>JBGAFJ010000007.1:0-131181 GCA_044227305.1 Cyclobacteriaceae bacterium | reverse complement strand
TAGGAGACGACAGAGAGGCGATATGCATGTTATCTTAGAGTGCTTGCCACGGCGGGCCGACGCCGGCAAACAGACCGACAACACTGTGTATGCGCCATAGCTGGGTGAAAGTGAATTCAAATATTTATCTTCGTTACTAATATTGAGTGTAAACAAACTTAGCAACGGCTCAGGCTTGACATTTCGCTACGCGGCATTTTCAAGCCCTCGCAGCCAGCTACGGACGCATACACTCACCGTTGGCGGTCATTTTTATGGGACAGATTGATTTACATAAAAGCATACGGACGAGAAAGTTAAGTTTCAACGACAGTTCACTCTGGCGTTTGACAGAGCGTGGACTTTTTTATTTTGTTGCAACCATGTTCATTTACTTTTCGACAAAGGACATTTGGGACGGGTTGACAACCGACAATTTACCAATCAGCAGAATAACTTTCGACCTCCTATTTATCTCAATTGGGGTTTGGTTGATTTACAGTGTAGTTCACTTGAGCAAACTAACAGTGATTAAGGGAGTAGACAAGGAAACAAATAAGAATTTGATGTACGACTTGCTGACGGAAATGTTTACCGACACCAAATTCTTCTTCATTGACGACCAATTATTCGGGACCCGACAATGGACAATGAAAAAGCCAGGAAAAGATATTACTCTAATCTTTAACGACTCGGACATTCTTATTAACATAACACACAAGGTGCGCTTCGGTGACATGGACTCACCATTTCACGTGCTGACAAACCAAGCGGACATAAAAGAGATTAAGAAAGAGTGGAGATATAAAACGACCGCCAACACTGTGTATGCGCCATAGCTGGGTGAAAAGTGAATTCGAACATCTATCTTCGTTACTAATATTGAGTGTAAGCAAAATTTGCAACGGCTCAGGCTTGACATTTCGCTACGCTGCATTTTCAAGCCCTCGCAGCCAGCTACGGACGCATACACTGAACGTTGGTGGCCATGCCCTCACCGAAAAATTCTCCTCCGACAAAACGGAAAAATTAACGGCTGACTTCTTTCAAACAACCATTTCTCAAGGGGACAAAACGGAGCTTCATAAGAAACGTCCGACACCTTATAAATAATGACTCGAATTCCCACCGCACGGCAACCATAAAAGATTCTTCCCACGCCTTTGGCACTTACCATTGCGGCACATTCCCTCACACACCCAAAGCAAAGGCAAGAGCCAACCCTCCCGCCAAGTACTCTAATTCTTTTGCATCTTCCGAAAAATGTCTGGCGTTAACCCCACATACTTTTTGAAATAGCGTCCGAAGTATGAGTTATCGTCAAAGTTAAGCGTGTAGGCAATTTCGGCTATGGAAAGTTGGGTGTGCGCTAACAAGCGCTTCGCTTCTAACAGCACGCGTTGCCGGATTAATTCACCAGCCGATTTGCCTGACTTCTTTTTGCACATGGCATTGAGATGGTTGGGTGTAAGATGAAGCAACAAGGCATATTCTTTTGGCGTGCGTTTTTCCATATAGTGTTTTTCAATCAACTCCTGAAAATCGAAAAGCATGTCTTGACTTAACAAACTTGGTTGTGGGGCGCTGCGCATCGATAAACGCGAAGCACGTACCAACAATGTTCCCAATGAGTAAAACAAGGCATCCCGACTAAAATCATCCTTCGTTTGAGCTTCTGTCTCCATGAATAGAAATTCTTCTTCCCATTGTTTCACATCGTTTATGCCCAAGTCAAAATAACAAACCTGCTGTGGTTTGAACAACGGCCAGTTCGCCATGATTTTTCTTCCCTTCGAGAGTGCTACAAAACCCTCCGTGAACAAAACAACATAACCCTTAACACGATCTAGTTTTTTCCATGCATGTACCTGGCCTGGGGCAATCAAAAACAACCGATTCGGCTTTAACGCGAAGTTGGTAAAGTCAATATCATGGCTTCCCTCACCTTTTGTTACCAAAATAAAAGTAAAAAAGGAATGCCGGTGTGGAGCTTTTAAATGCTCAATGTCACGCGCAAAGTATTCAAAACGGAAGAACTCAAAATCCCGAGGCTCGTCACCTGTGGTAATAGTTCGCAGTGATTCAATGGAATAGGCTGGTATGTCGATTACATCACTCATAAGTAAAAAGTGCCACACTAGCCCTGATTACTGCCATAGCAAAAGGCTCTTTGAAAGCTAAATTTGTCATACAAATATAGGCGATTAAAGATCATCAAGTAAATAAGTACATTATGAAAACATATCAAATTAAGAAAGTATTAGTGCCAGTAGACTTTTCAGAGGTCTCTCAGAATGCCTTGCAAACAGCTATCGCCATTTGTAAGCGTCAATTATCAACACTCACACTCATTCACATTATTGAAAACTCAGTCATGCTGTTTCCACCTGAAGCCCATGGGGCTACTGGTTTGATTTTGCCCGAGATGGTAAAGAATGCCAATGAAAACCTGGCGAAACTGGCGAAGGAGTTGCGGATAAAACATGATTTGGTTGTAAACCACATCGTGCAATCCGGAAACCCGGCCGATGAAATTTGTCATTGGGCGCTTCTGAAAGAAACCGACATGATTGTTATGGGCACACACGGTGCAACTGGCCTAAGGGAATTTTTTCTGGGCTCTAATGCATACCGTGTAGTCAAGAACTCTCCATGTCCGGTTATGACGATTCCGGGAACAAACCAGTGGTTCGACTTTAAGAAAATTCTCTTCCCGGTTCGGATGGTGCCGAATGCGTTGGATAAGTATGATGTTATCCGTCCCATTATCAGAAGAAATGCTTCATCGCTTCATATTGCGGGAATAGTAAAGCGTAATGACACAACTGGATTCATCGATATGAAGTCACTGGTTGACAGCGTAAGAAGAAAAATTGCCGATGATGATGTCATCTGTGGAAGCGAAGTGCATTACTGCGATGGTGTTGCGCGTCAGGTATTGGCAATTGCCAATCTTGAAAAACCAGACTTGATTGTAATAACGGCCACGCTGGATACCACTCTTAAAGAGTTCTTTCTGGGGCCATACACGCAAGACATCGTTAATCATGCTCAATTTCCGGTCCTTAGTATTCGGCCCGAGCAATCAAAAGAGCCAAGTGCATTCAGGCATGCACTTATGGCAGATCTGACTTCTCTTAACCAAGTCGCTCAATAAATAAAGGTGCCACATTAGTTTAACTATTAACCGTAAAATAAAAGTTATGAAAATCGAAATAAAGAATTTAACCATGGCCGACTACTTCGACTTGAAAGAAAGTATGCTCGAGTCCTATACACAATGGGGCGCCTTCTGGCGTGACCACCAGATTGAAAAACTTTTGTCCATTTTTCCAGAAGGACAGCTCTGCATCAAAGTTGATGATAAACTCGTTGGGGCAGCACTTTCTTTGATTGTCGATTACAAACATTTAGGTGACAATCATACCTATAAGGACGCCACCAGCAATTATACATTCAGTAATCACAACCCAGATGGTGATGTACTGTACGGGATAGAAATTTTTATCCGTCCAGAACATCGTGGTCTTCGCTTAGGCAGAAGGCTCTATGACGCCCGGAAGGAACTCTGCGAGAAATTGAACCTAAGAAGTATTGTTGCTGGTGCGCGCTTGCCGAGATATGCGGAACACGCGCAAAGTCTGCTGCCCAAAGAGTATATAGAAAAAGTAAAAAACAAGGAGCTGTACGACCCAACCCTCAGCTTTCAGCTTAATAACGGGTTTCATATTCGAAGAATATTGAAAGGATACATGCCGGGCGATGCGGAATCATTAGAGTTTGCCGCCCTTATTGAGTGGATAAACATCTATCATGAGCCACAACAAAAGCTGCTTAATGAGAAAAAAACCAATGTGCGACTGGGATTGGTTCAATGGCAAATGCGACCGTTCAAGGATTTTGATGCGTTGTGCGAACAGATCGAGTTCTTTGTAGATGCTGCTTCTGATTACAAATCAGACTTCATTCTCTTTCCAGAATTTTTTCATGCCCCGCTTATGTCAGAATATAATCACCTGACGGAAGCCGAAGCCATACGCGGCCTGGCCAAGTACACCGCGCCACTAAAACAAAAGTTTGCCGAACTAGCCATTGCCTACAATACCAATATTGTAACCGGTAGTTTCCCAGAGTTGCGCGATGGTAAATTGTACAACATTGGCTATCTGTGCCATCGAAATGGGAAAACTGATGAGTATCAGAAAATACACATCACGCCCGGGGAACGCGAATCATGGGGATTAGTTGGTGGGGATATGCTGAAAACATTTGATACCGACTGTGGTAAAGTGGGCGTACTCATCTGTTATGATGTGGAGTTTCCAGAATTGCCAAGGCTACTAGCCGATGAAGGCATGGACATATTGTTTGTGCCATTCCTGACGGATACACAAAATGCTTACGCCCGTGTAAGGCACTGTGCACAAGCCCGTGCCATTGAAAACGAATGCTTCGTTGCCATTGCCGGAAGCGTAGGCAATCTGCCTAAGGTGAACAACATGGACATTCAATATGCACAGTCTGCTGTATTTACACCATGCGATTTCGCCTTTCCCACCAACGGTGTGAAAGCAGAGGCAACGGCTAATACGGAAATGACTTTGATTTGCGATGTCGATCTCGAACTATTGAAAGAGTTAAATCACAAAGGCTCAGTCACCAACCTGCGCGACAGGCGAACAGATTTGTATCGGATGGAAACCGCATTTTCCAAACACACATTACACGAGCTGGAGTTTTCCATGGCTTAGTATGAACATACAATATAGAATGCCCTGAAAGTATCAGGGATTAATTAACCTTAATCAAACATATCATGACAAACACAGGAAAAATTGCAACAGGAATTTTAGTTGGAACCGTTTTAGGTGCGACCCTTGGACTTTTATTCGCACCCAAAAAAGGCTCAAAGACCCGTGCTCTCATAGCCGCTAAAGCCGGCAAAGTGCGGTCTGCTATTGGCGATGGGTACAATAAAGCCAAACGGCTGCTCAGTCGAAATGAACCAGAAAAAAACATGGCCATGAACTAAAACTCATCGACACTAATTTGATAAAGCCTCTTAACATAAGAGGCTTTTTTTAAGGTAACTTCACCAGACAATAAACTAATGGAAACACTAATTCTAATCATATTCATTGCCGGCTACCTGTTCATAGCCCTGGAGCACAATGTTGACATAAACAAAACCGCCACTGCACTGATCACGGGTGTTCTGTGCTGGACTGTGTACATTGTAAACACAGATGCTCACTTGGTCACGCATGAACTATTAGAACAATTGGGAGAGATATCCAGCATTCTGTTCTTTTTGATGGGCGCTATGACCATCGTTGAGTTGATTGACGCGCATGATGGATTTGAATTGATTAACACCCGAATCACAACACGCAACCGCAGAAAACTACTTTGGATAGTGAGTCTGCTTACATTTTTCCTGTCTGCGATATTGGATAACCTGACTACGACCATTGTTATGGTAACGCTGGTGATGAAAGTTGTTAAAAACGTCAAGGTCAGGATGATTTTTGTGGGGATGATCATTCTGGCCGCCAATGCTGGAGGAGCGTGGTCGCCCATTGGTGACATCACAACCACAATGTTGTGGATAGGCGGGCAGATTTCTGCAACGAACATTGTGGGACGATTGATTGTACCTAGTCTCGTGAGTTTATTGGTTCCCTTAAGTATCGTCACGTTTCTGATAGAAGGGGATTTGGAAACATCGGAGTTTGGCGAAGCAAAAGATCCTCATGCAAAAGCAAGTGAGTCGGAACAGCGCCTTGTCTTTCTTTCGGGAGTTGGTGTGCTAATGGCCGTACCGATTTTTAAAACCGTCACACACTTGCCGCCTTTTATGGGTATGCTGCTGGGGCTTGGATTGTTGTGGCTGTTTACCGAACTCATTCATCGCGGGAAGGACCAGGAACAAAAGCAAAAACTCTCTGTTATCCGGGCACTACAGAGGATGGACGTTCCGAGCGTACTTTTTTTTCTGGGTATATTGCTGGCAGTAGGTGCGCTTCAGCAAACTGGTCAGCTTACAGCATTGGCCGGTTGGTTGACAACAACATTCAAGCAGGAAGAACTTATCCTATCTATGATTGGAATACTTTCCGCCATCGTAGACAATGTTCCCTTAGTTGCAGCGACCATGGGCATGTACTCTTTGGAAGTCTATCCCATGGATCACTCGTTCTGGATATTGCTGGCTTACTGTGCCGGTACGGGAGGCAGTTTACTCATTATCGGTTCAGCCGCAGGTGTCGCGGCCATGGGGCTGGAGAAAGTTCCGTTTGGTTGGTATTTAAAAAATATTTCTTGGCTGGCACTGCTTGGATACGCAGCTGGCATTGGAACATTTTTGTTGCAGGAATGGATAATAAACTAACAACGAAAGTATGAATCGCTACATAATAAAATTCTTGATGACCGTATGGCTTGGTCTCATTATTTCAAAAAGCAACGGGCAATGCTCGGAGTGGAATTGGCCCGAAGACAAGAAAACGACCGAAGAGAAAGTTGCGCTTCTGCAGGATGCCATGAATGCCAAGAAGTACAGGCAGGCACTCAAGCCTTTCAAGTGGTTGGTTACTAATACTCCTACTTTGAATTATGGAATATATGTTCATGGGGTAAATATTTACGAAGCATTGGCAGATAGAGAGAAAGACGCGACAAAGAAAAAGATATACATAGACTCATTGCTCACAATCTATGACCTACGCATGAATGTGTGTGGTGATGTTGAAAATGTTTTGTGGCGCAAAGCACAGTCGGCCTTTAAATATTTAATCAATGGCAGTGAAGCCAACCGTGTCCTTCCAATAATGGATAGCGTGTTCAACCACTACCACAAAACGGCCAGCGATGGATTGCTGCTGCCTTACATGCAAACCACTGTAATTAGCACGCAGAAGTATAAAATGCTGGATGAGAATGCTATCTTGTCGCGATACGATAATTTAGTAAGCATTACTGAAGACCGGATCAAGTCGGCCTCCAATAATCCCAAACAAAAAGCCAAACTCATAAAGACCAGAAAAGATATTGATGAATGGCTTCTCAAAGTAATAAAGCCCGATTGCGATTTTGTCAGAAAAAGTCTTGCGCCCCGATATCATCAAAATCCCAATGACCTTGTTATGGCCAAGCGGATCTTTACTTACATGCTGCAAGGCAAATGCATTGAAGACCCGCTATGGTTGGAGACGGCAGAAACCATTTTTGCGAAAGAAAAAGACTATGGGCTGGGAAAAAATATTAGTCTGCGTTACCTGACCAAGGAAGACATTAACAAGGCAGAAATCTATTTTGATGAAACGATTGCTCTTGCACCCACAGCAAAAGACTCAGCCGATATTTTTTATTATAGAGGAACTATGGAAACCAAAAAAGGAGACAAAGTAAAGGCGCGCGAATATTTTCAAAAGTGCATTGCATCTGATAACACCCGGAAGGATGCCTTCGAACGAATTGGTGATTTGTATTTTGCCAGTTTTGATGAATGCGCCAAAAAAAATCAACAAGCCGATGACCGGGCTATATATCTGGCCGCTTATAACTGGTATGTCAAAGCCGGCAACGCCAAGAAAATGCTGATGGCAAAGCAGCTCTTTCCATCCCGCGAGGAGATTTTTGTTGTCAACTACCATAAAGGTGACCAAATTCGTGTAGGCTGTTGGATAAATGAGGTGGTGACCTTACAAACCCGGGATTAAAATTCTATCTTTTCTAAATGAAAAATTACTTGACCTATGGGTTGGTACTTCTTTGTAATCATGCCTTTGCTCAATTTAATGAAACCATACGTACCGGTCGCCCCGGCCAGTCAATCGGAGCATTTGCAGTTGGGAGTGGGATCTTTCAGGTACAATCTGGCATAGATTACTTCAGCAGTTCTGGTGCCACCATATCCACTAAAGGATATTTAAGCAACACCGTAATACGGTATGGCCTTACCGAACCCTTTGAAATCAGTGCGTTAATTGAATATAAAACCGAATCTTTCAATGCCGAACCCCTGACTGGTTTGACTGCGCTCGACCTGGGTATGCGTTATCACATTTATACGGGTAAAGGATTAGTTCCTAATGTTGGTTTCCAGGTTCGATGGCGTTTACCAAAACTCGGTGGCGACTATGAAATCAAGAATATTGCACCACGCTTTATACTAGCAACCAGCCAAACATTTTCGGAAAAAATATTATTCATTACTAACTGGGGAGCAGCCTGGAATGGCGAGAATGCTTCACCTAATGGAACCTATACGCTCAATTTATCCTACGCCTTCACAAATAAATTCGGAGCGTTTATAGAAAGTTATGGAAACATATCTCAATCCGATTGGGATACTTTCCTGGATGGTGGCTTTGCCTATTTGGTAAATGATGACTTGCAGCTCGATATTTCTTCAGGCATCGGAAAGAATGAAGGCATTCAGGATTTTTCCATTAGTGCAGGTGTATCCTGGCGGACAAAAAGAAAATAAAATAGACCTTTCTATTATTAAAATATGAACCGAAAATTAATTGGTGTATTACTGGCGGTATTATTGGTCGGCAATACATACGCGCAGATAAAGCCTGATACTGCACAAACAAAAGAAGCTACTGACTTATTGGTAAAGATTGACAGCATTCGCACAGCTGACTCTCTAAAGAGGGTAGCCTTGCTTCGCGAAATTGAAAATCTTAAAAGCAATGAAGCGGCTAAGCGTAAAACGCTCCTTATGCAGTTAAAGGAAGAGGAACAGAAAGATTCGATTCGCAATTCAAAACTTCAGCAGGAACTGGCAGAATTAAAATCAAGTGCCAACGGTGCTCCTGTTGTACCGTTCTCAGATACACTGTTTTATGTTTATACAAAAGTGGGATCCTTTTCAGCGAGCGATAGGGCAGAAGCTATAGCCAGCAAAATTGAAAACTTGTATGACGACTATTCATTTAAACCTGATTCACTCAGGATTAGTCTAAATGAATCATCCACTGATATCGTTTATCGCGACCTGGTAGTGATGAGCGTAAACGAAATGGAGGCCATGTGGCATGGAGTTAAGCGCGAAACTCTGGCGAATGACTATAAGGGTAAAATCGTTGATGCGATCAATCGGGAGCGAGACTCGCGAAGTTTAACCAATATCTTAATCAGGGTTGGTGAAGTAATACTGATTTTAATTGGAATATACTTGCTGATACTGCTAATCAATAAACTATTCCGGAGAATAAAGTTGAAGGTAATTAACTTAAAAGATTCAATTCTTAAAGGTATTAAGTTTCGGGGTTATCAATTTCTGGATAGCAAGCGCGAATTGCAGGTTGCTCTTTTTCTGCTGGATGGAATCAGATGGCTATTAATTATCCTGGCCTTATACCTCATGCTGCCATTACTATTCAGCGTGTTTCCGTGGACGAAGGGAATTGCGACAACCATGATTGGATGGATAATAAACCCACTTGGCAAACTGGCGCGTGCCTTAGTTGCCTATCTGCCAAACTTATTTACAATAATTGTGATCACAACTGTTACCAGTTATGCTGTCCGGTTTTTGAGGTTTGTTGCAGGAGAAATTCAATCCGGAAATCTCTCTTTGCCTGGGTTTTACCCTGACTGGGCATTCCCGACTTTTACCCTGGTGCGTGTTTTAGTATATGCCTTTAGTTTCATAATAATTTTTCCTTACCTGCCTGGTTCAGATTCTCCTATATTTCAGGGTGTCTCAGTTTTTCTTGGATTGCTCTTTTCGTTGGGTTCTTCTTCTGCGATATCAAATGCAGTCGCAGGTTTTGTCATCACCTATATGCGCCCGTTTAAATTGGGCGACCGCATAAAGATTGGTGACATTACAGGTGATGTAATTGAGAAATCACTTTTGGTTACGCGCGTTCGAACCATCAAAAATGAAGATATTACCATTCCGAATGCTTCGGTGTTATCAGGTCACACTATCAACTATACCACCTCAGCAAAAGAACTGGGATTAATACTACATACCGGGGTTACCATTGGATATGATGTTCCCTGGAAACAAGTGCATGATCTGTTGATTAATGCAGCCCTGTCGACCAACGGAATTATGACCGATGACAACCATAAACCTTTTGTACTACAAACCAGTCTTGATGACTTTTATGTTGCCTATCAGATTAATGCCTATACTGAACAATCTCATCGCATGGCAGCTATTTACTCTGAATTACATCAAAATATTCAGGATAAATTTAATGAAGCCGGAGTGGAAATTCTCTCACCGCATTATCGTGCAGCACGCGATGGAAATATGACCACTACTCCCGCAGGCTATTTGCCGAAAGATTATCAGGCACCATCGTTTAATGTATCGATAAAAAAGAGCAGTGATGAAAGTAAGTAACAGGAAATTCTTTTTACCACCAAGAAATCTATCCCCCCAGTATTTATGAGTGCTACTAAAAAACTCAATCAGCTACAGGCCACAGCCATCTGTGGAAACGACATCACATCATCGTGTTTATATGTTTCAGCCCTCACTATTGTTTATGCTGGTCAGTACGCTTGGATTGCGCTGCTCATTGTCGCAGCAGTTCTATTTCTATTCCGTAGAATTTATGGCGAGGTGGTTGGTGCCTTGCCATTAAATGGCGGGGCGTACAATGTTTTACTGAACACCACAAGCAAGAGCAACGCGTCCGTGGCTGCTTGTCTAACTATTTTGTCATACATGGCAACTGCTGTTATCTCGGCATCGGAAGCTATTCATTATCTACATACGCTTGTTCCTTCACTACCCATTATAATTGCCACGGTGGCATTGCTCACAATTTTTCTACTGCTCACCATTTCAGGAATATCAGAATCAGCTGTTGTTGCTACTATAATTTTCATTTTTCATTTAGCATCTATGGCGTTTCTGATCCTGAGCGGTGTTTGGTTCATAACATTCACCGGACTTGAAACAGCCATCGCGAATTTCAAAATGCCGTTGGGTGGCAGTATTAGTTCGGCCATCTTTTTTGGATTCAGTGCAGCAATGCTCGGTATTTCTGGTTTTGAAAGCTCGGCAAACTTTGTGGAAGAGCAACAGCCCGGTGTTTTTCGCAAGACACTCCGAAATATGTGGGTAGCGGTTACCGTAATCAATCCACTGATGGCACTGGTAGCCATCGTTGTCCTTTCCAATTCTGACATACTGGCGCATCAAGAGGCGTTGTTATCGCACATCGGCTTGAATACGGGCGGGCAATGGTTAAGCACAGTTATCTCCATCGATGCGGTGTTAGTGCTGAGTGGTGCCGTGCTTACTTCGTATGTAGGGGTTGGTGGATTGATCAAGCGCATGGCGCTCGATAGAATTCTCCCGCAGTTCACATTGAAAGAAAACAAACGCGGTAGCGCGTATCGTATTCTCGCCATCTTTTATGTGCTGTGTTTGTCAGTATTGTTTGTAACCGAAGGCGAACTTGGAGCACTTGCCGGAGTATACACAATCAGTTTCCTTGCCGTGATGACTTATTTCGGTATTGGGAATTTTCTTTTGAAAATGAAACGGAGTAACCTGCCCAGGCCCGTAGATGCCTCGCCATTTGTCGTAGCCATTGCAGTTGCTGCCGTGGTTATTGCCCTTTACGGGAACATAAAGCTGCACCCTGAATATCTCGTGGTGTTCCTTCAGTACTTCGTGCCGGCCATACTAATCATCTTGTTATTACTGAATCGAAAAGAGATTCTTAAAATGACGCTTGTGGTGATCGATAGCTTCTTTGATACCGTAACCGAGTTCGCTCACCTAAGTAAAATCCACGTTACCCGATTGATGAACAGGCTAAGCAGGCAACAATTCGTATATTTTTCCAAGGCAAATTCCATTGCCGAACTGAACAAGGTTATGATGTATGTACAGGAAAATGAGGCCACCAATTCGTTAAAAATTGTGACTGTTTTAAAGGAAGACCAGACAATATCCGATAGCTTCCTAAAAGACCTTGATGTGTTGGACAGGGCATACCCCGAGATAAAAATTGAGTTCGTTCAACTACAGGGAACTTTTAATCCTGATTTAATAAACGAATTGAGTGCTGAGTGGAAAATCCCAATCAACTTTATGTTCATTGCATCACCAGGAGATAAGTTTCCATACAAAGTTTCTGAACTCGGTGGTGTAAGGTTAATTATTTAGATAGCTTTCAGAAATATGAAGATTGACGCATATTCTATTCTGATTGTACTCAGTATGCTTGTTGTACTTTCCTATCTCTACAACTACCTGGCCAGTAAATTGAAAATTCCCTCTGTACTGTTGTTAATCGCTTCTGGCATTGGGTTAAAGTACATGGCCGATGTTTACTCGCTCGGGTTTCCACCAACGCAAACCTTGCTGGAGATTTTAGGCGTAACAGGTCTTATTTTCATCGTACTTGAAGCTTCCTTGGATTTAAAAATCCAACGGGATAAAATTAGGCTTATCGGCCGCGCATTTTTATCAGCCATCATCCTGCTGGCTATAACTTCAGTGTTAATTGCACTGATTTTCACAAACTACTATGATGCCAACTTTACCCAGGCTTTAGTTCATGCCATTCCTCTTTCGGTCATTAGCAGCGCCATTGCTATTCCCAGCGTTAGCAATTTAAGCGATGAAAAGAGAGAGTTTGTAGTTTACGAAAGCACATTCTCTGACATACTCGGGATTATCGCATTTAATTATTTTGTCTCAGAGCACTACTCTGGCATATCTGCTGTGGCAGGCTTTGGATGGGATATGGTATTGATCTTGGTGATTTCAATAGTCAGTTCGACTGCCCTAATTTTTCTCTTAAATCACATCACCACACACGTGCGCTTTTTCCTGACTTTTGCCATTATTGTGCTTACCTATTCGGCAGCTAAAGTGTTGCACTTACCCTCGCTCATATTAGTACTTTGTTTTGGCATAGTGCTGAATAATTTCAGACTCTTTGATTACCCAATTGTTCATAGATTTTTGTCATTCAACAAACTGAACGATGTGGCCAAAGAACTAAAATTAATGACAGCCGAAACCGCATTCATTATCAGAACCTTCTTCTTTCTTTTATTTGGCTATTCGATTAATCTCTTACTGCTTAAGTCACAAGAAGTAATCCTGACCGGACTCGCCATCATTGGCATTACAATTTTGGTACGATATATATTTCTAAAATATTCGCTTAAAATCCAGTCAACACTGCTCACGCTGATCGCTCCCCGAGGTCTAATTACTATTTTACTTTTTTACAGCATTCCTGAAAGCCAGCGCATGGAACGGCTAAGCGAGGGTGTTCTGTTTATTGTTATTGCACTTACCGGGCTGCTTATGACCATAGGCTTATTGTTCAACAAGCAGAGTCCGTCAGAAAGGATTGAAGATGTGATTTAACGTGGGTGCTTTCTGGTTTTTTTAAAAGAGAATCAATCATGCAAGCGCCAGTCTTTTAGATTGAAAAGTTCATGTTTGAAGAAACTCCCACCCGACAAATAAAAAGAAGCGTCTGCCAAATAAAATATTGTAAACCGACAATTACAACCGACTTGGTGGCTGAGAGAAAAAGCAACCAACCCGACATAACTCAATGCAAGAATTTTGTCTAACCCGACAGTTTGCCCACCGCAAGCAGCACACTTGCCAAAGGCCGCTTCTTCCATCCCGCATACCAAAGCCTTTGCCAAGAGTGCCGCACCCACGCACTCAATACTTGAAAGAGCGGGCAATCATCCCGACAGATACAACACGGTTGCCCCCACCGCACTCGTTCTTACCCGACAAATTCTCCAAGCCGAGAAAGACTAATAAAAGAAAACACGGGGCTATGTGGTAATTCACACCCACTCGACAATGTCGGACACTAAAGCATCCGACATAGAACCGAGTATGGGCACAGGCCACCAACAAAATGCTTGTGCAATGGCCGGGTTCGGTGTAGCAATAACTATTCAGTTTCATTATTTACATTTGTCACGTGCGACAAGGCGCGGTTTCAAAAAACCGGCCACTGCACAAGCACCACCGTTGTGCACAATTTTTTATTGACGAGTAGACCTAACTATAAATGGACGTAGACCATATTTTTATCTTCACAGACGATAAGGGAAAAGTTGCTGACAAACTTGTAGAATTTGGTCTTGTTGAGGGTAGCAATAGAGTTCACGTGGGACAAGGAACTACAAATAGAAAGTTTTACTTTGACAATTTCTTCCTGGAAATACTTTGGGTTCACAACGAGAATGAAATAAAAAGCGACTTAGTTAAACCCACTGGACTTTGGCAACGCGCTGACTACAAAAGAAGCGAATTTTCACCTTACGGACTGTGTATCGTGAACAGTGACGACACCAGCGGACTGTTTGAGAACTCATTTAAATATCAGCCGGACTATTTTCCAAATGGCATGACGATTGAAATTCTAAAAAATGAGAATCAACCTCAGCTACCGTGGACTTTTAGATTGCCATTTAAGGGACAAAAGAAAAATGAAACAGAACCAAAGAATCATAAGATTGGAATAACTAGATTGACAAAGGTGAATTTCAATTACAAAGACTCACATAAAGACAAGTACGTTGACTATTTTAAGAATGAATCAAACATTGAATTTACTGTTTCAAAGGACTATGGAATGACATTAACATTTGACAATAATAAACAAGGACAGATAGAGTATTTTGCGGACTTAAAAATGACGATTGAGTATTAAAAAACTGTGCACAACAATTTGTATGAAAACATAGCGCTGGTTCAGTGTTGCTTTGTGGTTTTCGTTTCTTAATTTTATTCGGCCACGTGGGACAAAACGCAGCAGGTCGCTAAAGCCATTCCTTCGTCATTTGGCTTTAGCTCCTAAACCGCGCTACGTTTCATACACTGGCGTTGTGTGCCATAAACACGGGTCGTTGCCGGTCATTTGCTAAATGAAGATTAAGTCAGCAACAATTGAGCTCCTTAACGAATTCTTCGATGAACTTGAAGGTCGGAATTTTGCATTTCCGAATTTTCTGAACTCCACCGAAGTAGTAATTTTCTCGGACTATGCCGGTGAAAGGCCGGAGGACGAGTATTATGCCTATTCCTTCTATTTGATTGACTCAGCAACTTCCATTGATGCAACGTCACAAATAATGGCTTTAAGAAACAAAGAGCCTCAATGGGTCAACAATTCGTTTATTGAGTATAAAAATGTAAGCAAGGATAAGGTGCGGAAGAGAATTTTGCCTTACTTCTTGAATATTTTTGACAACCTTGACGGTTTGGTCATTACATTCCTAATCGACAAAAAATCCCCCAACTACTTTCTTAAAGTATCGGATCACCAAGCCGAGTTAATAAAGCAACTAGGATTAGGGTCTTGGAAAACAGAGATACTTCGAAAATCAGCAAATATCCTCTCTCTACTAGCACTTTTGGTGAAACGATTCTTAAACGAGGAAACAGTATTCACATGGTATTCTGACAGAGACGATATTTTTGGAGCAGAACAAAGTAAGAAAAGCCACACTTTAGATATGCTTTCAAAGTTTTTAGAAATCTACGAAGTCAATATCAAAGAGAATCGTGTCCGATTTATTTCGGACAAAGAAACGATACTCAACAGTGATTTTTTGTCAGTTGCAGACTTATCCGCGGCAGCAGTGCTAGAGTATTATCAAGTTGGTTACCAAAATGGTGAGATGAAGGACACGACAAAAACTATCATAGCATGGCTTTCAAGCAATAAGACTAGACTTAAGAAATTAATGATTGTCGGTGAAGAAAATGGGAACAATAAGCAAATTACTGCGTTGAGAAATTACGACTAAGCAAACGACCGGCAACAAAATGTATAAGTCATAACGGGCTAGTATTCTAAGTTTTAGTTTTATCTTTTATCGATAGCGTAAGCTTCCCTCAATTAGCCACACGTGAAAATATGAAATTATCATTGTCGTTATCCTGTTGAAATGTGGGAAACTTTGCGTCGATCTGTGAGGCAGAAAGTTTTCCATATTTCAACAGGAATGCCCGTGGTGTTAACTTCTGCAGATTGTCATGTGATCTGATGTTATTGTATTCCCAGATGAATCGACTGGTTAATTCCCTAACCTGATCGAGATCCTCAAAAAGGTATTGGTTTAACAAGTCATCTCGATAAGTTCTGTTGTAACGCTCAATGTATGCGTTTTGATTAGGCTTTGCAGGTTGAATGAATTTAAGTTCAATCTCTCTGTCTTTGGCCCACTGTTCAAGGGCAAGAAACTCAGGACCGTTATCAGTTCTAATCACTTGTGGCTTTCCGCGGTATGAGATAAGCTGGTCGAGTTCTCTGGCAACCCGATGGGAACTCAGAGAAGTATCGACTACAATATTTAATGCTTCTCGATTATAATCATCAATTATGGTCAACGCCCGGAAAGGCCTGCCGTTAGCCAATCGATCGTGCATGAAGTCCATCGACCATACTACATTAGGGCTGATCGGTAAGGTAAGAGCCTGGCGGACGCGTGCGGGTAGCCTCTTTTTGCTTTTGCGACGAATATTAAGCTGCATTTGAGTGTAGATGCGATAGACGCGTTTGTGATTCCATGGCTTGCCCGCCTGCTGCCGAATGAAATGAAACATTTTCCAAAATCCCCAGCGACGATGAGCTTCAGCCAATCCATTCAACATGTCCTGGACAGCGACATCGTCTGGATCGGTCTTGTGTTTGTAGTAATAAACTGATGAACTTAGATCTAAGAGCATGCACGCCTGCCGAAGGCTAACCTGCCGCTCTTGCAGAAAGCCTACTGCTTGTCGCTTGTCGTCAGGCGTTAGAGTTTTTTTTCGATCAGCTCTTTTAGCGCGTCCCGCTGAATGCTCACATCGGCATACATCCGCTTGAGTTTGTTGTTCTCCTCCTCGAGCTCTTTGATGCGCTTGAGCTGACTGGCCTCAAGCCCGCCGTATTTGCTCTTCCAGTTGTACAGCGTCGCCGTGCTGATCCCATGCTCTCTGCACAGATCAGCGGCTGTCGCACCTTGATCATACTGCTTAATAATCGACACGATCTGTGTCTCTGTAAATCGACTTTTTTTCATGGTTCCCCAAAGTTAAGTTTTCTAATTTTGAATACTTCGACTTTTGGGGAAGCTTACGCCTTCACGATATCCTTCTGCATATCTGCTATCGCCGTCTCTTTTTCCATCCCTTGGCGAGTTTCTTGTGCCCGCTTCTGGGTGTCGTAAGTAACCTTCTGCTCCTCAGCAATCTTGCGGTCTGTCAACGTTTTCATTAACGATTCGGGCGGTACGATATCGCCTATGAGGGTATCCACGGCGTTCACGTTGTACTCATCCAAGACTTTCTTGATGTGCGCCTTGGCAGACTCCTGGCGCTCCTTTCGGGTGCTCAAAAAAGCAATGACATCACTGTCCTGGGCAGAGTTTCTGAAATAGTTTCCGATGGTAGGTTCCAGAACCTGAGATACGAGGTTCACCATATTACCAAAGCGGGCTATCACCTTGGGAGCTTCGGTCGTGGGCACATGAATAATCTGAGCCACATCAAGATTGAATGGGAATCCGTCTTTTGACCGCACCGTAATGGTAGATAGGTTCTTGTCCAGGTTGTGAGCTTCACTGCGCGCGGATGCCCAGTTGAGTACCAGATTAGTGGTGGGCACTAACTCTACTTTCATGATGTATTTATTGATCGGGTATTTCCCCGGTCCGAGGGGTTCAGCCCATACACCTTTAAATCCCTTCTCTACGATGTTCCCATGCTTGAAATCTGCTCCTGTGAGGTCATGCCCTTCCGACCCGATATACGAGATAACCACCCCCACAAAACCAATTGGAATTTCTGTCATCGGAATTTCTTCGATCTGAATAGCCCAGGGATTCAGGTTATACGAACCCGCCAGAATCACCTGAGGTTGCAATCCTCGGTTTCCTTTGTTCTTGATGAAGCGATCAAAGTCCTGAAAGTTATTATGCCCATCAATCAATTTGCCGGCAATTTGGTCTGAATCGATGGGAAGACCGTCCAGGGTGGTAACGATACCCACCATACTTTCCTGGATACGTATCATGTTGGTCATGGATACCTGGAAGAGCATCGTGTTGATGCGGTAAGATCCTGCAGTTATGTATGCTGCCTGTCGACCGCGCTGCCCACCGGAGGTAAGGAACTTATAGGCGTCCTGAAAATTATCTGATTCCACCAATTGGCCCAGGATATTTCCGGTGGGAATTTCCGCACCATCTTTGGCCATGATCAAACCAATTTGTCCTTCGGGAATGATGGTGAATTTTTCCATCGTAATGGAATATTGCCATACCCATTTCCAAAAATAGAGTCCAGGAGCGAGGGTCTTGGCTTGAAAACCCGCCTCACCGTTCAAAGCAATGATTCGTCCATCCTGTAATTCTTTGTGCTCTCCAAAAAGAACGAATTTTTTTGTGACGAGGCCTACCCGGTCTTCAGGAACGATAACGACACCAAATAAAAAGCGAAGGATATACTTGTATAGAAGCACACATACGAGCAGAACCAGTAACCATAAATAGATTGAGGGCACATTTTCCATTGGTGAGATTTTAAAAGTTATTTGAATTGGGGATATCCAAATGTAAGAAATGCAGCCAAAAACATAAGACTCTTTTTCATACATCCTTAGATGGAGAAAGTCGGCTTTTGGATATAAAAAAGTGTGTATCCCGCTGGTCGGGTGTGTAACCCCGACCTACCATCAACAGCATCATCCACGAAGCCCCCGATCTGTGACCCGCCCGAATTGTGCTATAGGTATATCAATCGTGTGAGCAGTTGCCGTGACCATTGGGACGATAGGGGATACGAAAAAAAGATACTAACCGCTGACAAAGTCCATCGGGCGATCAGCAAGTATGAAGTGATCGTTTCCTAATTTAGTTTTGTCACGGCCGATGATGTGTATACCACGACTTACTACTTACA
Organism: Cyclobacteriaceae bacterium; assembly: GCA_044227305.1. Taxonomy (GTDB): domain Bacteria; phylum Bacteroidota; class Bacteroidia; order Cytophagales; family Cyclobacteriaceae; genus ELB16-189. Next base: position 112,280 of record JBGAFJ010000007.1, on the reverse strand, counting down.
TCATGCCACCGACAATTCCGGAATGACTCCGGTGTGAGCCAGCGCAGCATAGATCTCTGCACTCGGCCGCGCAATGCGGTGCTTCGTGTCGTAATCGATGGCGTATAAGCCGAACTTCTTCGAAGGGCCGAGGTGCCACTCGAAATTGTCCCATGTACTCCACCAATAGTACCCCCGGATGTCGATGCCGTCTTCGATCGCCTGAGCGACGATCTTGGCGTACTCCACGATGGCCTGTTGCCTCAAAGCGTCGCTCTCATCACACACACCGTTCTCGGTGATGATGATCGGCTTCTGATATTTTTTCCAATAGCGATCCAGGCACGTACGCATTCCTTCGGGATGATATTCCCAAATGTCGTCGTGCTTCATGTCGTATTTATGGATCTTGTGTGGTGTGTCGAGGTAGGTGATGGGCAATGGATCGTGTGACACGCGGGCGTAATAGCTCATCCCGAAGAAGTCCGCCTTCTCAAAAAAACTGGGAACGTATTCCATAAACCACCAGTCGGAGATGCGCGCCGAAAAATGACCCAACACGTTTTCTGAATCAAATACCACGGCGTTGTGCGAGATGCCCACCGGGTGATCAGGGTATTTTTCTTTGATGATGTCGTACATCTTTTCATGGGCTTTGCCAAGATTCTTGACCACGATCAGCGCACGTACCGGATTGGTTCTGAAAGGAGGGAAGAAGCCCGTGATCCATCCATAACTGGCATACACGTTCGGTTCGTTGAAGGTGTTCCACTGGGAGACATATTCCCCGAACGTGTCCACTACTTTCTTTCCGAAGTCAAGCCACAAATCGATGTTGCTTTCTTTCTCCCAACTGTTCATGTCGGCAAACCATTTCGGATTTGTGAAATGATGGAGCACCATCATGATCTTCACGCCCCGGTCTTTCAGGTCTTTGAGAAATTTCTTGTATTCGTTGACGGTTTCCTGGTGAAGCGGTTCACGGGGACCTCGTTGTAGTTTACTCCACGACAACCCCATGCGATAGCCGGGAGCGAGCGAAGCGATGATCCTCGCATCTTCCTCGAAGCGCAGTTCATGGTCTGTGGTGCGTTCGAAGACTCTTCCATCACGCGCGGTATATCCCTGCCAGTCGTGATCGAATGCAGTTTCTATTTGTGCGGCGGCTGTGCTGGTGCCGAATAAAAAGTCCTTTGGAAATTGTGAAGTGGTCATTCTTCCCCGCCGCGATGTGCAGGCTTCACGGTGTTGTCTTTTCTTGCGATCGATGACTGCTCAATCTCCCAGGCTTTCCAGTGACGCTTGAGTTCTTTCAGATCTTCGTCGATACATGGATAAAGCGAAGGCTTCGGGACAGGAGGGAAGTTACCCTGAGCGAGATGGTACGTGCCGACACCACCGGTCCATTCGAAGTGAGCGGGATCGAAAGGTCTGCGCCAGCGTCCGCCCCAGCGCAATCCGAGCTTTTCTCCCATCGCACCAATCTTTTTCCATAGAGCAATGTTGTTCCATTGCGGAACAGAATCTTTCAGCGCGACGATATCGACTGCAAGACCATATTGATGTTTTGAATGGCCCGCTTTGGCACGCGTATAACGACGCCCCATCGCAGTGTATTCATTTTGCTTGGCATGTGTGCGATACGTTTCCACCACTGCAATCTCAATTCCTTTCTTACGCGCCATCGCGATCAGCGCAATCACTTTATCACGGAAGTACGGATGCAATGATTGCAGGTCAGCGATCATGGGGATGCCGCCGCGGTTCTTTCCGAATGAAAAGTTTTCTACGAGCGCCCATTTTTTCCATTGATCAACCGTGTCGTCGGCGATGCTCCACGTACGCTCCGGCACGGGTCGCAGAAAGCTTTCGAGAAGTTCAGATCTTAGTTCCTGTTCACCCTGTCCGATAGCCATTGGGATTACGGGTACGAACGTATTCTGCCCGTGGGCGGAACTGAAAAATGCGCAGAAGATTAAAAAAACAAAGATTCTAGCCATCAGCCTAAAAAATCCGGTGCAAAAATAACAAAACAACTTAAACTGGCACTGACGTAAACAGGGCCAGATCCGGGTTACTCAAAAAATAACATTCGCTTAACGCGCATAATTAATCACCACTGCTGTCATTCTTCGCGGTGAGTGTCTTGGTCACCGCACCCGAAGTGGCTACAAAAGTATTGTCGCATGTGCCGTCACCGTAGCCAATCGTCAATGATTTTGTTTTCCCATTGCTTGAACTGTGTGTGATCACCTTCTCGCCAGAGATAGGAATAAATACTTTGCTGGCGCGTGCACATGAGCCGAGGTAAACAAGCGGTGTGGTAATAAACACCTTGAAAGTATTTCCATGACGGTTGGTTCCTTCCGCACAGTTCATACCGGAAACTCCGTTAGTGATCGTGAAAATATCGTCGGTAGCAGTGTGCTCCCATTTCCTTGTCTTTTTCACATTGCGCGATGCGGTCGTGCCGTCTGGCCATGTTGCCGTGTGTTTCGCAGAGACAGACCAGGTCACGGTGAGGGGCGACGCCTGGTAACTGGTGCATGTAACTGTCTGTGATCCTACAATATTGATGTCGTTGATGCTGTATCCATCCAATGAAATGGTGTACGTCGAGCCTGGTTTGTACCATCTGCCTCCTGACCATTTAATTCGAATGATCCCTTTCCTGATGTTCCCTTTCTTGTCTGTGCAGCCATCCGCAGGGAATGTTACGGTCACCGTGCCCCAGGTCTTGTCTGTTCCTACATCAGTGAACTGTACCGATACACCAGCGCATGCGAATCGATCATCGGCAGCACCAACTGTGCGCCCGCCTGCGGGACCTGAGTCAGCATGACTGTCCAGAATCGATGTAGCCATGTCATCGAGCTCATTCATGGTAGATTCCTGAGCGGATTCATTTTCGGAAATCTGTTTGTCCTCTGTGGAGAACAGATCGCCAACTTTATTACAACCAGCCAGAAGAATGAAGATGAGAAGTATTGCCCGGATTTGGACTCGTTTCATAGTTTAGGTCGAGGTAAGTCTCTGATAACGACCACAATAATACATTTTTTTCACTGAATTTCAATGACGTAAATCGTCTTCAGGATGTTGATCGTTAGGTGCTAATTATCAACAGTTTATATGAATCGCAGAGATTTGGATTTTTCAGAGAATCGAGTGTGTTGATGCGATTTTCAGTCCGTTCCTGTGTATTTTGACGCGCACGAACAATCATCGATGGACCTACAACAGGTTAGACTACTCTCGACTTATTTCAGCCAGTTTATCTCGGAGCCGCGCAAGGACTTTATGGAACGCGTGTTGAATAACAGGACACGGTTTCTTACGCTCGTACTGGAAGACATCTATCAATCGCAAAATGCCAGCGCGGCAATTCGTACCTGTGAGTGCATGGGCTTGCAGGACGTCCATATCATTGAGACTGCCAGCGCCTGGTCCACGAACAAGCAAGTACTCAAAGGCTCCAACAAGTGGATCGACATCATCAGGTATAAAAAGAAGAATTTCAACAACGCAGAAGAGTGCTACTCGCAATTGCGTTCGCAAGGGTATACCATCGCGGTTGCCGACCCATCGCCGGATGGCGTGTCGGTGCATGAACTTGACATCAGCAAACCCATTGCTCTGGTGATGGGTAATGAAAGACATGGATCCTCCGAATTTGCACTGAGCCATGCGGATCTGAAAGTGCATATACCCATGGTGGGCTTTACAGAGAGCCTGAACATATCAGTGAGTGCAGCCATCTGCATTAATTCGATCCTCACACGGCTCCGGGCCTCTGAGATATCGTGGAGATTACGGGAGGACGAAAAAGAATTCCTTCGTTTGCAATGGTATAAAAAGACCGTCCGGCGATCGGAGCTGCTGGAACGTGAGTATCTACGTACGATTCAGTAAATTTGCAACGGCTTTAATCTCATTTGACATGTCGCTTTGGGGAAAGATCTGGCGGGCGGGGGCGAGTGCACTCGTATTGGTATCGGTACTACTGATCCTGGGAAATATCTGGGTCGTTCAGAGTACCGAGGCCAGCATATTTTCCGACTACAACCACATCCCGACCAACCCCGTGGGACTCGTGCTTGGCACCAGCAGTCGTTTATCCAATGGTATGCCCAACCAGTTTTTTGATCATCGTATGCAGGCGGCCGCGGATTTGTATAAGCTGGGCAAGATCAGTCACATTATCGTGAGCGGAGATAATCGCACACGCTATTACAATGAGCCCATAGAAATGAAGAAAGCATTGGTGAAGCTCGGCGTTCCCGATTCAGTCATTACCCTCGATTACGCTGGCCTTCGCACACTGGATTCCGTGATCAGAAGCAAGGAAATATTCGGGCAAAATCACATCACGATCATCACCCAGCCCTTTCATTCGTATCGCGCGTTGTTCATCAGTCATTATTTCAATATTGATGCTGTTGCGCTCGTGGCGAAGGAGCCCAGTGAGCAACCCTCCGCGAAAGTCTATCTGCGTGAATACCTCGCACGCGCGAAAGCGATCCTGGACTTGTATGTCTTGAAAACAACCCCAAGACATTTGGGTGACAAGGAGCCGATCGCGATTTGACTCTTTCAGCCTCGTTTGTCCAGGCCTTCCACTGGTATCCTTATGTTCACAGGGCGGGCATTCGTTGTTTGCGTTTCAAAAGATTATTTTATATTCGTGACTGTAACCCGTGGTTGCACGAAGTACGGCGCGGAAGGAATATAACGATCCTTCAAATTTTTCTGAATATGGTTGCCGACACGGGAAATTCAAACAAGTATTCTTAATCAGAACTGATACAATGAGGAACCTCATCATCGTCCTAATTATGACATCTGCGATTGCAACTTTTGCGCAGGGGACACAGGTCAAAGTTATTCTGTACCGCAATCCAAAACTTCCTCCGGGAATTGTCGGTGTCAACCTATACGCAGGTGATATGGCGCTCGGAAAATTAGAAGCCAACAATATTATATCCTATACCTGTCCACCCGGTAAAGTATTGTTTCATGGCAAAACTGAAGAGGAAGGATCTGTTGAAATGGATCTTACTTCGGCAGCTAAGTACTACTACATTGAGGTTGGATTCCAATTAGATGGTGGGCCGGGTCGACCGTTATTTCGCCCGGTAACAATTCAGGAAGGCAAGGCGGCGCTTGAACAAATCGGCCCCGAATCGGTAATCAACGTCAAGGCGCAACAGGTAGAAGCGCCAAAAGCCCAGGCCCAGGTCATTTTCTATCGTGATTCGAATATTCCGGTGGGTGTAACGGATTTCGACATCCAGGCCGGTGAAAAAACTGTCGGGCGATTGCGCGAAAAAATGTTGTTGTCTTTTTTTAGCGACCCAGGGCTGCAGACGTTCAGTGCGAAAACAGAAAATCAAGGGACGATTGCCATAAATATGAAAGCAAATGGCATAACTTATGTAAAAGTCGGGACAGAGGTCGGCCCCACGGGAGGTCGTCCCGTTTTTATTGAGGTACCGAAGGAGCAAGCCGCTACGGAGACAAAAAAATACAGCTCAAAGACTGTTGGTGGAGTTAAAGCCCCGTCGGAGGATGAATTTGGGATTAAGTTGGGAATGAATTCATCTATGTTCAGTGCGTCTATTAATAGTATCGGCAGTTCAGTCGGTGGTTTTCACATTGGTGTTTATTCCAAAACGTCAATTGGTCAAAACTTTTACTTTCGGGCTGAAGTGTATTACTCAAGCCAGGGTCAAAGCGACGACTATCGCGCATTACCTAATGGCCCGTCTATCGGAACCACAACAACCACCCTTAAGTATGTGAATATTCCTTTGCTATTTGAAGTCGGCAAGGTTGTTAGTTTTCAGTTCGGGCCACAGTTTGGGGTTGTATTGTCGGGTAATGAGAAAGGAAATATTAATGGAAGTGCAGTCAATGATGATCTGAAAAGTATTTCAAAATCAGATGTTTCAGCCGTCGCAGGGTTGGGGATAAATCCTTCGAAGCACTTCCATTTGGGCGTACGCTATCATTACGGACTCACCAGTGTTTTTTCAAAACCAGCCGGCGCACCATCCGGTTATCCGGATATTAACAATCGGGTTGTGCATATCTATGCAGCGGTTTCATTTTAAACTCATCCAAATCCCGTTTCCTGCGTAAAGACGCGCGCATACCATTTGTTAACTTGCAGCCGTAATTCTTAACCCGAGACGCTCGCTTGAGAAGTTGGTTCTTTTTCCCTTTCCTGCTGTGGTTTTTCGCAACGGCGGCTTGCTATGCCCAGGAGACCATTATTCAAGGCAAAGTGACCGATGCCCATTCCGGCGATGCCATTCCGTTTGCAAACGTGGTTTTCAAGGGCACTTCAATCGGTTCCACCACCGACTTCGATGGAAGATTCGTAATCCGTACCAATGCCCCCGCAGACTCCTTGCAAGCATCCTATATCGGATATAAGTCGAAGACTAAAATTGTTAAAAAAGGAATTCGTCAATCCATAAACTTCCAGTTGCTGGAAGAAACCACCAATCTCGAAGCGGTAGTTGTAAAAGCAGGTGAAAATCCGGCCTGGGAAATTCTTCGCAACGTGGTAAAACACAAAGATGCAAACGACAAGCGCAAACTGGGTGCCTATGAGTATGACACCTACACCAAAATAGAAGTCGACGTAGACAGGATTTCTGAACAATTGCGCAAGACCAAACTGATGAAGAGAATCTCTCAGGTGCTCGACAGTGTGGAACATATTGCCGGCGACGACGGCAAACCCGTTCTACCTCTGTTTATCACGGAAAGTGTTTCAAAGCTTTATTACCGCGATAATCCGTCATTGAAAAAAGAAAATATTCGCAAAACCAAGATCAGCGGTGTGGGTGTCGATGATGGAACTCTGGTAACGCAGTTGATCGGTTCCTCATTCCAGGAATATAACTTCTATCAAAACTGGCTGAATATTCTCAACAAAGATTTTGTTTCACCCATCGCAGATGGCTGGCGCCTGTACTATGAATACGATCTTACTGACAGCCTTTTCATAGGAGATGATTTTTGTTATCGCCTTGACTTCTATCCGAAGAGCCCGCAGGATCTTGCCTTCACAGGAACCATTTGGATCACCAAAAAAGAATCAGCTCTGAGGCAAATTGATGCTTCGGTAGGAAAACAGGCAAACATCAATTTTATAGAAAGGATTAAGATTCAACAGGAGCTGACAGCGACGGGCCAGGGGCCTTGGCTGCCGGTGAAAAATCGTGTGTTGATTGATGTCGGTCAGGTGACCAAAAACTCGATAGGCATGCTGGCCAAGTTCTACACCAGCAACCGGAATTTTGTAATCAATCAGCCCAAACAGACTTCCTTTTACTCGCAAGCGATCCAGGTTGAGGAAGATGCTACCCTGAATAAGGACGAACAATATTGGGATACTCTGCGTCATGAACCACTAACGTCCACGGAAAAGAACGTGTACAAAATGATTGATACGCTGAAGAACATTCCCGTGGTCAAGACCTATACGGATATCGTCAAGATCCTGGTGGATGGGTATTACGATGCAGGCAAGATCGACATCGGGCCCTACGCCGGAGTCATGGCCGTGAACAACATTGAAGGTCTTCGGCTTCAGGCCGGGTTCAGGACCAACGATAAATTCAGTTTGCGGTGGATGACCGGAGCCCAGCTGGCTTACGGGTTTAATGATAACCGTGTTAAGTACTCCGCATTCATACAAAATATTCTCTCACGCAAACACTGGACTACCATAACCTTCCGGCAACGCAGCGACATCGCGAGGATTGGAATCGATGAAGAAACGCTCGCCGACAACCCTGTGTTCCTGGCCGCTTCACGATGGGGGATTTACCGGCGGGGATATTACTTTGATGAATTAAGGCTGAGCGTTTCGCGCGAATTCTTCAAGGGATTCACGCAACGGATTTCGTTCCGGCACTGGACCTTCAAACCGACTTATAATTTCGGATACTACCAGGAACCGAACAACATGAATTCACCAATCCTTGACACGTTTAATACTTCAGAGGTCTCCGTGGAAACACGATTCGCCCCGGACGAGCTTTTTATTCAGAACGGAAATGAGCGCTTCAGTCTCGGTGCGATCCGGTGGCCGGTGATTACGGTTCGCTACACCCACGGCATGAGCGGCGTGTTTGGAAGTGACTTTGAATATGATAAAGTGAGGCTGCACCTTACCAAGCGGATAAAAATGGGGCCACTGGGTTATGGCAAGGTGACGGCGTCTGGTGAATATATCTTTAATACACTACCGTACCCTTTGTTGGCATTCCATCTCGGCAATCAGACGCCTGTGTATGCAGCAGTGACTTACAACCTGATGAACTACGGTGAATTTATCAGTGATCATTATGCGTCGATCCAATACCGCCAGTACTTTGAAGGCTTCTTGCTGAATCGGATTCCTTTGATGAACAAACTCAAATGGAGACTGATCGGCACGGCCAACGTGATCACCGGAGGAATGAGAGACGACAACCGGAAACTGATTGCATCACAGACAGCCGATGGTCAGGAAACGCTGAGTGCGGGATATTTTACGGGCCAACCCTATGTTGAATTGGGATATGGTGTTGAGAATATCTTCAAATTCTTAAGAATAGATTTTATACACCGACTGACTTACCTGGACAATGCCAACGCGAGACCCTTTGGTGTTTTCTTTACTGCGCAATTCCAGTTGTGATCTTCGTTTCATTTGCCACGAAATCTCGAAGACGCCAAGATTAGTTGAAATGATTTGAAAAAGAATTTGTGAGCCTTTTGCCGTCGTGAGTTTTGCCTTAGTATAATTCACCGCGAAAGCAGCCGTCAAAAAAAAATTACTTTGTGGCCTTTCCTGAAATAACCTCGTGAACCTTAGTGCTTTGGTGCTTCGTGTCGTACTCTAAAAAAACTTTCGTGAACCTTCGTGCCTTCGAGCCTTCGTGTCCTTTCCTGAAACAACTTCGTGAACCTTAGTGCCTTCGAGTCTTTGTGGCATTTCTTTAAAAACCTTCGTGAACCTTCGTGCCTAGGTGCCTTCGTGTCCTTTCCTGAAATAACTTCGTGAACCTTCGTGCCTTCGAGCCTTCGTGTCCTTTCCTGAAATAACTCGTGAGCCTTCGTGCCTTCGAACCTTTGTGGCATTTCTTTAAAAACCTTCGTGAACCTTCGTGTCCTCGAGCCTTTGTGTCCTTTCAAAAGGATTCCGCCAACACGATATAATAGTTCATCGCTTCGTTTCCGTGAGCCACGTCAAAGCGAAGATTCAAATTCTCCTTGGGGAGTATTGAGTACCGGATACCGATGCCGCCCGCTGCCTTCAAGTCGCTGAAAGAGAAATCGGACAATTCGCTGCCCACTCTTCCTATGCTGGCAAAGGTCACACCCGAAAGGCGTTTATAAACCGGGAACCGGTATTCAACCTGTGAACCGATAAACTTCTTGTCGCGATACCGACCTGCGTAATAACCACGCATGATCGAGTTACCACCAAGCACCGCCAGGTTGCGATAGGGCACGTCACCGAAAGTGAAAATACCGAGCCCCTGTACGGCGAGCACTTGCTTGTTTTTGAGCGCTATGAATTTGCGGTAGTCGACTTCAAAACCCCGAAAATTGAAGTCGCTGCCTAAACCGTCGCTGAAGTTGGCAAATTTCAAACGTAGCAGGTATCCTTTGTCTGGTGTATACGCGTGATTCCGCGAATCATGCGTGAGCACCAAACTGAAGCCGAAGACATGGTAGTTGGTGCGTTGATAAATACCCAGTACTTTCTGCTTTTCAAAATTTCCCAAAGAATCATATTCGATGTTGAATACATCCTGGTATTCGACGCCGAGGCCTGCGAAGTTGTTGTTTTTGATTTTTCTGCTGAGTTGTGGGTTAATGTAAAATTGAGTGAACGTATAACTTTCCTTCGAACTCTCGGAGGAGTTGTTTCCAATACCCCAGAACTTGTCGGGGAATTTGCTGAAAGAATTTTCGAACCGGATGATATATTTTTCCTTCGGAAGAAAGATGTTCGCGCCAATGGCAACGAGAATTTGTTTGTTTAAGGTGTAAAGGAACCCCGACGGCATGGTGGAAGTCCTGAGATTTGGATCTTTCTTGGATGTTTTGAAAATGTAGGCATTGGCTACCCCGAAGACCCAGTTTGTTTCCGTCGACAGCGCAACGAGAGGGAACACCAGTAGTTTGTTTTTGTACACAGGCTCAACATGAGAACTGTCGACTTGCGCAGGGAAGGCTCCAACCTCGCGATTTTCAACCTGAGCGAATGCAACCCGTGCAATGATGAAGAAGAAGAGAACTGAAAATCGTGCTTTTGTCACAGGGTTGCGGAGGGGTAGGGATTCAATTTTTTTTTGAGTCAATTCTAGTCCACGATTATTGCAATTTTCGAATATTCATATCATTATTACCCTCCAATAATATTAAAAAGAGATTATTTGAAAGTTTTTAGCTGGCTTGCTCATGTTTTTCTCCTCTCTACCTTGGTTGCAGGTACGGCATCCGCGCAGGAAACCGTTGTCCGGGGTAAAGTTACAGATGCCAGCACTGGCGACCCGATTCCCTTTGTAAACGTCATCTTCAAAGGTTCCGGAACGGGGGCTACCACCGATTTCGATGGCAACTTTACCATCCGAACAGCGCGTCCGGCCGACTCGGTATTGGCGACTTACATCGGTTATAAGCCCAAAGCCAAAGCCATCGCGAAAGGGATCACCCAAGTAGTCAATTTTCAGCTCGTCGAAGATGTTACCCACCTTCAGGAAGTTGTTGTGAAAGCTGGAGAAAACCCCGCTTTTGACGTTTTGAGGGGCGTTGTAAAGTACAAAAGCAGGAACGACAAGCGTAATCTCCTTGCTTACGAGTACGATGCCTATACCAAAAGCGAAGTCGATATTGACAACATTTCAGACAAATTCCGTGAACGAAAAGTGATGAAGAAGATCGCTGCCGTGCTCGACAGCATCGACCGCATCGTGGGGGAGGACGGCAGACCGATACTTCCCTTGTTTATCACAGAGAGCGTTTCGAAAGTGTACTACCGCGACAACCCCTCGGTACGTACGGAAGAAATCCTGAAGACGAAGATCAATGGAGTCGGGCTCGAGGATGGTTCGATGGTTACTCAGCTCGTTGGGTCCACTTTCCAGGAATACAACTTCTATCAAAACTGGCTGACCATCATCAATAAGAACTTTGTGTCACCAATCGCTGATGGCTGGCGATTGTATTATGACTATGACCTGCTCGACAGTTCAATGGTTGAAGGTGATTTTTGCTATCATCTGGATTTTTACCCAAAGAATCCCCACGAACTGGCTTTCAGCGGTTCGATGTGGATCACCAAAAAAGAGTATGCCCTGAAGCGGATCGATGTGTCGGTGGGAGACCAAGCCAACATCAATTTCATAGAGAAGATCAAGATTCAGCAGGAGCTCGTCAATACGCCCGAGGGACCCTGGATACCCGTGAAGAACAGGGTGCTGATCAACGTGAGTGAGTTGAGCAAGAATTCCGCCGGCCTCCTGGCGAAGTTCTATACCAGCAATAAGAACATCGTCATTAATAAACCAAAAGCACCGTCCTTTTATGAGAAGCGCATCGTAGTGGCCGAGGAAGCTCAGTTGATGGAAGACAATAAGTATTGGGATTCTCTCCGCCACGAACCTTTGACGCAGACCGAAAAGAACGTGTATGCCATGATCGACACGTTGAAAAATATCCCGATCGTGAAAACGTATACCGAGATCTTCAAAGCAATGGTCGATGGCTACTACGACCTGGGAAAAGTTGAAGTGGGGCCTTATCTCCGCACAATCTCCTGGAACAACATCGAGGGCATTCGAGTACAGGGAGGATTTAAGACGAATCGTCACTATAGTAAGAAGATGATCTACAGTGGATTCGTTGCCTATGGCTTCGGAGACGAGCGATTCAAGTTTTCCCTTTCCGCGCAGCGCGTCCTCTCGCGAAAACGCTGGACTACAGCGACCATCCGGGCCGGTTCCGATATGGTGCGACTGGGCATCGATGAGGATGCCCTTAACGCAAATCCATTGTTTCTCACAGCCGCGCGCTGGGGAAATTTCCGTCGTGGCTACTATTTCAATGAGGGATATGCAGCCATTCAACGGGAGATGTTTAAAGGCTTTACCGGCAAAGCCACCCTGCGTCACTGGACTTTCGACCCCACCTTCAACTTTGGATATCTTTCTGATCCGACTGATATAAACTCGCCGGTGCTCGAAACAGTAAATGCCACCGAAGCAACGCTCGAGGCGCGGTATGTCCGCGACGAAACCTTCATTCAAAATGGAAATGAACGCGTGAGCCTGGGGCTTAAAAAATGGCCTGCTATCACCGCACGTTATACCCGAGGGTTCAGAGGTTTTCTCGGCAGCGACTACGCGTATGACAAGGTTCGTCTCAATGTGGACAAAAGAATCCGGCTGGGTCCACTGGGTGTCGGATTTATCACGGTCACTGGGGAGCACATCTTCCAAACCTTGCCCTATCCATTGCTGGCAGTGCACCTCGGCAACCAGTCCCCGATCTATTCGCAGTTCACCTATAACCTCATGAATTTTGGTGAGTTCATTAGCGATACGTACGTGTCCATGCGATACCGCCAATACTTTGAAGGCTTTCTGGTAAACCGGATACCACTACTTAACAAGCTGAATCTGAGGCTTGTAGGTACTGCCAATGTCATTTATGGAAGCCTGAGTGAAGGCAACCGGGACCTGATCTACGGTGTCACCAGCCGTGGCCTGATCACGGCGCGTACCGGGTATTTTACCGGAACTCCTTATGTCGAAATGGGTTATGGCGTCGAGAATATTCTCAAGTTGTTCAGAGTTGACTTCGTCCACAGGCTTACCTACCTGGATCCGGTAGCCGGTACTCAGCCAAGAAGATTCGGAGTACTTTTCACCGTCCAGTTCAAGCTTTAGTCGGGCATCTTCTGCAAACTGATTAAGGTCATCCGCACTGGCAGTCCGCTCACAGATAACTATTAACTTTTTTTGCCGCATATTTGCAGGCTGAAATTGTGTTTAATAATGAGTGAAGTGAAAATTACCCTGCCCGACGGATCGTCCAGAAATTATCCGGATGGTGTAACCGGCATGGCCATCGCGCAAAGTATCAGTGAAGGACTGGCGCGCAACGCGCTGAGCATTGAAGTCAATGGAGAAATCTGGGATCTAAGCCGTCCCATTCACAAGGATTCATCGATCCGGATATTTACGTGGAATGACAAAGGAGGCAAGTATGCTTTCTGGCACTCGTCAGCGCACTTACTTGCAGAAGCCCTGGAGTCGTTATACCCTGGCGTTAAGTTTGGAATCGGTCCTCCGATCGAAAATGGCTTTTACTACGACGTAGATCTCGGCGACCGCGCTTTCGGTGATGATGATCTGGCAAAGGTCGAAGCCCGAATGAAGGAGCTCGCGAAGAAAGACCTGGTGTTCACCCGCAAGGATGTATCAAAGGCTGATGCGATTGACTTTTTTACGAAAAAAGGCGACCCCTATAAGATCGAGTTGCTCGAGGGATTGCAGGACGGCTCCATCACGTTCTATCAACAAGGGAATTTCACCGACCTGTGCCGTGGTCCGCACATTCCAAACACCGGGTTTATAAAAGCGGTAAAACTGCTCAACGTCGCCGGCGCTTATTGGCGAGGTGATGAGAAGAACAAAATGCTCACGCGCATTTATGGGATCACTTTTCCAAAACAAAAAGAACTGGAAGAGTATCTGCACATGCTTGAGGAAGCGAAGAAACGCGACCACAGAAAACTCGGAAAGGAACTTGAACTGTTTGCATTTTCGGAAAAAGTGGGATTGGGCCTTCCGCTGTGGTTGCCCAAAGGAACGATCCTCCGGGAGCGTCTCGAGCAGTTTATGCGCAAAGCGCAGATCAAAGCGGGTTATGATCCGGTGGTAACTCCACACATCGGCAGCAAAGAACTATACGTCACGTCGGGTCACTATGAAAAGTATGGCAAGGATTCGTTCCAGCCTATTCATACCCCCGACGAAGGAGAGGAGTTCCTGTTGAAACCCATGAACTGCCCTCACCACTGTGAGATCTATAAAGTGAAGCCCCGGTCGTACAAGGACCTCCCCATCAGGTTGGCTGAATTCGGGACCGTTTATCGCTACGAACAAAGCGGGGAACTACACGGACTCACCCGTGTCCGTGGATTTACCCAGGACGACGCGCACATTTTCTGCCGGCCAGATCAGGTGAAAGACGAATTTATCAAAGTGATCGACCTGGTTTTGCATGTTTTTGGTTCGTTGGGTTTTGAGAACTACACGGCACAGATCTCACTCCCAGACCCTGAAAACAAAGCTAAATACATCGGAGAACAAGCCCTTTGGGATCGTGCTGCACGCGAAATCCAGGAGGCGGCTGATGAGAGCGGATTAAAGACCGTGGCCGTCAAAGGCGAGGCTGCATTTTATGGCCCCAAGCTCGATTTCATGGTGAAGGATGCGCTGGGTAGAAGCTGGCAGCTGGGTACCATTCAGGTGGATTACCAGTTACCAAAAAGGTTTGCTTTGGAATATGTAGGCGCTGATAATCAGAAGCATACGCCGGTGATGATTCACCGCGCGCCGTTCGGTTCGATGGAGCGGTTCATAGCCGTCCTGATTGAGCACTGTGCTGGTAACTTCCCGGTTTGGCTGTCGCCTGAACAGGTCGCCGTGTTGCCGATCTCGGAAAGATTCAATGAATATGCTGAGAAGGTGATCCTGCAGTTAAAAGACCACGATATCCGGGGCTTCCTGGACGACAGGGATGAGAAAATTGGCCGTAAAATCAGGGACGCTGAGGTGAAGAAGGTGCCTTATATGTTAATTGTAGGCGAAAAGGAGGCCGCCGACGGCAAAGTGGCTATCCGGAAACATGGTTCCGGAGATCAGGGATCAGTTTCGCTCAGCGATTTCGTAACTCAGTTTTTGAAGGAATTTTCAATGCCAACAGGGGCTTAAAAAACCAAATATTTCAAGGTTTTCCACGTGGAAAAATTGAAAATATGGTGATATTTGCGCCCTGTTTGCAAAAAGAGGCTTATTGTTAAACTTAAACCCAAAGAGTGGCATTTATACCCGGAAGTAATCGTCCCCGCCCGGTAAACAGAGGCGGATTTAGGCCGAGAGTTGTAGAGGAACCTTATCGAATTAATGAGCGAATTACAGCGCCGCGAGTAAGGGTCGTAGGAGAGAACATCAAGGTTGATGTGTATCCGATTCACATAGCGATCAAGTTGGCCCAAGACCAGGGATTGGATTTGGTGGAGATTTCACCGAATGCTGACCCGCCAGTGTGTAAGGTCATCGATTACTCCAAGTTTAAGTACGAACAGAAGAAGAAGCAGAAGGAGATAAAGTCAAACGCGCAGAAGACCGTTGTCAAAGAGATCCGTTTCGGCCCCAATACCGATGACCACGATTTCAATTTCAAGGTGAAACATGCGGTTAACTTTTTGAAGGAAGGAGCCAAAGTAAAGTCTTATGTACATTTCGCCGGAAGGTCGATCGTGTACAAGGAGCGTGGCGAAATTCTGCTACTGAAGTTTGCACAGGCACTTGAGGATTTCGGTAAAGTAGAACAGTTGCCGAAACTGGAAGGCAAGAGGATGTATATGATGGTAGCGCCGAAGCCTGGAATAGGTGGAAAGAAGTAAGAGAGAAGTAAATAGATAAACAACAATGCCTAAATTAAAGACAAAGTCAGGAGCGAAGAAACGCTTCAAAGTAACCGGAAGCGGTAAGATCAAGCGCAAGCATGCTTACAAGCGTCACATCCTGACCAAGAAAGGAACAAAGCAGAAGAGAAGACTGAGCCATGCGGCGATCGTCAGTAAAGTAGACGAGAGCAACATCAGGCCTATGCTTCCTTACGCTCTGTAATAACCATCGACTTGAGTCGGTGTTGGTTTTATGTTTAACCCGGTTATTGTGCTAAAGACTCCGACCCGTCGGAGCGCCAACAGCCAAAAAAATTAACAAATGCCACGTTCAGTGAATCATGTTGCATCCCGCGCCAAGCGCAAGAGGGTGCTCAAACTCGCCAAAGGATTTTTTGGGAGAAAGAAAAATGTTTGGACCGTTGCCAAGAATGCGGTCGAAAAAGGTCTCGTGTATGCTTATCGTGACCGCAAAGCCAAGAAGCGCGACTTCCGTGCATTGTGGATCCAGCGTATCAACGCCGGCGCAAGAGAACACGGTATGTCTTACTCCGAGCTCATGGGCAAATTGAAAAAAGCAGGTATTGAGCTCAACCGAAAAGTGTTGGCCGACCTGGCAATGAACCACCCGCAAGCATTTGCCGATGTGGTTAATAAAGTGAAGTAAAATCATCAGGGCTGCATCAGAGCCGCCCTTTTGTTTCTTTTACCGACATTCTAAATGAAATAAAAAAAGGGCTTTGATACAGCCCTTTTTTTTTGTTTCCATAATTCCTGCCAAGATCAATGACACGCTCGAAGAAAATATTCATCGCCTGCATATTCGCATTTTTTGCATTCCTTGTGTTCGTCGTTGTCGATATAAGCCGCAAAACGACATTTCCCGGATCCAGGAAACGCCAGAACACCTCAAATGAGGTACAAGAGCCACTTTCTCCAGATAGCCTCAAAAGCAATCCGTCGGCGAAATCGGCAGCTCACCAGCCATAAATCTCATTCGACCGGGTTGATATTTGCCACTGGAAGGGGTCGCCATATCTTCGAAACAGATTAAAGCCAACTATAGACAAGAATTTCCCCCGGGGTCCAGGACTTTGGGGGATTTTCTTTTTAGCCCACCCATGCAACCTCGTTTTTCCTAAATTTCCTGAGGGATCGCATCTTTGTCCCAGAATTCACACAGCGATCTGTTGTTCAATCTATGAAGATCGTTTCAAAGCATTCCTCCTGGTATGGACACACCTTCGACGACCCGGCAGTAACTACAGATCGACAGCGGCGTGGTGGGGCCGAAAAGAATTAAACAAGCATGAAAAAAATAATCCTTTCGGTGCTGTGCGCACTTAGTTTTACAGCCATTGCTCAGAAATACACAGTTGAAAAATCGAACGTGGTTTTCTTTTCCAAGGCTGCCGTCGAGGACATCGCTGCAAAAAACTCCAGGTCAACGAGCATTTTGAATCTGGCAACCGGAGAAATCACATTCTCAATACCCATCCATGAATTTCAATTCGCAAAGTCGTTGATGAAAGAACACTTCAATGAAAAGTATATGGACACCGGGAAGTTTCCCGAGTCGGTCTTCGTGGGAAAAGTAACGGGGTACGATTCAAAAAGCCCGGGTACCCAAAAGGCAAAAGCGGAGGGCAAGCTGACAATCCACGGCATCACGCGCGATGTCGATATCCCCGGAACGATCGAGATGAATGGTGATAAGATTCTTTTAAAATCAAAATTCATTGTCAAACTGGAAGACTATCAGGTAAAACAACCCCAATTACTTTGGAAGACCATCACCGAACAAGTCGAAGTGACGATCGATTTTACCTACAAGCCCCAAGAGAAATAAAGTGTGATCCTTTTTTTATTGAACTCGCGACCTATTTCAACTTTGTACAGAATGGTCTTTTGCGAGCGTGACAAAGAGGGCCGATCAATCACCAGATTCAAAGGTGCCGCATTCATGGGTAGGTGGCTTTTATTCGGCTCACATGACACGCAGCTTTCAATTAAAAAGGTAACTGACGCGCACATTTTTGACAAATCCCTTTCTAAACGTCGAAAGCGTTCTATTTTTGCCTGACTTTAAATTCGTTGTTACTCGCGTCGATCATCATATACCTGTTGCTCACTGTAGTCATTGGCTACTGGGCTGCTCGCCGGGTAAAGACGTCGGGTGATTTCATGCTCGCCGGACGCAGCCTCCCCATCTTACTGAGTTCATCCGCCCTTTTTGCAACCTGGTTTGGGTCGGAGACCGTATTTGGCGCCTCCTCTGAATTCCTTCGTGGAGGCTTGTATGCAGTGATTGAGGACCCCTTCGGAGCTGCACTATGCCTTTTGTTATTTGGCTTTTTTTTCGCTCGCAAGTTATATAACATGAAGCTCCTTACCCTCGGAGATTTTTTCGAGGTCCGCTACGGGAAACGCACCGAACTTTTGTCGAGTGTGTTTCTCGCACCGCCGTATGTTGGATACATCGCTGCACAACTTGTGGCGATGGGTTTGATCCTCAACGTGGTCACGGGCATGGAAATCTGGCAGGGGGTAGTGATCAGCGCAATGGTCGTCACCTTCTACACATACATAGGCGGCATGTGGGCCATCTCGATCACCGATTTCATTCAGAGTATCATCATCATCATAGGACTTGTTGCACTTGCATTTGTTCTCAGCCAGAAAGCAGGTGGTGTTTCAGTGGTCATGAGCGAAGTAAAGTCCGAGAATTTCAAGTTCCTGCCCAGGCCTGAATTGGGAGAGATCACTGCGTACCTGGCGGCCTGGTCTGTACTGGGTCTTGGCTCCATTCCATCCCAGGACGTTTTTCAGCGTTCGATGTCATCGAACTCAGCAGATACGGCGGTGAAATCATGCTACTATGCCGCTGTGCTCTATCTCACCATCGCGATGCTTCCGCTGTTCATCAGTCTATGCACAAAGCATTTATATCCTGGTCAGGTATTCGCTGATACCCAGTTGACGCTCCCGTACATGGTGCTGCAGCATACCGCCCTCCCGATTCAAATTCTGTTTTTTGGCTCATTGCTGTCGGCAATCATGAGTACAACGAGTTCAGCCATACTGGCGCCAGCTGCGATCTTTTCAGAAAACCTCGTGCGTCCCTTGCTCAATGAGCGACTTACTGATCGCCAGATGCTTCTCCTCACCAAGGGTTCGGTTCTATTGTTCAGCGTTGTTGCCACCGTGATGGCGTGCCTTCGCTCCAACATTTACGAACTTGTAGGCGAATCTTCAGTCTTGAGCCTTGTGACCCTTTTTGCACCGCTGGCATTCGGACTCTACTGGAAAAAAACCAGCAGCATCGGTGCGATGGCATCGATGATCACTGGGTTTATCACATGGGTGATCTTCGAGGGGTTCGTGGACTCAGCAGTGAGAAGTCTGGTTCCGGCAACGATCGTTAGTGTGGGGTCGTTGATATTTGCGAGTCTTGTCTTTCCCGACAAAAATCCCGCTGCCGTGGCAAAGCCACCACAAGAATAATTGCCATAAACATTAGATTTGCGCCTCGTCAAAATAGTTACCTGAATTCATGAGCGAGTCCAATCACTTCGAAACCAACGCGATCAGATCCCAGCATGAACGCTCGCAGCATCGCGAACATTCTGTGCCCTTGTACATGACGTCAAGCTTCGTATTCGAAGACGCAGAGCAGGCGCGCGCTTTGTTTGCCGATGAACAACCCGGCAACATCTATACTCGCTTTTCCAATCCCAACAGCACAGAGTTTATCGATAAGCTTTGCAAGCTTGAAGGTACTGAAGATGGGATCGCTACAGCATCCGGCATGGCCGCCATGTACATCAGTATGGCGGGATTGTTGAAGTCCGGCGACCATGTCGTGGCTTCACGTTCGGTATTCGGGTCAACACATCAGATACTCACTAACTTGTTTCCGAGATTTAATATCTCACATAGTTATGTAGACATCGCTGAATCCAAAGAGACATGGGAACAGTCTGTCAAACCGAATACCCGGATGATCTTTGTGGAGACGCCTTCAAATCCTGCACTTGACATCATCGATCTTGAATGGCTCGGGGCGCTCGCGAAAAAGAAGGGAGTGATCCTTAACGTAGATAACTGTTTCGCGACTCCTTATTTGCAAAATCCTTCGAAGTGGGGAGCACACCTGGTCACGCACTCAGCTACGAAATTCATCGACGGCCAGGGGCGTGTGATTGGTGGCGCAGTGCTGGGAACAAAAGAACTGATCAAGGAGATAAGATTTTTTGCAAGGCACACCGGCCCTGCGATGTCGCCCTTCAATGCCTGGATATTGTCAAAAAGCCTGGAGACTCTCGCGGTCCGGATGGATCGTCATTGCGACAATGCGCTTGCACTCGCCCGGTTTCTGGAGTCAAATGCCAAAGTCGAATATGTGAAGTATCCATTCCTGCCTTCACATCCGCAGTACACGTTGGCCAAAAAGCAAATGAAGCATGGCGGCGGCGTGGTGACTTTCGAAGTGAAGGGTGGCATCTCGGCAGGAAGAAATTTCCTGAACTCACTGCGCATGATCTCTCATTCCGCCAACCTCGGCGACACCCGCACGATCGCGACGCACCCCGCATCAACGACGCATTCAAAACTCAGCGATGCCGAGCGTGCAGCAGTGGGAATTACGCCCGGGCTGATTCGTATTTCCGTGGGATTGGAAAACATATCAGACATTATCGCCGACATTGAGCAGGCGATGAACGCAAAGTGACACTTAAGTTGATTAGTACTTGGGGATAGACGGATCGATCTGATCAGCCCATGCGAGAATACCTCCCTTGAGGTTATAAAGATTGTTAAACCCGTGATTCTTTTCCAGCCATGCGACCATATTGCCGCTCCGCGCGCCGCTGCGGCAGTGAATCACCACCTGCTTGTCACGCGATATCTTGTCCACGTTGAAAGGTATCTCAGCCTGAGGAATAAGTTCCCCGCCCAGGTTGCAGATTTCGAATTCATGAGGCTCTCGGACGTCGATTAATTGAAAATCCGCTTTCGAATCCCTGAGTTTTTTCAGCTCCTGAACAGTAACTTCTTTCATTTGAAAGATTTTAAGGTTTCGTAATTTGAGCTCGCAAATTCAACATAATTGACCACAAAATCCTCTATGGCTCAAAGAAAAAATATCTCTTCCGGCGCTAAATGGGAAGACATCATTGGATACAGTCGTGCCGTTCAGTTTGGCAACACACTCGAAATCTCAGGTACTGTCGCACTCGACGAAAAAGGTGAAATCGTGGGTAAAGGTGATTTTTATAAGCAAGCGAAGTTTATCCTTCAGAAAGTGGAGAAGATCTTGTCACAGGGCGGCTTCGCTATGAGCGATGTGGTCAGAACACGCATGTTTGTTACCGATATCAGTCACTGGGAAGAAGTGGGTCGCGCGCACGGTGAGTTCTTCAAAAATATCAAGCCCGTAACCTCAATGATTCAGGTAAGTGGATTCATTGAACCCGATTACCTCGTGGAGATCGAAGTAACTGCCATGAAGTAATGGCAACTTTAAACTTTGAACTTTAAACTTTAAACTTTAAACTTTAACACGCGCACTCGCCCTTTTTCTTTCCGTTCCCACTTGATAGCTTGCAACCTTAAGCACATACATGGCTGAAAATAACGACCTCATCCTCAGGAATATCTGGTATCTAGTAATGCCGGGAGAGCATCTTAAAACTGGCAAACTCGTTGGACGACAGATTGCGAATGAGCGCATCGCGTTCGGACGTGATGCCACCGGAAAAGTATTTGCTTTAAAAGACAATTGCCCGCACCGGGGCGTGCCGCTTTCAGACGGGCATGTGTTGGATAATGGCAATATCCAGTGTTGCTATCACGGCTGGGAATTTGATTCACAAGGAGTTTGCAAGAAGATACCCGCGTTACCCCCGTCGACAAAAGCCGACATCAGTAAGATCCGCGCCTGGCAATATCCGGTTGAAGAAATAAATGGGACAGTTTGGGTTTACATCCCGGAAAAACTGACGCCCAACGTAAAACCCAAAGAAGCAGTACCCGACCTCCACCTCGCACCTGATCAGAAGTTGCTGCACGTAGAGTCGATAACACTTCCCACAAACATTGATCACTCTGTCATTGGCCTTATCGATCCGGCACACGTCACGTTCGTCCATCAATCCTGGTTCTGGAGGTCTGCCAAGTCGCTGAAGCTGAAGACCAAGAATTTTGAGCCCACCGCGCGCGGATTCAAGATGGTTCGCCATGCACCTTCTGCGAATTCTAAGGGTTATAAGGTGCTGAAAGGAGACGTATCAACGGAGATATTTTTTGAAATACCGGGAAACAGACTCGAGCACATTTCCGTGGGGCAAAAGCATAAAGTCATATCCATTACCACGCTGACTCCAATTGAGGATAACAAGACCGAGCTCAATCAGTTCTTCTATTCGTCTCTTGCGATCACCCGCTGGCTATGGTGGCCCTTGAAAAGTCTGGGAAAAACGTTCATCGGCCAGGATGTGGACGTTTTTTACAAGCTCGCAAAAGGACTGGAAACGAATCCAACATTGATGCTGGTAGGGGAGCCGGATGCGCAGGCGCGTTGGTACTACGAATTAAAGAAGCAGTGGAAACTCGCCCAGGAGCAGGGCACGGAATTCAAAAATCCCCTGCAGTCTGAAGTACTACAGTGGGTGACGTGATCGTTCTGGTGTTGTCGAATACAAGGTTTTAATCTTCATCCCGATAACATCAGGATCTAAATTCCATAACCCCAATTGGAAGTATGAAGATATTTGCCGCAGGTATCCTGAGCCTTTTGCTTTATTCATGTTCACCGCTCGGCTACCCGGTTAATGAAGGCCGCGAATATGGTAACCCGTCTATGCCGTGGATGGTCTCTCACATTCCAGCTCGCAATCAGGTGATTCTCACCAAGACACGAACACCACATCACCACATCTTTAACCGGATTCTTTGCTTCAAGCGAGGATGTAGAATCACCATTGGAAGGCAGAAATCTCTTCGACCAATCACATTCGAAACTTTCAAAAAGCGAATTGCAAAAAATGCAAAGAAGGGGATATATCAATACAAGCGCGACACCATTTCCAGGCCTTCGAAGAAGCCGGTAGTTAAGCAGGATACGTCAAAGGTCATTGCCAAAGCCTTCGAACCGGTGGCCGTACCAAAAGAGGTGAGTGAACGGGTTCTGAAGACGGATAGTCTGATCACGCTGAGTGACGTACTGTTCGAGACGAATAGCGCAACCCTCAAGAGTGAACATTTCCAGGATCTGGCCTCTGTAATTGACTTCATGCTGGCTCATACTTCTGTCGTCATCAAGATATCGGGCCACACAGATAATACCGGCACGATCGTACATAACCGGGCGTTGTCTTTTAAGAGAGCTGAGGTGGTTGCAGAATATCTTATTGACAATGGAATTGCGGTGGAGCGTGTTTCGTTTGAGGGGCTGGGAAGTTCAAAACCGTTAATGCCCAACGGCACGGAGGCTGGACGCGCCAAGAACCGCCGTGTTGAATTGCTCCTTCATGACAAAACCCAACGATAAGCCCCGTAGGGGCGTCCTGTTTATAGCCCCATCGGGGCGCCCTGTTTGTAGCCCCATAGGGGCGTCCCGTTTGTAGCCCCATCGGGGCGTCCCGTTTGTAGCCCCATAGGGGCGTCCCGTTTGTGTGTTTTCAAAATCGTTTCAACGCTAGGTTCGCAACGGTCTCACCAATTGCCAACGACGACGTGGCTGCAGGAGAAGGCGCATTGCATACGTTAATCGCCGACGACGATTCGAGAATCATAAAATCATCGACCAGTCCGCCATTCCGGTCACAGGCTTGAGCGCGAACGCCTGCACCCCCTTCAACAAGGTCTTGTTCACGTATGTCTGGTATGAGCTTTTGCAGGGCTTTCGTGAACGCAGCTTTTGAGAATGAACGATACATCTCACCAAAACCGGTCCTCCAGTATTTCTTCGCAACTTTTTGAAAACCAGGCCATAAAAGGGATTCCGTCAACTCTTTTAGATTAATATCAGATTTTTTGTATCCCTCTCGTCTGAATGCAAGAACTGCATTCGGGCCGGCTTCAACGCCGCCTTTTGCCATGCGTGTAAAGTGCACGCCGAGAAACGGAAAGTTTGGATCCGGAACAGGATAGATCAGGTTCTTCACCAGAGTTTCTTTCTCTTTTCTCAATTTATAGTATTCGCCACGGAACGGAATAATTCTTACGTCCAGGGCATTGACCGTCATCGCAGCCACTTTATCAGAATAGAGCCCTGCGCAATTGATGATAAGCTTAGTTGAATAATTTCCTTTTTCAGTGATCACTTCACGTTCCTTCAAGGCGATCACTTTTTCCGACAGATGAATTTCCGCCCCGCGGTTTCTCAAAACTTCCCCGAATTTTTCCGCCACGAGGCGATAATCTACGATGCCTGTTTGGGGAACGAATAGTCCCTCAAGGCCGGCTACGTGGGGCTCATATTCTCGGAGTTGTTCTCCGGATAGTTTCTTCAGGTTCTGCAGCCCATTCTGCTGTCCCCGTTGATACAGGTTTTCAAGCAACGGTCGCTCCGGCTCATCGGTTGCCACAACGATCTTACCGCACAGCTCGAAGGGGATGCCATGCTCGCGGCAAAATTCGATCACGAGATGGTAACCTCTTATGCAATTCGTCGCCTTCAGGCTGCCGGGTTTGTAGTAAAGCCCCGAGTGAATCACGCCACTGTTGTTCCCCGTCTGATGTTTGGCAAGTGCTGATTCCTTTTCCAGAACTAATATTTTGAACTCAGGTTTATGTTTTTGGACCTGCAGGGCGGTGGCTAGACCCACGATTCCGCCCCCAATAACTACTACGTCGTACATGTGTGTGATAAAGTTGAATTAAGAATCAGGCCTGGATGGGACGCACCCGCACGTTGAGGTTTTCCTCAACCATAACAAAGTGGTTCCTTGGGATGAGCGTCCATTCCGGACCGTCAGTTAACTTTTCAGAAACCACGAGCACAGCATGATC
Organism: Cyclobacteriaceae bacterium; assembly: GCA_044227305.1. Lineage (GTDB taxonomy): Bacteria > Bacteroidota > Bacteroidia > Cytophagales > Cyclobacteriaceae > ELB16-189. The sequence goes on along the minus strand of JBGAFJ010000007.1, from coordinate 87,577 downwards.
GTCATCTTCAGGCGCCTCGAGCCTCGTGACACCATCCTCGACAACGTAGCGACTACCCTCGGAATGATAAAGCGTAAGCGCGTCTTCATTGGGGTCGCTTACCCATCGGGTGGCTACGATGAAGAGTCCATTGGTGACGACCATATTCAGGTAGGCCGCGTCTTTGATTCCTGCCTCCTTCATAAGTTTGTTTATGAAAGTAAATGTATGTTCGAATGCGTCGGCGACCGCGTCGGTATGTACGGCTTTATGATGCGCAAACAGGTAGTTCAGTAGGTACGCGAAAATATGTTCCGAATCGGTCTGCCCTTTGATCCAATTATACAATTCGTCCGACAACGGTTCCCGGATTTTTCTTTTAACCAATCCGAAGTTTTCAATTCCGCCATTGTGTGCCATCAGCAGATTCTTGTATTGAAATGGGTGGCAATTCGATTCTGAAACTTCCCCAACACTCGCAGCCCTTACGTGTGCAATCATGCAGTCAGTACGCGTCTTCGGGGCCAGGTTACGGAGGTTTCTGTTGCTCCACGCCGGGTTTACCGAAACGAAAGTGACTGGTTCAGAATTCAGTTCGGGGACGTACCAGCCAATGCCGAAGCCGTCACCGTTGAGGGGCTCTTCGATTTCACGGGCGTGCAGGCTCTGATTGATCAGCGAGTTTTTTGGCTTGTAAAGCAAATTGTCAATTACAATCGGGGTGCCTTTGTAGGCCATCAGGCGGCACATAGGTGGAGGGGTTAAGCTGAAGTAAAGATAGCGCGATGCACGAGAAAATCGAGGGGCCGCACCGTAATGAGCCGGACGCGATTGCCGTACCCTATAAAACAAAATACCCTGACCGCCTGCCAGGGTATTTTTGTACCTAAACCTAAACCTTTGAGAGACCTGAGTCTGCTCTTGTGATATCAACCTTAACGGATTACCATCTCTTGGGTTACAGGATAGGGCAAAACTCGTCTTAAAAAATTGTTAACGTCATGAAGCAGCTTTTAATGACCAGAAAAACAGGCTGCAGGCGCTATTTTCTGATGCTCGCGAAATCTGCTATTTCAGCTTTGCAGCAAACTGTTTTCTGAATTTCTCCACTTTCGGCCTGATCACATACTGGCAATAACCCTGCTGCGGATTGAGCGCGAAGTAATTCTGGTGATAATTCTCGGCCGGGTAGTAGTTGATCAGCGGACTGATCTCTGTCACGATTGGATTCTTGAAGACGTGCGATGCATCCAACTGCTTCTTGTACAATTCAGCAATCCTTTTTTGTTCTTCATCGTGATAGAAAACGACCGAGCGGTACTGAGTTCCTTCATCGGCTCCCTGTTTGTTCAACGTAGTGGGATCATGCGTGTTCCAAAACACTTCAAGCAGACTTTCATATGAAATTAGGGATGGATCATACGTGATTTGAATCACCTCAGCATGCCCGGTCAGACCGGAGCATACTTCACGATACGTGGGATTTTTGACTTTTCCACCTGAATATCCCGATTCCACCTTGGAAACTCCTTTGAGGTCCAGGAAAACGGCTTCTGTACACCAAAAACACCCTCCTCCGAAAGTTGCCTTTTGAGGGCCTGAAGAATTTGCGGTCATAGATTGTGAGTTCGATTTGCCTGCAGCCATCCACATGGACAACGTGCAAACGATGATGAATAGTTTCATTTACTTCGATGTCTTTACAACTTACGAAGTGCGAAAATGGTTTGGATGAACAAGGCGAATTGTCGCCTGGAAAACAATCTATCAATATTGGCTGTAGAATGATTTGAGCTGACTCGACAGATTTGATTGCAGATTGCTCATAGCCTGATTGAAAAGATATTGTTCGTTCGGAACGCTCTCGCGCAGTTTCGCGAGGTTGATCGCGTTCTGCGTCAACGCCCGCGCATCTCCGGTATAGATCGCCCAGTCATACTGCCAGCTTGAAACGCCGTCAACATTCTGATTTTGCAGCATGCCGTTCGATGAGGCGTCAACAACGTTGAATGACGCCTGTGCCACCGCACGCTTGGTCTTGTGGAAGTAGGTCACTTTCGCGGTGACTGTTTGCATGACGTCAACATCTTTGCCATCAGGTCCCTTTTTCGTCCCGGTTTTCACGTCTCTTTTCAGCTCCTCCGTGCTCGTGGTGATGCTAAAGCGACTGTCTTCCTGATAATTGTTGAAGATGATGCGGAGGTATTGCTGCGGCGGAACGGTATCTTTTTGTGAGATGGGTTTGAATGATAGAAATTGCCTTTCAACGGTACGGATCACTGGTATAAGACTTCCGTAGTTAACTCGCGATGCGTTGATTTCTTCGTACGCAACTCGTAACGTCGCGTTGAACTCCGCCTGCGTCATCATCTCGATCGACTCTTTGAACCCGGGCTGAAAAGTATTTGCATCTTTGAATGCAAAATACGCCTGCTTGGAATCTTCGCGCGTGTTTTTCATAAGCGCGTTAATACCGAATTCGTAGCTCTCGTCGGCTGCTTTTCCCTTTGCGTCCGCCAGTTCTTTAAAGCGGGTGGAAGGATTGGAAATTATCTTCATCGCACCCGGCGACGTCTTGATCTGATCGGCGAGGTAATTGATCGATTCGTATCCCCGAACGGCGTTACGCCATTTCGCCGGATCCTCAGCCGTTATTTTGTTCTGAATGTCTGAGTCAATGTACTGGATGGCCAGGGGATAGGCCGTAGCAAGCACAGTTCTGGCTTTTTTGTTATCCGGACTAGATCTTAGCCTGTGAACCGATTCGATCACAGATTCGTAATAATCGCCTTTTTTGAGGGCAGCTTTGCCTGACGAACAAGCGTCAAGAATGAGGATGATCAGAAAGAGGGCAAGGATTCTTTGCATAGGGGTAGGGTCGCAGAAACAAAAGCCCAAGTTAAAAACTTGCTGTTACCGGATCAAACAACATTTCGATTATTGCTTCCCGAAAAGGTCGATCAGAATGTCGTCGATGTTATTCCGCCAGTTACCCCATAAAGAACCTTCGTTCGTCTAACGGTAGTAATATACACAGGCATTATTCGCTAATATCTCCTCCATGTTACGGGCACCCTCGCTGGCGTCGTTAATAGAGGCCGCTTGTCATCGAGATTTTGACTTTGCGTAGGCCGGTGCTATCGCAAAGCGAATAGATTTGTGGCCGCGTCCAGAACGAGGGCGATTGCATTGTAGCCATACTGAATAAGTCCGGTCTTGAAAAAATGATATATGCCGATCGGCATTACCAGGTACGGGTTTAAGGATCGGGTCCTCAGCCCACTGAGGCATGCGTAACTCCGAGTTCGGACTTCCACCGCCCAGCCCCGACCATTGTTGCAGGGGATTCTCAGGGTCGAGAATACGATCGGACTCGTTGAGAACGATTTTGTAATCCAACCGGGCATTTTTTGGGAAGGATGTTTTTAAAAGCCAAACGTCTGTACTTGTTACTCGCTTTCCTTTGTTGTTGAAATTGCGCAAATCAGATGAGGTTCGGAATTGCTTTTCGCTGCTGGTGGTACACTCTTTCGAAAACGTGTCGTCGCCCAACTGTTGTGCTGGAAACTGCAAACTGACTCATTGGGGTAACCTGCCTACAGCCAATATCCAACCCCATAGCAACGCATCGACACGATCAACAAAAGCCCAACGAATAATCTCATGATTTTTTCTCTTCTATTGAAATCACGGCAGGGTCATATACGTAAACTACACTCACCGCCGCGCACAACATAAAAATACCCGCCAGCACGATCGCGTAAACGGGTTCGTTGTTGTACACATTCTTTACCATCGGGCCGCCGATCACACCATTGATGATCTGGGGAATCGTAATAAAGAAATTAAAGATCCCCATGTAGATTCCCATTTTCCCTGCCGGGATCGAACTCGACAAAATTACGTAAGGCATGGCAAGGATGCTAGCCCACGCGATGCCCACGCACGCCATCGAGAATACCAGAAATTCCTTGTTTGGTGCGAAGAAAAAAGATATCAAGCCGACTCCCCCGATGAGCAATGAAAGGGCATGCGTTTTTTTTCTGCCTATTTTTTTTGCGATCACCGGCAAACACAACGCGTAGATCGCGGAAATAAAATTGTAAACACCGAATATCACGCCGGTCCAGTCCTGCGCATCGTGATAAGCAACTGAGCTTTTGTCTGTGATTGGCAAGTGATAAATATGGGTTGCGATAGCGTCTGTGGTAAAAACCCACATTCCAAACAAAGCGAACCAGGAAAAGAATTGTACGAGCCCGAGTTGCTTCATAGTTCTCGGCATCCGCGCAAAATCCGTAAACACACTTCCTAAACCAGAATGCTCATGCGAAGCCTTGCCATGATACTTTTCGTATTCATGGGGTGGATATTCACGTGTTTTTAAAACAGTCCAAAGTATGCTGGCAAGGAAAACAACGGCCCCTATGTAAAATGCGAGCTGTGTGTTCAAGGCCACTGACCCTTCGGATGCCTCATTTGATACATCAAGCCAGTTGTGAAGGATATAAGGAAGCCATGATCCGATCACCGCACCTATCCCAATAAGAAAGGTCTGTACGGCGAAACCTTCAGTTCGTTGCGAGTCAGATAAATTATCAGCCACCAATGCACGAAAGGGTTCCATGGAAAGATTGAAGCACGCGTCCATGATCATCAGAAACGACGCACCTACTATCAACAAGGGAGCGATACCCCCCAGGATACCCGCATTGGGCATGAGCACCAAAGCGCTGGCCGACAAGATTGCACCCGTTAGAAAATAGGGCTTCCTGCGACCCAGGCCGTTCCAGGTTCTGTCGCTGTAGTGGCCAACGATCGGTTGAACGATCATACCAATCAAAGGAGCAGCAATCCAAAACCAGGAAAGTTGTTCTACTTCAGCACCATAGTTACGCAGAATACCACTGGCGTTGGCATTTTGCAATGCGAACCCGAACTGGATACCCAGAAAGCCGAAACTCATGTTCCAGATTTGTGCACGCGAAAGTCTTGGTTTGGCTACCGTTGTCATCACGCTAAAATTAAGGCCGTTTAAATTATTATCACCAGCCAATTATCATGTCGTTCGAAAAATATTCAAACTGGGATATCTGAATCTGCTCTTCACCCATCGAATCCGGCTCATTGATTGGGTCATATTTTTCCAATGGTGTAAAGAAGGAATGCTGCTGGGTCGTGCAGGCAATGGTTTTTCCATCTACATTCACGGATGCCAGATTCTTGAATCCGTGTAACACCAGTTTCACTTTCTTTAGCTGGCTCACGAAGCTGCCCTGCTGCTTTTTAATATGCACCTGCTTCTTTTGCGGGTCATAGGTTATTGACCTGATGGCATAGTCACCAGACTGAAATTCGAACGTGCTGCCATCGTCTTCATAAAAATCGAATTCAGATTTTTCTTCCCCGTAATAGACGTGCAGTATTAGTTCGTCAACTTTCTCTTTTGAATTCATTACCGGGCGCTGCATTGGGATTACAGATCCGGCCTTGATGAAGACGGGCAGGCGATGAATGGGTGTTTCGATAATAATCTCACGATCACCATACGTCAATGCCCCGTCGAACAGAGAGTACCAATTTCCTTTTGGGAATAAAACTTTCGCGAACGATTGGTTGCTTTCTACCGGTGCAACCAGGATCGACGGACCGAACAGGTATTGATGTTGGAATGGGCCTTGATAGATTCTATCATCATGCGCGTGATAAATGGCGAGGGATCTTTGAACGGGCATACCGGTCAACGCGGCTTCATAAAATAAAGAATAGATGTAGGGGAGGAGCTGATAACGAAGTTTGATGTAGTTGCGTGAGATTTGCTCCACCTCTTCTCCAAACGACCATGGCTCCGAATCTTTGGTGTTGATCATTGTATGACCACGAAAGAAAGGCGACAACGATCCGATGGAAATCCATCGCGCAAACAGTTTGGTGCTCGCTTCGCCTACGAAGCCGCCCACGTCATACCCGCAAAAGGCCACCCCCGTCAGTCCGAGACTGTTCACAATGCGGACACCAAGCATCATATGCTCATCATACGACACATTGTCTCCTGTCCACACGGCTGAATAGCGTTGAACTCCGGAGAATCCGGAGCGGGTCAGGTTGAATGGACGTTTTCCATTGAGCAGTTTTTTCGTTGCTTCGTAAGTGGACCGGGCCATCTGAAACCCATACAAATTCCTGGCCTTGCGAGTGGTTCCTTTTGTACCGTCCAGATCAAATTCGATATTTTCAGGAAGCATATGACCCCACGTAGCAATCTCGTTCATGTCATTCCAGTAGCCTTCCACGCCGAGTTCCGCATAGCTCGTTAGCTTGTCGCGCCACCAGGCACGAGTCTGAGGTTTTGTGAAATCCGGAAAGTGGCACCAACCTGGCCAGACTTGCCCAGCGTAATTCTCTCCATCAGGATACTTGATGAATACGTCGTTCTTCAGGCCGTCATCATAGGGCTCATAGCCGTTCTCGATCTTAATACCGGGATCGCACATCAACACGACCTCAAGTCCTTGGGCCTTTAACTGATTTATCAATCCTTTCGGATCTGAAAAATTCTTTTTGTCCCAGGTAAAGATCTTGTACTTATCCATGTAGTGGATATCAAGAACCAGAGCATCGACCGGAAGGTCTTTCTCCACAAATGTGCGGGCCACATTCAATACCTCCTTGTCGGGATAATAACTGTAACGACATTGCTGATATCCAATGCTCCATTTCGGTGGCAGTTGGATGCGACCGGTGAGCCAGGTATACCCGGCTATGATCTGGGGAACTGATTCGCCCTGGATGAAATAGTAATTCATTTCGCCGGCGTCAGCCGAAAAGCTGGCAAACCGGTTATTCGACGCACCGAAGTTGAAAAAAGATTTATAAGAGTTGTCGAAGAAGATGCCGTATTGCAGTCCATGGTGCAACCCGATATAAAATGGCATCGAGCAGTATAATGGGTCGGATCCGGAATGATATGCGTAAGCATCAGAGTTCCAGTTCTGATAACCATGACCGCGCCGATCGAGATTCCCGGTCTTTTCTCCCAGCCCGATAAAGCGTTCGCCGTCCTGAAGCTTTTTATACGTAGTGACTTGTTCGCCGATCCAGGATGTGCAAAGACCTGATTCGTCTTCATTGATAACCTGACCTGCACCATTGACGAATGTGAGTCGCATATCAGATTTGGAGATCTGCAGTTCGATCTTTCCGGTCCCGAGTTTTAGGAGGGCAGGGGAGTCTGCAACTTCAAATTTTGCGTCGCCGGGAGCGGTCGCGACGGCGTACGAAAAATCTTCAAACTTTTTTTCGCGGGAGATTGAGATTTGAACGATACGGTCAGAAAAGATTCGGATGCGGAAGTATCCGCCGGCTGATTCACCGATAATCCCTTCCGTCGTCTGTTGAAAAGATATGAGGTTTCCGAGCTGTTTACTAAGGGTAGATGACATGATTATGTAGACTTCAGAGGCTCAAGTAAACCCACTTATCTCAAAAAAGCTCGTCCTAAAATTCTGCAATCGATTGCATTAGTCACCTCTTCCTGGGAGACTTCCGGAGGGAGGATTCACGGATGACAAGCTTGGTCTTCAAAACCTTGGTCTCGGGCTGAGGTTCGGCCTGGTCCTTGTCACCCACTTCTATCTGACGAATCAGCAAACGGGCCGCTTCCTGGCCCATTTCGAAGCCCGGCTGGTCTACGGTGGTTAGCGCTGGTTCTATCAGAGATCCGTAAGACCAGTTGCTAAAGCCCACCAAACCCACGTCCTCAGGTATTCGGAGGCCTTTTTCCTTGATTGCCATCATAGCGCCCATGGCGATAGGATCACTGTGTGCGAAGATTGCATCAGGCGGATTCGGCATGGAAAGCAGCTTTTTTGTGGTCTTTTTGCCGTCTTCCTGGCTTCCGGCAGGACATTCCTGAATCAGAGATTCCTTGATTTCCATCTTATTTTCCTTCAATGCATCAAGGTAGCCGCGCTTCCTGTCTTCGCTGATCAGAAGCCCCGGCGCGCCTTCCAGGTGGGCGATGCGCTTGTATCCTTGTTCGATCAGATGTTCGACCGCTTCCTTGGCTCCGATATAATCGTCAACAATGACTTTGCTGGTATTGGGATTGTTGTACATCCTGTCATAAAATACGACCGGCACACCCTTCGATATGATGGATTCTATATGGTCGAAGTTTTTTGTTTCACGTGACAAAGAGATCAGCATCCCGTCCACACGGCTGTTAAAAAGTGCCTTGATATCCGTTTTTTCGCGTTCAAATGACTCATTTGACTGGGCCAGGATCACGCTGTAGCCCGCCTGATAAGCAACGTCTTCAATCCCACTGATAACCGTTGAGAAGAAGAAGTGTACAAGCTCAGGGATGATCACGCCGATCGTGTTCGTCTTCTTCTGGCGTAGGCTTAATGCAACGATGTTAGGTTGATAATTGAGCTTATCAGCGAGAGCATGCACTGCCTTCTTTGTATCAGAACTGATATCAGGATGATCTTTCAAAGCCCTCGAAACCGTGGATGGAGAAATGCCTAATTCTCTCGCGATGTCTTTGATGGTAACTTGATTGAATCTCATGGTTATTTGGTGCTGGGGGAGGTAATTAAAGCCTGTATACTACACTTTGAATTTTCGCAAACGATTGCGATTTCGATTCCATTAAAATTCTGTGAATTTATTGCCCTAAACGCGTTGTGGAATGTTAAATTCAAGGTAATATTGGTCTAAATATGTCCGTAAAATAGTTCTTTAAACACGTTAAACCCAATTAGTAAACCCAAACAAAACCTGTATGACCAAATTTTACTTGTTTGTCAAAAGGGTTCTGCCAGTATTGATTCTAGCTTCATGTTGCACCATGGCGCTCGCTCAAGGCAGGACTGTTTCCGGTAAGGTGACGTCGGCTGACGACGGATCCGGAGTTCCGGGAGTGAACATTCTGGAGAAAGGTACTGGCAATGGTACAGTATCAGACGCTGATGGAAACTACCGAATCAGCGTCGGCGCTAACGCGACATTGGTGTTCTCCTTCGTTGGATACACCACGCAGGAAGCAGCAGTTGGCGATCAGTCAGTCGTTAACGTTGCTTTGGCATCTGATGTCACAGCATTGTCAGAAGTTGTAGTTGTAGGCTACGGTTCTCAGGAAAAGAAAGAGATTACCAGTGCGGTAGTGTCCGTAAAGTCTGAGAGCTTCAACCGCGGTGCCGTTCAGGACCCGACACAGTTGATCCTTGGAAAAGTTGCCGGGGTGGCAATTACCAGAACTGGTAACGACCCCAATGAACCATTCACGGTTCGTATGCGCGGGATTACTACCGTAGGAGCAAATCAACAGCCTCTTTTCGTAATTGATGGAGTGATTGGTGCGTCGATGGCCAACGTGGACCCTAATGACATTCAATCAATTGACGTATTGAAGGATGGTTCTGCTGCCGCTATTTACGGAACACAGGGTTCAAGCGGTGTTATCCTCGTTACAACGAAGAAAGGTAAGGCAGGTAAGCCTGTTATCGACTACAATACTTATGTGGCTTCTGAATCCATCGCAAAGTCAGTATCAGTGATGGATCGCAATCAGTATCTGGCTGTGGGCGGAACCGATCTTGGCGCCAATACAAACTGGCTCAAGGAAGTTACTCAGGCTGGACATACCGTCGTTAACAACCTCGGTATCAGCGGCGGATCTGGAAACACCACGTATCGCATGTCACTCAACGTTCGTGACGTTCAGGGTATCTTGAAGAACAGCGGTTTCGATCAGATCAACGGAAGGATTTCCCTTCAACAAAGCGCCCTCGATAATAAATTGAGACTCAGCGTAGACGCGTCAACAACAACTCGTAACTCCAACTATTCATTCCAGGAGGCATTGCGTTATGCAACAATCTATAACCCGACTGCTCCTGTGTATGCTCCAAGTGGAGCGAACTCAGTTACAGGTAGCCAGTATCAGGAAACAAGCTTGTTCGATAACTACAACCCGGTTGGTATCATTAACCAGAACGTCAGCAATGGTAAGAAGGTAACGATGAACCTCTCAGGTAAAGCGGAACTCGACATCCTTCCTGGCTTGACTGCTACCGCTACCTATGCACTGCAGCGTGAGAACGAGATCACTGGTGAATACTATTCAAAGACCGCTTATTTCCGCGGATTTAACAGAAATGGTTTTGCAAGGAGATTTTCAAACCAGGCTGAGCGTAACATTTTTGAAGGTTACCTGACATACACCAAACAGATGGATAATCTGCACATGGCAATTGTTGGTGGTTATTCCTATCAAGAGCGTTCTTCGCAAGGTTTCGGTGTTCAGACCGGTAACTTCCTCAGCGATGCCTTGGGATACAACTCATTGGGTAACTCACAGGACATTCAAAAAGGAAATGGTCTTCCCGCAATGAGCTCATATGCCAGCCCTGACCAGAAACTTCTTGGTATGTTCCTTAGAGCAAACTTCAACTACAACGAAACTTATTTGTTGTCTGCGTCTTATAGAAGAGAAGGCAGCTCTGGATTCGGTGTGAACAATAAGTTCGGTAATTTCGGTGCCGTCAGCGGTGCTGTGATGCTGAATAAATTGTTTGAAATTCCTCAGGTCAGCACATTGAAACTGCGTGCAGGCTGGGGATTGACTGGTGCGTTGCCGCCCACATACGGTATATCTCAAATCCAGTACGGTCAGTTTAGAAGTGATGGAACTGCTTTCGGATATGGATATAGCAACGGAAACCTTATTCCGATCGTGAGTACAACACTCGCTCCGAACCCGAACCTTCGCTGGGAACAAAAGACTGAGGTCAACGCTGGTCTTGACTTCGGATTCATGAACAACCGCTTCCAGGGTTCATTTGACGTGTATCAGCGGGTTGCTAAGGATTTCATCCTTCAGAGACCAATCGACGCGTCAATCAACGTAGCAGCGTTACAATACCAGAATCTCGGGGAGATCAAATCAACCGGAGTTGAATTGGCACTGTCATATGCAGTCATCCAGAAATCAAACATGACCTGGACTACCACTTTGGTTGCCTCGCACGTGAAATCAACCCTTGTGGCCTTGTATCCTGGAACAGACACAGCAGAAGGTCTTCCTGAACTTGGATCGTCATTGGGTGCGCCTGGTCAGAACAGTACTTATACGATTAGAAACATTGCCGGCCAACAGGTTGGTACAATGATCGGACCTGTATATCAAGGTGTTGATGCATCTGGCAATCCGATCCTCAGCACTTCGCAGAACAATGTACTTGGACACGGCCTTCCTACTCTGGACTTGGGCTGGACCAACAATTTCACATACAAAAACTGGGATTTGAACTTCTTCCTCCGTGGAACATTTGGTCACCAGATCATCAATTCTTACCGGGCTTTCTACGAGCCGGTTGTGGGTGGTCAGATCAGTTCATATAACAGGGTTAACACAAAGTTCTTCGATCCCAACCTCAAGAATACACAGTGGTCAAGCCTCTATGTAGAAAATGGTGACTTTGTGAAGCTCGATAACCTTACAATCGGATATAATTTCCGATTCAACCCTGGTTCTGCCATCTCAAAATTGAGAGTATACGCTGGTGGTAACAACCTCTTCGTGATCACAGGCTACACAGGAACCGATCCTGAGGCTCGCCTCGTGGATACTGGTGCGACAGATAACGGTGCATTCAATCCCGTTAACGCGGATGGTACCAGACAGACCAACCCGCTTGCCCCTGGCATCGATCGCAGAAATAACTTCTACCGTTCGAGAACAGTGAGTTTGGGTGTAAATGTTACATTCTAACATTGAAAGAACCTATGAAAACAACACACATAATGAAAACTATAAAGTTTCTGCCGACAATCCTGTTGACTGCTGGGTTTGTGGTGGGATGTACGAATCTTGATGAGAACCTGAAGGATACGTTTACGACGCAGAACTTCCCTAAGACGGACGCTGAGTTAGACGCATCATTGCTCGCGCCTTACGCGCAGTTGTATTCTAACTACGGTCACAACGGATTTTTTACACTTTATGAAGTAACTACGGATGAGGCGATGATCCCTCAGCGTGGTGGTGACTGGTATGATGGCGGGCAGCCAGCAGCATTGCACTCACACTTTCAAACAACTTCAATTGCTAAGCCGGAAGGTTTTGATGCGTTCAATAACGTTTGGACGAACGCATTTGCCGGTATCGCCGCATGTAACCGTTTGATCGTTGCCGATGGTATCTCAAACTCAACCTCGAAAGTCGCTGAGTTGAAGGTTCTGAGGGCATGGTATTATTATTACCTACTTGATCTCTTTGGAAACGTGCCGCTGTCGACAAAACTTGGCGAAACTCAAGGACAGCAGACTCCTGATAAAATGTATGCTTTCATCGATTCAGAACTTACCACAAACGTTCCCTTGCTCACGAAAGAAGCCAACTATGGTCGCTTGACGTATTGGGCCGGAAGAGCAATCCAGGGAAAGTTGTACTTGAACGCAAAGTCGTACACAGGAACTGAACAACTTGACAAAGCTGCCACAGTATTGGATGAGATCATCAACTCCGGCAAGTTCAGCCTCGAGCCGAACTACAAGGATATCTTCTCTGCTACCAACACAGCATCCGTTGAGCATATCTGGGCTATTCCTTTCGACAGAGGTTATGTAAAAGGTTTTAACCTTGCACAGATGACTCTGCACTACGGAAGCCAGGCTACTTATAAGCTGCAGCAGCAGCCCTGGAATGGCTACTGTTCACTCGAAGAGTTTTACAATAGCTATAACAACTCGGATAATCGTAAGAAGTCTTTCATCGTCGGCCAGCAATATGCAGCTGACGGTGTGACTAAGATTACTGATGACAGCTACGAAAAAACTCAGGTTGCTGGTGATGCGAATTCAACAATCGACCCTGATGGCGCTACGTTGATCTTCACTCCCCAAGTCAATGAATTCCTTCCTAACGCCCTGCGTCAGGCTGGTGTTCGCCTTGGAAAGTTTGAATTCCAGGTAGGTTCACTTCCTGATCTGGACAATGACTTCCCTGTTTTCCGCCTCGGCGCGGTAATCCTCGATAGAGCAGAGGTGATGATGCGCAAAGCAAATAACTTCGCTGATCCTGCTGCGATCGCGCTTTTGAATACCAAGTTTGCTGCTCGTAATGGGGTAACTTATGCAGGTACTACAGCCGACGATTTGCTTGCAGAAAGAGGACGTGAATTGTTCTCTGAAGCATGGAGAAGACAGGACCTGATCCGTTTCGGTCGCTACAACAAAGTTTGGTTTGGAAAAACTTCTGTTGACCCTGATAATCACCTGAATTTCTTCCCGATTCCGCTTGCACAAATTACAGCAACTGCTGGAACTGCAGGTGCATTGAAGCAGAACGCAGGATATTAATCTAAGGCACCATCGAAAAGAGCAAGTGATTTTCACTTGCTCTTTTTTTTTGTATTTACGTCATTATTATTTCATTTTACTGAATGGTCGTCTCTGGCAGGTATTGGATTTTCGTTATGATGACTTTCATTGCAGCTTGTCAATCGAACGACAAGCGAGCAGCCCAACCGCTGACACTCTTTAGTTCTCTATCGTCTGAAACTACCGGCATTAATTTCGTCAACAACCTCACATACACCGAGGAGTTCAATGTGTACACCTACCGGAATTTCTACAATGGCGCCGGAGTGGGTCTTGGCGATTTCAACAACGATGGATTGGTAGATGTATTTTTTTGCGGAAACCAGGTTTCCAACAAGCTATACCTCAACGAAGGGAATCTCCATTTTAGAGACATCACACAACAAGCCGGACTTGAAACTGGCCATGTGTGGTCGACAGGGGTGAGCGTTGCGGACGTGGATGGCGACGGCTGGTTGGATATCTACGTCTGCAAATCGGGCGATCCCAGGGGGCCGAGGAGAAACAATGAACTCTTCATCAACAATCACGATCTTACATTCACCGAAAGTTCAAAAGCGTTTGGCATCGGAGACACGGGCCTTTCAACGCATGCAGTTTTCTTTGATTTCGATAAGGACGGCGATCTGGATTGTTACCTGTTGAATAACTCCTTCCGGTCGGTCGGAAACTATGATCTCAGAAAGGATCAGCGGCAAATACGGGATACTTTGGGTGGCAACAGGCTCTACCGCAATGACAATAATCGATTTACAGACGTCAGTGAGAAAGCAAATATTTTCGGGAGTTCCATCGGCTTCGGACTTGGAGTAACAGTCGGCGATATCGACAAGGATGGTTGGGAAGACATTTATGTATCAAATGACTTCTTCGAGAGAGATTATTTGTATGTCAATAACAAAAAGGGCGGTTTCGTAGAGTGCCTTGAGTCGAAGATGAAAGAGATCAGCATGGGATCCATGGGTGCTGACATGGCAGACATTAACAATGATGGTTATCCGGAAGTATTCGTTACGGAAATGATGCCGGAGATTGAAAGAAGAGTCAAGACAAAGGCATCGTTTGAAAACTGGCAAAAATACCAACTCAACCTTAATAGTGGCTACCACAGGCAGTTTCCGAGGAATGTGCTTCAATTCAATAACGGCGACGGTACATTCAGCGAAGTGGGGCGTCTCGCAGGGGTGTCATCTACCGACTGGAGTTGGGGCGCGTTGATAGCCGACTTTAATAATGACACCAAGAAAGACCTCTTTGTTGCAAACGGAATATATAAGGATCTCCTCGACCAGGATTACATCAATTTTATGGCTGATCCGAATACCGTCAGACAGATTCTGAGTCGTGACAAACAGGTGATCAAAAGGCTCGTTGATTCCATTCCATCTGAGCCGCTGGCTAATTATGCTTACGAAAATTTGGGAGAATTACGATTTAGTAATAAAGCCGCTGAATGGGGGTTGGGCACGCCTGGGTTTTCAAATGGTTCTGCCTATGGGGATTTAGACAACGATGGGGACCTTGACCTGGTCGTCAGCAATGTCAATATGCCGCCGTTTATTTATCGCAACAACACTGATTCCTTAGCCAAAGGGAACCACTATATCAAATTTATCCTCAAAGGCGATGGGATGAATCAATTTGCGTTCGGAGCTCAGGTCACCATTCGACATGCAAACCAGACTTATTACCTGGAACTTGCGCCGATGAGAGGTTTTCAATCTACTGTTGATAACCGTTTAAACTTTGGCCTCGGGTCGATCACCAAGGTCGATTCTGTTTTGGTTCGCTGGCCGAACGGAAAAATGACGTCGTTACTTAATGTGCCTACCAATCAAACGATCACACTAAATCAAAATGAAGCAAACATAGAAAGGATATCAGCGTTGGCCGTGGCATCCACAATTTTTAAGAACGTAACAAAGACCTCCAGTCTGAATTTTCGTCAGCGGGAGAATGATTTTGTTGATTTCGATCGTGACCGGTTGATCTATCACATGTTGAGTACGGAAGGACCTAAGATGAGTGTTGGAGACGTGAATGGAGACAAGTTGATGGATGTTTATATCGGAGGAGCACGGGATCAGTCTGGGGTTCTTTATGTTCAGGGAAAAGATGGAAAGTTCCGGTCCACGAATGAGGTTTTATTCGGTGCCGATAAGGTGAGCGAGGATATGGGTAGTGAGTTTTTTGATGCGGATGGTGACGGCGACCAGGACTTGTATGTTTGCAGTGGAGGGAATGAGTTTCCGAGTACGTCTCTGGCATTGCTGGACAGGCTATACATCAATGATGGGAAAGGGAATTTCAGCAAGTCACCACAGTTGCTTCCCACGAGCCGATTCGAGAACACGTCGGTAGTGAAGTCGAGTGATTATGATAGAGATGGAGACATGGACTTGTTTGTGGGGAGCCGGCTGGAGTCTTTCCGGTACGGGATGCCGGTAAATGGTTACATATTGAATAATGACGGGAAGGGAAAATTCAAGGATGTGACGGTTGATGTAGCTCCTGGTTTAAAGGATATAGGCATGATCACCGATGGGGTTTGGGCGGATATGGATGGAGATAAGGATGAAGATCTGGTAGTAGTAGGGGAATGGTTGGGGGTAAGGATATTTTATAATGAGGGGGGCGCATTTTCAGAGCAAGGAGATAAATCCCAGGGTCTGGAGAAGAGTAGCGGTTGGTGGAACTGTGTAATAGCAACAGACCTTGATGGGGATGGAGACCTGGATTTGGTTGGCGGGAATCATGGATTAAATTCGAGATTTAAGGCGAGTGAGCAGAAGCCGGTGAGCATGTATGTAAGTGACTTCGATCAGAACGGGACGATTGAACAGATCATCTGCAATTACAACGGAGAGAAGAGTTACCCGATGGCGCTTCGACATGATTTGCTTCAGCAGATGCCTGGACTGAAGAAGAAGTACTTGAAATATTCGAGTTATAAAGAGCAAACGATCGCGGAAATATTCACACCCGACCAGTTATCTAAAGCTTTAAAGTTGGAAAGTTATGTATTGAGCACGACGATGATCATGAACGAGGGTGGTGGAAAGTTCACGATGAAGGCCTTGCCGGTAGAGGCACAGTTTTCACCGGTGTATGCGATCATGGCCGACGATTTTGACGGGGATGGAAACAAGGACCTTTTGATGGGAGGGAACTTTGACGCTTCAAAGCCGGAAGTCGGAAGTTATATGGCAAGCTACGGAGCTTTTTTCCATGGTGATGGAAAGGGTAATTTTAAGTTTGTGCCCAATAGCCAATCCGGATTTCAAGTCGAAGGACAGGTGAGGGGAATAGCCCTGCTACCCGGCCCCAGGAAAAGACAAGTGATAGTTTCAAGGAACAACGATTATGTGGAATTATTTCAGTATTAAACGATTTAAGAAGTATTGCGCCCTAAGCATCATAGTATTGTTGATGGTAGCGGCCTGCAAAACAGATTACGAAAAAATGATTTCCAGGGAACTGAGCTCCGGGGAGCGCCATGACTCCCTGTTTTTGGGACTAAGTTTTGGAATGCCGTCAAAAGCGTTTTTTGATCACTGCTGGGCGATGAATAAAAAGAAGATCTTCCGGCACGGGTCCAGGGGGATCAGTGTTCTCTATGTTTTGGAATCAAAGCGCGATAGCATAGACATGAATTTCTATCCCGATTTTGAGAACGATTCAATTTATCAAATGCCGGTAACTTTTTGCTATCGGGGGTGGGCCGACTGGAATCAGAAACTTTCCCAGGATACACTTCTTGTCGAAGTGCTGGATCTCTTCAAAAAATGGTATGGCGGAGAATTCATCAAAGTAAATTTTCCGGAAACAGGCGACATTTACGTGAAAGTAGATGGTAACAGGCAGATTGCCATTTCAAAGCAAAAGACCTCTGATGTGAAGGCCGTATTTACCGACCTCACTATTGATTCTAAAGTAAGGAAAAGGAAGAAAGCAGAAGCACAATGAACCGATTAGTCCCCGTCTTATTATTGATACTCTGTTCGTGCGGAGCCGGAGACGAACTCAAGGTTCGAACTCTCTTTACAAAGTTGCCATCATCCTTCACGGGCATCGATGCTGCGAACGTGCTTGAGTACTATGACGATTTCAATATATACAAGTATCGCAATTTTTATAACGGTGGCGGTGTGGCAATCGGTGACATCAATAACGACGGATTACTCGATGTGTATTTGACGCTGAATATGAAGCCCAACAAGCTTTATCTCAATAAGGGTGGGTTCAAGTTTGAAGACATTTCGGCTGAAGCAGGCGTTGAGGGAAAAGGAGCTTGGTCTACCGGCGTGAGTATGGCTGATGTGAATGGCGACGGTCTGCTGGACATATACGTTTGTAATTCGGGAGATGTAAAGGGTGACAACAAACAGAATGAGCTTTTTATCAATAATGGCGACCTGACATTTTCTGAACGGGCCGTGGAATATGGAGTAGATGACCGCGGTTACAGCACCCATGCCGCATTCTTCGATTATGACAAAGATGGAGATCTCGACCTATATGTTCTTAACAATTCATTTCAGGCTATTGGAAGCTTTAATCTTCGAAAAAGTGAGCGCGGACGGAGGGACTCGCTTGGAGGTCACAAGCTTCTTCGCAACGACGGCGGTCATTTCAACGATGTGAGCGAGGAAGCCGGAATCTTCGGCAGTGTTATCGCCTTCGGCCTTGGAGTTACCGTAGGCGACATCAATAAGGATGGCTGGCAGGATATTTATGTTTCGAATGACTTCTTTGAGAGGGATTATCTGTACATCAACAATCACAACGGAACTTTCAAGGAATGCTTGCCTGATCAAATGAAGAGCATCAGCGGCGCGTCAATGGGTGCAGATCTTGCGGACATAAACAATGATGACTATCCAGATATATTCGTTACGGAAATGTTGCCTGAACCGAATGATCGCATCAAGACCGTAACGACATTTGAAGACTGGAACCGTTATTCGTTTGGTGTGGCTAATGGCTACTTTCATCAATATACACGCAACATGTTGCAGTTGAACAATGGCAATAACACCTTCAGTGAGATTGGACGACTCTGCAATGTTCAGGCTACCGATTGGAGCTGGGGCGCATTGATTTTCGATATGGATAACGACGGGCTCAAAGATATTTTCGTGGCAAACGGAATTTATCACGATCTGACCGATCAGGATTACCTCCAATTTGCATCGAGCGAGGAAGTCATTGAGGCCGTGACATCGGGAAAGTCGGTAGACTATAGAAAGTTGATAGATGCCATGCCTTCGAATAAAGTTTCAAACTATGCTTTTCATAATCAGGGTGGCCTTCGGTTTGTCAATAAGGGTGCTGATTGGGGACTGTCTGAACCGAGCTTTTCTAATGGTTCTGCTTATGGTGATCTGGACAATGACGGTGACCTCGACCTGGTCGTCAACAATGTAAATATGGAGGCTTATGTCTACCGTAACGAATCCGACACCCTGACGAAGAATCACTTTCTGAAGTTTAACCTAACGGGCGAGGGAGCTAACACTTTTGCCTTTGGCACGAAGATATCAGTGATCAACGGGTCTGAACATTTCTATCTCGAGCAAATGCCCATACGCGGATTTGAATCTTCGGTGGATACGCGACCGAATTTCGGCTTGGGCGTCCTCGAGCGTGTAGATAGCGTGATCGTTGAGTGGCCGAACGGAAAGTCTTCTGTGCTGACAAACGTAAAGACAAACCAAGTGATCAATCTCATGCAAGCCGATGCAACGCGTCAAACGTTGTATCAGGAGGCGCACTCGAAGCCGATTTTTCACATCGAGCCGGAAAGTTCAACGAATCTCACCTTTCGTCAGCGGGAGAATGATTTTGTTGATTTCGATCGTGACCGGTTGATCTATCACATGTTGAGTACGGAAGGACCTAAGATGAGTGTTGGAGACGTGAATGGAGACAAGTTGATGGATGTTTATATCGGAGGAGCACGGGATCAGTCTGGGGTTCTTTATGTTCAGGGAAAAGATGGAAAGTTCCGGTCCACGAATGAGGTTTTATTCGGTGCCGATAAGGTGAGCGAGGATATGGGTAGTGAGTTTTTTGATGCGGATGGTGACGGCGACCAGGACTTGTATGTTTGCAGTGGAGGGAATGAGTTTCCGAGTACGTCTCTGGCATTGCTGGACAGGCTATACATCAATGATGGGAAAGGGAATTTCAGCAAGTCACCACAGTTGCTTCCCACGAGCCGATTCGAGAACACGTCGGTAGTGAAGTCGAGTGATTATGATAGAGATGGAGACATGGACTTGTTTGTGGGGAGCCGGCTGGAGTCTTTCCGGTACGGGATGCCGGTAAATGGTTACATATTGAATAATGACGGGAAGGGAAAATTCAAGGATGTGACGGTTGATGTAGCTCCTGGTTTAAAGGATATAGGCATGATCACCGATGGGGTTTGGGCGGATATGGATGGAGATAAGGATGAAGATCTGGTAGTAGTAGGGGAATGGTTGGGGGTAAGGATATTTTATAATGAGGGGGGCGCATTTTCAGAGCAAGGAGATAAATCCCAGGGTCTGGAGAAGAGTAGCGGTTGGTGGAACTGTGTAATAGCAACAGACCTTGATGGGGATGGAGACCTGGATTTGGTTGGCGGGAATCATGGATTAAATTCGAGATTTAAGGCGAGTGAGCAGAAGCCGGTGAGCATGTATGTAAGTGACTTCGATCAGAACGGGACGATTGAACAGATCATCTGCAATTACAACGGAGAGAAGAGTTACCCGATGGCGCTTCGACATGATTTGCTTCAGCAGATGCCTGGACTGAAGAAAAAGTACTTGAAATATTCGAGTTATAAAGAGCAGACGATCGCGGAAATATTCACACCGGACCAGTTATCTAAAGCTTTAAAGTTGGAGAGTTATGTATTGAGCACGACGATGATCATGAACGAGGGTGGTGGAAAGTTCACGATGAAGGCCTTGCCGGTAGAGGCACAGTTTTCACCGGTGTATGCGATCATGGCCGACGATTTTGACGGGGATGGAAACAAGGACCTTTTGATGGGAGGGAACCTTTACAACGTAAAACCTGAGGCCGGGCGATATGATGCCAGCTTTGGGACATTTCTGAAGGGTGATGGAAAGGGTTCTTTCTCTACTGTTGCAAACACCACCAGCGGGTTGAAGATAGACGGGCAAATTCGCGATATGAAAATGATTGGAAGGGGAAATAACAAGACGATCATAGTCAGCCGCAACAATGATTCGTTGCTTTTGCTGAGGGTGAAATGAAAAGACTTGTATACCCTGGGATCATCTATTTATTTCTGCTCTTGGGAGCCTGCAAGACCCATTCGTCCGGCCCGGGCACCCTTTTCCAGTCGATTTCGTCCTCGGAGTCAGGTGTCGATTTTCGAAATGACCTGAAGGAGGACAGCCAATTTAACATTATCGAATATCTCTATCTCTATAATGGCGGTGGCGTCGCCCTCGGGGATATCAACAACGACGGACTTATTGATATTTATTTTTCGTCTAACCAAAATTCAAATAAACTCTATTTAAACAAGGGCGACATGCGTTTCGACGACATCACGGAAAAAGCTGGTGTTGTCGGCATAGGTAACTGGAAGACTGGCGTAACCATGGCTGACGTCAATGGCGATGGCTGGCTGGATATTTATGTATGCGGCGTGGGAAAATACAAAGGATTTAATTCCACCAACCAATTACTCATAAATAATGGCAACCTTACGTTCACTGATCGAACGAAGGAGTTTGGTCTTGACTTTACAGGAAGATCCACGCAGGCAATTTTTTTTGACTTTGATCTGGATGGTGACCTTGATTGCTATTTGCTGAACCATTCCGTGCATAGCGCAGATTCTTACATTTCTGTTTCGAACCGTCAAAAACCGGACTCCCTGAGTGGCGACCAGTTGTACAGAAATGAACTGATATCCCGCACGGGGAGTGCAGCGCCCAGATTCCTGAATGTTACGAAGGAAGCAGGTATTTACAGTAGCCGGCTTGGCTACGGGTTAGGAGTTGGGGTCTCGGACTTAAATCTTGATGGGTTCCCCGATCTGTATGTCTCAAACGACTTTCAAGAGAACGACTATCTCTACATCAATCAGAAAAACGGAACTTTCAAACAGGTAATGGAGAATTCAGCAGCGCACACCAGCCGGTTTTCCATGGGGTTGGATATCGCTGATCTCAACAATGATGGACGCTCCGATATCATTACCCTCGACATGCTTCCACGGGATGAGTCTGTTATAAAAACGTCAGCCGGCGAAGACGCTTACGAGGTTTATAAATTCAAACTAAGTTTTGGTTATCACTATCAGGTTGCGAGAAATTGTCTTCAACTGAACCGGGCCATCACGGACTCCTCGGTGGTATACAGCGACATCGCCATTCAGGCGGGTATAGAAGCGACTGACTGGAGCTGGTCACCGCTTATTGCTGACTTTGACAACGATGGATATAAAGACCTTTTCATTTCCAATGGAATTCTTAGAAGGCCGAATGATCTTGACTACATCAACTTCATCTCCAATCAATCAATCCAGGACTCTCTGAAGACGATTGACAAGAATGACATGGCGGTTCTCGACGAGATGCCTTCAGGGAAGGTTTCCAATTTCATATTTCGGAACAGAGATGGTCTTACCTATGAGGATGCAACCGTGAAGTGGGGACTTAACCGGGCCAGCCTGTCGAATGGCAGTGCATACGCCGACCTTGATAATGACGGTGACCTCGACATCGTTGTGAATAACCTCAACGACGTGGCCTCAATCTATCGCAACGGAACGGACCGGAAAGACTCCTTCATCAAAATAATCCCCGAACCCGATCAGGCAAATACGGCCGCATTTGGAGCCAAGGCATTGATCGTTTCAAACGGCATGAAGATGTATTATGAAGTCTCCGGGTCCAGAGGATTTTGTTCATCTTCCGATTTCCGTATGAATGTGGGTACCGGGGACGCAAAAGTGGTTGACTCGTTGATTTGGATTTGGCCTGACGGTCAGTACCAACTATTAGTAAACTTACGGGCAGGAGCGACCCTTCAGCTAAGAAAGGCCGATGCCACAGGTAAATTCAATTACGATAATTTAACAGCTTCGAACGCCTTGACGGTTCGTGTAACGAAAAATCAGGTGCCGGACTTCACGCATTCTGAGGACGATTTCAATGAGTTTAATTACCAGGGTCTGATTCCGCACATGCTTTCGACGCAAGGCCCGCCCCTTGTAAAAGGAGATGTAAACGGAGACGGATTGGAAGATATTTTTGTTGGCGGTGGGAAGAATCAAGTGGCCCGTCTTTTCTTTCAAACCCGCTCGGGTGGTTGGATCGATAGAAAGAGCGCGGACTTTGAGAAGAATGCGGCGGGAGAAAATACAGCCGCTGAGTTTTTCGATGCCGATGGTGACGGAGATTTAGACATCATTGTGGGTAGCGGTGGCGATGATCCCAACACTGATCGTGAGAACCTGAAACCTCGATTATACCGCAATAATGGGCATGGTGATTTTCGGGAGGACCCGGCAGCTCTGCCTAATTTATTATTGAACGTGTCTTGCCTGAAGGCTTTTGATTACGACAATGACGGTGACCGTGATGTATTGGTCGGCGGTGCGGTGCTCCCGATGCTGTATGGGATGAGTCCTGCGAGTTTCTTTCTCATCAATGATGGACGAGGAATTTTTTCAGTTTCTGAAGATTGGCTCGGTGAAAGTCACTTTGATAACATGTCAGTTGTGCGGCCAGGAATGGTCAGGGATGCTGTCTGGACTGATTTGAATAGAGATGGTCGCCAGGACATTATCCTGGTGGGAGAGTGGATGCCCATCACGGTGCTTATTCAAAATGAACATCATCGGTTTGATAACAGGACTACTGATTTTGGTATGGACCAAACACATGGCTGGTGGAACTCTATAGTTGCCGCGGATGTGGATGGTGACGGAGATGACGATTATGTCGCCGGTAATCTCGGCCATAACTCAAGACTTCATGCATCGATAGAGCATCCGGTCACACTGTATCTGGGTGACTTTGACGGCAATGGCGGTTCCGATCATATTTTGGTTTACTACAATGCCGGTAAGCGTTATCCGTTCGCATCCCGCGATCAGTTGGTGAAACAAATTCCAAGCTTGAAGAAAAAATTTCTGAAGTACAGAGACTACCGGGATGTGAACCTTACGGATATCATCACTCCTAAACAGGAGGGTAATGCCGCGAAGATGATTGCTGAAGTATTTGCCACATCATATCTGAGAAACGATAACGGCAAGTTGGTGAGATCAGATCTGCCTTTCGAAGCACAGATGGCTCCAGTCTTCGCCAATTCATTCTCGGATGTCGATTCTGACGGGAATCTGGATTTGATTATCGGCGGCAATCTTCGCGCTACGCAACCTGACTACGGACCTTACGATGCCAGCATTGGCCTCGTGCTGAAAGGCGACGGCAAAGGCAATTGGAGCGCTTTGGACGCTATGAAATCGGGGATAGTCATTGACGGAGAAGTACGCGATATTCAAGTTGTGAATAAGAACGATAAGTCGAAGATTATTCTGGTTTCAAGAAATGGAAAATCAATTGTTGGATTTAATCTCCCTGCTAAATGAAATCATTATTTACGCTAGTCCTTTGTTTAGGCTTAAATTTATTTGCTTATAGCCAGGATACTCCATGGCTGGTCGAAGCATTAAAAATCGATCCCACCAATTACTACGGCGTCACGGTTGCGAACGGGATGATTGGACTGGTATCTTCGGCCCAGCCCATGTGCGTAAAAGATGTGGTACTCAACGGTGTGTACGACAACTACCAGCGCGGGCGTGTTTCAAATATTCTGAAATCATTTAATCATGTTAACATTTTCATGGACGTTGATGGCGTGCGTGTGGACGGCAAAAATATCTCGGGGTTTACGCAGACTGTTGATATGAAGAATGCTGCTCTGGTCACACATTTTTCGTTTGGAAACAAGATTCGTGTCAAGCATTCCATGGTGGCGCTTAGGCATCTCCCGTACTGTTCCATGGTACAAATTGAAATTGAGGCAATCAGTGATGTTCGTGTTTCTCCGATGAGCGTTATCGAGGCCCCGGACCATCTTGCCGATGTGCGTAACTTTTACAGTATCATCGACCGGCCCCATGTCAAGATCCCCTTGCTCACTTCCGTGGCTAAAAGTCCAACAGGAAAACACACGTTGGCGGCCAGTAACAGTTTCGTGTTTCGCGATAAGCACGGTGAGGAGCCACAACTGGTCCATGAAGATTTAGATTATAATCTTCATTTGCTCAGATTTTCCAAGGACCTGAAGGCCGGCATGACATATTCATTTTCAATAGTGTCTTCCGCGACCTCTTCAGCTCATTTCAAAGATCCGATGAACGAAGCGGAACGTCTCACGATATTTGCTGCGCTGGAAGGAGAGAAGCGGCTATCCTCGCGTCATGCAGATGAATGGCAAAAGCTGTGGAACGGCGATATTGTAATCGATGGTGACGCGCAGCTCCAAAAGGACGTTCGCTTTGCATTGTACCATCTTTATTCTTTTGCCCGCGAAGGTACGGGCTACAGCCTTTCACCGATGGGATTGTCGGGACTTGGATATAACGGACACGTCTTTTGGGATACGGAACTTTGGATGTATCCACCCCTGCTTGCACTACAGCCACAGATAGCAAAGTCTCTTCTCGAATATCGTTTTAATAGGTTGGATGCTGCGAAGCGCAACGCATTCTCTCATGGCTATAAGGGAGCTATGTTTCCCTGGGAGTCGGCGGAGGAGGGTGGAGAAGACACACCAGTATGGGCGCTCACAGGACCTTTCCAACACCATATTACGGGTTGTGTAGGATGGGCATTCTGGAAATATTATGAAGTCACAAAAGATAAGCTTTGGTTGAAGGATCGTGGTTATCCGGTGTTGAAAGAGGTTGCGGATTTTTGGGCAAGCAGAGTTGAAAGAAATGGCCCGGGAATGTATGAGATCAGGAATGTAATAGGTGCAAATGAGTTTGAAGAGAATATTGATAATAACGCCTTCACTAATGGAATTGCCATCACGGCGCTTAACTACGCAACGCGAGCAGCCAGAGAGCTGGGAATCGTGCCGGATCCAGATTGGGAACTTGTATCAAAGAATATTCCGATCCTGAAATTTCAGGACGGCACCACACGGGAGAATGCTACTTACAATGGGGCAACCATTAAACAGGCAGATGTCAACCTTCTTGCTTATCCATTGGATATTGTGAGAGATCGGGCACAGATAGAAAAAGACCTCGCTTATTATGAGCCGCGATATTCAGCTTCGGGACCAGCAATGGGCAATTCTGTACTGTCTGCATTATATTCGCGGATAGGCAAAAAGGACAAAGCGATGGAGCTTCTAATGAAGTCGTACAAGCCAAACCAAGTGCCGCCGTTCGGAGTGCTGGCGGAGACTGCCGGAGGAACGAATCCATACTTTGCAACCGGAGCAGGTGGATTTCTCCAGGCGATCATTTTTGGATTTGGTGGTCTGAACATAACTGACGAAGGTATTAGTCAAACGTCCACGGGTTTGCCCGCAAATTGGCATACATTGCAGATCAAAGGAGTTGGAAAAGATAAGCGTACATTCATTGTGAAGTAACCATAAGACAGAAATGAGAAGAATTTCATTAATTATTGCGGTCATGTTGTTCGTCCAATCGTGCGGAGAACGGAAAACTGACTATCAGGCGGCAGCCAACAATCCTGACTTTATTCATCGAACGGTCAAAGCAATCACAGACCGTATTGTGTACGACATATTTTCACCCCCAGTAGCGAGTCGCATTTATACGTACGTGAGTGTTGCCGGTTATGAGGCTTTGATTCCGGGAAATAAGAATTATATAAGCCTGGCCGGGCAACTCCATGGTCTTAATCCCGTGCCTGCTCCGGAGGCGGGTGCTGAATACTGTTACACCTTGTCGTCGGCTCAGGCCATGTTGCAAGTAGGTAAGGCACTGGTATTCTCGGAGGATATGGTCGAAGAATTCCACGCATTGATCATGCAGCAATTTAAGGATACGGGAATTCCAGGCGATGTTTTTGAAAGGTCCGTTGCATATGGCAACAAAGTCGCCGAGCATATTCTAGAGTGGTCGACGCATGACAATTACAAGCAAACCAGGTCGTTCCCGAAATATTCAATTCAGTCGGATCCCGGAACCTGGAAACCGACTCCACCCGCTTACATGGACGCTGTTGAGCCGCATTGGAACAAGATCAGAACGTTTGTCCTTGATTCAGCAGAGCAATTCAAGCCAGCTGCCCCACCCGTATTTTCCACGAAAGGAAATAGTGAATTCTATAAGTACGCAAATGAGGTTTTTGAAATGGGCAAAAATCTCACTGAAGAGCAGCGGTCGATCGCGAGCTTTTGGGATTGTAATCCTTTTGTAATGAATGTGAAAGGTCACGTGATGTTCGCGACAAAAAAAATATCTCCGGGCGGACATTGGATGAATATTACACGGCTGATATGCAATCTTAAAAAAGCCGATGTGTACCAGTCGTCGGAAGCATATGTCCGCGTTGCTGTTTCTCTGGTTGAAGGATTTATCAGTTGCTGGGATGAGAAATACAGGAGTCGCCTTGTCAGGCCCGAGACTTACATCAACCAATACATCGATGAAAATTGGGTACCTTTATTGCAAACGCCACCGTTCCCAGAGTATACGAGCGGTCACAGTGTGATATCTACCTCTGCCGCCGTGGCGCTCACAGGACTCTTTGGCGACAAAGTTGCTTTTACAGATTCTACGGAAGTTGAGTTTGGAATGCCGGCCAGAAGTTTCACTTCTTTTATGCAAGCCTCGCAGGAGGCCGCATTGAGCAGGATGTACGGCGGTATTCATTATCGCCCGGCTTGCGAAGTGGGTCAAACCCAAGGTCAGCAGATCGGGAATTTCATCGCTGCTAAATTAAAGACGCGCTCAAAATAACATCATTCGAACCAGTCTGGTTGAGTTTTGGTGCTGCCTTCAACAGATAGGCAGTTGACGCATTCCGGTGTGTAAGCCCTTCCAATTCCAGGCTGGAATTGGCAAGGATCATAAAGCTGGCCGCGAATATATCCGCGGGCAACGCCGACGTGGTTCACATGGATTCGCGAAGCTTCAAAATATCCGTTCACAATTTCAGCAGGATCATCGACGTTCCTGATATTTCCCTGGAGATTTGCCGGTGGTGTGTCAAATAGGGAACCCGTTCTGGCAACCAGCGTCTGTACCTTTTGCCAGTATTCATAAGCTCCCTGGTTCATGGAGAACTGCTGAACATTGAAATAGTGCTTCAGTAGAAATGTAAAGTCAATATCGCGTTGCTGGATAAGGATATCATCCAGGTTTCGTGCGGCGAAGTCAGCTCCCTTGACGAGAGTCAGATTACTCTTACTGTATTTCTGCGTGATGTAGCAGGGTTCGGGGCAAGTATTGAAGGGATTTGGAATACACAATGGCGCAAAACGATAGACTTCTTCTATTGACCATCGGAAATGGCTATCAACATCCTTCGCGGGAAGCGTTGCGTCAAAAAACACCTGTACGACCTGATTTTTTACAGGAACGCCCTCTGAACTAACCACGGTTATGTCAACAACCTCAAACCATGCGCTGTCTTTGGCTACCACCGCAGGCATTGCCTCCTGGGAAGATTGGTAATGTTTATTGTTGACAAAAATGTCAAGCTTGTACTTCTCGCCGGGAGTTCCATGGATGACTGTGCCGGCCAATTGATATCGTCCATTCCCTGTTTCAACATAGTTTTCCGTACGGCCAGATCCGTCGGTCATTGTAATTTTTGCACCCGGAAGGGCAGCTTGTGAATTCGCCGCGCCATTCGTGACCCCTAGCTTCAGGACGTAAGGGCCGGGTGTGTCTGTTATCGTTGCGTCGACGATGAGCGTGCCCGTACTGTCGGCACCCTGGAAACTGAATTTGTCTTTACAGTCTGTGCAGATCAACAAAATCAGCACAACCAGATAGCTCATGAGTTTGGCACGTTCCACAGCTCCCTTTCTCCTTTTTTTTATCGATGAATCAGAAAAACCAACTTGGTGGAGTGATTGTGCTGCCTTTGACCGACTGACAATCCCGGCAATAGCCGTACGGCGTACCCTCCGGATAAAGAAAACTCCACGTGCAGGTGGTCACATCCGTTGGAATGTATCCACGGTCAATGAAGACTCGTGTCAATTCGGCGGCAGAGACCTCGAAGTACCCGAATACCAGCTCCGAAGGATTTTTGACATTGTGAATGTTGCCAGGGATCGTAGCAGGCGGGGTGTCAAATATGGATCCGGTCCGTGCCGAGATCAATTCCACATTTTTCCAATAATTGTATGCTTTCTCATTCATGGAATATTGCGTGACATTGAAAAAGTGACGAACCATAAACGTAAAATCTACGTCGCGTTTTTGAAGAGGTATCCCGGTAAGTCCGGGTTGCGAATAGTCAGATGTTTTAATGATCTTCAGGTTAAACTTGCTGAAAGGTTGGTAAACGTAACAAATGTCCGGGCACCTCAGAGCACCAGGCACGCAGGTCGGAATAATACAGTATACTTCGTCGACTGCCCATCTCAAGTACTGGGTAGTTGTCGTTTTGGGTAATTGAGTGTCGAGAAAGACGTTCACCACATAGTTGCTGATTTCAACGCCCTCAGTTGAGATCGTGCTTTCCTTCGCAGGAATTGCGTACACGCTATCTTTCGCCACTAGCTTCCCCATTACTTCAGACGTTGACTGATAATGTTCTCCGTCCGGCGTGATGATATCGAGCATGTAGGATCCTTCGAGGCGTCCCGTGACGGTCTGCTGTGTGAATACATACTGCCCGTCGCCATTATCAATAAGTTGCTCCTGGTTTCCCAATTCATCTGAAATTGTGACCACGGCTCCTGTCAACGGATCTGGAACAAAGTTAGGCCCTGCTGTTGTCCCAAGTTTGATAGTCTGAAACCCGGGTAAATTGGTGATTACTGCGCTAACGGAAAGATTTCCCTTGGAGGCAGATACCTTGAAGTTATACTTGTCCTTGCAAGTTGTCGTGGTCAGTAATATTATAAATATAATTACCGAGTAACGCAGACTGGCAGATTTATAAAAATATAATCCTCTCACAGGTGAGTCCAATGTTTAAAATGAAAAATTATAAGTAATGGATGGTAGAGCACTTCCCAAAATTGACAGCTTGTAACCCTGTGGTACGTCTGAACCGACTGGTTGCTGGTAGTAAATGGAATAAGCATTTCGACGGCCCACAAGATTGTAAATGGAAAACGTGAGGTTGTCATCTAGCTTATTGATGACATTGTTAATGGTGATCGACACGTCGAGTCGCCAATAGTCAGGGATCCGGTATTCATTTCGATCGGAGTATACAGGTATGGCAACTGAACCCGCAGCGTAGTTTGCAACCAATGCCGACGTAGGACGGCCGGTGCTGTAAGTAAAATTGCCGGCGAAGCGAGCGTTCTTACCGAGCTTGTGATTTGCGGTCAGGTTGAGGGTATGTGGTTTGTCGTAATTGGTAGGATACCAGTTGCCGCGATTAACCTGCTCTTCACGGTGTGCACCATTGACTTGAATAAAGGAGCGCATGTAAGTGTACGAGATCCAACCGGTCCAACCTCCTGCATTCTTCTTTGCAAAAAATTCTATTCCGTAAGCACGCCCTTTTCCCTGCAGAAGTTCGGTCTCCTGGTGGCGATTTAGGAACAGTTGTGCAAAGTCCTTATACTCAACGAGATTTTGCGTCTCTTTATAAAATGTCTCGGCGGAGAACTCATACATGTTGTCATTGAAGTTTTTGAAATAACCAATCGAGTAGTTGTCGGCAATCTGAGGACTGATATGGGGATTGCTCACCTGCCACAAGTCAATTGGAGTGGGAGCAGTGCCGTTGGAGATCAGTTGGATGTATTGACGCATGCGGTTGTAGCTGATTTTGATAGAGCCATCCCGCGGAAGACTAAAGCGGGCGGAAATCCGGGGTTCCCATCCCGAATAAGTTTTGATTACCTGTCCCGCCCCGTAATACGTAGTGTCTGTAATCGAGTTTGTTGTTTTTACCGCGCCGGCCTGGTATGCATATACCGTGTCAGCTCCTACGTTTTGAAACAAAGAATAGCGTAGGCCCGTTGCCACTGATATTTTTGGGGTAATGTTGAATTCCTCGTTGATGTAAAAGCCGATTTCGCGGCCACGATCTTTTTCAACCCGCTGACTTACTGTGTTCGAAGATTCGCCATAAGGATTGGAAATTTCAGGTTTTCCATTGTAAAGGGTAGCATCGGCGCCAAAGTTCACAGCGTGGACTTCGCCACTGGTGAAAAGTATGTTTTCCTTGAATTGATAGTATTGCAGTCCGTTGGATAAACTGCGTGCAGACGTTACATTGTAATCGTACAATTTACTGGTATAATCACCAGCAACGGCCGTGAGTGTAGATGACCATTTGTCGGTGAAAATACTCTTCCACTTAAAGTTCGTGAGTTGTGTCGTATAGTCGTATCCAAATTCTTTTGAATACCGAAAGAAATCGTTGCCCAGATAGTACGACAGACTCAATGAATTCTTTGATCCGATCTTGTGGGTGATGTTTGCATTGATATCATAAAATGACGCCGAACTCTGCCGAACGTCTGTATTGCCCACGGTCTTCAGAATCCAGTCTGAATACGAGAATCGTGAGCCAACGATGATTGAAGTTTTGTCTTTAATGATTGGTCCTTCAACAGCTAACCTGCTGGATATCAATCCCGCACCCCCCTTGAATTTCCACTTATCGAAACTTCCGCTCCGGGTTCTTACATCCAACACCGACGATGCGCGTCCTCCGAATTGAGCTGGGACATTTCCTTTGTAGAGTGTGAAGTCCTCAACGACGTCTGGGTTGAAATTGGATAGCAATCCGAGCGCATGAGAAGAGTTGAAGATTTGACCTCCGTCCATGAGTATGAGGTTCTGGTCAATGCGACCGCCACGAACATTGAACCCAGCACTGCCTTCACCAACAGTGTTTATCCCTGGGAGGAGCTGAAGGCTCTTAATCACGTCAACCTCTCCCATAAAGGCAGGCATCCTTTTAATCTCCGTGATGTTCAGTTTGGTTACGCCGGTCATCGACTCCTTCACGTTTTCATCCTCTTTCCGTGCGCGCACCACCACTTCTTCAAGTGCTTCAGGCTTCTCTTCCATCCGGAAATTGAGGACACCATTTGAATAAATGACAAGCCTTCGGGAGATGGGAGCCATACCCACGTGGCGGACTGACAGGCGATATTTACCAGGGGGCAGATTTATGAAATAACGGCCGTTTTGGTCCGCATTGTTACCAAACTTTAATCCATCAACAAAGATTGCCGCGCTTGCCACGGGCTTGTCATCGGTAAGTTGCGAGATGGTGCCTGTGAGGGTGACTTTTTCATTTGCTTTTATCGATCGCGTGGAGTCGCCAAACACAACGAGTCTGGAGTTTTGAGCCTTGGATTCAGCGAATGTCAGGAGAACGAGGATTGCCAGGAACGAGGCTGGCGGAGATAACTTTTTAGTCAATTTCTTGGTCTTTTATCAATCGGTAATCTAACTGTTTATCTCCTTCTGCTCAATCTTTCTTTGATGGTTGGTAGGCTATCGGTCGACATGCGGCCGCCCAGAGTAATGCCATCCGAATTGAATGCCTGTTCTTTCCAACCCTTGCCAAAATCATAGGGTGCGCTTAAGCCATTTTGAGATACATACGTCAGGAAAGATTGATAGTCGGCAGCAATTTCGTAGTCGGCGATCTGCACAACTCCCGCAAAATTCAATTTCAAAGGATTGAACGCGGAGTTTCCGATCGACTGAAGCTCTATGGGAAGCCGCGGGAGTCTCAGGTATTCGCTTCGTCCAACGCCACCGATCAATGACCAGCTAAGACTGATACCCCGCTCGCCATAACCCCATCCGACAAAATATATATCAAAGTTACCCGATGTCGCTAGCGTCATGCTGTTCGATCCTTTGTCTTTGAATATTACCTGCGCCGACAAAGGGGTGAAGTCGTACATCTTCGTTGGGCTGAAACAATGTAAATTGATCTGCTTGTCTGTGTACAAAGTTTCTGATCCATATTGTGGGAATTCCGAGCCAGGATATTCGACGACCACTTGACCCGCATAGAGGGGAAATGCCCCTAACAGATAACTTTCATCATAGGACTGCTGCTTTGGAAATCCATAGAGACGCACGCCGGCACGCGTGGCCGATGAAACAGTAGCGGGATTAGTTAACAATGGTTTCTTTAGTTCCTGGAAAGCTGAAACGTAATTTGAATTAGACGTGAGGCCGGGGATGAGGTTGTAAAAATTACGATCAGCACCCACAGATCGAACAAACACCTTCGATGGCGACTGGGCGATCTGGAGATTCACGGAGTTTCCACCATCATAGAAGATATGAGAGTCACCATTCGTACTGATGTAATAAGGGTGTACGCCCACGGAGTCACTAAACTTTATCGACACGTCACCGATCGAAGATGGGGCATCAGTCACTTGTGCAGGTGTCCATTGGCCGCGCGGCACTTCGATCAAAGTTGTAATATCAAGCGAAAGCCCGTTTCCGGTAAGATACACCTCACTCAGGTTAAAAGTTTTTGAATCGAATCCGCTATTTGAAAGAATAGCTCTCTTACCATTTTGCATTTCGGTGACGGCAACTACTTCGCCAGTTGCAGACGAGAGGAATATCCAGCCACGTTCCGTGAACCCGCTTAAACTCCGCAAATGATTGGCAGGAATGTCAGCGTAGATCAATGTGTTCCTTACAGCAACTAGTGCTTTGCTCTTGATTTCATTGTTGATCGCGGCAATTAATTCATAGTTTCCGTCCTCTACGGTTTGAGTGTCCCAGGTTGCAGAACCGTTCGACCCCCGGTAGACTTGTGCCCCGTTTGCAGTTACCGTGAGTTGCTGATTGTCATCAATGCCATCAATCGAAACGTCCGCGTTATTCCATACGATCGCGCCGTCCCTTAACGATCTAAAACTGCTGCCTGGCGTTACCGAGTCTTGCTTACGGCATGAAACAAAAATCCAAAATATCATGAATAGTAAACTCCACCGACCGGCAAGATTCTTCATAGCTTTCAGTCATTAAAAATAGCCTTATTCTAAGGTATTGTAACTAATTGTTTTACGTGATTTTTGGGCGTTTCCGGGCGGAAATCGATTAAATTTCGCCATATTGAAACCCTACTGTTCTTCAATCAATGGATATTTATTCCCTACTCTATGCATCCCTACATGGCTGAATTTTTTGGGACCATGGTCCTGATCATACTTGGCAATGGCGTTGTTGCCGGAGCGGTATTAAAAGGAACCAAATCAGAGAATGCTGGCTGGCTCACAATCGTTATCGGGTGGGGTGCCGCTGTGACCCTTGGGATCTATGCAGCTGGCAAGATCAGTGGAGCGCACCTCAACCCGGCAGTCACAGTTGCGTTTGCCATAAAAGGCGACTTTCCATGGAACCAGGTGGTACCTTATATCATAGCGCAGCTGCTGGGTGCGTTCACGGGTGCATGCATCGTGTGGCTCCATTACCTGCCACACTGGAAAAGAACGGAAGATGCTGCGACAAAACTCGCCGTGTTCGCGACGGGTCCGGCGATCCGAAATACATTTTCAAATCTTATAAGCGAAATCATAGGCACCGCAATGCTTATTCTCGCACTTTTGTTTATCGGTACCAATGAGTTTACGCAAGGACTAAATCCCATTGTTGTGGGACTGCTCATCGTTGCCATCGGTGTTGGATTAGGGGGTACAACTGGATTCGCTATTAACCCCGCCCGCGATCTCGGACCACGAATTGCGCATGCGGTTTTACCCATCTCAGGGAAAGGACCTTCTGATTGGAGTTATTCCTGGATTCCGGTAGCAGGCCCAATCATCGGCGCCGTGCTGGGTGTATTCATTTATCAATCATTGTATTGAATATGGCTAAGTTCATTGTTGCACTTGATCAGGGCACGACCAGTTCACGCGCCGTCCTTTTTGATGAACAGGGACAAGTAAAAGGAATAGCGCAACAGGAATTCAGACAGATATTTCCGCAACCGGGATGGGTCGAACACGATCCGAATGAAATATGGAAGACTCAGTATGATGTTCTTCTGCGCGTGATTGGCGAACACAAAATTTCCGCATCTGACATTGCCGCCATCGGAATCACCAATCAACGTGAAACGACAGTAATCTGGGATCGCAAGACCGGACAATCCGTTTACAACGCCATCGTGTGGCAGGACAAAAGGACAGCATCGATTTGCGAAGACTTAAAGACAAAAGGCTTGGCGGATCATGTAAGAAATACGACCGGCCTGGTTATAGATTCCTATTTTTCGGCCACGAAAGTTAAATGGATTCTCGACCATGTTGAAGGTGCAAAGGCCCGGGCTCAAAAAGGTGAACTGGCGTTTGGCACCATCGATACCTGGCTGATATGGAAACTGACGGGCGGTAAATCACACGTCACAGATTACTCCAATGCATCGAGGACAATGTTATATGACATTCGAAAGTTGACCTGGGACCAAAAACTACTCGACGAACTCGGAATTCCTCAATCCATGCTTCCCGCGGTGAAACCTTCATCCGGAGAGTTTGGATGGTGTGAAATAGAAGGTGCAAAAATTCCGATTGCCGGGGTCGCCGGGGATCAGCAAGCTGCATTGTTTGGTCAGGCGTGCTTCGAGCCGGGTATGGCGAAGAATACGTATGGCACGGGATGCTTTATGTTAATGAACACTGGAGAGAAGATTCAGCAATCACGCAACGGATTGATAACGACAATTGCCTGGGGACTCAATGGCAAGGTCGATTATGCGCTTGAGGGAAGTGTCTTTATCGCCGGCGCGGCTGTGCAATGGCTTCGCGACAGTATGCATCTCATCGATCAATCGAAAGATTCAGAATATTTTGCTACCAAGGCATTAGGTTCGAATGATGTATATGTAGTACCGGCGTTCGCAGGGCTGGGCGCACCTTATTGGGATATGTATGCCCGCGGCGCCATCTTCGGACTTACGCGCGATACCGGCAAGGATCACATCATCAAAGCGACCCTCGAGTCACTGGCGTTTCAAACAAAAGATATTTTGAATGCGATGCAGGAGGACGCTGGATTGAAATTAGCAAGTCTTAAGGTGGATGGTGGTGCATGCGCCAACAACGTACTGATGCAGTTTCAGGCCGATATTCTTGGTACTCCCGTTGAGCGTCCTGAAGTGATAGAGTCAACGGCACAAGGCGCCGCATACCTTGCCGGGATTCATGTGGGCCTTTGGAAAAAAGACAACATCATCCGCAACAGGCGTATCCAAAAAATTTTCCAGCCTGTCATGGAGTCCGTGGATCGCGAACGCCTTTATAAAGGATGGAGGAAGGCCGTTTCCAAAACCATGAACTGGATCGACTAGAAAGAGAAATGGCAAATCACCGGTTTTCGACCCTTGATCGGGCAGAGATTTCCAGACAACTGGCCGGAGAATCCTTTGATATCCTCGTCATCGGGGGCGGAATCACAGGTGCCGGAATTGCATTGGATGCGGCTGCACGAGGTCTGAAAGTGGCCCTGATTGAGAAGAATGATTTCGCATTTGGTACCAGCAGCCGGTCTACCAAACTCATTCACGGAGGATTGCGATACCTCAAGCAGCTTGAATTTGCCCTTGTCAAAGAGGTAGGGAGCGAACGCGCAATCGTTCATAAGCTGGCGCCGCATCTGGTTGTTCCGGAAAAAATGCTTCTTCCTCTTTATGAGAAGCGAGGGCTTGGATATTGGCTCACTTCGATAGGATTGCGGATATACGATTGGCTGGCAGGTGTGAAACCTGAGGACCAGAGAAAAATGCTTACGAAGCTACAGACGATCCAACATGAACCTCTGCTCAAAACTGATGACATAAAAGGCGGCGCGATTTACGCTGAATATAGGACGGATGATGCGCGTCTTACCATTGAAATTGCGAAGTTGGCGAATTTGAAAGGCGCTGTCATTCAAAATTATACGCGCGCTCAGGATTTCGAGTATACGGAAGGAAGGGTTTCAGGCGTACAGGCGCGTGATGAAATAACCGGAACGGTTTTTAAAATCAGAGCGAGAAGTGTAGTAAATGCGGCTGGTCCCTGGGTTGATGAACTCCGCGAAATAAACCGTTCAAAGGAAAACAAACATCTTCACCTCACGAAAGGCGTCCATATCGTCGTTCCGTACCACCGCTTTGCCGTAAGGCAGGCGATTTATTTTGACGTGCCGGATGGTCGAATGATTTTT
Source organism: Cyclobacteriaceae bacterium (assembly GCA_044227305.1). Lineage (GTDB taxonomy): Bacteria > Bacteroidota > Bacteroidia > Cytophagales > Cyclobacteriaceae > ELB16-189. The sequence continues at coordinate 50,838 of JBGAFJ010000007.1, read as the reverse complement.
GCGATTCCGCGCGGCCGTATTACTTATATCGGAACCACAGACACGGACTACGATGGAGACAAGGATCATGTTTTCACTACGGCCGAAGATGCTCGTTATTTGTTGAATGCTGTAAACGCCACTTTTCCTACGTGTCATCTGACCATCGCTGACATCGAATCCTGTTGGGCTGGCTTGCGCCCCCTAATCCATGAAGAAGGAAAGTCCGCCTCGGAGCTTTCCAGAAAAGATGAGATTTTTGAATCAGAGTCGGGATTGATTTCGATTGCCGGTGGCAAGCTTACCGGATACCGGAAAATGGCCGAGCGAGTTGTGGACTTGCTTATTAAGTTAAGGTTTGCGGATCGTGCTCTGGATCCGTGCACAACAGATACGATGCTCTTGGCGGGCGGAGGGCTTCGGACCATTCAAGACGTAAAATTATTTCAAGCTGCTATTGCCGAACGGGTTGCCTCGCTTGGCCTGAAAGGTGACCATGCCACCTATCTCGTGCACCTTTATGGGAAGCAGGCCGATCCGATCCTGCAAGCGGCCACGAAAATCAATCAAGGCGATCCGGAAATAGATCTGGCCATTGCGGAACTAAATTTTGCCCTGGAGCATGAGATGGTCACCCGGGCCGACGATTTTCTGGTTCGCCGCACAGGGCTTTTGTATTTTAACATTCACAGGTTTGAAAAAATTACCGAACCTGTTCTGCTGGCTTTAAAACTGAAATTAGGTTGGGATGAAGAAAGAGTCAACGCTGAGCGAGCGACAGTGAGAACGTGGGTAAGTGATACTTTGAGATTTAAAAACTGAAATAATGAAAATCGTTTTGTTTGTTGTGGGCTTTTTCATTTTGATCGCGGTTGAAATCCTGCGTGTATATTATATCATGCCTTTTCCGGGGAGTCAATATGATGAGACTATTGAACTTGCTTATTTCATACACGACAACATGGTCTATTTTCGCCTGGTCGGTATTGCTTTTGCAGCCTGGCCATTCTTTTATTATGTCCGCAATGCGCAATGGCTTGCTAGGACGATCGTTTGGGTTGTGTTCGGATTTTATGTCATCGTGTTCTATCTGTTCAATTTCAGATACCTCGCCGACAAGATGTTTCTCCAGATGAAACACAAAACGTTTCTATCAGCAGATCGCAACAAGAAAGTGCAACCCCGGCAGCTTGTTGTTGGTGTGTCACTCAACGGAGAAAGCAAAGCTTATCCCATTGAAATTATTGGCTACCACCATCAGGTCAGAGACTCTGTTGGGGGTGTTCCGGTGATGGTTACGTATTGCACGGTATGCAGAACAGGCCGAGTGTTCAGTCCATTGCTTGATGGAAAGCCGGAGAAATTCAGACTCGTAGGCATGGATCATTTCAATGCGATGTTTGAAGATGCGACCACAAAAAGCTGGTGGCGCCAGGTCAATGGAGAAGCAATCGTTGGACCATCCAAAGGAAAGGTGCTGGAGGAACTTCCATCCACGCAGATGACCCTGGCAGCCTGGACTTTCGAGCATCCCGACACCAGGATTTTGCAGCCGGACACAGTCTTCACGCAGGCATATGAGGGGTTGGCCGATTATGATGAAGGAAAAAAGACCGGCAAACTGGAAAGAAAGGACTCGCTTTCGTGGCAGCGTAAATCGTGGATTGTTGGCGTTCAGATCGGCATGGAGTCGCGGGCTTACGACTGGATCCAGCTTCAAACTTTGCGCGTAATCAATGACGATCTCGGAGAAACGCCAGTTGTTTTGTTGGCAAGTCCTGACTCCGTAAACTTTTATGTTTACGACAGGCGGGTTGACGACGATACATTGCTTTTTTCAATTTCACCTGACAGCTCCGGATTCATTGACTCGAAGACATCCTCAAGATGGAATTGGGGCGGGCGTTGCGAAGAGGGGTTGCTAAAAGGGAGGCTGTTGAAACCGATGCAATCATACCAGGAATATTGGCATTCGTGGCAGACGTTTCATCCAGGAACTACTCAATACAAGATTCAATAACGGATTTTATTTTCCGTAATCTGCACTCGTGATGTTGCGAAAGGCCCAGCTTCCTTTCCGTCAAAGATTTTCCTGTCACTCCGGGAGCCACGGAGTTTTGAACGAGGAATTAATTCCACAGGAGCTCTATAAAATCCAATGAAGCGATCGTGATTCGGATATGAATGTAAAAAATTGAATATTAGACACTTAGCATGAAGTAGTTTGAGGTTGGCTCGGGTTACTGAAAAAGTGAAAAATGTATCTGATATTGTGAGAGATGGGTTAACTTAACCTGACTGAAATTTTTATAAGGCACAACGAAATGACCGATCGAAAAAACGAGTTGTGGGGTATTGACCTCGGAGGTACTAAAGCAGAAGGAGTGGTACTGGGACCCGGAGGCCTGAAGGATATCCGCTTCAGAGACCGGGTTCCCACCGGAGCGGAAAATGGATATCAACATATCCTCAATCAGATTGATTCACTGGTGAAAATGATGGAGGCAAGCATGGGTTATCGTCCAGGGCGATTGGGAATCGCTACGCCCGGTACTCTTGATCCGGGCACACGCACCATGAAAGGCTGCAATTCCGAATGCATGAACGGGCAACCTATGCGCGACGATCTTAGCAAGCTACTCAACATGGAAATTGCAATTGCCAACGATGCAAACTGTTTCGCGTTAGCAGAAACCCGGATGGGTGTGGTGAAAGAAAAGTTTCCTACCGCGAACGTGGTTTTCGGTGTGATCATGGGAACCGGAGTGGGCGGGGGTCTGGTCGTTGATGGAAAGGTGATTAATGGTCTTCAGGGAATCGGCGGAGAGTGGGGACACAATTTCCTGGATGAGTCAGGCGGCCCTTGTTATTGCGGAAAAAGTGGCTGCGTTGAAAAGGTATTGGCTGGCCCGGCACTGGAAAGATATTACCAATCTATTACCGGGCAATCCAAAAGACTCAAAGAGATTTATCAACTCTACAAAGCCAACGACAAAGCGGCAACGGATACCATACGGCGAATGACTCATTTTTTCGGAAAGGCTTTGAGTGTTATCATCAACATCATTGACCCGGACGTCATTGTTATTGGCGGTGGAGTTGGAAACATTGATGAGATATACACAGACGGTGTCGAATCTCTGAAGAAGTACGTATTTAATAATGGGGTCGTCGAAACCCCGGTGGTGAAACCCATGCTCGGAGATAGTGCAGGGGTCTTCGGAGCCGCTTACCTGACAGACTAAAAAGAAACCGACATGAAACGAATTGCAATATTAGGACCTATTCCACGCGATCATATTGTCACTCACAACGGCGATCTCATCCAGAAATGGGGCTGCGTAACTCATCCTGTTATTGCCCTTTCTGTTTTAGGCGAGAAAATAGAAATCGTGCCGGTCACTCATCTCCGTGGCGTAGACCTGGATAACGTAAAGGAAGTGTTCCAGGGGTATGATCATATCAATTTGAAACACCTCACAACGCGGAATGATCAGGGTGATATCATCAGCCTTCGCTTTGTAGATATGAATAACCGCCTTGAGCGTCAAACGGGATTCATGGACCCGATTATGCCGGAAGACCTGAAAGGTTTGCTGGACTGTAAGGTTTTTGTCTTTATTCCAATCAGTGATTACGAAATATCGCTTGATACCCTGAAGTTCTTAAAGAAACGGAGCAAAGGAACGATCATTTTCGATGCGCACGGTCCAACCACGGCTTGCCTCGTCACGGGTGAGCGTCAAAGGAAATTCTGGGTGGACCGCGATCAATGGCTTCCCTATATTGACGTTCTCAAAATGAACCTGGAAGAAGCGCAGGCATCCTGGTTCAAGAAGGAATATGAAACTTCGGACTTCACTACAACCGAGGAACCGGACCGGGCCACTCTGCGTTTGTTTGCCAATCATTGCCTGGATAAAGGTGTGAAGTGTGTGTATATAACCGTCGATTCGCGGGGATGCCTGGTGTATTATCGGGACCGCGGCAAAACAAAAGAAGAGATGGTTCCCGCGATCAAGGTCCAGAACGTGGTCGATACAACGGGTTGCGGTGATTCATTTGCTGGAGGCGCAGGTTTCGCATTGATGCAGAAACCGAAGGACTACCTTGGTGCGGCGCGGTTTGGCAACGCGCTCGGTGCGTTACGTACGCAAGGGAAAACGTTTGCGGTGTTCAAGACTTTAAAAGACACAAGAAAGATCATCGAACTCGGGTATATTCGCCCGAACTAAAAAATCCCTGCAAGTGATCAAAGCCTGTATTTTCGATTTGGATGGTGTCATCGTCGATACCGCACACTACCATTTTCTTGCATGGCAGAAGCTGGCCGCCGAACTGGGCGTCAAATTCACCCTGGAAGATAACGAGCGCCTTAAAGGCGTCAGTCGCATGGAGTCACTCGCGATCATTTTAGAGATTGGTAAGCTGACATTCAGTGAGGAAATGAAGAATCAACTCGCTGAAAAGAAAAACAACTGGTTTGTTGAGTATATCAATGCGATGAAACCTGATGAAATTTATCCTGGTGTTCGGGAGCTACTTCGGAAAATCCATGCAGCCGGTCAGAAGGTGGCGTTGGCATCCAGCAGTAAGAATGCTCAGACTGTGATATCGAGGATTGGAGTTGCTAAGGATTTCGATGTAATTGTGGACGGCAACATGATCGTAAAGACAAAACCCGATCCCGAGATTTTTTTGCAAGCTGCTTCGAAATTGCATACCCAACCTGCTGACTGTCTTGTATTTGAAGACGCGGAAGCTGGTGTTGAAGCCGCTCTAGCTGCGGGCATGAAATGTATCGGAATCGGTTCGCCCAGGCAGCTGGGGAAAGCGGATCGCGTTATTCCGCGCACAGGCGATTTTGATATGCAATTACTGAATTTGTTGTAACCGGGGGACTATGAAAAACTACATCAAACATCATCCGTGGCAAATCATAGAGGAAGGATTTGATCCACATCTCAATCGTGTATCTGAAAGTCTCTTCAGTATTGGAAATGGCAGGATGGGGCAGCGCGCGAATTTCGAGGAAACCTATTCCGGCGAGACTCATCAGGGCAGTTATGTGGCAGGTGTGTACTACCCGGACAAAACACGCGTCGGCTGGTGGAAGAATGGATATCCGGAATACTTTGCAAAAGTACTTAACGCGCCGAGTTGGATTGGCATCCGCGTTCGCATAGGCAAGATCGACCTGGATCTGGCCAAGTGCAAAGTGAAGGACTTTCGTCGTGTACTGGATATGAAGCAAGGTATCCTGCATCGCTCGTGTACAGTCATCTTGAGCGATGGACGAAAACTGAGTATCGACTCCAAACGTTTTTGCTCGATGGCAGACGGTGAAGCCGGTGTAATCCGGTATTCGATTACGCCGCTCAACTTTTCTTCATCCGCAGCATTCACTTTGAGTGTCGATGCTGATGTTGTCAACAAGGATTCGAACTATGATGAAAAGTTTTGGAACGAAGTGGCGAAGGAGGCGAAGAATGGATACGCGCTGGTAACTTCCGAGACAAAAAAGACACTGTTCCAGGTTTGTACTGGCATGCGGTATGCGATCACTTCAGGTGGAAAACCAGTTAAAGGGAAGGTCAAGGCAACAAGAAAGGAGAGCTACGCCGACAACGTCGTTTCTTTAAATCTTAAGAAAGGAGTGGAGACCGTTGTTTACAAGTATGCGGTGATACTTTCTTCGGAGAATCATCCTAAGAAAAAACTGATTGTAGACACCAAAAAGAAGTTGAAAGAAATCCACGCCAGGGGATTTGAAAAGCTGCTCGCGGATCATGCGGCAGTCTGGGCTCATAAGTGGCATGAATGTGACATCACCATCGACGGTGACATCGCGGCTCAGCAGGGTATCCGATTCAATATTTTTCAGCTCATGCAAACCTATACCGGCGAGGATGAGCGATTGAACATAGGACCTAAAGGGTTTACCGGAGAGAAATATGGCGGCAGCACATACTGGGATACGGAAGCCTACTGCCTTCCTTTTTATCTCGGCACCTCCAATCCAAAAGTAGCTCGTAATCTACTGATTTACAGGTATAAACACCTGCAAAAAGCAATTGAAAACGCACAGAAACTTGGCTTCACCGATGGCGCTGCGCTTTACCCGATGGTGACGATGAATGGGGAAGAGTGTCACAATGAGTGGGAGATTACATTCGAAGAGATTCATCGCAACGGTGCGATCGCTTTTGCAATTCACGACTACATCCGGTACACGGGAGATGAAAGCTATCTCTCTGAATATGGACTCGAGGTTTTGATCGGTATCGCGAGATTTTGGTCGCAACGCATCACGTTCTCAAAGGAAAAACAAAAATACGTGATGCTTGGCGTCACAGGTCCAAACGAATACGAGAACAACAGCAACAACAACTGGTACACCAATTACATCGCGCGATGGACGATGGAGTTTGCACAGTACGCGCTTGAATTTGTGAAGAAGAAGAACTCGCTGCGCTACGATCAGGTCTTGAAGAAGACGAAATTCTCGGAAGGAAAGGAAGTTGCGCGTTGGCAGGATATATGTGACAAGATGTATTTTCCAAGCGACAAGGCGAGGGGAGTGTTCCTTCAGCAGGATGGTTTCCTCGACAAGGAGCTCATGCCGGTCAAAGATCTGAGACCAGAGGATCGTCCGCTCAATCAAAAATGGTCATGGGATCGGATCCTGCGCTCGTGTTTTATCAAGCAAGCCGACGTGCTTCAGGGCATTTATCTGTTTGAAGACGACTTCCCACAGGAGGTTATCAAAGCCAACTTTGATTTTTATGAGCCGATGACGGTACATGAGTCCTCGCTTTCGCCTTGCGTTCATGTGATACTTGCTTCAAAACTTGGCTATAAGGAGAAGGCGTATGAGATGTATCTGCGAACGGCACGCCTTGACTTAGACGATTACAACAACGATACGGAAGATGGTTGTCACATCACGTCAATGGCGGGCACATGGATGAGCCTTGTCAAGGGATTTGGGGGAATGCGGGTGAGGGACAACAAGCTGTTCTTTACGCCTTACATTCCTGATCAATGGAATTCCTATTCTTTCAGAATTGAGTTCCGCGGGCGTGTTGTGAAAATCAAGGTTACCAAGGAACGTGTAGAGACGTCACTGGAGTCAGGGGCGCCGCTGGAAATTGTGCTGAACGATAAGCCTGTAAGTCTTAATTGAGCAACGAAAAACAGAATACTCGTCTTTGGTGACGAGTATTTTGTTTAAATGACCAGCGCGTGATGTCCTGTCAATCGCAGGACGAATGATTTTTCAGAATCAGGCAACTTTAGCCTTCCGGCTTCTCATGTACATCACGAGTCCCCCAAACGCAACGATGAGTACTATCGGAATCATTAATGTAAGGTCGAGAATCTCAGGTCCTGCAGCACGTCTTGCTTCAACCAATGCAGCCCCCATTTCAGAACCGGGAGCGGCGGCATAATAGTCCATCAGATTAGTACCCGCGGGCAGGTGAGAGGCGAGCAACTCGTCATACTTTCCTCCCATGATAATCGTATAGATGGAAACAGCAAACATACCCGCGCCACCCATCAGGTTGAGGCCTACGGCGCCCGACTTGGGAATGTTTTCCGCAACGAAGCCAAGCATGGTCGGCCAGAAATAACATACACCCATACCAAATACCAGCGCTCCCACAAAGATCATCGCTCCCGAGCTATGACCCAGTAAGTAAATACCCGTAGCCGCGAGAACCGCAGAGATCAATAATACACCTTGCGGCGCAAATCGATGAACAACGGGTTCAGCGAATGCCCTGCCCACGACCATCACTCCTGTGGTGATCGTGAGGATCAGCAATGCGTTGCTGGTCACGCTTCTCAAAAGCACATCGATCCACTGGCCGGTAAACAATTCAGTGATCGCCGTGCCGAACATGCAGATAAACATGAAGATGAAAAGGGGGGTGAACACAGCCGAATACATTTCCGAAGTAGAAACACCTGTCGCCACGCGTTCTGTCACCGGGAACTCAAGTTTTGAAAAGAGGTAGCCGTACACAAGAGTCGGGATCAGCATGGTGGCCACCTGGATTTGCCACCCAATACCCATCGCGTCTAGGCCAACCACCAGCAACGTGCCGATCACAATTCCGCCGGGAAACCAAAGGTGGAAGTGGTTGAGTTTGGTCGTTTTATTTTCGGTATACAAGGCCGTGACCAGTGGGTTGCAAGCGGCCTCTACTGTTCCATTCGCAATTCCAACCAGAAGCGTCGAAAGAAAAAGTGTCCAGTAACCGCCGGCAAAAATGGTAAGGATAATGCCCAGCAAATGGAAAATGAAAGCCATCACGAGCAGCTTCTTCATCCCAATAATATCGACGATAAACCCGCCGATGACGATCGCCAGAGGAAATCCCCAAAACGCAGTCGCGGCTATCGTTCCCAGTTCGGATGCATTGAGGTTGAACTCAGTTCCCAGGCGGGCTAGAATTCCGGCGCGTATCCCGAACGAAAGTGAAGTCACCAGCAGGGCCATACAGCTTGCCCAGAAAAGCGAGTTTTTGTTGATAGCTTGACTCATGATTTAGCTTTAAGTTGGTAAAATATCCACGTTTATTTCCTGTTATGCAAGCGCGGCGTGTTGCACGAATTTATGCCCGACCACAGGCGGACGGATTTATGCTTATTACTATCTTTCCGCGCTATGCAAACTGAAGGTTACTTGTTGGGTGTTGACATCGGTAGTTCGTCCGTAAAAGCGTCGCTGGTTGATGTCGCGACCGGCAAAACAAAAGCTTCGGCACAGTCGCCGGCACAGGAACTGCCTATGTTGGCAGTCCAGCCTGGATGGGCGGAACAGGAGCCAGATCTGTGGTGGGAACACGTGATCATCAGCGTTCGTGCGGCCGTTCAGAAAGCGGGGGTGTCGCCCTCCCAGGTGTTAGGCATCGGGATATCTTATCAGATGCACGGACTGGTTGTGATAGATAAAGACCACCGCCCGTTGCGACCATCCATTATCTGGTGTGATAGCCGCGCTGTCAAAATCGGAGACGGTGCTTTCAATAGTTTAGGAGAAAATTTTTGCCTCAATCATTATCTCAATTCACCCGGAAATTTCACAGCCTCCAAGTTGCGCTGGGTCAGAGAAAACGAACCGGCGATTTACAATAAGATATACAAGATCATGTTGCCCGGTGACTTCATTGCTATGAAGATGACGGGAGAAATTATCACCACGGACACCGGACTTTCAGAAGGAATATTTTGGGATTTCAAAGAATATGGTATTGCCAAAGATCTTCTGACCAAATATGAAATCAACGAAAATCTTTTGCCTGCCCGCGTACCAGTATTTTCCGTCCATGGTAAGCTTTCTACGGAAGCAGCAACCCAATTGGGATTGGCAACGGCAACGCCGATAGCGTATCGCGCAGGGGATCAGCCCAACAACGCGTTTTCATTGAACGTGCTTAACCCGGGTGAAACAGCGGCAACTGCCGGAACATCAGGTGTCATTTATAGCGTTACTGATAAGAACGCCTTCGATCTGCGTTCACGTGTAAACACCTTCCTTCACGTTAGCAATACGGCCTCATCCAGGCGCAATGGCGTATTGTTGTGTGTTAATGGCACCGGAATCCTGAACAGTTGGTTACGCAAGAACCTGACATCAGGGGGCCAGGCATATGACTATGGGCAAATGAACGAAATCGCGCAAAAAGCGCCCATTGGATCCGAAGGCCTGAGCTTTCTTCCTTTTGGGAACGGTGCAGAGCGAGTTCTGGAAAACAAATCCATTCAATCATCCATACACGGCCTGGATTTCAATCATCACTCGCAGGCTCATCTGCTGCGGGCCGCGCAGGAGGGAATCGTGTTTGCGTTGAAATACGGCTTCGACATTCTCCACGAAATGGGGATCAAATCCACGGTGATAAGGGCAGGCTACGCCAATATGTTTTTGAGTCCGCTATTCCGTGAAGCGTTTGTGAACACGACTGGTGCAAAGCTTGAACTCTACGACACAGACGGCGCCAAAGGCGCAGCTCTGGGAGCAGGAATTGGTATGGGTGCGTACGCTTCCGCATCCCAGGCTTTTCAGGGACTACACGTCATTGAAACGCGATATCCCGAATCATCATTGTCTGAACAATACAACAAATCCTATAACCACTGGAAACAATTATTAAATAACCGATTATGAAACTCACGCTAGGCCACAAGGAATTCTTTAAGGGAATCGGACCGATCAAATACGAAGGCAAGGGATCAGACAATCCATTCTCTTTCAAATATTATGACGCAAAAAAGAAGGTCGGTAAAAAAACCATGGAAGAACACTTCAGGTTCGCCATCGCGTACTGGCATACGTTCTGCGGCACGGGCGGTGATCCGTTCGGCGTTGCTACGAAACATTTTCCCTGGCTGAAGAACGCCGACCCTGTGATCCGTGCGAAAGACAAGATGGATGCGGCGTTTGAATTCATTACCAAGATCGGCGCGCCTTTTTACTGCTTTCATGACTACGACCTCGTGGATGAAGCATCCTCCTTGCTCGAGTCCGAAAAGCGCCTTGGCGAAATAGTTGACTATGCAAAACAGAAACAGAAGGCATCGGGTGTAAAACTTTTGTGGGGAACATCCTCATTGTTTACCAACGCGCGGTATATGAACGGCGCAGCGACGAATCCCGATTTCAATGTAGTGGCACACGCAGGTGCGCAGGTTAAGAATGCGATCGATGCAACGGTGGCTCTAGGTGGCTCGAACTATGTGTTTTGGGGCGGCCGAGAAGGCTATATGTCTTTGCTGAACACCAACATGAAACGCGAACAGGAACACATGGCGCGCTTCCTGCACATGGCGAGAGACTATGGAAGAAAAAATGGCTTCAAGGGAAAATTCCTGATTGAACCAAAACCTATGGAACCATCGAAGCATCAATACGACTTTGATGCCGCAACGGTCATCTCCTTCCTTCGCGAGTTTGACCTCATGGATGATTTTGCCCTCAACCTTGAAGTAAACCACGCGACTCTCGCGCAACATACATTCCAGCACGAACTTCAGGTTGCTGTTGACGCCGGCATGCTCGGCAGCATGGATGCAAACCGCGGCGACTATCAAAATGGATGGGATACAGATCAGTTCCCGAACAATGTATACGAACTGACCGAATGCATGCTGGTGGTCCTCGAAGGTGGCGGATTGAAACTTGGTGGCGTCAACTTCGATGCGAAGACCCGTAGAAACTCAACCGACCTTGCAGATATTTTTCATGCCCACATCGGTGGTATGGACACATTTGCGCGCGCGCTCCTCGCAGCGCAAGCGATCCTTGATGATGGCGAATATTCAAAGCTTCGTCGTCAGCGTTACGCGTCTTTTGATTCCGGAAAAGGAAAGGCATTCGAGCAGGGGAAAATGACCTTGGAAGAATTGCGCGACCTGGCCCACAAAAACGGTGAACCCGAACAAATCAGCGGACGTCAGGAATATTTTGAGAACCTGGTTTCGAAGTTTGTATAAACCATGGCGGGAGAGAAGAAGGTTGTTGTATTGCAATCCAACTATCTCCCGTGGAAGGGTTATTTTGACCTCATTCGGCACGCCGACGTTTTTATCTTTTATGATGATGTTCAGTTTACAAAAAATGACTGGCGCAATCGCAACAAGATCAAGACGCCGCGCGGCCCTGAATGGATAAGCATTCCTTGCGGCACGGATCTTAACAGGAACATCAATCAGGTTGTAATCAAAGACCATTCCTGGCAGAAAGATCATTGGAATCGAATCAACATAAACTATGAAGCCGCTCCCTACTTTCACATGTATAAGGATTTCTTTGAGGACTTCTACCTTGCAAAAAAGTGGGATAATCTTTCCGTACTCAATCAGTATCTCATCAATCGGATCGCAGAAGATTTCCTGAATCTAAAGACGCGTTTCGAACAATCCACAGACTATAACCCAGTGGGCATGCGCCTCGACCGTTTGATGGATGTATTGAAAAAATCCGGGGCATCGGAATACATTTCCGGTCCTGCCGCCAAGGACTACATCACCCCGGAAGCCTTTCAAAAAGAGAATATTCGCCTTACGTGGATGGATTATTCAAAGTATCCGGTTTACAGGCAGCAGTTTCCACCCTTTGCGCACGAGGTCAGTGTCATCGATCTCCTGTTTAACGAAGGGCCGGATTCCATTCGCTATATTGCCCACGAATCGCAATCTGGACCGCGGTGAAAATATCCATTCTTACCACATTGTACTATTCCTCCGGATACATCCAGGAATTCTACGACAGGGCGCTCCAATCCGTTAGGAAGACTGGTTGTGATTTTGAATTCGTCTTTGTAAACGATGGTTCACCCGATGACTCACTTCAGAAAGTCATTTCTCTTTCGCAACAGAATAGTCATGTCGTTGTAGTGGATCTATCCAGAAACTTTGGGCATCCCGAAGCGATCATGACCGGCCTCCAGCACTGCGAAGGGGATTATATTTTTCTGATTGATTGTGATCTTGAGGAAGATCCGGCCCTGCTGCAAACATTCTGGCTGAAGATGCAGACCGACCAATCACTGGATGTGGTGCATGGCGTTCAAATCAAAAGGAAAGGGAAGTGGTTTGAACGTATGAGTGGTTGGATGTTTTATAAGATGATTTCGATGCTCACATCGACAGACTATCCTTCCAACAGCCTGACGGCGCGCCTGATGACGAAGCGGTTTGTTGATGCTGTAACGCAATACAAAGAAAAGGAGCTTGAGATCTGGGGCATTTTCGCGATGAGTGGCTTCAAGCAGTTGGAGGTGCCTGCGCAAAAAGGATTCAAAGGGACTACGACCTACACATTCCGGAAGAAGCTAGGTGTAGCCGTCGATGCCGTCACATCCCTGAGCAATCGCCCGTTGTATTTTACCTTTGTCCTGGGCGCCGTTTCGTTCGTCCTGGCGTTTATCAATGTGGGCGTCGTTCTTTATAAAAAACTTGTGCAGGGTGTCGACATTGAGGGGTGGGCGAGTATCGTGGCAAGTATCTGGATGGTGGGAGGACTCATCCTTCTCGTCCTCGGTATCTTCGGCATTTATCTGGCGAAGATGTTCAATGAGATCAAGAACAGGCCGCTGAGTATCATTAGAAAAATATACGGGAGGAAATGATCAAGCGGACCGAGATCAATGATTTCTACAGAGAGAAGCTGAAAGATTTTGGCGCTTCGGCGAAGGGCATGGGCTGGAAGGATGATGCGTCTCAAAGGGTACGCTTCGAACAGGTATTGAAAATCGTTCGCCCCCACGAGAACTTTTCATTGAATGACCTCGGATGCGGAAGCGGAGATATTATACATCATCTCGATTCAGAATTCAAAGGCCGGTATTCCTACACAGGTTATGATGCGTTGCCGGAAATGATAACTGCTGCCAGGAAGCAATTCGGCGCTCAGCCGGGTGTTGCTTTCCGGGAGATCACAGACTACAAGGAATTGAGCACTGCTGATTATTCCGTCGCGAGTGGAATATTTAACGTCAGAAACGACATAGGCGATGAGGAATGGCACGCCTACATTCTGCAGACCCTCAAAGCTATGTCGGCTTCAAGTCGCAAGGGCTTTGCTTTTAATGCCCTGACGAGCTATTCGGATCCACCTTTGATGCGGCGTGAACTTTACTATTCAAATCCCCTTGAACTGTTTGATTACTGCAAGGTTAATTTTTCGAAAAATGTGGCCCTGCTTCACGACTATGATATGTACGATTTTACCATACTTGTAAAAAAGTAGACCCGGCGTGTAGCGAGAATTTCTAACTTTGCAAGGATGATCGGCTTCAATAAACCCTACCTCACAGGTAGAGAATTGGATTTCATCCGGGACGCGGTCAAACGTGAAAAGCTTTCCGGGAATGGATATTACACCAATCAGTGTCAGCAATCTCTCAGCAAGCGTTACGGATTTAAAAAAGCTTTGTTGACGCAGTCGTGTACCGATGCTCTGGAGATGGCTGCGCTCTTGCTCAACGTGGGGCCGGAAGATGAGGTGATCGTTCCATCGTTTACGTTTGTTTCAACCGCTAATGCATTTGCACTACGGGGTGCGAAATTGATATTCGCCGATTCAGGCCCTTCCAATCCCAACATTGATATCGATCACGTCAGGCGCCTGATCACCAACAAAACAAAGGCGGTCGTCGTGGTTCACTATGCAGGCGTGGCATGTGATATGAAGCCGCTGATGGAGCTGGCGGCAAAGCATTCTTTTTTCGTCGTTGAAGACGCGGCGCAGGCAATCGACTCCTATTACGAAAAGAACATCGCGCTCGGTTCCATCGGTCATCTCGCTTGTTTCTCTTTTCATGAAACAAAAAACATCATCGCCGGTGAAGGAGGGATGTTGGTGATCAACGATGATCAATTCATAAATCGTGCTGAAGTGTTGTGGGAAAAAGGAACGAACCGATCAGCCTTCTTCCGTGGGGAAGTCGATAAGTACAGTTGGATTGATGTGGGTTCGTCGTTCCTGCCATCCGAAATGACGGCGGCTTTTCTATGGGCCCAGATACAGGAGATTGATTCTATTCAAGCCAAACGTCTGGCCCTTTGGAATTACTATTATGCCGGCCTTCAGTTTCAGGTTAGAGAAGGTCACATCAAACTCCCAGACATTCCATCGTATGCATCGAACAATGCCCACATGTTTTATGTGCTTTGCCGGTATGGCGAAGAACGCGATGCCTTGATGTCGCACCTGAAAAATGATGACATCCAGGCAATTTTCCATTATCTCCCTTTGCATTCCAGCCCTTATTTTCAATCAAAGTACAAAGGTGAAGCACTCGAAGAGGCGAACCGCTACTCATCCTGCATCCTCCGTTTGCCTTTCTACACGGACCTTTCTGAATCGGAAATCGACCGCGTAATAAACTCCATTCACCAGTTTTATAATTCCTGAATTTTAGACATTTTAGACGCGATTTAAGTAATACTTTCGCTTCCAAAATGAACATCTACTTCCTAACCGCCATTAGCTTTCAGGCGGCATATCCATTTAAATTTTAAGATCTATGAAAAGAAAACTTCGCATGGGCATGATCGGCGGCAGCACAGACGCTTTCATCGGTGCGGTACATCGAAAAGCTGCTGCCCTCGACGGCGAAATTGAACTGGTGTGCGGCGCATTCAGCAGCAGCGCAGAAAAATCGAAAGCAACCGGAGAAGCATTATATCTCGCGCCACATCGCGTCTATAAGAGTTTTGAGGAAATGATCAAAAAGGAAAAAGATCTTCCCGGTGATCAGCGCATGGACTTCGTGTCGATCGTGACACCCAACCACGTGCATTTTGCACCCGCAAAGATGGCGATGGAAAACGGATTTCACGTGATCATCGACAAGCCCCTTGCTTTCAATCTCAAGGAAGCGAAAGGCCTGAAGGCTGTCGTTGAAAAAACAGGTCTCATACTTGCTCTCACTCATACCTATACCGGCTACCCGATGGTGAAAGAGGCCAGAAGTCTGGTTACAACGGGTGAGATTGGAAAGGTTAGAAAAATTTACGTCGAGTATCCGCAAGGCTGGCTTTCAACATTTCTTGAGAGTACCGGCCAGAAGCAGGCAGCATGGCGAACTGATCCATCCCGCTCCGGAGCCGGTGGAGCCATCGGCGATATTGGAACACATGCCGCCAACCTTGCTGAATACATTACTGGTTCACACATTACGGACATTTGCGCAATGTTGAACACCGTGGTCAAAGGACGCAAACTGGATGACGACAGTAGTATGCTTCTGAAGTTCGACAACGACGCAACAGGCATACTCCTCGCAACGCAGGTGGCCGCGGGTGATGAGAACAACGTGAACATACGGGTCTACGGTGAAAAAGGCGGTCTTGAGTGGCACCAGGAAGAACCCAACACCTTGGTGGTGAAATGGCTCGACAGGCCCAAAGAAATCTACCGTGCTGGTTGGGGTTATCTTTCTGAAAGTGCAAAGAAAAATACACGCACACCGAATGGTCACCCGGAAGGGTACTTGGAAGCGTTTGCCAACATCTATATGAATTTCGCGAAAGCCGTTCGCGATTATAAACCGGGAAAGAAAATTGATCCTGCTAAATATGACTTCCCGGACGTTGAAGACGGCGTGAGAGGAATTGCGTTTGTCGATACGGTTATCAAATCGGCTGCATCCACTCAGAAATGGACCAAACTCAAGATCTGACATCAAACTGCTCTGTACAATGAAAAACATGAAAGGCCCAGCTGTATTTCTTGCGCAATTCATGGGTGATAAAGCGCCCTTCAACAACCTGAAGTCAATATGTAAATGGGCGGCTTCGCTGGGTTATGTAGGTGTGCAAATTCCCACCTGGGATCCCCGCTGTATCGACCTGAAGAAAGCTGCTGAAAGCAAAACCTATTGTGATGAATTGAAAGCCACCGTTAAATCCTGCGGTGTCGAGATCACGGAGCTCTCGACCCACCTCCAGGGTCAACTGGTAGCCGTGCACCCCGCTTACAATGAAATGTTCGACGGCTTTGCGCCCAAGGAAGTCCATGGCAATGCCGCAGCCCGGACAGAATGGGCCATTCAGCAGCTTATGTATGCTGCAAAAGCCAGCAAGAACCTTGGATTGAAAGCCCATGTGACGTTCTCAGGTGCACTGATGTGGCAAACGGTGTATCCCTGGCCGCAGCGTCCTGCAGGGCTCGTGGAGGATGGATTCAAAGAGCTTGCGAAGCGCTGGGTTCCGATCCTCGATGCGTTCGATAAAAGTGGAATCGATCTTTGCTATGAAATCCACCCGGGTGAAGACTTGCACGACGGCGTAACCTTCGAACGTTTCTGGGAGGCAACGAAAAAACACAAGCGCTGCAATATCCTCTATGATCCCAGCCACTTCGTATTGCAGCAATTGGATTACCTCCAGTACATCGATTTCTATCATGATTTCATCAAGATGTTTCATGTGAAGGATGCTGAATTCAATCCCACCGGGAAAAGCGGTGTGTATGGCGGCTATCAGGGCTGGGTGGAGCGGCCCGGACGATTCCGTTCATTGGGCGATGGGCAGGTGGACTTCAAAGGGATATTCTCGAAGCTTGCGCAATATGACTACGATGGATGGGCTGTGCTGGAGTGGGAGTGTTGCATCAAACACCCCGAACAAGGTGCGGCCGAAGGTGCACCCTTTATCAAAAACCATATCATCAGGGTTACCGAAAAGGCTTTTGACGACTTTGCAGCAGCCGGAAAAGATGTGAAACTCAATAAAAAAGTGCTGGGTATTTAAACAATAGAAAAATGAAGAGAATATTTTATGCTGCCTTTGCCATCGGTGCATGTGCAATTGCCGCAGCCTGCGGGGCGAAAAAAGATAGCAGCAATTCAGAGGAATATGTGGCTAATGAAAGCAAAGCGGAAGCTCAGAAAGGAGTTGATGTCATTGCACAGGGCGAAGCACTCGTGAAAGCCAGCGATTGCAAAACTTGTCATCACCCGACCAACAAAATCATTGGACCCGCACATACGGATGTGGCTAAGAAGTATGATTTTACCGAGGCCAACGTAAAAATGCTTGCCAATAAGATCATCCAGGGTGGCGTTGGCGTATGGGGCGAGGTTCCTATGAACGGGCATCCCGATATCACACAAGACGACGCAGAGAAGATGGCGCGATACGTTCTTTCTCTCGATGGTGAGAAGGAACACTAGAGATTCAAAAACTTAAAACTTAAACGAAACGGCTATGAAGCGCAGAGAATTTATCCAAACAGGAACCCTTGCGATGGTGGGAACTTTGGCTTTTCCGTCGTTAGCGGCGGCAGCTTCCCGGAAACCAGGGCTTCAATTGTATACGATACGCGATTTGATCGGGAAAGATAAAGATACGAAGGGTGTGTTGAAGACTGTCGCGGCACTCGGTTACAAAGAACTCGAAACATTCGGGTACAGCGACGGCATGCTTTTCGGCATGAAAGCCAAAGAATTTTCTGACTATGTGAAAAGTCTTGGCATGACGATCACGAGCGGCCATTATCAATTGGGAAAAACTGAAAAATTGAAAGGCATGAAAGGTACCATTCTCAATGAATGGGAGCGCGCGGTCGCCGACGCAAAGGAGATGGGCCAGGATTTCATGGCCGTCGCCTATTTGAATGCGGACGAGCGGGCTACACTTGATGACTATAAGTTTGTCAACGAAAAGATGAATGGCGCAGGTGAAATATGCAGTAAGTATGGCGTCAGGCTGCAGTACCATAATCATGACTTTGAATTTGAGAAAATAAACGGTCAGATTCCATACGATCTGATGTTAACGGAGCTGGATCCCAAACTCGTTTCGATGGAGATGGATCTTTTCTGGACGATCTATGCGGGCTACCAACCTGTTGACTATTTCAGTAAGCATCCCGGTCGCTTTGAGCAGTGGCATGTAAAGGACATGGACAAAACCGATAAGAAGAAGAATGCTAACCTTGGAATGGGATCCATAGATTTCAAACCGATCTTCTCACAGGCAGCCCTTGCCGGTCTCAAGCACTTTTACGTGGAGCATGACAATTGGCCGAAAACATCGATGGAGAGTATTACCGCCGATATCGTCTACGCGAAAACGCTGTAGTCTATAACGAAGGCTCTTGCTGGCTGAGGCAGTGAAAGCTTCCTAAGCCCCAGATGATGTCAACCGAATCGATGCCGGCGACTTCGTGGGCTGGAAACGCTTTTTCAAGGATCATCAATGCTTGATGATCTTTTTTACAACGGAATGTAGGTACTATGATCGATCCGTTGCAGACATAGAAGTTCGCGTAGGATGCAGGGAGCCTTTGATCCTGATAAATAACTGGGTCAGGCATTGGCAACTCAATGATATTCAGTGATTTGCCGCTAGCCAGTTTCATTTTTTTAAGGGCCTTTAGATTCGCTTCCAGAGGCTCGTGATTTTCGTCAGCGGCATTAGGCTCAATCACGGTCACTACGGTGTCAGCATTTACAAAACGGGTTATATCGTCAATGTGACCATCGGTGTCATCCCCGACGATGCCATCCCCAAGCCATAAGACTTGATCCACTCCGTAAAATTCTACCAGGTATTTTTCGATCTGTTTTTGCGATAGCTTCGGGTTGCGATTTTTATTGAGCAGGCAGGAGGTCGTGGTTAATACGGTACCGGCTCCGTTAAAATCTACAGAACCGCCTTCCATGACGATACCGGGGTTGAATACCTGAATGCCCATGCCATTGCCAATGCGGGTCGGGATCACATCATCAAGGTCGTAGGGGGGATACTTTTCGCCCCAGGCATTGTATCCCCAGTCTACAATCGCTTTCTTTTTTTCCTTTCGATTCACGAGAAACGCAGGCCCGTGGTCGCGGCACCACGCATCGTTGGTAGGGTTCAGATGAAATCTGATGTTTGAGAGATTGGCCCCAGCCTTATCAAGATGCTCGCTTGCCGCCACTTCCATGGCCTCATTGGCGATGTTAATATTCACGCGTTCCGACTTCGCAACGGTCTTTACAAATGCCGAATACGCTGGGTAGATAGTTTCGATCTTACCTGGCCACGACGCTTCTTTATGCGGCCAGCTCAGCCACGTTGAATCATGTCTTTCAAATTCTGCCGGGAAATAATAACCCAGCTCCTTGGGGGTGTTCGTCATAAAATGAGGGTACGTGTTGTCAATTGTCCCGGGCGATGCGAGGGATTTGCCAATTGTCAACTTATTTAATCAATATATCGACTTGTAATCGGCTGATACGAATCAATTCGGCGGTCACGCAAAAACGGCCAATGTGTTCTGTACCGATCGCTCTTTTCCAAATCAAGCTCTTCCACATGATTGACCTCCTGATCGTGGGGCGCTTTGTACAAAAGTTTTCCAAAAGGGCTCGAGATGAACGAACCGCCCCAGAATTTCATGGGCCCTTCCATTCCTACACGGTTCACGGATACTACGTAAACGCCATTGGCTACCGAGTGCGAACGCTGGATCGTCTGCCACGCATTGTATTGTTCGTCATTGGTTTCGGCATCCTGACTGGTGGCCCATCCGATGGCAGTGGGATAGAAAAGAATTTCCGCACCCATGAGCGTCGTGATGCGCGCAGCTTCGGGGTACCATTGATCCCAACAGATCAATACGCCGAACGTCGCATATTTGGTTTTGAAGACTTTGTATCCGAGATCACCAGGGGTGAAGTAAAACTTTTCATAGTAACCCGGATCATCGGGGATATGCATCTTGCGATACTTTCCAAGGTACGTCCCGTCCGCGTCAATCACGGCAGTGGTGTTGTGATAAATACCTTCGGCTCTTTTTTCAAAGAGTGACGCAATGATCACGACGTTGTATTCCTTCGCGATGGGGCTCAAAAAATCGGTCGAGGGACCGGGGATCGACTCGGCAAGCTTGAAATTGTCGTATTTCTCTTCATCACAGAAGTAAAGCGACGTAAACAACTCCTGTAAACAAATGATCTGGGCACCCTTCCGGGCAAGCTCGATGATTCTTGGTTTTACTTTGTCCAGGTTCTCCTGTGGGACGGCAGAACACGACATTTGAACCATCCCGACTTTGACTTTTCTATTCACGTGCTGAAATTTTGTGCAAATATAAAGGCCCGCGGGGGATGTATCGCCAGCGATTTAAAAAGCCCGCGCAGGCGGTAATGGCCTGGGAAAATGCGGCAATACACTGTGTGGGAATTTTGTTAGTGCAATCGATTGAATCATTTCATTTCCAATGATTCCATCGCTATTTTTGGGCTCGATAACCGTACAATATGATTGAGCCTCAAATTTCAAAAAGCACCTATCAGATCAAGCACCGTGAATTGCAGGAATGGGTGAAGCAGATGAGTGATGTCTGTAAGCCTGACGAAGTTCGCTGGTGCGACGGCTCGCGACAGGAATACGACGAGCTTTGCGACAAACTCGTGAAAAAAGGAACCTTCATTCGACTGGATCCCAAAAAACGACCCAATAGTTACGCATGCTTCTCTGACCCCAGCGACGTGGCTCGCGTTGAAGATCGCACGTTTATCTGCAGCCGAAGGAAAGAAGATGCGGGCCCAACCAATAATTGGGTCGAGCCGAGGGAGATGAAAGCACGACTCAAAAAGCTTTTTGAAGGCTGTATGCGTGGCCGTACTCTGTATGTGATCCCCTTTAGCATGGGGCCGGTTGGTTCGGAACTCTCGCATATCGGTGTGCAAATCACAGACTCTGAATATGTGGTCGTGAACATGCACATCATGACACGTGTGGGAAAGAAAGTGATGGATGTACTCGGAGCGGAAGGAGAATATGTAAAATGTCTGCATTCAGTGGGCGCGCCATTGGAACCTGGTCAGCCGGATTCTAAATGGCCAACCAATCCGACGGTCAAATACATTGTCCATTATCCGGAAGACCGAGCCATTGTGTCTTACGGTTCTGGCTACGGTGGCAATGCCCTTTTAGGAAAAAAATGTTTTGCACTGCGCATTGCGTCATCAATGGCTCGGGAGGAAGGCTGGCTTGCTGAGCACATGTTGATTCTCGGTGTCGAAGATCCACACGGAGAAAAAACGTATGTGACCGCCGCGTTCCCCAGCGCATGTGGTAAGACCAATTTTGCAATGCTCATACCACCAAAAGAATTCGACCGCTGGAAAATCACTACGGTGGGTGATGACATCGCATGGATCAAGCCTTCCAAAGATGGCAAACTCTACGCGATCAATCCCGAAGCTGGATATTTTGGCGTGGCGCCTGGTACCAACATGAAATCGAATCCCAACGCAATGGCGTCGATTTCAAAAGACACGATCTTTACCAATGTGGGTGTCACACCGGACGGCGATGTGTGGTGGGAGGGTTTGACCAAGGAGCCTCCCAAAGACCTTTTAGACTGGCGTGGCCAGAAGTGGGATCCGTCAAGTGGTAAAACCTGCGCGCACCCCAACGCCCGATTTACAGCGCCCGCTACAAACAATCCGGTGCTTGATAGTTCCTGGGAGGATCCGAACGGTGTTCCCATCGGTGCGTTCATTTTCGGTGGACGTCGCAGCACGACGATCCCGTTGATCTATCAGGCACACAACTGGAATTCAGGTGTGTATCTCGCTGCCACCATGGGTTCTGAAACAACAGCCGCTGCGTTTGGTGAAGTGGGTAAGGTGAGGAGAGATCCTTTTGCCATGCTTCCTTTTTGCGGCTATCACATGGGGGAATACTTTAACCATTGGCTGCAATTCGGCCGCGACATTCCGAACCCGCCGCGCATATTTGGTGTGAACTGGTTCAGGAAAGATGAGAAAGGAAATTTCCTGTGGCCGGGTTTCTCGGAAAACACACGCATTCTGAAATGGATTGTTGAAAAGATAAAGGGTAAATCAAACGCTGTTGAAAGCCCCATCGGGTGGATGCCTCATTATGACGACATCGACTGGACAGGATCTGATTTTACAAAGCAACAGTTTGATGCCATCATGAACATTGACCGCGAAGCCTGGAAAGCAGAGTTGCTGGGTCATGCCGAACTGTTCGAGCGCATGTACGACAAGCTGCCAAAAGAATTCATCTTCATGCGCGAGCTGTTGTTGTCGAGTTTGTGGCGCTCGCCGGAGAAGTGGCGCCTCGAGCCTGAGACTGAATCCGAAGACTGATTTTACAAATGCCCCGGACTTAAAGATTCGGGGCATTTTCTTTTAACCAGCCACCCGTTATTCATTGTTTTTTGGAAACAGCCGGGTTATAATTGTAAAGACCTAACCTTGACTCATGACCATTTCCGAAAGAATCACCTCTATTCGCCAAGGTTTCGCCCCGACTTTCTGGATTGCCAACACTTTAGAACTTTTTGAAAGACTTGCCTTCTACGGAGCGAAAGCAGTGCTCGCGTATTTTCTCGCAAAGCGTGTGGGTCTCGAGGAAGAGGCTGGCACGCTAACTGGACTTTTCTCGGGACTGGTTTACTCTCTTCCGATCATCGCCGGTGTATTTGTTGACAAGTACGGATACCGACGCACACTCATGACATGCTTCGCAATTTTCAGCATCGGATATTTTTCAATTGGTATGGCGGGAATGCATTGGAGCGAAGAGATCGTGGCTGTATTCGGCAAGCGCACCTATGTGTTGATCGCACTTATGCTCACTGCCATCGGTGGATCCTTGATCAAACCTTGTATTGTAGGTGTGGTGGCCAATACTTCGAAGGAAGGCTCGAAGACCCTTGGGTTTTCGATTTATTATTCACTGGTGAATTTTGGCGGTGCGATCGGCCCTTTGACGGCCATGGTAGTTCGCGAAGACCTGGGGATCGAATTTGTACTGGTGATGTCTTCGCTGACGTGCCTGGCCTTATTCTTTGGTACCATGTTCTTTTTCACGGAACCCGAGTCTTCCGATGAGAAGCGCACCTTCGCGAAGGTATTCGCCGATATGCTCGTCGTATTCAGCAATGTCCGGTTCATGATTTTCCTGATCGTCTTTTCAGGTTTCTGGATCATGTTCTGGCAAATATTTTATCTCATTCCGTTCTATTCCACCGAAGTATTGCATTTCGAGAAATTTGAAATACTCGAAACGGTGGATGCGATCGGTATCATTTTCTTCAGTCTGTTCATGGGTTCGATGTTCAGCAAGTGGAAACCATTTACTGCGATGACTTTTGGTCTCGTGGTGGCAAGTTTTTCCTGGATTATCATTGCCTTCTTCGGCACAACCTGGGCTGTGATCGTGGCCGTTGCATTGTATTCGTTGGGTGAAGGCACTTTGGCCCCCAGGTTCTACGAATACGTCAGTACCCTGGCGCCGAAAGAACAAATGGGGACGTATATGGGTTTTGCTTTTTTGCCCGTTGCAATCGGGTCCTTCGGTGCGGGACCGGTCGCTGATTGGTTGCGCCTTTCCTATCTCCAGACCAATCCCACAATGATGTGGTACATTCTCGCGGGCATCGGTGTTGCCACTTCAATACTCATTGTCATCTATAATTTGTTTCTCACCAGGAAGTAAATCCTGAAGACTTATGGAAAAATTCAAACCCTACGTTGCCCCTGAAGAGAACGTTGCGGAATTCACGTTGAAAGCAATTTTGCTTGGCGTGTTTTTCGGAATCGTCTTCGGATGTTCAACCGTGTACCTCGCATTGCGCGCCGGCCTCACCGTCACGGCATCAATCCCGATCGCAGTGATTGCAATTACACTCGGTCGAAAGCTTTTTAAAACCACTATCCTTGAGAATAACATCATCCAAACTACAGGTTCAGCGGGCGAAACGATCGCAGCAGGTGTCGCTTTCACACTCCCGGGATTTATGTTTTTGTCGATTGGAGAGAATGGACTGCCGGTCGGGGCTTCGTACTTTAATTATGTAACGATCCTTGTGCTCGCTGCCTTCGGCGGAATGCTGGGCACGATGATGATGATCCCGCTCCGGAGATCGCTCATCGTAAAGGAACACGAAAACCTACCGTATCCTGAAGGTACTGCGTGTGCCTCCGTCTTGCAGGCAGGAGAGAAGGGTGGCGTTTTTGCCCAAACGGCTTTCATTGGAATGGGTGTGGCGTTCGCTTATGCCATGCTCCAAAAAGTGTTTCATGTGATTGCCGAAGTGCCTGCATTCATTACACAAAAAACCAACAAATTCTGGCCCTCTGCGACCATCAACGGTGAAATAACACCTGAATATCTCGGTATTGGATACATCATAGGCCCCCGTATTTCAGGTGTGCTCGTGGCCGGATCGGTACTCGCTTGGTGGGCTGTTATTCCTCTGCTGCATACATTGGTTGATCCCGTAGTCATCGCCACGCAATTGACTAAAGTCGGATACCTCGTTGATTTGTCCACCGCAGGTGGCAGGGGCGGCTGGGATCCCGTCACAAAAACATTTGCCAATCCGGCTTCGGCTATCTACTTCGCATACATCCGGCAGATAGGAGCCGGCGCGGTGGCTGCTGGTGGTTTTATCACGCTCATCAAAACGCTTCCCACCATCATCAGTTCCTTTCGCGACAGCATGGCATCACTGAAAGAAAAAGGTGATAAGGGAATTCTTCGCACGGAACGAGATCTGTCTTTCAGCGTCGTGATCATTGGCAGCATCGCATTGGTGCTCGTGGTCATTTTGCTTCCTTCTAATTTCATCCCGGGTGATAACCTGATTCAGAAATTGCTGATCGGAATTCTTATCGTGGTGTTCGGTTTCTTTTTTGTCACCGTGGCGAGTCGTATTGTCGGACTCGTCGGCACCAGCAACAGTCCGGTGTCGGGGATGACCATTGCTACACTGATGGGAACTTGTTTGATTTTCACTTCGGTGGGTTGGACTGGTAAAGTATTTGAGCCACTGGCGCTCGTGGTCGGAGGAATGATTTGCATAGCAGCCTCAAATGCCGGTGGTACTTCGCAGGACCTGAAGACCGGATTCCTCATTGGAGCGACCCCGCGTTATCAGCAGCTCGCTCTTTTTATCGGCGCGATTGTCTCGTCATTTGCGATCGGCATCATCGTGCAGGTGTTGGATACTCCCACTCCGGAGATGTTAAGCAACAACATTCATCATGCAATCGGAACTGAAAAATTCCCGGCTCCCCAGGCCACGCTCATGGCGACACTTACCAGGGGTATTCTTTCACAAAACCTCGATTGGCAATACATCATGGTGGGAATTTTCATTGCCGTGATGGTGGAATTGTGCGGCATCAAAGCCCTGGCATTCGCAATCGGGCTCTACCTGCCTTTATCCACCACACTTCCTATTTTCATTGGAGGCACGGTAAAGGGCTATATGGACCTGCGCAAGAAACAAAAAGGCCTTGTTGCTGATGATTCAGACCTGAGCAGGGGAAATCTCTATGCGACCGGCCTCGTTGCCGGCGGCGCCATCACGGGCGTTATTGTTGCTGTGCTGAACGTATTCTTTGCCGATGGTATGAATTCCGTGAGCGCGGAACATGGGTTGACAAAAGCTCTCGGAGAAGGGGGATATTACATGCTCGCCGTTGCGTTTTTCGCCGGCATGATGCTGCTATTATATCGACAGGCCAGGAAGGATTAATAAGTTGGCTGGATATTGGCTCTTAAAGGTCTACAGGTGTGTAAATTTTACCTTGTATTCTTCGCACTGTGCCCGGCGTTTGGCTTCGCTCAAATTGAATTGAAGGGCAGGGTGATTCAGGATCAAACTGAATTACCCATTGCTTACGTCAATATTGGATTCATTTCGTCGAATATTGGAACAAGCTCCGATGCCGATGGCAGTTTTTCTTTGCGTATTCCAGAACAGCGAGCTAATGACACGCTAACGTTCTCTGCTCTCGGGTTTGTCACGAGATCAGTTGCGATTCAGTTCCTTCTTTCGAAGAGCGAAATTGTGGTTCGCTTGAAGGAGGAAGCTATTTTCCTCAATGAGGTTGTCGTTGAGGAAAAATTGGAAAAAAATAAATTTTTTAAACTCGGCAATACTGAATGCAAGGGAGGGGTGATGGAAATTGATACAACATTTGCAGGAGAATCCTATGCTATTCTAATTGACGGACACGATTCAGAAGATTTACGATTTCCGGTTTATATGAAAAAGGCCAGTTTTCGCATTTTCCGGAATAATTTGAGGTCGTTTAAAGTTCGATTGCGACTTAATGAAGTCGACGGCGTGACCGGATCTCCTGGAAGGGACTTGCTCCGGCAAAGCATAGTAGTCGAGTCATCTATTCGGAGTGGCTGGGTTGAGTTCGATCTTTCCAAATACAGCATCATAGTTGCGCAACCATTCTTCCTCACTTTCGAAAAAATTCATGATCGGACTGAGAAAATCGCCATAATGAATGGATACCGGGATTTTATAAAGAAGAATCCGACAAAATTGAAAATAGACAGCGTTATCGTGGATGGACGAAAAGTGGTTCGGCGTACCCTAACGGGAAAGGGAATTGATTTGCCTGGCGTGTTCGTTGGTGTAGGGACTTCTCGTTTTGTCAAAAACAAATTCATGGGCTATGTTCGTTCAACGAGTCTTGGCGAGTGGAAAAAAGTTGCAGGTATTCCTAGTGCGACAGTAACATTGAGCAATCAGAAACCTGGAAAAGAGATTGCGGTTGATCGAGATCCGTGTAATGAGGTGGTATCCAAGTGTTTTGCGGAAAAGATGTGTGATGACTTTTTGGACAGCACTGGCTTGTATGGTATGCAGTTGGCTGTGAGCAGGCATGGCAAGGTGTGGAAAAGGTCGTTTGGAATGGCTGACCTGAGCGGTAAGGTACCTGTAAACGACTCAATGAAATTCCGGATTGCAAGTATTTCGAAATCACTATCGTCATTGGCCTTGTTAAGGTTAGTAAATGAAAAAAAAATTGACCTAGACGCACCCATTCAAACATATATTCCACAATTTCCTCAGAAGAAGTATCCGCTTACCACGCGCCAACTTGCAGGGCACCTTTCTGGATTTCGTGACTATGTGAGCATGGAAGACTATATGAATCAACATCATTATGACAACGCCTTGCAGGCTTTGCCGGTGTTTGAAAACGACACACTTTTGTTCAAACCTGGATCGCAATTCAATTATTCTTTTTTTAGTTGGAGCATCATAGGAGCCATCATAGAAAGTGTCAGTCAAAAAGACTATTTGCAGTACATGCATGAAAATGTCTTCACACCAATGGGTCTTTCAAATACGTGTGGAGATAACGTCAGAATGAAAATATCCAATCGGAGCAAATTCTACGACGCAGCCGGAGAAGAAGACGATTCCAGAGACATGAGTTACATGTATGCAAATGGCGGGTTACTTTCAACAGCCGAGGATCTGGTGAAGCTGGGGAATAGCCTAATACACGGACTCAGTAAGACGGAGCAGGAGTTATTGTTTACTTCTCAAAAAACTTCTGATGGTTCAAACACTCATTACGGGTTGGGCTGGTATGAGGGTAAAGACAAGAATGGCCACACGATGTGGTATCATTCCGGTGATTCCTTTAGCAGTAGCTCACACCTTTACATTTTTCCCGAGGATGATCTGGTGATTGCGGTTTTGGCCAACGGCCAGGAAGGGGTACTGTTTGATGTTGAGAAATTAGCGGCAGTTTTCTATTAAACGTCGCCAGCTCGCCAAAAAATTAGATTGAGCCACTCAATCGGAGCGGAGCCATTTAAACACTTAAACACCTCAACACATTACAGGCTACTCACACCTAACTCAAAAGCCACGACTTAAACACCTGCAGCGTATGAGTCTCTTGCGTATCAACCCGGCCATTGGCATTGAGTATATCAAATAGGGCTATGAAAATTTCTTTCCGTTTTTGACTTGGGATTCCGGAGAACTTCGCAAGACTCGATAATAGTAGTTCTTCAGCCCGAGCCGTTCCCATCTTCTTGTAAGATGATTCCATGAGCCCAACATGTTCTTCAACCGGGTAGGCCGGAAATATCTCCTTCATTCTTTGAATGACTGTCTCGCGTTCAACCGGATGCAACGACCCGTCGACGTGCCCCATGTGGAGCAAGAGCAACAAGCTAAGATCTTCTATGGTATTAAGTTCGGTCATGAAACGCCAGGTATAGGTGGCGGCAAGTTAAGAGAATAAAATAGTTTACCGAACGTGCGGAGATTTGTAAGTTTTCCCTGGCTGCTTAAGGTGGTGAAATGGGCGGCCCACAGACGGCATTGCACAGCTAAATATCTCAGGTGATCGCTCGTCTCATCGTGTTTTTGGTCGCAGCAACAACCCAACGATGCCTATAAAACAAGAACCCCAGTGTTGCCACCGGGGTTCCATCCATATTTAAAAGAGAGGCAATAATTACATCATGCCGCCCATTCCGCCGCCACCTGGCATCGGAGGAGCTTCTTTTTCTTCTGCGATTTCTGAAACAACCGCCTCGGTCGTCAGCAGCAACCCTGCGATTGACGCAGCGTTCTCCAAAGCAAGACGCGCAACCTTGGTCGGGTCGATGATACCAGCTGCGAAGAAATCTTCGTATTTGTTATCACGTGCGTTGTAACCGAAATCTTTCTTGCCGTCGCGAACTTTGTTCACAACCACTGAGCCTTCCTGACCTGCGTTTTCAGCGATGGTGCGGAGCGGAGATTCCAGGGCAAGACGGATGATGTTCACGCCTGTAGCCTGATCTTCATTGTCGCCAGTGAGTGACTTTAATGCGTCGATCGCACGGATATACGCGACACCACCACCAGGGATAATGCCTTCCTGAACGGCTGCGCGTGTAGCGTGCAATGCATCGTCAACGCGGTCTTTCTTCTCTTTCATTTCAACCTCAGTAGCGGCGCCAATATAGAGGATGGCCACACCGCCTGAAAGTTTAGCAAGACGTTCCTGCAGTTTTTCGCGGTCGTAGTCTGAAGTGGTTGTTTCGATTTGAGCTTTGATCTGGTTCACGCGACCGGTGATCTCAGACTTCTTGCCAGCGCCGTTGACGATGGTCGTGTTGTCTTTATCGATATTGATTTTCTCAGCGCGGCCGAGTGAATCAAGTTTCGCATCTTCCAGCTTCATGCCCGTTTCTTCAGAGATCACTCGTCCACCAGTGAGGATGGCGATGTCTTCCAGCATAGCCTTCCTTCTGTCGCCGAAGCCAGGTGCCTTCACAGCAGCAACACGGAGTGCGCCACGGATCTTGTTTACCACCAGCGTAGCGAGAGCTTCGCCTTCCACTTCTTCAGCAATGATCAAAAGAGGTTTGCCGGTCTGAGCGGTTGCTTCCAGGATCGGGAGCAACTCCTTCATAGAAGAGATTTTCTTGTCGTAGATGAGGATGAAGGGATTGTCGAGGTCAGCTTCCATCTTCTCCGTGTTGGTCACGAAGTAAGGGGAGAGGTAACCACGATCAAACTGCATACCTTCCACAGTCTTCACTTCGGTTTCAGTTCCTTTCGCTTCTTCAACAGTGATCACACCGTCCTTACCTACTTTATCCATCGCCGTGGCGATCATCTTTCCGATCTCTTCGTCGTTGTTTGAAGAAATGGTAGCGACCTGCGTGATTTCATTAGAACCTTTGATGTTCTTGGATTGCTTCTTGAGGTTATCGACAACGGCTTCGACAGCTTTTTCAATACCTCTCTTCAGATCCATAGGATTCGCGCCAGCGGCCACGTTCTTGATACCGTGGGCGTAGATCGCTTGTGCCAACACCGTTGCAGTGGTTGTACCGTCACCAGCGGCATCAGCGGTCTTGGAAGCAACTTCCTTAACGAGCTGTGCGCCCATGTTTTCAATCGCATCTTTCAATTCGATCTCTTTTGCTACGGACACGCCGTCCTTCGTAACGGTGGGAGCGCCAAATTTTTTGTCGAGAATGACGTTGCGGCCTTTCGGTCCGAGCGTCACCTTCACTGCATTAGCCAACTTATCAACGCCCTTCTTGATTCTGTCGCGGGCACCTGTATCAAATGTTATTTCTTTTGCCATAATTATTTAGTGATTACGATGAGTGAGAATTAGATCGTTCCGAAAATGTCGGAATTACGCATGATGAGATAATCTTTTCCGTCGATGGTGATCTCGGTGCCAGCGTACTTACCATAGAGGATATGCTCGCCGACTTTTACAGTAACGGGCTTGTCTTTGAAGCCTTCGCCTACTGCTATTACTTTTCCTTTTTGGGGCTTTTCTTTTGCCGTATCCGGGATGATGATGCCGGAAGCGGTCTTTTCCTCCGCTGCTGCAGGTTCTACCAGCACGCGGTCTTCATTGGGTTTGAAATTGATCTTCGCCATATGGATTTGAGTTTTACGATTTAAAAACTGAACTGCGCTTGTCGATTTTCGTGCCAAAAGGCCTTTTACTGACATTTCTTGCAGAAGTGGGCACAAAAATAGAAGCTTTCCTGAGTCCGGAAGGAAAAAATGTCAGTATTCTGTCGCATCCAGCCAGGCTTGGCTCTTGACTTCGAAACCGTGAAGGCACGTACTTTGAAGGATAGAGTCAGGAAATTGGATGGCCAAAGCTTTGCGTATAAGCGGCTTTGCGATTAAGTTAGTTGAAGATTTTTGGCCTATGGAGACACTAAAGGACAATTGGTTGACCGAGGGGCTGATCGACCTGGAATACAAAAAATACGTACTGCTCGCCTACCTCCGCACCGTCAGGCAGTCATTCAGTCGCGTGGAATTGTATCCTTATCTGGCAGACCTTGTGTTTCATTATAACAACATCGTCGCACTGAAGGGCAATAAGTCGCTGATATTCGACTCCTTTCCGAAAGAACTTTCGCTTGAAAATCTGAAGACGTTGGAGCTGAATTACAGGAAGATGATCGAGGACGATGCGGTCATGCAGGAGATCGAATCGATCATGGAGTTCGCCTTACCACAATTCAAAGAATCCATGGATGAAGGTGCTGCGATCTACGAGTTCGTTGAATCGAGATGTGAACTGTCAGCGGTAGGGGTAGTGCCGTTGTATGCACAGGAGGGCTATATGTTTATCACTCAGCCACCCGGGCACGAGACTCATGTGTACCGCTATCAGACTACCGTATATCAAAGCAGCTCGGAACAGATGCGGGGTCTTCAAACGCAATTGGTGTACAGCACTGAATACACATTCTCGAATACCTTTGAGCAGATGAAGCTTTCGCTGATACGGCAATATGCAGATCTTCCGAATCCGGCGGCATTCCTGGTCGTTTCAAAAATGAATTTTCCCTACTTGCAGACACTCGTACCCGTTGCGAAACGGTTGCTGGTAAAACACCTCAGCAAAACAGAACAGGCTTAATACCTATTATTTAGTTGCAGCAGAGTCTGGCTTGGAGTTCAGATTCTGAGCGGGAAGAACTTGTTGCTCTTTCGCGCGCTCAAGCAGCTCATCAGATCCGCTTCCGGGGTTGGGTTGAACCAGGTTAGTGGCCAACGTAAAAATCATAACCGTGATGGCCAGTCCCCAGGTAAGGCGCTCCAGCAAGTCACCTGTTTTCTTCACGCCAATCAGATTGCTGGCAGTGCTTCCACCGAACTGGTTCGATAATCCGCCGCCTTTTGAATTCTGGGCTAACACCACAAACACCAACAGCACACCAGCCACCAGCGCCAGGATTACATATAAATTGTACATAAGTTAACTTTTCAGCTTGTCAATTTGAGCGGCAAAGTAAGCCTTTTTCTGGGGAAATTTCCAAATGAGCTTCTTCAGAACCTCTACGGCCTTTTCCTTTTTGCCTTGCTTGACCAGGATGTCCACCAGGGTTTCTGATACCACATTGTCGTTGAAACTTGTTGTGTCTTCGGATAGGTCTGTCGCATCCACGCTGGGCTTTGGGCGCGCAATGGTCGGTTTCGATTTGATAAACTGATCGATGATTTCGATCTGCTCCTTCTGTTTGGGACCCTCAATTTTTACCTTCTTGCGGGATGCTTTGATCTCTTCGATCAACGGTTCGGATGGGGTCTCGATATTTTCTGAAGATGTCGCGCTTACCATTTTCGTGAACTGCTTTCCGCCGGAGCTTTGAAACTCATCAAAGCTGATCTCGAAATCATGCTTTAGCTTCTGCAATTTTTCAAGCTGCACATAAATGTCGGTTCTTAGTGCGTCGCCGGATAGAGGATTGCCGGGATTGAACTCAGTCAATGCGTCCGGTTTCATCGGCGGCTCTTGCACGGGAACTGTCTTAACGTTCTCAACCTCAACAACAGGCTCAGGATCGACCACCTCGGGTACAGGTTTCGCGGCGCTCGTGATCATCGTAACGGCTGGTACCGTTGAGGCCGCCTGCCTGACTGTTTTTGGAGTAGTCATAACCCACTTCAGCACCTGTCGATCCGTGGCATAGACTGCGCTTTGATGCAGGATCTGTTCCTGGTCCTTTTGTTGCAAGTCCCGCGCCCCCCGGGTCAGAAGCATATGAAGTACCTGACTGTAAGGATACTGCGATGAAAGCTGTTGAATCTGGGCATACTCGCTGTCGGTGAGGTCAGTGAAATTCTGAACAATCGTTTCGAAGCCGCTTGCGTCCATTCGGTGGGATTACTTGGTAAGTAAATCTAGCAGAAAATCCGAAAGGCCACAAGCAACTGATTATTACCAGTTTGCTACCGTAGCGTTGAAGATGTCAATCAATATCTGGTCCAGGATCTTCTTCTCGAGATCTTCCTGGATCACGGTGAAATTGAGATTATTGTCAAAGTCTTTGTAGAAAGAGAAAGTCCGGTCTTTGAAACTGTTCTTCGGTTCAATGGTGTCTTCGTAAGTCACCTTGAGGGCGATCGTCAGACGCGATAGGGCAGCGACCTGTGGTTGGTTCGGATCGGTGTTTGCGACCGGTGCGATGGGATTGATGCGGTATTCAGAAACAATGCCCTCTATGTGTAGTTCACCATTTTCGGGCACGACCCGCAGACTGGAGTTTTGCTGATAATAATCTTTTACACGGTTCGTGACCGTCTGGCCGATGTTGGCGGGGGCAAGGTCGGTGTTATTGAAAAACGGATCGACGGCAATGGTCTTCGCCGTTGTGGCTGCGCCGGAAAATGAATAGACTTTGCAGCCCTGCATCAGCGGCATTAGCACCAGGCTCAACAACAGCAATCTAATCTTCAAGGTCGTATTCTTTTATTTTACGATATAACGTTCTTTCGGAGATGCCCAAATCACGTGCCGCGTATTTGCGCTTGTTGTTATTCTTTCTGAGTGCTCGCATGATCAACTCCTTTTCTTTCTTTTCTATGGAGAGAGAATCGTCTTCCGACTCATGTGTGATGTCCTGAACTTCAGGATGCTGAGATGACTGCCCGTTGTTGCTGTTGATGTTGAGCACAACCGGCTGGTCCGAAACATCCTGTGCCGATTGTACCTCAGAGAACAGTTGTGGATTGTCTTTTACGATTTGTGCGGCGCTCGAAGGATTGCCCGCATTTTCCAATACGATGCGCTTGAGTTCATTTACGTCCTTACGCATATCAAAGAGCACCTTGTACAGAATCTCACGCTCGGAAATATCCTGTGTTGAATCGCCTTTGTAGAGCGCGGGCAAACTGGTTTGTCGGGGAAGATAGGTTTGTAGAATTTCGGCGGTGACCTCCTTGTTATCAGTGGACAATACCGAGATCTGATCGACCAGATTTTTCAGTTGCCGTATGTTGCCGGGAAAACGATATTTTAACAGGATATCCTTTGCTTCGTCCGTCAGCATCACTGGTTTCACTTTGTATCGCTCGGCAAAATCGGAGGCAAACTTTCTAAACAACAGTTCGATGTCGCGTCCACGCTCGCGCAACGGCGGGACATAGATCGGAACGCTGTTTAGTCTGTAGTAAAGGTCTTCCCTGAATTTGCCGTTCTCAACTTTGTTCATGAGGTTGACATTCGTGGCGGCGACCACGCGCACATCAGTCTTCAACACTTTTGAGGACCCGACCTTTATGAACTCTCCGTTCTCCAGCACCCGCAGCAGCCGCGCCTGCGTACCCAAAGGCATCTCACCGATCTCATCGAGAAAGATGGTCCCGCCATCCGTAACTTCGAAGTACCCTTTGCGGGATTCATGAGCGCCTGTGAAAGACCCTTTTTCGTGCCCGAATAACTCCGAGTCTATGGTGCCTTCCGGTATCGATCCACAGTTGATTGCGATAAATTGACCGTGCTTGCGAGGGCTTAGCGAGTGTATGATTTTAGAAAATGATTCTTTTCCGCTTCCGCTTTCACCCGTAATCAGAACGGTCATCTCAGTAGGCGCCACCTGCATGGCCACGCGAAGCGCGTTATTCAGCATTGGCGCATTGCCAATGATTCCGAATCTTTGCTTGACACTTTGTATTTCGTTTTCAGTAATCGCCATGGTCTAACTCACAATTTTGCCGAAAAGGGTTGCCCGGGTACAGCCCTCGACCAATACATTGACGTATTGCCCTTTGGTTTTATTTTCTTTCGGAAATATGATCACTTTGTTCGCCGAATTTCTTCCCTGCAGGAACTCTTCAGAACGCCTGGAATATCCTTCGATGAGCACTTTGAAAGTCTTGCCCACATCACGCTTGTATCGCTCAAGCGAATGTTGCCCTTGCCGGTCTATGACCTCATCCAAACGTTTTTTCTTCACTTCTTCGTTCACATCATCCTTGAATTTCTTCTCTGCCAGCGTGCCGGGACGCTCCGAATACATGAACATATATGCGAAATCGTATTTCACACGATCCATCATCGAGAGTGTCTCACCGTGTTCTTCCTCCGTTTCGCTGCAAAAGCCGGCAATCATATCAGATGAAATTCCGCAGTCTTCGCCAAGAATTTCGCGAATGCGATCAATCTTATTCAAATACCATTCCCGCGTGTAACCACGGTTCATTAACTCCAGGATCCGAGAGTTACCGCTTTGCATAGGAAGATGAATGTATTTGCAGATATTCTCGTAACGTGCCATGGTATGCAGCACGTCATCTGTAATGTCTTTTGGATGGGAAGTGGAAAAGCGGATGCGTAGGTCGGGATCCACCAATGCCACTTTTTCGAGTAGGTTCGCGAACGTAGTGATCCCGCTCACGTCCTTTTTCTCCAGGCGCGCTTTGTTATTTTCCTCAACACTCCATTTGTATGAGTCAACATTCTGTCCCAGCAATGTCACTTCCCGGAAACCTCGGGCAAAAAGGTCGCGCGCTTCAGCAACAATAGATTCCGGATTGCGGCTTCGTTCACGGCCACGCGTGAACGGCACCACGCAGAAGGAACACATGTTGTCGCAACCGCGCATAATGGAAATAAATGCAGTGACACCGTTGGAATCCAATCGAACGGGCTCAATGTCGCCATATGTTTCTTCCCTCGATAAGAAAGTATTTACGGCTTTCGATCCATCATCAACCTGGGAGATGAGATTCGGCAAATCCCGGTAGGCATCCGGGCCGGCTACGAGGTCAACAATCTTTTCTTCCTCAAGGAATTTTGATTTGAGTCGTTCCGCCATGCAGCCTAATACGCCTACCATCAGCAGCGGATTGTTTTTTTTCAATCCATTGATGTGGTTCAGTCGATTTCTTACTGTCAGTTCTGCCTTTTCACGGATCGAGCACGTATTGAGTAAGACGATGTCCGCTTCATTGATATCAGAGGTTGTCTGGAACCCTTCTTTCTTTAAAATCGAGGCGACGATCTCGCTATCGGAGAAATTCATCTGGCACCCGTAACTCTCAATGTAGAGCTTCCGAGACCCATGGGATGGTTTGTCGGCAATCGTGTCGGCCGCCGCAGTTTCCTGTTTGCTGTCCAAAATGTCTAAATCTCCAATCAGATCCTTCATCTTCGATTCTTCAAGGGAGCAAATTTACTATTTTTAGGTTTCAAT
Organism: Cyclobacteriaceae bacterium; assembly: GCA_044227305.1. Taxonomy (GTDB): domain Bacteria; phylum Bacteroidota; class Bacteroidia; order Cytophagales; family Cyclobacteriaceae; genus ELB16-189. The sequence continues at coordinate 14,583 of JBGAFJ010000007.1, read as the reverse complement.
GACATCTTGTCAGTCGCTAAATTGAATTAGATTTGGAGCTCATCCATTCAACATCAACATGGCGATCATAAGACCCCTTCGAGGACACACTCCCAAATTTGGCAGCGACTGTTTTCTGGCAGAGACTGCTGTCGTTGTTGGAGAGGTATCGATGGGAGATCACTGCACCGTATGGTTCAATGCAGTGGTACGGGGAGACGTTCACTCAATCACCATCGGAAATAATACGAACATACAAGATGGGGCGATCATCCATTGCACCTACCAGCGGGCCGCGACCGTCATCGGCAGTGATGTTTCAATCGCCCACAATGCAATCGTTCATGGTTGCACCGTTCATGATCGTGTGCTGATCGGTATGGGGGCCATCGTTATGGATGGTGCGGTGATTGGGTCAGAGTCTGTCATCGCTGCCGGCGCGGTCGTGTTGCCAGGTACCATCGTGGAGCCAGGAAGTATGTATGCCGGAACGCCGGCCCGCCGTGTGAAGGATATCAGTCCTGAAATGCAGGAAGTGATCACCCGGACAGCGCGAAACTATCCCATGTACGCCGAATGGTATAAGCAGTAATTCCATATTACCATTATATTTGCGCCCCTAATTGACTAAATATGAAAAACCTATCACTGATCCTGAACGCGATTCTTTTGGTTGCCGTTGGCGCGCTTTACTATTTGCAATTCGCGGGATCAAAATCCTCCACATCTTCCGGATCGTCGTCTTTGCCCAAGGATTTGAAAATAGCTTACATACAATCCGATTCAGTCCTTCAGAATTTTGATTTTTTCAAAATCAACCGCGACAAACTTGAGGCAAAAGGCAAGAAACTAGACCAGGACTTGCAGACCCGCGCCCAGAGTCTTCAGAACGAGATCGCCCAGTATCAGCGGAATGCCAACACCCTCACGATGGGCCAGGCTCAGGCCGTTGAACAGGACCTCGCCAAAAAACGTCAGAACCTTGAAATGTACCAGCAATCTTTGTCACAGGAAATGATCGGCGAGCAGGAGAGGATCAATGAAGAGATATACAAACGCGTTACCGATTTTCTTAAAACATACGGCGAGCAGAATGGTCTTCAGGTAGTATTGAAATACAATGCTCAAAGCGATTTACTTTTTGCAAACAACGCCATGGATATCAGCAAGGAAGTAGTGAAAGGTTTGAATGAATCGTTCAAGCAGGAACAGCTGAATGGCGGTGCGAAAAAAGACTCTACGGTCGTGAAGAAATAAGTGTTCAGATAAAACGTGTGAAAGGAAGACCGGCTTCATGCCGGTCTTTTTTTATTTGTTGTCGGGAAAGCCTTAACTTTCATCTGTGATTGAACGCCTCCTAAGCTTTTTGAACGTCAGGCCCGAAGAACGGCTGCAGGTTATGCTGATGTTGGGCGCCGGGTTTTTCATGGGAATATTCCTGGCGACCTATTCCGTTGTTGCGGAATCACTATTCCTCAGTACTCTGGGTGGTGAGCTGAACAAGGCGTTCCTTACATCCGGTGTCCTCGGCATCCTGGCAACGTTGGTTTTCTCATATGCGCAGAACATCATCAAGTTTTCAAACCTCACCACCGCCACGATCCTGTCTGTGGTCGTGATCACGGCATTCTTCTACATCGGATACCACTATGGTAGCGAAGAGTACAAAGAGCCGATCATCTTTTTTATGTTTTGCATGACAGGGCCACTGACGGCGATCCTGCTGCTTAGTTATTGGGGAATATTCGGAAGGCTCTTCAATTTCAAGCAGTCCAAGCGTATCATTGGGTGGATTGACACGGGACAGCTCGTCGCGGTCATCCTTGCCAACGTTCTCATTCCCATTACCGCATCGTTCTTCCCGCAGACAGATAACTATCTGATAATCTGTATATTAGCAATACTTGCGTCTGCCATCCACTTTATCATTCTGTCTCTTAAGTTTCCGCTGATCAAGAATGATCCGAAGGAATTTGATGATACCGTTAAACGGGAAACGTCGATGCGCAAAGTATTGACTGAGCCGTACACGAAGCTGCTCTCTTTATTCCTCATCATCTCTATGGTGGTGCTGATCTTCGGACAATTTTCTTTCCAGGAACTGATCAAAGTGCAGTATCCAAATCAACGTGAACTCACAAACTTCCTGGCGTATTTCAATGCAACCATTTATGGACTCAGCTTCGTCATGCAAACGTTCGTCAACGATCGGATTGTCAGCAACTACGGAATCCGGGTAGCTTTGATTCTTTTGCCGTTGGTGGTGGGGGTGTTTGCCATCAGTGCCTCATTCACAGGGATTGTGTTCGGCTATTCTCCAGAGATGGCACCCAGGGCGTTCGTATACTTTTTTCTTTTCGTGGCGTTGATCCGGTTGTTCAATAACATGATCCGCGACTCCCTCGAGAACCCCATGTTCAAGTTGTTATTCATTCCCCTTGACAACCGTTACCGTTTTGGAATCCAATCGAAGGTGGAGGGAGTCGTCAACGAGTCCGGCCGGTTCATTGCCGGTATTTTGATATTCAGTTTTGCGTCGATCCCGTTTTTTAAAATCGTCTGGATGCCGGTGCTCATCAGCATTTTGGCGGGCTTGTATTTTGTGGTAATCCGTAAACTCTATGCCGGATACAAAGCCAAGATTCGTTCGAAGCTTGAGACCGTGCAATCCACATCCGACAAACTTGAAATCGGCTACGAGCAAATCACGCGGAAGCTTGAGTCGCGATTGCTTCATACCGTTCCGGGGAAGGCAGTGTTCTCCTACAAACTCCTGGAAAAAATCAATCCTTCAAACATGAGTTACTGGATCAATAACCTGATCCGCAACGACCAGGAAGAAACCCGTGAGTATGCCCAGCGGCGGATGAATGAAATCAAAGGACTGTCCGTATCCGATAAATACGTGATTCGTTTCAACGCCCACAAATCAGATATTGCCAACAAGAACCTCCTTTCAAAAAGCGATCTTGAGTTGATCATCAACAGTGGCGGCGACATCACAAAGGCAAGGCTTATGCGCCTCGCACGTTCGCTGGATTCCGGCGACCGCCAATACGCAGCCGAATTGCTTCTGCACACCGCGACCGACGAGTATACGTCCTTCCTTATTGAACTTCTTGGCGACTCAGAGCCAAAAGTCAGGAATACAGCGATCAAAACTGCGATCAAGAAAAACAGCCCGGAAGTGATCCTGGCGCTGATCGAAAATTTGTCAAATTCTCAGTACAGTAATCAGGCAATGGGAGCTTTGGTGCTCATCGGAGGCAAAGCATTAAATCAGTTAGACAGCGCTTTCTATAGATCTGGTCAAAATACTCATACCCTGATACTTATAATTCAGATTATTGGTAGGATTGGAGGACAACGAGCGAAGGACCTGTTGTGGAATAAGATCGACTATCCGGACAAGGTCGTCCTGTCGAAAGTCCTGTTAGCCATGGGTGAGGCGGGCTTCAAGGCAGGCATCTCCCAGATTTCCCGGATTAAGTATGCCATCGAAAACGACATCGGTGACATGAGCTGGAATTTATCGGCCGTCTCTGAGCTCGGCAATGAAGGATTCGCAAAGCATGTGAAAGACGCCCTGCGGGCGGAGATCGCCAATGACATCGAGCACGTGTATATGTTGATGGCGATGTTATATGATACAAGATCGATTCAGCTCGTGAAGGAGAACATTGAAAGTGGAACTGTTGAAGGAACCGCTTTTGCGATCGAACTGCTCGATGTGTTCCTGTCGGAACAATTAAAACAACGCGTGATTCCGGTCCTCGACGACTTGTCGGAACAGGACCGAATTAAGCGACTCGAAGTCTTTTACCCCCGCATAGAACTCGACGAAAAACTTGTTCTTAAGTTTCTGATTAACAGGGATTTTACCCAAACTAACCGATGGACAAAAGCATGTGTACTCAAGCAAATAGGATTGCTCAAAATCCCTGAATTCACGCTGGATCTGATTGCCCAGCAATTCAATCCTGATCAACTGATCCGAGAGATGGCGGCTTGGGCCCTTTATGAGATCGACCCGGAGAGTTACAAAGCGAATGTGGGCCGGCTTGGCGAAGACATTGCGGATGATTTGAACGAGATTATCATCACGGGTGAGAAATCGATGATTTTTGACAAAGTCATGTTCCTGAGTGAGATGGAGACTTTCGCCAACACATCAGGACTCAATCTCTCATTTCTGGCTGACATTTCAGAAGAGCAGGTGTTGAGCCCCAATCAGTCATTGACCCTTGACGAGAAATCGAACAACAACTTTTATATCGTTTACCGCGGCACCGTGCGGTTTTACCAAAACGGCGAGCAAAAGGAAGTATACTCGCCTGGGCAATTTTTGGGCGAAATGCTGGCGGTTCCCGGGTTCGCGCAATCCAACCAGATTATCTCCGATGAAAAGAGCGTTTTGCTGAAGATCAACAAGGATTTACTGTATGAACTCTTGGCCGAAAATGTGAAGCTGGCAGACCGGGTTTTGGAATATGTCTAAATTCACCTATTTTTCAAGGATTTTTTGAACTGAAGCTGCCTGGGACAGACCAAAGACAGGTGATTTTTTAAACATTCGGACTGGCTCTAACAGGTTCAAGGTTAATTTGTTAATTTTCTGAATTCTATAATACCCCAATGCTGAATTATTCCGTACAGGCGGGAGAATTAACGGATGATAACAACCAACCCGAGGAGGGTCTGGAGCTTATCGGCATCAATCCGTTTCCGGGCCTCCGGCCCTTCAGCATTGAAGAGTCTCAGCTGTTCTTCGGGCGGGAGGGGCAGGTCGACGAAATCCTTTTAAAGCTCTCACGACATCATTCGGTCACCATCATGGGTTATTCCGGAAGTGGAAAATCCAGTTTGATGTATTGCGGATTGGTGCCCGTGCTCTACGGCGGATTCATGACGGGCATGAGTCCGAACTGGCAGGTCATCACTACGCGTCCGGGAGGTTCGCCGATCGTTAATCTTACCGATTCAATAGTAAATCACCTGGAGGCTTCAGGTAAAATTCAGCCAGAAGACAAACCCATCCAAGGCGCCATTATTAAATCGGTACTGCAAAGCGGACCCGATGGACTGATAGAAGTTGCAAAGTACATGCAGCGCATAGAACATGAGAACGTATTTTTTCTGGTTGATCAATTTGAGGAGTTGCTGCGTTATCGTGAACTCGGTGAAGAGCCGACGAATGAAGCCGCTCAGTATGTAAATCTGATTTTAAACGCGGTTCACCAGCGTGACCTACCCATTTACGTCGCATTGACCATGCGTTCCGATTTTATCGGCGAGTGTACCGTGTTCCCGGGCCTCACAGACATGATCAATGAAAGCAACTATCTCGTTCCGCAAATGAATCGTGCGGAGAGAAGGCTTGCCATTGAGGGCCCTGTGGCGGTAGGTGGTGGAAAAATCACTTCACGCCTGGTGAAGAAGATTCTTGCGGACATCAGCGATCACCAGGATCAGCTTCCCATCATGCAGCATGCGTTGATGCGCACGTGGGATTACTGGGCTGCCAATCGCGAGCCAGGCGAACCGATGGATCTTCGCCATTATAACGCCATTGGTCGCATCAGTCAGGCGTTGTCGCTGCACGCGAATGAAGCGTATGAAGAACTTTCTGCAACTCAGAAGGAGATTGCCGAGGTGTTGTTTAAAAGCATCACCGAAAAGAATGAAGAGAACCAGGGTTTACGACGACCCTCAAAGGTTAAGTTGGTATCCGAGCTTTCGGGCGCCAGTGAAGATGAAGTCATCAAAGTGGTCGAGAATTTTCGAAGGATTGGAAGGTCCTTCCTGATGCCGGGAAGTCATGTAACGCTTACCGGTAATACAAACATCGAACTGTCGCACGAAAGCTTGATGCGTATCTGGAACAGGCTTTCGAACTGGGTGGAAGAGGAGTTTGAATCAGCGGCCTTGTACAAGCGGATATCAAATGCCGCTGCGCTGTATCAAACCGGAAAGGCTGGACTTTGGAGGCCTCCGGATCTGCAGCTCGCTCTGAATTGGCAAAAAAAGCAGAAACCGACCCGCATTTGGGCGCAGCGTTACGACGTTGCTTTTGAGCGCGCCATTGTGTTCCTCGACACGAGCAGGATTACATATGAAGCCGAGCTCAAGAATCAGGAGATGATGCAGCGAAGGTTGCTGCGTCGCGCGCGTGTAACTTCTATTGTATTGGGAACGGCGACCGTCATCGCGGTGCTTTTCATGTTATATGGACTGATTCAAACCATTGAGGCGGGAAAGCAAAGGGACGCAGCAATTAATAACGAACAGAAGGCTATCGAGGCTAAGCTTGAAGCCGATCAGCAGCGCGATATCGCCGAACGACAGACCAAAATTGCTATCGAACGCCAGAAGGAAGTTGAGGCAGCCAACATAAAAGTTGAGGAAGCGCTGAAACAGGCAAAATCGGCGCTTATCGAAGCTGAAACCCAGTATCGCAACGCGCTGCTTCAGGAACAGAAAGCAATCGCCGCTTCGAAACTTGAAACCGCAGCGAAAGAAGAAGCCATCAAGCAAACAGTGATTGCACAGAAAGCACGCGATGATGCCAATCGTTTGCTCTACCTCTCTGTAGCACAATCTATGGAGGCAAAGTCGGTGACCATGGACGACAAGGATCTGGCGGGTTTACTGGCAATGCAGGGCTATCTATATCACACCAAATACGATGGGCACAAGTACGATCCCTATGTTTTCAAGGGGTTGTATTACTCAATCGCAAAACTGTCAGAGAACTTCAATTATAACCAGGTAAAAGTGCCCGGTAACCTGAAGAATAAGATGTTTGCCTTGGCGGTGTCGAAAAACAGTTCATCTTTTTATACCACCGGGAATGACGGAAGAATTTTCAAAGGAGACTATCAGAAGCTTACCGCAGATAACCTGATCGACTTTAATCCTTATCCCAACCGGGTGTTGGCACTGAGCCCCGATGAAAAGTATTTGGTGAATGGCAGTGATTCTTCGATGATCCAGATATTTCGCCTTGATCAACCCGGTGAAAAGCCAGGTATCGTGCGAGGTCACAAGGGCTACGTAAACGATATTAAATTTTTACCGGACAACTCAGGCTTCATTTCGGTGGGCGCGGATCGGACCGTTCGCTTCGCAAATGCCGTTACAGGCCAGGGACGAATGCTCGCGACATTACCTTATGACATCAAATCCATCGACATAAGCCCTGACGGCGAATGGATGGCGGGAGCGGCGGCAACAGGCCAACTGATCATGATGAACCTGAAAACCAATGAGTATGAGCTCAGGTTTGACGAGTCTGTGAATCAGGTGCGTGTGTTATGTGTTGCGTTCCACCCTGATAAACCTGTGCTCGCTTACGGTACAGAGTTTCTAGACAAGGATTCAAAGTGGAAAGGATCTGTGAAGCTGTTCAACTACAGCACGCAGGAAGTCGAAAAAGAATTACGCGGCCACAACGCAGGTGTCTCTGACGTTGAGTTCAGCCCGGATGGATTGCTGCTGGCAAGCGCCGGGTATGACAAGAAATTGCAAATGTGGGTGGTGGATCACGAGGAAGAGGATCTCCCGGTAGTTATGGACATCAACAACAGCAATATCTGGAGGCTCGCATTCACCAAAAACTCGGATTATCTGCTGGCATCCTGCAACAACGGAGAGATTCGGGTATGGCAGACGGACCCCAGGGTACTGGCAGAGCAGATTTGTCCGAAACTGAAGCGCAATATGACGAAAGAGGAGTGGGAGATATATGTAGGCAACGGTATCGGTTATGAATCGACGTGTAAAAGCTTATTGATTAGTGATTTTTGATGAAGAAAACGGCCCTATTTTTTATCGCGGGACTACTTTTAATTGCCTGCCCTCGTCATCTCTACGCCCAGGGCAGTGACTGTGACCTGGCATTGACGCATGCGGAGGCTGAATTCAGTGCAGGTCATTTTTACTCTATTCCAACCATCCTGGGAAGATGTCCAGAGCAAGGGCTCTCGAAGGAAAACACCGTCCGGGCTTATCTGTTGCTTTGTCAGGCATATCTTATTCTTGACAATCCGCTGGCGGCAGACGATTCATATCTGAAATTGCTGAAAGTCGACCCGGAATATGTTGCGACGGAAGACAAGGATCCTATTGACATCGTGTATCTCAGCAAGAAGTTCACAGCCACTCCGATCTTCACACCACACTTTCGTCTCGGGTTCAATACTTCGCTGTACCGGACTATTTATACAGTAAGCACCGAACCTTATGGGATGCCCACCAACAACACATTGAAACTTGGATTCCAGGGAGGTGCCGGGTTGGATTGGAACATCAATGACAACCTAAGCGTGGGCTTAGAACTGAATTTCGCTACGCGTGGATACAAAAGAGTCCGCACCGATATTTTTGGCGCTGGTGATAAGTTGGATCTTTCCGCAAGTCAAAACTGGATCGACGTCCCATTATATTTCAAGTATTCCTACGATAAGGGTAATATCAGGCCCTTCGGTTATGTGGGTGTGGCGTTGAATTATCTCATCAGTGCAGACAATCTCATGGTGTTTACTGATTCCAAGACTACCGGATCTCAGTTGGTAGCGGAAGGTCCCAGTGAGTCGGTCACTTACCAGCGAAATCTGTTGAATCGATCGTTTGTGTTTGGCGGAGGTGTGAAGTATAAGTGGGGTAAAGATTTTCTTTATGTGGACCTTCGCTACATGGGAGGCATGTCGAACCTCACTGATCAGAACACAATCTATTATCAGGATCCTTCGAAGTTTAACTCCGGTCAAATCGGTAATCCCGACGCTTACATGGCGCCCAACCTCACTAAGTATCGTTATACGGCAGACATTTTCAGACTCGACAATGTGTCGATTTCGTTTGGATTCATCCGGCCCATCTATGACCCCAGGAAAGTCAGGAAGGCCAGGACCAAAAGCGTTTCGAGGAAGATCCAGAGAGAGGAAGGAGGAAAGGGCAAATGATCCGTTTACGTAAGTTCATTTTACCGTTTTTAGTACTCATTTTAGCAATTAGCTGTGACTCTTCGCTGACCATTAAGGATCCCAATGATTACTCATTTGTGAAGTTCTATGGGGGAGATGGCGACCAGACAGGTGCTGATGTGATTGCTCTTTCGGACGGTACGTTCATTCTCTTTGGCACCACCAAGCCAAGCGGGGTAGAGAAGACCAGTCAGTGGTATTTGGTGAAAGCCGACGCGCACGGAAATGTCCTGGCCGAAAAACACCTGGGCGGTCCCAACAATGACGAAGCCCGCGACATTGAGTTGACTTCTGCTAACACATTGGTTGCGTTGGGCAATACCTACACGACGCCTACTGATCGCGACATAAAGATTATGACATTGACGATGGATTTTACGCCCATCGACAGCGCTACCGTTTCTTTTGGCGGTGGCTCTGACGAAGATGCCGCATCGGTAACCCCAGTCTCAACCGGGTTTCTGGTTGCAGGTTCTACCAGTAATCAGAGTCTGAAAGTGGATCCGCCTACGGCTCCTAATGATGAACGTGATGCATTGCAGTTGAAATTTTCGACGCAGCTCGCACGCGATCCGATTTGGACTCAGTCGTATGGACCAGGGGCGTATGACGCAGCGGTAAAAGTGGTCCAGTTGAGCGCGAGCCAGTATTATGTTTTAGGCTATTCAAACAAGGTCGCCGCGGGACATCCGAATGGTGACTTCAACTACTGGGTTTATAGCGTTGGGGCGACAGGTGATCCGAGCGGTATTGAATATATCATTGGAGATTCAAATGCAGACGAAAAAATGAGCGCGGTTTCAGTGAAGACAACACAGGGTTCCACCGATTTTGTTATGAGTGGCTTGCAGTACGGCACCACCAGTGCCAAGGTCTCTGATGCTTATGTTTCAAAATTACTGGGCACACCGGTGTTCGGAAAACCGTTGTCCCTCAAGTTAGGGAACAATGTGCCGGAAAATACGGGGGTATTCTCCACCCAAGACGGAGGCTTCTTGTTGGTGACCAATGAAAAAAGTTTCAATGACAACCAGAACTGGATGCTGACAAAATGTGATGCATCCGGTACTCCAACCTGGAGCCTTCCGATTATTTTCGGAGGTGAAGGTTTAGATACCTGCGGATCAGTTCAAGAGCTCCCGGACGGGCGGATTTTGCTGATTGGTACCATGCGGACCGGCAAGCCTGACGCTGGGGAATTCAAAATGACGTTGATAAAAGTAAATCAGGATGGGAAGTTCTCGCAATAGGCGTAAAACCTGCCAAATTTGGGTTACTTTTAGAGTTTTGAAGCGATTTAAAGTATCAGAATAGCCCGCAGCCTGTACATGCCCCATTTTACCAGCCGCAAAAGCCTTTATTCTCTTCTCTCCAGCTGTCTGGTATCGTTATTTCTTTCATTTTCGGCCTTTGGTCAGGTAACAATTTCAGGCGGTTTTGGCGCCGATCAACTCTGCGTAAGCACCAGTTATACACCCATTTCGCCGATCGTTCTCACGGAAACTTCGCCGACCGATTTCGTTATCGCTGTCGCGTCAGCTGACATCTATATCCAGCCTACCAATGCCTTTTTTGAATTCAAACCAGGAACTGGCTCCGTTTCGTTTACGGGACCGGGTGGAGGTGTCGATGTCGGGGTGACGTTCACTATCAACGCAAATTTGATTCGTGTTTCCTTATCTCAGATTAATCCGGGAAACAATGTGGGCATAAACACGCTAACTATTTCCGGATTGGAGATGCGCGCCACATCTGCTGCGCTAGGCGAAACCATTCAGCGGATTTCTCTTGGAGGCCCCGATCTTTCCATCAACGGCTTTGCCGTCGGGGATCCGATCGCTTCAGCTGTTTTGAATAGTTACGCTGCTCCGACCGTGTTTGCCGGTGCGGATGATGTGAGTTGTTATGGATTAAACTATTCCAATTTTGCCGATGCGACGTCGAGCAATGGAACATTGTTGTGGACCTCTAATGGCACGGGTACATTAATGAACGCAACGACCGCCAACCCGACTTATACGCCCGGTCCTTCAGAAACCGGAAATATAACTTTTAGACTTACCGTTACGGGAAGTGGAAATTGTGGAAGTGTGCAGGACACCAAAGTGGTCACGATACTTCCACAGGTCGTAGCAAACGCAGGTGCAGCACGTGCTATTTGCAATGGATCAAGCACTACCCTTGGTGGCTCACCGACAGCAACGGGTGGAAACGGAACATATACTTATTCCTGGACGGGTGGCAGCACGTTGAGCAACCCGGTCGTAAGCCCCGCCAGCACCACAACCTATAACCTGGCTGTCACTGACGGTCAAGGTTGCATAGATAATACTCAGAGTGTTACAGTAACTGTCAACGCCGTTCCGGCCGCTCCTGTGATCAGCCCCGCTGGCCCGATTAATCAATGTCAGGGTGCTGGTACGGTAACCCTGAGCACATCAGGAGGAACGAATTACAGATGGTACAAAGACGGTGTGTTCACTGGGCAGACTACATCAAGTATTAATTTTGCAGAGTTGCCGGCCAATTCCGGCAGTTACACGGTCTCAATCGTAGATGTTATCGCCCCTACATTTTGCGAGTCACCTCAATCTTCTGCGGTCAGCGTCATATTTAATCCATTGCCCTCAGCGGCTCCGGCGGTTGTCCCGGCATCAACACAAGTATGCTCCGGCGGCAGTGCTTTGATTACAGTCAATGGCACGGAGGCTGGTATAAACTATCAGGTTTTTAATGGAGGTGTCCCCGTAAGTGGAATAGTTGCCGGTACCGGAGGTTCAATAGGCCTTTCAACATCGGCCCTCCTTGCTAACGTTACACTCACGGTCAAAGCAACTCAACCAGCGACGGGATGCAACGTCTCTCTCGCTCCGACGGTGGCCGTTACCGTTAACCCATTGCCCACTGCGAATGCTGGTGGACCTGTAAGCGTCTGCCAGGGATCATCGGCTACCTTAAACGGGTCAGGTACTGGCGGTACATCTCCGTACTCATACAGCTGGAGTCCGGTCGTCGGTTTGAGTGCAACCAATATTGCAAACCCGGTCTTCAGTGGTCTGAATTCCACAACCTTTACGCTGGTAGTTACAGATGTGAAAGGATGTGTTTCTCCGGGAGACAACGCCACAGTGACCGTAAATCCTAAGCCCGTTGCAAATGCCGGTCCGGACAAAAATGTTTGCTTCGGTTCGTCCGTCATCGTCAACGGAAGTGCCAGTGGTGGTACAGGCCCGTACACATATAGTTGGAGTCCTGGTGCCGACCTTGATGACCCGACTTCGGCAACACCGATATTTAGCGGGCTGGCAACGGTTACATTGACTTTGACGGTCACCGATGCAAACCTCTGCACGGGAACAGACGCGGTTGCTGTCACAGTAAATCCCCTGCCGGTCGCCGATGCGGGTGCGAATAGGCCTCTCTGCACGGGGTCAAATACAACACTGGGTGGTACGCCCACTGCGACTGGTGGAAGCAGCTCGTACACCTATGATTGGAAGGTTGGCGTGGCAACGGTCAGCACAGCATCAAATCCGGTAGTGAGTCCCGTTGTAACGACTACCTATAATTTGACTGTTACGGATGGCAATGGCTGCACGGCGACATCAAGTGTGACGGTTACTGTAAATCCCATTCCAGCGATACCCACCGCAGCGAGTCCGACACCGATCTGTGTTGGAGGTACTGATCCAACGCTGACGGCTAGTGGTGCGGGTGGAGCAGTTTTCAATTGGTATTCGGATGCGTCATTGACGACCAACGTACAGACGGGTGCGAGTTATACTCCGACCGTGAGTGGTGTTGCCGGCACGTATCAATATTATGTAACCCAGACCGTTCTAGGCTGCCAGAGTGCAGCACGAGTTGTGACAGTAGTGGTGAACCCTGCTGTTGTTGCCGCGGCAGGTTCAGATGCGACGTTATGCAGTGGATCGAGCGTAGCACTGGGTGGCAGCCCGACGGGAATTGGAGGCAACGGTAGTTATACATACAGCTGGTCGCCAACAACGGGACTTAGCAACAGTACAGCATCTAATCCAATCCTGACCAGGACGGTAGCCAGCGCCACAACATTTACATACACTCTAACAGTTACTGATGGCAACTTGTGTGTCGGAACCGATCAGGTAGATATTACATTCAATCCCATTCCAGCGATACCCACCGCAGCGAGTCCGACACCGATCTGTGTTGGAGGTACTGATCCAACGCTGACGGCCAGTGGTGCGGGTGGAGCAGTTTTCAATTGGTATTCGGATGCGTCATTGACGACCAACGTACAGACGGGTGCGAGTTATACTCCGACCGTGAGTGGTGTTGCCGGCACGTATCAATATTATGTAACCCAGACCGTTCTTGGCTGCCAGAGTGCAGCACGAGTAGTGACGGTAGTGGTGAATCCTGCTGTTGTTGCCGCGGCGGGTTCAGATGCGACGTTATGCAGTGGATCGAGCGTAGCACTGGGTGGCAGCCCGACGGGAATTGGAGGCAACGGTAGTTATACCTACAGTTGGTCGCCAACAACGGGACTTAGCAACAGCACAGCATCTAATCCAATCCTGACCAGGACGGTAGCCAGCGCCACAACATTTACATACACTCTAACAGTTACTGATGGCAACTTCTGTGTCGGAACCGATCAGGTAGATATCACATTCAATCCAATTCCGGTTCTCACACCGCAGGCAGATATCGTTGAGTGTCCAGGTTTCGCTCAACCGGCAGTAACCTTTGTCACGAACATTGACCCAGTAACAAGTTACAATTGGAGTGTTACAAATTTCGCTGCGCTTGGCCTCGCCGCTGGCACAGGTACCACAGGAAATATTCCGGCATGGACCTTTGGCACGAATACAGGTCTCACTGACATCGTAGGCATGGCAACCGTAACGGCTACGAAACTGGGTTGTACCAGTGCGCCGATAAATTTCGAAATCAGGCTCAAGCCAATGCCCGTAGGAGTTGTTGCGACAGCGACGGTATGCAGTGATGCAGCCCTTGGCAGTGGGGCTCTTCTCACTACGACAGGCACGAGCGTGAGTGCCTCGGGATATAACATCACCTCGATAGGCAATCCATCCACACTGGTAGCGAGTGCAGGCTCACCTGCGGTGGCAAGTAATCAGCCAGCGAACGTATTGACCGATGATGCTTGGACCAACACAGGCACAGCACCGGCAACGATCACATACAACGTAGTACCTGTCAGCAGTGCAGGTTGTTTAGGCAATGCTTTCACGGTTACGATAACAGTAAATCCGGAGCCCGTAGGAGTAGTTCCGGCGAACACATCGGTATGCAGTGATGTAGCGATCGGAGCGGGTTATACATTAACGACGACAGGGGGCTCGGTAGCGGCAACAGGATATAACATTACAGCCATCAATAATGGAGGCTTGACAGCGAGTGCAGGCTCACCGGCAGTAGCTACTAACCAACCAGCGAACGTACTTACCAACGATGCGTGGACGAACACTACGAATGCACCGGTGAATGTAGTGTACACGGTAGTACCTGTATCAGGAGCAGGCTGTTTAGGAGATGCGTTCACAGTGACGGTGACGATTAATCCGGAGCCGGTAGGGACAGCGGTCGTGAACGTACCTGTATGCAGTGATAT
>JBGAFJ010000005.1:0-723046 GCA_044227305.1 Cyclobacteriaceae bacterium | reverse complement strand
CTATCAGAACCTCCGCCCTGACTAAGCCCTAAACCCTCGGTATTTTGTCGGTCTTAACCGTGGCTCCTTATCTACCACCCCAAAACCCCCTTTTAACCCCAATTTCAAGCCTCCTGCCCAAAACGGACTGCAAAGATAAGTGGTGAGATTTGATACGCAAGCCTGAAATCAGAAGAATTTCGCTACCCAGGCACTCTACCTGAAGCGATGGATGGTCTCCGTGCGATCTGGACCCGTGGAAATCAATGAGATAGGTACCCCAAGGTGGTCCTCTAAAAATTTCACATAATTCTGTAGTTCTTCAGGAAGTTGTTTCTCAGAAAGGCCTTTCAGGCTGCAATCCCAGCCTTTCAAGTCGGTATAAACCGGGGTAATTTTTTCGTTTATCAATTCATAGGGCACCTGGTCTGTCACTGTGCCGTCGATCAGTTTATACCGTGTGCATACTTTGATGGACTTGAAAATACTTAACACATCAGCCTTCATCATCAAAAGCTGAGTTACTCCATTAATCATTATCGAGTACTTCAATGAAGGGAGATCAATCCACCCACATCGGCGCGGACGTCCGGTAGTAGAGCCAAATTCATTGCCTTCCTTTCGCATGACTTCTCCTTCCTCATTTAGAAGTTCTGTTGGAAAAGGACCGCTACCGACGCGTGTACTATAGGCCTTAAATATTCCGTAGACTTCCCCAATATGGCACGGTGCTACTCCGAGTCCGGTACAGGCGCCTGCCGTAACGGTGCTCGAACTCGTTACAAAAGGATAACTTCCAAAATCAATATCCAGCAATGAGCCTTGCGCGCCCTCCGCAAGTATTGAAGATCCCGATGTCAGCTCCTTGTTCAGAAAATATTCGCTGTCGATCAACGTAAACTGTTTCAGAAAATCTACGGCCTGAAGAAACTGTAACTCCAGCTCTTCCCAATTGAATGGAATATCATGACGCTTAAGTACTTCGAGGTGAATGCTTACAAGCTTGTTTAGTTTCTCTTTGAAATTCGACGAAAGAACATCTCCCACGCGCAGGCCCTGCCGCCCAATTTTGTCCTGATACGAGGGGCCAATGCCCTTCAACGTTGAACCGATTTTATCATCACCTTTCGACTTCTCCTGTGCCTGGTCCAACAAACGATGCGTAGGAACAATCAGTGTTGCCTTTTTTGAAATGAAAAGGTTCGACTTAATATCCAGATTAAATTTCCGGAGTTTTTCGATTTCTGTTTGGAAAACTATCGGATCTAGAACAACGCCGTTGCCGATCACATTCCTGGTTGAAGCTCTGAAAATGCCAGATGGAATCTGATGCAATACATGCTTTATTCCGTCAAATTCAAGGGTATGGCCGGCATTGGGGCCACCCTGAAACCGCGCCACTACGTCATACTTCGGCGCGAGCACATCCACAATCTTTCCCTTGCCTTCATCGCCCCACTGAAGGCCTAACAATACATCAACTTTCATGGGGAGGTTATTTTTTTGCGAGTTTTAATGCTTCTTCTTCCGACTGTACTACCTGAAAAATGGCGTTGAGCTTCGTAATCACTAAAAGCTTTTTCACGCTCTCGGAGGGTTTCATCAAATAGACCTCACCACCTTTGTTGCGGAATTTAGTAAGTATGGTGATCAAAACACCGATCCCACTGCTATTGATGTACCTCAACCCTGAAATGTCGATGATGCAGGTCGCTGTCTTGCTTGCGATCGCTTCATTGGCAGCTTCCAGAAGCCGCGTCCCATTGTCTTCCCCAATCAGGTCGCCGGAGATACGCAGGATGAGCGCGTTTGATTTCGTTTCCTGTTCAAAGTTCATGACTTTCTTTTTTCGCAGTTGGATTTCGTACAGTTCGCGTATAATATCAACGAATGGTGTACTACGTTGAATTGCAGTAATTCTTCCACCGTATTTTGAATCGTTTGAATGCGTGGATCACAAAACTCGACCACGCTATGACAATCTGTACAGATCAAATGATCGTGCTGGCGGGAACCATAGGATTTTTCATACTGTGCCTGGTTCTGGCCGAACTGGTGTCGTGTTACAAGATCGCATTCCACCAATAAATCCAACGTGTTGTAAACCGTGGCCCGACTCACCCTGTAATTTTTATTCTTCATGTTCAGGTAGAGTGACTCAACATCGAAGTGTCCGTCCAGCGAATAAATCTCTTCCATAATCGCGTACCGTTCGGGCGTTTTACGCAGCTCTTTGTTCTCAAGATAAGCCGTGAATATCTTTTTTACTTCGTCGTACAGTTTGGCGTTCAAAGGCATAATCAACCGTAAATATAGTTTTTGCGATCTTAAATCGTGTCAGAAAAAAAGAGGGGAAAAAGGCTAAAATTTAAGCTTTCGGATTAGTGCCGACTGATGGTGGCTGAATCGAATCGTGCCACTTTTACCACACCCTCAACTTTCTCAAGCTTGCTGATCAACAAGTCCAGATGGCGGGTATCGTTTACGTACAACATGATCTCTCCTTCAAAAATTCCCTGGTCGGTACGGAATGCTATGGAGCTCATGTTCACTTTGAGTTCCTCAGAAATGATCTTCGACACGTCATTGATGAGGCCCACGCGATCCGTGCCGATGACTTTCAAGCCGGTCAGGAACGCTACTTCGTGCTGAGAAGTCCATTTGGCTTTGATAACCCGGTTGCCATGATTCGAAAGCAGTTCAGGCGCGTTGGGACAATTAGTGCGATGAATCTTGATTCCTTCACTCACGGTGACAAACCCAAACACCTCATCGCCGGGAATGGGTGTACAGCATTTTGCCAGCTTGTACTCAACGACGTCCATGTCCTCCCCGATGAGCAAAACGTCATCGTACTGACCTTTTTGGGTGGGGGTTTCATGATCATGTGGCTTGGCTTCCTCAACGCGGGGTTTTGATATCGGGTCGGGCTTGTGCTCCTTGAACCGCTTCAGTTCGTTGAGGCCGATTCGTCCTGACCCGACTTCATAGTATAATTCGAATTGTGAATTGATATTAAAGAATGCACGCATGCTTTCGAATACCAGCGGCGTAGCGTCAAGTTTCAACTGCTTGAGTTTTCTCTGTAAAATTTCTTTGCCGTCATCGGCGATATGACGTTTGTCCTCACGCAGCAAATCCTTGATTTTCGATTTTGCTTTTTGCGTGACCACAAAGCGCATCCAGTCTTCGTTGGGCTTTTGTTTTGAGGACGTCAATATTTCAATTTGGTCCCCGTTCTTCAGCACATGATTGATTGGCACCAGCTTTTGGTTCACTTTGGCCCCGATGCATTTGGCCCCAATGTCGGTGTGTATTTCAAATGCGAAATCCAAAGCGGTGGCGCCTACTGGCATGGTCTTAAGCTCTCCTTTGGGCGTAAAAACGAATACCTCTTCATTAAAAAGATTTCCCCTGAAATCGTCGACGAATTCCAGTGCCGTAAGATCTTGCCGTTCAAGCAGTTCACGCACCCGTACCAGCCATTTCTCCAGGTTCGACTCGTGGTTGCCAGCGTTATCCTTGTACTTCCAATGCGCGGCATATCCTTTTTCAGCGATCTCGTCCATTCGTTTGGTTCGGATCTGAACCTCAACCCATTGACCGTTCTTCGCCATCACCGTGGTGTGCAGTGATTCATAACCATTGGCTTTCGGCGTGCTGATCCAATCCCGAAGGCGATCGGGGTTGGGCGTGTAGTAATCCGTTACGATCGAATACACCTGCCAGCAGTAGGATTTCTCCTGCTCCAACGCAGCATCGATAATGATCCGCACTGCAAACAAGTCATACACTTCTTCGAAGGGTATATTCTGCTTGCGCATCTTGTTGTAGATCGAGAATATGGATTTTGGCCGGCTCTTGATCTCATACTCAACACCCAGGTGATCCAGCTCTTCTTTGATGGGTGTTACAAACTGTTTGATGAATTTATTCCGGGACGCCCGCGTCTCATCGATCTTGTTGGCGATGTCGCGGTACACGGCATTGTCTGTGAACCGAAGGTAGAGGTCTTCGAGTTCGGTTTTGATTGCATTCAACCCCAGGCGGTGCGCCAGCGGTGCATATAGATAAATGGTTTCGGACGCGACTTTTAGTTGCTTGTTTCGCGGCATGCTGTCGAGGGTGCGCATGTTATGCAACCTGTCAGCGAGCTTAATGAGTATGACCCGCACGTCTTCCGAAAGGGTGAAGAGCATCTTCCGGAAGTTCTCGGCCTGCTGCGAAGTGCCATACTCAAACACGCCACGGATCTTGGTGAGTCCATCGACGATCTTGGCGATCTTCTTGCCAAACATCCTTTCG
Organism: Cyclobacteriaceae bacterium; assembly: GCA_044227305.1. GTDB lineage: Bacteria > Bacteroidota > Bacteroidia > Cytophagales > Cyclobacteriaceae > ELB16-189. The sequence continues at coordinate 718,762 of JBGAFJ010000005.1, read as the reverse complement.
ATATCAACCAGTTCGATGTCGGTGTCTTCTACAACATCGTGGATCAGAGCAGCAATGATGGAGGTGGTACCCAGTCCGATCTCCTCGACACAAATTTCAGCGACCGTAAGTGGATGAAAAATAAATGGCTCCCCGGATTTCCTGCGCATATCCTTGTGAGCCTCAAGCGCCAGCGTGAAAGCACGTTTGATGCGCTTTGCGTCGTCACCTTTGAGAACGGGTTTAGCCTTTCGCAGAAGCCTGCGGTAACGGCTGATGATCTCTCTTTTCTCCTCAACTGAATCTATTACCGCCGTTGTTACCACCTGATTTCTTTTGGGACTTCTATGCTAACGAATTATCTCTAAATTTGCACTCCCTTTTAAGAAAAACATTGTTTTTTGAAAGGGATCAGGCATTCGTAGACACATTTCGCCTTCGGATAAGGAACAAAAGTTTTTCCGGGGAAATTCCTGCGCAGCGCGGTTGAATTTGAAATCGATTCCGGAATGTCTGAAAGCGCCAACTGGGGTCGAATGGCTTCAGATGGGCATACGGTTGTGGCCCCGACGAGACAGGGCAGGCGTAATTGGCAATCCCGAAGAATCGAAGCGCTCTTCGGGACAATCCCGAAGAATCGAAGCGCTCTTCGGGACAATCCCGGAGAATCGAAGCGTTCTTCGGGACAGACTTAGAATCTGGTGCCTGTGCCCACAACCGAAGACACATCAAGCGGATGTGGCGTAATTGGCAGCCGCGCCAGACTTAGGATCTGGTGCCGAAAGGCGTGGGGGTTCGAGTCCCTTCATCCGCACAAGTGCCGAGAAGGCGTGGGGCCCCGATGGCTATCGGGGCGAGTCCCTTCATCCGCACAGAAATTGTTGTTGAGGAGATTCCGTTTTACGGGGCAGGTTCGAGCTTGCCCCGATGCAGCAAAGCTAAATCGGAGCCCCGTCATCGGCGCATTAAATAGGTTGCAGATTCAAGGTTGCAGGTGTCAAGCCGGCTTCGAATGAGAATCTGGGACCTGGAAATTGGAACCTGTAACTTTTTAAAATGAACATCACACTCGACAAAGCATCGGCAACGGACGGTCTCATCAAGATCACGCTCAATGAAAGCGACTACCAGCCGAAAGTGGAAGAAAAAGTAAAAGAGTATTCCCGTAAGATGAACATCAAAGGCTTCCGCCAGGGCAAAGTGCCGTCTGGCGTTGTGCGTAAGATGTTTGGCCGTTCTATTCTTGTTGAAGAAGTGAACCACCTGCTTTCTCATTCAGTATCAGATTACATCAAAGAGAAGAAACTCAATATTCTCGGAGATCCACTCCCCAATCAAGAGAAAGCAAAACTCATCGACTGGGAAACCCAGAAAGAATTTGAATTTGAATTCCAGGTCGGTCTGGTTGAAGATTTCTCCGTTGATTTTTCGAAGATCAAGGTAAAGTCACACCCGATCGAAGTCGACAAAAAAGTGATTGATGAAACGCTGGATAATGTGAGGCGCCAGTTTGGAAACATAACCTACCCTGAAGCCAGCGGGGCGGATGATAACCTTTTTGGCGAAGTAACGGATGCGTCCGGCAATAAGAAATCATCTTATATCCAGATCAACAAGCTGAACAAGGGAGAGCAAAAGAAATTCATCGGGCTGAAAAAAGAAGACGAGGTTTCTTTTGATGCCGGCAAATTGTCTGATGACAAACAGGTTGTTGCACAGGCGCTCAACATCTCTGAAGAAGAAGTGGCAACCGTTAGTGGCACCTACTCCCTTAAAGTTAACAACATCAGTCACGTTGAACCAGCAGAACTGAACCAGGAATTGTTCGATAAAGTTTTTGGAAAGGATGTGACCAAAAACGAAGAAGAGTTCATGGCCAAAATCAAGGAAACCGTTTCCGAGAACTACAAAAGAGAAACTGATCATCTGCTTGATCATGAAATTCAACACGCGTTGGTCGACCACACGAAAGTGAATATGCCGGAAAATTTTCTGAAGACCTGGCTCAAAGCTTCCGGTGAGGGCCGTATCACCGACGACATCATCGGCAAGGAGTTCGATGATTACAAAACGGGATTGAAATGGGATCTTATTCGCAACAAGATCGCTGAAGACAACAAGCTCAGCGTTGAATCCGGTGAAGTGCGGGCACGTGCAAAAGAATTGATCGCTCAACAATTCGGGGGACCTGCCATCGCCGAGCAGCTGGGTGACAAGTTTGACTCGATCGCAGATAATTATCTCTCAGGACAGGATGGGAAGGGCGAAAATTTCATGCGCCTGTACAATCAGATCCGCAACGAGAAGATTATGAAGTACGTCCGGGAGAATATTTCAATCACGGAGAAAATGGTGAGCCTCGACGAATTCAAGAAACTCGCCGAAGAACACGCACACCACAATCATTAGAAATTTGTTCCCGTTGCATGCAAAAACGGGGATTCGCGAACCTTCAGCGAAAAGGATATGTTGCCAGAACGGCCCTTGAAAAAGGGCCTTTTTGATTTTAATAATTGACCGGATTTTTAAGAATTCTTAGTAACATTGAGTTCACGATTTCCTGGATTTGCCGTGGATCAAATAAAAAAGTCAGTCAGCCGTCTATAGATTAACAGCTTAGAACTATTCATCAAAAAAGAATCATGAATCAGAACAACGAATTTAGAAAGTACGCCGTCCATCACCTCGGAATGAGCGGCAACACCATCGACAGTTACGCGCAAAAAATCGAAAATATGACCCAGTACGTGATCGAAGAAAGGCCTGGAAATTTCCGCGCCATCGACGTATTCACGCGATTGATATCAGATCGGATACTTTTCCTGGGCATGGGAATCGACGACCAGGTTGCAAACCTGATCACGGCGCAATTGCTATTCCTGGAATCGGCGGATCCCAAAAAGGATATCATTATGTACATCAACAGCCCGGGCGGATCTGTTTATGCGGGCCTTGGCATATATGATACCATGCAGTATGTCAACCCGGACGTGGCAACGATTTGTACCGGCCTCGCGGCTTCTATGGGTGCCGTGCTGCTGACAGCGGGCGCGAACAAAAAAAGGTCCTCTCTGCCCCATTCACGGATCATGATCCACCAGCCTTCATCAGGAATGCAGGGTCAAAGCTCGGACATGGAGATCGCTTTGAAGCAAACGCTGGAGGTGAAAAAGGACTTGTATAATATCCTGGCAAAACACAGCGGGCAGACCTATGACAAGATCGAAAAGGACTCCGACCGTGATTACTGGATGCGGGCCGTTGAGGCGAAAGAATACGGTCTGATCGACGAAGTGCTCGAGAGAAACAAGCCGAAGTAGTAAATCAACCGATTTCGGGGGTTAAAAAAGAAATGCCTTTTAGGCGATTAATTGACTATTTTTGTCTTTTCGCTGGCACTCTATAACGGATAATTCACATGGCGGAAGTAACCTGCTCATTTTGCGGAAGGAATAAAAAGGACGTCGACCTGATGATCTCGGGCATTCATGCCCACATCTGCGACAAGTGTGTGACGCAGGCCACCCAGATCCTCCAGGAAGAGAAGAAGAACAAAGTGGAAATGGGAAACCTTCCCAATTTCAAGCTGATCAAACCGAAGGAGATCAAAAAATTCCTGGATGAATATGTGATCGGTCAGGATCAGGCGAAACGTGTTCTTTCGGTGGCTGTATACAATCATTACAAGCGACTCATGCAGCGCAAGTCGGAAGTAAGCGATGTACAGATTGAAAAATCGAACATCATCATGGCAGGCGAAACAGGCACTGGTAAAACGTACCTGGCTCGCACGCTGGCAAAAATCCTGCAGGTACCTTTTTGTATCGCAGACGCCACCGTCCTTACCGAAGCAGGTTATGTGGGAGAAGACGTAGAGAGTATTCTGACCCGACTTTTGCAGTCTGCCGATTACAACACCGAAGCTGCTGAACGCGGCATCGTTTACATTGACGAGATCGACAAGATCGCCCGGAAGTCAGACAACCCTTCGATCACGCGCGACGTGAGCGGTGAAGGTGTTCAACAGGCGTTGCTGAAGCTCCTTGAAGGCACAGCGGTGAACGTTCCTCCGCAAGGCGGACGCAAGCACCCCGATCAAAAGATGATCACTGTAAACACAGAAAATATCCTGTTCATCTGCGGCGGCGCTTTTGAAGGTCTTTCGAGGTTGATCTCAAGAAGATTGAATACACGCCCTTTGGGGTTTGCTACTTCGGATGGTTTGCATCCCAATGATATTGACAACGATAATCTTTTGCAGTTCGTATCGGCTCAGGATTTGAAGAGTTTTGGATTGATTCCTGAATTGATCGGACGGTTGCCGGTAGTTTCCTATCTGAATCCCCTCGACGCTCCTGCATTGAAGAAAATACTCGTTGAGCCCAAGAACGCTCTGGTGAAGCAGTACAAAAAACTGTTTGAGATGGAGAACATCGAACTGGAGTTCAAAGAAGGCGCGCTAGACTTCATCGTTGAGAAAGCGATGAGTTTCAAGCTGGGTGCCCGCGGACTTCGTTCCATCTGCGAAGCGGTCATTAACGACGCCATGTTCGAGCTGCCTTCAGAAAAAGAAAAAGCCACACCTGAAAGGCTGGTCATCACGCGTGCTTACGCCGAGGATAAGTTCAGCAAGAGCAGATACAGCAAGCTGAAAGTAGCGTAGGGAAGTTAACAATTGACAAGCCCTCGCTTAGCTTCGGTCAGTTGACAACGTTCACCCGCTGATTCAAACTTTTTCTGTCTATTGAATTACATCAGGGTGATCTCTCAGCTCACATTGTCAATTGCTTTCGCGAAGCGAAAGATTTGTCAACTGTCAACTCCTCAAATACCCCACCATCAATCTCGCCGCATTCTCCGACGCCGATCCCGTGTCAAGTATCTTATAGATTCTGTCGTATTCAGCGAGCATGGCATCCCGATAAGCACCGGCTGACGTGACCTTCACCAGTTCATCGGAAATGGCTTCAGCGCCGGCATCTTCCTGGATCAGTTCCCGAATTACTTCTTTCCCTGCAATCAAGTTGACGAGGGAGATGAACTTGACCTTCACCACCGATTTCGCAATCTGCATCTCCAACCATCCGGTACGGTAAACGCAAAGCTGCGGCACCCGGAACAAGCCTGTCTCCAGCGTTGCAGTGCCCGATGTAACGATGGCGCTGTCGGCAATATTCAGAAGGTTGTAGGTATCGTTGTAGATAAAATGAACGTCGGGAAGTCTCCGGAGTGGCTCATATAGTGAAGGTTTGGGCCCGTCAATCGCGGCAACGGCAAATTGATATCCCGGGTGTCTCTTTACCACCTCGGCCATTACCGGTACCATACGTTTCAACTCCATGTTACGACTCCCAGGCAAGAGCGCAATCACGGGATTATCGTTAAGGGAATGCTTTTTACGAAAGTCCGGATCAGCTTTAAAATCCTTGATGGCATCCAGTACCGGATTCCCCACGTAGTCAACCTCCCAATTGTAGGTTTTATAAAACTCCTTTTCAAAAGGAAGGATCACAAATAGCCGATCGACGTTGGCTTTGATCTCTTTGGCGCGGCTTTGGTACCACGCCCACACTTTCGGCGGTATGTAATAAAATGTTTTGATTCCCCGGGGTTTCGCAAACTTCGCAATGCGACGATTAAAACCACCGTAGTCAATAAGGATGACCACGTCCGGTTTGAATTTTAGAATATCATCTTTGCAAAATCTCAGCATGCGCTGAATCTTGCCATAGTTGGTGATGAGCGCTATAAAACCCATGAAGGCCAACTCATCATAGTGTACCGCCAGGTCGGCGCCAACTCCACGCATATAGTCTCCGCCAAAACCCCGGAACACAGCCTGCGGATCCTGCAAGCGCAAAGCCTTGATGAGGTTGCTCCCATGCAAATCCCCAGATCGTTCGCCAGCAATAATGTAGTAGCGCATCAGAATTTATTCACCAAAATATTCCACGTAGTTACGCGGAGTCTCATAGAGCTTAATGCTATGCAGGGAAGCGCGAGAGGCTATTGTTGAAATCTTAGGAGCCAGTATTTTCCATATCTCAATGGCGAGTGTTTCAGTACTGGCCATTTTCCCCTTCATAAAATCCACATCGAGGTTCAGATTCTTATGGTCGACCTTGTCGACCACTTCACTGCGGATCAATCCACTGAGTTTTTTCAGATCAATCACGAAACCCGTTTCCGGTTCAGGATTCCCCTTGACGGTAACGATCAAATCATAGTTATGACCATGCCAGTTTTCATTGGCACAGGGACCAAACACTTCAAGATTCTTCTCCCGGGTCCAGGCCGGGTTCGAGAGTTTGTGAGCTGCATTGAAGTGCTCTTTTCTGCTTACGTAAATCATAAAAAATTCAAACCAGCCACAAGCGTGCGGGCGAGCCGCAAATATACATTAACTTGCAGCAAAGAGAACTGAGATGATCATTGTTACCGGAGCCACCGGCTTTATAGGCAGCTATCTGATAAAAAAACTCAACCAGGAAAATTTCAACGCCATCGTGGCGGTGGATAAATTCGACGACCCTGTTAAGAATAAAAACCTGGACGGACTGAAGCTCGAACAACAGGTCGATCTGGATGATTTTATGAAATGGCTGGATGCCAATCATGAGCTCGCTGAATTCATATTTCACATCGGAGCCATCACCGATACTTCAGAATTCGATGTAGTGAAGCTGAACAGACTCAATACTCAATACACGAAAGACATCTGGCACCGTTGCATCAAATATCAGATTCCATTGGTTTATGCTTCCTCAGCTGCCACCTATGGACTCGGCGAAGAGGGATATGATGACGATGAATCCCTGATCCCGAAGTTGAAGCCACTCAATCCTTATGGACAATCCAAACAGGACTTCGATATGTGGGCCCTTGAGCAGGAAAAGAAGCCTTTTTTCTGGGCAGGGTTGAAATTCTTCAACGTGTACGGCCCTCATGAATACCACAAGGGACGGATGGCATCCGTAATCTGGCATGCTTTCAACCAGATTCAAAAGACGGGAAAGATGAAGTTGTTCAGGTCACATCATCATGATTACAAAGACGGTGAACAAATGCGCGATTTTGTGTATGTGAAAGATGTAGTCGACGTGTGTTATTTCCTCATGCGGCACCGGAAGAACTCTGGAATCTACAATCTTGGGTCAGGAAAAGCACGCACATTCGTTGACCTTGTGCGCGCTGTGTTCAAAGCCGTTCACAAACCTGTCGACATCGAATTCATCGACACGCCGGTTGACATCCGCGATAAATACCAGTATTTCACCGAGGCGAAAATGGATAAGATCCGCAAAATCGGCTACGACAAACCTTTCTTCACTCTGGAGGAAGGCACAACCGATTATGTCCAGAATTATCTGATGAATCGGGAGTAATGTGTTTAAGTCTGCAGCGGCCTACAGGGGTTTGGCAAGACGCTATTTCCTGACAATCACTTTTTGCAAATCCACTTTGCCATCTCTGGTAGCAGTGCGAAGGATATAAAGTCCGTTGGGCACGGAAGTAAGGTTCAGACGATAGCGATTAGCATCCATGGGTTCGGGTTCTATGCGCCACTCTCTTCCCACCGCATCCATTACAGCCACGCCAGCCACCTCGGTTTCACTTTCAATTTGAAGATAATCTGACGTGGGGTTTGGATAGATTTTCACGCGATTGATGACCGCGACAGGCGTTTCGTCCATTCCGGTTATAACCAGCACATCAGATCTCTTATTGCAAGTGCTGTTAAATGTGAGTACTGAATATTTCCCTGTCGCCGTAAAAGTATAAGAACGAGAGGTGGCTCCATCGATCACCTGACCGTCTTTGAGCCATTGGTACGAATCGGCCAGCACCGTGCTGATCAGTTTTCCATTATTGAACTGCACGGTATTGTCCGCCAGTGCGTTTGCCGACAGTGTTACGGTCTTTGAAATTGAAGTTGTACCATTCAAGGTCAGCGTTACGGTAAAAGGTCCGCCGCCAGAATAATAGTGGACTGGACTGGTGAGCGTGGAGGAGTTTTCAGAGGATCCGCCGTCGCCGAAACTCCAGGAACGGGACGTGATCGGGCCGGAACTTTTATCCGTGAAATAGGTAGAAGATTTCGCGCACGTATATGTGATGGCGAAATCCGGGAAAAGAATCGAGGAGCAATTCGCCTTCAGCCAGTTCACCGAATTGGTAAGAGTACCGCCAGGGCCTGCGTTTATCAGCGATTGACCCGAAATGTTAACATTGGTGACGTCTATGTTGTCAAAACAGACTTTGTAATAATTATCAAACGCGATAAACGCGGTCGTTCCGGAAGATTTGACTGCGACGCGGCTGGTCGCCGAGGTGGTGAAGACTATTTTATCCGTGAACGTTTGCGTGGATCCTTGCTGCAAGATCAATTGGGAACCGCCCGATAGTGTGAGGTTTGAAACCGTGAGCGCTCCATTTAAACGGGCAATGCCATTGCCAGAGATACTCCTGATCGTAGAGTTACCGGTGATGGTGGCATCGCCGCCCTGCATGTTGATCAGCCCCGAAAAACCCGCCGTACTTACATTGATTGAATTGGTTACCGCAGGTGATGCGATCAACGCCGAGAGGGCATCCGATTGAACGGTGATTCCGGTAAAATCGATCGCCATGTTTTGAAGCGCCTGCAGCGATGAGTTCGCAAAGGAGATGGTCTTCGTACTTGATCCCGACGGCGTAAGTTGATTTACTTTGAGTGTGGCACTGCTCACCGTAAGAGTCCCTTGTGCGAGCGTGAGTTTATCAACGGAACCGGTTCCCGTGAGTGACCACGATGAGTTGCCGTTGAATTTAAAATTCCACTTATCCAGCACATTGGAATTGATGTCGACAGAGTTCGGGGTGGTGCTGGTGCCTGCAAATTCGACAGTACCCGTTGTGGATGTGGTGACTTTGTTGGTGAGCAAGGTCATATTTTCGGCAATGGTGAGCGTGTTGCCACCGAATGACATGTCGACGGATTCTTTGGAAAACCATCTGAACGAATAGCAGCTGGCATTGGCTGGCAGTTTCACAACGATGGTATCAGCGTCATTGACAAATGAATTCTCGTCGAACACCACTCGATCTCCCGCACCCGGCACTGCGTTCGCGGCCGGGCCTCCGCTCGTGAGCGACCAATGGGCTCCATCGGTCCATTTTCCTCCACCAGATAATACGGTAGTTGGCAATGTGGATTGAACGGGTCTCCAGTAGTAAGTCGTTCTGGGATCGATTTGTGATGAATAGGAAAGAATCAATGAGAATGCCTGTTGACCACCTGTCAGGTTGCCCTTGTTGGTGACTCGCAACTTGTAGTTGAGATTGAGGGTGCTGTTCAGTTCAACTTTTTCAACGTTATCCCGCACGTTATCGCCTCGCGTAGCAGCAGAAGCCGGGCTGGCGGGATTGAGTATCCAGGGCAGCGTGGCGACATTTGTTTCGTCGACGATTCGCAGGTCGAGATCATTCACCAACATGAGATTAGTGGGATTCACTGCCGGCGCGACGGGCGTTCCTGCGGGATCGGTCCATACGAGGGTTGCCGTGATCTTGGTTGCATTCTTCGGAATTCCGAGATCCATTTCGAAAGTCTGACCGCTGGTGAGTACAGCCTCTCTGATAAAAATATTCTGGTTGTCTTTGTTGATGATGACTTTGGCGGCGGCTTCGGCATCCAGTAATCCCCAACCAAAACTGTAGTCCGGGCCTGGATTGGCACCCGCCTCGCGTGCCGTGTGAATTACCAGCGCTTTGGCAGTAGCGCTTCGCATCACCGCGCCGGCATTGAGACTTTTATACAGTTGCTGTAACAAAGCAATCGATCCGGTCGCTGCAGGCGTGGCCATAGAAGTACCATCAAATAATTTATACTCTGTTGTGGTTCCCGAGGTGCATGATAAAACACTAACACCCGGAGCAACGATATCTGGTTTTATTCGACCATCGTCGGTCGGCCCCCAGCTACTGAAAGAAGACATCACTACGCTTGAAGGGCTCGAATAACCACTCAATAGTTTGAAAACAGCACCGACCGTAAGAATATTTTTTGCAACACCATACGTAGGTATGCAGTCAAAGCCGTTCGCTCCACCGTCGGGCTGCGCTCCTCCACTTCCAGTCTGTCCGCGGTCGTTACCCGCCGCTTTGACGATCAGGTAGTTGGGTGAATTAAACGCGATACCATCCCATGAAGAAGCCTGGCTATCATAAAAACCAAATTTATAGTCAATGCTTGCGCTAACTGACGGATCTCCATGCCAGCCATCTGACTCCCAACCAGAAATAGTTCCATACGAATGGTTGGATAGAATAAGCGAGGGAGCATTTGCAGACATCTCACTCACGTCGTTGTTGAAATCGAATGCCTTGAGCGTAGCTTCGGGAGCCATTCCTTTTGCGGAGGGATTTACACCGGAAGCCATCATTGTCCCGCTCGTATGAGTGGCATGCTCACTGAGCACCGACGAACCATCCATCTGGGTAACTCTCCCAATCAATTCAACGTGGTCATTCCTCACTTTTCCACCATCCCATGTGGCAAGCGTTATTCCAGTACCCAGGATGTTGATACCCAGTGATCCCCCGGTTCGTAATGAAGGGACATTGAGTGATGTAGCAACTTCAGCATTGATAGTTTGAGTGTAAACCGGAACCCCTGAAAAAGTTACATCCGTCAACAATCTCACACCACCGTTTTCGAGATACATAATCCTCGGTTCCGGATTGTTTTTGAGGTATGTAAGTATTCGCACTTCGGCATCTTTGCGCAGGGTCTGATAGTCGTGATCGATCTCAGCGAGGGTGCGTTGCCGTCCTTGTCCGAACAGTGTGTCTGCCCAGAGCACAAAAAATCCAATCAAAAAAATACCCTTACCTACCTTCATTCCCTCGTTCCCGCATTTTAGATTGAAATTTGTTCATGCCTGAAAGTCCGGATTTATACGTGTAACCGGCCCACGGTAATCATTTTGGAATAATTGTATGCGTTCCCGTAATGGGTGTAAATGTTGCATCGTCGGGATTTGTGATCGTAAAATTCAATGTGATTACTTTCCCGGTTTCTTCGTAGGTGCCGGACGCTTCATACTGATAAGAAGATCCTGCGCCGAACAGAGGAAATTTGACCACTGACGCGATCCCTTTGGTAGGCGTCGTAGGGTTCTGCGTCAGCTGAACCGTCATGGTAGAAGAAGGGTTACTATCCCCCGCCAGTTTTGCTGTCACCACCAGGCTTCCGCCACAAATACCTCCCACGCCACCTTCGCCCGTGCCGGTGGATGCGCCAAACGGCGATGACACACTTAGATTTCCAACCCACAGCGCGACTTTTGGAACTGTGGGCGCACAATCATCATCCAATAAATTGATGGTGACTTCTTTGAGTACCTGCACAGAAAGATTCGGATTGTTTACGCTCGTGATGCGAACGGTGATTGTTCTATTTTCAGGTTGAACGATGTTGTTGTCGATGGGAAGTATTGAAATCGAACTTTCAAATTTTGAACGGTTGATCTCAACCGGGCTGGCAGTTTGTATTTTATAATCGGAATTCAACAAAACATTGTCTCCAACGACTTCGAAAGAAACCTGGGTCGTTTCAGTTTGTGCTGAACTTACTTTTACAGGGATGAGGAGCGCAGTCTTCTGGTTCTCGTAGAGAGCTACCTGCTCCTTGGCATCAAGAAAAACAAACGCCGGGCCGTTGTAGATGATCTTGTCCGGAGATTCATTGCATTGAACAAAACTCAGCATTCCCGCAATTACAACTATCGTTTTCAATCTTCGCATACAATCAATATCCTGAGTTTTGCTGGTTTGCGATATTCGGATTTGCTTTTATCTCACTTTGCGGTATCGGGAAAACAAATCGGAAACTTGCGGCAGGCAGTGAACACGCTGTGGTCGGGGCTTTGCAATCGCTTCCCCTGCTGATACCCGCGCCGGCCATGCGAAGATCAAACCAGCGATGACCTTCCATGAAGAGTTCTTTTCTGCGTTCCTGCAAGATCGCGGCGATCAACGAATTTGTTGTTGAAAGATCATACGTATTGGTGACGCCCTGCTTGAGGCGTGTCGTCAATAACGTTTGAAGGTCAGTTTTTGCCGCCCCCGTTGCACCAGTTCGCGCTTGGGCTTCAGCACGTATAAGATACATTTCGCCCATTCGGAATGCCTTCCAGTTTACAAGACCATCAACTGTGCCGCCCCGTCCGATGTATTTTGAAACAATCAGTTCGTTGGGCCGAAGTGATGTATTGTCTGAAAAATAACTATTGTAACGAACATCGTTTGAAGGATCTGCGGGACTTATGTTTTGCGCATAAATATTAAGCAAGGCCTGTGACGGTTTGAATGAAACACGGTTGTTCACGGCAAAAAACACATCGCCGCCAACATATCCGTCACCCGGCAAGAAAGCAATAGACCAGATCACTTCGCTGCTCACGGCATCATTGGCCCAAACAGAGGGAAAGTCCGCCTGGCTCGCCAGCCCCAATCCACTGCTGATGGCAGACGTGGCACTTGAAATAGCCTGGGCGTAATCCTTTGCATAGTAGGCAACCCTTGCAAAGATCGCGTCGATTCCGATAGCGTCGATGCGGCTTCGATCGGAGGACGAGTTAATCGCTACATCAATGCTTGCCACCAGCGACTTGGCATCGGTCAGGTCTGCATAGATCTGGTCGTACACTTCCTTCACCGTATTGCGCTTGGGCTTATCGAGGCTGGAAACTGTTTTTATCGGAATGCCCAAGTCCGTCGAGTTGCGGTCGTAGCTTTGACCAAAATATCGCAGCAAATCAAAATGCGCGAGCGCTCTGATTGCGAGGGCCTGCGCCTTCAGGCGGTTTGATTGTCCCGATTTCGTCTCTTTGAATTTGCCGATGTTGGCCAACAGGATGTTGCAATCGTTGAGCGTTGAATACGGCGTTGCCCAGATGGCGGCGATGTCTTGATCATTTTCTACATACTGCCAATCAACCAAGCTGCGATAATTGCCGAGGGATTCAACACCTTCAGCGAGGTTGTCCGACATCATATCGGGCAATGTCCCATATGAAAGCATGTAATATCCCACGTTAGGATTTTGACCCAATTGTGAACCCTGAAGGCTCGCATAAATTCCATTCAGGTACAACTCGACGTCAGCCATTGATTTAAAAACGTTATTGGCTGTTAAGTCGTGATCCGGTTGTTGTGACGTGAAATCCGCGCACGAGAACATCACTCCCATCACTACACTCAATATGTATTTCGTTCTTCTCATTTACAGTCCGATGTTAATCCCGGCGGAAATCGTTCGCAAGGCCGGGTATTGTGCTCCAACAAGAGTGCCGCTTGCAAGTTCAGGATCCCAGCCCTGGAACTTGAACAATGTCCATAGATTCTGGCCTTGTGCGTAAACCCGAACGCTTCTCAGCTTCGCCTTCAACAACCACTTCTGGGGCAGGTTGTAAGATAACATTACGTTCCTGAGACGCAGGAATGAACCGTCTTCAATGAAGCGTGTAGTTTGTGCCTGGAAAGTACTGGTTGTCAATCCTCCAGTGGTCTGGATGCGAGGGATATCGGTGACATCACCGGGTTGTTTCCATGCGCGAAGAAGAGAACGGGCCAGATTGTCCGCATAATAGGTCGGGTTTTCTACATTGATTCGATCATTGTTATACACTTTGTTGCCCTGAACCCACGAGAAGAAAACTGAAAGTTCTACACCTCTGTAACTGAAAGAATTGGTAAAACCACCGAAGCGCGGCGCATAGCGCGTTCCATAAGGAATGAGATCGTCGGAGGAAAATTGATTGGTAAGCGAGCCATCCTTCTTGTAGTAGAGCGCATCACCATTAGCCGGGTTCACCCCCGCGTAGGGTACCACATAATTGGTTCCATATGGGTAGCCGACTTTGGTAATCGTAAGGCCGTTCACAATCTCATCTCCATCGGCAAGCTTCAACACTCTGTTCCGGTTATAAGTAAAATTCGCATTGACGTTCCAGGTGAAGTCGCGGAGTTTGAGAACCGTCGCGCTGAGTTCGATTTCGACACCCCGGTTTTCCATGCGGCCGACGTTTTGAGGGATGGTGGAAAAGCCGCTGGTGCGGGAAAGCTGGGAATTCAGCAATAAATTGACCGTTGTGTTTACATAATATTCTACGGATCCTGAGATCCGGTTTCTCAACACTGAAAATTCCAAGCCGCCGTTGAAAGACTGGACTGTTTCCCAACTCAAATTCGGATTCTCGGGTTGAGTTTGGCGAACACCGGTGCTCCCGTCATAAGGAAAGTCAGGTGAATACAAAGCGAGGGAAGGGTAATAGTTACGTCCGCCCTTGGCGGCATCGTTAACATATTGATTTCCGGAAGTTCCGAAATTGGAATATACCTTCAGGAAGTCGACATATTGATTGAGGCCCAGGTTGGTGAAGAAGGCTTCATCACTTGCACGCCAGTTTCCTCCTACAGAATAAAAATTAGCATGTTGGTAATTAGCGCCAAACGAGGAAGACTGATCGCGTCGTACTCCGGTTTTAAAGTAATACCGTTTCTTATAGGAATATGAAATTTCAGAGAAGAACGATTTCAATGCTCCTTCATTGTTATCTCCGGTGATTTGGGGCAGGTAAGTAGGGCTTACTGTAATGCCTCCGTCGTTTCTGATATTGCTGGTGATTCCATATCCGGTAAAATTGAAGTTCTTGTCCTGATTATACACCAATTCCTGATACACGGAAGCAAACAAGTCATGATCACCAAACGATTTACGATAGTTGATGGATGACGTTCCCACAAAATTCACAGCGTAGTCGACCCCCCTTTGCTGGCTACCGGCCTGTCCAGGTGTTTGCTGGCCAGTGTATGTAGATTTATCAAAGTAGGTGTCGAAGGTACGTTGTGTGTAGTCAACTCCCCAGGAAGTCTTTACACTCAGGCCATTGACAGCCGGAACAAAATACTCGATGTTGACATTGGCAATTCCTTTGAGATCATTGTACCGCTGATGATTTTCCAATAGTTCCTGCAGCGCGTTGGGCTGGCCTGAACGAATTTTCGTGTAGTCACCATTGTCGTCGTACGGTTTTTCGTAGGGGTTTGACCACCGCACCGCATTGAGCGGAGACCCAATGTAAGCGTTGCCTTCATAAGTGCGTTGGTTTTGCGAGTAGCCAAACGAACTATTAAAGCCAACCCGAAAATGCTCGGCCTCGTGTTGAAGGTTGAGTTTCATAGTATATCTCTTCAGACCGGTGTTCCGAACAGTTCCTTGTTGATCGAGGTAGTTTGCTGAAATGAAGAACGTGGTTTTGTCATTGCCACCCTGCAAACTGATATCATGCTGTTGCGTTGGCGCGTCGGTAAAAAGAACTTTCTGCCAATCGGTATTAATCTTCTTTAATCTGGTGATCTGTTCGCTGGTCATAGACGCCAAAGGTGTGCCGCCGGTGTTGAGTTCAAAGTCAATTTTTTCCGGTGAATCCATTACCTGTAGTCTGTTGGAAGGAGCGTAGGCGACGCCATACTGAAAGGAGTAGTTGACTTGTGTCTCTCCACTCTTTCCTTTTTTGGTGGTGATCACCACCACACCATTAGAACCTCTGGAACCGTACAGCGCTGCAGCAGTAGCATCTTTCAAAACAGACACACTTTCAAAATCATTCGGATTCAAAGTATTGAAAAGGCCGCTGGTGATCGGAACACCGTCCAGGATATAGAGGGGTCCATTGGTACCATTGACTGACTTGATTCCCCGGATAATCACCTGCGCAGACGCTCCGGGCTGTCCGGATGATCCTGACACCAGCATACCAGGAACGCGGCCCTGTAACACCTGGTCAAAAGACGCGATAGAGGCATTCTGAATTTTATCTGCTTTCACGACGGCCACCGATCCCGGCAAAGCCCGTCTGCTTTCTTCGCGATAGCCGGTGACCACAACTTCTTCGAGCTGCTTGGGATCGGGTTTCATGGTCACGTCGATCACGGCGCGATCACCGATTCTTATTTCCTGAGTTTCAAATCCGATAAAAGAAAAGATCAGTGTGCCATCATCCGGTGCATTGAGTTTATAACCTCCTTTGGTATCGGTCACCGTTCCCACCGTAGTTCCTTTCACCACGATGTTGATTCCTGGCATGGGCTGCCCGTCCTCAGCTGAAACGACTTTGCCTGAAACCGAAATCTGTTGTGCAGCGGCCTGCAGAATGCTTACGAACAGTAAAAGAATTAATGCGTAAAATCTAAACCTCATGCGTATCTGTTGTCCTTACTGCAAGTAAATTATATCCGCGATTTAATTTTAAATGTAAGAAATTATTGTCAACGAAATGGCCGGATTTGTAGATGAATACCCCAAAAGCGGGGGGCGATTCTGCCGATGCATGGGTGAGTAATTTTTATAGGATGACGCGGAATTCTATTCTCCGATTGGTCTGCTTATTTTCTTCCGTGTCGTTGGGTTTGAGCGGCTTGCTTTCACCATACCCTTTGGAAACCAACCGTGTTGCCTGCACACCGTGTGCCGTAAGGTAAGCAGCAACCGATTGAACACGCTTCTGCGAAAGTTGCAGGTTATATGCGGGAGAGCCGGCGTTATCTGTATGTCCTCCGATCTCGATCCTAACCGCTGGATTGTCGTTCAGAAATCTCACCACCTTGTCCAACTCGGTGATGGAGCGCTCCTGCAACTCAAATTTATTGAGATCGAAGAAAATATTGTTCAGCACGACCGATGCTCCGGTCGCGACGGGATCCAGCGCCACATCGAGCGCTACCGGAATCAGATTCTCCTGAATTTCATAGTTGAAGTGAAGACTCTTAAAAAGATAACCGGGATGACTTACATACAGACCGTAGTCGGCACCCTGAGTGAGCACCATCAGGTATGCACCCGTTATGGAGTCGGCCTGGACCACCGAAGTGAGCTCATTCTTGTTGATGTTGAATAACTCAACCCGTGCATTCAGAGGTTTTCCGGATTTCGCATCACGCACAATGCCTTTTACATAATTGCTCTTGTAGTGAAGTCTGAGCTCCTCCGGAACGGTGATCTCGAATATTTTTGAAGAGTTTGATTTTTCGTTGTCTTCATGCGAATAAAATCCGTGTTCCCCGTTGGCAGTGATGAACAAAGAAAACTGGTCTTCATGGGTGTTCACCGGGTAACCGAAGTTTACCGGCTCCGTCCAGGCATCACCTTCACGTTCCGTGCGATAGATGTCGAACCCACCGAAACCTGGCCTTCCGTTCGACGAAAAGAATAGCGTACGGCCATTCACATGAACAAAAGGCGAGATTTCATCATAGGGGGAATTGATCTGATCTCCCAGGTTCACTGCTTTAGCCCATTTATTTTCATCCAGCTTGTAGGACACATATATATCCTTACCGCCCAGTCCTCCACGACGATCGGACACAAAAAAAAGCATTCTTCCATCTGCAGACAGCGACGGCTGTGACTCCCACGCAGCAGAATTCACTTCCGGGCCCATGTTGACGGGTATTGACCATTCGCTCCCGGACTTCCTGCTTTCAAAAAGGTCACAGCTTCCATACCCCCGTCTGCCGGCACATGACGTGAAGATGAGCGTTCGGCCATCAGCAGAAATTGTGCAGGTTCCCTCGTTCACCCGTGAATTGATGTTAGGTGATATGGATACGGGTCTTGTCCAATTCCCATTTTTATCTTTAACAGAAATGACGAGGTCCTCGTCGTCCACGTCTTTGCCGCCCACGCGTCGCGTAAATATCAACTCGCTCTCATCCGCCGTGAGCACCGGAAAGTACTGCATAGCAAACGTATTGACCGTGTCACTCAGCGCGCGGGGTTGAAACTGTGAAACGATTTTTCTGTTTCGGATCGCATACTGTGCATTTCGCTTCCATCGCGATGCCTGCTCCACGCGTTGCTTGTTCAGGATCTCCGATTCCAGGTAGCGATCGAGAAATTGCAGGGATTTTTCATATTCACCTTCAAGCAGGTAATTTTCACCTAGTTCGAAAAAATACCCTTTCTGTTTCTTCTGATCTGTGGTGAGGCTCAGGCCTTTTAAAAAAATCTCATCCGACTGCGGATAGTTTTTCATGGATTTATAAATGAGCGCCTGCCTGAAGTAGGCTTCCTGAAAATTCTTGTCTTTATCGATCGCCTGTTTTAGCAGCGTCAACGCTTCATTGTACTGACCTCTGACCCGGAAGTTGTCAGCCTCCATATACATTTCGATCGCCTTCTTGTTTTTTGTACTGAGAACAGCCTGACCAAAAGACGCCACGGAACCAACCACCAACAAAAAAATAAACGGAACTCGCTTCATCAACGCGAAGTTAATCATAGGTTCTAACAACGTTGCAATATGACGGATCGTATTTGGTCATTCAGACGACGACGCGGGTTCAGCCCTAGTGGCCCATAGCGGCGATTTGGCTAGCGGAAGATTGCATCGATGGGGATCTCCTGGCTCTGGTCGAGGATCATGGCGTTGATAAGTTTACAGGATCGAAAATCGCCCAGGCTTTCCAAGGTAATTTTTTGTGTGGTGATTTCTCCCGCGTCGAGTAGAGATTGACGCATCGTTCCTTTCAACAGACAACTCTCCGGCGTCACCCAGTCATTCGCGTATTGAAACATTACATTCGCGTTGCTGGAATCAGTAACAAGACCGTCCCGGATGATCAGGATGTCATCACAATCTTCACGCATCGCGAAAAGATTGTCGATGCGGACGCGATCGGCGAACTTGTACTCGTACGATATAGAATTGTCATGAACTATTTTCAGCGACCGCACCGTTCGTTGCTGGTAAGCTCCGAATTCAACGGAAACATTTTTCTCATCGTAAAGAACTCTGCATTTATAAAGCCCCGTTGCGGGAAACTTTTGCTTTGAAAGCAGAGATTCAAGATCCCAGATTTCCTTCATATTCAAATATTCCCTACAAGCTTTTTGCATGCGGGATGTATGCTGCGGCAGATTGCTGACTCTGCCGTCGCAGATGCGAATCGATTCAATTAACCGGGACATAAATTTTATCGATGGCCTCGTCGTATTCCTTACGTGCGTCACTCTGCGTGGTAATGCCACCTCCGCTCCGGTAGTACATGACCCCGTCGGTTTTTTCGATAAAACGGATCATCACACAACTATCCAGGTTCGTTCCATCAAATAGACCACAGACGCCGGTGTAGTATCCGCGCGGTTCCATTTCCGCCTCGCGAATAATTTCTACGGTTCTTCTTTTAGGAGCTCCACTGATTGAACCTGCCGGCAGCAACACCCGGATCAGATCGCCAAGATTCCGTAGATAATTTTCCGCCACGACACCTTCCACTTCCGAACTCACCTGCAACAGCCGGCTTTGGGAAGTCTTTATCTCATCCACATACCGGAATCGTTTCACTTTGACTTCCGTTGCTACCTGGCTGAGGTCATTGCGGAT
This sequence comes from Cyclobacteriaceae bacterium, assembly GCA_044227305.1. Taxonomy (GTDB): domain Bacteria; phylum Bacteroidota; class Bacteroidia; order Cytophagales; family Cyclobacteriaceae; genus ELB16-189. Next base: position 699,353 of record JBGAFJ010000005.1, on the reverse strand, counting down.
AAGGTCTACAATGGTGACATGCTCAGCCATCTCCTTCCGGTCATTCAGAATTATTTCCTTTGCACCGGGCAGCGAAGCGTCGATGGTGCCTTTCATCGGATATGAAAATATTTTTCCGTCGACGATCCTGATGAACGGCTCTGGCGAGAAGAAGATAAACTGATCGTTGAAGTAAAGTTTATAACGGGCCACTGACCGGTGATACAATTCCAGCAGCGAAAGATTTGATTGAATCGGGGATTTGATGGTGAGGTTTGTGAGAAAAGAGTCGCCGCGTTCAAGGTGAGAAAAGACAGTTTGAAAGCGATGGGAATACTCCTCGAACGAAACGGGATGCTTTTGAATATTTGCAGCCACCGGTGTGCCCTTGGCGACTACATTAGTAACCCCACCAAAATCGTACAGGATATTCCCGGCGTTGAGATCGTCCAACCCAAGGACGATGGGCTTCAATTCTTCAAAGTCGACAAGGAAGAGAAACGGGATCTTCTCGATGGCCCATTGATTGAGCGTAGCAAAAAATTGATCGCGGGTCAATCGAGTATCGCTATGGAATATTCATGTACTTATGAACCTGTAAAGAAATTCGCCATTGGGGATGCGCCTTCACGTAATCGATAATGAGTGGCAGCACTTCCTTCTCGCGTGACCACTCGGGCTGGAGAAATAACTTACAGGTGCTGGCAACTTTCGACGCTTCCTGTTCTGCCCAGGTGAAATCACTTTTGTTGTAAACAATAATCTTCAATTCGTGGGCATTTGCGTACACCGAGGCATCGGGCGTTTTGAACTTCTTTGGAGAAAGACAAACCCAATTCCAGGTGCCGGTTAACGGATATGCACCAGACGTCTCTATGTGTGTTCTTGCACCGGCTTCCTGAAGCGCTTTGGTCAGTTCGGTTAGATCATGCATGGCGGGTTCGCCACCGGTTATTACCGCGATGGGTGCACCGCTCCTCGCTACTTTTTTCACCAAATCTGCAATACGAATCTTAGGATGGGCGTCGATTGGCCAAGATTCTTTTACATCGCACCATACGCATCCCACGTCGCAACCCCCCAGACGAATAAAGTACGCGGCATATCCCTGGTAAGCTCCTTCACCCTGGATGGTATAAAAATCCTCCATCACCGGAAGGGTGTGAATCGAAGTTTCTTTTACCGGGGAATGAGTTGCCACGGAACACGTTGATTTGATATACAACTAAGGATGCCGGAGTTCGGTCGCACGCAACGTGTTTAGCAACAGTGACGCAATCGTCATCGGGCCAACGCCTCCAGGCACCGGAGTAATAAAAGATGTTTTTGGTGCCACGTTATTAAAGTCAACGTCGCCTTTGATGCTGAAACCATTGGGTTTGGAAGGATTGTCCACTTTGGTTGTTCCAATGTCTATCACGACGGCTCCTTCTTTAACCATATCCGCGGTCACCAGTCCGGGTTTCCCAACAGCCACAAGCAGGATGTCTGCATTGAGCGTATAATGTTTCAGGTTTTTGGTGTACTTATGACAGATCGTGACGGTTGCGTGCCCTTGCTCCACCAGCATCATACTCAACGGCGCTCCCGCAATGCGGCTCGCGCCGACGACTACGCAATTTTTTCCTTCCGTCTGGATGTCGTAACGACGCAGCAATTCCATCACCCCAAACGGCGTCGCTGGCATCAACAATGGTACTTTTGAAATGATGCTTCCGAAGTTTCGATTGGTGAATCCATCAACGTCTTTATCGGGACGGATCTTATCCGTGATTCGTTCAACGGATATATGCGATGGCAGCGGAAGCTGCACGATAAATCCATCGACGTCCTCATCGTTGTTTACGGCTGTAATGTGCTTGCTGAGTTTGTCTTCTGAGATGGTGTCTGCAAAACGCATCATGGTGTAGTGAAAACCTACGCTTTTGCAGGCCTTGACCTTATTATCGATATACGTTTGACTTGCACCATCATCACCCACCAGGATGAACGCCAGGTGAGGAATTTTTTTTCCAGCCTGTTTTCTTTCCGCAACTTTTTGAGAGATCTCCGCTTTGATCTCGTTGGAGATCTTGCGGCCATCGATGAGGGTATAGGTTTTGGTATCTGTCATTCTGGATTACTTGTGACCGTTCCGTTTAATAGCGTTAAGAAAATATCGATTGACTTTTGATTGCATTCGAATAAACGCCTCCTGACTTTGAGTCGACTTATCAAGTCTCCTGCCCATCTCCTCAATATTCCTGCCCATCCCCTCAATATTCCTGCCCATCCCCTCAACATTTCTACCCATCTCCTCAACAGTTCTACTTATCCCCTCAACAGTTCTGCCCATATCTTTGAAATTCTTGCCCATCTCTACAAGATTCTGAATCGACATGTCCAGCTTCCGGTCAAAAGCCTCCATCCGTGTCTCGGCTTTCACCATTCGCTTCAATGTAAGTTCATTCCGCGCGTCGGCTTTATCCATACGAGCCTCAGCCTTTGCCATCCGGCGTTCAAAATCCTCGAAGAATTTCCTCATTCCATTTTCCATGTCGAGCACTTTAATAACAACATCTGCCAATTCTTCATCATTATTCCGATTCATCCCCGGTGAAATTTTGAAGTAAATTTCAGTTGACCGAGTTCAAATACCTCCCTTCTTGCGGTTTGTTTTCCTGATCCTTTTATCAAGGGCATCAATTTCTCTCCATGATCTCTCCGCCGTCGCGGTTTGCTTCTTTATTCGGGCAATCAGATCTGTCATTTCCTTTATGGTCCTTCTGGCGTCGTCCAGTCGACGCTGCTGGAACTTCAAAAAGCCTCTTCGGAGATTTTCATGTCCTTTTGGACCTTTCCATTTTTTGCTGACTGTGGCTTTCATTGATTCAATTTCAATACAGCCATAAAAGCCTCCTGCGGAATCTCCACGTTACCCACCTGCCTCATGCGCTTCTTCCCTTTCTTCTGCTTCTCAAGAAGCTTACGCTTACGGGAAATATCACCACCATAACACTTCGCCAATACATTCTTGCGCATCGCACTAACGGTCTCGCGTGCAATGATCTTCTGGCCGATGGTCGCCTGGATCGCAACTTCGAACATGTGGCGCGGTATCAGCTCCTTGAGTTTCTCACACAATTTCTTACCCCACTCATACGCTTTGTCGCGATGCACGATCGCCGACAGCGCGTCTACTTTATCACCATTCAATTGCACGTCCAACTTCACCATGTCTGCTTCACGGAAGCCAATCAAATGATAGTCTAATGAAGCGTATCCTCGCGAGATAGTCTTCAATTTGTCAAAGAAATCAAACACGATCTCAGCCAACGGCATTTCAAAACTCAGCTCAACGCGATCGGATGTGAGATAAACCTGGTTCTTGATGATACCGCGTTTATCCATACACAAGCCAATGATCGGCCCGATATAGTCTGCCTTGCTGATGATCTGCGCCGTGATGTAGGGTTCCTCGATAAAATTCATGTGTGTAGGATCCGGCATCTCAGACGGCGCATTGATCTCGATCACATTTCCATTCGTCAACAGCGCCTTGAATTTTACCGAAGGCACTGTGGTGATCACCGTCATGTTGAACTCACGTTCGAGCCGCTCCTGGATAATTTCCATGTGGAGCATGCCGAGAAATCCGCAGCGAAATCCAAATCCGAGTGCGGCTGAGGTCTCAGGTTCCCATACTAGGGAGGCATCATTTAGCTGCAACTTCTCCATGGAGGCACGCAACTCTTCAAACTCACTCGTGTCCACGGGGTAGATACCCGCGAACACCATCGGCTTCACATCTTCAAAACCTTTTATCGACTCACCGGGATTATCAACCAGCGTGATCGTATCGCCGACTTTCACTTCCTTGGCAACCTTGATCCCTGAAATGAGATAACCTACATTTCCTGCGCTAATCTCCTTCCGGGGAAATTTATCAAGCTTGAGCACTCCGATTTCATCGGCGCCATATTCCTTGTTTGCATTCACGAACTTGATCTTGTCATTGGTTCGGATGGTACCATTGAACACACGGTAATACACTTCAATCCCGCGGAACGAATTGAATACCGAATCGAAGATCATGGCTTGAAGCGGCGCGTTGGGATCTCCCTTTGGTGCAGGGACGCGGGCAACCACAGCCTTCAGAATATCTTCTATACCAACTCCCTCTTTCGCACTTGCTTTGATCACCGCGCTGCGATCACATCCGATGAGCTCCACGATCTGGTCTGTCACTTCCTCAGGCATCGCCGCGGGCAAATCGATTTTATTCAACACAGGAATAATTTCCAGGTTGTGGTCCAGTGCCAGATAAAGGTTGGAGATGGTCTGAGCCTGAATGCCCTGAGCCGCATCCACAATGAGCAGCGCGCCCTCACAAGCTGCAATAGATCGCGAAACTTCGTAAGAAAAGTCAACGTGCCCCGGCGTGTCGATGAGATTCAGCGTGTACGTTTTGCCGTCCAGCTTGTATTCCATCTGGATGGCGTGCGCCTTGATTGTGATGCCCTTTTCACGTTCCAGATCCATATTGTCAAGCACCTGGGCCTGCATTTGCCTGCTATTTAGCGTGCCCGTGAACTCCAAAAGGCGGTCCGCCAACGTGCTTTTCCCGTGATCAATGTGCGCTATGATGCAAAAGTTGCGGATATTCTCCTGTCCCGTCATTCAAAAACCTGATTTAAGGGGCAAAGGTAGTTAGAAAAGTGCTTATGTGCTGAGGTGAAAACGGGTTTACTATGACGATCTATGCCCAATCGCAGCGCTAAAATCATCCGGATTTCCTGGCCGCCCGGGAGGGCAAAAACGGCTTGCTCTTATATCACACATTTCAATCGTTTTCCACCGTTCAACCACGCCTGAAAACTTTTCTGTAACAATCGCGGGCGCGAGAATTATTAGCTGTATTTTTTGAGACTTACTACCAAAAACCATCATGAAAAAATTATCCGTTTTGTTCCTGATCGCCCTCGCGGAGCTCGCCGTAGCACAGGAAACTTACCCGGTCAATGGGTCGCAGGACAAGCGGCCGGGGCTTTTCGCATTTACCAACGCAACCATTGTGGTAAATGCTAACGTGACGATCACCGGGGGCACATTATTAATCAAAGGAAAAACGATCGAAGCTGTCGGCACAGGGATCACGATCCCAAAAGGATATGTTGTCACAGACCTGAAAGGCAAATACATCTATCCATCCCTGGTGGATGCCTTTACCACCTATGGCATTCCCGCAGGGCAGCCACCGGCGCATGGGGGAGACGGTGTGCTCTCGTCAAAAAAAGGTGCGTACACCTGGAATGAAGCGGTTCACCCGGAGTCAGCAGTTAAAAACATATTCTCGGTTGACACAAAACAGGCTGATGAACTGAAAAAGGCAGGCTTTGGAACTGTTCACTCGGTGCTGCGTGATGTTATTGTGAGAGGAACGAGTACGGTCGCGACTCTGAATTCCGCGAAAGAAAATGAAGTGATCCTGAAAGACGATGCCGCGGCGTTGTATTCATTTTCAAAAGGCACATCAACCACAAGCTACCCCGAATCTCTGATGGGATCCATCGCCTTGCTAAGACAGACTTACCTCGATGCGAAATGGTATGCTACGCAAAAAGAGGAGTACAATATCTCGCTGGTAGAATTCAATCGTCACCAAAATCTGCCCCAGATTTTCGATGCAGATAACTGGCAGGATATTCTCCGGGCCGACAAGGTTGGCGACGAAGCAGGTAAACACTATATGTTCAAATCGGGCGGCGATGAATATCAACGACTGGATCTCGTGAAAGGCACCTATGGTGCACTCATTGTTCCGATCAACTTTCCGAAACCATTTGATGTTGAAGACCCGGCTGACGCAAGAAAACTTTCCCTTGCGCAAATGAAGCACTGGGAGCTCGCGCCCACCAATCCTGCCGCCTTGGAAAAAGCAGAAGTCATGTTTGCCATCACCTCATTCGGTCTCGACGCAAAAGAATTTTGGGCAAACATTCGCAAAGCCATCGAATACGGTCTCTCAGAGAAACAAGCGCTTCGTGCATTGACCGAGGTTCCCGCCCAATTGCTGGGCATTCAGGATAAGGTCGGATCTCTCGAAAAGAATAAGCTTGCCAACTTTCTCATTTGCTCCGACCCTCTCTTCAAAAAAGAAAACATCATTTATGAAAACTGGATCCAGGGGACCCGCTCCATCATCAACCAGATTGAGACAACGAACATCAATGGCAGTTACACTCTAACCATCGATGGGCTGCCCAACCTCACTTTGAAAATCACAGGCGCCGAGGCACGCGTCGAACGAACCGGTACGGACAGTACGAAAGTAAAAGCCACGCTGGTCCGTCACGGAGATCAGATCAGCCTAAACTTTAACCTTAAGAAAAACCCGGAAGGGACCGTCATTCTGACGGGCTACCTCACCTCCGCCTCACCATTGACGTTCAAAGGAGATTCCGAACTCCCCAACGGATCGCATGGGACCTGGTCGTCTGGCTTCAAAGAAGCATTGAAAGAAACACCGCGGGCGGAAACGAAGGCCGCCGCGACTGCACTAGCGAAAATTAATTTTCCATTCGGTGGATTCGGTTTTGACCAGATGCCGAAGGCGGAGCCCACACTATTCAGGAACGCTACAGTTTGGACCAATGAAAAAGATGGAAAGCTGCTGAACACCGATGTCCTGATTGAAGGCGGGAAAATCAAGGCGATAGGAAAGAACCTGACCGCTGGCAGCGCGCGGGTTATCGACGCAACCAATAAACACATCACGGCCGGCGTAATTGATGAACACTCTCACATTACGATCTCGGGGAACGGCAATGAGGGAACACAGTCTGTAACTTCGGAAGTACGGATTCCGGATGTGATCGACCCCACAGACATCGCTGTATACAGACAACTCGCGGGCGGTGTTACCACATCGCATATTCTACACGGGTCAGCGAACTCCATCGGAGGCCAGACACAGATCATCAAATTGAGGTGGGGGCAATCACCGGAAGGAATGAAGTTCGAAGGAAGCGATGGGTTTATAAAATTTGCACTCGGCGAAAATGTAAAGCAATCCAATTGGGGTCCTCCCGTGCCCAATCGTTTTCCCCAGACGAGGATGGGAACGGAACAGGTGTTTATAGATGCCTTCACCCGCGCCCGGGAATACAAAACAGCATGGAACGCATTTAATTCGGCAAAAGTGAAAACGGGCCTGGTCCCTCCACGAAAGGACCTTGAACTTGAGGCACTCGTTGAAATATTGGATAACAAACGTTTCATCACCTGCCATTCTTATGTGCAATCTGAGATCAACATGCTGATGCATCTCTCCGACTCGCTCGGATTTAAGATCAACACGTTCACACATATTATAGAAGGATATAAGGTGGCCGACAAGATGAAGGCACGTGGCATCGCAGCAGGCACGTTCTCGGATTGGTGGGGTTACAAACACGAAGTCGCTGAAGCCATTCCCTACAATGGCAAAATCCTGAATGCGGTAGGTGTTACAACCGCATTTAATTCTGACGATGCGGAAGGCGCGCGACATTTGAATCAGGAAGCGGGTAAGGCCGTGATGTACGGCGGCGTGAGTGAAGAGGATGCGCTCAAGCTGGTCACTGCGAACCCCGCAAAGATTCTTCATATTGACAATCGGGTGGGAAGTATCAAGGTTGGGAAAGACGCCGATCTGGTACTATGGACTGCTCATCCTCTTTCTATCTATGCTCGTTCTGAGAAGACCTTCGTCGATGGCATCCCCTATTGGGATGCGGAGCGTGATGCCGTGTGGCAGCAAGAGATCGCGAAGGAGCGAGCACGGCTCGTCCGCAAAATGCTGGACGCAAAAACGCAGGGAGTGAAAACACAACGAGCCGTCGTTGAAGTGCGCGAAGATGCTGAATGCGAAATTTTTGAAAATTGAAACTGACAAGATCATGAAAAAATATATTTCAATACTTGCCGTCATAGCGATCGTGAATATTACGGCATGGGGGCAACCGAACGTAGTGCCCGCCAAGTCACAAACCAGCACCATCGCCATTTCCGGAGCGACCATACACATTGGCAACGGCCAAGTGATCGAAGGAGGTACGGTTGTGTTCAGCCAGGGCAGGATTGTTTCCGTTTCTCCAGGAAAAAATATTCCTTCCGGCGATGTCGATGTGATCGATGCAACCGGGAAGCACGTTTACCCTGGAATCATTGCGCCAATCACGAATCTGGGATTGGCGGAGATCGCGATGGTTAAATCAACCGTAGACTATCGCGAACTCGGGGAATGGAATCCCCATGTGCGGAGTATCATTGCCTATAACACTGATTCAAAAGCCATTCCTGTTGTTCGCTCCAACGGGATCTTAATGGCGCAAGTGAGCCCGACTGGCGGCACGATTTCAGGTCAGTCGTCGATTGTTCAACTCGACGCCTGGAATTGGGAAGACGCAGCCTACAGAACCGACGATGGTTTGCACTTCAACTGGCCAACCGAAAGTAGCAATCCTGCTCTCTCCGCGGAACAGGCCAGGATGAATCTTGAAAAGACGCTTTCAGATTTTCAGAAATATATGTTGGAAGCAAAAGCTTACACTGAGCTTGGAAAAGCCGATGTTGTAAACGCCCGATTTGAATCATTGAGAGGACTTTTCAGTGGAAAGAAGAAAGCCTATGTCCGCGCCGCAACCAGTCCCGATATTATTGCGGCCATCCGGTTTTTCAAGTCACTGGGCGTGACGCCCGTCATTGTGGGCGGTTCAGATGCTTGTTCTGTCGCGGGATTCCTCAAAGAAAACTCCGTTGCAATCATTCTGAACCAAGCGCATTCACTTCCTGAACACGTAGACGACGACGTGTATATGCCCGCCCGGCAAGCGGCTTGCATGCAGAAGGCGGGGGTACTCTATGCCATCAGCCTGGAGTTCGTTCGCGACTGGGGATATCTGCAATTGAGGAACCTGCCTTTCGAGGCCGGTGTTGCCGCCTCTTACGGAATTTCAAAAGAAGAGGCGCTGATGTCGATTACTTCGAACACCGCAAAGATACTGGGCATCGATCGGTCCGTCGGAACCCTGGAAGCTGGTAAAGATGCAACATTGATCGTCTCAACAGGTGATGTCCTCGATCCGCTGACTTGCGATGTGCAACATGCATTCATCAGAGGGAGACATATCAATCTGGACAATCTTCACAAACAGCTGTACAAAAAATTCTCTGACAAGTACGAACTCAAATAACCGCGATATGGATTTCGACGCACTACCCGCTTCTGTGAACCGCAGAAAGTTCATTCAATATAGTCTCTCCACTGCCGCACTGGCTGGCGTCGTTCCCTTCGCCAACGCTTCCCCGAATTCAGACGCTGCAGCAATTTACAAACGAGCGATTGTGATTGACACCCTCATGCCGGAGGAAGGGCCTGTTGATGCAGCCGCAGGAGTAGCGGCCGGGTTTACCGCAGCAGTCCTCGACATAAAAGGCTATCCGCGAGATGCGGCGAGCGCGGCTGCCGCCATGGAGCGATGGCAAAATAATTTTGAAGTGCCAGGCTCGCGTTTTCTCAAGGTTCTGACGGGTGCCGACATCCGTAAGGCTAAAGCGGATTCCAAATTCGGGATCATTCTTGCTTCACAGGATGCGTCGATTCTTGGCGTACCAGCATACTCATCCTCTGACACAAACATCAAAGCATTGGAAACCCTGCACAAGCAGGGCTTACGGGTGCTTCAAATCACGCACAGTGATCGCAATGGCCTGGGCGATTCTTATATGGAACCCACCAACGCAGGCTTAAGTCTGCTGGGCAGAGCGGTCGTGGGCGAGATGAACAAACACAGAATGCTGATCGATCTTTCACATTGTGGCGAAGCGACGTCGATGGAGACCATTCAACTTTCATCGCGGCCGTGTGCTTTCACGCACATGGGTTGCCGGACATTGATGGACACGCCGCGCAACAAAACCGATGAGGCGATGAAGGCTTTGGCGAACAAGGGTGGTTATATAGGAATATTCAATATGTCGGTGTGGCTAACGCGCAAAGATGTGCCGACCATTGATGACCTCATTGATCATATTGATCACGCGGTGAACGTGGCTGGCATCGATCATGTTGGGTTTGGCAGCGACAAGGATCTGGATCCAAAAGATCTTGACAAATACCTTTCAGGCTTCCGTGAATATTACAATCGTACAAAAGGCCGCCCGGGTCTTGACGAGTATCCAAAACATGTAATGATTCCTGAGTTGTACTCAATTCACCGCATGGAACGGATCGCATTTGCACTTGCCAAACGTGGACGTCCGGATGCGGAGATAGAAAAAATTCTCGGTGGAAATTTTGCGAGGATCTTTGAAGAAGTTTGTGGATGATGTGTTGATGTGCTGATGCTATCACTTCACTCCCTTCTCCGGGTCCCAGGCCCCCTGCTGCTTCCTGACAAAAATGATCTGGCCGGTATGGTAGGCATTGTGCGTACTGATGTTGGCGATAACAGGTGCCCATTCTTTCAGCTTGGCCTCGTCTGCGTTTTGAACGAGTTTTTCGAGTTCGTTCATCACATTATTAAGCTTGGTCACCGTTTCTTTCCAGCTGTTCTTATCGAATGAATTGAACGTCTCTTCGTTGTTTCCGCTGAACGCTTTTTCCTTTTCCCCCTTGAAGTTGGCAAGCTGTCGTTCATTCCAGAACCACAGGTGATATGCGAGTTGTCCTGCGGAATGATTGCCGCTCTTGTCTTTCCACATAGCCTGCTCAGCCGTGAGGCCGTCAACCGCCACGCTCACCGGCACAAACCAGTCTTTTTCATTATGCGTCGACTTGAGTTGCTTCAGAAGAACTGAGCGGAGATCGGTTGTCTGCGCAAAAGAGGTACCGGCCAGCGCCGTAAAGAAAATGCAAAGTATTCTTTTCATGATTTGAATTTGTTTCAATTACAAGTTCCTGATTTCCTCCCAAACTTCCTTCAGCACAGGGATTCCATTTGCGGTATTTTCCGTACGGATTGCAAGAACATTTTCTCCAGGATACCTAACTGGTTTTTTCCCGGATTCAGGAACAGATTGCTTGAAGTCAGCAATGATTTTTTCGATCGCCTGCTGCATGCTTTGGTTGTTGCCGAGTTTGGCGAGGTCGATGGCAATGAACACCTGACTCGCATTTACTTCGCTCTTCTGAGCCGTGATTTCATGGACTGAAAGTCCGGCAGAAAGTGTTGTCGCCAGAATATCCAACAAAAGAGAAAGCCCCGAGCCCTTCCAGTACCCGATCGGCAGCGCACGCCACGATTTTTTGATTTCCACAGGATCATTGGTCAGGTTGCCATGCGTATCATAACCGCCCTGCATGCCCAGTTTTTCCCCCTTCATGATCGCTACTTCCACAGCTCCATAGGAATATTGTGTCATGGCAAAGTCTACTACGATCGCTTCGCCTTGATAAGGAATCGCGATCACCAGCGGATTGTTTCCCAATCTTGCATCCACGGCGCCCCATGCAGGCATGTTTGCGATGGTGTTGCTCCAGGCAATCAACGCAAAACCTTTTTTTGCTGCCCGCCATCCGTACGTTCCGCCCCGGAGCCAATGGTTGCTGCGTCCCACGGCAACACAACCAATTCCATTTTCAGACGCCAGAGACATCGCGCGATCGACGCACTTGATCGCGTTCAATGGACCGGGTCCTGATTTCCCATCCCATTGTTCCATGCCGCCCATTTTGTTTTTCAAAACAGGAATCGCGTCTGGCTTGATGCCTCCATCGCGCACGTAACCAATAAATCTCGAAAACCTGTTGATTCCATGGGAGTAAACTCCATCGAGGCTGTTGCCAATAAAAACCGACGCACACGTTTTTGCCCTGTCGGCTGAAAAACCATAGGCAATCATTACGCGGATCAGCTCGGACTCCGCTTCCTTAACCAGTATTCTTAAAGATTCGGGCATATTGAAAATATAGGCCTGAAAGATGGGATGATTGGATTGAATTTCCCAACCCAGAAAACATGACAACGAGTATGAATACATTCAACAACTTCGAATTGAGTGAGGCTAGGAGATTTCATTAGCAGCCGCGTTCAAAGAGTTTAATGACATTTAATGACTCCCAGGCAACCAAAGTGGCTGGTTTCAGTTTACATGCATTTATGAAATACTTTTACCTACTGGCCGTTATAGCTGCTTTTGCAGCATGTTCGAAAAATGATCCCTTCCCGGAGGCAGACACTGTGTTCGGCCCCAAGCTTAAATCCATCACCACGTACCTGCAGGCGGCAAATGGAAGTTTTGCGCCTGGTGAAATGACAGAATATTATTATACCGCCGGGAAACTCAATCTCGAAAAGCAGTCCCAGTACGATGTGATGACTGGCACGTACAGCCTTTTTTCAGTAGCGACCTATTTCTACAACAAAGATGGCTTCGTGGACAAAATTGAGAAGCAGTTTGCAGGTTACCCCAATCAAACAATAACACGCTATGAATATACGGGCGGAAAAGTTTCGCGCATTACGCGCGACGATGAAGTCGATACAGATGCCGCCATAAAATACCATGCGGCGGACACGGTTGAGGTGTTGTATACGTTAAGCAATGGACGGTTTTTTACTTATAAATTCAAAACAAAGGACGACAACATTATTTTCGAGCGGACTATTGACGACAGCAACAAGGTGACCAGCGAGACAACCACGGAGTTCGACAATTTTAAAAACCCAATGAAGTTGCTGGGCTATACCGATCTGCTGTTTGGCTACTATTCTACAAACAACAAAACAAAAGTATCGGCGGCATACTTTGGCAGTTTTCCGACATCGACACCAGTGGCTTATGAATATGAATACAATGAAGCCGGGTATCCTACCACACAGGTCACCACTTATAAATCAAACGGAGGGTCCGGCACAACCGGGAAGTCAAAAATTGCTTACGAGTATTCAGGCATAAATTAATTATTGAATTGCCCGGGTCAGGAAGTCATTCCTCCCACTGATCAAACTCTTTGCGGGTTATTGCTGCGTACTCTTTGAGAAGTCGCTGGTGCAGCCCATCTTCTTTCCGGTAATCCTGCACTTTCACCATTTCTTTGTTGGAGGCTTTGTTGGTGACAGGCGGCGTCAGGCAACTCACGTTCATCCCCGCCTTCTGCATGCCGTGCACGGCATTCATAAAATGATTGGTATTGGATTCGAGTCCGCAGATCTCGTAGGTTTTTTTTGCGTCGTCGCGAATGATCAACCAGCACTTTGAGTACATAACATTTCAATGCATGAAAGTTATGAAGTTTTACATCATGAAATGCGGAAAACTAAAACGGTGCGGATGAAGGCATTCCGTTTTATCAATCTCCATACAAAGTCCGACAGGGATATTAAGTTAGAAAATCATCATTACGATTGAAATGACGACTGTGACAAACGCCAGGATCAAAACTCCAATGGCCCTGAGTTTCGACCTTTCCTCGAGCTCCTTTTTATAACGCACTGCTGATTTCCGGTCCAGAAAGAATCCACCGTTCAGAGATTCGGGCATTGAAAGCATCCAGGTTTCAGAACAATTACAACACTTATACAGTGTATAAGGAAGGAACGGCGCGAAGAAATGCTCCGGCTCTTTGTTGATCGTCAGCAATTTCCCGCTTTGAGTTTTGTCCTGAACGATGGTTTGAAGCACCCCGAACTCTTTGGGTGATTTGAATCTATGGATCAGGTTTGTGAAACAGTTGTCGCACATATGAGTAACCACCGGAGGCGGAAGAAAGTTACTCAAAAACTCAGTACCTGAAACATCTAACTCAGAACTCAGAACTCCAAACTCAGAACTTCAGGCTATTCACTCCTCAACGATTTCACCGGATTCGCCACAGACGCCTTCAGCGCGTGATAACTGATGGTTAGGGACACAATGACCAGCAGGATGGCAAAACTCGCCGCATACGTTACCAGATCAATCGAAGTATGATAGGTAAAGTTGGTGAGCCACTTGCTGATAAAATAGTATGAAGCCGGTACCGCGATCACAAATCCAACAAAAAGCAGCAGCACAAAATCGGAATAAATGAGGCGAAGGATGTTGCCTACCGTAGCCCCCAGGACTTTACGAACGCCGATCTCTTTTACTTTTCGTTGCACCACGAACAATACGAGTCCGTACACGCCCAGGCATGAAATCAGGATGGCGATAAAAGTGAAGCTCTGGATGATCTTTCCGAAATTCTGGAAATTGGCGTATTGCGCGTCGAGCTGCTGATCGAGAAAATTGAATTCAAAAGATTTTTCCGGGAACAGCAAGTTCCACTCCTTCTTAATGTCTTCGATGGTGGCGGTAACATTTTCGTTTTTAAAACGAATGTTAAGGGTGTTCCACTGGTTCGGATCTACCTCAAGGATCACGGCAGAAATCGGTGTTGTCAATGCGGCGATATTGAAGTCTTTGATCACCCCGACAACCTTTCCAATTTTGCCTTCCCGGTTGATGGTCTTGCCTATGGCTTTTTCGGGAGTTTCCCATTTGAATTCTTTCACAGCCGTCTCATTGATAATAAATGCTTCACGCTCATCCGTGCTGTAGTCTTTGCTAAAGGGCCGGCCGACAACAATCTCCATACCGAAGACATTAATAAAATCATAGTCGACACCCATGTCCGCGATAAACAAATTGTCTTCTTGTGTGAATCCTTCGGGAATCGTGCCCCGATAGGTCATTCCGATCCCGGGTGTACCTCCCGATGCGGCAGTCTTTTCAACCGCGGCGAGGTTCTCAACCCGGTCACGGAATGTTTGAATGCGCAGCCTGACGGTGCTGTCAGCGCGGGAGAAAATCCGATTCAGGTTCGCACTGTTGAGTGGAACTGTGATGATATGTTCCTTTTGGAAGCCAAGGGGCTGCTCCGTAAGGAACCTCAGTTGCTTGACCAGCATCAGGGATCCGGACAACAGCATACACGCAATCATCAATTGGAAAACAACCAGAGATTTCCGCAGTATCTGACTTCCTTCGAGGTTACTTCCGCCTTTGCCTTTGATCGAAGACACCGAATCAAATGATGAGATAAAGTACGAAGGATAGCCTCCGGCCAGCCCGGTGATCACAATCAGCAACCCCAGAGAAGTTAACGCGAGCGGGATATCGATCACGTTTTCAAACACAAGTTCTTTGCCCGTGTATTGATTCAGCAGAGGCAATGTCAAATAGAAAACTCCGTATGAAAGCACCGCAGCCACAAGGCAGAAGAGGAAGCTCTCCGCAAGAAACTGTATGATAAGCTGGCTTTTCGCCGACCCGAGAATTTTCCGGATGCCGATCTCTTTGATCCGCGTGAAGGACTGTGCTGTGGATAGATTGATATAATTGATCGATGCGATCAGGAGTGTAAGTACACCAATGGCGATAAAAATGAAAATGTTGGTCATCGAGTTGGTGGCTGTCGGTTCGGCCAGAAGCGTCGATTGAAGGTGGATATCTTTCACTGGCATGAGGGAAAACACCTGGCCTACCTGCCGGTTCGGGGGGCAATATTTTTTAAGGAAATCGGCCATGCCTTTGTCAACATTGGCAGGATCGGATCCTGGTTTCAACAAAACATAAGTATATCCGTGACTGATGACGTAATTCGTCTCAAGGTTCAGCCTCATGCGGGCAGCGGCCTCATCCGACTCCATGTCGAACATGTTATCGTAAGGTACCAGCATATTGAAACGGAGGTGAGAATTTTCGGGAAAATCTTTCACTACGCCGGTGACTTTGAATGAGTGCCGGCCGCCAAAGACGAGGGACTCACCCAGCGGATTTTGATCACCGAAATACTTTTTTGCCATCTCTTCTGTGATGAGCACTGTAAATGGATCGAGCAACGCCTGTTCCGGATTGCCCGAGATAAACTCGACCGTGAACATTTTCATAATGGAGGAATCAGCGAAGTAGACGCCACCCTCCTCAAAGGATGTCTCTTGGTTTCCATCGCCACGGGAGATGCTCACGGCGCGGGCATACATCCTCCCCGTTAATTCGATCTCCGGAAAATATTCAGGCATTGCTGGTGCGAGCGGCGGAGGGCTCGTCGAGAGTTGCAACCCATTGGGGACCACATACGCAATGCGATATAGCCGGTCGATCTTCTTCTGGAAGAGGTCGAAACTCAGTTCGCTCCGCACGTAGGTAATGATCAGCAGGGAAAGCGCCAGCCCTGACGTAAGGCCAACGAAATTGATCAGCGAATACGCTTTGTGCTTGACGATATTTCGTGCGGCGGTCTTGAAAAAGTTCTTCAGCATAGGGACGAGGTTAGATAAGGCGTTTCAACTCGAAAACCGCAGTTCGGGTTGCGGGATTCGGATGGAAGAATGATTAGAAAGTGTGAACGGCTCGTTCGAAAATGATGCAAAGTGGGGGGTGCGCAAAGAAATGCCACAGATGGACGGATATCCAACTGTTGGCCGGAAAAGCATCTGCCCATCTGGGGCCAATTTTTAGCTATTTAATGATTTCATTTTTTGTTTTTTGAACAAAAGATAGAACGGAAAAGTCACAGCCAGAATCAGGATCGCATATACACAGTTCGCAGTGTCTTCGATAAACAAGCCCACCGCCAAAGACAGGCTTACACCAATCATGAATATTGCGCTCAATGGATATACCCACGCACGATAGGGAGGCTTGACTGCCGGATCCTGCCGGCGGACAAAGATTATTGAAACATACACTGAGAGGTCCGCGAGCAAAGCAAACAAGGCAGCGATATTAACGACGACGTTAAAAATTCCAGTGAGCGAGAAGATGATCGAAATGACAGCGGTGAGCAATAAGGCATTGCCTGGAATTGCGTTTTTATTGAGTTCGGAAAACGTATTAAAAAAAAGACCCCGCCTGGAGATCGCAAAAAGAATGCGTTGCGGGATGAGCATGGTTGCAGACAGACACGCGATCAGTGACACGATGGAAATCACAGTCACGATGTTTCCACCCTGCCCGCCGAAAATAACCTGCGCGGCATCGGCAGCCGGCAAATTTGTTTTAGCCATGACTGGCAGGGGTAAAACAGCAAGGAGACCCAAATTGATGAGCGCATAAATAAATGTCACGCTAATCACTCCGATAAACAGTGCGCGCGGCAAATTGCGATTAGGATCTGTGTCTTCTTCATTAAAATAGACGGCGCAATTCCATCCGGTAAACGTGAGGAAGACCGCACGTATAGACAAGACAAAGATCGAAATCAGGGGCAGCGTATCCGCTACCCGTGGCGTGTACGGTTGAGCTGAGTAGTTTGTAAGAAAATAGATAAAGCAGGCTCCCACAAAAAGAACAAGACAGAGCGAGTTGGCAACACTCATGAATTTCTGAAAGCTGCTGCTCGACTTCAACCCCTGCCATTGCATGAACACAAATGAAAGTGTGATCAACGACGCGCTCACGCCGAGGTGAAGGTTCCAGTGCATGAGCCGGTTGAGGTATTCGGCTATCGCGATAGACAGGTAGGATACAGCCGTCGTTTGGAAAAACCAGTCGCTGCATCCGGTAAGGAATCCAATCTTATCACCAAACGCCTTTTGGGCAAAAACGAATGGGCCGCCGGCATAAGGCATCCGCGTTCCCAGCTCAGCATAGATCGACGCGCCCACCATAGCAATGAATCCGCCGAGGATCCAGAAAAAAATAAAAAGAAAAGGATTCGAGGTGTATCCCGCCACAATCGCAGGCATTCGCAGAATTCCCACACCGATCGTACCGCCGAAAATTATCGCCACGCCAAATCCGAGGCTAACGATGCGCCGGAGGCGGCTTGAGGACTTATCAGGGTTGGGCATTGCTGCAAGCTAGAAAAATGTGCAAGATGATTATCTTTCTTTCTGAATCTTAACCCTCACGATCATGTTGAAAACTCTGCGTTTTACCCTGTTGGCAATACTTTGCATTTCGGGCGTGTGTGGCTACACGCAACCTCCCCTGCTTGACGACGCCACGGTCAGCGCGCTGGATGGCGAACTATCCGGCGAATCTGCAAAACGCAATCTCGAATACATCACCCGGCTTCACCGGATGCGGGGATCCGCCGAATTCAAAAAAGCAATCGACTTTATTGAATCAAGATTGAAAGAGTACGGCCTTGAAGACGTGGAAGTGTTTCAGATTCCCGGCGACGGCAAGTCCATGTACGGAACTCAAAAGTCACGATTGGTTTGGGAAGCGGAGTTCGCCGAGTTGTGGGAACTTGACAAAAACGGGAAGCCGCTGTTCCGCATTGCCGATTGGGAATCAATGCCCATCACGCTCGCAGAAGACAGTGAGAGTGGTGAAGCCACGGCGGAACTGATCGACGTAGGAGCCGGCACTTCTGAGAAAGATTATGAGAACAAAAATGTGAAAGGCAAGATCGTGCTCATCTCATCGTCGCCATCGTCGGCCGTAAAGTTTGCCGTGGGGAAAGGCGCCGTAGGAATGATCAGTTACACGCAAAACCAACCTACAGCCTGGTCGCGGGAGGATCAGAATCTCATCCGATGGGGCCATTTCGAAAGCTTTGCCGCCGAAAAATCTTTTTGTTTCATGATCTCACTGAAACAAGCACGAGACTTCCAAACTCGGTTAAGCCGGGGTGAGAAGATCTTGCTCCATGCGAAAGTAAAGGCTGGTCAACATCCCGGCTCCTATAGCTTTGCAACTGCAGTCATCAAAGGTTCTGATCCAGCGCTGAAAGAAGAAGAGATCGCTTTCACTTGCCACCTTGATCATCAACGACCCGGGGCCAATGACAATGCCAGTGGCAGCATGACGATATTGGAAATAGCTCGTACGATGAGCAAACTGATTGCTGAAGGACGGCTCACGCGACCACAACGCACTCTGCGATTTATCTGGTCGCCGGAGATAGAAGGTACCAGCGCGATCCTGAGTCAACGCCCGGAGTACGCAAAAAAAATCAAGGCTGTGATCCACATGGATATGGTCGGTGGCGGCCAAATCACAAAGTCAATATTCCATGTCGCCGGAGCTCCCATGAGTCTTCCGAATTTTGTGGCGGATGTAGGTGTGACTTTCGGTGCATACGTAAATGAACAAAGTGATGCCTACGCGAGCGGATATACCCATCGTTACAAATTTGTCTCTAATGAAGGGGGAAAAGAACCACAGCTGGCCGTTCTTGGCGAATTTCATATGGGCAGTGATCATGATGTATACAACGAGGGATCGTTTAAGATCCCCTGCATTTACATGCACGATTGGCCTGATCGGTACATCCACACCAATTTTGACTTGCCTGGTAACATCGACCCGACCAAATTGAAAAGAGCCGGGTTCATTGGCGCGGCAAGCGGCTACTTCATCGCCAATGTGAGGGAGAAGGATGTCGCCACCCTTTGGAACATGATCCGCCAACAGTCATTGAAACGCACTGCCGATGTGCTTCGCAAGGCCAATCAAATTCCGAAAGAAGAAGTCGATAATCTTCTGGCCAATCATTTCCAGTATGAACGAGGGGTTTTCAACTCTATAAAAAATTTCGCACCGGTGTCTGCGGCACTTACCAAAGAAGCGGACGCATTCTACTCAAGTCTTGAACAGGCGGCCGGCAAAACAAAAGCGACGCCAACGAAAGTCAAACCCGGCTCAGTTGTTTATAGAAGGAACCCCGCAGTAAAAGGGCCGCTGTCAGTTTTCGGTTACGACTATCTGTTCGATCACTATGGCGAAAAAGCGGCTTCTCTTCGTTTGCCTGATTACGCGGGCTTGTGGGGACATGAATATGCCTACGAAACTTTGAATTTCGTTGACGGTGTACGCACGGTTGAAGACATTCGAAATGCAGTGTCGGCGGAATTTGGGCCGATACCTCTGGATGTTGTGGATGAATATCTGAAAGCGCTGGAGAGTATACAGGTGATTGTTAGGTAAGGTTGAAAGTTGAAGGTTGAAAGTTGAAGGTTGAAAGTTGAAGGTTGAAGGTTGGAAGTTGGAAGTTTTTGAGGGAGGGAACTCTGAACTCAAAAATTTATTTCCCTCCATTTGCCTTGAGGTCGTTGATACAATTCGAATCGAGGGATGGAAGAGTTCCACCCGTGAGACTTGCCAAAACATCATTCGTTTCAGCCTGATAGTACATCAGGCAGTCTTTGTTGTTGCACTGTCTGCCGTTGACGGTGTCCTGATGGACGTTCAGCATGGTCATGATTAACACATCAACACATCAACACATCAACACCTAGACAACCTTTCTTTGTCTTAGCTGGAAAACATTCCCTTCGGGATCTTCTCCGTCGCAAATCCAGTAGTCATAGTTATCGAAGGTTTTTAACTCCCGCATCTTCACGTCAGCAGCGATGAGTCGACTGCGCTCCGCCTTCAGATCTTCAGAGATGTCGAAGACCAGTTTGCAATTGCTGTCAAATTTGAATGGTTTGTCTTCAGCATACTGATCGCCAATGCGATGCAAACCAATTCTACCATCACCGGCCTGCAACACCACCCAACCGGGTGATTCTTCGATGACTTGCATGTTGAAGAAGTCCTTGTAGAATTTGCTCAGGGCAGCAACGTCCTGAACAAACAACATGGTCATGTTCAGATTCACTTTCATGGCATACCTAATAAATCATTCCTGCTTGTATACGACACCATCCTTCATTACGAACGTGCACTTCAACATGGTTTTGATATTTTTCAATGGATCTTCATCCACGGCCACGAGGTCTGCCAGTTTTCCAGGTTCGATCGACCCGAGCTTGTCTGCGACGCCTAAAATCGTGGCGCTCGTCATCGTTGCGGTCTGAATGGTTTCCATCGCGGGCATTCCAGCCTCCATCATGTATCCGAACTCCCTCGCGTTTTCGCCATGAGGAAAAACGCCAGCGTCGGTACCGAATGCCATCTTCACGCCACGTTTGTATGCCAAAGCAAAGGCAGCTTTGTCCTGCGGCCCGATGTTCAATGCTTTTGGTGTGACCAGCGGGTGATAATAACCCGGAATTTTTGCCAAGTCAGAGATGGATTCTCCAGCCGTGATCGTGGCAATGTGATAGGTTCCGTACTTCTTCATAAGGTCAGCAAGCTCTTCGTTCATGAGTGAACCGTGTTCGATGGTTGTGACTCCGGCACGCACCGCACGCTTCGCTCCCTCCACGCCGATCGCATGAACTGCCACATGCATTCCATAATCCTTTGCGGTCTCTACGATACCTTTTAACTCATCATCGTTAAACTGCGGTCCTGACGCATCCCGCGCAATGCTAAGCACTCCACCAGTCGCTGTAATCTTAATAAGGTCAGCACCATCCTTGTATCGCTGACGAACTGCCTGACGTGCTTCTTCGGGACTATTGATCACACCTTCGGAAGGAAGGGGATCCGGGAGCAAACCCTTTCTCGCGGCATTGGTCGGATCACCATGCCCACCTGTAGTGGCGATGGTTCTTCCCGACGTGTAGACGCGGGGTCCAACGACGAGCCCCTGATTGATTGCATTGCGCAAAGAAATATTCACGCCTGATCCACCGAGATCGCGAACGGACGTGAACCCAGCCATCAATGTTCGCTTTGCATACACGGTTGACATGAACGCAATGTCAGCCTCATTTTGTGTATAGCGACGAATAGCAGCATCCTTGCTGGTTTCACTTTCGAGATGCACATGCAAATCGATCCAGCCGGGCATTACAGTTTTTTTGCTGAGATCGATGAGCTTTTCATCTTTCCTGGGTTGGGAAAACCCTTTGTTGACGGCGATTATCTTATTGCCCTCGACGACAACGGTCATCTGCGCATACGCATCTTTGCTTTTGCCGTCGATCAAGGTTCCACAATGAATCAACGTACGTTGAGCCAACGCACCCTCCGCCGCGGCGACCAGAGCAAACGCAGCAAATATTCTCAAGAGCTTCATGGATTATTCGTTTTTGTACACCACACCCTCCTTCATTACGAAGGTGACCTTCTCCATCGTCTTGATATTGCTCGTGGGGTTGTCGTTGACAGCAACAATATCAGCAAGCTTGCCGGGTTCGATGGAGCCAATCTTATCGCCTGCACCGAGAATATTTGCATTTACTTGCATCGCCGAAAGCAATGCTTCGATAGCGGGCATCCCGCCTTCCACCATGTATCCAAACTCACGCGCATTTTCGCCATGCGGAAAAACACCGGCATCAGTTCCAAAAGCGATCTTCACACCTTTCTTATAGCTCTTACCAAAGTTCTCCTGAATCTTTGAACCGATGGCGATAGCTTTGGGAACCACCAGGGGATGATAGTATCCGGGTATCTTGGCATATTCGGCAGCGGACCGTCCTGCAATGATTGTGGGTACATGATAGGTGCCCATTTTCACCATCAGGTCCATTACTTCTTCGTCCATCAGAGTACCATGTTCAATGGTTGTGATGCCCGCTTTCACTGCACGCTTCATTCCCTCAGCACCGTGGGCATGGGCAGCAGTATGGAAACCATAATCTTTTGCAGCTTTTACGATGGCATCCACTTCCTCCTGGGTGAACTGTGGACCAGATCCATCTTTTGCAACACTCAACACACCGCCGGTTGCCGTTATTTTTATAAAATCAGCACCGTCTTTATAGCGCTGTCGCACGGCTTTGTAGGCTTCATCGGGGCTGTTGATGACACCTTCTTTGGGGCCCGGATCACCCATGAGATCTTTGCGATGACCGTTGGTAGGATCGCCGTGGCCGCCAGTGGTAGCAACGCCTTTGCCTGCCGCGAAAATTCTGGGGCCAACTACCAATCCACCGTTGATCGCATTGCGCAACGAGATATTGACACCTGATCCACCACAGTCACGTACAGTGGTGAATCCTGCCATCAGCGTTTTCTTCGCATAGAGTGTCGACTGGAAGGCGATGTCGGCTTCGTTTTGCGTAAAACGTTTCACCAGTCCGTCTTTGCTCGTCTCGCTCTCCATATGCACGTGCATGTCGATCAAGCCCGGCATCACTGTTTTTTTGCTGAGGTCTATGACTTTATCGTCTTTGCCGGCTTTTGTAAATCCTTTGTCAATGGAGACGATTTTATTGCCCTCGACAACGATCGTCACCTGGGAGAGCACATCTTTGCTCTTGCCATCGATGAGGGTTCCGCAATGGACTAAAGTTTTTTGCGCAAAGCAGCAGGAGGCTGCGCACAGGATAAAGAGGGTAATCAGGTTTCGCATGGGTTTAGGTTTAATCCCCGATGATACTGCAAAACCCGGAAACGGTCAACTTCTGCGGAGATAAGTGGCGACAAGTTTGCGGAGTTCGTCCATTTCACCCGATTCTATCGACACATTTTTGACATTCAGCAAAAGTTCGAGCACCAGGTCGGCACGGTATCCCATGGAGGAAGCAACTTTTGCACAGTACTGAATCTCCTTCTTGTAGATTTTCTCATCGATTTTCATCAGTTGGATCATACTGAAAAGGTAGTCGAACTTCTCTTGTTCGGTAAGGTCAAGTGGTGCGTTCACTTTGTGCTCCCGGCTGAAAAGCGGGAGTATTTCGGCCACGAGGAAGTGATGAGCCTGGCCGATATTGACGATATAGTTCCGTTCTTTTTCGGTGATTTCACCGTCGGCATAGGCCAGGTTGACAAGCAGTTTCAATTGATGGATGGTGGCCATGGCATGAAGGTTTATCAAAAATCACAAAAATTACCCGGCAGAAAAATCAAAGTTGTTGAATTAACTTACATGGTGAATTTTCTGGCACATTTATATCTCTCCGGCGACGATCCCGAAATCATGATCGGGAATTTCATAGGCGATTTTGTAAAGGGCAGAAATCTTACTGAACAATTCGGCGAAAAAATTGCATGCGGGATCGTGCTTCACCGCGCCATCGACGAATTCACAGACCATCACGAAATCGTGAAGAGAAGTAAAGCACGACTGTGGACAAAGTACGGACATTATTCAGGCGTTATCGTTGACATTTTTTATGATCACTTTCTTGCGCTGAACTGGAAGTACTATTCAACCGAACCACTGGAAGTCTACGCTGCCCGTGCGTACGGTCACCTGACAACTCATGAGGCCATTCTCCCCGACCGCGTCAAAGAGATGCTGCCCTATATGATGCAGGGGAACTGGCTGGTGAACTACGCGCGGTTCGAAGGAATGAAGCGTGCGTTGAGCGGTATGGCACGCAGGGCTACGTTTGATTCAAAGATGGAGCAGGCGATTGATGACCTTCAATTACAACATGAGGATTTTCAAAAGGATTTTAGTCTGTTCTTTCCAGAACTGGAGAGGTTCTCTCAGAATTTTTTGCAGGAAAGATTGTCTTAATATCTACACCACAACGGCAAGGGAAAAGTTGGCGATTCCGGCAGGCACCCGCTTCGACGCTTGTGTACTTTGTGACTTAGTGGTTACTTGCATTAGATTTTTCTGAGAATGACCAACGACCCTGAACTGAACGGCAAATACCTGGGCACAATCTCGAAGGATTTTGTAAAGGTTTCTGACACACTGAAAGAGGCTTCGTATCAAATCCGCAAAGCGGGCTTCGCATATCCCATCTTCCCCACGTCTCAGGACGATCAGCCGATTGGACAAATTCTATTGGCAAAAAAAGATCTCGGGCTCGACTGGAATTATTTCGCCTCGTTTCTTGATGAATTTGTTCAACGTGAACTGATCGCGAAAGAGAAAGAGGAGGATTTCAAGAGTAACTACAAAGACCCGGATGAGTTCTGCTGCCTGTTCGTGATCGATAAAGAGTTCACAAGATTTGTGTTTATCCCTTATCCGGAAGATTAGAACAATCCCCATTGTCACAGATGCCCAGATTTTTGATGGCCGTTCGTTTCTTTTTTAGAAAGGACCATCCATCGCGCAAGAGCGTCCACCGCGACCCTCCGACTTGCTACTTACAGTAATGATCATTAAAAGTGATCCCAACCCTGTGCCTTCAGCGGAACCACATTGTTATTCTTTGTAATCAGCACGTTCTGTCTCGCATCAGGATGAACATATCCGATAAAATGGATATCTGAATGATTCTTGATTTTCTCAAAATCCTCCTGCCGGATGGTGAAAAGGAGCTCGTAGTCTTCGCCCCCATTCAAAGCACATGTGAATGGATCGAGTTTAAACTCCACGGCGGTGTTGAAAGCATTCTCATCAATTGGAATTTTATCTTCAAAGATCCGCACCCCAACGTTTGAAGCTTTTGAGATGTGGAACAGTTCGGACGCGAGCCCATCAGAAATATCGATCATTGACGAAGGTCGAATGCCCAATTCTGCCAATTCATAAATAATATCCATGCGGGCTTCAGGTTTTAACTGTCGCCCAACCGAATATTGATGCTTATCCAGTTCAGGCTGCATCTCCGGGTTAGCGAGAAAAACTGCCTTTTCCCTTTCAAGAATTTGAAGTCCAATGTATGCACCGCCAAGATCACCCGTAACACAAATGATGTCCTTGTCCTTCGCACCACTGCGATACACTTCATTTCCTTTTTTAGTCCTTCCCAGGACAGAGACATTAATGATCAACCCGGAAGGCGACGCGGTGGTATCTCCACCCACGAGGTCAACTTTGTAATTAATGCAGGCTGCGCGTATACCTTTATATAATTCATCGACGGCCTCTACGGAAAACCGGTTGCTGAGGCCCAGACTCACCACGATCTGTTCGGGCTTTCCATTCATGGCAGCGATATCCGAAACATTGACTGCTACAGCCTTATAGCCGAGATGCTGAAGAGGAACATATGACAAGTCGAAATGAGGACCTTCCACAAGCATGTCTGTGGACCATAAGATCACCTGGTCTCCATCGTCAATAACTGCGGCGTCGTCGCCGATACCTTTCAGAGAGGAGGGCAGCTGCAACGTGGTGTCACTGTTGATCCTGTTAATGAGCCCAAATTCGCCCAATTCTGCAATTTCTGTCCTTTTTTGCGCCATTTTAGGTAACGTTCATTCACCGGCGTAGCCGGTATTCTGGCGCCAAAAGTACAGCGATAACGGCAAATTCATTCTCAAGTGCCGCAGAGGGGCTATTTATGCCCGACAACAATAACCAGCTATGAAAAGCAGCTTCATCGTAATCGTTGTGGCTTTATTCATTTTATCTGCGTGCGGCCCCAAACCGTATTCAGAAACCGCTATCGGAAAGGAGAAGTGGCGTTACTATAACAAAACGCAATACGGCCTTCATCCGAAAAAGGCGCCCAAATTCTAATCCCGATCCCGATCCCGATCCCGATCCCGATCCCGATAGCTATCGGGACTATCGGGACTATCGGGACTATCGGGAACATCGGGACTATCGGGACTATCCAGGATTACGATCTTCACAAAGTTCGACCAGCACATTGTTGGTGCCCTTCGGGTGCATGAAAACAATCTTCTTGTTGTCGGCACCGTCTTTGGGTTTATCAGACAAAAGATGGAATCCCTGATCGGAGAACTCCTTCATTTTATCTTCGATCGGCGCAACGGCAAACGCCAAATGGTGCAATCCCTCACCTCGTTTTTCTATGAAGTTGGCGATGGGAGAATCTGCGCGTGTGGCTTCCAGCAATTCAATTTTGATGCCGCCCACATCAAAAAATGACGTGCGCACTCCTTCACTCGGTACCTCCTCGATTTTGTAAGGTTCCTTACCAAGCAGCTTAGCAAACAACTGATTTGATTTGGTGAGATTCTTTACAGCAATTCCAATGTGCTCGAGCTTTTCCATGGTGTGACAGGATTTTGTTGCATGCAAATACACGATTTTCGAGCCAAAGACAAAAGTCATTTTTTGACACGAAAGTGAGGCTGATCTGCGTTCATCCGTGTAATCTGTGGCTTATTTTAAAGGCGCGGAGGCACTCCCGATTTTTGGTTATTTTTGTAGTGATAATTGAGCCAACGGCTATGCCAAAAGTGACCGAGACAGCCAGTGATGCCCATGTAGAGGCGGCGCGCATCCAGCAACAGATCAAAGATTACCTGGGATTGCGCACGTCTGATCTTATTTTTGAATACAGTACCTTGGAAGGGCGCGTTAAACTCGACCTGATCACGATCAATCCCCGCCACAATCAGTCGTTCCTTTTTCATTCTGAACAGGGTGCCGACAAAGTGGATTCGTTGCGAAAGATGCTTGATTACGTACAGAATTATAAAGAGAAAGAAAACTCGTATACAATCCAGTGGGTGGCAAAACCCGAACACGAACTTCATACTTCGTACTTCCGCGCGGGCAACATTCTGGAGGCACTCGAGAAATTATATTATGGCCGTGACCGGAACACTATTACCGTTTTTAGTGTTGTATTGAATCCCGTGAGTTAATTACCGGAAAAAAACATGATTACCGTTACCGAAAAGGCAAAAGAAAGGATCATCCAGCTTCGCAAAGAAGAGGGCCGCACTCCGAATAACAACATCCGCGTATCCGTGAAGGGCGGGGGTTGCTCGGGGCTTATGTACGATCTTAATTTCGACGACGAGATCAAGCCCGTGGATCAGATATTCGAAGACAAAGGCATCAAGATCCTCGTCGACAAAAAAAGCCTCCTTTATTTGTTGGGAACCACCCTGGACTTTTCAGATGGACTCAACGGGAAAGGATTTCAATTTGTGAATCCCAACGCTTCACGCACCTGCGGATGTGGCGAAAGCTTCGCGGTATAATTATACCGTCGCAATACACTTTAACTCAATCGCAATCGGCGTGGGCAACGCAATCACTGCCACTGTAGTACGGCAAGGTTGTGTCGCCGGGTCCGGAAAATACATTTTGTATACTTTGTTGTATAACGGAAAGTCATCCATGTTGGTGAGGAACACCGTGACGTCTACCAGGTTCTCCCATTTCGAGCCCGAGGCTTCAAGAATATTCTTTATGTTTTCGAAAACGGAATGACATTGTTCTTCGATGTTGTATGAAATCACTTTCCCGTTCGCATCCAGAGTGACACCGGGAATATCTTTTGATCCACGCTTTCGTGGTCCCACACCAGACAGGAAAAGCAGGTTCCCCACTTTGCGAGCATGTGGATAGGGCCCTACGGGTTCGGGAGCTTTGTCGGAAGAAATAATACTTTCCATCAGCGTAATGTAAAGATGATTGGCAAGGTAAGCTTTTGTCGCACAGGTTTGCCCCGTTTAAAACCCGGTCGCCAGTTAGGCGCTGACACACACGGAAAGAGCACGACGTATCTCATGCCCGTGGCGCTAACTAAGTTTAAAGATAATTGGCAACGTATAGCGCTGCCGGACTTTTCTTCCGCGATGAATTCCCGGCTGCCAGGGTCCGGCGCTGCGAATCGCCTTCATCGCCTCCTCATTACATTCTGCGTCGCCAAAACCCTCAACAATGTGAAGATCGCTTAACGCCCCATCGTCATTGATGATAAATCCAACATACACGATACCTTGCAACCCCATCCGACGGGCATATTTTGGATATTTTATTGTTGCACCCACATGACGATAGAGTTCCTTCATCCCGTTTCGGGGTGCAGCTGATTTTTTAATCTCTGTATATTGATAGGTGATCCCTTCGTAGCTTGATTTTCCATCGGTCAATATTCCTTGAACATAGTTTTCTTCGTACGTCATTTTGCCTCGAAACGACAAGCCGGTCCAAACTCCCTCTTTCAGAAAATCCTTTATTTCTCCATGAGCAACTTCCGGCTCAATACTAAACGGGTATAGGTCGCAATCGCAAACTCCATTTCCGTTCTTCACTACTTGATTTCCCAATGAATCCCAGTAATTAAGAATTCGGATCGATGGTTTTTTTACTATTTCATCTTTGGAGTATTCGACGGGAATGAATTCAATTTCCCCCATCAATACACCTGATTTGTAAAAAGACTTAGCCTGACCTATCGGACTTAGATCATCAAATTTCCCGATGGCCTTCATTTTTCCGTTGGGATAGTAATAGGTCCTGAGATGCTCACCCGATGGCAGAACTTCAGAACTTTTAAATCTCAGCGCCGGGGGCTTTAGATAGTAGGAAACAACATATGCCTTTCCATTCGTATGACCCCACGTTTCGGAGTAAGATGCTGAATCAACCACATCAGCACGTGCGCCATGTTCATCAAAAAAATCCGTGTGGTCACGCTGACCGTGAGCTTGAAAAGAAATAATCAGAGGAACCAGTATGAAAATAAGTCTCCGTATCATTGTTCAATCGCAAATACCAGACTTGCCCAGAAACTTTGATAGTCCGAACCTTCTATTTCGGAAGGAATCATTTTCACCGCGCTCACCATCCAGGGTCCTTTGTTACTTAAAGGGAATTTTACCGTTCCATCGTTCTCTGTGTATAGGTCCTGAAGGAACACGCGGTTGCCGACGTGACTCCAGACCTTCACCATGGTATGAGGTGCCGGCTTGTTTTCCCACAACACCCTGCATTCGAGGTAGTCGCCGGACTTGAGCGTGTAGGGATTTGACATAGGAACGATCTCGTACCGGAACTGCATCCTGCGTTTGTAAGTCTCGTCGGTTTTCTTTCCTGCTTGCACCAACAGTTTTGCGAAACGCTTGTAGTGCTCGCGCGCCGGCTTCTTCAGTTCATCAGCTTTTGTGCGGGCATCCAGGATGTTTTCAATCCCATCTTCCCGCAGATACGCGTTGAACTTCTCCCCTTCCAATTCAATAAACGCCGAGTTGCTTTCCATACCCAGCAAATACGTGCCTTCACGATCGAATTTGTAGGTCAGGTTCTTTCCTGCGGTGCGCTTCACATCTTTCAGGAGGTCTTTCACGAATGCCCCCGAACTGATTTCAAGTTTTTCGACTTTGTGAACATTCAAATCCCAAAACTCGCCTTCAAAATTCTCCCCCACCCTAAAATCTACAACCATCTGTTCTCCTACCGCATACGTGTACTTCGCCGGCTGGAGCCAGAACTCGTGCGCCTGCAGAATCAAGCCGGCTATTATCAATAGCGCAAGCGATATCCCTTTTTTCATATTCATTTGTTTTTACTCATCAGATCTTCAATCTCTTCCGCTTCAATGGGAATATTTTTCATCAGATCGTCGACGCCTTTCTTTTTGATCACCACATTGTTCTCCAATCGTACGCCAAATCCTTCCTCCTTGATATAGATTCCCGGCTCAACAGTCCACACCGAACCCACCGCCATCTTTCCATGCATATTTCCCAGATCGTGAACATCCAGCCCAAGCATATGACCGGTGCCGTGATAGAAATATTTTCTGAATTTCTCCTGACCTGGCTTTTGATCCTTCAGATCTGACTTGCTGATGAGTTTCAACCCGATCAACTCGCGCTCCACGATCTTCTCCACCTGTTTGTGAAAATCAAAATAGACCATGCCATCGCTCATCATGTCGATTGCTTCGCGCTGGATTCTGAGCACCGCATTGTACACATCCTTCTGCCTTTTGGAGAATTTGCCACTCACCGGAATGGTGCGCGTGAGGTCAGCGTTGTAGTTGGCATATTCGGCGGCCACATCCAGCAACAGTAAATCACCCGCTTTGCACGGACGGCTATTCTCGATATAATGAAGCACGATGCTATTTTTTCCGGATGCGACGATCGGCGTGTAAGCGTGTCCTCGTGAGCCGTGTCTCACAAACTCGTGGATGTATTCGGCTTCCACTTCATATTCCATCACGCCGGGTTTCACAAATCCCAGCGCACGACGAAAGCCCCTCTCTGTAATGTCGGCTGCCTTTTGCATCAGGGCCAGTTCCTGCGGCTGCTTGATGGTTCTCAATTTAGCCATGATGGGCGCCACACGATCATACTGATGCAATGGATAAGCTTCCTTGCACCATTTCACAAACCGCGCTTCACGCGTTTCAACGACTACTTCCGACCGATAATGTTCATTTGAATTGAGGTACACCTGTTCTACGCCGCCCATCGCCATCATGTGGTGAAACCATTTGTGAAAATCGGAGAGCCATAACACCATTTCCACACCGGACACAGCAAACGCTTCGGCTTTGTTCAGTTTATGACCTTCCCACTTCTCCAGGTGTTCATTGGGCTCGCGCACAAAAAGTATCTCACGGTATTTCTTGTCAGGGAACGAAGGGCAAACGACCAAGATGGTTTCTTCCTGATCCACGCCAGTGAGATAGAACAAATCACTGTTTTGCCGGAAAGGCATCGTGCCATCAGCGGACGTAGGCATGATGTCATTGGAGTTAAACACCGCCAGCGAACCCGGTTTCATCTCCTGAACCAGTCGTTTGCGGTTATTGATGAAAAGTTTACTGTCGATCGGTGCGTATCTCATTTGTGTTTTTTATCGGGATTGAAAGTTAAGAGATTTATATATTTACCTAAATACCACCACGCCATGAAAAAACTACTCTTCCTGATCTGCCTTGCCGGATTCGCGCACGTCAACGCGCAAGTAAAATACCAACCCACCGCGGAAAATATCAAATCAAGGGAATGGTTTGAAGAAGCGCGGTTCGGCCTGTTCATTCATTGGGGAGTGTATAGTATCCTGGGAGATGGTGAATGGGTGATGAACCAGCAACAAATTCCGATCACGACCTATGAAAAACTGCCATCGTTTTTTAATCCCACACAATTCGATCCGGCAGAATGGGTTCAGATGGCAAAGGATGCCGGCATGAAATACATCACCATCACCAGCAAGCACCATGATGGCTTTGCGATGTTCGACTCAAAAATTTCGGATTATAATATTGTGAAAAGAACGCCGTATGGAAAAGATGTCCTGAAGATGTTGGCCGACGAATGTCAGAAGCAGGGTATCAAACTTTTCTTTTATCATTCCCAGCTCGATTGGCATCACCCGGATTATTTTCCTCGTGGCAATACCGGTGGGTCATGGACGGGCCGTGAAGAAAATGGGAACTGGTATAAATATCTCGACTACATGGACACCCAACTTTCGGAACTGCTCACTAATTATGGTGAAGTGGGTGGCATCTGGTTCGATGGGATGTGGGATAAAAAAGATGCCGACTGGAGACTTGAAAAAACTTACAAGCTCATCCATGATCTGCAGCCCGCCGCGTTGGTAGGAAGTAATCACCACCGTCCTCCTTATGCCGGTGAAGATTTTCAGATGTTTGAGAAAGATCTACCCGGTCATAACACCACCGGTTTTTCACCCGAGCAAAAGATCGGCGATCTCCCGAAGGAAACCTGTGAGACCATCAATGACAGTTGGGGATTTAACCTGCGGGATGCAAAAAATAAAAGCCGGAAAGATCTGATCCAGTATCTCATAAAATCAGCGGGGTATGGCGCCAATTTTTTGTTGAACGTAGGCCCGATGCCAAACGGAAAGATTCAACCAGAACATGTTGCTCTGCTGAAACAGATGGGGGAATGGCTCAAAGCAAACGGCGAAACCATCTATGGCACGAAAGGGGGTCCACTCAGTGCCCGTGAATGGGGCGTTACCACGCAGAAAGGAAACAAAGTCTACGTTCACATCCTGAATTGGCAGGACGAAACGCTGACACTTCCTTCATTAGGAAAAAAGGTGGTCAGCGCAAAGCTGTTTTCCGACAAAACGGCGGTTAAATTCCAGGACGGTCCCTTCGGACTGAGCCTCATGGTACCAAAAGCTAAATGGAGTGAAGTGGACACAATTGTCGAGCTGGAAGTGAAGTAGCCCGCGGACACCACAGTCAATTAGCCGCTGAAGTCCCCGGTGGGGAAACTTCAACATGTCAGCACTTCAACACCTCAACACTTCTCCTATTTACTTTCACCCGCTGGATCGTTCACTTCATCAGTACCGACATAGTTGAGGAGAACGAATGTGACGAGGAGTGCAGAGAATACGCCTTCCAGTGCAACGATAAACGAAGCGATGTAGGCATTGAGGTAGTGACCCATCGGCTCATTGTCGATGATAGACTGCATGAGCGAGGTGTTGAGTTTCATGTACACAAAAAGTACAGCTGCAAACAGTATAGAACCAATGGAGCCCGTGGCAACACCGGTAATCAGCCCGCGGAAGTAGTTCATGTGATCCTGGTGGGTATTCTTGAATTTCTTGAGGGCATAATAAATCCCGATGGAAAGAATCACAAGATTGAGCAGGCGCAGTTCGACGTGGTGATGTTTGTCGATCACCTGCATCAGCAGGAAATAGACAGTAAGGCCCCCCGCGATTTTAATTCCATAGTTCGTCGGGATTTGATTCGGATCATTGAATAAGCCCATAGGTTTGGTTGGTTTGATTAATCTAATTTTTCGATTTTTTCGGTCAAATGCAAACGTTAGCGTTCACATTGTGCGAAATGCGTTACGATCGGTGAAAAATGATTCACGCCAGCAGCACGCGCGTGGTTTGAGCCAGATTGAAGCAGGAAACAATGCAGCATACATTGGATAAAGATTGCCTGAGGATGATCTCAATAAATGGGGTTTTTAACCCATCAATCGGATTAGCCAACCAAATGTTATAAATGAATTTGTTTAGTTTAAACCCGAAATGAGAATCAAATGTCACTGAAAGAATTTGAAGACTCTCTGAAATCATCACATCCTCCTCAGGGAATCTCCGATTTACTCAAAGCGTTATGGTATGATGCGAAAGGCCATTGGGAAACTGCGCACGATCTGGCACAGGAAGTGGATTCCGGCGAAGGCGCCTGGGTGCATGCGTATCTCCACAGAAAGGAAGGAGACTTATCAAATGCGTCGTACTGGTACCATCGCGCAAAACGTCAACTGCCCACGCTCACGTTGGAGGAAGAGTGGAAGTCTATCGCCTCCGAACTACTCCTCGAATAATGTCAGGGCTCATCCACTGGCGGATCATAGTAGGTGGCGTCCTTCACGATCAGACCCTCTTTCATTGTCAATACAATTGCAATCGGGATTCTGAACTTAATGCTGTCACTCATAGAACCCGTCGCGATAAATTCAGCGATGACTTTGTCCCCGGTAGCATACATATCGATCACCTCATCATGTAAGTCGGGAAACATCGTTGTCATTTCGTTATACTTTGCGACTGTTTCCTGCCGGGTCTTGGACACATATTCCGTTCCGAACGAAGGATCGAGAAAAGATGCCGTTTCAGCATAGCAGTTTGCCATCGCCTGCCAGTCGTGCTTGTTGAAAGCTGCGAACATTTTGTTTGCAACCTCCACATTAGCAGAAGTGGAATCCTGCTTCGTGCAGGATCCCAGCATGACTAATGATATGAGAAGTACAACAAAAATTCTCATCGACTATTTTTTAGGAAACGAAGCGCTTGCAATAACCTCTTCCATCTGCTTTACATGACGTTCCGTATGTCCCGCAAGAAAAAGGATCGCCTGGTACGCATCGATCGTTCCGAACTTCAACTGAACATACCGATCACGCAAGTCCTCTTTTGTATTCTTCACAAACTCCAAGTGAGCAGCGCGCTTATCCCGGAACTCCTTCACCGAACCCTCCAGCGAGGAAAACTTGTTTTTGGGTTCAAACGGTTCCTGCGTTTTCACTTTGTTGGTGCGATCCGAAATCATCCCAAAGATTTGATCATCCTTCATTTTCACGTCACCACGTTTTGATGCATCTGCAGGTTGTTTCAGGGCGCCTTCCACCATACCCCACACCAGCGTCTCGGAGATCGCAATGTGTTCGGCACATTCGGCTACGGACCATGACGCAGGATCGGCTTTGTAGTTCAATTGCGCAGCACTGAGTCCTTTCAGAACCTTCAGCATGTGCTCCTGAGTTTGTGTGAGTCTTTCAATGGCCACCTTACGCTCATCGGCTGTGAGCTGGGTGTCTGCGGGTGCAAAAGACATTGCAATCACCCCGAAGAACAGAAGTATTTTTTTCATAATAATAAAGTCAATGTGTTTGATACATTCTACATTTTCATCACTTCACGCACTTCCACGCTTCCACCGTATTCGTAGTCCGGGCAGTCTTTTGCCATGGCTACAGCCTCATCATAAGATTTCGCGGTCACCATAAAAAAGCCGCCGATGATATCCTTTCCTTCCGTAAAAGGGCCATCGGTAACTGTTTTTTTGGCACCGGTGACCGTACGGCCACCCCGATTCAGTGGCTCCCCGGCTAGGTACTTGCCCTCTTTTTTCAGTTTTTCAACCCATGCGAACCATTTCTGCATGTGATTTTGCATTTCCTCGGGAGAGTCGGACTGAAGACCTCCCCGAAACAGAAACATAAACCTTTCCATAATTACATGATTTAGATTTTGTTGAACATTTTGCACTATGACGTGCAGCTTTCGCTGGTCTGGACACTGAAGGTCAGATTTTTTTTGAAGAAAATATCCGCACACGCGTGAATTCAATGTGATGACAGGCTATCGCCTTCGTGATCGCGAACTTTAAAGATTCTTTCCTTCCATTTTTTAAGTTCCTCCCGTCTGACGGCAAGCTCCTCCTCGTTTGGCGTATAGGTCATCAGCTTCATCAAGTCCGGCTGACCCGCATCAACCCAGGCAGTGTACCACATATCCCCCACCATTTTTATACTCGATCGCAGACGGCGTTCAACCATTCCGTCGAGGCGGGTGTGATAGGATCGGGAAAAAGAAACAGAATAAACCCTGATGGTTTGCTTGCCTTTGCTCTCATAATTGAACTTTACCGGCGACGACGCGGACAGCTCCTTTTCTTCGCGAAGCACGGAGTCCACGAGCGCTGATGACTGAAATACCGCGTCCCAGGCTGCTGCCTGCGGATCGGGTATATATTCCGCTTTCCCGACAAAAAAATCATAGCGGTCGAAGAACAATTCCGGCAGCCGAGATTCCCATAATGCATGAATTCCATTTTGTCCGGTCAGCTGGCCGTTATAATTTCTGGTTGAATGAAGCGGCACATTCGCATCGGCCACATAATGACCTAATTCCGCTGAGCATCTTAAAATATTCGCCGGATCATTGGTAATGAATGCATCCTTGAGTTGATTGAACATCCTGACGATATGCCAGGGTACGATGCCGTGCTTTTTGAGTGAGTCTTCACCATATTTAGCTACTGCCTGCGACCAGTATTTCGGCAGGTGATAGCGGGCACTGTCGCCATACACATCCATATCAATGAAATGGCGGGGCGCTTCGTCGGCCACAGCGTAGCGGCGGTTGTCCGGATTCGTCGCCGCTTCGGTCAGGTAGCGGATATGCTTTTTATAAAAGACCGACATCCCGGGAGGAAGTGTGAATACGGCGAGCTTGTTGATCTTTTGATGACTGAAAAATCCCCATCCTAAGGACATCGATCCCAAAACACATACTATGATCACTTTCAGCGACGACCTGGCCATCTTATATTTCGGTTCCGACAATTTATAAGTCATGAAACATTACCTCACCTTATGTTTAGTCTTTGTTCTGAATTCCGTACTCGCCGGCGATCCGTATCCCAGAAATGAATCCATCGACGTAAGGCATTATGTGTTCAAACTGGATCTGAACGACTCGACGAATAACATTTCCGGTGAGTCGACAATCACCATTCGTTTCAAAAAATCCGCGATGTCTTTTGAGTTGGATTTGGTGGGAATCAACGCATCGGGTCAGGGGATGAAAGTGAGTGCGGTTTTGATGGACAGTCAGCCCCTGAAATTCACGCATCAAAACGACAGGCTGGCGATCGAGGGTACGTTCCGCGCGGGCGACGAGAAACAGATCACGGTACGGTACGGGGGCATTCCACAAGACGGGCTGATCATCAGCAAGAATAAGTTTGGTGATCGCACATTCTTTGGTGACAACTGGCCCAACCGGGCACACCACTGGCTGCCGACCATCGATCACCCCTATGACAAGGCAACCTGCGAATTCATCGTCACTGCACCTGAACATTACACAGTGATCGGCACCGGCGAAAAAATTGAAGAAAGCTGCATCGGCAAAAATCAAAAACTTACACACTGGCGCACTTCTGTAATACTCCCCACAAAAGTGATGGTCATCGGTGTCGCGAGATTTGCCATACACTATGAGGGACTCGTTGAGCACATTCCCCTCGAGACCTGGGTATATCCTCAAAACAGAGTCGAGGGATTTTCAGATTATTCGATAGCCGCGGGTCCACTTGCGCTGTTCAGCAAAATGATCGCGCCTTATCCTTTTGAGAAACTGGCAAACGTCCAATCCACCACTCGATATGGCGGCATGGAGAACGCCGGGAACATTTTTTATTTTGAAAATTCTGTCAGCGGCAAGGGAAAGATCGAAGGGCTCATTGCCCACGAGATTGCGCATCAATGGTTTGGAGATTCCGCATCGGAAGCAGATTGGTTGCATGTCTGGCTGAGCGAGGGCTTTGCGACCTACTTGTCGCACGTCTATTCTGAAGAAAAATATGGCGCGCAGAAAATGGCAGAGGAAATGGGTATCGACCGAAAACAAGTGATGGAGTATTTCGCTAAAAATCCTTCTCCGGTCGTCCCGATCACGATTGGGGACATCAGTAAAGTCCTGAATACAAATTCTTATCAGAAAGGCTCCTGGGTGCTTCACATGCTGCGGCAGGAAGTCGGCGATCAGAAATTCTGGGAAGGTGTGCGGGAATATTACCGGCAGTATCAACTGAGCAACGCCCTGACCGATGACTTCCGTCGGGTGATGGAAACTGTATCAGGGAAAAATCTCCAGTCTTTTTTCGATCAATGGATTTTCAGGGCCGGGCATCCGAAACTGGAGGTCACCTGGGCTTACGAACCGAATAAGAAGGTGGTCACACTCATGGTCGATCAAAAGCAGGAAAAACTCTTCCATTTTCCCCTCGAAGTGGCCATTGGGTCCGAGACGAAAAGAGTGATGGTGGGTGAAAAGCGGCAGGAAATATTTGCGTTCCCGGCTGCAGAAAACGTCAAAAATGTTGTTTTGGACCCCGAAACAAGGCTTTTATTCGAGGGAATCGTAAAACGGAAATGAGGCTCTTCTTTGCATTTTTCGCCCTAAAGTTTACCTTTGCAGTCCTTTTGAAAGAGAATCATGGCAAACCATAAATCAGCAGAGAAACGCATCCGTGCAAATGAGGCGAAAAGGGTACGCAACCGCTACCAGAACAAGACCACACGCACGCAAATCAAGAAGCTTCTTACTACGACCAAGAAAGATGAAGCACAGGCACTTTTGAAGGAAGTGTCTTCTATGATCGACAAGCTTGCGAAGAAGAATATCATCCACTGGAAAAAGGCTGCGAACCAGAAGTCACGCCTGACGAAGAAAGTCAATAGCCTGGCGTAATCGCTGAAAGACATT
Source organism: Cyclobacteriaceae bacterium (assembly GCA_044227305.1). GTDB lineage: Bacteria > Bacteroidota > Bacteroidia > Cytophagales > Cyclobacteriaceae > ELB16-189. The sequence goes on along the minus strand of JBGAFJ010000005.1, from coordinate 661,237 downwards.
TTATTTTTCCCTCCTTTTGCCCATGCAAAGGAGGGTTTTTTATTTTCATACCAATCGATCCGCCGGTTTCACGATCATGAAATCATCCGGCTTTCCGTTGCTCCCGAAAGCATAAAACAGATCCCGCGCTTTTACATTGCACCATGGAGATCGATGAATCAAAACCCCTATCAATAAAGGATTGGTCGCTGGACGACCGTCCCCGGGAGAAGCTTTTACAGAAAGGTGTGAGCTCACTCTCCGACGCCGAGCTTATTTCCATTCTCATCGGCTCGGGGACCACGAACATGAGCGCTGTTGAAGTGTCGCGGAAGCTGATGCAATACGTGGACAACAGCCTGGCTGAACTGGCGCGGCTATCAGTAAAAGATTTAATGCGAATACGAGGTATCGGAGAAGTACGTGCGATTACGATTACAGCCGCGCTGGAACTGGGAAGGAGAAAAAAGGAGTTGGAGGTGATGGAGAAAGCAAAAATCGGTTCCTCAAAAGATGCATTCGACCAGTTGCAGGGCGAGTTCATGGATCTGGCGCACGAGGAATTCTGGGTGTTGCTGGTGAACCGCGCACACCGCGTCATCAGGAAAAAAAGAATCAGTGAAGGCGGTGTGAGCGGCACCGTGGCCGATCCAAAAATTATTTTCAAGCTCGCACTGGAAGAATTGGCCAGCGGTGTGATCGTGGCGCATAACCATCCGTCGGGAAATATGACAGCCAGTCAGAGCGATATAGACCTGACACGAAAGCTTAAGGAGGCCGGAAAATTTCTGGAGATACAATTGCTCGATCACCTTATTTGTTGCGGGCAGAAATATTTTAGTTTTGCGGATCAGGGCATGTTGTAAAGCCCGGTCGCCGATGAATTTCACGAAGGTTGTTGTTGCTCTCATAGTCCTGGTTGTTGCTTCGATCATCATCTATTCATTTTTTTCCACCGAGCAATCGGATGCGAAATATGTGGAACAGGTTCAGGTGGAACGCGCGGAGAAAAATGAGTTTATGAAAAACTCTGATGGATCCCCATTCGGCGAATTTCGCGACACATTTACCGAGTTGAGGTATTTTCCGATCACCCTCGGGTACAGGGTCACCGCGCAAATCGAACCCATCAAAGACAAACAGGTCCGTACGATCGTAACAAGTACTAACGAGCAAAAAAATTATCTTGAGTATGCCTGGGCTCACTTCGAAGTCGAAGGGGTTAAATGCAAGCTGCTGCTTCTGGAGGTGATGGACATGGGGCCACAGCGCGGGACGCTCTTCGTAGCGTTTACCGATAAGACCAGTGCAGTGGATACCTATGGTGCGGGAAGATATATCGATGTAAAAAAGCAGCCTGGCGCCAGCACCATCACCATCGATTTTAATAAAGCATACAATCCTTACTGCGCTTACGTCGACGATTTTTCATGCCCCATGCCGCCGAAAGAAAATTACCTGGATGTGATGATCCGGGCCGGCGAGAAGAATTACCATGAATGATTGAAACCCGGAATTACGGCTCAATCCCAATCTGGTAGCCGGCATTTCATAGCCCGCAGTTTCAACTGCGGGCTATGAAAATCCAAGACCACAACGGGGCTTTAGCCCCATCAATCCTCCGGCGTTCTGCGCCTAGATTTTTATGTAGATTTTCCTCCGATCCATCAAGTACCCAACAAGCCAGCAGATCATCATGAAGCTGACGGCGAAAAGAAGTGATCCAAAATAACCGCCGGCCCACGGATAAAATAATGTCAGGAAAGACCAACGATACACACTTACATCATCGCCAGCCTGAAAAGTGTACATCAGAATCGCGAAGAGTTCAGAGACCAGGTACAGCGCAAGGGTATTCCGTCCGAACACTTCAAAAAAATAAGTCCATGATCTGGATTGCCTGATATCTATGATGAAGACCAACATCGATAGCACCATCAGGTCGATCCCACAGGTATAGAGGACGAACGAACTCGTCCAGAGTTTTTTATTAATTGGAAACACCATATCCCAGGCGACGCCTGCAAATACCAACACTGCCCCTGCCATCGCGAACCGCGCGATGGTTTCATATGATGCGCCATGTTCACGAAAATAGTATCCGGTTAAGAAGCCGATGATCACATTCACGATCGCTGGCAACGTACTGAGCAGCCCCTCGGGGTCAAAGGCAATTCCCTCTCCGTGGTACATGTGTCCTTCACCGATCATCCACTTGTCGAGACTCAACACAGCATTTCCGGTGAGCGTCAAGTCCCCGAAAGCGACCAGCAAAAACCAATAGGCAAGCAAAGCCACAACACTAAATACGATCGCGCCGCGAATCTTAAAAAAGTGGATCACAACGGCCGCCAACCCATAACACAATGCTATGCGCTGCAACACTCCGAATATCCGTGTTTGCTCCAGTGGAGCCAGGGTCCAGGCGCCCGTTTCTGTCCGCATCACAAACGGGAACCAATACATGAGATATCCCAATAAAAAAATAATAGCTGTGCGTTTGAGAATTTTCCCCAGCACCGCATTGGATCCCAACGCCTGATAATTCTTAAGCGAAAAACTCATCGAAAGTCCTACCACGAACAGAAAAGTCGGAAAGACCAGGTCAGTGATCGTGAACCCGTGCCACTTCGCGTGATGCAAAGGCGCGAAAGTGGTTGATGAGTCGCCGGCGGTATTGACAATGATCATCAACGCCACGTCCATTCCACGAAATACATCAAGGGACAAATAGCGATTCCTGAGGTCCATTCACGAAGATAAGTGAAATCGCATGCCAATTATGCCACGAATCACGAAATGGAAAAGAAAGCGCGAAGCCTCTTAAAGAAAACTTCGCGACCTCGTGTCTTCGCGGCAAAAAATCTCTAAATCCTCGGCAACTCCACCACCAGATCTCTCCATGGCTGCAGTTCCGGAATGCCCGGCTTTCTCAATCCAAAAAACTGGACAATCATCTCTTTGTTTTTGTCAAACACTTCGATGCCCGTGACCATCCCGTCGACGGTGGGCTTTTTTACAACCCATACACTCTCCACATGATCCTCGCGCAGGTGCATATTAAAGTCAGGATCAAGAATATTCAACCAATTATCCATGGGACGCACAGTCTGGATCTTTCCCTGGTGGATCTGAAGATTTCCCCGATTGCCAGCAAACACCATGATCGGCAAGTGACCCTTTGAAGCCTTTTCAAGCATGGATCGCACCGATGACTTTGCGAGGCGATAGCTGAACTTTCCCTCCGACAAGACCACGGCATCGAGACGATTCACCTGGTGTTTACGAAGCATGCCGAAGAAGTCGTGCGTGTCTTTCATCGCTTCCCAGTCTGAAAGCAATGCCGATTGATCTACCTGATCAACAGGTTTCGTTGGCATGGTGCGAATGGCCGTTACCACGAGTTCGTTCGATTGATCCGCCGCGGTAAAATTTTTGACAATGCTGTCGTATGCTTCCTGGTTACTGCCTGGTTTGTTGTCGGCGCCACCGGGCGCGAGGAGAAATATTTTCGTCACCGCTTGTCCGGCTTCATCAAATATCTGCAGGCTTTGTTGAAGACCGTGGGGTGTTTGCTGCTTAACAGCAAAACCAAATTTCCACGCGGCAAAAAACACGCGCGACTCGATCGGACCGATCACGGTAGCGATTGTATGAGGCCCTGCCGGGATTAGATCAATTTTTTGAAACGGACCTTTGTGCTCAAGTACACAACTGTCATTCCGTGTTAATGACATCACGCGGCCGAGTTCAGGAAGGCGCAACAGAAATTTTGTCCAGTCACCATCAAGGCGCGTGGTATATTCTCCCACGGTGGTGGCGAGCAATTCACCTTCGCTCACTCCCAGTTCATCGGCGCAGTCGCGGATGCGGAGTGTGGGTTTATTTTTTTTCAGTTCGTCCCAGGAAGCGCGCAGTTGCGCGGCCTTGACATCAGTGGTCATGGTGGTCATTTGTAAGATGGATTTTAAAAGGTTTGATGGCGGGCACACCACGCACGAGTCCACGTCGCAGATGGCGATTATCAGGACTTTCAGAAGTGTATGATTTTCGAGCCATTGTTTAGAATATTTCTAAATAAAGCTCAAATAAATACACTATTTAGAATTATTCCAAACTATTTCAGCTTTTGAAAAACTGAAACATGGATTTTAGCTCAAAAAACTTAGTTTTCAAGAGTCTGCAGCTGACGGGCGCGTTCACGCCACGACCGATCGAGCAGGAAAGTTGCGAAGGGCAAGAGCGAAGCTCCCACCGCGATTGCAAAATCACGGAAGCTCCATTTCATAGGTTTGATGGCGGCAAAAACGGCTACCAGGTATGCCATAAACAATACACCGTGCATCCAACCAACCACTTTCACGGCGATCGGCAATCCTGCATAATATTTCAGAGGCATTGCGATCAACAGCAATACTAAAAATGACACTCCTTCAGAGATACCGGTAAATCTCAGGAAACGGATTTGATTCAAGACAGAGGGTTTTGGTTTCCAGGTTGAAGGTTAAAAGTTGAAAGTTCAAGGTAAATGGTGTAAAGTTTAAAGTCCGGCTCGCCCCGATATCCCAAGGAATCGAGACAGCCGAACTCTCCCCTAACCTAAACTGTAAGTCTGTGCATTAGTTAAGTTTCGTGCTGCCGTCGGGTTGATAGATGTAACGGAAGGTATAATAGCGGTCCTTTGTCGAAGATGTCGGCGCAGTCGGCGCATCCAGGTAGTAGCTTAGTATTTCCACCTTAGCATATTTTCCGTCCGCAGTCTTTATGATCAGGAATTTCCCTGCCGTGGGTGTGATCAAATTGGTGCTCGTATTGTATGTATACCAACCAGTGCCTGATCCTGTGGGGATCGCATATTTGACGGCGCCGTTTTTATCGTCTTGCGCATAACCGGTGGTGGGAGCTGTCGTCAGGTCAGCAAAAATACCAGTTTGAACAATGGCTCCTCCAACTCCCGGCCCGCTTGTACCCCCGTTGACTATGATGGTCGTTGCGCGGAATCCAAGATCCCACTTCGTAGTCGCGCTGTCTGAATTCGCAACTATTGATCCTGTCTTGAAGCTGAAAAACGTAAACTTATTGGTTGCAGTGGGGTAAGTGGGTGGGCCGGTTATGCCGCCTACTGGAGGTGCATAATCCGCATTAAGATTACTATAGGTTATGGCAGTGAGCGCCACTGGCGTGGGATCATCTTTTTTACACGAAGAAAAAGATACTGCCAACGCAGCGATCAGAATCAAAGAAATGGAACTTATGGTTTTCATATAGTGAATTATTGATTGGACAAATTGTTTTTCGAGAAAGTATATCGAATGCTGGCGTACAAAAGTCGTCCGGGAACATTCGGGATATAGGCAGGATCTTTATAATCAAAGACGTTGTCGACGCCCACCTGGAATCTCAGTCCCTGCCTGATGGTCTTCGCCGCAGATAAGTTTACTAATGCATAGCCGCTGACAAACTGATCATGGGTATCAAGGATCGAGTTGCCGTTGAGGTCGGATGTGGGAATATCGCTCCCGCGGATATCACCAATGCCAAACTTGCCGCGGTAGATCACGCGGATGCTTGCGTCAATCCCTTTCGCCGGGTCGGAGTAGAACAGCTTGACATTACCCATGTGCCGGGACTTATTGTACAATCCGAAATATTCGCTGGGCTTCAGACGGCGGGTCTCCAGCGTAACGGGGTCACGATAGTAGACATTGCCCTCTTTGACTTGCTCCTCAACGTCTTTGTCTTTGGCATAAAGGAGTTGGTACCCCACAGAAAAATTCAGTTTCTGAGTAATGGGATAAGTGAAATTGGATTCTAATCCTGCCGTGTAGGTGCGCGCCACATTGATATAACTGAAGATCGATTGGTTGGCCTGGGTAATGGCAATCGTCTGGGTGATGATCATGTTATCAACCGAATTGTAAAACAGGTTGATGTCGGATGTCAGCTTTTTGGCCACCAATATCCGCGCGCCCACATTTACCGACTTCGATCGTTCGGGGTTCAGTGCCTTGACTTTTCCCGGATCGTAAACGTAAGATTTGATCTGACCCTGGGCCTCCAGTTCCGCGAGCCGGTCGCCGATCACTTCAGTACCGAGCACGCTATATCCGCCTCCGGCGGTGTTGGAAAAATTGTAATACTGCTGCCGGAAATCCGGAGCTTTGAAGCCTACTCCAAACGATGCTTTCAACGCGATGGTATTGTTGATTTCCCAACGGGTGGAAAGTTTGGGACTGAATTGCGATCCATAGACGGTGTTATTGTCATAGCGAAGGCCGGCAATCACACTGAGTTTTTTTGTAGGATTGATTTCATCCTGGAAAAAGAAATACCGCGTTTGTTGCTTTCTCAAGAACTCATCGCCATACCGTGATGTCTGAACCGTTTCAATTACGTCTCCTGCACCCAGTGTCAATATGTTTTTATCGCTGAAATAATATTCAGCATTGATCTCAGGCCGCATGAACGTCTGTTTGAAATCATCTTTGTAATACAGCGTATCAGCGGCAACATCATTCGTACGAGTCGCCGTTTGGTACGACGTGTTATAAAAACGCGCTGTCATTTTCAGGCGATCTGAAAACCGGTGGATGAGCACTGGATTTATGTTCCACTCATTTACTTTTCCTGTGCCCGCTGTGAGAAAGGTCTGATCACCGATTCCACTCAGGACGTTGTAGCTGAATTGCTGATGTTCTTCGAAATAGCGGCCCGATAAACTCAAGTCAGTTTTTGGTCCGAATTGGTAAGTCAGCTTGAAAGTGCCGGTGTAGTTCTGAAAGGGAGAAACGGTTTGTCCCAGGTTATTGGTTGCGAGATTGTATCCATCCGTGCTGTACCGGTTGCCAAATACATACAACCCTAACTTTTCGCCTTTGAAACCATAATCACCGGTAAGATCAAGCGTGTTGTTGGTTCCATAACGGGCATACAGACTTCCTTGTGTTCCCTGCGGGCGCGACGTAATGATATTGACCACACCGGCGAGCGCATCGGAGCCATACAGACTCGACGACGGGCCTTTGACAATTTCTATCTGCTTGATATTTCCTACCGCGACCCTGCTGAGTTCCAGCGATCCGGTAAATCGCCCGATGAGCGGCTCCCCGTCGACAAGTATTAATGTGTATGCCGGATCGAAACCCTGAAGTTGTAGCCCGTTGCCCGCGCCATTTACCTGGGGGACAATCGTGAGACCCGTCTGTTCCGTCAGCACGTCGTTGAGACGCATGGATCCCATGGTGCGAATCTGAGTTTGCGGAACCAATGTCACCGGCATGGGCAGTGAGCCCATCGTCCTTTCATTTCGGGTGGCAGTGACGACGAGTTCATCAAGCTGCTTCGACGAAAGGGAATCCTGAGCCAGGAGATCTCCCCCTGCGACCGCGAAAAGCACGATTAAAGCACACTTTTTTAACACGGGCACAAAGATTGGCCTCGCTCCATCTAAAAAATACCCATAGACGAACAAATAATGCCAGGCCGCATTTTTATTTCAGATGTGGATATTTTTCTAAAAAACCTATCAAAAATCATGTTTTACCACGATGTTTGAGCGTTATTTTGCCACGATCAGGTTATGTTGGAAATTGTAGAGAAAGCAAAAAATACCCAAGAAAGTTTTAAGCGTGTGCTGTTTTCGCACGATGATCAGTCGCTTGTGGTGGCCGAAAACTTTGGGGAGGAGTTGATACAGGGATCCGATGTGATCGAAAAATCCATCATCCATTTTTTCTTTTGTCTGGATGGTAGTGCCGTATTCGAATTCGGCCCACTCTACAGCCGCGAGATCCAGAAACACAGGAATTACTTCTTTTTCAATCCCGAAAAAGATCTTCCGTATACGCTGAAACTTGCACCGGGAACGCGAATGGTGTTTCTGAAGATGTCCTTGAAAAATCTGCACGACCTGTTTGTACATGAACCGATTCCCTTTCTCAAACCGGAAAACATCAACCAGAAATTTTACGATGAGCGCGAGATTCCCCCGTACCTGCTGGTGGAACTGAATCAGCTTTTCAACGTGCAGCTCAGCGAGAACGCGAACAGACTGTTTTACCAGGGAAAAGTGCTGGAACTCATCGCGCTGTATTTTTCAGAGAAGAAGCCCAACACGGAGAACTGTCCTTTTTTGAACGATCAGGATACCGTGAGGAAGATAAAACACGCGAAAGAACACCTGCTTAAGAATATTGAATCGCCACCCAGCCTGAAAGACCTTGCGCGCATCGCCGGACTGAATGAATATCAGTTGAAAGCCGGCTTCAAGGAAATTTATGGCAACACCGTGTTTGGCTATCTGCTTGATCACAAGCTTGACAATGCACGCGTGCTGCTCGATACCCGCAAATACCAGGTTGCAGAAGTTGCCTACCAGATCGGTTATACAAACCCCAGCCATTTTATATCTGCCTTCAGAAAAAAGTTTGGCGTAACACCGAAGAAATACCTGATGGCGAGGGCATAAGTCGGTTTCGAACGTTCCGATACTGGCAGTTTATTTTAGGTTGTTGAAACACGTGCGGTCATGAAAACCATACTACTCCCTGTCGTAATTTTTGCGTTGTGTGCGGCAACGGCCAGTGCACAAGTGAATGTGAATAAACCCACACCCATCGTGGGCTACGATGCCAGTGTGATCGGGCGGGCGATCATGGATGGGTTGACACCCACGCTGCAACTGCGAAATGACCAGATCAATCAAGTGACCATTCTCATCGGGCAGTTTCTTACGAAAAAGGGAGAGTTTATTGATGATATGCAGAGCGCTCCTGACGAGTATCAGCAAAAATTCAATGCGGCGCAGAAAGTGTTGTTTGATGGATTAAGAAGGAATTTGCAACCTACACAGTTCACACAGCTGATGCAATTGAAGCCGGCGGCAGCTGATGCGAATAAGCCGGTCAGCCAATTGTTCTATTGAACGTTCGACACGAAGACACGAAGTCTCGAAGTTCCACAAGTTATTTGTAATACCCGATATCAGCGCAAATCTGCGATACTCAATCTGCGCACATCTGCGGGAAATTGTAAGATTTTTCCCGCAGATTCTCGCAGATCAAATGCGCGCAGATTTCCGCAGATTTTGTCACCAGCACAACGCCAACTTTTACTAACTTAACACTATGAAACACCTATTATTAATCATTTTCCTCGGATCTTCAATGTCGGTCCTCGCACAAAATAATTCCGGCACCCTGAGGCACGTGGTGTTATTCAAATTCAAAGACGACGCCAAGCCGGCGGACGTGAAGAAAGTCGAAGATGCTTTTCGTGCATTGTCCGGAAAGATCAAAACGATCAAGGCTTTCGAATGGGGCACGAACGTCAGTCCTGAAAACTTAAATCAGGGACTCACCCATTGTTTCTTTGTCACGTTCGCCAGCGACAAAGACCGTGACGATTATCTCGTTCACCCCGACCACAAGGCTTTTGTAGAAATTCTGAAACCTGTGCTGGATAAGGCGACGGTGGTGGATTATTGGGCGAAGAAGTAGAGAGCGGCTTTTTTCTATACCACAGAATAAGAATATATCGGAGACAAAGGTTCCGATGTATAGATGTTAGCGGCAATTATTTCTGGACAGAGTAGACTTATGATAAAATATTTACTGGGACTATGGACATTGTTTTTAGCGAGTTGTGGAAGTGGGACAACATCCAACTACGCAACTCGTCTGACAGTGGACCCAAGCGAGTTAAAATTTAAAAAAGGAGATTGCCTTGAATTTAAGATCGACAGTTTGACGTATGGAGCTGGTGTTGTCTTCGATTTTTCAAAGGACGAAGGAGGAATCTGGTACGGATTACTTTTGACGGACTATGAATCGACAAACAAACCAACAATAGATTCGATTATTAATGGACGATTTTTGGGACGAAAAATTCAAAGCACATTAAACGACAAGGGATTTGTGATTGGAATAGACACAGAGTTCATTCTTGACAGTTTATTGACTGAAAACTTCTCACTCGTAGGTAATGTATCGCTAAACGACCAGGTGAAACTTGGTTCCCAAGGAGCCACGTCTGACATGGACGGTCTGATTCAAAAATTGAAAAATGGAAAAGAGAGACGACTTAGTCCACCTGACGACTATCGTGAACACCTATTAAAGTCGAACAACTTCCGACCTGATGAGTATTTTGACGTAAAGGACTTTGTTGAGAGATGAGATAGAAACAACTGGTGCTAACAAAATGTATGTGCCATTGCAGGTGAAGAGTTAATTTGTAGTTTTAATTTCAAAAAACGTCTGGTTTCGGGGACAATTTCGGTGTAGGTCGCGCTAAACATTTCGCTACGCTCCATTTTTTAGCGCTCCTATTCCCGCCACTGCCCAAACCTAAACGTTGTGCGCAAGGCGTTGGACGACAATAAAGTTTAAATAAAACGACATGGACTTTTACGAAATAAATCGACAAGCTTGGATTGACATTCAGAATAAAATATTCCCGACAGGAATTCCCAAGCATTGTGAATGGACAAAATTAGAAGACATTATTTCTGTACTAAACATAATTGGCTCAATTGACAATTCGAATCATATGTTTTATCCAACAGGAGGTGGTTTAGATGTGGAATCTTCAAAACTATCTACAGAATCGAATTGCATTGAAATTTTCACTGGACTTACAGACATTCTAAAACCAAAGCGATTGACATTTGAATCCTTTGGTGACCCAATTTGGAATTACTTTAGAATAGAAACTTATGACCTTGAGCCGTCAGGTGTATACAAGGAAAGAGATTACCCTAGTGAAGAGTTAACCGAGATTGAAGCAGGCAAATACATTAATAGAAGTTATTGGGACGAAGGTGAATATCAAGGTCAAAAACTTCCGAAATCGGCAAGGGTATTAACAAGACATCTTAAAGGTTCATTTGTGATTTTTGCCAAATCCTCTTATTACAACAGAAACTCTAGCACTTATGATGCACGGCATAATAAAATGACTTCTGATGAATTCAGAGAATACATTGAAAAAGTAATAAAAAATGGCTGGTAAAATTGGCAGAACAATTCCAGACCATATATACAGAGCTTTATTGGCTCGGTCAGGAAATAAATGTGCGTATCCTGGTTGTTCTCGACCTATTGTAAATAAAAAAAATATTTACGAAGCTCAACTTTGCCATATTGAATCAGTATCGCATAAGAAACAACGCTATAATCCTAAATTAACAGAGGATGAATTGAATGGCTATGATAACTTAATGTTCATGTGTTTAAAGCATCATGTCGAAACAAATGACGAAAAGGTATACACTGCTGATATTTTAAGAAAAATGAAATATGAACATGAATCAAAATACATTGAAAATCCATTCAACATGGACATGTCTCATATATTCACATTAAAAAAGGAAGCTGAAGAATATTGGCAGAAAGTAGAAAATGCAAATAACAATGAACATGAATTTCCTGACTTAAAAGTTTCAATAAATACTCAGGCTGACTATAATGAATTAAGCAATGAAATCAATGAAACACTTGACTCAATTGACAACTTAATTTCAGCAATAGACAAACAAGACCAAGATAAATATTGGGAAATATTCAACTTAGGCTTTCCAAATCATTTAAACAAAATTAGGATTGTAATTGAGCACATGACCATTAAATATTTGGAGGCTTATGTTGCAAGTAATCCGCAAGACATGGAAACAAAATCGAAACTTGACAGACTGCGTAAGGACTTTTTAGAAACTTCTAAGACATCTGCACATGCTGACTGAAATTAGTAAATTGACAAGAAGCCCAGCCCATAACAGGCGCTTGGCTCAATGGCGGGTGAAGTGGTTAATTGAACATTCTACCTCGCATCAACTTTTGTGGTGTATTGACAGTTTTATGCTCCGAAATCCGCCACTGCGCCAAGCGCCAAAACGTTGGTAGCAATAGGGCCCGGACAAATTTGTGTTTCAAAAAAAGGACGACACTTTACTAACAAATATTTCCCACGGGGACAAGTAAACGGCTCCGCAGACAACTTGGACTTTGAAAAATTTAAACGTGGTGAAAGCTATCCCAAAAAACGTCACGATTAAAAATAGAGATTAATCGTTAAAATTGGGATCAAATGAAGAAATCAAAATTCACTGAGAGCCAGATTATTGGTATTCTCAAAGAGCAGGAACAGGGTAAGAAGGTGGTCGATCTGTGCCGGGAGCATGGGATTAGCCAGCCGACATTTTACCAATGGAAAAGCAAATATTCAGGACTTGATGTGAACCAACTCAAACGTGTTAAGGAACTTGAGGGCGAAGTGTCGCAATACAAGAGGCTTGTAGCGGAGTTGACACTTGACAATCGAATCCTGAAGGATCTTAACTCAAAAAAATTCTAGGGCCTTGTGAGAAGCGGCAGGCTGTTGCGTACTCCCAGGAGAGTTACGCGATCAGTCTTCGCAAGGCCTGCAGACTGGTGGGTACCACCCCTTCAGTTGTTCGCTACAAACCAAAACCGAAAGACGATGAATCTATTCGGGTTCAGCTGCGCCAGATGGCTGACCTGCATAGCCGTTGGGGTTTCTGGATGATGTATCATCGGCTTCGTGCACTGAACTTCAAAGACAACAATAAACGGGTTTATCGAATCTATACTGACATGAGACTAAATCTTCGCCGAAAATACAAAAAGCGGCTTCCAATGCGAATCAAGCAGCCTTTAGTTCAACCTTTGCGGCACAACCTGACATGGTCAATGGACTTTGTTCATGATGGCCTCTTTCAAGGCAAGCCCTTTCGGGCATTCAATATTATTGATGATTTCAATCGCGAAGTCTTATCCATTGCGATCGATACGAGTTTGACAAGTCAACGTGTGGTCCGTGAGCTGAACAAACTTATTGACTGGAGAGGCAGGCCAGAGCAACTGCGCGTGGATAACGGCCCAGAATTCATCGCGCAAGCTTTACAAGACTGGTGCGGAGATCAAACTCAGCTCATCTTCATTCAAAAAGGCAAGCCACACCAAAACGGGTTCGTTGAACGCTTCAACAGAACTTACCGCGATGAAGTGCTTGACCTGTTCGCCTTCGAGAGCCTCAACCAGGCGCGCTTAGCCACCCAGGCCTGGATGTGGGTTTACAACAATGAAAGGCCACATAGTTCCTTAGGCTATCTGACGCCTCATCAGTTCCTGTTGAAATATGGAAAACTCCACAATCAAAATTTTTCAAAAGAGGAGTTTCCCACATTCCAACAGGATGTCAATTATGACTGGAATTTTATAGTTTCAAATGTGACGAAGGAAGGATAGCTTTCAGAACTGAAACGGAGCAGGTAGCCAAAATCATTCCCTACGGTCATTCATTTTAGCTCCTAACCCGGCAACGTCATATGCACCAACGCTGGGTGTAAGGCGTTCGGACGACAAAGACATTAATAAACGTTTAACAAGGTAAAATGAGTAGGTCGACAAAGAAGACTCCGAAAAAAGGAATAACAATTTCCGAGACGGAGAAAGAGAACAAGCGTCAGGCCAACCGAAAATTTAGAAGGGTGACCAAGGTTCAAGTTAAGAAAGGAGATAAGGAACTACCTCTGATAAAGGAACTTTCGAATGTTTGGTCGTTTGACAAAGACGGTAAACAATTTCTGAAACAGCCTACGAAAAAAGATTTTAGAAAATAATAATTCCTGTTGCTGCGTTAGACTATAATTATTCTTAGTCAAACATATGAAATTAAATTGGACTATGTGAATCCATAGTCAAAGTAAGTAATAGGTCACATAAAGGGTTTAAATGGGGCCCTACTTCCCCGGGTAGTAGCCGTACCACATTACTGGTGCAGGTTTTTGCCTTGGGCTTCCGCCTTAATAAGGTTTACGCTGAGAATGGCAATGTTATCCAAAAAATCAATAGAAACTTGATTGTCGTACCGTTTCAGATATACTCGTCACCTGACCCCACCAATCGATTTTCCTCCAAACCTCAAAAAAATTCCCCCTATCCCTTGTTCCGTAACTCAAAAGTTACCTATTTTTGAGTAACTTTAAAGTTACCCATCATGAAAAACGAAATAAGAAAGACCTGGCATTTTGACCAGGCGCCGGGAGAAGTGTGGGAATACCTCACCAAACCCGAACTCATGGAACTCTGGCTGATGAAGAATGATTTCAAGCCAATAGTTGGGCACAAGTTTCGGTTCACATTTGATGAAACCGATAAAAACCCGTACGTGGGCAGGGTTGAATGTGAAGTTCTTGAAGTGATGCCGTTCAGCAAACTCTCGTACTCCTGGCACGGCGCCACCCGGGACGGAAGCCGGACTTTAAATACTGTAGTTGAATGGACTCTCGCTCCCACAAACAAAGGAACCGAGTTGCGGCTCTCTCACAACGGATTTGCAGCCATGGAAGATATCCTCGCCCACAGCGGCGGGTGGGACAGCTGCATAAAAAAGATTCAGGATTCTATAAACTCCCACACAAAATGAAAGCACAAACTCTGGATGCCTTTCAGGTCATCGCCGACCCCAGCCGACGTCAGATGCTGATGATGCTCTCCAAAGACAGCATGACGATCAATTCCCTCGCGGAAAATTTCGATATGAGCCGGCCCGCCGTTTCAAAGCATGTCAAAATTCTCTACACCGCCGGCTTCATCTCCATCACCGGAATCGGCAGACATCGCCATTGCATTCTGAAAAAAGATGGGTTCAACGAGGTCCAGGAGTTCATCGATTACTTCGACAAATTCTGGACAAACAAACTCAACAAACTGCAGGAGATCCTTAACAACAAATCTAAATAACAACCTTATGGAACAACAAAATTTTACGACGACCATCACCGTCGATCAATCCCCTTTGGAAGTTTTCAAAGCCATCAACAATCCCCGCGCCTGGTGGAGTGCGGAAATTGAAGGCACAACCGACCAGCTGAATGCTGAATGGAATTACCATTTTGGCGACAACCATAAAAGCAAAATGAAGGTCACTGAACTGATCCCCGGCAAAAAAGTGGTATGGCTGGTGGAAGAAAACTATTTTAAAAACGCCAAAGACCAAACGGAATGGGTCGGCAACGAAATAGTCTTCGATATTTCAAAACAGGGTGACAAAACAAAAGTGACTTTCACCCAAATCGGATTGGTGCCCTCTTATAACTGTTACAAATCCTGCGACTGGGCGTGGACTGGATTTGTTCAAAAAAGTCTGCAGAGTTTGATCAAGACTGGCAAAGGAGAGCTTCAATGGTTTAAATAATTCTGAAGGCAGTCTCAGAGAAGCAAGGCAGGAATAATGCATGGCGATAGCACCGATGCTTCTGTGTATCGGGTTGGACCTTTGCCCCTCTTTCCCGTTTCCCTCCCGGCAAATTTTCCTTAGCTTACCCTTTTAAACCCTGCCGTATGAAAAAACTCGTTCTGTTTTTCATTCTCCTGTCTTTAAAAACCTTTGCACAGGAGGCCGTAAAAAAAGCTCCGGAAGTTAAAGAAGGTGAAGGTCCGTTTCCGCAGCTGATCCTTCGTGGTGCAATGCTGATCGACGGAACCGGAGCTCCGCCCGTAGGACCTGTGGACATTGTGGTAAGACAAAACAAGATCACGAACATCATAAGTCTGGGATTGCCCACACCGGGTATGGCGAGCGACGCCAGCCGGGTGAAACTTGAAGGAGGTGGCAAGGAAATCAATTGCAACGGCATGTATGTCATGCCTGGCTTCGTCGATATGCACGGGCACAGCGGCGGCGGACAAGCTCCCAACGGTGAATATGTTTTCAAACTCTGGATGGCACATGGTATCACCACCGTGCGCGATCCGGGATCCAGCAACGGCCTCGACTGGGTGCTCGATCAGAAAAACAAGAGCGCACAAAATCTCATCACGGCTCCTCGTCTTAAAGCATATACCGTGTTCGGCCAGGGAAGTAAAGAGCCTATCAGAACGGCAGAACAAGCGCGGATCTGGGTGAATGAAAATAAGATCAAAGGCGCCGACGGCATCAAATTCTTTGGCGCTGCTCCTGAATTAATGGATGCGGCTTTGCGTGAAAATAAAAGACTTGGCTTGCGTTCGGCGTGTCACCACGCTCAGCTCGGTGTGGCGCGTTGGAATGTAGTGCAGTCGGCAAAGGCGGGACTTACTTCTATGGAGCACTGGTATGGCTTGCCCGAGGCGATGCTGGCCAATTCAACGGTTCAGGACTATCCGCTGGACTACAATTACACGAACGAACAACATCGTTTTGAATATGCAGGGAAGCTTTGGAAGCAGACTGCGGCGCCTTACTCTGAGAAATGGAACGCGGTGATGGACACATTATTGAAGATCAACTTTACGCTCGATCCGACCTTCAATATCTACGAAGCAACACGCGACTTCCACAAAGCCCGCAGACAAGAGTGGCATGAACTGTACACACTGCCAAAACTCTGGACATTCTACCAGCCCAGCCGTCAGGCACACGGATCATTTTGGTTCTCGTGGGGCACGGAACAAGAGGTAGCCTGGAAAGAGAATTTCCGTTTGTGGATGATGTTCGTGAATGAATACAAGAACCGGGGCGGCAGGGTGACCGCCGGATCGGACAGCGGGTTTATCTTCCAGCTTTATGGATTTGGCTACATCCGCGAACTGGAATTATTGCGTGAAGCCGGATTCCATCCCCTGGAAGTGATCCGGTCCGCCACACTTTATGGCGCGCAGGCACTCGGAATGGAGAAAGAAATCGGATCAGTGGAAATAGGAAAGCTTGCAGACTTCGCGATCGTCGATCAGAATCCTTTGGAAAACCTGCAGGTGCTGTATGGCACCGGAGCGGTTAAACTTATGGATGACAACACGGTGAAGCGAGTGGGCGGGATCAAGTACACCATAAAAGATGGTATCATCTATGATGCCAAAAAACTCCTCGCCGACGTGAAAAAGATCGTTGACGAAGAAAAAGCAAAATCAGGATTTACGTTTAAGCAACCCGGAATCGAATAATGAAAATATCTGTCGCCCTGCTATGCGCTCTGGTTTTTGCAGCATGCAGTATTGGTAAAAAAGAACCAGCTGAGAAGAAGCCCGTTGTTATTTCTCTTTTGGGAAAAGAGTACTTCGAACCCGAGCGTTCGGAAGAAGCCCAGGAAAAATTGGAAGACAACCTTGAAAGCGCCAAAGAGAACTGGGAAGAAGATCCGAGCGAGGACAATTATATCTGGTACGGTCGCCGGCTGGCTTATTTGTCGAGGTTTCAACAGGCCATTGATGTGTTTACAGAAGGTCTGGAGAAATACCCAAACTCAGCTAAACTCTACAGACATCGGGGGCACCGGTTTATTTCGATCCGACTATTTGATCGCGCGATTTCTGACCTTACCAAAGCGAACCAGTTAATTGCCCCTGTTCCACTTGAAATTGAACCAGACGGAGCGCCAAACAAGCTTAACAAACCGCTGTCGTCGTTGCAGTTTAATATTCGCTATCACCTTGCTTTGGCCTATTATCTAAAAGGAGATTTCGTCAATGCTCTAATCGCTTATCAGAACTGCCTGACTACCTGCGACAACGATGATCTTCTTGTAGCCACTGTTGATTGGATGTATATGACCGACATGCGAAGTGGCCATCCCGAGGACGCCAAGTCGATATTAGGCAACATCACGGAGAACATGACCATCATTGAAAATGATTCCTATTATAAACGGTGCATGATGTATCAGGGCAAACTTACGCCCGAATCGTTATTGGAAGTTGGCGATAACGATGAAGACAAAGACCTTACGCTCGCTACGCAGGGCTACGGAGTTGGAAACTGGTACTATTATCACGGTGACACCGTGAAAGCCAAAGAGATCTTTGAAAAAGTTGTGGCCGGTAAGCATTTCTCGTCTTTCGGATTCATTGCTGCAGAGGCTGACCTCGCGCGCTGGAAAAAATAATACCCTACTACGGAGTATTTCCGGAAATACCCCATCAGTGCGTAACGACTTTCGTTACTTTCGCGGCATAAAATCTATGCTTCGAGTCATTGTATTGCTTGTGTCGTGTGTGCCCATGCTTTCTTTCGGCCAGGGCGTCGTGGTGGTTGAATTGTTCACATCGCAGGGATGCTCGAGCTGTCCTGCAGCCGACAGGAATCTCACAGAAATATTGAAGGAGTCTGAAAAATCCGGGGCGAACGTCCTGGCACTTTCTTTTCACGTCGACTACTGGGATCATATAGGATGGAAAGATCCGTATAGCAGCAAGGACTATACCGACCGACAGAAAATGTATGCAAGCGTAATGAACCTCAGTTCGATCTACACGCCGCAAATGATTGTCAACGGCGAGACTGAGTTTGTCGGATCCAATGCATTGATTGCCCGGAAAGCGATCAAACAAGCGTTACAGGAAACACCTTTGGTAAACCTATCCATCTCCAAACTTGTGAAGAACGGTGAAGAGTGGGAGTTTGATTTTGACATCCAACAGAAAAAAATCCCGGAAGGGTATCTGCAGGTTGCCTTGGTGGACCGCAACGTGGAAAATTTTGTACCGAGAGGTGAAAACACCGGCAAGCAACTTCACCACGACAATGTAGTTCGCGCGTTCAGGTTGGTGGAAATGAAAAAAACGGGACACGTCAAGATCAAAGCACCTGGCGATCTGAGTGAGTCCTCATCGCTCATTATCTATGCGCAAGATCCTGCCATGAAATTGTTGGGCGCAACTTCAATTCGCCTGAAGTAACTCAGGCACCGCCGTAGACTTTAGTAACCGGATCACGAAGTGAAGCTCCTTCGTCTGAAGTCAAAAAAGAAATCACGTCCGCAATGGATTCGGGTTTAACCCAGGCACTGAAATCCGCATTGGGCATCGCCTGACGGTTTTGTGGCGTGTCAATCGTACTGGGAACCACGACGGCGCTTACCACATTCTTTGAAGCACCCTCTGCGTTGAGGTAATCTGCCAGTTTGAAGATGAGCGATTTCGAAAGACCATAGGCCAGTGAACCCTTCCCATCTTTAGCGTTCAGACCAGGGCGCGCCCCGATAAAGACTATTCTGCCGCCACTTGCCTGCTTCATCATCTGCGCGAATACTGGTCTGGCGACGTAATACGCCGTTTCAAAATTGATGGAGTACATTTTTTTCAATGCTGCTCCGTCTGTATCGAAAATATTTCCTCCTGCCCAACCTCCCGCCAGCAAAAGAGCCGCGTCGATGGTTTTGTATTCCGATATGATTTTTCCAATCTTTTCATTGACCTGCCCCTCATCCGCCAGGTCGGCACTGACGGAAACAAGATTGGGTTCTGTCCTGGCAGTTGACTTTGACGAGACCATGGCAATCACGCGATGGCCTTCCGACAGAAACTTTTTAACAACGGCTTGCCCGAGGTTACCCGACGCGCCTGTAATCAGGATGTTTTTCATATCACAATATTATCGTCTGATGCCGAAAATCCTTAGTAAATTTTTTGTCCTATTCGAAGACGTTACGTCGGTACCTCCGATGCCATCGACGATTTCTATCCTCGCCTATTTTTAAATCTCACTTAGGTTGATGAAATATTTACGTACCACCGGATGAGCAACCTCACTCAGGCTAAAGCAAGCAATTGTTTTACAAGGCTATGCTTGTCAATGAAACCGGCATGGCGCCATACGGGCTGACCATTTTTGAAAATAATAAACGTAGGAACGGCGCGGACGTCATACTTTGCAGCCGCTACAGGATTTCTGTCAACATCCACTTTAATAATCCGGGCACGGCCTTCCGTTTCGGCCGCCACTTCCTTGATCACGGGAGCCATCGCTTTGCAAGGGCCACACCAGTCGGCATAAAAATCGACGACTACCGGCTTGCCTGACTGAATGATTTCCTGAAACTTTTCCATAACCTTGTTTAGTGGGTCGAGCGTAGTTGCTCGAAAAGTTGTTTTTGTTTCTCACTGAGCTTTTCAGGCAGCAGCACATGGAGCTGTATCACCAGGTCGCCAAAAGCGCCCGGCTTGTCATGAACGGGCATCCCCTTCCCCTTCAATCGAATCGACTTACCCTCCTGCGTTCCGGCCGCGATCTTCACTTTCACCTGACCTGACATTGTATCAATAATTGTTTCGCCACCGAGCACAGCGGTGTACAAGTCGATTTGATGCGTGGTTGCGAGGTCGTCGCCGTGTTGCGTGAAGCGTGGATGCGGCCTCACATGCACGCGGACAAAAATATCCCCGCGGTGCGTCTGACCAGCCCCTTTCCCCTTGATCCGCAACAATTGTCCGTCATAGGCGCCTGGTTTTGTCGTGATCCTCAGCTTTTCATTTTCCGTCTCAATGATGCGTGTCGCCCCATGGTATGCCTCGTCAAGGGAAATTTCCATGTCGGCCTGAATGTCCCGGCCGCGGGGGCTCCTTTCCCGGTAACTGCCTGATCCACGTCCAAAAAACTGTTCAAAGAAATCGGAGAAATCTGAACCGCCGCTGGCACCTCCTCCTCCAAAAAATTCACCTCCATCCCCATACGTATACGTTTGTCTACGGCCGGCACCAGGTCGAGGTCCGGCGTTTTCATATTGCCGCCAGTTTTCGCCAAGTTCGTCGTACTTCTTCCTTTTCTCAGGATCACCCAGCACCTCATTGGCCTCGTTGATTTCCTTAAATTTTTCCTCGGCTTTCTTATCGCCCGGATTTTTATCGGGGTGATATTTCACTGCCAGTTTGCGGAAGGCTTTTTTTATGTCGTCCTGTGAGGCTTTTTTATCTACGCCTAATATTTTATAGTAGTCTTTGTAGTCCATTTTCGTCTAAATAAACCAAAAAGTTATGCCTTTTACCGGCATAAGTAAACACCGGTACAACAAGAACGAATCCGATAAAATTCAAAAAAATCGCTGGTAAATTATTTTTTGCTTACAACAGCATCGAATGGTTGCGACAGCGCAATATCCCTGACCGAACATCGTTGAAGAATTAACCGGAGGAAGTCCGGTAAAAAAATTATCGGGCATTCGACATAGAATGTCCCGAAAGAATTAAGAGCACACCTGTAATCCACTTTTGATTGCCGGACGAAAGTCCTGAGGGGTTAGGTGGCACTCAACGGTGGAAGGTGTTGCTCTTATTTGTTTCAAGCATGATCGTGTGGGTGAGGTCACACGATTTTTTTTAAAGCAAAGGAACTTCGTAACGTGTCATACTAAAGTTTTATGGAGTCGTAAAACCCAAGGACCGCGCGACCAAGTGTGAATTAAATCATAACAAAAAATTAAAACATCAGATCACCCACTTGGATCCTCTGAAACGCCTTTGCAAAAGCCCAGGAAGTTGCCTGTGCGTTTCTCTTTTATAACTTCATCGGATACCGCATTCGTTGCCGGAACAACGGTGGAGATCGATGGTGGGTATTTAACCAATAAATAATATCTTGATCCCCGCGTGAAAGAGTCAAAGGGGAAATCTGCGTTATTCCGGGTATACTACACATCCTTTCTTTTTTTCCTGTCTTTTTTTTTCACGGCGTCTTTCGCGGTAGCACAAGAGAAAGAAGATACCACAAGACACCGTCTTAAAGACAGCAAGACTGTAAAAAGGATCATGGGCATTATTACGCGCGACCCGGGCGCCGACGATGCTCCCATCAATGAGAAAAGTGAAAAGCCATACCTGCCTTTTGCAGGCAAAATCATCCGCAAAATCATCGTGCGCAGGATCGGCTTCAACGCCAACGTGCAGGACACTTCGCGCAACATCCAGACTTTCCTGTCCAAGGCCGCAAACACACTGCACGTCGATACCCGGGAATTTGTAATCCGTGACAACCTGTTTGTAAGAGAAGGACAACCTCTCAATCCTTACCGCATCGCTGATAACGAACGCATCCTCCGTAACCTTAACTTTGTGAAGGATGCGCGGATTCTCGTGCGACCCATAAAAAATTCCAACCAGGTAGATCTGATTGTTATTACCCGAGACGTGTTCAGTCTGGGGGCATCATTCACACCCGATGCTGCAACAAAATACCGGTTCAGTATTCAGGAAGCCAACCTTCTCGGGATGGGGCAAAGCGTTCAGGTAGGCGGGCAATATGATATCAATCGCTCGCCACGCTTTGGTTCGGAGCTTATTTACCAGAAAACAAACATTTTAGGAAGTTTCGTCAACGCACAAATCGGATATTCTCAAATTAACGGTGGCACCAGCATTGGTACCGAAAACGAATCGGCCGTGTTCCTCCGCCTTTCAAGGCCGCTCTTCCACCCTTTCACGCGGTGGGCCGGAGGCATTGAAGTCAGCAACAATTACTCAACCAACGTGTTCCTCAAACCCGACAGCCTGTATGAGAATTATAAATACACCATACAGGACTATTGGGCTGGCTATTCCTTTGGTCTGGATAAGATGCCTGACAACTTAAAAGAAAATCGCAACCGGCGTTTTGTTGCGCTACGGTATTACAAGCAAAACTTCTCGGAAGTACCTAACGGCTACATCCGTGAGATCGACCGGTTTGCATTGCGTACGCGCGAGGCATTTCTCGGCCAGGTCACATTCTTTCGTCAGGATTTTTACAAAACGCAATATGTCGTCGGATTCGGACGCACGGAAGATATTCCTTATGGGTACCGCGTATCATTTACCACCGGCGTTGAGCGGGAACTGGGCAATCAAAGGAGCTATGGCGGCACTGAGGTTTATTATAATCAGATTACACCGAAAGGCGCCATCCTGACTTATTACCTGGGATTCGGTTCGTACTTCAATTCAAAAAATAGCAAAGCCGAAGATGGACTAGTGATCGCAAAGTTTTCTCATTTCAGCGAACTACACCGCATGGGAAAAATGCGCGTGCGCCTCGAATCAGATATCGGTTATGCGAGGTTGTATAATCAGCAAATAAAAAGAGGCGTGGATATCCGGGACACCAACGGACTACTGGGGTTTAGCCCTGACAGTTTGGTCGGAACACATCGGTTGACGCTGGGTCAGGAGGCGACGATGTACACACCCTGGAGATTTTTCGGGTTCAAACTTGCACCCATCGCGCGTTTTGAGATTGCCATGCTGTCGCCTGGCAATGGACTGTTCAGGAGAGAAAACTTTTTTTCCGGTATATCAGCAGGAATCAGGACACGAAATGAAAACCTGATTTTTAATACCATAGAAGCTCGGGTGTTCTATTATCCCAAGGTAGTGGAAGGCATCAGCCACATTGGGTTTCGGATACAAACGAACCTACGGGTCCGTTATCCGAATTCGTTGGTGAACGCCCCGGCCACTTTGTTCAACCCAAGTCCTTAGCACTTTCGAAAGCGAAGATTCCCGCTCTCATTTATTTCAGACTTTCCGGAAACGAAAGTTTTAATTGAATCGTTGTCAAAATATCGGGAGGGCAAGTGTCCTGCCAAAAAGTCTGGATTGCGTGCCCTTCGCTCAAAAGATGCAATCGACCACGAAAAATATTCAGGATGCTTCCGTCAAATTGGATGAAAATATGGAAGCATTAAAGCATAACTTTCTGACCGTTGGCTATTTCAGAAAGAAAGAGAAACAGATAAAAAACGAAATCGGGAAAAAGGCGAAAGCACAAGTAAAATGATGAATACGCTTAAAAACGTGGTATTGCAGATCAACCCACAGCGGGCTTTAGAGTATGCACTGGTGTTAACCATTAAAGCCGTGGCGCTCGCGGGCGTTGTCGGAGTAGCTGTCACCCATCTTGCGGCACGAAACCTCGAACGGGTGGTTGACAACTGTCAAAAAAAAATGGGTTTGCGATAATTTCAAAGTTGATGCCCGCTATAGGGTATCCTGTTCTCCCGCCACATCTTTCTTACTCGCGGATTTGATACCTGTATGATTCATCACCGCACGAAGCTGACCATACGTATACGCACCTTTCAGCCGGTTAAATAATTCTGACGATATGAAACCTTCGCGCATTTCTTTGAGCGCCGCGGTGATTTTTTCAACGTCGTGCTCCTCCATGAACTTGAAAATACTGATTCGCCCGTCATAGATCCCTCTGGCGAGATGACCCTCGATCGTTCCTCTCACAAGTGCCCTTTCCTTCGCAATCTCCTCCACCGTCATACCCCGTTCGGCCATCGCAATCGAAATCTCATAGGTGCTCGGTTCTCCTTCCTTTTTTTTCTTGCGCTTGGTTTTCTTCGGAGCCGGGGCGATATCTTCCAATTCTTTCATCAACGCCGTCCTCACTTCAGCGCGATTCATTTTGATCTCCTGAAAATTGAAGTCAGCCTTCTCAAGCACAATACTCTCGCCAAGGCGGAATATTTTATCCACCTCTTCCAGTTTCTTGGAAATAAACTGATCGATCTCAGCCAGATCGCTGAGGTACCCCTTGACGCGTTTCTCTGATCTCATTTCGGCAATGTGCCGTGCCAGCAATTTCACCTGATCCCACAATACGTTTCTATAGTAGCCGCTTCCCTTTTCCAGCCGCATCAGGAAATCATCCTGGTTGCCCGCTTCCAATAATCCATTCAATTGGTTTCGAAATCGCCACAGGTTATTGCCCTCGCCTTCAAGCGTTGTTTTAATCTGTACCAGAACGGGCTTCATAGATATCTCAGTCAGCTCACCCTCGCCGGAAGTTGATTTCGAAAATTGAGAAAGCTCCTTCACCAAAGCATCGAAATCAAATGTTCTATTCACCAGGGATCGTAAGAACTCCTGTTGGCGGGATTTCATCTCCGCAAGCAACGTGTCAGGCTTATTGTATTGTTGATCGAACGAAACCACCTGGCGGTCCGCGCTCACCACACCGCGTTCAATTTTTGTCCTCAGAATAAGCCCCTCAATCGAGCGCAATCTGGACAGCGCTACATATACCTGCCCGTCGGCAAACGCCTGCCCCACATCAATGATTGCCTTGTCGAAGGTCAATCCCTGACTTTTGTGAATTGTAATGGCCCATGCCAGCTTGATGGGATATTGTTCGAACGCACCGACTACTTCTTCCTCGAGGTCTTTCGTAGTTTCATGAATGGTGTACTTCTTGTTCTCCCACACCGACTTTTTCAAAGTGTAAAGCGAGTCCGAGCCGCTCATCCGGACCGTAATGGCAGAGCCGGAGATGGTGGTGACCGTTGCCAGCTTTCCATTGTAATACGCATTCCCTTCTGAGTCATTGCGCGTAAACATGATCTGTGCTCCTTCTTTCAGTTCAATCCTCGGCAAGACTGGATACATACTTTCAGGAAAATCGTCATCAACCTTGGCATCAAAGAAATGTGAAGGGCCATTGAGTTCACGCAGCGCCTTTGCATTCAATTCATCCGCTTTGTTATTGTGAGTGGTCAGCGTGATCACCTCCCTCATGTTGCGGATCTCCTCTTCCGGGTAGTAGTATTTATTGAGGGCAGCAAGATCCTCATGGGTTGCCGTATTGACACGAAGGTTGTTGAGCAGCGATATAAACTCCTGATCGCTCTGGCGGAATATTTTATCGAGTTCGATATACACAAAACCGTCCCGCTGCAATGCCTGGGATTCAAAAAACCACGCGCTGTTATAGTATTGACGCATGCGGGTTTCTTCCTCCCGTTTCACAACCGGAGGAAGTTGGTACAAATCGCCAATTAACAGCAGCTGCACCCCACCAAAACCCTGTCTGAAATTTCCGCGAGCCGCGCGCAGCCGGTAATCAATAGCATCCAAAAGATCGGCACGCAGCATGCTAACCTCATCAATGATCAGCAAGTCGATGGAACGCAGCACCTGGCGGCGTACATTATTAAGAGGATGCCTTTTTGCGAGAACGGTCTCAGTATACCAGTTCGCCCCTTCAGGCGGCTGGGCGAAGGTCCGATCCGGAATAAACATTCCGAACGGCAGCAAAAACTGAGAGTGGATTGTGACCCCACCCGCATTAAGCGCTGCGATACCGGTAGGTGCAACGATGGCAAATTGCTTATGGATGCGGAGTTGAAGGCTCCTGAGAAATGTGGTCTTACCAGTGCCTGCTTTTCCCGTGAGGAAGATGTGCTTTCCCGTGCTGTTGATGAACTGCAAAGCAGTGTCCATCATATCCGTCTGCAGCAGTTTGTTACCAGTATCCATCAGACGTGAAATTAGGAAAGAGCGGAGTAAGAACAGTTTCGGAAAACCTGATTAGTTTTTTGCTGACAATCAATCATGATATTTCCAGGGTCCCCAGGATTGCTTCCATCCCTTGGTCTTGTACCGAAACCAAAAATGCAATACGACCGCTGCGATTGAAAGAGTAACCCATACAAGCCAGAAATACCTCGTTCCCCAGAGAAAATACCCGAGTACCGCAAGCACAAGATATTTCGATACCCTGAAAGCAATCGATTGTGACCTCGTTGAAAATGCAACGTGTAACTCTCGCCGGATCGTATCCATTACCTTCATGAAAAATATGAACGCAAGTTAATCAGGCAGAAACAATATCGATGCAAATGGTTTGGCATCGGCGCATTACTTTCTTTGATAACTATAGCATTGCACCGCCCGCGATGCTATTTTTACTATTTGTCGCATGGTCACATTATTTTGAAAGTCTTTCTTCTTTCTTCTTTATTGCTCGTTTTGAACGCGACCGTTCATGCGCAACAAGTTGCGCTCAACAAGTCGGGAGCGGACAGTCTTCGCGCACTTGCCAACCGGTCTCAGGGCACTGAAAAAGCAGAACACCTGCTGCACCTTGCCAAATTTTATATTGACACAGACGTTGTTCAGGCCAAACTTCTCCTCGAAGAATCCTACAAGACCTGTGGCGAAACAAAAAATGATACTGCGCTCATCAAATTGGTTGTTAAATTCTCGCCCGTGTTGTGCGATGCCGGTGAGCGTGAGTTGGCTCGTCATTACCTGGTTCTGCTACGAGACAAAAAATTCGACCCTGCACTTCCTGTAAAGTTCGACTTGATGATCTGGCGGGCATTGACAGACATTCACTACTGGTATTTAACCGACTACGACAGCTGCGCCTTTTACGCTCAAAAATATATCGAACACGCTGCGGATTCCAATGACATCGCGATGGGTTACATGGAGCTCGCGGCCGCCCAAAACGAATTGGGTGACAACATCAAGGCACTGGAAACATACCACATTGCGCAATCTTACCTTTCATCGAAGCATGCGGACCCGGCGTCTCTCGCTTGGCTGTACAATAATCTCGGCATGCTTTATTCTGACGAGCGCGAGCTAAAAAAATCGGAGGAATACTACCTGAAAGCATTCGAGTACGGTAAGATCAGCAAAAAGGTGTCCGTTGAACTCTCCCCCCTCAATAACCTCGGTGTGCTTTATAACTGGCTTGGCGACTACGATAAGTCGCTTCATTACCTCTCGCTCGCCGCCGAACGACTTCCCGCCTACGATGACGTGTGGGCCGTAGGAAACAATCACATGAACATTGGGCATACGATGATACTCGCCGGCAGGCCCGCCGAAGGGCTGGAACGAGTGAAAGAGGCGCTCAAAATATTTTCAAAAATGAAAGACGATTATATGATCGCCGTCACCCGGATTCAACTCGCCGAGGGATACCGCCAACTTCATCGTTATCCTGAAGCGGAGAAAGAGGCACTCCTCGCACTCGCGTGGGACAAAGAGAAGGGTTATGGAGAAGTAGTGAAAGACAGCTATGAAGAGCTTTATCAGATCTACCGCGACATGCGCAAATACCAGCAGGCGTTCGAATTCCAAAACAAGTATCTCACGATCGTAGACAGTCTGAACAAGCTGGAGCGAAAGACCAAGTTTGGCTTGCTGGAAAAAAATTATGAAATCTCGCAGCAGGAAAAAATAAGAAAAGAACTGGAGCGCGAAAATGAAGTACATCAGGCGAAGGCCAGAACCGACCGCGTCACCCGCATCGCACTTGTATCCGGATCATTGGTACTCGCCGTCACTGCCATCATAGCGGTTGTCGGCTACCGGAGAAGCCGGATTCAAAACAAAAAAATCGAAGAACAGGCAGAACAGCTGCGCGAGGCGGCCAAAACCAAGGCGCGTTTTTTCGCAAACGTCTCCCATGAGTTGCGCACACCTGTTACCTTGCTCAATGGCATGCTCGAGCTGATGCACGAAAAACGTCGCGGCGACGACAGCGAAAAAATGGAGATTGCCCTCGGCAGCAGCCGACGCTTACAATCGATGCTCAACGAAGTTTTGGATCTGTCGCGTGTGGAAAGCGGCAAATGGGAATTGAACCCGAAGCCGAAAGAAATATTTCCATTGATAAGCCGAATCGTTCTGGCATTCGAATCATTGACCGTAAAGAAAAATCTTACCCTGGAATTCGATGCGTCACCCCTTCGGGGACTGGTGGTCAACCTCGATGAAGATAAATTTGAAAAGATCATCAACAACCTCATTTATAACGCCATCAAGTTTAATCATGAACACGGTTGGATTAAAGTGCGGGGTAACCGAACCGATACGTCGATTGTGATTCAAGTTGAGGATTCAGGCATCGGCATTCCACAAAATGAACTTCCCCACATCTTTGATCGGTTCTATCAGAGCACTACGACGGAGAGGTTGAATTCACAAGGCATTGGGATCGGACTTTCCCTGGTGCGCGAATTTACTGCGCTTCATGGCGGCGAAATCAGCGTCACCAGCGAACCTGGAAAAGGATCGTGCTTCACGCTTCAGCTTCCCATCGCGGGCGTCGGCTCAGCGGCGGAATTACCGGAGGATGAAGCGGCAGAGGTGCCGGAAGTTACTTTCAATAATTTCCAGCAGAAGCCAGTGGTATTGGTTGTTGAAGACAACGACGAAATGCGTTTTTATCTCCGCGAGATTTTTGGCGATGAGCTTATCATCGCTGAGGCGCGGAATGGACGCGAAGGACTCGCCTGGCTAAAAACAAACAGACCCGACATGATCATATCCGATGTGATGATGCCTGAAATGGATGGGTATGAATTCCTGTCACAACTGAAACAATCTGCAACGTATCGGGGGATTCCGGTAATCATGCTTACTGCGAGGGCGGCGGAGGAAGACCTCCTGCAAGGGCTGGGACTTGGCGTTGATGATTATATTATCAAGCCGTTTAATGCGCGGGAACTTAAGATTCGCGTTCACAACCTCCTCACCAATCAGGACATCCGCCGGGCATGGCACCAAAAGCCCATCGAGCAGGATGAACTTACGCCCGCCGACACGGGCGATCCGATCTTGCTGGAAAAAATAAAAGAATTTGTGGAGGCCAACGCAGACAATTCCGCAATCGGCATTGCCGATCTGGGTGAACACCTCGCGATGAGTGAGCGTCAGGTGTATCGCAAAACGGCCACGATCACCGGAATGAGCCCCGCACAATTGATCAAAGAGATCAGGCTGCGCATCGCCTACAAGCTATTGCTGGAGCGAAAGGTTTCGAAAGTTTCTGATCTCGCGCGGCGTGTCGGCTTTGAAAACACGTCGTATTTCTCCCGGCAGTTTTTGGAGCGGTACGGCAAACGGCCTGCGGATTTGTTGTGAATGGAGTGCGATTATTGTTGCTTGTGAAAGGTTGCAGGTTACAGGGTGCAAGTTGCATGTGTGCGGTACAACACGCGGGTTGTTTCATTTCTTTTTTTTCATCCACATCGTAATATATGTTGCCGATAATCCGACAAGGCCAAACAGAATGGTATCATTGGCACCTGGCAGATGGAGCATCTTGAAAGCAATCCCCGTCACCATAACGATAACAAATCCGAATGCGATTTTTCCAAAAATTGAGTTTTGCGGTGTGCTTAAATAACCGATACTCAAAAGCATGGAAATCCATCCAAAAAAATAAAGTGGGAAAGGCATATCTATAAACCCGATCGAATCTTTTAACAACCAGCCAGCGAGCCAGACTATCATTGAGATGATCAACCAAATAAACGCGGGACGCATAGACGAAATTAAGTTTCAAAACTCAAAACTTCAGATAAGGGGTCACATCAGCACATCAGCACATCTCCACATCTCCACATCTCCACATCATCTCCTCCCCATCTTCCCATTCGCCCACTCAATAAAGTACTTCATATTCGGCGCGTCCGTATGTCCTCCATCGTGCTGACGCCAGGCTAGTTCGCCCTCGAGCATGCCTGTATTGAAGGCTGGCATCTTTTCCGTTTTATAATCATTGGTCACACCGATGTCTTTTGCGCCGAGCAATTTGAAAACAGAGCCCGCGGCAACTGTGGCCATATAACTCCCTTGCTGGTCAAGCCATTTCGCGTCTCCCTTTTCGGGAATGCCGTAGCTGATAAAGGTCAACCTGGGTGCACATAACGCAATGAGTTCATGCGAATCGACCGGCAAGTTGCTGGCATTCATTGCACCCTGTTTCGAATCCGAAGCTGCATACTTGATGTAGTTACCGGCCACCCAATAATAAAATCCGCCCGCGAGGTTCTCCACACCTTCACCGAACACGCGACGGTGCAGAGTCGATCCCCCTTTACCCGATGAACCCACCAGCACCATGGCGAAGCGAGGCTCGAACGCCATCGCAACCAGCGCTGCCTTGCCATAACGGGAAACTCCTTCGATACCCACGTGCTTTGCATCGACCATTGGCTCTTTCTCCAGATAATCCAGTGCACGTGAGGCTCCCCATGCCCAGGCACGAAGAGCACCCCAGTCGTCGGGTTTCCTGTTTTGACCTTTGTTTACCAATCCGATAATTCCTTTTGTTAACCCTGCACCGTTGTCGGCCTGGATGCTGGCGGGATCGAGAGAAACATAACCCCATCCAGCCTGAATCAACTGCTGCTCACGGGTTGGTTCACCACCAAAGCTGGGTGTGAGTCGCGGCAGAACACTGTATGCCGGATATTTATCCAGGATTTTTTTTACTTCTGGATCTTTTGACAACACATCGCGCAACGCGTCATTAAGAACTTTCATATCCTCAGGCGTTGGCTGCACAGGGTTTGGCAAACCCGTTCTTCCAAACATGATCAATACCGGTACAGGACCTTTCGCATTGACAGGCAACACCACTGTCATATTAATATCGACTTGGATCGCCGGAAAACTGGTGTTGTCGACGTGACCGATCACTTCCTTAGCAATGACGGGCGTGAAGCCAACAAACTCACGTTCCACAATGCCTTCTTTCCAGATCACCTGGGGAACATTCTTCGGCACACGCCCATATACTTCGCGCTCGAAATCCTCTGCGATCTCCGGGCGACGCTGCTTCCACCACATGTCTGGTGTGGTTACTTTCGTTCCATTCTTCAATTTCAAAACATCCGGAAGCTCGGGATACGGATTCGCTTTTGCCTCGTCATAGTTGGCAGGGTTTGCAGCCTTCTCATCGGCATTGTATCCGGGCCGGGTCGCTTTAATACCCAATTGTTCCATCATCTGTTTGCGGTCTTCTTCAGCCGTGATGTTGAGAGGCTGTTGCGCATTCACAGAAAAGCCCAAACCAAGCAGAGCGATACAAATTATTTTTTTCATAGATGAATTATTTTTCTGTTTCAAAGGGAGAAGCGGGAAGCCCCTCCCTATTATACAAATTAGCGGTGTCCGGGTTGTCAGCCCAGGCATAACGTACATACACCGGCGTCGCTATCCTTTCGCTCCAAACGACGACTTTATCTCCTTCGATCTTCGCGTGGGCATTGATAAACTTATGGTCATCACCTGCGATCTCGAAGTAATGAAGGGTGTCATCACCTTTCGCCCAAAGACCTCCGCCGATGTTCGAAAAAGTCAGAACGATGGAATTGCCTTTTACTTCATAGGATTGATATAACGGTCCCGAGCAGACTGTTCCCGTTTCACCATAAGAAAGGCAATCAGTTGCCCGTGCCAGACGTTCACCAACATCTTTCTTATTCAAGGGATGAATATCATTCCATTCACCGGCGTCAATGGCAACTGCCATCGCTGTGCGAGGAGACATCTTCAATACTTTCCTCTGTTCGTTGCGTAGCGTAGCCCATTGGCTTTCTGTTGGGGAATATTGCACTTCCATGAAATTGGCAAGTTGAACAAAGGAAAAGGGTAGCTCCCCTTGTCCCCATTTCGCACGCCAATCTGCGATTAATGCAGTCAGCAAAATGCCGTAGGTCTCGGGTTTCGATGTGTTGGTCTCGCCCTGGTACCAAGTGAACCCACGTATCGTGTAGGGAACAACCGGCGCAACCATTGATTTGTATAATCCCGTCGGCGAGTTCTGCGCTGAAAATGCCGGTGCTGACGGGGGTGTCTGTGGAAAGACCTGACCGACTTTATACTCCCACTCCCCTCGAAGATCAATGCTTTCTTCACCCAATAAAAGATGATAGGGCTTATCCGGAACAAAACCACCTTTTCCGGAATTATTGGTCACTCTGACCACGATGATATTCTTACCTGCCCTTAACAAAGAAGAGGGCAACGGATACCGGCGCGGCGGATATTGATAAGTGATGTTTCCCACTTTGACACCATTGACATACGCTTCATCTGCATCGATGATTCTGCCCAGGAAAAGTTTTGCAGGTTTGGTTGACTGAGCTGGAGTCAATTCAATTTCCTTCCGGAACCAAACGACACCATCAAGATTTTTTATTCCCTGGTCTTCCCAATATCCGGGCAGCCAGAATTTTCGCCATCCTTTCGGAATATAGCTATTGTCATACCACTTCGCGCTTTCCTGCATGCCCATATCAGGGTCGGGTTTTGGAGCCGCTGGTCGATTGCCTGCATCCCGAATGAGTTTGTTGACATAACTGCTGTCTTTATAATTTTTTATCATATCGGTGAATTCCGGGAATGCCTTCAATCCATCTTCACTGATCCACGCCTGAATCGGCGTTCCACCAACTGACGAGTTGATGATACCGATCGGCACACGGTATTTGTCATGAAGAGTTTTCGCAAAAAACCAGGCAACGGCTCCAAATTGCATGACCGATTCAGGAGTCGTCACGACCCATTTGCCTCCAGGCAGATCTTCGTGGGTGGCGAATACATCGGAATAGGTTGGAACGAGAAAGTTTCTGATCTGCGCGAAGTTGGCGCCGGCAATGTCGGTCGCGTATTTTTCTTTGACGCGCTCCATGGTAAGCACCATGTTCGACTGACCGGAACAAAGCCAAACATCGCCGACGAGGATATCATTCACCGTTATGGAATTCCTGCCTGTGATCTGCATTGAATAGGGACCACCGGCTTTCATCGGCGCCACGGACACCCGCCAGTTTCCGTCTGCGGAAGCCACCACTCGATAAGTTTTGTTATTGAATTTGATCGAAATTTTTTCTCCGGGCGAAGCCCATCCCCAAATATTGATCTTTGTATCGCGCTGCAATACCATTCCGTCGCCGATGAGTTTGGGAAGCTTGATATCTGCATGAGCGGGGACCGCCGCGATCAGGAGAAGAAAGGCGAAAAGAAGTTTTACCATTTGAAATTCAAGTTAATGTATTTGAGGGCGGGTTCTGATTCAAACACACACCATACCAGCGGAAGATTCACCCGTGCAACTGGTTTTCAAAAATTTAAAAACAACCAAATAGGAACCGGGAATGGCGATCGGGCAACCCGGCCATGTAGTTAATTCTCGCAATCGTGAGTACCTCCCGATTCTCCAGCCAGCAATGAAGTCACGCTTGCATGCAGCGCCTCGTTATCGACAACAAAAAACATCCCTCCGCGCGGATTCTGACTTACCGCACAGTTTCTTGAATCCGATAGCAGGGTACCCTCCTGGTTCATGTCTCCGAAGATCGAATACTTTTTCGGTGAGTTCATGGTCACTCCGATCTTTGCATGATTGCCTCTGCTGCCGTGACCGCCCCATAAACCAAGAATCTTGCCTTCAAATCTTCCGGTGGTTGCAATCTGAACAGGGCCTGGTTTATCTAAATCAGAGGGCCAGCAGGTAATCGCGGTATTCGCAGTCGTTGAACACACCTTGTTACGTTGCCACCAACTCGCAACACGAAGCGGTACAGCATCCAGCGATGCAGACACTACCTGCCACGGAGCGGCTTTGATACCATGCGGCTTAGAAATCACTACGACGTTAGTGGAGAGTGTTGCTTTGAAAACTTTTGTACTGGGAGAAAGCTTGTTGAGTTTTTTTACAAGGGCCTGCACCTCCGGCGGGCCGCCGTTTTTAAAAATGCTTTTGTCGTGAGGGTCAGTGACAACACTCGCATTGATGCAAGCATTCAGTATGGTCAGCAAGTCCGCCTTGTTCACCCTAAGGCAGAAGAAATGCTGACTGAACATAACATTATTGTCGTCGACGCAGCCGAGTGTATTGCCATCGGCCTTGCGCGGATATTTGGCGCTGCCGGAAGCCGGCCATGAGGGTGTGGTTACTTGCAGGAAAAATCCGTCACCGTTCTTATCCCAGGCGAGCATGCCCTTTGAGTGAGCCCATGACTGAGGCTTATCTACTGCGGGATGTCCTTTGAACTGATCATTCCAGATCACATAGTTATAATCGTTGTGCAGATACACCTGAGCGAAGGTTGCGCCGAGAGGATCATCCAACGTAGTTCCGATGCACGCGTCACCTTTCACAAGCGTTGGATTTTCGCTCGTCGCAATCGCATATCGCTGACTGTGGGCACCGGTGATATAGTGTTGGACCTTGCCACCAAACACGCAGGCTGTTCCTTCAGTGGCTTCGCTGCTGCATCCCGGGAACGCATCAGCGTTGAACTTAAATACAAAGAACCAATCGACAGGCTTGTCACGCGCCACCAGAGGTGAGAGCGGTTTGGGTGGCGGCGGGCTATCCAGGTGCGGGGCACCCGAAAAGAACATTACGGCTACGAGAGCGGTAAATAGCCATCGGAACGCGGAGCCACCAGTTTTCATAGGTTCGGGTGTACAATGATACGCTCCGTGATCCCAACACCAAGAGCAAGCATTGCAAAAATTTTACGTGGAGTTACTACACGAATGCCAGAAGATGGTATTGACGAATACTATTCAGCTAGCAAGAAATAATCAAACGTTCGATGCTGAAAGGGCTTCTTTCCTTATCAAGTAAGTAAATCCGAAATCCTTTAACTCATTCAAGACCGGCGCGAGCGCCTTGCCCTTTTCTGTCAAAAAATATTCAACGTGAGGCGGCACCTCGGCATATACTTCGCGGCGAATCAGTCCGTCGCGTTCCAGCTCGCGAAGCTGCGAGGTAAGCATTTGCCGGCTGATGTTGCGAAGCATGAGGCTCATCTTCCCGAACCGGTTGATGTCGTTGTTGATCAGGTGGATGATGAGGATCTTCCACTTCCCTCCAATCAATCCCATCGTGGCGGTGACAGGACAGTTCTCTAAATCTTGTAAACTTATTTTCATAACACGCTGATTTTCAGGTTGGGTCCTATTTAACTGACTAACTCCCAAAAAAGTGCCTGCAATCAATTCATTTTTTCCGCTGTTGTGACTGCCATACAACCACGCCTCTGTGCACTGGATTGTAAGAAAAACAAATTACCAACTTAAAAAGTTACACCATGAAAAATTATGTCATCACCGGCTCAATAGGGCACATCAGTAAACCTATTATTCAGGGGCTCGTCAAAGCCGGCAAGAACGTGTCGGTGATCACCAGCAATCCGGCGAACAAAAAAGAAATTGAAAACCTGGGCGCCAAGGCGCTTGTCGGCTCTTTGTACGATGAAGCGTTCGTGCTCGAATCATTCAGGAATGCGGAAGTTGTTTACACGATGGTCCCTCCGATCTGGCAAACGGACAACTGGCGTCGTTCCCAGGA
This sequence comes from Cyclobacteriaceae bacterium, assembly GCA_044227305.1. GTDB lineage: Bacteria > Bacteroidota > Bacteroidia > Cytophagales > Cyclobacteriaceae > ELB16-189. The sequence continues at coordinate 625,615 of JBGAFJ010000005.1, read as the reverse complement.
CACCGTATCATCACATTACGTGAAGGCCATCAAAAAAAACAACGTCAAGTACGTAGTGAATCTCAGCAGCATCGGTGCCCATCTCAGCGAAGGATGTGGACCCGTAAATGCCATCCATTATCTCGAACAGGAGCTGAATCATATTCAGGGATTGAATGTGAAACACCTTCGCCCCGCTTACTTCTACTATAATCTACTCAGCCTCATCCCGCTGGTCAAACATGCCGGTATTCTGGGCAGCAACTTCGGCAACGCACGCATTCCGATGATCCACACCCGCGACATCGCGGCGATTGCACTGGAGGAACTTCTCAATCTCAACTTCAAAGGAAATTCGGTACGACATATCGTCGGAGATGAACGCACGGGTACCGAGATCGCGGCCGTGCTCAGTAAAGCGATCGGAAAAAATGTTCCATGGGTCGACTTCACCGATGAGCAACAACTGAAAGGGCTTCTCGATGGCGGCGTACCTGCAACTCATGCACCCGCATTTGTTGAAATGGGTGTGGCATTACGCAATGGAACTATGCAGGAAAAGGTAGTAGCCGAAAAGCCCGCTTTAAGTCCCACGAAGCTGGAAGACTTTGCGAAGGAATTTGCTGAAGCTTTTGAAAAGGCTTAGAAAGAATATCGGGTAAAAAAGTCAATGGTTGATGAAGTCCGCCAGTTTCACCAACTATTGACTTTGTATAATCTCGCGCAACCCTCGGTGTGCATGCAGATTCAGTTGAAAAAATTAGCTATCTTAATTTGTTATGACAAACTTCATACTTCGTTAAGGCTGGTGCCCTCATAAAGTAATTTCGTCAGGAATCCATGAAATATTAACACCTTCCGTATTACAATGACCGGTCCCAACACATCTCCTCCTGCATTTTTATGGGACGAATGGTACGGCTCCATCGGAGGGCGCAGCATCAGCATCAAAGAAGTGGACAGTATCTTAAAGGAGATCAAAGAGAATCAGTATCCACGGTTCAGCGGTCCGGTAAATCCAACACGCATCAACTTCGAAAATGGTGCCGAGGCGGCGGCAGCAGTGAAGCAAAAAGCCCGCGAACTTTCAGCCGACGAGGTGGGCATTGCGGAAATCGAACCCAGTGACATATATAAAGGTCGCGAGGTAAAAGAAAAATATGCAATCGTTGTTGCCCAGCGCATGTTGTGGCGGAATTTTCAAGAGGTACCATCCCACGATTCAGCTGTGGAGTGCCTTCGCGTTTATTTTTCTTTGGGTGAAGTAGTCATTCAGCTCGCAGATTACATTCGAAGTCTTGGGTATGCCTGCACGGTTGAACATCCCATCGGTGACAGTGATGTGCTGCATGTGCCTCTTGCATTGAAGGCGGGCTTCGGTGAACTGGGAAGACATGGCTCCATCATCCATCCAAAGATGGGCCCGTTGTTTCGGCTGGGCAGTGTGATCACTGACATGCCTCTTCAGATCGATCATCCCATCGACGCGAGCATTGCTGCTTTCTGCGATAAATGCAGAGCATGCCGCATCTACTGTCCTGCAAACGCAATTCCGGATCATCGCTCGCCAGAAGCAGGCAAAGATCACTTAGGTAACGATCGCTATATGGTCGACACGGGTAAATGCTTTCCCTATTTCGCACGACATAACTACTGCTCGATCTGCCTTCCCGTCTGCGTGTATCATCACAAGGAATGGGCACGCGACTTCGAAGGCCATGTCACCGGTTTGTTTCCCGTCGTGGACATGAAAGCACCACCCGCACCCACCGATCCCGACATTCCAAAGCACTGGTATCCGAAAATTGGGAGAGATTAAGATTTGAGTTAACCAAAGTGAAAAATGATATCGAACAAAAAATGATTTGAAAGTATTAGATACAAAGGATGTAAGTCTAATTACACAGAAAGTAAATGGCGGACAAATCGGATACGACGATCGACTTGCTAGATTTATCTTATACACAACAGACAACGGCAGGCTTAATAATTGTAAACCAACCAAGAAATGAAACAATTGTTCCTCCTTTTATCATTTGTTCTCATACCGTCGTTCATGTTGGCGCAACAAGCGAGGTGTAACAGAACAATTAGGACGCAACAGCTGTACAGTAAGTAGTTGCTCAGAGTATATCGAAAGAAGAGCTAACGGGTCTATATTTGAGCAAATGCCCAGAGAATGGCGAACATTGTCGGTGATGGATCAAACCAGCAAGTATTGAAATCAAATCAATAAAGCAGATATCGGACAACATTATAGCAAACGGTGTCGACGTCAGGTTCATTCACGACCTACGTCTGGAGGAAAATACATGGAATGTTGTTTCGACCGTGCCCGACACCGAATTCAAGAGAAAATGTATCGCCGAGAAAATAACCTGATTAAGAACCAATCTAAATATGGAATATGAATACCTTCTTTCAAGGGGATACGTGCTCCAGGAGAATGGGCCAATGGTCAAGAAACCATGATCGATATAGGATATACTGATTTCAAAACCGATTGCCGTGAGATAGTCGGTGCATTTCTGGATCACCATGGCTTCAATGAAATCCCGGAGAAGGAAGAGGATTATTCGATTTATTTTAAAAATTTATGGTGGACAGTCGAAGTATCGATGCTTTCAAATTTTCCGCATGTAGGTGTTGCCGTCGCTTTCAAATCGCCCGACGATACAACAGTCAATTACGAATTATTACATAAAGTGTTGGGTATCAGAAACGAAGATCTGGAACCAATTCACGAGAAGTATTTAGGGGGCAATAAATCTTTCGCATCGATTCGCGATGAGTATCGGGCCGAAATGTACGTTTCCAGAGACATCCTTTCAGTATTTTATAAACCGTTGCTTATCGGAGAATTTACCTATAAAGACTATTCCGCTTTACTTAAAACCCTTTGAGAAAAATTCTGACAACCATATTAGTGTTTGTAGTAGTCATCGTTCACGCCCAACCGGCCCGATCTAACAGATTTCGCGTAAAACAAATGATTAATGGTGCTGAAGAGAATATCGCAAAAAGCATCGAAGAAAATTGGGACAATGCTATTCTTGAAATCCGTGTTTCCACAAATTTCGCTGCGTGCTCAGGTACATACTTCACAAACGGTGTGAAGAAACTTATCAAGGTTTCAAAATTTGATCCTTTCATTGACGATAGTTTGCATGAGTTATACGCAATCACAACGCAAAATGGTACTACTAACAAATGGAACAGGGCCACCTACCATGTTTCAAAAGGTGGGGACCATACGATCGAATTGATATGTGATCAAGAACTCTATGACGAAGTGTATGCGAAAAAAAATAGTTAGAGGGAAAGTGATCACCTAAGACTATCTCAGAATTGCAACCATCATTTCGAAATATAAGCGATGACGAGTCTAAATCAGTCTCCAAAGACTATGCAGAGTTTATCGAATTTTAAAATGATTTGTTGAAATATTTTAAGTACATATTGCGATTCCTTTCTTTTGTAATAAATGCCCAACCGCGTGCGCTTGACTCACAATCGCTTCTAAAATTGAATTTGAATGATTTTTAAGGTTTTAAAATATCTCACTATTCTCCTCCTGGTCAACATGTACATTCCGTTCATATTGCTCATCGAGCTAAATATAAAAGACACTACGAACCATGGGCCTTACCTGGAAGGCCTGATAAACTTAGCCATCATTCTAGTACATGCGATTACGATGTTAATAGTGTTACTGGTTAAGAATATGAACGGTTCTCCTTCTGGCTTTGAGAAAACAGTGAGGGCAAACCTGGTATCCAATTGTATTTTCAATGGAGGTTGGTTAGTCTACAGTTTTATGATTAGCTACGTCGCCGATGGCAGATCCTCCATCTTCATGAAGTATTCGATCACAAGCTGTATGATCCTTTTACTTTATTTCTGTGCTGACTTATATGTTTCAATTGTGGCCTTCACTCCAAAAAAAACTCAATGATCAGGTTAATCTCAAATATCTTCTTTGTTTTTCTCCCCCTGCTACTCCACGCGCAGGCGGGCCCACTCGACTCCTATTTCTCCCAACTCCCCACCGGAAAATATCCTAATGTTGTCACCGAAATCAACAAACCAGAAAACGCCAAAGCATTCCTAAACGTGTTACCTTTTTATTTGATGGATACAGTCACAATTATTCATATCCGCGCTGCTTATGTATCTTATGCGCCGTTAATAATTCAGAGACAAAGGGCAAGAATAATTTGCGGACTTGGCCAAATATCAGAGACACATGCAAAGGCATACCTGAAGTCAAAATCCGTCAAATAATGAACTCACAAGGGGCAGAATATACACTAATATGACAGCGGGTTATCGGACAGTATCTATTCCCCTTACGGGACCTGCGACTTTTAAACTCAGATAACTTGATTGGCCTTTTTCATATATTAACTCTTGGATTAACGCTGCTTGCGAGCATCTTGCTGCTATCTGTTTTCAAAACGGATAATCTTTTTATCACGCTCTTTTTGGTTAGAATTTTTCCGATAAACATGGGTCTTTATGTGTTCGCATGGATATTGCTCTACGCCCTTAGGTCGAAGTTCCTTCCGAAACATAGAAAGCTATACCTCGCTTTTCCTGCAGTTTTATGCCTTACTATTTGGTTTAGCCTTACAACGATCTACGGAACACCAAAGACAACTGCCGATATACAAAATGCCGTGACGCTCTGCGCACCACATTTGATTTCGCTCCTCCTGGCATTCACAATGACCTGGGTATTAAATATTTTAATAAAACGGTAAGCTATATGCAGATTTTATTTTCGATAGTTACCTTAAATAAAACTGGCTACCAGGTTTGGATTACCCTCCTTAGAAGCGAAGGGTATTTTTGCCTTTGGCATGACCTTGCTGTAGCTTCGAAAAAATTGATTCGGCGTTTTAGTAATTTACAATTAAAACACGCAGGAAGATGCAAGCGCTTATTATCGGAGCCACCGGCGCAACGGGAAAAGATCTCGTAACGGTCGCGTTAAACGATGCAGTATATACCGAAGTGATCATCTTCGTTCGCAAATCCACGGGCATACAGCATCCCAAATTGAAAGAGGTAATCACCACCTTCGACAATCTGGATCATGTGTCAGCATCGATACAAGGCGACGTGCTTTTTTCCTGTATCGGAACAACCCTGAAGGCAGCCGGTTCGAAGGAAAAACAGTGGCACATAGACTATGAGATCCCGCTCAAGTTCGCCGGCATTGCCAGGACCAACGGTGTTGCCACTATGGTGTTGTTGTCAGCCTATGGTGCCTCACCCGACAGCAGTGTCTTTTATTCACGAATGAAAGGTAAACTGGAACAAGCCATTATAAGTCTCGCATTCAGCAAAACTATTATTTTCAAACCCGGTTTGCTGCTTCGAAAAAACACGGACCGTTTCGGTGAGCGCGCTTCTGCTGGTGTTTTAAATTTTCTGAACACGCTGGGGATCATTCGAAAATTCAAACCCATGCCCACAGGAACCTTGGCAGAAAAATTAGCGAAGGCTCCGAAAATTCTTTCGACAGGAACGCACGAGATTGCGCTGGATAAAATTTTCACTTTTTAGAATCACCCGGGTGACGCGATCCTTCAATCGTATCATGTATTGAACATACATTTTCCTCCTGTTAAAAAGTTGTTAAATACGACCACTCATCTCAGGAGAGTTTTTTCGATGGGATTCACAAACTAGCTTTGTTTTTTAACTGATTCCAAAATGGTCAAGAGTCTCACAATAGTATTTGTTTTCATATTGAACTTAGTCCTCGCACAGGAAGCCAAAGTGAAGGGCACGTTGCCTGCTTCGTTGTCCGGCAGAACGCTCGTTCTCACGCTGATGAACTATGAAACAAGAAAAGACAAGAAGGTACAGGAGATCAAAATAAATAAGGATGGAACTTTCGCCTTCACAGTTCCGTCGACCGAGCCATTGATTTATAATCTGGGAGCCGGTGACTCCAGTCTTCTTCAGATGCTGATCAAGCCTAACGACAACATCGACCTCACCATTCGCAAAGAAGCCATTATCGCCAAAGGATCGTTGGACACGCAGTACCTGATCGATTACGAAGCAAACAGAAAGAAAGTTTATCAAAAATGGCTGAAGCCTGCGTATGATTCTTCGGCGGTGGCCGAAAAGAGTGGTAACAAAGCGCGGATTGAATATTGGAACATGCAGCATGAGAAGGCGTCAGAAAATTATAAAGCGGAATTAGCCAAGTGGGTGAACCAACCGTTCTTCCTGAACTCACTGGCATCTGTACACCACACCATCCGGTGGCACTCCGATCATGACCTAGCCTTGATGGACGCCATGGCTGCGGCGCTTCAGAAAAAATATCCCAAAGAAGAACTCACTCGCCAACTGATTGTCAAAGTCAGCGCGGCCAAACGCATAGCACTCGGGTCAACCGCGCCCAACTTTCAATTGAAGAACGTCGATGGCAAGCTGGTTGATCTTAAAAACTATCGTGGGAAATACACACTCGTTGACTTCTGGGCATCGTGGTGCGGGCCTTGCCGTCAGGAAAGTCCAACACTCGTAAGACTCTATGATTCCTATAAAACCAAGGGCTTCGAAATCCTCACCGTGTCTATCGACACCGACGAAGTCAAGTGGAAGAATGCCATCAAAAAAGACGGCTTTACCTGGCAAAGCGTTTCCGAACTGAGTGGCTACTCCGGACCCACGTCTACCTTATATAGCATTTCAGCTATCCCCAGTAGCTTCCTCCTTGATAAAAACGGGAAGATTATCGCAAAAAATCTGAGGGGAAAAAACCTGGAGAGCAAACTTGCCGAATTGATGGGTAAGCCATAAGATGTGAAATATTGCCACAGATGTACAGATAGGTTTTATTCAATCTGTGCATTTGTGGCTTTTCATTCCGCTCCATTCCGCCAGCTCACACTTATAAAAGGTGATTCAGGGCGCCCATAGCGCCGAATTTTGTATTTTGTCTATAACCGGCAAAAAACCTATTCAGGTGGTCATTAGATTGACACACTTTACCTATCCTAACGGAAATAACTTTCGACCATGAAGAAACTTGTAACCACCTCCTGCTTTGGCCTCGCCATTTTGCTTGCCGTCGGGAGTTGCGTCAATGATTCCACGATTTCCAGCCATAAAACCTGGGAACAATACGGCGGCAGCCCGGATCAATCCAGGTACTTCGCCACCTCCTCCATCACGAAAGAAAACGTCAGCAAAATGAAGGTCGCATGGGTCTATCCTACCAGCGACAGTCTCTTTTACACGTTCAGCCCGATCGTCATCGACACGATGATGATCGTTTACGCGAAGAACTATTCCTTGATAGCCTTGAGCGCAAAGACCGGTCGGGAGATCTGGATCCATTCGAACTTGCCGGGCATCAGCCGAAGGGGTGTGACCTATTGGGAAAGTAAAGACGGAAAAAACAAACGCATCCTGTTTACGATCGGCAACACCTTGCAAGCGATTGACGCCCTCACCGGAAAGTCGATCACAGATTTCGGAAAAAACGGGTACGTCGATCTCAGGGAAGGACTGGACCGTCCACCCTCTTCTCTCCGCAGGGTACAATCAATGATGCCTGGGTTTGTGTTTGAAGACCTTATCATCATGGGCTCAGCACCAGGTGAAAATTATTTTTCCGCGCCAGGCTACGTGCGCGCTTACAATGTTTTGACAGGAAAAACCGAATGGACATTCCACACCATTCCTCAGCCCGGCGAATTCGGGTACGACACCTGGCCCAAAGACGCATATAAATATGTGGGTGCGGTGAACGTCTGGAGTGAGATCACCATCGACGAAAAACGCGGCATCGCATTTCTTCCCGTAGGCTCACCTACTTACGATTACTATGGAGCCGATCGCGAAGGAGCCAATCTTTTCGGCAACAGCCTCGTCGCATTGAATGCACGAACCGGCAAACGTTTGTGGCACTATCAAACAGTCCATCATGATCTGTGGGACTACGACCTCGCTTCGGCACCGCAACTGATTACTATCCATCGGGATGGAAAGAAAATAGACGCAGTAGCCATCGCAACCAAACATGGTTTTGTGTTTGTACTCGATCGCGAAACCGGTGAACCCGTTTGGCCCGTAGAAGAAAAACCGTTTCCTCCGAGCGCCATGCCTGGTGAAAAATCCTGGCCGACACAGCCGATCTCAATGCTTCCGAATTTCACGCGCCATGAAGTAACGAAGGAAACACTCAATCCTTACTTCCCGGAAGAAGTGAAACAGAAGTGGCTTAAGCGACTTGACTCGGCACGATCCGGCTTATATGTCCCACCTTCTGATCAATACGAAACGATCATGATGCCCGGCGCATTGGGCGGAGTCAACTTCGGGAACACTGCCGCGGACCAGGATCATGGAATGCTTTACCTCCTCACGGAAGAATATGCATCGATCTACAGACTCAACAAAGTGAGGCCGCCCGAAGCAAGCCTTTCACAAGATGAAATCAAAAAGGTGAAGGCTTTCTACGCCAGTACCTGTCAGGCATGTCACGGTGCTGACTTAAAAGGTGGAGCGGGTCCATCTCTTGTCAATGCAGGTCAGCGTCTTTTCTTTTTTGAATTCAAAGACATCGTCGCCAATGGGAAAGGTCAGATGCCGGGGTTTGTTCATATCGACGAACAAACTGTCGCGTCTTTGTTCAGGTACCTTGGCGGAACGCCGTCGCGCTTCACACCTCGACGCACTGATCCAAAGAAAAAGCCTGACGGTCCCGTTGTAGCGTCGGGTGGAGCTACCGTCCTGCCGGATGAAAAGAAAGAATCACCCATGACTGAATATCCGGAAGGTGTTGAGCATCCCGCCGATCGTTATACCACAGATTACGGACTTGAGTGGCCTACCCTCTCGTTGCCGCCTTGGTCATCGATCGTGGCATACGATCTCAACAACGGCACGATCAAATGGAGAAAACCCGTGGGTGAAGATAAGGCGGCGCTGGCCGCCGGTGACAAGAATGCCGGAGCGGCGAGCGGCACCTTAAGGAAGGGAATGGTCGTAACCTCTACAGGAATTGTTTTCGCGACGGCGAAAGGTGGAAAGCTATATGCCTTTGATTCAGAAAACGGAAATGTGCTGTGGGAAACAACCCTGAGCTTTGAGACAAATGGTCAGCCGGCGATGTTCGAATCGGAAGGCAAGACTTACCTCGTGATCAACGCCACATCGGATTTTACAGATGACAGCATTGATCATTCAAAAGAGCCAGGAGCCTTGCCGCGTGGTTACGTGGTTTTCTCTATCAATTGATTCTCTATACAGAAACGCATAGCCACGAACATCTATAGAAACTATTCAACATCAACATTGAATTTATGAATCGGATAATCATCTTTCTGCTGCTTGCCACGGTTGTCGCAAACGCCCAATCTACTCGTGAACGAGTCATTCACAACGATCCTTCAAAATACCGGATGCTTTCTTCGGTGCATGCCGGTGCCGGACAAATGGGATTTACACAATTGATCGGCCGTGATGAGCTGACCTCAAATTTTCTGTATCTGCATTCCGGCGTCATCAACGCAAAGGGCGGCATAGGACACCACTTCCACCACAGCATTGAAGAGATGTATGTATTGCTCAGCGGCGAGGCGCAGTTCACGGTGAACGGGCGCACGTCTATACTAAAAGCTCCCGTGATTGTTCCCTGCAAACTCGGAGATGCGCACGCGATCTATAACCACACCAATGAACCGTTGAAATGGCTCAACTTCGCCGTATCACGTTCGAAAGGACAGGGCGACGCGTTTGATTTGGGTGACAGTCGCGTAGGCGTTGCACTCGATAAAATTCCCGTTTTCGTTTCCAGCGAGCTCAAAAAGGAAAAATTACAAACGGAGAAACATCCCTTTGCAGGTAATGGAATCTTGTACCGCCGTGCGTTGAACCCAGAAATCTTCAGTACACCATGGAATTATGTCGATCACATGATCATTCCCGCAGGTAAGACCACGGGATCACACACCCTCGGAGGCACCGAAGAAGTGTATTACGTGATCAAAGGGTCAGGAAATTTTATTGCGGGCGGCTCAGGCAAGCCCATCACAAAAGATGATTCTTTTTATGCCCTTTTCGGAGAAAGTGTTGAGTTGACAAACACCGGCACCGAAGATCTGGAAGTGCTCATCATCGGAATTTCTATTTCACAAAATAAAACTCCCAAAGCACGCCCGACTGCCATCGTATTGCAAATGGATTTCGTGGTGCCAAAAGAAAATGCGGAAGCTTTTGAAAACATGTATCACTCTATCTATGTGCCTGCCATGACCGTTCAGAAAGGTTACCTCGGGTCGAAACTTCTTCGGCTGTTTCCGGAAGACATCGCCAAAGGAATTCAGGCTGAAGCAACCAACTTCAATTATTCCATTCAGATTTCATTTGACACCGAAGAAAACCGTCGCAAGTGGGTGGCGAGCGATCAGCATCTGATTGCCTGGCCCGCAGGGTCGAAACTTGCGAAGGAGTATAAGTGGCGAGGATATGACGTGATGGGAGATGATGGGAAGTAGGGAATAGGAGTTGGTCCCGATGGCTATCGGGAGCAGTTGACAAAAGGGCCCGTTGATTCACTTTATGTGTACCAAGCTCAGCAGGAGTTACGAGTAGTTTGGAGGGTCAATTGATCGAAGCCGTCACGCTGAGCGGAGACAAAGCGGTCACCATGAGCGAAGTCGAAGGGACCCTGAGCGGAAACGAAGCATGTCACCCTGAGCGAAGTCGAAGGGACCCTGAGCGGAGTCGAAGGGACCCTGAGCGGAAACGAAGCATGTCACCCTGAGCGAAGTCGAAGGGACCCTGAGCGGAGTCGAAGGGGGACGTGGAGCCGCTGTAAGTTGACAAAAGGCAAGCCTCACTGCGTTCGGCCAGTTGACAACGTTTTCTAATTCGAAGGGGCGCGGAGCAAAATGACGTGGGAACAGGAAACCGGAGACCGGCAACCGGTGACAATTAACTGGTAACAAAAAACCAGCAACACAAAACAACAGACTTCCTTAAACGACATACCCTATGCATTCCTCCCGACGTTCCTGGATCAAAAAAATCTCCGCAGGCATGGCCGGACTCCTGGTTGCGGAGCAGGCTGTGATCGCTAAAAATAATTCAAACATTCCCATCAACGAAAGCCTTGCGCTGGTGGGACCGAATGATCCGATCAAGATCACCAAACTTGAAAGCATCCCTGTTCATTCATGCCGGACCATCTTCGTAAAGATGCACACCGACGTGGGTATCATCGGCATCGGCGAAGGCACCGTCGAAGGAAGGATACCCACGACAATGTCCGCGATTCAGGAACTTGAAAAATATCTGATCGGAAAAGATCCGCGCCTGGTTGCTCATCACTGGCAGGCTATGTATCGACATGCATTCTACCGCGGCGGCATTATTCTCACCAGCGCGCTATCTGCGGTGGACATTGCGATGTGGGACATCAAGGGTAAGGCTCTTGGAGTACCTGTGTACGAACTGCTTGGTGGCCTCACCCGCAACAAGATCCGGTGCTACGGCCAGGCCGCCAATCCGGAAGGAGCAAAACAGGTACTCGCCGAAGGATACCAGTCGATGAAAGTAGGTGTTACCGCAGCACGCGGCCGCAACTCACACTATGTTGAAAATCCCGATTTCGTTCAGGCTGTTGTAGAAAACATCAAAGCCATTCGTGAAACGATCGGTCCGAAAGTAGACATGGGCATTGAACTTCACGGAGATCACCAGCCGCAGACATCGATGTTGCTGATCAAAGCCCTCGAACCCTTTCAACCCTGGTTTTTTGAGGAGCCGATCCAGTTTCAGAACCTTCCGCTCATGGCCGACATGGCGAAAAAGACACACATTCCGTTTGCTACCGGCGAGCGGATGGTGACGAAATGGCAATTCCGCGACCTGCTCTCCCTCGGAGCGGCGTCATTGCTTCAGCCGGACGTGACGCATTGTGGCGGCATCACCGAACTGAAAGCGATCGCCATACTCGCTGAAGCCTACTATGCAGGCATGTTGCCTCACGCGAAAGAAGGCATTGTCGGCGCAGTGGCATCGATGCACGTTGCCGCGACTATTCCAAATTTTGTTGCGCACGAACTCCCTAGCCTGCAGGCGGTTCCAAAAGAGAACAAAGTGGAAAGAAGTTATCTTGGAAAAAGCTATATCACGAAGCCACTGGTGATGAACCAGGGAGATATTTATATAAAAGAAAACATAAGCGGACCCGGACTCGGTATCCAACTCGATGAGCATTTAATCGACAATGAGCGCGGTATTCCCGAGTGGGAGTTTCCGGAAATGTGGGATGACGATGGTGCGGTGCACGATCATTAGGCGAACGTTCAATTCGAAGCTCGTCAGCCTGAGCGAAGTCGAAGGCCCTGAGCGGAGTCGAAGCTCGTCAGCCTGAGCGGAGTCGAAGGCCCTGAGCGGAGACGAAGGGGGACGTGGAGCGATTGTAATAAGTCGGCAGTTGGCAGTTGGCAAAGAGGCACTTGAATCGAAGATGGGTCCACGGTGCCAACTGCCCCGATAGCCATCGGGACCAACTGCCAATTTTGCAAGCACAAATTCAAATAATATGAAGTACTTAATTCTGATCCTCACCCTCATCGCAACACAGTACACCCACGCCCAACTCCCCGCTCCGATCCTCCTCTGGCCGCAGGGCGCGCCGGGCGCAAGTGGGATTTCTGATGAAGACAAACCTGCTATCACACCGTTCGTGCCCGATGCCGGAAAAGCAAATGGAGCAGCGATTCTCGTCGTGCCGGGTGGCGGATTTACGATACGGGCTGTCGATCATGAGGGAGTGTTGGTGGCACAATGGCTGAAAGATCATGGGATCACAGCATTTCTCCTGCGTTACCGGCTTCGTCCGATATATGAAAGAGAACATTGGTTGAGTGATGGACAACGCGCCATGCAGTATATAAGATCCCATGCAGCTGAGTACAAAATCTCTCCCGATCGCGTCGGTGCGGTAGGATTCTCAGCTGGTGCGAATCTGATTGCGGATCTCGCATTCAATCCCGTTGTCGGACAATCTGATTCGAAGGATCAACTTGATCGCTTCAACACCCAACCCAATTTCCTGATCCTGTCTTATGGCTCGGCCCCGTTGCCAGCTTCGATGGGTGCGAAAGTGAAAGCGAGCCTTCCTCCTGTATTTATGTTTGGAACCGTTGAAGATGGAGGAAGCATGAAGGGCATGGCTGAATTGTATGCAAGTTTGATTCAGGCAAACGTGCCCGTTGAAGCTCACTTTTTTCGCGATGGAGTTCACGGCTCCGGATTCGCCATCGGTGATCCTGTTCTGGGCGCATGGCCAAACCTTATGTACACCTGGCTTCAGGCGGGCGGTTTCCTCACTGAGAAACCACGACTTGCACTGACAGGAGTTGTAAAGTTGAACGGTTCGCCCTTGCTGCGTGGCATCATCGTGCTAACCAACACCGAAAATCCGAACGCACCGCCAGTAGTTGTCTATATGACGAACACAGGTACCGGAGAGTTGGGAAGATTTAATGTTCCGGAATCGCAAGGACCCATCGCTGGCATCTATAAAGTTGTGGTGAGGCAGGAAGCGATGCGATGGACGAGCAATTCACGCGATCCGTTTATGATCAAGATGATGGCGAAACAACGCGACAATACGCTCACAGACAACGATCGCAAAGAATGGAGTGATTTTTTGCGCAAGCGCGATCTGTCGCCGAGCATCGATAATCAGAAAGTTTTTACCCGACAGCATCCAAATGATAAGACAGATTATACGGTTACGATTAAGCCGGGAAGTGAGTTAATTATAGAAGTCTTTACGAAATAGAAAGAGACGGGAAATAGAGAAAAGCCACAGATGCACAGATAAAGAAATTTGTACGGATCTAATCGTTCATTTAGGAAATTCTTTTGCGTCATCATCAATTTCACATAAAATATAAGAATGCAGAAAGAAAAGTACTCGCACTCCTTTATTAAAATCTCAACATCATCTGTGCATCTGTGGCAATTTTTCTTAACATAAATTCGAGATCGCATTAGAGAAGTAAGAAAAATCAAAACGGTGGACGGACGCGTTCATTTTCTGAACAACTCAAATTCATCTGTGCATCTGTGGCAATTTTTTCCGATTCAAAAACAATTCAACCCATGAAGGCCGCAATTAACATTTCTTGTAAGAAGATTTGAATCACTCCATATATAAAAGACATAATTTAAACTGTGCATCTGTGGCCATTTTTCATAATATAAACTCGAGATCGCATTATAGAAGTAAGAAAAATCAAAACGGTGGACGGACGCATTCATTTTCTGAACGACTCAAATTCATCTGTGCATCTGTGGCAATTTTGTCCGATTCAAAAACAATTCAACCCATGAAGGCCGCAATAACATTTCTCGCCCTGTTCATAATCACAGCACCACCGTTATCCGCGCAGAGTATCCCCACCTATTTTCCGAAAAAAATCGAAAAGCCTGCGAAGCTTCCTCAAAAGAAAAACGTCTGGATTTTTGTCTTGGCCGGACAATCCAACATGGCCGGGCGCGGACTGGTCGAACCACAGGACACCATCGCAGATCCGCGCATATTGACCATTAACCAGAATGATGAAGTGGTTCTCGCGAAAGAGCCACTCCACTATTACGAGCCTCCTCGCACCGGCCTTGACTGCGGCATGAGCTTCGCGAGAACGTTGATCAAGTCGGTTCCGAAAAATGTAAGTCTGCTGATCGTACCCATTGCCGTGGGTGGAAGTTCTATACAGCAGTGGCTGGGCGATTCCACGTGGCATGACATCAAGTTGCTTTCCAACGCAAAGGAAAAAATGGCGGTGGCAAAAAAGTTCGGGATATATAAAGGCATACTCTGGCACCAGGGAGAGTCCAACGCCAACGAGCGAGATATTCCCCAACACACTTCGAGACTGACAGCCTTGGCGGACAGTCTTCGGCGGATCGCAGGTGTAAAAGACCTCCCGTTTGTCGTGGGGGAACTCGGCTCGTTCTCAAATAATCCAGAAATGTTCAGCCGGATCAACGAACGACTCCAAGCATTTACGAAGACGGATCGACATTCTGCGCTGATTACCACAAGCGATTTACCACACAAAGGAGACAACCTCCATTTCGACGGCCCCGCCCAGCGCACGATGGGCGAGCGTTTTGCGAAAGCTTATGTGGAGAAGTTTTTCAGAGAGTGATCCAACTTCGTACCTTCATCCGACAACTCTACCCCATGTTCACAACAAACAAAGTGAGTTCAGCAGAAGCCATGCAATTGCTGGATTCCGCCATCAGCCAATCAAAAGAATTCGGTCGGCCCCTTGCGGCGGCAGTCTGCGGACCCGAAGGCGAACTGATTGCATTCATTCGCATCGACGGAACCAATCCCGCCTCTTCACGCATCGCACAAAATAAGGCGTACACGGCCGCGATCGACGGCGTGGAAACTTTTAAAATGGGCGAGCGTATGCGTTCAACCGACAACCCACTCTTTTGGGGCGATCCGAAGATCACCGGCTTCGGCGGTGGAGTTCCCATCATCGTCAACGGCAAGGTGATTGGTGGAATCGGCATCAGCGGACTTCCTGAAGCGGATGATATTGTTGTTGCGAAGAAAGCATTGAGTTTGGTTTTTAAATGATGCCGGTCCCTACGGATACTATGAAGAAACTATCATTCCTTCCGATTATTGGATTCATCCTGATAACGGCCTGCTCGTCAAAAGAAAAAGCACCCGTTGCAGAATGGGTTCCTCTATTCAACGGCGTTGACATAAACGACTGGATTGTAAAAATTCATCACCATGAAGTGGGCGTGAATTTCGGAAACACTTTTCGCGTGGAGGATAGCACAATCCGCGTTGTGTATGATCAATATGGTGAGTTCAATGATCAGTTCGGCCACCTCTACTATAAGAAACCATTCTCAAGTTTCCACCTGAAGCTCGAGTATCGATTTGTCGGGGAGCTTCAGCGCGGAGCCCCTGAGTACACCCTTCGCAACAGTGGTGTGATGTTTCATTCGCAGGATCCTCGCTCGATGCCCAGGGAACAGAATTGGCCGATATCAGTGGAGATGCAATTCCTTGGCGGCCTGGGTGACGGCAACCCACGCCCCACCGGAAACATGTGTTCGCCCGGAACAGAAATTTTTTATAATGGTTCGTTGTATCCCCAGCATTGCCTCAATTCAACATCAAAAACATACGATGGTGATCAATGGGTGAGCGCGGAATTGATCGTGTATGGAGATTCACTCATTACCCACATCATCAACGGCGACACCGTACTTCGATACAGCAAACCCCACATGGGCGGAGGCGTGGTCAACGGTTATGACTCCACGTTATGGAAGCCCGGCAAGCCACTTTCCTCGGGATTCATCGCATTGCAGAGCGAAGGGCAGCCCGTTGATTTCCGGAAAATATTTATCCGGGAGTTGACAAAGCCCGCGAACGCGGCCATACGAACACCAAAGTAAAACAGAGTAGCCCCGGCAGGACGAATATCGAACTTTTTCGCGGTGGATTTGGGCAAATTCCAAGGTTTGATGGTTCGATAAAATCGGGCATATTAACTAGGTGAGAAAAAATGCGCCTATTGACTTGTGAACTACTTTCTTAAAGGTACACGAGCAAGAATGCCCTTTTTCGGGAAACACAGGCGCGTTTCCGTCTATTGATTATCAACAACTTAGAAATACGAGTAAGCTTCACCTGATAGTCTGGTGGATCACCCGCTATATAACGCTAATTTGGGTGATGCACGACCTATTTGACTATCAACTTAACTCCGTTTGACCACAAGCATCCTTTGAATATTTGAGCATTGTATCTGCGTTCGTCAATAGCAACTAGTTGATCCGAGACATACCGTGACACATCGTATTGGTAATAAAGTGCCCTTACCTGATACACACCCGGCTCCAAATTAAAATCTCGAAAATCAATCGTTTCTGTGAATTCAACATCTTCTCCGTTTTTCCAAGCAACTAATAACGAATCTTGAAATTGCTTCTTATTTCTTTCATATCGCCCTATGACGTCTTTGGCGTCCGTTGCAATATCGTGCGACGGGCATCCAGGTATCATTTGTCGACCTTCTGAATTGTACACAAAAATAATTTTCTCAGCAGCGCCAAAACCATTACAAAAGGTTGAATCAGCTATACAGTCAAATATGAAAGGCTTGAAAAAATTATAGAGCAAGTATGTCTTATTCGTATGGTTAGATAACTCAAATCTAACGTCTGCACACGCCTTGCCACAGGGGCCATTAGAATGCTTTGCTTGGGATATTTCGATTATTTCATCTGGTATGTATATCTCGACTTTATTTTTAGAGTCGGCACATCCAAAAAAAAAATATGAATAAAAGAATGGCACTTCGCTTCATTTTGGATAGCCGGGCGGTAATGTTAAATTATAAAAATAGAGCGTTTGCTTAATTTCCCCAAGTTAGTCCAGATGTGCTTTCAATTTACAGAAAAATTGAAGTAGGTGAAGGTTGGTCGGGATCTCCGATCCTCGACCCACACTAACCGCGCACTTATTCGCCACGGGATCTCCGATTCATCAGCTACAACAGCTATCTAATATAATTATAAATCAATTGGACCCTTTCGAATCTTCCCAATACACCTTCACAAAGCGTTCTTAAAAAAGCAGGTATTTCATTCAAGAAAAAGGAAATTACACTGGCCTAGGAATGAACTTTATGAAACTGAAAGGTCGATTAATTTTGGTTAAGGGAAGACAACAAAAAATCCCAAGCTGTTAACAACTTGGGATTCGTAGTCCCGACAGGAATCGAACCTGTATCAAAAGTTTAGGAAACTTCTATTCTATCCATTGAACTACGGGACCAAATTTGAGCGGCAAAGGTAATAAAATAGACTCAGAGCACGTTTTCTGACCGAGCTAAATGCATCCCTTCCACGAATCGTTCGTTGCGTGCAAGTGACCTCCAAATTTCTCCAAAAATGCCCTTTTTTATAGAATTTGCTATCAAATTTCCTGAGCCAAATTTCAGCCCAGTACAGGAATATAAACGAGCCCTGCGTAATCGTTAGGCCCAGCCCGCTGATAGAATTGCCTATCAATGCTCCAGTTAACCCAAATGTTCTTTCCCTATCTTAAAAAATTAAATAGAACGCGAGTTGGTCGGGGTCCCTGCCTACCTGCCGGCAGGCAGGTCCGACCCTCGACAGATATCAAAGCCACTTGGTATTTGGAATCGGTCCCCAGATCCTTCCAAATTCAATCATCAATCACCACACTGTCGGTTTGTTGCGATGTGATTTCCCGGCAATAAATCATCACGAAATCCAGAAGCAAGTCCAAATAGAATTGGGATACCTGAGTCACTACAAGGGCTAACGAAATAAGAAGTCCAAGTTGCTGTTGGTGACCCGATGCGGGGTTTCAAAAATAAGAGATCGGAAATTGAGGCAGTTGGATTTGGAACTGATGAAGTGAGAGGTTCGGAACACCAATGGGTGGACTATATGGGTATCAATGAACGGAAGATGTGCTCAAAGAAGCAATCCGCGGTGCTTGGAAGGTCAACGAGAACGAAATGATCATTGTGAACTTTATATACACGATTCAGGTATCCATTGAGATATGAACTGCAAATTCTATTCGCTACGCAGTGCATTCATCGGGTTATCGGTCGCCGATTGAATCGCCTGCGCGGAGACGGTAAGCATTGCCACAAAGAGTGCAGCCCCACCGGCAGCAACGAAAATCCACCACTCAAGCTCAATTTTGTATTGGAACGACTCCAGCCAAAAATGCATGAGGTACCAACCAACCGGCACTGCCATTAGAAAAGCGACAGCGACCACCGTTACGAAATCCCTTGACAAAAGAGATATCACGTTGTAAACGGACGCCCCAAGTACTTTGCGGATGCCAATCTCTTTGAACCGCTGCTCGGCTGCAAACATCACGAGCCCCAATAATCCCAGACACGAAATACTCACGGCAACGACTGCGAAGACGTTGCTCAACCGGCCGGTCACTTCTTCCGCGCGATAGAGGTTCTCATATTCCTGATCAACGAACTGGAAGTAAAAGGGGTAATCGGGATTCACTTCTTTATATACCGCTTCCAGACTTGAAAGAGCCTCTTTCGTTTTTCCTGCCTCTATGCGGACAATCACCATTCCGAAGTAAAGGTCTTCCTTTACATCAATGATAACCGGCGAGATTGGCCTGTGTAATGAATGTGTATGATAGTCTTTCAAAACACCAATTATCGTTCCTCTTTTTTGCCAGGCCGAAATCCACTTACCGATGGGGTCTGATATTCCCATCTGCTTAACCGCGAGCTCATTTACCATGAAGGCTGCCGTGTCAGTTGGAATGTCGCGTGAAAAACCACGGCCTTCCGCTATATCCATTTTCATAATTTTCAGGAAATCAAACCCAACCGATGAGGGCTTGAAACCTACACGTGCCTCCTCGGACTTTCCTTCCCACTTAAATGGATTTTCCATGATGAAATTCATCGCGTGAACAGCTTCCGAGCTGCGGTCGACCATGAGGATCCCGGGCATCTTTTCCGCAAGCGTTTTAAAGGCAAGATATTTGCTATTGAGGTCGCCTTCTATGCGGATGTAGATCAAATTTTCCCTGTCATAGCCAATGTTTGTATTTCTGATAAAATCCAGTTGGCTCGATACGACGATAGTAGCGATAATCAAGACGATCGACAAGGTGAACTGAAAACCTGCGAGACCTCTCCTTAAACTAATTGCCGAATTCGTGAATTTAAATACGCCTTTGAGAATGCGGGCAGGATTGAGTGATGAAAGGAATAGCGCCGGGTAGCTGCCGGCAACAATACCTACCGATAACATAAGGGCTAAGAGTGCAAGAGCAAGGTCGGCATCCAAAAATGACCACTCAATATCTTTCATGGTCAGTGCGTTGAATGCCGGCAAAAAGAACATTACCAAAGCCACTGAAAGCAAGAGGGCGAGAAAAGAAAGGAGGAGCGACTCTCCAAAAAACTGACCTATCAATGCCAATCGAGTGGACCCGACAACTTTCCGGATGCCGACCTCCCGTGCACGTTTTACCGATCTTGCGGTGGCCAAGTTCATGAAATTAATACATGCCAGCAGCAGGATGAAGATCGCTATGCCACTGAATATTTGTACGAAACCGTTTCTTCCTGAAGTAGGATCACCGTTTGCGTCAAATTTGCCGAAAAGATGCTGATCGCCCACAGGTTGAAATCCGATCGTTGTTTTCTCTAATTCGTTCAGGTTGGAGCCCGTCCGCACAGTTTCATAATATTTGACAATATTTGCCTTCACCTCTTCGGCATCTGTGCCTTTTTTAAATTTGAAAAACGTAACGGCGCCATTGGCCCATTCGAGTTTCTTTTCATGCAGATCCCAGTTAATAAGGAAATCAAATTTTAGCGAGCTTTGGGGGGTCACATCTTCAAATACAGCCGTGATCACCAGGTCAAAGTGATTTTCAAATCGGATCGACTTGCCGATGGCGTCTTTCGGATCATTAAAAAATAAACTTGCCATCTTTCTTGAAATGGCAATGCTGCTGATATCATTGAGGGCTGTGACTGCATTTCCAGCAACAAGGGGATAATTGAACATCTGGAGAAAGTCATTGCCGGCACGTGATCCCTCCAACTTAACTTTCTTGTCTCCAATCTGAAATGTTTCGGCGTGTCCCCAGGGAAGTTCATAGCCGGTAGAATAGGAAGTCACATATTCGATGCCAGGGACTTCAGACTTCGCGCCGTCCATATAGCTTTCAACGCGCGTTTCACTGCGCCTGGTTGGTGTTATGTAATCAGCTTTCCATTCGCCGTCGATGTTCGACTTTAAATACATTATGTACAACCTGTCGCCATCAGCATGAAAGTTGTCTACGGCTTTCTCGTCGCGAACCCAAAGAAAAATAAAGATCCAGCATGTCATCCCGAGTGCCAACCCTGCAATATTGATCGCAGAAAAAGCTTTATGGCGTACCAGGTTTCGCACTGCAATAATTAAGTAATGTCGTAAGATGGATTTCATAATGGGGCGGGTTCTCAAAAATGGTGATT
The DNA here is from genome assembly GCA_044227305.1 of Cyclobacteriaceae bacterium. Lineage (GTDB taxonomy): Bacteria > Bacteroidota > Bacteroidia > Cytophagales > Cyclobacteriaceae > ELB16-189. Next base: position 604,544 of record JBGAFJ010000005.1, on the reverse strand, counting down.
TCGATTTGATGCCATAGGGTGCCGCAAAAGAGATGGCCGTTCTGATGTAGTCCAAACGTGCGAAGAAGGGGCCTCGATGTTCCACCTGGTAGTCAAATTCCTCTTGCATATCCCCCACGATGTCTTCGGCAATGAGGGATGGGTATCTCCATTCGACAAGACTCGTGGCCCAGCGAGGCGGTTTATGATTTTTCTTCATGATACGGAAGGTTTAGGTGCGGACGGTGCCAAGCCCCACAGGCTCTCGCGTACCTGATGTATTTCCGCTAAAATTTCATACCCGGCATTTGTGATGGTAAACATTCGCTTGCGGCGACCTCCGCGCTCGGCTTTCGGTTCGCTCATCGCAGACAGCACCATTCCTTTGTCAAGGAGGCGATGAAGGACAGTGTGGATTTGATTGAGTCTGACGTTTCTGCCCGTGCGAGCTACGATCTCATGCATGATGGTCACGCCATAGGCATTATCGCGAAGCGCGAGGACTGTAAGCAAGACGACTTCTTCAAATTCTCCAAGATAATTTCTCTTCATTCTTTAGTATAATCTACTTTTGATGATCAAATAGCCTGCCAGGCAGAATCGCAATTTTTTCAAGGAATTGGAGGGTTCTGGTCGCCATTAACAAACCAATCGTCCGGATTTGGGCAAAAATGTCCGGGTCAATCAACAGTTGGGAGTTTTGCTGAGCGTCTTTTATCCGCTCACGATTTTTTAAAACCTTCCGTTGTTTGGTGTTCCGATGCCCGAGCCTGTGATCGACAATGACAAGAGGCGTCAATTTCCAATGCTGTTTTTGAAACTTGCATCGGGTGACCAACAACCTTACGAGCAAATTCATCACGAAAACCAGATTTCCTTTTATTAGTTCCGTCGACATTTTTGAAGATGCAGCCAATCCGGAGGTATCCTGATTTCATGACCACGACATGCCTTGAATGGAAGTCATTGCTGGCACGAGAGTCACATAAGGAGATAATAATCGATAGCCTCCGGTATCTGACAACAAAGGAGCGAGTTTTGATCAATGGATTTGTGCTGATGAGCAACCATTTTCACGTTATCTGGCAAATAATTGGTGAAGAACTCAAAATGAATGTTCAACGTGATTTTCTTAAGTACACGTCTCTTATTGATGACATCAAGAACTTCGATTCCATTCGTGCATTCATGAAAATTTATTGGCAATAGAAACGTTTTGATTAGCTTGATCAATGCACGCCTAAAGAGGGCATGATCGTCCACTAGTAATAGTTCTATAACAACAAAAGGGAGAAATTGGAACTGGAAAGTACCCGATTTTTAATGTAATTGGAATACCCAGCAAATGGGGGATGGCGATTTTCCTCCTAAACGGCGATATTCAACCTTGCAAGTACACACCTATAATCTCCTTCAACCAAATTTTGTAAGAAGATTAACTCAGTACGCACGCTTACGTTGGAAAATTTGCTCGAGAATGACTTATCGTTGGACACTACTTGTTGTAAGCACCGTCATGTTGGTTAATTGCGATCATAGTGATGAAATTCCCCTTAATCAAAGTCAGCAACAAAATGTCAATGAAATAAACACGTTGATTTCCCCGTTGACCGGTTCCGATCCGACGCTATCGACATCAGATCTTCAAAGTCTTGACTTTTTGAGCGACGCCAGAATCGTGGGTATGGGCGAGGCAACCCATGGGTCCAAGGAGTTTTTTCAAATGAAACATCGCCTCTTTCAATATCTGGTTGAACGTCATGGCTTCAAAGCAATTGCCTTCGAAATGGATTTTGCGGAGGCAATGATGTTTGACGATTACATTCAAGGCAAGAGGAATGATGACTTGGCAACGTTAATGAAGACAAAGATGTTGTTTTGGGTCTGGAAAACCACCGAAGTTCAGACATTGCTCCAATGGATGCGCGCGTATAATAGCACACGTGCGGAATCAGATCGGATTCGATTTTTCGGCATCGACTGTCAATATCCCACCTATAATGCAGACGTTCTTGTCGGAAAAATTCGACCCATTGATCCGAGTTTTGCCGATGATATCCAGTCCAAATTGGCAGACTACAAAAAGCTTGTCGTTGGAGGAGATAGCACTAACTATAAATCGAACACAAAAAACACCAATTATGTGTACGATCAGGTTGTCGCACGCAAAACGGACTTAATCTCAAAAGGCTTGTCTGCGACCGAATACGAAATCGTGAAGCAACTGGCGCGAACCATTGTACAGGTTAAGGAGCAGAAATACAGGGTCAAAATCGCAGACAATGACGTAATGTACCGTGATGTCTACATGGCCGAAAACGTGAAGTGGACCTCAGATTTCCTCGGTTCCACTGCCAAGCTGTGCATTTGGGCCCATAACCTTCACATCGGGAATGATCTGATGGCAAAATACATGGGATATTATATCAACCTCGACTTCAAGAATTCCTATCAAAAAATAGGATTTTCGTTCTCGAATGGAAAATTCAACGCATACCCAAACAATTTTGATAAAAGCAACGAGCTAACAGCACAACCTCTGCCAAACTCTACGAATTTTCTTTTCAAGCATTCGAAATACCCCCAGTTTGTCTTGAGAATCGACGCCATCCCCTCATCATACATTTTTTCAAGCTGGACGACTCAATACAAAAGGATGTTGATGGTAGGTGCCACGTATGACGGTAATCCAGAGGAGTACTACATTCCTGTTATTCTTCGGGATTCGTACAATGTCATCATCTACTTTGACGCAACTCGCGCCTCTGAGATTCTCAAATAGGTGTTCTGTAGCACCCTCTGAAGAGTGCTACTAAATTGAACTGCAAGAAAATCTCGTCACCCTATCCGTTGATGGTGTTCCGATGCCAGATCCTTTGATTGTCAATGACAAGAGGCGTCAATGTCCAATGCTGTTTTTGAAACTTGCATCGGATTTCCTTTTATTAGTTCCGTTGACATTTTTGAAAATGCAGTCACTGTGTAGCCTATATTGAAATGGATCGGAGATCCGGCAGAGACCACATTTATGTTATTTTTGATGGTTGAGGATCATAGATTCCGACCAACGCCCTCACTTATTTCCCTCGGCTGACTAATGAATATCTGGGCTAGCTTGGGAGGGTCGTTAGATTTGCTTCAGAATTTTATCGCGCAGTTCTTCGACAGTTTTTCCGTCAATATCAACGACTGTATTTTCGCCGTCGCATTTGCGGCGCATTTTCAACTGAATCTTTCCGTCTTTTTGACTATACAATCCGCTAAGCTTACAACCCTCCGGGTAATCGCGTACGTCCACGAAGATAACTTTCGATTCAGCGCCCCTTGCGGCTTCATCGTTGAGTGCCTCGTCCACTTTTTTTCCAAGCAAGAGCACGTCTTCCAGCTGACTTTCGTCCTGAAAAACGGAACGGATATACACAGGTCGGATCTTTGCGATGGGGATTTCAAGTTTTGTATGTTCGTTCAATTGGCCAACATCGAAACTCTGACCACCACTGGGACTGAACACCTGCGGTGTTTGAATACCGCCTATGCCTTCGGCGAGCTGAGGCACACGGTCATGCGCATATTGAAAGAGCCGGTTCACATCAATGAATTGCTCGTCGCGCAGCGCAGCGCCCCGCATGCCTTCCAACAAACTATAGGTAAGGACGCCCTGACCATACCTGCTCGCTTCGTAGCTGACCGCGTCGGCTGTGCAACCAGTAATAATGTGCAGGCCCGTCCGGTCCCGCATTCTGTCCATCGCGCGCAACGTGCTGCTCTCGACATCTCTTTTCGCCATGAGGTTTTCCACAACCTTGCCACTGGCACAGGCATCAATCATCAACACCTGTTTGAGTGCCGGAACTTTCTTGAAAAGATCGACCAGTTCATTGCTTGACAATGTTGCCCGGTTGCGAATCTCAGGATCGTTGTAGGCTTCCGGATCAGATGTATAGGCGTCTTGGGTGAGATAATACCAGTCGCCGTCCACTCCGCCATGATTTATCCCATGACCAGAAAGATAAACGACCACTACGTCAAGCGGATGGGCTTCCGTGGTAACCTTCTCAAATGCTTTGAGAATGTTTTCCTTTGTGGGATTTTTGTCTTTGGTACCTGCCGTAGTAAGATCGTATACAAAACTCCTCTTCGTTCCAAAGAGTGCGTTGGCACCAAGTTGCAACGCACGACTGACATCCATGGCATCCTTGGCTGCGTATTTGAGGTCAAGATCTGCACCGGTGTAATCCGATACACCACAGCTGATAATGTGGATAGCCGGTTTATAACCCATATCTTTCCCCGGCTTCGTATACCTCACCAACTCGCCTCGGCTCACGACCCAATGCGCTGCGTTCCACGCCTTCACAACGACGAGGTTATCACCGCCAGCAATGACATTTTTATAGCCGTCCAAATACAGTTTCAGTGATAACGTTTCGGCATTTGGATCGAATCCTTTCGGCCTGGCATCAGAAATAACTTCCTTGCCGTTCACAAGCACGGTCACTTCTCCAATTCCCGATCCCCGGTTGGTTAGCGTCACGGGCAGATAACCTTTGTCGTCGACCTGTCCGACGCTGGCGAGAGGTGGCAAATCGATCGCCTTCAGGCCGGCGACCTGACGCAATTTTTCTCCGGCTATGATTTTTTTCCAAAGTCCGGGTTCATAATACCGAGCCTTAAGCTGATTAAACCCGATGATATCATAGCCTTGAATAAAATAGAGTTTTTCCATCGCACCCGGCGAAGCATCGAACAATCCCGATGCATGGGTCACCAGCCAGTCTTTTTCGTCGATCATCATCCAGTTGAGCAACTCGTTTCCTTTGAGGTCCCACAGGATAAAGTGAGGGTAAGGTTCATAAAAAGTGGTGATCAAATGTCTTGTTCCCGTGATGAAAACATTCAGGAGTTGCCCTTCGAGGTCATTGAAGCGGGCAGCTGGCTTCGTGGTCAGCGCGGGCAATTCAAGATGGTCGAGGTTTTTTACTCTGCCCACCTCGTTGTAGTTTTTAACGAACAGGCGATCTTTTACTTGTTCGACATAGGGCTCATTAAGATTTTCCTTTCCGCGAAGAACAGTGATTGTTTTGACACTCTTTCCAGTAGCGGCGTCAAAGCAAACTATCTTATTAAGATTACGCTGAAGCAGATACTGACCGTCCTTTGAAATCAGCATCTGACCACTGCCATCGACTTCGCTGATGTCGTAATTTTTTTTTCCAGTTGATATCTCATACGCGTCAACCGATGAGCCAAAGGATGGCCCGACTACGACCAGTTTATTATTTGCTACCACGTCATGTGTCTTGAATTTTCCTGAGGCCAGGGTGCGGATTACTTTCCGGGATTTTGTATCGACAACGGCTACCTCGTTGACGGTGGTGCCGTCGTTTGAGAAGCTCGCGATAAATTGTGCTTCGCCAGGAAGGAAGTCAACTTTCATCAGTTGCTTACCGTCCACCTCGTCGACGTAGTCATTTTGCGCAACGGAATAGATTGTAACCTTTGACGGTTCCTGCAAAAGCAAAAAGTTCTCAAGGGGACTCACCGAAACGGTCCCTGCCTGAAAATTCACATCCGTTGTTCTGAGGGAGTCAGCGCCATTGATTGTGATCAACGGGTGGCCGTCATACGCCTGAAAAACAGTGATCTTTTTACCAACGATTTTCTCTTCCACCGTGCCGAAAGGTTGGTCAGAGATCCTTACTGAATTATCAATAAGGTTTACGTCGATGTTGGATGGTGAACCATTGGGAAATATTTTTACACGACTGCCCCTGACTTCATAGTTAATTTCTCTATAAATAGCCTTGCGGATCATCCTCACCGTATCGATCGTATTGTTGGAAGCGTCGCGTTTTAAAAAGTACATCACGCTGTCAGACGCATAGGCGAGAAGATTTTCATTGTACGTGCTTTGAAATGAATGTCCTGATTCCGTGGAATAACCGGAGCTCCATTCGGGATAGCGAAACCCGGGTTTCTTTATAACGGTGGACTTTGTTTTGACATCGACGAACCGGTCGGATGCAGAGTCAACGTATACCAGGTGCGTGCCATCCTTGTTGAGCATCGGCAACCCTGGAACCACGAGGAGTTGTTTCCATTTCTTAGAAGGAAAATTATATGCATACAAAAGCGTCTTATCAGGGCTACCTGAGGAATTCATAGATTGAGCACATGCGAGAAGGTCATTCGTTCCGTCCTGAACATAGAAGTCTTCTACCCGCTCCAGGGACGTACCGGGCGCCGGGACGATGGTAGAATTTCCTTTCAAAATATCCCACACGATAATTTTTTGGTCCTCTAGTGAAGTCGTCATTAGAAATTTGCCATCTGCAGAAAACCGTGCGTGTTTACATCCTTCCGAATGACCCGGAAAATAGTGGAGCATTTTTCCTGTGGCCAGTTCCCAAATAATGGCTGCGCCGTCTGTGCCACAGGTAACAACATATTGTCCGTCGGGACTATAGTCGATGTCAATGACATCGCCGGAATGGGTAAGTGGGAAAACGAGTTTCGACTGGCAAAAAACAGCCGATGATATTGCTGTACAGGCCAGCACAATCAAAATCATAGCGAGTCTCATAGGGTAAGTTTAGGTTAGAGCCGGCGCAGCGGTCAGCGTGATTAAAGTGAATTTAGTAAATATTTGATGTCGGATCAAAAGGAGACGGCCTTATAGCAGTTCTTGAATGTGCGTCTGCATTTTCGTTGTTGTTAATATTGCAGTGCTGATGATTGCAATCTTGCCAGACATCTGGCCCAGTTTGTCGGCACTGCACACATCAAAGTCCCCATATAGCGCTCATGTATAGCGCGCATGTCCGGTCAGGGCTTATGGCGCGACGTCTCTGACGCCTGCCTTCGCCGAAGCGGCTACGCGCAGGCAGGCGTGCCGGTGCGAGCGTCGATCGAAGGAAATAATTCCATCCATTTAGATTAGAATCGAAACCGGCAGCTCGAAAATCATCAGGATTTCCGAGCTCGATCCTTGCAACGAAGCCAACGATCTCTGCCGACCTTGGGTTCATGTCAGAAAAGTACAAGTTTCGGGATCCGATGGGTGTCTATTTTGTAACACTGTCTACCATCGGTTTGGTGGATGTTTTTACCCGGCCAGAGCACAAGCATGTGGTCATCAAATCCCTTAAATATTGTCAGAAAGAGAAAGGCTTGCTGATTCATGCCTGGCGCCTGATGACAAGTCATCTGCACATGATGATCAGCACGGATGGTGAGCCGTTGGGAGGTATCTTGCGCGATTTTAAAAAATTCACAGCACGTGAAATATTTCAGTTGGTCGATACTGTGCATGAAAGTCGAAGAGAGTGGATGAAGAGATTAGAAGGATCACCAACTACAAAGTCTGGCAGGATGGAAATCACCCCATACAACTTACAAAGCCTTATTTCACGAGGCAGAAGATGGACTATATCCACTATAATCCCATTGTAGAAGAAATTGTACACGAACCTGAGCATTATCTTTACAGTTCGGCCCGTGATTACGCAACGAGCAGGAAGGGGTTACTTGAGATAGACTTCATCCGAACGTAGCGGATTGTTGCGACTACTTTTTTGTAGATTCACAATCTGAGTGGATGGCATTAGCGTTTCGGAAATAGTTTCCACCGGCACGCCTGCCTGCGCGTAGCCGCTTCGGCGAAGGCAGGCGTCGGGGACGCCGCGCCATAGTTCACGAACTTGGCTCCACCACAGGAACGCGCGCGCTATATGGGGTCAGGTAGTTCGTTCCCGGGCTGCCATCGTTGCCTGCATTCATCGGCCCAATTATTTATCTTTAATCACCATTTTCTTTTTATGAAAATCTTCCTCTTGTCTTTATTCACGCTGGCAACATCGATCGTATGCGCCCAACAAATAACCATTACGCGCGGTCCGCAAATAAAAACTCTCAAGGAACATTCAATGGCTTACAATCTATATATGATTGAGGCTGCTAATGCCGGAAGTCAATACTATTCTGTCGATGAAAAGAACAAAATACTGACTTTGGGCATGATGGTAGATAAAAACAAACAGTATCGCATTGGGAAGTTGATCAATTACAATGAGCTTACAGAAACCAAGGCTATCAACTTCCAGATTCCACTGAAGCAAGGTGAAAAATCTCAAATTAAAAGATTGTTGCGGGTGGATGATAACACATTCCTTTTTTATAAGACCGTTTCCAAAACCAAAGAAGCACTGTATGCCATCCCGGTGGACAGCTCCTATGGTACATTTGGCTCACCACTCAAAATAGAAGAATGTGCGAGGGACTTTGAAGAAACCCATATTGTCTCTTCCAGTGATAAAAAATCTATTCTGATTGTTAAAATGGATACCCATGACACGGGCAACGACATGTCAGGGGTGACATTTGATGAAACACATATAAAGTGCTCCGTACGTGATACAAAGCTCAATGTCGTTTGGAGTGTCGAATACTACCTACCTGTGCCACCGCGCGGTTGCGCACCTGAAGACATTTTCATTGATAACGACCGGAACTTGTATATGATTTGTTATAATGGATTAAACAACGATCAACGTGCAACATTATTTCAATATTACTGGAAGTCTGAAAAATGGATGACAACGCCTCTCGGCAGAGCCGATGCGAAAATACAAGGCTGCACATTCAAGATGTTAAATGCAACCACACCTGTGGTCGCTGGCATTTATTCAATCGGCAAGCACGAGGGTTACTTCATCATGAGAGGCGAACCTGCAGATATGATGTTCAAAGAAGTCGCCACCAAACCCTTTTTGGGATTTCAGATGTGGAACGGAATCGTGCCTGCCAACCAATATCGCGTCACCAAGATAGTGACTACCGAAAATGGTAATACCACCGTCAGCATTGAGGGCAGCAACGCACTCGATGGTGAAAAATTCCTGTTTTCCAATGTATATCTTTCTCAAATTGAGCCTGATGGCAAAGAAGCATGGCATGGAGTGGTGGAGAAAAAACAGGCAATAACCTATTTATCGAATGCGGGCGGTCACGCATTATTCACCAAAGGCAACGATATCATCGTTCTCTACAACGATGATCATGTCAACTCGAAACAACCACCTGGCAGCAAGGAGATTTTTCAGTACCGAGGCCCTCGCACTGACCATGTATTACAAAGATTCGATGTTACCGGAAAAGCAACAAAGCAGATCGTCACGGCGGCGGGGAATGGGCTGGACCTGGGGATCAGCGTGCAGGCTATGATTCCCCTAGAAGATAATGTTTACCATATTCAACTCTGGCACATGCGCACAGACATGCTTGGGTTTGCGTTTGGAACGCTTACTATAAATTAATTGGTTGTGCGACTCAAAACGTGATGTGCATATCTATTGATCTAACGCGATCTCCATAGGCCTGAATCCGAACGGTTCAAAGCTGATGATAAATCGGTATCTTTAATAACACATTTTTGCAAACCCCATGGCTTATCCCAGCATATTCAATGACGTGATTGGTCCTGTGATGCGGGGACCCTCGAGCTCACACTGCGCAGCTTCGTTACGAATCGGGCGATTGTGCCGCGACTTGATGCATGGCAATATCAAAGAGGCTTATATCGAATTTGATCCGAACGGTTCACTCGCCACTACACACAAAGGTCAGGGTTCCGACATGGGTTTGTTGTCGGGCTTCCTTGGATGGGAAGCATTCGATGAACGCCTGCCCGACTATCTCCAGGCAATCGATGAAGCGGGGATAAAAGTTTCTATTGATATTCATCCCATCGGAGCAACCCATCCCAACACCTATCAGATCACACTAAAGAATGATTTGGAGACCCGAAAAATGACTGCGCTCTCCACGGGTGGTGGCATGATCCAGGTGATTGCGATCGATGGGGCCAAGGTGGATTTTGCAGGAGATTACTTTGAGACTTTGATCTATGTAAAATCACCGGATAAAGTAGTCGAGTTTCTGAAACGCGCTGTCGAATTTGATTACCTGGAGGTTCACCATGGCAACGATGTTTTTGTCGAAATAAAATTACAGCAGTTTCTGAGCGACGGTATCTGCGAAGAGTTGGAAAACTTTGAGGAAGTACTGTCGATCAAAAAATTGAACCCTGTTCTTCCCGTCCTGTCGAGGAAAGATCTCCGTGTTCCATTTATTACCTGCGACGAAATGTTGACCTACAATGAGGGAAAAAATCTCCCGCTGTGGCAACTGGCCGTACACTACGAGGCGGCGCGGGGTAATATTTCACACGACCAGGTTTTTGAAAAGATGCGCGCCATCGTAGGCATCATGGCCAACGCCATCGAGCTCGGGCTGAAAGGCACAACCTACGCCGACAGAATACTGGGTCCTCAATCTGTAAGATTCAAGAAAAGATTTGATGCCGGCGAATTGGTGGAAGGTGATGTGATGAATCACGTGGTGATGTTCACGTCGGCAATGATGGAAGTAAAAAGTTCGATGGGTGTCATCGTAGCCGCGCCCACAGCAGGCTCTTGCGGAGCTTTGCCGGGTGCATTGATTGGCACCGCAAAGGCATTGAAGATCGATCGCGACGAAGTGGTCAAAGCCATGTTAGCAGCGGGTATGATCGGCGTGTTCATTGCAGCCCACGCCACCTTCGCGGCGGAAGTCGGGGGATGCATGGCTGAGTGCGGCTCCGGCTCGGGTATGGCTGCGGCGGGCATTGTCGAACTGAAGAAAGGAACACTAGAACAGTCGTTGGCGGCAGCGTCGATCACTTTGCAAGCGTCGCTCGGCATGATCTGCGACATGATCGCCGACCGCGTCGAAGCACCTTGTCTGAACAGGAACGTAATGGCCGCAACGACTGCTATCTCTTGTGCCAACATGGCCCTGGCCGATTACAATCATCTCATCCCTCTGGATGAAGTGATTGAAACGATGAAGAAGGTCGGTGATGCGATTCCAAACACGCTCCGTTGCACAGGCCTAAGCGGACTGGCCATTACCAAGACTGCGAAGAAAATTGAAGCCGCTTTGAACAATCAAACCGAAATCACGGAGAAGAAGTTTTTTAAGGTTTGTTGATGTCCGAATGTCGAAACGGCCGGTTGATCGGCGACATACTCATTAATAGTGCCGCAGATTGTATCAGGGGTACGGTAGGGAATAAGATTCAGACTTCATATTGTGGAACGCGGATTGGACCATACCTAAGAATATGTTACGAAATCATATTAAATCGGCAATAAGAACTCTCAGCAAGAACAAAGCTTTCGCAGGTATCAATTTGTTTGGGCTTTCCATCGGCATGGCGTGTTTCATTTTGATAATCGCATACGTGTCCCGTGAGAATTCATATGACAAGTATCATAAGAATGCAAATAGAATATACAGGATTGTCGAAAATATGCGAACCGACAATCAGGATTTTTATCAAGCCACGACCTCACCTCCCATGGGGCCGACTTTCGCCAGAGAGTTTCCGGAGGTTGAAAATTATGTCCGCTTCTCAAATTGGTTGTTCGACACCTACATTGTGCGTGTCGATGAAAAAGTCTTCAACGAACCAGATTGCTATCATGCGGACTCAACCGTTTTCAACATTTTCAGTTTCAAGCTCCTGAAGGGAAACCCAAGGAAAGTCCTTAGTGAACCCTACTCGATGGTTTTGGATAGGCAAACAGCCATCAAATATTTCGGCAGCAAAGATCCTATTGGTCAAACTGTTGAATTGAATAATGAAAATTACAAAGTGACAGGAGTCATGGAGGAGGTTCCTGAAAACTCTCACTTTCGTTTTAACATGCTCGTTTCGATGACAAGCTTCATCAAGAATAAGGAATGGGAAAATAACGCGTGGGGATACAATGCTTTCTACACCTACCTGTTGCTAACCGACAACAAAACCGCGCCCGCTAATTTAAGGATGAAAATTCCCGCTTACATTGACAAATACATCTCGAAATTTTCAAACCAATATAAAACCTATTACTCTGACCTTCCGATTCAATCACTCATTTCCATCTACACGGAAACACCATTAACATGGGAGAATGGGAAAAGGGGAAGTAAAACGAATATTGTAATACTTATTGGCATTGCCGTTCTGATCATTCTGATTGCTTGCCTGAACTATGTTAATCTCGCCACCGCCATGGTGGGAAGAAGGCTCAAGGAAGTGGGCCTGCGCAAGACATTGGGCGCCCTTCGAAGTCAGTTGTTTGTACAATATCTGGCGGAATCGGCAATATTTTCGGTCTTAGCGCTTTTCCTTGCGGCCCTTTTCGCCATTCTTGCGCGTCCAATAATTAACAGCCTACTCGGCCAATCAATCTCTTTGAGTTATGATGGAGGTTCGATCGGTTTCTGGTCGCCATTTTTCGCCGGCGCTCTCCTCATTGGATTGTTGTCGGGAATTTATCCTGCGCTCTCACTTTCCGGGCTCAAGCCCATTCAACTCTACAAAAGCCAAACCCATTCTATTTCTGGAAATAAGTGGCTGCGAAGAGGTTTTGTATCCGTTCAATTTTTTATCTCAATGTCCCTGATCGCTTGTTCACTCGTGGTCCTGAATCAACTTGACTTCGTGCGGTCTGCTGACCTTGGATTCAAAAAAGATCGCACGGTCATTGTTGAGTTTCCAGAAAATAAATCATCGTCAGGCTATGCGGTATTTAAAAATATTTTTCAGGAAACAAGCGGCGTGACCTCGGTGACCGGCTCCAGTTCTGTTCCAGGGGACCCGATCGACAACGCCTACTGTCTTTTCGAAAAAAATGTCGGTAGTTTTTCAGAAACCAGCATCAATGTCCTCACCGCAGACCGGGATTTTCTTTCCGCGTACGGAATTGAAACTATTGCGGGAAAGAGTTTTGAAACTTTTCACTCGGACAGCGGGAATCACTTTATGATTAACAAGGCCGCAGCGTCCCATTTTGGCTGGGATCCAGCGGAACAGGCAGTTGGGAGAACTGTTGATCTCCAAGGGCAAGAAAGGAACGATCATAGGTGTGACACGAGATTTCCACTATAAATCGCTGCACACCAAAGTCGAACCCTTGTTGATGTTTGGCAGCACTGAGAATATTCAGAAAATATCCATCAAACTAAGTCCTACCGGCGATATCAGTTCATTACTAGCGACTTTCCACCGCAAATGGAGATCTATAACCGATCTCCCGTTTTCTTACAAGTTCCTTGACGAAAGTGTTGAATCGGACTATAAAAATGACATTCAGTTGGGAAACTTTGTATTGATCTTCAGCGTCCTGGCAATTTTAATAGCATGCCTGGGTATGATTGGCCTTGTATCCTTTTCGGTTGAGCAGCGATCCAAAGAATTCAGTATCCGTAGATTGCTTGGCCTATCGGACATCGGAATCAGTATTGTGATCGCTGGCGAGTTGCTTATCCCAATAGGTATTTCGTTCGTTTGTGCTACGCTCTTAACTTACAGTGCGATGAATATCTGGTTAACAAACTTTGCTGTGAAGGAAACTGTTGGTGTGATTCCAATGGTTGTCGCCGTTGCGGCTGTGCTGGTATTATCTTTCTGTGTCATCGCCGTATTTGCCTTTCGCGTCTCCCGAACTAATCCGATCGAAAATCTTCAAAAGTCATGAGACTTAGGCCCGCATCACTGCGTATTCTCAATGACATCCTTGTAGATAAATTCCAGTTTCTCCGCTGATTCTATTTCTCGCAGCACATTCTGAAATTTCGGATTGAACGCTTCGATCCGTTTGTTAACGTAGAATCTTCCACCGGGCTGAGTGACGTACGCCGCCAACATCTTTTTGTTTATTTCCCACACTTCGCGATCCAACAGACCATCGCAGTAGTGCAGAAAGATGCTTTCATTGGATTTGAGAAAGCTGAACATAATCATCATGAATTGACCTTTTTCGTCATCGGTCAGATTTGAAATACTCATGGTGCCCTTGAGCCAAACTCTTGAAGACTGCTCGTTGTTACCAATCAGATTGAGCCATTCAATCTGTTGACGCACCACGGATTCCCTGAGGCTCGCTTTGGTGCTTCTGCTGCTTTCTCTGATTTGCTTCGCTAAGTACACCAAAGAAAAAATTACGCCGATGGCACTTAGTATTTCTCCGACGGCACTTATGATTGTCCAAGCCATACTTTAGTTATCAAAATCGAGGGTAAGTTGAATTGGTTCTGGTATGATCGCGGGGTGAGAGTTGTCAAAGATAAAAAATTAGGCACTGGGGCAACCTGTAAAGATCAGAATATATCATTTCAAGCTGGACACCCAGGCCCGTGAGATGATATAGGAGCTAGTTTGTTCGCACGTAAACTGACAGCGATATTTGCAGCTCATGATCTCGATCCTCCTCCAGCTCGCCGCCCTTCAGTCATTTCTGTTATTCCTTTTTTTTCTTTTTCAATCACCGTACCGGGTCAGCAATACAATCCTTGCAATCTTCGCAATTCTCGTTTCCCTCCTTTGCCTTTTCAAATCGATAGAAAGCATCGGGCTCTATCTCGAATTTCCTCACCTGATACGCATCGACTGGGGCGTACTCCTGCTGCTGTGGCCGTTGATATACCTATTCGTAAAATATTTTGTAAATAACAAAAACAAGTTCGACCGGAAAGACTTCATTCACTGCATCCCCTATCTGCTGAATTTAGCAGTACTCCTGCCATTCTTCATCGAAGGCCAGGAAACCAAGATCGCGTCGATCGACCATTACACCCCTTTCCTTACGAAAGGATTTTACGGGTATTCCACCTACTTTAATGTGCTTTCGATCGCAATCGGCGTGCAATCTCTTGTGTATAGCAAGCTCATCATCGACTTGGTCCGCGACCAACGAAGGAAAATTGAACAGATTCTGTCGAACACAAGCCGCTTTGGAGCACGCTGGTTCTTTCTCATCGCCTATGGCATGGCGGGATTATCGCTGATCTACCTGCTCTCTTTAGTGCTCAGTATCAACAGCCGGTACCTGGATGACTATCATCAATGGTTTTTTCTCGGTCTGTTCGTCATGATTCTCACGCTCAGCTACCGATCTTTCTATCAACCTATGGATTGGGCTATCGATCCACCAATTCCGCAACTGGCGGATACTCGTCCTGCGTATGTACTCCCGGAGGCTGAGCTGCAAAAACTTGCTGTCACAATTACAACCCTGTTTGAACGTGATAAAAAATACCTGGACCCTGATCTCACTGCCATTCGAATTGCATCAGAGGCTGGTATCAGTCGCCACCACCTTTCAGAAGTGCTGGCCCGTCATTTTGGAATGAGCTTCTACGACTTCGTTAATGGTTACCGGGTGCGTGAGTTCCAGGAACGTGTCAGCTCCGGGAAGTATACTCACCTGACCTTGTTCGGGCTGGCACTGGAATGTGGTTTCAGTTCCAAGTCGTCTTTCAATTCAATTTTCAAGAAAGCAACGGGTGTCACACCGTCACAATTTGCGGCCAGCGAAAAAAAGCGCGAAAGGAGTGCCTGACCGGCCGGTCTGGACGATCAGAAGAACGCGGCTCCGTTTGTTTGACTAAAAAACTGCATGAAAAAACTATTTCTGCCTGCCCTTCTCCTGGCGTGTATGTGCCAGGTGAAAGCCCAGAGCACCGCATCCTTTAACCTGACGTTCGAGCCTCACATTTTTAAGTCATCAGACGGTCAGGAAGTCCGGGCTGAACTGGGTACATTTTATGTCCGTGAAAACCGATCGGTCGCCGGTTCCCGGAAAATCAAACTGGCATTCATCAGATTCAAGTGCACAGGAAGTCGCCCAGGAAGTCCCATCGTCTACCTCGCCGGCGGACCCGGTGGTGCGGGTACATTTACGGCGAAGGGTTCTCGCTTCGGAGTATTTATGGCAATGCGCGAATTCGGTGATGTGATTGCCTTTGATCAGCGTGGAACGGGTATGAGTGAACAACTCGAAACGTGTACCCCCGGACAATATCTCGACTTCAGTAAACCTGGAAATCAAGACGACATGATCCGTGTTGTTCGCGAAAATTTTAAGAATTGCATCTCGTTCTGGAAGCAAAAAGGAATCGACCCCACCGCATATAACAACAACGAGAGCGCCGACGACATTGACGACCTTCGAAAGGCACTTGGCGCTGCGAAAATCATCCTGTGGGGAATCAGCTACGGCACGCAGCTCGCGTTCTCGTATGTGAAACGCCATGAAGCGCAAACCGACAAACTCATACTCGCTGCGCTGGAGGCTACGGGCGACAACATCAAGAGGCCATCGTATGCAGATCACATGATCGAGAATGCAGAAACAGAACTAAAAGCGGATTTAGCGGCCTCTGCTTTCCCCCCGTTACGGGAACTGATGCGTAGCGTACTTGACAAGCTGGAAAAAAATCCGGCAAGCGTTGTAATCAAGGATCGCAAGGGCGCCGACATAACTGTCGGCATCAGCAAATTTGATGTTCAGTTGATAACTTCTTTTTTCCTGTTGAAAAATCCTTCCGACCTGCGCAGATTGCCACTCTTCTATCAAAAAATGAAAAATGAAGACTACCGGGAAATAGCGCAGATGGTATACGATCTAAAATCGTATGGCTCGTCGTCACGTTTCTATGGTATGGGACTGCTGATGGACGCGATGACCGGAGTATCAGCAGAGCAAATGAAACTTGTGAACCAGGAAGTACCTGCGAGCTTGGTCGGCCGTGCAACCAATTTTCCTTTCCCCGACATCGCGGAAGGCTCCGGTTTGCCGGATCTTGGCGATGAATATCGGCAGGACGTGAAAAGTAACGTTCCGGGTTTGTTCCTGAGCGGCACCCTTGATGGCCGCACATTCATGGAAGATGCCACGCGCATCGCGGGAAAATTCAGAAACGTCAAACACGTGATTGTGGTCAACGGTGGTCATGATTTGTTTGAGCAGTCAGCCAAAGTTCAAGAGCTCATCGTCGACTACATGCGAGGCAAATCCATTCCCGCAGAGATACAGCTTGACCACGTACGATTTGCTACAAAATGAATTCGCCCATCTTAAAAATATCGATCATGACCACATTAGGATTATCCTTCTTTATTGTTGCGTGGTTCAATTTGTTCACCGTCACTGAAAACCGCGTGGTTGGGAAATTTGACTCGGTTTCCGTCGATGGTCCCATTCAGGCCTTTCTCGTCAGAAATCTTGGTGACACAGTTCGTGTGGTCGCCGACGACAACCTTCCCCGGCTGATTTCCACAACGGTCGAAGATGGAAAACTAGTGATTGCACCGACCCAAGCTATCCGTCATGAGCGAGTGCTTAAAGTTTACGTGTCGATGGAAACGTTACGTTCAATCGAAGTCAACGGCGCTGCGACGCTGGATTTCACAGAAAAAATGAACGTCGATTCCCTGCAGGTGAAATTGGGTGGGGGCGCTGAAGCCCGCATCTTGGCGGAATGCAAGGATATGCGGGTCTACATGAACGACGCTTCCAATATTTTTTTGGCCGGAAAAACGACTAATCTATATATAAAACTCATGGGTGTATCGGACATCGTCGCCTACAACATGATAAGCAATAACTGTCTCCTTGAGATAGATACGCCACCGCAGAGCCCGGGGATATTCCGAGTAACTGCCATGGATACCTTGAGGGTCAACATGAAAAAAATAAGTTCACGCCTGGTCCAGGTCAAAGGGAACCCGGTGTTGATCAGAACGGGGACAGGGACCGGTGAAGTGAAGATGAAATGATTGACAAGGAGTTAAGGATAAGTTTTATTGGCTTGATGTAGGATGTTTGCCAGAAGGATAGGCTGGAGTTCCCCGAGCGTTACCTCCCTTGCGGGTCACGCGACTGCCTTTCATTCACCAAAACAGTATGATGACCCCTGCGCAATATTATTACGACTAACATCACAATGCCTGTTACAATAAAAGGAATGCTTAATACCTGACCCATGTTCAAAATCATTCGGTCCTCAAAAGATTCCTGGTTAATCTTAAAAAATTCGTCCACAAATCTAAAACCAAAGAGCACGATCAAACCAATACTGGTAAGTGTTCCATTTTTCAGATTACTCTTGTATCTGTGCCAAATCCAGAGCAAACCCACAAATGACATGAAATAATGGACAGCCTCGTACAACTGCGCCGGATGTCTCGGTATAGAGTCTATGCGGAAAAAAATAAAGCCCCAACGGCGGCTCGTAGGTATCCCAATCATTTCCGAATTCATCAAATTTCCCAATCGTATCATGCAACAACTCAAGGCAATCACGATGGCGAGTCTGTCTAATACCCAGAGGTAATCAACCTTTGCATTCCTGGCGAACAAGTACAAGCTTAACAGTATTCCAATTATTCCGCCGTGACTCGCAAGTCCACCCTCCCACACCATCAGAATTTCATGAGGGTTCCTGAAATAATGAATTGGATTGTAGAATAGCACGTGACCCAGTCGTGCGCCCACGAGCGTTGCAACGACTATGTATACGGTCAACGTATCTACCTCTTTAAGGGGTCTATTTTCAACTTTATAGATATAATACATTAATTGCTGACTGACCAGAAACGCCGACGCAAAAAATAGTCCGTACCACCTGACAGGATGATTAATTACAGGAATAGTGAAAATATTGGGATCTACGTCCCAAATAATAAATGAGATCATCCGCCCTGAAAGAAAAATGTGATAACAATGAACACCCCAAGGGTGAGGGCGACGGTCCTTAATTTGGATTGGTTGGTTTTTTCAGAGCGCTCAATGATCGACAGGATCTCTTCCGAATCTATTTGCTGCAAGGCATTCAACAACTTAAGTTGTTTCCAGGCGGAGTTAAAATTGCTTAGCTGCATGAGACTTGTTGTTAAATTTCATTTTTAATTGAGACTTTACGCGATTCAGGCGTGTCGCGACGTTGGTTTGAGACAGGTTAAGAATCCCTGCAATTTCTTTGTTTCGGTAGCCTTCCAGGCAAAGCACGACAATCGCTTTGTCAACAGCTTTTAATGACTGGATGATGATGGAAAGGAGTTCTACATTGTCATCCGCTCTTGCATCTGAAATATACTGATGACGATTGTCAATGGCTTCAAGTGCAATTGATTTCTTATCTCCTCTGATTTTAGAAAGAATTGTATTAAGTGTTACCCGATAAATCCAGGTGCTGATTTCCGATTCTCCGCGAAAAGTGTCAAATGATTTCCAGAGCTGAAGAACGACGTCTTGGAAAGCGTCTTTTTGGTCCTCCACACCATCATAATAGATTTTGCAGAGACTTCTGATGACACCTCTATTCTTATTTATGACTTGAATGAAGTTTTGCTTGTTTATTTCCATTTCAAGCAGGCTCTCTGATCATAGTTGATTAGTCGCAATATTTCAGGAATTGTCACAGAAGGGTGGGATTTTTTATTGTTCCCATCAAGAAATCTAAACAGGCATTCGGCGAATCTGGCCTTATCCTTCCGAAATAATCGCTCGCAGCACTTTCGCCGGAACGCCCCCCACAATCGTGTTATCAGGAACGTCCTTTGTTACAACGGCTCCTGCTGCCACGATGGAGTTGATTCCCACCGTCACTCCGGGAAGGATCGTCGCGCCGGCTCCAATCCAGGCACCTTTTTTAATCAGGATAGATTTCAAATCGAGAAATTTTCTTTTCGATGGTTCGATGGGATGGTTTTCTGTAGTCAGGTTTACCCTGGGCCCAATCAGCACATCGTCTTCGATCGTGATGCCTCCGAGGTCGAGAAAACTGCAGCAGTGATTGATGAAAACATTTTTCCCGATCGTGATGTGCTTTCCAAAGTTCGTGTGAAACGGAACAAAGACCACGGTACTCTTGGCAATCGGTTTTTTGAGGATTTCACTCAGTCTTTGCCGCATTTCATCGATGGTGGTCGATGCATTGAGTGCAGGAGATAATCTCTGGGCTCGAAAAACAACGTCCCATGCCTGGCCCATCTCGTCGTTTCGAATGATGCCCCCTGCGAGTAGTTTCTGAAAAATATCCATGAACCAAATTTAAACTCTCAGGGTCTGAAAGAAAATCGGGTTGTACTCTCCTCTTCCCCGAGAAGAAAATTATTGGTTCGTCAGAAATTATAAGTGAGCGATGCAGTCCACCGTCCCTTGCTCAGTATCTCCGCCGTGACATCACTGTTGTAGCGCTGAGAGATGGGTTTTTGATAGTTGAACCCCACTGTAAACCGGCTCACGTAAATATCCATCCCGCCCGATGCGAGCCACGCCGTGCCGCCGGTGTTGGTTTGGATGATGTCGCCATCTAAGTGCATAGCGGCTTGTTCATAGTTCACGCCGCCATGGGGTAGAAGAGAGAGGAAGCCCGCTTTCTGCCAAAAGAAAAGCTGAGCTGATGCGCGGTACTGGTTGCCAAAAAGGTAATTGTAACTGTTACGCGTGTTGATCTTATACCCTGTTTCGAGGTTCACGCCACTCTTTTTGTAGCGCATGGTATAGACGGCATTGACGTTAAAGTCCACACTCCCGGTGCCCATCTGGAAATTCCGGTTGATGATCTTTCCTTTGTCTTCCAGGTCGTATCTGCCAGTCGGTAACTTGATGCCACCTCCTGCGATGAGGGTATGTCTGAACGTTGTCTTTTCTTCACCGGTGTTGATCAACAGGTAATTGGCCGTCACACTGATATCGCCGAGGCCTTGTGCGGACACCACCTGGTCGGTGCCATTCATATCGTTATACACATACGGAATGAACGCGAACAGTTGAATGCGCTTTGTGAGGTAGTAGCGACCCCAGATTTCCATTTTCTGATACGTGTCATTCGACTGTTGTGCGGCGAGGTATTGCGTGGGCGCGATATAAGAATGGAATTGCGCCTGGGACCATCGGATGCCAACAAAATTTTTATTGAACATGGGAAGTATCCCGAAATAGTTGCCGCCCAGCGAACAACCGCAGACGTCGCATGCTTCCGCAGCAGAAAACGAAATGATTATCAGCAGCAGCGTAAATAACTTTGTTTTCATAGACGTCAATTTGGAGTCGGAAGCGAAAATCTTTTGTCTTTGGTAAATTCTGTGTCGGTCAAGGTCTTGATGAAGGCAATGATGTTTGCCTTTTCGGTCGCCGTGAGCGTAATACCGAGAGATCCGTTTTGCTTAAGCAATGGATCGAGCGTGGGTGAATCTTTCACATTGTCGGCATAGTGATCCAATACATTTTCCAGTGTCTTAAATCGCCCGTCATGCATATAAGGTGAGGTGAGTTCTGCATTCCTTAAACTGGGCACTTTGAATTTCCCCGCGTCATGGTCGTCTTCTGTGATTCGGGCCCGGCCCCGGTCATTCTCAAAACTTGCGTCGAGGCCGTTGTTGTGGAAGGAGCCGTCGGTAAAAAGGTCTGTAGCGTGACACGATGAACACTTCGCCTGAAATAATTTCATTCCGGACAATTCATCCGCAGTCAATTGTCCGCCTTCGCCGCGGATGTATTGATCATATTTTGAATTTGATGAGATCATTAAGGTCATGAACTGAGACAATGCGTAAAGCATTTTCTGACTGTCAATGTCAGATTTGCCAAACGCGTCCTTGAACTTTGTCTGATATCGCGGGCTGCGCTGCAGTCTGCCAACTACGACAGCTATGGTTTCGTCCATCTC
This sequence comes from Cyclobacteriaceae bacterium, assembly GCA_044227305.1. Taxonomy (GTDB): domain Bacteria; phylum Bacteroidota; class Bacteroidia; order Cytophagales; family Cyclobacteriaceae; genus ELB16-189. The sequence continues at coordinate 583,022 of JBGAFJ010000005.1, read as the reverse complement.
CAGTGGATTGGTGATGGCGTTTATTGGGACAAAGTCGAGGTGATTGGAGCCGCCATCCCAAAAGAAAAGTTTTTGAAAGGCCATATTCTGTATGGCCGGAGCGTTGCGAATGCCGGACGCTCCATTCACGCCCCTGCTCAGGCGGTGAACTGGATCGGAAAAGCCGCGGGCCTGCTGATGGCAGTTCGCGCATGCAACCGAACTGTCAAGGGAAAGGATAGGATCATAAAAAATCGCCCGTCCCAATTCAAATCCTTTTTGAGAGACGGGATTATTTCCAAATGTGTAATTGGGGTCAGGAAAATTGGCGGGCCTGACAAACGCATAAGGGTTGCTGGCTGGCGACACGTGGTCGCCAGCACAGCCCCCAATGCCGATTGCGGCTAGTAGCAGCAAATAGCTTTTCATCACCGGCTAAGTATCAGCCCTAGTTTGCGTGGATGTGATCCACGACAAAAGCGGTGGTGATGTTATTTGCGAGATCCTTGCAAAGCGCAGGAGTATGGCGGCTTGAATTGGAAGTAAACGTCACCTGCTCGCCTGTACCATTCAGGAATTTATTTACATCAAAGAGCATGTGTACTTCCGGCTCATGCTGTGCCCTCACCGGAGCGGAGTCGCCATTGAAACTCAGCGTAATCGTTCTTACGTTGTTCACCTGATTGGATGCAACGTCGGTCTTGTATCCGCCTACATGGTACTGGAATGAGTGGTCAGTCTGAGTCGAAACCGGAGAAACACCTTCCAATGCAACGCCGATATAGCCCGTGTTCCAACTCCAGAAAAGGCCTTTGGCAGGATCAAGCGCACCGGTCTGAGCACCCTGGTTCACTTGCGATGCATCGACACCGATGGTAAATGTTACTTCAGTGTAATTTCCCGCCGGTACGTTCTGAAGTGTCACATCCTGCGAGTCTTCATCCGTTTCATCAACAAGATAATAGCCCGCAGAACCATCAGATTTGATCGGATCCTTGAAAACAGTTCCGTCGGATCTTTTCAAACTGATGTTGCTTACATAATAAGTAAGCCAGGTCACCTTGTAGGCTTCCCCTTTCGAGTTGGCATACGGAGTGTTTGTTGTATTCATCTGCAGATCAGTTGAACCTACCACGTTGTCGAAATGCAACGTGATAGGACCAGGTGCTGCGTCATCGCTGCTTTTGGAACATGATGAGATCACCAGCGATGAAGCAAATATCGAAATGTATATAGATAGGGATAATAGTTTTTTCATGACAATGCCTGAATAATAGTTTGAGATTAATTAAATAGTGTATGCTGCGACATGGATTATCGCAGCCTCCTAATAAACATTAATCCCGCTCAGGCAGGCGGATGAAAGATTGACAGTGAGGGGGTTGCATAGGCAGTCTCAATAAACAACCTGCCATGTGTTGTATCCGTAACCAATCGCTCTACAGGAGCACCAGACGAAAAGGTATCGGCAATAAACAAGGTAATCTCTTTGGCCTGAAGAACTGCGGGTGGCAACGTTCCCTGATGGTCGTCAGCAGCCACTATTTTGAGGCCGGAGCCAAAATCATAGTCGTGACCACATTCTGCTATCGGCTCTTCTGAAAGAAGACCTAAGGCGTAGGCGATTTCACATCGCTGCTCATATAAGTAGGATAAAACGCCCAGACGGCTGGCGCTGTGCAGCACCATCGTGGAAAGGATGACAGATATGACGAGGCGTTTTAACATATCAGTGCAAAAGTAGTCACCGAATTTCTTTGTGTCAACCCAGGCCGCGCATTAACGGTAAAACACGTAGTGGAAATTTCACACGCTTACACCACGCAAACTGCCCGGGTCAAAATGCGGCAGGATTTATTCTGTCAAGGCGTCAAAAAACGAAATTTTTGAGCTCGCGAAGGTTCATTCGCATATTAATCACACGTGGGGTATATTTGTATGTGGTCAAACGTGTCGTTTGCATTATCATTCTCGGCAGCCTGATGTTGCACTTCTCCTCGCGCATAGGCATCCTTTCGTTTGTTTATAAAAAACGCCATGCCGTGCAGCTTTTTCTTGGATTGATCAAAGAAGTACCCATGACTGAATGTCGTGCGGAGTACGACCATGAACCGACACTCACGGCGTCTCTAAATCTCGAAGATGAGTCCGTACCCCCTGCGCTTACCTGTGCATCTGAGATCAATCTGTTTTTCAATCCGGCGTACTTGAAAATCCCGGCAAGACCTTATTCTGAACAACAGGTCCGGGCGCGCTACCTCAGCGCATCATACCAGCGTCCCATTCTTGATTTTTTTCAACCGCCCAAGTTGTCATAATCAGATCCAGCGGTGATCTCCACACCGGCGTCTTCCCGGTATAGCCGCTAACGTTTGCACCATTCCTGGTTTTAGTCCGTCGCCACATCATTGATCGTTGTGTACGATCTCACGAAGCACACAAGTTTGATGCATACGTTCAGTTCGATTCGGGTAGAAATACTATTCGAACTCTTCAATCCCGGCTCTATTATTTGACACTAACTGACGAAAGTAATGACGTCCTCAGGTCGCAAAATTCATCAATACATTTTCAAAATTCACAGTTGGTTGGGGCTGGCCAATGGCATCTGGCTGTTGATCCTCGGAATCACCGGATCATTGTATGTATACGCCAAAGAACTCGATGAATGGATCAATAAAGATCTGCTGAAGGCAACTCCTGCGGAAACCCGTCTGCCTTACGACTCGCTGTATAAGATTGTGCGCAATCAATACCCCGGCGCCATGGGAACCAATATCATGCGGTTCCACCAGCACAAAGATGAATCTGTACAATTCCGGGTCTACGTGGAAGATGGAACCCAGCCGATGGCGAGGTGGTCAAAAATGTATTTTGTAGACATCGACCCGTATTCCGGGAAAATATTGCGCAACGGTGATCACGACCAGTTCAGTGATTCTTTCCTCTTTTGGATGGAAAAATTTCATTGGAGTCTCAACTTCGGTCCCATTGGCGTTCTGATCATCACACTTGCCGGCGTGTTGGTGTTTCTAAACATCATCACCGGAGTCATTATCTATCGTAAGTATTTTCTTCCGGCAATGATATTCCGCGCCCCTTTGCAGTGGAAAAATTGGCGCACGATATCGTCGGGCCTCCACCGGTACATTGGCGTCTGGTCGCTCGTGCTGAATCTGTTGATTTTTTACAGCGGCCTGCAGATGACCTGGAATATTTTCAGCAAGGACAGCTGGCAGCCTCCTGTAGCGATGACGCCCGTGCAGGGACCACTCGCAAGCGTAGACAAAATGATGGAAGAAGCGGCGCGGATTTTTCCAGGATTCGAAATGAAATACTTCTACATACCATTCAGAAGCGGCATCATCAATGGTAATGACTATGGCATTGCTACGGCCATGGGGAGAATTCCTGGTACGCCATACATCATCCCGTTAAGCCGGAGTTCAGTCTCTTTCAATATCCATACCGGTGAAATGGTGGAGAAGAAGAATGCCAATGAAGAGATCGCGAAAATGAATTGGTGGGATCAATTCAACTACGTTGCCTACAGCTTTCATGCAGGAACGTTTGCCGGCGAGTTTTCCAGGATACTCTACGTCGTGGTGGGGTTAATGCCATCGATTCTGGGGTTCACCGGCTTTTTGCTATGGTGGAGAAGACAGAAATTTTATTCACGAAATAATTTACCATTGGCCGACACAAAATCTAACATCAAAACACAAAAACATGCGTCTGTTTAAAATCATCACAATCTCTCTTATCATTCTCACCCTGGCTGTCGTAGGTCTTTATTATTCCTACTACCGAGTCACACAAAAGTCTGTAGTCGTACTTCTGTATGAAGACTTTGTTTTGCTGGACGCGGTTGGCGCTTATCAGACAGCCAGCGGTCTCATGCTTCAAAACTATTCCATCAAGTTTGTGGCAAAAAACAAGGGACGTGTAAAATCCAGTTACATGCAGTCGCTTGAAGCGGCCAACGATCTCAGTGAAATACATGACGCCGATATCCTGATCCTTCCGGGTGTTGAACATCCACAGTCAGTAATCGCTGACAACGACGTAATGGCGTGGATAAAGAAGATCGATGCAAAGACTGAACGAACCCTTTCGGTCGGTTCGGGAAACCTCGTCTTAGCGGCAACCGGTGTTTTGAAGAACAAAAAGGTAGCCGCTCCCTGGCACGACAAGACTGCCCTCGAACAATATGGAATTGTCTACACCGACGACAACTATGTGCGTGACGGAAAGTACTATACGGGCATGGGCGCCTCCGCCTCCATCGACGGGGTCCTGGCGATGATTGCAGATTTGGCAGACGACGAACTCTCAAAGACGACTCAATTGTTCATTGCATACGATCCGCAGCCTCCCGTGCAATCCGGTTTTTATGACCAGGCTGACTCAACCACAAGAAGGCTAGCCGATGCGATGGCCTCCCGTAACACAAAAAATAACGGCAAGACGAAAACAATCGGCCTCTATTTGTATCCCGGGTTCACCATGCTCGATGTATCAGGACCCTACCAGGTGTTTCGCGAACTTGAATCACTGGGATATGAAATGAAGTTTTTGTCAAATACGAAAGGGATCATTCAATCAGATTTTATTCAATCATTAGAAGCGCCTTATTCCATTGACCAGTTTGATTCTCTCGACGTACTCTTTGTTCCCGGCGGATCCACCACGTACAAGATCCTCAACGATATCCACCTGATCGACTGGGTGAAAAAAATCGACATGACCACCTCCTACACGACCAGTGTTTGCACAGGATCGGTATTGCTTGGAGAGGCGCAGCTTCTGAAAGGCAGACGTGCGACATCGCACTGGTATGTAGGACCAAAACTGGAAGAGTTCGGAATCACGTACTCGCATGAGCGCTATACCAAGGATGGCAAATATATAACCGGCGCGGGCGTGTCATCAGGAATTGACCTCGCGTTGTATGTTGTAAAGGAACTTGAAGGAGACGCCGTGGCAAAAGCCATACAACTCCAGATCGGCTATTTTCCTCACCCTCCGTTTGATGCCGGGACACCTGAGAAATCGGATCCGAAAACCGTATCCTTCCTATCGGGTATGTTTGTGAACACCACCGACCGCGGCACGAAGTCTGGCGAGGGCGCTGGACGTACCAAGATCGCCGCCATCGACCCCGTTTGTAAAATGACCGTCGACAATCATAGTGACTCACTTGTCCATGATGGAGTAACCTATCATTTTTGTTCGGCGCTTTGCAAGGAAAAGTTCGCAAACGACCCCGCCAAATACATAAAGTGAGGTATGCGACTTACTTTTTTAAATACGTGTTGCCTTAAAACTAAAAACAAAAATTTCAATTCCTTTTTTATGAAACATAATTCAATCTCATTAAGTCTCTTGTCGGCGTGTTGCCTGATATGGATGACCATGATAGCCTGTAAAACCGAGCATAAGTCACTTCCGATTTTGGGAGAGCGTACCGTCACCGATCACGACACCATTTATCATACAATCGCTCCTTTCCGATTTGACGATCAGGACAGTGTGCCCGTCACCAACGCCACGTTCAACGACAAGATCTACGTGGCCGATTTCTTTTTCACTTCCTGCCGTACCATTTGTCCAATCATGAAGACACAATTAATGCGTGTCTATGAAAAAACACAGAATGAACCCGATGTACTGATCCTCTCACATACGATTGACCCGGAGCACGACAACGTGAAAAAACTTCATGAATTCTCCGGTCGACTGGGAGTGGACAGCCGGAAGTGGCATTTTGTAACGGGTGCGAAAGATTCAATATACAAGATCGCGCAGACCAGCTACTTCGCTACTGCCATGGAGGACAAAGGAGAGCCCGATGGATTTATTCACAGCGGCGCGTTTCTGCTGATCGATAAGAAAGGAAGAATTCGCGGAAAATATGACGGGACGAAGGAGGACGAGGTGAACAGGCTGATGGAAGACATTGAAGTCCTGCGCGCGGAACAGTAATCAAACCGACGATTATGCGATTAGATCGAAACGTATGTGTTGCAGTCCTTTTGCAGGTATTGTTGCTCGTCGGTTGTGGCGAATCCGATAAGAAGACGCACTCGGTGAAAGTTGATGCCTTGCCGTCGCCTTCCAGTGGGATTGCGAGCGAACCATACCTTGTAACACATCGCGGCACCGTGTATCTATCGTGGCTTGAAAGTCAGGACACGACTTCATTTCTCAGATACGCCCGCCTGGAACAAAATACCTGGTCTCAGCCCGTCACGATTGCGACGGGGACTTCATGGTTCGTCAACTGGGCAGACTATCCCACCATCGCATTCAATGACACTGCCGTCATCGCGCATTTTCTGGATCGAAGCGGACCTGGTAAGTATTCCTATGATGTGAAATACGTAGTCAGTAAACCGGATGGAAGTTGGTCTACGCCCAGGCTCCTGAATGAAGATGGCAAAGATGCCGAACATGGTTTTGTTTCTCTGGTTCCATTCCAAGATGATTTTTTTGCGTCGTGGCTCGACGGCCGCAACACAGGCATGGAAGGCATGGAGGGCATGGACCATGGCGGACACGGCGCGATGAGCCTGCGCGCCGCAATCATCGGCAAAGACGGCATCAAGAAAAATGAATGGCTGCTCGATGATAGGGTGTGTGACTGTTGCCAGACGAGTGCAGCAATCACCGCAAACGGTCCGGTTGTAGTATACCGCGATCGAACTTCAGATGAAGTCCGCGACATGTCGATTGTGCGATGGCAGGACGGCGGGTGGACAGAGCCGAAAAGTATTTACGATGACGGATGGAAGATAAACGGATGTCCCGTGAACGGCCCGCGTGTATCATCCATTGAGAACAACGTGGCAGTAGTTTGGTATTCTGCGCCGGATGACAGCACCCAGGTAAAAGTCGCATTCTCAGAAAATGGTGGAAAGGATTTTTCGGAACCGGTTTTAATAAATACAAAACGGATGCTGGGGAGGGTTGATATAGAATTGCTTAATGGCACCGATGCTGCCGTCAGCTGGATCGAGAATGATTCGATACAAATTGCCGTTGTCGACGCAAAAGGCGTTCATTGGCGCGCGGCCGTTGCCGGTATTTCAAGTGAAAGATCAAGCGGATTTCCACAAATGACAAAGCGTGGCGACGATCTCGTGTTTGCGTGGACGGATGTTGAGAGCAAGTCTATAAAAACCGCCAGGTCCCTCTTAAGTGCCGCGAGCCGTCGATAAAGCGTATGTCGGAAGTCACGCGGGAGGGCGCGGACACACATATATTTGTTCGGACCGGAGATGAGTTACTTGTTTCGAAGCTGTAAATTTGGTCTTGAGGTAGATAAACTTTATTCCCTGATACTATGAATAAAATAATCGGTTTGATTTCGCTAATCGTGCTTGGGTCGTCAACGTTTGCCCAGGAAAATAAACGGCCCACCGGCACCATCGAATTTATTACCGATGATCTTGCCCGCATCATAAATAAAGAAGCTAAGGTGGAGGTAGTAGCTGAAGGATTTCAATTTACAGAAGGACCCCTGTGGATAGAAAAGGAGAAAATGCTCTTATTTTCCGATGTGCCTGGCAATACCATATATAAGTGGACGGAGGCCGGAGGCAAGGAAGTGTATGCGAACCCAGGCGGCTATACGGATTCTGTCAAACGCGGAGGGTTCATGGGACCCAACGGCATGGTCTTCACTCCCGAAGGCAAACTGTGGATATGCCAGCATGGCGACCGGAGAATTGCCAGCATGAATGCCGGCTTAACTCGTCCGTCTGCTAGTTTTACAACCATCGTTAGCGAATATGAGGGGAAAAGGTTGAACAGTCCCAACGATCTTTTTTTATCTCGGACCGGCGACCTCTATTTCACTGATCCTGCTTATGGGTTTGAGAAAGGACCCCGGGATCCAAAGAAAGAACTGGCGTTTCAGGGGGTTTATAAAAGAAATGCGGCGGGTAAAGTCACGTTGTTGATTGACTCCCTTGAAGCACCCAACGGCATCAGCCTCATGCCCGACGGAAAAACACTCATCGTTTCCAACTCAGATTTCCGGAAGAAGAGATGGTATGCCTATGAGCTCAATGCGGATGGCACGATAGCGAAAGGTAAAGTACTATACGACGCCGGAAGCGAAACGTCACCCGGCCTTTGCGATGGTCTGAAGATCGACAATAAGGGCAATCTCTTTGGCGCCGGACCGGGCGGCATATGGATTTTTGATCCGAAAGGAAAACCGATCGGGAAAATAAAATTGGAAGGGGTTACCGCCTCAAACTGTGCCCTGACACCAGACAACAAAGTTCTGTATATAACAGCCGTTCAGTATCTGCTGCGGGTGAAACTGAAGTAAAAGTAAGAAGCACGGCGATGCGTTACGTCCGCTATGATAGAGTGGACTCACGAAACCCTCAACTCGTTACTCCTTCACCCGGGTCAGTGTCATTTCACCAAGCTCATTTTTGATCTTGATTTCATCTTTGTTGATGATTTCACCGGTGTAGTTCAGCGTCCTGTCATTGATGGAAATCGTGTAGGATATTTTCTTTCCTTCAACCTTTCCATTCTGGAGTTGGGTTTCACCAAGCTGGGTCTTCCAGGTACCGGTCAAAACATTGCCTTCTACCTTAAAGATGTAATTAACTTCAAAGGGTCCGTTGTCTGTCTGACGGGTGCCCTTCCAATGACCATCGATTTTCTGAGCAACGGCTGTTAGACTTAACAGGAGTAACGTGGTAGTGAATAGATTTTTCATGGTATTTGTTTTATTAGTATTCAGACATTATGTTTTTGAGTGCAGTTTCCCCCAGTCGTTCCTTCAACTGCGTCAGATACAAACTGCGCGGCGTTACGTGCCGGTCCAGTGATTCAATATGTCCTTTCGGCCAGGAAAAATCCTGTAAAGGCAAATTGAAAATCACCGATGCGATTCCTACATGACCAAAGGAAAAGTTCTGAGCCGTCGGTGGTTTTTGAATCCGGAAATCACCTTCGCAATTCCAGAACACAATATTCGCACCAGCCCACCCGATTGGAAAATCTTTCCAAAACCTTGCAGTCAGGGGTGCTTTTACATTGTCATACAATACCCCGTTTACCCACCGGTTGTGCGGCTCACTGGTGGAATAGGGATTGACCGCCGTACATTCCAGAAACACGTTTCCGCTGGAGGCCGATCCCTGCAGCACAAAGGAGTGCCTTCCCTTTTGTGAAAAACACCTTTGCACGAGGCACAGCTGACCATTCACCTGAAATGTAAACCGGCGGGCGCCGGCGCGAACCGAAACGGGCTCACGGGATTCACAATCCTGAATGGTGATCCACTTTGTGCCCGCATTGGCCAGCACAACGCTGTTGACAAAATGCAGGGCAGTGATGTTTCTGACCCATGCATTCCGGGCGTTGCTGAAGCTTATAAAATTTGCGACGTGATTTTCATCCGAAAAATATTCCTCGCCTTCATAACGAACTTTAGGATCATCGAAGTTGCCACGGTCCATATTGCCGTACGCCACCGTTCGCACTGACGGATCATACTCGGAAATGCCGCGGAGGTTCTCGATTCCGATTTGTTCGATTCGGGCATCCTCAAACTTTACAATTTCCCCACCACCCCACCGGGAATCGATAGCGGTAAAGACTGGCGCGTCAAGGGTGATGGTGTTTCCTTTTATAGAGGTGATGATCCTGTCATACTCAATGTTAAAGGGCTTCCAAAAACTTCTGCCAACAGTCAGGCTATCTTCGCCGAGTGCCTTGATCCAATCCTGATTGCCAATCCTCCGCACCAGGATTTTATCTCCTGCTTTCAAGTTTTTTGCTAATCTCACATTGAAAGTTGTTGCCCCTGCCGGCACGTAGTTATCTGTCACGGCTTGCTTTGTCTCCTCCAGGGGCTTGATGCCCACATCCCCGGCCACATTGATCAATGCAGTTCTCCGGAATGCCGGGCCTAGCGCTTCTTTCGGCAGATCGCCCAGCAGTAGGGTACCCGTATCCCCTCTTCCTTCGCCACGTAGTATCACGCCGGAAGACCTGATGTAGATTGGTTTTTCAATCAAATACTTTCCCATCTTAAGCAGGATCGTTCCCCGAAACCCGGAAGCATCTGGAGACATGGCTGCTACCGCATCAATTGCTTTTTGAATATGATCCGCGTTGTCTCCCGGCACCGGCCAAATGATCCGTTTCACCGGCACCAGCGGGATGGCTGTCCCTCCTCCGCTATATCCGGCGTTGGAGAAATCCGGGATTTTATTTCCCAAACTGTCGGCCACATAAACCAATCTTCCGTCCACACCCGGATAAACCAGAGATGTAGTCGGCGGAATGTCCTGGGCCATGCACAAAAATGGAATCAGCGTGAATACAAAAGTCCCGATGTGCTTCATGGTGGCGTCGTTTCCTGATTATTGAAAATTCTCTGTGCTACTGTAGATAACTAATTTTATAATTCATCAACCGCGACCTCCGTCGTTATTATTTTACCGGGGCGGTTCAATCATTCTGCTTGTTCCATTAAACTGAAAAATTTCAACTCGTTTCATCGCGGGATTTATTTTTATATACCGCGACGATTGAGAAAGGTACGTACCACCGAAATAAAATTCCTGTTTATATTGAATGTCACCGCGTGTTGTAATTAGAGCATATGCATCCATCGGCTGGAGTTTGTGAAACACAATTGAATCCCGCCGAAGGCGATAACTTTCCAGCGGCCCGCTGTTGTTGGTGATGACCAAAAATTCTTCATCTCCAACCAATAATGTGCCCATGGCTTTTGCGTCGAGGTCAGCCCGAAATCCGGTTCTGTCGCCACTTAACAATTCAAAATTGCCTTTTCCATCTCCCAATAAGCATGCACCTGTGCCCGCATCGTCCCGTCCTACAAAACCATCGTTGGCGTAAGAGTTGCCGACAGCAATCAGGTCAATATTTCCATCGTTGTTAACATCATCGCAAATTATTCCATACACTGGAGAGATTTGGACAGAACGCGGTAGTGGTTTTATTGTAAAGTCTCCATTTCCCTTATTTTCAAAATAACTATGGGCAAACGTTTCGCTGCGCAAAACCTGGGCCCCTTCAAGATCTCCTTTGCTGAAAATGTCAGAGAACGTCGCTTTGGAATATTTTTCGTAAGAATTAAAACGTTTTTTCAGAGATGGTATTTGCGTCATGAGCTGGCTCCTGAAATACGGAGCATGTTGCTCCCCGTCTATATACATACAAAGAACCGGATCTATTTTTCCGTTGTCGTCATAATCTTTTGCGTATAAGGCGATGGGCTCGGAGGCGGAGCAAGTAAACCGGGAGTTCAATCCGAGATTGCCAGCTACATAATCGATGTCTCCGTCGTGATCAAAATCCGCACCCGCAACGCTGTTCCACCAGCCTTCAGAATGGATCAGGCCAGGGCTTTCAATTTTTTTGAGTACTCCCTGGTTGTTTTTAAAAATTGTGAGCGGCATCCATTCACCCACCAGAATCAAATCAACCCATGAATCGTTGTCAAAATCAGACCAAATGGCGGAGGTGACCATGCCCACCAATTCCAATCCAACGACTTGATTAGCAATGTTATACAGTTCAGTTGGTTTGCCCTCCGACGCATTATTCTTATACAATTTACTTTTCGGCGTCCGGGGATAGTCACCCGGCACAACCCTCCCCCCGACAAAAACATCGATGTCGCCATCTTTATCAAAATCTGCTCCCGCAACAACCGAAGAACTCGACGATCCATCCAAAACAATTTCTTTCGAGAACTGTCCTTTACCATTATTCACGTATAACCGGTCAGAATAATACGCTGAGCCGGCCGGATAGCCGGTTCCACCACTCGCGACTATCAAGTCGGGATCTCCATCCAGGTCCACATCGAAAAACAAGCTTCCCATATCTTCATAGTCTGGATTTTCCGAATAGGTTGACTTAATGAACTGTTTATTTTTTTGTTGCAGATAAAGACATCCCTGTTGTCCGGCGCCGCCGCCAACGAAGAGGTCATCCAGTCCGTCGCCATTCACATCGCCTGCCGATAAGCCCGGCCCATTCAGTGAGTGCATGTGAGGGAGGAGTGGTTGATTTCTAAAATCTATGGTCAGCCTTGTCTTGTGAAAAAAATTAATTCCTGTGTTCTTGTCACCCACGAACAGTAAAGGAGTCTTTTGTGCCGTCGGCTTCCTTGGAGGCTTAGCGTCACCTTCTTCAAAGATTAGCCGCTCCTGATTCACGGCAACGTTGGTCCGAACTTCTTCCATGCCATTGGGCCACCGCACCCTGATGCTGTCAATGACCCGGGCATCTGCCACGCCAAAATGAACTATTTCACTTACGGAGCTCAAATAACCCCTCACCGGATAGTTTTGGTAATACTGCTTCTGTCGACCGTATAACCAGATCTTCGCACCTAAACCCTGACGATTGGGTGCTTTTCCTTTTAGCGCGATTTCAATGAAATTATTTTTGTCTATTCTCTGTAGCTGATTTTCGAAAACCTGCGCTGTAGCATTTGAGTTATTAAAGATCAAATCGAGGTCACCATCATTGTCCAGATCTGAAAGCGTGGATCCATACGAAAATGTCGGCTTGGTTATGCCCCAATCTCTGGACCGTTTCGTAAAGGTCAGATCGCCGTTGTTCTCAAAAAGAAAATTCTCCAGAGGCACACCTTTTTTTTGTGCGATCATTTTCAGCACTTCATCTTTGCTTGCGGAACTAAACTGAACATAGGGATTTAAGTAATCCGAGAAATCCTTGTCACCCAAATCCCGGACGAATCCGTTGGTGATGAGAATATCCTGATCGGCGTCATTGTCAAAATCTCCAAACAGAGGAGCCCAGCTCCAATCGGTATTTTCGATACCAGAGAATTGCCCAATTTCGCTATAGTCCTTGCCGTTGCTTACCTGAAGCGTGTTTCTCGTATACTGTGGCAAATATCCAAGCTGCACGCTCATGAGATAGCGCTCGTAGGTAGGCCAGTCCATTAGTAATTTTTGTCTTGCATTTCCCTCCGCCAGCATATCCAGCACGAGAATGTCGGGAACGCCATCTCCGTTAATGTCACGCATGTCGGCGCCCATGCCTGAAAAGCTTGAGTGTCTGAAGAATTTCGACGCTTGCTCAGAAAAAGTGCCATTGCCGTTATTGATGTACAGCAAATCATTGCCCTGAAAATCATTGGAAATGAAAATGTCATCCCAGTCATCGCCATTGATATCACCAACGAGCAGGCCAAGACAATATCCGCTGAACACAATCCCCGATTGAGTTGAAACGTCTGTAAAAGTCAGGTCTCCGTTGTTCCGGTATAATTTACCCGTACTGGGACCATTCGGTTCCGGGCGAACCGTTGACAGGTAATTAACTTTCGAATCCAGTTGCACTGCATTCTGTGCAAGAAACAGGTCCAGGTCTCCATCCTTGTCGTAATCCAGAAAGCTGGCTTGTGTGGTTGGTCCGGAGTCATCAATTCCATAGCGTCCTGCCTGTTCGGTGAATGTCAGGTTTTTGTTGTTGATGTATAGCAGATTCCGGCGGCCTGCCGGAACAGGTTTGCCCGATACTGAAAGGTAGATATCAAGCCACCCGTCCTGGTTTACGTCGGCAAAGGTGACGCCATTAATCCAACTGGACGTTGACAGACCAGCACTTGCTGTGATGTTTTCAAATCTCAGATCACCTTTATTCAAATACAGGCTGCTGCTGACCTGGTTACCTCCAAAAAAAATATCATCGAGGCCGTCGTTATTTATGTCGCCTGTGGCCACGCCAGCGCCCATATAAAAATTTGCATATTCAATCATATTCAAGGAGTCGGTTTCCCTGATGACATTGTTAAAATCTATTCCCGATTCCTTTGATGACAATTCCCGAAACAGGAGTTTTGACTTTTCTTTTTTGCATGAGCAAAGAATAAATCCTGAAAGCAGCAAGCCTAACGCAAATCGTCCGATGAAATTTCCTGAATGGTTGTTGTCAAAAACCTTAGGCATATATTTTACCCAGGAGCTTTTATTCTATTTCGGTTCAAACACCCTGAGACTATCCTGATTCTGACTGACGACGTACAGCGCCTTTTTTTCCCTGGTAGTTAATCTTGCGATGGATTTCGCGTCGCCAATGATTGAGATGCCGCTTTTGCCTGGCGGCACAGGAACAAAATTGCCCTTTCCGTCTCCCAGCAAAAGCAAGCCCGTGCCAGCGTCGTAGCGGCCGCCGAGCGGTTCAAATGAGTAATCGTTTTGAATAGCCAGTATATCCGGATTTCCATCATCATTAAAATCCTCCATAATCATGTCATTGATTGTAGAAGTCTGGCAGGAGATGGGCAGCGCACGAAGGGCGAAGTTCCCGTTGCCAAGGTTCTCGATGTAAGAAGAGGCCAGATGATCGCAGTGATATATTTGCGCCCCTTCCAGATCACGGGCCGAAAGAATATCCCGAATTGATGATTTCCCATAGACTTCATACGTGGTGAGCACGCGTTTCATGCTGGCGATCTGTTCTGTGAGTGTTTCGCGGGGATGAACTGGGTACTCCTTGCCCTGAATGAACCGGCAGACAATCGGGTCAATGGACCCATTGTTATCAAAATCTTTTGCATACAATGAGATCGGTTCTTTGCGTGAGGCCTTATAAATTGAATTAAGACCAAAGTTGCCCGCGATGAAATCAACATCTCCGTCGTTGTCGAAATCAGCACTTTTGATGGAGCGCCACCAACCAGTTTCTGAAGGCAATTGATGATTAGAAGGATCTAATTTGGTGAGCTTACCGTGCTCATTTCTGAAAAAAGTTACCGGCATCCATTCACCCACAACAACCAGGTCAGTCCATTGATCATTATCGAAATCCACCCATTGAGCGCCAGTGATCATCCCGGCGCGATCCAAGTCAGGTGTATCCATTGCCACAAAACGCGGCCCCTCTTTACCCTGTGAACTACTGATATTTTGAAGTACGAAACTTCGTGGCGCTTCCGGATAGCGATTGGGGACAACACGACCACCTACAAAAAGATCAGGATCGCCATCTTTATCGAAATCGCAGACCGCGACACAGCTTCCGCTTGCATTTATATTTCCCGGCAGGGCTGTTGTGTCCGGTGTAAAGTTGCCCTTGCCATCATTGGTATACAAACGAGGCCTGTAGTAGGCAGACTCTGGGCCATATTCGGAACCGCCGCTGACGCAAAAGAGATCCAGGTCCTTATCGCCATCGGCATCAAACAACACGATGCCTTCATCTTCTTCGTTTTTGTCGGGGAGTGTGGATTTTACGAAGTGGCCGTTCCCCTTCTGAATAAAGACGGTAGCGCCGTGTCCACCCGAGCCCCCTATGACTAAATCATCCAATTGATCATTGTTAATATCACCCGCAGCCAGGTAAGGTCCGGACTGCGAAAATTTATGAAGCAAAAGTGCCTGGCTTTGCTTAAAGTCGACAAAGTCCTCTTCATCATGCTTGTACAGAAGGCCCCTCTCATGGGAAATCTCCGTAAACAAATTGACTTTGTCCGGACTTACGTCGGCGTTTATTTTTTTAATGGCTGCACTTTCATTGATTTTCAGGATCTGGTTTACGGAAGGGTTTGTGACAACCTCCATATTGCCTGACGGCCAAATTACTTTCAATGAATCAATGGATTTTGAATCACCGAGTCCAAAATGCACCAGACCACCAACGGTTGATTTGTAACCCCTTTGTGTTGTCTGCTCTGCATATTGCGCAAGCCCGTTGTGATAGATCCAGACCTTCGCTCCTATGCCGGATTTATTCTTTCCATTTCCATTGAGTTCAAGTTCAATGAAATTGGGATGTTCCTTGCCTTTGCCTGACGCATTGTTTTTGTAGATAAATGCCGGGGAATTGATATTGTTCATTACAAGATCGAGGTCACCATCATTGTCCAGATCGGCGTAAGCAGCACCATTGGTGTAAGATTTTTCCGACAAGCCCCAGTCAAGAGAGCGATCAGAAAAGGTGAGGTCTTTGTTATTCCTGAAAATGTAATTGGTTTTATACACACCCTTTAGCTCGTTCAAAGCCTCGATGACTTTCTTCCTGCGGTCTTCCGGTTTGCCGAAAGCAGCGGCATTGGCATTATAGTTTACAAAGTCCAGGTCAGTGATATCTTTCAGGTAGCCATTGGTTATGAGAATGTCGCGCCAGCCATCGTTGTCAAAATCTGCGATCAAAGGACTCCAGCTCCAGTCAGTTGCATAGATCCCGGCCAGACAGCCGATATCGCTGAAAGTACCGTCACCGTTGTTCAACTGCAGAACATTGCGTATGTATTGCGGCAAATAATTGCGGTTAAGATTCAATTGGAATTTTGAATAACCGGTATTCGAGAACATTGCCTTTTGACGGAGGTTGTCGTCGGGCATCATGTCAAGTACAACGATGTCGTTTAAGCCATCGTTATTGATATCCGCCATGTCGATGCCCATACCGTTGAACTCGGTATGCCTCAGGTATTTTTTGATCTCGTTCGTGAAGGTGCCGTTGCGATTATTGATGTACAGGTGGTCGTTGGAAAGAAAATCATTTGCCACATAGATATCAGGATAGCCATCCCTGTTAATATCATTGATGGCAATACCGAGGCCCCATCCCTCGGTTTGTATTCCTGACTGAGCAGATACATCTGTAAAATGAAGGCCCGTTGAGTCGCTGTCATTGCGGTAAAGTTTATCCTGACTTTTCCCCAAGCCTGCAGTATTCTGTCCCACCGGATTATTTTTTGGATACGCCTCAAGAGAGTTTACAACGAGGTACATGTCTAGATCGCCATCAAGGTCGTAGTCGAGGAAGGAGGCTTGTGTCGAATAGGCATTGGCAGTCAGGCCCGCTACTTCTGCTGATTCTTCAAAGGCAGGAATACCCTCCTTGTTCAATCCCAGGTTGATAAAAAGTAAGTTGCGACTTGTTTTATCGGGGTCGGTGTGAATTGTACTCACATAAATATCCATCCAGCCGTCCTGGTTAAAGTCATTTATGGCCACTCCGGTGCACCAAGAAGTCGTGCCAACTCCGGAAATTTCTGTGATGTCCTTAAAATGAAATTCGCCCTGATTGAGATAAAGTTTTGAAGAGACCGTATTGCCGGCCAGGAATAAGTCAGGCAAGCGATCGTTATTGAAATCACCGATTCCCACACCTGCGCCATTATATATATACTCGAACTTCAGGGCATTGAGTGAGTCGGATTCGACGATTGTGTTTTCAAAAGCCACCCCGGATGTGGAAGAACTCACCAGGCTGAACAAAGGTTTTTGACGCCGTTCGGAGCAGCTGAGCAGAACGCAAAACACTGGGAGGATGACAATGAAAATTGTTCTCATGCGATACGAAAATAAAAAAAGCATTGGGCCTGGACCCAATGCTTAAGAATCATTACTAATTCCCTTAGATCATATGCCAGTGTATGACCATTAATAGCCTGGATTCTGATCGGAAGGTTTCAGTTTAGAATTCGTAGAGAATTCCACCTGAGGAATCGGCAATAGTTCATACTTGTTCGGCTGGAAATAGGAAATCGGCTCAGCGACTCCGTAGGCGGTGAACTTGCCTAGTTTTCTCCAGCGGAGAATATCTTTGTTCCTTATCTGCTCACCGGCGAACTCAACCATCTTTTCGTGCATGATTGCCTTAAAGACATCAGCTTTTGTCGCCGTTGGATATTTAGCAGTTGGAAGTGCGGGCATCGCCACACTTGGCCTCGCCCTGATCTGGTTCAGGTAAATAACCGCCTGCGCCTGGGTTCCCACTTCATTTTCACACTCAGCCAGATTGGCTATCACTTCAGCAAACCGGATCACACGCAGGTTCATCGCACCCGTGTAGAAGGTCGAATTATTCTTATACAATGCAGTGTACTTTTTCCAACTAATCTTCTGCACTACTCCCTGGTAGGTAACCGTGTTACCTTGCACGTCGCCATCATCAAATACCGTAAGCGTAGCAGCCGTTCCAACAAATGAACCTGCGGCCGTCTTGTAATTGATGCGACCGGTTCCACCATTGTAAAAGTCCCCTTTAGAGTAGAAATTAAAAGCAAACCGTGGGTCCGTTTTGGCATCGGCCGGCGTGGCAGTGGTCGATTCGTAGGCGTTTAACAAAGTAATGGAAGGGACCAGGTTCCTCCACGCGATAGCGCTGTATTCCTGGGTTCTGCTGATCGCTTCGTTATTGCCTCCATTATCGTCGCCTGTGCCATTCCAGTTAAAGTTTGTTCCAGCATAACCAATTTCGAAAATTGACTCAGCATTAAATGGAGTCTCTTCCTTCATATTGTCCTCGTAGTTGGCCATGAGGCTATAAGTGCCGGAGTTATAAACTTTTAAAAGTTCGGTCTTCGCTGCGGCATAGTCTCCTTTGGTCATATATACCCGTCCGAGCAACGCTTGTGCTGCTCCCCGGGTCACCCTGCCCACGTCGACGCCGGTATACGTAAGCGGCAGATCAGCCTGGATTGCAGTAAGATCGCTGATAATGAAAGCATAGATATCATCCACTGATGCGCGGGGTTGTGATGCGTCAGCGAGGTTTTGCGGTACCTTGGTAATCAAAGGTACGCCGCCCCACATTGTAACCCACTCGTAGTAAGCCCACGCTCTCAAAAATTTGGCTTCGCCGACAAGCCTGGCAAGTGTCGCCGCTGGAACGTCCTTGGTGTTCGCCGAGCCATCAATGACTTCATTGGCACGAAGTACAGTTTGAGCAAGACCCGTGTATACCGACTGCGCTACGGCGTTGGTAGTATTATTCGTACCGATCAGCAACGCCAACCGGGGTGCTTCAAGCTGACCGCCGCCAGCCATCATTTCATCTGAACGAAGGTCATTTGTAAAGAACCACTCCCTACCCATCAGATTGTAAGATTGGATGGAAGCATAAATGGCATTTACGCCCGAGGTAAGTTGATTCTCATTTGCATAAAAACTTACCGGTGTGCCGCCATTAGGATTGGATTTATCCAACAGCGAGTCGCTGCACGCCATCAGCAGGATTATCGTGAGGAAGCTCGATTTTGATAATAATTGATTTTTCATGATCTGTTCTATTAGGTATTAGAAACTTGCCTGAAGTCCAAAAATAATTGTCCTTGCCTGAGGGAATTGACCGTAGTCGATACCCTGTGTAAGCGCTGTTGAGTTACGTGCGCCAATCTCCGGATCATATCCGGTATAGTTCGTAATGGTGATCAGGTTTTGGCCGGTAAAATACACTCTGAATTTACTCAGGGTTCCACCGGTCAATTTAGAGAGTGTCTCCTGAGGGATGGTATATCCGATGGTCACGTTCTTCAATCGGAGGTAAGAACCGTCTTCGATGAACCGGTTAGAAGTACGGGCGTTTCCGTTGGGATCGCCATTGACAGCGCGGGGCACATCCGTATTGGGATTAGACGGTGTCCATGCACGCAATACGTCAGTACTTGCGTTAAAGAGCCTCAGCATACCTTGATTGGTAACCTTCACTCCGTTGTAGATTTTATTACCTCCCACGCCCTGGAAGAAGGCAGTAAAATCCCAACGTCTATAGTTCGCAGAAAGGTTAACACCGTAGCTTACCGTGGGGAGGAAACTTCCGAGGTAGACCCTGTCGTTGGCATCAATCGTGCCGTCTTTATTCACGTCTACGAAACGGATATCACCTGCTTTTGCACCTGCCTGAACGGAGGCGTCAGCATCGCTTTGGAAGAGGCCATTTGTTTGCCAGCCAAAAAACGACTGCACCGGATGTCCGGCTTCCGTCCGCGTGATGTTTTGGCCTCCAAAATCAGCGTTAGCTCCCGCATCCAACGTTCCCGTCGGAGTGGCCATCGCTTCAACTTTATTGGTAAGGAATGTAAAGTTCGCGCTCGCACTCCACTTAAATTCTTTAGCTGACTCCCTGTAGCCGAGGACGAACTCAGTTCCCGAGTTCTTCATTTTACCCACGTTGCCCGGGGTTCCTGAAGAAAAACCAGCGGAGGTAGCCGGATCAACATTCAGAATCAGATTGTCGGTATACCGGTAGAAGTACTCTGCTGAAAGTGTCACTTTGTTGTTGAACAATCCAAGGTCAACGCCCACGTTGCTCATACTGGTAATTTCCCAGGTCAAATCCTTGTTCGGCAGCGCATTATAAAATGATCCTAAAGCAGCACCTCCTCCGAGAATGGCTGTTGCATTCGCAGTTACGATAGGCTGAGATGGGTAGTAGCCAATTTGCTGAGGGATAAATCCAAATTGACCGTAGCTACCCCGGAGTTTAAGATCGGTAATCGTAGGAATGTTTTTCATAAACGGTTCCTCGTTAATTCTCCACCCCAAGCCAACAGAAGGGAAGTTACCCCACTTTTTTGCATCAGCCCAAAGCGACGCGCCGTCCCGGCGTATGGACGCAGTCACCAGGTATTTGCCCGCAAACTCATAGTTGAGTCGACCAATGTAGGAGATAATTGCAAACTCGTTGGTATTTCCCGTAAAACTCTGGTTGGAAAGACCGGGCCGGATTGTTGTAATGGTATTGTCAGGCGCATTACCCTGAATGGTAGTGGCATCCGTTCTCTTGGTTTGGTACTCAATTATTCCAGCAACATTGATGCTGTGCTTATCGTACGTCTTGTCAAAAGTAAGCTGGTTGGTGACAATCGGAGAAAAATAGGTTGATCTCTGTTCATTCAGGGTTGCTGGATTTCTCGCATTGAAACCTTCATTATAAATGGGATTGTAGGTGAATTGCCTTGCGTAGCTGTAATCAACACCCAGGTTGAATTTGTAGGTCAAAAAGGGAAGGACATTGTAATTCAA
The DNA here is from genome assembly GCA_044227305.1 of Cyclobacteriaceae bacterium. GTDB lineage: Bacteria > Bacteroidota > Bacteroidia > Cytophagales > Cyclobacteriaceae > ELB16-189. Next base: position 562,245 of record JBGAFJ010000005.1, on the reverse strand, counting down.
ATACAAAGTTCCCAGTAACCGTTGCGTTGATATGGTGGTTAGATCCTGATTTGCTGCACGCACGGGATTTTGAGGATCAGATCCATCCGCGGCAGTGTCTCCATTGTATCCACCCACATTATTAGGATTCAACACTGTAATGTATGGCGTCATCCGTTGCATGTTCTGTACCATGGTTCTTCCGCCGGTCTGTTGTTCAACGAGCTGATCAGAATTTCCGAGCAACAACGTTTGACCAAAAGAAATCTTCTTACTGAGCTGATGTTCAGAATTGAATCGGGCAGTATATCTCTTGAAATTGGAACCCTTCATAATCCCTTGCTGATCGAAGTAGCCAATGGAACCGTAAAATTTCGATTTGGCATTACCTGCGGTGATGGTAGCGGTCGTTTGCGAAATCGGTGCAGTCTGGAACATTTCTTTTTGCCAGTCCGTGTTGGTCTGGGCGAAAGTCTGCGAACTGCCCGCATAGATCGGATTATTCATCTGTGAGAACTGGGGAGGAAGCGCCGCGCCGGCATTGGTCAGCAGGGCAGTGCCGTAGCTCAGGTATTGGCTTGTATTCAACAGGCTCTGCTGTTTCCAGGCAGTCTGTGAACCATAATAGGTGTCCAAAGTTACATTCACTTTGCTGTCGTTCGAGCCTTTCTTTGTGGTGATAAGAATAACCCCTGCTGCTGCGCGTGAACCGTAGATCGCAGCGGCACTTGCGTCCTTCAATACTTCGATAGATTCAATATCCTTACTTTCGAAGATGTTAAAATTGCCAACATCGATCATACCGTCTACTACATATAAGGGATTGGAGGCATTGTTGATTGAGTTAATCCCACGGATACGAACAATGGGAGTTGATCCTGGCGCACCGTTGCTTGTCACGTTAACACCTGCCACACGCCCCTGGATAGCAGATTCCAGACTCGAGACAGGAGCGATCACAATATCTTTTGACTGAACGCTGCCGATAGAGCCTATGATTGAGGACCTTTTTTGCGTTCCATAACCCGTCACCACTATTTCAGCGAGAGATTGGGTATCCGGTGAAAGTGAAACATCGATTGAAGTCTGATTGCCGACGACTACTTCTTTTGTGGCGAAGCCGATAAACGAAAACACCAATACGGAATTGGCATCGGCTACGTCTATTTTATAGACACCATCGGTACCTGTTACAGTACCATTGCCAGTACCTTTCTCAATGATGTTTACACCCGGCAGAGGTGCGCCGGTATCGTCGGTAATTTTTCCTCCAACCGTAATGGATGGAGATCCATTCCCCGCATAACCTACCATGGCAAGGGCCATGAAGATGAGCGCCTGGAAAATCAGTACACAAGCTCGTAATTGTTTTTTCATAGTCATTTTTTTTGGATCAATTGAGAACGCTTAAATACCCGTGATGAGACCTTAAACTACCGCTGACCACCATCTGACTCCTGATTGCGATCAATGGTAAAATCCGATTTCGACTATAAATGTCAAAAAAACATTTATAAATGCAACCGATTGTGTTAAAAAATTGCAACCGATTGTGTTAATTTAGTCTGAGTCCAACCGTAGATGCCTGATAATTGGGGGACCTGAAACTAGTAACATGCCCGACCTAATGATATTATGGTTGAGGTGTTTGTTTTCGTAACAATCTGATATACACCATGTTATATGGGCCCCCGCTCCTTTTTTAAAAAGATTTGACGCGTTTTCCCTCCCGTGCGAACTATAAAAGGCGTACTCAAGTTATTTTTACGCAATCGGTTGTGCGCAATCGATTGCGAATTACGAAATTCGAAGCCCGGGTGATATCCCCGGCAGGGATCGAATGAAAATATATAACGTAACCACGCCTGAGGGTACCCTATGAATTCCTATAAGGAAATAACGATCTATGACATTGCCGACAAGCTGAATATCTCCTCAACAACAGTCAGCCGTGCCTTGAGTGATCATGACACGATTAGCCTGAAAACAAGGAAAAAGGTAAAGGACACGGCCAAAGAACTGGGATACCGGCAAAACAAATTTGCCAGAAGCCTAAGGGATCAAAAAACAAATACGATCGGTGTAATTCTCCATGAACTCAATGGCTATTTCCCTTCCAGTGTGCTTACGGGAATTGAAAAAATAACTTCGAAGGCCGGGTATGACCTGATCATTGCCAATTCTTTTGAGAGCTATGAGAAAGAGATTGCAAATGCGGAAAACCTCTTTCAGAAACGGGTTGACGGGCTGATTGCCTCGTTGTCCTTTGGAACAAAAAACCTGGACCATTTTAAAAAATTCGAAAAAAGGAACATTCCGACAGTTTTCGTTGACCGGGTAGATGAGGAGAGCACGTTCACAAAAGTCATCATCGATAACTATAAAGGGGGGTTGCACTCGACGCAGCACCTTATTGATCAAGGATGTAAACGCATTGTGCACCTGACCGCTGCATTGCAGCGGAATGTGTACGCCGAACGATACAAGGGCTACAAGGACGCGCTCAAAGCCAACAAAATTCCTTATCGCGATGAATACGTACTGGTTTCAGATGACCTAAGTGAACGCAGTGCAAACGAAATTGCACTCCAAATTTTGAAAATGAAGCCAATGCCGGATGGTCTGTTCGCCTGCAATGACTTCTCAGCTGCTGTCTGCATGCATAAGTTGAAGGAAAACGGCGTCGATATCCCGGAACAGATCGCCATTGTAGGCTTCAACGACGATGTGATCTCAAAACTGGTTGACCCTCAGCTCACAACCACAAGCTATCCCGGAATTACGCTTGGAGAAATTGCAGCCGGAAGTATAATCGGGCACCTGAAAAATGTTTCTAATATCAAGGATACAAACAGGATTTTTGTCCGTTCCGAACTTATCGTTCGCAAATCTTCTTTGCGAAAAGCAAAATGAGAATGACCAGATTAATGCGGTGACCTTGTCGAACGTCAGGCTATGCCCTGAAATGAAAACTCCAAAATAGCACCTACTCTGATCGTAAACTATTGATTGGGTCGGCAAGAGCTGCCTTAATGCATTGATAGCTAACGGTAAGCAGCGTGATGACCAATGAACCAAGTACGGTGATGGCGAAAACCCACCATTCGATTCCTATTCGGTATTCATATTTTTGCAGCCATTGATGGGAGAAATAATACGCGATGGGTCCGGCAAGCAATGCAGATAGTATGACGAGGCCTACGAAGTCGCGAGACAACATCTGCCACACGTTTAAGACCGAAGCGCCAAGCACCTTCCTTATACCAATCTCTTTATTGCGAAGACCGGCGGTGAAGGACGCCAAGCCAAAGATTCCAAGACAACTTATAAAAATAGCCAGTGCGGTGAAGACACTCGCCAGCTTACCGATTCTCTCTTCGTCATTGAACAAGCGCGCGTAGTCGTCGTCCAGAAATTTGTATTCGAAGGGGGCACCGGGGTCATATTTCTTCAATACAGATTGAATATTTGCCAATGCGATTTGTGCATCAACTCCCTTACTCAACCTGATGGTCAAGTATCCCGGTTGACCGTATTTTACAAAGTATATGTGCGGCCATTGAGTTGTAAAAGGAGTATTTCGCACCTGATCTCTGATCACCGCAACGATCTCGTGTTCTTCGCCATTTCGAAATGTGATCTTTCTTCCAATTGCACTTTTTCCCGGAAAAAGCTTCGCGGCCGTTTCATTCACAATTACCGCCATCGAATCCGTGAGGTGTTCCCTTGAGAAGTCGCGTCCCTCGACGATTTGAAAACCATTAGTCTGGGGAAAATCGTGACTGCAGCTGTTAAATGCAATGAGTGGCCGGTACGAAGGGTCCTTTCCTTCCCAGGTTACCGTGGGATCGGCGCTTGCTCCTCCGGTAACAGGAAAATCCGATTTAGCCATGTTCTCAACCACACCGGTTCCGAGCAAGTCGTTGCGGAGCGTATTGTAGTTTGCCTTTGCAAGATCTTGCGTGCCGACCTTTACGTGAATGATTCCTTCCCGATCAAAACCCACCGGTCGATCCTTTGCGTGCTGGATCTGCTGGAACACAATGATGGTTCCAATGACCAATGCCGTGGAAATGGTAAACTGAAAAATCACGAGCATTTTTCGTGGCAATGAGGCAAACCGTCCGACCTTGAATGTTCCTTTAAGCACCTTCACTGGATTGAATGATGAAAGGTATAAGGCGGGATAGCTCCCGGCCAGTGCGGTCGTTAAAAAAATGAACGCTATTGAAGTCAGGATAAAAAGTGGATTGTCCCAAGCCAACGTGATTTTCTTGTTTGCCAATTCATTAAACCAGGGTAGGGACCCCATGACAACTCCCAATGCCAGGACAAATGCGAGAAGTATAGTCAGCGCCGACTCGCTAAAAAACTGGTTGATGAGCTGCCTGCGACTTGAACCCATAACCTTCCGGATTCCGACTTCTTTCGAACGCTTATCACTTCGGCCCGTGCTTAGGTTCATAAAATTGATGCACGCCAGCAATAAAACAAATACGCCTACGATGCCGAACATCCATACGAATTGAATTTTTCCACCCATATTTTTTCCGTCTTTGAATTCAGCATGCAAATGCCACTTTTCCATCGGAAATATGAAACCATCCGGCTTGATTGATTTTATTGCTTCCCCACCCTTTTCGTATCCAATTTTTTTTACTTGAGACGATACGTCCATGAAATTCGCCTCATCGTTAAGCAATACAAAACATTGGAAATCGTAGGTCTCCCAACTGTTCATTTGCTTCCCCGCAGGGTCATTGAGTGAGAAATACAGACCCAATGGCAAAAGCATTTGTATATCCGCCAGACTGGTGTTCGTTGGAAAATCCTCGAAGACTCCGGTGACCATCAAGTCTACCTGGTTTTCGAACCTGACCACCTGACCTACCGGATTGTCGCCCAGTAAAGCTTCTGCCAGAGTCCGGGAGAGTGCTACGGAATGAGGGTTTTTTAAAACGTCACCTGTGCCCTCAAGCATTTGTATCGAGAACATGTCAAAAAAGTCTGGCCCCACGAACATCCCGGTCTTGGTGAAACTAGCATCCTTGCGTCCTAAAATGTGTTCACCTGGGTCAGTTGCCATTACCACCGTTTCAAAACCGGCGATGTTATTTTTAAGCTCGATACCAAATGGATGGGGGACACCTTCATGGGTGTAAATATTGCCGTCAAACGACAAGTGATGATAAAGTTTGCCAATCCGATCGTAGTTCTTAAAATATTTATCATAGTTCAGTTCGTCGAGAGTCCAAAGCCCGATCAACATAGCGACAGCCATTCCTGTTGCCAGGCCAGCTATATTAATAATAGAGTAGCCTTTGCTTTTCAACATGTTTCTCCAGCCAATCTTGAAATAGCTATTTAACATATCATTGTTATTTACTTTTCTAGATTTTCCTACCGGGCGTATGATACCGGGTCGGAAGAGCAACAAGACATCCACAATGAATCTCAACTGCGCATGCCGGTTTCCCCGCGTCTTCATTCTTTTACTGAATTCCTCCAGCAAGTCCCCCTCAATATGATCGCTCAGGTCAGGGCGGCAGTACCATCGGAAAAATATCAGAAAAAACCGCGAAGGCCCGGCGTTTTGACGCATACAACTCTGCTTACGGATTCATCACTACTTTTGGAATAGCATTCCACAAACTGATCCGGGCATCTTTGGAATACTGTATTGCCCTTTTGCCGGGTGCCGTGATTTGAAAGTACTTCTTAGGACGACCCATTCTTTATTCTGTTGATTCCCCAGCGTTAGATTTTATGTATCCCTTATCCTTCAGCCTTACTAAAGCGGTATGAAGTGCACCCATGCTGACTCAAATTCTCCCAACTGAAAAATTTAAATAGTTATTTCCTAAATGTAGGAATAATTGCTAAGATAACCAATGTGAAACTTTAACCGATTTGTTCGGGTCAGTGATGCCTAGGCGTGAATTAATTGAACAATAGCGTGTTGTATCCTCCTAATCGTTACTCCTACCGCCTCCGCTACTCTACCTTCATACTTGCAACGGGGTTCGACTGGGCTGCTTTTATGGCATGAAACCCCACTGTCACCGACGCAATCACGAATGTGATAATTCCTGCTATTAAATAATAACCCACAGACATTTCTGTATGAAACGCAAAGTTTTCGAGCCATCCATTCATCACATACCAGGCCACCGGCCAGGCAATGACGTTAGAAATCAAGACCCATACTGCAAACTCTTTTGAGAGCAGCAACACAACATGCCCTGACGTGGCACCCAGCACTTTCCGTATGCCAATTTCCTTTGTCCTTTGCTCCGCGACAAAAGCCGCCAAACCGAACAAACCAATACAGGCAATAAAAATCGCGACGGAAGAGAAAATAAGGGAAGCCACCCCAGCTTTTTGTTCGACTGCATAAAGACGAGCTAAACGATCGTCAACAAAATTGTAATTCATTGCTTCACGGGGTGCTAATTTTTTCCACGTGTCGGAAATGTAGTCAATGGTATTGCTCATGTTGTCAGAGGCGATGCGCAGTGTAAGATTCATACCGGCTGGGTAATCCTTTCTTTCCAGGTGAAGTACCAGTGGCCTTACTTTCTTATGGAGGGACTCGTAGTTGAAATCTTTGGCGACTCCGATGATTTTGTATCGATGGCCATTGTTGTTGCCGGTGACGGACACAAGCTCTTTTCCTATCACATCACCTGTTGGAAAGGCTGCAACTGCTGCCTCGTTCACAACGACCGCATCGACATCCGCGGGGAACTCCCTGGAAAAGAATCGACCTTGCTTCAATTCAATATGATAAGTATCAAGAAAATGGTAGTCCGTAATGATATATTGACAGAGAACGGGATCGGTCCCTGTCTGTTTGTTGAACAAAAAGCCATCACCTGGTATACCTGTAGTAAACATATGCGAGGAGTGGGTAGCGGAGACGATGCTGGCATTTTTCAACAACTCATCCCGAAAGGTCTCCAAGTGATCGCCCAGCAGACTTGTATTGTTTATGGAAAGGAGGTGTTCCTTGTTAAATCCGAGGTTTTTGTTTTGCATAAAATCAAGTTGTTGCTTCACAACGAATGTTCCAATAAGCAAGCAAATAGAGATGCCAAACTGAAAAATGACAAGACTATTTCGCAGGATGCTCTTGCGGGAAGCATGACGGTCACCTTTCAGCACCTCGGCCGGAAGAAATGACGATAAATAAAAAGAAGGGTAGCTGCCAGCGAGAACACCAACCACAATCGTAAAGCCGATCAGTATCGGAGCCGTACAATAGGTGTTCATGATCACCAGGCTTAAGTCTTTTTCCAAAATGTTATTGAAAGAAGGTAAAAGCAGCGTGAGAATGAACACCGCCAGCAGCATGGCGATGGTGCTTGTGAGAATCGCTTCACCAATGAATTGGAATATCAGAAGCGATCGCGCTGAACCAAAAGTCTTTCGCACACCGACTTCTCTGGCCCTTCGGGTTGATTTTGCCGTTGACAGGTTCATAAAATTGATCACCGCCAGAATCAAGATAAAGATGGCAATGGCGGAAAACATATATGTGTATCTGATATCGCTGGTGCGCATGTTTGCCCACTCGGTATTGAGATCTATTCCATGGTCGTGCTGAGAATACAAATAGATGGAAGAGAACGGCTGCAGGTGCAATGAATAGTCGCCACCATTGGCAAGGAATTGATTGATTGTAACACCCAGCAATTTTTGAATTTCCGGACCCACGTTGTCCGTAACAACCTTTTGTAATTTTTTTTCAAAGTCATTGACATCGGTTCCAGGTTGAAGCACCAAATAAGTCGTGAACCAGGCGTCCATCCAGTTTTCATTGATCTGATAGGTGGATAGAGACTCCAGATAATCACAATGGAATTGGGATTTGCGTGGAAAATCTTTGACCCAAGCCGTGACTTTGAAATTTTGCCCTGATTCGGTCGGCAATAATTTACCCAGGGGACTTTCGTTGCCGAATATTCTTTTGGCCGCTGTTTCCGTGAGCACAATAGAGTTAGGTTCAACAAGCGCAGTCGCAGGGTCACCTTCAATAAATTGCAAGGCGAATATTTTGAAAAAAGTAGAGTCGACAGCGTAGATGCTGCCACTTCGAAACAACTTATCATTATACTGAAAGGCGCGGGGCCCGAAGTATCCGATCCTTGTAAAACTTCTGACCTCTGGATAGTTCTGTTGCAGTGTAGGCCCAAGAACCTGAGCAGTCTTCGAATTGATATCCTCCGATCCGTTCACTACCGTCCTGGAATAGATACGATATATCTGACTGCGATCGAAGGCTGACTGAGTCTGATCGAAAGTCAATTCGTCCTGAACGAAAAGAAATAATGCGAGGAAACAAGTTATACCAACTGCAAGGCCAACAATGTTTATGATCGAGAAAACTTTATCGCGGATAATATTTCGAACAGCGATGAGGAAATAGTTTTTAATCATGGTCGCACATTAGAGAAATACGTCATCACGTTGGCAAAGATTGAGCCATCAAAAAAGTTGTCAAAAGGGATTCTTTATCCTGGTCGTTGTACAGATGTGGAAAATATCGTCCGACATCGGGCACTTTGGACCAGCAGGTCGGGTCGACAACAGAACGGGTTGACATCGACCACAGAGATTTCAACGGGTGTATTCGACGGAACCTTAGGACACAAATAAAAAAGCGGTGAAGTCGATAACTGATTGCCAGAGCCCTGGCATTGACCTGACAATGAATATTGGATTGTATATCTCCATTTATTGGCATACTCAGTCTCAAATAAAAATCCAGCTGGGCGGGAGATCAGTGCACCGGATAATTTTATTATTTTCCCGTTGTGTTCAAATTCCCAGGCCTGCTTTTTCGGAGAAATGTCCTTGCAATGGCACTGTCTTTAATGGCTGGCAGCGCCGTGTGCCAGCAAGTCCAATGGGCTGTCAGCGGTGGCACCTGGGTTGATGATACCCCGAACAATGTTGTTGTAGACAAGACTGGGAACATATACACCACCGGACATATTGGAACATTCGGCAAGTTCTTCGGAACCGATGTTGACGAATGGGGCTACTACCTTCTCAAGCAAAACAAGGCCGGTGTGGTGAAATGGATGAAGTTTAGCAAAAGCTCGTACGATGCCCGCGGCGAAGGTCTCGCGATAGACAGTAAAGGAAATGTGTATGTCGCTGGTAGCTACCATTATAACATGGATCTTGGAGACACGATCCTGATAGGTGCCGCGCAGGGCCCTGCCAGTACACTTTTCTTTATAAAATATGATTCCCTTGGAAACCGGAAATGGGCACGGACAGTTGGCCCCGACGGTCAGGCGGGTGGCGCTTTGTTAACGGTTGATCAACAAGACAACCTATACCTGGGCAGCGGCTACTATACTTCCGTGATTCTGGAAAACGGATTGAAGATCACAAGCCAGCACTCATCCTACTACGCCACTTCCGACGTTTTTTTAAGCCGATGGACTACCAGTGGCCATCCTATCTGGGGCATTTCTCTCTCCGCAACCGGTGATGATCGTTTAGCGGGGTTGCAAACAGGACCTGACGGCAATGTTTATGTACTCGGTCAAAATAGTTCAGGCGATTTTATGGCAGGGTCCACTGCGTACAAATTAGAAAACAACGTCGGGTCATACCTTGTTAAGTGCAGTCTGACAGGCGCTGTCTCAAAAGTGATATCACTTGGCTACGGTGCTTCGGATCTTGCGATCAGCAACGCGGGCGAATTTTACGTGTCCGGTGTCAATCTTTCTCTCAACAGCTATGTAAGTAAACTCCGATCAGATTTCGCGATGGAATGGTCTAAGCCCTTTAAGAACAACGGCAACCCGACAAATCCCGTCAAAGTCGCATTGTCGGGCAGCGATGTTTACGTTGGAACAAATTATGCCGGTCAACTGGTGATCGACAGTACGATAGTGTCAGGTGTGCATGGATTAATGATTGCCAAATTCAGCGGTATCGGCGTTTTACAATGGGTTAAAAATTATTCAGGGGGACCCTACAGCAGCAGCACCATGACATCTTTGGCTTCATCAAAGATCGGTGAAATTGTCCTTACTGGAACTTATTCCGACGCGACTTATAAATTTGACAGCAAAACCATTGTCAACAACAGCGGCAATAACGATGTTGACGTGTTCGTCGCGCTCTTTCAAGACCCAACCACAAACGTCTGTCCAACAAGTACGTCCAGGGCATCAGTAGTTCGTCCCATATTTTGCCGTGGTGACTCCTTAAAAATCTCCACGAATACTGGCGAAGGCTACTACCGGCTGGACTGGTATTTCGGCAACCAACTGATCAAATCAGTCAATGATTTTTACGCGAAGCAGAGCGGAAGCTATCATTACATCAGATATCCGGGATCAGCATGCGAACAGATTTCCAACAATGTGAATCTTGAGCTTATAGAACTGGCACCAAAAACAATCTCACCCGCCGATACCACTACGTGTGAAAAACCCGCTACTATCAAAGTCGCCTATGACCCGCAATACACGTATCAATGGTACAAAGACACGAAACTTATTCCTGGAGAGTCGTCGCCTGCACTGGTGGCCAGTCAAAGCGGAACCTATTACTGCTCAATTCTAAAACGCGGCTTGTGCGAGACAAAAACCACAGACGCAAAGGTTCAAATTCTGACGATGCCAACATTCAAAGTAATTGCATCACCCCTGACCAGCAATTCAGCCAGATTCTTTCCCTCTGACACCCGATCAATCACATCCTACCAATGGACCGTGACAGGAACCACACTTAAGTCGATTCAATCCTCCCCCATTTTCACGTTCAGTTCGAGCGGTTCATATCAGGTTTGTTTGCGCGCATCGAACGCAGCATGCAATGCAATGGCGTGCACTGATTACTCCGTGATTGTCACCGGTCTCGAAGATTCTACTTACCCAACCGCCACTGCGTTTCCCAATCCGTTCAGCAAAGCCATTTTTATTGCAAACGAAAATTTCAAGGAGCTTTCCGCGAGCATCTTTGACATGCAGGGGCGGTTGGTAGAAAATGTCACATGCCGTGAAAGGATTGAATTGGATACGAGCTCATGGCCGGCGGGGATGTATGTGGCTCACATCTCGAACGGTGACACATCCACCACAATCAAACTCATCAAAAAGTAAGTTGAATCCAGTGACCCGGAGTCGCGAAACTTGGACGATTCATCGCTAATCCTTCCGGTTGGGATATTATGAATCGGACTGAGCTGTGTCATGTCAAATGGATTGCACCGTTTGCATCTCCTCGACCTCAAAATCACTCCAGCCGTAGCACATCTACGGGATTAGTTCGGGCCACCCGCGAAGTATGATAGCTCACGGTCATCACGCCAATCAGCGTCACCACCACACCAGGCACAACAAAAAGCCAAACAGTGATATGAATATGAAAGGCATACCCGTCTAACCAGTTACTGATCGCCATGTAGGTCAACGGCCATGCAACCAGGTTGGCAAGTATGATGAGCAGGATAAAATCCCACAACAAATGACCCACAATTCTTGAAACACCAGCGCCTAAAACTTTTCTTATTCCCACTTCTTTCGTGCGATGCACCGTGGTAAAATAAGACAGGCTGAACAGACCCAGGCATGCGATGAAGACGGCAATAACCGAAAACACCGTGAACATTCGCCCGAACTGACGATCATCCTGGTATTGACGATTAAAAAAGTCGTCCAGGAAAAAAAATGTGAACGGATTGCCGGGAAAAAGACTCTTCCATTGCCGTTCCACCTCGCGAATTGTACTCTGAAGATCAGCATGCTGAAGCTTGATCGAAAAGAAACCCCACGCCGATTGATCATAGAAAAAGATCGTCGGAACAAAATCATTCTTAAGCGATTGTTGATGATAGTTCCTGATCACTCCGATGATCTCAAATTCAGCTTCCCGCTCGCCCCACACAACATGCCGGCCTATAGCCTGTTGTGCATCATCAAACCCGAAACGTTGGACAGCCGCCTCATTAATAATCAATGATGGAGTCTTGAGTTCTGGGGAAAAATTCCGGCCTGCCACGAACATACTTTGATACGCAACGAGAAAGTTTTCATCTATTCCTATTACACGGAAAAAACTATTGCGATCTACTTTCTGATTCACAAGTCTGAAATTCTGCACCCTTCCAATCTCCTCTCCCGGAATCACAGTTGAAGCCGTCACGTTTGAAACCTGCGAAAGCCGCAGGAGCCCGTTCCTGAACGAACCTGTTCCCGCCCTGAAAGCAGAATCCGTTATCTGTTGTGGCGCGCTCACCACCAGCATCTGATCAATCACAATTCCCAATTTCTGACCCTGCATGTGTTTGACCTGCCGGTAGACAGTGATGGTACTGATGACCAGTGCAACGGAGGCGGCAAATTGGAAAATCACCAGTCCCTTCTTAAGGACCCAGCCGCTTGGCGACTTTTGAAGTTTGCCTTTCAACACACTCGCAATGGACGTCGAAGAAAGAGCAACGATCGGCCAGGCTCCTGTGATAAAGAAACCTGAAAGCAGCACAGCGACGCCAGCAGCCCAAATCTTCGGATCGGCAAAGACGGTGAGGGTTAAAGTCTTTCCAAACAATAATTCAAGGTACGGCTGGGATATGACGATGATTATCACAGCTGCAACAAGGGCGACGCAATTGATCATTGCGGTCTCAAAAAGGAATTGCGATAAGATCTGGCTGTAGCTGGCTCCAATCACTTTCCGGATGCCCACTTCTTTCAAACGATCCAGGACGTTGGCCGAAGAGACATTAATATAATTGATCCAGGCAATCAGTACGATAAACAATCCCATGATGGTGAGGAAGAAAATCAATACAGGATTTCCATTTACCTCCAATTCACCGCCAAGATCCGAGTACAAATGGATGTCCTTCAGAGGCTGCAGCGTTAGTTCTTCTCTGCTGTTGGTACTTCTCAACGCATCGCCTTCATATTTTTCAATGAATGCAGGTAGCTTTGTCTGGAGTTCATGAAAGTTGGCGCCCTCGTGAAGCATGATATAGGTATAGGTGTTGATCTGACCCCAGTCGTTTTGCGTCCAACCCCACGGATACGTAGTGGCATAAGAGATCAATACGTCAAATTTTACATGCGAATTCTCAGAAACGTCCTTAAATACTCCAACAACCTGCATGGACGCCGCCTCTTCCACAAATACTTTGATGATTTTTCCGATGGGATCTTCATGGCCAAATATGCGCCGGGCTACGGATTCGGAAATCACAATCGTGTTGGGCTGCGAAAGTGCAGTCTCTACGTCTCCTTTCACCAATGGGAATGAAAACATTTTGAGAAAGTTCGGTTCTGCATACAGTACCTTTTTCTCCTGGTGTATCTGATCATTGTAAGTCAGGATAGCACCGTATCCGGATGCAATGACTCTGGCAAAACTCTCGACCTCAGGATAATCTTGCGCGAGCGCTGGGCCCACCGCACTATAGGTCGAGGCTCTTCCCCCTTCCGACTGCCCGTTCTGATAGTAATCAAAACGGATCCTGAATATCCGGTCTGCATGAGAATGGAAACTATCATAACCCTTTTCAAAAAGAACATATTGGAAAATGATAACAGACGATGCCATCGCAATCGCCAATCCCAGAACGTTCAGAAGTGAATACGTTTTGTATCGCACCAGATTTCTGGTCGACACTCGTAAATAATGTCCAATCATGATGCTATTATTTGAACTAGAAGTGGTTGCCTTTGAAAAAGCAAACGGCCGGCAAGCACTGATTACATCGAACCAATAAAAAAGGTTAGCAGTAAACTTTCCTTTCTTTGCCCGACGCTTGTGATAGAGTTCGTAAAGGTCTCCCTGCAATGTTTCAAGTACCGCTTTGGAACAAAACCACCGAAGGAAGCGATCAGGTAGTCGGGGCGGATGTTGCTCTTTCATTTGAACCCGAGTTTGAGCCCCGGAATCTGCCGTGCAAGATTCATCCGCATCTCATTTACCTCCTCAATCGTGCGCAAGCCATAGGCTGTGATCCGATAGAATTTTTTTCTTCGCCCTCCTCTTTCCGTCGTAGCGCCGCCTTCTTCGGAGACCACATAACCCTTGCTTTCCAATCGATAAAGGGCTGAATGCAAAGCCCCGATACTCGGATTTTTGCCGAGCTTCTCCTGCAGGGTTTCTTTGATGGAAACTCCATAAGCCTCGTCACCAAGCATTCCAACTACCAGCAGTACAAGCTCTTCAAATGCAGCTAATTTCATTTGCAAATACATTTCTTTCCTAAAACCAAATCAAATTAAGCAAATTAATGATCGACAGCAACAAATAACTGAAATGATAAGGCGATTGCTTTTTTAAAGTCTGATACATGAACAATCTACTTTCCCGAGGCAACTTGTGTGCACCAAGTAGACCGCATGTCAAATGTCCAGCATGCTGTCGCCTGCATCAGGCAAACAGAATAAGAAAAACGGCATTAAAGCCCCGGAACTTCCGCTACCTCTCTTGCGCAACGAAAGCTAGGGGCGAAAGCACCACGCGGTAACTTTTCATTTTTTGCGCTTAGTGAAAAACCCAATATTCAGTTCACCCACCAGCCATGGAAACACGTCGGTTTGTGTTATCATGTTCCCATTGATGTCTCGCAAGGATGTTTTCCCCCCTTGTAAGGAAATACGTAGAGCAAGTTCTATTTCAAATCGACCAGCAAGTTTGCGTTGATACCCACTGATCAGCCCTGCCCCGAAATATGTGCCTTTTCTTGTATCGGCAGGATGATCCCGAAATAAGTATGCAGGAAACGCGCCCAAATAATATCCTGCAAATGGCTGTTTTTTGAAGTAATGACGTATTTGAGGGACAATCCAAACATCTGTGTTGTTCGGGATATAGGAGGTTGTCACTCCATTGAATTTCAGAATGGATGCATATTTTGAATAGTCAATAGTCAACTGAAATGTATTGGCTGACTGATTAATCCTTTTTTCGTAGTGTACAGCCATCCAAAAATATTCTTCGCGAAACAGCGCTGCGTATAAAAACGGGAATACGGAAACTTTTACCAGACCCCCGTCCATTTGCGCGCCTGTAGTCTCAGCGTTTGCACCAAAGTCACTTTGACACACTCCGAACAAGGGGCAGACAGCAAAAACGAATAAATATTTCTTTATCATGAAAGATATAGTCGAAGATATCGGATATCACCTAGCCCGACCAAGTCTGGTGAAATAGGCCCTTCGTTTATTAGGCAATTAAGCCGTAGCACCGGAAGAAAGTCATCCATACAGTCAGTCCACTCTTTGGAATTGTTTATTTCCAGGCTCATTCCCAATATCTCAATTTCTGGGATTTTGCAGATCGAAGAGACCAATCCGTTAATTCACCTCCACCACCGCAGTTGTACCCGCCGCAACGAGCAGTTGGATCATGGCGTACCGACGCCCGCTTTTATCCACGGCCAGCGTACCCTTTTGCTTCGACCCATTAACCAAAAGACTCGGGCGATCCGTGTAGAAACATGGCACCCATTGTACGGAGCGACTCGAGTGGTTGGTGAAGATCGATTTTCTGTTACCTCGATGCTCCAGGCTTATGTCGGCACCGACCACGGGTAGATGTTCTATCCGGGCGAAGGATAACATCTTCGGCAAACGTGCCAGTGAGCGAATGGAATTATCAGGGGCGTGTGCCTCCACCCCCATCAACCCTTCTGCGAACGCCTCCAGTGCCGCAAACGACACTTCGGGATACTCACGGCGCGCAAGTCCCGGCGAGGTTAAAGTCCTCAAAAGATTAGTCGCCGATTCGGAATCACCATACCGGTAAGCTTCACGAGGAAAATAAGACAACATCTCCACGTTCATCTCTCCGACTTGCAGCAGCAGATTTTTCACAATGAGTGCACCCCGGTCGGCCGGAACAAAATCCCAGCGCAGCAGGAACAACTGCATGGGATCATTTCGCAACCATTTTTCATCACGGGTACGGAATTGTTCATAGAAGCCTGATGTGTTCCACCATGTGGCATGGAACGCTCGCCAAAGCTCAGTCGCCCTTTTGTTGTATTTACGCTCTGTGAGTTTACCCATCCGTTCCAACAGTTTCAGATAACTGATATTTCCAAGGTATTGCGCAGCGATGAGGTCGCTGCCTGTTATGCCGTTCTGATCTTCGTTGTATGAGCCGATGCCACGATTTGGATAAACAGAAGAGGCAGTTCCTTCCATGACACCATCGCGGTCGGTGTCCCAGCGCTGCACGTAGTCATCCAACGTTCTTATATAAAATTCCTGAAAAAGGGAATTGAAAACATAACGCTCCCCGGTCCATTCCAGTTGTCTGTAGCAAGAATTAAGTACATCGAAGTTGGCGGGCAAATTGTACCAGAAGTCCTGATCATTGGTATAATCCACCGGCGCAGGACGATCCATCTTGTCAATCTCCCAGTAGCCGCACCAATCACGCGTAGCGCCGACAGAAGACACAAATTTCGTCAGCAGATTTCGGTTGATGTGAGAAAGTCCTAGCATGTTTGCACCGGTGAGTTGATGCGATACATCGCGCATACAAAATGCGTCGCGCCCCGGCAAGGAAGCCTCGTACCACGGCCCAACCGGATCTCCTCCATGATGTACATACATCAGCGCTTGTCGCTTGGCCCACGCGAATCCGCTATCGAGGACAGGGTCTGACGACTTGAAATTGACGGTTGAATAATGTTGTGCAGCAACTAAATGCGCCACCAGGAAACAGATTGAGCAAAAGCAGGTTCGCATAATTCTTTCAAATTACGGAAGCCTGAGTCACAGGCAAAATCAAATATCGAACACGTTGAAGGTGACTAGGCCTGCGCAGCATCACTTGCCATCCTGCGTCGCGGCATTGAGTATATCGCCAGCAGGATTTTTTGAGCCCGGATTATGTCGTCGGTGAGCTTAGACTATTTTCCCGTTGCCAGGGATCGTAAAGTCTGTTCCGTGGTTTTTGAAAACTTTGGTAAACCCAAAGCAGTCCGTGAAGTATAAAGTTCTATGTATGCGAGATAAACACCCAGCAAGTCGGACTCGTACATATCTACCAGTTTTTTCCGACCCATGGCCTCTTCTACTTTCTGACAGATGTGGTATCCCACGAAATAGAATGGACTATCGTACATACCTGAGAGGCCAATGTTGTACAGCTGCTCTTGCGAATGATTAGGATCATCCTTCGCCTGGAACAACAACGCATCAAAAAGTGCGAAAGAAGTTTCGAGTTTCCCGAGGTTGGCTGCGTACGATTTTTTCTCCGACGCAACATAAGACCCTCCTGAATTAACTTTGGTGTAGTCCGCAACCATCACAGCGCTGCCTTCGAGAATTGTTTCGCGCAGCAATTGGTCAATGGTACGGTTGGCAGACAGCGCACGCTGTGAGAACGTACGACTCTGAATCATGTGAAACAGTTCATGGATAGAAACCAGTTTCAGACCCACTTCGTCACCGCGCAGGTTCAGCAGATCCATTCCAAAATTATTTGGAAGAATGTCATCCGTCCAACCCGTCGAGTTACTGCCCAGGGTCACCAGCACCTCAATTTTCAATTCGATCGCTTTGTTAGCATAGACAGCGAGTTGTCGGGTGATTTCAGTTTCAAGATTGGTCTTATTGCTGTTGCAATAGTCGATTAGCGCCCTGCATTCCCGAACCTTCTCCTTCGCCTGTCTGAACCTGAAAGGATCAGCGGACAGTGGTTTATCGTGCGAGACAAGATAAAGCGTCTCAACAAAAGACGAGTCTGTCATTCTTTTGTCGAACGCAGAGCAGTGATACATCATTGACTTAACAGCTGGTTCTCGCAGAATACTTTCAATCGAAGTCCTGTCGGTCGGATGTTCAAGTGCCGCTGCTATCTTTTGAGCGGCGGCGAAATTGAAAGTGATTCGGAGTTGGGCCGTACAATTGATCGCGAGAAAAATGAAAACAACTGATAACGGGCTGACGAATTTAAAGCTGTTCATAGCGAAGTCGGATTTCAGCCTTTATTTTTAATTAGCGGATGAAAGTACAGAATTACATTTGAATGCCCGGGGCGAATTGACCATTCTTGCTAAACGATCGGTTCCGCACCGGCAGAATAAAGGACGGCTTTTTGAAAAAATGGTAAATCACCATTTTTGAGTGATGACAATGAGAAATCTCCACTCATTAAAAACTGGATGAGTAAGCATGCACCATAGACCACATTTGCTGAAGCCGGATTGGTATCCCGAACGCTAACGCTCCCTCCGGACCGCTCCAACGAAATTAACCGGGTCCCGATCACGGCATCTCGATCCGGATAATGTTTCCATACTCGGAGTCGAGCGTTTCGAAACTTTGAAAGGCGAAAATATACTTACCATCGGGCGAGATGCTGTGTTGGACAATGGAACCCGGTAAGTCTGTCAATTGGCGAACATTCTTTCCCGTCCGATCACAAATAAACAATTGACCGCCACCAAATTTTCCCGTCCGGTTCGACGCGAAGATCACCGACTTGCTATCGTGCGTCCATGCCGGCCACCCATCATAAGCAAAATGCGTTGAGACGTTGAGCTGCTGCTTGTTTCCAATGGTCATGATGAAAGCTTCAGAGTTGCGTCCCCGTTTGTTTAAAGTCATATCCCAGTTTATCGCGGGGGTGTCGATCACTCTTCTGAATGCAAGCATGGTGCCATCGGGTGAAACAGACGGGTACGTTGTGATCGTCTTGTTGTCGGTATAACGTTCAACGGTTTTGCCATCGATCGTCATCGAATATACGTCATGGAATTGCAAGCTCCATTCCTTCGTCAGGTCTGGCGTATTTCGCGCGGAATTGAATATCACCCGCGTGCCATCGGGAAACCAATGAACGTGGGAGTCATCACCCGGTGTGTTGGTCAATCTTCTTTGAAAAGAACCGTCTGCATTCATGATGTAGATCTCCGGGTCATCGTCTCGTGTAGATACGAACGCAATGGATTTCCCGTCCGGGGACCAGACCGGCCCTGCGTTCGTGCCCTGGGTATCGGTCAGCTGCGTTAGATTCTTTCCTTCCGCATCTACCGTATAAATTTCCCAGTCACCGCCGCGGTTGGAATGAAACACAATGGTTCTTCCATCCGGAGATAATACGGGATAACAATCAATCACAGTCGTTACAGGCCGGGAGGTGCCAGCAATGACTTTCGAATTGGAAGTAAATACCGGGATCTCCACAACAAAGCCGTACTGCTCAACTGGTGTCTCCCAGAGCTGATAGGCATGAATAGATTTTCCATCAGGACTCCAGGAAGGTTGTGCAACAGCGCCCGAAAGTTCGGTCAGTTGCTGAAAGTCCGTTCCGTCAGCATTGCAAACATATAACTGCCCTGCATTTGCTTTGCCGCTTCGATTGGAAGCAAATACAATCTTCCGAGAATCGGGCGACCACGATGGCCATCCATCGAACGATGGACTGTTGCTGATATTCTGAATGTTCTTCCCATCGATGTCCATCACAAATATTTCGGAATTCAGATCTCCGGTTCTGGATGTCATATCCCAGGCATAGGCTGGCGTGGCGGTTGACCCGCGGAACACAATCTTTTTTCCATCGGGGGACACATTGGGAAACGTTGAAACGGATTTCAGATCGGTCAATTGCTGCACATCCGAACCGTCTGATTTCATGGAATATATTTCGTCGACAAATCTTTTTCCGGGAAAATCTGACGTTCTCGCAGAATTGAAGATAATTCTTGAGCCATCCGGGTACCAATGGGGATGACCATCATTACCTTTCGTCGAAGTCAGCCGCTTCTGCCCCGAGCCGTCCATGGACATGACATAAATCTCAAGGTCACCGTCACGCGTCGAGGTGAACGCGATGGTTTTTCCATCCGGCGAAACAGCTGGGTTGCCATCATACCCACTGCTGTTGGTCAACTTTCTTAAGCTCGTTCCGTCTGCTTTCATCGACCATATTTCAACGTCGCCCGAGCGGTCTGATTGAAACAGGAATGTTTGTCCGTCCGGTGATAGTGCAGGATAAGAATCGTTGACGCTGGTTATTCGTTTTATTTTCTGTGAATGTGCTATAAGCGGGAGCAACATGAAAAACAATAGGATTCGGTTCATATGCATTTTTTTTCCAAAAGTGACAATTGGCAGGACGTTTAACTGATGGCCTTACACGCCGATAAGACAATCTGAATACAGGTTCTGACGAGCCTACAGGCCCGGCAACAGCAGAGTGCATTCGCGCGGCTATCTTTGGGCATGAGCAGGCCTCGCGTCTTTGTCATACACCTTCTTGCATGGGTTATTTACATCCTGCTGTACGCGACGCTTTGGCGTGGTCCGGGTGAGACATTTGAGGTGGCAATGATCAGGCAGGGTTGGTTGTTGCCACCTAAACTTTTTCTCGTGTACGTGGCATTGCTGATTCTTGTACCGCGCTTTTTCCTAAAAAGGCGTTATGCTCTATTCTTTCTGACTTTGATCGCAACGTCGTTGCTGGGCGGATTATTGAACCAGGTGTTCGTGTTTTACATAGCACCAGGAAGCGTCGAGTTGGCCGGCCCGGCCGAACAGTTTTGGGACGTGAGCAGGATCAGCAAGCGGCTCACTTATATCAATTCAACATTATTATTTGCACTCACGGCGGAGGGCATCAGGATGTCTTATGAACAAAGAGAAGCCAATGCGCGACTCGTCAAGGAGAAAATGGCTGCAGAACTGTCTTTGCTGCGCACACAGTTACAACCACACTTCTTCTTTAACACGCTCAATCATCTGTACAGTCTGTCGTTACAGAAATCTGATCAGGCCCCACAATTCATACTTCAGATTTCAGATCTGATGCGGTACATCATCACCAGTTCGCGACTGGATAGGGTCTCTTTGCTGGAGGAGGTGAATTTCATCCGGGATTATGTCGGGATCGAATCTGTCCGTTACGCCGGAAAAGTGAAGGTCGATGCGATATTTCCTGAAAACATGGACAACATTTTTATTCCGCCATTGACATTGTTCACATTTGTAGAGAATGCCTTCAAACATGGCGTTGCAGAAGAAACAGGGTCTGGCTGGATCAGGATTTTTTTACAGGTGAAAAACGGGAGCCTGGAATATCACGTGAAAAATTCATATCCCGAATCGGGCCATTCGAATTCATCCGCCGGCGTCGGCCTTCGCAATACACAGGAACGACTGTTTATTGAGTATGGCAGGGATATGATTTTCACAACCCAAAAAAGTAAAGGTGTCTTTGAAGCATATTTTATGATCAACATAAATAAGAGGCGTCTGTGATACGATCCATAGTCGTCGACGATGAGCAGAACAGCTGGTTTGTATTGGGAAACTACGCACAGCGTTGCGGCGATGTGGAGATCGTCGCCCGGTGTTCCGATGTTTTTGAATTATTGGAAGTCTTGAAACATGAAACAGCCGATGTTATTTTTCTGGATATACAAATGCCTCAGATGACCGGTTTGCAGGCGCTACGTGCCAGCATGCTGAAGGGAGCAAAGGTCATCCTCGTGACGGCTTACTCCGAACACGCTCTGGAAGCATTTGAATACAACGTGATTGACTATCTGCTAAAACCGTTTTCCTTCGAACGTTTTGAGAAGGCGGTCAGCAAATTGAGAGGCATTCTGCCACAGGATCGTTACGCAAAGTCCGGACTTCAGCCTGCAGATGCAGAGAAAATATTCAGACAGATAGAGGTTTTTTTTGATGAACACAGGCCATTCCTGGATCAGGACTTTGGATTGGATGAGTTAGCCACCCGGATGCACCTGAGTCGAAATCACATTTCGCAGGCCATCAACATGTGCGGCAAGACTCCCTTCTGGAATTTCGTAAATACATACCGTCTGCAGGAAGCATTAAAAAAGTTAAAAGATCCATCGTTGAGTCATTATACCATAGAGGCTATTGCCATGGATTCCGGGTTCAATTCACTCTCCACGTTTAATGCATTGTTCAAGCGTGTCTTGGGGATTACCCCGAAAGAGGCGCGCAATGGAGGTTAGTGGCGCGAATTGAGAAGTTGCGCAATCAACAAATTGCCGCGCCAGGAAATACAAAAAACCGCAAGGTTCATAAACAAGCCGTGGTCATTTTCTTCTGTTCGAAGAACCATAGGCCGTCTCAGTCCTATCATGACCGACGGTCTTGACGACGGGTTACATCGTTGAAAGCCCCATTTTGTGCTGAAAGATCCCAGCTATGCTTCGGGCGCGATCCTTGGCTTCGCGGGCCTTGTCACCCTCGAAGAGTTCGTCAACGCTTTGATGAAACAGCTCAAGCCATTTTGAAAAATGTGAGGCGTTTATTTTGAGGTGAAGATGCTTTTGAAACGGACTCCCCTGATACGTCATGTCACCGAATAGCATGGAGGACCAAAAGTTGTACATGACCGGCATGTGAACCTCCCAGTCAAGGTGACTAAATACCGGAGACAGCAAAGTGTCTGCCTTTACTTTCTCATAGAACGAGTCCACCAATCTGACGACATCCGCCCGACTGTTAAGATCTTTCTTTGCCATGAATGGTGGACTACTTTTTACCAGATGGCAAAAGTACTGCGTCAATTACATAAATGATACCGTTGGCCGCGGGAATTGAGCCCGTAATATTAGCTCCGTTAACTGTGTATTTCCCATCTTTCAACCCAATCACCACATCATCAAGATTAACCTGATTTATTTTCTGGCCATCGCGCAGATAGTCAAGTTTATAGACTCCAACCGCCACGTGATATTCCAGAATATTCCTTAGGTCGTCCTTCTTCTCAGGTTTCAGCAGTCCATCCACCGTGCCAGCCGGAAGTTTTTCAAAAGCTGCATTGGTCGGTGCAAAAACAGTAAAGGGGCCGGCGTTGGATAAGGCATCCACATATGCCGCAGCCTTAAGCGCGGCAACGAGTGTGGTGTGGTCAGGTGATCCGGTCGCTATTCTAACAACGTCTTTCTGAGAGTCGTTGTCGGTTACGGCAGACTGGCCGGCGCCGGGCGTTGTCTCTTCCACCTGAGCTGTTGACTGGTCTGATCTGCCACCACAACAAGAAAGAAGCGCCGCAACTGCAATCGCGCTCGTAAATAGAATGTATGATTTCATGGTATAGGGGATTTGTCTTTTTTAGCTGTTGATGATGAAGGAATTTTTTATCCGCTACACAAAAGTCCTCAATGGGTTGAAGCCCGAATATGACTTTAGTCGTAAGCCTGTTGAAAAAATATCCATTACTGAGCTGATTAAAATCAGTTCAGTATTGGTTCAACCAATCTCGCATTGGTTATTACGTATGACGGAAGGTTTCCTGTCGGCCAAGGTCGACTCTGGCAAAACGAAGAAACTAGCCTGACTCCCCAGAAACAACATGACTTGTTCAAATATCCTTACGCGCGAATTTGCGCATGGCCATCGCAAGCGGCAGGATTGTCCATAAAATAAGGAGCGTCAACGAGTACATCACTCCCAGGCTTGAACCAAAGAAATTTTTGTAAAACGCACCCGTGTAACCCATCAGTGCAGAAATATCAAGCTTCAGAAGAATAATGATCCTTGCAAGATCGACCGGATTTAGTGAAATCAGTGCAAGAGTGATCTTGTCAAGGGGATAGTCGGCGAAAGAATAAATAATATAAAGTACGAACCCATCATAGATCAACGTGAAATAGAACCAGAAGAGCAGTGACATTCCAATGCCCTTGGCCTTGTCGCGCGTGAAGACGGATGAAGCAAAACCCAACGCAACAAATACAAATGTCAACAGCAGTCCTGAAAGGATGAGATATACGGAACTCTCGGAACCATTTAAAGCCATTAGTGGCAAAGCCACACCGACCAGAAACGCACCACTTAGCGAGAATGCGACTGCAAGAAATTCCGAAAAAAATATCGTTGTACGGCTAACGGGCTGTGAGAGCAGCAGTTCAATGAATTCGTAGGAATTAAAAAAATGGATGGTTGTGAAGATCACACTTATCAGAGGAACGACCAGTAGCACAATATTTAGCAAACTAAGTGTTGATTTTCCAGTGTCACTGTCGAGGCTGAACATGCTAAGCGTTATCACCAGTAAAAAGATGGTATACAGCAGTACGAAACGGTTTCGCACAATGTCATACATCACATATTTGCCTATGCGGATCATAACTTTTCAGCCTCCTTCAGGTTTCGTTTCATAATCGTAGCCACCGCGCGGCCCAGTTTGAACTCACCGGTCTCCTCTTTGAGTAAATTGATGGTGTCGTTGAAGAGTATCTTGCCTTCCTCCATATATACCAGGTGCGAGGAGAGCTCGTCAAGATCGCTCATGATGTGGCTGGTGATCAGAAAAACTTTGTCACGGTTCGATTCAGAAAGGATCTTTGCCTTCAGAACCTCTACAGCCATGGGATCAAGTCCTGCAGTCGGCTCGTCCAGAATGAGGATTGATGGGTCAAAAAGGAAAGCCAAAGAAGCACTCACTTTTTGCCGCGTACCCCCAGACAACGTGTGCATGCGCTTGTCTCTCAACCTGTCAAGCTTGAATTCACGAATAAGATCTTCATCAAGCCTCGCATCCTCGCCCCTGAGGTCTCTGATCATATCGAATATTTGCCCGATCTTCATCTGCTCTGGGTATCTGCCGATCTGGGGCATGTAACCGATCTGACTCCGGTATAAACAATCACCGGAAATTTCCTTTTCATTCACCGTTATGATTCCAGAATCCGGGATTACCATGCCGAGGATGCATTTGATGAGCGTTGTCTTGCCGGACCCATTGGCGCCAATCATTGCATAAGATTTCCCAGCGCTGAAATCCAGATTGATGGACTTCAGGGCCTCGAGCTTTCCAAACCGCTTCGATACGTCAGCGACTCTAATCATACTTCCTCATCATCGGGTGCAGGTCTTTAAGATTGTCGGGAGTTATGGAAGGTACCACCTCTTCGGTTTTGTCTAACAGATAAACCAGGAAACTCCTCCACAGCATAACGGACGAAGGCATTTTTTCCACGACCATTGAATAGAGACTAACGGGGTGATATGGAACATCACCCACACCATTCTTGTCGAGGTCATAGCCCTGGTAGTTATCCCAGTAATTACTGTCGACGGTATTGAGTACGAGGGATCCGTTGGTACTGAGGTCAAAGGTGTTTCCAAGAAAATTATTTCCACTAAAAATATTTGCGTCACAGTTGGCTTGAATTTTCACTGCCCAACCATTCCTCTCAAAAGAATTCTTATCAAACCTACACCGGCTGGAACCTTCGATGTATACACCAACGGTGTTCTTTTTAAAGTAATTCTTGCCAATGAAGCTGTCCCCAATATCTTTCAGAAGAAGTCCATAGGATGAAGAGCCCCAATTGTCCTCAAACCGGTTACCGGTCATGGTCACTGATTTTGTGTACATGACCGCCACACCGGCACCGTTGTCACGAAAAATATTCCTGTGATATTGGTCATGATGTGAGAACATGAAGTGCAGCCCATATCGCATGTTGTGGTGACTGTAGTTAGCTTCCACCAGCGAGTTGGTAACGAACTCAAAGTAGATTCCATCGCGATGCCCATTCACCTCGTTGTTCCTGATCGTAATTGAGTCACATTTCCACGCATGAATCCCGTTTCCAATCTGGTGTTCCGCCTTCGCATTCGAGTGAAGTCTATTGCCTTCGATCAGGCTCTTTCTACAGTTGGCAAGGTGAATCCCGAAGAATGTATTTTCGAATTGATTGTTCAGCACTTGTAATTCATCCGATTCTATTGCGTTTATGGCTGAAATGTCGTTGATGCTGGCAACACCCGTGTTAATCAGCTTGAGCCCGGAAATAGTCACTCCTCTGGCGGCAATAGTAAATATCTCGTATTTATTCTCAGCATCCAGCACAGGAAGCCCAACTCCAAGAATTGTAATGGACTTCCGAATAATGAGATTACCTTCTTTGTAAACTCCTGGCATGATGCGCACGGTATCGCCATCAAGGGCTGCAGCGATTGCCTGCCGGATAGTTATCCCACCCGTTTTTTCGACAACAAGTGTTCGCGACAGAGCACTTATACTGCTCAACAACAGCAACGCAGTCGTCAGGGCAGCTCTTACTTGTACTGTGTTGTTACCTCGCCCCATGTCAGGTAAATTCCATTCCATTGCTTTTTGAAACTGTCCATCGTGGCTTTAGAGCTAAACGCTGCAACCTGACCATCCATCGGGCTGCGAATCTCCGGGGAAGAGACATAAAATGCATTTAATCCGTCGATGAGTTTACCAGCGTCTGCGTAGTCTGTCACCAAAATATGTGCGTAAGTGTCAGCAGGCTCGAATCCGGAATTGTAGTAATTGAAAAAACAACGCATGTCATCAAACTTGTAGACCTTCCCCTTTTTTGTTACCAGTTCTGCCCCAAACTTGGAGTCCATTAACGTCATTTTACACGTGTGACAAACGTCTGTGCCATACTTGATCGGCTCCGGTTCCGTCGTACAGGCACCTATCATAATCAGCGCAACGATCAGGATGTAGAACTTATTCATCTCTATTTGTTTGTTCTCCATTCATAAATTAGCAAGCCAAAGAGCAGGATTCCAGCTACTATGAAAACCCATCCGCCGATATCAGGTCCGGAAAAAGCGGTGAAGTTCAAAAGCTGCTTGGTTCCGATCAGCGGAGGTTGATAGCTCATCCCTTCAATCTTAATTGGTGCTTCAGGATTGAGATTATGTCCATAATCGTATCCCCACAGGTAGAAATCCAGTAGCGCGCCAAGGCCGGCCGCCATGATGGAACAAAAGAAAATCATCAGGCCGATGAAACGATTCATGACCGCGGCGAGGAGGCCAATAGCTATGATGACCGCGACGATATAGATCATGTAACCGAACTCCGGGAACATCTCTACTTCGATTGTTTTCATACCGATATAATGATTCAGCGCACTGATCGTCCGCACTTCCCCTGAAAGCGTGTTGATCCAGATTTTCATCGTCAGTCCTTCAGGGTATTGCGGCGCCCACATGAGGATCTGCCACAACGGTACGAAGTAGGCACTCACCAGTGCCACCGCCGAAATGGCGATGAATATTCGTGTAAAGGGTTTGAGATGCTTCATGCACAGATATTTGTATTAAAGGCGCTCCTTTTAGTCGGAGCGCCTCACCCAACCTGTAAACTATGAAAGTAACTTACTGAGTCGAGTCTTTTTCATTGGCAATGACGCCAGTCGAAAACTTGAGCGGCACTTTGCTTCCAGCGGGAGAAACTCGCGCATACCCCTGCATTTCCTGATGAAGGGCCGAGCAGAAATCCGTACAATAGAACGGAGCAACACCTACTTCATCGGGTACCCATTTCAGCGTTTGTGTCTCTCCGGGCATAATTAGTATCTCTGCGTTCGCCGCACCTTTAATGGCGAAGCCGTGAGGTACATCCCAATCCTGTTCAAGGTTGGTGACGTGGAAGTAAACGACATCGCCGAGCCTGATTCCTTCAATATTATCCGGTACCAGGTGGGAACGAATAGCAGTCATGGACACGTGCACCTCGTTGCCTTTTCTTACGACCGTTGCCATCTTCTCGCCCTTTGCAGCGTAGGGATGCTCGTTTTCTTCAATCTTGAATATTTTGGTTGAGTTCGGCATCACCAGGCTCGCCGGAATTGCCTCGGCGTAGTGCGGCTCTCCCGTAGTGGGGAAGTCAAGCAACAGCTGCATCTTGTCCCCTGAAATATCATAGAGTTGCGCCGACTGTGTCAGTTCAGGGCCTGTTGGCAGATAGCGATCCTTCGTAATCTTATTATATGCAATTACATATTTTCCATGTGGCTTTTTAGTCGGCCCGCCAGGTACGCACAAATGTCCGATAGAATAGTAGGTGGGTACTCTGTCCAGTACTTCCAGCGTCTGCACATTCCACTTCACAATTTCGGAAGAAACAAAGAAGGAAGTGTAAGCATTTCCTTTTTCATCGAACTCAGTATGAAGCGGCCCAAGACCCGGCTTCTTGACTTCACCATGGAGCGCCGCCTCGTATTTAATCACAGGAATACCCGCAAAATCACCTTCAAAGTCCTTGTCAGCGATAGCTTTCTGAATTTTGGTGAATGAAAAAACAGGAATAAGTGCGGCGAGCTTGCCCGATGCAACAATGTATTCACCGGTGGGGTCCGTATCACATCCATGCGGCGACTTTGGACAAGGAATAAAGTAGATGATATCCTTAAGCACGGTAGGGTCTAACTGCAGCACCTCTGTTAGCATCTCTGAAGTTGCCGTGTGTGGCTTTTCATCCAGAAGGTTGTGCGCAAATTTGGCTTTCACTTTAGTGCCCTTACCCTGAGCGATGTATTCTTCCGCTTTCTTCCAGTTTACTGCCATAATGAAGTCTTTGTCCTTCTGCGTTGCATTGACTTCAAGCAGGGTATAAGCCTGTTCGGTATTGTAGCAGGAGAAGAAGAACCAACCGTGCGACGGGCCTTTACCCGCACGTGACAAGTCAAAATTGACTCCGGGTGTGTTGAGCTGAAAGGCTATATTCATTCGGCCTGATTGCGGATCGATCTTAATGAAGCTGATCGTTCCCTTAAAGTTCTCTTTATAGGTGCTGATTGGCACATCTCTGTTATCACCAACGGGAACACTGAATCGTGTTCCTGCAACAATGTATTCACTGTTTTCCGTTACGAATGGAGAAGAATGATTACCGCCGCTGTTTGGGAGCTCAAGAATTTCCTCAGTCTTAAAAGTTTTGAGGCTGACTCTCGCCACACGAGGCGTATTGTTACCATTACCGAAAGCCCATCTGCCGTCGTGCTCGCCATTCGTTTGAGAGAGTGCAATGTGATGCAAGTCATCCCAGGGTACAAATCCATGTGACGTGTTGAGCATAGGCTTGGTTTCTTCACTGTATCCATAGCCGCTTTCTGCGAACTGGGAAAATACCGGAAT
Source organism: Cyclobacteriaceae bacterium (assembly GCA_044227305.1). Taxonomy (GTDB): domain Bacteria; phylum Bacteroidota; class Bacteroidia; order Cytophagales; family Cyclobacteriaceae; genus ELB16-189. The sequence goes on along the minus strand of JBGAFJ010000005.1, from coordinate 533,374 downwards.
AATGCGAAACAATCGACCGGAGGGCAGGCCGTACACTGACATCTGACCATTGAAGCCACCAGACACTATGTTATAAAACTCATCATACTTGCCAGGTGCTACATACACCTTCGCCGCGGCATTGCCCACTACGGCCTCCTTGGGTCCTTGCGGTTTACAACCGCTGAATAGAAAGGCTGTACCTGCAAGGAAGACAAGCGCAGCCTGTTTGATCATGATTTTCATTGCTGATTTTATTAAGGTTTTTAAAATTTCGATCTTCCTATTTTGCCCCATCATTCTTGCGCATGAATTCGAGTATATCACGAGCATCTCCGATAGAGATGTTCTGATTCGGCATTCTGACAAGACATAATTCAAAGAGTTTTTGCGCTTCGGGATCTTTGTCGAGCATGATATCAACGTTGGTCACCATGTTCATGATCCATTCAGGCTGCCTCCGGGCAGTGATATCTTTCCAGCCTGGTCCCACAAGTCGTTGATCATCGAGTTTGTGACAGGCGGAACACTTCATTTCGTAAATTGCCAGGCCGCGACCCACCCGATCCTGTTCGAGCGGAGTTTTCAACGTAACGGTTTTCACGGCGCCAATGCCTTTCGTAGGATCAGCGATAATCGCCTCCACTGCCGATTCTTTCGGAGGATCGGGGTAGTCTTCATTGTTTACATCCTTTTTATCCGGCGCGCAAGCAAAAACCATTGTGGCCAGAATCATTATTATTCGTTTCATTTTTATTTTTAGTTAGGTTCTCAGAACGCAATCTTTCGGCTTATTACACGAAGCTTACCCTCTTCTTCCATCTTCTTGACAGTACGTATCACGGTCTCCACCCGCAACCCACTCATATCAGCTATCTGTTGCCTGGTAAAAGGCACTATGAATTCGTTGCTGATTGCTATACTTTGTGCGCCAAATTTTTGGATTTGCCCTGAACTACTCTTGAAGTATTTCAGCAGGCTGAGGATCCGGTGTTCTGGATCGTAGGAAGCAATCTCAGAGAGAATCATCGATTTGTATTTCAGGCGCTCGCACAAAACTTTATCCAGCTGTAAGTGAATCTCGAAATTATCGTGAAGCAGAGCGAAGAACTGATCCTTGGCAAGTTTTACAACGCGACTCGGTTCCAACGCAATTGCGGTACTAGGATATGGAAATGAGCAAAAGAGCGGGGGCTCGCCAAAACTGTCATTATCCTTAAAAATTCCCTGAATGAATTCCTTGCCATCCGGGGTGTTCGTGTGCATTTTTATTGACCCATTGATAATTTGGAAGTAGTTCAAAGCCTCTTCAGTTTCTCTGAAAATGACTTCCTCTTTTTTCAGACTGACTTCTTTGCCACCGTATCTTTTTAGGATTTCCAAATCAATCATACTGGCATTCGGTTGGTGACTCAAACCTACCTGGAAGGCTTTGCGGCTAACCTGATTTTTAACAGCCTCAATCATGACTTTGGTCACGAATGCCATTAGAATGGGATTTCGAATCGAATTATGATCTATCAGGAACCCCGGCATGGTCAACCTTTTTTTCACGCCTTTACTTTAATTATCATAAAGGTGGAACCCAGTACATGATTCGTTTATGATCCGAATCATAAACCGCTGAAAATCAAAGAAAAAGTTGAAGCAGATACGCAAGGTAGCTTGGCTACCTCAAAAAAATAGAATCAGAGAAGGTCAATCATGAAGCAAATTGTCATTCAATACCTGTCGACACGCAGGCATAGTCCAGTTCCCGTAACATCAACTTAAAACGAGCTGCAACAGGTCAGCCCTTGGTAGCTAACAGGAACAGACCTAAATCTAGTTCTGAAAACTTATCCACCGCCCGCCATTGAACACAGACGTATAACCCTTTGAAAGCAACATCTGTCTCGCCGCCGAGCTCCGCATGCCGGAGGCACAAACTGTGATCACCGTTTGCTCCTTGCGGGGCAGTCGGTGCAAATTGGCTGCAAGCTGGTCTACTGGAATATTGACGGATCCTTTGGCATGACCTGAAGCAAACTCGGCCTTACTCCTTACGTCGAGAATGATGGCTCCGTTCTTCACTAAGTCTGCGTAGTTCACGGATGGACCCAGGCCCAACATTTTTTTAAGTGCGTCGATCATATAGGTCTTTAATTTTTTTGGGCTGATTTTTTACGCAATGTGCTCAATCCAAACGGGAGATATAGAGGACAAAAACTGACAAAGCTCGTGAGCAGAAAAATCACCGCCAGCCCAACAAGGACTAACCCCACGGTTCCAGTAGTGACACCAGCCGCATACAAGGCAATAAAGAGGACCGCCAGCAACACCCGGACTGCACGGTCGATAGTACCCATATTCTTTTTCATATTTTTTATTTTAAAAGTATCACAACATCCCCAGGATCTCTGTGATAAAAGTCACAGAGGCGGGAAAGAGCTCTTTTGATACATATTTTTCATTTACGCGAGGTCGAGAACAGATTTGCCGTGGTGACTCCGAGCAGAGCACCATACATCGTGCTGTTGACCGGTGACGACGTGATCGGACAAGATCCGGATACGCAACCAACATAACTCCAATATATATATCCGGCGAGCGCTCCAAACATCAGCCCCAGGGCAGGAATAATCCACTTTTTCATAACATCGTTATACTTTGTATTCCACGCTTATATTTTCGCACTTCCTTCGGTGGTCACAGGAACCGTCGTGGAAGAAATGGCTTTGAATCCGCCGTCGACATCTATGATATTATCCCAGCCTCGCGATTTCAGAATGGAGCATGAAATCATCGATCTGTAACCCGCAGCACAATAAACATAAACTAGCTGTTCGCGACCGATCTCAGCAAGGTGATTATTAAGTGATTCAAGCGGAATATTTTCAGAGCCGGATACGTGCCCCGCCTTGTATTCATCAGGCTTCCTGACATCGACTACCGTGACATTGCCGTTTGAAGTCCTTCTTTCAAACGCGGATGCACTGATCGATTCGATGGTATCGACCTGGTAGTTTCCATTTTTCCATGTGTTGAAACCTCCAGCGAGAAATCCGAGCACATTGTCGAATCCTACCCGAGCAAGCCGTGTAACCACTTCCGTTTCACGACCCGGTTCTGCGATGATCAGCAGCGGTTGGTTAACGCCCGGGATTAGCGCGCCGACCCACGGGGCGAAGTTCCCATCAACGCCGATGTTGACAGATCGCGGAATGAATCCTTTTGCAAAGACTTGTGCATCACGCGTGTCGAGCACCAAAGCGTCGGATTCATTCGCCACCAATTCAAATTCTTCAGGTTTCAAAGCCCGGCTACCACGAAGCAACACCTCGTCTATACTCGTGTAGCCCTCTTTGTTCAATCGTGCATTTTCCGGGAAGTAGCCGGGAGGTGTTTCGAGACCTTCGAGAACTTCCTTGATGAATTCAGGTCGGGTCATATTTTCACGAAGCGCGTAGTTCAATTTCCGTTGATGCCCCAGGGTGTCAACAGTTTCTCTCATCATTTTTTTTCCGCACGCTGAGCCGGCGCCATGACCCGGATACACCACCACTTCGTCGGCAAGTGTCATAATCTTTGTGCGCAGCGAGTCGAACAGCATACCCGCCAAATCCTCTTTCGTAATCACTCCGGGTTTTTGTGCAAGGTCAGGTCTTCCAACATCACCAAGGAAGAGTGTATCACCGCTGAAGATGGCCTGCTGCCTGCCACCCTCATCTTTCAACAGATAGGTTGTCGATTCCAAGGTGTGACCAGGGGTATGCAGGGCTTTTATCGTGATGTCGCCCAACTTAAACTCTTCGCCATCGACGGCAACGTGAGCCGGAAAATTCGGAGTCGCCGTCGGCCCGTAAACGATCGTTGCACCTGTCTTTTTTGCCAGGTCGAGGTGCCCCGAAACAAAATCAGCATGGAAGTGGGTTTCAAACACATATTTGATTGTAGCCCCATCCCTTTTTGCACGCGTGATATATTGATCCACTTCCCTCAAAGGGTCGACGATTGCCGCTTCTTTACCAGACAGAATATAGTATGCGCCATGCGCGAGGCATCCTGTATAAATTTGTTCGATTTTCATAGTGTTTGGGTCTGTTTTAGTCCGATGGTTCAAAAATCGGAAGCCGCCGGCTTATCGACGGTGATAAAAGTCACCCAGGTATGACTTTTTTTTAAAAATAAATCGTTGGACTATTTTTCGCGATCATTGATGGGGACAATGATATCCAATGTCAATGCTTGCATTCTTGCAGATCAAACACCTTTATCTATGGAGCTTAACAAAATCTTCCCGCAATTCGATGCCGACCTGGCGCGACACCTGGAGACAATCGGAAACATTGTGGAATTCGAAGAGGACGAAATGCTGATGCGGCCGGGTCAGTATTTCAAAAATTCCCTCCTCATTCTGGAGGGTCGTGTGAAGCTGTATCGTGAAGGTGATGACGGCGGAGAATTTTTCCTTTACTACCTGGAAAAAGGAAATGCCTGCGCGCTCTCCATGATCTGTGCAACGAAAAACGAGGCAAGTGCTGTGAAGGCGCGGGCGATCACGCCTGTGAAGGCTTTAGCGATCCCGATCGGGCTCATGGACGGACTCATGAAGGAGTATCGCCAGTGGTACTATTTCGTGCTGGAAACCTATCGTTCACGCTTCAATGAATTGCTTGAAGTCATTGACCAGGTGGCTTTTCATTCCATGGACCAGAAGCTGGAGTTTTACTTAAAACGTCAATTTGATTCCGTAAAGAGAGATAGCATCGTGGTTACTCATCAGGAAATTGCGGATGATCTCAATTCGTCGAGAGAAGTCATCTCGCGGCTCCTCAAGAAACTTGAATCACAAAAACGGATTTCTGTTTCGAGGAATGAGATAACGAGAATTGATTTATAGACAGAATCCCGTTTGTAATATCAAACGTCGACTGGAAGTAGAAGGTCCCACCTCACAGCGGGACCTTTTTCCCAACTTCCGACCGGAACAACTCAGCGAAAGAAGTACCGATCCTCAATTCTCCAGCGTTTATTTTCACCCAAATTGGCTACTGATTCAATCATTTTGCATACGATAAATACTCGTCCAGCGTAGCTCGGAGATAATTGCTAACTGCGTTTGCAACACCTTGCTTGTATTGATTGGCGTCAACAGGCAAAGGCTGCGTCTTCGAAAGATACCGGTCCGTTACATTGAAGATGGTCAATGCCCCGGCCTGGGTACCCCACAGGTCGGTGTCTGCGGTTTCGACCGCTTTATATTTTTTGTCTTCGAAAATACCAGGGATATCAATGTTTGACTTCAGTCGCAGGTACGTGGCTCCCATACTGCCCATGCTCTCTTTATACGCATACGTCACCTGCGTGAGCGCCGCATCCGTACTGAATGTGCCTGACATAGCCACAGGATCCTTTTCTACACGCAGGTACGGTCGTAAAACTACTTTTGCCAAACCGCCAGCGGCCTTGCCCAATGTTTTACTTGCTGCCGACTCCGCATCTTCCACAAATGGAATCACCACGTTGACTTTCACAACGGTTACATTCAGGTCACCTGAAATCTTCAGGGAGTTGTCTACGAAACTCGATTTCTCTTTGCCGCTACTGTTAGTTTTCTTTACGAAGTACTCATACCCGGTGGGGATGGAGGTGATATAGCCCGGATACTGGGATTCATTCAGTGTACCTCCCGTTTTTCGCTCCCAACCTTCATACGACTTAGCCGCAGATGCTTCGTCGATGGAGATAACCTCGTAGCCTTCCTTGGTGATATTCGTCACAAACTCTCGATAGAGTTTGTCAGTAGTCTCAATCAGGTCGGCACTCTCGATCCCCTTTACCGCCATCGTAAGCCCTGCTTTGGCTTCGCCGCGATAGCCACCCCCAATCGTGCCACCACCCGCAGCCTTTTCTACCTGACTATAAAGCAACTGATAGTTCACCCTGAATTGCGCAATGAAAATCCGTTTGGGCGATTTTTTAAATTTCTTCTGACCCGACCCAGAGACATCCTTGATCTCAATCGGTTTTTGAGCATGTGCGGCTGCTGACAGAAGCAGCACCATGCCGGCGATAAGTAATTTTTTCATGATTTGTTCCGGTTAGTTTTGTGATGAGCAAAACTATCCGGGAACCCAAGAGGTGCTTTACCCAATTTCACGGAAAACGACTACCGTACCAGTACGGATACCGTCACACTATCTTGTTGGCATAGGCATACTTGATCAGCCCCACGATGTTGTTGGTATTTGCCTTCCTGAACAGATTTTTCCGGTAGGTCTCCACAGTCCGCTCGCTGAGGTGCAAGGCAGCACCGATCTGCTTGTTGGAATATTCCCGAACAATCAATCGCAGTACCTCAAGTTCCCGGGTGGAAAGAACGGGGACCTTATTCATTCTGATCAACTTTTGAGTCAACTCAGCGCTCAGATAGGTATGCCCTTCGGAAATTTTTTGCAGGGCGTTTCCCAATTCTAATTGATTGATATTCTTCAACAGAAAGCCACTCATGCCGGCTTCCGTACACCGTTTAACAAGCGCGGCCTCATCATGCATACTTAACAATACACCTTTCAGGAGTGGCTGTATTTCAACGCACTCCTGGAAAAGCTTGATCCCGTCCATCCCAGGCATTTCGTAGTCCGTGATCAACACGTCGGCCTGATGGTGCTCAAGAAAACGCAGCACCTGTTTTGGCTCGGTAAAAATGCCCACAATGTCATGATCCCGCTCCAGAAGTCGCGCGATTCCTTCAATGAGGATCTTATGGTCATCGACGAGTATGACTTTCATGGGCGATTGTTCTTTTCGCTGATCATCGCCGAATGGGGAACCATCGTGTCGAGCGGAACATCCGCCATCAGAATGCTTCCGCGAATACCAGCAGCAGATTCTACCCTCACGGTACCCCGGTGCAGGCGGATTCTTGATTGTATGTTTTTCCACCCGTTTCCGGTTCCGTTGTCAAGCAAGGCCGGATCGAAGCCCGCTCCATCATCCTCAATCACCATGGAGAGGTAGTCATCGTGCTTGACAAGCTGCAAATGAATAAGCGTGGCATTTCCGTACTTCAGGATATTGTTGATCCATTCCTGGGAGACCCGATATAGGGAGACTTCCATCTGTTCCGGCAGGCGGTCTTCCATGTTAGTTCCATCGACATCGAGTGTGATGGTTCCAGAGGCGTTGATCCGGCTCGCCAACTCACGGATGGCGCTTAGCAAACCTTCATTCACAAGGGTGCCTGGCAAGAGTGCGAATGCGATGTTCCTTATTTCAAGGTGCATTTGATCCAACAAGTCACGCGCCGCCGATGTGTCGGGTTCCTTCGATTTGCTCAGGAAAAGCTTGGCTGATGAAATGAGCTGACCGAAGCCGTCGTGAAGGTCTTTAGCAAACCGCGCCCGCTCCTTTTCCTGTGAGGCGATCGTTGATTCGATCAATTGATTTTGATACTCTTTTTCTATCCTGAGTTTCTCCTGCTTCTTTTTTATTTCCGTTTGTCGCCGGAGTATGAAAACCAGGGCAGTAAGCAGACCCAGGGCAAAAAGCAGCAGTAAGATCAGCCATCGGTTTCTCTCCAATGTCAGTTGTTGTTCAGCCAACTGCATCTCTTTTTTTTCAGTGTTGTATTTAGTCTGAAGTTCATTGATGACTTTTGTTTTGGCGATGTTGAACAAACTATCCGACAGGGCATGCCACTTTTCACGCTGGATGTAAGCATTTCGGTAGTCGCCAAGTCCAATGTAGGCGTTGGCCAATGCATCGTGGCCTTCTCTCGCCAGGTCGGTGTACCCCAGCGAGGTAGATTTTTCTATCCCAGCTTCTAGCCATGGCAGGGCTTCCTGATATTGGTGGGAAGTCAGAAACAACTCTCCTTTAGTGATCAGATTGATCGCCACGCCCTGCATGTCTCCAATGTTCTTCCTGATGGCAGTGGAACGGTCGATATCGATGAGGGCGGTTTTGATATCACCTTTCCGCCGGGCAATGTCGGCAAGGTCCAACAACACATAACCAAGTCCTGTACTGTCATTTGTTTTTTTTCTGATCTCATAAACCTCCAGGAAGTACGGCTCTGCTTCGGTATAACGCTTGTGCTTCGCAAGGATAGCACCGCGATTTCCCAAATTGGTTCCGAGCTTTTCGAGATCGCCGGTATCCCGGCAGAGTTTCTCGGCTCTGTCGAGACACTTGAATGAATTGATGAGATCGCCCTGCTTGCTGTAAAAAACCGCCATCTCGTTGTTGACAGCAGCAATCCCCTCCTTATCATTTTGCTTTTCAAACAGTGTCAAGGCTGCGAAATATCTGGGCAAGGCTTTTTCGTAATCTCCGGAAAGGAAGGTGATGATACCCCAGTTCATTAAGGCATTCGCTTCTTGTCGTGTCCATCCGTTTGCTGATGCAGTGTTGACAGCCCAGGCAGCTAACTCGTTCGAATTTTCAAAATCCGCACTATAGAGCTTGTAGAAGTTGCGGTTAATGAATTGGACTTTGTCAGAATCAGACAGCGAAGATAGCTGCAACTGACTGCCCGCGCGTCCAAAGTCCTGTGCAAAGCACCGATCGGCAACCGGCAGCAACGCAAATAATGCAAACATTAGGCATAGCAGTCGTTTCATACCCATTATACTGCAAACTTTGAGTCCAGATCAAATTGGGTTTGAATTTCCAAATGACCTGCTTCGTCTTTGAAAAATACGAATAATACCAACAGGGCTTTATTAGAACGTAACGAGTTCTGGGTAAAACTCTATGGAATAACCTGTTGCTAAGGGAAACCCGGGAAGATAACGGTGAGAAGGACCGATACCCAACATGGTCAAGCCATAAAAAATGCGACCGGAATCGGTGAGATTTTTCATAAAGTGAAGGACAATACGACCACCCGAAAACTCACTTATGCAACCCATTTCCTTTTTTGATGGTCTAATACGCGTACATAACCCACACGCCATATGCCACGATTCGCCTTCTTGCTTTTTCTATTGACTTCATGCAGGATAACAAACAGCGATCCTGACAAAGTCGAAATCGTTACCACAGACATGGAAAATTTCTGGAAAGCATTCGACGCGGCAAAACCGGATTTCAATGCAGCTGTTTTCGATTCGCTCTACCTGAAAAAAGGCACGGTCGGACTGGATGGGTTTATTGACGGCAGAATTAAAAACAGCGACAACCTGTCTGAGGTGGTGCGCGAGCATAAAAATTATTACAACACCATCTGGCGGGGAACCGGTGACCTCACTGTAATGAAAAAAGAAATCATGGATGCCATGTTTAAAATGAAACAGCTTTATCCTAAAGCCGTGTTTCCATCTGTCTATTTCATAGTGGGAGCTATGAATTCAGGAGCGACTGTCTCTCGTCATGGATTGCTGATTGGTACCGAGATGTATGGCCTAATGCCTGAAACGGATAGGAGCGAACTGGGTGACTGGCATCGATCTGTAGTTAAATCAGCATCGGAATTGCCTCATATCGTCGCCCACGAATTGGTGCACTATCAACAAAAATATGACGGAGGTAGTTTACTGGCGGCCAGCATCAAGGAAGGCAGCGCAGATTTTATTGCGGAACTGATTTCAGGGGATCACATCAACAGACATGTTCATGATTTTGCTAATCCGAGGGAGCGGGAACTTTGGGAGGAGTTTAAGGGACGGATGCTGAAGGATGATTACAACGGATGGCTTTACAGTTCAACCGAGGGAAGACCCAATGACCTGGGGTACTGGATGGGTTACCAGATTACAAAGTCGTACTACACAAAGATGCCTGACAAACAAAAAGCGATCGACGACATCATGAACATCGATGACTTCGAAGCCTTTCTTGAAGCGAGTGGATATCCCAACTCAGGATTGTGATGCATGAAATGGAGCAAACAGCCAAGTCACCAAATTTTATTCGCCAAAGTACCCAACGCCGTGCGCCATCAGCCCCGCCAGTAACGGGATAATGAACAAAAGAAGCAATTCCATCCGCAACATCATGAACACCGATTTAGGTATCGCAACGATCTCGGTGGGTTCACCCTTGCGCTGTCTGAGAAAAAAGACGGTCGGATAAATGGAAAGTAAACCAATCACAGCAAACAAAGTGATCTTCAAATGAAAAACCCAGTTTTTCGAATAGAACCAGGATGGCTTTCCATAGCTGCCGAGCCATAGTGTAAGCCCCACGGTGAGCAGTGTGAGCGCCGCAAGTCCATATACGGCATCTACGCGCGCTACCCGGGCGATTTCGCTGCGGGTCATCGTCTTTTTTAGAAGTAGATGCTCGGAGACCAGTGATCCGACAATAGCGAAGATGCTGATAAAGTGTATGTATCGTAGGAGTATCTCTGTGGTCATGGATGGTTATTGACTTTTTTTTGAAAAGTTATGAAATAATTTGCGCCGCGAATACAGATTCATCCTGGGGTTATTGATTATTGACACTAAATTTAATCAGCAAACACACGTACAATGAAAACAATCTTTTTCACAAGCATGCTGATCTCAGCAATCGCCACCGCGCAAGACCTTCCTTATCGTGAACTATCCGCACCACCCGAAAACTATTCGGCAGGCGCTGTCGCGGCGCGTTTGGTGGATGGACTGGGATTCCGTTTCTACTGGGCTACCGATGGACTGCGTCCACAGGACCTTGCTTTCAAACCGGGTAACGATACCAGAACTTCAGAAGAAACCATCGCTCACATCTACGGCATGTCATTTATGATCCTCAACGCCGCCAAAGGCGTCCCGAATGCGAGCGGTCAGGATGTAAAACTTCCATTTGCCGAGATGCGCAAAAAAACGTTGACCAACCTGAAGGAAGCTGCAGATATTCTTCGCAAAACCTCTGACGAGGATTTGAAGAAATGTGAGTTCGTGTTTCCACGGGGAAACGAGGAAGTCAGACGCCCGTTCTGGCTTATGATCAATGGACCCATCTCCGACTGCCTCTGGCACGTTGGTCAGGTAGTGACTTTCCGCAGATCGTCCGGAAATCCATTCACGGATAAGGTGAGTGTGTTCACAGGAACGATCATCAGGTAAGTCGAAACGTTTGATAAACGTCTTGTGCTCGAACGTTAACACTTCAGAACGTTAACACTTCAGAACGCTAACACTTAGAACGTCTCCAAAACATTCCACTCCGCCTTGAGCGGCCGCGTTAACATCGCATTGGCTTCGTCGTCTTTTTTGAATTTCTCTTTCTTCGGGTTCCAGGTGAGCGGCCGTTTCAATTCGTAGGCAATGTTGCCGATCGTACACATTGTCGCCGTGCGGTGTCCGGTCTCCACGTCACAGATGGGTCTGGTTCGATTGCGTACCGTATTCAGAAAATCCGTGTAGTGATTGTCGCTGAAATAAACCCGTTTCTCATTTCCGCCGATCACTTTGTCTTTTAGCGCCGGATCAGAAGTTACAAGGTTCCGCCTTTGAATGTCGATCTGACCTTTGGTTCCAATAAAGCGAACAGCATTCTTCAGTTCAAAATCTTCCTTCGTCACGGTAATGCCATTATCATAGGCATAGGTAAGCCACTTAATATCTTTGTCATTCGGGGGCACCACACTCACGGGTCCGGAGTCATCTTTATCCAGAGCCCATTGCACAATGTCGAACATGTGTGCACCCCAGTCGGTCATCCCACCGCCACCAAATTCCTTATAGCCACGCCAATTCGCCCACACCTCCGTAAGCGTCAATGGTGCAAGATCTTTATTGAAATTAACCGGCTTGGTATTCGGACCCACCCATAAATCCCAGTTCATGGAATCGGGAATCGGTTCGGCTGGAAGTGTGTAAGGGATGGGCGGTCCACCCACGTTCACTTTTACACTTTTGATTTCTCCGATGTACCCGTTGCGAATCAATTCGACGGTTTGCCTGAATTCGGGCCACGAACGCTGCATGCTTCCGGTCTGCAGCACCTTATTATATCTCCTGGTCGCATCCACCATCGCGCGTCCTTCGGCAACGGTCAGTGCCAATGGTTTTTCGCAATACACGTCTTTGCCGGCTTCCATCGCCTTGATTGCTGCGACGGCGTGCCAGTGATCAGGGGTAATGACAACGGCCGCATCGACATCCTTCATGGCGAGCAGCTCGCGGAAGTCGGTGACCATTTTCACGCCGTTATAAGATTCTTTCCCAGCCTGCGCTGCGTACAGTGCGTTGGTTTTTTCCTCGAAAATTTTTGCCTTGTATCCATACACTTCGGCGGCTGCCACGATCCGTGAACCGCCGGCCTTGTCGAAATAATCACGAAGGGTGTGAGATTGCCGACCAGTCCCGATGAAGCCCAGGTTGATCAGGTCGCTGGGTGGAGTAAACCGATGGCCGCCTATGACGAATCTCGGCACGATCATAAAAGCCGAAAGGGATGCAGTTTGCTTTAGAAATTTCCGGCGGGAAGGGTTGTTGTCGTCAGTGGGCTTCATAGTTTAAGATGCAAAGGAATCAGAAGATAAGACTAAATTTTCTGAATCGACGACGTTGATTCCATGCACGGTCAAATTTGTTGTGCAAAAGTCACGTGCAAACGGTTAACACTGTCGTCCGGCAACTTAAATGGATACACCAGGACACTACAGAGAAATTAACCTCAAGCGCGCTGTGCTCCAGATGGTGAAATTCTCACTCAATATCCAGAAACATAATTCGGATAAAACGTCATGTGTTTCTTCTTCACTTCCTCAAACAAAACCCGCTTAAGTTCATCGACGTTTTGTTTTGATGTTGCGGATATGAAGACCACGCGCTCAAAGCCCTGCTCACGATAACGGCCCTTCACTGCATCGAGATCAATGGCTGGATCTACATGGTCGATTTTATTCAAACAAAGTATCACCGGTATGTTGCCGGCGCCGATCTCTGCAAGCGTCTTGCTCACCACTTCAATCTGGTTGTCATGAAACGGATGCGACATGTCGACGACGTGCACGAGCAGATCCGCTTCCCTCACCTCGTCCAACGTCGACTTGAATGACTCGATCAGGTGGTGAGGCAGTTTACGGATAAAACCAACCGTATCAGAAAGCAGGAAAGGAAGGTCATTGATGACTACTTTACGAACGGTTGCATCAACCGTTGCGAAGAGTTTGTTTTCCGCCTTCACGTCTGACTTTGCCAGAAGATTCATCAGCGTCGACTTACCGACGTTGGTGTAGCCCACGAGGGCAACGCGCACGATGTTGGTGCGCGATTTTCGCTGCGTCGCCTTCTGCTTTTCAATTTTTTCAAGCTCATCTTTAAGCAGCGTAATCCGATAGCGGATATTTCGCCGGTCCGTTTCAATCTCCCGTTCACCCGCACCACCGCGTGTACCCGTTCCGCCCCGCTGCCGCTCCAGGTGAGTCCACATGCGTGTAAGCCGGGGCAACAGGTATTGGTTCATCGCGAGCTCTACCTGCGTGCGCGCCTGAGCGGTCTGCGCCCGCATGACAAAAATGTCGAGTATCAGCAAGCTGCGATCATAGATCCTGACTCGCTCTTCTTTTCCGGTATTAAATTCTTTTTCAAGATTCCGGAGTTGACTTGGAGACAGGTCGTCGTCAAAGATCACACTGCCGATGTTTCCGTTGCCAACAAAGCGCTTGATCTCATCGAGTTTGCCTTTGCCAACAAAGGTTCTTGAATCCGGATGCGGAAGATTTTGAACAAAACGCTTCGCCTCCTTCAGCCCCGCCGTCTCGGCGAGGAAGGCCAATTCATCCAGGTGCTCTTCGACCAACTCCGGCAACTCACGGTTGGCCGGAACCGAGACAAGCACTGCTTCACCTTTTCCTGATATTCCGTTCTCGTTCATGCGGGCGCAAACTTACCTTGTTTAACACGACTTATTAATAACGAGTTTTTATGAAGGTTACTTTTAGTTAGTTTTGTGGAATTTACTAGTTAAAAACCCGGTTTTCGGGCAATTTTTAAGGTCTATTTGGCTCAATGAAGGTTGCAATCGTTCTGAACACCTCCTGGAACATTTACAATTTCAGGATGAATTTTGTAAAGGCACTCCTTAAAAAAGGATATGAGGTGCATACCGTTGCGCCAACAGACGAATTCACCCATTATCTGACGGAGGCAGGGTGTATTCACCATCCCGTGACGATGGACAGCCGCGGCATCAATCCCATCAAAGACACCGCTCTTATTTTCGAACTTTGGTCTATTTACCGGAAGATCAGGCCAGACATGGTCCTGCACTATACGATAAAACCCAATGTGTATGGTGCCCTTGCAGCATCGTTTCTGCGCATTCCTTCCATTAATAATGTGTGTGGCCTGGGAACGGTTTTTCTTAAGAAAAATCTGCTTTCAGTTATCGCGAAGTTCCTGTATCGGACCACTTTCCGTTTTCCCCGCAAAGTCTTCTTTCAGAATCCTGACGACCGGGATCTTTTCGTATCAAAAAAACTGGTGCCCTTGCAGTCGGTAGATCTCGTGCCGGGTTCAGGTATCGACCTCGCTCGCTTCACGCCCGGCCCTTTTCAGCGAAATAAGAAATTTACTTTCCTCCTTATCTCACGCCTGATCACAGACAAAGGAATCATGGAATATGTAGAAGCTGTGAAGATGCTGAAGGCAAAAGGTTTCGATGCCCATTTCCAGATTCTGGGCGCAAAGGATCCCAACCACCAGCGCGGGATATCGCTTTCAATTATTGACTCCTGGATTGCCAGCAACACCGTGGAATATCTCGGGACCACCCAAGACGTTCAACCTTTTATCAAGTCTGCCGACTGCGTAGTTCTGCCATCGTATCGCGAGGGTGCACCGCATACCTTGCTGGAAGCAGCGAGCTGCGGCAAGCCGATCATCGCTACCGACGTTCCGGGCTGCCATTCCGTGGTGAAGAACAATTACAATGGTTTGCTCTGCAAGCTCAAAGATCCGCAGGACCTTGCCGAGAAAATGGTCCGCATGGCTGGCTCCGACGATAACACCCTCAAAACATTTGGAGAAAACGGAAGGAAGAAGATGGAGGCGGAATTTGACGAAGTGCTGGTTATAAATAAGTATCTCGAAACACTCGAAAAGCTCCGGAAGGCATCATAAGCCGGTTGCCCACCCGACTCCGTTTACGCGGAAATCAGTATTTTTACTGGCTTTTACATTTTTTGACGTGAAACTGCGCTATACGGTTATTCTGGTTGCTGCCCTTGCCTCACTGTTTGGATGCAAGAGCTATCGGCAAAATATCATGTTGAAGACACCGGAAGATTTCCAAAGCGCACCCATCACAAAAGAAATACTTCAGGCAGAAAGGAACTACGTAATTCAAAAGAACGACCTTTTGAAACTGGAAGTGTATACCAACAAGGGCGAGCGGATCATAGATCCCAATCCTGAACTGTCACGTCCCACAGGAGCCACTGCAAATACACAAACACGACCGCAGGTAAATTACCTCGTAGACCTCAACGGAGTTGTTAAATTTCCGGTGGTTGGAGAAATGAAAATGGAAGGCCTCACCCTGCGCCAGGCAGAAGAGATGCTTGAAAAGGAGTATGGAAAATTTTTTGAAGAGTCTTTCGTGGTGCTGACATTCCAGAACAAACGAGTGATCCTTTTAGGCGCCGTGGGCGGACAGGTGATCCCACTCACTAACCACAACGTGACCCTCGCAGAAATTCTTGCCATGGGAAAGGGACTTCCTAATGATGCCAAAGCGAACAACATCCGCGTGGTCCGCAACGATAAAATCTTTCAGGTCAACCTGTCAACAGTCGATGGTTTCCAGGGCGGCAACATGATCGTTGAACCTGGAGACATTATTTATGTGGAACCCATACGCAGGGTGGTTGTAGAAGGCTTGCGCGATTATGCAGCCTTGTTCAGCGTCCTGATCAGCACATTGTCATTGATCGTGGTTTTAAGAAGCGTCAATTAAAAAGTGAACACCCGGCCTCAGCTACCAAAAACAGATTCTGTCGAAGGCGTCGACTTCGACAAGCTGAGAATGGTTGTGACCAAAAACCTGTGGGTGATCATTTTGATCTTCGTTTCCACCAACCTGGCGATGTATCTCACCCTCCGCTGGACCAAAGAAGTATATGAATCTCACTCTGAACTGAAACTGGATGTAAAGCAGGACGCCACGGCGCTGGGTATTACCCAGATCGTAGAAGACCAAAACATGAATCTCATCGCGGGAGAAATCGAACAGATGACCTCCAAGCTCTTCTTTGACCGGGTGGTGGACTCGCTTGATCTGTGGGTGAGCTATTACTACATCGGCAACGTGCTCGAGCACGAAATGTACCGCAATTCTCCTTTCATTGTAACCTATTCTTTCGTAGATGACCGGTATAAAGATCAGCCCATCTATTTCGATTTTGTCCAGGGTGGCCGATATACGATCCGGGTGGGCACTTCCGACGAATTAAAAGAAGCGGCCCTCGGAGAATATATCTCCCTGGAGGGTGGTAAACTTGAAGCGCATCTCGCCCCCGGACGCGAGCCGGAATACGACGCACATTTCTTTTTCGAGATACATACCCGTGAAAGGCTCACCGACTTCCTGGCGCAGAATCTTTCGGTTGAACCCATCAATCCGGACGCGCATACGATCCGTGTGTCACTTCAGCATCACAATCCCCTCAAAGCCTATACCATCGTAAACAAAGTCGACTCCATCTATCTCGACTACAGCAACGAACAAAAGAACATGGCAAACCGCCAGAAGATACTCTGGCTCAACAACGAACTCGCTCAGGTTGAAGTGAAAATGGAGAACTTTGAAAACTACTTCGAAGACTTCACACTCAAGAACAAGAGCAGTGATCTGAGCTCAGACCTCGGCAAGACCATCATCTCCATCAACCGGCTCGACTCACAACGGTACGATCTGGCTAAAAGAATCAGCGAACTGAATATGGTCATCGACGACCTCGCGGCCAATCGTGCTACCTCTACGTTTATGCCGAAACCGTATCTGCCCCAATACATTAACGCCCGAATTGAAGATTACCTGAAGATGCTCCAGGACGGCAACAAGCTGAAGCTTTCTTATAAAGACAATACCTTCGCTTACAAACAAAAAGAACAGGAAGCATCTGTACTGAAGACCTCCCTCTTCAATCAACTTTCCGAATTGAAAAAGGGTTGGCTGGCATCGATGGCAGAACTGAATCAGCGGAAAGATAAGCTGGAGAAAAAATTCGCTGGCATGCCTGATAAAAATACTCAGTACGCAAAAAACCAACGCTTCTACAAATTATACGAGGAGTTCTATCTCAGCATGATGCAGTCCAAAGCCGAATTTGAAATTGCACAGGCCGGAAGCACACCTGATTTCAAGATTCTTTCTTCAGCAAATTTTCCCGGCGCACCCATCGCCCCCAGGCGATACATGTATCTCGGGATAGGTCTGGTGGCCGGCATCGCACTGAATTTCTTTTTCATTGGACTGGTTTACGTCATCAATAATAAGATTACCGGGCTGCAGGAAATTGAACGATCAACGCACGTACCGGTGCTGGGCGTGATACCTCAAATGCGCGCAAAATTCAGTGGACCTTTCTACATCGCGGAAAATCCCAAATCCGTGGTGAGCGAAGCCATCCGAACTTTGCGAACCAACCTGGATTTCTTTGCCTCGTCATCATCAAAAAAAGTGATTACCATCTCGTCAACGGTTTCAGGCGAGGGAAAATCTTTCCTCGCGATGAACCTCGGCGGCGTGCTGGCTATGTCAAAAAAGCGGGTGATCCTTCTTGACCTGGACATGCGAAAGGCAAAAGATTACAGTCACACAACGGTGGTGGATCAGACCAAGGGCGTTAGCACGATCCTTATCAATCGCAACACCCTGGACGAATGCATTGCGCACACGTCGCTGGAAGGCTTTGATTTCATCCCTTCAGGACCCCATCCACCCAACCCCTCCGAATTACTGCTCAATGGCGAATTCGAAGGAATGATCAATGAACTGCGCACACGTTACGATTATGTTGTGATTGATACACCCCCTGTGGGCCTTGTGACTGACGGCATCATGGCCATGAAGCGCGCGGACCTCTCCATCTATGTGGTGAGAGCAAATTATTCGAAGCGGGATTTCCTCAGAAACATTGATAGAATCGTATCTATCAACAAGCTCTCCCACGTTGCGATCGTACTCAACGCGCTACCCAGCAGCGGCAAAACGTATGGATACGGCTATTATAAAGAAGATCAGAAGACCAGCTGGATAAATCAAATCCTCGGAAAATAAGTGTTCTCGTTTTTTTTTCAATCGCGCAAACCTTCGCGGCCGCTGGTGGCTGACATGCATTCCCATTTGATTCCCGGGATCGACGATGGGGTGAAGTCCAATGATGAGTCTTTCGCAGTGATCGAACGCTTCATTGACTTGGGTTACTCGAGAATCATCACGACGCCTCATATCATGACGGACTACTACGGGAACACAGACGCCACCATTACACAAGCCTATGAACAATTCCTGCCTGCGCTTCAGAGCAAAGGCTTTCCCGTCACCTTTCAGTTCGCTGCAGAATATTATCTCGACGAAGAGGTCATCGGAATGGTAAAAAGAAAAGAAAAATTCTTGACGATCGGCGATCGCTACGTGCTATTCGAAACCAACGCGATCAGTGAACCTATGCAGTTGAAAGAGTTTGTGTTCGATCTGACATTGCAAGGTTACAAACCCGTGCTTGCCCACCCGGAGCGCTACCAATACATGACCCTTGAAAAAGCTGAGGACCTTGTTAATCGAGGCGTCCACCTTCAGATCAATCTACTTTCTCTGATCGGCTTCTATGGTCCGCCCATTCAAAAAATGGCCGAAAAGATCATCGAAAAAAAATTTGCTCATTTGCTGGGAAGCGATTGTCATAACCTTGATCACGCGATGCTGTTGAAAAAAGTTCAACAGACAAAAGCCTACAGCAAGGCGCTTGACTTACCTTTGCTCAACTTTACAATCTGACCATGATCGCTGTTACCGGAGCAACCGGACTTCTTGGAAGTCACATACTCGCACGCCTGCGAGCCGGTGATCTCCCCATGACGGCGTTGCACCGGCCTGGCCAAGACGATGAACTTCCTCCCGATATCGCCAGGGCCGAAGGGGATGTACTCGACCAACCTTCCCTTATTGATGCTTTTCAAAACGCGAACACGGTGATCCACGCCGCTGCGTATGTCTCATTCAATCCGCGCCGCAGAAAAAAAATCTTTGCGGTAAATGTGGAGGGAACAAAAAATGTAGTGGACACCTGCCTTCAGGTTGGAGTGAAAAATCTTATCCACATTAGTTCCGTGGCCGCCCTGGGTCGGAAATCCGGGATGCGAACGACTGAAGAAACAAAATGGGATCATACACACGCCTCACCCTACAGTGAATCAAAACACCTGGCTGAACTCGAAGTATTCAGAGGCGCTGAAGAAGGACTGAATGTGAGCATCGTGAATCCTTCCGTAATTCTTTCCGCCGCGAAACCGGGACGCAGCAGCGCCACGCTGCTCGACTATGCATGGAACGAAAAACCATTCTATACCGATGGCCTGTTGAACTATGTTGATGCGCGTGACGTAGCGGAGGCAATCTATAAACTGTCCCTGGCCCCTATGAACGGTGAGAAGTTTATCCTCTCCGCCGGCAGCGTTTCATTCAAAGATTTTTTTTCCCAGGTAGCAAAACAATTTGGAAAGAAATCTCCGCGCTTCCGGATCTATGCAACAACGGCTGCGCTGGCCGGGTGGGGTGAAGAACTCATGGGTTGGTTGCTGAACAGGGAGCCCTTGGTGACGCGGGAATCAGCGAGAATGGCAGTGCAGTCATTTCAGTACGAGAATAAAAAAGCCAGGGAAAAGCTTAATCTCGAATTTCAAACGCTTGAATCCACCATCGCATGGTGCTGCGCCGACTACTTGCGAAATGTTAACCCTAACAAATAAATTTTCCAAGTTGCACAACCTTAAATATTCCCTCACTTTTGACGCCGGAAGGGGCCGAAATATTATTTAAAAGCCTCATTTTTTAATATTCACGGGTAGTTTCGTATTTTGGTCTAACCCTTAAAGAATGGCGCAAGAATTCAGGAAACGAGAAGAGGAAGAGGAGTTGATCAGAAGTTTTGAAGAGAATCTCAAAAAGAAAACAAGCAGTTTTTTTGATCTCGAAGCCTACGAAACAATCATCTATTATTACATCGACCGCAGTAAACATAAGAAGGCCCTCATCGCAGTGAGCCTGGCCATGGATCAATATCCATACTCCACCGAACTCATATCCGTAAAAGCACAAGTTCTTTCCAACCTCCAGCAGTACGATGAAGCCATTGACTTGCTGGAACAGGCGTTGAATCTACACCCAACTGATCTCGATATCCTTCTGTCGATGGGATCGATTTTCTCTTTGCAGGGAAAACATGAGAAAGCCATCGAGTTGTATGAGCAAGCGCTGGCAACTTCAGAAGATGACAAGGATGAAATCTATTACAGCCTCGGCCTGGCCTATCAAAGCAAAGAAGATTACGATCAGGCAATCGAATGCTATAAAAAATCCATAGAAGAAAATCTGAATCACGAAGGCGCGCTCTACGAACTCGCCTATTGCCTCGACGTCGTGGGTCAGCTGGAGAACAGCCTCTCCTACTATAAAAAATTCATCGACGAAGATCCATTCTCAGGACCGGCCTGGTACAACCTTGGCATCGTATGCAACAAGTTAGAGCGCTATGATGAAGCGATCGAAGCATATGAATACGCCCTGGCACTGGACGAGAACTTTGCTTCTGCGTGGTTCAACATGGGTAACTCTTACATGAACAAGCAGGAGTTCACCAAAGCACTTGACGCATTCCGAAAAACGATCGACATCGAAGGACCCAGCCCCGAAGTGTATTGCTGCATGGGTGCCGCCTATGAAGGCCTTGAGCAATATGATTTGGGATTGAAATATTTTCAGAAATCAACCAAGCTGGATTCGATGTATGACGAAGCCTGGTTCGGCGCGGGCAACTGTCTCGAAAAACAGGAGAAGTGGTATCAGGCATTGCACTTTTTCAACAAGGCGGTTAAACTGAATTCACAAAACGCGGATTACTGGAAAGCGGCTGCTCACGCGGAGTTCAAGATTGGAAATACAATCTCCGCGATCAGTGCTTACGAAGAAGCGAGTCACCTCGGACCAGAAGACAAAGAAATCTGGCTGAACTGGTCTTTTATATATTATGACCGTGGTGAATACGACAAAGCCGTCGACGTCATGCTTCAGGGCATGGCAGAGATCGCCGATGAGCCGGAGTTCTTCTATCGCATATCTGTTTATCTTATTGAAGCCGGAAAATTCAAGGAGGCGTTCAGTTACCTGGAAAATGGTCTGATCCTTAATTTTGAAGGACATACAGTACTCTTTGATTTTTTTCAAAAACCTGAAACACAAAAGGCTCTTTACAAGATCATCGATCAATTTAGAAAAGATAACCCTTCATGAATTACACGCTTAAAAATCTCCCTGAGCGAACCAGCAAGCCCAGGCAAATAGGTTATACCATGGCCATGGACAAGGGGTTGAGCCTGAGGGCAACGGAAGATTTCGTGGCCACTTGTGGCGACCATGTGGATATCGTCAAATTGGGCTGGGCCACTTCTTATGTCACACCTCAACTGAAGGAAAAGATCAAGGTTTATAAAGACGCGGGTATACCCTGCTACTTCGGCGGAACGCTTTTTGAAGCCTTCATTATACGTGATCAGTTTGACGACTACCGGAAACTGCTCGACAAATACGGCCTCCAGTTCGCGGAGGTGTCAGACGGATCAATCGACCTGGATCACGACAAGAAGTGTGACTACATTAAAAAATTGACCGGACAAGTGACGGTACTTTCAGAAGTAGGATCCAAAGACGCCGATAAAATCATCCCACCCTACCAGTGGATTGACCTCATGCAAAAAGAACTGGAAGCCGGCGCCTGGAAAGTAATCGGTGAAGCACGCGAAGGAGGAAATGTGGGACTCTTCCGCTCGTCCGGGGAAGTTCGCTCAGGACTGGTACAGGAAATTCTGACGAAGATCCCATTCGAGAAAATTATCTGGGAGGCTCCGCAGAAAGCTCAGCAGGTATGGTTCATCAAACTGCTCGGAGCCAACGTCAACCTCGGCAATATCGCTCCGGAAGAGGTAATACCGCTCGAGACGATCCGCCTCGGATTGAGGGGAGATACGTTTTTACACTTCCTTGGGCTTGAAAGGAAAAAAGATCACAGCGCACCGCCGTTTCAAATCGATTAAGGCACGGATATTTTGAGACAACTCAAAGACTATCTTCTCTTGTATTTGAAAGGCATGAGCATGGGCGCCGCCGATGTCATTCCGGGTGTGTCCGGAGGAACGGTAGCCTTCATTACCGGGATCTACGAAGAACTTATCTTTTCGATACGCGCCATCAACCTTGGCGCATTGCAACTGCTGGGTTCTTTCCAGTTAAAAGCATTCTGGAAGAAAATAAACGGAAACTTCCTGGTCTGCATACTCGCTGGCATCCTCACAAGCCTCCTCACTTTGTCAAAGGTCATGACCTTGCTGCTGGAGCGAAATCCAATTTCTATCTGGTCATTTTTTTTCGGTTTGATCCTGGTGTCGTCGCCGCTGATCCTGCGGGATATCAAGCAATGGAATTTCGTAACGGTACTCACATTTATTTCCGGCGTCGCCCTGGCCTACTTTGTGACGGTGATCTCTCCGATCAACACACCAAACAACCTCCTGACTGTGTTTATCGCCGGCGCCATTGCAGTGTGCGCGATTATTCTTCCGGGCATCTCACTCGCCCTCATCTTATTGCTTATAGGAAAATATGAGTACATCGTTTCGGCATTCTTCAATCTCAATATCCCGGTGATCCTGGTTTTTGCGGCCGGCTGTATCATTGGCCTTACACTGTTCTCGAACTTCCTCGGCTGGATGCTCACGCAATTCCGCTTTCCAACGCTGGCCCTCCTCGCCGGAGTCATGATCGGATCCTTAAACAAAGTCTGGCCCTGGAAAGAAGTCATCGCATTCCGGATCGACCCCGACGGTATTCAGGTTCCCGCATTCGACAAGAACCTCTGGCCAGGGATGTACTTCGAAGTGACCGGCCATGATCCGCAGTTGTTTTATGCCATTCTCTTCGCAGCCGTGGGCGTATTCCTCGTCGTGGCCATCGAAAAAACAACGGCATTCCTTAAATCAAAAAATTGAAATCATGGAAAAAAAATTTGGCTTGATCGGCGCCACCGTCTCTCACTCTTTTTCAAAATCATATTTTGATGAGAAGTTCTTCCACGACGGACTCCGCGACTACCACTACGACCTGTACCCACTGGCGAATGTTGACGATCTTAAAAATCTGCTGAAAGAAAATCCGGAGCTGGTGGGACTGAATGTGACCATCCCGTACAAAGAACAGGTCATTAAATTTCTTTCGGAAATTGATCCTGTGGCAAAAACCATCGGCGCAGTCAACGTCATCAAAATTCAAAACGGAACACTAAAGGGATTTAACACCGACAGTGACGCCTTCCTGGAAAGCATACAACGATGGTTTCCGCATGCCTCCGGAAAAACAGCGCTTGTTCTTGGCTCCGGTGGCTCGTCGAAAGCCGTGCAGGTGGCCCTGAAAAAACTCGGTGTGAACTATAAGATCGTTTCGCGTGAAAAAACTCCGGGAAATTACACCTACGAAGACCTTGATAAGGATCATTCTATCATTACTCAGACAAACCTCATCATCAACACGACGCCGCTGGGTATGAGCCCCAATACGAATGCCGTGCCTCCCATCGACTTCGAATTGGTCGCCCCCACACATTTTGTCTATGACCTGATCTACAATCCTGCCCGAACCAAATTTCTTCAGAAAGCGGAGATGCGCGGAGCGACGATCAAGAATGGCCTCGAAATGCTGCACATCCAGGCGGAAAAATCCTGGGCAATCTGGAATAACTAGGTACTGGATACTGGATACTGGGTGCTATGTACTGGGTGCTGGCTGCTTGGTGAGACAAACCTAGAACCTAGAACCTAGAACCTAGAACCTAGAACCTAGAACCTAGAACCTAGAACCTAGAACCTAGAACCTAGAACCTAGAACCTAGAACCTAGAACCTAGAACCTAGAACCTAGAACCTAGAACCTAGAACCTAGACTCTCAACTCTGGCAGGAACTTGTCCAGGGGCTTTCAACGTTCCTGCTACTAATCACTATTTTTGAAAAATGGATTTTAGACTTTCCTCTGAATATGTTCCCACAGGCGATCAGCCTGCCGCCATCAAAAAGCTTGTATCAGGCATCGAAGAAGGTGAGGCACATCAGACGCTGCTGGGTGTGACCGGCTCCGGCAAGACCTTCACCATGGCCAACGTGATCAATCACGTGAACCGGCCGACATTGGTGCTCAGTCATAACAAAACACTGGCGGCGCAACTCTACGGGGAATTCAAGCAGTTTTTTCCTGAGAATGCGGTTGAGTTTTTTATTTCCTACTACGACTATTACCAACCAGAGGCCTACATCCCGACTTCCAATCTTTACATTGAAAAAGATCTCTCGATCAACGAAGAGATAGAAAAACTACGGTTGAGCGCCACTTCGGCGTTGCTCACGGGTCGTCGCGATGTCATCGTGATCGCATCCGTCTCCTGTATCTATGGTATCGGAAACCCGGAAGATTTTGGTAAGAATCGTATCAAACTCACAGTTGGGGAGATGATACCCCGAAACAGGTTGTTGTTTGCGCTGGTGGATATTCTCTACAGCCGGACCGAAGTCGATTTTCGTCGCAGTACATTCCGTGTAAAGGGTGACACAGTCGACGTATTTCTGGCTTATGCCGATTATGCTGTACGGATTTATTTTCTGGGGGATGAGATCGAAGCGATCCAGCGCATTGATCCGAAAACAGGTAAGAAAATATCCGACGAAAAGATCATTACCATTTTCCCTGCGAACTTATTCGTAACCGGAAAAGAAGCGCTGCATCAGGCCATCCGCGAAATACAGGATGACATGATGGTACAGGTACAAATGTTCGAAACCGAGAAGCGACACCTTGAAGCAAAACGTTTAAAGGAGCGAACAGAATTCGATCTTGAAATGATGCGCGAACTCGGCTACTGCAGTGGCATTGAAAACTATTCGCGGTACTTCGATCGGAGACGCCCCGGCGACCGGCCGTTTTGTTTGATCGATTACTTCCCGGATGATTACTTGTTGATCATTGATGAAAGTCATGTCACCGTGCCGCAGGTGCGTGCGATGTGGGGTGGAGACCGCAGTCGTAAGGCGAACCTGGTCGATTATGGGTTCCGATTGCCGTCGGCATTGGACAACAGGCCGCTTACGTTCAATGAATTTGAAGCGTTGTTAAACCAGGTGGTATACGTAAGCGCAACCCCCAGCGAATATGAGCTTCGGAAGTCAGAGGGTGTGGTGGTAGAACAAATCATACGCCCGACCGGATTGCTTGATCCGGAGATCGATGTGCGGCCCAGCAAAACACAGATCGACGATCTCCTCGAAGAAATTGACGAGCGCGTCAAGAAAAAAGAACGCGTTCTCGTGACTACGCTCACGAAGCGCATGGCTGAGGAGTTAACAAAATTTTTAGAACGCGCTTCGGTAAAATGCCGCTACATTCACTCAGAAGTTGCGACGCTGGACCGCGTTGAAATTTTGCGGGAATTGAGATTAGGCGTTTTCGATGTATTGGTAGGTGTAAACTTGCTGCGTGAAGGACTCGATCTGCCGGAAGTTTCGTTGGTCGCGATTTTGGATGCAGACAAAGAAGGGTTCCTTAGAAACGAAAGGTCGCTCGTGCAGACCATCGGTCGCGCAGCTCGAAATGCGAACGGCCGGGTGATCATGTACGCCGATACGATCACTGAATCGATGCAGCAAGCGATTGATGAAACGAACCGGCGGAGAAAAATCCAGATGGATTATAACAAAGCGAACAACATCACGCCTAAAACCATCCTGAGAACAAAAGATTCTATCCTCGGTCAGACCAAAGTTGCTGATTCTAAAAAATCGGTTAAAAAATACTACGTTGAGAATGAAGAGGCTTCTCTCGCAGCGGATCCGGTGGTGGCGTACTTGTCCCTTGAGGAGATGATCAAGCTCGCCGACAAGACCCGCAAGGAAATGGAACGTGCTGCGAAAGAGCTGGAATTCATGGAAGCGGCGCGACTGCGTGACGAATACCTCGCGATACAGAAAATGATCGAAGCGAAAACAAAATAATTATGAAAAAACTTGTGCTGACAGCGTTCGTAGTGTGTTTGTGTGGCGGGGCAATAGCTCAGAGTACCAATGACTTCCTGGTGAGCGGAGGATTTGATTTCATCAAGACCGACATCAATAAAGTTTTTGACAAAGCGCAGGTGGGCATCGAAGTGAATTACTTTTTGCAACGGAAGTTTGCCGTCGGCGCCGGCGGTGAATTCTGGACTCGCAAAGCAAATTCCTTTGTGATCGGCGCACGGTACTATCCTATTGAGAATGTTTTCGTCCGGGCACGGGGGCTGATTGGCGCGAACGACTTTGCCATTGGCGCCGGCTATTCAAAACCAATTCACAAATACTGGAGACTTGAAGCGATGGGTGACATTTATCTTGCCCAGCCAGCTTTTGCAATTCGGGGCGGCGTTTCGTATGTAATCAATTATGTGACGAGGTAACTATTCTTCACAACCCCTTCGTTTACACAATATATATTGTTCGGCAGTGACATGACTAATTAGGTCAAATACCCATCCTTTTTATGAAGGATCACCGGCATTCTTGAGAACCTCCGATTGAAAGAATGGTTCTGCGAATTTGACGTTTTTGTCAGACAAAAAACCTTTTTTTTATTATCCATTTGTTACATTTGATTATCTCCTCAAATTCTATTGTGATGATCCGAAACCTACTTTTTGGTGCATTTGTATTTGTGTGCATTTCCTCAACCGCATCTTCTGCTCAACAACTTTGGGGTACGACGAGTGCTGGTGGTAGCAATAACCTCGGTGTTGTTTTCTCCGCAGATCCCAATGGAACCGCCGTCAGTACACTGAAGCAGTTTACCTACACCACAACAGTGAAAGAAGCGACACCACAAAGTACCGGGCTGTTGAAAGCATCCAACGGAAATTTCTATGGCATGACGCAGGGTGGTGGTGGTGGACTAGGTGCTTTGTTTGAATACAACCTGAGTAACGGCACATACACTAAACTCCACGACTTTGCGGGCGCTCCGTCCGATGGAAGCTACCCGGTTGGCACGGTTGTGCAAACGTCCAATGCAAAACTCTACGGGATGACAACACGGGGTGGAAGTTCCGACCAAGGAATAATTTTTGAATACGACATAACGTCAAAGGCTTACACCAAAAAAATTGATTTCGACGGCACTACCGGGAACAGTCCTCAGGGCTCATTAATCGCAGCTACGAATGGCAAATTGTACGGGACGACCGCCAGTGGTGGATCATCTGGCAACGGTACCGTATTTGAATTTGATCCAGCCAGTGGAACAATTACCAAGAGGGCGAATTTCGACTATTCGACACTGGGCGGGGCTCCATGGGGTGATTTCGTGCAAACAGCGGATGGCAAGCTGTATACCATGACGTCTGTTGGTGGTTCTGGTGATGGCGGCACTATTGTTTTATTTGACCCGGTGGCCGGAACAATTGCTGTAAAAGCCAATCTGACAACTGCCACGGGTTATAATCCATATGGATCTCTCACCCTGGCATCGAATGGAAAGCTTTACGCTTTGAATGCTTACGGTGGCACAGCAGAATACGGGACATTAATTGAATTCGATCCCACTACATCTTCTTTTACCAAGAAATATGATTTCACCGCCGGATCTGGTAGTTACCCATACGGCTCGTTGGCCCTGGCAACCGCAACCGGTAAACTTTATGGCTTAACAACTCGAGGTGGAACCAACGACGTGGGTGTAATCTTTGAATATAATCCTGCCACCAATGCCTTTACCAAAAAGATTGATCTTGCAACTAGCTTGGGCAATAGCGCGAACTACGGTGCTATGCTTCTCTCCGGGGGTAAATTCTATGGCATGCTCCCAGCAGGTGGCGCTAACAACACAGGTGTCATATTTGAGTATGATCCCGCCACCAACCAGTACACAAAAAAATTCGACTTTGGATCCGCCGGTGATGGACAATTCCCGCCCGGAGAACTGACGATTGGTCCCGATAACAAAATTTATGGCGTGACCGAAAATGGTGGCGCAAATAACAACGGTGTGATCTATCAGATCGATCCCGGTACAAACGTTTTCACCAAGAAGGCAAACTTCTCAAGCGCGACTGGTACATTGCCCATTGGTCGAATGATTGCTGCCGGCAATAAGTTCTACGGAACAACTTTCTATGGTGGTGTAAAAAATGCCGGGACTATTTACGAATACGATATCGCGTCGGCAACCATCACAAAAAAATTTGACTTTGATTTCGATGTATCGGGTGGCGAACCTTATTCGGGGCTCACAAAAGGGCCGAACGGAAAGCTATATGGTGTAACTTCCAGTGGGGGCGCAGCCTACGGAGGAACACTTTTTGAATTCGATCCTTCAACCGGGGCGACCGTGCTAAAAGTTACTTTTGATCTGACGACGATCCGCTCGTCACAGGCGGGATTGATATTGGCGCCTAACAATAAACTCTACGGCGTTGGATCTGGTGGTGCTAACTCCCGTGGCGGAATCTTTGAATATGATCCACTCACTGGAGTATATGCCACGAAGGTTTCATTTTCCAGCGTGGCTCCTGCACCTAATTTCCCACGCGCAACGTTAGCTCTTGCGTCGAATGGGAAGCTATACGGCGTAACAGCCCAAGGTGGTGCTAACGGATCCGGGTGTATTTTTGAGTACGACCCGGGGACGACCACAGTTACGACAAAGTATAGTTTTCCCGCAAACGTATCAAGCTTTCTGGCTATTTACAGCGGACTCATTCAATCAAGCAACAACAAACTTTATGGGATGACGAATAATGGAGGCACCAAGGGCCACGGTTCGATATTTGAATTCGATCCCGCCACATCCACCTTCACGACTCAGTTCAGTTTCAGCGGACCGGATGGAGATCAGCCCTGGCGCGGCTCACTCACGCTCATCCCCTCTTCGCTGGTTACAGGCGATATCATTTCCATCGCGCCGACGCAGGTGATCGTTTATCCCAATCCTGCTTCAGAAAAAGTCCTTCTGGAAATAAAAGGCCTAGATGGGGAAAAGAGAATTTCTATTCTCAATATGAACGGACAGGAACTTGACGCACTGATCACCTCTGAGAATGAAGCCAACTTCGCAATTGCCAGTCATGCGCCAGGTATTTATTTCGTAAAAATAGTAGCGGGACAAAAGTGCTATGTTGAAAAGTTTATCAAACGCTGACACGCCCATCAGTTTCGTGACGAGATAGTCGGACGATGTAATGGCAGTGGTTTTCGATTGTTCGCCAACCCCAATTCTTAAAGCCTCGGTTCCAAAATTTCACCCATTGTATTACTTTTAGGTGAGTCGGGTTCTCGACTGAACAGATAAATTTTTAAATCTTTCTTATGCAAACACGACCTGCCAGGGCTAAATCTATAAGCCTACATGCACTAACGGTTTTGCTTCTACTGATTGGACCGCAAGTATCTACCGCCCAGAGCAAGTTGTGGGGAACCACCCTCATCGGAGGAACCAACAACCTTGGGGTCGTGTACACTACAAATTCGGATGGAAGCAATCTTACACTTCGTAAGGAGTTCCAAATCACCAGTTCAATCAAGGGAGTCAGCCCTTATGGAAATCTGATCCAGGATGCGGGCGGACTGTTCTATGGCGTTGCAGCCGGCGGGACGAAAAATGGTGGCATACTTTATAAAGTAGATATCACGACTGGTACTTTTACCATTCTTCACGACTTCGGAACCATCGCAAACGACGGCCTTACCCCCAACACGCCCCTTATAGCATCTGATGGGAAAATTTATGGAACAACAAGTTCCGGAGGTATTTACAGCAAGAATGGAACCCTATACAGGTATGACCCTTCAAATGGAAACTATTCAGTCATTCATTCATTTGGCGGATCGACGGATGGGCAACTTCCATTTGGTTCACTGAATGAAGTAAGCGGCAAGCTGTATGGCGTTACAGCGTTGGGAAATCCAAATGCCATCGCTACCATATTTCAATATGACATCGCATCGTCCACGTACACCAAAAAGCTGGATATCGGTTCTGATATTGACGAACTTTATTCAGAGATGACACTGGCTTCAAATGGAAATCTGTACGGGATGACCTCTACGGGAGGCGTTAATGGTTCTGGATTCATATTCGAATACGTTCCCGGCGCCTCGACAATCACCGTTAAATTTGATTTTGAACCAACGAGCGGGTCATCTCCGTATGGAACACTCTGTGTTGGATCGAACAATCTGTTGTATGCCTTAACTTTTCAGGAGGGCGCCAATCAATATGGGACAATACTTGAATTTAATCCGGCCACAGGAAGTGTTTTAAAAAAGTATGATTTTAACAAACCAGGTGGGATTTACCCCCTTGGAACAATGGTGACCGCATCGAATGGAAAAATGTATGGGACGACATCGGAGGGCGGAACCTACGGAAAGGGTGTATTTTTTGAGTTTGATCCGACGAATGGCGCCTATACCGAAAAAGTCAATTTTAACGGCGCTAATGGCAGTCGCACACGGATGGGGAAACCCATGCTGGCCGCCAATAACAAAATTTACGGCGTCACCGGGGAAGGCGGCAATACAAACTACGGTGTGCTTTTCGAATTTGACCCACCGACCGGCATACTCACACCGGTATTTAATTTTGGGTCCATATCAGATGGGTACTTTCCAACGAACTCATTGGCTCAAGCCTTCGATGGGACGTTTTATGGAATAACCGAAAACGGCGGCCTCCAGGATCGCGGAGTGATCTACAAAATAGATCCTCAGACCTTTGCTTTCACAAAAGTAGCCGACTTCAATGGTGCGCCATCCGCGGGCGAAACGCCGGTGGGACCCCTGATCCTGAATTCTAATGGCAACTTCTATGGCATGACATTGAATGGGGGTGCGGAGCAGCGTGGAACAATATATGAATTCAATCCGTCGAGTAACGAGCTGAGCACCGTGTATCACTTCGGCGTTTCCGTGTCGGGAAATCAACCATTTGGTGGATTGGCTGAATACAATGGGAAATATTATGGCATAACACGAGCAGGTGGAGCAAATGATCTGGGTACGATCTTTGAGTTTGACCCCGTCACACACGCCTTCCAGGTCAAGGTAAATTTCGATAACGCGCTCGGAGGAAACGCGACGGGAACCTTGACCCTGGCTCCCAACAATAAATTCTATGGCGTAAACAGAAGCAAAGGATTAAACAACAAGGGAACGCTTTTCGAATTCGACCCCGCTACAGGCACAGCTACAAAAATGGTCGACTTCGGAGGTGGTTCGAATCCCTCATCCAATCAATCATCTTTGACACTTGCAGGCAATGGTAAACTGTACAGTGTAACTTTCAGCGGCGGAGCAACTGATCACGGGTGCATCTACGAGTATGTTCCCGCGGCAACGACTGTCACCGTAAAATACAGCTTCCTTAACGATGTGTCCACCGGAACCGCCGCACTGGGATCCATGGTGCTGTCTGACAATGGAAAACTGTATGGTACGCCGAGTTCCGGAGGAATCAATATGCTGGGGACACTCTTTGAATTCGACCCATCCACGGGAGCCTTCACGAAAAAATACGATTTCGATAATACGCACGGGGAACAACCATGGCGGGGAGCGCCTACTTTGGAAAAAGCACCACAGACGATCACATTCAACGCCATCGGTGGAAGAACTTATGGATCTACTGCATCTTTTCAGCTTACAACTGCGAGCGCGTCATCGGGTTTGCCTATAACGTACACCAGTAGTGACCCAGGCATTGTTACAATAAGCGGGACCACGGCGACCATTGTAGCCCCGGGCACCATAACAATCACGGCATTCCAAAATGGTGACATCAGCCATCTACCCGCCAGAAGCAAGACGCAAACACTCACAATATCTCCGGGAAGCAACATCATTACATTCAACTCAATTCCGACTAAAGAGATGGCAGATCCGCCCTTTACGTTATCAGCAACCGCGACTTCTGCGCTACCGGTCGTATTCTCCAGCTCTTCGGACAAGATCAGCATTTCCGGATCCACCATCACGTTAATAAAACCCGGGAAAGTGAATGTAATCGGCAGCCAGCCTGGCAACGGCTTTTGGGGTGCGGCGACAAACGTGACTCAATCATTTTGCATAAACCCATCGAAACCCGTGATAACATCTACCAGCGCCACTGTCCTCAGCTCGAGTATTGCTGATAATTATCAATGGTACTTCCAAGGCAGCGCCATTCCTGGTGCAACCGGACAGACTCTTCCAGTAACTCAATCAGGGAGTTACACAGTCCAAACAAGCAGTGATGCATGCTTAAGTGCGATGTCTGACGCAAAGTCAGTTTTGGTCACAGGTGACTTAAACCCGGAACAAATCAATTTTGTGGCCTATCCAAATCCAGCAACCAACAAGGTCA
Organism: Cyclobacteriaceae bacterium; assembly: GCA_044227305.1. GTDB lineage: Bacteria > Bacteroidota > Bacteroidia > Cytophagales > Cyclobacteriaceae > ELB16-189. Next base: position 500,802 of record JBGAFJ010000005.1, on the reverse strand, counting down.
CGGTTACCCTTCCGAATGACGGGAACAAAAAATTGATCACTGTTTTTAATGTGAGTGGCCAACAATTAGACTACGTGGAAACTTTCGATAAGGAAATCATATTCGATTTGGACCACTACATCCGCGGACTCTATCTTATGAAGATTGCCAGTGAAAGCTCTCAACATTTCATTCGTTTCGAAAAGCAATAAGTCGAACGACCACCGGGAACAAAAAAGGCCACTCAAAAGAGCGGCCTTTTCTTATTGGAGTCCTTCGTTAGTCAGGCAAAACGTTTCGCCACTTCTTTCCAGTTGACTACATTCCACCAGGCCGCACAATAATCCGGGCGGCGGTTCTGATAGTTGAGATAGTATGCATGTTCCCACACATCCAATCCGAGGAGCGGAGTGCCTTTCACTTCAGCTACATCCATCAGAGGATTGTCCTGGTTGGGAGTGGAAGTGATCGCCAGCTTTCCGGATGCATCTTTGATCAGCCACGCCCAGCCCGAGCCAAAGCGGCCTGTAGCTGCTGCGTTGAATTTTGTTTTGAACTCATCGAAGTTGCCGAATGCCGCATTGATCGCATCGCCCAACGCGCCTGTAGGCGCTCCACCCGCATTCGGTCCCATAATGGTCCAGAAAAGACTGTGGTTATAGTGACCGCCACCGTTGTTTCTCACGGCGACAGGATACTTGGAGATGTTCTTGCAGATGTCTTCAATGCTCATGTTTTCTTCGGGCTTGCCGGCCACAGCATTGTTGAGGTTTGTAACATATGCGTTATGATGTTTGCCGTGATGGATCTCCATGGTGCGTGCATCGATGTGCGGTTCCAACGCGTTGGTCGCGTAAGGAAGAGCGGGAAGTGTAAATGCCATAATCTTATCTTTTAAGTTTTTAAATGAATCTTTACTTGATCAAACAAATATAACAACGACGCGCGTTGGTCAAAAGGCAATATTGACAAGGGAATGCTTGGTCTTTGTCGCCATCACGCTGCCAAAAAACAATGTCACAAGGGATGTGGTTCGCCGCTTAACTCAATATTTTCTCACCAAGTCTCCCAACGTTCTGATTGCCTGTTCGATGCGGTCACTCCACGGCTGACCAAAACAGATACGGAAGCAGTTCGAATACTGCCCGCGGGAAGAGAAAATCTGTCCGGGCGCCAGCCCGATCCCAACCTTTAACGCTCGGCGGTGCAGTTTATACGTGTCCACTTTTTTGTCGAGTTCCAGCCAAAGAGCAAAACCACCCTGCGGCCGGCTGATCTTGGTGCTCTCAGGAAAATATTCCACAATGGCCTGCACATACTTCAAACATTGCGTATGAAGTGCCTTGCGCAAGTGACGGAGGTGAAGTTCGTAGCGTCCGTTGGCAAGGAAATTTGCAATGGCTGATTGCGCCAGTGTATTCGTCGACACGTTGTTCATGCGCTTTACACGAATCACATTCTCCTTGAACTTGCCCGGCACAACCCAGCCGATCCGGTAACCGGGAGCCAGGCACTTCGAGAACGAGCCGCATTGTATAACCATGCCTTTCCTATCGAAAGACTTGCAGGTACGGGGACGTGTCTTTCCGAAATAAAGCTCGCCGTAAATATCATCTTCAATCAGTGGTACGTTGTGTCTGCTCAGCAGTTCAACCAACTTCTTTTTCTTTTCATCCGGCAAACAACTCCCCATGGGGTTATTGAAATTGCAGACAAACAAGCAGGTCTTGATATTGAATTTTTTGATCGACTTCTCCAACTGATTCAAATCGATTCCCGTGGCGGGGTCTGTGGGGATTTCCACGACTTTCAATCCAAGGCTTTCCATCACCTGGAATATTCCGAAATAAGTCGGGCTCTCTATCGCCACCGCATCTCCCGGCTTCGTGATCGCCTTCAAAGTCATTGACAGGGCTTCCATGCACCCGGCCGTAACAACGATATCTTCTTCGCTTAATGATCCGCCCCAGTTGAATGAAAGGCGCGCGATCTGTTTCCGAAGTTGGACGTTGCCCTGTATATGTTCATAGCTAAGGCAGCTATCGGAAGAACTGCGCAACGCCTGCACAACCGCCTTGTTCAGTTTGGCGGCGGGCAGTAATTCCGGCGACGGTGAACCAAGAGAAAAATTGATCAGTTTATCTGAACGGAGATCATTGTAGACACTGCTGATCATTTCGTCGATGGTTACCGGCACAGCCTCGGATGACGGATCAGAGCAGGCTGGCATCTGCAGCGTGTGCCCGGGGGAAAATTTTACATAGTACCCCGACTGCGGTCTTGCCTCCACGAGACCCTTGCTTTCCAGATGATAATATGCCTGAAACGCCGTACTTAAACTGATGCCCTGTTCCTTGCTCAGCGATCGCACCGAAAGGAGCTTGTCCCCGACTTTCAAAGCTTTCCGTTCAATAAGCTGCTCGATCCGATCTGCCACCTCCTGATAGAGGTGATCCGGCTGTATTTCAGTTTGTGTTTCCATCACTTTGTCTCTTTATAAAACTGACACACTTTTTTCATCACACATTCATCATGCTTGGGGTTGCTGGGTCTGCAGATCTCGCGGCCCAGGAAAGAGATCGCCATACCAATCTCACCCCAGTCTTTCGGCTTCACAACTTCCATAATTTGTTTTTCGATCTTTTTGGGATCCGTGCCGGATGCGATCCCAAGGCGAGGCGCCACGCGCACCACATGCAGATCGACGATCACGCCTTCAGCTTTTTTCCCCAATTCACGCATAATCACATTCGCAGACTTCCGGCCGATACCCGGCAAAGCGGTCAGATCCTCCAGCGTTGTAGGGATATTCTTATCCTCTTTAATCTGCGACGCAAGCTCCAGGAGCCACTTCGTCTTATTGGCAAAGTTCCGCACCTTGCCGATGATCGGAAAAAGCACTTCCCGGCTGGAGCTCGCCAGCGCTTTCATATCGGGCACCGCTGCAAATACCTCCGGCGCAATTTTATTGATGTGGCGATCCGAGTCCTGGGCGGAAAGAACTACCATCACCAGCAATTCATAAGGTGACTTGTATTCGAGCGGATGTTTTTTCCCCTTGTACTTTTTGATCAGGGGTTGGACGGCTTCCTGCCAATCAACTTTTGCCATAAGAATGAATTGAGGTTTGAAACTGATATGGTCAAAATTAATAAAACTGAAACTGTTTTTTTAACGTACAATCTCAAAAATTTGCAGAAATATTCTTTTGCGTTAAGTGCAGCAAGAAGCAGGTTGAGCAATCAGCCGGCCAGAAGAACCTTTGTGCAAACAAAGAGAAATGAAACAGACATCATTAAGAATCCATATGATTTCAGTGCTGTTACTCAGCACTGCCTGCATAGCCAAAGGGTTCGACCCGTTGGATTCAACAACGCAAGCCAAAGCCGAAAAAACATATAACACAAGACTGACGGCGCGAATCAGCTCACAAGGCCAGTTCAATTACGGCGGCAGACTGGTGTCATCCAATCCTGTGTTCGATTTCAATTTCACGTACGACCGTAAAGCCTGGGGGTTCCAGCTTTTCAAAGCCACAGACCTTATTGATCGCAATACCGACATAAATTTCATGCTCGCCGTGGTAAACAAATCCTTTCATGTCGGAAGCAGACTGACGATCACACCGATGGCCGGATTCATCCTGGAGCAAAATCATACCGTCGCTGACAAGGGTTCGGACGTAGCATTTATACTCACGACGGGCTATAAGTTGTCAAAGACCCTGACATTGGAGCATAGCACACTTTTCGGAAACATCATGCTCGAATGCAGTGAGCGCGACTGGGTCAATCGGTTCCGGTTAATTTACTCCAGGAAGCACCTCGACCTGGCGGCCATGGTGTGGTACAACAACAGAGTGTTTGATGAAGCAGAATACGTCACCTGCGGAGTAAATGCTTTCTATAGCAGGGTGAAAGTTTCAGATGCGGTGATGTTGAGCGCAGGTGTGACACTGCTCGCCATGCCTTACGACAGTGATCCAGAGTTGATCCCGCAAAGGAATGGGGTGATCTTTACAATCGCAGCCGTAGTCGACTAACGGAGGTTAGCTTTTGAACACACTACAGAATAAATAACAATCTGTTTCAAAGCGCATTTGAAATATTCTTTGGCGAAATGCCGCACGGGGTCGTCCGCATTCGGTGAAGGCATATGAATCGAAAAAATATTTGGCATTTCATGCTCAGTCGGACGGGTTTTCAAACAAATTCAATAAACTGATATGGTCAAAATACTTAAAACTGAAACTGTTTCCTTTACGTTTTTAACGGAAAATTTGAATGATTTTTTGACCGATAACAGATTTCAAGAACTATGAAAACAAGACGAAAGCTCATCCTGGTGATCGGAGTGCTTCTTGCGCTGGCCATGCTTGCATGGCGACAAACATGGCGCTAGTCCTTTATTAATTATTCATTTTTAGAGAAAGTCGGAACCCTTAATTTTTTAAGACATCATGAAAAACAACAAGAACCTGATCGCCTACCTCGCGCTGGGAGCCGTATGCATTTTTTGGGGCACAACCTACCTGGGTTTAAGGATCGGGGTAACACAGTTCCCTCCTTTTCTCTTTTCTATGATTCGATTCCTCTGTTCCGGATTGATTCTCATAACTTTCATGCTTGCCATCGGAAAAACGATGCCGGATCGGCGTACACTCATCAATCAGGCTATCTGTGGTCTGTTCATGGTCACGCTGGGTGTCAGTGTGGTGGGTTATGCCGAAGTGCATGTGTCTAGCAGCGTGGCGGCCGTGATTTGTTCCATGATGCCCATCTGGACTATTCTGATAAACCTGGTGGTAAGCAAAGATGAAAAACCCAACTGGTTGATTCTGCTCGGCGCGGTGGTAGGCCTGAGTGGAATCGTGATGATCTTTGCAGAACACCTTGCCGAATTTTCGAATTCGGACTATACACAAGGTATCGTGATGATTTTTGCTGCAAACTTCTGCTGGGCGGTAGGAAGCATCTTTATCAAGAAGAAAAACCAAAATTCGGATCCCTTCATGAATGCCGGGTTGCAAATGCTATTCGGAGGGATCTTCCTGATCCCACTCAGCCTTGCTCTCGATGATTACTCCACAGTTCAAATAACCTCAGGTGTGGTGTACACACTCATCTATATGATTCTGATCGGATCCGTGGCAGCTTATGCGTGCTATTCGTACGCCATCAAAAAACTTCCTATGACCATCGTTTCTCTGTACGCCTACATCAACCCGATTGTAGCGGTAATCCTTGGCTGGATGATCCTCGATGAAAAACTTAATACACGGATCGGCGCCGCCATCATCGTTACCATTGCCGGAATTTATTTGGTGAACCGTGGATATCAGTTGAAAACACAGCCTTTAAGATGGTTTGGGTGGAATCGGAAATTGGGAGTGAAAGAGAGTGGTTAGTGGTTGAGTGGTTGAGTAGTTGAGTAGTTAGTAGATGAAGTAGTTATACGATATGAAAATAAAATTGTACCAGGTTGACGCGTTCACCGACAGGATTTTCGCCGGAAATCCGGCCGCGGTTTGTCCACTGACAGAATGGCTTCCGGATGCGGTCATGCAAAAGATTGCGATGGAAAATAACCTCGCCGAGACCGCATTCTATGTGAAAGAGAAAGAAGGCTTGCGCATCAGGTGGTTTACCCCTGCGATCGAAGTCGACCTCTGCGGCCACGCGACGCTCGCTACCGCCTATGTGCTCTTCAACAAAGAGGGTCACGCAGGCAACGTGGTGACTTTCAATTCCCGCAGCGGCCCCTTAACAGTAACCAGGCAGGGTGACTTGCTCACGCTGAATTTCCCGACCGATACCATTCAGGAAGTGCCGCTCTCGAATGAGCTGACGGCCGGGTTCCCGACTAAACCTCTGAAAGCGCTGAAGGGAAAATCAGATTACATGCTTGTCTTCGAAAATGAAAAGCAGATTGTAGAACTAAAACCTGACTTGAAAGAAGTTGCAAAAGTAAAAGCACGTGGCGTGATCGTTACGGCGAAAGGCAATGAAGTCGATTTTGTTTCCAGGTTCTTCGGCCCGCAGGCGGGCGTTGACGAAGATCCGGTCACAGGATCGGCACATACTACGCTCATCCCGTATTGGGCGGGCGTGCTGAAGAAAAACAAGATGAGTGCGATTCAACGTTCGGCACGCGGCGGTAAACTTATTTGTGAGCTAAAAGGTGATCGTGTGGACATCAGTGGAAACGGTCGTCTGTTTCTTGAAGGAACAATCTATCTGGATTAAATTATCAATGCCATGAAACAGCTGCCTTGGTTTGAACGCAACCTGAAGTTCGGTCTGCCTGCCATCATGCTCCCCTACTACCTTGAGAGACTCAACGGCACGTACGTGCGGATTCAATTCAAGGTAAAGGGTGTCACCAACAACATACTTTCCAACCGCCTCGACAACAAGTGGTCGGTGAAACAAAACATTGGACACCTCGCAGAAGTAGACGTGATCAATAACCGCCGGATCGATGAGATGCTCGCCGGAAAAGAAATGCTTTCGCCTGCAGTGTTTGAACCGAAGGATTATAACCCCTGGCCGATCCAGGAAGTACTGGAGTTGTTTTTGAAAAACAGAAGAGACAACATCAAAAAATACGAATCGCTTTCGGAGACCGATTTGAAGAAATCGTCTATTCATCCGCGACTAAAAGTCCCCATGACACCGGTAGATCTCGCCTGGTTCGACGCTGAACATGACGATCATCACATGGTGAGAATGAACGAGATTATAAACGCATTACAAAAATAGCCATGTATACGCCGAAATATGCTCGCAACGACAATGTCGATGGGTTGAAGGAGTTTATTCGCGCCCATGGTTTTGGGATTCTATTTACCGGAGCCGGAGGAAAACTATGGGCGACTCATATCCCTATGGTGTTAAGTCGTGATGGATCGCGGCTTACGGGGCATGTGTCACGCGCTAATCTGCAATGGAAATCGTTTCAGGCGGGTGAAAACGTGCTGGCCGTATTCTCCGGACCTCACGCCTATATCTCTTCCTCCTGGTACGATCACGAAAATGTGCCAACGTGGAATTATGTCGCTGTGCACGTCAGCGGAACCATACGCATCATCGAGGGTGAGGCGGTCTTCACCCATCTGAAAGAATTGACCCATCAATATGAAGTTCATTCCGCTAACCCTGTCTCGGTGGAAAAGATGACGCCGAAATTCCTGGAAACAGAAATGCGCGGCCTGGTAGCTTTCGAAATTGAAATCTCGACGATAGAAGGAGCGCGAAAACTCTCACAAAACCGCGACGATAAAAACCATACGATGATCATTGAAAACCTCGAAAACAGGACTGATGAGGATTCGCACAAGATCGCCTGGGAAATGAAAAAGAACCGTCCTCAAAAAGACGGTAATTGACCCGTTGGAGGTAATCCGATCTAACTTTTAAATATCTTTACGACCGTTGATCCCACTACTATGACAATCACTGATTCAATCTCTATTCAAAAGACTTCAAAGTCCCGTTTGGCCGAAACCGATTTTAACAATCTCGAATTCGGAAAATACATTTCAGATCACATGCTGGTGTCCGACTGGAAAGACGGTGTGTGGAGCGACCCTGCCATCATGCCGTTTGGTGAGATGAAAATGACACCAGCGATTCTCGCATTGCATTATGGGCAATCCATTTTTGAAGGCATGAAGGCGTTCAAGATGAGCAATGGGGACATCAATATTTTCAGAATCAAGAAACACCACGACCGCATGAACAAGTCGCTGGATCGCATGTGTATGCCACAGATCCCGCTTGACATGTTCACGCAGTGCCTTCACGCATTGGTTGAGATTGACAAGGATTGGATACCCACACAGGAGGGCTCTTCGCTCTACCTGCGACCCCTTGTGTTCGCATCCGAATCAAGACTCGGTGTGAAAGTCGCTGATCAATATAAGTTTGTCATTCTTACAAGTCCTGTGGGACCGTATTACAGCAAACCGTTCAGACTGAAAGTTGAAGATCATTACGTAAGGACCGCAGAAGGCGGAACGGGATTTGCAAAATGTGCCGGAAACTACGGTGGTGCTTTTTATCCTACTCAGGTAGCCAAAAAGGAAGGCTTCGATCAGATCTTGTGGACCGATCATAAGGAGCACAAATACATAGACGAAGTAGGCATGATGAATGTCATGTTTGTACTTAACGGCAAACTGGTCACCCCTAAATTGAGCACCGCAATTCTTGACGGTGTCACACGCGACTCAATTCTCACGCTGGCAAGGGAATCCGGCATCCCGGTTGAAGAACGCCGCGTGTCCATTGATGAAATCGAAGACGGTTTTAAAAAGAAAACACTGACAGAGGCTTTTGGCGCAGGCACGGCGGCGGTGGTGGCACCCATTGCCGTGATCAACATTCATGGTGTAGACTACCAATTCCCACCTGTGGATCCACAAAGTGTGCAGTTGAAAATGAAAAAGAAACTTCTGGATATTCGCACCGGCACGTCACCTGACACGCACAGTTGGAATTATATCTTTAAAGGCTAGGCTTCGTATACCCGCAAGATGAAAGCAGCTCTCTTCAAAGAGAAAAATTCTCCGTTACTGATTGATGATATCAATAAACCTGCGCCTGCCAAAGGTCAGGTGCTCGTAAAGTTGCGGGCGGCAGCGCTTAATCACCGCGATCTCTGGATTCAGCAGGAGCAATCATCGCTTTCTTCCGGGATCATCCTCGGATCAGACGGTACTGGTGTGGTGGAGGCAGTCGGTGAGGAAGTCGACGAGTCGATCGTTGGTCAGGAAGTGGTAATCAACCCATGCATCGGCTGGGGAAAAAATCCAGCTGTGCAATCAGACGGATTCAAGTTCCTCGGTTTTCCCGATCATGGCACGTTCGGAGAATACATTGCTATTGGGAGAAAACAGGTTTATGAAAAACCTTCGGCGCTTTCGTTCGAGGAAGCCGCCTCCATCCCACTTTCGGGTGTTACCGCCTATCGGGCGCTCTTTAGCAAAGCACGGTTGCGGCCCGGAGAAAAAGTTCTGATCACGGGGATCGGTGGAGGAGCCGCGTTGTGGGCTCTGAAATTTGCTGTGGCGTTTCAGGCGAAAGTGTTTGTCACATCGGGTTCGGATGAGAAAATCAAAAAAAGTATCGAGCTCGGTGCGGTGACAGGATTTAACTATAAGAACACCGATTGGGTAACCAAAATAAAAAAAGAGGCTGGCTATTTCGACGTGATTATCGATAGTGCCGGAGGCCCTCACTTTCCCGACCTGCTGGAACTGGCTTTGCCCGGCGGACGGATCGCCATCTTCGGACGCACAGCGGGAAACATCCCGGCTATTTCACCGAGAACGTTGTTCTGGAAACAACTTTCGATTTTCGGGACCAGCGGTGGCACAGACGATGAGTTTCTTTCTATGCTCGATCTGATCTATAAACGCAACATCAAGCCCTCCATCGATAAAAATTTTTCATTGACACAAGTGAATGATGCCTTCACACGCATGCAGGAAGGCGATCAGTTTGGAAAGATCATTCTGACGATGCCGTAATGGAAGCCCTCATCTACACCTGCAACAAAAAAATTTCTCCTGAGCAGTTCATCGACATACTGAGGCGATCCACTTTATCTGATAGGCGACCGGTGAATGATCGTGATCGCATTGCGAAAATGCTTGACAACGGAAATATTCTTGTAACCGTGTGGGCGGGTGATTTGCTGGTGGGTGTGTCACGGGCAGTAAGCGACTTCGCATTTTGCTGCTATCTGTCAGATCTCGCTGTGGATGAAGCGTATCAAAAGAAGGGCATTGGAAGAAAACTAATCGAAGAAACACACCTGGTCGCCGGAAAGCATACAACATTGGTTTTGCTTGCGGCACCTGCGGCGGCCGGTTATTATCCCAAAGTGGGCTTGGACCGCATGACCGACTGTTTTGTAATCAAAAGAAATTCTTAATCAGAAGTTTTATGGAAAAGTTTCCCATCACTGAGAAAACAGAGATCACCCGCCTCCCAAAGCGCGGCGTGTACGACAAAGATACGATCTATGCAATTCTGGATGAGGCACTGTTCTGCACGGTTGCATTTTCTATGAATGGGCAACCGTTTCAGATTCCCACTGGGTTTTGCCGGATTGGCGATACACTCTACATTCATGGCAGTGTAGGGAGTTTCTATATGCGTGAACTTGCCACGAAAAAACTCCCCGTATGTATCAGCGCTACATTGATCGACGGGCTGGTACTGGCGCGATCTGCGTTTCATCACTCTGTAAACTACCGGTCGGTGGTGATCTTCGGAGAACCTGAACGCGTTGCTGATGAAAACGAACTTTACCAGGCGCTGGAGGTCTTCACGAACAAAATCTGCCCGGGTCGCTGGGACGATGTGCGGAAGCCTACCAGTAATGAGTGGAAGGAGACGATGGTGATTGCCATTAAAATTGCTGAAGCCTCCGCCAAGGTGCGAGTGGGTCCCCCGAAAGATGATGAGGAAGACTATGCCTTGGATGTATGGGCGGGAGTTCAGCCGCTGAAATTGACCCGGCTGGCATTGGAGCCCGATCCGCTATTGAAGGCCGGCGTGAGTGTGCCTTCGTACCTGAAATAGACCACCCTCCCTTTTCTAATCCCCAATGCGGGAAAAAATCGTATCTTTGCGGCACAAAACCCGAAAAATCGGTCATTTTGCCGGTTTCCAGAAGGGGAATCGGAACCGTCCGGGCGCAAAACGGGTTTTGAAAGAGGCAGGAAAAATTTAGAAATCACTAATCCTATAAATTCATGGGCAGACCTCCCGTACTACCGAAGAAAAAGAAAGACGGATACTACATTGAGATCCGCAACAAAGGCGCCAAATCCGGCACTATTATTATCCGCGACAGCGAGCAGGCCATGATGCAGGCCGCCAAGCAATACGAAACAACGAAAGATGTCATCATCCTGGGCAAGCACGAAAACGGCAAGCGCGTGGAAGAGGCAGCAAAAAAGAAAATAAAGGCCTAGTTAAGTCTGATTCAAATAAAAAATCAGTTGATGATTGTCCGTCCGGGCAGATCGTCAACTGATTTTTTTATGTGCAGATGGCAAGCCTAGAATGGCAGATCGTCGGATGAAGAGCTGCTTTGCTGGAATGGCTCGTCGCCAAAATCGGAAGGAGCCTGATTTCGGCCGCCGCCCTGGGCACCGCCCGCCTTCTCCACTTTCCACGCACGGGCTTCGGTGTACCATCGTCCATTGTATTCACGACTCTCCAGTTCGACGGACACATTAACCTGGTCGCCCTCTGCGATGCGGAACTGATCTATTTTATCTCCCCAAACAGAAAGGCACACTTTCTTCGGGTATTGTGATTGCGTTTCAACAATGAATTCCTGTTTTCTCCACTGTCCTTTTTTTCCCTGACCAGTCTGCATCTGCAATAACTGGATCACTTTTCCTTTTAATTCCATAGCCATAGCGCAATGATACTATTTTTCTCTGAGCCTTTTAAAAAACTGATCGATTAGCTGTTTGCATTCGTCTGCGTTCACTCCTTTTACTACTTCGGTTTTCGGATGCAGCAACGGTGAGCCGACCAATGAATATCCCCTTTGCATATCGGAGGCACCATACACAAGTTTCTGAAGTTGCGACCAGTGCAGAGCACCCGCACACATCACGCAAGGTTCAAGCGTCACGTAAAGCGTACATTCATCGAGATACTTCGATCCCAGATAGTTTGCCGCTGACGTGACTGCAAGCATCTCGGCATGGGCTGTTGCATCGGTGAGTTTTTCCGTCTGGTTGTGCGTGCGGGCAATGATCTTATTCTGACAACGGACCACAGCGCCCACAGGAATTTCGCCAGCGTCGAATGCCTTCACGGCTTCTTTGATGGCTTCACGCATAAAATATTCGTCGGTGTAGAGGTCCATGGGGGAAAGGTAGGGTTCGGGGAATTATTAAAAAAGGAGGATACATGATTGTCAGGTATTCCGGCAAAAGGGCATTAGGGCTTAGAGATTAGGGCTTAGAGATTAGGGGGCTTAGAGATTGGGGCTTGGGGATTAGGGCTTGGGGATTAGCGGTGAATTTCGCGACATAACTCCAACGCACACCTCACTTCACCCTCACCATCGCCATCATATCATGTACCACACTGCTCCATTCATCTTTCATCGATTTGGGGCAACTGAAAGTGAAGACAATTGTGTGTTTTTTGCTGACATAGTATTGCGTATAGGAATAGTTCAGAACAGGATCTTTCAACCCCTGTTTGTACTTGTCGCCATTGGTGCGCGACTCAAATTCAAAAAAAATGATTTTCTTTTTATGTATGTCAGAGATGCCTTCATCAATCATATCAACACGGTCATACAGATTCAGCAAGCTGGCCTTGAAAAAATCTTTAGCGATCTCCACATTGGCATCCGGCCAGCGTGTAGCTGACACGTTCACGCTGAATTCCGCTTGCCGGTCCATATCCGTGAATGCTGCCAGGGGGGCACGCACCGAGGGAAATCTTTGAGCCAGGTCTTCCGGCGTCATGGGGATCATGGAATCCGGAACATAAATGGTAACGTCATCGCCGGCTTTCGTCTTCACCAGTTTCGGTTGTGCGAATCCGGTTGAAGTCAATAAAAACAGCGGTAAAACCACAAAAAGACATGAAGTAAAGGTCGATCTTTTCATCGATCAGGGTTCAAATAGTTAACGATAAGAAGGTAAGGTTTATTAAATTGCGCGCCCAAAAATAATGTAAAAATCAGATGCTACGGACACACACTTGCGGTGAACTGCGAATCGAGGACGTCAACAAACCGGTAACCCTGACGGGCTGGGTGCAACGCCTGCGCGACAAGGGCAGCCTCTTGTGGATTGATCTCCGCGACCGCTACGGCATCACACAACTCTTCCTGGAAGAGGGGAAATCAAGCCCTGAGGTCCTGGACGCGGCGCGCAAACTCGGTAGAGAATTCGTGGTGAAAGTCACAGGCACTGTTGCGGAAAGACAATCCAAAAACGATAAAATTCCGACCGGCGCAATCGAAGTGCGCGTGGACAAAATTGAAGTGCTGAACGAATCAAAACTTCCCCCCTTCACCATCGAAGATAACACCGATGGCGGTGATGACTTGCGCATGAAGTATCGCTATCTCGATTTGCGCAGAACGCCGGTGCGTGAAAATCTTCAACTCCGTCATAAAATGGCGCAGCAAACGCGGGCGTATCTCGACAGTCTCAACTTCATCGAAGTAGAAACTCCGGTGTTGATCAAATCAACACCAGAAGGTGCGCGCGATTTCGTTGTACCCTCACGCATGAACAACGGAGAATTCTATGCGTTGCCCCAGTCCCCACAGACTTTCAAGCAACTGCTGATGGTATCTGGCTTCGACCGCTACTATCAAATCGTGAAGTGTTTCCGCGATGAAGATCTGCGCGCTGACCGCCAGCCGGAGTTCACGCAGATCGACTGTGAAATGGCGTTCATTACACAGGAAGACGTGCTCAACATCTTTGAGGGATTGGTCCGCCATCTTTTCAAACATGTGAAGAATATCGATATGCCGTCGGTGCCGCACATGACGTATGCGGACGCTATGAAATATTACGGCTCCGATAAACCCGATACGCGTTTCGAAATGAAATTCGTCGAATTGACAGACCTCGCTAAAGGCAAAGGCTTCCCGGTGTTCGATCAGTCGGAACTGGTGGTGGCGATATGCGCGAAAGGATGCGCATCATACACGCGGAAACAACTGGACGAGCTCACGGAGTTTGTGAAACGTCCACAGGTAGGCGCGAAAGGGCTTGTGTATGTTCGTTATGAAGCAGCAGGTACATTAAAATCTTCCGTTGATAAATTCTACTCAGAAGAAGAATTGAAGAAATGGGCTGCAGCATGCAACGCACAGCCCGGCGACTTGATTCTCGTGATGTCCGGAGAGGGTGACAAGACTCGTAAAATGCTCAGCGAACTGAGGCTTCACGTGGGCGGCTTGCTCGGCCTCCGTGATAAAAATACGTTCTCTGCGCTGTGGGTAAAAGATTTTCCTTTGCTGGAATGGAATGAAGAAACGAACCGCTACCATGCAATGCACCATCCGTTCACTTCGCCGAAACGAGAGGACATGGCGTTACTCGATACAGACCCGGGTAAGGTGCGTGCAAATGCCTATGACATGGTGATCAATGGAACCGAAGTGGGTGGCGGCTCAATCCGTATTCATGATCGGGCAACGCAATCACTTATGTTTGACAAACTTGGATTCACACCTGAAGAGGCCAAGAAACAATTCGGCTTTCTCATGGATGCGTTTGAGTATGGTGCTCCTCCGCACGGCGGCATCGCCTTTGGGTTCGACAGGCTTTGCTCTTTGTTTGGGGGCGCAGACTCTATCAGGGACTTTATTGCCTTCCCGAAAAACAACGCAGGTCGCGATATGATGATCGACACCCCTTCGACCATTTCTGATGAACAGTTGAAGGAGTTAGGTATCGAGGTGAAGAAGAAGTAACGATGTTGGGTTCTGGGTTCTGGCACTACCGGCTCAGTCAAGAGTGAACCGTCAAGCTGAGCGGAGTCGAAGCTCAAGCTGAGCGCCTGCCTGCGCGCCGTGCCTGACCGGCAGGCAGGTAGCCGCTTCGGACGTTTGCGCCAAGGATTCAGCGCCGGAGCGCAAAGGCAGGAAGTCGAAGCCTAACGCCAGTCTCCCAACAGTATCGCCCCCGCCCAATAATACGGTTGCGCAAACTTTGGATTCGCCGACAAGCTAACCTGTGCTGTCCGCAAGGCGTCAACAGCGTCCATCGTTTTCAAGTTCTTGTAGAAGTCAGCGACCAAAAGAGATGTAGCTTCGTCATCCACTTTCCAAAGCGTGGCGACTACGCTCTTTACTCCGTTTTGCAAAAATCCACTCGCGGGGCTTACCGGCGAGCTTTCGTTGGAGCCTTTCGTGACGGCAGTCTGACATGCGGACAACACCACGATGTTCAGATGGTTCATCACTTCCATTCCCCACAATTCTTCGAGTGTAAGTCTTCCATCTTCATTTTTGGCCGGGTTGCCAGCCATCGTCAGATAAGACTTGCTGAAGTCTTCATAATCGAGATTACCATGGGTAGCGAAGTGCATGACGTTATATTTCTCCTCGGCGAACTTTGCTTTGTCTTCGGTTGCCTCTTCCCGGGTGTACACTGATGCCGTGGGGAACAACTTCTTTATATCGGAGACTTCCTTTTCGGTTGAAGGCAGGCTCTTATCGGGATTACCGAACGCAAGGATGTTGTATGTTTTTGAATCCGCTTCAAGCGTGCGCAACAACATATCGGTCGAGTTTGCATAAAAGATGGCAAACTGACTGGCGAGGAAACTGAACTTTCCGTTCGACAGGGTTTTTCCAAGGAGTTGAAATGGAATATAGCTCAGTGAACCATTGGGTATCACACACAACTTCTTTTTGCCGGCAATCTCAGCACTCACCGGAGCCACCAGGTAATGGTACAGTTCCTCGAAAGGACGCATCATCTTATCGGCCTGTTTCACTTCCGTGACGATCTCCGCGCGTTCCTCCGCCTCATGCGACAGGTCCAGCTTGCCGAATGTGCCCTGCTGTCCTTTGACAATGTTCATCACGGCGTTCACTTCCTTTCCAAGTTCAGCACGGGTTATGTTCACCACCTTGGCAATCACAGTGTCGGTGGTGGCCATGAAAATATACAGTTGGTTCTCTCCGGGCAGATAGGAGAGCAATGCCATGTCTTTCGGAATCTGCTTTTTCCTTTTTCTGAATTCGGAAGGCTGTACGCTATTGTTGAAGAACTTCGAAAGTTCGGGCTGGACATTGACTTGCTGATTCACAAATTTCAGATAGTCATTTTCAGCGATAGACTGAATGCCCTCCAGGCTTTTGAGTTTTGTAAGGTTCTGCTTATCGAGCGGGAGCGCTTTTTCGCGGGAGATTTGCTGCTCAATGCCATCCAGTTTGGCTTTCATATCGCGCTCCTGTCCGATCACCTTGTTCTTGTTTTCATCCTGGAATTTGATGTCCATGCCGCGGAACTTCGCTTTGAGATTGTCTTCGTTGTTCTTTTGCAAATAACTCATCGCAAGATCCGTCTCGCCCAGTTGAAGCAACACATTGACAAGCACCTCATATACCTTCAGAATATTTTTGTCGGAAGAGAATAATTTTCTGGCTTCTTCGCCGCCTGATACTTTATTTCTGATCTTTTCAATGATCTCCACCGATTCGATCAAATACCCGCGCGCTTCCTTTAGCTGCTTCGCTTCCCTGCTTACAACACCCTGGAGATACAATGATTCCCACAACGTGTGCAGCTTTGACATTTCACGGGAGGTTTTTGTGCACTCCTCGAGAACCGGTTTAGCTGCGGCATAATTTTTCACTTCCACTTCAAGCTTGCCCATGACCACCAGGTTGTTGAGGTACGCGAGTTTCATGGATTTTTCCTTTCCGATTTTAAGTCCTTCATTCAGGTACGTGCGCGCTTCGTCGTATTTGTGTTCCTCGATCTTCAATCTTGCCATAATGCCGAGGTTATCAGCCTTGGGTCGCATCGCCCCTACCCGATCGCAGGTTTCGAGTGACTGCTTCAGCCATTTATTCGCCTCCACATAATTATTCATATAGAAATTTGCTTCACCCATCAGGGCCTGGATGATCGCAAGGTTTTCGTTGAGATCGTTGGCCTTTTGCATGATGGCCAGGGATTGCTGATAATACTCCATCGCTTTCGGGTAATCGCCTTGCGCGGAGTAGTTCTCGCCGATATTGGCAAGCGGTGCCAGTCGTGAATATTCGGCGTTGAGTTTTTTATAAAGGCTGTCTGCTTTCTTCTGGCTTGACAGGGCCTCTTCATACTCACTGAGCGACTTCAGAATGTTGCCGCGATCAATATAGACACCGGCAATTCCCCAATCGTTGTCGATCTCGCGATAGAGTTTTTCACTCTTGTCCGCAAACTCCAAAGCGCGCTGAAACTCTCCCATTTCGCGGAGTACAGTGCCACGCTGGCCATACAGATAAGCCTGCAGTGCGATGTCTTTGAGTGTATCGGCCATGGACTGGGCTTCGTCGAGGATCTTCATCGCCCGAACCTGATCGCCCTGCACATAACTTACATCGTAAGCCATGCTCACCAGTGTATTGGCCACGTCCTTCCAATATTTATTTTTCCTATACAGGTCCAGCGCCTTTTTTATGCTCGCTTCGGCCAATGCTGGTTTTCCCTCCGAACGATACAGCCATTTCATCTGCCCATAGATATAGGCCTGTATATATTCGTTCTTTGTTTCTTTGGCGAGTTTTTCCGCCGAGAGAAAGTACTCTTCTGCTTTCTTGTAGTTGTTAGCGACATTCTCCTCCAGATTGCCCAATCCCACCAAAGCATAGACTTCGCCGTCCTTATCCTTTATTTTTCTGCGAAGCTTCACAGTCTCCATATAAAGCTGCTCCGCGTTTTTCAAGTCATTTTTTGTGTGATAAATGCCCGCCAGGTCGTAGTTGGACGAAGCCCAGTTCAACGTGTCCCCTTTCTTCTTCCTGATCGCGATGGACCGATCAAGAAAATCGATTGCTTTTGCATACTCCTTCGACTTCGAGTAACTATTTCCCAACTCCTGATACGTTGAGCTCAGCAGCGTGGAGTCGTTGATCTGCAACAAAGCAGTAGCTGCATTATTCAAAGCACTGGTAGCGGCAATGGGATTGTTGGATTCCTTGTAAAGCGTGGCCAGTCGCGACCACGAACTTGCCACCTGTTCTTTGTTCCTACAGCGGGTGGCCAGCTCAATCGCAGCCTTGTGCGACTCAATGGCCTTTTCGTAATCGAGTTTGCTCCAATAATTCTGACCAATGTTGGAGAGCATCACGGAAGCGTTGACTGAATCCTTCGCGTCCAAATAAAGTTTGTATGCGATCCTGTAGTTTTCTATCGCCGCATCATAGTTCCTGAGGTTCTGACCAGTTTGGTAAGCCCAGTTCCAATACGCCTCAGCCTCCTTACCCTTGTCTCCAATCTTGTGATACATATCCTCCACTGCCTTGAAGACGGCAATAGATTTTTGATACTGCTTTGCATCGGCGTACCGATTGCCTGCATTACTTAAGTTACTCGCGGCTTTGGTCGCGTTGCCTGCCGTGGTGTAAAACTTCGAAGCCAACTCATACATTTCCGCCGACTTGATATAATTCTTAAAGTGCTTGTATGACTCAGCCAGGTGGTCATAGGAATTTGCCAGCAGCGATTTGTCCGGATTAAGTTTATCCATGTCGATGGCCTTCTGATGATACCTGTACGCATTGATTGAATCATTGCTGTCGCGATAGGTGTATCCGATGTTGTTGATGATGGTAGACAGGTTGCTGCTGTCCTTCAGCTGAACATAGATTTTCTCAGCTTCTTTGTAATAGGCCAATTCGTTCTTGCGGTCTTTCATGTGTCCATACGTGAAGGCCGCGTCCCAATACACGTCCGCCAGATCGGTCAGATTTTCCTTTGGTATCAGCGTAAGCCGTTCCTTGAACCTGGCGACTGCCTCCGCATTCATATTGGCGTCTCGCATCGACTTGGAAAGTTTTTTTAATGTCGCATCAAGTTTAACCTGATCGTTGAGTTTTCTGTAAATCTGCTCGACCTCCAGGTAATACTTCACCGATTTCTCGTATTCTGCATGTTCGAAAAACATCAATCCACCGTAGTCAAGCACATAAGCCAACGTAGCGGGTTTTCCCCAGCTCCTTGCCAGAGCAATGCCTTCCTGAAGCTGAGCTTCGGCCTGCTTGTAGTCATTGAGGTTTTTATAACAGATAGTCAGGTTTCTCTTCAAGGACACTGCATCCACAGTATCCTGAATCTCCAGATGAACAGCATACGCCTTGTTGTATGCTTCGATGGCCTTCTGGTGCTCCTTCATACCGTCTTCGTAGGTGTAGCCGATATTCCAAAGCACAGTACCCTCGTTGCTCTTCTTTTCATGCTTCCGGGAAAGAAGCAAAGCCGATTCGTAAAAGTCCAACGCGCTCTTATAGTCTTTCAACGCATAGGACAAAGTGGCAGCATTGTCAATGCTTGAATACAGGTTTGAATAGTTGCTTAGGCTGGGATCTTCTTTATAGATGGTCGATCTGACGATCACTGCTTTTGATATATAGTCGCCGGCCTTGTCCATCGCATTCGCTTTATAATAAGCCCATCCACCAGCATGCAAGGCAAATGCTTCCGCTTTTTCATTCTTCACTTCGGTAAAATATTTTAAAGATTCTTCATAGGCAACCGACGCTTCGAGATACAACTGCTGCGTATCATACATCTCGCCTTTCATGAATGCATAAATGCCTGCATCGGAGACCGCTTTGTTCCTGATTGCAAGTGCGATGCAGAGGTCGTATAATTTCAGCGCTTCATCATATGAACCCTCTTTCACCAGCTTTTCCGCATCATCCTTCCACGAGTCAAGAAGGGTCTTGGTGATTTTTCTTTTGTATTGTTTGTACTTTTCATCGATCTGCTTGTCGTTAAGACCCGCAAACGTAGATTTTAATAGACCAGGAGAGATTGCGTCTCCTTCTTCAACATAGCTACGGTAGCCTTCGCTGAGTTTTATGATATTCCCACGATACGTAGTTGACATTTGGTTGAGGTGGTACAAATAATACCAGACGGCCAGCGTGTCCGTCTTCGACATGACCTCAGCCACGGTTTGGCCTTCATGAGGTCCGGCCTGAACTTTTGAGTTGAGGCCAGCCGCTTTGAGTTGTTCACCTTCCGCCCGGAGGTCACGCTCCATCGCTTTGAACTTCTCCGTACGGTAGGCGGCACCGTCACGTTCAAGAATCTCTTTGTAGCTATAGTAAGGCGTGCCGTTGTCGTCAGTGATGTAAATCGCGTCGGTGATCAGCCAGAAATAAGGGGAGCGATTATTCTTTTTGGGAATGGTCAGCCAAACATATAGCAGGTCGCCTGGGAAAACAGATTGGCTCTCATAAAGAATAATGTCAGCAAATGCCTTTTGTTGTGATACCTCGGTGAGCTTTGCAGTACCCAGCCTGACATTGTGCCCTTCCGGAGTTTGGCGCACCGCGCCGTAGGGTTCGACTGCCTGCGTCAGCTTGATCCCGGCTTCGAGCCCATAATCTATGCCCACGCGCACGACATCTCCTTTTTTCTCCACGGTTGATATCCTGAATCCGATTGTGAAGGGGTCTGAGGAAGGAGTCTGTGCACCAAGGCTGAAGCAAACAAAAAGAACGAAGAGTGGGGCGAGAATTTTCATACCTACAAAAGCATCCAAAAGTTAAAGAATAAAAGCCGCCGGTGGACGGCAAATACCACCTATCGGGGTGAAATCCGGGCTGGTACGGATGGGTGACTGCGGCTTTAGGGTAATAAACGAGCATTTGTTACTCAATGCAATGAGCCTGCTTTATCATTTCACGATACAAGCGGAGTCAAATTGGAAATTGAGACTCCGGAATCACATAAAGAACAGTCCGGGGTGTTTCTAGTCGAGCAGGCGTGTTGTATCATCGACGTCTATTTCAATATCGTCTTCTCCCACCTGGTCAAACGGGTTCTCAAGGTGATCCTGGATATTGTCTAGGCTCACGAAAATGAAACTATATAATACGGGCATCACATATTCCAGCTGCCAGGAGAACTCTTTGAATGTGCTGGCGAAATAGGGTCCGTAAATGATCGGGAACACGTAGATAAACACCTTGCTGTACGCTCGTAACGTCACAGGCGTTCTGTAAATAAAGATGATCTTAAGGTTATCAAAGGCGATAATCATTTTACTGAGATACTGGCTCACCCGCGATATTTCTCCACTCTGAACGCCGTAGCTTCTCATCTCCATCGTGATCGCTGACAATTCCGAAAAGAGTTTGAAGACTTCCGTTTCGTGACGGGGCCAGTCGCCACGCTTGTCGTTGAGCGTCTCTTTTACAACCGCCACCATTTTGGTGGTTATATATCGGGTACGAGAGGCGAGATCATTGTTCTTATCCGATGGCCAGTCGCGGGTGGCGTAATAGATTGCTATGGCATGACCTCTGAAATCCGCCCACCGTTGCAAAGCTGTTTCGCGCCGGTTATATGCCGAGCCGATAGAGAAGACCACCGGGAATACAATGGCTACACCGACCAGCATGTCGGGGAACTTTGCAATAAATCCAAAAGTGTAGCACAAGTAAGTAGATACGACTGCAAGTGTCGTAACGATGACCGTCTTATAATTTATGATAAGGTAAAGACTTCGAAGGATGCGTTTCATCGATCGGGGTGTAGGGTTAGCGGATGCAAGTTAGGTTTTAGTAGTATTCCCGCAAACTATTGGCGATTCACCACCGTGGGGCTTGCCTGCGCTACCGGAAACACTACCATATCAGCGATTACGACGTGCGAGCGACGCGTGAGCGTGAACAAGATCAAATCAGCAATATCTTCTGCGGTCAAAGGTGTGATGCCCTTGTAGACATTTGCCGCCCGGGTTTCGTCACCCTTAAATCGCACTTTGGAGAATTCGGTTTCAACCAGGCCCGGGTTGATGGAGGTCACTTTGATACCAGCCGCATTCAGGTCGAGTCGCATCCCACGGGTGAGTGCATCTACTGCGAACTTGGCTGCGCAATACACATTGCCATTGGGATAGACTTCTTTGCCTGCAATGGATCCGATATTGATGATGTGACCTTTCTTTCTCTCAACCATATGCGGCACCACCTCATGGGAAACATACAGCAAGCCTTTTACATTGGAA
The DNA here is from genome assembly GCA_044227305.1 of Cyclobacteriaceae bacterium. Lineage (GTDB taxonomy): Bacteria > Bacteroidota > Bacteroidia > Cytophagales > Cyclobacteriaceae > ELB16-189. Next base: position 479,071 of record JBGAFJ010000005.1, on the reverse strand, counting down.
TCGATCATTGTGTCCCAGTCGTCAACATTTCCAGTTTGAATTGGATCGAGTCCATGTGCACCGCCCGCGTTGTTGATCAACACATCAATGTCTTTCCAGGCTACCGGAAGTGAACGCATGGCCATTTCGGTTTCTTTTCGATTGCGTACATCAAAAATTAATGTCGTCACCTCTGTGACCGCAGAAAGCTCATTCTGAAGTTTCTCCAGTCTGTCTTTTCTCCTTCCACAAAGAATCAATTTGAAGTTATTTTCAGAGAGGAGGCGAGCTGTAGCTTCACCAATACCGGCTGTTGCGCCGGTAATACAAGCGATACGTTTGGAGTTCATGAAATAAAGCGTAATTGATTTTCAGCAAAGATTACTGAAAAATAAAATAAACTGAAACGGTATTGGTATTGAGTTGTTTAAGAGGAGCTGCATATACGCTAGGGTCCGAGCCCAGCATATTGGTAAGACCGTGGGAAAAGCGAATCTCCTGCGAAAACTTGAACAAAGGGAAATAGAAATCAAATCCGAACCCCGCATCAATGCTCAGGTTTGTATTGCGGATGCTGAGGTTGGCGGTGGTAGACTCGACGTCGTTTTTGCCAGACGCTTCAACAGCGGGCGTAAATCCACCGATCATGTACATGCGCACATTGCCCCGTCGCATGGATTTATATTTTATGAGAATGGGGAATTCAACCATTGTCGTTTCGACCAGCTGTTGCTTCGAAGAATTATTCGTGAAGTAGTACGTGAGCTTGTGATTATAGAATCCTGCTTTCGGCATGATGCGGATGTCCAGCACTTCGTGAATCCGGTAGTTAACAAGAAACCCCAGAGAAAATCCGCCCGAGAACTGGCTTTGAACCGAATGGACGGTATCGAATTTTTGGGTAACGAATTGATCTGAATATTTGACCTGGTAGCCTGACGTATGAAGGCCGATCATGAATCCATACGAGATCTTACGTTTGTCAAATTCAGGATTGTTCCTTCGGGCCCACTTGAAAGTCTGACCCTCCGCGGAACCCGTGGTCATCATCACGATGAGCGTTACTTGGATCCCCAGTAGAGAGAGCTTATTCCAAAAGTGAGTGGCTTGCATTGCGGATTTTTATATCCAGTCTTGGCGAGAATATTTACAAATTGTTCCCCATCCGGAAATGCCTGCACCGATTCAGGGAGGTAGGTGTAGGCTGCCCGATCCCTCGAAATCAATCGGCCAATCACCGGCAAGATGGCGGTAAAATATACTTTGTACAACTGCTTCATCGGGAATTTTGCCGGCCTGGAGAATTCCAGTATCACGATGCGTCCACCGGGCTTTATCACACGGAGCATCTCACCCAATCCACGTTCCAGGTTCTCGAAATTTCTCACACCAAATGCAACGATGGCGGCATCAAAATAATTATCAGCGTACGGAAGTTTTTCAGAATCAGCCAGGACGAGTTCGATCACCTGATCAAAACCTTTTTCGCGCATCTTCTTTCGCCCCATCTCCAGCATTCCAGCAGAAATATCTACTCCTACCACTTTCTGAGGCTTCAACGAAAGTGCTTCGATAGAAAAATCACCCGTGCCTGTGGCCACATCGAGTATGACCTTGGGCTGAATATCCTTCAGTAAAAGAATTGCTTTCCGTCGCCAAAGGATATCGATCCCCAGACTCAGGAAATGATTGAGAAAATCATAACGACCGCTGATGTTATCGAACATCTTGGCGACCTGCTCTTTTTTAGCGGATGAATCTTCTTTATACGGAACTACCATCAGGGTGGCAAAGATACGCCGAAAGCCCGATGGTGGCGGTTCTCACGTGAAAAGTATACCTAAAATTTGCCGTCAAGCGGCCTTTTTATCATTTAGATTAGCTTTGCGCCCGATGGTCATTCGTTCTGCAGAATTCAAGGTCAGCAACACCGATCCGGGCAAGACGCCCGCCGGGAAGGAGAAAGAGTTCGCCTTTATCGGCAGATCCAACGTGGGAAAGTCCTCGCTGATTAACATGCTGGTAAACCGGAAAGGACTCGCGAAAACCTCGGGCACGCCGGGTAAAACACAAACCATCAATCATTTTCTCGTGAACGGAACCTGGTATCTTGTAGACCTGCCAGGGTATGGTTATGCCAGCGTCTCAAAAACCAAGCAACGAGCCTGGAGCCCGATGATCGAAACCTACCTGGTTAAGAAGGAGAACCTGGTCACGACATTTATCCTGCTTGACGCGCGACTCGACCCGCAAAAAATTGACGTTGAATTTATTCAATGGATGGGTGAAGAAGGATTGCCCTTTGCGTTGGTTTTTACAAAAACGGATAAGATCTCGCGAAATGAAATGATGATGTCGAGAAAGAAGTGGGAACAAAAACTCCAGGAAAGCTGGGAAGAATTTCCGCCGATGTTCGTGACGTCCGCGGAAGAAGGAAAAGGACGCGAGGAGCTGCTTTCCTATATCGATTCGTTACTCACGTCTGATTAAAATATTTAATTTTGAATCCGAAAAATTGAAATCATGGAATTGAAAGATCTGGCGAGTGTATCCGGCAAAGGAGGTTTGTTTAAGGTATTGAAGGCAGGAAAGGCAGGCGTTGTACTGGAGTCCCTTGATGAAGCGAAGACGAAAATCATAGCAACGGCAAGCAACAAAATATCGCTGCTTGATGAAATCTCCATTTATACAACCACCAAAGAAGGTACCATCCCCCTGGGCGACGTGTTGAGAAAGATCAAGAAAGAATTTGGCAATGATACCGGCGTAGATGGGGATTCCGACGGCAACGAGTTAAAAGCTTTTTTGAAATCCGTGCTTCCGGAATTTGACGAAAACCGGGTATATACTTCCGATATGAAGAAACTGGTCAAGTGGTATGCTGTCATTGCGAAGTACGCACCGGAAATTCTGGAGGAATCAAAGCCGGCAGCGACTGCTTAACCGAATTCTTTTTATGACGGTTGTCCGGACAAAAACTGCCCGTTGCGATTTAGAAACCGTCTGACTTTTACATTTGCGGTATGAGTATGTACGAAAAGAAAATCGATATTATACTTTCGATTCTATCGCTGCTGCACTTGATTTTTCTTGCCGTCTCGGGAACATTTGCGGTAGAATTCATGAAAAATAAACCTGATGAAGCTGTTTTATTTGTAACTTCATTTGTGACAGTCAACTTCATCGGGCTATTCATATTTTTATACTCCCTTGTTTTTCGAATGACCAACTTGACGCGTGGAAAATAAATATATCTATCTGACTATCTTTACGGTTGTGATCCTCACATGGCTCAATGTCGGTACTTACTTCATTGGCCGCTATCTTGGTTTTTTTGGTGGAAAAAAATCAAAGAAATCGAGGGCCTAAAAGCTCTCTGCTTTCTCAACCATCTTTTTCGAACCAACGAAAAAAGGCGTTCGCTGATGTAACGACTTAGGCTGGATATCCAGAATTCGTCCTCCTTTTCCATCAGTGGCTATTCCTCCAGCCTGCTCTGCTACGAAAGCCAATGCATTGCACTCATACATCAGGCGAAGTTTTCCTCCCGGTGATTTGGTATTGGCTGGATAGATGTAGATACCACCCTTCATCATGTTCCGGTGAAAGTCGGCGACGAGCGAACCAATGTAGCGCGCAGTGAATTCTTTTTCTTTGCAATAGTTCAGATAGTCCTGTACACTTTTCGGGAAAGTCTTGGCGGGGCCCTCATTCACTGAAAAAATCTTACCGTCTTCAGGCATTTTCTGATCCGGGTGCGAAAGGAAATATTCACCGAGTGTCGGCTCGTAAGTAAACCCATTTACGCCATGACCTGTCGTATAGACCAGCATAGTCGACGATCCATAGAGGATGTAACCGGACGCCACTTGCTCACTCCCCTTTTGCAAAACGTCCCGTTCATCGATGGGCGTTCCTTCTTTGCTTTTTCTCCGGTAGATCGAAAAGATTGTGCCGATCGACACATTGACATCGATATTCGACGAACCATCCAAAGGGTCGATGGCCACAACGTATTTGCCACTATTGTTTAAATCCACCCATGATTCCGTCTCTTCAGAAATGATCGCTCCCACTTCACCTCCTTTTGTAAGGGCACGTGTAAAACGGATGTTTGCGAGTACGTCCAGTTTTTGCTGCTCATCCCCCGCTGAATTCTGTGAGCCCAGAGCGCCCATGATATCGATCAGTCCCGCTTTATTCACTTCACGGTTCACAACTTTGGACGCCAAGGCAATGTCCCTCAGCAATTGAGACAGCTCGCCGCTGGCATACTGAAACTGCTCCTGGTTATTCTTGATAAACCGGTCGAGGGCGATGCCAATGGATTGGGCTATTCGGGACTGTTCCATAAAATGATTAATTCGCAGGTGGATTGGACGCTCAAAGTTAGAGCGCAAACGATTTAGTACAACCAAAAACGCCGAAATATAGGTTTTGATTGTCCTGAAACAATCCGAAAATCAGACGGGAATGAAGGTATTTAAATTCGGCGGTGCGTCGGTACGGCACGCCGCAGCGATCCGTAAAGTAGCCAGTATTATTAAGCTCTACGGCCGCACTAAGATCCTGATCGTGGTGTCTGCCATGGGCAAAACAACCAACGCATTAGAGCGTGTTGTGAGTCAATTTCGCCAGGGCAAAGATTACCGGCAGGAACTCGAAGATATCCGGGCTCACCACCACACGGTGTTGCGGGAGCTCTTTCCCGATGGACATCTCGTGTGGGAACGGGTGAATTTTGAGTTTGTGGAATTGGAAAGGAAACTTGATCATTCCCTGGAAGCCGATAAGCTCTATGATCAGATTGTTTCTATCGGCGAGATACTCTCTTCAATCGTAGTCGCAGAATTTCTTTCGACGCAAGATTTTCAGGTGCGCTGGTTAGACTCGCGTAGCTGCATCGCTACCGATGACACATACCGGGAAGGTAAAATAGATTGGAAGACTACGGAGGACAACGTGCAGCCCTTAAGATCGATCCTGGATACACAACTGATCGTCACCCAGGGCTTTATCGGCAGAACACCCGACGGATTTACGACGACACTGGGCCGGGAAGGTTCAGATTACACAGCGGCGATTTACGCTTCATGTCTCCGGGCTGAATCGGTAACCATCTGGAAGGACGTGCCGGGGGTGATGAACGCAGATCCCAAACGGTTTCCCAATGCTACCGTTTTTGAAGAACTCCCTTTCCGTGAAGCGGCAGAGATGACTTACTATGGCGCCTCGGTGATCCACCCAAAAACCATCAAACCTCTTGCAAACAGGAACATTCCGTTGCTGGTAAAAAACTTCGACGATCCTTCACTTCCGGGGACTGTGATACGCGAAACCAAAATGGATCACATCCCGCCGCTGATTGTGGTGAAAGAAAACCAGTGCCTCGTTTCGTGCAGGGTTACTGACTACACCTTCATCGATGAGCAACAGCTCGGATACATCTTTCAGGCCATCGCTGCTCTCAACATCAGGATCAATGTCATGCAAAATTCCGCCATCTCGTTTTCGTTTTGCATAGATTTCAGGGAAGACAAGGTGATGGCCCTCATTGAAAAATTGGGTTCAAATTTTGAAGTCTACTACAACACCGGACTCACCCTGTTCACCATAAAAAATTACAACGATGCACTGTTTGAACAGTATCGGAAAATGCCCGGTGTACTCCTCGAACAGTCGTCGCGCAGTACGCTGCAAATACTTGTCAAAAATTAAACCTTACTCCGTCAGCGCTTTTTCGAGATCGGCGATCAGGGATTGCATCGAACGGTCCAGTACATCAAAAACATGTTGAAAATCCTTTTCCGTACCGTAGTAGGGATCTGGCACGTCGGCGTTTTCATCCAGCGCATCATAGCTGCGCATCATTTTTATCTTTCCTGAGTGATTATGCGCGCCGGGTACCCGCATGATGTTGTCTAAGTTACAGGAATCCATGGCCAGGATCAGATCGAACTTTTCGAAATCTGTTGCCGAAAACTGTCTCCCGCGATGGTCGATCGAAACTCCATTTTTAAGGGCGTTTCGGATTGTTCGGGGATCGGGCGAGTGACCGACGTGGTAGTTGGCCGTACCTGCGGAATCAGCAAAAAAATGGTTTTCAAGTCCTTTTTTGCGGATTTGATGCTTAAAAACGGCTTCTGCGAGCGGCGACCTGCAAATATTACCAAGGCAGACAAAAAGAATCTTCACGCTAAGAATTTTTTCAAAAATAGGCATGCTGAGGTTACCATTCCGCAGGGTGCGGCATGAATTAACGCATAGCACTTTTTATCCGCCTTTTGGTTGGCCCCTGTAGCACTGCTACAGGGGTTTTTTTTGCCGTGTTTGCAATCCCGGCGCAATCAAAATCGGTAGTATATTCGCGAACATCGTGAATCCCCAACCATGGAACTGATTAAAGTCAATGACCAGATCGCACCGTTCGTTGCGCTGATCGAACTCAACAGACCTAAAGAATTAAATGCTTTGAACCCGCAGTTGATGCAGGAAGTACGAGACAGTCTGCAGCGACTCGACAAGGACGACAACGTGAGGGTGGTCATCATCACGGGAAATGACCAGGCTTTTGCCGCGGGAGCTGACATTAAACAAATGGCCGACAAGAGTGCGATCGACATGTTGGTCCTGGATCAATTCTCAACCTGGGATCAGATACGCAAAACAAAAAAGCCAATCATCGCTGCGGTCTCCGGATTTGCATTGGGTGGTGGTTGCGAGTTCGCCATGACGTGCGACATGATCATCGCATCTGAGACCGCCAAATTCGGTCAACCAGAGATAAAGTTGGGTACAATACCAGGAGCCGGAGGAACCCAGCGGTTGACGAAAGCCTTGGGTAAAGCCAAAGCCATGGAACTTATTCTTACGGGACGATTCATGTCTGCGGAGGAAGCACATTATTATGGTTTGGTGATAAAAGTGGTACCCGTTGAGTTCTATCTAAAGGAAGCCATCCATCTCGCAAAAGAAATTGCGGCGATGTCCCCGGTTGCTGTCCAGCTTGCCAAAGAAGCGGTGAATCGCTCCTTTGAGACATTACTTGACGAGGGACTTATGTTCGAGCGTAAGAATTTCTACCTCACATTCGCAAGCGAAGATCAGAAAGAAGGAATGAAGGCATTTGTTGAGAAACGGAAGCCGGATTTTAAAGGGAAGTAGCTGATGTGCTGATGTGTTGATCTACTGATGCGTGCCCGACGAAGCGCCACGCGCAGGCGGGTGCTGATGTGCTGAACCCTCCTTCGAGTGATATGGTTACATTTTTTACAAAAAAATCACGCCGTCATAAAACAAAAAACCTCCGGATCGATGCTCCGGAGGTTTGACATGTTTTTGTTTTGGATGTTATCTGAAAGTCAATCCAAAGCCAAGGCTCATGATGCCTTTTCCGTTTGCCAAGGTATAATCACCATTGAGCGCCACGGGTCCGAATTTTAGCCTCATACCGCCTGTTCCACGGAATCCGCTCAATGAATAATCCTGCTTGAACGGATCGGTCAATGAAACCGGTGCAACGAGTGGAAGTCCATCGCCTGTGCGATCAACATTGTAGGTGCCTTTGATCTTATACGTTGTCGTTGAACTGTTGTATCCGAGTCCAACATAGAACGTGACGACAGCAAGACTCTTGCTGGCGAGTATCTGTGCTGTAAATCCGTTTGTGGTACCTTCTCCGGCTTGTGCCGAACCGGTATAAAAGCCGCTGAGGTCCGTGGTGGCTGTCATTTGCGAATACGCAAGGAACAGTGAAAGAGAGAAAGGCGCCATTTTAATGCCCGGAATATGTTGTTTGATATCGTGCTTGATTCCCACACCCCAGTTCTTAAGTTCTGTCTTATTGAAAGTCACCGCCGGTGTATAACGGAATTTGAAATCGGTGCCCTTGAAGAAAGCGATGCCGGCCTGCACGGTCGGAACGACAAGTGATCCAATCGGAATATCTTTCGTCACATTTCCACCGCCTGGCCCAAGAAAGAAAGTATTCGGAATGATCGAATTAGATCCAGCTGTGTACGTGAATTTCGGAACGGTACTCTCTGCTCCATAGGCCGTCGGCGCCTTGTCACCTGGAGGAATCGTTCCATCATAAGAAAGTCCACTGAGAGCGCCCGGTGTGAATGTCTTCTGCTCACTTTTTGCAAATATCGTATTCATCGTCACCGACAGATCAAATCCGAATCTTTGGTGAGTATCAGCTGTTGAATACCATCCCGTATTCCCCATCGCGCCAAAGTCCTCACCAATTGGGGTAATATAGCCGCTGACGAGGGATTGCACATTCGCACTTCCACCCGTTGGCACGGCAGCCGCCGGGAAAAATTTAGTGATCTGATTTACCTGCGCAAAGGCAAAGTGACCAACCAAAAGAATCACAAGAGTCAATTTTCTTGTCATATGCTAAAAATTTTGTATGAGGAAAGATACAAAATAATTCAACGTTAAAAATGACTATTCAGGGTCGCTGCGTTTCCGGCATTTACCTCAATGGCGCAAAGAACGCAACGGCCGCAAAGAAATAATTTGTAAAAGCAGTTTGTGGAAACTCAGCTTCCTTTAACCTCTGCGGTTTAAGATTCAACTAGGCATAGTCGGAATTTCAATCACAGCCGGGAAGCGACCGCCGAATTATAAATCCAAATTCTATATTTGATCTTCACTAAACTATGGTTTTACTCTACGTGTTTGGAATCAGATGTCTCAGGCTCATCTATTGGATCGCAGCAGCATTCAATACGAAAGCCAAAGCATTCAGGGACGGTCGGCGCGATCAGCAGAAAATATTACACGATACATTTCCACTGTCAGAAAACAAGAGGTTGGTTTGGATTCACTGCGCATCATTGGGGGAATTTGAACAGGGGCGGCCGGTGATAGAGGCCTTGAAGAACTGGGATCCCGAAACAAAAATATTATTGACCTTTTTTTCTCCCTCAGGGTACGAAGTGAGAAAAAATTACGAGCAGGCCGACTATGTTTTTTACCTGCCCTGGGACACACGCAGAAATGCCAGGTGGTTTGCTACGAATATACGCCCCACCCTCGCAGTATTTGTGAAGTATGAATTCTGGTATCACTACGCAACAGAACTTCACGTGCGGAACATTCCTCTGATTTCGGTCTCGAGCATCTTTCGTACGCAACAGCTTTTCTTTAAGTCGTATGGCGGCATCTTCCGATCCATCCTCAAAAGGTTTGATCACTTCTTTGTGCAGAACCACGAGTCCGCCGAGTTGCTTCATTCCATCGGCATACAAGGCGTAACCATTGCCGGAGATACCCGCTTTGATCGCGTGAACCAAATCATTCTTCAAGGGGGTGAAATTCCGATCGCGAAGAAATTTAAGAATGACCAGAAGTTGATGGTGGTAGGCAGCGCCTGGCCCGATGACATGGAGGTTCTTCTTCCTTTTATCAATGAAAACAGAAACCGTCTGAAGTTCATCGTTGCTCCGCACGAAATTTCTGAAGACTTCATTCGAAGCATTGAACAAGGCATCGAGGGAAAATGCGTGCGCTATTCAAAAACAGAAACGTCATCCCTTGAGGATGCGTGCGTTCTCATTATTGACAACGTCGGATTGCTCTCGCGACTATACCGTTATGGTGAATTTGCCTTTGTCGGCGGTGCGTATGGTGATGGACTTCACAACATCCTGGAAGCTGCGTGTTATGGTATCCCGGTTTTTTTTGGTAACAAAGCTTTCCAAAAATACCAGGAAGCCGTTGATCTTGTCCTGCGGGGAGGTGCTTTTGAAGTTGCCAACTTTGTAGAAATGAAAGCGAAGTATGAAATGATGATCCAGCACCCCGAACAGTTTCTGCTAGCCTGCGAAGTAACCCGTCATTATGTAAAAGAAAACCTGGGTGCCACCACAAAAATCGTAGATTACTGTAAAAAATTTCTCTCCTGATGGAAGGGCGTGTGATGAAATCCACCGGCTCCTGGTATGAAGTGCTCGCCACAGACGGCAAGACCTACCATTGCCGTCTTCAAGGGAAACTCAGACTCGAAGATATCCGGGAGTCAAATCCTGTTACCATTGGTGATCAGGTATTGCTTGTAATCGAAAACGAAGACGCATCCATTGGGGAAATAAAACCACGAACAAACCACATGCTCAGGCAGTCGGTAAAAAAAACCGGCCACAGCCAGGTACTTGCCGCCAACATCGATCAGGTATTGCTGATCGCAACGATGAAATTGCCACGTACGTCGGCCGGATTCATCGACCGGTTTTTTGTTAGCGCAGAATCTTTTCGCATTCCCCAAATACTCCTCTTCAATAAAGCAGATCTTCTCGATGATGAGGAGCGAAAATGGGTTGAAGAGTCGAAAGAAATCTATCAGAATATCGGCATCACGACACGTGTCATCTCCGCCCTCGATTCCAATCTTGATGAAATCAGGTCATTACTGCGAGGCCAAACAACGCTCATCGCCGGGCACTCCGGCGTTGGCAAGTCCACTTTGCTCAACCGCCTCTCGCCAACGATCACTCAGTCCGTCGCAACAATTTCCGATTTTAATGACAAAGGAAAACATACCACCACGTTTGCTGAAATGTTCGACATTGGCGAGAACACGTTCATCATCGATACACCGGGCGTAAAAGAATGGGGACTGGTTGAAATGAGTCAGCAGGAAATCTCGGACTATTTTCCAGAAATGCGTGAGGTGCGGGCAAACTGCAAATTCGGCTCACGTTGTCTTCACCTCACGGAGCCCAAATGCTCAGTCCGGCTCGCAGTTGAGTCGGGAAAAATTGCACTAAGCCGGTATAATAGTTATGTAAGTATGGTCATGGGTGAAGACAACCGGAAGTAGCGGAGAACAGAGGAACCGGTTCTGGGTGCGTTTTTGGAGGTTAACAGCCCTTCCTGTCGGACAATTAAAATGTCGGACAATTAAAGTGTCCGACACTTGAAAAATGTCCCCTCAAAACGCAATCTATTTTTTTGATCGCTACAAACCAAAATGCAAGTGTCCTGTTTTCCAGGTCATTTTGAAATTCGACTGAACAACATTAAGTAGGCTACTGCCAAACGCCACTCCCGGAGTTTCAAACATTGCCTGATTTCGTAACGGATCCGGGTTCTCAGCGCAGCTACTTCAGTCGCCGAACGGTTTAATACTGCGGCCTTCTCGCAAACTTTCAGAGTGGATCGAAGTTGCGCGCTGCCTTTCTTAAATTGTTGTTTGCCAAGGGATCCTTTTACCACTCTCCGCCTCACAAGGGGAGCAGCAACATATGAGTAGTGAAACTCGCGCGATGATCGTATCCAAAAATCAAAGTCTTCGTAGGCTAGCGACTCATCGTAACCACCGAGTTGTTCTAACACGGCACGCCGCATCATCATCGTAGGACTGCTAATGAAATATTTCTCCAGCAAGTCCTTATAAATGTCGCCCTGTGGTATAGACGCGTGGGGAAATCGATCAGAGTGCAGGCCCAGATGATTGCCCGCCTCGTCGATCAACTCTGCGTCCGAAAAAGTAACTCCTGTTTTGGCGTTATGCGATTGAAAGTCCTCCACCCCACGTGCCACACGTTCCGGCGTCAGAACATCGTCTGCTGCGAGGTCAATAATGTACTCACCTTTCGTCTTTCGAAAGCCGGCATTAAACGCCCGACAATTGCCCTGGTTCGAAACGTTTAAAACCAACTCAACATCCGGGCGCCCAACAAGCGCTTCGCGAATCTGTGCTACGCTGTGATCTGAACTGCAATCATCAACTACAATGAGCTCAACATGGGGATAGGTTTGGTTGATCGCTGACTCGATCGCTTGTTTTACAAAGCGTTCATGGTTGTAACAAAGGCAAACGATCGAAACGAGCGGGGGCGTCACACTAAACGTTTTTCAAAAGTAAACTTGATGGAGGGCACGCCCCCCAGTCTCATCTTGAAGTCGAGCAAGCTGAAGTTGGGCCGACCGTCCGTCGCTGAAGTGCCGAGATCCAGCAGATGAATTTGTTTCGTCTCACAGAATTTGTACATCCCTGAAGTGAGAAAAACAACGGGGCTGATGGGATCATATTTTTTAAGGTGGCCGGAATAGAAATTATAGAGAATATTCGGATGAACCTGAATGGCTATCGATGCGGCCACGTGCTCCTTCTCCAGCATGGTGCCAAAAAAAAAGAATTTATCACGGAACGCACCCACTGTATTTTTCAGTGCATCCAGCGACATACTCAGAGTATGACCTTTCTGCTCGCGGCATTTCAAAATGAAATTGTAGACCATCTCCAGGTCAGCGGAACCCAGTACTTTGAACCTCAATCCCCGCGCACGTCCTTGGCGCAACTTCCGTTTTTCCCACGACGCCAGTTTTTCTTCAAAGTTCAACGCATCCACCCTGATGCCGCAACTCAACTCGGTTGTAGCCGCCTGATATCCACGGTTGAACAACAGCGTATGAAGCATATCCCCATGATGCCTGTAGTATAGCGGCGGCTCCACAATTCGTATCGATTCTACACCCCTCCGCTTTAACCGGGACTCACATTCGTCGATAAAATCAAAAAGCGCTTCGGGAGAGAGGTCATTGGAATATGCGAAAGAACCAAACGGCGCTTTGACAGGACTTATGGCTGAATTCCCTTCTGCGTGCAACGCGATCTGGGCTCTTATCCTTTTGTTAGTTTTCCCGATCAGGTAATAATTCTGCCAGTTTTCGGCTTGCAACTTCAGGTGTGCGGGCTGCTGAAATAAAAAGGTGATGAAGTCAGGTGTATAACCCGCCGGCAATTCACTCACAACTGTGTACCCACTCTCCAATTAGTAGGGAATTCCGATTTTCCGATAAATAAAATGCATGAGCCATGCTGGCCCGATCATCAGGAATTGTATATCCTTGAAAAAAGAAGGTTTTTTCCCTTCGATTTTATGTCCATAAAACTGACCAATCCACGCCAAAACAAAAATGGTGAGGCTGGCGGCCCACAGCGGAATACCCGTTTCAGAAATGGTGCGGGCGATGAAAAGACAAAGTGCGGCGAATAGCATCATGCCAATGGTAAGGGGGATCGACAGGGTTACATAGTAGGCGATGGCAATCACAAGCATGACGGTAGCCCAGTTCGCGTATGGATTGCCCTCTGCAAATTTTTGGATGGGTCCGGGCGGTATGGAAGCGATGAGTCCTACAACGCTAAAGAATATCAGAGGGACACAAATCCAATGAATGGTCTTGTTGGTTTTATTCTGGTGACTTTCACCGTACTCCGAAAGAAGCTGGTCGATTTTCCTCATACTGTTCGGATATTTCCCGTTTGTCTTTCTAAAATTAATTGAAAATCCTGAGAAGTTATATGCTCAGGTCTTCGTTCGTACCTTCTGCCAGTCCTTGATTTGCCAGAAAACCTTACCCGTAGTAATGTGATTGCCTTTCACGTCGTGAATTTTGATTTCGCAGGGAATGACTACGGCATCCTGCGTTTTCAATGGCTGAATTATGTTTTGTTCGTACCATTCATCCGAAGTTCTGAATTCGGCAAACGCATCCATCTTTCCCTGGTAATGATAATCCATTTCGATCCGCTGCATAATCAATCTGTACTTTTTCATGTCGAGGCGCGACAGCAGCAGAAATCCCGTGGCGAATTCTGAGATCGTTGCCAATGCACAGGCATGCAAACCCCGGATGTGATTAAAGTTACTTTTCCTATAGGGAATGAGTGCTTTCAAATAGTGATCCTCGATCTGCACCACCTGAAATCGGTGAGGGCGATTGAATGGGACCATGCGGTAAAGTGACTGGTTGAGCACCCAGCGCCAGAAAGCAGAGCGCTTGGCTTTTTCGATTATCTTGGACACTTGATCAGTTGTTGCGTTTCGATAGGTTTGTTTAAGTTAGGCAATATTTTCGTGACTTTATGAGAAAGAAAGTTGTCGTTTTAGGAGCTGGATTGGTCGGAAAGGCAATGGCCTACGACCTCGCCCGGAATTTCGAAGTTACCTCCGTCGACATTAATGAAGAGGCATTGAAGGAAGTGGCCGCCCGCGGGATCACAACCCAACGTGTAGATTTTTCCGACCAAAAAAAACTGGGGGCACTGATAGCAGACTTCGATCTCGTGATCGGAGCGGTTCCCGGTTTCATGGGCTATCGCACAGCCCAGACCGTAATCGAGTCAAAGAAAAACATGGTGGACATCTCCTTCTTTCCGGAAGATCCATTTGGGCTGGATGAACTGGCGAAAAAGAACAATGTCACGATCGTGACTGACTGCGGCGTTGCACCCGGCATGGGAAACATCATCATCGGATATCACAACCAAACCATGAAGATCCAAACGACGGAATGCCTCGTCGGTGGATTGCCGGTGATACGAGAGTGGCCGTATGAATACAAAGCGGTGTTTTCTCCCATAGACGTGATTGAAGAATATCTGCGACCTGCCCGTTATGTCCAGAACAGCAAGCTTGTTGTGAAAGAAGCGTTGTCAGACCCGGAGCTTGTTCACTTTGGCGGTGTTGGCACGCTGGAATCCTGGAACTCCGATGGATTGCGCTCCCTGATCAAAACCATGCCGCACATTCCGAACATGATTGAAAAAACATTGAGGTATCCCGGCTGTATCGAATACCTCCGCGTGTTGCGTGAAACCGGATTCTTTTCTTACGAAGAAGTGGATGTGAAGGGTGTGAAGATACGGCCCATCGATTTGACGGCGAAAATTCTTTTCCCCAAATGGAAATTGAAACCCGGTGAAGAAGAGTTTACCGTCATGCGTGTGCGCGTCAGCGGCATCGAGAATCACGTACCAAAAACGTATGAGTACAATTTACTCGACCGCACGGAAAAATCTACTGGCACTTTATCAATGGCCCGTACCACCGGGTACACCTGTACGGCCGTGGCGCAGCTTGTGGCTGACGGCCAGTATACCCGCAAAGGGATCTCGCCTCCTGAATTTGTTGGTGAGGATGAAAATAATTTCAAGTTCGTGATGAACTACCTTGGAGAAAGAAATGTGAAATACGATTTCAAAGTATCCTGAATGAGTAAGCGTCGCATTTTTGAAAAAACATCCATCAGCAACGAAGAAATCCAATCCTTACCGCTGCGAGCCTTTGAAGGCCAGGTGGTGGTGATCTCCGACCCGGAGAAAGTGCCGGAAGCGTTCGAAGAAATAAGAACACACCGGTATGTTGGTTTCGACACCGAAACGAAACCTGTATTTGTAAGAGGCCACTACAACAAAGTGGCGATCCTCCAGCTGGCTCTCCCTGACAAGGTCTTCATCATCAAGCTACGTGCGATGGGCCTTCCAGATACAATCGTAGATTTTTTTCAGGATCACCGTATCCAAAAAGCCGGCGTGGCGATCCGTGACGATATCAAAGCATTGCAGCATTTGAAGCGTTTCAAGCCCGAAGGATTTGTGGAACTTGCCGCACTTTCCAAGGAGGCAGGCCTTGAAGTGGAAAGTGTGAAAAAGCTGGCGGCATTGCTGCTCGGGTTTCGCATCTCTAAAAGTGCGCAGACCAGTAACTGGGAAGCAGATCAACTCAACGAAAAGCAGATCAGCTACGCCGCTACCGACGCATGGGTTTGTTTGAAGATCTATGAATCGTTAATGGGTCAATGACCCGGCGGTGCGGCTGGTCCCGCTGCTGCCTGTTGTGGTAAATTCTTTTTCAATGTGCTTCGCGCGAGGATGGCACTGATCACCATAAACACCGCCCCAAGAAGCATAGCGGCACCGGGGAAGTAGGTGTCACCTTCTGGCCGCGTAAAAAAAGCAAACAGATTGTTCATCAGCGGAGGCCCGACGATCGAAGTCACGCTCATCAGACTCGTAAATCCCCCCTGTAGTTCGCCCTGCGCATTGGGCGGTACGATACCCGACATGATCCCTTGTAAAGCAGGTCCCGCAATTCCACCCATGCAATAAACCACCGTAAAGGCGTACATCATCCAGCCTTGTGTAGAGAACGCATACAACAGCAATCCTGCTGCATAAAATGCCAAACCCACATAGACACTTCGTTGCTGCCCGAGCTTGGGAATGATTTTTCGGATCAACAATCCCTGGACAATTGCAAACGTCGCTCCCACCACAGCCAAAGAAAGCCCGATTGCACCAGGAGTCCATTTGAACTTTTCAATGGTGTAATACGACCAATTGCTCTGCACAGCGTGGGCAGCCAGATACACAAAGGTCAATGACAACAACAGTCCCGCTATAACAGGATACTTCCAAAGGGATAAGAGAGTACCCACGGGATTCGCACGACTCCACTCGAATTTTCTCCGGTTCTCTTCCTTCAAAGATTCAGGAAGAATAAAAAATCCATATAACCAATTCAAAAGCGTAAGGCATCCCGCAACAATAAACGGAACACGTGGTCCGAAATCGCCGAGCAATCCACCGATGACGGGGCCTATGATAAAGCCCAGACCAAAGGCAGCGCCGATGATTCCAAAATTTTGAGCGCGATTTTCGTTGGTGCTGATATCAGCGATGTACGCGCCGGCTGTCGTGAAACTGGCTCCCATCACACCGGCAATAATTCTCCCCAAAAACAGCCAGGAGACTGTTGGAGCCCAGGCCACAATGAAATAGTCGATACCAAAACCGAAGAGCGATGCAAGCAAAACAGGCCTGCGTCCGAAGCGGTCACTCAAACCACCCATGATCGGCGCACAAAAGAACTGCATGATCGCGTACGCAGCCACCAGCCATCCGCCGTAGGTAGCAGCGAGACTCACCGATGCGTCGCCACCGATCAAGTCTTGTAACAGTTTCGGGATGACTGGAATGATGACACCGAATCCTGTGACATCTATCAACAAGGTAACGAAAATAAATCCGAGGGCCGGTTTAGACTTTGACATGAAGCGTGCGGTTGTGAGCGCGCAAATTAACTATTTCCCGGACGTAATGACAGGTAGCTGTATGCAAGATGCATTCAAAGGCGATCTGTAAATCCTTTGGGTGGCTGGCTGGAAATCGAACTCTCGCGCTTCGAAGATATTAGGCAAAAATTTCTGCGGATTGCGATCGATAATCGGAAACCAGGTGCTTTGCACCTGCACCATGATCTTATGCCCTTTCTTGAACACATGATTCACGGCGTGAAGGTCGATGGCGAATTTGTTCACCTCGCCTGGTTTGAGCGCCTCCGGCCTTTCAAAGCTTCTATAGAACCTGCCCCGAAAAACATCATTGGCGATCATCAGCTGGTAGCCGCTCATTTTTAAATCCTCTTTATAAACGTCTGGATAAACGTCGATCAATTTGACAATCCAGTCGCTGTCGGTACCTGTGGTCGAGGCAAACAGATTAGCCAATAAATTGCCCGTGACGGCGATATCCTCCGCGAGGACCTCCGTTTCCCAACTCAGCACATCCGGACGATTGTGAACAAACCGCTGATCCTCGGTAAGCCAGGTATACCACCGGGAGTTCTGTCCGTAGGTAGCTTCGATCGGACGTTGCCTGTAGGGAACAGGACGCGCAGGATCCGAAACATAGGTGTCATGAGCGTCTTGTTCTGTGGGAGGATCGAAGGAGAGCTTTCCGTTTGCGCGCAGGTATAAATTCTTGTTTGTGGTTTGATTCACCGGCGGCCACTTATCATAAGATTGCCAGGTGTTGCTTCCTGTTTGAAAGGTCACAGCTTCCTGAAATTTCCCGCCCGCCATTCCTTTCACCTGCAACGGTGCTCCCTCAGGCGAAGGTGGCTCCGTCTTCCCCTTCAGGTGAAACGCAAACCAGGGGGCTTGAATTTCCCTCCGGAATTGCTCTCCGGTGTTCATATCGAACTTGATATTGCCAAGTTTGTCCCCTTTGGATCTCCCCCAGCCGCCATGATTCCACGGACCGATGACAATAAAATTCTGATTCCGCGAGTCTTTCTGTTCCAGAGTCTCATACGCTTTCAACGGCCCGTAGAAATCTTCCTGATCCCAATAACCCGCGACATGAAGGTTAGGAACAGTCGGCGCACCGAGGCGTGAAGGCAACGATTGCTTTTGCCAGAACTCGTCGTAGTTCGGATGCCGAACGAAATCATTCCAACTGGGAATTTTGTTGTGAAAATATTTCTCATTGACATTTGCAAGGCCGCCGAGTTTCAGATACCAGTCATACGTATCATATTGATCGAAAGGGAACATGGCGTCTTCTTTCGTTGCCTCTTCCATGTACGCATATTCAAATCCATAGCTCAGGCGGAATGCACCGTTGTGGTGGAAATCGTCTCCCATCCACATATCTGATGGTGACGCTTGTTCTGAAACCGCTTTTAGTGCGGGATGCGGATCGATGGTTCCTATCATGGTTGTCCATCCACTATATGAAATGCCATACATACCCACCTTTCCGTTATTGCCATCCACATTTTTAATCATCCATTCAATTGCGTCGTACGTGTCCGTGCTTTCGTCAATTGCTTTTGGATTCTTGCGATCGCGCGTAAAGCGCTGCATCTCAAAAGTGCCCTCGGATTTGTAACGTCCCCGGATGTCCTGAAAAGCGAAAATGTACCCTTCGCGCGCCATGTCGGCTACATACTCAATTTTGTTTGGTGATGGCATGTCGTCAACGCCGTAGGGCGTTCTCATGAACAGAATCGGCAGGGATTCCTTCCCTTTTTGAGGAGCATAGATAACGGTATGGAGCTTCACGCCGTCTCGCATCCGGATCATGACCTCACGTTTTGAGTAAGTGAGGGTATCGGATTGAGCAAAAACCGTAGAAGAAATCAGGAGGAAAAATGGGATCAGTAGACGCATGCTATGTCTTTTCATTTTTTGAATTTACGCATTTGCCCCAAAATAAGGGGTATTTGCTATGCAAGAGCTCTTTTTTGCCCGGCGGCCTGTACTAAAAAGCAGGGGGTTCGCAACCTAAATCCTACGGTTGACGTCAAAGTTCAGGTATTCCGGTGCAACCCAGATCGGGTGACCACGGTCTCTGATTTAAATTTGTCCATTATGAAAAAATTATCACTTCTTACCGTCCTCCTGGCCGTTGCCACCTTTACGTACGCGCAAACCCGCCAAACGCGCGATGTCGGAACATTCACACGGCTCGCATTCCGGGTGCCCGGAAAACTCTATCTGAAGCAGGGATCGCCTCAGAAAGTTGAACTTGAAGGACCTGCAGATGTGCTCAGGGAAGTTGAAACAGAACTTGAAGGTGACAGGCTCGTCATTGGCAGAGAAGGGCGATGGAATTGGAGTTGGCGCGACAGCGAAAGAATCACCGCTTACGTCACAGTAAAAGATATAAATGCAATCAGCGTAGCCGGGTCTGGCGACCTGATCGCGGAAGGGCAATTTAAAGTCAGCGATCTCAAGCTGAACGTAAGTGGTTCGGGATCGCTGGAGATCGATGCCGTTGCCACTGGTAATATGGAAGCCGATGTTTCGGGATCAGGCGACATTATGCTGAAAGGTTCATGTACTAATTATGACAGCGACGTGAGCGGTTCTGGCAAAGTAAATATGAATGTCACCGTGCGGGAAGAGGCTGACTTCGGTGTGTCGGGATCAGGTCAGATCCGCGCGGAAGGAAGTGCAAAACAGGTAAAAACTTCGATCAGTGGCTCAGGAAAAGTGCTCGCCGCCAACCTCGTCACTGACAAATGTGAAATCCGGATCTCTGGTTCCGGCGACTGCGAAATCAATGTAAAGTCAGATCTCGATGCCACCATCAGCGGAAGCGGATCCGTAACTTATAAGGGTGACCCGCAGCGCGTGAACAGCCATTCATCGGGAAGTGGTCACGTGCGGAAATTTTAATCTCCACGGACGTTCGTTTCCTGATTTTACATTGAATAATAACTAAAAGGGGCCCGGCCCCTTTATTTTTTTGGCGTGTTCGATTGCCCCCTGCACGATCAGATATTGGGCTGCGATGTAGGTGCTCATGATCCAAAGACCCGACAACGGAATCGGAGAATAAAATTTATTCATCGCCAGAGATGAATCCGAAATCATAAAAAGTATCGCGCCGCAAAGAATCAGTAAATAACTTCGGGACGAGGTCTGCCCATGTCGAAATATAGCCGACAATACCATCACGATGAGCGCTACGGAATAGGTCATTACCGGAATTTTCAGAGCGCCTAGTTTTGGAAAGAGAATCGCTACCAGGCCAGTCCCGGCCAGAATCACGGGCAATGAAAAGCGAATCTTTTGAGGCATCGATAGCTCAGAACCCTTCGATGCTACCCTCATTTCTCTGAATGCAGCCACATACAAAATCTGACCTATAAAAAAAGCGGACAGGCCAGCCAGGAAAAAATCTTCTGCCAATGGTTGAAACATCAGCAATACATCACCGGCCCAGCAAAAGAAAAGAGCCCACACAAAAGTCATGTTTCGCTGCGGCACCGAGGAGAAATAAAATCCGATCAAGGCGACCATAATCATCGGCTTGGCAATCCACTCCAATGAAGGCCAATCGATCACATTGACCAGCAAGTCGGCGAGGCCAGCCACAACAAATAGGGCCAGGAAAAAGGTTGATCTTTTCATCATTTAACGGCCACGGTCCTGGAGGACTGCCACCATAAATATAGGAAAGACATCATACTCAGGGAGGCGCTGACCCCAAAGGTCAAAGTAAATCGTGTAATGTCATTGGAAAAAATCCAACCCGAAATGAATGCGCCTAATCCTATACCGAGTTCCATAAAAATGTACAACGAAGCAATACCTCTACCTTTGTGTTCTTCATTGCTGAGGTCCGTTGCCCAGGCGAGCAAAGTGGGCGATGTAGCACCCTGAGCCAACCCATAAATGAAGGCTCCAACAATCAGCATCGACTTCCCTGTCGAGAATCCGATCGTCAGCATACCAATCGTTATCAAAGCTGTCGAGAATTTCAAAACCGTGACACGCCCATAAATATCAGAAGCTCGTCCCGCTACCAATCGCACCGTTAGCGATGCAACCGTAAAATAAGTAAAGAGCAATCCTGTGTTTTCTATTTTATGAAAAACCCCCAGGTCCGGAATTATTGTGAAAAGATTCCCATAGGCATACGCACTCAACACCATCACGATGCAGGGTGCAAGTACGCGTGGTTCAAACAAATCAGTCTTTGTTACTTTCAAAACCCTGAACGATAATTCATGTTTTTCCTGAAGCGTTTCCTTCAGCGTCAACAAAATGATGAACGATAGCAACGCACACGCCGACGAACAGAAAAACATCGCGTCGACTGAAAATTTGTAAGCGACCCAGCCCCCTAAGGCGGGCCCACCTGCCATACCGAGCGTGCTGGCTGTGCCCAGTAATCCCATGGCCTCCCCGCGACGATCGGCAGGGATCACATCCGAGAGATACGCACTCTGACCTGTGGGGGTGAATCCTGTGGAGAATCCATGAAATAATCTCAGTAGTAAAAATCCATAGACGGTGGTCATCGCCGGATAGATCATACTACAGATAAAACAAACCAAGGCACCGAAAATAATCACAGGCTTCCGTCCCAGTCGGTCAGCGAGTTTACCGCTGAACGGTCGCGAGATCATCGCGGTAAGCGTGAACAGCGAGATGATCAGACCTTTGTAGTCGGCACCCCCCAGTGAAGAAAGGAAGAACGGCAACTGCGGTATGATCATGTTGAAGCTCGCGAAAAACAACAGCGAGCTTGTGCAGAGAAGCCAGAATTGCGTTGAATAAATTCTTTGACTCACGTTATTTCTGTGCCGCGCTCTCCTGAGCGCCCAGCAGGAATGCCTTTATGAAATCATCCAGATCGCCATCCAGTACGTTTTGCGCATCGGTGCGCTCAACACCGGTGCGCGCGTCTTTCACAAGCTTATAAGGATGCAGCACATAATTGCGGATCTGTGACCCAAAGTCGATTTTCATTTTGCCTGCTTCCACTTTATCCCGGGCCGCATTGCGCTTGTCCATCTCCATCTGGTAGAGTCGTGACTTCAGCATTTGCATGGCCTTCTCCCGGTTGGCGTGCTGTGAGCGTTCCACCTGACATACGATTACAATTCCGGTGGGCTTGTGCGTAAGCTGAACTTTCGTTTCAACTTTGTTCACGTTCTGACCACCGGCACCTCCCGAACGCGAGGTCTGCATCTCTATGTCGGCAGGATTGATTTCGATATTGATCGTATCGTCCACTTCGGGATA
This sequence comes from Cyclobacteriaceae bacterium, assembly GCA_044227305.1. Lineage (GTDB taxonomy): Bacteria > Bacteroidota > Bacteroidia > Cytophagales > Cyclobacteriaceae > ELB16-189. The sequence goes on along the minus strand of JBGAFJ010000005.1, from coordinate 456,967 downwards.
GACGAAAACCGACGCGAAAGAAGTATGACGTCTTGCGTTTGAATCAAAGGGGGAAATTCTGACGAGGCGATGCACGCCGATCTCCGACTTCAGTTTGCCATAAGCAAAGGGACCGTCGATTTCAATGGTAGCGGATTTTATTCCCGCTACGTCACCAGCCTGGTAGTCCACTTCTCGGACTGTGTATCCATTTTTTTCACCCCACATGATATACATGCGGTGAAGCATATCCGCCCAATCCTGGCTTTCGGTACCACCGGCTCCCGGATTGATTTCGATCATCGCGCTGAGCTGATCCTCTTCACCGCTGAGCATCTTCTTGAATTCAAGGTCTTCAACAGCTTGCGCGGATTTCTTGTACTCGCGATCCAGTTCTTCATCAGAAGTGTCTCCAGCCTGGTTGAACTCAGCGAGCACTTCCAGGTCGTCGAGTTGGCGGCTGACGGCATCGTAGGCATCAGTCCACACTTTCTTGGCGCGGATGTTTTTCAGGATCGCTTCAGCTTGTTTGGAGTTGTTCCAGAAGTCGGCCTGTTGGGTTATACGTTCTTCGTCTTCGATCTCAGTTCTCTTGCGATCGTAGTCAAAGATACCTCCTCAAGGCAGCCACGCGGGCCTTCAAGTCTTTCAACTGTTCTGTTGTCATGTGTGGATGGAAAAAATTCTGCGCAAAGATATAATAAAGGCGCGATTCGTCACTAAGCCACAAAGTCACCACGTTTCACAAACGTTAATCTGATTTTGTGAAGGGGGTAATCACAATCCGGGTCTTACTATCAACCTGCTGTTATCCGGCGCCTTCTCCTTATAATAGGGCGACCTGGGACCAACTACTCGCAAACTCATTCCATCTTTCACACGCCGGTACTTTGGTTTGATGTGCAGCATCGCTACACCAACGCCTGCTATGGCTAATGCGTTGATATCGTTGGTGTCGAAGCCGCCTTTTTCGTAACCCAATGCCTTGTTGATCTGGTCCACGGCGGTATATCCGATGCCTCCATAGAGAAAAATATATCCGACGTCGCGCATGATGTTCGTGCGCCAATAGCCGCGACTATCCACACGCGCGATGTTATTGAGTTGAATAGTATCTTCAGAGGTGACAATGAAAAATTCTGCCATTTCGATGATGCGCCCATCCAGTTCTTTCCCGTTTTTCATTTTGCACCGGAAATCCTCCTTTTCGTAATAGCGTGCCACAACCTGACTATTTCGTATCATCACCAGCTGTTGCTGGCCCAGGCACAACATGCTTAATGCCGTAAATGCGATCAATAGAAATATTCGCATGACTTGAAATCAGAATAAAATCACTACGGCAGAATGTAAAAGGGAGACCGATGATCGATCGCCCGGATGATTGTTCCGGGTCGTAGCTTCTCATATTTAGGTCTTATAAAGAGGATCCCTGCACCCACTCCCGCGCCGATCAAAGCACCCCAGTCGGCCTTATCCCATCCTGGCGTCGCATAACCAAGAGCGCTATTCACCTGGTCAGCGCCCATATACATGATGCCCCCCAGAAAAAGGAACCCACCGATACCTTTTCTCACATTGATAGGACGTTGCCTGCGTGAATCAATCTTTGCTATGGAGAGAAAATTGATCGTATCGTTGGAAGTGACCATCCGGAAATCTTCGAGCTCAACGATATACCCACCTTTCTGCTTCTTGTTTTTTAAAACACACTGAAAATTATCCCCTTCCGTATAACGCGCAACGATTTCTCCCTTTCGCATAAAGATCAATTGCTTTTGCGCAGACAGTCCGCACGGAATCAGCAAACAAGCTGCGATGACGATATGCACTTTGCCGATCATGGGATAATGACTGTTAAGATGCCAAAATTACTCCACAAGTTCCCACCCCGTGAGCTGCAAATCACTTATAAAAAAAATGCGATCCAGGGACCGCATTTGATTTTGCAACAGGCCAGTATCAAAATGAATACATCCAGCCAAAAGGATCTTTTTTGACGCCGCGCTTGATTCCGTCAAGTTCATCCAGAACCCGGTTAGAAAATTTACGGGTTTCCACCGGGGGCAAATAGTGATTCTTGCCCTCATGACCAATCAGTTCGATGTGCGCGATCGTCGCTGCTGTTCCAGCGCCAAATGCTTCTTTTACTTTGCCGCTTTCGAGTCCGTCAAGGAGTTCTTTTACAGAAATTTTTCTCTCCTCCACTTTCATTCCCCAATGTTTCGCCAGGGCAATAACGCTGTCGCGGGTGATACCCCGGAGAATCGAGTCACCCAACGCAGGCGTCACAAGGGTATCATCAAAAACAAACATCACGTTCATTGTGCCGGACTCCTCGATGTACTTATGCTCCCTGCCATCGGTCCAGATTAATTGGTGATATCCTTGCTCCTGGGCCAGCTTTGCCGGGTACAACGAGCCCCCGTAGTTGCCCCCCGCTTTCGCGAAACCAGTGCCGCCTTCAACGGCCCTTGTATAGTGCGTTTCAATTTTCACTCTCACCGGCGTGGAATAATAGGGTCCGACCGGACAGTTGATAATCATGAACGTAAAGTCCTCCGACGGCCTGATGCCGATGTACTCATCTGCAGAAAACATGAACGGACGGATATAAAATGAGCTCCCTTCTACCGTCGGTATCCAGTCGCGGTCAATGTCAAGTAACGAATGGATTCCTTCCATAAAAACATCCTCAGGAAGGTAGGGCATGCACATGCGTTCGGCGGAAATATTCATCCGCTTCCAGTTGTCTAGTGGCCTGAACACAAGCGCTTCGTTCTGGTTGTTTTTATACGCCTTTAAGCCTTCAAAAATCGACTGACCATAATGTATTGCCGGAGTGGCCGGACTAACAGGAAGGTACCCGAAAGGAAGCACCCTGAAATTTGACCAGTCGCCCTTGCGAAAATCGGCCAGGAACATGTGGTCTGCGAAAACTTTTCCGAATGGAATGTTATTGAAATCAACTTCTTTCAACCTCGACTTCTTCGTCTTCTGAACTTCTATCTTCAATGTGTCTACCATGGAATAAGAGATTGTTGAGCCCGCAATTTAGTGATAATTACAGCGCGGGCTAACAGATGTTAGGAAAAGTTAAAAAAATCAGAATTTCACGTAGGAATAGTGGCGTCAGAACTGCGATTTATGCGATTAGAATTGCCTTAATTCCTCTTTATGAGTTCATAGAGCGACCTGATCATCGCACACCAAACGTAAACCGGAGTCCATTGCTAAATGCACGCGGAAAAACTGTATTGTGGTTTTCGTTTTCGGCCGTTTCAAACTTGTAGCTAAAGCCGGGGCTCTTGACCCTGGTAACCACACCTTTCAGGTGATTGACGTCGTCAATCATTCCTCCCTCCGATCCCCCCACGGTGAAGTAAGCACGGCCTTTGATTTGAGCGATCAACGCCGGATTGGCTTCAATTGACTTCATCAGTTTGCTATTATCAAACCAAAGCGACGGGCTTACGATGACAAACCGGTCAAAAATTCCTGGTTTGGTGAACAAGATCCAAGTAGCGAACAACCCGCCATAAGAGTGTCCGCACAGCGTGCGCGTTTTTGGTTTGCCAAAAACTCCTTCGAGGTAAGGGAATAATTCTGTTGCAATGAATCTTAGAAAATTCTCGCCCCCGCCCGAATGCTTCTGCGTTTCGGCATTGTAGCCACCAGCCAAAGAGTGCGTAGGAGTATAGTCGCGTGTCCTGTTAACCCGATAGTCATCTACTACATAGCCAATGCCTACGATCACTACCTCCGGAAGATCATTTCTTTGTACCAGATGGTCAGTAATATTTGCCGCCAAAGCAAAGGAATATTCAGGGTCGAGCATGAATATAAAGTCGTAGGACTTACCGGCATCGAAATTTACAGGCAACTTTACATAAAGTTTGTAGCTCAAACCGACCACTTCAGACCGTAATTCATGTACCTGGGAATTCGGAATTGTAACGGGAAGCAATTTTTTTTCGGTCTGACCAAATACGCCATGGCCGAAAATTAGGGCTAGTACAAGTACACTGAACTTCATTGTTCCCTTTCCCCGCTACTGAATTTTAGAAAGGACTTTCCACATTTCCTCCGCAACGAATTGGTTGCCGGTGTCATTGAGGTGCACCCGATCGGTGGTGAGAATACCGGACTCTTTATTTTCCATGTTTGACTTGAGATTGTAGTCAATGAATCCTTTGCGCAAATCAATCAAGGGCAGGTTATTCTTTGCGGCGATGCGGCGAATGATGCCGCTGTAAAAATTCAAATCGCCGTCTTGTTCGTTGCTTGAATCTGTGCGTTCGCCGATGGCAGCCGGCGTGCACAAAACCACTCTGATATTCTTAGCCTGCAATTTCGATATGACCGCATTATAGAATTTCTCAAACTTGTCTGCGTCTGTTCCCGTGCCGAATGACCGCTTATGCCACACGTCATTGACGCCGACATAGATCACTACAATATCCGGATTTTTTGCAAGCACGTCTTCGTCCATGCGGAGGTAGAGATCATAAATCTTGTTGCCACCAATGCCGGCGCCGATTAACTCATACTCTTCTCCTTTTCCTTGCTTGTTGATCATATCCTGGATCCGGGTGATATATCCCCCGGGTTTTACACCAGCCTGGGTAATGCTATCGCCGAAAAAAATAATTTTCCTTTTCGCAAGTGGCGCAAAGGCAAACATTCCGATCGTAAGAATGATTGCGATAAAAAGGATAGATCTCATGGTTCAGTTGTTAAGATGGAACGAGTGGAGAAAACCAGCGCCGCTTATCAGAGGCTTGCTTCCATATAACAAAGATAAGCCGTGGCTCGTCAGGGCACAAAGCAGCGTTGCCACGGAGAAGACCCGCGGATCTGTGCGTATTAACAATCCGAATTATTTCACCTTTTGAGCATACCTTTTCTTGACGTACGTGTCAACAAAAGTGTTGAGGCCCTTGCCATCCTCAGCAAGGCGCTTCATCGTTTCGATGCTTGGCCAACCAGCGCTATGACTATTATATAAATAGATCCCGTCGTCGTGAAACTGAATTTTGATGAAATCTTCACCAATTTCGTAAGCGGCAACCCTTGAGTTGCCACTAAGGTTTTTGTAACGAGGCATAACAGAGTTCATAGATAGAGGGTTTACTAAAATACCCCATCCAAAAAATCCGTTTCCGGCATCCGTTCACGCAACATAAGGGTAAAGTTGGAATCCGCGAATTCAAAGCATTTTGCATACTTTCCCGACCAGCCGTCTAAAGGAACTTTCAGAAAACTAAAGGATTATTTAGTTCCTCACCTGCCGCTTTTCCCTACTCCCATCAGTTCGGATTCCGGTAATCAATTGGGGCGTCCGGCTAAAACCGACGTAGGTTCGGCAATAGAGATATTCATGGGAATACCCGCCCTTCCTTTTTGATACAGCACTTCGTCGTGCGGAACCGAAGGATCAAGTTTTCGAAATGCATCGGCGGTGATGCCCACTCTGGATGCATAGATCTCAAAATAAGCAGCCTGGATTTCATCAAATGCGGCAACGAAGGCCGCATACGATGTGCCCCGATCTGTCTTTAATGATACGACTGCCAATTCAGGGCTCTCTGAAAGGTTTATGTCACGACCATTATTTAAGATGAACTCTTTCAACTCGGTGCGTAAACCTTCAATAGTTCTACGCGGCTCCCTTTCGATGAGGAACTCGTTTTGCGAGTTGATTTGAACATTGAAAACATTTCTGTCATGAATTTCAATGGTTGTTGGAGTTTCCAAAAATTGAGGAAGAAGAATGGAAATACCCCGATCATTGTTGATTTGCGTTGTGATCAGAAAGAAAGTCAATAACAAAAATGCAATGTCGGCCATGGAGCTGGCATTGACACCCGCACTTGCATACCGCCTGCCGTATCTCATAGTTTTTATTTTATGAAATACCTATCGCGGTGAATCGTCACGGATTCAACAAGATTAAATTTTATTCAGACCTCAGAATCTTAGACGGATTGGTCCGCGCACTTTTGATCGTTTGGGATCCAATCATCAGCAATGCGATGCCCATTACTACCGCAATCGGGATAAGAAGTTCACTGATGCCGATCGGTGTGTGATAGGGGAAATTAGGAAGCACCACCCGGTCGAAGAACAGATACGTAGCAGGCATGGAAATCAAAACAGAGACTGCGAGCAGAGCGAGAAACCCCCGACTCAACAGATAAATGAGCCCATGCTCCGACGCACCCATCGCTTTCCGGATGCCGACCTCTTTCAATCTGGTCTCGGTGATAAATACGACCATACCCAACAAACCCATGGAAGAAATGCAAATGGCCAAAAATGCGAGGTATCCTATCACTTTCAACATGGCGGAGAACTCACTGTAGGAGTTTTGTATCTGATCGTCATAAAACGATGCACGAAGTGAGTGAACACCACCATCAATTTTCCTCCATGCCATGTCAATCTTCGCCATCGTAGCCGGAAGATCCTGTGAAAGAATTTTCACATTGAGATAGCCCGCTTCTTTGGGATTGAAGCGAAAAAAAACGGGCTCGATTTCACGATCCACTTTCCCGTAATGAAAATCTTTCAACACGCCTATGATCACAAGCTCTTTTCCATCGACATAAAGAACTTCTCCGATGGCCTGTGCCGGTTCTTTGATATTAAATCGCTTTAACAACGCTTCGTTGACGATGACTTCAGATTCTGTACTTTGGTCTGTTCTTGGGGTAAAATTTCTGCCCGCAAGAAATTTATGCCCGTGCATAGGAAAGTAATTCTCGTCTATACCACTATACCAGACGGCAGCAGAATCGTCAGCGCTCTTATGCTTTACATGCGCCCCCCAATAGTTTCCCAGGCTGGTGACCATGATCGACTTCGATATACCCTGGACTTCGGGCATCTCAGCTAATTCTTTCTTCAGAAGATCGGGAGGATTCCCTTGCAATTCGATGTTTACAATATTAGCGGTGTCGAAGCCCAGATCGAAACTGATGAAATTCTTGTATTGCCTGAATCCTATCAGTGTGGTGGCGATAAACATCAACGAAATGGTGTATTGCACGATGATAAGTGCCTTCCTGACACTCAGGTTTTGGAATACCCGCATGCGTGAAGCATCTTTCAACACCTGGATCGGATTGATGCGCGAAAAGAATATCGCAGGCAGAAATCCGGCGATCACTCCTACGATGAACGCAAAAGTCAGGAATGCGCCGATCACCTTCCATGAAAGATTCAGTGAAACCATGCCCGCAAGTTCCGGAGCCATGGACAAAAACTGAGGCCTGAGCACAAGGAAAATCCCGATTGAAAATACGAGGGCCAGCAACGAGATGACCATGGACTCGGTAATAAACTGCATCAGCACATTGCTTCTAAACGCGCCCATCACCTTCCGGATGCCTACTTCCCGCGACCGCCGCAACGATCTTGCAATCGAAAGGTTCGTATAGTTGAAGCATGCGGACAAGATCACAATGATCGCCAGGCCGCTCACCACCCAAACGACGCCGAGAAACATGGTCGGACCGGCCGTGTTGGAGATATCCTTACCCAGCACAAATTGGCTCATCGGCTGAAGCGCCAATGAGATAGAAAAATTTCTATCGGGAGCATTCTCTCTCTTACAAATTTCATCGAGTACGCGCTGCACCTGCGACGGGTCAGTGTCTGGATCCAGGGTCATGTACACATAATACATCCACATGTTACCCCAATCCATGAAATTTTTGTTGTTTGCCTCCTGAATTTCTCGTGTTGAAAAAGAAACGAGCACTTCAAACCGCAGGTGTGATGGCTCCTGATTATCCTTGATCACACCCGTAACAATGTATTCGCCATCCCTCGAATAGTTCGCATCCTTGAACTTGATACTTTTTCCCAACGCATCGGCATCTCCGAAAAGTTTCTTCGCGGCCTTTTCGGTCAACACAATTGAATAAGGTTCCTTGAGGGCGGTTGTTGGATTGCCTTGCGCCAGCGAATACGAAAAGACGCTAAAGAATGAAGCATCTGCCCACAGTCCTTCGACCGGCAGTCTGTTGTCGCCGAATCCTACATCTCCGTCGAAGCCGCGCCGTAGTACCAGCAGGTTGTTGATGCCACTCACGTGCTCCGCAATCAGCTTGCTGGTTTTCACAGAAGTCGAAGCAAAATCCCGCGCCGGTTCTTCAGGCGATTCATAGGTCGCGATGACGCGATAGATACGGTCGTAGTTCGTATTGAACTTGTCATATGAAAAGATATCCGCCAGGAAGGATATCATCAGCAGCCCAACGGACATACTGATCGCAAGTCCCGCGATGTTAATAAATGAAAAAAGCTTATTGCGGACCATGTTGCGCCCGGAAGTTTTGACATAGTTGCTGATCATAATCCAATGGATAAGTGCGTTGACAAAGTCTGGTTTCCGGATCGTGTAGAGTCTGATGAATTTGATGACATCGAACACGTAGATCAGTCGGGCACGGTTCAACCCCTTAGATTTCACATGTCGGTGAAAGTACTCCTTCAAATCCCCCTGCAGATCCTCAAGCAATTCCGGTTTGCAATACCATTCCAGGAATCGTTCCGCCCATCTCGGTGGCGTTGGATTTGGCTTCTTCTCCATCCAATGGTTCTTATTCGTACCTCAATGCGGTGACAGGATTCGCACGTGCCGACCGGATCGTGTGATAGCTGATCGTCAGCAACGCAATGAGCAAGGCAAGAACACCACCGAGTAAAAACAAGAGTGGATTGATATTCACGTGATAGGCAAATGATTGCAGCCATGTTGACAACAACCAGTACGTGACGGGGCTTACCAGGACAAAAGACAGAACGATGAGCATCATGAAGTTTCTTGACAGCAATGCCGTGATTTGAAATTCGGTAGCACCCAGCGCCTTGCGGATACCTACTTCCTTCGTCCTCGAGACCGTAGTAATCGTCACGAGCCCGAAAAGACCCATACAGGAAATGAGAATAGCAAGTGTGGCCATCATCGTCACCACTGAACTCATCTGCTGATCGGAGCGATACAGGTTCTGAAAATGCTGATCGAGGAATGTGTAATCGAAGGGGAAGCTTACGTTTTTGTTCCAGATTTCCTGGACGGCAGCGATCGCCTCGGTGGTATTTGCACCGTCGATCTTCACTGACATTTCATCATATCCCCAATTGGGATGGACCACCATGGAGAGCGTGTTGATCTTGTGGTGCAGCGAATTAAAATTGAAGTCTTTCGCAACGCCGATGATTGTTCCCAGAGAGTCTGAATGATACCAACCGTGTCCGGCGGGAGTACCGACCGTATTCTTGAGGCCCAGTTCCTTCGCAAAGGCCTCATTGATAATAAACGCATACCCTTTGTCGCGCTCCACGTCCTTTGAAAAGGAACGTCCTTCCGCGAGTTCTATGCCATATACCTTGAGATAGTCGTAATCGACATTGACATTGGAAGGCGTCACGCTAAGAACGCCCGTGTCTGTTTTCACCTGGAATCCCCACTGGTGAAAGTTGTTGCCCAGCCTTTGTCCGGAAGCAGTCACACCACGTACAAACCGGCTTTTCTGAAGTTCATCTTTTAGTGTTTGAAACCTACTGTTCACTTCTTTGTCCATGCCGATCAGCAGCATTTGATCTTTTGAGAAGCCGATGTCTTTGTTCTGCATGAAAGACAGCTGCTGAACCACGATGAGTGTACTCACAATCATGGCCAGCGCAAGGCCGAATTGAATTACGACCAGCGAGCTACGGAAGAGTGAGCGCCTATCCGATTTTCCGCCACCCTTGAGAATGGACGACGTTTCAAAAGAGGTCATATACAAGGATGGGTAGATTCCTGCCAGTAAACCGAGCGCGAGTGTGCCCAGCACCAGGGCCAAAGGTTTCCATATCTCGTTCAACAATAAGTCGAAGGACAGTTGACGACCTATGAGTTGGTTAACAAGAGGCAGGAATACGAGATTGATCAGGAAGGCCAGGATCAGCGCGAAGAATGCCAGCAGGCATGATTCAAAGATGAACTGAATGAAAAGTTGTGTTTTTTTTGCACCGATCGATGAGCGTACACCAATCTCTTTCCATCGGTGCGATGCGCGCGCGGTGGTCAGGTTCATAAAATTCACGCTCGCAATCAGCAGGATGAATGCACCGATGATATAAAATACGTCGAGGTACGCGCCGTTGAATTTTCGGTAGTTGATATAATCATGCTCGATGTCGGACGATCCAAGATGCACATCGTTGAGGGGCTGGAGGTAAATTTTGATAGCGTCCCAGATGTCTTTGTTGCCTGTGCGCCGGATCATAAATTCTTTGAACTTGCTCTCCATTTGCGGCACATCGGTATGGTCATGCAGCTCGAGGTAGGTGTTCAGAAAGTTTCCGCCCCAGTCGGTATTGAAGTTCTTTTCTTCACGCGTTCTGGTAACAATAGAAACAAGCGCATTGAACTGGATGTGTGAATTTTCTGGGCAGTTTTCGAGCAGTCCCGTAATTTTGAATTCCTTGTCGCGGAGTGTGATGGAGTTACCTACCGCGTCGGCGGGATTGTCGAAGAATTTCGCAGCGGTCTCCTCCGTCAACATCAGGGTATTTGGTTCATCGAGCGCAGTGTTCGGGTCACCGGTCAATACCTTGAAATCAAACACGTCGAAAAAATTGCTGTCGACGGCCAATATCTCGTCAACAAGAAATTGTTTGTCGTTGCGCTTCATGAGCATTTTTCCAAAACTCCAGATGCGAACCGCCCTTTTTACTTCGGGAAAGTCCTGGAGCATAGCAGGCCCCTGCGCCGACATATTCAGAGCAACCTTTTGAATATTGGTGCCGGTGAAGTTTTGTATCTCATCAACGCGATAAATGTTGTCTTTCTTCGTGTGAAACTGGTCGAAGCTCTTTTCATCTGTCACAAACAGGTAGATCGCCAGACAAGCTGCCAGCCCGATCGCTAGGCTCATCATGTTGATGAAAGTATAAAGCGGGTTAAGCCGGATGTGGCGCAACGCGACGGAGAAGTAATTTTTAATCATAATCCACTGGATATAAAAGTTGTCGTACTTCGGTTTACGAATTGTATACAGTCTGAAAAACTTAATGACATCGATGACATAAATCAGTTTTGCCAGCAGAACACCCCGGTGCTTCACGTTCCTGTTGAAATATTCATTCAGGTCGCCCTCCAGATCTTCTACCAGGTCGCGGCGACAATACAATTCCAACAACGCACGCGCCCATCGGGGCGGCCTTACCTCCTTTTTCATCAGATTCTTTTCAGGGACATCTCCGGAATAATATTCCACAGCTGATCCCGCAGTTCTTTTGCTTTTATCAATGCTGATTTACCGGCATTGGTTACAGAATAGTAGCGCTTTCTTTTTCCGCCCCGCGAATTCGTAGCCTCGCCCAGCCTGCTTTTGACGAGACCCTTTTCTTCGAGCCGGTTGAGCACAGAGTGCACGACACCCAGTTTTACGCTACGCCCCGTGTGTTTTGCCAACTCATCGGTGATTGCCACACTGTATGCGTCATTGATCAACGCCGCGATCGTGAGTAAAACGAGTTCTTCAAATTCTCCCAGGTTGGTTCCTTTCATTTTTCTGGTTGTCTGATTAATTACGTAAATGTATGTAATATAGTTGCGAAAACCAGTAGGCAGTGGGCAGTCCCGATAGCTATCGAGAGCAAGTGGCAAATCTCTTCAATGGATATCCAGGCGGCGAATCGAAGCAGGAATTTCCCCAGGATCACCGTCCCAACCCTCAATTGCTGACTGGAGATTGATATTATCTTTGACTTATGAAGATCTATACCAAGACCGGGGACAAAGGCACCACAGCGTTATTCGGAGGCAAACGGGTTTCAAAATCTGATTTGCGAATCGACACCTATGGAACCGTGGATGAATTGAATTCCTGGATGGGTGTGATGCGTGATCAGGAGGTAAATGCCTCACGCAGTGAAGAGCTGATTGAAATACAAGACAGGCTTTTTACGATCGGTTCTATTCTGGCAACAGAACCCGGAAACACAAAAGTGAAGATACCCGCATTGATTGAAACGGACATCACACTTCTGGAAAAGAAAATAGACGCCATGGAATCAACGCTCGAACCGATGAAAGTTTTTGTTTTGCCCGGTGGTCATCAATCCGTTTCTTTCGGACATGTTGCACGTACCGTTTGCCGTCGTGCAGAGCGACTGGTGATCGCATTGGATGTACAGGAAAAAGTTGAACCACTCGTGATACAATACCTGAACAGGTTGTCAGACTACTTGTTCGTTCTATGCCGGAAGATGACGCGCGAGCTGAAAGCGAAGGAAACTCCGTGGAAACCGAGAATGTAGTTAGGGATTAGGAATTAGGAATTAGGAATTAGGGATTGGGGATTGGGGGTTAGGGATTTGGGGTTAGGAATTAGGGGTTAGGGATTAGGGATTAGGGATTGGGCATTAGGCATAAGGGATTGGGCATTAGGATAGTGAGTCAGCCGAGTTAACTTCTGGCGACTTGTTGAGGAAAGAACAAAGACGAAAAAATTATTGTCCCGATAGGGCCACGGCATCTTCGGGTCTGCGGCTGATGGCATCGTTTCTGCGATCCCACTCTACGAGTCCGTCTTTGAGACGAATGATGCGATGAGCATAATGCGCGATATCATCTTCATGCGTCACCATGATGATCGTATTTCCACGGTCATGCAGATCCTGGAAAAGGCCCATGATATCCAATGATGTTTTGGAGTCGAGGTTACCGGTAGGTTCGTCGGCGAGAATGATAGAAGGGTTGTTCACCAAAGCACGGGCGATGGCTACGCGTTGACGCTGACCACCTGAGAGTTCATTGGGTCTGTGGTGCCAGCGATCGGCGAGGCTTACACCTTCCAGAGCTGCCATGGCCATTTCGTTGCGTTCCGATTTTCCATATCCTGCGTAGATCAAAGGAAGCGCTACGTTCTCCAGCGCGGTTGCGCGGGGCAGCAGATTGAACGTCTGAAATACGAAGCCAATCTCCTTGTTGCGCACGTGCGCGAGCTCGTTTTCCGTCATGTCGCTCACCATTTGATTGTTGAGTATGTATGAACCGGAAGTCGGCGTGTCGAGGCAACCGACAATATTCATGAGCGTCGATTTTCCGGAGCCAGAGGGGCCCATAAAAGCGACATATTCTCCTTTCTCGATCTCAATAGAAACAGACTGCAGGGCGTTCACAATGTTGTTACCCATCTTGTAAACCTTCTTGATGTCCTTTGTTTCGATGATTTTGCCCATGTCTGATGTCTGTTTTTCGCTTTATGCTTCAACTCAAAACGATGAATTGAGTTGCGAATTTCCCAAAATAAATGATCCCGAACCTGAAAATTTGAATAAAAACGAATTTGTTATTGCAAGTTTCATCTATGACGACCCGGGGCCTTTTTTTGTTACAGGAATCAGTTCTCCTGAAGGAAATCGACACAGCGATGGATCACACTATCATCTTTGAGGATGCGGGTGTGCCCCAGTCCCTTGGTCCGGAAAATTTGCGCCTGCGGGTAAGCCTTTAATGCCGCATCAGCATGCAATGCATACACATCCTGGTCGTCATCGTCCTGCACGATCAGGAGTTTGATAGGGCCTGGCAGGTGAGTCAGTGTGTGAAGCACTGTGAATTCGTTGAAGTCGCGACCACTGGTGCGTTTCACAAATGGCTTAAACCTTTCCGCCGACACCCATGATCCATTGATCGCGCGCAGATAAGTTTTCAGAATCTCATCTCCTACTGAAGGTGTCGCGATATTGATCAGCTTTTTCACAGGAAGCCCATTCATCATGGAAAAAAGTACCGCCGCTCCTCCAAATGAATGCGTGATTACGGCGAAGGGAGTGCCCCGCTCTTCAAATATTTTTTTCAACACCGTCTCAAATTCCAGGATCGAAGTTTTCCTTCCGCTGGATTTGCCATGCGCAGGTCCGTCGAAGCCAAGCACGGAGTAACCGGCTTGTATCAGAGGCTGAACAAATTTTCTGAACTGCGTGGCGCGGCCTGCCCATCCATGGACAAAAAGTATATAGGGTCGCGATGGATCACCCCAACTATACAATTGAATGGTGTTGGTGCCAACTTTCAGTGTAGACAGTTGGGCGGTCTTCTCTGCTTCCTTCTCCTTGTCAGGGACCCTGTACTTCAAAGGCACATAGAACACCAGGCGAAAAAGTCGTTCTGCGATCGGAGGTGCCCAACGTTCCAGTTTTGGGTACCACCACTGCATGGCACGCAGTAGGAACGGAACGTTGTTATTTTTTTTCATCTTCAACCACGAATTCAAACGTCTTCAGAGAATACTCAAATGTGTTCAGGTCATACACGCGTTCAGCGAAGGTGACGTGTCCGTTCTTATCAGCCAACAGTACGGTGGAGCAGCGGGACCCATAGCCCGGACTTTTGATGAACATCGACGACAGAGATCGCTCCCGTTCAATTCCAACACCTGTGTCCGGCAAGTCCGCGTCCCTGGCCTGCTGATCATCAAACAAAAAATCAAAAAGCTCAGCGGGTAAAATATTCTTTTTGTTTAGAATAGATTGAATTCGTTCTTTTCCCCTCACCACTTTCGGCCACGGAGTATCTAACAAGTGGTTGCTGAGTCCGTGCAGTCCCGGGGTCATCTTTTCGATTCCTTTTTTATAGTTTGAAAAATACCAGAGTTCATCGAGTGTTCCAGTAAGTAGATTGAACCCATTATACTGATTTGCAATACTTTCAATTTTTCTCATATACGACTCGGCGGATTCGCTGCCTTCGAGGTAATCGGAAACAAGGTGGCCTCTTGAGGGCGCTTTCGGATTGATACTCTTTGGATCGCGATAGTTGGTAAGCAGGCTGAGCTTCCCGGTTTTAGTCACTCCGAGCCAGGTTCCATTTGCTTCGAGATCACGGCCGCCGAGCACGCCGGGATAGTCTTTCCAGAAATGTGCAGCTTCTGTTTTGCGATTGTAGAATTCATCGCGGTTGGCCGCGACGATAAGTTTGTAATTGGGGTGATCGTTGAGAGAGAGGAAGATGAGGCACATTGCGAGCGTCGGGTACGAAAGAATTTCTGCAAGTTAGGGAGAAGTGGGGATTGTATTGGGTGCTGGTTGCTGGGCGCTACCCCCCTGACTCCGTCTCCTCCCCGAACAACTCCAGCTGCGAGGGCAACAACTGAAAAGACTTCCTGTGGATCGGTGTGATCCCCAACGAACGAATCCCATCGCGGTGTTCAGCGGTGGGGTATCCTACGTTGGTCTCCCAACCGTAGCCCGGGAACTCGAGCGCGCGCTGGTGCATTAGTTCATCACGATAAGTCTTGGCAAGGATGGAGGCGGCTGCAATCGACAAATACTTTCCGTCCCCTTTGACGATGCATTCAAAAGGAAGTTCATTATAAGGTTTGAACCGGTTGCCGTCGATCAGCAGGAGTTGAGGAGCGACAGACAATTGATCCAGGGCGAGGTGCATGGCTTTGAATGAAGCGTTCAGGATGTTGATCTCATCGATCTCCGCATGGCTCACTTCCGCGACAGCCCATGCCAACGCATCGCGGAATATGATTTCCCTGAGTTCGAGTCTTTCTTCTTTCGTAAGCTGTTTGGAGTCGTTGAGTTTACGCTGACGATATTTTTTCGGAAGGATCACTGCTGCCGCCACGACAGGCCCCGCCAGACAACCGCGCCCCACTTCATCACAGCCGGCCTCGATGAGGTCTTGAGTAAAACTTGATTTTAGTCTCAACGCTTCGGTTTAAGTGCCAAAAATTCAACTCAAAGTTCAATGATTATGTCGATTTTTGAAACGAAAGGAACAATTTTGAAAAATTTACCGCATGGACAACAGGAAAAGCTGGACAACGCTCTCATCCCGGGAGATATATGACAATGCCTGGATCCAGGTCACCGAATTCCAGGTGATCAATCCGGCAGGTAAGCCAGGGATTTACGGTAGAGTACATTTCAAAAACAAAGCGATCGGAATCATTCCTGTAGACGCCGACATGAATACCTGGCTCGTCGGACAACATCGCTACACACTGAATGAATGGTCATGGGAAATACCGGAAGGCGGCGGCGCTATGACGAGCACACCTCTTGAATCTGCCAAACGCGAATTGAAGGAGGAAACCGGATTGAGTGCAAAGAAGTGGACACAGATCCTGCGAACTCATTTATCCAACTCTGTTTCCGACGAAGAAGGTTTCATTTTTCTTGCTGAAGATCTCGAAGAAGGTGAAAAAGCACTCGAAGAAACGGAAGCCGACATGAAAGTCTGGAAATTACCGATTGACGAAGCGATCCAAATGGTTGTGGACGGTAAGATCACTGATAGCCTGAGTGTGATGGGGTTGTTGATGGTGGAGAAGATGAGGAGTAGAATGGGAGAATAGGGGATTGGAAGAAGAGAAGAATGGGAGAATGGGAGAATAGAAGAATAGAAGAATAGGAGATAGGAGAATGGGAGAATGGGGGAATGGAAGAATAGGAGAATGGAAGAATGGGAGAATGGGAGAATAGAAGAATGGAAGAATAGAATAATTTAGAAGCGTAAATCCACTCGACACGTGCTCCATCCCATCCGATCGGAAATCAAAACATCCTTCAACCTCGCCTACCCGGTCATGCTCAGTCAGCTGGGGCATGTGATGATGGGTGTCGCCGACAACATGATGGTTGGGCATCTGGGCGCGCGTGAACTTGCAGCAGCGGGTCTTGCCAATGTCGTGTTTAATGTCTTACTGTTGTTCGGTATAGGTGTATCGTATGCCATAACGCCATTGGTTGCCAAGGCGGATGGTGAAAAGGATGTAACAGGCATCAATGAAACGCTGCGTCATGGCCTGGTCATTAACCTGGTGACGAGCTTTGTCCTGTGTGCAATCGTCTACTTCGGGAAAAATATTTTGTATCACATCGACCAGCCGGAGGAAGTGGTAGCGCTTTCAATTCCTTACCTGGAGATCATCACCTTTTCAATTATCCCGGTACTGATATTTCAAACGTACCGCCAATTTTCAGAGGGACTTTCAAACACCTGGATACCCATGGTGATCGTGATCGGATGCAACTTTGTAAACATCGGTCTCAATTATCTCCTTATATATGGCCACGGCGGATTTCCAAAACTCGGATTGAATGGAGCTGGTTGGGCCACTTTGCTGTCACGGGTGGTGATGGGGTTGTCTTTGGCATTCTTTGTATACCTGGCACCACGGTTCCGGCAATACCGGCCAGCATTCCGCCTTGGAAAATATTCACGAGAGCTGTTCAGCAAGATGTTGCACATCGGCTTGCCTGCCGGGCTGCAATTTATTTTTGAAGTGGCTGCCTTTGATTTCTCGCTGGTGATGATGGGTTGGTTCGGAACTCAAACACTGGCTGCTCATCAGATCGCCATCAATCTGGCAACCGTCAGCTATATGACCACTTCGGGTCTCGCAGCTGCCGCCGCGATACGTGTTGGTAATGAACTTGGAAAGAGGAATCTGCCCGCATTGCGCCAGGCCGGGTTCGTTCTGATTGGTATGTCGATGGCATTCATGACTGCCTGGGCTATCCTTTTTATATCCGCAAAAAATGTACTTCCAACTCTTTACGTAGAAGATCCCGACGTCATCACGATTGCAGGACCGCTGATCATCATCGCGGGCTTATTCCAGCTTTCTGACGGGTTGCAAGTAGTTTGTATCGGGGCATTGCGTGGATTACAAGATGTTAAAATTCCATCCGTCTTCATCTTCATTTCCTACTGGATCATCGGTTTGCCGCTGGGCTATTGGCTGGGTTTCAAAGCCGGGTTTGGCGGGATCGGAATCTGGACCGGCCTCTTGATCGGACTTACGCTCACGGCAACGGCAATGCTCATCCGGTTCAATCACATGTCAAAGAAAATCATGGCCGACTCCTGAATTAAAAACACGGTCAGTACGGCGTTATTCGCGCGCGATCAATTAACTTTCACATTCCACCTGACCTGACACATGGAAGAACCGGCACGTCCTGTGCGCCATTCGCAAACCACCATTACAGAACTGATGGTGCCCTCCTATGCCAACTTCGGCGGAAAGATTCATGGCGGCATTCTCCTTTCGTTGATGGACAAAGTGGCTTATGCAGCTGCAGCCAAACATGCAGGAACCTATTGTGTCACCGTCTCCGTGGACAAAGTGGAATTTCTTCAACCGGTGGAAGTAGGTGAGCTGATATCCTTACACGCTTCCGTGAACTATGTGGGGAAAACTTCGCTCGTGGTCGGTATCCGCGTGGAAGCGCTCAACGTCAAGACCAACGTTGTAAAACATACCAACTCATCCTTCTTTACCATGGTGGCCAAAGGTGAGGATGATAAACCAACCATCGTACCCAAATTGATTCTCGAAACGAAAGAAGACGTAAAACGATTTATCGAGTCGTTGCGTGTGCGGGAAATAAAGGCGGCCATGAAAGAGCAAATGGACGACGCCAAATCCAATATCGAAGTGGAGCGCGCCGGCGAAATTTTAAAAAATGAAAGATGCATTATCGAATTGAAACCATAAACCTAAACCGATGAAGTATTTATTTTCCATTCTGTTTTTTCTTGTACTCACCTCAGCGTTCGCGCAATATCCCGTCGTGCTCACCCAACGCGACCAGGCCCGCGTGATCGATGAACTTCTCGATGATCGCCTGCGAACGTTGCTTCCAACCCTGATGAAGCGCGAAGGGGTTGACATGTGGGTGGTGATCTCACGTGAGTACAACGAAGATCCCGTCATCAAAACTCTGCTTCCCGCAACCTGGATGGCGGCGCGCCGCACCACGATGCTGGTGGCTTTCGACAAAGGAACAGAGATGGAGTACCTCGCCGTGGCCCGTTATGATGTGGGAAAAGTTTTTAAACGCGCCTGGGATCCGGACGCTAACGCTGACCAATGGGCACAGTTGGGAAAAGTGATCGCGGAGCGGAATCCAAATAAAATCGCAGTCAACAAAGCACCGCTATGGGGACACGCTGACGGCATCACATCCAACGACTACGACAACCTGATTCGCGTCTTGCCAAAAAATATGCAAACCAAAGTTGTGTCGGCGGAGAAACTGGCCGTCGCGTGGTTGGAGACCCGTTCTGAAAAAGAGATGGCCATCTATCAGCAGATATGCCGCATTGCACACAACATCATCGCTGAAGGTTTTTCTGATCGTGTGATTCAGCCTGGCGTCACAACCACCGAAGACGTGGTGTGGTGGTATCGCGAGAAGATCAAAGAACTAAAGCTCGACACGTGGTTTCATCCTTCTGTGTCGGTGCAGCGGGCCGAATCCGACGCGATCACCGCAAAACGCCCGACTCCCCTTGTTATCCAGCCTGGTGATTTCCTTCATGTGGATTTCGGCATCACGTATCTACGACTCAACACCGACACCCAGGAACACGCCTACGTGCTGAAAGCCGGTGAAACCGAAGCACCTGGTTTTCTTCGCAACGCGTTTGCGAAAGGAAACCGCCTTCAGGACATTTTAACATCCAATTTCAAAGAAGGCAAGACAGGAAATAACATCGTTGCCGATTCGCGAAAGGCGGCCATTGCGGAAGGCATCACGCCATCCATCTACACCCATCCGATTGGTTATCATGGACACGCCGCCGGAACCACATTGGGTCAGTGGGACACGAAAGAAAATCAGGTGCCGGGGCCCGGAGATTATCCTATGCATTTGAAGACTGCCTATTCGATTGAACTGAATTGCACCGTTAATATTCCCGAATGGAAAAAAGACGTGAGAATTATGCTCGAAGAAGACGGTTATTTCGATGAGACGGGTTTCAAATACATTGACGGCAGGCAAACGGAGTTGATATTAATTCCGAAGCCGATGGGGCATGTGAAGTAACTGAGAAAAAAATGCAGGGTCATAAAGCAAGTCGCCGGCTTCGAAATGACTCTGCATTACAATTTATCCGGACATATTGATGAGGTTCCTTCGAAGAGTACACACCGCCTGGGGTTCACTGGTATTCTTTGTTTTATTCATTTTGTTTTTCTTTCCGCTGCTCGTTCCCATCCTCTTTCCTAAAAAATTCAATTGGGTGGGGGTGTTGAACCGGGCATGGGCAAAACTCCTCTTTATCTTTTGCATCCTGCCCTACCGCGTCGAATGCCGGGTGCCTTTGGATAAACGCCGGCAATATATTTTCTGTCCGAACCATTTCTCCTATCTCGATATCCCCACGATGGGACTCAATCCCGTGAACACAATTTTTGTCGGGAAAAATGATATGGAGAAAGTACCCTTGTTCGGTTTCATGTATAAGAAACTGCACATCACCGTGGATCGTGCGCGACTGAAAAGCAAGTACGACACCTTCATTAAATCCAAGCAGGCGATTGATGAAGGCAAAAGTCTGGTGCTTTATCCCGAGGGGGGAATCTTCACAGAACATCCGCCGGCCATGGTGAGGTTCAAGGACGGAGCGTTTCGCCTGGCGATCGAAAAACAAATACCGATCGTGCCCGTGACCATACCCTACAATTGGATAATTTTGCCCCCGGACGAGTTTTTATTGAGACAGGGACGCATCCAGGTCATCTTCCACGAGCCGATTGAAACCGAGGGTATGACATTGAATGACACCGACAAGCTAAAACTCCGCGTTTTCGAAATAATAGATCAGGAACTGAAACGTTATGCAAATCGACAGGGCGCTGCTTGACAAGATTGCTCACCTCGCTCGGCTGGAGTTCGACGAGAAGGACGCGGAAAAAATGATCAAAGACATGAGCGCCATCATTACCTGGGTCGAGCAGCTCAATGAAATTGACACCGAGGGTGTGGAACCCCTGACCACGATGAGTCACGAAATAAACTCTCTGCGCGAAGACGAGGTAAGAGATCAAATGCCTCACGAAAATGCCCTTTTGAACGCACCCAAAAAGGACACAACTTATTTCCGTGTGCCGAAAGTGCTGGAATAAATGCATTCACTTCAATTCTGGAAAAACTGGCCCGCGGCATACCAGCGCCTCTGGTGGGTACTCTTCACGGGATTTATCATCGCGACAATTTTCACAATCGTCTCCCTGATACAATATCCTGCGCCGGTATTTACCTGGCAGCAGTTTCAGTCGCTCAAAGACAATGAGATCGCACTCCGGGTGTTTGATGTGGCCGGATTTGATTTGACCCTCTTTGCTGACAACCACATCGTGTTCGAGCGCTGGTTGGGAAATCTGCTTTCCCTCAGCGCAACTCCGTTGAACCTATACCTCGTGCTGTTCGCATTGGGATTCACGGTGCTGCTTGCCATCATCACCGTTCTTCCGCGATTCTGGTTTCTTGCCGGCGCGGGTGTGGCTGTGTTCGCTATTTCAAACATGCACCTCGATGGGCTCGGAATGTTCGGGCTATACAATAAGGTGCCTACCCTTGTCGCGATGATTCTGCTGGCGGGACCCGCTGTGTACTTTCAATTCTTTGGCAACCAGATTTCATTTCAGACAAGACTCATCACGATTCTGATGTCCGTGGCTATCGTCGCGGTCGCAATCAATAGGTTCTCCACCGAAGCTCACGCGCTGCAATACTTCGCCGTAAGCACCATCCCCATATCAATCGTTTTGATCCTTTGCTTCATCATCTTCGTCGCACATGAGGTCCTCGCTTCATTTGTTACACTGGTGGGACAAGGCGGGAACAGCAACAACCTCCGGCACTATCTGATCATCAGTTCGGTCTACCTCATCAACCTGTGGCTCACCTACTGGGATCGAATCGGGTGGATCGATTGGAATTTCACATTGAATCCGTTGTTGCTGCTTTGCATCTCGGGAATCCTGGCCGTGTGGGGAGTATTGCAACGTCAGGCTGTGTATGAAAATATTATTGACACCGAGCCATTCGGAGTTTACCTCATCCTTGCCCTGGGAACCATCGCGCTGGGCCTCACCGGATTTTTTGTCGCTACCGCAAACGACATAGCGTTACTTTCCATCCGCGACATCATCCTCTATGCGCACATTGGGTATGGGATGATGTTCATCGTGTACCTCGCATCCAACTTCATGGGGATGCTGCAAAAAAATCTGCCGGTCTGGAAGGTGCTCTATAAGCCGACTGCCATGCCTTACTTTTCGTACAGGATCGGAGGCCTCGTGTTTACCATCGCATTGCTTGCATATAATCGATGGATCGTGCCTGTCAATCATTTTATTTCAGCTTATTATACGGCGGTGGGCGATCATTTTATTCTTCATGAAGACCGCACACCCGCCATGGGTTATTATGCGCGCGCACATTTCTATGCGCCCTACAATCAGCATGCGTCGACCGCGCTCGCTCAACTGGAAGCCTCGCGCAACAACAATCACAAAGAAGAAAGTTATCTCAGGGACGCCAACTCATATAAGCCAACACCATTCACACTACTGAATGAGGCGCGTGTTCTATCGGGAAAGCCGCTTCAGGAAATTGCCCTGCTTCAGGACGCAAACAAACTGCTTCCTGAAAGTGGTGCCATTGAAAATAACCTCGGGTTGGCCTACGCACGGCTCGGCCTGCTCGACTCGGCCTACCGGTTCCTCATGCTGGCAAAAAATCACAACGACACCCGTCAATCCGCTGAGATGAATTTGTTGGGGCTCTTCGCCGAAAAGAATCTCAAGGTGAATGCAGATTCCGCCTATCGCGCAACGCGAGCGGGTGAGAAAGCGCAAGGAAATGCCTGGGCGTTGGCCAATGCACGGGGTCAGTACATCGAAGATGAAATTCCACTGCCCGCGGATTCAGCACTCAATCTCTTCGACGCTACCCGCATCGGAAACTATTTGATAAACCATGTCGGAAAAACCGACACTGCATTTCTGAAAAAAGTGATTGTGTTGGCGCGAAAAGAAGTGAACAGAAGTTATGATGAACTCATACTCGTTCCTGCAGCTCACGCATGCTATGCCACCGGGCAAGTTAACAAGGCATTTGAAATCCTGACGGGATTGATCTACCGCGGAGCAAATCCCGGTAAGTACAACACAACGCTGGCGCTCTGGGCCCTCGACCAGGGACAGCCCGAGGCAGCCGCTCCGTATCTGGCAGCTGCCACAAAAGAAAAATTTGGAGACGCTGCGTTGGTGAATGCCGTCACACTGGCGGAAACCGGACACATTAATGAGTCGATCGTGGCGTGGGATACCATGGCTGCAAAAAAAGACTCATCCATCCGAACTATCTCAGAGAGCATGAAGCGGGTGCTCGCGGGACCAGACGCATGGTACACGGATTTCACAGACCTTGAGAAGTGTCGCTATCTGCGTTACCGGGTATCACTCAATGACAGTGTTAGGTTTGAAAAACTTTTTCCTCAGATCAAAAATGAAAACCTGCGCGCGCGGGCTATACTTGATCGTGCGAAAAAGGTATTCAATGAAGGAAATGCCAGCGGAGCGCAAAATGTATACAACAACTTACAAGGTCTCCATCTTGATGACGTCAGGCTGTTCTCTGATATCAAATATTTTGAATTGAGATTATTTGCCACCCAGGGGCTATACACGTTGGTGGACGAACAAATAAAGAAAGGTGTTGATCTCGGCGCCTACCACCAACATGAACGTGTCTATTATGACGCCTTGCTGCAATATTCAAAAGGCGACACTGTGAACGCATCAAAGAATCTGCTGTGGCTGGCTGGCAACAATTACTACTTTGAAGATGGCGTTCTCGCAGCGGCTTCCTACTTCATAAACAGAAAAAATATCGCTAAAGCCTATACGATCCTGTCGGAGGCGATACAGGTAAACGGCCGCTCAACACGCATTTTGAAAGCCTACATTCCCGTGGCCGTGGCACGAGGTTACGACAACTACGCGGCCGGTGCCCTGGCAACCCTTCGTACAAAAATTTCGCCTGCATCCTTCAAAAAATACCTTGCCGAAAATCAACTTTCAGGACTGCTTTCTGATTAAGGGGTATTCTTTACCTTTGCGCTCCTTACAACTGTCCTTATGGAACTAAAGCACGTACCCCTCGAATCACTCCACGAAAAACTTGGCGCTAAAATGGTCCCCTTTGCCGGCTTCAATATGCCGGTTCGCTATTCATCGGACCTTGAAGAACACATGACCGTTCGCAATGACGTGGGGGTGTTCGATGTGTCGCACATGGGTGAATTCACAATCAAAGGACCACAGGCACTTGATCTCATTCAGCGGGTCACCAGCAACGATGGATCGAAACTTATCGACGGCCAGGCACAGTACTCCTGTTTGCCCAATGACAAAGGTGGAATCGTCGATGACCTGATCGTTTATAAAATAAAAGACAACGATTACCTGGTGGTGGTGAATGCTTCTAACATCGACAAAGACTGGAACTGGATTTCGAAACACAATAACAAAGGCGCCGAGATGAAAAACATCTCAGACGACATCTGTCTTTTTGCAGTCCAGGGACCGAAGGCCACGGCGGTCGTTCAATCGCTTACAAAAACAGATCTGTCGAAAGTACCCTATTATCATTTTGCGATCGGCACATTCGCGGGATGTGAAAATGTGATCATGAGCAACACCGGATATACCGGCGCGGGTGGTTTTGAAATTTATTGCAATAAAAAGGATGCGGAGAAAGTGTGGAACGCCATCTTCGAAGCCGGCAAGAATTCCAATATCAAGCCGATCGGCCTGGGCGCACGCGACACGCTTCGTCTTGAAAAAGGATTTTGCCTCTACGGCAACGACATCGACGATACCACTTCACCGTTGGAGGCAGGCCTCGGCTGGATCACGAAGTTCACCAAAGACTTTACGAATTCAGAAGCGCTGAAAAAACAAAAAGAAGAAGGCGTAAAACGCAAGCTGGTCGGATTTAAAATGATCGACAAAGGCATTCCCCGTCACGACTATCCGATCAAGGATGCTTCGGGTAACGTCATCGGAAAAGTGACTTCAGGAACCATTTCGCCCGTATTGGGAATTGGAATCGGTTTGGGATACGTAACGACTGAAAACTCCAAACCAGGTTCTGAGATCTTCATCGACGTCCGCAACAAGGCGTTGAAGGCCGAAGTCCACAAGCTTCCTTTAATCTAGATCTTGTGAGACCTCCGGAAAAATCTGAGCATCAAAAAAATGCAAAGGCCGATACTGGCTCCGCAACCAAAGCAAAAACCATCGACGTTTGCCTGAGTCCTGAACTCATGCACCTCTACGATGTCAGTGATCGCACAGTGGTTGTTGTAGACATTCTCCGCGCAACGTCATGCATGGTCACTGCCTTTGCTCATGGTGTGGGGAGCATTACCCCTTTCGCTGACCTGGAGGCATGCAAGGCGATGAAGAATAAAGGCTACATCACTTCCGGCGAACGGGATGGCAAAAAAGTCGTCGGCTTCGACAAGGGAAATTCTCCCTTCGAATACATGGGCGACGATATCAAGGAAAAGAAAATTGCATTTACCACCACCAACGGAACGCAGGCGATCGAAAAAGCCAAAGGCGCGAAAAAGATCATCGTTGGATCGTTTCTGAATCTTTCATCGATCGTCAAATACCTTCTGTTCGGAGACAGCAGCGTGCTGATCGTGTGTGCGGGATGGAAAGGCAAAGTCAATCTTGAAGACACGTTGTTCGCGGGTGCTGTGATGGAGAAGATGAAAAATCACATGGAACCCGACTGCGACGCGCCACTCGCCGCTCAACATCTTTACAACCAGGCCAAGGGAGACATGGTGAAATTTCTCAGCAACTCCTCCCACGTAAGACGACTCCAACGACTCAACATCAGCAAAGACATTGAGTTTTGTCTTACTGCAGATCAGTATTCGATTGTGCCGGTGTTGAGGGGAGATACATTGTTGGTTAAATAGTCGCTACGCTCGGGGCAAAAAACCGCAGAGACGCAAAGACGCAGAGTTGCGCGAAGGTTCGTATTGCCTTCGACTCCCTGCCTGCCGGCAGGCAGGCGCTCAGGCTGACGGCACCAAGTTCTTTGAACTCATCTGTGAGATCTTCATTAAATCTGTGTCCCGATAGCTATCGGGATCCGTAGGAAACCTCTTACCTCAACCCATACACCGTCTTTCCACCCACTACAGTCGTCAGCACCTTCACGTCGCGTATTTTCTCCGGTACGATCTGAGTAATATCCTGATCGAGGATGACGAAATCCGCCAGCTTTCCTTTTTCCAGTGAGCCTTTGATCTTTTCTTCGAACGAAGCATATGCACCATTGATCGTGTATGCCTTCAACGCCTCTTCAACGGTAATTTTTTGTTCAGGCACCCAGCCATCAGGATTTTTATCATCTAAAGTTCTTCTTGTCACGGCAGCATAAATTCCTTCCAACGGCGTCGGCGGCGCCACGAACCAATCACTCCCAAACGCTACTGTGGCTCCTGCCTTCATCAGCGAACCGAAAGCATACGTTGTTTTGATTCTTTCCGGACCGATCAACCTCTCCGCGAAGCGACCATCGTCAATGGCGTGGTACGGCTGCATGCTGGCAATGACTTTGAGTTCAGCGAAGCGTTTGATGTCATCCGGGAAAATATGTTGCGCGTGTTCGATTCGGAAACGCCGGTCCTTGTCACCATTTTCTTTTTCGATGCGCTCGAAAATATTGAGCAACGTGTTGATCGCCTTGTCACCGATGGCGTGGATGGTGACTTGTAAACCAGCTTTGTCGGCGGCGGATGCCCATTCGTAGAGATCTTTTTCAGGAGTGATGAAGAAACCTGAGTCTTTCGGAGCGTCTGTAAACGGTTTGAAGAACGCTGCGGTGTGAGATCCCAGCGAACCATCCACGAAACCCTTCAGTAACCCGATGCGCAGCCACTTGTCGCCTTTGCCCTGCTTGTCGGATTTTTCTTTGAGGGCAGTCCACTCATTCAGCGTCATACCCGCGTAGATGCGAGTCTTCATTTTGTTGTTGGCGTGAGCCCGCTCGAATGCCTCCATGAATCCACTCATGTTATGCGCAGAAGTCACACCCTTCGAAGCGACATAGTTCATAGCAGTATCCAGCGCGCGGTCTTCCTGTTCCGGAGTAGGAGGCGGCATTTTTGTATAGAAATAGTCTTGCGCATTGTCTTTGAACACGCCGGCAACCCTACCCTTTTTATCACGCTCGATTGAACCACCCGCCACATCTTTTACCTTATTATCGACACCTACCGCTTTCATCGCAGCCGTATTTGCCAGCGACATGTGGCCATCGAGCCGGTTGATGAACACCGGATTATTCTGTGTGACCGAATCGATCCACTCACGTTTGGGAAGTTCACCACCCCAGTTCTCATGATCCCAATCGCCGCCTGTGATCCATGTTCCGGGTGGGATCTTTGCAGCATACGCCTTGATGCGGTTGATAAACTCCGCGGGTGTCTTCGCATCGCGCAGCAGTACAGACGACAATCTGAATCCCCCATCCACAAAGTGCGTGTGCGTGTCGATAAATCCCGGCACGACGAGTTTACCAACATCAGCCACCATCTTGACTGTATTATCTCCTTCCCATTTTTTTATATCCGACGCATTGCCCACCTCCACGATTGTATCACCTCTGACTGCCAGAGCTTCCGCATAGGGCTGCTGCGGATTGCCGGTCCAAATTTTTCCTGTGAGGACGAGGTCGGCTTTTTCGTGTTTGGAACAGCCAATTGCAAGGAGAGCGAGGAGGAGAAGTTTTAGTTTCATGGTGGATGGGTTGAGGGGTGCAACTTAGGGGGTTTGTTGGTTCACAGCAAATGACTAAATTGACATATCTCCAAAGGACATTCTAGTTAATTCACTCATAGGTTTTGCGCTGTCAGAATTCTAAATGTCATTTTTTCCAGGATATCGGAAGTGCAAAAAAGCAACGGAATATGGTGGATACGTATTGCTGAAAGATGTAAAATCTCATGCAATGTATATATATGATAGTCGCGCACAGTCCAACTGAATTTCAGCTCATAACTTAAAGTATGGAGAAAGCCAATTTCAAAGTTGACACCAAACTGACAGCTATACTTGGTGAAAGTTATCGTTCAACCGAATACGCATTAAAAGAATTGGTGGACAATGCGTGGGATGCTGACTCAGAAAACGTTTCAGTGACCCTACCTGAACCATTAACGGACGACCCGATTATAATTAGTGACGACGGGGCAGGCATGACGGATAAAGAAGTTAGAAATGAATATCTATTCATTGCAAACAGTCGAACGTCAAGAAAGGGAGAAAGAACTCCCGTAAAAAACCGGTTAGCAAAAGGAAAAAAAGGAATTGGAAAATTCGCTGGACTGACAACCGGGAACGTAATGATTTTAGAAACAAAGGCCAGAGGCATTAAAACAACAATAACGATTAACAGAGATGAAATCCTTAAATCGAAAAAGGACTTAGAAAAAGTCGATCTACCAATAACAACCGAACAGTGTAACGAAACTGAAAAGGGGACTAAAATAATTATTCAACAACTTCATCAAAATTTCACTTTTCCTAACCCGGAAAAACTAAAACAAATACTTGTACTTGAATATGGACGCCAAAATGATTTTAGAATAATGGTTAATGGCCAACCGACCACAGCTGAGAATATTCCTGGGCAAACATTTAATGAGAGCATTAATATCCCTGGAGTCGGAAATGTGACGGTTGTTTGTACCGTTTCAGATAAGCCTTTAAAACATTCAGGTGTTGGAATTCGAGTAGATGGAAAGATGATTGGAAAGCCAGATGGTTTCGGAATTGAAGAAAACGAAGCAATACCGAACAAACTTCTAAAGAGAGTTTATGCCGAAATACAAGCAGACGGCCTAAAAGGAGACGTAACCGCTGACTGGGGAGCAATTGTTGAAAATAGTCAAGCATTCCAAAAAGTTCAAGAAATAATTAAGCCCAAAATTGAAGAGCAAATAAAGGAGAAATTTCACCAAGAGATTAATTTACAAAAAGCCAGACTCCAAAAAAGAATCAATCAAGAACTTGCAAACTTGCCGGAGCATAGAAGAGCATTCGCAGAAAAAGCTCTCGACAAAGTCCTAAAAAAATTCTTCAACGAGAGTGAAGACAAAATTGATACAATAATATCAGTCGTCATGGACTCTTTTGAGAAAGATGACTATTTTGATGTTCTTCAAAATATTGACGACTCGAAAGACAGTGAAATTGCTCTTTTTGCCGAGGCCCTCTCAGAATTTGGAATTGTTGAAATGAGCCTTATTGCGAGACAAGCTCAGAATAGGAATAAGTTTCTCGATTTTGTAAAAAGGCTTACCGACAATAAAAGCACACAAGAAAAGGATATCCATAAAGCGGTGGAACGTAATCTCTGGATGCTTGGAAACGAATATTCATTAATGGCCTCTAATGCGACCCTAAAATCAACGGTTGAGAAGTATTGTGATGCAGAGTTTAAAGGAACTAGGGCCAATAAACGACCGGACCTTTTATTATCACAAGGGATTACTAACAAATACCTACTTATGGAGTTCAAAAGACCATCACATAAGATAACAAGAGACGACGAGAATCAAGCGATAAAGTACCGTGATGACCTGTTTAAATATTTTGGGCGTATAACAATGGATATTATAGTAATAGGTGGCTCCGTAGACACCAACATTGACAGTTCCCTTATTGGCCAAGGGATTAAACTCATTGGATATGACAATTTAATTAGTAAGGCGAAAACAGAATTAGAGTGGCTATTAAAAGAGCTAAAAAACAATTTGACTACATAGACATTCCGCAAACAACAGAATATCCACGAAACGAGTGCGAGAAAATCGAGGTACTAAATTACATTCTGCGACAAGTTTTGCTCACCTAGACCACACAAGCATTAAGTAAGCCACTAGGGCGCAAACCAAAAGCTTGGGCAGTGATAAAGTTAGAACAGTTTAACCAAACTATGACAAAGAACAAATTGCTAAATCTTAACTAAGTAAAAAATGAGTAGCTATTTCTTTTTACAAGCCGATCAAAACACACAAAACGCCGATCTCATTAAAAAACTTCAAGAATATGCCGACATCAATAAAATTTTAGTTTACGTATTGAACTCCCCTCTAACTGACCTAAAATATTCATATAAGTACAACAAAGCCTTGGTAATTTTATCTCCAAGACATAAAATCTGCATTATTGACTGCGGTAAAAAGGCCACAGAATTTGAGAACTATATCGAAGACGTGATTGAGGACGTAGGTTCAATAGCTGACAAATATCTCTACAAAAGTGTAATAGGTAGACCAAGAATATGGAGAACTTCTCTACTCTCAACTGAAATTACACTTGATGAGACAAGTGATATAAATGATCTATTTAAACGGTTGAGACTCCTCGATGAGGCCGAACAAAAGAAACTTGATTTGCTAATTTCTCTATTTATTGGCAGTATAAACGATATTGAAAGAGTCAAAGAACAAGTTCCAACAACAACCCTAGATAGAGTCAAACAAAAAATACAGTTATTTGATGGAGACCAGACCAGGTTTGTCTATCAAAAACCAAAAAAGAAAAGAATAACAATCCAAGGCCTATCAGGCACAGGCAAAACCGAATTGCTTTTACACAAGTTGAAAGACTTATATACTTCGGACAATTTATCTTCAATCTACTTCACTTGCCACAATAAGATACTTGCTGACAATCTGAAAAAAAGAATCCCTTCTTTTTTTAATTTCATGAAGGTAGAGCAACAAATCGAATGGGAAAAAAGGCTTTGGTGTACAAATGCTTGGGGCTCGAGCTCTACACCAAATTCAGGCGCCTACAGATTCATTTGTGCATTCTACCAAATACCTTTCTATACATATTCTTACCAAATGTCTTTTAGTAAAGCTTGTCGAATGGCTATAGATGATATCAAGGTGAAATATCAAAAAGAAGACATGAAATTTGCTTTCACCTACATGCTTGTTGATGAAAGTCAGGATTTCGATGATAGCTTTTTCGAACTCTGTGAGTTGGTCACGCAAAAGAAT
The DNA here is from genome assembly GCA_044227305.1 of Cyclobacteriaceae bacterium. Classification (GTDB taxonomy): domain Bacteria; phylum Bacteroidota; class Bacteroidia; order Cytophagales; family Cyclobacteriaceae; genus ELB16-189. The sequence continues at coordinate 426,063 of JBGAFJ010000005.1, read as the reverse complement.
ATTTACGTCGCCGGCGATATTTTTCAAAGTATTTTCGATGAAAATATATCTAGCACAATTGAACCAGACTTTTTGCTGGGAAAGTGCTACAGAACTGATCCAAAAACTCTAATGTTTGCGCACGCACTTGGCATGGGTCTTTTCGAAGAAACCAAATTACGATGGCTCGAAGAAAAGGAGTGGAGAGACTGCGGATATAGCGTTACTATAAAAAACTCGAAATATTATTTAAGCAGGGAACCATTAAGACGATTCGAAGACTTGGAAGACAATTTCGAAAGCATAAGAATAACCGAGATTCAAAATTCCTTCTCAGATACAATCCTTCAAATACTAATAGAAATAATCAAAGAAAATCCTACTACTCAACCGGACGATATTGGCATTATTCTACTTGACCAAGATAATTCTATATATAAATTAGCTGACATTCTGGAAATCAGGATTCAACAAGCCTTCAAATGGGCAGTAAACAAAGCTTACGAAACAAAGGAGAAGCGCCCCAACACGATTTTGATTAGTAACAGAAACAATGTAAAAGGACTTGAATTTCCTTTTGTAATCTGCGTAACAAAAAGAATTAAGAATAGTCCAAGCTACCGTAACTCTATTTACACGATGTTAACACGGTCATTTATTAAATCATTTCTATTAATTCAACCAAAAGCTCAGTCAGGACTTACAAATGAAATGTTTGATGGATTAAAACATATAGTGACAAAAAGGCAAATGATAATTAGTGAACCTTCCGAAAGTGAAAAAAAGAAAATAAGAACAAGGTTTAAATACAGCCTTAAGAAACTATCACATTATGATCTAATGATGGAAATATTCAAGAATCTCAAGGTTGAAAGAAAATATCAAGACAAGCTACTGCAAGCCACACAACAAATGGACATGATTGAAAGTGATGAAGATACTCTAACTGAATTTATCAAAGACAATCTAAAGTACGTCAAAGAGTAGCGAATTGAAAACGATAGCAAAAGTCATTCTTCCTTTTCAAGAAAATGACTATTTCACCCCTATAAGAAGTAAGGCAGACTATGCAAAATTGTTAATGCTATCTGCCCGAACTCTGTTGCTTGACTATGATGTCGGTGTAGTAACTACAACTTCAAGAATGAAACTGATTGTTGACAAGATGAGCAGACTATTTTTCTACAAAAACGATAAATACTTCAGTGTTTCATTCCCTTTTAGTATTCAAACGAGGAAGAATCAGTTGACTGAAATTTCGTCATACTCAGGGAAGAAGGTGGACTTTAGAAGTATTTCAGCCGTAATATCGATTTTGGAAAGTGAGAACTTTAAGATTAATCCGTCTCCGATAGATTTCTATATAGAAGCAAATAAACCTGATTCCATAGGACTTTCATTATTGGAGGAAATCCTTCAATTTGAACCTTCGTATATTAGATATGACAAAGATTCGCAACATGAAAAGGGCAAATTGCATCCATTACATCATTTTGACATAAACTATTCAACATACGGGGCATATAAACTTGGCCTTGAGGATCATATTACCCCGGACTATATGGAGAATTTAATTAATTTAAATACCGAGTGCTCATTCATCCGGGATTAGAAAAAAGGTGTCAAGAACACCTCCGCCAAAAAGAGAATCTTTATATTGTCAACACACAACCATTGCTATGTTGACAATTCGCATCTTCCTTTCAATCCTAATCATCGTTGTTTTACACCCCACCACCCTCGCCCAAAAGACCGCCATCCTCTGCAAAACCCTCATCGACGGCACAGGGAAAACAATCTCGGACCCTGCCATCATCGTCGAGGGGAACAGGATCGTAGCCATCGAAAAGAAAACCAACGTTCCGAAAGGAGCAACGGTCATCGATCTGGGAAGCTACACCGTTCTGCCGGGAATGATCGACGCCCATGCGCACCCGCTGATCTCGGCGGATGATTATCAGAACGTGCACCTGAAAGGTTCGTCGGCAAGCAAAGCGCTCGCTGGATTGAAGCGCTGCCAGGACCTGCTCGCCAATGGCTGGACTACGTTGCGAATCGCCGGCGATGCAGACGTGGGCTATGCACATCTGGAAATTCGCAATGCGATCAACAAGGGTTTGTTCACCGGGCCACGCATCTACGGTGCGGGTCATTATATATCCGTGACCGGCGGCGGCGGCGACATCAATTTTCTCTCATACGAACAACCTGTCATCGCCGATGGTCTCGTGGTCGATGGTCCGGATGCCATCCGCAAATCGGTCCGCAATGAAATCAAATACGGCAGCGACTGGATCAAGCTGCTGGTCACGGGCGCCTTCATGACCGTCGGCGACAATCCGCAGAATGTTCATTTCAGTCCGGAAGAACTCAAAGCCGCGATCGACGAAGCCAACCGCCGCGACACGCCGGTGATGGCGCACGCCCATGCCACCGAAGGAATCAAAATGGCGATACGCGCCGGAGTACGCTCCATCGAACACGGTTCCTACCTCGATGAAGAGTGCATGGACCTGATGATCAAAAACGGGACGTATCTCATCCCCACGCTCACGATCGGATTGTTCTTCCAGGAACAGATCCCCGACAGCAAGTCGTTATCAAAAGCGGTCGAACTGAACCGCAAGTCGAAAGAGAATTCCTACAAGATGCTGAGCCTCGCGGTCAAAAAAGGTGTGAAAGTCGGCGTGGGCACGGACTACGTGGGCTTCCCCCCAGATTTCTCCGCGCGTGAATTCGGCGAGCTCGTAAAACTCGGCATGACTCCCATGCAGGCGATCATGGCCGGAACGAAAGTGAATGCGGAGTTGCTTCGCAAAGAAGCGGACCTTGGGACGATTGAAGTCGGGAAGCTGGCCGATATCATCGCGGTGAAGGGAGACCCTTTGACTGATATCGCTGAACTCGCGAGGGTGAAGTTTGTGATGAAGGATGGGAAAGTTGTGAAGAAAGAATAATGCAGAAGTAAGAATGAAGATTTTAGATCTTAGATTTTAGAAGTGCTGGCGATGACGAGTGAGTACACCAACTTCTTAAATCAAAAATCGCCGTTCTTCAATCGTACTTCAAGAAAACAGCCTCTAAAAAAAATACAGATCTAAGATGGATGGATGAAGTCCCGATTGTTTTCGGGATTAGAAGTTGCCAGCGACCTCGAGTGGGTATGAAAGCTATCCTTCCTTCGTCACATTTGAAACTATAAAATTCCAGTCATAATTGACATCCTGTTGGAATGTGGGAAACTCCTCTTTTGAAAAATTTTGATTGTGGAGTTTTCCATATTTCAACAGGAACTGATGAGGCGTCAGATAGCCTAAGGAACTATGTGGCCTTTCATTGTTGTAAACCCACATCCAGGCCTGGGTGGCTAAGCGCGCCTGGTTGAGGCTCTCGAAGGCGAACAGGTCAAGCACTTCATCGCGGTAAGTTCTGTTGAAGCGTTCAACGAACCCGTTTTGGTGTGGCTTGCCTTTTTGAATGAAGATGAGCTGAGTTTGATCTCCGCACCAGTCTTGTAAAGCTTGCGCGATGAATTCTGGGCCGTTATCCACGCGCAGTTGCTCTGGCCTGCCTCTCCAGTCAATAAGTTTGTTCAGCTCACGGACCACACGTTGACTTGTCAAACTCGTATCGATCGCAATGGATAAGACTTCGCGATTGAAATCATCAATAATATTGAATGCCCGAAAGGGCTTGCCTTGAAAGAGGCCATCATGAACAAAGTCCATTGACCATGTCAGGTTGTGCCGCAAAGGTTGAACTAAAGGCTGCTTGATTCGCATTGGAAGCCGCTTTTTGTATTTTCGGCGAAGATTTAGTCTCATGTCAGTATAGATTCGATAAACCCGTTTATTGTTGTCTTTGAAGTTCAGTGCACGAAGCCGATGATACATCATCCAGAAACCCCAACGGCTATGCAGGTCAGCCATCTGGCGCAGCTGAACCCGAATAGATTCATCGTCTTTCGGTTTTGGTTTGTAGCGAACAACTGAAGGGGTGGTACCCACCAGTCTGCAGGCCTTGCGAAGACTGATCGCGTAACTCTCCTGGGAGTACGCAACAGCCTGCCGCTTCTCACAAGGCCCTAGAATTTTTTTGAGTTAAGATCCTTCAGGATTCGATTGTCAAGTGTCAACTCCGCTACAAGCCTCTTGTATTGCGACACTTCGCCCTCAAGTTCCTTAACACGTTTGAGTTGGTTCACATCAAGTCCTGAATATTTGCTTTTCCATTGGTAAAATGTCGGCTGGCTAATCCCATGCTCCCGGCACAGATCGACCACCTTCTTACCCTGTTCCTGCTCTTTGAGAATACCAATAATCTGGCTCTCAGTGAATTTTGATTTCTTCATTTGATCCCAATTTTAACGATTAATCTCTATTTTTAATCGTGACGTTTTTTGGGATAGCTTTCAGGTACACCAAAACTTCTTAAATCAAAAATCGCCGTTCTTCAATCTTACTTCAAAAGAGTGGTTAGAAGAGAAAGTGCAGGTTTAAGATTTAAGAATGAAGTCCCGATAGTTATCGGGATAAGATTTTAGAAGTGCGGCGACCTCGAGTAGGGGTACGCCAACTTCTTAAATCGAAAATCGCCGTTCTTCAATCTTACTTCAAAAGAGTGGTTAGAAGAGAAAGTGCAGATTTAAGATTTAAGAATGAAGTCCCGATTGTTATCGGGAGTAGATTTTAGAAGTGCGGCGACCTCGAGTGGGTACACCAACTTCTTAAATCGAAAATCGCCGTTCTTCAATCTTACTTCAAAAGAGTGGTTAGAAGAGAAAGTGCAGATTTAAGATTTAAGAATGAAGTCCCCGATTGTTTTCGGGATTAGAAGTTGCCAGCGACCTCGAGTGGGTACACCAAAACTTCTTAAATCAAAAATCGCTGTTCTTCAATCTTACTTCAAAAGAGTGGTTAGAAGAGAAAGTGCAGATCTAAGATTTAAGAATGAAGTCCCGATTGTTATCGGGAGTAGATTTTAGAAGTGCGGCGACCTCGAGTGGGTCCTCCAACTTCTTAAATCAAAAATCGCTGTTCTTCAATCTTACTTCAAAAAAACAGTCTCTAAAAAAAATACAGATCTAAGATTGACGAATGAAGTCCCGATAGTTATCGGGATAAGATTTTAGAAGTGCGGCGACCTCGAGTGGGGTCCTCCAACTTCTTAAATCAAAAATCGCTGTTCTTCAATCTTACTTCAGGGAAAACCAGCGCATCAGTCCCAGCTACTTCTTTTTTTTCGATGCCTTCGCTTTGGCGTTGAATTCGAGCGCGAGTTTGATCCAGTACTCAAGGCTTTTCTTCGTGTTCAATGCATCGATATCCACGAACACATAGCCCTTCATGATCTTTCCGGTAAAGTCCATGGGCTTGCAGCCTTCCCTTTCCATGGCTTCATCATACTTATCAGGATCGAGCCGGACCATGAGCCGTTGCTGTTCGACACCCACGCACATCTTGCCGTTGACCATGAAGCACAGGCCGCCAAACATTTTCTTCTCTTCCACTTTCTTGTGGGTCACCGCAATGATTTCACGGGTGCGGTCTGCTAGTTTTTCGTTGTAAGCCATTGGGGGTTAATTTTTTTCGGTATAGGCTTTTAGTCCTGCAAAAAATTTCTTGATGCCTTTGTCGGACTGATTGCGCACCATCAGGGCATCCATGATCTTTCCAAGAACGCCGAATTTCATTTCATACTCCATCACCTGCTTCACCTTGATCTGGTCTCCCACTTTCTCAAAGCTGTAACTGTGTTTCAATTTGTGAACGGGGAAACTGCAGGCCGTCAGCTCGTACGTGAGTGCTTCATGGGGTCGATGCACCGTGCACTGCTCTTCAAACCAATTCTTACCATCGAGCATGTCCACTTTACGCCTGGCTCCCACGCCCTTCACGGCCGCGGAAAGCACCGTTGATTTTTTTACCGTCGGGTCGTACTGATCCAGCCGGCCGACTTCTTCCAATGCCTCCCAGATTTTCTCGATGGGCGCATGGATGACAATTTCATTGTGAAGCGTGGTCACAGGCAAAAAATTATTGTTCCGCCAGTTTTTTAATGTTCATGAGAATCTGCTCCTGAATCTGGCCCATCTTTCGTTTCATCATCAGTGAATTCATTATTCGCACCGCCAGGTTGGCAGGCTGATAAAAAGATTCATTGATAATCCGGGTCTTGCCGTCATCTAACTTCTCGAGGTAGAAACAAAACCGCGGGTCCTTCAGCATCCGTGACATACCCATCGAATCCTGTTCGATCACCCACACGGTTTTCCTTTCGGGGACGAGCTCTGCAAGTCTCTCCGTCATCGTTCCTGTTTTGCCGCCGTTCTGCATCTCACAGGTCCGCGTTTCACCTTGCTTGTCCATCCGTCCCTTCGCCGAGATTACTCCTGGATTGATTTTATCCAATAGATTGATGTCGGTAATAATTTGCCAGACGCGGCTGACGGGCGCGTTGATGATAGTTTCGTTGTGTGCTTGCAGTTTGCTCATGGTTTTATGTTTTTCTGGGGTCTTTTCAAAGGTAAAATATTTTACTTGCAAAATGCAAGTATTTTTGTATTTTTGTTGGGTGAAGAAAAATAAGATTGAGTTTCGTTCGGCTTGTCCCATCAGCACAGCCCTGGACATTTTTGGGGACAAATGGTCATTGTTAATCATTCGCGATTTGGTGTTCAATGAAAAAAGCACGTACGGAGAATTTTTGGACTCAGAAGAAAAAATCGCCACCAACATCCTCGCCGACAGGCTGGCATTGCTGCAATGCGGCGGGATCATCACCAAAGAAGCTCACCCCGACCATAAATTGAAGGTAGTCTACAGCCTCACGCCAAAAGGTCTCGACCTCATCCCGGTATTAATCGAAATTATTGCGTGGAGCGAACGATACCATCAGGTTCACCCCTACGCCAAGCAGTTTGCGAAACAGATCCGCAAAGACAAAGAAAGATTGATCAAAGGGATCCGGGAAGGGTTGATGAAGTAGATCAATATGTATTTGCAGCGCTACCTTTCCGTCATTCTATTTCGCAGGAAGCCAATATTCATTCCACTCTTTCACCCCTCCGAACACATTTCCTAAATCCAGCGTTACGTCTGCATCATTGATCTGTCCCATGTCTAACATCAGAAAAAGGGCAATCAGGAGCAAAACATTTTCATCACTGTTGGCTATGACAAATCCAAAGTCACGTTCCCACGCATGGACGGTGCCCATCTTGTATTTGGCAACCTGTACGTCATTCTTATAAAGCGACATCTTTCGTCCGGAATGTTCGAAATAGTCATATTTGTTTTCGTTGAAAACAAACGTCCAACACCCCCTCAGATGGCTAACTGTCTTTACAATGACTTTCTGGTGTAGTTGATGAACTGTTATCCTGTAAGTGGTCTTATTTGCTCGCCAAAAAGGCGGTTGATTCTCATACTCAATAGTTACCAATACCTCCTTTGAGTCACTTATCTTTGAAAAGACACCAGTCTTCCATTTGCTATCCCAGAAGGCAGTCCATAGTGGTTCCTCGTCCTCCTTGTCTTTAAGGAATTTATATTTCCTCCCATTCTGCTTAATGAAAACCCTCATGCGGCAACCAAGAATTCCCTCACCCTTTCAGCTTCGGATTGGAGTGGTGCCGATCCTTATCCCTCACCGCCTTCTTCTCCAGATTCTTCTGAAACGCTTCTGTTAAGTTCACTCCGGTCTGGTTCGCGAGACACAGCAGCACCCACAACACATCCGCCATCTCTTCACCAAGATCTTTTCCTTTATCAGACTCTTTCTCCGATTGTTCGCCGTATCTCCGGGCAATGATCCGAGCCACCTCTCCTACTTCTTCGGTAAGAATGGCCATGTTGGTCAGTTCATTAAAGTAACGGACGCCATGTTTTTTGATCCACTGATCCACTTCGATCTGAGCTGCACTTATTTCCATACTATCTTTTTGATTAAACAAGCCGCTTTGCCAACTGCCCACTGCCGACTGCCTACTTCATGTTGGGTACTAGGTGTTGGCTGTTGGGGGTGTACCCATTACGATTACTTGACTCCCACTAATTCTTCAAAATCAATATCCATCACCTCATACTTCCCCCATCCCACAAAATCAAAGTGCCACCACTCAGAGGCGTTTACTTTGAATCCATGTCGCTCCATCACACTGATAATCAACTCACGGTTCTTGCGTGCTTCGGGATCTTTGATGGGCGTTGAAGGCCATGCGTCTTTGCTGAAAGAGTCATACAGCGTGGGCATTTTCAATTCCTGTTTCGTCTTCCAGTCCACAATGGTCATGTCGAGCGCGCATCCCCGGTTGTGACGCGAACCTTTGTACGGCGATGCCACATACGTCGTGTCGTGATACTCTTCGTAGAACTTTACCGTTGCTGAATAAGGCCGGTACGCATCATGCATTTTCACACCATAGCCAAGCTTCCTGAATTCAGCCTGCGCTTCTTTCAACGCCTGTGCGACGGGCCTCCGTGCATACGCCTTAGCCATGTTGTAAATTTTCTTGCCGGTAAAATTATTGGTGGTGGCATACCGGATGTCCATGATCATGTCCGGAACAAACTTTTCGAGGTCTACCAACTCCTTGTTGGGATTGGTCTTGATGCTCTCCTGGTACTGCGAAAGCGTGGTGGGACTCAATCCGTACTTATATTTTTTCTGGGCGACTGAAAGCATGGGGATGAGAATCAGGACCAGCGACAATTTTTTCATCAGGGTTTATTTTAAATTGGTGGATAATCACTGCTTGAATCGATGAAAATACTGAAAAGAATTCTAATTGGCGTTGTACTCCTGGTCGTATTGGTGGCTGGCGGCGGCTACGTCTACTTGTTGACCACAGCACCGAAATACTCCGGAGAGCAAGTCCTCAGCGGCATCCTCAAAGAAACTGAAGTCACTTACGACAGCCATGGGATTCCCCACATCAAAGCAAACAACCTGTATGACGCGTATTACGCTTTGGGATACGTACACGCCCAGGATCGCCTTTTTCAAATGGAAATGCTCCGTCGCGCAGCGGGCGGAAGACTTTCTGAAGTGCTGGGTAAAGATTTACTCCCTGTCGACAAATTGTTTCGCACGATGGGATTGAATGTATTCGCGAAAGAACATGCGGCGAAGTACCTGAGTGCCGATACGACCGAGTTCCAACAGGCGGCCCTCGCTTACCAGGCGGGCGTCAACGAATTCGTGCGCAACGGAAAAACACCGATCGAATTTTCAATCATCGGAATACCAAAAACTGAATTCAAGCCCGAGGACATCTACCTCGCCGTAGGCTTTATGTCATTCGGTTTTGCCGAGGGAATCCAGGCTGACCCGGTGCTTGACAAAATACGTCGCGAGTTCGGCGACACTTATCTCAAAGACCTGGCCGTTCAAACCCCGGCGAACGCGGTGCGACTCAAAAACTTTCATGGCGCAGAAAAGAAGAAAGGACCGCTGGCTTACACAGGTACAACGCTGCGTGACGCCATCGAAATGATCCCCGTTCCGCTTTTTACAGGCAGCAATGGATGGGTGATTGACGGAAGCCGCACGCAGTCGGGGTTTCCCATACTGGCGAATGACACACACATTGGATACAGCCAGCCTGCTGTTTGGTACGAAGCCTATATCGAATATCCTGGTTTCAGTTTCTACGGCCATCATCTTGCGGGCGTGCCGTTCGCGCTGCTGGGCAACAATGAATTTTGCGGTTGGGGGCTCACCATGTTTGAAAATGATGACACAGATTTTTTCCGCGAGACAGCCAACCAAGAAAATCCCGATCAAGTGAAATTTGGTGATCAATGGGAGACGATGACGAAGCGCGACGAAGTCATCAAAGTAAAAGGTGAGAATGATGTGACGCTTACGATCAAAACAACGCGGCACGGTCCGTTGGTGAACGACATCATGAAAGAGTTGATCCCCGATTCAACGCCGGTTTCACTGTGGTGGATGCTGAATCACAATTCCAACGAATCATTGCAAGCCGCGTGGACCCTCAACCATGCAGGCTCGTTCAGCGATGCCCAAAAGGCTGCTGCGTTATTCTCCGCACCGGGTCTCAATGTTATGTACGGCGACGTGCAGGGCAACATCGCCTGGTGGGCGGTGGCAAAACTTCCTGTTCGACCACTGCATGTCAATTCAAAACTTTTTCTGGATGGCGCTTCTGGGAAAGACGAATATCTCGGCTACTATGACTTTTCAAAAAATCCGCAGTCGATCAATCCACCGTGGGGATTTGTCTACACCGCCAACAACCAACCTGATTCCGTTGATGGCGTGTTGTATCCCGGCTACTACTATCCAAGGTCACGGGCCGGTCGTGTGGCGTCGTTACTTTCCGAAGAAAAGAAGTGGACGAAAGAAGATGTGAAAAAAGTGGATCTCGATGTTACTTCAACCATGCACGCAGACATCGCGCACCAGATCGCTGGTATTCTCAATGACTCTCAGAAGACTGAATACGCGGAGCTTTCCAATATTCTAAAATCCTGGAATGGAGATCATCAATCTACCGACATCGCTCCGTCAGTGTATTACAACATGCTCTCCAACATCATGCGTTTGGCGATGGTCGATGAGATCGGCCCGCAAGCCTATAAGACGATCATGGGTACGTCGATACCAAAAAATTCGTACGAGATGTTTATCGGAAATGAGTTGTCACCGTGGTGGGATAATGTGAACACCAAAGACCGGCACGAAGAAAGGATCGACATTGTATCACAAGCTGCACAGCAGACGATTGCTTCGCTTCAGAAAACATCAGGTCCAAATTCCTCAGATTGGACCTGGGATAAGATCCATACATTGAAACACAAGCATCCCCTGGGAGCTGTGAATCTGCTGGACAAGTTTTTCTCTGTGGGACCTTTCCCCGTTAACGGCGGCAGTGAAGTGATCAACAATCTTCATTTCGATCTGGACTCCACCGGCTACTTCCCTGTGAACGGAGGTCCTGCGTTGCGTAAGATCACCGACTTCTCCGATCTCAACGGCGGCGAAAGTGTATCGCCTACCGGCCAATCCGGGAATGTAATGAGCAAGTACTACAAAGACCAGGCAGAAATGTTCGCTTACGGAAAATGGCGCCCTATGATCATGAAGATGGAGGCGGGCGCAGGCAGCAAGCTTATTCTAAAACCTGCAAAAAATTAATAGGCTTGCAAAAAACTTTGTGATTCCTTTGTGCCCTTGCGACTTCGTGTCTTTCTAATCCATAATGTGCTACATCATTTTAAAAATTCTGACCGATCAAAAAATTTTTGGAGTGGCAAGGGATTGAGGGAGGCGAAATTGGGCGGAGAATAGCCACGGATAGACACGGATGATGATCTCTGTTTTCTCCGTGTAAATCCGTGTCCTCCGTGGCTACTCTTCCATCATCATGAAAAATATCCTCTCTCTCATCCTCCTTTGCATCGCAATAACCAGCCATTCCCAAACCGGCTCTTACGCGATCAAAAATGTCTCCGTCATCACCATGACTTCGCCGACGGCGGTTTCTGATCAAACTGTTCTCATCGAAAAGAACAAGATCACAAGGATTGGAAAAGCGTCTGAAGTGTCCATTCCATCCAGGTTCGAAGTGATTGATGGCACCGGAAAATTTCTTATGCCAGGGCTGTTCGATATGCACACCCATTTCTTTTCCGATCAGGGAGAACCTTACGACACGTACAAAGATGAATTGAAACTCATGGTCATCAATGGCATCACAACTGCTCGCCTGATGACGGGCCATAGCTCCTATTTTGATTTGAGAAAAGACATCCGCGCTGGCAGGCTCGATGGCCCGGATTTATTCATTGCCAGTCCGCAGCTTGCGGGTCGTTGGCCGTTCCCTGTAGAATACAAAAATTTTGAATTGGTATTAACCCCGGAGCAGGGTGCTGCGGCTGTTAAAAAATTCAAGGCAGACGGCTACGACGCCATCAAGATCACTTTCGAAGTAAAGCCTGATGTTTATAGGGCGATCACAGAAACCGCGAAGGCCGAAAATATCAAAGTGGTGGGACACGTGGGGCCGTTTGTTAAACTCCCGGCGGCGCTTGCAGCAGGTCAGCAGGTCGAACACATGGATCAGTTTATTGAAATGCTCTTGCCTGACACGAGTTATAATCATGGTCAAAGTATTTCCGATTACAATCTTTACAGCCAAAAAGCGTGGGCAACCCTTCCACACCTTGACGAAAGCAAAATACCCGCGCTCGCCCGCGACGTGAAGAAAGCGGGCATTTATGTCACGCCCACCAACTACTTTATGGTTTCATGTTTCGGCGCTTTGCCACGGGATGAAGCTATCAAAGCAATGCCCGATTATCAATTTATTCCGCCCGGCATGAAGGAAGATAAATGGAAGGCACGCAAGCGTTATCAGAGCAGAATCGCTCCTGCGGAAAGTCTGGAGAAGTTTGTTCGCATCAGGCGATCGCTGGTGAAAGAACTCTGGAAGGCAGGTGTGCCGATCATGGCCGGTTCCGACTCGCCTGAGTATTTTATTATTCAGGGTTTCGCTCTTCATGATGAGCTCAAAGAGCTTGCAGCTGCAGGACTCTCCAATTACGAAGTGCTTCAGACCGCGACGGTAATTCCCGCGCGTTACCTAGGCGTTGCTTCGTCCACCGGCACCATCGAAAAAGGAAAAGAAGCCGATCTCGTACTCCTTGATAAGAATCCGCTGACCGACATCAACAATACACGTACTATTTCAGGAGTGATGGAGAATGGGAAGTGGTATGATGCGGCGGCGCTGGGCAGGTTGAGATCCGAAGCCGCTGCTTTGGGGAAATAGAGTCGCCAGTCAGCAGTTGCCAGTCGCGAGTTGCCGGTCACCAGTTGCCAGTAGCCAGTTAGTGTACCCACGATAGGGGCAAGGGATTTCACACGGGGCCAACTACCGGAAACAGGCAAATGGCGACTGGCAACACTAAACGTGTGCTTGCAACAATGTGACCTGCAACCTGTAACTTCCGCAGGTGAAATCGCGAAACGCAATCATCCTTGTTATTGCCGCAGAGTTGGCTGTAGCGGCTCTCGCCATCAACAACTACGGCTGGAACATCTCCGGTCTACAGGCCACGACTCGTTTTTCAGGGAGACTGTCGCTTTTCATTTTCAGTTTTATTTTCCTCTTGTATCCGCGTGATAAAAGCGTCCTTCATTTCTACCTGTCAGAAAAGTTTTTCCTGGCTTTCGCGGTGGCACATGGTATACATCTCGGGGAGTTGTTGAGTTATGTGTGGCTTTCGGGGACAGCGCTCGTCCCCTATCGTGTCGCGGGTGGATTCCTTGCTTATGTGTTGATCTTCGTGATGCCTGTCATTCAGCAACGGGCAGAAGCCGGAAAGCTCTCACTGAAAAGATACCAGTCGATCGGCTATGTGTATTTGTTTTATGTCTGGCTTATTTTCTTCATGACTTATGTCGGTCGATTAAGGGCTGAACTACCCAATGCGGGAGGAAGCCGTGAGGAGTATCTGACACTCATCGGGTGGGTAGTCGTGATGCTGGGCATAAAAATCGTCTACATGCTTTTGAAGAAATCTAAATCCACAGTAGCATGAAATACTTGTTGTTTTGTATCACTGCTGTACTGCTTCTAAGTTGCAACAGGCAGACAGACAGGCCCAACATCATTTACATCATGGTGGATGACATGGGTTATGCCGACCTGAGTATCTATGGTCAACAGGATTATCAAACACCAGTGCTTGATTCACTGGCGAAACAAGGCATGCGTTTCATTCAGGCCTATTCCGCCGCACCGGTCTGCACACCGACCCGCGTCGCATTCATGACCGGGCGCTTTCCCGCAAGAAATCCTGTTGGGCTTCGTGAACCCCTGGTGATGGATTCAACGGACATTGATCTTGGGCTATCCCCGGAAATACCGACCATATCATCGCTGTTGAAAAAATCTGGTTACAACACTGCGCTATTCGGAAAGTGGCACCTGGGATTTAAACCGGAACTGTTTCCCGCCGCACACGGCTTCGACACCTTCTTCGGCATTACTGCCGGTGGCGCCGATTACGTCTCGCATCGCTACGAGGGGAAAGATGTATTGTTTGAGAATACGACACCGGTGAAAGAAGAGGGATACCTCACCGACCTGATCACCAGGCATGCGGTCGACTATATCAAGAAAACCAATGCTCCGTTTTTTGTGAGCCTTCAGTACACAGCCCCGCATTGGCCTTGGCAAAAACCCGGCGACCCGGCATTGAATGACACCACGCGCATGTCTTCCGGGGGAGATTTTGAAACGTTCGCTAAGATGGTTGAAAACCTGGACACGAATATCGCCTCCATCCTCGAAGCAATTGATAAAAAAGGAATCCGCGATAATACTTTGATCATATTTACCAGCGACAATGGAGGCGAAAGATATTCATCGATGACACCGCTGCGTGGCGGAAAATTTGATCTCAACGAAGGCGGCATTCGTGTACCTGCGTTTGTTCGGTGGCCATCAAAAATCAAAGCGAACGGTGTGACCAATCAAGTAGCCATCACAATGGATTGGACGGTAACGATACTAAGGGCTGCTCAAATTGATACCGATGGTTTTTCATTCGACGGAATCGATTTGCTGCCTGTGTTGGAAGGTCGGGAAGAAAAAATCGACAGAAATCTCTTTTGGCGCCTCACCAACCGTGCACGGTGGAATGCATATCGCAGTGCCGACTGGAAGTATCTTAAAACCCCGGACAACGAAAGCCTCTACAACCTCTCCAATGACATCTCCGAATCCAACGACGTGAAAGCTTCGGAAGCTGCGACTTTTCAGAGGCTGAAAGCTGAGTTCGAGAGCCTGGATAAGGAGATGCTGCCACCCTATGTTTTTCCTAAAAAATAGCGTTTAAGAACCCCAAAAAGCAGATTTCATATTTTAATTACATTTGATCTTCAATCCGTTTTCTATGAAAACATTCAGCGAAAAAGAAATCAACCCTCTGCACAGTATTGAAGAGTGGGAAGACGATGTGGTGAAACGCTATCCCGAGCCGAATCAGCCCGCGAAAGCGAAAGAGGAATACCGCAACTACGAAGACACCAAGCGGGAAACGGTGAAAGAGTTCTACCGCCTGAATCACACCTTCCAGTCCTACGACTTCGTTCAGGCGAAGAAAAAAGAGTTTTTAAAATTCGATCGCAAGGAAATGCCGGTTTGGAAAGCGATGGAATTTCTGAACACATTGGTTGATGACTCCGATCCCGACATCGAACTGGATCAGCTTCAGCACTTGTTGCAAACCGGAGAGGCTATCCGCCGCGATGGTCATCCCGACTGGTTTGTGCTCACCGGCTTCATTCACGACATGGGAAAAGTTCTTTGTCTGTTTGGCGAACCGCAATGGGCCGTTGTCGGTGACACGTTCCCGGTGGGATGCAAGTATTCGGACAAAATTGTTTACCCGGAATTTTTCGTCAATAACCCGGACTATACGAACAAAGATTTCAATACCAAATACGGCATCTATTCAGAAGGCTGCGGACTGAAGAACGTGGATATGTCGTGGGGTCACGATGAATATCTTTATCAAATCACAAAAGATTATCTGCCCGAGCCCGCGCTCTACATGATCCGCTATCATTCATTCTACGCGCAACATCGTGAACATGCCTATGATCACCTCATGGACGCTCACGATCGCGAGATGTTCGAGTGGGTGAAGAAATTCAATCCTTACGATTTATATTCAAAGAATCCTGTCCCTCCGAATGTGAAGGAACTGAAGCCTTATTATGAAGATCTGATCGCGAAGTATCTGCCGGCGACTGTGAAACTCTGAAAATTGTAAGTCGTAGTTGTCAGCCTAAGCGAAGCTGGAACGGTCAGCCTGAGCGCAGCCGTAGCGGTCAGCCTGAGCGCCTGCCTGCCGGCAGGCAGGAAGACGAAGCGGTCAGCCTGAGCGCAGCCGAAGGCAATGGGTCGATCACACTTCGACTCCGCTCACACTTCGACTCCGCTCAGTGTGACTCCCTTCGACTCCGATCACACTTCGGCTCCGCTCACACTTCGACTCCGCTCACACTTCGACTCCGCTCAGTGTGACTCCCTTCGAACCGGGTCAACTCAAGCGAAGCTGGAACGGTCAGCCTAAGCAAAGTCAACGCTGTCAGCCTGAGCGCCCGCCTGCCGGCAGGCAGGAAGACGAAGGCTACTGCCCCATCATCACAAACGCACCCCAGTAATACGGGTCTTTGTATTTCACCATCAGCTGCTGCTGGGCTTGCTTGAAGGCTTTGAGTTTGTTTCCGCTCTTCGTCCAGTTGGTGTAGAAGTTGGTCATCAGCATCTGCGTCGCGGCGTCATCCACTTTCCACAAGCTCATGATCAGGGCGTTGGCTCCGGCGACGAGGAATGCGCGTTGTAAACCATACACGCCCTCGCCCGCTTTCACTTCGCCCAATCCGGTTTCACAAGCACTTAGAACAATAAGGTCGGTGCCTTCGAGATTGAGGTTCATCGCTTCGTATGCGGTAAGTATTCCGTTGTCGTTGCTTTGCAAGTCTGTGGACTTTTCCTGTTTGGCAGGATCGGGTGCGCCTGCGAGGATCAACCCCGAGCGAAGCAGCGGATTGTTCTTTGCGTTTTCCGCATCAACGCCCATCGCATTGCCGTTGCCGACGTCGGTGTCTGCCAGAAAAAATCCGTGTGTGGCAATGTGCATGAGCGCCGGTGCTTTCACAGCCTTAATGTTTGCTTCGGTAGCAACTTTTTGCTCGCGTACAGTAACGGCATAGCCTGTCGCCTTCAGGATCTTCGAGATGCTCTCGATCTCCACCTTAGTGCCGGGCAACGCTACGGCTGCTCCGCCATAGTCGGGGAAACCAAGGACGAAGGCATCCTTCTTCACGATGGGCTTCCTGGATTTTAAAGCGATAAGGTCTTTTGAATTTCCAATTGTTACCAGGTCAAACCGGTTAGCGATATAATCACCGTCCTTCTTCTTCAGGGTGTTGACATTGATCTGGTTGTACAAACCATCCGGCGACAGATACAAAGTCTTTTTCCCCACCACCAACGGATCGATGCGCGCCCAGAATTGGTCGTAGGAATATTCATCGGCAAGACGCTGTATGATGGCATTCTTGTAATATTTCGCATAACGGGTTTCCATCTGATTTCCGTTGTCGAGCACCACCATCTTCGGAATATCCACCCCTTTCGTCAGCACCAGGGCAACATACTTTGACTGATCTGTAAAATCTTTATCAAACTCACGAACGCGGATGATCTCCACCACGGCCTCGGTATCTCCCAGGAGACTTGCCACTTTCTTGTAGCTGATGGACTCCGATGAATAACCTTTCGAGAAGTCAGAAGATCTTTGCGACAACGCTTTCTCTGCAGCATTTGCCTGCTGTTCCAATGCCTGCATATCGATCTTCTGTTCTTTCAATTCTTCCTTGGACAGAGCGTAGTAACGGGCCAGCATTTCCTTCTGACCGATCCAATCGAGATAGTCTTTTATCAACGCCTGATCGCCGCTTGAAAGGATGGCCTTCTTGATCTTGTTGGTTGAGTTCAGAAGCAGGGCTTTGGTGGCAATCTGATAATCGTAGACCGATTTGAGAATGTCGGGCTGCGTGGCGCTGGCCTGAATCGCATAACTATAGTATCGTTGGAAACGCGGCTGCAAAACATCCCAGTATTTCGATTTCTCCGCCTCGCTCATCGGAGGAAAATACTGATTGATGAAGGCGAGTGATTTCGACATTGCCTCACCGAAATAGGTGTTGGCTTTCGCCAGGTCGCCCATTTTCCAATACAGGATCGCCAGGTTGTCTACTGATTTCACGTACTCGGGATGATTTTCACCCAGTGTGTTTTTACGGATCGACACCGCCTTGACCAGCGCAGCTTCTGCTTCGGGAAATTTGCCTTGCATCCTGTATAACGTCCCAAGGTCATTCTGAACTTTTGCGAACGACGGATTCTCTTCGGTGAACTTCTTTTTATAGACCGCAGCGGCCTTCTGCAACAACGGTTCTGCCTGTTCAGGTTTATTCATTTGCATGTAAAGCAATGCCAGCTGGTTCAGCAGCGAAGCATATTCCGGAGCATTGGTCTGCAACCGACTTTCGAATATTTTTTTGATCGCAGTGAAAGTTGCCTCTGCCTGCGCAAAATCACCAGATACCTGATAGATGAGCGCAAGGTTGGATTGAAACCTCCGGTTGTCGAAAGAATTTTTCCCCTGTAGCAGCTTCTTGTTGGTACCCTCCGCGTCTTTGAGCGCCTTCTGCATAAGCTGAACGGCCTCCGGATACCGGCCCAGGGCGAGATATAACATCGCTTTGTTGTTCTCGATGATTGCGTACTGCATACTGTTTTCACCAAAGACATCTTTGGCGAGCATGCCCGCCTGTTCAAAATTCTGCTCGGCCTCATTATACTTGCCGATCATCTGATCGAGTTTCGCGCGGCTGTTCAGGTTGGCCAGATAGCCTGCACTCTTTTGTCCTAAAAGTGATTCCGTACTTTCAAGAGAGTAGTTGATATATCGTTCCGCATCATTCGTGCGACCCTGCATCAGGTACACGACGCCCAGGTTCGTGACGCACCGCAGATAGCTGATGTCATTACCCAGTCCTTTCTTTTCCATGAAGTCCTGTGCTTTCGAAAACGCATCCTGGGCGACCTTGAACATCCTCAGGTTATAATATCCAATAGCGAGATCGAGGGTATCCCGTGCGATGTCCGATGGGGACTTGTCGGTTTTCTTCTTCATTGAATACAGGGCACGCGCTCCACCTTCGCCTTTATTTTCAATGTCGAAGAAACCCGCGTTCTCATTGACGGACATCACCATCTGGAAATCGATGGAGTCCAGCTTCGCACGCTTCTTACTGCCTGACTCGCCAAGGTCTTTCACAAATTTATCGGCCCAATCCTGCGACAGCGCCGGGATCGAAGCACACAGAGCACACAAAACAACGAGGGTTCTCATAACAAACGGGATGTATTTGCTGCTCAATATTCGGAATTTGCGCAGCAGCATTCAAGAGATTGTACCTCAATCTGGGTACACAAAACCGCCTCCAACGACAGAAAGGTTATACCTTGCAGCCCGTATGGCGCTGAAACTCTATCGCAATCTCACAGAAGCAGTTGTAGAATCACTCAACCAGATATTCGTCGAAGGGCGCTATGCTGATAAAGTGATCGAAAAAGTTCTGAAACAAAATCCAAAATGGGGTGCGCGTGACCGCCGGTTTATCGCCGAAACAACCTACGACATCGTTCGCTGGTATCGGCTGCTGGCATACCTGATCCACGCCGAGCCTCACGACTTTTGGAAACTTGTTGCCGCGTGGTGCGTGTGGAACAAAGTTGATCTTCCCGATTGGAGTGAATTCAGAAATATCGACAAACCAAAATTTTTTGAGCGCTGGGACAAAGGAAAAGCTGATCGGAAAATAAGGGAATCGATCCCGGACTGGCTGGATGAATTAGGTGTCCAGGCACTGGGCAAAAAATGGGACGCGGAAATTGAAGCGTTGAATGAACAGGCAAAAGTTGTGTTGCGGGCAAACACGCTGAAGGTGTCTCGTCCGGATCTCCAAAAACAACTCGCGGAAGAAAACATCATAGCAAACCTGCCGGAGAACTTTCCGGATGCACTGATCCTGGAAGAGCGTCAGAACATTTTCACACGCCAGCAATTCAGAGATGGATTGTTTGAAGTCCAGGATGCCGGTTCACAGCTCATCGCTCCCTTTCTGAAACCGGAACCGGGCATGCGGGTTGTCGATGCCTGCGCCGGTGGCGGCGGAAAGACCCTGCACCTCGCGGCACTCATGAAAAACAAAGGGCGCATCATCGCAATGGATGTCGAAGAATGGAAACTGGATGAGTTAAAGAAGCGCGCCCGCCGGGCCGGTGCAAGTAACAACATTGAGACCCGCCTCATCGACTCTTCGAAAGTGATCAAGCGTCTTGAAAATTCTGCCGACCGGCTGTTGATCGATGTACCCTGTTCGGGACTGGGTGTTCTGCGCCGGAATCCGGATGCAAAGTGGAAGCTTTCACAAGCATTTATCGATGAAGTGAAGCAAACTCAGCAAAGCATCCTGAACGACTACAGCAGCATGGTGAAGAAAGGCGGTCTGATGGTGTACTCAACCTGCAGCATCCTGCCGGACGAGAATGAAAACCAGGTTAAAAAGTTTCTCGATTCTCACACCGGCAAGTTCGAACTGGAACAACAGCAGACGCTACTGCCATCCGCCGGCTTCGACGGATTCTATATGGCAAGACTAAAAAGGCTGGACTGATAATCTTATTGCTCTCTCAGCGTATCGACTGATCGCGTCGATGCAATTCTGACTCCATGAAAAGATACGATCAGTACGGCACACAACAGATTGGCCGCACCTGCCAGCAAGAAAAGCAAAGGGTCAAGTTCGATTTTGGTGGCGAATTCCTCCAACCACGAATGCATAAACAGATAGCCGATCGGAATAGCCAACAGGAAAGAAATCACTAACACCGTCAGAAAATCTCTTCCAATCAGAACCAGGAGACCACTGACCCGCGCACCCAATATCTTTCGGATGCCGATCTCTTTCGTCCTGCGCTCCACAGCGAATGAGGTAAGTCCAAACAGACCCAGCAAGGAGATCGCAAGTGCGAGCCCGGAGAAAATGATCAGCAGATCACCACTCCTCTGCTCACTCTTGTATAGATTGTTGTAGTGTTCATCGAGAAAAGAATATTCGAATGGAATGCCTTTGGCCGCCTTCGCCCATACGCTGGCAATAAATTCAAGTGTCTTTGGAACATCCTCACCTTGGATCTTTACAAGCAGATACTGATAAAGGCCTGGGTTAAACTCAAGTACGAGCGGTCCTACCGCATGATGCAATGACTGGAAATGAAAATCACTCACAATGCCCACGACCGGTCCCGGCACCATGTTTCCGTGCCGGATGCGCATGGGTTGATTCAATAAAGCTTCGTTCGTTTTTCCCAGTGCGTGCGCCGAATTTTCATTCATGACGAAACGATTGACGGAGTCATTTTCTTCCAGGGTTCTGATTTGGTCGATGCCCTGTAAGACGCGGATCCCCATCACATCAAAAAAATCAGGATCCACAGAGATGCAATTCACGCCCAGCGTTTGCGAATTCGTGATATCAATATTTTCACCGCCTTGTATGTCCGTCGGCAATTCCGAACTGGCTGTACTGCCGATGATCGCCGGATTTGCGGCCAGCTCGGTCTTCAGCACTTTGTATTTAGTCAACATATCTTCATAACCAATATTTAACACCACCACCTGATCACGGTGAAATCCCAGGTCAACATCACCAATAAAGTTCATTTGCCTGTACGCGACCGCCGTGCAGATTGTGAGTGCGATCGAAGTGGTGAACTGCATCATCAAAAGGACCTTCCTGAAAGAAAATCCACCCGGAACTGCTATAGAATTCTTAAGCAAGAAGACCGGCTTCTTCAAAGAAAGAGCCGTTGCCGGGAAAACTCCTGTGGCGAGTGCAGTGAAAATAGCGATCATGACGCAGGTCATCAGTATGCCTGCCTGCAACATATCTTCCATGTCACCCAGAAGAGATATCAGCAGCGGCTTGACAAGCATCAACCCAATGACCGCAATCGCCATCGCCAGGACCGTGATCGCGGAGGACTCTATCGTGAACTGAAGAATAAGTTGACCCACAGACGCACCCATCGACTTACGAACGCCCACTTCTTTGTACCTCCTGAGGTGACGCGCCGTCGCGAGGTTTACGTAGTTGATGATTGCCAGTACCAATACCAGAATGCCGATTGTCGAAAAGACGTACACATATAAAATGTTGCCGTTGGGCTCCAATTCAAATTTCAAATTGGACCGAAGGTGAATGTCTCTAAGAGGCTGAAGGCGTAATGAAATAGCTTTTCCGAATTGTTTTGGGTCGTCGGGAAAGTTGTCCAATAAGTTTTTCAACTTCACCTCAAGGGTATTGGGGCTTGCATCCTCCCTCAGTTTGACGTAGGTGTGAAACACAACGCCACTCCACAGGTTTTCTTCAGCCTTTTTTATCCAGGGATGAGCCAGCATCGATGCCAGCATATCGAAATGAAAATGGGAATTGTGCGGAACATCTTCAACCACTGCGGTCACCTGGAACTCGCGGCCGTCGCCAACGACCACGGATTTTCCGATGGGATCACCAACGGCAAACAATCGTTTGGCCATCGTTTGAGTAAGGATGACACCGTTGGGAACCTGAAGAGCTTGCTGTGTGCCTGCAAGTACTTTAATGGAAAAAATATTCAGGACACTTTCGTCACCGTAGTAGAATCGAACATTGGTGAAGACCTTGTCATCAACACGAACCCGCGTTTTGCTCCCCAGAAAACCTTCATTAAAAAGTCGCGCGCTTTCTACTACTTCCGGGAATTGTGTCAACATTCTCGACTTTACCATCGGATACGTGGAAGCAATACCACCCTCCGACGGATCATTGGAGAAAGTGGAGACGCGATAGATATTCTCAGCACTTTCAAAATGACTGTCGAAACTGGTCTCAAAGGCGACCCAGGAATAGATCGCGAAGCAAGTCGCCAGGCCCAGGGCCAGTCCGGACACATGAAGTGCCGTGTAAAGCTTGTCCTTAAAAAGAATTCTTTTTGCAGACTTAATATAGCTTGAAATCATGGCCGCAGGTTAACTTCGGATAAAGTATCAACCGGAATATTTCCAGAAAGTTACATCAGGAAACCACCTTTATTATGAAGCCTGCCGAAGTCCGAAAGCTTGCTCTTTCTTTGGAAGAAACCACGGAGGCGCCTCACTTTGAAAAAACATCTTTTCGCGTCCACAAAAAGATATTCGCAACCATGGCCGAAAAAGATGGAATTGCTGTACTCATGCTTTCTCCGATCGATCAATCCGTGTTTTGCGCATTTGATAAGTCTGTAATGTTCCCGGTGCCCAATAAATGGGGAAAGAATGGCGCTACCATGGTGGAACTAAAAAAAGTGAAAAAAGAAATGTTCAAAGATGCTCTCACCATGGCATATTGTCGTGTCGCGCCGAAAAAACTTGCCGAGAAGTATCGGATCAGTTGAGCCTGCCTTTTGGGGAAATTGGTCCCATTAATCCTTCTCATTTCCGCGGAATTTTATTAAACTTATAAACTGCGCTGCGTGAAATCCGTCGCCTCAGCACGCCGTCCTTGACTATCGAATGGATTCATCCGAAAAAAATCTGGAAGAAAAATTTGCCAGGCGATCATCGCAACTGATGATCATCGTGATCGCTTTCGCCCTCGCAGTACTTTGCGGCTGGGGATTCGACATCGAAATACTCCGACGACCATTTCTCCAGGGCGGTACGATGAATCCGTTATCAGCCATTTGTTTCATTCTATGCGGCATTTCATTCCTGGTGACAAGAACTCAGCACAAAAGTCTGATTCAAACCTATCTGGGTTATGGCATCGCTTCGCTCATTTCGCTCGTGGGTCTGCTGAAGCTGGCATCGACTGCCGGACTTACCACGCTGAGCGTCGATGGGTTGATCTTTACTGACAAGTTGCAGCCCATATCGGAAGGAACTTCGCCGCTTATGGCGGCAAACACAGCGGTTAATTTTTCTTTGCTCGGAATTGCATTGATCCTGAACATTCAGAACAGGCCTTTTCTGCGACGGCTGTCAAACTTCATCGCCGCGGTCATCCTGCTCATCGCACTGCTATCGTTGCTACGATACGCTTACAATGCTCAGGATACACCTGGGATTGTTTTCTACATCCGGATGTCATTGGTGACTGCCATCGGGTTTAGCCTGGTCGGACTCTCACTCCTGTTTTCCAACACCGGCGTCGGATTTATGTCCATTATTTCGAGCCGTTACTCAGGCGGTGTGATTGCCCGCATTATTTTACCGGCAGCACTGTTTGTGCCGATTATCATTGGCTTTCTGCGCTTGTTGATAGATCGATGGATTAACATCTCCGACGAGATGGGCGTCGTTTTCCTGATCACCGGGATTGTCTTGCTTTTTGTTGTTCTGGTGCTCTTCGTATCAGCCATCATCAACCGGACCGACGTCGGTCGGCGGTATGCGGAGGAACAGCTCGCTGCGATCAATCGCGACCTCGAGCAAAAAGTGGCTGAACGAACAGTGGAAGTTGCGGCGAGCGAAAGACGGATACGCGCTATCCTTGAAAACAGTACGGATGCGATTGTTGTTACGGATGAAAACCTTCTCGCCAAATATCAAACACCCGCAGTCGAAAGAATGACCGGGCTGTCGCTGGAATACCGGCGCGCACACCCCAACGAGCGATACACCCATCCCGACGATGCCCCCCTGCTCGCGGCGAAATTGCAACAACTACTCGAGCATCCGGAAACCCCTCTGTCATTTCAGCTTCGCATGCGTACGAGAAAGGGAAACTATATCTGGATCGACGGTATCATGGCCAACCTGCTCGCCGATGCCAACGTGAAAGGCATCTCATTTAGCTACCGCGATGTAACAGACCGGAAAAAACTTGAAGAGCAGCAGGCGTTGATGGGGCTTATCGTGGATTCCTCAGACGATGCCATCATCATGAAGTCGTTGGATGGCGTTATTGTAAGCTGGAACCGGGGCGCCAGAAACATGTTTGGTTATGAGGCGGCTGAAGTAGTTGGAAAAAATATTAATCTGATCATCCCCGAAAAATTACAAGATGAGGAAATAAGCATCCTGGCATCCGTCAAGCGCGGCAAATCCATCGAGCGCTTCGAGACAAAACGAATTCATAAGGACGGTCGCCAGATTGAAATTTCGGTAAGCTTCGCCCCCATGCGCGACGACGCAGGCAAGATCATAGGCGCTTCAACCATCGGACGGGATATCACCGAACAAAAAGCTTACGAACAAAAACTGATTTCACAGCGCACGTTGCTCCGTACCCTCATCGATAACATTCCGGATTACATTTATGTAAAGGACCCACAGTCACGCCACATCATCAACAATCAGGCGATGGTCAATCTACTCGGCGCTAAAACGGAAGAAGAGACCCTCGGCAAATCATCTATCGATTTCCTGGGAAAAGAAGTCGCTGCACCTTACCTCGAAGAAGACAAAGACATACTGACATCCGGGAAGGCAAAAATCAATTTTGAAGAGACCACCATCACCCCCACAGGTGAAATCAAGTATCTCCTCACCACCAAAGTGCCATTGCGTGACGCCCATGGTCAAACCATAGGTCTCGTGGGCATTAGTCATGACATCACCGCACAAAAGAAAGTGGAAGTTGACCTGAAGACCAGCAAACACTTTCTTGAACTGGCCCAGGCAGCAGGTCACACAGGACATTGGGTACTCGACATAGCAGGAGGTCAACAGATGACGTGGTCCTTGGAAGCAACCCGGATATTAAGTCTCCGCGAGCCTGGACCCAACGATACACTCGATCAGTTGTTCGGGTGCGTCCATCCCGAAGACGTTGATGAAGTCAAAAAAGTGATCAGCACGGCCGTGCGCGATCGCAGTTCGTTTTCATTGAATCATCGCATCGTGCGCAAAGACGGAAGCATACGGTGGGTACACCAGCAGGGTGAAGCGTCCCTGGAAGATAAACTGCCTGTTCTGATCGGGATCATTCAGGATATCACAGACCGTAAAAATTCCGAGGATGAGATCCTCAAACTCAACGCCGAGCTTGAACAGCGTGTAGCGCTCCGAACAGAGCAGCTCCAGGCTTCCAACAAGGAGATGGAGGCATTCACTTATTCGGTTTCACACGACCTGCGGGCGCCGTTGCGGATCATTCACGGGTTCAGTAAAATTCTCAGTGAGGATTACCAGGATCAATTCGATGCGGCCGGCCAGAAGACTCTGGATGCCATCATGCGCAACGTAAAGAAAATGGGACAGCTGATTGACGACTTGCTGGACTTCTCCCGCCTGGGACGTGCTGAGATCAAGGCATCACGAATCGATATGAACAGTTTGGTGAGCGAAGTGATCGAAGACTTGCGCATCGGCGGCACCGCTATCCCCGAAAAAGTAACAATCGATCAACTCGAATTTGTGCATGCAGACATCGGCCTTATAAAACAGGTGTGGGTCAACCTGATCGCCAATGCAATCAAATACTCAGCCGGTAAAACCGATCCCGCAGTCCACATTGGCATGAAGTCTGAAAATGGACATTGGGCCTACTTTGTAAAAGACAACGGTGCCGGATTTGACATGACTTATTATCACAAACTGTTCGGTGTGTTTCAAAGGCTGCACCGTGCCGATGAGTTTCCGGGCACAGGCGTCGGACTCGCCATCGTTCATCGCGTGATCACACGCCATGGGGGCATTGTGTGGGCTGAATCAAAACCTGGCGAAGGCGCGGCTTTCTACTTCACATTGCCCGAAATGGGCTGACCTTCAGTTCCCGTTTCATTAAGAAATTTTTTCCGTAACTATCCCATAAATACACATGCCTATGTCCACGATTTTGTCTGCTATCGGAAATACACCTCTTGTCAAACTTCAAAAGCTGGTGCCGTCAGGAAGTGCGGATGTATATGTGAAACTCGAATACTTTAATCCCACCGCCTCCTACAAAGATCGGATGGCGCTGGCGATTATTGAAGCTGCTGAAAGACGTGGTGAACTTAAACCCGGAGCACAAGTTGTAGAATGTACCGGCGGCAGCACCGGCACCTCCCTCGCGTTCATCTGCGCCGTCAAAGGGTATAAGTTCAAAGCGATTTCATCAGACGCTTTCGCGAAAGAAAAACTGAAGTCAATCCAAATGTTCGGTGGTGAACTTGAACTGGTGGCCAGTGAGGATGGTAAGATCACACCTGATTTGATCCCAAAAATGATGGCCCGTGCCGGCCAGCTTGCAAAGGAGGGCGCATTCTGGACCGATCAATTCAAAAACACAGACGCACTCGACGGATATAAAATTCTTGGAAAAGAAATCCTCACACAGTTAAATAAGCCCATTGATGAATTTTGCGCGGCCGTAGGAACAGCAGGCCTCGGCGCGGGTGTGTCCATTGCGCTGAAAGAAGCGAACCCTTTGACCCGTGTCATATTTCTGGAACCGGCCACAGCCCCTTTGCTGTCGAAGGGCGAAAAAGGCAGCCATCGCGTGGAAGGTATCGGTGTCGGTCTCGTGCCGGCGCTGTTGAAAGAGGCGCGATATGATGAGGTACGAACGGTCGACGAACAAGAGGCAAGGAAAATGGCAAAACTCTTGGTCGAAAAAGAGGGCATCCTTGCCGGAACATCAACGGCGTTGAATGTGGTTGCTGCGATTCAGGCCGCAGAAAAACTTGGATCTGGCAAGACCGTTGTAACCGTGGCCTGCGACTCCGGATTGAAATACATGTCCGGCGGCTTGTTCGATTAACTACGAGAATTCCTCATCTTCTTACAGCCTCACTCCTATCCGTATACCGCCCCATCGATGTGTGGTGCCTGTATCCCATTCTTTGGTAATGGCGGCTTTATAGTATTCCAGGTACATCGCATTGAACGTTGCCACCACCCCATAGCTGATCTCTGCCGTTACGCGCGACACATCTGCTGATGAAAGCGTGTAAGGACTGCTGCTATTGAATAATCCACCCTGCAAGGTCGCGTCGTACCCGACAATATGAACCATGGGCTGAGCATAAGCATGGAATCTTAATTTTTTTGTCGGCGTCAACGGAATCCCTGCACCGCCAAACACCGATTCTATCTTTGAATTCAAACGACCAAACATGATGACCACACCTGCGGAAGCTTTCGTGTTCAGTGTTCCCACCCGCACGGATCCTGCTCCATTCAACACAAACCGATCGCGGGCATACAGCAAATTTTTTTCATAGCCGAGGCCATAGTTCAACGCGACATCATTCGAAATCTGGTATTGCCACCCCTGCGGAATGGTGGCATGTATCCATTTGTGTATTTCCTTTTGCATGTCTCCACCTCCGGCCGCCGGACCGATCACCCCCATGGTCAGCGCCGACGTAATCCGGTAACGATGCTCCGAATGGTCGTTCATCACAAACGATCTTAACATCACCGCTGCTGCAAAGGGTCGGTCTCCATACTGAATCTCATTTGAGCTGATGGTAATGGGTGTGTAGCCGTTATGCTCCAGTGCAATGCCATATTGACGGCTGCCGCCCTTTCCTACATACAACAGTTTGCTGAGAAAGAATTTGTCGTAGGCGGGGTTGACTACTTCAACATTAATACCCTGTGTGTAGTAGTAATCGGTGGCAGTGAAATAATCGTTATCGTAGTTAAATCTGAAGTATTTTTCCGCAGGAAACATTCTAAAGCTGGCTGTGTTGCTCACCGCCTGCGCCAGTGAGGAGAAAGCTAGAAAACTCAAAAATATCCCACCGACTATCTTTCCAGTCCGCATACGGAATGTACGATGCTGACACAAATTTGGATTTTTCTAATGACCAGAAGAAAGAGCGCGATGAATTTCATCGTTCATCTGGTAATCCTTCAAAAGATAAACGTAATAATACCGCGCCACCTCGCCTCCCCGTGTGTTCTCGAAAGTTTTCAATTGACTGTAGGAAGCGAAATGTTGCGCATAATTTTCTTGGTCCATCACCTGATAGTTGCTCGGCAAAATGCAGATGGCGTCGTCTCCTTTTCTTAAATCAGGGCGCGTCTTATTCAACCAAAAGTATTGGTGCAGGTCAACGACGTCGCCCACACCGATCAGGGGCACATGCAAAGGTTCAGATACGTAATAATCCAGGTGAGCGGCGGGGAACCATTTGTTCGAAACGATCTTGATGTCTGCGGGAAGTGTGCCGTTCTTCTGTTGCTCCCTGAACCAGGGTTGAAACTCGGAAGAAAACTGGCGCCATCCATACATATCGAGTGTAAAATCGCCGTCGCCATATTTAGTTTTATCATGACTGCCCAATGTGCCCGGATAGAACTTTATCAATAACAAAGCGGCCACGAGCGCTACGATCACCAACGACGCGCTGGCTTTGAGCACAACAGGTGTTCTAAACGGGGATCCACCTTTCGTTATTTCATCCAGCCATGCCGCAGCGAGAAACGAAAGGGTCATAAAGCCGGGACCACTCCAATGCGGCAGCATCGGGTTGAACAGTGACATTCCGGTAACCAAAAGAATGATCGGCAGGCCGTTAAGAACAATAAATCGGAGAGACGTGGTGTCAAGAAATTTCATGCGAAACACATTCCACAGCGCGATCAAAATAAGAATTGAATTGATGGGATTGTTGTAGACCAGTTGACCGCCGGTTGCCTGAAGAAAATAATCAAGGTGCACGGATGTTTCAGACACCCGCTCACTGTGAAAGCGGTAGGTTATAAAATCATTTTGCAGGTTCCACCACAGGATCGGACTTATCACAGCCAGCGTCACCAACACCGACAGGTATAAGCCAAAGCTGCGCAGCAGGCGGTATTGAAAAAAGAGGATATACAGACCAAACCCGAACCAGAGGAAAATTCCATGGACCTTGCAGAGAATACATAAGCCGGTCACGAGTCCGAAAAGAAGCCATTCTGAAATGTGCGTCTTCAGTCGCAAGTCCGCGTTCACAATGATGCGATACATGATCCAGAGTGAACCCATCCAGAGTACCACCTGGGGACTGTCAGGAATAATGAACGTCCCGGCGATCAGCGATGTGTAGATGCTCGTGTTGTAGAGAATGGCCGCATAGTAGCCCGTTCGTTCGTTCTTAAGAAGTTTGCCAAGCTGAAATGTGAACAGCGTGCCGAAGGCAGCACATACAATCGCCCCCAGTCGAATAAAGAACTCATGGTAGATCCAAAGATTTCCGGTTGATGCACGGATCAATACCCCTACGCCAGGTGGATGATCGAAATAATTGAGCTGAAGATCGAGGGCATACAGGTAATAGTATACCTCGTCGTTGCTAAGCTCGAGTACCGATCCTATGGCAACCCGGATTGCCGTGCAAATGGCGATCAAATAAAGTAATCTTGCGGGCATCGGGGCGAAAGTAATGCTTTGTCAAGATTTGTCAGAATGACGGTCCTGACTTAAGGAATGAATTACGGGACGCCTTTTTCTATTTTTAGTCAAAAAAACAAGTGCTCGCTACCGCGAATCGAATGGATGAATAAAGACAAAATCAGCAAATGACTTTTACCAATGGCATAAAATCCCACCATCTCAAACCTAATTTTTTTACATCTTTCGAAAATTTCCACGCTTGAAATTGGTACGCGCAATCTTCAGCAAACTCTACATCGCATGGGTGTTGTTTGTATTCACTTTTTTCATGATCCTTTACCTTCCGGGAATACTAATTCCGTTCCTGATCGGAGAAAAATATGGAACCATCAGTTATCAATTCCTGAAACTGTGGTCATGGACTTTCAGCAAGCTTAATTTTATTCCCTACAAAATTGAAGGAAGAGAAAACATACGCCGTGGGCAGGCGTACGTGTATGTCAGCAACCACGGTTCGTACCTCGACATACCCGGTGTGTGCCTCACGGTTCCGACCCAGATACGCCCCCTCGCAAAAAAGGAACTTCGCAAAATTCCGGTTTTCGGTTGGATCGCTTCCAATGCATCGATCATCGTAGATCGCTCCAGTCACTCCAGCCGCACAAAAAGTATGGATCACCTCAAAGCCGTGCTGCGAAGGGGTATATCCATCCTGATCTTTCCGGAAGGAACCCAAAATCGATCTGCAGAACTGCTCCAGCCCTTTTACGACGGAGCGTTCCGCATCGCCATCGAGACACAACAACCCCTGTTACCCATGGTGATCGTGGGCGCAGGGAAGCTGATGCCTCCGAAAAAATTCACAATCAAACCGGGCACCATTCGTATCAAAGTCATGCCCGAAATCCCCACGACAGGTCTTCAACTGTCCGATGTACCCGAACTGAAAAAACAGGTGGAGGAAATTATGCGGACCGCGATCAGCGAACTTTCCTAAATTGTTGCATGCAATCCGTACTTATCGTTTTTCTTGGCGGCGGCCTCGGCAGTGTAATCCGGTTCCTTTTGGGAAAATGGATTTCCTCACTCCACAGTCATCACTTTCCATGGGGCACGTTGGCCGCAAACGTTGTGGCTTGCCTACTCCTCGGATTGGTCGTCGGACTCGCCGATCAGAAGCAAATGATCTCTCCACCCATGCGCCTTTTTTGGACTGTCGGATTTTGCGGTGGATTCAGTACGTTCTCAACTTTCAGCAACGAAATTCTTTTCATGTTGCAGCAGGGACTCACTGGATCATTGTTGCTTTATGCAGGGATCAGTCTTCTGCTTTGTGTTGCAGCAACTTTTGCTGGCCTTTATCTGGGCGAACATCTATAAAAAAAGGGCAGGCTCCTTGCACAGAGCACTGCCCAACACGTTGTCCCAACCTGTTTTAAAATCAACTGAATCAAGTCAGGCCGATACCTTGATTCGTCCGTTGTCTTCGGAGTGGTATCGTCTTCAGAGTGCTGGGATTTAAACCCAGACACCTGAAAACGTCACACACACTCATTATAAACACACCCTATTTCGTATCATCATTTTCTAATTTGCTCCATCCGTCATTGCAAAATTCACAGTAAACGATCCCACTTTCTGACCCACCTCCAGACCGGTCGTGCAATCAATTCTATAATGGATTCCACCGTACAATCTGGACAACGAAGCCTCTGTAGCCTGGTCATTGAAGAACTGAGCATCGGAAGGGAACAGATACCCGAGAACGGTTGCGGCAGCTCCTGAGAAAGTCGAGTGACCCGAGATGTAAGAGGGAAAGTTTGGAATACCTGTAGCCGTCTTGATCGAAGGATCCAGTTGCGTAGGCCTGGGGTTGAAATAATAATATTTGGTTTCCCAACAGGTCACTGCCGCATCGTGCTCTGCGATATTCAACAACGCGAAAGCACGCGCTGCACGAACTTCACTGAAATTGGCTTTCTCTATGTAACGGGAGGCGATTTCATTCCAATGACCTTGTGGTGTATACGTACCAACACCGTCTGCCCACTTGTGAACAATCGCCAGGCGTTCCCGGGTGATATTGCTGGCGTAATATTTCACTTCTGCCACCTGATCTGCCATCTCTGATGATGAGGTGGGCGGAGGAGGTCCGGGGCGCGCACCAACAACATCAGAGTAAGTCATCATCCAGGTCTTCACACCGGTGGTGGTCGCACCGAAAGTCTGCTTCAATCCAAAGAAGGGAAGCTGCGGCGGGCGCGGGGGAACCTCGAGACTTACCCAGGGAATCTCACCGCGGGCGGTGGCTCCGTCAGCGAGCGTTTGCCATTGTGCTTTGTTGCCACCCGACGATGCCATCCCATCGGTCTTGGCGCGATCCGTAAAAACTGTTGCGACAGCTTTTCCGAGCGCAAGCCCGGCGGCGATGTCACTCGACGTCGCTTTACCAGCCCATAATGCAGCGTTTCGTTGCTCTCCGGCTTTCCTTGTAATCATTTCCACGGCTGCAGGAAACATTAATTTGAGTACTTCAGCATTTACGCCTGACATCACCGCATCCTCAGACGGGTATGATGGCAGGTCACTCTTGGTCATCAAAGCCTGAACGCCATTATCAACATTGTAAGGCGCTGGCCTGTTGTATTGATACTTCCAGTACCATGCAGCTTTCAATGCATCATACTGAGCTGCCGTCACATAGCTATAGGCGCGGGCCGAGTAAGGTGGATTTGCAAAAGGAAACACCGGATCTGAAAAAGGATTTTCTGAATCCGGACCCGGATAGGTTCCATTGGGGAGTGGCGCGGGCGGCAAATTGTATTGCGACACCAATGACCTGAAGATTTCATTCCATCGCAATACACCCCCTGCTGACCAGTACGCGATGGCATTGCGCTGCTCGGTTGTTAACGTTGCCTGCGCATCTTTTATGGCCTGAATTTCCGCCAGGTACGTCGCGGAATTCGTGGCTGCCGGAGGAGCGACCGTCACTTGACTATTGGAGGTCAGCAAAACCGGTTTCCAGGTTCCGGCTGTGTTATCATTGCTTGCGGGCGCAAGTACTCTCAGGTTTTGAGAGACCGGTACATCCTTGTTACAGCTGATCACAGCCGTCAGCAACAGGATGGATGCGATTGAAAATTTCTTGTAAAACTTTTTCATGGCCGCTTATTGTTGAGTTGATTGTGTGTCCTTGTTGAAATTGAATGTGTAAAGGATTCCAAGCTGATAGCTGAAAGTCTGACCGACGTTGCGGCCGGCGACCGTTTCACTCACTACACCGCGAAGCACAATATTCTTCGGCGTGGACAGATAGTACATCAATGTGGCGCCCACTTTCATTGAATTCATTTTGTTTGAAACGAAGGGCATGTCTTGTCTGCGGATGTCACCGCCACCCAGTGTATTCATTTGCGCCCAGAAAACTTCGGCGCGAAACGCTTTCAGATTATAGCCCACGCTGATGTTGTAGTCAAACACGTCATGCATTTTCACTTCGTTTGTACTGTAGTATTGATCATCGGTATAATAGGCCGGACGATCCAACTTCACATTGTTGCGATAGGTGTATCCCGCCGAAGCATTGGCATACCAACCTTTGTTCAAAAAATAGTTTGTTGTGAGTCTTCCCGAGAAAGTCGTCGACGCGAATCCAAGTGAAAGCGGGAAGAAATCGGGCGTGTAGTTTGTCAGTGGTGTTGAAAAAGTTCCGACAACAAATGCTTTGAACTTGCCGGTCTCATTCTCCGTCTTGAAAAAATTGTACTTGCCGGCAATCGTGAGGTCCTGCATCCCTTGGAGGCCTGTGAGCGTGCCGCCGCTGGCTTTCGTCCATACGTAGGGCACGGTGGCCATGACGTTGATTTTTTCATGGATACCATATACGCCGTAGTAGGCTAAGGTTTGGCTGCTGAGCGTGCCAATATTGAGGTTGTCGCGTTTCAGAGAACCCTCCCAGTAGTCGTGCCATTGGTCACTGGTGTACATCAATCCCGTACAAAAACTTTTTGCCGGCATCATCAGCCCATCATTCATCGTCTGCGACCACGCGGGGGCCGCCACGGCGATGCACATCAATTGTAAAAGTCTCTTCATATAGAATGGATCTATTGGATTGGTTTAATAAAAAATGTTTCGTGTTTCGAGCGACTCTAAAATCGTTTCACGAGCATAGACTCAGTGAAGAATTCAGATCAAATTGCGATTGAAACGGGCAGACTAATGCCGTATACACGGTCACACCTGTCCTGACCAGTACAGGATTACAGGGATGGCGTGTCGCGATTAAGCCTTTTCAGGCGGATGGACAATGGAAGCGAAATAGGAAGGAACCAGAACTTCCTGACTCATTCCGTAGGTCGACTGGAGGAACCAGCCATGTGTTATAGACTTGATGGAAATTGAACTCGTAATGTATTCCTTGATCATGGACGGCAAAGTCTTGACGCCTTGCTTTCCATCGACCGGTTTGTCAGAGAATGTTTTTGCAAAATCCTCCAACTGATGATTGATGCGACTGGTCTCACCATCCTTTACACAAGCGATGTAAACCGCATCCAACGCAACTCTTTGTTTGGTAATCCGGTATACATCTCCCTGATACTCAAACTGACCTTCGGCGTTTTCCCAATCCTTCGCTTGGGCATAGGGAACATTCAGAGGAACCCTGATGATGACCTCTTCCGCCGCGCCGGAATTTTCATCGATTGACCACGCTGTCGAGTAATGCCATTTCCAACCTTCGAACACGAGGTAGTATACCGCCGTGTTTAGCAGGATAATCACCAGGAAGAAGATTGCAATCGCTTTTCTCATCGTTACAACATTAGGAAATATTTTCAACAGCCATGGCATACGATTGCATGAAAAACGCTGAAAAGCCGTCCGCAATCGTTTACAATGGCATAAAAACCACTCTCTTGGTGTCAAAAAAATCCTCTGAAAAGTGGTCCCGAAGGTTATAGATACTGTAAGGTTTCTTCAATGCACCAAGCTCTTCGTCAAGGTCGCCACCCTTCAGATACAGGATGCCATTGTCTAGCGTGTGGGATGATTTGGGTTTGGTTTTGTCGTGCACCCAGTGATAAAATTCTTTCATTTCAGTTACCGCCCGGCTGACGACAAAATCATATTTCGCCCTTATTTGTTCAGCACGAATGTGTTCTGCCGTCACATTTTGAAGGCCGATCGCCTGGCTCACTTCTTTCACCACGGTGATCTTTTTTCCGATCGAATCGGCCAGGTGAAACCGGGTCTGGGGAAACAGGATAGCCAGGGGAATACCTGGAAACCCACCGCCGGTACCGACGTCGAGTATGTCAGCTCCCGGAAGAAAGGAGATCACCTTGGCGATCCCGAGTGAATGTAATACATGGTGCAAATACAGGTTGTCGATGTCCTTCCGCGAGATGACATTGATCTTTGAATTCCATTCTGCATACAAAGGACCCAAAGCTTCAAATTGCTTCAGTTGATGTTCCGGCAAATTCGGAAAATACCGGGTGATCAATGACATGCTTTCCACGGAGTAAAACTGGGCAGTCGGGATGGAAATTCAAAATTGTGATTGATATTCAAATGATCATTAACTTGTGTATCCTAAGCACCCCATGCGACTCCAGGCGACCATGATTTACTACTATGTCAGCGACATGGACAAAGCCATTGCGTTTTATAAGGAAGTCCTTGGCTTTCCCGTGAAGGTGCGCTTCGAAAATCATTGGGCCGAAATGGACGCCGGACCCGTCACCATCGGACTCCACCCTACTGGCGGCACCAAACCGAAAAAAGGGGGCGGGACTATTTCATGCAATGTCAAAGACATTGAAAAATTTGTGACCCAAATAAAGGCGAAAGGCGCGAAGGTGGGAAAGATACAAACGCCTGAGCGCGGGAAATTCGTGATGGTTTCCGACCCCGACGGCAACGAAATTCACGTCGTCGAATTTGACCCGGCCTGGGTAAGAAAAAAGAAGTACAAGACCGGCAAGTAAATCTCAGGAACTTGAAAATCATACACGATTCGCCGCGGCCCTTCACCATATTTTTGGTGGACGATGACTCGGATGAACAAGCCTTCTTTGACATAGCCTGGAAAAAAGTCGACAAATCTGCTGAACTGCGTTTTGCCGATGACGGCATCAGTGCATTGAAACTATTCAACAATGATTTTTCCTTCATCCCGGACGTGATATTCCTGGATATCAACATGCCGATCATGAACGGCACCCGTCTGTTGAAAGAACTGAAGAAAATAGATCGATTAAACGCCGTGCCGATCTATATGTATTCAACCGCCGCCGAGCCCAGGCACATCGACGAGTGCGCGGCCCTCGGCGCCAAAGGGTTTATCAAAAAACAAGGTGACATAGCAAACCTGCTCGAATCACTGACCGCCATCCATCAGGAGACACGCAAAAAGGTCTCCTGACACGAAAGTCTTGGCGGCGTAGCCGGTCGTAATGAGCCGGTTGAAAATTTATTCAGTGGGAATTTTTTGAACTTCTGAAGCGTCTAATCGTCCGGTGGCAATGCGTCGGGAACCATTCGTCTTCTTTTTGCATCTATTTGTCTGACAGGCGAAATCCGGGCGTGTCCGAATCTTACCTTTGGAGTTCTTGCGATGTGCATTTGTGCGAAAAAAATTGAGCGTTAAACCCGGGATCATTGCAGCCGTCTAAACCCTTTATTCAGTCGCATACCTCCATGCGGATCGCTCCAGTTTTGTTCATTTTGCTCCTGTCCGGCGAGATATCCGCCCAGATTACCGAGCGCGCTCTGGAGAAACCCGTCGACAGCACCGAGAGGGTTTTCGAACAAAAAAAGCTCACCAGTCAAAAAGATCTCATCGACATCATGGCCTTCCTGGTAAAGAGCCCGGGACTGGCAAAGCACAACACCCTACAAAAAAAGACCGGGCGTCTGCATTTTTCCGTAGCTCCGGGAATTGGCTATACATTGTCTACCGGGTTTGCCGGCATCATCGCCAGCAACTCGGCTTTCTATACCTCTGACCACGGCGATGCAAAAATTTCAAACATTTTTGCGGATGTGGTTTACACACAGAACCAGCAATTGATAACACATGTCCAGGGAAACATTTGGACGAAAGGAAACAAATTCAATTTTGTCAACGACTGGAGATACCTGAAGTATCCGCAGCAGACTTTCGGACTCGGGGGGCATTCAGAACTGCGGAACGCGTTTGATCAGGACTATTCATACCTGAGGTTTTACCAGTCGCTCCTGAGAAATGTGGGGCCTAACTTGTACGCGGGACTTGGATACAGTCTCGACTACCATTGGAATGTAAAAGAAACGTCGCTTGATTCTTCCCTCGTGTCGGATGCCCAGATCTACGGACTCAGCCCAAAATCCGTCTCCTCTGGATTCAACATCAACCTGCTTTACGATGACCGTAGCAATTCGATCAATCCGGAAGGAGGCACGTATGTCAACGTGCTTTTTCGTGACAACCTGACTGCCTTTGGTAGTGATCAGAACTGGCAATCCCTTCGCGTCGATGTGAGGAAGTATTATCGTTTCCCGCGCAACAGCGAAAACATCATCGGTTTCTGGAGCTTCAACTGGCTGACACTCGGCGGGAATCCTCCGTACCTCGATCTTCCAAGCACAGGTTGGGACCCCTATAACAATACCGGTCGCGGCTATATCCAGGGTCGGTTCAGGGGAAAGAATATGCTTTACCTTGAATCAGAGTACCGCTTCAAGATCTCGAAGAATGGATTATTCGGTGGTGTACTTTTTATCAATGCAGAAAGTTTTAGCGAGATTACAACAAACCGGTTTGAGGTGATTTGGCCCGCAGGCGGTGCAGGATTGCGTGTCAAGTTCAACAAACACTCTAAGACGAATATTGCCATCGACTACGGAGTAGGTGCCGGAGGATCGCAGGGATTTTTCGTCAACCTCGGCGAAGTGTTCTGATCCTAAGAGAATTTTAATTAGTAATATCACACCTACCCCTTTATTTAGGTGCCGGGGTATAATACCGTCATGACGTTATCGGTTGAGAATATACTTCTATTGGGTTCGGTGCTGCTGTTTATTTCGGTAGTAGCCAGCAAGACTTCGTTCAAGTTTGGGATACCCACGCTGATCCTGTTTCTCATCGTAGGCATGCTGGCCGGATCCGATGGCCCCGGAGGTATTTATTTTGACGATCCCAAAGCAGCACAGTTTCTCGGCGTCGTTGCACTGACCTTCATACTCTTTTCAGGAGGACTCGACACCAAATGGGAAAGTGTGAAGCCTGTACTGAGAAACGGGATCATGTTGTCAACCGTCGGCGTATTCATCACAGCGGTCACGGTCGGGATTTTTGTCTCGTTCCTGCTCGGCTATTCGATACAGGAAGGTTTGCTGCTGGGAGCGATCATTTCATCTACTGATGCGGCGGCTGTTTTTTCCATCCTCCGTTCGAGAAGCGTTGGTCTGAAGGGAAACGTGCGCCCCCTGCTGGAATTTGAAAGTGGCAGCAACGACGCCATGGCCTACTTCCTCACCATCAGTTTCATTTATTTGGTAAAAGACCCCAATGCGTCCATCATGGTGCTCGTGCCGAAATTTATCATTGGCATGACCGTGGGCGCAGTGTGTGGATACCTGTTCGGCAAACTGATGATCGAAGTGTTGAATCGGATCAAGCTCGACGTTGCCGGTCTTTATCCGGTGTTGATCCTGGCACTCGTGTTTTTCACTTTTTCTTTCACAGACGCAATCGGCGGAAACGGGTTCCTGGCAGTTTATATCTCCGCAATCATCCTGGGCAGCAGCAATTTCATCCACAAGAAAAGCCTGATGAAGTTCTATGACGGCCAGGCCTGGCTGATGCAGATTGTCATGTTCCTTACGCTGGGACTGTTGGTATATCCCAAGAAGATTCTCCCCATCATTCCCGAAGGAATCTTCATTTCGCTGTTTCTCATTTTTGTTGCACGGCCCTTATCCGTATTTGCCTCCACCTTTCTGTCGAAGGATCTCAACACCCGTAAGCGTCTTTTCATTTCCTGGGTGGGATTACGAGGTGCCGCGCCGATCGTTTTTGCAACGTATCCGTTGCTGGCACACGTGCATTATGCGGACACCATCTTCAATCTTGTATTCTTTATCTCTGTCTCATCTGTACTCCTTCAGGGAACCACGTTACCCTGGGTTGCCAAATTGCTTCATGTGAGTGTGCCTTCGAAGCTCAAACGGAAGTTCCCGCTCGACATTGAATTGATGGATGGCTCCAAATCAGAATTGGTGGAGCTGGACATACAGAATGATTCACCCGCCATCGGTAAAGCCATTGTGGAACTAAACTTGCCAAAAGCTGCGATCGTCGTCTTGATCCATCGCGGTG
This sequence comes from Cyclobacteriaceae bacterium, assembly GCA_044227305.1. Taxonomy (GTDB): domain Bacteria; phylum Bacteroidota; class Bacteroidia; order Cytophagales; family Cyclobacteriaceae; genus ELB16-189. The sequence continues at coordinate 386,759 of JBGAFJ010000005.1, read as the reverse complement.
GAAAATACATGACCCCTGATGGAGGAACCATTTTCGAGTCGGGTGATCACCTCCTCATCATGACGGACAAATCGTCAACGATACCATACATCTATGGCTCCTTTGGATTGATGGCTCCCTCCGATCATTGAACGGATTGGAAATTTAATTTTAAATTTCATCCACGATGGGCATCCTTCACTCCACACCGGAAGATCTTCCCTTTATTTTTGACCTTTACGACCAGGCGATTGCGTATCAGAAAAAAGTGGGCAGCCGGCATTGGCTCGGGTTCGACAAGAAAATGGTTGAGACCGAGATCGCGGAAAAACGCCAGTGGAAACTTGTAGCTAACGGACAGATCGCGTGCATTTTTGTGATCACCTGGAACGACCCAATGATATGGGCAGAGCGGGACCTCCAACCTTCGCTGTACCTGCATCGGATCGTCACCAACCCCGACCTTAGAGGCGGATCTTATGTTAAGGAAATTGTGAGTTGGGCACGGGGATTTTGCAAAGCTCACGGCAGAAAATTCATTCGGCTTGACACTTTCGGAGACAATCTCAAGCTCGTCTCCTATTATGAAGCGTGTGGTTTCAAATTTCTGGGACTTACCCAACTCGGAAAGCGGCCCGATCTGCCGAAGCATTACGAAGGCAGCAGCCTGGCCTTACTGGAGATTGAAGTGTAATAAGATGGGAATGGAACGACTTCCCTACAAGGATTATACGATCAAAGCAAAAGTGAAGGATCACAGTGCATTGGAAAAGATCCTGTTGAAATCCGGTGCACGCTATGCCGGTCTCGACAAACAGACCGATACTTATTTTCAGTGTGATCGGGGAAAGCTAAAACTGCGGCAGGGTATTCTTGAAAACCTCATCACGCATTATGAAAGATTGGATGAAAAAGGAATCGAAAGGACAATTGTATACCGCTACGACTTGAATCCAACACAAGATCAAATCACTGAACTCTTCAATCTCCATACTGTGGCTGGCATGGTGAAGAAGGAGCGAAAAATATTTTACCTGGGAAACACAAAAATACACCTGGACACCTTACCCGACGGTCAGAAATTCATTGAAATCGAAGCCATCGACCGCAGCGACAAAGTCGATGTGTCAGTCCTGAAGAAGCATTGCCTGACTGTAAAAGAATTACTTGCTCTGCGAGACGAGGACCTGCTGAAAACGGGATATTTTTTCCCTTCACATTACAGCCAATAAAGATCATCTGCCGGGTCATTCATGGTCCCGCTTAACAAACGGGAACGAATGATGGACACCAAGTTCCCGATGGAGCTGTTGGAAAAGAAAAAGGACGAAGAGGAATCCGAAAACGAAAAGAAGAATTAGATGTGTTCCTTTTTGTTCTTCACAAGGTCGTACATCAGCTCGCGGGCGCGATGGAGTTGTGCCTTCACGGTGCCCAGCGGCGCTTCGAGTTCAACGGCGATTTCTTCATAGGATAATTCGTAGAAATAGCGGAGCTTGACAAGCTTCTGATATTTCGCAGGGAGCATGCCTACAAAGACCTGGATCAGCTCTTCTTTCTGTGACTTGATCGCCTCCTCCTGGGGATCGGGATTGTGATCCTTGACATCGAGAGAGACCGATTGGCCATCGTCATCTGTATAGGTATTTTCGATACTCAATGTATTGATCTTCTTCTTGCGGATGAAGTCAATTGTATTGTTGGTAGCAATCCGGAAAAGCCAGGTGCTGAATGTGAAATCTTTTTTGAACCGGTGAAGGCTGCGGAATGCCTTGGCAAATGATTCAATCATCAGGTCCTCCGCATCATCCACGTTGCGAACCATCTTCAGGATCATGTGATAGACCGGTCTCTTGTAGCGCTGCAGCAGCTTCGCAAAAGCCTTGTCGTCACCCGCTACGGCACGATCAATCAGCTGAAAATCTTCCAGTGCTTTCGACGAGAACCTGTTTTCTATTTCTTCCATCTCACCCGTTTGGATACTAACGCCACAAGGCCCGTTCCAAGATAATAAATGGCATAATTAAAATCTAAAACGGGGGTTTTCCAGGCTGCCAGGCTGTCACCCAAAGCTCGCGACGCTATGCCGACCACGATCACCAACATGATTTCCCGTAAAACAAATCCGGCCCAAAGGTAAAAATTGAGGCCTGTTTGCGTGAACAAAAGAGGGACCACGAAAATCCAGCTCAGGACCCAGCTGAGTGAAAAAAAACCGAGAACCATCTTATCGGAAAGGCGGTACTTTTTTCCAACAGCAAGGTGCCTGATTTTCTGCCGGAAAAATTCGCTCCAGGTGCGTTTCGGAATGGAAGGTGTGAGGGAGTTGGGACCCATGCACACGGCGACATTTTTTCCCGTGGCATGTTCATTCACAAAAAGATCATCGTCGCCGCCAATGACCCCCAGGTGCCGGTTAAATCCTTTGTTCTCAATGAACAGTGCCTTGCGGTATGCCAGGTTACGACCCACACCCATGTAAGGGTTTCCAAGCAGAGCCCAACCCATATACTGGATGCCGGTAATCAATGATTCGAAGCGAATGAAATGATTAAGATATCCGGGTTCGCGTTTGTACGGCGAATAGCCGATCACAATTTTTTTATCTTCTCCACACGCTGCCGCCATCGAAGCGATCCAATTCGGACCAGGCCGGCAGTCAGCGTCTGTGAGAAGAACCCAATCATTCACAGCCGCTTTGATGCCCAGAGTAAGCGCAAATTTCTTCCCACTGATGTGCGCTGGAAGATGCGTGACGCGAACCATTTTCAAACGTGCATCCCGCTTCACCGCATCCAGCAGGAAATCATAAGTCTCATCGTTGCACCGGTCTTCCACAACAATTACTTCAAAATCGGGATAATTCTGCTGCAAAAGAATGGGAACGAGTTCTCTGATATTTTTCTCTTCGTCATGGGCACACACAATGACCGAGACAGGAGGCGCCGCCAAAACGGTTGCTTCCCGCCGGCGCGAAAATGCGACCAGAAAACAGGTTAGATAAACCACTTGAATTCCGAGTATCGACCAGCCAGCGATGATGAGCGGAAAGAGCAAGTGGATCTTTAATTGGGTTGGGCGTCAAAGATAACGAATTGATGTGTTGATGTACTAATCGTTCGATGAGCAATCGCCATGATGTGCTCAGTCGCCAAATCTATAGACGACAGGTCCTTGCGGATGCGGGATCAGACTAACCCATGCCTCTAAGCGCGTAGGTGTCAATGTGTTTTAGACCCTATCTTTGCTGGATGCAGTTCACTCTAAAGGCAAAAGACACGCAATCAGCAGCAAGGGCAGGGACCATTCTTACCGATCACGGCGAAATTCCCACTCCGATTTTTATGCCGGTCGGCACGGCAGGTTCAGTGAAGGCCGTGCATCAAAGAGAACTTGAATCCGACATTGATGCCAGGATCATTCTTGGAAACACGTACCACCTTTACCTCAGGCCCGGCTTGGAGACTTTGGAGAAAGCGGGTGGACTGCATCGGTTCAATGGTTGGACGAGACCCATCCTTACAGACAGCGGCGGCTATCAGGTCTACTCACTTTCAGAAAACAGGAAGATCGCCAGTGAAGGAGTTACTTTCAAGTCCCACATCGACGGATCCAGCCATGTGTTCACCCCGGAGCGTGTGATGGACATACAACGCACCATTGGTGCGGATATCATCATGGCGTTTGACGAATGTACTCCTTATCCGTGCGAATACGCGTATGCGAAAAAGTCGATGAAGATCACCCATGACTGGCTGCAGCGGGCTGTAAAACATTTTCATGCGACAGAGCCTAAGTACGGCTATGAGCAGACTCTTTTTCCGATCGTTCAGGGAAGTGTATATCCTGATCTCAGGAAAGAGTCGGCGGAATTTATCGCATCGCAGGATCAGCCGGGTAACGCGATCGGCGGTCTGTCCGTGGGAGAGCCGCACGAAGAGATGTATGCGATGACTGAGTTGGTGTGTGGCATATTGCCCAAAGACAAACCCAGGTATCTGATGGGTGTGGGAACCCCTGAAAATATTCTGGAGTCGATCGCATTGGGTGTCGACATGTTTGACTGTGTGATGCCGACCCGCAATGCCCGGAATGGTATGCTCTTCACCACGGAAGGCATCATCAATATCCGCAATGAAAAATGGAAAAATGACCTGGAACCGATTGATCGGCAGCTGGGCGGATACGTCAGCACATTCTATTCAAAAGCCTATTTACGGCACCTGATTATCAGCAAGGAAATATTAGGCGCGCAAATTGCTTCAATCCACAACCTTACCTTCTACCTTTGGCTGGTGAATCAGGCAAGGGAAAAGATATCGGAAGGCACTTTCGTGGAATGGAAAAATAAAATGGTCAAAACTGTCTCCCAGAGGGCATGAAGATCCTGGATCGGTACATCCTGAAAAAAATTCTGTCCACGTTTTTCTTCGTGGTACTGATCCTCATGGCCATTATCACGGTGATCGACATCACGGAGAAGATGGACAAGTTTGCAAAGAACAATCTGTCTACCGAGGAGATACTGGGTTATTACATTGACTTCATTCCCTGGGTAGCCGGCCTGATCACACCCATCACTGTTTTTATCGCTATTATTTATGTGACGTCGCGGATGGCGGGTCACACGGAGATCATCGCGATCCTGAGCAGCGGTGTAAGTTATCGCAGACTTCTACTACCCTACCTGATGGCTTGTTTCGTCATCGGTGGGATCAGCTTTGCGTTGAATGGATGGGTGATTCCGAAAGCGACCAAGTCGCGGCTTGCCTTTGAGTTGCAGTACTTCAACAACCGGTACTATTTCGAAGCACGCAACATCCATTTGCAGATGGCGCCCAATGTGTATTTGTTCATTCAGAACTATAACAACGTCTCCAACATGGGTTACCAGTTCAGCCTGGAGCGTTTTGAAGATAAAAAACTGGTCGAAAAGCTTACCGCTGACAACATCCAGTGGGATTCCGCGAAGCACAAGTGGATGCTGAGGTACTGGAAACTGAAAAAAGTAGACGATGTTTTTACGCCGGCAGCCCACGCCGACATTTCAAAATTGCAGACTACGGGCGAAAGCATGGACACCACGTTGGCGATCTCGCCAAAAGATTTCGAAGCGCAGGAACGCAGCTATGACGGCATGACGATCCCCGAACTGAACGAGCATATTGCCAAGCTCAGATTCCGCGGCGCCACAGGAGTTCAGATGTATGAAGTTGAAAAACAAATTCGCTATGCATCACCGTTTACCACTTTCGTACTTGTGTTTATGGGGGTGATCGTATCGTCGAGAAAAAGTCGCGGTGGCACGGGCCTGCAGATCGCACTTGGGTTTGTGCTCGCCTTCATCTTTATTTTGTTCTTCATGCTTTCAAGAACGTTTGCTGAGACGGGTGCCATACCACCGATCGTAGCGGCATGGATACCTAATGTGATCTTTTCGATTGTTTCGGGCGTGATCTACTATTTCACACCCCGATGACGCACACCCGCGCCGATTACTTCAAGCTTCATTTCCTGGTGTTCCTGTGGGGGTTCACCGCCATCCTCGGCAAACTTTGTACACTTCCCGCCGTTGAGATGATATTCTACAGAACGCTTTTCGCAGCCATTGGAATGGGCTTCCTGATCGTGGTGTTCAAAAGGTCATTTCGGGTTTCCAGGACCGACTTGTTGAAGATCCTGCTCACGGGATTTATTGTCGGTGCACACTGGCTCACATTTTTTATCTCCGGACGAGTGGCCAACGTTTCCGTAAGCCTTGTCGGTTTTGCGACTGCAAGTTTGTGGACAGCCATTTTAGAACCACTCGCGAAAGGGTACAGAATCAAAGCGATCGAGATTGTGTTTGGTCTCGTGGTTCTCACGGGACTGTATATCATATTCGCTTCCGACTTTAGCTATTCCGGTGGGTTGATCCTCGGTGTGATCTCGGGGCTTACCTGCGCGATCTTCTCGATCATCAATTCGCAAGTGGTGAAGCGCGTCGATTCTTTCACAATTACATTTTATGAAATGGCCGGGGCATGGATCATCACCCTTTTATTTTTGCCCATCTATCAGGCTAACTTGGCGGAGGGCGGCTACTTGCGGATGTTACCCTCCTGGGAAGATTTGATCTGCATTGTATTGCTCGCCTGGCTTTGCACCGTGTACGCATATTCCGCTGCGGTCGAGCTCATGAAAAAAATCAGTGCTTTCTTTTTTCAGTTGACCCTGAACCTCGAACCCGTCTACGGCATTGCTATGGCAGTTTTGATTTTTGGAGACTCTGAAAAAATGAATCGTAACTTTTATGTCGGCACGCTTATTATTCTCATTGCGGTGTTGCTGTATCCGCTGGCGAGGCGGCGATTCACAACCACCCCGACCACCCCTGCATCTCTTTGAAGTGTTCAGATATAGTCATCTCTTTTTCAAAGATTCCGAATACCGAAGACCCCGATCCGCTCATGCTCGCGTACAACGCGCCTTTCCTGTACAACTTATCTTTGATTTCGGCCAGCACGGGATGCTTTGCGAACACAGAAGGTTCAAAATCATTTTTAAGCAGAAGCTTCCAGGTGTTGATTGGCTTTTGAATAATGGTTGCAATGTCTGCCGGCGGTAATTGAGGTGCGACCCCTGCATAGGCTTCCGCAGTCGACACATGCACGCCAGGCGTAATAAGTACCACATACATACCTTTAAGGTCAAGCGCCACAGGTTCCAGTTTGTCGCCGCGCCCGCGCCCGATCGCTGGTTTCGTTTGTACAAAAAAGGGACAGTCGCTTCCGAGTTCAAGTGCATAATTTTTCAAAGCATCGTCCGAAAGCCCGAGTTTGAATACACTGTTAATTAACGTGAGCGTATGCGCTGCATCCGACGAACCTCCGCCGAGTCCGGCGCCAGCCGGTATGATCTTGTGAAGATGAATTTTTGCAGCACGGATCCTGAAATCGCGCTTGAGCAAATTGAATGCTTTCACACACAGATTGTCTTCAGGATTTCCCGGAATGACGATACCCGTCTGGGAGAAAGCAAGTGAGCGTGATGAGATCACTTCCAGAATATCAGTCCAGGGAAGTGGGTAAAAACACGTGGCTATGTCATGATAACCGTCAGGCCTTTTGGAAAGGATCTGAAGTCCCAGGTTGATCTTGCAAAAAGGAAACGCAACCATAAATCGCTATCGGGGTTGACCATCCGTAATATGGGCAAAATTATAAATGATGGAATTCCGGGTTTGGCCCTTTCTTCACACCAGATCCTGAGACTACTTCTTCAGTCGTTCAATCAATTCCTCGGTGATACCCGTGGTAGAAAATCCGCCATCGTGCATCAGATTTTGCATGGTGACCATTCGACTGTAATCAGAGAACATCAACACGATATAGTTTGCGCAATCTTCAGCGGAGGCATTACCCAATGGCGACATCATCTTCGCATAGTCAAAGAAGACGTCAAACCCTGAGATACCCGCTCCGGCCGTGGTCACCGTCGGGGATTGCGAGATCGTATTGACCCTCACCTTCTTCAGTTTTCCAAAACGATGGCCATAGCTGCGCGCGATGGACTCCAATACCGATTTGGCCTGAGCCATATCCGAATAGTCGGGAAAAGAACGCTGACCGGCGATATAGCTCAAAGCAACGATGGATCCCCATTCATTCATAGCATCTGTCTTCTCCGCGGTCTGCAATACTTTATGAAATGAAACCCCGGAGATATCGAGTGTCTTCAAAAACCAGTCGTAGTTAAGATCGCCATAGGCCCTGTCCTTTCTCACATTGGGGCTCATGCCGATGGAATGAAGTACAAAGTCGAGTTTGCCGCCCAGCACCTCCACGGATTTTGTAAAAAGATTTTTGAGATCTTCTTCCAGTGTGGCATCGGCCGGAATGATCTCCGCGTTGCATTGGGTTGCAAGCTCCTTGATTTTTCCCATGCGCATGGCGATCGGTGCATTCGTGAGTGTAAACTGACCGCCCTCCTCTTTTACTTTGAGGGCCGTTTTCCAGGCTATTGAATTTTCATCCAATGCGCCGAAGATGATTCCACGTTTGCCGCGAAGGAGGTTGTATGCCATAGTTTTAGAGATTAAGTTTGACCGCAATATTACGAAATCAGCTCAACACAATTTTTTCAGCTCGAAGAATGACCACCCGCACAAGCCTTACAAAAGATCAGCCGGTTGGAATTTTTGACAGCGGCATAGGAGGCCTTACGGTGGCCTACGCCATCAAACAGATGATGCCCAATGAAAGACTGATCTACTTTGGGGATACGGCACACCTTCCGTATGGTGATAAATCGGAAGCGGCGATTCAGGCTTACTCGATCCGCATTGCTGATGTGTTGCTGAGTAAGAAATGCAAGGTCATCGTCATCGCTTGTAATTCTGCAAGCTCTGCTGCTTACGAACTTTTGAAGGAATATGTCCGGAACTCAATAGAAGTGATCAACGTCATCGATCCGATGGTTCAAATGGTTATTGAAAAATTTCCGGGGCGTACGGTAGGACTCATTGGCACAAAACGCACGGTCCAGTCGGGCATTTACGCCAGAAAAATAGAGGCGGCCGCAAAAAATATCACACTTCATTCCCTGCCTGCGCCGCTGCTGGTGCCGATGATTGAAGAGGGCTTTTTCAACAACAACATCAGCCATGAAATCATTGAGAAGTATCTGCGTGATCCTCTGCTTGGCAACATTGATGCATTGATATTAGGATGCACGCACTACCCGCTGATCAAGAAAGAGATCAACGAATTCTATCAGGGACGTGTTTCTGTTCTGGATTCCTCTGAAGTAGTTGCGCGTGCACTTTACGAACACCTCAAAAAAAATGAACTCCTGAGCGAAGATCCTTCTGGTGAGGATCATTTTCTTGTAACCGATTACACAGAATCGTTTGAAGCCTCAACCAAATTATTTTTTCACCAGGCTGTACATCTCGAAAAACATCCGCTTTGGGGTTGATTTAACGTATCCATGTAGGATTTTGGGTTATTTTGAAGATTTTGTAATTCATTATTAATGGAGCTTTACGGTACAACCGCGGTGAACGGACATTTAACCCATTGCCCGCTCCTTGGAGCCGGTAGGATATGTATCGTTATTTTTTAGTTTTACAGGAAGCCAATACTGCGAAGCGGAAAAAATTGTGCATCACCACCTTGGTTGATGCCGGAATTCACGATGACAAGAGTGCCCCTTATTTTAGCATTGCTTCTGCTGTCAGCGCAAGGGCTCAAAGCCCAAAACAAAATTGACAGCTTGATTTCTCGCCTGTCTGGCGAGAAAAATGACTCAGTGCGTTTTGAGATCTTGCTGAAACTATCACGCGAATCAGAATATTACGACTACACAAAGGCCCGCCGGTATGCTGAAGAAGCCTCAGACATCGCAGGCGAGATCAGTGAAAGCTGGGCCAACGCAAAACTTTTTGCCCACCTCGCCTTCCTCGAAAAAATTGAGGGCGATTATGCCGAAGCCTTAAAGTATAATTTTCAGTGTATTAAGATATCAACGGAAATTGGCGACAGCGCACAGCTTGCACGCGCGATGAACAATGTGGGTACCGGATACCGCGATTTGGGGGAATATGGAGAAGGATATTTTTATCTTACCCAGAGCTATCGCATAGCCAAAAATTCTCACCGGGTTCCTACGCATGACGATTCCCTCGTTATGGCAATCAACCTCCACAACATCGGAACGGTATTCACACAAATCGGCCAGTTCGACATTGCGCTCAGCCATCTACAGGCGTCCGCAAAAATGAGCGAAATGCTCCACGATATCGAAGGGCCTGCCTATACCTACGATGAACTCGGCGTATTGTACACCAAGCGCGATGACTATGAGCTTGCCGAGAAAAACCTGCTGGATGCGCTCCGCGAAACCCGACGGCTTAAAATCCGGATCCTCATACCACGCATACAGGCTCATCTCGCGGACCTCTACCTGGAGAAAAAAGATTTCAGAAAGGCATTGTTGTACTATGATTCTGTCATCACCGAGGAAACCCATATCAACAACCGTTTCGGTCTCGCCCGGAGCGACCTGGGCAAGGGAATGGTGATGGCCCGTTCTGGCAATTTTGACGAAGCCTTGAGACTTTATATGAGAAGTCTGGAAGCATCCAAAGTGCTAAATGCCCGAAACCTCGCCTTGGAGTGCTACCGCGAACTCTCCTCGCTCTATGAACAGAAATCTGACTTCCAGAAATCACTGTACTTCTTCAAAATGCATGACGCCCTGCGCGACAGTGTATTCAGTGAAGCCAACATGGAAAAACTCTTCCAAAACCAAGTTCGTTTCGCAACACAAAACAAGGACACAGAAATCGAAGCGCTCAGTCAGGCCCGCCTGAGACAAAGTTCTGAGATCAAAAGACAGGAACTGATCAGCAATATCCTGGTCATTGTGTTTGCCCTCACCGCCATTTTACTGTTTACAGTGTACCGGAGCGGACGCAGACGTAAACGCATCAACACGCTTTTGCTGGAGCATCAGGAAGAGATCAAGAAGCGCAGCGTTGAGCTTGAGCAACTGAACCAGGTGAAGGACAAATTTTTCTCGATCATCTCGCACGATTTACGCTCGCCCATGAATGCGCTCGCTGGTACGCTCGATCTGCTCGAACAAAAGAACATCACCCCCGATGAGTTCCAGAACCTTTCGAAGAATTTGCGTGTACAGTTCAATCACACCCGCACGCTCATAAACAACCTGCTCGACTGGACATTGCTGCAAATGGACAAACTGAAGATCCAGCCTGAGAAAGTTAACATTCATCAAAAAGTTGACGACAGTTTCGTGGCATTGCAGACGCTCTATCCAAAAAACATTACCATGGAGAACAGGACGGATAAAAACATTGCGGCATTTGCTGACCGCAATATCCTAAACCTGGTTTTGAGAAACCTGATCCTGAACGCGATCAAGTTCACAGAGATCGGCGGCCGGATCTGGGTTGAGTCTGAAAATCGTGACAACGAAATCGTGATCTCCGTATCTGACAACGGCATCGGCATCAAACCGGAAGTGAAAGAGACGTTGTTTGAGAAAACTTCGGGTTACAGCACACGCGGAACTGCCAATGAAAAAGGAACCGGACTGGGACTGATACTCTGTAAAGAATTCGTTGAGAAAAACGGCGGCAGGATCTGGCTGGAAAGTGAAATGGGAAAGGGAACCACGTTTTATTTCACACTACCCAAGAGCAAATAGTTCGCAGTTGACAATTCATTTGCTGCGCAAATGATCAGTTGGCAAAATGCCAGTTATGTCACTTGTTGGCAATTGAGCTAAACGAGATCCCTCGTTTCGTTGTGATCATGTTGTCAACTTACCCGAACGCAGTGAGGGCTTGTCAACCGTTAATATCTACCGTGGTGCCAACCGCAACACAATGCCATCAATCTCTTCGGTAAGCCGGATCTGGCAACCCAACCGGCTGTTGTCTTTAACATGAAAAGCTTCTGCCAGCATGGCGAGTTCAGAGTCTCCCTGTTCCGGTAGCGGCGTGTTCGACTCGAGATAAACCTGGCATGACGCACAAAGAGCCATCCCTCCACACGTGCCTTCAACCGGAAGCTCATACGCTTTGCAAAGCTCCATGATATTCATGTTCATGTCGGTCGGGCCGTCGAGTACGTGCTCCTTTCCTTCGCGGTCGATGATCGTAACTTTGATGTCTTTCATGTGCTGACGTGTGGAGTTCCTTGATTTAAAAGCCACTCACACCATTAACAGTCGTATATTTCAATACGTTCTTTTTGTTTGGATAGATTTTAGCGAAAGCAGACTGAACGGCGAGCGTGCCTTCATGGAATCCGCAGAGGATCAGTTTCAGCTTTCCGGGATAGGTGTTGATATCTCCGACCGCATAAACTCCCTTCTTGTTTGTGGAGTAGTCGAAGGTGTTAACTTTCACCTGATTCTTATCGATTTCCAGGCCCCAGTTTGCAATCGGCCCCAGGCTTGGCGTCAGGCCAAACAACGGAACAAAGTGATCCGTCTCGCGGACATTTTCTCCAAGGTCAGCGTGTTTGATTATCACAGCTTTCAACGCTCCTGATTCATTGGCGTGGAGTCCGGTCACTTCCGCATCTGTGATCAGATTTATTTTCTTCGCCGCCGCGAGATCCATCACCTTCTGCACCGAATCCAGATGCCCACGGAAAGAAGTGCGCCTGTGAACCAACGAAATTTCCCGCGCGATTCCGTTCTCCGAAAGGTAAATGGTCCAATCGAGTGCGGAGTCACCTCCACCTGAGATCACCACCCTTTTGTTTCGATAGAACTCCGGGTCCTTGATGATATATTCAACGCCTTTGTCTTCAAATTTCTCAAGGTTTTCGATGGGTGGCTTACGGGGTTCAAACACCCCCAGCCCCCCGGCAATGATCACCACGGGTGCCTTGTGCTGCGTGCCTTTATTGGTAGTGACAATATATTTTTCGTCACTGGTTTCCTCCAGGGTGACCACGGTTTCTCCCAATGTGTAGGTAGGCTTGAAAACTGAAATCTGCACCAACAGCTTATCGATCAGCTCCCCGGCATTCACCATCGGGTATCCCGGGATATCATAGATGGGTTTTTTGGGATATATTTCTATCAATTGACCGCCCGGCTGAGGCAGCGAATCGATCAGGTGACATCTCAGTTTCAGAAGTCCGGCCTCGAAAACGGTGAACAGGCCCACAGGCCCCGTTCCGATGATCACAATGTCAGTCTCAACCATAGATTAAAATTATCGCGAAAATAATTATTTCCACTTGGAAAGCACTTGGCCTTGCCAGATGATATAAATCATCCTTGAGGAATTTCAGGCGGCCGCCTGTTGTTTCATTGCAAGTCTTTGACGGGTTGGCCGAATAGGAGTAACTTTGACTTTTGATCCGATGAGCGATTCGATCCTGCATGAATGCGGCATTGCACTGGTGAGGCTCCGCAAGCCCCTTTCCCACTACATCGAGAAATATGGCCCTGCCTATGGGATGAGCAAAATGTACATCCTGATGGAAAAACAGCATAACCGCGGGCAGGATGGTGCGGGAATCGCCAACATCAAGATCGATCAGGAACCTGGCTTCCGGTACATCAGCCGGTATCGATCCATGAAGAGTCAGCCGGTCGCGAGCCTCTTCAAAAAGATCGGGAAGAAATACCGGAAAGCGCAGAAAGAGGGAAAAGAAAAATTCAAGGACGAACGTTGGTTGAAACGCAACCTGGCGTTCTCCGGCGAATTGTGGTTGGGACACCTGCGATATGGTACTCATGGGATGAACAGCATCGAAAACGTCCACCCTTTTTTAAGGCAGAACAACTGGCGCACACGCACGCTTGTGATGGCCGGCAACTTCAACATGACCAACGTGGACGAGCTCTTCACCAACCTGGTGAACCTCGGCCAGCATCCTAAAGACAAAGTCGACACCGTGACGGTGATGGAAAAGATCGGCCACTTCCTCGACGAAGAAGTCCAGACTCAATTTGAAAAGTATAAGGACCAGTTTTCGAACAAAGAGGTTTCCGATATCATCGAAAATGAATTGGATGTGCCCCGCATGCTGCGGAGAGCCTGCAAGGATTTCGACGGCGGCTACACGATGGCCGGGTTGACTGGTTCAGGTTCGGCTTTTGTGGTGAGGGATCCCAATGGCATCCGCCCTGCCTATTACTATGCGGATGAAGAAGTGGTGGTCGTGGCATCGGAAAAACCGGCGATTAAGACCGCTTTCAACATTGAGTATAGTCAGATCGAAGAGGTGAAACCAGGACATGCATTGGTGATCACCAAGAGCGGCGAGTATGCGCAACACCAGATACTGCCGACCGCTCAGAAAACTTCCTGCAGCTTCGAGCGCATCTATTTCTCGCGGGGCAACGATCCGGATATATATCGTGAACGGAAGATGTTGGGGAAACTGCTCGTACCGCAGGTCCTGAAAGCGATCCAGTTCGATCTCCGAAACACCATCTTCTCTTACATTCCAAACACTGCGGAAACCGCCTTCTATGGGATGATGGCGGAAGTGGAGAACTATTTGATCAGGAAGCAAACCGATATCATCATCGACGGCAAGCCTTCTGTAGATTCCCTGGAAGATATTTTGTCGTTCCGCCCGCGTGTGGAGAAGATTGTGATCAAAGATGCAAAGCTTCGCACGTTCATTGCCGACGACGACCATCGGGATGAGATGGTGGCGCATGTATACGATACAACCTATGAGGTGGTGAACCGGGACAAGGACACCCTGGTCGTAATCGACGACTCGATTGTGCGTGGTACCACACTCGAAAAAAGTATTTTGAAACTCCTCGACCGGCTTGGACCGAAAAAAATTGTGGTGGTATCCAGCGCGCCACAGATCCGGTTCCCGGACTGCTACGGAATTGACATGAGCCGTATGGGTGACTTTGTCGCCTTCCGTGCTGTGATCCAACTGCTGAAAGAGCAAGGCAAAGACTATCTTTTGGGCGAAGTGTATGAACAATGTCAACGGGCTGCCGCTGATGATCGACCCGTCAATCATGTGAAGAAATTGTACGATCAATTCTCCTACGAAGAGATTTCAGACAAGATCGCCGACATCGTGAAGCCTGCCGACATGAAGGCAGAACTCAAGGTTGTTTTTCAGACAGTGGAAGGACTGCATAAAGCCATCCCCAATCATTCCGGTGATTGGTATTTTACGGGAGACTATCCAACCCGTGGAGGCATGATGGTCGCCAATAAATCGTATGTAAACTACATGGAAGGCAGGCTGGTGCGTGCTTACTAGTTTCCAGTGACAACGACCTTCTGCCTGATAATCTGGTTACCAGACGCAACTGAGAGAATGTAAATTCCTCCGGAGAGTTTTTGCCCCAAATCGATCGTGATGTCTGTCGTAGCAAGCTGTTGGATCACTTTTGTGAAGAATTCGTGCCCACTGGCATCTGAAAGCCTGATTTGAATATCGTTACCCAAATCACCTTCGAGCATTCGCACATTCAATTCTGAACCAGCAACCGGGTTGGGGTAAATACTCCAGAACAAACGGCTGGGCATATCTACTTTCACGATTCGTGAATAGGTAAAGACCCCGCTGTAGTCCGTTTGCTTCAGGCGGTAGTAAGTAATCCCTGGTTTTGGAAACTGGTCATATACGGAATACACCGATTCACTGCTCTTGGTGCCCGCACCCTTCACGGAGAGTATCTCTGTAAACTTTTCTCCCGTCTCAGACCTTTCTACGGAAAACAAATCATTGTTGAGTTCCGATGCAGTTACCCAGTTCAACGCCACCCTGTTTCCTTCGGGCAAAGCCTCGAACTTTACGAGCTCAATCGGCAATGGTACGGAAGCGTCTGCTAGCGCCCACGGCACATAGGTGTTCTGCAGCGTAACCGCAGGAGCTGTCACTTGGAAAAATCCGGTGTTGGGTGAGTTGTTCGCAAACGTCTGCCCCGCAACAGCCGGATCCCAGTAAGCGGAGGGATTCCATCCTTGCGCAGCAATTCCCGCTGGTGACGTGGTCACCGTCGTCAGATCGCTCTTCGTACCCGGTCGCTCGCTGGGTGGTGTGGTAATCGGCGTTGAGCCGCCCACAGCTGTAAAAGTCAATGTTGCAACCGGCTTCGTCGTCGTGTAACCATTCAACGTGATTCCCCAGAATCGGTCCGCCACCGAATTGCCGCCGGAGGTGCCGGTCAGGTTTGTCACCGTAGACGGAAGCGGTGTGTTGTTTGTAGCCGAAGCGTACGTCCATGCCGAGATGGTTCCGGCAGCGGGCGCCCCGCCTACCGTCTTGTTTATGGTCAATGGAATATACTCGGTCGAAGATTTTCCGAATGGAAAAACAAAGCTGCCGGTTTGGATACCCGTTGCCCAGTTCACTTCTCCATAGGGAGCCGAAGTACTTTCGCTTTTAATATATCCCTGGGATGGAAATGATCCACCGCTGGCAATCGCAGTGGTAGAATTGCTGGTGACAAACAACGTATTTCCGTTCAGGGCCAACCCGCCTTTCGTAAGGGTAAGAATGCCTGAGACGGTGACGTTCCTATTCATCTGGACCAGATCGGTGGTGTTCGCGCTGTTTACCGTCATCCTGTTAAAACTAGTTGATGATGTGCCGGAAATGATCTGCGGCTGCGACAGACTCACGCCAGTGAAAGTCACAGTCCGGCCACCGCCTCCCGATGTGAATGTGCCGTTGTTGGTCCAGTTGCCGCCAACGCTGATGCTATTGATTTGCGAAGACAAAGCATCAAGCGTCGCATTAGTATTGATGATTACATCCCGGCTGATGCTTGGCGCGCATGCTCCTCCTGCACCTGTGACAGTAGGTGTGGAAGTGCCATCACCGATGGTCAATGAACCCGCGATAGAAACGGCGGTGTTGGTGAAAGCGAAGGTGATACCACTTCGCAAACAGGTCAGGTTCCCGTAAGACTGGTTGGCGATGGTAATGCTTGCAGGCGAAGTTTGATTGTATCGCACCGTACCAAATGGGGCTGTTGTTCCAAGACTGAAAGTACCATAGCCGGTAGGAAATGTGGAACTCGCGCCTTTCATTTCAAATGCGGCACCTGGATCAATTTGGAATGAACGCGCGCCTCCTCCTGTAATCGCAACGTTGTCATCAGTAAATGCCGTTCCGGTTTGTACCCGGAAATTACCGGTCACGTTGGTCGTGGTGATGCTTGCGCCGGTAATGGTCACCCCGGCAGCACTTGTATTGTTGAACAACAGGTTGCTGAAAATAAAATTTGTCGCGGCTGCATTGGAGTTGGGTTGCGACATATCCAGCGTTTGTCCGCCCGATGTGCGGTTAAAATTCACTGTGCTGTTGGTTCCTGCCCCTGGAATCAGTCGACCGCGGTTGTTAACGAAACTGAAAGATCCCGTCAAATTCAAAATACCCCCTGCTCCGCCGGACATATCGAGTCGGGCCATCGCCTCGTCACCTGAGTTAGCGGTTGTATTGTAAACCACGTTTCCAGCAGTCAGCGACCCCGTAGTGATCGTAACCTGTGCTACCTTGGTTGCACCCGACTGCGCCGAGCCAATATTCACGTTGCCATTGACCGTAGCCGAGCCCGCATTAATGTTCCATGCATTGGTGCCGGCGCTGTTGGGTTGGTTTACAAAAACGTTAGTCTGAACGGTGAGTGAATTTGCGCCGGTATGGGTCAACTGCTGGGGTGTGTTAAGCGGCGTGGGTGTAATATTGAGATTCAATGTGTTGACCGTCGCATTCATATTCAGCGAAACCGTGGTTGCGGCATCTGCGATATTCGTGTTGCCAATGGTGACCACATCCCCGATCGCATTCGGTACGTATTCTTTTCCATATCCACCGGAATTGGTTGCAGTGACATTTGAGGTGAGCGTAAGACTGGTGTTGGTAGCTCGCGAAAGAACGGTATAACGTTGCGTCAAGACCGGGTTTGTTTGCAACATAATCACATCGCCGTTGGAAAGCTCCGTGAGAAAACTAGTGCCCGTCCCGGTTACGGTGGCCGATCCGTTGGTGAACTGGATATTTCCGGTTCGGTTGAGTATCCAGGTTTGTTGATTGTTCCAGTTCAGCGACGTTCCTGTCTGGCTGTTGAATATACCTGTGGTGACAATGTCATTGCCGATTGCAAAAACCTCCGCCGTATTATTAGGAAGGTTGGCTGCGGGCTCGCCAGTGAATTGCGTAGATGTTGCGGTGCGCGTTCCCGCCGTAGTCGAAAACCAGCTGATCCCATTGGTGCGATGCACCTGCGCGGTCGTAAAGTCGAAGAGCGCATCCTTGTCTCCCGCCACATAATTAAATGTAGCATCGTAGCTGGTAAATGCCGTACTGTTGTTGGTAATAGTCCAATAGCGATTGACACTTTTATTGGGCTCGATATTCGATGCGTTTATATTTGGGTGAATTCCATCCGTGGTGGAGACCGTGGTGTTATTCGAAAGAGTGACGCCCGTAAAAGCCAATGTCACCGGTGCATAGGTTGTAGCGCCCCCCACTTCGAAAGTGACCGTCGGCGCACCAAGTGGAATATTTTTCTTCAGGTTTCCATTCACCCATCCGCTTGTGGCTGTCACGGTGCCTCCCGCAGACACAGAAACAAAGCGGGTACCTGTGATGAGGTTTCCATTCGTTAGTGTAAGCGAAGTGGTTGCCGAGGCATCGACACCACTCAGTGTAACATGGTTGGGATTGCTGATTACCAGGTTGACAAAACTGGTACTTGTGGTACCGGTGATCCTTTGGTTCGTGCCCGTAGTGAACACGACCGTACTCAACGCATTTACAAAACTTCCACCACCATTGAACGTCCACGTGCCGTTGTTACCATTGATCGTGATTGTGCGACCACTATAATCAAGCGTTCCTGCAGAAAAAATAAAATTACCCGTGGTCATATTGTTGGCCAGCGTAGTGGTCGCCGAAGAACCATAATTAAACGTACCGCCTACCGTTATTACCGGATTATTGGTGGTTTGTCCGCTATTTGAATACACAAGGTTGCCACCGATATTGGACACAGAGGAGAAGTCCACGGTCGAGACTCCAGTCCCGGAAATGTTGACATTCTGGTAAGGAAAGGTACCGCTGCTTTTCGCAGTCTGGTTGCCGGAGCCATTGAAAGTGATGGTTGTAGTGGATCCCAGAGAATTGGAAGCTCCTGTAAGTTCGGGCAGGGTTACGTTGTTTTTCGCGAGCCTGAGCTCGGAGGTTCCTGTCATGATGAGGTTTGCGGCGCCATTGAGCGTCTGTGTATTGGCGTCAAGTATTGCTGAATTTTGAATCGTTAGTGTATGTGTAATCGTTGTAGCGCCTTGCAACGTCTTGATACCAGATGTCGAAAAGGTCAGATTATAGTAAGTCGTTGCAAAAACATTTTGATTTCCTCCATACAAATACTCAACGGTATTGTTAGTCGGTGAGAAGTTTGCCGTGCCACTGCCGCCTGCATCCACGGAAGTGGGGAATGATGCAAGCCGGAGCAAAGCATTAGCAACTCCGTCTCCGTTGAAAAACGTGGCCGCCGCGTTCTGCACCGTGAGTGCATCGGGTCCATTCTTCGAGAGGCGGAGGATACCGAGATTCGTCACCGTAGATGTGAAACCATTCTGTATGTTCAACCGGGTCATCGCGATCTCCGTGTTGCCAGTGTAAGTGTAGGGGCCGCCGGTGGTTACGTTATACCGCCCATTTCCACCTGTTGGCACCGGCCATGAGCCGCTGTTCACGATGCTGCAGTTAACAATTGGATCCTCACCTACGATGTTGTCCCAAGTTCCACCGGCGTTAACGGTAATCGTGTTATTAAAACGTTTGGTACCCGTGCCTGAAATGCCGAGGTAAAAATATCCACCGATCGATGTCGTTCCGTTGATTGTAATATCGATTCCTCCGAATGTTCCGATTTGACCAACGGGTACCGAAAAAGTTCCGGCAACGGTATAAGTACCCGTAGACACCTGACTATTTCCATTCAGCGTCAGGCTGCCAGCAATTGTCAACGTCGCAGTGCCTGTCATCGTAGCAGTACCGTTCATCGTAAGGTTGCCGCTGGAAGAGGCCACATTCACGTTGACGGTAGTGCCCGTTGCGATGATAACAATGTCATCTGCGTCAGGAATTCCATCGTTAGGTGAATCCAGGCCATTCCCCGACCAGGTTGTGGTTAGGTTCCAGTTGCTCGTCACCCCGGTGGAAGTATAAGTTCCCTGGGCACATACCGCCGAAGCGGCGAGCATCAGTCCTAAGAAGCATCCTAAAGCTTTAATCATAACGCAGTCTGATAAGAAGGTAAAAATATTAAAAAACGGGGGCTTTTGGATTGACTAAAATCCACCAACAATACATTCGAGATAGCCCCGGTATGTAATCAGGTCAGCCGACCGTATTGAATCAGGAGACGTAAAAATCAAAATCGACCTGGTTCATACACTTGAAATGGCCCTTTGGACATTGATCGAATCCAATCTTTGAACACGGCCTGCAGGAGAGTTTATTGTTCTCAAGGATTGTGAACTTGGTCCGATAGGGGTACATGCCGAAGGAAGGGATTGTACTACCCCAGATGCTGAATACTTCTTTTTTGAATGCGGACGCAATGTGCATCAGCCCCGTGTCATGTGTGAACACATAACGCGACTGCTTCACAAGACTTGCTGATTGATTGATGTTGAATTTGCCACAGGCATTGTATACAATCGTTTTCTTATTCAATTCATCCAGCACCTTTTCCGTTTCTTCACTGGTTTCGCGCCGGCTAAAAAAAGTTGTGATCTGCTCACCGTTTTCAAAATCTTCTTTTCCGCCAAGCAATACGATGGGCCTGTTGATCTTGTCGCACAATTCGATGATGCGATTCACGGGAAGTTTCTTTGTGGCATGCTGTGCGCCTATGGCAAATACGATATATCCCTTTCTGAAATCTGCGGGCAGCCATTCCAGCGGGACCTCATCCTTTTCCGGGATAAAATAATCCAATCCCAGGGCGTCCATTTTCACACCCAAGGGCGCCACGGTCTCCATGTAACGGTCCACGATATGAATATTGGGCAACTTGTTAATCTTGAAATTGACCATCAGCCACTTTTCGACATTCAGTTTCCTGAAGCTGTATGACCTTTTGCCCAAGGCACGTTTGACACGCCACGTCCGGATGTTATGATGGAGATCAAT
Source organism: Cyclobacteriaceae bacterium (assembly GCA_044227305.1). Taxonomy (GTDB): domain Bacteria; phylum Bacteroidota; class Bacteroidia; order Cytophagales; family Cyclobacteriaceae; genus ELB16-189. The sequence goes on along the minus strand of JBGAFJ010000005.1, from coordinate 366,111 downwards.
AACACAATCAAAATCCTCGCGGGCGAGTTTATTGATCAGGTCAGGTAAACTGTCCGTGAGGTAATGCATTTTATCGACATAAGGATTCGCCTCGAACAAATCGCGGTACTGAATTTTGGTAGCGAAATGAATTTCAGCGTTGTCTACCTGAGTTTTGAGAGCGCGAATTACCGGCGTCGTGAGTACGATGTCGCCAATGGACGAGAAACGCAGGATCAGCAACTTCATGCTTAAGTGGAAAAATCAAATTTACACTTTGTCAAGAATACCCTCGCCAGGGGTATCGGATGGTATCATTTTTTCAGGACGCTATTTAGTATTTTAGGTGTCCAAATACATTCAATCCCCTATGAACTATTGGCTGTTGAAAACTGAACCTGAAACCTTCTCCTGGAACGATCTGCAAAAGGATAAAAAAGCGGTCTGGGACGGGGTGAGAAACTTCCAGGCCCGGAAAAATCTGAAGGAAATGAAAAAAGGTGACTCTGCCTTTATCTATCACACAGGTGATGAAAAGTCTGTGGTGGGCATTTCCACAGTAACTCGCGAGGGATATCCTGAACCGAAAGCGCCGGATTGGATAGCGGTGGACCTCGCGCCATTGAAAGCGTTGGCCAACCCCGTGTCGTTGGCCAAAATCAAGCAAGACAAGTCGCTCCAGAAAATGGTCCTCGTCAGGGTATCACGACTTTCCGTGCAGCCCGTTTCAAAGGAAGAATTTGACCGGATTGTAGCGTTAAGTGCGAAGCCTTGAACTGCAGAAGATTTTTTCTCTCTTTCATTTTAATTCTCGTGTCCGGCCACGTGACGGTCGCACAATTGCAGCAACCAGCACGTTTTGAGAAAGAGGTCAAACCTTCAGACGACGGCTATACGGTCATCTCGCTAAAGAAAGAAGGCATTGCAATAGTCCGGGAGCAGAGAAGGGGCGCCTTCACGGGAAAGTCCGGTAAATGGGAACTCGAAATAATCGATACGACACTTACTGCTGTCTGGTCAGCCGAGCTGGAGGTGAAGCCAGGCGTGGTGCTGGTCGGCTATGAATACGAACCGACTCGTTTGTACCTGCTTTTCCGTGAAGGAGAAACCAATTTCAATCACTTTCAGCTCCTGACCATCCCTTTTCATGACAAAGTCTACGAGACCGACCAGATCAAGTTCGAAATGGAGTTCAAGATCACGCACTTCACCATGTCGGGCAGCAGCGCCATATTCGGAGGGTATGTGAACAATGAGCCGGCTGTATTGCTATATGATCGGTCTAGTGATCACCCCAAAGTGTTGCCAGGTTTATTCGTATCGAATATCTCACTACTCGACGTGCGCGCGAATCAAAACCAGAGTTTTAATGTGCTCCTTGCTGAGCGAATAGGCAAGGAAAAGAAGACGGTGATCGTGAGAACTTACGATCATGAAGGCAATTTACTGATCGATGATATCATCGATATCGATTCCCGTTACACGGTTTCAACCGCAATGACCAGCAGCCTTGAACGCGACGAGATGATCATTATTGGTACGTACTCAGAAGGAGTTGGAAAACCGCCCATGGGTTTCTTTTCCGTGGTGGTGGATCCCTTCTCGACGCAGGAAGTGAACTATACCGACTTTACTTCCTTGCCCCACTTTCTTCAATACCTCAGCGCCCGCAAGGCGGAACGGGTGATCTCAAAGTCGAACAAATCCAAATCACAGGGCAAGTTACCCGACTATAATATCCACGTGTCATTGCATAGGATTGACGAAAGGAAAGATGGATTCTATTTGCTGGCTGAATTGTATTATCAGAACTCATCGTCCATGAATGCTTACGGTTCCTACCCGTATTCCTCTTCCTTCTACAACCCTTATCCCTTTAGTTACTATCCTTACGGTATGACGCCGTATTCCTCACGATACTACAATTCGCCCGGTATGCCGTATTCCAACTCACCACGCCAGGCAGATTCGCATATTGTTGAATCCACCGTTCTGAAATTCAATCCCAAGGGGAAAGTTGAGAAAGATGCGAGCATGAAACTGGACAACATTAAAATACCGCACCTGGAGCAGGTAGCTGACTTCACGGTGGCAGAGGATAGCATTGTGATCCTGTATAAAAAGGAGTCGAACATCATTTACGAGAAAGAGCATGGCGATGCTGAAGAAGTCTCAGAGATGAAACAAAGTACGGTTCAGTTAAAAGGCAACGAGCATCTGAAAGCCGAGGATCGTAATGAGGGGACGCTGCGTTTCTGGCACGACAAAACATTTTACGTTTGGGGGTACCAAACGGTCAAAGAAAGCGCACGGGAAGAGGAAAGAACCAGGTATGTATTTTATGTCAACAGTATTCGGGTCGATTAAGAGCACTGCGGCCCTTTGTTTTCTGGTTTTGGTTAGCATCTGTTCTCAAGCACAGGTAATGCAGATTGCGCGCACGGAATTTCCGCTGCAGCCTGAGGATATGGAGAAATACAAAGCCGTGAACCTGGATGAAGACGGCTTGATGCTTTACCGCCGCGCTTTCGGAAAAACAGACGATCAAATCGAGTTGATACGCATGGACACTTCGCTGCGGGAAACCTGGCGGGGAAACATCAACATTGTAAAAGAACTGACGCTCACACTGGTTCGACGCAGCGGAGACGCCATCTTTATGTTGCTGAGACAACGAAATGTGATTGGTGGTGGTTTTGTGATCGTTGCAGTTCGTACCTCGAACGGTGCTTTCACGACGTATTCAGTCAGTAATTTCATACCGTTTATTCCAAACGAATTTGAAGTGACACCGCAGGCGGCGCTCATCGGCGGTTATTTCAACTACCGTCCGATCGTGCTGCATTTTAATTTCGGCACGAGACAGGCCAAGGTTCTTCCGGGGTTCTTCAATGAAATTGGCGAACTCGATCAGATGAAAACCTACGCCGACGGATCTTCTGATATCGTGGTGTGCGCCAGGAATTACGAAAAGAAGAAATCTCTGTGGATCAGGAATTACGACGCGCAGGGCGATCTTATCAAGACCACCGTGCTCGAACCGGGAGAAAACAAGAATTTGATTTTTGGCAGATCTGTAAAACTTCCCAATGGCGACCAGGTGGTTGCAGGTGTTTATGGCCGGTTCTCGGATTATTCACGCGGAATCTTTGTAGCCGGCATTAATCCCATGGGAGAATATGCCATCCGTTATTACAATTTTGCGGAGCTGAAAAACTTCTTCAGTTACATGAAAGCGAAAAGACAAAAACGGGTGCAGGACAGGATCGAGCGCCGGACCATTCGGGGAAAGAAAATAAAATTCAATTATAAACTACTGATTCACGATATCATTCCTTACAAGAATCAATACATCATGGCCGGCGAGGCTTTTTATCCAAAATACATTTATCCGGCTGGCTATTACCCTACCAACCGGTCGCGGATGTTTTATCCATGGTATGGCGGCCTCTACAATGCGCCCAATCAGCGTGGCGACCTCATCTTCGATGGTTATCAATACACGCATGCAGTAGTTGTCGGTTTTGACCCGAATGGAAAGATCATATGGGACAACAGTTTCGAGATCAACGACGTGAAATCGTTCCAGCTCGAACAATTCGTTAAGATCAAGACCGAAGAAGACCGGATATTAATGATGTACCTGTTCGAAAATTCTCTCCGCTCAAAGATCATCCGGGACTCTAATGTGATCGAAGGAAAATCCAAGGACGAAATGCGCCCGTCCGCCAGCAGCGAGGAACTGGACACCAAGGGCGTTGAAAATGAGCAGCTCGACTATTGGTACGGCAAATACTTTTATGCTTACGGCGTCCAGAAATTGAGAAACAAAAATATCGCCAGCGCCACCCGCAAAATTTTCTTTGTAAACAAGATCGCCTACCACTAGCCGGTGGATCGGCAAATAACTTGTATATTTGCCCCACCAGGCATGCAGAAAAAGCTCATCCTTGACTCCGACCTCCTCGCTATCACGGTCGATCGTCTTTGCCAGGAATTAATTGAAAATCACGCAGACTTTAACGATACGGTGCTTCTTGGCCTACAGCCCCGTGGGATTTTTCTTGCGGAATGGATCCAGGAAAAATTATCAAAGAATGTAGGTCGTACCATACCCCTTGGCTATCTGGACGCTACCTTCCATCGCGACGACTTCCGCCGTCGGGAGATATCGAAAGCCGCTGAGACCAAGGTGCCCTTCCTGATCGAGCAAAAGAAAGTAGTGCTCATCGACGACGTGTTGTACACCGGCCGCACCGTGAGGGCAGCCCTGGACGCAATGATCGCTTTCGGCAGACCTGAGAAAGTGGAGTTGCTTGTGCTGATTGATCGCAAACACACCCGCGAACTTCCGATCGCCGCCAATTACGTCGGTAAATACGTGAACACCATGGAGAGTCAGCGTGTATTGGTTGAGTTGGACGCTCTGCATAAACACAACAAGATTTGGTTAATAAACAAAGATTGAACCTATGTCACGACTGAGTCAGCCGCACTTGCTGGGAATAAAAAACATCACGCGCGATGACATCGAATTAATCTTCGAAACAGCGGACAATTTCAAACAGGTTATCAATCGGCCGATCAAAAAAGTGCCGTCTCTGCGCGACGTAACCATCGCCAACGTATTCTTCGAAAACTCTACACGGACACGCCTTTCGTTTGAGCTCGCCCAAAAGAGACTCTCAGCCGATGTGATCAATTTTTCCGCATCAAACAGTTCGGTAAAAAAAGGTGAAACACTGCTGGACACCGTCAATAACATCCTTGCGATGAAAGTGGACATGATCGTCATGCGTCATGCCAGCGTGGGAGCGCCGCACTTTCTGTCCAAGCACATCAAAGCCAATATTATCAATGCCGGCGACGGCACGCACGAACACCCAACCCAGGCGTTGCTGGATGCTTTCTCCATCCGTGAAAAACTGAAGACTGTGAAAGGAAAGAAGGTGGCCATCATCGGCGATATCCTTCACTCGCGGGTAGCGCTTTCCAACATCTTCGCTTTGAAAAAACTCGGGGCTGAAGTGCTGGTGTGTGGACCCCCTACACTTCTGCCTAAGTACATCGGCGAGCTCGGTGTCAAGGTCGAATGGGATCTCCGGAAAGCGCTTGACTGGTGTGATGTCGCTAATGTATTGCGAATCCAACTCGAGCGCCAGCAAATCAAGTACTTCCCCTCGTTACGCGAATACACGCTCTATTACGGGATTACAAAAAAAATCCTCGACAGCCTGAAACGCGAGATCGTCATCATGCACCCGGGCCCTATCAACCGGGGCGTGGAACTCACCAGTGACGCGGCTGATTCCCACCATTCCATAATCCTTGACCAGGTGGAGAATGGCGTAGCGATCCGCATGGCCGTCATGTACCTGCTCGCTGGGGCCACGGCTTGAAATCGCCCTAACACTTGTGAGGGCCTACGCGGTCTTTTCGTACATTGCGGCGCGAAATTTCTATTTGTTATGATCTACAACTCCATTGTCGAAACCATCGGCAACACGCCCCTGGTAAAACTCAACAAAGTCAATCAGGGCATTCCGGGCACAATCCTAGTGAAAGTTGAATATTTCAATCCTGGCAACTCGACGAAAGACCGTATGGCGTTGAAAATGATCGAGGACGCAGAGAAGAAAGGTATTCTGAAACCCGGCGGCACGATCATCGAGGGAACATCTGGCAATACAGGCATGGGCCTTGCCCTCACGGCCATTGCCAAAGGCTATCGTTGCATTTTCACTATGGCCGACAAGCAGTCGCAGGAAAAAATCAATATCCTTAAAGCAGTGGGCGCCGAGGTGATCGTATGCCCGACGAATGTTGAGCCCGAGGATCCGAGATCTTACTATTCTGTGGCGCGTAAACTGAATAAGGATATCCCCAATTCATATTATCCGAATCAATATGATAATTTGTCTAATACAGCTGCGCACTACGAAGCAACCGGTCCTGAGATCTGGAAACAAAGCGGCGGAAAGATCACACACTACGTTGCGACCGTTGGTACCGGCGGGTCCATGTGCGGGACCGCCAGGTTTCTGAAAGAACAAAAAAGCAGTCTGATCACGGTAGGTATTGACACCTACGGTTCGGTTTTCAAAAAATACAAGGAGACGGGCATCTTTGATAAGAATGAAATTTATCCGTACCTGACAGAAGGATTCGGTGAAGACATCCTGCCGAAGAACGTGAACTTCGATGTCATCGATCAGTTCATCAAAGTCACCGACAAGGACGGCGCGATCATGGCGCGCAGGCTGTCACGTGAAGAAGGTCTGTTCGTGGGGTGGAGCAGTGGTTCAGCGATGCACGGCGCTTTGGAATACGCGCGTGATCACATGAAAAAAGACGACGTGATGGTGGTGCTGCTTCCGGATCATGGCACGCGTTACCTCAACAAGGTATACAACGACAATTGGATGAAAGATCACGGTTTCCTCGAAGAACGAAACTTCGCGTCTGCAAGAGATATCATTTCGAACCGGAATGGGAAAGACAGCCTCTTCACCGTGCAAAAGAATTCGCGTATTGGAGAAGCCATCAAGATCATGAACCAGCAGGGAATTGACCAGATTCCGGTTGTGGATGATTCCGAGTTCGTGGGCAGCGTTGCGTCGGCCAGCTTGCTTGAAAAGATTATTGAAAATCCTGCAGTCAAAGACAGTTCTGTCGGCGATTTGATGGATAAACCTATGCAGTTTGTTGCCCTGGACACAACACTCGATGTGCTTTCATCCATGCTGAACAAAAACAACAAGGCACTCCTGGTACGCGATGCCACGATGAAAGTTCACATCATTACCCACCATGATATTCTGAAGGCAATGACAACCTGAAAGTGGCCGGTGGCCCGTTTACCCGTCCCCTGCTAGTACGGGCGGTCGGAAACCGGCGACTGTCAACGTTTAATGCCTCACAACTTCAATTTCGACACGGTCGTTGTAGTTGGCATAGACACTGTTCTGGGGGTAGACCATCATCTTACCACCTTCACCTTTTGTCATGATCCTTTCGACTGCGATGCCTTCGGAGACGAGGTATCTCCTCACGGCTTCGGCTCTTAGCTCAGTAAGTTCTTTGGCTGATCCGGTAATTTTCTGATTGCCAGGGTCGCTTTCAAAAAATTTCGTGCTGGTCCCAAGCGTGATGATATCCCGTGGTTCCGTTCCGTTACAGTGAGCGTGAACACGGACTTTGTAGTTTGTGTTTTCTTTCATCAATCCTGCCAGGCCATCAATCTCATCTTTGAATTGAGGCTGCATAATCACGGAGTTGCGATAGAAACTGACGTTGTTAAATTCAATATAATCTCCGCGTTTCGCTCTTTGGAGTGCGAGGGGAATGATGATCTCACCATCCGGACCAGTGCCTGAAGAAGAAGGCAACGGGTCCTTATAATTAATGCTGGTTTCAAGTGCTTTGTATCCCGGGGCCACCGTAGTCACGTAGTAGGCACCTGCTGCGTTGCGCGGAGCATTTACATCCACCAACTCATTGGCTTTAAAAGCCTGATATTGTGTGGCCTTATCGGATTCTGCGAGGTGAATTTCACCGCGCACTTCTGCGCCCGACTCCGCATTGATAAATCGAAAGTTGAAGAATTTTCCTTTCGCTGTTTTCTTGGCAACCGGCTTGACGATGGCTGATGAATCGACTTTCGGAGTATCAACCACCGGCTGTTCTTTGACGGGGTCGTCCTTGACGGGTTCTTCAGTTACAGGCTGTTGCTTGATCGCGTTGGGATCTTCCTTGGTGACGACCTGCTGCTGGTTTTGACCGGATTCGATGATCTCCAGGGTCATTCCATCCTGGCCCAAATGTCCTGGGAACACCCAGGCATCCTTGAATTCTGTTTCTGCGCGCAGTTTGATTACAAAAGTGAAGGCCTGTCGCCTTGAATTCGTCTGGAGCAGATAAACATAATAGAGTCTCTTGGCAGGGTTGATGGCATAGTGCGCGCTAAAACCCATCTTATTGGCCTTCTCAGTCAACGCCAGCGCATTTTTGTGAACTCCAAAAACGCCGATCGTAACGTAATACTCGGGTGTTGCTGTTTGCGCGGCGGCTGGGTTACAGATGAAGGAAATTCCGACGATCAGTAAAAAAATTGCCGTTAGCCTCATAGTTGGGGGGGTTCAATTTTCGAAGATAGCAAATAATCGAAAAATGAACCAAAGACCCTGAAGCAGAAGCTAGTTCTGGCCTTCTTTTACAACTTCGATTTCAACGCGGACGTTTGCTTCCGCCTTCTCATCGTCTACGTTGTAAAGAGGTTTCTTGCCACCCCAGGCCTTGGTGCTCATCCTTTTGCGATCGATCCCTTTGGATGCAAGGTATTCCAGGATTTGCATGGCGCGAAGCTCAGACAGTTCTTTGGCTGAACCATAATCCTCCACGGTATTGTTCAGTGAGAAAAAGTCGGTGCTGCTTGGACCACGCTTGATGATCTTACCGGGATCGTTACCATTGGTGTGCCCATGGATACGAATCTTTTCAGTGGGGTGGTCTTGCATAAGTTTTACAAGGCGGTCCACTTCAAATCGCGATTCAGGACGGAGGACAGCTGCATCTCTGTAAAAGAAAATATAGTCGAGGGTTTCCATCTCGCCCTTCTTCATCACCATTTTCTGCGCTTCCACTTTCTCCTTAATCTTATCTTCAGCGGCACGCAACGAATCAGCTTTGGTCATTTTTGGCGGCGTGGTCACCACAGGTTCCTTCACCTCCACCTTGGGCTCCTCTACAATAGTTTGTTCTACATCAGGTTGTTTGACCACAGGCGGCGTGTAGGGAACACGGGAAAATATCCATGCGTCTCTAAAGGGGCCTGACTCCTGCATCTTTTTGGCTTCGCTGATGGCGGCATCATGGTCATTAGTCTGCATGATGCTCACATAGTAAATATTCTTGTCATTGTTCAGCTCGACGGTCGGCTGAAATTTTCGCTTTTTTACATCACGTGCATGCTTTGCCGCATTGTTGGGGTCTTTGTAGGCTCCTACAACAAGAACGAAATTTCCCTGTTGTTCACGCCGTGTACTTTGGGCGTTTCCGGTCTGTAAGGTGACCAACACCAATGCCAATGGCATTAAAAAAATTGCTTTCATACTTTAGATTTTAAGCCCTACAATCTGCAATAATATCATTGTGGCCTTAAATAAATAGTTGAATTTACTACAAAATATTACATCCCGCCACGATTACCGGGTAGAAATGACTTCAAATTCGCGTTGGATCGACTCTCCGGCCTCGTCAACCAGTGTGAGCAGGTGCTTCCCTTTCTCCGGCGAGAACTCAAGATGATGGTCGGATTGGGTTGCCCCCACGAAGTTGCCATCAATGTGCCAGTATATCATGGCCGACGCCCTTCGGTGGGCCGCCTCAAAAATCGCGCTTCCCAGCCGGCCGTCCAGCTGTACCGGCACATAAATCTTCGCATTGACTTTGGGATAAATCAGTTCGACAGACGCAACGGACATAGGATCTGCACAATCTGCTCGATAGGGTGGCAAGGTCCGGTAAGAAATATTTCTGCTCTTGAAGTAATACTCCTGCACAGGAGGCAGTACAAACCACTTCACCGTTTCCATTGATCCGGCCACCGCACACTCACTATGCACCCTGAATTTTCCGTCCCTGGTAACATGAACAAGTTTGTGATACACACATGCTGCTGAACGCAGACCGGCTGATGGAACAGCAACCGTATCAAGGTTTGAACAGTTTGCTGAAGCCCTTTGGCCACTCAAAGCACAAACTGGAATTTCGGTGAGTTCTCCATTGGGTTTTTGAAACCACGGATTTGCCGGCAGCGAAGAAAATATTTCGAAGAGCAAAGGTGCTGCCGCTTCCGTTCCGGTAAGACCTGGACGGCCTTCTCCATCTGCATTGCCAATCCAAACTCCCACTGCATAGGACGGATTCACTCCCACAGCCCATGCGTCGCGTAAACCGAAACTCGTACCGGTTTTCCAGGCAATGGTTTTTGAGCTGGAGAAGTGTTGCCACCCGGTTTCTTCACCTGGCCGGTAGAGATCTTTCAGCTTCTCAAAAGTGATCCAGATCGAGGACGCACTCAAAGGCGATGACGATTCGGCTTGCAGAGTTTTTTTTGAAACCACATTTGTATATACCGGACCGTGAATGTCAGAGGTGGAATATTTTTGCTGACCGGGGCGTTCGAAATAATTGTTCAATATCCTGGCACTTGTGGCATACATTCCGGTAATATCCCAGAGCGTGCCTTCTGCCCCACCCAATACCAAAGACAATCCATAGTGATCTGGTGGGCGCTTCAAGGTAGTCATTCCCATCTCCTTCAATAGATTGTAAAATTTTTCGTAACGATAGTCTTTCAGTTCATAGACGACAGGGATGTTGAGCGAACGGATCATCGCCTTGTCAGCGGGAACAGCGCCGTCGTACTGCCGGGAAAAGTTTTTAGGAGCGAAGCCTCCAATCAAGGTGGGCACATCAGGCATCAATGTAGTCGGCAGCATCTTTCCTTCATGCAGCATTGCCGCGTAAAGAAAAGGTTTCAGAATACTGCCCGTGCTTCTCGGGGAACGAATAACATCCACCTGTTCTTGATGCCCCTGCCCGGATTTGGTATTCCCGACGTATGCCAGCGTTTCACCTGTATTGACTTCAAGTACGAGCACTGCCCCATTGAAGACCTGGTTGCCCTTCATGCGTTCCTGGTAGTCATCGACATATCGCTGGACGCGTTCCTGCAAGGCGAGGTCGATGGTGGAACGAACAATCTGCTGATCGTATCCTTCCTGCCGTACGCGATCCAGGAGATGGGTTGCTAACCTTGGCAGCGCCTGCGGTTTTTCCGGAATGGGCTCAGCACGGGCGAGGTTGTAGCTGAGTGTATCGATGTGACCGGCGGCGAAAAGTTTTGCAAGCAAAAGATCCCTCTTCCGTTGAAGCTGTCCGCGGTTGCGGGCAAGGTGAATGAGCGAGGGATTATTGGGAAGTACAGCCAGCAACGCGGCTTCACTCCACGACAACATTTCGGAGCTTCTGCCAAAATACCTCCAGCACGCCGCTTCAAGTCCTACCACATTGCCCCCGAAAGGTGCGTGGGCTGCATACAGACTGAGAATTTCGTCTTTTGAGTACCGAAGTTCGGCGCGCGTGGCGAGAATGATTTCGATCAGCTTCTGAAAAAAATTCCGAGGTGGGTTCTTCCGCGACAGACGGATCATCTGCATGGTAATCGTACTCCCACCACTGACTACGCGCTGGCTGGAGATATTCTGGCGTGTGGCGCGTGCGAGAGCCAATAAGTCTACTCCAAAGTGATTTCGAAATCTCCTGTCTTCATAAGTGACGAGGGCAGTCACAAATTTTTCATTGACTTTTCCTGACTCCGGGAAACGCCATTGACCGTCAGACGCGATAGAGGCTGATAGCAAACGGCCTGACCGATCTTCGAGGACGGTGCAATAGGAATCGTCAAAAAGTTTTTGTGGGAGGCATACTGAATAAAGGATCATCAGGAGCAGTCCCAATGCTATCATGGGAACCTTTCGCCTGATAATAAAATTCTTCATGGCATCCTGTTGGAGTGGCGTGAAGCCAGTTTCCACCGATTTCCTGATTTTATATAAACCTCTGTGAAGTGCAAAGATATTGTGAAAGCCTGTCCATGGATTCCGGAAAATGCACCGCTGCCCGTTACGATCACGGTATCATTGTTATATGCGCGCGCATGAGCTTCGTTCACATCCACGCTGTGATAGACCATGTTGCCTGATTTTGAATCGGCAATCACTTCCGCTTTGGTTTGAACCCAGCCATTGGAATGAACATATTCCAGCTTGTCGTCGAGCAGCAGATCAAGTGAATCGTACTGCTTCTCGATAAGCCATTGAAATTTTTTCTTTGAAAGATTCAGTACCGATTGCTCGGTTTTTGTTTGAGCAAAAACTGAAGCTGACATCAGCAGCATCGCGACAGCGAGAAACTTTTTCATAAGGAAAAATATCAGAACCCTTTGTTTGTATTCTCGAGTACCATTTCCGCATCCGGCTTTGACTCATCGGTAAGCGCGACTTTGCCGCGTTCCTGACGGAGGATACGCATATACAGTGAAATGTTGCTATCGAACAGGAACCGGAAGAAGAGTTTCGTCCATGAGTTGTGAGACTTCAGGGAGTCGTAGTATTCCGGCGCCGTGCTTTTCAGATCCGGCAACTTATTCCACGGAATGCTGGGAAAGTCATGGTGTTCGTTGTGATAGCCCACATTGAAAGCGACAGCGTTCAGCGGACCATAGTAGCTATACGTTTCCTGTTTCTCGTCGAGTGTAAGATAATGTTCCTGAATCCATCGCGCCCCGAGTGGATGAAGTCCCACAGAGAAGAAGAAGCTGAACAGCAGAAAGAAAAATGCTTTGGGTCCGAACAACATCCAGATGGCAACGTCGAAAGCGATCTGTACAACCCAATTGGCAACGATCCATCCGTCAACGGGTTTGATCTCCTTTAGCCGCACAGTTCTGATCGCCTGAAAGATCGGGAAAAACAGGAGCCACAGCGCTTTTCCTAAAAAAGAATGGTTGATCAGTTTTGCTTCCCAATAGTCCGGCAGGTCGCCGTCTAGTTCGTGTACACCCTGGAAAGAATGATGCTTGATATGATACCTGACAAATGAAATCGCGCTGGGCAAAGTGTGCGGCAAGTTTGCAAAGATCGCCGCTGCCAGATTCCATGACTTTTTCTTGAACAGCAGGTTATGAGTACACTCGTGGATCATCACAAAAAGGGCGTGGTTGGCGAAGGCGCCTACAACGTAGGCCGCTGCGATCACGATCCACCACGATACGTTGCTGACGAAATAGGAAATGGCGACCATTCCACCCACGAGACCGAGTATTGCCAACAGAGAAAGAGGGTTCTTACCCATCAAAGTTTTAACCTCCGGGTGTTTAACCATGATCTCTCGCGTGCGCCCGCGGTGGGGCTCGGGTCCAGTAGAAAAGCGGAAGTCGTTTTTAGCTGCCATTCACATTAAGTCTGAAGCGTAAATTTACGGAATTAAGAAGAATAGGGGAGTTATAATATCAACCTCAATTTTTGTTATTTGAGCCCTCCCTCATCTGATAAAACTCAGGAAATGAAGAAATTGTTTGCATGCTGTCTCGTATTTGTAGCCTTTGAAATTCAGGCTCAGGATGCGAATAGCGCAACGGACACTATAAGCCAGGAGGTATTTACCCTGATAGAGGAATCTGCCTCATTTCCTGGTGGCATGGCCAAACTGTACAGATACCTGGGCGAAAACCAGAAATATCCCAAAGCGGCAAGAAAGAAAAAGATTTCAGGCAGGGTTTACGTTGAATTTGTAATTAACAAGGACGGATCGATTGACAAGGAGTCCGTCAGAACAGTACCGGAGGAAGAACTAAAAGGCTACGGTCTCCCACCGGCGACCATTATCACCGATGAGGAGTGTCAACAGGAGGCAATGCGGCTGATCAAAGAATGTCCCAACTGGCTTCCGGCGATGCAAAAGCACAAGCCCGTAAAACAACGTTTTACATTACCCATTCTTTTTAAGTTGAATTGACGCTCAACTGTTCGACTGATTCTTCATCAGCTGCGAAGGCACTGCATGTGATATATTTAACATCACTTCTACATCTCGAGCATCCTGGCCAGAGTGATTGTCTCCTTTTTTTCGAAACCGCTCTTCTTATAAAGTGCGTAGGCATTTTCGTTTTCAGGCAAAACTTCCAGTGTGTGGGCAACGAATTCCTTCCGCGACAGCAAGACATTTAAATAATCCTTAGCGTTTCCGCGGCCGCGAAACTCCTCCTTCACAAACAATTCATCGATATTCAAAACCCAGCCGCCAAATTCATTGTACCAATAGCTGAAAAGAAGAGCATAGCCGGCTATGTCTCCATTGCACTCGAGGATATCCACCTCAATAGAACCTGGATTTTTGAATAGTTGATCAAACGTTAGCCTGATTTTATCATCGTTCATATAGCCCTCCGGCGCACCCAGACTTTGATACAATGACTTGATCATGTCTGCCACTACCCCTGCATCATCGGGGCGCATACCCCGGATCGATAATTTATCTGTTAATGGACTATTCATTTGACAAAATTAACTCCTGTCGCCGACGAAATATGACCTCTGCAAGACAAAGTCGGCGAAAAAATAATACTGATCATCCTGCGTTTCCACTAGCTTTATCTGATTAAAATCCAATCGCCATGAAATCAATTTTGTTCTTTCTGACCGCTGCCGCATTGGTGTTGGTCTCCTGTAAGCAACCAACACCCGCCAATCCCGGAGAAGATGCCTTGACAAAAAAAATCAACGAGTTCATTCAAGGTTCCGTGACCAGGCTCAACATTCCGGGTATAACCGTCGCGGCAACCAGAAACGATTCGACGGTCTACAGCGGCGCATTTGGCTATCGAAACATCGACACCAAACAACCCATGAAGGTTACGTACGATTTTCACTGGGCATCGGTATCAAAAACGGTAGTCGCGACTGCGATCATGCAATTGGTAGAGCAGGGGAAAATCAACCTCGACGAAAAACTGATTACGTACCTACCCTATTTCAAACTGGCTGACCCCAATTATAAAAACATCACCATCAGGCAAATGCTCAACCATACGTCGGGCATTGGCGACGTGGATGACTACGAATGGGATAAGCCTCAGCATGACGAGGGCGCCCCTGAAAGATATGTGCGCGGGATGTCTGAAGACAAGATGCGGTTTGCTCCTGGTAAGGATTGGGCGTATAGTAACAACGCCTATGAAATTCTCGGCGTTCTCATCACCAAGGTGTCCGGGATTCCATTTGAATCTTACATCCGAAAAAATATTCTTGATCCACTGGAAATGCCTAACACGAGCTTTTTCTATTCCGAAGTGCCGGATTCATTAAAAGTTTCTGGCCACATCTGGGTCGGAAAGCCCATGGTTAGCGACGTGTATCCTTACAATCGCATTCACGCACCGAGCAGTACGCTGAATTCCAATGTGCTTGAGATGACCCATTATGCCATTGCCAATCTCCACCGTGGCGAGTACAAAGGAAAACGCATACTCGCCGACAGTTCGTACAACATATTATGGACCAATTCAGTGTTTTTGCCTGACACCACCAAGCCGAAAGTTGGTGCGAGTTGGTTCCTGGGATTGCACAACGACGAAGAAACCGTGTCGCACTCAGGTGGTGACACCGGATTTAATAGCTATTTGCTATTGGTACCGAAAAAGAACATGTCCGTGGAAGTCGTTAGCAACTACGATCAATCGCATGCGGGTCAAATTGCATATGCTGTTTTCGATATGCTCACCGGAAAAGATCCCCAACGGATCACGCGTCCTATCGGATTTGCATTTGCCGAAGTGTTGGTGAGCGAAGGAGCAGATAAGGCCCGGACTTTTTACAATGCAACAAAAAGTGACTCCGTACGGCAAAAGGACTATTCATGGGGTGATGAAGCTTCTTTTCTGTATGCAGGCTATCTTCTCGCAGAAAAAAATAAACTCAAAGAGGCGATAGAAGTATATAAATTCGGGATAGAGACCGATCCGAATTCCCCTTACACCTTTGCTTACCTGGGCATTGCCTATTCCAAACTTGGCGATCAAAAGCTGGCCAGGGAAAACCTTAACAAAGCCATCGCCTTGAACCCTAAGGAGGATTTTTTCAAAGAAGAATTGAAGAAAACTGAAAACAGAAAAGAGCAATAAGAATCAAGTGCTTCTCAATGGCATCGCCATGTATCAGAATCCTCTTTTTAATGCCCGACAGCCCCAAAAATTTCCCACGGATTAACACCGATGAAAGAACACACAGATTTTCACAGACCACACATTCATAGGTTTAAACCCATTTGGTGAATCGGTGAAAATCCGGATGAACCATTCTATTGCACCATTCGCTTCCTCACTTCTACAACCTGTCCCTTTGTTCTGGCATAAATGCCGTGATCATACATGGCTTCGCAGCTGACGGCCGGGAGATAATAACTGCCGGCATACGTCGCGGTGAGCATGACTTTAAACGTCTTACGCTGACCCGTCCCCAGATCGAAATAGGTGTAAACACGGTCATCACGAATATCCTGATAGGTAGCTTTATCGCTGTTCAGCCTCTCCTCTGCCTCATCAAGGCGAAGGTTGTTGATCTCCCATCCCGACGGGAAGATCTGATTGAGGGAAAGATTCTTGTAAGTCCCCAGAGAGCTGCCCGGATTTGTAATGGATACAGAAGCGATAAACTCCTGCCCTTGCTCCAGATTAGATGGATCGATTGTGTTACCATCCGTGTCTGTATAACTTACTGCGATATTCATATTGTTATTGGCGGCCTCCTCCATGCCGCGCGCAGGAATTCCCTCTGTAATCACACGCACAAACAAAGTTCCCTGCGTCTGACTTTCAATTTTTAAATCACCACCTTTTACGCCGTTGAAAGATAACGGCACTTGCGCCACAGGAAGATCGGTGCTCACCGGCACATTTTTACCATTGTACGTATAGCTAAACTTCAGAGGTCCCTTCTTCTCGTTACCGGCAAACATTCCCACGGACTTCAAACACCATGCGACGGCTTGTGTACTGAGCCACGTGTTGGAATTGCTCAATCTCGCAGAGATTTCCTTCACCAACTCAAACGCACGCGTCCGGTCATTAAGCAGGAGCATGGTCTCAAGAATAATAGCTTTGTCGCGGTCATCTGATCCGTAGGAGTACGCCATTTCCTGATAGGGCTTCACTTTGGAAGGCAGATTGGCAATCAAAGCCTTCGCCGCCTCGGGCTGACCGGCTTTCACATACGATGCCGCAAGCATCCAGGCTGACACCACGGGCAAGTTGCCCATCTCGCGAAGTCTGTTCATCGATGCAAGGTCCGCATCGCCTGCCAGTGCAAGTGTGTATAACCGGTAAGCTTGTATCAGCTCGCTGCTCTGGTATTCTTTGTTCTTCCTCCACTCTACAGATTTCGCACGTTGATATTTCTTCCAGCGCTTGATCATGTCATTCGGAACAAAATAACCTTTGGCATCTGCTTCGAGCAGGAAATGCCCTGCGTATGTTGAGCCCCAGCTGTCGGAATCTTGGTTACCAGGCCAATAGGCAAACCCACCATCTCCGGTCACAAACAATTTGAGTCGCTCGATGCCGGCACGAACATTTTTCTGGATCGCCCCCTTTTCTTCATCGGAAAGCGCCTTTACCTGATCCAGGTAGAGCTGGGGAAACACCGATGAAGTGGTTTGTTCGATACAACCATGCGGATATTGCATGAGATACCGCAAGCGCTGACCCAGGTTGATCGGTGGCAACGATGAGATTTCAAGCGAGCCAACATTGGTGCCCGCCACTCCAACGGCCGTGACCGTGCCGCTCCAGTTCTTATTGCTTTCAAGCAGTGCATCCACAACTTTCGTAACCGGGGGGTTCGGATTGCGGATTTCGATTTCGATGACATCTGTCGCCTTGTAGTTTCCTGACGTCGCCGTCACTTCAATTTTTGCAATACCCGTTTCGCTTTTCACTGCAAGATCAAAGTCGACGGTCATGTCTTCTTTTTCCATGGTCACACTCCGGGATCCGTCACCCGACAACGAGACCGGTCCGGAAACTTTCAAATCCACTTTTACATTGCGGATATTTTTCTCCATTGAAAACAAAGTCACAGGTAGTTTCAAAGTTTCTTCAGGCCCCAGCACGCGGGGTAAGGTAGCGAGCACCATCAGCGGCTTGCGCACCGGGGTCGCCTTATCCGTTTTTCCGTACGCTCCTTCATAGCCGGCGACCACCATTGTTTTTACAGAGCCTACATATTGAGGCATGATAAACTTATGTTCGGCCGTGCCGCCGTCGAGTGTGAACGGTCCAAGAAATTTTACAACCGGCTTGAAACGGTTTGCTTTTGCGTCATCCTCCTTGCTCTTCGCCATCATTTCCATATCGCCGCCGATGGCCAGCAGTCTCTCGATCTTTCCGCCAAAGGCACCCATGACCGCATCATAGATATCCCACGTTCTCACACCCAGTGCTTCCCGCGCATAGAATCTCGACCACGCATCGGGAGTTTTGAAACGGGTAAGATCCAGCAATCCCTCATCCACCATCGCAACGGTGTAAGTCATTTTGCGTTTTGATTGTTCTGAGATCTTTAAGACGACTTCTTCACCGGGCTCCAACACATCAGGCATCGAGATCACCGGATTCAAATGTGTTTGCGGATCCTCTACAGAAAGCGGGATCACGCCATACATTCTGATTGGCAGGTCATTGACCGTCTGCGCGTGGGGCTGCAATAAAGTGACGCTCACAAACACATTGGGCGTCATCTCAGGTTTGATGTCGAACGAAAATTTGTTGTCGCCTTTTTGTGTATTCAGCCAATAGGAGTCCAGCACGCGGCTTCCATTCTCAACACTGATCAGCGCACGACCGTTGTCACTACCGGGAATAGTCAGGTTTGCTTTTTCACCAATGTTATACGCCGGCTTGTCGGATGAAAATGCCAACATTGCGGCTCCCTGTGATTCATTGCGCGCACGACCTGCCCATCCCGGCCAGTCAATGTAAACCACTTTTGCCGTGCTGTGTCCTGAATTAAGATCTTTTGCGCGAATGAGATATCGGCCCCATTCGGGATACTTTACTTTAAATGTCCATGAGCCTTTTCCGTCAATCGTTTTGATCCTGCCCGAGGCAACCGGCGTCGCGTTGGTTGCGGTCATGTAGTTGGCGTTGTCACCTGAATTGTCCCACCACCAACGCCACTCGAGCTTTGTGATGCTCATCTCCACATTGCTGCTCGACACCCCGTTCCCATCCGCATCCAGGGTTACCACGTCTACACGATGTGTAGTATCGGTAAGCAACATGCCCCGCGCTTTGTCTCCTTGCGGCAGGCGTATACCTGTAAATGACGTGTAAGGATAGAACGGCAGACTAAAGCGATCCACGCTGAAGTTGCCACTCTCTTCGAATACCTTTCCGCGGAATACCGCATTCAGCATACCGGCCGGGTCACCCTCCACATCTACTGTCGCGTTGATATTCGCGCGGCCATCATCATCTGTATACCCCTCGAAGATGGATTTCGCCTCACTTGAAATATTTTTGGAAGGGTCATCAAAAGTGTACTCCGGATACTTCGCGAATTTTGTTTCGGCGGGAGTCAACAGGACTTCAAATTCAGCTTTGAGATTTCGTCCGGGTGAACCCGCGAGCCAGTTGACCTGAAGCGTGCCCGATACGTTGTTGTCGCCAGCGGAAATTTTATCCTTGCCAAAATCGAGATTGATCTTGAGCCGGTTCGGCTTCACCGTTTCAATTTTCACCGTTTGAGTGAATTGTGCGCCGCCCACTTTCACGCGCGCAGTCCAGTTCCCCGTTGGAGCATCGGATGCGGTAGCAGTTACAAATTTGTAAAAGCCGTTTTCAGAGGACGAACGAACAAGACGTTGGGTGATCTGCCCCTGGGGATTTTGCAATTCCATCACTACAGGGTGTGCCGCCGGAATCAACTTCAGCTTGTCTTCCAACAAAAACGTGAGATACAATGAGTCGCCCGGGCGCCAGACACCCCGTTCACCATAGATAAGGCCCTTCAGTCCGTTGCTGACATACTCACCTCCCACATCAAAGTTGCTCAACGACAACGACTCGCCACCCTGCAGCTTGAGGAACCCGCGTTGTGCACCATTTTTTGCGACCAATACGTACGGGATTTGCTTCGCGGAAATAATTGCCTTCCCATCTGAACCCGTACTGGCATTGCCGATGACTTGCTGCTGGAAATCATACAGCTCAATCTGTACGCCACTTAACGGCTCCGTTGTCTTCAGGTCATTGACGAAAATCACCGTGTTGCCATCACCACCGCGTTTAGCCATGAGCCCGAGATCTGACGCAATTACATTGCGGGTGATAGCACGGTTGCCGGTATAGTATGATGAATGACAAGGGTTATCGCGCTGTTCCCAGTCATAATCCTCATTGTAATAATACTCTTCATAAGAATCCCAGGCACTCTCTTCATTGCCCTGGTCGTCCCAATTTTCGTCCGACATTTGTGATTCTGCGGGGGCTTCACCTTCCGGGCAATTGTAAATCGAATATTTTCTCTTGAATGAGATTTTGACCTGATAGATGGCGCCGGGTTCTGTTGAAATATATTGTGCAAGATCAAGTGTAAACCGGTTCCATTTTCCAAGGTCGTTGACACCGGAGTTTTCCAACGAAACCATTTTTTTTATGAGAGGCTTACCCACGCGACGCAGTTCCTCATTGCCTTCAAAGTCGTTGACTTGCAAAAACTGCAACACGTTGTTTTCATAAATCTTCACAATCTGAATGTCGACCGCCTTCAGGTTGACCGCTTCGAACGGCAGGATGAGCCCGTCGGTAGAGGGCAGAATATTTCCTTTGCCAACAAAGCGAACCGCAGGTGCCACTTGTTCAAAGACCACCTCGAAGGTGCCACCCTGTGCCATGCGGTAGTTGAGAATATTTTTCACACCGGCTTCAATGGTGAGCGTTTTCTGTCCGGTCTGGCGTGCAGGAGGAAAAATTCTGATCTCGTTGTCCTTTATTTCAAAGTCAAGGGATGGGATTTCGGAAATTGAAACCAATCCATCAAGATTTTGCTTTTCTGCGATTGGATCTGAAAACTGAACCACCACATGTTGGTTGGAACTTTGCTCAACCTTTACATTCATCACCCGGAAATCGCCGAGCGCAGGGATTTCCACATCACGTGCATCGATCTGATCAATGCCTATCTCTTTGCCGTTGACCGCGATTTTCACCTCGGTCGCCTGATCCTTCCTGGCGACCTCTTCGATGATAAAAGAATGTTGCTTGCCTTCCCCTGCATGCGTCCAGGATACTTTCAACGACTTTCCATCCTGCTGGGCGGATAGTGTTTTCTCGATGGCTTCGTTTTCGGCGAAATCAGCAGTTTGAAGCGTGCCTTCTATCTTCTGCCGCTTCAATTCAGTCTTTACATAAGGTTTGATGTTATCGACAATCAACTCAAAATTTTGAGGGATTACCTGGAATGAGAATTTGAACGTGCCCAGTTTGGCGGGAACCTCCAAAAGTTTGGCCAAGTCGAACTCTGCCTGGTAGGTTTGCCCGGAAGTCATGCGCGACGCGGGACGAAACTCAACCGTGCGGCGATCGAGCCAAACCGTGGTTCCTTTTATCGAGGGATTCAGGTCGAACAGGCTGACAGAAGTTTCCCCGAGCGAGGCCGAGTCAACGGCGTCGGCAGCCAATACGATACGGATGGTTGAAGAAGAATTGACGACACCAGCGGTGTAAGAAGAGATATGCTCGCCGAAGGCGGGATCCACTGACGGGAAACCCATATCGGAGCTTTTCGCTTTCTTAAAATAGAGTACGCCGGTAACGACTACCGCAGCGCCGATAACGAACAGCGCAGCTTTCTGCCAGGGGAATTTGTTCATGGGTAAGGTGAGATTTGAACTGGGAAGTTCGGCAGAAATGGGGGAAAAAAGAAAGTTGAGAAGTGGAGAAGTTGAGTAGGTGAGTAGATGCGGGCCTACCCAACTACTTCCCTACTCAACTACTCAACTACTTCTCTCCTCAAACCTTCACTTCACTCTTATTCATCACCTTCGTTTGAACCTGGATTGATTCGTGGTGAACGAGGCGGAGTAGATCGCGGGTAAATCCTTCATCCAATCCCATGGCTCTGCCGAGCGATACGCGTGACTGGACGATCTCTTCCCAACGGTTTACCTGGAGAATGGTGACGTTGTTGTCTTTCTTATATTGGCCAATCTTCTCGGAGATCTTCATCCGGTTTGCCATTTTCTGCATGATCTCATCATCGATCTGGTCGATTTGTTCACGCAAGACCGCCAGGGTGTCCTTGAAGTTTTTGTTGTCGGAAGATACGCTTCGCACCACCAGTCCTTCCACGATCTTGCCGAGTACGGCGGGCGTCACCTGTTGCTTCGCGTCGCTCCATGCTGCATCAGGGTTAAGGTGACTTTCGATCATCAGTCCCGACATATCGAGGTCAAGCGCTTTCTGTGCCACCATGGCGATGAGTTCGCGATTGCCGGCGATGTGACTCGGATCACAGAACATTTCAATTCCGGGAACACGTGTCTTCAACTCGATCCCCAGGTTCCACATTGGCGCATTCCGGAACGGACCTTTTTCAAACGACGAAAAACCACGGTGGATGGCAGCAAGCTTGTTAATGCCTGCTCTGTTCAATCGCTCCAAAGCTCCAATCCAGAGTTCGATATCCGGGTTGACGGGATTTTTTACCATCACGGGAATATCAACACCTTTGAGTGCATCGGCGATCTCCTGAACAGAAAAAGGATTCACTGTGGTACGGGCCCCTACCCAAAGGATGTTCACACCGGCTTTCAGACACGCATCAACATGGGCGGCGGTCGCTACTTCCGTGGTAACGGGAAGACCAGTTTCCTTTTTTGCCTGGATGAGCCATTTCAATCCCTCGTCGCCCGCCCCTTCAAATTGACCCGGACGGGTACGTGGTTTCCAAATGCCTGCACGCAAAGCATGCACTTTGCCGGTGGCCGCAAGTTGCTTTGCGGTGGTTATCATCTGGTCTTCTGTTTCAGCACTGCATGGTCCTGAAATGATGAAGGGCTTCTGTATTTTCAGCGCTCCGGTGATTGTTTCGAACTGCATATCGATTTCTTTTTTTATTCTGGATATAGAAACTGTTTAAGGGGTTACTGTTTTGGGTTGTGCGGGTTGGCTCATTCCATCAAGTACTTTGCGGATCTGGTTTGCTTCCCTCATCACGCGATAGATTTCCTTGGTATTCTTTTTCATGAGTTGATAATGAAAACGCTGAAGGTGCATGATATATTCTGCCAAAGCCTGGCCGAGGTATTCCGCATTTTGCTCAAAAATCGGCGCCCACATGTCGGGCGAACTTTTAGCCAGGCGAACTGTCGACGCCAGACCTGAACCAGCCAGGTTGAAGATGTTTTTTTCATCTTTCTCAATGTCGAGTACCGTTAGAC
The DNA here is from genome assembly GCA_044227305.1 of Cyclobacteriaceae bacterium. Lineage (GTDB taxonomy): Bacteria > Bacteroidota > Bacteroidia > Cytophagales > Cyclobacteriaceae > ELB16-189. The sequence continues at coordinate 343,071 of JBGAFJ010000005.1, read as the reverse complement.
CCAGCAGGAACGAACTCACGTGTGATAAATGAGAAACGTAAGCCACATGCTTGTCGTGCTCATCGGGTTCCATGTAAATGGTATTCATTCCCACGAGATCGAAGATGCGGGTTGCAGTGGCGATCGCCTGTTCCGACGACTTATCTCTCTCGCAAATGATATTGGTGTTATTTCTGAATAACCCGGCGAATGCCGCAGATGGGCCTGAGTTTTCCGTACCGGCGATGGGGTGTGCGGCGACAAACTGGTGGCGTTTGGGATGATTACTTACCGCTCTGCAAATCATTGATTTGGTTGATCCCGTATCAATGACCACGGCGTTCGGACCCACTGCATCCAGGACCTGCGGCAACAGAGCACTCATTGTATTCACAGGAATCGCGAGCAAAACAACATCTGCCCAGGCCAACGCTTTGTCTTCCGGTTCGATGCGATCGACCAGCCCGAGTGACACCGCGAGCTGCCCATTCTGCTCATTGATATCGACACCCACAAGCGCCGTAGCAAAGCCCGCCCTCCGGAGGTCGATACCCATACATCCGCCTATTAAACCAAGACCCACGATCGTCACTTTCATAATTCGTTCACATTTACTTTTGCGGCTGCGTGCGAAGCATGCTTCCATTCACGAATCCGGCTCCACGCCTGTTCCATTTTTTCGACCGATGCACACAGGGAGATACGGATATGGTTTTTACCGGCTTCCCCAAATATGAAACCCGGCGTGATAAAGACTTTTGTGGCATACAGTATTTCATCGATCCATTTTTCAACATTCCGGACGTGATGCGGTACTCTTGCCCACAGAAATAAACCTGATTGTCTGTCATCGTAGGTACATCCCAGTTCATCCAGAATTCTTTTGGCGACGATGCTGCGCCCCCGATACACTTTGTTCAGTTCATCAAACCAGGTTTTGTCACTTTTCAGTGCTTCTACCGCAGCCTGCTGAAGACCCAAAAACATGCCCGAGTCCATATTGCTCTTCACCCGCAGTACGGCTTCGATATAATCTTTCCTTCCAGCCACCCAACCTATTCGCCATCCCGCCATGTTGTGAGACTTACTCAGTGAATTGAGTTCCAGCGCCACATCTTCAGCACCCTCGATCGACAAAATACTCAACGGCGCATCATTGAGGATCATGCTGTAGGGATTGTCGTTTACAATTAGGAACTGGTGCTTGCGTGCCAGGTCGACCAGTCGTTTCATTTCATGATGTGATGCCACGTGACCGGTAGGCATGTGCGGAAAGTTCACCCACATGATTTTCACCTTCGAAAGGTCCTGACCCGCGAGCGTGTCTATATCCACCTGCCATCCCAGAGATTCTTTCATTTCATAGGTCCTGATCTTAGCGCCGGTGAGTTTCGCTACCGACGCATAAGTTGGATAGCCAGGATCCGGGATCAGAACCTCATCGCCTTCATCCACAAATGCGATGGCAATGTGCATGATACCCTCCTTTGATCCCATGAGTGGAAGAATCATGGACTCGATATCGAGTTTCACATGGTAAATCCTGGAGTAATAATCTGCAATCGCCGTTCGCAATGCCGGTATTCCCTTGTAATTCTGGTAGCCATGGCTGTCGGGATTTTCTGCTGTATTTATCAGCGCCTTCACGGTCCCGATTGACGGAGCAAGGTCGGGGCTTCCGATGCCGAGGTTGATCGTGTGAAGTTCAGGGGTATCCAGCTTGCGTACTTCCGCCAGCTTCTTGCTGAAGTAATACTCTTCGACGTTGGCGATTCTTTTGGCTGTCTTGATCATTTTTCTAAAATCTGATTTCAGCTTTTCTGTATTCTCCCAACACATTCAGGTTGCGCGTCTGACGGAGAACCTTCTGCAGTGCGTTGTCATAACTTTTCCTGCGTTTCCATTCCACATCAACATGGATGGAATATTCACGTGGTTTGCCGATGATCGGAATAGACTGGATCTTGGTAAGATTGATGGCATTTTCCTTGAATGACATCAACACGTCCGCGAGACTTCCTGCCTCGTTGGCAACTTCAAATGATAAGGAAGCTTTATTGCTGTCGATTCCATTTTCATTTTTCTTGGTGAGTATCAGAAAACGTGTAAAGTTTTTCTTGTGGGTTTCAATCCGTTTCTCCAGGATTTGTAAACCGTAACGGGATGCAGCGTGTTCATTCGCGATTGCCGCCGTGTTTTTCAGTTTCAGGTCACTCACTTTCCGCGCTGAAAGGGCGGTATCTTCGCTTTCTTTGATCTCGACTCCTTCCAGCTTGTTTAAGAACTCAGTGCATTGCCGGATCGCCATCGGGTGCGATTCGATACTCTTGATATCGGACATTTTTACACCTGGCAATGCCAACAGGTGCATGTGTATGGGTAGGTATATTTCGCCTACGATGGCGAAGTGATATTCCTGAAGGAGAAAATAATTCGGCAGAATGCTGCCGGCAATGGAGTTTTCGATGGCCATCACCGCAAAATCCGCGCGGTCATGTTTCAACGCTTCACACAATGCATGAAACGAAAGGCATTCCACCGTATCGATCGGTGTTCCGAAGTGCGTGAGGGCTGCTACTTCGTGAAAGCTCGTCGCTATCCCCTGTATGGCGATACGGAGCTTCTTTTTTCCTTTGGGTTTCTGCGTCTTTTCCTTCATGGTGTTCAAAAAAAAATCCCGGCTTAACCGGGACTTTCTGAGTTGCTGTTATCTTTTTATGATCAACATGGTGCTACTCCGTCAGTCCCGTGGGATTGAAAGTAGTAGTAGCTAAAATAAAACCAGTTGCTCTTCATTTTCTGAGTTTCTGTAAGCGAAGAACGGTCAATTTTCATAATTGCGCAACAGGGCGGCAAAAAGAATACAAAAAAAATCCACCGGCACTAACTACTGTTAGTCGGCTGAGGCTGGCCTGTAGAACACAAAACACCTACCTTTGAACAAAATCAACACCATTATCCTATGAAATACTTTCTTGCAGCAGCGTCTTTTCTCGTGCTGATCTCTTGCAGTAAAACCCACGAGCACGTCGATCACAACGATGAAAATGAAGGTGACGATCCAAACCGCGCCCTGTATGACCAGGTGATGAGCATACACGATGAGGTGATGCCCAAGATGGAAGACGTCTACAACCTGAAAAAAGATATAGCTGAAAAAATCGCCAATGCCCCCGGCATGGCAGAGGAAAAGAAAAAAGAACTTGAATCCATGATGACAAAGCTCGACTCGACCAGCGATGCAATGATGGACTGGATGAGCGAATTCAATCCCCTGCCCGATTCAGTAGATCAGGAAAAGGCACGCGAGTATCTCGAAAATGAAATGGAGAGGATCAAGCGGGTAAAAGATGTCACTGCGGAGACGATTGACAAGGCGAAGCAGATCATTAAAGAGAATGAGTAACAGGTTGCAAGTTGCAGGTGACGAACCCACCGTATGCTAGGAGTTTTTTCAGACTGGTCTGAACCAGAGACTTGCTACCTGAAACCTGAAACTACAGAAGCTTAAACCTCAACCTTAAGCTCCCAAATCAGGATACCACCAACCATAATAGCTCAAGACTTCACCGTCCTGGGCTTTTTTGCTTTTAGCTTTGACGCCTCACGCAGATTCTCCCGAATCACCTGCCAGTACTCAGGTCCGTACGCAACAAATATTTCCGAGCCTGCCGGAATGTCTTTCGTGGCCTCGATGTAGCAGTGCTTGCCTTCGGTGACGTAATCTGAGTTATTCTTCGCCCCTTCCTTTCGCACAATACCTTTGGCATCATTGGCAAAATGCGCGAACCCTTTGTGCTTCCACGCGTCGATGACATAATTACGCGTGAAGTAGAAAACATAGCCGTTGCGTTCGTCTGGCATATCTTCCACTTGCTTCCATGTGTACACTTTGCCTTTGTATTCCACGATACGGGTTCCTTTGGGAATAAATACCTTTGTAAACAATCCCTTACCCGCTCCCGGCAACGTTGACTTCTTTATATAGAGTGACTTTTCGAGCAGTGCCATAAAGTCCCCAAAAGAAATACGGAGAAAGGAAATACAAAAATTATTCCGGGGGAATTAGTTAGCACTCGTGATGCCTAAAAAAACCGTTTCATAATTTTTAGAAAATTCAATCCGGCGGCTGGCACTAAGGCCAGCCGGTCCGGAAGGAATCTCGAAATAAACTACTTATTAATTAGTACAGGTAGGTTCGTAACAAGCGTAAGCAGGTCTGCATCGTTCACCATCTTCTTCTCGTCCGCAACAATCAGGAAGTTTTCGTAGAGCGCGTTCAGCTCTTCTCCTTCGAATTTATACCCCAGCAACTCAACACGATGCTTCAAAGCCGCCCTGCCGCTGCGTGCCGTCAGCACGATTGACGAACAGGGTACGCCCACATCAGCCGGGTTAATGATCTCATAGTTTTCAGAATGTTTCAGGAAACCGTCCTGGTGAATGCCCGAGGAATGCGCAAATGCATTTTTGCCAACAATGGCTTTGTTCGCCTGTACGGGCATGCGCATCATCTTACTCACCAACTGGCTCAACTCAAAGATCCGTTCTGATTTGATGTTGGTATGGAGTCCAAGGTCGCTGTGTGTTTTGATAATCATGGCAACCTCTTCGAGCGAGGTATTCCCGGCGCGTTCACCGATGCCGTTGATTGTCACTTCAGCCTGGCGCGCACCGTTGATCAGTCCGGAGATGGTATTGGCTGTCGCGAGACCCAGGTCATTGTGACAATGCACAGAGATTACGGCTTTGTCGATATTACTTACGTTGTCGAAAAGATACTTGATCCGTTTTCCATACAGGTGCGGCAGACAATAGCCTGTCGTATCCGGAATATTAACCACATCGGCACCGGCCGCAATCACCGCTTGTGTGAGTTTTGCAAGAAACTCAAGATCCGCACGGCCGGCATCTTCAGCATAAAATTCTACTTCGTAGCCTTTGGCTTTCGCATATTGAACGGCCCACACACCCTGCTCGAGGATTTGTTCGCGTGTGCTTTTGAATTTATGTTTGATGTGCACATCAGAAGAACCGATGCCGGTATGAATGCGCCCTTTCTTCGCGTAGCGTAGCGCTTCCGCGGCCACATCAATATCTTCTTTCTTGGATCGCGTAAGCCCGCAGATAATTGGGTCTTTCACGGCTTTCGAAATTTCCACCACCGACAGAAAATCTCCAGGGCTCGAAATCGGAAATCCTGCTTCGATCACATCTACACCCAACGCCTCCAGTTCACGTGCGATGACTATTTTTTCTTCGGTTTTTAACTGACATCCGGGCACTTGTTCGCCATCGCGGAGTGTGGTGTCAAAGATTTGAATTTTGTCGCTCATAAGTCACGTGGTTATTGGGCTACGTGCGCGTGCATCATGGAGAGTTGCTCCACAACGTACGCGCCCATTGCCTGGGTGTTTAAAATTTTCTTCTTATCGGTATTGGTATCGGCGATGTCAGCGGTGCGCAATCCGGATTTTAAAGTGCGGGCTACGGCCGTTATCACGGCCTCTGATTCTTCTTTCAATCCAAATGAAATGTCCAACAACAAGGCAACGGACAAGATTGAAGCCAGAGGATTGGCGATTCCCTTTCCGGTGATGTCGTGGGCGCTGCCGTGAATGGGTTCATACAATCCAACCTTATCGCCCACGGAAGCCGAAGCCAGCATGCCCATGGAGCCCGCGATTTGAGATGCCTCATCGGTCAGAATGTCTCCGAAAAGATTTCCCGTCAGCACCACATCGAAGCTGCGAGGATTCTGAATGAGTTTCATCGCGGCGGTATCGACAAACATATGCTCAACCTCCACGTCAGGATACTTCTTGCTGATCTCCTGGACGGTTTCTCTCCAGAGGCGTGAAGCTTCGAGAACGTTCGCTTTATCAACCGATGTTACTTTTTTCCTACGGGTACGTGCCGCCTGAAATGCTTTATGAGCGATGCGCTCCACTTCATATCGCTGGTAGATCATCAGGTCAAACGCAGTGTTCCCATCATCCCTGCGACCCTTCTCGCCGAAGTATACGTCGCCAGTCAACTCCCTGAAGAAAAGGATATCCGATCCCTTCAATATTTCAGGTTTGATGCTCGACGCCTCAAGCAACTCATCGAACAGTTTTATCGGGCGAAGGTTGGCATACAAACCGAGCTCTTTGCGCATTTTCAACAGACCTTGTTCAGGCCTGACTTTCAATGACGGATCATTATCATACTTCGGGTGTCCGACAGCGCCAAACAAAATCGCGTCGGCGCTCTTGAGTTTTGTCAACGTTTCATCCGGGAGCGCGGTGCCTGTGGATTCGATGGCATCGTGACCTATGGTTCCCTCTCCAAATTCAAAAGTGTGACCGTAGATGTCAGCGATCTTTTCGAGCACTTTTTTTCCCTCAGCAGTTACTTCCTTGCCGATACCGTCGCCGGGCAATATGATTATTTTCTTCTTCATTGCTGATGAGCGAGATCAAATGCTTTCACTTCATTGTTAAGACTCAACAGGTAGTCTATGTCGTCGTAGCCGTTGATCAGGCAGGTCTTCTTATACTTATTGATTTCAAAATTCTCACTCTCGCCGTTCACCGAAACGGTTTGGTTTTCAAGGTTGACGGTTACGGGAGTAGCCGGATTTTTTTGCGTGGCTTCAAAAAGTTTTTTCAAAAACCCATCCGACACCACAACCGGCAAGAGTCCGTTGTTAAGGGCATTGTTCTTGAATATATCCGCGAAGAAGCTGGAGATCACCACGCGAAAGCCATAGTCATAAATCGCCCATGCGGCATGTTCCCGACTGCTTCCGCAACCAAAGTTTTTTCCCCCAATGAGGATCTTTCCGGAAAACTTCGGGTCGTTCAGGACAAACTCCACCACTGGTTTATTCGATTGATCAAATCGCCAGTCACGAAAGAGGTTGTCACCAAAACCTTCGCGCGTTGTTGCTTTCAGAAAACGGGCAGGGATAATTTGGTCCGTATCGATGTTCTCCACGGGCAAAGGAACCGCGGTTGAGATGAGTGTTGTGAATTTCTCTTTGCTCATACCAGTTCCCTTACGTCTGTTACTTTACCTGTGATGGCCGCTGCAGCCGCACTCAGTGGACTGGCCAGAAAAGTTCTTGACTTTGGCCCTTGTCTTCCTTCAAAATTTCTGTTCGATGTGGAGATGCAATACTTGCCGGCAGGCACTTTGTCTTCGTTCATACCCAGGCAGGCAGAACATCCCGGGCTCCTTAATTCAAAACCCGCTGCCTCAAAAATTTTATCAAGACCTTCTTTCTTTGCCTGTTCTTCAACCTGTTTGGATCCGGGAACGACCCATACCTCAACACCCTCCGCTTTCTTCTTGCCTTTCACCATCGAGGCCACCATGCGCAGATCTTCGATGCGTGCATTTGTGCAACTGCCAATGAATACGTAGTCAACAGACTTGCCAAGCAATTGCGATCCCGGCTCGAGTCCCATATACTCCAATGATTTTTTGAACGACCCCTGTTCGCCAATCTCCTTCAACTCCTGAACGGTTGGTATTCTGTCATTCACGCGCATGCCCATGCCCGGATTGGTTCCGTACGTAATCATGGGTGCGATATCTTCAGCCTTGTAGGATACTTCCAAGTCATACTTCGCGCCTTCATCGGTGCGGAGTTTCTTCCACGCTTCCACTTTCTGATCGAAAGCAGCACCCTGGGGAGCAAACTTGCGTCCTCTGATATAGTTGAAAGTTGTTTCGTCGGGGGCAATGAGGCCGCCGCGCGCGCCCATTTCGATGCTCATGTTGCAAATCGTCATGCGCGCCTCCATGGAAAGGCTGCGAATAGCATCGCCCGCGTACTCTACGAAATAACCTGTGGCGCCGCTCGCCGATAATTTTGAAATGATGTACAGGATAATGTCTTTGCTGACCACGCCCTTCGCGAGTTTGCCGTTGATTTCGATCTTCATCGTCTTCGGCTTGTACTGAAGGATGCACTGGGTAGCAAGAACCTGCTCCACTTCGCTGGTTCCGATTCCAAAAGCTACGTTGCCGAAAGCTCCATGTGTAGAGGTGTGACTATCACCACAGACGATTGTCATCCCCGGTAGGGTCAATCCCAGTTCGGGTCCGATGATATGAACGATGCCCTGGTAGGGGTGTCCGAGGTCATACAATTCAACACCGAATTCCTTGCAGTTCTTTCTAAGTGTTTCTACCTGGTGACGCGAGAGCGCTTCCTTGATGGGAAGATGCTGGTCTTTGGTAGGAACATTATGATCGGCTGTGGCCGAAGTGCGTTTCACGTTGAAAACTCCTATCCCACGATTGCGCAAGCCATCAAACGCCTGCGGGCTTGTTACTTCATGTATGAAATGTCTGTCGATGAACAACGCGTCGGGATATCCTTCTGCCCGTTTGACTACGTGGCTATCCCAGATTTTTTCAAAAATTGTTTTCGGTGCGACTACGCTCACAACAATCGTTAGTTTGTACGGCCCTTTTTTAAACGAAATCGCCCTGAAGAAGCTTGCGCTCTTCAGGGCGTTCCTTTGGTTTATTCCTTTTACGAATATGATAATTTTTGCGCTATCGCGTCAGCAGATTTCGGATTTTATTTGAGTGAACTTACGAGTGTTAGTTTTATTTTAAGACACAATTCTCGCCACAAAGGCACGAGTGAGCACGAAGAACTTTTTTAGCCACGGAGGACACGGAAATACACGGATAGTCTCCATTGACTTGACGTAACCTTCACATCAAAAATTCTAAAAAATAATCCGTGTACATCGGTGTCCTCCGTGGCTCATTCAAATGTTACTTCAGCAACGTCGCATCAGACGTAATAGGAATGCTCAGCGCTTTCGAGATGATACATCCTTTCTCGGCGCCTTTCACCACTTCGGCAAATTTCTCAGGTGTGATGTTGGCAACTTTGCCGGTGATAGAAAGATGAACCCCTTTGATGTCGAGACCCTGAAGGTCGACGGTGGCGGTGGTGTCAAGTGATGTCGCTGGTGTTCCTGCCATGCCGAGGGCGGCTCCTACCGCCATGGTAAAACATCCTGCATGAGCGGCTGCGAGCAATTCTTCGGGATTGGTACCTACGCCGTCTTCGAAGCGTGTCTTGAATGAAAACTGAGTTTTGTTGAGCGTAGTGCTTTGTGAAGAAATGTTTCCTTTGCCGGTTTTTAAATCTCCTTCCCAGTGTGCTGATGCTGTACGGTTCATAGTGTTTTATAGTTAGTTGTTAATAGTTATTATGTCATTATCAAAAGTACCAAATAATAGCGTGGCCAGAGATTAAAGAATGATGAAGACAAAACAGGTTTTTACCAGGAGCAATTGGTGACGTTTGAACACGATATCACCCCTGCACCAGAACGCTTGGGAGGTCCTGGCGCACAGAACGGATTATAGTTTGGCTGCCCTGTAAGAAGGTCGATAAATAATATTTCGGGGTTAGCTGGCGGATTATTCTGAAACGACCCGCCGGTGATTAAGATCTTTGATTCGGCCGATCTAGTAAAAAATTGCGAACCGTGGACTGTGCAATTGGTAAGGTTGATCACGCCATTGCTGTTGGTTTCGATGGATTGATTCCACACCTCGCAGCCGTTGACGTTCAAAGAACTATTTTGCCCGTAACACGCAAGCACAGCCAACTGGATGAGACTATTATTAATGGTGACGCTCCCATTTCCCATTACGCCAATTTCGTTGATAACAGAATTATTGATGGTGAGCGCCGATGATGTCAACGAGTAAATCTGCCACGCGATGGGGCCGAGGTTTACATTATTCAGTGTGAGGCGACCTGGAATAATTGCGCCGTTTTGCAAACCGACATGAAGATTGTTGAGAATCTCATTACTACCCGAAGCAAAATAACTAATGGTAACTTCTTTTTGCGAAGTACCATGACCAGTAATCTCGGCGCTGGCATTTGGAAACATCTGGATACCAAGTCCGGGATTGGACTCAGTAACAGACAACGACCAATGGACACTTCCGCTCAGCGATGGACCGGTTTGCCATGACCATGATCCTGAACTTACGTCGGGTAGCTGCACACTGTGTTGACCTGACGTCAACGGCAGCCAAAGCCCCGTCTTGGTTTCTGAACCACCGATCGCAACCGTGCAAGAATCGCTAAGGTAGGTCTCGGTAGGTATGTTGATGGCGTTAAAGATCTCTAGCCTCGATTTGTTTCTGAAGGTCCCGAGTAGCCAGCTTGATGTATTGTCAAGTTGGGCTCCATCTACCTCCAATGAGGAGTTGTCGCGTGCATCATAGGACATATAGATGTTTCCATTCTCGCTCACCGTTCCGGTTTGCGTGCGGATACCAATATTTTCGAAGCGAACCCTGCTATGATCCGTTGATGTAAAGGTGTATTGTGAACTATACTCATTGGCAATAATAAAACCGTCGTTTAAGAGACCCTGGGCACCACGCACAATCAATTGCGCATTATCCTTGACAAGAACATTTCCCTTCACGACGAAAGTGTTGGCAGGTGTGGCGGTGTAATCAATCACTAACACAGCGTTACCCTGCAGGGTAAGATTTCCAACAACCATGCTCCGGGATACCGTTGTTGCACTTGCAACGACCAAGTCTCCTCCTTCAGGATCGACCATGCGTTCATTTTCACATGATCCCAGGATCAATAAACCTCCAAAGAATAAGGTTGAAATGGCGAAGTGCTTCATGAAACGCCTTTGCTGAGTAAGACACCATTACAACCCGGAAGGTTGCTACCACCAGGGCAATGGGAACTTAATATCTTTTACCGATTCCACGATCACATCGGGCTTAAAAGCAAACTTACTGAGCTCCTCGCGCTTGGTGATACCGCTCAATACCAGAATGGTCTTATAACCCATCTGAACTCCTCCGCGAATATCGGTATCCATCGTGTCACCTATGATGGTGGTCTCGGCGGCTTCGAGTCCCAGGGCTTTGCGTGCATAGCGCACCATCACCGGACTGGGTTTACCAATCACAAACGCTTTCACACCGGTGGCTTCTTCGATCATGGCGGCGGTAGCTGCAATACCCAAGTTGTTCCAGCCTTTTTTCTTCGGTGACGGATCCCTGTTGGTTGCGATGAACTTCGCTCCTGCGAGAATCATGTCGACTGCGCGCTGAACCATCTCCAGTGTGAAATTCCTTCCTTCACCCAACACAACAAAGTCAGGTTCCGTGTCGATCAGCGTTATTCCGTTTTCATGTAAACTGGTCAACAGACCGCCTTCTCCCAGCACGTACGCAGTTCCATTCGGTATCTGAGTAGACAGGAATTTCCCGGTTGCCATGGCACTGGTATAAATGTGCCGTTCGGTGACATCAATTCCCAGCTTGTGTAATTTACGAACCGCCTCCAGCCGCGTGCGCTGGCTGTTGTTAGTCATGAAACAGAAAGGGATATTATTTTCTACGAGACCGTTGATGAATTTGTCCGCGCCAGGGATCAACTGATCTCCGCCGTAAATGACACCATCCATATCGATCAAAAGGCCATGCGCCATGTGTGCAAAAGTTTTCTCCCGATAATCATCGGGACGGAACGTTGAAGATACGGCTATTCCGGGCGAAAATTGAATTTCACCACAGCGAAAATATTATTAAACCTTATTTATGAATTGATCAGACCAGGTACTCGAACAAATTCTCATTCTGATTCACGAGCGTATAGTTCAGATGGTGACCATCCATCCTGGCAATCAGGGAAGAAAAATCTTCTTTTGATTTCACTTCGATCCCGATCAGAGCCGGGCCTGTTTCTTTGTTGTGCTTCTGGATGAATTCAAAACGAACGATGTCATCGGTCGGACCGAGGATGTGGTTCACAAACTCTTTCAAAGCACCCGGTCTTTGCGCAAAGCGAACAATAAAATAATGTTTCAGTCCTTCGTAAAGTAACGAGCGTTCCTTGATCTCCTGCATGCGGTCGATGTCATTGTTTCCGCCACTCACGATACAGACTACTTTTTTGCCTCTCAGCTTATCGCCGTATTGCTCCAGTGAGGCGATCGCCAGGGCGCCGGCCGGTTCAGCAACGATGGCATCTTCATTATATAACTGAAGGATCGTCGAGCTCACCTTTCCTTCCGGCACCAGCAACATGTCTGACAACACTTCCTTACAGATTTCGAACGTCTGGTCTCCGACTCGTTTCACCGAGGCGCCGTCAACGAAACGCTGAATACTTTCGAGCACCACCGGCTTCCCCGCTTTCAAGGCTTCTTTCATCGAAGGAGCGCCGAGAGGCTCCACACCTACAATCTTTGTTTGTGGCGAATACGTTTGAAAGTAGGTGCCCAAGCCGGAACAAAGTCCGCCGCCACCAATCGGAACAAAAACATAATCGATTCCTGACAGTTCATCCAGAATCTCTTTTGCAACCGTCCCCTGGCCCTCGATCACCTTGACGTGATCGAAGGGTGGAATAAAGACTTTGTTGTGTTCACGCGCGTGTTCGATGGCGTGTGCCTGGCATTCATCGAACGTATCTCCAATGAGGACAATTTGTGTGAAATCGCCTCCAAACATTTTTACCTGGTTGATCTTCTGCTTTGGTGTGATCGCCGGCATGTAGATCACACCTTTTATGCCGAGCAGCTTACAGGAGAAGGCAACTCCCTGGGCGTGGTTTCCGGCACTGGCGCACACAATTCCTTGTGCCCGTTGTGCATCGCTCAAACTCTGAATGAGGTTGTACGCTCCCCGGATTTTGTAAGAACGCACCACCTGAAGATCTTCGCGTTTGAGATAGACTTCGCATCCGAATCTTTCCGACAGCTTGCGGTGAAACTGAAGCGGTGTTTTTAACACCACTGGTTTCAGCACTTCATACGCCGCGTTTATATCAATCCGCTCCTTAACTGTCGTCACCATTTAGTACTAAGAGTTGATCATGCTGGCTTCTACCTTTTCCTTTTCCGGACGCAGTGCACGCACGGCAGCTCCGGCTTGCCAGAGTTCACTGTTGCGAACTTCCTTCAGCTCTTCTGCAAGCTTCTCGCGATAGTCGGGTTTGCTGCACGTCTCGATCGTACGCTTTGCTTCAGCGCCGCTCGCTACGCTTTCATAAAGTTCCTTGAAGACCGGAAGCGTTGCCGCCTTGAATTTTTTCTTCCAATCCAGTGCACCCCGCTGCGCCGTGGTAGAACAGTTTGCGTACATCCAATCCATGCCATTTTCAGCAACGAGTGGCATGAGGCTTTGTGTGAGTTCTTCTACCGTTTCGTTAAAAGCTTCCGACGGTGAGTGGCCTTTCGAGCGGAGTACTTCGTATTGGGCTTCGAAAATCCCTGCGATAGCCCCCATCAATGTGCCGCGCTCGCCTGTGAGATCAGAATAAACTTCTTTCTTGAAATCGGTTTCAAACAGGTAGCCTGAACCAACGCCGATTCCCAATGCGATTGCTTTTTGTCTTGCTTTTCCGGTTGCGTCCTGAAACACAGCAAAGCTTGAGTTGATACCCTTGCCCTGGAGGAAAAGCCTGCGAACTGAAGTGCCTGAGCCTTTCGGTGCTGCAAGAACAACATCTATGTCTGCTGGAGGGACAATGCCAGTTTGCTCCTTGAACGTGATGCCAAAGCCGTGTGAGAAATACAATGTCTTTCCTTTCGTCAGGTGCGGCTTGATGGTGGGCCAGGTTGCGATCTGCCCGGCGTCAGACAATAAATATTCGATGATTGTTCCGCGTTTAGCCGCCTCCTCAATATCAAACAACGTTTCGCCGGGAACCCATCCATGTTCAACCGCTTTGTTCCAGCTCTTTGAACCTTTGCGTTGTCCAACGATCACGTTGAATCCGTTGTCTCGCAGGTTCAGTGCCTGTGCGGGTCCTTGAACACCGTATCCGATAATCGCGATGGTTTCCTTTTCCAGCACGTTTACCGCCTTATCCATCGGGAACTCTTCACGTGTTACCACTTCCTCAAAAGTTCCGCCGAAATTGATTTTTGCCATAATTCAGTTTTTAGATAGTTGAAGTTTTTTTATTTTTTAATCTGCGTCAATAATTCGTTCGCTGAGTTCCTGATAGACCTGGTTTCCTTCATGGTAAATTACTTCGTCCACTTCGATCAGTTTTTCCAATTGAACTTTCACTTTTTCTACCATGTCCACGGTGGTATATAACAGCATGACCACACCTCCCCGGCGCACATCTTCTTCATTTTCATGGGCCATGAGTTTCTTGATCCGCACCCGGCGGCGGTTGAGGATATTAATGATCCTGTTCAAAACAGAAAAATTATTATCCGACGACAACTCCAAAGTGAATTCCTGTTTCATAATTCTTATTTAGGTTCCTCAAGCAACACATCCGACACGCCCGCCCCGGCTGGAACCATGGGGAAGACATTATCTTCTTTGCCAACGACCACTTCGAGGAAATAGGATGTTTCTGCGGCGAGCATTTCTTTCAATGCATCCTGGAGATCTTCGCGCCGTGTTACTTTTCTTGCAGGGATATCATACGCTCCGGCAATCTTGATAAAATCAGGATTCTGCATTTCAGTAAACGAATATCTTTTCCCATGAAACAACTGCTGCCACTGACGTACCATGCCGAGAAAGCTGTTGTTCAACACCAGGATCTTCACTCCGATTTTGTATTGCATGATCGTTCCCAACTCCTGGATCGTCATCTGATAGCCGCCGTCACCAATCACAGCGACAACCTGCTTTTCAGGAGCCGCCATCTTGGCGCCCAGTGCGGCTGGCAATGCAAAGCCCATCGTGCCTGCTCCTCCGGAAGTGATACTGGTTCTCGGATTTTTGAACTTGTAATAGCGCGATGTGACCATCTGATGCTGGCCCACGTCGGTTACCACAACAGCAGTTCCTCCGGTCAATTCCGACAATTGATTCACCACCTCGGCCATCATGATTTCGCCTTTTGCGTTGAATTCATGCCGGATGACTTTTTCGTACTCTGTTTTATCGAACGCTCTGAATGTCGCGAGCCAATCGCTGTGTTGGGATTGATGGCAACGCTCCGTCAAAGCCTTTAATGCTTCCTTCGCATCGGCATGAACCGGCACATCGGCCTTAATGATTTTATTGATTTCGCAGTTGTCGATATCGATATGAATGATCTTGGCTTGCCGGGCGTACTTGGAAACATTGCCAGTAACCCGATCGTCAAAACGCATGCCCACGCCAATCAGCAGATCGCATTCATTGGTATTGATATTCGGGCCATAGTTTCCATGCATACCGAGGTAGCCGACATAATTCGGATGATTCGTCGGAAAACTTCCCAACCCCAGCAATGTGCATGCAACAGGAATACCGGTCTTCTCAGAGAATGCTACTAATTCAGCTGACGCGCCCGATAATAACACGCCTTGCCCCGCAAGCAGGTATGGGCGTTTCGCCTGATTGATCAGTGTAGCCGCGTCCTTTACCGACTCAGCATTCAAGACCGGCTTCGGCCGATACGTGCGGATGCTGCGGCACGGTTCATATTCAAAATCCTCAATCAACTCATTCTGTGCATTCTTTGTGATGTCGATCAGTACCGGGCCGGGCCTTCCCGTTTTTGCGATATAAAATGCCTTAGCAACTGCTGCCGCAATGTCTTTTGCTTCCGTGATTTGCACATTCCATTTCGTCACGGGTATCGTGGTGTTCACTACATCCGTTTCCTGAAAAGCATCTGTTCCGAGCAAATGTGCAAATACCTGTCCCGTGATGCAGACTACCGGTGTTGAGTCAATCAATGCGTCGGCGAGTCCCGTGACCAGGTTTGTGGCGCCCGGGCCTGAGGTGGCCATTGCTACACCAACTCTTCCGGAAACACGGGCGTAGCCTTGCGCGGCGTGAACCGCTCCCTGCTCATGGCGAACGAGTATGTGGTTTAGTTTATCCGCGTAGCCGTACAAGGCATCATATACGGGCATGATCGCACCGCCGGGATAGCCGAACAATACATCTACACCTTCAGCAACCAGGCATTTCAGCAACGCCACGGATCCCGAAATTTTTTCCGGTGTCTTTGCTTCACGGGCCGTACTCACTGCAGGTCTAGTTTTCGTCAGTAACGCATCCATCTGCCGCTGTTTTTACTTGTTTAGCATACTTGAACAACACGCCACTCTTTACTTTCAATTGCGGCGCCTTATAATGAGATCTCCGGATCGCAAGCGTACGCTCATCCACCAGGAGATTGAGTTGTCTTTTCTTTACATCGATCTCAATCCAGTCGTTATCCTCCACGAGCCCCAACAGTCCACCGTCGAACGCTTCCGGTGTGATATGGCCGATGACGAATCCGTGGGAGCCGCCTGAAAATCTTCCATCAGTGATTAGCGCCACCGACTTGCCGAGGCCCGCACCCATGATGAGACTTGTAGGCTTGAGCATTTCAGGCATTCCCGGCGCGCCCTTCGGACCGACATTTCGAATCACGATCACGTCGCCCTCTTGTATTCTCCCGGATTTGATTCCATCCACCAGTTCAAACTCCCCATTAAACACCCGCGCCGGACCTTTAAATTTCTCACCTTCTTTGCCAGTTATTTTTGCAACGGATCCCATCTCTGCAAGATTGCCGTACAGGATCTGAAGATGACCAGTCTTCTTAATGGGTTTTTCCAGGGGATATATCACGTCCTGTTTGGTGAAATCGATCGCCTTAACGTCCTTCAAATTTTCAGCGATGGTTTTGCCTGTCACCGTGATGCAGTCGCCATGAAGAAACCCTTTGTCGAGCAAATATTTCATCACCATCGGAACGCCACCGATGCGATGAAGCTCTCCCATGAGATATTTTCCACTGGGTTTAAGATCGGCAATGAGCGGTGTCTTGTCCGAGATGCGCTGGAAATCCTCCTGGGTTAGTTTCAGATTGACCGATTTTGCCATGGCAATCAAATGAAGCACCGCATTCGTAGAGCCACCAAGAGCCATCACGATGGTGATCGCATTTTCGAATGCTTTCATCGTCATGATGTCGCGTGGTTTCAGGTCTTTTTCCAGGAGAAGTCGGATTGCCTTGCCCGCATCACGGCACTCCTGTGATTTTTCTTTGCTCAGGGCCGGATTTGATGACGAGTAAGGCAATGCCATACCCATGGCTTCAATCGCCGACGCCATCGTATTCGCAGTATACATGCCCCCGCACGCGCCGGCACCGGGACAAGAGTTCTGAATGATTCCTTTATAGTCTTCGTCTGAAAGTTTGTTGGCAAGTTTTTCGCCCAGTGCTTCAAAAGAAGAGATGATGTTCAGTTCACGACCTTTCCAATTTCCTCCGGCAATCGTACCTCCATACACCATGATCGCGGGACGATTCAGGCGTCCCATGGCAATCAATGAGCCAGGCATATTTTTATCGCAGCCAACCACAGCGACTAAACCGTCGTAGTACTGCGCACCGACTACCGTCTCAATTGAATCAGCAATGACTTCACGGCTCACCAAAGAATAACGCATGCCTTCGGTTCCGTTGGAGATACCGTCACTTACACCAATGGTATTGAAGACCAGCCCAACCAATTCGTTGTCCCATACGGCCTGCTTTACCTCACCGGCCAATGCGTTGAGGTGCATATTGCATGTGTTGCCATCATAGCCCGTACTCACAACCCCTACTTGCGCTTTTTTAAGATCTTGCTCAGTAAGCCCGATCCCATAGAGCATGGCCTGTGACGCCGGCAGCGTCATGTCCTGGGTGACCGTCTTACTGTATTTGTTGAGTTCCATGAAACGTTCTGAGTTCTAGGTTCTGAGTTATACGATAACGTATGAGTAGCTCTTGTCGAGCACGATACATTGATATGCTTGTTGGATCAGCGATCCTTGAGATTTTTTCCAGGGTTTCTGAAACGTCTGCCCCTCGATCGAGTCGATGGGAGTGATCTCTGCGGCGGTTCCGCAGAAGAACGCGCTGTCGGCTTCGAATACCTCTTCCGGCCGGAAATATTTTTCCTGCACAGGGATTTCAAGTTGATGACAAATATCAATCACGGTTTGGCGCGTGATGCCGGGCAGAATATTTCCAAGGGGAGGTGTGTACATCACACCATCTTTTTCAAAAAAGAAATTCGCGCCGGAACCTTCTGCTACGTAGCCATTCATGTCGAGCATGAGGGCCTCATCGAAACCACGCTCCTTCGCTTCCATGGTCGCGAGGATGGAGTTCACATAATGACCACACGTCTTGGCCTCCACTTTCAGGGATTTGGGATTCGGGCGTTGGTAGGACGAGATGCAAAGTTTAACCGCAGGTTTACTGAAATATTTTCCCCAGTCCCACGCGGCGATCATCACTGAAATTTCTTTCGGTGCGGTAAGCGACATATTGGCGCCACTGAAAACAAGTGGGCGCAAGTAAGCGTTCGAAAGGTTGTTTCTCTCGAGCAGTTGATAAGAAATTTGTGTAAGCTCCTCTACGCTATAGTTGAGCGGGATGCTCATCATCTCACAGCTTCTCATGAGCCGCTGGTAGTGTTCATGACTTTTGAAGATTTTGGTGCCGTGGATAGTTTGATAGGCGCGGATGCCTTCGAACACGCCATACCCGTAATGTAGAGTCTGACTGAAGAGGTCGATCTTTGCTTCCGCGGCCTTCACAAATTTTCCGTCGAGGAAGAGGATGGTGTTTTCGTTGTAGTACATTTTATTTTTAAAACAATCGTTAGTTTGTTCAAATAGGCAGAAAATAAAACCGCCCCGATTTGGTCGGGGCGGCTGCGATTTCTGTTTCAATATCAGATCAACACCACCCCGCTGGTTGCAGAATAATGACGATAATAATAACTACGATAGCGCTGCTGATCACTTTTCCAACGGGTTTGCTATTCAAAGTCACAATTATCTGATCTGATGTATTACAATGTTCACGAAAAATGAGGACAGATTCAATCTTTTGAGACAAAAAGTTTTGAATTCAGGTCAATAACGAATGTTAGGGAGGAACCTTGATGTGCTGATTTGCGGATGTGCGGATGTGAAGATGTGAAGATGTGCAGATGTGCGGATGTGCTGATGTGCTGATGTGCTGATGTGCTGATGTGTGGCAACGTTAGGTGTTCACGGCGGTTTTGTACTTTCCTGGCTACCTTTAGAAGCAAAAACTACCCCTATGAAATCGACGCGCCGGAAATTCTTTGCTACATCAGTCGCTCTTGCAGCCACCGCTGCGCTCCCTACATTTGCTGCAAAGGAAAAATCCATGGTTGTTCATCACGTATTCTTCTGGCTCAAGAATCCTTCATCCACCGCAGATCGCGATAAGCTGATTGAAGGTCTCAAAACACTTAAGAAAATAGAAACGATCCGGCAGCTTCACATCGGTGTGCCAGCAAGTACAGAAAAAAGAGACGTAGTTGACAACAGCTACAGTGTTTCAGAACTGATGTTCTTTGATGATGTGGCAGGACAGAACACCTATCAGGAGCACCCCATTCACAAAAAGTTTGTCGAGAACTGCTCGTCCCTTTGGGAGAAGGTGATTGTGTATGACGCAATCTCTGCGTAAGTACCTGTCGCCCTAATGCCTAAGCCCTAATGCCTAAGCCCTAATGCCCAAGCTCACCCCAGCCAGTTCTTGAATGCCGTAGCTTTTTCGCGACTGATTTCAATTTCCAGATTAAACGGCGCACGTAGCTGCACATTCAATCCTTTGTGCGTCGATTTTACGCGCGCTACACTCTGTATCTGGATTATATATTGTCGGTTCACCCGAAAAAATCTGGCCGGGTCAAGCAGGCTCTCAATCTCATCCATCGTCGGGTGCTCTCCGATTAACTTGTCATTCGAAAAGGTATGAATGTAAATGAGTTCCTCTTTATGAAAGAAGGCGATCTCATCGGTCGTAACAGGAACTAATGTATTTCGCTGCAATGCAAGAAAGCGTTCCTTATACGTTCTCTGCTGCTTGCCCCAGGCGTTCATCATCATCCGGAGTTGCTCGTTGAGAACATCGCGATAACTCCCAGAACCCGCCGTCATGGTGCGGTACTTCCTGATCGCCGCCTCAAGGTCCTTCGCATCGATGGGCTTGAGCAAATAATCAATAGAATTGAGTTTGAAAGCACGGATCGCATATTCATCGTAGGCGGTTGTGAAGATGATGGAACAGGAAAGATTCAATGATTCAAAAATCTCGAAGCTGATCCCATCTGAAAGCTGAATGTCTGAAAGGATAAGTTCGGGCAAAGGATTTTGTACCAGCCATTTTTTCGCCTGTTCAACGCTTACAAGCGGACCGGAAATCTCAACTTCACTTTCGATCCTCCGCAAAGTCGCCTCCAGGTCTTTGGCTACCAGCGGCTCGTCTTCTATGATCAATACTTTCATAACATCAATTTTTAAAGCAACGGAACCTTCACCTGAAAACTCTGTGCGTCCTGTTCCACTTTCACGGGTTTTTCAGTAAGAAAGCCGTACAACGATTTCAGATTTCCGAGACCCTGCTTGTTCGATGTCTCTACCATCTTCCGCAACTGGAGGTTGTTCCTTACGACGAGGTAGTCATCTTCAACACCGATCGTTATGTGCAAAGGACGTTGTTCATCGACAATGTTATGCTTCAGCGCATTTTCAATCAGGATCTGCAACGTCACCGGAACGATCGCCTTTTCCCGGGCAGCGGCCGGGATATTAAATTCAATCTTCAAAGCCTTTCCAAACCTCGTCTCCGCAAGAAAGACGTAATTGCCGATGAAGTCCAGTTCAGTGCTCAATCCAACAAAACTTTTTTCCTTGTTCTGCAGGACGTAGCGATACACGCGCGACATATGCTGAAGAAACTGAGACGCCAAGGCAGGGTTCTCTGAGATCAAGCTGTTCAATGAGGTCAATGCATTGAACAGAAAATGAGGATTCAATTGGTTTTTCAGATTGTCAAACTGCACATAGGACTTCTCCTTTTCAAGGCGTTCCGCATAGACGAGGGAATCCTTCCAACGTGCAATAAAAAATTCCACGAAAAAGATAGAGTTGATGGCCATCGACGCAAACACGTACATAACCCATGTTGTCGCCACAAACATCGAATCCAGCCTGATGGGTATTCTGGGTTCACCGAAGGTGTAGAGCAGGTAGCGGATAACCAGACATACCACGGCCCCCGCCCCAAGCTGAACGGCAATTCTTTTTGCAATGCCTTTCTCGAACGGAATACGTTTGTTGAGAAAGGCATTGATGAACCGGAGCATTTCCCAGGTAAACGACATCAAGGCCCAGAACACCAGGATCAGAAACAAATTGAATTCCATGGTGAATTGTCCTGAGGCGAGGCGCACCACAAACGCAATGAGCGAAACAGCGAAAATGATTGTATATGAGATCAGATAGCGGCGCATCTTAGCAGTCGAAAGAAACTTCGTAAAGTGTTTTAACCTGTTTATCGATCACCGATTGAGGGACCATGCGCAGCAGACTATTCCGGATACTGATGGCGAAGGGGTTCTCCCATTGCGCTAGCCGGCCAAAATTCCATGACTGCTCCACAATACCGGTAGTCCGGCGAATACGATGCTGCTCAAATTTTATGAATGCGTCTTCGGGTTGATATTTCACGAGTGCGTTGGCCAGCGTGGCAGCATCCTCAATCGCCATACATGCACCTTGCCCAAGGTTTGGAGTGGTGGCGTGCGCGGCGTCACCCATTAATACAACAGGCCCAAACGCAAACCGGGTAATGGGCTTTAAGTCGATGATGTCACTCCAGATGATCTGTTCGTTCTTTGTGCGGGCCACCAACTGGGGAACCGGAAAATGAAAATCTTTGAACACCGCTCCCAATTCCTTGCTTCCGCAAGCCTGCATCGCCGCATCGTGCTGTCTCGCGTTAAGGGTGGCAAACCAGTATGCTCTGCCGTTACTCAACGGTACGGTTCCAAACCGGCGGCCACGACCCCAGGTCTCAACGGTTTCATTTTCATCAAAGCCCTCAGGCAAATCATTTACTATTGCGCGCCAACAGGTGTAACCCGCATACCGTGGCTCACTCCCAGGTATAAGTTTCCTTCTGACGGGCGAATGGATGCCATCGCACGCGATAAGGTAGTCTGCTTGTGCGCGGCTGCCATCGGCAAAAGAGATGATAATCCCATTTGAATCTGCCTGAAAATCCACGATCTGTTTGCCTGTCTCAATCACCTCTTTCGGAAGGAGGTCAACCAGGACGCGATGTAAGTCGGCACGATGAATCGCAAAATTATTTACAACGCCAAAACGTTTCGTTAAAACCTCTGCGTCAGTTGAGCTGATAATTTTTCCGCGTTGATCTTTTACAAACATCTGCTTGATGATCTTTCCTGCCTGCATGACCTCTTGATCAATACCTATGTCGGTGAGCGCTTTCATGGCATTGGTGGCCAAGGAAAGTCCTGCACCCAATGGTTTGAAGCCCGGTGCACCTTCATAAATCTTAACCTTCATTCCTTTGCGATGTAATGCGATGCCCAATGTGAGACCTCCGATGCCTCCTCCGATGATTGCAAATTGCTTCATGACTCAAACGAACGCTCAGGGTTAAAAAGAAAAACCAGCACGGTCCCGGCAAATGCGATCGCCGTCAGGAGATATAACCACATCCATAGTACGTATGACATTTTCATTTCTCAGCCGTGAAGGCTAAAAATACGGATCGTCTTAACAGATTGTTATTAGGATTCTTGTCAAGGGGGTAAATCCTGCTCCGAGGTGTTAAAAAACAAACCTGAGGCGTTTTCCGGCAAAAGTGTCAAAACCGTTTACTTTGCGGGCAAATCTTAAACCCATCAAAAAGACCACGCTCATTGCATATTTGTGTCTTGCGGGGATTTGCCTGATTTGGGGAACCACCTTCGTAGTGATGAAGATGGGGGTGAAAGGGTTTCCGCCATTCCTTTTCGCCGCATTGCGTCAGTTCTCAGCCGGTATCCTGCTGACGGCCTGGTTCGTTGTAGTCAAAAGAAAAACATTGCCGCCACTGCGGGATTTGAAGATGCTGGCTCTTGGCGGGTTTCTGATGATCACACTGGGAAACGGCCTGGTGTCTTCTGGGCTGGTGTTCGTGCCGAGTAGCGTAGCTGCGATCATTTGTTCTGCGATGCCGGTGTGTGTGGTGTTACTGAACATCACCATCAACCGCAGTGAAAAGCCCAACGCCATGATCGTGATTGGCGTGTTAGCCGGCATGGTTGGCATATTGACTGTATTCGGTGAGCACATCGCTGATTTTTCAGAGCCGCGTTACGCCATCGGGATCGGGCTGATTTTCGTTGCCACACTTTCGTGGGCTGTCGCCAGTTTCCTGATGAAGAAAGTGAATGAGCGCGTGAATCCTATCATGACTGCGGGGCTGCAAATGTTTTTTGGGGGGCTGTTTTGTTTTCCCCTCAGCTATTTTTTCGATGATCACACGACGATCACCTGGTCGGTTACATCCATGAGTACATTGACCTATCTGTCCCTGGTGGGATCGTTGACGGCTTACGCGATGTATTCGTATGCGCTCGCCGAGTTACCTCTTACTATTGCCTCCTTGTATTCCTACATCAACCCTCTGGTAGCGGTCGTGCTGGGTTGGTGGATCCTTTCCGAGAAACTCAATCACCGGATTGCACTAGCCATTGGCATTACTTTATTTGGAATTTATCTTGTGAATCGAGGGTATCAGAAACTCATCAAAGACCGGACATGACGCCTGAAATCTCCTTTCATCCTGTCGATCGTCAGGATCGAGTCACGTTCTCGATCGTCATTCCTTCCTGGAACAACCTGGCTTTCCTCAGGTGTTGTGTTGAGAGTATCCGCAAAAATTCTACGTTCCCCCACCAGATCATCATCCATGTGAACGAAGGGAGTGACGGCACGCTGGCCTGGGTCAAAGAGCAATCACTTGATTATTCTTTTTCTTCAACCAACGTCGGTGTGTGTTATGGTTTCAATGCACCTTCAACCCTTGCAAAAAGTGAATTCATCGTTTTATCGGATGACGATTTCTACTTTGCCCCGGGATGGGACGCGCCCTTATGGGAAGAGGTGCGCAAATTGAATCACAAATTGTTTTCTGTTTCCGGGACGATGATCGAGCCGACGACTTCACGAAATGCCTGCGCGCTCGCTCCTTTCGACTTTGGACCATCGCCGGAGGAATTTGACGAGCAGGGTTTCCTGGATCGGTATAGTCAAATACCCTTCGGGGATTGGTCGGGCAGCAATTGGTACCCCTTGATAGTACATCGGGATACGTGGAAACAGATCGACGGCCTAAGCGCTGAGTTTTCACCAGGCATGGGTTCAGATCCCGACATGATGATGAAACTTTGGCGCACAGGCGTTCGCCATTTTAAAGGACTCAGTGCGTCGCGTGTGTATCACTTTCGATCGAAGACGACCGGAAGGATCAACCGCAACAATGGCAATCGCCAGTTCCTTGAAAAGTGGAACATGTCAATATCCACTTTCTATAAACATTATCTGAAAATGGGGATGCCTTTCAAAGGTACGCTTGATGAACCGAGATCGCTTTCGTGGCGTGTCAGGTTAATCCGTGATCGGATCAAAAAGGTGATTGGGTTGTCGTGATTGGTTGCGTTTTACCAACCCTTCTTAATGGTGTTGCATATGTAATCGACATCTTTCTCCGTCATACGCAAGTGGAGCGGAAGTACGATATAGTTTTCTTCGATGGCATCCATGTTCGGAAGATCATCGCGCCGTCCACCCAACACAGAGTAACGGTCATTTCGATAGTGCACCTGACCGGATTCTATCTTGTGATCGCGAAGCCTCTGCATGAACTCTTGCCTCTTTTCTACGAGGGCTGTACACAACCAGGCTGCATGCGTGCGATCGGTTGCATTGGCGCCGATTAATTTGATTCCCTGCGCTCCAGCCAGACCTTTGCGATAGGCGCTGAACAATTTTTGTCTGTAAGCGAGGGTAGCATCAAATTCGTGCAATGCTGCAAGTCCCATCGCCGCACCGATATCCGTCATCTGGTATTTATAGCCCACCTCGGTGATATCATTCTCCCAGGTGCCCTTCTGCTTGTTGCTTCGGTCTATTCCAAACCAACGAATACGTTCCGCCTTGGGCATGGTCGCAGGATCTTTTAGGATCAGCATTCCACCATCTCCGGTGGTGATTGACTTGATTGCCTGGAAAGAGAACATCGTGAAGTCTGAAATTTCGCCGATACTTTTTCCTTTGTAAGTGGCACCCAACGCGTGGGCGGCATCTTCAATCACAGGTATTCCAAATTCGCGGGCGATTGCGCCGAGTTCGTCCATGTCGCAAGGCAGTCCACCATAGTGAACACAAATGATCGCCTTGGTTTTTTCGTTGATCAGTTGACTAACGTGTTTTACGTCTATGTTTAGCGTGTTCGGATCAACATCGGCAAACCGGAACGTCACGCCCATATATAAAAAAGGGATGGTCGTAGCGGTGCAGGTGAAAACAGGCGTAATGACTTCGTCGCCGGCTTTCAGTCCTGCGAGGATGTAAGCAAGGTGCAGGGCATCGGTGCCGGACCCTACGGCGAGGGCTTTTCCGCCGCCACCGAATTTTTGCTCAAACTCTTTTTCAAACTGGGTAACACGGGGACCTTGACCGATCCACCGGCTACGCAAAACATCAGTGACTGCTTCTATGGCTTTTTGGGGAACGTGAGGGTAAAAAAGCATAATACCCTCGCCTTCCTGCATGACAGGAAGTTCATTCATGGGCTTTTCTTTCTGCACTTGCATCAAAATGAAGCGCAAATTTACACGAATAACCGAATTTGAGGTCACTGTGACGCCGGCAAAAAAATGGGCTGTATCAAAAAGACTTTTGATACAGCCCCGCCTTTGTTTTTCTAAATGTTTGGCTGAGGGGTTGTCCTCAGATACGGTTTCACCCGGGTGTATCCTTTCGGGAACTTGGCAGGGATATCTTCGTCTTTCACCGCCGCGGTAATGATCACATCCTCTCCTTGTTTCCAGTTGGCGGGTGTGGCCACACTGTATTTCGCGGTCAACTGCAAGCTGTCAATCACGCGTAAGATCTCATCAAAGTTCCGGCCAGTCGCAGCCGGATAAGTGATGGTGAGTTTCACTTTTTTATCAGGCCCGATCACGAATACAGAGCGAACGGTAAACTTGTCGCTTACCTCGGGATGCACCATATCGTAAAGTTTAGCCACCGTGAATTGCGGGTCTGCGATGAGCGGAAAATTCACCGTTGTTTTCTGGGTCTCGTTGATGTCACCGATCCATTTGTCGTGCGACTCCAGCGGATCAACGCTAAGCGCAGCCACTTTAACGTTTCGCTTGTCGAATTCACTGCGCAACTTGGCCACGGCTCCAAGCTCGGTGGTACACACCGGTGTGAAGTCAGCGGGGTGTGAAAATAAAACTCCCCATCCATCACCCAGCCACTTATGAAATTGAATAGTTCCTTCAGTCGTGGACGCCTGAAAATCCGGCGCCGTGTCTCCTAATCGAATTGCCATACTGATGTTTTTTATTTCTGGCAAATATATGCTAAAGTCTATAAGATAAATAGACTAATGCCCTTGACCGGTTACTCTTTTTTGCGGGCCACGATCTGGGCGAGGGTGCTTTTGGAGAGCATTTCGAGCGTTTTATCACGCACGCCGATGAAGGCATCCCGGATTCCGCATGTTTTTTCATCCTTGCATTCTTCACAAGGCTCATAATAATTGAGTGATACACACGGCAACAGGGAAATGGCCCCATCCATGAGGCGGATGATCTCCACGAGGTTAACGTCTTCTGGTCTCTTATATAAATAATATCCACCCCCCTTTCCTTTCTTGCTATGCAGGATTTTTGCATTGCGCATCTCAAGCAAGATGGCTTCGAGGAATTTCTTGGGAATGCGCTCCGATTCGGCAATGTCCTGGATGTGGACTGGTCCTTGTTGATACCTTTCTGCGAGGTAGACCAGCGCATGAATGGCGTATTTACACTTCTTTGAGAGCATCGGGGAGCAATATAATTTTTTTGCGATTAATTTAGCGGCCCTGAAGGACGCTTCGCTCCTTCGGGGCATGCCGAGGTAGCTCAGGGGTAGAGCAGCTGATTCGTAATCAGCAGGTCGTGAGTTCAAATCTCATTCTCGGCTCTTAATTTTTTTTTGCGGCGAAGACAAAAGAGCCCGGCATAATATAGCCCGGCACTTAAGTGCCGGGCTACCAAGTGCCGAAGGCGGGACTCGAACCCGCATACCTTGCGGCACACGCCCCTGAAACGTGCGTGTCTACCAATTTCACCACTTCGGCATTTTTGCCGAACCAGGATTAGCAGACGTGGTGTGTCTACCAATCCAGCCTGCCAGAAGGCAGGTTTACTACATCGGCCTGGTGCCCGGGACTGGACTCGAACCAGCACAGCTTGCGCCATACGCCCCTCAAACGTACGTGTCTACCAATTTCACCACCCGGGCAGACTTCCCATTTCCGATCGCCATCGGGATCGGGATAAAATCAGGGGCAGCAAAAGTAACAAAGGGGAAGGAATATGCCAATTCACGCTTTGGATAAAGATTCGGCAACAAAAAAATACCCAACGCATTTATGGTTGGGTATTTTCAGATGTATTGGTGTAAATGTTCTACAATAGGTGACGTTTAATGTGATTGATGTTCAACTCCCACTGATTACGCTAACTGCGCGACGTGTTCTTCACGCTTGGCATGATGTGCCTTCCGGTGTGCCGACACGACGAGATAGAAAAACAAACTGTAAAAAACCACTACGGACAAAACGCTGAGATGGATCATATGGCTGTTGGTTTGTGATGTAAAGGTGCAGCACAAGATTCGAGTGCACTGTTCGTTCTCTCTCACCAGCCATCAGGAGTAATATTTTCACTGGTTTTAAATATTTTCAGTGTATTGCCGGGGGCGGCGTGTATTTTGCCGCCATAAATGACCTTTCAACGTTAAATACTGCTATGTTTTTTCGTACCGTAATCTTGTGTAGTGTTTTCACACTCGCCTCATTTTCAACGCTGTGGGCTCAAAATCCGAGCACGCCTCCGCAGGACTGGTTCTTACGTGATCCTGAAACCGATCATCTGCAAGGTGTAAGCGCAGAACGGGCATATTCTGAACTTTTGAAAGGGCGGCCCTCGAGAACCGTCATCGTCGCGGTTGTCGACTCAGGTGTGGACGCCGATCATGAAGATCTGAAAGATGTGATGTGGACGAATGAAAAGGAAATTCCCGACAATGGAATCGACGACGACAAGAACGGCTACATCGATGATATTCACGGTTGGAATTTCATCGGCGGAAAAGAAGGGAACGTGAAAGAAGACACTTATGAACTCACCCGGGAATACATGCGTCTCCGCAAGTTATTCACCGATTCGGATCCCCTGTCCTTGTCGAAAAATCAGAAGAAAGACTACGAGCGATATCTGAAGGTGAAAGATGAGTTCGAAAAGCTTCGCGACACCAACCAGAAACAATTCGACCTTTACAAAACCATGTATCTCAACATCAAAATGAATGTAGATACATTGAAAAAAGTTCTGAAAGTCGACTCGCTTACCCTGGCCGGTATCGACAGCCTGAAAACCACCGACCCCACCCTCACGTTCGCAAAAAGTTTCACCCGCACGATCCTTAAGCGCATGGAAGAATTTGATATTGAAAAGGCTCTCGCCGAACTGAAGGAAGGATACGACTACTATCGCGTGATCGTAGAATACGGTTACAATCCTGATTATGATTCAAGGCTGATCGTGGGCGACAACTATGCGAATGTCAACGAACGGTTTTATGGAAACAACGATGTGAAAGGTCCGGATGCCGAACACGGAACCCACGTGGCCGGTATCATCGCAGCGGACAGGAAAAATAATATTGGAATCAAAGGCATTGCGGACAACGTGCGGATTATGTCGGTGCGCGCCGTGCCCAATGGTGATGAGCGCGACAAAGATGTGGCCAACGCGATTCGTTATGCTGTTGACAACGGAGCACTCGTGATCAATATGAGTTTTGGAAAATCATTTTCACCCGAAAAGTCTGCCGTGGACGAGGCCGTTCGCTACGCAGAAAAGAAAGGGGTGATCCTGGTACACGCTTCCGGCAATGAAGCCAAAGACAACGATAAAGTGAAGAACTTTCCGTCGCGTTATTACCTGGATGGAAAGGAAGCGAAAAACTGGATTGAGATTTCAGCGTCCTCGGCCGGCAACGACGACAAGTTTGTGGCAGATTTCTCCAACTACGGAAAAAAATCCGTTGACCTTTTCGCTCCCGGTGTCGAGATCTACTCCACAACGCCAGACAACCACTACAAAAACGAAAGCGGCACCAGTATGGCATCGCCCGCGGCCACAGGGGTCATCGCCGTGTTGCTGGAGTACTTCCCCGATCTTACCCCCATGCAGATACTCGATATCGTCAAAACGTCCACACGTCAGTTCGATGGGTTGAAAGTGCAGAAGCCCGGCGGTGGCAAGGCTGATTTCAGCGACCTTTCAAAATCCGGCGGTCTCATCAATACTTACCAAGCAGTAAAAAAAGCGATGAGTCTACAGCCGAAAATCGAGAAGTAGTTAGTTCCTGGATTTCTTGAATTTTTTAAAAGGGACGTAGGCAATCACCACCTTCCCATCCTTTTGATAAGCGCGCAAAAAAATACTGGGACCGACTTTGGCATCTACCCCTACATTTTCAGGTCTATAATCTTTATCACGCTTCCTCAGATTACTCAAAGGCACCTGGATGCTCAAATCCGTCCCGTCCCCCAGCGAATACCGGCCTTCGATGAACAGTGAAAGCACGGTGGATTCTATTTCCATACGACTGATATCAAGCGACTGCCCGGCAAGCTTGAACTGACAATCGATCTCGGCAAAATTCACGTTTGCAAAATCACGTTTCTTCAGCAGAAAATTGCTCATCTTCTGCAGCGGTTCAAAATCAAGAAGTCTTCCGTCTTTCACTTTAAAATCGACTTCTCCGTCCATGGTCGGTACGAGGATATTGAACTTATCATCTACAACAGCCTTCAATCGAATCTCCGCAGAAACCGTTCCGCTCAGGTTCTCAGATTTGATGGTAGACTGCGAAAAGTTATTGAACGACTTGAAAAATTTCCCGATGTCCGCTTTAGAGACTTCGGCGAACATATACATTGGATTATTCTTCTTATCGAGGTCGGTGAGTTTGAATTGGACGGAGACCAGACCATCAGCAAGTTTCATCCGAATGGGATTGGCTGTAAACTGATCATCTTTCAGTGAGACCTTTCCACGGAATTCAGTGGCTTTGAAGTTTCCACCGACCAGCTCGTCGGCTTTGATATCAAGGTTGAATTCCAGTTTCTCATCCAGCACGTCAAAGAGATCGGATATCTTTTTTTTGGCCGCTCCTTTGGGCGCTGGGACGGCCTTCGCATCTTTTTTAGACAGGCTGGCCAGGTTCAGCCGCGGCGAATAAACGCTCAGGTTTACATATCCCTTTTTTTCAGGATGAAGAAAAAAAGGCATAAATCCAATCACCGTTCCTTTCAAACGCAACGCACTGCCATTCAATTTCAGATCTACTTCATCGAGATCGATTCTCTTTTCCGTGAAATGCAATCGCGCATTTATTTTCTCAAATTTCTTTTGTTGAGAGATCATGGTGACTGACGCATCGGCGAGCACCAACGTACCGGTCAACTTGCCGTTGTTGGATGTGCGGGTGGTGTCCAGGTATTCTTTGAGCTTGCCCTGAAAGTTGAAAGCCAGTGTTGAGATTCCGCCCGTAAATTTCAGCCTGGCCTGATCGCTGTGATCGTTCAACTCGGTGAGCTTTGTGTTGCTGACGAGATTGATATCAAGGTTCGGATCGGTAAGGTCTGTCAACGTCATGCTCGCTTCGAAGGGCAGATTATGCAATTTGGCGGAAATGCTGTCCAACTGAATCACTGAGTTAAAGTCATCATAGGGCCTGCCCTCAACCCGATGATTGGAAAATGAGCCTTTGAATTCCATGATGTCCATGGCAAACTTTCCGGTTTCAAAGCGGTTGTTACGTGTGACAAAATCGATGTCTACCCGCGGTTGATCGCCAGGCGCCAGCGTTCCATTTACCGCGACTTTCAGGCCCAGTGGATTCACGAAGTGATATTTCGAAAGTTTTTCCTGAAGAGACTGCGTCACGGTCGCGAGGGCTTTGTCATAGATCAGCTGGTCGGATCTGATCATGAGGCTGTATACACCGGGTGAATTAGAATCAAAGGTGCCGGATAAATCAATATGCCAGTCCGGGAAATTCAGCGAGGATGGATGCACGACCATCTTGTTGCTTAGATGCCTGAATTCAAGATTCAGCGATGCCATCATCTGGGCATTGGTTAGATAACCACCGCGCGCCTGGTTGAACGTGAGTCCACCGAAAAACATATTGCCATTAAGCAGGATCGACCGTGACGAGTCCGAAGTCGATACCGATGCCGCTGTTTCCTGAAATGTGATATCAAAGGATTTCTTTTTAAGCGAATCCACGAACGTGAATCGAGTGTTCTTCAGCAATATGGAGGTCAGATTCAGAGATAATGGACTTTCCTTTTTTAGAGTATCGGTGGACTCATGCTGCGGATGCGTCTTAAAAACATCCGTGTTGGTGTAGCCATCTATGGCCCGGAAAATAAAAATATCACCTTCCCGGACGGCGATCGAATTCAAATCGACCACACCACTTACCAGGTGCAGGGGATTAATGTGCACAAAGATCTTCTTCGCGGAAAAAAAGTCTTTACGATACTGCTGGTATTTCGGTCCCCGTAAGTAGATATCTGACAAGGTGATTGAAAAATTTGGAAACTCTTCAAAGATCGTGAAGTCGAGCCCTCCGATCTGAAACTCTCCGTTGACTCCATTTTGAAGTTCCCGGTTGATAACCTCCAGAATTTTTGGTTTGTAGAGTTGCGCGACGCCATAACTTATTGCCAGCAGCGCAACAAGAAACACCAGGAAGTAAATAAAACCTCGGAAGATCCTGGCCATAACGGTCTTTGAAGTAAGATAAGAAAGATTGTGCCAAGTCCGGATGCCCTGAACGCAGTCGCAGATTTAATTCCTCAGCATTTCGCGGGCAGCACGGTGAAATGTTCTCTTCTATCCGCCCGGATTATGAAACAGCCTGGATAAGGCGATCAATATCTGCCATGTCGTTGTACACAGAAGGAGCTATGCGAATGCGGTGCTCGTACACCGATATGTTAACCTTCGCCGCTTCAAGTTTCGGCTTCAGAATTTTGTCCGCGTCGCGGAAAGCAAAACCAAGGATCGGCGAAGTAGAATCAAGCGGGGTGAGTGGGATAAATCCTTTGGCAGGCAATTCATTCTGAAGTTTGTTGATGAATGGCAGCCGGTGGGCCTGAATGTTGGCAACGCCGGTTTCAAGCAAATAAGAAAGAGAATCACGCAGGGCCGCAATCGCCGCGCCCGAAAATGTACCCACTTGAAAATACCCACCTACGTCATCTTTGGAAGTCCAGTCATAAGCATTTTTGCCGGGTGGGTCGAATGGCAACGTATGAGAATCAAAAGTTGCTATCTGCCGGAATCCGTACATCGTCCGTTTCATCTGGGCGAGTCGATCCTGGCGCACATACAAAAACCCCTGACCGAAATCGCCCATCAGGAACTTATAGCTTGCGCAAGCGCAAAAGTCAACGCCACTTGCGCGCACGTCGATGGGAACTGCGCCTGCAGCCTGAATAATATCCGCAAACACCAGTGCTCCACGTGAATGTGCGATTTCGCAAACCGCTTTGAGGTCGTGCTGAAAGCCATTGACCGTGGAAACGAGTGACAAGGCCACCAGTTTTGTGCCTGGTTTAATCGCTGCATCCATGTCCTTCAGATCGATTTTATTTTCCCTCGGTCTGAGTACCACCACGTCCTGTCCTTTCTGCGCAAGCTGACCATAGAGATAGAGAGAGCCGTCAAAATGCAATGCATCAGTAACGATCCTGCTTTTCAAATCAGGCAATCCCAGCCCGGACACAACAAGATTCTCTCCCACCATGGTACTGGGTACGAGGGCAATTTCCTCTGATGTGGCATTGATGAGTCTCGCAAAAAGTTTTTTTATCTCATTCCGACCGACATTCATTTCTTCGTCTGCGTTTTTGTCGCAATCCAGTCTGCGCTTTACATAAGCCTGCGCGGCCTCCGCGGTGCTGATACTCATCGGATGGGTGAACGCCGCATTGATGTAGGTATCTTTCACGCGAAATCGATCCTTCGCCGGAAGCGATGTTGACGAATTAGGTTTGGGTTCAGCCGCCAACGAGTTGCCGGATAAAATCGAAACGAGGGGCAGCATTCCAACGCGGGTGATCCATTTTCTTCGCGAGGGGTTGAAACCCTTCTCTGATTTGATAACAGTTTTCTTCATTTTGCCCTGTGTTACTCTATATCCATGAAATTAGCCGATTGTGATGAAAGCAAAAAGAAAAATGCTGCGATCAGGCTTAAGGCAGAAGCAGGGAGCCGAAATCAGGACCAGGCGATTTCGACCCAATTGAATGAAGTTCTCCTATTTTTGCGCGCATGAAGTTTCCAATTGTCTTTCTCCTCTTTGCATTGCCTTTGTGTACATCCTTTGCACAATCCGTAAAAAAAATTGCAATCACGATCGATGATTTGCCCGTCAACACAACGGATGGATCTGACGCACGATGGCAACTCATCACTACCTCGATCCTCGATGCACTAAAAAAATATAAGGTGCCAGCCATTGGTTTCGTGAATGAAGGCAAACTTTTGATGAATGGGCAGGTTTCTGTAGCTCGCACTAAATTATTGGATCAGTGGTTCGCACAAGGGCTTGAACTCGGCAATCACACCTGGTCACACCTCGAATACAATACCCATTCGATTGATGAATACGAAGAAGATATCATCAAAGGGTCACAACACATAGACAAACTTTACAGAGACGTTCCTGAGAGAATACGGTATTTCAGGCATCCCTATCTCCACACCGGCGACACGCGGGAAAAAAAGGACGCATTGACCGCCGTATTGATAAAATTCAATTATGTTGTTGCACCTGTGACCGTCGATAACTCAGACTGGATTTTTGCGAGGGCCTACGATATCGCCCTTGACAAAAAAGATTCCGGTATGCAGAGAAGATTAAGAGAAGAGTATGTGCCTTATATGGTTGCGAAGGTCAAGTACTTTGAAAGCCAGGCGAGAGATCTGTTCGGCCGCGATATTTCTCACATTCTTCTGATGCATGCTAATTCGATCAACGCCGCCTGCCTGGGTTCATTGTTGCAGGCTCTTCAGCAAGAGGGATTTTCCTTTGCGTCATTGACCGAGGCTTTGCAAGATCCCGTCTTTAAAACGGAAGATGATTTCATTGGTCGTGTCGGAATTTCCTGGGTGCACCGATGGGCCATCACACAAAAGAAGCCAAAAACATTTTTTGGAAGTGAACCCAGAGTGCCCGACCATATCCAGAAGTACTCGGGTCTGGAAGAGTGAAACGGGTCATTCGGCCTATATACGACGATGTTTGCGCATCAGACCCGCCTTCGCATGCACAGATCCTTTCCTCAACCGTATTCTTTTCTTTCGGTTTTTCTTTCCTGCCTCTGAATCCTCATCGAAAGAAAGGAAACTACTAAGGTCGCAGATCAATTTTTGGTTTTGCATATGCTTGAGAGTGGCTACAGCGCCTACAACCCTATAACACAAATTCTGTTCGCCTGGGTTCTGTCGCCTGAAATTTTGTAGACGTGTGAAACGAAATTAGCTGCGTGGTCTGCATTCCGCAACCCGGAAATCCGGATAAAATATTTCGTTTTTTTGGATGACCTCGTGGGATTGATTTTCGTGAAAAAGTCGTGTTATATAATTTACTCAGGTAAATATTTATTTATTCAGCGGGAATGTCTTCCAGGCGGTAATAAATCTTCAGGCCCCTCTCTCTGGCTATTTTTACGTCCTGGTCGGCTCCTTTGGATTCGCCTTCAAGGCGAAGGACAGCATCGCACTTGGAAAGGAGACGCTCTGCCACGGGATAGGCGATCTCATTGTAAATGGTATCTCCGATTTTTGCGGATCCACCGGCTTTCATCAAAGGAAGCGCAACCCATTCGCCAATCATGGGAATATGGCCAGCCCGGAAAAGTGGCAGTGCAACTGCTTCCAGGCGTTCGAGATTTTTTTGCATCAATTCAGGTTGATCATGGGTCCCGCTTCGATAGGGACCGGCAATAAGGATGAGCATCTTTGTGTTGTTTCACACAAAACAAAACAACTGCAATTACAGAACAGTTAATGTAGATTAATTAATGCTTCTTTTTCCGGAGCACACTGAGAAACTGAGGTGTAACTCCCAGGTAGGACGCAATCATTTTCAGAGGTATTCGTTCAACAAACTGCGGATATCTTTCAATGAAGTCGCGATATCTCCGGGTGGCATCATCTGTGAGTTCACGGGTCACCCGCAGTTGCTCTCGGATATATGCGTTTTGCATCATGATGCGGAAAAACTTCTCGAAGGCCGGCACTTGCAGGTAGAGTTTCTCGAGGTCATCCTTCTGCAGTTCACAAATCCGGCTTTCATCAAGTGCTTCAATGTTAACTATCGCTGGCTTGCCGAGCACAAAGCCGTGCATATCCGTAATCCACCAGTCGTCTGTAGCGAACATCACCGTGCGATCGTTTCCTTTTCTGTCGATGCAGAAAGAACGCAGCAGCCCTGACTCCACATAGCTGATTCCGCGGCAGGCTTGTCCTTCAGAAAGTATTTTCTCGCCCTTCATAACCATCCTGGTTCGCAACATCGATGTGAAAAGCGCAACCTCATTTTCGGTCAAAGCGACCCGTTTTTGGACGTGGGTTATGATTTTTTCAAACGACATTTTAATCGAGGTAAGTGTTCAAAGTTGCATCAATTGACGAACATCTGTGCTTGAAGACGATTTCAATATTATTTTAGCGTCATGTGGATATGCCCGCTCTGTCATCAGAAGTTCATCAAAACCAACCAGGTTCATTCCTGCAACGACAAAGTGCTGGCTGACTTTTTTAACGGAAAATCTGAGGAAACCATTGCTCTGTTCTGGCATTTCGTGCAATCGTACCAGGAAATTGGTAAGGTGACGGTACATCCGGCCAAATCGATGATCGGGCTGGCCGCGGACACACGCATTGCCTACGTTACACGGCTGGGCAAAAATTTCGTGGACGTCGTGTTTCCTTTCAGGCAGGCTTATCCCGAAAATCTTTGTTTCCATAAGATTGCTCAGGTGCCGGGTGATCAGCAGTATAATCATCACCTGCGTCTGTTCAGCAGGAGTGATGTGAATCCAGAGGTGAAGAAGTTTATGAAGCTCGCTTACTCTCTCGGAAAAAAATAATGCTTTTGGCG
Organism: Cyclobacteriaceae bacterium; assembly: GCA_044227305.1. Classification (GTDB taxonomy): domain Bacteria; phylum Bacteroidota; class Bacteroidia; order Cytophagales; family Cyclobacteriaceae; genus ELB16-189. The sequence goes on along the minus strand of JBGAFJ010000005.1, from coordinate 306,759 downwards.
ATAGGCTGTGAGTACCGGTGACTCGTGAATGTCCCCTTGATTAGGAGACGCTCACGTGGAATCGGAATCAAACCCTATTTACAGTTATCGCTCACCCATACCCCATCAATCATCACCTTACACACTTTGGTGAGGTATTCGAACGGATCACCGTTATATAACACCAGATCTGCGTCTTTTCCTTTCTCGATGCTGCCGACGCGGTTATCTATGTTGAGTAGTTTTGCTGGATTGAGAGTAATGGCCTTGAGTCCTTCTTCATACGGCAACCCGTCTGCTACTGCGACTGCAGCTTCCCATAGAATAACCCTGGTTTTTGGAACATAGCCCTCATAGCCGCTTTCGATGCTTACGGGAATACCTGCCTTGGTAAGGATGGCGGCGCTTTCGCGTGTGATGTTAAGCATGTCGCCATCGTTACGTGCCATCGAAGCGTGCAGAATGATCTCGGCTTTAGCAGCTTTTATCTCATCGATGAGACGATACGCCTCTGAAGCGCCGTCCAGAACCAGTCTGAGTTTGAACTCTTTAGCAAGGCGAATTGCGCTCATGATGTCTCCTGACGAATTCGCGGTAATAAGCGTTTTCATTTTACCCTGCAGCAATTTGCCCAGCATATCCAGTTTAAGATCTGCGGCCGGGCGCTTGGTTGAATCTTTGTTCGCCATTTTCTTAAGATATTCCTGCGCTTTCACAAACTCAGTTCTGAGCATGGCAATCTGCTTCGCTTTAGTTCCCGGCGATGTGTAATTCTCGCCTACTGACGGTCCGATTGTAAGTGCGAGCATCGCGGCAGGATTGATCGTCACTGCGTCAGCCGTACCGGGTTTTGTTTTCGCAATCATAGTTTGGCCACTGACCAGTGCGCCGATGCCATGACCAGTATGTAAAATGGTTACTCCATTGTCGCGAACATATTTGACCAGCATCTCCTCAGTGTTGTAGGCATCTATCGCTCTTAGGTCCGGCTGAATCGGGCTCGATTTTTCAAGAATATCTTGATCGGTAGGAATGTTCAACGCGCCTGCCATACCGACCACGGAACGCGCGTCGATCAAACCGGGTGTCACAACTTTTGCTTCCACCACTGTATACCCGGTCGGAATTGGGAAGTTGGCCCCGACGTTTTCAATCTTTCCATCTTTCACCAGTACTACTCCGTTGATGATCACTGGCCCGTTTACAGTGTATACTTTTTCGCCTTTGATGGCTATCTGCGCAAAGGCGGCAACCGGAATCAGAAAGGCAGGGAATAACAGGTTAAGTATTTTTTTCATGATGATTCTCATTGACGATTATTGTTCTTCGATCTCTTCGCCGTGATGATGAAACTCACCACGTTCGGGCAGATACACCTGAAACCCGCCGGTCGCATACGCTTTGTCGCGCGGGTTTGAAAGGTCAAAACGTTTTTTGCCTTCCACCCAGGTTTGCTCAACTTTTGTGTAAACACTGAAAGGATCACCAGAAAGAATAATGAAGTCCGCATCTTTCCCAGCTTCGATGGACCCAATGCGACTGGAAAGGTCTAGCATCTTCGCACCCGCGATCGTCAATGCCTCCATGGCTTTCTCCCGGCTAAGACCTTCCCGCACCGATAATGCTGCAGAACGCAGGAGGAATCTTGAATCTGTAATTCCATCGTCGGTGTGGAAGCCAAACAACGCACCTGCTTTCTCCAGAGCGGCCCCGTTGCTGAAAGAATAGTTCATTGCCTCAAGTTTGCCTCCGGGTGAATCGATGGTGATGATGGAGGACGCAACCTTTGCCTTGGCGATTTCATCAGCCACTTTCCACGCTTCAGAGACGTGATGCAGGACCACCCGGAAATTGAATTCTTTGGACAACCTGATCGCCGTGAGTATATCATTTTCTTTATGCGTATGAAAATGAACCACACGCTTACCGCTTAGCACTTCACCCAGCGCCTCCATCTTCAGATCACGATCAGGAAGTTTGGTAGAATCTTTGCCCGCTTTGGCAATTTTTTTTCGGTATTCAACGGCTTTGACGAATTGCTCCCGAACCAAAGCCGCACTTTTTGCCCTGGTACCCGGAAAACCATTAGCACTGGTGGCACGCAATGAGTTAGTACCGTTTGCCATTTTCATGCCGCCATATACACCCCTTTCATTGGTGATCAGAATATCTTCCATGATCTTTCCTTCTCGCATCTTCAGGTAAACCGTTTGTCCACTCATCAGGTGACCGCTGCCTGGCATTACATTGAGCGTGGTCAGACCACCGGCAAGCGCTTTCATAAATCCGTCGCTGGTTGGATTGACGGCATCCATCGCCCGCGCGTCGGGGTTGATCGGCGCGGAAGCGTCACCTCCCGCGGGTCCACCCAGATGGGAATGAGTATCGACGAGGCCCGGCATAATGACCTTCCCGGCTACTGTAATGACCGTTGCATCTGAAGGTATCGCTGTATCCGCACCTCCGACTTTAGTGATCTTGCCCTTCTGAACAATCAGCACACCGTTCTGAATGGGAGTGCCAACCACGGGATAGATCAATGCTCCTTTGAACGCAACCGGTTTTTCCTGAGCAAAAAGCGCCAGGCCGCCTGCGACGAAAAGGATTGACAGGTAATATTTCTTGACCATAGTATTTTGATGGGTAAGGTAATTAGACGAGAAAAATAGCAAACGTTTACTGAAACGCCGCATGAATGTTACTGCCGGCCACCTCACGCTTTTTCAGGGAGAATTATTTCATTTTAAAGGCGTTTGGTCGAAACGACGGTTACCAACTGCACTCCGTTGGAATATTATAGCGTTCTTTGCGATGTAAACCTCCCCATGTTTTCCTTCCTCAGATTGGTCTTGCCGATGTTGATGTATTGCGCCACCGCTCATGCGCAAAGTCGGGAAACCTATCTCGTGCTCGAAGGCAGCAAAGGAAGCGGGCTTCAATACAGCGTCGCGATTTCATATAACTATGTGTGGCGTTTCGGAAAGCAACAGAAGTTTGAGCTCGGCACAGGCGCCCGCTTGACGTACTATTCCGGAGGGCCCAGCAGGTTCTATTTCTCAGCGCCTGCATCAATCGCTTCAGGTGGAAATGAAAACATTGACACGGTACTCGTCAATTCTCCGTCGATTTACAGTCTTAATCTCATGCTTAATTTTGGTTACCGCTTTACCAAAAAGATTTCGGCAGGCTTTAACATCGACCTGATCGGTGGTTCATTCGGTAACGAAAAACTCGCCAGCTACATCGGAGGTGTCAACAGCAGTCCGGCCCCGGTGAGGCCCACTTCGTTTAATCTTCTGCAGGGAGATAATTATGACCACGGAAATCTGAACTCGACGTTCTTTGTTCGATATCATATCAATCCACAGCTTGCTGTTAAAGCCGGTGTACAGCACCTGTTTTCCGAGTACACGACTTCAACTGAAGTTCAGCAGTTACCGTCTCCCAATGACCGATTCAGATACAAATCGACCATGTTCTCAGCGGGAATACTCTTTTACTTTTGAGGCTGAAGGCTTATCAGGCAAAGGCTTAAGAGATGCAGTCCATCTGAAACACTGATCTCGTTTACCAACTGATTGAATCACCTCAATCGCGGTTTCTTCTTCTTCCGTGTGTTTATTCAGCTCAAACATTCTATATTTGACCCGTTATGGTTTCAACAGGAGAACGTCCGCGTTGAATTAAAAGGGAATCCGGTGCATCAAGTGATAATTCCGGAGCAGTACCCGCTACTGTAAGTGTTTTGAAAGTTGCCCCTCGTTTCTTGGTCACTGTCGGCCGTTAGGCAGATGGGAAGACAGGCAACTTAACACAAGCCAGGAGACCTGCCACTACAAAGACTCGTGTTTGTCGCTTCGGGAAAAAAGCAAAAACACAGGCATGTAATTAAGTGATCAGGTTTGAAAAGACTGAGAACCATAGTTTTCGGTGGCTGCTTTGTGCTTGCCGGCATAGTTCGTGCGCAATCTCAACAAGATTCTGTGCACATGCTGAATGACGTGGTCATTGAGCAAAGTCGTCTTGGCGACTATGCTGTGAGCCGCTATACCTTGCGCGCCGACAGTCTCATTCGTTCACAGGCTTCATCAGGCAGCCTCGGCGATCTTTTTAGAAAATTCGGTTTCGGTCACGTACGGAGCTATGGACCCGGAGGGGCTGCTTCATTTGCTTCATTCCGCGGCACTGGCAGCAGCCATACAGCAGTTCTGTGGAACGGCATCAACCTGGTGAGTCCCCTGAGTGGCGTCAGCGATCTTTCACTGGTGCCCGTGACCTTCATTGATGACATCTCCGTGAAAACGGGCGGTGTTGCGAGCTTGTTTGGAAACGGATCCATTGGCGGAACCATCCGACTGAACAATAAAGCGTCGTTCAGGGAAGGTCTGACGGTACGCACCTTTGTCAGTGTGGGGTCGTTCGGAAATTATTTTCAGGATCTGGGAATTGCGTGGAGTGGGAAGAAGTTCATCTCCTCTTCAAAATTTTTCACTACACAGGCTCAAAATAATTTTACATACACGAATGATTTTCTGTTTGCCCCACGCACAGAAGAACGGCAGCACAACGCCTTCAGCCAGCAAGGGTTTCTTCAACAGAATTATCTCCAGCTCTCCCCTTCCCATTTGCTATCTGCAAAATTCTGGCTGCAGGACAATCGCTATGAAATTCCCTTTCCCACCTCCTCGACAGGAGTGTCCACTCAGATTCAGGATGAACGATTTTTTCGCTCGATCCTCGGCTGGAACTTCAACAAGGGAAACATCGAAGTCAACTACCAGGGCGCGTTGGTACACCACACACTTGATTACCGAAACCCGCAGATCAACGAAACATCGCTCAACACATTCAATAATCTAATCCAGAATCTGGAAGGAAATTTCTATTTCAAAACCGGAGCGAAGCTGACGGCAGGCACGGTGTATAATTGGGAGCAGGCGGCTGTCGATCAATTTGGTGGTCAAACTCCGATCCGGAATCGAATTGCCTTTTTCAGCGCCTTCAACTGGAAGCCACTACAACGCGTCGAGTTGGATGTTTCCATTCGGGAGGAAGTCGTCAATGCAGCGACGACACCGGTTTCACCGGCACTGACGATCACAGGGACGGTTTCAAAAAATTTGAAAACCTATATCAGCGCTTCCCGAAATTACAGGCTGCCTGCACTCAACGATATCTATTGGCGAAGCGGCGGCACGTTCGGTAACCCGCAACTGAAACCGGAGCTATCGCGGATGGAGGAAATCGGCGTCGTATTCGAAAACCAACCCACAGTTCCCACCCGCCTATCCTTCAAGACGGCCGCCTTCACCACACTCGTTGACGACTGGATCTTCTGGAGCCCCCTGACTTCCTCGACTTTTGTCCCTCAAAACATCAAAAAAGTATGGTCACGCGGTGTGGATGCGCAAGGCTCCGTGAGCAGAGAGCTGGGCAGTTTTTCCTTCGAGGCGATGTTCCAATACAGTTTTAGCCTGGCAACGAATGAAAGTATCTATGAAAACGGCAATCCGAATGAATTGAATAAACAACTTATTTATACCCCCATGCATGAGGGCAGTCTCACATTGCGTGGAGAATGGCGAGGCTACCATGTTAATCTGGTGGGTAACTATACTGGTAAACAATATACCGATGGAGACAACTCGGAGTTCTCGGTTATGAAGGCTTACACCATTACGAATGTGTGGTTCAGCAAAGCATTCGTGAAGAAACATTTGCGATTCACCGTCAACGCAGAAATCAATAACCTTTTTGATCGCGCGTATCAGGCCCGGACGGGATACCCAATGCCCGGTAGAAATTATAAAACAGGTGTCATCATTCAATTCAATAAACCCACTCAACGATGAAATTCAATTTTTCAGGCAGGCGTTTTCTTTTAGCTTTCACATTGGTGACTGCTTTGATACAGTCATGTACCCATGATCCCTCTCCGTCGATCAGAGCAGGTCAATCTGGATTTTTTGTAGTGAATGAAGGTGCGTATGGAAACGGAAATGCGTCGCTCTCATTTTATGATGTCAAGACCGATATCATGACAAACAACGTGTTTGAAGCCAGAAACGGACGGAAGCTTGGTGATCAGGCTCAATCCATGGCGCTGTTTGAGAACAAGGGATATATCGTGGTTCAGAATTCCTCGAAAGTTGAAGTGATCAATATTGATGACTTCTCCTCCATCGCGACGATCGTAACCGACCAGTTGATACCTGGCGCTAATGAGCTCCAAAGTCCACGTTACTTTTTAGGGATTACGTCCACCAAAGGATATGTTTCTGATTGGGGTCTCGATGGCGTTACCGGAACTGTTAAAGTGGTGGACCTGTCTTCCTTTAAAGTGATCAAAACTATTCCGACGGGGCTTGGCGCAAACCAAATGCTAAAGGTGAACAACCTGGTTTTTGTTACAAACAACGGCGGTTATGGCAATGATAACACGATCAAAGTCATTGATACAGGCACAGATGCAGTGATTGCCACCATCCCAACCGGGGACAATCCAAACAGTATCCAGCGGGACAAAGACGGCAACCTCTGGGTGGCCTGCAGCGGGAAAATTGTTTACAACACCGACTTCAGCATCAATACTACAGCAAGTACCAAAGGCGCACTCATAAAACTGAACACAAATAACAATGAAGTGTTGAGACTGACTGTGGGCACCTTCACGTTCAGTACGATCGGCAACCTTCAGATCTCTCCCGACGGCGCTACACTCTATTACACTTTCGACGATAAACTCTTTTCCATGCCTGTGACTGCCACGTCATTGCCTGGCACCCCATTCATATCAACCGGTTATTATGGCCTCGCCGTAAATCCGTCTAACGGAAACATAATCGGATGCCAGGCTCCGAGCTTCAGTTCTGCAGGAAGTGTCGATGTGTTTGATCCATCCGGAAGGCTGGTGAATAATTACCCGGTGGGAATAGGACCTAATGGGTGTGCGTTTAAATGATGGGGAGATGGGGAGATGGGGAGATGGGGAGATGAGGAGATGTGAAGATGTGAAGATGAGGAGATGTGGAGATGTGAAGATGGGGAGATGGGGAGATGGAGAGATGGCGTAGTTGGTTAAAGTTCTTACACTTTAGTTTTCCGATACTTATTTTGATAAATTGAGAAGTATGAGGAAAGTGATCATTTTCATAGCGGCATGTATTGCCGGCAATGTTTATGCTCAAACGGATGCTGTTGCCGCTGACCCAGAGATAGAAAAATTTCAAAAAGAGTTGAACGAGGAGTTTCTCAAAAAGGAAACGACGCCGCTCGAGCCGAAGGATTTTAAAAAATTCAAAGGTCATTCATTCTATCCGGCGGATCTGACTTATCGTGTGGTCGCAAAATTGATCCCGACTACCAATCCCCAGTGGTTCAGCATGAAGACGACAACACCCCACACAGCCTCGTACCGCGTTTATGCAAATGCAGAATTTGAACTGAATGGAAAGGCGTTCAGCATCCCGGTTTATCAGTCAGCCGATTTGATGAAAACATCTGAATACGCGGACCATTTGTTTTTCCCTTTCACCGACAATACCAATGGAAAGGAAACCTATTCAGGCGGTCGTTTCATCGACTTGCATCTTCCAAAGTCAGGAAACGAAGTGACGATCGATTTCAACGTGGCTTATAATCCCTTGTGTGCTTACAGCCACCGTTATTCCTGTCCGGTGGTGCCGCAGGCTAACCACATTGATACGGAAATAAAGGCTGGCGTAAAATTCGTGGGCAAGGATTAGAGGCGTACAGTGGTGACGTGGTCGGGTCATTTCACCAGCAGGCGTCCCACGATCAGTACAATAAATATTTGTCCCCACAGCGCTTCAACGGTTCCTGCCGCATACATCAGTTCAGAAACATGCTGGTAGGGAAACCCCATCCCACTCAGCACCATGAAACTGAATCCGACACGTTTCATCATCGCCAGGGTGCGCAGTGGGATATCGATGCCAAGACAGTCCGTCTGCGCAATACACAGGATCTCATAAAAACTGCCGAATGTCAGGCCGATCATCATGTAGATACAAGCTGCACCCCACAGTTTAATCGGCAGGCCAAGGTCTTTCTTGAAGAATTCCAGAATCGTGTAATAGATCACCGACACTTCCACAGCCATCAGACAGACCTGGACTGCAGCCAGAAATACCCTGTAACCCGCAGTTGGCGCCATCGGGAAGAACGGATTGACCCCGATAAACCCCGACAGGAACACACCCATGATAAATATGAAATTGATAACAATCACTTTCTTGCTTGACGTATAGTTGCGTAGCATGTCCCAGAGAAAAAAGCAATAGACACCAATCGAAGCAAGGAAAATCGTTTCGGCGATCTCTATACTAAACGGAAACGACATCGATTCAAATACGGCGAGCAAGAACGTTGAAATGACAATTGCCACCTGAACGAACACCACGCGCCTGAAGTCTCGTATCTTTTCATCTGTCAGTTCCTTTCCCTCGACATTGCGGGCGACAAACAGGCGGACATATTTGGGAGGCATGAAACTAATATAAGTCAGCAACCGGATCATTTCATCATTGTTTCCGTAACGACGGACAATCAGCTGAAAACCGGACGGAAAAAGTTGTGAATTTTTCGATCACACCGGCAAGGCCACACTGGTCTTCGGTTTCCAGGCAATCATCAGTACCCCACCCAGTATGAAGAGGGTACCTACGAGTTGGAGTCCTGATACGTTTTCGCCCAGAAAATAGTAAGCCTGGATGATGGTTGACAGCGGACCCAGGCTGGCGAGTACCGCGATATTGTTTGAACCAATGCGATTGATGCCTGAAGATATCAGGTAGGTTGGAATGATCGTGGATACCGTTGCCATCAGAAAACTGTAAGCGTACACGATCGGTGGCAAGCCGAACAGGCTTCCGTCGCTGACGAGCAGATAATGTGCAATCACGCCGATGCAGGCAAAAGACATTGCATAGCTATTGAACTTGGCCGCTCCCAAGGCAGGGATCAATCTGCCGCTGCCTACGATGTACAATGCGTAAGTCAAAGCACACAGCAAGATCATCGCAGCTCCGAAATAAAAGTCGTCACCTTGTTGTATTCTGGCTTCCGAAGCGAATGCAATAATGAGCCCAAGGTATGTGAGCCCAACGGCAGCCCATTGACGCGACGAGGCTTGCTGACGGAACCAGGCGGTGTTGAGGATCAAAACAAAAGTTGGATAAGCAAAGAGGATCAGGCGCTCAATACCGGCAGTGACAAATTTAAGTCCATAGAAATCAAGCGCGCTGCTGATGTAGTACCCGAGAAATCCAACGATCGCCACCTGGATCCATTGCTTCTTCGTAAACTGTACGTTGGCTTTTTGTTTTGATGATACCAGCGCTGAAACAAAGAAAAAGGGAAATGAAAAAAGCATTCTCAGCGCGAGCAACGCCAACACATCCACTTGCGAGTCGCGATAGGCCAGCTTGACAAACACCGCTTTGGTCGAAAAGCAGATCGCACCAAGAGCTCCCATGAGAATTCCGCCGATCCAGAAAGAGGAGATTTTTTTCAATGAGGAAAGATAGATTACAGAAAGCGCAAAGGTTGCAAGGAGCCACAAAGTTTTTCAAAACACTGACCGAACATTAGTTCGATCCCCTGGGTAGTCATAAACCAAAAGTGTTTTCGACCAGATCCGACTCGGAAATAATGAAATCTTCTACGAACCAGAAAAGTAATACCAAACGATCGGAAGCACGATCACAAGGCAAATCATGAACAAAGTCGATGCTGACCGTTCGCGGTGCCTGATATCTCTGCTTACATACCGGTTCCAAATGTTCCCGGCTATGAAGTGGGCTGAGGCGCTGTTGACAATACAAATCAACAGGGCGCTGCGTGGAAGAAGCCCAACGATGATCACCATGATCGATGTGATGGCAATACCCCAAAGCATGACCCTCACTTTGCGTGAAGCCTGAACGTTGGTTGCAAGGAGAGCGCAGCCTACCAAGGGGGTAAATAAAAAAGAGAATATCCGCACAGCATCCCTTGAATAAAATGCCGGAGCGGCGGGATCCTGAACAAGATTGCGCTCCCACGAATCGACTGCTACTTTTTCACCTGCCGCTACAGCCGCTTCATGATGCGCCATCTCTTCTCTGATGCATTCTATCTCGCGATCCGCATTTTCCTTTCCACCATCTGCTAATGCCTGCACTTCGGCGATCATCTTTTCGGCGCCCGCCCGACGCCACCAGAGCGACAATGCGTAAACCGTCGGCCGTTCGTTGATGTAAATTTTGTTTTCGTAGCAGATCACCGTGAGCCAAAACGGAGGAAGCTCCCTTCGCTGCCCGCGCGGACACCAACACAAAAATTCCAACGATCAAATTCCCTTTTGCTGATGTGAAACATCTTCACCCGATCCAGCACGAACAGAAAATTCTCTTCCGTACTCAGTGGAGTTTCGATCACCGTGAAAGCATTCAATTGCCATAGCCTCGCGATCCAGAATCCAGCCCCAGTGAGTGGGATGATCATTAGTAACACATCCTGAATCTGATCGAAGAGGCCAGTATTCGTTTGGAGATTTGTGTAGCCGCGGTGAGCCAGGTAATACAATAGCCAAAGTTCAAGGAGAGGGAGAATTATATCGTCCACTGACCATGCAAATCGGTTCTTGGTAACAATGTGGCGGATCTCTTTGGTCAACGGAAAAAGGCCTCAACGAAAGATAAAATCAGATCGAACCATTTACAAAAACTCCCTTTTTTGACTCCTTTTGACCGTTATCTGCAGTTTTTTGAAATATTTCTTGATTTTACTGAACACTGTTCAGTAAGTTTACGTATCCATTCAGCAATTATGACGATCAGCGACCGCAAGCAAAGACACAAAGAGGAGCTTAAGGATACCATCCTGGAAGCTGCGCGGGTGTTGTTCCTGGAGAAAGGCTATGATGCCACTTCGATGCGGAACATCGCCGAGAAAATTGAATATAGTCCTGCTACGATTTACCTGCACTACAAAGACAAGGCTGAAATCTTTTATGCACTCCACAAGGAAGGCTTTAAGCTGCTTGTTAACTATTTCAAGACGCTAGCGAACGTAGCCCATCCTTTTGAACGCCTCAAAGCAATGGGCCATGTTTATGTGAATTTTGCTATTGAAAACCCCGATTTTTATAAGCTCATGTTCGTCATGGACGAACCCCTCGACGTCATCAACATCGACCAAAACAAAGAGTGGGAAGAAGGTGAGGACGCGTTTCGCTTCCTTCTGGAAACGGTGATGGCCTGTCAGCAACAAGGATATTTCAAAGGCATAGAACCGAATGGATTATCGTTCATGATCTGGTCTGCCATGCACGGACTTTGTACCCTGCACACCAGTGGACATCTTGAACACGTGCAGCAGGTTAAAACCAAACTTCCAGGAGTCAAGTCCATCACCACCTACACACTGGAGACCTTCATTGCTATTCTCGAAAAAGTAAAATAAAAAAATTTACCAATTCACTAAACACTGTTCATTATGATAACAGCATTCAGAAGAGTACTTCTACTAACGATGATGGTCCTGTCGACGGGAGCGCAGGCACAATCGGTACTGGATCAATACATCACTGATGGCTTGCACAACAACATTGTGCTGAAGCAGCGAAACATCTCGCTCGAAAAAGCAATGACCTCATTAAAGATCGCGAACAGCTACTTCGCGCCAGCCATCGGCATTCAGGGCAACTACACCAGCGGGCTTGGTGGCCGGAGTATTGCCATTCCCGTCGGCGATCTTTTGAACCCGGTATACACTACGTTGAATCAACTGACAGCAAGTGACAAGTTTCCAAACATCCAGAACGTCAACCAGAACTTTTTTCCCTACAATTTTTACGATGCGAAGCTGCACACGACTCTTCCCCTGATCAACACTGATTTGATTTACAATCGAAAGATCGCACAACAACAGGTTGTGATGCAGGAGTACGAAGTAGTCATCTACAAACGCGAGTTGATCAAAAATATCAAAGTTGCCTACTACAACTACCTCAGCGCACTCGAAGCCGTACGCATCTATGAAAGTGCGATGGCTCGCAGCGAAGAAGGTCGCCGCGTGAGTGAATCGTTGATGCAAAATGGGAAGGGGCTCGCTGCCTATGTGCTTCGTTCTCAAAGTGAGATCGAAAGTGTGCGTGCCGAAAAGTCCGAAGCGGAACGGCAGGTCGAAAACGCGAGGATGTATTTTAATTTTTTGCTCAACCGGAATACCCACGAGCCCATCCTCACAGTGAACGACGAGCAACCTCTGCTCATCAGCGAAACGGACAGTGTTTCAATAGAAAATCGTGAAGAGCTGAAGTTGCTTCGGGAAAGCATCGAGCTGAACCTGAACATCAAAAGGTTGTCGAATCTTTTCTGGGTCCCCAAAATAAACGGGTTCCTCGATCTTGGCTCACAGGCACAAGACTGGAAAATGAGCAACCAGACTCGCTATTACTTGTGGGGGCTTCAACTCGATGTACCGCTGTTCAATGGCCTGCGTAACCGAAATAAGATTAAGCTGGCAGACCTCGATGCGCAATCAGCCACGCTGGGATATTCCAGCAACAGCCAACAAATCAACCTCGCTGCTCAGACCGCGCGCAACAATTTCTTCACGTCACAACAGAATTACAGTTCTGCAAAAAAACAGCAGGAGGCTGCGCAGAGCTACGAGCGATTGATTGAAAAAGGATACAAAGAAGGCGTCAATACTTTTATCGAGGTGATCGACGCCCGCAACCAACTCACGCAGTCTCAGTTGCAAGTGACCCTGAATCGCTATCGTGTTCTTTCAGCGGCGGCCCAACTCGAACGCGAAACCGCATCTTACTCTTTACCACAAACTGAAAACTAATATCGTTATGAAAAACATACTTACTTCTCTCCTTACGCTTATCGTACTTTCCATTGCATTGGAAGCATGCACGTCAAACGCGGAAACCAGAAAGCAACAGATTCCCGGAGACGCCATCCCGGTGAAACTGATGCCGCTTTCTAAAAGCGGTATCGCCTCCGAAATTCACCTCTCCGGTCAGCTGACCACCGACGACGAAACGGTGCTATCATTTAAAACCGGCGGCGTCATTCAAACCATATTCGTGAAAGAGGGCGACGCCATTCGCAAAGGTCAGGTACTGGCCACTCTCGACCTTACTGAAATACGGGCTCAGGTTGCGCAGGCACGGCTTGCCCTGGAGAAATCCAAAAGAGACTTTGAACGGGTGGAGAGGTTGTATAAAGACAGTGTTGCCACCCTTGAGCAATTTCAAAATTCCAGGACGGCCTTTGAAGTATCGCAAAAACAATTCGAGGCCGCTGATTTCAATATGGCTTTTTCACAAATACGGGCGCTCTCCAATGGATTCGTTCTTAAAAAATTCGCCAATGAAGGACAGGTAATCACTTCTGGGACCGCGGTGCTTCAAACGAACGGCGCGAAAGAGGGTACATGGAAACTGCGCTGTGGGGCGAGTGATCGCGAATGGGCATCCATACGCCTGAATGACAAAGCGATCGTCACTATCGATGCCTCCGGTGAGTCAATGCCGGCCATTGTGTCTAAAAAATCAGAAGGCACTGACCCGTCATCCGGCCTTTTTACCATCGAGCTGACACTGTCCGAGGCTACTTCTAAAGCGCTCGCGTCAGGTATGTTTGGAAAAGTGTCCATCAGTACCTCGCAAACCGGAACCACCTGGACCATTCCTTTTGATGCATTGCTCGACGGAGATGGCGGCAACGGATATGTATTCGTCACCAACGATAATAAGGTGGCGATAAAAACAGAGGTGCAGGTCGGAAAGATCACCAGCGATCATATTCAGATCACATCCGGACTTGAAACGGCAAGAGCCCTTATCATTTCCGGAAGCGCCTACTTGAAAGATCAATCACCGATCTACGTCGCCGATTAATTAACCTATTCAAACGTACCTGTTTATGAAAATATCCGACTACGCTGTAAAGAATTACCAATTCACATTGGTCATCTTCCTGATGATTGTTGCACTCGGCGCGACTACCATTCTGAATATGCCACGGTCCGAAGATCCGGAAATACATGCCCCCCAATTTCCGGTTGTGATTGTCTATCCTGGCACGAGTCCGAAGGACATGGAAGACCTGGTTGTGGAACCCATCGAACGTCGCGTAACAAGCCTGGAGAATATCAAACGGGTCGAGTCAACGATCAACGATGGTGTGGCGGTACTGAATGTCGAGTACAAATACGAAAGCGATCTGGAAGAAAAATACCAGGAACTTGTGCGCGAGGTGAACAGCCTTCGCGATGAACTCCCGGGCGACATCGCCAGCATTGAAGTCAGAAAGATCCTTCCTTCCAGTGTGAACGTGATGCAAATCGCGCTGATTTCAGAAAACGCCTCGCGTGACAAACTCCGCAAATCGGCTGAACGGCTGCAGGATGAGTTAGAAAAAATCCCCGCGTTGAAGAATGTAGAGATCTTCGGATTGCCAGATCCCATTGTTCGCGTTGATTTGCAGCTCGAAAAACTTGCGGCTATGCGGATCCCTCTCGGAGCGGTGACCGGCAATGTACAAAGCGAGATCGCGAACATACCGGGTGGCAGTGTGGATGCCGGAAACAAGTCTTTCAATATCAAGACCAGCGGGAACTACACCGATCTCGACGAAATCAAAAACACGATCGTATATTCGGCGAACGGTAAAAACGTATCGCTAAAAGATGTGGCGAACGTTTACTTCGGCTATGCGGAAGAAAAACACATCACGCGACTGAACGGGCACCGGTGTGTATTTGTCGTCGCTGCGCAAAAGCCCGGCGAAAACATTTCCAAAACTCAACAATCCTATTTGCCCGTCATAGAAAAGTTCCGGAAGACCCTGCCAGCGAACATCGATCTGGTACATCATTTTGATCAGGCAGAAAATGTGAATACCAGACTGGCTGGTTTGGGCAAAGATTTTATTATTGCCATCCTGCTGGTGGCGATCACATTGCTGCCGCTTGGGCAACGTGCTGCCCTGATCGTGATGATTTCCATTCCTTTATCGCTGGCGATCGGTGTCACGATGATGAGTGCGCTTGGTTATAATCTGAACCAACTCAGCATTGTCGGGTTGGTGGTTGCCCTGGGTCTGCTCGTCGACGACAGCATCGTTGTCGTAGAAAATATTGAACGCTGGATTCGCGAGGGACATTCCAGACTTGATGCAGCGCTCAAGGGTACCCGCCAAATTGGTCTTGCCGTTCTGGGATGCACAGTGACCCTGATCATTTCATTCATGCCGCTCGTATTCCTTCCCGAGGCGGCGGGTGAATTTATCAGGAGCCTGCCCATGGGTGTCATCACATGCGTAATCGCATCGCTGTTCGTTTCATTGACGATTATACCCTTCCTTTCGAGCAAGCTGCTCAAGGAACATGTTGGACATCCTGACGGAAATATGTTTATGCGAGCCTTGAAAAAAATAATTCATAAGAGCTATGCTCCTGTTCTCGAGCGCGCCCTCGCCAGACCTTATGTCACCATTGCTCTGGCGCTGGCCATTTTTGTTGGCTCCCTTCAGTTGTTCCCGGTGATTGGGTTCAGTTTGTTTCCCGCGTCAGAAAAACCACAGTTCCTGGTTGAGATCACTACGCCTTTGCAATCCAATCTCAACTTTACAAATGAAGTGACCCGCAACATTGAACAAGAACTTCAGAATCAACCCGAGGTAAAATATTTTGCCACGAATGTCGGGAAAGGTAACCCCCGCATTTACTACAACATTATCCCGGAAAACGAGCGTACCGACTTCTCGCAGATCTTTGTTCAACTCGATGAACACACTTCGGCAAGCAAGAAACTCCAGGTGATAGAGTCGCTGCGTAAAAAGTGGACGCCATACCCTGGCGCGAAAGTAGAAGTGAAAAATTTTGAGCAGGGTCCACCGATCGTAGCTCCTGTTGAAGTGCGCTTACGCGGAGAAAATCTCGACACCCTTCGACGGATCGCTTCCGACGTGGAAAAAATATTGCAAAACACTCAGGGCACGATTTACATCAACAACCCGGTGACGCACATGAAATCCGATATCAAACTCAATATCAACAAGGAGAAAGCCCGGATGCAGGGTATTGCCACGGTAGACATTGACCGCACGGTACGATTGGCGGTAGCGGGATTGAATGCAGGTCAGTTTTCCGATGAGAAAGGTGACGATTTTCAGATTGTTCTGACCAAATCCAAAGCCGAGCATCCTACGCTTGACGTGTTGGAGAATCTCTATATCAACAACGCCTCGGGGCAGGCTATTCCCCTCAAACAGGTGGCTCAACTCGAATTCGAATCTTCACCCGTAAAAATTGTCCATTTCGATAAGATCAGGTCGGTATCCGTCAGTTCGTTCGTTAAAAAAGGATTCCTCAGCGACAATGTGACCCGGGACGTGATCACACAAATGAACGCTTTGCGGTTGCCCGAAGGCTATTCTTATGAAATGGGTGGCGAGCTCGAAAGCCGCAACGAATCGTTTGGAGGATTTGCGAGCATCATCATCATTACCCTTTTTCTCTTCATCGCGGTATTGGTGCTGGAGTTTGGCACATTCAAGAGTACTTTGATCGTATTATCGGTGATACCCTTGGGAGTGGTGGGCGCCGTACTTGCTCTGTTGGTGACCGGCAACTCGCTCTCATTTATCGCGATCGTGGGTATGATCGCACTGGCCGGTATCGAAGTAAAAAACACGATCCTCCTCGTGGACTTCACAAACCAATTGCGTGCCCAGGGTAAATCGCTCGACGACGCGATTCGCGAAGCAGGAGAAGTGCGGTTCCTACCCATCATTCTCACCTCGCTCACAGCCATAGGCGGGTTGCTTCCCATCGCCATCTCGACAAATCCATTAATCAGTCCATTGGCTATAGTACTTATTGGCGGATTGATCAGCTCGACGGTGTTATCGAGGGTAGTGACACCGGTAATTTATAAATTGATTCCACCGCGGGTTGAAGTGAAATAACCTGGTCGGCAGAGCGCCATTGGTGCCGACGGCAGTGGACAAATTCAGTCCACTGCCATTTGCATTCTCGTTTCTTTTCAACTTCACCGATTGCTGCTTCACTCTATTCCGGAAGAAAATTCCTTTTTGGAGGCTTTTTGAACAAACGCCGGAGATCACAGACACCATTGGTAATATCCGTTTGAGGATATTTGCCTCTGGCATACGTTGAATCATGCGCATCAGGAGTATCGACTTCGCCCGGGGATTTATCATGATTATTATGGCGCTGGACCACGTGCGCGATCTGATTCACAAAGACTACGCGCTGAATCCACTGGACCTGCAAAATACCCACCCTATTCTTTTCTTCACTCGTTGGATCACCCACATCTGTGCGCCCACTTTTATGTTTCTCGCCGGTGCGTCGGTGTACTTGTCGTTGAAAAACTCCGGAGTCGACCCGACGCGAAAATTTCTGATTTCACGAGGGATCTGGCTTATTATAATAGAATTCACGGTGATGACTTTTGCCATCTGGTGGGACGTTCAGTTCAGGACCCTGTCATTTATTATCATCGGTGCATTCGGCACAGGATTTATAGTTCTGAGCAGCCTGTTGAAATTTCCCGCGAAAGGTGTCGGAATCGCCGGAATCATCATCATTGCCTTGCATGATGCATTGTCCCTGATTCCTTTTCCGGAAGGATCTGTACTTCAGAAAATAATCGGCCCACTCTTTTTCCCGGCAGTGCTCCCATTGAACGCCGATCACTTCCTGTTAATCGGATATCCTCCGATCCCGTGGCTGGGGATCCTGCTGGCCGGGTATGGAGCAGGCTTGTTTTTTGAAAAACCTGAAGCAGAAAGAAGAAAACTCTTTACACGCATAGCCTTTATTTTGCTTACCCTATTTATTGCGTTAAGGTTCGCAAATGTATATGGTGACAGGCCCTGGATGCCGCAAAGCAATCCTTTCTTTACATTTCTCTCGTTCATCAACGTTACCAAGACTCCTCCCTCTTTGCTTTTTGTTCTTACAACCATTGGCATCGCTTTTCTGCTGCTTCGCTTCGGAGAATCAGTTCGGGGGAGGACCGGAGACGTGGTCCTGGTGTATGGAAGGGTTCCGTTCTTTTACTACATCGTCCATTTTTATATTATTCATATCCTGATGTTCGCCATCACATTCATGCAAGGATACACATGGCGGGATCTGAAATTTGGACCGTTTATGTTTGGCAAACCAGATGCGCCCAGTGGATTCAATCTGACGGGTGTATATGTTTTCTGGATACTTCTCGTGATCGGGATGTATCCTATTTGCAAATGGTATGGAACATATAAAGGCAGCCATCCTGAAAAAAAATGGCTTCGATATTTGTGACGCACAGAATACATTGTTCGCAATCTGAAGCTCACCGCTGTGACCACAAGTGCTTCATCGTCGTTTCGTTTTTACGCATTCAAATAATACCTGGACGTACGACATCCTAACGGTTTTCGCCACCGTGATTCCACTTTAACTGTACTGGCTTGTAGTCGCAGGGCCAAAAAAAATGCCCTGATCAGGGCGAAACCGAGGAGCCGTCATGAATTGTATTACACCATCGTATTATGATACCGTTAGAACGCCACCGAGTTGGATTTTCAATTTTTTATCCAAATCTTACTTGTCAACCCGATACCCAAATCATGAAAAAGACCCTTACTCTGCTCACCTTGATCTTTCTTGTAAACGTCGCATTTTCCCAGGAGTCTTTCAGGCGCTGGCGAAAAACCAATCAAATCCGCCTGGATAAATATGATCTCATTTTACCTGAGGCCATGCGCGAAAACAAGATTGACATGTGGATTATCATGTGCCGCGAGGGCAACTTCGATCCCATGTATCAGGAATTGGGCGAGGGATATGTAGGGCACAATGGATACTACATTTTTACGGATACCGGTAAGCCACGGATTGAACGGGCTGTGCTGGGGATTGAAGGATACCTGCTCGAAGAAACAAAGGCCTACGACTATTTTGGGTCGGAGGCTGAATTGAAAGACTTCGTGACCAAGCGGGATCCCAAGCGGATAGGGCTCAATATGTCGAAGGACATTGGTGGAGCAGATGGCATGTCATACACCGGCAGACAGGAACTCGCAGCTTTGCTGGGAAAAAAATACGAGGATAGGTTTGTCTCTGCAGAAAAGCTTTTTTCTGATTTCAGGTCCCGCCACACATCATCGGAAATTGCGGCTTTCGGCGAGGCGGGTGACTATTCTTACCAGATTGCTGAACGTGCCCTTTCTAATGAGGTCATTACGCCAGGTGTAACGACCCTTGAAGACGTGGCGTGGTGGATGAAAGAGCAGCTGTTCAAAAACAATTTGCAGTCTTCTTTCGGAATGCCTTCGGTTTATGTCACGGGTCCGGGCGGAATCGAAGCAACCTCAAGCGACCGGATTATTCAACGCGGCGACATTCTGATGCTTGACTGGGGTGTGGGCTTTATGAATGTTTATACCGACATGAAACGCATGGCGTATGTACTGAAAGAAGGCGAGAAAGATGTGCCCGCGAGTATTCAAAATGCGTTTGACCAGGCCATCAAAGTAAGAAATGTTGTTACTAGCACGATCAAACCGGGGATCACAGCCAAGCAAAACGAAGACAACATATATAAGGCGCTGGTGGATGCAGGGTATGGAAAAATTGAATTCAATAAACCCAACGCGGACAACAAAACCGACGTGATCATTGGATGCCATTCGGTCGGAGACTGGGGTCACGGTACGGGGCCATCGATCGCATTCTTCAATCCTGTGCAGCTGACTTATATATTGAAGCCAACCAATTTCCTTTCCATCGAGTTGTTTGCATACACCGCTATGCCCGAATGGGGTGGAAAGAAATTAAGAATCCCACTGGAAGATGATGCCGTGGTAACGGAACGCGGGGTTGAATGGGTGTATCCGGTGAATCGAAGGGTGTTGTTGATTAAATAATCAAACAGACAAAGGCACACTTTATATATGAGGGTTTCATCTGGAGAATGATGCCTGCTGATGTTGCATTACGCCCCGCACGTCAGAAAGTGAATCCGAGGTTCACATATCCTCTGAAGGCTTTTGCCTGGTCGCTATAGATAAGAGATATCTCTACCGGACCGATCAGAGATCGATAACCCGCTGAGAACGCGTAGCCGCTTAGCAGGTTGGATTTCGTCAGGCTGCTAATGGGTTTGTCTATATAGTCGTAGACGCCTCCGCTAGCGCGAAATGTAGTCACAAAGTTATTGATGGGTTCATATTGGAAACCAACCTGGATCGCCGAAATGCTATGGGTATTGATCTGATTTTCCACGAGGCCGGGAAACGTGATCTGGTTTCGTATGAAATCATTGATACCGCCTACTGAATAAAAGTTAATGAACGACTGTTGATAATTGAAGTTGATGCCATTGTTGAATTGAGTGATCAGGGTTACCCGCCGGCTCAGGGGAACATATTTGCCGGCCTTTATTTTAAGTTGTTGGTATGAGAGAAAATCGACCTTGAGTGAATCCGATGAAGTAACACCATTGGCATTGTCGAAATAGAACTCGTTTTTTTGATTAAAAATGATTCCAGCCTGCAGATCGACAAAAGATCCCCTTCGTGGAAACACTTTCACATCCAGAGAATTGGTTTGATAGAAATAATAAAAATTCCAATAACTGTTGTTGCCTATAAATACCTGGTCGGGACTGATATCCGGCTTCAAAAAAAGCCACTCATGAGCGAGTCCCAGTCCCATCATCGATGATGTTTTCATGAGTTTATAAAACCGAAGGTCGACGGACGAATAGATGCTTCGGTACAGATGCGTTTGCACAAAATTGTCGTATAGTGGGAACTTAAAACGTTCATGATACAGGGAGAGCATGGCACCCCACCGCCTGCCCTTGCCAAAAGACTGATCGAGGCGCGCCAGCACGCGGGTATTCGCACTCCAGTTGATCTTTATAAAACTTTTAGACCTGTGTAATATCTGGTTGCGGGTTGCCAGTGTGGTGATAAGAGCAATGTCTGTGTAGGTATGATAATGGATTCCAGCTTTGAAATACGTTCGCGGATATTCAATGACTTCACATCGCAACGTATCGTGACCCTTTTCCGTGGGATGGACAAAAAAGGCAATCCGCCGGAAGTTGCCTGTGCTATAGGCACGTCTTACCGCATTGGTGAGTTCTCCGCCTGAATAAGATTTGCCGATTTTCAGTCCGAGTGCCTCCCTCGAATTCATAGTAGCTGGTGTACTTGAGTCCTTCGATTTCAATAATGTCAAGGATCGTGTTATTTGCTTTCGGCAAGCGGCTCTGTTGCAGTTTTGCATCCGGGTAAATGGCTTGCAGTGAGTCTGCCAGTTTCTTAAAAATCGGGTAATACTTTTTCCCGGTTGCGTTTCCGATCGCAATGATGCTGTCGGCGGAGCCGAAGCTGGCTGCGGAAAACCCTTCAATCGGCGGGTTGATCAGCACATCGCAAAGACGTTTTTGTTTTTCGAAATCATCGGCATCTTTATAAAAGCCCATTTGATAAAGAATATCAATAGGTGAGACCAGTTTGTCTGCAGAAAGTAAACCCTGTGAGAGGTTTACGCCGATCAGGAAGTCTGCACCCATCTCCTTGGCATCGCTGACCGGAAAATTTCTGACCAGGCCACCGTCAACCAATTTTGTGCTGTCGTATGGCACCGAGGAAAAAACGGAAGGGATTGCCATACTGGCGCGGATCGCTTTTACGATCTCACCACTTTTTAATACCACTGGTTTTCCGGTTGCGGCGTCGGTGGCAATGCATCTGAACGGTATGTTAAACTTCGAAAAGTCTTTCACCTCGTGAACCGGATAGAGCAGCTCGCCGAACTTGAGCCAGATACC
Organism: Cyclobacteriaceae bacterium; assembly: GCA_044227305.1. Taxonomy (GTDB): domain Bacteria; phylum Bacteroidota; class Bacteroidia; order Cytophagales; family Cyclobacteriaceae; genus ELB16-189. The sequence goes on along the minus strand of JBGAFJ010000005.1, from coordinate 284,897 downwards.
TTCTGCCTCGATGAAACCCGAATACAGTTTGGCGCGACCTCTCTCCAGTGGAACTTCGACGGCATAGTTTGAAAATTCCTTCTTCTCATTCATGTTGATCATCTCCAGAGCCGGTCGGTTAGAGAACATGGCCGGCCAGTCGATTTTTTTTGCGATACTCTCAATCTCATTTCCAGAATAACCCACCGCATACAAAGCACCCATGATGCTGCCCATGCTGGTCCCGGTGATCATATCAATCTTTAATCCCGCACTGTCAATAGCCTTCAAGATCCCAATATGGGCCAGTCCCTTGGCTCCACCGCCACTGAGTGTCAAACCAACTTTGGGGCGGGGTTGCGCATAAGCTGCGGTAGCCAAAAAGAGAAGCAACAAAATTGCGGGTACTCGCATGATCTAAAAATACGGTTTTTACGTGGCGCGCCTCCCGGCCGGGCAAATGATAGTGTAACGCTGATCACATCTTCTTTTGAGCTAGAACCGATGGCACAGTTTGCGTTAAAGAAGTTTTGCTGAGAGGTTTTCTTACCCGAATTCAACGTTTTTTTCTATCTTTTGAGATAAATATTTAAACCGCGCGCCCAATGAAACTTGTCTATACGTTGGCGGCCGCGTGTGTTTTAATCACCGGATGCTCAACGTCCTCAAAGCCTGACAGTTCCAAGTCAGACTCGACGGCTGTTGGTGCGGCTGCTGTGCCTACAAACGCACCGGACACAACGCTTCAAAAAGAAGCGACTGCTGAAGCAGGGCAGGCTCCCAAGGAGTACCCCAGCTACCTGCCTTGGGATTATGCCTTCTACGGAATCAGCAAGGCTTCGCCGGCGATTGCTGCCTTCGAACAAAGCGGTCTGATCAGTAATAACGCTTCACCGCAAAAGGGAGAACTTGAATTTTACGTGGTCGATGTTGAAAAAAATAACTATGTAGGACTCCCCTACTTCGATTTTTGGGAAGGAGATACCCGCTTTCCTGCTGTTGCGAAAAAAGATATTCAGGGCATTCTCCGGCAATACAACTTGCCGGACAGCAATTTCAGAAAGACTCCACTGGTAGCACGCAATGACCGGGCACCAGTGATCATCAAAGAAGAGGAACACGAGCTCACGTTGATCCAAAGCAGGATCAATGGAAAACTTGTTTTCGAGCTTCAACTGCGAAATGTTAAGACAGGCAGAGGCTGGCTGCTGCAGAAAGACCAACTGCTGCCTTCTTCACGTGGTGAGGTGACAAAATACTCATTGAAAGATGCCTACGTCCGTGAGGATGATATTGCCGTGATAATCCACTACGAGAGAATCGGCGGCGTTACTGAAGGGAAGCAATTTAAGTTGGGCAAGTACCTGATTGTTACAGGATCCACCTCCATTGATCCCAGTCTTTAGCATCCTGCGCGCGAATTACCTCTTCAGGAATCGTCAGGAAAACAGAGTTGCGCCGACTACACGTTTCGTGTCATCTTGCAAAAAGAGGGGGTGAATTGAAGGTGTCGGACATTTTAAATGTCGGACATTTAAAATGTCCGACACGATTTCCCCAATTCCAACCCATGAAAGTTTGCTATCTTATACAGGAAATAGATTTCCTATGCGAAGATTTGCATTCATTATCGCCATTGTGTTTGCTGCCTGCACCAATTCTTCCAAAACCGGCTCCAGCGACTCATACTCCTTAGATGTAAATCCGGCGACGACAAACGCAGCGGATACCACCAACACCATTGAAGAAGCTGAAGATACCATCGAACGAATCATGAAAACCGACGTCACAGATCCTGATATCGGCGGCGACATGGTCACGGAACTTGCGTGGCAATATACCTTTTATGGCTTCCTGGAAGGCAACCACATCCTGGCTGCCTACGAGCAATCCGGATCCGCTGATCCTGAGAATTCAACCATGGGTGAACTGGAATTTTACGTCGTTGACGTAAGAAAAAATGATTATGCCTCGAAGCCATACAAGGCGGCCAACAATCCCGCAGGAAAAGAATATGTGACCGACTATATCGCCGACCACAACCTGTCGGTACCAAATTATCAAAAAGTCGATCTGGCCGCGATGAATGATGATCCGAAACTGGTGATTAATAACAAAGTGTATAACGTTCGTTTACTGCAACGTTCGACTTCAAACAACTCGGTACTTATGGAACTGCAACTCATCAATCAGCAGTCCGGGCAGGGTTGGATGCTGCAATCCGACGCATCTCTGCCCAAGACAAGGGGTGACGTACTCGAATACAAGCTTGCGGACGCCTACATCGAGAACGACAACGTGGCGATTATGATCAAATACACGCGAACGCAGCTCGATAAAAATCAAAATGAATACTGGATCTATAAATACCTCATGGTGACCGGATCGGTTGCATCAAAACCCAATTTCAAATACGAAGCTCCAACGACTGTCACCGGCTCACTCGAAAGCATCCAGGGGGGAACCTGTCCAAGCATGCGGTTCAGTTGTGGTGACTTCGGCGACGCACAGGTATTCCTGCCTTTTGAAGATCTGGCTTATTGGAATGATCTCAAGGATTCCAACTTCAAAGTGAAGCCACAGTACAAAGGAAAAAGCTTTGACATTACCTACACAACGACATACGGAAGACCTTGCCGAAGCAAGATCGGAGAGAACACGGTGTATATGCTAACGGGTTTTAAGATCAGTAATTGATCTTTTTCAATCCTTCAATTCCATTATTGTCCCGCAACAATAATCGCAGCGATCCCCACAAGGAAAAGAATGAACATAACCCCAAGAAGGACATTCACACTCTTCGGGGCGTTGCGGAATTCTTTCCAGATAAACACGCCCCAGAATGCAGCAACCAGTGTCGCACCCTGACCGAGTCCGTACGAAACGGCAGCCCCGGCTTTCCCGGCAGCGATGAGATTAAACGAGTTTCCAACACCCCAGATCAAACCACCGAATATACCAGTAAGGTGTGTTAATAAATTTCCGGAGAAATATTCACCGTAGCTGGTGGGCTCCCCACTGATTGGCTTCCTGAAGAGGATTGTATTTAAAATAAAGTTGCTGATAAAAATTCCCAGTGAAAACACGACTACGGCTGTGTACGGTGTCATTAATCCCGGAGCAGGATCTTTGAAATTATCCAGATCCATCGCGGATGCAATGAATCGATAGAATACGGACATAAATACACCTGCAAGGATCGAAACAATAAGACCTTTCGATGAAACTTGCTGTCCTCGCACGGACGTTTTCTTGAATGCGATTGAATTAATAATGATCGCTGCAGCGATGAGTGCGACACCGGCAAACAGCAAAGTTGCATTACCTTTTTGCGACCCGGCATAATTCACAATCACTCCCAACACCAGAGCAATCCCAATCCCAACTGGAAAAGCAACCGACATCCCGGCAATAGCGATCGCTGTGGACAACAGAATGTTGGCGGCGTTGAAAATGATCCCACCCAGAAAAGCGCTGATGATGTTAGCCTTGTCCGCCTGAGCAAGGTCGATAAGAAACGGTCGGCCATACTCGCCATGGCTTCCCAGCGTAAAAGCAAAAATCACTGACAACAGCAGGATACCGATCACGTAGTCCCAATAAAATAATTCATATCGCCAGGTTTTACCCGCAAGTTTTTGCGTGTTACCCCACGACCCCCAGCAAAGCATCGTGATCACACAAAATATAACCGCGGTGGAATAGTCTTCGACGATGAACATGGCAAGGCTTTTTAGCTACTCGTTTTTCGGTGTAAGGGTTGTGTTGAGAAATTGCTGCACCTCCTGCCGCGTAGGAATTGATGGCTGCGCCCCCATGCGGGTCACACAGATGGCCGCCGCAGCAGTAGCAAATTTTACCGCTTCAACAAGATCGGTTCCTTTTGATAGCTGCGCTGCGAGGGCTCCACAGAACGTGTCGCCGGCAGCAGTCGTGTCGACCGGCTTAACCCGAAAAGCTGGCACACGTAAGTTTCTTTCGTTGCTTTTAATGATGCATCCTTTCGCGCCAAGTGTGAGGATGATAGTCTTTGCTCCTATAGCCAAAAGTTTGTCGATGACCCCTTCTTCACCTGACTCGGAGATTCTCAGGCCTGAAATCATTTCAATTTCTGTTTCATTGACGACCAATATATCTACGAGCTTCAAAAGGCTTGCTTCAACCTTCCTTGCCGGCGCCACATTCAATAATATCGGGGTGCCCGACTTAACCGCCAGCTCACACGCCTTCTGTACGGATTGAAATGGAATCTCCATCTGCAAGACCATGATCGACGCCGACTCGATCTCATCCCGAATTTCTTCAATAGTTGCCGGTGTCAACTCATGATTGGCGCCGGGGGTAATTACAATGCAATTTTCACCCTGGCCATTGACAAGTATCATTGCAGTCCCGGTGGGTACATTCTCAACGACGCGCGATAACGTCACATCCAATCCCTCCTGCTTGTACTGATTCAATGCATTTTTTCCATTGGCATCATTTCCCAGGCACGTGACAAAGATTACATCTCCACCCACGCGGCGCGCGGCCAGTGCTTGATTGGCACCTTTGCCTCCCATCGCTTGCAGGAAAAATTTTCCCTGCACCGTTTCGCCTGCTGCGGGAAATTTATCCACGTTTGCGATCAGGTCTGTGTTGGAACTCCCGATTACCAGTATTTTGCCCATGATGCCAGGTTCACTTCACAATTTTCTCACCGACCTCACTCTGCAGCCCCTTGAGCAGCCAGAGATTCATTATCGCTCCTGATCTCTATTGCGTTTTTTTTCGCTCAGGCGGTAAAGAACACCAGATCAATAGTATAAAACGTTTTCATTTTGCACAACGGTGGTTTTCAAATCACCAATTAATTCGGCTACTTACGATCATGATCCGGATCGAGTCAAGACCCATGAAGGCGCTCTACGCGTGCCTGGCCGTTATGTTCCTGGGATTTGCGGCGTTGCAAATCAACGATCCCGATCCTTTGCTCTGGATTCTGATTTACACCACCATGACACTGGCCTGTGCCCGGGCGTTTTATGGGAAATATGACCGGCGCCTGATGATCGCACAGGCAATTGTCTATATTATATATGTGATCATCCTCTTTCCAGGAGTTCTTGACTGGCTGAGATCTCCGGATCGCTCTTTGCTTTTCGACGACCTCGCCAAAATGCAGTATCCATACATTGAGGAGACGCGTGAAGTGCTGGGGTTGCTCATCTGCCTTGGCGTGCTGATGTTGTTGTGGATTCGCAGTCCAAAGAAATGAAATACAAACTTCCGTAAAACACACCCAGCGCCTTAAACAGGAATTTATGTTTGTCGTCGACTTGAAATACATCGCCCCGCTCGAGAAGATTGATTCCCACATGGGTGAACACATGGCGTTTCTTCGTAAGTATTATAAGGAAAATAATTTTGTGGCGTCGGGCAGGAAAGTGCCCCGCACGGGAGGCATTATTCTCATGCTGGCTCAAACAAAAGAAGAAGCCGAAAAGATTATCAAAGAAGATCCATTCATCAAACTCAAACTGGCTGAATTCACGATCACAGAATTTCAGACCTCGCAGTCGCACGCAGCATTGAAGGGTTTGCTGAAATAAATGCAATAAGGCGTCCCCCGGAACAGCGTATAATTAACACGACGCATTAACATAAACGCGATGGCACTTCCCGACGAAGGGAGCAGCGACTACGATTAGAAAACTATCCAAAGGAATTTCAGTATCTTAGATAGTCAATGAAATACTGGCGACTCCCTCTGGCCTGGTTCTCCTTTTCCGTATTGATGGGTTCGTGTCAATGCGGAAAAACACCGGAGCCGACCACATACCACCCTTACATTTTTTATCACAATAACTCCGGTCAGGATTTGCTGGACCCGGCCACCGTGGGTGGGTACAAACTCGACAGCATTAAACTCGATGGGAACTCGGCTACGCTTGCTGAGATGATGATCGTGAACACATCTCATTTCAACGACACCAATTTGCCAAAAGGATATGGGTTGACATTCATGTTGATCCCGTCTAAAGAAAAAGCTGTGATCACGATTGGGAAAAAGATAAGTGATACCCTGTACTACAGTTTTTCGGGAACTGCTTTAACACAATGCAGATATAACAAAATCCCGGTACAACCTCCTGGAAGTAGTAACACGTTTCCGCTTGTTTTCCCTGTGAGCGTCATGAGATAGCGCTTGGATAATTCCATTCATTGTGGAACTTCTTTCAGCGCAATTCTACCGTAGTGAAAATTATGCGGCTATAAAAATCGTATACCGGTTTTAGGTGAAAATTAGATCGGCGCGACGTTGTGAAAATCAATGATCTGGCGCAGGAAATACTATGTTTTTTGTCAATCTATTGGGCTATTAGAGCATTACCTTTGCCGCAAACGAATCGACACAATAATCTCTGGAACAAAAATATGCCTGTTGGTAGTGCTCTTCGCCGGCATGCAGGAGGTTTTCGCTCAACATGCACGACGTGATTCATTATTGTATGAATTGGAGCAGCACGACTTGATAGACTTCGGCGCCAGGCTGTTGAAGATCGGAGAAAAGGGAAAAGTTGATCGCAAGAAAAAAATCGGAACGCTGCTTTTTTCTGTGATCCCCATCGCGCCCGCAGAATCAGGTGAAGGAAAAGTTGCCATCTCTGCCATCAACGCATCTTTTTACCTGAGTCACGAATCCAACCTGAGCAGCATCTATTTCTACCCGTATACAAATTTCAAGGGCAGCTACGGCGTCACCTTAACACCCAATATCTGGCTCGAAAAAAATGTATGGAACTTAACGGGCGACTTCCGCTTGATTCAAAACGTGCTCCGGGACTATGGCCTCGGTTCTTCTGCCCCGAAAGATCAAATAGGGCTTGTGGAATACGGCCAGGTAAGAACCTACCTCACGGGATATATTAAAATCAAAAACTATTTCTATGTTGGCACGGGATACAATCTCGATTATTTCTATGATACGAGACAGGCATCGGTCGACGCACCCACATCGACACGCGATAACTACAATAGCTATGACAAGCAGCCTGTCAACATCACTTCTTCAGGTGTAACCATCAACCTCTTGCGGGATAACCGGAAGAACTCCATTAATCCCCGGGGTGGGCTATATGCTAATTTCAATTTCAGGATCAATCAACGCGATCTGGCCAGTACAACTTCCTGGACATCGATCTATGCAGAGGCAAGAAAATACTTTTCATTTTCAGAGACGAGACACAAAATTCTGGCTTTCCGTTCTTTGTATTGGGGCACGTATGGTGACGTACCTTATTTGAATATGCCGGCCACCTTTCAGGACGTGAACGGCCGGGCGGGACGAGGATATAGCACAAACCGGTTCAGAGGCCGAACAATGGCCTTCTTCGAAGCCGAATACCGATTCGATATTTCTCATTCCGGTTTTCTGGGAGGCACTTTCTTTGCCAATATGCAATCATTTTCACAAGCCAAGGGATCGCTGGAGGCTCCGGCCCCGGCCGCTGGCTTCGGCTTGCGACTGAAATTCAATCGAAATTCCGATACGAACATCGCCATTGATTTTGGAATGGGCCGCGATGGTTTGGGAGTGAGTGTCAATCTGGGTGAATACTTTTAACAAATCAATGAGGTCCCTTCTTCTTCCGATAGATTACGAACAAAAGCCCCGTTGTCCAGGAGGCCGGGAGGTAACAGGATTTACCGATGCGTGTTTTATAGAAGGGCGACTATACCCTTGCTAAATTCGTTATGATCCGATGCTCATCTCGCCATAAATTTGAAAGAAAAACCGAATGAAATATCTTTTGGAGGGACAGGAATCCAGCCGTCTCACATTTCGCAAGCTCGAAGAAGCCGATTTTTCTATCTGGTTAAAATTCTTCCAGAATCCTCTGTGGAACAAATACTGGCGAGTGAAAGAAATGACACCGGAGCAGCATTGCCGGGAGTGGTTCGACAAACAATTTCACCGCTACGCCAACAACCTCGGCGGTATGAACGTGCTTATCGATAAAAAGTCCGGTGAGTTCATCGGGCAATGTGGCCTGCTGTTACAGAGCGTGGACAACCTGGAAGAACTGGAAGTAGCGTATTCGATCATGATACCACATTGGAACGAGGGCTATGCCACAGAAGCGGCTAAAAAATGCATTGACCATGCGTTTGCCCACCATTGGAGGGATTCATTGATATCTATCATCCATGTGAATAACATCGAGTCGGGCAAAGTAGCTTTAAAGAACGGACTCACGATTGACAAGCAAACTGTATACGACAATAATCCGGTGAATATTTTCAGGATACAGAGTCCATCAGCATAGGCGAAAAAATCAAATTGCACTCTGCACCGAAGCGTTTTCCTCTTTCGCTTTGGATTTCTTCACCCTTTGTGTCTTCGCGCTCTTCTTCATACTCTCTTTCACTTCTGCGCTCAGCTTCTTCGTCACTTTCTTCAAAAGCCTTTTCGTCTTGCGCGAAGGCTTCGTCACTTCAATTTTTTCCAGAGCCTGATCCATGGCCGCGGAGACTTTCTTTTTGATATCTTTTTTAGAAATCTTACTCTTCATAAAGGGTGATTTAAAATGAGGTCTCAAAAATAAAGGGCTGTCAACACAGTGGTAACACAGTTAACAATTTGATAACATTAGGCGTTTTAATAGGTTGTGAATGAGGGCCTTGGCTCGTAAGAAATTTATGCCCCAAAACTGAGAGCCCCGTTTTTCCCGGGGCTCTCCATTTCAAAGCATTTAGGAATTCTATCGCTGTACCGCCTTGACGGCTCCATCGACCAGCCGCTTTCGATATGCAAATTTTGTGATCACCACGTACAACACCGGCACAACGAAGATCGCCAGGGAGCTCGCTGCCAACATTCCCCCCGCGACCGTCCATCCGATCGTCTTGCGGGCCTCTGCACCCGCTCCGGATGAAAAGGCCAGCGGCAACACGCCGAGAATAAATGCAAGTGATGTCATAATGATGGGACGCAATCGCAGTTGTACGGCTTCGAGTGTGGCTTTCACAATCTCCATTCCTGAATCCACGCGCTCTTTGGCAAACTCCACGATCAGAATCGCATTTTTTGCAGCCAGACCGATCAGTGTAATCAATCCGATCTGCGCGTAAATGTTGTTTGTAAGACCGGGAAGTGCCGTCAACGTAAGAATCGAACCAAAAGCACCGATGGGAACGGCAAACAAAACCGCAAATGGCACCGACCAGCTCTCATACAGCGCAGCCAAAAACAGGAAGACGAAAACAATGGAAATCGAAAAAATCAACCCAACGCTGTTGCCCGCCTTGATCTCTTCCTGGCTCATTCCGGAAAATTCATAACTGTATCCGGCGGGCAATGTTTGCGCCGCCACCTCACGCAATGCCTCGATAGCCTGACCGCTGCTAAAACCCGGCTTTGCGGATCCGTTAACTTCAGCAGAACGGTATAAGTTATAATGTGATACCAACGCCGGCATTTCAACAACCTTGTGAGTGATCAAAGCGCTGAGGGGCACCATAGCTCCCGCACTGTTTCGCACACGATACTGACCGATGTCGTCGATGTTCTTTCTGAAGAGTGTGTCCGCCTGAGCAACTACACGAAAGTTTCTGCCATATAGATTAAAGTCATTGATATAGCTGCTGCCCAGGTAGGTAGACAACGTCGCATAGGCTTCGGAAACCGAAACACCAAGCTTCTTCGCTTTTTCCTTGTCAACGTCCACGCTGTACGTTGGAGTGCGCGCTGTAAAGAATGAGTAGGCAAGCGCTATCTCCGGCCGCTGGTTCACGGCGCCGAGGAATTTACGCAACACCGCCTCAAACTGATTGATGTTATCCGTACTCGTCGTTTGCTGCAATTCAAAAGTGAATCCAGATGATTGGCCAAGTCCCGGAATTGCGGGGGGAGAAATAGCAATGATGCGCGCTTCCTTGATATCGGCGGTCAATTTCTGTATCTGTGCGATCACCTGGGGAACGCTTTCAGTTTCCAGATCGCGGTCTTCCCATTTCTTCAGGTTGAGGAAGATGGTGCCCGAATTTGATTTGCTTGCAAACGTGAGCACGTTCAAACCCGCCAAACCTCCAGCCACATTTACTGCATGGAGTTTCATCAGTCGTTTTTGAAGTTCGAGCATCAACTCGATATTTCGGGTGGTGGATGTGCCTTCTGGCATTTCGTAGGTGACGATAACCCGTTTCTCATCTTCGGTAGGAATGAATCCCGTAGGCTTTGACTTGAAAAGGAAAAACAGTCCCACAAACAAGCAAGCCATCATGACGATCACATACCGGGAACCCTTGATCCATTTGGAGACATTGTTTGTATAACCCAGCGAGCGTCTGCTGAACCAGCTGTTGAAGCTGTCAAAAAACTTGTCCAGCAGATTCTTTTTCTCTGTACCATCGGAAGGCTTCAACAGCAGCATGCACAAAGCAGGTGTAAGAGACAGCGCCACGAATGCAGAGATCATTACCGAAACAGCAATGGTGATTGCAAATTGCTGGTAAAGTTTGCCCACGATACCCGGCACAAATCCCACTGGGACGAACACAGCTGCCAGAATCAAAGCGATCGCTATTACCGGACCGGTGATGTCCTTCATGGCTTTCAGTGTGGCATCTTTCGGCGACAGTTTATCGTGGTCCATATTATGCTGAACCGCCTCCACCACGACGATCGCATCGTCTACGACAATACCGATCGCAAGTACGAATGCGAACAGAGTAAGTGTATTGATGGTAAATCCGAATGGAATAAAGAAGATGAACGTACCGATCAGTGAAACCGGGATCGCGAGAATCGGTATGAGCGTCGCGCGCCAATTCTGAAGGAAGAGGAACACCACCAGTACCACCAGGATCAATGCCTCTACAAGGGTGGTCAAAACCTCTTTGATGGAGACCTGCACCACCGAGGTGGTTTCAACCGGAATCAAATAGTCAAGATCTTTCGGGAATCCTTTCTTCAATTCATCCAGTGCCTTCATCGTACCGTTGTAGGTATCGATGGCATTGGCACCGGGTGCCAGATAGAGGAGCATGAAAGCGCACCGTTTTCCGCTCACAAAAGCGTTGTTGTCATAATTAAATTTCCCAAGTTCAACGCGCGCAACATCCCTCAGATACACCATATTACCTTGCTGCGGATTGCTCCGAACAACAATGTTCTCAAAATCTTCTTTGCGATTGATACGACTGTTTGTGATCACATTGTATTCAAAGGCTTGCACATTCGGCTGAGGTGTACCCCCTACCGACCCGGGCGCCACCTGGAGATTTTGTTCGGTCAAAGCAGCCGTCACTTCTGCAGGTGCCATGTTGAGGCTGGCCAGTTTTTCCGGATTCAACCAGATGCGCATTCCGAAATCATCTCCCCGCGTAATAATGTCACCGACTCCCTTGACGCGCAGCAGGGCATCCTTCAAATAGATGTTCGCGTAGTTTCCGATGAATGTGGCATCGTGCGTGCCATTGGGTGAATACAGTGCGAGCGCCATGAAGATCGCGGGATTACGCTTCCTGACTGTAAGTCCGAGTCTTTTCACCAGTTCAGGCAATGTGGGTTCCGCAACACTCACCCGGTTTTGAACATCCAGTGTGGCGATGTCGATGTTGGTGCCAATGTCGAACGTGACCGTGATTCCACTCTGGCCACTGCTGGTGCTGTTGCTGGAGATGTAAGACATGCCCGGCACGCCGTTCACCTGGGTCTCGATGGCTGTGGTAGTTGTCTGCTCCACGGTTTGCGCGTCGGCACCGGTATAAAATCCATTGATGGAAACCGTGGGCGGCGTGATGTCGGGATATTGTGAGATCGGCAAGACCGTCATCGCGATCAGCCCCACCAGTACGATCACCACCGAAATCACGATGGCCGTGACGGGTCTCTTAATAAAAACTTCTGATATCATCTTTCTGATTGAATTGGGTCGTATGAAAATTATTTTCCGGCAGGAGGAGCCACATTGATCGAAGAACCTTCTCTCAGGTTTTGCACGCCTTCTGTAACAATCGTCTCGCCATCTGCCAATCCTTCTTTGACAATGACATTCTTCCCGATTTGTTTTCCCAGCGCTATTTTTCGTTGGGTCACTTTATTCTCTGCTGCGACGACATATACAAAGAATTCACCGAGTTGCTCCGTCACAGCCTTGTAGGGAATCAGGATTGATTTCCCGGCCGGTGTGGTGAGCACACGCAACTGTCCGCTCATGCCTGAACGCAGGGTATGGTCGGGATTCGGAAACACCAACCGCATCTTTATTGAACCTGTATTTGCATCCACGGCCCGGTCGATCACTGAAATTTTTCCAGCCTGAGGATAAAGTTGTCCGCTAAAAGAAAGTCGGAAGGTCGAGTCATTTTTTCCTTGAGCCCTGGATTGAAGCTGAGTGAAACGAAATATTTCACGCTGGTCGACGGTGATATCCGCCCCAATGGGATCATCGGATGAAATGGTGTTGAGCAAGGTTTGTCCCGCCGACACGGCCGCACCCAGGCGGACATTTGAAATTCCAATCGTTCCGTCAAATGGCGCGACAATCGTACTGTAACGCACGTTGGTTTGCACACTGCGCACGGCTGCACGCGCTGCATCGACTTGTTTTTGTGCTGCCGTGTATGCGGCCTCCGCATTGTCTACCTGCTGCTTTGCAATGGCATCGCTCTTGGCCAGCTCGCGATAGCGTTCGACATCTTTCTGAGCTTTCATCAGATTGGCTTCCTGAACCGCAACATTTGCCTCCGCCTGCTGGTAGGCCCCAGCATATTGCTGCTGATCTAGGGAATACAGTTTATCACCCTTCTTTACTTTCTCACCTTCCGTGAAATGAATACCCGTGATGTATCCATTCACCTGGGGCCGCAGTTCGGTTTCATTGAGTGCCTTGACAATGACAGGATATTCATCATAATACGAAGTGTTTGCTGCCGTCACCGGTTGAACCGCCACGTTGACCGGCGGCGGTCCCTGAGGACCCTGGGCGCTTTTGTTGCCACAGGCCATGGCAACAACTAAAATCAAAAAACTGAAATAATGAGTTGGTTTAATAAATGACATATTCTCTGGTCGGTTAGAATTAATAGTTGATTTCCCCCAATGCACGTTGCACGTCCATCTTACTCGCCAATACCTGATAGAGGGCGTTGAAATAGTTTATCCGCGCAGTGCGGAGATCGGTCTCCGCCACCGTAACGTCGAGATAGGCGCGCACACCGTTTTTGTATTGGAGCTGAATTACGTCGTAGACTTCACGGGCCAGCTCCACATTGTCCCGCAAAGCGAGATAATTCACAAGACTGCTTTTGTATGCCGCGAGCGAGCGCTCGTATTCGGTGCCGAGCGTATTCTGCAGGTTCGTAAGGTCCCAATCGATGCGATCCAGTGAGAGCTTCTGCTGTTGAACATTCGCCCTCCGTTTTCCGCCCTGGAAGAGCGGCAGCGACAGCGTGGCTCCTACATAGGAGTACGGGAACTTCGTCTGATACAGCTCATAAAAGTTATTGTTCTGATAATTGAGGATGTAGGAGGCAAACAAATTAGCCGAGGGCAGGTAAGCCCATTTGCTATAAGACACATTTGCTTTCTGAAGTTGCTTTTGGGTAAACAGGATCTTGTAGTCGATATTCTTCATGTAATCAAGATCCATCGTAGTATCCAATACGATTTCGTTCTCCATTTGAAGCGTGTCATACGCGATGTGCAGGTCTGCATTCAATGGATACCCCATCAACGTTTTGAGATATTTCTCTTTGAACTTGAGTTGCTCCTGATTCGATTTCAAAGTAGCCTGCGAATTTTTTAAAAGTATGGTCGCACGCTTGTAATCAGTCTTGTCGGCAACACCGGCTTTGTATTGGCTGGTGGCATCCTTCAGACTTCTTTGAAGGCGTATGATATCTTCCTGGCCAATTCTGATCTGTTGGGTGGTCGCCAGCACGTCGTAGAATGCCTTCGTCACATTCACCACCACATCCACCTTGGTGCGGGAAGTGATTTGTGAAGACTGCGCCTCCACCGTCGAGGCGGTCTTCTTAGCGAGCAGGACATCACGGTTGAACAGCGTTTGCGTGCCGTTAAATTGTGCGGCAGAAAGATTGTTCACCCCGACCTTGGTGGGATTTCCGCCAAAGATGCTGGTCTGGAGTTCTGCCGTGTGTTGATAGTTATAAACAAAACTGATCTGTGGATACCAGTCTGCAAGCTTGCCTTTGATCATTTGATCTGTGATCTCCTGGTCGAGCTGAGCCTGTTTCACCAGGGGTTGATGGCCGAGTGCATACTCAATAACGTGATTGAGTGTTGCATCGGTCAAGGTGCTGTCTGATTGCGCTTTCTGTGCATGCGCTGTCACATTGAAAATGAGAGCGCCGATAAGGGTTAATACTCTGATTCTTTTGATTGAAAACATACTTTGAAGACTGAATTGGATTGGTATTTAGGGCTATTTCTTTTCACTATTTTCCCGACAGGGCATGCTCATTGAAAACGGTGTTGACAATCACATCCTTTCTTTCAGTGAGAAATTTCTTGTACGCCGCGTCACTCATGCCATGAATATTTTGAATGATGTTTTTTGCAAGCAACGGATAGTTGCACATCGCCGAAAGATTGATCATAAAATGTTCCGCCGAGATGGGCGCGATCGTTCCTTTTCGGATTTCCGCCGCCAGCTCGTCTTTGATCAGTTCACTGGAACGAAGCTTGTCCTTGAAGCACAGAAATTTTGTTTTTTCAGGCGCGCGGGCAATCTCGGTGATAATGAAATTATCGAGATAGGGATACGTGATCCCATGATCGATAGCCGCATGAACATAGTCGCTGATCTTCTCCCGAAACGGTTGGTCACTCGTCAGGATCGCACGCATTTTCGTTTTCTTCAGCATCACGATCTCCTCAAGCAACACGTCTAAGAGCTGTTCCCTGGACCTGAAGTAATAATGAATGAGTGCCCGGTTCACACCCGCCTCGTCGGCGATCTCCTGGGTGGTGGCATTGAGGACACCCTTTTGAAAAAAAAGGACTTTAGCCTTCTCTTTGATGATATCCTGGGTTTGTTCGTGCGGGTTCAACTCTTGGCTTTTTTGTTTAACAAAAATGTTAAACCCGGAAGTCCCGCCCAGAGTTCAGTTTTTCTCGGTTTTTTTCAGAGTGGACGGCATTTGAACAAATCATAGGGCTGTAAGTGCCTGAAAATGAAGATGTAAATTCGTGGATGTAACAAAAAAATAATCCGCACCATCGCTGCCCTTTATGAGAACTTTATCCGCGACATCGTCATAACGATCCACATGAATCTCCACGAGTTGGACGAAAGACGGTCTTTTGCTGATCCCGGAGAGCTTTGTCACATCGAGGGTAAGCTGATGGCTTACCGTAAAGTGGTGGCGAAACTGAAAACCAGCGCACAGGAATCTAAAATACCCTCTGACGAACTGGGGCTTTGAGCGCAGGCTTTTGCGAAAACGTTATTTGAGATCTTTTCCGAAACACAAGCTCTCTTTTACACCTTTATATTGTCCGTAATTGGCTATGCGCAGATATCCACTCTTTTGATACAGTCTGACCGCTTCAGCCAGACGATCGCCGGTCTCAAGGATACATTTTTTATAATTCATCTCCTTAGACCAACACTCCAGCTCGGCCAGTACCACAGACGCCACACCACTTCCGCGCATGTCTTCGGGCACAAACATTCTTTTTATTTCCATAGTATCCGGCGCAAATTCACGGATCGCGCCTGTACCCACGGGTATTTCGTTTTCATATGCCACCACTGCGTGCTTGATCGTATCGAGCTTGTTGAATTGATCGAAAAATTTTTGCTGTTCACCGTATCGCCTACGGAGTTCCTTATTGAGTTGATCAACAAGTTGTACAAAGTCCGGGTGGTCGGATGTGGTGCGGCGGGTGGTGATCATCAGCAGATAAATTTAATGTGTTTTGGGGGATCAAAAACATTTTCCCGGATTGATCAGGTTTGATAACCCGGACAGAAGGCTTAACACCGCCTAGTTGTCGCAACTTTTTTCTAACTTCTCACTCTCTAACCTAAAAACTTAACCCGTATGCTTGAAATCAACATTATTGCAGTTCTTGTCGCGGTGGTAGCCAACTTCATTGTAGGCTTCGTATGGTACACGCCCCTGTTCGGAAAAGCCTGGGCGAAAGAGATGAAGCTGGAAGTTAACCGCAAACCTACGCCGGCTGAGCTTGGGAAAGGCATGACCATCATGGTCATCGGCAACTTTTTAATGGCGTGGGTTTTTGCGCACAACATTGGTGCCTGGAGTTATGTACCCGGGATGACCGAAGCGCCTTTCGCCGGCAACCTCATCAGCTCTGCGGTCTTCACCTGGTTGGGATTTTATGTTCCCACTGACCTGAGTGTTGTTGCCTGGGAAGGAAAATCCTGGAAACTTTTTTTCATCAACACCACGTACCACCTCCTCACGTTGTTTGTTGCTGCCTTCATCATCATGAGTATGTAAGAAATTTTCAATGCAATCGCGGCCACAGATCACCGACAGTGTGATCTGTGGCTTTTTTGTTTTCAGCCATCGTTCAGATTCGGTCAATACGTGGAATTTGATTCGCGTAAACCCTACATTGAATATTAAATCAACGCATTATGAAAAGAACCCTGATTCTGACCATCGCTGCTGTCCTGCTTCAGACATGCGCACCCACCCCGCCCAGAGACAATACCTCCGACATGATAAAAAAAGTGGACACGGGATTGCGCGGAGCTGTGCTGTTTAAGGATGACTCTACCTGGACCATCGAAAGCCGCATGAAGCACTATGGGGTACCAGGGGTTTCTATAGCGGTGATAAAAGACTATAAGATCGCATGGCTGAAAAGTTACGGTGTAACTGATAAAGAAACCCGTGAGCCCGTCACCGCAACCACGCTCTTTCAGGCGGGATCCATCAGCAAACCAGTAGCCGCTTACGGCGCCTTGCATTTATCCGAACAGGGAAAAATAAATCTGGATGAAAATGTCAACACCTATCTAAAGTCCTGGAAGCTGCCTGAAAATGAATTCACCAAAGACAAAAAAGTCGCGCGGTGCATGGATTCTGGGGCTACAGTCCGGACCTACCGGTACCTACATTACTTCAGGTGCTTGATGGCACACCACCCGCCAACTCACCTCCTATCCGTGTAGATAAGGTGCCGGAAAAAGGCTTTCGATATTCCGGCGGGGGCTATTGCGTCATGCAGCAGATGCTGATCGACATTGAGAGCAAACCCTTTCCGCAACTTATGAGGGATATCGTCTTACAGCCCATCGGCATGAATAACAGCACCTACGATCAACCGCTAACAGGATCGCGGCTGAACATGGCGGCGACTGGCTACCTCCCGGACGGAACAATGACGAAGGGAAAACGACACACGTATCCGGAGATGGCCGCAGCGGGCTTGTGGACTACGGCTGAAGATCTCGCGAAGTTTGCGATCGACGTTCAGAAGACTGTCAAAGGAGAAAGCTCACTGGTTGTTTCGAAAGAAATGGCGACAAAGATGCTCACACCTTTTGTCGTTGACTTCGAAGGTCTTGGGATGTTTTTGAGAAACAAACCTGGCGAAACCTACTTCGGGCACGGAGGCTGGGATGAAGGATTCTCCAGTGAGATGTTGGCCCACAAAAATGGAGTCGGCGTTGTTGTGTTGACGAACGCTAATCAACCTGATCTGATTGAAGAAATTGTTAATTCGGTGGCCGCGGCTTACGCGTGGCCCAATTTCATAAAGACCTATACAAAAATTGATATGGATACCACGCAATTCGCGTCCATACGAGGGAATTATTTCAATGGCACGGATGGCACCATTCGCGTATTCCCCGAAGGGTATAAATTATTCATGAAATATCTCCGTGCCAATAGTCCCCTCGAACTGCTCCGTATTTCCGACAGCACCTTCATAACCCGCAATGATTCACGTGCCGTTCAGTTTAAAGTCAATCCCGACGACGGAAAACTGAATTATGTTATCCTTGAAGAGGGCAAGCCGGCGGTATTCGAGCACCCATTCATGAAAGTTGGAGAAAAGGTTCCCTACGAATACATTCTCGCAGGTGATTTTAATAACGCTTTGCGAGGATATCAGGCTTTACAAAAAGCAAACCCCGAAGATCCATCCATCAACGAGGAAAATCTTTACGACCAGGGGTATGATATGCTGAATAAAGGCAAGACTGACCTTTCCAAAATGATCTTCAAAGTCAATCTTACGCTGCACCCTGCCAGCGCCATTGCATTTGACGGTTATGCAGATGCGTGCGTAAAAAATGGTGACAAGGCTGAAGCGATCTGGAATTACAAGAAGGCGCTTAGACTCGATCCGAACCGCAAGGACACCCAGAAAAAACTGGATGAGTTAAAATGAAATTTTATAAGCCAGGTCTTTTGATTTAGCCCTGCAAAAATGACCCTCCGTATTCAATTACTCTCCGGGCACCGAGGTATGCTTGCGGCGTAAGACCTGCTGAAGACTTAAAGTCACGGGTGAAATGGGAGTGGTCAGCATAACCAAGATCTGTGGCAACGCCCGATAGTCTGTCAAATCTCCGGTCTTGCAGTAGCCGGACGGCTTTTTCAAAGCGGCTGATGCGAAGATACGTTTTGGGTGAAATGCCGATCGCCGATCTGAACTTTCTTTCGAGTTGACGTTCCGATATTTGATGTGAATGAATTAAAGAATTGATGTTCCAGTCGAATGAAGCTGGTGATGCAAGTATGCATTGCTTGATGAACGCGTCGTCTTTGAATTTTTTCTGAAGCTGAAAGGTGAAGAAATCGGAGAGCAGTGAAATCCTTTGATGTCCGCTGGTGGCTTCGGTAAGCTTTGAAAGCAGCTCCGGTGGGCAAATGTCGGAAAGATCGCAAGTGCGATCAATGACATCAAACGCCTTGATGCCGAAGATGCGCTCGAGGGCGTGTGGAAAAAAGCTTACAGCAACATGGGCATATCTTCCGTGAATGAAAGCTTCAACAGGCGAGGTCATGATACCGCGAAGAAAAAATTGAGGCAGCTGGGTACCATCCTTATTGCGTATATGAGATCGCCGATCGAGATATTGGAAAGTCAGGCGTGGAAAACTGTCGGCATGAAGTCTCAGATTTTTTTCAGAGGGTCCCAGATCAAATTCGAGCAACCAGAAGTTGCGGACATAGTCCTTCAGTATGTCTGGAGGGTTGATAAGCTCGTAAACCATGTTCGTTGAACATCATAATTTCCATTACTTTTCTGTCGCACGTGTAGTCCACGAATAAATAAAATCAAGTGTACCACACTTCTCACCTAACAACGGTGATATCAAAAAAGGAGTGAGAGATTTTTACCCGACGCGACACCTGCCGCCAGCGTCTCGAGATTCTTATATACCGCAATATTTGCGAATGGACCCAGGCTGATGCGTTTCACTCCCGCGAGACAGAGGATTTCATACTCAGGCAAACCGGGCATTGCCATCACATTCAACGGAAGTTTTGTGGAGTCAACCGCAGCCTTGATGTCGGAACGGTCTGTAATGTTCGGTAAAAAAATCCCGTCGACACCGGTATGCTCATAAATCCCAATTCTTCGAAGGGCTTCGTTCCTGGCATCGGGAAGGTTCATCAAAAAAGGATCGCATCTCAGGTTGATGAACATATCGATATCACGCGATCGGAGCTTCGTGACGATGGTCTCAATTTTTTTAGCGAAGTCATGGGGGTCGGCCAATACGCGTTTACCCTGGTGGATGGCAGAGTCCTCGATGTTTAATCCCGAAACGCCTTCATCAAACAATTGCTCTATGTTGTCGATAATCCCAGGGATCGAATCCGCATATCCTGCCTCCAGATCAACAGACAGCGGAACTGATATCGTCTCGCGTATCCTTTTCACCACAAACAGGTAATCGTCAAAGGGCATGTTTTCCCCATCTTCGTAGCCCAAGGATTCGGCAACGGCTGCACTCGAAGTGGCAATCGCCTTGAATCCTGCTTTTTGCATCACTTTGGCGCTTTGTGCATTCCATGCATTGCCGATAATAAACGGCTCTGGTTGTGCGTGGAGGTCGCGGAAACTTTTAGTAAGTGGGTTCATCGTTGTAAATGATTTGCGTGAATTATCGTAACGAGTTCAACTGTTTTATTCCACGTAAAATAATGTCCGTTACTTTATCCTGTTCAAGTGGAGTAAGTGTTGAAAATCCCAGACGGGTGGCATTCGAACTGAATGAAGTGTTGTAAATACTTCCGTCATTCATGCGTAATCCCATTTTTTCAACGTGGGGTACCAGTTTCACGAGGTCAATATTCCGGAATCTACCCCAAACACACAATCCACCCTGGGGCTCGTCAAAGGACACATAGTTATTCAATTTCGTCCTGAGCAAATTGCAAAAATAATCGCGACGTCCATGATATGTTTTAACCACTTTTCGGATATGGCTTGCGATCACTCCACTGCGAAATAATTCCGCGATCGCAGCTTCCATCATGCTGTCGCCCTGGAAATCGATTGCCCGTCTCAGGTTTGTAGCTTCAGTAATGAAATTGGCCGGTGCTACCAGAAACCCCACACGCACAGCCGGTACAAGGGTCTTGCTCAAGGTACCCACATAAATTACGCTGCCATTGGAATCAAGGCTCGCCATGGGAAGCATGGGATTACTTGCATAATGGTAATCGTAATCATAATCGTCTTCTACAATCGCGAAACGATAACGCTGTGCAAGGTTCAATAGTCGGATCCTTCGCTCAGGAGTGAGTGTGACCGTGGTGGGATGATGATGATGCGGCATCACATATACGAGCCTGATTTTTTTTCTTTTGCATACCATCTCCACGTGATCGAGGTTAAGGCCCTGGTCATCCACACGCACACGATGAACCATTGCGCCTTCACGCTGCAGCGTTAGAGTGGCCGTAACATAACCGGGGTCACCCACAATCACGTGGTCGCCTGGCTTGAGAATTACATGCGCTGCCAGATAGAGTCCCATTTGCGCACCTTTGGTGATGATGATCTGGTCTTTCGTGATGGACAGGTTACGCGTTTCATTGAGGTGTTGAGCCAGGGTATCGCGCAAGTACGGAGTACCCTGCGGATCGCCATACTGAAAATATTTCTTAAAAGGTCCGCGTTTCTCAAGGCTCCGGATTTCACGAAGCAATTGTTTCATGGGCGCGAGTCTGATGTCTGGCAAACCTTCTGAAAGAAGTAATCCGTTGGATTGTTGAAAGTCGGAAGTTGGAAAGGGCGGAACGTGCTTCGTCTGGATCGCGAAGTTTGTTTCCGCGGCCATTGCCGGTCGCTCCGTCCTGGATATTTCGCGGTGGGCAACGTCTGGGAGGTCGCGCGCGATGAATGTCCCGCGCCTGGGTACTATTTCCAGCCATCCCTGAGCAAGCATTTCGTCAAGTGCCATTTGCAGGGTTTTACGATGGATCGCAAGCGACATCGCGAGATCGCGGGCACCGGGTAATTTCATGCCGGGACGAAAATGGCCGCTGTGTATCTTCTGCGTGAAGCCCTTTACAATCTGCATATACAACGGCAACGTCGAAGTTTTGTCAACGATGATGATCTCACTGAAATCCCCCATTCTCTGGTACAGTATTTTTAAACCAATCAATATTAAGATGTATACCAGCCTCATCCAGAATTATTTTCAGAATCACGCCATTCACGGCAACGGATAAAAGGGTAGCCCAAATTTGGTTGGTAGCCTCTGATCAGGCGCTCGGGGTAAACCCTGAGATTCACCCGGGTCACCTGACAATCACAAAACAGCACACGACCGATAAGTTGGTTTCAAGCCACCGCAACATATTTTTTCCGGGCCAACACCCTGATTTTTCCAAAATCAATTTCTCCCTGACGCTTAGGGGGGCGCGCGCCTTCACCTTTGCATCACAGAACGCGGAATACAAGCCGTTTCCTTAAAAAAAGATTATGAGAGTTTTGAACCCAGTCAGAAAATTCCTGAGGCTTTTCCAAGTCCGAAACAAGGCTGCCAAAACGGGTCGCGAGTACCTCCTTTTATACATCCTGGATACGGCAAAATTCAAGAAGATGCCACTGCAGGAGAAAATAACCACGGTGGCTCGGCTCGTAGCAATTTTTGAAAAGGACTACTGCCAGGTGCCTGCCATACTGAGCAGGAAATTGACGCGACTGAATCAGGAACTCCATCAATCTCTGATAAAAAGTTTCCAATAAGGGTCAAAAGCGAAGTTTTTACCAGTGGATTCCGGTACAGGAATTAATCATGTCCATGTAATGAAACTCACGAATACGCAAAAAATCAATGCCTGTCTGCTGGCGACCTTCACCCTTATAGGCGCGGGGTTCTATTCCCACACAGGGGGTAAAAAAATTGCATTCTGCGAGAATTACAAGGATCAGATAAGTCATAATATGCTCGCGGTGACGGGGTTAAATGCGAGATGGTGAGAAAGAAAAGAGACGACGAAATCAGAAAATAACATCAAAAAAATCTAGTTGGTTATGAAATCTTACACAACATACAGAAGGAAAGGTGTCAACGTTGTGCTGGTAACGTTGTTACTGATAGCGACCGCCATTGGATCTTGCCTCGCACAGGGTGAACCGCAGATCGAGCAAAACGACGGGCAACCGGCGGAGAATCCCGCTTCAGATAAGGCGGTCAGCAGCAGCGAAACTTACATCATCCACCTTGCGTCAAATCTGAACATGAGCGCCAGGGCGGAAGCGATCGAAGCCATAAACAGCAGTTTCGCCGAATACAAGCCGGCGCTGGCGTTACATGGCAACAGACTTTATTTCAGTCGCGCCCTGCATCCTGAAAACACCGGCGGTGTTCGCGACAAGGAGGACATCTGGTATTCCGATATTGATAAATCCAACAACAAGCTGCTGTCAGCGCCCAAGAGGCTCGAAGGTCCCCTGAACAACAGCGGTCCCAATTTCGTGAGTGGTGTAAGCATCACCGGCGACACCATCATGCTCGGCAACACGTACGATAAAAGAGGGAGAATGAGAGCCGGCATTTCTTACAGCATCAACCAGGGAGGTGTGTGGTCGCCGCCCAGAAAGATCCATGTGAAGAACGAATACAATCTTTCAGACCGTGGCAATGCGTACGTATCATTGAGTGCCGGCGTGATCATCTCAGCCGTAGAACGCGCAGACACACAGGGTGAGCGCGATCTATACATCAGCTTCTGGGCCAACGATCAGGCAACCGAACCCATCAACATGGGAAAAGTGATCAACACCGGCCGTGACGAATCATCGCCCTTCCTTTCAGCCGATAAAAAGGTTTTGTACTTCGCCTCGAAAGGCCATCACGGATATGGCGGATACGACATCTTTATGTCGCGGCGACTGGACGACAGTTGGACCAACTGGAGCGAACCTGAAAACCTGGGACCGGTGGTGAACGGCCCTCAGGATGAAGAATTCTTTAGCGTTACACACTGCAAACAATGGGCTTACTTCTCGAAGCAGGTTGGCGAGCAAAACAGCGACATCTACAAGGTCCCGATGGCCGATTTGTTCGGCGGATCAAAGGCGATCTTCAGGTGAGTGTAAAACGCGCAGAACTTATTATAGTGCTTAGGAAAATTCAGCCTAAGCACTTTTTTTAAGAGGCGATTTATAACTGTGCAAACTACCTGGCTTCGGTGCTGGCACACGTGTATGTTACACCTTTCGAAACTTCAAACCTAGTATCCTCCCTGAGTCCACCGTGAAACCGGAGACATTTCCCTTTACATCACGTACAAAATTTATGTTCCACATCCACCAATGACCGGTAGTAAATTGATCCCTCGTGATGGGGGTCATCTTTCCATCGTCATATCGCCTGTGCCTCAACACAAGGCCTCCATTTTTTACTTCCACGTAATACGTCGCGTCAAGTTCGTCGCTTACATATTTGCCCGCATAAGACGCGGGATTAATATCCTCAAATGAAACGGGCAGATAACGTTCATAGAGTTGCTCTTCATAAGCGGTTGCTGATATAAATCCCGTAACTCGCCCCGTGTTTTTGTCTCTATTGAACGTAATCTTCTCACGCCCGTTTGCCGATGAGAAAGTGGAATCGGAAATCTGATCAAGTGGATACTTTTCATCCTCATACTTAACGGTCAATTGTTCCTTGTCTATGATAAACTCCGTGTGATCATCGCGTTTGCGGTAAGTACCGACGTAATCTTTATACATCGATTTGTCGAATCCGCCGGCAAGGGGCTTGTCTTTCTTTTTTGATTTATCCGGTAAATACAAAGCTGTTACTTTTTGCGCCAGTCCGACCGGGTTAAATCCAGCGAAGTTGCTGAACACCACGACTCCGAAATCTTCTTCCGGAATTCGCATGGCATACGTACGGTATCCGGCATCGGCTCCACCGTGGCCGATACGTTGGTAGCCCATCAATGAATCTATATTGATGGCGAAGGCATATCTGAGTTTACCTCCATTGTTGAGCATCCCTTGTTCGTACATTTGATCAATCGCTTCCCTGCCTCCAACCATTCCTGTCACATAATTATTTAACCATTTCGTTTCATCCTCCACGGTGGTGAATAAACTAGTGGCTCCGACTGTGGCATAATTGAGTGGGCTATGAACGATTTTACCTTTTATTGAATCATATGAATACGTCCTATTCATGATAATTTCTGTGTTATCATCGTGGAAATGAGTGTTATTCATTCCAAGCGGTTTAAATATTTTTTCGTCAGCATAAGCACGCAGCGTCTGGCCGCTGACCGATTTCACAATCTCGGCCATCAATGAATATCCCGTATTGCAGTACATGTGATGCGAACCAGGCTCGAAATTCAATTCCTTCTGCATTTCCACAAGTTTCACAACTTCAGATTGTCTGATGACGTCGTCGAGTTCCTGACCTGCGATTGCAAACAACTGCCACTGATCGCGCAAACCGCTGGTATGATGAATGAGATGACGGATCGTGATCTTTTTGCCAAAATCAGGAACCCAGGGCAAATGTTTCCGGATGTCATCATCAAGCTTCAGTTTTCCCTCCTGCTGCAACAGTACCATACAAAACGCTGTGTATTGTTTGGACTCAGAGGCGATATGAAAAACGGATTGCGGTATGATCGGAACGTCGTATTCCAGGTTGGCCATCCCATACCCTTTTGAGAACACAATCTTTCCATTTTGCATCACAGCAACGGCCGCGCCGGGCGAATCCTTCCTGTTCCAAAAACGAAAAAGACTGTCGACACGGCTCTCTATGGAGGCGGGTGACTTTTTTTCACAGGAGGCGATCATTAATACGCCAATGGCTAAAAGGATGAATGTTTTCATGACAAAGGCTTTGACTAAAGATAACCCCGAAACCGGAAGAAGTCTACACCGGCTTATAAGTCGATGTTGTTGACCAACATCCTAAATACTTACAACCTCACAGAGAATTTCGTCACCGTGGTTGTCTTGTATTCTTCACCAGGGTTTAACACGACCGAAGGGAATTCAGGTCTGTTGGGAGAATCCGGGTAATGCTCTGTTTCAAGACATAGCGCAAACCGATGGGTATACGGGATATTTTTTTTCCCAACATTGGATCCATTCAAAAAATTGCCGGAATAGAATTGAATTGCCGGCTCGGTGGTAAAAACCTCCATCTGTCGTCCGCTTTTCGGCTCGTACAATACGGCAGCCAATTTCAGCGGATCGGTTCCTTCATCGAGGATCCAGCAATGATCGAAGCCGCCACCATTCTTGAGCATGGGATCGCCAATCTCTTTCCCAACCACTTTCATCGTTCTGAAATCATAAGGAGTACCTTCCACGCTTTGAGCTTGCAACGGAATCAATGTGCTGTCTACCGGAAGATATCGCGACGCGTTGATTCTTAATTCGTGACTCAAAATATCCTCCTTCATCCCGGTCAGGTTGAAATACGAGTGATTGGTGAGATTAATCACAGTCTTTTTATCAGTCGTGGCGTGATATTCGAATTTTACGGAGTTGTCATCGTACAAAACATAATCCACCGTGACATTGAGGTTTCCCGGATATCCTTCTTCCATGTCCGCGGATGTATACGTTAATCGCACCCCCGCCCCATTTTCGACGGTGAGGGGTTCACCCTTCCAAACCACTTTGTCAAAACCTTTCACACCGCCATGCAGGTGGTTTGCACCATTGTTGGTGGCCAGGGTATATTCTTTGTCGTCTAACTTAAATTTTCCTTTCGCAATCCGATTGCCGTATCGCCCAATGGCCGCTCCGAAATAAGGATTGGGTGTGAGATATCCTTCGAGGTTATCAAAGCCCAGCACCACATCATCAATGTTGCCGTTCTTATCCGGAACACTCAACGACGTGATGATCCCACCATAGGTGATCACCTTCATCTCGAGCTTGTTTTTGTTCACAACAGTAAACTGTTCCACCGGAGTGCCGTCTGGCATCGCACCGTACGGAGCGCGGCTGACGACGGCTTGCTCTGAAGTTTTGGAAGGCGAACACGCAAAGACCAGGACTGCCAGAATAACGGCAAACGAGGAGGCTGATTTTACTTTTGACATCGGATCTATAGTTGGTTTTGGAACAAGTGGTAATATACTTCATTCCACTTTAGCTCATTTTTAAATTCTCTGATGGAAGTGTCTTTATCAATCACAACGATTTCAATCCCGGCCATCTCCGCAAAATCTTCTATAAACTCCGTGGTGACCGCTTTGCTGAAGACAGTATGGTGGGCCCCTCCGGCCAGTATCCATGCTTGCGCGCCGGTGGTAAGGTCCGGCATCGGCTTCCAAAGTACCCGTGCGACAGGCAGCTTCGGCAGTTCTTGTCCCGGCCTCACAGCTTCAACCTCGTTCACAAGCAAACGAAAACGATTACCCATATCGATCAATGAAACGTTGATCGCTGGTCCCGCATCGACGTTGAACACGAGACGGGCGGGATCTTCCTTACCGCCAATGCTCAACGGATGAACCTCACACCTCGGTTTACCCGAAGCAATGGACGGACAGATCTCCAACATGTGTGACCCCAGCACATGCGAAGAGCCAATCTTGAAATCATACGTGTATTCTTCCATGAAAGAACTGCCGCCTATGAGGCCCTGATCCATCACTTTCACGGCACGGAGCAAAGCTGCCGTCTTCCAGTCGCCCTCCGCGCCAAAGCCATATCCATCCGCCATCAGGCGCTGCGCTGATATGCCGGGAAGTTGTTTTAACCCATGAAGATTTTCAAACGTGTCGGTAAAAGCGGTAGCGTTCTTGTCTTTCAGAAAAGCCCGGAGCCCAATTTCAATCCGGGCCGCATCCCGCAGGGAAGTGCTCTTTTGTACTGCTGACGTTATTTCATACGCTTCACTATATTCTTTAACGAGCCGGTCCACATCGCCCTCTGTGACTGCATTGACGAAGTGCACCAGATCCCCGACTCCAAACCCGTTCACAGAAAATCCGAATCGTATCTGTGCTTCCACCTTGTCGCCTTCTGTGACGGCCACTTCGCGCATGTTGTCGCCGATCCTTGCCACCCGTGTTTCGCGAAACGCATGCCATCCCGCGGCAGCACGCGCCCATACTTCTAGTCGCTTGATCACGGAATCTTCCTTCCAATGACCGACAATAACTTTTCTGTTTTTGCGAAGGCGGGTCGCAATGAAGCCGAACTCCCGATCTCCATGCGCGGATTGATTTTCGTTCATGAAGTTCATGTCGATATCCTGCCAGGGTATTTCTGCATTGTATTGCGTGTGAAGATGCACCAGCGGTTTGGAAAGTATCTTCAAGCCTGCGATCCACATCTTGGCCGGAGAAAAAGTATGCATCCAGGCAATCACACCAATACAATTTTTGTCGCCGTTCGCCCGCTGAGCCAGTTCGGTGAAATGCTCCGGGTTCGTGATGAGTCCCTGATATTTTATTTTAAAGGGTATCTGCTTGCCGTTGAAGGAGGCTGCAATCTCCTGCGCGTGGTTCGCGACATTTTTCAACACCTCATCGCCATACAAGTGCTGACTGCCGGCGATAAACCATATTTCAAAATGAGTTGACTTGATCATGCCATTAAAAAATTAAATTCTCGATTCAACAAAATCTCCAAGCGCGCAATACTCCTGATAAAGTTTATCATACACTCCAACCCGCGCGGGATCGGGATAATACGTCTTTTCAAAACCATTGCCCATCGCCCTGGCAGCGGCCAATACGTCCTTGTAAATGCCAGCTGCGGTGGCCGCATACATGGCGCTGCCCAACGCCGGCGCCTGTTCGGAATTGGCGATCCGAATGGGCATATTGAGCACATCCGCAAGACGCTGCATGACGAAGGGAGATTTTTTGGCCACACCTCCGATGCCCACCACCGATTTGATCTCCACTCCTTCCTTCAAAAATCTCTCAACAATTTTCCTGGATCCGAAACAGATCGATTCCACGACGGCACGAAATATCTCCGGCGCTTTTGTGCCGAGATTGAGATTGGTGATCGCAGCCTTCAATGCCTGATTAGCATCCGGAGTTCTTCTCCCATTGATCCAATCCAATGCGACAGGCGCATGGTTGTTCATCGGAAGTTTTTCTGCTTCAGATGAAAGCCGTATGATAATATCTTCTTTCAATTGCTGCATGGCATCTTCTGAAAGTTTGAGGCTTTCATTCAGATGATCGATGGGCCAGCCCAACACGTCACGGAACCAGGCCAGCGCATCTCCAAAAGCAGACTGACCTGCCTCGAGTCCAATCATACCCGGAATCACAGAACCGTCGACTTGTCCACAGATACCATGGACGGTTTTGCTCGCCAATGTTTTTGACGACGACACCACGATGTCACAGGTCGACGTCCCCATGACGCGCACCAACGTATGTTCTTCCACTTCGGCGCCCACCGCACCGGCGTGTGCATCAAAACTTCCTACGGAAACAATGGTGTGTTCTGTTAAACCAAGTCTCTTCGCCCATGATGACGACAGGTTACCGGCCACCTGGTCCGATGTGAAGGTATATTGATAAAGATTTCGCTTCAGTTTGACCAGCTCCGGATCAAGTTTAGAAAGAAACGCGTCCTCAGGAAGTCCATTCCAGCTCTCATGCCACATGGCCTTGTGTCCTGCGGCACAGCGGCTGCGCTTGAATGTGACAGGGTCTGAGGCACCTATTAATATATAGGTCATTAAATCGCAATGTTCCATCCAGGACACTGCAGCTTTCCGGATCGAAGAATCCTTTCTTATGATGTGGAGTATTTTCGCCCAAAACCATTCGGAAGAATAAATCCCTCCTTCGTAGCGGGTGTAATCTATGCCACCCCACGTACGCGCGACACGATTGATCTCTTCAGCTTCGGCGATCGAGGTGTGATCTTTCCACAACACCATCATGGCGTTGGGATTCGTTTCAAATCCCGGCAGCAAACATAGCGCTGTTCCTTTTGCGTCGACGGGAACGGGTGATGACCCGGTGGTGTCGATGCAAATGCCTTTTACATCCAGTGCCTGCACTTTTGATTCGGCAACAACTGCTTTGATGGTCTCTTCCATCCCTTCGATGTGATCGCTCACATGCTGCCTGAATTGCGAGGTTGTTGCATCGCAAAACAATTGTTGCTTCCAGCGCTTATACCAGTGCACTTTACTGGCGACGGTTTTCCCATTCGCTGTGTCAACCAAGACCGATCTCACCGAGTCCGTTCCAAAATCCAAACCAATTACATAGTTCGCCATGTTATATATCTCTATGATCTATGCTAACTAATCTTCTCAGGCACGATGGGCCGGTATGCCGGAGCTCCGTTTACGCGTATTCCTTTCAAATTCATGCACGTATCATCAGATTCCCATTCCCAAAATGCGGAAAATAAAGTGTATGTTATACATTTATCAAAACTGCCAAATAGCACACTTATAAGCAAGCTGAAAATTATCAAACAGGCTGTGTTTTGCGGCGGTTGCGGAACCTCGGCGGCTCATAGCCCGGCGGGCCATTTATTCCGGGCCCGGGCATTTTTGGCCGCTGCAGCCTTATATTCGTGTGAACATATATTAATATGTAATGCATGATTCATAAGTACAAGCATGAAGACAAGCTTCTCGTGGCTGTCGACTGCATCATTTTCGGCTTCGATCAAAAAGCGGAAGAGCTTAAACTTCTGCTGATCAAGCGTGATTTTGATCCCGAGAAGGGGAAATGGTCTCTCATGGGTGGCTTTCTGCGCAACGATGAAAAGATCGAAGAAGCCGCCAGCCGGGTTTTGCACACGTTGACAGGATTGAAAGGGATTTACATGGAGCAACTGAACGTGTTCAGCGAGGTGGATCGCGACCCCGTGGAAAGAACCATCTCCGTGGCTTACTACGCCCTTATCAAAATTGAGAGCCACGATGAAGAGCTCACCAAAAAATACGCGGCCTGCTGGTTCGAACTTTCGAAAGTACCCAGGCTCATCTTCGATCACAATGACATGGTGCAACAGGCTACTGCCCGGCTGCGTCACCAGGCGTCCGTTCAGCCCGTTGGGTTCGAATTGCTTCCGGAAAAATTCACCATGAGGCAGTTGCAAATGTTGTACGAAGAGATCTTTGAGCTGCGCCTCGACAAGCGGAATTTCATTAAAAAAATACATTCACTCGACATTCTGGAAAAACTTTCGGAGAAAGACCGGAACTCATCGCGCAAAGGATCTTTCCTCTATCGATTCAACCAGGACAAATACAAAAAGAAAAGTAAAAACGGATTTGTATTTAAAATGTAAAGAGAAAAGTCGCAGGTTAGCATCATAGACTCACCGGGTTTTATATCAACAACAATTCATGGATCTCCAAATAAAAAACAAAGTTGCTTTCGTCTCCGCGTCCAGTCAGGGACTTGGGAAGAGTTCAGCCCTTGCGCTTGCCAAAGAGGGCGCACATATTATTATCTGCGGAAGGAATAAGGATTTACTAAACCAAACCGCTCAGGAGATCAAAAGCCTCGGCGTGTCTGTGCTTGCATTGGAAGGAGATCTGTCGAGCGCGGCGGATTGTAAAAGATTTGTTGATACATCTTTAAAAGAATTCGGCACAGTAGATATTCTGGTTACGAATACCGGCGGTCCCCCACCCGGAAAGTTTGAATCATTTTCACAACCGGATTGGGATCAGGCATTTCAACAACTGACGCTAAGCGTTACGACGCTGATCAATGGTTTCATCCCCGGCATGAAGGAAAAAAAGTGGGGCCGCATAATCACCATTACTTCCCAGGCAGTAAAACAACCCGTCAATAATCTCATTTTATCGAACGCAGTGCGATCATCCATTGTGGGTCTGGTGAAATCTCTTTCGAACGAGCTGGGTCCGCACAACATCACCGTGAACAATATCATGCCGGGCTACACGCAGACTGCACGGCTTTCCAAAGTCATTGACTCTGCCGCCGCTGCGGCGAAGATCACCTCTGAAATTCCTTTGGGAAGATTCGGCAAGCCAGAGGACTTTGGTTCCGTGGTTGCTTTTATCGCGGGTGAACCAGCCAACTATATCACTGGCGTATCATTGGCCGTAGATGGTGGATGGATTAAAGGTGTTTGAAGTCCGAGCCAGTAGCCCCCATCATTTTTTCAAAGAGATTTGCCTTGCACGACAGGCAATAAAACCTCCATTTACGGGGTGATTTGGCCGTTTCAGACGCGCTGGTCTGCATTTTGCTTACCCCGGTCCATATCGCTAACTTTCATTAAACCTATCCCCTATGAAAAAAAGCTTTTTGGCTTCTCTTTGGGCTGCTGTTTTTATTACCTGTTCCTCCTTTGCTCAGAACAAAACGGTAACTGTTTTTTCCGATGAATTCGCCGGCAGTCAGGCGACACTCGGCATCGGAAAATATACTTATATCGATCTGGTCAAACAGGGAGCAGCACTCGTGAGGTCTGTGCGTGTACCTGAAGGCCTGATGGTGACGCTTTACGACAGCGACAATTTTCAAGGCTCGTCGCTCGTGCTTACCGACGATGCAAGTCAACAACAACTTTCAGCAAGAGGTTTTGGAACAATCGCATCAAATATTTCTATCCAGGTAGCTGCGCTGCCCGAAGCGCTTGCGAAGGCTCCCTTCATTACAATTTATAAAGATAATTTTTCTGGTCCATCGAGAAAACTCCGCGCTGGAACATATGATCATTTTGAACTTGGATCGGTCGGTAACGATGCCATGTCATCGGTCAAAATACCCAAGGGACTGAAGGTGACTTTATATGAGCATGGACAGATGGGCGGCCGGAAACTGGAGTTAACGACCGATGCAAACGCAGCAGTTCTTACCAGCAAGAAGTTCAATGACATCACCTCATCCATCCTCGTCGAAGAATTGCCCGCTGAAGTGGTCGTCCAAAAACCTGTTGTCGTCACGACAGAAACGGTGAAGCCCGTAGAAACAAAAACCACGGAACCTGTTGCGGTGAAAAATGAACCTGAAATAAAGGGGCCTTTTGTCACCATTTATTTTTCCAATAGCTCGAAAAGATTTCCCGTAGGGCGATTCGATGCTGATGCCATTGGATCTGACCGCACGCTGCAGTCAATCCGTATGCCGGCAGGGTTGCGAATCGTTCTTTATCCACAGCCCGCTTTCAAAGGCAAGTCACTGACTATTGATGAAGACATGACGACCCGTTCTTATTTCGAATCGAAGCAGTTTCCATCTGTTGCATCCCTCATTGTCGAAGCCATCCCAGCCGTTACGGTTTATCAAGGGAACTACGATGGCGATGCGCACACCTTTTACGAGCCCGGACGTTATGATGCGAGTTCACTCGGCATAGGCAATGATGAACTTTCATCCATCAAAGTCGGACCGGGATTTTGGGTGCTGGTGTTTGAAGACAATGGCTTCGGCGGCAGGTCGATGCTTTTAACAAAAGATGCAAGCGGCGACTTTATGGCCGGTCGCAATTTCGATGATCTTACCAGTTCGATGATCATTGGCAAGACCACGGATCCACTCCCGGTATCAACCCTGTTCCAGGACAACCTGGGAGGCGCTTCTTTGAAACTCACACCCGGTGAGTACAAGCTTCTTGAAATGAACAACTCGGTGTCATCGGTAGAAGTACCACGCGGAATTCGCGTTACGCTGTATGATGAGCCCGACTTCGCTGGCAAATCGATCGAGCTGAGAGCGTCTATCAACATGGATCGTCTACAGCGTGCTGGGTTTGACAACGTTGCCTCCTCAGCAAAAGTCGAGATTCTTGAACCGCGTGATTACACAGCCACGATTTATGTGGATCGATTCTCCGGCTTTGGGCAGGATCTGTTGCCAGGCAAGTATCTTACCCGCGACATTGAAATTGGTGACAATCAGATTACGTCGATTCACGTCCCCGCGGGTATGCGGGTGACACTCTACTCGGAAAATAATTTCAACGGGTTTTTTCAGCCCGTTGATCGCGACACCGATTTTTCAAATTCACACCAGAATGATGTGTTTTCATCGTTGATCGTTGAAGACGTTTATGAACCCATTATCAAAGGCGTGCCGGTTGTGACCACGACTACAACTACAACTACTACCCAACCCCAGGTTGAACCTGTAAAAGTGGTTGAGGTTCCCGTTGAGACCCAGGTGGTGGTTGCCGTGCCTTCGTGCGAGATGACCGAAAAAGAATTTTACACAGCATTGAAGGCGGTAGAGGCAAAGGCTTTCAGCCAGGAAAAAATGACGACCGCCCGTCTCGCCACGCAGGGTAAATGTCTCAGTGTTGACCAGATACGGAAGATTGCGCAGCAGTTTCAATTTGAAGATCAGACGCTGGAGTTTGTGAAATATGCGTACGATTCATGCAATGAAAAATCAATGTACTACACGCTCGAAGACGTATTCAAGTTCATGTCCAGCAAAGATTCGTTTACAAAGTTTTTGAGTTCGAAATAAAACTGAAGAAGTCAAAAGTTTAACGGCATTCCCGATTTATCCCGGGGATGCCTTTTTTGTGATCGCAGAGAGCTTATCGCGATCATATACTTAATGTTTTTTGCAGAGATAATAATCTGTGGCCGATCGGTCAAACAATGTCCCTCCCGGCATTCTGTTACTTTAGGTCTACCTTCCAAAAAGAAAAAACGACTTCGCACTACTACCTTACTCTGACCCGATATGTCAACACCGTATTCATGTTCACCATTACATGCACAGTGTAAGTTCCGCGGCTCGCAAAACGTCTTCTGAACTCAACGCGGTCTGATGATGCCGAGTGCAACACGTGGGGATCGCGAACAACATCCGAAGTACCGATGTGCATCGTGATCATCTCCTGACGGGCATTGGGCATCGTGAAAGAAAGTCTGAGCGTGTCGCCTCTTGTGAGTTCCTGTTCGAAACCTTGTGGAGAAAGTGGCTGCATTTCAAAACGGGCCGTGGAATTGCAAGCAAGCGCACCGTCGAGAAACTGGCGCAGCGTAGGCGGGTTCTCCAGCAAGGTCCACTTTTTATCGAGTGGATAGTGATTGAGCACAAACAGTTCAGGCTTCGTGAGAAAATATCCTTCGCTGAACCGGTGAACAAATTTGCCTTGATTCACATCGAAGACGCCGGCCGACCAAGTCGCATCACATAGATGCCAGAGTCCATCAAGTTGTACGGCATTCCACGAATGATTGGGCACACCTTGCCCTCCGAGGTTGGACAAAGCGTTGCGCCCGTAACCGTCGACCATCACGCAACTAATCCCGGCACGAACGGCAAGCTCTTTCACAAGCCATGCGTAACCTGTGCACACGGTGCGGCGGTGACGGGCGAGTTCCACAAACATTTTTTTCGATATAATCGAATTCCAGTCCGCCAACTCCTGCCCCACCAGTTTTGAGCGCATCCTTTTGTTTCTAAGGTACATGCCGTGGTCATATCCGATGTTATCGCATATCCACCGGTAAATGGCCCTGAACTTTTCCTTCTGCGTTGAGAAGGGTCTTGTAAGATTTCCGGCGAGGCTGTCAATATCTACCATGGAGTAACCGTGATACGCTGCGGCCACACTATCGGCAGCAACATATCCATCGGATTGTCCGCCCCGGCAAAATTCCGGGACGGACAAAAACAACACCACCCACAAAACCACCCACCTTACCATGCGATGAGATCAAAAAATGCTTTTGATGTTCTTCCATACTTTTCGAAGGCCGCGCTGTTCTTCGAAAGGCGCATCCTGTGACACCGCACCCATAACGATCGGTTCTACAATCATGTTTAGGTCGAAAGCGAGTGCCAGGTCCACGTTACCATCACCAGGTTCTAAGATTCGTTCTACTGTTGCGTACCCTATGAAGCTGATCACCAACTGATCTCCTGCGTGCAATTTTTTCGGAAACTCGAAGTATCCTTTGGCATCTGTGACCGTTCCGTCGGAAGTTCCTTTGTGCACCACATTCACACCCGGCATCGCGTTTCCATCGGAATCGTGTATTACACCTTTGACCGTGACTCCATCGTTGACAGTCACCTTGCCCGTTTCGAATCGCTGTTCAGTCGGAGCGGGCGTCTTCGTACCGGTTTGTGCTGACACGTACTGACCGCCTAGCATTAATAGCAAACCTAGGAAACCTGCGCGCAACAGGGTGAGTCCAGGTCGCACTTCAGTCTGCGAACGTGTTACGGTGTAAGACTTCAGCTGATCACCGCGAAATCTTCCACAGGTATGCTCTCTGGTTGCTTTGAAGTAGGCAAGCACCTGTTCATCAGGCATGGTTGTGAAATCAACCACGGTACGACTGCATGAACTGCAGAATCCCCCGTGCGGGGTCACAGTGAAGTTCTCCCATCGCTCAGCACACGGCTGGGGGATAGAAAGTTTGATTGAATCTCTCATAGGTTAAGTTTTTCTTAGAGATGCGCTTACGGAACCGATTCCACACAAAGCGTGAATTTTTTTTGTCTACCCCATCTGATTAGGGCAGAGATGATCGGGCATGCCGTTTAGGATTGATTTCACTTATAATTTCCACAATACAATAAATGCGGACGACATGAAAATTATTTCAATTATCGCATGTCCATGGATGCTGATCCTGGTAATCGGGTGTTCGAAAGAGAACGCAACCGACCCAACCGACTCAACACCACCTGGGCGCTATTCATTTGCTGCTGCATTCGACCGCTCACGGGGAAAACTTGTTATGTTCGGAGGTTTTAGAAACAGCTACCTTAATGACACGTGGGAGTGGGATGGGGTTCGTTGGGAAAAGAAAAGTCAGGATGGTCCCTCACCACGCAACGGGGCAGTGATGGTGTATGACAACAAAAGGAATGTGGTCATTCTTTTCGGCGGCGATACGGGAAGCAACAATGCTTTCGCTGATACCTGGGAATGGAATGGCAGCGCATGGAGGCAACTGTCTGCCGACGGCCCATCCGCAAGAAGTTTGCATTCCATGGCATATGACTCAAAGCGCGACCGGATTGTTTTGTTCGGCGGCATCAAAGCAGAAAAGACGTTAGCAGACCTTTGGGAATGGGATGGTCAAAAATGGTCAGAAGCAGTGGTCACGGGACCCGATGCACGTTTTCTGCATGCATCAACTTATGATGAGAATAATGGCAAGGTTTTAATATTTGGTGGAAATGCGTTGCTGGCGTCAACACCGGCCACATTCCGTGGTGACCTCTGGGCCTGGGATGGCGATCATTGGGAGCAATACAAAAATAACGGTCCTTCTGCACGAGATCATACCGACATGGTTTATGATCAGCTGAAAAAGAAAACAATTGTGCACGGCGGCGGCATAGCGAACGGTGCCTCCGCGAATGACACGTGGGAATGGGACGGGCAAAATTGGAGCGTGACGGCGACCAATGCCCCTGCTCCGGCAGAAGGGTATAAGCTGTGGTACGATACACAAAGTCAAACAGTAATGCTATTCGGAGGTTTTGTCGGTGGTGCACCTTCTACGGCCGTGTGGAAACTGGCAAACAACGAATGGAGTCAGGTGCCTTGACTTTACGTCACCCGTAGAAAATGATGTTAAGAGCTCTCTCAATATTATTACTTCTGACTCTGATGGCCTCGAGCCAATGCGCGTCGCGCCGAGACGACGCCATTGCAACACATGAATTCCGCTATTTTACATTTCATGCCCATGGGCTTGGCGAATCCGGTTTCGGTGATGCCAACGCCGAATTGGAAAAGCAATACGACAGCATCCTTGACCGCCTGGGACTTGCGGCAGCTAATCGGGTCAGTTTTCATGTATTCCCCGACGCCAATAGTCTGCGCGAAGAGTTTACAAGAAAGTTTCCTTCCATACTTGTTCCCGGCTTTGCAAGGGGGCTATCGCCCTCACCAACGGAAGTCTACCTCGTATATCCGACGACAGGATTTTACACCGGTTACATTCACGAGTTTACCCACTGCATGACACAAAATGTGAACCCCACCATACCAAACCATCCGCGGTGGTTATGGGAGAGTATCGCGCTGTTCGAAGCCGGAGAATTTACACATCCTCGCAGCGTCGGAGCGCTTGCATCCCATGCTCCGGGGTTTGATGAATTGAACAACTTCAACAGCAACACTATTTATCAGGTTGGGTATTTGTTGGGAGAATTCATATTCAAAAATTACGGCAGGGAAAAATACATTGAGCTGATCAAAGAAAACGGGGACTTGGAACGGGTACTTGGATCAAAAGACCAGGAGTTTCTGGATTCATGGTACGCGTATCTGAAGCTGAATTATAATTTCTGACGTTTCCCTTTTCACATCGCAGCCACAGCGTCGTATTAATACGGCTGTCTGTCAAACAACGAGATATCAGAAATTAGTCGGATATTACATAGACACATTCTTCATCAAGTCTATGATCCGCCTAATTTTTTTCAGTATCCTTTGCCTGGTGATTACGCTATCGCAGGCTCAGACCAAAACAAGCAGTACCGGCAATCCTCCGGTTATCGGTGCCATCAAAGAATCTGATCTGAAAAAAGATCTGTATGAAATGGCTGACGCTCATTTCCGCGGACGATCGGCCGGCACGCTGGATGAGCTCAAAGCATCGGCGTGGTTTGCCACGAAAATGCAGGAAGCAGGGTTGGAACCCGCAGGAGAAGACGGAACATACTTTCAATTTTTCTCGCTGTGGCGAAACACCGTTGCAAAAACCTCTTCGATTGCGATCGGAGATCACGCACTGAAACTTTGGAAAGATGTGCTGGTAACTCAAATCGCTCCGGCCAGTGTGAGCGCACCCGTGATGTATTTAGGGTCTGCAGAAAAAATAAATTTTGCAACTCTGAATGTGAAAGGAAAAGCCGTTGCAATTCAAGCGTCAAAAGAAGGTGTCTTGTTTCGCTCATTGCCTGAATGGCGCTATCCACGCGAGATGATGGTGAAATACGGAAACGAGTTGTTGGCCAAAGGCGCGGCGGCCGTGATATTTATATGTGATGAATACGGTGAGCACAGCTGGGAATACATGATGCACAACGGCATGACCGGGCAATTCGACATCGATGGTGGGCCGAATGCGGTACTCACTCAGAAGGCGCCTGTTCTATGGCTGCATACCAGTGCCTTGAACTGGATAAAGCAGGATGGACTGACATTAAATGCGGACATACGTCTGGATCACTTCACATATCCATCCGTGAACATTGTAGGAAAAACAAAAGGAAGTGATCCTCTGCTTTCCAAAGAGTATGTGTTGTTGAGCGGCCATCCTGATGCTTTGGGTGTGCGCAACGCGATCAACAACGACTCTATATATTATGGTGCCGACGACAATGCCAGTGTCAACGTCGCTATGCTGGCGGTGATGCGGGCGTTAAAAAAAGCGCCTGCGAAAAGATCTGCTTTGATTGTCATCCACGGCGCCGAGGAACGCGGATTGCTCGGATCTAAATGGTATGCAGCACACCCCACCGTTCCGCAACAATCGATCGTGGCCGTCCTCAACGGTGACATGATTGGAAGGAACAGCCCCGACAGCGCAGGATTGATGGGGTCACAACTTCCTCATCGGAATTCAGCAGACCTGGTTCGAATGGCGATGGAGGCGAACGATGAAGGTCCCCGATTTAAGTTAGACACGCTGTGGGACAAACCTGCACACCCTGAAGTATGGTACTTTCGCAGTGATCACGTTCCCTATGCGCGATTGGGAATCCCCGCGGTGATGTATACCAGTTTTCTTCACAGCGAATACCACACGCCTGCGGATAACGCGAAGAATATCAACTACGCCAAGTTGAAAAAAATGACAGATTGGATTTATCGCACGGCGTGGAAAGTGGGCAATGCGGAAAAGAGACCAGGGCCTGATCCGGGTTTTAAGCTGGAGCGGTAAGGGAACTTACTTAGCTGCTGAAACTGCCGATCCTCCTGGAAAAGTTGTGAAAATGTGCTGATAAACCTGCATCGTTGGGGCCGGGTCGCCACGGAAAACACGGATTGAACACGGATATGAACCCACGGTTGCGGGTATGGTCTAAATGATCATTCAGATGGCAAAGAAAGGGTGATTCCTGCCCGTAAAAGCGGGTGGCAGTCTTGATTTATGTTCTTCATTCAACTTTTTAGTTGAATTATTTGATTATATTAATAAAATAATCCACTTTTGAGTTACCCTATTTTTTAAACAATCGCATATGAACAACCTCATTTTTTATCATGAACACCAGAATCGAGCATGTGGAGTCCTTCCTAAAGGAATTTAAGGCGGCGATGGATGCTGCCGGTATTATTATTATAGATAGAGAGAAGAATTTACAAGGAATGTTTGACCTCGAGATCAATCCGCCTTTAAGAGAAAAAGCTCTGAAAGCTCTTGAAGCGAAAGACTATTTCCGGGGACCATCAATGGAATCGGGTTGGATTGGTGAAGCATGGGAATTTGGTAAGGTGGTTAATGGGAAAGAGGCATATATCAAAGTGTCTATGGGCGTGTCAAAACAAATAGCTGCTCAAAAGGAAGTAGCGGTCTATCAAAAGGTGATTTGCATATCATTTCATCCTGCTGAAAAACCAATAAAATATCCGTTTAAGAAATAAATATGCAGAGTCCGTTTACGGGGGGAGAGACGAAACTCCTTTCACAAAAAAAAGAATTTGAATTCCGCCGTGAGAAATTCGAGGTTGTCCACTTTTACTACTTGTGTATGGACACCAAAGAAGAATTCACCACAACGGAACTGGATGAATTGAATACAAACCAGTTGTATAATCAGTATCGCGAGAAATACAGTATCCCTTTTCCAGATGAGATACGGGAAATCAGGGAACAATATGAAATTTCCGCAAGCAAGATGTCAGACGTGCTGGGGCTTGGCGCCAACAGCTACAGACAATACGAAGCCGGTGAGATGCCCACTGTGGCAAACGGCAGGTTGATCCAGGCAGCAAAAGATCCGGAAGAGTTTATAACATTTGTGGATGCCAGCCGCGCGGTATTGGGCGACAAAGAGCATGCAAAATACGTCAACCGCGCGAAGGAGTTGATCAAGGACGATGCTGCAAATCTTTTTGAAAAATTATTCGAAGAGCAGATTTTCATTTTTTCAAAACCATCAGAGTTCACGGGCTACAGGAGTCCTTCGCTGGACAAGATTGCTCACACGATATCTTATTTCTGCCTGCACGTGAAAGACTTATGGAAGACAAAGTTGAACAAGCTCCTTTTTTATAGTGACTTTCTGAACTACAAACGAACGGGTTATTCTATTTCCGGAATGGCTTACCGGGCCATTCAATTGGGGCCGGTACCCAGCGAATATGACAAGCTCTATGTTAAATTGATTGATGACAAGAAATTCGATGTAGAATATGTCCCGTTTGACAACGGGTATGTTGGTGAAGGTCTCAAGAATAAAATGGATTTCAATAAAGACATGTTCACAGAAGCGGAACTAGCGGTGTTGAATGAAGTAATCAAAAAGTTTAAATCAAAAACGAGTGCCGAAATCGT
Organism: Cyclobacteriaceae bacterium; assembly: GCA_044227305.1. Taxonomy (GTDB): domain Bacteria; phylum Bacteroidota; class Bacteroidia; order Cytophagales; family Cyclobacteriaceae; genus ELB16-189. The sequence continues at coordinate 244,008 of JBGAFJ010000005.1, read as the reverse complement.
GGATCTTAGTCACAAAGAAAAGGGCTGGCTGGCAAATGAAAAGAAGCATGAGATCATCAGCTATCAGAAATACGCATTTGAGTTGAGTGCATTATGACAACGAGGATGAAAATAAATTAATATATCTATGAAAAATCTGGTAACAATTCTCGGATGGACCTTCGGAATCCTCCTCATTGTGTTTGCATTCATACTTTACTTTCAGAAAGAGCAAAATCAGCATCACGAACGCGTGATGAACGCACACTTTGCCAATGCGGACCTGAAAGCAGCCCAAACGATTCAGGTAGAGGAAGTAAAATCGTTGAGGGAAAAATGTTGGGATGGTATTAAGGGATTCTGTGCTTTTTGTCTTAGTGTCTTTACCAAGGCACAATAGTAATGCCCGCACAACTTCTCACTGAGAAAATATGGCCGGCAATAAGTCAAGAGGTCCGGAAGAATCCGTCTACATGCCTTATAGCTGTGGCGTATTTTGGCGCCCTGGGCACCCGCCTTCTTCCCTTGAGAAAAGGGAGTATCCTTGTCGTGAATGCAAGTGAAGCGGCCGTAAAATCCGGTCAAACTAAACCAGGTGAGCTATTAAAACTCTACAACCGAGGCGTAAAAATTTTTACTGTTAGTACGCTTCATGCCAAAGTATTTTGCTTTAGGAGAAAGGTTATTATCGGTTCTGCAAATGCTTCTGAACATTCAGCGGCAACACTTCAGGAGGCAGCTGTCCAGATAAACAACCCGAAGATTGTTGCCACTACCCGAAAATTTATCGAGTCGTTGTGCTTCCATGAGCTGGGCGGAAAACGCCTCAGAGTCCTCGACAAAATGTACAAACCTCCTCGTTTTGAAAATTATGCGGAAAAAAGTCTTCGAAAAAGAAAAGTGGATGCCAACAATATCCGGATTGTCAATCTCACAATTGATGTCGAGCCTGAGGACGTTGAGAAAACAGGGATTGCTGGTGAACGCGAGGCCAAGCGCTTCGCAAAAAAGCCAAGACATAAAATTGACAAATTTCGGTGGACAGGCTCTGATCCTTTCAGCATTGGCGAGCAAATTCTTCAAGTTGCAACTGATGGAAAAACTAAATGGATCTACCCACCGGGGACCATCATCCACAAGAAATCTGCACAGTCTAGCAAAGAGGGAAAATACACACACTTATTTATTGAAGCCCCGAATAAGCGCCGGCGACTTCTAAAGTCATTTCAAATGAAATTGTCTCCCATTGAAAGAAAAATGATTTCAAGGGCAGGTCATAAGAATGAAAGATTCTCCAAGGCTATCTATACGCTCTGGAAATAACCGCGGGGTAAGTGCATAGTCACTTAAATACCCTCAAAACACGGTACTCAACACCCATTCAAAATTTCCTATCTTAGTCTTGACTATCCGGTGGCGGAATCCAGGGCTGCTCTGGGAGCGCAAAGCCACACTGCGCTGATCTTGATCCTCTCGTTTCTCTAAGGTTTATAGTGTTGCTGTAATGTAGACTGGCTTAACTCCTATCGGTCATGAAACCATTGTCAGGCGGCCGACCCCAACCCCTGATCTTCGGGATCCTGGTTTTGCTTTGTCTATTCTTTCACTCTTTTCATTCATTCGCGCAGCCCGAACTTCGATGGGCAAAATCCATGGGCGGCATCAGCAACAGCGAGGGAGATGCGATCGTCACGGATGCGTCTGGCAACGTCTTCACGGCGGGACAGTTTTACAACACCGCCGACTTCGATCCAGGCCCTGCTGCGTTTACGCTGACTGCGGCCGGTGCGATTGGATGGCAGGATATCTTCATCACCAAGTTCGATGCGAACGGAAACTTTATCTGGGCGAAACAACTGGGAGGAACTTCCTACGAGTTTCCGAAAGGAATGACGATCGATGCTTCGGGAAACCTGCTGCTCACGGGATACTTTAACGGAACAGCGGACTTCGATCCGGGGTCAGGTGTAAGTAACCTTATTTCAGTAGGCGCCGGCACCGACATCTTTATATGCAAGCTCGATAACGATGGAAACTTTGTCTGGGCCGATCGCATCGGAGGACCATCGAACGATCAGAGTCTTGCCATTGCTACAGACCCAAGCGGTAATGTTTACACTACCGGATCCTATTTCGGTACAGTTGATTTTGATCCCAGCGCCGCCGGTACCAGCAACCTCTTTAGTTCCGGCAGCATAGACATCTTCATCAGTAAACTTGATGCGAGCGGAAATTTTGTGTGGGCAAGAAAGTTCGGTGGGCCAACCGTTGAAAATGGATCGGCTATCACCATCGACGGCGGAGGCAACGTAATCTCAACAGGCTCGTTCGCCGGCACAGTTGATTTTGATCCCGGTGCTGGCACGGCCAACCTCACCTCTGCGGGGAGCTATGATGCGTATGTCAGTAAACTCGACGCGAACGGAAACTTCATTTGGGCGAAGGCAATGATCATCGGCACGTCAGACGGATATCCGCAATCAATCGGCGTCGATGGATCGGATAACATCATCACCTCGGGATACTTTTCAGGTACTGCTGATTTCGATCCCAGCGGCGCGACGTTTACATTGTCATCCGCGGGACTTGATGACGCATTCATAGCAAAGCTCGATGCTTCGGGAATTTTTGTATGGGCTGGTCGTATGGGTGGAAACTCCACAGACCAGGTGAAGGGCATGGTGGTAAACGCGGCAGGAGAAAGCTTTCTTACCGGGCTCTTTACCAACACAGCTGACTTCGATCCTACCCTGTCGACCACAAACCTCACTTCGAGAGGTGGTTATGATGTCTTCGTGGCAAAGTTCAGCGCCGCCGGAACATTATCGTGGGTTGAACAAATGGGTGGCACAAACCAGGACTATGGAAACGCCATCAACATGGACGGCTCCACCAATCTTCTGACAACCGGATCCTTCCTGCTCACTTCGAATTTTGGCCCGGGCTCTTGTCAGTTCAATCTTACTGCTACTACCTCCGGACGATCCGATGTTTTCGTGCAGAGCCTCAGTCAAAGTGCGATTCCTCCTCCTAACATCACCGGATTCAGCCCCGCCACCGGTCCGTCCGGTACGACGGTGACTATCAATGGAACGAACTTCAGCACCGCTATAGAAAATAATCTTGTTTTCTTCAGTGGAGTGGCTGCCACAGTTACTGCAAGCACAGCCACCTCTATCACGGCGACAGTTCCAACAGGAACGGTGGTGGGCCCCATCACTATCACCATTTCCTGTAAGTCAGGTGTGAGTGCAACCAACTTTATACCAACAGGTCCGTGTTATCTTCCGCTGGTTCAGCGCAACGCATTGACCGACCTTTATAATTCCACGACAGGCGGCGCGTGGGTGAACAATGCCAACTGGCTCAGTGTCGACGAGAGCACGTGGTACGGCATTACGGTTTCGGGATGTCGCGTTACTGAAATTGATCTTTCAGCCAACGGTTTGAACGGACCACTCCCGAACACAATCACCGATCTGGGAACATTGCAGATACTCAAACTGAACGAAAACGCCATCGCCGGTTCTCTGCCCTCAACGATTGGACAACTTACTGCATTGAAAGAGATAAATGTACACCAGAATCAAATGACGGGAGCAATACCCGCCAGTCTGAGTAGTTGCACTTTACTGGAGAATTTGCAGCTTGAGTCAAATAATTTCAGCGGAAACATCCCGACGTTTCTCGGTTCATTATCAAATCTGAAAAGCATCAACCTTGGTTTTAACTCTTTCACAGGTACTATTCCTTCGGAACTGGGAAATCTTTCCAACCTGACATTCCTTTCACTCGCTGAAAATAATTTAACAGGCAGTATTCCGGCGTCGTTGGGGACGCCCACCGGATTGGGATTGATCGACCTCTCGCAAAACGCACTGACCGGATCTATACCCGTGGAACTCGGCAGCCTCTCTGCGCTCACATCCCTGCAACTTTGGTCCAATCAACTGACCGGACCTATCCCGACGGAGATTGGAAACCTCACATCATTAAAGTTCTTAAATCTTTCTGGCAATCAGTTGAACGGAACAGTTCCGGCAAGCTTTGGAAATCTGGTGTCGCTGCAGGAGCTCTATCTGAATGACAATGGCTTCTCCGGAGCTATGCCAGCCACGATCAGTTCCATCACCACCTTTTTAACGGTTGATCTTTCCCTCAATGGGTTCACTTCAATGCCCACCATCTCCGCCTATAATCTTAATGTCGCTGACAATTCGCTGGACTTCGGATCATTGGAGGCTAGCGTTGCCACAACCGTAAACTATCAATACTCGCCACAAGAACTGCTTCCGCCAGGCGGAAACGTCGGCTTTGCTTCGGGTGGTGCCATCACCATTCCTTTTACTACGTCAGGTACTGCCAATCAATATCAATGGTATCGTGGTTCAAACCCAGTTCCGGGTGCAACCTCTTCGACACTATCGATCCCCACAGCAGGCGCAAGCGATGCCGGCGTTTATTATTTGCAGATCACCAACACCATCGTCACAGGCCTCACCCTGCAATCGGAACCGTACATCGTTACACTTTCAACGGATCCCTGTATCGGAATTCCTCGCACCGGAGGCTTTCTCCAAACCTCATTTGATCCACTGATCGAAGTTCCTACCACCGTGACCGCCGTGGGTATTCAAAGTACCGGACAGATCATCGCGGCCACCGGCTCTTCAACGATCAATGGCGGCACCGTCGATGGAATTGTGAGATTCAACACGAACGGAACGCTCGACAACTCATTCAACTCCAACAGTTACTATCCGGGAATCAATCAATTTATCATCCAGCCCGACGACAAAATACTGACTACTTACACTTATATCCCGGCGTACACGCCAGTGACCGAGGTGGCAAGACTGAATGCAGACGGTTCGGTTGACGGCAGCTTCGCTCCAGGTATCGGTTCCGATTTGGTGTACGCGATCGGATTGCAGGCAGACTCTAAGATTCTTGTTTCATGGAGTAGCGGGTCAACTCCGCAATTATCGAGGTTGCTTGCCGACGGAACTTTGGATGGAACATTCACAGCTCCGACAAATCTGCTGGCCAACGTAATCAAAGTACAGCCTGACGGAAAGATTCTGGTCGGAGGAATTTTTCCGGGAGGTATCACCCGCCTTGAAACTACTGGTATAACCGATACTCAAATCATCAGCGACGCCAACGGGGAAGTTTTTGACATTGCCATACAGCTCGATGGACAAATAATCGTCGTCGGCTCATTCGATTACTTCAATGGTGTCCCTGTGAGAGGCATCGTTCGAATCAACTCCGCAGATGGCACGCTGGACAATTCATTTAACCCCATCGGTATCACCGATGCGTTGACACCCGGTAATTACCCCGCTCAAGTGGAGCTGCAATCCAACGGAAAAATTCTCATCGCCGGAATTTTTGATACTGTAAACGGTTCGTCACGAAAAAATCTCGTCCGCCTGAACGCGGACGGTACGGTCGATTGCTCATTTGATCCCGGATTAAGCACCGATGATGATATCTCTTCGCTCACGCTGGACGCGTCAGGAAATATTTTCATCGCCGGCGCATTCTCATCATACGACGGCACGATCCGAAACGGCCTCGCCAAAGTCGGTTCGAGTTCACCACCGACGATCACCATCACTACGCAGCCGTCAGATTTTTCTGCCTGTGATGGAAGTACTGCCACCTTCACTGCCGCAGGCACCGGCACCACGAACATTACTTATCAATGGCAGTTCAGTCCCAACGGATCACCATTGGTATTTTCTGATATTTCAAATGGCGGCAGCTATTCCGGTGCAAACACGGCTACCCTTTCCATTAATCCGGCCGGAATTTTAGTCGAAGGACGTTATCGTTGTCGCGTGAGTGGTGATCTCGCGGCACCTGTTAACACCCATCACGAAGGACTATTCATCATTCCGCTCCCTTCGGCACCGACAGCTTCTCCGCTGAGTGTTTGTTCGGGTACCGCGGCGACCCTTAATGCAAGCGGCGGTGTTAATGGTCAATACCGTTGGTATACAAGCGCGTCGGGCGGAACAGCGATCACAGGTGCCGTGAACAGCACATATACGACACCGAATATTTTTGCTGCCACCACCTATTATGTATCGCTGATGGGCGGTTCCTGTGAAAGCCTCCGGGCGGCGGCTGATGTTACACTGCTCCCGTCGCCCGCACAGCCAACTGCAACAGGATCTTCAGCTTGTGGTCCTTCTGCACAACTGACGCTGACTGCAGCGGGCGGCGTGAATGGGCAGTATCGCTGGTATACGATACCCACGGGTGGAGTACCGATCGGAAGTGCAGTCAACGATACCTATGTTACACCAAGCCTCAGCGCCACCACTTCTTATTATGTGTCTATTAATGACGGAATCTGTGAAAGTCCACGGACGTTAGTTAATGCAACGATACTTTCCTGTCATGCTCCAACGATCGCCTCAACCCTGGCCACGAATTACATTGAAGGAACGGTGTCCATAGATCTTACGCCGCTTATTGCAGACGTTGACAACAATGTAGATCAGGCTTCCCTGAAAATCACCAAGCAGCCATTGAGCGGAGCGAAAGCGTCACTTTCCGGTTTGACGCTGAACATTGATTACACGGGCATTCCATTTACGGCGACAGAGTCTGTCGGAATCCAGGTGTGTGATTTGACGAACCTCTGTACCAACCAGGATATTTCGATCGAGCTTGCGGGAGACATCACGATATACAATGCCGTGTCACCCAATGGTGACGGAAAAAACGATTTCTTCTTTATTCAATATATAGACGTGATACCGTCAACGCGTGAAAATCACGTGCGTATTTTCAACCGCTGGGGCGATCAGGTTTTTTCCGTGGACAACTACAACAACGTGGAGCGTCGGTTTGACGGCTATAAGAGCGATGGTACAAAGCTGCCTCCGGGAACCTATTTTTATAAAATAGAATTTCCGTCCGGCAGTCCTCTTACAGGATTCATTGACCTGAGGTATTGAGCTCAAATTATCTTTCAGCAGACATGTTCTCTCGTCCTCTCGTATCTTTGCTTTTTACGCAGCTGAGATTCTTACATGAAAACATTAATGATTACCCCGGAGGGTCTTGAAAAGCTGAAGGCCGAGCTGGATCATTTGTGGCGCGTAGAAAGGCCAGACACGACGCAGAAAGTGTCCTGGGCGGCAAGCCTGGGGGATCGTTCGGAAAATGCCGACTATCATTACAATAAAAAGCGGCTTCGGGAAATCGACCGGCGCATACTCTACCTGCGGCGATGCATTGACGATCTGAAGGTGGTAAGCTATTCACCTTTCCAGGATGGAAAAGTTATGTTCGGCGCCTGGGTGGAAATAGAAAACGACAAAGGCATGAAGAAACGCCTCCGCATCGTGGGATACGACGAAATTTTTGATACGAAAGACTATATCTCCATGGACTCACCCATGGCGCACGCCCTTTTAAATAAAAAAGTAGGCGATGAAGCCATTGTCAAAACGGGCGCCGGAACGTTTGTCTGGCATATCCGCAAAATTGAGTACCAGAAATAATCCCCTGCTTACGCCTTTTCCAGGGCGCCGGTGCTCCTGAAAATTCACCGTCTCCTATATTTCTCCCGCCCCGATCAGGGCGATTGATTATTTTGCCAGACTGATGAATCCACGCAGTCTCATTTTTTGCCTGATCTTCGCTCTTGGGGTACTGCATGCAGGTGCCCAAACGCGCAACCGCCCGGGCCATGGACTGGCTATCGCGCGCGCTCAACACCCCATCGTGCTCGACGGCGTACTCGACGAAGAAGACTGGAAGCAGGCAGAACTTGCTACGAATTTCTATCTCAACTATCCCATTGATTCGCTGCCCGCTCCGTTTCAGACGGAGGTGCGACTGACTTTTGATGACAATTTCTTTTATCTGTCGTTCGTCTGTTTTGACGACAGCAAACCCAACGTGGCTCAATCCCTCCGTCGTGACTTCGATTGGTCGCTCAATGACAACGTCGGCGTGTACATGGATCCGTTCAATGACTTCACCAATGGATTCTACTTCCATGTTACTCCGTATGGTGTGCAACGTGAAGGATCTATGTCGGCGGGTGGAACAGGCGACAACGGATACAACGCCAATTGGGATAACAAATGGTACTCCGTCGTGAAAAGATCGCACGACCGGTGGGTCGCCGAACTGGCCATTCCTTTCAAATCATTCCGGTACAACCAGGGTCAGCCATGGAATATGAACTTCGTGCGTCAGGATCTGAAAAGAAATCAGGTTTCGAGTTGGATCGCTACACCGATTCAGTTTTTTCCATCCGCGTTGGCGTGGAGCGGCAAGGTGCAGTGGCAAACTCCTGCTCCCCACCCCGGCACCAACATCTCATTTATTCCTTACGGAATCACTACGATCGAAAAAGATGATGAGGCGGGCACTTCAGATAAAACAGTTAACGCCGGCTTCGACGCGAAGGTGGCCATCACTCCATCACTGAACCTTGATCTGACATTAAATCCGGATTTTTCGACGGTTGAGGTAGACCGGCAAGTGATCAACCTCAGCCGTTTTGAGTTCCAGTATCCGGAACGAAGACAGTTTTTTCTTGAAAACAGCGATCTATTTTCGGCACCGGGATTTACAACCTACTCTCAACCCTTCTTCTCCCGCCGAATAGGACTCGCAACAGATTCTACCGGACTCCTCCGAAAGGTGCCGATCCTTTTTGGCGCGCGCGTCAGCGGAAAAATCGGAACTAACTGGCGTGTGGGATTGATGAACATGCAGACGAAAGAAACTCAGTCTCTTGGATTGCCCGCGCAGAATTACACGGTAGCGGTTTTACAACGCCGGCTATTTCAAAGATCCAACGTCGGGATTTTCATGGTAGACAAGGAGTCTCTCGGGTTAAATGACTATGAACCCAATAAGTTCTATCATGAAAGCCTGGTGAAGCAAGTATGGAATGGTACCGCCACGGTACCGAAGCTCAACACCTATAACCGCGTTGCCGGTATCGACTTCAACCTGATCACCTACAATAATAAGTGGGGTGGCAAAGCTTACTACCATCAATCATTTGACGACTTCTCTACGGGCGACAACTATTCGTATGGTCTTTCCACAAACTACAATGTTCGTGCGCTGAATCTTTCCACCGGGTTCATGGGACTTGGCAAAAATTATAATGCGGAGACGGGATTTGTTCCGAGCATGAGTGTGTATCCTGGATTGTTCAGCCCGTGGTTCACCGGACAATTAAAATATTACCCGCGATCCGGCCCGTTTGTTTTGATCTCACCGGGCATCAGCTACGACGACACCCGGGTGCCGGACGGAACCACGTCTGACCGCAACGTCGGCATCACTTATAATATGAGCTTCCGAAACACCGCGATGGTGACCGCGCTCGCGAGGAACGTATACCAAAAATTGCAGTCCGATTTCGATGCACTCTACCCGATTGGCGATTCAACTTTTCTGAAGGGGCAGGTTTTTCAATGGAATGAATTTGATGTGCGGTATACTTCAAACACGCGAAAGCTCTTCACATACATGGCTCGCATAAGCGGAGGAGGATATTATAATGGAGTGAGATCGGGTTTTGGGGGGTCGTTGTCGTACCGGGTACAACCCTATGGAAGCTTCTCCGTGAGTGGCGATTACAACCGCATCGAGCTGCCCCCGGCCTATGGCACAGTGACATTCCTTCTCATCAGCCCCCGCGTCGACTTTACGCTTACCGACAAGATATTTTTTACAACCGTTGTTCAATACAACAACCGGTATGATAACGTGAACCTCAACGCACGCTTTCAATGGCGCTACAAACCCGCCTCCGATCTGTTTATCGTGTACACGGAAAATTATCTCCCCGAACATCTCGTGAGCAAAAACAGCGCGTTGGTTCTGAAGCTTACCTATTGGTTGAACATCTGAGGGACGCGTACTACTCCACCCTCTTCCCCTCATAGTTATCGATCGTGACGCTTTTTATTTTGCCCGCAGCATCTTTATTGAAAACCACGGGAAGCCAGTACGTACGCTGGAAGAACTGGAGTGGTTGATTGGGCACGAATTCTCCGTAGTTGGTGACGAGGTTTTCATTCTGATACTTCACTTCGAGAAGAAGATTGGAGATATAGAAATCCTCACCAAATTGATATTTCCCAACCAGCAGAGTGGATTCCTCCGCAGACAATTTGCGATTAAGTACAGGTGTGACGACGGTTTGATTGAATAAAATCCCTGCAAGGTCCTTAGCGATCTGACGCGGCGTATACACCTGCATATTGGAAAGGACAATGACAAAGGTTTCTTCTTCAGGATATCGTCCCATGTGTGCGCAAAAACCGGGTGCACGACCATTCATGTACACATAACTTTTGCCGAATTGCTCGCCGAGGTACCATCCATAACCGGCCTCCGCATAACGGGTAAACATCTTTTGCTTGCTTTTTTCAGACAGGATCGATGTACCGAAAAGGGCAGTGTTCCATTTTGCAAGATCATCCGCGGTACTGGCGATGGCACCACCTCCTGCCTTGGATGACCAATCGAGGTACGGCGCCCTCTGCGATCCAAAACTGCCGTCGCATACATAGCCATCGGCCATTTTATTTACAATCCCCATCATGTTGTCGTGTTCGAAAGTTTTGTACATCTCCAGGGGTTCGAAAATATTTTTAGCCAAAAAGTCTTTGAATTTGATTTTTGAAATCTTCTCGACAATGAGTGCCAGCAACGCATAGTTGGAACTGGTGTATTGGTATTTTTCACCGGGTTGAAATTCAAGCGGTTTATTTTTGAATAATGACACCAACGTCTCAGGTGTTTGATGGTGAAGGCTCGCGCCCGCATATTCGGGGAGATCGTTGATGTCTGTGATCCCGGAAGTATGCGACAGCAAATGATGAATCGTGATCCTGTTCCCCATTGGAAAATCCGGAACATACGCTGAAACAAAATCATCCGTGGTCAGCAGGCCTTTCTGTTCAAGGATCAGCACCGCGGCCGCTGTAAACGTCTTGGAAAGAGAAGCAATGTGAAATATGGTGTTAAGATCGTTGGGTACCCCGAATTCCCGATTGGCGATTCCGTAAGCTTTGTCAAAAAGAATTCTGCCTTTACGGGAGATCAGTATCTGCCCGCTAAAATTGTTGGTTTCAACATACGGGCGAATGTATTGTTCAAATCGGGCAGTCAGTTCTTTTTCCTGGCCAAACACTTGCCCTTGCGGAATTATCGCCAATAGCGACACCAGGAAAATGATTCTATTCATTGACAAATGATAACCCATGCTTTGAAAACCTCGCTTCCGACCACTGGTTACACGATGGGTACTCCTTTTTCAAAGGTCGCGATATTACACGTGTGCTATGACTTTTACACCTGAACTCATCAGGTGTTAAATGTGACAGGTTTTCTTCACCGCAACCCATTTACCCCGAAGTCCGTATATTACTGACAAAGATCAATAATATATGGCCAGAATGCACCTCGGGGAATTTGAAGAGCTGATATTGCTGACGGTGGGCGTTATCTACAACAATGCCTATGCAGTGGCGATTGCCCATGAAATCAAAAAACAGTCAGGCCGGGATATCAACATCAGCGCCGTACACCGATCGCTCTATCGTCTGGAGGAGAAAGGCTTGTTGAAATCGAAGTTGAGCGATCCGGAAACCAAGCGGGGAGGGAAAAGGAAAAGGCTTTTTACGATTACCTCCTACGGAAAAAAAGTACTCGATGAATCGATTGAGCTTCGTGTGAGCCTGCGAAATCAAATCCCCAGCATCGCATTTAAATAGTACGCACCATGAGAGATGATATCAAGATTCCGAAAATTCCGCATGCATTTTTCAAATGGTACTGCCAACCTGAACGTTACGAAGAAATCCACGGCGACCTGGAAGAGATATTTTATGAGCGCGCCGAAAGATCCGGCAAGGCGGTTGCCCGACTGATGTATCTCCTGGATGTGATCCGTTGCTGTCAGCCTTACGCCTGGAAACGTCGCCGGCCTGAACATACCGCAAGCTTTGCCTTGTATCAAAACTATTTCAAAGTGGCCGTGCGTGGCCTGGGTAAGACCCCCGTAAACTCGATCATTAATATTTTCGGGCTCTCCGTTGCGATTGGCATTTGCATACTGGTATACGGTTTTTTCCAGTGGGACTATGACATCGACCGCTTCCATGAAAACAAAGAAAAAGTTTACCTCGTCACCTGGTTCGGAGAACACGAAGGCAACCTGATTCAATACGGCACGTCGCCGCGGGCGCTGGGAGAGATGTTGAAACAGGATTTCAGTTTCGTTAAAAAGATCTGCCGCATCGAGGAAGGTAGCGCCATCATTAAACATGAAGACAACGTCTTTCATGAGCGCATCAGCTACGTGGATCCTGAATACCTTGACCTGTTCACGTTTCCCCTGACGTGGGGATCGGCCGAATCGCTTCATGATCCCAGCAACATCATCCTTAGCGAGGAGATGTCGGTAAAATACTTCGGCACCGATAACCCGGTGGGACGCGACCTGTTGATAAAGTTTAACGAACACGAAAAGAAGTTATTCAAGGTCGGTGGTGTTGCTCAGGCATTTCCACGCGCACATGACATCGAATTTAATTTCCTGGTACACCATTCGAATCTGCGGACCGCCGATCCGGATTTCAAAGAGGACGACTGGAAAAAACTAATAACAGCGACCTTTGTGCAGATTGATGACGCCGCTTCGGCCAGGCGCGTAGAACAAGGGATGGACAAGTACCGCGTCAGACAAAACGAGGCGCATCACAACCGGCCGGTAAAATCCTTCGCGCTGGAACAGTTTGCAACCCTTCACCAGCGATCTGCCCATATCCGCGATGGCATTTCTCATGACTTTAACGTGGAAGGTCGGATAGGCCTGACGGTGATCGCGGCGCTGATGCTGTCGCTGGCTTGTTTTAATTATATCAACATCGCTATTGTATCTGCGGTGCGAAGGCTCAAGGAAATGGGTGTGCGCAAGGTGATTGGTGCAACCCGTTGGCGTATGGTGATCCAATATCTTTCTGAGAACCTGGTGATCACGCTGTTTGCACTGGTTGTCGGGTTTATTTTGAGCGTGTTCGTTTTTATTCCGTGGTTCGAACATTTCAGCGGTGGAGAAATGCTCTTTGACGTCCTTGACCGGAAGCTGTTCGTTTTTCTGCTGGTCTTATTGGTACTCACGGCCGTGGCTTCCGGACTCTATCCAGCCATTTACATTGCCAGGTTCGACGCCGTGAAAATATTTAAAGGCTCGGTGGAGATTGGGAAGAGAAACCCGTTGACCAAACTGCTCCTGGGAGTAGAGATGATGCTCGCCTGCGTACTCATCACGACAGGTGTTGTTTTCACACAGAACAATGCATATCAATCCGCATTGGATTGGGGCTACAATCAAAGAGGGCTCCTCTATGCCTCGCTGCCTGACAGCACCTCATTCCGAAAATTGTACGGCGCTATGATCAGCGAACCAGGCGTCACCCGGATCTCAGGATCGGTGGACCACCTCGGGCGTGACAATGCGCGCGTAACACTTGCGTTGCCGAACGGTCGCCAATTCGAGGCTGATGAATTTTCAGTAGAGGGAAGTTATTTCGAAACGATGGATTTCGAACTGAGCAAGGGACGATGGCTGGAGGAAAGATCTGAGCGCGATAAACATTCGGTAGTAGTCAATGAACTTCTTGCGAAAGAGATCGGATTGACGAACGTGCCAGGTGGAACCTTTGAAATCGATAGTGTTAAATATGAAGTAGTAGGAATAGTCAAGGATTTCCACTCGAAAAACCTTTTCCGCGAAATGCAACCGAGTCTGTTTTTACTTGCCGATGAACCGGATTTTAAATTCATTTCGATTCGCGTAAATCCAGGCGAGGATAAGAAGGCGTTAGCATCCCTTCAGGGACATTGGTCGAAACTGTTTCCAGAAACACCGTTCCAGGGCGGATATCAGCAAGACACCTGGGGAATATATTTTGAACGCGTTGCGCGGTCTGAGCGATTCAGCATCATCGTGGCATCCATCGCCGTGTTATTGGCAACCATTGGACTCTTCGGATTGGTGACCATCAACGTTTCCGGCCGGACCAAAGAATTCAGCATCCGAAAGACGCTGGGCGCGATGCCTGCTAACATCATGGCCGTGATCGTGAATCAATATGTCCTCTTGCTGACTGTTGCGCTCGTGGTGGGTGTTCCTATAAGTTTCATTTTTGCGAAGGCTTCGTTGAATATGCTCTTTGCTTATCCGATGCCTATCGACTATTCGGGAATCGCCGTTGGAGGAACCATCCTTGTTGCGATCTTTTGCGGTGTGATCTTGACGCAGGTCCGGAAAGTATTAAGAACGAATCCGGTGGAAGGCTTGAAGGCGGATTGAAAAGAAGTTCAGTTCACTCCCATCAGGTGAGAATAAAAAAACCGACCCACTTTGAGTCGGTTTTTAAACCCACTTAGAAAAATACGATCAACGTACCACAGTCACCTTCAGGAAAGTAGCCGGAATTGATGTGGTATTGGGGTGAGCACTTTCGTTTTGAGCAACGAACAACGCCTCCAGTTCTTCCTGGAGATTTGCGGCCTTGCCATTTTTTTCCGCTGCTTCAAAAGCGTTCATCGTGGGACCATAGTAGTTCCTGAACGCGCTGACGAATTCTTTCGGTCCATACAGCGCACGGAATGTGAACGTTTCCCTGCTGAACGATATGTTATCTTTTGGAATTCCCGCGTTTACAAAACGCGCAATTACGTCGTCCTCTTTTCCCCACAGCATCGGACTCACAAAGCCCTCTGGCGGTGGCGGGGTATAAGCAGAACTGATCTTCAGGATCTGTGCCACCAACGTGGGATCGCCGGGAATCCAGTTTCCCATCACGATCCTCCCTCCTTTCTTTATCACACGAACCATCTCTTTGGCAACGTCCATAGGCCTGGGGGCAAACATGGCCCCGAAGACAGTGACCAACAGATCAAAGGTTTGATCTTTGAGTCCCGCCAGGTTGCTCGCGTCACCTTCCTGAAAAGTACAATTGGTGAGTCCTTCTGCTTTCGCGCGGGCATTGCCTGCTGCGACGAGGTTTTGGGCGATGTCTACACCTAATAAATCTGCGCCGAGTTTCGCTGCGGGTATCGCTGTGGTGCCGTCGCCGCAGCCCAGGTCGAGCACTTTAAGCCCTCGCGTGATCCCAAGTTTAGTGACGAACGCGGTGCCGCTTTCGCGCATGGTGCTGGCGATTCGTGTAAAGTCGCCTTTCTCCCACAAGGCTTTGTTTGGATTGGAAATTGTCTGAGTCATATTCTTTGTCATTAGAATTTTTGGTAGACGCAAAACTACCTTGACCCGCGGAGTGCGGCTTTGCCGTAGAGTCCAGAAAAAGTTCTTAAAAGTTCAAACAGACAACGTCTTGCGGATGGCTGTGGGTGTGGCGTGGTAGCGCTCTTTGAATGCGCGGGTAAAATGAGATGCATTTTCAAAGCCACTTTCAAAGGCCACTTCACTTACACTCTTGTCGGGGTGGCTCAAGAGTTGAAGCGCGTGATTCAATCGCTTTTCGAGCAACCACTTGCCAGGCGTGGTGTGCATGTGTTTTTGAAAATCCCGTTTGAATGCGGAGAGGCTCCGGTTGGTCAGTTCGGCGTATTGCTCCAGCGTGAGGTTAAAACAATAGTTGTCCTCCATCACGCGCTGCAAGGACGCGGATTTCGGTTCATGGATCAACGAACAAAAAAAAGAATGAAGCTCCGTATTCTGCTGGTTGTCGGCCAACGTGAGGATCAATTCACGGAATTTCAGTTCCAACAGTCCCTTGTCGGGTTCCTTGGTGTTGGCAAAATAGGAAGACATCGAAAGGAAGAAAGCTTCGAGCGTTTCGTTGGTGTGAAGTTGAATCACCGAGCCGTAATCCGGTTGCCCCTTCCGCATGGGCTCACACCTTGACTTCAAAGTCTCCTGAATAAATTGATCCGGAATAAAAAAGAGAACCAGGCAAAAACCGATATCGAAAAACTGCTCGATGATGCTGGCTCCTTTCTTAACAAAGACACAGCTCCCTTTTTTGAAATCATAAGAACCGTGGGCGGTGTGCCAGACCTTGCGGCCATCGATGACATAGAAGACATAATTATTCTGGCTCCACAGATCCGTGAAACGATTCTTCATGAGCCTGGCTTCCAGCGGACAATTAAATACTGTGATCAGACTCTCCCCGCAATTAAACTGGCGTGAATAGTCTGGGTATTTCAATACCCGCTCGATGAAATTGACCATACCTGGTATCGAATAAAATCCGAGCTAATAAGAACGAAAGTTACTGGCTGGGGATGCCGCCATGCAAAAAAGGAACATTAAAAAATGGTTTCTCAACAAAGAACGCCTCAATACTCGTCGAAACCGAAGAATTTTTGACTCATTCGGGCGCCTGTGTATGCTCTGAATCTAATACTGATCTGTTCGTGTCCCAACCAGTACACAATGATTAGAATCTGATTAGGGTTGACCGTGAATGATATGTAAAGAAAAAACGTGATGAATGAACTGCTACTTTTTACTCCATTGTTTTCCATCAAATTCCCAGGTGTCATCCACGTCATTGGGCCAGCTTATTCGTCCGCCGAACAACACCACACGATCACGACTCTCGTCATAGGCTATGTAGCCCATGATCCGGGGAGTTGGCCCATCACTGGCAAGTTTCGTCCATCGTTTGCCATCCCATCCCCACGTGTCGCCTACTATTTTATCATTTGAAACGCCACCGAAGAGGATCAGCATTCCTCTCTTTGAATCGTAGCAATACCCAGGTGAAAGTCGTGCTCCCGGACCCGGCACATTGTCAACTATGTTTTTCCACGCAGTTCCATCGAACTCCCAGATACCATCATTGAATTTCTTTCCTTTGCCATCCATTCCGCCGTAGAGAATCGTTTTGCTTCGTTTACTGTCGAACACCATCACAAATCCTTGGCGGCCTTCCGGCCCAGTTGCTGCTGACTTCTTCCATTCTTTGCCGTCCCACTCCCAGGTTGTATTGTGAACCACTCCCTGTGTGGCGGATCCTCCGAACGCGATCAACTTGTCGCGTTTACTATCGTAGACAAAGCCAGGTTCCGCCGATTTCATTTCAGGCACGTCAGTCAGAATTTTCCAGGCATTTCCTTCCAGCACACGAAGCTGACCACTCGATTGATTGTTGCTCAAGAAGCCTCCAAACGAATAGATCTTATTTCTTTTCGAGTCGTAAGCAAGACGGATTCCACTTCGCTCATCACCGGCGCGCGCTACCAACGACCATGTATTGTTCACATACCGCCAGATGTCGTTAAAAAATATAAATGATTCGTCGGGATTTGGTGTACTACCACCGACCAACAAAACAGAACGCGTGGATGGATCATAAACCATTTCATGGTGTGCGCGCTTGTGAGGTGTTGATGGAGTTTGCGCAAACGCTGTCGAACCTGAGGCCGCGATTGCTAAACACACGGCGCTGAAAGCAAACTTGATCATCATAAGATATTTAAAGTGTTATTATTTCCGAGACATTTCCACCCGGTGAAAGTAGTCGTTTGCGTTTCATCCTGCACCCTGCAATTCGGGGGACGCGTTTCCGGATCGGCGTTGCTGCAAACTCGATTTATAGCAATAAAATCAAAGGCTTGCCCCGCTTTAAAGTCGAAATACCGAACATTGTGTTTCATTTGCGTTTACCGCTGCATTAATATTGAGCCCATCATGATCTCACGCCGCATTTTGCTTTTCCTGCTGATCGTTACCGGAATGATTTCCGAAAACACAGCACAAACGGTCACGCCGATTCCCGGTGATTCTATCGTACTAGAATCCAAAATCCTGAATGTAAAACTCAAAGCGTTTGTGTACCTGCCCGAGGACTACCGGTCAGCGAATAATGAACGGTACCCGGTGGTTTATGTGCTGGATGGAGAATATTATTTCTCGTTCACCACCGAGGCAGCCGCTTTGCTAGCCCAGAGTCAGCTGGCACCGGCGTGCATCATCATAGGAGTTACCACAAAAAACCGGCAGCACGATTTTGCTCCGGCAGTAGACCCGGATTCGGGTCAGTCGAATGATCTGCAAACCGCGGGAGGCGCGGATCAGTTTCTTAACTATCTAAAAAATGAGTTGGTCCCCGCCGTCGATGCGAAATACCGCACACTTCCATACCGAGTAATCATAGGACATTCTACCGGTGGACTGCTTGCTTATTATTCGCTGTACAAAGCCCCTGGACTTTTTCAGGCGTTTGTCTCGCTCGACGGCAGCACATGGTGGAACAAAGGCAAAGTAGGCAGGGAACTGATTGATTATTTAAATCGCCACCCTGATTTCAAAGGGCAAATGGTCGAGTGTCGCAAGGACATTAAGATACCCGTGCGCTTTGCACCCAACACTGAGTTGCTCAACTACCTGGACAAACAACGCCCTCGCGGATTAACATATCACTACATCGAACTGCCCAATGAAACACACGGCACCATTGTGTTTCCAGGAACCTACTATGGTTTGAAGGCGATTTTTTCGGATTACAAGAAGCCGTAACATACCGGAGTGCTGCAATCAGATTTTGTCCGGAAAACAGAGTTGGCTGGAATCAATTCGTTTTTCAATCTTGCAAAATGACGAGGGAATTCTCATGTGTCGGACATTTTAATTGTCCGACATGTGAGATTTCGCAGCCCGGCAAATTGACTTAAAATGCCTCACTGAATGTAAAGAACACGCCGGTCTGATCTTTTGCGATACCATAGTCTAAACGCAACTTGATATTTTGACTCAGCTCAAAGCGCAGTCCTGCCCCGTACGTGTATTTGGGTTTGATAAAATCCTGATCAGTAACATCGCCTGCATCAAAGAAGGCGGCACCTGAAAATCTCTTGTAGATCGGAAAACGCGCCTCCACCTGTCCCGCGTAATACTTGTCTCCACGGAAACGGTTGGAGTAGTATCCACGCAGGGAATAGGAACCCCCCAATGTGTAGCGAAACAAATAGCTTGGAGTACCCTGTGAAAATCCCGCAGCAAGACGTGAGGCGATCACAATGTTTGAATTGCCGACATAGCGAAAATGCCTGAATTCCGCATTTACCTGCAGAACATCGCCGAGACCTTCCACATTCGCTCCCGAAGGAATGTATTGTGCGGAAATTTGTTTCAACGTTCCTTCCCGCGTACTGAACGTATTGTCGCGCGTGTCTTTCTGGAAGGTTAAACCGATCGCAACGGTATTTTCATCCGGGAAAGCAGTGTGGTTTAGATCCACTCCATTTTTGTCAGTTGATCTGGCCTCCTGCCGTCCGCGGATGTCTCCAAAAACGCTCAGCTGATAGTGACCGGTGAATTTAAAAGTGGCTTCCGGCTTCACTCTGTAATTCCTGGAAAACAGTTTTATATAGTCAGCCGCTTCAGTTTTATTTCCTTCCCCGAAATAATACTGAAAGAAATCCGAATAGGAGGCGCTTACGCTCAGGTTCCCATTCCTGAATGCATCAAATTTTGTGTAGTTAGCCAATACATTCAGTTTTCCACCCGAAATGGTTTGAAGTTGTGCGTCGAAATAACTACCAGGAGTTTTTAGTGGAAATCTGAAATAGGCTCCACCCAAAATCATTCCCAATGTGGGATCATATCCAATCACCGGCGAGAGGGTATAATCAGTGGCGGTTATCTTCATTATTTTTTCTGATGTATTCATTAAAGTATCCGGTTCGGCATCATAAACAAGTTGCCCGTCAACGTAAGTCTGCGAAACCCTGACATTGTACAAGTCTGACGCATCGTCGGTGAAAATGGGGTCTTTCAGCACGATGAAGTCGGCGCGGTAACCGGGAGCAATTTTTCCAAGTGTTTCGTCTTCGTTCAAAACAAAAGCACCGTGGGTGGTATATGCCTGAAGTGCTTCGTCAAGGGTGAGCAACTTGTCTTGAAGGCCTTCAATCTGCGAACCATCCGGATACGCACCGGTAACATTTACAGCGATCATCGGAAAAGGATTCAAACCATCCACCTGTGGATAGCTGGCAAAAAGCGTATCCATTCCAAAAGGATAGTCGCTGGTGAGAGCCCCTTTCGCCGTTCGGACTTTCACCCTTGCATTCAATAAATCAGGTTCATCAAATGGAATGGCGGCGGGAGAATGCGTCCTATAAAACGACGACAGGTTTCTGTAGTCAAATAATTGTCCAGCGATAATGGTTACTCCAAGACCCAGGGAAGCCGCTTCTTCCATCTGTCGGGATGAAGTGTGTCCGGCATGATCCAGAATGTGTCTTCTGGGCGACGCCTGATTTTCTTTCACAACATCGAGGATATTCTGAACACCCTCTTTTCCCTGCACATGAAAAGCAAATGTACTTTCCGGGTGGAGCTTGAAAATATCTTTCAACTGATTCTTATCAAGGAATACCTTTCCGCCGGGAGCAACCGGACCATCCTGGTGTGAGTTCATCGATAGCGATTGGTCTTCAAAGTACTTCATGGCATGATACTTCACCCGTGCTTCGTCTACCCCACCGCCGATAAAACCCAAGTGCTTTCTTCCGACCCCCATCATGAGCGCCTCGGTTTGAGGAATGCGGCCGTAACTTCTACCCCTCACCCTCATTTTTAATATACCCGCTTTCTGAAGCTCTTGATAAATCTTGAAGAAATAGGGATTGAACGTGTTATCACCAATGCTTGTGATTCCATAGGAAAGTGCAAGGGACTGAGCGGCGAGGATTGCTTTTTGAATGGTGCCACCCGAGTAGCCCGAGCTGATGATACGATTCGCCTCCATGGCGGCACCTTCCAGCAAAAATCCATTCAATCCACCTTTGGTGTCTCTTTGAATCGTGCCGTCAGCGATTACGGTTGACGGTTTGAATCCAAACTTCTTCATCGCAGCGCTGTTGGCGATCGCGGCGTGACCGCTTTTCAGAAAAATAATGGCGGGCGTATTGGGCATGAGTGAGTCCAGAAAGTGGATAGGGCTTTCCACCTGGCCGAGCGCTTCATGCCCCAGGTTGCGTCCGATGTATATGCCATCCAGCAAATGGCTTTTTGTCGAAACTATTTTTTCGACCAGATCCTGTTTCTTGCTGATACCAAAAAAACTGATCTGCAGTAAGCCTAAGCCTCCGTCGATAAAGTGAATGTGACTGTCAATGATTCCGGGGAGTACGTTTTTTTCGCGGAGATCTACCCGGGTGGAATAGCTTTTCAATTCAGACTCGGTGAGGCCGTTGCCTGTCTTGCTGATGATTCCGTTTTCAACGACAAAATAGTCAGTCTTGGAAGTCGCAGCGCTACCGGTAAAAATTTGTCCATTATAATACAAGGTGCCTTGCGCAGATGCAATGATTGTTCCTGTCAGGAAAAGAGTAAGCAATGTGATATTTTTCATAGTCATGTTATTCAGATATGAGGTACATGATGGTTAAAAGAAAGCAGGCGAGGTTTAGCAGGTGCAAAATGCAGTGCTCTAAATTGGGTCTGGGATTATCGCGGATTTTTGGAAGCACTTGGATAGTGTCGGCAAAAATTTCGTCATAGCGGATTCTCCAGGCGTCAGAGGCGTGCGTGAAATAAGGAAGCCACCAGGTTACAAATCCCCTGACTAACTGGAGGAACAGAATTCCGGATGCGACGACAACGACCGCCAGGTTTCCGGTCCGTAGACCCCACAACGGCAGCAGCATCAAAACGCCGTCGAGAAGGGATTTGAGGAGTCTCCTTTTCAGAGAACTCACTGAAAAATTATTTAATGGGTACAGGTCGAAATGCAGCGTCACCTGACGGTACATAAAGTAAACCATATTGAAAGCCATTGCCATTGTTACCATGTTTGCTCTGCCGTTTAATCGCAGGGCAAACGTAACTTGGAGGGTAGTCTACGTCAATCGTAAAGGTTTGTTCCACAGCTTTTTGGGATGATCTGCAGGCCCTGGGACAAATGGCATCCTGCCTGGGACAGACGGCCTGCATCCTTGGTCCTAGGCGGACCTATTCAGGGAGTGGACTAGGTGGCGGAATGTTTTATTTTTTGGTCTCGCCACAGGAATGGGTTCATTTACTTCTTCCATTTGCACACGGTACCCCTGAGAATTACCGTCGACCGATCTTATTTTTTTCAGATTGATGATAAAGGCGCGATGACACCTGAAAAAATCGGTGTTTCCGGAAAGCGCTTCTTCAATTCTGCCCAGCGTACTTCTAAGCAATTCTTTACAAGCCTTGCCGTCTTTTATGTATAGAAACTGAACATAATTATCCTGCGACGAAATACAGATCAGCGACGAGGATAAGACTTCAAAAGTGTCCTTGTCGTTCTCGGCGGTGAATTTCAATAAGCTGGGCGAACGATGTTGAGGATGAGATTTACTTTCCACAAGATCTCTGTTGATCTCAGTTGCCCGATGGACATTTTGTTTCAGAAGGTAGTTCTGCCGCAAAAGGGTTATCGCCATCACGGGCATGATGGCGCTCGCCAACACATAGAACTCGATTTTTACAAACGATAAAAGAGTGAGTGGAAAGGCCCCCACAAGAACCCCATAGGTGAGGTTGGTCACTCCTAACAAGATCAAGTGGGTAAGGCCCCACAAAATCTGGTTGTAGACCTTCCAGTTGGGCTCACTGAACACCTTGGGCAGCAGTGTATAG
This sequence comes from Cyclobacteriaceae bacterium, assembly GCA_044227305.1. GTDB lineage: Bacteria > Bacteroidota > Bacteroidia > Cytophagales > Cyclobacteriaceae > ELB16-189. Next base: position 221,372 of record JBGAFJ010000005.1, on the reverse strand, counting down.
CCGACAAAATCCGCAAGGGCAACGGTGACATAGGTTACAGCACCATATCCGACAATAATATAGTAGCGGTCATACGCAAAGTCGCTGAGACCGAATGGAGTGAAGACCAGAAGAAAGAGTGTAAGGAAGATTCCAAAAAAAACATCCCTTTTCATGGCCTCCGGAAATGAAAAGAGAGGATATGGCTGGTTTAAAGCCTTGAACAGATTCATGGGATCGAATCGCCTTCGCCTCCAAAGATAATGAGGCCACTCCGAAAAAATGAAAACACTCCGCCCATCTAAAACTTAAATCCAAACTTATCCCCTCCTCACGATCTCTGAGCCGGGGTTGAAACCTTTTGTTAATAGCCAAAGTCCCAACGTGAACTCAAAAACGGCGACGGGTATTGCGAAAAGGGCTGTGACAGAAGCATGTTGTTCCAGGAAACCGAACAGCACAGCAAGGTAGCCGGCAATAAGAACAGGTCCTCCGATAATTCCAATGAGTGACAGTCTGCGGGGCACCAGCCTGGAATGATACAACAACAAGCCCAACAACAGGTCGTTCATCGCCGGCATAAACCCCTGACCAAGGAGGAAGATCCGGTCATACAGGGTAGACAGGGCATGACCGGTAATGATCGCATCGGCGCTCGCTCCTTCCTGTCGCAAAGCAACGATCGTATGAAGGAACGCAACACCCGCAAACATGGTACCCGCTTCGACGATCCGCGAGGCGACAAGACCAAGTGCAAGTCCCTCACTTTGTTTCCTGAGAACAGGGTATAGTGCCACCGCCGTGGCGATACCCGCGAGGGCCACGATGATCTCCTGGATGCCGCCGACAATGACAGCGCTGTCGGGACCGGGTCCGGTGATATAACCGGGGTCATGGATGGCGCCGTAGAGTGCGAGGGTCGGTATGGAGACGAACGTGAGCAGATACAATGCGCCGGCGGTCAGCGAAGTTTTGCGGAGTGAACTCATCGGTGTCCGCTCACTCTTGAATGTTAGGTTTGTTGTGGTGGGGTTCATATTGTTTGATGATTAAATGTTTTGATTGCTTTACGATAATCATTCATGATCAACTCTCAGCTTTTCTTCTTCCAGGTTCTTAGCACGGAGATGCTGATGTTAAGTGTCCTGTTGTACAGATCCTGGTTGCGGGAAAAACTTGTCAAACCATGGTTGTAACGCAGATCCAAAGCGAGTCTCTTTTTCTTTATAGAAAACTCGTACCCTACACCGCCCTGGACGCCTGCCTCCCATTTGCGGAACGCGTCTGGTCCTTGTCCGAAACTTATTGCCTGGGATGCTTCGGTCTCCGAAGTTCTTTTTCCGGAAAAAATATAGCTCACATAGGGTCCGGCATTGAAATAAAATCTGCCCGCGTGAACCCGCGCCAGCACCGGCACCTCTACCGTGTAGAGATGTAAAGATGATTCAACTCCGGTCAGCGGATTTCCGGATTTAAGTGTGCCGCCTTTCTTTGCAAAATATGCCTCAGTGACGATGGAGAACCGTTGTGTTACACCGGCCTGCCACGATAAACCCGCCCTTAAACCCCGAACATCTTTCTTAAAGGCCTGAAGCGAACTATTCATGTCGCCATAGTTGAGGTTGGAATTGGCGGTATTCAGGAGAAGCGCCACGTGAGAGCTTTGACTGTGTGAAGGCACACTTACGATAAGCAGCAAAAACATCATGATTGCTGCCTGGATGGTAGATTGATTTTTCATTTTTCTTTTTGGTTAGATTTTAAGAGAATTTGTTTTTGGTTTTTCAGTGAAATGATTGCATAACCATGTCCTTGTTTAAGTTGATGGCTGTTGTGGTGCCCATTGCCACCGCGTTGGCGACGGTACGCACCCTGGTCACATTATCCCCACAGGCATATATTCCGGGAACTGTCGTGCGCTGCCCTGCGTCCACTTTGATGTATCCATCAGGTGTCAGTTCGCACCCCAACGTCACGGGAATCTCACAGTGTTGTTTGAATTCCGGTCGCGTGTATAGCGCTTCGACTTCCGTCGAATGGCCGTCTTTAAAAATGATCCGCTGCAACTGACCATCCTTGTGTTCCAGCTCCGCGATCTCGCTTTCCACCACGGATATGCGGTGTGCCAGCAAGATGGTCATCTGTTCACGGGTCAGTGTTGAAGCGCCATTGGTATAGATCGTCAGGTCGGAAGTCCAATTCGAAATGAGCGCGCCGAACTCAAAAGCGTAGTCTCCATTCCCGAGAATGCCGGTCCGTTTGTTCCTGACTTCATAGCCATGGCAATAAGGACAATGCAGTACTGACTTGCCCCAGCACTCCTTCATCCCTGGTATCCCGGGCAACAGGTCTACGATGCCGGTTGCGAAGATCAGATTGAAAGCATGGTAGCGAGCCCCGTCATCGAGGTCAACGTGAAATTCCTTTCCGGATTTTTTGATGCTTGAAACCGTTCCGTTGATCTGCTTCAGCGAATTGTATCGCCCGACTTGCGTCCTGGCGATGGCACTGATTCCAGCCGGCGTTGCGCCGTCATGGGTCAGGAAGTTGTGTGATTCGGGAGTGTAGCGGTTCGCGGGTTTGCCGCTGTCGATGATCAATACGTCGCGCAGGGCTCGCCCGAGTCCCATGGCGGCTGCCAGCCCGGCGTAGCTGCCGCCGACGATGATCACGTCAAAGTTTTTCGTTGAATTCATGTTTTGCTTTTCCATAGCAGGAATGTTGATTGGGATGGAAAGGGCCGCCAGTGAAGCACATTGCTTCAGAAATTTCCTTCGCTCTAGTAACCGCACCGGCTGCCCGATCTTTTTCATGGCATTATTTCTTTGATGCTTCAGGCTGGACGAGACGAAGCATGGCATCGACCAGGGGAACACCGACGAACACGATCCAGGGCACCAATGAAATGGTCAGGAGGAACGTGCGCTGATACAGCGGCAGCACGGAGAGTGCTTCACCGAACACATAAAGAAATAACGTGATGGACGGGTAGATCACAGCCCATATTTTGAGGGATGCGATCAGTTTCATTTTTGTTTTCATACTGATTGCTTTTTGAAATACGATGAGACAAAAGTATTCCGGCCGGCCACCGGCAGAGTAGGACAAAAATTGAGTTGAACAGGACTTATTTTGAATTCAGCCGGAACGCCTCGGGAGAATAGCCCGTGTGCTTTTTGAAAAACCGGATGAAGTATGAGGGGTCTTCGTATCCAAGATGCCAGGCGATTTGATTCACCTGGTCTGGCGTCGCCAGCAGATACCGTTTTGATTCCAGGATGATGTGATCGTTTATAAGCTCCGAAGGCGTTTTCCCCAACACCTTATTTGTGATTGCACTCAGCTGATAGGTCGACATGTTCAGCATATCGGCATATTCGGAGATCTGCTTCTTCGACGAAATATTGGTTTCCACCAGCTGCAGGAATTCGTCGAGACGATCCTGTTCGTAGGCGCTGTTTGCTGCTATCTCGGGCTGTGCCTTTTGACGGTTCCTGACGTATTCAATGAGGAAAATATCCAGCTGCGCGCGAATCACTTCGGTATAGCCATCTCTTTGTTCTTTGTATTCGCGGAAGATGTAGTCAAGAATTTGGTTGAGTCGCTCGAAGGCTACCTTACCCACCTCACACAAATTACCTTTCGCAGCCCGGCGCAACGTTTGGTTGGTTCCACGATCATTCAGATGATAAAACTCCTTGCTGAACTCTATTAAATATCCGGTGCTATGCGCCTTCAACGACAACTCATGTACTTGCCCCGGACGCATGATAAAAATGCAGTTGTTGCCGACTTTGTAGGGTACGAAGTCAATCACATGCTTCCCTCCTCCTTTCTTCAGAGCGAGCACGAAAAAGAAGTCGTGACGGTGCAGATCCTGGGACATGTCGTTTCCGCCGAGCACCGTCTTCACGTCGCGGATCCTGAACGTCTGCGAAATTTTAGGTTCGCTCTCCGCGGGTTTGATTTGTCGTATCGGAATTTCCTTCATTCTGCTCCATCAATGTGCAGATGGTCAATTTACAAAAAAGAAGTTCGGCACTGAGAACCAGCGGATGACGGGAACCTGGAGAAACCAACACTGAAGACGACGCCGTCACGGATGTTACTACCGCCTGCGAGGGTCGCGATTTTCAGAAAACTCGTAATCACCCTCCTCTATTCCGACCTTAACGTATTCGCTGGATTAATGCTTGCTGATTTAATCGAATGATAGGCAATGGTTACCAGCGCAATAAACACCGCTGTGACGCCAGCCATCAGGAAGGGAACATAGTCCACTTCAATATGATATGCGAAACCTTCCAGCCATTTCCGGGTCATCAGATAGGTCGGGACTAAGGAAATCAGAAATGCAATTCCCACCAACCGGATGAACTGAATGCCCAGCAGACTCACAATATTTCCTGCTGACGCGCCCAGGACTTTTCGAATACCGATTTCCTTTCTTCTCTTTTCCGCAGTAAAAGACGATAATGCAAACAATCCCAGCGAGGCGATCAAAATAATGCCGATGCTAAACAAAGTCAGCAGATTGGCGACACGGGCTTCGGTTCTGAACAGCGTGTCGAAGTCCTGATCCAGGAAATTGTACTCGAACGGTTCACTGTTTCCAAACCGCTGCCACTGCGCTTCAAGGATTCTGATCAGTTGGGAAGGTGAGATTCCGTCAAACCGAATGGTCAGTGTATTGCCGGGATGAGGATTATAGAAAATAAGCAGGGGCTTGATCTCGCTTCTGAGACTTTCGTAATTGAAGTCCTCCACCACACCGACGACTTTATAACGGATATCAGCGTCAGCGGCAAACTCACGCGACTCGACGTCGGTCCAACCCATATCACGCATGGCGGCCCGGTTGATCACAACCGCATTGGAATCGGACGGAAAGTCCTTCGAAAAGAACCGCCCCGCAATGAGTTTGAAGTTCATAACCTTCAATTGGTCTTCATCAGAAACATAGAAGCTCATGATATGACTCTGAGGGTTATTGGGGATCCTCACGGCTTCACCACTCATTTTTTCAAATAATGTCCTGTCGGTAAAGCTCGCTGCCACAATCCCTGTTTCTGTGAGCAGAGAATTTTTCAACGGTACGGCGTTGCTTCCCAACCGGTCGATATTTCGAAGGGCCACTATATTATTTTTCGGAACTCCAAGGTTGAAACTGCTTATGTAATCGAGTTGACCCAGGACCATCCATGTGAATGCGATCAAGCCCATTGCCAGGGTATATTGAGAAACGATCAGGGCTGTCCTGATGGGTCCGGCCATCAAACCGCCGGTTGTCCTGCCGCGAAGTGCTTCAACCGGTTTGATCGATGTGAGGAAAAACGTGGGATAGGATGCGGAAAGAATTGTGGCGAACGAAATCATCGCCAGGCACGCTCCGAGGCATGGAAAAGAAATCAGCGCTGAAATCTCCAGGGGCTTACCTGAAATCGAACTGGAAAACGGCAGCAGCACATACAGCGCAAGCCATGAAATGATTGATGCTGTGAGACAGAGTAAAAAACATTCTAACATCAGATTCGTGGCAAGGCGCAATCGGGTTGCGCCGAGAACTTTTCTGATTGAAACCGCTTTGATCTGCGTTCCGAATTGTGCGGTACTCAGATTCATAAAGTTGAAACACGCGATTACCAGGAGTGCAAGTCCAACAGAACCCAGAACGTAGACGTAGACAATATCGCCCGCGGGTGTCAAGTCGCGGGGAAACTTGCTGTACAGATGCGTTTTAGTCAGCGGATGAAGGTCATATCCGATTTTATTGCTTTGCTTCAGGAATTCCTGGAAGGATATGCCCAGCGAATTCTCCAGATCCGGGCCAATATTCCGGGCTACGAGGTTGTCAAGCTTCTGCTCCACATCGGCCAGATCGGCCAGATCGGTGAGCTTGATATACGTCATGAAACGATTTCCCATCCAGGAGCTGCCCGACGCGGGCTTGAACGTGCTCATGGAAATCAGCGCATCAAAAACAATGTGTGAGTTCGAAGGCGGCTCTTCAGCAATTCCCGTTACCGTAAAACTTTCACCGTCGACGAGCATGAGCTTTCCGACTGCAGCTTCGTTTCCGAAATATTTTTCCGCCAGCGATCGGGTGATCACGATTGATCCCGGTTTTTCAAGGGAAGTATGAATGTCACCTTCGGTCAGCGCAAAGCTGAAGAAGCTAAAGAAATTTGAATCCGCATAGAGCACCCTTCTTTCTGTGAAGGCCTTATCACCATAACGAAGTGTGTGGTGAACATCCAGGCCGTAAAGTCTCAGCGACTCGGTCACTTCAGGAAGCTGATCTCTCAGGGCCGCACCCAGCGGCGCACTGGCCGCGGGGGTGTACAGACTGAGTTCATTAAATTTCAGAGTGAGAGCGATGCGATACATGTTTGAAGCATCCCTGTGAAACCGGTCAAAACTCAACTCGTGTTGAATGTAGAGGAAGATGAAGAGACCCGCTGTGAAGCTCACGGTCAGGCCGGTGAGGTTCATAAGCGAATACTTTTTGTTCGTTCGCAGCATTGACAGGGAGAACTTCATTCGGCCGGATGGCTTTTTGGGACACCACCGGCATTAATGTAATGAAAATGATCAATCGGCAAACCCTCCTGGTGTGTTGATTTTTTTTAGGAGGTGGCGAGCCCACCGGTCAATTTTCAGCGACGTTAAAAAAATAGGCCTTCTTTTCCTTCACATCATCCATGGTGAAAATATTTTTATCCCGGTGTTGGTGCATAAAGCTCACGAGCGCAAAATCACCAAAACAACCTCCGGTGTGCAAAATGATGGCAGACAGAAAAATGAGATTGGAGGGGAATGAACTGAGAGAGAACAAAACTATCAACGCGGTGCTGATCACCACAAATGGCGCCAAGGCTACAAACATGAATTTTTTCCGGTCGATCATGAATTGATCGGCCACCGCGTAGAAAACAAGTTTCTTAAAGTCGGCTCCGAAGCCAACATTGGGTGCGCCGACGATTTTATATGCCGCCGCATGGATCAATTCATGGATGGGGAGCAGGACAAAGAACATCGAGAATCCCAGCCCGACATTTGTCAAAAATGAATCCAGCGTAATGCTATGGGTCCAGGATATAATAATGAGTGCGGCTAATGGAATTACGTTGGCCACCCAATACCAAAAACCCCAGATCAGGCGCGGCTTCAGGTGTGGCCGCAAAAAAGGGATTAGGTTGTCATACGGGAGCTCTGCGATGATTTCACGGTTGTGATTTTCCATGAGGGAGAAGAGCTTTTTGGGGTTTTTAAAAAGAACAGTTGTTGGTGGAATTTGTTCTGAAAGCTCAGCAAGAAAATCAAAGCGCTATCTCTGTCGCCTTTCGTCTGGATTGGAGAATATCCCCACTAGCTCGCAATTATTTGTCGGGCTGGAGTCAAAAAAATCATGCGATGCCTCGACGGCATTCATTTTTTTTGATTGGCCGTGATTTCTTCATAGGCTGCCTGGACTGCCGGATTAATAAACCAGGTACCAAATCGAAACTCCGCAACGGGATCATTCGGGAAAAACCGGGAAGAAAACTCGCTGAGGTCGATCTTTTGCCGGATGGTCTCCATCGATTCGCCTTTATCGACACCTGCTTTCACCTGGGACTGAACTGACTGGAGCAACTTGATGAGACCATCAACGTAGATCTGGTCGGTCTGTATCTCGCCATGGCCTGGCATTAGAATCGCGAAATCGAATTTCTTTAGCCGTTTGAGGGTCTCAATCCACTGAAGAGGATCGGATGAGAAGCCATAGGGCAGCGGTGCGACGACCATGTCGCCGGTACAGATCACTTTCTCGTTGGGAAGATATACCACCAAATCACCGGCCGTGTCACCGTGGCCTATGTGTTCAATCTGAATAATTCTTGATCCCCGGTGCAAAATCATCTTGGTATCTACGATCATGGTGGCCGCAGCAATTGTTGCCTTACTATACTCATCGCGACGAACGTAGACATCATCGTTGCAATAGCGTTCCATATAAGCAACCACTTTTTCATATCCCGGTTTCTTTTCAGCCTTCGCTTTATCGATCAGGATTGCGTTCTTCTTATGGTGCGCTTCAAATTCCTTAAATACCGCATCTACATAGGGTTTTTCATTCGCCAGTATATCCTCGCGGGTCGCCGAATGAGATACAATCTCTACGCCCGGATATTCCTTCAGATAGACGTCATTGCCTAAGGTGTGGTCGACATGAGAATGGGTATTAATCAAAAGACGGACTGGATTCTTTGTGATTTTCCGTACTTCGGCAATGATGTTACGGGCCGACGTCGGCGATCCGCCACCGTCAACCAGGATTACATCGTTGTCATTGACAATCAACATGACATTCCCTTCGACAAAGTGCCTCAACGGCTCCGGACGATAAATGAAATAGATGTTCTCCTTCAGTTTACGGACCTTAAAAGAATACAGATCAGATTTTTTTGATTGTGCATTGACAGACCAGCTGGTAGAGATCAGAAGCACGGCTACGATAAATTCTTTCATGTTCTTGAATTGGTTGGAGCGTGAAATACCTCCAAAATCCATTTGCATTCACATTTTTTTATGATCAATCCTATTCAAGTTTTTGAACAACCACTACCGGTGTTTTCCTCCACAGTTTAAAACTCAGTCCATTGCATAGGCCTATTACGGGGTGGGTGCAGGTGATAAGGTAGAGGGTCAGTTGAATGGTGAAATGCGCGAAGAAGTCGCGAATGGGGTGAGGACGATCTTTGATTTTGAGGTGGAGAGGGGTTTGTGAGGAAGTGGCTATCCTACTTTTTATAGCGAATCCTCATTCGTGTCATCTTATCCTTGTACATACTTTTATAGATGACTTTTATGTCGCTACGTAGGAACGATGCATCAACCAGCTTGTCAATACTCACTTCCTTGCCATTAAACTCTTCGATGATTTTGACAACCCGGGTTTCTTTGATGCCCAATACCATTCCAAATTCAAGGAAGTCGTTATAGGTATAGAAGCCATTCGCATCGAATGCTTCACTGAATCTGTCTTTAAAAAGTGTCAGCGCCATATCGGCTTCACCGGGTGAGTGGATTCGTGTACATAATAAATCGTAGGCCGGAGTAAGAATATGGTCACCCTCATCGGTCAGCATGGCGGAGAAATTTTTTACATGGGCATCGCCATTTGAGAAGATGTAGTTGAACAGTACCAATCTGAAAAACTTTTCGAGCTCAATGGCATAGGTAGGGATATGTCGTTTGATCAAGAGCCCGATTTCTTCATAAGAAAGATCGTACTTATAGTTTTTACCGTGCGTTTCTTCTGTTACCTGAGCGATCTGGGCAAAATCTTCTTGTGGATATTTCGACTCCTGTCCGTCGCTTTTCACATCGAATCTCTTCACCAGGTACGCGGGACTGTGGTCGCTGAAATATATGATGGCATTCGGTGGTACGGTGATTTTGAAAAGTTGCCCAGCCAGTTGCATGGTTAAGTGTTCGTTGGCAGGCGCCTGATCAAGGTTCTTAAATTGTCCGACCGGAATTGGCTTAAGAATGTATTGTCCTTCTCGATCTGTAAGAATAAGCTTGTTTCCGTCAAGACGCATGGAGTACTTTGCTTGTACCCCGGAAATAGATAATTTCAAAATTCTCTCCTGATAGAGATTCGAATCTTCCTTGTAAGGCGAATTGTAAGGAAGAACATGCTCAACCTTTTTGCCTCCGAACAGATCTTTCAGGCACTTCCGGCAGTAGCCGGCGTAATCAATTTCTTTGAAGCAACCCGAACAGTTCATGATGTTATTTCTTTCAGGGTAATAGATCCGATGGTATCTGATTGGGCTGTTGCCAGTAGCAGACTGAAATGGTCGTTCTCATCAATTCTCAACAATCTGCCTTGCGTTTGTCTGTTTACTCCTTCAGACAGCAGCCCGTAAAAAAATGGAAACAAAAAGTGTGAGCGATATTCCTGTTGCGTTTTAGGCATCGACAGACTGATTGCACGCCGTGCGGGATTAATGAAATAGTCGTGATCGTAGCGAAAAATGTATTGCTGCCGATCTGACTTCTCAAGAATGCCCGCAAGCACTCCATTATTATATACTTCGGCCCTTCGTCCCATTATTTGATCACCTCAATTTTAACTTCCATTCCCAGCACCTGGCAGATTTTCAAAAGCGTTTCCAGTTCAGGATTTGCAATCCCTTTCTCTACATCGCGCAGTGTTCGCGGCGAGATACCGGCAATATCTGCCAGTTGCTCTTGCGCGATCTTTCGTGCCTTTCGCCTGGCCTGGAGAATATCCCCAATAGCCTCTTTTTCTTTATTTAAGCTCATAGCATTAGGCAAGTTATTGCCGGATTGGTGTTATGATTCCTGTTCACGCCTCAATATACGAGTAAATAGGTATTTTAATTCTGTTTCGGCATTATAATGCCTATTAGTATTATTGCTGGCTTTGAAAAGAAGCTAAAAAGCTATAATCGGTATTTAATTGCCGATTCGTTGTGATGATGTTGATGGATCTGTCTTAAGGCTGAAGCTGGCGGCTACTCTTTAATGCCGAAGCTTTCTATCTCGTCAATGCCTCTCGTAATGGCTGTGTATTGCCACCGTAGAGACGGTATTCCAAGTGTGTTAATAAAAATTTTAGGCCATTCTCCGCCTTGCGCTTTATTACAGGTAATCGAATAGCCGTACACTAATCTAAGAGCGCCAACATATCGGTCGTCAGCAGGCATATTAGTTTCTTGAAATATCTTATTAGCAATATACCGTTGCCTGCGCAGCTCATTTTCCTTAGAACTGTCAATCTTTCCACCAAGCGCAATTATGGTTTCGAGTAATGCGTAGTCATCAACCACTACTTCCTCTTGACTGAATAACAGTTTTACCCGGACTGGAGCAAAGTGAAATCCAGCGACTTCATCAATTGACTCAAGATCAACTTGAAGCAGTTCAACTTGGTCACCGTTAAATAGATTTTTGCCCTTTCGTGACCAATTTTGGTTTACCATCAATAATTCGCCGGGTTCAAGTATGGCATGAGTCTCACCGAATTTTCTATCTCTAACCAATTTATTGAAATACATATTAGCCTTGTGAGACACGGCAATAGCGATTGCGTGTTCAAGACCATTACTGGTCATTCCCGCGACGAAGTGGTCCACAGCTTCATGAATATTGGCACTTTGCTTTCCAGAAATCGGGTGGGCGATCGCGCCAAGGTCTATGGCCTCAAGCAGCTGGTTCGCATTTTCGAGAATATAACTCCCATTTTCCTGGCGCTTAACCTCAGTCAGATAGAATTCACTGCCTTTCAGGTTGAAAGTTGTTTCAAGGAAGGTTTTATTTAAGGCAAAAGACTCTTTCTCGCCGATCGGCGGTAGCTGATACCTGTCACCGAGGAAAATAATCTTGTTTTTATTATTTGCCTTCTTAATAAAGTCAATGAGATCGAAAATCAAACCTCTCTCTGCAACAAAAAGACTATCACTTTTATCCAAAGTTTTGGGAATCATCGACGCCTCATCAATGATATACACGGTGGGATTTCGATTAATCCCTTGTTTCAGCTTGAATACCACTTGTCCGGTCTTTGGATCAGACTTCGGTATGTAAATAAGAGAGTGTATTGTCGATGCAGTAATGTTGGCTTTTCGCCCAAGAATTCTTGCTGCTCGGCCCGTTGGCGCTGCAACCCTGTAGTTTCGTTTATCATTGTTCATTAACCCTACGAGGGCAGCAGTTAGCGATGTTTTGCCCGTACCAGCTGAGCCGCAAAGAATCATGAAATCGTCTTCATCCTCTTCTGCAATAAACCTCTCCATGGCTCGCAATACTTCCAGCTGTTTTGCCGTTGGCGCCTTAAAGCTTAGAAAGTCGATAATGGATTTTGATTCCAAAAGATATTTGAATATGTCCGGGATATTTACAACAAAACAACCTATCTGATGAGTTTTGAGAACTTCCTAATGATTTCTTCGGCTTCGAGTTTCTTATCATACCATTCCACTCGTATCTCTTCCGACTTGATATCGCTTTTTACTCTTCCGAGAAAGCCTCTAAAGTCTTCGTTCTTCACCGCCAGTTTGTTTACCATATCCCAATCAATCACTTTCTTTTCACTTGCCGGTTGATATATTTCACAATCATCAGGGTCCGATAGGTTTAGTTTTATGATGCCGATGCCAAATGATCGAGACAAGCGGCTCAACTCTTCGTAGAATTCAGGACTTTCGTCAATTTCTGCCGCGACCAGATATCCAGCATGTGCCCAGGAAGAATTCGAAACCGCTTGAAAAAAACTTTCTCTCAAATTGCCAAATCCCAAAGACTGCTTAATCTCGAATGAATAAAAGAACAATTGGACAGCACCCAACATTTGCGTTAATTCTTTAACGTCAGTTTTCCAATGATCTTTTGGAAAATAGCATGCCACCATGTCGGGATGCATCCACTCGCCAAATTCCTTTTTCTTTGATTTCGAGCGGTTGATTGTTTTAGGATATGCATCGAACCAAATTCTGGTAAAATATGCGAGAACGCAGTGTAAATCCTTTTCGAGGTACTTGGTTGCCACAGAATCAGCTGGTTCAACCTCTGATTCAATATCAATTTTTAAAGTGGACGTTGGAGTAACTCCGGGAATGAAGAATTTTTTAGGTCTGACTCCTATGGCCTCGAAAGCATTGTTATCTTTATCATTGGCCGCCCCGTAGAGTCTGGCCATGAGAGTTGCTTTGGGAGTTCGTCCGGCGGTTTCCAGGTCAGAGGTGTATCCTTTTGCGAAAGCAAAATCCCAGATCTCGCTCGCAGACATTGGAGTCTTTTTTTCACGCAGAACTTTGTCTGCCAATTCCAGAAATTTCATATTTCTAATCGTTCATTGATTTGCTCTTAGTTTCTCCCAGGCATCCCTGCCAGCATGTGAATTTTCGCGCTGAGCGTGACAAGGGTGCATTCCTTGTTTAAAATCCAACGGATTGAAAGTTATCACCCAATGGGACTCATCTATCATTGACGTTCTGCCAGTAGACTCTTTAGGTTAAACCAATGCGCCTCATCCCAATACCTCCTTGCACTTCCCGAAGTTGAAGGCAAGACGAAAATCCTTGTAGCTCCTAACGTTTGACTTTGAAGTCCATAGTTTATTATGCTGGTGACACCCTGATAGCCCAGAACAAATGATGCTGCTGCCTTGCTGGTAAATCCAACAAACTTTGGCTGATAAATGTTAATCTTTTCTTTAAAACCAATGACATCATAATTCTCCTTTGCTATTTCTCGATCATTGCCTGCCTGGTTGTGTACGAGATCAGTCAATCCTATTCTAAAGGAATTAATATCATAGCAATCCTTAGGTTCAAGCCTGTGGGGAGTAAATCCAGTTTTATGGAGAATGTTATAGAACTTGTTTCCCGGGCCGGCATAATAGTATCCAAGTCTCGCCGAAGCCTTGCCTTTTGCGGTCCCACAAAAAACTACATCAAGATCATGTGCCAAAACATCTTTTAACATAGTTGGCTAAATTTTCGTTGATTTAAGCGGCTCGTTTGTAAGGTAGGTTTCTTGATCACCCTACGCCATCATCCCCACTTCAAACACCTGAACATATTCCTTCATCTTATTGATAATCCTATCACCTATTTCCCTAGCCTGCAAAATACTCGGGCGATTTCCCAAACACTTTAAAACTTGATCGCGAACGGGGTCCTGACCGCTGAAAATGTAGGCGTCAATTAAACCCTTGAATTGTTCTTTGTCCAGATGTTCATCATCGCAAAGTTTCGCCAACGCTAAAATCTTTTGTTCCTCCCAGTATTTCTCGAACTCATCTTGAATATTATCCGCGTTGTCAATCTTGGGAAGGTTTTCTTCAATGAACTTCTCAATCAATTCGCGTTTGCTGCGTAGTTGTATGTCGCTGTTCAGCAAGTCCATGATGGCCTTCTTCTGTTTGGCGGCCTCGCTGGTTTTGGTTTGTTTAAGTTTTGTGATCAGTTTCAGAATATAGGCAACATTGATTAGGTCGCGGTGAATGAGCTCGACTTCAAAGTCAATGTCGTTGAGCACGGAGGTTTTTATCTTGGCATTATCGCGCCTGACCTTATCGTAAAGGTCGATATACTTTGTTTGATAGTTGAGGAACGTTTCTTCATCAATACCCAACCCTTCCCAGCTAAAGTCAGAGTATGATTCCAGAACGTTCTTCGCTCTCAACAATGCACGGAAGGCTTTAATGAAAGCTGCTTCATCTTCTTCGCTGGCAAGGCTGTCTACACTTTGCCAGGTAGGCGCAATGGCCAACAAATTTTTTAAGGCTTCATCAAACTTCTCGGCAATCTTTTCGAAGGGCGGAAGGATGATGTCTTCAATGGCTTCCTTATTAGAAAACAGAGTAATGGATTTGTCCGTGGCCTCTTTGAGATTCCTGAACGCAAGGATGTTTCCCTGTGATTTCTTTTCACCTAATATTCTGTTGGTTCGAGAATACGCCTGAAGTAGTCCATGATGCTTCAGGTTCTTGTCCACGTAAAGGGTGTTCACTTTCTTGGCATCAAAACCGGTGAGGAACATATTCACCACCAGGAGCAAGTCGAGGCGATCTTTTTCATCATCAAATGACCGCTTCTCGCGTTCTTTCAGGCGTTTGCTGATGTCTTTAAAATATCCCTCAAACAGTTTATCGTCTTTGGTGGAAAAGGCCGTGCCATACAGCTTGTTGTAGTCAGCAATGAAGGCTTCCAATTTGTCGCGATTGTGCGAAGACTGGTAGCTCGCTTTAGGATCAGCTGCCATCGGCAATTCATCAGGCAGAAAATCCTGCGCGTCCTCATCATCTTCGTTGACGCCATAAGTAAAAATGGTGGCGATGCGCAGGTCATGTTCTCCGGCTTCTTTCTTGCGTTTAAAGATTTCGTAGTACTTGATTAGGTTTTCAATGCTGCTGACGGCAAACAGAGCCGAAAATTCCTTGTCAAATGTCTTTTGGTTGTGATACGAAAGAATGTAATCGGCAATTTTCTCCAGTCGCTTCGGGTCATTCAGAACTTCAGGACGATCGATATCCTCCACTTCAATATCAATTAGTGTATTGCCTTTCTGTTTGTACTTGCCGATGTATTCGATTGCAAATCGGAGGACATTCTGATCGCGAATAGCATCGGTGATCACATATTTATGGAGGCACTTGCCAAACAGATCTTTGGTAGTGCGCTTTCCAAATTCATTCTTGCTTGCATTGTCGGCAAAGATGGGTGTACCTGTGAATCCGAAAAGTTGGGCCTTATGAAAGTATTTGATGATCCGGTCGTGTGTATCGCCGAACTGCGAGCGGTGACACTCATCGAAAATGAAAACGATTTTTCTATCGCGCAAGTGCGTAAGCTTGTTCTCGAAATGTGCTTTGTGGATGGCGTTGTTCAGCTTCTGAATGGTGGTGAGCACCAGTTTCGTATCGTCTGTTAACTGCCTCACCAGCATGGCCGTGTTATCGGTAGCATCCACGCTATCCTTCTTGAACGCATTGAACTCGTTCATGGTCTGGTAGTCAAGGTCTTTGCGGTCGACTACAAACACCACTTTGTATACCTGCGGCAAGTCCATAACAATCTGGCTCGCCTTAAATGACGTAAGCGTTTTGCCCGAGCCGGTAGTATGCCAGATGTAACCATTGTCGTTGCTGGTGCTTACCTGTTTGATGATGTTCTCAACTGCATAGTATTGGTAGGGCCGCAGCACCATCAGATTCTTGAAGGTTTCGTTGAGCACGACATAATGCGAAATGTACTTTCCCAGGTGGTCTGGATTGAGAAATGCATTTGCAAACGCACTGAGTTCTGTAATATTCCTGTTGTTTTCATCCGCCCAGAAGAACGTTTGCAGTACCGACTGCAGCTCATTGTTCGCTAGGTACTTTGTGTTTACCCCGTTGCTGATCACAAATAGCTGCACGTACTGAAATAAACCGTGGTTGCTCCAGAACGAATGTTTTTGATACCGGTTGATCTGGTTAAACGCTTCTTTGATTTCGATGCCTTTGCGCTTGAGTTCAATTTGCACCAGCGGCAAGCCGTTGACGAGCAACGTTACATCGAACCGGTTTTTGTAGCTACCTTCTAGCGTTATCTGATTGCTGACCTGGTACAGGTTATTTGATGGAGCTTCGCTATTGAAAAATCGAACATAAAATGAAGTGCCATCTTCTCGTGAAAGATGACAGCGGTCCTTTAATGTTTTGGCTTTATCAAACACATTGCCTTTCTCAAGATGATTAAGAATGGCGTTGAATTCTTTTTGGGTAAACGTTGTTTTGTTGAACGACTCGAGTTGGGTTTGGAGGTTTGACAATAATTCAGTTGCATCAGCAATACGAACAGATTGATAGCCTAATCCGGTCAGTTGCTGGATAAGATTACTTTCCAGTATCGCTTCTGATTGAACGCTCATTGCCAGATTGGTTCATTTTGCCAGTTAGCCGGAAAACCCATCCTTGCTAGTGGTGTATGCTCTTTGCAGGTTTAGACATTATTAAAAATACTAAACCTTATTAAATGTCGTGAATCGAGGATTTCTGGCCCAGAAAAGGCAAAAAAAAGACCCACACGCTGATCTGACGGGAAGCAATGCAGGTACTGTTAATACAAAAATACTACATATTTCACTTTTCACTATGGCTTAGCTAATAAAATTATAGAAACATGTGCCTGTGGATTGGATGTGGCTATAAAAGAAAAAACCCCCCAAGTGTGCATCAAAGAGAGGCATGGAGGGTGTATTATCTTTAGTTAAATATTGCTCTGAAAATAGGCCGGTAATGCTGTCTTTTAGGGCGCCTGGACCCGGCCGGTGCACAGAGGTATACAAATTTTTATATGTGAAAAGTTCCAGGCTCATACAAACATCTGCTGCAACAACCCCTTTTTAAACGTTTGGGTGTGGGCTATTTGCGTAGCCACACTTTCTATTTTGGCATCCAAGGCGGCCAGGAAGCTGGCGATCTTTTGTTGTTCTTCAACGCCAGGTAACCAGAATTTGACTTTTTTTAGCTCATTAAAAGAGAGAACAGTTTGAGATGTCCCTACGCTATATACCCCCACATGATGCTTATTGAAATTTAGTAGTGTAACCATAAAACGCGGATCACACTTCTTAAACGAGAAGACGGGGTAATAGGTACTTACAATTCCTATAATACCGAGATCATTTAAGTTAAATGTAAATTGTCTATTGTCGCTTCTTGATCTATATGTAACGTGATTTTCTGGGACTATATTGAATCCAATGTTCTCTCTTTCCGTAAGGCGGTTCTCCCCGTAATAATCACCCTGCTTCATGAGTCCTTTATTTGACGAAGTCAGAACTATGAACTCATCATTGATAGTTGACTTCTTTGCGAATTCTTCAACTTCTCCTGCCAACTTCTTCTCCTCCCACTTTGGATAAGCTTTTCCACTTTCATCCTTGAACCTCAGTTTACCCGAGAACAATTGTTGCATCATTCCTTTTTTGTATTGCTTCAGCAATTCTTTTTTGCGTGTGAGCTGCTGTATCTTTTCATCTACCGCACTTAAAAACGAAGCGATTTTTTGTTGTTCGGGGAGGGAGGGGAAAGTAAACATGTATTCTTTAAGATCTCCAAGGTTGATCCGTTTTTGGGCAGATCCCAAAGCCTCCTTAATCACTTTTTTTTCAAATTGAGGAGAACGCAGAATTTGAATAAGAAATCCTCTATCGATACTTTTATTTAGCCTAGCTACTGCTAAGGCTCTATTTACATTCCAACCGGACCACTCTTTAGGAACTATAATAACTCTTCCGAGCGTACCCATTACTGAAATAATCAATTCACCTCCTTGTAAACGCGTTCTCCTGTATTGTTCGTCAAGTTCTTCAGGTATTCGCAACAATTTAGTGGAACTTTTCAACCCGAAATCATCTAAGTCCACTGTCCTCAACATAGGTATACCACCTTCAAGATCATTTCCTGGCTGCAGAACCCCATAAGCAATAGAGTCTTCCTCTTCTAGGAATGATAAAAAATTGGCCGTTCGCCAATTTTTTGAAAAATCCTTAAATCTCAACTTTGGAGTTAACTTCATAATTCAAACCGGACCTTCAATCCCCAACTCTTTACAAAACTTTTCGATGGTCGCATCAATGCCTTTCATGTCTGCATCGAGCTTCTTTAATTCTTTCACCGCAGCTTTCAGGTTCACCGCTTCTTCTTCTTCAAACGTATCTACAAAGCGTGGTATGTTCAGGTTGTAGTCGTTCTCAGCTATTTCTTTCAATGAAGCCACGTAGCTGTACTTGCCTTCAGCAGTGCGTCCTTTGTAGGTGTCTACGATCTTATCAATGTCCTGCGGCCGCAGGAAGTTTTGTGTTTTTATTTTTTCAAAGTCTCGGCTGGCATCAATGAATAGCACATTGTCACTATGCTCACGTTTTTTCTTAACCACCATAATGCAGGTGGGTATGCCGGTGCCGTAAAAAATATTGGCGGGCAAACCAATGATGGCATCGAGGTAGTTTTTCTCTTTGATAAGGTACTCACGTATGTGTCCTTCGGCACCTCCACGGAAGAGTACCCCGTGTGGCAATACACAAGCCATCGTTCCGTTGTCAGCTAGTTGGTGAATCATATGCTGCAGAAAAGCAAAATCCGCCTTGGTACTGGGAGCAAGCTTACCATAAGCAGCAAAGCGCTCATCACTCATAAACAATGGGCTGGCACTCCATTCGGCAGAAAAAGGCGGGTTGGCTACAATGGCCTCAAAGCGAATGTCCAGATGCTGGGGGCGCTCAAGTGTATCTTCATTTTTAATTTCAAACTCATTGTACCGCTTGTTGTGCATGATCATGTTCATACGGCACAAGTTGTAGGTGGTGGGGTTACTCTCCTGCCCGTATATCTTGCCCACGCTTCGCACTTCTTTCGCTACGCGGAGCAGCAACGAGCCGGAGCCACAAGTAGGGTCGTATACATTCTTCAGTTTCGTCTTCCCCACAGTAACAATGCGCGCAAGGACGGTACTTACTTGTTGAGGCGTGTAAAACTCTCCAGCCTTTTTGCCGGCACCGCTGGCAAATTTGCCAATGAGGTACTCATAGGCATCGCCCAGCACATCGCGTTCGGTGTTGTGCAGATCAAAATCAATGTCATTGAGTTGATTGATGATCTTCACAATCAATTCATTCTTTGCAGATTCAGATTTACCCAGCTTGCTGCTGGTGAGGTCGAGGTCTTCAAACAGATTGCTGAATTCTTCCTCACTGGGCGTGCCCATGGTGCTCTGCTCAATGTGATTGAGAATTTTCGTGAGGTCGTCGAGAATGAATTTTGCTTTGCCTTCGCCATTTCCTCTTTCCGCGAGTTCGCCAAACAATTCATCTGGCGCGAGGAAATAGCCAAGTGAATCCAGCGCATCGGCCT
This sequence comes from Cyclobacteriaceae bacterium, assembly GCA_044227305.1. Lineage (GTDB taxonomy): Bacteria > Bacteroidota > Bacteroidia > Cytophagales > Cyclobacteriaceae > ELB16-189. The sequence continues at coordinate 201,976 of JBGAFJ010000005.1, read as the reverse complement.
TTACCTCCGCCAAATACAACCTCTTTTCCTTGTGTTTCTTGAGATCAGCATAGGTGAGATTATCGGGCTTAAGAATCTTGTTGGCATGATCCTCCATTTTCTCGCTGAGGTACTTATAGAAGATGAATCCGAGGATGTAATCCCTGAAATCATCGGCATCCATTTTTCCGCGCAATGTGTCGGCTAGCTTCCAGAGAAGTTGTCTGAGTTCTTCGGGCATGGGTTAGGGAGTGAATTAACAAACCATCACGCTTTCCGCGGAGGGAGGAGATGATGGGATTCAGAAATTTAGGATTTAAACTTTGAAGAAAAAAGAGTGGTCAATTGGGCTTTAAGCCTTTAACGGCCCAGATCGATATTGCATTTAAGTCTGATTCACGTTAGTCTGCTCGATTGACTGCAAATGAACTTGCTTGCCGGTTCTGTAATTCAGTAATAAATTTTTTGTTAGTGATCTGAATTGTCTTTAAGAGTACTATATTCGGTAGTTAATCCGGCTTTTTTTCTAAGACACCTCCTTCCCGAAGTCGGCATTCCAGGGTTTCAAATTTTAATCTCATGCTAACTATAATTCCCAATGGCAACGCCACCAAGGTTGCCGACATCTTGCGAAGAGTTTGCCCTGACCCAGCATTGCAGATTGATCTTTCTACGGTCACGCTGGTCGACCCGGATGGCGGGACCAGTTCAATTGTAAGTAGCTCGGGCAAAGTCACCTACACAGCGTCACCTTCGGCTAGTGCAACCTGCAGGCGAGTTTCCTTCCTTGTGAACTCAGATGCAGACGTCACTATAGAAATGGTCCCTGGTTCAACTGAGATAGGCGACAGACGTATGGATACCAGAGAAAGCGTCACCTTTTCGTCGGGCCTTCGGTTTATTAACGAGTCGCTCGGCAGAATTCAAATTGTTTTGGACGAATCAAATGGTGGCGGTGCAGGTTATTGGGTTCAGGGATTAAAAGGAGTTAAGTTGGACATGCCCATAGACGTGGCGCTCGCACACGAGTTTGGTCATGCCGAAGCCACCATTGGGAATGCACTCCTTATTGGAGATGAGAAAATTGCAACGGATGCCGAAAACGCTTATCGCAGCGAAAGGGCACTACCGTTAAGAGACCGGGATATATACGAAGGCGGGCTAAATGGATTAACCGGCTCAACGACCCCAACAAAGCCAAAGAAAACTCCACCAAGCAGCGGTGGATGCTTCAGTGTCCTTTTATTGTTTCCTTTTCACATTATTTTCAAATTGATCAATTCAGGTATCAATGCATTCGCGGCCATTTCTTCAACGAATTCGCTCACTAAGCAACTCACAGAGGAGACTACACGAATGGCTGGAGTTTTCGGACCAAATGAAGCCACTGAAGGCGATCCTGTTTTTATGTACGTGGCAATCACCAATGCCGGTGGTCCATTGGACGAAATCGCCTTCACCTACCAGCGCACGGACATGAGTATTCCTGTCATGATCGTTCGAAAGACACCTCTGCTCGACGGTAGAACTGCTCTGTTTTGTATGGGGCTTGCTACTAGAGTTGCTCACTTTTCTTTCACGGGTTACGCCAATAACAACGAAGTAATGCTCTTCCAGGGCGTGCCTTTGAACGACCCTTTCATACAGACACACATCATTAGCCCAAATACAATTCAAATTTTTTACGACCCAAGCAATCCAATCGGTTAAGAATTATGCCTTTAAGCCATTTCGATATCGTAGTGCAGGTGTCAGAACCATGCCTTCAAAATATATTCAGGGCGATGCACGTATCCGGCACATTCAGCCACATATTTACGGGCTGTTTTGAGGATCGGTTCATCACAGTGGTGATAAGCTCACCAACAGTCACGTTGACAGGAGACCTTCAACCTGACGGCACAATCAAAGCCGTTGCGAGTGCTCGGGTTCTTTACCATTCAAGAAAGGCTTCCGATGCTACAGACCATGGACGGCCTGGTGCTGCGGTTGTAAATGCAAACGTTCACCTGCATCTGACGAATCGCGGTGACCCTGCGTTGCTTGATGATTGCTTTCTCGATGTGGCATGGTCAGCCACGCATGCATCGGACATCAACGTTCATTCCCCACTCGGCCCAGTTGTAGAGTATGAAATAAGAAATGTCCTATTAGACCTTATCACAAAAAATGCGCGTTGGCAATATCCGATTCCAGATGTCAATTTTGACGGCCTTTCATTTAACACAGGCGCCCTTCGCTTTTTAAAAAATGGGCAACGAAGTGCGGCGGTGCTGGCATTAAATCAGGGAAATGCACTGAAAGGGTCGCAAACCGAGTTGTCGTCAGTCTTCGTTTCTCGCGACTGGGCAGTGGGCCTCAATTCCGACTTTCTCAGTGACAAAATTGCCAAAGAAATTTCCGAACAACTTGGAGGCATGCCCGCACCCAGAGGTAGCCACCGGCTAGTGCTGTCAGATTCAATAATATGCGTTATTCCAAATCCTCTCCCTTTCGGAGACCGATGCCTCGGCAACGCGAGACAACAAGTCTTTCTCGACTCTTTAAACTGGACCTTCGCTGAAGGAAAGATTTCTTTTAGCGGGGAATTCTCCCAGGAGACCAACTCATTTTTGATACCAAAGGTAAGTGCAGCATTTCAATTTGACGTTCTTCTGTCGATACTTGGTGACGGGTCAATCTCAACTTTATTCACTACGCCCGCGATCCAGATTCATGAGTGGTATGCAAATTTTGTAAATACAGTCACGCGTGGAGAAATCGGAAGGGCCATCTCCGAAGCGTTAAACACCGCCCTCAATTATGCACTGAAAAGCGATGGAATTATTGACGTCAATAAAATCAAAGAATTCACTTCAATAGGGCTTGCCTTTCAACTAGACCTCGGCATGCAAGTCCAGTCCTTAAACATCCATGACTTCGGAATTGTGATTGAAGGAAGCCTGGACGCAGGCCCGACATCAGCACGACCGATTGCCGCATTTCAGGTTTTGGAATCCGCTTCAAACAATGCCACATTTTTATTTAATGCGCAATCATCCTGGTGTCCCGGCAGCCATCCGGCGTCGTTTCATTGGGATTTTGGCGACGGCAATTCTCTGACTTCTGCAGGGGCTAACGAAACCTTCATTACATACCATACCTACTCGCCAGGCAAATACAGGGTATGCCTGACAGTTACCGACACTCTTGGCATGTCAACAACAACTTGCCAGGAGATAACAGTCGGAGAATTGGAGTTATCGTCATCTGCGCCAGTAAGAATAAACATGAATGACTGGTTCGTTTGTGCAGGAAGTGAATCATTTACCTTTGCTTTTTTTCTTTCATCAAACAATCAGCCAGTCGAGAATGTTCACGTAACGCTGGCATCTAACTCTTTAACTCTTTCTGGATACAGCGACGTCGACGGACGCGTACAGTTTTTGAATATTCCGGAAACATCGTTTGACATGGCCATCAGGAAACCCGACTTGTTTTATAAGGGAGCTTTAAGGATTCAATATGCAAAACCTGGTTATTCTCAAGGCACACAGTCCATATTTCTGAAAGACTGTGCTGAGTCGGATAAATTCCACCGCAAACTGGCTGAGCTTTTAGATCATGTCAAGAGCTTGCCAACGAAGGCAATAAACCCACTGGGACCCATCGAGTCTCTCGCAAAAGTCAAGCATGATGTCGGAAATTCTTTGAATAGTGTCATCCGCGACGCCGTACTTGTTTCTGAATTTCATGCGAAGACAATTCAACTGCTCACCGAACTCAGTGACCACTCTCTCGTTAAACTATTATTGAATTCTGAAGGTGTCTCCTTGAATGCTGTTGTCGATAACCTAAAAAATGCCAATTCTAAAATCCACTCATCGTTCGAAGCACGCGTCAAAGCAATAGCAAAAGATATTTCGTCAAAAAAGGAATTCATTCCCACTCTTGGAGCCGAAAAAGAATTGGTGAAATCAATTAATACCTTCAGGGAAAAAAGAAGCAAACGCATCACAAAGAACATCCGATGAGTTGTACTCGTTTGAGTAGATTCAACCATGAACATTACGTCAGCAGGGTCAAAAGAACATTGAGTTAGACATTGAAAAAATGAACAATTCATCAATGCCGAGCATTTGTAGTTGTTGGCGAAAACTGATCGTGGGTGGCAAACAAGACCTCGGTTTTGGATGTTACGTTTTGGTGGCCTATAAACAACAAAAAGCCAAAATCACATGATTTGAGTTGGCCTGATTTTGTTTGAATAAACTCTTGTGACCCCGCTGAAACTACCCGATAATCGAGTGTCTTTCAACCTTCAAAACCCAGAAGTGCGAGTTTTTTTACATTACAAGAAACTACAATATCGATTATCGGAAAAGCCTTCAGTCTCAGTGATTGGCCTTAAAACTTAATATCAGACCACTCATTTCCCGCTCCCATGCAAGAAATGAATTTTCCAGAGTCGGACCCCAGGCAACCCTTCAGGATCTGCTATGGACTTGCATCGGACGGTTCGGTGGCCTGCGCAAATCCCGCGGCCCGCACCAACCGAAGGAATAATCTTAGGTCATGCGATCCATTCTTTCGTCCCCACCCCCGGAGTGAAAGTGGTACAACTGTCCTGATCAGGAAGTCAGGACCGCGTGGAGTGAATCTTCCATGCTGATAGCCGGGCCCGAAGGCGATTTCATTTTCACTTTCTGCGAAATCCTACTCGCTCCTTAAACTATCCACCGGGTTGCATCGGCTGACCTGGAGTGAATGGTAAGTTACGGTCCCAACGCCGATGAGGATTGCCGCGAACCCTGCTGCTGCCACCAATAGCCAATTAAATTCCACTTTGTATGCGAACCGCTCGAGCCATTGCATCATAAAATAATAACTGATCGGCGCAGCCAGAAAAAAACTAATCAGGATCAGCTTTATGAAATCCCGTGAGACCATGATGATGAGCCCGCTGACGGATGCGCCCAGTACTTTGCGGATTCCCAGCTCTTTCGTTCGTTGCATAATAGCGTGGGAAGCAAGGCCAAACAAGCCAAGGGCTGAGATAAAAATGGCAAGAAATGCAAAGACATTGACCACATTTCCAAGCTTGATCTCCTTTTCATAAAGATTTTGATAGCGCTGGTCCACAAAAACCATCGAAAATGGCGAATCGGGATTTATCACCTTCCAATGTTTTTCCAGGATCGACCGGGTATCTGACGGAGATGCTTCAGAATTGACAATGAACTGATTGAACGGATAAGTTTCATTGCCGGCAAAGATGATGAGTGGCTTGATAACATCGTGGAAAGTGCTGAAGTGAAAGTTTCTGACGATTCCTTTCACGTAACCATACTGGCCCCACACTTTTATTTTCTTGCTGATCGCTTCCTCTTTTGTCCAGCCAAAAAAAGGCAGGGCAGCCTCATTGATCAGAAGCTGCCATTCCCCTTTTGGTGTCTTTTCGGAAAAATTTTCTCCATGAGCGATTTCGATTCCGGCAGTTCTCACAATGTCGGTATCGACAGGCCATACGGTCATCAACATACGTTCCTCGGCGGACCTTCCTTCCACGGTCACTGCGGATTCGGACCTTATTCTTACCGGACTCTGATTGGAGGCCGACACACTTTTGATAAAAGACTCCTTTGAAAGTTCTGCTTTAAAAGGAACGATTCGGGTTCGCGCGATGCTGTCCATGGCGATTGTAACCAGCTTCTCTCTCGCCACACCGGTGTTTGCATTGCGAATGAATGAAAGCTGGGAGGACAACGTTAGCGTACTGATGATCAGAGCTATGGAAATGCAGAATTGAAAGACAACCAGGATTCTTCTCATACTAATTCCGGAAGGGTCTTTTAGTCTTCCTTTCAGCACTTTCACGGGTTGGTAGCGGGAGACCACGACTGCGGGATAAATTCCGGCGAGGACGCTTATCAGGATACAAGCCGCCGCGAAATTGATCAGATGGATGGACTCCACGCCCGCGGTGAGATCAAGCGACTTGCCTGTCAGCCAATTGAAAAGGGGCATCGTCAATTTGGCGAGGAGGATGGCAACCATGATAGAAAGAGCTGTTGTCAAAAAAGATTCAATCATAAATTGCGTGAACAATTGGCGGCGAAATGCACCCATTACTTTTCGCACGCCGACCTCAAGCGAACGCTCCATAGACCTTGATGTAGCCAGGTTAATGTAATTCACGGTCGCAATGAGAAGAACGATGAAGGCAATTGCTCCAAATACCCGGACATAAAACACGTCACTGATATTAGGCATTCCGGAATACTTTTGATTATGAAGATATATGTTGAAAAAAGGAACGAGGTCGAGTTCTATGGTTTTATGGGTTCCTTCTGAAAATCTTTGATCAAGCTTATCTGGGATCTGCGCGAGGATTTCTGACGCATTTGCACCTGGCGCCAACAGGAGGTATGTAATGAATTCGCTGTTATCCCAGGTAATTTGTTTTGATGCCTTTGTTGAACTGAAAGAAACGAGATAGTCGAACTTGATGTGAGAATTGACCGGCACATCTTCAACGACACCGGTGATCCGGTACACTTGACCATTGCTTGCGGATAGTGTTTGCTCGGTTATGTTCTGATTTTGCCAGTCAGCTCCGAAATATTTCTCTGCGAGCCTCCTCGTCAAAATTATCGATAGAGGATCGGTCAGTGCCATTTCAGGATTGCCAGCAAGCAAAGAAAATGAGAAGAGCTTAAAGAAGGCTGAGTCGGCATAAAGGCCCTGAGCTTCGTTGACGACGGCTTCATCCTTTCGAAAGGAAAGGTCGGCTTTGCCAAACCGCACATATTCTTCAACTTCGGAAAACATCTCTTTCATAAAAGGCCCGCCGGCAGTACAATTGGCATGCGTCGGAAGGACTGTTCCGCCGAAATGCCAAGTCATTCCCAAGAGGTAAATGCGGTCGCCGTTCCTGTGAAAACGATCATAACTGAGTTCGTTAACAACGTAAAGTGAGATGAGCAGACAAACCGCAACTCCCACGGAGAGACCTGCAATGTTAATGATCGAGTGGACCCGCTGCTTGATGAGGCTCCGAACGGCGACTTTCAGGTAGTTTTTTACAATCATAGTTTCGAAGGCATTTATGTTGATTGAAGGTTTTAATACACCAAAGAGCAAGAGAGAAATGAAGTCTGCCCAAACCCGGCTTCTCGCAAAGAGCTGACCCCGGGTCGTTCTGTCCCAGATCAACTCCTGGAGATCCCCTAAGAGCATTTGCGCTTTCCCGGGAGAACACCATCGCGTGACGAGCCACGTGATCAGGGATGGGACATTAATCACTTTTCTTTTCATGACCTCTTGAGACCAAGGGAAAGGTTCGGTATAGCGTCCCACATCGTATTTCGTAATTCGCGGGAGTTTTTAAGTGCTTTGATACCTGCCGCCTTGATCGTGTAGAATCTTTTTCGCCTTCCTCCGCGTTCCGGTGTTTCATCCCCCTCACGGGAATCGATGAACCCTTTTTCCTCGAGCCGGCTTAACGCTGAGTGAAGTGCTCCGATGCTGGGTTTTCGTTTTGTTTTCTTTTGAATCTCTCCTCCTATCGAGATACTGTAGGCGTTTTCATCCAGTATGGCGATGGCGAGTAGGACAATCTCCTCAAACTCGCCGATGTGTGTGCCTTTCATAAGCGTCAAGTTTCCTAAATGTAGGAATTGAATTGCATTTTTTAAACTATGCCGTCCGAATGGCCAGGGGCACAACCTCATATCCCAAAAAATATACATCCGGCACCCCCGCCCGCCTGTTTCGAATCTATCCTTAGAATGGCTAACGGTACGGTTTTGAACCGTTCGATTTAAGAAAGGATTTTTTCACAGAGAACTATTCAAAACCTCTCTTTGAAAACGGAATACAACTTCGGGATATGGTAATGCCTCGAATACTTTACCACACTAAAATCCTGACAACACTACGCCTCCCGTGCATTTTCAATAATCATCCGTCCTGAACGGCGACGCGGGCAAACCTTCCTTATTATATAAGTTCGCTCCCTCGGGGTTGTCGGCCCAGGCATAACGAACGGCCTTCGGCACCGCCACCTGATCGCTCCAGACAACAATTGTATTCCCCCTGATTTCGGCGGTCGCCCACACAAACTTTTTGTCTTCGCCGGCAATCGCAAATTGCTTCAGTGCGCCGCCTTTGGCAACGAGGCCGCCACCGATATTAGTAAATTCAAGTATGACTTGGTTGCCGTTGACTTTCATCGCATGATACATCGGACCTGAGTAAACGATGTTTCGTTCACCGTATGCCACTTTCTCAGCAACCAGCGCGAGGCGGAATCCCAGATCTTTTTTGTTGAGGGGATGAATGTCATTCCATTCTCCGATATCAATAGCCACCGCCATGCCGGTATGAGGTACAGACAATGAAGCGGTCTGCGTTTCCCGAAACCGCGCCCAGGTTCCATCGGAAGGCTCCGCTTGTGCTTCGTTGAAATTGGGAAGCTGAACAAACAGAAACGGAAAATCACCCTGGTTCCATTTCTCACGCCAGTTTTTTATCAATGCAGGAAACAACGTACGGTGCTGCTCTGCCCTGCTCACGTTGGATTCTCCCTGGTACCAGAGCGCTCCTTTGATCGTATAGTTTTGCAAGGGCGTGATCATTCCATAATACAAGCCAGTTGCTTTCCACATGATAAAGGATGATCCCACGAGGCTCTCCATCCGGGAGCCGGGTTTGAATTTCCATTTCCCGGATAAGTCAATCGTTTGGTCCGCCGAGACAAGAGCATATTGCTTTCCCGGAACAAATCCGCCGCGCCCCGAGGGGCAAACCACGCGAACCGTGATCGAGTTTTTCCCCGGCACCAAAAGTCCGGCGGGAACATCATACACGCGCGGTATATATTGAGAGGGTCTGCCGCCCACAAATTTTCCGTTGACGAAAACGGAATCCGCCTCCACGATATTTCCGAAGTTGAGTTTCACAGCGTTCGTAGGGAACGAGGCGGGAACTTCAAAATCGCGTCTGAACCAAACAACTCCATTCATAGCACCCAGTGAGCTGGTTTCCCAATAGGCCGGCAGATTGATTTCATCCCACCGACTGGCATCATAATTTGCTTTGCTGTATGGACCGGTGCCATCCGTATAAGCTACATCTGTTTCTTTCGCGCGTTTGTGCCACTCGGCGATGCGTTTCCGGTCTTCGGCTTCTGTTTGAATGATGACTGTAGTGTCTTTATACTTCAAGGCATCTTCATAAAGTGCAGGGAACGGCTTTAATGCTTCGTCACTCATCCACGATTCCGTTCGCGATCCGCCCAACGTGGCATTGATCAGTCCGATGGGCACTTTATATTTTTCATAGAGTGTCCTGGCGAAATAATATCCGGCAGCGGTAAATCGCAGCACACTGTTGGGATCTGCGCTTGCCCACTCCCCTGCCGACACATCCTCAAGGGGTTTGGAAAACATGGGCTTACGTGGAACCGCAAATTGCCTTATGAATTTGTTCGTAGCGGATTCAATGTCTTCGGGATATCTGCTTTTCAAACTGATCATGGACATTTCCATGTTTGACTGTCCCGAGCAAACCCAGACATCGCCGACCAGTATATCCTGAAGGTTGATCACATTGCGTCCCTTGATTTCCATTTCGAACGGGCCGCCTGCCTTCAGCCTGGCGAGTTGAATTTTCCATTTTCCTTTTTCATCGGCAGTGGCTGTGTACACTGACCCGATGAAGCGGACCGTAATTTTTTCTCCGGGAGAAGCCCAGCCCCAGATGCTCGTGTTCGCGTCGCGCTGCAAAACCATTCCATTGCTGATGAGCTTCGGCAAGCGCACCTGGCCGAATGCCAACACCGCGGAAGCAAGGCAGAGTGCTATTAATGTGCTGCCGCGTCTGAAAAATTTATCCCTGGACATAGTCTTGTTGATTTAACACCCAATGCTATTCTGATTGATTTTTTAAGTGTTAGCGATACACTTCACATCCAAAGTAGTGGAAATTGACGTGAATTTGAAGTCTTTTGGTGAATTACATGAGAGCAGGCTTCTGGTCGGCGGTTTTTGTCAGGAATCCCTCCTTCAAAAAAAAAGCCTAGGGGGTGTAACCATTTCCGAAAATTTTGCATCTATTTGGTAGGCAAAGGTGAAACAAATGAAAGGTACATATCTGGGCGAATTTGAAGAATTGGTGTTATTGTCATTAGGAATCCTGTTTGACGATGCGTATGGGCTCGCCATCGTCGATGAACTGGAAAGACAAACGGGGCGGAACATTACCATCAGTTCGGTACACAAGGCACTCGTGCGGCTTGAAGAAAAAGGCTATGTGAAATCAAGGATGGGAGGCGCCACGCAATCACGCGGTGGACGCGCTAAACGATTGTATGCGTTAACCCAGTCGGGCAAAAAAGTGCTTGCCGAATCGCGGGCGCTGCGTAATGATATGTGGAAGCAGGTTCCAAAAATTGTCTGGGAGGGAAACAAGGCATGAAACGCAGATCAACTCCCCCGCGCTGGGCGCTTCGCTTTTTCAGATGGCTTTGCAATGACCACCTCTACGAGGCTGTCCTGGGAGACATGATCGAACTCTACGAACGCAGAAGAAAATCTATGCCGCAGTGGAAGGCCGATGCACTCTTCGTCTTCAACGTCATCCAGTTTATTCAGCCCTTTGCTGTTCGCGGAAAATCATCAACGTCATCAAATACTTTCGGTATGTATAAAAACTATTTTACCATCGCATGGAGAACTTTTCTAAAAAGCAAAGGTTACTCCGTTATCAACATGGCCGGGCTTGCTATCGGCCTCACGGCATGCCTGCTGATCGGCTTGTACGTCAAGCATGAGCTGAGTTATGACCGCTTCCATGAAAAAGCGTCGCGTGTTTATCGCGTAAACATGGAACTGAAGTTCGGCGACAACCACTTTGACCTGGCGGTGTGTAATCCGCTGTTTGGCGAAACTGCCCAGAACGAAATCCCACAAGTGGAACAGTCGACCCGCCTGCAGTGGTATGGTGGCTTCCTGGTGAAAAAGGGAAATGAAAATATCCGTGAGGGAAACGTAGCCTGGGCGGATTCAACGTTGTTCGATGTGTTCACGCTGCCTATGATTTCGGGTGATCCAAAAACAGCGTTGACAGAGCCTAACTCCATTGTCATCACGGAGTCTGTTGCCCGAAAATATTTCGACCGCACGGATGTCGTTGGCGAAACGCTCACCATCAACAACACGCAATCGAGAAAAATAACCGGCGTCATCCGGGATCTTCCTTCGAATATGCACTTTCAGTTCACCAGCTTTGTTCCAACCATTGAGCATGAAGATTCGCGCAACGATACGTGGGCCGGAAGTCAAAACTGGAATACGTACCTGCTTTTGAAAGAAGGTGCGAACGTTGACGAGGTGGTTCCTTTGCTGAACAACATGGTTGCCCGCCACCTCGGGCCACAACTCCAGGCGATCCTCGGCAAGTCGCTCGATGAATTCAAAAGAGAAGGGAATTTCTTTAAAGCGTCGCTGACGGCTTTGCCCGATATACACCTGCGATCTGAAAGGGTTGGTGAACTGTACGGTTCCGGGAACATCCAATACGTGTACATATTTTCAGCCATTGCCGGCTGTATTCTCTTTATCGCGATCATCAATTTTATGAATTTGGCTACAGCGCGTTCCGCGAACCGCGCCCGTGAAGTGGGCATGCGCAAGGTGATGGGTTCTTTGAAATCGGCACTGGTGGGGCAGTTCATTACAGAGTCGGTACTTACCTGTGCTGCTGCCATGCTCATTGCCGTTGGGCTTACCATCACTCTATTTCCATTTTTCAACGAGCTCACCGGCAAGCCCTTGGACCCTGCGATATTAATGACACCCCAGATAATTGCCGGGCTGATCATCCTGACACTGGCGGTGGGCGTAGTATCGGGCAGCTATCCTGCATTCTATCTGTCGGCATTTCAACCGGTGTCCGTATTGAAAGGAAAAGTTAGCGGCAGCGGAAAGGGATCTGTATTCAGGAATGTGCTGGTGGTATTTCAATTTGCAGCTTCCGTATTCTTAATCGCGGGAACGCTGATCGTGTTCCGGCAATTGCAATACATTCAGCACAAAGATGTGGGTTACAACCGGGAACAACTCCTGATCATCAACAACATCGACAGGCTTGAAAACCGCGTGAAGGTGTTGAAAGAAAATCTGCTTCAGATCAACGGAGTTGAGAAAACGACCGTTACCGGGTATTTGCCGGTAAACTACTATCGCAACAACGACTTGTTCTTCACCTCCCCTTCGGTGGAAACGAAAGATATGATCAGCATGCAAAAATGGACCATCGATGACGACTACCTGGAAACCATGGGCATGCGGCTCGTTGAAGGCCGCAATTTCTCACACGACATCGCCGCAGATACCTCAGCAATGATCCTGAATGAGTCGGCGGCGAAATTCCTGGGCAATCAGGACATACTCGAGAAAAAGATCTATCGCATGATTGACGAGAAAACAAAAACCTTGAAAGAATTTCGTGTCATCGGAATCGTCAAGGATTTCAACTTCAGTTCGTTGCGCGAGCCGGTTGAGCCATTGGTATTTCTATTAGGTTCAAATGATGGCGGAATGGCTGTGAGGATCCACGCATCGGATATAACTCAAACCGTATCGGCCATTGAGGCCAAATGGAAGTCGTTGGCTTCTGATCTGCCCTTTGAATACAGCTTCATGGATGCGGATTTCGATCAATTATATAAAGGAGAAAGGCAGACCGGAAAATTGATAACCTATTTTGCCACATTGTCGATCCTGATCTCATGTCTTGGTCTCTTCGGCCTTGCCACCTTCATGGCCGAACAGCGAACCAAAGAGATCGGCATACGCAAAGTGATGGGCGCTTCCGTATCGGGAATCGCTGCCTTATTGTCAAAAGACTTTTTAAAGCTGGTGCTGATCGCGGTGGCAATTGCTATTCCCGTTGCGTTATATTTTACCGGTCAGTGGTTGCAGTCCTTCGCCTACCATATCGAGATGGAATGGTGGATCTTTGTGGTGGCGGGCATATTGTCATTGATCATCGCGTTGATGACCGTGAGTACTCAGGCCGTCAAGGCTGCTATGCAGGCTCCTGTGAAAAGCTTACGGTCTGAGTGATTGGCCTTAAACCTTTATATTAGAAGGCCCATTTCCGGTTCCCATGCAAGAAATGAATTTTCCGGAGTCGGACCGACTAGGTCTCTACCAGGCGACCCTTCAGGATCTGCCGGAAGGCGTGCTTTGGACTGCATCCGACGGTTCGGTAGCCTGCGCAAATCCAGCAGCCCGCACCCTGCTCGGGAAAACCGAAGGAACCATCCTGGGTCATTCGATCCATTCTTTCATTCCGGAAACAACATTCAGAACGTGGTTTGAACAGCAAAATACCAGGCCCAGCGGAGCGCACTACGAAACCGCCAACGCGCTGGCGATTTTTTCCATCGGTAGCACCACCCTCGGGGAGAAACGGTACAACTGTTTCCTGATCAGGAAGCCGGGACAAGCGCGGGGTGAATCTTCCGAGATGCTTCGCATGCTTTCAGAAGGAACCGCATCGGTAGTGGGAGGCGATTTTTTCAAATCACTGGCTTACTATGTCATCCTCTCCACGGGCATGCGATACGCGATGGTGACGGAGTGTCTCAACGTTGACAAAACACGGGTACGCACGTTGGTATACATTGAACGCGATCAGTTCCTCGACAACTTTGAATATGATCTTGCCGACACTCCTTGCGAGATCGTCATGCGCGGAGAGAATTACTACTGCGCCGCGGATCTCGACACGCTCTTTCCAAAAGGGCAAGGGGTGAAATCCTATTTCGGTGTGCCACTATTTCTAAGCAACGGCGAAGTGGTTGGTCATATTTCCATATTCGATACGCAACCGATGATCATCAGCCCGGAGAAGCTGAACATCTTAAAAATATTTGCTTCCCGTGCCGGCGTCGAGATTGAGAGGAAAAGGAAAGATCAGCTTCTTGAGAATAGCATGATCAGGTACCAGACGTTGTTCGAAGATTCTCCCATCGGCCTGAGCGAAGAAGATTTTTCCGGAGTGAAAACCTTCATCGAAGAAATCAAGAAGAAATACAACGCCGGGCTTGAAGATATCCTCCATCAACATCCGGCTCTCGCAGCGGAAGCCTATTCAAAGATCAAACGCCTCATGGCCAACAAGGCCATCGTTTCGCTCTTCGGTGCGGAAACGCCGGAACAATATTTCAATCATCTCGAAAAGAATTTTCAGGCGGATGTATTTGCGAAATCATTGGTCGCACTGGACCGTGGTGATATGAGTTATGAACGGGAGCTTTCCATTACCACGTTGAAAAACGAACGAAGGTACATGAAGGCCAAGCGCACCATCGTTCCGGATTTCAAGTCAAACTGGTCGAAGACTATATTCTCCTGCGTTGATATTACTGACCAGAAGGTTGCAGAACTAAGCCTGACCGACGCATTGAAAGAAGTAGGTCAACTGAAAGAAAAACTGGAAGCGGAGAACGTCTATTTACAAAACGAGATCAAGCTCGATCACAATTTCGACGAGATCGTCAGCAAGAGTGATCTTTTCAGAACGGTGCTTGGAAAAATTGAACAGGTAGCGATCACGGACGCGACGGTTCTCATACTCGGCGAATCGGGCACTGGGAAGGAACTGATCGCGCGGGCCATTCACAGCATCAGTCAGCGGAGCAAGCGTCCTCTTGTGAAAGTGAACTGCGCAGCGTTGCCCGCCAATCTCATCGAAAGTGAATTGTTCGGTCATGAGAAAGGATCATTCACCGGCGCGCTGACACAGAAAATCGGGCGCTTCGAACTTGCCGATGGAGGCACTTTGTTCCTGGATGAAATCGGAGAGATGCCGCTGGAGCTTCAATCCAAATTGCTGCGTGTACTCCAGGAGGGTGAATTCGAACGCGTAGGAAGCTCCAGGACGATGAAAGTGGATGTGAGAATCATCGCCGCCACGAACCGTGACCTCCAGGTTTCTGTGAACAACAAAGAATTCCGCGCGGATCTCTACTATCGTTTGAATGTTTTTCCGATTCATTCTCCCGCACTCCGCGAACGCAAAGAAGACATTCCCGTGTTGGTGAATCACTTCTGCAAGAAATACGGCGTGAAGTTCAACAAGAAAATATCTTCCGTGCCCAAACCGGTGCTGGACGCATTGATGAACTACGATTGGCCCGGCAACGTGCGCGAACTCGAGAACATCATCGAACGCGGCATGATTGTGTCCAAAACCAATGCACTGGAGATCGGTGATTGGCTACCCAAAATCTCGCCCGACCAACCCACCTCTTCACCAACTAAAGGCTCCACTCCCGTTTCATCCGCCAAAAAGAGCCTGGAGGAAGTTGAGCGGAGTCATATTCTTGCAGTGCTCGCGAAAACCAACTGGAAAATCCGCGGGGAGAACGGCGCCGCAAAAATCCTTGAGTTAAATCCCACCACCCTCGAGGCCCGGATGAAAAGACTGGGTATTAAGAAGGAGCTGGCCGGCTAGTCCCCCCAACCCCCCACCTCCAATATTTTGGAGTCCATTAGGTTGGAGAAATCTCCAACTAATTGGAGTTTATGATTGTCGTCTATTGGCCGATTCGGTCGCAAAACTCTGTAAATCATCTGGTTACATTGATTGGCACGATGGTTGGAATCGGCCTTTCAAAATTCAATATGACGCTGATGTTCGAAAAAATTACCTCCGACCAATTCTTCCACCGGATTATTGCCACAAAAGCTGATGCGCTGGTCAAGATCAGTACCGACTGGAGCGGCTCGGGCCAGATGCTTTGCCATTCCCTTCAAGATCTCGCTGCTCAGTATACCGGAAAAGTGGACTTCTTTTCAGTGGACCACGAGGCGGAAAAAGGTCTGGGTGACGCCTTCAGAATCGATACCATCCCGACGCTGCTCTTTTTTAAAAAAGGCACGCTGGTGGACAAGCTCTCCGGCCTCACTCAGAAGGCCATCATCTCTGACAAATTAAATCAACTCGTAAACTCATAAACTGAAATATGTATGGAACCGAAAAACTTTTATCTAAAGACTTTCAACATAGCCAGCAACCTGAGTGACGATCAGGTGATCGATCTGTGCAATAACCTGGTTCAAAAAGAAGCCAGAAAAAATGAAGTGATCTATGCCAAGGGCGGTGACAGGAAAGTATTTATTCTCATCAGCGGCAAAGTGAAGATCGCTGAGATCAATTCCGATGGTGATGAAATCATCAAAGAACTCATCCTGCCCGGCGACCTGTTCGGCGACGTCATGCTCAGCTACAAAGGCCCCAACGTAGAATACGCCGAGGTCATTTCAGAAAGAGCAACATTCTACTCCATCAGTCAGGAGCAGCTTGCGATGCTGATGCGCAGCAACCACAATCTCACGATGAACTACATGGCGAAGGTGAGTGAGAAATTCAAAAGCCTCGAAAGCCGCTACCTGAACATGGTGACCAAAGATGTCAAGTCACGGCTGTTGTATTGCTTCCGCGAGTGGGCCAGGAAAGAAGGAAAGAGTCTTGGAAACTCCGTAGTGGTGAAGAACTCCCTCACCCACAGCGATCTGGCCAACCTGATCTCTACTTCAAGACAGACCGTAACGGTGATTCTCAATGAGCTCAAGGAATCGGGAGCCATCAACTACAATCGCAGAGAGATTCATTTCAACGACCTGGTGTTGGCAAATTAACCGGGTTGGCAACTTCGGCGACAACGACGGCGCATATCGTCCGATAAGTTTGCGCCACCAATCAATCGAAAGAATTGTATGATCATTAAAACAAAAAAATTACAGGGACAGGTGGCGATCGTAACCGGCGCGGGTTCAGGAATCGGAGCCGGCGTGGCGAAAGCTCTCGCAGCGGATGGCGCAACGGTGGTGATCAACTACATCACCAATCCCGAAAAAGCAGAGAAAGTGCTTTCCGAAATCAAAGAAAGCGGCGGAACCGGGACCACCATCAAAGCCGATGTCAGCAATGAAAAAGACGTGGTCGAGATGTTCCAGCAAACCTGCAAGCGGTTTGGCACGGTAGACATCCTCGTGAACAATGCAGGGATTCAGAAAGACGCCAGGTTTCATGATATGTCGCTTGACCATTGGAACCTTGTGATGGGAATCAACCTGACTGGTCAATTTCTCTGTGCACGCGAAGCGATAAAAGAATTTCTCCGGCGAGGGATTGTCCCGGAGCGCTCGAAGTCAGCCGGAAAAATTATTTGCATGAGTTCCGTTCACGAAGTCATTCCCTGGGCAGGACATGCCAATTACTCTGCATCCAAGGGTGGAGTGATGATGTTGATGAAAACGATCGCTCAGGAATATGCACCGATGAAGATACGGGTTAACAGCATTGGACCGGGAGCGATCCGAACTCCCATCAACCACGGCGCATGGCAAACACCTGAAGCCTACAACCAATTATTAAAACTTATTCCCGCAAAACGGATCGGTGAAGCTGAAGACATAGGAGGTGCTGCCAGCTGGCTTGCCTCCGATGACTCGGAATACGTGAATGGCATCACCCTGTTCGTTGATGGTGGAATGCTTCTCTACCCCGGCTTCGAGGACAACGGATAACACTCAATCGTAATCATCTTATACAAAACAAACGTTCTGAACATGACCGCAGAAAAGAAACGCCTTCAGGAAGACCGCGATAAAAAAACAAACTGGAGGAAGTGGGGTCCTTACCTCACCGAACGCCAGTGGGGAACCGTCCGCGAAGATTATAGTCCGCACGGCAATGCTTGGGAACACGTGTCGCATGACATGGCCCGGAGCAAAGCCTACCGCTGGGGTGAAGAAGGCATTGGCGGCATCAGCGACGACATGCAGCTGTTGAATTTCTCTTTGGCGCTGTGGAATAAAAAAGATCCAATCCTGAAAGAACGGATCTATGGCCTAACGGGAAATGAAGGCAATCACGCCGAAGATTGTAAAGACCATTATTATTATCTCGACAGCACGCCTACGCACTCGTACATGAAGATGCTGTACAAGTATCCTCAACGGGAATTTCCCTACGGGTGGATTGTTGAAGAAAATCGCCGGCGTGGAAAGCTTGATCCGGAGTTTGAGCTTGTGGATACCGGTGTCTTTGATGACAACCGGTACTTCGATGTATTTATAGAGTATGCCAAGGCAAGCGCGCATGATATTCTCGTGAAGATCACCGTCCACAATCGCGGACCAGAAGCAGCATCTCTCAATGTGCTGCCTCAGATCTGGTTCAGAAACACATGGGCTTGGGGCGATGATGACTATAAACCCGGGATGCACCGCGATGAGGATGGAATCATTAAAATCAAGCACCGCGATCTGGGCAATCTATACCTGTTCGCCAAGGGCAAACCGGAAACTTTGTTCTGCGAAAATGAATCGAACACCGGACGACTCTACGGATATCACCAGGAAGGAATTTTTAAAGACGGTATCAATGACTACCTGATCCATGGTGCCAATTCAATTCACCGCGTACCAAAAGGAACCAAGGCGGCATTGAACTATGATCTTACAATAGCTGCCGGAAAATCAGAATCAATTTCTCTGCGATTGTCATCAGAATTTCTCAATGAGCCCTTCAAGGATTTCGACGAATTATTTGCCCGTCGTCTTCAGGAAGCGGATGAGTTCTTTGCAGAAGTTCAGCACAACATCAAAGACGAAGACGACCGCAACATTCAACGGCAGGCGATAGCGGGCATGATGTGGAGCAAACAGTTCTTTTATTACGATGTGGCGCGATGGCTCAAAGGCGATCCCGGTCACCCGACACCTCCTGCACAGCGTCATGGCGGAAGAAACAGCGAATGGAAACACCTTAATAATGCGGACATCATTTCCATGCCCGACGCATGGGAATATCCATGGTATGCCGCATGGGACCTGGCCTTTCATACCATCCCCATCGCGATGGTCGATCCGGAATTTGCCAAAAGTCAGCTGCTGTTGCTGACCAAAGAATGGTACATGCATCCCAACGGCCAGCTGCCTGCGTATGAGTGGGCGTTCGGAGATGTGAATCCCCCTGTTCATGGATGGGCATCGTGGCGCGTTTATAAAATTGACCAGAAGCTCCAAGGAGGAAAAGGCGATCGGAAATTTCTTGAAGAAATCTTTCACAAGCTTCTCCTCAACTTCACGTGGTGGGTCAACAAGAAAGACACCAACGGCAACAACATTTTCCAGGGCGGATTCCTTGGAATGGATAACATAGGCGTGTTTGATCGCAGCGCACAGCTGCCAACAGGAGGTTATCTCGAACAATCCGACGGCACCAGCTGGATGGCGATGTTCACACTGAACATGATGCGCATGGCGCTGGAACTGGCGAAAGAGAATCCTACCTATCAAAGTCTGGCAACCAAATTCTTCGAGCACTTCCTCTACATCGCAGGTGCGATTGCCAACGAAGGCATTGACCTGTGGGATGAAGAAGATGAATTCTTCTACGATGTGCTTCACACACCTGATCATCAGCGGCGGTTCATGAAGATCCGTTCGATGGTGGGCCTGATTCCACTCTTTGCCGTGGAAGTTCTCGACAAAGAAGTGTTTGAATCGAATCCCGAGTTCACTGCGAGACTTGAATGGTTTTTGAAAAACCGTCCTGATCTTTCAAAGCTCATTTCCCGATGGGATGAGAAGGGAAAAAATCAACGGCATTTGCTTTCGCTGTTACGTGGCCACCGTATGAAGCGAATTCTGAAGAGAATGCTGGATCAATCGGAGTTCCTTTCCGATTACGGAATCCGTGCGCTTTCAAAAGAATACGAAGCGAACCCCTTCAAGTTCTATGCGAATGGAAACGAGTTCAGTGTAAAATACACGCCCGGTGAAGGAGATACAGCGCTTTTCGGAGGCAACTCCAACTGGCGCGGTCCAATCTGGTTCCCGGTTAACTACCTGATCATCGAGTCCTTGCAACGGTTCCACCATTATTATGGTGATGACTTCCTGATCGAACATCCCACCGGGTCGGGACAAAAGAAAACGTTGAAAGAGATCGCTAATGATTTGTCTGATCGCATGGTCAACATCTTCAGAAAAGATGCGCAAGGAAACCGACCGGTGTATGGTCACTATAAAAAGATGCAGGAAGATCCGCACTTCAACAAGTACCTGTTATTCTACGAATACTTCCACGGAGACAATGGAAGAGGAATCGGCGCGACACACCAGACCGGGTGGACAGGTCTTGTTGCCAAGCTGATCCAACCGAAATAAAAAGTTCTTAAAATATTACACATGATTTTTAAAGAAGATACCCTTCGGGATTTTAATCGCGCCAAAACCCTTGAGTGGCTGGAGACGAACGGGCTGGGAGGTTATGCAAGCTCGAGCGTTACCGGAGCACACACGCGGCGCTATCATGGACTGTTGGTTGCGTCCATGCATCCACCCGTTGAAAGGATGGTGCTCGTTTCAAAACTTGATGAAACGGTTGTTTCAGGGAACGAACGCTATGAGCTTGGTGCGAATCAATATCCCGGGGCGGTTCACCCCGAAGGATTCAGGTTCCTGACCCGTTTTGAAAGAAACCTCTTTCCTGAATTCTACTATAAAGCTGGAGATGTTGAGCTGAAAAAAACCATTGCTGCGATACATGGAGAGAATACAACCGTGATCCAGTATGAAGTGCTGGATGCAAAGGAAACTTTTACACTCGAATTGCTGCCCTTGTACGCTTGCAGAGATTTTCACAGTGTAGCCCATGCCAACGATGCGATCAGTCAGCAATACCTTTTTCAGGACGGCGTGTTTCAGACCGTCAACTACCAGGGCTGTCCTGAGATTTTTATTTCGGTACCGGGTTCAACGTTCGCAGAGCAAAAAAACTGGTATCATAATTTTCAGTATGCCATCGAGGAGTATCGCGGATTGGAATTCAGGGAAGACCTTTATACCCATGGCAAATTCCGGGTAGAGCTGAAGAAAGGCAGTCGCCTGGGGATCATCATCTCGACCGATTATCCGGGGAAGAAGGATGCTGAGAAATTGTTGCAACGCGAACAAGCGCGAAGAGAAGAAATCGTTCAAGGTTTTTCCGGCAACACCCATTTGAAGAGACTTGCTTTGGCAGCCGATCAGTTTATTGTGAAGCGCGATGATCTTAAAACAATTATTGCCGGCTATCATTGGTTTTCCGATTGGGGAAGAGATACAATGATATCGCTACCGGGCTTATGCCTCACTACCGGGCGCTATGATGATGCAAAAAATATTCTGAAAGCCTTTGCGAACAGCGTGAGTGAAGGCATGCTTCCCAACCGCTTCCCGGATTATGGAGAAGCGCCTGAATATAATACCATCGATGCAACCCTGTGGTACTTTCATGCCATCTATAAATACTATGAGTACACAAGTGATGTCGCTTTTGTCAAATCGGTGATTCCGATCTTAAAGGATATCATCGACTGGCACTATAAAGGAACACGGTACAGTATAAAAGTCGATCCTTCGGATGAATTGCTTTCAGGAGGCGAAGAGGGAGTCCAGCTTACTTGGATGGATGCGCGTATTGGAAACTGGGTTGTTACTCCACGAAGAGGAAAGCCCGTTGAGATCAATGCCCTTTGGTTCAATGCCCTTTCGGTGATGGCCTATCTGCTGGACGAAACGAATGGCCAGGGAGCCGCCGACTACAAAAAGAAAGCGGGCAAAGTTGCCGCCAGCTTTAACAAACAATTCTGGAATGAAAACGGAAAAGGCCTGTATGATTATATCGATGGTGATCATAAAGATCAGGCGCTGCGCCCCAACCAACTCTATGCCATCAGCTTGCCGTTCCCTTTGCTGAATAAAGAAAAAGCGACCACCGTTTTACAAACATTAAGAGATGAGTTTTTGATCAGTAAAGGTCTTCGGAGTCTCAACACCTCGCACTCCGACTACCATGGCGTATATGGCGGCGACCCCTGGCATCGCGACAGCGCTTACCACCAGGGCACTGCATGGAGCTTTCTATTGGGAGGCTATATCGACGGGATCATGAAGGTGAAGGGTGAGAAAGGAAAAAATGAAGCGAAAGCAGTTCTCACTGAATTCTTCCCACACCTCGATGAAGCCTGTGTCGGAAGCGTATCGGAAATCTTTGATGCGAACAATCCTTTTACGCCTCGTGGTTGCATGGCCCAGGCCTGGGGTGTAGCGGAAGTGCTTCGGGTGGCAGTAGAGTACAACCTGTTTGACGGCAGTAAAAAACACACTCGCCAGAAGGAAAAAGCCTCCTCCCTGTAAGCCATCCGACAAACGCCTGTTTCAATACCTTTTAGACTTGCATGAGATAAGCAATCGCCATGAATTCGCTCACGCAAAACTGGAAAGTGTACAGCATGGAGGCTATATGCCTTGGGTTGTTCATGATGTCTGCTTCGCTTTTCGGCACCCTGCTTGAATATCCTGATTCACCATTGCATCGCGCCATCGGAAATGATTTTGTAAGAACAGTACTCATGGGAATCGCGATGGGTCTGACAGCGACTCTTATCATCTACTCCCCCATGGGACGCCTTTCCGGTGCTCACATGAATCCGGCTGTCAGCTTTACGTTCGTGCGACTGGGGAAAATGAAAATGGCGGACGCGATGTATTACACAGTCTTTCAGATTGGAGGCGGAATTCTGGCCGTGATTCTGATGAGATTTTTACTGGGATCTGCTTTCGAAAATGAGCATGTCAATTATGTGATCACGGCTCCGGGAAAATATGGCGTATTGCCGGCGTTTTTGATGGAGGTCGTCATCGCATTCGGGATGATGACGATGGTATTGATTACCTCCAACCACGCCACACTTTCGAAATACACGGGTGCCATTGCCGGGCTTTTCGTGATGAGCTATGTAATTATCTCCGGACCTGTCTCTGGTTTCGGAATGAACCCCGCAAGGACACTGGCCTCTGCGGTGCCCGCGATGCAATACCCATCCTTGTGGATCTATCTTACCGCACCCTTCATCGGAATGTTCGGCGCTGCGTGGGTGTACAAATACTCCAGAGGCGTGGTGAAATGTGCCAAGATGCATCACTCAAGTTTCTATCAGTGCATTTTCGACTGCGACTATTGCAGGCATGAAGCTGAGAAACCAATGGTCGGCACAATCAATCAATAAAATTATGAATACGAAATACGATATCATCATCATTGGCTCCGGCGCAGGCGGCGGGACGCTCGCGTATAAACTCGCTCCTTCCGGAAAAAAAATTCTCATTCTCGAAAGAGGAGACTTCATCCCAAAGGAGAAAGAGAACTGGGATCCGAAGGAAGTGTTTACTAACGGACGCTATCGCACTACAGAAAAATGGTACGACAAAGATGACCAGCCATTCAGTCCATACACCCACTATGCTGTGGGAGGCAATACAAAAATGTACGGCGCCGCGCTCTTCCGGCTGCGTGAATCAGATTTCATGGAGACAAAACATTTCGGTGGAATCTCTCCTGCGTGGCCTGTCGGCTACGATGAATTCGAACCTTTCTACACAGAAGCAGAAAAATTATACAGTGTTCACGGTGAACGGGGCGTTGATCCCACCGAGCCAAAAACTAAATCAGCGTACCCATTCGGGCCTTTGCAGCACGAACCCAGTATGCAGGAACTATTCGACAACATTCGCACGCTTGGATACAAACCTTTTCCACTTCCCCTCGGCATCAGGCTTGGAGAAAATGGCAAAGAGGGTTATTCACCTGTTCGGTTAAGTAATTTTGATGGTTTCCCGGATCCGACAGAAGCAAAAGCAGACGCACAGGTCGTAACACTGCGCCAGGCTTTGAAAGCTCCCAATGTCACGCTGCTTACCAAAGCACATGTAGACAAACTGATCACGGATAAATCAGGTAAACGGATTTCCGTCGTCGAAGTGTCCCATCAAGGCGAGAAGTTCTCTTTCGAAGCAGACGTCGTGGTACTTGCGGCCGGTGCGGTAAACTCCGCAGCGATACTGCTCCGCTCAAAAGGTATCTCTAACCCTGATGGCATTGCAAACAGCTCCGGACTGGTGGGCCGCAATTACATGCTTCACCAGAATGGCTGCGTAATAAATTTTTCTAACAAGCCTAACACGTCTCAATTTCAAAAGTCATTCTCGCTTTCTGATTTCTATCACAAAGCAGATGACTCGGAGCTTCCGCTTGGCACCATCCAGCTCATGGGAAAGAATGATCCCGACACGGTGATGGACCTTACGAAAGGTGTTATCGATGGCAAATCTTTTGAGCACCTCTCAGGTCATTCCATCGACTTCTGGATTACATCCGAGGATCTCCCCGACCCCAACAATCAGGTGACCTTGCGAAAAGACGGTTCTATCAAAACGATCTATACCGTTAATAATCGTGAAGCCTACACACGACTCAAAAAGAAACTATATCACATACTGGACAAGCTTGCGGAAAAAGATCCGCTCCTTCGTAACGCAGTGCGACTGGGTTATGATCTTGGCGTTTCCGGGGTATCGCATCAAATGGGGACACTCAAATTTGGCAAAGATCCAAAGTCGTCGGTCCTGGATGTGAACTGCAAAGCGCATGACCTGGATAATCTATATGCAGTCGACGCTAGCTTCTTTGTATCGTCAGGCGCCTTCAATCCTTCGCTGACCATCATGGCCAACGCCTTGCGGGTGGGCAAACATCTGATTGAAAGATTAAGGTGATGAGACCGGTTGTCATCGTCCTGCTGTGCATATTCTTTTCCAACGCTCACGCGCAGAAGGAAACGCGATGGCTTCTGGGCACTGGCATTACCTATTGCAGCTATATCGATAACCCGGGGCTCAATCTCAACATCACCTATCGGGTCTTCGGCAATTTTCACGTGGGTCCGGACTTCTCCGCATTGCTCACACGGGAGCTGCAGGAAAATGGGAAGGTTGTAAAGCGCAAGGAAGTGGAATATAACTTCAATGCACAGCAGCTTTTCGAAGTGGGTGAAAAAATAGCTCTCTATCCTCTGGTGGGTATCAACTGGTCAAGGGTAACGCGCCACCCTGAAGGCGAAGAACCCTTCACGGAATGGATCACCGCCGTGAACGCCGGAGGGGGCTGTGAACTACAGCTCAACAAGTTCCGCTTATTCGCCGAATCAAAATGGGTTTCCCAACTGGATAAGTACGATCTGACCGCCGGAATATTATTTCCTCTCTGATAAGTCTTAACCCTATCGTTAAAACTCCCATCATCCATCTGCTATGAAAAAGATCTTTTTCTTTTTACTGCTCGCCGCCAGCCTCAATGCACAATCACAAATAGTAAACCGTGTTGATGCCGTCGGTATTACCGTTCAGGATATGAACCGGGCCCTCGATTTTTTCACAAAGGTTCTGCCGTTTGAAAAAATTTCAGACGTAGAGGTTGAAGGACCAGTCTATGAGCAATTAAAAGATGTCTTTGGTATCCGCTACAGAAAGGTGCGTCTCCGTCTCGGCAGCGAAGAGATCGAGTTGACAGACTACCTCACCGCGGGTGGCCGGTCTATACCTGAGGATTCAAAGAGCAATGATTTATGGTTTCAACACATTGCCATTGTGGTCAGCAACATGGATTCCGCCTACGCCAGGTTGCGGAAGTTCAATGTTCAGCATGTATCCACAGGCCCGCAGACATTGCCTAAAACCATTCCCGCCGCTGAAGGTGTGAAGGCATTTTACTTTCGTGATCCGGCCGGCCACAACCTGGAGCTCATTTATTTTCCTCCGGGAAAAGGAAATGCAAAGTGGCAGCTGAAGACAGATAAAATATTTCTGGGCATCGATCATACCGCCATCGGAATCTCCAACACAGAAGCAAGTAAAAAATTCTATGGTGACCTGCTCGGCGTAAAATACCAGGGTGAAAGCTTCAACTTCGGCACCGAACAGGAACATCTGAACAACGTGCAAGGCGCGAGTCTTCACATTTCAGGAAACAAAGCGGCACAAGGCATAGGCGTTGAATTTCTCGAATATCTCGCCCCAACCACCGGCCGGCCCTACCCTCGCGATGAACGCGCGGATGATCTTCTCCATTGGGAGACGATCATGACAACAGACAACGCGGCTGCTTTATTTGAAAAATTAAAGGCCAGTCACGTGACACTATTGTCCACCACGGTGATCACGATACCATCACAATCATATTCCTATAAAAAAGGGTTTTACCTCCGCGATCCTGACGGACATGTGATCGGAATATTTGAGAAGTAACTCGACGCATCTCTAAATCGAACTTCAGCGAGTTTATTCGGAACCCATCAAGTTCTGGGGGAAACTCCTGCGGATTTTCATTCAGGCCACGTCGCAAAAAAGTTGCGCGCTCTGTCAGAAAGTGGACATTCAGAATGCTCATGTGTAAAAGAGTTCACCGTGTTTGATCAGACGGCAACTTTCCTGACAAACTCACTCAGTCTCGCACCGTTTCTTTGAACAAAAATCATAGACCGTCATGCAACTAAAACAAACTCTACTCACCACAATCCTTGGACTTGGACTGTTGATCGCTCAGCAGGTAAACGCCCAAAAACCTTTGCTCAATCTCGACGACAAAGGTGTTGAGATTGAAGGTTATGACCCAGTCGCCTACTTCACGATCGGAAAGCCCACCCAGGGAATTGAAGCCTTCCAGAGCAAATACAACAACAGTATTTACTATTTCTCCTCGGCCGAAAACAAAAAACTGTTCGATGCGGATCCTAAAAAATATGAAGTACAGTTCGGTGGCTTTTGTGCTTACGCCGTATCACAGGGGCATGTCTCGCCGATCGATCCCAATTTCTGTTACGTACAAAAAGATGCGGAAGGCGTTGACCGTTTGATCTGCCAGCACAATCAGAAGGCAAACGGCTTATGGAACAAAAATCCAAACGGTCTGTTGGTGGACGCCTACAAATACTGGCCGACGGTTGTCAAGAACGGCGGCAAGCAAATTCCGATTAAAGGGGTTGAACACTTCTTCATCAACCTTGATGACAGCGGATTGGCCAACCAGGGTTATGATGTGGTTGCCTATCATACCGACAACAAAGCGCTGAAGGGTGATGAGAAATTTACCGAATGGTTCCACGGCGCCAAATACCTCTTCACTTCACGCGAGCATCAGGAACTCTTCCGCGAGATGCCTAAAAAATACCTTCCGCAGTATGGTGGTTTCTGTGCCTATGCCATGAGCCTTGGCAAAGTCCGTCCCGTGAATCCTGAAATCTTTTCCGTTGAAGATGGCCGGCTTATGCTTCAGCATACCCAGGAGGCTTATGATCTTTTCTATAAAGATGTAAAAAATAACATCGTGAAAGCTGACACGAAATGGCCTGGCGTGGAAGAAAAGAAAGCAGGACACAAAGTAAAATTTGACAAGCCTGCGAAATAATTGGGGTTTGAAACTCATTGGGATTTCTCATAAAAACAAAACGAAACATCAACAAAAATGAAAAAGATATTCATACTCGTGTTATCACTGGCAAGTTTTGCGGTGAACGCTCAAACGACCAGCTCAAAGTCTTTAACCCTCGAAGCAGCCAAGAAAATTATCGCTGAGGCCCGCAAGTATGCGATGAGTGTCAACGCTCCGCATGGCGGACCGTCTATTGCAATCGTTGATCGCGGGGGCAATCTTCTTTTTGTGGAGCGGCCGGAAACAACGTTCGCCGGATCGGCCATGGTAGCCTATGAAAAAGCGCACACAGCCGTGATGTTCGAACAGCCCACACAGAATATGGAGAACAAGATTAAAGAAGGCCGCACGCCATTGATAACGGTAGGCTATGTGATGTTGGAAGGCGGAGTACCGATTCTGGTGAACGGTGAAATCGTTGGCGCCATTGGTGTTAGCGGAGCCGCCACGTCCGCTCAGGATGTTGAAATCGCGTTGGCAGGTGCTAAAACAAAAATTGACTAGCATGAACACAACAGGGTTGTTGATGAAGAAGCTTCGCGTCACGGCGGGCTTCTTCCTTTTTTGCTTACCGGCATGGGCGCAAGAGTCCGTCGAATTGTCTCTTGACAAGCCCGCGGCGATTGTGAATCTCAAGACAAAAGAAGGTATTGACCTGGTCAAGGGTGAATGGCGCTATAGTGATGTGCAAATAATTGACAAGGATTTTAAATCACCCGGACCATCGGCGGATGATAAACTTTCACTTTATCCCACGGGCAGATCGATTAAGACTCATGATATCGCACCCAAAGCGGGGGTCAAAGACTTTGACGACAGTCGGTGGGAAAAGCTTGATCCGACCACACTCGAAGATCGACGAGGCACTGGTCTTCTCTCCTTTAATTGGTACAGAATCAATGTCACGCTGCCAGAAAAATTGGGAAATTTTCCGATCGCAGGTTCGACTGTGGTATTTGAAATTGTGATGGATGATTACGCTGAAATATTCGTAGATGGAAAACTAAATAAATCAGCGGGTCAGTCAGGCGGTACGGTTGCAAAAGGTTGGAATGCCCGAAATCGCGTGATCCTTACCAATCATGCAACAGCGGGCCAGAAAATCCAGATCGCCATTCTCGGTATCAATGGACCCATTGCTGATTTACCGGAAAACTATATCTGGGTACGCTCCGCGACACTTGATTTTTATCCTTCGTTTCCTAAAAATCCGATATGGCAGAATCTGGGAGAAATTGTAAAAATCGACAACCGTCTTGATCAGGTTATCGCGCCCAACACCAAACTCGAAAAGCTCGCTACCGGCTTTCAATTTACAGAAGGCCCTGCATGGGATCCTGAAGGATTTCTGGTGTTCTCAGATCCTAATACAAACGTTGTCTATTCCTGGCATCCTGGAAATGGAAACGTAGAAGTCTATCGGACCAAAAGTGGTTACGCGGGTATCAATATCGATGAATACCATCAGCCTGGCTCGAACGGACTATCCTTTGACAAAGAGGGAAGGCTCACGCTCTGCCAGCACGGAGAAAGGCGTGTTATAAGAATCGAAAAAAAGGGACCGGTCACGGTTCTCGCCGATAACTTCCAGGGAAAGAAGCTTAACAGCCCAAATGATCTGGTATACCGAAGCGATGGCTCATTGTTCTTTACGGATCCTCCTTATGGACTGCCCATGGCATTCAA
The DNA here is from genome assembly GCA_044227305.1 of Cyclobacteriaceae bacterium. Classification (GTDB taxonomy): domain Bacteria; phylum Bacteroidota; class Bacteroidia; order Cytophagales; family Cyclobacteriaceae; genus ELB16-189. The sequence goes on along the minus strand of JBGAFJ010000005.1, from coordinate 172,936 downwards.
CGACGCGAGAAAAGAAACTCCCTACTCCGGCGTATATGGTGTCATCAAAGGTCAGGTAAAACTATTGACGACGGATCTGAAAGGACCTAACGGTATCGCGTTCTCACCCGATGAAAAATATTTGTATGTGAGTAATTGGGACATTACGGATATCCACAACACCAAGGTGATTATGCGTTATGAAGTGGCGGCTGATGGGTCGCTCACCAACGGGAAAGTGTTTTTTGACATGAATAAAACAGACGGAGAAGACGCGCTCGATGGACTGAAAGTCGACACAAGTGGAAATGTCTTTTGTTCCGGACCTGACGGCATTTGGATCATCTCGCCGGAAGGCAGGTATCTTGGAAGAATTAAGACACCGGAACATGCCGCGAACATGGCCTGGGGTGAAGATGGCCATTCACTTTTCATCGCCGCGTCAACCAGCATATACAGGATTCGGTTGCTTACTTTGGGAATACTTGCCGGAAAATAAAGATGGCCGGTCAATTAATTCAGTGTCCGTTGTGTGGTGATCAGGTTGATCAACTGGTTTACAGATTTCATTTTGATAGTGAACAAGAGGTCATTGAAAAGATCAAACGTGAACATAATGACTGGGTAGAGCAATCTGGCGCTTGCAGCCGTTGTGTGGACTATTACCATACCGAGGCGGTCTTGCATAAGAGAATACTCCCTGAAGCAGGGCCGTTCTTCCCCATCAAAAGCGTCGATGATTTCATCATCCTGCCCACGCCCCTGAGAGTGAATGCCGATCCACATTTCACCGGAAAGGGAATTACAATTTGTATCATCGACAGCGGATTTTTTCTCCACGATGACTTGATCGCCACCCGAAACCGCGTCAAAGCCCTGGTTGACATCACGAACCCTGACAATGGGCACGATTACTTCCTGCACCCCAATCCGGAGAGCTGGCATGGAACCATGACGTCCGTTGTATGTGCGGGCGATGGATACAAAAGCAACGGACTCTATAAAGGGATCGCCTCTGACGCCGACCTCGTGCTTATAAAAGTTCAGGTAACCAATGACAAGCATCCCGACCACGGGCGCATCACGTCGGAGCACATCGCCGCGGCGATGCAATGGGTACTCGATCATCATAAAGAATTTGACATACGTGTGGTAAGCATGTCCCTGGGTGAAGACAAGCCATCAACACATCGGGAAAGCAAAGTCAGTCAGCTGGCGGAAAAATTAATTGCTGACGGCGTTGTGGTGGTGGCGGCCGCGGGAAATGATGTGCAGGCGCCGCTCAAGCCACCCGCCAGTTCACCCAACGTCATCACCGTGGGTGGTCTGGACGATTCCAACAATCTCGAACACATCCGACGCCTATATCATTCTTCATTCGGTCAAACGCCGGATGGGCTGATGAAACCGGAGTTGATTGCCCCGGCCATATGGGTCGCGGCTCCGATCCTCCCGGAAACAAAAGAAAAATGTGAGGCAGAGTGGCTGCACACATTGCTGGGTTTCGGAGAAGCTGAACTGGCTGAGTTTACCTCCGCTCATAGATCCGAAATAAAATCAGCAACAGGGATTGATTTCGATGGAACATTTTCCCTGAGAAATAAACTGGTTGAGCGGGTGCAGGCCACCAAATTTATTTCATCCTCCTACATGCACGTAGACGGCACCTCCTTTGCTGCGCCGATCGTTGCCGCTGTGGTGGCCCAACTCTTACAAGCCAATCCATCGCTGACACCTTTCGATATCAGGAATCTTCTTTTTCGAACAGCGCAAAGACTACCTGAGCACGAAGCCGTGAGGCAGGGATTTGGCCAGGTACATCCGCGGAGAGCGTTGGTTCAAATACAAAAAAGAGAAACGATAGACTTACCAGGTCAAAGCCCGAGGGTAGATTATGAAAACAAAAAAATAGAGTTTTACATTCAACACGAGGGCCCCTATCAGATCACCCTTTCAGGCGACTTTAATCAATGGGCGAAAGAAATGATTTTCTTCTCACCTGGTAAAGACGGTCGCTGGAAAGCAGAGATCCCTCTCCTGCCCGCCGGTCGTTATCGTTATAAGTTTTTAATAAATGAGCATCATTGGATGGAAGACGTATCCAACCCCCTTCGTGAACCCGATACGTTCAACGGATTTAACAGCGTACTTGAAATAAAGTAAGATTATTGGGACGCTCTGAGAATTTCAACGCGCTGATGAATCAACTTAAGTCGTTCATTCAGGCTGCCAACGGATGAGATGTTCTTTTTCATTTCAAGGCGAAGCTCAATTTCATACATCACTTCCCTGGCCAATTGCTTCAGGGTTTCCACTTCCTCGTCTGAGTATTCACGTGGTTCCCTGTCCACCACGGCAAGCATTCCAATTCCAAACCCATCCTTGGTGATCAAAGGGGCGCCGGCGTAAAATTTATAACCTGCCTCAGACAGATTACTTTCGTCGGCCAAAACGCAGGGATCGGTAAGCGCATAACGAAATAGCGTAACTTCTTTGCTCATGATGGCGATAGAACAGGGGCTGTTCTTCCGTGGAACCAACTCCCCGGTGCGATTGACTCCGTACGCTTGCTTGTAATGAACGACGTCTTCCTCCACAAATGACATCAGACCAATGGGCGTGTGAAAAGTCAACGCCGCCAGTTCCGTATAGGCGCTGAAAATTTCTTCAGATGGCGTGTCAAAAATCTCAAATTGGCGCAACGCCTGCACTCTTTCCTTGTCGTCCGCGGGCTTGACGGTTGGGTCAAATGACGGAGGCTTGCGCTTCAGATTTCTGAAAATATTGACGTATGCCATTTTTGACAGGGTTCCCATCCAAGTTACGAATTCGCATACATCTTGAGGACAGGTTCGCGCAGGGACCTGCTGGCCGGAGACGACATATAATATAATGTGTCGGCCACCTCGTCGGCTGAGACCCAGTCTGAATAATCATGGTCGGGATTTGCTAACCGGTTGGCCGGTGTGTCAATGGTACCGGGCACCACCACGGAAGTGACCACATTTTTACCCCTTGCCTGGGCATTAAAGATTTCAGCAAGGCGAAAGATCAACGACTTACTCAAGGCATAAGCGACTGAATGAATCCCCTCCGATAAATCAAGGCCTGGACCAGCGCCGATCAACTGGATTCTTCCTTCTCCGCGCTCAAGCATGTGAAGAAAGACAGGCCGCGCCAGGAAATAAGTTGTATTGAAGTTCAGGGTCATCATTTTCGTCAACGCTTCTGAATCCGTATCTGCTATCGTGCCCTGGGCATAACTTCCAACAGTCAATACGGCAACATCTATTCGATCATGATCCGCAATAATTTTTCTAAACGTATCCCTGACAGAAATTTCATTCGTAAGATCCGCCTCGTAGGCCGACATGGATGGATGTGTGTGAGCCGGTTTTTTTCCGGGTGATACCGTTGCAATCACATGATGGCCTTCAGCAATAAATTTGGCAACCGTTGCCTTACCAAGATTGCCGGAGGACCCGGTAATTAAGATGTTCATACTGTTATCTACAAAGTGTAATATCCTTCTCCATGGCCATCCGCGTGCGAAGCAAGATTGCCGCCTTCGCCTGAACAACCAGGTTTTTCTTCTCAACCAGTAATATCTTCCAGTTGTCAAACTGAACGGACCTCCCCGTCAATGTGATGTTATCTCCTACCACGGCCAACACCAGATCGTTTATGGGATTGAAATTTTCATCCAATAAAATGTAATGTTGATCCTTCTCATTAACACGAAACACAGGCGGAATGCCTCCGGCAATGCATCGGATCGCACAAGACCGGTGCGGTTTTCCTTCGCCTGGCTTCATCACGCCGAAATAACATTTGGGATCCACGATTTCGCCCTGAAGCGTGAGTTGACTTTCAACTCTTAATTCTGCCGCAAGGGTCATTGGGGGTTGATTCAACAATACCGGCACATGTTCATTCACCACCTGAAGCAAAGTCTTGCTTTCGTCATAGATCATCTCACCAGAAACGCTCACAAACTTTCCTTCCAGTGAACCAAGCCGGGATTCAAATTCAGCCAGGGTCTTTTCCGCTCCGAACTTTCCGGAGCCTACAAGCAGTATCGTCTTATACAACTGATGGGATGAATCAGAACGAAGAAGCTGGCGGATATGGGGAACGGGTTTCTTAAAAATATACCCCTCCACCTGGGTAAATTTTCCATACTCAAAGTTCCCCGTCGAAAATTTCTTCTGACTTACACCTATTAAAACTGCTACAAGCACCATCGTCAAGCCAATCAACACAATCACCTTCTTTAGAAAGGATGAGGTTTTTGGCGGCGCATCGGGGAGATAGCCAACAAAGAATTCGTCCGGTTCCGGTATCAGATTCCCTTTCATCCTTGTTTGATTATAGCTGGTTCAAGGGCGGTCCCGTCGGGGTAAGGCTTTGGATTAATCCACACCTCATTGTCCAATATCCTCACTTCGTAGGTCGCAACTTTCTCTTTGAAGGGCGGCGGCGAACTTCCGTTGTGAGGCAAGTACTGATAGCCATGCCATGGACAAGTAATGCAGCCATCGATAATTCGTCCTTCACCCAATGGCCCATTCTGATGCTTGCACACATTGGACACCGCTGAAATTTTGTTATCGTATTTGAAGATGGCGATTCGTTCTTCGCTGAGGCAGACCACCTTGGCGCGTTTCTCCTTAATAGAGTCTACCGTTCCAATCATCACAAATCCATCCAGCGTGAGGGACTGGTTCTTGGCATCAACGCGGGACTCCTGAGCGCTGGCTGTAATATGAAGTGTGTTGATGAGCAGGAAACCCATGGCGAGAAGGCCTACCAATACCGGTGATGTCTCGAATTGAAGCACTCCCAACAGAACGTGAAGAATGATCAACGCATAAGCGACGTACACCAACATGTGCAGTGTTTTCCAAATGCGGGGCGTCAGGTTCGCGAGCCAGAAATCGTGACTTGTAATCGCCATCAGGAAGAAAATAATGAGTGCAGCAAATCCGAGCGCCTGAAACGGAAAGCGTGTAAGCGATTCATAATGGGTATTTGAGGTAAATACCGATATCAGCGCCGGCGCGTTGCCAAGAGAATGGAATTGAATAATGGAAAACACACCATGAATTGCGGCAATAAAAAACATCGTTACGCCCAGATGGCGGCGATTGTATAATAAGGGAAGAAATACTGTATTAAGCCGGGCAGCCGGACCGATCATTAAAATAACGTGTAGTAAAAAAATGGCAAGGGTTCCGAAGGAACGGATGATCAGCGTCTCCTGGGTTATCTCAGGGTTTACAATCAGGTTAACGGTGATGAAACTGATCAGGTATGCAACGACAAAAATAGCGATGACCCAGTCATAAACTTTTTTCTGTCTGTTCCAGAGAATAGCTTGATAGGATGCGCTCATGGTTTTTCCGCTTTAGGGTATTCGCCATGCTCACGCTCATCTTTTTGAACGGGTCTCCAGAGGATCGCAAGAATAAAAAGCAATGGCAGAAGCAGGGCCAGCAGCCGCCATACGTAATAGTGATAGCGTCTCAGCGGGCGGATCATGGGAGTTGTGATTTTGCACGAATGACCTTTCTCAATAGAACCGGCCAGAAGACCACAGTACCCGGCAATAAGATAAGTCTGAAAAAGAATGAAGTTCCGTGAACACCTTCGTCCAGAACCTTAATCCAGGAGATTTGGAAGGGGACTGAAAACAGCACCCCCATGGCAATGTAAACCGACAAACAATAGAGAATAATCACCTTTCTCTTTAATTAAGGCTTAAAATTGCCCAGAAAGGCAGTGCCAATTCGTCGGATTAGTGACTAAATTCTTTGAAAATCCGCGATAGATGACGGTTTTTGACGTCAGCACTTGGGTCAGGTCTTTACCAGGCAACCCTTCAGGATCTGCTATGGACTTGCATCGGCGGATCGGTGGCGTACACGCGCAAGTTCACCTTTGCCCCCGGCTTGCAGGGTCAGCATTTTCATTCAGAATTTCTCCCTGATAGCCAACAAAAAAATTGATGTAAATCGCCCGCGACAGGCGGAAGGTGATAGGAAATAAAATCAACGCCACGGTGATCGTGCCCAACACATATACGTCGACGGGCGGATCAAATAACACACGCAACGCAACGTAAACGGTGGTGAACAAGGCCACCTGAAGGGCATGACTCACATACATGGCTCCGGAGAAAAAAGAAGGCTCTTGTTCATAACGTAAGCCGCAATGTGAACAGGTCTCGGGCATTTTTGAAAAATTCTTTGAGTAAGCACCGGATGTAAAAAGATTACCCTCGTGACACCGGGGACACCTATGAAATAAAATGCTGTACAAACGGGTTCCTTTGCCTCTCATCCTAGGTTCATTTAAAAGACAACAAATGTAGGCAGCACAACTGGATTGCTCTGTGACCCTTGTCACCGAACCATAAAAAGCCATTGGCAAACCCGTTGTGGGTTCATTTTCAGCAAGAATTCACTTTGCGCACAATCATTTCCGGTGGAAAAAATTCTGGAACCCCACGTTTTATTTTGTCGCGCCGCGCATCATTCTGAAGTAGAGCAATGGAACGACCAGCAGCGTGAGAAACGTGGAGGTGACCGTTCCTCCCATCAATGAGATAGCAAGTCCCTGAAAAATCGGATCGAACAAAATGACAATCGCGCCCAACGCCACGGCACCCGCTGTCAAGAGAATCGGCGTGGTGCGAACGGCGCCGGCTTCGATAATGGCTTGTTTAAGATTGATGCCCTCGGCCAGCCTGATATTAATAAAGTCAATCAGCAGGATGGAGTTTCGAACCATCACACCGGCAAGCGCAATAAATCCAATCATCGAGGTCGCGCTGAAATAAGCGCCCATGAGCCAGTGACCGAGCACAATCCCCACGAGCGACAACGGAATGGCCGCGAGCATGACCAGGGGAACGGTAAAATTCTGAAACCATCCCACGATGAGCATATAAATAATAATGATCACCACGAGGAATGCGATGCCTAAGTCGCGGAACACCTCATAGGTAATCTGCCACTCACCATCCCATTTCAGCGTAAAATTATCTTCGAGTTCCGGCTGCTGGCTGTAGGCTTCAAGGATGGAATATCCTTCCGGTATCCGGATGCCCTTGATCCCCTCCGAAATTTTATTCATCGCATAGAAGGGGCTTTCCAGTTTGCCGGCCATATCTGCCACGATATAGACCACCCGCTTTTGGTTCTTGCGGAAAATGCTTTTCTCTTTCATATCCTTTCTAATGTGAACCAGGTCTCCAACCGGGATTGCCTGACCTTGTTGATTGATTATTTTCAGGCTGCGGAGGTCGTCCAGGTTGGTCTTGTCAACATCACTCAGCTGTAATACAATGTTGATAGGCTCAAAGGCGGCAGGTTTATGAAGCGTGCCCACATTTTGACCGGAGAGTGCCGCATTCATCGTCATCACCACTTGTGACGGGGCGATGCCGGACAGCATGGCCTTCTCCTTGTCAACGGAAAAATTGTAGTGGGGCAGATCGTCTTCCACCATCCAGTCGGTATCCACCACATCGTCAGTCACGGCGATTTTAGCTTTGATCTGTTTTGCCACAGCAATCTGAGCGTCGTAGTCGGGACCATATACTTCTGCCACAAGCGTGGAAAGCACCGGGGGACCCGGCGGCACTTCCACTAATTTCACGTTGGCATTATATTTTTCAGCGATCGCCTGAATCGAAGGCCTCATCGACTTCACAATGTCATGGCTTTGAATACTCCGTTCACCTTTATCCACCAGGTTCACCTGGATATCAGCCACATGATCCCCCTTGCGCAGATCATAATGACGTACCAGTCCATTGAAACTGATCGGGCCTGCCGTGCCGACATAGTCCTGGTAGTTGACAACCCAGGGCTCGCGGGAGACATAGGCTGAAATCTCCCGCGTCACCGCGGCGGTGCGCTCAAGGGTAGTGCCTTCGGGCATATCAATGACCACCTGGAATTCATTCTTGTTATCAAAGGGCAGCATCTTCACCGCCACCGCTTTGGTATAGAATAATGACAGCGAGCCCAGCAGGATCACAACAATACCCACGATGAACGTCCATCGCTTCCAGCGAACTTCCAGCATCGGGTTAATGAATAAGTAATAAATCTTATAGATGCGCGATTGCTCCAGAGCAGCTACCGGTTTCTCGTGATGCCCATCCTTTTCGCGAAGAAAGATATATCCCAGGTACGGTGTAAGAGTCAACGCGACGATCAACGAGAGCATCATCGCAATGGAAGCGCCAATGGGCATGGGACTCATGTACGGGCCCATCAATCCCGATACAAATGCCATCGGCAATACAGCCGCAATGACGGTGAACGTAGCCAGTATGGTAGGATTTCCGACCTCGTTGATAGCGTAGATCGCCGCCTGTAGGAGTGGAAGACGCTTCATCTTAAAATGGCGGTGCATGTTTTCTGCAATGATGATGGAATCATCCACCACGATACCGGTAATGAAAACAAGCGCAAAAAGCGTAATTCGATTGAGGGTATAACCCATGATGTAGTAACCGAACAAGGTCAGCGCGAACGTGACCGGCACCGAAAGAAAAACCACCAAACCTCCCCTCCATCCCATTGCCATCATCACAAAGAGGGTAACGACAATAATGGCTACCAATAAATGGAATAATAATTCACCAACTTTTTCGGAGGCGGTCTCACCATAGTTGCGCGTGGTGGTCACGTGAATATCATCAGGGACTAAATCCTTCTTGAGGTAATCGACCTTGTGAAGAATCAATTCGGACAGATGCATGGCATCCGCACCTTTCTTCTTTGCGATGGAAAGTGTAACGGCGGGATATTCGGATTTAAATTCCGCTGCCGCTGTTGGATTGGCCTGTCCATTACCGAAGAAAACATACTGACTTGGCGTGGCGGGGCCATCTTCGACGGTAGCGACCTGCTTTAAGTAAACCGGACGCTGACCATTTGCTCCCACGATCAGATTTCCCACCTCTTCCGCTGTGGTGAGAAAATTTCCGGTCTCCACAGAGAAAGCGGTATCACTCCTTAGCAGAGTGCCCGAAGCCAATTGCGAATTACTCCCCATGACCTGCTTGCCTATGGATAAAAAATCCACATGGCTTTCTGCCATCCTCTCTTTATCCAGCACCACCTTCACTTCACGACTCCGGCCACCAGTAATGGTAACGGCTGCCACGTCGGGAATCTTTTTGATTTCACTGGTCAACTCTTCCCCTAACTGCCGCAGTCGATAGTCATCATAGGTGTCACTCCACAGCGTGAGGCCGAGCACGGGAACATCATCAATGGCGCGTGTTTTAATCAGGGGCAGTGTGACCCCCTGAGGCATCCGATCCATGTTTTTCATGATCTCGTTGTAAAGCTTCACCATGGATCGCTCCACATCTTCGCCCACGTAGAACTGAACGATCAGCATCACCTGCCCATTCATCGAGGTGGAATAGACATACTCAACACCTTTCACGTTGGAGACAATCTTTTCAAGCGGCGCGGTTACTTTTGTTTCCACTTCTTTCGGGGAAGCACCCGGGAAGCCGATAAATAGGTCAGCGATCGGCACCTCAATCTGAGGCTCTTCCTCACGGGGTATCAGGAACGTGCTGTATCCACCGATGAGCAGAAATGCCACCATCAGCAAGATGGTCAGTTTCGAGTTAATGAATGCGCTCGCTATTTTGCCAGAGAAACCTTCTTGCATAAAATCAGTTGTAAAAGTTTTTGTTGGGTAATGCTAGTTGGACAGCTCTTTTACCAATGCACCATTGTACAGTTTGCCCTCAGCATGGAGAATGAACTTTTCATTCTTGCCAAGCCCTGAAAGAACTTCCACCGTGACGCCATACACTTTGCCAAGACGCACCCATCGCAGCAAAGCAGTATGCGTATCACTGACGGTATAAAGTCCTGTCAGCTGATCACGGTGAATGATGCTGGCGACCGGCACCAGTGGACTACCCGCATCGCCCATGATCGAAGTGTTGCTAACTGGAATCAACACGTTTACATACATGCCGGCATAAAGACCTTTACCGGAAAAATCAGCCAGGTCAATTTTGATCTGGTACTGTCCACCCGATAGGTTGGAGGATTGGCTGATCTCAGTAATGACTCCTCTAAGGCTGGTGCCGATGGACTTTACATCAATGCTCACCGGAGTTCCTTTCTTCACTTTGTTAATATCGCCTTCTGAAACGGTGGCACTCACCTGAAGTCCCTGCGTTTGTTCTATGGCCAGGATCGGCATACCCGGGCTTGCCATGTTTCCTGTGTCCATCATCTTTTGTGTGACCACACCAGAAAACGGAGCAGTAAGACGGGTATACGTGAGCATCGCGGTGATTTCACTGAGCATCTGCCGGGCCGACTCAACCTGTGCTTTGGCGGAAGCATATTGCAGCGTACTGCTTTCAAGCTCCTTATCAGAAGCGCTTTGTTTTTTATGCAGCTCTGCAAAGCGATGAAAATCTTTTTCAGCATTGGAGAAAGCAACTTGTGCCTGACCAAGACCGGCTTCAGCCTGTGCTTTTTTTGCGAGCATATCATCATTGCTTATCATGACAAGCAACTGCCCTTTTTCAACAACATCACCGACGTTTACATTGATCCGGGTGATATAGCCCATGATCCGCGTGCTGATGGTGGCCGCCTGGCCTGCTTCAATGTGTCCGCTTGCAGAAATATCCTGCGTGCTCCTGATGGTAGCGACGGCCAAGGTGACGGGAATGGGAGGTTCAGAGGTCACGGCCTGTGTCTTACCAGACTCTGAGCACGCACCCACGAGGAATACTAAACCTAAAATGACAATTGACTTCACTGTGTTGGTCATGATGTGTTGATTTACATTTAGCGGGTTATTGGTTTAAGAAATTCAGGTACGCTGCCGTGACGTGATGTTTAAAAATGGCTTGAGACAAAGCGAGCTTCTGCTGCGAGAGCTGCGTGCCTGACATCAATACATCGGTCGTCGTCGCAAGTCCCTGCTGATAGCGATCCGTCAGGATGCGGGCTGCTTCCTGCGCCTGTTCCACCGCCGTCTTATATTGTTGAATCGCAAGGAGATTATCCGTTAACAGCCGGTAATTTTTCTCCAGCTCACTCCGGCTTTGATCTTTTTGCGCCTCCAGTTGCCGGACGAGTTTATCTTTCTCCAGGTTTTTTGATTCGATGGTATGTTTTGTCCTGGTACCTTTAAACAGATCCCAGGAAAGTTGAAGACCTGCCAGATACGACTTTGAATTAAAGCCGAAAACTTCTTTGTCGTTGAACTGATAGACGCCAAATGCATTGAGCTTGGGCAGGTAACTCATGCTGGACGATTTAGCCATGTAGTCCGTAGCCTCGATTGCGGCTTGCAAGGCTCGGTGATCCGTAGTCTCGTACGTTTTTTCAACCGCATCGATGACCGGTTCCGGCATCGCATCTACCTTATATATGACAGTGGGCGCTCTCCCCATGAGGAGGCTGAGGTGATCCGATGCGTCTTTTACAGCGCTTTTTGCTTCCGCGAGCTGACGATCAACGGCCGCGAGCTGAATTTTAGAGTTAAGAAGGTCGGGTTTCTGCAGCAACCCCTGGTGAAAACGGTTTTCAGTAAACTCAAAGGTTGCCTTTGCCGAAGCATGGGCTTCCTCCACTACCGCAACGACCACATAGGAAAGTTGCAATTGGAGGTAGGCACTTTGCACCTCAAACTGAACGTACTCGCGGTTGCGCTTCGATTTGAATTGGAAAAATTCAATCTGCTTTTGCGCAGCTTTGCGCATGTAAAGCATGTCTACGTTCAGCAACGGCATCTGCACATCGGCTCGCGTCATATAGTTTTGGGTAGTCGAAGGGTCATTCAACACAGCCGGGTTGAAGTCATTGTTTGTCACTGACTGTTGCTGAAGTTTGAAGCCAAAAACATTCAAAGGGTTGTTGGTCGTCATGGCCGTGTACGAGACATTAGCCTGGGGCAGAAATACGGCGTTGGTTTGCCGGTAGTTGGCTTCCGCTATTTTTTCATCCGTTTGAGAGATCAGTATCGACTTATTATTAACCGAAGCTTCCAGAATCGCCTCTTCGAGTGAAATCGACACCGAACCCTCCTGGGCCCGTAATCCATTGAATAGTAAAAAAACCAACCATATTGTAAGCAGCAAATTCCTTCCGTTCAGCATAAGAGATCCATATTTCCCGCAAAACTATGGGCGCTGAAACCGGCATTCTGTGATTGATGTCACAGAGTATTAATTAAACGAAGAATAAGGGCCACAAAGAAAGCATCAGCCGTCTCTCGTCGGGAAAAATTGCTTCGGCTGGAATTTCTACTGAATAAAGTAGATTCCACCATCATTCAGGTGAAGTAAAAAGATATCGAAGGACTACGCTGCGGCGCTCAATGTTCGCCCGGTGTCAATAGTTTTAAAAACTTAACGCCCGTTTTGCCTGTGTTATAAGCGATACGATGTTTCCACTTCATCAATGAACTCGGGGTGAATGAATGAGCACCTCCGCTATTCGGCAGGGCGCTTCATCCCGATTTCGCGCTTTCGCCGCAATGAAGAGTGGAATACCTTTATTGTCTATTTTTGCGGAGCTAATTGCGCAACGTTTGACGACAATCCTGATAATCGATGATGAGGAAGCTCTCCGCAACTTAATGGCAAGGGTCATTCAGCTGGAGGGATATCATGTCGTGCAGGCGCCGACCATTAAGGATGGCCTTCGACTCCTTCATCGTGACCCGATTGATGTAGTCATTACGGACGTAAAATTGCCGGATGGCAACGGCGTGGATCTTACCGCGAAAATCAAGAAAGAATTTCCGGCCATAGAAGTGATTGTGCTCACGGCATTTGGGACCATTCAGGATGGAGTCACCGCCATGAAGAATGGGGCGTTCGACTATCTCACCAAAGGAGATCACCAGGAAAAAATAATTCCCCTGCTCAACAAAGCGTCGGAAAAAGCACGGCTTCAGCAAAAGGTACTTCACCTGCAGGCAAAGCTTCAGGAGAAATTTGGATTCAATAATATCCTGGGCGCCAACCAGAGTCTTCAAAAAAGCATAGCACTAGCGAGGAAGGTAGCCGCTACCAACACGACAGTATTGCTGTTGGGAGAAACCGGGACGGGCAAAGAAGTGTTTGCACAGTCCATTCATTACGAGAGTCCCCGCGAGCTCCAGCCATTTGTCGCGGTGAACTGCAGCGCTTTTCCAAAAGATCTGCTCGAAAGTGAGCTCTTTGGACATGCTGAGGGCGCTTTCACCGGAGCCGTCAAAACAAAGAAAGGATTTCTCGATGAAGCCAACGGCGGAACGTTGTTTCTGGATGAAATCGGTGAGATGCATCTCGACCTTCAGGCCAAGTTGCTTCGCGTGCTCGAGACAGGCGAATATTATCGTGTAGGTGACAGCAAGCCGCGCCGCGTAGATGTCAGATTCATTGCGGCGACCAACCGCGACATTGAAAAAGAATCGGAGTCCGGCACATTCCGCAAGGATCTTTTTTACCGGCTTTCTGTCTTTACGATCTCCCTCCCGACGTTGCGCGAACGCAAGGATGATATTCCCGTGCTCGCCAGGTACTTCATTACGCAATTTTCCCTGAAGACCAACAAGCAAGAGCCGGTGGTCTCGCCAGACTTCATTCGCGCATTGCAGGATCACCCGTGGAAAGGGAACATACGGGAACTGAAAAACGTGATCGAGCGATGCGTCATCCTTGCTGATGGCGAGTTGGCCGCGTCGCTGTTGCCTTCGGATTTTGAACCAGACCAAGGCTCCAATTCTTTAACGTTAAGCGCGGCCGAGAAAGCACATATATTAAAGGTGCTTCGACACACCGGTGGGAACAAGGCAGAAACAGCCCGACTCCTCAACATCGGCCTCACCACCCTCTACCGAAAACTCGACGAATACAAGTTGGGATAATCCCCTCTGTGTCCAGCCTTCCATTTTGAAAAAAGCATTTTCATTTTGGTAGCCTCATTACTTGTCACCGCCTCCTAATTATCTGATTTCAAGTCCATTGTATTTCTGGCTTGTAAATCGCCACGGGGCTCCAGACTATATAGAACGGGTATGGTATACGTGGGAAGTGCTATAAGGCTTATTGAAGACGAGTTATCGCCATCGGAATTGACCTTGTTGCAGAGCAGGTATCTTGTCGATCTGATGCAGACACATGCATCATTCATCGTTACGCTTTCTGAAGGCAATCTGAACAGGTTTGAAACACAGCTTAGCGTAATCAATAGGCTCTACGAGGAATCTTCTCCTGAGATCAAAACCCTGATGACCAAAGCCTATTCAAAAATAGGCCTTGCCCTCAGTGCCAACCCGCATTTGCGCACGCTCGCTCAAAGAAATCTCGGCGATTCGCTGATGGCCGCAGTGAGTGAAACAGGCGACTTGAAAAATAAACTCCAGTAATTATGATTAACGAAAAAATTGCTTTGATCATGCTTGAGGGAGAAATTCCTGATAGCAAAGCACCCGGATTCGACTACACGAAAGAACTCTACAGTTCTGTGCAAAAGTTTGCTCAGTCTTCGCTCGCGCTGTGTGACGAGGGAAGGACCAAAAAATTTGAATCGCACCTGAACCTGGCATTCCGCCTCTTCAAAGAGGGAAATAACACGGTGAAAAATTCAATCGTCAATGTCTATCTCTATGCGATTTCGTATGCGCTCGACCAAAACGATGCATTGCGGAAGCTTGCGAAAGGTCTGTTTCCCAAAGAATTGGCGGAGGAATATCAACGCCTTCACCTGGTGGGAGGACTATAACAAAAATCATCATATAAGATGACGAATGTCAGAACATGCACCTATTGACTTATACACCTTCATAAAACCTAATCAAACTCTGAATACATGACTGCCTTATTGATGATCCTGCTCGGCGCCACTTGCTTTTGGCTGCTGTACAAACTGATTGACGTTTTCGACAAAATCTAATCGCTATGATATTACTCCTTGTTATCTGCCTGGCGGTATTCGCTTACCTCCTGTATGCGCTTCTCAAACCTGAAAAATTCTGAAGTAAATATTCATTTTATGAACACTGAAATACTGGGCGTCATAGCCATTTTCCTGTTGACGGCAATCCTTGCGATTCCGTTCGGAAGATATTGCTCGAAAATATTCAAAGGTGAGAAGACCTGGTCGGACTTCATGTTTCCGATCGAGCGCTTCATCTACCGGTTATCCGGAATCGATTGGAAAAAACAGATGGATTGGAAGGAAGCAATGAAAGCCATGCTGGTGCTCAACCTTATTTTCTTCCTCGCAGCCATCACCATCCTGTTAACACAAGGCTATCACCCGTTCTGGAATCCAGATGGCATTGCTGCAATGGAGCCGACTACAGCATTTAATACGGCCATCAGCTTCATGACCAACACGAACCTGCAGCATTATAGCGGAGAGACGGGCGCAAGCTACCTGACCCAGCTGCTTGTTTTCTGCTTCCTGCAATTCGTGAGCGCCGGCACCGGCATTGCCGCCATGGCCATGCTTTTCAAGGGAATTGCACAGAAGCAGTCAGGCGACCTGGGCAATTTTTACAAACTGTTTCTAAAAAGCTGCACCCGTATTCTCCTGCCGGTCGCTTTTGTTGTAGCGCTGATATTGATCTGGGAAGGAACTCCATCGACGTTCAAAGGCGCCGATACAGTGATTACGATGGAAGGCGATACCGTGAACGTTGCGCGCGGACCTGTAGCGCCGATGGTGGCCATCAAGCAGGTTGGTACAAACGGCGGCGGCTACTTCGGCCCCAACTCAACGCATCCTTTCGAAAACCCAACGTACCTCACCAACATCGCGGAAAATTTTGCCATCCTATTCATTCCGATTGCACTGGTATTCGCATTTGGATTCTATATCGGGCGTCCTAAAGTGGGCTACGCCTTCTTTCTGACGATGACGGTGGTATTCGTCTCGTTTGTTGCCGGATCGGTGTATTTTGAAATGCAGGGTAATCCGAAGATTGCTGCCATGGGAATTGATAATTCACTCGGCAACATGGAAGGAAAAGAAGTACGCTTCGGAACCGCGGCGAGCGCATTGTGGGGTGTCTCAACAACCTCAACATCCAATGGATCCGTGAATTCAATGCACGATAGCCACACACCATTATCCGGCGGCATATTCATGTTGGACATGATGATCAACGCCATCTATGGTGGTGTAGGCGTAGGCTTCATCAACTTCTTCGTGTTCGTTGTCATTGCGGTGTTTATCTCAGGCTTGATGGTCGGAAGAACTCCCGAACTCTTCGGAAAAAAGATCGAAGCGAAGGAAGTGAAAATTGCAGCCCTGGTGGCAATCACCCATCCGATGCTGATCCTTGTAACGACCGCAATTGCCTCATACACCCACGCTCGTAATCCGGATATCGGATGGCTGAACAATCCTTCGTTCCATGGCTTTAGCGAGATGTTGTATGAGTTTACCTCTTCTGCGGCAAACAATGGTTCCGGATTCGAAGGATTGGGAGATGCCACACCATTCTGGAATATCATGTGCGGGGTCGTCATGATCCTCGGACGCTTCATTCCGATCATTGGCCCGTTGGCGATCGCGGGGTCGATGGCCGCCAAAAAATATATTCCCGAAAGTTCAGGCACGTTAAGAGTCGACACGGTTGCTTTCAATACCGTACTACTGGCTGTGATCTTCATCATAGCAGCGCTGTCATTCTTTCCGGCACTCACACTGGGCCCTCTCGCTGAATATTTCTCTCTATAATTTTTTTTTAATCGATAGCGATATGAAAAGAGTCAATCAAAATACAGGATTATTTGAACCGGCGCTTGTGCGCGAAGGGATCCGCCAATCGTTTACAAAGCTCAATCCACGGCTGATGATGAAGAATCCCGTCATGTTTTGCGTGGAAATCGGTACGGTCATCATGCTGGCTGTGAGTGTGTATTCATTTTCAAATGCCGACCAGGGATCTCCCTTCTATAATGTCTCCATTTTTGTGATCCTGCTGCTCACTTTGCTGTTTGCCAATTTCGCGGAGGCCATCGCAGAAGCCCGCGGCAAGGCCCAGGCAGATTCGTTGCGCAAGACGCGCGAAGAGACACCTGCCAAAGTGATTGTTGGCGATAAGATTGAAGTCATGAGCTCTTCGAATTTGAAGAAGGGCGACATATTCCTTTGTGAAGCCGGAGACATCATTCCGTCGGATGGCGAGATCACAGAAGGCATTGCTACCATCGACGAAAGCGCCATCACCGGAGAGTCGGCGCCTGTCATCCGTGAATCAGGTGGCGATAAGTCAAGTGTAACCGGTGGAACAAAAGTGCTTTCCGACAAAATCAAAGTGCTTGTCACGACCGAAGCGGGTGAAAGCTTCCTGGATAAAATGATCGCCCTGGTGGAAGGTGCCTCCCGCCAAAAAACACCTAATGAAATCGCTCTGACCATTTTGTTATCAGGATTCACCATCGTCTTTCTTTTAGTTACCGTGACTCTAAAACCATTCGGTGACTATGCCCACACATCCATCAACATCGGCGCTCTCATTGCCTTGTTTGTTTGCCTGATCCCGACGACCATCGGCGGACTGTTGTCGGCGATCGGTATTGCCGGGATGGACCGGGCTCTTCGGGCCAATGTGATCGCTAAATCAGGGCGCGCTGTCGAAACCGCCGGCGACATTGACGTGCTGTTGCTGGACAAAACCGGGACCATCACGATCGGAAACCGCAAGGCGACTCAGTTCTATCCTTCAAAAGACTACAATGAGGATTATCTCATGGAATGCGCTACGATCTCTTCTCTCGCCGACGAGACGCCGGAAGGAAAATCGATTGTGGAGCTCGCAGCAAAGAAAGGTTACAAGCATCCGTCAATGATTGGCAGCGTCACCGACGCGAACTACGGATTGCCCGGAGCCAAAGTGATCAAGTTCAGCGCCGAGACAAGGTCATCCGGTATTGATCTCAATGGTCGCCGCCTTCGCAAGGGTGCGTTCGATTCGATCAAAAAGCTGGTTGAAAAAAGTGGGCACACGTTTCCTGAGGATATAAAAAAATCAGTTGCCGAAATTTCTGACAATGGAGGAACGCCGCTGGTCGTTGCCGAAAATGACATCGTCATTGGTGCGATCGAATTACAGGATGTGATAAAACCCGGTATCACCCAACGCTTTGAGCGCTTGCGCAGAATGGGAGTGAAAACGGTTATGGTCACGGGAGACAATCCATTAACCGCGAAATACATCTCCGCCGTCGCAGGTGTGGACGACTTCATCGCCGAGGCGAGTCCCGAGGACAAACTGGAATACATCCGTAAAGAGCAGGCCGAAGGGAAACTGGTGGCGATGATGGGCGACGGAACAAACGATGCGCCCGCCCTCGCTCAGGCAGACGTGGGCGTTGCCATGAACAGCGGAACACAAGCCGCCAAAGAAGCCGGCAACATGGTTGATCTCGACAACGACCCGACCAAACTGATCGAGGTTGTTGAAATCGGTAAGCAGCTGCTAATCACGCGCGGTACGTTGACAACTTTTTCAATTGCCAACGACGTCGCAAAATTCTTTGCGATCATCCCGGCGTTATTTATCACCTCAATCCCTGCATTGCAGGCGATGAATATCATGCAGCTGACCAGTCCCGACAGCGCAATCCTGTCGGCTGTGATCTTCAACGCGGTCATCATACCGGTGCTGATCCCGCTCGCGTTGCGCGGAGTCCAGTACAAGCCTATTGGTGCGGCATCACTCCTGACCAGGAACCTGTTCATTTATGGCCTGGGTGGAATTATTACACCTTTCATCGGCATTAAACTCATTGATTTGATTCTAACACCACTGTTATGAAAACATATTTGGTTACAAGTCTCAAGATTACCGCGCTTACCATGATCCTGTTCGGGGTTATCTATCCGCTTGTCATTACTGGCATTGCCACTTTTACAGCTCCGGGTGGTGGTGATGGTAAACCGGTGGTTGTTAACGGCAAAGTCGTTGGATTTGAAGTGATCGGACAATCCTTCACCTCCGGGAAATATTTTAATGGCCGCCCTTCCGCAGTGGGATACAACGCAGCTTCCACCGGTGGTTCGAACAAGGGCCCGACAAATCCTGAATACCTCGCACAGGTTGAAGAACGCTTGAATGTCTTTCTCAGTCAGAATGCAGGGACTGAGAAGAAGGATATACCCGTTGACCTCATTACCGCTTCTGGCGGAGGATTGGATCCGGACATCTCACCGAAGGCAGCATTCATTCAGGTATCGCGGATCGCAAGCGCCCGCGGTTTAAAGAAAGAAAAACTTGATTCGCTCGTGACACACCACATTCACCGGCCTCTGTTCGGGCTGTTGGGTACCGAAACTGTAAATGTTTTAGAACTCAACGTCGCTATGGACAAACTCCGGTAATCAACTACTCACAAAAAATTTAACTAAAAACATGAAAAAGATTTCAATTTGTCTGGGCACGTTGCTTTTTGCTATCACTTGCAATGCCCAGGTAATTAATACAGCAACGATGGACACCACTGGTTTCAATTACCAGGGCAAGGTTGTCGTAAGCGCATACATCGACTCTTATTATGGGTATGATTTCAACAAACCGGCATCCGGGGAACGGTCGTACTTTGTTTCAATGGCCCGCCACAATGAAATGACCATCAACCTCGCGTATGTGGACGTTAAGTATAGCTCATCTCGCCTCAGGGCACGATTTGTTCCGGGATTCGGATCATACGTAAACGCTAACTACGTCAATGAACCCGGAACGTTGAAGAACTTCATTGAGGCCAGTGTCGGCATCCGCCTCTCTGATTCGAAAAATATCTGGCTTGATGCAGGGATTCTTGGCTCTCCCTATACGAATGAGAGCGCCATTTCAAAAGATCACCTGATGTATACGCGTTCCTTTGCACCTGAATACGTCCCTTACTATTTGTCAGGAGTTAAGCTTACGGTACCTGTCAGTACCAAAACCAACGTATATCTTTATTTATTAAATGGCTGGCAGCAAATTGTTGATCAGAACAAAGGGAAATCACTCGGTACCCAGGTTGAATTCCGTCCTAACAACAACTTACTTTTGAACTGGAACACCTACATCGGTGATGAACGTTCCACGGCGTCACCGCAGTTTCGCACCCGGTATTTTTCAGATGTCTTCTTCATTTATGCCAAGAACCGGATCTCTGCAACCGGATGCTTGTACGGGGGCTCTCAGGACATGGAAGACTCGGGTGGCGCTAAATCGTCCAAGCAGTGGTGGCAGGCAAATCTCATCGGCAAGTACAGTTTCAATGACAGACTTTCGTTATCAGGAAGAATAGAATATTTCAGCGATCCTTCAAGCGTCATGATTGTCCCTGTTGTTCCGAATGTCAACGGCTTCAGCTCCTACAGCACCGGGTTATGCCTGAATGTCCAGGTGGCATCCAATGTCATGGCACGATTTGAAGGAAGAAGCTTCTTTTCAGAAAAAGAGGTTTACCTCAACAATGACAATCCTTCAAGAACCAGTAACTTACTTATATCCAATCTAACGATCTGGTTTTGATGGCTGACAAAGAGCAATCGGTACAGCATTTCCTCGACCTGATAAAAAAATCAAGGCGCGGAAAATTCAAGATCTATATCGGTATGAGCGCCGGTGTGGGAAAAAGTTACCGGATGCTCATGGAAGCACGCAACCTGATCAACAACGGCGTGGACGTCAAGATCGGGTACATCGAAACCCATGCGCGCGTGGAAACGGAGGCCCTGTTGCAGGGCCTTCCTGTTATTCCAAGAAAAAAGATTTTTTATAAAGGAAAAGAACTTGAGGAGATGGATGTCCAGGCGGTGATTAACAACCGCCCGGAAATTGTGATCGTCGACGAACTGGCACACAGCAACGCTGCCGGAAGCAAGAATGAGAAGCGGTGGCAGGACGTCGTGGAGTTGCTCGAAGCGGGCATCAACGTGATCAGCGCAGTGAACATTCAGCATATTGAAAGTTTGAATGGGCAGATTCAGAAAATCACAGGTATTGAAGTGAAAGAGCGCGTCCCGGACCGCATCATTCAAATGGCTGACGAGGTGGTTAACATCGATATGACTGCCGATGAGTTGATCACGCGCCTGCGTGAAGGAAAAATCTATCATCCTTCCAAAATTGAAACGGCCTTGCGCAACTTTTTCCAGCCGGACCGGTTGCTGCAGCTGCGCGAACTCGCTCTGAAAGAAGTGGCATCTCAGGTGGAGCGCAAGGTAGACACGGAAGTTACCGTCGATCACAAGCTTAAGCACGAAAGGTTCCTTGCCTGCATTTCCAGCAACCACGAAACATCCAAGATGATCATCCGGAAAACTGCACGGCTAGCGGGCTACTACAATTCAAAATGGTATGTACTGTATGTGCAGACGCCCGCGGAAGATGTCAACAGGATCAAGCTCGCGGCGCAGCGACATCTTATCAATAACTTTAAGACCGCGACTGAGTTGGGAGCCGAGGTACTGCAGGTAAAAAGCAGCAATATCCCCGCATCGATCGCCAGGGTTGCTGAAGAAAAACATATAACGACGGTCTGTATCGGAAAACCGCACCTGCGTCTCTGGCAGGTAATTTTGAAAACCAATGTTTTTAACCAGCTCCTGAACAAATTATCCAGATCAGACATCGATCTGATTATACTGTCATGAAAATAAAAACCAAAGTCGCTATTGGCGTCGCCGTTCTTTTCGGGGTCATGCTGGCCACCGTGGCCATAAGCATTTCTTACATGAGACAACTGTCGGCGGACGCCAAAAATATTCTGAAGGACAATTACGAGTCGCTGGAATACACGCAGAAAATCATTGAGACCTGCGACTCTCTCGCCATTGACTCCGCGCGTGTGTTTGCGTCGCTCGAAAATAACGTCCGCCTTCAGGAACAAAATGTGACGGAACCAGGCGAACAGGAACTGACACTCTTGTTGAGAAAGAGTGTCGAGAAACTGCGCAACCTGGGATCCGGGCATGGTGAAGTGGTGGAAGTGAGACGTCTTTGTTTCGCAATCCAGGAGTTGAACATGAAAGCGATCGTTCGCAAAAACGACATCACCCTTGGAACGGCCGATAAGGCCGTCGGATACCTGATGGTAATCGGTTCAGTCATTTCTCTTCTTGCGTTTACATTCGTAGTAAATTTTCCGGGATACATCGCCAACCCAATCGTCGCCCTGACGGGCAGTATCAAATCCATCGCGAACAAAGATTACGAAGAGCGCCTTCGGTTCGATCGCAAAGATGAATTCGGAGAACTGGCGGAAGCCTTCAATACAATGGCTGCGAAAATGGACGAGTATGAGCACAGCAACCTTGCCCAGATCCTCTTCGAGAAAAAGCGCATTGAGACGATCATCAACAGGATGTCTGATCCGGTGATTGGACTGGATGAGAACAGGAAGATCGTCTTTGCAAACGACCAGGCTTTAGCCTTACTCAACCTGAGTCACGCGCAGGTCATCGGCAAATATGCGCCAGACGTTGCCGTGGACAATGACCTGCTACGCAACCTGATCCGCCTGAATGGAGAAGAAAAAGATTTGCAATCGCGGCTGATTAAGATCGTGATTGGCGGGAAGGAGAACTATTTCTCCAGAGAAAGTATAGCCATCAGTTTCAAACCAACCGGTGAAAACAACCCGCAGCAGATTGGTCATGTGATCCTCCTCAAAAACGTGACTCCTTATAAAGAGCTCGATTTGGCCAAAACAAATTTCATCGCCACCATCTCCCATGAATTAAAAACTCCGATCGCGTCGCTGTTGATGGGAATAAGCCTGCTGCATGACCGCCGCATCGGCACGTTGAATGAAGAGCAGAACGATATTGTGAACACACTGGACCAGGAAGCCGCGCGCCTTTCGAAGATCACCCATGAGTTGCTCGATCTGGCGCAGGTGGAAACGGGGAACATCAAGCTTAACCTCAAAAACATTCAGCCTGAAGACGTCGTTCATTTCGCGCTTGAAGCAGTTAAGTTCCACGCGGAAAGAAAGAAGGTGGAGATCAAAGTGGAGACCGCGCCCAACCTTCCCAAGATCAAGGCCGATATGGACAAGACAGCGTGGGTATTGGTCAACCTGTTGACCAACGCCATTCGCTACAGTCCCGAGAATGGAACCGTGGTCCTGACCGTGTCATCCGTTGACGAGGTGGTCCGGTTTTCGGTTACAGATTTCGGTCCCGGCATCGAGGAGAAATATGTGGGTCGGTTATTTGAAAAATTCTTTCAGGTTCCCGGCTCCCCTTCAGGAACAGGTTTGGGCCTCACCATCTCAAAGGAGTTTATCGAAGCGCAGGGTGGCGTAATAAAAGTGGAAAGCGAACCGGGGAAGGGCAGCACTTTCGGGTTTGATCTGAAAGTGTGATTCTGCTAAACGGAGAGTCCGCATCAAAAACGAAGCGCCTTGAAGGAGTAAACAATCGGATCGGCCAAGTTAATCCTTATAACCCATCATGATGGTTTACCATACTTGGTTGATCATCGGGTGGACCCAAACACATCCTGTCTAAGATACCCGTTCGGAACGTGCTTTTTTCGTTTGAGCAAAACCCGCTCCACTTCACATGATAGTATATCTTATACCCAGAAATCCTTTCATCCCCTGTATGGGCGCATAGTTATACGCAGTGTCGAAGGTGTACCCGTTCGGATTGTTCGTCGTCACATTCTTGTCGAAGGGATCAAACGGACGCATCAAAGGATCGCTCGGGATAAAATTGAGCAGGTTCTTTACCCCGCCGTAGATTTCCCATTTGCTTCCATCCGAACCTATGAGTTGTCGCGTGATTTGAAGATTGACCAGGGCATAGAGTGGCGATTGATCCGGCCTGAAGTCATTCTCCTGGACGGGCAGATACATCGGACCGTTGACCCGGCCCGTCAAATCAATCGACCACTTTGAATCGTCAACGGTGTATCCAGCCGTGAAGACTCCGGAAAACCGCGGCGCATGCAATTGGGGAATTCGCTGTGAACCCGAACTCGAATTCTCGATCCGGTACACATCCATCCAGGTAGCGCCAAGAAGGAATTTCCAGTTGCCGGAAAAATTGAAATCACTGTTGATCGTCAAGCCTTTCGACACAGCATAGCCGTTCAGGTTGTCATAAATGATCTTGTCGGGATCGGAAAGAAAATCGCCTACAATCTTGTTCTCGAAATAGGTATAAAACAGGGATCCATCCAGCGTCACAAAGCCGTCGCCGATTACAAAGTTCTTCGTGTAATTAAGATTCAAGTTCCAGGACCGTTCGGGTTTGAGGGCGTTCTTGATCACGACGGTTCTTGCGCCCGTGAGGGCAGCGTGATCTTCAGTGAATAAATTCACCACGCGAAAGCCGCTTCCTGCTGTGATCCTGAAAACACTATTCTGGGTGAAGTTGTGCTTGAAGCTCAACCGTGGCGTAAAAATATTCCCATGCACGTTGTGATGATCATATCGGGCACCTGCCAGCAGGGTTGCTCTTTTGGAAAGTTCGAATTCGTCCTGCACGAAAACACCGGGAAGTATCGTAACTGAAGGTTGGTCAGTTCCATCTGTGGTCTCCGTCCCGGGTGTATTGTCATTGTAAAAAATATACCGGAATGGGGAACCGAACAGCAGATCATGCCGACCCATCCTCTTACTGTAGCGCATCTGAATAAACCCCACCTGCTGGTCCGCCAGGTACTTGACCGTACCGTAGTATGAATCCTGGTGGTGGAAGTTGTAAGAATAATTGAGTGTCAGATTCTCGTTTCTTGAAAGAGGGTGCTCTCCGATGACTTCCCACCTTTTGGTGTAAATCGATTCACCGTAGTGCCGATCTGTGCCGCGGTCCCCTTCGGTCCACTGCAATTCGCCACCCCATCGGTTCTCCATGAAATACCTCCAGGCGATCGAAGAGTATTTTCCTGTTTTGGTGGGAAGCGTCCACTTATTGAAAACAGATATTCTCTTTTGCAGCGTTACATCCGTAAAGTTGTCATGATTGATGTCCCACAGCGTCCCGAAATTGAAGGCATTCACCCCAACCAGCGAACTCGCGCGCCCAGCCGTGAATCGTGTCGATAAATCCGCATTCATTTCGCCTACACTCGTACCGAACACGTCTGCCTGATACTTCGGGGCCGACCCAGGATCTTTTGTAATAACGTTGATCAGTCCACCGACGGCCTCCGATCCGTACAGTGTGGACGCCGGACCCTTTACCACCTCGATGCGCTTGACAATGCTGTTAGGGATGCCCGACAAACCGTAAACTGTCGACAAGCTGCTTACGATCGGCATTCCATCGATGAGCACCATGGTGTAGGGACCTTCCAGCCCGTTGATGTGGATATCCCCTGTGTTGCAGACATTACAATTTAACTGAGGCTGAACACCATTAATCATATTCATCGACTCGAAAATATTCGAAGTAGGGTTCTTTCTGAACAAGACTGGCGAATACACTTCCACCGGGATCGGCGATTGCAACTTCGTAACCTCTTTCATAGTGCCCGTCACAACGACCTCGTTGAGCGTGCTCACGTCTTCGTTCATAACGAATTTCTCATGAACAGACGGGCTACCTATCCTGATGCTCTTCTGGAGCGTTACATAACCGACTGAAGAAAGCACAACCGTATAGGTGCCATAGGGAATCTGGGTAATATTGAAATGACCCTCGGCGTCACTAACCGCTCCGCGTGTGGTTCCTTTCAGGATAATGTTCGCAAATGCGACGGGCTCGTCCCCACTTATAACCGCACCGTGCAATTCACCGCTCTGACATAAAGCGGGTAACGAAGGAATAAAAAAACATATCAGTAAAATCCGTATGGAATTCATAGTTCATTTGAATGGTCAAGTTAACGTAATTAAAAATGACAGCGGAACGCTGTCGACAGCTTTCTACTATAAATAACAAATGGGCGGGCCGCGCAGAAAAAGCGTGTCGCCGATGTTGACCGGCATCTGTTCTGAAAAACATTCAAATCGAATGATTGAAAAGGGAAGGGATACGGCGACGGAGGGGTGAACCTCGCTGGCCGTATGCGGTCCATTGGAAAAGAGATCCAAAAAGATCAGTGAAGAAGCCGAGTGGTGATGTTTTTGAAGTGGACCTTCACTATCAGCCTGGTAAGGATGAGCATGCGACACCCACAAACCGTTGTCGAGCAAATGCGCATGACGAAAGAATATTCCGTTGAGCAGCACAAAACCGAACACGGCTGCCTGCACATATGCTGCAAATAACCTTATCGTGTTACGAGAGCCCACGACGTTGAATTGATAAAGCGACGGTGCAAATTCATTTTACTTCAGGTCTTCGATAATTTTTGCTTCCTGCAGGATGAAATTAAGATGATCTGTGTCGGAGTCGTTCACTTTCAACTTCCCTCTGACCCTGATGACCTGATCGAGCGTCAGCTTGGGCCGCTCTTCAGTGAGGTAGACCTCAATCACTGACTCCGGACCGCCACCTCCACAGAAAAAGCAAGCGGCGTATGGCCACTTGGAGAGAATGATCCTGTTGCTGTCCAATTCGAAGGGCAAATAGTATCCGCTCAAGGACATCTCCTTTCCTATTTTCTCTTGAAGAGAAGGCGATATGATGGGTTCGCGATAGGTCTCATTGTACTGCTTGAGGAACTTAGGACCGAATTTGACCTTCAGCAAAATAAGCCACCCTTCCGAATCCCACTTCGCCTGCGCAAGTGTCGCTTGAAAAATAAAAGCAGAAAGAACCACGATGAGCACACGTGTCACGGTTGTCATTTTCGGATTGTTGTGTTTCATAAATACTCAGCCTCCCGCCAGGATATTGTGGATGTTAACGCGATAAGCCTGCACTGCCGGGACAACCGAGCAGACCACGCCCAGCAACAGGCTGGCGGCGACCAGGAAATATTCTTCAGAATACAAGGTGAACGCAGTCAATCCGAACTTTTGGCTGCCATCGAACGCCATTGAAAAGGCATATACCGCCGAGTGACCCAGCAACAATCCAAGAACAGTGCCTATGGCGGTCAGGATTGTCCCTTCCAGCATCACGGAGACTAACAGCCTCAGCCTGCTTGCACCCATGGTTCGCATGATAGCCAGGTCATACTGTCGCTCTTTCAATGAATTGTAGAGTGCTATGAATATGCTCAGGGCTGATATGAATATCAGGATGTAGGCAAAACCCTCAAGTACATCGATGCCGATCCCCAGTATTGAAAAAAGTCTCGCGGTCTCAAACGCCGGTGATGCCGCCTGCATTTTTGTTTGCGAGTTGATGAACCTGGGCAGCTGTATCGCCGCCATCGGGTTTCGAAACTGGATGAGTAAGGAAGTCACCTCCTTGATCGTGTCGCTCCGATCCACCGAGGGGACGAGCGTGTAAGGATTGGTTACAGGTTTGTTTTCTTCCTCTGTTTCTTTCTCGTGCTCGTGAACATGCCACACACTTTCGACAGATGTCAGGATTAGGTTGTCCAAAACCGAATTGGTGGGAGACAATATGCCCGTGACAATAAGATTTGTGTCATGGTGGTCACCGTCGGATGTCAAGCCATGACTGCTTGCAAACCGGTCACCCACTTTCAACTCACCCAATCGGGCTGCCGTCGCCCCGGCAACTACTTCCATTTCTTTTTCGAACCAGGCACCCGTCGACAGGGTTCCGCTATAGAGGTCCGCGTATTTTCTTGTCGTTCCCACGAGACGGTAGCCTTTAAAGTTGTCGCCGAGCGACAGAGGAATGACCTGTTTGATAAGCGGGTTCTTAACGATTGCTTCCGTATCGCGCAACTTGATGTTCCCAGTCGGAAAATCCACATGAAAAACGCTGCATAAGATGAGCTGCAACGGGCTTCCTTTTGCGCCGACTACCAGATCTATCCCTTTTGCATTGGCAGAAATTCTCTCTTCAAGCTGCCGGTTGAACAAGATTAGTATGACGATCACCGCTGTTCCCAGGGAGAGTAGAAAAATATTAAGGACCGTGCTGAGTTTCTTGTCGAGAAGATACCGCAGGACCAATTTTGCCGCATTCATATTATTCAGAGTTCGATTTGTCTTTCAAATACATTCTTCAGTCTTTGGTCGTGGGTAGCAACCAGCAAGATGCTGTCGGATTCGTGCACGATGTCCAGCAGGAGTTTGATCACCCGCATGCAATTCGTGTCATCCAACGCTGAGGTGGGCTCGTCGGCCAGGATGACGTAAGGTTTGTTCATCAGTGCCCGCGCAATCGCCGTGCGCTGTGCCTGGCCGTGACTCAATGTGCGGACGTTGGCGTTTTTCCTTTCAACCAGATCCAGTGAAGCCAGGACTTCGTCAGCTCGTTTCTCGTCCAGGGGCCGCTCTCCGAGATAGGGGGCCATCAGCAGATTTTCTTTTACTGATAATGCTGGTATCAAATGATTCTTTTGAAAGATGAAACCAATGTGCATCCCGCGGAACCGGTCACGCGCACGCTCTGAAAGGCCGCACAGGTCGATCCCATTGATGAGGATTTTCCCTTGCTGTGCCGTTAACAATCCACCCAACAAGTGAAGGAGTGTAGTTTTGCCGCTGCCCGATTCGCCCAGCAGCAAGCAGGGCTGTCCCCGTTCAAGTCGCAAGTCGGGAAAAATGAACTTCTTCTCGCCTGAATAAGAAAAGGATAAAGATTCTGTTTGAAACATGAGTCAAAGTTTGGAGTAGTTACCGCTGTTTTTGATACAACCCTTGTGTTTCCCTTTCCCAAAATGCGCGTACGCATTTTGCTGTAGTGGTGAACGGGGTGACGTCCGGGAAATAATTGTGAATAACACCGCTGTTCTTAGCGCGGCAGGTCAGATTCGTCGGGACCTTTCAGGTCTACAATCGTAACTTAGATCAATGTTGAAGGCGGAGCACGGTCCTGGGTGGCAATGCCCCCGACAGAACGGAAACGGTAAAAAGTGAACGACTCAAAAATAATTTTGTCCGTTCTGAAAGTAGTGTCTTGGGAAGACTCCAGGAACACAGTCAGAAAAAGATCAAGTGCGCAGATGTTGCACCCCTCGCCTTTCAATGAGTGACATATATTAATATGTCGTTCGGGTGTGAAGGAGGATTCTACTGCGTGATTGTGCAGCAAATTGATGCCTGTCTGACTGAATAGAACGGCCGCCGTCAACAGAACGGAAATGCAATATTGATGTAAGCTGCCTTTCATGCTTCAAGATAGACAGGCGAAGTTAGAAATGTTCAGAGATTATGCAGCCTGGTTGCAGGGAATCCCCAACTCATTTTTATGTACGGCTCCCTTTTGGTCTGACGCTCCGCATCTGTGCTCACTGTGCTGAACGTTTCTGAATCCTGTCCGAGAGTCTGGCCAGCCTCGAACTAAGCTCTTGCTGCACAGTAAGCATCTGCGCAGCCGTTACATCGAGGCTTTTGTGATCATGGTGGTGA
The DNA here is from genome assembly GCA_044227305.1 of Cyclobacteriaceae bacterium. Taxonomy (GTDB): domain Bacteria; phylum Bacteroidota; class Bacteroidia; order Cytophagales; family Cyclobacteriaceae; genus ELB16-189. The sequence continues at coordinate 143,556 of JBGAFJ010000005.1, read as the reverse complement.
CCGTCGGCATGTTCATGATGTCCCTCATGCTCCTCATTGCCTGGGACTTCAACCACTTCACCTTCCCATTTCTCCAATTCACTTTGCCACAGCGTCACTGAATCCTTCGAAACGGTTGAATCGGCTCGAAGTAGTTCGAGACGCAATTCGATTTTCTCAAGCTCATCCATCATGGCATTGTGCACACCTGCGGCCTCCTTCAAGACACGCTCCTCTTGCCTGGACGCGCCCGAACAGCCCGATGCGAGAACGGCAAAAACGGCCAGTACAACTTGATTTTTCATACGCGTTGATCATTGTTTTATAAAGCAAAAAAAAGAATAAAACTTGTTGATGCAACATAGTTGCAACTATATTTGTAAACACTTGCGAATAATTTTAAGAAACCCACCCAGAATGCCCGAATTGCCCATACTTATTTATGCTATTACAGCCGGGATATTTATTTGTCTGATTTCCCTGTCGGGAGCCATCTACCGCTTCGTCCAGCCATCGAACTTGCAGATACTCCTGCCATACACCATCAGTTTGTCGGTAGGGATTCTGCTGGGGAACGCTTTTATCCACCTTATCCCTGAGGCTGTGGAGGCAATCGGCTCCATTTACACCGTGTCCGTCTGGACAATGGGCGGGATGGTCCTCTTTTTCTTTATTGAGAAGGCAATGGCGCGGGGCCGGTCAGTAGAGATTGTGGCCGATGCACACACTGCCGCACCGATCAAGCGCATCGGAAAGATGAGTCTGTTGGGAGACTTCATTCACAACTTCACGGACGGGACACTGATTGCAGGAAGTTTTTTAGTAAGCCCCGAGCTCGGTGTTGCCACTACACTTGCAATCGCCGCCCACGAAATACCGCAGGAGATCACCGACGCGGGCGCGCTCATTTACAGCGGACACTCCCTGAGGCGATCTCTTTTATTCAATTTCATCACTTCACTGTCGTGTATAATCGGAATCTTCTTTGTCATGGTTGTAAAAACATCAATGAACCTCCCGGTGGAGTATATCCTTCCGGTTGCCGCCGGCGGCTTTATTTATGTGGCCGCAAGGGACATGATGCCCGAACTGCAGGACAAACCGTTTTCATTAAAAGCGCATGTCGGACAGAGTGCGGCTATTCTGATCGGGTTGATGCTGATGATGCTCACAGCACATGCTCATCATATCCATGAATAAAATAAACATCAGAGAAAGATATTGGCAGCGACTGACCGGGGCCTTGAAAGAGCGAGTGATCAGACGATACGTCGGAATGTCATTTACCTTATTGCTTTTCATTGGTTTAGGTGTAAGACAAGGCTTTGGTCAAGAGCTGCCGCCGGTCACCAACGGATGGGCCTTGTTCCGTGGCGTAAAATTCGCGCCGAAATTCTACAGTGCGCTCAATGAAAGCCTCCTTACGCCCAAGTTCGAAAGGGGCATCCTTCAATATTCCGGCAAAGAAATCTTACTCAAGGGCTACTATATACCGTTGGACTACATCGATCCAAAAGTTATTATCTTATCCAAAGTACCGAACGCATCTTGCTTTTTTTGCGGCGGAGCCGGACCGGAAACAATTGCCGAGATCCACTTCAAAACGAAGCGACCAAAATTCAAAGCAGATCAGATCATTCTGGTACAGGGAATTCTTCACCTGAATGACAGCGACATAGAGCACATGAATTTTATTCTGAAAGAAGCAGAAATTTATTCAGGCGACACCGCAAGACCTTAGTCACCAATCACTTCGAAGAGGAACACTTGCGTTTTTTCCAGGGATGAGAAATTATTGTCTGCAATGAAAATCAGTGTGCGATGACCGTTCGGCAGCATAGGGCCAAAGGTGACACCCTCGACATTGTCTACATACACTCCGAGCGTATCAAAATTAAAGAGGAGCTTTTTCTGCACGGGCCGTGCTGGAGGCTGCTTCCGCAGTGAATAAATGTTGCTTACATCTTCCGCCCCGCGAAAGTCGGTGATGAATACTTTTACAGTGCAACCGATTCTTCCCGTGGAAAAAGACCGCTCCAATGTCAGCAGCTCGGATGGACCAACGGCCAGCAGCTCGACGAGACCATTAATTTTGAATGCATTTTCAGGTATTGCCGATTGTGCGACAGCTTCGGGCAGGTACGCATACTGACTTACGACCAATTGTCGGGTCATGTCATATTTGTAAATCCGAAGCCAACTGTTGTTTGGCGCCAGATCAGCCCGCGGCCCATCCTGGTACAACGGCTCCTCGATGCTGACATAAAGACTTTTGAAGTCATCTGCAAATGTCAAGCCCTCGAAGACACCATTCTTCCGCGGCCCCAACTCTGAACCGGACATCTGCAGGTTCGCAGCCAAAGGCAACTCGCCAATGTACCTACCCAACGTGTCCATGATCGTCAATGCCGGGTTGATCAAAATTTTTCCGTCTTTGAGATCTCGTTCACCCTCGCTGCTCCAAATAAGTTGGTTCTGGTCGGCATTGAATCGGATCGATTCAGGGTCGGGAACGTGGTGCGGGTCTTGTTCCACGCTTGGATAGGGGCTTCCGTTGGATTGAAGCATGGTGTGCACACCGCAGAATACAATGGTGTCGATTCCTTTCTCGTTGAAGAGGATTCGGGCTTTGTAAAATCTCGCTGGGTTGACCGATGATCGGTCGTCGCTGATCAAATAAAATATGTTCCCACGCTCATCATAGTCAATTCCGGAAAGGCCGCCGACCAACGTACCGTTATAGGTGGATCGATCCGGGATCGTGTAGACGTTCAACAACTTTAGCGCGGAAATCGGCGTTGCCTTCTGGGCGATAACTAAACCAGATTGAAAGCAGAAAATTGCAATGATCAGTTTGTTCATCTTAGTCAACATACCCTTTAGGTGGCAATATCGTGAATACAGTGGGAGAATTCTTATGTTTTCGACCATCACGGTCCTTCTCTCACAGTGATTCTATCCAACTTTAGGTTTTAAGTTGAACTTAAGAAAAACTAATAAGGTAGCAGTGTCATAAAACCGCCGCCTTTTTATATCCCCTAGCCCATTCCAGGATCACTAACACTCTCTTTACCGGTCTCTACCCTGCCAGCAAAACGATTTGCAAAGACGGTGTTACCATCTATGAGTACCGATAAATCGTACCAACCTGATGACTTCGACAGATCTGCCCGAAGTGTGACTTTTTCTCCGGCAGCAACTTGTTTTGATTGAGGGGGTTGGCCGTAAGCATTGTCCGCTACAGTTATTAACGTTGTTTTCGGACTGTGATTGAAAATTGTTAGTTCAACATTCCCTGTGAATTTTTTCTTCTTGTCTTTTTCATAAGCACAAGTCACCTCGATTTGCGGATCATTGATACTTCCTTTGAACTCGCGAAAGAACCCATTCGGTCCGTACACTTTGAAATGGTAACGATCATTATTAAAATATTGAGTCTCCCATGTGTCCGTCAGAACATCACCTGCAACAACCGCATAGTCACGGCTATGGAAAGATGCTCCGTAATTATGAACCTGAAAAGGTGATCCGGCAGATCGCTCTCCAAAGGTGTCTTTTCCCGCTTCAAATCGAATTTCATATTTGCCATTCCGCATCTTTCCTTCCACATACAATTCATACGGAAGCGCTCGTGAGGTTCGCGTGCCCTTCTCCTGACGGGGAAGTATTGATGAAGAAGGAGTGAGATTAGCTTTTTCGATCTCTGTTGGCGTAAGGGCATGGAAACCCGAGGGCGCTTCTTTAAACTGAGCTTTGTGAATACTTTTTACAAAGGGATCATACTCCACGAATTTTGGAAGTTGGTATTTCTCTCCATTGAATGGCGTGAACGCAGATGTGAGATCCCCGCATACCGCGCGTCTCCACGCACTGATGTTTGTTTCTTTTATTTCCTTTCCTGTTTTATGACTAAGAAATTTTTCGAGAAACATCAGGATTGAAGTATGATCAAACACTTGTGAACACACGGCGCCACCCCTGCTCCAGGGTGATGCGATGACCAGGGGCACACGATATCCAAGTCCAATAGGACCACCACGGGCTTCTGATGAGGGTTTGCGTTTCAGGTCATCATCAAGCGAAACATACTCCGAATTCAAGTCGATGCCTTTGGAGACTTTTCCTGTTAACGGTTCATTGGGTGCTGGTGGAACAAAGGGCGGGACATGATCGAAGTAACCATCATTCTCATCGTAGCAAAGAATGAAAATCGTCTTTTTCCATATTTCAGGGTTTTCCGTCAGGATATCCACTGTCTCGGATAAATACCAGGCGCCATACCAGGGAGCGCTCGGATGATCCGAGAAGTTTTCAGGCGCAACCAACCACGACACCGTAGGAAGTTTTCCATTTTTAACATCTTGCCGGAACTGATAAAATACATCTCCTTTTGGAACCTTCATTTCACGCTCTTTACCATGGTCATCATACTTGAGCGTCATAAGAGTATGGTAATCAGGATCGCCGATATTGGTGACAAACGCTTTTTCATGTAGATTTTTTTCGCGTTGGGATAACTTCGCGTAATTCTCAGGCGTGAATTTTTGAATATGAACGCGCGCAGCTTCAAGTTCTCGTTTGCCGTAGTCGAGCATCCATTTCAGCCGTGACAGCTCTTCACCTTCTGACAAGGTTTTTGCCTTCTCTTCTCCTTTCGCAATCTCGCTTTGCAGCCATTTAATCTTTTCCGGAAGGTATCGCATGTGTGCAGGCAAAAAGCGTACGTTATACTGTGTGAAGTATTCGATCGGATTGTCGCCAAAGTTCGCAAGCCAAGGATCCTCTTCTCCCTGAAATCCAACACCCACACTTAATTCGTTCTGATAGATTTTCCAGGAAACGTTACTTTCTTCCAGCCGTTCGGGAAACGTCTTCCAACTCGCCTCAGTCTGATAATCTGTTTCTTCGTTCCGCACGCACGGTGTGGTTTGGTCATTGTGACGTGTTTTGCCGGTCCACAAGTGAAGGCGATTGGGTGTTGTACCTGTTAAACTTGAACAGAAATTCTGGTCACACACCGTAAATGCATCTGCGAGGGAATAATAGAATGGAATGTCTTCTCTGTTGTAAAATCCCAGCGTTAAAGGCATGTCTTTATATTCTTTGTGGCCGGATTTTTTCGACTCCAGCCATTGATCATAAGCGCCCTGATTACGTGCATCCGTTTGATCAGTCCAACCATGGGGCAACGATCCCATCCATGTAGCGTTGGTGTCTTTTATATTCAGTCTAAAAGGAGAAAAAGTCTCCCCTTTACCGTTACTTTGAAGCCACACTGAATTCTTATTCGGTAGCATCATCGCCCTCGGATCATTAAATCCGCGAACCCCCTGTAGCGAACCATAGCAGTGATCAAACGATCTGTTTTCCTGCATGAGAATCACAATGTGCTCTGCATCTTTCCATGTAGTGCCGGAAGCAGGGTCGATTGCAAATGCTTTTGCAATGGAGGGTGGAAGAACACTTGCCAGGCCGGCCGCGCCGGAAAGCAGCGCAGTTTTTTTCAAAAAATCTCTGCGTGAATCCATAGGTTTGATTTTAATGAGGCTTCAATTTAGAAACCTGTGGATCAATGTTCAATGCCTTTTGGAAGGACTAAAAATATGATAACATATCGATAAACTTAACGTGCAAGTGTTTGCTTTTGAGTAGACTAGATATACTCAAAAAACTCCCTTTCTTGCAAAGATGAGCGGGAATGCTTTACCGCTAAAGAAACATGCGGTTTAACAAAGGGTATTCTTATCAATTCGTAATGACTATTTCACAATTGTAATCGGCGGCCACAGCCCTTCTTGCACGGGAGCATTGACGATATCCCAAACGAGGTCTCCGTTGTAAAAGATTTGATTTGGGACGTAACGGTTTTGAAGGTTGTAGGTATAAGTAACTGTGTCTGTAAGAGAAGGTCGCAGCGTCACGAGCGTCATCACGGGAGTCTTCGCATAATTTGTTGGGAGGACAAGCTCGATATAGTAAGAACCTGATTGCCCATCCAAAAAAATCCCGAGCGGCTCCTCCTCATAGTAGTTCACATCTCGAACAGTCCCATCGATTTCGACTTTGCTAATGATCTTGATGTCGCCCTTTTTAAACGAACCCCCATTGGAAATATCCAACAAGTCGATACCAGCCGCTGTCTTATAAAATGTTCGAATGATAATGATTTGATCCGGTGGCTGTGGTGTGGGATGCGAACAACTCGTCGCCAGCATCACAGGCAACAAAAATACCGCTAGCGTTGATTTCGATGCCACCCTCATTCCAACTGTAAATATCGCGCTAAAGATCCAATTTAATAATGGTCGCCTACCGGGGCGGGCTTCTCGTACCAGCGGAGTCATGCGGTTCATAAAAACAAGAAGTCAAGGCTATGAGTTTTGGCTTCTTATGATTGGTGTGACCCCTTGAGGTAGTTGGAGCGATTGTTATCGAAATATCTTCCTCTTGTAGCGGTAAGAAAGTACTATGCTGTTGATATTATTTTGCACATCTCCGCCAGAAGCCTTTGCATAAAAATTAGCCCCGTGGCTTGTCATTAGCTGAATTGTCAGTTCATTGACCTGATTTACTTTAATAGCATAACCTGCAAATGCAGTCAACCCAAAATCAAGACCGACGTCAGGCTGGCGTTTGGTGGTATTTACGCCGGACTGCATAATCAGATTGCCATTCTGATCGAACTGTTTTACCAGACTTACAGTATTGTATGGAACGCTTATGTAAGGGCCAATGCCGAGTCTGATTGAACGCTGCTTGAAAAGCTTGAAGGTCGGCAGCACCTGAAGTGAAAAACAGTCGATGCTCCGGTCGATCTGCATGGACCGGTTCTCCATTACATAAGGATCGTAGTAGAATTCTGAATACTTATAACCCTTTCGCTCATATCCTAAACGGGCATTCAGATCAAACGTGGGGGTGAAATAATGATTTACCCCGACTCCGAATATGAATGACGCTTTTGTGTCATTGTAGGTGAGATAAGAACCGTTTCCCGTATTGTCGATTTGGCCGATCCCTGCGAAAACCTCAAAAGACTGAATCCATTTTCCCTGCGCCTGCGAGAACGCCCACGCAGGCATAGAAAGAATGAGTAATAGCAGCCTAATGAAACACGGTTTCAATGACATATCACTCTGAGAGGGTACGAATTACAAAACCCGCTTGCTAACTGTGCAAAAATAACGCGCTTCTATCCGACATTTTAGTGCTAAAATGTCTTTTTCCGGAAGGAACTGCCATGTCGCCTATCCGCGCAAGCTTCTCGTACCCGGGTAGTCGTTCAGTTTCATTAAACAAAAAAAGCCAACACAATTAGCTTTGACTTCTTATGATTAGTGTGACCCACGATACCATTTCAAGTTTGTGCGGAGCCAAAAAACCTTCCACTGATTTTTAGATTAAATAAATGTGGCCTTTGCCACACCATGTTCTCTGATTATTGCAGTATTATTCCATTGCGGCCTGATCTCATTAATAATAACACTTTGGTCTTCGATTTTGTAGTTTATATCAAGTTGCGGACGAATTTCCCCGGGGGCGTTTCCGGTCGAGAAATGCTTCCATCGTTTCGATGATGGTTAACATCTGGAGATTGCTGACTGCCATTGTTTTAGGCCATTGAATCATTCTTTACTTAAAAAGAGGAAATGAACTGTGTTTTCAAAAGAGTCAAATCATTCTGTGCTATATCCCAGACGCTTTGATTATCGACCCCGGAATACATATGAATGGAAATGCTTCCGAACCCGTTGATTTTTTCTATTTTGATTTCAGGATGTTTGTCTTTGAAACGCCCGACCATTCAGCTACAAGATCTTTTATTCACGCATATTCTCCTTCATCCACACTTCTTTAATCCTGCTTCCGTGCATCGGGGCTTCAATGATAAACTTGTTGTTTTCAAAAGAATATGTGTAGGTCACGGGTTTGCCTTTTTGGCCTGGATCGATCGTGAAGAAGTCCATGACTTCCGTATATCCTTTTTCATCAATCTTAAAATTTCCACCCCCCGCCATGATTAAATTGCCATCCTGCTTGTATTGAGCAAACATGAAATGATCACCGCTGTAAATTTTCAACATTACTCCTTCACGGAGAGGCTTGTCATTCTGAGTAACCAATCGATAAACACCTTCTGGCCGGATTTGGCCGCAACAAGAGAATATCACTGCAATCAGAAAACCTGTGAGGCAAAATTTCATAAGCAAATCAATCTGGGGTTTCGCGAATATAAGACTTGTATTTTTGCAAGTAAATAACCGCATAATATAACTCAACACTTCTACTCACATCGTTTACCTGCGGATCGGTTTGCGCTTTATCAAAATTCTTGGCCATATGATGATAGTTTCCTTTTTGATACTACTTGACCTGAGCGATACAAGGCGCTAGCTTGGTATGAAACTAGAACAATCAAAAAAATTATGCAAACTATTCTTGGAGCAGGGGGGGCCATCGGGATTGAGCTTGCGAAAGCTTTAACCGCTTTTACAAAAGAGATCCGGCTTGTGAGCCGGAACCCGAAGAAAATTAATGAAACCGACCGGCTGCTTTCGGCAAACCTTTCCAACAGGGACGAAGTTTTTAAATCTGTCGCGGGAAGTGATGTGGTTTATTTGACGGTGGGGTATGAATACAAGGCAAAAATATGGCAGCAGATGTGGCCGCCATTTATTAACAATGTCATCGATGCTTGCCTGCACCACAACGTTAAGCTGGTCTTCTTTGACAATGTGTATGCCATCGGGGGTGACCACATTCAACACATTACTGAAGAATCTCCTCTGAGTCCCACGAGCAGGAAAGGGGCAGTGAGAGCAGAAATCGACCAGATGATTTTGGACGCCTTCGGCAAGCGAGGACTCAACGCCATCATCGCCCGCGCTCCGGATTTTTTTAGTGACCAAAAACAAAACAGTATTCTAATGAATGTGGTCTATGACAATCTCGTGAAGGGGAAAAAAGCACAATGGTTTTGTAATGCGAAGGTCATCCATAATTGCGGGTACACTCCGGATCTGGCCAAAGGAACAGCTTTGCTGGGAAATACGGAAAAAGCATACAATCAGATTTGGAACCTGCCAACTGATTCTGAAAAAATTACAGGCGAAGGTTGGATTACATTATTTGCCGATGAGATGGGAACCAGTAACAAATATCAAGTCCTCCCCTCGTTTGGTTTTAAGCTCATTGGATTATTTGTCCCGGTTATGAATGAAATGTATGAGATGCGGTATCAGTATGACAGGGACTATTTCTTCGACAGCTCAAAATTCAATAACTATTTTAACTTCAAGCCGACAACGCACAAGGCTGCGGTGAAAGAAACTGTCGCGCGATTAAGCAAAGGAGTTTAGGCGCACAGATAAGCCGGTTAAATTTCACATTTGGTTTTTGAGTTGCCTATCAAAAGGGAAATGATTTCTATTTACCAACGGCTTCATTCAATGCACTTTTATCACCCGTCATCTCCCATTGTCCAAGCGAGGTTGGTATACAACCGATGGCATTAAGTTGGTCGAAAAAGTCTTTAACGAAGAATGTCTCCTGCTTAGATTCTTTCTTTTTTGCAAAAGCAGCCATGGCGCTCTCCAGCAAGTATTTTCCCGTAATATAGCTGGTGCCATACCCTGGCTGACGCAGGTACAGATGTTGTTCAAATAACAAAAGATTCTTTTCGGTTTTCATCCAACCTCGTGGTGTATACTCCGAATGAATTTTGCCAGCTTCCTCCATCGTCATCTCATTGGCATGGGCATACAACGACCCAAGGCCGCGGGCCGCACGTTGGGCCATCATGATGTACACAATTTCCTTTACGCGCGGATCATCGTCATACAAGCCGGCTTGCATAAACATTTCTTCTACGGCTGTGGCCGTGCCCTCATTGCGCGAATCAAAAATGTTATATAGAAGTGGATCCCTGCGCATTTCGCTGGCATGCGGCTCCTTGTCCATGCGCGCAAGTTCAAACCAATGATAGAAATGAGAATAAAGAGGCCGTGGGTCGTGGTGTAACGTAATAATGAAAAAATTTCTTTTGTCCGCTGGCACAAAACTACCGAGGTGTTCCCGCAAAGCGGGTTCGAAATATTCTTTCACCGTGACAATCTCATCTTTTTCTAAAAAATTCAACAAACTCTTAGCCGAGCGTTCAGCCATTGCGTCAAAAGCCTCCGGAGTATCAACTGCTTTCAGTTCAGGCAGATGTCGATTTCGATGTTCTTCCAATTTTAGTGCAGTCCATGCACGAGCCAGCTCCCGCTTTAACAAGATGACTTCGTCATCCCAGGTGAGCGGAACGAGGTGTACGTTTCGTTGGTACCAGGTGTAATTTTCTTTACCAATACCTGAAGGACCTGTTTTTGAAGATGATTCATTCTCCAGCCAGGCGGCCAAATGATCCGTGGATTGAATGGCATCGTTTAACACCGCCATTAAATCTGCATGATCACTGACTCCGGCAAGGTTCTTCATGCTCGCGAGGTCTAGGCTTTGTGATTTGATATCCCGAATTCCAGCGATCCACAAATCTCTCGCATTGCCAGTGAGATTAACCTTCGCCTGTTCATTGAGTGGCGCAATCACCTGAAGCTCCCTGACGAGTTTATCTTTGTTTTCGGTTGTTAAGGGAAATTGATACGTCCAAAGATCGACGATGTGATGATGCGTGGGGCCTTCATGAGCTGGCACATCACTGCGTTCCATCCAAAGTGTTCTATAGAATGCCGGGTCACGCTCCCAGGGACGCAACACCCGGTGTTCAAAATCCATCCCGTTCATCTCGGCATAAATCAAATACCAGTCCACCTGGTGTTTCACCGGCCAACCGGCGGTGTCAAAATTCTGAAGCTTTTGTTGCCAACTTTTAAGCACCTCATGTTGCTTCTTCATGGCGACCACTGAGTAGTCAGGAACGTCTTCCTTCACGGGTGGTTTCTGAAACTCACGCCAGGCTCTAAATAGTTCAACCAATTGTTGATAGGAGTTTGATTTTTCTTTTTCAACGGGTGCTGGTGATGAGCATCCGATCAGACTGATCAGTAAAAAAAAGGGAAGCCAGGTAGTTAAGGTTGGGTTTTTCATAATTACCAAACTAATTAAATTAATTGGATGCAGTGAAAGAATTGAATCAGGCGGCAAGAAGATCTTGACAAGTTTTCGTTTCCAAAGAAGAAACTACGATCTTATTTTGTTGATCATCGTGGCACGATTCCCCGTCGAATGAATTAAGGCTTGATATGAAGTTGTATATAAGTTTTACGCGGATTTCCGAAGTGAATCGGTCATCGGGATCCCCTAAAAAAAGAATTGCCTGCTTTGCGGGCAGGCATTCTTTTTTCATTTTTCTTCTCTTGTGGCTCCGCTGGGGGACAAATCTTTTAACTTTTAAAAACGATTCTATTACAATTATAACTACGACCGAGTTGATGGCAATACTTTCGGACCATAAATGACTATGCTAAACGATTTTTCCCGTGATCAACGCCGTGACGGCAATAATTTATTGCAAATGGAACATGGAGATGAGTAGCAACTAGTATCATTCAATGCTCAGGGTCATTAGGTTGAACTCTCCGGGTATCAATTCGGGTCAACTGATATTCATTGATTTTGTTTTGGTGTTAAGGCAGGAAAAAATGGACTTTAAGCTTGATTTGTCCTTGAGCGATACCTCGACCTTTGGTCCGTCAGTCCCCAAGCCTGACGAGATGTTCTGTAATTTTGAATCTTCTTTGATTCTGAAAATCCAAGCATTAATTTAATTTTTATATTTCAAATTAGATTTTGCCATCACCCCTGAACAAAAATTGCGTGCTAATCATTGCACATCTCGAATTAATTTGTCTATTTACTTCTGAAAACAGAATATAATGGGAAAGGAATTCCTGAATGACTTTGAAGAATTGATTTTGACGCTCGTGGCAGTCCTTCGAGAAAATGCCTACGGGGCGGCCATTACCATTGAAATAGAGCAATGGCTTGGCCGCAAAGTGACGCTGAGTGCTGTTCACGTCATACTTTATCGGCTAGAGGATAAAGGTTATGTAAAATCGATCGTTGGTGGTGCAACCAATGAACGTGGTGGAAGGAGGAAAAGAATCTATTCCATTACGAATGCCGGACTGGCAGTGCTCGGCTCTATGAAAGAAACGAGAACGCAAATTTGGAAACTGGTGCCGCAATTGAAAATAAACCATAACTAAATGGAATCGCTTCCGGGATGGTCGGCAAAATTACTTCGCGCAATTTGTCCTAAAGAGTTGTACGAACAGATCGAGGGAGACCTAATAGAAATTTACAACCACGACGCGAAGACGGTAGGGAGCCGGAAAGCGAAAACCCATTTTGTTCTGGCCTGCGTTCGATTTTTTAGGCCTGGTATTTTGCTGAGGAAAAGATTTTCAATCCGGTTAAACCAATCTTACTTGATTCGAAATCATTTAAAAATGGGTTTTCGCAGTTTGGTAAAACGAAAAGCTTACGCTGTCATTAATATTGCCGGACTCGCGGTAGGCATCGCTGCGTGCCTTGTGATCGGGAAATATGTGGAGTTTGAAACAAGTTTTGAAAGTTTTAATGAGAATGGACAAAATATCTGCCGGGCCGTGAGCTCTTTCTATACCGATGGGAAGATCGAACCATATTGTGGCTATGACCTCGCACCAAATTTGGCAGCGGACTTCCCAGAGATAAGTAGGTTTACCCGTACCCACGGAAATGGCAGCGTTGTGATTGTTCAGACTAACCCTCATGAACAATTGAAATTCAAGGAGACTGAGATATTAATTGTCGACAGCACTTTTCTGGACATTTTCACGTTTTGTTTTCTTCAAGGAAATTCGAAATCCGCACTGGCAAATCCAAATTCCGTTGTTATTACACGATCCGTTGCATTAAAATACTTTGGTAGAACTACTGATCCGATAGGGAAAACATTGCGCCTGGCAGATGGATGGATACCTGGCATCTATGAAGTAAGTGCAGTAATTGAAGATGTTCCTGCGAATACTCATCTCAAATTCGACCTGCTCCTGCCCATGCATAACCTTCTTCAGACGGAGTTTTATAGAAACGATCACGCGCGTTGGGACAATTTTCAAACTTATCTTGAGCTACTGCCGTTATCCGATATCTCCGAGATCAACAAAAGGCTGCCAGCATTTGAAAAAAAATATCGCGGAGAACAGGCACCGGTTAAAAGATCAAATCTTCAATTTCAACCACTTTTTGATATCCATTACTCTCCCGACTTGGCCAATCCGGGGAGTCATCAGAGCAAGGTCTATTTCTTTGGGCTTATTGCCGTGTTCTTACTCGCAATCGCATGGACTAACTACATCAATCTCTCCACTGCCCGCGCAATGGAAAGGGCACGTGAGGTAGGTGTTAAAAAAGTGCTTGGTGTTCTCAAAAGGCAACTTGTGTCCCAGTTTCTTTTGGAATCCGCACTATTGAACCTGATCGGTATCGTTATTGCTCTAGTTATTGCTTGGCTTTCATTGCCTTTGCTTAATAAGCTAACTGAACAATCATTGATGTTTGATTTCACTGACCTGAAGCTATGGGCAGTACTTGCAATTTTATTTATTGGAGGTTCGCTGGGCGCTGGTGTTTATCCCGCGGTAGTGCTTTCATCCTATCGGGCATCCGAAGTGATTAAAGGAAAAGTGGTAAAACCGACCAAAGGAATTTCCCTGCGCAACGGGTTAGTGGTATTTCAATTTGCCGCGTCTATGATTTTGATCACCTCGACCTTTGTCGTGCATCGACAGATTAACTTCATGAAGGAAAAGAATAGGAATTTTGAAACGAATCACATTATCGTGATTAATGGTCCTGAATTGTCCGACTCTAAAAACCTGCGAGAAAGAGTTTCATCTTTTCGAAATGAACTCAAGCAACTTTCATGTGTGGAGAGAGTCTGCACTTCGTTTTCCGTGCCGGGCGGCGACCCAAATATCAGTACAACGATGAGGAAAGCGGGGAGTCCTCCTGATGATGACAGAGTTGGAAATTTGTATTGGATCGACCCAGACTTTATCAACTTTTACGAAATACCTTTATTAGCAGGAAAAACGTGGAATCGTGAGCTTGAGTCAGAAATGGATGCCGTCATCATTAATGAGGAGGCGGTCAAAGTTTTTAAGTTAGGAACGAATGAAGAGGCACTCAATCAGAAAATACAAACTCCAATCCATACATATTCTATTATCGGTGTGGTCAAAAACCATCATTGGAACTCTCCGAAGAAACCGATAGCTCCGATGCTGTTCGCAGCTGAAGGAATATCCACTTCAAGCATTTCCGTTAAGATTAAAGGCGACATTCAGCGATCACTGAACGTACTCCAGTCAAAGTATGATGTAAGTTTTCCCGGGGACACCTTTTCATACTATTTTTTAGATGACGCATACAATTCACAATACAAGGAAGAGCTCAATGTAGGGAAACTCTTTAGCGCATTCTCGATATTAGCAGTATTCATTGGCTGTTTAGGCTTGTGGGGCCTGGCATCATTTGCAACACTGCATCGCCTGAAAGAGATTAGCATTCGTAAAGTTTTAGGTGCGTCTGTAAACTCGGTTTTCTACTTGCTGGCAAAGCAATTCATGAAGCCTATTCTGATAGGAGGTCTTATTGTGTCTCCGGCAGCGTGGCTAGGTATCTCAAAGTGGTTGGATCAATTTCCATCTCGAATCCTGGTTACAATCGACCTGTTTCTTATCCCATTTGCAGTTCTTATTCTAATTGCCTTAGCAACAATCAGTTATCAAACATTTCGCGGAGCTACAACTAATCCTGTTACATCTTTGAAAAGTGAGTAAACTGTTCAGGACAATTAGGCTGATTTTGATAACAATTAATCCGCGAAGCCGAAGCGAATGTGAAATGGACCTGCCACTTTCAAGGTAAATAACCTCAGGTTGAAAATATCGAGGTCATCAAGTAAATGAAAGGAATTGAAAGGAATTGAAAGGAATTGAATGGAGACCACATCAAAAGGCATCTTTATCTTTATCTTGGCGACAGGATTGATATTGAGTTGTGCGACTGACAAAAGCTCGGTCGCCACACAAATAGATGAGATATTCGCAGGGTTTGACAAGAATGCACCGGGATGTGCCGTTGTCGTCATCAAGGATGGAGAAGTTGTTTTTAAAAAAAGTTATGGTTTGGCCAACCTGGAATATGAGATTCCAATCAGCACGGCAACTGTCTTTAATATCGCGTCCGCTTCGAAGCAATTCACTGCCTTTTGCATTGCTCTTTTAGAAAGCGAGGGCAAACTATCCTTTGACGATGACATAAGAAAGTATTTGCCAGACCTGCCTGAGTATGAAAAAACCGTAACCATCAGGCACCTATTACATCACACCAGTGGACTGCCGGACCATAGTCTAATTGGATTAGCTGGACTTCAGACCGACGACGTCCTCACACAAGGACTTATCCTAAAACTAATCAAGACACAAAGGAATTTGGCATCTGCTCCAGGGGAGAAGTTCGTATACATCAACACAGACTATACACTTCTCGCAGCCATTGTTGAAAAAGTTAGCGGGCAGAGTTTTAAAGAATTCACGAAGCAAAATATTTTTGCGCCGCTCGATATGATTAATTCCCATTTTCATGATGACTACGAAGAAATAATAAAGAATAGAGCCTACTCATATCAGGTTATCGACACCAGCAAGTATTCGAACTACTGGTCTAACCAAAGTTGGTATGGAGCGTTCGGCCTTTACACCAGCGCGGATGACCTAATTAAATGGTTTCTAAATTTTGACGACCCAAAAGTTGGCAACGCAGACGTAATCAAACAGATTTATGAGTGTGGCGTGTTAAATAATGGTCAGCAGCTTAACTACGCCTTTGGTTTACAAATCGACAACCATAAAGGTTTTAAAAGGATCGGCCACGGCGGCATCACGGCTGGATATAGCGCATATACGTTTCGTTATCCGGACCAGAACCTAGGAATCATACTGCTAGCGAACTCAAATGACTTTAATCCTGACGCTATTGCCGATAAGATTGCGGCGATGCTTTTGCCGGCAGCCGTACAAACTTCAGACAACAAGATTCCACGGACTGACACTAGTTTGCATAAATATTATGAGGGTTCTTACCTGGGAGCAGGCGGAAAGATTTTTGAAATCTTGTCTGATAGCGGAAAGTTATATGCAGTGTTTGACAAGCGCGAACAGTTGCTACCAATAACAGATTCAAGCTTCTCCCTGTACGGCTTTTCTACTCTCATTTTCTCAAAACCCACCAGCGGGGAATCGACAAAGATGAGACAACTCACAGACAATGGGGAATTCGAATACGTGCGATTTATACGTAGGGACTTCATGCCTGATAAACTTCATGAGTTTGCCGGGATGTATCTGAACATCGAGCTAGGTACGCTCTTTACCATCGTAATTGAAGGCGATAAATTGATCGTCAAACACTCTCGAATAAACGAAATTGAATTGACGCACATTGTGGCCGACACGTTCTCCGGCAGCAACTGGAGAATTGAAAGCCTTGTTTTTGAGAGAGACAAGGATCAAAATGTTACTGGTTTCAAAATAATAAACACGAACAGGACGGCTATCTTGAGTTTTGACAGGATTAAGTAAGAGCGCAGCTCATGAGATCAACGATTATCAACGAGATACCCGAGCGATTCATTCCCAACGATTTTGAGCCAGAGAAATTGTATGAAACCTTTAGAATTTCCTATCTAAGGAATTCATCTCGGTGAAAGACCGACTGATCTGACTAAAGAAACTTTCATAAAATCAAAAATCCCAACGTATCGAGCCCGAAAAATTATAATGGCCATTGATACCAATTTCCTTTCAAAGACCTTTTATGAGCGGATGCTCGCAGGGTTATCCCAAAAGAACTTAAATTCGCGCCATTAGAAATACGTTAGTAGCTAGCTAGATTTCGTCATATGGCTCAATGTTTACAATGTGGATCCTACACGAAATTCCAAAATGGTCTTTGCTTTGATTGCCACAACGAAAAGCACGGGGATAAAGGTGTTGGTTTGCAAAAGGGGTTAACCGATCGAGACTTTAGTTATAGGTTTAACACAATAAAGGGCAGAATCGCGGAAACTCTAATTCAAGAACTGTTCCTGAGCCCCCAAGCTAGTCCGGACGTTGGTAGTGCGCCAAGCGGGAGTGTTGGTCGGGGTCTCCAGACCCTCGACCAAAATCGAAGCTTGAGTGTGTTCGAAGGTGGATTTCCAAATCCATTTTAAGCTCATGGCGAACTCAACAAAAAGTGCCATGAAAACCAGACATTAGCACTATATGCTGAGTTCGGCGTGACTATTATTGTGGTCGTAGGGGATCGGTAGACTTGTGCTATCTTTAAGATTGGACCGGAGATCCGGCAGAGAACAAGGTCCAGCTTCGTGAATCGGTCGAGGATCGAAGATCTCGACCAACGCACAAAAGCGATCTTCGGAAGTTTCCAGGCATGCACCGATGTTGTCTGATGGTACCGCACACAAAACCGGTGACAAACTATAATTCAACCTGGTTTGGATTTGCTTCTTTGAACTTCAAAGAACAGGAAGCAACGAAATCTGATTCTTTTTTACTCAAATGATATAATCATGAAAAAGTTAATCCTTGTAATCGCCCTGATGATCCCATTGGCCTGCGTCAAAGGCCAGCACCAAAAGCCTATCAACGAATTGCGTGTGTATGAATTAATTGATAGTACCCGAAGCGCCTTTCACGACCGGTTCAAAGACCACGCCATGCGAATTATGAAAAAGTATAACTTCAAAATAGTTGGAACCTGGGAGACGCAATTGAATAACCAGACGAGTTTCGTTTACATGCTCGAATGGCCGGACGAAAAAACGATGAAGGATCAATGGGTAAAGTTTAGAGCCGACCAGGAATGGATCGACATTAAAAAAGTGACCGCGCAAAAGGGTAACATGGTTGGCGAAATAAAGGACTGGACGCTGGTGCCAACGGCGTATTCGCCATATCAGGCCAATCGAAAATAGAATTCCCGATTTCGCTGCGCTGCATCGGGGCAGGCTCTGCCAACCGAAGTAATCCTCTTTCGCAGAGAACATTGGCCAATTGACCTGAACAAATAAAGTAAAAAAAGCCAGGTCATCTTCATCTGGCTTTTTGTTTCTCTTGTGGCTCCGCTGGGACTTCCCGACATCGCAGTAGAAATTTCCAATTACGGTTCAGACAATATTTACACTTATCTTTCAATCTAGCTTGCCCGCTCGTCGGGACAGGCTTCTCGTCCCAGCGGGTCATAACATCTCTTAGCAAATAAAAAAGCCAGATGACTTTTCATCTGGCTTTTAGTTTCTCTTGTGGCTCCGCTGGGACTCGAACCCAGGACCCATACATTAAAAGTGTATTGCTCTACCAACTGAGCTACGAAACCGTATTTTTTTCCTCTTCCTATTTTGCTCGTCAGTCCTGAGGAACGAAGGACTGAGCTACGAAACCGTATTTTTTTCCTCTTCCTATTTTGCTCGTCAGTCCTGAGAGGAACGAAGGACTGAGCTGCGAAACCATTTTCGGAACCTGCGCTCCGCTTTAAACTTTACTTCGGGCGATCTCTGCGAATCCCGATCCCGATTGCTATCGGGATTATCGGGAGAGCTACGAAACCGTTCCTCCAACCACTTCTCGGCTGCCGTTTGCTGCCGTTTCTTTCCCTGCTTTCGCCGTTTGGCCAACTCAGTTTGGCCTTTTTGAGGCCTTTTCCGTAATTGGGAACGCAAAGGTAGCAGGACAGCGAAAAAATGCAAAAGCGGGTTTACAATATTCTGGTCTTTCTCCTCATCACGGCCACAGCGTCCGGACAGGCTTCACCGTCGATGCTTCAAACTGCTGACTCGCTGTACGCCGCCAAACAATACACTCAGGCCTTTGAAAGATATGACGTGCTGTTCGCAGGAGGGCGCTATTCCCCCGCCATGCTCCTCAAAATGGCGCACATCCAGGAAGGTCTTGGACATCTCGGCCAGGCTCTTTACTACATCAACCTGTATTTCCTTGCCACCAACGACACCGCTGCGCTGAGGAAGATGGAAGAACTCGCCGAAAAAAATAACCTGGAGGGCTATCAGAATAACGAAAGCAAAAAACTGAAAGCACTGTTAAATGAATACAACACAACCATTACGCTTTTTCTGGTTGTAACCTGCCTCATCTTCCTTTCCCTGGTCGTCTACACACGCGAAAAGAAAAAAGTCCGTCCGACCTTTTCTTCGGCCATGCTTGTACTCTCCGTGGTCGTCCTCTTTGTATACACCAATTTCAGTTCTGCATCCGAACGCGGTATCGTTGCTGCACCAAAAACGTACCTGATGAGCGGCCCCTCAGCCGGCGCATCGCTCGTGGCCATCATCGGCGAAGGTCATCAACTCGAAATCACAGGCAAAAAAGACGTGTGGCTGAAAGTCCAGTGGAAGGAACGGGAAGTGTATGTCAAAGAATTTCTTCTGAAGCCGATTAAACTCTGAAAGCAGAAGCCCCGTTCGTCTTAAGGGCATCGACAGTTGCGGGAATAATTGTTTGAGAAATCCTGCTTCAATACATCAAACGCAATAAAATTTTAAAAGCGTTGAACGGTTTGAAAATTTGCGTGTATCAGCGTCTATGTTAACACCCGAAATGGGTGTTGACCCACAGTTTAATTTACCCGAACATTCTGACTTCCTTCTATAATTTTTATACTTCCTGCACGTTAATCACGAACCCCTGTAAAACTCCCGTGAGACTTATCCTGATATTCATTTCTATAGTCTGGTTAACATCGTGCATGCCACTGACGGAGCGCCTGAGAATCATGGGCCCCACCAACGTGGGACGTGAATATGGAAGCCCTCGCTTTCCCATGTTCATTTCGCACATCCCCAAAAAAAATCAGCCCATGCTATACCGGGCAGGTGCACCGCACCACACCATGTTTACCCGTACCCTGTGCTTCAAAAGATATTGCCGCGTGAAGGCAGGCAGAGCAAAGGCGCTCCATTCCATCAGCTTTGAGAAATTCAAGAAGAAGATTAAAAAAGGGGAAGCAAAAGCTCCTGCCAAAATCATCCGGAAGGATTCCGTTCGCAAGGAACCCGTCAGAAAAGAAGTGAAACCGGTCGTGATCCCCATCGCTCGCGACACGGTCCAGGCGCCGATACTAAAAAGCGATAGCTTGATTGTGCTGGGCGAAGTGCTGTTTGCCACGAATAGTTCCACACTAAAAAGTGAACAATTCGCAGTACTGGATTCTATCGCTGACTTTATGAATAAGAATCCGTCTCTGATCGTGAAAGTCTCTGGTCACACCGACAACACCGGAAGTGAAACTCACAACCTGAAGCTATCCACCCAACGGGCTGATGTGGTCGCCGAATTCCTCGTCGACAATGGTGTTCAAATCGACCGCGTGTCATCGGTTGGATTCGGGAGTTCCAAACCTATTGCACCTAATAACACCGAGGCGGGAAGAAAAAAGAACCGGCGGGTTGAATTGCTGATTCATAATACGAGATAGAAAACGATCAATTTGAGTTCATCAGGGGTGCAGCGGGCTTTACGCATCTGTATATCGCAAATTTTGCCCTCGACGCGGCCAGCGTGAAGGAGGTTATGAGTGTAAATCCTAAATGACAGGAGGTTCAGCAGCGTCAATGCCTGAAACATCGATTCAAAGAAAATCAGCACAACGGCCCCCCCTATTCAATACTATTCCTTCATCGGCGAGAACAATAATAATACAGTGAAAAGTCAATACAACCGCAGGGGAACCGTTGGGAGCACTCGGTGTGTTTGTTCGCATAGCGA
Organism: Cyclobacteriaceae bacterium; assembly: GCA_044227305.1. GTDB lineage: Bacteria > Bacteroidota > Bacteroidia > Cytophagales > Cyclobacteriaceae > ELB16-189. The sequence continues at coordinate 122,740 of JBGAFJ010000005.1, read as the reverse complement.
GTGCCCTACATCTTAAATCCCAACGTTAAATAATAAGTCCTCCCATCGCCGGGAAGAATACCCGGTCCGGGATACATGTTAATGCGCCGACTGAAATATACTGTGTCTGCCAGGTTATTGATACCGGCGCCTATGTGATACGATTTCATAAAACTGTAGTCTAATGACCAGTCAAGCAGACAATAAGAGGGAATCAAGCCCACTGCACCTGTAGAAACTGACACAGTATTGTTGGCATCACTGAATTGTCTGCTGACGTTACTCACCTGGAACGTGGTGCGCAACCCGCCTCCGCGAAATTCCAAGCCGAAACGGTTATTCCATTCAGGTACGTTTTCAACCATGTTGCCAGCGATGGAGATGTTGTCAACGTTATTGCTTAGTGCGCCGGATATATATCTCGCATGCGTGAACGCGACCGACGAAAACACGGAGAGGTCATTGCGGTTGCTGTTTCGGCCAAACGCCCGGAACAAAGAAAGGTTTATGAATGCCTCAAAACCCTTGTGTACAGAGTTACCAATATTGGTTGTAAGCTGATACGTACTATGGTCAGCGGCAGTCTTCGTAATCTTGCCAATCTTGTCTCCATAAAAAACATAGAAACCATTCACATCAAATCTCAGAAAATCCCCAACAGTTCCACGATATCCAGCATCTACGTCGTAACCCTTGCTGTCTTTCAGGTCCGGATCAATCACGCCAATCTGGTCTGCGGGTGTGATGCTGGCATATAGATAAGGCCTGTATGCCTGCGAGACATTTGCGTAAAGCTGAGTGCTGGGGCTCACAAGGTATTGACCTCCGAGGCCGAACAAGGGAAAGGCGCGATTTCCCTTATATCCCACCGGCAAACTCGCATTGTTGATCATTCCGGTAAGCTCAGAATTGATTACCTCATAACGCACACCAGGGGTAACCGAAATCCTTTCACTCAACTTAAACTGGTTCTCGATAAACGCTGCAAAATTTGTTGTGTGGAATTTGAGATCTATTCCATACGGAGCAGTCAACGCCAAATCGTAGTCGCTTCCTGTCGTTCCTCTTCCCTTCTGGCGGCGATCGGTTGCCTGCCGCGATGCGCGGATGCCGCCCGCCAACGTACTACTGATCGAACCTATACTGTAGTGATGGAGAATTCTCGCCTCGAGGGTCACACCACCATAAAAGTCACGATCGACCTGTCGGGGGTTGTATGACTTTATTGCAGTGTTGATGGTGTCGTTGACATTAGCTGTATTAATAAATTGAACACTGCTTCTTTCTCCCCATATCCCGTTTGTTGTGACCTGCAGATGAGTATCCGATCCAATATCATAGTCCCATATCATGGCAGGCACGTTGATCTTCGGACTGAAAAAATTCCGCCCTCGATTGGACAGCCTCGGGTCCATGGTAAACATTTCGTCCGTAAGTCCGCCGGCGATCTGCTGTAGGTAATCCATCCTTGAAAACTGAAACGTCAACGATCCCCGGCCAGAAAAACGATACTTCAAGTTTGCGTAGAACGCTTCATATTTGAATCCTGAGTTGATTCGCCAACCATCTCCATGGCGGTTATCATAATAGGCATAGTAACTCACCTTTCCTTTGGTCCCCCCAACGGCATTGTATGAATTGAAGAAATTGAAGCTCCCCAATGTTTGCTCACTTTCGATAAAAAACGGCTTTGTTCCTTCACCATCTTTCATAATATAATTCATCATGCCTCCGAACTGGCTGCCAAATTGCAGTTCAGCCGATCCGCGTACCAGTTGAACCTGTTTCACACCCTGCATGGGAACCGTATAGTGATTCTCAGGGTAGCCGAACAGATCGGAGTTGGTATTGTAACCGTTTTGTCGCATGTTCATCTCAATGGATCGATGCGCGTCCGTGCCACGTGTGCTGATGTTCATCTGTGTGCCTGCCCCATCCATATCCCACAAATGAACTCCCGGGATTTTAGAAAAGATCGTCCTTCCCACATTCTGTGGAAGATTGGCACTTCCATCGTTGAGTTCGATCACATTGGTCTTCTTTCCCGAAAAAATTGAAACACCTTCCACGTCCGGCAAAAACGTTTTCAGGGGATTGTCGCGAATGGTAAGGCTGTCAAGAACCCTGGAGGAAACGGAATCCTGTTTTTGCGCATTTATGGAAGTACAAAAAATCAGAAATATGATTATGTATAATAAAACGAATTTCATTACTGAATTGGATTGAAGTAAAATAATGATTTACGCGTTCAGGAAACGGAACGCGGTGCAGCGATCAAGTATCGCAACTCAATTAAGCAAATGCCGGAGGATGGAACAGCGGGCGTTGCGTGCTCTGAACATAGGTGTCGTCAGCGGCGCCGAAAAAAACTTCCCGACTCCAGCCTTCAGAGCTAAGCTCATTGCCTACGGACGAGCTCATGCAATATTTCATGAGTGTATTCAATACTTTCACGCTCGTAGTCGAACTCGACGTCGGCTGCCCGGAAACCGCTGCAATGATCTCATTGATCTCCTCGGTAGCAATGCGGGTTTGGTCATCTTTCACACAAACCACATAAAGCAATTTGTCATGCAGTTTTTGTTTGACCAACCGGTAAGTCGCACCTTCGAATTCAATCGTACCTTCGAGGGGGATGTATTCATCCGGGATGATTGCGTAAGTATCTCCCACGGGCATTCTAAAAATCAAGTTCCCACTGATTTCTGAGGCATGAGTTTCAATCAATTCGGCCGCCCTCTTCCCGATATCGGCCCGGCATAGTTCTAATGCGAATGTGTAACCGGCCACGTTGAACAGAATCAAAAAGAGAAAACCTCCACAGACCGTTCTGCGAACCAATGATCGATTTAGAAAATGCAACATGCGGCTAGTTCCAAATGTAAGAAAAGAGAGGAACTTCCTGGAGAACCCGGAAGGGATTCAGCCGGCAAAAAAAATCCAAAAAATATTTGCGTAGTCAAATAGCTACATATACATTTGTGTAGTTAAATAGCTACATAATGAATCTGAGACGTGATGTATTTCAGGCTATCGCCGATCCGACGAGAAGGGCCATTTTATTGCTGGTGGCAACACAATCCATGACCGCTGGTGCTATCGCGGCCAACTTTGATACAGCCCGGCCCACGGTGTCAAAACACCTCGCAATCCTTACCGAGTGTGAATTGTTGAAACAGGAACAGAGCGGAAGGGAAATTCACTATCACATCAACGCAAAAAAAATGAAAGAAGTAGCCGACTTCATTGAACCCTTCCGCAAAATGTGGGAAGAACGGTTTAACAAACTCGAGACCATCATGAAAAAATACAAAAGCAAGTGACCATGGAACTAAAAACAAAAGTAAACGCCGAAGAAGGCAAGCAATACCTCACCATCACACGCGAATTCGATTTGCCGGTCGAACTGCTTTTCAGAGCATACGAAGAAGCAGAGATCGTCGAGCAATGGATGGGAACAAAGGTACTGAAGCTCGATAACCGTAAACATGGAAGTTTTCAGTTCGAAACAACTGATCCCCGGGGAAACAAACATGGCTTCAACGGCACCATCCATGAATTCATTCCCAACCAAAAGATCACACGGACTTTTGAAATGGAAAATACGCCTTTCGACGTTCAGCTGGAATTTCTGGAATTCGAAAAATTGAGCGACAACACCAGTAAACTCAATATGCATGTGGTGTACCGTTCAGCAACTCAAAGAGATCAGATGCTGCAAATGCCGTTCAGGCAGGGTGTGAACATGGCGCACAATCGTCTGCAGGAAATTCTAACAAAACATAAATGATATTTTATGAGCACAAGAAATAAGATCATCTATTGGATTGCCACATTATGGCTCTGCCTGGGCATGACCGCTACGGGCCTGGTCCAGCTGATGAAGAATGAACGGGATGTTGAAATGATGAAGCACCTCGGTTATCCCGAATATTTGCTGACTGTGCTGGGCGCGTGGAAAATAGTGGGTGTTGTGACTGTACTCGTACCAGGATTCCCATTGCTTAAGGAGTGGGCTTATGCCGGATTCTTTTTTGCAATGAGTGGCGCCATCTTTTCCCACCTCTTTCATGGCGACGCTGCCATCGAATTATTCGGTCCCTCCTTATTAATAGTACTGACCGTGGTATCCTGGTATTTCAGGCCGGCAAACAGAAGGGTGGCTGAATCAATAATCGCTTAATCTTATAATTCAGATCATCATGATGAATACTAAAGTTGATTTCTTTTTTGAAAAAGCAAAGACTTGGAAAGATGAGTATGCTGTGTTGAGAAAGAACATGCTCGACTGTGGGTTGACCGAGGAGTTGAAGTGGGGCACACCCTGCTATACATTCGAAGGCAAAAACATCGTGTTGATACACGGCTTTAAAGAGTACTGCGCGTTGCTGTTTTTTAAAGGGGCCCTTATGAAGGATCCGAAAAAAATCCTTATACAACAAACTAAGAATGTACAGGCGCAACGCCAGATTCGTTTCACTTCTCTTCAACAGGTGAATAAGTTAAAATCAGTCATTAACGCGTATGTTTTCGAAGCGGTGAAGATCGAAGAATCCGGTGCAAAGGTCGTATTCCGGACAACGAGCGAGTTTGCAATGCCCGATGAATTTAAAATACGATTGAGCAAGGATCGTACGCTAAAGAAGGCGTTCGAAAGTCTTACGCCAGGTCGCCAGAGGGGTTACCTGCTTCACTTTTCATCGGCCAAGCAGGCAAAAACCCGCGAAGCGCGTGTTGAAAAAAATATTTCAAATATCCTTGACGGAAAAGGACTGGAGGACTGAACTTAGATATCACTATGACTAAAAAGAAGCTATCCGCCGCTCAGGCCGGCAACCTGTTTGCCGTTTTGAAAACGCGTTTTGAAAAAAATATGAATCGCCACAAGGGCCTGGAATGGAATAAAGTCGTCGCCCGCCTACAGGCGAATCCCGATAAACTTTGGTCCCTGAATGAAATGGAATCAAGCGGGGGCGAGCCGGATGTGGTGAGTGTGGATAAAAAAACCGGTGAATACACCTTTTACGACTGCTCGGCAGAAAGTCCCGCCGGACGCAGAAGTCTGTGTTATGATCACGAGGCGCTCGAATCAAGAAAAGAAAACAAGCCACGCGACAGCGCGATGAACATGGCGCAGCAAATGGGCATAGAAATATTGAATGAAGACCAGTACCGCGAACTGCAAAAGTCTGGCAAATTCGACCTTAAAACCTCAAGTTGGATCAAAACGCCAGCAGAGATCAGAAAACTTGGTGGCGCTCTCTTTTGCGATTACCGTTACGATACGGTGTTTGTGTATCACAATGGCGCAGAGTCATATTATGCAGCGCGTGGTTTTCGTGGATGTCTGAAGATCTGAAAGATCCGTCGTGCGACGGGTTCCTGAGTCCGCACTCTGATCAACATAATCCCCTGGAAATAGGATGGCAAATTTTAGTGGAAGGTTAGTGTCTTTCTGCCAAAATTCTATTTTTGCGGCGACTAATTCCTTTCGCCATGAAACCACATGTAATCTGTCACACCCTTGCCTCTGTCGATGGTCGAATCAAACAAACGATATGGGGTTTGCCCGAACACGCGAAGTATTTTGAGGAGCCAGCCTCTGAAATCAAAGCCGATGCCTGGCTGGTGGGCCGTGTGACGATGCAGGAATTTTCAAGCAAGAAAAAACATAAGTTTCGTTCCGTTGCAGGCAAGAATCTCAGAAATGATTTTGTAGCGCTGCAAACGTCCAATACCTATGCCGTGGTGATAGATCCCTCCGGGAAATGCGAATGGGATGGGAATATGATTTCAACAGAACATGTTATAGAGGTACTCACCGACAAAGTCAGCAACGGATACCTCGATCATCTCCGCGCCAACAACGTGTCTTACATTTTCGCTGGAAAAAAGGAAATTGACTGTGCCCTTGCGCTCGAAAAACTCAACAAATTATTTCGCATTCAAACCGTACGCATCGATGGTGGCGGTCACGTCAATGGCTCGTTCCTGAAGGCGGGCCTGATCGATGAAATCAGCCTGGTCCTCGCTCCTCTCGCAGACGGCACGATCGGTTCTCTCGTGAATTTCGAAGCCGAAGAAGGTTACGGCAAACGAAAAGCAACGAAACTGAAACTCAAATCCATGAAAAAGATCTACGACGATTTTTTATGGATCCGTTACGACGTGGTGAAAGAGCAACCAGCACCCGTCGCACCAACAAAGAAGAAACCTGCTAAGAAAAAGTAACCTCCGCAAGCATCGATTATACGAACAGCATAATCAGCGCAAGTAGGATTCCACCCAAAGTAAAGTAGATACCTTTCTTGAAAGTATCTGACGATGGCATGAACATCCAAAATGCTGAGATCACAAAGAATAAAAGCGACACTCCGAAGAAAATATTCAGAAAAAATAGCGGGCTTTTGGTGGTCGCCTTGTGAAGATCTTCCAGCTTTTGAATCGCGCGCGGCAGCTCCTTGGTGGTGATGGTGGCCACTCCGGTTGCCGTGTCTACGTTTCCCTGTTTGAAATAAACAACCGAACCTTCGGCCCGGTCTACCTTAAAATCTCTCATACGCAACGCGCCACCCAGTTCTTCCACAGGTGTGTTTGGGGGAATGTTGACGGTTTTTACCTGATCGCTCTTCAGGAAATCCGTGTTCCTGAAAATCATTAACACGCCACTAAAGGCATAAATAGACATGATGCCGGCCAGGAAGAAGCCTAGGTAGCGGTGATAAACTCGCATGTTTTGACTGGGTGGTTTCACAAGGTTTTATTTTTTGGTTAGACGCACGGCAAGGTGCAAATATTCCTGCAACTCAAAATAACTCAGTTGCATCATTTTTCCCGGGCATCAGATTTTTTTTAGTGCTGAATTTTATCACACAAACTGCAGATTCAAATATTCAATTCATGCCATCTCGGAACACTTATTAATTTCTTGCTCCCCTTCGGCATACCGTGACGCCAACAACAAAATCCCCCTGCCTTCGTTAACATCCCAAACCCTCTAAAATGACGATACTCTAGTCCTGTCATTTTTAACGATTCCAAAAATTTATTGCAAGTAAAAAAGGCCATGTGCCTCTGATTGAATTTTGTCCGATTGGAATGATTTAAAAAAATTCTTTTACTAAACCCTAATACAATGAACACAATGAAACCTTCACCCGCTTTCGTGGGCGCTTCGTGGCTCGCACTGGGCACAGGAATGATCGGCTACATGGTCGGATTGTGGCGTTCAGACATGCAACTCAATGAACGCGGCTATTATTTTACCGTGTTGATGCAGGGACTCTTCTCTGTTGTATCCCTTCAAAAGGCAGTCCGTGACAAAATGGAAAACCTGCCCGTGACCGACATTTATTATGGCCTTGCATGGTTCTCCACCGGACTCAGCCTCGTGTTACTCACAGTCGGACTCTGGAACGCGGAATTGATGCCGAGTGAAAAAGGATTCTATGCGTTTGCTTTTATACTCGCGATGTTTTCGGCTGTGGCCGTTCAGAAGAATGTTCGGGACACGCAGGCGGCGGAGAAAAACGAAACGACCGAATCTTAAAACAACAGGCTGCACGGATCGAACTCCGTGCGGCTTTTTATTTTTCTAAAAAAACTCTCAGATCAGGTCGGGTCAGCAACTGCTGATGTCAGTCACAGACAACTCTTTCTCCACAATCATAGCTACGTACCCGAACAACTATCCACACATTTGCGTGATTTTGCCATCGCAAGCAACTTCCACCTTCTCGTTCGCATCTGCTTTGAAACAAGACCATGAATGAAGTATGGATCTTACCGTGTCATACAACTCCTACCACAAAGAGTAGTAACACAGTTTGGACCTTCGATGGCGCGAAACAATAAAACTTAAAAGACATGAAAAAAATTCTATTTGTGTTGGGCCTCGCGGCTGCCCTATCAGCGCAGGCGCAGGTTGATGTTGACTTTGGTGTGAAGGCAGGAGTTAATTTTGCTCATCAACACCTGGCGAACAGTGGAGGATTTTATTTACCCGGCAACAGAACTTCGTTTAATGGAGGTGTGTACATGCATGTGAGGAAGGGCCGATGGGGTGTGCAGACCGAAGTAGGGTATTCGATGCAAGGCGGCAACTTTGACTATCCCGAAATCAATCTCGTGGGAGGGGATCATACAAACTATTTCACACTACCCCTATTGTTTACCTACAACATAAAAAAATTCACGTTGCAGGTTGGGCCACAACTCAGTGTACTCAACAGCGCCCGGGAAACTATCAACGGCGTAACCACAGACGTAAGATATAGCTATAAAACCGGAGACTTCGGAGTTGTCGCCGGATTCACCGTGGCATTGCCGCATGGCTTTCAGGTGGGTGCGCGCTATGTGGCGGGCCTGCGTGATATCAATAATGGTAATGTGGGAGGCCCGGGTTCAAGTAAAACCAATGGCGTGGCGCAGATCTACGTCTCTTATAAATTGGCGAACTTCAAAATCGATCGTATTAAGTGATCGCGTCCGCACTTTCTTTTGTCCGGCAACGAACAGCACCTGTAACTATTTCCTTCAAATCTGGTATTTGGAAAGGGATTTCAAAACGGCACGAAATCTGGCGGCAAACGGAACTCAGGTGACGATGCAACCCAATATGGGTCCTCAATGTCTAAATGTTTGGAAACGCAAAGAATCTATGAAAAAGTACTTCTTCCTTGTGTTCATGACCACCGCCGCACTGCAGGGACTTGCGCAGCAAAAGGTAAAAGCCAGCGAGATCATTGCCCTCATCAACGATGGTAAAATGGTCTCCTTCAAAGACGCGATCATCGAAGGTGAATTGGATCTGACCGATCTGAAAAACAGGGAGCGTGGAAACCATGGTCTTTTCTTCGACTATGGTGATGCGATCAAAAGTACGGTCACGGCCCCCTTGCGGTTTGTCAACTGTACATTCCAGGGGGATGTCCTCGGCTATTATCACATCGATCGCGAAAATCAGACTTATGCGGTAGATTTCCGCGAAGATGTTGTTTTTCAGCATTGCACATTTATGCGGGCTTCTGAATTCAAATATTCCGAATTCGATCGTACAGCAGACTTTTCGGAATCAGTTTTCAATGAGCCTGCAAATTTCAAATACGCCGAGTTCTCTGAGAACGCCACGTTCGCGAAAGCAACATTCAAGGATGAGGCGAATTTCAAATACGCAAAATTTCCCGAGGGTGCATCGCTCGAAGGCGCCTCGTTCGACGGTCCGGCAGATTTCAAGTACACAAAATTCAGGTCACCGCTGTATGTTAAAAACATTTCTTTTCACAGCAGCCGTGATTTCAAATATTCCCGTGTAGGCGGCCGGTCATTCAACGACTTCCTTTGGGACGAGCGTTAGACATCCGACTCCAATTGAATTTTACTCGTTAGCGCTTTCGATTTTGTTTCTTAGCTTGAATCGCTAAGTAAACTCCAATTGCTGAATCTCTTTTCTTACGAACTTTCCTACTCAAGCTTTGCCATTCTCTTGCTGGTCGCGTTGCTGATCGGCATGGCAAAGACCGGAGTTCATGGCGCCGGCATGATGTCTGTACCCATTCTGGCAAATGTCTTTGGCGGTCAAATGTCAAGTGGCATGATGCTGCCGATGTTGGTACTTGCCGACGTACTGGGTGTGTGGTATTACCATCGCCATGCGTCGTGGCAGCATCTGAAAGTGCTGTTTCCCTGGGCTGCAGCCGGGATTGTGCTGGGAACCATCGTCGGCAACTACATCGACGACCGCACATTTAAGGTGATTATGGCCAGCATCATTTTCTCCAGCATCGCCATTATGGTATGGCTTGAGAAAAATCGCAACGATGCCGATGAAGCGGTCCCACACAAGAAGTGGTTCGGTGTAGCGACCGGTGTTGCGGGAGGTTTTACTTCCATGGTGGGCAATTTGGCGAACAGCGTGATGGCGGTGTATCTGCTGGCCGCGCGGCTTCCGAAGAACGCTTTCATCGGAACAACGGCCTGGTTCTTCCTTGTGGTGAACTGGTTTAAAGTGCCGTTTCACATTTTCTTCTGGCACACGATTACCGTTAATTCATTTTTGCTGGATTTGATCACGCTACCGGCGATCATCCTCGGAGCCTGGCTGGGTATTTTCATTGTTGGTAAGATCTCTGAAAAATTTTACCGCTGGTTCATCATCTCCATGACGGTGGTGGCAGCAGCCTTGATGCTGCTGTAGCTCGGAGATTCCAAGCCGTAATAACTGGCAGGTTCTTTTTAGGACATTCTTTCAATGAACAAAAAGAAAATCGGTGGTAAATTTCGCAAGCCAGCGCTCAGATTATGACGAAAGCTCTTTTTTCCAACACACCCCTCATTGAATCCTTTATTTTCAGTAAAAAATCGGGGAAGAAAGTATTTCTGAAACTTGACAATCTACAGCCATCAGGTTCTTTCAAAATGCGCGGTATCAGTGCACTTTGTAAACACATCGTTGACAACGGTGGGCGCCACGTGATTTCCTCTTCGGGTGGTAATGCGGGATACACTGCCGCCTATGTCGCCAATCAACTCGGTGTAAAAGCCACGGTCTTCGTGCCGACTCCAACCAGCGACAACGTGGTGGAAAAACTTCACCAAGTAAATGCGGAGGTGGTAAAACACGGTCGTGTTTGGCAGGAAGCACATGATGCAGCAATGGAGTTTCAAAAGTCGCATGGCGGTGAACTCATTCATCCGTTTGACAATCCCGTGATTTGGAAAGGACATTCATCCATCATTGACGAAGCGTCACAGCAAATTTCCAAACCGGATGCAATCCTGCTCACAGTAGGTGGCGGCGGTCTTCTCGCAGGTGTGGCGATGGGATTATCCGCAAACAACTGGGATGATGTTCCTATTCTCGCGATTGAAACACTGGGTGCGGATTCGCTTGCCCACGCTATGGCTGCCGGCAAGCCTGTGCGATTAAAAGAGATCACCAGTATTGCAAAGACTTTGGGCGCCAACCAGGTGTGCGATGAGGCATTCCGCGTAACCAAAGAGTACCAGGTAAAATCCGTGGTAGTCACCGACGATGTGGCCGTTTCCGCATGTAAGTCATTTGCAAATGACCATCGCTTTATCGTAGAACCCGCATGTGGCGCGGCGCTGTCACTGATTTATTCAAATCACGAAGCAATAAAGAATTATAAATCCGTGATGGTGGTGGTATGCGGAGGAATCGGGTATACGGCAAAGGACCTGGTCTGATCACCCCCGCGCAAGGGGCAGCGTAAAATAAAAAGTTGAGCTTGTCCCCTCTGTGCCTTTTGCCGGGCCGCACCTCTGAAAAAAACAAGCGAAGCGAGCCGCTCTTCGTAATTTTGCACCGCCCATGTTCAATCCCACAGAAAAAGACGAACGAAACTACCTCGAATCCATCGAGGAAAAGCTTGCCGGAGCCATTATCCGTATCGAAGAGACGGTCCGTGAGCATTCCACCGAGTTACGCCGCAACAAAGAATATATCCATGAGCACCAATCCGGCATGGATGAGGCAGACATGGTGGCCGCCGGGCAATCAATCAACAGGCTCGCATTTACAGGCGAAACCGCGGTTGAAAGAAAGAAAAAGATCCAGCGCCTGATCGATTCACCTTACTTTGGCAGGATTGATTTCTCAACCGAAGGCCGGGTTACTCCTATATATATTGGATATGGCACATTTACAGATCCCGTGAGGAACACCAATCTTATTTACGACTGGCGGGCTCCCATTTCGTCGATGTTCTACGACTATGAACTGGGAGATGCGTCCTACACCACGCCTTCAGGAAAAATAAGTGGCGCGATTGAACTGAAACGCCAGTATCGTATCCGGCAGGGTCGCATGGAGTTTATGATTGAAAACGGGCTGAACATCCAGGATGATATTCTTCAACGGGAGTTGAGTCGCTCCACCGACGACAAAATGAAGAATATCGTCGCCACCATACAGCGTGATCAGAATGCCGTGATCCGCAATGAAACTTCTTCGGTGATGATCATCCAAGGGGTGGCGGGCTCCGGAAAAACATCCATCGCACTGCATCGCATCGCATTCCTGCTTTACAGGTTCCGCGATTCGATCTCATCAAAAAACATTCTGATCATCTCACCTAACAAAGTCTTCGCCGACTATATCTCGAACGTGTTGCCTGAACTGGGTGAAGAACATATCCCGGAAACGGGCATGGAAGATCTCGCTGACGAACTTCTTGACTTCAAATATCCATTCCAAACCTTTTTCCAGCAGGTCTCTCAACTGCTCGAAAAGCCCGATCCAGGATTTGTTGAGAGAATCCGGTTTAAATCCTCTTATGATTTTCTGGTGAGCATCAACAAACATTTGCTTTTTGTTGAAAACAAATATTTTCAGGCGGAATCGCTGAAAGTCGGAAACAAAATCGTGCCGATCGATTTCATTGAAGGACGTTTCAAAAAGTACACCCAGATCCCTATCCTCAAACGGGTTTCATTGATCGTGAAAGATATTCAGGACCATGCGCGCACGCTGCTGGAGCGCAAGCTTAATGGACACGAGAAGACGATGATCTGGCAAGCGGTGCCTCGCATGTTCAAATTGACACAACCGTGGGAATACTACCGCGATTTCTATTCGTGGATCGGAAAGAAAGAAATGCTGATCAGTCAGCCGGGGGGTGAACTCGAGTATGCCGATGTGTTTCCGTTCCTGTATTACCGGATCCGGCTCGAGGGCATTGAAAACATGGAACCGTATAACCAGGTGAAGCAACTCATCATCGATGAAATGCAGGACTACACGCCGGTTCAGTACGCTGTGATCTCAAGAATCTACCGCTGCAAAAAAACAATCCTCGGCGATGTAAGCCAGACGGTGAATCCCTACAGCGCGTCCTCCGCCGAAACCATCGAGCGAATTTTTCCTCAGGCGGACGTCGTGAAGTTGTTTAGGACGTATCGGTCAACCTGGGAGATCACGGCGTTTACGCAAAAGATATTTCCCAATCCGAACATTATTCCCATGGAACGTCATGGAGATGAACCATCCATGAGAGGGTTTTCCGACCGGCATCAGGAAACAGAAGAGATAAAAAATCTGGTGCAGGAATTTAAGAATTCCGGGCTGCAATCGCTCGGGATTATATGCAAAATGCCGCGTCAGGCGGAATCACTCCACCGCGAACTAAAGACGCTTGGCTCACACCTTCTTACCGCCGAAAATACTTCTTTCCGCGGCTCCATCATTATCACAACTGTGCACCTTTCAAAGGGACTGGAATTCGATCAGGTTATCGTGATGGACGTGTCATCGAAGAATTTTCACACGGAAGTGGACCGAAGCCTGCTATATATCGCATGCACGCGTGCCATGCACAAGCTGGAGATCCTATGGAGTGGTGAACGGAGTCCCCTGATCCCGTAAGGCGCTCAGGTACTCAAAGAAATCTTTCGACTTGTTTATTGAACAACCCAATCATCCTTGTATTCAATGGAGTAAGTACCGTATTGTTTCAGCTTTTCTTCGATGGGCTGCACCTTTCTGAAGGCGGCCTTCTCAAATTCATTGGGCGTGCCGTCAGAGTTGAAGTAGCTGTCCCGGATTTTTTCCGTATCGAAAAGCCAGACTATAGCGAATCGGTTTTTGTATGGACCCCTAACTGACTTCACCAGATATCCTCTTAAACCCTTCCAATGCTTTTCATACTCAGGAACCACGTAGGTTACGAAGAAGTTCTTGAACTGCTCCATCGTAGCCCCGGGTTTTAACTCGACCGTGATAATATGGACGCCAAACAAAGTTTCTTTGTGGAGATTCTGTGACATGCAAAAGTTGCTACCCAAAGACAATGTGAAGAGAAGTATGATTTTTTTCATAAAACAAATGAAGAGGTATAAATAAAAACCAATCCCACCAGGTGATAGTCACGATGCAGTAATTTATTGTCACAAACTGTCACACCATACATGTCGATTTCAGAAAACTTAACACTATTTTAGTGATGTTTTAGTCGCCGCCCTGCGCGTCTTTGCCAATTACTTTAACCCTGAAGATCGATTCTAAAATTTTACAAGAGATCAAACCGCTTACAAGAGATAGTTACCCCATGAAAAATATCCCCTTTTTTCTCCTGATCATCCTGATGGCGTGTGCAGGAAATGACAGCAAACGCAATACTTCCAAAAGCTCAGCAGCGTTGTTAGAAGTTTTTGAAGCCATTGATAGATATGGCCGCGCACCGGAAGACAGTCTCTACAAAGGCAAACATCCACAGGGTATTTGGTCATCCGTCTCCTTTGAAAGCCAGCTGAAGCAGGCTGACAGTCTGAAAAAATATAAAGCTGCCATCGAGGCTATTGACGACTCAACTCTTTCGGAACAGGAAAAGATCAGCAAGGAGGTGATGTTGATCAGCCTCAACGACCAGATTGATGCGATTCGCTATAAGAACATTCTCATCCCTTTCAATGCAGAAGGTGGCTTTTATAATCGCATGGCATTTTCATTGAACAACCTGCCGTTCAAATCGTCAAAGGACTACTATGATTACATCACCTGGCTTCCGGAATTTGATCGCACCCTGAAGGAAAATATCGCACTGATGAGAAAGGGGATCGCAGATAGCGTGGTCGCTCCAAAAGTTATCGTTAGAAATACCCTCGAGCTCCTGAAACCCTGGACGGTGGACAATTATCGCGAATCGGTTTTCTACGGTCCCTTTAAACACATGCCTGAATCCATCGACGAAGCTGACAGGAAAAGTATCGAGCAGGAAAGCGAGCGCGTGTTAACCGCATTGATGGCAACCTATAAGGAACTCAATGCATTTTTCGCCAACGAATACATGGCTGTTGCGAAAGAAAAACCAGGCATCAGCTTCGTTCCGGGTGGAAAAGAATATTATGAAAATCGGGTACGCCACTACACCACGCTCCCCCTTACTCCCGATTCGGTTCATAACCTGGGCTTGGTGGAAGTGGCGCGCATCCGTGCAGGTATGGATAAGATCATCACCGACCTCAAGTTCAAAGGGTCATTCGCAGAGTTTCTCAAATTCCTGCGAACCGACGAGCGTTTTTACGCGAAAACGCCTCAAGACCTTTTAAACTATGCTTCATGGCTCAGCAAGAAAGCCGAAGGGCAGCTTCCGAAATTTTTTAATAAGCTATACACGCTGCCCTTCACCGTAGAGCCTGTGCCCGCAGCCATCGCCCCCACGTATACCAGTGGCCGATATGTTGGTGGATCGTGGGACTCAAAACGTGCCGGCATCTATTGGGTGAACACCTACGATTTGAAAAGCAGAACCTTATATACACTGCCTGCGCTGACCGTTCATGAAGCCGTGCCCGGCCATCACCTGCAAGGTGCCCTGGCTGCTGAAATTAAAAATGATCTCCCGGCTTTCCGGAATCGCTACTACATCAGCGCTTTTGGCGAAGGCTGGGGATTGTACAGCGAATATCTGGGGGAAGAAATGGGAATGTATACCACACCTTATGAAATGTTTGGTCGCTATACGTACGAAATGTGGCGCGCGTGCAGGCTCGTGGTCGATACCGGCATTCATTACAAAGGATGGTCGCGCGAACAGGCTTTGAAATTCCTTGCCGAGAACACCGCCCTTTCGATGCATGAGGTTACCACGGAGATCGACCGGTATATTGGTTGGCCTGGTCAGGCATTGAGTTATAAGATTGGTGAAATAAAAATCAAAGCTTTGCGCAGATCAGCTGAAGAAGCACTGGGTAAAGATTTCAATATCGGGGAGTTCCACAGTGCGATATTGCAGAATGGTTCGGTGCCTTTAAGCGTGCTTGAAAGACAGGTTAACAATTACATTCAATCTGTCTTGGATAAATCCAAAAAGCCGTAAAAGTTATGCGTTGGAAATTTGTTCTCACTTTATTGGTTCTCGTCCAATCCGTGATGGCTTCAGCGCAAATCAATGATCGCCTTAAGCCCGCGGTTCGGGATTTACCGAACGCATCTCTGAATGACGTAAACATCAGTGCAGACACCATTCAGAAGTTGATTGGTCTTCTCAGAACAACACCACCAAAAGACTTTCGGGCATTTGTCGTCATTAAAGACAACAGACTGGTGGCTGAAGAATACTTTAATACATATTGGAGGGAAACCATCCATGACATTCGTTCTGCCGGGAAGGGTGTTACCGCTCTATTGCTTGGAATCGCGATAGACAAAGGATTGGTTAAAAATGTCGAGCAGAGTATCTATGATTTTTTCCCTGCAACAAAATTTCCATCTCCTCCTTCGGATCGCCATCGGAATATCAAAATCAAACACCTTTTGATGATGTCTTCCGGTTTAGCGGCAGACGACAACGATGACCAAGCACCTGGGAACACCGGCAATTGGCTTACATCAAACGACTGGGTGAGTTATGCGCTCAGGCTGCCGATGAGTTTTAATCCCGGGGAAAAATATGCATACAATGACGTATGCCCCATGCTCATCGGGGCGATCATTGAAGAAACTTCTGGCAAAAAACTTTCAGAGTTCGCAAAAGAAAACCTGTTTGAACCGGCGGGAATCCGCGAGTTCTATTGGTATACCGGCATGGGCGGACGCACGGCCCCTATGGGAAACCTGTATATCTCAGCGCTTGATTTCGCAAAGATTGGTCAACTCGTGTTAAACAATGGTAAATGGGGTAACCGACAAATCGTGAGCTCGCAATGGATCGACGAAATCTCAAAAACCAGATTAGATATCAGCCAGGAGGATCCATTTTCTACTGGTTATGGTTACTTCTGGTTCATCGGTTCAAGAAAGGTGAGCGGCAAAACTTATGACTACATCTGTGCGTCCGGTAATGGAGGAAATCTGATTTTCGTCTTTAAGCAGCTAAACATGGTAGTGGCGCTGACGTCTTCGGCTTACGGTCCCGGACCGGGTCACACCCGCGCCCGCAATGTCCTGGATTTTATACTTAGATCGGTAAGGCTGTAATGAAAACCGATCTCTCCGGCTGAAGTTTTTCATTGTCAGAATGTAGAATAGTCGCAGGGATATAATGATGTAACCTCAAAAATATTCCTGCGTCCAAGATGCAACCTCTACCGGCATGCCCTGTATTTGTTATCGTCACTGATGAAGAAATTGCATCCACATATCACTCATGGTCGCGACTCGCTCCGGCCGCAGACTGAACATTTTCGCACACCTGTACACAATAACGTACACCCACCCATCCTTTAAATCATCGTTTTTAATATGAAAAAAGCAGTTTTTGATTTTGGCACGATTGTAAATACTACAAATAGGAATTTATTCAAGTAACCCAATGAAAAAATATCAACTCGGAGAGTTCGAAGAGGTCGTCATGCTTACGGTAGGCGTTCTGTATGGCAATGCCTATGGCGTCTCTATAAAAAAGGAGATTGAGTCACGGTTGTCGCGGAAAGTCAGTGTAGGCGCATTGCAATCCGCATTGAAAAGGCTTGAAGACAAAGGCTATTTGACATCCCATGAGGGTGAGTCGACTCAGGAGCGCGCTGGTCGGCCAAAACGCTATTTTTCTATCACCGCCTACGGCAAGAAAGCCGTGGAATACACCCGAACGACGCGCGAAGATTTGTGGAAGTCCATTCCAAAAGTCGCATTGAATCTCAAAACGGTTGCCATACCAGCCTGATCCGGTGATCAACCCAAAGAACATATCGCCTCCAAAATCCGCACTGGCATTCTTCCGCTGGTTCTGCCATCCTAACCTTCAGCAGCGATCGCTAACCCGGTTAAAAGTCTTCGATCAGAATAAACAATGAAATCGTCGCCTCCAAAATTATTCCTCCGCTTCTTCAGGTGGTTCTGCCACCCGAAGCTGAGGGATTATATCGAAGGTGATCTCACAGAATTGTACTATGAAAAAACCAGCCAATCCGGCAAGACGGCAGCCGACATAAAATTCGCCGTCGATGTCTTACTCTTATTCCGACCGTCGATCATCCGGCCGTCTGAGCATCACTCATCCTCAAACAACTACGTTATGTTAAAAAACTATTTTCTAATTGCCTGGAGAAACCTCGTCAAAACCAAAGGATATTCATTCATCAACATCGGCGGATTGGCTCTGGGCATGTCCGTGGCTCTTATCATCGGATTATGGGTGTGGGATGAACTTTCATTCAATACCTACTATAAAAATTACGACCGCATCGCGCAGGTTATGAAAGCCGGCACATTCCAGGGGAGACATTACTCAGGCCAAACTTATTTGCAGTACCCAATGTTGAATGAACTCCGCACATCGTACGGGGCCAATTTCAAACACGTGGTTCCGCGTCAGGGCAAATATGATGCGGTCCTTTCTCTGGACGATAAGAAAATAACAAAAACGGGAACAAACATCGGTGAAGAAGCACCTGAAATGTTCACCTGGAAAATGATCCATGGGAACTGGTCGGGACTACGCGAT
Organism: Cyclobacteriaceae bacterium; assembly: GCA_044227305.1. Taxonomy (GTDB): domain Bacteria; phylum Bacteroidota; class Bacteroidia; order Cytophagales; family Cyclobacteriaceae; genus ELB16-189. The sequence continues at coordinate 104,360 of JBGAFJ010000005.1, read as the reverse complement.
CCCAAATCGATGATGATCTCACAGTCCACATCGGAGGCGTTGTTCGGAGATGCTGATCCAGTGGGGAAAATTGTGAAAGTCAACAACGAAGAAGAGATCACAGTTTCAGGCGTATACGAAGATTTCCCGATGAACACTGAGCAGCACGGGCTGCAGTTTGTACGTCCGTGGGAATCCTATGTGATGAGAAATCCGTGGGTGAAAGACGCGGGCTGGCAAAATCATTTCTTTCAGATCTACGTGGAAATTCAGCCGAACACCACTTTCGAGCAAGTGGGTGCAAACATCAAAAACCTGGAGTTCGAAGCCACGCGAAATCTCGACTACATGAAGGAGTGGATGAAATTCAACGCGGAAGTGCTCGTCAATCCCATGGACAAGTGGCACCTCTATTCCGATTATAAAGAAGGCACCCTCCAGAACGGCCCGATTCAACTCGTATGGTTTATCGGCTCCATCGGCGCATTTGTACTCTTGCTCGCGTGCATCAACTTCATGAATCTGAGTACCGCGCGGTCGGAGAAAAGAGCGAAGGAAGTCGGAATTCGCAAAACGCTTGGATCAGTCCGAAGACAACTCATCGCACAGTTCTTCGCGGAATCCTATCTCGTCGTGGGCCTTGCGTTCCTTGCCTGTTTGTTGATCGTTTTTGCTGCGCTACCCTTTTTCAATACGCTCTCCCAAAAGAATATGTCAATACCTCTTGACAATTTTTCTTTCTGGGGTGCCAGCATCGCATTCTTATTCATCACCGGGCTACTTGCCGGCAGTTACCCTGCGCTTTATCTGTCTTCTTTCAATCCACTGAAGGTCATGAAGGGAGGTTTCCGCACGAGCAGACTGGCTACCATTCCTAGGAAGGCACTGGTAGTGACACAGTTTACCGTATCAGTGATGCTAATTGCTTTCACCGCGTCCATATACCATCAACTGATGTTTGTAAAAAATCGGCCAGTAGGATATTCCAAGGATGGATTGATGATGATCCAAAAAAAGGGAAAAGACTTTTATGAAAAATCTAAGACGCTCCGCACAGAACTAAAAGCAACAGGAGCGGTCTCGGAGGTTGCCGAGGCAGGAGGTGCCATCACTTCGGTATGGTCCAACAACGGAGGCTTTTCCTGGAAAGGATATGATCCACTCTCGGAAGAAGGGTTCGGCACTTTGACGGTTTCTCCCAACATCGGCACGACGCTGGGTTGGAAATTCATCGACGGACGGGATTTTTCAGAAGATATTGCCAGCGATTCCACGGCGATTATCATTAACAAATCCGCAGCCGCGATCATGAAACTGGAAAACCCCGTGGGTGAAACCGTTCACTGGAAAAACATGGCGTGGAACATGGACAAAGACTTTCATATCGTAGGAGTGATTGACGATATGGTCATGGAGTCCCCATTCGCTCCGGTAAGACCCGTCATCTATCTCAACCTCGGAGGAAATGACTGGATGTATCTGCGAATAGATCCTTCCGCAAGCACCGACGAGGCTGTCTCCAAAATTGCTGACACGTTTCAAAAGGTGTTACCTGATGCGCCGTTCGATTATAAGTTCGCCTCCCAGGAGTATACTGCGAAATTTGCTACAGAGGACAACATTGGGCGCCTCGCAGTAGTGTTTACATCACTTGCCATCATCATCAGTTGCCTGGGTTTATTTGGACTCGCGTCGTTTGTCGCGGAACAGCGGACAAAAGAAATCGGCATTCGAAAAGTACTCGGCGCTTCTGTGCAAAACCTTTGGCAGATGCTTTCTTTCGAGTTTGTCGCGTTGATACTGATTTCCTGCGTGATCGCCATCCCCATCGCCTATTACCTTTTATACAATGGGATCAAGTCTTACGAGTATCGCACCGACATTGCGTGGTGGATTTTCGCAGCCGCTTCGGGCGGTGCGTTGTTGATCACGTTACTAACGGTGAGCTACCAGGCAGTCAAAGCAGCCATTGCCAATCCGGTAAACAGCCTTCGCACCGAGTAGAGACTTATGGACAACAGGCCAGTCAGTCCGCCGCAGATATTCCTGCGCTTCTTCAGATGGTTTTGTCATCCAAAACTGCAGAAGTCCATCGAAGGGGACCTCATGGAATTATACCACGAGAGATATCAATCGGATGGGAAAAGGAAGGCAGACTTGAATTTCATTTTGGATGTGATCCTGTTATTCAGACGCAGCATAATAAAACCCTCAGATCCTCATTACTCACCCAACCACTACGCCATGCTCAAGAACTATTTCACCATCGGATGGAGAAACCTTCTTCGTCAAAAAATGTTTTCTGCAATCAAAGTTGGCGGTTTCGCGTTCGGCATTGCTGCCTGCCTGTTGATCTCGCTTTTCATTCTTGATGAACTGAGCTACGACAAAACGCAAAAGAAAGGAAGCCGCATTTACCGCGTGATCGGGGCGTTCAAAGATAACGGCAGGCTTCATAGGGACACCTGGTTTCCGGCGCCATTTGCCAAAGTAATAAAAGATGATTATCCCGAAATCGAAATGTCGGGCCGCCTCAACGCTTCCTCTTTGTTTGGCGCAGGCGGGAGCGAGATTAGGCGATCCGATGAATTGGAAAACACGCATGAAGAAGGCTTTGTCTACATCGATCAGGCTATGCTGGATATCCTGGAGCTCCCTATGGTGTATGGAAATTCGCAGCACGCTTTAGATAAGCCAAACACCATGGTGCTCACGCGCAGCAAAGCAGAGAAATTCTTTCCGAGCCAGGATCCAGTGGGTAAGACCATGATCATTGGCAACGACGAAAAGAATCCTTACACAGTCGGTGGCGTAATCGAAGACTTCCCTTCCAATTCACATATCAACTTTAATTTTTTACTCACGATGACGGGGCGCGAATTCTGGCCCGGCGAACAATCGACCTGGCTGGCCAGCAACTATCACACGTACGTGGTGGTGCGGGAGGGAGCGGACATGAAGGCATTGGAAGAAAAAACCACGGAAGGAATTTTGAAGAAATATGTCATTCCCGCAATGAAAGATGCAGGTATTGGAGGATATGATGAGGTATTGAAAAATGGATCATTGGAATTTCAGCCCCTGGCGGACATTCACCTCGAGTCGGATGTTGAGGACGGTCTGAATCATGGCGACAAGAGATTCACCTGGCTTTTTGGCGCCATCGCGGTCTTTGTTTTGCTCATTGCTTCCATCAATTTCATCAACTTGTCAACGGCCAAATCCGCAAACCGTGCAAAGGAAGTGGGTCTCAGAAAGGTTGTCGGGTCGGAACGCGGCAGTATCATCCGGCAGTTTCTTACTGAATCCGTTCTTTTTTCCTTTCTATCTTTTATTTCAGGGATACTGTTGGCTACTGCTTTGTTACCTTTTTTTAATGTGATGGCGGCCAAGTCACTCGCATTTCCCTGGCAGACGTGGTGGTTTGCACCGACTCTTATAGCAGCGACTATTTTTGTGGGTTTGCTGGCCGGCTTATACCCAGCATTTTATTTGTCATCCTTTAAACCGGCTGAAGTGTTGAAAGGAACTGTCAGCAAAGGCGCAAGGCACGGAGGCGCCCGAAGTGTATTGGTGATCTTTCAATTCACCACTTCAATTATTTTAATCCTGGCCACCCTGGTCATTTATCAACAAATGGATTTCATGCTCACAAAAAAGATTGGCTACGAAAAAGAGCAGGTTGTGATGATCCAGGGTGCCGAAACACTGGGCAGGCGTGTCATCACGTTCAAAAACGAATTGCTGCGGGTCCCCAATGTTCAAAATGTCACGATCAGCGATTACGTTCCTGTCCGTAACGGAAAACGCAATGGAAGCGGTTTCTGGAACGAGGGCAAAAGTAAAGAAGAGCGCGAGGTCAACACGCAGTTTTGGACAGTAGATGCAGACTACGTGAAAACGATGGGCATGAAGCTCATTGCGGGACGTGATTTTTCTGCACAGATCGCTTCCGATTCGGGTGCCCTCATCATCAATGAATCGATGGCGCGTGCGCTTGGGCTGGAAGATCCCATCGGCAAGAAAGTATTCAATTATAAAAACTGGGATGTGATTGGAGTCGTAGAAGACTTCAACTACGAGACCATGAGGGAAAATATCCGGCCCCTCGTAATGCATCTCGGGTTAAGCTCTACCATGGTATGTGTAAAAGTAAAAGCGGAAAATATGAATGAAACACTGGAAGCATTGAATGCCACTTGGGAAACTCTTGCGCCCAATCAATCATTCCGCTATGCGTTCATGGGCGAAAGCTATGCGCGGATGTACGATGACGTTCAGCGAGTGGGCAGAATTTTTACAAGTTTTTCCGTTTTCGCAATCGTCGTTGCGTGCCTTGGACTTTTTGCTCTATCCGCATTCATGGTCGAACAGCGTGGAAAAGAGATCAGCATAAGGCTCGTTCTGGGCGCCTCGCTGAACAGCGTTTTTCAACTGCTCACATGGAACTTCGTGCGGCTCGTTTTGATTTCTTTCGTAATTGCCGCCCCGATTGCCTGGATCGTCATGCAACGGTGGCTTGAAGACTACGCGTATAGGATCACCATTGGATGGCAAGTGTTTGCATTCACCATCGGCGTATCACTGGTCTCGGCGTTGCTGACCATCAGTTATCAGTCACTGAAGGCGGCTACGGCAAACCCCGTGAGCCGGTTGAAATCAGAATAACAGTAGATTTTGGCTGACCTAATATCGCAGCGAAATAGATCCGCGGTAGCCGCGGTGAGTGAAGTCTATTTGATAGAAATATACGCCTGCCGACTCACCAATGCCATACCATCGGAAGTTGCGATCATTACTCTGAAAGACCTGGTTGCCCCAACGGTTGTAGATGCGTATGCTCTCAAATCGCGATGCACAATTGTCATTGGGTAAGATGTTCTTCATTTCTCCGGTAGACTCGTTCTTGAGCTCCATGGCGAAGTAGTCGTTCACGTCGTCTCCGTTGGGTGAAAAAAAGTTGGGTGGAATGAAATCCTTATCAGATCCATCTATATCCTTGACCTTAAGGATTAGGTTGAGGGAATCTTTCTTCGGCGCGAAACACTTATCATCAGCAATTTTGAAAGTGAGCAAATATTCATTCTCATAAATGCCGTCTTTGAAGATGCTGCAATCCGGAGTCCAGTTAAATGCGCTGCTCAGCGGACTCCTCCCCTTCACACTGGCGAATGTATACCCTTCCGGCTGTAGTTCGCCCTGTGTCACCAGCTCGATCTTTAAGTTGTCCTGCGGCGATACATCTCCATCCGTTCCTGTTAATAGCAGGCTGATGGATGGGCCGCGCGTCATAGAAAGGATATTGTTTGATAAAGTGGTCAGCGCAGAATTTTCATTGAGTACGGTTAATGAAGGAGCCTGATTGTCGGGCGGAAGCACTTTGACTTCAACATCAACCGTATCCGTCAGGAAAAAATGACATTTGTTTTGGGTGTCCACCACGACAAATTGAAAATCGTACATATCCTTTTTCGTCAGATCAACGGCCGCGCACGTTATGTTCCAATTGAATGTCGCTGAAATCGGTGGATTACCTGTAGACGGCGAAGGAGTCATAGTCGCGCCAATTGTCGCCATTTGGAAATCAACGCCGGCACCATTGATAGTAATTGGAACTCCGGTATCCGGATCATTTGCCAAAACCGAAAAGGTGAGAGATTCATTGACTTTTCGGGTCACTGAAACTTTTACTTCCGCAGGATTGACGGTCAGATCCGTATCGATAACAGGACGGTTATTCTGTGGTAGTTGAATAACTGTCAGATTAAAAACCTGCTTCGCGGGGTCCGGAACATTGCACTTATCCTTATCGTCAACCTGGATGGTCACTCTGAAATTCGTTCGTTGCGTAAAATCATAAATGTCACAAAACGCATCCCACGTTAAAGTTCCGTCGGCAGCTCCGTTCACCTGGTGGGCATTGTTGAAGGTCATGCCCGCATTCGCGAGAACAAACCCGTCCGTGAGCAGGCTGATGATCAAAGGATCTGCCTCATCGTCCACCACGCTCCACGGCCATGTCTGCGAAGTTCCTTCCGTCAGACTTGCTGTCACTGGATTGCTGAGGGGTGTGATAAAGTGGGGTTTTGTATTGGGCGGCGGCACCACCGTCACTTCGACTTTCAACGTATCGGTCAACGGTAACGCACAGGCATCATCCATCGCAACAATTCCAATGCGATAGGTAGCCATCCCGGGTATAAAAGGACACTCGGGAAACTTAATGATAAATTCCCGAAAGGCATTGTCGCCCTGCAATACGGCGGTGTTGATCGGAGGCAGTACCACACTGACATTGCCTTTGAAGTTCAGGGGAATCGCTTTGATTTTCACAACTTCTTCCTTGTCATACATCTCCTTCGAGTCCTCATCGGAGACTTTAACTTTAATGGCGCGATCGTCGTCACTGATGCCAAGCGGAAACGATACACTGATGTTATTGTCATACGTGTACGTGGCGTCCGTAATTTTCTTGCCAACGATCTGAGGGGGAATAGCACGCGCACATTGATCGACCACCAGCATCTGAAAGTCGCGACGCGTCTCGCCGATCTTCACTTTGTCTCTGTACTCCTCCACTTTAACCGCAAAAACAAAAAGGCCTTGAATGGCCGGAGGTGTTACGGTCAGGAATCCATCTTTGCTGATGTGAAGATCCGGGCTGCCATTCAAGATGTGCGTGAGCCCGTAACCAGGGCGCCATTGAACATCGGGGTACGGTCGGGGTCGGGTTGCGGGAATGGCTTCACTCGTTTTGGTCGAAAGCGGCGTCACGAGAGAATACACCAATGAGTCCCCATCATCATCAACACCTCCAAAATCCTTGTAATAAGGTTTTTTCGGACAACCAAAATCATTCAGCGGCGGAAATAATCTGGGTGTTGAGTCAACAAACGGAACACCATTCTTTATGACAGGTGGGAATTCAAGATAGAACGTCTGACCCGCATAGAAGGGAGTGTTGGGATTGGTGTCCGGATTGAGACTATATGCATTAGCAATGCTGTAGTTGCGACAACAACGCTCCCACGCAACATAATAACCCTTCGGATCATCGAACAAGGCCGGCGATAAAACAATTTCCTGGATGTAAATCAACTTTCGCGTCACCAGTTCGCCGTGCGAGCATACCGGTTGAGTATAGAGAACAGCCGAATCATACTTCAGGGGCAGCCTCACCTCAACCATGCGCGCATTATCACGCATTCTGAAAATGCGGACCGATGCCACGGTGTCGCGTGCCCCCGCATTGCCATTCAGCGAATCGAAGTAAAGAATCAAGGTAAGTCGGTACCGGTAATTGGCAAGATGCTTGAGTTCAAATTCCCCACCGACAATATGCGATGCTGTACCCAATAACGGGGTAGCAGCAAGAAACAGAAGAAAAATGACTTTTTTCATGAGTCGGATAGGAAAGATAAATAAAGAGATTAATTCGCTGAAACCAGTTTAAGTAAATTGCGACCCTCAAATGAAAACCGCAGACTAATTGAAAGAACAATCCGAACCGATCTTACCCTTACACAGTAAATCGCTAAAAAAAGGTGATCAAATCACGGGTATCTTCATTGACACCATGGCTGCCGAAGGAAAATGCGTGGCCCGGAAAAACGGGCAGGTGATTTTCATTTCCGGCGGCGCTCCCGGCGACGTGGTTGACATCGAACTCACAAAAATTAAAAGCTCATTTCTTGAAGGTCGGGTCATCGCTATCCAATCGCTTTCACCCAATCGCTACAATCCGTTTTGTGAACACTTTGGTACCTGCGGCGGCTGCTCGTGGCAGCACATCAATTACGCAACACAACTTCAGTATAAACAGCAACAGGTAATAGATAACTTGGAAAGAATCGGCGGCCTGGATCTGCCCCCTGTTAAGCCAATCATAGGTTCTTCCCGTGAAAAATTCTATCGCAACAAACTGGATTTTACGTTCACGTCCAACCGCTGGCTGACCAAAGACGAACTTCAGCAGGGTACAGCATTCGGTGATAGCGGCCTGGGATATCACATTCCGAGAATGTATGACAAAGTTTTTGACGTGAAGGAATGTTCGCTTCAGCCCGATCCTTCGAATGCGATCCGCCTCCTGACGAAAAAAATTGCAACACGTGAACAAATTCCCTTTTTTGATTTGCGAAAACAGGTTGGGTTCCTAAGGACGCTCACGATCCGCACCGCGAATACCGGTGAAATCATGGTCATCTTACAAGTCACCTATGATCAAATGGAATGGATCGAAAAAATTCTCCGTGAACTGACGGACGAATTTCCTTCCATCACGTCCGCGCAATATGTTATCAATGGAAAGAGAAATGACACCTTTGGCGATCTTGATATCGTTTGCTGGAAGGGAAATCCTTACATCACTGAAGCAATGGCGCACCCGAATGGAAAAGGAAGTCTTTCCTTCCAGATCGGTCCTAAATCGTTTTATCAAACTAATTCCGAACAAGCATTTAAACTGTATAAAGTAGCCTGGGAAATGGCGGCGTTTGACGGAAATGAACTTACCTATGATCTGTATACCGGCACGGGCACCATCGCAAATTTTGTAGCCAATTCATGCAGGAAAGTGATCGGGCTCGAGTATGTATCAGCCGCCATTGAAGACGCGAAAAAGAATTCGAAACTCAACAATATATCCAACACAGACTTTTTCGCCGGTGACATCAAGGACCTTCTGGATGAAAACTTTTTAAACATTCACGGACGGCCGGATGTGGTAATCACCGATCCGCCTCGGGCAGGCATGCATGAAGATGTATCGAAAATGTTGCTGAAGGCGCTCCCCAACCGCATCGTGTATGTAAGTTGTAATCCCGCGACACAAGCCCGCGATCTCAAAATATTGTCAGAAGCCTATAAAGTCAGCGATATCCAGCCGGTGGACATGTTCCCCCAGACTGTTCATGTTGAAAACGTAGTGCGCCTTGACAGAAAGTAAACTCATTTGTTCGCGAATTTTACATGCATGGTTAACCCGTCTTCACCTCAATTCAGAACTTTAGTGTTGAACGGAGTCCCCAGCCAATAACCAACGGCCAAAAGCCATACCCCACAGCCAACAGCCCTCTTATGAAATATACACTTCTTCTTTTCCTCGCGCTGTACTTCGACGCCTTCCCCCAATCCCCCGACGACTCCTACACACGCTACGAACTCCTCGATCCGGCTTCACAAAGTTTCCGGATCATTTATGATGTGACTTCCACAGCAGTGGGGTCAGAATATTATTACAACACACTTCGCAAAGGCAGCGAACACAAAGTCGATGGCGTTGTGGATTTGATGACAGGAAAGAATCTTGAGTGGAAAATCGTCTCTGGCGCTGAAGCGAAAAAAGCCGGCAATGCGCAGGCCAGCGATGACGTAGACTATCTGCAAATAAAGCTTGCAAGACCCATCACGGAGGGGAGCGAATACCGGGTCAGGATTGATAAAACGTACAAGGACCCAAAGAGTTATTTCGTTAAAGATGACCGGATCGTCTTCGATCGTCCGCTCGGAATCAAAAGAAATTCGATCATCCTGCCAAAAGGATATGAACTGGTTCTTTGCAACTATCCTTCGCAAGTCATGATGGAATCAGATGGCAGGATTAAAATAAGTTTTATTCACACCGTTGCAGGGGAAGCGCCGATTCATATTGAAGGACGAAAGCTCCCAGCGTCTGCTAACCTTGCTGCAGTCACTGAACACCCGGCGCCGCAGGTACAAGGAACCGGGCGCGACAAATCAAAAGCTCGTGTGGATTGGAGTTTCCCGGAGAAAGCAAATCAGACGCGTGAGATTGTTTACTTCCTCCAACAACCCGAGACACACGCCTTCAGACTGTACCACGACTACACGGAAACGCGCGAGGGAACGGACAAGTACCTTAACGTGGTTCGGCCCGGAAGTAAAGCTTCCAATCCGTCTGCGAAAATTCTTGACACCGGAAAAGACCTCAGAGTGGAAACCCTTCGCGGCGATGCGATCAAACAGAAAGGTCTCGATATTGGCGAGACCATCACGCCTGAGACGGAAGTTATCGTGATCTGGTACGACCCGGTTCAGAAAGGTCAGTCAACACGTCTTCGAATAGAAGAGACGTATGAAGACGTGAATCGCTATCTGCTCGATAAAAACGAACTTGTTTTCGACCGGTCTTTTAGTCGCGCCTTCAACACAGTCATTCTACCTGATGGATGGTTTCTTACCGCGAATGCAATTCCTGCAACGGTCAATCTCACTGCAGATGGAAAGGTAAGTTTATACTATGTGAATGACGCGCCAGACGAGATCGATGTATTGATCCGTGGCAGAAAACGGTGACCCTCAGGCTTCGACTTCTTCCGAAACAAGATCCAGGCCCGCATCGACCATGGCGCTGAATCCGCCATATACATTTGTGAGCTGACGGAATCCTTCCCTTTTCATAATCGAAATAGCAGTCATAGACCGGTAACCGCCGCCACAGTGGACGATGTAAGGTGTGTTCTTATTCAAAGATTTCAGGTTAGCAGGCATGTCGCCGAGTGGAAGAAATTGTGCATTACGGACGTGACTCACACTCCATTCACCTGGCTTGCGTACATCAAGAACCTCAGTTCCTGACTTCATTGCTGATTTCATTTCATCAGCGTGGATGGAATGGACGGTATCCAGCTCTTCATCCCAGCTCGCAATCCCGCCCTGCAAATATCCCTTCACATTTTCATAGCCAACGCGCGCGAGTCGAAGCACCGCTTCGTCTTCTTTGCCAGACTCTGTCACAAGCACAAGTGGTTTTTGAATGTCGATCAAAGTTCCTACCCAAACAGCAAACTGTCCATTCAATCCGATGTTTATGGCACCGGGAATAAATCCCCGCTCAAATTCATCGGCTTTCCGGGAGTCAAGAATAATGGCGCCTGCATCAACTTCTTTTTTGAATTGTTTCAGATCGAGTGGTCGGCTGTTTTCCCGTATTACGGTTTCGATGGGATCGTAGCCGTTTTTGTTGATGCGCGCATCTTCAAAGAAATATTGCGGTGGTGGAAGGATACCCGTTGTCACCTCTTTAATAAACTCTTCTCTGGACTTGGCCTTCAATGCGTAATTGAATTTCTTCTGCTCACCGATCGTTGAGAACGTCTCCTTGCCAATATTCTTTCCGCAAGCCGAACCAGGCCCGTGTGCAGGATATATGATGGTGCTGTCAGGAAGCGTCTTTATTTTTTTGTCGAGGGAGTCGTATAACATGCCGGCAAGTTCTTCCCGACTGATAACTCCATCCAGCAAATCAGGACGGCCGACGTCTCCTACAAACAAGGTGTCGCCGGTAAATATCGCGTGCTCCTTACCGTGTTCATCCAGCAACAAAAAGCATGACGACTCCGGTGTGTGACCAGGTGTATGAAGGACACGTATTGTAATCTTGCCCAATTTAAATTCCTGGTTGTCGGTCGCATTGATGACTTGGTATTTGGTTTTAGCCATCGGACCATAAATAATTGGCGCATGTACCTTACGGGCCAAGTCGATATGCCCTGAGACGAAATCAGCATGAAAGTGTGTCTCAAAAACGTACTTGATCGCTGCGCCACGCTTTTGAGCAAGCGCAAGGTATGGAGCAGTTTCCCGCAGGGGGTCGATAATTGCGGCCTGTCCTTCTGATTCTACATAGTAAGCGGCTTCAGCCAGACAATTCGTATACAGTTGCTCAATGTACATTTTGGGGCTATTTCATGCTTTAACGCCGTGAAGTTCTAAAAAATTCCGCATTTGATCACTCCGCCCATAACAGGGAACCATTCTTACAACCGAATCATGGTCTGCCGGAAAAAATCTCCACCAGAGAAGCTCTTGCCGATGTCGGCATACAAAATAACTTAGAGAACTTTTACCTTTGAACCGTATGCGTTGCGCGGCCCTATTCATCTTCTTACTCTTCGTTCCGGTGCTAACACGTGCGATCGACTATGAACGTTTCGAATTGAATGGGAAAGTCGGTATCAGGGATGCAGATGGACACGTTGTTTTACCCGCAGACTTTGACGCGTTGGGATGGTCGGACGGCCGGTTCTCGGTGATCGGAAAAATCACCGGCTACAGAAAGAAAAATAAATGGGGATTGCTCAATCTCAACAAGCAATTCATAACACAACCGGAATTCGAATCACTCACCACGGCCGGCGGCGACCGCATTGTCGCAGGCAAATTGATCAACCCTTTCGCAATCAAATATGGTTGCCTTGATCTTGCTGGCATTGTAGTAATACCTTTTGCTTACGATGAGATACAGCTCAACGGGCTCCGCGCAGTTGTGATGGTGAAAAAAGATACGAAGTATGAATTTGGCCTGATCGACCTGAGCAATAGAATTGTACTTCCTCTTGCCTACAAAGAGATCACCCCACTCGGAAGTCTGCGCTATGCTGTGAAAGATTTTGAAAACAAGATTGCATTGTGTAACGAGGATGGCAAATGGATAACCGGGTTCATCATCGACGAAATTTCGGATTTCACTTACGACTTCGCTATTGTGACGAATGGGTGGAAAAAAGGATTGATTGACCGAAATGGAGAACTGAAGATCCAACCCCTGTATCGTAATATCAAAATCACGAGCCCGGAAACTGCGATCGTACAAAAGCCAATTGCCTGGAAAATCATCGACCCGAAATATAAAGACCTACAGATCGTGGAAGCTGATGATCTGACGTTTGAACTCAATGGCTGGACGCGGATAAAGATCAATGGAAAAATTGGGTTTGTCGATCAGCAATTTCAACCCCAGTGGCCGGCTGCCTACGACGAAATTGGTCCTCTTACGAACCAAATGGCATTGGCAAAAAAAAATGGCAAATGGGGTTTGCTGAAAAAGGATCAAACTCAGATTCTGCATTTCGAATTTGATTCGTTGTGCCTTACCAACAACCTGGTACGCGCCTGTTCAAAATATTCCGGCAGATTCCTTTGGGCGCTTTACGACACCGTCGGAGTAAAGAAAACGGAGAAGAATTACGATTATATCGGAAGTTTCAACGGCAGTTTCTTTCCGGTGAAACATCACGGCTTCTGGGGCGGCATTGATCGGTACGGAAAAGAAAAGATTGCATGCGTCTACGATTCTTTGCTGGAAACGAAGGACCAACTGATCGCTGTGAGGTTCAAAGGACAATATGGCATTATCACGGTCGATGATCAATGGAGAATGATGCCTCAAGTTTATCCTATTTCCCTGATCGACGCGGATCATTTTCTACAACAGCAAGACAGCACTATTTTTTTGAAAGACTTTGCCGGTAACGCGATCTATTTTACGACGCACGAGATCACCGTCCATAAAAACGTATTGACAGAACGCCTACCGGATGGAGCAGAAAAAGAAGTTAACCTTCTGGGGCAGATTGTGAGTCAACACAATGCGGTTCCCGCTTCACACAATGCCGAAGCGGTTTTTCGTGAAAGCGAGGGATTGATAGGCATCAAGCGCGACGGTAAGTTTGGATTCATCGATACCCGCGGACGCCTGCGAATCGCAAACCGCTATGATGGCATCGGGGAATTTCACGATGGCCTTGCACCATTTAAGCTTCTGAATCTATGGGGGTTTTTAAATCAAAAAGATCAGATTGTGATTCAACCTGCGTTCGAGTCCACGGAAAATTTCAATAACAAAATCGCAGTAGTATCCAGAAGTCATAAATATGGGTTGATCAATACAGATGGAAATGTGCTACTCGACATTCGGTACGATTCGATCAGACGACTTGCCGACCAGCATTTTATAATCACTCAGCAAAACCTGAAAGGCCTTGCCGACACCCAGGGAAGAATTCTCATCGAACCGCGCTTCGAAATACTAACACCTGTCGGAGAAAGCCTGGTGATCGTAAAACGCGACGGCATGTTCGGCGTACTGACCAGAGATGGTTTGAGCGTCTTTCCGCTTCAGTTTGGAAGACTCGATTTCATTCCGGAAAAAAATGCATTTCTCACGAAGACAGAGCCTTCGTGGGAAACGATTCATTTGAAATAGTTTTTATTTTCCTGTACTGGGCGGTTGTGCTGACTTGCCTGTGCCTGAAATAGATTGCCTCATTTCAGTATCAGCCTGCACATTTTGCATCTTGTAATAGTCCATTACACCTAATGTTCCATTCATGAATGCCTGAGCAATTCCTTTAGGGATTTCTGCCTCGGCCTGGATCACATTCGCGCGGGCCTCCTGCGCCTTCGCGATCATCTCCTGCTCAAGCGCGACGGCCATGGCTCTGCGCTCCTCCGCGCGGGCTTCCGCAACTTTTAAGTCGGCAGCAGCCTGGTCGGTCTGAAGTTTGGCTCCAATGTTTGCCCCTACGTCTACGTCGGCGATATCGATCGAAAGAATTTCAAAGGCAGTGCCTGCATCCAGTCCCCGCGAAAGCACGAGCTTCGAAATCTTATCAGGGTTCGCAAGCACTTCCCGGTGAGAATTCGCCTGACCAATTGACGTCACGATACCTTCACCAACACGAGCCAGGATGGTGTCCTCACCAGCACCACCCACCAACTGCGCTATGCTGGCCCGCACGGTAATCCTTGCTACCGCAATCAACTGAATTCCATCTGCAGCCACCGCTGCGACTTTGGGCGTTGTGATCACCTTGGGATTCACTGAAATCTGAACGGCCTGAAACACATCTCGACCCGCAAGGTTAATCGCGGTTGCCTGTTTAAAGCTCAGAACAATATTTGCTTTCTCTGCCGAAATCAATGCTCGAATAACATTTGGAACATCACCACCTGCCAGGTAATGAGTTTCCAATTCACGCGTGGTGACTTGCAAGCCCGCCTTGGTTGCGGTGATGAGTGAATTCACAATGACGCCAGGTGGCACTTTTCGAATTCGCATTCCGATCAGTTCTCCGATGGTGATTTTGACATTGGCGAAGATCGCCGTAATCCACAGTCCCACGGGTACGAAATACATGAACAAAAAGAAACCGATGATTCCTAGAAAAATAAAAATGAGAAACATTGCGCCTTCCATATTGAGTGTTGAGTTAAGTAAGAGGTTCTACTATAATTTGATTGGAGAGAATTTGCATCACGCGGATCTTTGTTCCCGCTTCAAGGTAATTTCCCATGGTTCTGACTTCATACGTTTTCTCCTGCAATTCGGCTTTTCCTGATGGCCTAAGTGCTGATAGCGTAATCCCCTCGGTTCCCGTTCTCACTTGTTCAACCACCCCTTCATTAACCTTGCTATCGATCGTTGTCTTCAGAGAAAATCGATCCCACATACCTGACTTAAAAGAAAAGAAAAGCGTCACGCCAGTCACGCCTACAGTGGAAGCGGTCGTAGTCCACCCCGTAAATCCACCAAAATACCTGAAACTTAATCCTACACCCATCAACATAAAAACAAATCCCACCACTCCCACCAGCGTCGTGCCTGGCACGAAAATAATTTCAACCACGATTAGGCCCAAGCCAATCAAAATCAACGATGTGACCAACAGCCATTCCATAGACCGTAAAGATAACTAATCCGCTGCTAGTAGGCCCGCGCAAACAACACACGCATTTGCGAAGGTTTGCCAGAATAAACACACTGGCCGGCTTCTTCCTTTGCGTCAAGGGGTATGCATCGAATCGTAGCCTTTGTCTCCGCCTTGATTGCAGCTTCAGTTTCCGCTGTACCATCCCAATGCGCAAGCACAAATCCACCTTTGTCATCCAGCACTTTCTTGAATTCATCGTATGAATTCACCAACGTGGTGTTCTGACTTCTGAATTCAAGAGCTCTTGAATAAATATTTTTCTGTATGTCGTCAAGCAGCTTCGGAATTTCTGAAACCACATCAGCGAATTTAATCACCGACTTCGTCTTGGTATCCCTCCTCGCCACTTCAATGGTGCCGTTTTCAAGATCGCGGGGCCCGATCGCAAGCCTGACGGGGACACCTTTCAATTCCCATTCGGCGAATTTGAAACCTGGTTTCTGTGTATCCCGATCGTCATATTTTACAGAGAGATTAGCACCACGAAGTCCTTTTACCAACGTATCAACGGCCGCGGAAATCTTAGCAAGCTCTTCTTCATTGCGGAATATGGGAACAATGACCACGTGAATCGGAGCCAATTTCGGCGGCAGGATCAGTCCATCGTCATCTGAATGAGCCATAATAAGCCCGCCGATGAGACGAGTACTCACACCCCACGACGTACCCCACACATGGTCCAGTTTCCCTTCTTTGTTGGAGAACTGCACGTTAAATGCATGCGCAAAATTCTGTCCCAGAAAGTGTGATGTTCCCGCTTGAAGCGCTTTGCCATCCTGCATCAATGCCTCAATGCAATACGTATCCACTGCGCCCGGAAATCTTTCACCGTCACTCTTGCGTCCCTTCACGACTGGAAGTCCCATAAAAGTCTCGACAAATTCAGCGTACACATCCAGCATTTGTCTTGTTTCCTTTTCCGCCTCGGCGCGTGTAGCGTGGGCCGTGTGTCCCTCCTGCCAGAGAAATTCCGCTGTGCGCAAAAAGAGTCGAGTTCGCATCTCCCACCTCACCACGTTCGCCCATTGGTTGATCAGGATTGGAAGATCGCGGTATGATTGAATCCATTTTTTGTAAGTACTCCAGATGATCGCTTCACTGGTTGGCCGCACTACCAACTCTTCTTCGAGTTTCGCATCCGGATCCACCATGAGTTTCCCTTTTTTTTGGGGATCATTCTTCAAACGATAATGCGTCACGATCGCACACTCCTTTGCAAATCCTTCCGCGTTTTGTTCTTCAGCTTCGAACATGCTTTTGGGAACGAACAGCGGAAAGTAGGCGTTGACGTGACCGGTATCTTTGAACATTTTGTCCAGCCCCTGTTGCATTTTCTCCCAGATGGCGTACCCGTAAGGTTTAATGACCATGCAACCCCTAACGTCTGAGTTTTCGGCGAGATCAGCCTTTTTCACCAGCTCAACGTACCATTGAGCATAATCTTCGGAACGGGTAGGTATCTGTTTTGACATCTTTTTGTCGATTTTGAGGCGCAAATATAGGCACGCCACCGCGAAACAACGGTTTTTGAATTTTGAGAGAAATACCTACTCCGGGGCGTCAAAATCGGTGAATTCAGTACCCTAAAATCATTTGTAGTACGGCACCATAGTTGCTAACTTTACGTTAATAGTATAGTTGTATCAAATCAACACGGATATGAAAACGAAATACACAATTTTAGCGATGGCGTTAGGCCTCTCTTTCGGAGCCCTGGCACAGGAGAATGACGACATGTATTTCAACGCCAAGGATCGCGCTGTGATGGTCAAAGCCAATGAGCTTGTTCTGGCAAAAAAATATCACCAGGACGACCTTGACGCGGTTCGAACCAATCCAGTGAATCCTTCAGACAGCTACTCCGGCCGTGGCTTGAATCCTGAATTCAATGCACAGGCGAAGAACGGGACAACGGTAGTTCAGAACGACCCCGATTATTTTGTTTCCGGCTTTCAGCCGAAAAATGTGAACAGCAATCTTTATAACAATGCGTCGGCTTATTCAAACACCTATTACAACAACTCCTATAGTGGCTACGGTGGATTTGGAAGCCCATACGGTTCTAGTATGTACTCACCTTATGCGTTCGGATATTCTCCTTATAGCATGATGTATTCCCCTTATAGCATGTACTCGCCGTATAGCATGTATTCGCCTTACGGAATGTATGGCATGGGTATGGGTTCTGGTTTCTATAGCGGCTTCGGTCTTGGATACAGTATGATGTACGGAAGTCCCTATAGCATGATTGGTTTCGGATACGGACTTGGTTCCATGTATAGCCCTTATGGATATTACGGATACGGTGGAGGATACGGTGGTTACTATGGCGGCAGTGTGGTAACGGATTCCCGCGCCACAGCCTATGGCAGACACCCTTCCCGCTCAAGCAGTCTGAACAACAATTATGTGAGCAGCAATACTCGCAATGATGCTTCGATCGTTGGATCCAACGGCCGGGTACGGGAAGGCGGAAGAATGCGGACCGACTCGCAGCCTAACTATTACAACAGTGGTTGGAGAAACAATTCAAGCTACACAAATACGCGCGGCAGCTCAGGCTACGGCAACAACCCCTCATGGAGTGGTGGAAATACCGGTGGCAGCAACTGGGGTGGCAGCAATACACGTTCATCTTGGGATTCTTCCTTTGGATCCGGGTCACGTGGTTCATTCGGAGGCGGCCATACTGGAGGTGGATTTTCCGGAGGTGGCGGATTCTCCGGAGGTGGTGGTGGCGGTGGCCACTCGCGCGGACGCAACTAATCACAAATCTATTTTGCCATGAAATTGAGGATCGTTTTCGCGATCATGGGCTTGGTGTTGCTTGCAACGGACAAAACGTTTGCACAGTCGTATGCCGAAGAGGCTCTCATCATCAGCCGAATGCGGCCCGGAGGGAGTGCCCGAATACAAGGCATGGGCGGCGTCCAAACCTCATTGGGTGGTGATATCAGTTCCGCTTATTACAATCCCGCCGGACTCGGAATGTATAATCGGTCTGAAATTTCATTCACACCGGGCTACGTAATCTCAAACTCTGACGCATCGTACCTCGGAAACACCACCAGCGCAAGCAAGACAAATCTGATCGTTCCAAATTTTGGCATTGTATTGCACACCAATAAAGATGGAAGCAAAGGCCTGTGGGGAGGTACGTTTGCGATCAACTACAATCGCACCAATGATTTCAACAATACCGTTACTTATAAAGGCAGAAACACCGACAATTCGATCATTGATTATTTCTTATCCGATGCCAATGGAACCGGCACCAGTCAGTTTGATGTGAACGGCTTCAACTACAACACGCCAACTGGCTTATCGTACTTCAACTATTTGATCGGCCCCCAGTCTATTCTGAGCCCTCCAGGGCCCAACAACCAATATTTCACCGATGTATCAGGAATTCCAGACCAGACTGAAACTATAAAGACCACTGGATCTCAAAGTCAATGGAGCTTTTCCTATGGAGTAAATTTTAATGACAAAATCTTTGTGGGTGGCGGTGTCGGATTTGCCTCCTTCCACTATCGATCAGAAAAGGTGTACACCGAATCTTTTGCGGATGCTGGTCAACCTATGACGAACATGCAGCTCAATGAAACACTCAACCTGAGTGGGTCAGGTATCAATGCCACTTTTGGTGCCATCTTCAGGCCGATTGACAGGTTCCAGGTGGGTTTGTCGGTAGCTACCCCGACCAGCTATCAGATCTCAGATAATTATACCGCCTCCATGAAAACTACATGGAATCACTTTGAATATCTCCCGGGAGATCCTCCTAATAACATTCCACCCACAATCCTGGATAACGTAAATGCGTCAACAGATGAGTTGCAGGATTCCTACAATCTTTCAAACCCGTGGAGGCTGAGTGGTGGTTTCACATTTTTCTTCGAGAAAAAAGGATTCATAAGTGCTGACCTTGAGTGGGTCGACTATTCAACCGCGAAATACAGTTCGAGTTCGGTCTATGGCATTGATTACTCCGGAGACAATCAGCAGATCAAAAATCTTTATCAATCCGTACTCAACATCCGCGCTGGCGGTGAATACCGACTGAAGAATTTCCGTTTCAGAGGGGGATTTGCCTTGCTTCCTGACCCCTTCAAAAATCAGCAAAACAACGTCGACCGTACCATTAGCAGCTATTCTGCGGGTGTTGGATATCGCACATCGAATTTCTACATCGATTTCGCGGCGATCATGAGCCAGGAGAATAATTCGTATCGCCCTTACTCCATCAACTCAGCCCTTAGCCCCCTTGTGGGCCTAAAAAACAGTGCCACCTCATTTATAGTCACTGTTGGTTTCCCTTTCTGAGTTCAGTGAATATTTCGCTAGCTGTAATTGCATTTCCTGTAAGAGTGAAATGGGCTCTCCTGTAAAAGGGAAGTCGCTGGGAGCGCATGAATTCAATCTGATCTTTCAGGCTATCAGGTGTCGCCTTGGCCAACAAAGGGCGTTCTTCCAGCGGCGTATTAAGGATTCGCCGTGCGATTTCTTTCGCTGGTACGTCCAGAAAAATACTCTTGCCACAACGATTGATGGCATCAAGGTTATCGAAAAAAACAGGGGCGCCACCGCCCGTTGCCATAACGAAACTTTTTTCTGAACGACACCATTCCTTCAGCTGGGCGGATTCTTCTGTTCTGAAAAAATCTTCGCCTTTTTGTTTGAAGATCTCGCGGATGGATGCGCCATGCCTTTTTTCTATCTCAACATCAAGATCGATGAAAGGAAGCTTCAGCAATGAGGCAATCTCTTTCCCTAAAGTCGTTTTTCCACACCCTGGCAAACCGATCATAAAGACCTTCATGCGGGCAAATTTATTTCAAAAGGGATAAAACATCGGCAGCGGATGGCGTATCATTATAATGCCAATTGCCCAGCACGTTGCCGTCTTTCCAAAGTGCAATCCCAGGGTTTGAGCGAATGATTGTCTTGAGCACAGTCGCGTCAGCGAAAGCGTACGGTATAGCAAGTTGATTTTCATGCCTGAACATTTCCATTTGTTCTGCTGACGAGGACGTGAGCGCAAACATTTCCACCTTGCCATCAAGATCCTTCGTGAGTTGTCGGATGGCCGCGATATTTTTCACCGAAGCCTTTCGGACATCGAACATAACGATCAGAAGTTTCGATCCGTGAAACGTGGCCTGTGTTAAATCTTCACCGTCAGGACTTGCAACAGAATAATCGGTAATCGACGGTTTTATTTTTTCTTCATTCAGGATGCGTGAATCCTTATAGACATACCCTTCTTCGGCAGCAAGGAATTTCTGTGACTTTACCTCCTTTCCATCTTTCTCAAAAGAATATTCGATGATGGGTTGTTCGGGGGGAAGCATCTTCTGCGGGATGTTGTTTCCTATTTTATAGGCGCGAAAATCTATGAAAGGAAGGTGATTGATCGCGTAGATTCCAGCAAAGAGGCTAGCCACCGCGGTGAGCCCGATGACCACATGACCCTCCATCGTTCGCAATACTGCCTGATACCTTCTGCGGTACCAAAATAAATGCAGTACGAACACCATGAGGACAATATCCTTTGTAAAAGATTCCCAGGGAGTCAGTTTAATCGCATCCCCGAAGCATCCGCAGTCTGTAACTTTATTAAAATACGCAGAGTAAAAAGTCAAAAAAGTGAAAAACACCATGAGCAGCAACAGGATCCACGTTGTGATCTCCATGCGATAGAACAGAAGAATCGCCACCCCCAACACTACTTCAAGCACGATCATGATCATGCCGATTTCCAAAGACCAGGGAATGAAGAAATGAAAGAAGGAACCAAAATCCTGAGCGAACACTTCGAAGTATTCCTCCATTTTTATTTCCGTTCCAATGGGGTCATTCAGTTTGATGAGACCCGAAAAAATAAAAAGAGCGCCTACAAAAAATCTTGAAAACTGGTCGAGAAATTTCTGCATAAAATGTTATCTGTCTCCAGAAAGCTTAATGAGAGCAAATACAGAATAGTTAATCATGTCCTGATAGTTGGCACGCACCCCTTCGCTCACAAGCGTTTTACCCTGGTTGTCTTCTATTTGTTTCACCCTTAACAATTTCATAAGAATTATGTCGGTGATTGAGCTTACACGCATTTCGCGCCAGGCCTCTCCATAATCATGATTTTTGTTTTCGAGCAGCTGATAGGTATCGTCAATGGCTTGGTTATACAAGGGGAGCACTTCATCAGGTGACAATTCCAGCTTCTCAGAATCCTGTAATTCAATCTGAATCAGGGCGATGACACAATAATTCAATATACCTATGAATTCATCACGAATCGGGTCTTCAATCTTCTGCTGACCTTTTTCCTGGATGCTTCGGATGCGTTGTGCCTTAATATAAATCTGATCTGTGATACTCGACAGCCGTAGTACGCGCCACGCCGTACCATAATCACGGGTCTTCTTGAGAAAGAGGTCTTGGCAAGCGGATATTACCTCTCTATATTGTGTGGACGTTTTTGTCATCATTAGAGCGTGCAAAATAACGCATTTTACAGCAAGAAAACATTGAATGTCCGCGGCAGACTCGTCGATCTTGCAGAGCCGCGGATCATGGGAATTCTCAATGTGACGCCCGACAGCTTTTTCGACGGCGGAAAATTCAGGGATGAAACGGCCATTCTTGCCCAGGTTAAAAAAATGAGAGATGAAGGCGCTACTTTCGTTGATGTTGGCGGAGCTTCTTCACGGCCGGGGGCTATGGAAATCGGTGAAGCTGAAGAGTCATCCCGGGTAATTCCTGTTATCAAAACCATTATCAAAAATTTCCCTGATCTCATTGTTTCGATCGACACTGTCCATGCATCGGTTGCGAAAAAAGCAATCAGGGAGGGCGCCGGTGTTGTGAATGATATTTCTGCCGGCGAAAGGGATCCGGACATTCTGGACGTCGTTGCCGAGGCCCAAGTACCGTACATCATGATGCACATGCGTGGCACTCCGCAGACAATGACTCAGCTTATTGACTACGAAAATTTGATAAAAGATATTACCGATTATTTCTATAAGAAGGTGACAGTACTTTATTCGCTAGGCATCAAGGACCTGATCATTGATCCGGGATTTGGATTCGCAAAGACCGTTGAACAAAACTTTGAACTGCTTCAAAAGTTAGACTATTTCAAGGCCCTCGGACTGCCCCTATTGGCTGGCTTGTCGCGAAAGTCAATGATCTGGCGAACGCTCGAAGGAACAGCGGAGGATGCATTGAATGGCACCACTGTGTTGAATACCGTGGCGTTGATCAAAGGAGCGAGCATCCTTCGCGTGCACGATGTGCGGGAAGCCCGCGAGTGCGTTAAACTAATTAGCAAACTTCTACCTTAATTATTCTACTATGAAAAAAGTCTGTTACCTGATTCTCTTTATGCTGATTGTCGCGCAGACTTTGCAGGCACAATCCAAGCGGAAAATATTACCAAGCGATGTATACCGGCTTCAGAACCTGAGCGACGCCCAGGTGTCGCCTGAGGGCGGCTGGATCGCGTATGTTCTTTCGTCAGTGGATTCAACCAAAGACAAGCGCAACAGCGACGTGTGGATGGTGAGCTGGGATGGGCAATCGAACATTCAATTGACAAACAGTCCCGATGGCGAGTCATCGCCGCGGTGGAGTCCTGATGGAAAATACATTTCATTTCTTTCATCCAGGCAAAGCAAGAAAAGCCAGGTGTGGATCATGGACCGCCGTGGTGGTGAAGCACGGAAGCTCACGGACCTGAAGCATGATCTCTCAGATTATAAATGGTCACCGGATTCGAAAAAAATCCTGCTTGCTCTGCAGGACGCGCCGGATACATCAAAAACAAAGACCAAAAAACCTTATGTCCTTGATCGCTATCAATTCAAACAGGATATCGAGGGTTATCTGGTGAAGCAGTATACTCATTTGTATTTGTTTGATGTTGAGTCAAAGAAGCTGGACACCCTGACCAAGGGCAATCACAGCGAAGGCTCGGCAGTCTGGAGCCCCGATGGGATGACGATTGCTTTTGTCAGTAATCGCACCCCCGACCCTGATAAAAATGAAAACACTGATATTTTCATCATGGCCGCCAAAAAGGGCGCATCCGAGAAACAGCTCACCACCTGGAACGGGTCAGACACCAATCCCAAATGGAGTCCTGACGGAAAGCAAATCGCATATACGCGATCTACATCCCCGGAAAACTTTATCATGTACGATCAGAGTATCGTTGCTGTGGTCAACAAAGACGGCGGGGAACCAAAGCTCGTGACCAAATCCATCGACAGACCAGTCAACAATCACACCTGGTCGAAAGACGGTCAATCAATCGCAGCCCTCGTCACAGATGATCGCCAACGGTATGTGGCGGAGTTTAACCTGGCGTCAGGCAAACTATCTAAAGTCGTTGGCGGAGACCGAAGCTTTCAGTCGCTGGAAAAGAATCCCAACGGGAGCTATTTCTCGGTGATGAGCGAGCCCTGGCTGCCGGGAGAAATCTATGCCATCGAAAATGGTAATGTGCGAAGGTTGACCAGGCACCAGGACGAGTTTGTCGCGCCGCTTCAGCTCGCCACTGTTGAGGGTTTCACGTCCCGGAGTAAAGATGGCACGAGTGTTTCAAGTCTGTTGTTCAAGCCGGCCGGATCGCCGCCGAATCAAAAACTCCCCACGATCTTTTTCATTCACGGCGGCCCTGTCGCCCAGGATGAATTTGGCTTCGACCTTTCAAGGCAGGTTCTGGCAGCGGGTGGTTTTGCGGTCGTCGGTGTGAACTATCGCGGGAGCAACGGGCGAGGTCTTGACTATTCAAGATCTATATACGCTGACTGGGGTAACAAGGAAGTCATGGATATCCATGGAGCCGTTGATCATCTTGTAAAAGAAGGCATCGCCGATCCTGATCGTTTGGGTATTGGTGGTTGGAGTTACGGAGGCATTCTAACAGACTACTGCATCGCCACAGACACACGCTTCAAAGCGGCGGCGAGTGGTGCGGGAAGCGCGTTACAACTTTCGTTGTACGGATCGGATCAATATGTACTGCAACTGGAGAATGAGCTGGGTGTCCCATGGAAAAATCTTGACAAGTATTTGAAGCTTTCTTATCCATTCTTCAAAGCAGACAAAATCAAAACACCCACACTCTTTATGGCGAGTGAAAAGGACTTCAATGTACCCGTGGGTGGCAGTGAGCAAATGTATCAGGCTTTGCGCTCACAGGATATACCCACCGGCTTGATAATCTATCCAGGGCAATTCCATGGCATTACGGTCCCGAGTTATCAAAAGGATCGTTTCGAAAGATATCTGGGCTGGTATGACAAGTATCTGAAAGGACTTACGCCGGTGAAGATCAATAAAGAGATGCGATAATATACCGCGGGTTATGGCACAGTCTTCGTACCGAAAAACTTTGCAAAAGCGTTAATTTTGGACAGTGATCTTCATTTTTAAAATATCATTTCTTGAAGTTTCCTGGGTTGACCTGGTTGATATCAGTCTGGTGGCCATACTCCTGTATCAGATTTATAAAATGATAAGAGGTAGCCTGGCCGTAAATATCTTCCTTGGCTTACTCTGTCTTTATCTGGTTTACCTGGTTGTGCGTGCCGCGCAGATGGAATTGCTTACAAAAATATTGGGGCAGTTCATGGGCGTGGGGGTGCTGGCCATGATTATTGTGTTCCAGCCGGAACTCCGGAAATTTCTTCTTGTAATCGGGAGAAGTACTGATCGCGACTTTTTCAAATCGTTTGCTCATTGGCGCATCCGATATCACGATGATTTCGATGTGCATCAGGTTATCGAAGCGGCCAAGAATCTGAAGGCAACACGTACAGGTGCGCTCATCGTTTTCTCCCGGAATTCAGATCTGAAACTTTACGTAGAAACCGGAGATCCTCTTGATGCCGAAGTGACAAAACGACTTATCCTGTCGATCTTCAACAAGAACAGTCCGCTTCACGATGGAGCTGTTATTATATACAAGGGGCGCGTGAAAGCAGCAAGGTGCGTTCTCCCTGTAAGTGAAAACGACCATCTACCTGCCCATTTCGGCCTTCGCCATCGCTCAGGGATAGGCATGAGTGAAAATACAGATACCCTTGTCATGGTTATTTCGGAGGAGACCGGGAGACTGATTCTTGCCAGAAACGGAATGTATCTGAAAGGCTTGAAGCTGAAACAGGTGGAGCAAAAGATTCTGGAGTATCTGCATAATGAAGAGCCGAAGAAGTGGGATGAAGTACCCGTAGAACCGGAGCCGTTAGAGCCGCTGGAGGCGAAAGTTTAAGGCCAGCGCTGTACGTGAGGAACTTTGTGAAAGATATTTGTAGTGGCCTTGTGAGGAATTACTCTGTATGTGTGCTCAATAATATCCTCTTGTCCCAAGTCCACTAAATTGCGGCCCAACCCAACGTTACAAAGCCGCAGTTGTCTGCCGGCGTATAGTGACGTTCCTGGCTCAGCATATTCATGGATCGATGAAAATTCCCATTCGCTAAGCCTCTCAACCAACCCGGCGCGATAAGGATTTTGATGGATATAATAGAACGCTGTGGAAGTAAAATCATCGTCTCGTTCATTTACACATTTGCATTTGGTTCTCTGTTGGAAGACATTTCCGGTCATACTTTCCTGCTTGTTAATTGCCTTCGAGTATGAACTCAATAACAAACGAATGCTCTCACCAAACCTGTCGATCGCTGCAGGGCTCTCTCTGATTACAGGGCATGTATTCTCATTGGCATGAATCAGAAAATGGAAGTGATTGGGCATAAGCACCCAGGCCAGCAAGTCTGTGTTCGGCAAGAGGTACTTTTCCATTTTTCTGATGAAATACAAATAGTTTTCGCGTTTAAAGAAAATGGGCCTTCTGTCGTTGCCACGATTGTAGACGTGATATATTCCTCCAGGAGTTAAGCGCATAGCGTTTGACGTCGGACATTTTAATTGTCGGACATTTAAAATGTCCGACACCTTGCATTCCCACCCGTCTCCGGCAATTTAGGTAGCTTTATGCCTATGAAAACATTACTCGTTGTACTGCTTTCCGTATCATTTTCTCTCTCCGCCCAATCGATCGAAACGGTCATTCAGAAGGGTCACGAACTGGCTGTCGTCTCCGTTGCAATGAGCCCCGACAGCAATTTCGTCGCGACGGGAAGCCGCGATAAATCCGCAAAACTCTGGGATCTCAACACGGGTCGCGAGGTACGAAGCTTCCTCGGACATGAATATTCTGTCACATCTCTGGATTTCAGCAGCGATGGCAAAACACTTCTCACCGGAAGTTCTGATGGAACGGTTCGTTTCTGGGATGTGGCTACGGGCAAAGAGATGGGATCATTCAACCCAAACAACGAAATCATCAGCGATGTAATCTACAGCCCGGATATGAAATATTTTGCGGTCTCGTGTTTGAGAGATCCGGTGAAAATCTTTGAAACCGCGACGAGGAAAAAAATTATTGAGATCGAGGCCAATGCAGAAAGTAATCGCAAGGGCGTCAACATCGCCTTTAGTTCAGATGGAAAGTGGTTTGCCACGGGCGAGGACGACCGCAAGGCCAACGTGTATAATACCGGCGACTGGCAGAAGGTGTACACCTTCGAATACGGATCCGGATCCTGCGGTGGATGTGCCACTTTCGTCAACTTTTCTCCCGACAGTAAAAGTCTTTTCATGGCTTCTCACCATGGGTCGGTGAAAAAATATGATCTCTCGAATGGGAAACTCGTCAGGCAATACGCCGACCCAGTAGAGGACTTGTCATCACTGGACATCAGCGCTGACGGTAAGAAACTGGCACTCGCTACCGAAAAAGAGATTTTTATCTGGGAAACAGAGAGCGGGAAACTTATGTCAAAATTTGCGCCTGATGAAGCCCAAATCAATGAAACCGTTTTCACCAATGATGGAAAAAAACTGATCATCTCTTCTAACAACAACACAGCAGTTGTGTGGGACCTGCAAAAAGCGAAGTCAATTGGTGCTCTCACAGGATTTCTCAACATGCGCGACAAAGGCGGTATCACCTATGATCCCAACTTTTTTTGGGATATGCAGATTGCAAAATATATCCGCTTCAAAAACAGTTTGCTGATCAGCAACGACGGTAAAAGTCTCATCAAAGGAAAGTTTGGTTCTAAAGTGAAGCGATGGGACATCGTCTCCGGAAAGATGATCATGGAATATGTGGGGCATGCAAAAGCGGCAGTTTGCTATGACCTGTCAAAGGACGGGAAGCGAATGGTCACTGGCGGTGGCGATGGAAAAATTATCCTTTGGAACGTCGATACGGGCGACTCGGTACGTGTAATAAAAGCTCACCGTGAACCGATCCTCGATATCCATTTCAACTCAGACGAAACCAAAGTTGCCGCGTCCAGTTGGGACGCTCGCCTCATCACCTGGGACCTTTCTACTGGCAAGTCGGTCAATTTTTTTGATTTCCAGAACAACTCCGCGTACAACATACTTTGGGGACAATCGGACTTGTATCTATTCAGCGCACAGGGGAAGGAATTGAAGATGTATGAATTGGATTCAAAAACCGCCGTCAGAGAATTCGTTGGCCACCAGGATGTGATCGGTTCATTGCGCCTGAGCCCGGACCAACAGCAACTGCTCACGGCCAGCTGGGACGGCAGTATCCGATTGTGGAATATCGGCACAGGCTTAATGACAAAAAAATTTCTAGACCATCATGGGGCCGTACATGTGGCGATTTTCAGTCCGGATGGAAGATATATCTATTCCGCGGGGGCAGACCGTACCATCAGAGTGTGGGATTGGATTACCGGGAAAATTGTAAGAACCCTGGAGGGCCATAAAGCCGAGGTGACTTCTCTCCTCTTCAGTCCAGACAACAAGATGCTCATCAGCCATGCCGTGGATGGCTCGACAAAATTCTGGGAACTCAATTCCGGGAAGGAATTCTTCGAACACATTCACTTTGGAGAAAATGAATGGATGGTAAAAAATCCCGAAGGATACTTCAATGGCACACAGGATGCGCGCCAATTCATTCATTTTGTGGATGGAATGAAAACCTACTCGGCTGATCAGTTCTTCGACGAATTTTACAGACCGGACCTGCTCCCGAAAATCTTTCAAAGCAGGGGTGGTGAAGAGTTTAAGAGCATTCAGGGCAAACTTCAAAAATCACCCCCACCTACCGTACGCGTGGCAATACTTCCATCTTCTGAACAAGGCAAAGCGGATGTTTTCGTGAAGATCACGGACAACGGTGCCGGCGTTGAGAACCTACGTCTCTTTCACAATGGCAAGTCCATTCCGCTGCGCAAGCAGGATATTCAATTGCCCGTTGGAAAAGACCAAACATCTACTTACCGGCATATCGTGAATCTGGTGGGAGGCACGAATACCATTACTGCGTCTGCGATCAACAAAGACAAAATCGAGTCAGATCCACACTCCGTTGAGTTGTTTTCGGAACATGCTGGGAAGACCAGCACTTGCTACGTGTTGGCAGTTGGGATCAATCAATACAAAAACCCGAAAATGACCCTCAATTATGCCAAGCCGGATGCAAAATCATTCGGTGATGAGGTGAAACAAAAAGGCACGCAATTATATAGGAACCTCGAGTTGCACACCTTGTATGACGTAGAAGCTTCGCGGGAAAACATCCTCGCAAAATTGGATGAACTGGCTGCAAAGGTCCACCAGGAAGACGTGTTCATATTCTACTACGCGGGACATGGAAGCATGGTCGATGATCGCTTCTTCTTCATCCCTTCGGAAAGTTCACGCCTCTATGACCTGGGTTCTTTGGAGAAAGATGCGATTGAAGCCTCCGCCCTTCAGGACAAATTCAAAAACATTCAGGCACTGAAGCAGCTAATCGTTATGGACGCTTGCCAGAGTGGGGGTTCCGTCGAACTCCTGGCCACCCGCGGTGCTGCGGAAGAAAAAGCGATCGCTCAATTGTCAAGAAGTGCCGGCATTCACGTGCTTGCGTCTGCGGGCAGCGAGCAATTCGCAACCGAGTTCACAGAACTTGGCCATGGATTGTTCACCTACCTACTCATCAAAGCGTTGCAGGGCGATGCAGATGGTGCTCCGAAAGACGGCAAAGTGACGATCTACGAACTCAAAGGCTATCTTGATGATCAGGTACCCGAAATGACACGTAAGTTGAAGGGCAAGCCTCAATATCCTTACACCTTTTCAAGAGGACAGGATTTCCCCGTTGTCATTGAAGACTGAACCACTACGGAACAGCGCCGGCTAGGGGATGTATTATCGAATTGTGAATAAATTTGGTTACCTTAGTCATTGAAAACCAATATATTATATGAGATGAAAGAAGCCAGTCCTGTGAAGTTTTACTTCGCGAAGTATTTTTTTCTGGCCTTCGGAGTGTTGCAGTGGTTATGTGGAATGCTCCTTTTTCTTCGTGGTGATGCCGACAAAAACAAACCAGTCGCTCTCGTATTCTTTCTGATTGGCTTGACGTTTGTCGCACTCTACTTTTTCATTGCAACAAGGCTGAAGCGGGTAGCGATCGGCAAAAAGCGCATTCTGGTGATCGAGAACGACAAGACAGATCACTATGAATGGTCGGAGGTAAAGTACATACGGGTGGTCCCCTACTTTAACCTCTACATTCTTAAACTGCGAGGCCGCAAAGACCGGATTTATTTTTTACCTCAGGAAAATTCCGAGCCACTCTTCGGGTTCTTCATGCAGGAACCTGAGCTCGCCCAGGTACTTAAGAAAAAGGTAAAATAGATTTTTACTTTAATACACCAAGCTCTTTCCCCACTTCGGTGAAAGCACGGATCGCTTTATCCAGATGGTGCGGTTCGTGCGCAGCTGATAACTGTACGCGAATGCGTGCCTGTCCTTTGGCCACCACTGGAAAGAAGAAACCGATGACATAAATTCCTTTTTGAAGCAGTTGGTCCGCGAACTGTTGCGCCAGGGGTGCATCGTACAACATGATTGGCACAATGGGATGTTCGCCTGGCTTGATGCTGAATCCCGCTTTTGTCATTTGTTCGCGAAAGTATTTTGTATTTTTTTCCAGTTTGTCGCGAAGCTGCGTGGTCTCCGAAAGCATCTTGAAGACCTCGATCGATGCGCCGGTGATCGAAGGTGCCAATGTATTTGAAAACAAATAAGGTCTTGATCGTTGTCTCAGCAGCTCGATGATCTCCTTTCTACCGGCCGTGAACCCACCCGACGCACCTCCGAGCGCTTTGCCCAATGTGCCCGTAATGATGTCAACGCGACCCGTTACGCCACGGTACTCGGGAACTCCTCTCCCCGTCTTTCCGAGAAATCCGGTCGAGTGACATTCATCGGTCATTACCAACGCCTCGTAGCGATCAGCGAGATCACAGATTTTATCCAACTGCGCAATCGTTCCATCCATTGAAAACGCGCCATCGGTAACAATGACAACCTGCTTGGCTCCCGCTTTTTTTGCATCATCCAGCTGCTGACGCAAATCATCCATATCGTTGTGTTTGTAGCGATATCGCATCGCTTTACATAAACGTACTCCATCAATAATTGAAGCGTGATTCAATTCATCAGAGATGATGGCATCTTCAGCACCAAACAAAGGTTCGAACACACCGCCATTTGCATCAAAGGCTGCCGCATATAAAATGGTATCGTCCGTCCCAAGAAATCCGGAGATCGTTTGCTCCAGCTCTTTATGTATGTCTTGCGTTCCGCAAATAAAACGTACACTGGACATCCCAAAGCCATGTGTGTCGATCGCTTTCTTTGCGGCAGCCAGAACACGCGGATGAGAAGAAAGCCCCAGGTAATTGTTCGCACAGAAATTAATAACCTCCCTACCGTCGCTGGTTTTAATATCAGCACCTTGCGGTGTTATGATAATCCTTTCTTTTTTATATAGACCTGCATCACGAATGGATTGAAGTTCCTTTTGAAGAAAGGGTTGCAGTGTTTTGTACATAACGGTGGTTTTGAATGTTTCTTTTCGGTCGCCTTCGCCGGGCAAATCTACCTTTGGCGAAGGTAAATCTGAAATTTTGATAACTTTCGCGACAGCATCGTTCAATACAGTTCAAGTCTATAAACTAACTCTACTGTTGGACCTAATGGCATGAAGAAAACCACAATTTTGCTCATTGGAGCCGACGGCCAGCTTGGAAGCGAACTCACACAAGGTCTTTGGAAAATTTACGGGGAAGACAACGTGATCGCCTCCGATATCAAAGACCCGACTGGCATATTGAAGAACGGCAGATATGAAAAGTTCGACGTGATGCAGCGTGACAAGCTTTTCGACATCCTGAAAAAAAATAACATCACCCAGGTTTATCATCTCGCTGCATTGCTCTCCGCAACCGGAGAAAAAGATCCCCGGTGGGCATGGAAGCTGAATATGGACAGCCTCCTCTTTGTCCTGGAAGCCGCCTTGGAACTCAAGCTTCATAAAATATACTGGCCCAGTTCAATTGCTGCGTTCGGCCCGACGACCCCAAAACAAAATACGCCGCAAGACACCATCATGGATCCCACCACGGTGTATGGCATTACAAAACTTGCAGGCGAATTGTGGTGCGAGTATTACTTCAGAAGATATGGCGTGGACGTGCGAAGTCTTCGTTATCCCGGGCTGATTGGATGGAAAACTCCGCCTGGAGGCGGCACTACCGACTACGCTGTGGATATTTATTTTAAGGCCGTTCAGGAGAAAAAATATGAATGCTTTCTCGCGCCTGATACGTACCTTCCAATGATGTATATGGAAGATGCCGTGAAAGCCACCATCGACCTGATGGAAGCCCCCGCCGAGAAGGTCAAGGTCCGCACCAGCTACAACATCGCTTCCATGAGTTTCTGTCCTGCACAGGTCGCGGCAACCATTAAAAAACATATTCCGGAATTCAGCATATCCTACGTGCCCGATTTTCGGCAAGGCATCGCTGATTCCTGGCCTAAGAGCATCGACGACTCAGCCGCGCGGGCAGACTGGGGTTGGAAACATCAGTACGGTCTCGAGGAGATGACGGATGATATCCTTCAGAATCTTAAGAGGGAATTGACGCCGGGTCAACATTGATTTCATGCCAACGTCCGCTGAACGATGAATAAAATAAAATCACTCGCGGGCGAAACGGCGCTTTACGGCTTGGGGAGCATCGTGCCCCGGATGCTCAATTTTTTTCTTGTTAGTCTTCATACCCGGATATTTTTACCAGCCGAATACAGCATATCGGTGAGCTTATATGCTTGGGTTGCAGTGCTCAACATCATTTACCTCTTCGGGATGGAGACGACGTACTTTCGGTTTTCAACGAAAGAGGGTTCGGACGAGCAGCGTGTTTTTCGCGTTGCCCAAACCTTCGTGCTGGCAATCAGTTTTTCAATAAGCCTCCTGATCATTCTGTTTGCAGGACCGATTGCAGGATATTTTGATATCCCGGTTCACAACGACTTCATCGTTTGGCTGGCGGCGATTATGTTCGTGGATGCGGCCGTCGCCATTCCATTTGCGCGGCTGCGATTGAAAAAAAAAGCAGCACTGTTTGCCTTTGCAAAAATCACAAATATTGTAATACTCATCGGCCTCAACTTTTATTTTCTGACGTGGGCGTATGATCCCACTACAGGCATTGGATACGTTTTTCTCGCAAACCTGTTCGCCAATCTTTTTTATCTGATATTTTTCCTGAAGACTCTTGTTACCTGGCGACCTGCCATGGACCGCCTCCTTTTTGCTTCCATGTTTACCTACGCATTTCCAATCATGCTCACCGGTCTGCCCGGGATGCTCAACGAAATGTTCTCACGCATGGCGCTGGAATCGTGGTTGCCCGAAAATTTCTATCCCGGAAAAGATGCGGCCTATGCGTTGGGTGTATTCGGTGCCTGCTTTCGCTTCTCGGTAATTATGAACCTTGCCGTGCAGGCTTTCAGGTTCGCAGCGGAGCCATTCTTCTTTTCAAATGCTTCTGACAAAAATTCGCCGCAGTTGTTTGCAAAGGTCAATCACTTCTTCACGATCCTGTGCTGCTTCATTTTATTGGCTGTGGTGATTAACATGGACCTCCTGCGGCACCTCGTGAGTGAAAATTACTGGGAAGGGCTGAGTATTGTGCCCATCTTGCTGGCAGCATACATGTTTCTGGGTGTATATTATAACATGTCTGTATGGTTCAAACTGACTGACCGAACCTATTTCGGCACCATTATTACAACCGGCGGGGCGTTGCTCACGATCCTATTGAACTACATTTTGATTCCCCAATACGGATATATGGGAAGCAGTTGGGCTACGCTGTTATGTTACTTCTCGATGACTGCGGCGTGCTATTTCCTAGGTCGGAAATTTCTCCCGATTCCCTATAAAATACTAGAAGGACTGGCATACTTATTTTTCGCGTTGCTGCTGATACAAATATCTGCATTGGCCGAACTGTCATCCCCGTACCTTTCTCTTGGGTTTCATTTGGTGATCTTGCTCATCTTCCTGCTTTCCGCGTACCTGCGTGAAAGAAAATATTGGACTTCAGCTGTCGGCTGAAATCCTTAAATTGATTTCAATTCCTTTGATATGAACATCATCATTCCCATGGCCGGCCTTGGCAAGCGCCTTCGCCCCCATACACTCACCACCGCAAAGCCCCTGCTCCCCATTGCAGGCAAGCCCATCGTACACAGGCTTGTTGAAGACATCGCGAAAGTATGTCCTGAGAAAATCGAAAACATTGGCTTCATTATCCATCCGAGTTTCGGAAAGCAGGTAGAAGACGACCTGAAGCGTGTGGCGAAAGCGGTGGGGGCCGAAGGGAAAATTTACTACCAGGAAAAGGCGATGGGCATCTCGCACGCCGTACTTTTCGCAAAAGAGATCCTGAAAGGAAAAATCATAGTAGCCTTCGCAGACACCTTATTTAAAGCGGACTTTAAATTGGATACCGGAAAGGACGGTATTATCTGGGTGCAGAAAGTGAAAGATCCATCCCAATTCGGTGTCGTCAAGCTTGACAACAGCGGCATCATCACCGAGTTGGTCGAAAAACCGTCGACGTTTGTCAGCGATTTGGCTATCATCGGTATCTATTTCTTCCGTGAGGGAGAGGTTTTGCGTGATGAAATGCAATATTTACTCGACCACGACATTAAGGAAAAAGGCGAGTACCAATTCACTACGGCATTGGAGAACATGAAAAAGAAGGGTGCGAAGTTTGTTCCGGGACAGGTCACCGAATGGCTCGATTGTGGCAACAAAGACAACATGGTACAAACCAATCAGCGTTATCTCGAGTACATCAAAGATCAGCCCCTGGTGGCGGCCTCTTTCAAAAACATAAACTCCAAATTGATCGCGCCTGTATTTATCAGCGAAAATGTCACCCTCGAAAACTGCACGGTCGGTCCTTATGTTTCCATAGGAGAAAACACTTCAATGAAGAATACGCTGATCAGCAATTCGATCATTCAATCAAATTGCGTGATAAAAGACGCCAAAATCGCAAATTCGATGTTTGGAAATTTCGTTAATTTTGAAGGTCAATCGTCTGACGCAAGCCTCGGCGATTATAGTGTTGTCAAGTGAAATATTCTATCGCCTATAAGGTTCTCCTCCTTTGCGTCTCCGCACAAGTGTCGCTTTTTGATCCTGCCGTTGCGCAACGTGAGCGCCGGAAGAAAATGGGCGATGGTCAGCCCAGCGAAATGAGACTCCGCGAAGCGGAGTTTGTCTTCGCCGAAGGTGAAAAATATTTTATTCTGGAGGACTATGCCAAAGCTCTTAAGAATTTTGAATACGTCACGGATCTCAATCCGGAAAATGCGACGGTACATTACAAGATCGCGGAGATCTATTCAAAAAGTTCAAAGGAGGAAGATCTGCTGAAGGGGGCTTTGAGCATTGAAAACGCCCTGGTGCTGGAGAAGAAAAATAAGTACTTCTATTTGCTGGCCTCAGGTATCTACACTTCGCTGAATAATTTCGCCAAAGCGGAGCAAACGCTTGAAACGATGATGAAGGAGATCCGTGGCTCCGATGAATATCTTTATGAGCTTGCTGCGATCTATCAATTCGACCACAAACCTGATGAAGCGATCAAAGTCTACAATCGTGCCGAAAGTCTGCTGGGCATCAACGAAGTGTCTTCGCTGCAAAAACAGAAAATCTATCTCGAACAAGGAAAAGTAAACGAAGCGATTGCCGAGGGGGAAAAATTGCTGGCCGCAAACCCTGATGAAGAGCGGTATGTGATGGGCTTTGCAGAAATACTGGCGCAAAAAGGTCAACAGAAAAAGGCGATTGAAGCGATTGAGAATTTTGTCGCGTCCCATCCACATGCGGGTGCCGCCAGGATCCTGCTGGCAGGATTCTATCGCGAAACCAATCAGGAAGAAAAGGCAAGACAGATTTTGAAACAGGCATTCGCCGACCCTTCGATCGAAATGGGATCAAAAGTGATCGTGCTTGGCTCCTACACTGCGCAAATCAGTCAAAACAAAAACAAAAATATTGCTGACGCAGAAATGGAGACTTTCGCGCTTGATCTGTTCAGTCAATTGAAAAAAAATTATGCCGACGATCCCAATGCACACATAGCGGGTGGCGACTTATATATCGCTTTAAAGCGACCTGACGACGCGGAACGTGAGTACCTCAACGCAGTGCAGCATGGTTCTACAAGTTTTGAAGCGTGGCAGAATCTCTTGTCACTGCAGGCTGAAAACAACAAGTTCGATAGCCTCATTTTTTATTCTGAGCAGGGCCTTGAGCTGTTTCCGAACCAGGCCATGCTTTACTACCTGAACGGCTACGGCAACATGCGACGCGCGCACTATCGTGAAGCGGCCGCGTCGCTGGAGCAGGCAAAGAAACTTTCCGGGAACAATGCTTCCTTCGTCAATGATATCAATGGAATGTTGGGTGATGTGTACAACGGGGCGAAAGAATACGTAAAATCAGACAAAGCGTATGATGACGCTTTGCTGTACAACCCGAATAACGACTATGTGTTAAACAACTACAGCTATTATCTCGCATTGCGAAAAGAGAACCTGGAAAAGGCTGAACGTATGGCAAGCCTTGCTACAAAAAATCAACCCAACAATGCTTCGTTCCTGGATACATATGCCTGGGTGTTGTATGCAAGGGAAAAGTATAAAGAAGCCAGAAAGGTGATTGAAAAAGCGATCGCCCAGTCCACCGTCAACTCAACGCTTTTCGAGCACTATGGTGACATCCTCTTCCAGCTGGGTGACGTTGAGGGCGCGGTGAAGCAATGGGAAAAGGCCCGTTCTCTGACCTCTCAGCACGACCTTATCGACAAGAAAATTGCCAACCGAAGGCTGTATTAACCCACCTCGCCGGAATTATTATTTTTTCCCGGCATACCTTACCTTCGCTTTTTCATGAAGAACCTGAGCCTAACCTTAATTGCCTGTGCAGCGCTGTTTGCGTCCTGTAGCAAAAAGGTTCTCCCTCCTACCACCATACCTGTTGCCAGCAAAAATCTGGAGATCCAGGAGATAGACTTCGGATATTTCCATGGCAAGGCACGGATGGTCTTCCGCGATGATACCAAGGAACGTGATGTCAAAGCAAACATCCGCATCCGCAAAGACAGTGTGATCTGGATGACTTTCTCTGTCATTGGTGTTCAGGGAGGAAAGGCACTCATTAACCGCGATTCCGTGACCATTGTCAGCACGGTCGACAAAGAATATTTCGTGTTCGACTATAAAGAGCTTTCAAAACGCTTCAACTTCGACATTAGCTATAACACGATCCAAGCAGCGATATTGGGCAATTTAATCACGCCCAAACAGGAAGGCGACAAGGTCACCATGGGTACAAGTTTCAACGTCCTCGAACAACAAAGAGGCACAGTAAACGTTCTGAATTATGTTAACGCGGCGAGCCGCAAACTGGAACGAGTTGAAATGAAAGAAGAAAACACAAACAATCTTATTTCGATCTTCTATTCCAACTTTCAGCCTGTTGGCGATAAGGTATATCCTTACAACGGCTCTGTTAACATTGCATACAAAACGCCGAAGGGCTTACTAAAAACTTCCGTCATCCTCGAATACAACAAAGCTGAAGTCGGCGACAAAGAATTAAAGTTTCCGTTCAACATTCCGCGGAAATATGATCGCAGGTAAAAAAGCATTCCTTCTGCTGGTACTCGGTCTCAGCCTGGGCCCTGCCTGTGCGCAACGACACACAAAAGCGCAACTTCAAAAAGAAAAGCAGCAAAACCTCGACAAGATCAAGGAAACTGAGAAGATCCTCTCGCAAACCGCGCAAGACAAAAAAAACTCCCTCGGTGAACTCAGTGCGTTGACGCAGCGAATCAGGCAGCAGGAAGCTTTGATACTTTCTGTGCGTTCTGAAATAGAGCTCATGGATTTAGATATCGGCGAGAACAACGATATCCTCAGGGCGCTTCAGGCGGACCTTGCCAGATTGAAACAGGAATATGCGGCCATGGTTTTCGCAGCCCAGAAA
Organism: Cyclobacteriaceae bacterium; assembly: GCA_044227305.1. Lineage (GTDB taxonomy): Bacteria > Bacteroidota > Bacteroidia > Cytophagales > Cyclobacteriaceae > ELB16-189. The sequence continues at coordinate 66,389 of JBGAFJ010000005.1, read as the reverse complement.
TCCAGCGGCGGGGTTTCCAAGCTGATGTTCCTGTTTTCGGCGGCAACATTCGATCAACTCGCCATGCGCCTCAAATACATGGAGCAGTACAGTGCGGCGCGAAAGGAACAGGCGGCCGCCATTAAGAAAGTGCAGGAGCAGCTTGCCGAGCAGGTATTGATCATCGAAGGGAAAAAGGACGACAAGAATAAACTGCTGAATGAAGAGGTCTCAGAAAAAACCAACCTGGATGGTCTCAAACAAAAACAGAACACCATCATAAGATCTTTGACGCGCGAAGAAAAGCGATTGAAAAAAGATCTTGATGAAACCCGGCAGGCCGTCGCGAAACTGGATAAACTTATCAATGATATTATCCGGGAAGAAATGGAACGCGCCGCACGGGAAGCACGGGAGCGGGAAGCAGCTCGTAATAAGAACCGCGATGCCGCAAAAGCAGCTGAAGCCAGCACTGCGTTGTCTAACTCTTTTGAAGAAAATAAAAGCAAGTTCCCATGGCCTGCGTCTGGATTTATTTCACAGAAATTCGGGCGGCAGAATCACCCTGTGCTGAAGGGGATTGTTCTTCAGAATGATGGAATTAATATTCAGACTGCTCAAGGAGAAAAAGTAAAAACAATTTTTGCAGGCGAAGTCCGGGCTGTTGCATTCATTCCTACACTGGGAAGCTCCGTTATTGTTAGCCATGGAGAATACTTTACAGTCTATTCCGGACTAAAAGATGTGGTGGTGAAAAAAGGACAAAAGCTGACCACGAACCAGGAAATTGGCCGTGTTCAGGTCAATAGCGAAGGTATTTCAGAACTTCGCTTCCAAATCAGGAAAAATACCCAGGCACTTGATCCGCAAACGTGGCTAAAAGACTGATTTCCGGCGGTTTTGGGAACTTCGCACCACTTCTGTAAATGGTGGGGTTATTTGAAATTTTTAGCCTAATTTTGATGTTATGCCGGTTCCGATTATCGGGATGGCCAGTGATTGAATCAATTGTAAACAATAAATTAATAGAGATGAAAGCGGTTCTTTTATTCTTAGGTGGCGTTGGTTTCCAGGAAATCTTGCTGATCGGGATATTCGTACTTGTGTTTTTTGGCGCAAAGAAGATACCTGAATTCATGAAGGGCCTTGGAAAGGGTGTGAAGGAATTTAAAGAGGCCATGACCGACGTGAAGAAGGAAGTTGAAGACGCTGGCAAACAAGCTGGCCGCCTCGACGACGGAAAATAGCCTTGAAAACCAGCTTTAGTTTTCCGGAACTTCAAAGCAAACTTCATTCAGGCACGGTCTCTTGTGTCGACCGGGTATTGTTTCACCTCTCGAACATTCGGGAACAGAAGCATCTCAATGCGTTCCTGGATGTTTACGAAGACGAAGCACTCTCCCGGGCATCTGAAATAGACAAGAAAATCAAAGCGGGAAAATCCGGCAAACTGGCCGGATTGATTGTCGGCATTAAAGACGTTCTCTGTTACAAGGATCATTCCCTCCATGCCGGCAGCAAAATCCTCGATGGTTTCATTTCACAATACACAGCCACAGCGGTACAGAGACTAATCGACGAAGATGCTATCATCATTGGCAGACAAAATTGCGATGAGTTTGCAATGGGTTCTTCCAATGAAAACTCCGCTTTTGGTCCGGTCTTAAATCCCGTTGATAACACACGCGTTCCAGGCGGTTCTTCCGGTGGCTCGGCGGCAGCTGTGGCCGCAGACTTGTGCCAGGTATCCATTGGGTCAGACACGGGTGGATCCGTACGTCAACCTGCTGCGTTCTGTGGCGTGACTGGCATCAAACCAACCTATTCACGGATCTCACGCTATGGCCTTGTCGCATACGGGTCGTCCTTTGATTGCATCGGCGTCTTTTCAAAGAGCGTAGACGATATCGCAATGGTATTGAACGTCATCGCGGGACAAGACGAATTCGACAGCACGGTTTCAAAACAGCCAGTGCCGGATTATTTGGGCAGTCTCTCGGGAAACGGAAAGTTTCGCGTAGCCTGCATCCGGGAAACGGTAGAATCCGAGGCGCTGCAACCGGAAACAAAGGAAGCCGTTCGTGCAGCAATCGAAGAGTTAAAATCACAGAGACATGTAGTCGATTTGATCGATTTTCCTTTGATGTCCGCGATTTTGCCCACATACTACATTCTGGCTACCGCCGAGGCGAGTTCCAACCTTTCGCGTTACGATGGGGTTCGATTTGGCCACCGGAGCGAAAAAACAATCGACTTGAGTTCGTTGTATAAAAAATCACGAAGCGAAGCGTTTGGAAAAGAGGTGCAGCGAAGAATATTACTGGGCACATTTGTGTTGAGCTCCAACTATTATGACGCCTATTACACCAAAGCGCAAAAAGTCAGAAAAATCATTCGTGAAAAAACGAAAGCTGTATTTAAGGAATATGATTTCCTTCTGATGCCGACGGCGCCGACCACTGCATTCAAGCTTGGAGAACATACGGACAATCCCCTCGAGATGTATCTCGCTGACCTTTTTTCGGTTCAGGCCAATGTCGCTGGCGTACCCGGAATTTCCTTTCCCTATGGAAAAGACAAGCAAGGATTACCGATTGGCTTACAGGCTCTTTCCGACGATTTCGAAGAAGCTAAACTTTTGACCCTGGCAAAACTTTTGACCAAAAACTGAATGGCCGCATGCAAGATCCCGGCATAATTTTTTAAACAGTATGACGTTTAGCCTATCTATGAGAAACTGGTTTTTATACTTTTTTTTCATTCTCGCCGCGGATCAAGCTATCTCACAAACTCTAACGCCGGTGACGTTGCCCGATTCCCTTGCCGAAGAAGTGGAATCAGATGTGCTGGCCGGCGACAGTTTGTCAGAGCCCATGCTGTTCGCACTGCCCATTGCCTACGAGTATATCCCCGCGGAAGAAACTCCTGAATTGGTCGCTGACAGACTGGGATGCCTGCAGCAAACTATTCCACTTTCTTATAACGGAACGGTGCACGGGTTCATCAATTACTTCACCATACGCAACCGTGAATACACGCGGTTGATGCTCCGCCGGAAAGATCTTTATTTTCCCATGTTCGAAAAGTCACTTGCTAAATATGGTTTGCCGGAAGAACTAAAGTATTTATCGATCATTGAATCAGGATTGAACCCGCGTGCCGTATCGCGTGCGAGTGCCGTTGGACTATGGCAATTCATGTCGTTCACTGGCCGATATTTCGACCTCCACAACGACTGGTATTTCGACGATCGGATGGACCCTGATAAATCGACGGACGCTGCGTGCCGCTACCTCAAACAACTTCATGGGATGTTTGGAAGCTGGGACCTGGCGCTTGCAGCTTACAACTCAGGTCCCGGAACCGTGAAGCGCGCCATCAGAAGGTCAGGCTATAAGAAGAGCTTCTGGGAAGTCTATAAATTCCTTCCACGCGAAACCCGTTCGTATGTACCGCAATTTATCGCGATCATTTATGCCATGAATTACGCGGAAGAGCACAACATGATAGAAACTGCCTTGGAGCAAACCATTCCACACGACACGTTACACGTTCAGAAGTACCTGCATTTTGAAACTTTCGCTAAACTGACCGGTACTTGTGTTGAGGAGTTGCTGCAATTAAATCCCTCTGTCCGGCACAATGCCATTCCTGACAATGGTAAAAGATTCATCATCCGCCTGCCCATCGCGGCAAAACTGGAGTTGGAAAAAAACAGACATGCAATCCTTGACTCGGCGTCGAAAATCGGGAAATCTGAATTTGAGCAGATGGCCAGGAAGGCATCCGATAACACCTATGGACGTGAACTGATTGTGTATCGGGTGAAGAACGGCGATGCCCTGGGCATTATCGCTCAACGGTATCACGTGAAGCTGGACGATTTGCGAAAGTGGAATCGGATGAGAAGCAATGTGATTCGTGTGGGTCAGCGTTTGAATATCTGGATTCTGCCTTCCCAGAAAACTGGAGTAAGCACGAGTCTAAAACAAGCGTCGCAATCGCAATCTGTTGTTGCAAAAAAAGAAGAAGTTCAAATTCCTACCGACAGTAAAACCTATGTCGTGCAACCTGGCGATACGTTATGGGACATTACCCAAAAATTCAAAGGAACCACCGTTCAGAAATTAAAGACGCTGAACAAACTGAAAAGCAACCGGCTTGAGCCCGGCATGAAACTCATCCTCGGCTAAAACTATTCAGATCGCAGCGAATCCACCGGATTCACAGTCGCGGCACGGAACGATCTGTATCCAACCGTGATAATTGCAACCAGAAAGGTTAGCACAAGACCCAATATGAAAGTGAGTGGCCCTATCTCAATGCGGTAAGCGAAACCACTGAGCCAATGGTTCATCACGTACCACGAAAGGGGCGCGGCAATCAAAAATCCGATCGCGATCAGTCGAACAAACTCCCTCGAAAAAAGGAACACAATATTCTCAACGGAAGCGCCTAAGACTTTTCTGACACCAATTTCTTTCGTCATTTGATTGGCCATGAAGGTGACCAGGCCGAACAACCCCAGGCAACCGATGAAAATTGCCAGGCCCGTGAAAATGGTGAGCAGCACAGACATTCTTCGATCGCGGTCATAGAATTCCTTGATATTCTGATCCAGAAACTCATAATTGAAAATGGCATTGGGATAAGCAGCCTCCCATTTATGCCTGATCGCTTCGACAACACCTTGAATGTCGCGGGTGTTCAGTTTGACGGCCAACTCATCGTAATTTCTGACACGATTCAACAGGATCGTCGGCTCGATAGGGTCATGCAGTGACACCGTATGAAAGTCTTTTAACACGCCCTTGATCGGTAATTTCCTGCCCCACATATCAATCTCCTTACCAACCGCCTCATCTGGTTGAGTAAATCCCAGAATATGGACCAGCCGTTCATTGACCAGAAAGCCGGTCGCTGTATCGCTGTCAGCCAATCCCTGGCCGCTCAGGAGTTTTAATCCAAACATATCTACATAACGGTCATCGATGGCTTTCACCTGGTTTCTGAACTGTTCATCTTTTCCAACCAAAGAAAAACTGGTGCCTGACACGCCGCCGGAAGATGGAGCTGAGTTGCACAAGCTTGCTGCCTCAACGCCGGGAATATTTGACACCTCGTTGCGCAGGGTTTTCATTTTGCCCGAGCCGCCCTCATACGCAGGCGTTTCATTGTCGGGTATAGGTATCGTAATGATGGACTCTTTGATGAAGCCCAGGTCTTTGTTTAACAACAGATCCATCTGGCTGATCAACACGATGGTGCCGATAATAAAAAATTGAGATATAACGAATTGAAGCACAACGAGGCTTTTCCTCAAAAAATATCCGGAACCAGACCGCTCGGAGATTTGGTTTTTCAATGCCTGGACGGGCTTATAAGCTGCGATCACTAACGACGGGTAAGTGCCAGAGAGCAAAGAGACTATTATGGTCACCGCGAAAATGAAAATCCAAAGGAAATAATCTGAAGTGAAATTCATGGTGAGGTGGGTCTCCAGAAAAGGATTCAGTAAACCCAGAGAACCATATGTCACAACCAGCGCGGCAAGCATAGAAATAATTGTAACGACAGCCGTTTCACCCATGAACTGCGACACGAGTTGCATTTTGGTGCTCCCCAATGACTTACGAATGCCCACTTCTTTGGATCGCTTGATGGCTTCAGCCGTTGCCAGGTTCACAAAATTTATGCAGGCGGTTACGATCAGAAAAATGGCCACAATGCCGAACGCCATGAGCATTTCCTTGCTGGTGGTTTTATAGTTGTAGTTGCCCGTGCGATCGTCAAAATGCAGCTCCGACAAGGGTTGCATGAGGTAGTATTTGTGATTGGTGTTGTCTTTGATGTATTTGGCGACAAACGCTGCCATCCTTCGATCGATCTCTTTTACATCGGCACCTTCTTTCAATAAAAAATAGCACTGCTCATCACTCCAGGTTGAGTTCCATCCATTTGTTTCATTGTCTTTTTTGATCGTGGCATAGGACAACATTACATTGAAAGGCAAATCGGTATTTTCCGGAGCATCTTCTATGATCGCAGTAACACGATAGTCTTTTCCCTCATGGGTCAGCACTTCGCCAGTGGCATCTTCACGACCAAAATATTTCAGCGCTTGTCCACGGGAGATAATGGCTTCATTGGGCTCGTCGAGTCCGGTAGAGGCATTGCCGACGACAACATTTCGATCGAAAATTTTGAAGAAATTTGGTTCTGCAAATGTCACCCCCCATTCCTCATAGAACTTTTTTGGCTCCCCGCTTTTTTGAGGAATCAATATCGCCGCACTGGACCGATAGGATGTGAAAGTCACTTCTTCCGCTTCTGCGAAATCGTTTCGAAACGCATCCGGCAATACAGGCTGTACACCTCCCGAGTAACGCTTGCCATCGTTGCCATCTGATTCCGATATGACGCGGTAGATACGCTCGCCTTTTGAATGATAGTCATCAAAACTCGATTGATTCTTGATCAACAAAAACAAAACGAGGCTCGAAGCGATACCCAGCGCGAGTCCCGCCGTGTTTATGAGCGCTGTCGTTCGCTGGCGTTTCAGGTTTCGCAGCGCAGTAATGAGGAAATTCTTAAACATAGCGTTCGGGTTGCGTTTTCGGCTTTAAGACGGTCAGCCTGGCTAAAAAGTTGAGAAAATGGAATCAATAGCGGTTTTTCATGTGTCAACCGTCGGGTGGTGGGACTGAAATACCGGGTGATTCCTATTTTGCTAACGATTTGACCGAATCATTTTCGCAGCAACGATGTTCTACTGGCTGTTGGCTATATTTGTCCGCTCATGTTACAACAGATTCTTATCGGCATTATTTTCCTTCTGGCAGCTGGATACCTGGGGAATATGATCTTTCAAAGCTTTCAGTCGAAAAAGTCATGCGCTTCGGGGTGTGGCAAATGTGATGCGATAGATTTCGAGAAAATCGAAAGGCAGATCGCGGCTTCGAAAAAGTGAGTCAGGCCCAGACTTTTGTACCCTCGGTGCAGTTCCTGCACATTTCTATTTCACTTCGGGATTTCATCAACGACTTTCGAAAGTCATTGTAAGCAGCACTGTTCCAAATGGCTGAAAAAGTGTGAGTATTTAAATCACCCATCACGTGATGAGCATCCTTGTCGAAGCAGCAAGGCACAACTTTTCCATCCCAGGTGATCACACAACTATGCCACATCTTCCAACAATGATCAAGCAGTTCATTCTTGATGGAATAGCTGCCATCGCGATTCATCTTGTAGCGGGAATACTTTTCCTGTGTGGGTATCAGCTCTGAACCTCGTTGATAGTCATAGATCTGGGCCGTCTTCAAAGCTACGCGGTCAACGCCGAGCTGCCTTGCCAGTTCCTGGACCTCTTCGACCTGATGTTCATTGGGTTTGACGACCAGGAATTGGAAAACCACCTGCGGTGTCGCTGACTTAAGGGCTTCACGCCATTTTAGGATATTCTTCGTCCCCTCAATTACTTTTTCAAGATTTCCGCCGACACGATATGACTGGTAAGTTTCCTGGGAAGTGCCGTCGATCGATATGATCAGCCTCCTCAATCCGGATTGAATAGTGTGCTTTGCATTCTCATCATCGAGGAAGTGAGCATTCGTTGATGTGGAAGTATAGATTCCTTTCGATGACGCATACTCCACCATCGGGAGAAATTTCGGATTGAGGTAGGGTTCGCCCTGGAAGTAAAATGTCAGATAGGACAGAGTTGGCGAAAGCTGATCGATCACATTCTTAAAAAGTTCATCCTTCAACATGCCTGTGGGCCGTGTGAATGCACGTAAGCCACTGGGGCATTCCGGACAACGGAGGTTGCACGAAGTGGTGGGCTCGATCGAAATGCTGATCGGCAAGCCGCGATGTGTCGGTGAACCTGACCATCGGGACAACCAGTAGCTCGACCAGACTTTCGATGCATTGAAAGCCCTCCCGGGAGTAAGTCCCGAAAGCACATCCAGATCCTCACGCAAGCCATTCAGCATATGTAAAAGTACACCGGCTTCCGGATTTGTTTTTAACTTTCAGTTTTAAATCAAATGAAAAAAGGCGTATTGGTGATACTTCTGTTGTGCAGCCTGCGAGCCGCCTCCCAAACTACGCATTTATCGCCCGCAGCTGAAATTTCCATCATCACCTGCGGACCCTGGCAGGGCGAACTTTATTCTGCCTTCGGACACTCGGCGATACGGGTCAGCGATCCGGAGCAAGGCATAGATGACGCCTACAACTACGGTGTCTTCGACTTTAATCAGCCTAACTTCTATCTCAACTACACGAAGGGCTTATTATTATTCAAGCTTGGAGTCTATTCGTACCCCGATTTCCGTGACTACTATGCCTACTACAATCGTTATGTAATCGAACAAAAGCTGGATCTGTCCCAGTCTCAAAAGCAAAAGATATTTGAATTTCTTGAGTGGAACGCAAGACCGGAGAACGAAACCTACCGATACGACTACTTCTTCAACAACTGCTCCAGCGTGATCCGGGATGTCCTGGTCAAAAATCTCGGCGACTCCATTCACTTTGACGACTCTTTTGTAACTACGGATTATACCATCCGTCAGCTGACGGACCTTTACCTGAAACATCAACCCTGGGGTGATCTTGGCATCGATATTTGTCTGGGTTTGCCGATGGACAAAAAAGCAACACCTTACGAATACATGTTCCTTCCCGATTACCTCGAGTGGTTTCTGGATCATGCGACGATCTCAAGAGGCGGAGAAAGTGTACCCGCCGTGAAAAATAAAATTGATGTTTACAAACCCCACCCACAGCAGCCTCCGGAAAGTCTTGTTCATCCCTGGGTGGTGTTTGGTGTGTTTCTTGGGCTCACGCTTTTATTGTGTGTGTATGATTTGAAAAGGCAAAAACTTTCGAAGTGGTTTGATCTTATCGTGTTTGGACCTGTGGGACTGATCGGCGTTCTCCTGCTGATCCTTTGGACCGCCACCGATCACGCCGCTGCAGCTAAAAATTTCAACTTGCTGTGGGCCTTACCAACGCATGTGCTGGTCTTCCTGATCTTTCATCGCAGGTCGGCGCCCTTCCTGAAAAAATACTACCTCGTCGCCGGCATCATTTCACTGGTTCTGTTGGCATTGTGGATTGTTTTGCCTCAACAACTTCATGTTTTTCTCATTCCGTTCGTTGCATCCCTGATGTTCAGGGAGTTTACTATTGCCAGGCTGTTGTAGCTCGTCAAAAAAGATTTGTTTTTGATAGACAGGTGCCTTCCTTTGCAGAAATCCTTTCATCATGAGTGATAAAAGAAGGTTCGGCTTCGAAACGCGTATGCTTCACGCCGGCCATATTCCTGATTCTTATTCAGGCGCAAGAGCAGTGCCCATCTATCAAACTGCCGGGTATGTGTTCGACAGTCCTGAGTATGCGGCGTCACTGTTTGAGTTAAAGCAATACGGCAACATCTATACGCGTATCAGCAATCCAACAACCGCTGTATTTGAAGAACGGATTGCATCTCTGGAAGGTGGAACAGGAGCCCTTGCAACCGCCAGCGGGCAAGCTGCACAGCTTGTGACCATGATGACATTGCTGCAACCGGGAGATGAGTTTGTGGCCTCCTCCCATCTATACGGAGGAACCTACACCCAATTTGAACACACTTTCAAAAAGCTTTCGATAAAAGTCAAATTTGTTGATCCCCTGGATATTAAAAACTGGGAGCAGGCCATCACACCAAAGACCAAAGCGTTATATGGCGAAACGATCGGCAATCCGCAGGGAAGTGTATTCGACTTCGAAGGTGTTTCGGCATTGGCCAGAGCGCATGGAATTCCGCTGGTAATTGACAACACGCTGGCTTCACCCTATCTATGCCGGCCGCTCGAATGGGGTGCTGATATCGTACTCCATTCCGCAACAAAATTTATCAACGGACACGGAACATCCATTGCAGGCGTAATCATCGAATCGGGAAAATTCGATTACAGTAACTATCCGTCGATATCGTCTCCTTCTATTCCGTATCACAACCTGAATTTCTTCGAAACATTCGGTCACTACGGTTTTCTGATGAAAGCCCGTTGCGAAACACTGCGCGATACTGGAGCCACGATCGGGCCTTTTGATTCATTCTTACTGGTACAAGGTTTGGAAACGCTGTCGATAAGAATGGAACGTCACGTATCGAATGCGCTGGCAGTTGCAAACTACCTGAAGGACCATCCAATGGTTGAGTGGGTAAACTTTTCGGGATTACCTGGTCACATCCATCACGAAAGGGCTAAAAAATATTTGCCCAAAGGATCGGGCTCTGTTTTTGCCTTCGGACTGAAAGCTGTAAACAATAATCCGCGGGAGACTGGAAAACGTTTTCTCGAAGAACTCCAGCTGTTCTCACACGTCGCCAATCTCGGCGATGCCAAGAGCCTTGTGATACACCCTGCCTCCACGACGCACCAGCAGCTTTCAGATGAAGAGTTGAAACGCGCCAACATTAAACCTGAACTGATTAGACTTTCAATAGGATTAGAAACAATAGACGATCTGTTATGGGACTTGGAACAAGCCTTGCATGCGATATCTCGATGAATACGCGCCTGAGCGCAATAGAGAGAAGCAAATATCAAAATCCTGAGACAATACGCAGAATTCTGCACAACTGCCGCACGATTGCTATCGTCGGGTTGTCAGAGAAAAAAGAGCGCGCCAGTAATTTCGTGGGATCTTATATGAAATCGGAGCGGTATACCGTAATCCCCGTCAATCCGCTGCAGAAAGAAATTCTTGGCGAAAAATGTTATCCCGATCTGAAATCCATTCCCATTCCCGTCGACGTGGTTGACATCTTTCGCCGTCCCGATGCTTGCGTCGATATCGTGAAGGAGGCGATAGCGATAAAGGCCAAAGTCATCTGGATGCAACTCCATGTGGTCAACCGGGAAGCGGCGGAGCTTGCTGAAAAGGCCGGGCTGCTCGTGGTGATGGACCGCTGCGTGAAGATCGAACACGGTCGCTACAATGGTCACCTGCACTGGGCGGGGATGAATACGGAGATTATTACTGCGAAAAAAGTGTCGAGGTTTATTTAGTGAACTGACTCTTTGAAAGGCTATTGGCTTCTGGCTTTTGGTAGGGGCTCCAAAATTATGAACTGGGTTATAGATCGTCTTTGACCTGACCGATCAGCGTATTAATTCTGCGTTGCAATATTTGAAGAGCATTGAGAAATTCAGTGTGCTCCTGGTCCGAAATCATTTTTAGACGACTAGCTATCTCCATGTCACTTTCCACTTCGAATGCTGAACCAAGAGATATCTCAAGAAAATGCTTGAATTCCTTATTGCTGGCTCTACTACAACCTTCGGCAATATTTGATGGTATCGATACAGCGGCTCGTTTGATTTGACTTTTCAACCCAAATCGCTCGTCAACCGGAAAGGAGTTGGTTAGTTCGTAAGCGCTCACAGTAAGGGAAATTCCTTCGCGCCATATCCTCATAGTTCTGAAGTCCCGCATAGTGCCAGCAAATTGCATTACCTAATCGGGAATTGTTGAAAACTTTGGGATGGAAAACCGAACAAATTCTCGTGGGTACACCGCCAAAAGCCAAAAGCCAACAGCCAACAGCCAACAGCTAACAGCCAACAGCCAAACGCCAACCCCAACCAATCTAAATATGTATCGGCCTGTTCGCCGTAGCTGCCAGACACGCCTCTTTAACAGCTTCCATATACGTAGGGTGAGCGTGTGACATTCTCGAAACATCTTCTGCGGAAGCGCGGTACTCCATGGCGACAACACCCGCGGCGATCATGTCAGCCGCTCTTGCGCCTATGATGTGTACACCCAGAATTTCGTCGGTATTTTTATCGGCAAGGATTTTTACAAGTCCATCGAGATCCATGCTCGCCCGGGCACGACCCAATGCCTTATAAGGGAAATTGCCGACTTTATACGCTTTGCCGTCGGCCTTGAGTTGTTCTTCAGTGTAACCCACGCTCGCTACTTCGGGCCAGGTGTAAACAACGCCCGGGATGAGCAGGTAGTTAACATGCGGCTTCTGACCAGCAAGTTGTTCAGCCACCATCACGCCCTCTTCCTCTGCTTTGTGCGCAAGCATAGCACCACGAACCACATCTCCAATCGCGTAGATATTAGGCACTTTTGTCTGCAAGTGATCGTTGACGGGAACTTGTCCGCGATTAAGTTCAATGCCCACTTTATCAAGCCCAAGCCCATCGGTATAGGGCCGCCGTCCGACGCTCACGAGGCAGTAATCGCCTTTCAACTCTATGGCAGCTCCCCCGTTCTTGGGTTCCGCTTTCAACACAACTTCCTTTCCTTTATTCTCCACCGAAGTGACCTTATGTCCCAGGTAAAATTCCATGCCCAGTTTCTTGGTGACTTTCAGCAGCTCTTTGCCGAGAGTTCCATCCATGGTCGGGATAAGACTATCCATAAATTCTACGACGGATACTTTCGCGCCGATACGGGCATAAACAGAACCCAACTCCATTCCGATCACGCCGCCGCCAACGATGATCAGGTGTTTGGGTATCTCTTTCAACTCAAGTGCCTCGGTGCTGGAAATGATTCTTTTCTTGTCGAATGGCGCAAAGGGCAATGCGGTAGGTTTCGAACCCGTCGCAATAATTACGTTGTCAGCGGTGATCGTTGTGTCTTTCCCATCTTTGGCAGATACCTTAATGGTGTTTTTATCCACAAAAGATCCAACAGCTTTCAGCACGTCGATCTTATTTTTCTTCATCAGGAAAGCGATTCCCTCCACGTTGGATCTGACCACGTCTCCTTTGCGTTTGATCATCTGAGCAAGGTTTGCCTTGGGCTCTGAAATATCAATGCCGTGCTCTTTAAATGTATGGGCCGCGTTGTGAAAGTGTTCGGTAGAATCCAGGAGCGCCTTCGAGGGAATACATCCTACGTTGAGACAAGTGCCACCCAGCGTATCATACTTTTCGACGATCGCGGTTTTGAAACCCAATTGCGCACAGCGGATTGCGGCAACGTACCCTCCGGGACCGGAACCTATAACAACTACATTGTACTGCATAAAAAAGAATTATTTAGCCTGACTACGTCTTCTCTCTGTACTGAGCGTACCTATACACCTAGGATCAATCTGCCTGGATCTTCCAGCATTTCCTTCACGCGCACAAGGAAACTCACAGACTCGCGTCCGTCGATGATGCGGTGATCGTAGGAAAGCGCCACATACATAATCGGACGAACCGTCACTTCTCCGTTTTTCACAACGGGACGTTCAACAATATTGTGCATTCCGAGAATCGCGGCTTGCGGTGGATTGATGATCGGCGTTGAAAGCATGGATCCGAAAATGCCACCGTTCGTAATAGAGAACGTTCCTCCCGTCATCTCTTCGATGGAGAGCTTTCCGTCGCGACCTTTTGTTGCCAACCTCACCACTTCGCTTTCAATTTGAGCCATGGTTAATGACTCTGCATTCCGGATCACAGGAACTACAAGACCCTTGGGTGTGGAAACAGCAATCGAGATGTCACAGTAGTCGTGATAAACAATTTCGTCCTTATCGATTGAGGCATTCACAGAAGGAAAGTCCTTCAGCGCCACACAGATTGCTTTTGTGAAGAAGGACATGAAACCCAATCCCACGCCGTGCTTCTCTTTGAATTGATCTTTGTATTTGCTTCGAAGATCCATCACCGGTTTCATATCAACCTCGTTGAAAGTGGTCAACATGGCCGTTTCATTCTTCACTGCTACGAGCCGTCTCGCAATCGTCTTGCGAAGAGAGGTCATCTTCTCACGACGTTCATTTCTGGAACCACCCGATACGATTACCGGAGGCGCCGTCGTAGTTGCCGGCTTCCCAGCTGCCTTGGCCGGACCCGCAGCCGCAGCAGCTTGTGCTTTCATTGCGTCTTCCTTCGTGATCCTTCCGCCAACACCGGTCCCTTGCACTTGCGCCACCGGAATTCCTTTCTCGTCAAGAATCTTTCCCGCAGCCGGTGAGGGATGCCCGGTTGCATACGCTGATCCCGATGCAGCGGGAGCAGTCGTGGCAGCTGGTGTCGTCGTTGAAGCGACCGCAGCTGGTGCACCTTCTGTAATTTCTATTCTGCAGATCAACCCGCCGATCGGAAGCGTGGTTTTTTCCTTTGCAACAATGCGAAGGATACCATTTGCTTCAGCTGGCAATTCAAAGGTTGCTTTGTCGGATTCAACCTCCGCGATAACTTCGTCGAGCTTTACAAAGTCACCGTCTTTTTTGAGCCATGTGGAGATCGTGACCTCCGTGATTGACTCGCCCACAGCCGGAACTTTCATTTCTTTAACACCACCTGTAGCTGACGGCGCTTTCGCAGGAGCCGCAGTCTGAGCAGGTTGCGAAGATGCCTGCTTAGCCGGCGCAGGCGCTGCCACGGCACCTCCGTCAGCGATCTCACAGATTACCGTACCAATGGGCACCACCTCACCCTGTTGCTTGGAAATTTTTAAGACACCTGCTTGAGGCGCAGTGAGCTCAAAGGTCGCTTTGTCCGATTCCAACTCTGCAATCACCTCATCCATCTTCACCGTGTCGCCATCTTTTTTGAGCCAGTTGGCGATCGTCACTTCTGTGATTGATTCACCTACCGTGGGAACTTTAACTTGCTGTGCCATTACGATTGGATTTTTTTAAGATGAATAAACTAGATTTCAAAAGCCTGCGTGGCAATCTTCTCCTGCTCTGCTTTGTGTACTTTGGAATAACCCGTGGCCGGTGAAGCACTCGCCTTGCGGGAGACGAACTCCATGGCCTGACCCGGCATCATGCGCTGTATGAAAGAAAGCGGGCCCATGTTGGCAGGTTCTTCCTGCGCCCACACAATCTTGGCTCCTTTATACTTTTTGAAGATCGCCTTCAGCTGGCCATCAGGGAATGGATACAATTGCTCCAGGCGGACCAACGCTGCGTCTTTTATCTTTTTCTTCGTCTGCATTTCAAGCAGATCGTAATAGAGTTTTCCTGAACACAGGATTACCCGCTTCACGTCTTTTGCTGTGGCATTTGCATCATCCAGCACTTCCTTGAATGAACCGGCGGTGAATTCTTTCAACGGCGAAACAACCGAAGGATGTCTTAACAATGATTTTGGAGAAAACACAATGCAGGGCTTCCTGAAATGCCATGTCACCTGTCTGCGCAGCAAATGGAAAATGTTGGCGGGTGTGGTGGGATTGGCAATTACCATATTATACTCGGCAGCCAACTGCAAAAATCTTTCCGGGCGGCAGCTGGAGTGCTCGGGTCCCTGACCTTCATAACCGTGAGGCAGCAGCATCACCAATCCGTTCATGCGTTGCCATTTTGATTCGGCACTCGAGATGAACTGATCGATCATGACCTGAGCGCCATTCACAAAGTCTCCGAACTGAGCCTCCCACAAAACGAGTGCGTTGGGATTCGACATGGCATAGCCGTACTCGAAACCCAGTACACCAAATTCAGACAAGAGCGAGTTATAAATATGGAATGGCGGCTGATCGGCTTGAATGTGATCCAATCCGCAATATGGATCGTTCGTGTTTGCGTCAAAGAAATAAGCATGCCGATGCGAGAAAGTTCCCCGCTTCACATCTTGGCCAGACATGCGCACGGGGGTTCCTTCAGACAGCAACGAACCATAGGCGAGCAATTCAGCTTCGGCCCACCCCAGCATCTTGTCATCAAAGAATGCAGCCTTCCTGTCTTTAAGCAATTTCTCAATCTGCTTGAGCGGCTTAAATCCTTCAGGAATTGTGGTCAGTGCTTTTGCAACTTTGTCAACTACCGCCTGCTTGATGCTTGTATCGGGGGAAGCCTCAAAATCCTCTGGTTTCGCACGCTGCATCTTCTCCCATTCTGCTTCAATTTTTTGCGGCTTGTAAGGAAGTGGCTTTTGTTTCACTTCATTGAGCCTGTCCTGAAGCTGGTTGCGGAACTTCACATCCATTTCATCAGCCAACGCGGCGTCTACGTCTCCCCGCTCGATCAGTTTTTTTACATAGACCTCGCGAGGGTTCGGATGCTTGGCAATGATGTTGTAAAGTTTCGGCTGTGTGAATTTCGGTTCATCACTTTCATTGTGACCATGACGGCGGTAGCACAACATATCGATGAAAATATCTTTCCCGAATTTCTGACGGTACTCCACTGCGAGCTTGGCACAGAAAGTGACTGCCTCAGCATCATCTCCATTCACGTGAAGCACGGGCGCGTCGATGATCTTTGCAACATCCGTACAATAGATTGCTGTCCTCGCATCTTCGTAATCCGTGGTAAATCCAACCTGGTTGTTGATCACAAAATGGATCGTGCCTCCGGTCGAATATCCTTCCAGTCCCGACATCTGCGTCAATTCATACACGATACCTTGACCTGCCACCGCTGCGTCGCCGTGAATAAGGATGGCCATCGCATCGTTTTTCCCTTTGTATTCGTCGTCGATTTGTCCGCGTGTATAGCCAAGCACGAGTGAATCCACCACTTCAAGGTGAGACGGGTTGGGTGTCAACTTGACATAGATCTTGTTCCCGGAAGGCGTGTTGATGTGACTGGCATATCCCAGGTGGTACTTCACATCGCCATCTCCCATGGTAAGGTCGGGATTGACATTACCTTCAAACTCTGTAAATATCTGCTCGTAGGTTTTTCCAAGAATATTGGACAGCACATTCAAACGACCCCGGTGAGCCATACCGATAACCACTTCTTTCACGTTCATCTCTGCCGTTTTGTTGATGATCGTTTGTAGTGCGGGAATTGTCGTTTCACCCCCCTCTAGTGAAAACCTTTTCTGCCCAAGGAATTTGGTGTGAAGAAAATTTTCGAAAACTACTGCTTCATTGAGTTTCGCCAGGATACTCTTTTTCTCGTCCGAAGAAGGGTTGTAGGTATAATAGTCCTTCTCGCATTTCGAAATAAACCAGTCGAAGATTTCCTGGTTGCGGATATAGCTGTATTCAAAACCAATGGTACCCACATATACCTTGTCCAACTTCTCAATAATCTTGCGAAGCGTTGCCCGGCCGAGCCCTATCTCCACGCCCACGTCGAATTCCAGATCGAGGTCAGCGTCGGTGAATCCATAAAACTTGTGATCGAGCGCTACATGATGATCGCGTCTCTCTCGAACCGGATTGGTATGAGCTTTCAGGTGCCCGCGTGAACGGTAGGCATGGATGAGCGTCCGCACCTGAGTTTCCTTTATGCTCACTCCGCCCTCCGCGGTTGTAGCCTGTCCATTTTCTCCAAAGCGCTGGACCGAAAAGTCGAACCCTTCAAAGAACTTCTGCCAGGTGGCATCTACCGAAGACGGATCGCTTTTGTAATTCTGGTACATCTGATCGATGTAGCCCACGTCAGCATTCGAGATGTAGGAATATTTGTCCATACATTTAGGGGTAAGGCAACAAATGTAAATACGGCTCTTTTCATTAAAAAATTACATAATCGATTATACGATTATTAATCATTAGGCTAAAATTCCTTCAAGGTTTGATTGAAGCCAGGGTTGCCAAAAAAGGAAATTCCTTTACCTTTGCGATCCTTTAATAAACGGACGAGATCCAACCTTTAAAAACAAAGAAAAATGGCAGTTAAGATCAGGCTGGCCCGCAGAGGCCGCAAAAAACTGGCGAGATACGATGTGGTAGTAACAGACGCCCGCTCTCCCAGGGACGGAAAATTCATTGAAAAAATCGGTACCTATGACCCACTCACGGTGCCTGCAACCATCGAATTGAACGAAGACAAAGCATTCCAGTGGCTCATGAACGGTGCACAGCCGTCGGACACCGTGAAGGCAATGCTCTCCTATCGCGGTGTGATGATGAAGAAACACCTGCAGATTGGCGTTGTAAAAGGCGCTATTACGCAAGATCAGGCAGATCAGAAACTCAACGACTGGAAGAAAGCGAAAGAAGAAAAGATCAAGTCAAAAGTGGATACCCACGCGAAGTCTAAGCAGGAAGCTGCGAAGGCCCGTAAAGAGGCTGAGTCGAAGATCCGTGAGGCGCGTGCAGAAGCGATCCGCAAAAAAGCAGAAGTGGCTGCCGCTGCAGCTACGGAAGCACCCGCGGCAACTCCTGCAGAAGGTGAAGCTCCGGCTGCTGAGCCCCAGGCTTAATCAAACAGAATTAAAGCGATGCCAGCACGGACTCCGTGTTGGCATTTTTTATTTAGGGCATGGAAAAGGACAAATGTTATAAGATCGGCTACGTGGCACGTCCGCATGGACTGAAGGGCGAGGTGACGATGATATTATCGCCCGATTGTCCTGATTTAAAATCCGTAAAATCGGTTTTCGTCGAGTTAGGCAATCAGTTGGTGCCATTCTTTATTGAAACGATCTCGGTTCGTGACACGAAAGCATTCCTCAAGTTCGAGGAAGTGAATACGCCTGAAAAAGCGGATTCATTAAAAGGCTGTAGTCTCTTCCTTGCAAAAACCGAGAGGCCCAAACTCAACCGCGGAGATTTTTACAGTGATGAAGTCATTGGTTTCGAGGTTTCCGACAGTGAAAATGGCATTTTGGGTGCAGTGACCGACGTTTTAGAAAGTGGCCCCATCCGGTATCTGAATGTGATATTCAACGGCAAAGAGATCATGATCCCGGTGAACGGGCCATTCATAAAAAGCATAAACAAATCGAAAAAGAAGATCCAGGTCGAGTTGCCGGAAGGTTTCCTGGACATTTAGCCACGCCATTTGTCGTAACTTCGATCCAATGCGTATCGACATCATCACGTGCTTACCACGGCTCCTCGAGAGCCCCTTCAACGACTCGATACTGAAGCGTGCGCAGGACAAAGGCATTGTGACTGTACAATTGCACGACCTCCGCGATCATACCACAGATCGTCATCGCGCGACAGACGACTACGCATTTGGAGGGGGCGCTGGAATGGTGATGATGATTGAACCGATTCACCGATGCATCGCCATGCTGCAGCAGCAGAGAAAGTATGATGAGATAATTTACATGAGCCCTGATGGTGAAAGACTGGCGCAGTCGTTGGCCAATCAGCTAAGCCTTTCAGAAAATCTCATTTTACTCTGTGGACATTACAAAGGCGTTGACGAAAGGGTACGTGAGCACCTGATCACAAAAGAAATAAGCATTGGCGACTATGTGCTTTCGGGGGGTGAATTGGCGGCTGCTGTTGTGGCTGATGCTGTGATCCGCTTGCTACCAGGCGTGCTGTCAGATGAATCATCGGCCCTTACTGACTCATTTCAGGATGGACTCGTGGCCCCGCCCGTTTATACCCGGCCAGCTGACTATAATGGTTGGAAGGTGCCCGAAGTGCTGCTTTCCGGAAATCCCTCTAAAATTGAGGTCTGGAAGCACGAAAATGCAGTAAAAAGGACCGAAGAGCGCAGGCCTGACCTGTTGCGGGAAAATTAATTGGAAGGCCCTGAATTCGCTCCTGGCGCTTGGCAGATGGCCGCCCTTTCCTATATTTGCAGTCCCATTTTGAAAAGGACACGATTATGGCAGACTTAATGAAAATAGCCGAGCAGGATGCATCCGGAAACCGCGCAAAACACCCGGATTTCAATCCTGGAGACACCATTAACGTTCACGTTAAGATCAGTGAAGGAAATAAGGAGCGCATTCAGCAGTTCCAGGGTGTGGTTCTTTACCGTAGAGGCCGTGGCACCAATGGAGAGTCTTTCTCTGTGCGTAAGGTGTCTAACGGTGTTGGTGTAGAGCGTATTTTCCCCATCATCAGCCCCAGCATCGATAAAATTGAGTTTGTAAAGACAGGTAAAGTGCGCAGGGCGAAACTGTACTACATGAAGGGTCGTCAGGGTAAATCTGCGAGGATCAAAGAAAGATTGACGGTTATCCAGGAAAAGGCTTAAGCCCATTCCGTCTATATATTAAAAGCCCGTTTTTGGTTGTCAAAACGGGCTTTTTCGTATCCAGATCGCGGGAATGGCTGGTTGGAAAGGAGTCTACAGCGGCCTATATTTGCCATCCCATTTCACACCAAATTATGCCTAAAGCCAACATCGCAGAACTCCTCGGTAAAGACGCTGATTTCCTTCTTAGTTATAAGAGCAAGACGATCTCTAAAGATCAAATCCACCTTCCCAATCCAAATTTCATCGACGATGTTTTTGGGCCTTCCAACCGCAACCCTCAAGTGCTTCGCAGTCTGGGTGGTCTATTTGGAACCGGCCGTCTGGCAGGAACAGGATTTCTATCCATTCTTCCCATCGACCAGGGTATAGAACATAGCGGCGGTGCTTCATTTGCAAAGAACCCGATCTACTTCGATCCGGAAAATATAGTGAAGCTTGCCATTGAAGGTGGATGTAACGCAGTGGCTACAACATTTGGTACACTGGCTTTCACATCCCGCAAGTATGCACATAAGATCCCTTTCGTAGTGAAGGTGAACCACAATGAACTGCTTACTTATCCCAACAAAGCGGATCAGATTATGTTTGGATCGGTTCGTGATGCCTGGAACCTCGGTGCTGCAGCCATCGGCGCTACGATATATTTCGGCTCCGACAATTCGTCAAGACAGATTGTGGAAGTAGCAAAAGCTTTTGAGGAAGCGCACGAGCTGGGCATGGCAACGATTTTGTGGTGCTATACGCGCAACAACGCGTTTAAAAAAGACGGCGTGGATTATCACACTTCAGCCGATCTGACAGGACAGGCCAACCACCTGGGTGTAACGATACAAGCCGATATCATCAAGCAAAAGCTCGCAACCAACAATGGTGGTTACAAGGCATTGAACACCGGAAACAGCAGCTACGGGAAGCTGGATGAGAAGATCTATACCGAACTGACCACCGATCACCCCATCGACCTTTGCAGGTATCAGGTGATCAATTGCTACATGGGCCGCGCAGGATTGATCAACTCAGGCGGTGAATCAAAAGGTGCCAGCGATCTCCAGGATGCAGTCCGGACTGCGGTTATCAACAAGCGTGCAGGGGGCATGGGCCTCATTTCCGGAAGGAAATCTTTCCAGCGCCCAATGAAGGAAGGAATTGAAATCTTGAATGCGATTCAGGATGTGTATCTGGATAAATCGATTGACGTCGCATAAAGAAAAAATTAGGAGGTATTAATGCCCTGGTTTAAAAGAACGGATAAAGGAATTCTCACCCCCACGGAAGCCAAGCGGGAAGTACCCGATGGCTTGTGGTTCAAATCACCGAGCGGGAAAATCGTTCACACGCGCGAGCTGAAGAACAACGCGTATGTGGTGCCCGAAGAAGAGTATCACGTAAAGATCGGCTCGCAGGAATACTTTGAAATTCTATTCGATAACAATGAGTTTACAGAGCTGGATCCGAAAATGGAATCCGGCGATCCGCTCAAGTTTGTCGATACAAAACCCTATCCCAAGCGGATCAAAGAAACGCAGTCGAAAACAGATCTCAAGGACGCCGTAAGAACCGGGTATGGCAAGATGAACGGTTTGGACATTACCATCGCCTGTATGGACTTCACCTTCATAGGCGGTTCCATGGGTTCCGTGGTCGGTGAAAAGATTGCGAGGGCAATGGACCACAGCCTCAAAACAAAAAAACCGTTTCTAATGATTTCACGCTCTGGCGGGGCACGGATGATGGAAGCTGGTCTGTCGCTTATGCAGATGGCAAAGACTTCCGCCAAGATCGCACTGCTTGATAAGGCAAGGATCCCCTATATCTCTTTGCTTACAGATCCCACTACAGGTGGCGTGACTGCATCCTACGCTATGCTCGGCGACTTTAACATCGCTGAACCCGGGGCCTTGATTGGCTTCGCAGGTCCGCGAGTGATCCGTGAGACAATCGGAAAAGACCTTCCTGCGGGCTTCCAAAGTGCCGAATTCGTGCTGGAGCATGGGTTTCTGGACTTTATCGTAGACCGCAGAAATCTGAAACAACGCCTTACGATCCTGCTCAAAATGATCGCTTAAAAAACGCGATCCTCGTCCGGTTCCGCACACTGGTCCTCCCTTTCCGGACGCAATACGGGCTGAAACAGGCGATCTCACCTCATTTTCTGTAGTGGCACACGTCTTGGTATGCCTTGCCACCATCATTTCAACTCCGTATGCTCAAAAACTATCTCAAGGTCGCTTTCCGCAGTCTCGTTAAGCAGCGCATTTATTCCATTATTAATGTGGCCGGCCTTGCTGTGGGGATTGCAAGCGCACTGCTGATCACCCTTTACGTGCAATATGAATTCTCATACGACAAATTCATACAGAATTCAGAAAACATCTATAAAGTCTCACTGGAAAGGAAGTATCCGAATCACGCCACGTTGTACGCAACTATTCCTCATTCATACAGTGAGGCCATGGGACGAGACATCCCGGAAGTAAAGCAAGTAACCAGAATTTCAGCGCTGAATAACAATGTCGTTATTACATACAAAGATGGTCGGGGCGAGCAGAAAGTTTTTGAAGAAGATTTTGTTGTGACTGCGGATTCAAATTTCTTCACATTTTTTCACCTGCCATTTGTGAAAGGCGATCCGTCCAATGTATTACACAACGCCAATGATATTGTCATAACTGAGACTACCTCCAAAAAGTACTTTGGTGATGAAGAGGCTATTGGAAAAACGCTGGATTTCTTTGGTCTCAGTTTCAAAGTCTCCGGTGTTTGCCAGGACATGCCCGCTAATTCGCATATGAGGTTCAACGTCATAGGAAATATGACTGCAATCCCATTCTTCAAACAGCCTAATTACATTGGATTTTCGGCTTACGTTTATGTTGAGCTGAATCCTGGAGCGGATTTCAAAGTAGTGGAATCCAAGATGCCCAAGTTGGTGGACACCTATGCTTCCGCCCAAATAGAGCGGAATCTTGGCAAATCATGGGAAGACTATAAAAAGGAAGGGAATGGTTATCGCTATTTCCTCCAGCCATTGACGACCATTCACCTGGATCCAACAAACCTTGAAGGCAAGATGGAGCCCGGTGGCAACATTAGCTTCATATACTTTCTCATCTCTGTCGCTGTTCTCCTTGTTGTAATCGCCTGCATCAACTTCATGAATCTCGCTACCGCGCGGTCTGCTGAACGCGCACGAGAAGTTGGCGTGCGCAAAACAATGGGATCGCTGAAGGGACAACTTATCGGACAATTCCTTTCTGAGTCGACGTTGATCAGTCTGATTGCGATGGCGTTGGCATTGGTACTGATTGAACTCGTTTTGCCTGCATTCAGTCAATTAACGGAACGGCCACTCAGTCTAAGCCTCCACCCTGTGACGGTGTCAGGTCTTCTAGCTATAGCGCTGCTCATTGGCTTTATGGCAGGTTCATACCCTGCCTTTGTTCTCTCCGGATTCAACCCGGTTGTTGTGATGAAGGGAAACTTCGCATCCAGCGGAAGGGGAAGCTGGCTACGCAATAGCCTCGTCATCTTTCAGTTTGCCATCTCCATTATTCTTATCATCGGGACGCTGGTCGTGCAGCAACAGATGAACTATATCCAAAACAAGTCGCTCGGCTTTGACAAAGAGCAGATGTTAGTTGTGGAACGTGCGTTTGCACTGGGCACCCCGCAGAAAGAACAGACTTTTGTAGAAGAAATGCGACAATTACCAGAAGTGGTGGCGGCATCCGGATCGCAGGCATTGCCCGGACGCGAAGGAGATTTTTTTGGCACTTTTTTTCAGCCTGAAGGGTCATCAGAGCTATTGACGACAAAGACCATGGTTGTCGCAGATGACCTCGTGGAGACTTTGGGAATTCAGCTGGTAGAAGGAAAACTCTTTGCAGAAGGCGTGAATGATTCATTGAATGTTTTGTTAAATGAATCCGCTGTAAAAGCCATGGGGCTGAATGATCCGGTCGGCAGAAAGCTGTACAACGTTCAGGCTCAACCTGACGGCAGCAACATCACCGTGGTATTTACGGTGATAGGAATTGTGAAGGACTTTCATTTTCAGTCCTTGCGCGACATGATCACGCCCCTTGTGCTCCAGAATACCGAAACAGCGGGGCGCAATCTCGGCATCGTCATCGCTCGCATCAAACCTGGACAATACAAGTCGGCCATCGCCAGTATTGAAGCCAAATGGAAGTCGCTCGCACCGGAACAGCCGTTTCGTTACCTGTTCCTCGATGAGAACTTTGACGCCCAATACAAAGGTGAGCAACAAGCCGGGCAGATGTTCGCGATTTTTGCCGGCCTTGCGATTCTTGTGGCATGCGTTGGCTTATTCGGATTGTCGGCCTACACGGCACATCTCCGCACGAAGGAAATCGGCATTCGCAAAGTTCTGGGTGCATCGGTCAATAGCGTCGTGATCCTGCTTGCCCGCGATTTCACGAAAATGGTATTGATTGCTTTTGTTATCGCGGTGCCGCTCTCCTGGTACATGATGAGCCAGTGGCTCAAGCAATTTGCTTACCGGATCAACCTATCAGTTACTACGTTCCTAGTCGCCGGCATCATCACGATCGTTATTGCATGGCTGACGGTGAGTTTTCAAACCATCAAAGCGGCGGTGATCAATCCAGTAAAGTCGTTGAAGTCGGAATAGGCAAACTCGTCCTCGCTAGTCAGGAGATTTCACCGTGACAATTCCTTCGGTTGAAAAGAAATCTCCCGTCTCGGTGAACCCCCTCACGAGTACCACGATCTTGCCGGGTTCATCGTTGGCGATGAACGATATTTTCGTTCGGCCTTTAGATTGGATATTTGGCTCCCAATAGACGGGATCGGCCAATCTTGGAAGGTGAGCATTGTCTTGTATATCCTTGCCCTGTGAAAAAATCGCAGGTGTATGGAAATCCTTGAACAACTCTGTCGTTGCGCCCTGTACAGGATAATTTGATTTTGTGATGATGGACACAATACCATAATCTGTCATTGAAAAAATATTCATTGAATTAAGTTCTGTTGCGCCCCAGGTGATGTTAAGCCTTTCGACATCATGAATGGGTGTCGAAAATAGTTGTTCACCGTTGACCACAAAACCATCGACGAGCAACAAAGGTGGTTGCTTAAAAAAGTAGATCATCGAAGGGTTGTCAGAATTTCGAACGAAAAGAGTTTTCTGATCATTTTGTTTCCTCACTTTTACGACCGGAACCGCTTCCCGGAAAAAATCCTCAAGTGTTGATATCCCGGTGTAGTCGGAAGGCTTGAATGAAATATTGAAGGGTATGTTATAGCCACTGTTCAAAGAATAATTAGGTTCTATCCCATAATTTCTCATGATCTTTCTCCGCATGGTTGCTTGTATTAACTCTTCATCGGCTTCTGATGTAGATTCAAAGGGCACTATATCCGCGGACGCGCGGTACGCGATGGATGGAAGTGTGCCGCGTGTCCGCGGATAGATAATTGACTCTTTCCGAAACTGCGTCTCTCGGTCTCTTTTGGTAGCCAACAATTGTTGGACGATTTCAGCGCCCTGAATTACCGAAGTATCCAACCTATTTGTTTGTCTTGCCGATACCGTGAATACCGCCGGAAGAAGATTCCCTGCCTTGTCTCTGATCTCGATTGCGACGTCAATTCTTTCCCGGGGCGACACGATCGGGTGATCGATCTGAACCTTTGGGTTGGACATCGCATTTGCCACCTGTATCTCGCGAGATTCTGCAATGCGACCCCCACTGTCGATGAGGACAATGTAGACGTGATGGCTTTCAGGTCGTTCACAATTCAGCGTATAAGAAACTCCGGCCATGACTTGTTTCCGAAAAAAAACTTCTTCTCTCGTCATCGCCGTCAAAACACCTTTGTATTCGGATTCCACATCAATCCGGAATTCCTTATCAGTCAATTGTTGAATCCGAAGCATGCCTTCGCTATTCTTTTTATTCAAAGAAGGTTGTATTGGATAATCCGGATTCAAAATATTAATCCTCCTTTCAGAAAATGTGATACGGCCCGAGTTCTTCATCCAGAGGGTGTACGCCACCAATTTGTAAGAACCCGATGGCCAGGACTTTGGAATTGCGATGTCACCAGTAGCCAATCCCTTCTTGGCGGCTATCTTCTGGCGAATCAAGATGGTATCTCGGCTATCGCGTACCTCAACATAGGCGACGGCACTTGCCTGGGTTCGCCGATAGGCGGCATCCGATATATATAGTGAGTACCACAGCCGTTCACCGGTAAAATACAGTCCTTTGTCAACGGTAATCTCTACATACTCAGGTTGCACTTGCTCATTATAGTTGTCAAGCAGCCGTTGTACATCTTCCACCGCGTTCTGGCCGTGGCACAGAAACGGTAATATGAAAATCACTATCGAAATTGTCCTTATTTTCAAAAGCCCACGGGTTTTATGTTTGTAGCACCAGGCTGCTGCGTAAGACAACTGCCGGGAATAGGTGGAAGATTGTGCGTTGGCTTAACAAATCCCGAATCCTTAAATCGATCAATAAGATACATACCAGTCGAAACCGATGAACATCCAAAGAATCCAAGCACCTTCTCGCCTGGGTCAGAATCACAAACCATATTTCCTTTGAGGTCGGCCGGCGGGGGGTCAAAAAGAGTTCCCGTGCTTGTGCCCTGAATGTTCAATCCATTCAAAAATTTATAGGCTGCCGGGGTAAGGGATTGCTGTCGCACCTTGACCAGGAACTTGGTGGTCCGGTCATACAAAATATTTCCAATTACTTTCTGAAAAGTTTGTCCGTCAAAATTATCGTCACTGGCTATTTCCAACATCGGTTCAATCTTAGAAAGATAAGGCGCCCAGCATTGTTTTAGGTCCGCAAAATCTATCAAGCTGAAAAATTCAAATATGCCGTCAGATTCCCAGCGGTAATAATTTTGCACGTTAGCGGGATCATTCACCTCCACGGATACATCAAAACTCTCCCTTTTCTGAATGACGGCGTTTCCCGATGCGTTGGTTATGAGACTTTCTATGACCCTGAATTTTGCCTGTAGTTTGGCAATTGGCGGAACAGGCGCAAGAGAGTCATACGCTGAATGATATGACCTTCCAGCCTTGGTTTTTATGACGAGCTGGTAGGCTGAGTTGACACTGCCTTTGAATGGGCTGGTCTCTGAATTGACGTAAGTTCCTTTTGTTGCAGATTCCTTAAATTTTTCCACATTGCCATAACGATCAACAACAGAGACCAACGCATCGCTTTCCGCAACAGAATAAACTTTCAAAGGCTGGCTATTGTCGTAAGCGATGCTACGCGACAGCTTAATAGTGTAGGGGCCTGGTTGGTCGGTGATCCATCCGTCGACCACCAAGGTACCTCCTTCACCGGTCGTCAAGTTTACCGGATCAATGCACGCACTGACAATCAGTATAATTCCCCAGCCTACACACTTCGACGTCTTCATCAAAATTTAAAATTATAAGTGATAGAAGGAAATACAGTTCCCACTACCGCAAGTCGATAGGATTGCGTTTGGAAACCCTTGTATTGAGGCCTCAGAAAAATAGAATAAGCGTTTGCGCGTCCATAGACATTGTAAACGGAAAAAACCCAACTTCCTTTCCACTTTTTGGTGCGGTTCAGAGTTTGTTCAATCGTAAGAGAAAGATCGAGGCGGTGGTAATCAGGAATGCGTGCCTGATTCCTTTCAGAAAATTGTAGGGCTGAATATCCGTCTATCAGGTACACACCCTGTGGGTAAGTAGTAGGCCTGCCTGTACTATATGTGAAGTTCGCAGAAAGACCTATTCTTTTTGTAAATGCATAGTTAGCAACCGTTACAAAATAATGTGGTTTATCAAAATTGGACGGGTACATATTCCCGCCATTGATAGTTTCTTCAGGTGTGTTTCCTTTTGTCTGACGGAAAGATCTCGAAAAAGTGTACGAGAGCCACCCGGTAAGTTTCCCTTCTTTCTTTTTCAAAAGCAATTCAAGTCCGTAAGTGATGCCGTGAGCGTTCAACAACTGAGATTCGAGATACTGGTTCATGAAAAGGTTTGCGCCATCTTTATACTCCGCCAAATTCTGAATCTCTTTGTAGTATCCCTCTACAGATAGTTCATATTTATTCTGACGCAGGTTCCGGAAATAACCCATCGCAAACTGGTCGCCAATCTGTGGTTTGATATAGTAATTGCTCGTCTTCCAGAGATCCAATGGACTGATCGCAGTTGTGTTTGAGATCAATTGCAAATACTGATAGTTTCTATTGTAACTGAATTTCAGAGAGCTCTTTTCGTTGATTGACACTTTGGCAAGAAAGCGCGGTTCCCAGCCGCTGTATTGCTTTATTTTTTCTCCTTTCGCGAAATGCAAAATACTGGTAACTGTTGTGGGATCTTTTGGAATCCCATCCTTGTACAAAAACACATCTGCAGCGCCGTATAGATCATACATTGAATATCTCACGCCTGCATTAACCGAAATAGCCCGGCTGATTTTCAACTCATCGCTCACGTAAATCGCTATCTCCCTTGAGTTCTCCTCGGGCACTCGAATTTGATTAATTGATGAATTCGTTCCTGGCGTCAACGTGCCATTGTTAAAGATATAGTCGGTTAACGCCGCACCAAAATCAATTCGATTCTGTCCATTCATAACATAGGTTATGTCTGCTTTCCCGCCGCGCATGTTAACGCCAAAATTTGCGTCGAAGGCCTTGCCGCTGCTCAGTCCTGAGATTGAGTTCTCGTAATTAGAAAAGAGTCCAATAAAATTGGCGTAGAGCCTGGGGTTAATAACTGCGTTCCATCGCAATGACAAATTGGTGGTGTTCCAACCATATGTAGTATCTGCCGCAAACTTGAAATCATCTTCGCTACGGTAAGCCGAAAGGTCCAGGCTGTTTTTATCGTTTATCTGGTGATGAATTCTAAAATTAAGATCATAGAAATAGGTTGAACTGCGCTGAACGTTCAAGTCCGGAATCTTTTTCAGAAGCCAGTTGGGATAAGCATACCGCCCTCCGACAATGAATGACGTCTTTCCCTTTCCGATGGGACCCTCCAGAAGGAAGCGGCTGGAAATGATTCCGAGTCCGCCGGATCCAGAGAGTTTTGTTTTATTGCCATCCCTCATCCTAACGTCCAGAACCGACGACACTCTCCCACCGTAATTCGCCGGCATGAACCCTTTGTAAAGGGTGACTTCTTTTACGAAGTCGGGATTAAACGTTGAAAAAAAACCAAAAAGGTGTGACGAATTCAATAGTGGAGTGTCGTCAAGCATGATGAGATTCTGGTCAACATTTCCACCCCGCACGTTGAATCCGCTTGAGCCCTCTCCGACCGTACTTACTCCCGGCAGTAACTGAATACTCTTAATGATATCGACCTCCCCCATGAACGGCGGTATTGATCTCAAGGTCTTGATATCCATCTTCACTTGACCCATCTCTGTTGACGAGACGTTTCGATCCGATCCGTGCGACAGAACAACCACATCCTCCAATTGAATGTTCTGCTCGAACATTTCAAACTCGATTTGCCGATCCTCGTGCAGCAAAATCCTTTGAGAAGTTGGCGCCTTTCCCACTGACGTCACCCGAATACGGTAAATCCCAGCAGACAATGTCAAAGAGAAATGACCGTCCACATCTGATACGGTACCTGTGGCTGTTTCTTCCACGAAAATGTTGGCTCCCGATATATTCTCTCCCGAGATTGCATCTCGTACACCGCCAGCTATGTGATACTGGGTATTGGCGTTTACTTCACGCCTCGGAATCTGCACCGAGTCTGTGACGCGGGCTGTAAAAACGTCAACCGATGGTGCCTTGCCCTTAAAAAGGAAGATGTATGATCTATCGAAGTATCGGAGGTACCCAATATCAAATACCCCTAATTCATTTCGTAGAAAATCCTCGAGGGGAATATGAAGCGTAGAGGCCGGCACTTCGACCCCGGTAATGAATTCTTTTTTGTAAAAGAAAGTTACCTTTTCACGCTTTTCAATTGTCCTTATTGCTTCAGCCAATGATATGCGATCACCTTGAGCCATGAGCGATTTAGTCAGGCAGGTGGCCGCAATTAGAATTAATATGTTTACGCAACGAAAAAAAATACGCATTGATTGAACGATTCCAATTTTGTCGAATCATAAGCGAGCGCTCAAAGCAACGCCAGAGCGCCGAATTTCCCCATTAAAAAAAGTGCCCTTTGCAGGGCACTTTTTTTAATCAGAACATTGATTGTTACCAGCCTGGATTCTGTTGAGCCGCCAGGGTTGGGTTCAGAATAGTTTCTGAAGATGGGATCGGCCAAAGGAATCTGAAGTCTGAGTAAGGAATCGCAAGTTGACGTCCACCGGTCGTGGCGAGTATAGTCGCAAGGTTGGCAGCGCCATTTGGGTTGGTTGCTGTTGTATAAAGTGGTTGAAGGTTAGTGACACCGTTACCCACTTTCAAGGGAATTCCACCACCCCAGGTGTTGTTTGTAGCGTCCTGTGAGAGGCGATGAATATCCGCCCACCGCATTCCTTCGCAAACAAACTCAATTCTGCGCTCGTTCAGAATCGCTGTCAGCAACGCCTGTCCTGTAGCAAAATCACTAATCTGGTCGTAGTTAACATCTGTACCTACAGCATTTGCTCGTGAGCGAACTGCGTTGTATGCAGCAAACGCGCGCGCGTCAGGAGATCCGATGGCCTGACGCTGGATCGCTTCAGCCAGATTCAACAACACCTCAGCATAGCGGATAACAGGGGCGTTGTCCGAACCCCCGACTACATCGGTATACTTCTTCGTGAAGAATCCACCCTTTCCGCCGCCACCTGGCAATTCTACATTAATGTTGACAAACGTAGATGTTTTCCTTGTATCCGTGCTATTCCACCATGGCTGGTTCCAAAGAATTGGACTGATAGCTACCAGTGCGCGGCCTGTGGTGGGCGCGACAGAAGTATTGTACATAGATGGAAGCGCACCGTTTACGCCGGGATTGTCCGTTACATCATTGTCAATTGAAAAAATTGATTCAGTGTTGTTCTTGCTGCTAGCAGCTGAGAATGCGGCGTAAGGATTTGAAGGTAGCGTATAGCCAGTACCATTGAGTGACGCAACAGTACCAGATATAGACGTGGGCACGAGTTTGTTAGCTTCAGTTACAACGGCTGCCCAATTCCCCATATGCAGATAAATTCTTGTCTTAAGCGCGATCGCGGCACCGTAAGTAGCACGAGTGATCTTAAGACCTCCCGTCCTGGTCTTGGGCAATACGGTCTCAGCATAATCCAGGTCTGCAAGGATATTTGTATAGTCCTCTGCAACTGTACCGCGTGACTGGGCAACAGACTCATTTGCTGAGGCAGCGCCGCTCGCGCCTTTCAGTTTATATGGCATACCACCATTTGCCGCAGACGGATTGTCTGAATACGGGCGGCAAAAATGCTTAAGCAGTTCATGATAGGCAAGCGCCCGAAGGAACCTTGCCTCACCCTTATAAGCA
The DNA here is from genome assembly GCA_044227305.1 of Cyclobacteriaceae bacterium. Lineage (GTDB taxonomy): Bacteria > Bacteroidota > Bacteroidia > Cytophagales > Cyclobacteriaceae > ELB16-189. The sequence goes on along the minus strand of JBGAFJ010000005.1, from coordinate 35,055 downwards.
TCAATTGTTGCTTGGGTGAGCGTTGCGGTTGGAACCGCTGTTTCAAACCCGGCAAGAGCAACATTGACCCGATTGATCAGGGAAAACAGCGTCTGAAAATGATAGTCATTGTTCGCTGTAGTTGGGTCATATGCGGATGTATAAGTAACCTGATAGAACGCCTGCGTATTCACAACGTCCTCACCACGGTTGTCCCCCTGCTCCACATGTGCAGCACCAAATGGGTAGCCACGGACCGCACCTCCGGCGTAGAAACCTGATTGGGCCGCGTCATACATACCTGCAGCCACCAGTTCCAGTCGCTCAGGCGTCTGATAAGCCGTGGCGTCTGAAAGGGCAGTTTGAGGTTGTAGCTCAATGATCTCCTTATCGCTGCAGGCGCCAGCAAAAACCAATGCGGCCACGCCAACGGACTTTGCTAATATTTTATATGTTTTCATAACTTATTCTTGTTTGATTATTAAAAACCGATGTTAAGCCCCATCGTGTAGATGCGACTAAGTGGGTTCGTGTTGTTGTCAAGACCTGCAAAGTTAACACCATTCACAGATGAACCGAGTTCAGGATCAAGCCCGCTGTAATTGGTGAAAGTGAAAGCATTCTGCACTTGTGCAAAAATCCTCACGTTGCTAAGTCCGAATTTGCTCTTTTCAAGCAATGATTTGGGCAGACTATATCCGAGAACAATATTCTGGATACGTAGGAATGAGCCGTCTTCAACAAAACGGGAGGTAGCGGTTCCTGCCTGGTTTACAAAAGCATTGTTGACGATCCACATCTTCGGAAGAGAAGCACCAGAATTCTCCGGTGTCCAGCTGTTAAGCAGGTCTCTCGACGAGTTCGTAAAATCCTGATTGTACAGCACATCCTGTTTAGTCTGATTGTAGATCTTGTTTCCACCGGAGTATCTCATGAAGATTTCCAAAGAGAAATTTTTCCATGAAAAGCTGTTGGTGAGTCCTCCGAACCATTTCGGAGTGGTTTGCCCAAGGATCTTGCGATCACCACCATTAGATACGTCTTGGGCGTTAAGTGCCGCGCCCGCAGTCGTCGTTTCGCTGGTGGGGTTTGCAGGATCATAGAACGAATAAGCGCCAGTACCTACGTTGCGCTGAACGATCTGTCCATTACCTTTCACATACATAGGGTAACCATTCGCTGAGTTTACACCTGCATATTCATATCCGTAGATGGTATTGATCGGCTGGCCGACACGTGCACCGAGAATGTAGTTCAACGCATTTGATGTCACGTCCGAGGGATTGCCGGCTGCATTGGGGAATGTTGAGAGCACTTCATTCTTGATTGCCGTGAAGTTCGCGCTTACATTCCAAGTGAACCCATTTTTCGCAATCGGAGTCGCACTCACTGTAAACTCAAGTCCTGAGTTTCTGATCGTTCCAATGTTTTGATTGATTGAATTGGGAGTAGTAGGGTTGGGAATCCCCAATGACGGAGGATAGAGAACGGCAAGGATCAAACCATCGATGTCATTGCGGAACCAGTCAACCGTAAGGTTTACTTTGTTATTAAACAATCCAATATCAGCCCCAATGTTGGTTTTCTTGCTGGTCTCCCAGGACAATAAATCGTTACCGGCCTGTGTGAAAGCTACACCATTCTGTGTGCCATACTTGGCGGATCCGTAACTGCTTGCGTAAGGAAACGAGCCAATATCGCTGTTTCCCACTTGCGCATAGCTTGCGCGTATCTTAAGGTCGTTTACAACACCAGCAACTGCCGAATTCTTGTAGAATTCTTCCTGTGAAAGTCTGTAAGCGACTGATCCGCCGGGGAATGTTCCATAACGATGGCCAGGAGCCACCTTTGACAAACCATCGCGACGGATACTGAATCCGACATAGAGTTTGTCCTTAAATGAATAGTTAACCCGTCCGAATGTTGACGTAAGACCATTCTGCGAGTAAAGTCCACCTGAAAACTGATTCAGGTAGGTACCCGTGATCAAACCGTTAGTCATGAAGAACCGGTCTGAGAAACTAGTTCCCTGACCATTGAATGAATCGATGGTTTGCTTGAAATATTCAACACCTGCCACTGCGTCGACGTTATGGTCACCAAAATCTTTGTTGTACGACAATGTATTCGTCCAAGTCCAGCTTGTGAATGTTCTCCATTGCTCGAAAAGGCTTCCGTTTGAACCCCTGCCGTCTCCATGGCGAGGATCGAGACTCTGGAGGTCTTTTGAGCCAAGGTTATCGACACCGATAAAAGTCTTCAAAGAAAGGCCTTCAATGATATCCGCTTGCGCATAACCGCTTGCGAGCAATCGGTCGGTCTGGTTTCTGAATTTGTTGTTAGCCAGGATGAATCCCTGGTTTGTATAGCTGCTGGTGATGGCGCGTGTGTTTGCCCCCTGACCTAAAGCCTGATTATCAACCGTCAGGTTATAACCTGTAGGGTTAGACGGATCATACTCAGTGACGTTCGGGAAGGCTCGGATCGCACCGATGATATTTCCTGACAGCGCGTTGGTTCCTGTGTTCAATCCGTTGGTGACACTGCGCGTGTACTGCAGGCCAGTACCAAACTTAACCCACTTGTTTACGCGGTGATCGGCATTCATTCTTGTGGTGTAGCGCTCAAAATCGTTGTTAACCACGTTACTCTCCTGCTTTTGGTATCCTACAGATACGAAGTAATTCGTGTTTTCGTTTGCTCCGGACAATCCAACATTATAGTTAGAAAACTTGCCCTTTCTGAGAACAACATTTTGCCAATCGGTCTGGCCGCTGGTAGCCACATTGGGATCGCTGAACGCTGCCGCCGCTTGGCCTGCATTTGAAAGCTTTTGGTTGGCAATTGTTTCAAATTCGGATGCATTAGCAAGACTGAATCTTTTGGTTGCCTCTGTAAAGCCGGTTGTTGCAGAGAAATCTACTTTCGCCTTTCCCTTTGCCTTGGCTCCGCGTTTGGTGGTAATGATGACCACGCCATTGGCAGCACGCGAACCATAAATCGCAGCCGCCGCTCCATCTTTCAGGATTTCGTAAGATTCGATATCATTCGGGTTTATATCGGCAAGTGGATTCACCGGAGTGATGCTACTTACTAACGTTCCGTTTCCCTGGTTACTCGATGTGTTGACCACAATTCCATCGACAACGAAAAGCGGAAAAGTACCCGATGAGATCGAGTTTACACCTCTGATATTGATCGTGGGCGTAGTACCGATGATACCGCTGTTCACTCCAACCTGCACACCTGCCGCACGACCAGCCATCTGATCAACAAAGCTCGGCGTCGCCAATGATGACACTGCTGATCCCTGAATCGACGAGATCGAGGTCGACAGGTTTCTTCTTTCCTGAGTTCCGTATCCCACAACAACAACTTCACTCAGTTGTGTTATGTCCGCACCCAGCTTTGCATCGACTATAGTCTGGTCGCCAATTGGAACTTCCTGCGTTTGGAAGCCAATGAAAGAAAACACAAGTGTGCCACCTGTGCCCGGGACATTGAGTGAATAGGCGCCGTTCGAATCTGTAACAGTTCCGTTCGTTGTTCCTTTCACAACCACGTTAACACCCGGCAAGGTCGATCCGTCTTCTGTAGACGTTACCTTACCAGATACCACTCGTTCCTGCGCCCAAGCTGTGCTTAGGGCCAAAACGAATGAGAAGTACATCAGTAAAAACTTCTTCATAGGTTTAAGTTTAGTTAATAAATAGTTTTCGAGGGTAGTAAAAATAGGGTGACAAACTTATATGGGAAACTATTTCTTAAACTTTTCTTCATTTAATCGGTAATACTTAACCAATACGTTCAAAAACGCTCACAATCAGCGAGTTTATTAGGAACTTATTAGAGGAAATGTACCAGGCCTAATAACTGAAGTTGGGCGACGAGGCAACAAAAAAGTTAGTGTTCAAAAGACATTTATCCTCAAACAAAGTCGATGGTCTTCATCAATCAATGTAACGGCATTTGCGGTAGTTTTTGCATTACGTAATCTCTTAACAGGAAGCAGAAGTGGGCCACATTGAGCAGTAACTAAAATGAATGTCTTTCAGAACTCCCTACGGTGATAGACAGAAATCAATCCTGAGAATTAATTCGCCAGGTGTTTTTGGTAGGTGCATTGTTTGCTGAGGGCGGGTTGAACATAATCTCGTTGTCTGGCACGTCTCAATTATCTATGTAGTTGCAATGGATGGTGGCATTGGCGTTGACAGTACCTGCCTTGGTCGGCAACTACTGTAGATGTCCTCCCACCTCCTGATGAAACCGGATCAAAGACACCCCAGCGCCTTGCATCATAGAATGCCCATGCACGGAAGACGAGACTGAGCGTTCCCTAAAAAAACAAACCCAGACTTGTGATCCGGGTTCGTTCATAATGAGATTGATATCTTCTAAGCTTCAGCCGTTACTGATACGAACGACTTGTCTGCTTTGCCTTTCTTGAAAAGAACCGTGCCGTCGATGAGTGCAAACAGCGTATGATCTTTTCCCATGCCTACGTTTCTTCCGGGATGATGTCTTGTACCCCGTTGACGTACGATGATATTTCCGGCAACGACTTTCTGACCACCGTATACTTTAATGCCAAGCCGTTTGCTTTCTGATTCGCGACCGTTCTTTACTTTACCTTCACCCTTCTTGTGTGCCATGGTTACTTATTCTTTAAATCCAAAAATGCTTTAAACCTGTTGTGAATCAGATCAAGCCTTAATGCTTTCGATCTGAACTTTCGTCAGCTTTTGACGATGTCCATTCTTCAATGCATAGCCTTTTCTGCGCTTCTTTTTGAAGATAATCACTTTGTCATCCTTAACATGTTCAACGACTTTGCCCGAAATCACAGCACCTTTAATAAGGGGGGTACCCACCTGAACTGCACCATCCGTGTCAATCAGAAGAACTTTATCAAATTTGACTGCGTCCCCTGCTTTGGCCTCCAAAAGGGGCGTATACAGGTACTGGTCCTTCTCGACCTTGAATTGCTTTCCGGCGATGTCCACTACAGCGTACATGACTATGGTTTTAAAAATTGGACTGCAAAGATAGACGGCGTAGGCTGAAAAACCAATAAAAGTTGAAAAATGCCCTTTTTATCCATAAAAACCAGTCTGGGTGGTCTAAAGCCCATTTTAGGTCCTTTCTCAAAATCTGCGCGGTCGGTTCCTCGCGGGTGGGGAATATTTTACCCGATTCTCCAGGATGGTCCAGGCGCCAATCATAGCCTTCAACAAACAGGATGTAGAGCCAACTTTTCAAAAACCGTGTTTTCCCGGCTTTAAGAGAACGCAAATTTTTTATCAAATTTTTTTTAAAAAAATTTATCATTTGAGAGTTCACTTTTCTCCCGTGAGGTAAGTGAATGAAATGAAACGCTTTATGAAAAATATAAACCGCTTCAAACGATTACGGCAGATCGATTGGGCGGAATCGGGGCCTTTGATTAGACATCTTCAAATTTCATATTTGTCCTCCCCGACCTTTTTAATTGGCTTACTCAGCTCACATGGTGAGAGGTGAGTTGGTCTCTTAGAAAATACGGAGAACAAATAGACACGACACCCAACTAAACGATAACATTGATAATGACCCATCAGGCCGCTCCCCACGAACCGATCCTCCAGGAGAACAAAGACCGATTCGTCCTGTTTCCCATCCGTCACCATGATATCTGGAAGTTTTACAAGCAGGCGGAAGCCAGTTTCTGGACAGCTGAGGAGATCGACCTGAGCCATGACCTGAGAGACTGGGCTAACCTGAACGACGGGGAAAGGTACTTCATAACCCACGTTTTGGCCTTTTTTGCAGCCAGCGATGGCATCGTGAACGAAAACCTGGCGGAGCATTTCGTTTCGGAAGTTCAGTACACCGAGGCCAAATTCTTCTACGGATTCCAGATCGCAATCGAAAATATCCACTCGGAGACCTATTCTCTCCTGATCGATACCCTGGTGAAGGATCCTCGTGAGAAAGACAAATTGTTTCATGCCATCGAAACCATGGATTGCGTGAAAAAGAAGGCTGACTGGGCTCTGCGCTGGATCGACCAGGGCAATTTCCAGGAGAGGCTGGTAGCTTTTGCCGCTGTGGAAGGAATATTCTTCTCTGGCTCGTTCTGTTCCATTTTCTGGCTCAAGAAAAGAGGCCTGATGCCCGGTTTGAGCTTCTCCAACGAACTGATCTCACGTGACGAAGGACTCCACTGCGATTTTGCGTGCCACTTGTATACGCAACACGTAGTAGGAAAACTGCCGGCTGAACGAGTGATCGAGATTATCAAAGATGCCGTGGCGATTGAAAAAGAGTTTGTCACCGATGCACTCCCGGTAAACCTGATTGGTATGAACGCGCAACTCATGTGTCAGTACATCGAGTTCGTGGCGGACAGACTGCTCAATGAACTGACCGGCCAGAAAGTGTATGGCGCCACGAATCCTTTCGATTTCATGGAAATGATCTCCCTCCGGGGCAAGACCAATTTCTTCGAGAAGCGCGTGGCCGAATATCAAAAGGCCGGCGTGATGAAGAGCACGGAAAAAGAAGCAGACCAAAAATTTTCATTGAATGAAGACTTTTAGTATCTTTTGAAGCCTATTATTTTTTAAACTTTTCACTACACCCAAACAACCTCACAAATCATGCTTGTATTAAAGCGGGACGGACACAGAGAGTCCGTTAAGTTTGACAAAATCACCGCGCGGATCGAAAAACTCTGCTATGGCCTCGATCCCAAACTCGTGAATCCTGTAGAAGTAGCGATGAAGGTGATCAATGGCCTTTACGACGGCGTATCGACGCATGAACTGGATAATCTCGCGGCGGAAATCGCGGCGACGATGACCACAAGACATCCCGATTTCGCAAAGCTCGCCGCACGCATCGCGGTTTCGAATCTTCATAAGACTACCAGTAAGTCGTTTTCAAATACCATGAAGCGGCTTTATCAGCATGTGGATCCCAAAACCGGTCAGAATGCCCCGATGATCTCGAAAGAGACCTGGAAAGTGATCAAAAATCACGCTGCCGAACTGGATGACGCGATCGTTTACGACCGTGACTTCAGCTACGACTTCTTCGGCTTCAAAACGCTGGAACGCTCTTACCTGATGAAGATTGAAGGCAAAGTCGTAGAACGCCCTCAACACCTGCTTATGCGCGTGGCGGTGGGTATTCACGGCGAAGACATCAAAGCGGCAATTGAAACGTACGACCTGCTCTCTGAGAAATGGTTTACACACGCGACACCCACGCTATTCAACGCAGGCACACCGAAACCTCAGCTTTCATCCTGCTTCCTCCTTACCATGAAGGACGACAGCATTGATGGCATTTATGATACTTTGAAGAACTGCGCCAAGATCTCACAGTCGGCAGGCGGCATCGGCCTCAGCATTCACAATGTGCGGGCAAAAGGGTCATACATTAAAGGAACCGGCGGCACTTCAAACGGAATCGTGCCCATGTTGAGGAACTTCGATATGACCGCCCGTTATGTGGATCAGGGTGGCGGCAAACGCAAAGGCAGCTTCGCCGTGTATCTCGAGCCGTGGCATGCAGATATCTTTGAATTCCTCGATCTGAAGAAAAATCACGGCAAGGAAGAAATGCGCGCCCGCGACCTCTTCTATGCAATGTGGATTCCGGATCTCTTTATGAAGCGGGTGGAGAACAATGAGATGTGGTCTCTATTCTGCCCCAATGAAGCACCCGGACTGGCGGATACGTATGGCGAAGAATTTGAAAAACTTTTCGAGAAGTACGAAAAGGAAAACAAATTCAGAAGACAGGTGAAAGCCCAGGATCTCTGGTTTGAGATCCTCGAGTCACAGATCGAAACAGGCACGCCGTATATCCTTTACAAGGATGCTGCGAACAAAAAATCAAACCAGAAAAATCTGGGTACGATCAAGTCCAGCAACCTCTGCACTGAGATCATTGAGTACACTTCGCCTGATGAGATTGCGGTCTGTAACCTGGCATCGATCGCGCTGCCGAAGTTTGTCACCAGCGACGGAAAATTCGATCATCAGAAACTGTATGAGATCACCAAGGTGGCAACCCGCAACCTGAACAAGGTGATCGATATAAACTATTATCCGGTACCCGAAGCACGGAAATCCAACATGCGTCACAGGCCGATCGGTCTTGGTGTTCAGGGTCTCGCTGATGCCTTCATCATGCTGCGTATGCCGTTCGATTCTGAGGAAGCACGCGGCCTGAACAAGGACATCTTCGAAACAATCTATTTCGGCGCGATGGAAGCTTCCATGGAGCTTGCGAAAGAACACGGCTCCTATGAAACGTTCAAAGGTTCGCCGGTATCGAAGGGCATCTTCCAGTTCGACATGTGGGGTGTAACGCCTTCATCCGGGCGCTGGAACTGGGATCAACTGAAACGCGATGTGAAGCAATTTGGTGTCCGCAACTCCCTGCTGGTGGCTCCTATGCCTACAGCGTCGACTTCTCAGATCCTTGGCAACAACGAGTGCTTCGAACCTTACACTTCAAACATCTACACACGCCGCACTTTGTCTGGTGAATTCATCATCGCCAACAAGCACCTGATGAAAGACCTGATGGCTGCCGGCCTCTGGAGTGAGGGCATGCGTCAAAAGCTGATTGCCGCCAACGGCTCAGTTCAGAACATCCCTGAGATCCCGCAGAACATCAAGGACATTTATAAGACGGTTTGGGAGATCTCTCAAAAAGCGATCATCGATATGTCGGCTGACCGCGGAGCGTACATCTGCCAATCACAGAGTCTGAATATCCACATCACGAACCCGAACTTCGGCAAGCTTACTTCAATGCACTTCTACGCATGGAAGAAAGGGCTGAAGACCGGTATGTATTACCTCCGCTCGACCGCTGCTGCTGACGCGATCAAGTTCACACTCGACAAGAGTCAACTTTCGCAGCCTGCAGCTGAAACCATTCGTCAGGAAGTTGCTGAACCGGTTGCAGTGGCACAGGCTGTCACATCATCGGCCCGCGAAGCACAACACTCCATCCAGTACAGTACGGAGCCGCTCGCAGGTCCCGATAGCTATCGGGACGATCAGAAGCGCGCCGACATGGCTTGCTCACTGGATAATCCTGATGCATGTGAAGCGTGTGGAAGCTGATTGTTTCCAACCCAAACAAAAATGCCTCGGTGAGAACCGGGGCTTTTTTGTTGTATGCAATAGTTGTTTGTTGACAGTTGACAACCCTCGCTACACTCGGCAACTGATAACGTGTCTGCCAATCATCAGAATTTGGACCTCAGTCCATAAGATTATGATAAAACCTGTATTCATTTAGCCAATGGAACCAAACCATTAAGGTAACTATCTTCCCACCTTCGATCTGGCAGGCTTCTTCACGGATTTGTGATGATTCTTAAGCGTCTTTTGCCTCTTGGCTGCCTTGGGATGGTCTTTCTTGGCAGGCGAACGCCCAAAGGTTGTTTTCACTTTGGCGTTGTTGCTGTTTTCTTTTGGATTAGTATCGCTATCTGAGACCTTCACTTTCGGGGTCAGGCCTTTATCCCAACCCATAACAATGTTTAACCCTGCTCTGAAGGAAATTACCTGCGAGCTATTCAGGTAAGAATTGAGATTTTGATTGACGATCAGGGATCCTGGTGCACGCAGCAGGTTGTCACCCACCACGTAGATCTGGACGGGAGAAACGTTCACTGAAACGCCGAGTCCGATGTTATTGTAAGACCGGTTTGATACCGTATAGGACAGGGACGTGCTTAGAGTCTTTCCAAAATTCTTATTGGCCGAGACGGTCATTCCTGAGGCATAGCGTCCCTGGAAGCTTTCGCTGAAGAACAGCGCGCCAAGGTTTAAGGTTGGCATCAGCTCAAAGTTTGCGCCGAGGTACATCTTCAATGGCAGCGCGGTTGAATACGACGAGATGGCCGTCTCCTGCATTTTGAATTTCGCCTGGATGGAATCGCCCTGAGCGCTGAGGTATGAAGTATTCTTGTCCACCAGTTTTGCCATGTCGATGCCACCAAACGTGTACTTTGCCTTCGCAGGATCGAGGGTATATTGATACGTGTTGTTTTTCCAGTTGATGTAGCCGATATCAATCAGGCTCGCGCTGAAAGTCAGTTTTTCGTGAAACTTGTACGTAGCCCCGATATCCAGTCCGAAGCCAGTGTTTCTCAGATAGTCACCGGTGTGGTCCTGAAGTTTATATCCTGAACTGTTCAAATTCTGAATGCCAGAAGTCCGAACCAGTGCATCTCCTGTTGCTGTAATCAGGTAGTTGTTATCAACCTGCACGATCAGTGAAGAGTACTGGGTGGTCACATTCATCAATCCCTTGTAATATTTCAAACGTGCGCCTAGCGTAAGGCGGTCATTCATTTTGTAGGACAGGCCGGCGGCCGTTTCTACATACGACACCCCTTCTTCCTTGGGCGAAGTATTTGAATAGCTTCCCACGAGGGGCGCGGTGCCATCGACAACCAGAGATGCTAAACCTTTTTCAAGCATGGTGCGATTGTACCCTTTGACCGATGAACTCACCATCAGATACATCTTCGGGTTGAGCCTAAGGCCGAGACGGAACAGGTCAGCCTGGCCCGTTACCGTGATGTAGTTTTGAGCCGCAAGTCCCTGCGTCCATTTCGATAAATCCGCTTTCACAACGCCGTCGACCTTCGTGATCATGTCGTTGTAGGTAAATCCATTGTTGGAATAGATGGCTCCGAATGATGAGATGAACGGAAGGCCTATGGAAAGTTTGTAGCGAGGCTGGATCGCAGGATTTACGTCGACGGACTGGGGCAGGCTGTTCATGTTATACAGCGTGCTTTCATTTTGTCCATAGACCCGGGCTGCCATCATCACGGCAACCAGAAGAAGAAGAGGGGTGCTTCTTTTCATTTTGTTGTCGTAATGTTAAGTGTTGCCATCAACCCGACGTTCAGATTCAACTTGTAGGTTGATTTGAATTTTACATTCAAAAGCGAACCGTTTGCGTCTTTGGCGGTATTGAGTCTCGACCGAACGATGAGGTAGTTCGAGGTAAAAATCTTTGCCACCTTATCCGGGTCAAGGATCAGTGTGAGGTCGCTGGTGGTTGCTTTATCCAGATCGCCTGCCGCAGTGACCGAAGCTGACTTTACGAGATAAGTCTGATTGCTTTTGAACAAAGAATCGATGATCTGATAATTCTTATCAGCCAGGTACAATTGAGCGTACACATCTAACGGCATTTGGTTCACCGCATGGATCTTCAGAGAGGCGGATTGCACGGTTGACTTGTCAGCATCACCTAGGTCGACTTTCAACGTATCCAACATCGTTATCCCGGACGCATAACCATACAACGGCACCTCGGCGGCCAGAGCGACCCTCATTTTGCTCGTGTCGGCCATAAAGTCGACCCCATCGGCAAGTCCCTTGTTGATTCTGGCGCTGGCGGCGTAGTAAAGAGCTGTGGGAGAATAGTTCACGATGGCGCTACCGTTGGTAACCGTCACGGTGGTGAGCGCTGTGGCTCCAAGCGTTGTGGGTGAATTTAAGATTACCGGGCTTGACGGAGTGATCTGAAATGGGAGCGTTGAACCAGTCTTTCTCGCCTCCAATTTTGAGAAAGTGACTTCGACCGGAACGCCGTAATCGTTCTTCACTGACAACGTTACGTTGGCCTGCGCAAATGATACCTGGCTTTTTTTCAAGGAGGAATTGAATACCGTCATTTCGATGGATTGCGGCGGAATATTCACCGTCTGATCACCGAAGAAACCCTTGATGTATGCAAAATCCAGATTAACGAATGAAAGTTGAACATTAAGTTTTGTACCCACCGGAACAAAAACTGCCTGGGTTCTCTTTTTCAAAACCAAATCCAACTTGATGTTGAACTTGTTCCGGTCCATTTTCATAATGGCATTTGCCAATGATTTGGAAGAAGAGCCATTCGTGGCTGTGAAAGTCAAGGGAGCCAGCGTGTTTTTGTCTACCACATCGGTCATGGTCACATTCACTTCAAAGGGCAATCCGTTGGCCGGTGAAGTGGGGGCTGACAATGATGCACTGTAATTGATTGATCCACCCTTCAGCAGGATTTCACTGAGTTGTTGTGGAGTAAGATTCAGATCGATCTGTTTGTTTAACGTCGCATACTGAGCGTCTGTTGAACTAGCCGGTAAAGATCCGACCGGAAGGTCGAATGATGCCGTCGAATTGTTATTGGGAATATTAAACTTGTCGCGGATGTCCGTTGACTTCAGCGTCTCTGAATATGAGAGGTACAGCAATCCGTCGGAATAGGTCTTGAGGTAGGTGGAGTCCTGATCAGAAATAAGGTCCAAAATACTCACGCTACCCGATGCCAATGGAATGGCTTCGGTTGGCTTGATCGTCAGCGAATCCAGCGTGTAGTCTTTATTGTCAATACAGGCAGACAGAGCCAGAATGGCAATAAAGATAAGTGCGCGATAGGGCATGAAAAGGGTTTTATTGACGCATTTATCTCAGCCAAGGTAGCAGAAGTAACCCTACTATCCCAACGCTCCCCGCTTGATTTCGTCTACAACCGAAGGGTCTGTGAGGGTGGTTGTGTCGCCCAAATTCGACGTATCGCCCTCTGCCACTTTCCGCAAGATGCGTCGCATTATTTTTCCGGAACGCGTCTTGGGCAGGCCCGGCACGAACTGAATCTTGTCGGGCTTGGCTATTGGTCCGATAATCTTTGACACCGTATCCCGAATCTCCGCGCGAAGTTTTTCTTCGTCGGTGGGTTTTTCATAACAAATCACAAAAGCATATACTCCCTGGCCCTTGATGTCATGGGGGTAACCGACCACTGCTGTTTCACACACTGCAACGTGTTCATCGATGGCATTTTCAATCTCTGCCGTACCCAAGTTGTGACCGGACACGATGATGATGTCGTCGACTCTTCCTGTGATGCGATAGTTTCCATTTTCATCCCGCTTGCATCCGTCGCCAGTAAAATACTTACCGGGGAAAGTGGAGAAGTACGTTTCCCTGAATCGTTGATGATTGCCATAGATCGTACGCGCGATGGACGGCCATGGAAACTTCATCGCAAGCCTTCCCTCAATACCATTTCCGGTGATTTCATTTCCCTTTTCGTCCATGACCGCAGACTGAACGCCGGGTAATGGCAACGTTGCGAATGCAGGCTTCAGAGGCGTCACGTTTGCGATGGGTGAAATCATGATGCCACCCGTTTCTGTTTGCCACCACGTATCCACGATCGGGCATTTTTCTTTGCCAATATTTTTATGATACCAATGCCATGCTTCCTCGTTGATGGGCTCGCCCACAGATCCCAAAATCTGAAGAGATGAAAGGTCAAATTTTTCAACGAATGTGAGTGGCGCCTGCTGCAGAGAACGGATGGCGGTTGGTGCCGTGTAAAAAATATTCACTTTGTGCCTTTCGATCGCCTGCCAGAATCTACCCATATCTGGCCAGGAAGGAATGCCCTCAAAGATGATGGTAGTGGCAGCAGCGGATAAGGGTCCATAAAGAATATAAGAGTGGCCCGTAACCCATCCGATGTCTGCGGTGCACCAGAAGACCTGCCCTGGTTTGTACTGAAACACGGTTTTGAAAGTGTATCCCACCTGCACCATGTATCCTCCGCAGGTATGCACCATTCCTTTGGGCTTTCCGGTGGAGCCAGACGTATACAAAATGAACAACAGATCCTCAGCGTCCATTTCTTCTGCGGGACATACAGGTTCTGATTTTGCTACTTCATCATGCCACCAGAAATCACGCCCGGCTTTCATCTTAGCGCCCGAACCAGTTCTCTCCAGCACAATCACTTTCTCAACGGTAGGCGTTTTCTCAACCGCTTCATCTACGATTGACTTCAGGTCCAGTTTTTTATCTCCACGAAATGCGCCATCCGCTGTAAGTACCGCCTTACATCCTGAGTCATTGATTCTGTCAACTAAAGATCCGGATGAAAAACCTGCGAAGACCACTGAGTGAACTGCGCCGATCCGCGCGCAGCCCAACACAGCAAAAGCAAGTTCAGGCACCATGGGCATATAGATACAAACGCGGTCGCCTTTCTTTATGCCATGTCTTTTAAGCATGTTGGCAACACGACACACCTGGTCGTGAAGCTGACGGTAAGTTATTTTTTTTGCTTCCTGCTTCGGATCGCCGGGCTCCCAAATAATCGCTGTGGTGTCGGCATGGTGAGGTAAGTGACGGTCAATACAATTTTCGGTGATGTTAAGCTTGCCGCCGATGAACCATTTGATATCGGGTTTTTCAAAATTCCACTCCAGCACTTTGTCCCACTTCTTTTTCCAGGTAAACCCCGAAGCCACGTCATCCCAAAACGCTTCAGGATCGGAAACACTTCCTGCATAAGCCCGCTTGTATGCGTCCAAACTTGAGACTGTTTCCATAGCCATAATTTTTTTTTCGCAAGTATTTTTTTCCGGCAGTCAAATTATACTAACGCAAACCAAAAACAAAGCTCCTCCAAGATGGGGCAGACTTGTATTTCGCAGGCGGTTTTCGAATGGGCTTTACTTTGCGATACGCAAATCCTCACCCAACGCAGGAGATGAATAAAGTTCGAACCCATTCTGTCCTGAAATAATAAAGAAGACCTGGAGTTCAGGATGGGTTTTTAATGTCTCAATTGCCCGCTCATGCCCCATAGACATGAAGGCGGTGGCCCAGGCATCGGCGGTTGAACAATCCGCGGCAAATACAGTGGCGCTCAACAACGGATGCTCCACAGGAAATCCGCTCACCGGATCAATGGTATGAGAGTATTTCTTGCCGTCGACTTCGCGATAGTTGAAATAATTTCCCGACGTGGTGAAAGCCTTATTCTTTAGCGTGGCATACGCCGTGAATTTTTGTTCCACATAATCTGAATTCGGATCCAATATGCCGATCTCCCACGGCCTGTCTTCCTTGATATTTTTTCCACGCGCCACTCCTTCTCCTCCCAATTCGACAAAATAATTTTCAATGCCCTTACTCATTAAGAACCCCGCAATGACATCCGCACCATAGCCTTGCCCGATGGCACTGAAATCAAGCTGCACATGCGGGTCGGTCTTCCAGATGCTGTCTTTATTAAAATCTATTTTTTCGAATCCGACATATTCCCTTACACGCTGCACTTCCGCGGTATCCGGACGTTCAACCTTTTTCGGTCCAAAGCCCCAGGCGTTCACCAGGGGCATCACTGTTGGATCATAAGCGCCCTGCGAGCCCTGAACTACTTCCTTCGATTTCACTAACGGCGGCAGAAAATAAGGCAGGCTGAATCTGAACGACCTGGCTGCGCGGTTGAAACGCGATATCTCAGACGCGGTGTCGTAGGTACTGATCGCTTTATTTACTACTATCATCAGCGAATCGACAGACGTTTGAAAATTGCGTCCCTTCGAATCAAAATAGGTGATGTGATAACTGGTCCCCATCGTCTTCCCTTCCAACTTGATCGGTGTTGACGACTCCGCGCTCCGATACTTCCACACCACCCACATGAGCAGCAGCACCGCCATCGAATAGATAATATTTTTGACTCTTGTGTTCATGGCAGGCAAATTAGTATGGAAATCCGGAGACTTTAAAAAAAAGAATTTGAATGGCGATTTCAGTAGCGTAGCTTTGAAATCCGATGCGGGAAGACTACCTCAAGCCTGATTCTAATCTAAACGAAAGCGACAAAGAAGTCGAGAAAGCGCTGCGGCCCCTCACCTTCAGCGATTTTGCAGGGCAGCAAAAAGTGATCGAAAACATCAGTGTTTTTGTACAGGCTGCACGGCAACGCGGCGAGTCTCTCGATCACGTTCTTTTACACGGCCCTCCAGGCCTCGGAAAAACAACGCTATCGTTCATTATCGCGAATGAACTTGGCAGCAACATTAAAGTGACCTCGGGACCGGTTCTCGATAAACCCGGTGACCTCGCCGGAGTGCTGACCAATCTGGAAACCAACGACGTATTATTCATCGACGAAATTCATCGACTCAATCCCATCGTTGAGGAATATCTGTACTCGGCGATGGAAGACTATCGCATCGACATCCTGCTCGACAGTGGGCCCAATGCGCGTTCAGTACAAATCGGTCTCAATCCCTTCACGTTGATTGGCGCGACCACCCGCGCGGGGCTTCTCACCTCTCCGTTGCGTGCCCGGTTTGGCATCACCGCACGACTGGAATACTATGATTCGGAATTATTGACTGGGATCATCAAACGTTCAGCCTCAATACTCTCTACACCCATCAACAACGACGCTGCATTCGAGATCGCACGCAGAAGCCGCGGCACACCTCGTATTGCCAACAACCTCCTTCGCCGCACCCGTGACTTTGCGCAAATCAAAGGCGATGGGAAAATCACAAAAGCGATCGCTCAAATGGCACTGAATGCTCTCGATGTTGATGAAGATGGTCTTGACGATATGGACAACCGTATTCTGACAACGATCATAGAAAAATTCAAAGGAGGTCCCGTTGGTCTTACCACCATCGCCACGGCAGTAAGTGAAGAGGCGGAGACCATCGAAGAAGTGTATGAACCATTCCTTATCCAGGAAGGCTACCTGAAACGAACCTCACGCGGGCGCGAAGCCACGACACTGGCTTACAAGCATTTGAAAATCGCGGTACCTGCATCACGCGGGCCAGGTTTGTTCGACTAATTTTTATGAGCTTGGCCTCTTCAAATACTCAACTCGTGAAATCTATCGCGCATGAGTTGGGCTTCAGCTTTTGTGGAATATCCAAAGCGGAATTTCTCGAAGAGGATGCTCCCAGATTGGAGACCTGGCTGAAGCGCGGCTATCAAGGGAAGATGGATTATCTGAACAACCATTTCGAAAAACGGCTTGATCCGCGGCTGCTGGTTCCCGGCGCGAAATCAGTGATCAGCCTTGGCTACAATTATTTTCCTTCAAAAGATCTCGCTGCAGACGGTACGATGAAGATCGCCAAGTACGCTTATGGTGAAGATTATCATTTCGTTGTAAAAGATAAGCTGGCAATGCTGGTCGAGCGATTGAAAGAAAAGATCGGAGACATCAACGGTCGTGCGTTTGTTGATTCAGCGCCGGTGATGGAGCGATCATGGGCTGCGAAAAGCGGTGTCGGTTGGATTGGAAAAAACAGTTTGTTGCTCAACCGGTCGATGGGCAGTTTCTTTTTTTTGGGCGAGCTGATCATTGACCTTGAGTTGCAGGCTGACGGCCCTACAAAAGATTATTGCGGTTCGTGCACAGCCTGCATCGATGCATGTCCCACCGACGCAATACCTGAGCCTTCGGTGGTCGATGGAAGTAAATGCATTTCTTATTTCACGATCGAACTCAAAGAAAGTATTCCAGAATCTGTTGCAGGAAAATTTGACAACTGGATTTTCGGTTGTGACATCTGCCAGGATGTTTGCCCGTGGAATCGTTTTGCAAAACCCAACCAGGAACCCAGGTTTGTCCCGAGCGCCGAATTTGAAAGAATGCGGGACGACGACTGGAAAGAGATTACAGACGTCGTATTTAACAGAATTTTCAAAAAGTCAGCCGTAAAACGAACCGGATTTAAAGGCTTGATGAGAAACGTGAAGTTCGTAACGGAAAAATAGAGAGATTTTCTAAGTCATAAACAACTTGAGATCAGAAACATCCAATCGATGACTCATTCAAGTACACACACCCTCCGCGTTCCGCATGCGCTGTTCCTGTTTGGGATGACTCTCACCGTTGTAGGCTGCAATACGCATGAGACAAAGTATGTCTATTACGATAAAGCGGAAAAGCATGTGAGGGCGCGCGCTGAATATGTCGACGGCGTGCTTAATGGAAAAATGATAGAATACTACGAGAACGGCGTGGTCATGAACCGGACGGACATGAAGAATGGAAAAATGGATGGCGTGCGCGAACTCTACCTGCCCAACGGAAGTCTTGAGGGAAGAATATATTTTTCGGAAGGAGTCCCTACTCAGGTTGAACGGTTGGACTCAGTCTCCAAGACAATTGTTGTCCAATATTTTGATCCATCAGGGGCAATCTATAACACCCTTTACCTTAATGCCGACAGTTCTGTTCAAGAGCTGAAGATGCTCATGGGATATCAAAAGAATCGCAACGTGAATGTAGGTGAACACTTCTCGTTTGATGTCAGGCTTGTGAATGTAACAGACACTTCGCTATTCAAAGGAGTGTTAAGAGCTGGTTCTGATTTTGAAGAGACCAATCTGGCGGACACGTTGCTTGAGGTCCGCTCTGAAAGAAATCTGTACGAGTTTCAAATTGAAGCCAAACCAGGTATTCATAGAATCGCTGCGCAGTTAGATGTGAATGCTGGTGAGATGACCGTACCCAAGTACGCCCCACTGAACTTCTTTTTGTATGCGGAGTATGAATGTCTGTCTAGTGGGCGGTGTAAGGTAACATCGTTGCCACTACCGCCAGCATTCAAAAAACGCGAAACCCTGAATTGATCTAACGTAAAATTTCAGATTTTCCGGACCTCATATTCCGGCGCAACAATTACTGATTGAAAAAAAAGCCCCTGGCGGGGCTTCAAATAAATTTTTTTCTTCGTTTAACTAGTCAAAACAAAGCAACGATTCAAGATCGCCTGATGAGACCCAAAATTGGCATAGCACCAGTTTTTGAGTTCCGTAACTTCCTCAGCAATCAGCGTTCTGATTGCCTTCCTAAGCTCCTTTTCGAAGAGCCGCGCGTCGAAGCTCACACGGGTGAGTACCTTCTTCGCATAGTTAAGCATTGTCATCTTTTTTCTTGTACTTGGGTGGAACCTTGCACGCGAATTATAACGTTGAAATTACCGATTCATATAATGAGTTGAAAGAAAATTTAAATTTGTCTCCGCAACTGATTGCATCCATGAAATTTTCAATAAAAACGGTCACTTTCCTTCTGGCGATGTCGCTTTGCGCACCAGCGTGGGCCCAAAACGTCTCAGTACAATTGGGGCCTAATGAGATCGGCGAGAATCAAATGTGGACCATTTCAGTGGTTGTGTCGAACGAACAATTGCGGACGTATACTGCTTTCCCCGACATCGACGGATTCCGGAAGCGAGGCACAAGCACACAATCACAAACCAGCATCGTAAACGGGCACGTCAGCACCACACAATCTGTGGTAATGACCTATCAGCCTATGCGGCAAGGTGTTTTTCACGTACCCGCGTTCGACATGACCATCAATAGCACTACAATAAGTACGCCGGCAAAAAAAATAACCGTGGGCCCGGCAACTCAGACGCAAGCGCGCGATCCGTTTGGCCGCGATCCATTCCGTGATTTTTTTGGCGGTCGTGAAGAAACTGAGTTCGTAGATGTGAAAGAAGATGCCCAACTGGCATTGTCGACAAACAAAAACGAAGTGTACGTAGGTGAAGGTCTTGTAGCCACTTTGTCTTTCCTGATCGCCGACAACAACCGGGCAGCGATGCAGTTTCATGAGCTTGGCCCTCAGCTGTCTGAAATCCTCAAAAAATTAAAGCCGACTAATTGCTGGGAAGAAAATTTCAACATTGAAAATATTGAGGGGGAACCGGTGACGATCAATGGCAAAGGGTATACACAATACAAGATCTATCAGGCCGCATTTTATCCCCTCAACAGTGAGACCATTGTGTTCCCGAGTGTTGACCTGGAGATGATCAAATTCAAGGTGGCAAAGAATCCTTCATTCTTTGGTCAGAACCGTCAGGAGGATTTCAAAACTTTCAGCTCGAAGCCGAAGACAGTGAAAGTGAAAGAACTCCCACCGCATCCTTTGCGCAGTTCCGTTGCGGTCGGAAATTATCAGCTTGATGAAAAGATCACTACGTCCAGTCCGAGAACAGGTCAAAGTGTCGGATACGAGTTCAATATTTTTGGTGAAGGAAACATTTCATCTGTGGAGAAACCGAACCTTCCCACCGATCACAATTTTGATTTCTACGATCCCAATGTTCAGCAGAATATCTCTCGCGAAAACAATCGCCTCGTGGGCACCAAATCATTCAAGTATTTTATCGTGCCCAGAGAGCCCGGAAAATTCGAGTTGGGCAATTACTTCCAATGGATTTATTTCGATCCGGGCAAAAAGCAATACGACACCTTGAAGTCTCAACTCGTATTAAACGTGGAAGGAGAAAGCCAGCGCAACCAGGTTATTCAAAGCGCAGATTTCGGATCTTTCTATGATCGCGCGATGCTGGCAGACAATTCATTGTCATCCGTGTCCGGCACAAACTGGATGAAGATGAGCATCAACGCCCTGATGGTGCTGATGCTCGGTGCCACCGCATATTTTTTATTCAGAAGTAAATCCCAAAGCTGACATTTCGTTCTCCGAGCTTTTCTAAAGAGCAAGGCCTTTTAATTACATTTGCTTTTTCCACGAACCCATGGGAAGCATCTACGGAACCATTTTCAGGATCAGCACATTCGGTGAGTCGCACGGACCGGCAATCGGTGTGGTGATCGATGGATGTCCGGCCGGCCTCAGGATC
The DNA here is from genome assembly GCA_044227305.1 of Cyclobacteriaceae bacterium. GTDB lineage: Bacteria > Bacteroidota > Bacteroidia > Cytophagales > Cyclobacteriaceae > ELB16-189. Next base: position 14,579 of record JBGAFJ010000005.1, on the reverse strand, counting down.
GACGAAGGATTCATTCAGTCTGAGTTGACCCGTAGAAAACCCGGACAGTCGAAGATCACTACTCAAAGAAAGGAAGACGACCTGTTCAAAATCCTTTCGGGTGTATTTGAAGGAAAAACCACCGGCACCCCCATTGCGATCGTCATTGAAAACGAAGATCAACGCAGCAAAGACTATAGACATCTCGAAAACACTTTCAGGCCGTCACATGCCGACTACACGTATCAGGAAAAATATGGAGTGCGAGACCATCGCGGCGGAGGGAGAAGTTCGGCACGTGAAACCGCTGCACGCGTAGCGGCAGGTGCTGTGGCGAAGCTGCTGCTGAAAGAACATGGCGTTGACATCAGTGCCTATGTATCGCAGGTGGGCGACATCAAAGCACCGCATTACACGCAATTGAACCTGAGTGAAACAGAAAACAGTATTGTGCGATGCCCTGATCAATCCGCGGCAGAAAAAATGATTGCCTTGATCGACCAGGTACGTCTCGATCGTGATACCATCGGCGGACAGGTAACGTGCGTGATCAAAAATACGCCCGTGGGTCTTGGTGAGCCCGTCTTTGACAAAGTACACGCCGAACTAGGCAAGGCTATGTTAAGCATCAATGCGGTAAAAGGTTTTGAATATGGAAGTGGTTTTGAGGGAATGACTTTGCGTGGATCGCAGCACAATGATGAGTTTGTAAACGACGGCGGAAAAATCCGCACCAAGACAAATCATTCCGGCGGCATCCAGGGCGGCATCACGAACGGAGAAGACATCTATTTCAACGTTGCCTTCAAACCCGTCGCGACCATCATGCAGGATCAGCAGTCCGTAGATAAAGAAGGAAATGCAGCGACAGTTACAGGCAAGGGGAGACATGATCCATGTGTGGTACCTCGCGCCGTTCCTATTGTGGAAGCGATGGCGGCATTGGTGCTTGCGGATTTTGTGCTGCGCGGTAAGGTATCGCGGATGTAGTCGGATAAACTCATTTCCGATACGTAGGATTCTTTCCTATACTTACAGAGCCTAAACAAGCCCGCAGCCAATGGAACCCACCACGCCGCCAAAGAAAAGTAAGCTCACCCTATATATTGTTATCGGTCTGTTTCTCGGTATCGCCGTAGGATACACCTTGAACAAAACCTACGTCGTCGAAGAGAATAAAAAACTATCCTCCGTGGATGCGGCGATCGCTGATGTAAAAAAACAACTTCACGAAACGACCGACAGCACCGCGCTCGTGGCTCTGAAATCAAACAAAGAGCAGCTGGGTAAAGAGAGAAACGCTGTACTGGCGGCGCGTGAAAAGAAGGTGGATCCGTTCGCCTTGCTGGCAGATATTTTTCTTAGGCTGATCAAAATGATCGTGGCACCTCTGGTATTCAGCACACTGGTCGTCGGTGTGGCAAAACTGGGCGACATCAAAGCCGTGGGCCGGATTGGCGGGAAGACTTTGTTTTGGTTCGTTTGTGCATCATTGATGAGTTTGTTGCTGGGAATGATCCTCGTAAACTTTTTCGAGCCGGGCACTGCCATGAATCTACCCTTGCCCGATGTCGGTGAAGACAGCGGCATCGTAAAAGGAGCCTTATCATTAAAAGAATTTTTACACCACGTGTTCCCGGCAAGCGTAATCGACGCGATGGCCAAAAATGAAATACTTCAGATCGTTGTGTTTTCACTTTTCTTCGGCGTAGCAACCGCCGCGATTGGTGAACAGGGAGCGATTGTCATCAAAGCCATGGACGCTGTGGCGCACGTGATTCTGAAAGTAACTGGATATGTGATGAATCTCGCGCCGCTCGCCGTGTTCGGCGCCATGACCGCCATTATCGCGAAACAGGGATTAAGCATCCTCACCACCTATTCAATTTTCATCGGCGAATTCTATTTCGGTCTCTTTACGCTGTGGGTGATCCTCGGCCTGGCAGGATACTTCGTGATCGGCAAGGGAATTCTTACGATGCTCAAGCGCATCAAAGAACCGATCCTGCTTGCGTTCAGCACCAGCAGCAGTGAAGCAGCATTCCCGAAGACCATGGAAGAACTGCAACGCTTCGGCGCGAAAGACCGTATTGTGAGTTTCGTTTTGCCATTGGGTTATTCATTCAACCTCGATGGCAGCATGATGTATATGACGTTCGCTTCGCTGTTCATTGCGCAGTCATACGGTATGCATATTCCGCTGGCAACTCAACTAAGCATGTTACTGGTACTCATGCTTACCAGCAAAGGCATTGCCGGTGTACCGCGCGCATCCCTCGTGGTGATTGCCGGAACCCTCGCAACATTCAATATCCCTGAAGCCGGCCTGGCACTGTTACTCGGCATTGATCCTTTGTTGGACATGGGAAGAAGCGCGACCAATGTGGTAGGAAACAGCGTTGCAACCGTGGTAGTAAGCAAGTGGGAAAACGCCCTCGATCAGAAATAGCTGGGGAACCTTAATTCCTTAAATTTGTTTAATCCAGGAACCTAATTTCATCACGATGCTACAGGCTGCCCCAAAAGCAATTTCTATCTATCTGGAATCGAATCCGAACCCAAATTCACTGAAATTCGTGGTCAATGAAATGCTGGTTCCGGAAGGAATGAGTTTCGACTTCCCCAATCCGGAAAGCGCAAAGGAAGCGCCGCTGGCTCAGGAACTCTTCATGTATCCTTTTGTCGACCGCGTCTTCTATATGAGCAACTTCGTCACCGTCACCAAAAAAGAGGACGTCGAGTGGGTGGAAGTTCAGTCAACGCTGAAAGAACACATCAAAAAATTCCTAGAGTCCGGAAAATTGATCCTGGATACCAAATCCCCCGCACCTGCTCCTGTCGAGGAAGAAACAGATACGATCAAAAAGATCAAAAACATTCTTGACGAATACATTCGCCCTGCTGTGGAACAGGATGGCGGCGCCATCACCTATCACTCTTTTAAAGACAGTGTGGTTACGGTGGTTTTGCAAGGCTCCTGCAGCGGATGTCCGTCTTCGACGGTAACCCTGAAAGCGGGCATTGAGAATCTGTTCAAGAGAATGATGCCTGACGAAGTAAAAGGTGTCGAAGCGCTGGATAGATAGAAGGCCTGGATAAAATCATCCCCCTTACATAATTCAATCATAACGTTTACTCTACGGTGGGGTAATAGTCATATGCTTCTTTTGTACAGCAAACTGTATGAAAGCGTTATTACTTGTCCTGACAAGTATCTTTTTTGCGCCAGTTGCATTTTCACAGCCTGCTGGAGGCGAAAAGATCAAGATTCTTTCCTGGAACATCTACATGCTTCCCGGCGTTCTCGGCTCCGGCAACATCGCACGGGCAGAGGCCATAGGGGAATTATTGTCGGGTCACGACTATGATGTAATCGTCTTTCAGGAAGCGTTCGATCCGCGGGCAAGGAAGGTGATTAGTCGACTCCTGAGCAATCAATATCCCTATCAGGCAGGGCCAGCTAATCAAAAAATACTGTCCGTGAAGATCAACAGCGGTATCTGGATTTTCAGCCGTCACCCGATCCGGGACGCACAGTCCATCGTGTTTACAACGCGGAGAGGCATTGACGCGATGTCGAGGAAAGGCGCGCTGCTTTGTGAGCTCGACGTCAACAACAATCGCGTGCAGATTGTGGGGACACATCTCCAGAACAGCGGGGCCTCACTCGTGAAGCAAAAGCAGTGTGCCGAAATCTATACCCATCTCCTCCGGAAATTTCAAAAACCAGGCGTTCCGCAAATCGTGTGCGGCGACTTCAACATCAATCGACACGTGATCGGAGACGAATATCAATCTATGCTGCGCGCGCTGGATGTTGTCGATTCAAACTCCGGAAGCGAAAGGCTGTACAGTTACGACCGGCTAAACAACGACCTTCACGTTGAAGCCGGGTCTGGTCGGGATCTGATCGATTATATTCTGATCAGGAACAATTTTTCACTGCCTGGAACGGAGCGGGCTAGAATCAGGATTTTTCAAAAAAAATGGAGTGAATCCCACAAAGATCTTTCCGACCATTATTCACTTGAGACGGAAGTGATGCTGGGGAATTTAACAGAAGTAATTACAGCGGCTTCACCGCGTTAAAGTCACTAGGGTGTAACGTCGTCGCTGCTATTGTTTTTCGCGCGCAGGTCAATAGTGGCTTTATCCGTCGTCAGCGTATATAGGTTATCGCAGTTGTAAAGCGTACCGTAATTGATCGTCATAGAGACGTTGTCGGTCAGATTAGTCAGAACTTTCACTCCATAAACAGGCATATAATTTTTGCTAATGAAAATACAGCTGTAATAGTAGACGAGCGGTGTGGTGATCACCATGTTGAAGTTTTTACCATGGCGATTGGTGCCTTGCATGGCATAATTGCCGATGGACGTGGGCGGATTGGTGTAGCTGAATGTCTCTGATCCACTGATGTGATCCCACTGGCGGCTGTACGTCACATTCAGGTTGGCCGATGAGCCATCAGGCCATGTCATGGTGTGGTTCGCTGCTACGTCCCAAATCACCTGGAATTGATTGGAGGTGGTAAAGTTGAATGAGGCGGTGCTCAATGTGCGCTTGCCGGTGATTGCTATGTCGTTGGCTGTGTAATTATTTAATGTGATCGTCAAAGTTGATCCCGCGCGGTACCAACGGGAACCAGTCCATTCTGCCACGATGGTACCTTTTCTGACGTTGCCCTTTTTATCGAGACAGCTGCCATCCTGGGGATAGGTAATCGTAAGCTTTCCATAGGCCTTGTCTACGGGGTCGACACCTGAAAAAGCGATCGAAATATTTGAGCAGGTCAGACGGTCGTCTGAGATTACTTCTAGGCGACCGTTGGCTGCGGCCGAGGATGTGGCACTCGTATTCAACGCCTGAAATACGATGTCGTCGATCTCGTCAGTCAGAATCGTAATGACGGCGTCATTGATACTCGTCTGTTGGTTATCGATACTGGGAGTACCTGCCGAAGGGCTGCATGAAAATACCACCGCCAACGTTAAAAGAAGAAGGAGCGAGTAGATCGCCCTTGAGATGTACATCCGTGGTCCCTTTTTCATTGCCATTATATCCCCCGGCACAATGCCTTTCAAATTTCAGGACGCAAATATAAGAGAAGTCCGACTTTTACCGGCACGCGCGAAGAGGGGCATTTCGTCCACAAATGCCCGCTGAAAAGCTATTTCCCGGCAGTTGGATTTTCTCCGGCCTTGTCGTCGGGAAGGCCTTTGAGATATTTATCCAGGAATTTAAGCACCGCTTCAGATGCCTTGATGTTGTTTTCCTTTTTCACAAAGCCGTGTCCCTCATCCGGGAAAATAACATACTCCACCGGAACGCCGTTCTTCCTGGCATTTGCTACAATCTCATCGGACTCCACCTGCAGTACCCGGGGGTCGTTGCTGCCCTGTAGTACGATAAATGGTTTTGTGATTTTGTCTGTATGAAACAGCGGTGATTTGTTATAAAGAGCCACTGAATCCGCGGAGAACGGATCACCCAACTCAACGTAGAGCGCTTTGCGTTGTGATTCCCACCAGGGGGGAATGCTCTTCAGCGTCCGGATCCAGTTCGTAACACCAAACAAATTCACACCTACTTTAAAGTCTTCCGGTGCAAAAGCGAGTGCCGCCATCACCATGTACCCGCCATAGCTTCCGCCGTAGATTCCCACTTTGTCCATATCGATGTATGGCAGTGTCTGAAGAAATTTTTTCGATTCGACGCAGTCGCGGAGGTCTTCGTTGCCGTGCTTGCGGTCATCTGCTGCATAGAATGTTTTACCATACCCCGAGCTACCGCGGTTGTTAACCGCCAGCACGGCATATCCATGGTTTACCAAATGCTGAAGCGCGGGAGAGTAATTAAGTCGTGTCTGCCCACCAGGTCCGCCGTGAATCCAAAGCAATACCGGCACCTTTTGTCCTTCTGCAATACCTTTTGGCTTGTATAGCAGGCAAGGAATATCCATGTTGTCAAAAGATTTGAATCTGACGACTTCACCTGCTACCAAATCATCCGGGTTGATCTCCTGACTCATCGTGTTCGTAAGCTGCTTTGCCTCCTTGGTGTCAAAGTTGAAGACAAAGAGATTGCTCGGTGACTTGGAACTGCTCACGTAAAATGACATCAGCTTTTCGCTGTCGGAAATATTGACATTGGTAATGTCTCCTTCCGGAAGACCCGGGATCGAAAGGAGTGCATTACCTGCGGATTGATCATAAATCTTGATCTCGGTACGGGCATCGTTGTTGATCACAATGACTTTATATTTGCCGTTTTCAGAGGTAGAGGCAGACACAATATCCCAGGGAGCCTCTTCCTCAATTTTGGTTTCACCTGTGGTTACATCATAGCTGGACAGGTGAGTAAATTCCGTACCCTCGTCCGTCAGGTAAAACAATTTTTTTCCATCGAGACTGAAATACTGCGGACTGTATTGCACATCGCCTTCATGTTTGGACAGAAGCTGAAGTTTGCCGCTCTGGGTATCGAGCAAATACATGTTCGAGTTATTCGTTGTGATCGATTCACTCAACGCGATGTAACGGTCGTCGTTGGAAATGGCGGACGGATTGAGTCCTTTCTCATTCTTGTACACAAGGGTCGAAGGATATATCTTCTTTTCGCCTCCGGCGATTTGAACATTGTATAGGTCGAAGAATTTCTTGTCGCGACTGTTCGATGAATAGTATAAGAGTTTTTTGTTGTGGCTCCACCCCCCGAATTGCGCCTTTGCGGTGGAGTCCTGTATAAGGTCTATGGTACTTCCGTCGGGATTGCGGACATATAGGTGATTGATCTCATTTCCCCCTTTGTCGCTGGTGTAAAGCATGCGGTCATCATTCGGAAAATAGGAAAGCGCGAATACCGCGTTGTCTGGGGATTGCGTCAGCGCTTTTTTCGCACCCGTTTTGATATCGATCTCCTGAGCATTGAAAATTCCTGTTTCTTTGCTGCTAATGATTATTTTACTTTCATCCGGAGAAAAGGCGCCGCCCGCAATCTGAACAATGTCCATAAATTGACGAATGGTGTAGCGCTTTACAGATGTGTCTGTGGCGGGTTTGCTGCAAGCCAACACCAGACAACAGGTGATCCCAATCAGAGCCTGACGAAGCGTAAAATTTTTCATTGTGAATTGGATTAGAGGGGCAAGTTATGAAAAACCCCGAATCGAAGACCCACGCCTTTATGCGGGTGAAAAGTGGTAATTTTGGGGTCTTATGATTCACATCCGGGATTTTACATTCAATCCACTCCGGGAAAACACCTATGTTTTATATGACGAGACCGGGGAAGCCGTGATCATTGATCCCGGTTGCTATGAAGCCGCGGAACAAACGGAGATCAAAAATTTCATAAAGCTGAAAAACCTGCAGGTCGTCAAAATAATCAACACGCATTGTCACATCGATCACGTGCTCGGCAACAGTTTTGTGAAAGAGCTTTATAAGGTACCGTTGCTGATCCATGCGCTTGAGTTGCCTGTGTTACGCGCCGTAAAGACCTATTCTTCCAACTATGGGTTTCCGGCGTATCATGAAGTTTTGCCTGATGGTGAATTAAAAGAGGGAACGACGTTGCGGTTTGGCAAAAGTTCGATGGAAATTCTTTTCGTACCCGGACATTCACCTGGTCATGTTGTTTTTTATCAACCCCAGCAAAAAATCATCATCGGCGGCGACGTTTTGTTCAAGCGATCAATCGGAAGGACCGACCTGCCCGGCGGCAACCACCAACTGTTGATCGACAGCATCCATCAGCAATTGTTCGTGTTGCCAGACGACGTGGTGGTTTATCCGGGTCATGGACCCACCACAACACTGGGTGAAGAAAAAATGTATAATCCCTTTTGCGCACTTACCGTCTGATGAAAATTCTTCGCCATCTCCCAAACGCGCTCACCTGTGGAAACCTGTTATCAGGTTGCATCGGAATCATATACACCATTCATGACTCTGCGACCTACGCACCCTGGTTTGTGTGGGCTGCCTGTGTATTTGATTTCCTGGATGGCTTCATCGCCCGCGCGTTGAAAGTAAGTTCTCCAATCGGCAAAGAACTCGACTCACTGGCCGATGTAGTTAGTTTTGGCGTGCTCCCCTCAGTAATGCTCTACGAAATGATGGATATCATCTCTTCAAGCGAAATTCTGCCTTACCTCGCGTTTTCGATTGCAATTTTTTCGGCGTTGCGTTTGGCCCGTTTCAATGTGGACGAAAAACAAAAGGATTCATTCACAGGCCTTCCGGTGCCCGCCGACGCGCTGTTTCTTACATCACTGATTTATCTGACGCCCCCATTCGATATTTTCATCTCAACCGACTGGCTGCTCATCCTTATTATCGCGGTATTTTCCTATTTACTCGTCTCTCCATGGGAATTATTCGCGCTGAAATTCAAGAATTTTTCATGGGGCGATAACAAGGTGCGGTTTACGTTTCTTGCCATTTCCGTATTACTGCTGGGTTTGTTGCAGGCTGCGGCGATCCCCTTTATCATACTATTGTACGTAGCGATGTCGTTATTGACCCGCTGGGTTAGAATTTGAGTTTTGAAGCAAATCCTGACATTATTCCTGTCTGTATGGGCGCTGGCTGCATTCAGCCAGCAGTCCTCGGTCCTTTCCACGGGCAAGTGGGCAAAAGTATCCGTACAGTTTGATGGCATCTATAAAATTGATTACAACAAGCTGAAGAGCTTTGGCATCAATCCCGACGGAGATGTAAAAAAAATCAAGGTTTACACTGCCTTCAACGGCATGCTTCCCCAGGCCAACAGCGCGCCGCGCATTCAGGATCTCCAGGAAATCGCCATCTATATCAATGGAGAGGAAGACGGGAAGTTTAATGCTTCGGATTATATCCTGTTCTACGGTCAGGGTCCGGACAACTATCAACTCCTCCCGGATAAAGGGATATTTCAATATGAAAATAATCTCTATACAGACAAAAATTACTATTTCATCACGGCCGATGGCGCAAATGGAAAACGAATGGTTCAGGTTGGCAACCTCAACGATCCGGCGCCGGCTATCGAAGAGTTCGACGACTTCTCCTATTACGAAACGGAAAAATATAACGACCTGCATTCTGGAAGAGACTGGTTCGGTGAACAGTTTGATTCAAAGACCGAATACACGGTCCGGTTTGACATGCCGGGTGTGATAGATGGTTCCAACATCAAACTCGTATCAAACGTGATGGGTCAATCTTATGCTCAGGCCTCATTTCAGATTTCATACAACGATAAATTCATTGTCGAACAAAAGCCCGAAGTGATCATAGACTATCAGTATGCGATCAAAGGCACTGAAGTCACAGACACCTTGAATATCAACGCCACTTCGGTGAACGCAGCAGGCAGCGCCAACCAGGATGTCAAAATCAAATTTGTCAAAGCGTCAACCGGGAGATCCGTGGGTTATCTTGACTATCTCTTGCTGCAAGCGAAAAGAAAACTGGCGCTATATGGCGATCAAACTCTTTTTCACTCGTTAAAAAGTCTGCAACAGCCGGCTGCAAAATTTAACATTGCAAATACAGCCAGCACGGTCATCGTTTGGGATGTAACCGATGCTTACAACCCGGCTATTCAACAGTCGTCTTTCAATGAGGGAACCACTTCGTTTACTGCAAACTCGACATCGTTGCGGAAATATATTGCAACATCAACGAAGTTTTCCGCACCGGATTTTGAAAAGCAGGTCGCGAACCAAAATCTGCACGGAATTTCCAATATCGATCTGCTCGTGGTGTGTGCGCCGGAGTTCCTGTCACAGGCGCAACGTTTCGCAGTATATCGACAGGCGAAGAGCTCTATCAACGTTCGCGTTGCCACCACGGAAGAAGTGTACAATGAATTCTCGGGCGGCAAGCAGGACATAACGGCCATCCGCGATCTGGTCAAATTTTTGAAAGATAAAAATTCAGGAATCAGAAACCTGTTGCTTTTCGGAAGGGGTTCGTATGACTACAAGAATTATCTGCCCAACAATAAGAATTTCGTGCCTACGTATGAGTCCCGTAACTCATTGAGTCCTTTGGAAACGTATTCTTCAGATGACTATTTCGGATTCCTGGAAAACAATGAGGGCACCTGGAGCGAGAATCCACCTGTCAATCACACGCTGGACATCGGTGTGGGGAGATTCCCGATAAAAAAAGCTGAGGAGGGCAACATCCTGATTGACAAAATCATTGAGTATGAAGATAACGCATGGGGTGATTGGCGAAAACAATTGGCTTTTGTCGCTGATGACGGGGACTTCAACATCCATCAAAGTCAATCCGATCAGCTCGCGGAAAGTATTGAGACAGATCATCCCGAGTTTAATACCACAAAGATTTTTCTCGATTACTACAAACAAGTGAACAGTCCGAGCGGACAGATATCACCCCAGGCAACTGCGGCTTTGAACGATGTTGTTAAGAAAGGAGCGGTGGTCGTTAACTATACAGGGCATGGCGGCGAGCAGCAGTGGGCGCAGGAACGCATTTTTGATCAGATATCGCTAGACAATTGGAAATCGGGGCCTGCTTATCCGCTCCTCGTGACCGCCACGTGTGAGTTTGGAAGGAATGACGATCCAAGCCTTATATCCACGGCCGAAAACTCACTGGTGAGAAAAAAAGGAGGCTCGATCGGATTAGTTACAACCGCCCGCCCCGTCAATTCAAGTACAAACTTCACATTGAACAAAGCGTTTTATCAGGCTCTGTTTACAAAGAGTGATCATCGATTCCGGGACCTAGGATCAGTAGTCCGGGATACCAAAAACACGAGTCTGAGCGGCGTATCAAACCGGAATTTTTCTTTGTTGGGAGATCCTTCCATGAAGCTAGCGCTGCCCGAAGCTGACGTGCGGATATCCGAAATAAAGAATCTATCGTCGGCGTCGGATACATTAAAGGCGTTATCCAAAGTTCGCGTGACCGGAAGTATATATCAGGGTGGATCAATCGATCCGGGATACAATGGATACCTGGAAGCGCTGCTGCTTGACAGGCCTGTTACCCTACAAACCAAGGGAGACGAAAACCCACCTTTCGATTTCACCAGCCGTGACAATGAGATTTTTCACGGTCAGGCTCAAGTCGTGTCAGGACAGTTTCAATTTGATTTTACAATGACTTCCTCGATCGACCCGCAAGTGGGGAAAGGAAAATTTGCTCTCTACGCTTATGGCAATAACCGTCAAGACCTCACCGGGGTTGTCAGCAATGTTAAGATAGGAGCGAGAGAAAAATCACCCGGTACTGACTCAAAAGGACCAGACATTCAGCTATTCATGGGCGATTCAACTTTTCTGAATGGTGGTGTCGCGAACGTGAGCAGTCGCATCGTAGCGATTCTTTCCGATGCCAACGGTATCAACCTTTCCGGCTACGGTTCACAGAACAACATCGTCGCCACGCTCGATGATTCTCTGACATTCATCCTCAATAATTTCTATTTATCAGACGTGGGTAACTTTAGAAGGGGGAAAATCAATTACCCAATCGACGGGTTGAAACCTGGCGAGCACCACCTCACGCTAAGGGCAGCTGACACGTATGGAAACCTCTCTTCAACTTCAATTTCATTTTTCGTGTCGGACGTAAATGGAATACAGATCGAACAATGGCTCAACTTCCCAAATCCGGCATCGACCACAACCACATTTCAATTCAAACACAATCGCTCTGGAGACGATTTGGAGGCGACGGTGACGATCTTCGATCAGGTGGGACAGCCGATGTTTTCAGACACTTACCAGATCACAAAAAGCCCCTATCATGTCAACCTGCCCGCCTGGGATGTAGTCGGGGGAAGCGGGACAAAATTAGGGACGGGTCTATACTTGTGTAAGCTGTCGGTTCGTTCTCTGACGGACGGTTCCAAAAATGAGAAAATAACGAAGGTTATAATTTCCAATTGATTATCTTTATCCCTTAGAACTTGATTATGAAGAAGTTAGCGTTGGCTTTTTTGGTACTCCTGTCCCTATCAGCGCGAGGGCAGTCGGTAAAAGGTGGGGCTACCCTTCTCGGGTCCGACACCAGCAACCGGGTCATTACTACCGCGGTGCCGTTCCTTGGTATTACACCGGATGCCCGAGCCGCTGGCATGGGTGATGCAGGTGTTGCCACAACACCGGATGCCGCATCCGGCTACTGGAACGCAGCCAAACTCGCATTTATAGACAAGGGATCGGGTGGTTCGCTGTCCTATACGCCCTGGCTTGGAAAGATCATCAATGATATGAAGATCATTTATTTGAGCGGGTTTTATAAGATCAATCGCCAGCAAGCCGTTGCGGCTTCCATGAAATACTTTGATCTCGGAGACGTGCAATTCAATCAGGGGCCTAATACCAATGATCAGCTAGGGCGCTATAATCCCCGGGAGTTTGCCTTTGATGTGACGTATTCAAGGATACTTACGGAGCACATGAGTATCGGGGGTTCGCTGAGATATATTCATTCTAACCTCACCGGGTATCTCCAGACCAATTCGTTCGATGCGCGCCCGGGAAATTCCGTAGCCGTTGATTTCGGATTCTATTATAGAAAGCCTATTGTGTGGAAAAACTCTGACCTGGCATTGGGAGCTACCATCACAAATCTGGGTGGAAAGATTTCTTATTCTGATGCGAACAATAAGGATTTTCTGCCGACGAACCTGAGAATTGGTTCTTACTACAAAATTGAGCTTGACCCGATGAACACCATCGCATTCGCGTTGGACTTCAATAAACTGATGGTGCCCAGCCCTTATCCTGGAAGCAAGTCGAAACCAATGCTTTCGGGCGTACTCGGATCGTTCACAGATGCTACGGGCGGTTTCAGTGAAGAACTAGCAGAGATAACCACGTCATTTGGTACAGAATATTGGTATAACAACACTTTTGCGGGGCGTCTTGGTTATTTCTATGAAGCAAAATCAAAAGGAAATCGCCAATACCTGACGGCGGGCACGGGTTTTCGATATAATAAATTCGGACTGGACATCGCTTACTTGGTGCCCACCAACGGCCGTGAAAACGCACTCGCGGAGACCTTGCGATTTACGATTATGATGCTTTTCGAAAAGAAAGTTAAAAAGGAAGACGACGCAGTCAACGATTGATGAGTTCACTGGACCGAACCCAGGCACCCCCATTTCAGCTCTCCCGAAATTACTCGCTCGTCCGCCCGGATATTATTCCTGTGGCGAAGGGAGTGGACTTTTTTCTTTTTAGAAACATCCAGCAAGAAGTCGTAAAACTCGAGCTGATCTTTTCGTCTGGCAAATGGTATGAACCCAAGTTGGGTGTTAGTCATTTCACGGCGCAAATGCTGTCAAAAGGCACAGCGAAAAGAAATTCATTTCAGATTGCAGAGGCTATCGATCTGCTTGGTGCTCACCTGGAAATCACGCCGGGTTTTGATATTGTATCGGTATCGCTGCTGTGCCTTCGGAAAAATATGCTTGCTGCGATCCGGATACTGGTGGAGATCCTCGAGGAGCCAGCGTTTGATGAACAGGAACTATCATTGATGAAGGATATCTTCATTCAGAATCTCAAAGTAAATAATGAGAAGACTGCGGTAGTTGCTTCGCGCGAAATCCGGAAAGCTGTATTCGGGGCGCATCACCCCTATGGATCCGCCGTAGAGGAACAGGATGCGGGTGCGATCACCACGGAAGACCTGCGATCTTTCTTCCGACAGGGATTCAGGTTACATGCTGCTTTCCTGGTGGGGCGGCTATCGGATGCCGAGATCCAGGAGGTAATTGCCGCCGTTCCCGAGCGGTTGATCAAGGACAGACAGGAAAGAATTTTTCAACCCGTTGCCGGCAGGTCTATCCGGATAGAAAAACCAGGAAGTGTGCAGGCATCCGTACGATTGGCAAAAAGCTGTATTGCGCGGGGCGATAGCAACAATTATTTTGATGCAGTGATGTTCAATCACCTGTTGGGTGGTTTTTTCGGATCACGGCTGATGAAGAATATTCGTGAGGAGAAAGGGTTGACTTATGGTATCTATTCGTCACTGCACCATTTTTTGAATGAAAGCTTTTGGCTCATTGGTGCAGAAGTGAATCAGCAAAATGCGGCCAGGGTAATAGAAGAGATTCGTTTTGAGATCAAGGCATTGCAGAATGAGTTGGTCTCCGACGACGAGCTTGATGTGGCGAGGAATTATTTCATTGGCAGCTGGCAGTCGGAGAATGCGACTTTATTTTCGGTGGCTGAGAAAGTTCAGAGTATTTTTTTACACGGGCTTCCGGACGGGTACTATGCTCATTTGCTCGAGCGCGCCCAGCATATTACGCCGGAGCAGTTGCAGGCTGCTGCCAACACTTATTTCGACGCCTCTGATTTGATTGAAGTGCAGGTAGGATAGGCGGGGGGCATTGACAATCCATCGCATATTTGCATTTGATAAAGTAAGTGGACGGTCGGGATGAATCTGATAAAGTGCCTGGTTCGGAGGCGCTGCGGGAAGAGTGGTCGATGAGGAGTGTTATAAAATAAAAAAGCCTCAGAGTTTCCAATGAGGCTTTTTTAATAAAGTCAGGCGACGACTTACTCTCCCGGGTATTACCCCAGTACCATCAGCGCGGGTGGTCTTAACGTC
>JBGAFJ010000004.1:0-822585 GCA_044227305.1 Cyclobacteriaceae bacterium | reverse complement strand
ATTTCTCTTTTTTCTCTTTCATTGTTTAACTGTTTAAAGGTAAGTAATTGAATACCATCGATTGACCTGACGCCTGTAGCTTTCCATCTACAGACACCAGAGGTCAATCGTACCTTTACACAGTTACTTAGACGCTACCTCAAAGTACGATTCGCTTGTATTCCAGGCGATTCTTTCCAAAATTGAAAAGCAAGCCCAATTTTACAGCCAGATACCTTTAAGTAATTAATTACCTGAGCTATGTCATCATCGCAAAATCCGCCATAGGCGGATTTTACCTCTAAAACTATTTTGTCAAATGCCACAAAGTCTGCGTAGAACTTGTGAGGGAGGATCGTTCCAGCATACTCCACTTTGTATTCCTTCTCGCGTTCAAATTCAATTCTATCACTCTTCAACTCGATCTGAATCGCATCTTTGTAGACAACCTCCAAAAAGCCATGACCCAATTTATTATGAGCTTTCATACACAGACCTATAAGCCTATGAGTCTCCTTTTTATAAAGAAATTCTATTGGATTCTTACTCAAGTCCATCTGTGCATCTGTGGCAAATTATTTTTGGGACTTTAGATCAACGCGATTCATGGCTTCCGGAAATCCGGATGTATTTGCGGCCCCTCCATCCTCACACATTTTCTCTATATTTGAGGCTCTTTTTTCCGAAAAATGACCATATCACTCAACTGGCTCAAGCAATACATAGATATTCCGGAATCACCGGAAGCCATTGCGGGCACACTCACATCTACCGGACTTGAGGTTGAAAGCATTCACCCGTTCGAAAGCGTAAAAGGCGGACTGAGGGGGTTGGTGATCGGAGAAGTGCTCACTTGCAAAAAACATCCCAACGCCGACAAGCTTTCTATCACCACTGTGGATACTGGCCAAGGCACACCAGCACAAATTGTTTGTGGTGCTCCGAATGTGGCAGCGGGCCAAAAGGTAGTGGTAGCGCTGCCTGGAACCACCGTCCATCCAACGAAAGGAGAGCCCTTTCAGATCAAGCTGGCGAAGATCCGCGGAGAGCAAAGTGAAGGGATGATCTGTGCTGAAGATGAAATTGGGCTCGGAGAGAGCCATGCAGGAATACTCGTGTTGGACACCCATGTTCCGAACGGAACGTTGGCCTCCGATTTCTTTAAGGTAGAATCTGATGATGTGATCGAGATCGGATTGACACCCAATCGCGCCGATGCCGCTTCTCACATCGGTGTAGCCCGCGACATCCGTGCCGCAAAAGATCGCGCCGTCAAATGGCCATCCGTCGATGCGTTCAAAATTGAAAACAAGACCCTCACGATTCCCGTCACAGTAGAAAATACACAGGCTTGTCCGCGATATTCTGCAGTCACCATCAGCGGAGTGACCATTCAGGAGTCTCCTCAATGGCTAAAATCAAGACTTGAAGCCATTGGTCTTACCCCCATCAACAACGTCGTGGATGTTACCAATTTCGTCAACCACGAGCTGGGCCAGCCCTTGCACGCTTTCGATGCAGCCGCTATCAAAGGGAACAAGGTTATTGTAAAGACGTTGCCAGCAGGTTCCAAATTCATGACGCTCGATAACAAAGAACGTGAGCTCACGGCCAACGATTTAATGATCTGTAATGCGGAGGAAGGGATGTGTATTGGCGGCGTGTTTGGAGGCATCAAGTCCGGTATATCTGAACAAACCAAAAATGTATTCCTGGAGAGCGCCTACTTCTCACCGGATTATATCCGCCGCACGAGCAACCACCATCAGCTAAAGACGGATGCATCTTTCAGGTTCTCCCGGGGTACCGATCCACTCAACACCGTGTATGCTTTGAAGAGGGCCGCGCTGCTGATTAAGGAAGTGGCAGGCGGTTCAATTTCCTCTGACATCGTGGATGTTTACCCGAAAGAGATTCAGAACAAATTGATCTCTGTGAAAGATAAGAACGTCGATCGCCTTATCGGAAAGAAAATTTCAAGAGAGGAGATATTCCCCATTTTGAAAAGACTGGACATTGAAGTCGTCGAAAAGAAATCTGATTACTATGTCGTTTCGGTTCCGCCCTATCGGGTCGACGTAGTTCAGGAGGCAGACATCGTTGAAGAGGTCCTGCGCATTTACGGATTCAATAACATCGAGCTCTATGAAGAAGCAGGAACAGATTACCTCGCAGATTTTCCGGAGCAAGACATTGACAAGTTTAAGAGAACGCTGGGCGGAATGCTCGTGTCGAACGGTTTCTATGAGATTCTGACAAATTCGCTCACAAATTCCTCTTATCAGCAACGTCACAATCTGTCTTTCAGCGGCGAGCCAGTGGAAATATTGAACAAACTAAGTGAAGAACAGGGCATTTTGCGCCAGACCATGCTGTTCACGGGCCTGGAAGTGTGCGCCCACAACTTCAACAGGAAGCAAAGAGGAGTAAGGTTTTATGAGTTCGGTAAGATCTACAGCCGGGTAAGTGGGAAGTATGTAGAAACTGAACGACTTGCGCTTTTTATGGCAGGAGATTCTGAGTCGGAGAGCTGGCTGTTGGAACCGCGTGCGATGCGTTATCATGACCTTGCACAAAATATTTCACATATCCTTGAGAAATGTGCGATAAGTAATGTGGAACAGGAAAAAACAGATGATCCGCTGTACGACTATGGAATGAAATTGACGTCTGATAAAAAAGAAATCGGACGCATTGGTAAAGTAAAATCTGCATTGGTAAAAGATTTTGGCATACGGCACGAAATTTTTTATGCTGACCTGGACACTGCCTTGCTTTTCCAAGCGGCAAACCCTAAGTTCGATGTGCAAGAGGTACCGAAGTTCCCGGAAGTGAAGCGAGACCTCTCTTTGGTGCTTGACAAACGTGTCAGCTTCGATGAGATTCGAAAATTGATCGTAGGTACTGAGAAGAAGCTGGTGAAAGAAGTCACGGCTTTCGATGTGTATGAGGGCGATAAGATTCCGGCAGGAAAAAAAGCCTATGCGCTGGGATTTACGCTGCTGGATGAGGCGAAAACATTAACCGACGAGGAGATTGAACGGACCATGAACAGATTGATGTCTGAATTGGAGAAAAAACTTGGAGCGATAATAAGAAAATAGGTATCAAATAGCCCTTCCACCACCCCTGGAAGGCCTGAACCAACCACTAACACCATGGAACAAGAAGTACTGAAAACAAACCTCAGCGGCCTCGAACGCAAACTGGTTGTACTCCTCAACGAACACAGGAATCTGAAGCAGGAAGTTGGAAATCTCAAGCAGGAGAATACAGAATTGAAGCAGCATCTGCGCCAGCGCGACGAGCAGCTGGGCGGTTTTAAAAATCAGATTAAAATTGCTAAGATTGTAGATAATATTCACCCGGAAGACGGAAGTGTTTCGGAGTTGAGGAAAACAGTGGATGAATACATCCGTGAGATAGACAAATGCATCGCTCACTTAAGCCGATAAGCAACCAGTAGATGGACGAGCTTTCTATAAAGATCAAAATAGCAGACCGCGAGTACCCCATGAAGGTCAAGCGCCACGAAGAAGAACGCGTGCGCGCTGCCGGCAAGCTGATCAATGAAAAACTGAAATCATACCGTGAGCAGTTCGGCCTTGACGATAAACAGGATTTGCTGGCTATGACAGCCTTCGATTGCCTTTGCGAAAAACTGGCAGCCGAAGAAAGTACACATGCGGTCGACCAGTCTGTTGTTGAAAAAATATCTCACCTGAACCAGTTGGTGTCTCAGGCTATTCTGTAATCCTCCCCTCCTCTTCATGCCGTGCCGGGCGTTTAACCAAACGCTAAACCCACGATTATGGACATACTATGGATCGCTTTGGTCAGCCTCGCGCTGACAATCGTCTTGAGTATTCTCTTTGGAACCCTCTTTTACAAACGCAAGATCAGCCGCAACAAAGCCGTCAACGACGAACGGGCCAAGCTCATCATCCGGGAGGCTGAAATCCAGGCGGAGAACATCAAAAAGGATCGGATTCTCGAAGCCAAAGAGAAATTCCTGAAAATGAAGCAGGAGTTCGAAGAGGAAGCCAATCGCAAGAAAAATCAGATCATCAGCAACGAACAGAAGATCAAGCAGCGCGAAGCCCAGCTTTCAAAAGAATTGGAAAATGCAAAACGCAAAGAAGCTGACCTCGACGAAGAACGTCAGAGCCTCGCCCGTCAACATGAACTCGTGAAAGCCCGCAAGGAGGAACTCGATCGTTTCAACCAGCAAAAAGTACAGGTGCTGGAAAGCATTTCGAAACTTACTGCGGACGAGGCCCGCGATCAGCTTGTTGAAACACTAAAGGAGGAAGCCCAGGCAAAGGCAAATTCCTATATCAAAGACATCCTGGAGCAAGCCAAGCTTTCCGCAACAAAAGACGCCAAGAAGCTTGTGATCGAAACCATCCAGCGCACAGCCACGGAACACGCTATCGAAAACTCCGTTTCAATTTTCAACATCGAAAGCGATGATATCAAAGGAAAAATCATCGGCCGTGAGGGTCGAAACATCCGGGCGCTGGAAGCAGCAACCGGCGTAGAATTTATCGTCGATGACACCCCGGAAGCAATCATCATTTCCGGATTCGACCCGGTACGCAGAGAGATCGCGCGCCTGTCGCTCCACCGTCTGGTTCAGGACGGAAGAATTCACCCTGCGCGCATCGAGGAAATTGTCGCTAAAACAACTAAGAACATTGACGATGAAGTGGTAGAGATCGGTGAAAGAACGGTGATGGATCTGGGAATCCACGGTCTTGCTCCTGAGCTTATCAAAATGGTGGGACGCATGCGGTTCCGTTCATCGTACGGACAGAACTTATTACAGCATTCCCGCGAAGTGGCGAACCTTTGTGCGATCATGGCGGGTGAACTTGGCCTCAACGTAAAGCAAGCCAAACGCGCCGGACTGCTCCACGACATTGGGAAAGTGTGGCCCGAAGAGCTCGAGAAACCCCACGCGATCGTAGGGATGGAACTTGCTCAGAAATACAAGGAGCACCCCATCGTCTGCAACGCAATCGGCGCGCACCACGATGAAATAGAAATGACCAGCATCATCTCTCCCATTGTACAGGCGTGCGACGCCATCAGTGGCGCGCGTCCCGGTGCACGGCGCGAGGTGATCGAACAATATACCCGCAGGCTGAAAGAACTCGAACAAGTGGGACTCAGCTTTGAAGGCGTTGACAAATGCTTCGCGATCCAGGCCGGTCGTGAACTTCGTGTAATCGTCGACGCAGAAAAAGCTACCGACGAACGGGCAGGACAACTCAGCTTCGAGATCTCACAAAAGATCGAGCGCGACATGCAGTACCCCGGTCAGATCAAAGTAACGGTGATCCGCGAGATGAGGTCGGTGGCGTACGCGAAATAAAAAAACATGATTCCTGTTTATCCGTCAGGTTCAGCGCGGCCGAAAGGCCACTATGCACCCGCCATGGTTCACAATGGATTCGTGTACGTGTCGGGACAAATTTCCACGGATGCTGCGGGCACACCCATCCTTGACTCCGTTGAAGAACAGACACTGCGGTGTTTGAAGAAAATGGAAACCATTCTGCTGGCTTCCAACAGCAAACTGGATCGCGTGATCAAGGTAAACGTCTTTGTCGCCAACATGGAGGATTGGGGTAAGGTGAATGACGTATTCTCAAAATTTTTTGGTGATCACAAGCCGGCAAGGCTGATTGTGCCTACCGGGCCGCTGCATTATGGATGCGCGATTGAGATTGACTGCGTAGCGGCGGTGAACGAATAGAAAAAACAAGTTTCCAACGGGCAATGAACTGAGTAACGCTTCCCATGGCCTTTATTTCCGCGAGTTTGCAAGTGCAGAAAACGATTGTGTTGATTCAATTATCATAAACATTACATGGTGAACCCTTAGTGCCCCATCTCACTTAACTTCGACAAAAAAAACCGTGTCCTCATCTCGTCTCGCCGTTAATATCATTTTCTTTCTCAACGGCTTTGTTCATGCAAACTACTATTCGCGACTACCCCGAATTCAGGAGCTCTACGGTATCGATGATGGGATAGCCGGACTCGTGCTGCTCGGCTCTTCCATCGGTGCGCTCTTTGCGATGCCGTTCACAGGTTGGTTCATCATACGCCATGGTAGCCGTCGCATTACACTCTTCGGCGCGTTCGCTTATTGTCTCCTCGTTCCTTTTATTCCCCTGCTATTTCCCTCAATCTGGACACTGGTTTTTTTATTCTTTCTGTTAGGGGTTTCGGCCGGCATGCTCGACGTAGCGATGAACTCCCAGGCAGTTCTCGTAGAGAAGCAACTTCAAAAGCCGATCATGACATCGTTCCATGCGTTGTTCAGCGTCGGGATGATGATCGGCGCAGTCTTTGGCTCCGTGTTTACCGAACTGGACACAACGCTTTTCACACACCTGGTGACCATTAGTGGGATCAGCGTTATAACTGTATTCATTGCACGTTACTACCTCATCCACGACAAGCCCGAGAAAAAAGATAGTGAAGGCCCGGCGTTCCGCCTGCCAAATGCCGCGATGGTCAGCATTGGTGTCATTGCATTCTGTTGCATGCTTGGGGAAGGTGCGATGGCGGACTGGAGTACGAACTATATGGAAAATATCACAAAGGCTTCTCCGGCACTCGCGCCCCTGGGGCTCTCAGCATTTGCTCTGGCCATGACCATTGGAAGGCTCTTCGGCGATAGCGCGCGCCTGAAATTCGGCGATCGGACTTTGATGATCGCCTGCGGACTTATCGCAACAACAGGACTATCCTTCGCTGTCATTTTCATTCATCCGTACGCAGCGATCCTGGGGCTCTTTATCGTAGGCATTGGCTTGTCAGCCGTGGTTCCGATCGCATACAGCGTGGCGGGTCACACGAAGGATCTTCCTCCCGGCGTTGGGCTCGCTATGGTGACAACGGTCGGGTACTCAGGATTCCTTTTCGGACCTCCCATCATCGGGTTTCTTGCCAAATGGCAGACCCTGAGACTGGCGATGGTACTGGTGATAGTCTTATTTGTTGTGATGACCATGCTTAGTTACTTCTACAAGACGAAAAAAAATGCCTGAAAAGGCAAGGACGCAAGCGTCACTATTGAAGAAGCCGGTAGCAGCCGCTGACATCGTGCTCGGTTACTTTGGAGGTGGGGCAGTTAGCACGATGAGAATTTTTACCGACCCACTAAATGTTCAGGACTATGCGAAAGGAAACACCTTTTCGGTCGCCTGCGAACTCTTTAACCTGGAGGGCCCGGGATCACCACCCCTTAATTTACTCCCCGACACCCCTTGTGCTGGAAAGGCAGGCAACTACATCACCTGGTGCTTGCATAGGCTGCCGCGTGGCCGGCGGAAAAACGACCAAACCGAATTTCTGGCCTTGAAATTTTTCTTCGGCGATGAATTGCTGAAATTGCGCAAACCAAATACTTCCAATGGATATTCAACTCGAGGAGACCGATTCTGGTGGAGCGTTTTATGTTGATCACGATGGACAGAGAGCGGCATTCATGAATTTTACAAAAGGTCCAGGCAGAATAATCATCACCCACACAGAAGTTTCAGATGCATTAAAAGGCAAAAGTGTCGGCAAACAACTTGTGGCCGCATCTGTGGCCTATGCCCGAAGTCATAATTTCAAGATCGTGCCGCTTTGCCCGTTCGCGCGCTCGGTATTTGATCGGATAAAGGAATATTCAGACGTATTGTAAGTATGCCGCTCATACCGGTTTCAAGTTATACACATCCTTTCTACCTTTTCAACGGCCACGTTGAAACCATTGTACCCAGCGCCTTTCGTCGGATTGCCGCCGTCGGATATCAGCGTGAACGGCTTGAACTGTCGGACGGCGACTTCGTCGATTTGGATTGGCTAAAAAAAGATTCGAAAAAGCTGGTGATCATTTCCCATGGACTGGAAGGCTCGAGCGAAAGGCACTAGAGCATAGGTATGGCTAAGTATTTTTTTGAAAGAGAATGGGATGCGGTCGCATGGAACTGCCGAAGTTGTAGTGGAGAGATGAACCGACTACCCAGGTTCTATCATCATGGCGCCACCGAAGATCTCAAAGCTGTTATAGAACGTGCCAAAGGCCTTGGATACAGTTGCATCGCATTGGTTGGTATCAGCATGGGAGGAAGTCTCTCGTTGAAGTACACGGGCGAGAACGCCGGCAACCTGCCATCACAATTGAAAGGTGTCGCTGCTTTCTCAGTGCCTTGCCATCTGGGTTCCAGCGCCAGAGAGCTGGACAAGCCTGGTAAGAGATTCTATTTGAACCGATTTTTAAAGAAACTGGAGAAAAAGATAAAAGCAAAGTCATTGTCATTTCCCGGTATCATTTCGAGTGACCGGTTCGATCAAATCAGAAGTTTTGAAGAATTTGACAATCGCTACACAGCACCCCTCCATGGATTCCGGGACGCAGCCGATTTTTATGAGCGGGCTTCGTCCCTGCCGTATCTTTCAAAGATCAGAATCCCTGCGTTGATCGTGAACGCATTGAACGATCCTTTTCTTCCGAAAGAATGCTTTCCTTACGACATCGCTGAGCGCAGTGAGTTTGTTTTTCTTGAGACACCCAGACGGGGCGGCCACACAGGATTTACTCTGGCTGGTAGGCTTGAAAACTGGATGGAGGTGCGAGCCTTTGAATTTCTGAATGAGGTCTGCCGGTAAATTGCAGTCTGCCGGCCTTATCTGGAAAATCTATGTAGACCTGTTATGTTTTCCGGATGAAATGTGTTTTCGAATTTCAACGTAGTGTTTTCAACGTAAATTGAAAAAATGCGCTCGATTTTGCACATGTCGGACATTTTAAATGTCCGACATGTTGCGACTTAAAAAACCAAACGCCTCACCGTAAGATCCGGTTGAGTTCCTCCGCGAGTTTTTCAATCGGAATATTCCGCGCCAGAATCTTCCCATCGGGATCCAGCAAATAATTCTGTGGGACAGTCTTTACACCATATTGCAATGCCACAGCATTGCGCCAGAACTTCAGGTCCGATACATGCGTCCACGTAAGCTGGTCTTTGTTGATCGCCTTCACCCACGATTTCCGGTTGTTATCCAGCGACACGCCAATGACTGTAAAGTTTCTGTCTTTGAAAGCCTGAAAAGTTTTCACAAGTTGAGGATTCTCTGCCCGGCATGGTTTACACCAGCTAGCCCAAAAATCAACAAGGACGTATCGACCCCGCAACGAACTAAGTTTTATAATTTGATTGGTGGTGTCCTTTTGAGAAAAGTCCGGAGCGACCGCGCCGATTGCCGTATTCCGCGAAATATGAATGTCTCTCTCCAATTCACGACCTGATGCGGAATTCCTAATCTTCGCGCTTAGAGATTTGAACGGCTCCTCGACGCGATCCGCCTCCACGATAAATGAATTCATCGGAGAAATGTTCTCCAAAGCGTAAACACTTACGTAAGAATCGGGGTGATCGCGAACAAAGTTCCTGATCGCCACTTCCCGGGCATCCGCATTGGACGCCTTCGGCAAAGCAGCCAACGTTGCGTTCAAGGACTCAAGGTCACGTTGTTGTCCAGACCCTTTGATTGTTGCCGCTGACAGAGAATCTTTCGTTTGAACTGTTATCCTGAGATTCTCGATATAAAGTTGAGTAATATTCCCAAGGCGCGGAGGTCGGCCCGCCTCATCCGCATATTTCATGACCAGATAAGCGAATGACGGTTCAGATACCGATCCTACAAGCTGAATAGTGTTGCCCTTCGACTCGGCTGAATATTCTTTCCAGTTTCCATCCTGTCGGACCGTCATAATCGCTTTCGCGGGCCCCTTTAAATTCTCCACCGCGATATTGACAGAAAATTTTTCCTGGCATTGAGCGCGATTTCCGAAAAAGCAAACAATACCTAGTAGCGAAACAAAAAACCGCATCTTATTCCGGTTAAAAATTCATGATCACTATTTCTTTCCTGTCCAACCCGGACCACGAACCGCTCTTCCAGGTTTTGCGCCGGTATGCTCCCCATCTTTAAGTACCTGTGTGCCGTTTACAAATACATGCACCATGCCCGTGCTGTACTGGTGGGGCTTTTCAAACGTTGCATGATCCTGCACTTTCGCGGGATCAAATATGGCAACGTCAGCGAAGTATCCAGGCAGTAAACTGCCGCGATCCGTGATCTTCAGGTTTGATGCCGGCAAAGATGTCAGTTTGCGGATCGCTTCTTCCAGTGGTATAACTTTTTCATCGCGAACATACTTGCCAAGGAGTCTCGCAAAATTTCCATAGGCACGCGGATGGTCTTTGTACTTAAGGAACACACCCTCAGCGGCCGGCGAGCCCGCGTCTGATCCAAAAGTTACATAAGGCAGCGCAATCTGTCTTTTGATATTGTCCTCACTCATCATAAAATAGGCGGTCTCTACTCGTGTGCTGTCAGTAATTACAAGATCCATAGCAGTTTCCTCGGGCGACTTGCCATAAATTTTCGCCACATCGGCCAACGTTTTGCCCGTGAATTGCTTGAGTGAATCATTGGCAAAACCCAGTAATAGAACCCGATCCGGGCTTCCAGCCATCAACAAAAGATTTTCCCACTTATCGGACGGCTTCCGCATTTCATCCAACACCTGCTTTCTAAGCTTTGGATCTTTCAATCGCTTGATCCATTCGGTAATTCCACCGGCCTGAACCCAGGGGGGCATGGTGGCATCAAGTCCGGTCGCGCCTGCTTCATACAAATACATGTCGGCTGTGATCTTTAGACCTGCTTTGTTCGCACGATCGATCTTCGCAATCACACTATCGAGTTTGTTCCAGTTTTCTTTGCCAGCCATCTTCAGGTGATAGATTTCAGCCGGCAAATTTGCTTCGCGCGCAATTCGAATCGTTTCATCCACGGCATCAAAAATGGAATTGCCCTCACTGCGCATATGGGCGATGTACATACCACCATACTGCGACGCAACTTTGCTTAACTCAATAAGTTCGTCGGTTTTGGCGTAGTTGGCCGGCGCATAGATCAAAGCTGTCGTAAGGCCCATCGCACCCTCTTCCATCGCCTGTTTCACGAGCGCCTTCATTCGATCAAGTTCTTCAGGCTTCGGCGCACGGTTCTCGTATCCTATCTCATGGGTCCGAACAGTAACGGCGCTCACAAACGACGCCACGTTTGCCGCAACTTTTCTT
Organism: Cyclobacteriaceae bacterium; assembly: GCA_044227305.1. Classification (GTDB taxonomy): domain Bacteria; phylum Bacteroidota; class Bacteroidia; order Cytophagales; family Cyclobacteriaceae; genus ELB16-189. Next base: position 811,450 of record JBGAFJ010000004.1, on the reverse strand, counting down.
TTCTCCAGCGACTCCAGGTACTCACCCAACGTGGTCCAGTCAATCTCAAATGCACTTTCCGGATCACGCTTCATCTGCTTAATCCATTCCTCCTTCTCCTTTTCGCTCAATGGACCCATCGATCCTTCCCCCAATACTTCCAAAGTAACCCCCTGCCGGATGTCGCTCTGTGAATTGCCATCCAGCAATAAAGTGACTTCACAATGACTCAGCATATTGACGAAGCCTGGCGCCACCGCAAGACCTTTGGCATCGATCTCAGTTTTGCCTTTGGCACCGGAAAGATCGCCGACAATAGCTATCGTGTCTGCGTTGATTCCCACATCCGTGACAACGCCCGGCTTGCCTGATCCATCGTATACAGTTCCACCACGTATGACAACATCATATTCCTGTTTTTTGCAGGCGGCAAAAACGAGAATCAGCAGGATTGGGTAAATTATTTTTTTCATGTTATAGAATTAGGTTTGGGTTCGGTATTATTTGGTTGCACGACGAATAACTTTGCCTGGGTAGCGACCGGTACTTTTATTGACGGCATACACTTCTTCACCGTTCACCCACACTTTTTCAATGCCTTTGGACCTAAGCTGCGGCTTCTGAGGTGTTGACTGATCGGATACTTCCTCGAAATCAAACATCACGAGATCGGCATAGTATCCTACTTCGATTTTGCCTCTTCTTTTAATGTTTAAGTTCTCCGCGGTAAGACCTGTCATTTTGTGAATGGCTTCTGCGAGGGTCAGCACACTGTCTTCACGAACATACTTGCGAAGGACTTTCGTGAAAGCACCGTATCCGCGTGGATGTCTGCCAACACCCGAGCCATCTGAACAAATAACCGTGTGAGGCCAACGCATAATCGCTGCGATATCGTCCTCGATCATGCTGGTCACGATTACGCTTTCATCTCCATTCTTTTTCTCGATCTCGTCGATCATATCCATGAGGGTGACTGCGGCATCTTTTTTCCTGAGCGCCGCAATCTCCGCCAGCGTTTTCCCGATATAAGTTGTGTCGGGAGAATAATTTCCTACGAGGACACCTTCGGGCGTGGTGATTTCGGTGACGGCAAACTGTGCCTCCTTTTTGTCCTTGAAATTTCTCGCTGGAAATAAAACCGTCATGGTTGATTGCCAGAATGTGTACGGATATATGTCGGCTGTAATGTTGATGCCAGCGGCCCGCGCTGAGTCCAGCTTGGAAATGAGTTTCTGCGATTGACCTTGTATGCTCTTCATCGCAAGCTTGGCATGAGAGATTTGAACGGGTATGCCGGTTTGCTTGCCGATGTTGATGATTTCCGAAATCGCCTTCCAGTAATACCGGTCTTCACTGCGAATATGACTGATATACCTTCCACCAAATTGTTGAGCCACTTGCGCCAGGCCTACCACTTCTTCAGGTGCGGAAAAAATCCCCGGATCATATTCCAACCCTGTAGAAAGTCCCAACGCACCGGACTTCATATCCTGCTCCAGCATTTTTTTCATTTGCTCGACCTCCTCCGGGGTACAAAACCGTTTAAAATCCCCGCTGATCACAGAATCACGCAAGGTGTTATGACCTGAATAGGAAGCTACATTGACAGCGACCGGGTTCTTTTCCACATCGGCAAAGAAGCCAGATAACGGAAAATGCGATCCTCCGTCCTGCCCCACTACAATGGTCGTGATCCCCTGACTCACACATGCCGGCATATCCCGCATGCCCGACATGCCCCAGTCATGATGACTGTGAGCATCAATGAAACCTGGACTTAACGTCAGGCCGCTGGCGTCGACCGACACATCGGATAAGGCCATGGAGAGGTCTCCAACCGCAGCGATCGTGTCGGCGTTGATCCCAATGTCGGTTGCAACGCCTTCTTTTCCTGATCCATCATAAACCCAGCCTCCGCGGATTATGATGTCATATTTTTTTTGCTTGCAGGAAATCGCGGCCGCAGCGACAATGAAAATTATTAGGTATTTCATGGGTTGATATATGATACTCTCAAAGTAAAGAAAATAGACAGTCGCAACAAGGCGTGAAATGTGGGGCGGCATCATGCCGCCCTGTGAAAAACGAGCCTCATAACCCACCTTTTTCTTACCTTTGCGAGCCTTTGCCGAAGCGGCTACCGCAGGCAGGCAAATTCAAATTTTCAAAGGGCCATGATCGCAGCGAATAACGTTTCTCTCCAATTCGGAAAAAGGGTTTTGTTTGATGAAGTAAACATCAATTTCACCCCGGAGAACTGTTACGGAGTGATCGGTGCCAACGGTGCCGGAAAATCAACTTTTCTGAAAATACTGGCTGGAGATATCGATCCTACGCGTGGAAACGTGACAATCGAGCCAGGAAAGAGGATGGCGGTATTGCGTCAAAATCACTATGAATTTGACGAGGTACCCGTGCTGGATACAGTGATGATGGGCCATGGAAAACTATGGGACGTCATGCAAAGGAAAGACGCCATCTATGCCAAACCCGATTTTTCTGAAGCGGACGGAATCGAAGCATCCAATCTGGAGTCGGAATTCGCAGAGATGAACGGCTGGAATGCGCAATCTGATGCCGCCAGTCTGCTCAGCGGACTGGGTATCGTGGAAGAAGATCATTTCAAATTACTGAAAGAGTTGAGCGGACACTTAAAAGTGAGAGTTTTGCTCGCTCAAGCCATTTTCGGCAACCCGGATATCCTCATCCTCGACGAACCTACCAACGATCTTGACCTGAAAACAATTTCGTGGCTCGAAGACTTCCTCCTTGAATTTAAAAACACAGTAATCGTTGTGTCTCACGACCGTCACTTTCTGGATACCGTCTGCACGCACATCGTGGACATCGATTTCAGCGCCGTGAAACTCTATACTGGTAACTATACGTTCTGGTATCAATCCAGTCAGCTTGCACTCGCACAGCGCTCTTCCGCCAACAAGCGGGCGGAAGATAAACGGAAGGAGCTTCAGGAATTCATTGCCCGCTTCAGCGCCAACGCTTCTAAGTCACGGCAGGCAACGAGCCGCAGAAAATTGCTCGAAAAGATCAACGTGGATGACATCCAGGCTTCAACGCGCAGGTATCCGGCTATTATTTTTCAGCAGGCAAGGACGGCTGGCGATCAGATCCTTCACATCGAGGGTCTGTCAGCCTCCAATGGAGGCGCAACACTCTTCAAAGATTTTGATCTCTTTGTAAACAAAGGAGATAAGATCGCTTTCCTGAGTAAAGACAGCCAGATCATTACATCCTTGTTTCAGATATTGGTTAATGAACGCAAAACCGACAAGGGGACCTTCAGATTTGGGCAAACGATTACTACGGCCTACCTGCCGGTAAACAACGAAGCCTATTTTAAATCCAATGACAACCTCGTTGATTGGTTGCGGCAATTTGCTTCGGAGGAAAATAAGGATGAGGTGTATATGCGCGGGTTTCTTGGAAAGATGCTGTTTTCAGGCGAGGAGGTTTTTAAAAAATGCAGCGTACTTTCCGGAGGAGAGAAAATGCGTTGCATGATCTCACGGATGATGCTAGCGGGTGCCAACCTTCTCATCCTGGATGAACCCACCAATCATCTCGATCTCGAATCCATCACCGCATTCAACAATGCATTGAAAGATTTCCCAGGCACCGTTCTGTTCACATCCCACGACCATGAATTCACACAGACCGTAGCAAACCGGATTGTGGAAATTTCACCGAACGGGTTCCTCGATAAGCTCATGAGCTACGATGAATACATCGAGAATGAGCGAGTCGCAGAACAGAAAGTGGCGTTGTACGCGCTGTAGTTCGGAGTTTAGAGTTCGGAGTTTAGGGTTCCGATCCTCGTAAACAAGGGAAATGAAACCCTCGTCTTTTCTAACTTCCACAAAGGTTTAACTTTTTCAATGACTACCTGAACTGGATTGCTGTCGTTGGCCTGAATGAACTTTTGCACAGACGACCAGGTATTGAGATATCCTTCTAATTCTGACAAAGTCCACAAAAAGGAAAATTCAAATTCGGGAGATTTTATCTCATGGAAAGGGAATGGGACAGACTGGTAATGATTATCCACGTGCCTGCGTTCAGCATCCCAATACGAGCCGATGATATTCACGTAGAAATCGGAAATAACCGCATCGATCTCGGGCGAAATACAAAGCAAACCATAACCCCACACCGCGAGCACAGCGTCCTTCTTCCCTACCCTCCGCACCTCTTTATAAAATGCTTCGAAATTGAACCAGTGCAATGCCTGACCCACCGTTATCAGATCGAATGTATGGTCAGGAAAGGTTGATTTTTCGGCCGGGCATACAGAATAAAAAATATTCGGAGCAAGTGCAGCTTTTTTGATCTGCTCCACACTGCTGTCCGTAGCGTATACTTCTCTAAAGTCCGGGGCCAGGTCTCTTGCAACCTGACCATTCCCCGTCGCGCAATCCCATGCGATGTGTTTGTGCTTTACCAGGCTAAGAACAAAATCGTAAAGGGCCCTCGGGTAGGTGGGACGAAAAGTCGCATAAGCCGACGCTTGGTGTGAAAATCTATCTTTCATAACAGGCTATTTCTTCCAACCTGGGCCACGGACGCAACGGCCCGGCTTTGCTCCTGTATGGTCGCCGTTCCGGATCACTTGCTTGCCGTTGACAAATACGTGGACCACGCCAGTAGCATATTGATGTGGGTTCTCAAATGTCGCCTGATCGATGATGGTCCTGGAATCGAACACGACAACATCGGCGAAGTTGCCAGTCTTCAACGAACCCCGCTTCTGAATTTTTAACCGTGACGCCGGCAGGGTCGTGATTCTATGAATCCCCTCTTCCAGCGTCATCAGATTTTCATCACGAACGTACTTTCCGAGAAAGCGTGCGAAAGTTCCGTACGCGCGCGGATGGGTGCCTTCGTTCGTAAATTCTGCTGTGGTTGCGATCGCGCCACCATCCGAACCAATGCTCACATAAGGCTGCCGCAGCATACGCCGCATATTATTTTCAGAAATCAAAAAATATACAGCTCCGATGGATGTCCTGTCTGCAGTGAGCAAATCCAGGACGGTCTCGTCAGGATTTTTTCCATGAAGCCGTGCTACTTCATCCAATCTCTTTCCTTTGTACAATCTATTAAGGGAATCGCATTTAAATCCCAGCAACATCACGTCGCGGGGGTCCGAATTTTTTGTTGGAATGCCGTGCTCCATATCATACAGTATTTTCGCGCGCTCAGCGGGATTCTTAATCCTGATTCGCAACTTTACAATACCACCTTCCTGCGCCCATACCGGAATTCTTTCTTTCAAGCCCGTCGCACTGGCTGCATAAGGATACATGTCGGCAGTGATATGAAGCCCGGCCTTCTGCGCGCTGTCTATTTTAAAGAGAACTGTGTCAATCTTACCCCAGTTGCGTTGCTGATTGATCTTCATGTGATAAATCTCCGCCGGAAGGTTCGCCTCCATTGCAATGCGAAAAGTTTCATTCAATGCAGGCAAAATATGATCACTTTCACTACGCATGTGGGTGATGTACATGCCCCCATACTTCGACGCCTCTTTGCACAACGCAATCAATTCTTCAGTCGTTGCAAAAGTAGCCGGCGCATAAATTAACGACGACCCTACTCCCATCGCACCTTCTTGCATTGCCTGCCTCACAAGCGCTGTCATCTTTTCCAACTCGATAGCGGAGGGCTTTCGGTTTTGATTTCCAATCACATAATCCCTGACGGTGGTCGCGCCGACAAAAGAAGCAAAATTTGGACTCACTCCTTTTTTTTCGAGGTAATCGAAATACTCGCCCAATGTCCGCCACAGTGTACTGTTTGCAGTTCTTTTGCGTGGACCGGGACTTAAACCCTCGCCAAAAACTTCAATCGTCACACCTTGTTTGAGGTCACTCATACCGCGGCCGTCTTTCAGCAGTGTTCCATCCGCCCAGCTGAGCATGTTGATGAATCCAGGGGCAACCGTCAATCCCCGGGCATCGATCTCAATTTTTGCTTGGGACGTAGACAAATCTCCGATAAACGTGATGGTGTCAGAATCAATCGCGAGATCGCCTTGGAAAGAGGCACGTCCCGATCCATCAACAATGGTTCCGTTGCGAATGATGACGTCATGAGTCTGCGCGACGCCGTAAAAGGAAATGGAAACACAAATCAGGAGGGCGAATGTTCTCATTGAAACAGAAATACAAATATCAAAGACTACTGTGGTGACCGCAATAGTACGTCAAGCATTTCCTTGTAGAGTTTTGCGCCGAGCATGGCGGTAATACCGGTTGAATCACGTAAGGGGTTGAACTCAACAATATCAGCTCCCACCACATTGCATTTCAGCTTCTGGAGAATGGTCAGCACTTCACGCGTCGTGAAGCCGCCGGGTTCATGATGGGATACACCAGGGGCAAAGGCAGGATCAATGGCATCGATATCCAATGAAACATACACCGGTCCATCGAAATGATAAAGCCGAAGGGGATCGAAGTCCTTCATTTCGATCACCTCCACTCCAAAACGGTCTGCCTGCTCGCGTTGATGACGAGCCATGGTCCTGATGCCAATCTGAACAAGCCGCTGCGCGAGTCCCTGCTCCATAATACGCGCAAAGGGACAAGCATGAGAAAGCTTGTTCCCTTCGAATTCGTCGTACAGATCCGGGTGTGCGTCGATGTGAAGTATAGAAAGCTTCTTGAATTTTTTTGCAAATGCCCGGATGATGGGATAAGTGATCGAATGATCCCCTCCCAGTGAAAGCACTTTATCATACCCAACCAATGCCTGCGTGATGTGTTCGTCGATCGCATCGGTAATCTGTCCCCCGGAAGGAAGTGCGAACGGCTGCAACACTTTCACCTCAGGATGATTTTTTAAGTCGGTTCCACGTTCTGTAAAATAGTTGGCTGAATCTGAATGAAACGCCTCGATGATTTTGGCAGGCCCTTGTGCAGGTCCGCGCATGAACGAAGAAAATTCATCGAACGGAATACTCACTGTAGCGATCATGAGGTCGGCAGTTATTCGGGCAGAGAAAACGCTATGTAATAGTCGCCGGACTTCTTGCCGAGCTTACCCCCACCGCAGGTCAATACGATATATTGTCTTCCTCCGGCTTCATACATGGCAGGAGTCGAAAACGCTGGCACGGGCAACATGGTCTCCCAAATCAACTTCCCACTCTTCTTGCTGAATGCGCGGAATTTTCCGTCACGCGTGGCGGCAATAAAGATCAATCCGCTTTTGGTAACGATGGGGCCTCCGTAATTCTCTGTACCGGTTACAATTCCTTTTTTCAGGAACTCGGCATCTTCACCCAATACAGATCTCCACGCAATCTCACCCGTGTTAAGATTGACTGCGGTAAGGTTTCCCCAGGGTGGCTTGATAGCAGGATACCCTTCCTTACTTAGAAACTTATGATATCCCGTGATGTTGTAGGGAAGTTTCACGAATGAGTCAATTTTCACCACAGGAGCCGTGAACTTCTTTTTTTGAAGTGTCTTCGCTTCGAGAACAAAGGAGGTGATCGCGGTCGCTTCTTCGGCGGAAAGATTATTGAATGCGGGCATCATCCTTCTGCCGGCACTCAACAATTCCACAAATGACTTTTCATTATACTTTTTATTGACGCCAATCAATGTAGGATAGTTTCCAGCCCCCTCGCGATTGGCTCCATGACAAGCCATGCAATACTGTTTATATAAACGTGCACCGGCAATCGGGTAAGTTTCCTCTTTCGGTATTTCCGCTTTCACCTCCTCCATGCCGATTGCCCAGGGCATTTCATTTGAATTCACAAACATCAATCCCGATTCGGGATCGAAAGCAGGCCCTCCCCATTCCGCACCTCCGTCAAGTCCGGGAAAAAAGATTGTGCCCGCTGTTGAAGGTGGAGTAAAAATGCTGCCTGACTTATAACTCAAAAATCTTTTACGGATATCCTGATAGGAGGAATCCGGAAGCAAGTCGTTAAGGTCCGCTTCAGTGAATTCCTGTCGAGCAAAAGGTTTGGGCAAAGTTGGGACAGGCTGCGTTGGCCACAACTTCTCGCCTTTCACGTCGGTTTCCGTTGGAAACATAACTTCCTCGATCGGAAAAATTGGTTTTCCTGTCAGGCGATCAAGCACGAAAATAAAACCATGCTTCGTGGGCTGCGCAACGGCATCTACGACTTTGCCATCGTATTTGATCGTGACCAATGAGGGCGGTGTTGGATGATCCCGATCCCAAACATCATGATGGATGGTTTGAAAATGCCAAACGTATTTTCCGGAAGCAGCATCAAGTGCGAGGATGCAGTTTGCAAACAAGTTGGCACCCTTTCTTTTGCCTCCATAAAAATCAAAGGAGGCTGAGCCGGTGGGTGCGAATAGCAGTCCGCGCTGTTCATCAAGCGAAAACCCAGACCATGCATTGGCACCTCCGATATGCTTGTAAGCCGTGGAATCCTCCCATGTATCAAAACCAAATTCGCCGGGCTGGGGGATTGTATGGAATATCCATCGTTGCGCGCCGGTTTTCACGTCGAATGCGCGGATATGACCCGGCGCGGCATCACTCCCTTCGGAAACTCGGGTTCCCATGATGATAAGGTCTTTGTATATAATTCCGGGTGATGTAGCAGCCACATACAGGTTACTCACGTCACGCCCCAACCCATCATGCAAATCAATGCTACCACGTTTTCCGAATGACTCCACCAATTTTCCGGTCATAGCATCCACAGCAAATAAGGATGAACCAGCGGCGTAAAGGATACGCTTATCATTTTCGTCGCTCCAATACGTCACACCCCGGTTGTTGTTAAGAGCAAATCGTTGCCGCGCACTTCCCTTGCTGGTGTCTGCGCGTGGATCGAACCTCCATTTTTCCTTGCCAGTGATGGCATCAATGGCAAGTAGTTTCAGTTGCGGTGAAGTGCCATAAATTATTCCATCGACGACAATCGGGTTGCATTGTATCTGCGAATTGTTGATTGTATCAGCATCGCCGCTGCGATAGGTCCAGGCAACTTTCAGTTGCGATACGTTAGCTGAATCGATTTGTGTGAGGGCACTATATCGTATGTTTTCTTTGCTTCCACCGGTCACTTCCCATCCGGTATAACGTTTTGAATCGGTCTGGCAGGCAAGCAGAACTACCCACATGAATACTGCCGGGATGAAACTCAGTCTTTTCATATCCATTATTTAATGACTTTGTTGACAAGCGTTCCGATACCATCAATCGAAATTCTGATTTCATCACCGACAGCGAGGGTAAAATTATCGGGAGGTACGATCCCTGTGCCTGTCATCAGATAAACGCCATATTTGAAAGAGGTTTCTTTAAAAAGATAACTCACCAGGTCGCTGTGCTTCCTTTTCATTCGGCTGATCGAAACTTCCCCGGAGAATATACTTTCACCATTGTTGACCACATCCATTCTGATCAAAGTGCCGGGATCGATGGGTGTCTCTGTCACATAAAGACACGGTCCCACGGAGGCTGAACCGTCGTAACATTTCGCTTGAGACAGGTAGAGAGCATTTTCACCTTCGATGTCGCGCGCCGACATATCATTTCCTATTGTGTACCCTTCGATTGAACCTTCCGCGCAAACGAAGAGGGTCAGCTCCGGCTCCGGCACCGTGATCTTCGAATCGCTGCGTATTCGAACGCCGTCTCCGGAGCCTACGGTCCGATAGGCCGTGGCTTTGAAGAAAATTTCGGGACGATCTGCCTCGTAAACCCGTATGTAAGAACTTGCCGCCCCGGTCTCCTTGGTATCCTCCACCCAGGATTGCCTGCTTCGAACGAAAGTAATTCCGCAAGCCCAGACTTCCTGGTTCCCAATGGGCGGTAACAAGCCGTTTTCGATGTATTTCTCAAGCGTAGGATCAGGCTGAAGGCGTTTCAGCTCCCGTTTCATCAGGCCGAATAACCCATTGCGATTCACCAGGGCGTCCCAGTTATCCTCCCCTAGGCGAAAAAACGCCTTTTCGTGCTCAACAATGATTCCTGAAAGGGTCCTGAATATTCTCATGCGGCTAAAGGGAGTGAAATCTAACCTTTACAGATGAATTGCGGACACCTGGTTCGCGCACTCCTTAATAAATAAGACATGAGGGGCCAGCTAATCAAGTTCTAATATGTGACAACATTCGTGTGCATCCGTATCTACAAACGTTTGCGAATAGAAATATTTCCTTAATTTAGCTAACATGCAAATAAACTCCGACTTCGATCCACGGAAGCAAAATGGACCCACGCCGGCGGGTGGTTCATTCAGTGACGAAGTATTGTGGAGTAATTTCAAGACTGGTAACGAGCTTGCCCTATCGATACTTTACAAGAAGTATGTCCAACGTCTGTACGATTACGGCATGCACTCCTTCCGGGACCACGAACTCGTGGTCGATTGCCTTCAGGAATTGTTTCTCAGGCTCTGGAAAAAGCGCGAAACGCTCGCATCCGTCCATTCCGTCAAGCCCTATTTATTCAAAGCTTTTCGCAGGATTTTGCTGCACGAAGTATCAGAAAAGCGCAAACATTTCATTTCTTCAGAATCAGCGGAATACTTCGACTTTCTGCCCTCGACGGAGTCTGCCCTGATTGAGGACGAGCTGAAATTGGAACAAATCAGTAGGCTCCGGCAGTGTGTACAATCATTGACTAAAGGGCAGCGGGAAGTGATCTATTTGAAGTTTTTTGGCGACCTCGGCTATCGCGAAATCTCCGAAATCACCGAAATGCAAGTGGATTCGGTCTATAACCTGGTTTCGAAGACCATTGAGCTTTTGAGGAAGAAACTGCAGATCGCAAAACCCCTTATTCCGCTACCCTAGGCCATTTTTTGGCTGATTTTCCCCTTTTTCGAATTTTTTTTAAAAAAAGCGATGAGAATGTAGCCCGGATCTCCTCTTAGCCTTCACAGCCCCGCAAACGATTGTGATGCAAGTGAAAGACTACCGGAAATTTTCGGCGAATGACTTTGCCCTGGATGACTACTTCCAGTCCTGGGTATTACACCCCGACGACGGCGTTGACGCGTTTTGGCGCCACTGGCGTTCACGGCATCCGGAAAAAGCCGCTGAAATTGACGAGGCGCGTGAAATCCTTATCAACTTCAAACTTCACCGGTACTCGCTCCCGCCCGAAGAGGTGGCGAGGCTTTGGAAGAAAATTCAGCAGCCAAACAGGCCCAGAAACCGCGGGAGAATAATCTGGATCACCGCCGCAGCAATCCTCGCTGTCGCGGTGTTTTTTACTCAACTTCTGTCGCGAGATGAAAACAGCTTTGAATTTAAAACAAACTATGGCGAAACAAGGACCATTCTCCTGCCTGATAGCTCCACAGTCATTCTTAACGCAAACTCGCGCATTTCCTATAAAAACAACTGGGACGAACAGCCCGCACGCGAAGTTGAAGTAGACGGCGAAGCGTTCTTTTCAGTAGTTCATAAAGTGGATGATCAACCCTTCAAAGTCAGGACTGCCGACGGTGTTTCCGTGGAGGTACTGGGTACCACCTTCAACATCTATCACCGTTCCGTTGACACCAAGGTGGTGCTCAACACCGGGCAAATCAGTCTCAGCATCCCGACCGCCAAAAAGGAGAAAAAGATCCTGATGAAACCGGGCGAACTGGTTGAGTGTAAACGAGATCAATTCAGTAAGCGTGTGGTGGATCCCCGCGTTTATGCCGCCTGGACCGAAAAGAAAATCATTCTCGAACAGACCTCTCTGCGCGAAATGATCCGCATGGCCAATGATAACTACGGTGTAAAGGTCGCAGTTGCGTCAGACAGAATGCTGAACCAAACTGTATCAGGCTCTATGCCGATCAGCGATGCAGAAGGGTTTGTAAACCAGGTGGCCAGCGTATTTCACCTGGAACTAAAAAAACAAGGCAATAACTATTTATTAAAAGAGGAAACCAAATAACCAATTACCCTATGAACATGACGAAGCAATCTAAACCAATGAACCTATGCGAAAGATTTACCTATTAATTGGCTTATGCTGCCTGATTTCCTACCAGGCGCTGCCGCAGCACGGTGAGGTGTATGCCTCCCATAAACAGACCCCGGACACATCGTCGTCTCTGGATTCATATCCACTAAAGAGTGGACTGAAACAGATCGAGAAAAAATTCGATGTGTCTATCGCTTATAAAGATGAGTGGGTGGATGGAAAGACCACACACAAAATCGATGGCGAAGATTTCAGCACAGCGGAGCAGGCACTCGACGAATTGCTCGACGAGACCAATCTCTACTACGAGAAAGCGGGCGACGGATTTTACGTGATCTCTTTGAAAGGAATGAAGAGATCAGGCGGAAACCAAAGCGTATCGAATGGCAAACTTCCGGACTTTACAGCCAGCCTGGCATCTTTCAGTTCCAGCCTCGCTTTTGAAGACAAGTCCTTGCAGGCGCCGACTTTCGAAAGCAGCATCCCGCCCGTTACTGTCAACGGACGGGTTACCGACGAAAATGGCGGTGGTTTTCCCGGCGTGAACGTAATCGTAAAGGGAACATCTACCGGAACATCCACAGACACCGATGGCAGATACTCGCTCACCGTGCCGGATGAAACCGCCGTGTTGATTTTCTCTTTCATTGGATACACAACTCAGGAAGTATCGCTTGGCGGCAGAACTACGGTAGACGTAACCATGGCGCCCGATGTGAAATCACTGGAAGAAGTGGTGGTAACTGCTTTGGGTGTGGAACGCTCGCAGAAAAGTCTTGGATATGCGACTTCTAAGGTGACTTCTGATCAAATGACCATTAACAGAACACCTAACATGATGAATGCCCTTTCGGGTAAGATTCCGGGCGTAAATATTCAGTCACTGGGTACAGGTCCTGGCGGTACCTCTAAGATTCGTATCCGCGGGCAAACCTCAATCAGTGGTCAGAATATACCTCTGCTAGTGGTCAACGGTGTACCCGTAGACAATAACAACTTTGGAACGAACATTAATCAATCGACTGCTGATACTTCGATTGGTAACCGCGGCGGTGGTGTTTCATCAGACGGCGGGGATTCATTTGCAAGTTTTAACCCTGACGATGTTGAGAGCATGACGGTATTGAAGGGCGCGGCCGCCTCTGCCCTTTATGGCGCCCGTGCTCAAAATGGTGTCATCATGATCACAACCAAGTCGAGGGGCACTACCAAGGGTATTGGTGTTACGTACAACATGAACTACTCACAGGAGCGCATCCTTGACTATACCGATTATCAATATGAATACGGTCAAGGGGAATTTGGTGTGCGTCCTCAGTCTGCAAATCCGCAGTCTGGACAGTGGTCGTTTGGTGAAAAGATCCAGCCTAACATGACACAGATTCTTTTCAACAACCAAACGGTCCCTTATGTGGCACAAAAAGGAATCCTGGGTCAGTTCTACCGCACCGGACAAAACCTCACGAACACGGTGAGTGTGTCTTCAAATGGTGACAAGGGCGGACTGAATATGTCTGTATCCAATTCTCACAGCGATGGTGTAACACCTAACAACTCATTCGATCGCAAGACGGTGAACTTAGGCTTCGCCTACGACCTGACCGACAAACTGAGCTTCAAAGGAAACGCCAACTACTCACAGGAAGTGAACACGAATCCTCCTGTGGTTGCAGACCAGGACAACTCAATCCCCACGTCTCTGTATGCGATGGCCAATACCATGCCGCTGGATGTGTTGAAGCAAAACATGTACAATGCGGGTGGTGGTGAATATTTGTATTCAAGATTCACAAACCGTACGAACCCATATTGGGCACTGGCCGAGCAGCGTCAGAACATCCGCCGCGACCGCATCTTCGGAAATATTTCATTCAAATATGAATTCACCAAGTGGCTGTCGCTCCAGGCTCGTGTAGGTCAGGACTTCTATACGCGCGATGCTGATTACATTAACCTGCCGACAGGAAAAGCATCCATCAACGGTGGCTCGATCTTTTCGTCTTCGGCGCCAGCGTTCTACAACGGTTTATATACACAGGATCAGCGCCGCTTCCGTGAAGTCAACGCAGACTGGCTCCTCACCGCACAGAAAGATTTCGGCGACTTCGGAGTCTATGTGATGGTGGGAGGTAATAAGTTGTACCGTCGCACGGACCTTAACAGTGTTCAGGTAACAGACTTCTCCGTCCGGGGACTCTACAACGTCGGCTACGGACGTGCGAAAGATCCTATATACATTATGTCTGAGAAGGAGATCAACTCGCTGTACGGATCTGCCGAAATCAATTACAAAAAATATTTGTACTTGAATTTGACGGCTCGCAACGATTGGTTTTCAACCCTTTCACCAGGCAACAGAAGCATCACTTACCCCTCCGCTTCTTTGAGCTACCAGTTCACAGAGTCTATGGGCACAAAGCCTAGCTGGCTGAACAGCGGCCGTGTTCGCGGAGCCTATGCAGTAGTTGGTAGCGACCTGGATATCTCGCCCTATCAGCAACAGTTGTTATACACGGTGAATGCAAACCAATTCCAGGGTCAGGCGGTCGCGACGAACGGTACCAGTGTGCCGAATCCCGCCCTGCGCCCGATGCAAACAGCTGAAACAGAAGTGGGTCTTGAACTCAAAATGTTTGATAACCGGGTAAATCTTGACTTCGCTGCGTATCAGAAAATTACGAAAGACCAGATCGTGCCAGCACAGATTTCAGACGCTTCGGGTTTTATATCCACGCTTATCAACAGCGGTAAGAGCCAAAACCAGGGTATTGAAATGATGGTGAATGTTGTACCGGTTCAAACCAGCAATTTCACCTGGGACTTCACATTTGCTGGTGCTTACAACATTACAAAGGTGCTCAGCCTCATCACCGATGTACCCGGATCCAACATCACTGTGGGAACGCACGTGTTCAACGGATTCGTACAGCAGATTGTAGGTCAGGAAATGGGCCAGATCGTTGGATATCAATATCGCCGCTATGGCTATGATCCCGCAACCAACCAACCTCTTGATCCGGCTACCGTTGCCAACCCTGCGAGCATCGGCAAAATAATCATCGGCTCGAACGGAATTCCGCTTGCAACAGCACAACCCCTCCCCTTTGGCAGCGCACTGCCTAAGTGGACAGGTGGTATCACCAACACGTTCACTTACAAAGGAGTAATCCTGACCGTGCTGATTGACTTCAAACTCGGTGGTAAAATGTTGTCAGGTACCAACTTCAACGCTTACCGCCATGGTCTGCAAAAAGCAACCCTCGTTGGCCGTGATAACCTCACGAGCGATACAGGGGTAACTGATCCAGGTGGCTGGGTGCTGAACACAGATGGTGTCGACGTGAACGGAAACACGAATGCCAAAGCAGCCAAAGTTGAAGACTACTATTCGGTTGTGCGTGGCTCGGGCCTCGTTGAACCGGTTATTTACGACGCAGGTTTCTGGAAACTCCGCCAGATATCCATTGGCTATGATTTCACGAAGCACCTGCCGGCAAAAACGCCGTTCAAAGGTTTAAAGCTTAGCTTGTATGCTAACAACGTGGCAATCCTCAAGAAATGGGTACCGAACATCGATCCTGAATCATTCGGGTTTACATCGGATAACCTGGTGGGCCTTGAGTCTCCTGGTGTTCCCACGACTCGGAGCTTTGGGGTCAATTTGAACGTCAAGTTTTAATCTGCAAGACATATGAAAAAGATATTCAAACTCATCCCCGTCATCCTGTTGCTAATCGTCGCATCTGCGTGCGAAGAGGGATTCGACAAACTGAATCAAAGTAAAACGGGTGCGACTAGTGTTGATCCAATTACCACCTTCAATGACGCAGTTATTTTCTGCTCACCACAGGCGGGTACACTCCAATACGAATTAGGTGCCGTGCAGCAACTCATCACCTCTAACTCGGGCGTTAACGTAGGCGCCAATTACAACCAGGTGAACGTGGGTGCTACGCCGGCAGCATGGACAAACTTTTTTCAAAACGTCATCAAATATTCCGCTGACGCAATTGCAAAAACGAAGTCTGACCCTGCTCGCCAGAACCTGTATAACATGGCACGCATCATTCAGCAGTATGGTTTCATGGTATTGACCGATACCTATGGAGACATCCCGTATTCGGAAGCTGGCAAAGGCTATACGAGCTCTGTGTTTTTTCCGAAGTACGACGCCCAGAAGGACATCTACAACGGTATCATCACTGAGTTAACGGCGGCCGTCGCTGCGTTAGATCCAGCCGGCGCTGTTGAGCCTTCCGACGTGCTTTATAGCGGAAATATCGTGAAATGGAAAAAGTTTGGAAGTTCATTGCTTCTGCGTGCTGGTATGAGGCTGGTGAATAAAGATGCAGCAAAAGCAAGCGCGACCGTGGTGGCCGCAATCAACGGTTCAACAGCGAACCTGATTATCGCCAACGCTGACAACGCAGTGATCCGTCACGATGCAAACTTCATCAATGGTGTGGGTAACACGCTGAATGGAACAGAAGCCGCAAACTTCTATCTGGCGAAACCCTTCGTTGATGCGCTGAAAGCAAACAACGATCCTAGACTTACGGCGATCGCTGTTCGCGTACCCGGCGCGAAGTCAGGTCCTGACCAGGTAGCTACCGGAGCCGTCAAGGACTTCACGATAGGTAATCAGTATGGCATGCCGATGGGCAGCACCGATGCAACGGCCAACGCGGCTGGTGCGTTGCTGCCGCCTGGCGCCCCCACGACCGCCAACCCAACGGGAATCGGCAACCTGTTTTCGTTCACGCAAGCTGATCGCTCACGTGTGACCAGCCGGTCTTCTCCTATGTTCCTTGTTACAGCCGGGATGACCAACCTGCTGCTCGCCGAAGCTGTTGAGCGTGGATTCATCACAGGGTCTTCAGCCGCATATTTCGATGCGGGAATAAAGGCACACATGGACCAAATGGCCAGCTACGGAACCGGCTCAGCAATCACGGCGACAAACCGTGATAACTATGCAGCAGCCAGGGCAACCACATTCGCTGCAGCGTCTACAGGTGCGAACGGTGGAAGAGTCTCAGAGATCAACTACGAATACTGGGTGGCTTCATTCCTGAATGGTAATGAAGGATGGGCCAACTTCCGCCGTGTAGGAATGGAAACTTTGACGTATGCGTCACCCACACCGTCTCCATTGTTCCTTTCCAATCCTTACACTGGAAAGGTGGTAGACTGGGTCAATCGTATTACGTATCCGCCATCTGAAAGTCTCGTGAACACGACCAACTGGAGCGCGGCTGTTCAGGCGATGGGTGGATCGGATGGCCTCGGAACGAAAGTGTACTGGGCTAAATAGTCCCTTGTAAGTATGTGCGCTATTTAAATAGATAGCAATCTCTGATATCACCAAAAAACATGGGCAACTGTAAAGGTTGCCCATGTCATTAGAAGGTAATTATGATGTAATTGTGTAATCGGCAAAAAACCTTTGCAAGTGGTCATTAGAATAACGCATTTCACTTATCCTAACTATATAAATAGTCATAAACCCAAATAACATTTAACGAACAGATAACATGAGAAAAATAACCGTAATCGTCTCACTGTTTGTCCTTGGCAGTTTCTATTCGTCTGCACAGCGCGTCGGCGCTTCACCCGAATACATCAAGGCACTCACTTCCGAATGGAAGGGCGAACGCTTTCCGGATGGAAGGCCCAAAGTATCCGATGCCATCCTGGCACGATTGAAGAACATTTCAATGGAAGAAGCCTGGGGTGTCCTGAGAAACAAAGGATACAACAATCAATACGAAGGTGACTGGAATATCCTTTTGCCTGACAGCGCGATGACGGGTCGTGTGGTCACAGCGCAATACATCCCGTTGCGACCTGATCTTCAGAACCAGGTGAAAGAGCAAGGTAAGGTTGAGGGTCGCTCGCAAAAAGGCGGCACCAACTCGTGGCCTATTGATATTCTCACACCCGGCGATGTATATGTCGCAGACAGCTATGGTAAAATGGCTGACGGCACCTTGATAGGCGACAACCTGGGCAACTCAATCTATGCAAAGTCACAGCGTGGCGTGATCTTCTACGGATCTGTGCGGGACGTGGAAGGACTCAGCGAGATCAAGGGATTTAACGGTTGGTGGAAAGGACAGGATCCTTCATTCATTCGCGAGATGATGTTGCTCACCATCAATACTCCCATCCGGATTGGCAGGGCAACGGTTCTTCCCGGCGATGTGGTGCTGGCAAAAAAATACGGAACAATCTTCATTCCCGCGCACCTCGTAGAAGAACTCGTGCTCACTTCTGAAGTAACTGCCCTTCGCGACGAGTTCGGTCATCAACGCCTTCGTGAGAAGAAATACCTCGCAGGCGAGATCGACAGCGAATGGACTGAAGCAATCAAGAAGGACTTTCTCGGATGGCTGAACAGCTATCCTGGCAAGTTGCCGATGACCAAGAAGGAACTCGACGACTATCTCAAGTCACGCAACTATTAATCGATTATCACTTTAAACCTGAACCGTGTATGAAAAGTATCATTCAACAAATAGCAAAAAGTAACAAGCAGCGTGAGGCTTCAGAAGCAGCCGCACGCCAGGCCGAGATCGACAACCCGTCAACCGGATCAAGCCGCAGAAATTTTCTTAAAAAAACTGCGCTTGGTGGGATGACGATGACCAGTCTGCTCGGATTGTCATTCGAAGACTCGATGGCACAGACCACGTCGAAAGTTCAGAAAGCGTCTGCGCCTTCAGAGCTTAAGATTACTGACCTGCGCTACTGTGTTACGACAGTGCTTGGACGCACGGCGATTATCCGCATTGATACAAACCAGGGTATCTATGGCCTGGGCGAAGTGCGTGACGGCGCCGATCCGCGCTACGCACTGATGCTGAAGAGCCGGATACTCGGCGAAAATCCCTGTAACGTTGAAAAAATATTCAAGATCATAAAGCAGTTTGGCGGTCCTGCTCGCCAGGCGGGTGGTGTGTGCGGCGTGGAAATGGCACTGTGGGACCTCTGCGGAAAAGCGTATAACGTTCCTGCGTGGCAGCTGCTGGGTGGAAGATATCGCGACACCGTGCGCATCTACGCTGACACGCCCGAAGCAAAAAGTCCGGAAGAACAATTGAAACTGATCAAATACCGGACAGAGACGCAAGGCTATTCATGGTTGAAGATGGACGTCTCCATTAACGAAGTGAAAGACATTCCCGGCGCATTGGTAAACCCCAACATCTTTAAAGAGGGCTCCAGCCAGTGGCAGGGTGGATATATGTCTTATGCAAACACCAAACACCCTTTCACCGGTATCCAGATTACCGAAAAAGGTCTTGATGAGATGGCGAAGATTGTCGACAATGTACGCAGCATGGTAGGATATGAAATTCCGCTGTCAACCGACCATTACGGACACATCGACATGAATAACTGTATTCGTTTGGGAAGAAAATTGGAAAAATATCGTCTTGCCTGGCTGGAAGATATGGTGCCCTGGCAGATGTGGCAACAACACAAGACTATCAGTGAAGCGCTGGAAACGCCTGTACTCACTGGTGAAGACATCTTCCTCCTCGACGGTTTCAAAGATCTTATCGACAACCGTGCGGTAGATATCATTCACCCCGATCTCGCATCATCAGGCGGGTTGCTCGAAACAAAACGCATCGGAGATTATGCTGAAGAAGCAGGCATCGCTATGGCCATGCACCAGGCCGGCACGCCGGTATCGTTTATGGCCAACGTGCATTGCGCTGCCGCCACACAAAACTTCCTCGCGCTCGAGCATCATTCGGTTGATCTCCCTTGGTGGGAAGGTTTGGTCAAAACCACAGACGGTCGCAAGCTCATCGATAAAGGATATGCACCCGTTCCACTTTCTGCTCCCGGGCTTGGCATTGAGCTCATCGACGAAGAAGTGAAAAAACATCTTCACCCTTCCGATACGACCTATTTCGCGCCGACCAAAGAGTGGGATGAAAAGCGTTCGCACGACAGAACTTACAGTTGATTAGTAAATCGCGGTGATGGTCTTCCGCAATTTTGCGGAAGACCACTTCACCCAGGCTTCTGTCCCTGGTTTTGATTACTTCTTCTAACCAGGAGAGAACATAAATTCCGAACATCGTACCTAAACCGTAGTTTAATGAATAGCGCTCTTGTATACAGGATCCTCCTCGGCCTCGCGGCGCTGATGTTGCTGGTAACGATCATCGTTTCCATGCAATCGGGTGTCGCCAACGCCGGCCCTTATTTCATTTCATTTTTTATTTTCCTCGCGATTGGGTTTCGCGGACATGAAAACCTGAAGGGATTCTCCTATTCCCTGATGATCTTCGCCGCCGTCACCACAGCGCTTTACTATCCCGCAAATTTCCAGGAAATCAACGGTTTCAAATTATCGGGTCTCATTATCCCACTCATCCAGATCATTATGTTTGGCATGGGTACGTCGATGAGCATTCAGGATTTTGTTTCCGTTGTAAAAACTCCGAAGGCGGTTGTGATTGGAGTCGCATCACAATTTATCATCATGCCACTGCTGGGATTCGCCCTCGCCAACTTAAGCGGACTTGAACCTGAAATCGCGGCAGGAATCGTGCTGATCGGGTGCTCTCCCAGCGGACTTGCCTCCAACGTGATGAACTACCTGGCAAAAGCAAACCTCGCTTTGTCGATCACCATTACGTCTGTCACCACTTTGATCGCCCCGTTCATCACCCCAGTATTAATGAAACTGCTGGCGGGAGCGCTGGTGGAAATCAGTATACTCAACATGATGTGGGATATCTCAAAAATGGTGATCATCCCAATCGGCGCCGGACTGATTTTCAACAAACTTTTACACGGCAAATCCAAGTGGCTTGACAATGCCATGCCGCTGGTTTCCATGGCAGGCATCGGATTGATCATCGCGATCATTACGGCTGCCGGAAGGAACAGTTTGCTCGATATCGGTTTGTTATTGATCGGCATCGTACTCGTGCACAATATGTTTGGCTACTTACTGGGTTATTGGTCAGGACGTTTGTTCAAAATGGATGAACGTGACTGCCGAACAATCGCTATAGAGGTGGGGATGCAAAATGGTGGACTTGCTTCCGGCATAGCCAAAGAAATGGGAAAGATCGCAACCGTCGGATTGGCGCCCGCCGTTTTTGGACCCCTGATGAACATCACAGGTTCAATACTCGCCTCCTATTGGCACCGTCGACCACCCGAAGATTCTGTTACAAAAAATTGAAATCCAAAATGATCGATATGAAAAAATCAAAACAACTGTTTCTAGCTGCAGTTTTTCTTGCTGCGGCCACATACACAAATGCGCAACAAATCTCCAAGGACTATCTGATGCTGCTCACCGCAGAGTGGAAAGGCGAACGCTTCCCAGACGGCAGACCCAAAGTCCCTGATAACATTCTAAAGCGCATGAAGCTCGTGACCCTCGAAGAGGCATGGGCTGTACTGAAAGGCGACAATTACAAACACAATTATGATGATGGCTGGATGATGATCAACCCGGACAGTGTGTTGGTCGGTCGCGCGGTCACCGCTACGTTCATGCCGGGCCGCCCCGACCTGCACCGCGCCATTGACGACAAAGGCCACAAAACGGATGGCAGGATCAAGTCACAAAATGCCTGGACCGTGGCGATGTTGGTAAAGGGAGATGTGTATGTCGTGGATCAGTTTGGCGCCACTGAAGACGGCCCGACCATCGGCGACAATGTGGGCATGGCCATCTTGACCAACTCCGGTAACGGAATTGTATATGACGGCGCCATCCGCGATATCAATGGCTTGAAGGAATTCAAGTCGTTCACATCACTTTTCAGAACCTATCATCCCTCCCATCACCTGAATAATCCGGATGGAGACCTGAATACCACACTGGTTGGCATCAACCAGCCTACTCGCATCGGCAAGGCCACTTGCATGCCCGGCGACGTGGTATTGGGTCGTGATGGCGGCGTGATCTTCATCCCCCCTCATCTTGCCGAGAAAGTTGTAAAAACATCCGAGATCGTTAGGCTGCGTGATATGTTCGGCCACCTCCGGATCAAGGAAAAGAAGTACACCGCTGCACAGATCGACAACCGCTGGTCAGATGATATTGAGAAGGATTTCTCCAAGTGGCTGAATGATCACGTCAATGAACTCCCGGTTCCGAAAGAACAAATACAGGAGTTTCTTAAAAACCGTACCTGGTAATTTTTAAACCTTATAACCATCCAAATAGCATGTCAAACAAAACTTCACGCCGGTCATTCCTTGCAAAAAGTGCATTGGCCGCAGGCGCAATCGCCGCTCCTTTGTCTCAAACATTCGGAAATGCTTATGAGACTGCCATCGACAACACACCAAAGATGTCCGCGCCTTCAGACCTGAAGATCACGGAGATCAAGTGTGGATACATTCGCAATGGCCACAGTCTATTCGTAAAAATTTATACAAACCAAAACATCTGGGGTTGCGGTGAAGGCGTCGACGCCACGCCGGGTACTTACCACCTTGTGAAAATGTTTGGTGAGCGTATCAAAGGACAAAGTCCGCTCAACGTGCATAGACTCTTCGAAGACATCCGTCGCTCAGGATTTTTCGAAGGTGCTCAGTCGGGAATGTTTGTAGCCGTTCTTACGGCTGTTGAGACTGCGTTGTGGGATCTTGCCGGAAAGGCTTTGAATCTTCCTGTATACCAGTTGTTGGGAGGAAAGTTCCGCGATAAGATCCGCGTTTATTGCGACACAGCCCTTTACCAAAACCGCCTGCCAACACCGAAAGACTTCGCTGACGCAGCAACCAACGCGAAGAACAGAGGTTTCAATGCCATCAAATTTGACCTTGATCAGGCAAACGATCCGGCCAAATACGATCGCTACAACTGGACCGCAAGTCCGGGTGAAATTCAACGTATGGTGGATCAGGTGACTGCCGCACGCGAAGCCGTGGGCCCGATGATCGACATCTGCCTCGACATGCATGGCCGTTATGATGCGCCTACTGCAGAGAGAATTGCGAAGCGACTGGATCACCTCGGTCTGATGTGGTTGGAGGAGCCGATCCCGGCAGAAAATGCGGAAGCATATAAGAAGATCGCTGACCAGACTACGACTCCGATTTGTGCCGGGGAAAATCACTACCTCGCACAAGGCTTCAGGCCGTTATTGGAAATAGGTGCCGTTGACATCATCATGCCTGATCTGCAAAAAGCAGGTGGACTGGGCGAAGGTCAGCGCATCGCGAACCTGGCCAACCTGTACTATGTACCTTTCGCACCTCACATGGTTGCGTCTTTCCTTGGCGCGATGGCAGCAAGTCATGTATGTGCATCGGTTCCCAACTTCCTGATATTGGAATGGCAGATCTATTTCCACACCGATCCGATGTTCAAAGAGATCGTGAAGTGGGATGGCAATCCTGATTTCGTGGATAAAAGTTTCATCACGTTGTCGGAGAAGCCCGGCATTGGTGTAGAGATCAACGAAGAAGGCATGAAAAAGTACGCTACGCCCGGCGTTCCCTTCTTCGTGTAAGATTTGGGTTTATGTGTTAAAGCCTCTTTTACGGTTTAGAGGCACCCATACCCCGGCAGGCAACTGTCGGGGTTCTTTTTTTATTTCAATCTGTGAATCCGCACTTTCGAAATCCATCCACGCGCTTTGCTTATTCTTACGCATAAGTGTATTGTTTTCCTGACGGAATTCAGAAAGTAAGAAGGAATAAATCTTTCCTGGGTATCTAGCGTTTAGGGAGTATTTTTTTTAGATGTCGGACATTTTAAATGTCCGACATGTTAAATAACCGACACCATATCTTCACTTCCCCTGCATTAATTTGACATGTTCAGCAGCGTCTACCATCGTGGTGACCCAAAGATCCTTCTCGTTTTGTTTCAGAAAATCAAGTAAAACACGGTGATCCCGCAACGACACATTCAATCCGTGCTCACCACCCACACCATGAAAAAGAAAAACAACCAAAGAGTTTTCCTCCATACCTTTCTTAACCAAACGAATCAGGTCTTCGCCCTTGTCTCCATTCACTCCGTAACATCCTATTTCATCAAGATCGATCTCTGTGATCTTTAGCGATTCGGCTTTCGTACCACGCGAGGCAACAAAATCATTTTTCATTCCTTTTATATATAGTGAATCGCCGATCCGGGTGTCGCCACACGGATAGGCAAAAGTCCTCTTGGATTTTCCATCCAGTGTCCTCAAAAGAACATTAGTCATCCGCATTTCATCCCGCATCCTTTGAAGTGTGTATTTCTCCATCGCCTGATCTGGTTTCACCCATTCACGTCCTGGTCGGTTTCCAATACAAGGGTGAAAAAGGGTATGATTGGCCAATTCATGACCACCAGATGCCGCCTTCCTCCAATCTTCAATCCGGTTTTTGAATCCCGGAAAATATCCGGAAAGATAAAATGGGCCCTTGAATCCCAGGGAGTCCAGCAACGGAATGGCGTTGTCCAGGTGGACGTTGAGCGCGTCATCATAGGTAAGCACAACAGCACATTTCTTGCCCCTCCAGACCGCGGGTTTCTGCGCAAAAGCTTGCCCCAAGGATGCAACAAGCACAATCAGAATCAATTTTTTCATAAAGTAACGGTGAAATGAGTTCAAATAAGCTTAACACACATTTTCGGATCGAAACCGAATATCATGGGATTTTCAAGCCGGCCTCCAAAGCAATTTAACACACATTAAACAGACACTAAGCCTGGAGGTAAAAGCAGAACCCGATTTTTAAAAACTAAATTTTAAAAATCATGGGAAAATTTATCATCAGCAGGAGGAGCAACCTGGAATACCAGTTCAACCTGCTCGCCGACAACAATCAGGTCATCCTTACCAGTGAGGGCTATAAAACGAAAGCCGCTTGCGAAAAAGGCATAGACTCCGTTCGAAATAACTCCAACACAGACTCCGCGTTCGATCGAAAGGTATCTAATAACGGTAAGCCTTATTTCAACCTCAAAGCCACCAACGGTCAGGTCATTGGCACCAGCGAAATGTACGAGAGCCATGCAGCGATGGAAAATGGCGTCGCCTCGGTAAGGCGGAACGCACCGGAAGCAGACGTTGCTGACCAGTACGTTGCGTCACATTGAGAGCGTTTCGGAATTCGATACCTCTTTCAGTGCGCGATGTCTTATCTCCAAAGCCATTTTAACGCTTCCGGTAAGACAGAACCGGCGTGTTTACCGTTGTGTCCGCCGTTGCCTGACACGAATTTATAGTCGTACCCCTTGTATTTAAAGGCCGATTCCATTTGAAGGTTTGCGAGCCACCAGTCACCATAGATATTGTTGAGATCCTGGTTTCCGTCCTGCAAGAAGATGCGAATATCTTTCTTCCCACTCTTACGAATCATAGCCGGGTATTTGTCTCCACCCCGAATGTCTGTATAGCTGCCGATGTGGCTTAGGACTTTTTGAAAATATTCCGGGTGCGTCCAGGCAGCGGTGAATGCACATATCGCACCCGACGAGAGGCCACCAATTCCATGCATTTTAGGATCATCGGAAATGTTGTACTTCTTTTTCACCTCCGGAATAAGTTCTGTCATCAGGAACGTTGCATATTGATCGCTGAGGTCGTCGTACTCAAAACTGCGGTTGCCACTTCGGAAGAAATTTTCAGGAACAGGCGCGTTAGAGAAATATCCCGGATCGACAAAGAGGCAAATCGTGACTGGAAGTTCTTTGCGGTGAATAAGGTTATCGTATACAATCGTCGTTCGGAAGTCGCCTTCTTCATTGAGGTAAGCATGCCCATCCTGAAATATCATCAACGCAGCCGGTTTCCTGGCATCGTACTGTGCCGGCACATACACGTAGTAATTGCGTTTGGTGTTGGGATACACTTTGCTTTCCCACAAAACAGTGGTCACGGTCCCTTTGGGAACACCCTCCTGCCTTTGCGCATCCGGTCCCGGCTTATAAGGTTCTTCAATTTGTGATTGCTGACCAGATGCTGTAATGGATACCACGATGAGGAATAGTATCGTGCCAGTGAAAGGAATCTTTTTCATCCTATCAAGTTAACCTCGCGGGCGGTGCGACGCAACTTCAATTCCTTGTGATTCTTCTCGTCTTTGAGACCTTTGTGGCTTACCAGTATTTTGACAAAAGCGAAACATATATTAGATTTGATAAGCGCAAAACAACGGTTATGAACAGCGAACTCATAAGACCCGGCCGGATTCAATCATTGGATATCATTCGCGGAGCGGTGATGGTACTCATGGCCATCGATCACGTGCGCGTTTATGCGGGCGTACCCGCCGGCGGTCCAGATCCTGCCATTTTCTTCACCCGCTGGATCACTCACTTCTGCGCGCCGGTGTTCGTTTTCTTCGCAGGCACATCTGCATTCCTGTATGGAAAAAAAACCGGGGATTTGAGAACCCTGTCACGCTTCCTGTTTACACGCGGTGCCATACTAGTTCTTCTGGAACTCACATTGATCCGCTACAGCTGGTGTTTCAATCTCAAATGGTCTGAGTTCATTCTGGCGGGCGTCATCTGGATGATTGGTTGGTGCATGATATTGCTGGGAACCATGGTAAGTTTAAGTCCTCGTAAAATCGGAATAGCCGGCATCAGCATCGTCCTGTTGCAAAAGCTGCTTGCATTCGTTCCCTTGATTTTTCCCGAATCTTCAAGGCAGGCTTTCAGTGGCTTTTGGGAATTTATTTACAGTTCAGGCGGAAATGCTGTGTCACCCTTCGCTGTGTTGTATGTCATCGTACCCTGGATCGGCGTGATGATGGCGGGCTACGGTTTTGGCGTGATTATCACGAAAGAGGCAACCCGGCGCGATCAGCTTTGCACTCGCCTCGGCGTGGGGATGATCATCACCTACATCATCGTAGGGACGATCTTCATTCTTACTGCACCTGGCAATGAGAACTCCGCCCCATTCCTTTTCAGATTGTTGGGTCAGCAAAAGTATCCGGCGTCGGCTCTCTTTCTTATGATGACACTGGGACCGGCAATCGCGTTGATACCTTTCGCAGAAAGAGCCAAAGGATGGCTGACAAATGTGCTCGCCATCTTCGGACGCGTTCCTTTCTTCTACTACCTGCTGCACATACCTGTCATCCATTTGAGTGCATTGCTTGTATATTTCCTCCGGGACGGGGATACACATCAGGAATGGTTCACGTATGCACCATTCGCCCAGGTCTCTCCGGAATCCATGTGGACATTGCCACTACTTTACCTGACGTTTCTGATTGATGTTATTATACTTTATGGAGCATGCAGATGGTATGTGAAATACAAGTCAACGCGCGGTGGGAGCCCTTTGGGGAAGTTTATTTAGAGTTGAAAGTTGAGAGTTGAAAGTTGAAAGTTTAAAGTTGAAGTTTAAAGTTCAAAGGGGGCCCTGTGCCCTCATGGCTGAACGGGGCATCGCGAGTTAATTTTTTTATATTTTCGACGTTCTAACAACCCGCTTCTCCATGCCGGAACAAAAACGCAACCCTTACCATCCGGACATTGCTTTGTTCCTTATTTTGATTCCTTTCATCAGTGCTTTCAACTACCACCTCACCTATTCCAACATCCAGTGGAATACCTTTCTGTTGCTCACTTTTACCCTTGATACCGTGCAGGGATATGCTGCGTGGTTGTCAATACGAGCACTCATCCTTGTTATGGACAAGAAAATTCCCTTTGATCTGTCACCCCGGCGAAGAATTCTGATCCAGCTTCCAGCGACGGTCATGGTTGGGCTGGCGGTTATCGCCGCCCTCACAGAAATTGTGAGCTTCATCGCAAAGGGAAAAGCGGCACCGCTCAATTTCTACACAATGGATCTCCTGATCATCGCGATTTGGCTCATCGTGGTGAATGGTATCTACATCGGACTTCATTTCTTCAACCAGTGGCAGCAGTCGGAAGCATTGCGCCGCGAGGAAAACAGGATCAAAGCGGGTGGACTACTCGTAAAACAAGGGAAACAGGATCTGCGCCTGGAGTTCGATGATCTGCAAGGACTGTATGTTGATGGGGAGTATGTGGTCGCTTACGTCAGTGCAGGCAAAAAATACTACCTGGACCAATCTCTTGACAAGACCGAGGAGCAACTCCCGTCGGCCCTCTTCTTTCGTGTGAATCGGCAGTTCATAATCCACAGGCGAATGATTACCGGTTTCAAAAGAACTGAAAACGGAAAACTAACTGTGCTCCTGGTCTCACACGACATATTTCCCGGGGAAATTCCCATGAGTCGCACAAAAGCGCCTGCATTTAAAAGCTGGTTTCGGCCGGAATAATCTCACTTCAGTGGCTCCACTGCTACACTCCAGGGGAAAAGTCTGAAAATTGACCACCTGGCAGGGGCTACCTCCGTTGTTTTGCATTAAAAATTGAAGCGGATGAGATCTAAGATTTTATTAATCCTCGCGCTGGCAGCACCTGTATTTTCGGGGTTCGGGCAAGCCAGCGACCCCTCTGGACACAGGAATTTCCCGCTGATCCTATCGGTACAGTTTCATGCCCTTTCCCTTCCATTCAAACATATTACCTCCAATTTTCGCAACATCGGCTTTGGCGTTGGCACTGAAGTAAGTCTGAACGGTCACGACAATTGGGTGCAGCAATTTCAGTTTGTATGGTTTCACAACAAAACCGTGGGTAATGGTCTGCTTTTCTACACACAAACAGCCTGGAGGCCAGGTTTTGGAGATACAGGATTTGCCGAAGTGAAGGCTGGACTTGGATACCTGCATGAATTCCGGCCCGTGGAAGCCTTTAAGCAAGTCAATGGCAAATGGATTTCTGACGGTCATCGTGGAAAAGGCATGCTCACTATACCTGTCGGCGTGTCCCTGGGATACCGGCAATACGCAACTTCAACCTACGTCGCACCGTTTGTTACATACCAATTTATGGTTCTCAATAATTATAGTCAGAGCATCCCAATCGTCCCACAAACGCTGATACAGGTTGGCGCGCGAATCCATTCCAACTAAAAAAATATGCCTATGAAAAAGATCTTTACTGTCCTTTTACTGGCCGCACTCACAGGTTGTTCAGACAGATATCTGCAAGGCATTTTGATCACGTCATGCGAACCGCCTAAAGACCCCGCAACAAGTTTTTCCAGAGCAGCTGGCGTCACAAGCGCTCTCCAGGAATTGGTGAATAACGGTGTGCCCGGAACCTCATTCGCAACCTTTACGGAAGAAGGTTGGTGGACAGCCTCAGCCGGCGTTGCGCGGATTGAAGATAACACCCCCATGGAGGGCTGCTATCTCCAATATTTGCAGAGCATATCTAAAAGCTACATGGCTGTTGCAATCCTCAAATTGTATGAGCAGGGCAAGATCGACCTTGATGCACCTATGACGAATTATCTACCACAGCGATACAGTCACTACGTCGTGGATGGGGACAAAGTGACGATGCGGATGTTGCTGAATCACACATCAGGGATTCCTGAATACAATTTTGCACCTGCTTACGTAAGCGTGTTGTTTCAGGAGCCGGATCATTTCTTTACCCCGGAGGATTACCTGAAGTTCATAGAAGGCAAACCACTTACTTTCACACCCGGAAGCAGATATTCCTATCGCAACACAAATTATTTATTGCTTGCGCTGATCGCGGATGAAATCACCGGGGATCATGCAAAATTTATCTCGGAACATATTTTTAAACCGCTTGAGCTCACTCACACCTTTTACCGACATGAGACAGGCTACATTGAATATCCGACCATTGTCAACACGTATTGGGATCGTTATTCCGATGGCCGGGTTGAAAACGTTTCGAAGATGCAGCGAACCAATGTGTCAACACTCATTGGCGATGATGGAATCGTAACCACTCCGGTAGAGGCTGTCAAATTTTTGAAGGGACTGGTTGATGGCAAACTCCTTTCAGAGTCAACCCTCGCACAAATGAAAACCTGGGTGAAAGACACCAAAGGAAATGAACGCTACGGCCTGGGCCTCGCCCACGTGACCGTCAATGGCATTGAAGGTTTCGGTCATAGCGGCGGCGGCATCGGTGCGGGCTGTGAACTTTACTATTTTCCAGCCAAAAAAACGTTTATGTTCATCGCCATCAATCTTGGCACTGTAACTGAAAGCCCCCTTCATGCTGGTCTAGAAAAAGCGCGGGAAAAGATGTACGCTGCACTCCTTTAGTTTAACGCTAAAAGTGCTAAGGTTTAAGATTGCGATTCCAGATCCAGGCACCACAGACTAAACGCGGATGAGGTTGCCAGCAGCAGTTTAGGATTAGTTTTTCAATATTGGATATTCTGCTCTCAGTGCTGTAAGTTTTGACCAACTTCGGTCACTTATTGTAAATCCACTTGAAAAAGACCCTTGACCGACTCCCTGGCAACGACATTTGCAATGACTGACGGCCTGGCGGAAAAGTTTTCTTCTGAGATCGTCACTCACAAGGGCATTGTGATGAAGATCTGCCGCATCTATGGCGCCACCCGCGATGATGCCGATGATCTTTACCAGGAGATCGTTTTAAATGCCTGGTTGTCTTACCCAAAATTCGAAGGCAGATCGAAATTCTCAACCTGGCTCTATCGCGTGGCTTTGAACACCGCCCTTTACCAAAATCGAAAGAACAAATTTTCAGGTCGCCTCACCGGGTTGGAAGCCATCGAACACCGCGCCAGCGATGACTCTGACAACGAAAAAACAGCTTTGCTATATCATGCTCTCGCACAACTTGACGAACAGGAGAAATCCATCGTTATACTTTACCTTGATGAACTGAGCTATCGGGACATGGCAGAGATCACAGGCCTCACGGAAACCAACATCGGGGTAAGGCTTAACCGGATCAAAATAAAAATCAAAAATATATTATCGAATTATGGAACTCGATGATCTGAAAACGATCTGGAAAACACCGGAAGCCAACACCATCGGCGACGAGTACGACCGCGAGCGGGTGATGAAGATCATACAGGGATCTCATCGATCAATTCGAAGATCATTTACTTCCGACATCGTTGTGACCCTTTGTCTCAATCTCATTTTTGCAATCACCGTGATGATCTTCGGCGGTGCTATACAAAACTTTTTGTACAAGCTCGTTATCGTTGCGAACCTCGTATCACTCCCTATTTACTATCGTCTCTACAAATCCGTTCAATATCTTGCTCACTTTGATTTCGGTCTCGATATAAGAACCAGCATGTCTGCATTTGTTGATTACTATAAAAGAACTCTGTTTTTGTACAAATGGGCCACATACGGCATGATCGTTGGCTTGCTGGTACTCTTCTCGCTGGATGAGTCCTTTCTGGCACTTGCCCTTTGGATTAAAATCATGATCGTAGCTTATCTGCTGGTGTTTCTTGTCACCGCAGGCTGGCTGCTAAAGAAGTTTTACGGCGGGCGGATCCGTCGAATCGAATTCTATCTCAATACCTGACCTCCGGCAAAAAAATCACTCTCAATTGTCCAATTTGCGGGCGTCTGTTTGTTAACAGAGCATAAACGCAAATAACATGGGCAAATTGCAGGTATTTAACTTCATCACCTTAAACGGATACTACAAAGGCTCCAAAGAGGACATCAGCTGGCACAAACAAAACGCTGGTGAAGATGAGCAGGATTTCGCATCCGAAGGGGCGCAGTCAGGGAGTATTTTGCTGTTTGGCAGAACAACGTATGATATGATGTCTGGCTTTTGGCCATCGGAAGCCGCCTATCAAGCGATGCCAAAAGTCGCGGACGGCATGAACAAGTCAGAAAAAATAGTTTTTTCGAAACGACTTCGAAAAGCACACTGGAACAACACGCGGATTATCAGTAAAAATATAACAGACCAAGTATTGAAACTGAAGCATGAAGGAAAAATCATGACCATTCTCGGAAGCGGAAGCATCGTATCCCAATTTGCCGAAGCCGGAATCATCGACGAATATCAGTTTCTACTTGATCCGGTCGCCATCGCCAAGGGAACAACTCTGTTCAAAGGCATCAAAAATGAACTTCATCTTCAACTTGTAAACTCAAAGGTTTTCAGGAGCGGGAGTATATTGCTTTGCTACGCGCCTCGAAAAAACACCTAAACCCAACATCATGGATGAATTCATTTTATTATTTCGAATAGACATTCTCACCAAAGAATCTCAACCCAGCGCTGAACAAATGAAGATCTATATGGATCAATATCATGCGTGGGTAAACACCATTGTTGCGGAAAATAAATTTGCCGGAGGCAAGGGACTATCGCGGGAAGGAAAAGTCCTCAAAGACCACCTGGTCACAGACGGACCTTTCGTCGAAATAAAAGAATCCATCGCGGGTTTCATCACCATCAAAGCGGACAGTTTCGAGGATGCGGTGAGGCTTTCAAAAGGCTGCCCTATCCTGAATGGAAAAGGAAATAGCGTGGAAATCAGGAGGGTGTCAACTGACCCCACATAGAATCGGAAGGCAGGATTAACCCGTAGACTAAGAGGGTCAGTCGATGAGGCCCAGCCCCTTCATAAGAAACGTGGCGTTGGTGGACGACGAAACACCCTTTCGCAGTTTGTAATCAAAATGAAGTTCACCGTTTTGCACGCTGCTTTCGAAACAAAAATTCTCGAAGTACATGGGGTCCTCGGTCGCCAGATGTCCCACGGCCAGGTCATGGGTGGCCAGGAGAGCGAGACAGTTAAAATTCCTGAGTTTCCGGTAAAATGACATAGTGCCATTTCGTTTATCGTCGGAGTTTGTTCCGCGCAGGATTTCGTCCAACAAAACGAGGCACTCGCCGGGCTGAGTAAGCCGGTCGACGATGTGTTTCAAACGTATGAGCTCGGCTTTGAAATAAGAAGTATCATCTTCGAGTGAATCGGTGATCCGAATACAGGTCGCAATTCCCATCACTGGACAAGAAAATGATTTCGCACAAACGGGCATGCCATTTAAGGCAAGAATAACATTCAAGCCTGTAGCCCGGATGAACGTGCTCTTTCCTGCCATATTGGATCCGGTGATGATGTGAGCACTGGAGGTGACGCCCACGTGATAATCATTTTTAACAGACGATGCGAGCAGTGGATGCCCCATGGCCTGAGCATTGATCGCGCGGCCGCTTTCATCAATTGAAGCATCGCAGAAGGTTGGATGATTGAATGAAAAATTAGCCAGGGTGCTCACCATGTCCATTCTTGCAAGTGCCTGCAACCATTCAAGGCTCTGACGACCATGGCTTAGTCTCCAGTTTTCGATCCTGCGTATGGTCCACACGTCAAAACAAAAGAGTCCATTGAGAAAAGGACCCATAAGTCCATTTAGACGCTGATCAGCAAGATTGGAGAGCCGCGAAAGCTTTAAAAAGGCGTCCGACGCCTCGCGGGTGTCATGGTTGATATTTTTTCCGAGCTTGGATTTGAATTCATGATGGGCCACCATCTTGAACAAGACAGAAAACTTCTCGTAGAGCTTCGTTCTGCGCCCGAACTGATCGAAATATTTCTTTTGATCTTTATTATGAGCAAGCATTACCGTCGAATTGAAGCCGATCAACGCAACAGCCACCATGAAATATTGCGGGAACATTGCGCTATCAAAAGTGGCGATGATATAAAGCAGGATCAATGACGACAGGGTTGTAATTGTGGCGGCAATCCAAAGCCATAGTTTTCTTTCCTTGTAGAACGAAGACTGAGCAATCCATGTACGCATTTCGTGAGAATCTTCTCTGGTTTCGCCCGAAAGAGCCCCGCTGGCGTAAAACCGCTGACGCCATTCGACCTCCTCTTTGAGTTCCTCCACCGCATGGGCACGCTCCAGAATGGTATCCTTGGCAGACAACGGATTCAGAAGATCCTGTGCGAGCAATGCGCGGCCTTCAAAAATTACAGTTCTATTGACAGCCTGAAACAGCGAGCCGGTTCCAAAAATATCAAGGTCCAAAGCGTAGAGATGGTCTTTGGGAACAAGATCTAATCCGGTATCAAAAACACTTTTGTTTCCCCTGATAAAGTCAAGCTCGTTTTTATTAAGCTGCAATATCTTCTCCGCGATCTCCTGGTCGCGGGAAAGTTCCGCGCTTCGTTTGACGAAATAGAAGAACGCTATCACGAGCAAACCCGAAATCCACAGCAGGTTCATGGTAAAAGATACGGCGCCATACATACTCGCGGCGAAAATCAGGGCAATCAGCAGTCTTATATTCGATATGGTCCCAAGGCGGGATTTGATCTCGTTCAACTTCGCAGCGCTCGCACTGACGTTAGCAATATAGAATTCCTGAGGATCACGCATGGAAGTGCGAAGTTAATCGGGATCTATCAAAAATTCCGGAAAGACTACATAAAGTCGTCCATGGACTCAAGTCAGAGCTGATGTTCCACAGTGGATTTTACTGCTTATAGAACTTTACGGCTGTCTTGCCGACGTGAAGAATGTAAAGTCCGGCATGAAGATTACCCACGTTGATGCTGATACCTCCGTCCCTTTCAACGATATCAGAAATCTGGTTACCGACATTTACGCCAATCACATTGAAAACAGCGATCTCTTTCAGAGATGATTCCGTTCCGTCAACGTATAACCACTCGGTGGCAGGGTTTGGATGAACGCGAATCAACATTTTTTCGGAGCTGCTTACATCGACTCGCTGGATCGAAGAGTATTCACTTGATTTATCATAGTCAACCTGCCTCAACCGATAGTAGGTTACGGGCACAATCGGCGTAGCGTCAGTTTCAGTGTAGTGAATGGTTGAAGTAGAGTTACCCGCGCCTTTCACCGTCTTAATTGACTCCCACGAAACGCCGTCAGCAGATCGTTGTACCTCAAAATAATCATTGTTGATTTCAGATTCAGTTACCCAATCCAAACGAACCGATCCATTGGATTGTGCATTCGCATCAAAGCTTCGCAACTTAACCGGCAATACAGACGTGGTCGTACGAAAAGTAGCCATATTCACATAATACGCTCCCCCTCCGCCAACCATGTTGAAGTTTGCCTGCACGGAAGTATTACCTGCGGCCTGGTTTCTAAATTCTACCCGATTGCCATTTGCGCCGGAGGCTGATGTAAATGCCGGCGCAGCCACTGAGTTATTTATCGTTCCGGGCCCTTGCCCCACGGCACTACCGTAAATCAACTCATTTGAATAGTTAGTGGGCGACGCGCCGCCACCGCTGTTAAAAGCACCCGCGCCACCCATGGATCCCTGGCTGGCAGCAAATACATCCAGCGG
Organism: Cyclobacteriaceae bacterium; assembly: GCA_044227305.1. GTDB lineage: Bacteria > Bacteroidota > Bacteroidia > Cytophagales > Cyclobacteriaceae > ELB16-189. Next base: position 776,349 of record JBGAFJ010000004.1, on the reverse strand, counting down.
ATCTGATGCTGAACGAATACCTGAAAACTCACTGATATATACCTGGCTATAGGCCAACCCGCCGAGGTTAGGGGGCGTGCCAGTCAGTGTCACGGTTACCGTAATCGCACCGGCGCCACCAGTAATGGCATAAGCGTACCACAATTCACCACGCCAGTTGTTTGTTTGCCAGTGCCTTGTGCCCAGCTCGTGGCGCACCACAGAACCATGCCGGTCGCGAGGAAGCAAATCCTTGAGAAACTCTTCATTTGGGGTGTCAATAAACTTCGAAGATAATGGTTCACCTGAGATTTAAGTCACGCGATTCCGCAGGGAATAAACGAATAGTGTGCCATGGGTGAGAAAAATGCATCGCGGGTCATAAAATGGTATCTTTTAACTCTATGTTAATACTAACCCGCTCCGGAAGTGACCGGGTTTCACAAATCGTTTTCTGCTGAAAATCAACTACTTAATACGTTCAGAGACATTGTACCAATTCCACTCCCAGGTCTTGCCATTATCAGGCGAAAACGCCTGGCTCCAGATGGGGTGCTCTTTGTCTCTGGCATCCCAGCGAAACATCATAATGATGGGCTTTCCGTTAAAAATATCCTTTGTAAAGAAGTGACCAATTCCGTTGTCAAAAGACCCGACCACGGGAGGATCCATCACGCCCACGTTGCTGGCCACCCAATGCAAGCTCCAAAGACGCGTCTTGGGATTGAATAGGCGGATCGTCCTTCCCTCCCACGGCTTGCCGTCAAAGACCGCTCTGCCCACATCTTCGTTTCCTGTGCCTGCCAGAATCTTGAAACATTCTACGATCGTTTCCAGCTCCTCCCATTCGTTGGAATTTGTGAACCGGGATTTCAGTCTTTCATGGCTCAGCTTCCACTTGCCAATCAGAAAATCAAAATCAGCGGACGATGATGTCGTCGATGCGGTAATTTTGATTTCTCCTTTCGAATCAAATTCAAGTTTAGGGATCGGAATGCTATGATCATCGCGCAGATGTTTCTTCTGAGCTAACCCATGGATGGTGATCAACAAGAGGAGAAAGAAAAAAATCGGTTTCATAACGAAGAGTGTGTTTGTTTTTACAAAAATCAGTTTATTCAACCATACGGTTGTTAACAGGTTGTTAATGGGAAGGGGATTCAGCCATAACCCCGGTGCATTTCATAAATGATGCTGTTTTGAACAACACTCTTTATCTTGGAATGTCGTGATTTGAGATGTTATAACATGAAAAAACTACTAACCGTATTCTTCCTTCTGCCATCGATTTTTGCGTGTGGTCAGACCCACGAGGGAATTCAATATTTCAATCAGACCAAACCGGGGTTTACATCACAGGTTTTCGCGCCGGATATAGTGTCCACTCAAAGCGAATCAGAATTCGGATCCTTCTATTCCAAAAACGGAAAGGAATTCTATTACGCTGTTCAGGATAAAAATGGAAAAGCTGAGACACGCGTGATCACCCTGGTCAATGGGGCATGGTCAAAACCTGCAGCATTACTTCGTCACGACGTGTACAGTTACAACGATCCGTTTTTGTCACCCGATGAATCACGCCTGTATTTTATTTCGGATCAACCCCTGACAGGAAACGGACCTAAGAAAGATTTTGATATCTGGTACATCGAACGAAGCGGCGATCGGTGGTCAAAGCCTGTTAACGCAGGCCCGGAGATTAATTCGGTCAAAAATGAATATTACAGTTGCATCACGCAGAATGGTACGCTCTATTACTCTTCAAATGTACAAGCGTCCGAAACCGGCAAAGACAATTACGACGTGTATGCTGCAAAATTTCAAAACGGAAAATTTCAGAAAGCGTTGAGACTGGAGTCACCCGTGAACACGCCTGCCTATGAAGGGGATGTTTTTGTGGCTCCCGATGAATCATACCTCATTGTCTGCAGCGACCGCCCTGGTGGCTTCGGTGCTGGCGATTTGTATGTGTGCTTTAAGAAAAGTGATGGAACCTGGGGGGAGGCGAAGAATCTTGGCAAAGGTGTGAATGAAGACCGGTTTCAATACTGTCCTATTGTTACACACGATGGGAAGTATCTGTTGTTTACGTCGAAGGACGACATCCGTTGGGTAGATACAAAAGTGATCGAAGCACTCAGGAAATGACCTGCCTTACAGATTGATTCTAAAACCAAATACTTCCAGAGTTCCCTGCATAAAGTCCAGATCTGTTGAACGCCTGAACCCCATCGCCTCATACATCTTCCAGGCCGTTTGCATCGATTGGGTGGTATGAAGGATCACCTGATGATGTCCCTTCTCCTTGGCTTTACTGATACACGCTTCAACCAGCATTTTTCCGATGCCCTTTCCTCGGGCCGCAGGATCGACCGCTAGCAATCTGAATCCCGACGCATTTTTTTCATGAATCGCCATGCCACCGCTTCCGTAATTTTGCATGTCGTCGAAATAAACAACCGCACCGAGAATTTTCCCTTCCGCCTCAGCGACCAGAAGTTCAGTGCCTCGTTTTTTTACGAAATCTTCAACGTTGGCAAGCATTTCATAATACTTGGGCTGCTCGGAAGGCTTCGGAAATCCTTCGAGGGCGGAATACACGCTCACCATCAACTGGCCGACTTTCCCGAATTCCCCGGGTTTACATGATCTTATATTGGGTTGCATTCCTGAAATTACTTAGCCTTCATCATTCCCACGGTATCGAGCCAATTAAAAAAAAGATCCATCCACCGGACCGAGGTCGTGCCGGCCTGTCGTTCGCCCCTTCCCGCCAGTTCCACGATTCCGACCCCGGGGCAACTCTACCGTAAAGGGAAATTTCTCTTTGCGCCATCACCACCATAGGGCAAAAAGTGATAAAAAAAATCCTGATTAACCTCATTTAATGGAACCAACGCCCTCATTCGTGATGACCACAGGTTTGATGAATCCCTTGTCATCAAAATACATTCGATCGATACAGGTGACCCTCGCATTGGCATCCGTTTGATCGAGCGGACGCCGGTGATACACAATCGCCCATTGATCATTACCGGGAAGTTTTAGAACGGAGTGGTGCCCGGCGCCTGTTGCCACTTTTGGATCCTGCTGCAAAATTTTTCCCACGCGTTTGAACGGACCAAGCGGAGAATCAGCCATGGCATAAGCAACACTGTAGTCTTTTCCCGTCCATCCTCCTTCCGACCACATAAAATAATATTTTTTGTTTCGCACAAACATGAACGGACCTTCGACATAGTTCTCAGGAGTGATTTCTGTGAATACGACTCCATTGTCGAATGGGACGAATCCAGTCAGATCGTCCTTGAGTTTGGCAATATTGCAATGTCGCCACCCGCCATATATAATATAGAGCTGCCCGGATGGATCTTTGAATACAAATTGATCTATGGGTTGAGCGCCATTGTGAAATTTATCGATCAATGGCTTTCCGAGATAATCTTTGAAAGGACCAGCAGGCGTGTTTGAAACAGCGACACCGATCCCACCATACTCCTGATCACTTTGAATATCATTTGCACCAAAGAAGATATAGTACTTACCCTTGTGATCAACGACAGCCGGTGCCCACATGGCTTTCTTTGCCCACTTCACCGCAGTCGTATCAATGATTCTGTTGTGTTTCGTCCATCGGGCCAGATCAGGGGATGAAAATGCATCCATATAGACCTGCTTCTCATACTTGTCGGAATAGGTGGGATAAATCCAATACGTATCTCCGAAGCGGACTGCTTCGGGATCCGCATACCAACCCGGAAATACGGGATTACCCGGATTAGTCTGAGCAAAACATTCCGACGCAATCGCCAGGACAGCAAACAACAAAACGCTTTTTTTCATGACCCTTATTTAACTACTGGAAAAGCTGAAATACGAAGCCGTGCGGCACCCATTGGAATCAATGTGATCGTCTCGTCAGGTTCTGCGCTCTTTACAGGGCTTGTGGGCAACACGTCGCACAAACCATATTGATCAATCGTCCAGGTTGGTATTTTCTTTCCTTTCGTTGTGATTTCAATTGGAACCGAAGCGGTGGCGAAAGGAAAGTTATCCTTTGGCCAGGGTTTGCGTGTAACGGTGAATGTTTTGGCGAGGTCATTCAGGTTTCCCGACAGTCCATAGTTCCACGGGCTCGCCGCATGGATTTCATATGAGGGCCATTTCGAAGGATCGGCTGAAGGCTGCCACTTTGAATCATGTTGCGCAATCGCTTTGCTGTCGAACCGGACATACTCTTCATTAATCTTCAGTGAATACGTAAGCGGCCCGTAGTTGACACTCACACTGCCCTTATTTTTTTCCCACGTGCGCAGGCTGAGTTCCATCGGAAACTGCAAACTCACGATGTCACCACCCTTCCACTCGCGCTCTAGTCGCAAATAATTGCCACCTTCAAATGAACCGGAAAGCGTTTCGTTGTTGATCTTCACGCGTGCCGATCGACACCATGAAGGTATTCGCAGGTATAACGGGAACTTTGTTGATTTCCCAAGCTGTAATTTCAGGCTCACGGATTCATCAAATGGGTAGTGCGTCTGCTCGGTGATCGTAATGTTCGTCCCATCAGCGACTCTGGCAGTCACAGTGCTTTCGGAATATAAAACTGCTGCCAATCCATTGTCGGGAGTTGCCATCCAGAGATTCTCTGTGTAATACACCCAACCGCTGGTATGATTGTGCTGACAACATCTGCTGCTGAATGGATTCATCTGCAGATAAGGACCTGCGTTATCAATACCCGGATGATGATTCTTATTATCACTGTCGACCATGTTTGGAGCGACGAGATACCGGAGCGACCGATAATCTGGCATAAATGCGGCGGGAAAGGTGTTGAAAGCAACGTCTTCAGCGTTCTCAGCCCAGAAATTATCGCCGGTGATACGCAACAAAATTTCATCCGAGGTCATTTGCTCAACCATTCCACAAGTCTCAATCGCCTGACGCGGGTCGTCATAGCCCTTTCTGCAATTCTCATCACCACCGAACATTCCGCCTGGCACTTGTCCATAAATATTCCTGATCAGATTCTGGTTGTCATAGCTTGCCTGCAGATCGGCCGCATCACCACTTTGGAGATAGTATGTGGCAGGCTCACGAAAACATTGCGCGATGTTGACGTTATGCCAGTTTGGAAGCCAGTTTGTGAGACGCCAGTTGGCGGTGTTGCGATGAATTTTTGTTGCGAGCTCGAGCAGCCACGACTCCCGGGTGATGTTGTAAAGCCAGTAAACGCTGTAAAGATTATCACCGCCCCGACTGTTCTCCCAATAGTCGGTAAGAAAATCAGAATCGGGAATTGTGGACTGCCATTTGAAATATTTGGTCATATGATCAATCACGCGCTGGTCACCACTGTATTCGTAATAGGATTGCAAGACAAACAGCATCAGCATTTGTGCCCACAGATCACGCTTGCCGGTGGTTTTCGAAAAGACATAAGGGCCAAAGTCGCCGTTATCCCGCTGGCTGCTGAGCGTACCGTTGATCCACACCATCGCTTCATCGATGATCTTTTTATCCTGTAGCACATAGCCCATGTTTGCATATCCTTTGAGCCAATAAGGCAACTCTTCCCACCCCCAGTCGCCCTTGCCATCCTTGTTCAGCCATGCGTTATTCTTTTTTGTAAGCCAGATGCTGATTTCGCCGAGGTTGCCCGCCAGTCCATCCCGTTCCAGTTCAAGGGATTTGAGGAGCCAACCTCCCGGCTTCACCGCACCGACGGGAAGCTTTACAAGGTGTTGGGGCTTTAGGGGCGCCTGGCTGGTGTTGTAAAATGTGTTGAGTTTGTCTGCGGGCGGCACCTTCACGATAGTCGTGGTTGTCTGTGCGGCAGCATTCCAGGTGACAAAAATCAAACAAATCAGAAAAGATTTCATTCTATTGTTCATAGCGATATCAAGTTAATGCAGAATCGGCAAAACTGTTATGCATTACGGGTCCTAGAAATTCAGAACTCAGGTTCTCCCTTTAGAACAATCAATCTCCTCCGTACCAGTACGGATTTGTGAATATTATCTTTCCTGGACAGCAGCATTTTTTCCGAAAATCTTTATCTTGAAACGCAACCCCAAATCACCAAACCGTTATGAAACTACCCGATGTACTGTCTCTTTTCCGGCAGGGAAAAGGCACGGCCCGCAGCCACATGAAAAACCTGATCGAAATGGCCGCCGCCGACGGCACATTCGCACCCGTGGAAATGGATCTGCTGCACGACATCGCGAAGCGCAACGGCATCACTGAAAAACAGATTGCAGAAATTCGCAAAAATCCGGCAGCGGTGGCTTTCGAGATTCCAACAGAACCCAAAGAAAAATTCAGTCAGTTGTTCGACCTCGCCCTGATGATGTCGGTCGACAAGTCCGTTCACCAGGAAGAGCGCAGATTGTGCACCTTATTTGCGATCAAATTCGGCTATAAGCGGGAACATGTTACGGATCTTATTACCACGATCCAGGCCAATATCAATAGTGGGCGGGACAAAGACGAGACGATGAAGCGCTGTGCCCTCCTGATCGCCTAGGAAGAAAGATTGTCGATTTATTGCCACTGAGAGCACGGATGAAAATCAATAATCCGTGCTCCTCTTTTTAGAAAGGAAATGAAGTGCAAAAAATTTCCTTCAATTCTGTCGTGCCGCTTCCCTTAAAAAAGCATTCCAGCATTTAGATAACAAATGTGAAACTAATTAATTACTTTCACGTTTGTTAAGTAAATCATGACACCATGACGCAGCATTCAATGGGCGAGTTTGAAGAATTGGTATTGCTGATGGTAGCCGCACAGCACAATGAAGCTTACGGCGTTTCTATCCTGGAGGGTCTGGAAGAAGAACTGGGCAAGAAAATAAATATCAGCGCCGTTCATGTTGTATTAAAACGCATGGAAGACAAGGGTTTCATTAAATCCCGGTTCGGCGGCATCACTGAAGACCGCGGCGGGCGAAGGAAGCGATATTATGTGATCACAGCGATCGGAAAAAAAATGCTCGACGAACAGCATGATATCCGGAATTCCATTTATAAACGCATACCCAAAATCTCATTCGGATGATCAATCCGCCCAAAAACGCATTGCGATTTCTTCGATGGTTCTGCCGTGAAGATTATCTCGAGGAGATTGAGGGAGATCTTATCGAAGTATTTAAGAAAGATTTTCAATCATCACCTCGACAAGCGCGATGGAGGTTTACCTGGAGCGTACTCAGGTACCTCAGGCCGAAATTCATGAAATCATTCAAGCTATTCGAAAACAAAAACAAATTCCACATGTACGGAAACTACCTGACAGTCAGCAGACGGACACTGATCAAAAACAAGTGGTACACATTGATCAATGTCGCCGGACTCGCGCTGGGACTGGGCAGCAGCATTTTTATTTTTTTGTTTGTAAGCCATCACCTTCAGTTCGACAAGTTCCACAAAGACTCCGACAGGGTTTACAGGATTGTGACGGAGGAACACAGGGACGCGATCGACTACACGGCGAGTGTTCCTCCGGGGCTACCGAATGCGTTTAAAGGTGATTATCCTCAGATCGAAAAAATAGCGAAGGTGGTGCTTTCGGAAAACATGCTGATATCTATTGGCAGTGATAAGAAATTCAAGCAGGACGTCGACTTCGCCGAGGCCGAATTATTTGAGATTTTTAATCTGCCTCTTGCGGACGGAACACCGGTCAATCTGAGGGACGTCAATACGGCCGTCATTAGCATGGAGGCAGCCCGGAAATTTTTTGGCAATGAAGATCCAGTTGGCAAATCATTCCAAATGAATGGTAAGGATTACGTAACCGTCGTTGGCGTATTAAAAGAAATTCCAACTACGACCTGTCTGAGAAGCGACGTCTTTATCTCATTTCCGTCATTGAAGTCTCACAGCGGATTCCTGTCAGGTGAAAGCTGGGGCGGTATTTCTTCCAGCCTCGAATGTTTTGTGCGGCTAAAGCCGGGTCAAAACACGCTTGATGTGGAGGAGTTTCTCGCAACCTATGTGAAGAAATTCAGACCCAATTCGAAAAATGTCCATCATTATAAATTGCAATCGCTGGCCGATATACATTTCGATCCGAGATATCGCGGAGGAATCAATCCTGGCCTGCTTTGGATTTTTTCTCTCATCGGCGTTTTCCTGTTGACCGTAGCAAGCATCAACTTCATCAACATCTCAACAGCCCAGTCGATCAATCGTTCGAAAGAGATCGGAGTACGTAAGGTGTTGGGAAGCCGGAAGAGCTACCTGTTCTGGCAGTTTATGACGGAAACAACACTCGTAACTGTTCTTGCCTTCACACTGGCTGTCATGCTGGTGATTGCACTCCTTCCTTACTTTAACACTGTTTTCGAATTGTCCTTATCCACCGCGGGCCTCTGGAATATCGAGTTCATTGTCTTTGCATGTCTTTTGCTGGTGCTGATTGTCCTGATGTCCGGAAGTTATCCCAGCATTGTACTAGCCGGGACACCCCCGCTTGCGGCACTGAAAGGAGTCGCAAAGAAAACAAGCGATGGTTTCGCGGTCCGGAAAGTGTTGGTGGTCGCGCAATTCGTAATCTCGATGGTGCTCATCATTGGTACGATCGGCGTCAACAAACAAATCAGTTACGCGAGCGGGTCCGATCTTGGCTTTGCCAAATCGGGCGTTGTGATGATTCCACTGCCAGTGAGACTTCCAAACGCCCAAATAAAGAGTCTCCGGGATCGAATCGCTGCGGCGACTGGTGTGGAAAAGATCACTGCCTGCTTCGCCTCACCGGGTGCCGGATATAATTCCTGGGGAACCAATGTTCAATTCGATAACCGCGCGGAGTCGGAAGAATTTGAAATCCGGGCAAAGATGGGCGACGTCAACTATCTTGATGCCTTCGATCTGAAATTGCTAGTGGGTCGCAATTTCTATGAAAAAGATTCAGTGGACGAAGTTTTGGTCAACGCTACGTTCGCCGCAAAGGCAAGACTGGGCTCTCCGGAAGAAGCGCTCGGCAAAACAATTAACATCGATCAGGGTTTCCTAAAAGGAACCATTGTGGGAGTTGTCAATGATTTTCATGACAGCGATTTCCACACCGCCATCAACCCGATTTTTATTGCACCTGTCCGGGAACATTATTACGAGTTCGCGGTGAAGATCAATATAAAGAACGCGATGGAAGTCCTGGGCCGCGTTGAAACATTATGGACTGAAGCATTTCCGGGCCAGGTTTTCGAATACAATTTTCTCGATCAACGGATTGACGCTCTTTATAAATCGGACCATCAGTTCCTGTCATTGACGAGTTTGTTTTCAATCATCGCCGTTTTCATTGGGTGCCTTGGCATCTATGGGCTGATTGTTTTTATGGTGGCCCAGAAAACCAAAGAAATCGGTATCCGAAAAGTTCTCGGCGGAGGCATGGGTCACATTGTTTTTCTTCTTTCAAAAGACTTCATGACGCTGTTAATAATTGGGTCCATCATTGCGTCGCCGATCGGATGGTACCTCATTTACAGGTGGCTGGAGAGTTATACTTACAAAACCGACATCAATTGGTGGATCTTCTTAGCGGCGACAGCATTCTCAGCAGTGATAACACTGGCGACGATAAGTTATCAGGCTGTAAAGGCGGCGCTCACAAACCCAGTGAACAGCTTGCGCTCTGAGTAAGCGATAGCTTGAGGACTTTCAGGTTTTGCCGATATTCGTGCTGACACGGATATCAATGACACACGAACTCTCACTCCTTCGAAACTCCTTAGAGGCTCTTCATAAACTGGAAGATTCTGAATGGCAGGAATTTTCTTTGTTGTTCACTCCTTTCACCGCCGGCCGGAAGGAGATCCTTACAACGACAGGTGAAGTGGAAAAATACCTATACTTCGTCACCCAGGGCGTGCAACGGGTCTACTTCTTCGACGAGCAGGAGCATGAGGCGACAATCGTGTTTACATACGCCCCCTCATTCGGAGGTGTGATCGACTCGATGACACTGGGAACACCGTCAAAGTATTTCTATGAAACGCTTACTTCATCCACGTTTCTTCGCGCCAGATTTGCCGACGTCCTCGCGCTGATGCAAGGCAGCCATTCCTTGCGAAAAGCCATTGACAAAGGGTTGATGTTGGCGTTCTCGGGGGTGATGCTGCGACTTGTGGAGTTGCAATCATTCTCATCGGAGGAGAAATTCAGAACGCTGATGCGGCGAAGTCCGCACATTCTTCAGGTTGTGCCGCACAAGTATATTGCGAATTACCTGGGTATCGACCCCACGAACTTTTCGAAATTGATCAATTCAGTGAAAATCTAAAATGTTGGTATTTACCAACCATTGCTTTTGTGGGGAGGTGCAGTTTTGCATCATCAAAAACGCAAATGCATGAAAACAGAAACGCTCATTAGAATTGCTTCCCGGGTATTCATCACCATGTCGGCTTTGACATTTTTATATGTCAGCATCCTGGCACTGACGAATCCACAGTCGGTCATGGATCTCGTTGACGTAAAGCTTACGAACAATGATGCGCTCAGCTCCATTCGAGGCGTCTATGGCGGAGTCGGACTTTCCCTTTCAATCACGTTGGCCTATCTGGCATTTACTAACGTACCCAAAGGTTTGTCTCTTTTGTGCCTGCTTTGGGGATTTTACGCAGGTTCGCGAGTAATCACCATTTTTTCAGATGGCGCCCTGGGTACATTCGGTCTGCAATGGATGACCATCGAAGCAACGTTTTTCGCTTTCGCCCTTACGCTGCTGGTGGTGGGCAGTGTGACAAAAACCTTTAAACCCGCAGCACGATGAAAGCCACTGACAAAACCTTGCTGTTGAACCGACTGGCAGACAAGGTTGATATTCATCTTCAGGCTGCGACCAGAGATTTTCAGAATCTTCCGGATCAAATTTTATTGAAATCACCAAACTCCCGGAGTTGGAGTGCCGCACAATGTTTAGAGCATCTCAATCAATACGGAAAATACTACCTGCCGCAAATCGAGACGGCGTTGCTTCGCGCAAGCACATCAACATCCGATGATCCGTTCAAAAGCACCTGGCTCGGCTCCTATTTTACCAGAATGATGGATCCTGAATCGGGGAAACGGAAGGTGAAAACTTTCAGGGAATATATTCCTGAGGCTGATCTCGAGCCACATCAAGTGGTAGCGGAATTCATTCAGCAACAGGAAAAGCTTCTTTACTATATCAGACAAGCCCGTAGTGCCAATCTCAATGTTCGCATTCCTATATCGCTCACCAACTGGATCCGGCTAAAGCTTGGGGATGTGTTACAATTTGTCGTTGCTCATGACGACCGTCACATCAGCCAGGCAAAGCGGGCGTTGGAGGCGTGAAAAATATCACGTTCCCTCAAAGAAAGCGGACCGGAATTCTGACCGCCACACGAGTGCCCTTCAGAAATTCAGATTCGATTCGAATCGTTCCGTTCAGGCTGTCTGGAATTTTCTTTACCAGGTAAAGTCCAAGCCCGAGTCCGTTGGATCGTTCGTTCGTCCTGTAGAACATTTCGGAGAGTCGTGCCATGTGTTCGCTTCGAATGCCCTGACCGATCCACAATACCAGCAATCCCTGGTCCATCTGGGCAGCAACGCTGATGATTGAACTTGATTTTGACGCATCACTATATTTTATCGCGTTACTGACAAGGTTATTCAAAATCACTTTCAACCTCTGAACGAACGTGGTGTGGAAGAAAGCGGATTCATAAGAATATATACTTATTCTGCCTTAATTGCTTTGACAGGATTAGTCCTCGCAACCCGCACTGCATTGTATCCCACGGACATCAACGCGATGACCAGCATCAATAAACCCGCGAACGCAAATGTCCACCATGGCAATGAGACCCGATAAGGATAATTATTCAGCCATTCGTTCATTAGCCACCACGAAACAGGTGTCCCCAAAGCAAACGCAACCAGCACTGGACGGATAAAATCTCGGGATGCCATTAAAGTCACATTCGCCACAGAAGCGCCTAATATTTTTCTCATCGCGATTTCTTTAGAACGTTGTACCGTGAGGAATGATGCCAGTCCGAACAAACCCATACTTGATACCACGATTGACAACATGGCAAACAGCCCGAAGACTTCCGAAGACTGTTCTTCAGACCGGTATTGCGCGTTGTACTGATCATCGAGAAAGAAATAATCAAAGGCATTCTCAGCAAACACTTGCTGATAAACCTTTTTGACGGTCTCCACTGTGGCCCTCATGTCAGCACCTGAGACGGCAATCGTCACATAATCGTTATGCCAGGGTATAAATTGCAACACCAATTGAGTCGGCGTATGCTGCAATGATTGCTGGTGAAAATCTTTTACCACACCGATAATTTTCTTCGGGCTGTTTGCCACGAGCAGATCCTGATCTACAGCCATTTCCGGGCTCTTCATGTTGAGTAGCCGCAGCGCAGCTTCGTTAATAATGACAGTGTTTCCTAAATCCGAAACACGGTCTTTTGAAAAATTCCTGCCAGCCAGAAGAGTCATACCGAAAGTGGGTATAAAATCCTCATCGACGGCCATCAGGCTTGACGGCTTTTCAATTTGATCTGCGTTGTGGATCAACTGAATGAAATTCCCCCAGAAAATTTCTTTTCCGGGTACCGCAGAGGACGTGGTCACAGAAATCACTCCGGGATAAGATTTCAATCTGTCTTTGAAACGGTCCAAAGCAATCATATAGGAACCGCCGCCTTCAATAACACGGGGTGCCCTTACGACCAGTTTTTGAGAAATGCTCATGCCCAGGTCTTGTGCCCGCATGAACGCCAGCTGACGGTAGACCGTTATCGTAGCGATGATCAGACACAACGAGGCACTGAATTGAAAAACCACAAGGCTGCGTCGTAACAATCGTCCACTTTGCCCGCTTAGCAATTTCCCTTTGAGCACCCTCAACGGATCGAAAGAGGCCATCACAAATGCAGGATACAGCGCAGATAAGAACGTTCCCGTTGCTACCAGAACAAACGCCCCAAGCCAAAAAGATGGCTGCACGCCGATATCCAACGGAATCGCTTTTCCGATCAGTGACGTAAAAACGGGTGTAAGCGCAATAACAAGCATCGCGGCGACTATGACTGCTAAGGTGGCAACCAAAAGTGACTCAAGGAGAAATTGCCTGACCAGTTGGATTTTTTTTGAGCCAACGACTTTTCTGATCCCGACTTCACGCGCGCGTTCGGTAGCCTTTGCCGTCGACAAATTGATATAGTTCAGCCATGCCACACTGACAACAATAAAAGCGATAATCAAAAGGAAGGATATCATCTCGAAGTTGCCGGGTTCTTCCAGTTCGCCCCCGACATCCGAGCGCAGGTGAATATCTTCAAGAGGCTGCAGTGCGAAATGTATTTGCCGGTTCTGAGCTTTAAGCTCTTTGCCCAGGTTTTTATCAATGATTACCTGGAGTTTCCTTTCGAGTTGATGAGCGTCGGCTCCCGGTTTCAGAAGCAGATATGTGTAAAAGTTTGTCCAGTACCAGGCACCCCATTTAAATTGATTGTTGGAGAGCAGCCTTGGGATGGAAAACAGAAAATCAAATTTGATATGACTGTTTTCAGGAACATCCCTGAAAACACCTTCGACCCTGTATTCACCACCCTCCCACTCCGTAGATAATGACAGAGTTTTACCGACCGGATTCTCCGAGCCAAAATATCTTTTGGCGGTTGATTCAGAGATTAATACCGCACTTGGATTTCGGAGCACTTTACGCACATCGCCAGTCACGAGAGGAAAAGAGAATATTGAGAAAAATGTGGAGTCAGCATAGAACGCATTTTTCTCATGATAGCTGATCAACTCATTTTTGAAATTGTGATAGCTGATCATACCATCGGCGCGGTGAATACGGACCACGTTGGTCACTTCCTGGAAGTTGTCGCGGATGGCAGGCGCGGCGCCATACCAATTTAACGCTTCCGAAAACTCCAGCGAACCGTTTTGATACACACTGTGCGTCAGGCGATAAATCCGACCAGCGTTGGAATGGAAGCCATCATAACTCAGTTCATAAGCAACATATTTGACAAGAATAAACCCAGACGCCAATCCAAGCGCGAGTCCGAAGATGTTAATGAAGGAAAATAGCTTGTGCCTGATCAAATTCCTGAACCCGATGATCAAGAAGGTCTTTAACATAGGCGCTCGAATTACAGCTGAGCAACATAATTTAGAATTTTGATTTAGATATTCCTAGGCTTTTCGCACCGCTTGCCCGGGAAAGGGGGCGATCATCAAGTTTGAAGTTCTCGGCAATAGGGTTAATCCTTCGTTTGCTCAGATGCATTTCTTATTCTTCCACGCATACAACTTGCATAACTCTTGAGTTGAAGCAGCAGGCCATTTTTTTCAGTGGCCTCCGGATAGCCCAGCGCATGGAGTCGTGTCACAGCATCCTCTCGGGAGAAATGATCGCCCGAAAGAGTTACCGCATCCTGATCAACATCGACCTCTACCCTGGATACATTTCGCATTTTCATCAACTCTTCACGAATGGTTGCCGCACAACCATTGCACTTCAGGTTTGCAACGATAATGGTATGATTATACATGGTATCTGTGTATGTACTTGCAATTTTAAACACTCAACTCAAACCACACATGATATCGCGCATCCCGACAAATGATAAAAATCAGCTCGGATCCAACCACGGAATCCCCAGGTTTTCAAATAACAATATTTTTCGAACTTCGTGGTCATGGTGCTTAAGCGTTTATCGATCAGTGATACGGGAAAGGCGCCACTTCGCGCAGTATTTGTGGTCCCACCGGGGACGCACATTCTTGATATGAGCGGGCCTGCGCAGGTTTTTTTTGAAGCGGCGGAAATTGGGGCTTCTATCTCGCTTCATTTCATTTCGCCGTTACACAATGTGGGGGAAGTTCCGCTGATCGCCGGATTCTCAGTTTCGGCACTGAAAAACTTTAATGAATTGACATTATCGGGCAACGACTTGATTTTCGTTCCAGGTGTCGATATGTCAACGATGTCTGACGTGAGTTTCATCGCATCGCTTCATCCGTTTTTTAAGTGGCTTGCGAAGCAACACGCGATGGGAGCAACAATCTGTTCAGTTTGCACAGGTGCCGTGCTGCTGGCACACGCCGGCTTGCTGGATGGCAAACCCGCCACCACTCATTGGAAATTCCTGAAAGACTTTGCCAGACAGTTTCCAGGAGTTGAAGTGATAAAAAACCGCCTGTTCGTTCATAGCGATCGTATCTATTGCAGTGCCGGAATGTCCAGCGGTATTGATCTGGCTTTGCACTTGATTCAAATACGCTTTGGGCATCTTTTCGCCTCCGACGTAGCCAGGGAAATAGTAATCTATTTCCGTCGCGGTGAGGAGGATCCCCAACTGAGTGTTTTCATTCAATATCGCAATCACATTAACGACAGGATCCATTTGGTCCAAGACTGGCTGATCGAACACATCGGCGAAAAAGTGAACCTGGAGCAATTGGGCAAGATCGCACATACAAGCCCACGGCATCTTACGCGCGCTTTCAAAACAATCACCGGCATAACCATTGGGTCTTATGTCAGCAAGCTCCGCCGGGAACACGCGAGAAACTTATTGAAGGAAGGTGCCAAACTGGACGAAGTCGCTGCTGCCTGCGGCTTGCGAAGCACGAATCAACTTCGGGCGCTATTAAGAGCTGAAATTTAAGGTGTTGGCCGCCAGCGATATGAAGTGTTGTCAAGGGCTCTCATCGTACACAGCACACCGTTGAGGTGATCGTATTCGTGTTGCAACAACTCTGACAGGTCATTCTCCATATCCCAACTGCGTTGATTCCATTTTTCATCACGGTACGTAATGGTGAGCCTCTTGTGTCTTTTCACTTTCACCAACAGGTTTGGAAAACTCATGCAGTCGTCCCATAACTCAAACATCTCGTCACTGAGATTCGTAAGCTCCGGGTTAATAAAAACCACCGGGCGGTCGATATTCATATAGATGACTCTCTTCATGATCCCAAGCTGTGGGGCGGCGATCGCTCGTCCAAAATTGTACTTTGCCCTGATTTCCCGCATCACGTTATCCATGTCCTTGGCCCATTGATCTACCAAAGGCAATTGGGATTGCGACACCGGATCACATTTCTGATACAATCGGGCATCGCCAAGCAACAAAAGGTCATTGAGATTTTTCATTTTCATAAATACCCTGGGGTAAGTTATGCATGTGATTGGGGGAATTCAAGCTATGTCCCGATCCTGCGCTATGATGTCCCCCGGTAAATTCAGGCGGGCCTCAAAGCGTCTTAGCTTTGCTGGCGTCACATTCCGAGAGAAAGGGCATGGTGCTGAAACAAAACAGCCGCTTTACCATGTCTCTCCACGAAGAAAATCAGCTACTCAATGGAAAAGGAAGTATTCACGATTTGCTTTTATCTTCAGAATAACGTCGAAGTCCTGGACTTTGCGGGTCCGATGGAGGCTTTTGCATATGCGGGATTCGAAATCTTCACGGTTTCAAAATCGAAGGACCCAATCAAGTCGCAGGGGATTCTCACGATCATCCCCGACTACAGCATTGCGGATGCACCCAATGCAGACCTCATCGTTTTCTTCGGAGGCAATTCCGGTGTGGCTGCCAATGATCCTGATGTAATTGCCTGGGTGAAGAGAAAAGAAAAACAGGCCCTGCATCTTATGTCGGTATGCTCAGGGGCATTCATACTTGGAAAAGCCGGATTGCTGGATGGGCTCACGGTAACAACTTTCCATACCCGCATCGAAGAACTTCAATCGGCGGTTCCAAAGGCGAAGGTACTCGCCAATGTGAGGTTTGTAGATAATGGTCGCGTGCTCACCACCGCAGGGGTCTCTGCCGGGATCGATGGAGCCTTACACCTGATTGCAAAAATAAAAGGAGAACAGACAGCGAAGGACGCTGCGTTTTATATGGAGTACGACAAGTGGAAGCCAAACGATGGTTTGGTGGTTCATTGAGTGCTGGATCCGTCCCTGTTTGTAGTTGACTTCAAACCGTAATCCCGATCGATCATGAGAAAAATACAAATTGCGTTACTCCTCCTCACAAGTATCAGTGCCTGGTGTCAATCAAAGCAGCAAGGCGTCGACAAAGACATTGTATTTATGTGCCAGCCCTGCTCATTGCCTTGCGACACGATAATATACAATAAACCAGGGATCTGCCCGTCGTGCAAGATGCCACTGTATGCTACCTATAAGTGGTTGAAGCATCCCGATCATGTAGAGGAAAGCACGCTGAATAAAACGGTCGCCATCTTACTTTTCCCTGGAGTCGAACTCATCGACTTTGCTGGGCCCTATGAAATTTTCTGGGCTGCCGGGGCACATGTGATTACAGTCGCTGAAACCACTGAAATAATAACTTCAGGAACCTCGCTCAAAATCACTCCGGATTATCGGTTTGACAACATGCCTCATGCTGACATCATCGTTTTGCCCGGAGGAAATGTCGACCGAAACAATCCAAAAATATTGGAGTGGCTCAAGAAGCAATCCGAAAATTCTGAGAAGGTTCTCTCCGTTTGCAATGGCGCTTTCTTTCTGGCGGGCGCCGGACTTCTCGACGGTCTTCAGGCGACTACGTTTTATCCGCAGATTCCACAACTACGCGCGATATCACCCAGGACAAAAGTGGTTAACGATCAACGTTATGTGAGCAATGGAAAAATTGTTACGTCTGCAGGCCTTTCATCAGGAATTGACGCAGCATTGTTCGTGGTGTCGGAATATCTCGGCGTGGGCGCAGCGCAGCAACTCGCGGTATCGCTTGAGTACAAGTGGAATTACAACAACGGATTTGTTCGTGCCCAGCTGGCAGACACACATTTCGCCCGGACTACCGACGTTTTTGCACCCCTCAACGGAAAAATCGTTTGGTATGAGGGCAACAATAACATGTGGGAACTCCGGGTTCGGGTCCAACATTCAATTACCAGGGCTCAGCTTATGAAGATTCTGGCGGCTCAGTTTGAACAAGTTCAAAAATGGAGTCCGAAGAAGTCCGACGAAAGGACCGCTTCCTGGTCCTTTAAAGTGGACGGCCGGACGTGGGCGGCAACCGCAGAGATCGACCAGAAAAACGACGGAGAATTACTGGTAACTATCAAGGTTGCGCTTGAAAAGTAGCTGGCGTTTCTCTGTGTGAACTGGCTTTTTAGGCAAATCTTGAGGCAGCGACGCTTATAACCTTCCTTTGTTTTCCAACTGGTATCGAATAAATTTGCTATGTGATAAGAAGAATTGTAAGCGCTATCATACTCCTCAGTCTTGCTTTGCATTGCAGCTGCAGGATCGGTGTACTTTCTTATCTTTTCAAACAGCGCCATGAAATTGCTTTCGCATTGGGAATTGTACATGAAGTACCCATTGCCCTCTGCAATTCGTCTTATTTTGACAGTCAGGAACTGAAAATCTCCACCCCAGATGAGAATGATTCAGTACCTACTGTCTGGAGTCACGCTCCGGAGATTGTTCTGTTCCTCAGTTCAACCCTGCGTTTATCAGACACCTCCCTCCCTCCTGCGCCAACCGAATGGTTGTCTTTTTTTCGAACATCCCACTATAGTAGTCCTTCCCTGGGCATCTTTCAGCCACCCCGTGTTTAAGTAAGTTCCTTTTGCGGCACCAGCTTCCGAGTGGACGGTGCTTCGGGATTCACTTAAACGAAACAATCATGAAATTAGACTCTATGGGAGCGGCGGCTATGCGTCTCTCATACACCTTCAAATTCAATTCTGTCAGCACAACCGGCCATGCAGTATGCACCTTCGGCGGGGAAAGATTCATGTATTCAACCGCATTGCAATGAGAAAGCAATTATACCGCCTGCACCGGATTCTGTCGTTGATTATTGCCCTTCCGGTATTGCTATGGGCATTCAGTGGGTTTCTTCATCCGATAATGACGAATGTTCGCCCGCAGGTCGAGACGCAGCTGCTTCCAGAGGACCCCGTCGACAGTTCCAAAGTGACGGCGCCACTGAATGCACTACTGAAATCAACCGGGGCCGATTCAATCGACCAGGTCCGGTTGATTCGCATTGAAAAAAACTTGTATTACCAGGTTTGGGTGGGTGATTCGACCGTAACGTATTTCAACGCGTCAGACGGCACACGGCTGGATGACGGAGACATGGTCTACGCAAAATATCTGGCGAGAAAATTCCTGGGCACTGATCAAGATGCAGTCTCAATTCAGAAAATTGAAAAGATTCAGTTCTTTAGCCGTGAGTATACTCCTATCAACCGATTACTGCCGGTGTATCGTGTCGCATTTAATCGCGAGGACGGTATCGTGATTTATGCCGACACGAAAAGCAGTAGTTTTTCTTTCGCGTCCAACAATCTCCGCAGGCAATTCAGTAAATTTTTTATCGCCATTCACACTTGGGCATGGATTGATTTTCTTGGTGATTGGCGTTTTATTTTCGAGATGATACTATCCGGTATCGCGTTCTTGACTGCCGGACTAGGAATCGTTCTTTACTTTTCGTCTCCCGGAATTTCCCCGCAAGGCAATGCGATGCTCCGTTCGCGGAGAAATCACAGGATCACAGCCATTACTGCTTCCCTGTTTACCTTGTTGTTCTCGTTCAGCGGTTGTTACCATGCTTTTTCGAAAATTGGATTTGAATTCGGCATGGAGCCGGTCAATACGAGCCGCTTCAGCGCTGTCATAGGGTTCGATGCCTCGGCCCTTCAAAAGATTGTTGGCCGTCCTTTTAACAGCGTGCAACTCGCACACATTGACGACTCTGTCTATTGGAGAATTGCTGTGGTTGGTCAGGCCCCTGTGGGAAGCAATGACCTCATGAAGCAGCAAGGGGTTGCGCCGGGTATTTACGAATATGTGAATGCCAACACAGGTCGTATGCTAAGCGATGGCGAAATAAGGCATGTTACCTCCGTCGCAAAGTATTTTGGGATCGGGGAAGTGTCGGCACGACCGACTCTGGTTACAAGGTTCACCGAAGAATACAATTTCGCCGACAAGCTATTGCCGGTTTGGAGGGTGGAATCCACAACTGGTAAAATCTTTTTTATTGACGCGGCGCGCGAAAATCTGTCGAAAGAGTTTTTGAACAACGTCAGTTATGAAGAACTAAGCTTTGCATACCTCCACAAGCATGAATTCCTTAGTCCGATTGGGAAGGGTGTCAAAGATTTCAGTACGATGTTCTGGGCTGCGATGCAAGCCGTCATGATCGCTTTTGGTCTCATTCTTTATTTCAAAATTAAATCACGCAACAAATGAAAAAATCAGCACGGTCCGGGAGAATCACTTTGGCGATATCCCTGATCCTCTCAGCAACTTCCATCTCGTCCTTCGGTCAGGGAGGCAAGATGGTACTGAGATTTGAAAACATGTTCGGTAAAGACACACTTAAGTTCAACAAAGAATATGTTGACTACAGTCACGAAACCGTAAAGTTTTCCACACTCAATTACTTCATCAGTAACATTGAACTGACGAAGGCCGGCGGTGAGGTAGTGAAAAATCCCGGACTCTACTTTATTGTCAAGCAATCCGATCCAGGCAGCAAAAAAATTGAGTTGGATGTACCGGAGGGCAAATATCGGTCTGTGCGTTTCATGATTGGAGTAGACAGCGCCCGAAGTACCATGGGTGCCGATAAGCGTCAGGGAGCTTTGGATGTGGCGGGCGCAGCACGCGGAATGTACTGGGCGTGGAACTCCGGATATATTTTCTTCAAACTCGAAGGACGGTCGAAGTCTGTGCCTGATTCGCTCAGAAATTCATTTTTCTACCATATCGGCGGCTATGGGGGTTTTGACGAAAAGACCATTAACAACATCCGCTACAAAGACTTCAGATTCGACCACGTTGTCAAGGTGTCGGATTCGAAGGAAGCTGAAGTGGCAATCGGCGTAGACATCGAGAAATTCTATTCGGGAAAGACCGTGATCGCCGTCGGTACCTATCCGTCGATCATGTGGGGACCTGTGTCAGTAAAGATCGCTGACAATTATGTGGATATTTTCTCACTACGAAATGTATCGGTAAGAAAGCGCAAGCAAAATGCGGTGGCGGCGGGTTTCTAGCTGGGTGGCGGCGATGGGCACTGTCGCACTAACGGTATCAATGTCTTCACAGCGGACGGGCGTTGACTTGCCTTCTAATTTCCCGCCACCGGTATACAACCTATCCGAAAATCCTATTACGGATAAAGGATTTGACCTGGGAAAAAGACTTTTCTACGACGGCCGGTTGTCGCGCGATGGCATTGTTTCATGCGGATTTTGTCATCAACAGCCTTCCGCATTTACTCATCATGGGCATGACCTGAGTCATGGCGTTGAAGGCAGGCTTGGCCGACGTAATGCGCCCTCGATCGTAAACGTAATCTGGCAGAAGACATTCTTTTGGGATGGCGGGGTCAACCATCTCGAGTTCGTGCCTTTGAATGCCATCGAAAATGAAAACGAGATGGGCGAAACACTCCAGGGTGTTATCGCAAAATTGAACTCAATTGAGACCTATCGAAAAGATTTCAAAGAGGCATACGGTATCGACGAGATCACCTCAACTGCCTTCCTGAAGTCACTGGCCCAATACACCAGCTCACTGATATCAGCAAACAGTCGTTACGACCGCTATGTGCGAGGCGAAGGGGAATTACTTACAAATGAGGAGATGGAAGGAATGCAGTTGTTCAGAACCAAATGCAACAGTTGTCACGCGACAGATCTATTCACAGACGGCAGCTACCGTAACAACGGAATCACTGACGATTTCCGGTTTGACAAAGGCAGAGAAGAAGTAACCCTGAACGCCGCAGATCGCGGAAAGTTCAAGGTCCCTACGTTGCGGAATATTGAATACACTGATCCCTATTTCCACGACGGCAGTGCTGGCTCCCTTGAAGCCGTACTCCAACATTATGCGTCGGGCGTTAAGGCGACCCCCACGCTTGATCCCATCCTTCAAAATGGAGGGAGGGTGGGCATTGAAATGTCAGACACTGACCAGAAAAAGATTATCGCCTTTCTCAAAACACTGACCGACCAACAGTTCCTCCACGACAAAAGATTTTCAGAATATTAAACCATCGCATATGAAACATCTCATTTTTATTTCTCTTCTCGTCACCACATTCATTAGCTCGTGTACTCATGAGCGTTCTTCAGGCCACGAAAACCACGCTATGAGTTCCGCCACAAATAATTATGCAGACAGTGTCAATAGCGGCATAATTCCCGAAGACACTTTGAAGGGAAGCCCGATCCGGACGGCTATGAACATGGTGGGAGGATGCCACATTCACATCGTCTATGGATCACCGGGTGTGAAGGGACGGATCATTTGGGGAGGACTTGTCCCTACCGACAAGGTATGGGTGACCGGCGCACACAACGCAACATCGATCGACCTATCGAAGGATATTTACCTCGGTGATAAACTGTTGAACAAAGGGAAGTATGCGTTCTTCACAATTCCCGGCAAGGAAAAGTGGGTCGTAATCATCAACAAGAACTATGACCAGCATCTCACGGACAAGTACACTGAAAAGGATGATGTATTGCGGTTGGAGGTCACACCGGAAATGCTCGACAAACCGGTTCAGCGTCTCACCTACTCCGTGGAGGCCGGCGACGGAGCGAAAGGCCAGATCGTAGTCGCCTGGGAAAAAATAAGAATAAAAGTACCCGTTGAGGTTCGCTAGTTTAAGTAAAGTATGCGGATATAATCAGATTCAAAATCAATACAACTTATGAATAATGAAATGGTGCTAGAGAAGGGACTGACGCCCGCGGGCGAAGTCGTGCTGCTCAAAAAATTTGTAGGAACCATGCTCCGAATTTACGCATGGGTGGGGCTGGTCCTGTTGCTTGTGGGCGGGCTGGTCGGTTCCGTATTGACCTACATGTTTGTCAAATGAGTTTGAACAAAAGTTTTCTTGGATTGCGTTGGATGGACAACATCCGGATCGCACTGATTCTTCTCGGATTTTTGGTCGGCGGACTTGCGTACGGTCAGAATCCGATTGGCGACCCTGACGATATCGTCTTCAAGTGCGAGCCGTGCAATCTTACCTGTGATACCATCAAGCATAAGTTACCCGGGCGGTGTGAGTATTGCTTCAAGCCGATGTTTGCTACGTATAAATGGTTGAAGCAACCGTCAAAGATTCAGAATAACTCACTGAAAAAGACCGTGGCTGTACTCCTGTTTCCCGGCGTTGAAGTTATTGATTTTGCCGGACCTTACGAAGTATTCGAGGCAGCCGGGGCTAAAGTATTCACGGTGGCAGAATCTACCGATGTGCTGACCTCAGGCCAGTCATTGAAAATTGAGCCAAACTATTCGTTTGAAAACATGCCGCATGCTGACATCGTGGTTGTTCCAGGCGGAGATGTGAACAGCGACAATTCTGTTATACTCGACTGGCTGAAAAAACAGGATAAGCAAGCGGAAACCATCATTTCGGTTTGCAACGGAGCATTCTATCTTTCCAGTGCCGGAATGCTCGATGGACTAACGGCCACGACTTTCTTCACAGCTATTCCCTCTCTGAAGTCAACCTCTCCTAAAACGAAAGTCGTGGACGATCAACGGTATGTTGATAACGGCCACATCGTCACATCCGCCGGGCTTTCATCTGGCCTTGATGCTGCGTTGTTTGTTGTTTCAAAATATCTGGGAATGGGCCGAACCGAGCAGATCGCTACGACATTGGAATATAAGTGGAACCGCGACAACGACTATGTCCGGGCGCAACTGGCCGACAAGCATGTGGCCAGCCTTCCTGACGTTTTTTATTCCTTTCCGCGAAAAATTTTGCGGTACGCCGGCGACGCAAATCAGTGGCAAATCGACGTGAACATTCAAACAGATCTTACAGAAGAACAAATCAAACGCCTGGTTGTTGTTCATCTTGAACGTGTTTGCCATTGGAAAAAATCGACGAGCGTTTCTAATACCTGGGAATTCGAGGACCAAACCAATATCTGGAGTTGCGCTTTGGCAATCGCAAATGGAGAACCGGCCGGCGGCGAAAAAAAAGTTTCAGTAAGTGTAAAACGATCAACACGGAGATAGATGCGTACCACTTCGCAAGTCATGATCAACAAACAGGTAATAACTTCGAAGAAAAGTTTTCCTATCATTCATCGTATAGAATAATGAGCTACCCGAAGACAAATCAGACTTGAAGCGCGTCATTGCCATATTGCTCATTTTAATACTATCCCTTCAAAGCCTTTGCCAGCTGGGACTGCTGGCCTATTTCAATCTCAATCGCGATTACATCGCAAAACTTTTTTGCATCAATAAAGACCGACCCATTCAAATTGACGGTGAGATTACCATGTGCGGAGGTACGTGCTATCTGAACAAAAACCTGCGACTGATGGAATCGCCAGCCCAGCAAAAACAACAGGCGACAACCGTCCAGCTTAAAGTTGAGATTCCCGCCTTCGTGATCTCCGAATGGCCGCACAAACTGTCAACTGAATATCTTCCAGACCTCAATCACTACACACCATACCTTCAGATGACACATTTTGAGGTTGATGTGTCTGTATTTCATCCCCCCTGCTGAAAAGTTGATTCACACGGCACGATCAGTCCGCCTGCAAACTGCAGAGCGCTGATCTTTTGCCGTACGTGCTATTCAATCATCTATCAACTTTTATTAAAAACCTATGGATTTTCCAGTATTTCATTTTGACTGGCTGAATGATCGTTTCCTGATTGCGGTCATCGCCATACTTCATGTGTTAATCAATCATGGACTTGCCGTTGGATTTGTTCCCTTTGTGACTTCGTTGGAGCAAAAGGCGGTCACGCTCGGTGGCCCAGACAAGATTGTGGACGAAGCGTGGGATGCGCTCGCCTACAAACTGATGTGGGTTGCATTCATCATTACAACCACCATCGGAGCAATGACCGGTGTCGGGATCTGGTTCTCCGCCGCCGTTGTAAGTCCCTCCTCCATTGGAAGCCTGATCCGCGTTTTCTATTGGGCGTGGTTTATCGAGTGGCTGGTGTTTGTCACGGAGGTCGTACTCATCCTTGTTTATTTCCTGACCTGGCAAAACAGCAACCGATCTATGACTGCAAAAGCGAAGCACGTCAAACTGGGTTGGACATTGAGCATCTTTTCCTGGGTGACGATGGCGATCATCGTAGCCATCCTCGGGTTTATGATGGATCCCGGAAATTGGCAAACAAGCCACACCTTACTGAACGGTGTTTTCAATCCCATCTATCTGCCGCAACTCGCTTTCCGCACACCCACGGCCATGGTGGTTGGCGGTACTTTCGGCTACTTCCTGATTGTGCTTTTTACAAAAGCCGACTCGCCCATCAGGTTGAAGGCGGTGAAGTTCGCTTCAGGATGGATACTCGCCTGGGTTCCTTTTGCGCTTGCGGGTGCCATCGTGTACTACCGTGTGATGCCGGAAGCGATGAAAGCAAACCTGAGCACTGCAGTCGGATCCATGGACTTCGAACAGTATTACGGCCAGCTGAAGTATTTTATCATGGGTGGAGTTGCTCTGCCAGTGGCGCTCGCCATTTTCGGATTCTTCAAAACCTGCTACGTCCGGTTATTCATGCCGCTGATCGCACTGATCGCGGTACTTGCCTTCCTTGGCATTTTTGAACGGGTCCGCGAATTCATTCGCAAACCCTACGTGATCGGCGGGTACATGTATTCCAATCTTATGCGGCCGTCAGACTATCCGCTCTATCAGCGCGACGGAATTCTTGCCCACGCAACTTACACTTCGGTACACAAGATCACGGAAGCGAATCAGGTAGAGGCCGGCAAGAATGTGTTTCTTCTCACATGCAGCCGTTGTCACACCACGCAAGGTGTCAACTCCATTGTTTACGTTTTCGAACGCATGTATGGAATCGGGAAGCCTCTTGATGCAAACTCCATGAAAGCATTCATTCCAAACATGCACATGGGACGTACCTACATGCCGCCTTTCCCCGGAAATGAAGCCGAGTTGGACGCGCTGGTAGCATACATTAAAAACATTCAAAAGACCAAAGACCCGCTTTATGGCGCACAAGACGAAGGCGTTACGATCAATCCGTTAAACAATGCCAAGGTGGCGCTCGAAATCCTTGAGAAACAGGAACAAGAAAAAGCTGCCGCAGAATCTTCAAACCTTCCCACCGCAAAGAACTGACCTATGTTGAAACTTATTTTATTACAAATAGAACAAACACCTGTTCCTCATGACATTCCTTTAGAACTTCCATTGCCGGAATGGCTGCTGGTCGGATTGTTAATTGTTTCTTTTCTGGCGCACATTCTTTTCGTCAACCTCATGCTCGGGGGCTCGATCTTGACCTTGTGGGCTCAGGTGCTGGGGTTGCGAAACAAAGAATACGACATACTCGCACATGAAATTGCGCGAACCATTACGGTCAATAAAAGCATGGCCGTCGTGCTGGGTGTCGCTCCGTTGTTGAGCATCAACACATTATACACCGTGTATTTCTACTCTGCCAACACACTTACCGGCCTGATGTGGGTCGCTATCATTCCGCTGGTGGTCATTGCATTCCTGCTCACCTATCTGCACAAGTATACCTGGCACCAGCTGGAAGAAAATAAGGCACTCCACATTTCGATCATCGGTTTGGCAGTACTGGTATTCCTGTTCATCCCGTTGATCTTCCTTACAAATATCAATCTGATGCTGTTCCCCGAAAAATGGGGAACCATACGTGGATTTGTCAGCGCCATGACGCTCGACAACGTTTTTCCAAGATACCTGCATTTCCTATTCGCATCCTTGGCGGTGACCGGATTGTTCTTGTTCTGGTATATCGGTCGCAGGAGCTATCCGTTTGATGATTTGTTCAAACAACTGACGCGTTATGACATTCAAAAGAAAGCCTATTCACTGACGCTCGCTGCCTCGGTTGCGCAATTTATCATGGGTCCATTGGTGCTGATCACCCTGCCGTCAAAGGGTATCGGCTACAATCTGATCCTTACGATTTTCTCAGGAGCAACGATTGCACTCTTTGCGATGTGGTGGATGTGGAAGGCGATCACAGGTCCGCAGAACGAAATCGGCAAAGGATTCGGACGTATCGCCATTGCGATGACAATCACGGTGTTGTTCATGGGAACTGGCCGGCATATCTATCGTGCCAATGCGCTTGCCCCACACCAAAAACTTATGGCGGCGAAGACTTCGGAATTCCTGCGACAGGTCGAAGATGCGCGTGCACACCCAGTGTTGAAAGCCGAGGAACCGGATGATGCGACTGGAGAGTTTGCGCCGGGGATAAAGGCATTCAAAGCCAATTGTGCGATATGCCATAAAGTGGATGAAACATTAGTCGGGCCACCCGTAAAGGAAATGGCGGTGATTTATGGCGATGACCTGAATGGTTTAAAAGACTGGATCAGAAGACCCGGCAAGAAGCGGGAAGACTATCCACAAATGCCTGGCTTTCCACAACTCTCAGATTCCGACCTGGAAAATCTGACAAAATACATTCTATCCAACAAACAAAACTAAATACCCATGTCCTATTTAATTGTCACTTACATCGTGCTGGTTATCCTCATTGTACGTCTGATGTTGATCGCAAACAGCCTCTTATTGAAAGCGAGAAAAAATCCGGAGGTATTGAAAGCCAGTCCTGACCTTGACCGCAATTATCAATTCATTAAAAATCTGTATTAGGATATGAATGCAACGGTAAGAAAATGGATGAGCATCGTCTCCATGGCT
The DNA here is from genome assembly GCA_044227305.1 of Cyclobacteriaceae bacterium. Lineage (GTDB taxonomy): Bacteria > Bacteroidota > Bacteroidia > Cytophagales > Cyclobacteriaceae > ELB16-189. The sequence continues at coordinate 748,627 of JBGAFJ010000004.1, read as the reverse complement.
ATGATCCTGGGCTGGATTGTTGGGTTGACAATCTATTCAAGACAAGAACACGAACCGCCGCGGTCGCTTTCTGAAAATGTAAGGGAGGCATAACACGTGAGTGGCTTCCGTCAGGCGTGTCAATGCGTCTGACAGAGGCCACCTCATTTAATAAACTTCAATCTCAAAAGCATAAAAATATTTTTTATGAAAGAAACAAAATCAAAATATCATTCACTTACCGATGGCCAGACCCTTTCAAGTCTGGTTGTTGGTCGGGACGGCAAACTGAAGCACGCAGAACCACCCCTCACTTCCATTCTAAAAGAAATCCTGAACCTCGCCGGTTTTATGGCCTGGTATGTGTTCGCGGGGCTATTTTGTATTTTCCTGATGAGTTTCTGGGGTCTGCTACACCCTGATGTGGCGATCACACACGCAGGAGAAGTCGTTGCATATATTTTTCTCGTGACTTTCTCTGCGGTCGCCATGCTTGTCATGGCCGGCTTGGGATATTTTTTTGCGCGAAGAAGAATTATAGGAAGGCAGTAACAAAACAAAAAACTTCGAAGGAGCCAATGAACCTCAAAACTACAATGATTTGGTCCATGTACTTTATCATGGCGCTCTCATGTTCAGCATTTGCGCAGAGCGAAAAAGAACTTGCTGACGAGATCGAAGGACAGCGAACCATTTGGAATAACGCGTTGCTCCATGACACCACGATGCGATTTAAGAAAACCCCCAACTCACTGCTTGTGCAAACAGTAACGGGTAAGAGACCCGGTGATGCGCTTGACATCGGCATGGGCCAGGGAAGAAATTCAATCTTTTTGGCGGGCCAGGGCTGGAACGTCACGGGCTTTGACGTAGCCGACGAAGCGGTAGCTGCCGCCGTGAACAACGCAACGTCACTGGGACTCGTCATTGACGCAAGGATTTCATCCATGCAGCAATTCGATTTTGGAATAAGAAAATGGGACTTGATTGTGCACGTCTATGAAGGCTGCCTCGATGGCGACAATGGAAAATTTCAAAAGATCACCGACGCGCTGAAGCCCGGCGGGCTTCTGGTGTTTGAATTCTTTCACCGGGACGCAGGTGCTAAACTCGGCATGGAAAACTTTGGCTGCACCTCCGGTAGCTCGCGCGAATTGGTTGAGAAGTCAGGTCAATACAAGCTTCTTTTCTATTCCGAAGAGGAAGCGATTGCGGACTTTACACTAAAGAAACTTAAAGTGATCAAACTGGTCGCTCAAAGGGTCAGGTGAGCGTTGGGATTTTGGCCCAAAAAAACCAGGAACCCTTGAGCAGGCTCCACAGGAAAACCTGGTATTGTATCGTACCCAAAAACTCCACATAGGTAACAAGATGTACGATCTGAATTTGTGCCGTTAGGTCGCGATGAATGAAAAATAGCTCAGGAATAATCAAGTCACTGCGTGGCGTAATTAACTGCGTTCCTTTGGACTCAAGAGCAAAAAAAAACACTTAGGGCGACACTACCTCATTAGACTACTGCGTTCAACCACTTGCCTGATTGCTTTTTCGAAATGATAAATGGCATTATCGTCCCTGGAGTAAACGTTTTCGAGGATAATTACATCCAGCTTCCTGGACGGCACATAGATTTTAAGGCATGTAAATCCGATTCCACGGCCGGCATGACCTATGTATTTGATAGGCTTTTCCTGGATGTTCACGCCGTAGCCATAATTCGATTTCCCATCGCTGAAGGCAAAATCTGAATCAACCACAGGCGAATGGGTCATCTGTTCATAAGACTTTTTGTGAAGGATGTGTCCCTCGTGGAGCATGGTATCCCACCTATTTAAATCAATGGCATTCGAGATGATCCCTCCTGCCGGAACAAAATTCGCCCAGGATTCAGCTGTAAAATTCATGGCTTTAAAGTCCACCAGCTCAAATGAATCTTTTGATATCCAATACCCATTGATGAGGCCGATGTTGGGTTTGTCCAGGTTGTAGCAATAGGTGTTGGTCATTCCCAACGACTTAAAAAGATCATCGGCTACGGCTGTGAATTCTCTACCGGTGACATTTCTTATGATCCGCTGTAAGAGACCGTATGCAGGGTTGCTGTATCGAAAATTTGTGCCCGGTTTAAAGGCAAGCGGTTTACCCACGGCCACGATTCCCGCCGACATATTGAGGACCTCGTGCACAGTCACTGTATCAGCCCATGTGTTTTTCAGGTCGGATAAATGGGCAGAGACCGGGTCGTCAAGTTTTATCGTACCTCTTTCAACCTGTTTCAACACCAGCACTGCCGTAATCTGCTTGCTGTTCGACTGGATTCGAAAGTTGTCGTCCATCTTAAGTGGAATTTTCTTCGCGAGATCCGAATAGCCGAACGCTTTGGAGTATTTCGTGACGCCGTTTTGCGTGATCAGTATTACGCCATTAAAAAGCCTCGGAGTTGTTGTTTGGATCAGGCTGTCGATTCTGGCCGTGTAATCGTCTGCCTGACTATTGCTTTTTATATTGCGAATGCTGCAACTGGTTACCAACGCCACGATGGCTGATACTGTGAGAATTTTTTTACAGTGCATAAAGTTGTTAAAATGCAATTGACACAATCACGGCCAGATCAGAACTCTGGAAACATGTTTCGCAGCGTTTAAATACGAAAGAACCCGTAGCGGAGTATAGTCATCAATCGCCAAAAGAGTGACCATTAGAGCCAAAGGGAAGATTCATGAGTGCCACTCCGGAAATCTGCTGTGTCACTTAACAATGAGGGCGATAAAGCGAACTTTTTCGTGGTGGAATTGGGTAAGTTTCAACAACTAAACGTTCGATAAATTCAGCCATATTTAAATGCTGGAGATACCCGACTAAATGAACCGCGCAAGAAAGAGCATCAGTGACCGCTATCTAAACAGGTCAGACGGTGTAATGTTGTCGAAATAAACAAGCATATCATAGGCGACCCTGAGCTTGGTATCTACATAATTATCTTCGGGAACTCCATCGTAAGTCGCGTAAGTATTTAAGAGGCCGTGCCATTGATTGATATATGGGGTAAGGGAACTAGTTCCTGAAATGTTCGAAGTATTGAGTACAAAATTCTTTTTGCTCACCTGATGCAAAAGGAAATTGGTTGATGACTCAATCGGCGAAGATTTTATACTGTAAACAGTATATGCATGAAATGCGCCCGTCGAAAATGACTGACCTACCCTTTTGTACTGATTTTGTAAAGCGCTAGCCAGATAGTAACCCATCCTGTTCGTGTCAGCGCGAATGTGCTCATTGTGAGCCCAAACACAGATTTGCTGGGTTCCACCAACAAAACCCGACACCCATTGAGCGTTCTCTGCCATGTAGGCATCACGATAGAGTTTTTTGTAATCCGCAATCTTTAACCGATAAATCACGTCATGGGTTTGGGCAATCACACGTGCCAGCTGCTTACTCAATTCATATTCAGTCAGTGCCATGCCTTTCGATAAGTAAAGGTCCTTATTTGCGGCAATTGTACTATTTATATCTGCGATGTCCTTGAGCAAAGTCTTGTAGTTGCTGCTGTCTCCACTTACGTTCAAAGCATTATACTTAATGAGCTTTGAAGCGATATCGTTGGCGAATACCTGGTCGACGGTGGCAATCTTTTTCGTCAAAAAATCTGAGTGATAGTTCGGCATTTGACAATCAACGCCATAAAGATGAATTTTTGCCGATTCAGCTTTATTGCTATTGTAAGTCCTCATCCACTCAAATAGGTCGAGAACTTCCTGGGTACGCCATGTCCAGAACAGCATTTTTGTGGTAATCAGCGATTTCAAGCTGACATTTGTTTTGCCTTGTATATAATCGTCGAAAATCATCGCTTCAGCGAAATCCATCTCAAAGCCAAAGGCCCGAAACGCATGTTTTTCGACCAAATATTGAAAAATGCGGTGCTTCATTTGGAAAAATTCGTGAGCACCGTGTGATCCTTCGCCGAGCCCAACAATCTTGGCATCGGCCAGATAATCGAACGGTGCAAGATCACTGCTCGATAGCGCGGGGTCGGATCCGGAAAGCGAATGACTCAGGGATTCTATCTCATTTACCCAACCACGCTGAGTGCCTGTAAGAGGGTCTGCGTCCTTACACCCCAACACACAGGCAATAGTCGCAAAGATCGCAATACGAAAAAGGCGCATTGTCAACGAAAAAAATTAAATACGAGAAATACGTAAGACGAACTACCCCATCAAATGGGCGTTCGTTTTATAGCTTTTGAGGCACTCTCAATTGTTGTTCTTCTCTTTTTTAAGCCCTATAAAATCCCACCCCAATATAGCGCGCGCGCTCTTATCATGGAGCCACGTTCGTGAATTTTGGCGCGGCGTCCCGATCGCTATCGGGACCCAAGTTAGCCCAGATATCTCAATTCATTAACCACAAAACGAAATGACGAAGTGCGTTGGTCGGGATCCCTGCCTTCGTGTGGGGACCCCGACCAATTTCCATCCATTGTTGGTGTTCCGATACTCGCATTTCATCAGTTCCAAATCCAACTGCCTCAATTTCTGATCTCTTATTTTTGATACCATGCATCGGGTCACCAACAACAACTGTGACTTCTTATTTCGTTCATGGATGATCTGTACTTCGTCAAACACATTCCGTGGGTAAACAAAATGGTTTTCATCTTGCGATGGGGTCAAACTTCTTTAAAACAAAAAGGAAACGTCAAAATGATAGTTGTAGGTAACATCGTCGGGCTCGAACAGTGAAACTGCATACCTGTTGTAACGCGCGCTGGTGATGATTCTGTGAGTGCCAACAATGCTCTCCCATCCGAGCCCGACAAACCCGATAACATTAACTTTGTTGATCTTGATGTAATCGTAGTCTGTTGTGCCGTCAAATGCCATGAATGGGGAAAACCCTGGACTGAAGAAAAGACCGCGCTGCCCCGCTTTCAAATAAAGCTTAACAGACATAGCGAGCTGGAGTTGAGTGTTCTGTGGATTGATGTCGATGTTTGCGTATGGCGAGCCGGGTTTTACGCTATACTTGTTCTGCAGGTAGACGACCTGAAAATTAAAAACAGTTTTGCTGTGATAAGCAGCAGGCTTGAGCTCAAAAACCAGACCAGCCCTCAATCCAGGCTGACCTTGCAGATAATCGAATGGTTTGTATTTAAAACTCGTATTTACAAGGTTCACACCTGCGGTGATACCAAATCTCAATCTATAACGCTTTCTTGCCGTAACCTGACCTTTGCATTCATTATACTCGACAGCAGCCCTGGACAACGTGCTCTCCATGATATGACCCTTAAGTGCTTTGTTCAGAGACGGCAGCGGGCATCCCGGGAGAAAACTCTTGATCTTTCCGAGTGCCACTCCTTCAGCACGCATGCGTTTCTTGAAATCGTCATCATTTGAGTATCGACGACTTCCAATGGGCAAAATGAGCTGTAAGGTGCTATCTCCAACCGACAACACGTGGAGCTTCCTGTAGTGGGAATAGCTCGCGGAGCCTTTGACTGCAACCTCGACAAAAATTGATTTCTTTGCTGAGTCGGCAAGAATCGAGATAAACTCGGCATCGAATGGAGCAAGGTAGAAGCCTTTGACCTGGTCGGAGGACAATTTCTCGACCTCACCAGAGGGAGGTTTGAATAATATGGTATTGTTTTCAATGGTGGGTTCATAATGAACGCCTCCTTCGATCTTCTCTCCGTTTCTCACGATATATCCGGGACGAAATCTCTGAGCGAGTATCAAGGAAGTAAAAAACAACTGGCACAAAATGGCCAGTAGCACGGAATAAAATCTCATTTTGGGAAGGGGGTATTTCTTGAACGCAAGAACATTCTTTACTCTTAACTCTTCCAAAAGAAATTACACGAAAGAAAAACAACCTGCAGCCCCGGATTATCAAAAAAATAGTTTTATCAACCTGCATTCATCTTTCTCTTTTTAAAAAAAACGAGCCATATCATGTCAAAACAAGAACGCATCATCAAAAAGACCCAGAAAAAATGAAAACCTTATATGACGTTTTTACAAAATGATCTAAAGGATCATTTAGAAAAATCATGTACAGATTGGTGTAAAAAGTTAAGTTCTATTTGATAAGCGGTAATGATCACCGAACCGTACCCTGGACATACTTGAATCACTTTGAAACGAACTCAAAATAATTCCTGTCTGATTAATGATTTTCAATACTCCTCCGAATCCCATCCGTTGTTGATGTTGCGATGTTCGCATTTCATCAGTTCCAAATCCAACGCTTCAAATTCTGATCCCCGTTTGCAGTAATCCTGAGCAGACCTCCGGTGAAGTAGACCTCCTGCGTCGGTCACTTCACCGTCGCGGTCGCTTCGGGACACAATGAAGCGACCCTGAAGCAATCTCTCTAAAATAAAAAACCCCGAAGCGATGCTTCAGGGTCTGCTTCATTGGTAGCCCCGGCAGGAATCGAACCTGCATCTTCAGAATCGGAATCTGAAATTCTATCCATTGAAATACGGAGCCTTCAATAGAAATATGGCCGTAAAATTAGGATTTTATTCCAAATACATCGCGCCTGCCAAAATCAATAACATCCTGATTTACCTTGTTACCGTGGCTTCAAATGCTGTCGTTACTTTCTCAGCGCTAAAAAACCGGTCAGCGTGGCTCTGCCGCTAGTGAAAGTGATCCTGTAGAAATAGGTTCCGGGCGGCAAGTTGCCTCCGCTCTTTCCCCGGCCATCAAACACAACTGTGGTATTGTTGTAATTGTCGGCTTCGAATACCGAATTGCCCCAACGATCAAAAACAATCACGTGATTCGCTTTGGTGTCGTCAAGCACACTGATGTTCTCAATCTGCCACGTGTCATTCTTTCCGTCACTGTTGGCAGAGACTGCATTGTACACCACCAGCTCTCCGTGGATCGTCAGACTCATCACCTGTGTTGAACAATTCCCGAAAGCGTCACAGGCCCGAATGGTAATCTGCTCGCTGCCCGCGAAAGAGATGCCACTATAATTTATGGAAAGAATGCCGTTCGTGATGTCCGCCATCGCACCACTGGCCGGCGCGCTCACCACACTCAATGAAGCCAGGTCTAGGTTGTTTGCGAACGTTGTAATCAGTGGAATAAGACTGATCGTTAACGTGCTCCCAATCGGACCTGAAGTAGTGGCTGCCGTGATGACGGGGTCACATCCTGAGGTTTTCAGAGTCACACTCGCCACATTGGTATTCACCGACGTGGCCAGATCGCCGCTCACAACACACCTGTAAAAACCTGCACCGATATGCCCCACGGTGTTGATGGTCATTGAAGCAGCTTTTGTTCCTGCATAACCTCCGCCATCCGACAAGTCGGTATAGGTTCCGGCCGCCGTTGCAGCAAATTGCCACTGATACATGATGTTCGTGGTGCCATTTGCCGTCGCCGCCAGTGTTGCTGTCTGGCCATTGCAGAGACTGACGTTTGAAGGTTGTGTTGAAACGGTTATTACCGGCACACAACCCGACGTGTTGAAAGTCAGGCTGGCAACGTTGGTGATTACAGGTGTTGCTAAATCCCCTGTGATCCGGCACCGGTAAAAACCTTCGCCAAAATTACCCGCCGTGTTCACGGATAGTGCTGACGTGCCTGTCCCGGAATATCCGGAGCCATTCGAAATACTCCCAAACGGACCGGAAGCGGAAGCGGCGAACTGCCACTGATAGGTGATGTTGGTGGTGCCGGCAGCTGCCGTGTTGAAACCGGTGCTGGTACCTGCGCAAATGTTTACATCGGAAGGCTGTGTGTTGACCGTGATGGATGGACCACCGGACACGCATGTGATCTGACCGACCCAACTGGAAGTGGAAGTATCGAGCCATGTGAATTTGAAAGTCAATGCTCCGGATACGTTGGTCGCGGTAACGGTCGGTAGGGGGGAGAATGGCCCATAACTTCCCAGCAGTGGGGCCGTGTCGTCAAGTCCATCGTAAATGTCGAACTGGTCATGCATGTGAAAGACTGAAAAAGATATTTTGATCTTGGCACCCGGGGTATCGGGCAGAAAAGTCTCGATCATGTCACTACCGACATCGTCACTTACAAAACCCACATTGCAATTCCTGACGGTGCCGCCGTCAAACATTTCTGCTTCGGTCGACACTTTAAAATTGCTGGCACTGCTGCCCGTTGTCCCGTTAGTAACGGTGACGGGTCCATCGGTCGCGCCGGCCGGAACGACCGCTACTATTGTACTTGCGTCTGCACTGATGATCTCAGCAGCGACTCCGTTGAACTTCACCGTATTGCTCGCCGCGACAGGATTAAACTCATTTCCAGTGATGGTGATATAAGTACCTTCTGCACCTTTCGGTGGCTGGACATCATTGATGGAAACAAACGCCGTCTTACTCACTTTAAAATAGGTTCCCAAACTGTACGCGCCTCCATACTGTGTCGGGGAGTATAACCATGTGCCGTCGGTGCTGAGTGAACCGGCGACTCCATAGCCTTCTGTGAGTTCATAAAGTTTTGAAAAACCAGTTCCGTCAGGTTTCAAGCTGAACACAACGCCCTTGTTGGGCGCGCCACCGCCGGATGCGATGCCATAAAGCCGGGAACCATCATACAAAAGGGTCCCTTGCGGATTATTGCCATTCGTCCCGTCGAAGTCCAGCAAGGTTGCATAACCGCTTCCGCCGGGCTTTATTCTAAAGATGCCACCTGAGCCGTTCGCAGAACCATTCGAACCCATTCCATATAAATAGGTGCCATCACTAACCAGTCCGCCAAGTAAATTCGAGGGTGTGATGGTATTATCCATATCCATCAACTTGTTGAATGACGAGCCATCAGGTTTGATTCTGAATATAATCCCACCTGCGGCTGTGCCGCCATATGAGCATGTTCCAAACAGAAATGTTCCATCGTAATAGAGTTTTCCAGAAGGCGAACTTCCATCAGTAACGTCCGTGCTGAAGTTAAAATGACGCAGTACAAAAAAACCAGTGCCGTCGGTCTTGATCTTATAGATCGTACCGTTGCCATGAGCTCCTCCGTTGGCGTTGACACCATATAAATAGGTACCATCAGAAATTAATGCCTCCTGGGGACCATTGCCGGAAACAACGCTACTGAAGTCATACAATTTCACATAACCGGTGCCATCATGCTTGACCTTATAGATGGTCCCCTCGTCATTCACGCCGCCGCTCTGAGTGAAACCATACAAGTACGTTCCGTCGCTGAGCAAATCACCTTTGGGCAGCCCACGGGTTCCATCAAAATCCAGAATTTCGGAATAGTTGGAACCGTCGGCCATTACTTTAAACAAAACTCCAGAGTTAAACTTTCCGCCGGAAAAATTGACGCCATAATGATACGCACCTTCAATGGTGGTCGAAGATACCGGTGAGTTTCCGGCGATTTTGAAATCATACAATGATGTATAAGCCGTTCCATCGGTATTGATCCGGAATACTCCTCCCGGATACTGGTTTACGAATCCCGACCCAACGCCTGATCGCGCACCAAATAATGAGGTTCCCTGCAATAGCAACGTTCCTTCCGGGGTCGGACTGCCCGACCCAGCCAACATATCAAAGAGCTTCACAAACCCGGCGCCGTCTGTCTTCACTTTGAAAATCGTTCCATTGTTATTCGCACCATCAGTGATCGTGGTTCCGTACAGGAAAGATGAACCATCCAAAGCCAAGGCGCTGCGCGGAACGGAACCTAGGGAACCACCGAAGTCCAACAGTTTGGTGAACGAGTTATCGGATAATTTGATCTTGTACAGGGTACCGTTGCTGTTTGCACCTCCAATGGTTGCTGTTCCATACAAATACATTCCGTCCGAAATCAACGCGGCAAGTGGCCGGTCTCCATCTGTGCTTGGGCTGAATGTATGCACCAAGGCATATCCAGATCCATCGGTCTTTATCCGATAGATTGTGCAAGGATAGGTAAATCCACCTTGTGTTGTGCCGTACAAAGAACCGCTGCCTGCGTCATAATAAGGTGTTCCAAAAGGATTCGCTCCGTTCCCTGAACCGTTAAACGGAAGGATGACATTGTATCCGGTACCATCCTTATTGATCTTGAATACTCCACCCCATCCTCCGCCAGTACCACCGACCACTGCACCATATAATACGGTTCCGTCAGTGGTAAGTCCCGCCTGCGGATTAGATCCCGTTGCATAAACAAAGTCCCGAAGTACAGTAAACCCTGATCCGTCGGGTTTGATTTTAAAAATGACTCCCTGGCCATTCGTACCGCCCGAGTAAGTTGTACCATATAGGAATGTGCCATCATACAAAAGCGATCCCAACGGACGCGATCCGTTGGTTCCGTCGAAGTCAAAAAGATTTATGAAACCAGTCCCATCCTGTTTCATTTTGTAGATGAGTCCGTTGTTCGACGCACCGCCATCAGATGCAGTTCCGTACAAAAATGTTCCATCCGTGATGGGCGCCGCATAAGGACTTAAGCCTCCTGCTTTCGAGCCGAAGTCATACAGCTTCTGATACTGCGCTGTACCTAAAAAAGGTGACAACAAAAAAAATGTGAGAATTACGGATTGAAAAAGGAAACGCTCTCGACACATGACAAACAGATGAGTTGCTGCGAAAATATAGTGCGGATACAGTGATTTATGAAATTTCCGTTCGCGTGACCGCATTTTTTTCCATGCAATAATTTTTAGTTGAATAATAGTGACCAATCTTCGCGCCGCTGTGGAAAATTTGAATACCGGATTTCAGGTACACACAGCCATTCGAATAATCGAGTACTGATGATGATTCACATTTTCGTTACTTTATCCAACTCAAAATCAAAGAGTATGAAAAAACTGACCATTTTGCTAATCGTGCTCTGCAGTATTTCGTGTGTTGCAGTAGCGCAATCAAACGACACCGACGTAAAGCTGAATCACATCGGCGTATACGTTACCAATCTCGCCGTCAGCACCACATTTTACGAGACCATTCTGAATCTGAAACAGATCCCCGAACCCTTTCATGATGGAAAGCATACCTGGTTTTCAATCGGAGCAGCCGGACATCTTCATCTGATACAAGGAGAAAAGAAGTCCTACGAACGCGACCGCAATGATCACCTTTGTTTCAGCGTGCGAAACATCGACGCGTTCATCGCCAATCTCGATAAGAATCATGTGGAGTACACCAATTGGCCGGGTACCGCAAAAGAACCCACAGTACGTGCAGATGGCGTAAAGCAGATCTACTTTAAAGATCCCGACGGTCACCTCATCGAGATCAACAACGATAGTTCAGTAAAGTAGTGACCGAATCATACCCGGTTCGACATGATCCTTGCAAAAAAAACGGGAAGTGATAAAAATGCGAATGGATTTGTGAAGTAGCCTGGTTCGTATGGAGTCTCACTTCAGCAACTTATACAGCATCGCGATGTATTGCGGTGTAGTCTGAGCACCCCCTTCTCCCAGAGCCTTGTACTGGTTGAGGAGAGGATCTGCCTGCAGTTCAGAAAGCGACCTGTTTCCTTTGATGCCTGCCTCCACAAATGCAATGGTTTCTTTCAACATTGCCGAATACGCTGCCAGATCTTTCATGGTGGCCGGATCACCATGACCTGGAATTACTTTCGCATCGGCCGGAAAACTCGCCAGGATCTTATCGATGGTGATCACCAGATTCCGAACGTTACCTCCCCCTTCCGTGTACACGGCGGGAAACATGCCAAAGAAAAACAAGTCGCCGAGATGCAACACCTTCGACTTCTCAAAGAACACGATTACGTCGGTGTCGGTGTGACTATTGATGGGGTGGACAAGATGAATATTCTCACCATTGAAGCGGATTTTCATAGAATCCCGAAACGTTACCATTGGATAGTCAACCGGCTTGCTTGACTTCAGAAATCTGTTTTGAAGGTTTTCCTGGGATATGATAACCGATGTTTTTGAAAAAGTCTCGGACCCCTCGCTGTGATCGCCATGAAAATGAGAGTTGATGACGATACGCACAGGCTTTTGCGAAAGCTTCGCCAATTCCGCAGTCAGCTTGGCGTTCATCATTTTAAACATCGCATCCACGAGCAATACGCCATCGTCGCCGATCGACGCCGCCACATTTCCTCCACCAAAGTCACCCACACAATCGAGCATATACACATTGCCGGCGAGCGCCCTCGATCGCACAGAAATTGCATTCACATCCTGCGCGAATGACTGAATTGAAATCAGGACACTAATGAACAAAAGACTAATTCTCATTATAAGATCATGTTAAGGCGCCGAAACTAAGCGGAAGTATAGAGCGGAACAATCGATAACGTCAACAATACCACATCCCGTATGATCTGAATTGATGCACTGCTACCCTGCATTGCGGCAGACAAAGCCTTCGCGGCCTTCAAGCTTCGGGAACGTCGTACAGAAAATAGCCTCAGGATTTTCGCATGATGCGGGCGCGGTGCTTTTCACCCCATCTCTTCATTTCACGGATGACGCCATCCAATGTCTTAGCGTACGGTGACATAGAATATTCAACAGTCACCGGCTTGGTATTTCTAACGGTCCGAATCACCAGTTCATTCACTTCGAGTTCTTTCAATTCCTTTGAAAGCATCCGTGGTGTGATCCCCACTTCCCGGGCAAGCTCTTTAAATCGGTAGGTCCTGAATGAAAGTGTGACGATGATCGGCAGCTTCCACTTTCCGCTCAATAACTCGAGTGTGTCCGTCACAGCCAACCGATGCTTTGTGCATTCGACGGAATTGTGTTTTACCATGTTGAACGTCTCTTGTTGAAATTCAAAATTCGTATAAATCCCAAAAGTATCACAAGGTATACCGGTATACTTTATGTAACTGATACCTAAAGTATACCCGCACGCACTAGTTTGCACCGTTTTTTAAACCAAACGATTATGAAAACCAACAAAATACTTTACTGGATCACCACCGGCATCTCGTCTGCCTTGTTCCTCCTCAGTGCCTTTATGTACCTGGGAAAAAATCCTGAATTGATGAAAAATTTTGAGTTGTTGGGATTCCCCGCATTCTTCGTCACCATTCTCGGGGTGGCTAAATTATTAGGCGGGCTGGCGATCATCAACCCTTGGTTCGCAACATTGAAAGAGTGGGCATACGCTGGTTATACGTTTGTGCTCATTGGCGCGATCTGGACACATACTGCGACCCACACGCCCTTTATCATGCCGCTGATTATTCTTGTTGTTGTCGCGCTATCCTATTATTTCCGCAGCAAACTGGAACAAACCCCGGCGTAAGGAATTGCGGTGCAGCTGGTTAAAAAATTATGGCAAAAATATTTCCATGTGGGTGCCCTTCCCGGCTTCAGACCGGCAGGCGATACGACCTCCCATTTTTTGAATTAAACTCTGGGTCAGAAATAAGCCCATCCCCAGTCCGATCGAACTTTCCGTAGCCTTGTGGAACAGATCAAATATCCTTTCCTGCTGGTCATCCGAAATTCCTTTTCCGTTGTCAGTGATATGGATCATTGCGCCCTGATCGCTCATGCGGCCGATCCGGATCCAGATCTTTCGTTCAGGCTTCGCTGGATCGTGATATGAAATGGAGTTCGACACCAACTGCTTAAGGGCCTGGAATAATGAGTAGCGGTCGGCCTTTATATTAAGACCCGGTTCAATTTCTGCAATCCATTCTATCTCGCGAGAAACTAACTGGGCTTTGTATTCACCATGCAGATGCTCCACCAGGTGTCGCGCGCTAAATTCTTCATGAGATAACGGGCGATGTTGATTCATCATATATTCCTGCAAAGTCCCGATCATTTTAATCATTTTGTGGGCGCAGGTGTCGATCATCTGAAGGCACTTTTGCGTCTCGTCGTGATGCGTGTAATACTCGGCTATTCGCACAAGCCCCTGTATCGACGTCACTGGCGCACGCAAATCGTGCGAGCAGCTGTAAATAAATTTCTCGATCAATAAGTGTGTGCTCATGGGTTTTACACTAAAAAGTTGAAGTTGTATCTACCACTAAAGACTTCAACAACAAAATCAGAAAAAGAGAAGTCAGCAACATTGCTTTCACCATATTCATTCGAAGTCTGTTTCGGATGCTCATATCTCGCTCGCTTTTGACATCACAAAAGTGAGGCAATGGCAGTCCTTTTTTTTAAGGCTTGACTCCGATTTTGTCAAAATCAGGGATTAAAGAAGTAGTCGGGGTTTACCCTGAAAAGAGATCCGGAGCGTGGCGACGTCAGCAGGTCAAAGGTGGCACGTTGCAGGTGTACAACCGGCATGAAAAGGTCTGTTACTCTCTCCTTTATAATAATGACCGGATTGCAGACACCAGTTCGTGAGCCTTACAGGGTTTTTGGACAAACCGGTCGGCACCGGCAGCCTGGGCGCGTGCACGATCTTCGGGAGATGCCTTCGCAGACAGGGTGATTACAGGAATCGACTTAAGTTCCGGATCTGATTTAATCCGTTCAATCAACTCGAATCCGTTCATGACCGGCATCAGCAGATCGGTAATCACCAGATCAGGGCGCCGGGCAGACATAAGGTCCAGCGCTTCTTTGCCATTCCTCGCGATCACTACGTCAAATTTCTCCAGACGAAGAATGTCTGAGATTTCTTCCGCCAGCTGAGATGTGTCTTCGGTCAGAAGAATCCTTGTCATGGCGCAGCGTCAGGAATTTTCACGGTGAAGACGGATCCTTCGTTCAGGCGGCTTTTAACCGAAATCGTACCACCCATCAATTCAACGGCCTTTTTCAGTATTGATAGTCCGAGGCCGGTGCCCTGGATGTTAGAGGCGTTTGATCCTCGCTGAAACGACTCAAAAATCGAACCCAACTCCTGTTCTGCAATACCAATGCCCTGGTCGGCGACTTCTATGATGATAATTCCGTTGTGACCCGAGACAGAAACACTTACCAACGATTGCGGTTCAGAAAATTTGATCGCATTGGTGAGCAGGTTGCTCACGATGTTTCTGAGCAGCTTATCGTCGATGCTGATCTTCGTCCTGGGATACGAATAGCGGAACTGAATTTCACGTTGCTGCCGTGCACCAACCTTAACTTCTTCCACCAGGGATTCCATAAATTCCTTCAGATCCAGGCTCACCCGCTTGAGTTTGATTTTGCCCGCTTCCGATTTACCGATGGTAAGAATATCCTCCAGGAGGTTAGTCATGTGGCTGGCCTGGTCTTCGATCTTGATCAATTTTCTGTTGATCTCATCCATCGAAAGCTGATGAAAATAATTGCGGATGGACTCCGCCGCAAAACTGATGGTGGAGAGCGGTGTGCGAAATTCATGGGAGGCAATCGACACGAACTTACTCTTCATTTCCACGAGCTCTTTCTCCTTTTTCAAAGCCTCATTCAAATCACGTGTGCGTTCATCCACCATGCGTTCCAAATCACGGCGGTATAGCAAGAGTTCTGTGATGTCCTGTCCCACGCAAATCGCACCTTTTACATTCTTATTGCCGTCATAACGTGCCGACATACTAATCGACAAGATCAATTCCTTCCCGTTTTTACTTCTCGTGGGAAGCTGGTAGTTCGTAGCCGGATGACCGTCGAGCACATTTCTCAGCACCGACGACACCTTTTCGTGGAGCTCCGGGGCCAGGAAATTTGCCCATTTCTTGCCCAGTACTTCATTGCGGGTATAACCGGTAAGTTCAGCAGTAATTTTATTCCACTCATTAATATATCCATTGCGGTCTACTCCGAAGATCGGCGCGTTAGAGTTCTCGATCAGTGTGCTCAATTCCCGAGCAATGGCTGTGATGTTGTTTTCAAACTCTTTTTGCGCGGTGATGTCGGTTTGGATGGTGACAAATTTGTCAATCTCGCCTTCCATGGTGAGGACGGGCGTTACTGTCATACGAACCCAATAGCGGCGACCCGCTTTTGAATAATTGATCATTTCGTCGGTGAATGGCTTCAGAAGTTGCGCCTTTTGAATAATCCGCTGCAGGACGAAGAGGTCCGTATCAGGCCCGTGTAAAAATTCGAAGGAAGGCCTGCCGATTGCCTCCTTGAGGGTGTACCCGGTCAGTTTCGTGAAACTGTCATTGACCCACTCAATGTTCATGTCTTTGTCCATGATCAAAACTGAGTTATCAGTTTTGCTGGCAACGATCGACAGACGTTTGACCTCCTCAAGCATCTTGAGCCGGTCATTCACGTCCTGCATGGCGCCAATCATTCTGATCGCGCGTCCGTTTTTATAAATGATATGTGCTCGATCAAATACCTGCCGGTAGTCGCCGGAGACATGTTTGAACCTGTAAAATGAAACCCAGGAGTCAGAACGGTCTTTGAAC
The DNA here is from genome assembly GCA_044227305.1 of Cyclobacteriaceae bacterium. Taxonomy (GTDB): domain Bacteria; phylum Bacteroidota; class Bacteroidia; order Cytophagales; family Cyclobacteriaceae; genus ELB16-189. Next base: position 732,353 of record JBGAFJ010000004.1, on the reverse strand, counting down.
ACCTTTCCCACTTCCGAAACCACGCGATCGTGATCATCTGGGTGCAATTGATTCCTGAGCCATTCATTCGTAGCGGTGGTTTCCGTATAGTCATGACCGAATAAAGTCTTGAGTCCATGGTTCCAGACGATCTTGTCGGTTTGAAGGTCCCAGTCCCAGATTGCATCACTGGTGGCCTTGCTCACAAGTTCATAGCGCTCGTTGCTTTCGATCAGGGATTTTTCTGTTCTTTTTTTTTCGATGGCTTGATGGACCGCTGTGGGCAAACGCTTAAGGTTATTTTTCAACAAGTAGTCATCGGCACCCGACCTGATAATCGCAGCGGCAAACTCTTCTGACACGGTGCCTGTGACAAGGATGAAAGGAACAAATGGATATTTCGAATGGGCCAGCTGAAGCGCCTCTGGCGAACTGAATTGCGGCAATTGGTGATCGCTCAGGATGATATCAGGCATGGAGTCATCGAGTGCCAGGACAAACGCTTCGCGCGTAGACACCAGCCGCGTTTGAGCCGGCACATGGGCACGTTCCAACGTTTTTTGAATCAAGGCGGCGTCATTCGCGTTGTCCTCAAGCATTAATACCTTGATCACCGTTTCCATACTCACTACCGCTCAAACAGAAAATCAAACACCTTTGGTTGCAGGGGGAACGTTCAGCATCATCCAATACATACCCAGATCGCTCACGGCCTTTGAAAATGACTCATAACTGACGGGCTTCACGACATAACTGTTTACACCCAGCTTATAGCTGCTAATGATATCCTGCTCCTCTTTGGAGGAAGTCAAAACGACTACCGGAATCTTGCTGGTTCTTTGGTCACCTTTTACATTTTTTAATATATCCAATCCGTCAATTTTCGGAAGTTTCAAATCAAGTAAGATCAATTTTAGACCTGCGCTTACTTCATTTCCCTCATATTTATTTCTTCCGAAAATAAAATCCAGCGCTTCAGAGCCATCGTTGATATGAAGCAGTCGGTTTGCCAGGTTGTTTTTCCGAAGACTCCGGATCGTCAGTTGCGCTTCATGCTCATTGTCTTCCACCAACAGGATGTCGACCTGATTCATAGTGATATTAATGTTTATAAAAAATAATTGCCAAGATTCCTTGGATCAAAAAACCTGCAACCATACCATGCAGAAGATGTTGATGATTACTCCAGGCAAAGCCCTGAAGTAGTTTGTACAAGAGTAAATCTAAGGATTGGTCAACGCAATTACAAGGTGGACTTGGCGTCGATTCTTAGCGCCCGATCGCAATTGGAACTTTATTAGAACACGTTTTTTTTGTATTGTTATCAGCTTCCTTTTGATTATTTTAGGAAGCTATTCTGATTCTCCTTCTGGGGATACATTAACAACTTATTTTGAAGCGTTTCCGCGATGGGAACAAAAACGAAAGTATTGCTGGTGGATGACCACCAAATCATCCGCGATGGCGTTCGGGCCATGCTGGAAAACACCGATGATATGCAGGTGATCGGCTCGGTGCCATCCGGTGAGGATGCCATCAATGAGGCGCGCGATCAAAAACCTGATGTGATTCTCATGGACATTATGATGGGGGGCATGACAGGCATCGAAGCGACACGGTGGATAAAAGAATCCGATCCTGCCATCAAGATCATCTTGCTGACGATGGAGATTAGTAAAGAATATGTTTCGGCCGGCATCAAATCAGGGGTGGATGGTTATTTGCCCAAAGACGTAGACCGCGACACGCTCCTGGGTGCCATTCGCACCGTACGCAGTGGCGGACGCTTCTTTAACGATGCCATCATGAAACTGGTCTTTGAAGACTTCTATGCCCACGAAAAACTTAAAAGCTCCGACAAACGCCTTCCAAACGATCTGACCAAGAGGGAATCCGAAATTCTCGGACTGGTAGCGTCCGGAAAAACCAATAAAGAGCTGGCGGAAGCCTTGTTCATCAGTATCAAAACTGTGGAGACCCACAAGACTCACATTATGGAGAAACTTGGCCTGCGCAACTCAACTGAACTGGTGAAATACGCTATCAAAAACAAAATCATCTCGATCGACAGCCTGTGATCTATCGGGGTTTACCCTGACCTACCCGAAGCAGCAACCTGCGAAATACGCACACCTTACCGCTGTTCTTCGATTTTCATCGGAATTAAGCCCTATCGCAACTACGCCCCGATTTTTTGAAAATCAGGGGGCCTCTGATTTATGGCGATGCGACCCCCTGCACCTTTGTACTGTCAAACGGCGGGAGAATCGCCAGACATTTTAAAACACAAATAAAATGACAAGCACGGCAGCGACGCAAAATATTCTCCTTTACGGAGTGGACGGCGGCAACGTCATACTCTTCGTGGCAGCAATTCCTGCCGGTGAGAAATCAAACCTCAAAAGGGAACCCGCGTCCGTGACTTATATCAGGAAAAGAAATCATTTCGAAAGCAACAAAAAATTTTAAATCAAACACACTATGACACTTCATAACAGATTTATGGAAAAAGGAATTAACGCAGCACTCATCACACTTTTGCTGATGGGTGCCGGGATCTACTCTTGCTTCGCGCAGGATTCAGCAACTCCCGAAACGACTTCCACGGTGGATCCAAAACAATCATTCGAATCTCCGGCGTCAGCCAACGAGGGAATTAACCTGGCATCTAACCTCAACTTCAGCGCAGTGGCTTCACCGCTCACATCAGTCAACAGTTCGTTTGCCGAGCTGAAGCCTGCGGTATCGATGCATGGCACACGGTTATACTTCAGCCGTGCATTCCATCCTGATAATACAGCCGGCGCAAAAGACAAAGAAGATATCTGGTATGTCGATATCGACAAAGAGACGAGCCAACTCTCGGAACCTAAGCGTCTTGAAGGAACATTCAATAACGATGGCCCCAACTTCATTATGAGTTCAAGTATTTCCGGCGACACCTTGTTTCTTGGCAATCAGTATTCCAAAAAAGGAAAGATGAGAGCCGGTTTCTCTTACAGTGTAAGACAGGGCACCGGCTGGAGCACACCCCGGGCCATCAAAGTCAAAAACGAATACAATTTTTCAGACAAGGGCAATGCCTACATCTCTTTCGAAAGCTCTGTGATGATTTCAGCAGTGGAACGTGAGGACTCAAAGGGGGAAACAGATTTATATGTCAGCTTTATCGTGAACGGCGAAGCTACTGAACCTGTCAACATGGGACACATACTCAACTCGGAACGCGCGGAATCTTCACCTTACCTTTCAAAAGATCAGGAGACCATCTATTTCGCATCAAAAGGACACAATGGATATGGCGGTTATGATATCTACATGTCACGTCGTCTCGATGATACCTGGACAAACTGGAGCAAGCCTGAAAACCTTGGGCCTGTAGTCAACAGCGAGCGTGACGAGGAGTTTTTCTCGATGACCCATTGCGAAAAGTTCGCCTATTTCTCCAAGCAGGTAGGCAACCAGAACACGGATATCTATAAAGTGACGATCTCAGAACTGTTTGGAGCAAACAAAGCCATCTTCAGATAAGAAACACTGCTACCTCTTTGATTACATATCACAAAAGAAACCAACCTAAAACCAGGTACAGCCCGCCGGACCGAAAGGAAAGGCGGGTTGTCATTTTATGACCTTGCCGAGAACGCGGCGAACGTTTCCGCCCAGCACCTTTGCCACATCTTCTTTGGAAAGACCTTTGAATCGAAGTGCTTCGGCCCATGGAGCAAGCTGCGTGTAGGTAGTGAAGACTGGCTTAAAGTTTCCGTCCATATCCGTACCAAGCCCCACGTGATCAACACCCACAGTTTCAATCATACGCACGGTATTGTCGACAAACTCTTCGAAGCTTTTGTTAAATCCGGAAGGCCACATACCGATTACACCTCCCGTTGCCGCCACGGTTTTTGCGTGCTCCGCAGTAATCGCCCGCTTTGCCAACGGTCGATCGTCCTCCATTTTCAAAACGCTGTGTGAGAGAATGATCGGAGAATCGGTCACCGCTGACACATCACGGGCCGTTTCAAATGATGCATGTGCCACGTCGATCAGCATGCCAAGTTTGTTCATCCTCTTCACCACTTCCTTCCCAGCCTTCGAAAGACCCTCATGTTGCGGCGCTTCGGTTTGCAAGTCCCCCAGGGCATTGGGTGCGTAGTGTACCAGCTGAACTGATCGCACACCATCCTTGTACATCACGTCAAGTTTGGAAGCATCACCGTCCAGGAAGTCACCACCTTCTATGGAGATATAAGCCGCCACTTTTTTTTCGCGTTGGGCTTTATCAAGGTCGGATGCTGCTGTCGCCAGGGCCGCGGGCAACGTCTTCATCAACTCACGAAAATCCGACATCTGTCTTTGATATTCTGTCCACGCTTCACCAGAACGATAATTCTTGACGGGCCTCACCCCGGTCGGTCCTATCTCAAGCAACGGCACATCGGCTACGAGACTAAAAAAAGCGCCAGTGAGCCCGCCGTTGTTCATGTCTGTAACCGTTTTCAACACACCAGCGTCACCAGGATATTGCTTCATGCCCCTCCCAAAAAAAGCCCCGGGATGAGCATGAAGATCGAAAGACAGATATTCGTTGTCTGCGATAAATTCACTTCGATTCCGATTGCCCTTGAATGCAAAGGCAGGGATGATCAACGATGACGAAGCAGCCGCCAGGCTTTTCTTTATAAATACTCTCCTGGATATCATAGGGCGTTGGGTAAACTACATGAAGATATTTTAATTCTTCCTGTTTACCGCGCGTCTTCGCAGCAAAAATCAGCGAAGCCTGGCCACCAGTTCTACCTCAAGCATAAGATCAGGGTTTACAAGTCCGGCGACACTGACCAGGGTGCTGGCGGGAGGGTTTTCTGCCGGCAAATAGTTTTTGCGCACCTCGCGAATCACCGCAAGATCATCGGGTTTGAGATTCACGACGTAGTAATTCACTTTGATTACCTCATTGAAGTCGACACCAGCCGCTTTGAGGCAAAGCCGGAGATTTTCAAAAACCCGGATCGCCTGCGCACGCATGTCGCCCTTTCCCACCACCTCGCCTTTATCGTTCAACGACACCTGGCCCGAGACGTAAACCGTGCCGCCGGAAATCACCACATGCGAATAGCCGGTCGGTTTGCTCAAGCCATCGGGATTGATAAATCGCTTTTCACCTCGTTGAGCGATAGCGCTCAAACCAGCAACAACGAAAAGGATTGAGAAAAGAGCCCGTCTCATCATACCTATTCTACATCCACCTGGTTGAGCTTGATCAGATTCACATTGAATTTTCTAACAATCATACTCATGATCGGATCGTTATTGATCTTTTGCACGATGCGGGCGGTTTGTTTCGCATCGTAACCCATAACAATCTGGTCGGTGAGTTTCAAATGCTTCACCGCAAAAAAGAAACCCGCGATCACGTAAGGACCAAACGGGGTGTTTGGAATATCGAACGAACTCCCGGTCATATTAAATACGGTATTAGGCAAATACTCGCCGGTACTTTTGATACCCTTCAGTTTGAGATAATATTCAGCGGCATTGACGCGCGACGACTGACGCGGATCGCTCATGCAAATGAGGCCCGCCAACGGCGTCTGTTTTTGCGACTGCATGATCAACACATCACTTTTCTGGCGCTCGTTGGTAGCATGCTTACGAATATATTTTTGAACCGTATCCCAAAACGGAACTTCAGGATCACCGTCATCAACCCGGATCAGGGAGTGAATCGAGTAGTCCATGAAACCGCAGGTAATTTTTATGTCGAGTACTTTCAAGTCGGGGTCGTTGTCAATCGCCTTTTCGAGCACGGTTCTCTGATGGCGAGGGTGAGTTCTCAGCAGGTCGATGCTAGCGATCCAGTCCCCGGCGAGATAGCCATCATATGCGTAATGCTCCTGCAACAGCATTTTAATTTTAGTGTCATTGTCTATGACAACCATCTTGCCGTCCAGTTCAACTTCAGGTTTGTCATCGACGATCATTTGTTCGATTTCCACGCCCACCGCAGAAGCATTCAGCATACCGCAATTGAGCGGCGAACCGGGCACGATGTGCAGATCGTGTACGTGGCTTATATAATGGTCATTTGAATCTTCTGTAAGGTGACCGTGCGTCTGAATGTGTACGAAGTACCTCATCGGTATTTTCGCGTCGTCGTTACCACGTTCCGCCTGTTCTACAGTCCTCTTGATGTCCATCACGACGTCAGGGGTAACAAATGATCCCGCCGCGCGGATTGTGTGATACTCTATCTGAATATTTTGACTCCGGAACTGGTCACTGATCTCCCTGACTGCATCCAATTGAATCTGACTGAGGTCACGGGCGTCGGCACAGCCGATCAGGATATGAACTTGTTTTTCTTTTATCATAAAGCGAAGATAGGATGGCGGAATTAAAGGAATGTATTATGAATTGGTTAGAATTAAACGAGAATTTGCAGAGTTAAGAATTTGTTGAAATTTGAAGCAAGTTAGAGTTATTTGACCGGCGTTAAAGCAATAGACAATTTGCATGAAGATGAAAGGGAACCCCCATCACAGCGAGATCCTGGCACTCATAAAAAAGAATGCCGGAACTCCCACGCAGCACACCTTTTCCGACCGCTATCTCGGCAACAGTCATTTTCGATATCCGATCAGCGTACCTGCGATGAGAAAAATTGCGAAGGATTGGATGAAAGCACATCGAAATCTCAGCGCAGTCGAAATCAGTACCCTGATCACCAGTCTGATCACCGGCGAATCGGGGACGGAGAAAAGTATGGCGGGCATTATTCTCGACAGCACCACAGCGGCACAGCGCAAGTTTGATCCGGAATTGTTCGATACCTGGCTGGATCACCTGGTCGGCTGGGCCGAGATCGATGGCTTATGTACGGGATCTTACTCCGTTACGGAAATCCCCACAGACTGGAAGCGATGGAAAAAGCTCCTGATCCGTTTTTCTAAAAGTAAAAACATCAACAAGCGACGCGCATCGATCGTATGGCTTTGCGCACCATTACGGAAATCCAAGGACCGTCGACTTATTGATCTGGCCCTTGAGAATGTGGACCGACTGAAAGGCGAGAAAGATGTTTTAATCACCAAAGCCATTTCGTGGGTGCTGCGGAGTGCTCTCCCCGCACAAAAAATGATCGTGAAAAAATATTTAGATTTGAATAAGGAGTCTCTTCCGAAAATTGCCGTGCGCGAAACACTGGTGAAGCTAAAGACCGGTAAGAAAACTAAATCGAAGCCAAAATAAATTACGCTATGCAAAAGTTATTGCTCGCATCCATTGTATTGATTCTCTCCGCTTCCGCCTGCAGCACTTCAAAAAAGGAAAACGCTGCAGCCAATGACAGTACTGCGATCATCGACAGTGCGGTTCTTGCCGACCAACCTGCACCGGCTTCCCTTGCTTTTAATGTAATGAACGGATATGCCGTTAAAAATACGGTCGGCCTCACAGACAGCATCAACTTTATCCTCGTTGGCAACCAGGAAGAGCTTGACAGGCAGTTTACCGAAGACAAGACGGTTACAGCCGGCATGGAGAAGCCTGATTTTATCATCAACTACGTGGTGGCTGCGGTGTGCCTTCCTTCCACACGCGTCACCATGATCGGGCTGGATAAAGTGGAGATGACGGACACGGCCATGAATGTTTATGTTACTCTCAAGCGCGCCGAACAGCAGGCAATTTCGTCCAAAGCCACACAGATCTTCGCCATCGAACGACGCGACGGCGTAAACAACATGCAGTTCTGGGTGAACGGAAAGAAGGAAAAGAGTTTCTTTATGAGTGGGTTGTAGATCGTTCGATTTTTGATTCGGAGCGGCGGCAACCTTTTTTGTTGCCAGGTGTCTCGAAATCAATGCAACGCCGGATCGAATTTGTCGGCGACCTCTCACTACACGAAAATTGTATTTCATCTGCAACTTTGTTGCAGATGAAAGCCACATTTTTATATTTGTACTCCCAAAGCAGAAGTTGTTGAAAAAGAAAGCCGTGAATATTGCCTTTCCGATCATTCTGATAGCAAATCTGCTGTTCGGCCAGGTAATCGTAAACCTGCTTCACGATGCGCATGACTTCCATCAGCCGGTAACGGAACTCCAAAAGGAGCTTCACAAACAGGGTAAGTCCACCCTGCAGAAGCACGGCGAGCACTGCAAGATCTGTTCGCTCGATATATTGTTTAATCTACTGCCTGCCTCCTCACAGGATCTTGAGTCTTTCTGCTCTACAGCGACAATCATTTATTCCCTCGTTGACGCGGAGCAAGCCAATATTTCTTTCCTGCACGGCAGGGCACCTCCCATCACTATTTTCTAACACCGTTCTGAAATTTGTCTTCGATTGGCAAGGGGTTGGACAACATCCTCTGCCAACTGGTATCGGGCAACATTTCAGTCCCCTAAATTTTATTCAATTGAAACTCATTACAAGCATATCTCTATTGGTAATGTTATTACCTCAAAGCTTACTGGCACAAGACAACTGCTCCTTTGCATTCAGCGGCAAAGCGATTGATGCGCAGACCAAGGAAACTTTGCCTTTTGCTACGGTCTACATCCAGGAGCTGCAAACCGGAGTCGTTGCTGACGAAAAAGGCCGGTTCAAAAAAGATGGACTTTGCCCGGGGTCATACACCTTCGTATGTTCATTTCTGGGCTATACTTCTGTCACCTACAAAACTGACATTTCAAAAAACACTTCATTTAATTTCTCTCTCCAGCCCGAAACGACAATCATCGACGAAGTAGTCGTAAAAGCAGAAAGAGAGGAAGACCGCGCGCTGGTTTCACAATCAAAAGTTGAAATCAGAAGTGAGGACCTGATTAAAGTACGCGGAGCAACACTCGGGGAAGCCCTCACCAGTGTCACTGGCGTGTACACCCTCCAATCGGGTCCGTCTATTTTCAAACCTGTTATTCACGGACTGCATAGCAACCGCATCCTCGTCTTTAACAATGGCGTAAGACAGGAAGGACAACAATGGGGCTCAGAACATGCACCTGAAATAGATCCATTCATCGCGACCAAGCTTTCAGTGATCAAAGGCGCATCCAGCATCCGTTATGGATCCGATGCCATTGGCGGGGTGATCATGGTCGAGCCTTCATCCTTGCCGGACACACCGGGTGTGAGTGGAGAATTCAATATGATCGCAGCCAGTAACAACCGCATGGGCGTTGTATCGGGAATTGTTGAGGGCGCACTCGGAAAAAAATTAACCGGTCTGAGCTGGAGGGCGCAGGGTACGTTCCGCCGAGCCGGTAATTCCCAAACTCCGAATTACTATATGGAAAATACGGGATTTGAGGAGGCGAACTATTCCGCTTCGTTAGGATACAAGCGAAATAATTTTGGTGGGGAGATTTACTACAGTCAATTCAATACCAAACTCGGGATATTCACCGGCACGCACGCGGAATCTGTCAATGATATGGAGGCCGCGATCAACCGCCCGGAACCCATCACGCCTTCTTACTTCAGTTACACAATCGATAGACCTTACCAACAGGTTAAACACGATCTATTCAAAGCCAATGCGTATTTGATTTTCAATAATCAAACCCGGTTGGATGTCGTTTTCGCAAGACAGGAAAACCAGCGATCAGAATATGACTATGTGCCGCTCAGCGGCAGACTGAATCCCGAGCTGTACCTGCGGCTTGTGTCTCATACACTCGACGCAATCTATAAGCACAAGGCCATTGGCAATTACTCCGGCACATTCGGCTTCAATGGTATTACGCAGGGCAACGTGCGACAATACGAAATGCTCATACCCAATTTCAGAAATTATGGAGGTGGGATATTTTATATCGGTAAGTGGACCAAGGACCGGTTGACCCTCGAAGCGGGGACACGGTACGACTACCGATGGCTCAGAGCGTACACACTCGATAATAACACAGCGCAGGTCATCACACCGACCTGGGATTTTCAAAATTTCACCGGAACCATCGGCTCGCAGTATTATATAAAACCGAACCTATCGTGGACTTTGAACTTTGGAACAGCGTGGCGTGCGCCCACCGTGAATGAATTATTGTCACAAGGTGTTCACCAGAGCGCGATCGCGTATGAGATCGGCAATCCAAATCTCCATTCAGAGGTGGCTTACAATTTTACAACCTCGCTCCACTACAGCTCAAATCGGTTTCATGGAGAAATTGGCCTCTATAATAATATCATCGACGGCTACATTTTCCTAAAACCCGACCTTCAATATATCCACACGGTCCGCGGCTCCTACCCCACATTCACCTACACACAGGTGGACGCGCGGTTCCAGGGAATCGATCTCTCAGGCACGTACAACATCGTTGACTCCTTGAGTTTTATCACGAAGGTGTCGACAATATTTGCCTGGAATAATACGATCGGTGACTATTTACAGTTGATCCCTGCTAACAGGTTTGAAAATTCTTTTCGCTACGGCTTTGGTAACGCAGGGCCATTGGGGCACCTCTATTTTGGAGTCAACGGAATCTACGTTGCCCGTCAGACCCGCGTACCCGCCAACAGTGACTACCTGGTCCCGCCTCCTGGATATTTTCTGTTGAATGCGAGTATCGGATTCTCCGTGCCGGTCGGCAAACAGTATATGACGTTCAGCGTGACAGCGAACAATCTTTTAAACGAAGTCTATCGGGACTATATGGACAGGTTCCGGTATTTCACCGACGAGCCCGGAAGGAATATTATGCTCAGGGTTCGAATTCCATTTGGGTTAACAAAACAAACAAACAACTAACAATAAAGTATATGATGAAGATCAAAAGATCGCTATTGATGATGGTTGTGGGCGCAGTAGTGGTACTCTCCTGTAACAAAGATGAGCAGGTAGTAGCCCCGACAATCGCCAATGAGGCGTTGACGACCGTGCAGCTACAACTGGTGAACACGGCAAATGCATCAGACAAACCGACAGCACAATGGGAACAGTTGCTTGACAACAGTGGCAACCCTCTGCCAGTCGATGTCAGTGAGGCCGACCTTACGCTGAAGCCCAACGCTACTTACACAGCAAAGCTTGTTTTGTTGGACAAGACACAAAGTCCGGTATTCGTGGTCTCCGATGAGATCAAGGAGCGTGGCAACTATCACCTGTTCTTTTACCAGCCGCTGCCGACGAGCCAGCCCCTCGTGATTCCTAATAACTATCCGGCCAATCAGGATGATATCTATCCGGACCCAATCCCCACTCCGGTACCGGCAGGAAGCCCTCTCAATTTAACGGTCACGATCACCGATCGCGACACCAACACGCAGCAGTACCCCATCGGATTGGAAACCAAGTTTGTGACCGGCGCCGCCGGCTCAGGATGGATTCGGATCGTTCTCCGTCACCAGCCAAATACAAAGAATGGCACCTATGCGCCAGGGTCGACCGATCTCGACGTCGGTTTTAATGTAACGATTCAATAATCAACCATCATCTGGAAACTATTAACGGACAATCTATGAAAACAAGAATAATCATAACATGCGCGGCCCTGTTGATCACTGCTTGGGTCTCAGCCCAGAACAAGGCCAATAACTTCATCGGGGTTACGGTGGGAGCATCGATCCCTATGGGTGACTTTGCAAAATCTGAAACGGGAGAATTTGGCAACTGGAATAACACAGCCGGCTTTGCAAAGACTGGATTTTCCGTCGGCGTAGAAGGCGCATACTATTTTCTTCCTAAAATCGGCTTAGGTGGAACCCTTTATTTTTCTGATCATGGCGGCTTTAGCAAAAGCGATGCTGCCAAGCTCGGAGACAGTTACACCGATGCATTTGGCGTAGACGAATCCACCGTTTCGACTACGGGCGGTTACCGTTCTCTCAATGTGATGGTCGGACCTTACTTCTCATTTCCGATGAACAAATTCACCATTGATCTGCGGTTGATGGGCGGATTGTTGAAAAGTTTTTCTACACCTGAAATGACGGTGCAATTGGAGGACAACACGGACTCCAAATTCACACAAAAGAGTTCTACCGCTTCTGCATTCGGATGGCAGGTGGGCGGCGGTTTTAGATACGCGCTGACTGACCGGCTCGGGCTGATGGTACGCGCAGACTACTTTTCTTCGGACGGAATCAAGACCGACAACACCAACCGCACTAACAGTGCCGGGCGACTGGTGACCCAGCAGTCGATGTCGTGGGTAAATGCTTCTGCGGGTGTATCATTCTCATTGGTAAAATAATTATGCTGGAGGCGATAAGTATCTCCCTGGGGACGTAAGTGCCGATATCCCGCAGTATGCTCAATTCGTAGCGACTCCGATTCGGTCGGCAAAGGAAATCCAAAGACCATAAGAATGCTGGCGGTCCCATTGCCAACACTCGTCATTTTCTATTCAATGAAATATATATTTTTCAGGATATACCAAAGAAACCCCGAGGATACGTTCTGGTCAATGGACATTTCGAAAATGCGTGATGGGATATTTAATTTCCTGTTTTGGATACTCGGCCTGTTGATTCCGACATTTATTGCGCTCAAAGTAATCTCCATTTGATGCCAGGTCAGTCCCGGCGTTATTGGGATCCAGCGCTGGCCTATCAAGTGTGTTCAAAAAGGAAAGAACATCTGGACTAAATTGGAGAAAGGTTATTCCAGAATTAACAACTGTCGGAGCAACATCGAAAAACTCACGGGCATCGGAACACCAACAACAGGGAATCGAATTAAGTTTTTAATCCTCTGCCAGTCAATTCACATGGCCTTGCGTCACTTACCTGCGGTAAGCTTGGTGCAAGGCTGATACCACCCGCGCCTGTTCACAGATTGGATGAACTCAACCCGGTTTTTTGAAAATTGTCCCCCCGTAATGTGTTCAGCAATGATGTAAAATTTATTGCTGAGCAGGCAATCGCCAGTCGGATTCTTATAGCCTACCCAGAATTCGAGGGTGCGGCTCATTAATATGCCGACGTCATTTTTCTTATAATAGTAGTCGTTGTTGGGAATAATGATTTTGTAAACCACATAGTCCTTGCCCAAGTGGTCCTGCATCAGGGTTTTGATTTCTGCGTTTAATTTGGGATCATTCCATTTGTCTACGGGAAGGGCGACTTTGGCTTCAGCTGCGATTTCATCCTGTTTTGCTTTTTCCGCGTTGGCTGCGTCCAGTTGGTTTTGTTGTTGTTGCTGCGTGTTGGCATCCGCCTGCTGCTTGGCTTCCAGCTCACCGTAGGGTTTCCACATTTCCTCATAGGTACCCATTCCACCAGTGAGGTCGAGGACAAATATGTCGCTTACGCTAAAATCCTGTTCATTTCCTTTTCCCTGGATGGCGACATATATCCTTACCTTCTTGCCACTCTTTCCTTGCAAGGCACGCAGGAGGAGGTAAGGCATTTTGTTGCTGTTCATCGCAATTGTGTTGGGTATGATGGTGAATGCGAAGAAGTCATTGGCGAGACGTTGCTCGTTGACATTGATAGACCATGTGAAGGATCCTTCAAATGATTCATCTACCGGACCATACTTAATTTCACAAGTTATTACCCGGGTTCCATCATCATTCAGTGTAGAGAATCCTTTTACATTCTCCAGGTTGCTGTTCTCGGTTTTGTTGATGCGCAGCACGCCAAAGATCGGGTCGCCTCCCTTGAATTCTTTGGACCACTTTATGGCATTCATATCGCGGTTAAGGGCGGTAGTGAACAGCAGAGATCGGTTTTCCTGGGCCGCAGCGAGATTTGTTGCCATAAGGACCATGACAACGAAGAGTAGTCGATGTTTCAGGTGCTTCATAAGTTTGTATTTAGGAAATGAGGGTGATTGATAACTTAAAATACGAAAAATCTGGCAGGCATCAAATTCAACGCGCGACAATGTGGTAGCCAATTGATCTTGAGCATACCGATGACGCATTCACGGCCTATTACAATATCCTGAATAGGCGCAGCCATGAACGGCCTATTTAATTATTGTTATGGTCGGCCATTTCCCATCTGATTTGGTGTCCCGGATATCCCAGACGAGTTTCTTGTTGTAGAAAATTTTATCAGGACAATACTGGTAAGCCGTTTGTTCGTAAGTGTAAGTCAACGTATCTGTCAGATTAGGCGCTAGCGTCACTCTTGTCCTCAATGGTGTACGCTGATAGTTTGTGGGCACTGTAATCTCAAGACAAGTGTTTCCGGTTGTGCTGTCGAACGTCACGCCACCAAAGTCATAAATGGTCTCCTTTAGTTGACCATTGAATTCGATATCACTCACGACTTTTATATTTTCCTTCTTGAAAGAATTGGCGGTGCCGTCGTCAAGCAAGTTCGCGCCCCATGGCGTTTTATAGAATGTCGTAATGGAGAGAAACGCTGGTGGAGGGGCAAGTGAATTCTTTTGACACGCTACCAATACCAGCACAATCGCAACTGGCCAGACCCACTTTCTACACCTATCGTTCGTGAACCCAAACATGGCGCCGCTCAGAGAGGAGTAATATACGCAATAATATAATTTGCATGATTGAAGTCTTTTTCGGGATCGTATGTGTACGCATTGCTTTGAAAAACTCCCTGCAAGTACCAATCGTTGAGATCACTTCCTTGTCCCGGACCCCATCCCCAGTTTTGATGAATTTTGGTTGTTGTTGAAGTAGTATTATAGTTGTAGTTTACATAGTACGCCCGTTGTAAAGCTGTGAAGCCTGATCCCAGATAAAATGCGGTGACATTGTATGTGGTGGTGACATTTTCGTCTCTCATCCCATCGATCACCCATTCATGACCTGTACCGTACCCAAAACAGAAAATTGAACACCAAAGGTGAGGGTAACCTGAAATGACTACCGGGCTCGCGTTAGATAACGAGTTTCGGATATCACCTGTGTTCCAGCCTCGCCACTCGCCCTGGACCAAGCCAAAATGCGGTGAGATTCCTTGAGGTGGCATCACATGGAAGTCGCCTACGTCAAAGCCAGCACCTGTACCCGTACACCCAGCAGATGCGGTGAAATATCCGACGCCACTATTATACATGCTCCTTTAACAATCCTGTGGGGCATACAGACGCCGGGTAAATGGAAGGAAGGACAAGAGTTTCTTTATGAGTGGACTTTAGGGAAAGTTACAACCGCCACAGCCAATCATGATAAAAAAGAAACCCGCCTTCGCCTCGACTAAAATCGAGGGCTACGGGCGGGCGAAGGTGGAGCTGCAGGGAATCGAATTAATACCTTAATCCCCTGTTGGTCAATTCACAAAACTTTTCAATCAAGATACGTGCACCGAATTTCCGCCATACCAAATCGAATCAAGTATAGCCAATCCGTATTATCAAATTTATTGAATTGATCGTAGCGAACAAACTATTTACTAGCGTTTCGGAAATTGCCAGGGCTAAGGAGAGGTTCCCGTCATCGACGCGGACCCCTTCGTTTTCTTTGCCGCGGCGGTTCCTGCGCACTAAGAAACACTTTTGCCGCCGTTACCATTGATCTCTCGATTTCCTCCCAGGTAACATCGATCAGCATTTCCGGCATTATTGATTTATTGTCCCTCGCGGCCGCAACCTGGTCCAACGCAAACAGAAAAGATTTCTCCGAGACCTGCGGATTGTATTCCTTGAATCGCCCCAGCACCTGCATCGGCCCAAGTGCCTCAAACAGGGCATACAGGTCAACATAGTCTTTTTTCTCGCGCCTTTCAATGATCGCATCGAGCTTAAGGGCGGCGATGTCGTTAAGAGATGCGAGTCTGAATCCACCCTCGACAACCGGGTTCTCCAAAAACGGCATATGCCAATCGTCCAATATGTCGACTTTAACTCCGTTGATCCTGGAGGATATGCTTTCCTCTGTCAAAATAAAGTCAGACGAAGGGAACAACTTTACCAGAGTTGTTCTGATATAGGTTTTGTTCACTTTTGAGTTTGTGAACAAATCAATGTCAACTGATTTGCGGTGACCTAGGTGAAGAGCTAAAGCTGTGCCACCCACGATTCTGAAGTCGCCCAATTCAGGACGGGCGCACAATAACTGAGCAACGTCGAGTAGTTGCGGGGTAACCGTTTGTTTGTGGATCATATTCCTTTATGCTTGCCGTAGCGGTCGACACCCAGAAAAAGATGCGCCATCGCCTCCGCCATAGGCTTCAATCTTTCACGGCTGAGGACGTCAATTGTTTTCCTCTTTCCATAAAGCTCAATGACTTTGAAGATCTCTTCGATCGTTCCATATTCAAATACGCGAACGATTACCCAGTCGTCGTTTTCGCGCAAGGCAGTGGGAATCCGTTCGGGACTAATGTCCCAGAAAAGAGCCGGGCGGCTAGAGAAATATGTGTCAAATGATGCGCGTTTCATTTTGTATCTCTCAACAAATTTACGCTTTTCAATTGAAATTACTGAGAATTCGTGGTTACAACATCCCCTCATCGGCAAATGAAAAGTATTTTTCGGCCGTGATAATGATGAAATCCAGAAGCTGGATTTCGAGAAACTTGACTACTTCTCTCAATTTCCTCGTGCGGTATATGTCGGATTGGCTCGCTGAAAGGTTGCCGGTTGGATAATTATGTGATACGATGATATCCGCTTGGCAGACTGCCGCAAAGATGATCTTCGGATCGGCGATGGTCCCGCTGATTCCGCCAGTGTGTGGCGAAAAGTAGTCGCTTGAATTCAGAAGTTTGTCTTCCTGCCGCTTGTGCAGTTCTCTTCCAGTCTCTCCCCTTAGTTGGTCATAATCTCCTTCCCCTGCGTTTCTTCTTTTTTCTCCGGCCTAGCTCCTTAGGAATAAAATCAGATTGGTAATCAAGGTCGCGAGTACTCCCATGATTAAGACCATCCAGTAACGCTGCCAGATTGGAACCTTGCTCTTCTCCTCGTAGGCTGTTACCGCTCCCGTAATCAGCCGGGTGAGCCTGTCCGCCTCCGTGTTCAGTTTTTGGACTTTGTTCTGAAGATCTTGAATTGAGTGACTTAGAATGATCAGGTACTGAGAATAATGGTCGACTCCTTTTATCGTCCTCGCGTGAAGCTCTTCGATCTCCTTGATAATTGCCACGACCTGCTCCGGGGTAAGGCCCGGATCCCTTTGATCTAATATTTGTTTGTCGAATTATTCGACGATCTCTTTCTTGTTCATAGTCTATGCAATTTTTTAGTGATGGCCATTTAAAGTCATTTCCAAGAGCTGCCCCCTTGACGACAAACCCATTGAGGTCGCAGGAGATTCCGCTGACAAACCCTGTCGTAGCCTGATTGAATTGGAGTCGGATGCCTTTACGTTTGAGCGCTTCGACGAATTCTTGCGTCGTTCGCTTTTGTCCTTTCTTCAGGACATCCTTAATGAGGATCTGCAGTTTCATCTTCTCCGACGGAATATTTGTGCGCTTAACCATCTCGAGCTCGTCCTTGGTCAGGGCACGCTCTTTTGCCTCCCTGCTTGACACGACCTTCATGAGATTATACTTCACCTCGAGCTCCCTGAGCACCTGCTCGCTCCGTTTATAGTCGTTGCTGTCGCTGAGTACCTTTCCATCATATCCGATCCGGTTTACGAGGATATGAAGGTGTGGGTGATCGGCATCGAAATGGCGGAACATGATAAACTGATGCTGCGTGAATCCGTTGGCCTGGAGGTAGTCATTGCCGATCTTCTTCATCATTTCATTGGGCAGGTTTTCCTCTGGCGGGAAGTTAATCGACGTGTTGTCAAGAAAGAGAACCACGTCACGATGAGAACCCAGGAGCGGCAAGCTCCTTCTAAGCAAGCTCAGTGAATTCAGAATCAAAAAGTCAGATCCTTTTCCAAGTTGATTAATCACGGGATTTGCAATTTTTCGAAGCGACAAGCGAGTTTCACGGGCGGTTTACACGGGATAAGGATGCGCTCCTTGTCGACGTGCGCACCCAAGAGGAGTTTGAGGTTGCCAGAATACCGCAGGCCATCAATATTGAAGTAACGGACAGTTCCTTTATTCAGAGAATAGAGGATTTGGATAAGACGAAGACTTACTTCATTTATTGTCTTAGCGGAGGCAGAAGCCGACAGGCTTGTGCTATAATGGCTGCCAGGGGCTTCAGGGTGTACAATTTGGTGGGTGGTATTTCGAACTGGGAAGGGCCTGTCGTAAATAATGATGGAAGGTGATTTAAATCATGAGAAAGAAACGCCGGTATCTTCACCTTTCGACCAGATCACCCCGGCACCGTTCTGTGACTTTAGTTACTGAGCCTGGGTCTCAGGGAAATTAACTTTACGTAACTAAAACCACAAAAAATGAAAAAGAATATGGGTTCTGCGGATCGTATTATCAGGTTGATAATCGCGGCGGTCATGGCGGCATTGTATTTTACGGGAATCATTAGCGGGACGCTGGGTCTGGTATTAATGGTGCTCGCTGCTGTCTTTGTCGTTACCAGCCTGGTGAGTTTCTGTCCACTATATCTTCCATTTGGACTGAATACCATACTGCGAAAGAAAAATGGATAATATCAGAAGACGCGGCCTCCTGTTAACGGGGATTTTCCTGGGAATGGCCGGAGGATATCTATACTGGAAGTTTGTGGGTGCATGTCGGGCTCTTGTCCGATTACTTCGAGTCCAACCTATTCAACTATTTACGGTGCGTTGATGGGCGGGCTCTTGTTGAGCATGTTCAAGAAGGAGATTAAAAAAATAAAGAAAGGTTATGATTGAAACACTTAAGAAAATGTTTGGCTTCGCTCCGTCGGTAGACTTTGCAAGACTGGCCAGGGAGGGTGCAGTAATCCTTGATGTTCGTAGCAAAGGGGAATATGCCGGCGGCCATATTAGGGGATCGGTGAATATCCCGGTTGATCAGTTAAAGCAAAATCTTCAACGGTTGCCAGGCAAGGAAAAACCGATCATTGCTTGCTGCGCATCCGGGATGAGAAGTGGGACAGCGAAGACGATTTTGAAATCAAACGGATACCAACATGTATTCAATGGCGGCAGCTGGTTAAGTCTGAAAAATAAACTATAAACATCATGGATCCTCATCACTACAACGTTGATATTTCCTGGAGTTCGGAGCGCCGAGGAATGATGTGCTCGCCGGAACTGAAATCAGGAACGTTGGACGGAGGGGGTTGCATTGAGGTCGCCACGCCACCGGAGTTTCCGAAAGGCATCCCGGGTATCTGGTCTCCCGAACATTTATTTACCGCCGCCGTGAGCAGTTGCCTGATGACTACCTTTCTTTCCGTGGCAGAGAACTCAAAGCTCGAATTCGTCTCGTTCCGCTGTGCAGCAAAAGGCAAGCTCGAACAGGTTGATGGAAAATTCCTGATGACGGAAGTTTTGCTCGAACCGGTGGTGGTTGTACGTGAACAAAAGGATGCAGAACGGGCCATGAAAGTCCTTCAAAAGTCCGAGGTCAATTGTTTGATTTCAAATTCAGTGAAATCAAAAGTGACCATGAAACCGTTGGTGGAGGTTGAAATACGAAAAGTGTAACACCATGGCACAGGGAAATTTTGCGACATTGATTAACGACGAAGGTGCGACATTGGTTGATTTTTCTGCTGAATGGTGTGGTCCGTGTAAAATGATGAAACCGATCCTGGAAGAATTAAAATCCAGGGTTGGCGACCGAGTGCGGGTCATCAAGATAGATGTAGACAAGAACCCTCAGCTGGCCGGTTCCTATCAGATTCAGGGCGTTCCGACACTCATCCTTTTTAAAGGCGGAGAGGTTAAATGGCGTCAATCAGGGGTGGTGCAGGTGAATCAACTTGAAAGCGTTGTCAATCAGTATTCGGTCTGACCGTTAGACTGAACGAGCGTACTCTTACGTAGGAGTCTACGATACGAAGTAGATTCTTAGGAAAGTGATCAGTCCCAGTCCCAGCAAGACCAGACTGGGCAGCAAGGCCATCAAGCGACTGTGTTGAACAAGGCCCGATACCCGTTGTGCCATGAATGCAACCAGGGTGAGTAAGGTGAAGACTCCAATGGAAGTGCCCAACACGTAACTGTGAAGTCTTGCGTTAGTGTCAATGGCAATCCAACCCTGTGATTTCAAATAGGCCGTCATGCCAATCCACCATGGTATCGCCTGCGGATTCAGCAAACTTAGTATCAAGCCGCGCACGAAACCGCTCTCCTGAAACTTCACAGTAACGGCGGATGGCTTACGGGCGGCCCACAATCCCGTAAGCCCGAGGATAACCATTACGGAGGCAGCCAGCGCCTTGAAGTTTTCCTGTACGATCGGCGAGGAGGTGATCCATCCCTCAAATCCGGCCGCAATCCAAGCATAAGGATACTCTACAATTGCAACGGCAAACGTAAACCTCAAAGCGGCCTTTATCTTGTTCTGCAAGCCAAGTTGCAGCACCAATATATTCAGCGTACCCGGTGGGATAGATCCCAGGAAACTTGCGATGGCACCTATTAAAAAGACCTGGGCAATCAATGTCTTATGTATTAAAGTCGGCAAATCGCCGAATAGTAATTACACTAAAAGAAATTCGGGTTCATCCGCCGAAACGGGACTGGCATCATTTCGCAATGGGCATTTGTGACTTCTTCCAGGCACTCATGCCGCCATCCAGGTCATAGACCCGCGTGAATCCAAGATCAATCAGCGCCTTAGAAGCAGCGCGGCTTCGCACGCCGGCAGCGCAATAAACAAAGACAGGCTTCGCCTTGTCCAGCGTCGATAATTTCTGCCTGAAGTCAGGCTTGTAACAGTCGATCATGACGGCCTTGTTCAAGTGCCCTTCTGTGTACTCTTCAGCCGTGCGGACATCCAGGATGGTTTTGTCTTTTGCGGAAGACATTTCTGCCGCGAAAGATCTCACATCAAGCAATTTAGATTGCGCCAGCAAAGTGATCGGAATTCCGGGCGAGGTAAGAATGAGAAAGATCAAAATTTTCTTCATAACAAATGAGTTCTTAATGAAGGCAGCAAAACCGGTTTTTCCTCGCTTGCCAAGGTAGGCAGATATGCGAGTGTAGTCAATTTGCTCCCGTTCCATCCTCCAAGTTGCGACTGAGGTTTCGTATTGTATGTGACTTTTGTTACAATCCTCTCGACCGTATTAATCAACCTTTGTGATTGTGACCGGGGATAATTCAAGATTCGATAAAAGCTGAAGTAAGTCATGGCCCAAGATGATAAAAATCATGCGAAAGGGATTTGATGCCCGCGACCTTTGTAATGGAGGGAGCGTGGGGAATGCCCGGAACCATGCAATCGACGATTCTCATTACTCAAAAATAAATCAACTAAAATGGAAGAGACACTAGCGATGGCAATGCCACGGATTGGAGACAAAGCTCCCGAATTCAAAGCAGTAACCACACAAGGGGAAATTAATTTTCCTTCTGACTTCAAGGGTAAATGGATCATTCTTTTCAGTCATCCCGCTGATTTCACGCCGGTATGTACGTCGGAGTTCATGACGTTTGCAAAGATGGAGCCTGAATTTACTGCCTTGAACTGTCAGCTGGTAGGCTTATCCATTGACGGATTGTACAGCCACATTGCGTGGTTGCGAACCATCAAGGAGAAGATTGAATTTAAAGGAATGAAAGACATAGAGGTCAAATTTCCTTTGATCGAAGACATAACCATGGAGGTAGCAAGAAAGTATGGTATGATACAGCCAGGCGAAAGTTCCACCAAAGCGGTGAGGGCTGTGTTCTTTATCGATCCCAAAGGACTGATTCGTGCAATCATTTACTATCCACTCTCGATGGGGAGGAATTTCGATGAACTGAAAAGAGCTCTAATTGCGATGCAGACGGCCGACACATACAGCATAGCAACGCCGGCCGATTGGAGACCGGGTGACGACGTCATCGTGCCTACAGCCGGTTCATGCGGTGTTGCAAAGGAGAGGATGGAAAACAAGGAGGACATGACTTGCTACGATTGGTTCTTCTGCACCAAACCGCTAGCCATCGAAAAAGTGAAGACTAAATAATTTGAAGGACTATTTCCCGCGAAGGCTTGACTTGCCTTCAAACTAATGAAGTGTGAAAGACTATAAAGATTGTTCTCATCCTTCTTGTTGCATTGTCAATGTTTGGTTTGACGTTCCTTCGGCTCGTAGCTGGCATCGGAAATTCAAAAATTCATAAGACTGCTCACGTTACACTGCCGACATTCTTCATTTTCTATTTGATGAAGTATGTATTCCTCGGGATACATCAAAGAAATCCATTTCATTAACTGCAATATCCGAGATGCCATAGGTCTGTTGCATAAAAAGTCTGGTATGGTCCAGTGAAGTGGAATATCTCCTCCAGGTTGACCATGAGTATTGGCCGCCAATCAATTCCTTGACTTGCTCATTATGGTGCTGGAATATCTCAAGTAGCATCCTCGATTTTTCTTTTCTGCCATGCCATTCGCGTTCAAATGTCTCAAGCGTAACTGGCTGGTCGAGGTTGATTAATTTCTTTTGAATCGAGAACGCCTTGGTCCTGAGCGCGGCCAGAAATTCGTTTAACTCTTGGCCTTCTTTTGACTTCCCTGCCGCCTTCTCGCCATCCTTGGACCATTGAGCCGGATCGACATTTCGCGACGTGGCCGCATTGAATCTCTCCCCGTTGATGGTGACCCGCATGTAGATGGGAACAAGGCCGGCCCCATTCATTTTGGTGTTCCTTGTGTAGAAAATTACTTTGATCATGTGTCCCATAAAGTGCACCGAATTATGTGTCGAAAATTGATTTTAAGCGATCCAAAATCAAGATGTTCACTCGCTGAACCAGTTGATTATCAAAACGTTGGGAGAAATTCGGTGCACCTCCATTTTTTCCTTCATTGGTGCACCGAATTTGTCCCTACAGGATGGCAAAACTTGATTCGATTTGATCGGGCCGAAAAGCAAAAAGCCTGAATCCATTGCGAATTCGGGCTTTTGATCGTATTTGATTGTAGAGTCGTGGAGCTGCAGGGAATCGAACCCTGGTCCAGAGAAGATAAATGCGCGCGTTCTACATGCTTAGTTGACTTTGATTTTCGAAAAATGCAAGGCAGGCAACAACCTAAACATCTCCTTATCTGCGTTGGTCTCGACAATCATGTGCAGCCCATGACGGCCCAGTTCTGCTAAACGACACCGCATATCCGGCACCCGCAAAACAGAAGCGCCGGGCGATGATGGCTTTCCCAGTTCTTAACCGGGACGAGGCTTTCTAACTCTAAGTCAGATTAAGCAGCCATGGCGTAAGTATTTTCGCCACGTAAATTGTGAGAGCAGTGTTCAAAGCTCTACCCTCATGAGCTTGCATGCTGATGCTCGGATTCACACATCCTGTCAAAACCGGTCAGCCCCATTTAATCAGTTGGCAAGTGGCAGTTGGCAAAGTGCCTGCTGATTTAAGGACTACAAAGGTACAGGAAAATTGGTTCATTGGCCGATGTGGCCGGATGGGATAATATTTTATTCCTCTGAAAAATCAGCCACGGATTTCACGGATGATCACAGATTTTTTACTTCAGATGCCAAGAAAACAAATGACACCGACCTGTAGAATGATCATCACGCCACTTTGGTTTATCCGTGTTAATCCGTGTCTTCCGTGGCAAAGACTTTCCGGATTCGTTTTATCCGCGTTAATCCGTGTCTTCCGTGGCAAATTTTCCCAGGACTGGATTCATCGTATTCATCCGTGTTAAACCCTTCCTCCCAAAAAATTCCTACCTTCGCGCCACCAAACCTATACACAATGAAAAAAATATTCTTTGTTCTTGCCCTGGCGGCAATGACAGCCTGCGGTGATGCCGTTCAGAAAGACCTCATTAATTACTACAACACCGACCTGCCCAAGGTGACCAACCTCGAGATGGAAGCCATGACCGCCTACGAAGGTGTCGCGGGCCCCAACTACCAGGGAGACTCTGTGATGTACATGACGATCACGCAGACCGTGATCCCCAAGTACTCGGAATTCTACGACAAACTCCAGGCCATCAAGCCTGCTACTCCTGAACTCCAGAAAATGCATGGTGAATACATCGAAGCCGCTAAAGATCAACTCGAAGCCTTCAAGCTCATCATCAGCGCCATCGAAAAACAAGATCCGGAAGTGATCAAAGTCGCCAACGGAGATTTCGAAAAAGCGAAGATTGCATTGGACGAATGGAGAAATGAATTCGAAGCACTCAAGAAAGCACACAACGTGGTGATCGAACCGGATTCGGTTTCAAGTAAATAGTAGTTCCCACAAATATCAGAGACGATCAGAAATGGTCGTCTTTTTTATTTCTGACGAAACCAGATTCTCCATAAACATTTGCCACAGATGCACAGATCCATCGGTGCTGGATTTATCTGTGCATCTGTGGCATTTTGAGAAAGCCAAAAAGTATTCTCAGTAATTGCAAATCTATTTTTTAATCCCCACCTCATCAATCACCAGATAATCCTTCTTGGAAATAGACTGCCTTGCAATAAGTTCGGCGATAAAGCCGGTAAGGAATAATTGAGTGCCCAGTATCAATGCCACCAGGGCGAGGTAGAACATAGGCTGTTCAGTAACATCCCGCTTCAGCGGAACCTTAGAGATAAAGATTGAGTCGATTTTGTCCCAGAGAATTTTCGCAGTAAAAAAGAAACCCGCCAGGAAAGAAATCGTACCCCAGGTACCGAAAAAATGCATCGGACGGCGGGCAAATCTACCGATAAACGTCAGAGAAAGTAGATCGAGGAAGCCCCGCATGAAGCGCTCAAGCCCAAACTTCGTGTGACCGTATTTACGCTCACGGTGCTCCACTACCTTTTCGCCGATCTTTCTGAATCCCGCCCATTTGGCGAGGATCGGAATGTAGCGGTGCATCTCACCATACACAGTAATGTTCTTGACCACGGCTGAATCGTACGCTTTCAATCCGCAATTGAAGTCGTGCAGGTTGATGCCTGACATCTTTTTAGTGATGTAGTTGAAAAACTTCGAGGGAATAGTTTTCGAGATCGGATCGTGGCGTTTTTTCTTCCAGCCTGATACAAGCTGATAACGATCCTCTTTGATCATTTTATACAACGCAGGAATTTCATCGGGACTGTCTTGCAGGTCCGCGTCCATGGTAATCACCACGTCGCCCTGCGTCAACTTGAAGGCTGTCTGCAACGCCGCCGACTTCCCGAAATTCCGGTTGAACCGAACGCCTTTGAAGGAAGGATTCGAGGCAGCTATTTTTTGTATTTGCTCCCAGGTGCTATCCTCACTCCCATCATCTACGAAGATGACCTCATAGGAAAAGCCGTGTTGTTCCATAACACGGCTTATCCATTGACTTAGTTCGGGAAGAGACTCCTCTTCGTCGTAGGCAGGAATAACGACAGATATATTCACCTATTACTGGAAGTCTGCCTGTTGATTTTTCTTTTGTGTGAAGATCGTTACGATCAATGGCACAATGAGTCCGAAAATAAATCCAAACACAAAATAAAGCGGCCAGAAAAGCTTCTTTGTCCAGCTTTGAGCGATTTCAATCGAGTCTTCATTTTGCCCCTGCTGACGCATCTGCTCAGCCTGGTCTTCGTACATCAAATCCATAACGCCCGTGTCAATGAAATTACTGAACACATACAAAACAATCCCCGAGACCAGCACACCGATCAAGGTGATCCAGAAGCCGATTGAAAATCCCTGACCGTAAGTCATAAAGCCGTCGCCCTGACTCTTGAATTCGTTGTGGGCAAGAACAAGGATAACGATGGCAATTGCGAATCGGAAAAGTCCGATCGCCCACCCACTCCCAAACGCGTTCATACCAGCGAAGTACATGACAAAGAAAATGACAAGACCTAGGGCCGTGGATATCAGACCCCATTTGACGCCAATGGCGCGGGCTGAAGGTGCGGGTTGTGTTGATTCTTCCATAATGATGTGTATTTAAGTGGTTTCGGGATTAAACAAGTTTGTTTTCGCTTCGCCTGATCAAAGCCGCAGCGAGCAGTGATATCACAATGTAAAGTATTATTCCTGCAAAAAAATTGATAATCAGGCCCACCGGCGAAAAGTTAGCGATTGTATCCTGCCGCATTTCCTCAATCTCAGCAGCCGTTTTCATCGCAGCGGATTCATCGAGAGCGATCTGCGCATCCGCAAGCGCGGCAGGAAAATTCTCATTCATGAAACCGTAATACACTTCGTTGAATGCGGTCAACAAAATACCTGATATGCTGAGCGCCAAGATGCAATAAAAAAAAGCGCGCTTAAAGGTGATGTAGCCACCCGTCGCTCGCCGGAAATTTACGCCACCAATGACTGTGACGGCCAGAAGCACCAAAAAAGTCAGCGGGATATACCAGACTGAAGCAAGGATTCTCATGTCGATCAATCCTGGAATCTGAACCATCACGATGTTACATAACAAAAGCACGGCGGCAAACCGCAACGCATGTTGAAACATGGAAGGAACGCTTTCGGTCATGGATTAGAAGGTTGCCGTCTTAAAATTACAGAGATTATTACGCTAATAAAAAAACCAAAAACGAAGTTCTGCCCAACGAAAGTCGCTGCAAGACCATAGAGCGTCGTGTTGGGCAGTGCCTTCAGGGTCTCTTCTACGACAGCTTTACCAATTTGTTCCACGGCTTCTGCAGGATAAGCCTGAATTTGTTTTGTTATTTCCTGAACATAGTCTGTAAGAAAACGCGACTCAATGCTACCGAAGATGATGATTCCTGCCGCTGAAATAACAGAACACACAACCACCAATACCAATCCTCCGCCAGTGCCTTGAAAGAAATGCAGAATACCGCCCTGGTAGTAATCACGAACTTCTTTCAGTGAAAAAAACATCAGGATCGCGAACAAGGGTATACGGAAATCCCGGGCGGCATTCACCAGAAATGGATGCTTATCCATGTAAAAGAATGTGATCACAAATAGCATACACGCTGCACCGGCAATAGTCCCGTAGCGTGCGCAAACTCTTACAAGCGGCGACTTAAAAATTTTATTGAACATCGGTCCAGTTCCTGGAATTATTGAATACAGCTACGGCTTTGCCTTTCACCTTCTTTCCAAACCAGGGTGAATTTTTTGCCTTCGATTGATTCGACTTTTCGTCCAGGATCCACTCGGCTGAAGGATCAAACAGTGTCAGGTCTGCCTTCTGATCAACATCTACTGAATGAACCTCCAACCCCAGTAATGCGCGCGGCGCCGAAGTGATTTTTTCAATCAGATCCTCCATGGCAACTGAATTTGAAAGGGCCGCAATATTGGATGCGAAAGTCTGAAGGTTTGTGATTCCAAAATCCGCGAGATCAAACTCAAGATTTTTGCTTTCGTCATCGTGCGGAACGTGGCCGGAACAAATCACATCGATTGTACCGTCGTTCAATCCTTTGATGATCGCATCACGATCCGCTTTGGCACGCAACGGAGGATTGACTTTATAGTTTGTATTGAAATCCACGAGGAGGTTGTCGTCAAGCAGCGCCTGATAGCCTGCGATATCACAACTCACGGACAGTCCTTTTTTCTTCGCCGCGCGAATGAGCTCTACGCTCTTTGCGGTTGACAACCTGGAGAAGTGAACCCGTCCGCCTGCATATTGCAAGAGCTCGATATTACGATTTAGCGGAAGTTCTTCTGCAATGGCGGGCATTCCTTTGAGTCCGAGCATCGTGCTGTTCACACCTTCGTGCATCTGGCCGGCAAAATTCAACCAGTGGTCTTCAGGGTGATCGATCAGCAGTCCATTAAATTTCTGGAGGTACTGAAGCGTCTTGTGAAAAATATCGGTGTGCCACACGGGTTTTAGTCCGTCGGTAAAGCCCACGGCGCCCGCTTCATGGAGGTCGATCATCTCCGTCATCTCCTCCCCTTTGTTGTTGCGGGTGACTGACGCCAGCGCATAAAGCTGCACCAATCGCGAGTCGTTGCCATGGGTAAGATAACTGATCTCGTTCTTGGTCTGCACCGAGGGGTGCGTGTTTGGCAAAAGGGCAAGACCGGTAAACCCACCTGCTGCGGCCGCCTTCGCCACTGACATAAGATCTTCGCGATGCTCTAACCCCGGGTCTCCGACGAACGTACCCATGTCAAACCAACCGGTTGAAAGGATCATCCCGGAACCATCAATCACTTTGTCGGCTTGAAATTTCTTATCACCGATATCCGTGATTTTTCCGCTGGTGATGAGTACGTTTTTTTTCTTTTTATGAAAAGGAGAACCGGCGCTGAGGATGGTGGGTGATTGGATCAGTATTTTCATCAGGCCTTTTTACTTCAAAAAGCGTATCAGGAGCACTTCTGCCAGGAGGAAGGCCAGCGCCAGCAACAGCGCGTATTTCCACAAAGCAGTCCCCAAATATCTTTCTTTTATTTCATTGCTGAAAGAATCCGCGGCAGCAGAATCAAATATTGATATATTCTTCCCGCCACCCAACAGGGCTTTTATTTCATCGCCTGACCACTGATCTAACAACGACTCCTTTTTATCCAGATCGAAAGCGACAAGGCCAGCTGTGTCCTGTTGGGATTTTGCACAATAAAATCCCGGTTCGATAGAAAATTTGGGTATCTCCAACACGAGCTTGTCGCCGTTTCTTCGCTGCGCTGGCACGATTTCCTGCTTGCCAACAAGTTTCACAGGTGTTTCGCCGGAAAGACTGTCGGCTGTAAGCGTAATGGTACTCTCCGAAAGCATATAATAGGGCTTCTGACTAACGCGGTGGCTGGACGCTGCTATTCGGTACATCACCGGAACGAAAATACCATGGCTTTGAAAATCGGAGAATCTGGTGTCGAGGGGCGACGCTAAAACGAAAACATTTTTCATCCGTGACAGGAATGGTTTGCCGTCTTTGAATTTTAACAACGCCGAGCGATCGGTCCCCCAATCGATTACGGGTCGAGCATGGGGCATCGCCATCGATGCCGTCCGCTCTTCAAAAACATTTTCGAAAAAGGGATTTTGAAAATCCGGTTTGTCAAGTTCAGCGTTTTCAAGACCTTCCGCTTTCTTCAATGCCACTCCCGGTATGATTGATTGATAAGATGAAAGGTTGGTTTTTTCCGAGGGAATGATCAACACCGTCCCGCTGCCCTGTTCATAATTTTTAATGGCCTGAAGAAGCGCCGCATCGGGGTTGTCGATATTATTAAGAATCACCAGGTCAGCTTGTGCCAACACGCCCACATCCACATTGGCGGGCTCAAACGATCTGAACGCAAAGAGCGAAACGTTTCCAAAGACTTTTTCAACAAATGGATTGGTGTTGCGCACCTCAACGATTCTGATCTTATCAGAAAAATTCAGCGTCGCATAAAATTCATTGTCGAAGCTTACGGGAAAATCCGTAAAACTTACAACGGCGCGATTCCACCCTTTCAAACCCTGCACGAGATCGAACTTCGCCGCCGCCGATGAATTCGATTCAAGATTAACAGAAGCTGTTCCGGATTGCACGTCGTTAATGGTGAGTCTGATGACAAGACCCTCACGCGCTTTGGGTCCGATGTTCCGCAGTCGCACATTCAGTGTGTTGCGCTGCCCGCCCACCACAAAAGGATCTTCGAGGTATGCGGAATCGACGAGTACGTTGGTGGCAGTCTCGAGTCCAATAGGCACCAGCCTCCAAGATTGCAGGCTGTCAATCGACGAAGGTGTTACTTCGCCGAGCGTGGATTTTTGAAAATCCGACAACCAGAATATCTCCTGATCTGAACCACCAACACGCCGGCTTATTTCATTGAAAGTTCTTGACACCGGCGACAGTCTGACTTGCGTGAGCAGATCGAGTATTTCTGTCCGGGTCTTAAATGAGTTTGAAAACGGCGCGAAGTCGTTGGTGATCAGTTTGTACCGCGTGTCGAGAGGAAAAAGGGACACGATCTCCTGGCCGAAGCGGATGCCTGCGTCCAGGGCGCGTGTTTTTTCCGCCACCTGCGAAAGCATACTGTAGGAATTATCGAGGTAGATCGACACTTCACGACCGGGGGTCATTTGTTCCTTGGCAGGAAGGAAAGGCTGAGCAAATGCGAGGACAAGGAAAAGCAGAAACAGCAGACGCGACGCGAGTACGAGATATTGTTTCAGCTTGCGTTTTTGTGTGGTTTCCTGCCGGACCTGTTGCAGGAAGCGTGTATTCGAGAAAAAAATGCGCGTTGTTTTCCTGAAATTGAAAAGGTGTATGATGATTGGGATCGTGAGTGCGGAGAGCGCCCAAAGGAATTGCGGAAAAGCGAAATTCATGAAAGGCAAATCTAAGAAAATCCCATGTGGTTAACGGGCGATCACGCACATAGATTTTACCATTCCCAACATTCACCCAGAATGGGAAAACGAGGGAATCCATTGATTTTTAGATTAAGGATCAAGGTTGGTCAATTTGAGAGTTCAAAGCTCAGGAAATAAAACCTGAACCTTGAACTTAGACCTTTGATCTATGCCTGTTTCGGCTTCCCGCCGCCCAGCATCAACAGATCGTTGACGTTGATCTCGGTGTAAAACTGTTTCCCGCCTTTTGAAGAATCAAATACGCGGTGAACGAGCTTCCCCTCCACACATACCTCCTCTCCTTTCTTAAGATATTTTCCAGCCACATCGGCAAGCTTACCCCAGATGACAATGTTGTGCCACTGGGTGTCCTCGACCTTTTCTCCTTTCTGATTTTTGTACGAATCCGTTGTCGCGAGTGTGAACGTCGCTTTCTTCGATTTCTCGAACGCCTTCACTTCCGGATCTTTGCCCAGACGGCCGATGAGTTGTACACTGTTTCTTAAGCTTTTCATAAGATTTGTTTTTTTGGTTGAACAATGGCACAAACCAAGCAAGTACAAATGCAGCAGCCGGATGATAGACGTTTACTTTCGTTTATAGTCGTTTGTCAACGAATAATTAGTCATGTTTTTCTTAAGGGAATTGGTTGACGACTTCACGGCGTGAGACTAATTTCATCCATGCCGGAAAAAAAATGTATTGAATGCGGCGCACCGTTTCAAGGCCGGACAGACAAGAAATTCTGTTCTGACCATTGCCGCAGTGCTTATAATAATGTATTGAACAGTGATGTGAACAACTACATCCGGAATGTCAACCATGCGCTTCGCAAAAACAGACGGATCCTGGATGAATTAAACCCGGGCGGAAAGGTGAAAGTGAATATGTCCTTGCTCAAGGAACACGGTTTCGACTTCCGTTACCACACATCCACGTATAAAACCCGCGATGGCGTCGTGTATTATTATTGTTACGAACAGGGTTATCTGCTGCTTGAAAAGAACTATTTGTTATTGGTGGTTCGTCCTGACACAGACGGATAGAAATACATTTGATAAAATGTCATTCTTTCCCAACATTTAAGAAAAGAATGATGTATGAATCATTGGTCACTGGAAGGTAAAAAAGCGGTTGTTACCGGCGGCACCAAAGGAATCGGGCTTGCGATCGCTCAGGAATTCCTCGACTTGGGTGCTGAAGTGCTGGTGATCGCACGCGACACAAAGGCAGTTGAAAACCGGCTGCGTGGCAGCTCGCGCCTCTTCCGCCTTGACGGTGATGTCGCCGACACCGCATTCCGCCAACATGTACTTGACAAGGTTCAGGAAAATTGGGGAAAACTGGACGTGCTTGTGAATAATGTGGGCACGAACATCCGGAAAAAATTTGCCGAGTATGCTGAAAGCGAGTACAGGCAAATATTTGAAACAAACCTTTTTAGTGCGATGGCACTGACCCAAGGTGCATTCAATTTGCTGAAACAATCGGGAAGCGCCAGCGTGATCAACATTGCATCCGTCGCGGGATCGACCGACGTGCAATCGGGCCCTCCCTATGGAATGACCAAAGCCTCTCTCATTCAAATGACCCGTCACCTTGCTGTTGAATGGGCTCCGCACAAGATACGCGTCAACGCCGTATCTCCCTGGTACATCCAAACACCACTCGTACAACCTGTTCTGTCCAATCCCGAAAGACTTGAAAAGATTCTTGCGCGAACCCCCATGGGACGGGTGGGGCAACCCGAAGAAGTCTCCGGCATTGTATCCTTTCTTGCCATGGACAAAGCCAGCTACATCACAGGACAAAATATATCCGTCGACGGAGGCATGATGGTAAACGGACTTTAGCAGTCCCCACGAATAAAAATCTTTGTCATGAAAATCTACTGCCTGGCTCTTATCGCTTTGCTTGCGTCTTGTTCTCAAAAAGAAGAACGCCCTGAAATCGTTGCGGGGACTTCCTTACAGTTGGCGGAAGAACGTCGCTGGACAATCACCGACGTGAAATATGACCTTTCCCTGGATATATCCGCATCGAAGACCGACTCTATCGCTGGCGGGATAACCATCACATTCAATCTGAAAAACACATCCCCTGTGTTGCAGCTTGACTTCAACGCACCGGCTTCGAATCTGCTGGAAATGAAAGTCAATGAACGGAACACGGAACCCGTTTGGGAAAACGAACACATTCTGATTTCAAAGAGTGACCTGAAGCAAGGCATCAATGTCATCCATATTAAGTTCATAGCCGGCGACGCTGCGCTCAACCGGAACGACGATTACCTCTACGCATTATTCGTCCCGGCCCGCGCTGCTACCTGCTTCCCCGTATTCGACCAGCCGGACATCAAGGCGATTTATAAGTTGAACCTTACCATTCCTTCCGACTGGGTGGCGATGTCCAATGGCAGCCTCATCAGTACACAAAGCACAGCGACTGGTCGGCAGGGAGAAAGGAAGCATCTCTCATTTGCCGAAACCAAACCCACCAGCACGTATCAATTTGCTTTCACAGCAGGGAAATTTCAGGTGGCGAAGGACAAGGAATCCGGGATGACCATGTTTTATCGCGAGACCGATTCTGTAAAAGTGGCGGCGAACGTTGCCAAAATATTTGAGCTCCATCGGCAATCGCTTGCATGGCTGAAGGAGTATACGGGTATCGATTATCCCTACGAGAAATTTGATTTCGCGCTGATGCCAGCATTTCAATTCGGAGGCATGGAGCATCCTGGAAATATCTATTATCGCGAGAGCGCCTTGTTGCTGGAACCTTCTGCTTCGGTAAATGATGAACTACGACGCGCGGGGCTGATTGCCCACGAGACCGCCCACATGTGGTTTGGCAACCTCGTTACTATGAAATGGTTCAATGATGTTTGGCTTAAAGAGGTGTTCGCAAATTTTATGGCCGGCAAGATTGTCAATCCGGGTTTTCCGCAAATCAACCACGAACTCCGTTTTCTGATGTCGCATTTCCCAGGTGCCTATGATGTAGATCGCACGGCTGGATCTCATCCCATTCAGCAGGAGCTGGCCAATTTGAAAAACGCAGGCAGTGTTTATGGAGCCATCATCTATCAAAAGGCACCCATTATCATGCGAAACCTCGAATCGCTCATGGGAGAAAAAAACTTTCAGGAGGGGCTGCGGGAGTATTTGAAAACCTATGCTTATGGAAACGCTACCTGGGATGAACTCATCGCCGTGATGAAACGACACACCCAGCAGGATCTCGAACTCTGGAACCTTGCGTGGATAAAGACACAGGGTATGCCTGAGGTTGGATATGCTCTTCGAAAAGACAAGCGCCTTGAAGTCAATGTGGCTCATGATTCCTTGCACCGGATCTGGCCGCAGTTTTTTAGCTTTCATATTGCCGCCCATAACCAGGCAGCAACTCATTTAACCTACATTGGAAAGGACCGGGCTGGAATAGTCCCAGTTCCCGATACCGCTAATCTGTATGTGATTCCAAACTTCCGCGGCACTGGTTACGGATATTTCACAACAGACGGAAAAAGCATCGATTTCATGCTTGACCGCGTGAACACATTTACTGATCCAGTACAGCGTGCGTCTGTCTGGATGAACCTCTGGGAGCAATTGCTTCATGAAAAAGTTCAGCCTCAGGTGATGTTGGACAAGTTGATCGAAACCATCTCAAAGGAAAAAAATCCCCTCCTTCTTGAATACCTCACCGATAAGACTGGCCGGATATTCTGGCAATTCATCAATCCTTTACAACGCAAAGCAATCCAGGACAAACTGAACGGAACGATCTATCAGCAACTGAAGGTTGAAAAAGATATCTCATTAAAGCGCGTTCTCTTCAGTTGTTATCGCAATGTCGCCCTCTCACCGGAAGCCGTTCATCATCTCAAAACATTCTGGCAGGAAGGAACCGCCGAAGGTTTGAAACTTTCGGAACGAGACAAGATTCAATTGGTGTTAGATCTTGCCGTCAGGGAAGCGCCCGGTTATGAAGAATTGCTGAAGACACAATTGGAAAAGTTGACCAATCCCGACCGTATTGCTGAATTCAGGTTTATCCTGTCGGCAGTGTCGACTGATGAAGCAATACGTGACAGGTTTTTCGAGAGCCTGAAAGAACCGGAAAATCGCACGCACGAGCCCTGGGTGCTTGAGGCACAACGGTACCTCCATCATCCGCTGCGCACGGCATCGTCAGTAAAATACGTGAAGGAATCTCTCGGATTGCTGGAAGAAATTCAACGCACCGGTGATATCTTTTTCCCGAAAGGTTGGCTGGATGCAACCCTGGGTGAATATCAATCAAAAGAGGCAGCCGATCAGGTTCGCACTTACCTTCGCACCCACACAGGTTTAAGAAAGGATCTGAAAAATAAGCTGTTGCAATCGAGTGATATGTTGTTTCGTGCAGAGGCGATCGCCAACAAAGAAGAGATCACGCCGAGGTAACCCTCATTTCATAAATATTTATATTTTTTATTGCTGCAACTTGCAGCCCCGCGTGCCGTAACAATGAACTCGTTGGTGTGATTACATGTTGAATAAGCAGTTACAGATCGAAATGAATACACAAAATAAATTTTCATTTGGTGTTCTTGTGAGATGACAGAATAATCTGGAGATGCAACTGCTAAATGACTTTATATTATTGGGAAAGGAAGAGAAAATGAGTTGGAAGACTATTTACATTACGGGTAAGGGAGATTTCAGGGAAGAGCTTAAGAGAAGGTTGGAGCACACGAGCCAGCGCTATTTGCCTGGATTCATAGAAAGCGCTCCGGGTGAAATAACAAATGACCTTTATTGGTTAGACGGCCGCACCGATCTGAGCGCGTTCAAGCGTGCCATCGGCGGCAAACTGATCTGGAAATATCGCATGCGTTTTTTTGGTTCACTCGAAGAATTCATGGCTTCGCAGGAAGTGCAAAACAAAAATGAATTCACCGAAAAAGAACGACAAATGATCGCAGAGATGCAGCAAACCGCTGCATAGAAGATTGGTTTTAGGTTAACTCCTTGATTCGAAGTTGCAGGAAGGACACCGGCGCTTCGTTCAAGGGGTTTTTTTTGATCAAATACTTTGAATAGGCCGCTCTATTTTTAAGTAACTTGTACACCTAACCCGAACCCATCTATGAAAAAGAACATCTTGATCGGCCTTGGCGCTGTGCTCTTCATCGTTGTCGCTGCACTGGCGTACCTCGCCCTCACAACTAAATCACACAGCCCGGCTGAAACAAAAACATTCAGCTACAATGGCGCCGATATCAAAGTGGTGTATTGCCGCCCGTACAAAAAAGGTCGTCTCATCTTCGGTGAAGACAAAGACGATGCCCTTCAACCCTACGGAAAATACTGGCGCCTGGGAGCCAACGAGGCTACAGAAATTTCTTTCAGCAAGAATGTAAATTTTGCGGGCAAGCCTTTAAACGCCGGAACGTACCGCATGTATGCTGTACCGGGTGCGTCCACATGGCAGGTTGGATTAAACAGCGAACTTGGAAAGTGGGGCGCAGCCGAACCGGATTACTCACTGGACGTACTTAAAGTGGAGGTGCCCGCCGAAAGCGGTCCGGAAACAGAACAATTCACCATCACATTTGACAGTGACTCAACCGCAGCACGAATGAATTTTGCATGGGACAAAACATTGGTGCGAGTGCCGATTACGATTCAGTAGTTATTGAAGATCTAAGCATCAGGCCTTATGAAAAATGTCAACCGACGGGTAGCGATTGTCGGGAGTCAGCGGATCCCATTCGTCCGCTCGTTTAAAGAATACACCCGCACTTCCAACAGGAAATGCTTACCGCCACCATCGAGGCTCTTGTTGCAAAATTTAACCTCAAAGGAAAATTGCTTGGCGATGTAGCCTTGGGCGCCGTCATGGCCAATCCGATTCAATGGAACTTATCCCGCGAAGTGGTGCTCGGCACCGGGCTCGATCAACGGACGCCGGCATTTAATGTCCAACGTGCATGTGGCACCAGTCTGGAGACCGTAAACCTTATCGCTTTAAAAATTGCCGCAGGACAGATCGAATCAGGTATTGGAGGCGGCGCGGATACCAACAGTGATCTCCCCATCCTGGTCAAACAATCATTGGCCTGGAAACTTGTCGACCTCAACAACGCAAAATCCTTTGGTGACCGGCTTGCAAAAATTTTCAGCATGCGTCCCGGTGATTTCAAACCCGCTTATCCGGGAATCGTGGAACCCAGAACGGGCCTTTCTATGGGACAGCACACTGAAAAAATGGTGAAGGAATGGAAGATCACACGTCTTGAGCAGGATCAGTTCGCCTATGAAAGTCACATCAAGGCCGCAAAAGCATACGAAGAAGGTTTTTATTATGATCTCATTACCGAATACAAAGGCGTTAAACGCGACACCTATGTGCGTGGGGATACCACGGTTGAGAAACTCGGCAAACTAAAAACCGCCTTTGATAAAAGTCCTGCGGGTACCATGACAGCAGGCAATAGTACCGGCTTCACGGATGGTGCCGGTGCAGTATTATTGACATCGGAAGACTTCGCAAAGGAAAACAACCTTCCTGTCCAGGCATATTTTGCTGATGCGCAGGTAGCTGCTGTGGATCATGTTCACGGAGCGGGACTCTTACTGGCTCCCACCATCGCCGTGGCTCAGATGTTGAAGAGAAACAATCTCACTTTACAGGATTTTGATTTTTATGAAATTCACGAAGCATTTGCGGGACAAGTACTTTGCACCCTGAAAGCATGGGAAAGCGACGAATACTGTCGCAGAGAAATCGGACTCAGTAAAGCGCTTGGCTCAATAGACAGGACCAAGATGAATCTGAAGGGCGGAAGTTTAGCCCTGGGTCATCCGTTCGGCGCAACAGGTACGAGGGTGGTGGGCACACTGGCCAAACTTCTCGAACAAAAAGGCAAAGGGCGTGGACTAGTCTCCATTTGTACAGGCGGCGGGATGGGCGTCGTTGCCATCCTCGAGCGATAGGAGCGCTTAATCATCCACATCACGTCAAAAACGATTCGCTTATTCACGTGAAAGGCGCTTCAAACTTTTCAAAAAAAATCTAAATTGACAGAGTAAACCTGTTCCACCTATGAGAAAACTACTATGCATTATGTTGACCGCGATGTGTGCCGGTCTTCACGCACAAAATTTTACACCCGGCAAACCCGCCGAAAACGGAATGTCGCCGGAAAGACTTGGCCGTGTCGACAATATGATCAACGATCTGATCACCAAGAAAAGAATTCCGGGGGCAGTAGTGTTCGTCGCCCGAAACGGAAAGGTAGTCTATCACAAAGCCTATGGCTACAGTGACGCGGAAAAACAGGTTGCCATGAAAAAGGATGACATATTCCGGATCGCATCACAATCCAAGGCAGTCACCAGCCTCGCTGTGATGATGCTTTATGAAGAAGGACTACTGTCCCTCGACGAGCCGATCTCGAAATACATTCCGGAATTCAAAAACCCGAAAGTATTGGTTAACCTGAACTGGCGGGATACTACTTACACCACAACTCCCGCAAAAAGCGAGATCACTATTCGTCAATTGCTTACCCACACATCTGGCATCGACTATGCGCAAATTGGCAATCAGGAATTCAGAGCGATCTATGCAAAAGCAGGCGTACCGAGCGGAATCGGAAATGACAACATGGTACTCGGCGACAAAATTAAAATCCTCGGTGGCCTTCCACTCAGACACAACCCTGGAGAAGCCTATACTTATAGCCTCAGCATAGACGTGCTCGGCTACCTGGTGGAAATACTTTCCGGGAAGTCATTGGATGAGTTTTTCAGAACGCGCATCTTCCAGCCATTGGGCATGAACGATACCTATTTTTATTTGCCCAAAGAAAAGCATGCACGCCTGGTGGGCCTTTATCAAAGTGCTCCACCAGCTCCCCTGGTCAGACTGAAACAATCGATCAACGACGCAGTGAATCCCGATTACCCGACTTTGCCTGGGAAATATTATTCCGGCGGAGCAGGCCTCAGCTCGTCCATCGAAGATTACGCGAAGTTTCTGCAGATGTTCCTGAACAAAGGTGAGCTGAATGGTGTGAGAATCCTCAGCCGGAAGACGATCGAAATGATGATGACCAACCAAACGCAACCTCCCGTAACCAACCAGGTTGGTCTGGGTTTCGGACTTGAGACCGACAAAAATGATTACCTCTCCCCTGTGTCGATCGGCACATTCTCATGGGGTGGAGCGTTTAACACACAATACTGGGCTGACCCGAAAGAAAAAATTGTTGGGTTGATATACACCAACATGTATGCTTCGCCCGGATTGAACACCGGGGACCGGTTCAAGACGCTGGTATACCAGGCAATCGTGGACTAACTATTCAGTCGGCAGTGGGCAGAAACCAGTTGGCAGCCGCTCCGCCAACTTCATTCTGCCCACCGGAGACTGATTTTTATTTTGTCAGCGAGATATCTCTGTGATAACCATTTG
Source organism: Cyclobacteriaceae bacterium (assembly GCA_044227305.1). GTDB lineage: Bacteria > Bacteroidota > Bacteroidia > Cytophagales > Cyclobacteriaceae > ELB16-189. The sequence goes on along the minus strand of JBGAFJ010000004.1, from coordinate 693,734 downwards.
CCAATTCATTGAAGGGCAAGTGTATTACCATTGAATTATTTTCTTCGTTCGCGGCGATGTTATTAATATCGACATAGTAGGGAATGGGCTTCTTATAAACCACCCTTGGATACTTCACCTCGCGTCCCTGCGATTCCAGGTTTGTGAAATAATAGATCATCAATTCATTGTTGTTGATCTCAATCTTGATATTTTCAGCCGCAATCGCCGGCACGCCCACCGTAATCTGGTGATAGTTCGGAAATTTTTCCTTTTTCACCCGCGGTTCGCTGGTTCCACCATTCAACGTATTGACAACGTCAATGCCGGTGATCAGTTCCTGGGGCAAATTTAACTTCGTGTTCATTTGTTTTTTCTCCTTCCATGCCAAAGCGTCAATTCCCGTACCCGCGCGCAATTATGCCATTCCGACAGCCATTGTGTACTTTGGGGGTGACGTAATGGCTCCCGATTTCTTCAATTTGTCATACCTGGCCGTAGGCTCAGCAATTCAGCAAGAAGGGTTTCAGGTCATAAAAAATTCCCGGATCATGGAACTTTTGCGGGATCATGAGCCGGTATTAGCAGGTACGCTTCCGCTGGATCTGTTTATCGAAAAAAGTGATCTCGATATTCTCTGCTGTAGTGCGGACCTTCACGCAGTGAACGATCTGATTCACAAAGAATTCAGATACCTCAAAAATTTCAAATCTGTTTTAACTAAAGTGAATGAGACGGATACGCTGATCGTTCAATTTTGCTTTGAGGGATTTCAATTTGAAATTTTCGTGCAGCCGGTGCCCACGCGGAGTCAAAAGGCTTTTCTCCATTTGGTAAAAGAATTCGCGATTCTTGAACGCTTCCCCCAACTGCGCGGCGAAATTCACCAAATCAAACAAAGCGGCCTCAAGACGGAGCCCGCGTTTTCAAAAGCCCTGGGATTGCCCGGTGACCCCTATCAGGCAATTCTCGACTTCCGTTTATGAAACCTTGTTGCATGCAACGATTTTTTTTAGGTAGCCAGGTTGCAACAACCTGTTTCCAGTAAAATTTTTACCCAGCGGGGTCTACATTTGCGCTTACGATGTCGCACGACCATCACCACCATCATAAACCTCCAGTGCTATCCAAAGTGAATGCAGCATTCATATTGGGCATCGCATTAAATTTCGTTTTTGTTGTAGTGGAGGCTGTGGCCGGTTTTGTGATTAACTCGCTCTCTTTGCTGTCTGATGCAGCCCACAACCTGGCGGATGTGGGAACGCTGGCGTTGTCTCTACTTGCTTTTCGCTTGCTGAAAGTTAAGCCTAACGATCAATACACGTACGGATATCGAAAGACTTCCATTCTCGTAGCGCTATTCAATTCTGTGGTATTACTTGTCTCCATTGGAGGAATTGCATTCGAAGCGGTACACAAATCACTGCGTCCCGAACAGGAACCGCTACCAGGCATGACGATTGCGATTGTGGCGGGCGTAGGCATCATCATAAACGCAACTTCGGCCATTCTTTTCTTCAGAGAGAAAGAAAAAGACATCAACGTCAAAAGTGCCTACCTCCACCTGCTCAGTGATGCTTTGGTTTCGGCGGGGATCGTAGTGGGCGGAATCATTATGTACTACACGCATTGGAACTGGATCGACAATGCGCTCAGTATCATCATCGCCATCGCCATACTTGTCAGCACTTGGAAGCTCCTGAAAGAGAGCTTGCGACTTTCCCTCGACGGCGTTCCCGAAAACATCGACCTCGAAAAAATCAAAGCCGCCGTCAATAAAGTGGACGGAGTAGCCGGAATACACCACATTCACATCTGGGCCATCAGTTCAACAGAAAATGCCATGACTGCACACCTGGTTCTAAAACGAAATCTGGGTCACGACCGCGAACAGGAAATCAAGCACCACTTACGTCATGAACTGGAGCATAACAACATCAGGCATGTGACCCTGGAAACAGAACGGGAAGGTGAACCCTGTGATATCAATTCCTGTGACGGAGTTGCCTGATCAATCCCTCCTTAATTCATCGACCGGATTTGTCGCCGCCGCCCGTGCAATCTGAAAAAATACGGTGACCGCGGCAACCGTTGCAATCATGACCCCACCCCACGCGAATATCTCCGCGTCAATTGAGATCTTGTTTACAAAACCCATCAGCCGAAGGATCTATACGTAATATGCGATCGGAGCTGATATCATGAATGCAATGAGTACAGGTTTTATAAAAAATCACACTCACCAAGGAAACAGTGTTACTGATGGTCGCGCCGATTTGTGGCACAATCAAAACAAAGGAAAATTGGCATTCGAAATGTTCTCATGCCAGCTTTCCGTTGCGCCGAAAACATCTCCGCTGAAGACATGAAACCGTACGGTCAGCTTTCTTATGAAACGAGTCCACCTTTTTCTCTGAAAGAGAAACGATACCAGTAGGTTGGTGCGCGCAGATCCTAGCCCCAGGCTGAACAGCATCGAAAGCATTAACCTTGCTTCGCCAGATGTGGCGAAAAGATATCTGAATTACTGCACAGGAGCTTTCCTACTCCTTAAATCTAAACTTAAAAAAGATAAGTAGCGCCGAAAGTGTTAGCGTCATTGCATTGGCGGTGATGACCGGCAAATCTTCCCGGATGATGCCGTATGAAAGCCACAGCGCTGTGCCGGTGCAAAAAATCAAGAACATTCCAAGCGACAGATCCTTTGCGGAACGGCTTCTCCACGTTTTTATGACCTGCGGAATGAATGCGATCGTTGTAAGCGAGCCCGCTACGAGGCCAAGAATCTGAACGGACTCCATGTGAGAAAAATTTCCGCTAAGGTATCGGAAATTATTTACGTATAGCCTCCACAACATAGCCCGCAGCATAGCCCGTAGCATAGCCCGCAGCTTTAGCTGCGGGCTATGCGACCCCATATCAGATATCCGATTTTTTCAATTTCAGATAGGAAAAATAATTAAACAGCCCTATCCAGACAATGGCTATCGCCACCGACCCAAACGTAACGTAGTCCCGGATTTCCTGAAATGCGTATCGCGCAAAGGGCAGAGGTACAAGATTCATGATGGATTCCAGGGGGAAGAATTGAATCAGATTCGGAAAGTAATTGTCCAGATTCTCTTTGATGATCAGCTCAATCAAATAGGAGTTAAGGAGCAGGACAATGGTAAGCCCCGAACGCTGCACCATCACACCCAACATCAGCGCGAAGGATAAGAATGCGAATACCTCCAGGAAATAAGCTGGAAAAAATTCTATTCCGGTAAATCCGTAAGGCAGATCAAATGCAGGCGAGTAGATCGCGCCTGCAATCGTCGCGATTAGAAACACGGCGACCATGCTGATTGCCGCCAACAACAAATTGGTCAGGATCTTTGAAGCGAGGAACTGCTCACGACTCAGACCATCAATGACGTTTTGACGAATGGTCCTGTATGTAAATTCGTTGGTGATCGAAATCACGACCATGATGGCCAGACCCATCTTCAACAACCCGGCAGTCCAGGCCAGATTTTGCCAGATATCCGGAAAATGGTAGATCGGTATGCGATCAATGTTGAAGTTCTGACCGAATTGATCGAAGGTACGTCCGAGCCATTTTAGAAACTCCATACCGCTGGCGGCACCAAGGATCAGGGTAAAGAAGTACAAACCGCAAATAATCCAGAAGGTGCGGTAGTCGATCAGCTTCTTTAAATCAATTTTTAACAGGTGCAGCATGTTCGGCTTCGGCTAAGATTTCCAAAAATTGTTTTTCGAGGCTCTTCTTCTGAGTCAGGAGGTGTGTGGCCACGATACCCTTTTCAAAAAGGTAACGGTTGATATCCTGGCTGTGAAAATTGTCCTTCATCTTCACCACAAAATGCTGTTGCTCCTTTTTCACACCAAGTGAGCCCGGAAAATTCTCCAGGATCACACCGAGATCATCGTGGAAGGCGACGACTTCCACGGTCTCTTCGCCATGCCCCACAGCATCGACCGGCCCTGCGTGAACCAGATTCCCACGCCTGAGTACGGCAAAGTGCGAACAAACTTTCTGAACTTCATCCAGCAGATGGCTGGCGAGAATGATTGTTTTCCCATCCTGCGCAATCTTCTTTATGATTTCGCGGATCTCTGCAATGCCCATAGGATCCAATCCATTGGTCGGCTCATCTAAAATGAGTACGATCGGATCGTTGAGCAACGCAGAAGCTATTGCGAGCCGCTGCTTCATACCCAACGAGTAGGTTTTATACTTATCGTCTTTTCGGGTAGAAAGTTCCACCAACTCCAGCACCTTTGGAATATTCGAAACCGGTGCTTCCTTGATCATCGCCATCAGTTCCAGGTTCTTCTGCCCACTGAGATAGGGATAGAAGATGGGATGCTCCAGCACGGCTCCGATTTTTTTTCGGATCTGGTTGGTAGGCGGTTGCCCGAACCAGGAAAAATCGCCGGCGGTGGGGTTGATAACACCCATGAGCATGCCCAGCGTGGTAGTCTTGCCGCTGCCGTTGGGTCCCAGCATACCAAATACTTCACCGCGGTTGACTTCAAGATTAAGATTATTGACGGCGCATAGCCTTCCGAAATTTTTCGTCAGCCCGCGTATCGAGAGCACATTTTCCAAGATTATGAGGGATTAATTGTTTTTCTTCTTACCCTTATCATCATTGTCTTCGTCTTCGTCGTCGTCGTCATCATCATCATTGCCAAACTTGTGACGACGCTCGCGTCCTTTATCAGAAACGAAGTCCTTGATTTTTTTTCCGATGTCCGAGCTTTCATCGATTTGCGAGAAAAGTGAGCCGACCTTGGATACGTCAATGGTTCCCACAATATCCAGTACATACAAGTTGGTAGAGTCATTCACCAGTACAACAGTACCTGGAGTAGAGGACTGGTCATTAAAGAAAACATCAAAGTTTCGTCCCTGAAAGCGACTGGTCATAACGGACTCGAAATGCTCCGCCTGGTAGTCTTGCTTGAGTTTCTTGTAATCCGAAGCGCCGAAATTCTTCGAATTCTTATCGACCATCAGAAACTTCAGCTTGTTGATATTCTTGATCAACTCGTCAAATTCCTTGTTGTCTTGCTGATTCAACATCCTCAGGGTGTTCTTGTAGAAATACAATGCAAGCGACTTGTTAAAGTGCGCTTGCAGTGCATCGGTAGTTTTGGCCTGGGCCATGATCTCTACCGAACCGATCATTATGGCCAGAACGATTATAGCACGCTTCATGGCTTACTCATCGTTTTTCTTATCCTTCCCGTTGTCCTTACTGTTTTCCCGACTGCCACCATTTCCTTTGTTGCCTTTGTCAAGACCTTTCAGGTGGTGCAGGCCATCAATATCCATTTTGCTGCCTATTTTGCTGATCTGTTTCAGATCAATCTCTCCGAACAGAGACAACATAGCGAAGTCATCATTACCGCCGGCTACCATCACGAGTTCGCCTATCACGCCGGGTTTATTTTCCCTGATGAAGAACTTCATGTCTTTGCCATTGTCTCTCACGGACATCAATTCTTCATATTCCTTAGGGACCGTAGCCATAGCATCTCTGTAGAGAGCCTTTGCGTCACTCGTATTTTCCTTGGCGAGGATGCGCAATCCCTTCAGTTTACTGATCGCGTTCAACACCTCCTGATCATCAGGATTTTTTACTTCCATGTTTGTGAACAGGTTGAACATTTTTCCGCTCACGGTCACCTGGGTAAAAGAATCGTCGTCCTGGTATTTATTGAAAAACTTTGCAATTGCATCGCCTTGTGCCTGAGCAGCGAGTGACATCCCCATTATCACCGCCGCAATCATTAACTTTTTCATATTCGTTTAATTATTTTTTTAATCGACTTCGTTTAAATGTTCGCTTTGTCTGTCGTTTTTGTTTGAATTTTTTTCTCTGCTTCATTAAACATCTTAATCTTCTCAGTTTCGTGTTTTGCTTTTCCGAAACTGTTTGAAATCATCTGCAATGCTTTCTTCGTTTCCTCAAAAGCCATCTGCGGGTCCGTGTACGTATCCTGGAGCTCCTGCGGATACGACTTTCTGACCTCCTGGCGTATGAAGTAAGTTGCGGCCACCACAACGAAGATGCCTGCTGCGATCCGTGCGATGTTCTTGAAACTTACCATGCTTATGATCTTTCCTTCACGACGCCGGTGCAGATGCTTTGTTACATGAGTCTCAAAATTTTCATTCAACGTTTTATTTTTCTCCGCATCCAGAAAACGAAACAACGCTGCAGTTTCCTGCATGTCATCAGGGACGTTTGCCCCGACAAAATATTCTCGCAGCTGTTGCTCTTCTTCGAGTGTGGTTTCTGCGTTCCAGTATTTTTCCAGAAGCGCGGCAATGGTCTTAGAGTCCATATGCATTGAGTTTTTGTAGTTTCTCACGCACCGCATTCCGTGCGCGGAATAAATTCACTTTTACCTGGCTCATATCGAGGCCCAGAATCTCACAGATTTCATTGTAGCTGTAGCCTTCGACATCGCGGAGATGCATCACATGCCGTTGCTTTTCAGGCAGTTCCTTCATCATTTCATCAATGCGTCTCATACTTTCCTTTATTTCTGTTGAGTCGTGCGGCGACAATGCGCCATGTTGGACGAAGGAACCTTTTTCGAGATCATCGGTGGGGCGCCTTTGCTGTTGACGAAGCCGGTCGAGGGAGAGGTTTTTTGTAATCCGCATACACCACGCCTCCATATTCTGTATCTCGTCCAGCTGCTCCCGGCCATTCCACACCTTGATAAACACTTCCTGGACCACGTCTTTAGCCTCCTCTGCACTGCCTAAAAGGCGAAATGCAAACCGGTAAAGTTTGTTTTTAACAGGAAAAACGCGGGTTTGGAAAGTTTCCAAGTCCATTCAATTCGAGGGGTAGACGTGTGGTGGTTTGGTTTGTTACACCTGACTGCAAAGATTCGAAATTCTACACAAACACTTCAGAATTTGAGGAATTCCATGTCTTGTGACTTGATGCGGGCATTATCATTTTAGAATAAAATCATCAACTTCTCAATTCTTATGGATCGCAACTTTTATAAAGTTAAGTGTGTTTATTCTTGAAACCTGATCACCCTGATGATGTCCAGTCAAAACCTGAGTGCACTACATGATCTTCCCACCCATGGCCAGCGGTCACCGCTCCTCTTTGTGGGGCATGGTTCTCCCATGAATGGGATCGAAGACAACATCTTCAGCGAAACGTGGGAGCGACTGGGACGCGAAATCACATCTCCTTCGGCAGTGATCGTGGTCTCGGCGCATTGGTTCACGAAAGGCACTTTCGTTACTGCGATGGATCAGCCTCGAACGATCCATGATTTCTATGGATTCCCGCAAAAGCTTTTTGATGTGCAGTATCCGGCGCCGGGTAGTCCCCTGTTGGCGAAGGAAACCCAATCGCTGATGCACAAAACGGAAGTAGGGCTCGATCACGAATGGGGTCTCGATCATGGCGCGTGGTCTGTTGTGCGCCGTATGTTTCCCGAAGCAAACATTCCGGTGCTGCAACTCAGCATCGATTACACAAAGTCACCGGCATTTCATTATGAAATGGCCAAAGAACTAGCCTCACTTCGAAAGAAAAATGTGCTCATCATTGGCAGCGGCAATATGGTGCACAACCTGGGTGTGATCGACTGGCGGCAACCTGAATCGGGATACGATTGGGCCGATGAAATGAATGACAAATTCAAACAACTGATCACAAACGGAGATCACGCACCCCTGATCAAATACGATTCATTGGGACAGGCTGCAAAACTCTCCATCCCCACTCCGGAACATTACCTGCCTTTGCTTTATGTGCTTGGTTTAAAACAAGAAAACGAAATGGTTTCGTTTTTTAACGACAAGACGGTGATGGGATCCATATCGATGACCGGTGTGAAGATCAATTGACAGTCCCTCGTCAGTAGGTACGCATCAATTTTCTTCGGAAAGAATTTCAGTCACGCGGGAACGATCATGTTCAAAAATATGAAGGCGGACTCCCGGCAGTAGTTGGTTGCCAACTAACAGCGGGAATGGTGAATTCTCATCGCTCAGAAAGCACGGTATACCGTAGGCGTCAAGCTTAGTCTTCACAAGGTTGGCTTCAACGACCGAGTTGTAAGATCCGTAAACGATAATCTTTTCTTCAGAATCCTCCATTCAAATTCAATATCGCATGGGTCCTTCGGCTGACTATTTCCAAAAACCAAATCCGTAAGATTTATAAAGGGCCTTCGCATCATATAGATTCCCGGCCTTCATGGTCATCTCCACCTTCCTAATGTCGCCGATGTTTTTTACCGGATCACCGTCCACCAGAATGAGGTTGGCTTTTTTTCCAACCTCAATCGAGCCATACTCTTTTTCTTTTCCGGCCACCTGAGCTGAAATGAGTGTGGCTTTTTTGAGAACCTCTGAATTGGGGACGCCTGCATTCGAATACAGCTCAAGCTCACGCTGGAGGGCGAATCCGGGGAAATCATCTGTTCCTGGCACGAAAGTGATGCCGTTCTTGTGCAACAATCGCAGCATTTTCATCATGTTATCGAATGACTGACGGTATTCGGCTTCATGCCCTTTCATCGTGGGAAGACCTCCATTGAAAAGTCCACGCTTGAAATCGGCAGGAAACATACTCTGACTTTGGTCGTAACCCGCTGCCAGCTTGCCGGGCTGGTTGGTGAACATACTTTCGAAGATCATCATCGTGGGATCCACCACGACTTTTTTGTCTTTCAGAAGTTTTACAAACTTATTTGACTCAGCGCCATCCATGTTGATGTTCTTCGCGCGCAACGCCACTTTGGTAAATCTGCCCATGGATCGTGTGTCCAGTGTATCCCCCATGAAATTCAACATGATCATGTTCATGTGAATGATCTGATCATAGCCGTCATTGATTGCGCGGGTGGCAGTCATGTAGGAAGGAACGTGACCTACTACTTTCAAGCCGCGCTTGTGGGCTTCAGCGGCCAATGGCTTCACCCATTCCACCGGAATCGAACTATACAGTTTGATCTGTTGATATCCGTGGTCCGCATAATAATTCACCGCCGCAATTCCTTCCTCCAGGGTTTTTACAATTTTTCCTGTGGGGCCTGCAAAGGGACCTGCGAAATCAATAAATCCAGACAAGATCGTAATCTCTGGTCCAAGCAGTTCATTCGAATCAACCTGCTTTTTGATTTCAGGAAGATCCAGTGAGTTGCCCAAATCCTTGATATTTGTCACTCCGGCAGCGAGGTGGTAGATACCCTGAGACATGTCGTAGTGCGTATGGTTATCCCAGAGTCCAGGCAAGAGCATCTTGCCCTGGCCAGAAATAGTTTTCGCGTTGGCAGGCACTTTCACGCTACGCGCTTTTCCCACCTGCGTGATCTTCCCCTGATCAACGACGACCGTCTGACCGGCACGTACTTTTCCGGATTTCGAATCAAAGACACTCACGTTGGCGAACGCGACTGGCACAGTCGATTTCTGTGTCAGAATCACTGCCTGCTCCGCGAAATAGTCCTCCTCAAGTTCGTCCTGAAGCCGCTTCAGTTCGGGGATCAAAAATTCGTATCCCAACTTGATGGTCGACATCCAGCCTGAAACGGATGCAAAAAAATTCTTGTCCGGAGTAAACCAGATATAGGAGGGCGGTCCACCGGATCCTGTAAAAGAGAAAAGTTCAAGCTCTTCGGGAAACCCGTTTACTTTGGCCGTGTGATTTTTAACATGCTCTACGCGCAGTTTTCCGGAAGGAACGGTTTCGATCTCTTGGATATGCGGGACTTTCAGCGCCATTTTGATATCCCACTCCACCTCCGCAGGTATTCCATTCAATGCTGAGTAAAGCACCGGTGCACTGACATTTTTTTGACCATCTTCTATCTTATTCTTCCATTTCGCAACGCCATTCGCTATCTCGAACACTTCATTTACTTCCCCTTTGTAATAGTCAACGCCCGTGACTTTTCTGGAAATCACATGGTGCTCATTGAGAACAATGTCGACTCTCAGTTTGGGTCCACGGCCGCGGTCATTATATTCATAGTAATAAGAAACTTTATCAGGCGTATCCGTCCAACGAAGGAGTTTACCCGAAACCTTGTCTGTGGTCAACACCGTATAGCGGGTGGTGTCAGCTAAACCGAACGCTTGCGTTGCAACAAGGACAATGAGAGCAGAAAATATTTGTTTCATGGAGGCAGTCTTTGAGTGCTTATTTTATTTTGAGAACTGTAAATTCAACTCGGCGGTTGTTTGCCCTTCCGTCTTCCGTATCGTTGGTATCAATGGGCTTGCTTTCGCCATACCCTTTGGCTGTGAGGCGCGACACATCAATGCCACCTTGGTTGACCAGGTAGTCGACCACAGACTGCGAGCGTCCCTGTGACAAGTTGACGTTATATTCATCTGTACCCTTGCTGTCTGTGTGACCAGCAATTTCAATCGCGACCGCAGGATTCTGATCCAGGAAAGTCACCACCTTATTCAACTCGACAAAAGATTCCGACTTTAGAGTGGTTTTATTAAAATCGAAGTAGATGTTCTTCAACCTCACTGTGAGACCCACTTCAATTGGTTGTAAATATAGATCCTTGGTCAGCGGAGATAAATCCTCTGAATTAAACCACGCGCTGTCAGTTGCAGAGAGAAATCCTTCAGCGGACCCGGCCAGGAGGTACCATCCAAGTTTTCCAACCTCTAACTCAAATTTCCCTTTTTCGGCCGGGACGGTATAACTGCTTTTCTTTTCAGGCTTCAGAGTGAAATCCACTTTAGAGGTAATCGGTTCGTTTGTCTTTTTGTTATAAACCGTTCCATTGATGACGAGCTTTTTTGCGATGGGCGTTAAATAAATGTCATTCACCAACGTTGTATCGCCCCCTAGTTTCGGAACCGGCATCGTCATGTCTTGCGGCTGATAACCCGAAGCACTCGCCGAAATCTGGTATTCGTTCGTTTCCGGAATCCGGGTTTCAAATTTACCCGTCGCTTGCGGAGTCTTCAGCGCCATGGGTTTTGTGTCCTTGATCGTCACGGTCACATTCGACGCGATAGGTTGTTTTGTCTTGTCATCATAAACAACTCCGGTAAGCATCACCTTGATCGGTTTCGGAATGAGAACGAACACATCGAGGTTACCGCCATCCATGCGGCTATTGGAGCGCGCCATATAAACGTGGCCTGACTCATCCATCGAGAAATAATCATCCGCAGCTGCGGTATTTACAGGCTTACCGAGATTGACCGGATCTGACCAATTGTTCCAGCTTTCATCCTGGCGTGTTGATTTATAAATATCTGTTCCGCCCTGGCGGCCTGCGCCGAGGCGATCACTTGCGAAATAGAGAGTCCGGTTGTCAGGGCCGATGAAAGGTGCGAAATCGTCGGAGCTTGCGCTGATCTTCAGTTTTTCCGGACGTGACCACGAGCCGCCCTGCTCGTGGGAAACATACAGATCACTTTTCACGCCTGCCTGCTGCTCAGAGAAATACAATATCAGGTGCTTTAGATCTGCCGAGATCGCAGCGCCGTTAAACCGGCCTTTCGCCATCTCTGAAAAATCTTTCGGATTCACTTCAGACCAATTACCAGAAGGACCTACCAATGAAAAACCTTTGTCGCCGCGGGATCTTCCTCCACGGACCAACAACGTACCATCGTGCAGTACCTGGAAAACCTGATTGACTTTGTTCTGATTGAATGGCGACCCCATGTGCTGGGGAGGACTCCAAACGCCCTTGTCATCTTTTGTGCTAGTCCAGATATCCTCGGTACCTTCTTTCCCCATCGTATTCTGTGGACTCCCCGCAACGAAGAAGTAAAGCTTCTTACCATCGGGTGAAATCACCGGAGCGGCATCATGATAGATTGAGCTCACTTCCTGAATCTTCATGAGCTCGTACCGTGGAGCGAATGTTTGAGAAAAGCCGGATGAGACAAAAGCCAACAGAAAAACCAGTGAGAGGTATTTCATGCTAAAGGGATTTGGAGTAAAGTTAACAGATTCGAGCCGACCCCGGAAATCCGACGACATCAGCCTCAAATGCCTGGAAGCGAAAAGAATCCTCGCTTGCTCATAGCAATCCCAACAAGAATCAGCACCAAGGCGATGGTATTGAAAATGAACATTCTCTTGTGCTTGGCGGTATCGTCGGTTAACTTCTTAGATGTGGTCCGGGCAACCGTGATCAGGACAACCGCGATGAGCATAACAACTATATGTTCGACGGTCCAATAGCGGAGAGAGGCATCCTTCATGCTCGCGCTACCAAACTGAACAAATGGGCTGCCGAAGAAATAAAGAACCAGCCCTAACAGCAATTGCGTGTGCGTTAAGGAGAATAAGGTAAGACCCAGCGTGTTATCCAACTTCGTATACGCCTGCTTATTTGAAAAGCCCAAAAAAGCTTTTATGATGACGATCAAAAGGAAGATCAACACGAAATAGCGAATAACAGAATGTGCTGTGAGAAGCGCTGGGTACATGGGTTGTTTGTTTTAGAAAGGACGAAATTAATGCTTTGAAGGGGAATTGCATAAATCACAAATCATAGAAAGGACGATGAATTTTCGGGTTCTCTGCGAATTGCTGGTCATTGATAAAATCCGGGCCCACACATAGCGCTCGTGATTCAAACATCCAACCCCGGTAAGAACCGTTTGCGCAAAAACTCGCTCGCGCAAGTCTTTTATCACCTATCTTTCTCTTGATCAATCTGACTTTATGAAAACACTCATGTCTTTCTTGCTGACGCTTTTATTCGTTTTTCCGTCAATCGCTCAGGAAACGGGTGGCTATCAGCGACCGCCTGAAGAAATCATTAAACTTCTGGAGGCGCCGGTCACACCCGCTATAATGATTTCTCCGGACAAAACCTGGATGGCGTTGCTGGATCGTTCAGATTATCCGAGTATCGAAGAACTTTCCCGGCCTGAACTGCGCATTGCCGGGCTCAGGATCAATCCGGAAAACTTCGGACCAAGCCGCGAGAATTATCTCATCGGTCTGAAATTCAAGAATCTGAAGGACATGAAGGAGTACACCATCAAAGGGCTCCCTGAAAAAATGCAGATGAGTCGCTTCGGCTTTTCTCCGGATGGCAAGAAAGCAGCGTTTTTACAGAGCTACCCCGATCGCATCGAACTCTGGCTCGTTGACTTGTCATCGTTCAGTGCGAAACAATTGACGAAGAAAAAGATCAACAACACCATCGCAAACCCCATTTCCTGGTTATCAAACTCAAACCAGATTTTATTTCTTGCTGTAGTTGACGGAAAAAAACTCCCGGAGAAAACACGCGTACCTGCCGGACCCGTCACGGAAGAGAACCTTGGCAAAAAAGCACCTTCCCGCACCTATCAGGACCTATTGAAAAATCCGTACGATGAAGCGGCGTTTGACTTCTATTGTACATCCCAACTGACTGCCGTGTCTCTGGATGGAGCCGAGAAGACTTTGGGACAGCCTGGCGTTTACGCTTCACAAATCCCTTCGCCAGATGGATCATTGGTCCTGACTGAACTCATTCACAGGCCCTATTCATATCTGGTGCCGGAAGAACTTTTTCCGCATCTGGTCCAGGTGATTGATATGAATGGCAGCGTGGTAAAAAAACTTACCGATATCCCGCTTGGAGATAACGTTCCGGTTGGGTTCAGTTCAGCAATCAAAGGTCCACGCGATCATGCCTGGCGCGCCGACCAGCCAGCAACGGTTTATTGGGCCGAAGCGCAGGATGGAGGTGATCCAAAAGTAAAGACAGAGCTCCGCGATAAAGTGTACCAGCTTGTCGCGCCATTCAATGGCAAACAGGAGGAACTGATCAGTCTACCTCTGCGCTATTCATCCATTGTATGGGGCAATGACAAAACTGCTTTGGTGACTGAACGCTGGTGGTCGGATCGTAAAACAAGAACCTATCAGATCGATCCTTCCAATCCCTCAAAAAAGAAAATATTGTTTGATCGCTCGTATGAGGATGTGTATGCCAATCCCGGAGAGCCCGTCACCGCGGCGAATCAATTTGGAAGAAATGTGCTGGCAGTGCATGACAACAGCATACTGTTAACGGGACTGGGTTCATCACCAGAAGGCGATCGTCCTTTCCTCGATAAACTCGATCTGACCAGTGGCAAAACAACCCGGTTATGGAGAAGTGAAGCTCCTTATTATGAATCGGTCGTTAGTGTGCTTGATCCGAAGAAAGCAGTGTTCATTACTTCCCGGGAGTCGCAGATGGAAAATCCAAACTATTTCATGCGCACGGCGGGATCAAAAAATCTTACACAGATCACTTCATTTCCTCATCCTTATCCACAGATCAAGGATGTGAAAAAACAAGTTTTGAAATACAAACGAGCCGATGGTGTTGACCTGACAGCAGATTTGTATTTACCTCCCGGCTACAAAAAAGAAATGGGTCCACTACCCACGTTTTTGTGGGCCTACCCTGCGGAGTTTAAGTCGAAAAGCGCTGCCGGGCAGGTCAAGGGTTCGCCTTATACCTTTACGCGCCTCAACTGGGGAACTGCGATCTATTGGGTTGTCCGCGGGTATGCGATTCTGGATAATGCATCTATACCCATCGTGGGCGAGGGCGGCGTGGAACCTAACGACACGTATATCGAACAGCTGGTATCCAGTGCGAAAGCAGCCATTGACTACGGTGCGTCACTCGGTGTCGTTGATCCGAAGCGCGTAGGCGTGGGTGGACACAGCTATGGAGCCTTTATGACGGCAAACCTGTTAGCTCATTCCGATCTTTTCAAAGCCGGGATTGCAAGAAGCGGCGCATACAATCGTACGCTGACTCCATTCGGATTCCAACAGGAGGAACGCACCTATTGGGAGGCGCCGGCGGTTTACTTTAAGATGTCACCATTTTCTTACGCTGATAAAATAAAAACACCAATCCTTTTGGTACATGGAGAGGCCGATAACAATTCCGGAACATTCCCGATTCAGACCGAAAGATTCTACAATGCGATCAAAGGGCATGGAGGTACAGCGAGGTATGTGCTGCTTCCTTACGAAAGCCACGGATACCGGGCGAAGGAATCGATCATGCACACCTTGTGGGAAATGGATAATATGCTCGAGACCTATGTAAAAGGGAACGACCCCATAAAGGCGAAAATCGAGACAAAATAGAGATCATTTAAGGGGAGGCAGGTGGAACATTTGATCAGGACTGTTATCTTGATCAGATATTCCACCCCTCATGAAACGCCTTTTATCCCTGCTGCTATTAATTACCTGTTTTCAGGTTTCACAGGCACAGCCTGATACTGTAAAGGTTGGCGCTTACGTGATCAGCGTTCACGACATTAATTTTCACGATAAAGAATACACAATACGGTATTGGTTGTGGTTTCTATACAAGAATCCAGACTTCGATTTTTATAGCCAACTGGATATTCCGAATGCCAAGGAAATCGATCCGCCCACCATGGTGACAGACACCGTAAATGGTAAAAAGTGGGTGCAAATGAAAATGAAGTGCGTGATGAAGGAAAGCTGGGTGGTGCACAATTTTCCTTTTGATAAGCAACACCTCCGGGTGAGGGTGGAGAATTCAGTATTTGATAAAGACGCGCTGGTTTTTAAGGCTGACAAGCGGCACTCTTTATTTGATGACGTCGAGGGCCTGGATGGCTGGCACATCACCGACTTTAGTGTGTCGGCAGACACTACGCGATACGGCACGGGTTTCGGTGATCCGCGGGCGGGTCATGATTCTCAAACCTTTTCGACTTTCAAGATTGATATGAGCATCGCACGTGACGCATGGGGATTGTTCATGAAAATATTTATTGGGATGTACATCGCATTTCTGATAGCGTTGATAAGTTTTGTTTCCTACCCCTGGGAACTGGAACCCCGCTTCGGGCTCCCGGTCGGTGGTCTTTTTGCTGCAGTCGGTAATAAATATATTATCGATTCGCTGCTGCCCGAATCGCCTGAGTTCAGCCTGGTGGATACCCTTCACAGCATCACCTTCTTTGGAATTCTTTCGGTGCTTGCGGTCTCAGCCATTTCGCTCAAGTACTACAATGCGGGAAACAAAGATGCTTGTATCAAGGCTGACAAAATCGGAGCCCGCATCGTTGCGGGGGTTTTCATCATTCTGAACGTTTACTATATCGCTGCCGCGTGAATCTGTTAAGGAAAATAGGGTTTATTGGATTTTTCGCCTTTGCCGCCCAACAGGCTGTGGCGACGCCTGACACCGTGAAAGTCGGGGCTTACGTAATCAGTGTTCACGATATCAATTTCCATGACAAAGAGTACACCGTGCGGTTCTGGCTATGGTTTCTCTACAACAATCCGGAATTTGATTTTAGTAAACAGTTGGACATTCCGAACGCAAAAAGCATTGATCCTCCTGAGATCATGAGCGACAGCATTGACGGGCAAGCGTGGGTGATCATGAAGATGAAATGCACGATGAAGGAGAGCTGGAAAGTAGATGATTTCCCGTTCGACTCTCAACACCTGAACATTCAAATAGAAAATACACTATTTGATAAAGATGACCTTGTATTTGCGCCTGATCTCGCGGGCAGCCGGTATGAGAAGAGGATAGCCATCGATGGATGGACGATCACCAACTTCAAGGTCAATACGAAAGTCAGCGAATACGAAACCGGTTTCGGCGACTATAGGCTTCCAAGTCAGCACACGGAGTTCGCCAGCTTCAATGTGGAAATGGACATCGAGCGCGATGCCTGGGGATTGTTCATGAAAATATTCATCGGCATGTACATTGCGTTCCTGATCGCAATCATAGGGTTTACACCCAATCCCTGGGAACTGGAGCCTCGCTTCGGGTTGCCAGTGGGAGGTTTGTTCGCCGCGGTTGGTAACAAGTATATTATCGATTCATTGCTCCCAGAATCATCGGAGTTTACGCTTGTTGATACCCTTCATGCGTTGACCTTCTTTGCCATACTCGCCACGCTGGTGGTGTCTGCGTCAGCACTGAAACTTCATGATTGGGGGAGGAAGGAAGCCTGCATGCAGGTAAACCGTGTGGGCGCGAGGATTGTGATCACGTTGTATCTGCTTGCCAATATCCTATTTATTACATTGGCTATTCTCTAAGTGCTCAAGTGTGGATGTGTTTAGGTGTTGATGTGAAGACCTACACACGGTTCTTCGTATCAATGAGTATTGTTACTGGTCCATCGTTAATCAATGCTACCTGCATGTCAGCACCGAACTCTCCGGTTGAGATAGGCTTTCCCAGATCCGTTTCAAGTTGTTTCAGGAATTTTTCATAAACAGGAATCGCAAATTCTGGTCGTGCCGCTTTGATATATGACGGACGGTTTCCCTTCTTCGTACTCGCGTGGAGCGTAAACTGACTCACCGCCAGAATATCACCTCCAGAATCTTTCACACTCACATTCATCACTCCTTCGGCGTCGTTGAAAATTCTGAGATTTACAATTTTGGATGAGAGCCAGGTGATGTCTTCAACCGTGTCGGCATCTTCTATTCCGATTAGTACAAGCAGCCCATGGGCAATTTTTGATTTGAGGATGCCCGCGATGGTGACAGAGGCTTCACTTACGCGTTGGATAACGGCGATCATCAGAACGTCTGCTGAATTTCCTTTTTTAGTTCAGAAAGGGCATGACCGATCGGCTCCACTTTCTTTTCGAGTGTGATCTCGAAGATTTTTCGCGCGAGATCGAGGCTGGTAGAATCCGGACCCATGGCCGAAGAGGCTTCGTTGATAAGGATGGTCAAATCCTCTTTAGCGTTCTTCACCATATTCCACACGTCTTCGCTCATATAAATCTGCTGAGACACATTGTGATTGTATTCATTTCGGATCTCATCGAGTAGAAGCTTGTGAAATTCGCGGGCGGAATAGCCCTGGTTATTCAGGCGGAGGAGAAGATTCGGCGGCGACATCCGCTCGAGAAAAAGGCACATGCGCTCATAAGCCTGCAGGCGGTTGGGCAAGATCGTCTCTATGGCCCGCGACCTGATTTCGAGTTTCTTCAGCTCGATCTCTTTTTGGATAAAAGAGCGAACCATCAGATACATCGCATACAGCACCAAAGAAGCGGGTACGAGAATTTTTCCGTATTCGATCACTGCGTCCATAGAATTTTTTATAACGTTTATGTGTTTGAAAATTAGGTAATTTTGATCAATCGCGATCGTGACCTCAAATCAAACTGGCTTTAGCGATCAAAAATTGCGGTTAGGGGTCAATAATTTTTTAAGATATACAAGGATCTATGTTTGATGACGTGAAACCGGTGACCCTGACCGCAAAAGCCGCTGAGGAAGTCATGAAAATCATGAAAACCAAAAACATTCCACCGGGGTACGGGCTGCGCGTGGGTGCACAGGGTGGTGGCGGGTGTGGCGGAGCCAGACTTATTATAGGATTTGATAAAAAGAAAGACACCGACCTGGCCTATATTCTCAACGACGTTCAGATCTACGTAGACAAAAAACACATAATCTACGTAATGGGAAAGGAAGTGGATTTTTATGAGGGATCGGATGCGAGAGGGTTTGTGTTTGTGGAGAGAGTTTAGAGGTAAGACGGACACTGTCCATTTAAGTGTGTAAGTGTCGCGTCTAAGTAACTGCGTAAAGGGCATTATAATTTGCACCGCTCTCCGAAGATGTTAATAAACTGATTTACAATCAAGCTCCAGTTTCTCACCGGGAAGGTCCACTTTTTTGTGATCTCACGTAAGGCAAGAAAAACAGACTTTAGAACCGATGCGTCATCGGGGAAGGACATTTTAGCTTTCGTGTATTTCCTGATCTTTCCGTTTAAGTTTTCGATGATGTTGGTCGTGTAAATCATCGTCCTGATCTCGACAGGAAAGTCAAAGAAATGAGACAAATCGGTCCAGTTGTTCTTCCAGGATTTAATTGCATGCGGATATTTTTTGCCCCAGGTGGCTTCCAGATTCTCAAGAGCCTGCCATCCCAGATCTTTGCTGGCGGCAGTGTAAACAGTTTTTAGGTCGGCTGCGAACTGTTTCTTGTCCTTCCAGACCACGTATCTGGACGCATTCCGTATTTGATGGACAACGCAGATCTGTGTTACCGATTGAGGGAAAATGCTGACGATCGCCTCAGTAAAACCCTTCAGGTTGTCGGTACTGGTGATGAGAATATCTTCCACACCACGGGTGCGCAAATCAGTCATAACACTCATCCAGAAGGAGGCACTTTCGCTTTCGCCAAGCCACATGCCCAGCATTTCTTTATGGCCTTCGGAGTTCAGACCCACGGCCAGGTAAACGGTTTTGTTGATAACCTTTCCATTTTGCCTGACCTTGAAAACAATGCCATCCATCCAAACTACGTAGTACATTGACGAGAGTGCGCGATTTTGCCACTCCGTTACAAGAGCTTGAACTTTTGCCGTGACGTTGGAAATAGTCGAATCCGAGATATTATAGCCATATACTTCCCGGATCTGAGCTTCGATATCCCTCACCGTCATTCCCCTGGCATACAGCGAGATGATGACGTCCTCGATCGCTTCCACTTTCCTACTCCGCTTGGGAATCAGCACTGGTTCGAAGCTGCTGTTGCGATCGCGCGGAACCTCGAGCTCTACCTCACCCAAGGTGGTCTTTACGGTTTTGGTCGTCTTTCCATTGCGCGAATTGCCGCTGTTGATCCCCTCAGGTGAGTGCTTTTCATAACCAAGGTGGCTGTCCATCTCACCTTCAAGCATTTGTTCCATCGCTCGTGCATAGAGGTCCTCCATGAACGAGTTCAGCTCGCCAGAATCTTTAAATTGCTTCAGGAACTCAGGAGTGAGTACCTGGTTGAGAACCGGGTGTGGTTCTGATTTCTCTTTTTTCTCTTTCATTGTTTAACTGTTTAAAGGTAAGTAATTGAATACCATCGATTGACCTGACGCCTGTAGCTTTCCATCTACAGACACCAGAGGTCAATCGTACCTTTACACAGTTACTTAGACGCTACCGTAAGACGAAATGGGGAATAGGGGCGTCGCACTAAATTCCCATTTCGATTGATCTCCGATATGCGTTGAGAAGTCGGCTCACTTCTTCGATTTGATCGAGTATCGGTGGGTCATCGCAATATTTAAGGTCCCGAGCCAACTCCAAAAAATATCTACTCTCCTCTAAAGAGGCTTGCGAGATGTTAAGAAATCTAAGTTTTTCTTTAGTTCCTCTCCGTTTATACCCTTCTACGACATTCACAACTATTGACACCGCCGAGCGCCTCAACTGTGAAGTCAGGCCGAAGACTTCTTCCCGGGGAAAGGCTTTGGTATTTGAATATACCCTCAATACAAATTGATGAGCCTTCTGCCAAACAAATAGATCGTGATAAGTTTTTGATTTCGCTGCTGCCGATTCCACACCTCGAAGCAACGGAAAGGAATTTTAAGCCGAAAATCTGAGCCCCTCGGAATACCTGATTATTTGAATCGCCTATTCTCCTATTCTTCCATTCTCCCATTCTTCCATTCTCCTATTCTTCCATTCTCCCATTCTCCTATTCTTCCATTCTCCCATTCTCCCATTCTCCTATTCTTCCATTCTCCCATTCTCCTATTCTTCCATTCTTCCATTCTCCCATTCTTCCATTCTCCCATTCTCCTATTCTTCCTTTCTCCCATTCTCCCATTCTCCTATTCTCCCATTCTCCCATTCTCCTATTCTCCCATTCTACCTTTAAAAATCACCACACTCGCCTTCTTACAAACCCCTCCGATCGGCGGATTGAATTTCGAGATATTGATTTGCACAGAGATTGCGTCCTTGAAGTTGGTAAGGATAGCTTCCGCGATGGAATGACCTACCCGTTCGAGCAGCTTGGAGGGTTTCTCCATCTCAGTTTTCACCAACGCGTATACCTCCTCGTAGTTAATGGTGCCTGAAAGATGATCGTGGAAAGCCGCTTCATGGAATTCCGTCTCCACAATAACATCCAACTCAAACTTATTACCTGAAGATCTTTCCTGGGGATACACGCCATGATACGCATGAAACTCCAATCCCTCAAGAATCACTTTTCCCTTCATGCCACTTCGTCAAAGAAGGAGCGCAGCGGCTCGGGCTCACTCACCACCTTTATCGGTTCTGGTTTCTCAACGGGGCGAAGCACTGGATTATTTGCAGGTTCTTTAGACGCCACATTCTTTTTGATCTCACGTTTCGCCGACATCATATGCTCATCTGCATTAAAGCTTCGCATACTTTGACGCACACGCTCGGCCCGATCAAGGGCTTCGCTCGCCAGCCGTGTAAGATCATCGACAAGATTATTACGCTGAGACTCCAGCGCTTTATACTCCTGAACAAGATTTCGGAGATTGTCCTCCATATCACCAAGCATCTGCTTCGACATAACTTCGGCTTCTTCAATGGTATTCTTCGCCTTGCTACGGGCTTCATTGAGCATAGCCTCTGCGCTGATCTGCGCTTCGCGCACATGCAACTCCGCCGTTTTCTTCGCCTGGTCGACCACGTTGGCACCAGTGTCTTCGGCTGTTTTCAATGTTTTGAACAAGGATGTTTCGACTTCGCGCAATTTTGAGACTTCGCGCTCGCTGTTGTCGAACTTCATCTTTAGTTCTTTGATTTCATCGTTCATGCGTTCCCATTCCTGAGAAAGAGAAAGCAGAAATGCGTTCACTTCATCTTTGTCGTAGCCACGAAGGGTACGCTCGAAGGTCTTCTGTCGAATTTCAAGAGGTGTTATTTTCATGACGTAGTGGGTTTGTGTTGTTAGTCCTGAAGCACTTGCTACAGGGGAGTTTAAAAAATTACGTCCCAAATGGAGATCGTCCTGTCATCGCTGGCGCTGATCAGCCTGTCGTTAAACGAAGACCAAAGCAGCTTGTTTACTGATGTTCCGTGACCCGCATGACGCGCCTTATCTATTACTTTCAGGAGCGTCAGGTTGGCCGACTGCCACACCTTGACCGACTTATCCAGGCTGCAAGTTACAAAATGTTTCGAGTCAGGGCTAAATTCTACATGATTGATAGCATACATGTGGGCCACGATCTCCCGGTGCAGAGAATAGCTGTCATCCACTGACCATGCCTTTAACCGGGCATCACGGCCGCCACTGAGCAATAATGTGCTCCCTGGCATATAGGAAAGGGTAAACACGGAGTTGCCATGGCCCCGCCATTCATGTTTCAGGCGATAATCATCGAGGTCAAACACCCTGATGAAGTGATCGCTATATCCTACCGCAAGCTCCCCCCGGGCGGAATTGATGGCCAGCGTCCGTGCGCTCTTTTCACTGAAATTCAATTTCTTCTTGATACCCATCCGCTGTATGTCCACCACTGTCACTGAGCCGTCGCCCGACGCGACAAAGCAATTCCCTTCGTGGGATTGTACGTCAAAAATTGCCGCTTCCGACAGCCTCAACGACGCCACCTCCTTTTTATTTCTCCAATCGAGCACATGAATTCCTTCGTAGTTATGGCCAGCAATGATCAGTTCGCTGTCAGCCAAGGCGTGCAGCGCGTAGATGGAATTGGGGAGTTGCGCTATGAGTTCTCCCTCTTCCGGAGCAGACAAATCCCATTTCACCACCATGCCGTCGCCGGCTGCCGAAAAAAAATAGGACACACTGCCGGTGGTGGCTAACGCGTATACACAATCGCGATGACCTGTGAGGGAGTGAAGTTTCTTAACCTGGATGTTTGCCATTCCGGCAATTGATATTTTTACTTAAAATTGGTTTACATCACCAGATTAACCTAATGCCGCTGCTGAAAATACATACCCTGGGAAAGGAACAGGCTTGGGCCGTCTGGCGGATCGCTGAATCTGAAGACAAACTCACCACACTCGTCAATGAGCGCTGCCCGGCAGATGTCGTCAATTCGCAAAAGAGACTTGAGTGGCTGGCTGCCCGGGCATTAACAAAACAGGTGATCAATGACTTTGGGCACAGCTATGTTGGTATTGACAAAAATGAATTCGGAAAACCGTTTCTCAAAAACAACCCCCATCACATTTCACTATCGCATTCTTATCCTTTCGTGATGGTGCAAGTCGACCTTCAACAGAATATCGGCATCGATCTTGAACAACCAAAAGAAAAACTGCGGACTGTCGCCAAACGGGTATTCAGTGTGAGCGAGGTTGCCGACGGCGGGAATGACATTATAAAACTTTGCGTGTATTGGTGCGCCAAAGAAGCGCTGTATAAAATCCACGGTAAGCGAAATTTACTCTTCACAGACCACTTGAAAGTCGATCCATTCAAATTATTGAAACAGGGTTACCTTACGGGCAAAATCGTATTGAATGGGCTGACAACTGTTGTGCGATTGCAGTATCTTGTAGAAAACGAATACGTTGCGGTATACACATCCCCTGAAATTCACCTGACATGAGATTTTTTGCGCTGATAAGCCTGATTGTGGTGAGTTTCACCAGCCGTTCTCAGACACCGGTTCAGAATTTCACCGTCAATAATATTGATGGCAACTCAATATCTCTCGATGGCTATAAGAATGCTGCGGGTGTGGCAATCATTTTCACCAGCAACAACTGCCCTTACGATATCTATTATAAAGAACGTATCCGGACTCTGATTAAAAACTATCAGAACAAGATTCAATTCATTCTTGTGAACTCGCATCAGGACCCTGAGGAAACCGTTGAAAAAATGAAGATTGCCTATGGGGCGTGGGCACTGCCTGTCCCCTATCTTGTCGACAAAGATCAGATTGTGCAGCAGGCATTGGGGGCGCGAAAAAGCCCGGAGGTATTCTTACTCAAGCGTGCCGACGGCAATCGGGATGAAAACTTCGTTGTAGTGTATAGTGGCGGCATCGACGACAATCCACAGGCACCTCAGGCCGTTACCAGCTACTATCTTAAAATCGCGATTGATCTGTTGCTTTCAGGCCAGGAGATCAACTTGCAGCCCGTTAGGTCTGGTGGATGCTCCATCAGAAAAAAATAGTATGTGGCTTATTATTGGCCTCAAAGCTTTTGGATTAATAGTCGTCGCGTTCTCTAAACACATCGTCAACTGGTTATTTGATGCGTTTGAGTATTTCGAAGAGAAGATAAAGGGTAAGAGAGGATGATTGGTTATGGATGACTCCACAATCGATATTCAAAAGTTATTAGCCATGTTTTATAAAGCAATTATACCATTGTTATTTGTCGCAGCCTGCTCAGGCCAAAAATCTCATGAAAAACTGCCTAAAGAATTCACAGATGAACAATTTGAAAAACATTATGAGCTTAAAGCACAGGGACTAGAAAATATACTTGGTAAACCTGCAGATTTGGTTGGTCACGCTATTATTCCTTTTGATGCAGGAGGTGCGGTTGACATGTACTACTATCCCCATGCCATAAAGGGTACCGGCTTCGCAACGATGGAGTTGATACAACCAGACGGCTCGGGCCCAGTCGCAAACAGAAATGGAACCTATGAACTCGTTGCCTTTACAAAACTCAACTATGTGAATGATACAACGGAAACAAGTCCATTTAATTTAATCGAAAGAAGAACGTGTGGCACGTTTACAGCCATTGGATTCTTTTCCTTTGAAGCAAAGCTGGAACCTGGCGAGACGATGGAAATCCCAGCGGACGATGCACCGACCAAGTGTATCGTGTTCGACGAATACAGGCCACACAACAAAGATTTTCTTATCGGTGATAAAAAATACGGACTTCTTCTGGTAATTGAAGTATTTCGTGATGAAATGGAATATGCGATGAGAAACGGAAGCGATGCACTCTTAGAGAAGTTAAAAGAGAAAGGCTTTTATCCCTACAGTGGGTAGCGTCTAAGTAACTGTGTAAAGGTACGATTGACCTCTGGTGTCTGTAGATGGAAAGCTACAGGCGTCAGGTCAATCGATGGTATTCAATTACTTACCTTTAAACAGTTAAACAATGAAAGAGAAAAAAGAGAAATCAGAACCACACCCGGTTCTCAACCAGGTACTCACTCCTGAGTTCCTGAAGCAATTTAAAGATTCTGGCGAGCTGAACTCGTTCATGGAGGACCTCTATGCACGAGCGATGGAACAAATGCTTGAAGGTGAGATGGACAGCCACCTTGGTTATGAAAAGCACTCACCTGAGGGGATCAACAGCGGCAATTCGCGCAATGGAAAGACGACCAAAACCGTAAAGACCACCTTGGGTGAGGTAGAGCTCGAGGTTCCGCGCGATCGCAACAGCAGCTTCGAACCAGTGCTGATTCCCAAGCGGAGTAGGAAAGTGGAAGCGATCGAGGACGTCATCATCTCGCTGTATGCCAGGGGAATGACGGTGAGGGATATCGAAGCTCAGATCCGGGAAGTATATGGCTATAATATCTCGGATTCGACTATTTCCAACGTCACGGCAAAAGTTCAAGCTCTTGTAACGGAGTGGCAAAATCGCGCACTCTCGTCAATGTACTACGTAGTTTGGATGGATGGCATTGTTTTCAAGGTCAGGCAAAATGGAAAGGTTATCAACAAAACCGTTTACCTGGCCGTGGGTCTGAACTCCGAAGGCCATAAAGAAATGCTGGGCATGTGGCTTGGCGAAAGCGAAAGTGCCTCCTTCTGGATGAGTGTTATGACTGATTTGCGCACCCGTGGTGTGGAAGATATTCTCATCACCAGTACCGACAACCTGAAGGGTTTTACTGAGGCGATCGTCAGCATTTTCCCTCAATCGGTAACACAGATCTGCGTTGTCCATCAAATACGGAATGCGTCCAGATACGTGGTCTGGAAGGACAAGAAACAGTTCGCAGCCGACCTAAAAACTGTTTACACTGCCGCCAGCAAAGATCTGGGATGGCAGGCTCTTGAGAATCTGGAAGCCACCTGGGGCAAAAAATATCCGCATGCAATTAAATCCTGGAAGAACAACTGGACCGATTTGTCTCATTTCTTTGACTTTCCTGTCGAGATCAGGACGATGATTTACACGACCAACATCATCGAAAACTTAAACGGAAAGATCAGGAAATACACGAAAGCTAAAATGTCCTTCCCCGATGACGCATCGGTTCTAAAGTCTGTTTTTCTTGCCTTACGTGAGATCACAAAAAAGTGGACCTTCCCGGTGAGAAACTGGAGCTTGATTGTAAATCAGTTTATTAACATCTTCGGAGAGCGGTGCAAATTATAATGCCCTTTACGCAGTTACTTAGACGCGACACTTACACACTTAAATGGACAGTGTCCTACAGTGACCTGGATAGAACCTCCGTAGTTAAATGAGGACGGCGAACCAATCACACCCCCAGGTCTCCTCCATCCGAAATCTCAATCAACAACAACTTCACCTCCTCAGCTTTAGCGTGTTCGCCCATTTTTTCAAAGGACATGATCAAGTTTCTGAACGCGCGGCGCACGATCTCAATATTGTCACAGGGTTCGAAGAATGAATTCTGTGGTACCAAATGCAGTTCATTGATATAATTTTCAATATCCTGCCGCGAAAAAATCAGACCCCTGTTGAACGCATTGATATAAAACTGATTGTTTTGATCGTCTTTATAAGTAAGAATAAAGAGGTTGGGAAGATTTACCCCCTGAACCGGCAGCTTTAGCTTTTGCGCCACCAGCATGTAAATCACACACAAGGTGATGGGGTTTCCCTTGCGCGTTTCAAGCACGACATTGATCAATGAGTTTCCGGGTGAGTGGAAATTTTTCGTATTCGCACCGAACTTAAGCTTATTGAAAAGTACCCCATTCACCACTTTAATCTGATCAATCGGATAGAGATCAGGTTTGAATTCCAGCCAAGTCTCGTAATAAATCTGCTCCAGTTCCTGGCGTAATTTCTCCAGTTCGAGATCGGGGTATTGATACGTCGCCACCAACCACATCGCAGTCAGCAAATCTTTTTCCGGGGTCCTATACCAATTCAGCAGCCGGCTTTTCAAAAGATCATACTGCAAAATGTGAATGATATCCTCTATCCGCGATTGCAGGGCAGGATTGAAGCTCGTTTCCCACTCCTTTTCGAGGTAAGGGATTACCTCTTTTCCTAACGAAATAATCTTTTCTTCGACATGCGACACCACTTGTTTGTCGTCGTCGTCCAGGAGCGAGATGAGCGCTTTTATTTCAGACTCCTGCATAAAAAGGTTTGCTGATAAAACGAAAATGAGATTATAAAATTACTCATCCCGATGGTCAGGTCTGGATCACACCCGGATTAAATTTCCTCACCGGGGCATGGTTCGCGGCTGAAATACCTGCTGAAATGTATTTCCGGGTCTCAAGCGGATCGATCACCGCATCGACCCAAAGCCGGGCTGCGGCATAGTACGGGCTCAATTGGTCGTTGTAGCGATCGGTGATCTCTTTCAACAGTTGCGTTTCTTCTTCCTTGGAAATGGTCTTGCCCTGGCCTTTGAGCGTGCTGACCCGGATCTGAAGCAGGGTCTTGGCTGCCGATGCGCCGCTCATCACGGCAATCTGCGCAGTAGGCCACGCAATAATCAAACGAGGATCGTAGGCTTTGCCGCACATCGCATAGTTCCCGGCACCGTATGAGTTGCCCATGATCACCGTGAACTTCGGCACGGTCGAGTTGGCAACGGCATTCACCATCTTCGCGCCGTCCTTGATGATGCCGCCATGCTCGGCTTTGCTTCCGACCATAAAGCCACTCACATCCTGCAGGAATACCAGCGGTATCTTTCGCTGATTGCAATTCATGATAAACCGGGCTGCCTTGTCCGCTGAATCAGAATATATCACACCCCCCATCTGCATCTCACCCTTCTTGGTCTTCACAATCTTGCGTTGGTTGGCAACGATCCCCACAGCCCAGCCGTCAATGCGTCCGTAGCCACAAATCAGGGTTTTACCATAAAGACTTTTATATTCTTCAAACTCAGAGTTGTCAACAAGTCGTTTTATGATATCGAGTGTGTCATAAGGCTTCGACCGGTCTGACGGGAAAATTCCATAAATATCTTTTTCATTTTCGGCAGGGTTTTGAGGCACTGCCCTGTCGAACCCGGCTTCCTCCGGTTTTCCGATTTTATCTACGATGTTCCTGATGTAGTCGAGACAAGCCTGATCGTTGGGAAATTTATTGTCGGTAACGCCGGAAATTTCACAATGCGTGGTCGCTCCTCCCAATGTTTCGTTGTCAATGTCTTCGCCAATGGCAGCTTTCACGAGGTATGATCCCGCCAAAAATATTGAACCTGTTTTATCAACGATCATCGCTTCGTCTGACATGATCGGCAGATAGGCACCTCCCGCAACGCAACTTCCCATGATCGCTGCGATCTGAACGATTCCCTGCGACGACATGATCGCATTGTTTCTGAATTGTCTTCCGAAATGCTCCTTGTCTGGAAAAATTTCATCCTGCATGGGAAGAAAAACACCGGCGCTATCCACCAGATAAATGACGGGTAGCCGGTTTTCCATGGCGATCTCCTGGGCACGTAGATTTTTTTTGGCTGTGATCGGAAACCAGGCTCCGGCTTTAACCGTCGCATCGTTTGCGACGATCATGCATAGCCGGCCTTTGATCCTGCCGATCCCTGTAACAACACCTCCTCCGGGACAGCCGCCCTGTTCCTTGTACATCCCGTCGCCAGCCAAAAGGCCTATCTCGACAAACCCATCGCCTTTGTCAATCAGATATTCAATACGTTCACGGGCAGTAAGCTTGCCCTTCTGATGTTGTTCTTCAATTTTTTTTTCACCACCCCCTTGATGGTTTTTTTTTGCGCGCGCAGAAAGCTGGGAACACAACTGCTTGAAAAGGTCCTCGTTGCGATTGAATTCCAGGTCCATGGAGAAATGGGCTAAATGGTTATTTTTTCTGGGCAGCAGCTTTTGCTTTCTCAGCTTCGCGTTGTCTGTCGCGTTTGATCTTGCTGCTGCTCTTACCGAGAGGACCTAAAAAATGCTTGGGGTTATTGTTAAAGTTTTTCGCCAGCGTGTCCAGTCTGAGGATAAGACGGTTGAGGTTCACATACAGTGAATCTTCAGTCATGAGGCGACTTACGGTGTTATCACCCTTTTTCAGTTTTGCGAGTGTTTCATTCAGTGACGTCAGGGTTTGCTGCGTTTTTGCGATCGTTTTGTTCAACTGCATCCGCTTGAGCGTGTCTGATAGGGTTCCGAAATTTTTAATCACTGGCCGGAGTTCTGTGAGCGTGGTATTGAGGTTTGCAGAAACATCGGTGAAAGACGCTGACAACACATCAATCTTCCCATTCGCATTGCGCAAGGTCATATTGAGAATATCAGGTGTTTTTTGAAGTTTGGCAAAAATTGAATCAAGTCGTTGCGAGTTACGGGTAAGTCCCTCAATCGCTACGTCAAACTTGCGCAAAGTAGTTTGGAGATTGCCTGCCACAGGCTGCGCGGTTTCTGTAAGGACGTCAAACATCCCCTTTGCAGCTTCAGACCGGATCGTGTCTCCCGGTTTTTTTGGAGTGGTTACTTTGCCGATCTGAAGCAAAATATATTTGCCACCGAGCAATTCTCCGTCGAGGATTGCCTTCGTGGAGTCGCCTAATTTGATCTTGGAGTCGATGTCGATCTCTACAAGGACACTGTGTTTTTCATTATCGATGATTCGAATCTCACTGACGCGCCCTGCTGCAAAACCACTGACGCGCACAGGATTCGAAACCTGTAGGTTATCGACGTTTTCGTAGATCGCATAATACTTCGAACTGGTTGAGAAGAAATCGATCCCTTTCAAAAAGTTAAAGCCAAAATACAAGAGAACGATTGCTACCGCCGCAAAGATTCCAACCATCAATTCTTTCTGTCTCACTTACAATCAGTTTATAGATTCCACCTGGGTTTTATACTCTTTAAAAGCGCGATAAATTCCTGACGCTATCAGGTTCTGGCCATTTTCTTCGTTCAGGAATTTTTCTTCTGTTGGATTGGTCAGAAAACCCACTTCTATGAGTACGCTGGGCATCGCAGTCCTCCAAAGTACCCAAAAACCTGCTTGTTTTACACCATGGCTTTTTCGGCCCACTCGCCCTTTGAATTCAGCTTCCACTTTCTCAGCAAACTTAAGACTGCTTTCCTGGAATGCACTTTGCGCAATTGAAAATAAAATGCTCGATTCAGGGCTATTCGGATCAAAGCCCTCATATCGTTCCTCATAGTTATCATCCAGCAAAATCACCGAATTTTCTCTTTTTGCCACATCGAGGTTGCCCTCCGACTTATGTAATCCCATAACGTATGTCTCCGTGCCGCGGATCTCAGGCTTAGAGACGGCATTGGCATGAATACAGATGAAAAGATCGGCTTTATTCCTGTTGGCGATCGCCGCGCGTTCGTCTAGTGCCAGGTAACGGTCATCCTTGCGCGTGTAAATCACCTTTACACCGGGTATATTCTTCTGGATATAGCTGCCGACCTTTAGCGCGATCTTCAGGGCCACATCCTTTTCCTTGAGTGATACTCCACGCGTTCCCGGATCTTTGCCCCCATGCCCCGCGTCGATGACTACCGTGTCCACGACGTTGTCGGCGCGCTCAAAGGCGGCAGAAGAGTTTAGCAAGGTTATTGCTAACAAAAGGAGCTTAGTTCGTATCCCCACGGGTACTTGTGACCTATTTGACCTAAATTCGCACAAAATCGTGAATTTTTCCCTAAAAGCTAAATTTTCAGGCAGGTCGCCGGTATGCTGGAGAGCCAGGGAACTCACCATTTTTATTTTCCTGATGATGTCTTTGGCGGCATTCGGCCAGGTGGAAAAGCCCCTGAAGCAGCCCACGGGTGATTTGCCGGCGGTTAGGCCGGTGACCCCAGGGGATACATTGGGCGTAAAAAAAGACAGCGTGATGACCCGGACCGATTCCCTATCACGCAACACCCGCAGTGAAATCGAAACTACCATTACGTACTCTGCGCGCGATTCAATCAACTCAAGTCTTCAGACCAAAGTGGTGCACTTGTATGGAGATGCAAAGATCCAATATGGTGCAATTCAGCTGATGGCCGAAAATATTACCATCGACTATGAAACTTCGACCATCTCTGCACAAGGAACGCTGGATTCTCTCGGGCGGCGCGTTGGATTTCCGATTTTCATCAATGGGCAGGAGAAATATGAAACCAAAAGCATCGTCTACAACTTCAAGACAAAGAAAGCGCTCATCTCTGAGATAGTCACTACGCAAGGCGACGGTTTTATTCACGGGAAGGCGGTATTTAAAAATCCGAAGAACGAGCTCTTGAGTTTGCGTAACGCCTATACGACCTGTAATCTGGTGCATCCTCACTACCAGATTATGGCCTCCCGGGCCAAAGCGATACCGGGAGACAAAATCGTTGTGGGCCCGTTTCACATGGAAGTGAATGAAGTGCCGCTCCCGGTGGGTTTCGCGTTTGGCATTTTTCCTTCTCCGCGACAAAGTGCTTCCGGTATCATCATTCCAGCCTATGGCGAGGAAAAAAATCGCGGTTTCTTTCTCCGCAACGGGGGATACTTTTTCGATATCAACGAATACTTCAAATTGCAGCTTACCGGAGATTTGTACTCACGCGGATCTTCGGCAGTATATATCAACTCGACCTACAGTGTACGTTACCGATATTCGGGAAATTTCAATTTCAGTTTCACCAATAACAAAACCAGCAGCAATATTGAGGACGCAGCTACGGTGAAAGACTTTCGAATCACATGGAGTCACACACCACAGACGCGGGGTACCGGAAGATTTTCCGCATCGGTGAATGCCGCAACGGCCTCTTACAACAACAGCAACTTTCTTCCGCTGAATACAAACCCCTCGATAGCAAGACTGGATAATACATCTCGAAAACTGAGTTCCAACGTTTCTTATTCCAAGACTTTTGGAACTATTTTCAGCGCGGGTATCAACCTGCGTATCAACCAGGACCTCACTACAAAACAAGTGGACCTCCCACTGCCTGACCTCACGTTTAACGTAAACAACGTTTACCCCTTCAAAAAATCATCCAGCGGGATGCTGTTACAGAATCTTTCGTTACGTATGACCCTGGCCGCCACGAACCAAATCACCAACAACCTGGGTCGCAACTTCAGAGACTTGTCCGGCAACCCGCTTACCCACGACAGCATTGCGCCTTTCAATTTTCAGAATCTCCCGACCCTTTTTAAGAATGCGAAAAAGGGTATTAAGTACAACATCCCAATCGCCACTTCTTTCAAGATGTTGAAGTTCTTTACCGTGAGTCCCAGCATCGCCATCGATGAACTCGTTTATTTCGAAAAATTAAGATGGATGGCGAATCCGGCCGATTCGGGCAAAACCGCTGTGGTAAGAGACACCCTTCGCCAAATGAACACCGTGACCAACTATTCATTGAATGTGGGGGTAACAACCCGTATTTACGGAACCTATTTCTTCAAAGGCGATGGAAGCGTAAAGGCGATCCGGCACATCATCAATCCCAGCATCGGATACAGTTACTCGCCGGATTTTGGCGATCCGAAGTATGGATACTACGAAACCGTCCGCCTGAAGAATGTGAAAGATCCGGTATACAAATCCGTCCACGAAGGCTTTGTGTACGGATCGTCGCGACTGGGCAAAAGTTCCGCAATCAACTTCAGCATCAACAACAACATCGAGATGAAGGTAAAAAGTAAGAAGGACACCGTTGTGAAAAAGGTCGCCTTGTTCAATACATTGTCGATCGGGAGCTCCTACAATTTTGCAATTGACTCCTTCAGGCTGGCGCCATTTTCAATGAATGCCAACACGAACGTGCTGGACAACAAGCTCAACATCAACATGAGTGCCCAGTTGGATCCATATAAATACGCGACCATCTACAACATTGAAGATGAAAAGCAAGTGAAGGAAGTCCGTACTTCAGACTATGCATGGGGACAATACCGCCCCGCGACACCACACTGGGCGGTGCTAAAAACCGACCCCTCCAGCCTGGGTCGGATTACCAGTGCGAACCTGGCACTAAGTACCAACCTGAGTCCAAAAGGACAAAAAAAGGACAACGAAACACGCGATAAGATTGGAAAATCGAATGCCAGTGATTCGGATAAGAAATACCTCCTCGCCAATCCAGACTCATACATCGATTTCAACATTCCGTGGAACCTTCGGATCAGCTATAATGTGGACTATTCTCACAACTTGGGTGCGAGTCCTTTGATTACCCAAGCAGCACGATTCAACGGAGATTTTTCATTGACAGAAAAATGGAAGATTGTTTTCAACTCAGGATACGATTTCAAAAACCGCGAGATCACCACCACCCAACTCACCATTTCCCGCGACCTGCATTGCTGGGTTGTCAACCTCAGCTGGGTACCCTTCGGAAAATTCCAGTCGTACAACTTCTTTATCGGTGTGAAGTCATCCCTCCTGAAAGACCTGAAACTCAACAGAACGCGTTCGTTCTTTGATAACTAGGTTTATTTCAACCACCCTTCTATCTCCGGAAGGGTCACCGGAGGGATTTCAAGTTTCAGTTTCTTTCGCATTCCCCCCAGGTCATTCAATAGCTTAGATGGTTTTACTTCCCTGAGTTGCGCCACGGAGAGGATGCCAAGTTTATGAAGCAGCGGCAGTAATTCCTCGCGAATGCCCAGTGCCTTGAATTCATCGTCCTGGGCGGCAGTCGCCGCTTTCTCCGGCTTCATTTGCGGGAAGAAGAGCACGTCCTGTATGGACGCGGAGTTTGTCATAATCATCGTTAATCGATCGATACCAATACCGAGCCCGGCGGTTGGCGGCATGCCAAATTCAAGTGCACGCAAGAAATCTTCATCCAGTGTCATCGCTTCTTCGTCTCCGCGCTTTCCAAGTTCCAGTTGCTCTTCAAAACGGTAACGCTGGTCGATGGGATCATTGAGTTCGGAGAATGCATTGCATATCTCCTTTCCGTTGCAGATCGCTTCGAAGCGTTCTACCAAACCCGGCTTGCTCCGATGCTTCTTGGCGAGCGGAGACATTTCGATCGGATAGTCGGTGATGTAGGTAGGTTGGATTAAGAAAGGTTCGCATTTCTCGCCAAAAATCTGGTCAATCAACTTTCCCTTTCCCATCGTGGCATCAACCGGCACATGAAGTTCCTTGCAGACGGCCCGCATAGGATTTTCATTCATCGCCGAAATATCGACGCCGGTGAAATGCTGAATCGCTTCAAACATCGTGTATCGTTTCCAAGGGCGCTTAAAATCAATCACGTTGTTACCAACCTGAACCTGGGTCGTTCCATGAAGGTCAATCGCAACTTTTTCGATCATCTCCTCCACGAGGTCCATCATCCACTGATAGTCCTTATAAGCCACATAAAGTTCTACCTGGGTGAATTCCGGATTATGAAAGCGCGACATCCCTTCATTGCGGAAATCTTTTGAAAATTCATACACACCGTCAAATCCGCCTACAATCAGTCGCTTGAGGTATAACTCATTGGCGATACGCAGGTACAGAGTCATGTCCAGCGTGTTGTGATGCGTCTTGAACGGGCGGGCTGCGGCACCTCCGTATAAAGGTTGCAGAATCGGAGTCTCGACTTCGAGATATCCTTTACCATTGAGATACTGACGCATGGAGTTTACCAGTTTCGTTCGTTTCACAAAGGTGTCCCGCACCTCCGCGTTGACGATCAGGTCCACATAGCGCATCCGGTAACGGTGTTCCGGATCTTTAAAGGCATCATGTTTTTCAACATTTCCATGCTCGTCTTTCGTCTCCTTTACGACCGGCAATGGCCGCAGCGATTTTGAAAGCACCACCATGCTTTGCGCATGAATGGATATCTCACCGGTTTGAGTTTTGAAAACAAAACCCTTGACGCCGATGATATCACCTATATCGAGCAGCTTCTTGAAAACGGTATTGTAAGTTGTTTTGTCTTCGCCGGGACTGAGGTCATCACGACGAAAGTATACCTGTATCTTGCCCGATTCATCCTGCAGTTCAGCAAACGAGGCATTGCCCATGATCCTCCGCGACATGATCCGCCCTGCAAAAGAAACCTGTGCGAACTCATCGGGCCGGGTTGGAAAAAGCTCGTGAATTTTCTTTGCAGTGGTGTTGACCTCAAAGAGATCCGGCGGGTAAGGATTGATACCCAGCTTGATCAATTCATCGAGGCTTTGCCTCCTTATGATTTCCTGTTCGCTTAGTTGCATGGTTACGCGGAATTAGACCGGTTTTGATAAGCCGGAGGGCAAAAATAGAGGGAATCACCGGACGTTACAAGTTAACCCTGAGACAGTCAAAACCCCAAGGTGTTTATCGCAGTGTGCTATCGAATTGCCCGTCTTGCGATCTCTTTACGGATCATTGAAAGTTCACGGCTGCTCTGCCCGGCCACCGAGGTATTCTCGGAAGCTCTTCGCAGAAGGTAAGGCATGACTGCTTCAACAGGCCCATAGGGCACATATTTGGCCACGTTGTATCCACCTTTGGCGAGGTTAAAAGAGATGTTGTCACTCATGCCTAAAAGCTGGGCGAACCAGATTCGCTTGTCACCAGGCTTGACGCCATGCTTGTCCATCAGCACGGTAAGATATTGGTTACTGTATTCGTTGTGCGATCCACATACCACCGACACCCGCTGCTTGTTGTCGAGACAGAACATTAAGGCCCTGTTGAAGTCTTCGTCCGTTGCTTCTTTCGATGGCTGGATCGGATCTGCGTAGCCCTTTAGTGCTGCACGCTCCCGCTCCTTTTCCATGTAAGCACCTCGCACCAGTTTCACACCCAAAAAGTAATTGTGCATCGTCGCGTTGTGATAGGCTGCGCGAAGATTCGAAAGCATGTCTACGCGATACATCTGGTAGGTATTGAAAACAATCGCTCGCTCTTTGTTGTACTGCGCCATCATTTCATACGCCAGCATGTCGATCGGGCTCTGTATCCAGGTTTCCTCCGCATCCACCAAAACAGGAATGTTTGATGCATG
Source organism: Cyclobacteriaceae bacterium (assembly GCA_044227305.1). Classification (GTDB taxonomy): domain Bacteria; phylum Bacteroidota; class Bacteroidia; order Cytophagales; family Cyclobacteriaceae; genus ELB16-189. The sequence goes on along the minus strand of JBGAFJ010000004.1, from coordinate 657,866 downwards.
GGCTTTTGCACAAATTCTGTTCACACGCGACCGAACCTTTTCAAACGCGGCTGATTCGGTGGCGTCCAGTTCAACTCCTGATTGTATTTTTTCGAGGAGTGCCGCGTCGGCCATCCCGGTTACTTTGAATACGCAAAACGGAATATTTTTTGAACTCACCGCTTTATCGAATGTGTGCAATATTTCCTCCGTTGTCTTCTCAAAACCGGATTCGGTTTTCTCTCCCTCCACAGAATAGTCCAGAATTGTCTTCACGTTGAATTCGCCAATGTGCCTGACCGTTTGTTCGGTTTTCTCGATGGTCTCTCCTCCGCAGAAATGTTCAAACACCGTTTTTCTCACGATCGCCTTGACGGGTAAATGCAGTGCCATGGCCAGCTTCACGGCGCCAGTGGAAAGTTTTGAGATGAACGGATTGTTCACCACGGTGAATATGAATCTGGCCTTTTTTAACTCCCTATCCGACTTGTATTTGAATGCCGTAGCTGTGTCGTCGAATTTCACCGGGGGCGGAACTTCCATGAAGATCTGTTTTGCAGGCCCAAATATAGTAGGCAGATTGATTCTGCTAACGAACGAATGTTATAATGAAAATCTCCGGCTTTCCCGTGGACAAAGTCGAAAAGACAGCACAAAGAATTAGTTAATTTGTCCACTCATTATGGGTTCCATCAAGATTTTATCCCGGATTTCGCTCAATAAATCCTCATTGAAGAAGTACTCGAAGGTGGGGGTATTGGTGGACGAAAACACGTTGCAGTTTTGTTACCCGTCGATCAAGGACGCGTTGCCGTCACATTTTTTGCTGCAAGTCCCGTCCGGCGAACAGAACAAAACTCTTGCTACCTGTGGGAAGATATGGCAGCAGCTAACGGATTTGGGATTTGACCGGCATTCGTTGCTGGTGGTGCTGGGCGGCGGGGTATTAGGAGACATGGGTGGATTCTGCGCCGCTACTTATAAAAGAGGCATTGATTTCATGCTGGTACCGACCACGCTCCTTTCCCAGGTTGATGCGAGCGTAGGTGGAAAGCTTGGTGTGGACTTCGGGCCATTCAAAAATCACATCGGTGTCTTCCAACTGCCAGCCTCCACGTTGATTGCCACCGATTTTCTTCGGTCGCTGCCTTCCCGTGAGCTTCGGTCTGGCTTCGCGGAAATCATCAAGCATTGTCTGATCGCTGACCGGAAAATGTGGGATCTCATCAGGAAGAGAAATCTCGACGGCCAGGATTGGCTGAAGCTGGTCCGGCATTCTGTTAAAATCAAGCAATCGGTGGTGAAGAAGGATCCACGGGAGGCCGGCCTTCGCAAGGTTCTCAATTTTGGCCACACCGTGGGACATGCCCTGGAGGGCTACTTCCTGAGTACTCCGACCCGGCTGTATCATGGGGAAGCGATAGCGGCAGGGATGGTTATTGAATCTCACATCGCCTGGGCCAAAGGCCTGATAAAAGAGTCGGACCTTAGAAACATAACGGACTACATCCTGGCCATCTTTGGCAAAATCGATCTGCCGGAAGACCACCTCTGGCTGAGCCTCATGAAACAGGATAAAAAAAATAAAGGCAATAAGGTGTTGATCGCCGTACCAAAACAGGTCGGCAGGGCCGTGTGGGATGTGGGGGTTAGCGAAAAAGAGATCAGTGATGCAGCCGGTTATTACCGGGCGCGTCAAACATAGTTGACTTCTGAATCTTCGACAGGGGTGTCTGATTTCTTCAGTCTACTTTTGATTTCATGGGCTCTCCTGACCAGAAAGTCCTTCGTCTTCTTTTTCCGGGTGCCTGTCAACAACCAGGCAGCCAGGAGCGCTCCTCCCGCTATTCCAATACCGATCGCAACTTTGCGTGTTGTATTCATTACTCTCTTAACTAATATTGAAATTAAATCGTTTCATTAAATTCTTAGATACCGATTAAAAAAATAATATATCTCTAATCATACCTTGAATAACTTCGTCACCATCCTCCGAAAGAATACGCTGCAAGGAAACGTTCGTTCGCTCCCGTCGTCGAAAAGTCTCAGCAACCGGGCCTTGATCATCAATGCACTCGCAGAAAATAAGGGCACATTGCAAAATCTCTCTACAGCCCGCGACACTCAGTTGATGCAATCACTACTGAATACCCCTTCAAGTGGTATTGATGTCATGGATGCTGGTACAACAATGCGATTCCTCACGGCCTACTTCGGCATTACAGGTCAGCACAAAATTCTTACTGGTACCGCAAGGATGAAGGAACGACCGATCCACCTGTTGGTAGATGCGTTACGGAAGCTTGGTGTAACCATTGAATACAAGGAAAAGGAAGGATTTCCTCCCATCGAGATCAAGGGCTTTGGCAGCCAATTGACTTATCAGATAACCATGCGTGGCGATGTGAGTAGTCAATTCATTTCAGCGCTAATGATGACAGCACCCTATCTCACCAAAGGTCTCATCATACGACTTGAGGGAAAGGTTGGCAGCAAACCGTACCTGGCCATGACTGCGGAGTTAATGACACGGTTTGGCATTAAACCCGATATGAAGGAGGACATGATTCACATTCCCCATGGGCAATACAAACCAGCAACATACCGTGTCGAACCCGACTGGTCGGCGGCGAGCTATTGGTTCGCTTTTGTTTCCCTGGCCGACCAAGCCGAGATCGTCCTCCCGGGCGTGGAATCATTTGCCCTGCAGGGGGATCGCGTGATCGTTGACATCATGGGCAGGCTCGGGGTAAGATCAGAATTCCGTGACGATGGTCTTCATTTGACCAAGTCGACAGCAACGGATCACCTGACCTGGGATTTTACTAACTGTCCTGATCTGGCTCAAACAGTCCTCCCCGTTTGTGCGATGAAGAAAGTCCACGGCGAATTCACCGGACTTGAAAGTTTAAGAATCAAGGAGACTGACCGAATTGCTGCTTTGCAGAATGAATTAAGAAAACTCGGTGCCACACTCGAACAAGACTCCGGCCGATGGAAAATTCATCCAGGCGAGCTTCCTTCGGCAAAACCCTTCATCAAAACATACCATGATCACCGTATGGCGATGGGGTTTGCGCCTGTTGCCGCACAAATGGACATCGAGATCGAGGCTCCTGAGGTGGTGAATAAATCCTACCCGTCATTCTGGGACGACATGGCAGCGATGGGCTTTACAATTTTGCCACAAGGGAATTAAGGTAAGAAGGAACCTGCATCAGGCGGCTTCCATACCAGGAAAACATCTCCCCATCCACTAAAAGGATCTTCGCGCGGGGAAGAATATCCTGTACTTCCTGCAGATACTTTGGATTGAAAGGAAACGGCTCCGATGAAAGGAATACAACCCGGGGGTCAAGTTCTTTGATTTTCGACGCTGAAAGCTCGGGGTAGCGCATCTCGTCTTCGAGTACGTTGATAAGCCCTGTTCGCTTGATGATCGTATTGATAAACGTCCCATTGGCGGCGCCCATCCATGGGTTGCGCCACATCAGATATAACGCTCGCAATGGCGGAAATTGGTACAGTCGTTTGAAACGCTTTTCGATGGTATCAATAATCGTGGCTCCTTTCTTCTCTGTTTGAGTGAGCAAAGAAATTGAGCGGATCATATCCAGCGCCTGCTGAAACTCAACAATGTCGCTCATCCATACCGGAAAAAACTCCTCGAGCCTTACAATACCCTCTTCATAGTTCTCTTCCTTGTTGCCGATAATGAGATCGGGATGAAGGTTTTCGATGATGTCAAAATGAAAATTCTTCGTCCCGCCGATTACAGTCTTGGATTTTTTCCATTTCTCAGGACGCACACAAAACTTCGTAATGCCAACCACACGATCATCCAGACCCAAGTCAAACAGGAGTTCAGTCTGCGATGGCACCAGCGAGACAATACGTTGCGGAGGGTCAATCTCGATCCTGGTGTTGCGATGATCCGTGGAGACGACCTTGTACTTCATACTTATTCAACGAAGAATGCCGGCTCAAACGGGGTGTGCGACGAGCCGCTGAATGCTTTACATATTACTTAATGTATCGAAAGTCCTGTCCGGGTTTTACTTGCAGCAAAACCTCATAAATAAGCCGGATCACATTCTCGACGTCATTTTTGTGAACCATCTCCACGGTGGTGTGCATGTATTTCAGGGGGAGGGAAATCAATGCCGAGGCAACTCCTTCCGCGGAATAAGCAAATGAATCAGTGTCGGTACCGGTGGAGCGGGAAACCGCTTGCCGCTGGAATTGTATCTTCTTTTTGTTGGCCGTATCAATGATCATTTTCAGAACATTGTTTTGGACGGCGGGACCATAGCACAACACCGGTCCCAAACCACATTTCATGTTACCGCTTTCCTTCTTGTTGTACATCGGCGACTGTGTATCATGCGTGACGTCGGTACAGATGGCGAGATCCGGTTTGATACGACGGGAGATCATCTCAGCGCCACGCAATCCGATTTCTTCCTGAACTGCGTTCACAATGTAAAGCCCAAACGGAAGCTTCTTTTTATTCTCTTTCAGTCTTCTGGCCACTTCGGCCACCATGAATCCACCCATGCGGTTGTCCAGGGCACGACCCAGGAAGAAATTTTTTCCAAGCTCGATGAATTCATCCTCGAACGTCGCAACGCAGCCCACATGAATACCCATCGCTTCTACTTCACGCTTCGATTCCGCCCCTACATCAATAAAAATATTCTTCAGGCTGGGTGCCTCCTCTTTACCTGCGTCGCGTACGTGGATGGCCGGCCAACCGAATACTCCTTTCACCACACCTTTATCTGTGTAGATATTGACACGCATCGAAGGAGCAATCTGGTGATCGGAACCTCCGTTGCGCCGTACGTAGATGTATCCTTCTTCGGTGATGTAGTTTACAAACCACGAGATCTCATCTGCGTGTGCTTCGATCACTACTTTGTAGGGTGCCTTGGGATTCACTACACCAACGACTGATCCATACACATCCACAATGTGCTCGTCGATATAGGGTCTGATGTAGTCCAGCCAGATTTGCTGACCGGTGGATTCAAATCCGGTGGGAGATGAGTTGTTAAGGTATTTGTAAAGGAAGGTTGTGCTTTTTTTGTCCATAACTTTCGGAATATTTCAAATTTATAAATCAATCATTAAACAGGTAACAGATCACAGCGGAATGTTCCCGTGCTTTTTCTTCGGGAGGTTTGCCACCTTGCTTTCAAGCATTTTAAACGCTCCAATTAACTTTTCGCGGGTCTGGTCCGGGTAAATGACTTCATCCACATAACCACGGTGAGCTGCCCGATAGGGGTTTGCAAATTTCTTAGTGTACTCTTCCACTTTCTCAGCGAGCTTGGCTTCGGGATTGCTGGCTTCAGAAATTTCCTTTTTGAAAATAATCTCTGCCGCACCCTTCGCGCCCATCACGGCGATTTCAGCCGAAGGCCATGCGAAGTTCAGATCGGCGCCGATGTGCTTTGAGTTCATCACATCATAGGCGCCACCGTATGCTTTGCGGGTGATCACCGTGACGCGCGGCACCGTTGCTTCTGAGAACGCATACAACAGTTTCGCTCCATTCACAATGATGCCATTCCACTCCTGATCAGTGCCTGGCAGAAATCCGGGAACATCTTCGAATACCAGCAATGGAATGTTGAAACTGTCACAGAATCTCACGAAACGGGCTCCCTTTACGCTGGAGTCTATATCGAGTACTCCGGCCATGGACGCTGGTTGATTGCCCACGATCCCTATGCTTCTTCCAGCCAACCGCGCAAAGCCGACAACAATGTTCTCCGCAAAATTGCGATGCACTTCGAAGAAGCTGCCGTCATCCACTACGCCGTTGATCACCTCCCGCATGTCATAGGGCTGATTGGGGTTGGCAGGGATGATATCATTCAGCGCCGGACGTTTCTCATTACCCAGTGTATAAGGCAACATTGGAGCATCATCCTCGCAATTCTGAGGGACATAGCTGAAAAGTTTTTTGATCTGTGCAATACACTCGGCTTCGTTTGCGCAAGCAAAATGTGTCACGCCGCTTTTTGTGCTGTGCGTTGACGCCCCGCCAAGCTCTTCTGCCGTAACATTTTCGTGAGTGACGGTCTTCACCACATTGGGTCCCGTCACAAACATGAATGACGTGTTCTCCACCATGAATATAAAGTCGGTCATCGCAGGTGAATACACCGCGCCGCCCGCACACGGCCCCATGATCGCAGAGATTTGTGGCACCACACCAGATGCCATTACATTTCTGTAAAATATGTCTGCGTACCCGCCCAGAGACACAACCCCTTCCTGGATCCTTGCACCTCCTGAATCATTGAGTCCGATCACAGGTGCGCCGTTTTTCATGGCGAGCTCCATGATTTTAACAATTTTCTCGGCATGCGTTTCGGACAAAGATCCACCGAAAACAGTAAAGTCCTGGGAGAACACGTAGACCAGTCTTCCCTGAATTGTTCCATAACCCGTGATCACTCCGTCTCCGAGATAGTGTTCTTTGTCAAGACCAAAATCTTTGCTGCGATGCATCACAAAGGCTCCCAATTCCTGAAACGATCCGTCGTCAATCAGGAGGTGAATTCTTTCACGCGCTGTCAGTTTGCCCTTTGCGTGCTGCTGTTCGATGCGCTTCTCTCCTCCGCCAATCAGTGCCTCTTTATTTTTTCTTTCCAGCTCGGCAAATTTTTCATTGCCCTGAACCTTCGCTTTACTCATATATCGACCGTTGAAATTCAAATATAGGGATAGTTTTAATCTTGCCAGACCAGCGTTATTTACCGACTTTGTCGCTGAAATCAGGACTGAATACTGACCATGGGTGAGCGTATTGCCATCATCGATCTCGGCACAAATACCTTTCATTTGCTGATTGCAACGATGGACGGAACCATTGTTCATACCGAAAAACGGGCCGTGAGAATCGGTGTGCGCGGCATCAACGAGGGATTTATTTCACAAGATGGAGTCGAAAGAGCACTAAGTTGCCTCAAAGACTTTAAGTCTAAAATCGATGAATTTGAAGTATCAACCACACGGGCTTTCGGTACCAGCGCCTTGCGCAACGCGTCAAACTCTGCAGAGCTCATTGCAAGTGTCAAAAAGAGCACCGGGATTGACATTGAGGTAATCTCCGGCGATCGGGAAGCGGAATTTATTTATTTAGGCGTGCGATCAGCAGTGAGCCTTGGCGAGGAAAAATCCCTCATCGTCGATATCGGCGGCGGCAGTGTTGAATTCATCATTGCGGACCATAAAAAGATCTTCTGGAAACAGAGTATTGAAATAGGCGGCCAACGGCTTCTCGAAAAATTTCAAAAGCACGACCCAATCCTCCCGGAAGAAATTCAGTCACTGAACCTGGAATTCGATAAATCATTGATCAACTTAAAAGCTGCGATGCGGGATTTGTCGCCCAAAGTGCTGGTTGGATCTTCGGGCACATTCGATACATTGAGCGAGATCTATTGCCACGATCATCGAATTGAGGTGTTGCCCAATCAACCGGAGACCCCATTGACGGTTGAGCATTTCTTCAGGATCTACGACCAGCTCATTTCAAAAAATCGCCAACAACGATTGAAAATCCCTGGGATGATTGAAATGCGTGTAGATATGATCGTAGTCACCAGTAGCCTCGTCCGGTATCTCATCACAAAATTTGGCTTTGAGAAAGTGCGAGTTTCCAGTTACTCGTTAAAGGAAGGGGTGTTGGCATCGTGGCTCAATCCTTAATTCTCAGAACCAGGCTGTCAGACTGCCAATCAACAGCGTGCTATTGCCTGTGGGGAGAAGGTCTTTGTTGAAATAGACATCTTCTGAAGAAAAGAATTGCCGAGCTTCAAAACGCGCGAGTGCCCACTTGTGGAGTCTTAGATTGAGACAACTGCCCACGCTTGATGCTTTGAACCCTGGCGAGCCTGTAATTGAGGTAGTAAATATGGCGCCGTCATCATCGAAATGCTCTATCCTTCCGGAAATGGAGAAGACATCATTAATAGAATAGTTGGCAATGAAATTGGCTTGCCACCACCGCGCGGTCGGACCGGTCGCCTTGTCCTGAAACCCAAAATAAAAACATGAAGTAGCTGAAAATTTCCCTCCAGAGTTAAAAATCCAATAAAAATCATTGAAGTACCTCATCCTGTTATCCGGATTTTGGTCGGAACGCTCATCGCCGAAGTAAGTATTCCAATTGAATAGCATCTTGTTATTAGGTCTGTATTCCAATTGCGTACCTAAAGATTTGCCTGAATTGTTGTCCTGAATTACCTGCCAACCATTGATCAGGTAGAAATAGGTGTTCACTTTGGCACTGATAGGCACGGAAAGTTTGGCACCGGTTATATAGTAGGGTACATTTTCCGGCGCGAACGAACGGGTATACATGAGGTGATCTTTGGAGATCGCACTTTCATTGGTGTAAGGAGATCCCAGCACACCCACGTCAATCCATATTTTTCTTTTTTGTGAAATCAATACCCCTACATTGGCCTCGACCATATTTTTCAGAGAACCGGGTTCATTCTTGTAGTTGGCGTCCATGTATGTTCCGAAGCCCGGCACAAAGCGCGCACGCATAAAGGAGGATCGGTATCTCACGTCCACATAGGCAAGGTTGATCGTGAGCTCATTGTGGCGAGCAGAAGAAACAAAGTAAGGGTTTGTGCCGTCGGCGGGGCGATTAAAGTTATATCCATAATAGGAGTCCACGTATCCGCCGATTCCTACGTGCCCAATGACAGTGGTTTCCACGGTATCCATCGTCGCGGTATTGATGACCTGAGCGGCAGACAAAGTCGACAAGAACAGGAAAAAAAGGAAAGGGGTGATTTTCTTCACCCCTAAAAGTAATTATCCTAAACGATCGGCGATAATTCGCAACAAAAATACTTAGCCACGGACGACACGGATTTCCACGGATGGCTTAAAGTCCGGTCACTGTTTTGTCCTTCGGATACTTCACCTCGAATTTGAACGTAGCCTTTTTGGTTTCATTCGGCTGGATCGTCCACCTCCAGGTGAGTTTACCGGTATCCTTGTTATAAGCAGAATTTCCGGCATCGATCATCGTCACCTCAATTTGGTTGTTTTGCGAAATGGGAACTTGATCTTCCACTATGATGGTGATGGCTTCAGTTTTTGTATTGCGAACGGATATCTCATACGCACTCTGTTCACGGACATTCGAACCGATTGCCTTCCTGGATGTAAAGTCTTTCACCTTCTCGCGTTTCACCACAATGCGCTTGTCGCGACCCATGGAAACTGAAAGTGTGTCTTTTATGGAGTTCGGATCGATAAAGGTTTTTCCTACAAAAGTTCCTTCGAAGAAAATATTAGCTTCACCGGGCAGCAAGCTGAATTCCTCCCATCCCGTTGCTTTTGCAATGAGGAAGGCATCCATATCGAGTTTCGGCGCAACCGAATACTGATAGTCCGCCTTCATCTCATAGTTGCGAATGTCTACAAGCGTTGGCTGATTTGACGATGGCACATTGTAGGGAACAGCGATATCAAACTCAGCATTCAATGTTGTTTGAATCGTATTCACAAAATCCGCGGTCGTCACAATTTCCGCCATGGACTTATCTGCCTCCTCGGCATCAGCTTTTTTCATCTCCATGGCGGGAGCGGCAGCAACACCGCGTGCCCGTGTTTGATTATAGCTATATGCGACCGGCGCATAAAAGTCAAGATACCATGCAGACAACTCTGGTTTTTGACCTCCAAGGTTTGGGTTTGCTGTTGAGAGTTTCAGGTGAACACCTTTCCAGTCCTCTCCGGTAGCTTGAAACACATTGGCTTTGTAGCTCAGGCTCACCGGGCTCTTGGTGTTTATTGTTCGCAGGTCATATACTGGATACCAACCCGCATTGGCAACAACGTAACTCACTTGGAGTTCCACCGCGCCTGCAGTTTCCGCAGACACATTCACTACGATCTCGCTCGTATTGCGTGCATACAATTCATTTTGGGTATTAATCTGTTGTTGCACGCGCGCGAGTTTCGAGCTTAACTGTTTGATCTTGTCATCCTCCTTGGCGCGTGTGCTAACAATATCCGTGAGACGATTGCGATAGAAGTCAGCCATCGCCTTGAGTTCCGCCACGGTAAGATTTTGATTCGTCCCACCGATCCGTTGATTACTCATCAGCATCGCTTCTTCCTTATTAAGGATCTCTTTTTGATTTTGTTCGAGGGCAATTTGCCTCTGATAATATTCAGCGGAATCTTTCAATATCCGCAGTGCTTTTGGTAAATTCATTTCGTTAAGAAAATTCTGACGATGGCTCGTACCGAGAATAACCACGTTTCCTTTTCCCGTTACCTGAATACTTTGCGGATCAAGATTGGAGGTCAGACCCGTAACCACCAGGTTGGATTTTCCGGCTTCAACCCTGGTTTTTACCTCGCGGCTCACCTGTGCCCTTGAGAGAAATACGGTGATGCCCGTAACTCGTGAATCGACGGGCTTTTCATTCTGCGCCGAAAGTGTATTAGTGGCCGCGAAAAAGGTCACAATTATCAGTTTTAGTCTCATAAGTATTTTTTGATGTAAGGATGCCGGAGGTTGGCAATTTCCATACCCAAAAATAAGAATAAGTAGCCTGGCACTGTCTGCTTATTCCAGCCATGCGATTCGCTATTTTTGAGCTCAGTTTAGTAAGATTATGACTTTTCCTTACCCACAACTCTCAAAATTCGCATACGACATATTTATTAAAATCGGATGCCCTCCGGAACAAGCTAAGCGTGCGACTGACGTGTTACTCAGCGCTGACTTGCGGGGAATCGATTCACACGGCCTGGCGCGATTAAGTGGCTATGTCCGACTCTGGGAAGCAAAGCGGGTCAACAGCACACCTGACATGAAGATTGTGCATGAATCGCCATCGACCGCGGTAGTGGATGGCGACCAAGGACTCGGTTTAGTGATCGCTCCTTTCGCGATGGAGATCGCCATTCGGAAAGCAAAGACCTGTGGAACGGGCTGGGTTGCAGTAAAAAATTCGAATCACTTTGGCATCGCGGGAAGACACGCCATGATGGCTTTGGAACATGATATGATTGGCATGGCGATGACCAATGCAAGTCCGCTCGTGGCTCCTACTTTTTCTGTGGAGCGCCTGTTGGGAACCAATCCGATCTGTGTGGCAATACCCGCCGATAAGCAACCTCCATTTGTTGCCGACTTTGCCACAACCACAGCGGCGAATGGAAAGCTGGAAATTTTGCAAAGGAAAAATCAGGATGCGCCGGTGGGTTGGATTCAAAAGAAAAACGGTTCAGTATCAACCAATCCGCACGAGTTGAAGGACGGAGGTGCGTTGATCCCGCTGGGAAGTGATCGCGAACATGGAAGTCATAAAGGGTTTTGTCTGGGCGCATGGGTTGATATTTTTTCTGCAGTACTATCAGGTGCCAACTACGGTCCCTGGGTACCGCCTTTCGTGAGCTTCCTTGCTCCGCCGGCAGATCCGGTTGGCGACGGCATTGGACATTTCTTCGGCGCGATGCGGGTGGATGCATTCAGACCTGCCGATGAGTTCAAACATCACATGGATAATTGGATCACCAGGTTTCGTGCTGCGAAGACTGCGGAGGGACAACCCGCCGTGATTATTCCAGGAGATCCTGAGAGGGAGTATGAGGTTTTAAGAATGAAAGAAGGAATTCCTCTCGATCCGAAAGTTGTGGAGGACCTTAAACAGCTTGGTGAAAAATTCGGCGTGAAATTTTAAAAGCGTCGTTATGTTGGATACCGAGGTTGCCCCCGTCCAAGCTAAAATTCAGTAAGAGAAAAACACCCGGAAGACCCAGGGAGACGCGAAGACCCTGTCAGCAGGATTATAAAGTACGTCGTACAATCCCATTGCATTGATCGCACCACGTTTGCCGATAGGCTGACTAAACCCGAGACCCAAAAGCCATCGATTGTATGTTTTTCTTGGAGCGCCCGGGTCATACGTTGGTGAATTGAGGATCATGTATTCTGTGTAGGCGAACAACTGTCCGAAGTTGTATCTCAGAAACGGACTGACACCGTATTGTGTAAGACTCACATTCTGATCCGGATAATTATAATATTGATAGGTGATCGAAGTGCCCACCGACATATTGCTGTTGACCATATACCCGACCACCGGGTATAGTCCGATGAACGTGTATCGACCAAAGGAGCTGGTGCCGCCACTAAAACCCAATCCACCGCCGAAGTAAATGCGATCCATAAACGCACTCTTGTTGCTTCCGTCGACTTCACGCTGTGCAGTCGCGTTTATCACGCAAACGCTCATCACCATTACCAACGCCAGGATCCTCATCATCAGTCTTTTTCTTCTATGATAAAAATATCTTCCGTCTGCTTCTTCATGAGATACTTTTCACGGGCAAATTTTTCCAGCAGCTGTGTGGTGCCCATCAGCTCCTGACGGTCTTTCTCAACGGCTTCTATTTTCTCGTGATAATATTCCTTTTCATTTTCCAGGGCACGCAACTTGGCGGACAGTCTGAAGCGGTTGATCAGGTCGTTGGAATCCAGAAATGTCATCCAAACCAGAAAAGTCATCCCTGTGATGAAATAGAAATTCCTGAAGATCGGAGGTAATTGCTTGATCATAAGTTTAAAAAATGGCAATACGAAGATATAAATATTCTGTCAGTTGAGCGAAAATCGTCCCAACGGAGGGGGTGATTTTCAGGAATTTGAAACAGCCACCCTGAATATCAGGGTTATTTCCGTTGTGCTAACTGTGATAAACTCGTGAGGACACGATACGATTTTCTCGTATTTCGAACATTTCACCCACGCGCAGATTTTCTTCCCCGGGTGCGTAACGTACATATTCCATGAATACCCGGTTCTTCTGGCAGGTGAGGCGGATCAGTTCATAACGCAGCCCAGGGAAGCGCTCAAACGAATCCTGCCACCATACGCGCATCTTGTCTTTTCCTTTGATCAGGCCGCGGGTGTCGGGTTGGCGCACTTTCAGTTTAGGGCTATAATGTTCTGCGTTATCAGCGTATAAGGCCAGTAAGCCTTCCAGATCATGCCGATTGAAAGCTTCGATCCATTCATTGGCAATGGTGCTGCTGATCTCTTCGTCTGTCATGGGCAAGCAAGTTACCAAAAGTCCCAAAACACGTCGTGTCGTGTGCGTTGATCCACCGAAGCCGCTATCATCATTTCAACAATGCGGAACTGTCTCACTCATTTTAAGAAGCGAAGACAGTTCCTAACATCGTTTTACCGTGCCTTACCTACTCATCACCCACCGATTACTTGAGTTCGGTGACCAACCCCAATTGAAGGAGCGCGGTGAGTCCATCATCTAAGCCGATTTCTTCCGTAACCTTTCCGTCTACAACCCGAAACACGGTCGTGCCGGTGAAGCGCATTTTGCGGCCAGTGTGTGCGGGCAAAGTGCCAACGGGCCAATCGGAAAAGGCGGTCCCCGTGTGTGTTCCACCGCCGACCCAACGCGCGATTACATATTCTCCATCAGCCAGCATTGGATAAGCACCATCAAACGCCAGGTCAGGAAATGCGTCACGAAACTTCTTCTGGAAATCCTTGATGTCTTCGCGACCCTTGCGTGGTTTGTGAAGCGAGTATTGAAGAATCATGTTGGGTGCCGCCAGTTCGTCAACGATGGCGGGATCGTATTTGGGACCCCAGAAGTTAGTCAGCCACTTACCAACGATCTCCTTGTTTTGCAGCTCTTGTTTCGTTTGGGCAACGGCCATTCCGCAGGTCATAACCAAGACTAGCACAAGCGTCATTTTTACGAACTTAGTTTTCATACAGATAAGATTTGTTTTGAGTTTGTTTGACTTTATCTGTTTCAAAATTGCCGGACACATGCCAGATGACTAACCCGGTTCTTGCTGAAGATTTATTTTATTGACAGCAAGAATCGGGTTGAAACTGAGCGGCGGCATTTTTTAAGGGATAATAAAAAAAGCCCCGCAGGTGAGCTGCGGGGCTATGGATGAATTATTTGATTTGCTTACATCTTCTTTCCGGGGAAGTATGCAACTTCTCCGAGTTCCTCTTCGATCCTCAGCAATTGATTGTACTTGGCCATCCGGTCCGAACGTGATGCGGAGCCTGTTTTGATTTGGCCTGTGCCCAATGCCACGGCAAGATCAGCGATCGTATTGTCTTCCGTTTCTCCGGAGCGATGCGACATGATGCTCTTGTATGAATTACGCTTTGCCAGGTCGACGGCATTGATGGTTTCAGTCAACGAGCCGATTTGATTCACTTTGACCAATATCGCGTTGGCTACACCCTGATCAATGCCTTCCTGCAGACGTTTCACGTTGGTAACAAACAAGTCATCTCCTACGAGTTGCACCTTGTCACCCACTTTTTCGGTCAGTGACTTCCAGCCATCCCAATCATCTTCAGCAAGACCGTCTTCAATTGAAATGATTGGATACTTTTTGGTCCAGTTGGTCCAGTAGGCAGCCATTTCAAGCGGCTTCAGTTTCTTGCCGTTTGATTTTTTGAAGTGATACAACTTCGTTTTGCTATCATAGAATTCAGAAGCCGCAGGGTCCAGCGCGATAAACATATCAGATCCCGGTTTGTAGCCAGCTTTTTCGATAGCCGTCAATACCGTTTCGATAGCATCTTCATTGGACTTAAGGTTTGGCGCAAAACCACCTTCATCGCCCACGTTAGTCGACATGCCTTTGTCATGCAACACCTTCTTCAGCGTATGGAACACCTCCGCACCCATCTGAAGCGCTTGTGAGAATGTACTGGCACCTACGGGCATAACCATAAATTCCTGGAAGTCTATTGAGTTATCGGCGTGACTTCCTCCGTTGAGGATATTCATCATCGGCACAGGCAATGTGTTTGCGTTGACACCTCCGATATACCTGTACAATGGCTGACCCGCCTCCATGGCTGCCGCTTTGGCCACGGCGAGAGACACGCCCAGGATTGCGTTAGCGCCGAGTTTGCCTTTGTTGGGAGTACCGTCGAGCTCGATCATTACTTTGTCGATCAGGGCCTGATCGAAAACAGAAAGACCAACCACTTCGGAGGCGATCTTTGTGTTCACATTGGCCACCGCCTTCAGAACACCCTTGCCCATATATTTTTTTTTATCGCCATCACGGAGTTCAACCGCTTCGTGGGTACCGGTGGACGCGCCAGAGGGCACGGCAGCTCTTCCGAATGCGCCTGATTCGGTATACACATCTACCTCAACAGTAGGATTGCCGCGACTATCCAGTATTTGGCGCGCGTGAATGCTTTCAATGTAGTTCATGGAAATGATTTAGGTTTGGTTTACTTGACGAGTTGGAGCTGGCCTTCTTTAACCATCGCTACAAAGTCGTCGAAAAGATAATTGGAATCGTGAGGACCCGGAGAAGCTTCAGGGTGGTATTGCACTGAGAATGCCTTCTTATTTTTCAACCTGATGCCCATGATGGTTTGATCATTCAAATGCAGGTGCGTCACCATTACATCAGGGTTTTTCTTGATTGCTTCTTCGTCTACCGAGAAGCCGTGATTTTGTGAGGTCATTTCTCCAAGTCCGGTCACGAGGTTTTTCACTGGGTGATTGAGTCCACGGTGGCCATGGTGCATCTTGTAGGTTTTCAATCCACATGCGAGTGCGAGCAGCTGATGACCCAGACATATTCCGAACAGAGGCTTGTCGGCATCTAGAATTTCTTTCACGGTCTTGATTGCATAGCTCATGACGGCCGGATCGCCAGGACCATTGGAGATAAAATATCCATCCGGATTCCATTTCTCCATTTCGGCGAATGAGGTTTTGGCAGGAAATACCTTAACGAACGAATCGCGCGCGGCGAGATTTCTGAGAATATTCTTTTTGATACCAACGTCCAACGCTGCGATTTTTATCGAAGCAGTCGGCGACCCCACGGTATACGCTTCTTTGGTACTGACGACGGAAGCCAGTTCAAGGCCATTCATATCAGGCACTTTCGCGAGCTCGTCTTTCAATTGTTCTTTTTTCAGCGACGACGAGATGATGCAGTTTTGTGCGCCTTTATTCCGGATGTGGCGCACCAGCATGCGGGTGTCGAGATTGGCAATGCCGACGATACCATGTTTTTCAAGGTATGCCTGCAGGCTTTCCTTCGACGCTTTGCGGCTATACACCTCCGAAAAGTCGTTTACGATAAGGCCGCTGATTTTAGGCTTGTCTGATTCCTGCTCTTCATTGAGGGTGCCATAGTTGCCAATATGCGCCGTTGTGTTAACGATGACCTGTCCGTAGTACGACGGGTCGGTGTAAATTTCCTGATAACCGGTCATACCGGTGTTGAAACAAATTTCGCCGCCGGTAGTCCCGACTTTCCCTATGGCGGTCCCTTCGAGGAGGAGGCCATCCTGCAGGAGGAGATAAGCTTTGTTACTCAAGGTGATAGTGGTTGTGGTTGACAAAAATACATTCCGCCCTACGGAAAAACTAAAAAAGGGATTGAACCTGCGTCCAATCCCTTTTTCTATCGTTTGAAATCCCCACTTAGTCCTTCTTTTTCTTAGGTGACTTCTTGGCTTCGGGCTTTTCTTCTTTTTTAGCTTTCGGCTCTTTGGCTGCCTTCGCTTTCGGTTCAGCAGCTTCTGCCGTTGCTTCGGTTTCTTCAGCGGCGCCTTCTGCCTTCTTGCCACCTTTGCGGCTGCGGCGGGTCTTGCCTTTTTTCGCGCCATCATCCTTCTTGTAGATGTCGTTGAAGTCAACGAGCTCCATCATGCACATTTCTGCATTATCACCCAGGCGGGCGTCGCCCAGCTTGATGATGCGTGTGTAACCGCCCGGACGTTCTGCCGTCCTGGTTGCTACCTCACCGAAAAGCGATTTAATCGACTCTTTGTTGCCGAGGTAGGAAAAAACCACACGGCGGGAGTGCGTTGTATCTGTTTTAGCCTTGGTGATCAAAGGTTCCACATACTTGCGCAATTCCTTCGCTTTCGCCACGGTCGTCGTGATCCTCTTGTTGAGGAGCAGCGATGACGCGAGGTTCGAGAGCAGCGCATCACGATGGCTCTTGGTACGTCCAAGGTGATTGTCTTTTTTACCGTGTCTCATTAGTCTTCGTCCAGTTTATATTTTGCTAAGTCCATGCCGAAGGTCAGGTTCTTCTCGGAAACCAGCTGCTCCAATTCGGCAAGCGATTTCTTTCCAAAGTTGCGGAACTTCATCATGTCTGAGATCTCGAGTTGAACGAGGTCTCCCAAAGTTTTCACATCAGCTGCCTTGAGGCAGTTGTAAGCGCGAACCGAAAGGTCCAGATCGTGGAGCGGAGTCTTCAACAGCTTACGCATATGAAGCATCTCTTCGTCTACCTGCTCTACTTCACTGTCTGTTCCGGTTTCAAGCTCGATCGACTTGTCGGAGAACAAGCGGAAGTGCTGGATGAGGATAAAAGCAGCTCCTTCGAGCGCCTTCTCCGGATGGATCGATCCGTCGGTTTCAATTTCTATGAGGAGCTTCTCATAGTCAGTTCTTTGCTCAACGCGGGTGTTTTCGACACTGAATTTCACATTCTTGATAGGTGTGAAGATGGCGTCGATCGGAATGAATCCGAATACCTGCTCATTGGGCTTGTTCTCTTCCGCAGGAAGATATCCACGTCCCTTTTCGATCGACAGTTCGATCTCGAAGTTGATGGACTCATCCAGTGTACAGATCACGTGCTCAGGATTGAGAATCTCGAAAGCAGAAGTGAACTTGGTGATGTCACCTGCCTTGAAGTTCTTTTGCTTCTTGATGTTGACTGTGATCTTATTGTCAAAATTATCGGCGAGTTTGCGGAAGCGAACCTGCTTAAGGTTCAAAATGATTTCCGCAACATCTTCCACTACTCCTTCGATGGTTGAGAACTCGTGCAGCACCCCGGGAATCTTGATACCCGTGATCGCGTAGCCTTCCAGGGAAGACAACAGGATCCTTCTAAGGGCGTTGCCAATGGTAACTCCATATCCTTTTTCCAGCGGTTTGAAGGTAAAGAAGCCGTGGAAGTCGTCTGACTTCTCCATCACTACCTTCTCCGGCATTTGAAATGCTAGTATTGACATAGGTGCTTTGTGTTTCGTTTCTAGAATTACTTCGAATACAATTCAACGATCAGCTGCTCGTTGATATTTTCGGGTATGTCGGCGCGCAGGGGGAGGTTGACAATTTTGCCCACCATTTCCGCTCCATCCCACTCCAGCCAGTTGTATTTTTTGGATGCGCCAATCGACAAGGCATTGGTGATCGATTCGAGAGATTTTGATTTCTCGCGAACTCCAATGATTTCGCCGGGACGCAGTGAATAGGAAGGGATGTTCACCACTTCGCCGCCCACGGTAATATGCTTATGAACTACAAGCTGGCGAGCCGCGCGGCGTGAAGGTGCGATACCTAGGCGATAAACAGTATTATCAAGGCGGGCTTCCAGCAATTGGAGCAACACTTCGCCGGTAACCCCTTTTTTACGGGTGGCCTTATCGAAAGTGTGTGCAAACTGACGTTCGAGCACACCATAGATGTACTTGGCTTTCTGTTTCTCAGCCAACTGAATAGCATATTCAGACTGCTTGCGCTTCTTCGTCTTACCATGCTGACCGGGAGGATAGTTCTTCTTTTGGAAGGCCTTGCTCTCGCCCATAATGGGTTCGTTGAACTTTCTCGAAATCTTCGCCTTGGGACCAGTATATCGTGCCATGTTCTATTAAAAATCTTTTAAACTCTTAAACTCTTCTTTTCTTAGGAGGACGGCAGCCATTGTGAGGCAGCGGCGTCATATCCTTGATCGTTGTTACCTCGATGCCTGAGTTCTGGATCGCCCTGATGGCAGATTCGCGACCGGCTCCCGGGCCCTTTACAAAAACTTCGACCTTGCGAAGACCTAATTCAAAGGCTTTCTGAGCAGCTTCCTGTGCAGCGGTCTGAGCTGCGTACGGCGTGTTCTTTTTCGAACCTTTAAAGCCCATCTTTCCAGCAGAAGCCCAGGCCACGACCTGACCGGTTGTGTTGGTCATGGAGATCACAATGTTGTTGAATGTAGCCCGGATGTGTACCTGGCCGACTGCTTCAACTTGCACAGTGCGCTTCTTGCTTTTGTCTTTCTTCTTTTCAACGGGTTCGTTTGCCATAGAAAAAGTCTTATCGTTCTGTTAATTATCCTTTAGTTGCTTTCTTCTTGTTCGCCACAGTCTTGCGTTTTCCTTTGCGGGTGCGCGAGTTGTTTTTCGTTTTCTGACCCCTCACAGGCAATCCTTTACGGTGACGGTATCCGCGGTAAGAACCGATGTCCATCAGACGCTTAATGCTGAGTTGAACTTCCGAGCGGAGTGCACCTTCGATCTTATGCTTTTCAGCAATGATCGCGCGAATCGTGTTCGACTCTGTGTCATTCCAGTCCTTCACTTTTTTATCCCAGCTTACGCCTGCCTGAGTGAGGATGTTCTGCGCAGACCTGCGGCCGATGCCATAGATGTACGTGAGACCTACTTCGCCCCTTTTGTTATCCGGAATGTCAACACCTGCTATACGTGCCATTTCTTATGAGTTATCAGTTAATCGTTATCAGTTAATCGGTTTCAACAATTAGCCCTGGCGCTGCTTGTAGCGCGGGTTTTTCTTATTGATCACATACAACTTGCCCTTGCGACGGATGATTTTGCATTCGGCGCTGCGCTTCTTTATGGATGCTCTTACCTTCATAATTACTTATATCTAAAAGTTATCCTTCCTTTTGTCAAATCATACGGAGACATTTCCAGTCTCACTTTGTCGCCGGGCAGGATCCGGATGTAATGCATCCTCATCTTGCCCGAAATATGTGCCAACACCTCATGTCCATTCTCCAGTTGCACCCGGAACATTGCGTTTGACAATGCCTCCTGGATGGTTCCGTCCTGTTCTATCGACTTTTGTTTCGCCACTGATACGAATAATTTTTTTCTATTTCTTCGTGTGTTGTCAATACTTCTGTTCTGTCTTCGTAGACCGCAACCATATGCTCAAAGTGAGCAGAAGGTTTTCGATCTGACGTTCGGATGGTCCAGCCATCTTTCTCCTGAACAACATTTTTAGTACCCATGTTGATCATCGGCTCAATCGCTATCACCATTCCTGCGGTGATCTTTGGTCCCTTTCCACGTTTTCCGTAGTTGGGAACTTCCGGGTCTTCATGGAGTTTTTTTCCTACTCCGTGACCGACCAGCTCTCTCACCACTCCATATCCAAAGCCTTCCACATACTCCTGGATGGCATGTCCGATATCGCCTATCCTGTTCCCTGCTTTCGCCTGTTCGATCCCCAGGAAAAGTGATTGATACGTCCTCTCCAGCAACTTCAACACTTCCGGACTAGCACCTTCGAGCGGATAGGTATACGCCGAATCACTGTGATAGCCTTTGTATTGAACTCCGCCGTCGATCGTCACCAAATCGGTTTCTTTCAATTCGTATTCACCTGGAAACCCGTGCACCACTACCTCATTGACAGAGATACATAGTGAGTAGGGAAACCCATTGTAGTTCTTGAACGATGGAATTCCTCCATGGTCCTTTATGAACTCTTCTGCCCGTTTATCCAGATCCTTCGTCTTCACTCCCGGTTTTATCATCCGGGCCACTTCTCCATGCGCCTGCCCAAGTATACGGGCACTTTCTCGCATGATCTGAACCTCTTCGGCAGTCTTCAGGTGAATCATTCAACCTTAAGCCGCAGCAAACTGAGAACGTCCTTTTACTCTTCCAGACTTCATCATCCCTTCGTAATGTCTCATGAGGAGGTAGCTTTCGATCTGCTGGAGTGTGTCAAGCACAACTCCCACCAGGATCAACAGCGACGTACCGCCAAAAAACTGTGCGAAGTTCTGGGTCACGCCTGCACGCACGGCAAATGCCGGCATGATGGCCACGGCCGCCAGAAATAAGGCGCCCGGAAGTGTAATCTTTGATAATATTCCATCGATAAACTCAGCAGTCGGTTTACCAGGTTTGATGCCAGGGATAAATCCGCCGTTGCGCTTGAGGTTATCTGCAATGTCATTGGATGGTACTGTGATCGCGGTGTAGAAGAACGTGAACAACAGAATCAAAATGGCAAACAGCAAATTGTATTGCCATGATGTAAAGTCAGCAAAGGTGGAACCAACGTAGGCTCCGATATCGCTATCTCTCCATATCCCGGCTAAGAGCGGGGGAATAAACATCAACGCCTGGGCGAAGATGATTGGCATCACACCGGCTGAATTCAGTTTCAGCGGAATGAAGTCACGTTTGCCGCCATACAGTTTGTTTCCGACTACCTGCTTGGCATATTGGACGGGAATTCTCCGGGTCGCCTGAGTCAACGCAATTACACCAACGACCACGAAGAAGAGCGCGAGCAATTCAATTATAAACAAGAGCGCTCCCTGCATTCCTTTACCGGTGGCTTCGAGGTACAATGCGCCGGGGAAACGGGACACGATGCCAATCATGATCAGCATAGAGATACCGTTACCAATACCCTTGTCCGTGATGCGCTCACCGAGCCACATGCAGAACATGGTGCCTGATACGAGGATAATCACGGATGATACTGTAAAAAACAATCCAGGTTGAAGGATCGCTTCAGGATTCAGGGTTGCTCTCAAATAACCATAAGACTGCGCTGCCGTGATTGCGATGGTGAGCACCCGTGTAAATTGATTCAATTTCTTTCTTCCGCTTTCGCCTTCCTTCTGGAGTTTGGTGAAGTGCGGGACGGCCACTGTTAACAGCTGCACAACGATAGATGCAGAAATGTAGGGCATGATACCCAATGCAAAAATTGACTCACGGCTAAAAGATCCGCCAACGAGTGTATTGAACAAATCGAAGATACCGCCTTGTGAGGCGGTGAGTTTGCTGGGGTCAACACCGGGCAATACAATATAAGAACCCAGTCTAAAAATGACCAGGAATCCAATCGTATTCAGGATGCGAACACGCAGGTCCTCGATTGAAAAAATGTTCTTTATGGTGGTGAAAAATCGCTTCATTTATTTTACAGTCGTTGCACTGCCTCCAGCGCTTTCAATCGCTTTGGTTGCTGTTTCTGAAAACGCATGCGCTTCTACTGACACTTTCGCTTTCAGCTCACCGCGCCCGAGAATCTTCACTCTGTCGTTCTTACCGACGATACCGTTGTCCATCATCAGCTGCAAATTAATTGCACCTGCTTTGGCCTTCGTTGCCAATGCTTCAAGGGCGTCCAGGTTGATCGCCTTATAACAGATCTTCTCGTTATTCTTGAAACCAAATTTCGGGATACGGCGCTGCAAAGGCATCTGGCCGCCTTCGAAACCAATCTTCTTGTGATTGCCGGAGCGTGACTGAGCACCCTTGTGACCACGGCCTGCCGTGCTGCCACCAGAACCCTGGCCTCTTCCAAGGCGCTTGTTAGATTTTGTCGAACCCGTTGCCGGTTTTAAAGTATGCAGCTTCATCTTATAGTTCTTTTACGCTCACCAAGTGACTTACTTTCCTCACCATGCCCTGAATCTGCGGTGTGTATTCCACTTCCACAGACTTATCACGCTTGCCAAGACCGAGCGATTGTATGGTTAACAATTGCGTGTAAGGGCGCTTGATTGTACTGCGGATCTGTGTGATTCTGACTTTTGCCATGGCGCTTATCCGTTAAATACTTTTGTCAATTCAATTCCACGATTACGTGCCACGGTATGGGCATCTCGCATCGTTGTCAATGCTTTGAAGGTAGCTTTCACCACGTTGTGGGGGTTCGAAGAACCTTTCGATTTTGCCAACACGTTGTGTACGCCCGCGCTTTCTAGTACAGCGCGCATAGCACCACCGGCGATTACTCCAGTACCAGGTGACGCGGGTTTCAACAACACGAGGCCACCGCCGAACTTGCCGATTGATTCATGGGGAACAGTTCCTTTGATGATCGGCACTTTCACGAGGTGCTTCTTAGCATCGTCGATTCCTTTGGTGATCGCGTCTGTTACTTCATTGGCTTTGCCCAATCCATAGCCTACAACACCGTTGCCATCACCCACCACCACGATCGCTGAAAAGCTGAAACGACGTCCGCCTTTTACAACTTTCGCTACGCGCTGGATCGCAACAACCTTTTCTTTCAGGTCGATCTCGCTTGCTTTTACCGTACTGACGTTGCTTTGTGTCATGCGCTTAGAATTTTAAACCTCCCTCTCTGGCGCCTTCCGCCAAAGCCTTTACGTTTCCATGGTACAAGTATCCGTTTCTGTCGAATACGATCTCTTTCACGCCAGAAGCCAGCGCTTTCTCAGCTACTTTTTTACCAACTGTCTTCGAAGTTTCGATGTTCAGTCGGGCTTTTTCAATTTCTACTGAAGAAGCCGAGGCGATCGTGTGTCCCTTCGAATCGTCGATGATCTGCGCATAAATTGCTTTGTTGCTTCGGAACACGGAAAGCCTGGGACGTACCGAAGTACCTTCCACATTCTTGCGAATGCCCATCTTGATCCTGCTTCTGCGATTGGTCTTTGCGTTAACTGACATACCTTTTATTATTTAGCAGCCGCCTTACCAGCTTTTCTGCGTACATACTCACCCACATAACGGATACCTTTTCCTTTGTAAGGCTCCACCTTACGAAGCGACTTGATCTTGGCAGCCATCTGTCCGATCAGTTGCTTGTCGATACCTTCAAGAATGATCATTGGATTCTGACCTTTTTCCTGAAGGGCCTGGAGTTTCAATTCCGGCGGAACACCGATGAACACACTGTGTGAATATCCAAGGCTCAACTCGAGCACGTTGCCCTGCGCCGATGCTTTATAACCCACACCGATAAGTTCAAGCTGCTCTTTGTATCCCTGGCTTACACCAACCACCATGTTAGCGATGAGCGCGCGGTACAAACCGTGAAGGGCACGATCCGGTTTCTCGTCTGACGGACGGCTTACCTCGATGGTACCTTCCTCAACTTTGATTTTAAAGTTGGGCTTCAGCTCCTGGTGAAGTTCGCCTTTCGGGCCTTTCACAGAAACCTTTCTGTTGCCTTCCGAAAAAGTGCAAGTCACACCTTTGGGAAGCGATATGGGAAGTCTGCCGATCCGTGACATTTTACTTTACTGTTAATAAACGTAACACAATACTTCTCCACCTACATTGAGCGCACGTGCCTCTTTATCGGTGATCACTCCTTTAGAAGTCGACAGGATCGCGATGCCAAGTCCGTTGAGGACCTTGGGCAGCTCGTCTGACGGCTTATATTGACGCAAGCCCGGGCTGCTGACCCTGTCTATCTTCGCGATAGCAGAATCCCTCGTTTCCGGATTGTACTTGAGCGCAATTTTGATCATACCCTGCTTGTTGGCAGTATCCTCAAACTTATAATTCAGGATATAGCCTTTGTCGAACAACACCTTGGTGATCTCCTTTTTGATGTTGCTGGCCGGCACCTCCACCACGCGATGACGTGATTTAATGGCGTTTCTAAGCCGGGTCAAATAGTCTGCAATCGGGTCTGTCATGTTCTTTTAATTATTAATGCGGCCCTCCCGACAGCCATCGGGACTAAAAACGGGGCCGCAAAGATATTTAATCCTTTCCTTACTTCAAATTACCAGCTGGCTTTCGTCATTCCAGGGATTTTGCCATCGTGGGCCATCTGTCTGAACTGGTTACGGCAAATGCCGAACTTGCTCATATACCCGCGGGGACGTCCCGTGAGCTTACAGCGACTGTGGAGGCGTACAGCAGAAGAACTGCGGGGGAGCTTGTCTAGCCCAGCCCAGTCTCCGGCTGCCTTCAGAGCCTGACGCTTCGCCTTGTAGCGGGCTACCAGCCTCTCTTTCTTCCTGTCTCTTGCGATAACTGCCAGTTTTGCCATATCTGCGGTTAGTTATTGTTCTTGTTTACAAAAGGCATCCCGAATGCTTTGAGAAGCTCATAGCTCTCTTCATCGGTTTGCGCCGTGGTCACGAAAGTGATATCCATACCATTGATCTTCGTCACTTTGTCGATAGAGATCTCCGGGAAAATGATCTGTTCTTTCACGCCCAGTGTATAGTTTCCACGGCCGTCAAACCCCTTGTCACTTACGCCTTTGAAGTCGCGCACGCGGGGCAGAGCAATGGTCATGAGGCGATCCATGAATTCATACATCCTTTGTCCACGCAGTGTCACCTTCACTCCGATCGGGAGGTTGGCGCGCAGCTTGAAGTTGGAGATATCCTTCTTGGACCTTGTGGGCACGGCTTTCTGACCGGTGATTGAGGTGATCTCTTCGAGACCTACATCAATCATCTTCTTGTCGGCCACTGCCGCACCGATGCCCTTGTTCACACAGATCTTGGTGATCTTGGGAACCTGCATTACAGACTTGTATTTAAACTTGTCTCTCAATGCAGGGACGATCTCCTTCGTATATTTTTCTTTCAGTCTTGGCGTTGCCATGGCTTTATTACTTAGTAGATTCTATAAACTTTCCTGTCTTTCTTGAAAAGCGCTGAAGTTTTCCTTTGTCGTTCAGCTTGCGTCCCACTTTCGTAGGCTGGCCGGTTGCAGGATCCAGCAACACCACATTGCTGATGTGGATTGATGCTTCTGTTTTCTTGATACCGCCTTCGGGTTTGCCGGCAGAAGGTTTCTGGTGTTTCGTCACCATATTGATTCCTTCTACAATGACCCTGTTTTTATCCAACAGTACCTCAAGCACTTTTCCTGAGTTGATTTTGTCAGGAGTGCTGCGGTAGTTGCCGGCGATGATCTTCACCGTGTCGCCTTTGCGGATCTTGAGCTTCGGCTGTTTGTTCGTCGTCCTTTGCATAATCTTATAATACTTCAGGGGCGAGTGAAACGATTTTCATGAATTGCTTTTCGCGGAGCTCGCGTGCTACCGGTCCGAAGATTCGGGTACCGCGCGGCTCGTCCTGGGGGGTGAGCAATACGGCAGCGTTGTCTTCAAAACGGATGTATGAACCATCTTTCCGTCTAACCTCTTTTTTAGTGCGTACGATAACTGCTTTTGACACAGAACCTTTTTTAATCTGGCTGGTGGGGATCGCTGACTTTACAGTCACTACAATCTTGTCACCCACGGAAGCATAGCGTCTGTGGGTTCCACCCAATACGTGAACAACGAGCACTTCCTTTGCTCCGCTGTTGTCTGCCACTGTAAGGCGTGATTCGCTCTGTATCATAACTTTCTTCTTTTTCGGTCTATTACTTCGCTTTCTCGATCACTTCAACCAATCTCCAGCGCTTGTTTTTGCTGAGCGGACGGGTTTCCATGATTCTTACTGTATCACCGATGCCTGCTTCGTTCTTCTCATCGTGCGCCATCAGTTTGGTAGTCTTATTCATGAATTTTCCATAGATCGCGTGCTTCACCTTGCGGTCAATCGCGATGGTGATGGTCTTCTGCATTTTATTGCTGACCACGCGGCCTACTCTTTCTTTTCTTAAATTCCTTTCCATACTATTTCTGCGTTTCTTTTTGGCGCAATGCTGTATTGATGCGGGCAATGAGCCTGCGTGTCTCCTTGATCTTCATCGGGTTTTCGATCGCCGAAACCTGATGAGCAAATTTCATTTTGCGGAGTGCTTCCTTCTCCGTACCGAGCTTTTCTTTCAGCTCGTCCAAAGTCAGATCTTTTATATCGTTCGTTTTCATACGTTGGCTTATTCTACGTAGTCTCTTCTTACCACAAACTTGGTCTTGATCGGCAGCTTGCCATCGGCAAGCATCAAAGCTTCCAGGGCTACCGCACGCGTTACACCACCCGCTTCGAACAGGATTGTGCCGGGTTTCACAGGCGCTACCCAATACTCAGGAGCTCCTTTTCCCTTACCCATACGAACTTCTGCGGGCTTGCGTGTTACGGGTTTGTCAGGAAACACCCTGATCCACACCTGACCTTCTCGCTTCATGGCGCGGGTTACTGCAACACGGGCCGCTTCCAGCTGACGTGCGGTGAGCAATCCCATTTCCACAGCTTTCAGACCGAATGATCCAAACGCAATGGTATGTCCACGTGTCGCCATTCCTTTGACACGGCCTTTCTGTGATTTCCTGTACTTGGTACGCTTCGGTTGTAACATCGCTGAAACCCTTTATTAGTTCTGTTCTTACTATCTCTTTCCTCTTGGACCACCGCCACGGTTGTCACCGCCTCTGCGATCTCCACCACCGCTTCTCCGGTCTCCACCGCGATCGCCGCGACCCTCACCGCCTCTGCGATCACCACGTTCGCCGCCTCTTCTCGGGCCGCCCGCTGAAGGACCGGAACCAGTCTGGCCTTTGCTATCGCTCTGCGATACCACGCCTACATTCGGTGACAAGTCACGCTTTCCGAAGATCTCGCCTTTGAAGATCCATACCTTGATACCGATCTTTCCATATACGGTCTGCGCTT
This sequence comes from Cyclobacteriaceae bacterium, assembly GCA_044227305.1. Classification (GTDB taxonomy): domain Bacteria; phylum Bacteroidota; class Bacteroidia; order Cytophagales; family Cyclobacteriaceae; genus ELB16-189. Next base: position 630,506 of record JBGAFJ010000004.1, on the reverse strand, counting down.
CAGAGATCGCATAATCGATATCTGCACGAAGTGTATGGAGGGGAATTCTTCCTTCTTTGTATTGTTCAGTCCGGGCCATATCAGCACCTGCCAAGCGGCCGGAAAGTTTAATCTTGATTCCTTCTGCACCTACGCGCATTGAAGAAGCGATAGCCTGCTTCATCGCACGACGGTAAGAAATACGGGCTTCGAGTTGCTGTGCGATGGACTCGCCTACCAATCTTGAATCCAGTTCGGGACGTTTGATCTCGAAGATGTTGATCTGCACATCCTTTCCGGTGAGCTTTTTCAATTCTTCTTTGATCTTATCGACCTCGGTGCCGCCTTTTCCGATCACCACACCGGGACGTGCCGTATGGATGGTCAGTGTGATGCGCTTAATCGTACGCTCAATCACAACCTTGGCGATGCCGCCTTTCTGGATACGTGCGTCGATGTATTTTCTGATCTTCTGATCTTCAACCAGCTTATCAGACATCTCTTTACCGCCGAACCAGTTAGAGTCCCAACCACGAACGATTCCGAGGCGGAAGCCGACAGGATTAATTTTTTGTCCCATTACTATTCCTTGGTTTCTTTTTGAACCTTTTTCTTTTCTTCTTTTACTTCTACAGGCATCCTGTCTACCACGAGTGTGACGTGATTAGAACGCTTGCGTATCCTGTGTGCGCGGCCTTGTGGTGCGGGGCGCAGTCTCTTCAGAATGCGACCGCCACCTACGTGCACTTCTTTCACAAACAAATCAGCCTCTTCCAACTTCACATCTTTGTTCTTTGATTCCCAGTTGGAGATCGCAGACATCAACAGTTTCTCCATTCTTTCAGCCGGGTGCTTTGCTTCATACTTGAGGATATTCAAAGCCTTTGCCACGCGCTCGCCACGAATGATATCCGCAACCAGGCGCATCTTGCGCGGCGACGTGGGAACGTCATGGAGGTAAGCAACAGCGGGACCTGATTTCGCGGCGTCTTTGATCGCCTTGATCTTCTCACGCTTCCTTACTGATCTCTTTACTTTCTTTTCTGTTGTTTCCATGGATCTTCAATTATTTAGCTCCAGCCGCAGCTTCAGCTTTGTTGTTTCCAGTGTGACCCTTGAACGTACGAGTAGGTGCAAACTCGCCGAGTTTGTGACCCACCATGTTTTCAGTCACATACACAGGGATAAACTTGTTGCCATTGTGAACAGCGAAAGTGAATCCGATAAGCTCAGGAGTAATAGTACTTCTGCGAGACCAGGTTTTAATCACCGATTTCTTACCAGATTGTTCCTGTGTTGACACCTTCTTGGCGAGGCGTGCATCGAGGTACGGACCTTTTTTGACTGACCTTCCCATTGTTATTTTTTCCTCCTAGCTAAGATTAAACCATCAGAATATTTCTTCGGGTGACGGGTCTTCTTGCCTTTTGCGAGAAGTCCTTTGCGTGACCTCGGGTGACCACCTGAAGCGCGACCTTCGCCACCACCCATCGGGTGATCGACCGGGTTCATTGCCACAGCGCGAGTGCGCGGGCGAACGCCTCTCCAGCGATTTCTTCCTGCCTTACCGACAGACTCGTTCATGTGATCCTGGTTTGAAACTGCACCTACCGTGGCAAGGCAGTTAACCAATACGTGACGCATCTCACCGGAGGGCATTTTCAATGTTGCCTTGTCGTTCTCGCGGGCGAGCAACTGCACAAAAGTGCCGGCGCTGCGAGCGATTGACGCTCCTTTACCGGGCTTGATCTCCACATTGTGAATGATCGTACCGAGCGGAATTTTTGAGAGCGGAAGTGCATTGCCTACTTCGGGAGCGATGTCCGGACCTGACATAACAGTCTGGCCGACTTTCAAACCCTGAGGAGCGAGGATATAAGATTTGAAACCATCCGCATAATAGAGTTTCGCTACGCGGGCAGTTCTTGTAGGATCGTATTCAATAGATTTTACAACTGCGGGTACGCCGAATTTCTCGCGCTTGAAATCCACCGCACGGAGCTTCTGCTTATGCCCGCCGCCGATGTAGCGCATCGTCAACTGACCTTTGCTGTTACGACCGCCTGTCTTCTTCAGGGTAGTAAGCAAAGATTTCTCCGGCTTGCTCTCCGTAATATCATCAAAGCCGGGAGCCAGTCTGTGTCTGGTGCCTGGTGTTACCGGTCTTAATTTTTTGAACGCCATCTGATCTCAATTAAACGTTACCGTAAAAATCTATCACATCACCTTCTTTCAAGGTGACTATTGCTTTCTTGTAGTTAGGCTTGCGGCCTGTCAGCATACCAGCTTTCGTTGAGCGAACTTTCAACTTGCCCATAACACTCATGGTGTTGACGCGCTCTACCGTTACGCCATACATTTTTTCCACTGCCTTTTTGACTTCCACTTTGTTGGCAGCGATGTCAACTATAAAACCGTATGTACCTTTTTCATTCAGGGATGAAACTTTCTCGGTAACCAACGGACGCTTCAGGATCGTGCTCATCGCTCAATTATTTTAAAATGGTATCGATCTTACCCACTGAACTTTCCACGAGAATCAGCTTATCAGCGTTGATCACGTCGTAGGTATTGATCTGGTCTGCAGTGATAACTTTTGTATTCTGGATGTTCCGTCCTGAGAAAACGATGTTGCTGTTATTTTCAGGAAGAACGAGAAGAGTCTTTTGAGAAGCGAGGCCAAGGGATTCCAGCATTTTCTGGTATTGCTTGGTCTTAGGACCTTCGAACTTGAAGTCCTCTACGAGAACGATTGAATTATCTTTCGCCTTGTACGTGAGCGCTGACCTGCGCGCGAGGTCTTTCACTTTCTTATTGAGCTTGAAAGAATAATCGCGGGGAACGGGACCGAAAATACGACCACCGCCTTTAAACTGCGGGTTCTTGATGTTACCCGCACGGGCGCCTCCAGTACCTTTCTGCTTCTTAATTTTTTTGGATGAACCTGTGATCTCATTACGCTGCTTGGACTTATGAGTTCCCTGGCGCATGTTGGCCAGGTGGCTCTTTACATCCAACCAGATCGCGTGATCATTGGGCTCGATGCCGAAAACCTCTAACGAGAGGCTTGCTTTACGGCCGGTGCTTTCACCGCTGTATTTTGAAATTGCTACGTCCATCACTTTTGCAGAATTATGGTTGAGTTTTTCGCGCCTGGTACGGATCCGCTGACCAGGATCAGGTTGTGCTCCGCCATGATACGCACCACCTTGAGGTTGGTGACTTTCACGCGGTCATTGCCCATGCGGCCCGGGAGACGTTTTCCTTTGATCACTCGCGATGCAAAAGAAGCGTTACCCATTGAACCCGGTGCGCGGAGACGGTTGTGCTGACCGTGGGTCTGGCCACCTACTCCATTGAAGCCGTGACGCTTCACAACACCTTGAAAACCGCGGCCCTTAGAGGTACCCACGGCATCCAAAAAATCGCCTTCGGCAAACACATCCTGAATACGGACCTCTTTGCCGAGTTCGGCAATACCGTTGAACTCTGCGCCGAAGTCACGAAACTCAACCACGTCCCGCTTGGGTGTGGTGTTAGCTTTCTTGAAGTGACCTACCAGCGGCTTGGATGCGTTCTTTTCCTTTCTTTCTCCGAAGGACAGTTGCAGTGCATTGTATCCGTCAGTCTCAGTGTTTTTCACCTGAGTGACAACACAGGGCCCTGCCTCGATGACTGTGCAGGCGATATTCTGGCCGTCCTGACCATATACGCTTGTCATCCCAATCTTACGTCCTATAATTCCAGGCATGGTTTAACCTATTTTGCTGTTTTTTAAGTCGATTTGCGGGTTTTGTGCCGCAAAAAGGACTGCAAAGATAGGAACTGACCCCGAGTTACCAAGAGCGGAATTCAAAAAAAGTGAGGAAACGGAGAGCAATTCAGCTTCGAAGGAGGAATTCCAGCACTAGTCACTGGAAATCAAGCAATTACATATGCACATTTTGTTGCCGGTCTCCTGTTATCAGGTTCCCGCTTGGGGGGGCTTAAACAGGGGGTAGCGTGCGCCACAGGCGTCCCGAAATTTGTGACAGGAAGCCGGTGACAGGCAAACCTCTCTCCTTACAACTTGAAATCTGTATTAATTAAATCAAACGCGCTCCACTCCCAATCCGGGCTTGTCCGAACATTCCATCATGCCGTCTTTGAGGATAAAACCTCCTTTGACTACATCCCGTGCAAGGTCCAGACTGCCATCAAGGTCAATGTACTTAGTATTGGCGCACGAAAAGGCAACATGGAGTCCGGCTGTTATGCTGACGATGCTCTCGTCATTACAACCCCAGAACAGGTCGATTTTCTCAGCCAGGCCAACGTCTGCCATCTTTTTGCCCTCGTCTATGCCTCCGCATTTCATCAACTTAATATTGAAAATACCGGCTGCGCGCGGCGGCTTTACGAGATTAATAGCATCATTCAAATCGAGCAAAGATTCATCGGCAGCGATCGTTTCCCGAACTTCTGCTGGAAGACCCCTCAAATCATCCAGTGCCTTAGCAGGGAGAGGTTGCTCAATCAACTCAATATCCAATGCCCGGGTTTTCTTGAAAAGCTCAACAGTCGATTTTGAATCATAGCCCTGGTTTGCGTCTACACGGATAAAAAATTTCTTCCCAAACTTCTCCCGCAACTTCACCAAGCGCTCAAGATCCTCTGCGGGATCTTTCCCGATTTTGACCTTCAAAGCCTTGAATCCACGCTTGCCGTAGTCCTCTGCCTCTTTTAAGGTCTCTTCGACATTCTTAATCCCAATGGTATTCGAAGTGGGCATGGTTTTGATTTTCTGGCCCAGGAATTTTACAAGTGGAATACCCAGGAACTTTGTGAGCGCATCGTGCAAGGCGATGTCCAGTGCAGCACGTGCTGCCGGAGTTTTTGGAAATTTCTGCCACACCTCAAACAACAACTGTCTCATCTCACGGATGTCTCGGCCTATGAGAAACGTCAGGTTGTTTTCAGTCAGGGTGGCCTTTGTCATCTCCTGGCTCTCGCCGGTCACATATTCACTGGCGTTAGCAGCACCAATGCCGGTGACTCCATTTTCAAGTGTGATCTCGACGAATGTATTGATCACTTCATCCACTGTTTTGAATGCAATGGTATAGGGTTTTGTATTTCCAAGGTCGGCGCTCCAGGTATTGATACTTTTGATTTTCATGGGAATGGGTTGAATAGTCGTAAGGGGTGAAATGAGTGGTTCAGACTTGTGATACAGATCTTTCGATCATCTCTTTGAATACCGGAACTAGCTGATCCACACCATCTTCCAGGGGTAATATGACGGGAATACCCAAATCCTTCTGATACTTGGCTGCATAGTCACGCGCATCCTTTTCGCTCATCTTTGCGGTATTAACTGTAAGAGCGACTGTGGGCGCGCCATAAATCTTTATCAACGCGATTTCGTCTTTTGGATCAGGAATATATGCGGGATAGTACTCCATATCCTTGTATTGTTTTCTGGGTGGATTATGCTGAAGCACGACGCCGTTTGCTGCTGCCGACACGATCCATTCCGCTCCTGCCGGACCACTCGGGTTGCGAAGCGAAGATTGTCCCTCTATAAAAATAATGTCAGGCTTCACCTCTCTCCAGCATTTCACGACGGCGTGCTCCATCTCACCAGAGATAAAATCATTGAGCGTGGAGTCGAAGATGAATCCATACTTCGATCCCTGCATCCAGCCGGTTTGGCCGGTGTAAATCATTTCGGCCTTATAGCCTGCCTTGCGCATCGCTTCTGTGAGGAACCGGGTAGTCGTGCGTTTTCCCAGGGCGCAGTCGGTGCCGAGCACTGCTATTTTCGGACAATGCACTTCGGCAATATCTCCGGACCAGAAGTGCAGGTCTTTGAATTTCTTGGGCTTTCTCACGTCGATGATCTGAAGGCCTTTTGACTTCGCCAGATCGGCAAGGTCAGGATGGTCCGATGCATAGTCATGAAGGCCGTTGACGAGGTGGAAATTATTTTCCAGCGCTTCTTTGAGCATCACGCGCATCGAATCCGGGATTACGCCGCCTTTCGTAGCGACGCCGATAACGCAATACTCAGCTTTTACCGGACTGTGTTTCACAAAATCTGCGATAGAAGCGTAAACAGGGATGTTTCTTTTCTTCCCGTCCAATACTTCACCTGCGTCTTTACCAGGATGTTTATGGTCAATGATCCCCAGAATGTTGAAGCGGTCTGTGCCGCGTATGAGCCCATGGGCTGTCTTACCGCTGTTCGAGTCCAGGTATCCGGCGGTGATGACGATCGCATTACTTTTTTGCATGGAAAAAATTTAGGCGGGTAAATTCGAATAATTGATGCTAATGTGCAACCCTTAGTTTCAGACTATTTCGCCGCGAAATCGCTAAGTCGCGAAAGGGTTCAAAGCTCAAGGACGATCGTAGACGAACTTGAATTCTGAGAGATCGGGTTTGTGCTTGCGGGTGCGGCTCAGTTCGTATTTATAAATCGCCTGGCCGAGGTCGCGCAGGAATGGATAGCCGAGTCGCTCGTATTCGTATTTGTCATCATTGTAGATGCCATCCGTATTGGTGTTGATGACTGCAGACAGAAAGAACTCCACACCATTTTCAAAATCAATTATGTACGCATTGTCGATAAGATATCCATACGCTCCCCCGACCTTGTTGAATATGCGGATGTTGTCGGGTATCCGGGATTTGGTACCCCCGAACATCAATAATTTGCACGTAGCGTCAACCAGTGACGGGTCAGATCGATAGTCGGGGTAAGTAGATTCGCGCGGGAGCTGCGACATATACTGAAGGATGAACCGGCGATCTTCTTCAGACAAATCGAAACGATTCTTTTCGGGCACCGATTGCGGAAAGACAATGGCCATCAACATTTTCTGCTGATCCTGAAGCGACAAACTATTCTTGTACGTGAAATCGAACGGTTTCCGAACCAATTTCCCTGCTTGCCAATACCCATTTCCTTTCAAAACAACTCGCGGCGCTCGGATTGAATCCGGGTTGATCAGCATCGGTTGACTGTAAAGCGTCATCCCATCTCTCACAAATCGCACCGCTTCTGTATGCCGGTTTTGATCGGGCGTGCCTCCACGTTCGAGCCGCTGCAGGATACGGGCATTGTATCCTTTGTTTCGAAGAGCCTCATTGGCCGCTTTCTGACCGAGGAATTCGTACAGGCAGTTCGCAGATTCATTGTCACTGACCATAAGTATTTTCTTGCAGAAATGTGCGATCGATGGAAGACCTGACTCGGAAGTCGGGTCTGCCCTGACAGACCTCTGGCCTGAGTAAACGCTATCGAAATAAACGGATGTGAATTTGTCGACACCTGAAGTGCGCAGCTGATTCATTTTCTCCAGGGCCAGGAGCACGAGCGGTAATTTGATCGTCGACGCCGGGTAGAAATATTTTGCCGAATCGTCGCGAAATCGATAGGTATCAAATGTTGGCTGGTTATTTGCATCCCGGTCTATCCGCGTGTAAAGGACCTGAATTTCCAATCTTTCGGCGCGTCTCTCGTATTGTGGAAATTGTTCAGAGATGATCTGATAGAGCGGAGTTTTGTTTTTAGTCCATTGACCAAAAAGGATGGCAAAAAAAACAAACAGCAGGCCTCTGCGCATAGGAAGAAGTGAGAAACCAATTTAACGTAAATTTGAACCCAATAATCAATTCATTATGAAGATCTGGATCGCTTCGTGCTTCGCATTGATCGTGTTTCAATCCCAGGCACAAAACATTGTAGGTACCTGGCAGCTCGCGGAAGAAAAAACGTGTTTTAAAAGTGAAATGGAAAACATGAAGAAGTCCGACACTGAAAAAGAGTTGGAGCAAAGCATGGGCAGCGACGGACAAACCTCTGTTGCCCGCGTAATCAAATTTGGACGTAAAGGTGAAGGACAGGATGGCATCTTTTCTTCGGGAAGAAGAAAAGCAGCAGACCTGAGTGAATTCCGGTATAAGATCAATGGCAAGGAACTCGATCTCATGGATTCCAAATCCGGAATCATCACGCAACGTTTGGTGATTGATGAACTGACTGACAACTCTTTGAAAGTCCACAACGCCTCTAAGGATTGCGAGGCAAAATCTTTTATACGCATCAAGTAAATGCTTACAGAGACCGGCACGAGGCGAGACATTCGTAAACTGAAGCTTGATGAGCTGAAGGATTTTTTTGTGTCGAAAGGCGACAAGGCATTTCGCGCGCAACAGGTTTACGACTGGCTTTGGATAAAAGCGGCAAAGGATTTCGATCAGATGACTAACATTTCGCTTGACACACGCGAAATGCTCAAGGGGAATTTTGTCATCAACCACATCAAGGTGGATCGCATGCAGCGCAGTGAAGACGGCACCATCAAAAATGCTGTGATGTTGTTTGATGGACTGGTGGTGGAATCGGTGTTGATACCGACAGAAAAAAGAATCACTGCCTGCGTATCCTCACAAGTCGGCTGCAGCCTTGCCTGCAAATTCTGTGCGACGGCGAAACTGAAGCGCCAGCGAAATCTGAGTCCGGACGAGATTTACGATCAGGTGGTAGCAATCAAGGAACAGGCGGAACTTTTCTTCGGTCGACCCCTGACCAACATAGTTTTCATGGGAATGGGAGAACCTTTACTGAATTACGCGAACGTAACTACCGCCATAGAAAAGATTACGAACCAGAAAGGGCTCGGCATGGCATCTAAGCGTATTACAGTATCGACGGTGGGTGTTGCAAAGATGATCCGGAAAATGGCTGATGATGAGGTGAAATTCAATCTCGCGGTGTCACTGCATTCGGCCATCAACAAGACCCGCTCTTCGATCATGCCGATCAACGATACTAATTCCCTGGAGGAGTTGGGTGATGCCTTGAAATACTGGTATCAAAAGACGAAGAAAAAGGTGACTTACGAATACGTGGTCTGGAAAGGGATTAATGATACAACCGAAGCCGCCGAAGCACTTTTGAAATTTGCGAAGATCATTCCATCTAAGGTGAACCTCATTGAATATAATCCAATCGATGATGGTGAATTCCAACAAGCGTCGGAGTCGACGCTCAACATGTATATGGATTTGCTGGAGCGCAACGGCATAACCACACGCATTCGTAAGAGCCGTGGCAAGGATATCGATGCTGCCTGCGGGCAGTTGGCCAACAAATCATAACATTCACTTTGCCACAAATGACGAAGATTGGCACAGATAAACCCGTCCGTGTGTATCCGTGTAGTCTGTGGCTTATCTTTTTCTTCATTGCTGCGAACGTTCATTCTTTCGCTCAATCCACCAATCGCGAAGAATACGATATCAAAACACCCAAAGACATCAGCAAAGCATGTGGCGAATTTTTTAGCACACTCAACACAATGCCCTACGATGCCAGATTCTCAACCTTCTTGCGTGGTGACAGCGTACTGCTCACGCACAGTGATGAGAATTGGTTCTGGAAGCTGGTGCCGGACAAAAGTGACGGGCTCGCGATCGATCTGGTATACCGGGGGCAATATGCGTGTGATAACGTCCAACGGATAACTCAAAGTGGCACACACCGTGGCTTTCTCCTGCCACCCCTGTATCGCGACGACATCAAAAGAAATCTGTTGCGCGTCGCGCCGGGATACGTGGCGGTATTCGCCGGGAAGATTCCGGCCGGCTGGAAGAAAGATGAACTCGAGGCGAATTATTTATTGATCAACAACAGGAACGCCTGCTACTATTCAAACGTAGTGAGCCTGGACTATCATGGGTGGTCGCTGTTAAAAAATGGTTTGTATTATGATACCCTCGGATTAGAGAATCTGGATGTAAAGTTCCAGGACGTCAGCAAAACCCTGCATTTTGTAATTCCATTTGAAAAAGATAAATGGGACTACAAGGAAAATGACATCCGCCCCCTTTACGACTCTCTCCGGATTACTGATTATGCAATCAAAGCAATACGGATTCATGCGTACACATCCGTAGAAGGAAGCGCCGAACGCAATCAGACTCTTCAGGCCCGCCGCGCAGAGAGCATCGTAAAGTCGTTGCAAGCCCTTCAATCGGAGAAACTTGAATCCGCGGTGCAGACAAATGAAAACTGGGTTGAATTCTTAAATGATATCGCGGGCACCAACTTCTCCGGTTTGTCAACACTGAGCAAAGATGAAATCAAGGATCGGTTGCGCTCGCCAGAGCTTCTCACCAGGATCGAACCCATCCTCAGCAAACATCGAAAGGCGATCATTGAATTGGACCTTGAAAAGAGAATCCCCTATCTGAAGAGTAGTCCGGCTGATCTCAAAAAATTTTTCGGCCAGCAACTTGCTGACAAAAACCGCGATGAAGCGCTTTACCTGCAGCAGGTCATCTTCTATCGCATCGGGAAGCATGACTTGCCGGAAACTTTTCTCGACGAGCTCGAAATTCCTGCATCCCTTGAAAACGGCAGCATGCTGGTCAATGATGCTTCCTTCCGGTTTGAACACATCGATCATGACCTCATGGCGGCGATTAAAGCCTTCGAAAAACTGGACGTGCTTCTATATAATAATCCAAAAATCAGATACAATCTCTGTGCTCTGAAATTGCGGGCGTGGATGCAAGCCCCTACCTCCATCGATCACAACGCGCTTAAAAAAGAAATTGAATCCTTGCGAAAGAAAGGGATATCCGACGGGTTGGTGCGCAGGCTGCAGATCAATTACTATGTTATTCTGTCCGACATCCAACTCCATGAAAAAAACTACGCCGCAAAAAATCAGTCTACAAAATTCATTTACGACTCATACAAGCCGTTGCGTCTGAATGATGAAGATTTGCTTAACCTGGCAAAATATTTTTCTTATAACAGCAAGTTCGACTGGGCGGAGCTGATACTCCAGCCCAGAACCAAATCGCTCGAAGTTTCTGAAGACCTTCTTTTCTACTATCTCAACCTGACATTGTTCGAGGAAAAAAATACCAGGAACAACGGGTACCGGGCGGTGATGCTGAACGCCATCAATATCAACCATGACCGATTCTGTAAACTGTTTGACTCACGAAAGAAGGGCGGCATCACATTTCAATTGTTAAATGACCCTTTCCTGAAGAGAACTTACTGCGAGAATTGCCGATGAGGACTGGTCGTGCAGGTTAGAAAGTAGCCGAGGTGGGCAGTAATCGGTCAAGGGAAGCGGTCACCAATTGTTAAATTTGATTTATCGAAACATCACGGTGCAACCCCAGCCGCATGTTTCCCATCAAGCTGTGTAAGAATGCGCGGGATTTTTTTTGTGTTGCTGATAACTCCGGGGCTGTGCTTCGCGCAGAAAAAGCTCATCAAAGGGATGGTTGTCGATTCGACGACCCTCGTTGCACTCAACGGAGTCCATGTCATCGTGAAAAATTCAGGTACCGCCAGCACTACCGATGGAGACGGCATCTTCGCCGTCGTGGCCTCCCCCAATGACACCCTCACTTTTTCGTTCGTGGGATATTCCCGAGCCACACGTGCCGTTGATCTGAATGAAGAGATCATGTTTGTTCGGTTAAAAGACGAAAGCATCTTGCTCAAAGAGATCATGATCCGGGATACGCCCTTGTTTGGCAAATCCAGGTACATCCATTCACCGACCTTGTCGACCGTACGGCCACAGGCTGCTTTCAGGGGCAACGGTGTAAACCTGGCTTACTTTTCAAAAATGGAGAAAGAGAAAAGAAAGCTGGTGGCCGTGATCGATGAGCTTGAGCGGGCAAGAAAGTATATTGAGATCGTGACCGATCCCGATTTCCGTAACGGAATCATGGAAAAGTACCACCTGGCCGAGGACCGGTATTATGAACTGCTGGCTAACTTCAATCAAACGCATGCGGAGGTAATTCACTCATCAAACGAATCACAAATCCTGTACGCCTTGTTTTCTTTTTTCGAATACGTCACGTTGAGAAAATAAGCATTTCACATCGGACTCTGGTCTTTGTGGCGAAAACCTCGGTGTTGACTATCTTTATGTTCTATGCAGGACGAACAACATTTCAAATCCTCCGAAAAAGTCCGTGATTTCGTAATTGGCATGAGCGATGGGCTCACCGTTCCCTTCGCGCTTGCTGCCGGACTGAGTGGAGCGGTTGATTCAACTTCAATCGTAATCACCGCCGGACTTGCTGAAATCGCAGCCGGTTCAATAGCCATGGGATTGGGTGGCTACTTGGCAGGACGAACGGAGATCGAGCATTATGACTCAGAGGAGCGCCGCGAATATGAAGAGATCGAAAAACTACATGACGTAGAGATTCGTGAGACCAAAGAGATTTTTGCCCAGTATGGTCTTGACGACGCACTCCAGGAGAAAATTGCGCGCGAGATGGCAAAGAATCCGAAGGCCTGGGTTGATTTCATGATGCGTTTCGAATTGGGCCTCGAACGTCCTGATAAGAACCGCGCGTTGGAAAGTGCGGTTGTGATCGGGATCAGTTACGTCGTGGGTGGGTTGATTCCACTGAGTGCTTATTTCTTTACGTCCACAGCGCAGCAGGGATTGATCTATTCGTCCATCATCACTATCGTTTGCCTCATCGCTTTCGGGCTGATCAAAAGTAAACTCACAGGTCAGCCGCTATTGAAAGGGGCAGCCCGTGTTGCGTTGGTGGGAACACTGGCAGCAGGTGCAGCATTTGCGCTGGCAAAACTGATTACCTGACACTCAAAAATGTGACGTTTCGGGTCAGAATGATGGCTGTTAACAACCATCAAAAACGGGGAATTTATTTTTTCTAGGTTAAATTCGTGTTCCTCTCATTCTTCAAATACCCTTCGTATGAAAAAACTTTCCTGCCTCCTGTGCGCATGCCTTGTGCATTGCCTCGGACTAGCCCAAACGGCATCGGATTTTAAGTTCACCATCAGTTATGGCTTGCCAGCCGGCTCTTCCTATATGGGATCCAATACGGTCTACAATTCGAACGGAGGAACAAGCTCCGAGTCGGTGCTTTCATCTACAGGTGCCGGATTGAACCTCGGGGTAGGTTATAGCCGACGTTTCACTGATCGAATCGGTGTGGATATAGATGCACAATATCTTTTCGGTACCGCAGTCAAAAACACAACGGATAATAATTATAGCGGGAACGGTGGATCACACACCAACGACGTAAAGTCGGGTTCAATGCGTGGCGTATTTATTACACCCTCTTTGGTTTTCTATGCCCCCGTGAAAAAAATTGAACTGTATGCAAGGGCCGGAATGGTTGCCGGATATTCAAAGTTTTACATTACTGACAACTTTCATGTGATCAGTTACCCAAGCTCATCAACGCCTATATTCGATTCCGAAACCCTCTCCGAAGCAAAGGGCAACATTTCATTCGGATTCCGAGGAGGTCTGGGCGCGATCGTTCCGCTCAACTCAAAAATCAGTGTCACGGGTGAGATCAATTTCACAGCGATGACTTTTCATCCCACGGAAATGGAAGTCACGTCCGCAAAACAAAATGGAAAAGATATACTCTCCACATACCTCCCGTTTCAAAAAAAGACGGTGTATAAAAACACAATTGTCTATCCCTCCAGTCCGGATATAAATCAGCCAGCCGTATCCAAACAGTCCGTGATTCCGCTCAGCAGCGTGGCGCTTCAGATTGGTGTTCGTTACAGAATTGGCGCCACGGCGGACGTCACGAAATAACGCCTGGCTTGTGAGTAAATCAGCACATTAACCTATTAGCATATCAGCAAATTACTTCTTGCTTGCCTTAAAGAGCTTTTCCTTCTCTTCCTTTGTGAGACTTTCGTATCCGCCATCGGAGATCTTATCCAGGATGTCGTCGATCTCTTTCTGGGAAACGCCTGATAAGTTGCCGTTTCGACCCGGGGAAGACTCCTTGCGATAGGTTACTTTGACTTTGGGGGTACTGCTGAATAAGTTTCTGATCCAGTAAAGCGTGGAGGTGATCCATCCACCCCAGTTCACTCCCGCCTGAAGTTGTTTGATGTAAACAAATCCCATGAGTGCACCGCCGAGGTGAGCGATGTTGCCGCCAGCGTTGCTTTGAACGGTTCCGAGAAACGAAGCTACGATGTAAAACGCGGCGATGTATTTGATCTTCACCGGCCCAAGGAATAGTAGAAAGAAAGTATAGTCAGGCATGAGCGTTGCACAGGCGACCATGATCGCGAAGATGGCCCCCGATGCTCCCACCATTCCCGGAAAAGATGCGATGTTTTTGAAATACGGTACGGTATTGAAAACAAGGAGATAGCACACGCCTGCGGCCAGTGCTCCCAATACGTAAAGTGCCACCACTTTGTCGCTGCCAAGATATTCCACGAATAATCGACCGAACCAGTACAGCACCAGCATGTTAAAAAGGATATGCAAAATGCTGTAGAGATCATGCATGAACGAATATGTGATGATGGTCCAGGGACGTGTGAGGAAGTCAGCAAACTTCGGGGGAATGGAAAATTGATCGTGAATCAGTTTAAATACCGATTCGAAGTCGAAGATTTTTGAAAAAACCAAAAGCACAGCCAGTACCAGGTATACAATGACATTGATAATGATCAATTGAACATGACCATTATTGGGGCGGCTAAAAGCGTTCTTGAATTCGTTAAGCACCTGGATCAACTTTTCTGAATACCTCGACTACGAATTTATGGAATTATTGGTTCACCAGCCGCGATCTCGGCCCTGACTTCTCCAAATGCTAATTAAAATAAAAGCAACGAAGGCGCCCCCAAAATGTGCCAGGTGCGCAACACTTCCGCTACGGTCCATCACGTAGGTAAGAGCACCCATCAGAAACACCATATACTTCGCTTTGATGGGAATTGGTGGAAATAACAACATGAGTTCCATGTTCGGGAATATCATTCCAAAAGCCATCAGAATACCATAGATCGCTCCCGATGCACCCAACATACTACCAGCCGTGCCCGGAAATAGAAAATAATTTACCAAGGAGTAGATGACTCCCGCGCCGATACCGGTAATGACATAAAACAATAGAAATTTCTTGTCGCCCCAATAGTGCTCAAGGATCGGCGCAAAAGAAGCCAGCGCCAGCATGTTGAAGAAAATATGACTGAACGACCCATGGGCAAACATGTAGGTGAAAAACTGGTATGGCTGGAAGTAACCTGAGTTCAAATCGTATAAGGCCAGATAATAGGTTGACAAGGGCGCGATTTGCTGAACAATAAAAATGCCCACATTGATTATCAACAAATTGCGGACAACAGGCGTAAGATTAAACATTAGTTAAAATGGCTTTCAAGCTTAGACGTCTCAATAATATAAAATGTTGTGCTTCCCTCAGGGGAATAATTCGGATTGTGACTGGAAAACAGTCCCTCCACGATAGACACCATTTCTTCTTTTGAAAGCTTTTGTCCGGCCTTCACCGCGGCCCGCCTCGCCAGGGCACTAGCCAGGTTGTCCCGCAGGGGCAAATTGAGGGTTGCCTGATTCTGCTTGAATTGCTCCACGAGACCTTCAAACAATTCTTTTTCGTTCTTCCCGGCGGTCTCTGCAGGAACACCAGTCACGATGATGGCGTTTTTGCCGAAGACATCAAATTGAAAGCCCAATGCCCGGATCTCTTTTTCCATTTCCATCACCAATGTGAAATCGGCCGGGCTCATCGTTACCGCCTGTGGGAACAGACTTTGCATCGTGGAGCCTGGGCTGCCCTGCATCCTCTTCAAAAATTTTTCAAATAGCACGCGCTCATGAGCTGCCTGCTGATCGATAACCATCAGGCCATTTTTTACAGGGCGAATCAAAAATCTTTGATTGACCTGAAAGATCACTTTCTCATCCTGCGGCTGCGTTGATCCGGGTTCATTACCGAAGTCACTCTGTGCAAATACATGTCCTTCCCGGTCTGTAGAGAACAGCTTCGATTGCAAGGGGCGCTCCTCTTCAAAAAGTTTCTCCCAATTCTGCAGGTTGGATCGTTGCAATGAAGTGCCCAGTTGCTCCTCGAGAAATTGTTCACGGCTCAACGTTTGCGTGTGCGCCATCTTGCTTACGAGATTCACATCGGCAGAATAGTCCAATGCAGGCGTAAGGTTATGAGCACCCAATGCTTGTCGCACCGCGGACCGGACGACCGCGTAAACCGCGCGCTCATCATCAAATTTTATTTCGGTTTTTGTGGGATGAACGTTTACGTCGATGTGCTTCGGATCAATCTCCAAAAACAAAACATAAAACGGGAAGCTCCCTTCAGGCAACAGATTTTCATAAGCGCCTGCGACCGCATGATTCAAATAATTATTCTTTACAAACCTTCGGTTTACGAAAATAAACTGCTCGCCGCGCGTTTTCTTCGCTGACTCGGGCCTCCCGATATACCCTGTGACTTTCATCAACTCCGTCTCTTCCTGACAGGGAGCAAGTTGTCCTTGATATGATTTTCCCAAAAGGCCGATAATCCTTTGACTCAATTTTGCCGGCGGCAGATCATACACTACTTCGTCACCCTGAATCAGGCAAAAAGAAATTTCCGGATAGGCCAGAGCAATGCGCTGGAATTCTTCCAGGATATGTCGCATCTCCACCGGGTTCGATTTCAGAAAATTCCGCCGGGCGGGAATATTGAAAAATAAATTCTTGACACTGATGCTAGTCCCCTTCTCTGCGGCAACTGGTTCCTGTCGCTTCACCTCAGATCCCTCCACCACGAGCAAGGTTCCCAATTCAAATTGCTCGCGACGCGTCTTCATTTCAAATTGAGCAACTGCTGCAATCGACGCGAGGGCTTCGCCGCGAAAACCCATCGTGCGCAAAGTGAAAAGATCATCCGCCGTTCTGATTTTAGAAGTGGCGTGGCGTTCCAGGCTCATGCGTGCGTCTGTCTCGCTCATACCCGATCCATTGTCAACCACCTGGATGAGTGTACGACCTGCGTCTTTGATGATGAGCTTAAGGGAAGTGGCGCCTGCGTCGATGGAATTTTCCATCAATTCCTTGACTACCGAGGCCGGTCGCTGCACTACTTCTCCTGCCGCTATCTGGTTGGCGATCGAATCGGGCAGCAGGCGTATAATATCTGACATTAACTTAGCGTGGAATGGTAACTGGACGCGATCTTACTTCCTGAACTTGAAATAGACATATACCGGGAGGAAAAGAAAGAAGCTGTACAGCGCAATTTTTCCCCACTGAAGAAACGCCATGATGAAAAGCGCCAAAAACAAGAGTACTGCAAGCCTGATCAATGCGGAACTCAATGTGTCCTGGGATGCTTTCGAGCGTTTTCTGGCGGAATGAAACGACCCCACCATCCTCTGGCGATGGTCCGAAATCTCTTCCAATTTCTCCCCCCTTTCGATTTCGATCTCCCGGCGAATACGCTCCTCCCGATCGCGGCGTTCTTCTTCTTTCGGATCCCAGAATCTGGGTTCATAAGAGAACCTTTTATAGGCCGGTGCTTTTGTAAAAAGTGATATGAATTTCATAAGACCTTTGTTTTCTCCATCCCGATCCGGTGACCACTTAACGCCAGGGGACCGGGGCGCGACACTTAACTTAAGGGCGATAAAGGTAAAATTGCTTTATTCGCTCCCAAATACAAAGTTAACTCTCCAATGCTGAAAAAAGTTTTGCCGGTTGTAATGCTTTCTGGACTATTCAGCATGGCTTGTGGTCAGGACGCACGCAGCCGCTGGGTGGACAGCGTTTACAACACACTCAGCCGTGAGGAAAAAATCGGACAAATGTTCATGGTGCCGGTCTCTTCGCTCACCAGCGACGAGCAGCTGGACAAGCTTTCAGCATTAGTAAAAACCGGAAATGCCGGCTCTGTCTATATAACGGGAGGCACCCCCGCAAGTCACACTTCCCTGATCGCCAAACTGCAGGAAGTTGCGAAGGTACCCGTCCTGGTCGCCGCTTCCGCCGAATGGGGATTGGCTCAAACGCTCGACAGCATTCCTGATTTTCAAAAACCAATGATCTCTGCGGTTTGGAAAGATGACAGCCTTGCCTATCGATGGGCCCGCATGATCGCTCGCCAAATGAGACAAATGCATGTGCAGGTCAACTTCGGCCCAAACTTTAGTCATGAAATATTTCGCGGCGACTACCTTCGCTATTTCGGAAATGATCCCCAGTCAGTAGCGAGGAACACCAGCCGTTTTGTCAAGGCTTTGCACGGCGAACAGATCCTCACCGTAGCCAAAGCCTTGCCGCGGATCCCGCTTTCTCTGAGGGCGTTGGATACGACGGCTATTCTCAATCTCACCCGCACCGATACGTCGTTGCTGTCCACGTTACGACGATTGATCGACGAGCATGTGGACGGAATTTATGCCAGTAACCTCCCTTTCACCGTGCAGCAGACCAATGGTATTTTCGCCGCGTCGACTTCACGTGCGTTCATCTCAGGAATATTGAAGCAGCGATTAAAATTTCAGGGGCTGATTTTCACGGAGGTGAGGAATTTTCAAAACCTCTCTCCTAAAATGAAGGCGGGTGATGCTGAAATTCTGGCAATCGAAACGGGTAACGATGTATTGATATCGCCATTTAACATCAATGCTGCTATCCGAAAACTGAACAAGCGCCTTAAAAAAGACAAAGCCCTTCAGCAGGAAATCGACGCGACCGTAAAAAAAATTCTCGGCGCCAAGTATGATGCAGGATTAAATCACCGCATCGTTCCGGGGTTTGAGGTGAATGACCTCGATGCCGGTGACTCTGAATTGCTCCGTCATAAGTTGGCCGAAGCCACTGTCACACTTGTCAAAAACGACAGCAACTTTTTACCGCTGCGCAACCTCGATCATCAATCCTTCCTGAGTGTTTCCGTCGGCGCCGATGGTGACAATGAATTCAACACGTATTTGAAGAAATACGCACCATTCAAGACAGTTGCAGTCAAAGCTGTGCAGGATACCAGTTACTTATTCTGGAAACCCGGAGATGTGATTGTTCTCGCCCTTTATCCCAACCCCCAGCGGCTTGAAAATGAAATTGCACCATGGCTTCAACGCCTCACAAAACAAAAGAAGGTAGTGGTAGTGAGTTTCGCCGATCCGTTGTCTTTGGACGAATATGGGGAAGCAACCTCTATCATAGCCGCCTACACCGACAAAGACTATCTGTCTCAGGTGGTACCACAAATGATATTCGGCGCGTTGAACGCGCCAGGCGAGTTACCCGTACGTATCGCAGGATTGCAATACGAGAAGTCGATTGACACACCCGTGCTGGACCGTCTGTCGTACACATTCCCCGAAGAGGCGGGTGTTGATAGCCGCATACTGGATAAAATAAATTTGATTCTGAAAGAGGCGATCGCAAACGGGGCAACGCCAGGTGCCCATGTTATCGTTGCTAAGGATGGCAAAGTCATCTTCGACCAATCGATGGGCTCTCTCGACTACACGGGCAACACGCCGGTGACGAGTGAGACCATTTACGATCTTGCATCATTGACAAAAGTGTCAGCCACGTTGCAGGCTGTGATGTACATGCATGAAAAAGGATTGATCGATATAAACAAAAAAGCATCCCTCTACCTTCCGGAGCTGAAGAACACAAACAAAAAAGACCTGACGATCGTCGACATCCTGACGCATCAGTCTGGATTAGTACCGTTCGTGCCCATGTGGAATCAAACCGTTCAGGATAGTACGTTCATGCCGTTTTACTATAGTCGTGTACGGAGCCCTGAATATCCGCTGCAGGTTGCTTCCGAACTCTTTGCTTCGAATATCCTGCAGGACTCCGTGTGGAACTGGATCATGAAATCCAAGTTGCAGGAGAAACCTGCCCGCACTCCTTATTCTTACAGATACAGCGATTTGGGCTTCATGATGTTTCAGCATATGGCTGAGCGACTGTTGAAAAAACCCCTCGATGTTTTCGTGCAGGAAAATTTCTATGGACCGCTGGGCGCCTATACAACCGGCTTCAACCCCTTGCGAAGATTTCCCAAAGACATTATTGCGCCCACCGAGATCGACAAGATTTTCAGAAAGGATATGGTGTTAGGCACTGTCCATGATGAGCGTGCCGCAATGATCGGTGGTGTTTCCGGGCATGCGGGCCTATTCAGTACAGCAAATGATCTGGCTAAACTTGGTCAGATGCTATTGCAGGAAGGGCACTACGGCGGCCTTACGTATTTCAAACCTGAAACCGTCCGCCTCTTTACTGCGAAACAGTTTCAGGACAGCAGGCGTGGATTAGGATGGGATAAACCCATACAAAATGATTGGTCGAGTCCTACAGCACTACAGGTTTCACCCGCCACGTTTGGTCATACGGGCTTCACCGGCACATGCCTTTGGATTGATCCAAATTTCAATATCGTTTACATTTTTCTTTCCAATCGCGTTTTTCCTGACCGCAACAATAAGCTCCTCAACGCCAATATCCGCTCCCGTATTCAGGAAGTGATTTATCAGGCTATGTTTGCATATTGTGCGGTTGAAAATTGAAACCAAACCGGCGTAAAGTTGGTTTAACATCCAAATCCAAACCCGTGGAATACATCAAAATAGGCATCGTGTGTTATCCAACCTTCGGAGGTAGCGGCGTGGTGGCCACTGAACTGGGCAAAGCGCTCGCCAAGGAAGGCCATAAGATACACTTCATCACATACTCGCAGCCAAGCCGTCTGGATTTCTTAAATGAAAATCTGTTTTATCACGAAGTGGATTTCAGGTCATATCCGTTGTTTGAATTTCCGCCTTATGAACTGGCACTGGCCAGTAAGATGGTCAGTGTAGTGAAGAATGAACACCTTGATCTTTTGCATGTTCACTACGCCATTCCACACGCCTCTGCGGCTTACATGGCCAAACAGATTTTGCAGTCGCAAGGCATTTATATTCCAGTGGTAACCACATTGCACGGAACGGATATCACGCTGGTCGGCAAAGATCCGTCGTATGAACCGGTAGTCACATTCAGCATCAATCAGTCGGACGGTGTCACTGCCGTTTCCGAAGACCTTCGCAAACAGACTTACGAATATTTCAAGATCACTAACGAAATCGATGTGATTCCGAATTTCATCGATCTCGATAAATTCAAGAAACAAAAGAAAGATCATTTCAAGAAAGCGATTTGCCCTGGTGGCGAGGCTTTGATCGTGCACATATCCAATTTCAGAAAAGTGAAACGCATTCCCGATGTCATCAAAGTCTTTGCGAACATCCATGCGATGATTCCATCCAAGCTGTTGATGATCGGTGACGGACCTGAACGTGCAAAAGCAGAAACGCTGGCGAAAGAATTAAACATTGAGGGTGATGTTCGGTTCCTCGGAAAGCTGGAGGCGATTGAAGAAGTACTTTCCGTCGCAGATCTTTTTTTAATGCCATCGGAAAAAGAAAGCTTTGGTCTTGCTGCTCTGGAGGCCATGGCATGTGAAGTACCTTTGATATCGACCGATGCCGGTGGTCTACCGGAATTGAATATTCAGGGCGTTACGGGTTTCATGAGTAAGGTCGGAGACGTCGACGATATGACGCGCAAGGCGTTATTTGTCCTGGACAAAAACAATCTGCCTGCGTTTAAGGAGAATGCCCTCAAAAGGGCAAAGGAATTCGATATCGCGAATATTCGGCCGTTGTATGAGAAAGTCTACCAACGCGTGTTGGAAAAAGCAGCAGCCAAAACGGCGTAGGGCAACCCTTCAGTTGAAAAAATCGTTGAATGGCCCTAAATTTGTAAGTGTTTTTGCCATGAACCAGGAGATTAAACCGCAGAATAAGGGTACCAAACAGCTTTTCAGAAATCCAATTCTTGAAAAGTTGAGCCGTACGCATATAGCCGTACCGCTGGTTGTCTTTTTTATTTATTCCTCTGTGCTGCTTTATTGGTCGGCAACTCACACTTCCCTGACCATCGGCACAACGGTGGGGATGTTCCTTTTGGGTGTGTTTGCCTTTACATGGGTGGAGTATATGGTTCACCGCTATGTTTTCCACATGGCTGCCGATACAGCCGTTAAAGCCAAAGCGCAATACACCATGCATGGTGTGCACCATGAGTTTCCAAAAGACAAGACTCGCCTCGCCATGCCACCGCTGTTGAGCATCACCCTGGCAACCTTGTTATTGTTGTTCTTCCGCCTGATTTTAGGTGATCTCGTTTTTTCTTTCCTGCCTGGATTCCTTGTGGGCTATGCGGCCTACCTGTCCGTGCACTATATGGTGCATGCTTTTCAGCCTCCAAAAAATTTCCTCAAGGTGCTGTGGATTAATCACAGCGTTCATCATTACAAAAATGGTGAAGTCGTTTTCGGAGTGTCGTCTCCATTGTGGGATTACATCTTTGGCACGATGGCCAAGTGATTCATTGAATTCAAAAAGCCCCCTGCAGCATGGGCTACAGGGGGCTCTATTTTTTTCAGTCAGTGAAACTTATCAGATCTGGTTCTCAATCGAAGGGGCAGCCTTTTCAGGTGCCTTCGAATAGGTGGGGCAAGTATATTGCGAACACGCTGTCACCAGTACAGTGCCTGCCAAAAGGACGATCGTGAGTGCTTTTTTCATGTTTTTGACTTGTTGAATGTTACAAAACTTGTTCCGTCCGTCTCAAAAGTATACGAAATTGTTGAAAATTTATTGTAGAGAACGTCAATTTTCGTTGGGTGGTTCCCGGTGGTCAAAAAAAGCGACTTTTAACCCAACGGGAAACATAAACCATGGATTAATGGTTAAGTTTAAATCACAATCACCGCATCATCCGTGTTAGGCTATCGATTTTCAAAATACAGCTCACGACCTCAAGACCCTCAAAGTGATTTCGAGCGGTTGCTAAAGATTTTTATGCAACTGATCCTTATCACATCGGGGAATGTTTCGGAAGCCCTTCAATGGATGACCGAAGTTGATCGTCAGCACAAGCTTACCAACGACAAGTATGGAATGGGTGACTTTATCGAAGACCTGAAGAAAAACGGATACATCTCCGAAGAAGGACCTAAAGGTGAGTTTAAACTGAATGCGCGTGCAGAACAAAATCTGAGGCAATCCGCCCTCGAGGAAATTTTCGGGAAGCTTAAAAAAACCCGCGGCGGCGAACACAAAACACATCATAGCGGCCGCGGCGACGAGGCCACCACCGACCGCCGCGACTACGAGTTCGGCGATACGCTTGAACAAATATCGATGACTGATTCGCTGAGAAACGCCCAAATCAATCACGGATTTGAGGATTTCCTGATGACCGAAGAAGACCTGGAAGTCGTAGAAAATGAATTCAAAACACAGACTTCTACGGTGTTAATGATCGACATTTCGCACTCGATGATCCTGTACGGCGAGGATCGAATCACACCAGCCAAGAAAGTAGCTATGGCTTTGTCTGAGCTCATTACTAAAAAGTATCCCAAGGACACGCTGGATCTTTTGGTTTTTGGTGATGATGCCTGGCAAATTGAAATCAAGGATATTCCTTATGTGCAGGTCGGACCTTATCACACCAATACCGTGGCAGGCCTGGAATTAGCGATGGATATTCTTCGCAGAAGGAAAAACGCGAACAAACAGATATTCATGATCACGGATGGCAAACCCACGTGCATCAAGCAGGGCATCAAATACTATAAAAATAGTTTTGGTCTTGATCCAAAGATCCTCAATCAAACCCTGAACCTTGCCGCACAGCTTCGTAAGATCAAGATACCTGTGACCACGTTCATGATCGCTTCCGATCCGTACCTGAAAGCTTTCGTCAGGGATTTTACCAAGGCCAACAATGGGAATGCGTATTACAGCACGCTTCAGGGACTGGGGAACCTGGTGTTTGAAGATTTTAAACGCAACAGGCGAAAGACCTTCTAGGAGTTTCAAAACTATTTTTCGAATCATACACAATGAGTTATAAGACCATCAAAACATTAGGGCAATTAAAATCAGCGGGCTACTCCCCGAAGTCCATCAAAGAAGAATTACGCACGAATCTCATCGAAAAACTCAAGCGAAAAGAAAATGTGTTTGAAGGAATCTGGGGCTATGAAGAAACTGTCATTCCCGATCTGGAGCGTGCTATTCTTGCGGGCCACGACGTGAACCTGTTGGGTCTGCGCGGTCAGGCAAAAACGCGCCTGGCGAGATTGATGGTCAATCTCCTCGACGAATACATCCCGGTGATCGAAGGATCAGAGCTCAATGATGATCCTTTGAATCCCATCTCCAGATACGGCCGTGATAAAGTTGACGAATTGGGCGACCATACGCCGGTGTCATGGCTTCATCGGGATGAGCGCTACACGGAAAAACTGGCAACGCCGGATGTGTCTATCGCAGATCTGATCGGTGACGTTGATCCGATCAAGGCAGCTGCACTCAAGCTACCCTACTCTGATGAGCGTGTGATTCACTTTGGTCTGATCCCGCGGTCTAACCGCTGCATTTTTGTGATCAATGAACTTCCCGATTTGCAGGCACGCATTCAGGTCGCACTTTTCAACATTCTCCAGGAAGGCGACATACAGATCCGGGGATTTAAGCTTCGCCTGCTCCTCGATCTCCAGTTTGTTTTCACGGCCAACCCAGAAGATTATACAAACCGCGGCAGTATCGTGACACCACTGAAAGACCGTATCGACAGTCAGATCATTACGCACTATCCCAAGACAATTGAAATCGGGAAACGCATTACGGAGCAGGAGGCGCGAATCAAAGGTGAGCAAAAGAAAGTCGTTTCATTCATCACGATCGCGAAAGACCTGGTTGAACAAGTGGCCATGGAAGCACGAAAGAGCGAGTATGTTGACGCCAAGAGTGGTGTGTCGGCACGATTAACGATTTCCGCCTATGAGGCATTGACGGCCGCCGCCGAGCGACGAACCATTATCAACAATGAAAAAATCACTGCCGTTCGAGTCACAGACTTTGTAGGTGTAATACCCGCGATCACGGGCAAAGTGGAGCTCGTTTATGAAGGTGAACAAGAAGGCCCTGCCATTGTTGCGCAAAATCTGATCGGGAAGGCGATCCGATCACAATTCCTGAACTATTTCCCCGATCCGGATAAATTCAGAAAAGCCAAGGACAAGAGTCCTTACAAAAAAATTACTGCCTGGTTCAGCGATGGCAATACCATCGATCTTCTCAGCGATATGACCAATCAGGATTATGAGAAGAATCTGAAAATTGTGCCGGGACTTGCCGATCTCATCAATGACTATCAAAAAAATCTGGATCCTGCGACAAAACTCTTTTTGATGGAATTCGCGTTGCACGGCCTCGCCGAATACAGCCTGATCAGCAAACACTACCTATCAAGCGGTCTTCAGTTCAAGGATCTGATCAGTGGTATGTTCAGTGCTCCCAAACCGGGAGAAGATGAGGCGGATGATGATGACGATGAGCAATCCTTTGGGAACCGCATGAATTGATTTTTCATGGACCGGTCCGAGTCAATCGTCTATGATCCGATAAAATTCAATGCCTTACGCAAACTGGTTGCTCAAGGCGAAGGGCAGCACCTTGAGTTTAAACGCAAAGTTTCTTTTCCGGATAAAGTGATCCGTGAATTGATTGCATTTGCCAACACGGACGGTGGTATTTTATTGGTGGGCATTGGCGACGATAAGTCGATTCCCGGTGTACGTTACCCCGAAGAAGAGTCATTAATCATTCGGCGTGAACTTGAAAAGCACTGCAGACCCGCGCTGCCCTGGCGTGAAGAAGTAATTGCCATTTCTGAAAACAGGTTTGTACTGAAACTGGAAATTGAAAAAAGTCAACGCCGGCCCCATTTTTATGTTATTCCGGGGGGAAAAAGCTCTTTCATTCGCCAGAAGGATCAGAGCATCAAAGCCAGTAAGTTGATGAACGAAGTCTTAAGGCGTGCCAAATCTGGAAAGGGAACACGATTTACGTACGGCGAGGCGGAGCAGAAAATAATTCATTTTCTCGCCGATCATCAGTACATCAGTTTACCGGAGTTGTCAAAGGTCACCGGCCTCAATCGATTTATGGCCGCGCGAAAGATCATAAAGCTGATATTGGCGAATGTTGTGCGGATTACAGCCAGCGAGAAGGGTGACCTGTTCTCGCGTGTTTGAATATTTGATAGCAAAAGTTTCATCACAGGCGCTTTGATTTGTAATAGCGGTTTTGTTAGATTTATTCATCGATCGGATGCCGCGAAGATACTATCAGCCTTGGAAGGTTTCTTGTAAACCCTGAGGGAGTGTCTTCGCGGTTTTGTTTTGTCCGCCCGGTAAGAACTATTTTTTAGACTATGGCAAAATCCAAAAAGGAGAAGAAGGTATTCATTCTTGATACCTCGGTGATCCTCTTCGAACACAACAGCATCCTTAATTTCGACGAGCACGATATAGGCATTCCGATCACCGTGCTGGAAGAACTGGACAACTTCAAAAAGGGCAACGACACCAAAAATTTCGAAGCACGGGAGTTTATCAGGCTGATCGACAAACTCGCGAAGGACCAGATGCTTCACAACTGGAATCCGCTCAACGGAAAGTCAAAAGGGAATTTCAAAGTGCTCATGGAAACCGGGGGTAGTCAGGGAACACTTGATGCGAACAAAGTATTCAATGAATACAAGGCCGATCACAGGATACTCAACTCCGCCTTGATCCTTCAGAAAGAAGAAGACAGGAAAGTGATTCTGGTTTCCAAGGACATTAATCTCAGGCTCAAAGCCAAGGCGCTGGGTCTACAAGCCGAGGATTATACCACGGGTAAAGTTCAGAACCTGAATTCACTGTATTCCGGCAAAACGATTCTGGATGACGTTGATCCCAATGTGATCGATCTCCTGTACGAGAAAGGCTATTGCCCGCCGGAAGATCTCCTGGGAGATATTGAGAATCTCACCAAGAACCACTATTACATTCTGCGCAGTGGTAAGAAGTCAATTCTGGCTTTTTATAATTCCGCGAATGGGATGGTGGAGCACGTTGAGAAACGCTCGGTGTATGGTATCAAACCGAGAAATGCGGAGCAGGCTTTCGGAATCCACGCGGTAACAAAACCAGAAATCAAACTGGTGACTATGCAAGGCGTGGCGGGAACTGGCAAGACATTGATTGCGTTGGCCGCAGCACTGGAACAAAAAAGGGAATTCAAACAAATCTATCTGGCGCGTCCGATCGTGCCCCTCAGCAACAAGGACATAGGCTACCTGCCGGGAGATATCAAGTCGAAGCTCAACCCTTATATGGAGCCCCTGTGGGATAACCTGAAGTTCATTCAGAACCAGTATAGCGAAAACGACAAGGAGTACTCGAAGATCACCGAGATGGTAACAAACGAAAAGCTGGTGATCACGCCCTTGGCATACATTCGCGGGCGAAGTCTGTCAAACATATGTTTTATCGTGGACGAAGCACAGAACCTCACGCCGCACGAAGTGAAAACCATCATCACTCGGGCGGGCGAAAACACGAAGATTATTTTTACGGGGGACATCTTCCAGATCGACACTCCCTACCTCGATTCGCAAAGTAACGGATTGTCTTACCTGATTGACCGGATCAAAGACCACGAGTTGTACGCCCATATTACGCTCGAAAAAGGCGAGCGCTCTGAGCTGGCTAACCTCGCCAACGATCTCCTGTAAGATTTATCCGGCGATGCAAGGTTTAGAGCATTATTCAACCAGGTTAGCCCCCTGGGAGCTATTTCAGCATGTAACTGGCCTATTTCCGCCTGTTGCGCTGAGTAAGGTTTTGGTCAATCCTCAAGGTTTTGGCTACCACCGGTATGAATTGACCAAAATCTTATCTGGCATAAAAATGCCCGATTTCAATGCCGGGTTACCCTTTGCTTTCTTTATAAATCCATCCACGAAAAAGAGTTGAAGCGTATGTTGTTTAAGAATTTATTCAGCGGGCTTTCAGAAAAGAAAATCATTAAGCTTTTGCGCGAAAGTGGGTCATTGATTGGCTCACGCGACCATGCAGGCCGAATTATTTACATATACCTGATCAAGGATTTTTTTGTACAGGTCATGTTTCGCAAAGATGACCCCATCGAGGAAGTGGAATACATTCAAACTTTCTCAGATATCCAAAAACTGAATTCCCATCTTGAACATGAGTTCAAGAGTTCCTTCGCAACGAGATAAATAGTTGATTACTTCTTTTTGATGATCCCTGCCATCGTTTCTCCGATGAGCGCGGGGGACTCCACCACGTGAATGCCACATTCGCGCATCACTTTCATTTTAGCAGCTGCCGTATCTTCTGCTCCACCGATGATCGCGCCGGCGTGTCCCATGCGGCGGCCGGGAGGCGCGGTTTGTCCCGCGATGAAACCAACCACCGGTTTTTTGTTTCCATTTTCCTTGATCCACCGGGCTGCAACGGGTTCGTAGTTACCACCAATCTCCCCGATCATAACGATGCCCTCTGTTTCAGGGTCGTTCATCAGCAATTCTACCGCATCTTTGGTCGGTGTCCCGATGATCGGATCCCCGCCGATGCCGATGGCAGTGGTAATTCCCAATCCGGCCTTTACAATCTGATCAGCGGCTTCGTACGTCAGCGTACCTGACTTGGAGACAATTCCAATACTTCCTTTTTTGAAGACAAAACCAGGCATGATCCCCACCTTTGCTTCGCCTGGTGTAATGACACCGGGGCAATTGGGACCGACCAGCTGAACTTTGCGATCTTTCACATATTGTTTGGCGATCATCATGTCTTTGACAGGAATTCCTTCCGTGATCGCAACGATGACTTTGATACCCGCATCGGCAGCTTCCATGATGCCATCGGCCGCAAATGCAGGAGGAACAAAAATGATCGACACATCTGCACCCGTTTTCTCCACCGCTTCATGGACAGAGTTGAATACGGGTCTACCCAAGTGCATTTGACCCCCTTTTCCGGGCGTTACGCCGCCCACCACATTGGTTCCGTACTCGATCATCTGGCCAGCGTGGAATGTACCCTCCGAACCAGTAAAACCTTGCACGATAACGCGGGAGCTTTTATTAACGAGAACACTCATTGGATTAGAATTTAGGGTAGTGTACAAAATTAGGAGAATATTGCTTTCGGCCAAAAATGAAAAACCCCAGTCAGCTGACTGGGGTTTACTAACATCTTTAAATCAGACTATTGCTTGCCGTTAGAGAGTTTGTTTCTGATGAGGAACTCGTCGCGGGCTACTTTAAAATCCTCGACATCGGGTGCCATTTTGATGGCCTCTTCATATGCGGTGAGCGCGTCGATAAGGAGTCCGTTTTGTTCGTAGAATCCTGCCTGGATGAATTTGTTAAATGCAGACTCATCTTTCACATCGCCGGCGATTTCTGCATAAGACTTCTTCACGCGTTCCTGGTCTGCAGGGGCAAGACGTTTCACCACGTTACCATCGATCTTCTCGTTCGATTCACCTTTCACAGTGACTTTAACAAGAATGGCAGACTCATGAACCAGTTTGGGATCATTCAGATCAAGATAAACCTTGGTCTCAGGGGTTTCCACCTTCATCAAGTCGTCTTCAAAAATATTTTTTACAGTGACTACATACGGTCCGCCGACTTTTGATTCCCATTCAACCACCATGGTCTTTCCGAAGATGTTTGCATTTTGAGGTGGTGGCAGCAAAACATGCAATGATCCTTCCGTGCCGCGGTGCACCGCTCCGGTTGCGCTGAGTCTGTTTTTTTTGGCTTCCGCCGAATTACTGCTGAGAATAAAGTCCGTGTATTTGTTGAGCACGCTGGTGCCTCCACTGACTTTCGATGCGAGGTCTGCAACTTTGTAATTACCGGCTTGTTTAAGTTCCAAGGGTTTGCCGCTGGCATGCACCAGGCCGAGGTAAGCATTCTCTGTTATCTTCAGTTCGTCGCCAGCCTTCAAACTCGCGCCGGTTTTCAACGCCTGCCACGAGTCGCCCGACTTGTATTCATTGGCGCCCTTGTTGGCGAGCACTTTGAAGGCATAGTCTTGTGAAAAACCGGAAAACGTTAGCAAAAGGAAAAAGCCAATACCAGGAAGGGTTCTGCTTTTCATACGCATTGTTTAGTAAATAATTACGATTCAGTACTGTTTTTACGGCTTTGAGAGCCTGTTTTACAGGAACACACCACGAATATACTGAAAAATCATGCCAATTTTCCTTATACAGTCTCGTCACCAACGGCTTTTAATACACGTTGTTGCCGTTTGGTAAGTCGGCGGTTGATCTCGTTTTGAACACTCTTGAAAATATCATATGCTGGTCCGACAAGAGCCGATACGCCTAATGAAAGGGTGAGGTCCAATTTCAGACTCCACCAGTTAAAAGCATAGATCACAAAAAGTGAAATCGCAAGGATCTCAACCAACTGAATAATCACTGAGAAAGCGTCAAACCACATGGGTAACTTGTTATCGATCCATATGAATATCGCAACTGTCAGAAGACAAACAAGGAAAGCGATAGCATACTTGGCAAAATCTGAAATTTCATCGACATAATCTTCATTCAGTATCATTGCTACGGCGTTAGCGTGAACGACTAAACCAAACATATCAGGGTTTGCTCTCCCAGCCAGCACTTTATTCATCGGTGTGAAAAACCTGTCCTCCCACGCAGGATCCCCAAGGTAATCCCCTAAATATCCCATCATTACAATTCGATCTTTGAACAATTCCCCCAACACATTTCCACTGAGGATGTCGCCCACATCTACGGTGTAGAACATGGTGCCAAATGCGGTTGATCCAATCTCACTATTTTTAAGACTCTGCAACTTGAGTTGGAGCACCTCCATATTACCCCGAAAGTTGATTAACTCTTCCTCCTTATTTCTTGAAAGAAACTTTTTTGCCTTGATCGAGTCTACCTGCATCGCAATTTGCACAGAGAACGCCAGTTCACGCTTTCCATTAACGATTCTCATCGGATAAATCGAGTTGACTTTTTTCACATCCTCCTGATAATTGGCATCAGTGGGCAGGGTCACAAATCCGCGTTTTGAATAATCATTGAATTCCGGATCTGATATTTCGAGTGAATCCGCATCGTTCGAATCAAATTTTGCAAGAGAGTCCGTTTGCAGAAGTTTCGAACCAAGGACAACATTACCAGCTTCCCGGATTGCATTACTCAACATAGCGTTCCCCATAACGTCACTCAGCGCCGGACAATTAACACTGTCTCGTAACCCGCCTTCGCATGAAAAGAGTATATCCATCGCGATTACCTTGGGCTTAAACTGAGAAATTGCGGCTATCTCCATCGCAAGGGCCCGACGATCGAGATTGCCAATATTGACCAACACAATCGGGTCTGGAACGTTCGGCGTCTCTCGCATCTTCGAAAAGGCATAATTGGTAAGCTCAAAATCCTTCAACGCCTGGCCGACTGAATCGAAAGCAGAAAAGAGCTTTAAGTCCGTTACTTTGTTGGCCCCCCAAAGCAGAAAAAACACGAACACCGTGATGATGAAGCTTTGGAACCAGAATTTCAGCATAGAAGGGCTTGTAGCAGAGTAAAATTAAAAATTTAGCTTTGCAATTCAACCTGATCATTGTGCCGCCCTCCAGCCAGGAAATATCAGCATCTCAACTTGCCAAGAACATTACGAGTGGCGATCGGAGTGCACTGGCACGCGCCATCACGTTGTGTGAAAGCACGCGTGAGGCAGACCGGATCTTATGCGAAGCGGTCCTTCAGGAAATACTGCCTCTCACCGGAAATTCTGTCCGCATCGGGATCACCGGTGTGCCGGGTGTTGGCAAGAGCACTTTCATTGAAGCCTTTGGCGAACTCGCCACTGCGGCCGGGAACAAGGTGGCCGTGCTGGCCATTGATCCCACCAGTCAAAAGACGAAAGGCAGCATCATGGGCGATAAAACGCGCATGGAGAAACTCAGCAAAAACGCAGACGTCTTTATCAGGCCATCACCTTCTGGTTCAGCGTTGGGTGGTGTGTCGTTTGCTACGCGCGAGACGATCCTGCTTTGCGAAGCGGCAGGCTTCAACGTGATCATCGTAGAGACGGTAGGTGTGGGCCAATCGGAGACTTACGTCAGAAACATGACGGATTTCTTTCTCCTTCTGATGCTTGCCGGCGCGGGTGATGAACTCCAGGGTATCAAGAAAGGAATTATGGAGATGGCCGATCTGGTTGCCATCAACAAAGCCGACGGCGCAAATGTGAAAGCATCTATGCAGGCAAAAGCGGATGTTCAAAACGCATTGCACCTGTTGCCCGAACCGGAATCCGGGTGGAAACCACGGGTGACCACAATCTCCGCCATCGAAAACAAAGGCATCGACGAGGTGTGGAGCATCATTCAACAATACAAGGCATTTACATCAGCAAACGAATTCTTCCGCAGTAACCGCGAAAGTCAAAAGAAGAATTGGCTTGATGAAGCTATTGATCATCAGTTCCAGAAGTGGAAGCAAGAGCCTGGTATCGAAGGCAAGAAAAAAGACCTACTTGACAAGCTGATGGCTAACCAACTTCTCCCCTCTCAGGCAGCGCGCGAGTTTTGGAAGGAGAAATAGGTTTCCCACGGATCACACAGATCTGAGGCGGATCACACGAAAAAAAAGAATTCATATGGTCCAAATTGCATCCGAGAACCTGTACGAAACTGTGTTATTTCTTTTCCTCCCAATTATACATAAGGGATTTACCGATGTAAGTCGGCAGATTGCACAGATTTTTTGATTTAAATCTGTGTTATCAATTTTTTTTCAGTGCGATCTGTGGGAAACCACATTCACTTCTTCTCTTCCTTCTTGAATCCATACGGACAATGTCTGCATCCGGACTGGCAGCAATAGCCTCGTTTCCTGTGATAGGTTTCGGTGAAAACCATGAACCCGTTCTCCCAATAGAAGTCTTCGGGCTGAAGGGGTGTTGGCTTTGGATTTTTATCTGAATCTTTCATCCAAAATAAAAGCCCTGACGATATCGACAGGGCTTGTATATGAGGTGTACAGTTAACTACACTTTGATCTCTACATCCACGCCGCTGGGAAGCTCGAGCTTCATCAGGGCATCAACCGTCTTCGCTGAGTTGGAATAAATATCCACCAGGCGCTTAAAGGTGCAGAGCTGGAACTGCTCGCGTGATTTCTTGTTCACGTGAGGTGAACGCAGAACTGTGAATTTCTCTTTTTCTGTAGGGAGCGGAATCGGACCGCTTACTACTGCTCCTGTCGCTTTCACAGCGCGCACGATCTTCTCAGATGATTTGTCTACGAGGTTGTGGTCGTACGACTTGAGCTTGATTCTGATTTTCTGATTCATACTTTCAGCTTATTTAGCAGCTACAGTTCCTTTTACTTCTTCAATTACTTTGTCAGCTAGACCTTTAGGCACCTGTGCATAGTGCGAGAAGGTCAACGTTGCCATGGCACGACCTGAAGTGAGCGTACGCAAGTCGGTGATGTATCCGAACAATTCCGCGAGCGGAACGTCGGCTTTAATAACCTGTGCGCCACCGCGTGTGTCCATTCCTTTCATGATACCCCTTCTCCTGTTCAAGTCACCGGTTACGGAACCTGTGTACTCATCGGGAGAGATTACTTCAACACCCATGATCGGCTCCAGCAATTGAGGAGAGCACTTACGTGCGGCCTCTTTAAAGCCGATTCTTGCAGCCAATTCGAATGAAAGCGAGTCAGAGTCGACATCATGGTATGATCCGTGGAACAGTCGCACCTTCATAGAGTCGATGGGGTAGCCAGCGAGAGGTCCGTTGACCATAGCCTGTTCGAAACCTTTCTGAACTGCTGGAATGAATTCGCGGGGGATAACACCACCCACGATGTCATTTTCGAACTCAAGGCCCGGTTTATCTTCAGGACCCAGTTCGCGCGGTCCGATCTCGAATACGATATCGGCAAACTTACCGCGACCACCGGTCTGCTTCTTGTATACTTCTTTATGCTCGACAGACTTCGTGAGGGCTTCTTTGTAGGCCACCTGGGGAGCACCCTGGTTGATCTCTACTTTGAATTCGCGACGCAGGCGGTCGATGATAATTTCAAGGTGCAATTCACCCATTCCGCGAAGGATCACCTGACCAGTCTCCTGGTCTGTGTTCACACGCAGGGTAGGATCTTCTTCCACGAGCTTGGCGATGGCCATACCCAGTTTATCTGAGTCAGCCTGCTTTTTAGGCTCGATCGCGTAACCGATCACAGGCTCAGGGAAGATCATTGACTCGAGGACAATCTTGCGTTTTTCGTCACACAGGGTATCACCGGTTTTGATATCCTTAAAACCAACCACGGCACCAATATCACCCGTCATCAGGCGGTCAATCTGCTGCTGTTTGTTGGCGTGCATCTGGAATACACGTGAAATACGCTCCTTCGCTTCAGATCGTGTGTTGTAGATGTACGAACCTGACTCCAATACGCCAGAGTAGGCCCGGATAAAGCACAAACGACCAACGAAAGGATCTGTCGCAATTTTGAATGCCAATGCAACGAAGGGCTCTTTTTCATTCGGTGTGATCGAAACTTCTTCACCTGTGTCGGGATTTGTTCCCACGATCACATCCTTGTCCATTGGAGAAGGGAGCAGCTCCATCACATAGTCGAGCATGGTTTGCACGCCTTTGTTTTTGAAAGACGAGCCGCATACCATCGGCACGATCTTCATGCCCACGGTTGCTTCGCGCAATGCTTTCAGGATCTCTGCTTCCGAGATGGAATTAGGATCTTCGAAATATTTCTCGATGAGTGTCTCATCTACCTCAGCGACCGCTTCCAGGAGTTTCTCCCTGTATTCTTTCGCTTCTTCAACCATGTCGTCGGGAATCGGGATGACTTTGTAGGTCATACCCTTGTCGTCTTCGTTCCACACGATACCGCGGTTCCCGACGAGGTCTACAACACCTTTGAAGTTATCTTCTTCACCAATCGGCAGCTGGAGCGCAACGGCTTTGCTGCCAAGTTTTTCTTTTACCTGCTTGCAAACACCGAGGAAATCGGCGCCAGCGCGGTCCATTTTATTGACGAAGCCAATGCGGGCAACTTTATAGTTGTCGGCCAGGCGCCAGTTGGTTTCTGATTGAGGCTCAACACCATCCACAGCAGAAAACAAGAAAACAAGGCCATCCAACACACGGAGTGATCGGTTCACCTCAACGGTGAAGTCCACGTGACCGGGTGTATCTATGATGTTTACGTGATACTCGTTGTTTTTGTATTTCCAGTGAACCGTTGTAGCAGCAGAAGTGATCGTGATACCACGCTCTTGCTCTTGCTCCATCCAGTCCATGGTCGCAGCACCATCGTGAACCTCTCCGATCTTGTGGTTTACACCCGCATAGTAAAGAATACGTTCCGTCGTCGTGGTCTTACCCGCGTCGATGTGCGCAGCGATACCGATGTTTCTTGTATATCTTAAATCCCTTGCCATTCTTAATTAGAATCTGAAGTGTGAAAATGCCTTGTTCGCCTCTGCCATGCGGTGTGTATCATCTTTTTTCTTGATGGCAGCACCTTCGCCTTTTGAAGCTGCGATGATCTCGGCAGCCAACTTATCCATCATGGTCTTCTCGCCACGAACGCGTGAGAAGTCGATGAGCCATTTGATGCTGAGGTTGATTTTGCGCTCGGGACGGATTTCAACCGGCACCTGGAACGTAGCCCCACCCACGCGGCGGCTCTTCACCTCTACCGAAGGCATGAGGTTATTCATAGCGCGCTTCCACACTTCGAGGCCGCTTTCGTTAGCCTTCTTTTCTACGATTTCAATGGCATCATAGAAGATGTTGTATGCAACGCTTTTCTTGCCCTGCTCCATCATGTAATTGACAAACTTGGTTACAAGCGTGTCATTGAACTTCGGGTCAGGAAGGAGATATCTTTTCTTGGGTTTCGACTTTCTCATGACTTCTTCAGATTATTTTTTTGCGGGTTTAGCTGCGGGCGCTCCTTTGCCTGCGGCAGCTGCTGCACCAGCTTTAGGTCTCTTGGCACCATACTTCGAGCGGCTCTGCTGCCTGCCACCAACCCCGGCAGTATCCAGCGCACCACGGATGATGTGGTAACGAACACCAGGAAGGTCTTTCACACGACCACCACGGATCAGCACGATAGAGTGCTCCTGGAGATTGTGACCTTCTCCCGGAATGTAGGCGTTGACCTCTTTTCCATTGGTGAGGCGTACACGCGCAACTTTGCGAAGAGCCGAGTTAGGCTTCTTGGGAGTCGTGGTGTAAACACGTGTACAAACGCCCCTGCGCTGCGGGCAGGAGTCCAGGGCGGGTGATTTTGACTTAAAAGTCAGTTTCGTGCGCCCTTTGCGTACTAATTGCTGAATGGTTGGCATTTCTTATTGTCTCTTTTTAGACCGCTTTAAAAATGGACTGCAAAGGTATTTAAAGGGGTGGACGTAGCAAAGGGCTCTTTAAAAGAATTTTAGGGGTTTTCGGGCGATTTAGGGGGTTTTTGGATATTCTGACCCAAGGAAAGGGCGGGAAGGACCCCTGAAAGCCGTATGCGTCGGGGCAT
Organism: Cyclobacteriaceae bacterium; assembly: GCA_044227305.1. Taxonomy (GTDB): domain Bacteria; phylum Bacteroidota; class Bacteroidia; order Cytophagales; family Cyclobacteriaceae; genus ELB16-189. Next base: position 594,151 of record JBGAFJ010000004.1, on the reverse strand, counting down.
CAATGCCTGGCGACGGAACCTCCCTTAAGCTTCTTGCCATGTTCCCACAACGCTTGGTTGATGGCTTCAAATTTTTCCCATTCTGGTTTCCCCCTGAGCTGCGTGTTGATAAATAATATGATGCCCACCCCTTCGGCAGGCTTATAGTGCATATAGGTAGCAACCCCGGGGTCTCCGCCGGTGTGCCCGATTACACCGGCATCAGAACCCCAGAAAATGCCGTAGTTGTCTTTTTCCGGGTCAATGTTGTCGGGTTTATTGGTAGCTGTGAATTGCGGCGCCATCATCTCGCTGAGTGTTTCGGCTTTAATGACGCGCGCGCCCTCCCACTCACCGCCATTCAACAGGCAGGAAAAGTATTTGGAAAGGTCATTCACCGAGGTGCGAACGCCCCCATCGGGATACGTGGTAAGGCCATATAACTCGAAATGCTTTAACGAATCGTTTTCATAATAATACAGCTTCGAGTGATTGCTTACATTCACTTCAGACAGAAACCACCCGGAGTCATCCATCTTCAGCGGTTGAAAAATAACCTCCTTGCTGATTTGATTCAGCTTCTTGCCTAGCGTCAGTTCGGTGATATAGCCGGCGAGTCCGGCGCCGATGTTGGAATACTTATAATGTGCGCCGGGTTTATAATTCAAAAAATTATCTTTTGAGTAATACTTTCCTGACGGATCGAAATAGTTTTTCAAAAAATCGCCGAGTGATTCCGGTGAGTCGCCTCCATAATAGTAGGAGTTGTCATAGATGGGATTGCGGTCGGTGATCCCGGACACATGACCACCGAGATTCCGGAGTGTGATTTTTTCGTTTGGAAAATAGGGATTCACCACTTTGAACGGGAGGTACTTGTTGATGTCTTCGTCAAGCGAAAGCTTTCCTGCATCCACTGCGTGCATCATGCAAATTCCTGTAAACGTTTTGCTGATGGAACCGATATTTTGGATCGTTGTCAACGTGTAGGGCTTTTGCGATTCCTTATCGGCAAATCCATACGCTTTGGCCCAGGCTTGTTTGCCATCCACGAATACCGCAGCACCGAGACCAACAATACCCGCTTCTTTCATGTTTACCTCAATCAGGGAATCCAGGGGTGATTTAGCGATTGGTAAATCTTTCCTTGGTGAGCAGCAAGCGATGAATAACGCAAGTATGGCGAAACTGAAACTTTTCATGGAAATAAGTTAGTCCATTTTCCAATCAAGTCATGGAAACGGAAGATTTTTATTGATGCAGGATCGGGTTTCGGAATTACGGATCTGGAAGTGAACAAGGAAGTTACGCGCGTTGAATTAGGTCCCACTTGTTACCATAGAGATCTTCAAAAACGCAGACTTTGCCATAGGGTTCGCTGGTGGGTTCGCGCACAATCTTTATTTTTTGCTTTAAGAGATTATCGAAGTCGCGGTCGAAGTTATCGGTATAAAGAAACAGGAACACGCGCCCCCCAGACTGGTTGCCTACAAATTGGCGTTGATGCTCATCGGCAGCCTTCGCGAGCAACAGGCAACACTCACCACCTTTGGGTCGGACTAGCACCCAGCGTTTTGTGTCACTCAACGTTGTGTCTTCAACCAGATCGAAATGGAGTTTTCGTGTGTAGAAATTGATCGCTTCGTCGTAGTCGCGAACGACAAGAGCAATATGGGCGATATGCATGTATTAAATTAATATTTTTCTGCCTCGTTTCAACGGAGCTCGCGTTCATTCTCAGCGATAGCGCGATTCACTTGTTCCATCCATTCACCATTTATTTCAATATCTGGATTGATCCTTAAATATTGCCTTTTATCGAGATCATCCAGCATATGAATGGAGAAGAGTTCCCTTTTCGTGGTGAATCCAATCATGTTATTTAGGGAGTTGGGATCCTGGAAGACACAATATCTGAGCCGCGACGAGATGAAAATTCCGAAGCTGTTGTTTTCTCCGAATTCACCGTTGATGTGCTGGGTGAGCAAATGGAAATCGTAGAAGCTGATGGAAGACGGACATCGAATGGTAGTTTGTTGCCCCGTGTCCCTGAAATCGAAATCGGTAATATTGAATTTTACGGTGAGCACGCTGAGGAAGTCAGCGATTGAATCGAAAACACTTCGATCGGTGGCGAGGATCATGATGTACTTTGTTCCCGCTGCAAAGTTCACTTGTCGTTTTCGCGTTGCGCGGTACGGCCTGTCACCACCACTTTCTTCGCCCTCGCTTTCGAAACTGATGCCTAGTTGTTCCAGTATTAATAGAGGCGTTCTGAAAACAAACTTCAGTATCCCGAGTGGGAGATCAATAAAAAAAACTCTTGGGTAATTGATGATTGCGAGCAGAAGGGCCAGCCCAAGCAGAATAAACAAGGCTTCAATGATGTAGTTTCGATGCATGGGTGTGCTACGAATTTAGCACACTCGGCGGAAATCACCCGCGACTTGCAACCTGTTACCTGCGACCTTCTTCTCAGTTCCCTGCGATCGGTGAGCCGAAGATCCCAACGGCCAATTCAACCCACGTCAGCAGGAACACCACGAGGATGGCGAGGCATATGGCAACACGGTACTTTGAATTCATCACTCTTCGGATCGTGACCTCGATTGCCAGTCCAGTGATTACCAGCAGCGTACCAGCGACTATGAAATCAAAGGGAGTCCATTTCACTTCAGTAGTGAATTGCATGGCGATGAGTGGGACCATCAGGATAAACACGATGGTACCGACGATGGTGAGGAGTCTTCTGTTTTGGGTGAGCATATTTTTAATCGGGTTTCGAATCAATGCAAACTCCGGACATTTTTGGCAATCAAAATTGCTTTGCCCGGGCTGTTGCGTTCTATTTCGAATTGCACAAACGCAGCGTTACGCCAATCTGACCGAGATGATAAATGTCATGATGGATAATTCCTTCCAACAAATATTTGTAGGTATAATCTTCGTTTTGAAAATGCGTGTCAAGGTAAGCATCATCCTTGTCTTTGATAAGATTGATCATGGACTGCGTGCTTTCGTACAGGGATTTTTTCAATTGAGTCCAGCCCACTTTCCGAAGCTGTGCAATGTCTTTCCAGTCATCCGGACCGTTCATCAGATCGGTGCGGCGGCCCTCGAAGCGCAGTAAGCACTCGTATCTCCAGGCTAAGATATGCGATACATGTTCCGCGACGCTGTGTATACCCGGGCCTGGTTTGGCAAACGCTATTTCCTCCGCCAGCGGATCAAGCTTTCCACGGAGGCTCTGATCGAACCATAAAGAACCGTGTTCAAGTTCAGTGAATTGCCGGATGAAATTGTTGATAAGGGTTGCGGGCATACCAGGTCATTTCTTCATGGATAAAGATAGGGCTCATTTGCTTCCGTTAATCGCCTAACGATAGCTAAAACATGCTTCATATACGCTCGCCAGAAAATCTTTCCGAACAACCAGTTTAACGGATAGAGAAAGGGGGAATCAGAGTGAAGTGTGTAGGTGTACTCAATCAGGACCTTACCCAGTTCTATTTCGGTCGTCCGCCATTCTGCGCTGAATTTTGTAAATCCCAGTTGCCATGACTGGAACTCACCCACCTCGAATCGCCAATACTGGTTTTCACGGCGCTCCAAAATTTTGTCTACCGACGCGAACCCACCTTTCTGCGTCAGGGATTTCGCGACATGAATTTTTTTTGCGGAACCCACCTGACCCCAATGCTGGTCTTCCGTACAGTGCGTGACCCGGGGCATGAACCAGTATCCCGTGTGAATCTTTGAAACGTCACACAGCAATGGTGTTTTGAAAGCCCGCTCCAGAGAGCAATTATAGATCGTTGATACTTCTAATTTGGTTTTCAAAATCAGGTCGAGGGATGAGCAGATTGTAAGTGAATATTTTAAATAACCCGTTGCCGATAACTGATCATGGTCGCTTTGCAGGTATCCTCATCGTAAGCAATGCTGCGATGAAAAGAAGGACACCTGCAAAGGTCAGCGCCATGCCCGGATCGGCACCCAGTAAATTCTTATAGATAAATCCAAAGGAAAGAGTCTGTAAGATCATAGGCACTACGATCATCATATTGATCACACCCATGTATACGCCATACTTTTCACTGGGAATGCTATCGACAACCATTATGTATGGCACGGCCATCATACTGGCCCAGGCGATTCCAAAGCCGATCATGGGTGCAATGAGCCAATAGGGGTTGCTGATGTGAGGCACAGACAGCAGGGCAATCGCTGCCATCAGGAGACAAATAAAATGAACATTTCGTGCAGATAACTTTTTCACGCACCACACGAGTCCGAAGGCCGAAACGAAAGTCACCACATTATAAAATCCATTCACGTATCCCGTCAAACCTACTGCCTGTTCATAGGCGGCCTTGTCTTCAACACCCGCGTGGTAAACTGATTTTGCCAGGCTATGGGATACGAATTGCCAATAGCAGAACATTGCGTACCATTGAAACAGGTATACCAGCGCTAACTTCCAAAGCACACCTGGCATGTCGCGGATCGCTATGAGGATTTCTTTGAAGGGCGTGAGAATACCTTTCCGTTCCGATCGTAGTTTCTCAAGTTCTGCTGTGGATGGCGGAATCTCCGGTGTTTTATAAACTGACCAAGCCACGGATGCGATAGAGCACACACCGCCGACGAAAAAAGATCCATAGACCCAATAGGGTATGCCCGGTTTTCCAGAAGCCGTCAGCGCCGCACCATGGATAAACGTCTGAAAGAGTGGAAGAGAAATGTTTGCGAGGGTGATCCCAAATCCGGTAAAAAAACTCTGCGTCAGGAAGCCCACGGACCGCTGGGCCTCAGAAAGTTTATCGGCGATGAAAGCCCTGTAAGGTTCCATCGCGGTATTGTTCGCCGCATCCAATATCCACAACAGACCAACGGCCATCCATAAGGCGCTGGAGAAAGGGAACGCGAACAAACAAAGGCTGCAGAAAATAGCGCCGATCAGAAAGTATGGCTTTCGCCGCCCCCAGCGCGGGTGCCAGGTTTTGTCACTCATTGCGCCGATGATCGGCTGAATCAGCAGTCCGGTCATGGGTCCTGCGAGATTAAGGAGGGGTAGGTCTTCCGGACGCGCGTCCAAAAAAGTATACAGCGGATTGACAGCAGATTGTTGCAGACCGAAGCTATACTGAATACCGAAGAACCCGACATTCATGTTGATGATTTGCCAAAATGATAGTGCGGGTTTGTGATGTGGATCCATTTTCTTGGGCGACAGGCTCAGATACAATATATGCAATAAGAGCTGCTTCCAAATGCAGACTAAAGGAATGTTCAACGCATTGTTGCCGGAAAGGCTAACTTGATATATTTGCTCAACCCTCGTTTCATCAGCATGTATAATCACGCCGTACACTCGCAGCTCAATGAAATGCTTCAGCGCAGTGGCCTCGATTTATCAGGAAGAGAAAACCCGTTCTATATAAGATTTCTCTCCAACATAGGCGCGATCCACCAGTTGTATTCAGAAATCTACCCAAACAACCCCCAGGAATTTTCCAAACTTCTGCAGACGATGATCGAGCAGTTTAGGGAACGCACGCCTGTGATGCGTGAACGCGACGAACGGAAAGCGGACGAAGGGGTTTGGTTTTTAAGCAACCACATTACCGGCATGAGCCTTTACGCGGACCGGTTCGCGGGAGACCTTTCGGGCCTTCAGACTAAACTTCCCTATTTCGAAGAACTGGGTGTCAATCTGCTCCACGTCATGCCCATTTTCGAGAGCCCCGAAGGCGAAAGTGATGGCGGCTACGCTGTTTCAAACTTCAGAAAGGTCGATTCACGATTTGGCACGGTAGAAGACCTCCGTCAACTCCGGAGCGCTATGGACAAATCAGGTATGTATCTGATGCTGGACATCGTGATGAATCACACTTCCCATAAGCACGTCTGGGCGGAAAAGGCGCGGGCAGGCGCGCGGGAATACCAGGATTACTATTACATGTATGATGACCGGTCGATCCCGGATGAATTCGAAAAAACGATGCCGGAAATATTTCCCGATGCAGCACCAGGAAATTTTACGTATGTCCCCGAAGCCAAAAAATGGGTGATGACGGTGTTTCATCGGTACCAATGGGATCTGAACTATACGAACCCAGTCGTCTTTCGTGAGATGCTGGATAACATTCTTTTCTTCGCCAACCTCGGCGTGGATATTCTTCGGATCGACGCGCCGGCATTTGTCTGGAAGCAAATCGGCACAACGTGCCAGAACTTGCCGGAAGCGCATACACTGCTCCGGTTGATCAAGCAGTGCGTGCAGGTGGTAGCGCCGGGAATGGCAATTCTCGGTGAAGCCATCGTGGCACCGAGCGAAATCATGAAATATTTCGGCACCGGAACTTTTACCGCCAGGGAATGTGATGTAGCCTATAACGCCACGCACATGGCCCTTCAGTGGGATGCACTTGCGACAGGAAATACGGGAGTGATGATGGAAGCTCAATTCGAAATTCTTCAAAAGCCATTTGGCACCACCTGGATCAATTATACCCGATGCCACGATGACATCGGGCTTGGATTTGAAGACGACATGATCCGTCAGGCGGGTAATGATCCGGCCCTTCACAGACAATATCTAAAGGACTACTACTCGGGCCAGTTTCCTAATTCGCCGGCCACCGGGGCGCTCTTTGGCGTGAATCCAAAAACAGGCGACGCGCGGATCAGTGGAACGTTGGCATCATTGTGTGGATTGGAAAAAGCTTTGAATGGGAACAATCAAACTCTCATCAACATCGCCATTCAAAAGTTATTGATGATGCAGGCGCATAGTCTTTTTCTCGGTGGCCTGCCGATGATATTTTACGGTGACGAAGCCGGTTACACGAATGACTACAGTTATCTCAAAGATCCGGGCAAAAGTTATGATAATCGATGGATGCACCGCCCGGTGATTGACTGGGGAAAAAACGCCAAACGGGGGGAACCTGGGACGGTAGAGAATCTTGTTTTTGAGGGTACCCGAAAGCTGATCAGTATCCGACGGAAACTTCGCCAGGTTGCTGACCTGAAAAATCTAAGCTGGATTCAAACTCAAGACACCGCTATTGCCGCCTATGTTAGGAACTGCGAGGATGAGCGTGCTTTTTTTGTTTTCAATTTCAGCGATAAAGTTGTGCCAGCCAGGGGATTGTTTTCGCATCACGGAAAAACGCCGCCGCTGTTGAATGAATTATGGTCAGTTAAAGTCATCAAAGGCAGTGAGGCCGACCTTGAAATCACTTTGAAGCCCTACGAGTTTGGGATATTTGTTCCTGGTGAATAACGGAAAGCAGTCAAGAATCGATTGCTTCACCGATGTTGATCTGCAAAAAATCACGGGCCAGCCACCATTAGCTTCCCTCGCTACTGTCGCAACGGCAACAGTTCACGCAATTTGGCGTTTCGCAGCCACAGTCCACCCCAAACAAAAATTCCGAAGTAAACCGTGAATAGCGTGTGTGAAAACAACGGATTGTTCAATCGAAGATGCGTGGCGACGGCTCCACCAAAATACCCGGTCAACAAAATCGCACCCAGTACAGACGTTCGCGGGAAGGCGTATAGCAAAGTTGAGATCAATCCGAGCGCACCGATGACTGTGATATGTTCTTCGCCAAAGCCAAGGCTCACGGTCCCGTCAATAACCTGTTGTGGCTTTACGAATTTCATGATGCTGTCCATCAACATAAAAAGAATCACCAGGCCACTCATGATATAAGAAGTCCAGAGTTTAGGTTTTGATACTGTATTTTCCATAGGGTCAGATGTTAAATTTTTGTTTCGCTTGATATACAAACATAGAATCAGATTCGTACATCATCGTAGTACAAATGCGACAATCTGTTAGGTCGATTGCGACAATCGCATCCGGTAAAAATCCAACGCCAACGGGATCAGGGAACTCTAAACCAAGCAATTCACTTTTTTGGGTAAAGAGGATGCTTTTTGATTTCGCGGATCTGTCCTAAATGCCGGTAAGAATGCTTAAAAAACATCATATACCTCTGATGTATGTTCGGCCCAAAACAGATATAGTGTATCCGCAAATTATCAGTGGTCTTCTGCAAATATTCGATTGACTCGGTTCTCATTTTGGTGTACCAAATGATATTATTTTTTCCTTCGTTGTTTCCGAGTGGCACCGTATATGTGAAGGGTTTCGTGTAATCCGTTGTAATATTCTTGTTTTGCCGCTCAGGATCCTGATCCATAAATAAGCTGTCCGGAAGGTGCTGTGGAAAATCAGGCATGGGCCCCATCCTAAGCGCAACAGAAATTTCATTCATCTGAATCAGTTCCCAAAAGCAAAGGTGCTCAATGATTTGGTTGATGCTCCAACGATCCGGCGTCTCTTTGAAATTCCATTGCTCTTTACTTAAGCTTTTCGTTTCAGCTAAAATTTCATCTTTAGAGCGAATCAGGTTGTCGAGCAGATACTTCCGATCGGCTTCTGTCCACACCAGTACTTTGGGAGATTCATCCGACTTTGTCTGAGCTTTGCATAGAATGAAAGCTCCAACAATAAAAATCAGTGTTACCGAAACCGTCTTCATTATGTTGGGGTAAGCGAACCGATTGGACTTGGATGAAAATACTAACCGCGAATGAGTAGTTTTCTGCCTCGTTATTTGAAAATAGCCGACTTATTTTGCCGGCTTCGCTTTGAGAAACTGATTCACATCCAGCCAATGTACAAATGCATCAAACCAACGATTGCTGGTGCGATTGGGATTTCCAAGACCGAAGCCATGACCACCATTCTGATATAGATGAAATTCCACCGGGATTCCTGCCTTGTACCATGAATCAATAATCCCGAATTGACCTTTAAAGAGAAAATCATCCGTGGCTATCACATTGAACATGGGAGGCGCGCCTTTTGGCACATTGACCGGCCCCATTCCGCCATAGATCGGACCAATGAATGCCAGGTGCATGGTCTGGGAGTTTAAGGTTGCATGCATGGTGAGTCCGGCGCCTGCTGAGAAACCGATCATGCCAATTCTGTTTACATCCACACCCCACTCTTTAGAACGTTTTACGATCAGGGCATACGCTGCTTCCGCATCCTGAAGTTGGTTGGTGAGGTCGAGTTGAGGTGGACTGGGTGGTGTGCCATCTTTGGTCGCATCAGCCGGTGGTGTGCGGGGTCGCTCCATCCAGGCCTTGAATTCGTCAAGTGACGGGGCAGTCGGATGAAGTCGATACTTGAGTACGAATGCCGCGATACCTTGTTTGGCAAGCGCCTCAGCAACTTCCCAACCTTCATTGCCCATGGAAAGCCATCTGAATCCGCCACCAGGTGCTACGATCACGGCCGCTCCATTCGCTTTGCCGGGTTCCGGCAGGAAGGGAGTAAGCGTTGCAGTGGTGATGTTGCGCGCCATGGGGTCACCCCACTGGCGGAACCAGGATTCGGACGCGGGTTGGTCTTTGACGCCTCCTGTGCCGAGTGGAATGGCATTCGGTTCGGCAGGTGCAGCGAGCGGATAGATTGTACCATCCTGTGCAATGGTTGCCTCTGCGAGAATGCAAAGCAAGATCAGCAGGGCAGATTTAGCAAAGTCTTGGGTTTTATAGGCCATGATTGGATATTAACAGATTGAACGAAAACCTAAATCACAGTGAATTTAGTAAAAACGAGAATAGAATCTGCGGAATAAATGATGCTGGATACAGGGCTTGTAAAATTCCCATTGGGCGGTTTAGGTCCTTGCCGCTGAAACTAATTACCCATTTGGATCGAAAACCGAATTTGGCAGGATCAAAATCAGGGCAACTAAAAATACCATGAAAGCCAGAATCACTCCAATTGCAAAGCGTCTGCTGTCCATATTTTCCGGATCCTGAAGTCTGATCTTGTAAATATTGGTGTCGTCGGAAATTAGAAGATCCAATGACTTTCTCCTTTTAGTTATGCGATTGCCTGAGTTAAATAAATCCCTTTTGTCAGAATCGTCCAGCAGAATTGGATAGCTTTTTTTAGAGCAATCTATGCTGAACGTTGAATAATCGTCCCTAGAAACAAATTCACGAGCGCGATTCAAATGTACAGTGGTCAGCAAACAACTGTCAAATTCTGTTTCATACAATTCATTCAACTGATATCGCAGTCCTTTTGAGTTGTCGTTAACATTAACTATAAATAAAACTATTCCGAATACAAAAACAACGATCAAAAGGTTACCCGTTTTATGAGGACTTATCCGCATCGTCGTAATTTTTTCTTTGCTTTAATATTTCGGTGGCCGCCTCAACAGCATATTTGGCATAACTTTTCCTATCACTTATTATTTGCCTGAGTTTTGAGTCATCGTAATTTTTGAAGTTCTCAAGAAACTCAATCTTCTTTTTTTCGCTTTCACGCCTAATCTTTTCTTTTTCCTTTTCAGAGTGAACGTCAAAGCGAATGGTAGGAAGAAAGACAGACTCTTCTTTGTGATTAACCTTTAACTTATTTACGAGTTCCATGGGTTCCATGATGAAAGAAGTCACAACGAATGCCTTGCTGTCTTTTGTCTTAATTCTTGCATAACTATAGGAGCTCAACCTGCGATTATGTTCATTTCCTACAATGGTAACCTGGTCTATATCGCTTTTCCTTATTTTGATTTCCTGCCCTTTTTGCTTGATTATTATCACACCATCCTCAAATGAAACTTCCTTGCCCCAGTCGTTTGCAAGATATTGGAGCGTTATCATTGCCGAAAAACCGATAAGGACAATAATAACCCCAACTAAATAAATTGCGGGTAGTGCTTTTGAGGTAAGTCCGTTTGCCCAAAAGTCAATAATCAATATTAAAGTCAATGGTCCAGCTATCAGTCCAGCCACAAATAGTGGGTATTCTTTCAGTCTGTAGACATCCCCGCCTTTTGTCTCAATAAGCTTAAGCGGTTTTAGTTTAAGAGTCTTTTTAATAGACCCATCATAAAACTTTGCGACTATGTCCTCAATCGTTAATCCTTGTTTGTTGTCGAAGGTGTTAAATGGCACAATTTGTTCTCCACGCTGGGTAGGGGTCAATAATTCGATAATAAAATTCGAATTATCTCTTGCTGAAACGATCAGTATCTCCTTGTTCCGATTCTTTATCGAAACATTGGGAACGGTCGAAAATAAGTCTTCCCTGGTCCTTTCTTCAATTTTCTGAAATTCTCTGTCCCAGGGAAAAGAATAAATGATCTTTAGCGCCTGTTCTAAATCGACCGGTCCAATTTTTTCAACCTGGTCTGGATGAAACTCTGCGTATTGTAATTCTAACTCTAGTCTCATAATAAGAATAGTTCCAAGTTAAGAAGTCCGTATGAGACGGGTGCCAATCGAACGCCTAGCAGAATGTCTTTGATTTTATCAGCCCGATCGACTCGTATGCTGTTAATAAAGACACCACTAAGAAAAAATGTTAAGCAAATAATTGATTGGTGCTCAATAATTTGACTACTGTTTTTTCAAATTGTTTAGAACTATTGAATCCTTGAGCATAGAGATGTCAACATATCGATACATTTCTTTGAATTTTTTCTTTTCAGAGGCCTTCTCAAAAAATGCAATCGCGCAAGCCAGGTCGATCTTTAACGGCTATTTAGAAAATTTATTTACGATGAATACAGCCACGTACACTTCCAGCATGCTCAATGGCACCGCTAAAGGCAGTATCCGATAGGGCAAAACACCCAGATTACCGATCACCAGCCACATCAGCAAGAATCCAATGACCCATCCGAGCAGCACGGTTTCAACAAGGGTAAACTTTTTGGCAAGGAAAAATAATACGAACGAAAAACTTAGAGACCAGATGCCCCACACCGCGCCGTTGATCCCTTGCTCCGGAAAAATCAAACCGAGTTTTTGATAGTGGTCTATCCAATAGCTTCTGATCAAAAAGGTATTGCGCACAAACTCCGAAATGGAGATCCAGGCAGCAGCCAGAATGAGCGGGAGAATTGTTTTTTTCATTGGAATTTCCGCACAGGAAGGGGGCGGTATCCTTTCACACGAATATTAAAGTTAAATCTAAATCTATGCTTCGCCCATAGTTCCACCAAAGTTCATTGGGAACTTCGGCAGCTCATCGGTGCGTTTGATGGCGCCGAATGCCGCTTCGTATTTATCAATATTGTCTTTCAATGCGGCCAGCAAACGCTTGGCATGTTCAGGGGTTATTACGATGCGTGATTTCACTTTCGCTTTCGGTACGCCGGGCATGAGACGAATAAAGTCGATCACAAACTCACTGTTGGAATGGGCAATCATCGCGAGGTTGGAATAAACGCCTTCAGCGATCTCTTCACTCAGTTCGATGTTTATTTGGTTTTGCGGTTGGTTTTTGTCGTCTGCCATGGTGCTGCTAATGAATAACGAAGTTATGATTTTTAAGCCACCGAGGACACAGGTTCACGCGGATAAATGTTTTTGAAAATCGGTTTAGCCGCTCATGCCTATTGAGATTCGCGCATTTCCGTGCTCATCCGTGTCTTCCGTGGCGAATTTCCAAACAACAAAAAACCCCTCCGTTTCCGAAGGGGTTTCGATTATGATTCAGTGCTCTTACGCAATCTGCTCTTTCGTCTCTCTGCGAGGAGCGGGCGCGTTTTGCGACGCCTCCATCTTCTCGTACTCTTCTTCAGAGCCTACGATCAAATCATTGAATGTGCGCTGACCTGTACCAGCAGGGATGAGGTGACCAACGATCACGTTCTCCTTCAAGCCGGCGAGGTTATCAGCCTTACCGCGGATGGCAGCTTCGCTCAACACCTTCGTCGTTTCCTGGAAGGATGCAGCTGACAGCCAGCTTTCGGTTTTCAAAGACGCTTGTGTGATACCTTGCAGAGTCGGTCTTGAAACGGCCGGCATCGCATCGCGTACTTCCACAATCTTCTGATCTTTTCTCTTCAGCGAAGAATTCTCGTCACGCAACTCACGTGCTGTCACGATCTGACCGGGCTTGAACTTCTGAGAGTCTCCGGCTTCGAGCACAACTTTCTTGTCGAGCACGAGGTCGTTCACTTCACGGAATTCGAGCTTGTCAACATACTCGCCCTGCAGGAAGCTGGTATCACCGCTGTCGATGATTTCAACTTTCTGCATCATCTGGCTTACGATAGCCTCGATGTGCTTGTCGTTGATCTTCACACCCTGGAGGCGGTAAACCTCCTGGATTTCGTTCACGAGATATTCCTGAACCGCGGTCGGTCCTTTAATCGACAGGATGTCCGAAGGAGTGATCGCACCATCAGACAAAGGCTGACCGGCTTTCACAAAGTCGTTGTCCTGAACGAGGATGTGCTTCGAGAGCGGTACGAGGTAGCGTTTCTGCACACCATCGCGTGACTCGATGAATATCTCGCGGTTACCGCGTTTGATACCACCATAGGTCACCACACCATCGATCTCGCTGACTACAGCCGGGTTCGACGGGTTACGCGCTTCGAACAATTCCGTTACGCGAGGCAGACCACCCGTGATGTCGCGTGACTTACCTACTGCGCGAGGAATCTTCACAAGCACCTGGCCGGCTTTGATCTGCTCGCCTGCATCCACCGCCAAGTGAGCACCCACCGGGATGTTGTATCCTTTGGTTTCGCTCTTACCCTTCACGATGATAGCAGGGTTCTTCGTCTTATCACGCGTCTCCGTGATCACTTTTTCACGGTGACCAGTCTGTTCGTCTGACTCCTCTTTATAAGTAATACCTTCAATGATCGCTTCGTATTCGATCTCTCCGTCGAATTCGGAAAGGATCACAGCGTTATAAGGATCCCAGTTACACAACTCGTCGCCTTTCTCAACTTTCTGTCCTTCCTTCACGTGCAGGAATGCGCCGTAAGGAACGTTGTTGCTGATGAGCACGCGGTTCTTGTCTTTCTCCACAATCCTGATCTCACCGGTACGGCCCATTACCACTTTCACTTTGTTGCCGTCTTTATCGGTTGTGTCGATGGTACGGATACCTTCGAACTCTATCGTTCCTGAGAATTTCGCACGAATGCTTGCTTCCGTCGCGATGTTTGAAGCCGCACCACCCACGTGGAATGTACGGAGTGTAAGCTGCGTTCCGGGTTCACCAATTGACTGTGCGGCGATTACACCCACTGCCTCACCGGCTTGTACCATGCGACCTGTTGCCAGGTTGCGGCCGTAGCACTTGGTACATCCACCCACACGCGATTCGCAAGTAAGGATGGAGCGAATCTCCACTTCCTCGATGCTGGTTGTATCGATCTTCGCTGCGATCTCTTCAGTGATCTCCTGACCGGCCGCACAAACGAGTTCGTCTGTGATCGGATCATAGAGGTCATGAACAGACACGCGTCCGAGAATACGTTCTGACAAAGGCTCAACGATATCTTCGTTGTCTTTGAGAGCGGTTACTTTCAATCCACGCAGTGTACCGCAATCTTCTTCCGTGATCACAAGATCCTGCGCCACGTCAACGAGGCGGCGAGTCAGGTATCCTGCATCGGCCGTTTTCAACGCCGTATCCGCAAGACCTTTACGGGCACCGTGCGTAGAGATGAAGTACTCTAACACATCCAAACCTTCTTTGAAGTTTGAAAGGATCGGGTTCTCGATGATGGAACCTACAGAGCCCGCGAGGTTCTTCTGAGGTTTCGCCATCAGACCACGCATACCGCCGAGCTGACGAATCTGCTCTCTCGAACCACGGGCACCGGAGTGCATCATCATGTAGATCGAGTTAAAGCCGGCCTGATCTTCTTCCAACTGCTTCATCAGCGTATTGGTAAGAAGTGTATTCGTTCTTGTCCAGATATCGATCACCTGGTTGTAACGCTCGTTGTCGGTGATAAGACCCATCATGTAGTTATTCCACACGCCGTCTACTTCAGCCTGAGCCGTCGCTACTAGCTTCTCTTTTTCTGCAGGGATCTTCACATCATTCAAACCGATGGAAAGACCACCGCGGTATGCCATCTGGAATCCAAGTTCCTTGATGTCATCGAGGAACTTAGCAGCCTTGGACAAACCTGCGATCTTATATACATCGGCGATGATAGTTTGAAGTTTCTTCTTGGTGAGAAGTTCATCGATATAACCCACTTCTTCGGGCATCACCTGGTTGAAGATCACACGGCCTGTCACTGTTTCCAGGGTCTGCGGCGTAACCAATCCGGTCTTCTTGTCTTTCGCTTTCACACGAACCTTGATGATTGCGTGCTTTGAAAGTTTGCCTTCGTTGTAGGCGATGATAACTTCCTCCGGAGAGAAATATGTTTTGCCTTCACCCTTCTCGCCTTTTCTGCCTTTGGTGAGGTAGTACAATCCCAACACCATGTCCTGAGAAGGAACGGTGATCGGCGCACCATTAGAAGGGTTGAGGATGTTGTGCGAAGACAGCATCAGCAACGAAGCCTCCACGATCGCTTCTTGTCCAAGCGGAACGTGAACGGCCATCTGGTCACCGTCGAAGTCAGCGTTGAACGCCGTACAAACGAGCGGGTGCAGCTGGATCGCTTTTCCCTCGATCAGCTTGGGCTGGAACGCCTGGATACCCAGTCTGTGGAGCGTTGGAGCGCGGTTGAGGAGCACGGGGTGTCCTTTCAACACGTTTTCCAAAATATCCCACACGACAGGATCTTTGCGATCCACTATTTTCTTTGCAGACTTAACAGTCTTTACAATACCTCTTTCAATGAGTTTGCGGATAATGAACGGCTTGAACAATTCAGCCGCCATGTCTTTCGGCAGACCGCACTCATGCAGTTTCAATTCAGGACCAACAACAATTACCGAACGACCTGAATAGTCAACGCGTTTACCGAGCAGGTTCTGACGGAAGCGTCCTTGTTTTCCTTTCAGCATGTCGCTGAGGGATTTCAGGGCGCGGTTTCCTTCTGAACGCACCGCATTTACTTTGCGGGAGTTGTCAAACAATGAGTCGACAGCCTCCTGAAGCATACGCTTCTCGTTACGGAGGATCACTTCAGGTGCCTTGATGTCGATGAGGCGCTTGAGGCGGTTGTTGCGGATGATAACCCTTCTATACAGGTCGTTCAAATCTGACGTTGCGAAACGGCCGCCATCGAGCGGAACGAGCGGACGAAGTTCCGGAGGAATCACCGGTACCATCTTGATGATCATCCACTGCGGTCTGTTCTCTACGCGGGTGTTTGCTTCGCGGAACGCTTCCACCACTTTCAGGCGCTTCAACGCTTCAGCTTTACGCTGTTGTGAGGTGTCGGTAGCAGCCTGGTGACGGAGTTCGTAAGAAAGTTCATCCAACTTCACACGGCTCAGGAGCATTTCCAATGCATCGGCACCCATCTTCGCGATGAATTTCTTCGGATCGTTGTCGTCGAGCATCTGGTTCTCACGCGGAAGTTTGTCGACGATGTCGAGATATTCTTCTTCTGTGAGGAAATCCAGTCTGTTTACGCCATCTTCTTCCTTGATACCAGGCTGAATGACAACGTAGCGCTCATAGTAGATGATCTGGTCGAGTTTCTTGGTAGGAAGACCGAGCAGATAGCCAATTTTATTCGGCAAAGAGCGGAAGTACCAGATATGAGCAACCGGTGTTACGAGTTCAATGTGACCCATGCGCTCACGACGCACTTTTTTCTCAGTCACTTCCACACCGCAACGGTCGCAGATAATACCCTTGTAACGAATGCGCTTATATTTCCCGCAATGACATTCCCAGTCTTTCACCGGACCGAAGATGCGCTCGCAGAACAGACCACCCATCTCAGGTTTGTAGGTTCTGTAGTTAATCGTCTCGGGCTGTGTCACCTCGCCATGCGAGCTTTCCAGGATTGACTCCGGGGAAGCAAGGCTGATGGTGATTTTAGAGAAGTCGTTGTTGATCTTTTTATTTTTTCTGAATGACATGCTTTTTGCTGTTTTCAGTTAACTAACTAATTCTGGTTCTGCTATTGGCTTTTGGCCTTTGGCTTTTGGCAATTGCTGCAAGAAGCCAAGTGCCTCTTGCCGAATTAATCCATTGTAATTTCGAGTGCGAGGCCTCTCAATTCATGAACCAATACATTGAATGATTCAGGGATGTTCGGCTTGCGCATATTCTCTCCTTTCACAATCGACTCATATGCTTTTGCCCTTCCGATCACGTCGTCAGACTTGATCGTGAGGATCTCCTGGAGGATATGCGATGCACCAAATGCCTCGATCGCCCAAACCTCCATTTCACCGAAGCGCTGACCACCGAACTGAGCTTTACCGCCCAGAGGCTGTTGCGTGATGAGTGAGTAAGGTCCGATAGAGCGTGCGTGCATCTTATCATCTACCAAGTGTCCGAGCTTCAGCATGTATGCCATACCCACCGTAACGGGTTGATCAAACTTCTGACCTGTGAGACCATCGTAGAGATAGGTTCTTCCGAATTCAGGAAGACCAGCTTCTTTCAATTCTGCGGATACGTCGTCGATGCTTGCACCGTCGAAGATCGGAGTAGCATACTTGCGTCCGAGTTTCTTGCCGGCCCATGCCAACACCGTTTCGTAGATCTGTCCCAGGTTCATACGTGAAGGCACACCGAGCGGGTTAAGACAGATGTCGACGGGCGTTCCATCTTCGAGGAACGGCATGTCTTCGTCGCGCACGATACGGGCTACAACACCCTTGTTACCGTGACGACCGGCCATCTTGTCTCCCACCTTCAATTTGCGCTTCTTCGCAACGTACACTTTCGCAAGCTGTACGATGCCCGCGGGCAGTTCATCTCCGACTTCGAGTGTAAATCTCTCGCGCTTGAACTCTCCGGCGATCACATTGCGTTTGTTGAGATAGTTTTTCACGATCTCAGCAATCAATTCATTCGTGTGATCATCGGTCGTCCAGGTCTCCAGACTGACGTCTGCGATCAGATTGACTTCCTCAGGTACGTTGTAATTGCTCTCGTCGCGGTAGATGTTCTTATCAGGGAAGAGATTGCTCTCGATCACCTTGCTGGAGAACTTCACACCTTTTGAGATCAATTCGTCGCCAAACTTGTGCTTCACACCCTGGCTTGACTTACCTGTAAGAATTGTCGTGAGTTTCTTGACCATTTCCGTACGCAAGTCAGCCAATGACTTGCTGTAGCGGCTCTTCAATGCATCAAGTTCCTTCTTCGACTTCGAGCGAACATCCTTGTCACGCTTGGGACGAGAGAAGAGTTTGGTTTCGATGACAACGCCCTTGAGCGAGGGGGGCGCCTTCATGGACGCATCCTTCACATCACCGGCCTTGTCACCGAAGATCGCACGGAGAAGTTTTTCTTCAGGTGTCGGATCGGTCTCTCCTTTCGGAGTAATCTTACCGATGAGGATATCACCTTCGCGAACTTCAGCCCCCACCCGGATGATCCCATTCTCATCGAGGTGCTTCACAGCTTCCTCGCTTACGTTCGGGATTTCAGACGTGAGTTCTTCTTCACCGCGTTTTGTGTCACGTACTTCAAGTTCAAATTCTTCGACGTGGATGGATGTGTAGATGTCATCCTGAACCACGCGTTCGCTGATAACAATCGCATCCTCGAAGTTGTAACCCTGCCAAGGCATGTAGGCTACGAGCAGGTTGCGGCCCAATGCGAGCTCGCCATTCTCGGTAGCATAACCCTGACACAGTGGCTGACCTTTCTCCACCTTCTGGCCTTTCTTCACGAGCGGCGTCAGGTTGATACAGGTATCCTGGTTGGTCCTTCTGAACTTGATCAGTTTGTATGTTTTGAATTCGTCGTCGAAGCGAACAAGCTGTTGCTCATCGGTGACGTCGTATTTAATTACAATTTTCTTGGAGTCGACGAAGTCGACCACACCGCTGCCTTCAGCGAGGATGAGCGAACGTGAATCCAGGGCGATGCGTCCTTCGAGACCCGTTCCTACGATAGGAGCTTCGGGTCTCATCAAAGGCACGGCCTGACGCTGCATGTTTGAACCCATGAGGGCACGGTTCGCATCGTCATGCTCGAGGAACGGGATGAGCGATGCCGCGATCGACACGATCTGGTTCGGCGCAACATCCATGTACTTAACCTCTGCTGGTTCAACCACGGGGAAGTCACCTTCAAAGCGTGCTTTCACTTTTTCTGCGATGAACTCACCATTCGTTTTGAGTCGGGCATTTGCCTGGGCGATGTTGAAAGTATCCTCTTCTTCCGCGGTAAGGAAGATGATGTCTTTCAGTCTCACTTTTCCGTTCTCGACCTTGCGATAGGGGGTTTCAATGAATCCCATCTTATTCACTTTCGCGTGAACGCAAAGTGAGGAGATCAATCCGATGTTCGGACCTTCCGGTGTTTCAATGGTACAAAGGCGACCGTAGTGCGTATAGTGCACGTCACGAACCTCGAAACCTGCACGCTCACGTGAAAGACCGCCGGGTCCCAGCGCCGACATACGACGCTTGTGCGTGATCTCGGCGAGCGGGTTGGTTTGGTCCATGAACTGTGAGAGCTGGTTCGTTCCGAAGAACGAGTTGATCACAGACGAAAGCGTTCTTGCATTGATCAAGTCAACGGGCTTGAAGTCTTCGTTGTCGCGGACATTCATTCTTTCCTTGATCGTGCGGGCCATACGTGCGAGGCCGACGCCGAACTGTGTATAGAGTTGTTCGCCCACGGTACGTACCCTTCTGTTGCTCAAGTGGTCGATGTCGTCCACGAGGGCTTTGGAGTTTACGAGTCCGATGAGATATTTCACGATCAGGATAATGTCCTGAGTTGTGAGGACGCGCTGGTCGGCGCTGAGTTCCAATCCCAGTTTCTTATTGATCCTGTAGCGACCTACTTCACCGAGGTCATAACGCTTTTCGCTGAAGAACAAGCTCTGGATGATATCGCGAGCTGTTTGTTCGTCGGGGGCTTCGGTGTTGCGGAGCTGGCGGTAGATCTGTTCGACCGCTTCTTTTTCGGAGTTCGAGTTGTCTTTAGCGAGCGTATTGAAGATGATGTGGTAGTCTGTAACGTTCACATCGTCGCGGTGGAGGATGATCGACTTCACGCCGCTTTCTACGATCGTATCAACATCCTCGGCTGTCAGGACGTGATCGCGTTCGAGGAGCACTTCGTTTCTGTCGATAGAAACCACTTCACCGGTATCTTCATCCACAAAGTCTTCCGTCCAGGTCTTGAGGACGCGGGCAGCAAGCTTGCGGTCAACCACTTTCTTAAGTGTGGCTTTGGTCGCTTCAACTTCTTCGGAGAGGCCGAATAGGTCGAGGATATCTTTATCCGTTCCATATCCGATTGCGCGGAGCAGCGTGGTAACGGGGAATTTTTTCTTTCTGTCGATGTAAGCATACATCACTGAGTTCACGTCGGTTGCAAACTCGATCCAGGATCCCTTGAAAGGGATGATCCTTGCAGAGTAGAGTTTGGTACCGTTGGTGTGCTTGCTCATGGCAAAGAACACACCGGGTGAACGGTGCAGTTGGGAAACGATGACACGTTCGGCTCCATTGATCACGAAGGAACCTTTTTCGGTCATATAAGGAATGTTTCCAAGGAACACTTCCTGTTCGATGGTTTCAAAATCCTCATTGTCCTCATCGTTACAGGTGAGGCGAAGCTTGGCTTTCAGCGGAACGGAGAAAGTCAGACCGCGATCGATACACTCGTCTACCGAATATTTCGGAGGGTCGATGGTATAGTCGACAAATTCGAGTACGAAGTTCTCGCGCGAGTCGGAGATCGGAAAGTTCTCAGCGAACACTTTAAAGAGACCTTCGTTCTGCCTTTTTTCGGCAGGCGTTTCGATTTGTAAAAAGTCTTTGAAGGATTGCAGTTGAAGATCGAGAAAATCAGGATAATCAATGATCTTCTCAATGTTTGAAAAATCAATCCTGTTATTAATAGTCTTCTTTGCCAAGGTGCGTAGTATTTAAAATGTACTGACTATAGTATAACACACAGGTACAAATAGAGTAACCCCACCCCCGTCCCGATGGTTATCGGGACGGAGATTGGGGCGTCTAAGCTTTATAAGACGGTACCCTGCGTCTTTCAAGAAGCTTATTTCAACTCTACTTCAGCACCTGCTTCAGTAAGTTGCTTCTTGAGGTTTTCTGCTTCGTCTTTAGGTAAACCTTCTTTGATAGTCTTGGGAGCGCCGTCTACCATGTCTTTTGCTTCTTTCAAGCCAAGACCGGTAAGTTCCTTCACAAGCTTCACAATTTGAAGTTTGTTGGCGCCGGGGGATTTCAATACTACATCGAAGTTAGTTTTCTCAGCAGCAGCCGCGCCACCGCCACCACCGGCAGCAGGACCTGCAGCTACTACAGCCGCAGCAGCGGGTTCGATTCCATAGGTTTCTTTCAGATAAGAAGCGAGTTCAGTTACTTCCTTTACAGAAAGCTCTACCAGTTGATCGCCAATTGCTTTGATATCAGCCATGATTGTAAGTGTTTAAAAATTCAGTTCAACAATTATTTTGCTCTTCCTTCCAATGTTTTCACCAATCCTGCAATCGTGCTCTTGCTGCTCAACAGACCAGACAAGACATTCTGCGCAGGTGACTGCAGCATTGAAATGATTTCCCCAATGATCTCATTCTTCGACTTGAGGTCGCTGAGAACATTGAGATTTTCCTCACCTATGAACAGGTCGGAGTCGATGGAAGCACCTTTGAAAGCAGGCTTTCCTTCGTTCTTCTTCCGGTATTCCTTGATCGCTTTGGCGGGCAAATTTCCAGATTCTTTGGAAAAGATTACGCCAGAAAAACCATGCAACACCTTGTAAATAGGCTCGAAATTACCGGCGTTGTTCTTCTCCAGGGCTTTGCGGATCAGGGTGTTTTTGTACACACGGTACTCTACACCTTTGTTGAAGCAGATCCTGCGGAACGCATTGATCTGTTCTACCGTAAAACCGGAAGCGTCGGTAATATAGAAATGACTGTGGTTTGCGAATTTCTCCGCCAACTCGTCAATAATCTGTCCTTTTTCTTCTCGGGTCATCGTCTTAAAATTTTAGGCCCCAATCGTGTTCGTGTCAATCATTATTCCGGGACTCATAGTCGTCGAAAGGCTTATGCTTTGGAAATAGGTCCCTTTCGAAGAGGCCGGCTTTAGCTTCGCAACCATGTTAATAAGTTCAGCGGCATTGTCTTTTATCTTTTCCGCGCTGAAGGAAGCCTTACCTATGGATGCGTGAATGATTCCTTGTTTGTCGATTTTAAAGTCCACCTTACCCGCTTTCACTTCTTTCACTGCTTTACCAACTTCGAGGGTTACGGTTCCGGACTTCGGGTTCGGCATAAGACCACGAGGTCCCAATACCTTTCCGAGTTTACCAACTTTTGCCATGACGGTCGGAGTACAGATGATCACATCGATATCTGTCCAGCCGCCTTCAATTTTTGTTACATAGTCATCGAGGCCCACGTGCTCGGCACCCGCGTCTTTTGCTTCCTGAACTTTGTCAGGTGTGCAAAGAACCAGCACCCGTACGGTCTTTCCCAAACCGTGCGGAAGAGAAACTACACCACGTACCATCTGGTCTGATTTTTTGGGATCAACACCGAGACGGATATCCACATCCACCGAAGCATCAAACTTGGTGAAGGTGATGTCTTTCAAAACCTTAGCGCCATCCGTCAGAGAATATTGCTTCTCTGCATTGAACTTTGCCATTACGGCTTTTCTGTTTTTTGAAATCCTTGCCATGATCTTATTTCGTCTACGCTCAATATATTTCGACTTCGCTCAATATTATTTATCCCAGGGTGCTGCGCCACTGACAGTGACACCCATGCTGCGGGCGGTTCCTGCAATCATTTTCATAGCTGACTCAACCTTGAAGGCATTGAGGTCAGGCATTTTCAATTCGGCGATCTTCTTGATCTGATCCCAGGAGATCGAACCTACTTTAGAACGATTTGGCTCCTTCGATCCTTTTTGAAGCTTGATTGCTTCCATGATCAAAACAGCAGCGGGAGGTGTTTTTATAACGAAGTCAAAAGACTTGTCATTATAGATGGTGATCAGCACGGGGAGCGTTTGTCCCGGCTTGTCCTGCGAGCGAGCGTTAAACTGCTTGCAGAAATCCATGATGTTCAAACCCTTGCTACCGAGGGCAGGTCCGATGGGGGGAGCGGGGTTGGCCGCGCCGCCTTTCACCTGTAGTTTCAAATAGCCTGTAACTTCCTTTGCCATATTCGTCTTCGCTCAATATTTAGACTTCGCTATTGTATTGTTAATCTAACTTTTCAACCTGCATGTAGCTCAACTCGACCGGCGTATTGCGACCGAATATTTTGACCATCACATTCAGTTTCTTCTTGTCTTCGAAAATTTCCTCCACCGCTCCGGTAAATCCGCTGAAAGGACCATCCATCACTTTCACGGACTCTCCCTTTATAAAAGGTCTTTCCAGCTTTTCACCTACTTCGTCTACCTCGTCAACCTTACCTAAAATCCGGTTTACTTCCGACTGTCTCAACGGAACGGGGTCTTTTGCAGAGCCTGTTCCATTGTTGCCCAGGAATCCAATCACACCAGGGATATTGGTCACCGTGTGATGCGCTTCCGGGTGTGCGAGATCCGCTGAGATCAGCACATAGCCGGGGAAGAAGTTCTTCTCCCGCATTTTCTTCTTTCCGTTCCTCATCTCATACACCTTTTCAGAAGGGATGAGCACCTGGGGAATCGATTCCGTGAGCTTCGAGCGGTCAATCTCAGTTTCCAGGTAAGATTTAACTTTCTTTTCCTGTCCACTGATCACGCGCAATACGTACCACTTTAGTTCGCTCATTTCCATGCTGCTTAAAATTCCTGGTAGAACCAGTTCAATGCGCTCTGAAAACTCAAGTCAATTACCCAGATCACAAGGGCAAAAATCAAAGAAGCTACGAGTACCAGAATGGCGCTGCCTTGGAGTTCGCTGAACTTAGGCCATGAGACCTTGTTGCGGACCTCATCCACGCAGTCTAACAGGTAATTCTTGACTTTTTCCATCTTTTCTGACTTATAAATCCCTGGTTCCTCTTTCAGAACCCACATTTCCAACTTCCTTTCGGAGCCTTTTCAGGCTCCCGGCCCAACTTCGGTTGCCGATGTCTGACTCCGCTAAAGCTTCGTCAGACGATGCCTGACTCCGCCAAAGCTTCGTCGGACGATGCCCGACTTTCGCTAAGGCTTTGTCGGACTATGCCCGACTTCGCTAAAGCTTCGTCGGGCAATGCACGGGTGGAGAGACTCGAACTCCCAGCCAACGGTTTTGGAGACCGCTACTCTACCAATTGAGCTACACCCGTGTGTTCTGGTCCTTTTACCGTCCGTTTCCCTTCCCGCGGAGAGCCCTTTTAAACTCTGGCCGCCTTCGCTCAGGCTTCTGCGGCCCAGCCCCGTACCCTAAATTCAAAAGGACTGCAAAGGTAGGACAAATGGGCTCAAAACAAAAACGTTTCCCGGAATTTTCCAGGAAACGTTCTCTATTGATTATCAATTAGTTAACGACGTCGGCAAAAGCTTTGGTCGCTAAAAAACCGACGGGAATTAGTCGATGATTTCAGTCACCTGACCAGAACCTACCGTACGGCCACCCTCGCGGATAGCGAAACGGAGTCCTTTTTCCATGGCGATTTTGTTAATCAGCTCAACTTCGATCGACACGTTGTCGCCAGGCATCACCATTTCTACCCCTGTAGGCAGTTTGATTTCGCCCGTTACATCGGTCGTGCGGAAGAAGAACTGAGGACGGTATTTATTGAAAAACGGCGTGTGACGGCCACCTTCTTCCTTGCTCAGGACGTACACCTCAGCCTTGAATTTGGCGTGAGGAGTGACAGTTCCGGGCTTACAGATAACCATACCGCGTGCGATCTGGTCTTTTTCAATACCGCGGAGGAGCAGACCTACGTTGTCGCCGGCTTCACCTCTGTCGAGGATCTTCCGGAACATTTCCACGCCCGTGATGGTAGAAGAAAGGTTTTCTGCACCCATTCCAAGGATCTGAACCGGGTCGCCAGTCTTGATCACACCGCGTTCGATACGGCCTGTAGCAACAGTTCCACGACCTGTGATCGAGAACACGTCTTCAACCGGCATGAGGAAGTCTTTGTCGATAGCACGAACCGGAAGGGGTATGTATTCGTCAACGGCCTTCATGAGTTCTTCCACTTTTTCAACCCACTTCGCTTCGCCGTTGAGGGCGCCGAGTGCTGATCCACGGATCACCGGCATTGAGTCGCCAGGGAAGTTGTAAGAAGAGAGAAGTTCGCGTACTTCCATTTCAACGAGGTCGAGCAATTCTGCGTCGTCAACCAAGTCAACTTTGTTCATGAACACCACCAGGGCAGGCACACCTACCTGACGGGCAAGAAGGATGTGTTCGCGTGTTTGAGGCATCGGACCGTCAGTAGCGGCTACCACGAGGATAGCACCGTCCATCTGGGCAGCACCCGTCACCATGTTTTTCACATAGTCAGCGTGGCCCGGACAGTCAACGTGCGCATAGTGACGCTTTTCTGTCTGATATTCTACGTGTGAGGTGTTGATCGTGATACCACGCTCTTTTTCTTCGGGCGCGTTATCAATTGATGAGAAGTCTCTTACTGACGCCAAACCTTTCTTTGCAAGAACGGTTGTGATCGCAGCGGTGAGTGTAGTCTTACCGTGGTCAACGTGGCCGATTGTGCCGACGTTAACGTGCGGTTTGGAACGGTCGAATGTTTCCTTTGCCATATTTGAAAATCCCTGTTAAGTTGTTTAAAGTGTATAAATTGATTTAATAAATTACAATTCACGTCTCCTCCGTCTGAGGAGATACACCCTAAACATTTTAAGCCTTTCGGATAAGGGTTATTCGTACCGGAGAAATCCGGACACCTTCATGATGGTCGCTACCCACCGGTGATCCGTCAGTCTCAATACATAATGATTTCAAAGTTCATTTCTGGCCGTTGCCAGAATTTTAATGTTCTCAAGTCGAGCTGTTGATCCACCTTCACTTCCTTCCGCCTTGCCATCGTCACAGCTTCGGTGGACAAAGTGATTCAACTCTCCAACTTTTCAGAGCTGTTGATGAGGATTGAACTCACGACCTCTTCCTTACCAAGGAAGTGCTCTACCACTGAGCTACAACAGCGAAACGGCGGTTGGCCATTGGCTGTTGGCCGTTGGCAAAGCCACCTACACTCTCAATTACTCTTTTCTCGGCACTGTTGTTTGAAGAAACTTTAAATCTTCAGGTAAAAGCCAACAGCCAACGGCTCTTACCCAACAGCTTTTTCGAGCGGGAAACGAGGTTCGAACTCGCGACCTATAGCTTGGAAGGCTATCGCTCTACCAACTGAGCTACTCCCGCTTTTAAATTTCGCCCTTGGCTATCGCCTACCTCCCGATAGCCATCGGGATGAGCTACTCCCGCTTTTAAATTTCACCCTTGCTATCGCTTACCTCCCGATAGCCCCGATAGCTATCGGGATCGGGATGAGCTACTCCCGCATTGTCTGCCTTAGCGTTGCGCGAAGGCGGATATTATTTCTCCGGCTCACGTCAATTGCCAAGACGACTCTGCCCTCCTTCGCTAAAGCTGCGGCGGGCGCTGTGGGGAGAACAGGATTCGAACCTGTGAAGACATAAGTCAACAGATTTACAGTCTGTCCTCGTTGGCCGCTTGAGTATCTCCCCGGTTTTTCACACATCTGAGCCAACGACTACGTGTGAACGTGTCTGTTATTTCCTAGAACGTCCCTGTCTTCAAAAAAACATCACTGTACGACTGGTACAGGGCATTCTCAAAAAACAGGAGTGCAAAATTAATGGCTTTTTCGTGATTGCCAAGCGAGTGAAAAAAATTGAGAATGGCCCAAAAAAGCGTCAGATGGCACTACATCAAAACAATTTCCGCCACTACCGCCTCTCCAAACTCCTTCTTAAACAAATCGAGCATCTGACCTTTATGATAGCTCAATTCATGCTTCATGGAAGGCGATTGCAACTCTACAAAAAGCACTTTGTCACGGACATAGATTCGTTTGGTTCTTTTTGCGATGGCTTTGCCCACGATTCGTTCCCACGAAGCCACGACGTTGGCCTCATCAAATTTTGGCTTCAGATGCTGCGATTTTAACAGCGCCTGTATCGCCTGGCTGATATGAACGGCATCATGTTGGTTTTTTGCCATAGTTCAAAGATCGTCATTTATGGAATGACCCCCTTCTCGACCAGTATCCGTTGCGCTTTTATCCCTGCTTTTGCCAAAAACGCGTCTGTGCCGGCGGGTCTTGCGTCTGTGATGAAAACCTGCCCGAGGCCCTCCGAGACAAGCCTGAGAAGGCGCAAAATGCGGTCGTCGTCGAGTTTGTCGAAAATGTCGTCCAGCAGTACGATCGGTTCAACGCCGCGCTGCTGCTTCAAATAGTCATATTCTGCGAGTTTCAGGGCAATCAGAAAGGATTTCTGCTGCCCTTGCGATCCGAATTTTCTAAGCTCCTGACTGCCGATCCCAAAAAAATACTCGTCACGATGAATACCGTCCAGCGTGCGACCCGCAGCAACGTCTTTGGTAAACTGTTCCTTGAAATCGCTCCGGAACGAATGGTTGCTCAACGAGGAGGTGTAGCTCAGCAGAACGCCTTCCTTATTATCATCGGCAATAAATGCATATCTGCTCTGAAGCAGCGGAAGAAATTGATCGGTGAACTCTCGTCTTTTGTTGTAAATGATTGCGCCACTCTCCAAAAGATTTTCGTCGTACGAATCGATCAGCACGCTGTCTACCGGAGTACCCTCAGCAAACATTTTGAGCAAACTGTTCCTTTGCCTGAGATAATGCTGGTAGCGCATCAGCTGCTCGAGGTAAACTGCATCGACCTGTGAAAGCAGCACGTCGAAATATTTTCTTCGGATTTCTCCGCCCTCCCATATCAACTCGATGTCGTTCGGCGCGATCATGATCACGGGGAATTTCCCAATGTGCTCGGAAAATCTTTTGTACAATTTTCCGTTGGCGGAAACCGCTTTTTTGGACTCCGCGGAGAACGAGCAAATGATCTCTTCTTTTTTTTCCTGACGCTCAAACACACCCCGGATCACAAATGATTTTTCGCCGTGCCTGATGTTGGCTTCGTCCTGCGCGTGAAATTTTCCACGCGTAAACGACAAATAGTAAATCGCTTCCAACAGGTTTGTTTTGCCGCTACCATTGCGGCCCAAAAAGCAATGCACATTTCCCTCCAGAGAGATTTCTGCCTCATGGTAATTCCTGAAATTGATTAAATGTAGTTTTTCGAGCCGCATCAGTCCGCCGTCACAAATGTTAGTTGGGAATTGAGGAATTCACGCTATTTTCGCAGTCCTATTCAAAAGTAACTGATATGGCCACAACTGCCCAAGCAAAGCCCAAGACAGCCGTAAAGACCGATTTCCCGAAAGAAACCTACCTCCGCTGGTATGAAATGATGTACCTGATGAGAAAGTTCGAGGACAAAGCCGGTCAGCTCTACGGGATGCAGAAAATACGTGGCTTTTGCCACCTCTACATTGGGCAGGAAGCTTGCGCAGCAGGCGCGATCACGGCTTTGACAAAGGATGACAAGTGGATCACCGCGTATCGTGATCACGCGCATCCGCTTGGCCTGGGCACATCACCTAACGCTGTGATGGCCGAACTCTATGGCAAAGCAACGGGGTGTTCGAAAGGCAAGGGGGGCTCCATGCACATCTTCGATAAAGCTGTGAATTTTCTTGGAGGCCACGGCATCGTAGGAGGCCAGGTTCCGCTGGGGGCAGGCATCGCCTTCGCCGAGAAATATAACAAGACGAAGAATCTCTGTATCTGCTACATGGGCGACGGTGCAGTTCGTCAGGGTGCATTCCATGAAGCACTGAATCTCGCGATGTTGTGGAAGTTGCCCGCGATCTTCGTTATTGAAAACAACGGTTACGCAATGGGTACCTCGGTGAAACGGACTTCGAATGTCACCGAACTCTATACATTGGCCGATGCTTACGACATGCCTTCTGAACCTGTGGATGCAATGAGTGTGGAGGCGGTTCATATGGCTGTGGCACGGGCTGCTGAACGCGCCCGCGCTGGTGAAGGTCCTACCCTTCTAGAGTTCAGAACATATCGCTATAAAGGACACTCGATGTCTGATCCTCAGAAATACAGGACCAAAGAGGAAGTAGACGAATACAAACAACGCGATCCTGTCGAAGTTTGTAAGAATACGATCCTTGAAAAGAAATTTGCCACAGCACAAGAGATTGAAGCGATTGAAAATAAAGTGCACGCGCAGGTGGACGAAAGCGTCCGGTTCGCAGAAGAGTCGCCCTTCCCCGATCCCAAGGAAGCGCTTACCGACATCTACGTGCAACAGGATTACCCCTTTGTGCTGGATTGAGCGGAAACTGAAGGCTTCGACTCAGGTTGAAGGCTTTTGTTAAATACACCCGAATATTTAGTTTTGCAGCCCCGAACTGGAACCAGCAAGGGGCTATTTTATCACGAAATCATGGCAAAAAAAGAAGAAAATAAGAACGTCCTTGAAAATCAGGAGGTAATTGCGGAGAGGGTGAAGGGTGCGGAACACTGGGTAGAAGAAAATCCTAAGATCGTCTTCGGCGCGCTTGGGGTCATCGTCTTGATTGTAGGAAGCTATTTTGGATATCGTTACTGGGCCAACAGTCAGGATGAACAGGCGCAGAAAGAGATATTCCAGGCACAACGTTATTTTGAAGCGGATAGCCTGGACCTGGCGATGAATGGTGACGGAAACGTACTGGGATTCAAGCAGATCATCGAGGACTACCCGATGACAAAAGCCGGTAACCTTGCTAATTTTTATGCAGGCGCGATTTGCCTCAAACAGGGAAAATTTCCTCTTGCCATTGTTTACCTGAATGATTTTTCTTCAAATGATAAACTGGTTCAGGCGCGTGCCTATAGCCTGACTGGCGACGCTTACATGGAGCAAAAAAAATACGAAGAGGCAGCCGATTTTTACACCAAGGCAGCTAATTACGAACCCAACAAATATTTCAGTCCCACCTATCTGATGAAGGCGGCCCTGGCTTACGAAAAGCTGAATCAAAATGATAAAGCGATCAAAGCCTATCAGCGCATCATTGATGAATTCTGGGACAGCAGCGACGTTCAAAACGCGAAGAAATATAAGGCCCGCCTCGACGGCAACTCCTGATTAGAAGAAGCATTACATTTGCCCTGTATCGAGATAATCTGATACAGGGTTTTTTATTTCTGAATATGGCTGGTATACTTTCATCGCTTAAGGGAAAAAGCAGGATTGATCTCTCCGGGAAAAAATTTTCCATTGTTGTTGCTGAGTGGAATGAGGAGATCACAGAAGCTTTGTACGAGGGAGCGTACGACGCGCTGATCAGAGCAGGCGCAAAAGCGAAGAACATCGTACGCAAGTCGGTGCCCGGAAGTTATGAACTGCCCCTTGCTGCAAAGTGGAGTGCAGACCACAAAAATGTTGACGCGGTGATATGCATCGGTTGCGTGATCCAGGGAGATACGCCTCATTTCGACTACATCTGCCAGGCTGTAGCGCAAGGGATCATGCGGGTGAGTCTGGACAGTGGTAAGCCGGTTGCATTCGGAGTATTGACGACGCTGAACAGGAAACAAGCACTTGAACGCGCAGGTGGCTCGCTCGGAAATAAAGGCGAAGAGGCAGCTGCCACGGTGATTAGGATGCTTGAGATCGAATAGTCATTTAGATTTTTCTTCAGCTTGATGTTGAAGATCTCCCGCCATCATTTATTGAAATCCCGGTTGTAGTTACCTTTTCATAAAATTGATTGCCTGACGGACCGGCCCGCCTGATATTATCACATAATAAATTCCAGGCACGAGATCTCCGACAAAGATATTACACTGGTTATCATGTCGTTCAAAATCCACGCTGACTGTATGTCCCAATCCATCCATAACTTGAATATCTCCTACGCCATCCGGGAGGCCATCTACATTTAGCCAATCCCAGGCGGGATTTGGAAATGCATGAAGCCGATCAGAGCGTTGTTCTTTTATCTCAGTTACCTCCAGTGCGATCTCATTTGAAAAAGCACTCGTACACTCATCAACCGTGGACCTGACTTGATAAACACCCGAGCTGGTGGCCTTGATCGTTGTATTTGTTGCGCCGGCGATCGGCTGCCGGTTCAAATACCACTGATTTCCTGAGCTGGCGTTTGACGATAGAATGGCGGGAACAGAAAGGTCAGCAGTAATCGTCGGTGCTGATGGATTCACACAAAAACTCATTGAAGCTGTAGCCGACAAATAGTTTTCGTTCCCAGACTGCGAAAAAATGATGGATACTCTGCCCGGCTTAACGATTGTTACCTGATTTCCCTTGACCACGATGTTCGGTGATTTCGACGAAAGATTTACCAATAGCGCCGAATTCGCAGTGGCATTGACCACGAAGGGTTCATCCCCCAATGTTTTATCAGAAACTGGCTCCAAAATAATCAACTGACTCGCCTTGTGAATAACAAATTCCTGCCTTGCAACAGGCGCCGGATAGTATGTATCATCTCCATCCTTTCTGGCGGTCACCTCCGTGGTGCCCGCATTCAATATGATCAATTTGGTTCCGTCAACGGAGGCAACCGAAGGATTGCTGCTTGAATAAACGATGGATCCTGTTGATGTCGCGGCCGCATTCAGCAACACGGGACTATCACCATACGTGGCAGATGGTAAAGTTGGAAATGTGATCGTCTGGTCTTGTTTGATGGCAAACCGGGCAACGACTGGAAAATGATCAGATGTAGTCTGAATATAGTTGGTGACAAAATGATCCGGACGAATAACATCCACTGAATTGGCGACATAAGCACCGGCGAATTCGCCAGACACGATGATGTGATCTATAAAGCTGTTGAGTGCAGGGAATGTAGAAACACCCGATCCACTCAAATCATATGTCAAGACCTGGTAGTTACTGGTGTCGTCCACAAAGGGATGATAAGGGGAAATAGACGCGGGTACAATCGATTGGTCCACATCGTCATTAAAGTCTCCCAGCAAAACTATTTTGTCATAGGTGTAAGTTGTGGTGAGATAGTTGAATAAATATTTAATATCGTAAACGCGGCGACTGTAGTCGTCGGGACTGGACCCGGATTTTGAATGGACTACAATAAACCTGACTCGTTGGGTAATGCCATTAACGGTCACGTCGAAACGCGCTGTGATCGGTAATCTTCCTGAAGACCAGAAAGCAGTTGGATCGCCTCCGGGATAATTTGGCAATGCGGATGCGCCTTTCTGAATCTGATCATACAAGTCCGCAAACAAGACTTCATGATCCACCAGATGTACGACACTTGTATTGAAGATCAACCCGATTTTCTGGGGAGGGAAATGCGGATCGTCTGCTTCCCACGAATGAGACCAGCGGTCAGAAATCACGAGATCATAACCCGATAGGCTTGCGACCAAATTATCCAATGCGACTTCATTCGAAATCTCTTCAAGCGCGATGACGTCAGCTCCTACTGCTTTGAGCACAGCGGCTACATTGAGAGCCTGCAAGGTATCATTCTCCGGACCGAACTCTGCACCCTGCTCATCACGAACATCGGTCGCAAAGAAATCAAGGTTATACGTGGCAACGGTCAGTTTGCCATTGCCTCCATTATCCGCAGCCGGCGCCATCACGGTCAAAATTGATATCGGGGAGACATTCGCGGCGGTATCCATTGACACGATGTAGATGTCGTATTCAGACGACGGCTGTAATCGCGTCAATACTGCCAGATATTCCGTTTCCGAACTCCAGATGGAAACGTGACTATTCGGAGCGACACCACTCTTTCCATCCTGACCTTCTGTGACTTGAGCGACTGATGGCGCAAGTTCGCCCGCCTTCACGGCAACCACGAATGCAGTTCCGGGTTCATTGAGGTTTATCTTCACAATCACGGATGCCCCAAAAGTATTCACGGTGGGATATCCAGCATTAAATGACGGCGGAGTATGGTCGCCATCCGGACGTGTTTTTATTTCCAGCTTTGCAGGGTTGGATTGAAGACCGTCATCATTCTCTGCAACGAGAAATAAATCATAGGCTGTTTCCGGTTCCAGATGATCCAAGTCAAATTGATATTCGGTATTAGCGGCTGCACAGACGACCTGTCCTGCTTCCTTTGCAGAGTTGCCCGACGCATCCTGCTCGTGTTTGATTTGCATTGACGAAGGCGTAACGGCACCACCTGGCAGCAAGACAAAATATACTTTGCCGGTTGATGTGAGGGAAACGATCGGACTAGCGCTGTTTTTTGTCACCTCTTTGACAGCAGGGTAATCGGGAGTAAAAGCGGCGGGCACGGGTGTTATCGCCGACAGAATCAAATTGTCAAAGCGGTTGTTTCCGCTCGAAGCCGTTGCACCGGATACAGTAAGCTTGAGATACACGAGCGCAGCACCGTCAAGCTCATTGACTGGAGCGAGGTTCAGGGTTTGCAGATAATAAGCGCTTGTTTGGTTTGTTGTGTATGAACTGAAATTGGTGAAAACATACCCATCGATACTCCACGACCACACGTGGGTGCTAAACCCCGTGGCGGTGGACCGTATGGTGAAGCTCAGAGACGGGTCACGCAATCCTGTCATGGAAAACTTCAACACAATCGACTTGCCATTGGCGGAAGAGTTGGCAAGCGTGAGTGCATTGCCTGCGATGGCTGGTGTCCTTGGATCGTTGGTGGTGGTGCCGGCTTGTGCAGTTAACTCGTTGCCGGACGAACTTGTTTTCCATATTGAAGAACCATTCGAGCCATCGGCAAACAAAGATGCCGTCAGTGATTGAGGGTCGCCGTTGGTTAAAGGCTGAAAGGAAGCCGGCGTGTTTGGCGACGCGGGTAACCCATCAAACGTCCAGACAGCAACACGTGTTTGAGAGAACACGATGATTGGCGAGACAACCAACAACGCTAACAGGGAGGTGTTCATGCTTGCATTTTTTTCTTTCTACACCAGAAAAGTAAATGAAACATGAACTCCAGCTATCGCCCGGATTCAATCTGTCAGGAAAACGAGTCTCGGTTGTGTCTGGATTTATGGATTGGAGAAGAAGGAACTAAAAGAGCTTGCTTCGTTTGATACGTTTAAAGCAAAAGGTCAGGAAGTTATTAACTCCCTGACCTTTTAGAATGGATTCCGAAAGGTTACATGTTCTTCACCATCTCTTTGGCGAACTCAGAGCACTTCAACAGTGTTGCGCCCTCCATAAGACGATGGAAGTCGTAGGTTACTTTCTTGGATGCGATGGTTGATTCGAGACCTTTGTAGATCAGGTCTGCAACGGGTTGCCAGCCCATGTATTCAAACATCATGGCACCTGAAAGGATTACTGATCCCGGATTCACTTTATCCTGACCTGCATATTTCGGTGCTGTACCATGAGTAGCTTCGAAGATCGCAAAACCAGTCTTGTAGTTGATGTTTCCACCGGGTGCGATACCGATACCTCCAACGATTGCCGCGAGGGCATCTGAAACGTAGTCCCCATTGAGGTTGAGTGTGGCAACTACGGAATATTCGTCAGGACGCAACAGGATCTGCTGGAGGAATGCATCAGCGATAGAATCTTTGACTACGATCTTGTGGCCATCTTTGTTGATCACCTGCCAGGGGCCGCCGTCGAGGTCGGTTGCGCCGTATTCTCTTTTCGCGAGTGCATATCCCCAATCGCGGAAGCCACCTTCCGTGAACTTCATGATATTTCCTTTGTGTACGAGTGTTACGTTCGGTTTTTTCTGAGCGATCGCGAAATCCAGCGCCGCCCTCACCAATCTTTCTGTACCTTCTTTTGAAACCGGCTTGATGCCAATGCCCGATGTTTCCGGGAAGCGGATTTTTTTATACTGTTTCGGGAAAGAGTCTTTGAATGCTGCCAGAAACTTTTTGTTTTCATCGCTACCTTCCTGGAACTCGATCCCTGCATAGATGTCTTCTGTGTTCTCACGGAAGATCACCATGTCTGTTTTATGCGGTTCTTTGACCGGCGACGGAACACCTTTGAACCATCTTACAGGACGAACACAAGCATAGAGATCCAGGTCCTGGCGCAGGGCTACGTTTAGCGAACGGATCCCCCCACCTACCGGTGTAGTCAACGGACCTTTTATTCCTACGAGATAATCCTTGAAGGCTGTCAGTGTTTCGTCGGGCATCCAGCTTCCGGTTTCATTGAAAGCTTTTTCACCGGCCAACACTTCTTTCCATTGTATTTTCTTCTTGCCTTTATACACTTTTTCGACCGCTGCGTCGAACACCAGCTGTGATGCGGGCCAGATATCTACCCCCGTGCCGTCTCCGACAATAAAGGGTATAGTTGGTGAATCCGGCACATTTAGTTTTCCGTTCTGAATACTGATTTTCTGGTCACTCATGGTAATACGTGTTGAGTTAGGTATGTTGCGTTAAAAGCGGACGCCAAGATAGAAAAAATACAAGCATTGGCTAAAGATTTTTTATGGGCTTTCGTTCAGGATAAATGATCTTGCCGCGAAGGCGCGATGACGCAAAGAATCAAAAAACAAAAGAATTGAACGGTCTTTTCCGTTAGAGATCAAGAACGAAAATATGATGAAGTCGATCCTATATTTCCTTTGCCTGGTATCTTTCGTATCAGGTGTTGTTCCTGGGTATAGTCAGGCCGAAAATGTTTGTCTTTCGGCAGAGGAGAAATTACTTTATGATCTGATCATGGAGTATCGCAAAAGTAAGAAGCTGAAGCCCATCCCCTTCTCAGCCAAGCTCACGAAAGTTGCTCAGACGCATGTGCGCGATCTTGAGGACAACTTCGATTACGAACTTGATGATAACAACAAGATCGCGCGCATCAATCCAAAAAATCCCAAGACGTTTCAAATCACTGGTGACTGCAACATCCACAGTTGGTCTGACAAAGGTTCGTGGTCATCATGCTGTTACACCGTCGATCATTCACAGGCACAATGTATGTGGGACAAGCCCAAAGAGATTGCTGGGTATGATGGTGAGGGTTACGAAATTGCCTACGTCAAAGGCGACAGCGCTTCTGCTCAGTCCGCCATCAAGGGATGGAAGGAAAGTCCAGGACACAATCCCTTGCTTATCAATTCAGGAACCTGGAGCAAATTAACCTGGGGAGCAATCGGGGTTGGCATCTATGGTAAATATGGTGTTGTATGGTTTGGCGAGACAAAGGACAAATCGAAGATCGTCGTGTGTAGATAGGTTGGGAGAATGGGAGAATGGAAGAATAGAAGAATGGGAGAATAGAAGAATAGGAGAATGGGAGAATAGAAGAATGGGAGAATGGGAGTACGGCGCCTCGCAGCATCCCCAGGTGTAGACAATGGGTCGCGTAAAGCTTTTAATATTTCTCGTCGGCGTTCGGGAATTCCCGGCCCTTCACATCTTCGACATATTTATGAACGGCTCCGGTAACAATCGTATTGAGATCGGCATACCTTCTCAGGAACCGTGGCTTGAACTCCTGTGAGATACCCAACATATCCTGCATAACCAGTACCTGTCCGTCGACGTCGGGGCCTGCGCCGATCCCGATCACAGGAATGCGGACCGATGCCGCAACCTTCGTTGCAAGTTCCGCCGGAATTTTCTCCAACACGATGCCAAAACATCCGCAATCCTCCAACAGCTTAGCATCGTCAAGAAGTTTGTCGGCCTCGGCTTTTTCACGCGCGCGCACCGTATACGTTCCAAATTTATAAATCGACTGAGGTGTGAGTCCAAGATGGCCCATCACCGGCACTCCGGCACTGAGTATTCTTACAACAGAATCTTTTATCTCACTGCCTCCTTCCATTTTCACAGCGTGTGCACCTGACTCTTTCATGATGCGGATTGCGGAACGGAGTCCTTCACCGGAGCTTCCCTGGTAATATCCAAAAGGGATATCAACGACCACCAGCGCACGCTTCACGGCTCTGACCACAGAAGTAGCGTGGTAGATCATTTGATCCAATGTGATGGGGAGCGTGGTCTCGTTCCCAGCCATCACGTTCGAAGCGGAATCTCCGACCAATATCACGTCGATACCGGCACGATCGATGATCCGCGCCATACTGAAATCGTAGGCGGTCAGCATCGCAATCTTTTCTCCGCGGTTCTTCATTTCCTGGAGCTGATGCGTGGTGACCCTCCGGATCTCCTGATTCTTTGCCATGGATTTAATGCAGGTATACTGCTGACTTCTTTCCCAAAACTACCTCTACGTGCTCTGTCAATGTGGTTGACAATTCATATCCCGTATAATTCGGTTGGACCGGGAAAAGTGTATGGCTGCGATTGACCAGCACTGCCACTTCCATTTTCTTAATGCCAGCGGCGAGAAAAGGGCTCATGGCATACGCGAGCGTCCTGCCCGTGTTCAACACATCGTCGATCAGTATAACAGCCTTCTTTTTAAGTTCACTGGGTTCTATATCCAGTGACGGCTCACTCTTCTCCGGAGCCGCCTTGTCGATCCTGACTTTCGTGATCACCACATTCAATGGTGAAATCTCTCCGATTTGTTTTTCAAGTAGCTGTGCGAGGGCATAACCCTGACCGTCAATACCAGCGAGCACGATTCCCTTTTCGGAAAAATTGTGCTCGTAGATTTGGTAGGCCATGCGGCGTATTTTCTGGTGCACCTGTTCGTCTTGCAGAATTATGTTCTTTACCGCTGTCATGGCTCAGGGATCGGTACAATCTTGGAATCCTTAAACGTTGAGAGTATGACCATCGACTGGAGGTTGTCAACTACTTCGATGTTCGTAACTTTTTCCAGCATCAGGTTCTGGTAAGACGGTATATCCGTGCAGACGATCTTCAGAATAAAATCTGCCTGACCTGTCACGTGATGGCACTCAACGATCTCTTCAATCTTTGAAATCGCATTCATAAACTTGCTGATATTTTCCTTGTTGTGACCTTTCAGTGAAGCCATCACAAATGTGCTGACCCCAAGACCGACGCTAGCCGTATCGATCACAGCATGATAACTCTTAATCACTCCAGCAGTCTCGAGCTTTTTAACGCGTTCGAGCGTGGGTGCAGGGGACAACCCTACTTCCTGTGCGAGTTGCGCATTGGTGATGTTGGAGTTGGTCTGCAACAGCTCAAGTATTTTCCGATCGATCGAATCAAGTTTGATTTTCATACAGGGTTATGAAAGTATCCTGACGCTAAAGGTAGTAAGAAGGATGGAGTAACTGGGATCCAGCCTTTCAGTTTTTGCCGACCGCCCGGGAAGGGAGATTTCCAGCACCGGTGCTCATTTTAATTCTATCCTTCAGATGCAAAAAAGGCTGCTCCAAAAATCGATAGCTTACAGCAGCGAGCAGCACCGTTGATATCAACACCAGCGCGGCATTTACTAATACAGGCAACGGTATGCTCTCATTCAGCCGCAGGACACAGAATATCGCGACCATGTGCAGCAGATAAAGTCCGTAACTGATCTTGCCCAGCCCATTAAATACGGGAATCGAACCCAATTTTACGAAGGACGCTGGTGAATAATTTTGCTCAGCGATGACGAAAACAAAAAACAGTGATTGCAGGAAATCATCGATCCTCGAAAACGCCGGGAAGACCCGCGTGACGCGATAGTCTGACAGGATCAGCAACACCCCGGCAACATAGACCACGAGTGTCCAGGTCTTCGAAATCCGCGCGAAGAAAAGATCTAGTTTCGGTTGATGATGGGAAGCCACATAAGCCAGCAACGCCCCTGACGCAAGTTGATTCATAGCGCTCAGGGTATGGAACTGGGAACCGTCGAGAAAATGAAACGCGACAGAGGCCACGACTGTGACGATACAAGTCCATACAAAACGCGCCCCCGACCCGAGGAACAAGAAGACCCAGGGCCAAAAAAGATAAAACTGTTCTTCAACAGCCACGCTCCATTGAACTCCCAGTATTCCATTCGTTGGAAATCCATTGTAAAGATTATCGAAATTGGAAAGGAACAGAGCGTAAAGCTTCCAGTCTGCCACGCCTTCCGTTACAGAAAATACGAATGGCGAAAGAATAAACCCGATGACAAGCGTCAGAAAATACAAAGGCCATATTCTCAAAATTCGTCTCAAATAAAAATTGCCGACGTGAAATGACGACGTAAGTCTTCGCTCCTCGAACATGAGGTAGGTGATCAGAAAACCACTCAGCGTAAAGAAGAAACTGACACCCGCCTTACCTGAGGATCCATCCAGGGTAATAACGATTCGGATCCACTTGTTGATTTCCGTTGCCGGCCAATGAAGCCAGCCAGCCATGTGGGCGGTGATGACACCCAGCGCCGCGAACCATCGCAGTGCATCCAGGTTGACAAAGAATGCTTTGTTATTGTCCAAACTAATTATTGATGCACCAACCGCATGGTTTTCTTGTTGGATGGCGTCCTGATCGACACAAAATAAATACCGGCAGATAGTCCAGAAAGATCTGTCGTCATCCGGTTCAGGCCCTTCACAGCGGTCACCTCATAAGAGAAAGCCATTTTTCCAAAACTATCATAGATCGTGATCGCCGTTGCGCCTCCTGACGATATCCAATCGAGGTTCAATAGCCCCGAAACGGGGTTGGGATAAGGACTGAAGAAATAGTCGCTCGAATCAAAGTTGATGCATTGTTTATTGTTGAGCGGCTGAACGTCTTTTTCAGAAACTATTTCCGTGCAAAGAAAAGCATTAGCGTCAGCAGCGAAAACGGTCGAAAGCGTTTTGGTTACAGTCTGACCCGGACTGAGATCAATCTGAACGGTTTCGTTGACAGACGCCTTGTCGGCCAGGATCACCGCAATATCTGCATAACTGACAGGGACATTTCCATTGTTTACAATCGTGATTACTGCTTTCAGTTTTGCCGTCAGCGGATCTGGCACGAGCGAAAAGCCTGTGAGCACCAGGTCAATCACAGGAACAAGCACTTTGATGGGCACGGTCATCACATCAGAACATCCCACGCTATTGGTGGCAGTCAGCTCCGCGGAGTAGTCACCCAAAGAAGTAAATGTATAGGTTGGCGAGGCCGTAGTGCTCGTGGCAAGAACCTTATCGTAAAATTTCCAGGCATAGGTAACGGCCTGTTGTGATGTATTCGTGAAATGGACCGTAAGAGGAGCGTCTCCCCGGTCCGGTGAGGGTGTGAAATCCGCGACAGGCGTTGCGTTAATCGAAACGTTCCTTGACAAAGTGTATTTGCAGCCGGAGGCATGCGTCGTTGTGAGCTTCACATTGTAGGACCCGGAAGATGGAAAATCATAAGTAGCCGGATTGCCGGTAACTGAGTTGCCATCGAAATTCCAATTCCACCCAGTGACTCCATCTTGTGGTGAAGTGGTCGCATCTGTAAACAATGCGTCTTTTCCCGCACAAAGATTTGACACGTTGAAGTTGATACTGGGCTGCTGAGGCACGGTCAAAGTTTTCGTTTTGACTGTGATGCATCCATTGGCGCTACTCACAGTCAAGGTCGCCGGAAAATCTCCGGTTGATGTGAATGTGTATGTCGGGCTTGTTGTCGTAAATATTGATGAACCAATCTGCCAGCTGCGCGACTGAATCGCTCCGGTGGATTGATCCGTAAATTTTGTAGCCAGGTTCAGACAGGATGGTCCAACCACAAAGTCTGCCACAGGACCTGCCGCTATCATGATCGGTTTCACGACCGATGTAGTACACCCACGGTCGCTACCTGCAGTAAGTGAAACATTAAAAGTCCCCGCGCTCAGATAGGTGTATGAACCCACTTGTCCGCTGGCTGTGCCGTTTGCAGCATCGCCGAATTGCCACTGCCACGAGGTAATGTTGCTGTCAGTGAGTGGCGGCGTATTGTTTTGAAACAACGTCAGTGAATTGCTGCAGGAAAACGGCGGGAGGCTAACCGCAAAATCCGGTTGGGGTACGTTGTATATTTTGATGGTTTTGCTAACAAAGTTATTACATCCTGCACTGTTGCTGGCTGTGAGTGTCACATTGAAATCACCATTGGAGTTATAGGAATGACTCGGGGACGTAGCTGAGCTTGTGCCCGCATCACCAAAAGTCCACGAGTAGCCAGTGACTGCGCCACTGGTGAGATTCGTAAACTGGGTTGCTGCATTGACGCAGTTCCCGTTGATTGAAAAATCTGGCTGAGGTCCCGCGAATTGAACGGAGTAAGGCTGCGTGATTTGTGTTGAACATCCGGGTATAGAAGCGATGAGGCGGACGCTATAAGTAGCCACCCCACTGAATGCGTAGCTCAAGTCTGTTGTGTGGGCCACATTGGATCCATCAATCTGCCACTGCCATGTTGGCCCTGATCCAGCGTCGGAAGTGGATGTGTTGACAAAAGTCTGTGCCTGATTTGAACAAACTGGTGAGGTGGATGGCAACGAGAATTGGGCAAGTGGTGCATTATATATTGAAACACTTTTTGCGACAGTCGCTGTACACAGATTTCCATCTGTTATCCGGACCCGGGCTGAAAAAAAACCCGTACTTGAATAGGTGTGCGCAGGTGCCGACACCGTTGACGTACCTGCATCACCGAAGTTCCATGCATAGTTGATACTACCGGTACCACCGGTGGCCGTGGCTGAAAAATTCACAGCATTATTGACACACGCTCCGGTGAAGCTCATATCCACACTGGGCGCCTGGTTGCCATTGACAGAGACCGAAAACGATTTGGATGCCGTGTTTCCCGACTGGGAAACAGTGAGCGAAACGGCTTTTGTACCACCGGAGGAAAACTTCACACCTTGTGGAACCTGAGAAGTAGAGATGCCAATGTTGTTGGAGCAATTGTCGGGAAAATCGAACCGGCTGAATACGCCCGAGTTTCCATTTACAGTAAACGCTGAGCAAATGCCGTTCGGGTCAACAATATCAATCGACCAGGAGTTAACCATCACACCGAAAGTGCCTAAAGACACAATCGCGGCGGGCGCAGTTGAAATATTGTTTCCTATATCGATCCGGGCAAGGCCACCGTCGATATTGGTGATGAAGCAAAAAAATTGACCACCCTGACGCAGCGCTTTGAGGCGATAGGGATAGAAAGGTATCGCTGGTGCAAATGTGGTCATCGCTGGTGTCGCATTCAGACTACTGCCATAATCGAGTCGGGCCATTACCTTGTTGGTAAATCCCGCGACGAAAACATACCAGCTGCCGCAATCCTCAATGGCCTGTACGTCGATGGGATTGAATCCTCCTCCGAGGTTGAAAACATTTTCTCCCGTGGCGGCGTGAGTCAATCCGTTTGTGAAATGAATAATCCTGATATTATTTCCGCCGAACTCC
This sequence comes from Cyclobacteriaceae bacterium, assembly GCA_044227305.1. Classification (GTDB taxonomy): domain Bacteria; phylum Bacteroidota; class Bacteroidia; order Cytophagales; family Cyclobacteriaceae; genus ELB16-189. The sequence goes on along the minus strand of JBGAFJ010000004.1, from coordinate 551,935 downwards.
GACAGTAAAACCTCACAACCCGTTCCGGAGGGAACAAGAACAAGGTTGGCATATTGTCCGCCAACGCCGGTGTAAATGACACTGGCGGTGGGAGTATTAGTGAGTGAGTTTCCAAAATTATAAAGCACAATGTTCTGATCGATGCCGTTGACGAGTACGCCATACCACGTAGAGCCTATGTATGCGATGTCAAATCCGGATGGGGAAGAAATCAATCCCCCGGGATTTCCTAGGTTCGCGACGTTGACAATGCTGTTGCGGGGATTGGTTCCGAAATCGTGTCTGATCAGGTTCCCCACATTTAGATCGACCACAAACCCATACCAGTTTCCGCCATCCTGTTTGAGAACCACATCGACGACATAAGAAGTACCCGATATGGTGCCCAGGGGTGTGGGAGCGGGCGTATTAGCGAGGTCTCCAGGACAAAAGTCCCAGGCATATGAAACAGCGGGGGTGGTATTGGTGATGGCAAGCTCTTCGTTCGAACAGGCGGTAGCGGGAACAGACGCTGAAAAAGTCGGGCATTGTGCCGCCGCACTAACCGACAATCCCAGCAATGCCGTTGACAGAAAACCTGTCCATTGGCTCCAAGAAGACCTCAACTTTACATCCACAGATGAATTGATCGGTTTTTCGTGAAAAAAGTAATCACAAAGATAATCAGACCGCGAAATTCCGTCCGGAAAAGCAGGATCAACCTTTCCTCCTCTCGAATACCAGAACTGGTCTGAAGTAGTAGGCGTTCACAAAGTGAAATCGCGGATCTCCCGGCACAGATTTGAAGACAGCCCGCTGTTCGTAATTCTTTTGCAGATACCTGTAATAGGCAGCCTGGTTGGAGTCAGATGCCGATTCACCCGGTTTGTTTTCAAAGGCATTGTCTCCCACATACAAATAAAATTCGGGGTGGTCATCATGTAATCTCGCAGAGTCATAATGATTATAAAACCTGCTCTCGTATTCCGTTCCTTTGAAAGGCTCCCAACTTGATACTGCAACCATTGCGCGCGTTTCAGCAGGGAGGACGTGGGTTGCCATGTAGTCGTTTGACAATCCGGTGCCGCCTGTGCGTCGGGAGGCCTCAGCCCTTTCGTGATATCGTTCCGGCGTATCATAAATGGAGGAGAAAATACCATCCGCATAGACCATATCACCGGGTTGGGTATTGCGCAGCACGAATTCCCTCGCAGGCAAGCGTGAATCGCCGGCGGCAATTCCGAACACGAGTTGAATGGTGTAGGATACCGTCCATACGGCTGTGATGATTACCGCAGTGAGCCTCCATTTATTCAGCGGCCCATTCAAAGTGATGAGATAAGCGACTAAAAGCACCGTTGCCAGAACGACGAGATAGTGTACATTCTTGATCGGAAAAATAAAAAGGGCTGCCGCAAGGACGATAACGGGCAACGCAAGAAACCGGATACGCGATGACCGAAAGTTGAGCAACAAATCCAACATCCACACAGGACCAAACAAAACGGCGAGACATATAAAATAATAATTGGACTCCCCTATTACACGCAGCAAGGATCCCCAATCCGGCAGCTTGGTGACGATGGCTTCGAAAAATGTCGGCGTTGTGGAAAGTTTGGGCGCCGATGAAAAGGCACCGGCCAGAACAGCGACCGGCAGTAAGGTAACGGCACCATAAAAGATCATACCTGCAAAGACAGGTCGCCAGGGAATACGGTTCAGTTCAAAACGTTTAAAAAGAAAAAGATCATACAGCGTGAATCCGGCTGCGAAAGCGATCATTTCGATCCGTGATGCAATTCCCACAAACAACAAAAAATATAGCGCAGTCCGCATGCGTTCGCGCCCTTCGATGAAATAAAGAAACCCGAAATAGATCAACACCGCGGCGACGAGGTAAGACAAAGCGTCAAACTTCACCCAGTTCAAAGCATTCCACTCAAAAGGATTGAAGAAGATCAGCACACCCATCAGGATCCGTAGGAGGTGCGAGGGCTGAAGCCTGAACATCAGGTGAAAAAGAACGGTACTTCCCGCCAGAGACAGGACCATTGACATGAGCCTGCCTGCGAGAATAAACGAAGAAGAACCCGAGATCAGGAACAATCGGAATTCCTCCACGCTGCTCCACGCATTGAAGATCCATCCCAAGACGAAAACGAGCGCGAACCAAAATGTGATGAGCCAATTGAAAAGGTTCGTCGATACTGAGAAGTTACCCTGTGAATACATGCTTAGAATCTTGAAAGGATCTGTGAGGATATCCATCTCATCGACATGCGTGGGGAAAGGAAGTCCATAATGGATCATCACCCATTTCCCTGCGGCGGCCAGTCCAAGAAGGGGAAACAATAAAATCAGAAATTGCTTCCTGGGGGTCATGCTCTGCGTGTAAAAAGATGCTTCAGGAGAAACACAGAATAACGGGAGGCGGTACGAATTACTTTCATTTTGGATTTGCCCTTTCTTTCCTCCATTTTCAAGACCATCGGAACTTCGATGATGCGTGCATTTGCCTGGATGGATTTCAGTAATAGTTCAAGTGCGCATAAAAAACCTTTCTCCGCAACGAGGGGAGTATGTTGCTGCCGAACCTTCTGCAACAGCCCAGCGCGGTACACACGATAAAATGAACTCAGCGTAAGAACATTGATCCCGAATACGACCCGCATGATTTGGTTGGCACTCACCGAGATCAATTTTCTGAAAAAAGAAGTTTTACTAAAGCCGCCGCCCTGCGCATAAACAGAGGCAAGCACCAGATCATAATTCCACTTCGACGCTAACTCTTTCATCAAAGGCAATATGGAAAGGTCGCTGGTGTTGTCTCCTTCCATGCTCACGATGAGATCGTGGGTTGAGTCAGCACGATCGAGCACGAAGGAAAATCCAGAATTAAAAGAATAACCAGGACCTGAGTTTTCCGGGTTCTTCAATAGCGTATGAGGTACGCCGGCAAAATGTTTGCCCACCATGTCTACTGTATCATCGGTTGAACCATCGTCTACGATCACCACATGCTTTTCTTCGCCAGGCAAGAGTTGTCTGAGGTTGATTGCCAGCCCGGGTATGTTCGGCGACTCATTGAAAACCGGAATGACGAAATAGATCATTTTTTAAACAGGCTGCTTTGCCAGCTAATTGTTTTGCGCAGTCCCTCCTCGAGGGTGTGCTTCGGCTTGAAATCCAGGGTCTGCGAAATTTTTTCTATCGACGGCACCCGACGGCGGACGTCCTCATACTTACCGAACGTTGAATAAGGGATAAACTTGATTGGCGCCGGTTTGTCGGATCCTGACATCAGGCGGTGGATCAACTTGGCGAGATCAACGATTGATATTTCTTCTTCGGGATTTCCTGCAATATTAAAAATGTTATTTACAGCACGAGGATCAGTAATACACCGGTAGATACCATCTACGGTATCGTCCACATAGGTAAAAGTTCTCGTCTGAAGTCCGTCGCCATGAAGCTCCAGCTCTTTCCCCTCGAGCAGGTTCTGAATGAATACCGATTGTGGGCCACCCCACCACGTGACGTTCTGATGAGGACCGAAAGAACCGAAGAAACGCATGATCGTGTATTTCAAATCCCAATCCTGATGACACGCCTGCAGGAGTTGCTCTCCATAAATTTTCGAAATGGCATAGGCCCAACGACGAACCGTGGTAGGCCCGAGCAGGATGTCAGATTCTTCGTGATAAGGAATGGCAGGATTTTTACCATAAATGTCTGACGTGGAAGCAAACAAGAGGCGGGCTTTGTTAACCTTGCAATATTCGATCACATTCGCGAGCATAGCCGAATTGTCGCCCAGCGTTTTCATTGCGCTGCTGTATCGGGGAATCTTCTGGGAAGCGAGGTGTACCACGCAATCACCCTTCAATCCTTCAAAGGCGTTGCTTTGTTTGAGATCGCGTTCATAAAAATGAAATCCGGGAAATCGCTTTGCAGCCAGAAGGTTGGTCGGGTTTCCGTAACTGAAATCGTCTATACCATATACCGTATGACCTTCCGACAACGCACGCTGGGCGAGGTTTGATCCGATAAATCCGGCAACGCCGCTAATTATGATATTCATTCAGCCGTCAAATTAAAGATTTTATTCAATTCCATGCCCGGTTACAAAATGGCATCCTTAATGCAGTTGAAGGAGCTGACGGTAAACGCGGGTGTATTCTTTGACGCCGTTTGCTAGGTCGAAATACGACATGTCAGGATGAGCAACAGCTTCTGTCCCCTTCAGAATTTTTTTGACAGAATTCTCGCGATCCTCGTCGAAGTAAAAAAGGGGAAACTTGCCGGATAACACGTCGACGTCGCCCCAGCCCCTGTTGGTAATCACCGGTACATTCATCGCCCAGGATTCCGCCATCTTGGTAGCGGCCGATGCTTTTTTCGAAAATGAAGGTGTGATCAGGCAAACAGATACCCGGGCGAGGCTCAGATACAATGGCACTTCTCTTCGGTCTGCACTGCAAATGATGGCATCATGATCAGCCTTTATTTTCGATGGAACGTTATCTTTGGTTACGAACAACAGCCGTGCGCGGGTCGATTGTCTCCGGACTTCGCGGAACAATTCATACGTATCATCAATCCGATACCAAGTTCCGGTCGACCCTACATAGATCACAACAAAATCAGCTGGATCAATTTTCAACGCAGCCCGCAACTGACTTTGTGCTTGCGTATCGATCATGGCTGGATTAAAAAGCGATAGGTCTACACAGGTTGGGATCACCGTAATTTCCGCTTGAGCTATTTTCCAGGACAGAATCTCATTGCGCGCATTATGCGTCAGGGATATGATATGGTCGGCCTGTTGCAGAAATATTTTTTCTTTTTTCTTGAAGAAAGAATAAGCTCTTCTATAGATCGGGTTCTGAATTTTCCAGATGCCACCCTCAATGCGTTCGTCGGCCCAGAACCCACGCATATCAAAAAGAAACCTGACGCCAAATTTTTTTTTCATCCAAACGGCTACCAACGACACGAGATAGCTGCGTGCATGGACGATCTTAAATTGATGTCTCTTTTGCAGGACGGCAACGCAGGTTTTAAGTCGCTGAAGATCCATCATGGTCGAAAGTACCGGGGGGCGACTGTGATAGCGGAGCGGCACCCATTGAATCCCGGCATCACGACATATCATTTGTATCGCCGCACGATGCAATTCATATCTGTCTTTTTTTTCGAAGCTGACAACGGTGATGGTAAAATGACGAGCAAGGCCATTGAGATAAGGAAGGATTTGAGATTGCCCGAGCGGATCAGTCAGCCCGTCGGGTGTGAGGTAAAGTACAGATGGGGTCGCGTTGTCGCTCATACATTATCTTTCCACCATGCATGAAGTGCGACGATCGCCCAGATCCTGTTATATAAGTAATCCATCCCTCCAAAATACCGCTTCTTCAACGCCTCGCAATAGTCGACGTTGACGAGCCCGGCTTCAGAAATAATTTCAGGATCAGTATAAGCCATCACCATATCGCGAAGTCCGCCCTTCATCCATCTTGAAAGAGGAACGCTGAACCCCCACTTAGGTCGGTCCACGAGGTGAGCAGGTAAAAACGATTTCAAAAGATCCTTCAGAATAATTTTTGAAAATTTACCATGTCTTTTGAACTCAGGGTTGAGTCTGAAAGCAAACTCAACGAGCCGGTGATCCAGCAAAGGCGAGCGGCATTCAAGGCCATAGTACATCGAAGCGCGATCTACCTTTACCAACAGATCATCACAAAGGTAGTAGCGCAGATCAAACAGGGCCTGCTTTTCACCGGGTGTGAAATCATCGTTGTTGAAGACCTGATCATCGTAACTGAAAGGGACAAAAGCATCGCGCTGCCGCAATACTTCATCTTCCACTTCGCGCTGTGAAAACAGGTATTGTTCCTGGGAAAAAATATGACTCCTCAGGCTGTAACGCTCCGGCGTCAGCAGCTCCGAAATCCGGCGGAGGCGACTACCCGGAGCGGCTTTCAAAATCCTACTCAAAGACCCACGCGATCGATCCCAAACCGGATTATCCAATCGCTGTGCCCAGGAGTAGGCGCCATATCCCTGAAACAATTCGTCGCCGCCATCTCCCGTCAGGGCCACGGTAACTTCCTTTCGTGCCAGGCGCGAAACAAGCATGGTAGGGATTGCTGAGGTATCCGAAAAAGGTTCATCAAAATGCTTCAGATATAGCGGCACGAGGTCGATCGCCTCCTGTTCACGCAATGTATACGACTGATGAGTTGTGTTCAATGCGGCAGCCACATCCATGGCATATTTGCTCTCGTCAAATTTGGCTTGCTCAAAACCGATGCTGAACGTTTTCAGGCTGCCTGAAATGGATGCAGCCATGGCGCTAACCAAAGATGAATCCGTTCCCCCACTGAGGAATGCACCCAGTGCCACATCACTGATGAGTCTCTTGCTGGTGGCGTCCATCAGTAAATCTTTCAATTCGCGTTTTGCTTCATCGTAATTGGTGATCCGCGGTGTGGCACGCAGGCTTTCGGGTTTCCAGAACGGCGAGATCTGTTCCAATTTCAGATCAGAAGTTACCACAGCATGATGACCGGCGGGAAATTTTGAAATGTGTTGATAGATCGTTTCGGGTGCGGGAATGAATCCCAAATGAAGGAACCGTCCGACCGCCCGGGTGTTCATCACATCGCGCGTTATCATCGGATGCCGGCGCAGTGACTTTATCTCAGAGGCAAATGCGACCAATTCATCAGATTGATAGCAGTAGAGGGGCTTCTTCCCAAGCCGGTCGCGGAAAGCATAGATTTTTTCAATTGACTGATCGACAATGATAAAAGCAAACATGCCTTCGAGGCGCGCCGCCACCGCCGTCCCCCAGACTGAAAAGCCGGCAAGGATAACTTCCGTATCAGAGTTTGTGCGAAAACTTATTTTGTGAGAATTCTCCAGCTCCCGCCGGAGTACCCGGTAATTGTATATCTCGCCGTTAAAAACAATAACGAATCTGCCGTCTTCAGAGTAGAGCGGCTGATTCGCTGCCACGCTCAAATCTATCACACTAAGTCTGGTATGGCCGAGGGCAATGCGTTCACCTTCATGGATGTATACGTCTTGCGCATCAGGTCCGCGATGACGCAAAGAAACAGTCATTTGCGCGACAACGTCTTTGTCGATGGGTCTACGCGAATAACAGGCAACGATACCGCACATGCTAGTTTGGGCTGGTCCTGAGAAATCTCTTCTTCACATTTAAGAAATAGCTTTCGAAATATCGATAACTTAATTCGCTCAACACAAAGGTCAGCAAGAGGCCCAAGAGTGCCGTCAGATAGAAATTCAGTCCTAAGTATCCTGCAACACCGGCAGCGATGAGCAGTGCGAGTGCGTGAAGCATATAGATTCCATAGCTGATTTTTCCAAAATGAGTCATCCACTTCAAAGATCCCACTTTGAAAGGTGAATGATCAGAAAAATTCTGATCGACAATAACAAACGCGAAGAAAAGAGCGTCTAGTGGACGCTCGACGAAGTGAAACCAAGAGACGTTGTGATTGAGCCAAAAGGTGAGAAACAACATCAGAACACCGGCAACATAGATGACCAGAGATCCCTTCTGTCCGATCCAACGGAAAAATGCGGTGACATGCTTTGGTCTATTATAACAACTGGAAGCTGCCAGTGCACCCGTCGACAAATCAAGTAACGCTGCCAACGTGTGAATCATAGCGCCACCTGAGTTGATGTAAAATACAGACAAAGTCATGCCCATAAGGCACACCCAGGGAAGGAACCGACCTTGCGCGGTTACTACAAAAAGCAATGGCCAGAACAGATAGAATTGCTCTTCAATGGCAACGCTCCACAAAACGCCCAGTACCGGCGCAGGCTGGGTTAGTAACTGATCAAAGTTGGCCAGGAAGAGAAGGTACCACCACGGATTTCCGTTGTGGGTTTGATAGTGGGCATTAATCTGGGGAAATATAACAAACCCAAACAGCAGGACACAGAAGTACAAGGGCCATATTCTAAGAATCCGCCTGACATAAAAGTTGCCGACGTTGAATGATCCTGTGCTCTTCGATTCCCAGTACATAAGATAGGTGATCAGAAATCCACTCAACACAAAGAAGAAACGGACACCTTCGTCACCACCCTCGCCATCCAATGAAAGGATGCGTTGCACATAACTCGCAACTCTTCCCACCGGGAACCCTGCCGTAGTTGCTATGTGTGAAAACACGACCATCATTGCAGCAATGAATCGCAACGCGTCCATGTTTTCAAAATAAGGCCTGTCTTTCGTTTGCAAGTATCGATGTTAGATTTTCTTATTTCCCTTCACGTAAGTAACGGTGTTGCGGGCTTCGTACCGCTTGACTTCGCCAACAATGTTTTCAAATCCGAATTCACGAAACCAATTGACTACTTCCGCAAGTATCTGAGGTTGGTCATAAGCCGGCGAAAACATGTCAAAGGTGTCAAGCACCACCCATTCACGCAAAGTTGCCTCATCGAGGCTTGGAGGAAGGGTAGCATCTATATCACAAATGGGTAAAAATCTTGTCAGCACACCGAGTTTGACGCGGGATAAAAACCGATAGCATGCTATCCATCGGTCCGCATTTCTCTCTATCCACGACAAAAGTTTTTGCTCCGTCATCCGGCGCGTGAAGGGTCTGAAAAAATACTTCGCATGGATTTTTGTGTACCAGCCTTTCACCGGGTAAAAATCCAACAACAACTCACCTCCGGGCTTCACCATGGCAGCCAGCGATCGCACGGTGGCCTTCACATCGGGTGTATGTTGAATGACTCCGAAGCAGAATACTTTATCGAACTGGGCAGGCGCAAAGGGCAATTCATAAACGCTGGCCTGAAAAAGACTTAATCTTTCATGAGCGCCATTGTTGGTAAAGTTCGCCTGCACGGCATTGGAATAATCAACACTATAAAGATTGGCGGCGGTTTGATTGAGTACCACGTGCGTAAACCGCCCGGCGCCCGAACCCACTTCCAGAACATTTTTATTGGTGAGGTTCTGCTGATCCCAGTTTGTGACTGCCATAAAGCGCCTGGCACTTTGATCCAAACCTTGCGCGAATCTGTCGATCTGGGTTTTTTCAAACTTATTCCACTGAAAGCCGAAACTGGAGGCGTAGTTGTCATCGCTCACGAATCGCCAGGCGCCACCTTTACGATAAAAGCAGTTCCCCTCATGGTCGGTCAGGTGATCTTCCTGTGCGTGCAGGGGTGAACCATTCGCGGGGTTGATCAGCTGAATTTTATCCATTTCAAAAAAGTAAAGCACGGACGGCAGCAACAAATCTCCGGGTAAATATCACAGGCGGATAAATCCTGGCTGCTTTCATCAGGTAAGCCTGCCCCGCGCTGAATTTTTCACCAGAAATGCCCAGATGTAAGGCGAGATAAATATTGAGGTACGCCTTGAATACCGGCAAGTCACGATGATAGTATGAGACAAACTGCTGATCGGCCATCAGGTATTCCTGCAGAGAATTAATCCGTTGACGGAGCGCAGATCCTCTGCTGGTGATGACACTCCTTTCATCATGGTTTACAATCGCCGTTGTAACCTCCGCAAAACTTCTAAAAGGAAAGCGTGCTGCAATCCGAAGCCACAGTTCATAGTCTTCTGATGCGGAGAGTCGCCGGTCTTCGTTGAAGGGAAACTGTAAAGCGATGTCACGTCTCACAAACACACAATCACAGCTCAGATGATTGCCATTGATGAGCGAGTTATTGATCGTTTGCTCCCCTGCTCGTTTTGTATGTAGTGTGTTTCCCTGTTCATCAACAACATCGTATGCAAAATGAAAAATCTCCATGTTTCCATGCATGCTGATCTTGTTGAATGCCAGATTCAGGTGATCCGGATAAGCGATGTCGTCTGAATCAAAAAAATTGATGTAATCACCTTTCGCCTGAAGGGCCCCAAAATTACGGGCTGCGCCGCGCTCGCCGTTTTCTTTCCGATAGTACCGGACTCTCGCATCGGCTATGCTCCTCACCACTGATTCGGTTTGGTCTGTACTGCCGTCATCCACCACAATGATTTCAAAATCGCCGTAGCGCTGTTTCAATAAAGACCCGATCGTCGAATAAATGAATTTCTCGCGGTTGTAGGTGGGGACGACTATTGAAAAAAGCACAGACGAGGGCATTGCTGATGTAAAAGTAGGAATTGGCAACCTAAACATTCTGAATCAGTCTGTCAGACCTGTAAAGGGCACAAAGCCTTTCTGCCATCAGGCCGATGTCAAATTGGACGACACTTCGGAGGCCGCCAGCGACAATTTTTTTTCGAAGATCTTGATCTGCCGCCAGTTCACACATTTTCAGGAAAGCGGATTCAATATCATTATGTAACGCTACCAGGGCATTGTGCCGATCTGCAATGAACTCGCACCCGATTCCTGACAACGTGAAGACTGAAGGAATCCCTGATGCTAACGCTTCCACAAAGGTTTGACCGAATGCTTCCGCGTGCAGATCGACAGGCAAATTCACATTGATTGTAAACAGTCGGTAAAGTGCGGCGGCATCATCCTCGAATTCAATCTCGCGGAAGGATCCCCTCGGAAGCGTCTGGAGCAATTCCCTGATCTCCACCTGAAAATCTCCCCGTGCGTTCGCGAGCACAAGAAGTGCATCGGGATATTTTTGAAGGAATTTCCTGAATGCCGGAATGAGAATTTGCACGCCTTTGAATTGCGTGTACCGCGCTATACATCCAATGATTATTTTTTCAGTCTTACCTATGTCGTAGCGACTGCGGAGCGAGTCTACACGGGCCTGCTCCACCCCGGCAAAGTAATGCAAATCAAAACCGTGGGGTATACAATGCACTTTCTCCTTTGGCACCCGCTCAAGATTAATGAGCACATCTGCTGTTTTTAACGACGGCGCGATGATCGCGGTGGCCAGGCTGTTGATAAACCTGTCTCGCTTTACAGCTTTGGGGTGATAGTCATGGTGAAAAGTCGAATGGTGCCGGGTATATATTCTTTTTTTGATGAAGAGAACACGCGCAGCAAGCAATCCGAAAAAATTCGCCTCCTGCATATGGGTATGCACGACATGAGGTCGAATTCTGAGCAACACGAAAAAAACATTCAGAAAACAAACCAGCATTCCCGCCCGACGGAAAAGCGGAAACTCAAAAACCGGAATTTGCAGCCCGCGCAGATAGGCAGCAAGGGGTGTGTCCTTTTCACCGAATAGAACAAAGTACTGGGCTACACCTTGCTTTCTCAATTCCCTTGCAGTCCATTCAAACTGCAGTGACTTTCGGGTGCCCGAAACGACAAACACAACCTTTGTTGATTCGTTTTTCATTCAGAGTCCCGTGAGATGCGGGCTGCCAGCGACGTATGGACATAGATAAACCCGCTGTATAATCTGTAGCGCAGCGGCTTCGGGATCAAATGGAAAATCGGGGTGTTGAAAAACCAGAGCCAGAATGTGTAGTTACCAAACAGGATTCGCTTGACTCCATCCCAAGTCCGTGGGTCCATCCATTCGAATTGAGCAGCCAGTAGCGTTCGAAAGCGAGGTCTGATTTTCAACAATACATACTTCGATCGAAGGTATTCACGGCGGCGCAAAACATATTGCCAGACGTCCAGGTGATCGTCATGGTATCCATTGATAACAGGGTAATAATTGATGCGAAAGTTTGCCTCCAGAGCCCTCGCGCAAAAGTCAAAATCCTCGGAATCCCGGAGCAACGGGTCAAATCCTCCGACCTCCTCAAACGTCTTTCTTGACATCGACAAATTTGCCGTGGTAAAAATATAGTTGGTGAATGAGACCGATTGTTCTACGGCTGCCGCGCCGGACGACTCAACCGCTGTGCGGTAGTCAAAAAAATCTTTATTGGCGCCGGACTCCATTCTTTCCATGGTCAGTGATCCCACGGATATCGATGACGGATTTTTTCTCAGGAAGTCATGATGGAGCTGAACCGCATTTTCAAAAAGCTGCACGTCGTCGTCTACGAACAATAAGAATTCACCCGTGGACTTTTGCACGGCCCGGTTTCGTGCGCCGGCCCGCCCTTGATTTTCTATGCTGAAAAAATGAAGGGCAGGGAAATTCTTTGCGACGTCCGATAATATCTTGACGGTGTCATCGGTCGAACCATCCACAACTACAACGACTTCGAAGTCGCGAAAAGACTGCCTGTCCAGAGCGGCAAGTGTTTTCCTGATCGTAGACGCTCCTTGGTAGGTGGGGATAATGATACTGACGGCAGCCATACCGGATTTTAGTATTGAAACACCGCCCTGTGGAAATATTGTTTACCCAGTTTGATAAACCTGTTGCCATACCGGAACAGCGTAAAATAATTCAAAGACCTGAGAATGAATATCAGTCTTGCGTTGATAGCCCCGTAGCTACTCTTCAAAAATAAAAATTCATGGTCCATCATCATTCGTTGCTTATCGAAATTGATATCGCTGCTCGAACTCATCGACACATAGTGAATGACGGTTCCGGCGGGATAGTACATGATCTTATAACCCATTTTATGAATGATGTAGCACCACTGCATGTCTTCACCATACATGAAGTAGTCATCCGGAAATTTTTGATCCTTTAGTCTATTGATCACCTCACGCCTGATCATAAAGAAAGTGCCCCACACCCAGCCTGCTTCCATTTCGGACAGGTGATCGAAGAAAAACCCCTGCATGATCTTTGGGCGGCGTTTCCCAAACAACTTCTGAATTCTGGATAACTCAAAGAATTCGAGCGCTATGGTTGGAAAACGCTGGCAGCAGCCCTGCACCTCCCCGGAGGGATACACCAGCTTGCAACTCATTACGCCTACTTCCTGCCGTTTGACCAGATAATCATAAGAAACGTTGATCGCGTCATCCAAAATTTCTGTGTCGCTGTTAAGCAACAGAATGATGTTCCCCTTGGCCGCCTGAAGACCCGCATTGTTGCCGCCGGCGAAGCCCAGGTTAGACTGCTGCGGGAGCAGGACGATATCAGGGAACTTTTCTTTAAAAACCGATGGGGAACATTCCGAAGAAGCGTTATCGACCAGGATAACTTCAAAGCTGATATTTTTTACACTTCTGAAAACACTCTCAAGGCAGTTACAAGTGAGGTTGAACGTATTGTAGTTGATAATGATGATCGACAGATCCATTTCCGTACGCAGCGATTTACCCGAAAAAAAATTGATAATTCCTTATACCCACCCAACCAGCAGGGGCCGATCCTGGAAACCCGAAAATGTTGCCGGTTCCTTGCATTGACGTAATTTTGAACCAATAGGCGGTCATTCCGGTAATGAAATGTTTCAAATTTAGTATTAATTGAGAGTTAATCATGAATGACCCTGTGATCAAAGTCGGCTACCTCGTTTCATACGACTGGCAACTTTTGAAAAATTCCATTCCTGCTATTTATGCAGATGCTGGCAAAATTGTGCTGGCGATTGACATCAACAGAACTTCCTGGGCCGGGCGCCCTTACTCATTCGCTGAAGAAGAATTCAGGGCTTTTATCAGGGAAGTCGACACCGGAGGCAAGATTGAATTGTACGAGGACAACTTTTACGATCCGTCACTGACCACCATGCAAAACGAAGTCCGGGAGCGAAAAATGCTGGCGGCAAAAATGGGCGTCGGCGGCTGGCATGTTCAGCTTGATTGCGATGAGTATCCGATCGATTTCCACCGGTTTACGGAGACGCTTAAAAAAATAGATCCAAATCCCGATCCATCAAAAATCAGGAAACCGGTCAATGTTACAGGCAATCTTATTTCTATCATCAAAGCCGTAAAGGACGGGTATATCCTTGTCACCCCCGACCCTCAAAAGCCGGAGCTTTGTCCACTGGCCACGCAGGTGCCGGTATATACGGCGGGAAGGCGAAATGGCCATTTCACTTTGCATACGTCTTTGCTGGTTGTTCACGAGACGCAATCAAGGAGCGATGAAGATTTCTATTTCAAACTGAAGAACTGGGGTCACAACCAGGACTTTGACATAGAGAGTCATTTCGCTTTGTGGAAAGCGCTCGACGGAAACAATTATAAGTTTGTAAAGAATTTCAATCCGGTTGGGAACGGACTGTGGCCCTCCCTCTCATTTATCAAAGCCAAAAACATCCAGGAGCTGATGGAAAAGATTGCCAATGACACTTCCATCCGCCGCTCTAATTGGTCATTGCTTGTGGCGAACAGCAGGATGCTTGGAAGAATCAGATTTGTGCTCGACCGTCTGCGCTCAAAGGCCGCATAGTCAACCCTTCGTAAGAAAACGTTTTGTATGGTAAGCGACGTCTTTCAAAAACCGGATATCGGTTGGATTTTTTAGAACAGCCAGAAGCGCAAAACGAAATCCCTGACCGAATTTGTTTTCATTGAACGCCTGGATACTCCGGTCGCGCAGCATCAATACGTGACCACCGAGATAGCCTGGAATTTGATCGGCCCACTTCCGTGTTTCGGCAAGTTTCTGATCCAAAGTTTTTGATGACCACGAAGGAGATAATCGTTTTGCGAGAAGCTTGTCCATGATTACTTTCTCAATGCGATACCAGTAGTGATAATTGATGGGTTCGTTCTCGCGTAATCTCGTCCTTGTTTGTAAGACAATTGAGAATGCATATTGCTCACTGGCATGATGGCCCGTTGCGCGGAATATGTCATTTGTAATGGCATACACATCCGGGATCCACTTTGCCTGTGACGGGTGAAACAACATGACCCCCGCATTCCAGGAAGACAACCCGGCGGTAGCGGCAATGGCTTGTCCACCGGGTAACAAAAATTGGTGGCCATCGACAAACTTCACAACGGACCTAAGCGCGGCACCGGCAGGCAAAGGAGACTCACGCACCGAATCAAATGTGTATTCAAATTTGTGCATGAACGACGTGTCAGGCGACAGCTGACTGAGCAAAAGATCTGGGTCACCAATAAAAAAAGAATCGCTGTCAGCGTACACAATGGCACCGGGATAGCGCTGAAAGGCGTTCTCAAGAATTCCGATCTTGATGCGATGAAGAAAGTCGATGTCACCGCGCATTTCCCGTATCCATGAATCGGTCAATGAGATATATTCAACCGGCAGGCCATGAAAGTAATTGCGGAAAAAGTCGGGTTGGTCAGTGTATAGCAGTACGACATGTTCGCGTTTTGCGCAGTGAGCAACAAAAGTCAAAACGGTGAACACAGCACGCAGATACTCCCTGTCATTTCCGTATGATTGTACAACCAGCGCTGCCATACCGAGCCCTTTATCCCAGCGTTGTTGTATCCATTTCACCGGCCATCAAAACAGCGCCCCACTTGAGCGTGGGATTGTTCAGGTGAATGTTGTGATTATTGATCACGAGCAATTCGATGCTGTTCTGACTTACTGCCAGCCACGAAATAAACGTCTCTTCAAAGAAGAGGTCAATCTTATATTTTCCTGATTTAAGATTGGGAACGCGGATGCGGTAACGGACCCGGTGCCGGCCTTTTTCAAAATTGATCGCCGACCCATCCACGAAGCCAGCATAAGAAGCGAGCAAAACGTCGTTCTGTTTTATGTGCACCAGCAAATCGAACGGAATCCGTCGCTCCAGTTTCATTTCCACGATGAGTTCCAGCTCTGTTTGATCCACAAGGGTCACTTCGTTAAGATCACTGCCGTTAATGGTGATCTTATCGACCGTAATTCGAGGATCGAGGTGATCCACGCTGGTTACGATACTCCCCATCGCCAATGCCTGAGATGTATAGCGATCAATCACATCGCTCATCGATCCTTCGTACACGAGTTTTCCTTCCTGCAACATGATACCCCGTGAGCAAATGGTTTTCAGCGAAGGCAGGCTGTGGCTCACGAAAAGGATTGTGCGCCCGCTGTGCGTCACATCTTCCATTTTGGTGAGACACTTCCGTTGAAATTCCGCATCTCCAACCGCTAGTACTTCGTCGATGATGAGGATTTCCGGTTCGAGATGCGCCGCAACGGCAAAAGCCAGTCTGAGTTGCATCCCGCTGGAGTAATGCTTCAAAGCGGTATCCAGAAATTTTTCCGTTCCACTGAATTCCACGATCTCATCGAATCTGGATCTGATCTCCGCGTTTTTCATACCCAGGATAGATCCATTCATAAAGATATTTTCGCGTCCGGTAAGTTCCTGGTGAAAACCGGTACCTACCTCCAGAAGACTGGCAATCCGTCCACGCGAAAGGATTGAGCCTTTGGTGGGTGGTGTTATCCTCGAAAGTATTTTCAGCAGGGTGGATTTGCCCGCGCCATTCCTTCCAATGATGCCGATGGATTCACCCGGATTTACCTGGAATGAAACATCATTGAGTGCCCAGAATTCTTCCTGATCAGGTTCGGCTTTAAAGAATGTGGAGAGCTTGTCGCGAAAACTCAGATAGGGCAACTGCGTATGCCCGATCATGAACATCTTGGAAACGTGATTTATCTCAAGAATTGGTGTCACGCGATGTCGGCGAAAAAAAGTTCTGTCTTCTTAAAGTAGGTGATTCCGATCCACGCCAACAACAATGCTGAAACCGCACTTATGGACAGCATGGTCACATCCAAAGATCCGGACAGGAACGGAGCACGTAACAACATGATCGCGCCATAGATCGGGTTGGCGGCCAATAGGTAGGGAACCCATTCAAATTTCTCGAAGGATATTTGATATACGACTGGGGTAAGGAAAAAACCGATTTGAATTAAAAAAGGTACTACAAAACGAAAGTCACGGTATTTTACCGTTAGGGCGGAAAGCCAGCAACCCAAGCCAATCGTTCCGAACAAGGCGAGCAAAGCGGCCAGGGGCCAGCAGATCAACATCACAAGAATATTTACGTCCACCGGGTAGAAAAAAATGAACACCACAAACAACAAAATACCAATGATCATGTCTATTCCCGACGTGACGATCGCAGTGATAGGAATTATCAAACGCGGAAAATAGATTTTTTTAATGATGGGCGCGTTTTGAATCATGCTGTTGCCGGAATTGGTCACGGCCGTTGAGAAGAAAGTCCACAACACAATACCTGACAGCGCGAACAAAGGATACGGCATGGTCGAACTCACTCCCAGCATTCTGCTGAATAGAAGGGTAAATATGGTCATCAGCAAAACGGGCTGCAGCACTACCCAAAGGACGCCGAGAAATGTCTGTTTGTATTTGACTTTGATGTCGCGCCAGGCAAAAAAATAAAACAACTCCCGGTATTGCCATAATTCCTGAAGATCAATCTTATAGCGGTTTACGGGCTCAATCCTTATTTCCTGAAGTTTTTCGCTCATCTGTGGAGTTATCCAGTCCAATCGACCAGTCCGGTACCAGCCCAATGACCCAGAGAAGTGACATCAAACTTGGGTTGTTTGATGTCGTTCCAAATCCCGATCATGTTCATAAGCCTGATGTCGTCAAAAACAAAAATGGGCGACGTGGTGAACTTCAAAGTTGCAAAATTTTTGATAAACAATCTTTCCTGCACACCATCCTTAGCCGCATCTATAAAAATAAGTGAAGCCCCGGAAAGCAAAGGCGCATGACTCGCAAAAACGTTTTCATCCGTGAGGTCACCAATGATCTGAACTAGCTTCCCATCTTCGAAGTCAGGTTGAGTAAGAATGCACTTGGGAAATGATTGCCATGGAACAACATCGAAAGACACGATCTTGCCGCCAGGCGGCAGAAATTTTTTCATAGACAGCGCCGAATATCCGGTGGCCGTTCCGATTTCAACCACCAGTTGTGGCTTCAGAATTGACACGAAGGCGCTTAACAATTTATAGTGTTCACCGGGCCAGATGGTCGGCCAGTGCGGAGTCTCTATCATCTTTGCGGCGATATCATCATGGTTGACGGTACGGGCGATCTGTGCCGCTGAAAGCGCGAGGTCAATGAGTCGTTCGTTGGGTTGCGATTTCCAGTATTCAGCTGCTACGAGTGCGCTTTGAAGAGCGCCGGGAACCCCTGCAGGGGCATTGACATTTCGATTGCTTGAAAGTCGGCGAAGTGTATTTCTCAATGATCGTATCATGGGTCTTATATCGTAGGTCGTAACAGTGTTTTATCAGGCGGTCCAGTCAACCAATCCCGTACCCGCCCAGTGACCGAAAGTAGTAGCGTCCAGTTTTGGTCGCCCGATACCTTCCCAGACATTGATCAGGTGCATGAGGCGTATGTTATCGAAAACAAAGATCGGATTCGAATTGAATTTTAAGGTGCCAAAGTTTTTTATAAAGCGGTGCTCATCTTCGGGCGCATCTATGAATACCAAGCCCGCCTCACGGAGTAACCCGACGTGTTGTTCAAAGACCTCCGGATCGCCGAGGTCAGCTATTACCTGTATAAGTCTGCCATCGGCAAAGTCCTCCTGCGTCAGCACGTTGGTTCTCACTTCACGCCAGGGACGGATATCAAAGGTGAATAACTTCGCATCGGCGGGCAGATATTTCTTCATAGCCAGTGATGAGTAACCTGACCCTGTTCCGATTTCAATGACCAGGCTGGGACTCAACACACTGACCAGCGCGCTTAGTAATTTATAGTGTTCCCCTGGCCACATCTGAGGCCAGTGCGGAAATTCGATCATCCTGTTCGCGATATCCTGGTGATCTACCGTCTGCGCAATCGGCACCGCCGCCAGCACCAGCTCGATCAAACGATCATTGGGCCGGGTTTTCCACAGTTCAGATGGAATAGCCATTGACTGTCGCCGCGGATCCTCGGGAGCAGGAGGAAACAATTTTCGCTTAATCCGGCCTAGTACCTTTCTGATCATGCACAAATATGAAAGATTTTTAGAAGCTCGCTTTATTTAGTTTTGCAGGGATGCGCGTACTTTTTCTCTTCCCCTATCCGCCAGACGATGCTCCCTCGCAACGTTTCAGATTCGAGCAATATTTCCCATTGCTTATCGCGCAGGGGATTGATGTCAAAATGCAGTCATTTTGGAGCCGGGGTGCCTGGAAAATTCTATATCATCAAGGCTACTATGCAAGGAAAGTAAGTGCCTTTATGGGTGGGATCATTCGTCGCTGTTATGCATTGATCCTCGCGATACCGTGCGAATTTATTTTCATACACCGTGAATGTGCTCCCGTTGGGCCTCCCGTTTTTGAATGGCTGCTCGCGCGCGTGCTTCGCAAGCGGATCATTTATGACTTCGATGATGCAATCTGGCTGCCCAACACCTCACATGAGAATCGGATCGCTGCGTTTCTCAAATGGCATCAGAAGGTGAGATCCATTTGCGCATGGAGTTGGAAAGTGAGCTGTGGAAATCAATTTCTCGCGGATTTCGCCAGGTCCGTCAATCCACATGTGATCGTCAATCCAACGACCATTGACACCAAACGTCACCAGCCGCCGAGCGTTAAAAAAGAGAGGACGCCAGTGATCGGCTGGACAGGAACTCATTCCACATTACCCTATCTAAACGAAGTGATACCGACCCTTCAATTGCTCCGGCAGAAGCGTCCGTTCACTCTGCTGATTATCTCCAACAAGCCACCTGCTTTCAGATTTGATGGCATGGAGTTTTTGCCCTGGCGGAAAGAATCCGAAATCGAAGATCTGGCCAAGATCGACATCGGCATCATGCCGTTAAAAGATGATGTTTGGGCGCAGGGAAAATGCGGTCTTAAGATTTTGCAATATATGGCGATGGGAATTCCTCCCGTCGCTTCCGCAGTTGGGGTCAACGTTGACATTATTGATTCGGGTGCAACCGGATTCTTATGCAGGACGCAGGACGACTGGGCAGAAAATCTTGAGCGTCTGCTTACTGATGACACGCTTTGCAAAAAAATGGGAACCGCCGCCCGAACACGCGTGCAGAACAGCTATTCAGTGGATTCCAATTCGTCAAATTTTGCTTCTCTGTTCTCTTTGTCAAGATAAAGTATAAGAACCAGCGCGACTGCATAGTAAGGAAGCAGTGGAATCTTGTATCGCGACAAGGTTCCGAAATTGTATGTTGAGATTCCTACTGCAAAAGCGAAAATGACTGCGAATATCAGCGCAAACGCGACGTCGGGATTTGCGAGGTATTTAAAGACACGCCATCGCACCCGGAACACGATGTAAACGGTGAAAACGAGTAAGACCATACTCTCCACTGCCGACAGCAGCATGAGCGGGTTACGCACCTCCCACAAGTAAGGCCGGAAGAGTGATACGTTGATCGCAGCCGGCGCCAACCGCAGCATCGTCCCAAAAGATCCATCCTGCTCACCGATCGAATAACCGGAGCCGGCATCGCGACCGGTTTGATAGCGAATGTCCGTCGCCGTGATCTTGGCGGTAGTTGCCAGTTTTTGCACGTCGTAACGAGAGTCACCTTCCCCTACTTTCAGCACCGCATAGTACGTACCGAAAACAATAAAAATGATTATGATGGGAAATACCATTACCCTTACAACCACGGATTTAATGGACTTTAAACGACTCAGGTAAAACCAAAAAATCGCCGCAGGCAGAAATGCCTGCAAAATAAATTTCTTGGTAACAAAAATCACATAGAGACTCAGAAGAAGACAAAGCAGATGCAGAATCGAAAATTTGCTTCGCATCAGGATTCTGTCAATCTCATAAGTCGCGACTCCGAGACACGATAAAGTTAAAGAGTCTTTAAGTATCCCCGAGCCCCAAAAAATCACGGATGGAATAAAGAGGATCGCAAGTGCGAGTACGAATTTGCTTTCGGGATACTTTTGATAAAATGTGAGGAACAACATCCAGGCGCCCGTAAAACTCATTACCGAAAACAACACCGCAGTACCCGAGTAAGCTGAGAAAGTGAATAAGTCGAGAAAGCCCGCGATCCTGATCACGGTATAGGAGCTTGAGTCGCGAAAGAAGGGGATCTCGCTGGAGTACTTATAAATCCCCGCTTCACTTTTGCCGTCAGCAAAGAGAAGTTTTAGCCCCAGATCCGACGAATCCATGAATGCCTCCCAGATCCGTCTGCTCCCATAGGTATGGAAATTAAACGTATCGCCGCCGTTATAATAAAACTGGTACAGAAATCCCAGCGCCAGCGCGCCCAGGATTTTCATAGTCAAAGCCGGAAAAAAATATTTTCGGTTTTCAAGGTCCGTCACAAGTGGACGCACGAGATAGGCAACCAAATAAATGAAGATGACCAGCATCGGCGTAACAATGAGATCGCGTTCATCCATTTTGAATTCTGTTCG
Source organism: Cyclobacteriaceae bacterium (assembly GCA_044227305.1). Lineage (GTDB taxonomy): Bacteria > Bacteroidota > Bacteroidia > Cytophagales > Cyclobacteriaceae > ELB16-189. The sequence continues at coordinate 530,758 of JBGAFJ010000004.1, read as the reverse complement.
TTACAACAAATCCGTATTCAATTGTCCTTCTCCTCCATTTTCCTGAGCCGCCGCTTCGCATCCTTGAACGCTTCATCTTTTCGGCCGGCTTTGCTCTTCACTTCCTTGAAGTAGCGCTTCGCTTCGGCGGTATTGCCCTGTTTCTGCGCAATCTCACCCAATGCGATCAGCGAGTAAAGATAATACCCCGACCCTGTTGCCCCGGATTGTTCTGCATACTTCACGGCAAGCTCATAGTATTTCTTCGCATCTGGCGTGTTCCGGCGAGCTTCCGAAAACTGACCCAGGAAAAATGCAGCATATCTTCCACTGGTGGCTTCATAACCCAACATGCCGCTGTCGATGCGCGTCAATATCTCACGCGACTGGCGTTCCATATCGGGATACAGGCCGCGCGCGTAAAGAACCCTTGCATAGTAACGGTGGAAATACGGATTATTCGGATAGGTCTGATGCAAATATTCTGCAAGTTGTTGTGCCTGCTCGTTCTTGTTTTCGAAGCTGCTCCAGATGCGCATCAACCAGACCATGGCTTCTGTACGTGTATAAAATGCATTGAATGAGACTTCTTTGAGTTGCTTCAGCCCCAACTCTTTGTCGCCCTTGGGAAAAAACCAGAGGATGGGTTTCAACGCTGGGTAATTTTCAGGCACCCATACAGAAAAATAATTGTACAGGGCGTCGCCGAAGAGCAATTCGGGGCTCAGGTAATTTTTTTTCTTACACTCTTCGAGGTAGTTAAGCGCCTTCTTGCCGGCAAACGCTGCCTTCCGCCACTCTTTTCGTTCTTCATCAGAATAAAGTCTGCCTTTGAATCCGTAGGCTGCGGCAAGGAAGAACGCGGCTTCTATGCGATATTCAGGACTTTTATCATGCAGATGATCGGCTACCAGAATGCTGCTGTCCATGTAAGCCAGAAATCTATCATCATACGTGTGAACATTAGTAGCCGGCATGATCTTCCACCATTCACTTAATCCGAGCAAAAAATAAGGCAGCGGGTGCCACGGATATTTCTGCTTGATCCATTGGAATTGTTTTTCGGCGTCGTCAAACTTAAAATTGTATAAGTCGTTAAGGGCCTGTGTGGTTTCCAGTTGAATGGTGATATCAGAAATAAGAATGATCGTGGTATCCTTCTTCGCCTGCGCAAAGGTGTGAAACGAGCCCGCCAGCCCAACCACGACGAATAAAATTTTAACCCTATCTTTCACAATCGCAAAAGTAATACCCAGCCGCCAGTTATCAGTATGAGTTCTGAAGAAGACAAATCCATATTCACAGCACCTAAACGTCAAACCTTTCTGCTTATTTGCCTTGCTACGTTTGCGCTGCTCTTCATCAAGAAATCCATGATAGAGAACGAAACGGCTGCCTTTGAGTTCCTTGCTGACCAGCCCCAGGGTTCTTTCCTTTATTTGCGAAGCGCATTGCAATACCTGTCGATCCCATTCATCTACATGTGGAAATTCACAGTACTTGGGTTCGTGATCTGGGTAGGGTGCTTTCTTTTCGGATACCGAGTCACGTTTTCACAATGTTGGGGGATCGTGGCTGTTTCAGAATTTGTTTTTCTGATACCCGAACTGATAAAAATCATTTGGTTCCTGGTATTCCAGGCTGATCCCAATTTTTACGATATCCAGGCATTTTATCCGCTCTCCATGATCAACCTGGTGGACTACCGCGATATCGATACCAGGTACTATTACCCGTTCAAAGCGCTTAACCTATTCGAACCCTTTTACTGGTATGTTCTTGCTCTGGGTATTCAACACTATGCAAAACGGGGAATGAAACCTGCGTGGACAATCGTGCTCGCATTTTACCTTCCCATCTTCTTGTTGTGGCTTTTGTTTTACGTGATCGTGTATTGACAATTTTAACAACTGGCCACCCAGCATACAAAACTTAAAAAAATCATCGGTGGTGTCGCGACAATTATTCCGTCCGAGTGAAGAATTTTTGTAATGAATCAACGATGTAATCAACATTTTCAAGCGTCATCCCTGGCCACAACGGCAGACTCAAAATGGAATTGCAGATCCTCTCTGTAACGGGAAATGATCCCACCTTGTGACCAAGATGTGCGTAGGCTTCCTGCAGGTGAGGGGGAACCGGATAGTGAACATCGGTTTCAACACCTTGTTTCTCAAGAAATGATTTGAGTTTATCACGTTTCGAACAACAGATCACGAACAAATGATCCGCGCTCTTTCCATTTGGGGCATCAACTGGTATCGATAGATCGTCCACGTTTTTAAGTCCGTCCCGATATCTAGCGGCAAGGAGATTGCGTTCATCATTCCATTGATCCAGGTGACGAAGTTTAAGCCGAAGCACACTTGCCTGCAATTCATCCAAACGCGAATTGATCCCGATCGCTTCGTTAGCAAATCTTTTTGAAGAGCCATAGTTCCGAAGCGCAGACGCTTTTCGCGCGAGCTCTGTGTCATTTGTCGTGATGGCACCCGCATCGCCCAAAGCCCCCAGATTTTTTGTCGGATAAAAACTTGTCGCGTTAATGATCCCAAAAGTTCCGGTTTTCTTCCCGTCGAGATGCGCACCTTGCGCTTGAGCATTATCCTCAACAACAAAAATTTTTCTTGCCTCCCCTATTGCAGTGATCTCTTTCAGGGCAGCAGGGCGTCCATACAGATTGACAGGAACGATGGCTTTCGTTCTTTTCGTGATCGCATTCTCAATTTGATTCACGTTGATATTGAATGACCTCGCATCGACGTCAACACCAACCGGTATGGCGCCTGTCATACTCACCGCCATCCAGGTAGGGGCGCAGGTCAGCGCCGGAACAATCACTTCGTCGCCCGCCCCAACCCCCAGCGCCCTAAGGCTGATGTATAATGCATCGAAACCGTTACCCACTGAGACACAGTACTTCACTCCGCAATAGGCCGCAAATTCCTGTTCGAAGGATGCCACTTCCTCGCCGAGAATAAAACGGCGACCGTCAATCACTTTCCTGAAACCCTGTTCCAGTTCGTCGCGAATAAGGTCGTGTTGGGCCGCCAGTGACAGAAACGGTATGTTTTGCATGTCGCTAAGTTAGAGAGGGTATTTTACGGTGCAATCATAAAAACTGCCTCAGCGTGACAACTGGCGCCGTTCTATTCATTATTTTCGCCCCTTCAAGTTTTTCAAAAAACGCCATGAGTTTTCAAAAGAGCAATAATATCGTCGGATGGTTTGCATTTGGGGTTGCCCTGATCACCTATTGGCTGACATTCGAAGAAACGGCGAGCTATTGGGATTGTGGGGAGTTTATCGCTGTCGCCTACAAACTTGAAGTATCACACCCTCCTGGCGCGCCGCTTTTCATGTTGCTCGGAAGGTTCTTTTCCTTTCTGGCGTTTGGCGATGTTTTGAAGGTGGCCTACTGGATCAATTTTCTTAGTGTCCTCGGTGCCGCGTTTACTATCCTCTTCCTCTTTTGGTCCATTACACTGGTGGGCAGAAAAATGATTGGCGCGAAAAAAGATGCAGACCTTTCTGACGGGCAGGTTTGGATGTTGATGGGAGCCGGACTTGTTGGCTCGATGGCCTATACTTTCTCGGATTCATTCTGGTTCTCTGCCGTTGAAGCAGAGGTATATTCAATGTCTTCATTCTTCACGGCTATCGTCGTGTGGGCCGTGCTGAAATGGGATGTCATCGAAGACGACAGCACTGCGAACCGCTGGCTGATTTTCGTCGCGTACTTGATGGGCCTGTCGATTGGAGTTCACATGCTCAATCTGGTGACGATCCCTGCATTGGGACTCATCTATTATTTCAAAAAATATCAAACGTCAACCTGGGGTATCATCGCTACGCTGGCCGTGAGCGGCGCGCTAGTCATTTTCATCAACGACATCATCGTGCCGGGGCTCCCCACCATCGCCGCGGGATTCGAAATCTTCTTTATTAATACCGTAGGTCTTCCTTTTGGCTCCGGGGTGATACTCTTTTGTGTGTTGTTGATCGGCGGACTGATTTTTGGAATCCGGTATTCACAGGTGAACAACAAACCCGTCCTCAACACGTTCCTGTTGGCAACTACTTTCATTCTGATCGGATACAGTTCTTACGCCGTAATCGTTATTCGTTCGAACTTTGACACCCCGATCAATGAGAACGCACCCAAAGATGTTATGACGTTCGTGCGCTACCTGAAACGCGAGCAATATGGCAGCCGCCCTCTGTTGTACGGAGCGTATTTCACGGGCAGAGCCATCGATCTGAAAGAGACCGGCAACGTGTACACAAAAGGAAAAGATAAATACGAGATCACGGATCACAAATTCGAATACGTCTATGAGCCCGGCCAATCCACAATACTTCCCCGCATGTGGAATCCGGAATACAAAGAATCATACAGGAGTATTATGGGACTGCGGGAAGGACAAAAGCCAACCTTCGTTCAAAATATTGTGTACATGTTCAGGCACCAGATCGGTCACATGTACATGCGATACTTCATGTGGAACTTTGCCGGCCGCGAAGCAGACATTCAGGGATCTGATTGGCTCGGCCCCTTCTCCTCAGATGAAAAGCTTCCCTATGAACTGGCGACCAACAAAGCGCGGAATAATTTTTACATGATCCCTTTCATCTTGGGATTACTCGGGATGTATTTCCAATTTGTGAAAGACACGAAAAATTTCGCCGTCGTAGGATTCCTGTTCATCATGACGGGCCTAGCCATCGTTGTATATCTGAACTCGCCACCTGACGAGCCACGCGAACGCGACTATATCTATGCGGGCTCCACTTACGCCTTCACCTTCTGGATCGGCCTGGCAGTGATTGGCATTGCCCAAATACTGGAACGGTTCACAAAAAATCTCAGGACAAGCGCGTTGGTGGCCACCGTGCTCTGTCTGTCTGCACCGGTATTGATGGGCAGTGCCGGCTGGGATGATCACAATCGCTCAGACCGGTTCTTCTCGGTTGACTCCGGAAAAAATTACCTGACCTCCTGCGATGAAAACGGGATTTTGTATACCGGAGGCGATAATGATACTTTCATGCTTTGGTATGCACAGGAAGTAGAGGGCTACCGCCCGGACCTTCGAGTCGTGGTGTTCAGTTATTACAATACAGATTGGTACATCGAGCAATCGATGCAAAAAATCAATCAATCGGAACCTTTCAAGTATACCCTGACGCTGGACCACTACCGCCAGGGGGGATTCAACGACGTGTTGTATTTCCAGGATCTGAAGATCCCCAGCATCGACGTGCGACAATATCTCGACTTGCTGAAAAAAAATTATCCCCAGCTGCGATATGAAAACAATAACATCGTGCCAAGCAAGGTCTTTACCCTGGACGTAGACAAGGAAGCGGTTCGCGCCAAGGGTATCATCCCAAAAGGCATGGACAGCCTCGTTGTAGATCAAATGCGCTTCAGACTCATTGGCAACTTGCTGGAAAAGAAAGACCTGGCCTTCCTCGATATCCTGGCGACGAACAATTGGGAGCGCCCCATCTATCTGAATAACACTTCCCTGTCGCAGCTCAAGATTGATATCCGCGACTATGTGGTGCAGGAGGGAAATGCGTATCGTGTGTTACCCGTGAAAAATAACCGCAAAGACCGCGACAATCTGGTGAATGTGGAGTCGTCCTTTGATAAGATGATCAATAAATTCGGCTTCCGCGGACTCGACAATCCCAAGCTTTATTACAATGACGACTATAAAGGCTTTGTTCAGAACCACCGCAGCTCGTTGAACGCTTTGGCAGAGGCGCTTATCGACAAAGGAGACTTTGAGAAAGCAAAACAGGTCTTGTATTTTAACATCGACAAGATCAAGGACGCCGCTGTGCCCTATGATATCACAGCACCCGCAGTAGTCGACATGTTCTTCAAGGTGGGGGAAAAAACCAAAGCGTTGGAGATCGCTAATATTATCGGGCCTCGCGCCATCGAAATGGCCGAATACCAGACATCCAGGTATTCAGGCATTCCGATGGAAGTACGCCGGAATCTTTTTGTATTGGGCGAATTGCAACGCATCCTTTATGAAAATGGTGAAAATGACCAGGCGAAGAAATATGAGGATGCCTACCAACGCATCATACAAGGCCTGCAGATTCGTGAGGGAATTGACGGCGACAGATAAATTCTGATTCAGAAGATTACTTCCCCGCGATCAACAACAAGTCCAACGCGGTTGATGCATCGTCTACCACGATGTAATCCTCCTGTTTAATGTCTGCGGTCAGTCCATCGGTAGATTCCTGAAGGTTGTTCCGGTTGCGCCGGTTAAGAATTTCATAGGGTACCTGCAGCATCCAGGCGGGAAGTTTGTGTTGGAGATCAAGGACGTCCCATCGCATGATGCGCCGCACCGATTTACGATTGCGTTCGTGGTAGGTCATGACCTTTTCATTGCCGCTGATGCCTTTCATGTCAACCTTTGGGAAAATGCTTTGGGCCAGCGTGGTGAGCTCTTCTGCTGTATACTCGCGGATGTGCCATGGATTGCGAGAGAGCGACATGGGTCGATTCGGTGTGGTGATGATGGCCACCCCGCCCGGACGAAGCACCCGCATAATTTCTTCTAAATAGAGTTTATCGTTCCTGATGTGTTCGATCACCTGGAAGCTTACGACTGAATCGAAGGATGCCTCTGCGTAAGGCAACGGCGGCAGATTTCCACTGATAAATTTTCCTGACGGGTACCGGTGACGCAGGGCTTCTATCGCACTCGAAATCTTATCAATTGCCGAATAGCTCTTTACAAAGGGCAGCATCCGATCAATTCCTCTTCCTTCGCCGCAGCCGACTTCAAGCAAATCACCTTTGATCAGAGAGCCGCAATACACATAGGGCTTCAACAGCCGTTGGTGAAGTGGATTGTCAGAAGGGATTTGATCAGAAGTAATCTCGGTGGTATAAATTTTTGACATAAGGCACGCAAAAATAGTGCTTTTCAGGCTGTACTGTTTCTGGCTGTTTATTCGTTATTTTGAGATAAAACAAAGTGCGTTCAAATTCGATTTGGACGACCCAGAGTATTCACTCATGAGATATTGCCTTTTCCTTTTGCTGTTTTCAAGCATCCACTGCTTCGGGCAGGCCGTGAGCAGCATCAACTATAGCTACTGGTATGATCCGAACACCGAGGTGAACCTTCAGATCAATCCAGTGATGAAAAACGATAGCATCGTAGTTTACTATAAGCTGGTTGCAAAGAATCCGGCGTCAAAATATTCCATACAATGGGAGAAGAAAGACTCCTATGCCCAACGCTCCGGCGCGATCATCATGCCACTGGATTCAGTTCAACTCAAGAACGGAGTTGCTGAAGGGAAGTTTGTATTTGGGAAGCCTGAAAAACCCTGGGTACTTGTAGGCGAAGTCGTCAACCTTAAGTCGTCGAAGGGATGGTTTTTCTTCAAGCAGATCGAGTCCCACTACCCGGTGAACGGGTATCTGGAACAAAACGGCGTCAAGCTTTTCCAATCTTATGAGCTCACTTCTGAAAAATTCAAGGTCCGGGGCAGTGGATCCGGGAAGCCCATCCATTTCTCCTATTATAAAGACAATTTCCCAAGCCCCTCGCCTCCCTTCGCTGAGAAAGAATTCAAAATGGATCGCTTTCTTTTTCCGGATTCAACCTTTGTGATTGAAGCTGACCATGAAGTGGGACCTTTCTGGCAGGAAGGACTTTACCTCGCGCAGGAAGATACGTTGTCATCACAGGGTTTCGCATTCCTAATTAAAAACGAACCCTATCCACGCTACAACAAGATCGCGGATCTCAAAGGACCCTTGTTATTTGTAACCACACGCGAAGAGAATGACAAGATTGGTGCCGCCGGTGAAGACAAAACCAAATTCGACAAGGTAATTCTCGATATCACCGACGATAAGGACCGTGCCCGAAAATTCATGCGCAATTTTTTCAAGCGCGTGGAGACGGCAAACCAAATGTTCACTTCTTTCAAGGAAGGATGGAAAACTGATCGCGGCATGATTTACATTGTCTTCGGACCGCCCGATGAAGTGGCCACCAACGGTCAGACAGAAGTATGGGCTTACAAATATCCCCGTCAGCAATTCCGGTTTACGAGGACGGGTAGTGTGTACGGCCCCGACCACTACGTACTTGTGCGCGACAGCCAATACGCCGAAGACTGGTACACCACCATAGACCTCTGGCGGAAAAGTCAATTCTAGTTTTTTGCTGATATCCTTTGCGAGGTAATCCCTCGCTATCTGAGGAGTTATTGAGCTATCTTGCGCCAAAAAAGAAAGTGTTAATGGCCAGACCCATTAACACAAAATCAGAATATGGATAAGACTGACATCATATATGGTACACGCGCGGTGATGGAAGCCGCAAAGGCAGGCAGGCCGATTGAAAAAGTGTATCTACAAGCAGGACTCAACAATGATCTGCTGAAAGAATTGGTGGGATTAATGCGTGAGAAGGAGGTTCCTTACACGTGGGTTCCGTTAGAAAAAATTAACCGGTTGACGAGGGGTAATCACCAGGGGGTTGTAGCGGTGTTGCCGGCGATTGAATATGCTTTTATACAACCCCTGATTGATAAGGCGTACGCAGAAGGCCGCGCACCTTTTTTCCTATTGCTTGACCGCATTACAGACGTCCGCAATTTCGGCGCCGTGGCCCGTAGCAGTGAATGTGCCGGCCTTGACGGAATTATTATTGAAGAAAAAGGTAATGCACCGCTCACCGGTGACGCGGTGAAGACGTCGGCGGGTGCGCTGAACCATCTGCCGGTGTGTCGCGTGAAATCGTTAAAAGATGCGATCAAAGACCTTCAGCAAAATGGTATTCAGATTATTGCTTGCACCGAAAAAGCGTCACAAGTGCTTTACGAGCTTGATCTTTCGGGGCCAATCGCTCTACTCATGGGCTCGGAAGAGGACGGCATCGCTCCTCCTTTGTTGAAAGCGTCTGACAAATCCGCAAAAATTCCGATGAAAGGGAAGATCGAATCGCTGAACATTTCCGTTGCAGCGGCCGTTGCGATGTACGAAGTCGTTCGTCAAAAATTCTTTAAGTGACGGGCGGGAATGAATAGCCGGTTCCCGATCAAAGAAACTCGGCACCGTTTTGTTGTGTTTTCAGGTCATTGACGTAGCGCCGGAAAAGGTCTTCCTTATCTTTTTCGCAGATGATAACCACGTTATCAAATACACCCACGAGATATCCATTCAATCCCTGAACCACCACCAGCTTCCCGGGTTCCCCTTTAATGACTGAGTTTCTGGTTTCGTAAACCAGGGCGTTGCCATGAACGACATTATTATTCTCATCGCGCGGTGATACTTCATGCAGCGAAGCCCATGAACCCAGATCGGACCATGTGAAATTTCCGAGTGTGACATACACATTGTCGGCTTTTTCCATCACGCCATAGTCAATGGAGATGCTTTTTGTCTGCGCATAGACCTGTGTGAGCACATTTTTTTCGTCTGGCGTGAACATATTGGGACGGATTTCTTCGAACGCCTCTGAAATCTCAGGCAGGTATTTTTGAAATGCATTCAGTATGGCCTTCACTCCCCAAACGAATACGCCGGAATTCCATACGAAGTCGCCGCTTTCCAGAAAAGTCTTTGCGAGGGCGATCGCAGGTTTTTCTGTGAACGTCTTTACTTTTTTGAGATTCGATTTGCCTTCAAGGAACTGTATGTATCCGTATCCGGTTTCCGGACGTGTGGGTTTTATGCCCAGCGTGATGAGTTTGTCCTGCGACTTCGCTTGGTCAACTGCTTTTTGAATCGTCTGTAGAAATTCTTTTTCACTCAGGATGAGATGATCGGTTGGGCTGACGACCACCACCGCATCCGGATCTTGCAGGAAGATTTTATTGGATGCATAAGCAATGCATGGAGCCGTGTTCTTTCGCATCGGCTCTGCCAGGATGCGCGAGGGACCTATGGAGGGAATTTGTTCCTTCACGAGGTCAGCATGTTCTTCATGCGTTACAATCCAGATATTATCCGGTTGGCAAATATGAAGATACCTCTCGTACGTAGATTGCAGAAGCGTTTTTCCAATGCCCAAAACATCAAGGAATTGTTTTGGCTTTGCATTGCGGCTATAAGGCCAGAATCGGGTGCCAACCCCTCCGGCCATCAGCACCACATGTAAATTTTTATCCATTTAACAGCCCTGGAAAAACATTTTTAGATTCCCTCCGTTCAGCATAAACCTGCCCTGAATCCGCTAATTTCTTGGAACCTTTATCACTTTTTTTTAGTATATTCAATGCTCTTTCGCTTTCAATCGAGTGCGAAGGGCAAATGTAAGGATTTAATCGAATCACGGATCATGATAGTGGCTGAAGAAACAGAGTCATTAAAATTACAACTTAAAGAGTTTTTTGGATATACATCCTTCAGAGGAAATCAGGAGATAGTAATCAAGAATATCTTATCAGGAAGAAATACTTTCGTTATCATGCCCACGGGCGCCGGCAAATCCCTTTGCTACCAATTGCCGGCAGTTGTGCAGGAAGGTCTCGCAATAGTCATCTCGCCGTTGATCGCCTTAATGAAAAATCAGGTCGATCAACTCAATGCCTACGGAATCGCAGCACGATTCATGAACTCAACGCTGAGCAAGGGAGAGATCACCAGACTTCGTAAAGACTGTATCGGTGGCGTGGTAAAATTGTTATACGTCGCGCCCGAGTCACTGAACAAAGAAGAAAATATCGCATTTCTTCAAAAAGTGAACGTGTCTTTTGTGGCTATCGATGAAGCCCATTGCATCTCGGAATGGGGCCACGACTTTCGTCCGGAATACCGGAAGATCAAAGCGATGATTGCCCAACTCGGTACCATGCCCGTCATCGCGCTCACGGCTACCGCCACTCCCAAGGTGCAGCTCGATATCCAGAAGAACCTTCAGATGGAAGAGGCGGATGTTTTCATTTCCTCGTTCAACCGGAAGAACCTGTACTATGAAGTGCGTCCTAAAAAGGAAACAAAAAAACAGCTGATCCGCTTCCTCAAAGATCATAAGGGTAAGTCGGGGATCATCTATTGTTTAAGCCGGAAAAAGGTTGAAGAAATCGCACAGCTGTTGAATGTAAATGGATTTAAAGCGGTTCCTTATCATGCCGGCCTTGATCCCGACGTACGTGTAAAGAATCAGGATGACTTCCTGAATGAAGAAGTCGACATTGTTGTGGCAACGATCGCGTTTGGAATGGGAATTGACAAACCGGATGTGCGTTTTGTCGTGCATTACGACGTGCCCAAATCCCTGGAGGGGTACTATCAGGAGACCGGCCGCTCAGGTCGCGACGGCCTTGAGGGAATATGCCTGATGTTCTACAGTCACAATGACCTGAACAAACTGGAGAAATTCAATAAGGATAAAACAGTTCAGGAAAGGGAGAACGCCCGCGTGTTGCTCCAGGAAATGGAATTCTATGCCGAATCTCCAGTTTGCCGTCGAAGACAATTGCTTCATTATTTCGGAGAGGAATTTACGGAAGAGAACTGCGGCTCGTGCGACAATTGCGTGAATCCCAGGGAACGATATGATGGCACTGACGCTGTTAACACCGTACTTCAGGCAGTCAAGCAAACCAATGAACGCTTTGGCCTGAATCACCTGGTGAATGTGATACGCGGTGTGGAAGATGAGTACGTAAAAAGCTATGGTCATTTTGACCTCGCGGTATACGGACAAGGCGGCAACGAAGAAGTTGATTTTTGGAAATCCGTGATCCGTCAAACACTGATCTACCAATACCTTGAAAAGGACATTGACAACATCGGTGTATTGCGCTTGTCTGAAAAAGGAAAAAAGTTCATCGTGAAACCTCACGCCGTCGAGCTGGCGCGAGATCACGACTTTACTACAACCCTCGAAGACGAAGAAGTTTCTTCGGAGAGAGCACCAGCCAACACCAAAGCGTACGATGAAAAGCTGTTTGAAATCCTGAAGACATTGCGCAGGCAGGTTGCGAAACAGAAGAACCTCCCTCCGTATGTCATCTTCCAGGATCCATCGCTTGAGGAGATGGCAACGACATTCCCTACCAACAAAGAGGATCTCGCCGCTGTGAATGGTGTCGGAATGGGTAAGGTCAATAAGTTCGGAAAGGAATTTATCGATGTCATTCAGAAATACGTTGACGACAATGATATTGAGACGGCCACGGACGTCGTGGTGAAGTCGTCTGTCAATAAATCAAAGATCAAGATCTTCATCATACAACAGATTGATCGGAAAGTTGATCTCGAAGAGATTGCACAATCAAAAAACCTTCCGTTTGAAGAGTTACTGACTGAAATAGAGAACATCTGCTACTCAGGAACCAAGCTCAATCTCGATTACTACATCGACGACGTTCTCGATGAGGGGAAACAGGAGCAGATCTTCGACTATTTTTTGAACTCTGAGACAGACAGTCTGGACGAAGCGATGGCTGACCCGAACAACGCCGATTTCAGCGAAGAAGAAATCAGGTTGATGCGGATTAAATTCCTCAGTGAATACGCGAATTAAGAATTATCAGTTATCGGTTAATAGTGATAAGTTTGCCTGTTAACCATAATGATTAACTGATAATTCTCTCCGATGAACATCCTTCTCATTGGCAGTGGCGGCCGTGAGCACGCGCTCGCATGGAAAATCAGCCAGAGCAAACACACCCAAAAGCTTTATATCGCGCCCGGCAACGCAGGTACCGCTGGCGTGGGTGAAAATATTGCCGTTGCCGTCAACGATTTCCCGGCCATTGCGAACCTCTGTCGTGAAAAGAAAATTGACCTGTTGGTCGTGGGACCCGAAGGACCGTTGGTAGATGGACTCAGAGACTTCATCGAACAGACCGCCGACTTGAAACGCGTCCTGATCGTGGGACCCGGAAAGTCCGGGGCACGGATCGAGGGTAGCAAGGATTTTTCAAAAGCCTTCATGCTTCGAAATGGCATTTCAACGGCCGGGGCTAAAACGTTTTCAATTGCCACGCTCGATGAGGGATTGAAATATCTGGAAACGCGGCCGTTGCCGATCGTTTTAAAAGCTGACGGCCTTGCTGCCGGGAAAGGCGTGATTATCACCGACAATTTGAACGAAGCGAAAGCGTCCCTTCGCGAAATGCTTGAAAACAAACTCTTTGGCGATGCAAGCCGGAGTGTGCTCATAGAAGACTTTCTCGATGGTATCGAACTTTCAGTATTTATCTTAACGGATGGTGAGGGATATATCATCCTGCCTGAAGCCAAGGATTACAAGCGAATCGGAGACCATGACCAAGGTCCCAACACAGGCGGCATGGGTGCCGTTTCTCCCGTGGCGTTCGCGAGCCGGTCTTTCATGAAAAAAGTTGAAGATAAAATCATCATTCCCACGATCGCAGGACTCAAAAAAGAAAATATTCCGTACAAAGGTTTCATTTTTTTCGGGTTGATCAACGTGAAAGGTGAGCCCTGGGTGATTGAATACAACGCGCGCATGGGCGACCCGGAGACAGAGGCTGTGATGACCCGGATAGAATCGGATTTTGTTGAACTTCTCGTTGCATGCGCAAAAGGTGAATTGAAAGGCAAGTCCATTGCGATCGATCCAGCTTTTGCCGTCACGGTGATGATGGTGGCTGGCGGTTATCCCGGTGAATATGCGAAAGGCCAGGTGATATCAGGATTGTCGGCTCCGCACGATGCACTGGTATTTCACGCAGGTACAAAGTTCTCGGGGGATAAAGTTGTCACCAACGGCGGTCGGGTGATTGCGATCACGGGCAAAGCTGGTGGTTTGGAAGAAAGCAGGAAAAAGGCTTACGAGTCGATTTCGGGCATTTCGTGGACCGATGTATATTACAGAAAGGATATTGGAGTAGATTTGCTCAATATTCAAAATGCCGGCCCGGTAGAAAACTGAGTTGGCCTGGCGATTAACGTAACGGGATTTATGAGTTGCGCTTGCGGGACAAAAAAAGACGGAAAAGTTTCCGGCTGTAAAAATAATGGGGCGTGTGGTACGGGGGGCTGTAACAAGATGAATGTGTTCGACTGGCTGTCCAACATGGAGGTGCCCAGGGTCGATCGGTTTGATGTCGTCGAAGTTAGATTCAAGAACGGTCATAAGGATTTTTTCCGGAACACAGAGAACCTTGATTTGACGACAGGTGATGCTGTGATTGTGGAAGTGCAGAACGGCCACCACCTAGGACATGTATCACTGCAGGGTGAATTGGTAAGATTACAGATGCGAAAGAAGAACGTTGCCAACGACGGCGAGCTTCGGAAAATATATCGCATTGCTCATTTGAAAGACCTCGAGAAATATGAGGAGGTAAAAAAGCGGGAAATGCCCTCGCTACACCGCGGTCGGGAAATCATCCGGCAAATGAATCTTCAGATGAAACTTTCAGATGTAGAATATCAGGCCGACAACATGAAGGCTAGTTTCTATTATTCTGCGGATGAGCGTGTTGACTTTCGTGAATTGATTAAAGTGCTGGCCGCCGAATTCAGGGTTCGTGTTGAGATGCGCCAGATCAGCCTGCGCCAGGAAGCAGGGCGCCTGGGAGGCATTGGCGTTTGCGGCCGCGAGTTATGCTGCTCGACATGGCTCAGTGACTTTAAAAACGTTGCCACCAGCGCGGCGCGCTATCAAAACCTTTCATTGAATCCCAGTAAACTTTCAGGTCAGTGTGGCAGACTTAAATGCTGCCTTAATTATGAACTGGAGACCTATATGGACGCGCTAAAGCACATTCCCGACGTAGGCAAGCCCTTGTTGACGGAAAAAGGTGAGGCGGTCCTTCAAAAGACCGATATCTTCCGCAGGATCATGTGGTTTGGCTACAAAGAAGAATCAGCCTGGTATCCATTGGATGTTGATCGCGTGAACGAGATTCTTGAATTAAATAATGCGGGCCGTAAACCTGCAACGCTGGAGCAAAATGAGCTTGAAGAACGAGAGCCTGTTTCGGTGCTGAACAGTGATCTTGAGAAGCTTGATAAAAAGTTCAGCAACAAAAATCGCACTAAGAAAAAATCGCGCAACCGCAGACGCGACGGCCAAGGTGGCGGTGGGCAACAGCCCAATCAGCAACGGCCGAATAACAATCAAGGTGGAGAAAACCGGGGGCAACAGGGTAATCGAGGCAACCGGCCCAATGGTCCTCAGCAGCCTGGCAATCAGGGCGGCCGCAGGCCTCACCAGGGCGGCAGACGTCCCGGAAATCAAGGAGGAAATCAATCAAGCCCGAAATAAATCAATCGCATTGAATTGGAAGTTTGTCTGATGAGTTCTTCAAAAGCCCTTTTCTTTTTCGCTATTGGTTTCATTCTTTTCTCATGCGATGGCAATCGCGTTTTTGAAAACAATTTTGAATTCAAGGACAGGGCATGGAAGGTAATTGAAGAGCCTCGTTTCGAATTTATTATCCCCAGCTCGGTTGAATCATACAATCTTTACTACAATGTTCGTAACTCACTTGACTACCCCCATGCAAGGATATTTGTGACATGGCATTTATATGACTCTACGGGCAGAGAACTTTCCAAGAAACTTGTATTTAACTATCTCTTTGACGAAAAGACTGGGCGTCCATTCGGTGATAGCGGTTTGGGGGATTTGTACGATCATCGCTTTCCAATCCTTGAAAAATATTCCTTTCCTTACCGCGGAAAGTACTCGGTTAAACTGGATCAATTCAGCAGGCAAGACACCTTGCAAGGTATCATTGCGGTGGGGGTGCGCGTTGAGAAGATCGAGTGATCTCCCGGTGATCCGTGCTGATTCGGCGTTCGTCTGGATTTTCCTACATACAACCGTCTCATTTTCCTGAATTAATTTTCTGTGCAAGAAAATTGCCTGCTCAGGTTGCTAACTTGCATTTGGACATCGAATTTTTGCAGTGTCGGACACTTTAGATGTCCGACAATTAAAATGTCCGACGTCTTCACCTCCATCCAACAACGACGTCCAGCAACAAAAAAAAGGATCCTGCCGCCTGACAGGATCCTCGCTCAGGAACGTTAACACCCGTTCCTGACCTAAACGCGACCTAAAACCAGAATTAACTATGAAATCTGCGTCAAAGGAAAAAAATCCAGCGCAATACCAACTTTAATTTCAATTAAAAACCAATTAAAATATCAACTGGCTTTGAACCGCACGACAACGTCTGTCCCTTGCCCAACCCACGAATCTACCTGAATAACGCCTTTATGGATACTAATGATCCGCTGACTTAATGAAAGCCCCACACCGTATCCCTTGATCTTCGAAGTTCTGTTTGCCCGGTAAAAGGGTTGAAAGATATTCTCAAGCTCATCCTTATATATACCGGGGCCATTGTCGGAAATCCTGATTTCTATCCCCTGTTTGGAACAGGCAAATGACACATTTGCAGTATGGTCGATTGAGAACTTGCAGGCATTTTCGACAATGTTCTGAAACGCGATAAGCAGGAGATACAGGTTTCCATCAATATAGAGCTTCTCTTCATCTTCGGGTAGCGTCAATGTGAGTATCTCGGTTTTGTACAAAGGGTCCAGCGATTTTACCCGCTCCAGTGATTCCCACAGCACTTCATCGACCCGCAAACGTGTCATTGTGAAAGTACGGCTGTCATCATGCAGTGAGGCGAGGTCGAGCAAACTGCCCGAAAGGAGGTTCAGATCACGAATGTCTTCAAGGACGGATTCTGCGGTGCTACGATATTCCTGGATGGTGCGTTCCTTCAACAAAGTCACTTCCAACTGCGATGTGATCTTGGTCAGGGGATTTCTCAACTCATGGGAAACATTGCTTACAAAAGACTTTTGCGTATCGAAAGCTTTTTCTATTCTGGCAAGCAGCATGTTGAAGATCGTGATAAGTTTTCCGATTTCATCGTTGTACTTCCGTTCTTTCAACCGTTTCCTCAAATCGTCCACCGATACCTTTTGCACCTCTTCGATCAGGTTATTCACTGGCTTCAATGCCCGACCCGCATAAATCCAACCCGAAGCCGCCACGATAGTGATCATGATTCCAAAAAGGATCGACAGCAGCAAACCCAGATAAGCGAGTTCGCGATTCCCATGTATGTCGACGGCGCCTGCAATAATGACATACTCGTGATTTTCATCGTGAAATTCCTGTCCCGAGATCTCAAAGTTGTCCTGCGTCCAGTATCGCTGACGCGATTCCCTGATATCATCAAGCAATGCGGCATTCACATCAAAATTGATGGTGTCGTTGTTGGTATAAATCTCACGATTGTTTTGATCGTACACGGTTATATTTTCACCATAAAGCGCGTCACGCTTGGCCCGGTCAATGGTTTTCAATAATGATACATCCACTTCCTGTACGCGCAGCAGCAGCGTGGCCGTGGTCACCGCTTTGTCGCTCAGACGTCTGTGAAACTCCTGCTTGTTAAAGCGATAGGCAAGAAAATAAATAAGAAGAAAAGAGGTCAGCAAGATACCACCGACCATCAAGGAAAACTGAAGCGTTAATCGAGAGCGGATTTGCATGGATCATTCTTCCTTCATGACGTAACCCATTCCAAATTGGGTGTGAATCAATTTCTTTTCGAAATCGCGATCTACTTTTCTGCGAAGATAATTGACATATACTTCTACGGTATTAGTTCCCGTATCGAAATCAAGGTTCCACACATTCCTTGCGATCTCCTTTCGCGAAAGTACTTTTCCCTTGTGGCGGAGCAGAAATTCCAGCAACGCAAACTCTTTCACCGTAAGTGCGATACTCTTGCCGCCCCGGCGTACCGACTTCGCGTCCAGATCCATTTCGAGATCACCCAAAGAAAGAGTCGATTCTTCGTGGCGGGGTGCGGTTCGTTTGGAGAGTGAACGGATGCGAGCCATCAGTTCCTTGAATTCGAAAGGTTTCGCAAGATAATCGTCGGCACCACTGTCCAAACCTTCCACCACATGGTCAGCACCACCCAATGCGGTCAGCATCAGCAAAGGTGTTTCAATTTTGGCCGCACGCAGTTCTTTACACAACGCGCGCCCGTCCAATCCCGGAAGTATTACATCACTGATGATCAGATCGTACTTATTGTTCATTGCAAGGTGCTTGCCAGCAATCCCATCGGAAGCCGTATCAACACTGTAGGCATTCTCCTCAAGCCCTTTCCTGATGTAGGTCAAGGTCTTCAACTCATCCTCAATCAACAAGATTTTCATGCATTAAACTTACTCGTACAATTTAAGAATAACCGGACCCAAACTGTTAAAAAGTTATTAGATAGTCTCCCGCAAAAAAAACGGTCCCGGTTCATTTCTGACGCGGGACCGTTCTTGTTTTGTTACTCTCTTAGCCCCTCAAGGGCTCAATTACTTTCTTTTCTTTATCAAGATCGATTACGAGCGGCGACGCAATGAAAATCGAAGAATATGTTCCGATCAATACGCCGATGATAAGTGCGAAGGAGAATCCACGCAACACCTCGCCACCGAATATGAATAACACGATCACCACCATCAACACCGTGCCAGATGTAATCAATGTTCGACTGAGCGTGCTGTTAATCGCAGAATTGAAAATCCGCTCACGCTCATGCGTTGTGCCCGCACCGATATACTCCCTGATTCGGTCGAAAATGATCACCGTATCGTTGATCGAATAACCGATAATGGTAAGCAAGGCCGCCACAAACACCTGATCAATCTCAAGGGGGAAACCTAATACCCTTGCCATGGCGAAAGCAGCGAATGTGAATAGTGCATCATGAATAAGGGCCACGATGGCACCTGTGCTGTACTGCCATTTGCGGAAGCGTATGAGGATGTAAAGAAAGATGGACAAAAAGGCCAGACCACCCGAAGCAAATGCCGATCCTTTTATGTCGTCAGCGATTGTAGCTCCAACTTTAGTCGATGAGGATATCGAGAAGTGCGCATCGTCGACTTGCGAGTCTGAGTCAATAAACTGTTTACCTGTCGCTTTCTGAATTCCCTGAACCAAAGATGCTTTCACACGGTCATCCGCATTGTCCGAATCGTCGTCTATCAGGTATGAAGTGGTTACTTTCATGACTTCATTGCTGCCGTAGTTCTTCACTTCGGTACCCGCACCTTCAAAACTTGCCGTCAGGTCCGTCTTCATTTTCGTTGCTTCAACAGGCTGATTGAATGTTACGATGTAAGAACGCCCTCCTTTGAAGTCTACGCCGAGATTCAAACCCTGGACCGCGATCAAAATCATCCCCGCCAGAATGAATACCGACGAAAAAATGTATGCCTTCTTTCTTGAAGCAATGAAATCGTAATTGGTGTTTCTGCCTACAGACCACGACGCCTTCGTCTCAAAAGAGACTTTTGCATCATCCCCTTTTCTCGCCATCCATTCGATAATCACGCGGGAGATATACACCGCGGAAAAGAATGACGTTGCGATACCAATCATCAACACAATCGCAAATCCTTTCAACGGGCCCTGACCAAGTACGAAGAGGAACATCGCTGTGAGGAATGTAGTAAGGTTAGAGTCAAAGATCGCCGCAAAAGCGCGCTCGTAACCCTTTTTGATGGCTTCACGAAGCCTTCTACCTTGTCTCAATTCCTCCCGGATACGTTCGTAAATCAGCACGTTTGCATCGACCGCCATACCCATCGTGAGCACGATACCGGCTATTCCAGGCAAGGTCAGCGCCGACTTCAACTGGGATAAGATTCCCAAAATGAAGAAGACGTTGAAGAACAGTGCGATATCGGCCACCCAACCGCCTTTTGAATAATAAGCGATCATAAATAAGACAACGAGTCCAAGTCCGGCAGCCATGGAAATGAATCCCTGATTCTGCGCAACCTGCCCCAGTGACGGACCAATGATCGCTTCTTCTACGATGCGGGTGGGGGCTGGCAAGGAACCTGCTTTCAATACGAGTGCAAGGTCCTTGGCTTCCTCCAATTCAAAGCTGCCGGTGATTTGAGAGTTTCCATTCGGAATTTCCCCCTGCACGGTCGGAGCCGTGTAGACATAATTGTCAAGCACAATGGCAATTCTTCCCTGCGGTGTTTTGCTGGAAGCCGCCTGCGTTACTTTAGCCCACGTACGCGCACCACTGGCATTCATCGTCATGCTCACCGCAGGGCGGGCGAACTGATCATACTCGAGACGTGCGTCGTTAATTACTTCTCCTGAAAGCAACGGCTTCGCACCGCGTCCAAGGCTCACGAAATTCAGACGGAGGTCGTCTACTCCAGGCGTGATATCCGGCTCTGGCTTCACGTCCCAAAACCAGCCTATGGTGCGGGGGATTAATGCACGCACGTCATCACGCTTCAGGATACGGTTGATCGTTGCCGTATCCTTAACCTGATAGAGGTAAGGTATCCCCGGATTGCTGAGCGCAAAAAGTGGCGACATCCCAAGGTTAGTCAATGAATCGAGCGTGTTTCCGGTCGAATCGGTGGACACTTTATTTAACTGTGCTTCCAGCGCCGACTTCGCAGTGTCGGATTTAACCTCTGATGTTTTGTTGTCCGTCAAAGGGGCAGGCTCAAGAGCTTTTTTTGCTTTCTGCTCAGCCAGCAACTTGGTGTTGATCGCCATCAGACCCTGGGTCAACTGGGGATCTGTGTATTCAACAATCTCCCAGAACTCCAGGCGTGCCACACCTTGCAATAATTTACGCACCCGCTGCGGGTTGTCTGCTCCGGGAATTTCAATTTGAATGCGGCCTGCACTTGGAAGCCTTTGAATGTTCGGAGCCGAGGTGCCGAACTTGTCGATGCGGGTCTTAAGGATGGTGAACGACCTTTCGATAGCGCCCTCAATTTCTTCTTTCAGAAATTTCATGACGGCAGCATCGTTGTCGGAAAGACTAACCCTTCCTTTGGTGGCCGTCGTTGCGAAGAGTGAAGCAAGATTCCTTCCGGGATTTGCTTCCTGAAACGACTCGTAGAACAAGTCTGCAAAATCCTTCGTACTGGCCTTCTGCTTCTCGCGTGCTGCTTTCATGGCTGCGATGAAAGCGGGATCCTGATTGTTTCCACTAAGGCCGCGAATGATTTCCGCCGGCGATATCTCCAGCACCACGTGCATACCTCCCTGTAAGTCAAGACCGAGGCTCAGCTCGTTCTCTTTCACTTCCTTATAAGTGTATGATGCACCAAATAGATTGTAAACGGGTTGATTCCAAAGTGAATCGAGGTAAGCTTGTTTTTTGTCCAGGTCAATAGAGCCATTTTTATCTGTGGCCACCTTGACCGCATCCTGTTGTATTCCACTTGAAACCACAGTGAACGACAGGTAGTACAGACACAGCATTGTTATGATGATCGTCAACACAACAACAACTCCTTTATTACGCATACATTTAGATATTTATGAAATATGAATTGATTTTAATAAACTAAAATAGCTCGCGAAGCGTGAGCTCCGGAACGGAAGAATATTCGAAGAAATTTGATTAAGGTGCCTGCGGCGAAATGAACATCCGCAAAAATACTTTCACCAGATCCGTCAGGATGGCCTGATCCACCAAAGGCTGGTCAGGTGCATTGTCTTCGCTGAAAACAATTTCACGAATCACCGATGCATCAGTATCTCCCACTTCGACCGCCTGTCCTGAGGTAACCGCGTCTGTAGGCGCGGCGATAACAACTGTCTTGTCAGCCTCGGCTGTCTTTTCTGTATGATCCTTTTTGATGCGGGAAAGGAGGCTATGTGTCTCCTTCTGGAATGCCTGTGAAAAAAGAATCACGCATGCGGCTAGAATACCGGCGGCAAGCATGATTTTCTTTGAATTTGAAGGCTTCTCCATTCTACAGGGGACACAAAGGTAGAAAGTTGAGGATAAGCTGCAAGGAGCTTGTCAGGCTGTGTAGTCAAAAAAAGGGCAGGAAATAACGGAATTTAGGGTAATACAATGGATCAGACCAGAGTTTTCAGGTAGCCGACCAGTACGTTCAGGGCATTTTCGAAATGGTGGTTGTTGGGAATCACCAGATCGCAATTGTACTTCAATGGGTCAATCAATGATTCATATACCGGCATAACGTGATGTTGGTATCGGTATAGCACATCGTCAACATCGTACCCACGCTCAACCTGATCGCGCTTAATGCGTCGGCCCAGTTTCACATGATCCTTTGCCTCCACAAAAACTTTCAGATCCAGTTCGCTGGCTATTTCCTCGAAATACTGAACGAACAATCCCTCCACCACGATGATCGGCGCCGCCTTGAACGTAAGTATCCGCTGTTCAGCTTGTGGATTGTTGAAAGTGTATTCCTTCTTCGTAATACTTTGTCCGGCTTTTAACGTGACAAGGTCTGACCGAAAGGCATCCCGGTCGATCGATCCCGGCAAATCAAAGTTCTTCACGCCGTTCTCGTCCACGGGTTGAAGGTCTCTGGACTTGTAATAGTTATCCTGCGATATCAGGCAAAGCTCGTCCGCTGTGAAACGGGACGCGAGTCCCTGGAGGAAATAGGTCTTTCCGGAACCACTGCCTCCTGTGATTCCGATGGTGTAGGGTTTTTTCACGCGCGAAAGATAAAAAAATGCAGGGTCCTAATGAACACCTGGAAGCATGCGAAGGCAACACAAAGAAATTCGTTTTATTGTAAACGTGAGTTGTTGACTTGGTGACGCGGATCTCTTTCACGATGGCGCGGATGGGTGGACCACACCTAATTTTTTCGCGGGCAAAAATTTGTATTATCCAGGCGTATGCCCCGCATGGGTGCTCAGAAATATGGCAAGTTTTCTTACCGCGATGCCACGATGGCTTATGTGGTTTTTCTCTTCCATCGTCATTTCTGCAAGCGTCTTATTAAAACCATCGGGCAGGAAGAGGGGATCATATCCAAATCCGCCAGTGCCTTTTCGTCTTTCCAGGATTCTTCCACGCACGATTCCTTCGAAAGTCCACTCGCCATCTGGCAACCGCAGCGCGATAACGGATCGAAACTGCGCACCCCGGTCTGTTTCTGATACCAGTTCTTTAAGTACGCGATCCATATTGGCCTCGTGGTCCCGTTGCGGGCCAGCGTAATATGCTGAATCTACACCAGGTCGTCCGTTGAGTGCGTCGACTTCCAGGCCACTGTCATCAGCGAAACAAGGAATGTGATAACGATCCCAGACAAAGCGGGCTTTTTGCATCGCATTACCCGGAATCGTCCCGGACGTCTCGGGGAGCTCTTCGCGGCAGCCGATTTCTTTTAAAGTGAGAAGGTGAAAGGCATTGCCCAGAACAACCATCACTTCTTCTAGTTTGTGATGGTTGTTCGTAGCAAAGCAGATGTTCATATTTATTGAACCTTCAGCAGCTTGACGTTGAAGATGAGGTTCGAATTTGCAGGAATGCTGGGTTGCGTGCTGCCTCCGTAGCCGAGGCCTGACGGAACGTAAAGGATCGCTTCACTTCCTTCGGCGAGAAGGGGGAATCCGATCTGCCAGCCCTTGATCAGATTGGCAAGCGGGAATGTAGCACTGTTGGAAGAATCGAAAATTCCCCCATTGGTCATCAGTTTTCCCGTGTACTTCACGGTGATCGTACTGGCCACGGTGGGATGAGTACCGGAACCCTGAGTAGTGACCGTGTAGCGGAGCCCGCTTGGATCTGTGGTGGCAACCAGGCTATTGTCCTTCAGGTATTTGTCGATGGCCGCAATATCAATAGCGAGCTGCTCTTCATAGCTAAGCGCCTTGTCAGTACTGCATCCAAAAATCAAACCCGCGATTAACAAAATGCATAACTTCTTCATAGGACAGATTTTTATTTAAAGTCGATAAGCTCCACTTCAAACACCAGGTTTGCGTTGGCTGGTATATCCGGCGGTGCGCCGTTCTGACCGTATCCGAGCGTTGAAGGAATGTACAATGTTGCTTTGCTGCCTTTGGGGAGTAGCTGGAAACCAATCTGCCATCCCTGGATCAAATTTGAAAGTGGGAATTCGATCGGTGTTTGAGATTTGTCGAACTCTTTGCCCCCATCGAGAAGCGTTCCGCGATAATTTACCTTGACCGTATTCTCAAGGCTCGGCTTCGGACCATTTCCAAGTTTAGTAATTACATAACGCAATCCCCTGCTTCCTTTTTCAGCCTTGATGTTATTAGCTGTTAGGTAAGAGTCGATCGCCACGGAGTCAATACCTGCCTGTGCCTCGGATGCAATGCGGGCTTTTTCCATTTCACGCGTCTGAATTTCATTTTGAATCTTCTCGATACCCTCGCGATCGGTTACATCTTTGATTCCAACCAGGAAGGTTATTTTATCTTCAGGATTAACGCTGGCAGGAACTGGCTGATGCCAGGTGTCTTCGAACAACGACTTTGCGGTAACCGTCAGTTGACAACTGTCGCCCTTCTTCATCACGCGGAAAGCACTCTCCATCCCTTTTTCATTTTTAAGATTGGTCGTGTCCGGGACCATGATGACGATCGGAATATTTCTGACTTTGGTGTCATTCCAGACTGAATCCTTTGAATCCTTGTACAACATGTTTAAGACGAGAAACTTGCCTGGTTCAGCATACTGTCCCTCTCCT
Source organism: Cyclobacteriaceae bacterium (assembly GCA_044227305.1). Taxonomy (GTDB): domain Bacteria; phylum Bacteroidota; class Bacteroidia; order Cytophagales; family Cyclobacteriaceae; genus ELB16-189. The sequence continues at coordinate 506,277 of JBGAFJ010000004.1, read as the reverse complement.
TCCTTGACGACCTTGAACTCAAACCCGTTTGGTGCTTTCCGGCTACCGGTGCCGCAGCCCATGAGCGTGAGAACTACCGCGATGGTTAAATAAGAAAATCTCATTGTAATTGAATTGAATTGTTTGCTTAAGATCTTAGTTGCTCTTTGTATTCAGGAAGTATCGATAAAAATTTGCGAAGTGTTTCTTCCAGAGAAGCCCTGGATTTTCCCCCCGACGCATTCCTATGTCCTCCCCCTTCAAAATATTTCCTCGCAAGTTCGTTGACAGAAAAGTCTCCCAACGAACGGAACGATAACTTTATTTCATCTTTTCGGTCGTACATCAACACAGACAGCCTGATTCCCTTGATTGAAAGGCCAAAATTAACCAAACCCTCGGTATCGCCTGTCTGCGATCCAAATTGCTTGAGTTCGGAGGAAGTGAGGGTGATGTAGGCAGTATTGAACTCGGGCACAACCTGCAGTTTTTGACTCAGTACATAGCCCGTCAGTTTTAGGCGCTCGAGCGTGTTGGTATCATAGATCTGCTTTGCCACTTCGCTAGGATTTGCACCCAAAGCGGTAAGTTCAGAAGCGATCAGAAATTCCGTTCTCGTTGTATTGGAATGTCTGAATCCACCTGTGTCGGTCATGATGCCGGCATAGAGACAGTTCGCAATGTTGGCATCAATCAATTTAGTTTCTCCAAGTTCATCGATGAGTTTGTATACAAGACCGGCAGTGGATGCTGCTGTGGGATCCCATTGGTTGAATTGTGCGAATGGTTCAGGTTCGAGATGATGATCAATGCATACCTTGATCGCCTTGGCGTTGCGAACGACGTTCTCAAGGTCTTCGATGCGTTTCAGACCTGAGAAATCAAGACAAAAAATGATATCTGCTTTTTCGATGAGCGCTTCCGCTTTTTTCAAAGACGCGTCAGACTCTTTGGAAAGTGCAACGACCTCCTCGTGACCAGGCATCCACCACAAAAAAGCAGGGTAATCGCTCGGGGTGACTACCGTGACCAGATGGCCTTTTTTCTTTAAGAAGCCAGCCAGGCCTAGGGATGAGCCCAAGGCATCGGCGTCAGGCTTGAAATGGGTGACGATAACCACATTTCGCGGAGAGCCGATTAACGCCTTGAAACCGAGGATGTTTTCCATTTTGAGGGGGCAAAAATGAATATAAAAGGGGGCTATTGCAATGAAGCCATGCATTCTAAAGACCGAACACTAAATTCTTGCCTTCTTTTGATAGTTTTGCGCCCGAAAATCAATCATTCAAAAACTACATAAAATGCCTACAAACAGGACCTTTACCATGATTAAGCCCGATGCGGTCAGCGCGGGCAATGCCGGAGCCATTACGAAAATGATCGAGGAAGCAGGCTTCAAAATCATCGCCATGAAGAAAACACGCCTTTCTGCCGAACTGGCCGGTAAATTCTATGAAATTCATAAAGCAAGACCTTTTTACGGCGAATTGTGCACCTATATGTCATCGGGCTCAATCGTTCCGATGATTCTGGAGAAAGACAATGCTGTAGAGGACTTCCGCAAACTGATCGGTGCCACCGACCCCAAGAAAGCTGCACCTGGCACGATTCGCGCCCTGTTCGCAAAATCCATCGACGCGAATGCAATCCATGGATCGGATTCTGATGCCAACGCCGAGATCGAAGGCAACTTCTTTTTCTCTCAGTTCGAGCGTTTCTAAAAATTCAGACCACGCGATTTCCCGAACCACAGACCGGGGACCTTTGTTAGTCAAGCTTAAACTCCTCCTGCAAAAATGAATATCGATCCTCACTACTCCGAAAAATTTGAGTCACGTCACATCGGTCCGGATGCACGCCAGATCGAAGAAATGCTGAAAGTGATCAAGGCCCCTACGGTCGACAAACTGATCGACGAAACGGTGCCGGCAACTATCAGGTTGAAGAGCCCTTTAAACCTGCCCGCTGCCAAATCGGAATTTGAGTTTTTGCGCGAGTTCAAGAAGACGATTTCAAAAAATAAGATATTCAAATCGTACATCGGCACTGGATACTACAACAATGTGACGCCCGGAGTAATTCTACGCAACATTCTGGAAAATCCAGGATGGTACACCGCCTACACTCCTTACCAGGCGGAAATAGCACAGGGAAGACTTGAGGCATTGATCAATTTCCAAACCATGGTTATCGATCTTACCGGAATGCAGATCGCCAATGCGTCTCTACTGGACGAGGCTACTGCCGCCGCCGAAGCCGTCCACCTGTTGTTTGCTTCACGCAAAGGCTCCAAGAAGAATGCAACGAAGTTCTTTGTTGACAAAAATGTCTTCCCCCAAACGATCGATGTTCTGAAGACGAGGTCAGCTCCTCTTGGAATAGAGCTCGTTACCGGTGACGTAGATAAACTCGACATTACGGATGCTTCGTTGTTCGGTGTGTATGTTCAGAATCCTGACAACAACGGCGCGGTGCGTGATTACACGGCATTCGTGGAATCAGCTCATGAAAAGGAAGTGTATGTGGTGATTGGAGCCGACCTGCTCAGCCTGGTGCTGATGAAATCCCCAGGAGAGATGGGCGTTGACGTTGCTGTCGGTTCCTCTCAGCGATTTGGCATACCGATGGGTTTCGGCGGCCCGCACGCCGCGTTCTTTGCCACGCATGAAGACTTCAAACGTCTCATGCCCGGCAGAATCATTGGCGCTTCTGTGGATGCGCAGGGTCATCCTGCCTATCGCATGGCACTGCAAACCCGCGAACAGCATATTCGCCGTGAGAAAGCGACTTCCAATATTTGTACCGCCCAGGTGCTGTTGTCTGTGATGGCTGGCATGTATGCGGTGTATCATGGCCCGGAAGGTTTGAAAAAAATTGCCGGCAGAGTTCACGCGCTTGCAACCATTCTGGACAGCGAAGTAAAAGATCTCGGATTCAAGCAAGTGAACGAAAATTATTTCGACACGCTTAAAATCGCAGTGGATGATAAGAACGCGATTGAACGCGAAGCTGTCAACCACGAAATCAACTTCCGCTATTTCGCAGATAACCATATCGGTATTTCAATCGACGAGACCACATCGATTGAAGACGTCAACAAAATACTGGGTGTATTGGCTGCCGCTACCAAAAAATCGGCGCCTGGCCGGAGTGCAGCGTCAGCCAAAATCAACTGGCCTGCCGCGTTGATAAGAAAATCTTCATTCCTCACGCACCCCGTTTTCAATTCGCATCACAGTGAACATGAAATGCTCCGCTACATCAAGCGTCTTGAAAACAAAGACTTGTCGATGGTTCATTCTATGATCTCATTGGGATCATGCACGATGAAGCTGAACGCAACTTCAGAAATGATTCCCGTCACCTGGCCAGAGTTGGGATTGATTCATCCATTCGCACCTGCCAACCAGACAAAGGGGTACAGCGACATGATCACCCACCTGGAAAACTGGCTTAAGGAGATTACAGGTTTTACGGGTGTGTCGTTGCAGCCGAACAGCGGAGCGCAGGGCGAATACGCGGGCCTTTTGGTCATCCGGGCATATCATCAGAGCCGCGGCGATCATCATAGAAATATTTCACTCATCCCTGCTTCTGCCCATGGCACCAATCCGGCGAGCGCCGTCATGGCGGGTATGGATGTGGTCGTGGTAAAATCAGATGAAGAAGGTAAGATCGACGTTCAGGATCTGAAAGCAAAAGCTGAACAATACAAAGACAAACTTTCGTGTCTGATGGTGACGTACCCTTCAACACACGGCGTGTTTGAAGAGGCGATCACAGAGATTTGTTCAATCATTCACAACTGTGGCGGGTTGGTTTACATGGATGGCGCGAACATGAACGCGCAGGTCGGTCTTACGTCACCCGCAAACATCGGCGCGGATGTTTGTCACCTCAATCTTCACAAGACATTCTGCATTCCTCACGGGGGAGGTGGACCGGGAATGGGACCCATTTGTGTCAACGATAAATTGAAAGACTTTTTACCGGATCACCCAGTAGTAAAAACCGGAGGAAGTAAGGGCATCACTGCTGTGTCGGCGGCACCGTGGGGAAGCGCAAGTATTCTCACCATTTCCTATGCCTACATCGCTATGATGGGCGGTGATGGACTGACGAATGCGACACGTATCGCGATTCTCAACGCCAACTACATCAAGCAACGACTGGAGGGTCATTATAAAATACTCTATACCGGCTCACATGGACGCTGCGCTCATGAGATGATCGTCGATTGCCGTGATTTTAAAAAATCGGGAATAGAAGTTGAAGACATTGCCAAGAGACTGATGGACTACGGCTTCCATGCACCCACGGTGTCTTTCCCGGTTGCAGGCACATTAATGATCGAGCCTACTGAAAGTGAACCGAAGGAAGAACTCGATCGCTTCTGCGATGCATTGATTGAGATCCGAAACGAAATCCGTGAAGTGGAAGAAGGCAAAGCTGATAAAGAAAAGAACGTGCTGAAAAATGCACCCCACACGGCGGCTGTCATTACAGCCAATGAGTGGATCATGCCCTACAGCCGCCAGAAAGCGGCGTACCCACTGCCGTTCGTGAAAGAAGCTAAGTTCTGGCCCAGTGTAAGCAGAATCGACAATGCATACGGTGATCGCAATCTCGTATGCAGCTGTCTGCCAATGGAAGAGTACGCGAAATAATTCGAAATAAATGCCGCGATTGCGGCGGAGTAGGTCCGCAAATAGCCCGCAATAGCCCGCAGTTTAAACTGCGGGCTATTGCGGGGTGCGGGCTATTTGCGGGCTATTGCCCCTTCACATATTTCGCCTTCACCAGCTTTTCGCCTTGCGAGGCGAGCAGAATATATAATCCGGATGCGTGGTCAGAGATCCCAATCTCAACTACATCGCCGCCGGTGACTTTCTGAACATGCAAAGCCTGCCCTCTCAGATCCATGATCCTAAGCTCGACTGGCTCCGCACGAAATTCATTCAGATCTACGAAGATGCGGTCTTTTGCGGGATTGGGGTAAACAGTGAACGCTCGCGCTGCTTCCTGCAAGTCACCGGTTATTGCCTGCGGGGTCGATGCATCGCTGATACAACCTTCTATGTTGACCAATACCGTGTAAGCCCCTGTTTTGGTCGCGGTAAAGTTTTGACCATTGCCCACAAATATTCCGTTAAGAGACCATTCGTTTCCGGTGGCACTGCTGCTGGTAAGTATTTGTCCATTCACGGTGACCGTTGGAGTAGGCGGTTTAATGCAGAACGATGCGTTCACGTTGGCGGCCGCGTTATAGTTTGCGTTACCAAGCTGGGAGGCAGCAACCGTCGCAAAACCACCTTGCAAAGCAGTAACCGTATTGCCGGTGATTGATCCTTTGCTGGGGGTGATCAGCGTGTATGACACGGGCAATCCCGACGAAGCTGTCGCGTTCAATGTTACGGTTTGCCCGATACTGGGATTGGCTGAAATTGAAAAAGTGATCGTTTGATCTCCTCGCGTCACCACCAGGTCCTGATTGACAGATGATGCGGCGTTGTATGTGGCGTCTCCCGCCTGACCGGCCGTGATCGTGCTTATCCCTACGCCGGTTATTGTTACCACGTTTCCACTAATGGTCGCCACACTGGGATTACCACTGGAGTAAGTTACTGTCAATCCGGAGCTTGATGTCGCGCCAAGTGTAAACGTTCCAGATCCGAATTTTTTTGAAGGGATTGAATTAAATGTAATGGTCTGCGACAGCTTGGTGTTTACGATTTGCGTCCTGACGACCGGGGAAGCTGCGTTATAATTATCATCTGCAACCGCGTTTGCGGTAATGTCTGTAGAACCGGCCCCGACGATGTGAACCATATTGCCGCTTACAATCGTCGCTACAGAGGGGTTGCTGGAGGCATAAGTTACCGGAGAACTCGAATTGGTAGTAGCCGTCAACTGGAAGTCTGGATCCGCTGTTGATTTATCAGGCAATGAATTGAAAGTGATCGTCTGCGATGCCTTGTTAATCACCAGAGTTCTAAAACCAATGGACGGTGCAGCCAGATAATTTGCATCACCGGCTTGCGAAGGTGTTATATCAACCGAACCGGCTTTCAGAATGGTGAGCACTCCATTTGAAATGGACGCAACGCTTGCATCACTTACAGCATAGGATACTGGCAAACCGGAAGTTGCCGTTCCATTCAAAGTAATCGGACCAGCACCATACGTCACCGGGCTGGCAATTGTGAAAGTCATAGTTTGCGGCGAAGGATCAATGGTCACTGCGCGGGGCACATCCGTCGCTGCGTTATAATTAATATTGCCAGGCTGCGATGCGGTGATCGTGACCGAGCCCGTGCCAGTCGGTGTGACGGTATAGGTATTCGGAAGGGCAGCACTAGTGATGTTTACAATTGGAAGATTTGATGAGAAGGAAATAGGAAGTCCCGATGTTACACTCACTGTAATGGTGAATGGTGTTCCATAGGTTTGAGGAGATGCTGGCGGCGCGAAAGCGATGGTTTGATTCGCCTTGTCAATAACAAGTGTCCGCGGTACGTCAGGTGCCGGGTTAGAACTGCACCGTCTTCTCATCCTTGATGATTTTGCTTAACAGGTCCGCGTGCTTCGTACTGATTGCAAGCGCCGGGATCTGAGCAATGTTAGGTGCATAACGCATGCCGCCTGTGTGCGGATAGTCTTCTGAATTGATACCCATTGAACGCACCAATACAGCCACCGCACCAAACTTGGCAGCCTCCGATGCACCACTTCCGCGTTGATTAACAGCGCCGCCATAGGCAGCAAAAGTGTTGATCTGGGTCGGATCCATAGGGCGGTTAAAGAATACGATCTTACCCTGAATATTTTTGCTGCCGAGACCCGCAAGTTGCTCAAATGATTTCACCTCTACAATTTGCGCAGAGACTCCGTCAGGGCCGGTGCCGATCGATCCACCCAAAGCAGTTACGTTTACCTCGACGGTTCCCATTTTCTTCGAATTGAGGATTCGCCCGATTTCCTTTTGTCCCCTCACCCAATGCGGAACTTTGACCGGCTGCAGCCACACGGAATCAAAACCAAAATCTTCCATCACGTGGCGACTCCACTCCACGGCAGCAGCCGCGCCCGGCGACCCACTGAGTCGCGGGCCAATTTTCGTAGTGAGGTACTCCAGCATGGAATAAGATTTTCCTTCCGTAAGCGCCTTATCATAAATCTGTTTAATGGTGGTTTCATCCACAGATTGTGCTGACGCCAACGCCGATGTTAATAATAGCAAAGAGAAGAGTCTGGTTTTCATAATGGGTTAAGGCTTGGTAACTGGTTTTGCTGATTTCAGAATATAAATGTGATTGTCCTGGTCTTTGTCGTTGAGCTGCAGGATACCTTCTATGATCACGGGTTTCGTCGTGAAGTTAACAACCTGATCCGACTCTACCTGCACTACCGTCTCAGGCCCGGCCGCCCCACAGAAATAGCACACATTAAACGGCAGCGACGAAAGCATAAATTTTTTCGGATCACCCACTTCACCTACCGGGATTACAAAACCCTTGAGCCGAATCTTTTTCCCGTTCCACGTTTTTAGATTTTTCGAGAATAGTGGGACTTCGAAGGAGTATCCGTTTTTGTCTTTGCGTTGCTCAAATCCAACTTCGGCAAGTGTGTGCCAGAAACTGCTTTCCTGTGCTTGAATAACAGTCACATGAACAAGGAAGAGCAGTAGAAATAAAATCAGAGTTCGCGCGCTGTACATACAAAACGCAATACTACTTAATAATCATGTATGAGAGGAAAATCGAAGTGCTCTCGGTTTTCGAACTATAAGCCGTTGACGCGTCAAAGACCCCGTCTCCAAACTCACGTCGCAGTTCCACCGAGAATTTTCCCACCTTTAGTCCGGCGGCACCGAAATATCCGTGCTCGTCTCCCTTGCGTTCCTTTCCAAAAGCCGCCTCCTTTTTATTGATTGTGGTGGGAGGAAATGTAACATCCAGGTTGAAATTCGCGGTGTAGGCCATCACTTTGTTTATGGAAAAACCAATGCGGAGATAGGGTGAAATCTTCCCATGCAACAAACGATAGCTGATGGACGGCGCAAACCGGAGATAGCTCATGCTTATGTCAAACATCTGCCTGTAGGTTCCATTTGGGAGTGGCTGAAGAGATACATCGCTATGAGCATCATATCGTCGAAATCCTGTTTCAGCCATCACATCAAAATTTCGAAATCTCCGAAATCTAAAACCGACGGCTGCGCCAAATTGCCACGTTGAACTCGTACCGAAATTTCCGTTGGCTAACGCCGCAAGTCGATACTCATATAAAGTTTTGTCGCCGCTGAAGGTCAGCGATGTCAAGCCCGGTGCAACGTAGAGTGTCGCGTAAACAAAATCGTTTTCATTATGAGACTCGGGTTTTTTCAAAGGTTGCCGTGTCCCGTTTTTACAAGTCATGTAGTTTCGTGCAATTTTCTTAAGGTCGCTCAAAAAGAAGCGGGTATCTCTGATCTGAGCTTCTGTGATTGATTCACAATCACTGAGTAGAACACGCAATGTCCCCCAGTATTCGTTCTGCGTTGCCATTTTGTCATCGATGAATGCCATCTTTTGTCTCAATTCCCTGGGTTCATCCAGGTCATTTTTTGAAATATAATAGTGTACCCTGCCGTGAAGATCGTCAAGGCTATATAATGAGACAACGTTAGACTTCCACTCCACTTTAAGAAACAGCAATGTGTCCCGCACCCGATTCTGATGTATTCCTCTGCGCACATCTGAAATCTGAATCGACGAAAAATCCGTTTGTGTCTTCTTCGCTTCATACACCAGACCAAGTGCGCTGAAGGATTGCACAACCGCAGCTGTGTAGACGATCCAATTGTCAGTGGAGCTTTTCCGAAACCGGATGGACGCCTCCATTTTATCCAGCGATTGAAAGGCAATTATTCCATGGGTGGTGTCACCGTTGATCACCACATATCCCAGTGGATCCTTTCGCTGAGCATGGCCCGTCAAGCTCACAGCACTCAAAACGATGCAGAGAAAAAATTTCGGGAAAGACACGCGTTTAAAATTAGGGTTGGATTATAAGTATAAGACTATCGGGAGAACTTTCCAAGGGATGAAATTGTATTCCACTTCTAAAGAAGTAACTTCGTTAAAGTTGAGCTTATGGCATTCCTATTTGATTCATTTGAAGGTTGGAAAGCGTATAGCGTCGAGAAAAAACTCTCGCTGATAGACGTCGTTGTTGAATATGAGCAGGATCAAAAAGGCAGAACGCGGGATCAGATTTATGAAGGATTGAATACCGCGTGGACCGTGATGAAAGAAGCGGTCGAGACAGGACTTTCCGAAGAGATGACCTCCCGGTCAGGAATGATCAATAACGGCGCAAAGAAGGTTTATCGTTATCCCAAAGCAGTTCTTTCAAAGGAATTTCAAAATCTCATTTCCCGCGCACTGGCCGCTAAAGAAGTTAACTCATGCATGGGCCGGGTCGTTGCGGCGCCCACCGCTGGCGCAAGCGGCATCATGCCGGGCGTGCTTTATACATTACAGGAGATTCACCACATTCCGGATAAAAAAATTCTTGACGCCATGCTGCTGGCTGCCGGCATCGCGCTGATCATGGAACAAAAAGCTTCAATCTCCGGTGCGGTCGGTGGCTGTCAGGCTGAAACCGGAACAGCCGCTGCGATGGGGTCAGGAGCGATTGTCTTTTGTCTGGATGGAAATACGGATCAGATATTCAATGCCGTGGCGATTACCGTGCAATGCATGCTCGGACTAGTGTGTGATCCCGTCGCCGGGCTCGTTGAAGTTCCGTGTGTGGTGAGAAATGCCAGCGCCGCAGCCATCGCAAACAGTTCAGCTCAAATCGCCTTGGCGGATGTGAGCAGTGTAATTCCTGTTGACGAAGTGATTGGAGCTATGGGCGAGATCGGCGCCAGCATGGAGACCCGCTATAAAGAAACCGCGCTCGGCGGACTTGCCGCCACTCCTACCGCACAACGCATAGCAAAAAAAGTTTTGATCCGGGATATCGAGATGCTGCCCGATGAACCGGCTGCTCAGTAACATACCCTAAACGGCAACCGAATAGAATGTCATACTGAGTGAAGTCGAAGCGTCACGCTGAGCGAAGTCGAAGCGTCACGCTGAGCGAAGACGAAGCGTCACGCTGAGCGGAGTCGAAGCATCACGCTGAGCGAAGTCGAAGCGTCATGCTGAGCGCCTGCCTGCCCGTAGCCGCTTCGGTGAAGGCAGGAAGTCGAAGCCTACTTCACAAACTCCGGTAACGATTCCTTTCCAATAAAATAGACCACACCAGTAAAGATCAATGACCATCCTATGGCACTGATCAGCATATAAAAAATAATCTTCTCCCGTGGACTTCCGGAACTCACGGCCAGAAGGGTTCCTCCGATGGGGGTCAGAAATAGAGGTGTCAGAAAAGCGACGCCAGCCAATCCAAACTTTTTCCAGATCCTGACAAACCGGCGATTACGGGCCGTGAACTTCTTTCTCTTCTTCTTGAAAAAGACCGGCAGCACTTTGGTCTTGATCCAGTCACCGGCATACGTGAATAATACCACGATAATCATCATCCCCAGCACGGTAGATATCGCGGTGGTAATAAAATGAAGTTTGGCAACATGGCCGCCGATTGGGCCGAGGATAAATTTTACCATGCTTGCGAGCATGACCGGCAAAGCTTTCAGCAACTCTTCCAACATACACAGTCTTTACTTGGGTCCAAAACTCAAATCACCGGCATCCCCGATACCGGGCACGATATAGAAATTGCTGTTCAGCTTTTCATCGACGGAGAAAGTCCATAAAGCAGCGGCTTGGGCAATATTTTTTCTCAAATATTCTATGCCTTCCGGAGCAGCAATGATTGACGCGAGGTAGAGTTTTTCAGGTTGCCCTTTTTGTTTCAGTACGGAAACAGCATCAGCAATGGAACGTCCACTCGCGAGCATGGGATCGACGAGCATCACGATTTTCCCTGTCAGATCCGGAGCAGCCATGTATTCCGTTTTCACACTGATTTTGTCTCCTTGCTCCAATCGGTAAGAACTTATGAATCCAACTTCCGCATGATCGAACACACGCTGAAACCCCTGCAAAAAAGGAAGACCTGCCCGCATGATTGTAATGAGAACAACTTTCGACCTCATCAAATTCATCGGTTTGATACCGAGGGGTGTTTGAACCCTGGCGGGCTGATACGACAGCTCCTTTGAAATCTCATAAGCCATGATTTCCCCCAATCGTTCCAGGTTGTGGCGAAACCGAAGCCTGTCTTTTTGTTGCTGGATGTCGCGCATTTCTGCGAGAAATTGATTGGCGACGGAATTGTGTTCGCTAAGGTGTCTTACGATCATCATGGATTCAACTGTGAATATTTGGATTTTGGATAAGGAAATTATTTTTCAGAAAGAGCCAGCTCATAGGCTTCTTTGTAATGTTTGATCAGCGTTCTCCAATCGAACGACGACGAGTAGTTTTCAACATTGTTGCGTTGCATGATACGCTCACGCCGTGATTGTGTCAGAAACTTATGCAATGAAGCGGCCAGGTGACGCGCACTCCAGTCGAACGTTCTCTTGCCTCGCTCAATTACGAACATTCCGTTTTTTTCATGGTCTGGAAAATTGTGCGTGAGGTAGTCACCGAAGCCGGATAAGTCACTGGTCACAGAGGGGACACCGCTGGCCATACATTCCAAAGGTGTGTATCCCCAGGGTTCATAATAACTCGGAAACACGCCGAGATGGCAGCCCCGCACAAACTCGCTGTAGTCCATGCCAAACAAAGGATTGGCAGCATTAATGAAATCCGGGTGGTAGACGATTTTGACTTTGTCCTCGGGGCGATTCTGTAAATTTCTACGCTGGAGGAATTGTAATATCTCGTCGGTCTCCTCGCTCACGAGACGATGCGTCACAACGGGAGGCAGCCGGTTTGTCCTCCAGGATTGAATGGTGCGGCGATAGCGAAGCTTCCAGTATTCCTCCACGAAATCATTGAGATCCGGAAGGCGATTATCCTGTCGCGTCGTTGAGGCAAAAAACAACCCCTTTCCCACTTCCTTTTCGATCGCCTCGCAGGTCTGGCGAATCTCTTCCATCATCGCGCGCGACTGAAGTACCTCAGGCTTGATGCTGTAGAATTCGCGCTTCGTTACAAAAAACATCACTACGGTGAGATCAGCTTTTTCACTTTTGAGCTTTTCATTAAGATGCCAAAGTGCCTCCAGGGTAAGATCAAATCCTTTATTCTTGTATTCGTAGCGCCCGGAAGTAAACAAATAAAGAGTTTTATCAAGATCGAATGTGTAGGATTGGAAGAAATGGCCCATCACAAATTCATGAATCTCTTTTTTATAATGAGCATGGAGATTTTGAAATTCATGCAACGCCTCGAATCTTTCAATGTTCAAACCATTTGGAAGTATCACTTCTGGCTTGCGTTTCAAAAGATGCTTGCATTCTCTTGCGGTAACGTCACTCACCGTCGTGAAAATATCACATGCCTGTGCACAACGAAACTCGATTGCTTCCTCGGTGGCCACCCCGAATTTCTTTGCCTCCACTTCATGATTGAAAAACGGGAGGTGCGCATAAAAGAAAGGCGAGTTAATGGCAAGGTGCCGCCCCAGTTGCGTTGCGTGCGTTGTGAACACTGTCTTCACCGGCATTTTTTCCCGTTTGATGTCGAGTATCGGGAGACCCGCCATCCACTCATGAAAATGAACCAATATCGGGTCGCCCTTATCAACCAGTTTTACAACCTCGTCGAGAAAAAGTTTGGTCAGGTATCCAAATGTTACAACCTGATTGATCAACGCATTGCCGTCGGGAGTGGCGATGCCGTGATTTTTCCACAAAAGATATTTGATCACGCCGCTCGCCTTTGCTTCAATGACGTTCGGATTTAACAGCACCACGCGTGGCTTGCCAGTGATAAGCCATTCAGCGTAGTGAACGTCATATCCCCGCTTCCTCAGATTGGATGCCGCCTGACCAAAAATATCCTCTACATCATTCAGAGGTTCCAGTTCCGCCTGAATATTCTTCCCCGTATACGGCCCTATCATGCAAAACGGCCCATTGGTGTGATCGGCCATCGCCGGCGCTTTTGAACGGATCACTGTATAAATACCGCCGACCTGGTTGCATACTTCCCACGCAACTTCAATCAGCATCGACTTCGGAAAATCCTGAGGAGTTGAAGACCGGGATCGCTGCATCATATTGAATTTCTAAAAGCTACATCAGAAATCCTGTAACTTCAAACATAGAAAGTTGTGCCAAAGGGAATTCCAATACATCATCCCACGTTATCACGATAAGGTCAAATTGGCATAATAACTTGAAAAAAATCTATGTTTTCGGTCAAAATTTCCTGAAATCCGGATATCCATGGCTTGGTTCCGATTTTGAGACCCAAGCGCCGGAGGCGTACACATCATATGAACTTTGAAAAATTTACAATAAAATCACAGGAAGCATTGCAGAAATCTGCAGAGCTCGCAACGGGCCAGCAACAACAAGCCATTGAGCCGGCGCACGTTCTAAATGCGATCCTGGAAACCGATGAGAACGTTGCAGATTATCTTATCAAGAAACTGAACGTGAACCGTCCCGTCCTTGAAAATAAACTGGATGAGTTGATCAGGTCGTATCCAAAAGTTTCCGGAACACAACCTTATTTGTCTGCTGCGACTAATTCGGTGCTTACCAGCGCCGAAAAAGAATTGAAGGAATTCAAGGATGAATATATCTCAGTCGAGCATCTTCTGTTGGCCTTGCTTTCTTCACGCGACAAAGTTGCGTCCTTGATGAAAGATGCCGGATTCGCCCGGCAAGAGCTGATTAAGGCGGTGAAGGAACTCCGGGGGGGATCAAGTGTGACGGATCCAAATGCCGAAGCGAAATACAAATCGCTCGAACGATACTCTAAAAATCTGAATGACCTTGCCAAGCAAGGCAAGATCGATCCGGTAATTGGCCGTGATGAAGAAATCAGGCGCGTGTTACAAATTTTGGCGCGCCGTACGAAGAACAATCCCATTTTATTGGGCGAACCCGGCGTTGGTAAAACGGCGATCGTAGAAGGTATGGCGCAACGCATTGTCAACGGCGACGTACCCGATACTTTGAAAAACAAAATTCTTGTTTCCCTGGACATGGGCTTGCTGGTGGCTGGCGCCAAATACAAGGGTGAGTTTGAAGAAAGATTAAAATCGGTTATCAAAGAAGTCACCGATTCAGATGGTCAGATCATTCTCTTCATCGACGAGATTCACACCTTGATCGGCGCGGGTGGCGGTGGCGAAGGCGCAATGGATGCTGCGAACTTGTTGAAGCCGGCACTTGCAAGAGGAGAACTGCACGCGATCGGCGCAACGACGCTTAAGGAATATCAGAAATACATCGAAAAAGATAAAGCGTTGGAAAGAAGATTCCAGTCGGTGATCGTGGATGAACCTACGGTTGAAGACTCCATTTCAATTCTTCGCGGAATAAAAGATAAATATGAACTGCACCATGGCGTGCGCATCAAGGACGATGCGGTCATTGCTTCGGTGGAACTCTCGCACCGGTACATCTCCGATCGCTTTCTGCCAGACAAAGCCATCGACTTGATGGATGAGGCCGCTTCGAAGCTGCGTATACAGATGGATTCCATGCCGGAAGAACTGGATGAGCTGAATCGCAAGATCATGCAATTGGAGATCGAGCGCGAAGCGATCCGTCGCGAAAAAGACCGCGAAAAAGAATCAACTCTGAGTAAAGAGATTGCCGACCTGTCGGAACGTCGCAATGATCTGAAAGCAAAATGGGAAAGTGAAAAAGGCGTCGTCCACAGCATTCAAAAAGAAAAAGAGCTGATCGATAAACTGAAGTTCGAGGCAGACCAGGCAGAAAAGTCCGGTGACTATGGTCGCGTAGCTGAAATCCGCTACGGAAAGATTGCCGAGTCGGAAAAAAGGCTCAACGCATTGCAGAACAAAATGAGTGCGATGCAGGTAAACGGGACGCTTCTGAAAGAAGAGGTGGATAGTGAAGACATCGCGCAGGTGGTGGCACGTTGGACCGGCATACCGGTTTCAAAAATGCTGCAGACGGAAAGGGAAAAGCTTTTGAACCTGGAGGAAGAACTGGGCAAACGCGTGGCTGGACAGGAGGAAGCCATCAAAGTGTTGTCAGATTCTGTACGGAGAAGTCGCGCGGGTTTGCAGGATCCGAAACGTCCGATCGGTTCATTTATTTTCATGGGCACCACGGGTGTCGGTAAGACGGAACTTTCCAAAGCGCTGGCGGAATATTTGTTCAACGATGAGAACTCAATGGTTCGCATCGACATGAGTGAATACCAGGAGCGGCACAGTGTGAGCCGGTTGATCGGAGCTCCTCCGGGATACGTAGGTTATGATGAAGGGGGACAATTGACGGAGGCCGTAAGAAGGAAACCGTATTCGGTGGTGTTGCTCGACGAAATAGAGAAAGCACATCCTGACGTGTTCAATATCTTATTGCAGGTACTTGATGAAGGCAGGTTAACCGACAACAAAGGGCGGGTGGCCAACTTCAAGAACACCATTATCATCATGACCACCAACATTGGTGCGGCGTTGATCCAGGAAAATTTCGAAAAGATCACTGATGCGAATTATTTCGACGTGATTGAAGAAACCAAGGAACAGGTTTTAGACATGTTGCGTAAGAATGTGAGGCCGGAATTCATCAACCGCATAGACGAGATAGTCATGTTCCGCCCGCTGTCTACAAAAGACATCCGTAAGATTGTTTCGATCCAGGTTGACTTGATCAGGAAAAGGTTGCTGGATACAGGTGTCCACCTCGAAATTTCTGACAAGGCATTGGACAGGCTTGCTAAGTTGGGATATGATCCTCAGTACGGAGCACGTCCGTTGAAGCGTGTTCTTCAACGCGAGATACTGAATGAGCTTGCAAAACAGATCCTTTCAGGAAAAGTAAGTAAGGATTCAGTTATCTCCGTGGAAATGAAAAATGACGTGGAGTTTGAATTTGTGAATTCCGGCGAGGTGTTGGAGAATGTTTAATATTAAGTGTTGAAGTTTTAGAGTGCTTACGTTTGACCCGTGAGCACTCTTTGTCTTTTTTATCAACAACAAGCCTTCAATTGAGCACAATTTTTCCGATCACTTTGCCGCGATAAAAAGAGATACGCCATACCATGGGATTATAATTTGGAGGTACCGGGGTTAGAAACCGCTCAGTTTTCGAGACCAAATCGTTCGTGTAAGCAGTATCTAATTTAAAGGTCGATTCAAAGCCTGAAAACAAAACAACAGGAATCCCATCCACCGCAGGTAGCGTCTAAGTAACTGTGTAAAGGTACGATTGACCTCTGGTGTCTGTAGATGGAAAGCTACAGGCGTCAGGTCAATCGATGGTATTCAATTACTTACCTTTAAACAGTTAAACAATGAAAGAGAAAAAAGAGAAATCAGAACCACACCCGGTTCTCAACCAGGTACTCACTCCTGAGTTCCTGAAGCAATTTAAAGATTCTGGCGAGCTGAACTCGTTCATGGAGGACCTCTATGCACGAGCGATGGAACAAATGCTTGAAGGTGAGATGGACAGCCACCTTGGTTATGAAAAGCACTCACCTGAGGGGATCAACAGCGGCAATTCGCGCAATGGAAAGACGACCAAAACCGTAAAGACCACCTTGGGTGAGGTAGAGCTCGAGGTTCCGCGCGATCGCAACAGCAGCTTCGAACCAGTGCTGATTCCCAAGCGGAGTAGGAAAGTGGAAGCGATCGAGGACGTCATCATCTCGCTGTATGCCAGGGGAATGACGGTGAGGGATATCGAAGCTCAGATCCGGGAAGTATATGGCTATAATATCTCGGATTCGACTATTTCCAACGTCACGGCAAAAGTTCAAGCTCTTGTAACGGAGTGGCAAAATCGCGCACTCTCGTCAATGTACTACGTAGTTTGGATGGATGGCATTGTTTTCAAGGTCAGGCAAAATGGAAAGGTTATCAACAAAACCGTTTACCTGGCCGTGGGTCTGAACTCCGAAGGCCATAAAGAAATGCTGGGCATGTGGCTTGGCGAAAGCGAAAGTGCCTCCTTCTGGATGAGTGTTATGACTGATTTGCGCACCCGTGGTGTGGAAGATATTCTCATCACCAGTACCGACAACCTGAAGGGTTTTACTGAGGCGATCGTCAGCATTTTCCCTCAATCGGTAACACAGATCTGCGTTGTCCATCAAATACGGAATGCGTCCAGATACGTGGTCTGGAAGGACAAGAAACAGTTCGCAGCCGACCTAAAAACTGTTTACACTGCCGCCAGCAAAGATCTGGGATGGCAGGCTCTTGAGAATCTGGAAGCCACCTGGGGCAAAAAATATCCGCATGCAATTAAATCCTGGAAGAACAACTGGACCGATTTGTCTCATTTCTTTGACTTTCCTGTCGAGATCAGGACGATGATTTACACGACCAACATCATCGAAAACTTAAACGGAAAGATCAGGAAATACACGAAAGCTAAAATGTCCTTCCCCGATGACGCATCGGTTCTAAAGTCTGTTTTTCTTGCCTTACGTGAGATCACAAAAAAGTGGACCTTCCCGGTGAGAAACTGGAGCTTGATTGTAAATCAGTTTATTAACATCTTCGGAGAGCGGTGCAAATTATAATGCCCTTTACGCAGTTACTTAGACGCGACACTTACACACTTAAATGGACAGTGTCCCACCGCACAGTAAAATGTTGGAGGTTTCTCTTTAAGTCCAAAGCTCGTTGCAATACTGCTGATATAAAATATGGCCGTATCGAAGCGCTGTTCAGCCCACATCGTCACTACAATGTCATCCCCAACGCCACGGTTTTGATTCCAATAATCCTTTATGATTGTGCGAAGCTCGGAGCTTTCCAGCGAAAGCCCTGGATTCAGAATTGGCGGAGGTTGCGGCCTCTTGTTGCATGTACACACAACAAGCATCAAAAGCAGATAGAGTAAAAATCCTCTCTTCATTTTTGATAGCGGACGTCCCTGAGATTTTAGCTGGCTCATAACGCTAACACCAAGAAAATTTACACCCTATCAGTTTAATTTAACGGCCTCTCATCTCCACATCTCCTCATCTCCTCATCTCCACATCTTCACATCTACTCATCTACTCATCTCCACGTCTCAAACTCCCTCTTCAATGTGGAATACCTTCTTCAACCGGTCCTGTCCCTTCCTATCCATGAGCATCAACAGGTAGTCACCATCTGAGATGGGGATACCGCCTTCGGGGTTTTTGTGCATAATGCGTTTGCCTTCGTGGGTTTTCACCATGCCGATGAGCACCACGTTGCATTGTTTCTTCAGGTCATAGAAAGCCTTCTCATACGGCATGCCGATGAATGGGTTGTCGCCCGTGATCAGAAATTCCTTCATGTCGTATTCATGATCCTCATGAGCGAACGCGATAATCTCTTCACTCAAAATGGCAACATCGGGTTCGTAGATATAGCTCGCCAGCAGCTTGGATGAAATCTCGTTCTTGGAGATCGCGTAAGTCACACCGGCATTAACAAACGTACTCTTCAGGTTGCCATTATCCAAAGTGACCACGTAGTTCAGATTTTGGAAGTGTTTCTTAATGTTGATAATGTATACCAGTTTCTCCGTGTCGTCATTGAGATTGATGAAAACCACTGAGGCTCTTTTGATGTTGGCCTTTTCAAGAAGATCGAAGTTATTGTAGTCCGAATAGAGGGTGTACACCTTCTCGGTGGAATAAAATTCGTGGATGATGTCGATACTAGCCCGGTCTTTCGTGATGACCGCTACTTTTCGTCCTGCGCCCACCAGATGACTGATCACTGACTGACCAAAGTCATTCCATCCGATCATCACCACGTGATCGGCGAATTGCGTGCCATTGAGGCCCAGTTCTTTCTGCTCTTTGAGTGTACTCATAAAATTTGCGATCTGTCCGATAATAAATCCATAAACACCAAGACTCGATAACAGGAAAACAAATCCGATCATCCGGCCATAATAAGTCACCGGCAATGCGTCGCCGTACCCCACCGTAGTGAGTGTCTCCACGAGGTACCACATAGCATCCTGAAGCGTGTTGATCTTGCTATTCGGCACACCTTGTTCCAGGTCAAGTAGAATCCAGATAAAACTGCCGTAAACCGCCACGAGCACGATGATCGTGATCAGCGCCTTACGGTAATTGGGTTGCTTCATGGGTAACGGGGTCGACTAACTAAATGAAAAGGCAGGAGATTACAAAATCAGTCACGTTAGGAGGTCATTCTGCAGGACATTCGCGGAGTGCTTTGGAAACAAAATTTACTTCTATAAGCCCCTTTTCATGCCCCCAGCTATTGTATATATACGTTGCGATCTCGGCAATTTCCAGTTCGGTGAGCGCAGGTATGCCAGGCATGGGCTGGTTGTACTTCTTGCCATTCACAATAATCTCTCCGGAAAGCCCTTTCTTCATCAGGCAGAGTACTTTTCCGGGGTTTGTGTCCATGTAGTCCGATGGCGCAAGTGGTGGATAAACCAAACCCAAACCTTTACCATCCTTTTGATGGCAATTGCTGCAGTTGCTCAGATAGAGTCTTTCTCCTTCCACGTAATACTGTTGGAATTTGGGATCGACATTGCACCTGACTGCTACCAGCCAAAAGCCAAGGGCTAAAAGCCAAAAGCCTATCTTCATCTCGCCTCCAATCTTAGCTTTTTAATGTCTTCCACCAATCGATTCACATCGTCCTCCTTAGTACCATCGTACTTCCCACGTATGCGTCCCTTTTTATCAATCAGCAGAAAGGCGCCGCTGTGGATAAACCCATCAGGCTCAGTGTTATCAACCATCGCTGTAGAGAAATAACTGGTTTGTGCTATTTTGTAGATTGAATCCTCCCTTCCCGTCACAAAATGCCAGCGTTTGCTCTCAACGTTTAATCGTCGCGCAAAGTCGTGAAGCGTCGCCACCGAATCGTGACGGGGATCAATGGTATGCGACAGAATCAAAACGTCGGGCATCTCTTTGGTTGCTTCATATACCCGCAGCATCTGCGTCTTCATGATTGGGCAAATGGTGCGACAAGACGTAAAGAAAAAATCAGCGACATAAATTTTATCATCGAAAGTTTTGTTGTCAACGATCGCGCTGTCCTGGTCGACAAACTGAAAGGGTGCGATCCGGTGATAGAGGGTGTCTCCGTTTTCAATTCTTCGTTCACCCAGGATCGGAAGCTCCTTCGATTTTGAATTGCAAGCCGCGATGCCGGCACCCAGCAACGCACAGACAGCAGCTATTTTAAAAACTGATTTCATCTCCTTCATGTATCTCATCATGATCAATTGCAATAACATTCTGTCCAAAATAAACATGGTCATCTTTTCTTCGGTATCGCGCCAGTGTGGTGAGCGGTTCTTTGCCTCGCACTGCGGTCTCCTGATCAATGGTCGGTACCGGGCAGCGGGCACAGGGCTTTACGCCCGCAAATCGGTTTCGTCCAATACTGAAACGAATCCAGTGATCTTCTTCATGGGCGCTTCCACCAGTAAACACAAGGTTGGGTCGGAAGCGATTCATAGGTATCGGTTTCTCCAGCCGCTCGTTCAACTCATCCAATGAAGTCTGTCCAATGATCAGCAATGGATAACCGTCGGCGAGACTCACATGACTGGCACGGCTGCTATCGGGATGAATGTCATACCTGCGATCAATGGCCCGTGGATTTTCTTCAGGGAAAGCAACTAGTCTGCATTTTGTGTCAAGTCTCTTCGACACCCAATCGCTGACCTCCACGCTCACCTCAAACACAGTCACTTTGTCATCCCAGACCATCGCCTCAATTGGTCGCTCCTTTATATAGGTGTCGAAAGGCAAAATCACAGATTCCGTCCCGAATCTGATAAGGAAGGAATCATTGCAGAACTCCGGTTTGAACAGAGCCAGGGGCGGCGTAGTCCGCTGTGTCATGAACATGCCTGACTCATCGACCAGCATCCATCGCCGGTCATATCGCAGGCCTTTTTCCATCACGCGGGCCGACCGCAGCCGGATACCCGCCATGGCTTTCACCGGATAAATCCATATTTCAGTAAGAATGCGCTTTTCCACGAACGATTTTTCAGTGCTTTTCCTTAAGCAAAGATCAGGAATTAACTTTAGAGAAACGAGAACCATCCATGGGAAAGGAATCGGCCTTATGGTATTTTGAGAGTGTCGATCTTTACGATATACTTTGCCCTCACAAGGTGAAAGTGATGGCCGACAAGCATAGCTTTCATTTTTTCAAAAAAAACGAATTCATTTTTTTTCCTGACGAACCGGCCACACATATATACATGATCGCAGACGGGCGGGTTAAGATCGGTCACTATCTGGATGATGGGAAAGAGATCATTACAGCGATCCTCACGGCGGGTGAGATTTTTGGTGAACTGGCCCTGGCCGGCGAAGAGAAAAGACGCGACTTCGCACAATCCATGGATGACAAGACCTCCGTTTGTCCGTTGAGTATCGACGACTTGAAAGAACTCATGTATGGAAACCGCGAATTGAGCTTCAAGATGCTGAAGCTTGTGGGCCTTCGTCTGATCAAACTGGAGAGAAAGATGGAATTGCTCGTCTTCAAAGATGCCCGCACGCGCATTGTAGAGTTCATCAAGGACATGGCATCCTGGAAGGGGAAAAAAGTCGGATACGAGATGCTCATCCAAACCAAACTCACGCACAAAGACATCGCGAGCCTTACCGGCACGTCACGCCAGACTGTAACGACAATCATGAATGAGCTCAAGGAACAGAATCTCATCAATTTTGATAGGAGACGTATCCTTGTTCGCGACCTGGAAAAGCTGAAATAGATTCAACCACTCAAGGTTGGAAGTGTTGAGTCCCGGGTTTAAAGTCCGGGGTTATTTGTTAAATTCGGTATCCCCTACCGATGAAAAGCCGAATCCTTATTTTTTTAGGATTTTTGGTGTCCTCCACACTAATCGCCCAGACCAAGGTGTACGTGTCTGTAGGGACCAATTTCAATACCGGTATTTATATCGATGGATTTTATGCGGCCGGCAAAGGCAATTACAACTTCAGCACCGACGGCAGATATGTAAGCCATGATCTCACCCGCTATCTCACGGCAGATATTCTTTTCGAAAGGCGCATTAACAAAACCATTTACGGAGTAAGTGGTATCATGCTGGGACAGGCAGGATATCAAAATTCTTATCTGACCAACTACAGCGACTTTCATTGCACATACGTCGGTATCCCGATGTTTCTGCGACTCAACATCGCCAACGGATACTTGATGGATATCGGACCCGTATTGCGCATCCCGGTGAATGCAGATTTGAATGAGACCGCCCTATTGGGAAGTCCCTTGGAAACCAGCGACCACCAGGATGTTTCAAGATACCTGTCGCCGTTCAGTATCGGGTGGGCCTGGCAAAATACTTTCATGATCAATCGATTCTCGCTCACACTTTATTTCATGGGTGGTAAGACACAGGTCAGCGACCAGCTCGAACCCAACTGGAAGATCAACGGGAATCTTCGTAACAATTCTTTATTCCTTCGCGACATCCAGCCAAAGTACCTGTATCAAATGTTAGGCATAAAAGTGGGCTTGCGCATCCGATGAAAAATCTGACCATCCTATGGCTCCTGTGTACGTCGCTGGCTCATGCCCAGCGTATGGACTCGACGCAAGCGGATCACCCCAAGCAAAAATTATACATCCTGATGAAGGATGGGGACCAGTCACGGGACCGGGGAGATCTGGCGGAGGCAGAAAAAAATTATCTGGCCGCTGCACAGGTTGCGGAGCCGTTGATCCGACAACATGCCAAACATCGATCCATCTTCGGCGGAACGATCTTCGATGCGTATGACAGACTCGGTTATCTGTATCTGGTTTCAAATAATCCGGTGAAGGCTGAGAAATATTTCCAGGAATCCAAAAGACTCCGCAATGAAAACCTTCCGCGTCGGAGTGTGTTCAGGGCACATCCCGTTGTAGGACTGGCTGAAGTTGCTCTGAAACAAAATGAAAACGACAAAGCGCGCACCTACCTCCTCGAAGGTGAAAAGATTCTCAACCGGTCGATGACGTCCTTCTATTCACCGGAAGTTCTTTACAAAAACATACTCTTCAATAAGGCCGAGCTCTACTTCCGGATCCACGACTACAAACAGTTGAAGAAAATTCTTCCGAAGCTGTTTTCCGGCGGAACCGTGTTCGCCCTGGAAAGTGACCTGGGTGTGCGAGCCCAGATTCCGCGCGTCTTTGAAATCCAGGGCCGGTATCTTCTGGAAACCGGCGATCTCAGGCAGGCGGAAGAATTTCTGACCAAGGCGAGAAAATATTCGAAAGCCCTCGGCACGCGGCTGAATGACTTCCGCATCATGCGTACCGAGGCTTTGCTGCTCTGGAAAAAAAGCGATATCGAAGGGGCCGGAAAGAAATTTCATGCTTTGACAGAATCCTACAAAAATTTCGTTGCCGAGAATTTCGTGGCGATGAGTGAGCATGAGAAGGAAAATTTCTTTTTGAACCTCAAAGCCGACTTTGATCTCTTTAACGCCTTCATTTTGGAAAATTCAAACGACCCACAAGTGTCCCAGTTTTACTCCTGGGCGTACGACAATCAGCTCTTTAGTAAAGCGTTGTTGCTGAACGAATCCTCTAAAATCAAAAACGCCATTCTCAATGGAAACGACGAATCACTGAAACAAAATCTTCGTGAATGGGAAGTTTTGAAAGCTGAACTCTCGGCAGCCTACTTTCAGAAAAAGAAAATTGATGACATCTCGGGGCTCCAGGCAAAGATCGAGTCGCTGGAGCGAACATTGAATCAAGGTTCGGATTTGCTGAAGGCCTATTCACGCATCGAAAGCTGGCGCGATGTGGGTGCGGCGCTCAATCCGAATGAAGCAGCGATTGAAGTTGTCCGCGTCACGAAATTCGATATCGCAAAATCATTTACGTTTACAGATTCAGTTCAATACCTGATCCTGAAAGTCACAAAAGATGCCCCATCACCGGAAGGCTTTGTCATTAGCAAAGGCAATGCGCTGGAAACAAAATATTTATCCTACTATCGGAATTGTATCAATGCGCGGATTGACGACACGGTTTCATACAACGTATTTTGGAAACCGGTATCCAGCCACCTCAGATCTACCCAGAGAGTTTATTTCTCACCGGACGGTTCTTTTACGCAAATAAACCCGTCCACTCTCCAAAATCCGGTTTCAAGACAATATCTCCTGGATGAGATCGATTTTGTGTTGGTAACAAACACAAAGGATTTGCTCACAAAATTTACTGCAGAAGTTTCGAAGAAGGCGAGTCTTTACGGGCGGCCGGATTATAAACTTGATATCACGAACACTGCGGGTGAATTTTTGAGGGCGACAACCACACGTGCTGTTCGCAGTGAAACCCTGGACGATTTTCGTAACCAGACATTCACCGACCTGCCGGCCACCGAAGACGAGGTAAATAAAGTGGCGGCTCTTTTCAAATCAGGAGGCTGGACCGTCTCTACCAAAATCGATGAAGATGCATCCGAGTCCAATCTCAAATCCGAGCAAGGTCCACCCGTGCTGCATATCGCGACTCATGGATTTTTTCTGGGACAAAAATCCGGAGAAGACATCAATTCAATGATCCGGTCAGGAGTGATACTGGCGGGCGTAAACAACGAGCAGGCGACTAACGGCGGCAACGATGGTGTCCTCACTGCTTATGAAGCAACCAGTCTCAATCTTACGGGCACCGACCTCGTGACACTGTCCGCATGCGAGACCGGACTTGGTGAATCAAAGAATGGTGTCGGAGTCTACGGACTGCAGCGCGGATTTATCGTTGCCGGTGCGCATCATGTGCTCATGTCACTTTGGAAGGTAGACGACACATCCACGGACCTACTGATGCAAGAGTTTTACTCTTCGTGGATTGGTGGCGATGAAATCCACGATGCGTTAAAGAAAGCACAGCGGACCATCATGAAAAAATATCCCCAACCTTATTACTGGGGCGCATTCGTCCTCCTCGGAAAATGAGAAAATTGATACTCATCATATTGCTTCCGATAGCGGCCGAGGCGCAGATTGATGTGCGCGCGACAATCTCGAACACGATTTTGAATGTGGGGTATGGGAAAGGCGTCAATGAAGAATACTTCTACGGCGGCAGCGGGTTCGGTTCGCTGTCGCCAGGGATCGAAGCGGAGTTCAGGCTGAAAAAGCTGCAGTACGATAAAACAGATTCCGCCGTGATTTCTCCAAAGGCATTTATCACCACGGCCATTGAAGCCGCCGTGCTGTACTCGAGCCACGCATTTATTGTGAATGGATACACAAGCGTTTTTGATCCGATGGCTTCAAAGCTTCAGGTGGACGTGATTCAGATGCCTTTGATCTTTAAAGGGAATGCACATTTATCTGTGCTCGACGAAAACCTGCGTATCAGTTTGGGTTTGGGTGTAGTTAATTCTTATGTACTGAGTCAAAATCTGAAAGAAAGTGCGCGCGCCTATTCGCGTGACTCGAAAGGGAACGCCATCAAAGACACTTCAGGAAATTTTATATGGGTAGACTATGCGGCGGAAGCAAACGGTACAGATGCCGGGCCGCGTTTCTTCACTTCTTTCTGTCTTGAATTTTCCATAAGCTTCAAGCGGCTCTATGTCGCTGAGCGTGCCTGGTTCGGTGGCCGCGATATGTATATGAGCGGACTTGCGCCAGGGTGGGGTGTTCCACGTTCGCATTCGGTCTACTTCAATGCGTATGATACTTGGTCGAAAGTATCATACAGCGGAGGAGCGTTTACGATTGGGTGGAAGATCAATTGAGTCAGTACATCCTCTCATAGTACTCCGCCGCCATCCGATTGGAATCAAACGCGGGCAGGACGTCCTTCCATCCATTGCGCATAATCTCGTACCATTTCTCAGGCGACTGATAGTAAGTTGGGATGACTTCTTCCCTAAGAACTTTAAACAGCCGATCGGATTCAATCTCGTCCTGCTTATCATCAGCCAGGGAACGATCGGCCGCCTCGATCGAAAAACAATTGACACCGTGTTTTGCGAATTCCGGAACCCATCCATCGGGAATCGAAAAATTGACACTACCGTTCATGGCGGCCGTCATCCCTGAAGTGCCCGATGCTTCACGATACAGTTTCGGATTGTTGAGCCACACATCGGAGCCTCGCTTTAATAAGGCAGAAATGCCCAGTTCATAGCCTGTGATCACCGTGCAGTTGGGAAGCAGCTTGGTCTTCCAGTAAATATCATTGAACAAGTCAATGGATAGCTGGTCGCCAGGGTACGGCTTACCGGCCCATATGATCTGGATCGGATGCTTGGTATCGTGGGCGAGTTCATAGAACCGCTCGAGGTTATGCATCAACAGGTTCGCGCGCTTGTAACCGGCAAAGCGACGTGCCCATACCAGGGTGAGCACGTTCGGATCGAGTTTCTTTCCGGTTTGATCGGCAACTAGTTCGAACAGCCGATTCTTCATCTCTTTCTTCCGGTTTGCCACCTGTTGCCGGTCATTGGCTTTAAATCCTTCTTCCAGTTTTTGATCCTGCCAATAGGTATGATTTTGTGCGTTGGTCACCGATTTGATCTCGCAGATCCTTTCACTGT
This sequence comes from Cyclobacteriaceae bacterium, assembly GCA_044227305.1. Classification (GTDB taxonomy): domain Bacteria; phylum Bacteroidota; class Bacteroidia; order Cytophagales; family Cyclobacteriaceae; genus ELB16-189. The sequence continues at coordinate 479,612 of JBGAFJ010000004.1, read as the reverse complement.
CTTTCCACATCTCCCGCGACACCTCGCCGTGAAGCTTCGAAACACCATTGGCTAATTTCGCCATGCGCAAAGCCGCGAGTGAATAGTTCAACACTTTACTTTCAGGTTCAACAAGCGACATGTAATCTTCTTTGGCCACTCCGTCGAAGAAACTCATCACATCAAGGGTAGCAACCGATCGTTCTTCGTTGCCGGCCACTTCCGGTGTGTGTGTGGTGAAGACCACACGCTTCCTCACCTCATCAAGATTCTTGTACTTATTCCACAAGTAAAAACACAGCGGCAGGGCATGGCCTTCGTTCATGTGATAAACTTCTGTGCTTCTGCCCAGGATATCCATCAGTTTGGCACCTCCATATCCTAAGAGGCTGGATGCGGAAATGCGTGCGGTGTCGTGAGGATCGTAAAGACGGTAACTGATCGTCTGCGCGAGATAATCGTTCTCAGGAATATCAGTTGTCAATAGGAACAAGGGCGCCGTATTAAAAACTTCAGGTTTCAGCAACAGAGCCTTCACCTGCACTTCATGGTTATGAATGGTGATCGGAAATTGTATGCCGGTCTCTGTGAGGAATGAATAATTTTTTTCGATGAAACTCACCTTCATGGTGCCGTCGCGATTACGCTCCTGGTCGTAGTAACCGTACTTCCACAAAATGCCAACGCCAATAAAATTTTGTCTGAGCTCAAACGCGCTGCGCATGTGCGATCCGGCGAGGAAGCCAAGTCCTCCGCTGTAAATCTTTAGAGCCTGGTCGATGGCAAACTCCATCGAGAAATAAGTGACTGGCTTTGAAAATCTGGGGTCAAATTGATAAGGAAACAGTTTCGAAACGTCGAACATGGGGCGGTTTGAGGTCAAGTAAACCGCAAAGCAATTTGAAAAATTGATGATTTGAAAATTTTGCGGTGTTTTTCCTCCAATTCAGTCGCCGCCCGCACCTTGAACTTTAAACCTTGAACTTAAGACTTAGTAGTATTTCATCGTTATGCTCAGGGGCTGCAACCGAGGAACAGTAAATTTTGCTTTATCATACGACGGTGGTCCGAAAGAACCCGCGGCGTCGTTCGAAGCCCCGACGCCCTCTTTGGGTATACCAATAAAATTTCGATCCAGTTTTTCATTCCCGTTTACATCGTGAAAAACAGAAATAGCATACTCGCCTGCCGGAACCTGTTTGATGATCGCCTTAACCGTCCCGGGCTGCGCCACGACTTTTTCCCCCCGAACCGGTTTTTTCAAAAAAGTATTCTCGGAGTTGAAAAAGCCTATGTAGAGCGTTCCGGGTTTATCATTCACGTTTTTGATGGTCACTTCGACGTCCTGAGCCCGCACAACAGCCATCGTATTTAGAAAGATTATAAAAAACAACATGCGCTTCATAGCCGGGAATTTAGCAATAGACGAAATAACTACCTCCAAAATGCTGTTTTACGAACAAATGTCGGACCTGTTTCGATTAACAACCTTTTAACAAGATTTTGAACACGGATTTTTTAATTTTATAGACCACTCAACTCAACTTTTATGGCCTCTTATACACTCAAGATCAACAGCAAAAGCTATACGATCGATGCCGATCCGCGCATGCCTTTGCTCTGGGCGATACGCGACCTCGTAGGCCTTACAGGTACCAAGTATGGCTGCGGCATAGCACAATGCGGAGCCTGCACCGTTCACCTGGACGGCGTACCCATGCGGTCCTGTTCTTTGCCTGTATCTGCAGCGGTCAATAAGTCGATCACCACGATCGAAGGAATTTCAAGTGACAACTCCCACCCAGTTCAGCAAGCCTGGATTCAGGAGCAAGTGCCTCAATGTGGTTACTGTCAGAGTGGACAAATCATGGCCGCGACTGCATTGCTCAAAAAAAATCCGGCTCCCACCGACAAAGACATTGAGATTGCCATGCAAGGGCACATTTGCCGGTGCGGCACCTATCCGCGAATCCGTAAAGCCATCAAAACAGCGTCGTTGATCATGTCACAAAAGGCTTCCCTAAAGTAATTTTATATGGAAACAGCAGATAAAAATATTTCGCGCAGGAATTTCATCCGCCTCAGCGGACTCTCCGGCGCGGCTTTGACAATCGGTTTGTACACGCCGCTCTTTGGAAAAGAATTTTCCGACAAGGTCATCACCAGTGAGGCTGCAGAAAATCTCGGCGTTGATCTCAATGCATGGATCAGTATTGATAATGCTGGAAAAGTAACCATCACAAATCACCGCGCTGAAATGGGGCAAGGTTCTTTTCAGTCTGTCCCACAGATCATCGCCGAAGAGCTCGAGGTGAACATGGATCAAATCAACATCGTATTCGCGGTCGGCAATGGAAAGAAATATGGCAGTCAGATCACAGGCGGAAGTTCCACGATTCGCGGCAACTACAAAAAGCTTTTGAAGCTGAGCGCCACAGCACGCGAGATGTTGATCGAGGCCGCGGCAAAACGATGGGGTGTTGCAACGACTGAATGCTATGCAGAGAACGGACAGGTGATTCACAAACCTTCCGGAAAAAAATTGGGATATGGAGAACTCGTTACTGAGGCTTCAAAGCTGGAACCTCCGAAAGAAGTGGTGTTGAAAGATCCGAAACATTATAAGATTCTCCGCAAACCGTTACCTCGTCAGGATACGCCGATGAAAACCAACGGCGTCGCCATATTTGGTCTCGACAAAAAACTGCCCGGAATGCTCTATGCGGTTGTCGAACGTAATCCGCGCTTTACAGGAAAGGTGAAGAGTTTTGATGACTCGCAAACCAAAAAAATACCCGGCGTACGACATGTACTAAAAGTTACCCGTGACACATTCGATAATATGTTTGAAGGCGTGGCTGTAGTGGCAGACACCACCTGGGCCGCGATGGAGGGGAGAAAAGTATTGAAAGTTGATTGGGATGATACCGGATTTGAACACCACAGTACCGAGCAGCTCTATAGCAGAATGAAAGAACAGATCAAAGGCAACGTAATCTCTTTCCGGACCAAAGGAAATACGACGCTCGCTTTTGATAAATCAGAAAAAAAACTGGAGGCGATGTACGAAACCCCGTATGAATCGCACAGCTGCATGGAGCCATTGAATTGCATCGCCCACGTTACAGATGACTCATGTGAAATCTGGGGGCCTATTCAGGGGCCCGACTGGATTCAAGGCAACCTCGCTACGCATCTTAAACTCCCCATGGAAAAAGTCACAGTGAACATGACATTCCTCGGCGGGGGTTTCGGGCGTAAGGCTTTCACCGACTATCCGTACGAGGCCGCGATGATATCCAAAGCCATCAAGGCGCCGGTACAGGTGATCTGGACACGCGAAGATGATATGACCATCGGCCCTTTCAGACCCGGTATGGTCTATCATTGCAAAGGAGGCCTTTCAAAAAGCGGAAGGATCAACTCCTTCATGACGAACATGGCCGGTCAGAACATGAACATGCAAAATCCCGGCGCGGATAAATCAGGATACAACGACAGTACCACAGAAGGATTTTTGGAACCTTATTTCGAATCAATACCCCATTACAGTTTTGGTGACGCGCCGCTCGAATCCCCTATCCCGGTAATGTGGTGGCGATCCGTATACGCATCCACGAATGGTTTTGCCCTCGAAAGTTTTATAGATGAAATGGCCGCCGAAGCAGGAAAGGATCCATTTGATTTTCGCCGTCAGCACCTCGGCAACGAGCGCTACCAGGCTTTGCTTAACAAGCTCGAGCAAGTGAGCGGATGGAAGAATCGGAAGAAAGGTGATGGATATGGCGTCGCTGTCACAGAATGCTTTACCAGCATTGTGGGTGAAGTAGTGAAAGTCTCGAAGAAAGCAGATGGTAAACTGAAGATCGACAAAGTGTGGGCGGTCATGGATTGCGGTTGGTACGTCAATCCTGATATCATTCATGCTCAGGTGGAAGGCAGCATCGTGATGGCGCTGGGAGCGGCCACCAAACATGCCACACATTTTGCGGACGGAAAGGCGGTGGAAAAGAATTTCAATACGTACACCATGCCGCGCATCACAGACACGCCTGAGATCGAAGTGCATGTGATGGATAATGAAGAGCGTGCCGGCGGCGTTGGGGAACCTGGATTGCCTCCCTTTACCCCTGCGCTCACCAATGCCATCTTTGATCTCACCGGAAAACGTATCCGGGTGCTGCCGTTTGTTTTAGATCAGGTATAATTCTTGATCTTGCATAACCGGACTTTTTAAAACAACCCGTATGAAAGGAAAACTCATTATTTTTCTAACCCTGTCTGGCGGTGCACTGACACTGGCCTCTTTTCAGGGAAAGAATTCATTTGATCTCAAATCGAGCATTGCAAGAGGGAAAGATACTTACACAGCGTACTGCATTTCCTGTCACATGGAACAAGGTGAAGGCATTGAGGGCGTTTATCCTCCAGTTGCTAAATCGGATTACCTCATGGCCGACAAAAAGAGGTCCATCCAACAGGTATTGAAAGGTGTGAGCGGAGAAATAAAAGTCAAAGGAAAAACTTATAATACTGAAATGACCGGCTTCGATCTTTCTGATCAGGAAGTAAGCGATGTATTGAACTACATCAGAAATTCATTTGGCAACAAAGGGGACGCTGTCACGCCAGACCAGGTAAAAGCTGCGAGATAAGATTCTGCGTTTCCACCAAACTGGTGGACTATCCGAGTCGCGACGTCATACGATCTTTACAACCAAAGGCACGATGGGAAAATTCATGCCGTTTCTGATTCGGGGCTCGTTCGTCGCTGGCGCGGTATTTTTAATTTTCGCCGGCTACGACATTCTATTCTCCTCACCCCGGCATCTTGAAGGAACACTTATCGAAAAAATCTTTGTTCCAGCCCGTACCGCCACAACGCTGAGTGGCGGCCATAAGACCTACCCTGGAGTCAAAGTCGAAAGGGTGGATCAGTGGATTGGTATCGTAAAGATGGAAAGCGGAGACACGCTCATTGTACATTGCCTGATGGATCATTACAACAAGAAAAATGTTGGCGATATCCTTCATTTCAAAAGGTATGAAGGCGAGCATCTTCACATACAATATCTCGCACACAACGACGAGGAAGATTCAGATTAGATCAAAATCATATGTCGTCTTTTTCACTGACCATCAACAACCAGCAATTTACCGTAACCGTCGACGCCGACACACCCCTGTTGTGGGTGTTGCGCGATGAGCTGGGTCTTACAGGTACCAAATTCGGATGCGGTAAAGCGCAATGCGGTGCGTGCACGGTGCACCTCAACGGCAACGCGGTCCGATCCTGCACCTTACCTGTGTCTGCTGTCAAGGGTAATATCACCACAATTGAAGGGCTGTCAACAAATGGGTCACATCCATTGCAGCAAGCGTGGATAAACGCCGACGTTCCTCAATGCGGTTACTGCCAGGCGGGGCAAATCATGTCAGCAGCAGCATTGCTAGCCAGAAAACCGAAACCAACAGACGCAGACATTGACGCAGCTTTGTCGGGAAACCTTTGTCGCTGCGGAACTTATACACGAATCAGGAAAGCCATTCACGATGCAGCTGAGAAAGGAGGAAAGTCATGAAAAAGCCCATTGATGTTTTTGATAACAAGTCCTTGAAAGATCTTTCACGTCGTGAATTTTTGAAGATAAGTAGCCTAGCCAGCTCGGGGCTTGTCATCGGAATGACGCTCTCATCACGAAGCGCAGTCGCCGCCGGAGAAGGAACATTTCAGCCTAACGCCTTTCTGTCGATCGGGACGGACGGAAGGATCATCATTATGTCGAAGAATCCCGAGATCGGTCAGGGTGTTAAAACGTCCATGCCGCAGATCATCGCCGATGAACTTGAAGTGGACTGGACACAGATCGAAGTGGAGCAAGCGGCGCTTGATGGTCGATTGGGTGATCAATTCGCGGGTGGCAGCACTGCGATCAATACAAATTTTGATGAACTGAGAAAAGCCGGCGCGTCGGCGCGGGAAATGTTGATCGAAGCCGCCGCGAGAAAATGGCAGGTTGCACTGAGTGATTGTTATGCAAAGTCAGGCTTCATTCATCGGAAAAATTCAGATGTAAAACTTGGTTACGGAGATTTGGCCGGTGACGCGTCCAAAATAAGCCGGCGTGAAAATCCAAAATTGAAGGAGAAGAAAGATTATACATTGATTGGTAAATCCATAGCAGGCGTCGATAACAAAAAGATTGTAATGGGACAGGCTGAATTCGGACTGGATGCCAGGCCGAAAGGAATGCTGGTAGCGGTCGTTGAAAGGTGTCCCGTTCGAGGCGGTAGAGTAAAAAGTTTTGACGCGTCAGAAGCCATAAAGATTACCGGGGTTCGCGATGTGTTCGTCATAAATTTTGAATCATCAGACCCCCGCGAGTCAGCCCATGGCGTTGCCGTGGTTGCAGATTCAACGTGGCCCGCATTGAAGGCGCGAAAACTGCTGAAAGTGGAGTGGGATTTTCTGAAAGGTGACGCCGAAAATGATGAGCGCATCCACCGGGCCTTTGGAGAGAATATTTCGAAGAAAGGTGAATTGACGATTCGTGACGACGGAAATGTGGATCAGGCTTTTGCCAACTCCAAAACCATAGAGGCAATTTATGAAGTCCCCTTCCTTTCTCACGTGCCGATGGAACCGATGAATTACATTGCTGATGTACGCGTGGATGGTTGCGATCTTTCGGGACCCACGCAAGTTCCCGGTTCTGTTCAGGAAAACGCAGCTGCTATCACAGGTCTGCCTGCTGAAAAAATAAAAGTGCGCATGACACGTGTGGGTGGTGGATTCGGTCGTCGCCTTTCGGCGGATTATGCCTCCGAAGCTGTACTCATCTCGCACAAAATGAAGAAACCTGTACAAGTTGTGTGGACACGTGAAGATGATATCCGGAATGACCTGTACCGTCCCGCCGGTATGTATAAAATGAAAGCGAGCATAGACTCTGCCGGCAGAATCAATGCCTGGCACATCAATGCAACCACAACATCTCGTTATCTGTACGCGGGATCCAAACGATCACCGCACATCACCGAAATTTTTCCAGATGGTTTTCCCGCGGGATTTGTTCCCAACTTCAGAATGGAATACACCGCATTAAAAACCAACATCGGCGTGGGTGCATGGCGCGCGCCGGGTCATAACGCCACAGCATTTGTAGATCAGAGCTTTGTCGACGAACTGGCGCACCTCGCGGGCAAAGATCCGGTTCAGTTTCATTTGGAAATTTTGGGCGATGAAAATAAAGAAATGCCCTACCGCGACCATGGCGGGCCCCAATACAACACAGGCAGGTTAAAGAATGTAATAAAGCTCGCTGCGGAAAAATCGGGATGGTCAACACCTGCCGCCAAAGGTGTTTACCGCGGATTCGCTGCGCACTTCATGTTTGGCGCTTACGTTGCAGAAGTGATCAGCATTTCACTTCTGAACGGAGTGATAAAAGTGGAGCGTGTGGTCGCGGCATGTGATTGCGGGATCGTGATCAACCGTAGCGGCGCACTCAATCAACTGGAAGGCGGCATCATCGATGGCCTGAGTGCGGCACTTTACGGAGCAGTTCATATCGACAAAGGCAACTCCAAAGAAAGCAACTTCGATCAATACAGATTATTGCGGATGAAAGAAGCACCTCCGATCGAAGTACACCTCGTCGACAGCGATGAAAAACCGGAAGGACTCGGCGAAATGTCTTTGCCAGTTGTAAGCGCGGCATTGTGTAATGCAATTTTTTCGGCTACCGGAAAACGAATCAGAAAACTGCCGGTCAATCTTACCGACAAGACCAATCTGTAGAGTCAGGGACTTCCGGCAGAGCGAACAGACTTCAAAAAGCCCATCGCATGCGTGCGATATTATTTTACTTTTCCCGTCCCGGGGAATGATTAATTTTAAGAACCAACATTTATTCTAACCCTAAAGTACATGCGCACACTTTACTGCTTTGTAATCGCCGGCACACTGCTGGGCTGTAATAAGCCTGCAACGGATCATTCTGCCCCTGCAACCACGACGGCGACCGCAGAATATACACCTCCGTCGTTTAACGACACAGGGCGTCTTGAAAGAATCAAAGCTGCGATTCCAGCCGTTGATAAAATATTCAACGACCATTTCAAGACTGGTCACTTTCCAGGGATTTCGTATGCGTTGGTTGTCGATGGCAACACGGTGCACTCCAACGCCTTCGGTGTTGCGGATGTAAAATTGATGACGCAAGCCACACCGCAAACCGGATTTCGGATTGCTTCGATGTCCAAAAGTTTTACGGCGCTGTCAATTCTTAAACTTCGTGATGAAGGAAAACTGAGCCTGACAGATCCTGTTTCGAAATTTATACCCGAGATCGCCAACGTGAAGAAACTTACAGCCGACGCGCCGGCGATTACTGTTGAGAATTTGCTAACGATGTCAGCAGGCTTTCCCGAAGACAACCCATGGGGCGACCGGCAACTCGCGGACACTGATGAAGAATTGATTGCGCTGGTTCGCGATGGAATTTCCTTTTCCAACGTGCCGGGTGTTGAGTTCGAATACAGCAACTTGGGTTTCGGCATGCTGGGCCGTATCATCACAGTGGTCTCGGGCAAGCCCTATGAACAGTATATCAATGAAAATGTGTTGAAGCCTTTGGGGATGAATGAGTCTAAGTGGGAATACACTGAAGTACCGAAGGAAAAATTTGCACTTGGCTACCGGTGGGAAGATGGTCAATGGAAGGAAGAACCGATTTTGCACGATGGTATTTTCGGGGCCATGGGGGGCTTGACTTGTTCGGCCGAAGATTTTGCAAAGTACGTTGCATTCCACCTGGCTGCATGGCCACCCCGCAACGACGAAGAGTCACCCGTTGCCAGAAGAAGCACCGTCCGTGAAATGCACCAACTTCAGCGCTTCGGCGGACTGGCGGCGCAAGGAAAAAATTCTCTCGGCCAACCCTGTCCTTCCATTGGAGGCTATGGCTACGGCCTGGGATACCGACGTGACTGCTCAGGTCTCGTGTCGATCCGGCACGGCGGCGGGCTGCCTGGATATGGAAGTGAATGGAGATTCTATCCCGAACTCGGTATCGGTATCGTGTCATTAAGCAATTTGACCTATGGGGGCATGGGCAATCCAAATTTCAGGGCACTTGACACCTTGATTATGCTCGCCAAGCTTAAGCCGAGAGAGCTTCCCGCCTCCAGCGTTCTCGAAAAACGGAAAAAGGAAATCGAAGCCCTCATCCCTGATTGGTCAAAGGACAAGCTCAACATCTTTGCTGAAAACTTTTTCCTGGACCTCAATGTCGAAGCGCGAAAGAAATCAACCGATGAGATTTTCAGCCAGGCTGGAAAGATTATCAAAGTCGGAGCCTTGACGCCGGAGAACCAACTTCGCGGTTCGTTCATTATGGAAGGGGAAAAACGCGACGTGGCGGTATTCTTTACGCTTACACCAGAAGGCAATCCACTCATTCAACAGCTTGACTTTAACCTTATCGATAAGTGAGGTTTACACCACATGGAAGCAGGGGTCATTATATTGGCAGCGGGTTCTTCGACCAGGATGGGGAGATCAAAACAACTGATAGAGCTCGATGAAGAAACGCTACTTGCCCGTGCTGTGAGAATCGCAGGCGCTACGGGGATGAAAACTGTCGCGGTGCTGGGCGCTGATCATGAAAAACACGAGAAGGCAATCAGGAAAATGGAAATCGATACTGTGTTTAATCCTGACTGGCAAAGCGGAATGGCGAGTTCCATCAAGGCTGGCCTTCGGCATTTCTCAGGAAATAAAAGTATTCACGCGGTGATTGTCATGGTTTGTGATCAGCCTCTGTTAAGCAGTGATCACCTGACTAACCTTCGTGATCAATGGATCTCAGCAAACAAACCCATCATCGCCTCTTGTTATACCGGTACGGTGGGTGTTCCTGTGCTTTTTGATCAATCCATGTTTGCTGAGATACTGACTTTGTCTGGCGAGGGAGGCGCAAAAAAGATTATACAAAATCATCCCGAAAAAACGGCAGGCATTTCGTTTCCCGAAGGCGCCGTTGACCTTGACACACCGGACGATTACAAAACCTTCCTTAATCGCAAATGAAGCATTTGCTCACCGCTCTCATCATCATCATCGCGTTTATATCCTGCCAGCGCGAGCATTCTGACTTGAAAAAAGTTGCCATCATTCCCAAGCCGGTGTCGGTGGAAGCCACTGGGTCATTTTTCGATTTGACGAATGAGTCGGCAATCTACATCGATGCCCGGTTTCCCGATCAAACCGTTATCCAACAGGTGTGTGACCAATTTGCTTCACGTCTCAGGACTACCACAGGCTTTCCAATTGAAGTAAAACGAACAGGTGAGGTCCCTTCGTCGGGGAATATTTACATAGAATATTCGCTACAATCTCAAGCTCCGTCAAGGAAAGAAGCATATGAACTGGACGTCAGTCCTGATTTCGTAAGGATTAATGCTGAGCATGCAGCGGGTATCTTCTATGGCTTTCAAACATTGCGTCAGCTTTTTCCCTCCCAGATCGAAGCTGAGAGTCTGCAATCGACGCCGTGGAAAGTGGCAACCGGCGTCATTCGAGATTACCCCAAATATGCGTGGCGTGGATCCATGCTCGACGTCGCCCGACATTTTTTTTCGGTCGACGATGTCAAACGTTATATCGATCTGATCAGTGCCTATAAAATGAATGTATTGCATCTGCACCTGAGCGACGACCAGGGCTGGAGGATTGAAATCAAATCCTGGCCCAACCTCACATCGCACGGCGGCAGCACAGCCGTAGGTGGGGGCAAGGGTGGATTTTACACACAGGAGCAGTACAAAGACATTGTTGCGTATGCTCAAAGTCGGTTTGTAACAATTGTTCCGGAGATAGATCTACCTGGGCATATCAACTCTGCACTTGCTTCCTATGGCGAGCTCAACGGCGGCACCATAGTCCCCGCAGAAGGAGCAGTGAAAACTACGGAAGAACCCATTCTTGGAGAAAAAAATAAACCCACACCGTTGTACACAGGGATTGAAGTGGGTTGGAGCACGCTACGCTATGAAAAAGAAGCCACTTTCAGATTCGTCAATGATGTGATCCGGGAATTGTCGGCCATCACACCGGGGCCTTACTTTCACGTTGGCGGCGATGAAGCGGCGGCCACAAGAAAGGAAGATTATATAAAATTCATCAACCGTTTCCGGGAGATCGTAGCTTCCAACCATAAGACCATGGTGGGTTGGGAAGAAATCGCTCAGGGAAATATTGATAGTGCAACAGTCACCCAGTTCTGGAATCAGGAAAAATATGCTTTGCTGGCAATCGAAAAGAAAAGTCGGCTTGTCATGTCGCCTGCTAAGAAATCGTACCTGGACATGAGCTATGATTCCACTTCGACGCTGGGGCTGCACTGGGCGGCGTATATCGAAGTAGACGCGGCTTATAGCTGGAATCCATCGACTTTCTTAAAGGACATTTCACGCGAAAACATCGTAGGGGTCGAAGCACCGCTTTGGAGTGAAACAATTTCAAACATGGATGAGATTGAATACCTCGCTTTTCCGCGACTTCCCGGTTATGCAGAAATCGCCTGGTCGCCCGAAGAAAACCGGAGCTGGCCTGAGTATCGACTCAGGTTGGCAGCACACGGTCAAAGAATGGAAGCGATGAAGATTGACTTCTATCGTTCACCAAAGGTGCCGTGGGATTCAGTGATTATTCGCTGAGCACGTTTACAAAACAAAATATCGAATCAAAACTCAAGTATTTTGAATTCCGTCCTCCGGTTGGATTGCCGGCCGGCTTCTGTGTCGTTGGTTTCTATCGGCGCTGATTCACCATAACCCTTCGCAACCAGACGCACAGGTGCGATTCCTCCTTTTATCAAATAGTCTCTTACCGACTTAGCACGATCCTGCGACAGCTTAAGATTGAAGGCATCGTCACTGACATTATCGGTATGGCCGCCGATTTCAATTTTCATCTTTGGATTGGCATTCAGAAGGGTAATCGCCTTTTCAAGCTCCAGCCGGCTTTGGTTTGACAAAGTGGCTTTACCCGTTTCGAAGAAGATGTTGTTCAGCACAACACTTGCTCCTTTTTCAAAGGGTCGCAGTGAAATATTTTTTTCAATGGTTTCATACTTACCTGTGAGCGGAACATCAAAGCGCTCGGAGTGAAAAAAATAACCGTCCTTACTTGCAGACACGCTATACGTACGACCCGCCAATAAGACCACAAGATATTTACCAGTAGCACTGTTGCTTCTGTTGACCGCAAGAAGCTCTCCGCTGTTGAGGTCCTCCACCGTAACCAAAGCATCTACATCTTTCTTTGTCTTAGCATCGGTCACCACGCCCTCCACCACGACGGTGGTCTGAGGTCTCATTTCCGCGGGAATGGAAATCTCATATAAATCAACCTGGCCTTCACCGCGGTTGGATGAGAAGTATCCCTTCTCTCCCGCCCCGCCGATTGTGAAGTAATTGTCATCTCCTTCGGTATTGAGTGGCTTGCCCATATTGACCGGCTCGCTCCACTTACCGTTTTCATACGTTGTTTTGAAGATGTCATATCCCCCAAAACCGGGATGACCTTTGGAACCAAAGTATAACGTTTTGCCATCCTGAGCGAGAAAGGGAGAATCATCGCTGAAAGGTGTGTTGACCACGCCACCCAGATTCATCGGGGGGCCCCATTCTCCGAAACTATTCTTTTCGATCATGTACAAGTCTTCGGCACCATAGCCGCCAGCGCGTGCCGAGCAAAAAATAATTCGGTTGCCATCCGGGGAGATGGTCGGCTGGGAATCCCACTCCTGGCTATTGACCACATTCCCCATGTTTTTGGGTTGAGTCCAGTGGTCGCCTTCGAGCGTGGCGATATACAGATCACAGTTGCCAATGCCGTCGCTGCGCGTACATCCTGTGTAAACCATAAGTTGACCATCGGCTGAAAAGCAGGCCGCCCCTTCGTTGGTCGGCGAATTGATCGGCGATGGCAACGCCTGCGGTGCACCCCACTGGCCATTTATCTTTTCGATAAAATAGATGTCTTCATCACCTTCACGCATCGAGGCGTCTTCCGGAGTGATTCCACCGAGTCTCTTGGAAGTGAAATAGATTTTTGTGCCCGTGGGATCCATCGCAGGCATATAGTCATCAAACTTACTATTCACCGACAGTCCCATTTTCGATGCTTCCTGAATCGTAGGCTTGATTTTGGCGAGGTCTTTTTGCTTTTGAATGTAATTGATGCGAAACCTGGCCTGGTGTAAGTAATTGGTGCGTGTGGGATCGTTCGATGATTTCGCAATGAATGTTTGATACGATTTGACAGCGTTGTCAAACTGCTTTAGTCCTTCGTAGGACACACCTTCTTCATAGTAAAACCATGGAAAGTAATCGGGACTTACCGACTCAAGTTTTTTGAATTGCTGAACGGCGCCCTCATAATTCATCGTGTATCGATACACGACGCCGAGAAAGTAGAGCGCTTCGGGCATCGTGGGGGCGAGCCTTACGGCTTCCTGAAAGAAAGGAATTGCCTGGTGGACGCTGTTGGCGTTGTAGAGATCACGGCCGCGGGCCAGATTTTCTTCCGCAGTCATCTGGGCGGGCAAATCCTGCGCACAAGCCACAGAGACGGCAAATAAGGACACAATCAGGATAGTCTTCATACCATCAAAATTGATCATATTTTTGAAATAAATGCGCCCAGCGAAGCGAGTCTACTAAATCGGCGAGGTTGATACGTTTGGGATTACCGAAGAAGTTGAACCCAAAAAAACCCTTGGCAAAAAACGGTACTATTCAATCCTTGTATTCTGGTCATGCACCAAAAGCCACCGACCATAGATTTTTTTGAAGATCAGCAATAGATGCGTTTTTCTGTTCGAAGAAACCGTGCCCGTCGAATCCTTTTCGTCATATTGATAAATCACATCAGCGAAGCACACAGAAGGTGACACGGTTGTTTTGATCACCGATGGTGTCCATTTCCAATTGGTTTCCTTAAACCACTCCACATGCAGTTTTTCGAATTCATTCCTGGTATGTAAAGTGGAGCCATTTGGAAGAATCACTGTTATGCTGTCGGCGATGGTCGGCATTAACGCACTCAAGTCTCTCGTTTCAACAGCCGTCAGATGTGTTCTCAATGTTTCCTGGAAATCCTTTTCGTTGTTTGCGCACGCCATCGCAAGGCAACCGATAAAAGCGGTAAAAGCCAGTGTTTTCAGAAATTCTTTTTTCATCCGACGAAGTTATAACCTAATTGTCAAAAAAATTCGTCGTCCTTATTTTGCATGCTAAGGATGTCTGCCACCCGGGTCGAGGGTACATTTGCCTATATATGGATTCCGTTGTCTTATACGCTTTCAGCTCACCCGAAATCAAGATCTCCATTGAGGCCTATTTTAAAGAAAATGGCGATCTCGTGATCGATGGTTTTGACATCGGTAAGACGGTAGAAAATTATTTCGGCGACAGCGACTATGAGTATATCCTCACGGTTCCAGCGGGCGAAATAGAAAAGTTATTTCCGTTGCTGGGGTCTGGTTTAAACGACAAAACGGTATTGCTTTCGCAGATGCAAACGAAATTCAATACGAACACCTGTTTTTCAGACATTCAGAAATTTCTCACTGACCATGGCGTGCAGCACAGCACGTTTACCTGGAGATGAAAGCGAGCCAAGGCTGCCCCCGGAGCACATTAGACCATTACCTAGAGTAGGCTCGATCATCTATTTTACGCCGAATCAGTCCAAAAACAATATTTTCTGCAATTGCGAATAAAATATCGCAACTATATTTACTGCAATTACGAATAATACAGATATGAAAAAGACCAAGCTCGGTGAATTTGAAGAACTCGTTTTGCTGACGGTGGCCGCTTTGCAGGAAGAGGCCTATGGTGTGGAAATCAAGCGGGAACTCGAGAGTCGCTTGAATGAGAAGCTCAGCGTCGGTTCGATCCAGTCGGCACTGAAACGCATGGAAGAGAAAGGTTTTCTCAATTCCGCCTTCGGCGAGGCAACCCAAAAGCGCGGCGGCAAACGCAAGCGTATCTATACCGCCACCCCCTATGCGCACCGAATTCTTGCAGAAATGAAGGATATCCGCGCTGGTCTTTGGAGCGCAATTCCCAAACTTGCAACTACCTGATTATGGCAAACGCTACCGATGCCCAGCCGCCGAAATGGCCGCTCAAAATTCTCCGTTTGTTTGTAAAAAAAGAATTCCTCGAAGAGATAGAAGGCGACATGGAGGAAATCTTCCGCGAAAATGCCGAGCAGGGATCTCTGCGCAAAGCACGACGGATGTACACGTGGGAAATGTTGAAGCTTCTCAGGCCCATCCTTATTAAAAATCTTGGCGGTATCTATCGGTTCTCACAACGGGCGATGTTCAGCAATTACTATAAAGTTTCGTTTCGTGGGCTGATGAAAAATCCGCTGAATTCTTCCATCAATGTGATCGGGCTTTCGATTGCTATTGCGATCGCCGTGTTTGTGTATGGTTTTGCAAAATGGACCTACGAGCGCGATCAATTCCATGAGAATAAAAACGTCGTCTTCCTTGCTACTTTTTTTGCCGATCGCGACGGATCACAACAGCAGTTTGGTCTTGCCCCACGACCCCTCGGCGAAATGCTTCACAATGACTTCAGCCAGGTAAAGAAAGTCGCGCGTGTGGAAGACCGGAATGCGGTTGTAAAATATGACGACAAGGTGTTTCGCGAGACCATACGATTTACCGACCCCGCCTTCCTGGACATGCTTACCTTTCCATTGAAATGGGGCACACCTGGCTCTCTGTCCGATATCAATAGTTTGATTCTCAGTGAAGAAGCTTCCATTAAATACTTCGGTGATGAAAATCCGATCGGGCAAAGTGTTCTTATCAAGTTCGATCAGGATAACAGCAAAGCGTTTAAAGTATCGGGCGTGGCGATGAAATTTCCTTCTTCGCACACCATCGATTTCGACTTTCTCGTCAACTTTGAGAACCTACGTGTTTCAGATCCGGGTTTCAACTTTGATGATTGGAGCAATTTCGTGGCAGGCACATTGATACAAGTTGACAAGCCCTCCGACATTGCCGTGATCACCGAGGGCATGACGAAGTATAAAAAACTGCAGAACGAGGCCGCCAGGCAGGAATGGGCAATTTCTTCTTTTGCCTTCGAACCGCTGGCCACCCTGCATGTGAGATCAGGATCCATCCGCGACGACATCTCATTCGGCTCGGACGACAACTTCAAATCCGTGCTGTACTTATCTATTGTGGGGATATTCATGCTCGCCATCGCATGCCTTAACTACATCAACATCGCGATCGTATCAGCAACCAAACGTTTGAAAGAGATCGGTGTCCGGAAATCGATTGGAGCAACCCGGCCGGTGGTCATCGTACAATTCCTTTCCGAGAACATCATCATCACTTGCTTTGCGTTGATCCTGGGTATCGTTCTGGCGATGACATTCTTCATCCCCGGTTTCGAATTTATCAACAGCTTCGACATGGAGTTCAACCTCCTCGATGGGAATCTTTGGTTCTATCTAATCGCTGTGTTGCTATTCACCAGCGTTGCTTCGGGTTTTTACCCGGCCGTATACATATCCGGATTCCAGGTTGTCGGCATCCTGAAAGGTGTTGTCAAGTTTGGATCCAAAAATCCAATGACAAAGCTCTTCCTCGGAGCGCAGCTTATACTGGCCTGCATTTTTGTAACCAGCGCCGTGATGTTCAACCAGAACAGCCGTTACATGTCGAATCGCAGCTGGGGTTACGAACAGACCGGCGCGTTGTATACAGGCGTTCCCGATCAAAAAGGCTTTGAGAAACTAAGTGCCTCGATGTTGAGCAACGCAAACGTAGTTTCTGTTTCAGGGGCAGCTCATCACCTGGGCAAGTCACATGCGAAAAACATCATCCGGTATGAAAACCGCGACTACGAAGTCGATGGGTTATCGGTGGATGCAAAATATTTTGGGACGATGGGCATAACTCTCAAAGAAGGCCGTTTTTTTAACGATCACGAAGGTGCGGACCGACGGGCTGCGGTGGTCAATGAAGTACTCGTAAAAAATATGGGCTGGGAAAGTGCAATCGGCAAAACTTTCGCCATCGACACCGTGAACTACGAAGTGGTAGGGGTTGCCAAAGATTTTCATAGCTACAGCTTTTTCCGTGAAGTACGGCCAACCATTTTCAGGGTGGCGGAGAAATCCGAATATCAGTACCTGGCCTTACGCGTCAAAGAGGGAACAGAGACTCAAACCGTGGCAACGTTGCGCGAAAAATGGATCGAATTGTTTCCCGAAATCCCGTTCGATGGCGGTTATCAGGAAGACGTTTGGGGCAACTACAAACAAACCATGGCTATTCATGCCACGGTGTGGGACGTCATTGCCACCATTGCGATTCTGCTTGCGGGACTTGGCTTGTACGGACTGGTTTCTTTGAATGTCTCGGGCCGTGTGCGCGAATTCAGTATCCGGAAAGTTTTGGGTGCCGGGTTGAAAAGCATCGCTGCAAACATTTCAAGTCAGTATGTCATTTTGTTCGCGATCTCGCTGGGACTGGGAGCGCCGATCAGCTACATAATGATTAAAGAATTGATTACCACCGCTTATAAATATCACATGCCCGTTGATTACTCAGGAACTATTTTCGCTGTTGTTATACTCGTGCTTGTGTTGATGATCACGATTTCTACCCAGATTAGCCGGGTATTTTATGCAAAAGCTGTGGATGGTCTGAAAGTGGAATAACTCAGCGGCTGACGGCTTACGCCGGTTTACGCAAAAGAATACCGACCACCAGGCTTACAAAACCAGTGAGGTTCAAAATCTGGCGATACCGGAATATTTCAAACCACCGCCTCCGATAATCAATCCAGTTTGAAGGATAATTCTCAGGCGTCCATGAATTAATAACGTCATTGATTGGCAGACTACCCTTTAACGTGAGCAGGGAATCTGCCAGCAACGCGACGAACGCGATCGATGCTGTAATGAATTCCACACTATTCCAATGTTTCGCACAGGAAATGGCATAGGCAAGACTGAAAAGCAACGCCCCATAGACCACAAACTTGAAATGATTCCTCATATTGAAATCGATCAGCTTCCTGAGCTCAACATAGGTGCCGGCACCCACTTTCAACTGCACATCTTCAAGTGCAAGGATGTACATAAATGACTGGCTCACCACGATGCTGTACAGGATGATTGTGAAAAAGAGTATGATTTTAGTTATCATGATTTTGAAATTGCGGGTTAGTTTTTGACTCAACAGAACTTTTGAAAATTTTCTTTATCGAAAGTTTCGAATTTCACGTTGGCATGCTATTCAAATTCTTTTCGCAGCATGCGAACACCGATAAAGATAAGCCACGCCAGCCACATCGTGCTGCCAATGAATCCCGCAAGATCCCAGACGGGAAACTGGGGCAAAACGGTAGCGAAGAGCTCTGCTTCGGCCATAAGATAGATGATTGAGCTGCCAATTCCCATCCAGCTAATCCAATGAGGCATCAGTTTTAAGCGGGCAAAAGAAATAGAAATCAACACCGTCCAGATAATTGTAAAAAGCTGCCCCAGATACTCGCCAAGAATCACCCCACCAAACTGATGAATGAGTTTGAAGGACATCACAGCAGCAGCCTTCGTCGGTTCATCAGCGGCATTCACATACGAATCGGCTAACACCGGCACTACGAAAGTCCAGCGGAGCAGCCCAACCATCTGAACAACCAGCCCGATTACTCCGATGGTAGTGGCCACGCGCGCCATACCCGTTTTATTTTCGAGGCGTCTGCCCAGCAAAATGTAGGCAGGCAGCAACGGAAGACCGGTGATCGCAAAGGCAAACCATGTCCAAATCAGCGTGCTTCCACCTTCATAAAACCTGGTAAGGATGACTCCGGTTTCCTGACGAAGGATGTCCGGGTATTCAAATATGATGGTGAGGATTGTGTAAGGTATAAAAAGTGCGGCGGCGCCGGTGATCAATAATGATCCGATTATTTTATTGGTTTTCATGCTACTTTATTTATTGTGTTGTACCATCTGACTGTTTCTTTTACAATGCTGGAGGGAGATGTTAAGCTCTCCCCAAAACGGGCTGCATACTTCGAGTGATCGACCAGGTAGGGATATTCAAACTGATATGTAAGCTCACGGTATTCTTTGACAAGAGCGTCGAAGAAGCCCGCAACCCAGACTCCGATTTTAGGAACCCTGACAATTTTTGCCTTCTTACCGGTCATGACCTCGAAAAGGTGGATCCATTTTTCAAGACTCATGGCCGGTGCATTCGGGGTATGCCATATTTGCCCGAAGGTGTCGTCACAGGCACCCACGTTGACGATCGCTGTTGCGAAATCATTGACGTAAGTAAATGTGTGAGGAAGTTTTATGGATGCGGGGAGGATTATGCTCTTGCCCTCATTTAGTCTTTTGATAAAATCTTCTCCGAAAACGCCTTTGTGAATCCTGGGACCTATGAAGTCGGCTGCCTTCACAACTGCTACGCGGCGATTGAACAAGTCGCCGGATTTTAATAAGGTGTTGATCACTTCGCTTCGAATTGAACCCTTTACCGTTTTAGCATTGTGTGGCATGCTTTCATGCATCACTTTTCCTTTCACATTACCGTACGAATACATGTTGTCGGCAAATACCAGGCGGGCATTCGTTCTGCTGAGCGCATAGGCAAGTGCTGAGGCTGCTGCCGGATAGAATTCACCCCATGACGGATAAGGGACATCTGTGCAACTGAAAATTACTTCTGACTTTTTAGAGATACTTTCGAGCGCTTTGATATCGGTTACGTCTGCCGCGATAATTTTTACAGACTTCGGGATTTGGATATCGAGTATTCCTCTCCTATTCGCCATCAAAATCTCTTCATTAGGATTTCTCCTGAGCAATTCTTCCATCACGGCAACGCCCAATTGCCCCGTACCCAGTATTGTTTTCATTTCTTTTGGAGGTAATCCGCTTACTTAAAAAAGAATGAATAGCTGATACCAGGCGTCGGATTGATCTTGAGGCTTTCACCCGGTGCGGCCACTGCGATCGCGCCGATCCGGAAATTCAATCCCTTCCAGATCATCCAACGAAAGCCGGCTTCAACACCCAACGCGTTTTTATTTTCATAATCGCGGTTGAAGCCACGCAGGTAAGAGGCGCCTGCATAGAAGGAAGAAGGGTTTGCTTTGCTGCCCACAGGCAGAAACCAGGTGGTGATGCCTGCCTTGAAAAAATCGGTGTTTTCTCCTGCCTTAAACGCTGTTGGATAATACCCGGCATGGAGAGAAAACCGCTGATAACGGTATTCCAGCCCCACGGAAGGACTGCGGAAACCGTTGATGCTCAGTTCGCTTTTTGAGAGATTTTGAGACAACGCACTGGTTACCGCCAGCGCAAAAATGATGACTAGTATTGTTTTCATATCGTCTTTTGTTTTTGACGATACAAAAGTGGCAGGGCCACAACGGAGTCTACTGGACAAATGTCCAAAACGGTGAGAGGCGCAGCTGCCGCCTTATTTTAGCGAATGCTGCTGCGAATACGGCTGAGGTGGCGCGGGGTGACGCCGAGCATGGAGGCGAGATACTGAAGTGGAATTTGCTGAAGTACCTTCGGCTCTGTCTTTAACATTCGCTCGTACCGTTCTTCAGCCGAAAGTACAATCAAATTGTAACGACTCATATCAATTCCACAGAGCGACTGCTCCAACAGGCCGATATAAAAATCTTTGAACCCGGGAACCTCATTGACAAGCATCCGCAGATTGGATTTACTAAGCATAAAAATGCCGCCAGGTGTCAATGCCTTCACGTTTTCAAGTGACGGCATCTCCGTGATAAAGCTTAACAGGGATGCAAACCACGTATTTTCAACAGAAATGTAATGTGTCTTTTCTTCCCCATCTTTCAGAAAGTAGTATTGAAACATACCACTCTCAACAAAACCGAAATGCCGGCTGATCTTGCCATATTCCACCACGTAGTCATTCTTCTCAAATTTTTGTAAAACGAATGCATTTACAATTTTTTCAAGATTTTCATGGGCAAAGCCCAGGGACGCAAAATATTCTCTGATCTTTTCCATGTTGGGGTGTTTAGAAGGCAAATGAAGATAGCAATTGGCTCTGATACTGGAACAGGGTCATCAAATTTTCAGTCACCATGCGTCCCCTTAAACACAAAAAATTTATAACAATTGATTGATCACCTCTTGGAATGCCACCTCAATTTCGGTTTTAAGGCCCGCGATATCCTCAAATTTTTTCTTAGCAAACAAGGGATCGATCTTGCTTAACAACTCCGTGAGTCGGCCGTTCCCAACCACGGAAAGTGCCGTCTTGGATCGGTGTCGCGCATGATTGAATGCATCTGTATTGTGGCGCTCGGCGCTGGTGTAAATGGCAGCCTGCAGTTCTTTCATGTTTTGTGCCAATAGCCTTGAAAGTTCTTTCACCTGCGCTTCGTTGCCGGAAGCAAGCTCTTTGATTTTTATTTTCAGGCCTGTTTCAATCATCCCCTTTGTGTTTTTATCAATGATGGCTTGAAGGTCAGTTGATTGAAAAGGCTTCATCAAATAATCATTCATTCCGGATTGTCGTGCCATCAATCTCATTTCGGGGAGCACCTCTGCACTCAGTGCAATGATGGGCACTGTCTTAAAATATTCTCCTTCGCGGTCTCTGATTTCTCTTGTCGTCTGGTAGCCATCTTTGTCGGGCATCTGCAGATCCATGAAAATAAGGTCAAATCTCGCCTCATGTAGGAGCGCCAATGCATCATCACCGCTGTCAACACACGTTGAAATATGCCCGAGTTTGTTGATCGCGTTGGCGGCGACAATCTGATTCACGCGATTGTCATCCACGACAAGAATCTTTAGACCACCGGAAGACGAAGCCGCATTTCTGCTGACCAGCTGGCCGGACGTAGCCTCGTCCACCTCCAACTCAAAAGAAAATACGGACCCCCGCCCAGGCTCGCTGACTACTTTTATTTCTGACCCCATCAATTCCAACAGTTTTTTAGTAATGGAAAGGCCGAGGCCCGTGCCGCCGAATCTGCGCGTCGTATCACCGCTGGCCTGTATAAAGCCGGTAAATATGGAATCGATTTTATCTGCCGGAATCCCAATGCCTGTATCCTCTACAGCGAAGGCAATCCGGTGACGGGGCACTTGTTTTCCTATTTGGGTAATTGACAGACGTACATATCCTTTCGCTGTGAACTTGATCGCGTTACCCAGCAAATTATCAAGTATCTGACCCACGCGCACTGGATCACCCACAACATAACGTGGAAGTTCATTATCTAAAAGCAGCTTCAACTCGATTCCCTTCTCCTTTGCCTTCAGGCTCAACATTTTTATATGTTGACCGGCGATTTCGCTAAGGCTCATCGGAATTTTTTCGAGGTGCATTTTTCCCGCTTCGATTTTGTTGAAATCGAGAACGTCATTGATAATCGTCAACAGGTTGTCGCACGAAAATTTCAATAGCTCAAGATTCTCCTGCTGATCTTCCCGCGGATTGTTGTCGTTGAGCATGTTGGTGATGCCGATGATGCCGTTGAGCGGCGTCCGGATTTCGTGGCTCATCATGCCCAGGAATCGACTTTTGGCCAACGCGGCTTCCTCCAGCTTAGTCTGTGCTTCACGGATCTGTGAAATATCCCGCGCGATCGCAGCAACTTTAGTTACCCGGTTTCCCTCAAAAACCATCTTCACGTTCTGTCCGATCCACAGAGCCTGCCCGTCTCTGGTCAAAAGTCGGAGCTCAAGATAAGAGGTAGGGTTGCCGCCTTTCAGTTGATTCACGTAAAAGGCTACCGCCATTTCGCGGTCATCCGGGTAAATCAACTCCGTATAGAATTTTCCCAGCACCTCGGTTTCAGCGAAACCCGTCTTCAGCACAACACTCTTATTAATAAACCTGAAATTCCCATTTTCATCAAGCTCATAGATCATGTCATTCACATCATCCATAAGCCCACGATACTGCTTTTCTTTGAGCGCCACCAACGAGTTGGCTTTCTTCAGTTCAAAAAGCTTTACTACCTGGTTCGCCAGCGCGCGGAGACTCTGTTTCTCTATGTCGTTCAGATTACGGGGTTCATGATCGATCACACAAAGCGTCCCCAACGCATAACCACCAGGGCTGACAAGGGGCACACCGGTGTAAAAAACAATGTGTGGGTCACCCGTCACCAGGGGATTGTCCGAGAAGCGTTCATCTTTTCGCGAATCGTTAACAGAAAATACCTCGTCCCTATAATTGATGGCATGGGCGCAGAAAGCAAGGTCGCGGGGAGTTTCTTTGATGTTCAATCCGTGCGCCGCTTTGAACCATTGTCGGTTTGAGTCGACTAAAGTGATCATCGAAATCGGCGTCTTGCAGATAGCCGACGCGATGCGGGTGATATCGTCGAATTCTTCCTCGGGTAAAGTATCCAGGATGGAATATCCCCTGAGGGCCTGCAATCTCTCATTCTCATTCACTGGAATTTCCGGCGCCTTCATGCAGGGATTGATTGTTAAAGGAAATTACTGCTTACATACTTCACCCACAACCCAAAACTTTCGCACAAATGGAGGAGGACGTGGATCGCCCAGAAATTCGGAATGTGATTTCCGGCGTTCATTCTGCCGGGTCCGTGGCTAAAAATGTATTTTTAATTTTTTATCATGAAACCTCTCCACCTCACCCGATCTCAAGGGCGAAAAATAATTCTTCATGCCTCCGGGCTTTCAAAACGAGCGCAGTTCGGCAAAGGCAAAGAGGCAGTATATAAAGTGATCGATCATCTCGGATTTATTCAGGTCGACACCAACATGACGGTGGAGCGTGCGCATCATCATGCCATCACCGCACGGGTACCGGGGTACAAAATCGCGTGGCTGGAAGAACTACAGCATGAAGGACGCATTTTTGAGTTCTGGACCCGCGACTCCGGATATATACCCATGCATGATTTTCGATTCTCACTTCCAATCCATGAAAATTTCGCAGCCAGGTGGAAAATGATCCCTCAGGCTGAGATTAATTTAATGAATAGGATTCTGGATCGAATCGCGCGGGAAGGTCCACTCACGGCAAAGGACTTCGAAAATGATCGTGTTAAGAAGAGTTCCGGCTGGTGGGACTGGCGCCCATCGAAGGTGGCGCTCGAAAGATTGCACCTGACCGGAAAATTGCTCGCGACGCGAAAGAAAGATTTTCACAAAGTGTATGATCTGACGGATAACATCATCCCGGCCAGCGTGGACCGCACGCCGCCAACGACGGAAGAATATACACACCACGTCATCTTTCGATCATTGAAGGCACTTGGCATTGCCTGGGCCAATGAGATTGCATGGAATGGGCGCCTTGCGAAACACAACGTGAAATCAGAAATAAAAAGACTCGCGGATGCCGGCGAGATCTGTGAAGTTCAGGTTGAAGGCGTAAAGGGCCCGGTTTACATGTTGCCCGAATACAAAAAAAAGAGGATCATGATCAGCGGCGATGCGTTTGTCCTTTCTCCTTTCGACAGTCTGAACTTTTTCAGGCGGCGTCTTCGGGATTTTTTTGATTTCGATTACCAGATCGAATGCTTCGTTCCTGAGGCGAAACGCAAGTATGGATACTTTTCGCTACCCATTCTGGTTGGCAACACTTTTGTCGCGCGCATGGATTCTAAAGCCGATCGAAAGGCGAAGACGCTGATCATACACAATCTTCATTTCGAAAAGGTGAAGATGACGAAGGCGGTCCTTGAAAAAGTGTGTGATGCGATAAGGGAATTTGCGGGGTTTAATGGGTGCAGCGGACTTTTGGTAAAAAAGACCAACAATAAAGCCATCGTAAAGCTGCTCAAGTAGCGTCTCCTCCTCTCCCAATCGACGGCAAGACCAAAATCCAGTCATGAAGACTGCAGGCACGGATGTGCAGATGAGGTACATTGTTTCCATCTGGAAAATTTTTCTCTGAACCCAGACTCCACAAAATCTCTGTTAAAAAATCCCTTAAAATTAATTGCGCAACCAAATGATTGCATTATATTTGCAACCAGATAGCTGCATAAAACCTCAAAATGGAATCACGAAGAGACATTTTTCAGGCCATTGCCGACCCCACGCGAAGGGCGATCATCACACTCATCGCCCTGCAGGCAATGACCCCCAATGCGATCGCAGACAATTTTAACACCTCACGACAGTCCGTGTCCAAACACCTTCGAATCCTCACGGAATGTGAATTGGTTACGCAAAAAC
Source organism: Cyclobacteriaceae bacterium (assembly GCA_044227305.1). GTDB lineage: Bacteria > Bacteroidota > Bacteroidia > Cytophagales > Cyclobacteriaceae > ELB16-189. Next base: position 454,345 of record JBGAFJ010000004.1, on the reverse strand, counting down.
AACAAGGCCGGGAAATCTATTACTCACTTGAAATTGAAAAAATGAAAGAGATAGATAAGTGGATGGACCCATTCAGAAAAATCTGGGAGACGAGGTTCAACCAGCTGGATGCGGTGTTATCTGCGATGAAAAAACAAAAAAAATAAAACGCCAGTCACGTTCTGAATATTGATCTAACAACAACAAAATTCAAAAACCATGGAAAAGACAATGCAATCTGATTTTATAGTTGACAAGGAAGCAAAAACGGTAATTGTAAAAAGGGAATTCAACGCAGATCTCTCGCTGGTCTGGGATGCTTTCACAAAACCCGAGATCCTGGATCAATGGTGGGCCCCGAAACCCTATCAGTCAAAGACAAAGGCGATGGAATTTAAGGTAGGCGGGCGTAGATTTTACGCCATGGTAAGCCCGGAAGGCAATGAAATGTGGGCGATCCACAAGTATACTTCCATCACGCCGAAAACGAATTTCAAGATGCTCAACGCGTTCGCCGACAAAGACGAAAATCCTCAGTTGCCGGGTTCGGATTGGGATTTAAGTTTTACCGAACAACATGGGACAACAAATGTGTCAATTGTAATTAAGAACGATTCCCTTGAACGCATGATGCAGTTGATTGAAATGGGATTCAAGGAAGGATTCATCCAGTGCTTGCAACAAATGAAAGATCTGGTGGAATCGAAAGGGCAGAAATAAACCGCACCATTAAAACCAATACGATACTAAAAGAGTCGCTTTTCGGCGACTCTTTTTTATTGTTACCTGTTAGATGTGCACTCCACCCGCCACTTCAATACGTTGCGCGTTTACCCACTTTGAGTCGTCGCTGCACAGGAACGCCACAACCCCGCCAATATCATCCGCCAACCCCACTCGGCCGAGCGCGGTAGTCTTGGCGATCATTGCATTGAGTTCCGGATTATCACGCACAGCGCCACCCCCGAAGTCTGTTGCGATAGCACCGGGTGCTACTGTATTCACGCGAATTCCCCTGCTGCCCCACTCCTGCGCCTGGTACCGGGATAAGCTTTCAATGGCTGCCTTCATGATTGCATAAGGCGCATAATTCTGGTAGCTGAAGCGCGCCAACCCGCTGGAAATATTCACAATCGCACCTCCGTCGGAAATAACGGGTAGTAATTTTTGAGTGATGAAATAGGGCGCTTTAAGGTGAATGTTCACCATGTCGTCAAATACGGCTTCTGATGTTTCAGCGATGCTGGTGTAAGTGCCGATGCCCGCATTGTTCACCAGTGCATATAACCGATCTGTTTTGAAATAGTCTTTAAGCGCCGTCTTTACCTGGGCAACAAATGCATCGAACTTCTTTGAATCGGATACGTCGAGTTGGATCGCGGTTGCTTTTCTGCCCGCGTTCACAACTTCGGATACCACTTTGGCCGCCTCGCTGGAATTCGTGTTGTAAGTGATGATTACGTCAAATCCCTTGTTGGCCAATTGGATGGCCATGTCTTTGCCCAGACCACGGCTGCCGCCGGTGACCAAGGCTACTTTGCCTGAATTGCTTGTCATATTGATTTACTTTAAAGAGGACTCAAAGGTCACCCGTTCGTAAACCAGCGCATTGCAAACCGCAATCCACAATTTGCAAAATTCAATCAATTTCTGAATTTCATCGGTGAGACACCTGTGTGCTTCTTAAAGAAATTCGAAAAGTGAGCTACTTCATCGAATCCCAATGCAAAGGCAATTTGCGACACGTTCCAGTGTGTTTGTTTGAGTAAAATCTTGGCTTCCTCCGCTATTCTGCCATTGATTATTTCCGTTGTACTCCGCCCCGTAGTTTCTTTCAATACTTTATTCAGGTGATTGGTATGAACGCTCAATGCGTTGGCAAATTCAACGGGAGTTTTCAGCCGGATGACCTGAGCCTCGTCTTCAATCGGGAATTGTCTCTCAAGCAACTCAATGAAAATGGAGGAAATCCTGCCTGCGGCATTGGTCACTCCCGGAAGGCTCTCAACGGGTTTCAGCTTCTGGCCAGTGTGAATCAGTTCGAGCACATAATTCCTCAACAAGTCGTATTTGTACGGATAGTCAGAAGACAATTCTGCGTCCATTTTCGTGAAAATGAGCTCTATTGACGGTAATTGTTCATCGTTGAGCTGATACACAAAATCACTGCTGGGCTGATAAATGGGCAATTCATCAATGACCAGGCCAGTCTTTGATTTCGACACGAATTCCCTCGTGAAGACGCAAAAGAAACCGGACTGCTCTGAATTCTGTGGTGTGTAGCGATACGGAATTTTCGGCGTAGCGAACAGTATCCCCTGCTTCTCTATCATCACGGTCTTGCCTGCATATTCAACAAGATTTTTTCCTTTGATCAGGCTTATTTTATAGTAGAGCCTGCGGTTATAGGTCATCTCACATTTCTTTCGGTCGCCGTAATAAAACTTGGCAATATCAAAGACATTAAAATGTCCGAGATCGGTTGTATTTTCACTGTCCAGAAAATAGTCGAGCTGACAACCGCTATCACCGCAAATCTCCTTATAAAAATCTCTGACGCTGATCGCTCCCATGGTTGCAAAATTCAAGTATCACAAAAGTACGTTTTTTCCGGCTGTTAGCTGAGCGATTGAAATGAGATTGGCTTACATCAGATAAACGTGCAAATAAATTTCGTCACCGAGATCCGTACTGTTCGTCACTCACCTTTTCCAACCAATCGACCACCCTTCCATTCAGTTGTTCTTGTATAGCGATGTGAGTCATACCGTTCTCGGGTGATGCTCCGTGCCAGTGTTTTTCATTGGCCGCGAACCAAACCACATCGCCCGGAAAAATTTCTTTGATTTTGTCACCTTCTTTCTGAACCAACCCTACGCCAGAGGTAACGATGAGTGTCTGACCGAGCGGATGTGTATGCCACGCTGTTCTCGCGCCAGGCTCGAAGGTCACGATGGCTGCCGCTGCGCGGCGGTGTTCATTGGGTTGAAACAAAGGATCAATGCGGACTAATCCTGTAAACCAATCAGACAATCCTTTCGCCGAGGGTTGCGAACCGACCCGTGTTATTTCCATGATGTGTGAATTTTATTTTGAATTCAACGAACGCCCAGGTCGTCCAGCGACCACTTATATCGCGGAAGTGTTGCCAATAAAAAAGCAGCAACGAAATCAATCCATACAGAATAATCCAGCGGTGATTTGATTCCGAACGAATAAGCCATCGCGGCACCAAACAAAAAAAGCAGTGCCGCAGATCCCGTTGCCGCGAGGCGCGTCTTGTACCCGATCAAAAGCATCAGCGCAAAAATAACTTCCAGGGCTGTGGCCGCTATCGCAAGGACAGAGCCGGCTGACGGCGCAAAAGAATTCACCTGCATGGTGTACGTCACGAAGTTATCCCAGTTTCCCCAAGCAACCCCGGGCTGCCCTGGTTGTCCCCACCAACCAAACCGGTCGGCTATGGCTGAAAGGAAGGTTGCCGCAATAACAACACGCAGCAAGACAGAACCGAAATCGTGAAATTTTTTCATGTGAAGTGCTTTCGGCTATTTATGTTCCGAACATAATTCAAATAAACCCGAAAGATTGGGACATTCCACATCCAAAGGAGAAATAAAAAAGGCGCGTACCAATGCTTTACCTGAAATCCTCATTCGCCTTCATTTTCCATTCCTCTTTTACAGCCTGAAAGTCATTGAGGAACTGCTCGTTCTTGAATAACATGTTTACGAATTGTCTTGCAAAAATCCGGGCGGATTCAGAATCACTGGGATAATGCACACCGATGATCTCGCGGGAGTGTGCCATGTCGTAAGCGTCTTTGATAAAAACATCGGTAAACTCCGGAGCGAGCTCCTGATAGATATAAGCATTGATGTACGAATTGGACGCATGACCACTTGGATAGGCAGCCCAATCGGTGACCTGTTGATTCTTTACGGCAGGATCGATCACGACGGGACGGATTCTGGCGTATTTGAATTTGAGCGCCCAGATAAAATAGCTCGCATCCTGCCACACCCTGGCCATGAGATCCGCGGTGACAGGAAGGTGATCGGGGTTGAACCATGACCCAATAGAGCGTCCGATGTGGAACAAATTTTTTCTGTAACGGGGGTACTCGGCATCTCCTGGCTTGATCCGAAGGTTGTAGTATATGTCGGCCATGTACAGGCACTCCCTGATCTCTTCTTCATTCCTCTGGCGTTGCAGAGCAAGCAGATATTTGATTTCCGCCCGCGTTCTTGCAGAACTGTTTGCCGGCATATCAGGGATATTGAAATCTTCCAGCGTCACATTCTTAAGATAGATGGGTTTCAGACTCATCCTTCTTTGAATTTCCTCTTCCGAAGAAGCAAACCGTAATTTATCCAGGGGGTCATTGGGAGTTTTTGGTTTGGGATCAAATGACTCGAGTCGTTTGTAGTGACCTCTAGATGGCGTTAGATTCTTTTGCGTTTGCCCCTTTGATACCGTTGTCAGTACTAGGAATACGAAAATTAATGCCAGCGTTGTTTTCATGATTCAGATTTTGATTCAGGCTTAAGACGAGGTACCCACAAAAAAGACGCAGGAAATATCTGCGTCTTTCCGGTAGGCGAACCGTCATAACAACGGAGTGATTTAAGAATCACTGGTTATTATTTATAAACTTAAAAAGTCAAATTATGAAAGATCAAAAAGATCCAGGCTGTTGCGACACAGGTTGCTGCGGCGGTGGCGGCATTCCCACAGGTTGTTGCTAAATCGAGGATGAGGCGGGTCAAAAGGCTCGCCTCTGACTTGTCTCACTGGCACCCGCAGGGCAGGCGGTTCTCGCATCGCACCACATTACCATAGTGATCGAGTTTGATGTGATATTCATTCTCCATCATCGCTTTCAACATCTGACGCGCGCGTTGTACCCTTGACTTTGCGCCGGAATAAGAAATTTTTAACCTCCTTGCGATGTCCAGTTGCGAAATTCCCTGCACCTCTGACAGCTCAATGGCTTCGCGGTACTTAGCCGGCAGTGTGGCAAGTTTTTCAGTCAGGCATCTTTCGACACACTGATTAAGATAAGCTTTGTCTTCTTCCCAATCGAGATCTTCAGGCCTCACAACCCGTGATTGAAACCGAAAGTGATCAATGATCGTATTCCTTGCTATCTGATAAATCCAACCAATCATCTTATCACTTTCTTTTAATTGATTGGACTTCTCCTGCACTTTCAGAAAGACGTCATGAACGATATCTTCAGCAAGTGAACGGTTTTTTACCCGCCGGTTAACATAACCAAGCAGTTCATTTTGAAAAAAGGTGGGGTCTGCTATCATCTTTTTTTGATTTGAGAGAATACAAACAACGATTCCCGGCCGATCTCAAGTGCGCGTTCCGTATACTTAGCTGACTCAAGCGTTGTTCCGTCGAAGTTTTTGGGGTCATCGTAAGGGAGGGAAATCCGTATCGCTGATCCTGAAACGATCGGGCAGTCAGCATCGGCCTGAGTGCACGTCATGATGGCGGCAAACCCACGATCAGGATTTGGGCTTTCATCATATTTCTTGGAAAAAACTTCGAAAGCAGGGTGGTTGTCAGCATAGGTCACACTGTACTTTGGGTTATTGCCATTCGACCCAGCCGAGATTCTGAATCCAAGCTTTCGCAATGCTTCAATTGCATTTACGTTGAACGCAGTTGCCTCCGTACCTCCCGAATAAGAGTTCACGCCTGTAACATTGCACCATGCCGCGGCAGTCTGCGCCCAAATTTGCGCCACGTGACTGCGTCGTGAATTGTGGGTACAGATAAAAATCAAGTCGGCGTTAGAACGTTCCGAAAGCCGGCCTTCGATAAAAGCGGTTATGCCCGTCAAAATCTTTTTTCTTTCGTCCGGAATGAGATCGAATTCCTGTGTAAGAGTCTCTATCGTTTTTGTCACAAAAAAAAATTCAGCAGCAATTCTTCCCGGCATAAGTTTCCATGAAATCTCCGATTTGCTTTTTGGCTTTCATCCAGGCTTTTTCGTCGATGCAATAGCAGACGCTCGGGCCATCAATGTCCCCGGTGATCAGGCCGGCGTTTTTCAATTCTTTCAAATGCTGGGATACGGTCGATTGCGATAGCGGCAATTCGTCCACGATATCGCCGCAAACACACGATTTTGATTTGATCAGAAATTGAAGGATGGCGATCCGCGCAGGATGACCCAGCGCTTTGGTTATCACGGCCAGATCGTTCTGCACCTTCGTAAATTCTGCGGTTTTCGTTAGTCCCATAATTCTATTAATCGTAATATTACGATTAAAATTTCCTATGGACAAGAGAAAAGTTCAGTTGAAGAGTCATGCGGTAAGTGCGGATGAGGATCTGAAGTTGTTACGAGCGTTTTTAGAAAAGAATGCGCTCCCATACCAGGATATACAAACAAAAGGAAACCGCTTTTTCCTTTATCGGAAGGGGGACACCATGGTCGGTTGCGGCGGGCTTGAACTTTATGGGGACTGCTGTCTTTTGCGATCCGTGGCTGTAGGAACAGAATTCAGAGGGGGCGGTCATGGAAAAGAGATTGTTGCAGATCTGATGGTACAGGCGACTGAACATCCTGTTTCGAGCGTTTGGCTGCTTACGGAAACCGCCGAGGCTTTTTTCAACAAACTTGGATTTAGAAAACATTCGAGGAGCAACGCTCCGGATGAAATCAAAAAATCCTCTGAGTTCAGTTCAGTGTGTCCTGTTTCAGCCGTCCTGATGTCGCGGGTGATTGCAAAATCTTACATGTCCCGGTGAGAGGGCGTTAAGTTATAAGATTGAACGCTATTTCATCCACACCCTTTTTGCTTTCAGGTCAAGAATGAAAACGTGTTTGGCGATAAATTCAAAACCAAGCACACCATCATAGATAATATCTGTAGACCCTGCATCCAAAGAATCCTGAAAATGCGCGATCTCGATCGGGATCTTGCCTAATTCCTTTCGCCCAATCTTACTCGAGTCGGTTTGTAGATTCCATTCAATCGCATTGACACGTGAAACCAATACTTTATCAATATTGCCGGTGTCAAATAAGAAATGATATTTCGTTCCCTGCCAACTGACAGGCAAAAAAACATTCAATTCCTGCCCGCTTATGCCCGTGCTGAATGCGGCCGGCAACTCCGTCATGGAACCAGCAGCGATCTTCTGGTCATGCTTATTTAAGATCGTGATACGGGATTCATGCAAATCAAGACGGATGCACCGATCATGGAAGCTCTTAAGAGAAACAACTCCATAAATCTTTGGAAACGCCGGCGGGAGTAATTTCATCAGGTCCCAGACACCAACTTCAGGACAAAACAATGGTTCGGACCCGATTATAAATGATAAAGCATCAATCCTGGAAAAATTAATCATCTCTCCATTCATCCGGTAGCCCACCAGTCGGCCGTACGCGCGCTTCCCAATCAAGTCGCACAACTCAGGAGTGATGAACATGTCACCTCCGCCGGTATCAAACAGGAAAGGATATGTCTCTGCGCCAATGGTAACATCAACGACCTTCAGATTACCAGCGTACCTTCGTAAGGTGATCGTTTGCGCGGCGGCAAATGTCACGTACACCATCAAAACAAAAAGGGACAGCAGATATTTTTTCATACGCATCATGACAGTCAATTCAATATTGCATAACCGGCGTCCGCCAAGTGGCTTCGAAATCATCCAGGAGTCTGATTTTTGTCATCTTTCGGGGAACGATATTGGCGTAGTTTGGTAGATTATGCCGGTCCGAGAAGGAGCCCTCGGGTTTTTTTCATAGAAAATATCTGCAGGTTAACTTATGAATATTCTCTTTTCCGTAGTATTCGCACCCATCCTCGCGCTGATATTCCTACCCGTCAAGAACTGGAACCGTGGCCTTTTTTATGTTCTGTCGATTGTTATCGCTACATCCGCAATATGGCTCTCTTTTAAGCTAACACCGGATCTCAACTATCGCTCTGATTTCCTCCAATTTGAAATCATGATCGATCAGTACTCGCGGGTTTTCCTTATCCTGATCAACTGCACGTGGCTCATCTCGATCATTTATAGTTATGAGTTTACAAAATATCATTTCCAGGAAAAACGAATACGATTTTTCTTCTTTCTGAATACCCTGCTGACGGTGGCAAGTCTCAGCGCCTGCGCCGGGAATCTTTACACGCTTTTTGTTTTTTACTTCATTGGGATTCCGTTGACTTATCCGCTGATTCGAATCCGGGAAAACGAAGAAGCAAAGCGTGCCGCCTTGCAATTTATGATTCAAACCGGCGTGCCGGCTCTTCTGATTTTTATTCCTGCCATCTGGTTGGTGCATAGTCAACTCGGGCATGTTTCATTCAGTAATACAACGACACTCGGAGCGAATCACACAGATCCCCTGCTGGGTGGGGTTTTGCTGGCGCTGTTTGTGATCGGCATATCTAAGAATTCGGTATTTCCTTTTCACACCTGGCTTCCCAAAACCAATCCGGCTCCCGCGCCGGTGAGCGGCTTGCTGCACAGTGTTGCCAATGTGAAGACTGGATCGATCGCTCTTATCAAAATATCCATTTACGTTTTTGGCCTTGACTACATTCACGAATTGACGTCAGCGTTCCTGACCGGGGGATGGCTTATTTATCTTTGTGGCGGGACGGCAGTCTACACCGCTTACCGCGCATTGACGACGGATGACCTGAAACGGCGATTTGCATTCTCAACGGTCGGGCAATTGTCGTATATCATTCTCGCAATCCTGATCGGAACACGGACGGGCATCCTCGCCGCGGTGTTGCATATCATCACACACGCCATTGCAAAGTCATGTCTCTTTTATGTCGCTGGATTTTACAACAGCATCTATCGAACAACCTCTGTGACAGACATCGGAAGGATCATGCCGCACACGAGGTTTGTGGCGTTGGTGATAGCTGTTTGTGGTTTATCCATAACAGGATTTCCGTTTCTGGCAGGATATCACAGTAAAGACCTGATGCTGATCGAGGAATGGAATTCACACTATTACGCTTCCGCGATATTCCTGGTGATCGGTTCGGTCGTGAACATTGTTTACATCATCGGGCCGATCAAAAATGTATTCCAAAAAGCCGATCCTGATTTTGAAGTTCAGCCCGTTCCGCTTTCTATGATGGTGACCTTTGCAATCTCCATCGTGTTGATCATCGGCAGTAATTTTTATGTTCCCTATGTGACAGCCTTATTCCAATAAGTACACGCATGGTCCGGACGTTGCCAGTCGTTCTAATTTATTTTCGTCACAGAAAAGATCTTACATCTTAGACGCCTTTCCAGGGATATCCTTAAAGGGTTGGTCATAGAATCGTTTTCCGATAGCCTTATAAAGTGCGTTGGCCACGGCGGCAAACACGGGAGGAAACAAAGGTTCACCCAATCCCGTCGGATCAAATTCATTTTTCACGAAATGGACTTCGATTGACTTAGGTGCTTCCTTTTGACGGATCATCCGGTACGTATCAAAATTCTTTTTAGCAGGCACACCTTTATTAAAGGTCATTTCTCCAAACAACGCATTCCCGATTCCATCAACGATACCACCCTCAGCCATGTTGGTCGCCGCGTCGGGATTGATCACGATTCCACAGTCCACGGCGGCCACGACTTTTTCAAAATTCGGCTTCCCGTCTTTTAACGTGAGATCAACCACTTCAGCAACATACGTGTTGTGACAAAAGTAAGCAGCCACACCGCGATGAACATTAGGTTTTGCTGAAGGCCATCCCGACTTCTCCTGAACCAGGCGAAGCACGCTGGCATACCGATCGGCGTCGTAATCGTTATTCTTTCCTACCGGATTCTTCTTTGCACGTTCCAAAAGTTCCAACCGGAACGCGATGGGATCTTTTCCGGCAAGTTCGGCCAGCTCATCCAGGAAGGATTGTTCGGCGGCGGCGATGAAATTGGAGCGAGGCGCACGGAACGCACCGATCGTAATATTCGAAGGAATCTCCGAACCCTCCGCCACGTAATTATCAACAGCTCCTGCAGGGAACCGGTTTGCATGTACAGCATGTTCCGGAATACCACCGCCCTTGACTGAAAAAGCAATCAGGTTGTTGTTTGCATCGAGGGCTGCTTTATAAGTTGCGGTGTACGTCGGTCTGTAAATTCCATAAGTCATGTCATCCTCGCGGGTATAGATCAACTTAACGGGGGCAATCATCTTTTGAGAGATCACTGCGGCTTCCACCATTTGATGACAGTAAGCGCGAAGGCCAAAACCTCCGCCCATTCGCGCCAGGCGGATGTGAATTTTTTCTTTTGGTAGGCCCAGGCGTGCCGACAGGGTCTGCATGATAAATTCCGGCGCCTGTGTCGGGCCGTAAATCTCGGCCTTGTCTGCCGTCACGTGCGCGAAGCAATTCACAGGCTCCATAGTATTGTGAGCGAGGTAAGGCGCTGAGTAAGTACGTTCAATAACTTTTGCGGCGTTTTTAAAAACAGCATCTGGATCGCCGTCCCGCCTGAGAACCATCCCCGGCTTTTTGGCTAACTCCAACAGCTTCGCTTTGTGAACATCGGTGCTTTCAAGGCCAGCCGGTATCACCACCTTTTGTTTCTGTCCACCAAAGCCCGCGACGACAGTTTCCTTTTCACGGTCTTCCTCCCATTCTATCTTCAGCGCTTTTTTTGCGTTCATCACTTCCCAGGTGGTGTTGCCAACTACAGCGACCAGCTCCGTGAAACTGGTGGTGTCAAAAAAGTTACGCTCGTAGTTGTCTTGCAGTGTATTGATGGTAAATACATCTTTAATACCAGGCATCGCCTTGGCGGATGCAGCATCCACAGATTTCACTTTTTGCCCAAAGCCTGGAGGGTGAACGATCATCGCGATCAGCATTCCGTCCACTTTATGATCCATACCAAAAAGTGGTTTGCCTGTTGCGATCTTCATCCCGTCCACATTTTTTCTGGATGTGCCAATTACATGCAGGTCAGACAACTTCTTTAACGGTACATCTTTTGGGATTTCGAGTGTTGCGGCTGTAGAGGCCATTTCCCCATAAGTAGCCTTCTTTCCGGTTGAACGATGATAAAGGACGCCGGCTTCTGTTGAAATCTCTTCAGCCGGTACACTCCACGTTTTCGAAGCGGCATTTATGAGCATACGTCTCGCTGTGGCGCCCGCTGTGCGGAGCGGCTTCCAACCCTGACGAATCCCCTGACTTCCACCTGTGAACTGGCGTTGAAAACGCTCCGGATAAAAATCGGCCTGCTCCACGGTCACGTTGTTCCAATCAACATCAAGCTCGTCAGCGAGTATCATTGGCATGGATGTTTTCACATTGGAGCCAAATTCCGGATTGGGTGACATGAGTGTCACAGCACCATCCGCCGCAATTTTTATATAGCTATTGAGTTGAGCGGACTCCGCCGGCAGCATGGATTCATTGCCGATCGTTTTTCCTAACAAAGTGTCAAAGTTGAGCATCATTCCGCCGCCTGTGAGCAGTGATACTTTCAAAAATGATCTTCTGCTTGTCGTTGTGTTCATGGCATTAAACATTTTTGGTGATGGATCAGGATTTCGCAGCGGTCTGTATCGCTGCTTTGATTCGCAAATAAGTGCCACAACGGCACAGGTTGCCCTGCATAGCATTTTCTATCTGATCATCGGTTGGATGCGGGGTCTTTTTTAACAGCGCAACAGCCGACATGATCTGGCCGGCCTGGCAGTATCCACACTGAGGCACATCATGCTCCAGCCATGCTTTTTGCGCAGGGTGATCGCAGTTCTCAGAAATCCCTTCGATGGTTGTAATATTCTTGTTGGCTGCAGCAGAAACGGGTATTGAGCAGGAGCGCACGGCATTGCCCTCCAGATGGACCGTGCATGCGCCACATTGCGCAATCCCACAACCGTATTTCGTACCTACCAAATTGAGGTGATCACGGAGAACCCATAGAATCGGGGTTTTCGGATCAACATCCACGGCTACTTGTTTGCCGTTGACAATGAGATTGATCGTTGCCATAAAAAAATGATTTGTGTTAATAAAGATACGAAGAATATGCCTTGTCAGTGAGGTCGCCACCGAATGGTTTCGCTCATTCGACTAATGTTTTATTGTATGCGTATCACGGACACTGCTAAATGTGAGCGCAAGTAACTGCCATGTTTTGCGTTCCTTTTTATATACTTCAGTTACAGTAAACTCAGTGACTACATCATTACCCCGCACAACAGCTGTGAGCGTAATCCGACTCCAGACCACAGCGACGTCGCCGACGACTTCTGCCGCCACGTCGTGAACTGCTGCGTTTTTATACCAGATGCTTCCGGTTTTTATGATTTCAAGCTCCTCATCTTTTTTCCAAGTCCCGCTCATGTGGACAAATTTTGACTGATCGTGAAACAAGGAAGCAAGCTTGTCCACGTTTTTGTCTGCCATCCACTGCCATTTGTCTTTGGAGAGTGCAAGGAGTTCCTGATCGGAGGCGTTTTGCCCAAAGGCGGCCTGAAAATTCATGACCGCAATCAAAAAAGTGATAATGGATGGTTTCATAATGGTGTCCCTTTTCACTGACAAAGGTCGCCGGTTCGGGGAAGCCCGGCGTATACGGATTACTGGAATGCTAACCAAATTCACTGATCCGGTCGGATCAAACATCCGAACAGCATAACTTTGCGCCATGGAAGAAATATTAAAATTCGATACGGTCAGTCAGTATAACGCCTTCAACAGAAATGAGACGCTGCACCCGCTGGTCAGTGTTGTTGATTTATCCAAAGCTGCACCCAGAAAACTCAGGCGAATGAGCTATGGCTTCTACGTTGTATTTCTGAAAGAAATAAAGTGTGGTGATCTGAAATACGGCATCAGTCATTACGATTATGAAGAAGGTACACTGGTGTTCCTTGCGCCCGGTCAGGTGATAGGGTCTCCCGGTGAAGAGCTTTATCAACCACAAGGTCTTGCGCTGGTGTTCCATCCCGATTTTCTCCATGGTACTTCCCTGGCACGTCATATGAATGATTATACATTTTTTTCATATACGACCACCGAAGCACTGCACCTGTCAGAGCGTGAACGACAAATCATTCTGGATTGCTTTTCAAAAATTAAATATGAACTGGAACAAGGCGTTGATAAGCACAGCAAGCGACTGATCGCCACCAACATTGAGTTGTTTCTCAACTACTGCGTGCGATTCTATGATCGCCAATTCATAACACGGGATCAATCGAACAAAGGAATTCTTGAACGACTCGAAACGCTGCTGAACGAATTCTTTACTTCCAACAAGCCCCAAACCGTGGGACTGCCATCGGTAGCCTACTGTGCTCATGAGTTGAATCTGTCTGCCAACTACTTCGGTGATCTGATTAAGAAAGAGACAGGGAAATCAGCTCACGATTTTATTCAGATGAAATTAATCGACATCGCAAAAGCAAGAATCTTCGATAGGAACAAGTCTTTGAGCGAAATTGCCTATGGGCTCGGCTTTAAATACCCGCAGCATTTCAGCAGAGTATTCAAACAGCACGTTGGGGTAAGCCCGCAGGAATATCGGATTTCCAGCAATTAAACGGATCGGTATTTTAATCTGTGTTAGTAAGTGTCTTACAACAAATCGTTTATGGAAAAAAGAAAGTTAGGTAAAAGTGGACTTGAGGTGTCTGCTTTGGGGCTGGGATGCATGGGTCTCAGCTTTGGATATGGCCAGGAGACGGACAAAACTGCAGCAATCAATTTGATCCGTAGGGCTTTTGAATTAGGCGTCACATTTTTCGATACTGCTGAAGCTTATGGGCCATTCAAAAATGAAGAACTCCTTGGGGAGGCCCTCGCTCCAATTCGCGATCACGTGGTGATTGCAACCAAATTTGGATTTGAGAAGGGAAAGACGGCGCTGGGTTTGAACAGTACACCAGAAAACATTCGTCACATGACGGAGGCGGCACTGAAACGTCTGAAAACCGATCGGATCGATCTTTTGTACCAACATCGGGTCGATCCCAAGGTTCCAATTGAAGACGTCGCCGGAACAGTCAAAGAATTGATTTCCGAGGGAAAGGTTAAACATTTCGGAATGTCCGAAGCAGGTGTTGACAGCATACAACGCGCGCATACAGTACTGGCAGTCACGGCCCTGCAAAGCGAATATTCGTTGTGGTGGCGGGAACCTGAAAAAGAGATTTTTCCATTGCTTGAAAAGCTTGGGATTGGATTTGTTCCCTTCAGTCCGCTCGGCAAAGGGTTTCTTACTGGCGCAATCACCGTAAATACAAAGTTTGAAGCGAGCGACTTTCGAAATACAGTTCCCCGTTTTGCAGAGGAGAATCGTAAGCTCAATCAGATTATTGTTGAAAAAATCGGAGCGTTTGCAAAAAAGAAAAACGCTACACAGGCACAGGTAGCGTTGGCGTGGGTACTTGCACAAAAACCGTGGATCGTTCCCATTCCGGGAACGACAAAGCTCAACAGACTGGAGGAAAATTTGAAGGCGGAACAACTGAAGCTCACGGAAGAAGATCTTCATGAAATCGAAGAAACATTTTCGGATATACAGGTGAAGGGGGCGAGATACCCTCAATCAAGTCAGCAGATGGTGGGACGTTGATTGCGTTTGACCGGACCGCTCGTTAGCCTCTGGGAAATAGAAGCCTGTAGCCAACGGAAAAGTATTCAAAGAAATTTGAAAAACTCCATTTGCTTTTTTTGAAGGTTCTTCAATATTCCTTCCGCCGTACTTCTCAGAATTAATTCATTTCTGAAACCATTTTCTATATGGAAAGTCAAGGGTATGGCGTGTGTGCAGCGATTCGTGATTACGAGATTGGTGATGCCATCAGATCCGCGACCTTTCGAGAGATCGCCAACCTAACCATTCCAGGGATTTAATACGAATTTCCTATTTTGGAACCTATGACCAGCCAGTCACACGTCTGTCTTAACTGCGGCGCACATATCTCCGGAGCATTTTGTAAATCCTGCGGTCAGCGAACTGACACACGTCGCATCACCATCCAGGCGCTTTTGACCAACGACCTGCTTCGTTCAATTTTTCATCTAGAAACTCAACTTCTTTACACATTAAAACAGCTCTTGATCCGACCGGGGCATGCCATTCGCGAATATTTGCAGGGTCATCGGGTTAAGTTCACCAACTTTTTCTCACTGTTGGTTATCATTATTCTGGTTCTGACCTGGCTGGAGCAGAAGGTTGACTTTCACTATCAGGATCTCACGGAGACACCGACGCCAGGGTTTGAAGGGCTCTACAACTTCCGTTCAGAATATCCCAAGCTGGTGTTGATCGGAGTGATTCCTTTTTTTGCGCTGATCAGTCATTTGATATTCCGCAAAGCGCGTCAAAACTACGCCGAACACTTTGTAATCAATGCCTACAAATCATGCGGGACATTACTTTTCACGGTCGTCCTTGTGTCTTCAAAATTATTCACCGAGGATTTTGCTATGATCAGAAGAATTGACACTCTGATCGTGCTTGGCATACTCGTATACAGCTTCGTGCTCTTTTACCAGTATTTTTCAGCATTCAATTACAAAAAAATTACACTGGCTTTACTGTGCGCAGCTTGCACACTCTTGCCCTTTGTATTGATCGTATTTCTTATCGCAGCCTCTCAATAACAACCTAATCACCTAGAAAATCCTCGTCAATGAGAACCGTCATTTTGCTAACATGTCTTGTTTTTTTGAACTGCGTTGATTCCCTGGGTCAGCAGAGCAAACTGGAAAAAAAGATCGGCTCGTCCACGGTTGAGCTCTTACGAAAAACCAACGGCTTCTATAAAAATGAGGCCCTCCAGAAAGAAGTTGAAACGGTAGGTCGCTCCCTGGAATCCCAACTGCACTTAAGCGAGCCCCTTACGTATTTTCTGCTGGACACCTCTGAGCCCAATGCGTTCGCTACCAGTGGCGGTTATGTGTTCGTAACGCGCGGCTTGTTGGCTGTCATTAACTCACGTGATGAACTCGCCGGGATTATGGCTCACGAACTTTCCCATGTGACACTCGGACATTCAGTCAAGAAATTAAAAGCCAGTATCCTTCCTGCTGTGCTGGAACTACCCGCGAACATTGTGGGACTTCTCACCTATCAGGAGATTGGCAACGTGATTAACCTACCCATCTCCATTACTTCCAAGATCGCTATCGCATCGTATAGCCGATCGCAGGAGAAACAGGCAGACCTGGCCGGCATTGAGCTTGCCCTGAAAGCAGGGTACAATGGCTACGGGCTAATCACCGCGTTGGACCGGCTGACGAAATACATCGAATTCACGGCGGGGAAGCAAATGCCTGATAACATTTTTATCGACCACCCTGTCACGAGTAAACGATTATCCTATCTCACTGACATTCTTAACAAGAAAGGACTCGTAAAACCTGACTATGTTCCCTGTACAAACATCGCGGCACTGGACGGTATGATATATGGGCAAAATCCTGAAGAAGGAATGATGTACGGATCCAAATTCGTTCAACGGTCACTCAACCTGTACTGTGAATTTCCGGAAAAGTGGAGTATTCAAAACTCACCCGTTTCGGTGGCAGCCGTTTCGCCGGATAACAAATCCACGATCGTTTTGTCTCTGGACTCTTCGGCACAAGCACCCTCCGATGCTGCCAAAAAATCGCTCGCTTTATTGAGCGAGACCTCCATTCTCCACCAGGAAGAGGCTGTGATCAATGGAATGCCGGCGTACCGCGCCACCATCCGTAATCATCGCATAAAATATGCAGATCACGTCACCGAGATCCTGTGGCTAAAGCTGCCATCCAATATGCTGCTGAAAGTCGTTGGGATTTCAAAGTTCAGAAATCCCGACAAGGCCATCCTCTCTTCGTTCGAACGGTTTCGTCCGCTGGAAATTACTGACTTGACTGGTATCCCGGTTATGAAAATCGTTTTGCTGGAAAAAGTAGAAGGCGCTGAAATCTCAGCTTATGCAGGGATGAACAATATTGGCGGGCAAGAAGAAAAACTGATCGGAATATTGAATGGAATATCTCCCGGCGAAAAAGTCCATGGAGCCCGCTATATTAAAACAATCAGCGTAACACCCTTTTCAGAACTCAAGTGAGGAGAGCAATACCATCCATTCCCGAGACGTCTACAGCGTCGAGGGGTCTACCTTTTTCATAAATACCAACTTGAATCCCGTATTGAAATACTGGAGTTTCTGAAATGATCCCACAGGCGGAGAGGATGTAAAGGAGAGTTCTGTGGACTGTTTCGATGACGTATAATCCGAGTAGAGTGAAAGCGCGAAAAGATTCTTAACAATTTCGAACTTTAATTCCGTCCCCAGTGAATACGCGAATGAAATTTGGTTGTCAAAATTCACGAGTTGATTGGCGATTTCATTGTTGTTATTGTCATACACTTTTACGGTAAAGGCCTTTGTATTTCCGAACATGACACCAATACCTGCTTTCAAACCAAGCTTGATCCTTTCACCCAAAGCAAAATCGTAGCCAGGCCCAAACGTTGCTAATACCGGACTATACTTACTGTCTGACACTTCAGTGCGATATCCGAGCTGTTCCGTGAATTTCTGACCTAAAGCAATGTTATCCATATTGTTCCATTGGTAGGTTGAATGAAAAATGAAGCTCCAAGCCGCCGGCAATTGCTTGATGGGATACTTCGAATCGAATACAATGCCGCCACCCGACTTCGCGAATCCGCCGTTGCCGATCGTGGTGGATTTGAAGTCACCCACCGGAGATGCCAGGAACATGCCAAACGACGACTCCTCCTGAGCAAAAACACAACTTCCGATCGCGTTGAGAAAGAATAGCAAAACGATTTTTTTGTAATCCATGGCGCTTCTATAAAAAAATGATTTGGTAAATATTTCCATCCAATAAATATAAATAATTGTTCCGCACCCAAATTCAAACGCAATTTTCAAAGCCTGAAGATATCGATTGCTAAAAAATAACAGAGGCAAAACAACAGCTCCCATGCTCAAGATGGCAATTCATCGGACCAATTTTCTGACTGATCGTCCTTATCTATTTATGTTTCTTATGTAATCCATAAATTGTTTTTATGTTTTCTCGCGATCCATTGCGTTAAATCCTGAAATTATGCGCAAAGAACAGCCTCACGAAAACTTCTACGATCGTTTCTTTTGTTCTGTCAGCAGAATGCACTCGGTAAGGACTTTTTGTGCTTAGGGTTCCTTAAGATATCTTTCAAACCGATTAGAAATATTTTTGCCGTCAGAACAGAAGATCTGACCAGACACACGTGGAACGTCAACCATATCACTCGATTGAAATTGTTGAGCTCCAAAAAAAATTAGACAATGCTTAAACTAAGTAACAAGGCTTCTGAATACTCAGAAACGATGAATCACTTCCAGTTACAGCAATGCACAGTTCTGTTTTTACTCCGTGTGAAGCATTTTAAATACCTTTTCATGTTTGTGGCTGTCCTTGTTAATACATGGTGTTATGGGCAACAGAATCTCTTCAACATTCCTTCAGGCGACATCACACCAAAGAACAAGCTCTTTTATCAGCATCAGTTCAACATGTATTCGTTGTCTCAGTTGGAGTCTAAGGCGCATTTGGTACACGGCGTCGGCCGGCACTGGGATATCGGTATCAACTTCGTCGACTTGCCGCTTCGCTTCATGAAAGACAGTAGCGTTTTTGATGTAAACTCCAATCAGAAACCCTTTTATCCATTGTTGATGGCGACTCTACAAAAGCAATTTGTTCTGAATGATAGGATTGAAATTAATCTCGGAACCCAGGCCGGATTAAACGTCACTGATCGCGTGGAGAAAATGGCCTTTGCGCACTTTACCTACGGCACGGTGCGGTGGCGTCCTTTTGACAAGGGCTTTATTATTGCGGGACCTTATTATTCAAACGATGTTTACATCGGTGCCCCGAAACAGGCAATCGGATGGATGTGGGGCTATGAACTCCCACTTACCAGGAAGCTTTCATTAATGGGAGATTATATTTCCGGCCAAAACAAAAAATCCACATCAACTATCGGCGCGGTCTATGACATTGGTAAACGAGGGCAACTTTGCCTTGCCGCATTAGTTCCTTTTCCGAATCGATCTCTACCAGCGGGGCTCGTGCTTGAGATCAATATTTTTGGTTGGAACTTTAGAGACAGCCATTAGACTGCAGAACCGGATTAAACAGCATAGGCAAGTCGCCGAAATTGTGTCAAATCTGACTGAATAATCTCAAGATTCGCAATGTGTCGAAAGGCGATTGATCCCATTTCCAAATTTGAAATTCCAGGCAATTCCATGTGGAATCTTCACATCGCCAAATTCTAATTACTAACTAATAACCATCAACTTTCCGGGCTACCTCCGCCGAGAAGGGCGTTTTCGGAAGGACCGGCATACTTCAGCCCAATTAGAAAATCATTAGAAGGGGAACAATTTACGGGTTGACCCGTTTTGATAGCATTACTATCAAACTAAATAGTATGACTATCTTGACATTCAAATTGTCGAAAAATCTTTTCGTCAGAGACCCACAAGAAACTGAACTGGGTCGAAATATTATCAGGCACGGAATCAGAATGATCGAAAGAAAAGGCTTCGAGCATTTTACCTTTAAAAAACTGGCAGCAGAAATCAATTCTGCTGAGGCTTCTATATACCGTTACTTCGATAACAAGCATATGCTTCTGATTTATCTTATCGATTGGTACTGGACCTGGCTCGAGCATCAGATCGATTTTCACATCCACAATGTGAAGGATCCTGTTGACCGTCTGAAAATATGCCTCTCAAAACTCGCTGAGCAAAAAGAAAACGACGGGACAGTTGCTCACATCGATGAGTCCGCTTTGCAAAGAATCGTCACCGCTGAGTTTGAAAAAACCTATCTGACAAAGAAAGTAGATGCCGACAACAGGGTGGGACTTTTCCTCCCCTACAAATCTCTGTGCAAGAAAGTGGCTGCCGTGGTACTTGAAGTGAGTCCGAAATACAAATTCCCAAACTCTTTGGTGAGCACCGTTTTGCTCGCGATCAACCACCAGCTTTTTTATGCCGAGCATCTCCCATCGCTTTCAGACATCAAGTACGATCCCCCAAAACATTATAAGGAGTTTGCAAATTTTATCGAGGGCTTTGTGTTCAAAACAATCGGCGTGAAACCATGACAAACCAAGACATCATTAGAACCTTGCGGGAGGCTTCCGTATTTCTGAAGACCGATTTCGATCGCGCGGAACTGATTAAGACAGAAAACAATAAACGGTCTTACCGGATTTCTGATTTTTCCGAATACAAGCGCGACCTCACGGAAGCCGCACGCAGAATCAACTTTTTGATCCTTGAACAGGCAATATCCCCCGCAGAATTGCAGTCGTTCCTCACCGACTCCCCCGAACCGGTGGTGCTGTTCCGCGTTTACAAAGATTCAACCATTGCAACCGACGTATTTACAAGTGTACGCGGCAGAGTTGCTTCGGTGTTTTCAGCAGCCGAATTTGAAATGAATGATCCTTGGCTCCGGAACAGCGGCGGAGCAATCGTGGCCTTAAGTATTCTACCCTATCAAGGTGTGGTCAGTGAATTTCAGACTGACGGAAATCAGCGTGAAACGATGACCCCGGTGAGGCGGCTGTTCCGGCTTTTCGGCACAGAAAAAAGGGAGATCGGTTTCATTCTCATCTACGCGCTTTTTATCGGATTACTCAGCCTGGTACTCCCACTCGGGCTGCAAACCACCGTTGAGCTTGTTTCAGGTGGCGTTTTCTTCAGTTCCGTGTATCTATTGATTGGTCTGGTGATCATCGGCGTACTCGTCACCGGTGTTTTGCAGATTGTGCAAATCAGTCTCGTAGAGTATCTCCAGCGGAGGATTTTCACCAAAGCCGCGCTCGAGTTTGCTTTTCGTATTCCGAGAATCAAAATGGAAGCACTCTCAAAAAGCTACGCTCCGGAGCTGATCAATCGTTTCTTCGACGTGATCACGATTCAGAAAGGTCTGCCGAAAATATTGCTCGATCTCTCTTCCAGTGCGATCCAGGTATTTTTTGGATTGCTCCTGCTTTCTCTGTATCACCCTTTCTTTGTTTTGTTCAGCCTGTTCCTCGTATCGTCTGTTATTCTGATTTTTTACCTGACCG
This sequence comes from Cyclobacteriaceae bacterium, assembly GCA_044227305.1. Lineage (GTDB taxonomy): Bacteria > Bacteroidota > Bacteroidia > Cytophagales > Cyclobacteriaceae > ELB16-189. Next base: position 433,243 of record JBGAFJ010000004.1, on the reverse strand, counting down.
GCAGTCGCGGACTCCACACTTCGATCAATGAGTCCAAATATAAATACAAAGTGGTTCAATGGCTGGAAGAACTCGCCCGGACGATCAAGTCATTTAAACTCGCCGGCAACACCGACCTCCCTTTTCAAAGGGCAGACCTCGCCACCAGCAATTATCTGAAGTATCGAAAGGCACACTTCAGGGTTCTCCTTTCACAGTATTCATTTTTTGTATTCTTCAAAGTAGCGGTCACGGGCGGACTACTCATCATGGGCACTGTACTCGTCGTGGGGCGTGAAATCACACTGGGGCAATTCGTGGCCTCGGAGGTTATCATCATTCTGGTGCTGAATGCGATGGAGAAAATAATGCTTTATATCGACGTAGTGTACGACATGCTCACGGCGGTTGATAAACTGGCCCACGTGACTGATCTTCCCATAGAAAAAACAGGTGGCTTTGACTTTCCTCAAACCCAGGAAGGAAAAGGCTACAGCATTACGGCAAGCAATCTCGGCTACCGTTACCCCGACACTTCAGTTCGGGCACTTGAAGGAATAAATTTAAGCATCGCTGCAGGCGAAAAAGTCTGCATCGCCGGTCCGGGAAGCAGCGGGAAGTCAACGCTCACCAACATCATATCCGGCCTCTACACAGATTTTTCCGGTGGCGTCTCGATCAACCATTATTCATTGCGCGACCTGGATCTCACCCAGCTTCGTGATAAGGTGGCGCAGAATATTTCTCAGGAAGATCTTTTCGATGGAACCATTTACGAAAATGTGGCCCTGGGCAAACCGGCAACTACGGTAGAGGATGTGATTCAATCACTCGATCGGGTAGGCTTGAAAGATGAAGTCAACGCGCTGCCGGATGGTCTGAATACCCACGTAGTCAGTGGCGGCGCCGGATTGCCCGGGTCATTTGTACATCGCCTTATTCTGGCAAGGTGCCTTGCCAAAAGACCTGAATTGGTTATCCTCAATGATTTCTTCTCGGGACTCAGCAAGACGGACAAACTAGACTTACTGAAATGTGTCATCGATCCAAAATTGAAATGGACGTTAGTTGCCGTCTCCAACGACCCGCTGGTGATGGCTTCCTGTGACCGTGTCATTGTTTTGGATCAAGGGAAGGTAGCGGCCGAGGACTCCTACAACTCTCTTTTAAAACAGGGAGTAATCAACAAATATTTTATCTGATCTTATGCTAAACCTTTCACAACAGTCGATACGAGGTCAGATACCTCATTCAAATCTATACACCCTGCGTTCTCTTCAGACACCACGCGGGGGCAGAATTCTCGCAAGAATACTGATGGCTGTACTAGCGATTTTTCTGATCATGCTCTTCCTGCCCTGGCAGCAGAACATCCGGGGCAACGGCGCAATCACCGCATTGGATCCGATGAACAGGCCGCAAACTGTGGAATCGATCATCGGAGGTCAGATCCGTCATTGGTACGTGAAGGAAGGGGACTACGTTAAAAAAGGTGACACGCTGGTCACCATTAATGAAGTAAAAGAAAAATACTTTGATCCGCTTTTACTCTCCCGGCTCGGACAGCAGATCACGTCTAAAGAGAATAGTCTGGCCTCAAAGCAGAAAAAAGTGCAAGCACTCAGGCGACAAGTGGAAGCGCTTAAATCGGCAATGGCCCTTAAGCTGGAACAGCTTAAAGCCAAAGTAAGCGCAGAAAAAATCCGTTTTCAAAATGCGGAGAACCAGTTCGTCCGGAATAAAAAGCTGTACGAGGCGGCCAACATCCCTTTGACCAAGTTCCAGGACATTGAGTATAAATATCAACTCAGCCAGTCCGACTATCTCGGCGCTCAGCTCGAATTAAACCGGACAGAAGCTGAATACCTGGACAAGATCAGTAAGACCGAATCCGAACTGAATGGTACGCAGTCAGAAATATTTGAAACGGAAGCAGAGCTGACGAAAGCACGGAACGAATACAGCAACACCGAAATCAGAAATGGTCGGTACAATATTCTGGCTCCACAGGATGGCTATGTTGTAAAGGCCGTCAAGGCGGGCATCGGCGAAACTTTAAAAGAAGGTGAAGCGGTCGTAACCATCATGCCGGAATCGAAAGATCTCGCGGTTGAGATGTATGTGAAAGCCATGGACGTTCCACTGATCAGTAAGGACCGGAAGGTGAGAATTCAGTTTGATGGGTGGCCGGCATTGCAATTCTCCGGCTGGCCAAGTGTTTCGGTGGGCACATTTGGAGGCATCGTAAAAGTAATTGACTATGTGAACTCCAAGCCTGGGGAGTTTCGCATCCTGGTTGTTCCGGACCAAACGCAGGAAACCTGGCCCGCACAATTGCGAAATGGTTCGGGGACCAAAGGCTGGGTGATGCTGGATGACGTTCCGGTCTGGTACGAGTTGTGGCGGCAGCTCAACGGCTTCCCGCCGAGCCTTTACGCGTCACCTCAGGCTGATGAAAAAAATCAAGATGCAAAGCAAAAGAAGTAAAGTCATGAAGAGGCTGAAGAGCATAATCATATTCGCATTAGGTGTTGCTTTATGTCACCCGGCTGAAGGTCAAACCCTGGATAACCTTTTCACCAGGAACGACTCTCTGAATTCCTTCTCACTTGATAATTTCTATCAGATCATTCTTAAGAACCATCCTGTTGTAAGCCAGGCAAACCTGCTGAACGAGATTGCCAAACAGGAACTCCGCTATGCACGGGGAAATTTCGATCCCAAGCTTGTCGCGAATGCTGACCATAAACAATTCGATGACAAAGTTTACTATACCAAGGTCGACGCCGCCCTCAGTCTGCCTACGTGGTTCCCGGTAAATCCCAAAGTTGGCTACCAAAATCACAGTGGCGCGTTGTTGAATGCTGAGGAAGGTATACCCGGTCAGGAACAGATTTATGCGGGCGTCTCCATTCCTATTGGAAAAGGGTTGATCACTGACGAACGAAGAATCGCGGTTCGTCAGGCGGAACAGATGAAATCGATGGCGGAAGCTGACCGCGTCAAGATCATTAACAAGATTCTTTTCGATGCTGCAAAAGATTACTGGCATTGGTTTTTTTCTTTCTACCAGTTTAAGCTCATAGAACAGAACGTGACTTTATCAAAGCAGATCCTCGAGCGAACCCTGCTCAATGCACGACAGGGGGAAGCGGCAGGCATCGATACGATCCAGGCCGGTATCAACTTGCAGTCGCGGCTGGTGGAACTTCAGGAAGCTTCACTGACACGGCTGAATGCAGAGCTTCAACTTTCCAATTACTTGTGGAGCGACGAAAAAGAGCCGGTTCTTCTCCAATCTTCAATGCCTGCCATGACGCAATTGGACTCTGCCGACATCGGCGATGCCATGGTCGACAGCCTCGTTTCTGTCGCTACAGCGAATCATCCTGAGCTTGCCAGCATTGCCGCAAAGATCAATCAGGCTGAATTAGAAAAATCATTGGCGCGGGAAATGCTTAAGCCACAACTTGATCTGAATTATTACGCGCTGAGCCAGCCTACGGCATCCCGCACATTCGATCTGAAAAATGATTACAAATGGGGCGTCGACTTTTCCATTCCGGTCTTCCTGAGAAAGGAAAGATCAAAGCTTGCCCTGGCGGACGCGAAGATCACGTCAGCCCGGCTGCAGAAGCTGCAATCACAACGTGAGATCATCAATCGCATTCGGATGCAGTTCAACCAATATCAGAACTCAAAAAAAATCATTACCCAACAACGCGCGATCACAGACCTGTATGAAAAACTCGTCTCGGCAGAGTTAACAAATCTGGAAAACGGCGAAAGTGATTTGTTTAAAATCAATGTACAGCAGGAAAAACTCATTCAGGCTCAGGTGAAGCTGCTGAAGAGTCATTCAGAGTTGCAGAAAGAAAAAGTGGCGCTGTTCTGGGCAGCGGGAAATATAGCCACGCCGAAGCCATAGGTTAAATTGCCTGTATTTGTCGGGGGGTTGACCAAATGGCGGCCTGAAATTTTTGATCTTCGCTCCTCACTCAAAAAAAACTGAATTATGAAAAAGATAATAATCATTTCATTTTTTGCCATCACCGCATCACTTTGTGTTTCCGCACAGGGTGGTGAAGTCTTCAGCACTGAAGATGGAGCGATAAAAGGATATGACCCGGTTGCTTTCTTCACTGATAACAAACCAGTAAAAGGCACCAAGGAAATTGTGTACACATGGAATGGCGCCACATGGCACTTCGCGAACACAAAAAACAGGGATGTTTTTGCCGCAAGTCCGGAGAAATATGTGCCGCAATTTGGGGGTTACTGCGCGTACGGTGTGAGTCAGAATCACAAATCACCAACGGACCCTTTCGCATTCACAGTGGTGAAGAACAAACTATATCTGAATTATAGTCCGAAAGTGAAAGAACTATGGACCAAAGACACAACTGCTAATATTACGAAGGCAGAAAAAAATTGGCCAGGGCTAAAAAATCAAAATTAACGGAGCCGGATGATTTGCAGCGCTGCGCAAGAGAGTCACCTCAAAGTACAAACCATATATACTAGCACGCCAAAAAAAGCCGTTGATTCACAAACTTCCTTCATGAAACAATTTTCGATATTGATCTTGGTTTGCGCCGCGCCGCTGGTTGGCTTTGGCCAATCGCAGTCGTACCGGACAAACAACGCGTTCGATGGTGCGCTCAGTGGCGCTGGCGGTCAATTTTCCGGAGCGTTGTCATGGGTACACCTGCATGGAATTGGAAAAGGGAAAAAGAAGCTCAAGCTCGGTTATGGAGTGCGGCTGACGTCATTTGTGGGTGCCAACAAATACTACTCCACGGCACCTTCGAAGCTGACCAGTCCGGTACAAAACCTCGGGACGATCTTTTCCGAAACGATAGACCGGAACATAGACACCATTTCTGTCGCAACTTCCATCACCAATTCGCTGAATGCAACCATCAACATTCAGTACACACTTTCATCACGGCTTGATGTTGGCTTCAACATTGATGCGATCGGCTTCAGCTTTGGTCCCAAGAAAATATACAATGTAATATCCACGTCGTTTGATGCGAACCAAGCACCGATAGGCCTGGCGTCGCCAACACAATTCAACCTGTTGCTCACCAGTGACAACGACATAGGCTCGCTCAATTCGGAGTTATTCTTACGATACTGGACATCCCGAACCATAGGTCTGCGACTTGGTTATACCTTCCTTTTTTCGGAATACACCACTGACCGAAGTCTCTCCTTTGACAACGGGAGGATCATGAATGATCGCTATCGTTACAAAGCCGGGATGATTCTTTTGGGGATAACATTTCAACCATTCAGGCAATAAATTTTATTAAAATGAAAAGGACACTGCTTTGGCTGACTATTTTATGTTGCTCTTGCAAAGATGACATCCTGCCTGAAACTGCCAGTCCGGATGTGAGCCCGATTTTTCCGAAGGGAAGTACAGTCATTGGCACGGGCCCGTTCACAAGCTATGCCCACGGACTGAGCGGGGTAGCTTCATTTTACTCTACCAGCGCCGGAATGAAGGCATTTGCCCTTCAGCATTTCTCAATGACCGCCGGACCTGATGTACACGTTTACATTTCAAAGTCAAGCAACTACGGCAAAGGTTCGGTAATTGAGTTGGGGAAACTTGACAGGGACTACCGGATGGATTCGCTGTCATTTGATTTTTCAACAAAGACCTACGATCCGTCGTATCGCTTCGTGCTCGTATACTGCGTGGAATTCAATTCTCTATTCGGTTATAGCGAGTTAAAATAGCCGCAGTTTTGGTTTTATCGATCTCGATAAGACCATCAATCCATTGTCTCAGAACTTTTCAAACCAGTCAAACTTTTCGTGCGCAATTCTGTTTTTTTCTCTCTTAAGAAATTCCAGAAATGCATCTGCCACGGGTGATGGCTTTTTACCCTTCAGGGAAATGAGACTCCAGGTCGTTGTGATGGGAAGGCCTTGCACGGGCACAATTTTCAGTTGTTTGAGCTGAATTTCATTCCTGATTCCAATCAAAGGCATGATGGAAAAACCAAGCCCGGCCATAACAGCTTGCTTTACCGCTTCATTGGACGTGAGTTCCATCTTCTTTACAACAGGTATCCGGTTGCGTTCGATAAATCGTTCCATCGCCTGCCGTGTGCCCGACCCTCTTTCCCGATAAATTAAAGGAAGTGTTTTGAAAATTTCTTTGGTGTGAATCCGGCCAGCAACCTTTTGCGAAGAACTACCTACCAGGAACAGTCTGTTTTGCAACAAGTCCAATCGGTCAACCTTCAGCTTTGCTGGCAGGATGGAAACGAGAGAAAAATCCACTTCATTATTTTCAAGACTCTCAATTACCCGTGCTTTGTTGGTTACGTCCATAAGCAATTCGACCCCTGCGTGTAATTTCATGAAGTCATCGAGAAAATACGGCATCACATATTTGCCGGTAGACACTACCGAGATTTTCAATCGCCCCGAGAGCTGGCCTCGATATTCATGTGTTTTCCGGTTGATGGCATAGGCCTGATCCAGAATACCCTCCGCGAGCGAGGCAATTTCTTTCCCGAAATCAGTTATATAAACCTTCCTTCCGACCACCTCGGTAAGAGAAATATCAAATTGTGCCTGAAAATTCCGGAGCTGTATAGACACTGCCGGTTGGGTCAGGTGCAGCTCTTCTGCCGCGCGCGTCACACTGCGCGTCTGCGCGATTTTGAGGAACACCTGTAGCTGGTGGAGGGTGTAATTCATAAAATATATTTATACAAAACTATAAAAACATAAATAAAAAATAACGAGTAGGCTTTCGCAGTTTTGCGCCATTAAAATCTAAAAAAGGAAAAGGCGACTCGCATCGCCGGAAAATGAATATGGACCAAACTATGAAAGTTGACTTTTCATCCTGTCGATCCAGGACTTGCCGCACGTACATGTGGCTCCTCGGTGTTCTCACCCTACTTCCCTGCATCACAGTCGTGGGGCAGCAGAAAATATCTCCTGATGAAGCGCTCATTCGCCTGAAAGAAGGCAACATGCGCTTTGTAAACGGAAAACCCCTGCGTCCGCGGCAGGATATTGCGCGCCTTCACGAAGTTTCGGCTGCTCAGAATCCTTTTGCCACAATTGTCGGCTGCTCTGACTCTCGTGTTCCCAATGAAATAATTTTTGACCAGGGACTCGGTGACTTGTTTATCGTTCGTACAGCCGGACAAGTTTCCACCTATGCCTCCTGGGGAAGCATCGAGTTCGCCGAAGAAATTTTGGGTACTAAACTCATCGTGGTGTTGGGGCATTCCCGATGCGGGGCGGTGAACGCCGCCATCAACCTGCCGGAAGTGCCCGGACATATCATCACCCTCATCAATTCCATTAAGCCCGCTGTTGAACGCGCAAGAATCAAGAACCCCTCCGACTTGACGAACGCGGCCATTCGCGAAAATGTCACTATGCAAGTTGAACAGCTTAAGTCTCTTGAGCCGGTACTTTCTAAAAGGGTTCGTGAGGGAACCCTGAAAATCATCGGCGGCGTGTATGATTTGGAAACAGGTAAAATAGAATTTTTCGAATAAGCTATGCCCGACAATATTCTTTCACCCATGGTGCTTGCGTTCCTGCTGGGAATCATCGCATCACGCCTGAAGAGTGACTTGAAATTTCCTGACTCGTTTTATCAGTCGCTTACCATCTATCTGTTGGTCGCCATCGGCCTGAAAGGAGGCTACAAACTTTCCGCTGCCACACTCTCCGATGTGTTTCAACCAGCCCTTATCGCCATTGGACTCTGTTGTTCGATTCCACTGTGGACGTATTGGCTGATGCGGCGAGTTGGAAAATTCAACGTCTTCGATTCAGCTGCGCTTGCAGCGCACTATGGTTCGGTCTCAGCAGTCACTTTCAGCGCGGCACTTGCCTACCATGATAGTCTGGGTCTTTCCTACGAGGGCTTCATGCCCAGCATGCTGGCGATGATGGAAATTCCGGCTATTATGATTGGAATTTCTCTTGCGAGAATCAACTCAACGGATCCAGGCAAACAGGTTCCCATCAAGGACGTGGGACGTGAGCTGCTCACAGGGAAAAGCAGCCTCCTGCTGATCGGCTTCATGCTGATCGGATTTCTGGGAGGTAAGTCCGGGTGGGAACAAGTGGCACCACTGTTTGATATTCCTTTCAAAGGCGTTCTTACAATCTTCCTGCTGGAGGCGGGCCTCGTTGCAGGCCGGAAACTTTCAGACTTGAGAAACAGTGGCATTTTTCTGATTGCGTTCGGAATCGTGTTCCCGGTGATCCATGCTTTTATTGGAATCTATCTTGGTCACCTGGTCGGGTTGAGCATTGGCGGCGCAACGGTCCTTGGTGTCTTGGCGGCAAGTGCGTCTTACATTGCAGCTCCGGCGGCATGCAGGGTTGCGTTGCCTGAAGCGAACCCCTCTTACTATCTCACCGCTGCACTTGCCATTACGTTCCCTTTCAACATTTTGATCGGACTGCCCTTGTATCATGAAATCGCCATGTGGCTTATCTCATCATAAAATATGGAAACAAATATCGATATGATCCTGCTGACGATCGTGACGGAAGAATCCCTTGCAAATCTGATCGAAGAAGAGATTGTTGCATTGGGTGCGAGAGGATTCACCTCGGTAAACGTGTCGGGCAAAGGTCTTAGCGGCACACGCGATAATCAATGGGAAGGAACCAATGTGAGGATAGAGAGTGTCGTCACCAAGGTGGTCTGCGAGGGTATCCTTACGCATCTTAAAGCGAAATACTTTGATCGCTACGCGGTGATCGCTTTCCATCATCCGGTGAGCGTACTCCGGACCAATCATTTTGGTTAGCCATGGACATTGCGCCGAGTTTTGATAAAGGGACTGAATTTTTTAAAGGACGGACTTTGCTGATCGCTACCAAACACGGCAAGGAATCTGTGATGGCAAAAATTTTCGAAAGGCGTCTCGGCGTGAAGTGCCTGGTGCCGCCCGGGCTGGACACTGACTTGTTCGGAACCTTTTCAGGGGAAGTCAATCGCCCGGACAGCGCATTGGCCACCGCCAGGAAAAAATGTCTCTATGCCATGGAGCATTACAGCTATGACCTTGTGATTGCGAGCGAAGGATCATTCGGAGCCCATCCGAATCTGCCCTTTCTACCTGCTGATGAGGAACTGTTATTACTGCTCGATAGCCGAAATGACCTCGAAATATCTGACAGTGTATTGACCACGGACACCAATTTTTCCGGAGAAGAAGTAAGGTCCCTGGCAAACCTTGAAGACTTTGCGACGAGGGCCGGATTCCCCAGCCACGGAATAATCATGAAAGACTCAGAGTCAAACTTTGTTGAAGTGGTCAAAGACATCAGGCTCCCCGGGGAATTGAAAACACATTTTTTAAGAATGCAGAAAAAATACGGCCGTGTTTTTCTGGAGACCGATATGAGGGCCTATGCGAACCCTACGCGAATGAAAATTATCCGACAAGCTGCGGAACAAATGGTGAACAAAATACTGACGTGCTGCCCGTCCTGCGGTACTCCTGGATTCGGAATCACCGACTGCGAAAGAGGCCTGCCCTGTATGAACTGTCATGCTTCTACACGCGGAATTCTTAGTTACACCTTTTCATGTAAGAAATGCGGAACGAAGGTCATCCATAAATACCCTCACCACATCAAGTTTGAAGATCCGGCACATTGTGATTTCTGTAATCCTTAACCTATGGACACCCTGGTGATCGGGCTCTGACCACACAACTGCTTCGGGCAGCTATACCTATGAATTAAAAAGTCTTCTATGATACAACACGCCGAAACATTAGCCACTGATCGTAAAGTGATCATTAAGAAATGCCAGGGATTCCAGAATTCCGAAATTCAAACAAGTATTCAAATTGCCGGTCAGGAACCACTGACGATCTATTCGTGCGAGCACTGCTATCATGGCGAGCACTGCTTTTTTTGTGAATCAACAACCGAATTGCTGATGTGGGATCAGAAAGCGGGCCCGATTCCGACGAACTGAAACATCAAGCGGGGCGATGGACTTGTGAGAATTCAATATCTGCTAAAAAATGTTTTAACTGCGGGCGGGCCGGCAACTCACGGATAGCCACTTCTGCAAACAATTTCCGGTTGCATATGTTAATACTGAGTCGTGTTGGACAATTTCGCACGCACGAAAACCATCTCTATGAAGATCCTCCTGACTGGTTCGACGGGCTACATAGGTCGCCGCCTGCTCCCGGTTCTGGTAGCAGCAGGACATCACGTGGTGTGCCTCGTGCGACACCGAAACAGATTCGACTGGGAAGATTTCAATGATGAGTTTCTGGAAAACGTAACCGTTATTGAAGCGGACCTCAACGACGCGAGCACCCTCACGGCTCTTCCTTCCGACATTGACGCCTCCTATTATCTGGTTCACTCCATGACCTCGTCCCACACCGATTTTTCCAGGTTAGAATCCCAATCAGCGGAAAACTTTGTAGGATATGTCAACAAAACCAACTGCAAACAGATCATCTATCTGAGCGGCATTGTCAATGACACCGACCTTTCGGATCACTTGCTATCAAGGAAAAATACAGAAGATATCCTGCGTCGAAGTGCGACACCACTTACGGTGCTGCGGGCGGCCATCATCATTGGGTCTGGCAGTGCGTCATTCGAAATCATTCGGGACCTGGTTGAAAAATTACCGGTGATGATTGCACCACGCTGGCTCAATACCAGATGCCAGCCCATTGGCATAAGAAATGTCATTGAATACCTTCTAGGCGTTCTTCTTAAGAAGGAGACTTACAATGAGGTGTTTGACATTGGCGGCACTCAAATCCTCACGTACCGCGAAATGCTTTTCGGGTTCGCTAAAGTCAGGAACCTGAAGCGTATGATCATTACCGTTCCGGTGCTCACGCCGAAACTATCTTCTTTATGGCTGCTGTTTGTAACATCGACTTCCTATTCGTTGGCGCGAAGCCTGGTCAACAGCATGAAGAATGAAGTCATTTGCTCCGATTCGCGCATACAATCCATTGTTCCGATGAACATCCTGAGTTATGAGGAATCATTGAGGATGGCGCTTGATAAGATTAGTCAGAAAAACATTATCTCAAGCTGGAAGGATGCGATCTCATTAGCAACGCTTGACAAGAATTTTCAGGATTTCATTTCCGTTCCGGAGCATGGTGTGTTGACCGATCGGCGCGAAGTTCACTTTACCTCCAACCCGGCATCGGTGCTGGATAATCTCTGGCAAATAGGCGGTGAGCGCGGATGGTATTTCGGAAACTGGTTGTGGGGTATTCGCGGAGTGGCAGATAAGATGGTTGGAGGTGTGGGCTTAAGGAGAGGGCGCAGGCATCCTACGGATCTCAAACCCGGAGATGCTCTTGACTTTTGGCGCGTCCTGGTGGCAGACAAAAAGAATGGAAGACTTCTGCTATTTGCCGAGATGAAACTTCCCGGCGAGGCTTGGCTTGAATTCACTATAAAAAAATCCGGTGCTGGTCATACACTTTTCCAAACCGCCACCTTTCGTCCGCGAGGTCTCTGGGGAAGACTGTATTGGTACAGCGTGTATCCTTTTCACGGAATCATTTTTCCAAAGATGGCTGGCAATATTGTGGCTACTGCAGATTAATATCCCGTTTTTCGTTCACTCGAGTCTGCCTCGATTCTTAGAAAGTCCTCGAATATCCCGCCAACGACCCTGTCGAGAATTTCATGGGAAGGCAGATCACGGCCTAAGTATTCCTCCGGATGACTGAGAACACTCGACCGGGTTGATTCAACAAAATCAATCCACTGCCTGCGGGGTAGTTTATTCTTCCGATTTACAAGCATTACCTTCAGCGGCTCAAGCGTTCGATTGAACCGGGCACGATAGGGCTTGTCCTCGTCAATCGTTGAGTCTGCGTGTTTTGTCATGGTAGAACTACTATGACATAAAGTTATCAGACGTTAATGGAATGCTAATCGTGTTAACACAATGATAATATAGGGATTGACATTCGAGGCTTGGTCACCTGTTGAACTGAGGAAAGGTCCATTCATTCTAAAAAAGACGACTTATCGTTTGACAATTCCGGGAATGGGTAAACCGGCGTTCGGTGGATTGTAGTCGAGTTTAAGGAGGTTGCTGATCGTTCGGGCGATCTGATTCTGATAGATCTGGCCGTTCGTCTGTTCTCCAGTCGGCGGCGTATCAGGTCCCAGGACTGCCACCCAAATCTGGTCTGCGTTAGGCATTTTAATACCGTGGTGCTTCCAGTCGTCCTTGTCTGTATCGCCGCGCCCATGGTCACAGGTGATGATAAAAGTTGTCTTGTTTTTATATTGATCATTCGACTGACACCAATCCCATAATGTTTTGATGAACCGGTCAGTATAGTGAGCAGCCTGCAAATACAAATCATATTTCCCGCCGTGCGCGAAGTCATCCGTTTCATCGAAAGAGATCATCATCAACCTGGGTTTCTTGCTTTTGATATACTCGAAGGCATAATGAAACGTAAATGCGTCGAGACGAACGTCTCCCAATGGGTTGGGAACCTCATACATCAGTTCGTTCAGGATTTTTTCTTTCTCCGTCAAGTTTCCTTTCGCGGGTATGATTCCTGAATTCACCGGAACTTTACTGCGTTGTGTATTAATAATATATGGGAACACATCCCAGGATGAATAGGCGGCGACTTTTCCTGCGAATCCGGGTTGAGCGTTGATGAATTCCAGCACGTTCTTGTTTGGGTTTTCCATTTTGTCGTTGGAATGAATGCGTTCATCATCTGCAAATCCGCATAAGATCTCGCTGTAACCCGGATAAGAAAACCATTGCTTGTTGGTGACATTTGCGAAACTGTTAAGATGACGGTTGCCATACAGCTGTCCCTGCCTGGCGATCACACCCCAGAAAAAAGGCATGAGCTTTTCACGACGCATCTGTGAATTCTCAGCCCAAAAGTCCCGGGTGATCGCTGCGGAATCGCCAAAATTCTTTGAGATCAAACGTGACTCAGCACCACCGAATATTTCCTGCCATCGCATACCATCCAGGGTAATGAGCACAACATTTTCCGTCTTTTGTGAAAAAGCGTTGGCAGAGATCAAAGCAAGCAGTATAATCAATGCAAAGTTTTTCATATCGTATTTTCAAAGCGTCGAATTGTAGGTGATGATTTTTTCGGTACTGGTTCCGTCCTCGTAGAGATCAATGATGGCATAGACTGGTGGAAATTCGTCAAGCATGAGCGGAGCTCGCCACCAGTTTCCGGATACCGCTCCATTGCATAAATATTTTACCCCAAGATATTCGATACTATCCACGTAATGAACGTGGCCGCTGAGGCACAAATTTACATTTGGGTGTTTGTAAAAAAGATCTTTGATCCGCTGATGATCAAGGTGCATGTCTGCGGACGGGAATTTGGATGCAAGTGCCTGTGTCCGCTTTGTCTCATACATCCAGGCGCCGACCGAAAGGATGGGCACATGGCTCAAGACACAGACGGGGTCTTGCGGTTTGATCCGAGTCAGCTCACCGGCCAACCACTCGAATTGCTCGTCATCAAGCTGGTATCCACCTTCACCTTGAATACTGTCGAGGACAATAAAATGCCAACCGTTTAATTCAAGAGAGTAATGGCGTCCCGGAAGAGACAGCATGTTGATAGCCCACTGTTTTCCATAACGCTCATCTTTCTTGTATTCCGCATCAAGGACGGGATCTGGGCCATACCACACATCGTGGTTGCCGAGCGCGCTGATCATCCGAATCTTATTCTCCTCTTTTGTAATCTTGCTCCATATACTCCATAGTGACTCGACGTGCTCACGGGTCTGCTTATTCTCATCCATGACCGTGTCGCCGGTGTTGACAATCAGGTCGGGCTTGTCTTTCATGGCATTGATTTCTCTAAATACACGGCGGAGGCACGCAGCGGCAATGGCTGTGTCTGTGATATGAACATCCGTAATATGAGCGACGCGCAGCAGTCTCTTCTTTCCGGCATCCGCTGGCGCTACAGCGTTCGACATCTGCGAAGCAAACAGCGCGGAAAACCCGATTGCGCTGGTTCGTTTCAAAAAGTTTCTTCTCGATGACATTGAAGTTTGTGTATTGATAACTGTTGAAAAGCGTCGACCCTCTGCTGATATCTCCGAATGCTTTCAGGACATTTTTGTTGAAGAAGAATAAAACCCGAAGAAGGCTCCGGGCTTTATTTTCCTACACGTTAAAAACCCATTTACTGTAATATCCACATGCGACCGTTGAGGTCGTCGGTACCGGCATATTGGCGCTGAACTGCATCCGTATAATTTTTCTGGTTTGCGGTTGATTCGGCAACGGGATACTGCCACCGCAGCGCGATCTTATTTCCATTTCCGCTTCCGGGCCCTGCTGAAAAAACCGGTACACCTGTTCTGCGTTGATTAAAGAACGCTTCCCAATTTGAGTTTTGCCAAAATGCGATGTACTTCTGATTCAGTATCTGCGTCAACCCTGCGGCGCCGCCCTGGTATTGCACGGCAGGCTGGGCCAGGTAGGTTGCGATAGAAATTCCTGTCACAGTACCGTAGACCGTGTTCTGAATATCAGAGACCGTGATGGAGCTTCCCTCGGTAATTCCTAAATGATTCATCGACGCAGTGATTCCTTTTACATACCAGGTGCCTGCGTTGCCGCTTGCCCAGCCCCGATTGATTCCCTCAGCGATATTAAAGCACAGTTCCGGGTATCCGACAATCATTGCGGGCTCTGCCTTTGATCCGGCGAAGTCAGCATAGTAGCGCAACGGATTAACATAGGAGTATTTCCCTCCCTGTGCATTGTTCCCCAGATCGCTCATGCTTAAGCCGGCATCGGCGCCTGCGTAGGCAGTGTAGTCCGTAAACACTTTTCCGCCGGCAATCAAGGCGGGCGCAGGGGTAGCAAAGACAAACGTGCGAGGATCCTTCAAAGAAGTCGTAAGATTGAGCAGCGGTGCACCAATATTCTCTCGTGTGATATCTCGCCCTTTGCTGGTGGGATTCTTCGGATAGTTGTTGAAGTTCTGATTATAAACATACTGGAGGTTGTCACTCAGGCTGGTCATAACCGGGTATTTGGCAGGATCGCCGACAATGGCTGCAAACTTCTGCTTAACATTCAAACCGGCCTCATTCTCCTTCTTACTCAGGCTGATCAGGACACGCAGCGTGAATGAGTTGACTACCTTCTGCCAGGCGCTAAGATTGTTGCCAAGAAACACATCTCCGGACAGTGTTGCCCCTGAAGCGATGAGTTGACTCAGATCAGAATTTGCTTCCTCAAGCCAGGCAAGGATCTGGATGTAAACATCCTTCTGGGTATCATAAACAGGCGTGGTGTTGTCGGAACCTTTCAGAGCTTGTGACAGCGGGATGTCTCCCAACTTCTGACTCATGAGGTTGAAGTAATACGCTCTCAAAAACTTACCCAGTGCGCCGTAAACATTTACATCCGGCAGGCCGAGTTTTTTTGCTTCCAGATCCATCTGCACAAGGTCCTGTAGCGGACCTGCGTTCGACGACGGCGTATAGGTAAATTCAAAATTGTTTGTCGACTTGGTAAAGGGCGACTGGTCGTAGTTGTTGGTTCCGTAGTAGTCATAGGTGCTGATCCAGAACTGCGCTGCGCTTTGCGATCCCTGTTTGCCATTCCACGCATTTTGATTATTCATGTGCTCCATGGCTCCTGTGAGCAAGAGGGCAGGCGGTGCAGACGTAGGCAAGTTCTTGTTCTTTACGAGGTCATTGTAATCCTGACAATCTGTTAGAAGCAACGCCAGAATCATGAAAGGAAGTATCTTATGGTATTTCATAGGGTCTCTGGTTAGAAGGTTAAGTTGATATTGAAACCGAATCTCCTGAGTGTTGGTGAACGGAGATCCTGAGCGGTATTGTACGTGCCGATGAAAGCATCCCAGTCAATATCGGTTCGATCAGAGAAATAAAGCAGGTTTCTTCCGACAACTGAAACACTCGCTGCACGGAACGCTGTCTTCTCCAGAAGCTTAGATGGGAAATTGTAGGTCACCGTTACCTGGCGAAGCTTCACGAAAGTCTTGCTGACCAAAACACGCTCATCAAATTTAGTTTCAGAGCCTATGTAGTCCTGAAGTGAATAAGGTGTCGTGTTAGCGACCAGGTGCAACGCACTGGCGTTGGTGATTTGTCCCGAAACCGGGTCAACGGTGGGCAACGGTGAATCGGATGCGAGCGCTACACCGTTTCCAACGTACGTAGGAGTAGGTGTTTTCGTCGGATCGTTGTTAGGATTGGCATTGAACTCCGCGAGCCGGGCATCGCCGTAAGCACCTTCAGCAGTTGATATCTCACGCCCGCCCTGCAATAGCTTCCGATATACATAGTCAACACCTACACCGCCGACCCGTCCGTCAAACTGGACGCTGAGCGAGAAGTTCTTGTAGCTGAAGTTGTTGACGAAAGACCACACCCAGTCTGGGTTGGAGTTGCCTAACTTCTGTGCCACCAGGTTATCTCTAAAAACATCTCCATTGCTCTTATGAATGATGTTCCCTTGCGCATCCCTGTAAAATTTGAATCCGTAAAGACCATCGACCCTGTCACCAACATTATACGTGATTCGCGAGTCAGCTCCCGGGATGTATTTCCCGCTCAGGCTGGTCTTTCCGTCATAAAACTCATTGAACCGTTCAACGTAGGTAGACCAATTCACCAACGTGTTCCACGTAAACCCGCTCTGCGTCTTGACCGGGGTACCGCTCAGCGAAACCTCCCAGCCTTTTTTCTCAGTCTTGATGCCGTTTACAGTACCGCCTGTAAAACCCGATGCCTCAGACCATTGTGATTGAACAATTCCGGGACCTTTGGTAGCATCAAAGTATGCGACGTCAAATCCAACACGGTCATCCAAAAAACGAAGTGTGGCTCCGACTTCAACGGATGAATTCGCACTCGGCTTCAAAGTTGTTGAAGCCTGCTGGTTTGTGAAGTACGCAGCACTCACATTGTTATAAGGCCGTGAAATCGTGTACGTGTTGGAGCTGTAATTAGGACCATCATATGCGGTCGTATAGATGTCGCCGTATCCAAGCGGATTGCCATATCCGCTGGCCTGCCAGGCGGGACCGATCGTCGACTGTGTAAATGCATTTTTTACGCTGGCGTAAGAGCCTCTGAGTTTGAACATTGAAATCGCCTCAGGTAAGGTGATGTAATTATTGACGAGCGTGCTGATACCAACAGACGGATAAAACCCGGTATTATTACCGGAATAGAAGGTTGAGTATTTGTCCACCCGCCCGGTGGTCGACACGGTCAGGTAATTCCTGAATGAAAAATCGAACGAATAATATCCGCTTCCCACCTGCATGGGCGCCTCATAGTTGTAGAGCTTAACCGGATTCTTCGAATTGCCGAAATTGTACACACCAGGCACGTTCAAATAGTCTGTGGTCGCATAGGAAGCGTTGTATACATAGGTCCGCAGGTTCCCGCCCACGAGTCCGGAGATCTTAAAGTCAGGAGTAATGTCTTTGTTGATATTGAACAAAACGTCCGTATTGTTTTCGAAAAGATTGCGCTTATCTTCACGATAGTCGCCCTGCTTTTGATCGCGGTCATAAGCTGAAGCGGAGAAAGGGAACTTTTCTGTACGGGTTACATCCCAACTTGTGATCTGCGTACGAACTGCGGCGCTGAGCCAGTCGTTGAACTCATACTTGAGGGAAACATATCCGTATACATCGGTTTTGTGATGACCCCGCAACCATTCGTGCGCAAAGAAATAGGGATTGTTGTAGCGGACGTATTCAAAATTGCGCTGCTGAACTCCCACTTTGCCCGGCTGCCAGTAGTTCTTCAGGTCATTAATATCCCAATCCGAACCCGCCCAAACATCAATGTTGTAAATGATACTATTCGGGCCATAGTTCACATCCGGTACGTTGTCTGTGTACTGGCGGTTATAGTTGATGTTTGACTCAAACCGGAGCTTGGGTGTGAAGTTGTATCCCGTCGACACGTTGAAGTTAGTGATCTTCAGGTCCGTGTTGGGAACAATGCCGCGCTGATAAGAGTGAGAAACGGATGCTCTGAAATCATAGCGGTCTGTACTGGAGGAGATGGCGATGTTATTCGTTGAAAGTACGCCAGCCTGAAGGAAACGCTGCAGGTTGTCTTTTCCCCGCGCTGTCCAAGGTGTTGCCTCCCTTACTCCCACTTTCGGATCAAAGGGACTGTCGTACTGAGAAATCAACTGTCCATTAAATTTTGGTCCCCACACATCGTAATCATTTTGGTTCCATCCGTTCTTCTGACCGAAATCGTCATCTCCGAATCGATAGGTATTATATTCACCCGGTCCGTATGCATCCTGCACTTTGGGAATGGTGAGATAACCCTTGTCGAACATCGTGCTCGAATTGAAGTCGATGGAAAATCCCCGCCCGTCTTTAGTTCCCTTCTTCGTGGTAATGAGTATCGCACCATTCCTTCCGCGGGATCCGTAAAGCGCTGCGGCGTTGGGGCCTTTCAGCACGTTATAAGTTTCTATATCGTCAGGGCTTATGTTCCATGTATCAGAAACAACGGGGACACCGTCTACGACAATAAGCACATCGGTCTCACCACGAAGAACGAGCTGCGGTCGGCCAAGCATCTCTGAAGATGCCCCCACCGTGAGCCCTGCCACTTTACCCACCAATGAATTGAGGGGATTGGGTTCGCGAGCCTTGATGAGGTCGACACCTTGAACTTTTTGCTGGGAATAAGCGAGTTTCGTTGCGTCTTTCTCAATACCCAATGCCGTGACCACAACTTCGGAAAGCTGTTCTGCATCCGAGGCCAGGACGACATCAATGTTAGTCCTATTGAGTACCGTTTGTTCCTGAGAAATAAATCCAACAAATGAAAAAACGAGCACGTCATTTTCAGATCCGATACCCAGAGAGTAATCACCATTCGCGTCCGTGATCGTTCCAATAGCACTGCCTTTAATAAGGATATTCACGCCGGGCAGCGGCGACTTGTCTTCTCCTGAGGTAACCTTACCGGTAATCACGCGCTGCGCGCTTACCTCAAAGGCAAAGCAGAAGAAGAGAAAGGCCATCGCAATCCATTGCAATGAAGCCCCGCTCTTCTTCAAAGGGTGTAAAGTTTTTTTCATAGAATGTTAGGTTTGTTGTGGTTTTCGAAGCGCAAGGTTGCCACCCTGTGTATCCCGTTCCAGTAATTGCGTTTTTGAAAAGTTTACATCTCTGTTATTCCCACATTAGCATTAACCCGTTGGTAACAAACTATTAACCGTGGTACAACAACGAAGCTTTAAACTTGTATTCTTAATTGATTATGATTCTTCCGGCAGTTGAAGCTTGACTTAAACGACTCAGTCATGGACCTTGAAAAGGAAAAAGAAAGGCTGATCGGACTTCTTGAAGTTCCCGTCACAGCGGTAAGTTTTTCAAATTTTTTTTGCGAGGTCTACTATCGCGATACGCTGATCGGGTACCTGCCTATAACCGTATCGGCTGCCGGTATCCAATATGAAAACCTGCAATCGCATGCAAGGAAACTCGATTGGCGAAAGATTTCCAGCCTAAGCGCACTTGAGCTAAATGCAGCGGTAGCATCCCGCCTGGGCCGAACCACTTTTAAAATTGTTCCGTCTTCTTTCCGCAGACTATTTATTGAGGACGGGCAAAATAATCTCTTTGCCTCATTTGAATGTCGGTACAAAAACAAGGGTTGGGAAGTAATCGACGAGCGAATCCTTCATTACGACCCACTTCCTGATAGTGCCTACCAGCGGGAGACCACTTCTTCGGCCAATCCAAAGGAAAGCGTCATTCCCGCACCACCCAATCCGTTCACCACCTGAACACCCGGAGCAGGTTCAATAACGGTGTCCAGATGTCCGGGGAGTTTTGGGTAAACCCCGTTCCAGCGTTCTACAATCCTGTATTCAACAGACAGGAATTTTTTAAGCTCTTTCTCAATGATGTTGCAGACTTCTTCGGAGTCAAACGGCTCAACAGTTTTGAAATAATGGTGTGAATCACCGATGATCAGCTCGCCATCGCGGTTTTGAGATACCAGGATGTGGATTCCATGTTCTTTGAGTTTGGGGTTTTGGCGATCATAGCGCATGTCCAGCGTTTTGAGGCTGGCACATTTCGAAAAAGCTGCGTAGTGTCGCAACGTCAGGCCGGCACACAAGGAAGGCCCGATGTCCACAGGACTAACCGGGACTGCTTTCATCATCTGAAGTTTGCACTTGATCAGACCCTGCGTGTCAAAAACCTGAGGGAAGAGCGTTTCAAAATCGGCACCGCTACATACAACCACACGCCCTACGTCCCATGTTTCTCTTGCGGTGAATACCTGAGGGAGATTGATGCCGGTGACGACATGTCCAAAACGAAGTAACAGACCAAATCTTTCTTCAAGCCACATCGGAATTCTTCTGATAGCCTCTCGTGGATAAACGATCATTTCAGTTTCACTCCAGAGTGCTGCTTTGAGACTCTTTTCTCGAATCGCATTGCTTTTTTTAACCGCGCTGGCCGGGCTAATCAACTCGCATTGGTAACCACAGTTGCGATAAAGTGCCAGGAATTCTTCCAGCACATCTTGCTCATCTTTTTCATAAGCCAGGTGCAGTGATCCGTTCGCATTGACCCAAAAACCAGCCTGCGCTGCAATCTCCACCCAATGTTCCCGGCTGCGAAGGGCGCGGTCAAGTCCGCCACGCGGCTCCTGACCAACAGGCCAAACCATTCCAAAATTCCTGACGGATGCTCCCACCGCGAACTGCTCCCTTTCGAAAAGGACCACACGAAGTCCTTTGCGTAGTGCCATGTAGGCATGTGCGAGTCCGACGATCCCAGCACCTACAATGGCTACGTCTGCTTGCTGCTTCATGATTTAATAATTTTTTCTTCGCAAAGATTTCGATCCCGCGGGACTTAAAAGCAATTCTTTTGTGAAGATTCGATTAACATAATCAATCCACACAAAAAGCCTGAACATGGATTTGATTTACCGGGATTCAGGCATTCGTCGCTGGCTTGCACACAGCAATTCGGTGTCCGTGTCATTATACCTTGGATTGACTGCCTTCTGTCTTTATTCCTGCGTTTATGCGTTTCGGAAATCATTTTCAGTAGCGGTATTCGACGGTGTCCGCTTTTTGGGCATTGATTACAAAATCTGGCTTGTGACATTTCAGGTGATGGGGTATGCAGCGTCAAAATTCTTCGGAATAAAAATCATATCCGAACTGAAGGCTTCCTCTCGCACGGCGGGCATTCTGATCACGGTCGTCGTCGCAGGGCTCTCCTGGTTCTTCTTCGCGATCACACCCCGCCCTTTCAACCTCATCTTTCTTTTTACTAACGGATTTCCATTGGGACTGGTGTGGGGAATGGTATTCGGTTTCCTGGAAGGAAGACGCGATACGGACGCACTCGGTGCCGGGATGGCTATCAGCTTCATTTTTTCGGCAGGATTATGTAAGTCTGCCGGCGCTTTTGTGATGCGCGATTGGCATGTTTCCGAAACCTGGATGCCATTCATCACGGCACTTCTGTTTACCGGACCACTGCTTCTGTTTCTATGGCTCCTGGACCAGGCGCCGCCACCTACTGCACATGATGAACAATTGCGAACTCGTCGCCAGCCCATGGGAAAAAAAGAGAGGATCGTTTTTCTCAGAACATTCGCCCTGGGCTTACTCTTCATCATTATCCTTTACGCTTTACTGACAGCGTTCCGCGATTTTCGTGACAACTTTGCCGCCGAAATTTGGCAGTCACTGGGGATGGGTAATTCACCGGAGATATTCACCATTACAGAAATTCCGATCAGCATTGCATGCCTGATTCTTATCGGAAGCCTGGTTCTGATCCGCAATAACTTCAAAGCTCTTATTGCTATACACGCGCTTATTTTTATTGGAATGATACTCATCACTTCCGCGACCTATGCGTTCGGGCGCGGCTGGCTTGCACCCACCTATTGGATGACTCTGGTTGGGTTTGGACTTTACCTGGGTTACATACCCTTCAACAGTTCATTTTTCGACAGAATGCTCGGCGCGTTCAGGATTTCGGGAACGGTGGGATTTGTCATGTACCTTGCTGACTCAATTGGATACCTAGCCAGCATTGGAGTTTTGTTCTATAAACAGTTTGCTCAGCCGCATCTAAGCTGGCTCGAATTCTTCACCGCTGGAGCGTATGTGCTTTCCGGCGCTGGCATGGTGATGGTGCTCGCCTCACTGATTTATTTTACGAGAAAAAACCGATTGCTAATTTCTGGCCAATGACGCGCTGAACTGGCGCGCGTTGTAAATTTCTATCAGTCTGATTGCATCGGCCTCATCGTTCGGATTCAACCGTAACTTCATTGCCTCCTCTCTCAAAAGCCCTTTGACTTCCTCGTAGAATCTGCTTCTGAACTTCTTCAAAGGCACAACGATATTGTTCCTGGCAAAAAAGTAGTTGTATCCATCGCGATCCGATGGTGAAGGGCCACATCCGGATTTTGCATGACGCAGCACCGTAACCTCTCCGCTCAAAACCACTTCAAAAATCTTTGCCGACTTGGCCAAATCAGATCTCCGAACAGTAATGAATCGACGGTTGATATTGGAAGATGCATCAAAATAACGGAGGGATCTCACGTCTGAGGCCATCACAACTGTTCGAGAGGAATGGTCGCGAAAAACAACCAGGTCAAAGGAGGGATTGTATAAAATCTGACCGGTCATGACGTGATTATTGGTGGTTACGATTACGCCGTTGACCCAGGTTTCGTCCTGGGCTGCTACGTGAAGCGCACGTAAACAAATCAACCCGATCAGTAACATTTTCATAACACGAATCGCTGAAAAATCCGTGCCGGTGGAGCTCAGACAAAATTGAAGCCGCAGCTCATCGGTACGTTAACATTAAGTTAACGTTTATTTTAATGTCCAGTAAAGGATTACGCCAGATTAAATATGAACAGGAGTTCGGGAACGGTGTGAACCAGATGGGTTGGGTTCTCGCGCTCAAGCTGTTCGCGACTGAATGCGCCAGATGTAATGCCGATAACCCAGCCGCAACCGGCAGATTTGCCTTCGCCGATGTCGGAGGCGGTATCACCGACTTTTGCTACGGTGCGCGACTCGGCAACACCAGTCAACTGCATGGCCTTATAAACCAGGTCCGGAAAAGGTCTGCCTCTCACTACTTCGTCGCTCGTGACACTTACATCGATAAGTCCCCGCCTGGACCAGCCCATTCGCTCCAGCAGTGCCGAAGTGATGACACGATCAAACCCTGTATCGACCGCTATTTTCACGTTCGCCTTCTTCAATTCCCAGAACGTGTCGCTTACGCCAAGTTTTTCTTTAACGCCGGAATCGTGACGATAGAAGTCGGTCATCCTTTTTATAAAGGTGGAGTGCATTTCCTGAATAAATGATTCGCTTGTGTCTTTGCTGTGCAGGCGTAACAACCGCTCAATCGCAACCGGCTTGGGAATTCCCATGACGTCGTTTGCTTCTTCCCTGCTGATGCTGACTCCAAATTCTGACATGGCGTCCTGCAGGCAACGGTGGACATCGTAGTTATCTTCAACCGTCGTGCCGGCCAGGTCGAAGACGATGAGTTCAGGTTTCGTCATGTTTGCAAAGTTACAGATGCATTTCTTTCAGTTGTTTTGCTTTGATCAATCCTGTTTGAAGTTTGCATGCACGAATTAACTATTTGATAAAAAGTGAAGACCGAACTTTGAAAAAGCAGCACGCTATATTTACCCGGATGACTGTTCAAGAAGCCTCTTTGGTTGTTGCGGAAATTTTTGCGTTGTATGAACGCTTTGGCTCCGCCGATTACATCGGGGAACCCGTTTCACAAATGGAACACATGAGCCAGTCAGCGGAGTTGGCGATCCGCGAAAACAAAGATGATGAAGTTATACTCGCCGCATTCTTTCATGATATCGGACACATCTGTGTGGCTCAAGATGCCGGAAATTCCATGGCAGGATTTGGGGTAAAGAGCCATGAAAAAATCGGTGCTGATTTTCTACGGTCAAAGGGCTTTCCCGAACGAATTGCAAAACTGGTGGAGGGTCACGTTCAGGCAAAACGATACCTCACATTCAAGTTTCCAGATTACTACAACGAACTGTCGGAGGCAAGTAAAAAAACGCTCGTATTTCAAGGCGGTGTAATGACGGAGGCCGAATCAACCGTTTTCGAAAAAGATCCGGATTTTCAAAGCATCATTGAGCTCCGGCGCTGGGACGAATTGGCCAAAGAAACCGACGTGCCTGTGATTGATCTGGCTCTTTTGAAAGACAAGGCGCTTCAAGTCCTCACAGGCACGAAGTCTTAACACAGGTTGGTTTCATTAAAAACTTTTCTTGCTAAATCCTATTTACGCTGCTCTTTGGCTGGCTAGCTGTTTCTTGATCCTCATCATAATCGAGCCAGGTGTAATCCGAGGCAGATTTGCGATAAACCAGTTGTTGAAGCCGACGATCAACTTGCCTTTACCCTTTAAAAGGAACTTGACAGCTTTATCAGCAACCGTTTCAGCTGGAAGAGGCTTATTCGCCTTGTATGCATTTGTCCTCCACATCTCCTTGGTGTTAAACGCTGTGTCGACCGGTCCCGGACAGAGCGTTGTCACAATGACGCCTGTGCCCTCCAGCTCTGCGGCAACCGTCTCCGAAAAAGCCAGCACGAAAGACTTCGTAGCGGAGTATACCGAGTAATAGGGAAATGGAAGGAAGGACAGAAGAGAAGCTACGTTCATGATCCTGCCTCTACCGGCACTCACCATTTCCCTCGCAAAAAGTTTGGTGAGAATAAAAAGAGATTCCACGTTAAGACGAATCATAGCCAATTCCTGTTCAAGGCTCGTCTGCGTAAAATTTCCATACACGCCTACGCCTGCGTTATTTACAAGCATGGTGACGCGAAGTCCCCTTGCCTTCACCGTATCAAACAATTGCTGCGCGTGTGTTAGATCAGAAAGGTCGAAAACAAGCACGTGAACCATAACTCCATAGTTTTCGGTGAGAATTTTTGCCTGTGCAGACAACTTGTCTTCACTACGGGCAACGAGTACGAGGTCATATTTTTTTTCTGCCAGCTTATTGGCCATGGCGTAGCCGATTCCTGAAGAGGCGCCAGTAATAAGAATTAGCTCTTTCATGTTGTTTTTGATTGTGTTGGGTAAAGTCATTTTGTTGTGTCCTTCAAGCGAGCCCATTGTTCCGTTCTGCCAAAAAGGGAAATACCCAGGAATCCACGGATGTTGAGCTCGTCAACTCCATTCATGCTCATCTTGCATGAATAAGTTTTTCCCTCCCTGGGATCATAGATCGCTCCATCTTGCCAGATTTCATTCGACTCGTCAAATCTGAAGTCAGTCAGGATGACGAGTCCCACAAGTGGGCGCGCCCTCAAGCTGGGATCGGGGTTCTTGCTATCGTTGGGAGGGCCACCTGTTCCCCAGACAATCCTGCCTGAATACTTGTCACCGTCCTTATATATAAGGACTCGGCTGTCTCGCTTGGGAGAAAGCCATTCACCCAGTATCTGATCTGCAGGGGATTGGGCACTGCTTGTGAGAAAATAGCCCAGGACCACCGCCAGGGTCAGTATGGAAGCTTTCATGTTATAAATTGTTAAGTTATTTTGATCGATGTTTTATTATTGAACTTTGTTCATAAATGGTGCAAAAAAAATCAGACTTTATATAACAGGGCTACAAATTCATCAAAGGCGCGCTCGACAATTGTTTCGGGCTCATTCAGATCAACGCCGCCTGAGCGCCCCGCAACCCATAGACTACACATTCCATGTACAGTGCTCCATATCATAAACGAGAGCGGCTCAACCTGGTGACCCGCAAACCTCCCCGCATCAAGGCACGATTTAACTGTCCCACGGAGCGCTTCAAATGTGGCTTTTCCCTCATTCCATTGTTCCTGGTGCATCGCGGTTAAAAAATCAATCGGCGCGCGCAAATTGAACATAAGCTCATACATATCGGGGTTTTCTTTGGCAAAATCGATATATATACGCCCCATCGCTATTAGCCTTTGCATTGGATCAGGTACGCTGCCCAAGACCCGAAAACGGCCTCCGAGTTCCGAAAATCCCTGTGTATGCAAGGCATGAAGAATGGCGTCTTTGTCTTTAAAGTATACGTAAACTGTTCCGATACTATAGTCTATCGCATTAGCGATACTCCGAATAGTTGTCTGCTCTACTCCCTTTTCTACAAACAACTTTTTAGCACCTTGCAGAATCAGGTCCCTCAATTCAGCTTTCTCCCTGGCCTTGCGCTCTTTTACAGTCATAATCAAGGAACGAATTTAAATGAACATTGTTCAAAAAACAAACCCAGATACAATAACAAACAGGTTATTTAAAATGTTTCCAACATGGGCCTGTTCAAAAATCGCTATGGAAAGACTTGAGACATACATCAAAAACAATCTGCCGGTGTCCCCGTCTGATCTTGCTGTAATCAGCAAATGTTTTGTTCCGGCCATCCTTGATAAGGGTGAATACTTCGTCAGGCAAGGGCGCTACTGCGACCGGCTTGCTTTCATAAACACCGGATACATCCGGGTTTTCATAGAAGCAGACAATCGCGAGGTCACACAATGGATATCCACTCCGGGATATTTTATCACGGACGTTACCAGTTTTGTATTCCAAACCCCGGCCCGCTGGAATATGCAAGCCCTTTCCGAATGCCAGCTTTTGTCGATCGATCGCGCGAGTTATAACAAACTTCGGAGTGAGTTGCCGGTCTGGAGGGAACTCGATCGGATGTTCATCGCGAGGTGTTTCACCTTAATGGAGGAGCGTATTTTCAATCATTTACATATGGATAGCGAAACCAGATTCGATGCGCTCATGAAAACGCAGCCGGAATTATTCAATATCGTACCACTCCAATACCTGGCATCGATGC
The DNA here is from genome assembly GCA_044227305.1 of Cyclobacteriaceae bacterium. Lineage (GTDB taxonomy): Bacteria > Bacteroidota > Bacteroidia > Cytophagales > Cyclobacteriaceae > ELB16-189. Next base: position 406,304 of record JBGAFJ010000004.1, on the reverse strand, counting down.
TTGGAATGACCCCCGAAAACCTCAGCCGCCTTCGACGAAAATCATCCCAAACGTAAAAAGATGGCCCATTTAGGTATTCGTGAACACGGATTGGCAAGCTGTGCGGCGTTCATTTCTTGATTTTTGTCAAGACACACAGGCAGGAACTGCAACGACCTTTGGATCATCAACAAACAAAAATCCAGACAGCATGCAAAAGCCAAGCAAAGAAATTCGCACAGAAATCATCATCCATGCCAAACCGGAAGTAGTATGGCAAATACTTACCGCGTTCGAGGACTATAAAGTATGGAACCCTTTCATTAAATCTATTAAAGGGGAGCCTGTACAGGGATCCAGAATTGTTGCACGTATTGAACCCCCCGGAGCTTCAGGTATGACCTTCAAGCCACGCCTTTTGACAGTGATTCCCGCCCGTGAATTAAGATGGCTCGGACATCTTTTCACTCCAGGTCTCTTTGATGGTGAACATATTTTCGAAATTTATGAGAACACCGATGGCACTTCCACTTTCGTACAGCGTGAAGAATTCGGCGGCGTGCTGGTTCCCCTGTTCAAAAAAATGCTCGACAAAAATACGTTGCAGGGCTTTGAGATGATGAATCGCAGACTCAAAGAACTTGCAGAAGGTAAGCAGACGCGTTAATCCAATATGCTTGATGAAAGATTCGTCCTTATAACAGCAAGTATTCGACAGTGAAAATTCCGGCAAAGAACAGGTCGCCATCTCCGGCGGCCTGTTCCTGTTTTAGCTGCCAATAAAACGCTTGTCTCGGGCAATGAATCTTGCATATCCCATCAAAGCGCCTGCGACCATCAGGTTTCGAAACACGTTGACCATTTCCATTTCCCGCGCCTGCGCAACGTTTGTTGCCATCAATTCAGCGCCCAATTCCTGCCCCAGCGCCCGCGGCAAATGCACGAGAAGAGCCATTAAAACAACATACAATGCCATCAACGAATAGGCCAATCCATCCAGCTTTTCAACAACCGCGCTGACGATAAACATGAGAATAAATACCATCGTCATGTAATTCCATAACAGTGGAAACGGAAGGTACTCTGGCACAAATGCCGCACCCACTTCCGGTTTACCGAGATGCAGTCCGACATACATGAGAAAGGAAAGCGGGAAGACGTACTTCCCCGCAGCAAGAAATTTCTGCATGGCTTCTAAATTTCAAAAGGTGAAACTTCCCTGATCTCCGTGAAACCCTTTGGCGACTTGAGGATGGGGCAAGTATGTGCCCAGTCTTTCACTTCCTGTTCTGACTTTGCTCTGCAGAGCATGTAGCCGGTCACCATAACGCCACCTGGAATTGCCGGCGCATTGTCTACGCCTTTGTTCGAGATCGTGGAGCCCCGCCATTCTATAGGTTTGGTGGATACGAGCTGCCCCATCATGGCAATGTTTCCAATCCACGTCTGCCACGCACTCATTTCCGATTTCATTTTATCCGGGTCCAGGGCATAACCGCCGTTTCCGGACTCGTTCCAGAAGAGCAATAAGAATTCTTTCATGATTTTGTTGTTTTTGTTTTACAACAAAACTGCATGCTCAAAAGAAATCAGGCATTGACTAATGTCAAGAGTTTAAAGTTTACTCTTGAGCCGCGTCATCGTTTCGGCGCTCAGGCCGATATAAGATGCCAGCATCTTGCTGGAGAGACGACTCATCAGTTTAGGTTTGTTCTCCATCAGCCAGCGAAGTCTCTCCAGGCCGTCCATGGAATTGAGTGTATTCAGACGATACACGGTATTGTTGTAAGAAACCTCAAGGATCTTTTTATAAATCTCCGCGAACTGTGGGAAAGTATTCGCCAGGCTTGTAAAACTATCGTGCGTCACATACAGCAACGAACAAGGCTCGGCACAGCGAATATATTCGGTCGAAGGCAACTGGTTTTGAAAACCGAAAATATCCGTGGTCCACTGATCTTCAACATAAAATTCCCGGGTTGATTCTTTACCCGCCGCATCAGCAACAAACACCTGCAGACATCCCTCAGCAATGTAGTACACACACTTGCAAACTTCGCCTGCATTCAGGAGTATATGCCCGCGCTTAGTTTCCAGGGGCTTGAAGTGTGCGAGGACCACCTCCACATTCTCGGGCATCCTTCCGGCATAGGCAACAATATTGTTGCGAAGGCGATCAAGCATTAGTTGGGAGTTCATTGTATGGAAAACAACAGAAACCTTCTATTGTTTACTCTCAGACGTTGTCGATCGACACACGCTCAAGCGCCGACTACATGGCCACATCTTGTCTTAACCTTTTATGGTCGCTTGACCCAACCCGGTACGACCTTCATTAAAAACATTCACAGAATCGAAAGTTATTTCTTCTTTCCTGCAGCGGGCCGCTCCGTAGAAACCTTCTCCTCAACGCCAAACTCTTTCATCAGCTGGACTCCATACTTCCGCACCGTCTCGATCACGGGAATCGCGGTAAGACCACGTCGTGTGATGGTATACTCGGCACGGGGCGGAACGACTGGATACACTTTTCTGGTAATGAATCCTTCACGCTCAAGCGATCTCAGCACTCCGGAGAGCATCTTGTCGCTGATGTGCGGCAACTGCTGCTTGAGCTCTCCATAACGCAGCGTCTTTTCACGCAAACGCCATAGCACCGGCATCTTCCAGGTTCCCCCGATGCGATCCAGAGCGAACTCTACCGGATTATAATAGATCTTCTTGTCGTAAATGAAGTCAGGCATAGGCAGTCTTAAACATTGAATTTCATCGATAGGTCACAGAAAGGGAATATAGCCCCAATGGGCTTTACTCACCAAAAGGGAAGTAACACACTAAAAGGGTAAACAATTGAATGCCGGAACGGTTCTAAACGATTTTTGGGTTCTCACGCCAAACCATCTAAACAACATGAAAACACTATTGTATTTACTATTCGCACTTTTCCTTTCAGGCACTTTATCGGCTCAGCACAATGCCGGTAACAACGGCCGCGTATTGATGATCGCCTCAAACCCCTCCGTGAGCAAACAGACCGGTTGGCCCATCGGCGTTTGGTATGCTGAAATCGCGCACCCTTACTGGGAATTCTCGGAAGCAGGATACAGCGTTGACATCGCAAGTCCGGACGGAGGAGAGATTAAATTCGATGCGTTCAGCGATCCGGAGGACGAAAGCAAATATGCCGCCTTCGACTATGTCTCGCTGGGATTCAAGAAAGATCCTGCAAAGTCCGCCATCCTGAAAAATTCAATCAAACTCTCCCAGGTAAATCCATCTGACTACAAGGCAATTTTTGTATGCGGCGGACAAGGTCCGATGTACACGTTTATCGATAATGCTGAACTGCACAAGTTCTTTGTTGACTTCCACCTAACGGGCAAACCCACAGCCGCCATCTGCCACGGCACCTGCATTCTTCTGAGGACTAAACTTCCTGACGGAAAATTTCTGGTGGATGGAAAAAAATGGACAGGCTTCGCAGCCAGTGAGGAACAATACGCGGACAATTATGTAGGAATGAAAATCCAGCCGTTCCGAATTGAAGATGAGGCGCGAAAAATGACGAACAGCAAATTCGTTGTTGGCACTCCCTTTTCAGCATTCGCCGTTCAGGATGGAAACCTCATCACAGGTCAGCAACAGAACTCAGGTGCTGCAGCCGCCAGGTTGGTGATCGCTGAACTTGAGAAACAGCGTCGGAATTACCCCACCTACGTGCTCGTTCATGGCGCATGGGCAGACGAGAGTGCATGGGGATTCGTAAGAAATGAACTTGCAAAAAAGGCAAATGTGGTCGTCATCAATCTTCCGGCGCATGGAATTGATCTCACGCCGGCCAATAAAGTTTCATTAGCCGACTACGTAAAAACAGTAACCGACGCAATCAATCAGCAACCAGGAAAAGTTACACTGGTCGGCCACAGTATGGCCGGTGTTGTGATCTCACAAGTGGCTGAGAACATTCCGAAAAAAATAGATAAACTCGTTTATGTATCAGCGTACTTACCTCGAAACGGTGAAGACCTCCTGTCGCTGGCCGGCACCGATGCAGAAAGTAAAGTCGGCAAAGCCCTTGAGTTCACCTCGGATGGCTCGGCAGCTGCCATTAAAAAAGATATGATCGCACCCGGCGTCTGTGCCGACTGCCCGGACTATATGAAAGACGCTTTGATCAAGTACCACAAAGCGGAGCCTTCAAAGCCGCTTGGTGAAAAGGTAACGCTGACTGCTGCAAAGTTCGGCTCCGTGCCCAAGTACTATGTGCACACCACGCAGGATGCTGCTGTGGGATTCACATTACAGCAACAGATGGTTCGCAACAACGGAACCATCAAAGAGGTGTACTCTATGAATACTTCACATCTGCCCTTTGTGGTTCGACCCGATGAATTCATCAGAATACTCACATCCATCCGATAATGATTCGTTCGAAATATTTTCCAGGGCGGCAGCAGATTTCGCTGCCGCTCTTCGTTGTTGCGGTCGTTGCATTCCATACCAGTCATGGGCAACTCAACGAAAGTGATAGCATCAACTGGCAGCTTAAATTCAATGCCACCGGATCTTTGCTGGATGGAAACGTCGCGCGCACTTTGTTGCTCACACGGGCAGAAGCTGCCCATGCGGATAGCAAATGGGGCGTCAGCACCCGCAATGATTACCAGTACGGCACCACGCGATACGTTCTCACTGAAAGCGATGTGATCTCTTATAATTTTGTATATCTCACGCCCTTCAATCGGGTTTATCCTTACCTGATGGGCCTGGTTGAAACGAACTACCGGCGGAATATCAATTTCCGTTATCAGGTTGGACCCGGCGTAAGTTGGAACGTGGTTCAGAAAAAGAAAAGCAACTTGAAGCTCTCCCTGACGGGTACGTATGAGAATACCCGTTACGGCGGAACAGTCTTTGATGACGAAAGGTATAACGGGTCCAATGTGATCGAGACATTACGGTTGACAGGCCGCATTTTCGGAAAGCACACACTGCCCAATAATTTCCGGATCTCCTACGAATTCTGGTGGCAGCAGTCGGTCAGCGAATCTTTCAATTTCCGTTATCATACTGAAGAGTCGCTGGAATTTCCTTTTTCAAAATTTGTAGCCTTCCGCACCTCGGTCCGCTACTCGTACGAGAACATTGAGCTTACAGGATTGAAGCCTTTCGACCTTTTCTGGACGTACGGATTTACAATTACCAATTTCTGAACCCTATGAAAATGAATACACAATCACTCTTTATAGTATTGGCATTGATCGCCGGTGCTTTGGTGCCGCTTCAAACAGCATCCAACGCCTCGCTCAGCCGGTCACTGCACAGTGGACTGTTCGCAACACTCGTGGTGTTCGTGGTGGCTGCCGTCACGATTGCGTTTCTTCTTGTCGCCAAGCAGGAGCCGTTGCCGGCAGTCACACAACTTAAAGAAATCTCCGTGATGAGTTGGATTGCCGGAGGAATTCTCGGTGCGGTCTATATCTTTTTGCTCATCTACCTTTCTCCAAAACTCGGCATCGCCGCAGTTACCGGTTTTGTTGTCGCTGGCCAACTGTTAATGGCTGTAGCGATCGACCATTTTGGATGGCTTGGTTTTCCGGTACATACCATCCAGTGGCAGCGGATCATTGGCATCCTGTTACTGGGGGCCGGACTGTACCTTATTAAAAAGTTCTGAACGAGGATGCTCCGAACAATTTTAGTCTCACCCTGTTATTTATATAACTATAATCAAAAACGATTATGAAGATCGGTGTTATCGGCAGTGGAAATGTTGGCGCGGCACTTGCCCGGGGTTTCGCCAGGAACGGTCATACTGTGACATTTGGCGTCAGGAATCCCACTTCTTTCAAAGGAGCGTCTTTGGTTCATGAGAAAAACATTGCTGTCGCAACCGTCAGCGAAATCGCACGCGACTGCGATGTGTTGGTCATGGCGGCTGTTCCTCAAGCCGTCGGAGAAATAGCGCGATCGCTTGGCGATGTGTCGGACAAAATAATCATTGACGCCATGAACAGTTTTCGCACAAAGCCGGAGGGATTTGACAACACGACACAGGCTCTTGAGAAACTGACCAACTGCAAACACATTGTCAAGTGTTTCAATTGCACCGGCTCCAAAAACATGGCGAACCCCACTTATCGGAGCGGAGGCATCGATATGTTTTATGCCGGCGAGAGTCCCCAGGCGAAAGAAGTAGCGGGGCAGCTTGCACGCGAAATAGGATTTTCGAAAGTCTATGATCTTGGCGGCAGTAAGGAATACGATCTGCTTGAACAGCTGGCGATGATCTGGATTACGCTGGCGAGAACATCAGGCATGGGAGCTGAGTTTGCACTCAATGTAGTTGAACGTTAGCCCCGTTGTTTAGCGCGTTCAGGATACGATGGGTGCAGATAAGAGACTAAGCGATTACGTCCGTATTTGAACGTGCGTTTCCGAAACCGCACGATGATTGCTTCAAAATTGAATCTTTTTGCCCTCTTCTTTAAGGGGCACACAAATTGCGTTAGGCCGCAAAACATATTATGATCTCAAAATACTTTTCACTCGCTCTTCGGAAACTGCTAAAGAACCGCGCCTTTTCATTCATCAATGTCGCAGGCTTGTCAGCCGGAATGGCTGCATTCATATTCATCGGTCAGTACATTGCGTTCGAGCGCAGTTACAACTCATTTCACGTCGATGCCTCGGATATCTACCGGGTCGTTGGCACCAGCGAGAACAGCGAATGGAGTGCTTATTCAGCTCCGGGATTTGCACCTCTTGCGGCCGGTGCAATTCCGGGGATCGAGCAGTATTGCCGCATCGCGGAAGGTGCTAATCTTGGCACCGGCGTTGTGCGGTATGTTGATGAAAACAAATCCGTTGACAAATCATTCCGGGAGAATGACTTTGCTTATGTCGACGGCAACTTCTTTGGATTCTTCACTTTCAAAATCATTTCAGGATCAGCTGCATCACTCAACAATCCCAACACCGTTGCCCTCTCCCGATCGGCGGCGATGCGCTACTTCGGAAACCTGAGTGTATCGGGCAATATACTTACGCTTAGCAATCAGTTTGGACAGACCGAGTATGCCGTGGCGGCAGTCTATGAAAACATGCCTGACTACTCTGACTTGCATTACGAGCTTTTATTCTCACTTCGAACTCTGGAGAACAAGGACAATCTTGCAGGCAATGAAGGATGGGCGAGCATTGATGGCACAGGAAGTCAATGGCTGTTTACCTATTTAAAACTCAAGGCCGGAATTGCGTCGGAACCTGTCGCACAAGAATATGCCGACCTGATCAAAAGTAAAGATCCGGACTTCAAAGGCACAGCGGCATTGCAGCCCATCAAAACCATGCATCTGGGAAGTTCATTGTCGGAAACTCTCCCCACTTTCGGGAGCCTTCGCTTTATTTACCTCTTGTCGATCATCGCAGCTATGATTCTTGCTGTAGCCTGGTTCAACTACGTAAACCTTTCCACTGCGGGCGCATTGCGACGGGCGAAGGAGGTCGGAATCAGCAAGGTGTTAGGCGCGAGCAAAGGTCAGCTTATCAAACAGTTTTTGTCAGAATCCGCTTTGCTAAATGTTTTCGCCCTGATCATTGCGATAGCCATTGTAGGAATACTTCAGGGACCTTACGATGAGCTAATCGGGCGACGCAACAGTGCTGCAATCCTTGCCAGTCAAAATTTCTGGATACTTACCGCCGGCATCATCCTTACAGGCACCTTCATATTTGGTATCTATACGGCCGTGTTGCTTTCTTCATTCGATCCGTCGCATGTTCTCAAAGCCGGGTTCTCAGGACAAAACCAAGGAGGCGGGCTGCGGAAAGCACTGGTAGTAGTTCAATTCGTTGTGTCCGCTGTACTTTTCATTTCTACTCTTGTGGTTTACCAGCAGCTTCGTTACATGCAGAATATTGACCTCGGAATGAACATCGCAAATCTCGTGGTGGTGCGTGGAGCTGATGTGAAGGATGAAAATTATTCTGATCGTAAAGCGGAATTCGAAGATAAAATATCCTCGGCGGCTTTTGTGCAGCAATTCAGCAAGTCGGGCAACGTTCCGATGGATGGTTTCAATTTTTCAACTTCGGGAATCACACGCCTGAGTCCCCTTCCGGGCGATGAAAGAACCTCATACAATATTCTTTCTATTGATGAAAAGTATCTGGATACCTATCGCATTCCGTTGGCGGCGGGTCTGAACTTCACAGCCGAAGAATGTGATAAGGGCATGAAAGGATTCGCTCGCGTCATCGTCAACGAAACGGCTGCACGTGCATTGGGATTCGAAAACTCGACCAGCGCTATCGGGCAGAAAATTCTTTGGGGGGAACGTGAGCTCGAAATAAAGGGAGTAATCAAAGATTATCATCATCTCTCCGCTCAGTTTAAGATAGAACCCATCGTTATGCAGCCATCCCGAAACAGCAGCTACTACACCCTCAAACTGGCCAATGGCTCTGTGAGTGAGCAACTGAGTTCAATCGCGAAGTTCTATCAGGAAAGTTTTCCCGGAAATCCGTTCGAATTCGATTTCGTCGATGAAAAGCTCAAAGCCAAATACAACACCGAGCAACAATACAGTACGATATTTACACTCTCTGCCATGCTCGCCATCTTCATCGGATGCCTCGGACTATTCGGGCTTTCCAAACACAACGTCGACAGACGCATCAAAGAAATTGGCATACGTAAAGTACTGGGATCAAGCGTCGTTCAGATTATCCACCTCGTTTCACGTGATTTTATGTGGCTGATCGCGGCAGCTTTCGTTATCGGGATACCGGTTTCGTTGTGGATTGTCAACCGATGGCTGGAAGGATTTGCATACCGAGTGGATGTGTCGTGGTGGATATTTGGCGCTTCTGCAGTCGTCATCATCGTGATCGCCTGGATCACCGTAGCCGTGCAGGCATATCGGGGAGCCGTGAGCAATCCGGTTGAAGCCTTGAAAAATGAATAACTCAAAAAAATGATTTGCTGACGATGACCTCGGGGCTGCCCGGTAGCAAATTTATTTTCACTTAAGCGTTGGCCTATTCAATAAACCACTTCAGCCTGGTATTCGGAAGACTTCTGCTTGAAAAGAGCCATGATCTGCGCTGCGATTGAAAGGGGAGCGTAGTGGTTGTCGCCTTCGCGAACCATACCGGCAACAGTCAGGGTTGCCACGTGAACATCGGTGCCTGAAACGGTCTTCGCCGCCGCCAGTACAAGGTTGCGCATGGCCGCCTTCCCTATTCCCAAGGCTAAGAAACGCGGCATTGGTGCGGTGGCAAGTACACCGCCAGTGAAGAATAATTTGCCATAACCACGCGACTGAAATTCAGGAAGAAATCGCTTAAGAACATGAAAAGCTCCGCCGGCATTCACGTGAAGACTTTTGACGATATCTTCCCAACTCTCATCACTAATACCCTTGGAGCGAAATGAAAACGCGTTGAATAACACAACGTCCGGTGAGCCATGAAGATGAATAATCTGATCGATGGCTCCATTGAGAGACGCAGCATCTCCGGCATCGCCAGTTGCCACGGCACATTCTACACCCAACACTGACAACTCTGCGGAGAGCGTGTTGAGTTTGTCCTGGGAGCGTGAAATAAGGCCAACCTTGAAACCCTGTGTTCCGAAAATCTTGGCAGTGGCTTGGCTGATTCCCTTACCGGCACCGATTATTATTAGATTCATGCGCGTTAGGCTTTAGTTGTTCGCTATTTAACAACTTGATCGAGGGATTGTTTCCAAGGCTCATTTTTAGCAGCAGACGGGGCAGGCACGAGGAGGCGAATTTTTGGTCATTTAATCCCGTATTTTGATAAGCACATCTGTGAACAGAGGCTATAAATTCATCAGAACTTTCAATCAAATCTCTTCACTATGCGCGCACGAAAATCAAGATTCACTGATCTATTCCTGTTATCTATTTTTCTGCATATGCCAATAATCAATCACGCCCAGAGTACAGCGCCTGACCGATTCCGGATACATATCTCCGAGCAGGAGCTTGCCGACTTAAAAAAACGAATTATATCAACACGCTGGACTGATGAGATAACCAGTTCGGGCTGGGAATATGGAGCCAGCCGCGCCTACCTTAAAGAATTAGCGAACTACTGGGCAAATGATTTCAATTGGCGCAGCCAGGAAGCCAGGCTTAATAAGTTTAATCATTTCAGATCAACCGTCGATGGCGTTCGCGTACATTTTATACATGAGCGAGGGAAAGGAAAAAAATCCACTCCTATCGTACTTCTTCACGGCTGGCCAAGTTCGTTTTTACAAATGGAAAAAATAATTCCGTTGCTTACCGAAGCGGACAAAGATGGTAACTCGTTTGACGTCATCGTTCCTTCCCTTATCGGATATGGATTTTCGGATGCAGCGACTGAAAAAGGAATGACCGTCTTCAAAATGGCTGATCTATTCAATTCACTGATGACCCAGCAGCTGGGTTACGATAAATTCATGTTGCGTGCCAGTGACATTGGTGCAGGAGTGGCAAAAGAATGGGCCCTCGCACACCCCACCAACATCATCGGGTTGCATCTGTCCGGCTCCAATCCTTATGTCTACCAGGCACCGTCCGACCTTTCCGAAGCTGAAAAAAAATTCATTCAGCAGGGTCAGCAGTTTCTTTCCGCTGAAGGTGCCTATGCGATGGAGCAATCAACCAAACCACAGACACTCGCCTGCGCACTCAACGATTCACCGGTCGGTCTGGCAGCCTGGATTGTGGAAAAATTCAATTCGTGGAGCGATAACTACGGGAACCTTGAGAGTAAATTCACGAAAGATGATATCCTCACAAACCTGTCCATTTACTGGTTTACGCAGACCATCGGCCCATCTATGCGAGCTTACTATGAAAGTGCTCATTCCTGGAGTCCCAACGCTAATAAAACTGTGGATGTACCTACAGCATTTCTAATGACAATGAAAGACATCGCCGTCGCGCCCCGGGAATGGGAAGCGCGTACTTACCATATTACGCGGTGGAATCTGCATCCCAGCGGTGGCCATTTTGCAGAATGGGAAGAACCCAAAGCGGTCGCCAATGACATTATTGAATTTCGGAACAGCCTTTTGCGATGAAACGGCTACCCGAATCCATTAAACGTGTACCCCTTTTCTATGCAAAAAATCGCGGTTCCTGGCGCCGTTGGCTTTCCGTTAATCACTTGACAAGATCAGCTGTCTGGCTCGTTTACAATAAAGTGAACAGCGGCATGCCAAGCATCCGCTATGCAGAAGCAGTCGATGAGGCCCTGTGCTACGGCTGGATAGACAGTAAACCCAACCGTTTCGACGAATCGAGGTCGTTGCAATATTTTGCTCCGCGAAATCCCAAAAGCAACTGGAGCGCAGTAAACAAAGAGAAAGCGTTGCGCCTGATCCGAGAAGGAAAAATGACGTCCTTTGGATTGCGGGTTATTGAACTAGCAAAAAAAGGCGGGCAATGGGATGCGCTGAATGATGTGGACGCGAACGTCATTCCAAAAGATCTAGCAGCCGCCCTTGCAAAAAAACCACAGGCTAAAAAATATTTCGAGGATTTTCCAAAATCTTCAAAAAAGAATATTCTTGAATGGATTCACAACGCAAAACTCCCTCTGACACGGGCGAAAAGAATTTCAGAAACCGTGAAGCTCGCCGGAAAAAATATCCGTGCTAACCATTATCGGCAACCGAAACAGTCCTCCTCGAAGAAGTCCTGAAAAAAGAAGGCGTTACTCCAGACTCCTTTTTGAAAAACCTGTTGAAATGAGTGGGTTCGCGGAAACTCAGGTGAAAAGCAATCTGTGCGATATCCTCTGATGTATAGGTAAGAAGGTACTTAGCCTCCTCCATTCGCCTTTGATTAATGAAATTTTTCGGAGACCGCCCTGTAGCCTTTCTTACACTTTCAGCGAGATGACCCGGGCTGACATTTAGCATATCAGCGTAATCTTCAACGGCAACGCGGGAAAGAAAATGTTCATTCACAAGAAATTGAAACGTAGCCGCCTTTACAGAATGTACATCGCTGATGCCTTCACGCTGTCTCACCTCCTCGTATATTCTTCGGACACGCCAGAGAACAGCCTGGAACAGTGAACGAATCACTTCCTCACAATAATTTTTATCCGATGCCTGTTCTTCCAAAATATGCCTGAAGAGTTCAGCCAGAGGGCTGGAGTGATCAGTGCGTGTAGTCAACAGATTCGTTTCCGAAAGATTGAAGAAGGGGTAATGCTCAAGGAAATTCACTCCCCCCAAAGAGGTCACGAACTCACTCTTGAAGAACGTGCAGTAGCCTAGCCACCTTCCTTTCTTTTCCCATTTCACAATCTGTCCAGGTGCCACGCAAAGCAAAAAATTACTCGGTCCTGAGAATACTTTTTTATTAAGCGTATAGGTCAGATCCTCAGTTCCTGAATTCAGAGCAAGGGTGTAAAAACTGGCACGGTGCGGGCCAACACCATCAATTTTCAGATCGTTTGCATCGGCCATGTCAAAGCAATGAAAAAAAGGATTGTCCGTCCTCAGCGAAGACCCCGTGAGGACATGCAGGTCATTGATCTCTGTATAAAGCGGGATAAAACTCTTCATGTCGGATTAAACAATCGAGCTTTAGTCATTGTTTAACAATAAGATCTCAGGGGACAAAAATGAATAAAAGACTCATCGCCATCCTAAACCTTGTCGTAACCGTCTTAAGTATTGCCGGTATCGCAGTCATCAGCTCCGGCGCCACGTCGCTACGTCCAGCAAGCCAGATATCCGATCAGACTTCCCAGCAGAACCTCGTACTTCCTCCGGGGTTTGTTTTCAGCATCTGGTCTGTGATCTATCTGGGGTTTATCACATACTCTTTGTATCAGCTTGTGAAAGGGAACCAAACCAGCGACAGAATTCAATCAACCAGGCCTTTGGTGACGCTGAGTATTTTTCTCAACCTGGTGTGGATCGTACTCGTGGGATTTGAAGCCGTAATGATCCCTTATTTTCTGCAATGGGCTATGCTCTACATCTCGGTCGTCATTATGCAGCACGCTGAATACAAAAGCCCATTTGAATCAACCATCGAGAAATTCATTTTCATTACGCTTGGCCTTTACGCAGGATGGCTCACCGTTGCCATGATCCCATTCACCTCAGACTTGCTTCTCCTTGCAGGATGGTACGGAGAACCTCTGTCTCTTGAATTTTGGGCAGTCGTCCTGTACATCATTGCCTTTGTTCTCGTATTCGGAATCTATTACAAAAGACTGCGCTTCATTTGGTATACGCTTCCTCTGACGTGGGCATTGTTTGGGCTCGCGGTCCGGTTCTATCCCGGTGTAGGAACTGTAGCAGGGGCACTCGCTCTTCTGGGAATGTTGATGTTCGTACAGGAAACCAGGAAGGGACACGCCTGAAAAAAATCGACCGCTTCATTCAATAGAAGGCAAAAAAGCTTTGCAGGATTTCCAAAACGCACTGAACGATCCTTCAACACGGACTGCCGGAAACATCCATGGTGGTGTGTCTTTCACCCCAGGGTAATGGAGAGATGTCGGATGGGCTTTGCTGCAGATCATAGGAATCCTTTCTAAACCCTGGATGCTCTGTATTTCTCCGGAAAATATCTGTATCCCGGGTATATTGGATGACAATGCCAGTATGAATTCTATCACCAATTTCGACACCGGATGCAATCTGAAGTGTGAAGGCTCAAGCAAAAGAATGCGGTTTGCCGCCATCTCTTTTCTCCACATCGGGTCGAGATTGTAGCTGTTATAAAGAAGCAGCGGCAGGGAATAGTCTAACGTTGGCTTTTTTTCGTCGGGCAACCAAGTTACAAGTTCCATTTCCGTGTGATCCCGTAAAACGGAAGGAACTTCCATCACGCTCACCTCTTCGTAAGGATGATCCAGAAACGTCTCGTGTTGCTCATACCTGCTGAACTCGTTGAGATTCTTCTGATTGAACCAATACTTCTTCGACGAAAATGTCCCGGCTACCCACTGCCAGCTAAGCGTATTGCTTGCGAGATCGCCATCCAGAAGGTGGTAGTACATCCATTGCGCAGGTCTACTCCAGTGTACACGCGCGATATTGCAGCTCAGGGATGCGATGTGCATGCGGGCGTGATTGTGAATATAGCCCTCGGTAATCAGACGATTGACTTCGCGATCGATCGCATGAATTCCTGTGGACCCCTGCACCATGTTCTTGACCACCTTTTCTCTGGCTGATTCGGAGGAAACCTTCCGCATATCATCAAAAATCCTGTCACCATATTTCCACCAGCACCGCTGAAAATATTCTCTCCAGGCCAGTTCATAGATAAACTTCTGACAATCCTTAAAAGGGAATTTCTCCAGGAGCCTGTCCTTAATCTGCAAGGGATCAATCATTCCCCGCGATAGGTATGGAGACAGCCGACTGGTTTGACCATCATAGTAATTCCGCGTAGACGCGTACACCGATGGATCGATGCGGTCAATCGATGCCTGGACTTCATCATAACGGGTTGCAAACATCATTCTGTATCACACCTCGCTCGTCGCACTCAACTCTTTCAAAAACCTCTCACGCACCGTGCGATGCTGGTCTCTGCGTTCGGGATCCATTTTTTCCAATTGAACTGCCATCATGCTCAAGCGGGGATTACCTGCAAAAAACTCACGGTTCCTGGCTATGAAACTCCAGAACAATCCATCCCATACCTCGCACCAGGGTTCTTTTCCGTAGTCACTCATGTTAAGAATATAGTTCGAGCCTGATATGTACGGCTTTGTGCTCATCATCCCTCCATCCGCAAATTGACTCATCCCATAGACGTTGGGAACCATCACCCAGTCGTAGGAGTCAATGAACATCTCCATAAACCACCGATATACCTCGTCCGGGTCAAACTCACAAAGCAACATGAAGTTTCCGAGTACCATCAGACGCTCAATGTGATGGGTGTAAGAATACTTCAGCACTTTGCGAATGCTGTCATCGACCGGGGCGATACCTGTAGAAGCATCCCAAAAACTTCGAGGCAATTTTCCGGTATGATTCCAGAAGTTCGCTGTTCGCTGCTTTACTCCTTCCCGGATATAGATTGCACGTATAAACTCTCGCCACCCAACAATCTGTCGGATAAATCCTTCCAAGGAGTTAAGCGGAACCTTGTTTTCTTCCGCGAATCCGAGCGCCTCCGCAACAATCTCCTGGGGCGAGAGCAGTCCTGTGTTTAGATAAGGAGTGAGCAAAGAATGAAACAACTCCGCCTCCCCCCTTCTGATCGCATCCTGATAAATTCCATAATTCAAAAACAGGCGGCGAAGAAAGAATTGAAAATGTTGCCGGGCACCAGCAGGGTCGATTGCATAACTGAACGTGTCGGTGGAGCCAGGATTTTCACCAAAATGTTTGTTGACATATCGCTTTGCTTCTGCAACAAATTCATTATCCGGACTCATTCTCCTTTCAGGAACTACCTCATCTTTAGGAAGCTTTTTGCGATTCTCCGTATCGAACGTCCACTGGCCTCCGACCGGCGAACCACCTGATACCAATATGCCCAGTCGTTTGCGTTGCGCGATATAGAAATCCGTCAGACGGTACTTCGCCGTGTCCTGAAAAAAATCATTCAGATATTCCGGTGTACAGATGAAGTTAGGGGAATTGTATTTTCTTAGCTCCATTGAATTTTTTGCAGCATAACGTACCAGTCGTCGCTCGACCAGGTAGTCGGTGGGATCGGCATAATGAATTTCCCGAAATCCTTCCTTGTAAAGAAAAATCATGATGACTTCGATGCCGGACACACCATATTCCAGGTAATCAACCGTGTGACCCCGGGATTCCAGTTCATGCTGGAACGATTTCATCGAAGCGCGGTGCAGGACGAGTTTGTGCTTATGAAAACGATACTGCGAAAAATACACATCGCACTCCGCTAAAACGATGGCTCTTGATTTGGCGATTGCCGGATGATCCGGGTAGAGTTGATTCGGAAAAACGAGCGTCACGTCCATGCTACTTTAACATTCGGGAAAGCCGTTTGTTTCGAATCAAAATTCTCTCACTTTGATTCGGCGCAGGCTAAATAACGTTAGCACTAAAATTCGTGCGCTGGACCTTTGGCGGCACTCTCCAACTCGGGTGCACATCCGCGAAGATTCAGTCTATTCGGCCAGTTCCCTCCAGAGTCAAAGTCAAATAAAATTCAGAATAAAACCGCCGGTTGTCGAATAGCAACTATAAGTGGCGGGATCACAACCAGAAGTGGCAGGCTTCATTCAAAATCGGACGTAATGAGAAATATCTTTGTAGTGTCAAAAAAACAAAAAACATGGATACTAAAATGATCGGCAGCAAAATCGCCAACGCGAGGAAAGAGAAAAACATGTCACAGGCGCAGCTCGCACAGCTCCTGTTTATCAGCGGACAAGCAGTAGGTAAATGGGAACGCGGTGAGTCAATCCCGGATATTCTTACTTTAAACAGGCTTGCTGAAATTCTGGGGACCGATCTAAACTATTTTTCAGAGAACTTGGCGGCAGACGACAAAAAAGGTGAGAGTAACCAAACCATTGAAACCCTGGTATCTTCAGAATCAAGGGAACCGCAGCTGGTGACCCGCTTCAATGGAACGGAGCTGACCAAGAGTGATTTTACAGGCGTTGTCGCTCACAAAATAAAATTCAACGGGAGTTCACTTCGCAATTCCGATTTTTCCAAAGCGGACCTTACAGGCAGCTCATTCTACGCCTGCGATGCAAGTGAAATCAACTTTAACGAAGCCAATCTGACAGATTGTGTCTTTACTGCCACCAACCTTACCGATTCGACCTTTCACAAATCCATTATGGTACGGACCGAACTTAGCAAGCTGGAGCTCAACGGGGTAAGATTTACCGCCATAAAAATGCTGAATGTCAAGCTGGCTGTGACTGACCTGAGAGATACGATTTTTGAAAACTGTGTCTTTGAAGGTGTGGATTTCAGCAATTCCGATATGCGGGGTTTATGCCTCGACCAACAGATTTTTGAGGGAGTCAAGTTTCACAACACGGCACTCAATGATGTTACGTTCAACGGCGCAACGTTAAAAAACGTGTCATTTCGTTCGAATGCCCTTACGAACAGGTATTACCGCGCCATAAAAACAATCCGATTTGACGGTGCGATGATTGATAAACTAAGTTACGCTGCGTTGAAAGGTATCGGCGCGGATTTATCAAAAGTGACGCTGGTATAGTTCCACATCGGTGTCTTGAACCTCCGTACTCTTGACATACCCGATTTCAGTACATGCGTTGACTTCATCCTTTCAAATTCCCAAAGCTCTTTCCGGTATTCCCCCATGTAGTAGGCTGAATTTGGAAAACATATTCAGCACATTAAAGTCTAAACAAAATGGTGTGTTCGACTTTTTCCGTTCAGGTATTTGTGATATTTGACTAGCCCCTTGCGATCATTAATCTTAAGTTTGGAGTAAGAATTATTTACGTGTGTTTTTACTGTACTAAGTTCAATATTCAGTAACGCCGCAATCTCCTTATTGCTTTTGCTTTCAATGAGGAGCCTAACAACACTCAATTCGCGCGGACTTAAGGTTTGTAGGTTTTTGGATAGAAGTATGTTCTCGTAATATCTTATTGACACAGGAGTCGTTATCAAAATAACAGCGGAAAGTAAAATGAAATAAAATATCGAGGATCCGTCCGTTGAATATTCTCTAAATATCCTTTCACCGTAAGGATTGTTGTTGTCAAGTCGTGAAAGAAGGTTACGCACTTCTTCCTTCTGAGAAAGGCTTAATCCAAACATAAAATGGACTGAAAGCAAAGCAGCCACCTCCGAGCTCGATTCTCTTAATATTCGTATTAGTGCTTGCTTGATGGAATCCCTTGGTATGGTATCTGATTTTGCCGTTCTGAGCAAATTCGAAAGCTCATCGTTGGAGCGGCCACCCGTTATGTTCTCCTGGTTAACGATTATTTCAGATTTGTTCTGCACAAAAGAAATTCGATCGCCACCTTTCGCAATAAAGAATGCATGATTTTCCTCCTGACCGCCGATAATTATAGTAGAAATCGGATCGCTCTTTTTTATGAACTGAATCCTAAAAAGCATTTCTTTCGAATCTACCGGGAAATGAACACGGAAATCGCCACTCGAATCAATTTCTGCCGTTGAGACCACCAGCGCATCGAAGGCCTGATACATTCTGTTAAAGTCAGGAATTTGACAAATGAACGCTTCCTTTCGCCAATCATCAGGAAGCAGGATGCGACCGCTAATTTCTGCCTGACGCTGACAAAATCCGCATGCCCAGGAGGCGCACAAAAAAAGAAGAAAGAACGGCTTCAGGTTCAAGGCTTTGTTTCCAATTGGTACGACAAAATTCCCGTTGCGTGATAGATCTTAATTGTCAATTCCCACTTTCCCGGAAATGGATTTCTGAATTCCTGTTTAGAACCGCCCCTTGCGCCACCTGGCGTTTTTCCATCTTCTGCCTCCAAGCTAAAGCCAGCTTGCTGCCGTCCCTCGGGATCTTTGAGGGAAATATCAAGGCTGCCACGGGTCAACGTTCCGTTGAAGAGACAATCTATCTTCTGGGTGCCTTGCTTTATTACCAAGGGGATCGAAATGAAAGACGTACTATCACTAAGAGTTGAAGCTCCAAAGCGCGTTATTTGGCTGAATACACATTCGGTGCATGCAAGGCTAATAGCTAATACGAGAATCTTTTTCATTGGATACAATATTGTGATCTGTTAGGGGCTAAGGGAATTATCGCAAGAAATTACGGAATTGAAGTTATACCCGCATCCTTCCTTATTGATCAAAATGGGAGCATTGCTGCAAAGAACATTCACGGAAAACTTTTGCGTGAGCAGATCAACAAACTTCTGAAATAATCCTGCTCCGACTAAGACCTCACAGGCTAGCCATTGACTACAAAAAATAAGCTCCCCAATCTTATTACAGAGAATAAAATCAGCTGGCCGAAATCAAATCATGAACAGTCGGGGCCTGCCCCGACGAGACCAATGCAGAACTAAATAAATACGGGAATCTTTAAGAAAGCAAAGCCCGCTAAGTTTGAATGAACTTAGCGGGCTCGTCGGGGTGAGAGGATGATAACCTTTCTCACAACCCCCTATTTTACAGTAACTTATAAGAACACTTTTTTGGAGGTCACCGAATAGTTCACCAAGCGTTTAAGTCAAAGTGAATCAATTCGTATGTGACGAACTCATTTATAAAGATACGATTTAGAGAGATTTGATGGAAAGAAAATGATTCAAAATGACATTGAATTTTATTGAATCACTTCCTCTCCAGAGCCTATATAAGCCCTTCATCGGCAAATGAAAAGTAGCCTTCACTTGTGACGATTACATGATCAAGAAGAGGCAGTTCGAGAAATTGCCCTGCTTGCTTTAGCTTCTTAGTGAGGTCAATATCTGACTGGCTCGCTGTCAAATTTCCCGAAGGATGATTGTGAGCCACTATAAGCCCACACGCGCACGCTTTAAGAGCAGCAGCGAAAATTACTTTTGGATCGGCAACTGTTCCGGTAACTCCTCCCGTTGACACTTCCAGAATTCCCAACACTTTGTTGGCACGATTCAAAAGCATTACCTTGAATTGCTCAAGGAACTCAATCCTAGACGGATCCCAGTTACTTTTCAGAACCTCATAAGCGTCCCTTGATCCTGAAATCTTGGGCCTCATTGAGGGCTTCACATTGGACTTGTAGGTGAGCTGAATTTCGGCCACCTGTTGCATTTGTTTTTCATTTAATGTTTCCATAATCGTTTGAGTTAATTATGGAGCACCGGCAGGCTTATGAAGGAATTTGCGCAAGGAGGAACGGAATAAATGGGGGTTCCTGAAAGGAGGCACGACTGCCAGGGGGAAACCGTTTATGCCGGAAATTCCTTGCTAGCTCATTCCGGCATAAGCGTAAATTTGAGTAATGATTAATGAAAAGAATAACCCCCCCGTAGAGAAATCAAGGCTCGATGTCGAGGGCCGTCTTCGAGTATACTTCCCGGTATTTTTTGAATTACTTGGGGACAACAAATTGGACTGGACAACAGCAGCAAAAGCCCTGACAAGAAAGGTTAATCAATGGAAGGCTAAAGCAAATGGTGGCACCATTCGGGTTGAAGCATCATTTTATAATATTATTACTGCGGCGATTGAAGGCAATCAACAGGCTGCCACCCATCTTGACTTTATTAAAAAGGTTTTCGAAGAGTTGATCCAAAGGCTTGATCGAGACGAACGAAGACTAATCGTTCCTGCTCTATATGGTTTACTGACCAACATTGATAGAAAGTTCAGAAATTTCCTCGGCGAGCTTCTTGTGTTAAATAACATGAAACGTAACACCCAATTCAAGCTACAGAATGCTGAAGTCCCTGTGGTGAGTTCTGTTCCCAACGGACCTCGAATTGATTTTCAATTCCTTGACGTCAATAAATCATCCACCCTTTTGGTAGAGGTTGTGAACGTTCACTTAACCGATATTGCCAACTGGTCGGATGAGCGAGTAAATAATCTTCTTCATCAGAAAATTCAGCACAAACTTAATATCACGGGCATTCGGAAAAATCCAAATTTTCAGCTTATTCCGGTCTTTTGGGGATCGTTCGAAGAGCTCGTCCGGATAGACTTGTTTTACCGGGTGAGCGGGATCAGTTTTAGGAATACAGTAGAGCCTACGAGTTTTGCATACTTTACACGAGCGAATGGTCAGAAGGTGCACATGTTTGGGACGATTCGATCAATAGTTGATTTCTATAACAGCAATCAAGAGGCCTAAAATGACAAGTGTCGCAGCTAGAATTTATCGTCGGCTAGTTTCTCACTTTAGGCGAGTATGCGGAAGAAGACAAATGAAAAAGAATAACACTTCCTTGTTTGATGATTTTAAAAGAACGGATGGTGCTAGGGCGAGCCACACGAGCTCTGCGTATGACTTCTTGAACAAGTCTGCTTGGAAGGCAGCCTCCTATGTGAGAGACAAAGTGACGGAATGGGCTTGCGATTTTCCGATCGACAAAGACTTTGTTGCCAGGTTTACATCTCGTGACGATAAAGAACATGCGGGGGCATTTTTTGAATTGATCACTTTTCAATTGCTACGCCACCACGGATATAAAGTTAGTTTTCAAACCCATTCAGTAGCAGATTCAAGTCGACGTCCCGACTTCACGGCCTATAAAAGAAAGCAGGAAATTCTAATCGCCGAATGCACGTTATCTGGTCTTCCAAATCATAATCCAGGTACAGAAAGACTGGAGAATGAAATCAAGGAAATAATAGAGTCAATCCCTTCACCCCAATATTACGTCAATGTGGAGTTTGAACGAGCCGGTACGGCATCCATCGCGAAGAACAAGATTATCACCTTTGTCAAGAAGGTAATAGGCGCAGGACAGCAGCCCATAACTTCTCTAATTGATCTTAACAAATGGATCATGGAAGAGGGTGAGTGGAAAATTATTTTCTCGTTGATTCCTAAACCAAAAGGGCGTCCACGAACGCTCGGAATAAATGGAAGTGGTGGCGCTGAAATCATTGATTCTATCAGCCCGCTTCGGAATTCATTGAATCGAAAACGCGCAAGCAAATACGGAACTCTTCATCTCCCGTATTTGATTTGTCTGAATAGTTTCGATATGTACTTAGATGAAATAGATATTATGCAGACGTTGTTCTACGAGGATGGCTACTGGAAATGCAATGGTCGTCCACAGAATAAAACTGTATCAGGTATCCTGCTTTTTAAAGATCTAGGTCGATGGAGCCTCGATAGCGCGCGTCCCGTTCTCTGGCACAATCCCTGGGCTGAGAACCCGATAAAGACGACACTGCTCAATGTTGACCAATACATATTTAACGACACTGATCAACTCTTTCCAACCAGAAAACTTATCCAAGGGAAAGGCATTGGAGAAATTCTTCATATTGATTCTGATTATCTGAGTCAAGACGTGAGTTAACGAGACTTTGACAGTGGGAACGTTTTCAAAAGAAAATGAAAAAACAGAAAAAAATAAAAAGAAAGCCAATTGCTAAGGTGCGAAAAAGAAAATGACAAGGCTGGGTAATCCCATACAGATAACAACAACAGATTACCCATTCACCACGGCCTTTTCGTTTTCGGATGAGCACCTACTTTTGCGTCCTTTTTACTTTTTGACGTTGATGACCTTACAAATTGCGGCAATGGAATTCAATCAAGCATTTTGCAAAGCATTCAAACAGATCAAGTCTGAAAAGGGGGTTTCTAACGCATCTGTTATTACTAAATCCAATCTTTCGGAGCACCTAATAAATGAGGTTGAAAATGAAACTGCTGATCCACCCTTGACTACAATTAAGGAACTAGCGCAAGGCCTAGATATTAGCGCCTACGAGTTAATGTCCTTGGCGGAAAAGATTTTTATGGAGAACGGGGGTTCATTACGATGAACCCTGATTCACTTGATTCATTTTTTCGTATTCGTTAGCGACGATCCGCAGAAGGTCATCGGGTGCCTTATCCAGCGCCACCGCGATCTTAATGAAGTTGAAAAGCCTGACACCAGTTTCACCTCTTTCAAGGACACCGATTGTCGGTTGTCTAAGGTATACCAAATGGCTGAACTGTCTTTGGCTGAGTTTCAGACGCTCTCTCAATCGTCTCATTACAGTTCCGAATGCTTTCTGAACTGCAACCTCAGTTGGTGTTACATTGAGCCTTTCATTGTCCTGAAGGTCAATCTCCACCACTGCGGGCGCAAACCAAGACTTTGGAGCGTCCTCGGCTTGAGATTCTTCCCTTACTCTCATGATTAACTCACCACCGTCAAACGTTCCCTTTCTTGCATCTACTGGCTGTGTCGTGATCATTTCTTTTACTGCCGCCCTTGCCACAAGTGGTGACGTGGCCTCAACCACAAATTTTCTACTGAATCTGTTCAATTGTGTTACTAGTACTTCAAATTTTTTTGTGTTTTCCATAATCGTTTGAATCAATTATGGTGCGCAGGCCGGCTTATGAAGGAATTTGCGCAAGGAGGAACGGAATAAATGGGAGTTCCTGAAAGCGATAGCTGTAAGGGGGAAACCGTTTATGCCGGAAATTCCTTGCAAGCATATTCCGGCATAAGCCTAAATTCGTACGATGATTAATGAAAAGGAATAAGAATCTTTGCGTTCTTTTTGTTTTGAGCGTTTGTCGGTTTGAACTGATACATCGAAATCATTGGATGCTAACCGGCAGCTCAATTAATACTTTTTCCCACCTGATTGAAATGGCACCGGCGTCAGACGATTCAGATTTAATAGTGAATTGTAGACGTTCCTGAGGCAGATCATTAGCGGCTGGCTTTATATTCACCCTGACGACATCCTGGCTCATGTCGTAGTCATCGGCAAGGTGTTGATCCCAATTTTTATTGAGGATGAGGGTCCACTGATCTTTGCCGGGAATAGTGAACAAACTATACTTGCCCGGCGGAACGATTTTCTCACCAATCTTCAAATCTTTATCGAACTCAATATTTGTGGCCCGGTGCGCACCTGTCACCCACACCTGATCGTAAGGAACCAGTCCGCCCCAGATGATACGTCCCCGAACAGCCGGTGAGTAGTAGTTTATAGTTATCGGTGCATCGCCTATCGTACCCATCGCCTTCGCTTTGATGCTACCTTTTACAGTGTCAGGCTCCTCTTGATCAGCGATTACTTTAAAATCAGCCTGTTCCTTTGCGACAACTTGCGAGGTCGAAGTATCTGCGGTTTGATCTTTATTCCCCGTGCACGCAGCGAACGAAAGAATGGTGAGTAGAATGATGAGTGGCTTCATAGTCTTTAGAGGTTAATGGATACTGTCTTAATTGTCTTTTCTTTATCATCGGTCCACGCTGCTATCGCACGGCCACCGGCGATGGTCAATTGTGGAAATCCGCTGGTTCGCGCGTCAGATGAATTTGCCAAGGTAACGGATGGTTCTTTTAATCCGGCGGATGTTACTTTAGCCAACTTAATTTCTCCTCCTTCCATCCAGGTCACTAAAGCTGTATTCTCATCGATCACATCAATGTCTACTCTACCGATTGCGTTTCCTTCATCGATCCTTATCGGTTGTCCAAATGATTCTCCGCCATCATTTGAAAAAATCACATCCACACGCGCTGTATCTGTTGCTGCCGAGAACCACGCTATCGCCAATGTATTGCCTTTGCTTGTAGCTCGCGGACCATTAACAGGACACCCGGCAATCTTCCAATTGTCATTGTGTATCGCTTTTGGAGTTGTCCACTCGCCGTTGACCAGTCGCACAATGGACATGTCTCGAATTTCGTCATCCGATCTGTCGCGGTAAACCACTACCGGACCTTCGGGCGTAATGGCCGCACTCGTTTGGCAGCAATCACACGTCTTGTTATCCAATTCCCATTCTTTGATGTTCTTTCCTGAATAGTCGATGATCGCTGCGCGCAAGCTCATTGCTCCATGATGTCCCTCATGATGATCCATTCCCTCAATGCCTTCCATTGCTGTATTGCGTCCATCAAGCCACGTCACAAAGAAATTTTCCTTATACGGCAGTAAGGTTACA
This sequence comes from Cyclobacteriaceae bacterium, assembly GCA_044227305.1. Taxonomy (GTDB): domain Bacteria; phylum Bacteroidota; class Bacteroidia; order Cytophagales; family Cyclobacteriaceae; genus ELB16-189. Next base: position 381,726 of record JBGAFJ010000004.1, on the reverse strand, counting down.
AATCCATGCTCGGCTTCCTTTCCATCGTCATTGAGTACACCCGGAGTTCGCCAGCTTTCACCTCCATTGTCAGAGAACGTAAGCTTGACGTCATACGCATACTTGCCCTTGCTGCTCTTGTCTAAAAAATGTGCGATCATGTTTTGCCCCTTTGATGCGAGCATTGGATAATCAGCCCAATTCACAAACCATGTGTTGCCCGTCGCGATTGTTGCGGGCTCAGACCACTTCGAATTTTCAAGACGTGACATTTTGAAGGCGGTTCCTGAATCATTTTTCTCAATCCATGACAGGTAGACCGTGTTGCTATCGGAGAACAGGAATGGCTCGGCACTTGAATTTCCAGAAGGAACGACGAGTTCTTCAACTTTAAAATTGCTGGATATTTGCTGCTTTGAACGTGAACAGGATGTAGTACCAAGGAGCAAGGTCACGATGCCTATGTAAGTCCATTTCATTTTGTTATCAGGTTTAGGTTGTTTGGTTCACTCCAGTCCCTTGTCCCCGTTTCAGAGAACTTGAGCTTGCCTGCTTCGTCGAAAATGTAGGTTGTGGGCAATGCGGGGATCTTCAACTCTTCCATATTGGTAAGTTGCACGTAGTGGAAATTGAAAGGTCGATTTTCCATAAACTCTTTTATCTCGGCGGGTTCTTCATCGGATGCAATCAGGAAAACCACGCCCTTGTCTTTTAAGGCGATCTGAGCCTTGTCGATGGTCGGCATTTCTTTGATGCACGGACCACACCAAGTCGCCCAGAAGTTTATGAAGACAGTCTGACCTTTGTAGTCGGTGAGGTCGATCTGATCACCGTTCAGTTCGGTCAGTTTGACCTTTTCAATATCGGCCTGCTTACACCCCGAAAGGGCAGCCACGATTACACATATATATAGAGTGGATCTCATGCTGCTTCGATATTTGAGGCTCTTAGCCGAAGGCTATTGACGATTACTGAAACCGAACTGAGGCTCATCGCTAACGCGGCGAGCATTGGACTTAGAAGCAAACCAGAGAAAGGATATAATACTCCGGCGGCCACCGGAATACCGATGACGTTGTAGATGAATGCGAAAAAGAGATTCTGCCGGATATTGCTCATCACTTTTACGCTGAGCTTGCGTGCCCGGATGATACCTTTCAAATCGCCTTTCACAAGAGTAATTCCCGCGCTTTGAATAGCGGCATCCGTACCTGTTCCCATTGCAATCCCCACGTTTGCCTGAGCGAGAGCCGGAGCGTCGTTGATCCCATCACCCGCCATTGCAACGATCATATTTTGGCCTTGAAGTTCTTTTACTTTGTTGAGCTTGTCGGCGGGCAAGTAGTCAGCTTCATAACCATCCAAACCCAATTCTTCCGCCACCCGTCTAGCCGTATTCTTGTTGTCGCCTGTAAGCATGATCACTTTTAAACCTTGCTTCTGTAATTGTGTGATGGCACTTTTTGAATTGTCTTTTATCGGATCGGCTGCCGAAACATATCCAGCCAGTCTATTATTGACTACAATGTGCATAACGGTTTCTCCGTTTGATTGCCTTGTCTCAATGTCGGCAACGATCGTTTGTTCCGGTTTTAATTGAAGAGATTGGATCAGTTTTGTATTACCAACAGAAACGTTCTTGTCCCCAACAATACCTCTTATTCCCTGGCCCGTGATTGATTCGAAATTCTTTACTGTTTGCAGTTGAATTCCTTTCGACTTTGCCGCCTGAACAATCGCACTGGCAAGAGGATGCTCGCTATTTGATTCTATTGAGGCTGTCAAAGTCAGTAGTTCATTTTCAGTAAGTGAGTTGTCAAGTACTTGGATGTGTTGAAACGACGGCTTGCCCACTGTTATCGTTCCGGTCTTGTCTATAACCAGCACGTTGACTTTCTCCATGCTCTCGATAACCTTGGCTTCTTTAATGAGGACTCCTGACGAAGCGCCCTTACCTGTTCCAACCATAATCGACATCGGTGTTGCCAGACCAAGCGCACATGGACACGCTATGATAAGCACAGTGACTGCGTTGGCGAATGCGAAAACATACGCTGGATCAGGACCCCAGATAGCCCACACTGTGAAACTCAATATCGCGATGACAACAACGATCGGGACAAAATATCTTGAGATCCTGTCGGCCAGGTTTTGAATCGGTGCTTTCGAACGACTCGCCTTGTTGACCATGTCGATGATCTGTGCGAGCAGTGTATCGGAACCGACTTTGAGTGCCTTCATTTCAAAGCTTCCGGTACCATTAACTGTTCCTCCTGTCACGGTATCACCCTCGGCTTTTTCTACAGGCATAGGTTCACCGGTGATCATTGATTCATTCACCGAACTGTTGCCTTTTGTTACTTGCCCATCGACCGCCACTTTTTCACCGGGCCGTACTTTGATTATATCGTTCAGAACGACCTGCTCAAGAGGTATAGTTTGTTCGTGACCGTCTCGTATCACTGTCACTTCCGGTGGCACAAGATTCAACAATGCGCGGATAGCACTGTTTGTCCGCGACCTCGCTTTAAGCTCCAACACCTGCCCCAGCAGGATTAGAGATAGAATAACTGCCGCTGCCTCGAAATATAAATGCACTGAACCATCCATCTTGAACTGGTCCGGGAATATTCCTGGAAATACCAGCGCAACGATGCTGAACAGGTAGGCTGCTCCTGCACCTAATGAGATAAGCGTCCACATATTGGGCGACCACCTTACAATAGATTGATAGCCTCGCGTAAAAAAGTCTCCGCTTGAATACAGGATTACGGGAGTTGCAAGAACAAACTGTATCCAACCCAATACCTGTGCGGACACGATATCGTGAAGATGCAGTCCAACCATGTCGCCCATTGCAATAATCAGGATTGGAACAGTCAACGCCGATGCAATCCAAAACCTCTTAAGCATGGCTTTGTATGCGGCTTCTTCCTCCTCATTGTCTTTTTGTGCGAGCCTCGGTACAAGGTCCATCCCACATATCGGGCAACTCCCCGGTTCACTACGGATAATCTCCGGGTGCATCGGACACGTATATTCTTTTACCGTTGGCTGTAGCTTTACCTCCTTGACAAGATGCATTCCACAAACAGGACAGTTGCCCGGCTTTGAATACTTTTTGTCGCCCTCACAAAGCATCGGGCAATAGTACTGCCCTTCTTCCGTTGTTTGCGTAATCGCGCGGTGATTATGCTCTTCGTGATGATGTTGAGGCGTGTGCTCATGATTTTCATGTCCTTTTTCCTTAACGGGCACCAAATTCATCCCACATTTAGGACATTTTCCAGGTGCATCCTTGATTACCTCGGGATGCATGGGACATGTATATTTCTGAACCTTATCCATAGTTACTTCACATTTTTCTAACCTGATAAAAATGGCCTCTTAGGGGAGGCCATAACAATGGCAGTTAATGAATTGTCTCTTTCACCGAGCCACACTTCAGCATCATATCCCCGAAGTATGGATTTTTAATCTCCTTCTCATTGGATAGCCAAAACGCGCCAGCATTGTTATTGGCCATCGGGCAATATTCCAGGTATATAGAACCCATTGACAGCTTTCCAGCCTTTACGAGTTTAGCCATCTCGTCACTGAGTGAACTAAAAGATTTACGCTGTTCTTCAAGTGAACTACTTTTATTAATTGAAGCAGCGATTTCAGACGCCTTCGATGAATTGGCAACGCCCGTTAGTGATTTTTGTAGTTCCCCTGCGGCGTCCTTTGCTTTTGCATTGTCCGACGCCACAAACGCGTCCTTCAATAGAACATACGCCCCGTAAGCATTGCTCATCTTTTCATCCTGGAACATTATGTGATTCATCTCATTTGACGCCACCGGCTTGTTATGGTCGTGTTGTGCCATCAAACCAGTTGAACAGCACGCGCAAAGTGCAAGGGTAGCTAATGTATTTTTCATGATCTTTTTTGTTTGTTTAGTTTGATTAAAGTGTTTCTTGCGTGCGACCGCATTTGAGCATTCTTTGTCCCATATAAGGATTAATGATCTCCTTCGTTAGACTCAACCAGTTCGCACCTTCATTGTTCCTAGCCATTGGACAAAACTGGTAGTAGAGCTCAACATCATTGGGGTGATAAGCCTTCGCCAATGAATACATGGCTTCGCTTAAAGATGCTAGCTCAAGCCGGGTCTCTTCGATGTCGGCGCTCTTTTCGATGTTACCCAACGCTGCGTTGATCTTCGAAAGTTGCATGTGGTAGAAATCCATTTGCTCCCCCTCAAGCTTCGACATATCGAATTTTCTCACCGTCTCCGAAAGCTTTTTGGCCGCAGCTTTGGCTCCATCCTGGTTGTCTTCGATCAGCGTTTGATTTAGAGCGAAGTAATCAGTCAGAAAGCCGTTGATCTGTGATTTCACTGACGCATCGACATTCTCGAATACCTTAACTTCCATTTTTGCGGATTCGGCCGATGCCGTGGCTGTTTCTGCTTCATGACTTTCAGCAGACTCCTTTTTCTCCCCTGAACATGCTGCCAGCATGACTGCCGAAAAAAGAATTGTGATACTAATTCCTGAGTGTGGTTTCATACAGATTTAAATTAGAGTTTATGGTTTTGTTTTTAGTTCATATCATGATGTCCCGCCATCGGATCGCCACCTTTTTTGAGCACCAGCTCACTGTAGAGTAAATAAGCCCCCGTGATCACGACATTTTCCTTTTCAGAAACGCCTTCCGTGATCTCAACCCTGTCAGAATTTTCCAACCCGGTTTTAACCATTCGCGGCCTGAACGCTCCATCGTTTGCTAGTACCCATACATGGCTTCCTTTTGCATCGCGAATCACTGCATCTACAGGAAGGGCAATAGCCTTCTTTTCTGAGTGCGAAAGAATGATGGTTGCCTGCATGCCCGGGATGAACTCCTGTTTCGGATTAGCAATGACAGCTCGCAGGGTAATGATCTGGCTTCCCTGCCGATATTCAGGGCTTAGGAACGTAACCTTCCCCTCAACTGTCAAACCTTCGAATCCGCCGATCTGTACTTTCACAACATCACCAGTTTTAACCAGCTGGGATTCGCCCGGATACAATTCGGCCTCCACCCAAACTTGATCGAGCTTTTCAATGCGATATAACGCACTGCCTTCCGAAACATACTGCCCCTCGGTTGCATCGACGGTGGCAATGATTCCAGATGCAGGTGCGAGAAAAGTAATTCGTGAATCGGTCTTTCTATTTTGAGTAAGTTGATCTACTTGTTTTTTGGTCATTCCGAATAGAATCAGTTTTTTCTCGGATGACTTGAGAAAGGATTTGTAACGGTTATCCTTCAATTCCTCAAACTGACGAAGGGCTAGTAGGTATTCTTGCTGAAGTGTCAGCAGTGGTTCACTGTAGATTTCATATAGCGCCTGACCCTGAACGACTTTTTGACCAACTTCTTTGAAGTAAAGTTTTTCGATGCGACCCTGCACCCGGCTACTCACCACCTCGGTTTGTTCTTCACTAGTCATTAATCGGCCAGTGAGGATGGTGCTTTCACCAATGTTCTCAAAGCGCGTAAGCGTGGTCGTGATGTTGGCTAATTTGATTTGACTTTCACTTAACATCAATGATCCATCAGAACTACCAGGATTCATTTTGACCAGTTCCATTCCACAGATCGGGCAAGTGCCCGGCTTATCCTGAATAACTTGCGGATGCATCGAGCAGGTGTATTTTATGCCAGAAGCCTCATGCTGGGCATGTTCATCTTTCGTTCCACATTTAGTCATTACAAGCACTGCAATGAATATGAAGATGATTTTTATATCCGCTCTCATAATTAATTTCTGACTTTAATGAAACTTTCACTGTCCACCATAAACTGTGAATTATAGGCAAGGCTGTCACCGGGCTCAACGCCTTTGAGGACTTCTATCCAATTATCGGATTGACGGCCAGAGGATATTACTTGAGGACGAAAAGTTCCACGTCGCTTAATGAATACAATTTCCTGTGTCCCCAGGTCTAGTTTGGAAGAAATGGGAATCCACAATCTATTTGCCGAAGAAGTAAAAGTTGCTGTCACCAATTCGCCCGCGTGATAGTGTTGATGTGGATTTTGCAGATATGAACGAACTTTAGTCAGGCTTTCACCATCTTTAATAAATGGCTGAATCAAATCTACTTTCGCTTGCATCCCTTCTGAAGAATTATCAACTGTTATCGTTAATGGGTCACTGAGCTTCACAGCAGGAACGTCACGTTGATGAACGTCAAACTCAGCCCATAAATCAGAATGACTCACGACTGTGAATATGGATTCGCCTGGCGTTACATACATCCCCTCTCGAACCTTTAACTCAGATGTTATCTCTGAACGACCCGACATTTCATCTTTGTCAGACCTTGGATGCTCCATGATGTATCCATTAACCGGGCTATAAACCGGAAATGAATACGATTCTTCTTTTGATGAGATCAATTTGTTAACCTGCGCTTCGGACATTCCGAGTAAACCAAGCTTCTGTTTGGATGCGTCAATCAGTCGAGTGTTGGTGCTATCCGATTTAAGTAGATACAACAACTCGCGTTGGGCTGTAATCAATTCAGGGCTATAGATTTCAAAAATCTTCTGCCCCTTGCTTATCGCTTGCTGGTTATACCTGATGAACAGTTTTTCAATACGGCCGCCATAACGCGCAGATATGGTGGCAAGTTTTCGTGTATCGTGAACAACAACTCCTTTGACTTCCGCTTTAACCTCCATATCCTTCCGGGTTGGAGTAATTGTTTTGATGGAAGAGGTAACTATAGCATTTGTGGGCTTAAGTAAATAGCCAAGCTCAGCCGTGATCTTAACTTCGTCTCCCTGTCGACTCTTCTTCACCAGGTCCATTCCGCAAATCGGACACGTCCCGGGTTTATCTTGTACAACAGTTGGGTGCATCGGACAAGTATACTCGTCATGCGCGGCATGGCTATCTTTTTTGTTGCACGATACCATCACCATCATTACGATTATGAATATCGCGAGAGCGATGAACGCGTGTTTATTTTTCAACCTGTTTCTCATAATTGACAATTCCCTCATAGTATTTTTCTACGGTGTCCAAGTACTGAATTTGTGTCATGCTCAGCGTCTCCCATGCATCGATCACAATAGGCAGTTCCTCCTTGTTCTCTTCGTATGAAAGCATAAGTGTTTCGTAGTTCTTCCGCAGTGCCGGAATAATTCTTTGCTCATAGTTCTCTATTTGCTTTTTCAGGGAAGCAATCTCAACAGCCATTGCAGCCGTCATTCCTTGCGTTTCATTGATGATTGCGCTCCGCTCAATCTTCATAGCTTCGATTTCCTTGCCCATTCCTTCAATGTTTGCTTTGTACATTTTTGATGACCATGGAGCGATAGGTATTGAAACCATCCCAAGCAACATAAATTGATTGGGCATTTCCTTGCTTCTCGCGAACATGTGATTGAAGCTCAGATTGAAGTCAGGTCTTGATTGGTATTTTTCCAGCGCCTGGTTCAACCTCATGGACTGGATGCTCCTTTCGATCCGTCGGACGTCACTCCTTCGTTCGGCGATTGACGTAGTGTCGACAGGCTCTGGAACAAACTGAGGCGTATAGGTCGTATCAATCGAGAAGCGAATGTCTTTCGGGATATTCATAAGCTGATCCAGCATGATATTTTGTTGAGTGATCTGATTTTCATTCATCAATATCATGTTCCTCGTTTCCTGAAGGCGCCCTTCTGCCTTGTAGATATTTCCAAGCTTGCTTTGATTGTAAGGATACCTGAGCTGGGCAATCTTTAACATCAGGGTAATGATCTCCTCGTTTTGCTTTAGAACAACTTTTTTCTTTTCGAGCACGATCCAGCGGTAATACGCAGATTTTGCCACGGCTCTCAACTCATTGAAAGTAAATGCTTCGCCAGCCCGCTCGATACCGGCCTTCGACTCCAGGTAGCCCTGGTTAGCCCGGAGCTTCGATGGATTGGTGAATTTTTGTTGAACTGACAGCATGATCTGCCCGCGATCACGGGGATCATCGACTTTGCTGTAAGGCAACATCCATAAACCTCCCCCGGCTTCCGGTGCCATCAGGCTTCTTGCACCCTTTGCATACGACCCCATCGCTTCCGCCCGGGATTTATAGACCTGTAACATCGGGTTGTTGTTCTTCACAACTGAAAGCACGCTGTCGAGAGAAAATGGACGCTGTGCGTGGACACTAAAAGTGACCAACACCGATACTATTGCGAGTAATGTTCTAGTGCTTGACATCATGGATCTCTAGTTTTCCGAATTTTCTCAATTCATATTCCTTTGTTAACAGAAAGATCAGTGGAGTTACCAAAAGGATGTGTGTCGATGAGGTCAGCACTCCTCCAATCATTGGCAGGACTATCGGCTTCATTACATCACTGCCAACGCCCGTAGACCACAACACGGGAATAAGTCCGAACAACGCGACACACACGGTCATCAGCTTGGGGCGCAGTCTTTTCGCGGCACCATGGATGACGTATTCCCTTAAATCTTCCTTCGTAATTGTATCGCTTGAATTTCCTTTTAATGCAACAAGTTGCTGCATCGCGTCATTGAGATAGATTACCATTACAACACCTGTCTCTACTGCAATGCCGAAAAGGGCGATGAATCCCACGGCTACGGCAACAGACAAATGGACTCCATAGAAGTAAATGATATAAGCGCCGCCGATAAGGGCAAAAGGAATAGTGATAAGACTCAGGAATGCTTCGCGTATAGATTTGAAAGCCAGGTAAAGCGATAGAAAAATGATCAGCAGCACGACAGGTGCGATGAATGCGAGCGTACGTTTTCCACGGATCAGGTTTTCATACTGACCGCTCCATTCGATGAAGTATCCATTGGGCAACTCGCCAAGCTGTGAATTGACTTTTTCAATTGCTTGTTGAACTGTGCTTCCCAAATCTCTTTCGCGAACGTTGAAAAGAACCGCTCCCCGTAACATCGCATTATCAGACTGGATCATCGGGGGTCCATCTTCGAATCTGAACTCGGCCACGGATGAAAGCGGGATCGTGCCAAGGCCCGGCGTTTTTATCGGAATCCTTTTAAGACGTTCTATGCTGTTGCGATAGTCCTGCGGTAATCGGAGGTTTATCGAAAATCTTTGCCGACCCTCGATCGTGTTGGCCAGCGATGTTCCGCCGATCGCCGTTTCAACGATCATATTCACATCCTCAACACCAAGTCCGTATCGACCAAGCTTATCCTTGTCTATATCAATCACCAGGTACTTTCCACCCGTAATTGGTTCGACATACAAGTCTTTAACTCCCGGTACATCTTCCAATAATTTTTTTACGCGCTGCGAAACGGTATAGATCGAATCGAGATTCTGACCATGAATCTTAACACCGACATCGGTCCGGATGCCGGTCGCGAGCATGTTAATGCGGTTAATGATCGGCTGCGTCCACCCATTCACTACTCCGGGAATCTGAAGCTTGGCATCTAATTCATTCACGATGTCAGCTTTGGTCTTTCCTTGTCTCCATTCCGACTTGGGCTTGAGCATGATGATCGTCTCAATCATGCTGATCGGGGAATTGTCTGTGGCAGTGCTGGCGCGGCCAGCCTTGCCCAATACCTGCTCAACTTCTGGAACGGATTTTATGATCTTGTCCTGAACCTGGAGAATGCGTTTGATCTCAGAATTAGAAACGTCAGGCAGTGTTACCGGCATGAACAGGATTGATTGCTCGTCCAACGGAGGCATGAACTCGCTTCCAAGGCTGATAAGCAACGGAACGCTAATAGCAAGCGCGAGAATGTTGATACCAATGGTGGTCTTTCTCCAATTCAAACACGCCCGGATCACAGGCTCGTAAATATTCTCAAGCACTCTTGTAAGCGGGTTGGCCTTTTCATTCTTGAACTTCCCACGCATAAAAAGCGAGATCATCACGGGAGCAAGCGTGATCACCAGTATCGCGTCGACGATGAGGATAAACGTTTTTGTGTACGCTAGCGGGTGGAACAACTTGCCCTCCTGCCCGGTAAGCATGAACACTGGCAGGAACGAAGTAATGATGATCACCGTCGAATAAAATACACCTCGTGAGACCTGCTTGCTTGACTTTTCAATAATAGCCTCCCGCTCTTCGCGCGGTATTTCGACATAGTCCTTCCTTCTTTTGAGTATCATAACTAGTCCTTTAATTGTTTATTCAGTTCTTCCTGTCTTATTGCCAGATTTCGATACGAGTTCTCAGCCATGATAATTCCATTGTCGACGATCACGCCAATCGCGAGTGCAATACCAGTCAACGACATGATGTTGGATGATATTCCGAATGCATTCAGAAGGATAAAACTGGTGGCAATGGTGATCGGTATCTGGATGATGATGCTGATCGCGCTCCGCCAATGAAACAGGAACAGGATGACCACCAACGACACAACAATCATTTCTTCGATCAATGTCCTTTTGATAGATGATACTGATTCTTCTATCAGTCCGCTTCTGTCGTAGACGATGTTGAATTTCATTCCATCGGGAAGACCCTTGGCAACTTCGCCCATCTTTGCTTTCACCGTATTAATTACCTCATCGGCATTTTCACCGTACCGCATGACGACGATGCCTCCAACTGTTTCTCCCTCTCCATTGAGATCAAATATTCCAAGTCTTGTTTCTCCGGTCATTTGAACGGTACCGATATCCTTAATCCGGATTGGCGTAGCGTTCTCGCTTTTTAGTGGAATGGATTCGATGTCCTGTATTGACTGGAGATAGCCTGTGGTTTTAATGATATACCCGATGTCGCTCAATTCGAACTTTCGCCCGCCAGCCTCATTGTTGTTGTTACGGACCGCCTGAATGACCTCCGGTATGGACAGGTTGAAATAGGTAAGCTTGTTGGGATCGACCGTAACCTGGTACTCTTTTTCAAATCCGCCGAAGGACGCTACTTCGCTAACGCCAGGAACATTTTGCAAAGCAAACTTCACGTACCAATCTTGTACGGCACGTTGTTCACCTAAATCCATCTCAGGTGCATCGAGCGTATACCAGAGTATGTGACCAACACCGGTGCCATCAGGACCCAGCGTTGGCGTCACACCTGACGGAAGCATTTGGTTCGCAGAATTGAGTCTTTCCAGTACTCGTTGTCTCGCCCAATAGACATCCACATCGTCATTGAAAATGACATAGATAAAGCTCATTCCGAACATCGATGCGCCACGGACGTACTTCACCTTCGGTAAACCCTGTAGATTGGTGAGGAGCGGATACGTGATCTGGTCCTCGATGATCTGAGGACTGCGGCCCATCCACTCTGTGAATACAATGACCTGGTTCTCCGACAAGTCCGGGATGGCGTCGATCTTATTGGTTTGCACGGAATAAATCCCCCATGCAAACAGACCTGCCGCGATCAACAGCACGAAAAATTTATTGCGTAGTGATATAGATATTAAGTTCTGAATCATAGCTGAAAATGAGTTGAATGACGAGCATGAAATGCCCACAAACAAAAAGTGAAAGCGTCGATCAGTTAATGAAATAACTGGCCGTTACTTTCGACAGCTATAAAATCAAATAAGAAAGGATTGGAACGCGACCGTCAGGTCGCAAGATCGCAAAGGTGGATCGTAGTTGTAATATCGTGGTGAGGAAACAGCCGTAGAGGATATAACCTCAGATAGAATAACTGCGGGCTCAATTACTTCGAACGTTGCATGAGATGTAAAATCCAGTTGAACCGGGTTTGCCTGAAAATCATCTGCATCATGGATGATCGTTTCATCCTGGCAGCAAGGCATCGATTCGTGTCTATGACAAGCTGGAAGTTTCTTCTCCTTCTCGCAGCCGTCGGCTTTTCCAAACAATGCAATATTTTGAATTTGCCCTGCACAGATGTGCAGGCCGACCATGAAGTTGCTGCTGGAGAATATCACCAGGAAAGCAAAGATCATCGATATAGTCGGTCGCAAAAGGCTCATTGACAATTCAAATCTAACGCATTTTCGGCGTTATAAGTTGATACCCGTCTGTAAATATCTAAAAACCAGTTCAAAATGGCAGGTTTTCGCGTTGAAAGCATAGTCTTCATTTGATCTTTGGAAAGCTAAGTTTGTATCCATTTTCAATTTTAATATCATCGACATGGCCCACAACTTGTTCACTGCCGCCAAGAAAGTGTGCATGAATTTTCGATGTGTGCGGAGTAATTATGCCCTGATGACTTGAGGAATAAAAACCTACAATGGTAACGGGTTCGTTGTTCAGCCTCCCGATTTTTGCAAACCTTTTATGAGTTGCCGTGGTGTGAGGCGTTCCTTCTTTCCAGTCAATCACATGATAGGACAAAGTTTCCTTCGACACGATGATCTTGAACGGTACTGGTTGGGTAAGGTCAAGTCCCTTTTGTTGCGCGATCTTTTCTACAATCAATTCTAAAGATTCCATATTATTAACCGGCTCATCCATTTGGATTATCTGCCAATTAGCAATCGATACATAAACGAACATTGACGCCTCTGCATCCGGTGTTTGCATCGTTACGATCTTGTCATTGTCGAGGTACGATACATGAGATACTCCGTCAAGCAAGATTATTTCACCCTTCAGCCAAGCCGCTGGGCCAAGTCCGAACGTGTGCTTACCTTTGATTGTATCCAGTTTGATGACAGGCGACAACTCGCCTCTTTGCATGATCCTTCGCATCTCGCCGGCGACAAAGACTTTGTATGGCTGGACGTCCACAGCGAAGGAGAAAATTCCGAGCACAAATATCAGAGCTAGTCGCACCATCATTGAATCAATGTACACCAATTAACAATAACCCGGACATTGCAACCATGAGCGCATCCTCGACAATTGTGACAGTGCTCATGGGCAAGTTAAATACCGCACCAAGACAGGCACAACGAATCTTTTGTTTACTCACCACACTTTGAATTACTCCAATGCTGCTGAATCCCATAACAATCAGCGTTGTCCAGTTCGTCACAATCGGGTTGAATCCAGTAAGAAAGGCCAATCCCAAAGCTAATTCAATGAAGGGGTAGACGTATCCATAGACCGGAAGTTTCTTGGTAAGGACATCGTACATCGCGTAGCTTGAAGCAAATGCCTTCAGATCAAGGAACTTGAAGAAAGAGAATACCAGGAAGAATCCTGCCATAAAATTGTTCATCGCTATACCTACATGCGCACTTGAAGTCAGGATGGAAACACTCCCGATGAAGGCTGCAATGATCAGCAATGGTTTATATGTTGCGAGCCACGACTTGTGGGAATCTTTGAGTTCCGCATGCGAGTGATCTGTTGCGTCGGCGCTTATCTGATACTTTGTGCCCCTTCCGATTGCCTCCTGCAGTTCGTCAACAGTCAAATGTCTTTGCATTGTAATTGTTGTCTTCTGATTTTGCAGCTTGACGTCTGCTGATGATACGTCGGGATGCATCAGCAGCTTGCTCTTTACTTTAGCAACACAGCCCTCGCAGGTCACGCCTTTCACTACATATGTGTGCGTCATAAATTCTGATAGTTTTGAATTCTGCACAAAGTAACGGACAGACTGAGAAAGGGTAGTTATACAATTTTGGCAAAGAGTTATAATTCATGGATCAATGGTGGCCGAGGCTTATTCCAAAGAGATGCAGTATCACTACGGTTATAAATAGCAGAATCAATCCGAGTATTAAATAAAAGCCCAGGGATTGCTTTCGCCGGCTTGAATCAGTTGGATTAGAGATTGAAGCCTGAATCCTCCCGAACGGTTTATATACGGACAGGGCCATTGCAACAAGTAGCACAAATATGGCAACACTTGCATCAGCAATAAGCTGAATCCTAAGCCCCTGCAATTCGCCTACATTAAGGCTTCGTTGAGTAGCAATTGAGGCCATGTGGGTGATCGGCTGCATGTGCATCATCAATACAATCGTTGCTACGGTCGTTAAGACGAGCTTGATCAATATCCAATAGTGTCGAAAAAGACCCCACTGAGTTGTAAGCGACTGAACAATGCCCGTAAGAAAAGCACTGATGCAGAAAGGAATGATGACGAACCATGCAATGACTTCCATCCCGATATACATGGACCGCACGCCTTCCGGGTTTTCTCCGAGCAGACCACCTATTGCCAGACTCAGGAACGCGACAATGGCTCCTATCCACCCAGCAGAAAATGTAATATGAGCAGTAAGATTGAGTTTTGAGGCAACGGGACTAAGGGTCATGCGATCATGGTTTTCGTTAACGGAAATAACGAAACACGAGGAAAAAGGTAGTTATATAATTTTGGGTAAAAGTTATACTTCGTCAATAGGCCGCCTTTTAAGGGCTCCGATCTTCTTGAAATGAGTCGGTGTCAGGCCCGTGATCTTCTTGAATTGACTCGACAGGTGCTGCACGCTGCTGTAATTAAGTTGATCGGCAATTTGAGCCAGCGTATACTCATTATACACTAAAAGCTCCTTGACGAGTTCGATCTTCTGATTGATCAGATACTGTTCGATAGTTGTTCCTTCAATACCTGAAAAAAGATTGCTGAGAGAAGCATAGTCTTTATGCACAACTTCCGACAAATAGGCTGAAAACTTGAGCCTTCTGTTTTTCTTCTCCTGTTCCCGAACCCATTCAATGATGATTTTCTTAATCTGGTTTACCTCACGGGCGGGCTTGTCTTCAATAAGCTCAAATCCAAGTGCCTCTATCCCGTCTTTGAAGCTCCGGAGAGAGTCTTCAGAAACATTGCCATCCAACTCAATCTCTCCCAGTTCCAGTGATTTATACGTCATGGCAGCTTTCTCAAGCTCATTTCGCACTGCGGTTTTGCAGCGGTCACAGACCATATTTTTTATATAGATTTTCACGCGGGCTAAAATTATGTCTTCATTTCCTAATTACAGTTTCATTCTTTGAATTCGAACTGCGTTCAGGATCGCTAGCAAAGCCACCCCGACATCGGCAATCACCGCCTCCCATAAATTAGCGACACCTCCAGCGCCGAGCGCAAGAACGATTACCTTGACGGTCATTGCCAGGAATATGTTTTGCCATACAATCCGTCGCGTTATCTGCCCTGCTTTAATCGCTGAGACAATACGCGATGGTTCGTCATTTTGAATAACCACATCGGCAGTTTCTATTGTTGCATCACTACCAAGTCCACCCATTGCAATGCCTGCATCGGCCAATGCTACAACCGGCGCGTCGTTTACTCCATCCCCCACGAAAGCAATATGTCTACCTTCTTCCTTGAGAGTTTTGACTTTATCAACCTTGCCCTCCGGCAACAGACTACCAAATGCCTGGTCAATACCTAACTGTGCGGCTACCTTATCCACAACCGATTGCTTGTCACCCGATAACATCACCGTTTTAAGATTCAACCGGTGCATACTTTGAATAGCTTGCTTTGCATCCTCCTTGATCTCGTCAGAAATGGTGATGTAACCTGAGAACTCGTTGTCAATAGCAACAACTACAATCGTGTCGACTTCGTTTTCAAGTTCAACAGGATATGAGACTGAGAATTTTTTCAAAAGTTTCAGGTTCCCGGCAAGAATCTGTTTGCCATCGACAGTTCCCTTCAGACCGTGTCCGGCAATCTCTTCAACACTTTGCGCGATTGAGTCCGTGGTTGTATTTCGAGCGTACTCCACAATTGCCTTTCCGACTGGATGAGTTGACTTTCTTTCAATCGCTGACGCAATTCTTAGGAGTTCATCTTTACCGATACTTTTTGGTTCGACTTTCTGAACTTTGAAAACGCCTTTCGTAAGCGTACCTGTCTTATCCATCACAATCGTATCGACTTTAGTCATGACATCCAGATAGTTTCCCCCTTTGAACAGTATTCCGTTACGTGAGGCCAAGCCTATCCCGCCAAAGTATCCAAGCGGTATCGATACCACCAAGGCACACGGACAACTGATCACAAGGAAGACAAGGGCCCGATAAAACCATTCTTTGAAAACATAGTCTGCTTCGAAGAAATAAGGACCCAGGCAAACTCCAATCGCCAGGGCAAAAACAATCGGTGTATACACCTTTGCAAACTTGCTGATGAACAGTTGAGTCTGGGACTTTCGTGCCGTAGCATCTTGCACCATCTCCAGAATCTTGCTCAGCTTGCTGTCTTTAAACAGGGCCGTAACTTTTATATCCGAGACTGTATTCAAGTTGATCATCCCCGCAAAGACCTTTTCACCTTTGACCTTGCTGTCAGGCTTGCTTTCTCCGGTCAACGCGGCTGTGTTAAACGAAGCACTCTCCGACAACAACTCGCCGTCGAGAGCAACTTTTTCTCCCGCTTTCACCTGAATCGTTTCGTTGAGTTGCACGGTTTTAGGGTCCACATCTTCTGTCTCTCCATTGCGAATAACCGTAACCTGATTGGGCCGAATATCAAGCAGAGCCTTGATACTTCTTTTTGCACGGCTGACAGCTGAGTCCTGGAACCATTCTCCAATAGAGTAAAAAATCATAACAGCCACGCCTTCACTGTATGATCCGATAGCAAAGGCGCCAATCGTTGCCACACTCATCAGGAAAAATTCATTGAAGAAGTCGAAGTGCTTTACTTTCCGCAAAGCCATTAACAGTACGTTGTAGCCCCCTAACAGATATGCCGCCAGGTAAATGATCAGGTCAGTCGGAAATGGCGGCGCGTACTTGAAGGCGAACTCCATCGTTAGCATAACTGCCAGAATTGTCAACGACAGCAACAGTTGCCAGTGATCCTGCCAGCTTGCTTTTTCGCCTTCCTCATCGTCGTGAGAATGACCTTCCGCCCGGATCTTCAAATCCTCTTTCTGATTTAGGGAAGTTGTTTGTTTGATTTCCATAGCAAGTATATTAATGAATGAAAAATGAAATTATTCCGGTAACTACCAGAGTCAGGCCGGTAATTATCCCGGCATTGTGCTCTAAAGAATGCCAATTAAATCGTACAAGTCTGTTATATGTAAACCCTACCCAGGCCATCATGCCGGTTACCGTTACCACCGTGTATAACATAGCCGTCAAAAGAATGATCGGCCATCCCATCGTACCGGCCATCAGGAAATACGCCTCGATTTCCAGACAGGGAGAAAAGAACATAGCTATTGCTAAACTTAGAATTATCCTGTTCTTGGGTATAGAGGTTTGATTCGCCGGAATGTGAAAATGATGATGTTTATGATTCTGATGCTGATAAATATAGAATAACCCAAGTGCGACCAAGATAGCTGGCGAAATGAAGTGAGTGAAATACACCACTTTTTCGGCCATTGTAACGCCAACCAACCCAATGACAACGCCAATTATAGCCGTACTTGCTGCATGAGCCAATCCAGCAACCAGGGTGACTGATATTGCTTCGGCCCGCGACCAGTTCTCACTTTTCCCTATGGACAATACAGGAAGCCAATGACTTGGTATCAACGCATGCAGCATGCTTAACAAAAGGCTTCCTGTGACGAGTGTTATCATTTATTCTTCATGAATGATCCATGATTCATTACTCCTCTTCCTCACTGTTCTTCATCTTAGAAAGTATGGCGTAGGCGTTCTTAACCGCAATTTGAGCGGTCTCCGATGGAAAATTCTCCGGCAGAATCACTTCTGTGAAACCCATTTCACTGTTGCCTGTCTGCACTTCCATCATGATAAAGTGATACTCGTTTTCATGTTCGACCTGACTCTCATCCTTTAATGCAGCATGTGGTTGGGCAGCCAGTTGATAGAAAATGTACTTTTTTCCTTGAAAATCTATCACTGCACGATCCGGCAAAGCAGGAACTTCGATCCCACCCGTTTCGACAATTGCCTTGAGGTACATCCCGGGGAGCAGGTTAGTATCCTCATTATCAATATGACAATGAATTCTGATCGTTCGGTCTTTGCTAATCTCTCTTCCCAACAAATAGACCGTGGCTAGTCTTTCCTTTGTTTCGTTGGCAAGAGTGAACCTTACTTTTTGACCGATCTTTAGCTTTGGGACATCCTTTTCAAAGACTGTCAATTCAGCATGAAGATGTTCAGTATCTACAATCTCGAAAAGGATGTCAGCGGGATTGACAAACTTCCCGATGTTGACATTCACTTCTGTTACATATCCATTGATTGGTGAGTAAAGGTTTATCTCGCTGGAAACCTCACCTTGGCTCAACCGATCTACAGAGATGTTCAGGACTTTCAGTTTTTCTTTCAATCCAATCACTTTTGATTGCCAGCTAACGAAAGTCGTTTTCGCCTGTTGAAGAACTTTCTGTGCCGCAACGTTTTCTTTTGCCAGGTCCTGTTGCCTTTCGTAATCTTTTTCTGCGAACTCAAGCTGATTCCTCGCTTCAAGATAGTCTTGTTGTAACTGCACAAACTCGATGTTCTCAATCGTAGCAATAACTTGGCCTTTCTTAACGCGCGTACCTTGAAGGAGCGGGGTATTCTTGAGGAATCCCCCAAGAGGTGCCGATACACTAACCTTTTGCTGTGGAGGGACATCCAGTTGTCCGTTAACCTTAATGGTTCCGCTAATCTGCTTGTTTTCGATTTTACCTAGCTCGATTGCAGCGGTCTTGTATTGAGACTCTGTGAATTCCACAGTATTCTCTTCCTCCTGGTGATGTTCCGACGTCTGTGTTTGCTCGTCTGGCTTATGTGTGCACGATATAATGAGAATCGAGAATACGATTCCTATCGTCATGCGGGAGATCCAATATTTTTTGCTCATGATTTTCATTGTCTGTTTCCAGCTAAGAATTCGATATAAATAATGCTTTGATTGTAGTCATTGAGTGTCTGTAAAAAACCTTCTTTGATGCTTATCGCATTGCGCACGCCAAGAAGATATTCGGCGTATCCGATGTTACCGCTTCGAAGCGCAGTCTGCACCTGCTTTAGGATCAAGTCGGCATTTGGCAATGCCGACTCGCGGTAATAATTCAAGCTACTCTTTGATTTTGCATATTGTTGTGCTGCTTGTTGCAACTGACCTTCAAGGAGCAACTTTTCATTTTGATAGTTGGCTTGTGCTGCTTGCTTTGAATATTCGGCTGCTTGAGAGCGGCCTTGATGCGGCACGAACCACAGTGGAAGTGAAAGTCCAACCTGAAACCCTGTGAACCGGTCTCCGGCCGTTGCTAGTGCTCCATTTTCAAGGTTGGGAACATCAATCAACGTTTGATTAAAGTAGCCTACCAATAAGTCGGGGGCGAACCTGGCATTCTCGACTTTTTTTTGCCTTTTGGCAACGTCTACTTGCTGTCGCATATATGCAAGCAATGGATTTGCTGCCAAGGCGGTAGTATCGGCAACATCATCAAAAACAAGTTCTGGCAAGGTCGCCTCTGCAATCTCAGGCAAGTCAGAGCTATTAAGAAGGGTCTTGAGTTGAGTACGAAGTATATTTATTGCAGCGTTGTTTTGGACAAGGAGGTTTTTCACTTCGTTACGCTGGGTTTCTGCTGTTGTTTGTTCCAGCAAATTTGCCTCACCTGTCTGGTATCGTAGCTTCGCCGATTTAAGGAACCCTTCGTAAATACTGTCTTGCTGAAGCAACAAGATTTGTCGCGCCTTGGTAAATGCAAGCAAGTAGTATACTTGCTTTACCTGGTAGATCAGTTCACTTTCCGTTGCGGTCTTCTTTAATTCGGAAGAAGCAATCAATGATCTGTTTAGCGCTGCGTGACTGCCCAATGTCGTGAACGGAATGGACTGCGTTATCGTAAAATTATTATCCCGTCGCGCATAGCTGTTGTACTGCCCATATAGCAGCGACACGTTTGTTTTTGGCAGATCGAAACCTGTCTTCTTCAATTGTTTTTGGGACTCCACTTCAAGGGACGCGGACCTGATTCTTAAATTGCTTTTTATCGCTTGGTCAGTGGCTTGCTGAATTGTCAGGCGCGTATTTTGCGCGCCAGCCTTCAGGATAAAAAGAAAGCATATTATCGTCGTGAATATTTTCATACCGATTGAGTATTAATTTGTTTTCTTCCAAATCTTTCGAACGCCACGTACAGGCAGGGCAGAACAATTAAAGTCAAGATGGTTGAGCTTACCAATCCTCCGATTACCACGGTGGCCAATGGTTTCTGAACTTCCGCGCCAGCACTGGTGGCTAACGCCATTGGAAGAAAACCGAGAGAGGCGACTGTTGCCGTCATTAACACGGGCCGCAAACGGGTCTGGGTTCCTTTTAAAATAATATCATTCAGATCCTGAAGTCCCTGGGCTCTAAGCCTGTTGAATTCCGCGATGAGCACGATTCCGTTAAGTACTGCGACTCCGAACAATGCAATGAAACCTACACCCGCCGATATACTGAATGGCATCCCACGCAAGAGTAATGCAAAGACTCCGCCAATAGCAGCCATTGGGATCGCCGTGAAGATCAAGACGGCTTGCTTCACGGAATGAAATGTGAAGAACAATAGCGCGAAGATCAACAGTAGAGCAGCGGGCACAGCGAGAGAAAGTCTTGCTTGTGCTTCCTTAAGATTTTCAAATTGTCCTCCATACGTGACAAAATATCCAGCAGGAAAATCAACTTTGTCGATCTTCTCCTGAATCTCGCTGACGATGCTCGCCACGTCTCGTCCCCGCACGTTGAAGGCAACAACTATTCTTCGTTTAGCATCCTCCCGCTGCACCTGGTTGGGTCCGATCTTAAATTCAATATCAGCCAGCTGTTTCAGTGGAACCTGTTCACCTGAGGGAGCCGTGACAAACAGATTTCGGACGTCTTCAATGCTTTGCCTGTTTTGAGAGGCAAGTCTCACTGTCAGATTATACCTTCGCTCTCCCTCAAAAACCAGCCCTGCCGATTGTCCAGCGAATGCGGTATTGATGGCTTCATTCACAGATTTAATGCTGAGTCCGTATTTGGCTATCTCGTCGCGGTCGATGTTAATTACTATTTGTGGTAGCCCAGTTACTTGTTCAACGTATACATCACGGGCCCCATCTGTTGACGCTGCGATCTTGCCAACCTGTTGAGCTAAGCCAGTAAGCACGTCAAGGTCTTCACCGAATATCTTGATAGCAACATCCTGACGCACCCCGCTTATCAGTTCATTGAAACGCATTTGAATAGGCTGTTGAAAACCGAAAGTTACCCCAGGAACTGTCTCAAGGGCCTCGGCCATTTTTTCGGCGAGTTCCTCGCGTCCGCTCGCTTTTGTCCATTGATCCTTTGGCTTCAGAATTATCATCAGGTCGGCCGCTTCAATCGGCATCGGATCAGTCGGTATCTCTGATGAACCGATTTTACCTACTACTTCTCTGACCTCATCGGGAAATTCTTTCAGAATGACGCCTGCAGCCTGTGTCACCGCATCAGTCGTGTAGGACAAGCTACTTCCGGTTAAAACGCGGGTCTCAACTGCAAAGTCACCCTCCTCCAGTGTCGGTAAAAATTCACCACCCATCCTAAGAAAAAGGACTGAACTGATCGCGAGTAACACGACTGATGAGGCTACAACAATAATCTTGTGGCGTATTGCCACTGAGATCAGCGGCTTATATCGTCGGTGAAAAAAGTCCATCATTTGGTCAGAGATATTTCGTTTATGGACCGGGTTCTTACTCAGGAAAAGAGCGGACATCATCGGAACGTATGTGAGTGAAAGAATGAATGCACCGAGAATTGCAAAGCTCACCGTTTGAGCCATTGGTTTGAACATCTTCCCTTCAACTCCAACAAGTGCAAGAATGGGCAGGTACACGATCAGGATAATGATTTCTCCAAACGCAGCTGACGATCTTATCTTCGAAGCCGATTCATATACCTCTGAATCCATCTCGGTTTGAGTCAGGCGCAGCGTGGTCTGGCGAAGGCCAAGGTGATGCATTGTTGCTTCTACGATTATAACCGCGCCGTCTACAATTAAACCAAAGTCAATCGCGCCAAGGCTCATCAGGTTGCCGGAGACACCGAACACATACATCAAGGACACAGCGAACAGCATTGCGAGTGGAATTACGGAAGCGACTATCAGCCCTGCCCGAAAATTTCCAAGAAAGAGCACGAGCACCAGGATTACGATCAGCGCCCCTTCGACCAAATTTTTCTCAACAGTTCCAATGGCGCGACCTACCAGATCGCTACGATCAAGGTAGGCGTCGAGGGTGACTCCTTCAGGAAGTGTTTTCCTGATCTGTTCCATTTTAACTTTCACCGCGCGGACAACGGCATTCGAGTTTTCACCTTTGAGCATAAGCACGATCGCACCGACAACTTCTCCGTCATTATTGTAAGTCATGGCTCCGTAACGGATCGCATTTCCAAATTGAACCTCTGCAATATTTCTGATGAGAATAGGGATACCGTCTGCTGTATTTGCGACAACGATCTTCCCGATGTCTTCAATGGACCCTATCAGTCCCACGCTTCGAATGAAGTAGGCGTTGGGCTTCTTGTCGATATATGCCCCGCCGGTATTCTGATTGTTATCCTGTAGAGCAGTAAATACATCATCAATGCCAAGATTGTAGCTCCTGAGCTTATCGGGGTTTATGGAAATCTCGTATTGTTTCAGAAGGCCACCAAAACTGGCAACGTCTGCAACGCCTGGAGTTCCCAGCAGCTGTCGCCGGACAATCCAATCCTGAATAGTGCGCAGCTCCATCGCATTATACTTGTCTTCAAATCCTTTTTCAGGACGCAGTATGTATTGATATATTTCGCCGAGGCCGGTGGTTACAGGTGCAAGTTCGGGCATACCAATCCCTGTTGGTATCTGACCAGCTGCAATAGATAGTCGTTCATTGACCTGCTGCCTGGCCCAATATATATCGGTGTTATCGCTGAAGACAATTGTCACAACCGACAATCCAAAGCGCGAGAAACTTCGCATCTCCACGATGTTCGGTATAGTAGCCATCGTTTGCTCGATTGGGAAGGTAACAAGGCGTTCAATATCAAGTGCGGACTGGGAGGGGGCTGTTGTAATGATCTGTGCCTGATTATTGGTGATGTCAGGCACGGCATCGATCCGCAACCGGGTGAGCGAGAAGCCTCCCCAAACGATCAGTCCGACAGTCAACAACCCGATCACAAGTTTATTCTTGATCGAATAATGAATAATTGTATCTAACATTTAGTGTAATGTTTATCTGTAAGATTTAGATGGGACATGAGCCAACCAATAATCATCAAAAGCAGAAAGAGCAGGACGATTAGGATATGCAGCACATACCTAATGAATCTCTTGACACCGATTTGTCGGTTATTCTGTCTTGTCTTGCTTGGTTTCATGCAAGCCCGAAATAGATTCATTCGCTGGACGTGATCGCCCAGGAAATCTATTTGCTCTAGAATGAAATCTCAGAGCACAAAAGTGGGCTTATGCTTTAGGCGGTTGCCAGATTGATGCGCTGTTGGAAATCGCAGGCCGTTCCACGTAGCGAGAAAGGAGTTGAGTGTTGTGAAGGAGGTCAAGAGAACTGGAATACGAAGAGTTAACCAGTTGAATGTGAGCCGTGCAACACGAACAAATACAAAACGGGGTACATAAATCCTGCTCCCCTGGCTCGTGGTTATGACTGCTTTGGTCGAAGATGGCAATTCCGCTTCTTTGCTCATCCAAACAGGTTTTGTCGTCACTGCAAGGATAGGCAGTCATGAACAATATATAAATCGCAAATATGAAACGGATCAATCTCACGGATGCAAAGGTAAACGATTAAAGCCATAGAAGGTTAGTCCTTGAAAAAAAGCCCGAAACCATCTCAAATTCGAAAGATTGCGGATGACGGTAGGTTTCGCTGCAAAGTTAGATACCGCGACGGCGACTGCCTTCCCTTGGCTTGCTGTGTACGGGTTTGTCGTCTTCAGTTTATGGTCAGGCAGCAGCCTGTGTATTGATGGGTCCCTGGTTATAAAAACGGAACTCTGTCTGTGGAAAGTGGTTGGTTACAACGTTGAGAATCTTATGAAAGGCATTAGGCCCATCACAGAAGATGTCAACCAGGAAACCTTCGGCTGGATTCTCAATGAAGTCAATAGCCCAATTGAATAGGCCTACCTCATTATTTATTGGGATCATCAATTCATTCCGAAAGCTCTCATCTGTGTCCACAAGGAAATCAACGAACTTTTGACTGAATTTACCCCGAGCTCTGTCTGTAAACTCCAGATTGGTATTCATCATCGCCCGGATCTTGATTGTTCTCTGTTCAGTTTTCATAATGCGTTAACTGTTTATTAGTTTCGAGAGCTTATCTCACTGTGGTCAATTCTGCCAATTCCTCTTCTGAAAATTGGGCAATAACATTGTCTTCTATAATTGCGGTTGTTAAATCACCGTCTCTATTGTACGTCACGACGTGCCCAGCACCTAGATTATGCGCGTGCCGCAAGCTGTGAAGTAACGAATCAAACTCCGGCTCTTTGAATGACCTAAACCTGAATTCCAATTTTCTCTTGTTTCCACAAAATTAGAGGGTTGTCATCAGAATTACTAAAATTGTTAGCAAAATAAGTCACAACTGGATTCCTTTGCCTCGATGGTCAGCGAGGAGGTCAAATTGGTCTTTGAAATGCCAAAAGCCGAAAAGGTTTGGTCCATTTTGAAAACAATAGGCCTCGATACCGAAGTCTTAACTGCAAATTTCAATGGATATTACCAGGGTCGCCGTAGGACTGATCCATATCTGCAACCAAGGCTTATTTTCCTGGAATGGGTGAGGAACAACTTCAACCCCTGATCAATAGGAAGTTAAATCGCATCTATGCTCACCCAACATTTAATGCATTGATGATGTATTGTCTCAGAGAGGAGATCAATTACTATAATTCACAACGCTCAGGCGGTAGGCAAACTGAGAGCCTTTAGACAATACGGATGAAAGCAATCTTTAGCTTTCGAGGGAAGGCCGTTCCTAGGTGAGACTCCAACTAAAAGATTGCTTTGTCGGAATCTCATTCGATGATAGGAGTAGTTTCATTTACTCGTCTTGATTAAAGCCTTTAAATGATTTCAGATATTCATCGAAATCATCGCTCTGCCTGATATGCCGAATTAGTTCGTACCTCGTCAAGGTATACAGGTGATCCTTGAGGACTCGATCACCAATGGAACTTCTGTCGTTCCAAAGAGAAACAAATACCCGTTCAAGGATTTTTTGCTGAGCGTTTGGTGAGATTACCTTGTTGGACACATACGCGTACAATTGCCTGACGTAGCGATTAAAAATTATCTCGAAAGCGACATGATCATCAAGCCGCATCCTGGATAACAATTCCTGATCGTCGTCAAAGATTTCCACTCAAGGTTTCTTCAATCGTAGTATTCATTGTTATTGTACTTCCCTTCGTCTTCCGCTAAATCAAGAACATGGAAAAACATTTCGAGGCCTCTTACTAAATCACCGTGGTAAAGAGGCACGCCTTCTTCGCAATTTTCTGAAATCTCTAATGTTGCATCACGCAAGCTTCGACTGAAGTGCTTCGGGGAAACGAATTCAAGAAAACGTGCAAAACTTTCTTGGAGTTTGATACTGAGAATCGGTTCGGATGTTTTCGATTTAGGCTTCTTGCTTTTCGCCTTTCTCTTCGTTTTCGTCGCCATGATCGTTTGGTTTAATTTGTTTCAATGTTCCTGTTCCTTCGCCTGACAATGCCTTCAATCTTGGGGACCCACTGTACTCCAGGCATCCGGCTCCATCAAGTCTTGCTGTCAGTTCATCTTCAATGGCTAAGATGACATTCCCGGTATCCTTGATCGTAACTTTCGCCGAGGTGGTCTCGAATTCAGAACCATCAATATTTGCAGTTCCGGTATTAAGGACAATAGTTTCGTCTGACGAACCAGTAACGGTAAGTATGCCGGACTTCGTGAGAGTAAGATCAATGACTAATGTATCAACATCGAGTTCTATCGAGCCGCGGCCATTCTGAATTACACCAAGCCTGTCGGTTCGTATTGTTCCATCTGTGGTGAGCTTACCACAATGATTGACCACCAATCCGTTTAACTTTTGGTAGGTAATATAGATGGTCGCCTGTGTGGGCCTTGGGTCAATCTTGCCGGTGGAAACGAAAAGGCGCTTGTTCTCAACGAAAGCAACTATATAATTGTCTGGATTGGAGCCTGAGACAATTTCAATTTCTTCTTTATCTCCATGTTTGAGAACAACGTCAGCAAAAGTCTCAATGGAAATGCTTTCAAAGGGTGAAATGTCACGAAGATCCTGTCTTGACTCTTTTGACCTTGGGATCGTTTCGAAGCCAGTTAGTTTGACATCGTTTCGGAGTTTATTTCGGTGTTGGGCTCTTCGTTCGATTACAAGATCAACATAGACTGTCAACACCTGTCTCATAACTGACTCGCCATCGTCTGCATTGACTTTCGATGAATGTTTTTCGAGAAGGTCGTCGATACGGGAATACATCGTGTCGGAATGATCCTCCAGGCCCATGTAATGTGCAATAGGAGAATTGAAGTGATGTTCATACGAGCAATCGTCGAGGCCTAAATTTCTTAGGCCGTTGAAAAATTTGCGGCTCTTCAGTTCTTCCGCGATAAGAAAAAGAGCCATTTCCACTTTCCTTGGCAGTTTGATGAATGGGTAGCGCATTGGATTTTTGAGTTTTTATTTAAAAAGTCGGTTCCTGGTAAAATCAAACAAATATGATCCAATTATAATAATAAATATTCCTTTTTGGACTATTAATATTCCAAAATAGATGTTTTACCGGCCAAATTGGGCAATTTTTAGCTAGATATATTTGTCTGAAAGCGACGGCTGATGGCTAAAAAGGTGTATAACAGAATTAAGGCGATCCTGGCGGAGAGCGGGCAATCCAGCAAAGAACTGGCTGAGGCGCTCAAAGTATCAGAACAAACCGTCTCGCGTTGGTGCACTAATACCAGGCAGCCGTCAATAGAAACGCTATATGAGATATCGAAAATATTGAAAAGGGATGTTCGGGATTTCCTTGTTCCGAACTGATCGGCTAGCAATCAAATTGGAAAGGCATAGACATAGATAGAAGGTAGCGTTAAATCCAAAGTGGACTCCGGGTTCTATAATCTGTCAAACACCTGTTTTACCTGTTCAGCTGTGGACTTATTGCTGAAACTTGCTAATACGATACCATTTTGAGTTCGTTCATGGAGTTCGATTTCGCCAGAATGATGATTAAAGCCCAAGGCATACCTGTTTTGGCCAACCGTTAGCCATAAGATATTGGCAGTCTCATCGCCATAAGTCCTTACCTCAACGTCTTGTGTGGCTTTCCAAATCACAGCTCCTGCCAACGTTAAAACGATTTCATTGACACTTTCCGCATGGTGCTCCGCTCTTTGCATCACGCCATTGATATACCCATTAAGTAGTTTAAGGGTTGTAATTGTAAGAGCCATATCTATCTAAGATTGCTTTGCTATGAAATTCATTTTGCGTTGCATTTTCCTCCTCAAATTCAAGTCTCTGCCTTTGCGCAATTCCAACAAATAGTCCTCGAAGATATTCTTTACCTCTCTGTGGAATTTAGTCCGGTTCAAGGAAATACCCTGACTTATATCGTTCGGATCAATCCAAGCCAAAACCGGTGTTCCAATTCTATAGTGAATAATCGACTTCTTTTTGGTTTGCGCTTGATGCAAGATGCCACACCTGATTTGATTATAGAAAACTCTTGTCTTGTCAGTTGTATTGAAGAAGGACGCAAGAGGTGTAGATCTTTGAAAAAAATCATGAAATATCTTTTCATCCTCGTCCTTACCAGTCCGTTTCGCTCCCCTGTTAAATTGCTCCAATGTTTCTATCAGTAAACAATCAATCGCAATAATAACAAATCCGGCAAATGACCTAATACCTTTGTTTTTGTTTGCCAGTAATTCATCAACTTGTCTTAGAAACCTTCCCTCGATTCGATCTTGAAAAATGTCGATCGCCACTTTCCAATCAGGGCTACCTACCAGTCCCAGGTCGAGTCCCGTCCAATCGTTCAAAGAGTATTTAGGGCTTATCCGTATTTCTTTCATTAGAGTTGCCCAAGTAAGCTGTCAAAAAGTTAGCATAGTTACTGGGCCATCAAGTTCAAGCCTCATTTGTTCGGGAAGAGCAGATACGTTAAATGAAAATTGTGTTGGTACCTGCGATTGCATATCGATGGAATCTCTTTGACTCCCTGCAAGAAAAGTTGCAACTCGCTTAAATACCCGGTCTCTCCAATTGAAAGTATTCGAGTTGTCATTAAAGTCCTGAAATATCCCGCTAAAATTATTGTTTCGTTGTTTTTTAAGTTGAACGAAATAGTCCCTAAACTCATTATAGGTGCCGTACGGAAGTAATTCATCTTGAGAAATAGATTCCAGCGGATTGATCTTCAAATAGTCAGCCAACATCAGCAGAAGATCAGTATCGACTATATTCAACGGCGATCTTTGTTTCAAGAACTGATCGCGGAGAAAAGTTAATTTGGTAAGTATTATTTCTGTGATCACGCCTTCATTAATATTCTCTTGGCGTAGTTGAAATGGTTTAGATGAAATTTCGCGTCGTTTTTCGTCCAAGTAGCAGGTGCGGAAATGGTGTGTTGAATTATCATAAAGATCGACACCTGCATTGCTTGCCTCGTCGTCAATTTCTGGTAGGGTAAGAAACGATGTGTGCAATAACAGATCCTCTTGTAACTTATCAAATGCATCAAGGGAAGTGATACGCGGAAACGCATACATAACGCTGTTTGGTGAAACGCCATTGGCGTGTAGTTGGTCAGATAAGGACTTTAAGGTGGCGTGCTGATTATTGTTTGAATTATCGTTGAAATCAAATTCTGCATGTTTATTTGGCGTCTTCTTCTTTAAATTAAAAATGCTATCAGCTAAATCATTGCCCTCGCTGTGCTTGCCACGTTTGAATTGAATGAATATCGCCCGGCTGCCATTTTTCCCTGTAGGTATTACGACTTTGCTGTCCCAGCCACCACCTTTGTTCTCCTCATTGGGAGTTAATCGGTAAATTTTTGTCTTCCTTCTGTTGAATGCATTCAGATTTATTCTGGAGAAATCAAATAACCACCTTAACCGCGCAGGATAACCGAAGTTGAAAGGATTATTGAACAGTGCGGCGATCTCACCAACAATATTAGTTTCTAGGGTGCTCTCGTTTAATGAGATAGGCTCCGTCCTGACCGCAGTTGCCATAATTGTCAATTGAGTTCACGGGTCAATGGCCTGGAAATGGATGAGGCGAAAATAAAATTAACCCGAATTAAATATATTCATATTCGATTTTATAATCAAAAGAAAAGACCTGCCGTTGCTGCGGCAGGTCAAAAAGGCGCTGATTCCCTACTTAAACCCTTGCACCTCGTTTTCTTGTTCTTTGCTTTTGTTGCCCCACTTCACTTTCATCATCAGATTCCTGCTTCTTAGTTTCCTTTTTGTCTTTCGACTTCTCTTGCTCTATTCCCTTTTCAGGCTCTTTCACTTCCTTTCTTTCAATTCCTTGAAACACCTTCTGCATTTTCACATCATAAAGATTCAGGGTCTTAAACTGCGGGTTCGCTTCGATGTGCATCTTATCTTCCTTTCCTTCTTTCAAGAAAGTCACTTGATGCACGTTGCCTTTTTCGAGTGACCGTATAATCTTAAGCCTGTCGTCATCGCTTGAGAGTTCTTTGATTGGGTAGCGATTTAGTACCGCCTCCAGGTCGTAACCATATCCGGAATGATACTGCTTCACTTTGAAGTTATCGTTCTTGTCCTTCTCTTTGAAGTCGAGCTGAAGCCAGGCGTTGAAAGGCTGACCTTCTTTATTTGTCAAATCTTTGTTGACCGATCGCCCACTCAATAGATTGTACGCTTCCTTGGCGGTCATTCCTGAGTTCTTGGTCACATAGAAAGTCTGTGACTTGTCCTGCGAAGGATCTTCCCCCTTGAGCGTAGCTTGATACCGGTTGAAGAAATACATATCGGTCTGATCGGATTTCTTAAAGTCAAGCTTGTAGTCCACTTTATCTGTGACTCCGTCTCTTTTGAACTCGCCCTGGAGCGCGAGTTGGAATTCACCAGGTTGTTCTTTGATCTTCGTCTCAAGGTCAGTATTGAGCTTCTCGCCGAAGCCCATGTATTTGAGACCATCTCTTAAAAATTCAAAATTTTTTGTGTTCATAAACGTTCTGTTTAAAAGTTTGTAATAATGATTTAAATCTGAAAGCATACTCTACTCAAGCAGCCTGGCGTTTACAATTGTCTTGTTCTTGATGTCGATATTTAAGTGTCTACCTCCGTTCTTCTCGAACAGTTCTATTTGGAGATACTTGGCTTCAGGAATGGTTAGTTTTTGCACCGCATAGACAATCTCAGTCGATGAATTTCCATCTACTTTTTTGTCGTTGCCGTAGACATAGATTGGTCTGACTTCGACTTCCTGGGATGCCGTTCTCTTTATTCTCCGTTTATCGCGGATGTAGAATTTCAGGAAATCAACGTCGTAATCGATGTTGGAGTGATTAACGATCCTGAATCGGTAAAACATGACATCGCCCTTGATATAGATACCGAGTAGCGCCAGACTCATTTTATTGTCACTTTCATGGACACTTCGTACTCTTCGCTTGTCATTTACTATTCCGGTTGAATAGTTCTCCATGTCGGTCTCCGTAAGTTCCGTTTGAAACACAAGCGAATTGGTGTGAACGTCATCAGTAGAACCGGTGAGCACTGTCAGGTTCAAAGGTTGCTCTGAGTAGTTGACAGTGAAGTGGTGAAGAACGCCGTCCGCAGTAATTACCGTGAGGTTGGTCTGTGCGAATCTTTCTCTTCCGGCCTTCAATTGAAGTACATTTCCAACTCCTTTTGCTTTTTGTGCCAGAACATCACGGCTGCCCTTGTCCACCGATTTGATAACAGCGGGAAAAACAATACTCGAGGTTTTGTTGAATGCAATTTCCAGCGTATCGGATTCGACTTTCGATTGAGCGTTTGCTTTCGTTACAAACCAGCTCAAGAATCCGCATAGAATGATTCTTATGTAGAGGTTATTGATGAAGTACATCATGGCTTTCGATTTTAATTTGTGATTTACATTGTCAGTCAACACAAGACAACTGCGGTTCTTCTTTACTGTTTATCCATAAGCAACACTTTATACCCTGCCTTCACTGTTATCTTGATCTGCTTTACTTTTTTGCTGAACAGTCCCTTTGCTGCTTGGATGCCGGCACTTGCGGCTTGCGCACTTAATGATTGATCCATCGTCAGGAATTGAAGGCTTTGCATTGCCTGATCGGAAGATTGCTTGGCAGCATCGCGGGTGATTGCACCTGGGATGTAAATTCCTTCCATGCCATCCAGATCAAAAGCCGACATCGATACCGCAAACAATGAATTATCGTTGCGAATGGAATTGATTGTAATTGTTAACCGTTCTCCATTGATCGCGGTAGTTCCATAAACGAATTGATCTTTGGGAATAAGTTTTCCATTTATGTAGACGTCATTTAACAGTCGCATTTTTACTGTCGAACCCGCTACGACCTCTTGCGTTTCGTGAACTATGGCTTCAATGGCATTACCTTCGTTCTGCTGTTCCGGGAGCTCATCATCGAGGCCATAAAATTGATTTTGTTGATTTCGTGAAATCATCCTGCCTAACGGTTCTGCAGAATCAGCGACTACCCCTTGCTGTTCAGTCAAGTGTTTGATAACCGAAATGTCTTCTTCCGCCCTTGATGTTTCTACCGGGAATACCTTACTCTTTTTCAGTTCACTTTGCGCTTTGATCTTATCACGAACCCTGTCAGGATGTTGTATATCCAGGATCTTGTCCAACATGCCTCCGAGTTTTTGCATTTCAGGGTCTTCGCCATCACCGGATTGCATCATCTGCATCATCTCCTCTAGTTTCTGTACGTCTGAAGAAAACTGAGGATCAGGAGTACTGCTCGGAATCGTTTCCCCGGAACTATTATGGACTACCGGATCGTTCGCTTTGTTCAACTCCCGGTATAGCTCATCAAGTTTTTGATTTACCCTCGCTTCATTCGGGTCCGTGAATGTCTTTTGTTTTGCCTTTACAAAATCAGCCTGCCCCTTTGGCTGTTGCAGTTCCTCTTGCACTTCTTCATCTTCCAATGTGGAGAGGTCGAAGTATGGATCGTTTTCTCTTTCTTCCTTTGACTTGAGGGAATCCCGTTGAGCCTTGTCGTAAAGAGCCAGCTTGTTCAATTCTTCGTTTCCAAAATGGGCGTCGGGGAGTTGAAGATTCAATCCTGTGCTCGACGAAGAGGTTGTTGCGCCATCCACGCCCTGCCCACCGCCGAGCGCTAAGAATATCCCGGTAACGAAGGGTAACACCAGCATAGGCATCACCATCACAAACTTTCTTCTCTGCAAAAATCTCTGTGTATGCGGTTTCATATTCATTGGTATATTGGTTTCAAAAATTCGTTTCTCATTCACCGACCTAAGCCCTTTCGCCTCGGAGGTATTAAGTCGAGCTCTTTCTCGAAGAATTCGAGCTGCTGCCTGCTTATCTGTTCCCAGCCGTTGGACTTATCGTATGCGTTTTCTGAGTACTCAATATTTCTGTTGATAAAGACATTACCTTCCTTGTCTACGGCCATGTAGAAGGATTCAAATTCTCCGTCTATTTCGCCCTTCATCTTTCCGACTGGAGTTAATCGCTCTGCTTTTATTGTGTCCATATAGATGTCCTTTGGTAGTGATATATCTTCTCTTTCCAAAAAGTCTGACTTGCCAGACTGAAACCCGTTCATAGTTATGACGGTACACATGCACGCCATTGAAACACCGAGAAGCATAAGGCTCCATTTTTTTGTCCGTGGTTCCAATGCGTTGAAATTCTTGTTAAGTACATTGACTCTGGTTTTCGCTGCGGCTCTCACCTTTTCCGATAGATCTTCCGCCTTCTTTTTCAATTCTGTCATCTGTTCTCGGTTTTGATGTCTTTGTTTTCTAGTGTTCTCCATTTCTCGATCAGGAAGCCGTGAGGATTATTGTCCGACCGGGATACGTTTCTCAGGTAGCCTTCAGTGACCAAGCTTCGGGTCACGATAGATGTTGTCCTGATAAGCTTTTGTTTGGCATAGCTTCTGAAGTAGAATGGGTATTGGTTAATGTCTACCTGGATACTGTCAGTCACTATCTCCTGGCTGATATTGCCTGAAATGATATTCGAGTAGAACCTGCTTTCTTTTAGATTATCATATTGTCGCTTCGCGGATACGTCTGCGAGGTATAGAGCCTTGGTGACGTTTGCTTCTATTACTCTGTCATCCGGGTCGAGCGAAAAGAAGTAGTGATGGAACATTCTTACATGATCACGAGCCTCCACTGGCATATTGTCCCGGCGTTCGGCTGACCAAGCCTCCAAAGCCTTTCCGTTCGATAGAATGTAAATACGTTCCTCGATGTGCCTTATCATTTGGAAACTCTTATATATAGTGTAGCCGCAGATCATGACACAAGCCGCAACGAGCCCAAATGAGAATAGCCTGATGTGCTTGAATGCTGAATCAATGTTCCTCAACTGGCGGAAAATTGTCCTGTCGTTCATTTGCCTGAAAGTTTATCGTGCATGTAATCACCTGTTGCGGAACGGCTTCCGTCAGTTCCATTTCCTGTTGATTGGCTTGAGCCAGTTGCATTGGCTTGGCTGGATGAGGAATTGAGAATTGCGCTAGACCCGGCGGTAACCGTACTGACAGCGGCCATTGACCCTCCGGTAAACACATTTGAGGCTTTGTAAAGCAGAGCGTTGCCGCCTCCGGCGTGTACGATATAGTTGGCGACACTAGGTACTGTGAAGTATCCAACTATCCCCATCACCAGGAAAATCAGGTAAGCGGTGTCATTTTCGCTAAAAAAAGTATCTCCATACTTCGTTACCTGCTGAATGTCTATCCTCAACATGTTCTCCTGTACCTTTGAAATGATCGCTCCAAATATGTTGGCCACGGGAAGCCAAAGAAAGACGTTGATGTACCGAGCGATCCATACGGTCAATGTATGCTGTAGTCCATCAAACACTGATATTCCAAAGATCAACGGCCCAAGGATTGCCAGTACAATCAGGTAGAAGGTTCGGATCGTGTTGATACAAAGAGCTGCGGCCTCATAAAGAATATGGAGTATCTCTGACATCCATTGCTTTACCGTATTACGGAAATTGTACGATGCCTTCGCCATCGCGAACTTAATGTCATTGCCCAAGCCATCAAGGGTTCCTTCTTCTGTTCCGTCAGGATGAGTATAGCGGTACCATTTGTCACGATCACCACTTCCGTCCTGACCAACATACATTTGCCAAGCGGGAGTCTTTTTAATTGCCTCTTCCTTCAGTTTCAGTAAATAGGCAATCGCATTGTTTGATCCATTAACCATCGCCGCCGTGCCCGTTACAGTTGGTTGAAGAATTCCGTTGATTACCGCCAGAACATAAGGGAACATCATCACACAAAGACCAAGGGCGAATGGTCGCAGGAGAGGATAGAAATCAATAGGCTCGGCATTGGAAAGGTGCCGCCATACCCTTGAAGAAATATACCACAGCGCTGCAAAGCCGGCGAGCCCACGCCCAACGGCGACGAGTTGACTGCACAAAGGCAGCATTTCATAATACAGCTGGTCCAGGACACTTTGCAGGCTGTGGATCTCTCCTGTGAAACTCTGAGCATTCAAAACGCCAGGCAAAAAGCTCACAGAGAGAAATAGCATTGTTACTTTATAATATTTTCGTTTCATGATGTCGGTTGTTTAATTGATACCATACAAATGATTAAGAGTTCGCACATCGTTAGCAGCCCGCGCTCTTTGAATTGCCAACAGTTGAGTGCTGCTATTAAAGCTTCTGAGGAATCCAACCTTACTTTCCATGTCATAGAATATGCGGTCAATAGCCCTCATGCGCTCATCATCACTCATTCTCAGCTTTGTTGCCGTAGTGATCATAACCAGGTCGTCGATGTTCCTGAGACTGGCCGTGAACAGGTAGTTGTAAACATTAGCCACATACTCGATCTCTTGCGGAGTGAAATGCGGGTCGCTACGAAAGCGGGTGTAGGCGTTCTTATATTCCTTCACCAATAATTTTTGGTAGTCAATAATGAAGGGAATTCGTTTGTAATTCCTGACAGCAGGACTAACCGCCATGAGTCCATCAAGGAATAGTTGATGAAGTGTGTAGTTGCCTTCTGAAATGTTCTTGATGGTTGTGTATCCCTTGTCAAGGATTTTATACCCGACATACATATTGTCGAGTATCTTTTCGAGCTCCTGCAGTTTCTCCCAATTCAAAAGCAACTGCTGCGCTTCATCTGATTGGCCAAACAACCGGTTCAAACCCGAGAGGCTTAGACAAATCGTTATCGATATGAGTATTCTTTTCATGATTCTCTGTCAAAGGATGTCGTAATTCTTTTTGAGCAATTCAGTCTCACTTGCTTCCTTTTCTCTTTCCATTGAAATTACCTGGGCATCACTTCCGAATTCGCGAACGAATGCACATCTGTCATTCATCTCATCATAGATTTTATCAATGCGACGAATTCTTTCATCGTCTGTCATTTCTGTCTTGCCTGGCTGAATGATGGTCAACAATTCAGAAATCGAGGCATCGCAGTAGACCAACATATTGGTGTGAACCTGTGCGATGTACCTGATCTCTTCGGGTGTGAAGTGTTTATTACTGGAACAGAACCCGTAAACCCTCTCTAATTCGCGACTAATAAAAATCTGGAATGCAATGATGTCAGCGACCTTCGCGGTATTCCTGATCGCAGGGTTCACATTTTTCAGCGAGCTAAAGAAGTCGCGGTCAAGATTGAAGCTTCCGTTCTTGATGTTCTCG
Source organism: Cyclobacteriaceae bacterium (assembly GCA_044227305.1). Classification (GTDB taxonomy): domain Bacteria; phylum Bacteroidota; class Bacteroidia; order Cytophagales; family Cyclobacteriaceae; genus ELB16-189. Next base: position 345,973 of record JBGAFJ010000004.1, on the reverse strand, counting down.
ATGGTATTGAGGCCATTGTGTACTACCGTATAGCCTTTCTTGAGATAATCGAGGTAGACCCGCAGGGCTGCGATCTGTTGAACGAGGTACTTCTTTTGGGTCTTTTTCTGCTTGAACCACTCATCCCAGGTCTGGGCGTTTGCACTCTGGAATAGCAGCACGGTAGCGATAACTAAGAGTATTGTTTTCATAGCGTTCTATTCGATTGGGAGTCCATATAATTTTTTGACAGCATCAACTTCTTGCTGATCCTTCGCGCGATCGATGCTTACTTGTATGTTCTGGTTATTGAATTGTTGTAGATCGCTATAGTTCTTTTCGATTCCTTCACTCGCTTTATTGATGATCTCAAGCCGTTTTGCATCAGACATCTGAGTCTTGTAGGAATTGATGACCAGAAGGATCTGATCGAGGTTATAAAGACTGTCGTTCAAGATGCCGGTGTAGACCACGTAGATGTAATCAATCTCGGATCGTGTGAAATGTTTATCCTGGCTGACCATTTGCCAGGTGAACTTGTATTGGGCAACCAGTTGTTTCTGGCGTTGTATCGCTAATGCGATCCGATGATAGTTGGCTAGCGTGCTCCTTATTTGCCAGAGTTCATCGTAATACTTCTTGTACAGTTGCCGTTGCTTTTCAGTCCATTGTGCGATCTCGTCAAGTTTGAATTGCGACAATTTGTTTTCCAATACCTTCTGGGCATTCTGAAGCCAGATTGTCTTATTCTGGATTCGCTGGATCATGAGGTCAACGGCTTTGATAACCTTGATCACCGCCTGTCTGACTATTTCAAGAATTGCAATCGCTTTGGCTTCGCGCACTGGTGTCGCCACGAGTGTTATGGTTCCCAAAAGCGTGATAAAAAGTGATTTTCTGAATTGATTCATAGTGTTTGCCTTTAAGCTTTTCCTGATCGTATGTCGTTTGCCAACTCACTGATTCCTTTGCGGACATCGCCACCCCATTTTTTGGAGTAGGATTGAACCTTGATCTTTTCGGATTCCTCCGTTGTGTAAGCCAGATACTCCTCCAGGGAAACTTCAGTGGCATAGACTTTTGAAAGCATTCCTCCAAGGCTGATAAACACCTCTTTGTACTTTCGGGAAGGATCGTTGCTCTTATTGATAGAGAGCACAAGTGCTTTTTCTTTCTCCGTCAGCCCGAGGAGTTCTTGTATCTGATCGAATTTATTCTGGTACTTACTCTGATCCAGAAGGATCTTGCAGTCGGAGTTATTGATAATAGCCTGCTTGACTATTGGAGAACTGATAATATCCTCGACCTCTTGCGTCACAACTATCGCCTCCCCATAGAATTTCCTTACCGTCTTGAACAGGTATTTGATGTACTCCGCCATGCCTTCCCGCGCTATTGCTTTCCATGCTTCCTCGATAAGGATCATTTTACGAATGCCTTTGAGCTTACGCATCTTGGAGATGAAGACTTCCATGATGATGATTGTGACTACCGGGAACAGGATTGGATGATCCTTGATGTTGTCCAGTTCAAAGACAATGAACCGTTCTTTTAAGAGGTCAAGATTTTCCCTGGCATTCAGCAGATAGTCAAACTCGCCTCCTTTATAGTATGGCCTGAGAACGTAAAGGAAATTTTCTACATCGAAATCCTTCTCTTTAACCTTGTCCTCTTTCAGAGTGAGTACAAAAACATCCCGAAGGAATTCGTAGAATGTGTCAAAGCACGGGAACAGGCTCTTATTCTCGTCCAATTGCTTGTAATACTTCTGAAGAGAAATCGACAGTGCCACGTATTCCGAGCGATTGAATGTCTCGTCATCCTTTTTCCAAAGAGCAAGGAGAAGTGTCTTGATGCTCTCTTTCTTTTCTGTGTCAAGCGTGTCTCCCTGACCGATATAGAAAGGATTAAATCGAATGGGATTGGCTTCATCGTATGTGAAGTAGTACCCATTCACCAGGTCACATAGTCCTTTGTAGGAATGGCCGACGTCCACAAGTACGATGTGTGTACCCTGCTCGTAGTACGACCGGACCATGTGGTTTGTAAAGAACGACTTGCCGCTTCCCGATGGCCCGAGTATGAACTTGTTCCGGTTTGTGCATATTCCTTTCTTAACAGGCTCATCGGAGATGTCAACGTGAATGGGACGACCTGTTAGTCGGTCACCGAGACGGATTCCAACGGGACTAATCGATGACTGATAGTTTGTTTCAAGGTTTAGAAAACAAGTTGCTTGCTCGGCGAACGTGTCAAAGGTGTCATTCATCGGAAAGTCAGCTTCATTTCCCGGAAGACCTGCCCAGAATATCTGTGGGGCTCCGTCAGTTTCCTGCCGGGCTACTGAATCCATTTGAGCAAGAGCCGATGATACCTGAGTCTTAAGCTCCTTCAACTCATTCCTATCCTCTGTCCAAATCATAACATTGAAGTGCGCTTTCACAGGAAGCTTTTGTGAGGAAATAGCTTCATTAAGGAAGTCATTGGTCGCGTCGCGGCTGATTGCATTTTCCCTTGAATAGGTTGACAGGGATTGGAGCCGTAGGCGCTTGCTTTCGAGTTGCTTGATTGTCTTATGAGAATCCTCGATGAATATGTACTGGTTGAAGATATGATTACACGAAAGCAATTGTCCTAACGGTGATGCAAACCCAACACTGAACTTTGTCTTGTCTGTAGAATATTTATCGTAATTGATTCGTGAACCACAAAGGGACGGAAGGTCTTCAACGTCGGCCAGCGAATACAACTGGCAATGCTGGTCGCCAATGCGAAGCTCATCCTTGAAATGAATGTCGCTGATTACCGGTTTGTCTGATTCACAAAGAAGGAAACAATACCTTTCAAGAAGGCCGGGCTTTTCTTCTGTTCCGGCAAGTTGCTCATCTTTAATTCGCTCAAGTTTTGCAAATCCGCTGTCTTGAAGTATCCGTTCGAACTGGCCTGCGCTGTCAAGGAATTCTTGCATCCGTTGCGGATTGAGAGTTTCTTCAGGTACAATCGTTTTACGAATCAAGTTTGAAAAGACCGAGCTCGAAGGTTTCCTATTGGCAGGTTTTCTCGTCAGGAAGATCTGGGATCGATGATCGAGGTACGGACGTTCACTGAAAAATCTCTCACTGGCCCGTGAAAGAAACGAGGTGTCTTTGCCTTCAAAATCTGTGTGGTGCCCCTTTGAAAAAAACCAATCCTGTTTATGGAAGATTGAATACGCCGGAAGCACTTTGATTGCTTTGATAAGTACCTGGTGGAATGCTTCATACTCCTGATCGGACAAAGTGAATATCTCCGGTAGAGTCACCTCATAAGCAAGAGTGACATCGCCCTGCTTCGACAAAATGCAGTCGTTCTCAACCTTGTAGATTGGAAACACTTTTGAAAGCGGAATAGGCTGACTCATGCTTAGTGCTTCGTTAACAGGTGCAGAAATATCTTGCGTGTTCGCCCTGTAATGGCATCGGGGATACTGCCGACAGCAAGCTTCTTGAGGAGACCATACTGTCCGTACTTATCACTCATTCGATAGACGGTCATGAAGTGAATCGAACCTAGTGTAACAACTAGGGCAAGACAGAAGAACATATTGACTCCTGCGATGTAGAGAATCGCAAACAGGACCAATAATCCAATGAGACCTATCGCGAGGTACGCTATGTATTGAGCCTTGAGGCCCTTGAACTCAATTGGCTTATTGATTCCTTTGTTGATCTTATAGACACTTGAAGCCATAACCGTGTTAATCAGATGCCGAAAAAAGATCTCAATACCGTCGCAACAATTACAAGGAATACACAGCTCCCAAACCAGGCTGCCGCCACCTTGCCGGTATCAGGATCGCCACTGTTCCATTTTTGATAAACCTTGACCGCACCGACAAGACCCAGAATAGCCCCAATTGCATACATAAGGCTTGTACCTGTGGTGAAATAGCTGCGCACCCTCATTGTTGCTTCATTGATCCCTGCGTTTCCATCTTGTGCCTGGGCAGGCAACAGAAATGTGAGAGCATAAACAATGATGGCAAGACCTAACGCTTTACCTTTTCTGATTGTGAATCGAATTCGCTTTTTCATAGAATTTGTATTTAGTTGATGTGAATTAGTTTATCTCTTCATTCTTGCTTTCATCAGTCCACCAAGATTTGACGTCATTTAAATCAAATTGAATCTCTGTGTTGACAGCAAGTGCATCATGAATTAACTCGCTCACCTCGTCTTGGAAGTTTGTCCCGACAAGCTGAGGGAACTTGGCGAACAGAGAACTGAATGCAAGCAGAGCTTCTTCCTTGTCGCGTGGTGGGAATTCAGCGAGTATTGATTTGGCCTGATTAAGAAGTTGTGAAACAGCTTTCGCTAGCGTTGTTTCCGGTGTATCTGGAATTGAAATGATAATTGATTCTTCCGCTTCATCATGTGCTTTCAAATTCTCTTCATCAGAATTGATTACACTGACATCTTCTGCGTCGACACTTTTTTCATGTGGAACATTTACTGTGGTCGTGTATTTGACCTTTCCCATGAGATCGTTGGGTTCATTTGAATCAGTTTGATCTGTCGAGCTACTCTCGTCAATAGAGTTTGGTTTCTTTTGTTTGAAGATGGATTTGATTTCACCACTGTAGAGTAACAGTGTGCTGATTGTGTAGTAGGTTCCCAGGATCAGACTGATCGCTGTAAGGAATTCTTGCCAGGAAATTGATTGTAGCATAGCCTTCGTGTTTGATTACGAAGGCGAAAGTGGAAGCTAGTCAAAACGTGTATTCACAACTTCGGGCGTAGTTCGGGCAAAAATAGTTTGGTAACTTCACTTAGATAAAACAGGCTGACTATGTACAAGTTTCTAATTGACACGTGTGTTTGGCTGGATGTTGCAAAGGATAGTTCTATGCATCCCATACTCTCAGTTATTGAAGAGCTAATAAAACTCAAAAAAATGTCGTTGATAGTTCCCAGATGTGTGCTTGATGAATTTGAAAGAAACAGGGAGAGAGTTGCGCAGGAAAGCAATCAAAGCCTTAAATCCGTTATGGGACGAGTAAGAGACACAATTGACAAGTTCGGCGATGAGGCCACCAAGCAGATAGCAATTGACCACATCAACAACGTCAATTTTAAACTTCCGTTCCTCGGTGAAAAGTCCACCGAAATTTTACCCAGGATTGAAGCAATTCTTAAAGCAGCCGAAATTATTGAGAGTTCTGAGTCGATAAGGCTAAGGGCTATTCAAAGAGCAATTGACAAAAAGGCTCCTTTCCACAGGAACAAGAATAGTATCAATGACGCAATAATTTTCGAAAGTTATGTTGAATGCATGAAAGATGTCAATGGAGCAAAAACAAAATTCGCATTCGTCACTCGCAACAAATTGGATTTTAGTCAGCCAGCCGGTAACGAAAATTCCCCTCATCCGGATCTCGCTGATGCTTTCACTAAGGGAAAGTCTACTTATTCAATAAACCTGCCGCAGGCCCTTTACAAAATAGGACCTAGATTAATTGAGGAGTTGATGGTCGAATTTGAGGATTGGGCTCTTTTTTTTGAAGAGCGCAGCTATTCTGAAATCACGGAGGCTGAGGCTGAACTTGAATTGAAGATTTGGTACAATCGACACCAAGTAAGAGCCGAAAAGATTGACGACGGGAGAATTACTATTATTGATAAGGAGGATGTGAAAGACCCTTACTCTCCCAAGTACATACTAAAGGACATTTGGGAGGGTGCCAAAGAATCAGCCCGAAAGGTGGAAGAGAAATACGGTAAAGAGAATTTGCAATGGAATGATTTTGAATGGGGAATGCTAAATGGTAAACTCTCGGCGTTGAGATGGGTAATGGGAAATGACTGGGATAATTTGGACACATAGCTATCAAATAAAATGGAAACAACCAGCCTCTATCACTATTGCAAACTGGCAACAGCGATCGAATACATACTCCCAGCAAAGCGTTTGCTTTTGAACCAATTGGGGAAAACAAATGATCCACGAGAGAACAAGGATTTCGTATTTGCCGGGCTTAATATATCAGCTAACGAACCATTCAATTTGAATGAACAAAACGCCTTAATTACTCGTGAGTTGAGAAGAGATTGCAAATTGTTGTGTTTATGCAAGGATCATAGTCCGTTCTTTGGGTATGAGCTGTCTCGAATGTGGGCGCTTTATGGAGATAACCATAAGGGGATTTGCATCGAGTTTGACATTGAGCTTTTCAAGAAGGAAAATGCCTCCAAAATTGATGTCGCTAATTTTCGAGAAATAAAATACTATCGATTAGATGTTACACAGCCGATAGTTCATCGAGAAGTAGACTACGAAAGAGTGACTAGAGTCGGTCTGGCAAAGTATGTCAGGGAAGACTTTCGGCCTAACAATTTGGAGTATCTTTTCTTCACCAAGAATAAAGAATGGGAGTCAGAACAGGAGGTTAGGTTACTCTATTTCAGCGACGCCACAGAAAATGAATATTGCAGTATTGCGAAGTCAATTCGCAGCATCTATCTCGGAGTGGATTTTAACCATCAATATCTCCCAGCAATTAAAGCAACCTGTCAAAGCATACCAATTTATCAACTTGATTATCGTGATGTACGACTGGTTGTAGCAAAGAAAGTCTGACTTACCTATTGGGATCAGGATACTCACATATAAAAGTAGTACTTGCTTGGAGGAACAAAGCCGTCCGGAAGGTATTGAATAATCTCGCCAACTTTTTGTGCAAATCTTAAGGTAATGGGCAGTCCATCATAATAATTACAATTGTTGAAATTTACCTTTGTCAATGCCATGATCTCAGTACATACATTTCGCAAAGTGGATTCACCTTCAAAAATCTCTACCGACTTGCCTAATGGCATATGCATACCTGGAAATGTTTCGTAATACGGTATATATCCAGTTGTATAAAGAACGCCCTGAGTTTTGTCAATCTCAAAAAGTGTCCCTCGAATTACAGGATATATACCGGTGGTTCGAAAGATCTTGATCTCCGAGTTTTTGATGGTAACTAAATCGATCTCAACAGAATCACCTAGCACATCTCGGATGCCAGCTTTTAGGCCCTCTACTTCGGCATAGTCTTTATTAATAGAGGAATTCCAAAAATCAGTCGTCTTGTGAATAACCACTCTTTTCGGTTTCAGTTTTCGATTTTGAGTGACGTAGGTTTCGATTACACTTTTGATTAAATCTTTTGCATAGTCATGAGTGAGATGGGGTGCTCTAACCTTCATCTTAGCTGCGTCCCATTCAAATTGCTTACCAACATAAACGAGTCCTTTTCCTTCTCTGTTAAATGCCTGCGCAATACTGGAACGCTTAAGGTTCTCTTCATTACCTAATACGGTATGAAAGCTTATTCCAACAAAACAAGAATTCTTATCGATGTCTGTTAATGCCCAAGGAATTGAATCGGACTTATAATATTGTGCCACGACGAAATTCCAAGCAATCATCGAATCATCCTGGGTCTTCTTCTTGCCGAGTATTGTGTCCTCTAGAACTAACTGAACTGGTATTTCGCTTTGGCATAACAAAATTTCAGCCTTCAATTTCCTTCTAAAATTTATGTTCCCCTTTCCGACCGAAATGGAAGATAATTTTTTAAACACTGCTGATGGGATAATGATGATACAGACGTCAGGTTTCGTATTGAGATTATCAATATGACTCTGAAACGCCGCTTTGTAAATCGCTATAATTTCATTGCTTTTTTCGAGGAGGGTTTTGTCAGAAGCTACGATGGCATCCACCTGTACGCTTTTGATTTCAACGTTGTTAAGTTCGTCATTCAAGAATTCGCATTTGAAACTTGAATCCTTATTGAAGCCAATAAAATCCGGATTTAGTTTTTTATTTATAGCAAACTCTACATTAACTTCAGTCGCAGATTCCAGTTCTGGGAAGAGATCTTGCATGGTTTCGATCTCATCGGAATCTTCTCCGAGGTTGACCACCTCACCGTCCTCAATCGAAGCCTCATTGTCAAGTTTAAAGGTCTTAGCAGTAGCCTCTGTGTAGTTGGAAAGTTTCCCTGAAAGCTATCCTTCCTTCGTCACATTTGAAACTATAAAATTCCAGTCATAATTGACATCCTGTTGGAATGTGGGAAACTCCTCTTTTGAAAAATTTTGATTGTGGAGTTTTCCATATTTCAACAGGAACTGATGAGGCGTCAGATAGCCTAAGGAACTATGTGGCCTTTCATTGTTGTAAACCCACATCCAGGCCTGGGTGGCTAAGCGCGCCTGGTTGAGGCTCTCGAAGGCGAACAGGTCAAGCACTTCATCGCGGTAAGTTCTGTTGAAGCGTTCAACGAACCCGTTTTGGTGTGGCTTGCCTTTTTGAATGAAGATGAGCTGAGTTTGATCTCCGCACCAGTCTTGTAAAGCTTGCGCGATGAATTCTGGGCCGTTATCCACGCGCAGTTGCTCTGGCCTGCCTCTCCAGTCAATAAGTTTGTTCAGCTCACGGACCACACGTTGACTTGTCAAACTCGTATCGATCGCAATGGATAAGACTTCGCGATTGAAATCATCAATAATATTGAATGCCCGAAAGGGCTTGCCTTGAAAGAGGCCATCATGAACAAAGTCCATTGACCATGTCAGGTTGTGCCGCAAAGGTTGAACTAAAGGCTGCTTGATTCGCATTGGAAGCCGCTTTTTGTATTTTCGGCGAAGATTTAGTCTCATGTCAGTATAGATTCGATAAACCCGTTTATTGTTGTCTTTGAAGTTCAGTGCACGAAGCCGATGATACATCATCCAGAAACCCCAACGGCTATGCAGGTCAGCCATCTGGCGCAGCTGAACCCGAATAGATTCATCGTCTTTCGGTTTTGGTTTGTAGCGAACAACTGAAGGGGTGGTACCCACCAGTCTGCAGGCCTTGCGAAGACTGATCGCGTAACTCTCCTGGGAGTACGCAACAGCCTGCCGCTTCTCACAAGGCCCTAGAATTTTTTTGAGTTAAGATCCTTCAGGATTCGATTGTCAAGTGTCAACTCCGCTACAAGCCTCTTGTATTGCGACACTTCGCCCTCAAGTTCCTTAACACGTTTGAGTTGGTTCACATCAAGTCCTGAATATTTGCTTTTCCATTGGTAAAATGTCGGCTGGCTAATCCCATGCTCCCGGCACAGATCGACCACCTTCTTACCCTGTTCCTGCTCTTTGAGAATACCAATAATCTGGCTCTCAGTGAATTTTGATTTCTTCATTTGATCCCAATTTTAACGATTAATCTCTATTTTTAATCGTGACGTTTTTTGGGATAGCTTTCATCCCCAGCCAGTCCTTGAAATCCTGGATATTATTCCTAGTCCCTATAACCGACACCCGAATTTCCGATCTATGGTTCTGATTGGTGGATGAAAAGAATCCTCCAATAGAAATTCCCTTCTTTGGATCATCGCAAATAAAATTATCGCCAAACTCTAGTTTTGGCTCGGGTAGCAATTCAAATTTCATTGTTAGAACATTTCTTGTTGGCTTGACTTATCGTAGTGAGTTTCGGTTTTCCCAAAATGTCTGTTATCAAGCGGTATTCCAAAGCCGACACTAAAGGTCTCATATGACGCTAATTCGATTTCCGATCCTTCTAAAACACTAAGGGTCATCTTCGGACGTCCTTTCGCCAGGAATGAAAAAACAAAATGGACATGGTTCAATACGTGCTGATTTCTCTCTTTTGATGTAAGGTAATTTGTCAGCTTAGTAATTTGCGCTTTGTCCTCCAATGGCATCATTCCATCGCTTGTAAAAAAATACTGAGGGTTAATTACAAGAAAAAGACCGGTTTCGTCATACAGGAATTTCGTTTCGAATGCAAAATGCCGGAAAAAGTTTGTGGGTTTGTACTCGTGAAACGATACAACAGTTCTGTGGGTGTCCTTCTTCTTCGCCTTAGAGTCGTAGTATTCAATTCTACTTGTAAATGTTTTGCTTTTCAGTACAAAAAAATACCTTCCATACTGCTTATTAAAAGCTATATACTCCGAGTAGCAAAATTCCTTGAATTCTAGATTCATCAATTCGGCAACCAAACGACTATTTTCAGGCTGCTTCAAAAGATTCTTAACTAGCAATTCTTTCCTAGAAGAATAGTCGATAGCTATGTCCTTGAACTTGGGAAATATGCTTGGATTTGAGAATGAATAAATTTTCTTTGTGCGGATTAGAAAAATAGGTCTTTCATTTCTCGGCAACTGTTCGAAGATTTCTTTCGCTGTCAGAATCTTGGCATCAAATTCAAGTATATTTTTTGGCAACTTCGAGAACCTAAAAATGTTTGTACTTAGGGTTTCTTTGAAGTTGTAATTGATTCGTTGTTTGAAGTTTTGAGAGTATTTCTCCAAAAATCTGTTGTCACCTATTGATAGGATATTGTCGGTTTTACTGATAGTAATTGGGATGTTCTTTTTAAAATAACCCTCATCCAGCTTGGTGATCTTTTTGGCGAATAATTCGTCAGTGGCATCATTGAAAATAACGAGTACGACATCAAGCTTGTGTTTCGTCCAATATTCTATGTCATCTTCGCGTGGTGTGAACTCAAAAGCCTCCGCGGTTTCCTTATGAATGTAACTGCCCTTTAGTGTGGACTTAATTTGGATTTTTAGTATCTCACCAGTTGCTTCTAATTTTCCTTGAGTATTCTTTGATGTTAGTTCAACCTCTCCATCAATACCAAAATCATTCACAGTTTCTGGTCGCCAAATAATGTATGGCGTATGCTTAACGCAATAAGTATGAAATGCTGCTACCCCTTTGTCGCCAGTAATATGTGATTCTGAAACAGTTTTTGCCATGTTGAGGTCTATACTCTGTTCAAGTGTTCGTTTTTAACTATAGTTTCATATTTCTAGTGCATCATTTGGTGCGCCGAAATGTTGCCTAAAAGCAGAAAACTGTCTTAAAATGCTTGGCTTATTCTACCGACCCTTATGATTTGAATCCGACTCATGCCGCACAGTGGTTTCAACACCACAGAAGTATTCGACTACAATTAACGGCTAGATTGAGAGCAATTTACATAATGTGGCTTGATTTTGAATGCGTCCCAAATGGGCCATATCTAGAAATTAGGCCCCGTTGGCAGTTTTTGTCAAATTTCTCTTCTTTTAGAAGAGTGTTGAAGAATCGTAGAACTTAAGATCCGTAGATCTATTCCGATACAGTCGTTCCTCAACACCCTTAACATATTTCTGAATTTGACTTTCATTAAGGCCTTTGGTGTAGATACTAATCGCGAGTCGTCTCCTACAATTATTGAATTGCTCACTGATATGGTCATCGCATTTTGAAAATGAAAAACCGTAAATAACGAAGTCTTTGAAAGATGCCTTTAGCGCCTCAAAGCAATAAGACAAATATCTATTCTTAGATATTGTCTCAGTCTTTCGTTCGGTTGTCCCCTCTGAAACAAAAACAGGAAGATAACCAAGGTGCACCTGGAGCTTTATCAGTTCAAGCAGCTCCTGTGTTCTTGAGCCTCGACTAATTTTAATTATTTCGTTGGCTTCCGTCCGAATGAAAAGCGCACCGTGTAAGTAGTAAATACATCTAAGCCCGGACAACACGCCTTCTTTGAAAGTCAGTCGTCCGCATTCATTTCTAAAAAAGTCCTGGTTCTTTTTGACTGAGTTGTTACGCTTCGCTCGATCGAGAGTCGCGAGGGTAATGTGATACAGGAAAGTATCATAATTTGTAGTGTAAATATTTCCAAACCAATCAAGCTTCTGTGAAATCTGGAAGATGGTATTTGGATCAATTTGAGAATACGAAGGATGCAAGTCTCGTACAGCGCCAATCAACCCATGCTTCAGGTTTTTGATTGCTGCTTCCTGCTTGTTTACGTCTTGACCGAAAATCCTGTTGACTTCGATTGCATTTGAAAGCTCGGTTTGAATGCCTTCAAAGTTGGTCGTATTGAACCTTTTGAACATGAGCTGATCCGCCGAGTCCAGGTAAGTCAGAAACCTGTCAAAAAGCGACCGGTAGTTCAACGCATTGTTAATGTTGATTGAGAACCCATTGCCTAAAAATATGTCCGCTTCACGAAAAGAGTCCTGAATCTCGCTCCAGTGGTAAATCTTGATGTCTCCAACAGTTCTCATGCTCTTTATAAGTTTTCATCCAACCGTTGCTCCAATTTATTCTTCAAGTGATCTATGAAATTAGTCCGGCCACCTTTTCGAAGACCAATCTCCTGAAAGTGCCTGTAGAAATTGCCGAGACTCACGTTGAAGAGATTTTCAAAGAGATTGGCGATTTGCTTAATATCCACCTTCCCATCATTGAAGACCTTCACTTCGTGAAGCGCGTAGATCAGCTCTACTAGGTCGGCTTTCTTTGCCGTCCATTTCAGCGACGATATTCCAGGATCTGTTGTTGACTGTTTTATGTATTTATCCACGTAAGCCCTGATCATGTGATTCGCCAGTATCCGGGCCAAGATGTTGTCGTGGCCTGTCGAAAATCTGGTATCCAGGTCTGGGGCTTTAAACAATGATTTACCTCGCGTGAAGTACTGTTCATCAAAATGCGTCGCCCCGGAGACACAATAGATATAGAAATCTTGATTAGCCCTGACAAATTCTTGTTGCTTGCCAAGTTCGTCGATGTAATGAAATCTGATTCGGTCCTGGTCAACAGGCTCGCTAATCTTCATTGTAACAAGGCTGTCATAGTAGTAATACTGGCTCAGAAATGTTGGCTTTGTGTCCTTGAAGAATTCGACCTCTTCCATTCGGCTTTGAAATTCGTATTTGTAAACAAATTGCTTCAGGTCAGTAAGCACCTCCTGAATAGCGACAAGGCACTTGCTTGATCGCGGCACAAACTCCGTGGTTTCTCCGGCGATTGCCTCAATTCTTGAACGTAGCTTGTCTTGAAGCTGCGTTGAATATGTGTTTATGTCTATAGTCTTCATAGCCTTGTTATTTCAGTTTTGCACTTAGGATTTCCTGGATGTCATTTTTTATCTTGAAGTAATTCTGTTGGATTTCATATTCCTTGATCTTGCGAATTACTGGGATAGGTTTATAGCTACTCTCCTCCGCCCGGATAGCTTCGTGATCATTAATTATCTCTGCATGAAAAACTTTCAGATCGATTTTTTGGTCAGGGTCGTCGGAAACTGTTCCCACAAATTCCCCTGACGAGAGAGAGGCGATCTTTGAAGGCGGGATGGCTGAATCGAGTTGTGTGGACCGGCTAACGGAAGTATCCGAAGCATTTACAGACACACTTTCGCGCTCCTGCACGATCTTTCCAAAGCGTTCCGAAAGGAGTTTGGAGGTCTCGCCAACGACCTGTCCACTGATCACGTTACCTACAATATTCATAATGACCTCAGCCTGATCACGTCCATAATCCTTTTTCAACTGACTGTAATCCTGTACCGCCAGAGTGGTCGCCACTTTGTTTGCCCTCGCTGTCGCCATCAGAGTATCAATGCCATTGAAATAGATTGTGGGAAACTCATCGAAAACGAGGCTGCTCTTCTGTTGATGTTTTTTGTTGACCAGTTTGATGACCCTGGATATATACAGAGAGAGAACAGCACCGTATATCTGCTGCTTCTGAGGATTGTTCCCCATGCAAATGATCTTAGGCTCCTCGGGATTGTTAATGTCTAGCGTAAAGTCATTGCCGGAGAGTACATAGTATAATTGAGGTGAAGACAAACGTGCCATACCTATCTTGGTACTGGCTACCTGGCCTTCGAGCTGTTCCATTGCGGAATTCTTGAAGGCTGACTCAAACGGATTGATCAGGACTTCTATTTCAGGTTCCGTTCTGAGCAATTTGAAAAGATGCGGATAATCCAGTTGCATCAGTTCAATGACGTGGGGAAGGGTGCAATACCTACCATCCTCATACTTCCTAAGAAACCAGATCATCGCGGTAAGGAAATTGATCGGCGATTCCACGAAAAAATCACCCTGCTTCTTTATCCAATCCCTGTTCAATCCCAGTAGAATTGTTCTCGAAGATTCCGTTGCGTCGGTAATATCCGTCATCGTTGCCGGGTCGAGTGGATTGCAGCGATGATATATCACGTCGAAGTTGATCACGTAGAACGCAGGCTTGACTTTGTACCTACTCTGATATTTTAAGAGAGCATTGTATGCGATCCGTGTGAGGTCGTCGTACTTGAAATCATAAAGAAACATGGTAAAGCTCTTTCGGATGTGCTGGGTAATGATGTGCCTGATTACGAAATAAGACTTACCTGCTCCTGGCGTTCCAATCACAAGCAGTGATCTGAATGGGTTAATAACATTGATCCAGCTCTTCCGCTTTTGGCCTTTGAGTGTGTAGACTGCTGGCAGGTTTATAGAATACTCATTTTCGAGAAGTCGCTCTTCTTGTGGAAACGACTCATTGGCTTTGTTGAAAATGTCTTTGCCAAGATTCAGCTTGATCAAGCGTGAAAGGAGCGTGCCGCCGGACAACATAAGGCCGTATCCGATTGCTGTAATGGCTATGTAAATACAACAAGCCAGGACAACTCCAATATGAATGAAGAGAATGAAATGCGCGAAAAGAAATGTGACGAGTCCGGCGATGCCTAGGTAAGCTGCGAGACGCAGACTGATGGTATCATCCTTTCTGCCCTTGGCACCCACTAGGGAAATGACTAGGAAGCAAAGAGCCAAAAGCTTTGAATTATAGAAGTTGTTGAAAAGCCCCGTCCGTGAAATATTCCCAAGAAGATCGTTCGCGATAGAATGTGTCAGACCCCAAACTTCAAAGGCGCGGTGGCAGTAGAAATAGAAATGAATCATCATAACGACTAAACTGAGTAATCGTATAAAGTCGATTATCTTCTGAAGGGCTTGCTCGTTCTCTCCCGTGTGTGCCATAATTGTTTTGTTAAAGTGGTCTCCTTCTTTTCCTTCTCATCGCAGCGTCAGGCGACTGAACGTCAAATGCCTTGGCTTCCATTAAGTCTTCAACCAGATGTCTTGCATCTATACTCGCACCCTGATTGTCATTTGAATTTGTAACTACGGTGTTGACAACGTCGATTTGACGAGTGATCCTGTGTTAAGACCCGTCAGTCTTTCCGTGAGAGCTTTGGCCGCATAGGGCTTTCCAAGATCGCTTCCGTTAAACACTGCCTTTGTTTGATTGTCGACGAATGTGATCCCATAGATCCTACTTGTTTCATTTTCCCTGAAGAGCACATATATGTCTTGCTTTTTCAAAATGTCGATGAACGCTGCTTTCGTTAGTGTCCTGCTTCTTCCAAAAGCAGACTCGACGCATTCGGTAATTCTTGCTTTATGTGGAAGTCGCAATCTCTCATTACCGGCATAGAGTTTTTCTAGCCGCGCAATTGTTGGCTTGTTGGGTATGTGTGAGGCCTTGATCGGTACGCCTATCTTATCTCCGTCCTTGTCAAGAATCCGGTACTGTAAACCACGGTGCTTGAATACCCTGGACTCTTCTGTTCCCCTGTCTGCAACTATATTGAATTGCCTGAGAACTGCGTTGAACTCAGGAAGGGATGTGAAGTAGTAAGACTGCACAACTTTACCCACAACATTTGAAATACTTCTTCTCGTTTCGGTCTTCCCGTAAGTTGTCTTTCGAATCTCTTCGGGATTTACCTCAAGCCGTCTACCCTCTGCCTTCACCAGGTTGTATTTCTTTTCCAGTTCAAGTCTCGCTTTGGAGGATTGATTTCGTCCGATATTGTAAAGGAGTATCCTACTGCCATCGAGTTGAATATTCGTAGTGACGACGTGAATGTGTGGATGTCCGGCATCGTAATGTTGATAGACCAGATAGGGTTGATTTTCAAAACCGATCTTGTCCATGTAATCAGTGGCAATATCTCTTAGTTTCTGTTCGTGCAATTTTTCATCGGGATGGAAGTTGATGGAGATATGAACCGCCTTGACCTTAGCACGTTTATTCATTCTCATGAATGCCTCAAAACCATTTAACTTTTGATTGAACGTCATCTTCTCAACCGGTCGGCCAAAGGAATTTTCCAGGATACATTTTGCCGTACCTTCTTTAACCTTGTTCTCATTGTAGTTGAGAATTGTAAGCATACGCTTCGCGCTGTTTATCCTTGCAACCATTTTTTTGAAAGCTCTGCGGTGATGGTTAGAAGCCGGTCAACCTTGTCACCGACCTTCTTATACTCTTTGTCAATCCGTTGGGCGTCGTAGAACTTGTCTCGTGGGCTGTCAGAGATATGGAAGTGGTGCGTAATCTGATTGATGTTCTTCCCGATGGCGTTAAGTTCTCTCTTGATCCCAGCCAATTCTATCACCGTGGATTCAAGGGAGGCATCCGTATGTTTCCAGACAATTTCCTCCCGGTACAAAATGCTTCTGGCGAGTTCCGCCAGTGATCTGCAATTGCTATTGGTTAGCCATTCCTCCATCCGCTTGTAGAATGATTCCGACACGCCTACTGTTACCTTCTTTGCCAACCTGGCCGACTTGTCTACCTTCCTCCGTGTCATGATTTGTGAGTTTTGATGTCCTGGGAAGAGCCGAGTTCCGAGGCTTTCCGTTGCGAGCTTTGAGAAAGCTTCAGTACGAATGCGCCAGCATTCGTACATCTTGCCGAAACCAGAAAGAGGGTTTCTGACCTTGGCAGATTCCTGAACTCAGACCTTGTGAAATTGATTCTGGCCATTGTTCAAGGGTTAGGCTTCCGACTGACAAAATGTGGATTCTGCTTGCGCTCCTCAATCATCCTTTGGATGTCATCATAATCGTAGAAAATGACACCACCGATTTTGGTGAAAGGGAGGGTTCCGTTGACACGGAGGTTTTGGAGAGTCCCGGGGGATAGCGTTAATAGCCTCCGCACCTCGTGAGACTTAAGCCACTTGTGTGTTGGTGGACCTTGCTTTTGCGAAATGATCTTTTGGATCTCTTCAAGCAGAGAACGCTTGAAATTTTCCAGGTCTTCGAGTGTTACAATGTTTGCTGCCATAACCGTTTTGATTATGGCTCAAAGGAATTACGGGATGGGTTTTTAAAACAGTAACAGGGGTACTAGTACCCCCGCTAATCGCTTGATAGTCATGGAGAAACTTTTCCGCTAATTCGGATAGGTAGCGTCTAAGTAACTGTGTAAAGGTACGATTGACCTCTGGTGTCTGTAGATGGAAAGCTACAGGCGTCAGGTCAATCGATGGTATTCAATTACTTACCTTTAAACAGTTAAACAATGAAAGAGAAAAAAGAGAAATCAGAACCACACCCGGTTCTCAACCAGGTACTCACTCCTGAGTTCCTGAAGCAATTTAAAGATTCTGGCGAGCTGAACTCGTTCATGGAGGACCTCTATGCACGAGCGATGGAACAAATGCTTGAAGGTGAGATGGACAGCCACCTTGGTTATGAAAAGCACTCACCTGAGGGGATCAACAGCGGCAATTCGCGCAATGGAAAGACGACCAAAACCGTAAAGACCACCTTGGGTGAGGTAGAGCTCGAGGTTCCGCGCGATCGCAACAGCAGCTTCGAACCAGTGCTGATTCCCAAGCGGAGTAGGAAAGTGGAAGCGATCGAGGACGTCATCATCTCGCTGTATGCCAGGGGAATGACGGTGAGGGATATCGAAGCTCAGATCCGGGAAGTATATGGCTATAATATCTCGGATTCGACTATTTCCAACGTCACGGCAAAAGTTCAAGCTCTTGTAACGGAGTGGCAAAATCGCGCACTCTCGTCAATGTACTACGTAGTTTGGATGGATGGCATTGTTTTCAAGGTCAGGCAAAATGGAAAGGTTATCAACAAAACCGTTTACCTGGCCGTGGGTCTGAACTCCGAAGGCCATAAAGAAATGCTGGGCATGTGGCTTGGCGAAAGCGAAAGTGCCTCCTTCTGGATGAGTGTTATGACTGATTTGCGCACCCGTGGTGTGGAAGATATTCTCATCACCAGTACCGACAACCTGAAGGGTTTTACTGAGGCGATCGTCAGCATTTTCCCTCAATCGGTAACACAGATCTGCGTTGTCCATCAAATACGGAATGCGTCCAGATACGTGGTCTGGAAGGACAAGAAACAGTTCGCAGCCGACCTAAAAACTGTTTACACTGCCGCCAGCAAAGATCTGGGATGGCAGGCTCTTGAGAATCTGGAAGCCACCTGGGGCAAAAAATATCCGCATGCAATTAAATCCTGGAAGAACAACTGGACCGATTTGTCTCATTTCTTTGACTTTCCTGTCGAGATCAGGACGATGATTTACACGACCAACATCATCGAAAACTTAAACGGAAAGATCAGGAAATACACGAAAGCTAAAATGTCCTTCCCCGATGACGCATCGGTTCTAAAGTCTGTTTTTCTTGCCTTACGTGAGATCACAAAAAAGTGGACCTTCCCGGTGAGAAACTGGAGCTTGATTGTAAATCAGTTTATTAACATCTTCGGAGAGCGGTGCAAATTATAATGCCCTTTACGCAGTTACTTAGA
This sequence comes from Cyclobacteriaceae bacterium, assembly GCA_044227305.1. Taxonomy (GTDB): domain Bacteria; phylum Bacteroidota; class Bacteroidia; order Cytophagales; family Cyclobacteriaceae; genus ELB16-189. Next base: position 327,531 of record JBGAFJ010000004.1, on the reverse strand, counting down.
CGCGACACTTACACACTTAAATGGACAGTGTCTTCGGATACAAGTTGACTTTCGTAATCGCAGATTTTTGAAGAGGTAATCCAAATTCTGTTCGCAACACCTCGGTAACAATGTGAATTCGCGTCGCGACAATTGCGGCTAAGGAGCTCCTCCATTCTGTCATGATCCCTACTAATATTGGGGTCACGCCCATTTTCAACTCAGGCAAATACCACAATCCGCAACCGCTAATTCCATATGGATCGGGACCCTGAATGACATTTCCATTGGAATCTTTGATCTTTCTTTTTCGATAGTTTAGAATAAGGTTAGAATGACTCTCAAATTCAAGTTTATCGTAGATGCTCTGCTTAGACTTCTTCGTTAAAAAAATGAATGGATTGGCAATAATCTTCGATGTCTGCGTCTTTAATTTTGTTCTGGTAATTGGAAATCCGACGACGAGATACTTAGAAAATTCGACTGGGCTGTGGTCGATTCCAAGTTGATTTGTTGATAAGAAATCATACTTTGTTTTCAATTCGTCGATCACCCGGCCGTCTTCAATTCTCCAAATCGCCAAATCAACCTTGTCATTGTTCACATGCAGAGAAGGATGTGCAATTTTGATACTCCCGTTAAGGATGTTGAATTGATTCCCGGTCATTATTCCGATGTCCTCTGGGTTGATGTCTCCGTTGCCTTCTCTGAGCACATGGGCTGCGGTGACCAAAAAGAAAATTTTATCTACTTCTATTAAGACACCCGAGGCCCAAGGCTCTATTCTTACTGGCGGCGTCGATCCGTACTTCCTATACAGTTGAGGCGTGTGTCGCATTAGCCGTCCGCCAGCCTCAATTGAAATTTCGCTAATGATACGGGCTATGTTCTCACTCATTTGTGTTATCAAACGTTTTTTGTATTTCCACAATCCGATCAATCTCATCCTTTAACAGCTTTGTGCCGTATGTCTTAGCATAGGCAAGTGCTTTCAGAAAGATTTCAAGCCCGAAGGCTCCAGGATAATTTTTATAGAAGTGCAATCTGTTTCGTTCTTTGTTCATGTTTCTTAAATAATCGAGAAACTGTTCATTAAGGCCAATAACCTTCTGATATTCGGGCGAAAGGGTTTTGGCAAATGAGATCGTCATAAAATCTCTAAATCCTTCGAGATAGAATTCACCCGATTGTTCGTCTCTCACGAAATCATTTGATTTTCTGAAATCGGAAATTAACACTGGTTCCCTCTCTTGCTGCTTCGCGAGCGCTGGGTTCTTCTTTTGGTTTATTAAGTGTACGACATATCCCCGCGCGAGTAATACCGCCTTGTTGTAGTTTTCAAACGCAGCACAAATCTTTATGTGATCTATCAGACTTTCGTAGGATAGTCCTTCCCAATATTCTGAAGGAGGATTGCCGTTCTCATCCCGCACATGAAAACTCTTCGAGAAAGCTTCAAGGTTTTTGAAAACATACACACGATGATAAAGCATGTTGGCGTAGACGAGCATTTCCCATGCGTCTGAAAGCCGTTCTTCTTCGTTCAAATATCCTTTCGTGTCATCGAGGTATTCATTATCCATGTACGAAGTTATGGTTTTACCAATTGGTAATCCATGCCTTCAGACCAATGCACTGTCCTTTTCTCTTTATCCAAGAACAACGCTGTTCCATCTGTAGACCTAAGTGATCCACTCTCGTTATCAAATACCGCTCGGTATGTTGGTTTGGGTCGATCATCAGAATGCACCATGCTTCTCCAACCTTCATTGTCATAGTCATTCATCATCCACTTGTGATTCGATACTTCAATCTCATCGTTCAAAGATCGAACAAAGATCGTATCGCGAATCGTTCTCATACCAATTTCCTGATTTGTTTCGGGGTTTGTCACTTTATTGGAGTATTCCCGAACATATGCGCCAGAAATGCCCTCCTGACTATTTTTATTCCCCGACGTACATCCGACTAACAGTAAGCCAACTAATGCCGATTTGAAATTATTGTTCATATCTCAATTGTTGTTTATGTATCCAATTGCCGTATGTAGCATATTTCGTATACTATCTTTTGTGCCAGTCTCGACGTTATAGTATTTAATGCGAAGGCTTTCCTGCGAAACGCTACCGGATTTCTTCGTTACCGCAAACCTCGATAGAAAGCGGATTAATTCAGAAATGTTTTTATTCTGGATGACACCGGTTTCGACAAAGGACTTTATGAGAAGGGCAAGTTGAGCAACGGAGAGGTCCAGGGTCAACTTAAAATCCCCCAAGGCAGGCTCGGAGCTCCTGGCGTTAGCTATCGGATTCAGGCGAAACTTCGCCTCAATAAAATTCATTTCTTCAATGATCCATTCAGACACTGATTGCTTAATTGGTCGCCGTTGCTTGTCAAAAGGAGCTGAACCATTATTTTGAATTTGGCTAATATTCTTAAAATGCCAGGCAAGTGATTCAAATCGTTCACGATCTGAATCCAGCTTTGTTAAATCATTGCTAATGTTTCGCGTGTAATAGCCAAGGAATTCATCACTGTTGAAATTCAATCTTAACAATTCATTCCTGATCTCATTAATTAGGTCTGTGCCGAATGAATGTTGCCGGCTGAATAACTTCGCAAGTCGTCGCCGAGCTTCGATAATAAAGAAAGCCTTACCCAAAGTCGTTTGCGACACTTCCAGATGTATGTTTATTAGATTTTTGCATACCTCTCGGAGTTCGTCATCATTAACGAGTTCGTCTAATAACCTTTCAAGTTCTCCTTTCTTATCCGACTGTTGCGCCAACATACTTTCAACGAATCTAACCGGAGGGCTATATGATAAATCGAGATACCTAAAATAGCGCCTCGTAAGAAACTGAAACAATGACGTGATGCTCTCGACTACGCCTTCCCAAGGTGATGTTTTAATATTGACGCGCTTGAATAGGTCGGAACAGCTGTTGATCAGTCTAGTCAATGAAAACTGATGAAATTGAATAAAACGGGTGCGTTCCTTTTCAGTGACCTGGACCAGAAATTTCAAGTCAAAACGTTCCTCTAACTGATCCCTTTCTTTTGAGATAGCTAAAGTGAGATTTCTGGGCGATGTGCTCTTGCCTCTATTGCCCCGAGCGGATCCAGTCGCCTTTTGAATCAGATCTTCAAGGTTCTTAAACTCATAGTCCAACTTGCCCCCCTTTCCAATTTCGCCCGCCACAGACAATGAGACTGCAAATATTGTCGGGCCGTTGGCTGGTTTCAATACTGAGAATTGAGTAAGTGCAATGGGGTTTTATGCTTAGTACATAATATTATGTACGTGAAAATTGACCGGATTTTGAGGTTTAAGCTAGTGACGGGACTCAAGCTTATTGATTAATTCGACCTTGTTAGTCACTTCTACTTTGGCAAAAATGTTCGAAATATGTTTCGCCACTGTCTTTTCGGAGATATTAAGTTCCGCCCCAATTATCTTGTAGGGCTGTCCTTTTCTTAGCAGGTTGACAATCTCAATTTCCCTCATCGTCAATCCATATGTCTTGAAATTTTCCGTCATGAGATCATCACGGGATTGAGACGACGTTTTGAGGATCTCATACTCTCTCCGCGACTGGTGTATCATTGTTCGAACATAAACTACAGTCATCACTAAGAAGCCTGCATTCGTAACAGAATGCTCGAGGACCTGAAAATCTCCGAAGAAAACAATCACCGGTAATGTTACCCAGCAGAGCAAGGCAAGGTAAGCCGCGATAACAAGCTGACGCTTGATTGAATCAGAATACTCACGTTGCTTGAACTTAAAAATGAAAGCGCGAGTCGTTGCGACAATAAATGCTACTCCGTAAAGAAAAGGTATCACAACCGTCAATTGACGACTGAGCTTCAGATTGCCCGTCAGGTAATAAGGCAAAACAAAAAACAGGACGAATGGCAGAAGTAAGAAAAACACTGAACCATACGTCGCGAAGAATCGCAACCTCTTAAGGTCGAAAGCCTTGTAGAAATACCATACAAAGTACATCGAAGTGCCAAAGGCCACGAGATAGGCGACATCATTTTGAATTGGTATGGGAATTGGAAGATTCTTGTCGGGAAGAAAACCACTGCAGACGTTATAAAGAATAACTGCTATCAGTAGGATTAAATATAGTAATCGCTTCCTGTCACTTTTTCTTTCCAGAAAATAGATGATTTGGAACAAAAGCATGATTACCTCGAATGAGGTTATCACAAATGTTACCATATGCATCTCTGTATTCAGGAAATACATAAATCCTGGATCTACTATTTTGAATGATGGGCAGCAATTTCTCTCGTGTTCTAGCGGTCACTCACTAACAACGCCTTCTCAATAAATAAAGAGTATAAGTCAGTTGAAGTGTTTTAAAAATCTCAAACCCATGCTTTTTATACCAAGGGGTATTTCGATCCACAGATGTCTCCAGATATATTGGCCGTCCTTGAGATGAGTATCTATCAATGAGTTCTTTTAAAAGACTGCTCCCTATTTGCCTATTTTGAGATGAGGGCTTAACACCAATGAACCATAGATAAGCAAAAGGTTCTTTTGGATGATGAGATTTGATTTGTGCTTCCCGCTTGAGCACCGGTCCAACTCTTCCGACTCCGATCACTGAAAAGGCCAGGTTAATGTCCCAGAGAATTGCAGAAAGAGTTGTTTTCTTTTTGTCCGGGAAGAGAATCAAAGCACACGCTTGATTATCGTTCGACATCCAAACTTCTCCAAAAGCATTGCATACGTTATAAGAATACCGCATAAGGTCTCTAATGCGGCTCGTTCTTTTCGAATCTTGCTTTACAACGTAATTGACACTTTTGTTTGAATCAAATGACTCTGCGAGAATGTCGACTATCAATTCTTCCTGATTGCTTTCTGCCCTTTTCATACCCTGCCGAAAAAAGCTTTACCCAGACAAAGATATTTAACGCAATTAAGGTGCCTTTGTTATCGGACTGCTACCCCTGAAATTTTAGCGTAATGAATCGAAAGCATAATGTTCCTGTCCAAAATATTCCACAAGTAACATCACTAAAATTGGGGGAGGTGATGTAAAAAACGTAAGGAAAACACGAGTGAAAAAAATGATTAGTTAGCTCTCACCCTCCATAGGTTTCTATCCTTACTGCTCAACGTTTCTAACACTGCATTGGGATTTTATTCTCACTGGTTATTTAGTATTTTAGCATATACTTAAATACGAAATATGCCTGAAAGCTGCATCCGAGTCCTGGCGGATCCAAACCAGATCAAGCAATGCCGCGAAAAAATAAAATCCGTCAATGGATCGGTAGAATTACTGGCTAATGCCTTAAGCCTTGCCGGCAGTGATGTGCGGCTTAAAATCTTATTCCTTCTCCAGGAAGAGGGGCAATTGTGTCCCTGCGATCTGAGCGATATCCTCGGAATGAATATTTCAGCTGTCTCCCAACACCTGCGCAAACTTAAGGACGGCCGAATTATCGATTCTAAAAAAACTGGACAGACTATTTTCTATTCCGTGACATCGGAATATGTCGAAGTTCTTCGACCAATATTCAAACTTATTACAAACAATAAAGTGTTGGAACTTGTATGAAAACGCAATCATTTCTCAGTGTACTCACCGCATTGAGCGCATCAATGTGTTGTATTACGCCGGTGTTAGCAATGACAACTGGCACTACGAGCCTGGTCACCTCTTTACATTGGACCGAACCCTTGCGTCCTTATTTTATTGGGATCTCCGTTTTCGTCCTGGGATTTGCATGGATAAGAGCTTTTAAGTCAAGTGCGAATGACGAATGCGGTTGTGAACAGAAGCCAAAATTCATTCAATCAAAGACATTCCTAACGATCGTGACTTTGGTATCGGGACTGCTGATAACGTTCCCATCGTATTCAGCTTACTTCTTGAAAGATGATTCAGCAGCGGTTGCCTTGGATCAACAGGAATATTCGAAAATAGAATTGCCTGTCAAGGGCATGACTTGTACAAGTTGTGAAGTTCATATTGAATCGAGTCTCAAGAAAATTAACGGCGTTCGTGCCGTGCAAGCTTCTTACTCACAAGGCACCACGAAAATAGAATATGATCCAGCAAAGGTCAATCGCGATCAGCTTGTAGCTGCCATCAACGAAACAGGATACAGCGTGGGTGCCAGTTCAACATTACTTGACCATAAGGAGTCCTGCACGAAGGAGACGTGCGAAGTTCCGCTCGCCGATCTGCCAAAGCACAAAAGCGCGAACCTCGCGACTCTCAATGACTTAGACCAGCTTCGCAAAGCCTTTAACGATCAAAGCAAGTCAGTAAAATTTGTGGCAATTCTCTCTTCAACATGCAAATGGTGTATCCAAGGGGCCCAATCCATTCAAAAATCTATTATCGAAAAGATGAACGATAAGAATATTGGAGTGATCGTCGTTTGGACCAATATGTTAAAGTCTGACGACGCGACAACTGCGCAATATTCAGCATCAATGTTTGACGATAAGAAAAACGTGGTTCAGTTCTTCGACGTGAAGAATCTCTTCGGGGATGTCGTGGCTCGAACAATCAACTCAAAGGGCGAAAAAGCGTGGGATATTTATTTATTCTTCGACGGCACGGCACAATGGAACGAAAAGTTGCCAAGACCTTTCGAATACGTGCACCAGCTCGGTCCTGACTACACTTGGGTTGATCGGACCAAGTACTTTTGTGGCGAAAAACTGACTCAGCGTTTAGATGAGATTACTAAATCCTTATAGCTGAATCATGTCAACTGACACTCGCGTTATTCCCATATTCAGAATATTCGACTATAAAAAAGCGATTGAATTTTATATCGATTGGCTCGGATTCAAAATGGACTGGGAACATAAGTTTGATGAAACCTCTCCGATCTACATGCAAGTGTCGAAAGGTGAAATCGTGCTACATCTTTCTGAGCATCACGGCGACGCATCGCCTGGATCAAAGGCATACATCGAAACAGTAGAGGTTAAAAGTTATCACAAAGAATTAACGGCAAAAAACTATCGATTCAACCACCCTGGTCTGGAAATCGCACCTTGGAATGCTCCGTGTATGGAGGTGATAGACCCATTCAGCAATAAATTGTTATTCACAGAAAAAGGAAAATGACGACCACTACACAGATCTTAATTTCGACAATCACTTGTCCAAGCTGCGGACACAGCAAAGAGGAAATCATGCCAACCAACGCATGCACATATTTCTACGAATGCGAAAATTGTAAAGAACTGTTGAAACCAAAGAGCGGTGACTGCTGCGTTTTCTGTTCCTATGGCACAGTGAAGTGTCCTCCGATCCAAGCCGGCCAGTCCTGCTGCCAATAATCAGGGCTTCCGATGTTTCGATCCTTCGTCCAACTAAGCATTCGCAACCTGTTCCGGAAGAACAGACTTTTTACGTTCATCAACATCTGTGGACTTTCAATAGGATTAGCGTGTGTTATCCTCATTGCGCTATTCATATATGATGAATACAGTTTTGATGCGTATCATACAAAAGCTGATCGGATTCATCGTATTGTCCTGGATTTTTCAGAAGAAGGCAACACAGTAAATTGGGCACGCACGAGCGCCCCAATCGGCCAATACCTGAGAGGAGCATATCCAGAAGTTGAGCAAGTGGTTCGCTTGCGGAAGAATCCTGGAACTGACCTGTTGAGCCACGAAGAGGTCAGGTTCTATGAAGAACGGATATTCTTTGCGGACAGCACACTATTTGATGTTTTTGACATCAGTCTTTTGCGGGGTAGTGCCACGACTGCACTCATGGACAAGAATTCGGTCGTTATCACCCAGGCGCTTGCTGATAAGTATTTCAACGGCTCCGATCCAATCGGGAACTCCCTTCGCCTGAACAACACAACAGATCTAAAGGTCACCGGCATTATGAAGGAAATGCCGACTAATTCACACTTTGTCGCCGATGCGTTTGTCACTTTTTCTTCGCTCGATCAGTCTCTTGGTGAGCGTAGACTTAACCATTGGGGTTGGATGGACCACTACACTTACGTTTTGTTGTCTCCGGAATCAACAACTGATCAACTGCAGGCAAGATTTCCTGATTTTCTCAAGACTTATGCCCCGGAGTGGGTCCCGGAGAGGGAAACTCTGTTCATGCAACCTCTGAAATCGATTCATCTGCATTCAGACCGCAAAGACGAGATCTTGCCAAACAGTAGAGAGAGTTACTCATATGTTCTTGGGACCATCGCTCTGTTCATTTTACTGATGGCCTGCGCAAACTTCATCAACCTTTCTACGGCAACGTTAACCACCCGCTTCAAAGAAATCTCAATACAGAAAATGCTTGGAGCAGGTAGGTTTCATCTATCAGTCTATTTTTGGATCGAGTCAATTTTGACCTGCACAGTTGGCTTGATAGGCGCTTTTGTCCTTGCATTTCTTGTCGAGCCATATTTTAATTCCTCTACGGGAAAGCAGATCGCAGTTTTTGGAAGCCCATGGGTGGTTGCCCCTGCAGTTATCCTTATAATTATTATCGGATTTCTGTCGGGAATCATCCCTACGATTCAGACCATTAAGTTAAAAGGCGCAAGTACATTCAGGTCGCAACAGACAATCACGAGCAAGTCAGGCATCAGGAGAGCACTTATTACCTTCCAGTTTTGCGTTTCCATTCTCCTGATAGCGGCAACCTGGGTAGTCTCGAATCAATTTTCTTTTCTGAAGTCCTCGAGGCTTGGGTTTGTCAGTGAAAATGTAGTTGTCATCCCGGTAAAGGACAGATCGCAAAATGACAAGCATTCGGTGTTTATAAATGAGATCAAGCAATTACCAGGTATTTTAGATGCAAGCTATTCATCCAGTATACCCGCGATCAACAATGCATACACATACACGTATTCCATCACAGGATCAGACGCAGGGGAACAGACAATGGCTGTTTTTCTCATTGATGAAAACTTTTTCAACCTCTACCAGGTCAAGTTGAAAGACGGCCGATTACCAAACTTACAGAGTAAGGACACTCTTGCTGACGTGATCCTGAATGCAGCTGCTGTGAAACAACTTCGATTATCAGAACCTATTGGTCAAATGGTAACGGGCCAAGTCAAAGGGCGGATAGTTGGCGTGGTTGAGGATTTCAATTTTTCAACACTCCATGCTGCCATCGAGCCTGTTATAATGTACGCCTATCATCAGAATTTTCGTTTTGTTTCAGTAAATCTTGGCGTTGGCGATCGGCAATCACAACTGACTGCGCTGGACAAAAAATGGCAAGAATTGTATCCGGGTTATCCATTGGAATACTATTTCCTCGACAACAAAATTCAGCAATTGTACGCAACTGAGTCCCGCCTGACGAATGCATACACCTCTTTTTCCATTATTGCGATTGTTATAGCGGGAATTGGGTTGATCGGCCTTACCACCTACTTGCTAAATCGAAGGTTAAAAGAAATAAGCGTTCGAAAGGTCTTCGGAAGCTCGACTATTCAATTGGTGAGGTTGATCTACTCGGATTATATCAAGGTCATTATTGCGGCCACCCTGATCTCGTGGGTGCTGGGCTACTATTGGATGAATCAATGGCTAAGTGGCTTCGCATATAAGACCGAGCTCAAGAGTCTATATTTCGTAGCGCCCGCTTTGATAATGATCTTGATATTGTTGTTGGCGACGGGTATTCAAACGCTTAAGGCTTCGAGAACAAATCCAGTTGAAAATTTAAGGGATGAATGACGAGGTTGATATTATTTCAGGAAGCTTTTGGTCCACTTTGTCGATACAATAGCCAGATTCCAGGTCAATGCCCGAAGAACAAACTATAATATTTGGTATTCCGGTTCCGTCAAGTGATCCGCTGTTTATCACGATTGTGGTAATTCACATATTACTTGGAATCATTTGTGTTATCAGCGGTTTTATCGCAATGATGAGCAGGAAAGGAAGGGGTAATCATTCGCGCTGGGGCATATTACGCTACTCTGTTACTGATTTTTGTTACGATAATTCCCTTATCCGTCATGCGTTGGCCGGCCAATAATCATCTCCTGGCTCTGGGCATTCTTTCTTTTGGAGCAGCATCTTACGGTCGTTGGATTGTTCGTCATCACAAACACGCTTGGCCACGCCTACACACAATTTGTATGGGGTGTTCATATATTTTTCTTCTAACGGCTTTCTATGTTGACAATGGAAAGCATTTGCCATTTTGGCGCCAATTCCCGCAATTATTCTTTTGGATCTTCCCGGCGGCCATAGGGGTTCCGATCATTCTTTACTCGTTGCTTCGCCATCCGTTAAACAGGATTATTCGGAACAAAGAAGTTTAATAATTATCGGGACCTGTTGAATGATGCTGTTGTATATGGTTCAAAATCTTTGTTCGGCTCGGCCAAATCGAACTTCTCGCTTAAGGACTTTCCGTTGAACGTGTAAGTTTCCCTCCCTCTCCAACCACTAGGAATGTTTTCGATTGATTCCGTTACGAATACAATTGTCTTCCCATCCGCTGAAATACTCTCCAGGACGTATTGATTCACAAAACCTTCTGCATGAAACTGTCGAAAAACAAATTTCTTCCTCGATTTGTCGTAACTGATGTAACCGTAGTCCTCATGAACATAGCCCTTTGGCTTTTCCTTTGTTGCCGGATAGATTGTCCTGTTTCTCAATTCGATGAACTTATTGTTGAGAACAAACTGATATGACCGTTCATAGGTGCCCTTCCCCTCGGGACCTTCACCTGTCCCAGTCCATTTTCCGATCAGGGGTTTAAGCGGCAACCACAGACTATCGGACTTTGTCATCTGACCATGAGCCAGAAACGGTATTAATAACAGAATCGGCGCGATGCATTTCATGAAGGTGATAAAATAATGTGGGCAGTGTTTTTTCATATGACCAATTAACAAGATTGAGATCTCAGGTTTGTGTAAAAATCGGACATCAGACAAATACGTCGGTCCTGTCTTGAAATTGGCCAGGAGTTAGGCCCGAGAATTTTTTAAAATCATGAAAGAAATGAGCATGGTCATAGTAACCACATAAATAAGAAATATCGTAAATGGAATTCTTCCCGTCTCTTAACAAATGAGCCGCATTCATGAATCTAACAATTCTCGAAAATTCTTTCGGCGACATGCCTACTTTCTGGTCAAACTTTCTAATAAGTTGACGATTGCTCAAGCCAGTCCTAAATGCAAGTTCTTCAATTGATATTTGACCTTTTGACAAGTATAATTCAGTTAAAGAAAAATCTACTGCTTGGTCATACTCACCATTTCTTCGCAACTGCAGGGCAAGGTAGTTCTGCACAAAGCTCGATCTTTCTGCTCCAGATCGGGCTTCGGCAATATTGTTTTCTATTTCCTTCGCGACATCTTTCCAGACATGCTCTAAACTGACAACACCATTGACGATTTCCTTTAGGGGGATTCCAAAAAAATGATAGGCACCCTGGGCAGAAAAGCGAATGGAAATAAAGCCATAGGGACCATGCGGCATTAATTCGATGAAACTCTTCATCTGCGCAACAACAAAACTCTTTGGCTGATCATTGTGCAGACCGTTTGAAAATGTCGTGATGAGAGGAGTCTTATAATGAATAACCATTTCGACACAGGAATCGGGAAGGATTCGCATCGAGAAGGTTGGCACCTCGCCCGGTTCATTTTCCATCGACCAAATCGACTTCACAAAAGGCTTTAATTCAGCAGTGATAGCGTACTCGGTGTAGGCCATAGTGGAATTGTCTGATCTTCAATTTAACCATAAATTCCGCTATATTTTGTCCGTCATGAACAACCGATTCGCCCATTGGCAAAAGGTTTACGAAAAAACCGAACAGGAATTCAGCTGGTATCAATCTTACCCGGAAACATCGGTCAAGCTAATTCAAGAATCCCGTGTTTGCCTGAGTGATCCCATCATCGATATTGGTGGTGGGGATAGTCATTTGGTAGATGCTTTGCTGGCGCTTGGTTACTCCAATCTTTCAGTGTTAGACATCTCGGCACGGGCTATTGAAAGAGCCAAGGAAAGACTTGGGGAATTGTCCCAAAAGATAAAATGGATTGTCAGCGACGTTCTCGCCTTCAAGCCAGCAGAAAAATTTGCTGTATGGCATGACCGGGCTACCTTTCATTTCTTGGTGGAAGAGGCAAACGTTGTTGAATACAGGGAGAATGTTGCCACGGCTATACGACACGAAGGGAAATTTATACTTGGCGCATTTTCAATAAATGGTCCTTCAAAATGTAGCGGCCTTCCGGTCCTGCAGTATTCTGAATCCAAAATGATAGAAACTTTTGGACACGATTTTCAGAAAGAGAAATGTTTTGAAGAGGAACACCAAACTCCATTTAATACTCAGCAGCTGTTCCAGTTTTGCCTGTTCTCAAAAACTTAACTTCATTAAAAAAGGACATGTCAAGGGCTATGCACCCTTGACAATCTTCATCTTCTTAGAGCTCCGGTCTTGAAGGACTTTTCTTAACGAGTTCATATCATCGCTCACCTTCTGTTCGACAACTTTAGCGTAAATCTGAGTTGTCCTGATACTTGTGTGTCCAAGCATCTTAGAAACTGTTTCAATAGGCACTCCATTAGTAAGTGTGACTGTCGTAGCAAATGTGTGCCTCGCTAAGTGGAAGGTCAAGTTCTTATCGATGGCGCAGAAGTCGGCAATCTCTTTTAGATACGCGTTAACCTTTTGGTTTGACAGGCTGGGAAACATTGTCCCGGTTGCTAAAGCTCTCGGATGGTTCTTATATTTCTCCACGAGTTCATGAGCCTTGGGAAGTAATGGAACGCGAACGGGTTGATTTGTTTTCTTTCGTGAGGTCATTATCCAGTAATCGCCATCAATACCTAACGAGAGATTTTGTGGTGTTAATCTCATCAAATCGCAATAGGCAAGCCCCGTATAGCAACTGAAGACGAATAAGTCCTTCGCCCATTGTAATCGCAACACTTTAAATTCTCTTTGTTCGATCTTCTCCAGGTCTTCCTGGCTCAGAAATTCGCGATCATTTCTTATAAACTTGGCTTGAAACTTTGCAAAGGGATCACGTTCTAACCATTCATTCTTAATGGCGACATTGATCATTTTCCGAAGCCGCTCAATGTGCTTCATCACCGTATTGTTTCCCATCGGACTATGATGATCTACCGGTTTGTATGATCTGAGGAAAAATTCAAAGTCAGCGAGGAATTTGTAGGAAAGGTGATTCAATAGAATATCCGAAGTCCTTACATGACCCTTCAAAAACTCCTTGACATACTTTTGAGTTGTCATATAGTTCTTGAGAGTGCCCCATTCAAGAGTGTCCTTAAGATGTGTATTGTGGTACTCTATGAGATGAATCAGAGAATACTGATCTGCCTTGATTCCCAGGTAGGCATTTTTCAATCCGTCCGCGGTTATTAATTTGTCATCGGCAAGTTGATCGCGGTAATGTTCGAAAACCTTGGCCTCCACTTGCTTCAGGTAGCTATTAAGAGAACGTGCGTCTTCGCTGTTTCCCTTAACCTTACCAGCATCCCAATTCTTCTCGGCGACGCTTCTCTTAATTGAAAACTCTGAACGATTGCCATCTACCGTTATACGGCAGTAGATTGGCGTTACTCCATCCCGTGTCTTCGCTGTACGCAGGATGAATGTTGTGCTGAATGTTGTTTGCATGGCTTCATAGTTTTTGGTTCACTTTGTTTTTTTAAGAACTGTGAATCCGTCACATGAAAACCACCAAAACAGGTCAATACAAATTACTGGTACCCACTCACTTGCATGCCCCTCGGTGACCTCGAAGCAATTATAAAACAGGTCACCTAATGGTTCACCGTAGGTATGGGTGTATGTGCATTTTTTGGAGATTTTGAAAAATGAAAAACCCTCCACACATAAAGTATAGAGGGTTTTGACTTAGGTTGATTACCTATATGTCGGGGTGAGAGGATTCGAACCTCCGACCTCTACGTCCCGAACGTAGCGCACTAGCCGGGCTGTGCTACACCCCGTAATCAAACGGAGGGCAAAAATAAACATTCGGCTGAGTCCGGCAAAGACGTAAAGAACGGTTCGAACTCCCTGAACCTGGAATTAACCTGATCGATAAAAATTCGAAGAGCAAAAGTGGAGGGTTCAAATGCCCAACCGCTTGATGGATCAAAGTTCAGAAGGCTCGGCGTGGTTGGTGCGATTGCTGAGCACTACACCCGCCAGGATGATCGCAACAGCAAACATCTGTTGGTAGTTAACCGGATCGTCCACGATCCACCACCCCATAAAAAGCGCCACGACGGGATTGATGTAAGTGTGCGTGCTAACCTGGGCGGGAGTCCTCACCGTGAGGAGCCATACAAATGAAAGATAGGCGATCAACGATCCGCCGATGGTCAGAAACGCCCAACCCATCCACGATCGTGCCGTCACATCCGAGAATGAAAATCCCTCGAATTCATTTGTAATCAGAGCCAGCAGGAGTGAAAAAATACCTGCGCTGAGAAGTTGAATGACAGATATAACAATCGTTGATGTGCCCGTATTATTTCTGCGGGACGAAAATATCGATCCGGCGACCCACAGCAGACAACTGATCAAAAGCACGGTGTAGCCAAGAACCAGAAATTCGCGCGATGCCTCTTTATATACGGTGGTGGAAAAAGCAACAAACAGTACGATCCCCGAAAATCCAATCAGCAATCCCGCAATGATGTTTCTGTTATTGAAATAGATTTTCCAACGCTGCCTGTCGAGCAGTACAAAGAAAAAAGGCTCTGAGGCGACCACCACGGCAGCGTGCCCACTGAGAATATATTGTTCTGACCACGTCACCAGTCCCGAACCACCCACGAGCATCACAATACCGCTGAGCGCCGTGAGCATCAATGGTTTTCCCGTCGGGAATTTCAAGCCTTGCGCAAGCGAGAGCCCCAATAGCAATACCCCTGCGGTACAAAACCTTAATGCGGAAAGAAGAAAAGGCGGTATGCTCTCGAGTCCCAGAAGGGCGGCCAGGTACGTGGTGCCCCAGACAAAATAGATCGCGAAAAAGGCAAGAAAGATTTTGATCCTTTTGGATCGTGGGATACACATGATGACAACAAAAATAAGGATATAGGGACGCCGTGCTAATGATAGCGGCAAGATGTATTAACTTAGTCCTATGCAGAACAGAAGAGAGTTTATAAAAAACACCGTCGCCGCAGGATCGCTGCTGATAATCCCTGAAGCCAATGCACTGGCGGACCTCATCAGTTACGGTTCAATCACCAGGTTCGGAGTGAACCTTTTCTCCATTCCAAAATTGCTTGAGAAAGATTTTCCGGGCACCATGAAAATGGTATCTCAAATGGGATTTAAGGAAATTGAATTCTATGGGCCTTATTCATTCAGCGCCGAAGAAGATAAAGCGCGCTGGGCCGCTGTCGTTCCGTCCGTGGGTTTCAGCGGAAGCGGGTATTATGGGTTGACTCCCCGGGAAGCCAGGAAAGTTCTCGATGATCTTGGTCTTTCATCACCGTCGATGCATACCGGTCTCGCCAGCTTGAAAGATGAGAAAGCCATGGATGCGCTGGCAGAAGCCGCTCACACCATGGGTACGACTTATGTTGTGCTTCCTTCTGCAGCAACCGAGGCCGACCTGGACGGCTATAAGAAGCAGGCGGAGGAATTCAATAAAATCGGTGAAGGCGCGAGCAAACGCGGAATTAAATTCATGTACCATAATCACGGCAACGGATTGCAAGCCATCGATGGGGTAATTCCGTTCGATCTCCTGATGAAAAATACCGATCCGAAACATGTTTACTATCAGATGGATATTTTTTGGATGACAGCAGGCGGCGTCGATGCCGCTGCCTGTTTCGACAAATACAAAGGCCGTTTTCGCTCGATGCACGTGAAAGACATGTCTAAAGCTGTCCGCTTCTCGGGTGATGGTGGTGACTCCAAACAGTGGATTGAGTTGTTTCCTTATCTCGCAAATTCAGGAACCGGCATACTCAACTTGCCCGACATATTATCTCACGCCAGAAAGTCAGGGGTTGAACATTTTGTAGTGGAAAGAGACCTTGCGCCAGATCCTAAAAATGATCTGCAGCAGAGCTACGATTATTTATCGAAGCTATCGCTCAAATAGGATTTAAAGGCCAAATCAATTTTGCTCTCTTTACCAAGTCGCGGGAAATAGGAAACGAGCTGTCAAATTTTCTATCTGACAGAGGTTGACGCCGAAAAAGTCAAGTGTTGAAAGGTTGTTTCCATGGGATGGCCACTTTAACACAAGGCTAAAAAAACGTAACATTGTTAATTACTCCTGCCCTATGAAACCCAGATATTTCCTCCTTTGGATGATGGCATGCTGCGCTGCCTGCACTGAAAAACCCAATCTGACAAAAACAGCGGTAACCGGGTTCCCGACGCCGCTGTACGACGGTATGGTAGCGGCCACATCGGGTACAGTCCTGAAATTGCTTCCGCCACAAACTGTCGTCTACGTGCAAAGTGATTCCATGTCCATTTCAAATCAGGATTTTGTAAAGATCTATTGGAATGACACCAGTGGATACGTTCCTGCAAACTGGCTTCTTGACGGCGGTACCATCGGCGTGATCGACGCATCCCCTGAGCATCCGGTTGTGATCAGCGATGATCCAGACCAAAAAATACCGAGCGGTGCAACTTTCACAGAGATGCAGTTGGTGTCGTTCAAAAAATATTCTGATGATGTTACGCAGGTGGTCTATGCGAATGAAAAAGATAGCAGCCGCCCATGGTTTGGGTATATCACGCAGCCCGTGTTCTCCGATTCAATGTCAGTAGCATTCTTTGAGGCTTACGCGAACGCTAATCAAAAGAAACGCGAGGGCGACAACACCGCACTGGAGGCGTTGATGAACGATGATCGTTTCAGTACCGTATCATTGCGGCAATCGGTGCTCGGAGCATCTGGTTCATCGGGTTCGGGTGAGAGCACTGGCCACCATACGGAAATGGAATGGACTGACGCAAATGGCAATAAACTGACCGGGGATGCCATTCCAGGTCAATTCGTACTCCATTATATATGGGACGATGATTCAGAATCTGACGGAAATCACCTGGGCGATAACCTGGAACAAGGAACGCCCGAATGCGAGCCGGAAGGGGGTAAGAGTGCAAAGGCCTACAAGATGATCTTCACAGCCAAAGACCACATTGATGTCACGTTTACTTGTTTGATCCCGATGATCACCGACAGTGAAGGTCCGATGACACTCACCTATCAGGCCGTGGAGCCGAACACACCGTACGAGTTCCTGATTAAACACCGGGTATACGGCGTCGTCTGCGATGAGACTACGTTCACCATTACCACCAGCCTTGGACAAAAGGGACAAGGTATGGTGCATGCGAGCTGCGGAGATTAGATCTCCTCTTCCTCACCCTGGAAATCATCACGATCCTTCGCGATCCATTGCAAAAGTTTTGCGGGGCATACAACCCCATTTTGAAATATTTTCCGCGATGGGTCGTAACCATTTCTGAAAATCCTGGTCTTCCTGTATAATGGCTACAAAAAGGATTTAAATTGATATTTTGGCTACATTTAGGACTTTAATAATTTGTTATGGGGTCAAAATATTCATTGGGTGAATTCGAGGAGGTGGTACTCCTCACGGTAGCCGTATTGCACGGAAAAGCATATGGCGTCGCCATTAAGGAAGAGATTGAGCAACGTCTCAGGCGAAATGTCTCGGTGGGAGCCATGCGCACCGCTTTAAAAAGATTGGAGGACAAGGGCTTTCTTCGATCCGAATTCGGCGAGGCTACCGCAATTCGCGGTGGGAAGCGAAAGCGCTTTCACCAAGTAACACCCTTGGGAAAAAAAGCGCTCGACTATGTTATGAATTCGAGGCAAAAGCTCTGGGACGCCATACCCTCGACCGCTTTTCAATTCAAATAAATGAAAACTCCGACCGACATCAGACCTCCACGCATGGCCCGCAAAGCCCTGCAATGGTTTTGCGATCCGGCATTACTGGAAGATGTCGAAGGCGATCTCGCGGAGTTGTTCCAATACAGAGCGTCAAAAAATTTGAGGCGCGCAAGATGGCTTTACGTGAGGGACGTATTGCAGCTTTTCCGCCCGGGCATTATTAAAAAATCAAATTGGTTTAATCCTGTAAACAACATCAATATGTTACTCAACCACGTTAAGACTGCGATCCGGCAGGCGCAAAAATACAAAGGTTACACAGCCATCAATGTGGCGGGGCTTGTGGTGGGCCTCGCCTCCTGCATGTTGATACTTCTCTGGATCGCCGACGAATCCGCCAAAGACAAGTTCCATGAAAAGTCCGACCGCATCTATCAGGTATGGCGAAACATGGTCCAGGATGACGGCAGCATCAACACCACCAACGGCATTCCCTACCCTCTCGAACATGTACTCCGCACGGAGTATCCAGAGATCGAGTCGGTGACTTCATATACCTGGGAAATGGAACATCTATTTCGGGTTGGTGATAATTCATCATACGAAAAAGGGCGTTTTGCCACACCTGGATTTTTCGATGTATTCAGTTTTCCGATGATCGTTGGTGATCCACGCAAAGCGCTTATTGAAAAACCAACTATGGTGATCTCTGACCGCATGGCGCTGAAGTTCTTTGGTAACGACTGGCGCGATAAGGTGCTGGGACAGAGTATGAAGGTCGACGAGCGCCTTGATATGCAAATTACAGGGGTATTCGAAACACCGAGAAACAATTCCTCATTACAATTTGACTGGCTCGTAGCCGGACAAGGATTTATTGATCGCAATGAATGGGTGCAAAGTTGGGGAAACGGTGCTTTCAGTATGTTCTTTGCGCTTAGACCCGGGGCTGATACCGAGGCTGTCCGTTCGCGCATTGAGAAAGAAATCATCAAACATACTGAAGGGACAAACGAGCCGCTATTCATCCAGCGATTTGCTGACCATTATTTACATGGTACATTCGAGAACGGCGTACCCACTGGTGGTCGCATACAATATGTTCGCATCCTATCGGTGATCGCGGTTTTCATCTTGTTGCTGGCGTGCATCAATTTCATGAATCTTTCCACAGCCCGCGCCAGCTTGCGTGCGAGGGAAATTGGTGTACGAAAGGTGATGGGTGCATTTCGCTCAACACTCAGTCAGCAATTTTTTACAGAAGCCGCGCTGCATGCAGCCTCAGCCACAGCGCTGGCAGCACTACTAGCCTTATTGCTGCTTCCTTATTTCAATACGCTGACGGGTAAATTTATTCAGGTCGATTTCAGAGAACCCATTATTTGGCTCACGCTTGCGGGAATTGTGTTGCTCACCGGCGCATTGTCCGGTATCTATCCGGCATTGATGCTATCGTCCTTTTCAGCGGCAAAATCACTCAAGGGGAGGAATAGACAGAGTCATGGAAATCTCTTTCGGCAAGGACTGGTGACTTTCCAATTTGCAATCTCAATGTTCCTGATCAGTGGCACCATCATTATTTCAAATCAACTCAAGTTCATTCTCAACAAAGACATTGGCTTGGACCGTGAGAATGTCATGAGCGTAGAATTAATAGGAGATTTGATCGACAAAAAGGAAGTGTATTTGAATACTCTTCGAAGCGTTCCTGAAGTCACGGATGCAACCATGTCCAGCGGGAGCCCGATCAATGTACAATCTTCCACCAGCGGTGCAAAGTGGCCCGGCAAAGATCCAAATGCGGTCATTGAGATCAACGTTCTTTCCGTGAGTGTCGACTTCATAAAAACTATGGGAATGGAGATCGTACGCGGTGAAGATTTTTCCAACAGCTACAAGCAAGACTCCGCACGGTTTCTGATCAATGAGGTATTAGCGAAAATGATGGGCTTTGATGATCCTGTCGGGCAACAGCTTTCACTCTGGGGAACCAACGGAACCATAGCCGGAGTTGTAAAGAATTTTCATATGGCCAGCATGTATAGCCCGATATCGCCGGTCATTATCCGATACCAGCCCGCAGCCGGAGATATAGCATTCATTCGTGTAAAGGGCAACATGCATGAGGCCGTGGCATCCATTGAACGCGTCACCAAAGAAGTGAATCCCGCTTTCCCGTTTCGATATGATTTTCTTGACCAGGATTTCGCACGACAATACCAGGCCGAGCAATCAGTGAGTTCGCTAGTGACCATCTTCGCCGGTGTATCGGTCTTTATTGCCTGCCTCGGATTGCTGGGACTTTCTTCTTTCTCCGCCGATCAGCGCGCCAAAGAGATAGGCATTCGCAAGGTACATGGAGCCACAACCGGCTCTTTGGTAGTGTTGCTCTCGACACATTACGCTAAGCTGATGTTGCTGGCATTCATAGTCGCGGTACCTGTCTCATATGTCTACATGAATCGGTGGCTCGCGCATTTCGCTTACCGCACTGACCTCAATCCGATGTTTTTCCTGATAGCCGGTGTGGTCACGTTCGCTATGGGTGCGCTTACTGTAAGTTATAAATCGTACAAGGCAGCGCTGGCCAATCCTGCAAATACGCTGAAAGAGGAATAGACAACCAATTTAGCTTTTTGGTTTGCCAGCGGGCTGCTCCGGCAACCATATAAAGTGTGGATCGCTATTGCTGATGATAAATGGCTCACAGGTCCTCATCTTTCGCCACCAAGCCACCAGGACACGAAGTTTCGCAAAGAAATTCTTTGTGAAAGTTGGTGTTCTGGTGTCTGGCCTGAAAGTCATAAATTCGATAAATATTAATCGCGGCATGTATTTCAAACGGGTCTCTTCTATTATCATACTTTTTTTAATTGCTGGTGCTGTGGCTGCCCAACTTCCGCTCACGAATAAATATTCGACTTTTGGAGTTATCGCATACGATAGTGTTAAGAAGAAATGGGGTGTTGCTCTTGCTACCAACAACATTGGAATTGGGCAGCCAGGTGTGTATCACATCAAACCCGGTGTAGGCATCGTTGTTTCCATAGCCTTCACGGAGCCAAGCTTTCCTAAAAAAGGAATCGACCTCCTTCAACGCAACTACAAGCCCGATCAGGTCTTCGATTCTCTGATCTCGAATGATCTCCTGTCGGGCTATCGACAGCTTGCAATAATGGATAAATCGGCAAAAACTTTTTGTTACACCGGCAACGCGATCAGTGCATACTCAATCAGCGGCTGTATAGCGGGTCGCAATGTAATGGTCTTCGGAAACAGTTTGATGAATGACAAAGTTTTACCAGCCATGTTTACAGGATTTAAGGATTCTGGTGGCGAACTGCATAACAAGCTTTGTGAATCATTGGTTGCGGCTCAAAACGCCGGTGGCCAAAATTCCGGAAAAATGTCCACAGCAGTTTGTATAAAGACAGACGCGGATACCGGGTTTAATGACACCGATATACGCGTTGATTATTCATTAAATCCATTCGAGGATCTGAGGAACTTAATCAACAAAAAAGATGGTCTTGATCAGCTTTCGAAGGCCAGGAAGCAAAAAAACAACGACTCGGCCATATTCTTTTTAAACAACGCCGCGGTGCTTCTTGACGGCTGGACACTGTCATATACTGAAGTTTCAAAAGAATATTACAAACGAAATCGATCTGACCTTGCCGTCAAACTGCTCGAAAGAGGTATTGCTAAAGATCCCGCTGTTAAAAATACCTTATGCTGGGACTACTTTCTGATTGATAATGTAAGTTATCAGCAATTGATTGACGGTCTGAAATTCAGTCTTCGCGATTGGCTTGAGGCCGTCAATTCTCTTATAGAAGTCGGTGACTATCTAAAAGCAGAAAACGTGGCAAAAAAAATTATGAGAGATCACTCATCATCCAGTCATTTGAATTTGCTCCTGGGCAAAGCTCTGGAAGGTCAGGGGAAACTGCATGAGTCGCAAGCCTGCTTTCGAAAGGCGGTCGCACTTGATAAAGACAATCTCGAAGCGGCGAGAAAAATAAAATAAGAGTGTCACCAAGCCACCAGGACACGAAGTCACACAATGAAACTCTTTGTGACACTTAGTGTCTCCGTGTCTTGGTGTCCTTTGCTATCAATTATTGATGTCCCTTCCTGCCTCCAGATCGGCAATCAATTTGTCTGCCACAGCTTTCGTATTGGCATCTGTGGTGAGTCCATGAATCTTTTTCGCGTAACTGACTGCTTCTTTGTTGTTTCCTACAGCGGCATACCCCCGAACCATGCCGATGGTTGTGTAGATATCTTTCGGATACTTGTCATAATTCATTTTGTATATATCGAACGCCTCCTTCTTTTTACCCTGACGCAGCAAAGTTCGCCCGTAGGAGTTAAGCTGGAGCAACGTCGCCATCGGTAGCGCTTTTTTCATAATCGAATCAGACTTTGATTTTTGATTCAGTCGCTCATACAATCCGGCTTGCGTAGACAACGTCAGAAAATTGGCTTCTCCAAAGTATGTATTGATGGAGCGATCAGCCCAGGTAAGCGCTTCGTCCAGGTTTACATTGTTGATCAAACAGTAATTGGCCGCCTGCTGCATTTTCTGCCAGTACGCATAAAAGGCGCCGTTATCAAACTCCCGGCGATATGCGGCCACTTGCTCCTGAACGAGATCGATCGAAATTTTGAACGGAATCTTTACATGCTCCCAGGACATGACCACCGCGGCAGTATTGTCCATCTGATCAGTGAACTCGTATTTTAGCCGCTCTACATTGTCAGGGTTTTTAACAACGGGCACATCAACGCGCAAAGCGTCGTTCTGGGGTTTATAATAAAAACTGCCCCATGCGTTGTTATCTTTTGAAAACACGAGGGTCGCTTTGTCCTGACCCATTGCAATGAAAAATCCATACTTACCGGCTGGTAACGTCTTCCCTTCAATCTGAACGTCAGTACTTACTTCTATGGTTGTATTTTCATCAGCACCGGCGCGCCAGGGAGCCGCCTTGCTTGTACCATACTGAAGGTCCTTGAAGCCATAGTGCACAACCGAACCCCAGATTTTTCCCTCGCGACCACTTACTGCCGGGCGGTTGTACGTGATCTTAACTTCGGTAACGCCAACACGCTCGCTTACGGATGCCATTTTATTAAGGCGCAGCGTGGGTGCGTTACCGTTTTGAGCCTCGCAACACACTGTGGCAAGCACCAGCACACAAATAGAGAATATTTTCTTCATTTGAATTATTTGATTTGTCCGACCCGAAGTAATGCGGTTAACGCGACGGACGGTTATTCAAAAGAATTCAACTTCATGCAAGTGAGTGAAGGGCGAAATTATTTGGCGTGTCCGCGAGCAGCAAAAATTTGCATTGCGTTTGAAAGCTCAGAATCCTGCTTCACATTCGTATTGTCGGAAGGCATCTTACTTCTTCACAAACTCCCATTCAGCCAGAGCAATGGTACGGGGGTCCAATTCCAGTCTTTCCGGCTCAAAATCGATCGGAATCGAAAATTTGCTTTTTGAATTGGTCGGCTTCAATTCCTTTATAACCGGTGTCGAATTCGCACCTGGGAAAATTCCGACCTCGACGGCGATGTCAAACGGATTTTGCTGAGTTTGCATCAACTCTATCTCAACCGTCTTCGCCCGTTTATTATATCGCCAAGTACCCTTCAGTTTCGGGTAGCCACCCTGGTTCAGCCATTGTCTGAAAAATCCCGTAAGACCCGTGCCGGAGGCAAACTCCATTTCTTTTATGAACTGATCCGTAGTTGCGGTCGCATTAAAATACTTCTTATAGTAGCTGCGAATACCGGCTTTGAATTTCTCGTCACCGATCTTGTTCCTGAGCATGTGCAAAACCCAGGACCCCTTTTGATACGTCAGCGGCGAAGTGACTTTGCTCATATCGGACAGACTGTTATGAACCACAGGGAGGTCCGGATTTTTCGCGAGGTAATCGATCACTTGTTTCCGCTCCAGCTTCATTTCCTCAACAAATTTCTCAGGTCCATAGGCATGTTCAATGAACAAGGCTGTGAAAAATGTTGCGAAACCCTCACTGAGCCACACATCATCCCAATCGTATTCCGTCACCGCACATCCAAACCATTGATGCGCCACCTCATGAATCACTACTTTCTTCCAACGCCATGATCCGTCACCCGTCACACTTTTTTCATTGTAAAGAATCGCGGAAGCCGCCTCCATTCCACCCGCCACACTGCTCGCCTGAATATTGGCCAGCTTTTCATAAGCAAACGGGCCGACATAATCGGAATAGAATTCCAATACATCCTTGGT
Organism: Cyclobacteriaceae bacterium; assembly: GCA_044227305.1. Lineage (GTDB taxonomy): Bacteria > Bacteroidota > Bacteroidia > Cytophagales > Cyclobacteriaceae > ELB16-189. Next base: position 303,365 of record JBGAFJ010000004.1, on the reverse strand, counting down.
GGGTTCATGAAAATCCGAAAATCCCGCATCCCGATCCTGCGGAAACACCCACGTTTGAATCGACTTGCCCTCGAACGTGTCGACATACTGCACAGCAAATTCTGCAACTCCAAGAACATACAGCCAAGGCGAGAGCGGCACCAATTGTTTCCAGTGGGTCAGTTTTGTATTGACGCCAATGTTTGTTTCTTCCAGCTTCAAACCATTCGAGACCACCTGATAACGGACGGGAGCTTTCACTATAAACTCGCAGGTCGCTTTATCATAAACATGATCAACCACCGGAAGCCAGTTGCGGGTAAGATCAGGCCAATTGTCACTGAAAAATGTTCGGTCACCGTATTTATTGTTCCTGATATGAAACCCGGTGGCTGGAACACCTTCATAGCTGATCTGAATTTCCAAACTCTCTCCCTCCGAAGTTTCACGCCCAAGTTCGACCAGAAGAACATTGTTATCGTGGGAAAACCGGGCGACTCTCCCTTCAACTTTCACTTGTTTCACCGTCATGCCTTTACCCTGGCTTTCATTGACGAGGTCAAAGCGGAGTTGGGAAAGACCCTTCAGTTTGAAAAGTGCATTGATCGAAGCCACCGCCTGGATGTTATCCAAATTGTCGGTTAGCGTCAGTTCGAATTGATAATGCTGGATGTCGACAGCGGGATTTTTAGGATACTTATCAGTTGCCTGTACAGTTATCCACACCGTCAGTGAACATAAAAAGAGCAGCCGTCGCATCATTCAGCAATTACTTTTTTGAAATAGAATACGGTAGGATCAATCTCCGGCGTATGCGAACTGGTCACCACAATGGGTTTCTTACTAACCATAGTTCGCACCGTACCAGTTTCTGTTTTAATATCTATTGGAATCTCGGACTCCAGGTTCAGAACTTTTACTTCATACTTCTTTTCGTCCACCCTCCTTACCGAGACTTCAAGTTTTTGCGTTGTCTTCAAAAAAAGATCGAACAAAGGCCTGAGGTCTTTGCCCGATGCCGTGCTGAAAAGCTTTTCCACATCGGACGTTGTGATCAGGTGATCATACGTATAGGCAGGATCGGTTGCAAGTTTTTTGAGAGTAGGAAAAAATATTTCATCTCCGATTACATAACGGATCGTATGCATAAAGAACGCGCCTTTTCCATAAATATCCCGTTGATAGACCTGATCGGTGTTGATATCTACTCCAGGGACAATCGGCTGATAGTTCTCGGCGCGCCAGGCGGTTCGTTGCATAAGTTTTTGATAGGCTTCCTCTCCTTCGTAGTCGCGCACGTACATCGCATCGCCAAACGTATCGATCCCTTCCTGGATCCACATGTCCGCCCAATCTGCAGCAGTCACTTTATTTCCCCACCATTCGTGCCCGAATTCATGATTGACCTGTTCATCGTAGTCCTTCCCGCCTTTCATAGTGTACTTGAAGTTTGCACCATAGGTGTTCGAAGTCTGATGCTCCATTCCGGGATGCGGCGCTTCTGTGATTGCCATTTTTTCTTTTATCCACGGGTATTCACCAAAATACTTTTCTTCAACCCGAACGCAACGCTCGAAGATGTCAAGAAATCTCTGGGCTTGTGCCGCATGTTGTCTCAGGGGGTAGAAATACATCGGCACTTTGTTTCCATTGATCGTCGTGTACATCCTCATCACGGGTTGAAAATTTCCAATGTTGAATAAGATACTGTAGTTGTTGATCGTGTAATTGGTCTTCCAATGGAAAGTAGTCTTTGGGCCGTTGTTCTTCTGCGAAATCAGCAATCCAGGCCCGGTGACATACAATCCTTTCGGCACGGTGATGATAAGATCAGCGCCCTCATTCGGTTCATCGCTGGGATGATCCTTGCAAGGAAAAAGCACAGTCGCACCTTCACTTTGATCAACTACCGTGATCCACGGATTTCCCAGCGAGTCGGCGGCCCAAACGAAACCTCCTTTCCACGGAGGGCGTTGCGCGACACCGGGCTTGCCGCTATAAGTTACTTTCACTTTCACTTTTCCGGCAGGCAACGAAGGCGTCGAGATATCAATCAGATTGTCTGCGTGACCGAACTTGCTGCTCTTTTTATTGACGGTTATTTCTTTTACTGAGAGTAGATTCACAAAGTTGAACAGAAGCTTATCGGTTGGCTTTGATAGTATAAGGTCTATTTCGGCATAGCCGGAAATCGACTTCTCTTTCGGATCGACGTCGAGGCTGACTGTATAGTGCCTGATATCCATGATCGCCTGTTCCGGACGAAGTACACCCCCCGATGGAAGATCCTGGGCGAAACAAGTAAGAGTTAAACACATAATGATAATGAGAGGCAGGAGATGGTTCATGGCTTTGCGTATCACATTGTAAATATCCTTGATTTGGCCATTTTTCCACCCTCAATTGAGAGGCAAATTTTGTCGCAATCCGCCCTAAAAAATGTCGTTCTGACACACCCGGGTACTATATTCATGCAGTAGGTTTGTACTATCAAACAGCAGAAAACCAGGAACAAACCTTTTTAACATTCTGAATCATGGAAACAAAAAAAACAGCGATCACTGTTGAGGCCACTGTGAACGCGCCCGTTGCAAAAGTCTGGAAGTATTGGGGAGAACCGCAGCACATCACCAAATGGTGTGCAGCCTCTGACGACTGGCACGCACCGAAAGCAGAAAACGACCTGCGCACCAGTGGAAAATTCAGCACAACCATGGCTGCAAAAGATGGCAGTTTCAGTTTCGACTTCGGTGGCGTGTATGATCATGTGCAGCTAAACCAGTTAATCGAATACACGATCGGTGATGGCAGAAAGGTGAAGATCTCATTCCAGGAACACGACGCCAAAACAAAAATTGTAGAAACCTTCGACGCGGAAGATCAAAACCCGGTTGAGATGCAGCGCGGGATGGCAAGCGATCCTGGATAACTTTAAAAAGTATACAGAGAACAACTGATTACATCGCGATATAATCTCCCTGGTAACGGGAAGGGGTCGCAGGTTGCAGGAGTCAAGTTTCAGGGTTACCTGAGACATGTCACTTGTGACCTGCGACATCTATTTCATCCGAAAATTATTGGCCTAAATAGTAACTCACCCCGACTCCAGCCCTGATGCCCGTCCAGTCAAGCTGTCTTCCACCTTGGCTATCAGGGTAAATTTTTCCAATCGAAACATTCGCATTGTAGCCCATATAGAAATCAAAGCCAACATTTCGCACTTGCCGCGAAATGAATAGGGTCGGCTGGACATAAAAATTGCGCGAATTGTACCGATCGGTCTCATCAACCTTGCTGCCAAGAGAATGATCGTTGGTGATATACTCGAGTGTATTAAACATAACTCCAGGTTTCAACGCAAATGCGGCGAGGAGCTTCTCTGAAAAGAATGACTTCGCGATTCCAATCGACGGAGCAACAGAAATGTAATGGGCCCGCTGCTCAAAATTAACATAGCCAAGTGGTCCTGAATAATTGGAATTTGCACCCGTCGAACCATATCCCCCCGCAACGCCCCAGAAAAATTGCTTGCGCTCTCCAAATCGAAAATTTGCTCCCAACTCATAGGCGATAAACGCTGGATAGTTAGAACTCGTCTTCATCGGGCCTGCGGGGCCAGTAGCAGCATAGAACGTCTGCAATTCTTTTGCGTCAGCCATCTTCGCCTCGGCAATGCCCACATTCAGATAAATAGTCGTTTGCGCACACGAAACTTTGGCTGCCACAAAAATCAAAAGTGAGACAATAAACAACGTTGCTCTCATATGCTCGGGTTTACCAAAAATACTATTTCAAAGTCAACCCGAAGTTTCATGGGCAACTCGTAAAAGTGTCACCTGTGACCTGCGACACTTTTTAACGGGATTCGCCCCAATTTTGGACTAATTTCCGGCTTGTAACCTTTCCGCTACCCCCCGGTAACTAACGCGAATTTTGACTCAAAACAGGGACCTGATGACGGATGAAATGATCATGGAGGCCGTGAAAAACGGTGATCTTCAGCAGGCTTCTGTACTGTTCGACCGCTACCATCGGAAGATCTTCAACTTCCTTGCCCGGATGACGATGGACCGGGCGGTAGCAGAAGACCTGACGCAAAATGTCTTCCTGAGGCTGATCAAATACAAAGGCAGTTATAAAGAAGGCAACCGGTTTCAGTCGTGGATCTACCAGATGGCTCGCAATGTTTTCTCAGACCATTACCAGGCTCACAAAAACAAAAAGTCAAACTTCATAGACGTTGAAAAAATGAGCGATCACATGGCAGACCGGGAAGAAAGCCAGGAGCTGGAAGAGCGTGAGAAAATCCTTCACCGTTCATTGGCTATGCTCAACGATGAACAGCGTGAACTTCTTGTACTGACTCGCTTTGAGCACATGAAATACGAAGAAGTTGCCCTGATCATGGAAACCACGGTGGCCAATATCAAAGTGAAGGTGCATCGTGCGATCGCAAAATTGAGAGAACATTATTTTGAATTAGAAAAGATCTGAGTTATGGATAAGGAATTGTTGGAAGGAATGCTCATCGACTACATCGACGGAACGCTCAATGAGAGCGATCGCGTGAGGGTCGAGCTGGAGATCGCGAAAAACGGAGATGCAAAACGTTTGTATGAGCAATTAAAAGAAGTGATGGGCGCCATGGAGAAGGCGAAAAACCTCGAGCCCGGCGAAAACATGAAAGCTTCTTTCGAGAAAGCGCTGCATGAAGAAATGCATAAGGCTAAAGAAAGGGTTATTTTCTTTCAACCGGTCTTTTACCGGGCCGCTGCGGCCGTTCTCCTGGTTGCGGCAGGTGTGGCCATCGGAAATTGGATCAATAGAAATCAACAGCAGCAACAACAGATCGCTGATATCCAAAATGAACTGGCTGCGACCAAGCAGATGATGCTGGCCATGATCGAAAATCAACAATCAGCAAGCCAGCGAATCCAGGGAGCAAACGTGGCATTAAAAATCACCAAAGCGGATGATGAAGTGGTGAACGCACTGGCAAAAACCATGAATGAAGATCCCAACACAAACGTGAGGCTTGCCGCACTTGAGGCATTGGCAAAATTCCGTCAGGAGCGGCAGGTACGCAAGGTATTGATCCAGTCATTGAGCAATCAAAAAGATCCAGTGGTCCAGATCGCGTTGATCCAGCTGTTGGTACAAATGAAAGAAAAAGACGCTGTAAAAGGACTGGAAGAAATTATCGACGACAATGAAACGATGAAGGCAGTTAAAGACGAAGCTTATACCGGGTTGATGAAACTTTCGTGAGTCACGGCAGTAGACACAGACAGAGGTTAAGGGAACTAAAAGAAGTTAAGAATCAAACATGAAAACAAGAACCATCAAAATATACTCGCTTCGCTTCCTGCAGATGGCGGCGATAGTGATTGGAGTGGGGATGACCGCAGCGTCATACGCACAGGAATACAAGATCTCAAAAAGTTCAGGAAGACTGGTCCTCAACACCGGACGGGTATTGGTCGAGGGCACCAGCGGGAACGAGATCATCTTTACAAGCAACGACCGCGATAAAGACCGCGACGAACGCGCCAAGGGACTGAATGAGATCAACAGCCTGGGATTGAGCGACAACACAGGCCTCGGTGTAAACGTGAGCGACAAAGACAACGTCATCACCGTACGCCAGCTCCGCAAAATGAATTCACCACGCATCAGGATCCAGGTGCCGAAAGGCGTAACGGTTTCCTTCGAATACGAGTCACAGTATGGCGGCGAGGCGGAGTTCAAAAATGTTGAGGGCGAAATCGAAGTATCCGCCCAGTACAACAGCATCGAATTGGAAAACTGCTCCGGCCCCATTACGGTGAAATCGATTTACGGAAATGTCGACGCGTCATTTGATGCCAACACGAAAGGCCCGATATCGATCGTGTCAGTATACGGTCATGTAGATGTGGCGCTGCCGGTGGGTATCAAAGCTGATTTGAAAATGAGCACATCGTATGGAGAAATCTATGCCGCTCCTGATTTCAAGATCGACATTGATCGCTCTGGTGACATGGTACGCTACAGCGACCGCGTAAGTGGAAAGGTCAACGGCGGAGGTGTCGGTATCGAGCTTCAGGCTAACTACGGAAAGGTCTATCTCAGAAAAAGATGAAAACACGTTACATCATAGCACTCTGGTTTGCCTTCGCATTTGCGGCGGCGGCCTCTGCCCAAACCATGGTCAGCAAAACAATTCCTGTACAGGAAGGGCAGAAGATCCGAATGAAATTTGATTACCCTGAATTGGTGAAAGTGACCACTTGGGATAAGAATGAGATTTCCTTTGAAGGCCGCGTGAGCATCAACGGTGGTGAAAACGACAACGCTTTCAAGCTTGAAGTGAACACGTCGGGAAGCGAAGTCACGCTCCGAAATGAAATCACCAACATGAGTTCTTTACCCCATCGCATTACGGTGATGAAAGATGGTGAGAAGAGGGTGTTCAGAAACAAAACTGAATGGCGCAAATACAACGATGAACACGGCGGAAACTACTCCATGAAAAATGAAGGCGTGGACATGGACATTCAACTTGAGATCAAGGTCCCGAAGAACACCGAAACATCCATTGAAAGCGTGTACGGATTCGTTGAAGTAAAAGCATTCGCAGGCCCGATCCGTGTTGAGGCCACGTACGGAGGTGTCGATGCATCATTGACAGAAAATTCTATGGGTGAATTGATCGCAGAAACCAACTACGGCTCCATCTATTCCAATCTCAACGTGAAGTTTAACAACCTTAATTCACGCGACGAGGATTTTCACACTTATGTTTCGGTGAAGCCTGGGAATGGCCCGCGGTACAGCTTCGAATCGAAATATGGAAATGTGTATCTCAGGAAAATGAATTAGAAATTCTAAACGTACAAACATGAACAAGCTATTTACGATCGCCATCCTGCTCACCGCCTTTACATCGCTGCAGGCACAGGACAGAAGCCACATGACATTCATACGTGACGGCAAGACCGGGGAAATGATAGAAGTGGGTGACGATCGTTCCCATCGGGGTCTTTTGAAACTCAGCCATACACGACTGGACTACGCGCTCAACAGAACAAAATACTGGCGCTCAAGGATGGAACGATATAACTGGAAGAATGTCAGTCACAGAATGCGCAGAATGGCAAAACATCTCACCTCAATCAATGTCGGTGGAGACTGGTACGCCACCGACAAGAACAACGACAGACGCAAAAAAGGACTGGTTAAAATCAATTAACAAACAAGAATAATTAATACAGCAATGAAACAGATTTTTATTACGGCATTAGCCTTAGCAATAACAGCAGGAGCATTTGCTCAAGAGTATAAACTCGCCAAAAGTTCCGGAAAACTTCTTATCCGAGAAGTAAACAGCGTCACGATCGAAGGAACCAGCGGCAATGAGATCATCTTCTCGTCGATGGATGGATCACGCGACAAAGACCGTCGTGCCGAAGGGCTTCGGGCGGTCAGTGCGATGGGCATGGAAGACAACACCGGCATCGGACTTTCGGTAGCAGATAAGGGCACTACCTACGAAGTGTATCAGCTGAAGAAAATGGATGGACCCCGCGTGAAGATTCTGGTTCCAAAGGGTGTGATGGTAAGCTATTCCCACACATCACCCTACGGCAGCGACATTGAGTTTAAGAACTTCGATGGTGAGATCGAAGTATCAACCGTTCACAACGATGTTCACCTCAACAACCTCACGGGCCCTGTCAATGTGAAAACGGTTCACGGTGATATCGAAGCAGATTTCAACGCGAACATTAAAGGACCGATTTCCCTGGTGTCAACACATGGCCTGGTGGATATTACAATCCCGGCCGCTACCAAGGGGAACATGAACCTGAGTACATCGTGGGGTGAAATCTTTGTAGACCCTGCATTCAAACTTGAGATCGAACCCAAAACCGAGTGGGTAAAATATGGCTCAGGCAAAATCAATGGTAAAATCAATGGCGGCGGTCTGGACTTCACCCTGTCGTCGACGCACAACAACATTTATCTGAGGAAGAAGTAATCCACTTCAGTTGAAGGCTCAAAGGTGAGGTCAACGCCTCCACCTTTGAACTTTCAATCTTCAACAGCCATAAAATGAAAATCAACCTCCTAATATTACTTGTCTTCATTGTAGTGGGTTCTTTCGGTCAGACGCCGGTTGAAAAAACTGTTCCGGTGCTGGCAGGCCAAAAGCTCGTGCTGGAATTTGACAAGCCGGAAGTGAAAATAACTACCTGGGACAAAAAGGAAATTCTTATCAAGGGCACGGCCAGCATCAATCGCGGCGAGAACGACAATGCTTTCGAACTACTGGTCACCACTACCAGACCGCAAATCAAAATTGCTTCGAATATCAAAGACAAAGAAAATCTCCCGCAACGCATTGTCATTAAAAAAGGAGACACAGAATATTTCTTCAAGGCAAAAGATTACAATGATCCGGAAGTGCAAAAGTTTCTGGATCAAAACGGCCGCGAGTATTCGTACATGTCAAACGGCGTGGTCGTGGAGGTGAAGCTTGAAGTTTTCGTACCCAAGGGCATCGAGACAAACATACTTTCAAAATACGGTTTGGTAGAGGTTGTAAATTTTGAAGCACCACTGACGATCGACTCCAAGTACGGCGGCGTCGACATCGCTGTAACACCTGCAACAACCGGACAGCTGACCGCGCGCAGCCGTTACGGGGAAATTTTAACAAACCTGGGCATCCAATTCGATCAACGAGGTCCTGACAAAACCGATAAATGGACGGAGATCACCGCGAAAGTGGGGACCGGTTCGAGATATGAGATCGAATCAAAATATGGCAATGTATACCTGCGGAAACCAAAAAATTAAAGACTCTTCCAGAGGTACAACGTCGCATAAGCTTCCCAACCTTTATATTTCTTAAAAATCTTCTTAACCCGGCTCAGGCTGGGTTTTGATTTGAGCCCCAGTTGAATTTGGATGGCTCGATGCAGTGCTACGTCCTCCAGTGGAAATGACTCCGGGTGACGAAAGGTGCGCATCATCGCATAGTTGGCGGTCCAGTTGCCAATACCTTTTACTTTCACCAGTTGCTCTTTCGCCTCAGCCAATGAGAGTCCCTTGAATTTGTCGCGCGTCAATTGTCCGTCGACAAAAGCATTGGCGATGCCGATTGTATAGCTAGCCTTTTGCCGCGAAAACTGAAGCGGTAATAATTGCTCAGGTTTGAGTGAAGCTACTTCTTCCGGCGTCGGGAATAGAACGTACGTAGTCCCATCGTACTCAAAGCGCTCTCCGAAATGCTCGACAAATCTTTGCTTGATGGTGTAGGCGAATGCCACATTTATTTGCTGACCAAGCACGGCCCAGATCAGGGATTCAAACAGATCGGGAATGCTGATGATGCGATGTCCCGCATATTTTCTGACAATATTTTTCAGCAAATCATCCTTCCTGGCAAGTTTATAAAAAGGCTTTAAGTCGGTCTCAAGGTCAAACCATTCCCGGACATAGGTTTTAACGGCAGCAATGGCCCCATCCGAAGCTGTCGAATGAAATTCAATGACCAGGTTCTTTTTACCCTGCCGAACCTTGAACAAAACGAGTTCATCCTCGACACGAAGAAGTTTGGTAACGGAATTTCCATCAACCCGATGCATCGGCTCTTTCGCGGAACGCTGCAGAAATCCAAATGCATGCTCGAAGCTAAACTCTTCCGGAACGGCTAGTCTGATCTGACGCATGGAAGCAAATTAACGCTGGCCGAATCTTTTATGCGAGGATATGAAGAGATATTTAGTTTCCACAATCGCAAGAAACGGGTTGAATACGAAGTCAGCTTCATAAAAATTTGATGCAAAATAGAATTGCATGAAGAAATTAGATCCCTCCGACTGGCTCCATATCCACGACTCGCTGGACAACAAAGGATTTGTCCGTATCCAGTCGCTATTCACGAAAGAAGATTGCGAATCTTATTGCCGGCTTTATGATCAAAATGCGATCTACCGGAACACGATCGATATGAAAAGATATCGTTTCGGCATTGGCGAATACAAGTATTTCAATTACCCACTTCCATCGTCGCTCGAAACACTGCGATCAACACTTTATCCCGGACTCACTCCCTTGGCGAACGAGTGGATGCAACGACTTTCCATCGCAACTTCCTTCCCGTTTGAACACAACGAACTCCTGAAATCGTGCCATGCCGCAGGTCAGACGAGGCCGACACCACTGATTCTTAAATACGGAAAAGGCGGCTTCAATACTCTGCACCAGGATCTTTACGGAGAAATTTATTTCCCCTTTCAGGTGGTGATTATGCTTCGTCAACAAGGCATCGATTATGACGGAGGCGAGTTCGTGATGACGGAACAAGTGCCACGAGCCCAATCCATTGCCCGCGTGATCACAGCCAACCAAGGCGACGCGATTGTCTTTACAACCAATTTCCGTCCCGTGAAAAGCGTTCGTGGTTATTACCGGGCGGCGATGAAGCATGGCATCAGCGAAGTGACTGCGGGGGAACGCTTCGCCCTGGGTGTCATCTTTCATGACGCCCGATGAATTACTAACTTCAACTATGCTTCACCACGCCGGTCTTTCCCAAAAGGATGTCATCAGGCTGATCCGGACTGAAGAGATCGTATGGGCAGGCAATAGAAATTTAAAAGTCTACGGAAAACTTGATTGCGCCTCGGGTAAGAGAATGAAAAAAGAAAATCGAGTCTTATTTAAAAGTGAAGCAGAAGCGGTAAAACTTGGCTTCCGTCCCTGCGGTCGGTGTTTACATGACCGCTATCTCATATGGAAGAAATCAGCAAACCAATCGGACCAAAAGTCTTCTTAAGACTCGCCTTCATTCAAAAGCTATTTTCCCTTCTTCCCTGTAGGTGCAGGCATGGTAGCCTTGATATTTTCAGCAGCCATCAGCACGAAGTCTTTGCCCTTCACAAAACCTGTGGTTCCAAAATCAGCATCATATTTCGATACAATGGGCATGGACGTAATATCCTCCACTTTTTTTCCAGCCTTTAGTGCTGCGGTGATCTGGTCGCGTATATCGGCCAATTTATCGCGGAAAGCTTTCACGTCCGCTTTCGTGGCGAGCTCACCGTGTCCCGGAATGATGCGTGAGTTGTCATCCAGCACCGCCAGCATTTTATCAAGCGAGTTGACAAAGGCAGTAAACGAACCGCCGCTGCCCGCGTCGATGAAAGGATATCCGTAACGAACAAAAGCGTCGCCCATGTGATAAATGTTAGCCTTTTTGAAATGAATCATCACGTCGCCATCTGTGTGACCTTTGTCAAGTGCAATCACCTCAATGTCTTCATCATTCAAATGGAAATTGATCCGGTCGGGAAATGTGATCACGGGCAGGGCCTCTTTGGCACGGGGCTGAACGGTCTGACCAGCCCGGTTTACAGAGGGTTTCATCAAGCGCTCCCGAACGTTATCATGAGCGACGATCGTTACACCCATCCTAGCAAAGTTGTCATTGCCGCCGGTGTGATCCCCGTGCAGGTGCGTGTTCACAAGAAACTTTATCTCCGCCGGATCGATGGTTTTTATCGCACCATTGATCTTGTTTGAAAGTGGTGCAAATTGGTTGTCGATAACCAGAGTTCCATCCTTGCCCACCAGCACACCGATGTTTCCACCTGAACCTTTGAGCATGTAAATATTGTCCGTGAGTTTCTGCGGACGGATTCTTACTGTATCAAAACTCTGTTGTGCCGCAGCAGTACCGATTCCAAAGCACACTAGCAGGTTCATAAATACATATAATCGTTTCATGGTTTGTCAGGTCTTTGAGTAAAGATAATGTCCAAAAACCGTATGCGCTCACTGGTCACGCTGTCGCTTGTTCAAAGGTCAAAGAATAAACCAAAAAACTTCATTTCGGAATTAAAAAGGGGGTCATTATAAGTTCTGAACGCACCAGTTCAGCAAGAAACAGGTTGAGATACCCCATGCTCCCGGCGACCTTTGATCCATCAAAAAACAATAGCTTTATGGTTGTGTCAACGGAAACAAACATCAATTATCAGCGGATCGAACAGGCCATCAAATACCTGGAAGACAACTTTCAGCGTCAGCCTGAGTTGGATGAAGTTGCAGAGAAAGTACACCTGAGTCCTTTCCACTTTCAAAGGATCTTCACCGATTGGGCCGGGATAAGCCCTAAAAGATTTCTGCAATTCCTTACAGTGGATTTTCTGAAATCAAAACTTCAGGAATCGCGGAATATTGTTGAGGCAGCGGAGTCGGCGGGTCTGTCAAGTCAATCACGGGTCTACGATCTCTTCACTACGCTGGAAGCGGTTACTCCGCAGGAATACAAGTTGAAGGGATCCGGGATTCAGGTCGAGTATGGATTTCATGAAACGCCATTCGGCACATGTCTTCTCGGTATCACACAGCGTGGAATTTGCTGGCTCTCGTTCGTGAAAACAGACGGCGATCTCCGAACAGAACTCGAGAGCATGAAAGAGCACTGGCATAATTCCGTCTTCCATCAGAACCAGGAACTCACTAGCGCTTTTGTTCAACAAATATTTTCCGAAACACCTTCTGGAAAAAAACTTCACTTGCTGGTGAAGGGAACGAATTTCCAGGTGAAAGTATGGGAAGCGTTGCTACGCCTGCCCATGGGAAGCGTGACTACTTACCAGGGCATCGCTGAGCAAATTCAAAATCCAAAGGCAATGCAGGCAGTGGGGTCTGCCGTGGGATCCAATCATATCGCTTATCTCATTCCGTGCCACCGGGTGATTCGCAAAGACGGGGTCCTGGGCGAATATCGCTGGAGCGCGTCACGAAAGAAAAGTATTATTGGATGGGAGATGGCGAAAGCCTCGTAACAAATTATCGGTTAATAGTTAAGGGTGGGCGATCCGCGATTAACTATTAACCGATAAAGATCCATTGGCGCCCTAAGTAGCCCAGGTCTTGCCTACTTCAGCAAGCGGCACGCAGCCTTTAAATGGTCCAGGTACCTGGTTGTATTGAAGGGTTTGCGTGGCACCAGGTTCACTTGTAAAATATCCCACCAGGGTGAGCTCTCTCATCTCAATAATAAACGGCTTGGAGTTTTTGCCACCACTTTTATACCAGGCAGTAGAGGTATCGGTAGAACCGTTCAGGTCGTCGTGGTACTTTTTCACCAAAGCAGTTTTTTGTTCTGAGGTACAGGTCGCGAAATCGTCACCATAGGTTTTTTTGGCCTCCTCATTGAACGCCGTCAATCCCTTCATGAAATTTTCCTTCGCTTCTTTAGGATACACTTCGTACAACATCCCGTCTATGAACGCGGGCACACCTGCTTCGATAGCGCCGGGTGTATCAGTTTTGGGAATGATTACTTCCGATAACTCGCTGATCAACGCAGCCTGATCTTCATTAAAAAACTGAGGTTTGTAGTTGAGCTGCGGCTTGGCTTTGCAGCCCTGCATAAGTCCGGCCACAACGGGACCGGTCAGTGCATATCCCAACACAACGGCAGAACGCTGGAGTACTTCTCTTCTGTTCATACTCAATAATTATTATTTGAGATTTCCTTTTTTCATTTCTTCTACGGCATGATTCGCTGCCCGGGCCGTCAATGCCATATAGGTCAGCGAAGGATTCTGGCATGCAGAGGAGGTCATCGCTGCACCATCGGTTACAAATACGTTCGGCGCTTCGTGAACCTGATTCCATTTATTAAGGACCGACGTCTTGGGATCTTTTCCCATCCGCGCAGTACCCATTTCATGGATTCCAAGACCGATGTTATCGGGGCCATCGTAGATATTAATATTCTTGAATCCAGCTGCCTCTAACATCTCAGCGGCCGAATTCTTATAATCTTCGCGCATGGCCTTTTCGTTTTCCTTCCACTCCGCGTCGACATTCAATGTTGGGAGACCATAGATATCCTTCTTGTCCTTATTGATCGTCACGCGATTCGATTCGTATGGGAGACACTCTCCAAATCCCGTGATCCCCAACTTCCACATACCCGGAGATTTCAAAGAGTTTTTCAAATCCGCGCCGAAGGACAACTCACCCACGCCGCGTTCCCAACCCTGACGGCTTGCACCACCCTGATAGCCATAACCCCTCAGAAAATTCTTTTGCTTGTCGTCTCCGACATTTCTGAATCGCGGGATATAAATACCGTTAGGTCTTCTGCCGATATAGTATTTGTCTTCAAATCCCTCAACGTCAGCTTCGGCGCCCGCGCGATAGTGGTGATCCATGAGATTGCGTCCGAGCTGATCGCTTCCGTTGCCGAGCCCATTCGGGAATCGGTTCGAAGTAGAGTTTAATAAAATAAATGTGCTTCCAAGTGTCGATGCATTGAGGAAAATGACCGGTGCAAAGAATTCAAGTTCTTCTTTCGTTTCTGAATCCAGAACACGAACGCCGGTAGCTTTTCCCTTCACTTCATCATAGATCACGGAGTGTACAATTGAATTCGGACGCAACGTCATATTTCCGGTCTTCGCAGCCCAGGGAAGTGTAGATGCATTGCTGCTGAAATAAGCCCCATACGGACAACCGCGGTCACACATGTTGCGACTCTGGCAAACACCGCGGGAAGGATCATGAGGCAGCGGCGCTGTCAGGTGCGCCACCCGTCCTATGGTTATTTTTCTTCCGTTGAATTTTTCAGCAACCCGATCACGAAATATTTCTTCGACACAGTTCAAATCCATCGGCGGCAAAAACTTTCCATCAGGAAGCTGAGAAAGTCCCTCGGCCCTTCCACTCACGCCGATAAATGTCTCCACGTAATCATACCACGGTGCCAGATCCGGATAACGGATCGGCCAGTCCACGCCATGACCGTCTTTCGCATTCGCCTCGAAGTCCATTTGCGACAGGCGATAGGTTTGTTTTCCCCACATGATGGAGCGGCCCCCTTCATGGTAGCCGCGAATCCAGTCGAAAGGTTTTACTTCTGTATAGGGATTCTCAGTGTCTTTCACCCACCAGTGTTTGTTCGACTGAACAACCCAATTCGTGCGTGACTGCACCGGATACAATTTCAGCTCTTCTTCCGGAAGTCGGTTTGCGTGCGGCAACTGCCAGGGATCTTTTGTCATCGTCGGATAGTCGGTAACATGCCGAACGGACCTGCCGCGCTCGAGCACCAAAGTTTTCAAACCTTTCTCGGTAAGTTCCTTGGCCGCCCAGCCGCCGCTGATCCCGGTGCCCACAACAATCGCATCAAAAGTGTTCTTCTTGTCTGCGTCAATATTCAGATTCATAAACTGGTAAATATTCAAATCAAAGTTAGTGCTTCCGGCCAGCGCACCTACTTCTCTGGTGTATTTTTTACACGTTAATTGGCACTTTGGATTGTTTTTAAATTGGCTAGTTTCGCTTAGGCGTATTATATGAAACTTCTACAGCAGCTATGTTCGATTCCGGGAACATCGGGTCACGAGTCTAAAATGACTGAATTTCTGTTACAATACATCCGGAAAGAAAAGAAGAACTGGAAAACAAAACCTGAGATCTATTACGGTGATGGCTTTCAGGACTGTATCGTGCTGAAGTTCGGCAAACCACGGACGGCCATCTTCGCCCATTTGGATACCATCGGTTTTACGGTGCGATATTTCAATCAGCTTCTGCCCGTCGGAAGTCCCGATGCAGAAAGTGGAACTCGCTTGGTAGGCGAAGACCGCCACGGACCTATTGAATGCACCGTGGAATTCGACAAGGATAATCACGCGCTCTATAAGTTCGGGAGGGCCATTGAACGAGGTACACCACTTTCCTACAAACCCGATTTCCGGGAATCAAAAAATTTCATCGAGTCCCCTTATCTCGACGATAGATTAGGAGTATACATCGCCTTAAAAGTTGCAGAAACTCTCAAAGACGGAGTCATCGCTTTTACCTGTTGGGAGGAGCATGGTGGAGGATCTGTGCCTTATATCGCTGAATTCATCTACAAAAAATGGGGAGTGAAGCAAGCGCTGATCTCCGATATCACCTGGATCACGGATGGTGTGGAACACGGCAAGGGGGTTGCCATCTCACTGCGCGACAGAAACATCCCGCGACGATCATTCATTGACAAAATCATAGACATCGCCGTCAAACATGATGTGCCTTATCAACTTGAGGTGGAGGGGGCCGGTTCGAGTGACGGCGGTGAACTTCAGCGTTCGCCTTTTCCTTTCGATTGGTGTTTCGTCGGAGCGCCTGAATTGCATCCGCATTCTCCTCATGAAAAGGTCCATAAAAAAGATATCGAATCAATGATTGAATTATATCAGCACAGCATGAAAGAATTGTAGGTTGAATCATGTTTTTTTTCATCGACACAAATCCGCACCCACTTCTTCCAAAAATATTCCGTTGAACCGCGATTAAAATTAAATCACTATGCAAAACCGCCGCGACTTTATGCGCACAGCTGCCTTGGCAGGGGCCGCATTCACAATTTTACCATCAGGCAATGCATTCTCCGGGAATGAGGCAACCCTCCGCGTTGGATTTATCGGCGTGGGCCTCCGCGGGCAGAGTCATCTTGAACTTGCCTTGCTAAGAAATGACGTAGACGTTGTTGCTATCTGCGACATCCAACAAAGAATGATCGATATGTCGCTGGAACTGATCAAAAAATCAGGGAAACCGAAGCCTCAGGTTATCATGGATGGACCCACCGGTTATAAAAAGTTGCTGGACAACAAAAACATTGACGCGGTGATCATTTCCACCCCGTGGGAATGGCACTATCCCATGTGCATGGATGCGATGAATTCAAAGAAATACACCGGATGTGAAGTAATCACAGGGATGACAATCGAAGAGTGTACAAACCTGGTCACCACCAGCGAAAAAACAGGGATGCCACTCATGATGCTCGAGAATGTATGCTACCGCCGGGATGTCATGGCTGTATTGAACATGGTGCGTCAAAATGTATTTGGTGAACTCATTCATTTGCAGGGTGGGTACCAGCATGATCTGCGGGCGGTGAAATTCAACGACGGCAAGACCGCTTATGGCGGCGGAGTGGAATTTGGATCCAAAGCGTTCTCAGAGGCACAATGGCGCACACAACATTCGGTTGACCGGAATGGTGACCTGTACCCTACCCATGGCATCGGCCCGATCGCAATGATGACCAACATCAACCGCGGCAACCGGTTTACCCAACTCGTATCTTACTCAACCAAAGCACGGGGCCTTCACGACTACATTGTAAAGACTGG
This sequence comes from Cyclobacteriaceae bacterium, assembly GCA_044227305.1. GTDB lineage: Bacteria > Bacteroidota > Bacteroidia > Cytophagales > Cyclobacteriaceae > ELB16-189. Next base: position 286,188 of record JBGAFJ010000004.1, on the reverse strand, counting down.
GGGCAAAGATCATCCCAACGCAAAAGTGAATTTTAAACTCGGTGACGTCGTTACCACCATGATCCAAACTGCAAATGGCGAGACGATTCTTCTCCAGCATGATACCAATCTGCCAAGACCTTACTCACTGGGCTTTCGGGTGCAAGGCACAGAAGGTATCTGGATGGACGTGAACAAATCCATCTACATTGAGAACAAGAGTGCAAAGCCACATCAGTGGGAAGATGCTCAACCCTGGCTCGAAAAATATGATCATCCGCTTTGGAAAAAATTCGTCAGTGACGCGGCAGGCGCAGGACATGGTGGCATGGACTGGTTTGTATTAAACGCATTTGTGGAGGCGGCCAAGAGAAAAGTCAACACCCCTCAGGATGTTTATGACGCCGTCACCTGGAGCGCGATCACACCACTCTCTGAGATGTCGGTACAAAAAGGCGGAGCCAGCGTGGAGTTTCCGGATTTCACGGGAGGAAAATGGAAGACGAGGGTAAATGATTTTGCTACGGGGGAATATTAGTGAATTGACAAAACTTCGCTTCGCTCAGTCAGTTGGCAACATCCACCCAACCGAGTCGCAAGGATTTCTGATCTGGGCAACGATTGCAAATCAATTTGGGCACATTTTGCCAACTGTGCGTTGCCAACTGCCAGCGGAGTGAACTATCTTTGCACCTTGAAGTTGCTTTAATCTGGACGAATGAAAGTAAAAGACCTCGAATTCAAGAAGTTAATTCCTGCCGATAAAATCGAAAAGAAAGTCGCGGCCCTCGCGAAGCAAATCGACAAAGACTATCACGATCGAACGCCTACTTTTCTATCGATCCTGAACGGCTCCTTTATGTTTGCTTCCGATCTGATGAAGCATCTCACCATTCCCTGCAAAATCTCATTCGTGAAAGTTTCCTCATATTCCGGCACCGCCAGCACGGGACAGGTAAAGACACTGATCGGGCACGAAGAAAGCCTTTTTGGACTCGACATCATTGTTGTGGAAGATATCGTAGACAGTGGCCTGACACTTCAGAAAATCATGGAAGATCTGAAGGGGCTGGGCGCGAAGTCGGTCGAAGCCATGGCGCTCCTTCGAAAACACGAAGCCCGGGAGAAAAATATCCAGGTGAAATATGTAGGCTTTGAGCTCGATGACGAATTTGTGTTGGGCTATGGCCTTGATTACGATGGCCTGGGCCGCAACCTTCCCGAGATTTATAAGCAGGTACCTGCCAATCCAAAGTAAAAACGGGCCAGCCTGACCTTTGGGTATTTGGAGACAGTCCCCTTGAACATTATCTTGTCATCCCTAACACAGAAAGGCTGCTATGATCAACATTGTCCTCTTCGGACCTCCCGGTGCTGGCAAAGGAACGCAAAGCCAGGAGCTCATTAAAAAGTATCAACTCATTCATATTTCTACCGGCGATCTTTTCCGCTGGCACACATCCAATGATACAGCGCTGGGCAAACGCGTGAAAGAAATCATGAACAGCGGATCTCTGGTACCTGATGAGATCACGATTGCCATGCTGAAGGAAGAACTCGATAAGAATCCCAATGCAAAAGGTTTTTTGTTCGACGGCTTTCCCCGTACAGTCCCACAAGCCGAAGCGCTGGATAAATTCATGAAAGAAAACGGAACAGCCATCCACTATGTAATCGCGCTTGACGTGAACGAACAGGAAGTTCGGAGTCGTATTGCAAAAAGAAGAGAAACAGAAAACCGCGTTGACGACGCGGAAGAAAAACTGAACAAGCGCATCAACGAATACTTTACGAAGACCATTCACGTACTCCCCTTTTACGAGAAAGCAGGAAGACTCAACACGGTAAATGGCATTGGTAATGTCGACGACATCTTCAAAAAGATAAGCGCCATTATCGACAAGAAGTAATTCGGTTTGTCTTCCCAAGAAAAACTAAATGCCACAGGTGAATTGCATTTCATCCGTGTTAATCCGTGTTATCCGTGGCTAAGGGCGTATTGACGCTGCCACAAACTTTCTTACGTTTCTGACCGGCGCTTTAACTGTTTAGCGGTTATCTCTGACTAATCCATTATTTTTGCGCTTCTCAAAACATCCCGGGCCTTGTCCAATCCAAACTTTATTGACTATGTGAAATTCCGCGCGCGTTCCGGCAAAGGGGGCGCGGGCTGTCTGCACTTTCATCGTGAAAAGTTTATAGACAAGGGGGGACCCGACGGCGGAGACGGAGGCCGGGGTGGTCACATCATTCTGCGTGGCAACGCCCAGCTGTGGACCCTGCTCCATTTAAAATACAGAAAGCATATCAACGCCGAGAACGGTACTGATGGCGAAGGTCAGGATCGCACAGGTGCGGAAGGCAAAGATGAGATTATAGAAGTGCCCATCGGGACCGTGGCGCGAAAAGCTGATACGGAAGAGTTTATTTGTGAAATAAATAATGATGGAGAAGAGGTGATTCTCTTACCCGGCGGTCGCGGTGGAAAAGGAAACGCCTTTTTTGCAACCTCAACCCAACAAGCGCCACGCTATGCTCAGCCCGGCGAACCGGCACAGGAAGAATGGGTCATCCTCGAACTCAAGCTTCTCGCGGATGTGGGATTGGTGGGATTTCCAAATGCTGGCAAGTCCACATTGTTGTCCGTTGTTTCTGCAGCGAAACCAAAAATTGCGGACTATGCATTCACAACGCTGACGCCCAACCTCGGCGTGGTTCCCTACCGCGACAATCAATCTTTTGTCATGGCCGATATTCCCGGTTTGATTGAAGGTGCATCGGAAGGACGCGGACTCGGAATACGTTTTCTCAAACATATCGAGCGCAACTCGCTCCTGTTGTTTCTCATACCCGCTGACTCTGCGGATATAAAAAAAGAGTATGAGATTCTGCTCAACGAGTTAAAGCAATACAATCCCGAACTACTGGACAAAACCCGTCTGTTAGCCGTATCAAAATCCGATATGCTCGACGACGAATTGAAAACAGCCATTAAGAAGGAACTGCCGTCAGATATCCAGTCTACCTTTATTTCATCTGTAACAAACCAGGGAATTGTAGAATTGAAAGATATGATCTGGCGAAACCTCCATTAATTCCACGGAATGGTTTTGGTCCATATATAATGTGCGGGCTGTGCGCCTGAACCGTCAGGATGACATAAATTGCGATTCTGGCAAAATTCTTGAGAAATCAGCCCTTTGCAGATTGACTATGAAAGAAAAGACGATGGAAACCGAGCCTGAATTGGGCAAACACGACGAATCAGCAACGGAAACGCCCCCCATGCAGCAGCCCGAAAATGAGGGTAAGACCACATCCGGAAGCAGCAACGACCCGGCCAGGAAGTTTCAGGACGAATTGTCAGAAGCCAAGGACAAATATGTGCGGTTGTATGCAGAGTTCGAAAATCACCGCCGTCGGACCGCCCGCGAAAAACTCGAAATGATTCAGGGAGCCAACGAAGTTCTTTTGAAATCACTGCTTCCGGTAGTTGATGATTTCGAACGGGCCGAAAAATCGTTCAAAGACAAAAACGACAAGGAAGCAGAAGGCTTCTTTCTCATTCAGAATAAATTTAAGAAAGTGCTCGATCAAAGCGGCGTGAAACTGATGGAGATAAAAACGGGGGACGAATTCAATCCCGACTTCCACGAGGCAATCACTTCAATACCCGCTCCCGATGAAAAGCTGAAAGGAAAAATCATAGACGTTGTTGAGAAGGGTTATCTTCTCAATGAGCGAGTCATTCGCTTTGCCAAAGTGGTTACTGGCAGCTGATCCCCATTCGATTAACATCCACCCCTCCTCCCTGACATGGCAAAACGCGACTACTACGAAATACTGGGCGTTACAAAATCTTCGACGGAATTAGAGATCAAGAAAGCCTACCGCAAAGTGGCTATTCAGTTTCATCCGGATAAGAATCCAGGCAACAAGGAGGCTGAAGAAAAATTCAAGGAAGCCGCCGAAGCCTACGAAGTCCTGAGCAATCCTGAAAAGAAAGCGCATTACGACCGGTTTGGGCATTCCCGTCCGGGTCAGGGCTATGGAGGCAATATGAATATGGATGATATCTTCAGTCAATTCGGAGATATCTTCGGAAGTGGTGGAAGTCCGTTCGATAGTTTCTTCGGCGGCGGCTCGCGCAGCGCACAACGACGCGGATCAAACCTCCGCATCAAGCTGAAGCTTACGTTGGAAGAGATCGCAAATGGCGTTGAGAAAAAAATCAAAGTCAACCGGTTGGTAAGGGCAGAAGGGGTCACTTTCAAAACCTGCGCAACCTGTCAGGGCAACGGGCAGATCAGGAAAGTGGTGAACACCATGTTGGGACAAATGGTCTCGGCTTCCACTTGTCCTGCCTGCAATGGATCTGGTCAGGTGATTGACAAGCGGCCTTCAGGTGTAGACAGCTCCGGCCTTGTTTCAAAAGAGGACATGCTGTCGATAAAAATTCCCGCTGGTGTCGGTGACGGCATGCAGTTGTCCATGTCTGGAAAAGGCAACGAATCTCCTGGCGGCGGCGCTGCGGGTGACCTTCTGATACTGATCGAAGAGCAGGAAGACAAAGACCTGAAACGTGACGGCACAAATCTTATATATGATCTGCACATCAGCTTCGTAGATGCCGCACTGGGCACCAATGTGGAAGTCCCCTCGATCGGCGGCAAAGTGCGTATCAAAATCGATCCAGGAACTCAAAGCGGGAAAATCCTTCGCCTGCGCGGAAAAGGCCTCAAAGACCTGAACGGATATGGCAACGGCGACCAGCTTATTTATGTCAATGTCTGGACTCCTAAAAAGCTTTCCAGCGAGGAAAAAGCGATTTTGGAGAATCTGAAAGAGTCCCCAAACTTCCAGCCACGCCCGGATAGCTCTGAAAAGGGCTTTTTTGAGCGAATGAAGGAGTATTTTGGACAGGAGTAGGGGCCGGCTGGTGACACGTCCCGAAGGGCCGAAAAAATATCCAACCTTTCCATAAAACGCCCGTTTATGACCAATTACGGGTGATCGTTAACGTAGAATTAACGATTTTTTTCCCGGGTTAACCTGGACGAATAAACTATCGTATCTAATAACATGGTTAAATCCTTGTCGTTGGCGATTATCGGGCTGTTGGGCACGGGGGCGGTGTTGGGCCAGATGAAGAAACAATTCACGGTTGACGACCAGGAGAGTTGCAAGACGGTAGATTTGTGCCTGAAAGCCAAGACAGGAAATTGTTTTATCAGACCCGCTCAGAATCCTGAACTCCTTGCCATCTATAGCAACCAGGATCTTGAAGAATACGCACACACTTTTAGTAATGAAGTAAAAGATGCCGTCTGTTTTGTGAAACTTGCCCTTGAGCAGGAGACGAACCGTGGTGTAGGCAAAAAAATCTCTTACCAGATTCTGGGTGGCGAAGAAAGAATCTCAGATAAATTCTGGAAGGTATACCTCACCGAAGCAAAACCTTATTCGCTGTCTCTTGACTACGGCCTCGGAAACGCTAACGTCGATCTTTCCGGACTTTCTATTCAGAAATTGAAGATCAATACAGGAAGTGCCGATGTCAACGTCGCTTATGCTTCCGGCGAAGAAAACAAGGTGGAGATGGACACCTTTTTTGTGAAGGTGGATCTTGGCTCTCTTAATGTGAGGCAGATCAATCTTTCCCGTTCGAAGGTGGTTATTGCTGAAGTTGGCTTTGGCAATATCTATCTCGATTTCAGCAACAAGCCCAGCGTTATCCCGGTGGTGAAGGGCAGTGTAGGCGCAGGCAACATGATCATCCAGTTGCCCGACGAATCCGTGCCGGTGATGGTAAAAATCAACGAGTCGTGGTTGTGCAGTATTAAGCTTTCCAAAACTTTGAAAAAGATCAGCGAGCACACCTACGCAAACGCTGCGTACACACAAAATCCCAATGACGCACTGACGTTCGATCTGGACGTCTCCATGGGTCAGATCCAGTTCAAGGAAAAAGTAAATTAAATTGTCGGAAATTATTTAACCGCATAAACACATAGAAAACAATACTATGTGTTATTGGTTTTATATCTGTGTAGGAAATGGGGCGGGCAAATATTAATTGCCTCCTGTAAGTAAACGTCTTAGTTTTGCTACTAACCTAAATAAAAAAACATCAGTGGAAGCACTCGTTGCACGAAGCGTGGTGAAGCGCTATGCTAATCACACCGCGCTGGATAACGTTGACATCACCGTTCCTGAAAAGTCAATCTTTGGTTTACTCGGACCCAATGGTGCGGGAAAAACGACACTCATTCGGATCATCAACCAAATCATCAACGCTGACTCAGGAGACATTTCAATCTTCGGTCAACGCCTCGAACCCAATCACATCGGGGTGATCGGCTATCTCCCAGAAGAACGAGGGCTCTACAAAAAGATGAAAGTCGGGGAGCAACTTATCTACCTCGCGCAGCTGAAAGGCCTTTCCAGGAGTGAAGCGACTTCGAAGATCAAGACCTGGCTGACAAAATTCGAAATCAAAGACTGGTGGGGTAAGAAGATCGAGGATCTCTCGAAGGGTATGGCACAGAAAGTCCAATTCATCAGCACGGTGATGCATGAGCCTCGCCTGATTATTCTTGATGAGCCATTTTCGGGATTCGACCCAGTGAATGCACAACTCATCACCAAAGAAATTCTCGAACTGAAAGAGAAAGGATCGACCATCATTTTCTCAACACACCGGATGGAAACTGTTGAGGATCTATGCGATCACATCGCTTTGATCAACAAATCGAAAAAGATTCTTGAAGGCACTAAAAAGCAAGTCAAGAATCAGTACAAGTCCAATACATTCCTGGTGGAACATCGGGGTATGTTTTCTTTGTCAGGGACACGCTTTGAGCTGGCAGGACAACACGCTTTAGAAGACAACATTTACAGCTCAACCATCAAAGTTAACGGCACCCCCGCATCGAACGAATTGCTGAGTGAACTGATACGACTAACCGAAGTCCACAGTTTTCAGGAAAAAATTCCAAGCATGAGCGAAATTTTTATAAGCCTGGTGAAAGGAGAATCCCATGAATAAAATTTTATTAATCATCCAGCGCGAGTTTCTGAACAGGGTTCAGAAGAAATCCTTTTTGATCGCGACGATACTGATTCCGCTGATCTTCCCGGCCATCATTGGATTGCTGGTCTACATTTCTAAAGAGACAGAAAAAAACGCGGCGAAAGAAATCATTTATTATGTCGATGAAAGCAAATCCTTTGCGCCGGATACCTCGCGGTTCATCTATAAAAATTTCAATGGATCCCTGGAAGACGCAAAGAAGGCATACAATGCTACCGAAGACTTTGGGTTACTGTACATCCCCCCGTTTGAATTATCTAAACCCAATGGGATCACTCTATACACCAAAGTGAATCCGTCGCTCGATGATGTTGGCAATATCGAGAAAATGTTTGCCAACCAGATTCGCGACAAAAAGATGCAGCGACTCAATATCGACCAGAAACTATTGGATAGTCTAAAGACCACCGTGAGCATTAGCACCGTAAAATTGGGTCAGGGCGGTCAGGAAAAGTCCAGTAACGCAGGGATCCAATTTGTGATAGGCATGGTGGGTGGTATCCTCATGTACATGTTCATTTTCATATATGGTGCACAGATTATGCAGGGCATCATTGAAGAGAAAACCAGTAAAGTAGTGGAGGTGATCGTCTCTTCCGTGCGTCCATTCCAATTGATGATGGGAAAGATCATCGGCCTCGCTTCGGTGGGTCTGCTCCAGTTCTTAATTTGGATTATTTTGATGAGCACATTGACGTTTGGCGTGCTGGGCTACTTCGGAATCGATCCGCCTCAGCAACAGGCGATGCAGCAGATGGGCGCCGAGGTGGCTGCACAGCAAGCCGCTGCGCAGTCACAAGTGTCCAGCACCATCAATGAAGTGATGAATATGCCCTGGGGATATATACTTTTCAACTTCCTTTTTTATTTCCTCGGCGGATACCTGATTTATGGGGCACTGTTTGCGGCGGTTGGTTCCGCCGTAGATAGCCCGGCGGAAGCTCAACAGTTCATGTTCCCGATCACAATTCCTTTGCTGATCTCCTACATGAGTTTGTTCATGTTCATCCTCAAAGACCCCCACGGCACAATCAGCGTCTGGCTCTCGATCATACCGTTCACCTCGCCCATTGCGATGATGGGGCGCATCGGATTTGAAGTGCCCTGGTGGCAGTTGGCATTGTCCATGGTTCTGCTGATCGGCGGATTTATTTTCACAACCTGGGTAGCCGGACGAGTATACCGCGTTGGAATCCTCATGCATGGCACGAAAGTCAACTTTAAGGTGCTCGTGAAGTGGTTCATGCAGCGGGGGTGAGTTGTGTGTTACAAAGAGGGGTACAGTCACAATCTTTATTCACGGTTAAAATTGTAAGTCGTGAGCAGTAAGTTGTAAGACAGTTACTAGTGCTTCGCTATTACTTGCGGTTCTCGATCTATGTTGAACGTGGCGATACAATTTTCAGAAAGCGCTGGTCGAGTTTCGTTGATACCAATCTCTACGGTATAGCAACCTGAAGTAAATTCCGGCAAAAAGCAATCCCTGGAACAGTCTCCGACCCGAAAGATGGCAGCGGGTACACCAACGTATTACTACTTACTTCTCACCACATACTGACTACAATACGTAAGCATCCGCTTCGTTTTTAAGACCGGTTTGGTTCAAAAAACCTAACTTACTTCAACAAATGGCCCGGACCCCGCGCATAGCGACCATGGATTTTTATAAGGATAACTCCAATCTCAAATGGATCATCCTGGTCGTGTCCGTGATTATTAGCGTGGGAACGATCTACTACACCAACGTACTGGTGGATCAGCTGAAGGAACGTGAAAAAAACCAGGTGAGGCTTTTTGCAAAAGCACTCGAGTACACCTCCAACGACACCGACAACAACATCCTGTTCATTACCGAGGAGATCATCTACAAGAACAACTCGATTCCCACCATGCTTGTGGATGAAAAAGACAATGTGGTCAGCTATAACAACGTGAACATCGATTCAACCTGGACGAAACAGCGAAAAGCAAAAGAGCTTGACAGACTTCTTAAGGACATGAAGCGGACCTATCCCCCCATTCCCATTTTGCTAAAGGATCCCAATACGGATGAAGTTTTCGGACGGCAATTCGTGTACTACAAAAATTCTTTCCTCCTCACGCAACTGATCGCCTATCCTTATATCCAACTCTCGGTCATCGCCATCTTCGCATTCATCTCCTACCTCGCGTTTAATTATTCCAAAACCGCCGAACAGAACCGCGTATGGGTTGGGCTCGCGAAAGAAACAGCCCACCAGTTGGGAACCCCTCTTTCGTCGCTGATGGCATGGGTGGAAGTACTTCGCGATGATCAGGCCTTCAAAGGAAAGGGGATCGTGGAGGAGCTTGACAAGGATATCCGAAAACTACGGGTGGTGACTGAGCGCTTCTCAAGCATCGGATCAACGCCGGCACTGAAAGACGAGAACATCTATCAGCTCATCAACAACGTGGTGAGCTACCTCCAGCCGCGTGTATCCTCGAAAATCAATATTGAAGTATACACCTTATCTGAAACCATTCGTGCGATGGTCCATGCCCCTCTTTTCGAATGGGTGATTGAAAACCTGTGCAAGAATGCTGTTGACGCCATGGGTTCTTCGGGCACCATCGCAATAAAAATCCTCCGTGGCAACGAAGGAAAAGTGTTTATTGACATTTCCGATACAGGAAAAGGCATTTCTAAATCAAACATTTCGGCTGTTTTCAAACCAGGTTTTACCACGAAAAAGCGGGGCTGGGGACTCGGATTGGCGCTCGCCAAACGAATCATCGAACTCTATCACAACGGGCGCATTTTTGTAAAATCTTCTGAGGAAAATCAGGGTACAACTTTCAGGATCGAGTTGCGGAGCGCTTGATTGCTTATTATTGATTTTCAGCTTGTTACAAGCCTAAAAAATTCCCTGTTTTTTAAGTTTTCAGCTTGTTGTTGCCGTCGGGGGGGATTACTTTTGTGGCCGGATTTTAATGACTTACTCTAAATAATAAACCCCAGGATATAAATGGCAAACTTAGGTCGAATTACCCAGGTCATCGGTCCCGTTGTGGACGTCGCTTTTGATGAGCCGGGTACCAAACTTCCCAATATTCTCGATTCTCTTACGGTAACAAAAAATGACGGAACGGTAGTTGTTTTGGAATGCCAGCAACACCTTGGCGAAGACCGGGTTCGGACCGTCGCTATGGACGGAACAGAAGGTCTGGTTCGCGGTATGAAAGTGACCGATACCGGTTCACCCATCCAGATGCCTATCGGGGAAGGCGTAAAGGGCCGTTTGTTCAATGTCGTGGGAGAAGCCATCGATGGTATTCCTCAACCGAATCGCGACAAAGGTTTGCCCATTCACAGGAGCGCACCTGCCTACGAAAATCTTACTACATCAACCGAAGTACTTTTCACTGGTATCAAGGTCATCGACCTGATCGAGCCTTATGCAAAGGGTGGTAAGATCGGTTTATTTGGTGGTGCCGGTGTGGGTAAGACCGTTTTGATCCAGGAGTTGATCAACAACATTGCAAAAGCATACTCAGGACTTTCTGTATTTGCCGGTGTAGGTGAAAGAACCCGCGAAGGAAACGACTTGCTGCGCGAGATGATCGAAGCAGGCATCGTGGACTACGGCGATGCATTTAAAGAATCAATTCACAAAGGCGGCTGGGATCTTTCAAAGGTCGATATGGCTAAATTGAAAGAGTCGAAGGCAACGTTTGTGTTCGGCCAGATGAACGAACCCCCCGGCGCACGTGCCCGTGTGGCTTTGTCAGGTCTGACCCTCGCGGAGTACTTCCGCGACGGCGACGGTTCAGGCAAAGGACGCGATATCCTTTTCTTCATCGACAACATCTTCCGTTTCACGCAGGCAGGTTCTGAGGTGTCAGCCCTCCTGGGACGTATGCCTTCAGCCGTGGGTTACCAACCTACGTTGGCATCCGAAATGGGTGCTATGCAGGAACGTATTACATCAACGAAAAACGGTTCTATCACTTCCGTACAGGCGGTTTATGTACCTGCCGACGACTTGACTGACCCGGCTCCCGCAACAACCTTCTCTCACCTTGACGCAACCACGGTGTTGAGCCGTAAGATTGCCGAGTTGGGTATTTATCCGGCTGTGGATCCGCTCGACTCCACTTCACGAATCCTCCGTGCGGACATTGTTGGAGACGATCACTACAACTGCGCTCAGCGGGTGAAAATGATCCTCCAGCGTTACAAGGAACTTCAGGACATCATTGCCATTCTTGGTATGGATGAATTGAGTGATGAAGACAAGCAGGTTGTGTCGCGCGCTCGTCGCGTTCAGCGATTCCTCTCTCAGCCGTTCCACGTTGCAGAAGCGTTCACCGGTTTGAAAGGTGCGCTTGTTGACATCAAGGATACGATCAAAGGATTTAACATGATCATGGATGGTGAACTCGATCACCTCCCTGAATCAGCATTCAACCTTGTCGGAAGCATCGAACAGGCTATCGAAAAAGGCGAAAGACTCATGGCGGAAGCAAAAGCCTAATCCAAAACATATATGCACCTGGAAATTATTACTCCCGACAAAAAGCTCTTCGAAGGCGAAGTGTCGGTTGTCACCTGCCCCGGATCTGACGGCTCTTTTCAGGTAATGAACAATCACGCGCCACTCGTCAGCCTGCTGGGACCCGGAGCGGTGGAGTACAAGACAAAGGAAAATCGCCAGGAGGTAAGAATTACTGGCGGAGTTGTCGAAGTGCTTAAGAACAAAGTGATTGTACTTGCCGACGGTATTCAGGAATCGAAATAGTCGAAAACTCTGCAAAAAAAATAAGGCACTCGATTAAGAGTGCCTTTTTTGTTGCCCGTCTGTTAGCTGCAGAACGGATCCATTGATGATTCCCTTTTAACTTATTGTCTGATGATCCACTTCACAAAGAATACCACACCGATCAGCAACGCAATGCCGCCAATGATCCAGAAAACATCACCGCCTATGATTAATCCCACGATGCCCACCGCACCGAAGATTGCAGCGAGTTTCAGATCGTGATCCATCCCCGCCTTCGTAGCTTGAATTGAATTCATTTTCTTTTTAGCCGCGATGTAGCTTTTGATCTCCTTACCCACCTCTTTGCGGAAAGCCTTCTTTTCCGCCTTGGTCATTTGCATGTAAGTCACCTTCTTTTCAGACACCGGAGAGACCGTTGACTTCTCCTCAATCATGACCGGGCTTTTGCTCGTGCTGGCAGTCAATGTCTGAGGATCGACCGTCAGAATCGACGACTCTTCCTGAACCGGTGTAACCAACGCTTTGGCCTGAGCGGGTTTCCGTCCAGCGTTGTAATCGTGGTGGTCGAAATAGTACGCATACTTGGGAGCCGAGCATGATGCAAGCACGACGATTGCCAACAAAAAGGTGATTTTACTTTTCATGATTATTTGAGTTAGTTGTTTGACTGGATTTAAAAATACGGGCGAAGAACCGTTTCTCAAAGTTCCAAAAAAAACGGAACAGCCCAAAGATAAATCCATAGATCAACAACAGAACATTATAAACAGGCAGAATCAACAGATAGTATACAATTGTTGCCCACATGGGCATGGCCTCCCCGTTAAACATGTATGATAAGAGCGGACGCTTTAAAAACAGCACCGTGAAGCCGGTGCACGCGAACACAACAAGTATGCCGACGACCTGTAATGGACTGTTGACTTTCCATCTATGCTGAAGTTTTTCGATCCAGTTCACCTTCCCATGAAAGCTTTAAAAATAAGATTATTTGCCCGTAAATTCACTCCACCACGTAGTCGTGGGAAGCGGTGCTTTTAGTGCAACGGTTTGATGGGTCACCGGGTGTACGAAGTGAAGTTCCCGGGCATGGAGCGCAATACTTCCGTCTCCTGTAGGTTCTGAAGAACCGTACTTGAGGTCTCCCAAAATCGGACATCCCATCGTGGCCAGCTGCACCCTGATTTGATGCGGCCTGCCGGTCGTCGGTTCTACCTCGATCAGACTGCGACCGCTTTGGCGTCCCAAAACTTTGTAGGAGAGCTCAGACCGCAAAGCATCCGAGGTTTCTCGCGCGAAAGCTGTAGTCTTATTTTTCTGTTCGTCCTTTCGAAGCCAGTGAACGAGTGTTCCCTTGGAAGTGGGAGGGGCATTGTCGGTGATAGCCCAGTATATTTTCTGCGTTTCGCGGGAACGAAACAATTCGTTCATTCTTGCAAGCGCTTTGGAAGTTCGTGCAAACACAATGACACCACTTACGGGACGGTCCAGTCGGTGAACAACTCCCAGAAAAACCGCACCGGGCTTACCATACTTCACTTTGATATATTGTTTACAGATCTCCACCAGCGGTTCATCGCCCGTCTCATCACCCTGTACCAAAATGCCCGCAGGCTTATTGACGACCAGGAGGTGATTATCTTCGAACAGGACACGGTCGCCGATGTTCATGGGAGTAAAAATTATCGCTTTGCGTAAAGCGCGTAGCAACCGTTTCGAGCAATCTGCGACGTAGTCTTGTAACCGGCTGCTATAAGAAAATTATTAAGCGAATCGAAGTTCCGTTTGTCTTTATCCAGATTGTGCACTTCCAGAAAAATGGAATTCACTTTTTTCCAGATCTCTGTGGGTGAATCATACACAATTGGATATTCACTTCCTTCGCAATCGAGCTTGAGAAAGTCGATATGATCAAGGTTGTTCTCTTCCACGATCTGTGTCAGCGACGTAGCACGCACACTTACGGTCTTGAGATTATGCGTTTCAAAATCCTGAAATACAGAAGCCGTCACAGAATTGTCGCTATCAGCCTCCTTATATAATACTACAAATTCTGTCGGTTTGCCTGTCACAGCGCGGTGGAACAGATGGACATTGCTTTTGACAGCAGGATTTAAATCGAGATTGTCTCTGAATAAGGACACATTGCGCTCAATGGGTTCGTAGGCGTAGATGGAAACATCATTGCGTTGCGAAAGCAGCAAGGTGCCGAAGTAACCCGCATTGGCTCCAACATCCACAATCACCGCTTTGGAAGGAAGCTGAGGCACCCAGGATTTCATTGAATAAAAATCCGTCATGAAAATCTCCTTGAAAACCAGGTAAAGTTCACGCGTAGGGACATTAAAAGTCAGGGCGTTTCCCGTGGTCACGAATTTCACATTCGAAAAAGTTTTCGATTGTTTTTGTCTGAAGTATGCCGGCCAGTTACGGATATAGCGCACCAGGTTCAGATAGCGGCCAAAGGATGAATCAGTCATGGGGCAAAGGTCTGAATTTCCGGATTAATCTTCCTTGAATTCAGAGGTAAAATGGAAGCGGATGTCGGGAAAGTTATCGCGCACCATTTGTAACCATGCCTTCGATTCGGCCATGAAAACCAATTTGTCTTCTTTATCGCGCGCGATGTAACGGAGTTTGGAACTGATGAACTCCTGCAGTTTTGCTTCATTGTCACTGCTGATCCAGCATGCCTTGTAGATATTCTGCGGAACGAACTCCACTGTGGCGCCGTACTCATGCTTCAATCTGAATTGAATGACCTCGAACTGAAGTGCCCCCACCGTTCCGATTACTTTTCGTTTGCCGATGTCGAATGTGAATAACTGGGCCACACCTTCTTCCATTAATTGCAACAACCCTTTCTCAAGTTGCTTGCTCTTCATAGCGTCGCGGTTCACCACCTCCTTGAATATCTCCGGGGAAAAACTGGGGATACCGGTATATTGCAGCTTCTCTCCTTCCGTGAGCGTATCCCCGATCTTTAAATTGCCCGTGTCATAAATACCGACAATGTCTCCGGGCCACGCCTCATCAATAGTTTCGCGATCCTGCGCCAGGAAAGCCGTTGCATTTGAAAACCGAAAGCCTTTTTCCTGGCGTGTATGATAGTACGTGTTGCCCCGTATGAACTCACCTGAACAAACGCGTACAAATGCGATTCGATTGCGATGCTTCGGGTCCATATTCGCATGTATTTTGAAAACAAATCCCGAAAACTTTTTTTCCTCAGGTAGAATGAGACGTGCGGTGGTCTCGCGCGGGCGAGGGGTGGGTGCAATGCGAATGAATGTGTCGAGCAGCTCTTTGACTCCGAAGTTGTTCACCGCACTTCCGAAAAACACGGGGGCTACGTTTCCGTTCTGATATTCTTCCAGCTTAAAATCGGGGTAAACGCCCTCGATCAACTCCACGTCGGCACGCAACTGTTTTGCATTGTTTTCACCCACCAACTCATCGACCCTTGGGCTGTTGATATTGTCAATCTGAATGCCTTCTTCCACCACGGTCTTACTGGCGGTGAAGAGATGGAGGCTTTTTTCATACAGACTGTAAACCCCTTTAAAAGTCTTTCCCATGCTGATGGGCCAACTTAATGGGCGAACCTTGATGTTCAGTTTTTCCTCTATCTCATCCAGCAGATCAAATGGATCGCGGCCTTCGCGGTCGAGTTTATTGATGAAACAAATCACCGGCGTGTTCCGCATGCGGCAAACTTCCATCAGTTTTTCGGTCTGGGTCTCCACACCCTTCACGCAGTCGATCACCATGATGACACTGTCGACAGCAGTGAGGGTGCGATAGGTGTCTTCAGCAAAATCCTGGTGGCCCGGTGTATCCAGAAGGTTGATCTTAATGTCCTTGTAATTGAAGCCCATGACCGAAGTGGCCACCGAGATACCGCGCTGTTTTTCGATCTCCATCCAGTCGCTCCGCGCGTGGTCTTTGATCTTGGAGGATTTTACAGCGCCGGCTTTCTGGATCGCGCCTCCGAAAAGAAGGAGTTTCTCCGTCAAAGTGGTTTTACCTGCATCGGGGTGGCTGATGATCCCGAAGGTTCTGCGTTTCGCGATTTCCTGTTCTATCGACATTCAAAAAATTGTAGCGCCTGCCTAAGCGTAACCGCTTCGGAAAAGGCAGGCAAATCTATGGAAAAGATTAGAGTTTATGGACTTAACTCTGAACTCCCGGAATTAAACCTTGAACTTAAACGCCGACAACTTTATGTCATCAAGCCCTTGCTGATCGAAAGGGTTCTCCATCTCATCCTGCACATTAAAAAGTGAGATCAGGATAAAGCCCGTGATCATGCTGAGGGCGTATACGATCCAGTCTGCGGACTCATGACCCATGCGGTGAAGTAGAGCCGGGGTGTAAATAACCGGGAAGAAATAAATGAACACCTGGCAATAGGCACGTAAGCTTATCGGCGTGCGGTGCGTATCAATAGCAATCGAGTTCTCAATAGTATCGTGGACGTCTTTCAGGAAACGGAATATTTTGAACGCCTCGGAAGTTGATATTTCCTCCTTATGGTCCTGAATAAACTGGAACACTAATTTCAGTTTCGCGTTGAGGTCGGTTTGATCATGATCGTGTTTCTCCAAGTGAGTCATAAGGGAGTCAGAGATCTGAACCAGGATATCCGTGACAAACACCTTCTTCGCATCGTCAAGCTTCTTGCTTCTCTGGAAGCAGTAATACACAATCTGCATGCTGGCTTTAAACTTACTGAGATGGTCAAGCGCCTTTTCCCGTCGGCGAAATGCAGCACGAATGGTAAAAACCAAAGGAAAAATGATCGCGATACTAATTACCGTCAAATCGAAATTGTAGCGGAAATTGTAGTGTATTACCAAAAAAGAAGTGAGGAAACTTATTAACAGAACCTGAAAAGTCCTGATATTTATTATCTGTAAATATTTTTTCATCGGAGGTAGGTCAAGGGGTGGATCAATATAGATAAATCTATTATGAAAAAACTACCGGTAGTCGCCGCACTCATCTTTACCTGGGCTCCTCTGTTTGCGCAAAAGTCAGGCGTCACGGAGTTGTTCAGCGAGGAGAAGGCCCTGAACCTGCGGCTAAATGTCGCAATTAAGGAAATCAAAAAGAAAACCAACGACTCGACCTACTTACCGGGAACCCTGTGGGTACAGAAAGATAACGGATCCTGGGATTCTCTCCGGGTCGATCTCCGCGCGCGAGGAATCTTTCGCCGGAAAAACTGCTACTTCCCACCCCTTCGTGTTAAGATCGAAAAGTCGGCCGCAAAGAAAACGGTATTCGAGGGAAACAAAAGTCTGAAACTGGTGCTTCCCTGCGAAACCGGTGTCGACAAGAACGGACTGATCGTTAAAGAATACATCGCCTACCAATTGTATGAGCAGGTTTCTCCTTATTATTTCAATACGCGGCTGGTTAGCATTGATTTCGGCGACACCGATGGAAAGAAAATCAGGAAATTCCAGTTGAAGGGCTTTCTCATTGAGGATGACGACCTGGTCGCGCGAAGGCACGGCGCAAAGATTATGGAAAACCGAAAACTTCATCCCCAGGCGCTGAACGACACCCTTGCGTTACGCCATGATCTTTTTCAGTTCATGATCAGCAACATCGATTGGTCTACAACCTTCGAACACAATTCAAAACTGATGTTAAAAGATCCGGCGGTCTACATCCCCCTCGCCTACGATTTTGATATGTCAGGTCTCGTGGATGCACCTTACGCCCGCGGCGACGAAAACGCCGTTGCCGGCGGCGACCGGATGTATCGCGGATTTTGCAGAAATGAAGCAGTCACACAAGCCGTACGGCAAGAATTTATTAACAAGGAACAGGCGATGATGGAAGTTGTCGATCGTTATGAGGCTGACCTGAGTCCCGGTGAAATCCGGATTGTTAAGAGATATCTGAGTGAGTTCCTCACGATCATGAAAGACGACAAATTGTTCCGCGAAAATATTACAAACAAGTGCAGAACTAAAAATTGACGTTACGCAGTGACTGTTAACAAAAAACTATTCCTTGTTTTAGTATCAATTTGCCTGAGCTATCAGTGTTTCTCGCAGGAAGGGTTTTCGAAATACTACGATCTCCATTCGTTTTCATTAATCTCAATAACTGACCACCTCGAGATCCAGTTTACGTGGGACCTGGAAGGAAAAGCCCAGACTTTCATGAACGAAGGACTTAATTCATACCGGGAAGGAAAGCTCAGGCTGGCGATCAGTAATTTCGATGAAGTGATCAAATTATCCCCCCGCTTCTGGCCTGCATATTATTACCGGGGCGCGTGTAACAAGAACTCTTTGAACTTAAAGAGTGCTGTCGCTGATCTGCGAAGTGCCATCGATCTCAACCCGAAATTGATGAACGGATACATCGAGCTTGGTGAAATTTTTCATGTCACCAACAATCTTCCACAGGCTAAGGAGATGTATGATCGGGCTGTGCGTCTAAACAGAAACATGGCCATTGCGCATTACTATCTTGGAACTTACTACCTCACCGTCCGGGAAAATGAAAGGGCATTGAGTGAATACCATGAATGCAACAAACTGGACCCGCACTTTCCTGATGCCTACTTTGTACAAGGGGTAATATCAACGCAGGCTAAAAATCAAAAAGAGGGTCTTGATTTCTTTAATAAAGCCATTGCGGCAGACTCCACTTTTGAATCTGCAATCTTCTGGCGTGGGTTGGTTTACGCCATACAAAAAGAAAATGACAAGTGTCTGAAAGACTGGGATCGGCTCATTTTGCTGGCTCCTCAGAATCCATTCTACCTGCTCATGCGGGGATTCATGCTTATCGAATCGAAAAGGTATGATGACGCCTTCCGGGACTTTAAGACCGTGCTGCAGCGGGGCCCGACGGAAGAAACCTATTCCGGCAAATTAACCATATTTGAAAAACAAGGCGACATGCGAAGTGTCGCAAAGTATCTCATCAGTACCGGATATGGGTTGAAAACCGAAGCGTTCGACCAGTTGAAAGAAAGTTTCTGCCTCTGGATTTCACAAAAAAACGGGGATGCGCTTTTGGCGGCCGACTCTTCAATACAAATCCAGGAGTCAACGGCAGCTTTTTTATTAAAAGGAATGATCTTCAATCAACGACGGGATTTCGCGATGGCGGAAGAAAATCTGGTACAGGCATTAAAAGGCGATCCAGACATTTTCGAGGCACACGAGAAGCTCTCATTGTATTATTATAATCGGAAAAATTGGACGGACACTTTCAAAGAACTAAATGAGATGAAAAGGCTTAAACCCGGATCAAGTGTTCTGATCCGATTCGGCGGTATGCTCAAGTCGAATTCCGGCGATTATCCCGGGTGTATCAACGACCTGCACATTTACCTGAAAGAAGAACCAGGTGATACGGATGCGCAACAAACACTTGGTTTTTGCTATGACAAAGTATTCAAGGGCGACTACACGCTCAAGTCATTGTACGTCTTGTTAGATGACGAACGGAGCGATTTGCTGAAAGCTTTTGCGAGTGATCTTCTGGCTGGCGACACCACCCGCGCTGTCGCAATACTGGACGGCGCAACCGGAAAATGGCCACGTGATAACGTGATGAACTTGTTGGCCGTAGATCGGTACATGGAAGCCCGGCGCTTTGAAGCTGCTGACAAAGTTTTGAATTCGGTATATGCAGAGTTCGATAATTACAAAAAATCAGCAGGTGTTTCCCCCGCAGTTGGCGAAAGATCGGAAGCACTATACCTTTCTTCCCGACTCTCGGCACACAAAAAGGATTTAAACGCGGCATTGAAACAAATCAATGAGGCGCTTGCTATCGATCCGTTCAATTGTCTAAAACTATTTCAGAAGATGAAAGTATTGATTGACTTGCACGAATATTCCGCAGCGAAGAGCGAGCTCAATACCTTGAAGAAAGCCGGATTTCAACCGGGAATCGAATACTTCAACAAGCATGTGAAAAACTAAAGGCATTTTTCCCAACTAAAAGAATATAGAATATTATAGTGGTGTAAGAGAAAGCTATTTTCAGAACGAAAAAAAATCAAAGACAACAATGAACTACCGCAGATTTGGCAGAACAAACTGGAATGTAAGCGAAATCGGTTACGGCATGTGGGGACTCGCCGGCTGGACAGGATCGGATGAGAAAGAGGTGCAGCTCGCCCTTGAAAAATCCGTCGAATTGGGCTGTAATTTTTTTGACACGGCGTGGGGTTATGGAGCCGGCAAAAGTGAACAGGTGTTGGGAAATCTGCTCAAAAAATTCCCGGGTAAAAATCTATACACCGCGACGAAAATCCCGCCCAAAAATTTCAAGTGGCCTTCCAAACCTACCTACACCCTTGACGATTGTTTTCCCGCATCACATATCATTGAATACACGGAGAAGAGTTTAAAGAACATGCAGGTAGACTGTGTCGGGCTGCAACAGTTTCACGTGTGGGAGGACGGATGGTCCGACATGGACGAATGGAAAAAAGCAGTCGAGAAACTAAAGAAAGAAGGAAAGATCAAATTCATCGGTATCAGCATTAACCGGTGGGAGCCGGAAAATGTACTCAAAACGTTAAGGACTGGTCTCATCGACACGGTCCAGGTGATCTATAACATCTTTGATCAGAATCCGGAAGATCAGCTCTTCCCGCTCTGTCAAAAACTGGATATTGGCGTCATCGCACGCGTTCCGTTTGACGAGGGAACATTAACCGGCACGTTCACCAAGGAGACCACATTCCCCAAGGAAGACTGGCGATCCACCTACTTCGTAAAACCGAACCTCATCTCCAGTGTTGAACATGCCGATGCCCTCAAACCACTGGTGCCTTCCAATATGTCAATGCCTGACATGGCACTCCGATTTATTCTTTGCAACAAAAACGTACATACCATCATTCCCGGAATGCGCAGTGTGAAACACGTGCAGTCGAATATTGCCTCCAGTGACGGTAAAAACCTCGACGAAACCTTGCGTCAAAAATTGGTAAAGCATCGATGGGACCGTCGCCCGACGGATTGGTCGCAGTAAGTTGGGGAAGTGCTTAAGTGTTGAAGTGCGGAAGTGTTCAGGTTAGCGGAAAGGTCGCTCCTAAATAAAGAGGTTCCTATACTGTTTGGGGTCACGAAGGGTGTTTGAGATTCCTTTTGTGACAGAAAGTAGAGGCTCGGCATCAATGTGCACTTTCAAATGGAGCGTCGATTCCAGTCTCGCCTTCAATCCCCGCAACAACGCACCTCCACCTGTCACGTACACACCGTGGGTCCATATATCTGCGGATAGTTCAGGCGGACAGGCTTCCAGGGTGTGGAGAATGTCTTCCTCTATAGAACGGAACGATTTGTCAAGAACCCGCGCAATCTCACGATGATCGGTCTTCCGCACAACAGGAATTCCCTCGATGACATCTTTTCCATGAACGAGGTAGGCGTCAGGTGCATCTGAAATGTTATCCAGAACAGCACCCACCTGAATTTTCACCCGCTCCGCCGTCTTCAATCCAATGTTGATCCCGCGCTCCCGCCGAAAATAATCACGGATGTCTTCATTGAATGCATCTCCGGCTATCTTGGTTGACCGGAAAACTGCTACGCCTGAAAGCGAAATCACAACGATTTCTGTGATGCCGCCGCCGATGTCGATAATCATTCTACCGTCGGGCTGCCGGATATCCAGTCCCATGCCCATTGCCGCAGCAAGAGGTTCGAATAACAGGTGTCGCTTCCTGCTTTGGAATTGATCCAGGGTATCCCGCAATGCGCGCCTTTCGACCTCAGTGGTGGAGTACGGCACACCAGAAATAATATTGTCAAATCCGGTCATCCGTGCTGTCCTGGAATAAATCTTTGATACCATTTCCCGAATCATCCTCGACGCCGATTCATAGTCCGAAATAACTCCCCATTGCAGCGGTTTCACAGCCTTCAACTCATCATGATTCCTCTCATATATATCGTAGGCACTTTCCCCCACCGCTTTGACTGAATTGTTGTTCTTGTTGAAAACGATGTATGACGGTTGGGAAAAGAGAATATTGGTCTCATCGGTAAGAAGCGTGTTGTTGTTACCCAGATCGATGGCGAAACTTTTATCGCGAAAGAACATAGAATTGAATGATTCGTTGACGACTGATCAAATGATAATACCGTCGTGAAATTACGTTTGAAATCTCCCCTTGGGGTTAAAACTAAATGAGAAATTCTGGTTTCTTCATGGACCGTGGCACCGATTGATTGAATTGCCGAATTAGCTCATTTTCAACCCTTTTCAAGGTTTTTACCTGCCAAACTGTCACTATTTGGGGGAATAAGGCGCGTTGGTATAATGATTGAGTAAGAGAGAGCCAGAACTAAACTCTGACACTTAAAGACATTTACATATTATGGGAAAAATAATAGGAATTGACCTCGGAACCACGAACTCGTGCGTGTCCGTCATGGAGGGCTCTGAGCCAGTGGTTATCGCAAACAGCGAGGGCCGCAGGACGACCCCTTCGATCGTTGCCTTTCTGGACAACGGCAAAGGCGAGCGGAAAGTGGGAGATCCGGCTAAACGCCAGGCGATCACAAATCCAAAAAACACCGTGCAATCGATTAAGCGCTTCATGGGTAAGAAGTACAAGGATGTCAGCGGTGAAATGAAGATGGTAAGCTACTCTGTCGAAAGTGGACCTAATGAAACCGTTCGCGTACGCATCGGCGACAGACTGTATACACCGCAGGAAATCTCTGCAATGATCCTTCAGAAGATGAAGAGTACGGCAGAAGACTACCTCGGCACGTCGGTAACCGAAGCTGTGATAACAGTCCCTGCTTATTTCAATGACGCTGAACGTCAGGCAACCAAAGAAGCCGGACAGATCGCAGGCCTTGATGTGAAACGGATCATCAACGAACCGACAGCGGCAGCGCTTGCTTATGGACTTGATAAGAAAAGCAAAGACATGAAAATCGCGGTGTACGACCTGGGTGGTGGTACATTCGATATCTCGATCCTCGAACTGGGCGATGGAGTATTCGAAGTGAAATCCACCAACGGTGATGTGCACCTCGGCGGTGATGATTTCGATATGCGTGTCATGAACTGGCTCGCTGATGAATTCAAAACCGAAAAGAATATCGACTTGCGTAAAGATCCGATGGCTCTTCAGCGCCTGAAAGAAGCCGCTGAAAAAGCGAAGATCGAATTGTCGAGCTCGCAGGAGACTGAAATCAACCTGCCCTACATTACCTCCGTAGATGGAGTTCCTGAACACTTGGTTCGTAAACTCAGCCGCGCAAAATTCGAACAGTTGTGCGATGATCTGATCAAGAGAACTTTAGAGCCCTGCAAAAAAGCAGTCGCTGATTCAGGGATCTCGGTTGGACAGATCGATGAAGTAATTCTGGTGGGTGGATCAACGCGTATACCGCGCATTCAGGAAGAAGTTGAAAAGTTCTTCGGTAAGAAACCTTCAAAAGGCGTGAACCCGGATGAAGTGGTCGCCATTGGCGCAGCAATCCAGGGTGGTGTACTCACAGGAGAAGTAAAGGATGTCCTGCTCCTCGATGTGACTCCGCTGTCGCTCGGTATTGAGACGATGGGCGGTGTGATGACTAAATTGATCGAATCAAACACAACGATTCCTTCAAAGAAGTCAGAAACCTTTTCAACAGCATCCGACAGCCAGCCTTCAGTGGAAATACATGTGCTGCAGGGAGAAAGGCCGCTTGCAAAAGATAACCGTACAATCGGACGCTTCCACCTCGACGGAATTCCGCCGGCGCCGCGTGGTGTACCTCAGATCGAAGTAACCTTTGATATTGATGCAAACGGCATTCTCCACGTGTCCGCCAAAGACAAAGGCACCGGGAAAGAACAGAAAATCCGCATCGAAGCTTCTTCTGGCTTGACCGACGCTGAGATCCAAAAGATGAAGCAGGAAGCACAAGCCAACGCTGAAGCCGATAAGAAAGAGAAGGAAAAGATCGAAAAGGTGAACCAGGCTGACTCCATGATCTTCCAGACTGAAAAGCAGTTGAAAGAGTATGGCGACAAGCTTTCTGACAATAACAAGACCGCTCTTAACGGCGCGCTCGAAAGTCTGAAAGCCGCTCATAAGAGTCAGGATCTGGCAGGTATTGACAGTGCCATGGCATCGCTCAACACGGCATGGCAAGCTGCATCTCAGGAGATGTACGCTGCCGGCGGTCAGCAGCAGCCTGGCCAGGGCGGACCTTCCGCTGACGGCGGTGCCGCCGGAGCAACCGGTACACAAGCCGGAACCGGTGATGCCACCGACGTGGAGTACGAAGAGGTAAAGAAGTAAATCCACATACAAGGCTTTCCGAATTGGAAAGGCTCAAGCCCTCTGGTGAAAATCAGGGGGCTTTTTTTGTTCGCTACGCTCGATTTTTCGCCGCGAAGACGCGAGGTCACAAAGAAATCACAAAATAGAATACATGATCTCTTTGTGATTTCTATGGTTCAAGCAAGGGTGTTATGATATATTTTTGGTAAGGTCGGTTATTTCGTACACAGGCGTAAACCCTACTTATCAACTTATTGCGCACAGCGTTAAGCACACTCATTTTGTTTTTTCCGGCTTGGGTTTTTCTGATGTAATAGCCTTTTAATTCGCTGCAGGATTGTACGGCTGACATTGCAGCGAGATGAAGTAATCGCTTCAAGGTCATTATTGGCCATTTTGGAGACTCTTGTTTTGCCTCGGATGGAAGACCCTGAGGAGTGTTCAAAGGGAGCGATTCCGGCATAACAAGCAAGTTTTTTCGCTTCCTGGATTCGGACAAATTCACCAGTGCTAACGATAAGATTGAGGGCGGTTATTTTACCAATGCCAGGAACAGAAGTAATTAGTTTACACTGATCGTGGAGTTGAGTATCTGACTTGACCAGTGCAGCAATTTCCCTCTCGATACTATGGATGTCCAGATCGAGAGCTTTGATGGTTTTCTGGCAACTTTTTAAAGAAGCTTTTAGAAGAGACTCTTCAATAAACTCATTCCCTTCCTGGAGAGGAACTGTCAATTGCACCTTCACTTTAACAAGCCTTTCACGAGTTACCAGCAGGGATTTTAATTTTTGAATGCAAAGCCTTTGAGGCTTCCAAAAATGCAGATTTTCCAAGTTTTTTAAAGCGTACAAAGCGATGCGTTTGGCATCAACCTGGTCATTTTTGCCCCGTGTCATCCCCTGAGATTGTTTGATCTGAAGAGCTGGTTCAATACAGACCCTGACTTGATTTTTGTACAGATAATTCAGAAGCGGGAAGCAATAGATTCCCGTATGCTCCATGCATACCACCAAGTTGGACAGAGACGATAGTTGAGACTTTAAAGCCTTAAACATGGCTGCAATTGATTTAGAATTGTTCTCGACCTGCAGTTCATGAAAGCTCTTTCCATCCACAGTCAAGGCAGCGTCGAATTTTGCTTTCGACACATCGATACCTAAAAAGTAAACTGTTTCCATTAAATTTGATTGTTACGTTTAACCATGTATCCGTTAACGCTTCTAAACACAATCAAAACCTTGATAATAGGTAGCGAACCTAAATTTCTATTTGAAGCCTGTTTAGAAAACTGACTGAGGATTGAATCACAAAATGGGTCTCAAACCCGTGCCTTGGTATAATTCGCCTCAGTCAGCGTTAACGTTATCCACAATCTCACAAAAGAAAAAAGAACCAAAAAAGAAAAATCCCTATGATTACAGAGACTCTCTCCTAATCATAGGGCAAGTCTAAAGGTTCCTTAGTGTCGTGGTGCCTTTGTGGCTTCCCCATCATAAATAGAAACGCCTAGCCCTCTGGTGAAAAGAGGGAGGCTTTTTTTGTTCGCTACGTTCGATTTTTCGCCGCGAAGACGCGAGGTCACAAAGAAATCACAAAGCAGAATAAATAATTTCTTTGTGTTTCTTAGTGTCGTGGTGCCTTTGTGGCTTCCCCATCATAAATAGAAACGCCTATGCTCTCTGGTGAAAAGAGGGAGGCTTTTTTGTTCGCTACGCTCGATTTTTCGCCGCGAAGACGCGAGGTCACAAAGAAATCACAAAATAGAATACATGATCTCTTTGTGTTCCTTAGTGTCGTGGTGCCTTTGTGGCTTCCTCATCATAAATAGAAACGCCTGACACAAAGAAATCACAAAGCAGAATAATTGATTTCTTAGTGTTTCTTAGTGTCGTGGTGCCTTTGTGTCCAACTTATCAAAAATTGATTGTACATGTGATCGATAAACAATAGCTTGTTTTCAAAACCTTGTTACACCATGAAAACCCGTTTCCAACATCTTTTTGTCCTGGCGATCACTTTGGTATCGTTTGCATCTCATGCACAAAGCCAGGCTGATGAAATCAACAGTCTGAAAGACCAGATTCGCAGCCTGAGCTTTCAACTGGACCGGGTTCGGAAAATCACAGATGATGTTCTCTGGTACGACAAGGTTGGCGATGTGGCGTGGATCGATAAAATTCAGATCACAGGTCCTGCGGAAAAAAGTGACAAGAACCCGACGGCACAGGGCGCGAACAATCCGCTCGTTTTCAGGTCCTATGTCTTCATACCCAAAGGTCTGGATTTGAATAAAAAGTATCCCCTGATGCTTTACTCGCATGGCGGTGTTCATGGGGACCTTGACACCTATTCGGCACACATTATACGCGAGTTGATCAGCCAGGGCTATGTGGTGGTGTGTCCCGATTATCGTGGCAGCACGGGGTACGGAAGAGATTTCTATGAATCGATCGACTACGGCGGCAATGAAGTGGTGGACGCGAATAAATCCCGTGATTACGTGGTTGAAAATTATTCGTTTGTAGACAAGGAACGAGTGGGCGTGATGGGCTGGAGTCACGGAGGGATGATCACATTGCTGGATATTTTTGCGAATCCGGACGAATATAAAGTTGCGTATGCGGGTGTACCTGTGAGCGACCTCATCGCAAGAATGGGCTACAAGACGCAAGGGTATCGCGAGTTATTTTCAGCAGACTATCACATCGGTAAGTCGGCTGCCGACAACGTGGCGGAATATCGCAAACGGTCGCCGGTTTGGAATGTTCAGAAGCTGAAAACCCCCTTGCTCATACACACCAATACCAATGATGAAGATGTGAATTCCCTTGAAGTGGAACAATTGATCCGGGCGTTGAAGGCCGAGAACAAAAAATTCGAATACCAGATTTATGAAAATATAGAGGGTGGACACATCTTCGATCGCATTGACACACGCATTGGCAAGGAGATCCGGTTAAAAGTTTACAAGTTTCTGAACGGCTATCTAAGTCCATCCAGGCCATTTCAATCGTTACAGGACCTTGACAAAGCCAGCTACTACTTTCAAAAATAAAGCTGACTATTCCACAATACCTGGTTCAAATCTATATTTGCAACCCGTTATTGGTTAACAGTTAATTGTTATCGGTTAACAGTTGCCTTCGATCTGCACTTGGTGTTGGATTTCGAAGTACACCACCATTAACTATTAACGGATAACCATTCATTGTTATGCAGGTATTAAAATTTGGGGGAACGTCAGTCGGCAAACCCGAACGGCTAAAAAAAATTGCAAACCTTGTACTGGGTACGCCTGGTAAGAAGATCATCGTTTTGTCTGCTTTGAGCGGCACTACGAATACGTTGGTCAAAATTGGGGAGTGCCTGTTGGCCGGGAAGAAAAAGGACGCGGAGGCAGAGATAGCGGCCCTTGAGAAGCATTACACCCAGTATGCGGATGAACTTTTTTCTTCATCAGAATACAAGGCCATCGGTCAGGATATAGTCACACGTTACTTCAGCCTAATACGTCTGTTGGCAGCGGGTGTATTCGACGACCGAAGTTATCGTGAATTACTTGCACAAGGGGAGCTGGCGTCAACCGAGTTTTTTTATTACCACCTGCGGGAACGCAAGATCGATTCGAGGTTATTGCCGGCCCTTCACTTCATGTCAATTGACGAGAATTCGGAACCGGAGTTGGATAAGATCAGCGATCGTCTGAAAGCGATCCTGCCCTCCATGAGTCATCTTGATATTTTAATCACGCAAGGATATATCTGCCGCAATCATCGCAATGAGATCGACAACCTGAAACGCGGAGGCAGCGACTACACAGCTTCATTGATCGGCGCTGCGATCCGGGCGGAAGAAATTCAGATCTGGACCGACATTGACGGAATGCACAACAACGATCCGCGGATCGTGAAAAAGACTTTGCCCATCGCTGAACTAACATTCGATGAAGCTTCCGAGTTGGCATATTTTGGCGCAAAAATTCTCCACCCTTCAACCATTGTGCCCGCCCAAAAGTACGGCGTGCCGGTGCGCCTGAAGAATACCATGGACGAAAAAGCGTTTGGCACTTTGATCAGTGACAAAGGAACCAGCGGGCAATTCAAGGCCATTGCGGCAAAGGATGGAATCATTGCGATCAACATCAAGTCATCACGCATGTTGCTGGCCTTCGGTTTCCTGCGCCGGGTTTTTGAGATTTTTGAAAAGTACAAGACACCCATCGATATGATTTCGACTTCAGAAGTGGCCGTGTCTGTGACCATCGACGACGCCAGTCATCTTGACGAAATCACATTGGAACTTCAGGCATTTGGCAGCATCGAAGTGGACAAAAATCAAACGATCATTTGCGTGGTGGGTAATAAGCTGGCTGAAAAGGAAGCCGTCCTGCGCGATGTTTTTCAGTCGCTGGCAGAAATCCGTGTCCGCATGGTTTCTTATGGCGGAAGTCACAACAATATTTCTATTCTCGTCGATACATCACAAAAAGAAAAGGCGCTCAACCTGCTAAATCAGGGACTTTTTCACCTTTGATTTAATATTTTTTTGATCCCGAAAAACTGGATTTTGATGGGCGTTTCCGGCCGTCAGATTTCATCTATTATTCACTTTTCAGGGCGCTTAAAAAGTTATTTTTTGGTCTATATTTATAAGACCTAAAACCTGAGTATGCAAGTAGTGATCATTCTCGTTTTCGTGGTGGGCTATCTCGCCATCGCACTCGAGCATCCCATCAAAATCAACAAGACTGCGACCGCAATTTTAACAGGAGTTTTACTCTGGACATTGTACGCAATCTCATCGGAAAACACAGAATTGGTAGGCACGCAGTTAAGTACGCACCTTGCAGAAATTTCTTCCATCCTGTTTTTCCTCCTCGGTGCCATGACCATCGTGGAGTTGGTGGACGCCTATCAGGGATTTCGACTAATCACAGACAAGATCCAAACCCGGAACCCTGTGAAGCTGCTCTGGCTTGTCTGCTGGGTCACTTTTTTCCTCTCATCCATACTTGACAACCTCACAACTTCCATCGTGATGATCTCGCTGATCCGGAAACTGATTCCCGCAAAAGACATGCGCATGTTTTTCGCCGGGATGATCGTGATCGCCGCGAACGCCGGCGGCGCGTGGACGCCGATTGGTGATGTAACGACAACGATGTTGTGGATCGGAGGTCAGATATCAACGGCCAATATCGTAAAGACACTCTTCATCCCAAGTGTGTTGTGCATGCTGGTGCCCTTGTTGTATCTGACATTTACGCTCAAGGGCTCGCTTGGTGAAGATAACGCACCTCAGGATGATGAAGGCAAAGACCATGTGCAGGGCAGCAATATCATGTTGTTTTTGGGTGTTGGCGCGCTGGTGTTTGTTCCGGCATTTAAAACGATCACGCATCTCCCGCCTTACATCGGCATGCTTCTCGGTCTTGGTGTACTTTGGGTTGTCTCTGAATTAATCAATCCCCATGCTGATGAAGCGTTGAGAAAGCCATATACAGCGGCCGGGGCATTGCAGCGAATCGATACATCCAGCGTTTTATTTTTCCTTGGAATATTGTTGGCGGTGGCTGCCCTTGAGTCGATGGAAATTCTGCATCACTTTGCAGTATGGCTCGATGCTACCGTCGGAAGTCAGTCGGTAATCGTGACGCTGATAGGATTGCTGTCAGCGGTAATTGATAACGTACCCCTTGTGGCTGCCAGCATGGGTATGTACAGTCTGGACACCTATCCGATGGACAGTTTCATCTGGGAATACCTGGCATATTGCGCCGGTACCGGTGGCAGCATTTTGATCATCGGCTCAGCGGCTGGTGTGGCGGTGATGGGAATGGAAAAGATAGATTTTATCTGGTATATGAAACGCATCAGCCTGATTGCCGCGCTGGGTTATTTTGCCGGATGCGGATCTTATTTGTTGATCTATCAACTCATGCATTGATGTAGCTCAGTGCATTTGCTTCGATCACGAATTCGCGGATTGCCAAACTTATTGCAGCCTGAATGAAATCCCTGACGATATAAAAGTATTATTTCTGCCTTCCAGTAAACTATAGCCAACTGAAAGATCAAGTTGCACATTGTCTTGCACGAGAAACGTGATTCCACCATCGAGGCCTTGTTCTCCCAACCAGCCGTCAGGGACATAGCAGAAATATTCCAAGAAGAAGTTTAGATTTTCCTTCGGCAGGTAATTATAGCATGATGAGATCGTGAACATATTGGTGCCTCGAACATGATCCCACAGGTAGCCCACATTGTAGTTCAACGCGCTGTTCGGGTAGAAATCATTTTGAAATAGAACCAGAAACTCGTAGCCCAGCTTTGACGATTGATCTCCATTCGGATTGATTGGCACTACAAGGTTGGCCAGCAGGTCCGTTTCGGGAAACCATTTCCTTTGTTTGATGATGTGCGTTTTGATGCCGGCAGAAAATGGCGACACCTTGCTGATGTCACGGCCGGCCGTCCTGTCGATGGCGCTGCGTGACGACAATCTGAGTTCCGTTTTCTGACTGAGGCCCGTTCTGAACAGAATGACCGGGAGGTCGAAAATATCTCCGTTCGATCGCTTGAAGTAATCAAATCCAATCTCAAACTGGTAATTCTTTGGGGCGACCGTAAAGGGCGTTTCTGCAACCCCGGGTCTGTCAACGGTCAGCTCGTTGAGTTTGTCCTGAGAGTACGCACCCTCCGTGACATAAATTAATATGATCAATACCGCAAGAATTCTCATGCGATGTTTTTTAGAAAAATGAATAAAATAGAAAAGGAGCGACGGAATGGTCGCGGCGCAATGATGCGGGACTAAAAATCAGATCAGAAATGATGCGAACACGATCCGGAGATCATCGGATGGATCCTCGCAATGGATTTTCTGCCTGTAGCGATTGAAGCGTGAGACCTGAGCAGTGGAGAATGTGTTTTGAAGTATTGCGAAAAAACTCCGGCTTTCTTTTGAGTCAGCCAAAACGACAATATCAAGGCGTCCCTCTTCCCGAAACTCCGATGTGGTCTCTGTCTCTTCGACCACCAAAGAATCTTTCTCAGGCGCCTGGGGTTCATCAAGCCAGCCATCGTTGAGGAAATACCCCGACGACAGCAGTCCGATCAGGACCATGCATACCGATAATAACCTCTTGATTCTCACGTTTTCAAAAATAGAGGATTATTCCAAAACTGACGCCGCCAGACATGGAATAACCCCTACCATGTGTTAGTCAATTCCATTAAAACATCCAGGCGATACGAACTCCATAGGTAACTAACCTCCCATCCACAGTTCCATTCGCGTACATATTACTTAAAGTGGTTGTATACACAAAGTGTATCTGACACAAACTGGTGCCACCGCCCGAATCGATATCTACTCCAACCGAAGCCTGCAGCCCAAGATTGTTGCGTGTATAGTTATCCGTAACCCAATTATAAGGATGAAACCCGTCGACTATGCTCTGGAAGGTTTGATTCACACGGGAGGTGTGTATCCACGATGGGCCGATGGCGCCGGAGAGTTTCATCCCGTCCTGAAGAAAATCTTTCGGTGTGCGAAGCAAAATGGTGAGTGGGAACTCTATTGTGCTGAATCGAAGGCGTTCGAGATGAGTGGAATCTATGTCACCACTCTGATAGCCGCTGGGCGTGTTCACGAATACCCAAGGATGGGCAAAAGCGCCTCCTGTAACGTCGGTGTGATTTACACCCGCTCCTCTTTGCTGAAATGCAGCACCCAGCCCAAGACCCAGCCACGAGTTGAAATAATATTCGGCACGGATTCCACCGCCAATCGACGGCTTAATGAAATAGCTGGCCTGGGTTTCGCCCGTGATGCCGCTGAAGTATTGTTGGTAACTCACGCCCCAATGAAATTTCTTTTCGTTGGTTGATGTCAATGTTCCTTCCTGAATAATCTTTTCGCGTACCGATTGCTGAGCGGTCGTGTTAAATCCTGCCATCATACCGGCCAGGAGAAGAATCAGATAAATACTCTTTTTCATAAAATTCTTAATGCTTGGGGTTTTCAATAACATGCCCCGTATCGCGGTTCCAGATATGATAAATAGCAGGCAACGTCACCAGCGTGAGTATGGTGGCAGAGATCAAACCGCAGATCACCACCACAGCCAGAGGTTTTTGCGTTTCCGATCCAATACCCGTTGAAAGCGCGGCTGGCAACAAACCCAATCCTGCCATCAACGCAGTCATCACCACAGGCCGAACCCGGGTCATTGCACCCTCGATGATTGCCGAACGCAAGTCCATCCCCTGATCATAGAGTTTATTGAACACATCCACCATGATCACACCATTTTGCACGCAGACACCGAAAAGTGCGATGAAACCTACTCCTGCTGAAATACTAAAATTGATTCCTGAAAAGAAGAGTCCAAGGATACCGCCGATCAGCGCGAAGGGAACGTTTAGCAGTACAATACCCGCATAGCGGGCTGATCCAAACATAAAGAACAACCACATGAAGATGAGCGCGATTGATATTGGTACTACCACTTTCAGCTGATTGGTGGCGCGGACCTGGTTCTCAAATTCACCGTTCCAAGTCATTCGATACCCTTTACCCATCTTCACCGCATCACCCACTTTTTTCTGGGCTTCTGCGATGGTTCCACCCAGGTCGCGGTCCCTGACAGAAAACTTGATTGGAATAAATCGCTGATTGCCTTCACGGTACACGAACGCCGGTCCCGTCTGCTTGCTGATCTGAGCAATCTCGTGCATGGGAATTTTTGTTCCATTGGTGCAAGGGACCATCAACTTCGCAATCTCCTGTTCCGAGGTGCGATACTCCGGCGAAAACCTCACACGGATATCGAACCTTCTTTCGCCATCATAAAAAGTTGAGACGCGTTTACCTCCGACCGCCATTTCGATCAGGTTGTTCGCCTCCACTACGTTCGCACCATAGCGCGCCATCTTCAGCCGGTCGAGTTCAATACGAAGCTCGGGTTGCCCAAGGCTCTTAAAAATTCCGAGGTCTTTAACCCCCGGAATATCCGCCATGATATTTCTGACACTGTCAGCCTTACGTTCCAACACCACGAAGTCATCACCGAAAATTTTAATGGCCATCTCTCCTTTTACGCCGGAAACAGCTTCCTGCACATTGTCAGAAATGGGTTGAGAGAACCCGAAAACCACACCGGGAAACTCAGCCTCAAGCTTCGACTGCATGTCCTGGATAATTTCTTCTTTGGAAACCCCGCGTGTCCAATCCCCTTTTGGAAACAGGTCGACAAAAAATTCTACGTTAAAAAATCCCGTGGGGTCCGTTCCGTCGTTGGGTCGGCCGTTCTGTGAAATCACGCCTTTCACCTCAGGGTATTGCTGAAATACATTCCTCATTTTTGCGGACATCACGTTCGCTCGTGAGAAGGCGATACTCTGCGGCATACTTGCGCGCACATAAATGGAACCTTCGTTCAATTGAGGGAGGAATTCACTTCCAAGCTGCCCTCCGATCAGAAGGCTAATCAGAAGAAGGCCCACGGAGAGTCCGATGCTCCGTTTCGGTTTGTTGAGCGACCATTCAAGCGCCGGCTTGTAGACGTTAATCAACTTCGTCACCAGAATGTTGTCGCGTTCTCTTACATTCTTAGCAAGCAGAATGCGGCAAAGCAGTGGCACCAAGGTCAACGTAAAAATCAGCGCACCGAGCAATGCAAAGCCAATCGTATACGCCAGCGGGCTGAACATTTTTCCCTCCACTTTCTGGAACGCGAAAATCGGGATCAGTGCCGTGATGATAATCAGCTTCGAGTACAGGATCGGCTTACCCATTTCAACGGATACGCGCTTCACCATACCCATCTTGGCCATCTTGTTGAACTTATCAACACCAAGCTCATGCTGTTTGTGGGCCAGAAATACGAACACTCCCTCAACCATTACCACCGCACCATCGATAATGATACCAAAGTCAATGGCACCGATCGACAACAGGTTTGCCGACATGCCTTTTATCTTCATACAGATAAACGCAAAAAGCAAGGCCAGAGGAATAATGATCGCCACGATCACGGTCGTCCTCCAGTCCAGCAGGAAAATGGAAAGAATGAATGTCACCAGCAGCATTCCTACGACCAGGTTTTCCATCACGGTATGCGTAGTGAGATTGACCAGCGTAGTGCGATCATAAAATACATTGATGGCAACACCTTCGGGCAGCACACGCTCGTTCAGATCCGCAATGGTTTCATTGAGGAGTTTTAGAACCTGGCTGGGATTCTCCCCTTTGCGCAAGAGCACTATCCCCTCTACCACATCGTCCTCATCACCACGTCCCACCTTACCCATTCGTGGCTTATAGGACTCCGCAACGTGCGCTACATCTTTTACAAAAATCGGCGTCCCATGAACGTTCTTGACGATGATAGTTTCTATGTCAGAAAGCGTCTTCACCAAGCCGAGGCCCCTCACGAGATAAGTCTGCGTTCCACCTTCGATCACATCGCCACCCACGTTCCCATTATTCTCCTGCACCGCATCAAATACATCTTCAGCACTGAAACCGTATGAGAGAAGTCTGTTTGGATCCAGCGTTACTTCAAAAGTTTTCACTTCGCCGCCAAACGAGATGACATCAGCGACACCGGATACCGCTTTCAGTCTCTTGTCAATCACCCAGTCCTGGATCTCCTTCAGTTGCCTGATCGTCTTGTTTTCCCCTTTCAGTGTATAGCGATAGATTTCACCAGTCGGCCCAGACGGGGGCTGCACTTCCGCTTCGGCACCGTCGGGCAATACCACGTTTTCGATCTGGTTGTAAACAACCTGGCGTGCATAAAAGTCATCCACATCGTCTTCAAAGAAAATCGTGACAACCGAAAGTCCGAAAAGAGATATTGATCGAAGGCTGGTTTTCTTTGGCACCACGTTCATCTCCATCTCGATCGGGATGGTCACAAACTTTTCCATTTCCTCCGCACTGCGGCCCGCCCATTGTGTGATGATGACAACACGCGTATTGATCACATCAGGAAAGGCTTCGATTGGAGTGGCGAGAAAACTTCTGATACCCATACCCACGATCACGAACGTCCCAAGAAAAACAATCATCTTGTTCTTCAACGAAAATGTGATGATGGCCTTTATTAGATTGTTCATGAAGTCAGATTCAGAGCAGCTTAAGATTATTTCAGGTTATAGCCGGTCAGGGCAAAAAGAGATCCCTCGGAGATTATGTGATCGCCTTCCCTGAGCCCGTCGACTACCTCCGTGTTGCGATCGTAATTTTTTCCGATGCGGATACGGACTTTTTCAAAGGAATTTTTCCCCACTTCCTTCATTACATAATAATTATTGTTCTCCAGTACGATCGCCGATTGCGGCACGGCAAGCACTTCAACCATATTCTTGGGTGTGATCACAACGTTGGCAAACATCTCCGGCTTCAGAAGTCCGTCTTTATTGACGAGTTCAGTACGAACTTTTATGACGCGTGAGTCGGGATCGAGCATGGTCCCGATCTTCTTGATAGTTCCTTTGAACTCCTTGTCGGGATAAGCAATCGTTTTGACCGTCACAAAGTCACCTTCATGAACTTTAGCCATATCACTTTCATGCACGTTGGCCCAAACCCAAATGGTTTCCAGATCGCTAATCGTGAAAATATTCGTGGCGTTGTCGGTACGGATCTGAGTCCCTTCGTTGATGTTCCTTTCAACAATATATCCTGAACGTGGCGCCACCACGCGGAACATGGCATCTAGGTCTTTTTCAGAACCGCCATATAGTTCGAGGATCTGCTTCTTCTCGTTGAACTCAGAGTGATCATTGCTAAATTCTTTTTGAACGTCAGCAAATTCCTTCGCGGACAGCATGCCGGATTTATACAGTTCGGTCGACCGCGCCAGGTTTGACTCAGACACCTCGAAGTTTGCTTTTGCGATATTATAATCCCGCTGATAGGTACTGATGTCGGTGCTGAGGATGGTGGCTAATATCTGACCCTTTTTTACATAGTCACCGAGTGATACGTTCACTTTACTTACGCTTCCACTGACGATGGGATATACCCGCACGACGTTGTTCTCGTCAAAACTGACTTCACCCACAGCGGTGAATTCATCCATAGCAGGAACCCGTTGAACGGTGTCAACTTTGATATACTTCAGCTGCTCATCTTTGAAAGTTATCTGATTCGCAGGTGTCGTGCTTTCCTCTTTCTGTTCCACCTTTTTTCTACACGCTCCTGAAATCAATACCAGGGCAGCAAAAAAATATATCTTTTTCATCATGGCGCTCGGGCGTTTAATAGTCGACTAAGGTTTGTCCAACGTAAAAATTCAATTCATTTACATTATTGAGAAATTGCTGCTTGAGTTCAATCAATTGGATATTTGTAAGAATATAGATCCGCTGCTGATCAATGAACTGCAACAGGCTGATGTTCCTTTTTTGAAAATTCTGGTTTGTACTTTGATTGAGTTCTTTGAGCCGTTCGAGGAACTGGCTGTTATAGTTGGCCAAACCTGCGTTTGAATTTTTGTAACGATTGTAGGCAGCAGCCACTTCATTTTTTGCCTGGTTTTCAAGTTGCTGATATTGAAGGGTGGACTGGGAAACTGAAAGTTTAGCCTGTTTGATGCGTCCCTGGTTGTGGTCATAGATGGGAAGAAAAATCTCCGTAGTAAAACCATGGTATGGGCGGATGTAGTTACTTCCGCGGTCATAGGGCTGGTAGCCGAATTTCACATCAGGCACTCCGGTGGATTGCTGCAACTTCAGGTTTCGCTCCTGATAGCGGATGTTGATCTTGGCCGCAAGTATGTCTGGCCTTGACTCCACAGCCTGGGTGGCCAGGTAGACCGGGTCGAATTCCTCTCCGATGATCGGAAGGCGCTGCTCCACATAAAAGGTTGTGTCCTGTGGGAAGCGAAGCAACGAGCGAAGGTTTGCAGATACCTTTTCTTTTTCGTTGAAGTTCTCAAGGGCATCTGCTTTCACGTCCAGATATTCTGCTTCGAGGCGAATCGCTTCAGTCGTTGAGATCGCACCTACCTCCAATTGCTTCCGTGTTGCAGCCATCAGCTTATCATAATTGGAGATTACCTGCTGATACAAAATTTGTTTCGACTGAAGTGCTGCCAGGTCGCTGTAGGTGTTGCCCAGCTCGAAGAGCATGCTCCGGATCACATCTTCCATCTGCTTCTCTGCCATCTCAACGCCTATGCGTGCGAGCTTTACAGAATTCGTGTGCTTTCCAGCGACAGAAAAAGTTTGTTCGAACTGCCAGAGCGACTGGTTACGAAGATTGAAATATTCGTTCGTCTCCTGGTTATACATGTCGCCGTTGATGATGAAGTTGGGATTGTTCCAGACTTTGGCCTGGATGACTTTCGCTTTGGCGATCCCGATGTCGTAATAAGCTGCCAACAACCCGAGGTTGTAGTTCAGCAACCGGGCTTTGGCTTCCTGGAAGCTTAACACCGTGTCAGGAACTTGCGCACACACAGCACGGGATGACAGAATAAGAATCAAAAGAAAACTAAACCTTCTCATAAGAAAAATTAAAAATCTGACGGCGATACAATCAATTGAGAGTCCTCAATGATGTACCTCTGGCAAAAGGGATTTTGCCGGGAAGGGACCGAATGTTAAATGATCAGTGAACCGAAATCCAGAAAGAGCTTCTTCGACGGTAGTCTGGAGAAATGATCCTGCCAGTAGCTGGCATACCGGAGAATATCAAGCTGTTCATCTTTCTCAAACCAGACTTTAGGGATGAGGACCTTAATAACGGTTTCCTCCTCTTCAGCGAATGTGGTTTTATTGCTTTCGCGGAAGTCGTGAGAGATATCGGCTGAGTATCCGGAAAAAAGCAATCCGGTCTCCCCATCCTCATTTTTGTCTGCCACAACAGGTGTCTCTGCAGCATCTATTGCGGACAACAAAACGAGAAAAATTAGGCCGATGGAAAGGAATCGCTTCATTCTCACGATGCAAATGTAAGTAATCCCGGAATTTCAAAACGAAAATTTCGCAAAGTCAACTTGATGCCACATTCTTTATCGTAAAGCAACCGATTGAAAAACCGGGTCATGGAGTGTCAAAATCCTATGACCTCACCTCCGATTGAATCCCGCCGGGCGCGTGTCACACTCTTTAAGACATTAATTTCTCCCCGTGCACGGAGCACCCCCAGAAATGCAAACACCAATGCCTCTTTGAATTCGATGATCTTCGCCGACGGAACAATCACTTCTGCACGCCCTTTCAATTTTTCCGCGATGATCTGAATCAGAAAAGTATTCAAGGCGCCACCGCCGGTTGCCAGTAGATTAGCTTTTTTCTTCAGCGGGGCTATAGCGGCTCCCACCTCACCCGCGACCGACTCACAGATGGTGCGAAGTTTGTCCGCGGTTGAAATGTCGATGTCGTCGAGAAGAAGCTGAACAGATTTTTCAAATCCCTCCCGGCCAATCGAAGGACGCTTCGCATGATAGCCGGCATACACCTTTTCGAATCCTTCCAGCAATTTTTTATTGACTTTTCCCGATGACGCGATCTCACCCCCTCTGTCAAAAGACTTTCCTTCCTTATTCATCACATAGTTCAGGGCCATGTTGCAATAACAGATGTCAAACGCTTTGCGTTGACTTTTGATATCCATTGACAAATTTCCAATGCCTCCGAGATTGAGGCACACTTGATATTCAGGGAAAAGAAATTTATCTCCTACGGGCACGAGGGGTGCGCCTTCACCGCCACGCGCTACATCCAGTGAGCGAAAGTCATAGATTACCGGCAGGTCTGCCACGGCATGAATTGCAGAACCTTGTCCAAGCTGAAAGGTGAATCCCTTTTCCGGCTGATGGAAAATGGTGTGGCCGTGAGATGCGATAAAATCAACATGCTTCACTTTGTGCTTCCTGATGAATTGCTTCACCTGCTGGCCCAGAAACGACCCGTATGATACGTGGAGCGCGAGCAGATCCTCGGCCGAAAGCAAGTGCGCCTGTGCTAACCGGTTTCGCCATTCAGCTGAATAAGAAATGGTGTCAGCCAACCTAATGGCAAATTTCCACGTCTTGGTAAATGAAAATTCACAAAAGGCAATATCAAGTCCATCCAGCGATGTGCCTGACATCAGGCCGATGACGCGATATGATTTCGAAGATTTCATTTTATTGGTTTATGATGTTTCGACACAAAGACACCAGGACTCAAAGACTCACAAAGAAACTGCGAAATTTCCTTTTGTTACTTCGCGTCTCTTTGCCCTTGTGTCATTTCAAGCTACGACTTTTATTTAATGGGATTTTTCGTCACAAAGACACCAAGGCTCGAAGGCTCACGAAGAAAAATTATAAAATTCCTTTGTGTTACCTCGCGTCTCTATGCCTTTGTGTCATTTCAAGCTACAAACTTTTATTTAATGGCATTTTTCGTCACAAAGACACCAAGGCTCAAACGCTCACAAAGAAAAATTATAAAATTCCTTTGTGTTACTTCGAGTCTCTGAGCCTTTGTGTCATTTCATACTAAAACTTTTATTTAATGGCATTTCGTCACAAAGACACCGGACTCAAAGACTCACAAAAAAATATAAAATTCCTTTGTGTTACTTCGCGTCTCTGTGCCTTTGTGTCAATTCACGGTACGTCTTATGAATATTGTTATCGATAATGGAAACAGCCTTACCAAAGTAGGGATTTTCGAAAGATGGACACTCATCGAGAAAAAAGTATTCGCCCACTTGGATGACTTGCATAAATTTTTGAGTGAAGCAAAGGCTGAATTCGCTCTCGTGAGCTCGGTGACGTTCTCGCGTGAAGAAATTTCCCGATGGCCCATATCAGCTATCCAAGTTTTTTTCCTGGATCGCAACCTACCACTCCCCATAAAAAACCTTTACGCAACCCCACATACGCTGGGTGTTGATCGGTTGGCTGCAGCTTGCGGTGCGCGTACTCTCTACCCGGATGCTGATTGCCTGGTGATCGATGCGGGAACGTGTATTAACTACGAGTTCATTAATAAGAAAGGGGAATATCTGGGTGGCGCTATTTCCCCAGGAATCAGAATGCGTTTCGAAGCCATGCACCAGGGTACCGCGCGTTTGCCGCTCGCAGAACCAGTGGCAGCGGCACCCTTAATAGGAGATAGCACTTTGCTCTGCCTTCAAAGCGGAGTGATGAATGGTGTGGTGGAAGAAGTTCGAGGAATTATTTCGCGGCACGTATCCACATACCCCGGGGTGAGGGTTATTTTGTGTGGTGGGGATGCGCCCCTGTTTGAAAACCATCTGAATCCTTCCATCTTTGTGGCCCCTGAAGTGGTTTTAATGGGCCTGAATAGCATATTGTTACATAATGCGTCTTAGATTTTCCCTTATTACGATTGCGCTGATTTCACTGGCAAGCACCTGGGCGTTGGGGCAGGCAGCCAGCAGCCCGTTTGCGTCCTACGGCCTCGGAGAATATTATACTCCTGCCCTCAGCCAAAACCTGAGCATGGGCGGCGTGGGGGTGAGCAACTTCTCGTTTTGGCATGTCAATAATCAAAATCCCGCAGCACTGGTATTTAACCGGATCACTTCTTTCCAGTTGGGATTGGTTGGTGAGCAGCGCACGCAGTCATCCACTACCAGCGCTGGTTCAGAAAAAAGCGGTAGCGGCAACCTGAACTATCTCACGCTCGCCGTGCCGATTAAGTTTTCAAAATGGAGTGTCGCCGTGGGTTTGCAACCTTATACCCGATTAAACTACAAGCTGAACTTTGAGGAGCCCGTCGGCACATCCGGGACCTCGGTGAGTGTGACGGAGCAAGGTACGGGAGGCGTTAACTCAGCGTACATTTCAAATGGCGTAGCGATTACAGACGATATCTCCGTGGGATTAAAAGCTGCCTATCTTTTTAGCTCCACAGTCAATACCTTTTCAAATATTTTATCTTCTACCACAGCCACCGTATTGCCAACGGTAGAAGAAACCACGTACGTACGGGGATTTCAGTTCTCTCCGGCGGTCCATATTCACCTTGACTCACTGTTCGGTAAAACTTATCTCTTCAACGTTGGGGTTGTGTACGATTTCGGGACCAACCTCGATACAAGATTTACTTTAATGCAGAAGAGATTCAACATTGCTGGTACCCTGATCGATTCAGCGACATTGATTAACTCTGCGGCAGGAAAAATTACCTTGCCCCAGAGTGTGGCAGCAGGCATTTCCTTTGGAAACAACTACCGGTGGACTGTGGCGGTGGATGGTTTCTACTCGAACTTTTCACAATACCGCAGCTTAGACGGAACGAACCCTTATCAAGCCAACATGTGGCGCTTGTCGGGTGGATTTGAAATCACACCCGACCCGCAATCGTTGACGAGCTATTTGAAGAGAGCAACGTACCGAACGGGCGTAAGCTTGGAAAATAGCCCTTATTTGGTGAACGGCGCTATGGTCAGAGATTTTGGCATTACTTTTGGCCTCTCCCTGCCAGTGAGTCGGTCGTCTAGCTTAGACTTGGGTATGAAGGTTGGAAAAAAAGGAGACAAGGCGACCAACACCGTTGAGGAAAACTATTTAAAACTTTATTTTGGCATAACTTTTAATGACCAATGGTTTGTTAAAAGAAGATTTGACTAAACAGAAACCTATAACTATGAAAGTGAAATTGTCCATGGTGATTGCCCTGTTCTGCCTGGCAGGTGTTGTCACCAAATCATTGGCCCAATGCAAGGAAATGAAATGGCCGGTGGAGAACAAACCGAAAGCTGAGGAGCAGGTAGCCATCTACGGCGATGCATTAAGGCAGGGAAATCCTCGTGGCGCCACAGCCGGTATCCTATATATGTATAACGTTGCCCCGCAGTGGAATACAAAGTTGTATATCGATGCTGCCGATGCGTACGATAAACTTGCGGAAAAAGAAACGGATCCCGTGAAGAAGCAAGTCCTTGCTGACTCACTGCTGATCTGGTACGATCTCCGTATCAAAAATTGCGGCGATGAAGTGAACGTGCTCAACAGAAAAGCATACGCTTCTTACAAGTACAACATCAAGAACAAGGAAAAACTTGCTGACCTGCTTAAATTGTATGACAGGGTATTTGAAATCAGTGGTGATAAAGTGTCCGACGGAAACCTTGTGGCATACATCACCACAGTAAAGGCGAACCGTCTTGCTTTCAAAACAACGCCTACTGACGACGAGGTATTGACCCGCTATGACAA
Source organism: Cyclobacteriaceae bacterium (assembly GCA_044227305.1). Lineage (GTDB taxonomy): Bacteria > Bacteroidota > Bacteroidia > Cytophagales > Cyclobacteriaceae > ELB16-189. The sequence continues at coordinate 243,892 of JBGAFJ010000004.1, read as the reverse complement.
GATCATGTCCATCATCGATTCAAAAATTGCGGCGGCCGTTGCAGCTGGCAAAACTGCAGATGCTGACAAGCTGAGAGGTTATAAAGATGCAGTGGATGGTCTTTTGATCACCATCGTGAAAGTGGATTGCGATTTTGTAAGAAAGAATCTTGCACCGAAGTTCAAAGCAAATCCCAAGGACCTTCCCCTGGCGAAGAAGATATTCTCCTTCATGCTTCAGGGAAAATGCAGTGATGATCCACTCGCACTGGAGGCTGCTGATGCCGTTCATACACTCAGCCAGGATAAAGACTATGGTATCATTAAATTCCTGATCGTGCGTTACATGCAGGCCGGCAATTTCGACCGCGCTGAAGAATTGACCAAAGAGGCTCTGCCCCTGGCCTCAACACCGAAGGACAAATCTGAGATTCAGATGTATATGGGTAGCATAGAAGCCAAAAAAGGAAACTACTCTGCTGCACGGGAAATGTTCCGCCAGGCATCTACTACGGATCCCTCAAACAAAGAAGGCTGGGAAAAAATCGGAGATCTGTACTACAACAGCTTCGACAACTGCAAGAAGCAACAGAGCCTAGCACAAGACAGGCTCGTATACATCGCAGCGTATGAGATGTATCAGAAAGCAGGAAACCAACAGCTGATGGCACGTGCGAAGGCACAGTTTCCGTCAAAAGAAGAAATCTTCCTTCTCAACTGGCAGAAAGGCTCCACACAACAGGTAGGTTGCTGGATCGGTGAATCCGTTACCCTCAACACACGAGATTAATTAATTAAGCAATACCAAAGGCCCCGATTCCAAACATGGGACGGGGCCTTTTCTTTTATGAAACATTTCATCATTTACGGGTTCATCCTTTGTCTCGCGGCGTCATGTCACAAGACTGAAACGGCTGCGCCTGTAAACTATGAAGGTCCGTTGAGTCAGGCTCAGGACGTGGACATGCTGTATTCAGAGAATGATCATCTGAAAGTAAAATTGAGAGCCAAAAAGGTTCTGGAATTCAAAAACAAGGATCGCGAATTTCCGGAAGGCATTTATATAGAGTTCTATGATGCGAACGGCGTCATGACGTCGACTCTGAAAGCAAATCATGCCTTCTACTTCAAAGACCTGGACCAATGGCGCGGACGGGGCAACGTGGAAGTAGTGAACATCGAAAAGAAACAGCAGCTTAATACCGAAGAACTATTCTGGCGGCCCACCACAAAAAAGATCACCACGGAAAAATTTGTGACGATCCAGCTGGAAAATGAAATTATCTACGGCACAGGCCTCGACGCGCTGCAGGACCTTTCCTCCTACACCATCCGCAAGCCAGGCGGAAGCGAATTCACCATCAAAGACTGAGCTTTAAGAAGGCACAGGTTCGTAAGTGCCCTGCCTGGCAGCCTGGTATATCAACGTCCCACGCACTTTAAAAAAAGGTGTATTTTTGCACTCCCATGAAACTTTTTGACATCGTTTTGCTGTCGCTCGGCGTCGTATTCATCATTATCGGAGCTTATGAAGTGATGGCGGTGGGACTCGGCCAGGCGTACACCTCCCTGATGCTCGCGATGCTGATGTTTTTTTGGTTTACCTATCGTAAAAAATCGAAGGCGTGATGGAATCGTTATATCCCTGGATCATCGCCTCGCTTGTATTCTCGTTTTTCTTTTCAGGCATTGAGATTGCGTTTCTTTCTGCCAACCGGCTTCAGGTAGAACTCCAGGCCAAGGCCGGGGTTTGGTCGGGAAAGATCATGGCTCATTTCATGCAGAACCCTTCGCGGTTCATAGGAACCACCCTCATTGGCAATACCCTGGCCCTCGTCATCTTCGGCAATAACATGGCCTTGCTGTTTGAACCTGTACTCGCGGGAAAACTTCCGGCTTCGCTGAACAACGAGCCATCGATTCTTCTTATCCAAACTATTCTTTCCACGCTTCTGATCCTGTTCACCGCTGAATTCCTGCCGAAGAGTTTGTTCATGATCAACCCGAATCTTGTTTTGTCAGCACTCGCATTGCCGTTTGTGGCGATGTATGTGATCCTGGCGCCCATCACGTTTACCATCGTCAACCTTTCGAAATTTGTACTTACCAAAGTGCTTCGGCTGGAATATTCTGAAGAAAAGCCACTCTTCGGGCTCACGGATCTGAACATTTATTTGAGGAACATGCAGAAGGTGAAGCATGAAGATGAAGAGATCGAACTCGACAAGAAGATACTTCACAACGCTCTGGAATTCAAAAATGTAAAAGTGCGTGAATGCATGGTGCCCCGTACCGAAATAACAGCGATCGCCCTGGACGAAGGCATCGAAAAGCTCCGAAGCACTTTTGTTGAAAGTGGACATTCCAAAATTGTGATCTACCGGGACACGATCGACGACGTGATCGGATATTGTCATTCCGCGGCACTATTCAGGAATCCTGGAACGATCGACGAAATTCTTACGCCGATCAGCATTGTCACGGAAACCACGATGGCCAATGACATGATGGTGCAACTGATTCGCGAACAGCGAAGCCTCGCTATCGTTGTGGATGAGTTCGGCGGAACTGCCGGGTTGGTGAGCATGGAAGACGTGATCGAAGAAATTTTTGGCGACATCGAAGACGAGCATGATGCAGACAATCTGATCGAGCAGCAGCTCGACGAAAACACCTTCGTGGTGAGCGCCCGACTGGAAGTCGATTACTTAAACGAGAAATATCACTGGCAGCTGCCGGTTGGCGATTATGAAACGCTGGGTGGCTTGATCCTCTCCTACACCGAAGACTTCCCTCAAAAGGGCGAGACCCTGGAAGTATCTCCTTTCACTTTCACGATACAGTCCACCAAGGGCAATGGCATTGATACCGTAAAGATCGTGGTAGAGCGGGAGTCTGCTGACGACTAAAATTGCCCGATTCAAAGCCGAAAAGGCACTTTTGAATACTTGCCGGCAGCCTTTGCCGAATACGTCAAACGGTTTAAATTTGCGGCTCTTTTGCCTATTATGGAGGCGAGGAGAAGTATACAGGATTCAATAAAAAATATTCGTATGGCATTAATTAGCACGTTGAGGGAGAAAATGACGAAATGGGTAGTTGGCGCAATAGCGTTATCCATGGGCGCATTCATCGTGGGCACTGATCTTTTCGGAAATGGACCCCGGTCAATCTTTGGCGGAAGCGAAAGGGAAATCGGCGAGATCGGCGGCCATACCATCTCCGTAGACGAGTACAACCTCGTTCTTCAGGAACGCGAAAACAACTACATCATGAACTTTGGGCGCCAGCCTGGCGAGCGTGAAAGACCGACGCTTCAAAGTCAGGCATGGGACCTCCTGATCGCACGCAATGCGATCCAGCCAGAATATGAAAAAGTGGGTGTGAAAGTCACCACCGACGAAGTTTGGGATATGGTTCAGGGTAAGCATATGGACGAAGGAGTCAAGTCTTCATTCACGGACTCAGCCGGAAGATTCGATCGCAAAAAACTCTTTATTTATCTCCAGCAGATTGAGACGATGCCGGCCAATTCAGAGCCTCGTGTGCGCTGGGAAATTTTCAAGCGAGACCTGGTCCCGGGCCGTGAGCGCATCAAGTATGAAAACCTGCTTGTGAAGACCGCCTATGTTACCGAAGCCGAAGCTGAACAGGATTACCACAATTCCAACGACGTTGCTGAAGTGAAATACCTGTATGTTCCCTTTTTCGCCGTGAGCGATTCAGCGGTCAAAGTGACGGATTCTGATCTGCGCGCCTATTATGAAAAAAACAAAAAACGCTTCAAGGCCGAAAATACGCGAAGCATGAGCTATGTTACGTTCCCGGTCGTCGCATCGGCTGAAGACTCAGCAGCGGTAAAACAAGAGTTGGACAAGGTGCTGTCTGACCTGAAGATTGTTACCGAAGATTCAATATTCGCTGCATCCAATTCGGATGGCCAACAGCCTTTCAACAAATACAACATTGCGTCATTGCCTACAAGGCTTGGCAACGTGCGCGAGACGCTCACGGAAGGACAAATCATTGGACCGGTTCTCGAAAACGGAAATTACACCATCTACAAAATTTCAAAAATCGGTCACGATACAGTTTATAATGCCAAAGCAAGCCATATCCTGATCAAATGGGATAACGAAACTCCTGAAGGTAAGAAGGCAGCCAAAGAAAAGGCACGCAAGATCCTTGCCGACATAAAAGGCGGTGCAAGCTTCGCGGCAAAAGCCCGTGAATTTGGAACAGATGGTACCGCATCCCGCGGCGGCGACCTCGGTTGGTTCAGCAGTGGCCAAATGGTAAAGGATTTTGAAAAGCCGGTATTCGATGCTAAAAAAGCGGGTTTGCTTTCGGATGTCGTTGAGACTTCATTTGGGTATCATATCATCGAAGTCACCGGAGTAAAAGACAACACCTATTACAAGGTGGCCACCATCGAACGCACCATCGCGCCCAGTGACGAAACGTTGAATGCAGCACTTAGAAAAGCAGATTCATTCGCAGGCGATCTGAATGGCGTAGATGAATTCAAAGAAAAAGCGAAGAAAGAAAATCTGGTCGTATTCGAAGCGAATGACCTTGGCACGGCGGAGAGAAGAATCAACAACCTCGGAGATGCGCGCCAAATGGTGACCTGGCTTTTCCGCGAAGCGAAAGTGGGCAAAGTATCTGAAGTGTTTGATCTTGATGGAGACTATGTAGTAGCCATCATGACCGGTGAGACTGAAAAAGGTTACAAGCCTTTGGACAAAGTGAAGGAAGAAATTACACCCGCCGTTCGCAATGAAGTAAAAGGCAAGCAAATCGCCGACAAACTCAAAGGCAAGACTGAGCCGCTGGACGATCTCGCAAAATTATTCGGCGCCGATGCGACGGTGAACAGCGTAAGTGACTTGAAAATTGTAACACCGTCCATTCCTGCCGCTGGCTTTGATCCGGTATTGTTTGGAAGCCTCATGTCAGTGGAAAACGGTAAGCGTTCCAAGCCGATCATCGCAGAAAACGGAGTGGTGGTAGCTGATGTGCAGAATAAAACGGTGGCCCCAGGAATGGGTGACTACAGCATGTTTAAGAATCAGCTCCAACAAACCCAAAACAACCGCGGCGGTTACTACATCGTAGAAGCGCTTAAGGAAGCGGCAAAGGTCGAAGACAAACGCTACAAATTCTTTTAAAATTCCAGTCCCGCCCCGGCGGGACTTTTTAGTTGAGGACGGTGCATGGACGCTGAGTGGCTAAATTCTTTTCGGGATAAGCTGGACAAGTTTTACGTCTGGCCGGCTCTTTACACCTTCAAATTCATCGTTCCAGTTGCAAAGCAGACCGAGGTGCGCCAACTTTTCCCCCTCCACACAACGGCGACAGAAAAGGAATCCGGCAAAGGCAAATATGTAAGCCTAACTTACCAGATGATGATGCCCTCAAGCAATGCTGTAATCGAGGTCTATCAGCGTGCAGAATCGATTGAAGGAATTGTCGCTCTCTGAGCCCACCTTCTGCCTTGTAACAAAGGCCATTTAACCCTAACTTTTTCCCTCTAAATGCCCAGGTATGACATGGAAGGAGGAAAACAGCAAACTGAAAAAGTCCTTTAAGTTCAAGGATTTCAAAGATGCATTCGGGTTCATGACGAGGGTGGCGCTCATCGCAGAAAAGATGGACCACCATCCCACATGGACAAACACCTACAACACGGTGGATATCGAACTGAGCACGCACGATGCGGGCAACAAAGTGACCGACCTGGATCGGAAGCTTGCTGAAGCGATCGATAAACTCGCTTAGCGTGAGTAAAAAAATATCCCTTTATCTTGTACCGACACCCATTGGGAATCTGGGTGACATCACAATCCGCGCACTTGAAATTCTGAAGAGCGTGGATGTCATCCTAGCGGAAGACACACGCACCTCCGGCACACTCTTAAAACATTACAATATCAGCAGGCCGGTTCAGAGCTTTCACATCTTCAATGAACACCAGGTACACGAGAAACTGGTTGAACGCATGAAAAATGGTGAAGTCTTCGCTTTGGTAAGCGATGCAGGTACACCTGGAATTTCAGATCCCGGCTACCTCCTCATACGCGCTTGTCTAAAGGCTTCTCTGCCGGTGGAGTGTCTGCCCGGGGCTACAGCCTTGATCCCAGCCTTGGTAAATTCCGGCTTTCCCACCGACCGGTTTGTTTTCGAAGGATTTCTTCCTCACAAAAAAGGAAAACAAACACAACTAAAAAGACTGGCGGAAGAAGAACGTACTGTGATCGTTTATGAATCACCGCACCGTCTCGTGAAAACGCTGGAGCAAATGAAAGAATTTTTTGGAGACACCAGGCTCGTTTCCGTGTCGAGAGAATTGACCAAGTTGCATGAAGAAACTTTTACGGGAACCCTGGCTGAAGTGACTGCCCATTTCAGTAACAAAGAAGTAAAAGGAGAAATTGTAATAATCATCGATGGCAAAAAAGATTAATCAGCCGTCCTGGATCCTGTTTATTATTTCAGCCCTTCTTTTAAGCGGCGGGTGGTTTTTCAGTTCATTTCCGATATTAATTTTTTTCGGGTTTACTCCTCTTTTTGCGCTCACGGATCGCGCGGATGATACTTCCGGCGTTTGGGAAAAAACGGAATGGATTCTCTTCGCACTCGTGGTAAACTTCTTCGCGGCCAGTGCGTTCGATGTATCGCGAATCGTAAGCACTCTGCTCTATGCCATTTTGTTTACGTTGCCCTTTGTGGGATATGTTTGGGTTAGACACGTTCTCGGCAAACGGGCAGGAAAAATCACGATCATCTTGTTCTGGCTTTCGCTTGAATATCTCCTGCTGAAGTTAAATCCCACCCACAGCATCTACCTTGCCGATGCACTTGTGCAAAAGACGGCATGGACTTCCTGGAATCGGGATACCGGTTATTTGGGGACTTCTCTGTGGGTGTTGATAGTAAACCTGCTGGTTTATCACACTGTGTTTTCAAAAACTGCATTAGCATGGTACTGGATTGCGCTGGGGATCATTGCCCTCGTTGCCCCGGTCATCTACGCCTACACCCAACCGCAGGAATTGTTACGGACAGACATGTTGAATTTGTATACGTCCAACGACCCGAGCGGGAATGTTACGTATCTTGCGCGGGGCGAATTTGTGGTGCGTACTGCCGCATGGATTTCAACGTTAATCGTCCTGTTCACAATAGTAAAAGACCGGACGGCAAAAAAATGACAGACCTCTCATCAATCGAAAAGAATGTAATGGAAGTTTGCCGTGAAGTGGGTGACTTCATTGGCCGCGAGGGCGCTTCCTTCGACCGGGGCAGGATCGAACAAAAGGAGGGCTTCAACAACCTCGTATCCTACGTCGACAAAGAATCAGAAAAGAAAATCGTTTCAGCACTATCGAAGATTCTTCCCGGATCAGGGTTCATTGGTGAAGAAGGGACCGCCATCGACGGCACCACGGGCTATCGCTGGATCATCGACCCTTTGGACGGAACCACCAATTTCACGCATGCATTGCCGTTGTTTGCAATCAGTATAGGCCTGGCTTACAAAGACAAAATCGTTTTGGGAATCATTTACGAGGTGAATCGTAAAGAAATGTTTCACACGTTTGAAGGATCTCCGGCATTTTGTAATGACCGTGAGATCCGCGTGTCTCCGATCAAAAAACTGGAAGAAAGTTTATTGGCGACAGGTTTTCCCTATTACGAATTTGAAAAAATGGGGTCTTATCTGAACATCATCAGCAATTTTTTAAAACGATCACACGGAGTTCGTCGGTTGGGTAGCGCCGCAACCGATCTTGCTTACGTTGCGTGCGGTCGTTTCGAAGGCTTTTTCGAATACAACCTTAATCCCTGGGACGTTGCTGCAGGTACTTATCTTGTTCAGCAGGCCGGCGGTATTGTCACCGACTTTAAAGGAGGAGATAATTTTCTTTTTGGCGGAGAGTTGTGCGCCGGCTGCAACGTCCAGCCGCACATGCTCGAGATCATCAGGAAAGAGTGGGACTAAATCAGATAGCCGGATCCGCGAAGGCAAAAGGAGTTAATAAACGGAAATAAATAAAAGGCAGACAGCAAAGGATATAATACCACAGTTGGTAAACCTTCGAACCGGCGACCTTGCCACACCAGGTAGAATACAAAGAGATCAGGCTTCAAACACAATCAATTCATGACATTCATTACGAAGAATCCCAAATCAATTTTAGTCAGACTGTTGTTCGTATTGTTCATCGGTCAGCCGGCATTTGCTCAAACCAATCTATCCGATAAACTTCCTATCGCTTCTGAGATCAGGAAGGGGACACTTGCAAACGGACTGACGTATTACATACGCCAAAATTCCAAACCTGAAAAAAAAGTGGAGTTGCGAATCGCCGTGAAGGTGGGGTCAATTTTGGAAGATGATGACCAGAGAGGTCTTGCACACTTCACAGAACACATGGCCTTCAATGGCTCACAACATTTCAAAAAGAACGAGCTCGTCTCTTTTTTACAGAGCATCGGTGTGAAGTTTGGCGCCGATCTCAACGCGTCTACTGGTTTTGATGAGACGATCTATATACTGCCGATTCCCGTGGATAAACCGGAAAATCTTGAAAAGGGAATGACGGTCCTGGAAGACTGGGCGAGCGCCCTGACATTCGACGCGGCGGAAATTGACAAGGAGCGGGGTGTCGTGTTGGAAGAAGAACGCCTGGGGAAGGGAGCGCAGGAACGTATGCTCAAAAAGATGCTGCCTTACATTCTCGCCGGATCCAAGTACGCCGTGCGCCTGCCGATTGGAACCACGGAGATACTTAAAACCTTTAAGCCGGAAGTGATCAAAAGGTTTTACAAAGACTGGTATCGCCCCGATCTGATGGCCGTTGTGGTGGTCGGAGACGTGGACCCGGGAGCGGCCGAGACCATGATCAAAAAGCATTTTGAAAAACTGAAGAATCCGGTAAATGAACGGCCAAGAGTATATGAGGCTCTGCCACCACGCGCGAAATCAGAAGGGCTCGTAGTCACCGATCCGGAGGCTACCAATCACATTCTGCAAATTTTCTACGCAACTGAAAAATCGAAAGTACAAACTACCGTCGGCGACTATCGCCAAAGCATTGTAAAAGCATTGTCGAGCATTATGTTGAGTCAACGTATGCAGGAACTCACGCAAAAAGCCAATCCGCCGTTCCTGTTTGGCGGCAGTGACCGTAGCGAATTTATCCAGGGGTATGAATCCTATTTTGGATTCGCCGTGGTGGGCGGCGCGGGCCTGACTCCTGCGATACAGGCTGTGATCTACGAAAATGAAAGAGCTAAGAAATTCGGCTTCACAGCGGCTGAACTCGATCGCGTGAAAAAATCTATGCTTCGCAGTATGGAACGTGCCTACAATGAGCGCGACAAAACAGAATCGGAAAATTACGCTGACGAATATCTGAGAAACTTCACCAGTGACGAGCCAATCCCGGGTATTGAGAATGAAAACAAATATTATACAGAATTCATTCCTGCCATTACCCTCGAGGAAGTGAATGCATTCACTGCCAAGAATATTCCAGCCATCACCGAACAAAAACTGGTGGTGCTCATGGGGCCTGAGAAGTCCGACTTCAAGATGCCGACCAACGAAGAATTGCTGAGCCTCGTCGTTGAAGCTGAGAAAATGCCGGTAACCGCTTACGAAGAAAAGTCGGTCGCAACGAGTCTGATGACAACCGTGCCCACAGGTGGACATATCACGACAGAAAAGAAAAATACACAACTCGACGTAACAGAGTTGACGCTGTCCAACGGAGTGCGGGTTTTCATGAAACCCACAACGTTTAAGAACGACGAAGTTATTTTCTCCGGAATCAGATCTGGCGGACAATCCACGTTTGAAGCGACTGATGCTTTAAATGCGATGTATGCTGCGTCCATGGTAGCACAAATGGGTGTAGGCGATTTTTCTCCTGTCGATCTGCGAAAAGTGCTGGCAGGAAAATCTGTGGGCGTTACTCCGCGACTATCCATGTACACGGAAGGAATCAACGGTCAATCTGGTACAGCCGACGTGGAGACCATGCTGCAGCTCGTGAACCTGTATTTCACCAAGCCAAGAAAAGACGAGGAGCTGTTTAAGTCGGTCGTAACCCGTCAGCAGGCTGCCCTCCAAAATATGATGAGCGATCCGAAAACGGTATTTCAGGATTCCGTTCAAAAAATGCTTTACAACTTCAACCCGAGAGGACCCCGTTTACCCCGGCCGGCGGATTTTACAAAACTGAACATTGACCGGATTCTCTCTATATATAAGGAGCGTTTCAGCAATGCACGGGGCTTTACCTTTTTTATCGTCGGAAGCTTTGATCCTGCGAAAGTGAAGCCTCTGCTGGAGACGTACCTGGGCACCCTGCCTTCAGCGGCTGCCGCACCGGCCGGTTTCAAGGATTTTGGCTTGCGTCCGGTGAAGGGCGTGGTGAAGAAAGAAGTCAAGAAGGGAAATGAGCCTAAGAGCTTCATCAATCTTGTTTTCAGTGGTGAAGCGCCGTATTCGGACTCCGAACAAATGAAACTGCAGGCTCTCATCGAATTGATGAATATTAAACTCATTGAAACGCTTCGCGAAGAACTCGGAGGCATCTATGGCGGAGGCATGAATGGTTCCCTCACAAAGACGCCGGTCAACAGCTACTCGATCAACGTGTCTCTGCCCTGCGGACCTGAAAATGTAGAAAAGCTCATTACCGCCACTTTCGCGGAGATTGAAAAAGTGAAAAGCAAAGGACCCGAAGAAGCCGATCTGAACAAGGTGAAAGAAACCTTTGAAAAGGACTACCTGGAGAACATGAAGCAGAATGACTATTGGGTCGCCCGCCTTCAGCGCAGCACCGAGGTCGGTTCTGATCCCGCAGACATTCTTACTGTCAACACACGATTTAAGGCGCTAACGTCGAAGGATCTCCAGGATACGGCGAAAAAGTATTTTAATATGAACAATTACTTCCAGGCCTTGTTGTATCCCGAGAAGTGACCGGAAATTGTGACGAATTGAGACCTTTGCGATTAATAGATAAATCGAGTATGAGACTGGCCACTTTTTTTGCCGCGATGCTGTTAATCGCGGGCTGCACATCTGAGAAATCGAAAAATATCCCGTACGCAAGTGGGCATGCTGGTGACGTGTTTTTGGTGATGGACTCGCTGCAGTGGCGCGGTCCCCTCGGCAGAAGTCTCGATTCACTGTTCGGCGCGGATATGCCCGGACTTCCTCGCACCGAATCAATTTTTAAATTCCGTTGGCTCAATCCACGCAAATTCAATTTTGTACTCAAGCAAAGTCGTAACATCATCCTGGTGATGACGCTGGATCAGAAAACGGAAGGCAGCCGCATCGTTAGAAAGCTTTTTACAGAGGAATCGATTAATCAGATCAAATCCAACCCCAATCAATTTGTGTCTACAGCAGAGAACCAGTTTGCCCGGGGACAGCAGATCATGTATTTGTATGGCAATGAGGAGCGCGACCTGATAAAATATGTTCAAAACCATGGGGCGCAACTCGTGGATTTCTTCAATCAAAAAGAGCGTCAACGACTCACGCAATCTCTTTTTAAAGCTGGCCAGGTAGTGGGTGTGAGCGAGATGCTGAAAAAGGATTTTCAATGCGACTTAAAAGCTCCATTTGGTTATAAAGTCGCGGATAAAAAATCAAACTTCGTATGGCTACGCCAGATCAATCCAAGGGATGACAAAAATATTTTCATCGCGCGAAAGCCGTACACTTCAGCCAACGACTTCACAAAAGAAAATCTTATTCGATTCCGCGATGAGATTTGCAGCACATATCTTTTTGAAGATCCCGATCAACCCGATTCTTATTTATTAACAGAAACAAAAGTTCCGTTTATTCCGGTCACTGCCGACACGGTTTCATTCAACAAACATTTCGCCGTGGAATTGCGTGGCTTGTGGCGGACGAATACACTCGGTATGGGTGGCCCCTTCAATGGATACGCCCTGGTCGACGAAGCCGCCCAGCAGTTTTATTACATCGAAGGATTTACTTTCAGTCCCGGTAAAGATCAGCGCGAAACCATGCGGGAGCTGGAGACGATCCTGTATACGTTCAGGACCAGTAACGAGATAGCTCCCAGCAAAAAGTAACGTGCTCCCCTTGCTGGTTAGGCTATTGGCCGTTAGCCAAGGCTCCGTCATGGTATCACAACACTTGTTTAACCTGTAATCCTCTGCACTGATACGCCAGAGCCGCTCGCGGCAAAAGCCAGTAATCAGACCCGACAGCTTTTTGCGCCAATTCTCTTAACTTGGGAGGCTTATCCTAAAAAAATGGCTATTAAAATCAGAAAAGAAGACGCGCTCAACTATCACATGATGGGCCAACCCGGCAAAATTGAAGTGGTGCCCACAAAAGTTTTGAGTTCGCAACTCGACCTCGCGCTGGCTTACTCTCCCGGTGTCGCCGAGCCATGTCTTGAAATCGCAAAAAACAAAGAGGATGTCTATAAATATACTTCCAAAGGAAACCTGGTCGCGGTGATATCGAATGGAACGGCGGTGCTGGGATTGGGGAATATCGGACCCGAAGCGTCAAAACCCGTGATGGAAGGAAAAGCGGTGCTCTTCAAAAAATATGCAGGCATCGATAGCTTCGACATCGAGATCGATGAGACTAATCCGGACGAGTTCATCAAAATTGTTAAATCACTGGAGCCGACTTTTGGAGGTGTCAACCTCGAGGACATCAAGGCACCGGAATGTTTTAAGATCGAGCAGGTGCTCCGTGAAAAGATGAACATTCCCATCATGCATGATGACCAGCATGGCACGGCGATCATCTCGAGTGCTGCGCTTCTGAATTCGCTCAGCATCATCGGAAAAAAGATCGAGAACATTGTGATGGTGATGAATGGCGCCGGAGCGGCAGCCATATCCTGCAGCAAACTTTACATCGCACTGGGATTGAAGCCAGAAAATCTGATCATGTGCGACAGCAAAGGGGTAATCAATAGAGACCGCAAGGACCTGGACGAGATTAAATCCCCATTCGCTACCAGCAGGAAACTCGCTTCCATGCAGGAAGCACTAAAAGGAGCTGACGTGTTCGTTGGATTGTCCAAAGCGGACGTGCTCACACCTGATGATATCCTGGCTATGGCAAAAGATCCTATCGTTTTTGCGCTGGCCAATCCTAATCCCGAGATCAATTATGACCTGGCCCGGAAGACCCGCCCTGACATCATCATGGGAACTGGCCGTTCTGATCATCCTAATCAGGTGAACAACGTGCTCGGTTTTCCATACATCTTCAGAGGAGCCCTCGATGTGCGCGCCACGGAAATCAATGAAGCCATGAAACTTGCCGCAGTCCACGCGCTCGCGGACCTGGCCAAAGAACCCATTCCCGACACGGTACTCATGGCTTATGGAACGGAGAAGATTTCTTTTGGTCGGGACTACCTCATTCCCAAACCACTCGATTACCGATTGATCACAACCGTTGCTCCCGCCGTTGCAAAGGCCGCCATGGATTCAGGAATAGCGATGAAGCCCATCACAGACTGGGGAGCGTATCATCAGCAACTGCAACGACGGATCGGAATCGATCAGAAGTTGATTAACAAAGTCATCGACCGCGCGAAGAAAGCTCCGAAACGTGTGGTTTTTGCAGAAGCCGATAACATCAAGATCCTGAAAGCTGCTCAGATACTTCAGGACGAAGAGATCGCGATTCCAATTCTGTTGGGTAACCGCCTGGAGATTGAGCGGTTGATCAAGGAGAACAGGCTTGAAATCAGCAACTGCACGATTATCGATCCAAAAGAAGATAAGGCACGTGATGAGAAGTATACGGATGCCTATTATAAAAAGCGTCAGCGGAAAGGAGTAACCTACGCAGATGCGCAACGGGCGATGCGGGACCGCAATGCGTTCGGTGCTATGATGGTTGAATTCGGCGAAGCCGACGCCCTCATTTCCGGCCTCACCCGCGACTATTCAAAAACAATTTCACCGGCCCTTCAGATCATTGGCATGCGCTCAGGAGTTGATCGCGTTGCCGGTATGTATATTATCCTGAATAAGAAAGGAACATTTTTCTTTTCGGACTGCACCGTCAACGTCGACCCCACACCGGAAGAGCTTGCGGGCATCATTGGACTGACTTCGCGAGGGGCCCGGTTTTTTGAAACGGAATCACGCGTAGCCGTTTTGTCCTATTCAAATTTCGGATCCAGCAAAGGGGACGTTCCTGATAAAGCCAGGGAGGCCGTACGAATCGCGAGAGAAAAATATCCGAACCTGGTGATTGAAGGTGACATTCAGGCCAATGTTGCGCTGGACTGTGACTTGCAACGTGAACTGTATCCCTTCAGTGCACTCGCCAAAGAAGGCGCCAACACATTAATATTCCCGAATTTATCATCGGCGAACATCGCTTATAAACTTCTGATGGAAATCGGCGGTGCTGAAACGATCGGTCCCATTTTATTGGGCATGAAAAAACCCGTTCACATTCTCCAACTGGGAAGTTCGATCCGCGAAATCGTAAACATGGCAGCCATCGCGGTCGTGGACGCACAGATACAATATGAACTAGAACATCACCCTATAAAAAAATAAAAATGATCGCCTACCTCAAAGGCAAACTCGCACACAAAGAACCAACTCATGTGATCATTGATGTCGGAGGCATTGGGTACCAGGCATCTATCTCGCTCAATACATTTTCAGAAATCAAAGACAAAGAAGACATCCGTTTGTCCACATACCTTCATGTACGTGAAGATGCCCATGTACTCTTTGCATTCTCCTCCGAAGCGGAGAAAATGATGTTCATGAATCTCATTTCCGTCAACGGTATAGGGCCCAATACCGCCATGGTTGTATTGTCATCTCTGCCACCCGCTGAACTCAAGTCAGCGATTTTGAGGGAGGACGCTGCCACCCTGCAAGCGGTCAAAGGGATTGGCGGAAAAACGGCCCAAAGGCTGATCCTGGAACTCAAGGACAAACTCAAAAAAGTACAGGGTGATGAGGCGTCAACTTTACCGGGATTGGTAAGCAATACCATGCGTCAGGAGGCGTTAACAGCCTTGATGACTCTCGGAATAGCGAGGGCCGCTGCGGAGAAAAGTGTAGATAGCGTCCTGAAAAAATCAGGAAATACCATTAGCTTGGAAGATTTGGTCAAGCAGGCATTGAAAAACGCATAGAGTACGTTTGAATTACCTAACCTGGACAAACCCCTTAACCCCACGATTGGGACTGGTACTTCTATCAGTTCTGTTTTCGCATACGGTTAATGCTCAGTTCAGGCAGGACAGTACCCGCGACACCGTCCGGTACCGGCCGACGTTCCGGCCCAACTACCGCCCCTCAGACAGGTTCGGCGACCCTTTCTCGAACTACTCCTCCCAGTCTCCCCTCTTCCTCAAGGACCCCAAATTGATGAAGGTTGACGTGCAGCCTGACACCGGCCGCACTTACTCCATCTATGAGCGCATGGGCAAGGTGAACTTCCGCTCACCATCCTATATGACTTTCGATGAGGCCAATCAGTATCAGTACAATTCGATTCTGAAGGACTACTGGAAGTCGCGAAGTCGTGCATTGGATGGAGAAAGTGCCGTCAGCAGTCGCAATCTGCTACCCAAATTGTATACGAGTCCGGTACTTGACCGGATATTCGGAGGCAGTTATGTGGAATTGATACCACGCGGTTTTGTAACACTGGACTTCGGAGGACAGTGGCAAAAAATCCAAAACCCATCGATCCCCATTCGTCAACAACGCAATGGCGGATTTGAATTTGATCAGCAGATCAACCTTGCTGTGACTGGAAAGGTCGGGGAGAAACTGAAGATCACGACCAATTTCGATAACAACAACTCCTTCGATTTTCAGAACCAGATGAAGGTGGAGTACACAGGCTTCAAGGAAGACGTCTTGAAGAAACTGGAGATCGGAAACGTGAGCTTGCCGCTTAACAATAGCCTGATCACCGGTGCGCAAAATCTTTTTGGCTTGAAGGCGCAGCTTCAATTTGGAAAACTGTTTATCACGTCGATCGCCACTACGCAGCGTGGCAAGCAATCCACCATCAATGTAGCCGGCAGTACGAACGGTGCAGCACAGGGAAGACCCTTCGAAATCGTAGGATCGAACTACGACGAGAACCGGCACTTTTTTCTGGGGCAGTTCTTCCGCGACTACTTCGAAAAATGGATGAGCACGCTTCCGCAGAATACCTCAGGCGTGAACGTAACGCGTGTGGAAGTGTATCTGCTAAACCGCCAGAATGATACACAGACCCTCCGCGACGTCATAGGTTTCATGGATCTCGGCGAACCAGATAGCATGACGTACCGGAATTTCTACGGTCAACTCAATCCACTTCCTAAATCACCTGTATCCAACACCAACAATGACCTGTTAACCCGACTACTCGCGCTCGCCGACAAAAGCTCAGACAACATCAACGGTCAACTCGAGAACCTGTACGGTGCCGGCTCTTTCGTCAATGGTACTGATTTTGAGAAAATCACCAGCGCCCGAAAACTCGCTCCCACCGAATTCACTTTCAGTAAAGACCTCGGTTACATCACTCTGCAAAGAAAGCTGCAAAACGATGAAGCCATCGGGGTGGCATTTGAATACACTTACAACGGAAGGGTATATAAAGTGGGTGAACTCACAGACGATTACTCCAATCGTGGGGAAAAAGATGTGGTGTTCCTGAAACTCCTCCGCCCCCGAAAGATTGCCGTGAAAGACGATCGCGGGAAGATTCTCCCCACCTGGAACCTGATGATGAAGAACATCTATAACCTGGGAGTTACTCAGTTACAGCGTGATGGATTTCAGCTCAGGGTTATTTATCGCGATGATCGCACAGGTATCGACAATCCGCAGTTGCAGGAAGGCGAAGTGGCAAGAACCAAGCAACTGATCAACGCCTTGGGGCTCGATCGCCTGAATCCATACAATGATCCTGTACCTAATGGAGATGGTAACTTTGACTACGTTGAAAAATATACCATCAATTCAGAAACCGGGTTGGTGATCTTCCCCTATCTGGAACCATTCAACAACGGGCTCCGAAAACTGTTCGCGCTGGAAACTAACATCAACATAAAGCAAGCCCTTATTCAGAAATATGTGTACGACACGCTGTACCACACAACCAAGGCCGAGGCAGAGCTGGTCGCGACAAAAAATAAATTCTTCATCACGGGGTCATTCAAGGCGGGAGCGGGAAAAGACATTATCATCCAGGGATTTAATATTTCCCCGGGTTCCGTTAAGGTCTTCGCGGGCGGCTCACCCCTGCGCGAAAATGTTGATTACACGGTTGATTACACTTTTGGAAAGGTGACCATCCTTAATGAAGGGATACTCACCTCCGGAAAAAACATCAGCGTCACCTATGAGCAACAGGATCCCTTCGCCTTTCAGACGCGATCGTTGCTGGGTACACGCCTCGACTACAAACTCAACGATGATGTAAACCTTGGATCTACGTTTCTCTATTATAATGAAAGACCGCTGATCTCACGTAACCTCATCGGAACTGAGCCCGCACGCAACATGCAGTACGGACTGGATCTAAACATGAAAAAGAATTCACGCGTGTTGACTAAAATGGTGGATGCATTGCCCTGGCTTCAAACGAAAGAGGTTTCTACGGTCACAGTCAATGCGGAATTCGCTCAACTACTTCCCGGTACCTCGAACATCGTTCAGGGTGATGGAACTTCGTTCATAGATGACTTTGAGAATACGGCAACACCTTACAGCCTGCTAAACCCCGTGGGATGGAAGCTGGCGCACACTCCGGAAAGTCCCCTGTTTGATCCCAGTCTCGGCGCGAAGGATGACCTGAGAGCAGGATACAAAAGGGCGAAGCTTGCTTGGTACCAGATCGACAACTTGTTTTATCGCGATGGGAGCCGATTCAAGCCTGGCAACCTGACCGACTATGACACAAAAGATAACCACTACACCCGCCCCGTCAGCCCAACGGAAATCTTCAAGTACAAAAATCCCCAGGTTGGTAACTTTTACGAACAGATTTTTGATGTCGCCTATTATCCTTCTGAACGGGGACCCTACAATTACAATCCGGATCTGAACATCGATGGTACGTTGAAAAACCCGACGTCGAACTGGGCGGGTATTACAACGGCCATCAGGACCGAGGTTGACTTTGACAAAGCCAATGTGGAATATATTGAATTTTGGCTCATGGATCCGTTCATTCAGAATCAAAACGGTTTGATCAATGATGGTCGCAATCCACCCCAATCCAATACCACAGGCGGTAAACTTATTTTCCACCTGGGAAGTATTTCCGAAGACCTTATGCGGGATGGAAGGCATGCTTTTGAAAACGGTTTGCCGACGGATGGGAACCTTACAGGCGGCGGTGTTTCGCAGAATGCTTGGGGTTATGTTACTAATCAGCAGTACCTCAACAACGCTTTTAATACAGACCCTGCCTCACGCGCGAATCAGGATGTTGGTCTCGACGGCGCAAGTGATGCCAACGAGAACAATAAATTTTCAGACTTCCTCAACACAGTAACACCGGCAGCGCGCACCGTGGTGGCCAAAGACCCTTCTGCGGACAACTTCAAGTATTTTCTTGGTGCCGACCTGGACGCGGCCAATGCAAAGATTCTCGAACGTTACAAAAACATCAACGGCGTTGAAAACAACTCCCCCATCATTACGGGCGATGAGCCTTTCGCGCAATCCGGATCCAACATACCCGAGAACGAGGATTTGAACCAGGATAATACACTCAGCGATCTCGAAGAATACTATGTCTACAACCTTGACTTGAAGCCGGGAGGATTGCAGGTCGGAAAAAAATATATCGTTGATAAAATCACGCCAGAAGGTATTGCCGACGTGACCTGGTACCTCGTCAGAATCCCCATTCGTCAATTCGAAGACCAGGTGGGCGCTATCAACGGCTTTAAATCTATCCGATATGCCCGTATGATTGTGACCGGCTTTTCACAGCCAGTCGTCTTGCGCTTTGCGAATTTCAGGGCCGTCGGGAACCGTTGGAGGCGTTATACTGCCGACCTCGCACAGTCCCAATTGACTGAAGAACTCGAACCGAATCAGGATAACTTCTCTGTCTCAGTGGTGAACGTTGAGGAGAATGGTGTGGGCAATAATGAAAAGCCCGCCTATGTTCCTCCTCTTGCCCGTGACCGTGATGTGACCTCCCAAATTCAGCGTTTGCTCAATGAACAATCTGTTCAAATGTGTGTGAATAGTCTGGCGGATGGTGACGCGCGATCTATATACAAGAATGTAAGCTTCGACTTTTTTAACTATGGCCGGATTAAAATGTTTCTTTCAGCCCACGCTACCACCGGTACGTTAAAAGACAATCAGCTCACCGCCTTCCTTCGTCTGGGTACAGACTTCGATCAAAACTATTATGAGATCGAATTGCCGCTGAAAATCACGCCCAATGGCAACAATCCCATTGTGTCTGTGGTATGGCCCGACTCCAACCAGATCGACATGGATCTCAACGAACTCTATGCCCTCAAAGCCGCGAGGGACCGCGAAAGTTTCCCGTTGGGGGAACTTTATCCGCGTGCCGGCCCCAAGTCCGTCGACGGCAGGCAGGCTATCAGGATATTCGGGCGACCTGATCTTAGCCAAGTCAGGCTCATGATGATCGGTGTGCGCAATCCGCGCAGCCCCGATGGGAAGCCATTGAGCGTCTGTTTGTGGGCAGATGAAATGCGACTGACGGATTTTGACCGAACGGCAGGCTGGGCCGCTAACGCCGTGATCAACGCCAAACTCGCGGACCTGGGCACCGTGACGGGTGCATTCAAACGGATCACCTATGGTTATGGAAATGTACAGTCCAAGATTTCAGAAAGAGCACGGGGGGAGACCACCGTGTTTGACGTTTCCGCCAACATCAGTATTGATAAACTCCTCCCGCGAAATACTGGTTTGAAAATTCCAATGTTCGTCAGCTATGAAAAGACGACCATCAACCCCAACTTCGATCCCGCCAATCCCGATATGAGGATTGAGGCGATGGACAAATCCTTTGCCACGGATGAACAACGGCAAGCCTATCGAAAACTCATACAAGACAACGCCATACGACGAAGTCTGAACTTCACGAACGTCCGGAAAACCAAGGTCAAGAAAGATGCGGGCAGCTATCTGTGGGACGTAGAAAACTTTTCATTCACGTATGCATTCAGTGAAGCGACCCGAACGAACTTTAATCTGGTGGAAAACACGACCCGCAATGTGAAGGGCGCCGTAGCATGGCAGTACAATCCTAAATTCAAAGGATTCGAACCTTTCAAGTCCAATGAGTGGAAATCCCCATGGCTTCAACTGATCAAAGATTTTAATTTCAATCCCTTCCCGACAAGCATTTCGATTCGCGGCGAACTCGACCGGTCTTTCAACAAAATTGTCTATCGCAACTCAGCGACAGATCCCGTTACCGGTATAAGCTCCTTCGTATCCAGCGCGCCGAACATCCAAAAGTATTTTCTTTTCAACCGCTACTACACCGCGCGCTGGACTCTGTCGAAAAATTTGACGGTCGACTACAATTCACGCGCAAACGCAATCATCGATGAGCCGGATGTCGATGTGATTGGCGGCCAGTCACCTACCCTGAAACGATACATTTCATCGGAGGAATATCGCGATTCACTCATTAACAATCTGAAGCGCCTGGGGCGTATGAAAAATTTCGAGCAGAATATCATCACCAATTACACGCTTCCGCTCGATAAGTTCCCCGTGACAAACTGGCTGGGTGCTGAATACCGCTATAATGTAGGGTACTCTTGGCGCGCAGGTCCGCTCGAAACAGACGAGACTTTGAAGATGGGTAACATCATTCAGAATTCGCAGGACCAGGGATTGAACGGAAGGATAGACCTTGTAAAGCTCTACAACAAGGTTGGGTACCTGAAGGACATCAATACGCCTAAGCGTCCCCTGAGTCCGGCGGAAAAAGCACGGCAAAAACCGGATACTGTAAAACAGCCCCCGAACAATTTCGCGATCCGTGGATTTTTGCGTCTGTTAATGTCGATGCGAAACATCACAGCGACGTATAACATCACCTCCGGAACCATTCTTCCGGGCTTCGCCCTCGCGCCCAGCATGTTGGGGATGGACAACACCTGGGCCGCTCCGGGATGGGGTTTCCTGTTGGGAAGTCAGGACCCAAATATCAGATTCAAAGCGGCAGAAAACGGCTGGCTCGTGAAGTCAACCAATCTCACCACGCCCTTCAGCCAGACTCAAATGAAAGATCTGGGTATTCGCACAGCCATGGAACTGTCACCGGACTTCAAGATACAACTGGATGTAAAGAAGACCACCACGTCGGCATTCCAGGAAATATTCCGATGGGACCCAACGCGCACCGATGCGGCAGGGAATTCCGATCCGGGCTTTGCGGAACTAAGTCCCAGTCGAAGCGGCAGCTATCGGATATCCACACTTTCAATCGCTACGGCTTTTAAAAACAATGGCGATCTGAATTCGTCTGTGTTTCAGGATTTTTCAAAAAACATCGATATCGTCCGGAGCAGAATATCGTTGGCCAATGAGGTGTCTAATTCTACGGGTAAGGGTTATGAAAGACAATCGCAGGATGTGCTGATACCGGCTTTCATCGCAGCTTATACCGGACAGAGTGCAAACACCGTAGGATTCACGCCGTTCCCTTCCACTCCATTGCCTAACTGGAGGCTCGATTATTCAGGACTTTCAAAGCTCAATGCATTTAAAGATATCTTCCAGTCCATCAGCATCACGCATGCCTATTCATCCACGTATTCGGTAGCGAGCTTTACCAACTCGCTGGAATACACGAACGTGGGTAATAACACCAATCTGTCAGGATACAACAATGGAACGTTTGCATCACAATTCAATTCACAGGATCAACTGATTCCGGTGTATGTGATCAGTCAGGTGTTGATCTCAGAGCAATTTGCCCCCCTCATCGGTGTGAGTGTACGCACAAAAAATAAACTGACGGCCAGGTTTGAATATAAAACAAAGCGTGATCTCTCTCTGAACGTATCAAATGCACAAATCACGGAAGTCAATTCGAAAGACTGGTCGATTGAGTTTGGATATATCAAGAACAACATGAAGTTGCCGTTCCGCCAGCAGGGGCGCACGATCACCATGAAGAACGATATCAATTTCAGGTTGAATCTCAGCGTGACCAATAACCTTACGATCCAGCGTAAGATCGATGATGTGAGTACGATCACGAACGGAAACATCAACATTCAGATACGACCGAATATCAGCTATGCAGTCAACAACAAACTGAATATCCAGATCTACGTGGACCGGAATGTTAACGATCCGCTGGTTACAAATTCTTATCGGCGGGCAACCACGCGCGTGGGTACAAAGATTTTGTTCAACCTCGCCCAGTGATATCACTTTAAAACTCCTGAAATAGCCCTAAAAAGATTCATCGGGAAGTTTATCCTATCAATTTTGGGCATCTTACGTCTTCACCTCTTACGGCTCACCAATCACAGTCGAAGGGGTACGCTACGCGGAAAATCCATGGTTTTATAACTTCAGGCATGCTTTCCCGTCTCCCAAATTCCAGCTATTTTTGGGCTCATTTTTATCAAAAACCATGAATATTCCCGAAGGACTTAAGTACACCAAAGACCACGAATGGATCAAGCTTGAAGGAAACAAAGCAACCGTAGGCATTACGGACTTTGCGCAAAGCGAACTCGGCGACATCGTATACATCGATATCACCACCGTGGGCCAGGATGTCAACGAACACGACGTTTTCGGAACGGTAGAAGCCGTGAAAACTGTGAGCGATCTCTTTATGCCTGTATCCGGAAAGGTGCTTGAGTTCAACAAAGCCCTTGATGCAAATCCGGAAAAAGTCAACAGCGATCCTTACGGCGACGGCTGGATGATCAAGTTAGAACTGAAAAACGCTGCTGACGCCGGCAAGCTGCTCACCGCCGCACAATACAAGGAACTTATTGGTAAGTAAATCCGGTTATACAGGTTCAAACCTATGATCGAGCTACCCGTCATTTCCGCTGAAGAGGTAAAGAAACGCAAGCCATCGTGGTTGCGGGTAAAACTTCCTGTAGGTCCGGAATATGCGAAAGTGCGCCGGCTGGTAGACACGCATAAACTGCATACCATCTGCGAAAGCGGAAACTGCCCGAACATGGGCGAATGCTGGGGCGCAGGTACAGCCACTTTCATGATTCTCGGAAACATCTGCACGCGAAGCTGTACGTTTTGCGCGGTAGCGACCGGGCGACCGACCGAATACGATACCGACGAACCACGGCGCGTCGCAGAAGCGATTAAACTGATGGGCGTCAAACACGCTGTGATTACTTCTGTCAATCGTGATGAACTCAAAGACCGCGGGGCAGAGGTCTGGTATCAGACGGTGGTTCAAACAAAACAAATCAGTCCGGAAACCACCATTGAGACTTTGATTCCGGATACAAAAGGAAACTGGGAAGCACTGTATCGTATGATCGACGGTGGGCAGGAGGTAGTGTCGCATAACATGGAAACTGTTGAGCGCATGTACCGCCGCGTACGCCCTCAAGCGAAATATGAACGCAGCCTTGAGCAATTGAAACGCATTCGTGAGGCTGGCAAACGCACCAAAAGCGGTATCATGCTGGGTGTGGGTGAAACCAAAGAAGAAGTCTTCAAAGCCATGGACGATCTTGTAGCCAATGGTTTGCTTATCCTCACTTTGGGCCAGTATCTTCAGCCCACGAAGATGCACCTGGAGGTTGCTGAGTTTATTCACCCGGAAACCTTCGACATGTACCGTGAGGAAGGCTTGAAGCGTGGTTTGAAATATGTGGAGTCGGGTCCGCTGGTAAGGTCCTCTTATCATGCGGAACGCCATGTCAATGTACCCCTCGGCTAGCGATCGGGATCGGGCAGCTCCTTTTCAAGAATATTCAGAAAACACAATTGATTCGTAGCTCGCACGAGATTTTGTCCCTCGTACGTCGTATGGTAATAAACGTCGCCATTCAGGAAATCTGCCGCGAAGCGCAGCAACATGATGTACGTCATCATCTTACCTGAAAATGGAATGGCTGCATATTCGTCGGGACTCAGGGTCGGGCCCATTTGCGATAGATACCCTTCTATAACGGCGTCATAAATTTCTTTGCGAAAGGAAATTTTAGACAAGTCCTTTTCTTCTTCATCCACAGGACTTACAAACGTCCGCACCATGTCGCCCAGGTCATAAATAAAATAACCCGGCATAAGCGTATCCAGATCGATCACACAAAACGCAGTCCCCGTCGACGCATTGAAAAGGATGTTGTTGATTTTTGTATCGTTGTGTGTGATGCGAAGTCTTAGCCCTTTGCTTCGCAGCAGGTCGTTATATCGCTCTAGAAGAAATCTGTATTCAAGACAACCCTTTATTACTTTTTGAGCCTGTTGTCGTCGCGTTGAATCAGCAGCGGCGAGCGCAGTTTCAAACTGTGAGAACCTAAGATTGAGATCGTGAAAACTGGGAATGGTTTCCCTGAACTCCGTAACGTCGACACGGTTCAGTCGCGCCGTAAGTCCTGCAAATTCACTTGCAGCGCTTTTCGCCTGGGATGCATCACCGACCTTATCAATGGTGAATGTGTTTTCAATGAAAGGAAATAGTCGCCATGGATAACCCTCCTCGTCATAAAAAAGATCAGAACCGTCTCTGGCCGGCAATGCGGTCAGGAATGGATATTCGGGAAAGTTTTTGATGAGATACTGTGCTGCCTGACGCAAATTCTGCGCAATCACCTCAGGTTGTTTGAAAACACTTTTGTTAACGCGCTGGAGAATATAACTCTTCGTCCCGGTCAATCGGTAAGTGAGGTGAATGTGGCCTGACCCGATGCGGACAATTTCGTAGTCACCTTCCCGCAAGCCGAATTGCTGCAACGTGGCGCTCAGGAAAGCCATTCTCCGATTTGTGCTTCAGTGAGATTTCCACCACAAATAACGGTGGCGACGCGCTGACCTTTCCATCGATCAGTGTTTTCCATCATTGCCGCGATTCCGACAACGGCCGACGGTTCCGGCACGATCCCCGCAGTACGGTGAAGGAGCTTCATTGCTTTGAGCAAGGTCTCTTCGGCTACAATTACAGCATCGTCAATAAGGGGATTCATGTCTTCCAAAGCCTCGGCAATCGGGATCCGAACGCCAATCCCGTCCGCAATGGTTTTGATTTTATCGCTGACAATCAACCTGTGTGACCTCCAGGATTCTACCATGGCAGGTGCACCGGCTGCCTGCACGGCGATCATTTTCGTAGACGGACTGAATTCTTTGAACACCCGCGCTATGCCGTTGAAAAGGGCGCCATTGCCGAGCGGGATGAGCACCGCGTCAAACCTTCCGGCTTTCAGAAGTTCCATCGCCATGGTTCCGGCGCCCTCTGCGGTTTCTACAGCCAATCCATCTTCGATCATACGCGCACCCGACTTACCAGCCTGGCGCTTCGCTTCCTCTTTTGAAGCATCAAAGTCATCCCCGAAGAGCACCACTTCAGCGCCCAGTGACCGCATTCTTTCGACCTTATAAGGATTCGCTTTCGTGGAGGCATAAACGGTGAGCCCTATTCTTCTCTTGCGGCACGCATAAGCCATCGCCTGACCAAAATTCCCCGCGCTGGCACACATGAGCTTCTGGTTCGTTCCCAATTGCGAAACAAGAAAATCCGCGCCTCGTCCTTTGAAAGACCGTATCGGATTAAAAGTCTCAACTTTCATGATCAATTCAGATCCCAATACGTCACTGAGCGGCTCGCAATTGTATTGAGGAGAATTGAGGAAGACCGGGTCGATGAGCGCTTGAGCTTTCCTTACCTGGTCAATTGAGATGCGGTGATTTGTGAGAGACATTGTTAGTTAGTTGGCAGGTTGCAGTTGGCAGTTGGCAAAATGATCCCACTTGATGCGTTGGGTTTTTTGAGTTGAGTGAATAACAAGTGCCGTAAGTCGGCATTTTGCCAATTGTTCCCTGGCAACTGCCAACTTTTCTAATTCCATAGTTTCGTCGGATACTCCCCTTTCTCCACCAGCGCCTTGATCTTCCCCGACACTTCATCCTTGTCTTCTTTATAGGTTACACCAAACCACGTCGTGCCGCCGGGAATGATATTAACCTTTCCGAGGTTTCTGTTGATGAGCTCAGTCACCATAAGAGCGATGTAAAATTCAGCTCCTGGGTTGTTCTTGTTTTTTGCGGCGAACTCGGCAAACATCTTTTCTGACAAATCAAAAATTCCGGGTTGAAATCCCCAGCAGTTCATTGACACCTGCAGCGTTGGGGCCAGTTCACGGTCACCTGAATCTTCTTTGGAAATAATTTTCCCATTCTCTCGGACGATTTTGGTGAGCTCGTTAAGCTTTTTAAGATGCCCCTCGGCGTCCCGCTCTTCAGCTACGCCACGTGATACACTTCCATGATCGGATAAAACTTTTTCCAGAGTATAGCCCACCATCGCATGGTGATCCGGTGGAGCCGTCCTGAAAAAATTGGCGAGAGACTCAAAGGAGCTCCTTCCGTAAAAATCATCGGCATTGATTACGGCAAAAGGACCATCGATCACCTCCTTACCACAAAGCATAGCATGCGTCGTGCCCCAGGGTTTCTTGCGTTCTATCGGTCCCAGTTCTTTCGGGACAAACCGGTCCAGCGACTGCACCTCGAAATGAACCTCAGCCTTTCCTTGAAGCTTGGGCAGAAACATTTCTTTGACGGTATCCTTTATTTCTTCACGGACGATGAATACGAAGTTTCCAAATCCGGCGCGCAGCGCATCGTACAATGAGTAATCCATAATGGTTTCACCGCTTGGGCCGAAACCATCGATTTGCTTGATGCCTCCATAACGACTACCCATGCCAGCAGCCATCACGAGAAGCGAAAGGTTTTTACTATTTTTCAAGAGCGTTATCGCGTTTAAATCTACGGGAGTAAAAATAGCCTTTTCGGTATAAAACTTATCCATACTTTCGCCTTATGTCACAACCTGCCCGCCCCGCCAACTACACCACTTCCATATTCATCATCGGGGCGTTGTTTTTCATTTTCGGCTTCGTAACATGGCTCAACGGAACGTTGATTCCATTTCTTAAACTCGCCTGCGATCTCAAGTCGGATGCACAGGCCTTGCTGGTGACTTTTGCATTTTATATGGCGTATTTCTTTCTCGCCATACCCTCATCCTTCATTCTGGAAAAGACGGGGTTTAAAAACGGAATGTCTTTGGGACTCGCCGTGATGGCTGTAGGTGCGTTGCTATTTATTCCGGCCGCCAGTTCACGCAACTTTGCGTTGTTTCTCACCGGATTATTTGTGCAAGGAATGGGATTATCACTCCTACAGACTGCTTCCAATCCCTACATATCCGTCATCGGGCCGCTTGAAAGCGCCGCAAGCCGGATCAGCATCATGGGTATCTGCAACAAAGTGGCCGGCGCGATCAGCCCTCTTATACTCGGCGCCATCGTGCTCAAAGGTGCCAGTGAAGTTGAGATACAATTGGCAGCAACAGCCGACCCTTCGACACGTGAAACTTTGCTGCAGGAGTTATCACAACGTGTGATCATGCCTTATGTGGTGATGGCAGGCGTATTGTTCCTGCTTGCCATCATGATTCGCTTTTCTTCTCTGCCAGAAATTGAATCTTCCGAGAAAAAAGGAAATGAAGTGGCAGGTAAAACAAGCATCTTCCAATTCCCGCATTTACTGCTTGGATCTCTCTGCATCTTCCTCTATGTAGGTGTCGAAGTCATGGCAGGTGATGTGATCACTATTTACGGCAAGGCGATCGGAATCAGTCTTGACGACGCAAAAAATTTTACGTCTTACACCTTGCGTTCGATGGTGGTAGGATACATACTTGGAATTCTCACCATTCCCAGGTTTATCAAGCAGGAACGCGCACTAACACTCTCGGCAATCGCTGGCATAGTGTTGAGTGCGATCGCTTTTTTTTCCGTGGGATATACTTCGATCGTGTTTGTTGCATTGCTCGGTTTCGCAAACGCCTTGATGTGGCCTGCCATCTTCCCGCTTGCTATCGACGGATTGGGCAAATTCACAAAAATCGGATCCGCACTGCTGATCATGGGCATTGCGGGCGGCGCCGTCATACCACAGATCTACGCGAAATTGTCCGAAGGCTGGGGACCTCAAATGGCATTTGTAACCATCATGATACCCTGCTACCTCTACATCCTTTATTACAGCCTTGCAGGTTACCGGGCGGGCCGAAACGTTTAAAGATGGAGTTTCCTGGTGCACAACTGATTTGCAGTTCATTCCTGACCTTAATGCTGTGCCTCCCCACACTAGCACAGCAAACCCATCAGTCGTCGGATCTCACTGCAGAAAATCTCTTCACTAATAATATCGAAGGGCCCACCGTAGATAAGAACGGCAATCTTTATGTTGTCAATTTCCAAAAAGACGGAACGATCGGCTGGGTCCATGAAGATGGCAGCGTTAAACTTTTTGCGACGTTGCCAGCCGGCAGCACCGGCAACGCCATTATGATCGATGGAGGCGGCAATTTTTTCATCGCTGACTTCACAGGTCATAATATTCTGAAACTGGATCCGAAGACGAAACGATTCAACGTACACTTTCACTCGGATAATTTCAATCAACCCAATGACCTGACCATCAACGGCAAAGGTCAATTGTTTGTATCCGACCCCAACTGGAAAGCAAAAACTGGTAAAATCTGGCGGATCGATCCAGACGGAAAGGGTTTCTTGCTCACCGCTGACATGGGCACAACCAATGGAATCACGCTGAGTCCCGATGAAAAGACGCTCTATGTGAATGAAAGTGCGCAATTAAAGATATGGGCTTTCGATATGGATGCCGGTGGAAATATTTCCAACAAGCGATTGTTTCATACGTTTCCTGATTACAATCTTGACGGAATGAAAACAGATAACCATGGAAATCTCTACGTCGCGCGGCACGGGAAAGGAACCGTTGTCGTTATCTCCCCCGACGGGAAAGTAGTTCGCGAAATTCAAATGAAAGGAAACTGGGTAAGTAATCTAACGTTCGGTGGAAGCGATGGAAAGACTTGTTTTGTTACGCTTCAGGATCGCAAATGCATTGAAATTTTCAGAACAGAAATAAGCGGCAGGAGATAAAATCAGTTTTCCGGAAACACTCCGAAATATTCGCTGATTTTCTTCACAACAAAAGCCTCACGTTCTTCATAATTACCTCTTACGACGTCATAGACGATCCCCCTTTTGTCAAGTTCGGCCTTAAAAATGTTGAACATTTCGTCACGGCGGTTTCCCAGGTCACGCATGCCATCGGCGACCCATTCGACACTGGTATCAAACAAAAAATAGCGGTCATACCTGATTTTCCGTTCCAGCTCAACCAGCACCGGCGGCACGACATGGAGATAATGACGACTGTAAATTTCGGTGGTGATCAGGTCGGTATCACAAAACAGAATCTTGTTTGCAACTTTGACTTTTTCAAGAACGCGTTTCGTTTGCGCATTGCCGATGCGGAGGATCTCATCCATATTAAAATCATTCGTGGAGATCAGTTCCCGGGCAACTTCAGGAACAAATTCCGTTTTGTACCGTTTCGCAAGCTTTTCTGAAAGGAAGGATTTTCCTGTACTTTCTGGTCCGTAAAAACAAATCTTTTTTACATAGTAAGGTTTGGTTGATTCCGCCATCAGATCCCAGTATTTAAATGGATCTGCGCGGAGCTTTGACGCAGTTACGGGAAATTTGACGCGCCCCGCATCAAATGAGATGTGTTCTACTCCAAGGTTTTTTGCCAACAGTGCGCCATAGTTCTCCGAACTAATCACGACGTTGATAAAGGGAAATCGCCGTTTTAAGAACGCACTCCATAAGGGGATTCTTTCTTCCAGTGAACGTGACTCATCGTCGAAGTCATCCGGTGATATTTGAGGCTTTATCTTTGGGAAATTTTTGAACTCTTCCCGTATCCATTCAAAGCGCAAGGGACCGGGTATCGGATCTGAAGTTTTGTATGACATCGAAACGATCAGCTCATCACATTGCTGCGCGGCGAAATGAATCAGCGCTACATGGCCTTTGTGCAAAGGCATAAATTTTCCAATGACCAGCCCGCGTTTCAAATTTGATAGGATTGGAATTCTTTTCTCCACCGCCAGAAACCGAAGGCGGCAATGATGCAAAAGACGAAAAATTCGATCCCCACCAGCATCAGGTCTTTTGCGAAGTAAAGGTACGTGGCGGTGATGTCGGCCACAAGCCAGGCCGCCCAACATTCCACTTTCTTTTGAACCATCAGGTATGTAGCTGCAATGCTCGCTACGGAAACAAAGGAGTCAGCATACGGAAATGCACTTGGCAATGAGAACAACCTCGGAAATATTTCATGCAATCTGCCCGCAAGGCCACCAAATACAGCGGTACCGAATACGGTAATGACAGAAAAGATTATCAGCATGCGCGCCGACATCCAGCTGACTTTCAATTCGTTTTTATTGTCCTCTTCACCCGCTGCGGGATGGGTCCATCGCCACCATCCCATCAGGTTGGTGACAAAGAAAAACACCTGCAAAAACATGTCGGGATAGAACTGAGTCTGATAAAATAAGAAGAAGAACAGGGTGACGTTAACGAGCCCGAGCGGCCAGCTCCAGATGTTCGCTTTCGCGGAAAGCCAGACAGCAACGACGCCGGTGAGAACACCAAAGAATTCGAGATAACTCAGTGGATAACCGAGTGCTTCAAAAAAGATGTTGGAGGCGTCGAAGAAGTCCAATTTGCGAGCGTAAAGGAATTAAGAAGATACAGGATTTGAGGTTCCGTATCTCGCTTTACAATTTTATACAAACATTTCTCGTATCCGTGAAGAATTTTAACGCATCCCAACCTCCCTCTCTTCCCACGCCAGAACCTTTCATGCCACCAAACGGCGTTCTCAGATCCCTGAATAGCCAGCAATTCACCCAGATAATGCCACTTTTAATCTGTGCAGAAATACGATGAGCCCGCTTCAGGTTTTCGGTCCAGATGGTGGCTGACAAGCCGTAGGTGGTGCTGTTTGAATACGCGATGACTTCTGCCTCGCTGTCAAAAGGCATGATCGTCACCACGGGTCCAAAAATTTCTTCCTGGTTGGTGCGGCACCTGTGATCCAGCCCCACGATCACAGTGGGTTCAACAAAAAAACCATTCGCACACCGGCCTTCGATCGTTATGCGCCTCCCTCCCATCAAAATTTTTCCTCCTTCTTTTTTCGCGAGCTCGATGTACGACAACACTTTATTCATGTGTCCTTCCGATACCAACGCACCAAGTTTTGTTTTGTCGCTCAACGGATCTCCCACCACCAGCGTTTTGACGCGCTTCACAAACTCATCGACAAATTTTTCATACAAACTTCTTTCAACGAAGATGCGCGATCCGCAAAGACATATCTCGCCCTGGTTCGCAAAAGAGGATTGAATCGTTGTTGAAACAGCAAGTTCAAAATCACAATCCGAAAAGATGATGTTGGGATTCTTTCCACCGAGCTCCAGGGACAACTTCTTCAACATCGGCGCAGCGGTGGAAGCTATTTTCTTTCCCGTCACCGTTCCACCGGTAAATGAAATCACCGGTACTTCAGGATGTTCAATGATCGCCTGGCCCACTTTCGGGCCAAGTCCGTGTACAACATTCAATACACCGGGAGGTAAACCTGCCTCCTTACAAAGTTCGGTAAACAAAAATGCTGTCATCGGTGTGAGCTCCGATGGTTTCGCAACGACCGTACATCCTGCTGCCAGGGCAGGAGCGATTTTCCATGTAAACAAATACAGCGGAAGATTCCAGGGTGAAATGCATCCTGCAACGCCTATCGGTGTACGCAGCGTATAGTTCACCGCTTCAGATCCAGTAACATGAGCATCGCTCGCAAAGTGAATCGCTCCGGTTGCATAAAATCTGATGTTTGCCGCCGCCCGCGGAATATCCATCGACTTCGCCAGTGACACGGGCTTCCCATTGTCAACACTTTCCGCCATCGCGAGCTTTTCAAAATCACGATCAATCAGGTCGGCGATCTTCATTAAGATGGCTGAACGCTTTTCGACCTGCATTCCAGCCCAACCGTCAAAAGCCTTCTTTGCGGCCTCCACAGCCTGCTCTATATCCTTTTCATTCGAATCAGGAATAAGGGAATACGTCGCGCCGACAGAAGGGTCGATGTTGTCTATAAAATTTTTTGACACCGGTTCAACCAGTTGTCCATCGATGTAGT
Organism: Cyclobacteriaceae bacterium; assembly: GCA_044227305.1. Classification (GTDB taxonomy): domain Bacteria; phylum Bacteroidota; class Bacteroidia; order Cytophagales; family Cyclobacteriaceae; genus ELB16-189. The sequence goes on along the minus strand of JBGAFJ010000004.1, from coordinate 211,567 downwards.
TAAGTATCTTCTGCATGTTGTTCTTCGAATTGAAACGGTATCCAGTCTCACTCCCACATCTCCACATCTTCACATCTTCACATCTTCATATCTCCACATCTTCACATCCTCACATCTCCACATCTTCTCATCTCCTCATCTCCTCATCTTCTCATCTCCACATCTCCTCATCTTCTCACCCCACATCTTCACATCTCCACATCTCCTCAAAGACTACCTGTCCTTCCGCCATCCACCGGCACATTAATTCCATTGATATAGCCCGCTGCGGGTGTCGCCAGAAACGCTACGGCGGCCGCCACCTCTTCGGCCGTTGAAATTCTTCCCGCGGGAATTTCCGCGATCATCTCTTGCGTCACCTGTTCCACTGTCTTCTTTTGCTTTTCTGCACGATCGCGAATAATGGCCTCCAACCTGGCCGTCATGGACGCGCCCGGGAGAACGTTGTTCACGGTGATTCCAAAAGGTCCAAGTTCTGTCGCGAGGGTCTTCGCCCAATTGGCAACCGCACCCCGAATGGTATTGGATACGCCCAAACCCTTGATTGGTATTTTTACAGACGTCGAGATGACATTGATGATCCTGCCATAGTTGTCTTTTTTCATCGACGGCACGGAGGCCTGCACGAGGATTTGGTTGCACAATAAGTGATTAGAAAAAGCACGGGTGAATTCATCGAGTCCAGCGGTGAGCGCAGGGCCGCCCGGAGGTCCACCGGTGTTGTTAATCAAAATGTGTATTGCACTCCCACGGGCATGGTTTTCTACCACGGTCTTTAATTCGTCAGGTGAGGAAAAATCCGCGATCAAATAGTCGTGTTTTTGACCTGCACCCGAGGGCAACCCAGCCAGTGTTTCTTTGAGCTTCACTTCGTTTCGGGCAAGCAATGTCACCGATGCCCCCAGAGCCGCCAGTTCGATAGCTGACGCTTTTCCGATGCCCTGCGTACTACCACACACAAGTGCTTTTTTACCTTTGAGGTCGAGATTCATGGCCCATTTTTAGTAAATATAAAAGAACGTAACTTGCTGAAAGCAATTGACAGCTGGCAAAAAAAGTTGACAACGCGGAGGTATATGATAGTCCGGAACAAACAACTAAATGTAGCCGTTTCGCCAGGAGACTTAATTTCGAAGCTTCCATCTTCAATTCTTCACATTTTCAAATCTTCAAATCGCTCATATGATTCGCAGGCCATTTAATCTTAATCAATGGATCAAGGAAAACCGGGATCTATTAAAACCGCCGGTCGGCAATAAAAATCTATATGCTGATGCCGGGGATTATATCGTGATGATTGTCGCGGGGCCCAACGCCCGAAAGGATTATCATTACAACGAAACGGAGGAGTTGTATTATCAACTGGAAGGCAACATCACGGTGAGGATCCAGGAAGACGGCAAACCCGTTGACATTCCTTTAGGACCCGGTGATATGTTTTTACTGCCGGGCAGAGTACCTCATTCGCCCATCCGGACTCCCAACTCCATCGGACTTGTGATCGAGTGTAAGCGCGAAACGACAGAAGACGACGGACTGATGTGGTTTTGTGAAAAGTGCAACAACAAACTGCACGAGTATAAATTCCACCTTGAGAACATAGAAAAAGATTTCCTCCCCCGCTTCCGTGATTTTTACGGCTCCCAGGATCTGCGTACCTGTAAGAAATGTGGAACCGTCATGGAAGCTGACCCGCGTTTTGTATGACGATGACCAAAAAAGAGATACACGAAGAACTCATTAGACACCACACCTACTTCACTGACTACGTCGGTGGTTTGTCCGACGTACTGGCCAATAACGCAATGCCCGGGAAGTGGACTCCTTTGCAGCAACTCAGCCACATTGAGAAGAGCGTTGCCCCAGTGAAGCTTGCGTTCGGGATGCCGAAGTTTATTTTGTCAACTCTGTTCGGAAAAGCCAATCGCGAATCGGTGGCCTATGAACAGCTCAAAGCCAACTATAAAGCGAAGCTGGATGCCGGCGGCAAATCCACGACACGTTTCCTGCCCGACACCACCTGCGATAGAAGGAAATTGCAAGCCATCATCAACAATCATGTAAGCGTGCTTTGTCGCCGCATCGAAAGGTTTTCGGAAAGCGAACTAGATACCTACCGATTGCCTCATCCTTTGCTTGGAAAAATTACGCTCCGCGAAATGCTATACTTTACCATTCATCATGTGCAGCATCACCACGCACAAATCAATCCGGTCCTGCGAACCGTCACTCAATTGCAGCCATGAAGTACGAACGTTCTCTTTCATTTGCCCGGAGCCTGGACAGAAAAGACCCGCTTCGGAAATTTCGTTCCGAATTTCTTTTTCCCGGAAAAGGAAAAAAAAGGTTTTTATATCTATGCGGGAATTCTCTCGGACTTCAGCCGAAAAACACCAAAAAATATATTCTTGAAGAACTCGACGACTGGGCTGAGCAGGGTGTGGAAGGGCACTTTCACTCGCGGCGTCCGTGGTTGTATTATCATAAATTTTTTAAGAAGCCACTTGCGAAACTGACCGGGGCAAAACCGGATGAGGTGGTAGCCATGAATCAACTCACGGTGAATTTGCACCTCATGCTGACTTCATTCTACCAACCCACTGGCCGAAGATTTAAAATTATTGCAGAAGCGGGTGCTTTTTCGTCCGATCAATATGCATTCGAATCACAAATCAAACTGCACGGACTTGATCCAAGCCTCGCGTTGATTGAGCTCTCCCCTCGCACCAGTGAACATTACCTGCGTACCGAAGACATTACTTCAGCGATCAAACGCCACGCAGATGAATTGAGTCTCGTGATTTTTGGCGGCGTTCAATACTATTCAGGACAATTTTTCGATTTCAAAACCATAACCACGGCAGCACACCAAGCGGGTGCTTATGCGGGTTTTGATCTCGCGCACGCGATTGGCAATGTTCCGTTGAATCTCCACGAAGACGGAGTCGATTTTGCCGTGTGGTGCGGATACAAATATTTGAATTCAGGCCCTGGCGGAATGGCGGGAGCTTTTATTCATAGCCGTCACGCTAATTCAAAATTACCCAGACTGGCGGGCTGGTGGGGTCATCAGGAAAAAGTGCGATTTCAAATGAAAAAAGGCTTTGATCCGATCCCCGGTGCCGACGGATGGCAGGTCTCCAATTTTCCGGTGTTTAGTGGGGCGGCGCACCTCGCTTCGCTGGATATTTTTGAGAGAGCTACGATGCCGGCACTTCGCCGCAAGAGCTTGCTTCTTACAGGATTCCTGGAATATCTGCTTCATGAATCGGACCCGGAAGGAAAATTCTTTACAATCATCACACCGGCAGATCCGACGGCGCGAGGCTGCCAGCTGTCTATTCTTATGAAGAAAGACGGAAAGAAAGTTTTTAAAAGACTGGAGAAAGAAGGAGTAATCACGGATTGGCGCGAACCTGATGTGATTCGGGTAGCGCCTGTCCCGTTATACAATACTTTTGAAGAGGTTTATCAGTTTGTGGAAATATTCAATCACGCTCTATTGTGAAAGGTAACATTGCAATCGTCGGGGCAGGACTTGTTGGGTCCTTGTTATCCATTTATCTCGCGCGCCGCGGCTACAAGGTTTCGCTGTATGAGAGAAGAAACGATATGCGCAAGGACACCAAGGACGTCGGGCGTTCGATCAACCTCGCATTGAGTAACCGGGGCTTACGGGCTTTGAATGAAGTGGGCCTGGAGGAAACGTTGCGGGCTGTTGCGATCCCAATGCATGGCCGCACCATGCACGATCACCAGGGCAATCTCTCGTACCTTCCTTATGGGAAAGAAGGACAGTATATCAATTCAATATCACGGTCCGGTCTCAACATCGTGTTGATGAACGAGGCTGAGCGCGCTGGTGTCAAAATTCTTTTTGAAGAAAAGATTGAACACATCGATCTGAACAAAACACAGATCACCGTTCGCTCGCAACCGGTTTCCTTCGATCAGATCATAGGAGCCGACGGAGCGTTTTCACCGGTTCGCGGCGCCATGCAGATTACGGAGCGCTACGATTACCAACAGAGCTACATTGAACATGGCTACAAAGAATTGACCATTCCGGCCAGCAAAGATGGATCGTTTCAGCTCGAGAAAAATTCCCTACACATCTGGCCGCGGGAAAGTTTCATGTTGATTGCGTTGCCGAATCCGGATGGAAGCTTTACCTGCACATTATTCTTCGCTTATGATGGGCCGAAGTCGTTTGCATCCCTGAACAGCGATAAGGCCATTCAGGACTTCTTCAACGAAGTGTTTCCCGACGCGGCAGCAAAGATTCCTAATCTCGTAAGTGAATTCAAAAAGAATCCCACAGGTTCATTGGTCACTGTGAAATGTTATCCGTGGGTACGAGGCAATACACTTCTCATAGGAGACGCTGCTCATGCCATCGTGCCATTTTATGGGCAGGGAATGAATGCGGGTTTTGAGGATTGTCGCGTACTCAATCAACTCCTTGATAAGCATCACGATGATTGGAAGAAAACGACTGAGGAATTTCAGCTCATGCGAAAACCTGACAGCGACGCGATCGCGCAACTGGCCCTCGACAACTTTATTGAGATGCGGGATCTGGTCGGCGACCCTGATTTCTTATTAAGAAAAAAGATTGAGGCGAAGATCAACGCGTTGTACCCCGAAAAATGGATTCCCCTCTATTCCATGGTAACCTTTCATGATAACATCCGCTATTCTGATGCACTCAGGATCGGACGGGCGCAGAAAAAAATTATGGACGAAGTGATGGCTGATCCGGCCATTGCGACTACCTGGGAGAATCTTGATTTTGGGAAACTTGTTGATAAATTAGGGATTGGGGCTTAGGAATCAGGAATTAGGAATTAGGAATTAGGGACTAGGCATTTGGCATTGGGAATTAGGCATTCGGGGTGGACAAATAATCTGATTCCGGTTCTTTGGCAACATTTGCACCTCCACCGATTGAGTTGAGATAGGTGTTTAACATTTTTCCAATCACATCAAGTTCGGCTATGAAATTTCTATGGCTCTCATCACCAACTAGTTTCCTATTCCTTGCTTTGATGAGCCATGTCTTTGTTTCAAACAGTGAACCTCTTGCGTAGAAGGTGAAGTTTTTCGCTTCCTTATAATGATATCTTCCCAGCCCCTCTGAAAGATTTGCAGCAACAGAATCGATAGCCCTACCAATTGCTTGCCCACTGTGTCTTTTTCAAAAAAATTCCATCTGCTCACCTCATCATGGACCTTTTCCCCAAGCTCCATTGCGCGCTGATAGGTTTTGAATTCCTCTAAACTCTGAATCATTGTTCTGGATTTTGATACGACTTCAATTGGAACCTTATTCCTAAGCCCCAATGCCTAATTCCCAATACCTAACCCCTAATGCCCAAGCCCTAACGCCCAAGCCCCAATGCCTAAGCCCCAATGCCTAATTCCCAATACCTAACCCCCACTAAGCCCCAATGCCTAAGCCCTAACGCCTAATGCCCAATGCCTAACCCTAAGCCCCAACTCAAACTTCAGCAATAAGTATCTTGTATTCCTCGAATCGCGCGAGGATTTCCCTGACAAAATTCACAGGCTCTTCACATTTGCAATACCCCGCAACCACCACCGGATCGCGGTAATATCTGGGATTGGACTTCTGAACGAGGTAAGCCTCAACGTCCTCCCACCTGGCCGGATTTTTTCCGTATTTCTTTGCAAGGTTTCTGGCATCTATGATGTGTGACAGACCCGCGTTGTACGATGATAGCACAAACTTGAGTCGTTCGTCCTTGTCTGTGACATATTTACCCCACAGTTTATCGAGGTATTTTAAATAGCGAACACCGGCCTTCAAACTTTGATGCGGATTGGTGCGATCATCGGCACCGAATTGTGCGGCCGTCGCGGGCATGAGTTGCATGAGACCGACTGCGCCTGCCCAGGATTCTGCGTTGGGCTGAAAATTAGATTCCTGATAAATGATCGATGCAAGCAAACGCCAGTCCCACCCCAGAATCGCCGCTTCCCTTTTTATCTCATCATCATACGGTGAGAGTTTATTCCCACCCAGTGAAGAATAATCACTGGTGATCCTGATTTGGGACGATCGCGGACTGTTAAAATATTTCTTGAACAACACGGCAAATCTCCCATTCCGCTTTACGTCTTCCAGCCAAACATTCACTGCATTGAGTAAGTCAGGAGAATTTTTTCGGGCCGCCCACGCAATTTGTTGGGGCAGACTCATGACCGTACTGATGTCGAGGTTTGGATAATACACCGCGTTGACCATGGCGATGGTTTGATCCGTAACGGTGTATTGAATTTGTCCTTCGGCAACCTTTTGGATCAACGATTCGGTTTCCGCATCTGCGCTGTCTTCGCGAATAATAATGTTCCCACCTATTTCCTGAGAAAGATTCAGGAGGCGTTCTTTGAATGACGATTCATTCATCACATGAACTTCCTTGCCAATTAATTCGACGGGGCTTCTGACCAGATTGCGTTCCAGTCTCGCCGGCGGCATACGTCTCCAGTTGGAGGGCTTCTTTTGCACAAGCACCTGGCAAGTGTTGAATTGCGCGTCGGTAAAAGCGAGGTATTTGGCCCGCTCCTGAGTAATCGTAAGGGGAAAAGCGATGAGGTCGCCCTCGCCGCGGTTCAGCAAATCGATCGATTGCTCGATGCCGCTGATGACCTTGATCTTGAGTTCTACACCGAGACTTTTCGTAAGGCTTTGGAGCAGTTCATACTCGTAGCCCATGGGTTGACCCCGGTAGATAAAATAACTAATGGAATTGTTATCCACGATCGCCTGCAAATAGCCACGTTCGCGGATCTGGGCTAAATCAATCTGAACTTCTGGTTCGGGGGTGAAATCGTTGGAATCACCCGACTGCGTACAATTCCCCAAAAGCAAGGCCACAGCGAAGGCTGAGGGCAAAAAAACCGGTCTTGCCATTTTTGAAGATACAAAAAAGGCGACTGAAATTAAAGGTCAGGCGGGCGCCGGAAACCATGACATTCTCACTCCAAGCAGCAAAAAAAAGGCTGTCCCATGTGAGACAGCCCCTGTTTCAAAATAAATGTTGCCTAGTTGTGCTGAACCAATCCAACCTTGAGCGCCTGTGCTCCGGTCTTGTTCGGTCTTCCTTGCACAAAAAGCGTGTAAATCTTGCCATCAGCCAATGTCACATTGGTCGCCTGTGCCACGATTGTACCGGTAATGCTTCCGGTGCGTACGGTGATCGTGACGGTACCTGTATTGACTTGAGTAAAGGCCGCACCAAACGTCCTGTATGTGAAGCTTCCGGTCAGGTTAGTGGCTCCTACGGTCACGAAAACCGGCGCAAGACCCGGCGCTACGTTCAGAAAACGTACACCTGATTTACCGGATGCCGGAGCCGCAAGGTTATCCGTCAATTGCGAAACACGAAGACCGCCTGGGTCAGTACCTGCTTTCGGGCGATTCAATGTGTCGGTCACAACCACGGTATAAGAAAGGGTTGTCGCGAGCGTAGGGCGGTTGGTGACAACACCAGAACCCAGCGTCCCACCGATGGTTCCACTGGAGGCTTTGACGGTTTCCAGCACAGGTCCAACCTGGGTGCTGACATAGCCGCTGCCGGTACCAAGCGTCACCGCAGTGCCCGCGTCGGCATTGTTCAACTGTCCTTGCAGTGTTGGAGCATCCGGTGAGCCATTGATGAACATCACCTTGGCTGCCTCTGTAGACGCGGCCGTTGCCGGAACTGGAGTTGGGTATTCAGGCTCTTTGCAACCTGTCAGGAACCCGATTGCGAGCCCACTCACCGCCAGGAAAATGTATGTTTTATTTCTTTTCATGATTGATGTCGTTTAGAGTCTTCTGATTAGTTGAAGATATAACGTATACCGATCTGCATCTGCCAGCGTGAGGCCAATGCAGGATTGTTCTGGAACGTGGTTGATAGCGGTGCGTTGATATCCGTCGCAGTCGGCTGCGGGTTGAAAGTGTAGATCGGACGTCCGCTTGCCGGTGAAATTGTATATGAGTTGTTCGGCTTGAGGGGATCCGTTTCCGTGTTGGCTGAAGTAACAGCAGGTTTTTCAAATCCCGCCAAAGACAACAAGGCGGGGCGGATCGCAGACTTTATCAACCCCCAATCAGAGTTCAACAGATTGAGCACGTTTTGTACTTCGAATGACAACTGAAGGGTATTGCGCTTCTTGTTTGCACCGGTTTCGATATAGAAATCTTGCAATACACGCATGTTCAGCATATTCACCCAGGGTGACGTAGCGCCGTTGCGCGCTGCATATTCACCACGGTGTTTGCTGAGGTAAGCATCCTGGTTGATGTATGCATCAAGTTGCTGCCATATCTGGTTCACTGAACGTGTATCTGTGGCACTTGAGGGCGTCAGCATGATCTCAGTCTGGTTTCTCGGGATGTACATCAAGTCATTCACGCTGCCATCACCGTTCATGTCGGTTGCATAGGTGTATGAGAATTTGTTACCAGAGTTACCGTTATAGATAGCAGAGATCGTTGTAGCAAAGTGTTTAGCATACTCTTTTCTGTACGAAGCCTGCATAATAACGCGGTGGGGCGTATAGTTCGCAGAGTAACCAAGCCCAGGTGTGTTGGGACCTGACAGAATCGGGTAGCTTGCGAACACCGAACTTGCTGTTGAAGCTGATGCGGTGTTGACATCGCGTGCGTCTGTATAGGAATATGCTACTGAAGCATAGAACCCACTTTGGAAAGACTTCTGCAACTGTGCAACCAGTGTGGTTTGCCATCCCTGGTTAGAGTTATCCAGAATCAATGCGTTGGTAATGTTCTGATTCACCCTTCTGCCAGGCAATGTGGGGTCCGTAGGATTGGGGGCAAGGGTCGCAGGGAATTGCGGCCTTCCGTCTCCATCAACAGTTCTGAACGCATTGTTCAGGTTCGCGTCGCGAACGTAGATCGCATTCACATCTTTCGTATAAATCGCTTCCAACGTACCGATGACTCCCCAGGGCAATTGTTTATCGACCGCAATGTTGGTTCTGAAAACCTGAGGGAATTTGAAGTTGTTGACAGTTGCGTTGATTGAATAGGTGGGCGATGCGCCTCCGCTTGAAGTTACTGGCGTGCCGGTGAACGGATAAGCTGAGGCTTCAGCCTTTGTTTGTGCTATGATCGAACCGAACAGTAAACCGTTGTTGGTAACCTGGTTGGAGATCCAAACGAAGGGCACGCGGCCAGTGAACAGACCTGTTCCTCCTCGCACCTGGAGCGTTTTGTCTCCCAGCACATCCCAGTTAAAGCCCACACGCGGTGACCAGAGCGGGTTTGTGTCAGGAAGCTTTCCAACAGTAACTTTTTCACCGTTTGCAAACGTCAACGCGTCAGAGTTTTCATTCTGCGGCAGTGATGTCGGGAATACGGGCAAGTCAATTCGCACGCCATAGGTAAGTTTCAGATTCTTAAGACCTGTGAATTCATCCTGCGCATAGAAGCCCAACTGCGATGCGCTCCACACTGCTCCCGGTGCCGGGTTGCCAGGAACCGCAGAATACGAAACGCCGAACTTCAGGGGAGCTGTCGTTGCGGTGTTTACGCCGTTTGAGTAATCGATAAAGTCCTGAATGCTGTTGAACTGAAAATTACCGTTAATACCTGCCGTAAACACGTTGTTGAATTTGAAGAACTCATTCGCAGTACCCACAGAAATCGTGTGGTTGCGCAGATAGATGTTGAAGTTGTCATTGAACTGGATGATGTCCTGATCCAACTTGTTGTTCGGAGTGAAGGGGTCCGGACCCACGGTTACCATGCCTTGTCCGTTTGGTCCAAGGATATCCACAGTGGGGAAAGCAGGCACAGCACCGCCACCGCCTTGTTCACGATAGTCTCTGAATGCAGAGTAGCCAAACGTCAAGGTGTTGGAGTACTTTGTGCCGAAGGAGCTGTTCAATTCAGCTATGATCGACTTCAGGTTGTTGAACTGGCGATAGAAGGAGTGAGAAAAAGGGATCGTATTCACCGAGTTGGTACGACCACCAGGCACCGCCGAGTTATAGAATGTTGAACCACTCAATACTTTATCCTGATAAGAATCAGACTGATTGTAACGTACCGTCAGCTTGTGATTGGTATTAATATTCCAGTCGATCTTCGCAAGAACCTTGTTGCTTTGTGTAGGGAGGTTGAAGTTGTCATAGCTTCCAGGATCGTATCCGAATTTGCTGATGAGAAAGTCCCTAAGCCTTGCGACGTTTGTTGGTGAAGTGTAGTTGGGATCGGAAGGGTCGGTCACCGCGGTAGGCTGGTTCGCAACACCGTTGGTTGTTCCGTTCACCGGGAAGAAGATCGCCGGGTCAACGCGTTTCTCCTGCTCGTAGTTGACAAAGAAGAAAAGCTTATCCTTAATGATCGGACCGCCGAGACGGAAACCATAGTTCTGGTATTCGAAGCTGTTGTTTGCTTGCTCCACACCTGCCACTTTCGTACCCACCATGTTCTGGTTCTTGTAAAACCCGTACACAGAGCCACTGAATTCGTTCGTTCCACTCCGGGTTACTGCATTGACACCCGCACCTGTAAACGCACCCTGACGAACGTCATAAGGAGCGATCGAAATCGTCATAGCCTGAATCGCGTCCATTGAAATCGGCTGAGCACCTGTCTGGCCACCTGAAAGATTGCTTAGACCAAACACGTTGTTTGTCGTTGCGCCGTCGATTGTGAAGTTATTGTAGAGGTAGCTTCTCCCGCCGAAATTTTGGTAGTTGCCCCCTGCGCCGGCACGTGGATCGAGCGAAGCCATGTCCTGGAAGTTCCTGTTCAATGTTGGCAGGCGCTCAAATTGTTCGCGGCGTACACTGGTAGCAGCACCCGTTCTCTCTGAGTTCAAAACCGGGTCTTTTTCCGCAGTTACCTGGATTTCAGAAAGCGTCAAAGATGATTCACCCAGCGTAAAGTTTGCAGTAAAACGCTGATCGATATCAAGGTTGTCGATTGTCATCGATTTTTCATCGTAACCGACAAAGGTTACTGTAACGGTGTACGGTCCGCCGATGCGCACCGCGGGGAAATTAAATGATCCATCAACACGCGTTGCCGTTCCATACTTCGTGCCTGAAGGGGTATGGACTGCAATCACTGTCGCACCTGGAAGAGCTTCCGTGGAGGTCTCCCCACTTTTCGCCCCACTCACCTTCCCTGAAATGGAAGCGGTCGTGATCGCCTGCCCCAGCAACTCCGTCGCTGCTGAAAGCGCAAAAGCAAACACTAATAGTAGAAGTTTTCTCATAAGTATTGGGTTTTTTAGTATTTCCGATTTCGAGAGGCCAAAAGTATTGGTTCTGGCTTAAGACATTTTTACCGGGTCTTTAAATGTTACGAACAAGTTATTAACAATTCCTTAATGTAGTATTCCGGCAACCGATTGCGGTTGATAACTTTTTTATTGCAAGATTTTGTTATCTAAACTTATACTTAAAGTACTTTCTGAAACTTGCTCTTTATCTGTTATTTGAAAAGTCTCTAAGAAATTGCTAAGTATTGGCTTAAAGTGATAGTTGAAATGGACTTACATGAAGTGTAGAATAGACGCTTGTACTTTGGGGAACACCTTTTTGGGGCGCCTGAATATCATGAACGGCAATCTTTCATTGAGTCCGTTTCCTACCTTTCGCCATGTCACGCCATAAAACGGTCTCCAGCGTCATTCTTTGGTCGGTTATTTCTGCCGCTTTTATCGGTCCGGGAACAGTTACAACAGCAGCGTCTGCAGGGTCCCTGTTTCAGCTGGACTTGCTGTGGGCAGTGGCCTTTGCAACGGTGAGCTGCATCCTGCTGCAGGAAGTCTCGGGCAGACTTACCATCGTCAGTGGACTTACCATGGGCAAAGCACTTGAATTGAAATATGGTTCCAACAGCCAGTGGCTGAAATTTATCCTTGGCGGGCCTGTCATCCTGGGCTGTGCGGCATACGAAGCCGGCAATATCCTTGGCGCCGTATCGGGTCTCAACCTGATCACAGCGTCAGACACACGTTTGCTGACAATGATCATTAGCCTGCTCTGTGCTGCGGTGCTTTGGTCGGGAAAAAAAACCGAGATCGGCTGGATCATGACCAGTCTCGTGGCTATGATGGGAGTTGCTTTTTTCGCTTTGGCTTCTGGCCGACCTTTTTCGGCAATCGAATACATAAAGGGAAGTTTTGTTCCCGTGATCCCTCAGGGATCGGAGCTGCTGGTGCTCGCGTTAGTCGGCACCACGATTGTTCCTTACAACGTCTTTCTCGGTTCCGCGATCAGCAAAGGTCAAACGGTGCCACTGATGCGCATCGGCCTGACGATCTCAGTGATCATCGGCGGATTAATTACGGGAGCGATACTCATTTCCGGAACCGCAGTAAAATCGTTTTCAAATTTTAATGAGCTCGCGCTGGCACTAACCGACAACATTGGCGTGCTCGGTGCCCCAGCCCTTGGTGTCGGACTGTTTGCCGCCGGTTTCTCATCGGCTATCACGGCTCCCTATGCTGCATCCATCATTGTCTCCTCGGTATTTGGGTGGAATGATAGCCGGCAACGCATAACGTGGATTGCCGTCTTGATAACAGGTTTTGCTTTCGGCATCAGCGGCATCAAACCGATTCCGGTGATACTGGCAGTTCAGGCTTTAAATGGACTTGTGTTGCCCTTGCTTACCGCCTATCTGATGCTTTTGATCAACGACCCGGCGATCTTTCCTAAAGAACACCAACAATCAAAAATCTACAACATCATATTGGTCGTGATCTTCGCCGGCGTATTGCTCATGGGTTTGAACAACATTGATAAGTCGGTTTCAGTCTGGGCGGGCGTCGCCTCGGGGCATTTCAAAACCATGTTGTTGATGACCACAGGGATCACCGCTTATATCAGCTTCAGGATATTCAATCAAACCGGTCGTTAGAAAGATTTGCCGCGCTCCGATACGGGCTTTCTCAGAAGTCCAATGAGGGTAACTATCGAAACAATAGCCCAAACTCCCTCCAGGATGATGAAAGGAACATACATAATCATGATGGCAGAAACGCAGGCCAGTGCCGACCCGACAATATTCAAAATGATGTATGTCATGCCGTTGGGGACAATCTTATGGATCAGCGTAAGAAGAAAAGCAACCAATAGAATGCTCACACCCACGAATCCAATGATATCCGGTAAACTCATTGCAGTTTCTTTAGTCAATAAAAACCCTGCAACCCTGTAGCAACAAATAGGCTACAGGACTACAGGGATGCAAAATTATTAAAAATGATCAGGCTACCACTTCGTCGAAGACTTTCACGAAGGCCTTCATTTCATCCAACGTACCAATGCTGACGCGGCACCACTCTTTGTCCATATAATCCCAGACACGGATCTGATAGCCTTTCGCGAGCGTCTGCTCAAGTATCATCTTACCATCTTTGGGTGCCGGAAAAAGTACCACATTCGTAATGGACTTCCCGTAGAACCATTTTTTAGAATCGAGATATGCAGTAAAATAGTTCCTCGCCGCGGCATTCATCTTCCGGGTATACGACATGAACTCTTCATCACCCAGACTTGCTTTCGCTGCCGCAATACCCGCCTGGTTGAGAATGGTATCAGATTGGTATTTCGCCAACTTCTGAATGATTTCCTGTTTGGCAATAACATACCCGATACGCAGGCCCGCCAATCCATAAATCTTTGAGAAAGTACGCGAAACAATCACATTATGACCCTGCTTCACCAGATCTACCATGGAGATCTGTTGGCCGGGTTCCTGAAATTCGAGATACGCTTCGTCGGAATAGACAATGGTTTTTTTCGCTTGCTCGATGCAAAAGTTTCTGAGCTTATTCGGATCCACCGCAGTGCCTGTGGGATTATTCGGATTCACCACGAAAAGTATTTTAGTGTCAGGCTTCACTGCAGCGGCCATCGCATCCAGATCATGACACAGGTTGGCATCCAGGTTTACCTTATCCCATCGCGCGTTGAATTTCTGTGCGAAGTTCATCATCAACGGGAACGTAGGCCAGGCGGACAGGATGGAACCGCCTTCCACACCTACTGTGAGTCCTGTGATAGCAAGCGCTTCGCCCGAGCCGGCAAACACGAGCACCTGTTCAACGGGTACACCTTCCTTAGCTGCAATCATTGCTTTCAGTTCTTCCCCGGACTCAAAACCATAACGGTTTCCTTCGAGAATGGAAGTTTTGATTGCTTCACGCGCCTTAGGCGACGGTCCATAGGGATTTTCATTCGATCCCAATCGCACCAACTTGGGGTTGGATTTGAAGGTCTTGAAGAATTCAAATTCGGCTTTGCTCGCAGGAGCAGCTGCAAGTTCCTGGATCACTGAAAGTCCAAGCGGTATGCCGGCGCCGGCTGCTACTGCTGATCGTAGCCATTCTCTGCGTTTCATGGGATTGCTGTTTATGGGTATTTAAAAATAGCTAAAAATCGGCGGCAATCCCTATCGCCATGGTGCGCGGGCCGTGGTGGTGACGAATGGCTCACCATCGAGCACAATCATAGGATCGTTTACGTTTTTGGGATGGTTCCTCTTTTCCAGGCGGTATGACCCCTGGCCGGATGTCTGCGAATTGTAATAAATACGATCACCTTGCACATACCAGGTCCCCCTGTCGCCATCTTGCGAAGACGTTCCTCCCGAGAGTGTTTCGGTGTTCACGCTGCGGGAGCTATTGTATGAATAGATGTAGGTGCCGTCTGCATTGAGATTGATACACCGGCTGGTTTGAGAGTTGCTGGTCATATTCATATAGCACCATTGCCCCACGAGCTCCATCGGCACATTGCCGCCGACTGTGGGCGAATTGCCACCTGGTTTCCCGGAAGCAAGCCCGGAACCAAGCACTTTGGAATAGTTGACCTTCTGACCGTTGGCTGAGAGCGTCAATACATTTCCATTTATAGAGTATACAAACGTGGCGTTGCCTTGGGTTGAAGTGAGGATCACATGACCCTGGGAAATTTTGTAAGGAAACGTATTGCCGAGATAGACACAATTTCCATCCGCTTTGAATTCGATCATCTCACCATTCCCTGACCACAGACCGAGGATTTTTTTATCGGTAGCGCTGAATGAATTCTGATCGCCCGACACATCGGTGTTTCCACTTGCAGCGGGCTCGCTTCCCTGACGGGCAAATGTGATAGGCTTCTCAAGATCACCACCGCTAAGCGTCATTGCATTTCCCCTGATCGTGAATGTGTAGTTGGTGGTCTTGCCGCCGGAAATAATTGCGAGCACGGCACCTTTGTCTGTAAACTTTATCGGTTCGCCGTCAAATTCGCCGGAGCCGTCCGGGTTTAGCATGAGAGTCATCTGATACCCAAACTCGTTATTTTGCCACAGACCATAGACCTTTCCTTGTTGCTGCATTTTGGCACCAATCTGACCCTGTGAGGCAAATGATGCCAGCAATAAAACAACGATGACGTTTTTCATACTCACGCGCAGTAGATGTTGTCGATTGAGATACAATTTAAGAAATACACCGGACGACTTGCGCGAGAATCACCACATGAACATGGGGGCAAATATTCGAAATCGATAAATGTCAGAGCACGTTGCCAAGCTGCTCCTTGACTTTCTCGAGTTCCTCCTTCATCAGCACCACATCTTTTTGCATTTCGGCGTCGTTGGATTTCGAGCCGATGGTATTGATCTCGCGTCCAATCTCCTGGGCAATAAACGCCAGCTTTTTCCCGTTGGATTGCGTTTCACTCATCACTTTCAAAAAATAATCCAGGTGGGTTTTTAACCTGACTCGCTCTTCGTGAATATCGAGTTTCTCGATATAAAAAATTATCTCCTGTTCGAGTCTATTCTGATCGAAACCTTCTTCCCCAAAGAAATCGGTTACTCCTTTTTTGATTCGGGTCCTTATCTTTTCCACACGCTGCGGGTCCAGTACTTCAACTTTCTTCAACGACTGGCCGATGGATTGGATGTACGTAGTGAGTTTCCCCTGTAGGGTAGCTCCTTCCGTCTTCCGAAAATTTTCACACAGCGCGATCGCTGCATTCAATGCTTTTACAAACTTCTCATAGATGGCCGGATCCAATGCTTCTTTGCTTCCAACCTGCTGCGTGTCCGACGACCTCAGAGCGAGTTCAAACAGGTTATCGTAAGGTGCCATTACCTTGTCAGCAAGCTTTTTCAATTCAGCATAATGAGCAACAAAGGCCGCTTCATCATATTGCTGCGAAACACTGGCTCCTGCCTCCACGTATTCAACCGTTACGGATACTTTTCCGCGTTCGAGCTTCTCCGTGATGGCGTTTCTTATTTCCAGCTCTTTTTCCGAAAAGATTTTTGGAAGTCGCAGGCTCAGATCCATGAATTTCGAATTCAGAGTTTTCACCTCGACGATCAGTGTGGCGTCGCCGACCGATTCATTTACCTGGCCGAAGCCGGTCATGGACTTGAGCATAGAAAGGAGTTCTTTTAAGGGCGCAAGATAGAAAGATTCGGGGTGGACTTCTTAGAAATCGAAGCCGAGGGAGACCATCAGACGGGGGTCTTTCACTTTGTAATT
Source organism: Cyclobacteriaceae bacterium (assembly GCA_044227305.1). Taxonomy (GTDB): domain Bacteria; phylum Bacteroidota; class Bacteroidia; order Cytophagales; family Cyclobacteriaceae; genus ELB16-189. The sequence continues at coordinate 195,026 of JBGAFJ010000004.1, read as the reverse complement.
TTCTACCGGCCACGCGAGATCAAACTTCAGGTAATATCCCAGCATCATCGTCCGGAACCCAACTCCATAGCTGTAAAGCCAGGGATTAAGATATTGTTTAATGTCAACGGTAAACGGACCTTCTTTCACCTCGATTGTTCGCAACGTGTTTTGCGAGTTGATCGGCGGCGTGCCTGTCCAACTGGTACCTATGTCATAGAAGGCGATAAATTGCATGTTCCTGAAAAAATTCGACGACACAGGTCCACCCGCCAGCGCGCGTACGAGAGGCAGTCGGAATTCGGCATTTGCCATCGCGACACTGGTTCCGTACAAAGTGGCGTAATCAAATCCACGCAGCGTGGTCGCGAATTCGGTAAACAGAAGATTCGGATTATACCCTGATTTGACGAAGAAAGGATTCTTCACACCGCTGGTGTTCAGCGAATTTCCGATCCAGTTATCCACGCCGCCCAGGGCGTAGTTCTTCGGCGAGTTCCCAAAGAACGTACCACTAAATCCACGAACGGCAAAAACGATTTCCTTGTAAATTTTTTGATAATGCCTTACGTCAAGGGCGATCTGTGCAAAGCTCGCCTTCCTGTTTCCCAGACCTTCGTAATCGATCACCATAAGTTTTCCACGAGTACCTTCAATAAGGTTCATGCCCGTGCTGACGGAGTTGTCATACACCAATTCCACGCGGCCTCCGGCATAGAACTGTTGTTTCGCGGGAGCAAATGTCGGCGCGGCAGGCGCCACAGTCTGATCCGGTCCGCGGTCAACGAACATCGTATAACCTGCAAATGGCTTGACGGAAAGTCTTAAACGAACCGACAACGGCAAAGAAGCACCCAGCTCAATTTTCTGGAACGAATATTTCTGCAACTCATCATTCTGTGGATTATCCGGATCGCGTTGCGTCCAGAAAATGACTTTGCGATCATAGCGGATACTGAAGTCAACGCGGTATTTGAGGTATTGGAACTCTCCCCACACATCGCCGCTCTTCCAGTCAAAGGCGGTTTGAATACCTCCAAATATCCGGTAGTTCTCGAGGATGTCATTCATCTGAGTCTCGAGACGGATGCTGAAGTTTCGTATCGGGTCGACAACAAAATTGGTATTGAGATTCTCGTAACTGAATTTCGGTTCATACGCAAACGGCCCGTTGATCCGGCTGTTCTCGCGCGCTTTCATATAACGACTCAGGAAAGTTTCAGGCACCTTCTGCGTGCGAACGGCCTCATCTTCAAATTTATAGTCGTCGGTGTTAACGGCTTTCTCAGTTTTCTTTGGAACGATCACCTTGGGAACCGTATCCTGTTGCAAAGGCTTCACCTCATCGAATGAATAATCGTCTGTATTGACGATGTTGCTCTTGGGTTTGATGGCTGTGGTGTCCTTTCGAACCGTGTCCATCGGAACCACCGGTTTAGGTTGCACTTTGGCGGTATCCTGTTTTTTCTGGAGGCGTTCATTAATGAGCTGTTTGATGGAGACGCCCTGCCTGGCTTCTTTTTTCCTCCGTTCATTGATCGACTTGACCTGTTGTGCTTCTTTTCGTCGGGTGGCAGGAGTAAATATCTGCTTGTCGAGATTGATGTTCTTTTGAATGAAGATGTCGTCTTTCATGTCTTTGGTCATCACCACGGCGAGTGTATTGCTCCCAAAGTCGATGTCATAGCCCTTGATGCTCGACGCGAAATTCGTTACCTGAATATAAACACCAGTCCTCCTGTCGAAGTGAAAAAGATTCAGAATACCACGCTGATCGCTGAGGTAGAAAATGTTGTTCTCATCTTTCGCTTTTGGATAAAAGTCTTTGCTGAGCGTGTTGGTGATGCGATCAACGGTATTGGTTGTCGAGTCGAGGTTATAAGTGAACAGATTGTAGTTTGAAGGAATCTTGGTAAAGTCCTTGACGATCGTATTCGTCGTATCGGTAGTGCGGTTCGAACTGAAAACGATGGTGTTGGAGTTGGGAATAAAAGAAGGGTCAAAATCGTCAAACAAATCATTGGTAAGGCGGCGGGTACGGTCCCTCCTGCTACTGATAAGATACAAATCGTTTTGGCCCTCCACGTCCGCGCTCATCACGGCGAGTCTGCCGTTTGAAGAGAAGTTGAAACTGCGGATGTTCGAGAAGCGGTCAAGCTGCCGGGGAAGTTTACTGCGCGTACTCAGATCATAGAGCCAGAAAATATAATCGCCGTCTTTGACGCCGATCACTCCCAATGTGTGAGAATCAGACCAGCTGATGAGCGGGATGTGATAGTCAACAGTCTGCTTAAAAAAGCGATTGCCGCCATCCAGTATTTTCGTCTCACTTCCGTTCTCGAGCGATTTTACGATCACATCAAATTTGCCGCGATCATTTTCTGCGTAAGCGACGTTCTTACCGTCCGGACTGATCTTTATCGTAGTGTACACAATGTTCTTACGATGTCTGGGACTGAAACGAAGTGAATCAGAAGGCAAAAAGTAGCTCTGGGCAACACGTTCTTCTTCGGACAGATAAAATTTCCTCCAATCGGCCATAAACTGTTTGAAGCTGACGCCGAGTGTGATGTACATACTCTTTTGCTCGTTGCGAATCACGCGGGTGTAATTCAAGATATTCGCAACACTGCCTTTGCCATATTTTTCCACCACGTAGTTCCACACCGATTGACCGATGATCGCCGCTTCAGGTCCCGTCGTTTTCAGCGCCCGGTTTGCTTTCTTGCTTTTCACCAACTGGCGCACATAGTCATCCATTTCTGCATTCCAGCCTTTGGCTGCATACAACGAAGCGCCGTCGATAAACCAGTCGGGGAGATTGAGGAGCACCGCATTCTGGAACATGTCTTTCAGGCTTCCGCCAAACATCATCTCGTTCACCATGAGGTCCGCGACCTTGTAAATCAATTCCTCCTTAAATTCATCCAGCGTTCCCGGGTGCGCGATCTCCACATAGGGTTTTATGAAAGAGGTCTGACCATTCACATTGTACTGCGCGCCCATGATCCCCATGTTGCTCTGTTGGAGATCCGTGACCGAGTTATATAAAAAAACCTTGGTCTTCAGGTACGGGGGATACCCGATGAGGTCGGTGATGCGATCGAATTCCGATTCGAGATATTGAGTGGCTTCCGTGGCGACTTTACGACGATTGTCATAATAGTATACATCGAAGTTCTCTGAACTGACGTATTCCCATTTGAAAGTGCGGTATTGGATCCTGTTTTTGCCAAAAGTTTCATTTGCCCTCTGGGCCAGTCCAGGGATAGAAATCAGTATCGAAAAAAACAAAACCGCGAGATTGCGGTAGCCACCCTTCATGAACATAAAAACAGTCTCGATCAACTCGAATATAACGCTTTGAACCGATAAATATTGACCTCGGTTGATAGGTCACCAGTCCCTTCCAGCCATAAGGCCAGATGGTGGGCGAAATAGGGACTCAAACTTACGCCTTTCGTTCCAAGGCCATTAAATACGAAGACATTTTTATTTGCCGGGTGCGCGCCCAGCATCGGCCTGCGATCTGGTGATGTAGGCCTGATACCCCACTCTTGGTGAATGATCCTGAATGGCTTGTCAATCAATTCCGCCAACCCGTTGGCGAGAAATTTTTTTCCTTTTTCTGTAGGCGCCGCTGAAAAAGGCTGATGCTCGTAGGTGGCCCCCACTCTATATTCATTCTTTGTCTCAGTCGGCACAACATACACACCGCGGTTGAAGATTCTCTCGGGAATAAATGAAAGTTCGACGGACAAAGTTTCTCCTTTCAATGGCTTCACCGGAAGCCAACCAAAATGTCTGCTGTTCAAAATCTCAATTCCATTGCAAAAAATAATCCTTTCAGCAACGATGTTCTTGTATTCAATTTTTTCTCCGACGACCAACTCAGCCTCATCAAACCCCTCGCTTGTATAACTTTCTTTCTCGACTAATTTTTGCCGCACTGCGTTCAGCCAGCCCGCTACGTTGAGATATCCCGAGTCGATGATTTCTATTCCTCCGAATGGATTAGCTATTGAAAATGAATTCGGAGGCAGAATGTTGAGCCGGATCTTTTCAAAATCCTGCGACTCCGCTTTGATTTGCCAGGTCTTGCGCTCTTCATTTGAAAGAAAGGGGCGATATACCGGCAGTTTGTGCAGGAATCTTTTGTTTGTTTCTTTTTCGGCGTTCGAATAAAAGTTATTCAGAAAAGGAAAAAGCGTTGATGCCATCCACGTTTGGGTGAGCACCCGCCCGGTGATGGGATTATAAATTCCTGCAGCGATCGTTGATGATTGATTTGCCGAAGGGGTATCGAAAACCATCATGGATTTCCCACACTGCATCAACTCCCAGGCAATCGCACTTCCTGCGAGGCCTTGCCCGACAATTATATAGTCGACGTTTTTGTTCACAGCCAAAAGTTACTGTGTAATCCTGTACAAACACCAACTACGCCTACGATCTGCTAAAATCCGTGGACAGACTAATCCCACTTGCGGTTGGCGAGGTACACCCCGCCGAGAATCGCGCCCAGTCCGATGAAAGTGATGAAGTGAAGTTGTTCTCCATCCAGCACACCCCACGCGACTGAAACGATCGGTATGAAATACGTGACGGTGCTTGCAAACAAGGGTGTCGTCATTTTTACAAGTTTGTTGAAAATTCCGTTCGCCACCGCCGTGCTCATGAAGGCCAGCAAGGTGATAAACCCAAACGCTCTCCATGCTGCGGGATCTGAATTCATTTTCGTCATGAAGTCTGTGAACCCAAATAGATACAGAGCCCCCAGTGGCGCGATCAATACCACAGAGATCGATGTGATGGCCAACGAACTCAGATCGGTAATCTTAAACTTGATGTAGTTGAGATTCGATCCATAAAATGCACAAGCAAGCACAATCAGCAGTCCATAGAGGTTGAATGAAATACCTCCCCCGGACCGCGACACCATCAGCAGAACCGTGCCTGCCAATCCCACGAGCACACCGATTACCGCAGCGCGTTTGAAAGATACTTTGAAAACCAGCGCTCCGATGATTACAGTCCAGATTGGTGAAAGTGTATTGAGGATGCCTGCGAGGGAACTGTCAATATGCTTTTGCGCGGTTGAGAATAAAAATGCCGGTAGGAACACAGCCATCATGCCTGATGCAACAAGCTGATGAATATGTTTGATCCGCATCTCTTTCCATTTCAGCACTGCCAACGGCAATAGTATGAGGCCGGCCATGGTGATGCGAAGTCCAGCAACTTCGCCGGGTGAGAAAACAACCAGACCTTTTTTGATCAGGATGTAGGAAGTACCCCAGATCACAGCCAGGATCAGCAACAGGATTAAAGGAAGGGCGGATTTTTTGTTTTCCACTTTGGATCAGACAGTCTGAAGCGCGTACACTTCAAGGACTTCATCAAGAATAGCGTGAACTTCTGCCGCGGTATCCGCTTCTACCAATCGCGTGCGATACGGTTTGAAGTCCGGAAGACTTTTGAAATAGTTGGTGTAATGACGTCTCATTTCGAAAACGCCCAGTCGATCACCTTTCCATCGTATGGAGAAATCAAAATGCTCACGGCACACACGCACGCGTTCTGCAATTTGTGGCACGGGAAGAATTTCACCTGTTTTAAAATAGTGTTTGATCTCATTGAATACCCAGGGCGCGCCGATCGATGCACGTCCGATCATGATGCCATCGACACCATATTTGTTTTTGTATTCAAGTGCTTTTTGTGGCGAATCGACATCACCATTTCCAAAGATTGGAATTTTGATACGTGGATTCTTTTTGATCTCCGCGATCAGCGACCAGTCGGCGGAACCTTTATACATCTGAACCCGCGTGCGGCCGTGAACCGTGAGCGCCTGTATGCCAATGTCCTGAAGTCTTTCAGCGACTTCGGTGACATTCTTGGTGTTATCATCCCAGCCCAATCTGGTTTTTACGGTAACAGGAAGGTGCGTGCATTTTACGATTGACTCTGTCATCTTCACCATTTTGGGAATGTCTTGCAGCAAGGCAGCTCCTGCACCACGACAGGCTACCGCCTTCACCGGACAACCGTAGTTAATATCGATAAGGTCGGGATTGACGGCGGTAGCAATCTCTGCGGAACCCACCATGTTGCCGATGTCCCCGCCAAACAACTGGATACCAATGGGTCTTTCGTATTCGAAGATGTCCAGCTTCTGTCTGCTTTTTGCGGCATCGCGGATGAGACCTTCAGAGGAAATAAACTCTGTATACATCAGGTCTGCGCCGCCGGCTTTACACACAGCACGGAACGGCGGATCGCTGACATCCTCCATAGGTGCCAGCAACAGCGGGAATTCACCGAGCTCTATGTTTCCGATTTTTACCACAACTGCGATTCTAATGCGTCTTCAAAGGGAAGAATTCGCCATATTTGCCCGCAAAAATAGCCAAAAGCGATTATATGAGCGAGAATCTTGTTTCTGACCGACGTCCGGTTTCCTCGCTGCTTTCGATCTTCCTCTTATTGATTTTTGGATTTGTTATGCTGGGTCCGGTGATTGGCATGGTGGCAGCAACATTGGTTTATGGGACTGGGTTTGTGGAGGGCATCATGAATCCGCTGGCCCATCCTGAATACAGCATGGGTATCCTGCTGGCACAAGGAATCGGCGCCACCATCGGACTGCTGATCCTACCGTGGTTTTACCTGAAGAATTTTGAGAAAAGGTCCGTTACCATTTTTTTCAAAGATGACGTAAACTGGCCGGTGACGATCGTTGCGTTGATGATCGTAACCGTAACATTTGCAATTGCCATCTCACCTATTATTGACTGGAACGCAAACATTGATTTTCCGGAATGGGCGAGCGGTTTCGGTGAGTGGGCAAAGCATACCGAAAAAAGTGCTGCCGATCTCATCAAGTCTATTACCGACAACATGACTACCGCCGGCTTCGTGCTGGCATTTGTTGTGGTGGCGATTATTCCTGGCATAGGGGAAGAACTTTTTTTCCGCGGTTTGATCCAGAATGAATTTCAACGCGCCCTCAAAAATCATCATGCTGCGATCTGGATCACGGCCATCATCTTCAGTGCCTTTCACATGCAGTTCATGGGATTTGTACCCCGCGTGTTACTGGGCGCGATGATGGGCTATCTGTATGTGTGGTCAGGAAATCTTTGGGTTCCTGTCATTACTCATTTCTTCAACAATGGTATTCAACTCGTAGGATTGTATCTCTACCAAAAAGGTGTGATCACCTTCGATGTGGAAAGTACAGAGACCGCACCGCTGCCAGCAGTTGGCGTGGGGATCGTGGTGACGGTCTTTCTGTTGGTGTTCCTTAAAAACTATTTCAAACGTCAATCCACCCTGCGTGACAGCGCTTAGTAAATACAGCAACCTGGCACAACGGATCATTACCGCGATCGTGGGTGCCGCGGTGATCGTGAGCTGCATTGTGTTCAGCCAGTGGAGCTACTTCGCGATCTTCTTTTTCATTTGCTTCCTGACTTTGCGTGAATTTTATACCCTGGCAGGCCTGGATGGCATGGTGGTGCAAAAATCACTGGGCATGATCTGCGGGATGAGTGTGTTCACGCTTTCATTCCTTATCGAGGCAGACGTTATTTCTTACCGTTATTATTTTCTGATCTTCCCGATCATGGCCTGTGTGTACATGATCAAACTTTACAAAAAGTTCGAGCGCAAGCCTTTTACCAATATCGCGTTTACGTTTCTCGGTATTTTTTATGTGGCCATTCCGTATACCTTGCTGAACATTGCCGCATTCGAAAACGGCATTTATAATTTCGAAATCATCTTTGGCTGCCTTTTCATTTTGTGGGCCAGCGATACGGGCGCATATATTGCAGGCACATTGTTCGGAAAACGTAAACTCTTTGAGCGTATTTCTCCCAAAAAATCATGGGAAGGCGCGATCGGTGGAGCAATCCTCGCATTTGCTTTCGCCTTGTTGATGAATAATTTCTTTCACACCCTGGCATTGTGGCAATGGCTTTCTGTGGCAGCGATCATCATTGTGGGTGGTACTTATGGCGACCTGGTGGAGTCGTTGCTCAAGAGAAGCATCGAAATAAAAGATTCCGGTTCTACCCTACCCGGACACGGTGGATTTCTCGATCGTTTTGATGGACTGTTGATATCGGCTCCTTTTATAGTGGCCTTCCTGGAGATTTTCTGACTCGAAAAAGGGTTTCTCTTCAACCTTAAAGTATCCCAACAATTCGAAATAAGATTTGGTCATCACGTGACTTTAGACAATTTTTTCGCACGTCTTATGCAAAGACCCGAACAATTTACTTTTCGCGTTTTCAAGGACGTGTCAGTCTAAATTATATATCTTTGCAACCGTTTTCGGGTCGGCTTTTTCAAGTCCGCATCCGGATTCTTACACAAAAAATTCAAACATGGCTTACATAGAACCCGCACCGCTTCTCGATAAGGAGAACCCTTTCGAAGCGATGATGTCTCGTTTCAAAACCGCATCTGAATTGCTGGGGCTGGAAGAGCAAATCTACAATGTGTTGAAAGTGCCAGCACGCCAGGTGATCGTTTCGTTGCCTGTTACCATGGACGACGGAAGCATCCGGGTGTTCGAGGGGTATCGGGTCATTCACTCGACAATCCTCGGTCCATCGAAAGGTGGTATCCGTTTCGATCCACACGTCAATCTCGATGAAGTAAAAGCGCTGGCAGCTTGGATGACGTGGAAGTGCGCCGTGGTGGACATTCCTTACGGTGGTGCGAAGGGTGGCGTGAACTGTAATCCGCGTGAAATGTCTGCCGGTGAAATCGAACGTCTCATGCGCGCCTACACGCTCGCCATGGTAGACATCTTCGGAACCGATAAAGATATTCCCGCACCGGATATGGGAACCGGTCCCCGCGAAATGGCGTGGCTCATGGACGAATACTCTCGTACGCGTGGTATGACGGTCAACGCAGTGGTGACTGGCAAACCGATCGTGTTGGGTGGCTCGCTCGGACGTACCGAAGCAACGGGCCGTGGGGTGATGGTGACGGCAATGGCCGCCATGGCAAAACTGAAGATCAATCCGTACAACGCGACCTGTGCGATTCAGGGATTCGGCAACGTGGGTATGTGGGCCGCGAAGCTTCTCGAAGAACGCGGGTTGAAAGTAGTGGCGATCAGCGACCTTTCGGGCGCTTACCACAACGCCAACGGAATCAACATTGAAGCAGCACAGAAATACAGAGACAAAAACAACGGTACCCTCGACGGCTATACAGAAGCGGACAAGATCAAAGGAAATGATCTGCTCACTTTGCCCGTCGACTTGCTGGTTCCCGCTGCTACGGAAGATGTGATCACGGTGAGCAATGCGGCGAAGATTCAGGCTAAACTGATCGTAGAGGGTGCGAACGGACCGACCTCTTCCAAAGCCGATGCCATCATCTATGAAAAAGGCATCAGCGTGGTACCCGACATCCTTGCAAACGCAGGCGGAGTGACGGTTTCCTATTTCGAATGGGTGCAAAACCGCCTGGGGTACAAGTGGACGGCTGAGCGTGTCAATCGCCGGAGCGACCGGATTATGAAAGACGCCTTCGATAACGTCTACCGCGTGGCCATGGAATACAAGCAGTCGATGCGCATAGCTGCGTACATGGTGGCCATCGACAAGGTTTCCAAGACCTACAAGTATCGCGGCGGATACTAAGAGAACATTATTTCAATAACTTTGCTGCCCCGTACCACGGAACGTTGGTACGGGGTTATTTCATCTATGACCATTCACAAAGAAGGAAGAACGCTGCTGTTTGTTCTACTCATCGTTTTTGTCGGAATCAACTGGGCGTTGGCCCGATACATGCCGGATGCGATAGCATTGCAAAATATCGTCCTGGTGGTATCAATTTTCTTCTATCTGATCATCCTCCAGTTTTTCCGCAACCCGATATTTTCCATTTCAAAAAATGAAAAGTTCGTTTTGGCTCCCGCCGACGGAAAAGTGGTTGTCATCGAGGAAACGGAAGAGACTGAATATCTTAGATCCAGGAGAAAGCAGATCTCCATTTTTATGTCACCGGTGAACGTGCATGTGAACCGGATGCCTGTCGGCGGCGATATTAGTTACTATAAATATCACCCCGGAAAATATTTAGTTGCCTGGCATCCAAAGTCCAGCACAGAAAACGAGCGCACGACGGTGGTTGCCAAAATGAAGAATGGCACAGAAGTTCTATTCCGCCAGATCGCGGGCGCGCTTGCGCGAAGGATCAAATGCTATGTGAAAGAGGGTCAGACACTGGATCAGGGTCAGGAGTTTGGCTTTATCAAGTTCGGATCGCGCGTTGATATTTTCCTACCCCTTGATGCAACTGTCAAAGTCAACATCGGTGATGTGACCAAAGGTGGAAGGACGGTTATTGCGGAGATGAAGTAATCACACTTCGACTCCGCTCAGTGTGACTCGGAGCCATCGCCGGTGTTGTTCACCGACGATTCATCACGTTCACCACAAACTTAAATAGAGTCGCGTCGCTGATTGTGCGCTTTGTCAGCGGATGTGGCATTTCACTCTGTCTACGAAGTCATCAATTGTCTTCATTTGTTCTTCGTCACATTTCTCGCAAGCCAATCTCATTTTTTTGCTTAACACCTTAAGCTCTTCTTTCTCTCGTCCCTCAGATGAAATTTCAATTTCTCCTGCGACGGCCCTCGCCCATTCGTCAAAGTCTTTGTCGGTCAACAGTGATTCCTTGCGGAAGTAGTTGACAAATTCTTTTGTTCTCGTCTCGACAAACTTTTTCCCCATCATTCCCAATGGTTCTGCATAAGCTCCGTCCGCTTTTGCCATTGTACGTGTAATGGTCAAGAAGAAGAATGGCCTTGTCTCATCATTTATTGTGAATACGCTGTCGAGCAAAGCCAAAACATCTACCTCGTCTGAAGCTTGTCGGGTATTTCTAAATAAGTCCTTACAAACCTGAGGAATCTCTTTATGATTGATATAGAACGATAAAAGGCGTCCACCCAAAATTGAGTCATTGGTCACCATACCCGTCTCTTTTATCGCTTCACTTACGGCTGCTCTTTTGCTGTCAATTAAATGACAACTGTATAGAGCCAGTGTTATCAAAACAAGAATGTAATGTGTTGTAAATCTCTTGCTGTAATACCAGCTTCCCACGAGTGAACCAATCACCATTGTAATTGAAAGGCCTAAGAAAATTGTCAAGGTAACAAACCCATAGCTACAAATCCAAATACCATAAATCTTGTTGTCATAAGTAGCAAGAGGGTTGCGTAAAAATCGCTTTTCCTGCCTTGTCCGCAGACCGTGTCTTTTTCACCTTTCAAAAAATACTCATTCGCAATCCTATTCACCGATCATTTCCCACTTCACCCCTTCGACAACGCGCTTATATACCGGTCAGGAATCTCCCCTTTCGTTGCAGTCTGATAATCGGAATAACTGCACGGCACGATGCTGTTGCGTGTGTACACCGAATTCGAAGCCATCGGCACCTCCATCCACCAACGCTCGGTGAACTTGCTCTTATAAAACACCAGCTTCTCGGGATCCACCGGCATCGCTACGGTATACCTTGTAAAATCATTGCCTTTGAAATCCTGCTCGTTCTTACGATGGTAATACCCTTCGATAAAATACCACACCATCGTCGCGATCACGGATGCGGTCTTCTTATGATCGTCGTCGAAATCGGGACTGTAGCCATAAAACCCCGCCGAACTTAACTTCTCATTCATACCGGCATACCAGCAGATCTGGCAGGCATCTTCACCGGTCAGTCCAAAAGGTTGGGCGCGATCGCTGCCCGGCGCGTCCGATGAACGAATGGCGGTTACATCGAATGACAACATATCGGCCTGCCGGATCGCTGGTTCCATCTCATGCATGTTCGTTCTCATCTGTCCGATTCGGAATGCTTCGAAATACAACTTCTCGAGCACACCGATTGATGCAGGGTCTATGAGGTAGCTTTGATATGCGAGGTGTGTATAACTCAGCAGGTAATTCGGTTCATGCAACAATATTTTGTGAAGATGCTTCCTGTCTGCGGTTGTACCGTGCTTGTCTTCAAGATCCAGGAACGCATCGACATTGAGCAGGCTTACCAGTTTTTCAAATCCCTCATAAGCCCAGAACTGGCCATAATCCATATCATGAGACCCACCGATGACGATAGGAAGTACATTGTTCTCCAATAATATCCTGCACACCTCGCTGAGCCGGACGTATGACTCTTCCAGGTCTATGCCTGGATTCAGATTTCCCAAATCAACGATGCGGTACGCACCTGTTCCTTTTTTCAGTTGATAGAGTTTCTTTCTCACCTCGTCAGCCGCGTTGGCTTGTCCCGCATGGTGACCCGCACCACGCGTTTCATTCAGGCCGATGATTGCGATGTGGCAGCCCTTATATTCCGGAATTTTCTCGTCGAAGATCCGGATGTTCTTTAGAAAAGAAGAGGTTGAAGAAACAGATGAATGGACAGAATCGCTGATCGGAGAGAAAAATAGTGTCAAATCCATGCGAGAGGTTTACGAAAGTTAGAAAAATATAAGCCACGGAAGACACAGATTGACACGGAAAAATGCATTATCCGTGCCTTTCCGTGTAATCCCTGCCTTCGCCGAAGCGGCTACGCGCAGGCAGGCGTGGCCAAAATTCCGAGCAAAAAAAGGGCGCCTTACAGACGCCCGATCTTATTTTGTAACAATGATTTTCTCTTAGCCTCCGAAGTCGTCGAAGCGAACGTTCTCTTTTGGAATGCCCATGTCATCAAGCATTTTGAGAACGGCTGCGTTCATCATAGGGGGACCGCACAAGTAGTATTCAACATCTTCTGGTGCCTTGTGGTCCTTCAGATAATTGTCATACAAGCATTTGTGGATAAAGCCGAGATAACCATCGGCATCTTTGTCGTCGAGGCTTTTCTTCACTTTCCAATTGTCGTCCGGAAGGGGTTCAGAAAGTCCGATGTAAAATTTAAAATTCGGAAAGTCTTTCTCGATGTTTCTGAAATGCTCCGTATAGAACAGCTCTTTCTTCGAACGACCACCATACCAATACGAAACTTTGCGATTTGTTTTCTGCGTGTGGAATAAGTGGAAGATGTGTGCACGAAGCGGAGCCATGCCTGCACCACCACCGATGTATATCATCTCACGCTGCGTAGGATTGATGTGGAATTCTCCATAAGGTCCGGACACCGTGACTTTGTCGCCAGGCTTGCGCGAGAAAATATAGGAAGAACAAATTCCAGGATTGACATCCATCCACTTGTTGTTCTGTCTGTCCCAAGGCGGTGTTGCCACCCGGATATTCAGCATCACGATATTTCCTTCAGCCGGGTGATTGGCCATCGAATAAGCGCGGAAGATCGGCTCTTCGTTTTTCATCTTCAGATCCCACAGTTTGAACTTATCCCAGTCGCTTTGGAATACATTCGCCGGGTGACCCAGTTCCGGATGCGGTGTGATGTCCATCGTCTTGAAGTCGACGGTGGTTGGAGGCACGTCGATCTGGATGTAACCGCCTGCTTCGAAATGGAGAGTTTCTCCCGGGGGAAGCTTCAGTTTAAATTCTTTGATAAAAGTGGAGACGTTGTAGTTTGACACCACTTCACACTCCCATTTCTTAATTCCGAATATCTCGTCAGGAATTCTGATCTGAAGGTCCTGCTTCACTTTCACCTGGCAGCCCAGGCGCACATGATTTTTCTTCTCGGCGCGGCTCAGGTGTCCGAGTTCCGTGGGGAGCACGTCGCCACCGCCGGATTCCACCACGCACTTGCACATGGCACAAGTACCGCCTCCTCCACACGCCGACGGAAGGAAAATCTTCTCATTTGATAAAGTCGACAACAGGGAGCTGCCGGCTGAAACCGTGATGGTCTTTTCACCATTGATCACAATTTTAACAGGACCCGACTGCACCAGTTTCTTTTGCGCAAAAAGCAGCAAAAAGACGAGCATCAGGATTACGATCGTGAAAGCGATGATAGAGGTCGAAATGATGGAAAACATGTGAAATCAGAGAACAGTTTGACTACAAATATATTCAGCCAACCGGTAAAACTTGATTCACTCATCAAAAAAATCGCCTGCCCGCAGTACGTGATTTGCCGGTCAGGCGTATGCGAGCGCCTCTTTCTTTACCGGCAGCAAGGGCTGCAAAACAGCATCCGGCGCGAGGATCACGTTGATGCCATCCCGTTCGTACCAATCGCGGATTTTGTCAAGGCGAACCAGGCCCCGCATGTTTTGCTGATTTCCCGATTGAAATCCGCCAATGAATTTTTCAAAGTCGCTCACAACGACCTGTGAAGGCTCGCGGAAGCTGACCACAACTTCCACCACGGCATCGTTCGTGAAGGTAAGCTTGTTCTCCTGGTGGCGCTTTTTGTATTCGTAGCGGTAATCGTAAGTCAGCGCGGAAATGTCAGACAGCACTGCGGAGCCCGTCGGGTAACTGCCCGCGCCCTTGCCCACAAATAATTGTTTTTCCGCAAAGGCGCCTTCCACTGTGACGGCGTTGAATTCATTTCTCACGGAACTGAGCGGATGAATGGCTGATACAAATTGTGGCGCCACCAATCCATAGATCTTGTCTCCGGATCTGAATGCCCGGGCAACCAACTTGATGTTCAGGTTGTGATCTTTAGCATACTTCAGATCTACCGCGGAGATGCGATCTATTCCAAAATTGATGATGTGCTCAGGCTTAACAAACACACCGAATGTGTGAGCGATCAAAATGGTCAGCTTGAACTTGGGATCGAAAGCTTTTACATCCAGGGATGGATCGCTTTCCGCAAAACCAAGTTCCTGGGCTTGCTTCAATGCATCGTCATAGGTCTTGCGTTCTTCAAATACCTTGGTGAGAATGTAGTTGGTTGATCCATTGAATATTCCTTCCACACTGCTGATCAAATCGTTGTCATAATACTCTTCCAGGTTGCGGATGATGGGTATGCTGCCGCAAACCGATCCGTCGTAGAGAACCGGCTTACCATATCGTTGCTGAAGTTGATAGATTTCTTCCAGGTTTTCAGCCAGCATTTTCTTGTTGGCTGTCACTACAGCTTTGCCGCTTTCCAGCGATCTTTTCACGATCTCGAATGCTGCCTTCGCGTCGTCAATGAGTTCAACGACCACGTCAATCTCCCCATCATTCAGGATATCTTCCTTATTAAAGGTGAAAATATCTTCAGCCAAAGGGCGGGGTTTGTTTTTATTTTTAACGCAAATTCTCCGAATCTCGGCTTTTACTCCTTTGGTTTCGTGTAGCACGTGATACAATCCCTGGCCCACACATCCAAACCCAAATAGTCCCAACTTCAAATTCTTTTTCATGATCTACTGAATTTTGCCTGCTCACTCACGCGAGACTTCCGGCATGTTTATGTTTATAAAATTTTGAAAGAATATTATTCAACTGATCGAACTCTACCAGGAAGCCGTCGTGGCCATAGAGCGAGTGAATGATTTCCAGCCTGGCTCCGGCAATTTTTGAAGTCAGAAACTCCTGCTCAGGAAGAGGAAACAACAAATCACTTTCAATCCCAATCAACAACGTTCTTGCTTTCACTTCACGCAGCGCGGCCGTTATGCTTTCGCGACCACGACCCACATTGTGGCTATCCATCGCTTTGGATAGAATCCAATACGTAAAGGCATTAAACCGTGCCGCAAGTTTCTCACCCTGGTAGCGTTGATAGGACGCTGCCCTGAAGTCATCGATTTTATCGTCGGTCTTCTCGCTTTGCCTTTCGGCGAAACCTTCGATGCTTCGATAAGATAGCATCGCGATCGCTCGTGCAGCTTTGATACCCTCGGATCCGGCACGTTCGTCATTCTCTTTCCAGGTTGCGTCCGCTTCGATTGCCAGGCGTTGTGCCTCATTGAAAGCGATGCCCCACGGTGAATGCTGCGCGTTGCAGGCAATCAATACGAGGTGCTCAAAAAGTTCCGGATGCTTGATATTCCATTCCAATGCCTGTTGACCACCTAACGAACTTCCAATGACGGTCTGGATTCTCGTCAGTCCTAGTTCCTCACGCAGCAAGTCGAATCCATTTACGATGTCGCGATTGGTCAAAAGTGGAAATTCATGAAAATATGGCTTACCCGTAGTCGGGTTAATCGACAAAGGTCCTGTGGAGCCATAGCAGCCTCCCAGGGTATTGGCACAAATAATAAAGTGATGGGCAGGATCATAGACTCCGCCCTTCTCGAACAATCCGGGCCACCAGGAAGTGATGTCCGAGTTTCCCGTAAGCGCGTGAATGACCCACACCACATTCGATCGGTCACGATTCAATTGACCGAGCGTGGTGTATTTAAGTTGGAATGCGGGGATCGTCTTTCCGCTTTCCAAAACAAATTCCTTTCTGTGATGAAAAATGTAATCCTGTTTCATACATGATTTTACTTCAACACCGTGAGACCGGCTTTCGCTACTTCATCATCCTGCGTCGCAGACATGCCGGATACGCCGATTGCGCCTATGATCTTGCCGTTGAGGACGATCGGCTCGCCACCGTCGATCGGTGTGGCCCCGGGTAAGGACAGCACACGCAACCCGGTGCCGCCGCCAGCCACGGCATCTTCGAGCGCTTTTGTTGGACGCTTGAAATTGTTGGCAGTCTTTGCTTTTTCAATGGCGACCTGAATAGAGCCGATCTGTGTGTTGTCGATTTTTTCCAGTGCCACCAGATTGCCGCCTGCATCGACAATTGCGATTACCACCGTCCATTGCTTGCCGAGGGCAAATGTCTGGGCAGCATGAAGTACTTTCTTTGCGTTTTCCAGCGATATCGGTTCGCCGTAGGGCGGCGCCGGTGCAGGTACCTGCGATGTGGGAGTTTGTGCGAACACCGTTAAAGATGTCAGCGCGAAGAGTAGGATAAGAAGTGATTTCATAGTTATTCTGTTTGGTGTTTTAATGGCCCTGACGTACTCCGATCGGATTTGTCAGGGCCGGATTTGTTTATACAAGTTCCTTCCGGAATACTTTTTCAAATGCCTGTTGAAAATCCGCTTTGATGTCATCAATGTGCTCTATGCCCGCTGACACGCGAAGTAGCGTGGGTAATACCCCGGACGAAAGTTGTTCTTCGTCAGATAATTGTTGATGGGTTGTCGCAGACGGTTGTATGATGAGTGTCTTGGCGTCTCCCACATTCGCCAGGTGGCTTACCAGTTTGAGATTGTCCACAAGCTGAGCGGTATTTTCTTTCGTGCCCTTCACGGTAAATGACAGCACGGCTCCAAAACCGTTTCGCAGGTATTTTTTGGCAAGCTTATGATACGTGCTTGAAGCCAGGCCAGGATAATTAACGGTCTCAACCTGCGGGTGATTTTCGAGCCATTGTGCAAGGGCCAGTGCATTATCTGAGGCACGTTGTACTCGGAGCGAAAGTGTTTCGAGGCCTTGAATGAGCAGGAACGAATTGAACGGACTAATGGCAGGGCCGAAGTCGCGCAGACCTTCGACCCGTGCACGGATGATGAAGGCGATGTTCGGAAGTCCGAGCGGGTTTCCTTCACCGAAGACATCCCAGAATTTCAAGCCATGATAGCCTTCACTCGGTTCAGTGAATTGAGGAAACTTCCCGTTGTTCCATTTGAAGTTGCCTCCGTCCACGATCACGCCCCTGATTGACGTGCCGTGTCCACCGATCCATTTCGTCGCCGATTCAACCACGATGTGGGCCCCGTGTTCCAGTGGGCGGAACAGATATCCGGCAGCTCCGAACGTGTTATCGACAATGAGCGGAAGGTCATGCTTCTTCGCCAATGCGGCAATGGCTTCAAAGTCGGGAATGTTAAAACCCGGGTTTCCAATGGTTTCGAGATAAATCGCCTTGGTATTTTTGTCGATCAGTTTTTCGAAGGATTCGGCCTTGTCACCTTCTGCGAATCGCACCTCAATGCCAAGACGTTTGAAGGCAACTTTGAATTGATTGTAGGTTCCGCCGTACAAAAATGAAGTCGACACAAAGTTGTCTCCCGATTGCAGAATATTATTCAGTGCTATGAATTGAGCCGCCTGCCCCGAGCCGACGGCTAATGCGGCCACGCCACCTTCCAACGCGGCGATTCTTTTTTCGAATACATCGGTAGTAGGGTTCATGATCCGTGTATAAATGTTTCCGAACTCTTTCAGTGCGAAAAGATTTGCGCCGTGAGCCGAATTTTTGAACGCGTAAGAGGTGGTCTGGTAGATCGGCACGGCACGTGAGCCAGTTGTTGGATCGACCTCCTGTCCTGCATGAAGTTGAAGAGTTTCAAAACGATGATTTGACATAGCTATAGTGATTTAAATGTTTGTAGTTTCTTGAATGATTAAAATGAATCGAAGGCACCTGTCCGCCAGCTGACGAACATGGAATGATTCGGACGATAAAAAAATTATCGCTTAACAGCAGCAACAACAACATGTCCCGCGCATGGGGAAACACATTCGCTGCAATGAGATAAAAATGTGGCCTGCGATTTTTTCGAGTGAAGCGTTGTCCCGATAACCATCGGGGTGAAGAAGCCGGAGCTTCGCGTTTGCTGATTGGTTTTTCATGTTCTCAATCGGTTTATAGCTCCCCGAGACCTTCCCGGGGCAGGATTTAGCACCTTTTTTCCCGATAAGTATCGGGACCGGTTGCTAGCGCTTCATAGAGCCTGTCTCTCCGCGCTTCTTTATAAATCGATTAAGCATGCGCTTCATCGATCTGATTATGCAAACGTATACCTGTTTAGTAGAGTTTCCAAACGTCGTGTTAAAAATTTCTAAAAAATCTTTGGAGTACCCTTACTTTCGTTAGGGAAGACACGACATGGTCACTAAGACTCGAAGGCACAACGACACACAAAAAGCTTTCATTGTATCCTGAAGATTAAAAACCATCAAATGAAAACACCTAAGATGAACCGGCGCGATGCGCTGAAGATGGGATTCAAAAGTGCGGCTATTACTGCAATGGGCCCATTCATTATCGGTGAATCCGCAGCGGCACCAGTCATTGAAAAGTCAAACGCAAATACAAAAGCAATTGTTGTAGGTGCGGGAGCATTCGGAGGATGGACCGCGTTGTACTTGTTGAGGAAAGGTTTTGATGTAACGCTGATTGATCAATTTGGGCCGGGCAACAATCAATCAAGCTCGGGTGGTGAAACGCGATTGATACGCGCTTTTTATGATAAGCAGATCTATTTTGACATGACGCTCCGGGCGATGGAACTCTGGAAAGAGAATGAAGTCAAAATGGGTCAGGCGGTCTTTCACCAAACCGGTTTGATGTTATTCAATTACAAAACAACCACACCCGAACTGGAAGCTGCGCGTCCGATGTATCAAAAAGCCGGGCTGACGCTTCAGCGCTTTAAACCTGCCGATGCAGCTACACGATGGCCTCAAATAAATACGACAGGTCTGGATCACGTGATCTTTGATCCGCAAGCTGGCTATCTCGACGCAAGGCAAGCTTGCATTGCTGTCTTCAATCTTTTTTTGAAAGAAGGTGGAACTTTTGTGCAGCAAAAAGTGAGGAAAGAAAATATTGATAGCGGAAAGGCAATAGGCGTTACGCTTGAGAATGGGACGATGGTAACCGGGGATCACGTAGTTTTCGCCTGTGGCCCCTGGCTTACGCGACTCTTTCCTCAATTGACGAAGAAACTCAAAGTGACACGCGCTCTGGAGCTGTTCTTTTCAACACCACCCAACGAAGCTGACTGGATCGAAAACCACCTTCCTACATGGATGGACCGCGATCTCGACGGACCATTCCGCGCGTTCGGTGTGCCCGGAAGTGACTACCGGGGATTCAAAATCGGAATTACGCCACCGACTAACAATGATGTAACAAACAAGTTCGATACCTATGATCGCACCATTACCTCGGAAGAATTGAAGATGGCACAAAGCGTTCTCGCAAAACGCTTTCCGAAAATGGTTGGGCGACCGCTCATTGAATATCGTGTGTGCCAGTATACGATGACGCCCGATTCGGATTACATCCTGGATAAACATCCTGATGCTTCAAACTTGTGGATCATGGGCGGCGATTCGGGACATGGTTATAAGGTGGGACCGGCGTTTGGGGAGCTGGCGGCACAAACCGTTGCCGGAGAAAAGAAAGTATTAGACGTGTTTGCGTTGGGGAGATTGCTGAAGCAGCAATGATCAATTTTTTTCAAACTGTTTCTTCAAAATTACTATCTGCCCGAGGTGATAGATATCATGCTGAATGATTCCATGAAGCAGCGTATAGTAGGTATACTTCAACGTGTTGCTCGGAACGATGTCACCAAGCCTCTCTTCCGGAAATTTTTTCATCGCTTTTACAAGCGCTGCCTGACTCGCCTTCAATCCATCAACCGCTTCTTTCCAGGTTCCGGGTTTGGGAAAATTCTGATCGTCAGAAACCTGGTAGTCGCCGTCACCCTGAAGACGTTTTGTTGCAAATGTCCTCCACGAAGTCATGTGCAGAACAAGATCAACAATGCTATGAGCCGCGCCAGGATGTTTATCAACGATCTTCGGATCGATGTCCGACAAAACGCTCATGATCGACGAACCGAACCACGGCTGCTTGTCGAAAGTTTTTTCGAGCATTTTGACGATGCGATCAATTTCTGCGGGCATTCTTTAAGCAGATGAGTAGTTGAGTAGGGACTAGGTCAACATGCCGCCATCTACCTGGATCACTTGTCCGGTGATGTAGGCAGACATATCGGAAGCAAGGAACACGCAGGCATCCGCCACGTCTTCAGGTTTGCCTCCGCGTTTCAGTGGAATGGCATCACGCCAAACCTGTACCGTTTTTTCATCAAGTTTTGCCGTCATCTCCGTTTCGATAAAACCTGGAGCGATGGCGTTCGAGCGGATGCCGCGGGATCCCAATTCCAGCGCGATGGATTTTGTAAAACCAATGATACCGGCTTTCGAAGCAGCATAGTTGGCCTGACCGGCGTTGCCTTTCAAACCCACCACGGAAGTCATATTAATGATCGAACCTGACTTTTGTTTCATCATGGGCTTCGTTGCTGCCTTCACCGTATTGAAACAGGATTTAAGATTCACATTCATAATCTTATCCCACATTTCTTCGGTCATGCGCAGGAGCAGGTTGTCCATGGTGATGCCGGCGTTGTTCACGAGGATATCGAGCGATCCGAATTCTGCTACCGTGTCGTTGATCAGTTTGTCGGCTTGCGCAAAATCCGATGCGTCTGACCGGAAGCCTTTGGCCTTGACTCCTTTTGCCTGGAGTTCCGCTTCGAGAGCCTGGCCTTGCTCCACGCTGGAGAGGTACGTAAAGGCAACATTGGCTCCCTGCTCGGCAAATCTCAGCGCGATGGCTTTCCCGATGCCCTTGGAGGCGCCGGTGACAAGCGCGTTTTTATTTTGTAAAAGTTTCATTTCTCGGTTGAAAAATTAGGATGAATGAACGATCAAAGGTAAAAATACTGTTCTAAGTGCGCTAATAATTACGGCTCCCGCTGCATTTCATTTGACAAATCTGGGGTATATCTTTGGCGTCAATTAATTAAAACCTGTCATGGCAAATTTCGACTTGATTGTTATCGGTTCCGGTCCCGGCGGTTACGTAGCGGCTATCAGGGCATCCCAGCTCGGGATGAAGGTAGCGGTTGTTGAAAAAGCTGAGCTCGGCGGCATATGTCTCAACTGGGGATGCATCCCCACGAAAGCATTGTTAAAGAGCGCGAATGTATTTGAATACATTCAGCATAGCTCCGATTACGGAATCAACGTCAAAGAAGCCGCTCCCGATATGAGCGCCATGGTGAAACGAAGCCGCGATGTCGCCGCCGGTATGAGCAAAGGAGTACAGTTTCTGTTTAAAAAGAATAAGATCGAACAGATAGCGGGTTATGGGAAATTGAAAAAAGGGGGGAAGGTGGAAGTGACCGATGCCGCCGGAAAGAAAACAGATTACGAAGCAAAACATATCATCGTTGCTACGGGCGGTCGCTCACGCGAATTGCCAAGCATGAAGATCGATGGCAAGAAGATCATCGGTTATCGTGAAGCGATGGTGCTTCCTCAACGTCCCCAAAAAATGCTGGTGGTAGGTTCTGGCGCTATCGGAGTTGAGTTCGCGTATTTCTATAACACGATTGGAACGGAAGTTACGATCGTTGAATTCCTGCCACGGATCGTACCCGTGGAAGACGAAGAAGTTTCAAAAGCATTGGAACGTTCATTCAAGAAAGCGGGCATGGCTATCTACACGGGATCTGAAGTAACAAAAGTCGACACCAGCGGTAAGGGCTGCGTGGCTACTGTAAAGACACCGACCGGTGAGATCAAAATTGAAACAGATATTGTGTTATCAGCCGTGGGCGTCGCTACTAACCTTGAAAATATCGGATTGGAAGAAGTAGGTGTGAAGACCGACAAAGGTCGCGTGGTGGTAGATGATTTCTACAAAACGAATGTCCCCGGCGTGTACGCGATTGGAGATATTGTGAAGGGTCCTGCCCTTGCGCACGTCGCGTCTGCAGAAGGTATTATTTGCGTTGAGAACATTGCGGGTAAGAAACCTGAACCACTCAATTATAACAATCTGCCGGGTTGTACCTATTGCTCACCGGAAATTGCTTCTGTCGGTTATACAGAGGAAGCCGCGAAGAAGGCGGGTTATGAAATCAAAGTGGGCAAGTTTCCATTCACGGCATCAGGCAAGGCCAAAGCCGCCGGCGCGTCCGACGGTTTTGTGAAGTTGATTTTCGATGCGAAGTATGGCGAATTCCTCGGGGCTCACATGATCGGACACAATGTGACGGAGATGATCGCCGAAGTGGTTGCAGCGCGTAAACTTGAAACCACCGGACATGAGATCATCAAGACGGTACACCCTCACCCTACAATGAGTGAGGCGGTGATGGAAGCTGCCGCTGCCGCATACGGTGAAGTGATCCATATTTAGATCATTTTTAACAAAGACTTGAGCCCGGATATGAAATCCGGGCTTTTTTATTTTCAAATATTTTTTGCCACCAGATTCGCGGATAAGCGCGACTGGTCCATCTGTGATTTCATTAATTCTCTTATCTCCTTTCCAGTCTTAGCACGGCCTGCATTCTATGTACGAAGTGACTGCGCATTTGGATTGCTATGTGGTACTAAAAAAATTGCCGTTTGTTCATTCCAAAAAGTTTTCAATAACTTGTTTCCGTTATTCTATTTGTATCGCTGCTACTAAAACTATAGAAGAGTCAGAACTCATCAGGCGTCTCAGTCAACGCGACAAAGCGGCGTTTGAATATTTGTATGATCATTATTCATCGGCGTTATATAGCGTGGTGGTGCGGGTTGTGCGATCGGAGGATATTGCGGAAGAGACGCTTCAGGATGTTTTTTTGAAGATCTGGGATCGTATCGCGAGTTATGATTCTTCAAAAGGGCGGTTGTTTACCTGGATGCTGAACATTGCCAGAAATCAGGCGATCGATAAAACCCGCTCGAAGGAAATGAGCCAGGGGCGAAAAACCGAGGACATAGATAATCTCGTAAATAATGCCGACGAATCCCGATGGGCATCGGGATCAGCGGAGTTGGCAAGTGATGCGATAGGCTTGAAAGATGTCCTGTCCAGACTTCCTGAAGAACAACGATTTGTCATCGACCACTTATATCTGAAAGGATATACACAGTCAGAACTGGCGGAAGAGTTCAACATTCCGTTGGGAACTGTGAAAACCAGGACCCGGATGGGAATGCAGGAATTGAGAAATTTATTGAATGTGACGTGAACGTAGAGGAATACATATCGAGCGGAATTCTTGAAGCGTACGCCCTCGGCGAGGTAACGGCGTCAGAACGTGCCAGCGTGGAAAAAGCTGTTGCAACGTACCCGGAGGTGCGTGAAGAACTTCGGAAAATAGAGGAGACGCTTGAAAAAGTGGCGTTCGCGTCTGCTGTTGCACCTCCCGCACATTTAAAAGCGAAAATTTTGTCAAGAGTTGGGGCGGCAGATCTGGGCGCGAAAGTGGTGGCTTTGGCACCCGAAAGATCATTTTGGAAATACGTGGCCGCTGCTTCGATCGCGATTGCCTTATTTTCTTCATACCTGGCATTCTATTATAACCAGCTGTGGAGGGCCAGCTCGACTGAGCTCGCGCAAATCAAATCAGATAATGCCCGGATGGCTGAAGACTACAACGTAGTCAATCAAAAACTCGATAAAATTCAGAGTGATCTGACAGTAATTGAAAATGTTTCCTTCACGAAGGTGGTCATGAAAGGCACCGCCAACGATCAAAGTGCATTGGCATCTGTATACTGGAATCCAGCGACACAGGAAGTGTATTTGAGCATTCAGAATTTAAAAGAAATCTCCCGCGACAATCAATTCCAGTTATGGGCTATCGTAAACGGTAAGCCAGTGGACGCCGGTGTATTCGATTTGAACACGGTGGCCGGACTGATTAAGATGAAAAATATCAATGGCGCTGCCGCTTTTGCTGTCACTGTAGAGCCCCGCGGCGGAAAAGATTCTCCCACGCTTGAAACCATGCAGGTTGTAGGGTCGGTTGTGGTAAGCCCTACCTGATTTTCGAAATCCTGCCGGCGCGTTCCTTTCGTATATAGAAAAGGTAACCCCTGATGTATGAAAAAACAGGTTTCTTTGGTAAACGGCCGCATTGAACGTGTATTGGATTTAGTCCTTATGATCGGTTTTTGCGCAATCGTGCAATTCATCGTTTCTTTCTTCAATTAGGCCCTTTCATGATAATCACTTTCAAGGACTTAACTGTCGATTGATAGCCATAGACTACCGTTGGTCGGAGCCATGGAGAGGATTGTGCATTTTTATCTACTCCTTTCGATGCCGATAGTGAAAAGCACTTCTTATGAAAATGCCATCTATTAAATACTATCATAACAGGGCCAGAACACTGGGAATACTCGTCGTCGCCAGTCTCTGCTGTTATTTTGCCATCCGCGCAATTATTGAATACATCAATTAGTAAGCACGGAGCCTTTACATCGTCACTCACCCCTGATTATAAAAAGGACACATCGATAAGCCGATGCGCGGGTTCTTTTGCCCTTTCATGCGATTTGTTCAATCGTCATGGAAATCTTACATGTGATATCGCTTGCGGCAGATGCACGGAAATCGCATGCGGCATTTGCGAAAATTTGCATCAGGCAAAACGGCAAAATGTTATGAGACAGATCAGATTGATTTTAGTGGTGGTTCTCTCTTCTACCTTTTTCGCGTACGCGCAAGGTGACCTCAAAGGCAGAGTAACCAAAGTCCTCGACGGCAACACTATCGAAGTGACAACCAGCGACGAAACCTATAAAGTATTACTCCACGGTATTGACAGCCCTGATCCCGGACAGCACTTTGCCGATCAGGCGAAAAGAATGCTCGAGAGATTGCTGCTGAAAAAAGAAGTCACCATCGTCATGCATGGAAAAGATCGGCTGGGCAATCGGCTGGGTGAAATAAAAATCGAAGGTGCTCCGGATCCACGGAAGGAAATGGTGACCCAGGGACTCGCGTGGACTTCCGAAAAAGAACCTGCGGAAGAACTTGAATCATTAAAAGAACAGGCACGCACACAAGGTAAGGGATTGTGGGGCGAAGCGAATCCCACGCCTCCATGGATCTTTAGACGGCAACAGACGATGTTGAGTGAAAAATCCAGCTAAGTTGGAAGAGTGGGTTTAGGTATGGAGGCGTTTAGGTCTGGAGGTACTTAGGTTTGGAGGTGCTAGGTGCTGATGTGTTTAGGTACATGAGTTGGGGGCGCCTAAGTACGGAGCTGTTACAGTTGAGACTTAAAGACGTCAACACTTCAGCACCTCGGCACCTTACAAACTCGGTTTAAAATAATTTGCAACGGCAGACGTTAGAGTTCTGCTATGCAAAACCTGAGATATCTTTGTCTTCTGGCTGTTGGTCTATTGTTTACTGTTGAATCGATCGGACAAGCCTCCCAAGCGACTTCACTGGAGCCGGCTAAAAAAACGCAAGTCCTTTCTCCGCGCCATGTGAAAGCCTCCAGGTTCAAGAAGGCCAAAGTCACTCACACAGCCCGCTACGAATTCTACGACCGCGTTGAAAAAGCAGCACGCGAGAAGAAAAAAATTCTGAAAAAGTTATCCAAACCGCAGTACTCGGACCCCCGTTATTTCGGTCACAAACGAATCCCAAAGAGAAAACCACCCTACAAAATGCGGTATTGCAACGAGTGCGCCATCCGGCATTAAATTATCTGCGTTCCTGCGCATCCATTTACATTCATTCGTCCTTAACTTTGCGGGATGAAGGCCAGGGTCATATTGATATTTCTCTTCTGTGAGGCGGTCTCTGCCGGCGCATGGGCACAATCATCCCCGGGCAAAGACAACAAAGACAAGAATTTCCCTAGTACCCTTCAACCCGTAAATCCGGTAAAGTATTACGGTCCAAAAAAAACCAAGAAGAAAAAAAAGCGTGCCGTATCGTACGATGCCGTTAACGAGTATAACGACCGGATGGAAAGCAACTGGCGGCAGCGTGAGAAACGCGAAAAAACTCTTGAGCGGGGTGAAGCCACCGACTATATGAGACCTCCCTATTTTGGCCATAAGAAACCACCGAAGATCCGGCCGCTTGAAAAAAGGAAGCACTGCAAGATCTGCGGAATACGCCATTAACAATCGTTACCGATTTTATCATTCCAACGAAATCGTCAAAGTCAAGACGGGTTGAAATGTCTATTGTGTCGTATAAATTGTCCAGTTGACGCTTTCATGATAACTTACAAGGAGTTATCAGCATTACTTGGAACTCGCACAACGCGTAAAGAATACATTACACCCAACTGAATAAAACATGAGCGAGCAATTTGCCGACATTTTTCCGTCTGAAGAGTCCATCCCGGAAGCCGTACGTCTCGACAAACCCATAGAACAGCGTGAGTACCTCATCAATGGAGAACTGCGTATCTGGAAGGGCGATATGAATCCCGTGATGAGCCCAATCTTTATAAGAAAAGGAGCCAACCACGAACAAAAAGTACTGGGCAGCACTCCGCTGCTTACTTCCACGGAGGCGATGGAAGCGCTCCATGCCGCAGTGACAGCGTACGACCTGGGTCATGGGGAATGGCCACTGATGACCGTGACGGAGCGCATTGAACACGTTGAACGCTTTCTCCTAAAGATGCGCGAGCAGCGAACCATCGTAGTGAATCTGCTGATGTGGGAAATTGGCAAATCGCAAAAGGACTCAGAAAAAGAATTTGACAGAACCTGTGATTACATTGTTGATACGATCAATGCCTTAAAAGAACTTGATCGCAATTCCGCGAAGTTTGTGCAGGAACAGGGGATCATGGGGCAGGTTCGCCGCGTTCCATTAGGTGTGGCGCTGTGTATGGGTCCCTTCAATTATCCGTTGAATGAAACCTTCACCACCTTATTCCCCGCGCTGATCATGGGGAATACCGTCGTGTTCAAACCCGCGAAATATGGGGTGTTGTTGATTCGTCCGTTGCTGGAAGCATTCCGCGATAGTTTCCCGAAAGGCGTGATCAATATCATTTATGGTCGCGGGAGGGAAACCGTGGGAGCGCTGATGGAAACGGGGAAGATTGATGTATTCGCATTTATCGGAACGAACAAAGGCGCAAACGATCTGAAAAAGCTTCACCCTAAGTCGCACAGGCTTAAGGCTATTCTTGGACTTGACGCAAAAAATCCAGCGATCATTTTGCCGGATGCCGATCTCAACAACGCCGTGAGCGAATGCCTGCTGGGTACGTTGTCCTTCAATGGTCAACGTTGTACCGCGCTGAAGATTCTTTTTGTACATCGCAGCATACTAGATGTTTTTCTTAAAAAGTTATGCGATGCGATCGCCACGCTGAAACCCGGGATGCCCTGGGATAAAGGGGTTGCACTTACGCCTGTTCCCGAACCGGGAAAAACTGACTACCTCGCCAGCCTGGTGTCGGATGCGGTTGCGAATGGAGCGCGCGTGATGAATCCAGGGGGGGGCATGGTGGACCGCACCTTCTTTTATCCGGCAGTGCTCTATCCGGTGAACAATAAAATGAAAGTCTATTATGAGGAGCAGTTCGGTCCGGTGATCCCTATCGTGCCTTTTGAAACAGACGATGAGCCAGTTGCCTATGTACTGAATTCACACTTTGGCCAGCAGTTGAGCCTTTTTGGAAAAGACTCGAAGCGCATTGCCCATTACATCGACGCGTTTGCGAATCAGGTGGGTCGGATCAATCTCAATACGCAATGCCAGCGTGGTCCTGATTCATTCCCGTTCAACGGAAGAAAAGATTCAGCGGAAGGCACCCTTTCTATTTCAGATGCCTTGCGTGTATTCTCGATCAGAACACTGGTGGCGGCCAAGACGACACCAGAAAACAAGCAGATCGTTGGAAATATTTTAAGAAACCGTGAATCTGCTTTCCTCAGTACAGACTACATTTTCTGATGGATCATGTGAATATCACCGTGTTTGGCAAAGTACAAGGTGTAAACTTCAGGCATCACACGCGTGAAAAGGCTTTGACTTTAAGCATCAACGGATTTGTTGAAAATCACGATGACGGCACCGTGTACATTGAAGCGGAAGGTGATTCTGTAAAACTTCAGCAATTCGTAAAATGGTGCTGGGATGGATCCCCTCGGGCTACGGTGAATCAAGTTGAATCTGAACCGGGCGAATTCAAAGGTTATTCATCTTTCGAGATCCGGCGCTGATTCTTTGCTGCTGAGGGTTTTTTTGCAGATTTTGCA
Source organism: Cyclobacteriaceae bacterium (assembly GCA_044227305.1). Classification (GTDB taxonomy): domain Bacteria; phylum Bacteroidota; class Bacteroidia; order Cytophagales; family Cyclobacteriaceae; genus ELB16-189. The sequence continues at coordinate 166,281 of JBGAFJ010000004.1, read as the reverse complement.
TAAACCGTAAACAAAAAATATGAGCCGCATCATCGTCTTCGTTCTGGTAGTCCTATTCTTTTCATGTGCCAAAAAGGATGATAAAACGTATTCCATCGGGCAAATCAAGACCGATAAGGGTGAAATTCTATTCTGGCTCTATGAAGAAACTCCCAATCACAAAGCCAGTTTTATCCAATTGGCAAATGATGGCTATTGGGATTCACTGACTTTCAATCGCGTCATCAACAATTTCGTCGCCCAGGGTGGGTGTCCGGACACACCGGAAGGGTTTCATGATCCCAACTATTTGCTGAAACCTGAATTCAACGATTCGATCAAACATACTTACGGTGCTGTAGGTGCCGGACGGGATAATAACCCGGAAATGTTGTCAGCGCGCTGTCAGTTTTATATCGTTCAGAATAAAAACGGGGAAGCAAGACTGGATAACAAGTTCACGGTCTTTGGACAGGTTTTTAAAGGCATGGATGTCGTCGACCAGATTGTTGCGGTGCCGACCGATACATTAGATGCCCCACTTACACCGATAAAAATCGACGTCAATGTGATCCAATTAAGCAAGGATCAATTGAAAGAGTTGGGATTTAAGGTGAAAGAATAATCGCATAGCCCGCAGCCCGCAGTTTAAACTGCGGGCTGCGGGTTATGCGGGTTATGCCACCTCAAACACTTCCGCAGACGATCGTTTGATATCGTCCTCGAGATCAAACGGAACATCTCCGCCTGGCAAAAGGCAGCCGTCAGGAATTGTTGGATAAATATCTTCGTAGGTCTTCACGAGGTTCATAAACACGCGGCGGTAAACGTGTGTGCGGTTGATTTTATCCGAATGATCCAGGCCGGCGGCGCCTAGCAATTCAACAAAGCTTTCAACGGTATTTTTATGAAAGTTTGCTACACGCGTTTTTTTGTCTTCGACAACCAGTCCTTTCATATAATAAGGATCCTGCGTTGCCACGCCCGTGGGGCATGTGTTTGTATTGCATTCGAGAGCCTGAATGCATCCCAGTGCCATCATCATGGCCCGCGCGCAGTTACAAGTGTCAGCACCTAATGCCATCGCGCGGAAAATATGGAACCCGGTAAGTACTTTCCCTGCCGCGATAATTTTCATTTCATTGCGGATACCAAAACCACGCAACGCATTATCGACAAACGAAAGTCCATCAAGCAACGGCATTCCGACAAAGTTGGTGAACTCCGGAGGAGCAGCGCCGGTGCCACCTTCGCCACCATCTACCGTAATAAAGTCGGGATAGATGTTAAGATGCACCATCGCCTTGCAGATGGATAGAAATTCGGATTTGCGTCCCACGCAAAGTTTAAAGCCCACAGGTTTGCCGCCTGATAAATCCCGCAGCTTTTTAACAAACACCATCAGTTCAGTAGGTGTGGTGAACGCGCTGTGGAAAGGCGGGGAAAAAACTGTAGTGCCCGCTTTCACGAGACGGATCGCGGCAATCTCAGGCGTATTCTTTTTTGCCGGCAAAATTCCCCCGTGTCCGGGCTTGGCTCCTTGCGAGAGTTTTATCTCGATCATCTTCACGTTGGGCTTCGTGGCATTCTTCTGAAATGCCTCACCTGAGAAGTTTCCATCTTCGGTACGGGCTCCGAAGTAGCCGGTTCCTATCTGCCATATGATGTCCCCACCGGGCTGCAGGTGATACGGGCTCAACCCACCTTCCCCTGTGTTGTGTGCAAAGCCACCCATTTGAGCCCCTGAGTTCAGGGCGAGAATTGCATTCTGACTCAACGACCCAAAACTCATTGCTGATATATTCAACACGCTCATGTCGTACGGTTGCTTACACTCCTTTCCACCGAAGCGAACACGCGGATTGTGATTCATCTTATGAAAATCTTTGGGTGAAATGGAATGCGTGATCCATTCATACCCTTCTGCGTACACATTCAATTGCGTCCCAAACGGGATGGTGTCAATTTGCTTCTTCGACCGCTGATAGATCACGGATCTTTCGTTTCGGTTGATCGGTGCCCCATCGGTGTTCGACTCGACAAAGTATTGCTGAATTTCCGGTCTGATCATTTCGAAAAAATACCTCAGTCTTCCGATCACAGGAAAGTTGCGCTTGATCGATTGTCTGGTTTGAATCATATCGGAAATACCCATGTAAATCACGGGGCCGACGATGATAAACGCGAAAAGTGCGTCAGTCCAGAAATAAGCCCACAGGAGAATCAGTGCGGTAACAGCCAGGGCACTGACAATGAATATTTTTCTCATAGTTCAGGAGGGGTTAGCAATCAAATATAATGTGCCCGCGTTGGATTTCGGATAGGCGAATTACCTTTTTGTATCGTTTGAACGAAGGTTAGAATGCAGTTTAATGGATTTTCGCCGCGAAGACGCAAAAGCACGAAGCCGCGCCGGGGAATGGTCAATTCCCATCGTAAGTAATCAGGCTACTTTCATTTGAACGATGCCCTTTTGTTTGTGGATCTTCAGCTCGAAGAGTGCGAGCATCACAGCGTTCATTCGATTCTCTGCAAGGTGTATTTGGTGATTGTCCGGAAGAAAAACACTGAGGTCGAGCACAGCCTGCACAAATTGCGGCGTAGTACACAGGCGGTCGGTCCATTGCCGGAAGGTGACACTCCAATCTTCTTCATACTTATCGGTGTGATCTTTCCCGTCCCATAAAAAGCCAAGCTGGGTCTCCCCAAATTTGAACCGGTAAACACCTGCCAGGTTTTCATAGAACGCAGAGAGAGGCTTTAGATCAGCCGGAGAAAATCTTTCAATTTTTTCACTGAAGGCATCATTTAATCCAAGTGGATTATGAACCTGCTGGTATCTGATTTTTGCAAGATCGATGAGTTCTAAAAGGAGACGGCGTTCCGAGCGAAGCTGAGCAGCTTCGAGAAGATAGTTTTTGTCAAGCGGAAAGAACTTCCTTACCAACTGGCAAAAGGTTTTGCAAAGATAGGAGTAAAGTGGCAGTTAACAATATCTTACTGCGCGTGATCAGTTTGGCGGAGTCTATCCTTACGACAAATGATGACTGGCTTAGTTTGCTTTCGGCTTCAGATATCCGGCACTTTGCCAACCCCTGGATTTTCAAATAAACCTCTCCACAATACGCATCACTTCACGAAGGTGCTTTTCATCGACTTCATCAAAATCATTGAGCACATCGCTGTCGACATCGAGCACGAGCGCCACTTCATTTTTTTTGAAGGCTGGTAAAACGATTTCTGATTTGGAAGCAGAACTGCAGGCGATATGACCCGGGAATTCATCTACATTGGGAACCACGATCACTTTCTTTTCTTTCCAGCTTGCTCCACACACACCTTTGCCGAACGCAATACGGGTACACGCGATCGGGCCTTGAAAGGGACCCAGCACGAGCTCGTTGTTCTTTACAACATAAAAACCGACCCAGAAAAAATTCATGGCCTGCTTCAGCGCTGCGGCAATGTTTGAGAGATTGGCAACGACATCAGATTCACCGGTCACCAAAGATTCAATCTGCGGAACCAGTTGTTCGTAGCGTTCCGCCTTCGTTGCTGTTTGGGAAATGATAAGTGATTCGGCCATGGCCTGTCAATTTGCTGAAGCGGATGGGAGATCGGTATTAGATGGCTCACCACTGGCCATGCCATCCTGATTCAATTGCGCTGAAGGAATTCCATCTACATGACTTGTGGTGCCTTCCGGCACGGCCTTCGTTCCTTCCTCATGTTCTGCGAAAAAACGCCGTTGGAAAATGAGGATCGCCACTACCCCCAGGAATATCGATGAGTCCGCAATGTTAAAAACCGGGCTGAAGAACAGGAAACTTTCACCCCCGACCATAGGCACCCAATCAGGCCAATAGAACTCGAACATTGGGAAGAACAACATATCGATCACCTGACCATGAAACCAGGGAGTGGGTGACCCAATCGGCGCGTTATTCAACAGGGCTCCGTAGAAAATACTATCCACCACATTGCCAACCGCTCCCCCCAGAATGAGTGCGAGACAGACCAGAAATCCGGGATGAGCTGCCCGCTTTGCGGAGCGATACAAATACCAGCCAATGCCGACCATCGCGCCAATGCGAAACAACGTGAGTGCAAGCTTTCCAAATTCGTTGGACCACCGGATTCCGAACGCCATTCCGGGATTCAACAGATAGTGCAGTTTAAACCAATCCCCAATCACGTTCACTTCCTGATGCAGATACATATTTTTGTATACCAGGAGTTTTACTGTGTGGTCGATGCCTATCACCAGCAAGGCCACGAAAAAATATTTATAAATCTTCATTCAGAATCGTTCTATATCCCGACATACGAGTGAAACCCCGTAAATCTGATCATTTTTTAAGGGTTATTTTCACTTTCAATACAAACTCATCCATATCCACTTCGGTTCCTTCAGCGACTTTTTCCTTTAACTCCAGACTCATTGCCTGAGTTTCGGTTCTGATATAATCTCCAAATTCCCGCAGCGCCGATGTCGCTGGTTCACCGTCTTTTTCGACTTCGATGCCGATTTTATCCAAGACCTCAAGTCCCATTTCCTTACGCATATTCTGAACCCGGTTAACAAAATCGCGGGCAATACCTTCCCTTTTTAAGGCGTCGGTGACCGAAATATCAAGTGCCACGGTGATACCACCTTCAGTCGCTACAGCCCATCCCGGTATATCTTCGGAGCTGATCAGCACATCTTCCAACACCAGATCGAAGCCGCCTTTCGACAGCGTGCCATTTTTGTCCAACAGATTGATCTCATCCTTCGATAAAGTGTTGATGACTGCGGATACTTCTTTCATCTTCGGCCCATACTGCTTACCCAGTTTTGCAAAGTTGGGTTTTACTTTCCGTATCAACAGCCCGGAAGTGTCGTCGATGTATTCAATCGATTTGACATTTACTTCCGACTTGATGATATCTTCTGCGACTTTCACACGTTGCGCGAATTTTTCATCCAATACCGGCAGCAACACTTTTTGCAACGGTGTACGCACTTTGATCCGACTGTTCTTTCGAATCGAGTGAACCAGGGAGCAAATCTTCTGGGCATATTCCATCGACAGTTCCAATTCGGAATCAATTCGGCTCTTCTCTGCCTTCACGAGGTCTGTGTGATGCACCGATTCGTGGCGGAGCGGCGTATTGTGTTTTATTGCTTTGTCGCGAATGTTTTCGGTAAGGCTGCGGTACAAGAATTCGGAATAAAACGGAGCGATTGGCGACATCAACTGTGCAGTCACCATCAGGCTCTCAAACAAAGTTTCGTAAGCCGCGATCTTGTCCGCCGACAATTGCATCTGACCAGCGCTCTTCTCAGCGGTGGGCTGCCAGAACCTTTTGCGATTCAAACGTACGTACCAGTTGGACAAATGATCGTTTACAAAATTCTGGATTGATCTCGCTGCTTTGGTGGGCTCGTAGTCGTTGTAGGCATCGGTTACTTCAACGATGAGCGTCTGAAGCTTTGAAATGATCCACCGATCCAGTATCGAGAGGTCTTTAGGCGAACCCGTTTTCATTTCATCCTTCACGAAGCCATCTATGTTGGCATACAAGGCGAAGAAAGAATAGGTGTTCATCAGCGTTCCAAAGAAGCGACGTTGTGTTTCCACAAGGCCATCCATGTCAAATTTCAGGTTGTCCCAGGGAGGCGCGTTCTCCATCATGTACCAGCGTGCGATATCCGGACCAAATGTTGCGAGCGTTTCAAAGGGATTTACAACGTTGCCTTTCCGCTTCGACATTTTGTTTCCGTCTTTGTCGAGCACGAGGCCGTTGGAGATTACATTTTTGAATGCCACGCTATCGTACAACATCGCGGCGATCGCATGAAGCGTAAAAAACCAGCCACGCGTTTGATCAACGCCCTCTGCGATAAAATCTGCCGGGTATGCGCCATCCCAGTCGCTTTTGAATGGCTGCGGATCGTTTTTCCGAAGCTTTTCAACATCGAGGCCCCATTGGGCATAAGGCATCGCACCTGAGTCGAACCATACGTCGATGAGGTCAGGCTCTCGATACATGGGCTGCCCGGATTTGCTTGCCAGCACGATGTCATCTACGAAGGGTCGATGGAGATCAGGAATGTCGGTGGACTGTTGCTTGATGCCTGTCACTCCCAGTTTATTCGCCTTTGCGATTTCAGTTTTAAGTTCGTCGATTGAACCTATGCAGATTTCCTCCTTGCCGTCTTTCGTTCTCCAGATGGGAAGCGGTGTTCCCCAATATCTTGATCGTGACAAATTCCAATCCACGAGATTCTCCAGCCAGTTACCGAAACGTCCGGTCCCGGTGGATTCAGGTTTCCAGTTGATGGTTTTGTTCAATTCCACCATCCTGTCTTTCAGCGCTGTCGTTTTAATGAACCATGCGTCAAGGGGATAATAAAGCACAGGTTTATCCGTGCGCCAGGAGTGCGGGTAAGTGTGTTCGTATTTCTCGACTTTAAATGCCTTATTCTCTTCCTTAAGAATAATGGAAATGATGACATCGGTATTTTTATAATCGGGGTTGCTCTCATCTTCGTCTGTGTAGTTCTTCACATAGAAGTCATCGGCACCGAGCGGCTTGTGTGTTTTGATGGAGAACTTTTTTACGCCTTCTTTCAGTTTTTCGCCAATCTGTGAAATGAATTTTCCTTTCTTGTCAACGGTGGGAACTTCATTGCCTGCTTCATCGCGCACCGTCATTGGCGGTATTCCATTTTGCTTTGCTGCGCGGAAGTCATCAGCGCCGAATGTGGGGGACGTGTGTACTACGCCGGTACCATCTTCTGTTGTCACAAAATCGGCGGCAACGATCTGAAACGCTTTATCGACGTCATACAAGGGCTGCACGTACGACATCAGTTGTTCATACTTTACGCCCACAAGTTCTTTGCCTGTGAATTCCCGAACCGTGTGGAATGGGATCGCTTTGTCGCCGGGCTTATAATCGGCAACTTTCAGGTCCTTATTCTTCTCTGAGAAATATTTTCCCATCAGATCCTTTGCCAGCACAACGCTTGCCGGCTTGAAAGTGTAGGGATTGAATGTATTCACCTGAACATAGGTAATCTTCGCTCCTACGGCCAGCGCGGTGTTGGATGGAAGCGTCCAGGGTGTTGTGGTCCAGGCAAGTATGAACACCTCGCGATCCACGTCTTTGAACAAAAACTCCGATTTCGCGTCGCGCTTCACTTTGAATTGAGCTACCACGGAAGTGTCCTTCACGTCTTTGTAGCAGCCTGGCTGATTCAACTCGTGGGAACTGAGGCCTGTGCCATCTGACGGGGAATAGGGCTGGATTGTGTATCCCTTGTAAAGCAATCCCTTGTTGTAAAACTGTTTCAGTATCCACCACAAGGTCTCGATGTATTCATTGTTATAGGTGATGTAAGGATGTTCAAGATCGACCCAATAGCCCATTTTTCGGGTGAGGTCATCCCATTGATCCTTGTACTTCATCACCGTGTCACGGCACTTCTTATTATAATCTTCGATTGAGATTTTTTTGCCGATATCATCTTTGGTGATGCCGAGTTCCTTTTCAACCTGAAGCTCTACCGGAAGGCCATGCGTGTCCCAGCCGCCTTTTCTTTTTACCTGATAGCCTTGTAATGTCTTGAAGCGGCAAAAGATATCTTTTACGGTTCGCGCCATAACGTGGTGAATACCTGGCGTGCCGTTCGCTGAAGGGGGGCCTTCATAAAAGGTGAACGTCTGTTTACCGTTGCGGTTCGATACGGATTTCTCGAATATTTTTTCGTTGTCCCAGAACGCCAGCATTTGTTCTGCGACCTTCGCAAAATTCAATTCCTTGTTTTCCTTGTATTTGCTCATTACACTATTCAGACTTTAAGCAGGGACACTGCTTTAATTAACATTTACTTTATGTTTTCAGGATTTTGTTTCCTGGATGCGGATCTTTTTAAGGTCGATTTCCTCATCGTCATGCTCGCCATAGAAGGTTGAATCGAAATCATCGATCAATAATTTTTCACCTTTCGCTTTGCGTGGTTTATCGAAGGTCAGAATCAGCGCGGGCAGCAGGATCAAATTGGTAAACATGGATATCACCAGCGTGGTAGAGGTGAGAATGCCCAGGGCGATCGTTCCACCGAAATCTGAGAATGTGAAAATGATAAAACCGGCAAAAAGTACAACCGACGTATAAATAATACTCTTACCCGTCTCAAGAATACTTTCACTAACAGAACGGGGCACGAAAAATCCGGTCGCGAGCAATTCCTGCCGGTATTTTGCGAGGAATCGAATGGAGTTATCCACTGAAATGCCAAACGTGATACTGAAAATAAGTGCTGTACTCGCTTTGAGGGGAATATGAAAGAATCCCATCAGTCCGGCAGTGATCATCATGGCCACAAGGTTCGGGATCAAGGAGATCACAATCATCCTCACGTTGGCAAACAGTGCAGCCATACTGATCGTGATGAGTATGAATGCGAGGATCAAACTTTCCCAAAGGTTTGCGATCAGAAATTTATTGCCCTTGATGAACAAAACGGAAGTCCCGGTAACGTTCACTTTCACTTCGGTTTTAGAGTCGGTGGGGTCACCGAACAATGAAAGGATTTTCGGATTGATGGAGCCCGTGATGAGTGAATCCATGCGCTTCGAGCCGATGTCGGCCATCTGGCAACTGATGCGCATCTTTTGGAATGTGGAGTCCGCAAACGACTTAAACAAACCACTGTTGTCAGTTTGTCCCTTCATGTAGCGCAGAATAAAACCACGCTCCTGGTTTGTGGGGATTGTGAAATAAGCCGGGTTGTTGTTGTAGAATGCCTGTTTGGCAGCCTTGACAAGGCTCACCAATGAAAGAGGCCTTGAAATCATCGGTATTGAATCGAGGTAATTTTCGAATTCTTCAACTTTTCTGAGGTTGTTAACCTGCAGCAAGCCCCGTCTTTTGCCGGTGTCCACCACAAACTCCAACGGCATTACACCGCTGAAATTGGTCTCGAAGAACTTCAGGTCTTTTTTGATCTGGCTGTCTTCAGGAAGGTCATCCACCATGAACGATAGCGATTCCAGGCGCATCATTCCTATGGCAGAAACCACAACCAGGGCAATGGTTGAAATATAGATCACGGGCCTCCGCCGATGTACCAGCAAGTCAATGCCGCGCACGAACGACCCCAGAATTGGAAAATTAAGATGTCTGAGATGTTTCGATGTTGGTTCGGGGAGCCAGGTAAGAATGCCAGGGATCATCACAAGGCTCACGAAAAACAACGCAATGATATTGAGGCCGGCGACAATTCCGAATTCCCGAAGTATCACGACATCCGTTGACAGCAACGTGAGAAATCCAATCGCAACGGTGAGGTTTGTAAGAAACGTGGCGAGACCCATCCGCTGAACCACGATTCGTATCGCCTCAACTTTGTTTTTCGTTTTTACGTACTCGACATGATATTTATTCAACAGGTAGATGGCGTTTGTAATGCCGATCGTGACGATCACAGGTGAGATTAAGCCACTAAGCAAGGTGATTTTAAATCCAAATAACGCAATGGTACCAAGCGTCCAGACAACCATCACACCAATCATGACCATCGAAAAAAGAACTGCGCGCACGGAGCGGAAAAACACCAGCATGATCAAGCCCGTGACGATCGCCGACATGTAGGTAAAAAACGAAAGTTCCCGCTTCACCTGCTGCGCTACCACTGAACGTATGAACGGAAGGCCGGCATAACGCAACGTAATGCCCGTCGATTTTGTGAATTCTTCCCCATACGCCTGCAATGCGTTGATCATATCGACACGTTTGGCTGAGTTTGCCACACCTTTTTCGACGGATACCAGCATGAGGGTGGCGCCGTTGTTAAGGTTGACAAGTTTATCCATGTAGATCTTTTGCTTCTGAGACTCTTTCAACAAGCTGTCGAGCTTTTGCTGTGAAGAGATTGAATCGGGAAAAAGCGAAGACAGATAGAATTTACTGTTTGCAGTGTCTTTTAAAATGATCTTCAGGCGCGGTAATGACAATACTTCATTGACACCCGCGATTTTTCTGATGTTGGCGCCCAGGTCTCGAAACTTCTGAAAATTTTCAACCTTGTAAATCGCGCTGTCTTTAACGCCCACCGCGACGATGTTTCCATCCTCACCGAATTGATCTTTGAACTTATTCAAAAAGATCATGTCGGGGTCATTCGGGGGCACGGTCCGCGTCATGTCGTAGCTTAATTCGACCCGCGTGGCAAAGTATCCCATGACCGCCGTGAGCACGGCGATGACACCCATCAAAGGCAGGCGGAAACGAATGATACTATCTGCAATCCTCGACCACACAAAAAAGTATTTCTACAAAGACGCCTGCCTGCGCGAAACCGCTTCGGCAAAGGCAGGCAAATGTAGAAAATTTCAGGGGTTTAGGGCCTTAAAAGCTCCCATGGAGGTGTTAAAAGTGCCGGTTTTTTAACTCAAAAATGCCCTATTCCGGCAAATGGCTTAATACGAGATTCCTTTGATCTTTCTGTACAAAGAAAGTGCGTGGCGGTCGGTGAGCCCGGAAACAAAATCAATGACGCTGCGAAGCATGTGGTACTCGCTTTCGCTCTGTGTGATTGCCCGCTGCGTTTCAATGGGCAGCAGCAACGCCAGGTTCTCGTACTTGCGTGATTTTTCCCTATTACGAATGAGTGTACCGGCTTTTGTGAATTCTTTGAGCAAGCCAGGCAACACCTCGTGGCCGGCAGCTTCGATTTCTACAACCTGTCGGGCCCGGTAGATTTTTTTTACGGAGACGTCGCTGATTTTTTTTAAGGCATCGCGGAAATCACAGATATCAGCCAACGCGGCATCGTATTTTCCGTCAACAATTTCACGCTCATGATCGACAAACACAGTCGTGCACGCATCGATCAATTCACCGATTGTCAGGGCGCGTAGTGTTCCCAATTTCTTGTTCAAGCCTTCATTACCAGCCAGTTTTTCGCGATTGAGTTTATCTTTCAGAATGGGAGCCAGCAGATCAACGGTCTCATCAAAACCTACCAGCCCCATCCTGCAGCCATCTTCGAGGTCTATGATGCTATAGCAAATGTCATCCGCTGCTTCCACCAGAAAAGCCAAAGGATGGCGTGCCCAGGCTTCACCGTTTCTACTGAGTTCAAGTTGTGTAGCGAGTTCTGTAAAGAGACCTTTTTCTGTTTGAAAGAATCCAAATTTCTTCTGACTCTTTTTTAATTTATCACGATTTGGGAGCGTTGAGGCGCAAGGATATTTGGTAAAGGCACCGAGTGTTGCCCAGGTGAGTTTCAATCCATATTCGGGTTGATTAAGTATTCTGAATCCTTGCGCGTTACCTTCAAACCTGATGAGATCCTGCCACTCCGCTTCGCTCATATTTTTTTTGAAATTCTGATTCTCAAGAAAAAAATCAGACAATGCATCTTCACCTGCATGACCAAACGGAGGATTGCCGAGGTCGTGAGCGAGCGAAGCGGCGGCTACGATGGCACCAAAATCAAAAAGAGTGAAATCTTCGCTCAGCTCTGGATGGCGTTGAAGTATAATTTCACCCACACGTTTTCCAAGCGACCTTCCAACGCTGGATACTTCCAGACTGTGGGTAAGGCGTGTATGGACGAAGTCGTGCTCCGGCAGCGGGTGAACCTGCGTTTTGTCTTGTAAACGCCGGAAGGGATGCGAAAAAATAATGCGATCGTAATCCTGTTCAAAGGCGCTTCGCGACGCTTCGGAGGGAATTGTGTTTTGCCCGGGGCGGTTTGCAGAGAGAAGTGTTTTCCAGATCACGACAGGTAATGAAAATAGAGTGAATTCAATATCAGGCCCAACAAGGGAAACAAATTTGAATATTTTAAATCAAACGACCCGCCCACTGCCTATTTTTGATCTATGTACAGAGCCCTCACGAACGGAAAAACCTTTGAGATCGTCGCTGGCGACGAAAGCTGGATTGTGGACGGGAATGCGCTGGATTGGGATGTCAGTTCACTCGGAGCCGGACATTTCCACATTCTTTATATGGGCAAAGGGTATAACGCAGAACTAGTAAAAACCGACTTCGATACCAAAACGGTCGAACTAAAAATTAATGGCAGGAAATATTCGGTGCAGCTCAAAGACAAATTTGATCTGCTGCTGGAGAAAATGGGTATGAACAGTACAGGCGCCGGCAAGCTCAACGTTTTGAAGGCACCGATGCCGGGCTTGATCATCGATCTGAGGGTCGACGCAGGTCAGACCGTGAAAGCGGGCGACCCGTTGCTGGTGCTTGAAGCGATGAAAATGGAAAATGTAATCAAAGCGCCGGGAGAGGGAACTGTAAAGCAATTGAAAATAAAAAAGGGCGACTCAGTTGAAAAGAACCAGGTGCTCATCGAGTTCTGATATTTTTTAAACTCTTATAAAATGGATCTTAATTTCGACAACCTGAGGAAGGCTTTCGATCAGTTGAAAGAGATTTCTTTCCTGCAGCGTTTGTTCGGCTGGGGCCGGATCAAATCTTTGCTGATTGATGCGAATGGTGATTTGCAACGACTTACCGCCATCGTGGATAATCTGAAAACCGAAAACGCAAAGCTTTCTAATGCTCTGGAGCTGGAGAAAGGAGTTTCCAAAAACCTCCAGGAATCCAACACCCACCTCATCGCCGAGACCCAGGTGACGAAGAAGCAGCATGAAAGCAGTATCGGCGAGATCGCCAGACTAACGGAAGCCAACAGCACCTACATGAAAAGAGGCCGCGATCTTGCAAATGAGTTGGCGGCTGTTCAACAGGAATTAAAAAATTCCGAAAACAACCTACAGCAGGCCCGCACCCAGATCGCGCAGTTTCAAAAAGAAGATGAGTTCAGAAAGACTGAATTGTCCAATGGGCTGGCCTCATTCGCCAAAGCGCAGGAAAAAATTCAGCGGGACCGCGAACGCGAAGTCAACGAAAGAAACCTCGCTGAGATCGAGCGAATCAAGCGACTGAAGGAGACTTGGATCAATCACGAAGACAATGTGAGAAACCGGATCAAAGCCCTCTGCAGTCAATACACGATCGAATATGTAGATAAGGTTCCTTTCAAAGGAAAACCCGACAATACGCTGCGCATCAACAACGAGTACATCATCTTCGATGCGAAGAGTCCTGCGAATGATGATTTGCGGAATTTTCCAAGCTACATCAAGGCACAGGTGGAGAGTGGAAAGTACGTCCGCGAAGAAGATGTTCGTCGCGAACTTTTTTTAGTGGTGCCCAGCAATACACTCGATCACCTTTCCCAGTTTGCATATCGCTTGAGCGATTACACAGTCTACATTATCTCCATTGACGCGCTGGAGCCGATCATGCTGGCCTTGCAGCGCATTGAAGATTACGAGTTCGCGCAGCAACTGAGCCCTGAGGAGAGAGAGAACATTTGTCGTGTGATCGGGAAATTTGTGCATCTATCAAAACGCCGGATACAAATCGATGGCTTTTTTGCAAAGCAATTCTTTGAGCTGGTGTATCGCAGCGAAGCCGACCTGCCCAAGGAACTCCTTGACAAAGTGATCGAGTTCGAGAAATCAGAAAAACTAAACCCGCCGATAGAGCGACGCGCACGACAGATCAGCGTGAAGGATCTGAAGATGGACAATGAGCGTCTGGAAATTGAGGCCAATCAGCGAGGCATCATCACTCAGGACTCCATGCTCAGCCGGGAGCTGAATAAGCTTCCGCTTTATTCCACGGAAGACGAGATTGCAAAGAACAAAGACCAGGGAAACTTATTCGAGGGATAGGTGTTCCCGGACCAAATGACTGCATGCCTGATCTTACCGATCGCTATTTGTTTCTGAACGTTTGCATTAAAATCGGTATGATCGGTTGCAAACCTTGTTAATTTTGCCTGGTAATTATTTTTCTGAAATGAAAATCACACCCGATCATAAACTCAAGAAACTCATCGTAGTTGGCGATCGTGTTTTGATTCGTCCTGCCAAGGAATCCGATAAGACAGAAAGCGGTCTTTACCTCCCGCCCGGCGTTCAGGAGAAAGAGCGGATTCAGAAAGGCTACGTGATTAAAGTGGGGCCTGGTTATCCATTACCAATGCCGGCCGATGAAGATGACTTGTGGAAGGGAAAGGAAGATCAAATCAAATACCTGCCGCTTCAGGCACAGGAGGGTGACCTCGCCATTTTTTTACAAAAAGGTGCGATCGAAGTTCTTTACGAAAGTGAAAAATATTTTATTGTGCCGCAGGCGTCTATCCTGATGCTGGAACGTGAGGAAGATCTTTGAGTATGGCCGGGCTATCATTCGATGTGTTGCGTGTGGGGAAAAAGTACAGGCTCGTCAACTTTGGCGACAAGTATGAATTCATGATAGAAAGCATTACGCAATCCGGTGACTTTCATGTAAAAGATCTTACCACGCTGGAACGTTTCATGCTTCTTGACGTCGTCAAATTTGGAAAAGGGAAAGATTTCGAGATCCGTGAAATCGAAAAGTAAATACAGCCTCTCGGTCAAAATTGACTTTTTAGCCACACTGATGCAACTCCTGGAAATCCAGGGAATCCTTTGAGCAAACGAATCCGCTATGCTCAGCAATTTTATGCGTGTTGCTATCCGCAACTTCATGAATCAGCGTCTATACTCTTTGATCAATGTGATCGGCCTGTCCTCAGGGCTGGTCTGCACGTTGTTCATTTTTCTTTGGGTGAGGGATGAAGTCGAAAAGGACCGATCCTACAAAGATGCTGACAAGATATATCACGTGGTCTGTAATATGGGTTCAATCGGCACCGACACCATCACGTGGATCACGACACCGGGATTGCTCGGTGATGCCATTCGTGAAAAAGTGAGCGGCGTGACTTCCACGGTGAGGACTATGAACAATGGTCCTCAACTTTTTGAGTATGGGGACAAGTCATTTCTCGAAAAGGGTTATTACTCGGACCCCGAATTCTTTGACATTTTCAACTTCAGGATCCTCAATGGACAAACCAGTGTAGAGTCCCGGTCCAAGGATTGGACGTTTATTTCCGAGTCGCTTGCGCAAAAACTCTTTGGCAATGAAGATCCAGTCGGCAAACACGTACGACTGGGTAGTAAATACGATCTCACCGTTGCGGCTGTGTTCGAAAATCTCCCGAACGAGTCCTCGTTTCGATTCGAATTTCTCATCCCACTGGAAATCATTCGTGAACAGCAGGGAACCGGCTTCAATTGGGGCAATTACAATTACCCGTTGTACCTGAAACTGGCGGATGAAAAGAATCTCAGCCTCATATCACATCAGATCAACGAATTACAAAACCAATTAGTCGGAGCTGGCGAGACCGACGAGGTGACATTTTATCTTCAAAAATTTTCCGACTACTACCTCCACTCCAACTTTTCAAACGGCAGGCCCGACGGGGGACGCATCAAATATGTTCAGATCTTTTCGGCTGTGGCCGTGTTCATCCTCGTGATCGCCTGTATCAACTTCATGAACATGGCGACAGCGCGGGCGGTTACTCGGGCAAAAGAAGTCGGCGTGAGAAAAGTGGTTGGAGCACAACGCACTTCACTCATCATTCAATTCATCGGTGAATCTCTTTTGGTGAGTCTTTTAGCTATCGTCATCGCCGTGCTAGCCACACTGTTGCTGCTTCCATCATTCAACCTCCTCGTGTCAAAACAAATTGTATTTGATCTTTCAGACCCGGTGGTAGTGATGATCCTTATTGTCACAGTACTCACCACCGGGGTGATGGCGGGTAGCTACCCGGCGTTTTTCCTTTCTTCGTTTCAGCCGGGCAGCGTCTTGAAAGGTTCAATCGCGGCAGGCGGAGCAGGTGGATCGCTGCGAAGAGCGTTGGTCGTGTTTCAGTTTTCACTTACGGTGATCCTCACAGCCAGTGCACTGGTCGTTTACAACCAGATTGAATTCATCCGCAATACTGAAATTGGATACGACCGCCAGTCCGTGATCAGTTTTTCTGCACGTGGAGATTTAGGCAAAAACTTCAAATCGTTTCGGGATGAGTTGATGCAGGACCCAGGAGTTGAGTCAATCTCGCGGGCGAGCAATTCGCTGGTGCAGGTCAACAACCAAAACGGAAGTGTGATATGGCCGGGCAAGCCAGCCAACAGTCAGCAATTTTTCAGAACGGTTTCCGTTGACATTGATTTTCCGGAAACAATGGGGCTCGAACTTATCGAAGGACGTTTCTTTTCAGTGGATTTCAATGACACGCTCAATTTTGTGATCACACAAAAAGCGGTCGAAGTCATGGGAATGGCCAGACCTATCGGTCAGAAGATAACACAGTGGGGCTTCGAAGGGACGATCATCGGTGTGGTGAAAGACTTTCACAGTCAATCGATGCACACCGCCATGGATCCCATCATTCTTATTTGTAATCCGAAATGGACAGGGCTCGTCTTTGTAAAATTGAAAGACGAGGGCCAACACGAAAGCATCGCCCGGGTTGAAAACCTGTTCAGGAAATACAATCCGTCCTATCCATTTGAATTCAGTTACATCGACGACGATTTTGAAAAGCTTTACAAGAATGAGCGCATAACTGGTTCGCTGGCGATGAGTTTTACAGTCATGGCAATCATCATCTCGGGACTGGGCTTATTGGGTCTTGCGGCGTATACGGCACAAAAACGGAAAAAGGAAGTGAGTATCCGCAAGACAATGGGTGCGTCTGTAACTGCGATCGTGCTCATGATGTCGCGGGGCTTTGTAAATCTTTGTCTGATTGCTATTGTGATCGGCTGTCCGATTGCGTACCTGCTTATGGATAAGTTCCTTGAAAGTTTTGCTTACCACACGACCCTCGACTGGAAGATCTTCGCTATCACCTCTGCGGCGATGTTAGTCTTATCTCTCTCCGTCGTTATTTTTCAGGTTTTCAAAGTTGCAGTCACGAACCCCGTCTCAGCGTTACGAAACGAGTAGAGACTCCCCATCAACCTGACAACTTGCGCTTCCTCCGGAAAATAGGACTAATAATTGTACGGGTAATTTCAAGTATTTCTTCAAGGTGGTATTTAACTTGAAAAAATGCTGCGTAAAAACAACATGTCGGACACTTCAGATGTCGGACATTTTAAATGTCCGACATTCAAGACCCATTCCATCTATTTATTTTTTGGCTTCAAGCCGAACAAGAACCTCATCACACGGTTCGATTGAATCAAAAACATGTAGAGGACGACGCATATAACCAAGGTAAGCAGGCTGACAGCCCAGAACTTCGTTGCGACGCTCCAATCCAATCGACAGATATAATATCCAATCATGATGATCACGGTCTGATGAAGAATGTAGAATGGGTAGAGCCCTTCGTTAAAACGTGGAAGCAAGCGATAAGGACGATTAAGGTAATGTTGGCCGTAGGCTATCACTGTGATCAACGACGACCAGGCCACCATGATGGCAACGACATCAAACCATATATCGAGCGTATGGTCACTTGCCGGCAAGCGATAGAACCCCCGAAAATGAAAATTGATGACATACAGGATTACCACGAAAAAAGATCCCGCTGTAAGCAGATGTTTCCGGTTCAATCCGATCGACTCCCACAACCGCTGATTTGAGTAGGCAATCATTCCGAAAACAAAAAAACAGGCATAGTAAACAAAATATGCCCAGTCACGGATCAGATCATGCGTCTCTTCCGGAAAAGACGGACGCAGCAACCATTGAGTAAACAGTATGATTACAAATGGAATGGATATAAGCCCGGCCGGGCTGGATAAATAGCGAAGCACGATGGCCTTGAATTTTTCAGAACGAGGTGAGCGCAGATACATAAGCAATGGCAATGCGAGCAATGAATACAACAATAGATACATGATGAACCACAGGTGATGCCAGCTGAAACTTCCTTTCGGGTATGGAATGAAATTGAAAACCGTTTTATAAAAATCCCAATAGCTGCTGTATTCTGTAATGCGTTCGTAATAAATCTGCGGTGGTACGATAACAAACATACCAAACAACAGAGGTATGAATAGCTTTTTAACTCTTTCCCCGGCAAACTGTCGCGGAGTTCTTTTCCCGAGGGCCATGTAAGTGCCTGCCCCTGAAATGAACAGCAGCAGGGGCATCCGCCAGTAGTGAAACCACATCATCCAATAACGAAAGTTGTCACTCGTTTCACTGTTCTTAATGTGCCAGGACCAGGAATTAAACAGCATCCCCGTATGATAAAAAAGAAGAATCAGAATGGCGATGAATCGCAACCAATCCAGATCATAGCGGCGGCTGGTTTGATCGCCAATATTTGCGGTTGTTTCCTGCATGGGTTTTTTTTTCGAAATGAACGGCTGACGGAACCCAAAGTAAGGCTGTTTTTATAGTCTGGAAGGACGATTTTATAAAGTCGCACACCGAACCTGACGATTCGAAACAAACGTTTTGCTGTTTTTGATGTTAGTTCAGACCTTCGCTATCTGCAAAACCAATCCCCATGTCATTTTTGATCTCACCGGCCAGCGTGGAAGACGCCACTGAACTCGACCAACTCGTTAACTCCGCCTATCGGGGTGATTCCTCAAGGCAGGGATGGACTACCGAGGCAGATTTGCTGGATGGCACCCGCACGGACGCTGCCGCCATTGCCGACATCATTCGATCGCCGCAACATAGCATTTTGAAATACGTCGAGGCCGGGCAAATCCTGGGCTGCGTGGAAGTTCATACCGAAGGTGACAAACTTTATCTCGGCATGCTCACCGTAAGGCCACATCTGCAAGGGAAGGGAATCGGAAAAGAGATGTTGACCTCTGTGGAGGATGAAGCCAGAAAGCGAGGATGCAAAGCAATCTTTATGACAGTGATATCGATTCGAAAAGAACTCATCGACTGGTATGTGCGCCACGGTTACCGTCATACGGGTGAAAAAAAACCATTCGCTTTCACTGATCCCAGATTCGGACAGCCTAAGCAGAAACTCGAATTTATTGTCCTTGAAAAAAATGTGTGAGAACAACCCACTCAACACCCGGTTCTTTCATATAAACAAAAAGGCAAAAATTTACTTCCGTTGAGCGTGGTTTGAAGGTTCCTGATTACTTTTAACAATACGCCCTGCTAAAACAATCGACTCATGAAAACGCTTCTCTCGATCTTCCTTCTTCTTGCATCTACTTTAGTTTTTTCCCAGGAAAAAGATCTTCCCGAAGATTTCCTCACAAAGGATTTCCACCTTGGACGCAGGCAGAAACTGAGAGAGACCCTTCCGGCAAATTCAGTTGCCGTGTTTTTCGCAAACGCAGTACGCAATCGTGCTAATGATGTGGACTACGTTTATCATCAGGATCCCGATTTCTTTTACCTGACCGGGTACAAGGAGCCACACGCTGTGCTCTTCGTATTTAAAGACTTTCAAAAGGCTGCCAACGGAGAGAACTACAACGAAATTCTTTTCATTCAGCCCCGCAATCACCTGCGCGAGATGTGGACGGGCCGCCGGCTCGGAGAAGCCGGAACAAGGGAAGGGCTGGGCTTCAACCAGGCTTTTAACAACACTGAATTCAAACGGTACAATGTCGATTTTTCCAAATTCGATAAAGTCCTGTTCTTCGATTTTCAGAATGACGTAAGAAACGATCCGCGTGACTCGGCAGACCTTGCAGACCTGATCATACAATTCAAAGCGAAAGTCAATTACCCGGAAAAGAACGCAACCACACTCAAGGTAGAACCTCAAAAGAACAATCTCGATACTAAATCACTCGCAGATGTGATGGCGAAATTGCGGGGTATTAAAACGCAGGAAGAAATAGAGATGGTGAGAAAGGCCGTGCGCATTTCCTGCCAGGGTCAGATCGAAGTAATGAAGGCAATGCGGCCAGGCATGTCGGAACGCGAGATCCAGGGAATTCATGAGTACGTTTTCAAAAAGTACCAGGCAGAAGATCTGGGATATCCATCCATTGTCGGCGCGGGCCACAACGGTTGTATCCTCCACTACATCGACAACTACAAACCGAACATCTCGTCGAAAGAGTTGATTCTCATGGATCTTGGAGCCGAGTATCACGGATATTCCGCTGACATTACCCGGACTATTCCCGTCAACGGAAAATTCACGCCGGAGCAAAAAGCGATTTATGAACTCGTTCTGAAAGCACAGGAAGAAGGAATGAAATATCTCAAGCCGGGGGAAACATTCAAAGACCTCACGGCGGCCACGCGTCGCATCGTGAACAAGGGCCTCAAGGACCTTGGTATCATCCAGACTGAAGATGAGAAACACATGTATTATCCTCACGGATGCTGCCATCACATCGGGCTTGATGTACACGATCGCGGCGAATATGACAAGTTCTCCGAAAACATGACGGTAACGATTGAACCCGGAATCTACATTCCCGAGAATTCAAACTGCGATAAGAAATGGTGGGGGATTGCGGTGCGGATTGAAGACGACTATCTCCTTACCAAAGACGGTTATGAGCATCTTTCGTCCATGGCACCGCGCACGGTAAAAGATGTTGAGGCCATGATGAAGCAACCCAGTCCTTTTAAGAACTATACGCTGCCAGAGATAGACGGAAAGAACTGACGGGCCGAAGCTGCTGAAGGGCCCCTGACTTTTGCGCAAATTTGTTAATATCTAAATATGATCCTTTGACCGGTATTCTGATGGGGTCATTCCTGTGATCTTTTTAAATACCGTGTTGAAAGACGACTTGGAATTGTATCCCACCTGCTCCGCTATTTCTTCCACTTTGATGTTGGCTTGTTCACGCAGAAGGCGCTTGGCCTCCTCCACACGGTATTCTGCTGCCAGCTCAAAGAAATTTTTTCTCAAGCCGTCGTTAATCATTTGTGACAATGCATGAACTGATACATTAAGTTTCTTTGCCAGATCTGGCAGGGAAAAATCAGCTTTGAGAAAAGGTTTTTCGTTCCGCATCATTTGCTCGAGTTTCCTAAGCGTGTTCTCCTGCAATTCAGGGGTGATGGCAGAACCCTTGTACTTGGATGGCTCATTGAGCGAAGCTTGTTTGAAAAAACCCGAATTGCGCATAACGGAGAAACTCGTGAGGTAGATTGTAATCGCCACATACGTGGCGAAAATATGGTCACCGGTATCACCATGGTTCATCAGTTTCACAATCACGATCAGTATGGACACAGAAAGAATGACCAACACGCCGGTGCGGAGAGTTCGCAACGCCGGTGTCACCGGTTTCCAAAATGATTCTTTTCGCTGCTTAAAAGCCCTGGCTATCTGTATGGCAGAGAAAATTGAATAGCTGAAAATTGAAATCAGAATAATTTCAGTGATGTGGCGCCGGATTCCGAATGGATCTGTATCGTAGGGGTATTGATAATCACGGAACGGCAGGTCTGGACGATACGAGCCCACCCAGGCGTTGTATTTCGCATCTTCGGGCAGGACCAGGAACAACGATAACATCAGCGTATACAGGACAAAAGGAATAAAGTGGAGATACCTGATTTTTTCTACGCGACCCTGCGTTAAGCTGAGTACTACGAAGTAAAACAAGGGACCGATCAGAAAGCCCATCGACTCCGAGAAATCAACGAGGTAAAATGCGTGGACGATGTATCCTGTATACATCATGAAAATCTCCAGGATACTACAGGCAATCACAATCAGCAGAAGGCCCTGAAAGACATTGTAAGGTGTCTTTCGATTCTCCCTGGAAAAGAAAAAGAAGCAAAGAAAAAAAGCCTGGACAATCCCCAGGAAAATGAAAAGGGCAAAAAAATCTACGCGATAGTTCATTTTCCAGAAAGTTAGACACCCTTGCCAAACCCACCAATGCTTACGATCTTTATTGCATGCAATAAACAAAAGACATGACGGCCTCTTGGTTTTATTCTAAAAGAGAAAATTTTTAATTGATGAAACAACTCCTGACTATTTTTCTGCTGATATCAGCTCAATTTGCGTTCGGTCAAAAGATCTGGACAGCTGCGCAGGCTAACGAATGGTACAAGAAACAGCCCTGGCTTGTTGGTTGCAATTTCATACCCAGCACTGCCATCAATGAACTTGAGATGTGGCAAAAAGAAACCTGGGATCCTAAGACTATCGACAAAGAACTTGGATGGGCGCAGGGCCTGGGATTTAATGCCATCAGGGTATACCTGCATAACCTGGTATGGGAGAAGGAGCGCAGCAGCTTTATTCCCCGGATTCAGGAATTTCTCTCTATCGCCGACAAGCACAAAATCAAAGTCATTTTTGTATTGTTCGATGATTGCTGGAATCCCGATCCAAAAGCAGGTAGGCAACCCGAACCCAGACCCGGTGTTCACAACAGTGGTTGGATGAGAGCGCCCGGGCCTGCAATGGTACAAGATCCGTCTACATGGGAAATACTCGAACTGTACACAAAAGATGTCCTTCTTCAGTTTAAAAATGACAAACGCGTTTTGATGTGGGATTTATACAATGAACCTGGCAACTCAGAGATGACTGATATCACGTACCCTTTTCTTCAAAAGGTATTTGAATGGGCATGGTCTATACGCCCCAGCCAACCGCTTACTTCTGCACCGTGGAGTCATGAAGATAAATTCAAGCGTTACAATGATTTCCAGTTTGCAAATTCAGATGTGATTACGTTTCATAATTACAATGACGCAAAAAACCTGGAAGCAGAAATTCTGGAGATAAAAAAATTTGGTCGGCCAATCATATGCAGCGAATACATGGCACGCACAAACAACAGCACATTTATCGACAACTTGCCCGTATTGAAGAAAAACCATGTTGGTGCAATCAATTGGGGATTGGTGAGTGGGAAAACCAACACAATTTTCCCCTGGGGATCAAAACCAGGTTCTCCGGAGCCCGCCATTTGGTTCCATGATATCTTCAGGAAAGACGGAACACCCTTCAACGCGGAGGAGGTAGCATTCATCAAAGAAACAATCAAGCCGGCGCAGAAGCCATAACTATGAAAAAATTCGTTCTTCCTTTTGTAATAATCGTTGCATCATGTGCTCCAAAAAATCCGCACTTACCACTCCAACAAAAGCTGGATGCCTATTTTTCAGCGCAATTTCCTGCGGGTGAACCCGGCGGGGCCGTACTTATCCTGAAGGACACCACGGTGATATTTTCAAAAGGGTACGGCGTTGAGAATATTGAGTTAAAGAATCCGATCACTACGAAGACGCTGTTTAACCTGGGATCGATCTCAAAAACATTCGTATCCAATGGAATTCTTATTCTTCAGGAAGAGGGAAAACTTTCAGTGGAGGACAGTCTGATCAAATTCTTCCCCGAATTCAAAAACAAAGAGATCGCCAGTAAAGTCAAGATCAAACATTTGCTCACGCATACATCCGGGCTGCCCGACAACAGACAGGTGAGCAAGGATACTGCATTCTACCTGGTGGCGAATGACTATCAGAACTGGCAGCCGGTCATGCAAA
Organism: Cyclobacteriaceae bacterium; assembly: GCA_044227305.1. Lineage (GTDB taxonomy): Bacteria > Bacteroidota > Bacteroidia > Cytophagales > Cyclobacteriaceae > ELB16-189. The sequence continues at coordinate 142,905 of JBGAFJ010000004.1, read as the reverse complement.
CCGATACACTCGAATTTGAACCAGGCTCAAAATACAATTACTCAAACCCGGCCTACAATGGACTTGCCTTGATCATTGAAAAGGTTGCAAAGCAGAAGTGGCAGGACTTCATCCACGACAGAATATTTGTGCCCGCAGGAATGGCAACCAGCACGATCACGGACGGCGCACACCCAGCCAGTGGCGTGTCACACGGCTACACAAAAATTGCCAATCATTGGACGGAAGATGACTATGGTGAAGAGCCGACTTTTTGTGCCGCCGGAAATGGCGGTGTATGGAGTTCTGTGGAAGAACTCGCTAGCTATGAGATCGCTCTTCAGAAGGCAAAGTTTCTGAAAAAGGAAACCATCGCTGATTCGCGTGCCGTAAAAAACTTTCCCAACTGGACCGATTCAAAACCAGCGGATCGCGGTTGGTCGTGGCAGGTCCTCACCGTAAATGGAAAACGGACCGCCGAACACACCGGCCATCAGGGAGGATTTGCGGCTAACTACGTGGCTTTTCCTGAAAAAGGGATTTTGTTCGTCGTGTTGAACAATGCTCCTTATGATGTGTACGCGCAACGAGAGAAGGTGCTGTCGTTGCTGGAAGAGGCGAAGCTCTTCGAATAAAAATCGAACCCGGTACCACAGAATACCGGGTTTTTTAATTCATTATTATTTCTACTTTTAGGACTTAACAATACCCTAACCTGAACTCATGAGCCTATTTATCAAGAAATCACTGGACCTGCTTTTGGCACAATCATCCGACTCCAGTAAAGGACTGAAGCGCACTTTGGGTGCAGGCAGTCTCATCGCCCTCGGAATAGGCGCCATCATCGGGGCGGGATTATTTGTAAGGACAGCGGATGCCGCAAGTACAGCTGCAGGACCAGCTGTCGTGATTTCATACATCATCGCCGGCGTAGGTTGTGCTTTTGCGGGGTTGTGTTATGCCGAATTCGCATCGATGATTCCCATCGCGGGAAGCGCCTATGCCTATGCCTATGTTACCATGGGTGAGTTTCTTGCCTGGATCATCGGCTGGGCTCTGGTACTGGAGTATGCGCTCGCAGCGGCTACTGTCTCAATCGCCTGGAGTGAATACCTCAATAAACTTTTAACCATCATCACCGGGTCTCCGCTTCCCTATGAATGGAGTCACTCGCCGTGGGAGTCAATGAACGGAGCGACGGGAATCATGAACATTCCGGCCGTATTCATCTTGCTGCTGTTGACGCTGGTGCTGATCAAGGGAACGCAGGAATCAGCAACCTTGAATGCCATTATTGTGTTCATAAAAGTTTCGATTGTTCTTATCGTGATCGCTTTGGGCTGGGGATTTATAAATGAGGCTAACTACACACCGTTTACTATTCCTGCAGATCTTGCTGGCCACGAAGGCTGGAATAGACATGGGTGGGGCGGCGTTCTCGGCGGCGCCAGTATTGTGTTCTTTGCATTCATCGGTTTCGATGCAGTTTCCACCGCGGCGCAGGAAGCCAAAAATCCAAAACGCGATATGCCCATCGGTATTCTGGGATCACTCCTGATTTGTACAGTACTCTTCGTTTTATTTTCACATGTGCTCACAGGAATCGCCAACTGGGAAGAATTCAAAGTGTCTGGAAAGGAAGCTTCGGTCGCCTACGCTATTGACAAATACATGCCAGGCTACGGATGGCTCTCGACGCTGGTGACGATCGCGATCCTCGCAGGATTTTCGTCCGTGATCCTCGTTATGCTTATGGGTCAGTCTCGTGTATTCTATTCGATGTCAAAAGATGGACTGGTGCCGCCCGTTTTTGCGCAGTTGCATTCAAAATTCCGCACGCCTTTTAAATCAAATATTATTTTGTTCGTCTTCGTCTCCTTGTTTGGTGGATTCGTTCCCGGAAGTGTCGCGGGCGATCTGACAAGTTTCGGAACCCTGTTCGCCTTTGTGCTGGTTTGTGCTGGCATCTGGGTGATGAGAAGGTCGAATCCGGATACCCCGCGTCCATTCAAAACACCCCTCGTTCCTCTGGTGCCGATACTCGGAATCCTCATCTGTTCGGCTTTGATCTTCTCATTGGATGTGAGAACTCAGATGCTCGCTTTCGGATGGCTTATTGTTGGATTGTTTGTCTACTTCCTGTACAGCAAGAAGCATAGCGTCCTCAGAAAAGGAAATAATTAATTTCAGTTTGCGATCTCGCTGGTGATCGTCAGGTAGGAACCGCTCAAGTCATTTCTGTAGCGGCGGAGTGGTCTCCAGGCCACACCACCTGTTGGATTGCCATCTGCCGGATTAAAGTTTGACCCGCATCCGGAGCACTGCAAAAATAAACCCGAAGGATGCATGCTGATATTGGCCGCGGCATCATTGGGGTGATAGGAACAATTCACCTCAAAGACGTTATACAAAGCTGAATTCACACGATAGATAATCACTCCACGCACACCGATACTGACACCGGAAACGACGCTGATATTTTTGAAGCCGCGATCCTGCGAAAGAGCCAGATACTCAGGAAACCCAAGATTAATGGTGACGCTAGGAAATGAAAGAAAAGGAATGGGATCGTCTGTGAGGTCGCGACCACATCCCGCGGTAAGTCCCACCACGAGCGCAATCCTCAACAAGTTTCTATTTCGAATAGTCATAAAAACCTTTACCTGACTTCTTCCCCAATTTTCCTTCTTTTACCAGTTGCTGTTGCGTGGCGCTGGGCGCGAACTTGGGAGCTCTGTTGAAACCTTCATATACCAAAGTAGTCACAGCAAGATTCGTATCGACGCCGATCAAATCCATCAATTCGAAAGGTCCCATCTTGAATCCCGCGGAACGAAGCAAGGCGTCTGCGCCAGCAACAGATATTGCATGTTCCTCCAGCAATTTCAATGATTCCACGTAATAATGTCTCGCCACACGATTAACGATAAAGCCAGGGGAATCTTTTGCCAGAACCGGTGTTTTTCCGATCCGAACGCAGAAATCCTTCATTATGCTGACCAAAGATGGATCGGTTTCATTGCCGGAAATGATCTCCACGAGTTTCATTTTATCCGCCGGGTTAAAAAAATGTAAACCGATACAAAGCGCTTTGTGTTGAAGGTTTTCCGCGATCCGTGTCACCGAAATTGAAGAGGTGTTGGTTGCAAGAATGGACTTTCCATCGTTCACCAATTCCAATTCACCGAACAGTTTTTTTTTGACATCCAGCTTCTCAACGGCAGCTTCAATGATCATATCAGCCTTTACATCGCTTAGTGTCTGAGTTGCTGTGATATTTTTCAGTGCAGCATCGCGTGCGTCCAAAGACATTCTACCTTTTTCTACTGACTGCGAGAGGTTTTTTGAAATTATCTGCACAGCCAGGGACAGCTGGTTTGCATTGATGTCGAACAGGATGGTTTTGAAACCTGCACTTGCACACACCTGCGCAATGCCAAGCCCCATGGTTCCGGCACCCACCACGCCGATGGTGGTCAGTGCATTCATATCACCGGTTTAAACTGCCTCAGGAATCGAACATCGTTTTCTGAAAAGAGTCGTAAGTCATCTATACCATAGCGAAGCATCGTAACTCTTTCAATGCCCATACCGAACGCAAAACCGGTAAATTCTTCGGGATCAACACCACTGTTTCGCAGCACATTCGGATGTACCATCCCCGATCCGGCGATCTCTACCCACCCTGTATGCTTGCAGATATTACATCCTGCGCCATGACATATGAAACAGGAGATGTCGATCTCGGCGCTTGGTTCTGTGAAAGGAAAGAATGACGGGCGCAGGCGGATCTTTGTATCCTTCCCGAACATCTCTTTCGAAAAATGATAGAGTGTTTGTTTCAAATCAGCGAACCCCACATTCCGGTCCACATACAGACCCTCCACCTGGTGAAAGAAACAATGTGCCCGCGCGGAAATCGCTTCGTTACGATACACGCGGCCTGGCATGATGGCCCGTATAGGCGGCTTCTTTTTTTCCATCAGCCTGATCTGCACATTGGAAGTATGTGTCCGGAGTAAGATGTCAGGATTCTTCGTAATGAAGAATGTGTCCTGCATCTCGCGGGCCGGATGATTCTCCGGAAAATTCAACGCTGAGAAATTATGCCAATCATCCTCGATCTCAGGGCCATCGGCCACATTGAATCCAAGTCTCTCAAAAATCTCAATGATCCTGAGGCGGGTCAACGTAAGCGGGTGGAGACTCCCAAGCGTGTTCGGGACGGGCGGTAAAGTCAAGTCCACCTCACTGCCGTCGGCTTCCGGCGCATGACCTGCCGATTCGGTCCATTCTTTCAACTTCGCCTCGGCGAGTTGCTTCAGGTCGTTAAGCGGTTTTCCAGTTTCTTTTTTCTTCTCCGGCGGCAACGACTTGAGGTCGTCAAAGAGTTGAGGAATAATCCCCTTTCGGCTGAGAAATTTCAATCGAAAAGACTCTACGTCAGCGGCATTGCCGGGCTGAAAGGAGTTTATTTCCTTTTTTAGTGTTTCTACCTGTTCAAGCATTTTTTGCAGACTTAGCGAGGGAATCTTGCTTCCATTTTAACGCAAAACTAATCAACAAACAGATAGCAAGGATGAGAGGCAGAAAAATGCCATCGCCGACGTTTTTCATTGCAAAAGCAAAGAGGATAAAAAAAACATTTATCCCGGCAAGCCATTTCACAGCGCCGGAGTGCCGAAGTCCTAATGCCAGCAAACGATGATGCAGGTGATTGCGGTCGGCGTGAAAGGGCGACTGCAACTCGCGCAGACGAATGATGATCACCCGAAGGGTATCAAAAACCGGTATAATGAGCAGGCAAATCGCCGTTGAGATCGAAGCTGCAAATTTTGCAATATGACCTTCGGGTAATTCGAAATTTAAATTAATAAAGCGGATCGCGAAAAACGAAACAATCAGTCCGACAGTCAACGCGCCTGTATCGCCCATAAATATGCTGGACGGCTCCCAGTTAAAAAACAAGAACGCCAGCAGCGAACCAGCAAAACAAAGTGCTATCAAACTCAAAAAAGGCTGCTCTGCCATGTAAAACCAAACACCGAAGCAGGTAAGCACGATCAATCCAATGGTTCCGGCAAGGCCGTCAATACCATCAATCAGATTGTAAGCGTTGGTTACGATGATGACAGTGAAGAGACTTATAAAGTAAGTGAGCAGGGTCGGAAAAGGATTCGATGAAATATCGTACAGCGAAACAAGTTTTGTGTTATCAAGAAGCACCAGCACAAAAACGGGCAGAAACTGACTGAATAGTTTCTGCCGTGGTGTCAGCGCGAGCACGTCATCGCGAAGACCAATCAGAAACATGAGTGCCACGGAGATAAAAAAGTATCGCATCCCCAGCCATTGTACCAAAGGCAACGCCATCAGCAGCGCCAGGGACGTTCCGAATAAAATCACCACACCTCCCATGGAGGGCACAAAGTCGGAATGAATCTTATGTGTCCCGGGTGCATCAAACCATTTCATCTGCATGAATATTTTGATCATCACCGGGAACAGGAGAAAGGATATTAAGAAAGCTATAAAGGGGAAGATGATTAACTTCATTCGCTTGTTAATATGCGTTTTCGCTTCCTTTGACCAAAGAAATGACGGTCCTAAAGATAATCTTAATGTCCAACCACATCGACCAATTTTCAATATAGAACCGATCCATAGCGATCCTATTCTCCATATCGATGATATTTTTTGTCTCGCCGCGATAGCCCATGCTTTGCGCAAGGCCCGTGAGGCCCGGTTTTACGTAATGTCTGGCCATCAAGCCTTCTATTTTTGCGGAAAACTCTTCGTTGAGTTTGAGCGGGTGAGGTCTTGGACCGATCAGGGACATTTGACCAAGGAAAACATTGATAAACTGCGGGAACTCATCCAGGCTACTCTTCCGAAGAAACTTTCCGATTCTGGTAATGCGCGGGTCATCTTTCGTAGCCTGCTTGTGATCAGCTTCTTTATGAATGACCATCGTTCTGAATTTTAAACAATCAAACGGCTGATTATTTAGCCCTCCCCGTTTTTGAATGAAAAAGATTCCTCCCGGACTGTCGAACTTAATCAGCATTCCGATCAGAGGTACCAGCCAGCTCAGTACGAGGGCAATCACGACGCTACTGAAAATCAAATCGAAAACACGCTTCACAATCCTGTTCACTGGCTCATCGAGCGGAACAACAGCACGGTCAGCAACAAAAAGTTGGTCCTCTTTTTCGAGCGAGAATCCAGCACTCGCGCCCATCCCGGAATTGTTAATGAGTTTTACACGGATGAACCTATTCAACCCAAAATCGATCAGACCCCTGAATTCATAATTCCTGATATGAGGGATACAGCAGAAAATATCATGCACCTGGTGATGGTCACAAAAATTCCTGATCTGCTCCATTTCCCCGGGAAAAGCAAACGCACCCAGAAAGCGATACTTTAGTTCTGAGTGGATGAGGAAGTGCCTCCTCACATCCCTTACAAGAGGACCTTCGCCGACGATAATCATGTTGCGAACAGTCACTTCCTTTTCAGAAAAACTTGCAAACAGGTATGCGACGAGCAATTTCCATCCGAAGAAGATGGGAATGAAGATCAGGTACATCACGCCGATCTGAAAAGGAGAATACTCTTTCTTGAAGAAGAGAATCAGAAAGGCGACCACGAACAGATGGACAACCACATAACTTGCCTGGTTTCTCAGAAACTTTAGGGCACCCCAGTTGCGCGAAAAATTATAGGGATTAGATATGACGATGAGGAACAACCATGCGAGGTTGCTGAAGATGAGCAAGTAAGTCATATTCACTTGCTCACTCGCCCACCCCCCGTTGACGATTCTATACGATGCGACAACGGCGGTGTTTAGAAAAAACAAGTCGCCGATGAAGAAAACAAAGCGGAGAAATGGGGGCATGCAGACTTCTGAGCCGAATATTACTCAAATATTACCTACTTTCAAGGCGAGCTGCGATCGCTGCTGAAGGGCGAGTGACACAAAGGCATGATGCAGCAGAGCAAAAAAAACAACGCCCTGATATCGCCCGAGAAAAACCTCCGTCATTCCGTAAATCAAAAAGGGAAATATGCACAGGAATCCAAAAATATTGTGTGTCTGAACCGCCATGTAGATGGGGCGTCCGATCAGGACAATAAGGATCGTCAAACCGGGTATCCCGGTTTCGAAAAGTGTTTCGATAAACTGATTGTGAGCGTTATAATTTGATGCTGCAAACACGGCCAGATTGTGCATTCTGTAGTATTCATTCAGAACCGCCGACGCGTCTCCGGTTCCGACACCAATCAACCAATTGGGTAGTGCATGGAGGGCCGATTCCCACAACACGTATCGTTCCCAATAGTCATCCGTCACGTGAACACCAAACAAATTCAAATTATTTGCCGCAAAAAGAAAAACAAGAAACAGGATTGAGGTGATGAACGCTGTGTAGTGGGACGGACGGCGGCGTTCTTCGTAAACAAATTTCAACACAAAGTAAAGAAGAGGAAACAACGCTCCGACGATTGCAGTACTGCTATCCAGCAACAGCAGCATGACGAAAAAAAAGACAGTCATCATCAAAGTGATTGGCATCGGCAGCAAAGTCTTTTCCTGGTTGTAGATCAGATACAGTCCAAAAACGATAATGGTAATAACATAGTAAGCAAAATAGATGGGGTGCGTGTTGTCGAGTGCGGAGGTGAGGTTGTCGCCATAGAACTCTGCGGGGTTGTTCGTATCCAGAAATCTGTAAACAGAGAACGAAAGGCAGTAAAGGAATGCCACCATCAGGCCGGCGGCGAATACCCAAAGCAAACTGTAAAGCTTTTTCTCATCGAATGGGTGTAGCGCTTCGAACACAAAGACAAGCACGAAGAGGCTAAGGCTCGTTTCTAACACACGAAGACCAGCTCCTGCGGATTCTGAATACAGCATCCCAAAGATTAACACCACCAGATAGATCCAGGTATCCCAGCCACTCCGGAGAAAGCTTGAGAGGGACAGTTTTCGCTTTAGAAAAAAGGATCCTATGAAAATCAGAATCAGCAAGGCGGAACTGCCCTGTTGAAAAGTGGGGATGAGTGCAACAAAAAGCAGAAACAATCCCCAGAATATATTCGATCGCGTCATTTCGGTTTGACTTTGACGAGGTCCGGATGTTCCTTTCTGAGCCATTTCACGGTTTCGCGAATGCCATCGTCGAGCGTAAATGGACTTTCGCCGAGCTCGCGAAATGTTTTCTCCATATCAGCGGCATTGTCAGTGGTCATACTCCTGTACCTCGACCTGGTGATAGGAAAATTGATTTTAATAGCCGCCAACATATCTCCGAACAGTGCGAGGGTGTAAACTAAGCCGGAGGGCACCACCCTTACGTTTCTCCCGCATTGTTGTATGCTGAATCCATTGACCCACTCATACAAATCGATGGCGCGGTCACCCACATAGTAAACTTTCCTGTCCACCAGTTTTTCTGGCTGCGTAAGGATCCTATAAATCTGATAAACAACGTTCCCTACGTAGCCATAAGATCGCAAAACTCTTTTTCTACCCGGGTGGACATATCGTCCCCGGGCGAGAACACGCCAGAATTCGAACGGATACCGGAGGTGCCACGGACCCCAAATATTCGTGGGTCGGATGATGGTCCATGTGCATTTCAGATCCGCGTTTCGGACCTGTTTCTCATTTATGATCTTACTCTCGCCGTAAATGGTATGGGGTGCGAAATCTTCATCATGTTGAGGTGGCGTCTCGCCTTGATGGACGAACTGGGTAGAGGTATGAACGAATCGTTTCACACTTTCGGTCGCGCGGATTGCATCGATCACATTTGCAGTACCGACCGTGTTGAGTGTATAGTCCTCCATTTTCATGTGAGGATGTGTTCTTGTCTCTGCCGCAAGGTGAACCACAGCGTCGGGCTGAAACGCACGGAATTGTTCCAGCAGGCCAGAATAGTCCATGATGCTGACGTTTACCCAGAACTTTTTCAGGTTCTCATCCTTCGGCTGTACGTTATCGATGTTCAGGAATTCGATCCCCTTATCATGCAGTAGTTGAGTGAGATTCGTTCCGATAAAGCCAGATCCACCAGTTACAACAATTTTCATACGTTGCTGTTATTTTTTCCGGGTTGTGCACCGAAGCCAGGGCGGGCTTCATTCAAAAAGAGAAATGAATTGAAGAAACCAAAAAATATGATGCCGCTTTGACTTTCCAGCATAGATTCGGTCATGCAAGAGGCAGCGAAAATAGCGATGAAAGCAATATAAAGGATATTCCCATTGCGAAGTGCGCTCAGTGCCGGAAATAACAAACTGGCGAGGTAAAGCAAAAGCCCTCCGAGGCCAAGTTGAATGGCAGTTTCAAAATACTGATTGTGGGCATTAAATCGCGTATTCTCAAAAATGGTAAGCGAGATATAATCATGGGCAGCATAACACAACTGCAAGTCATCCTCGCCGTCTCCTATGCCCGTGCCTGTCAGTGGTTTTGATTTGATCAGTTCCGCGGCGCATGTCCAGATCAAAGTGCGCATTTGTTGTTCGCCCCATTCGCCGCTTAGCGAATATTGCCCCTGATAATTAATCGCTGCCTTAAATCGTTCACGGTTGACAGGAAATAACATGGCAATCAACATAAAACCGATCGGCACGGACAATGATATCAGTGTGGTTTTCGTCCAAGAGTACCTTTTGCGTAAACCGGCTATCAGCCATATTCCTGAACCCAATGCCAAGATGAGTATCTGGGCGCGTGCAGCCAGCAACACGATTCCCGCTGCGAGAATAAACAAGGATGCATAGAACCAGAATTTTTGTGTTGTCGTATCCAGCTGCCTCTGATGGAGCTGGATGGCGACTGCAAAACAGAGATACATTGACAAGTAGGCCGCGTGCATACCCAACGGTTCGCTCAGGGTGTGATAATAGAAAACGGAAACATCCCGACCAGACAGGAATTTCCAATATGCGATGAGCACACAAGCCACCACAACTAATACGCAGCTCCAGACAAAACCAGAAAGAATTTTTCGAACGCTCGCTTCGTCAATCTGCGGCGTGAAATAGAAAGCGAGGGGGAAGATCAGCAGGGACAGCTTTTTTTCAAGTTCATGCCCCCCCTGCACCATGTTCTCGGTCAGTACCAGACCGAGCAAATGGATGAGGAATAGAGATAAGAAAAGATAAAAATAGGCGTCGCGGCGATGCCCTGCACCCTTGACAAAAAAAAACAGCAAAAGTGAATTGACCGCAATGAGAATAACCAGCAAACTGGTGAGCCGCAGCCAGTCGAATGAAAAAGTCAGGCTTATTGCCAAACCCATCAAAAGGAACAAATGGATCTTTACTAAGATTCGCTGCATGAAGGCCACTTCAGCAATTGCTTATCGCCTACCGATTTTCGGTGAGCTATTATCAACTTTAGATACGATACTTTGTACACTCAACTCGCCCCGACGGCGGCGTGTACTTGCTTGTCAATCCAGGCGTAGGTCTTTGCGAGTCCTTTCTTTAGGTCATATTGCGGCTTCCATCCCAGCTTCGCTTCGATCAGGGCGTTGTCGGAGTTTCTCCCGCGCACGCCCTCTGGCCCTTTGATATTCCTGACCTGAAGATTTTTTCCTGCAATGTTGAAAATAATTCCCGCGAGTTCATTGATCGATACCATCTCTTCCGATCCGATATTCACAGGGCCTGAAAAATCTGAATCCATGAGCATGCGGACTGCGTCAATGCAATCATCTATGAACAGAAATGAACGCGTCTGCTTTCCATCACCCCACACTTCGATAAATCCGGTCTGGTCAGCTTCTGAAACCTTTCGGCACAACGCAGCGGGAGCCTTCTCTTTTCCGCCTTTATAAGTTCCCTCAGGACCATATATATTATGGAATCTGGCGATGCGGACTTGCAGTTTATGATTTCTGCTATAGGCAAGGTATAGTCGTTCACTAAAAAGTTTCTCCCAACCATATTCACTGTCCGGCGCTGCCGGGTATGCGCTGTCCTCATTGCATTTTGGATTATCCGGGTCCGTTTGATTATAGGCCGGATACATGCATGCCGATGAAGAATAAAAAATCTTTTTTACGCCAAGTTGGTGCGCGAGTTCGGCAATGTTGAGATTAATTGTTGCCGAATTATGCATCACAGCCGCGTCATTCTCGCCGGTAAAAATGTAACCAGCACCACCCATATCAGCCGCCAACTGGTAAACTTCGTCTACGGTCTGCAACACCTCACGACAAACATTGAAGTCGCGCAGATCACCTATTATAAATTCATTGGCTTCGCTTCTGGCGTACTCATTGTGCTTCAGATCCACTCCTCTTACCCAATATCCCTCTTTACGAAGTCTTTTGACGAGGTGACCGCCAATAAATCCTCCCGCGCCGCATACCAATATTCTTTTGCTCATTTTATCCCGATTTTTTTCGCCGCAAAGTTAGCCAATTCCCCAAGATTGTAGAACAAAAACAAAGGCACGATTTCCAGATACCTTTTATATAATCGCCTGGGCTCTTTTACCAATCTATAAAACCATTCCAAACCCGCTTTTTGAATCCACGATGGCGCCTGATCCACACGATCGGTATGGAAGTCGAAAGCAGCACCAACGGTGATAATAAACTTAACGGTTGAATGACCTGCAAGGTGTGCTGCGAACTGTTCTTGTTTTGGAGTACTCAGACCGATCCAAACGACGTCGGCTTTGCTTTCATTTATCATCCGTGCAATAGATGGGTAATCATATTCATCGACGCCGAGATAAGGAGGACAATACACTCCGGTTACATGCCGGTTCTGAAATCGGGTGGCGACTTTCTCCCGCAAATCCTCAGCAACACCTTGGTTTCCACCGCAAAAGAAATGATTGACTTCCATATTCGCCGTGTGGGTCAGGAGCGCTTTGAAGAAGTCAGGCCCATAACACCTTTTCATATTGCGGGCACCTTTTATTCTCCCGATCCACACGCCTGGCATTCCGTCAGGCAGATTCATAAAAAAACCTTTTAACACGGTTCGGAAAGAAGGATTTTTCCTGGCAAACACCAAGCCATGAGCGCCTGTAGCACTGATGCAGTGGTTTCCGCGCTCTGCATTCCATAAATGCGACGCAACCAAATTTACAGCCGAAGGAATGTCAGCATCATAAAGCGGGATATCCAATACGCGGACAGACCCAGGCATGCTATTTCCGGTCATTGTATATGTGTTGGCACCCGTTGGTCACCTTTGACCCTCTGTTCATGGTATTAACGGATTTAGTCCGGAACAACTTCATTCAATAGGTCCAATTTTTGATTCTTGGTGAATGCACTTTTTGCTTTCAATCCGTTCGTGAAGCAAAATATCAATCGCAAAAATACTAATATTCAGTTCCAGTACGAGATTTTTATCCCCCGATGAGTAGAAATCCTTCGCGACAATATATACAATCGCAATTTGCGGGGAGAATGTCGATCGTTTGATGATGCAAAACACCAAAATATGCGCTACGTCTCACAAGTCCCTACTGCCCTCTTCTCAATTGTCTCCAACTTGCTAAATTGTACTGCTGAAAAAAGGCTTAGACATTGAAGAACGAAGACTCAAATATTTCCATCCTTTGCGCTTTGATGGCATTGGTTCTCGCAGCGTATTATAATCTTGGCCGGGTTGGATTCGCTACGCAAACGGGAAGCGTTATCACCGTAACGTGCATTTCATGGTTTATTCTGCTGGCACCCGATTTCACACTCCGGTTCCACAAAATCAAAAAAAGTCCTTTCGCCGACAGTGCACTCTTATCAGTGTGCATCGTATTGCTGATGGTCATTTCCGGTATGTTGGTAACCGGAACCAATTACCTTTCAGGTGCCTTAGTCCTGTTGGGAATCTTGTTACTCCTGATCCAACTGTATGGTTTTTTAGTTAGACGGGAAAAGAAATCAGCGATCGGCATGGCCGCTGTGCTGGTGTTGGGTTCCGGCATTGCTGTTACCTGTTGGAACGGGCGGCATTTGTCTCCTGTGTTTTTTGAAATGCTTTCTGCGGGAGAGTTCTCCGGCACGGAAGATTTTGGAAGGGGCATTGACACCCTATTTCATACGTCGCTCGCTCAGATGATCAGAACCTACGGAGTTCCAAGCATTGGAATAGATGGTCTGGTACCGATCCATTATCACTATGGAAGTCATTTCGTTCTTGCCCAGCTTGGCAAGCTGTTCAATATGCACACACTTCACATTTACCAGTTGGCATATCCCATTATTTTTTTTCCGCTGTTTATTAAAGTTTTTATCGTTGCGACATTGAGACTTCGGCATTATTTCAAAATCGATCGAATAGCTCTGACCCCCGGATATTGGTTAATCCTTCTCATCATTTTCTTTGGCGCTGTACCGTATGTGGCTTTAAATAAAATCGGGCTTAACCTCGAAACGATTTGGGTCAGTGAGTCTTATTTGATTTCGATGATCTTATTTTTTTGCGTGATCATTCTTGGCGTGTCGGTCAAGGAGTGTGGGGGCTCCCTGCAGGTACACCGGATGAGCGGGTACAACATCGCAGCGGCTGTAATCTTTCTGGCAATCTTTGGCGCGATGGGCTTTGCCAAAGCGTCGACGATGGCGATTGTTCTGGTTATTTTTCTCTATGTGGCATTTCGTCGCAGACTTTACAGAGATGCATCTGGAATCATTTATATTTCATTGGTCCTGGCGACATTCTTCATCGTCATTTCAAATGTGACAGAATTTAATCGTTCCCAGGGTCAGGATATTTTCTATAGTATTAAGCAATTTGTTGCAGCTCCCTGGCTCTTCGTTGGATATTTTTCCCTGACGGCATTGGCGTTTGTCTTGTACGTCCTTCAACGTCAATCTAACTCCGGATCTTTCTTCAAGTTATTATTCCACACGGACGATTTAATGCCGGCCGAGATCATTGCCGTATGTGCAACAACGGGTTTGGCCTGCCTTGTTTTACTGGGGGTTGAAGGTGGTAGCGCATTCTATTTTTCGGAAATACAGTATTGGTTGGCTGCCGCTGTGCTGCTCGCGTTATCACCAGAGCTTTGGAACCTTACACGTTCGGTATTAAACCGCATGTCATTCAACATTTCCGGATTCTGGATCAAGGGGATGGCCTGCGTTTACATGCTGGCGATGATATTCTTAAACATTGCTATACGCGGGGCGACGACGTTGTACGCGAATTACCACTTGCGTCACCAAATCGTGTCAGGCGACGCCACGGTCCCTTTATATGATAACTATACCATGGCAAAAAAGATCGCGTCATTGAGCGTGGTACATGCCAAGGAAATAGCCGCTATATTCGACGAACCCATGGAGCCGTACCTCATCCGGCGACCTATGTATAATTTGCTGCTGGGAATCCGAAACCTCGACCAATTGGATCACAAACGGGAGACCATAGTGTTTATCCGGGATTATATAAAGTTTATTGACGGATTCCCGTGTTACAAATATCCGTTTATCGTACCAGCCCTGGCCGGCCTCACCACCTGGCAAGGGTGGGATAAAGAAGCCTGCTATTGGATACGAAATTACGGTTTCGACGACTACCCGAAACGAGATCGAAGTTTCTATAATGCATCCACAGAAAATCTTTGCAAAGAGATAGACGTCAATCAATTCTCCCAAATTGTTGTTTACGACCTGGCGAAAAATTCTTTCTCAACGATTGATTGCCGACAATGAATGATCGTTCTCCCGAACTGAAATAACGCCCGTCTGCGTAAAAATGAAGGCGTAAAAATGCTTAAATAGAATAACAGCCAGTAGTATGGCATGCGGAACTTCGAGGTAATTTTCAAATGCAGAGATACCCCAGAAGTACACGATCATTATGGCCAATGCCGATGCATAAAATGCATCCAGGCGTTGGCCGCGTTCGATCAAAGTGAGATGCTTGATTCGAAGTTTGAGTAACACCCAGAAACTTCCAAATAAGAGCAAACCGAAAATGATTGGGCCTAGCTCAATTTGCAGAGACAAAAGCGAATAAAAAGGCCTCGACATCGTCGAATTTCCATATCGTTCAGGGTTTGAAGATACTTCGATCCAGTATCTTTCGACATATCTCTTGAAAGCGGACGATGAGTTCGGCTTGATGCCAGGTATCTTTTGATAATTCCCGGGCTCGCCGAAATAACGACCGGTGCCAATCAGCGCGGCCCTGCTTTCGTATTGACCTGGTCCCAACCCCACAAAATATACCCAGGGAAATTCGGCAGGAAGTTTAAAATAGGAATTGAGCGTCACCACTGTTTTTGGCGATTCCATTGCCTTACTATAATAGTATTTAATAAGTGCTGCGTTCTTGGGCTGAGTGACCACCAGAAAAAATCCTGCGAGTATAAAAATCACCGCCATGGCGAATCGCCTGGGGCGGAATTTCAGGAATGTTCGGGTGAAGAAAAAAGTAATCACGCCGATGGCCGAAACAAACGCGAACAGCAAGTGCATGACCGAGGCAATAAGGATGACAAAAAAACTTATCGCACAGGTAAAGAAGCCGCGCCTATACACCAGTGCGTACGGCACATAGAACAGCAGAAGAATCAGGATGTTGCAGGTGTATATCTGGTTATTAAAATTGCTTGGCGGGTCGATGAAAGACAGCGGGGCGAGTGTCCCCTGGGCAACATCACCTGTGGCACTGTCGAGCGTGCTTCTGTTAAGAATTACAAATAGCATCACCTGCAGAATCCCCAGTGACGCTTCAAATAACAAAATACCTCCAATTACATTCATGTATTTTGAAAAGTATTTCTCCGTACTGACGTCCGTGGGAAGGACCGGAAGGATCAGAAACGATGAGTAGGTAAAGAGGAACAAAATGGCATTCTGGAGAACAAAGTCTCCATCGACCATGTAGTAAAATAGAATATATCCTCCCAATGCAGTAAAGAAAAATGAGAGTAAGACGAGCAGGCGGATCAGGGTAAATCCAGACGACGCGCGAAAGATGAACCACGCCATGCATATCCACGGAGCAGCATAGCCTCCTGCTTTAAAAGGCATCCACACCAAAATGTTTGCGATCACGAACATTTCAAAGTGGGCCCTTGCAAATTTGCTATTGGGACCGTCCTGAGGTTTTTGTTCGTTCGTCAGCATGTTTTAAACACCTGCTCCATACGCGATAGAAATTTCTCACTAGCGAAATTCTGAACGAAGATACGTCTTCCCTCCTCGCCCATTTTTTTACGAAGGGCAGGGTCGCGAACCAATGTCTCAAGCCGTGCTGCTAAAATTGCGGAATCTTTAGGGGCCACGAGAAAACCATTTTTCTCCTCTTCCACGATCGAAGGAATTCCCCGCCAGATCGTAGCCACTACCGGCAATTGAAATTGCATGGCCTCCAATAAGACGACACCAAACGTTTCCGATTCAAAGAATGTAGGGAAGCAAAAAATGTCAGCCCTTCGAAACGCTTCCCATTTCGGTTCCCCGGTTTGTACGCCGATGAATTCTACCCGACCCTGCAGGTCGAGCTGCTCTGTCAGATTTCTGGTCCGCTCCTCGAATTCCGGCGATTCAAACCGACCCATCACCTCCAATCGGATGTCCAGACCCATTCTTATTAATTGATGGCAGGCATCCAGGAGTATCAGGATCCCCTTTGATTCCCGGATCACTGCAACAAACAATATCCGAATCGATCCGGCGGTGTTACGATGGATCGGCACTGAACCGGCCATATCCTCAATGCCGTAGGGTATCACCACCTGGTGTTTGGCTTTCAGTTTTGTTCCATCGGGTGGATTTAATTCCGAGAGAAGAATTGCACAATCAGCGCGGTAGTAGGCGGCCCTGAATAACCATCTCAAAACCGGGGAACTTGGTTCTGCTTCCGAGAGACCGCCCGCATGGTAATGGAATATCGTTCGTGAGAAAAGCCAACGTGTAGCGATCAGAATAATTATATCGCGGATGATTGGAATTTTTTCCGGCCCGGCTGGCGGATAGTAGAGCACCCGGGCTCCTTTGAACCGTGCTAAAAAAATCCGCATGATGATTTCCACGAGATGGAAAATCTTAAAAAGATTAAGCTTTCCGTTCTCATCCAAGTCCTTTGAAAACGACATCCTTACGTGTAGCAATTCCACGCCTTCGAAATGTCCATTCAGAATTTTGCCGATCATGATGGCCTGACCACCAAACGGCGGCGGCGTCTGACCGACAAACGCCACTTTCCGATTTTCGGAAACCACGGTCATGGAGCGAGTTCCTTTCCGGCAAGAACTATCAATTGTTGATGCCGATGACGTTTTAAAAATAGCTTTTCAATAAAGTCTGATGCGAATATCGGCAGGAATGCCGAGAGCAAACGGAGGAATTTTATTCCAACGATTTTGATTTTGCCGGCCTTTTTTACCATTTCCTGCTCAAGGAAAAAAGAAGTGAATTTATCGGCTTCAAGAACTGCCAACGTCCTCAGTCTGCACTTCGTCATCAACTCGATTGCAGAAGATCGGGTATACGTCCGTACATGTTTTGGATCAACCCAAACTTCATTGATCGGTACGTTGATGAGCATAACGCCATCGTGTGAAAGTTGGGCAGCCAACCGTGTCACCAGTTCGACATCATCATCCACATGCTCGATCACATGCGATAACGAGATGACATCGAACCTGACGTCTTTCAGCTCGGCGACAAAATCCTCCACACGTACGGTTTTCACTTTTTTCCCGACAAGCGCCGCAACCGCTGGAAAATTGAAAACCGCTTCATCGGAGATATCGCATCCAAATAGCCTGTGGTGACGCGGAAATTTAAGAAGCAAAGAACCATGACCAAACCCATAATCCAGAATCGTCAAGGGTTGGTCAAAGCGTTTCTTCAGGAAACTGCGAACCAGCCTATAGTTTATTTTTGACTTTGATTGCTGATCGAAACTGATGGTAGCATGCAGCAGGCTTACGAGGGGATTCCGTCTTCGATAGAGGCGGTTGTAAAATGACTTATTTTCATCAAGTGCGCTCATTTCAAATCGTTGCGATGCTTGTGTAGCTGACGGGTATCAAGGTATTCGACCACTGGCTGCATGAGAAGTTTCACATTTTCAGGATGAAGACAAGATGGACTCATGTAGTTAAAGCTGCCGGGGAAGCACATCTTCCTGTAGATCGGTGTCGCGGTATCGGAATTGCCGGCGGCGGTATTCTTTTTTAATTCTTTGAGCTCGCGTTCCAACTCGGCGAAAGACTCTATTTTATGAGCTCCGGGGTAATGTTGGTAAAAAACGTCACCCAGGAGATACACAGGGACGTTCTTGGTGAGGGCCTCAAAACCCGCCGTACTGGAGATGGTCACGACGGCATCGAATTTTGCGATGTTCTCTCGCAGGCTAAAATAAGGATCAAGCAATGTTGTGCCCGGCAGGGCCTTTACTTTTCGATAAAAGGAAAGGGTGTTATTCCCAACGTTTGCCCGGTGCTCTTTCACGACAAGGACTGTATCCTGAGGAAGCGAAAAGGCGATGTTCTTAATGACGGCATATTCATCACCGTCATAGTACTTTGCAAATATGCTTGTCGATGCTTCAGGGTAAAAGTGCAACGGATAGACGACGTATTTTTTGTTCGCCTCAAACTTTAGATCAGGCTGGTATATTTTTCTGATCTTATGGAAATAAAAATCAGCGACGATGCGCCGAAAGGCAATTCTGTATACCCGCAGCAAATACGATTTCGAATTTCCGATTTCCAATGAATAGAAATTTCTCAGAAAAATGAAAGACAACAGCTCTTTGATGAAAGACAACGACCAGACCGAATAGCCCCTGTCAAAGAGCCCGCCGAACTGTGAGTTCTTCAGATATTCTGGGGCTTCGTTGTCGCTGGTTGCTGGCATGGATGCTTTGTTTTCCAGCACTTCGTTGCCAGTGACATCAGTATGCACATTGAAATGATAATTTATTCTGCCTGACATCAAGCCGAAATAGGGCAGGTTGTGCGATTCGAGTGTCTGATGGGCGAGATAGAGAAATGCATTGGACACCCCCTCAGAAATTCCAAGCGCCACATTATTTTCCTTGATGATATTTTCAAAAAAGAGTTTCGTTTTTTTTAAGGTTTTCAAATCGGGCGCATATTTTCCGAAGAAATAGGATTGCCTTGAAAAGCTTGCATAGAAACTCCAGTTATCGATATCGAAATGCTCATATGCCGAGGAGGGAACGTCACGCTCAAGAAACTCATTCAGATAATATACCTTTCCGGTTTTCGATACGTCGAGCTTTTTGAATCGTTCATAGAACGGCGATGTGGATGCGAAGATCGGACTGTGCCCATTCGCTTTCAGGTATTCACCAAAACGAATAAACAGTTCGGTGAAGTATCCCGGGCAGTCTGGCAGCAACAGTAAAATGGTACGGGATTCCATTTACACACCTGTTGAATTATTCGAAAATCTTTTTGTTATCAGCCTCAAAATTCCGGCAATTGCACCTTTTTCCCGGTCGTCCAGGATGGGAAGCAAAAATAATCCAACGATCGCACAGATTCCTAACCCGAAGATTCTTAGCATGACATGGAGGTCCCAAAAATGCAGGAGAAACAACGCAGCACCCAACATCACAGTAAACAAGATCAGCCCGGGCAGGCGTAGGTATTTGAAATCCAGCATTGAATGCTGTTTATAGTAAAGGAAGAGAAGGATCAGTGAGTATGAAATCAATGAAGCCCAGATGGCACCGAAAATTGAGTACGCAGGGATCAGCCACACGCAAAGTATTCCGCAAATCAGGATTGTGATAAGATACAGGAGACCCAAATGGACAGTTTGCGACGTCTTCAGGTAATATTGTTCAAACACCAGAACCAATATCCGCACCAACGGAAATCCCAGTAGCAAAGGAATATAGTCTCCTGCAACCAGGTACTTTTCGGAAGCAACCAGTGCAATGATTTCGTACCGGGCCGTGAACACAAATGGAACCGCAACAATCGTGGACAGGGCGGCATACTTGAGCATCACATTATAGAAAACGATCGGCCTGTTATCATCGGAAGAAGAGAAGAAATATGGCGAAAGTGTGCTCACAATGTTTGATATGAAAAGGAACATGATTTCCATCAAAGTGTAAGCAACTGAAAATAGAGCCACCTGCTTGGCTCCTTCATAAATATTCAATTCAGAACGGATGATCAACGGTATCCCCCATGCACCGGCGAAGTACGGCAGGAGTGGAAACGAATATCGCATCAGGCTGGAAATCTCTGATCGGGGAAAAGAGACTGGTAACAGAGAATTCAGTTCTTTCCACGGAAATGCAATTGCGATGATCAGGATCAGAGAGATGTTGAAGATCAAAAGGATCACATTCAGATCGAGCTTCAGGAACACTGATACGCCGATGGCGGCGACTACCCAGAGTGACGCCCGCAGGAACTGGAGCAAATTCTGAAAGTTGTTCCTGCCCTGGCCGTAGTGATAATAGGCAAGAATGGTCATGACTGCAGTGAGCGAAGTACCGGTGATCATCAGCATGAATGGCCATTTATATTCAGTCAGATTGAGTTCATCAGATATGAAATCCAGAAGCAAAAAAGAAAGCGTGGTCAACATGAGGCTGATAGCCACGGTGGCGGCTAATGAAGACCAGAATGAATTCCTTCTTTCCTGGGCACCCAGGCTGACATTCTTGAAAAGATACTGGAATGACCCCATCGTAAAAACATACATGAGGAATGCAGAGAATGTAAGTAACAGGGACAGAATGCCGAACTCTTCCACGGACAATTTCCGGGAGAAAAAATAAACCCTGGCAAAACCAACTCCCAGTGTAAGTACGCCGAGAAAAGCTGAGACGGCCGTTTGAAAAATGACTTTCCTGACGGGGAATTTCAAACCAGGTTATTTAGATAGAGCATCATGCCAGTCGAAATCTCTGGAAGGTACGCTTATACTTCTCAAAGAAATCGCGCAGTTTCGGTACTGCGTTCTTGTCCAGCACCACTTTTTCGTAGGAGGCACCAAACAAACTGTTGGTGAACTCGAATTGGAGGATAAGACGTTCACCCCGCTCAAGAACCTTTCCTTTGTGAAGTCCACGCGTATCGACCGCAATGATTGTTCCTTTCGGACCCGTGATCTCCACAATATCTTTCGCCGGAAAACTAGCTTCTATTTCTGCATCCTGAATCCGGCCATCCTTCCAGATGTTGTTGGGAAGAGCCTTGTGAGACCCCCTCACATAACAATGCGGACCATTGTGTGTGTCGACGTCCGTCAAATAAAAAAAGAACTTAATAAACTTAAAACGATCCATGTCGAAGTGATACAGTTGGGCAGCTTCCGAACTTGCCTTTTTTGAAAACGCGGTGCTCCACCACAATGCCGTTAAATCCTGAATCGGTTTACAACCTAAATATTCCTGAGCGACTGCAAATAACGTCATGTCCGTGGTAAGTTCCTGGACAACTGGATTATTTAGAATGTCAGATTCAAAAAATTGGTAACGCGGCGACTTCGGTTGCGCCCGATCGTATTTTGATTGGCTTACTCCATCTGGTGATGGCGGCACCAATTGAGCTTCCTGTTGCTCGGAAAACTTGACGAGGGCATCAACCTGGGCGATTGGCAGTTTAGCATCAAAAATGTAAAATCCATCTTCGCGAATGCGGTCAGCGATTTTCGATACCTGTTGATGGTTTAGTTTTCCGAGCACACCCTCTGCTTCCGGTATTACATAAGGGGTATGCCTCGTAAGCAACCTGCTGAAAAAATCATTTGATGCACCCTTTGTAAGAACAAAGAGGCGCCGGAAGCTGACATAAGAATACCAATCCGTTCTGCTTGATAGTTTAAACAAAAAGTATCCAACCCAGAAAACAGGGTAATACAGGAAGTAGGTTTTAATGACCCTCATAGAATCTCAATGCGACTGATTCCAACGCTCGATTCGCCTACCTCATCAAAATGAAAGCAAACAACGCTGTAATCATTCAGTGTTTTTTTTATGGAACTATAATTTTTCTCGTTCATTCTGTTGAGGGGACCCGTTGCTTTTTGAGGCGAAAGTGAGACTTCAAACTTTCCCTTGCCGAGTTTCACCTGCCATTCGGATTTGCCTTCCCACATAATGGTCATTTCCACATCACTTCCGGCATTCCAGCCCGAAACAAGCAGGCCCTTTATCTCCTCCACTTTTTTCAACACGGCGATCGCGTCGGAAAAAACAAAAATACCTCCAGAGTGTTGGCTCAGGCTGAGTCGTTCTCTCCGCTGCTGAAATCCGCGGTAAAAATACGGCAAATCTTCATCACGTGAAGGAGAAATCGTGCGGGGCGGATCGAATTCAAGACGACGCCGGACTTCCTTTGCCGGGGCGCCTACCTGAATCGAATAAGGGGCGATATCGTGCGTAACGACCGAATTTGCACCCACGATCGCTCCACGCCCAATGTAGGTGCCTCTTTTAATGAAAACGCCAAAGCCTATCCAACAGTCTTCTTCTATAACAATGGGAGCCGAATGCGCTGCACGACCCTCTTCTGTGGAGAGTACAAATTCGTCCTGGTCTTTAATCAGCCAGGTTGGCTTCATCAAAGCATAGTGATCACCTGAACTCGCAAAGATGTTGGACGAAAACAATGTGTAACGATGTATGGTAACATCCCCAAGCAGCTTGCATCCATCGTTGATGGTCGCATGGTCGTTAATGAGTATCTTATTGTTATCCCACACGGTAAGCTCGCAGGATCGACCGACTCTGGCGTTCCGGCCCAAAGTGATAGATTGTGTATTCGTAGATGCACCATCCGATGCAAAAAGAATCCTGCTGAAAGCACCCACCGCGGATCCCTGGCTGACATGGAAATTCTTAAAGTGATTGATGTAGCCCCATTTAAGAAACAGCCTGAGAATGACTTTGAGTTTGTTCATCGGGTTACGCTACTGAATATACTCCATTCGCATGGGTGTTCCCCGCTTAAGATCTGTTCTTGCTTTTCCGGCCAGTACCTGATCGATAAATTTCGGCGCCAGACCATCGCCGGGGCGAATGATCCTCACGTTTTCTCTGCTGAATGGATCGCCTGCCTTCACGTCTTTTACGACATACACCGATCTCTTGAACACCTTACTCTTTTCCTCCGCAGCCTGAATGTCGAGTTGAACTTTACCCAAGGAGAGAAACGCTCGCTCACTTTCTTCTACGAGTAATTTCATTTCAGCGGGCTCCATGCTGAAGGTGCTGTCAACACCTCCATCCGCACGACGAATCGTAAAATGTTTTTCAATAACACGCGCACCCAAAGCGACAGACGCAATGGATGCTCCGACACCCATGGTATGGTCGCTGAGTCCTATGATGCAATCGGGAAAGATTTGCCGAAGCACCGGTATGGTAAGCAGGTTGGTGTTTTCAGGCGTAGCAGGATAGGTGCTTGTACATTTCAGCAGCACGATCTGGTGACATCCATTCTGTTTCAACACATTCACCGCTTCCACAATATCCGCTATGTTGGCAATGCCAGTACTCATGATGACGGGCTTGCCTGTTTGTGCCACCTTTTTCAAAAGCGGGTGATCGGTGTTTTCAAATGAAGCGATCTTATAGCAGGGTACATTCAGCGTTTCCAGGAAGTCTACAGCTGTGTCATCAAATGGTGTGCTGAAGCACAGCAAGCCCAGTTCTGCCGCGTAGTTAAATAGTGGTTTGTGCCACTCCCACGGCGTGTGCGCCTCCTTGTATAATTCATACAAATTCCTTCCATACCAAAGCGACTTCTTGTCAGTGATATCAAAAAGACCACCGCGATAGTCAATAGTCATTGTATCGGGGGTGTAGGTCTGAAGCTTAATGGCGTGAGCGCCGGTAGATGCCGCTACTTTCACAATTTCTTTGGCCCGCTCCAGCGACTGATTGTGGTTGCCCGACATTTCAGCAATGATGAACGGCTTCGATGCAGCATCGATAGTGAAATTTCCTATTTTCATTATTGTTTAAAACGAGTAATTAAAAGAATTATCATACAATATCGCGGCGAATTTCGCTCCCACTAATTTTGCCGCCACATCCGAGGTTCTGATCCGATCAACGCCTGTAGAAAAATCATGATGGATGAAATCTCATAGGCAACTCCGCACAACTTTTTTCGATATTTCGATCGAACGGATTGACAGTCGACACTGGACAGCTCATATCTCCGGATTGTTCAAAAGATAAAGTTCTATATTATTTTCGGTAACCGCCTGCTTTTTGAATCCGGCCCGCTCAAAAGAGGATTTGGAAGCCAAATTGGTCGCTTTTATTCTGGCTCGCACGGTTGGAACATCCTTTTGCTCATGCAAAAAAAAGCGAATTCCTTCGCGGATTATTTCAGCGCCCAGACCCTGACCCCGATATCGATTGTCGATGGAAATACCTACTTCAAAAATCCCGTCTTCACATCTATCAAACCGGATCTGTCCAGCCGGTACGCCGTCCCGGGTGGCAACCAGCATGGTAGATTCCGGCGAGCTTACCTTTTCTGTGAACCATTTAATGTGATCTTCCCAAGGTATCGTCCCTTGCCGGATAGAATTCTCGCGAACCAGTGGCTCATTTACCCACTCGTAATACAGTTGCGCATCCTCTTTCGAAGCCTTCCGAATCATAATACGCGGAAAAAAAAAGGAATGAATCCGAACATCGTGCCAACGCCCGCTAATCTCAATGTGATCCCGGAGTCTGGCCTCTTCCTTAAACCCGGAGGTGTAAAGGGTATTAAACAACCACGGTCTCACATCATATGCATATGTGTATATCTTGACAAATTCAAAGTTCCGTTGGGTCATGTTCTTCAACAGATGCAAATATGAAGTCCAATCACTGGTAAACAGTTCTTCATTCCGGCTTCGCTCAGTAGCGCTTATAAACGATATCTCGCCATTCTTGCTGTCCCAATCAATATGAACCAGCCCTCCGTACCCGATCAGGCGACCCTGTTCGAGTACACTGAAAAGGACCTGGTCTGGCCGCTCCTCATCGAACAGCTTGCTAATCACATTTGCGAAATAATTTTCCTGATCGGCTAAAGTCAAAAGCTTTTTTTGCCTGAGAATATCAATTTGATCATTTCGCCAATCCATGATTTGGAACTTATCCTCATCTCGGATTGGAATCAAAGTATAATTCT
Source organism: Cyclobacteriaceae bacterium (assembly GCA_044227305.1). Lineage (GTDB taxonomy): Bacteria > Bacteroidota > Bacteroidia > Cytophagales > Cyclobacteriaceae > ELB16-189. Next base: position 117,788 of record JBGAFJ010000004.1, on the reverse strand, counting down.
TGTATGAGAATTCATGTTCGAGCATGCATCGATAGGTGCGCATGGCGTGTCGGTTATCTATCTTAATTTAAAAAGCGGTTGCAGAGGCTTACAGTCCAACACAGCTGACAGGTCACCTTTATCCATAAGAATTTTCACTTTTTCAAAATATCGGCGATACGCTTTCATCAGACGAACCACGTCCTCATCTTCGTGTGCATAGCTTATATTGTGTGTTCCGATCGCAACGATTCCATTGGAGAACATTTCCTGTAAAAGCAAAGTCTTTAATTCCCACGATGTAAATTTCTCAGTATCCTTGATCGTAAAGAAAGACCAAACGGGATAGCCAGCGACGCTGAAAATCTCGCTCATTTTAAATTCATTGATCAGAATATTGAGGTCTGTTATTAATTTTTCTCCCGTGTTGAAAAGTTTCTTAACCACGGGTTCGCGCTGAAGTTTGGTAAGCGTTGCATACGATGCGGCCAGCGAGAGTGTCTCCCCGCCAAACGTGAAAGAAAAGAATATTTCTTCCATCAGCTTCATGATCTCGGCCTTCCCCGCCACGGCAGACACCGGGTATCCGTTTGCCAGGCCTTTTCCAAATGTGGCAAGGTCCGGTATCACGTTAAAAAATTGCTGCGCCCCTCCATTGGCGTACCGAAAACCAGTAATGGTCTCATCGAATACCAATACAGCCCCGTGCTGGTGCGTAAGCTCCTTCACTTTCTCAAGGAAGCCATCTTTGGGCGCAACCACATTGACGGGTTCCAGGATCACGGCAGCCACCTGACCATTTAGCTCTTCAAGCTTGGATTTCAGCGAATCGATGTCGTTGTAGAAAAATTTTTGAGTGAGATTCTTGACTGCCGCCGGCACACCCAAGTCACGTGTTGTTGAACCGATATACCAATCCTGCCATCCATGATAGCCACACACAAGCACGTAATCACGCTTCGTATAGGCACGTGCGAGGCGTATCGCACCAGAGGTCGCGTCCGATCCATTTTTTCCGAATCTCACCATCTCCGCGCAAGGCACCATTTCAACAATTTTTTCAGCGACCTTGAATTCCAATTCATGCGGCAGTGAAAAAATAACACCTTGTTGAAGCTGATCGCTCACAGCCCTGGTCACGTCGGGGTCATTGTATCCAAGCGTAATCGAGCAGAGGCTGTTGACAAAGTCAACATATTCATTGCCATCCACATCCACCAAACGGGAGCCTTTCGCGTGGCTTGCAAAAAAAGGGGAAACCCCTTCCGGGAGTTGTGTCTTGCTCTTGCTGAAAGTCTGGGAACCGAGTGGAACGGTCTTTAAAGCCCTGGCCAGAAACTCTTCAGATTTCTTATATCGTGCACTCATATTTTTATTTTTCCTTGTTCAAAGATTTTTCATAACCCTCATTGCGCTGGATCGACTCATTCAGTGATTTTATTTCGGCATGGTCTTCGGCGGCACGGGCATATTCGAGCCACGTTTTTTCAAACCCCTCCGCAAAGGTCAATTTGCGGATGAGTTCAAGATCGGCAGATTCGTCTACCGTAAACCGAAGATGCCCGTATGCATACCCCTCAGTAAAATTATCTGACTTGAAAAGCGTTCCCCCTTTGAAGCTTGAATGCTTCCAGATGAAAGGTGTTACATGCTCCCGTTCAGACTTTAGTTTCGCCTCATGCCAGGCTCTCTGAAGGGCGCTGTAGCGAAACACTTCAATATCTTCTCCATCCGGATAGGTGGGATCCAGCGTGTTGGAGCCATAGTCAAGATTATTTTTTATTGTAAAGTCAACCACCTTGTCGATCAGCGCGGGGTCTATCAAAGGACAGTCGGAAGTAAGCCGAACTACATAGTCTGCCTCGTGTCCCTGCAAAGTCTGATAAAATCGATCGAGAACATCTTCCACAGAACCACGATGAGATTTTAGTTTCATTTTAGTAGCAAGTTCGGCAATCGGACCATCTTCTTCCGCTACAGTTGTGGCAACGATTAATTCCTGTATGCTGCTTGCCCTCAGGATGCGGCGCAAGTGGAGCTCAAGCAACGACATTCCGTTGACGTCTTTTAATATCTTGCCAGGAAGTCTTGTGGATCCAAGTCTGGCTTGTGTGACTGCAACGACTTTCATCTTCTACAATTATTTATAACCAGCAGAAAGGTCCTTGATCATCGTTGTCAGCGCGTACTTGTCATAAAAATCCGGCGACGCATCATATCCCTTGCCAGTATGGCTCATGCTTCGTTTGTCAAGTAAATGATATAGCCTCGAAGCTGTAAAAATCTCTTCGTAGTTCTGCTTATACGCAAACGCCTCGTTGGTTTTGATATGCTGGTAAGGATTTCTGATGGGTTTCTCCGAGAAGAAATCCAGGATCATCAAGACGCCTCCATTCTTTAATACGCGGTCCGTCTCGGCAATCACACGGAACAGACTTTCACGGTCCACCACATACAAAACAAAACCGATCACGACAAGGTCCATTGAAGCCGTCTCAAACGCGGACATTTCGTCAGCCGTGCCTTTCACAAATCTGATTTGCGGATAATCTTTCTGACCCTGCTCGATGGCAAGCGTGGACGGTTCGATTCCACCCACTGTTGAGCCGGGTACCAGTTTAGAAATGGCGTCCAGCCTGTATCCGGAATTACACCCGATCTCAAGGACGCTGGTTGGTCTCATTTTATATTCCTTCATCACCCGAATGATGATGTCACCGTCTGCATCGTACTTTTTGTCTTTGTTGCGCAGAAAAAAGTTGTCAGCCTCGTAGGCTTCAAAGGCTTTCTTTTGTATCAGGTCTTTCATGATTGCGATAGGATTGAAAATACGGAAGCAATCACATAATCCTGCTCCTCGTCGGTGAGCGTCGGATACATCGGCAGACTCAGGCAGCGGTCATAATAATGATCGGCAGCCGGAAAATGGTCGGACGCATGACCCGAATTCTGATAATAGGGCATCCGGTACACGGGTGCATAATGAACCTGGGCGTAAATGCCTTTTGTGCGAAGGGCATCATAAAGGGCTTTGCGGTTCTCGACCTGGATGACATAAAGATGGTAGGCGTGCCCGGTATCGTCTGTCGGAACGATCGTCTTTACTTTGGATCCCTCGAATGCACGGTCGTACTTTTTCGCAATAGCCTTCCTTCGTTTCAATCCCTCGTCGGCCCGGGTGAGCTGTGAGATACCCAATGCAGACTGCATGTCAGTAAGTCTGTAATTGTAGCCGAGTTCGGTCATTTCATAATACCATCCTCCGTGATTTTCCTTCATACGCACCGGATCCTTGGTGATGCCATGCGTTCGAAGAAGCAATAGCTTTTCATACAATGCTTTGCTATTGGTAGTGATCATACCGCCTTCACCACATGCAATGTGCTTTACAGGGTGGAACGAAAAGATGGCAAGTTCGGCGTAAGCGCCGTTACCACAGAGTTGTTTCTGCCCCTTGCTATCGGTGAAGTAACCGCCGGGGGCGTGGCATGCATCTTCAATGATCCAAAGCCCATGCTCATCGGCCAGCTTTCTCAATTTTTCAAGATTAACGGGATAGCCTGCGAAGTCTACGGGTATGATACCCTGATAAGTGCCGCGCGGTGATCGCTCCAGCAGAGATCTCACTTTTTCAATGTCGAGCAGGATAGTTTGGGGGTCGATGTCAGTAAAGGTTACATCGCCTCCGCAATAGCGTACGCAGTTTGCAGACGCCGCAAATGTAATTGGTGTGGTGATGACACGTGAATGCTCATTGACTTCGAGTGCAAGGGCTGACAAGTGAAGCGCTGCGGTGCCGTTGGCCACGGCCACAGCATATTTTGCCTGAACGTACTTCGCAAACTTCTCTTCAAATTCCAGGATGCGGGGGCCTTGCGTCAGAAAGTCCGATGTAAGCGCTTCTGTGACAGCCTGTATGTCCTGATCGGTGATGTGTTGACGTCCGTAGGGGATGATGTTCATAATAGACAGCGCAAAGTTAACGATGGAGACTTATGGTCTCCAATTCGAGGGATTCAATAGTAAAGGTTCGGCCTGAAACGTCGATTCCAGCTCTGCCATGACCTGTGCCCCAAAGGCCGGGCGGATCGAGACAAGATTTTCTTCGAGTTGCTGCCTGGTCTCCACGCCAATTACCGCATAATCGACAAAGGGATGATGTATTACGTAGTTCAGGCAAGCTTCCCGCGCATTCATCGAGTAACGGACAAGCACGTTGTGAAAAGCGCGAAGTGAAGAAGCGAGGCCGGTCATATTTCCACTCAGCGTTGCCGGTTCTTTAAAAAAAAGACCCTGGAGGAATGCAGATCTTACATGTATCTCTTTTCCAGCTGATTTCGCCCTCATCAACATTTCCTTTTTCGCGGGTGCAGAATCAAAAGCGTTGAAAGGCAATTGAATTATCGTGATGTCACTGTCGTCGAGCGAGGCCGCTAATTCGGTATTGCTGTAGAGAGATAATCCGATGTGTTCAATTTTCCCCTCTGCTTTTAGCTCCAGGAGCTGATTTTTGAGTCCGGAATTCTGAAAATCGGAAAACCGATGATACATGTAGGCGTATAACTTTTTCTGCCGCAACAAACCAAGGGTTGCATTTAATCGAGGTCTCAGCTTACTTCCATCGTCTATGAATTTGCTGATAAGTTTAAATTCAGCGTCGGGATTATCTTTCAAAAAATTGCCAATGACGCTCAATGAATCGCCATATGCTTCAGCTGAATCAAGGATTCTTATGTCGGATTGACTTGCCAGGTGAAGAATTTCGGAGGCAGTTGCCTGTGATGGCTTACCCACCTGATTGTTGATTCCATAGCTCAGTCCAAGCTGGACGGTACCAAGCGCAATTTTTTTATGTAGGTCGTCAATCAAGGATTGAAATTTGGATCTACGTGCTGTCTGATCAAATCCCTGATTTGTTCTTTGGTCAGCCACTCCTCATTGGAGCCTGAGTTATACGTAAACCCACCAGGGACACGTTTTCCGTTTTTCGTGCGCAGGTAGTCGTCAAAGTTCCACGCAGGATTCTGGGGAAGAATCACATAGTATCTGCCAATGTCGATGGTGTTGTACGAATCAGCCTCTGTGATCATTTCCTCATGAATTTTTTCTCCAGGGCGTATCCCAACAAGGTCATATCTGCAATTCGGTCCGACAGCCTGCGCGAGTTCAGTTATTTTGTATGATGGGATTTTCGGTACAAAAATTTCTCCACCCATTGCATGCTCGTGAGCGAACAGAACGAGGTCGACACCGTCTTCGAGCGAGATGTTGAAACGTGTCATTTGTTCATGGGTAATGGGCAAAATGCCAGTTTTGCTCCTCTCCATGAAAAATGGAATCACCGACCCCCGCGATCCCATCACATTACCATACCGGACCACTGAAAATTTTAACTTGCGGCTTCCTTTAAAATTATTGGCTGCCACAAATAATTTGTCAGAACAAAGTTTGGTGGCGCCATAAAGGTTAATAGGAGCAGCAGCCTTGTCGGTTGACAAAGCAACCACATCCGACACGCCGCAATCCATCGCTGCATTGATCACGTTTTCGGCACCGATGATATTTGTCTTGATGCACTCCATCGGGTTGTACTCCGCTGCGGGTACTTGTTTCAACGCGGCAGCATGAACGATAAAGTCGATCCCCTCGCACGCCCGTTTGAGTCGTTCGCCATCCCGGACGTCTCCGATGAAATAGCGAATCGCTGGATATTTCGATTCAGGAAACACCTGGCTCATCTCGAACTGCTTCAATTCGTCACGGGAAAAGATAACCAGTCGTTTTACGCCGGGATATTTTTTCAAAACAACTTCGACGAATTTCTTACCAAAAGAACCGGTTCCGCCGGTAACTAGTATGCTTTTGCCATTTAACATGTGTTGGGAAATAACTTAAAGGGTGCAAATTTAATCAATCTGACTAAACCCTCAATTTCCGACTACCGATCTGCTTTTTGTGGCTCAGAATGGCGAGTTCCCGAACGTAGGTAAATGCAGGTCTTTTTCCGAAACAATCATCTCTTCTGCGGGGACATTCCACTGAATTTTCAGTTGCGGATCATTGAAAATGATTCCTGCTTCTGATTCTCTATTATAAAACGCATCACATTTATAAATCGCTTCAACATATTCGGTCAGAACCAGGAACCCATGAGCAAAGCCCTTCGGTATCAACAGTTGCTTGCGATTTTCACCCGATAATTCAATTGAAAAGTATTTTCCGTACGTCGGCTGCTCCTTTCTTAGGTCAACAGCCACATCCTGTATGCAGCCAGCAATGACGCGGACCAGCTTTGTCTGGGCAAACGGCGGACGCTGGAAATGCAATCCACGCAGAACATTCTTTTTTGAATAGGATTGGTTATCCTGAACGAAATCCATTCCGATCCCAGCCTGTTCGAATTTTTGGTGATTGTATGATTCAAAAAAATAACCGCGATCGTCATTCAAAACTTCTGGTTCAATGATCAGGAGACCCGCAAAAGAAGTTTGAATTATTTTCATTCAAAAAGTAATATCTCCAACCAGGGGAAAACCGAAATTTAGTGATACGACTAGATTCCGCGCAGATTGTAAACGGTTTCGATCGACGGTCGCGCGTCCTCAATCCCAAACCCGCGCCCGGCCAGAATCTCTTCATAACATTTCGTGTGCAAACCCGTGAATCCATCGCTGAACTCCACTTCCTTGTTTTCTATTTTTAAGGATCGATAGGTTCTTTTTCCTTCCGACTTCACCGATGCGGGAAGGTGTTCGGGATTGATGCTGAGAAACCATTTTACAGTAGCGCGATCGAAGGTCATCGTGCCTGATGCGTGATCATTGTGAACGCTGTTCGGGATACTTTCCTTCAAATCCCCAAATATCCAAAGCAACATGTCAAAAAAATGAATGCCGATATTGGTCGTGATGCCGCCGGACTTTGACTCATCGCCTTTCCAACTGCGGTGATACCAACTTCCCCGTGAGGTGATATATGTCAATTCCACTTCAATGTGCTCACCAGCCGGCCTTGCCTGCACATCCTTCCTGAGCTGAATGATGGAGGGGTGTAACCGCAGTTGCAGAATGGTGTTTACATGCCTGCCGGTTTCTTTTTCAATCTCACGGAGCCCGTCAAGGTTCCAGGGGCTGATCACGAGAGGTTTTTCACAAATCGCGTCGGCACCATGACGCAATGCAAACCGGATGTGGGCATCATGGAGGTAGTTGGGTGAACAAATGGAAACGTAGTCAATCTTGTTACCCTGACGTTTCAGCTTATCGAGGTGACGGTCGAATCGTTCAAACTCCGTGAAGAAATCGGCTTTCGGAAAATAGCTATCGAGAATACCCACACTGTCAAACTTATCCAGCGCGGCCACGAGGTTGTTACCAGTATCTTTGATCGCCTGCAAATGGCGCGGCGCTATAAATCCGGCAACACCAATAAGTACAAAGTTTTTCATAGTCGAACCACCCTTCCGTTTGTCAATTCATAACGTTGGCCACTTTCAGGACAAACCGCTTTGCCCGACGAATCGAATTTCAGCTTATGTCCAAACTCGCTCATCCAGCCGCTTTGCCGGGCGGGATTACCCACCACCAACGCATAGTCCGGAACATCCCTGGTAACAACGGCACCGGCGCCTATGAATGCAAAACATCCAATGGTGTGGCCGCAGACGATCGTGGAATTTGCGCCAATCGTTGCGCCATGCTTCACGAGCGTTTTTGCATATTGGTCACGACGGACAACCGCACTGCGTGGATTTGTTACATTGGTGAACACCATCGAAGGCCCCAGGAAGACATCATCTTCACAGATCACGCCAGTGTAGATTGATACGTTGTTCTGAACCTTCACATTGTTGCCCAGGATTACTTTCGGTGAGATCACCACGTTTTGTCCGATGTTGCAATGGTTCCCGATCACACAGTCGGGCATGATGTGGGAGAAGTGCCATATCCTGGTCCCCGACCCGATCGTACTGCCTGGGTCAACAACGGCAGTCTCGTGGGCAAAATATTCGGGCGAAGACATATTATAGAAAGTCGTTAATGCAGCCGCAAATATAGGACAACTGATCCAGATCCATCTCGGTATGAATGGGCAGCGAAAGAACGGATGATGACAACTTCTCTGTCACCGGAAAAGAACCCGGGCCGAATCCTTCCCGACGATACGCATTTTGAAGATGGAGTGGTACCGGATAATAGATCATAGTCGGAATACCTTTTTTATCGAGGTAATCGCGTAACGCGTCACGACGACCTTTCAAAACTTCGATCGTATACTGATGAAACACGTGGGTTGAGTACGGCGCACGGATTGGCAGCACCACGTTGGTATTCCGGATCTGCGTATCATAGTAAGAGGCCACCTCCGCTCGCCTGGCTGCATAGTGATCCAGATATTTTAATTTAACATTCAGGATGGCTGCCTGGATTGTATCCAGCCTGCTGTTAACTCCCACGATGTCGTGGTGATATTTTTTTTTCTGCCCGTGTGTTGCGATCATTCGAAGGCGCTCAGCAAGATCAGGTTGCCGGGTAAAAAGTGCACCCCCGTCCCCATAGGCACCAAGATTCTTAGACGGAAAGAAAGAAGTAGTCCCGATGTCGCCAAGTGTTCCCGCTTTATGTAGCCGGTTGTCTTCAATAAAATCAGCGCCAAGAGATTGCGCCGCGTCCTCAATTACCGAAAGGCCATGGTTGGCGGCTATTTTCAGCAGCGAACGCATGTCTGCGCATTGTCCATACAGATGAACCGGCACGATGGCAACTGTTTTTTTTGTGATGACTTTTTCGATCGCCGATGTGTCAATGGTAAAATAATCCTCTGTTACATCAACAAATACGGGAACGAGCTTCAACAGTGCGATGGCTTCGGCTGTTGCCACATAGGTATGGACGGGTACGATGACCTCATCGCCAGGTTGAAAACCAAGGGCCATCATGGCAATCTGCAGCGCATCTGTACCGTTGGCACAGGAAATTACATGGGTCTCCTCTCCGAGAAAGGTTGCCAGGGATGATTCAAATTTCTTTACATCAGCGCCTTGAATAAAATCACCGTTGTTGAGCACTTGCTGGATGGCCTCGTTAATCTCATCTTTTATCTGCACGTACTGGCCATGCAGGTCAACCATTTTAATCGGTCGCATATTTCAATTTTTGTTCCCAGTTCCAGGCATCACGCAACGAGTCGTCCACTCCGAAGGCAGCCTGCCATTCCAATAATTTCGCGGATTTGGTTGTGTCGGCATAAACTTTCTCGACATCACCTGGTCTTCGAGGTCCGATTTCATATTGAAGTGCAACCGCATTCACGCGGATGAATGATTTAATAAGCTCAAGAACAGATACCGGTATGCCCGTACCAATGTTAATCGGCTCAAAACGTTCAGGCATCAGATGAATCCTTTGCAATGCTTTGATATGCGCTTTGGCTAGATCCACAACATGAATAAAATCACGCAGACAGGAGCCGTCGGGCGTATTATAGTCGTCGCCGAAAACAGTGAGCTTTTCACGTTTGCCGATGGCCGTCTGGGTAATAAACGGCACCAGATTACCAGGTATTCCCAGAGGCAACTCGCCAATTAAGCCCGAAGGATGCGCACCGATAGGATTGAAATATCTAAGCGAAACAGCCCGGACGGACGGATCCGCCTTCGTCATATCAAGCAATATTTCTTCACACATCTGCTTGGTCGCGCCATAGGGCGATTCCGCTTTTTTCAGTGGGGTCTCTTCGGTCACTGGAATTTGATCGGGTTGCCCGTACACGGTGCAGGAAGACGAAAAAACAAAATCTTTGACAGCGAACGCGCGTGCGACCTGCAACACGGTGATCAGGGACAAAATGTTGTTGTGATAATAGAGCAAAGGATCCCGTACTGACTCGTTCACAGATTTGAACGCTGCAAAATGTATTACTCCTGAAACGTCAGAATGCTCTTTAAATACCGCCGTTAACGCTGAAGAATCAACACAATTAATTTTATGAAAAATCAATTTACGGTTCAGAATCTTTTCAGCCCCCTTGAGCAAGCTGATGTTGCTTCGTGAAAGGTCATCTATGAGTACGGGCTCGAACCCCGCCAACACAAGTTCAACTACGGTGTGGATGCCGATGTAACCTACTCCTCCGGTAACCAATATTTTGCGGGACGCCATTGATTTTCAAAGTCTCATCGTAACCGCCGAACGATCCAGAAACCCCTTTATATCATACACCACGGTTTCAGCACTTCTGATTTTATCCCAGGGCAGGCTCGCAAACTCACTATGCCCAACAGCCAGTACAATCGCATGATATTTCGTGTCAAGCGAACGCAGGAGCGGAATCTGATATTCATGCATAGTCTCTTCGTGATCCGCGTGTGGATCAAAGACATCTACATGGGCACCATAGCTGCTCAACTCCTTAATAACATCCACCACCTTGCTGTTTCGTATATCGGGGCAATTTTCCTTAAAGGTCATTCCCAGCACCAGAATCCTCCCGTTTTTGATGGGGTGATTGTGTTTCGCCATCAGTTTAATTACCTGGCCGGCAACATGGATCCCCATGTTGTCGTTGATGCGCCTTCCGGACAAAATCACCTGCGGTATGTATCCAAGTCCTTCTGCCTTGTGCGTGAGGTAATAAGGGTCAACTCCAATGCAATGGCCGCCGACCAGTCCCGGCTTGAATGGAAGAAAATTCCATTTGGTTCCCGCCGCTGCTAGCACTTCATGGGTATCGATGCCGATTCGTTCGAAGATCAGGGCAAGTTCATTCACAAATGCTATGTTGATGTCGCGCTGCGAGTTCTCGATAACTTTGGCGGCCTCAGCCACCTTGATAGATGATGCGAGGTGCGTGCCGGCGGTGATAATTTTCCTGTAGAGCGCGTCGACACTGGCCGCGGCTGCCGGTGTGCTGCCGCTCGTGATTTTTTTGATGGTTGGGAGGCGATGCTGCTGATCTCCGGGATTTATTCTCTCCGGGGAATAGCCACAGAAAAAATCTTTGTTGAATTTCAATCCGCTATGGCGTTCCAGTTCAGGCACGCAAACTTCTTCCGTGCAGCCAGGGTAAACAGTCGATTCATAAATAACGATGTCCCCCTTCTTCAGAACCTGACCTACTGTTTTGCTTGCGCTGATCAGGGGAGAAAGGTCCGGTTTCTTGAAATCGTCAACCGGCGTTGGCACGGTGACGATAAAGTAGTTGACATCGCGAAGCGCATCCGATTCAAACGAAAGCGCAAGACGCGAAGCGGTTTTGATTTCCTGGCCGGTCACTTCTTTTGTCCGGTCGGTACCGTTTTTCAATTCATTAATTCGCGACTTATTGATGTCGAATCCGACGGTGTCCATCACTTTTCCGAACTCCACCGCAAGTGGCAGCCCTACATAGCCGAGTCCTACGATACCTACTTTGCTCATTGCTTATAATACATTTTATACCATGCTACAAAATTCTCTATTCCTTTTTCAAGCGGCGTCGATGGGCGGAAACCCACGATATCTTCCAATGCCTGGATGTCGGCATACGTTTCACCCACATCACCGTCCTGCATCGGCAATAAATTTTTTACCGCTTTTTTATTCAGCTTAGATTCCAGAATCTCAATAAAGGTGAGCAGTTCAACGGGTTTGTTGTTTCCAATGTTGAAAATCCGGTACGGCGCAAAACTCCACGATGGATCCGGATTCATGGCATCCCACTTTTCATTTCGCTGGGGCACTTTATCCATCACACCCACGATTCCCTCCACGATGTCATCGACATAAGTAAAGTCGCGTTTCATCCTTCCGAAGTTGTACACGTCGATCGGCTGACCTTCTAAAATTGCTTTTGTAAATAAAAACAAGGCCATGTCTGGTCTGCCGTAGGGACCGTACACAGTGAAGAACCTAAGGCCCGTTACCGGAAGATCATAAAGATTGGCGTAAGCATGGGCCATCAATTCATTCGCCTTTTTACTGGCGGCATACAAGGCCAAAGGATGATCCACATTATCATGGACCGAGAAGGGCATTTTTTTATTCCCCCCATAGACTGAACTCGATGAAGCGAAGACGAGGTGCGCGGGTCTGAAATTACGGCAAGCCTCAAGAATGTTCAGAAAGCCGGTGAGATTACTGTCGAGATATGCATAAGGATTTTGGATCGAATAACGAACACCAGCCTGCGCAGCCAGGTTCACCACCACATCAAAATTACTTTTCCTGAACAAGTTGTCCAGCGTATTCTTGTCTGTAAGGTCCGCACGAACAAATTCGAAGGCTGTATGCTTTTGCAACAGCTCCAACCTGCTTTGCTTCAGACTGGGGTCATAATAATCATTGATATTGTCCAGCCCTACGACACGCTGACCCGACGCCAACAATCTCTGAGATAGGTGATACCCTATAAAGCCAGCGGCCCCGGTGACTAAAATCTTTCTTACTTTTGGATTTTGGGACATTTTCCCTTTGTTAGAATCTGTAAAATTATCAAAAAAATAACCCCCGTGGCATGGTGCAACCCGGAATGAATTCCGAAGACATCGATCTAAGAGAGCTCTTTTTAAGACTTGTTCTTATCGGCAAGAGAAATTTCTGGCTCATCGTGTCTTTTTTTGCGCTCGGTACAGCTTTGGGGACTTTATATTATACGCTGGTACCCAGACAATATACCAGCGAAATGGTGTTAAATTCTGACGTGCTGAAAGAGGGCTACGTGGAAGGTGCGGGCGAATTGTTGGATGATATTATCAAAGATGGAAATGACCAACAGCTTGCTGGCATGCTGGGACTCAGTATGGACGACGTGAAAAAAGTGACATCCATCAAATTCAGGAATACCTACGAAACTCGCGATAAAAAAATTGATGAGTTTTTTCTTACAGTCACTGCAACGGTCCTTGATCAGGCAATCCTTCCAGCACTCGGCAATGGTATCGTAAGTTATCTTGAAAACAATGGGTATGCCAAGGCACGCGCTGACCAAAAAAAGATATTTCTCACACAGCTGATTGAAAAGCTTGATGAAGAAATTGCAACTTTGGAAAGTTTCAAGACGTCCTTCTATTCGGGCAACGGCGGATTCATGGAAAAAAATAAATCGAGTCTGCTCATGAATCCTACCGACATCAATTCCCGGATTATAGAACTCACCAAGGAAAAAGTCGCCTATCAGAATGAGCTCATCAATGTACGGGCTATAGAAGTGGTTCAGAATTTTGTTCCAAGTGTACATCCGTCATGGCCGAAGAAAAGCATTTCACTTTCAGCCGGTGCGTTTATAGGACTCTTGATGGTGGCCATGCTCATTGCATTCAAGAGTACACGTAAGCTGATACGAATGGCGGAAGAAAACGAATCGAAGAAAATTGTTTCCTGAGTTACTCAAAAAGGAAATCTTGCTGGAGCTTCGCCGAAAGTCGGTTGTGGCAGGGTTGCTGCTGTATCTCTTCAGTTCAATCTTCGTCTACTACCTATCGTTTGGTCTGCGTGGCAGTATTTCTGACCCCTTGCTCTGGAGTGCACTGTTCTGGATCACGGCTCTTTTCGCCGCAATAAATACCGCAGCCAAAAGTTTTATTAGTGAAACAACGGGGGTTCAGACGTACTTTTATTCGCTTGCTAATCCCTTAACCATCCTCTTTGCCAAGATCATCTACAACTTTTTGTTGTGCCTCGCCTTTACCGTCACGGCCTATTTACTCTTTGTCGTTTTTTTTGGTAATCCGGTAAAAGACCTCATCCTGTTTTTCGCAACTGTGGGCTTAGTTAGTCTTGCGTTCTCTTTGTCAATGACCGTTCTCTCGGGAATTGTTTCACGCGCCGGTAACAACAATGTGCTGATGACGATCCTGAGTTTGCCAATCCTCACAGGAATTCTGCTGCTGGCAATCCGGACCACAAAAAACTGCATCGACGGACTGGACTTTTCTGCAAGCATCGACAACCTGATCACATTAGGAGCGATAAATCTCCTTTTAGCATCCGTTTCCTATTTGCTCTTCCCTTATATTTGGCGCAGCTAAAGCGCACTCGGTCAGCCCGCTGTATGAAGAAATCGTGGTGGAAAATTCTTTCTGTAATCCTGTTGCTCTACACGGTGGTAGCCGGTTTGCTTATGGATGTGCCGCGCCTGGAAATAGTAAACGAGACCATACGCTCACTCTATTTTCATGTACCTATGTGGTTCGCCATGATCACCATGTTTGTTGTGTCAACCGTTTATGCCGTTCTTTATCTGAGGCGACCTGCTCCGCAATATGATATCGTCTCAGTTGAATTTGCCAATGTCGGTGTCATCTTCGGCATGCTTGGAATTTTCACCGGGATGATCTGGGCAAACTACACGTGGGGTTCGCCATGGCACGGCGATCCGAAGCAAAACGGATCTGCCATTACGCTGCTGATTTACCTGGCCTACTTTGTTCTCCGGGGATCTCTCAGCAATGATGAGCAAAGAGCCAGACTCAGTGCGGTCTACAACATTTTTGCATTCGCGGCGATGATTCCATTAATCTTTATTATCCCACGCATGACGAGTTCGATGCATCCCGGAAGTGGCGGCAACCCGGCTTTTAATATGTATGATATTGACAACCGGATGAAGGCAGTTTTTTATCCGGCGACCGCAGGATGGATTTTATTGAGCGTGTGGATTGCAACGGTGAAACTGCGAATCAGAAAAATGAACGAAAGAATTCTTGATCTCGAGTATGAAAAAAATAGGTAATCTGCTGTCCTGCTTGTTCCTCCTCCTGATCAGCGTGTCGGGTTTTTCGCAGAACGCTGAAATGGCTGATGCGATGAGAAGCGAGGGTAAAATCTATGTCTTGGTCGCCATTATAGCGGTTGTCCTGTCAGGACTTATCGCGTACCTCATATATCTGGACCGTAAAACCGCCCGTTTGGAGGAAAAACTAAAGAACAACAAGCCGTCCTGAAACCACACTAAAACATGGCGCGGGTCACGATTGCATCGTAACTTGCAGGGCCGAAATTTCAGGCCATGAAAAAGTCACACATTATAGCCATTCTGGTAATAGCCGCTGCCATTGGTATTATTATCACCACAGCTGGCGACGCCAGCACCTATGTTACTTTCGATGAAGCCTATAAAATGGCAACCGTCGGAAATAAGAAAAGCATTCACGTCGTGGGGGAATTGCCTAAAGATGCCCTGGGAAATATCACCGGACTGGAAAAGAGCCCTGACAACCTGTCGTTTTCGTTCATCCTTCTTGACGAAAACAAAAAACTTCAAAAGGTCTACTACAACGAACCCATGCCCCCTGATTTTACTCGTTCAGAAAAAGTAGTAGTCATCGGTAGCTACCACGGCGACCTGTTCGTAGCCGACAAGATTCTGTTAAAGTGCCCCTCCAAATACCAGGAACAAAAGCTCAACGCAAAGGTCTAAAGCTCGTTTCAAAACCTCTTTTTCGAATGTTCAGCGCCGCTGAACATTTTTGTTTGTTGACTTTCTTGCCCGCATGCGTCCGGATTATGCCATTCCGGGTTCTTGAAAATTTCTTAAAGTCTATTTTTAAGATGAGTTCTGGTTACTTTTGCGCCTTATGCTTCATTTCTTCATTGGTAATCTAGGGCATCTCTTCGTAATCATTTCTTTTGTTACGGCGCTGGTGGCGTCCTTTTGCTATTGGCAGGCATCCCGCACGTCAGGCATCGTTAGCACGCAATGGGTTTCTAACGGAAGGGCGGGATTTATTATCCATGGGATAGCTGTTCTGGGCATTGTCATCTCATTGTTCACAATTATTTACAAACACTATTTCGAATATCATTACGCATACGCACATTCTTCCCTCCATCTTCCGGGGCAATACATGATCTCTTGTTTTTGGGAAGGTCAGGAAGGAAGTTTTCTGTTGTGGATGTTCTGGCAGGCAGTATTGGGAGTGATCCTGATGTTCAGTCAAAAGCACTGGGAAGCTCCGGTTATGACCTTCTTCGCTTTGGTGCAGATGTTCCTCGCGTCCATGATTCTGGGTGTGGTGATACCAGGTCTTGATTTGAAGATCGGCAGCTCCCCCTTCATCCTGCTTCGCGATGCGATGGCGGATCCAATATTCAAGCTCGAACCGAACTTTATTCCCAAGGATGGCAATGGCCTGAATCCACTCCTCCAAAATTATTGGATGGTGATTCATCCACCGACTTTATTCCTTGGATTTGCGCTCACACTTGTTCCTTTCTCATTTTGTATGGCTGGGCTCTGGCATAAGAAGTACACGGATTGGGTGAAGCCCGCACTCCCCTGGACGTTGCTCGGTGGCGCAGTCCTCGGCCTTGGAATATTGATGGGAGGTTACTGGGCTTATGAAACGTTGAGCTTCGGGGGGTATTGGAACTGGGATCCGGTTGAGAACTCCGTATATGTTCCGTGGTTGATTCAGATCGCTTCACTGCATACCATGATCACCTATAAGAACAGTAAGACCGCGTTGAAATTTTCTGTGGTGCTGGTGATCTCGGTTTTTATCTTAATCGTGTACTCAACATTCCTGGCCCGTAGCGGCATACTCGGTGAGGCTTCAGTTCACTCATTCACTGACCTGGGCCTTTCAGGTCAGCTATTGATATACCTTTCGTTTTTCACTGTAGCAGCGGTCGTTTTGACAACCATGCGGTGGAAACATATTCCCACCTCTACCAAAGAAATAACCACGTACTCCAAAGAGTTCTGGATATTTCTTGGCGCGACAACTTTGTGCTTCATGGGATTCCAGGTTCTCGTGCCCACATCTTTCCCGGTTTTTAATAAAGTCGCAGAAATTTTTGGTTTCCGGTCTAGTCTTGCATTGCCGGCAAACCAGGTGGAATACTTCTCAAAAGCCCAGTTGTGGTTCGCTGTAGCCGTGGCTTTGCTGTCTGGAACCGGTCAGTTCTTCTGGTGGAATAAGATCGACAAAGAAAAACTGAAAAAGGAGCTGGTTGCTACCGGACTGATCACATTGATGATATTCCTGCTGATCATGCTGATCGGTGATGTCAAAGATCCCTTACTGCTTCCGCTGATCATTGCCGGCACGTACATCATTGTGTCCAACGTAAAAGTATTGATGAGCGTCTGGCGCGTGAATCCAGGATTGTCTGGTGGAGCCATGGCTCACATCGGCCTTGGCATGGTATTGATCGGTGTTCTTTTTTCTGCAGGATATTCCAAAGTGGTTTCTCTCAACAACACGGGACTTCTTTTAAACAAAGACCTGGGGACGGAATTCAATCGGGATAACCTGCTCCTGTTTGTGAATGAACCTCGCACTATGGCCGGATACGATATCGAGTTTCTCGGAGAGCGTCTCGAGCCTCGCGAAAAATCCGGCTTCGTAAAAAGAAGTGAGGTCGTGCCCACGGAAGATCCTTATAAGGTAGTTGCCAAGCGTGACATATTTTTTAAAGGCGAAAAATTGTACAACGCGAAGGATACCTTTGAAATATATCCGGAGAATACTTTTTACGAGATCCAGCTTCGCCGTGGAGAAAAAGTTGCGGCAACCCTTTTCCCGCGTATTCAACTCAATCAGGCGATGGGCGGCATCCTTCCATCACCGGACATCAGTCGCGGACTGACCCGTGACCTCTACACGCACGTCTCTTCGTCTATGAACCGCGAGGCAGAGCCCACCTGGGGCGATCTGGAAGAGGTGAAAGTGAAAATGGGACAACAGTTTTTTGTGAACGATTACGTAGCCGTTTTGGAAAGTGTCGAGCGTGTAACCAGGATTCCAGGTTTCAGCTTCGGTGAAAACGATATTGCCGTCCAGGCCAAGATCCGCATCGACGGGGAACATGATACCTACTACGCGGATCCACTGTTCATCATTCGCGACCAAAAAGAAGTGGGAAGGGTCTCGTCCGAGATCGGCGAACTCGGTGTAAAGATCGCTTTGCTCAACATTCACCCCGATACCAATGAGTTCACACTCGGCATCAACGGCCGGCAGAAAGACTGGGTGATCATCAAAGCCATGGAGAAACCTTATATCAACGTGCTGTGGCTGGGAACGGCTCTGCTTATGGTGGGATTCACCGTGGCTATGATTCGCAGATTCAGGGAGTAGAAAGTGCGGAGGTTTTTAGGTGTAAGTGTTTACGCCCGAACCAACCTAAACACTTTCCAACTTCAGCACATCAACACTTTCCAACTTCAACACATCAACACTTATTTGACGGCGGCAATCATCTTTTCGATAATACCATCAACGGTTACACCGTCAGCCTCAGCTTTGAAGTTTCGCACGATGCGATGACGCAGCACAGCACTGGCTACGTTCTGAACGTCTTCGATATCGGGAGAATATTTGCCGTTGAGAAGTGCATTGCACTTTGCGCCCAGAACTAAAAACTGCGACGCACGCGGCCCTGCACCCCACTCCAGGTATTCATTGGCAATCGTAGATCCATTGCGTCCCGGGCGTGTGAGATGACTCAACTTCACGGCAAATTCAACCACATTGTCCGCAATGGGAACGCGTCGTACGAGATGTTGGAAGTATTGAATGTCTTCTGCCGAAAGGACCTTAGATACCGAATTTAATTCATCAGCAGTAGTCATCTTCACGATATCCAGTTCCTGCTGATAAGTGGGATAATCCAAAAAGATGTTAAACATGAAGCGGTCGAGCTGGGCTTCAGGCAAGGGATACGTTCCTTCCTGTTCAATGGGGTTCTGAGTCGCGAGTACGAAGAACGGACGTGGCAGGTCATAGCGTTGGCCCGCAATCGTCACGGCATATTCCTGCATGGATTCGAGCAAGGCGGCCTGTGTCTTGGGAGGCGTGCGGTTTATCTCATCAGCCAGCACGATGTTTGCGAACACAGGGCCGCGCACGAAATTGAAATTGCGCTCTTTGTCCATCGTTTCAGCGCCGACGATGTCCGAAGGCATAAGGTCCGGAGTAAACTGGATGCGTTTGAACTGAAGATCAAGCGCGTTCGCAATGGTCTGGACCAACAAGGTCTTTGCAAGGCCAGGCACACCCACAAGCAGGGAATGACCCTGGCAGAAAATACCGGTGAGCACCAGCCGGACCACTTCGTCCTGACCGATAATCACCCGGGAGATTTCATTCTTTAATTTTTTATAGGAGTCTGCCAGTGCATTGGCGGCCTCTACGTCGTTGGAAAATTTTTGCATCTGGCTATACCTTCTGGTTTAAAAACTAACACAAATTCCCAGTTTACGCACGTAATATTATTCGATGATCCCACAGCCTTCATAAGCGGGATCGAGTTTGATGAACACGTCGGTGCGTGCCTTCTTAAACCAGCGTTCCAACATCTTATCTTTTTTCTGGGCTAACGCCGCAGACTGGATACGGTGCCAGTCATCTTTCAGGTTTGCCTGGTGGGGCGGTAAACGCCTTTTGAAATACAGTATCCGCACGGCATCCTTTTGATCATCGGTTCTGTAAACGATCGGCTTGCTGATGGAGCCCTCCTTCATGGTGTCAATTGTAAAATACACAATGGGATCCAGGTCTTTGATGGACATCTTCATACCACCATCGTCGTCTGTGATGTAACCACCATACCCTTTTGTGCGCTGATCGTCTGAAAACTCCTTGGCCGCTGTTTCAAATTTTATACTGTCCTTGACGATCTTGCGGCGAAGGCTGTCAAGAAATTTTTCAGCCCGTTGGATATCTTCTTTCGAGGGATCTGCTGAGATCAGAATGTGTCGTGAATTGTATTCGTTTCCACGGCGATCAATCAACTGCATAATGTGAAATCCAAAACTTGATTCAAACGGCTTTGATATTTCACCCTCTTTGATCCTGAATGCGGTTGCCTCATAAGCGGGCACCATTGCACCCCTTCCCACGTAGCCCATTTCACCGCCATTAAACTGTGCTGACGGATCTTCCGAATATTTCTTAGCAAGTTCATTGAAGTTCTCACCCGCGATCAATCGCTCCCTGATTTCACTGAGTTTCTTTTTCGTCTCGAATTTTTGTGCTTCGCTGATTTTCGCCTTTCTCACGATCTGTCCTACTTCCACATCAGCTGAATAAAAAGGTAAGCTGTCGGTTGGGATTCTGCTGAAAAAGCGTTTTACTTCCGCTGGGGTGATGCTGAGGTCTTTCGTGATTTTCCGTTGCATTTCACTCCCAAGCATTTGTTCACGGATTTGTTCACGAAGGTCCAATTTGATCTGCTCCAACGGCTTGCCATAGACGGCTTCAAGTTGCTCCGGTGAATTGCCTGACTGCTGCATGATCATGTTCATACGCTGATCGGTGTTGTTATCCACCTCGAGATCAGTGATGATCACCGAGTCAATCTCAGCTTTGGCAACCAGCAATTTGTTGATCACCATTTGGCTGAACATCTGGCATTTGGCTTCCTCTGAATTGGTACCTCCGTTGGCGAGGTAGTTCTGGAAAGCGCCTTCCAGTTCCGAATTGAGGATGATATAATTATCGATTTTCCCGATGATCTTATCGGCCACAAATCCTTTTGGCCCATCGGTGGATGGCTTTGTATCCTGACCGAGTGCGCCATACCATCCCCCCAGCAGCAGGACGCTACTGATTAAAAATCTCGAAATTCTTCTGTTTGACTGCATTTTCATACACTTCATCCTCCAAAGACTTCGCAAGTTCCACTTTTCTTTTGTTTAATAGAATATTCCGGATGTCCTCTTTCACGAATTCCAACGGTGAAACGTTATCGGAAATTTTGTAATCGTCTATTTTAAGGAAATACAGGAAGTCGTTATCGCCCGTTTCGTAGTATGGATTGGTCTTCAAAAACTGAATTTTATTTGGAATTTCCGCCATCGGTGAGTTCACAACGAGCTTATCAAAAGTGATCCAGGTACTGTCACTGAGGTGATAAGCTACCGAAAAGCTGAGGCAGTACGACTTCAATTCACCCTGGTCTTTTTCTTTTGCCGAGAAAATCAATTCCTTGATTTTGTTTGTCCGTGGCGCTGTCTTCGGAACTTTGATATACGTACCCCTTACGATGTTCTGTTTCAGGATGAAATTATCAAAGTGTGCGCGATAGTACTCTTCAATTTCCTTGTCGGACACACTGTCGTTGAGGTGCTGCTGGATGTAATAGTTTTGATATTCGTAACCGATAAGACTGTAGCGATAGTCCAGGACTTTGCGTTCTACTTCCGCTTCGTTGATGTTGATGCGTTTCATAGCTTCTTCTATCAGCAGCTGTTTGCGAACCCAACTGTTGATATAGGCTGTCACACGGGCCACACTGTCATCCGCAGTGGTGTTCTGATCTCCAATGCCGGCCAGTTCATCACGGTATAAATACTTATCACTGACGCGGGCCACAGCCTCACGCGCTGGCTGCTCGCTCGCATCCTCCTGCTTCATTCTAATAAACTCGCAGCCCGTGAGCATTCCTGCAGACAAAATCAGAATTAATAAGTGATATACGATGCGTTTGCTATTCATTTGTCCTGGGATAAAAGTTCCTTCAGTGCCGCCTTTTGTCCTTTGGAATTAATCTTAACAGGGTATTTGGCCCGCAACTCCGTCAACCACTTCTTTTCCATCTGCTCCTGATAGGCCGAAGTCACCTGTGTTCGGGCTTCCTGAAAATTTTTCAATCCGGGAGGCACCAAATTATCAATTTCCACCAGGAAGTAGTTGTTATCTGCCGCTACCGTATGCAGGCCAATACTCCATGCTGCTTTGTCAACGGTCTTGCTTTCCCCATGTTCGAAATTATGCCAGCCATGAGCCACTTTTAGTTTTTTAGACTCCTCCTTCCGCACCGAATCATTGGCGGCAAGTCTTTTGGAAATCTGATCAAATGTATTCTTGTCCATTGAAAATACCCTTGCATGCACACGTTCTCCTGCCTTATAGATTTCTTTCGTAGACTCGTAAAGCCTGCGCAAAGCCAAAGTGTCTTCGACGTCGCGGTTCCAGACTTCTTTCTCCATCACTGTAAAAAGCAAGATGCCTTCTCTGTATTCTGTGAGCAGGTTACGGTACTCTGAATTTTTTTCCATCAGCTCCACCTCTTCATTTTCACCGATCTTTTCACCCACAAACGCATCATATAATTCGTTGACTCTCACGGGAAGAGAAACACCAGATACCGTTTGCGCAGATTCTATGAATTGGATAGCCTCTTTAGCCGGTACTGCCCTATTTTGTAACGTAAAAAGGGGTTTTTCCTTCAGCAAGGCATCTCCCTTAAATCTCCAGGTTCCGGTCAACAATGTCGAATCAACAGATGCAAAAAGAAGTCTCTTCGTTTCGTCATTCTCGACAAATCCTCGTTCCTTCTTTTTTTCTTCAAGCTGTCTTTTGTCAGCCAGCTGCATTCGTTCGTCGCGACTGATGCGTCTTTTCAACGGACCCTCCACTTCGGAATACGGAGGCACTGGCAGTTTCTTTTCTAATCTTACGATATGCCAGCCCACAGCAGATTGAAAAGGGTCTGATATTTCGCCTGGTTGCTTCAATGCAAACGCTACCCGTTCGAATTCAGGGACTGCCGCAAACGTGCCAACACCAAAAGGGCGGAGACGACCACCGCTCTCTTTCGTCGAGGGATCGTCGCTGTACTCCTTTACAAGCTCATCCCAGTTTCGTCCCCCTTGCAACTGGTCAAAAATATCAAACGCTTTGTTTTTGATCCTGGCATCTTTCGGATCGTTGGCTCTCAATAAGATATGTGATACCTCGACTTCGCCGCGTGCAGGAATGCGGTCGGCGATTTTCAGTACATGATAACCGAAACGCGTGCGGACAGGAGGAGAAACCTCACCGGGTTTCATTTTATAAGCAGCATTTTCGAAAGGATAGACCATTTGAAGCGCGGTGAAATACCCCAGGTTGCCACCGTTGGATTTTGCGGAAGGGTCTTGTGAAAACTCGCGGGCAAGGGTTTCGAAATCTTCGCCCTTCAGCACCCGCTCACGCAGGCCACTTATTTTTTTCCATGCCGCGAGTGTGTCGGCCGCCGGGGCATCCGGCTTTACAAGAATGAGGATATGGGAGGCTTTAACCTCCTCTTTCAGGCGTTCATATACCTCCTGCGTCAATTTGGTGAGATCATCCTTCTGTACGAGATATGGTTTTTTTAATTCCTGCTTATAAGTAGCAAATTCTTTCCTGAATGCTGCTGTGGTGTCGAGTCCCCGTGCATACGCTTCCGCGACTTTCAGTTTGAAGTTCACGAACAGGTCCAGGTATTGATTGATTTTTTCGTTGGTGAAGTCCTCCTTCTTCAAATGATTTTTCCTGTACAAGTGAACAAACTCCTCTGTGTAAACAGGTTTATCACCTACGGAGAACAGCACCACAGGCTTGGGGTGCTTCTTGTCCTGACTCCAGGCAGGGTCGCCCGTCCCGATGACCATCGGGACCAACATCACAATACAAAGTGTAATACGCACAGTTTCCTGCTGTTAAAGCCTGCAAAAATACGAGGTAAGCATGGATGGGCAAAAAGTGCCCTAATTCACCTTTTTGCTGAGACGACAAACATTGCGGCCGCCGCGGGTGGTGTACTGGACTTCGTCCATAATTGACTTGACCAGGCGTATGCCCAGACCGCCCTTTCTTTTTTCATGGATCAGGTTACCAAGATCAGGTTCGTGAAAGCGGTTGATGTCAAACATCTCCCCATCGTCCATGATTTCAAACACGACTTTGTTTTGCTGGGGGATGTCGATATTCATTTCCAGGTGGTGATCGGGATTACACTGATGCGCGTGGATCATCAGGTTGGAACACATTTCGTCTAGCGCCAGGATGATTTCATTCAGTTCTACATCAGACGCAACGTGTCCACGCAGCGACTTCCGGATGAAGTCACGCATGCCTTTGAGATTCTCAAGGCTGCAGCTGATGTTATACTGATAATTCATTCACTAATTTCTTTGCTTCCTGTTTGCCGGTACTGATGTGCAGCAGGTCGGCAAGACCCAATATTTGAAAAGTGTTTGCCACCTTGTCTTTCATTCCGTACAAAACCATCGTGATCCCTTTGTCACGGAACTCTTCGATGTACGACATGAATACACCGAGACCGGCTGAAGAGATGTACTCCAGTGCACTGCAGTCTACCAGGATTTTGGTAGACCCTTCGCCCACTGCTTTCGCAATCGCGAGGTCGAGTTCGATGGAAGAACTGGCGTCGATTTCACCCACCACTGCGAGGATGTCGGCTCCATCTTCCTGTAATCGCTTGATCTGCACCATAAGATTTAAACGTATTTAAGTTTCGTTATGTTCTTGGTCATTTTTTACCGGAATTTTACAATCATAGTCGTATAGTCGTCATTTATCATCTCCGTGCCGGTGTATTCATACAAGGTTTTGATCAGATTATCCTGAATTTCTTTAGGCGTGAACTTTGCTGAATCCACAATTGTTTCCTGCAATAGCTCCAACCCAAACTCATCTCCTTTCGGACTCTTCGCCTCAGTAATGCCATCGGTATACAACACCATGATGTCGCCGCTGTAATAAGGGATTGAATTGGTCTCAACAAAATGGCAGTAGTCCTTCCCTTTCACCATTCCCAATGCCGCACCCTTGTCAACGAGATATTCTGCCGCACCTTTCGAAGCCCTGTATAACAACACGGGACAATGACCTGCCCGTGAATAGTAGATCATTTTCTTGTTTGAATCGACAACGAAATAGGTAGCTGAGATGAATGATCCGCGTTCAAGGCAGTATTTCAGCGCCTGGTTTGCGCGGATCATGAATTCCTTTGGCTCCAATGCCTGCTGAGCAAGGCTGTGAAAAATCCCTTTCATCTGAGACATGTGGAATGCCGCCGTGGTACCTTTGCCTGACACGTCGGCGATGATCAGCCCCACCTCATGATCATTGATGCGGAGCGTATCGTAATAGTCGCCGCCTACTTCGTCTGCAGATTGTGAAAACGCCGAGATGTCGAAATCTGCATCTTTTTCGAGCATCGTGGGCAAAAGGCTCTTCTGAACGGTCTTCGCAATCTTGAGCTCCTCTTTGTAGCGTTCGTTCTGAATGGCTTCTTTCAGCAGGCGGAAGTTCTCTATTGAAATACCGGCCTGATTTGCGAAGGCAGATACGATTTGTGTCATTTCTTTATTAAAACCTTCGGGTAGCTCTTTGAGCAATGCAAGGGTACCGATCTTCTCCCCTTTCACCTGCACGGGGAAGGCCATCAGTGACCGGAAGCGTGTTCCCTTGAGCGAACCGAGGTGGTCCGAAAGATTTTTCGTCCTGTCACTGCTTTGGTCGAGTATGCCTTTTACGTTCCTGCCGTTGAGATGCTGCTGGATTTTGTGTGCATCGGCTTCCGATATCTGATAGGTCTGAAACTTACTTTGCTGCTGATCGCCTTTGATCTCGAGCCACGCGGCGTCCGCAAACACAGAACTCACAGAACTTTCAAGAAGAATTTTATACACGCTTTCCTCGTTCTGCTCCGTCTGCACCGACTGGCTGATGCGCTGGAAGTTTACAACTTCTTCGAGTTTTTGTTCGAACACCGAGGAGGTAGGAAGGTTGAATAAAATGACCAGGAATGAGAAGATGCTGTAAAGCACCACGAATCCAAACAAAAACAAATTGAAGGTGTGTCCACCGAAATCGAGGAAGGACTGTGACAGCCGTTCAGCATCGACTACGGTTTTCAACCGGTCACTGATCTCATCCGAAAAGTGCGTGGCCGTGTAGAAGAAATATCCCAGGTAAAAGAAAGTCAACAAGAGGAGCAGCAGGCTCGTCCACTTCTGCTTAAAGTTGAGGTAAGCGACCCATTTCATGTTTGCCGACAGAATCAGCGCCAGGATACAGGTGAGAATACTCAGCGATGTAAAAAGCCATTCACTTGTTATCAGACCCAGGTTATCAGACAACAGAATGACCAACAGCGAAATTTCGAATACAGTCCATCCACGAATCAACCATTTCGATTTTTGATAGAGTATCAATCGCTTCCAGGAGGTGCCGGCGGCAGTAAGGAAGCTGAAGAACAACCCAAGGGTAATGAGATATTTTACGTCAATAAAGTAAGTGTTCTGCGCGAGTGCGGTTGCCCCCAGCACAAAATCGAGCATCCTGATTGAAAGGGAGATGACGGTCGCTACAAGGCCAGTAGCAAATACACGCCACAACAAATCAGTGAAGTTGAGTGACTCATCGCGTTCGATCTTGAATTTGTAGTAATAGAACACGCTGATCACATAGAGATCGAGCATGACCTTGGGGAGCCAGGCAGGCACGTCCGACGGTATTCCTTTCATCGTACTGAAAAGCACCGTGACATCAGAGAACACCATTACCAGCCAGGCAATAGCGGCACCGATAAACGCAAGTCGAGTGAGAGCCCTGGTTTTCAAAAGATCAATTTTCCCTGCCTAACACCGGGTTGACCGAGTTAGAGAACCGCTAAGATCGCAAAGTTTTAAAATTACTTTCTACTGTAGTTGGGTGCTTCGCGGGTAATCGCAATATCGTGGGGATGGCTTTCCGCAACCCCGGCCACCGTGATCTTAACAAACTTTGCCTGCTTCAGTTTTTCGATGTTTTTGGCTCCGCAATAGCCCATTCCGGCCTTGAGACCACCCACGAGTTGATAAAGGACTTCCGAGACGAGGCCTTTGAATGGAACCCTTCCTGAAATCCCCTCGGGTACCAATTTCTTGATATCATCTTCGGCATCCTGGAAGTAACGGTCTTTGGATCCGTCATCCATCGCCTCGATAGAACCCATTCCCCGGTACGATTTGAATTTCCGGCCTTCATAAATAATCATCTCGCCGGGTGCTTCGTCCGTTCCGGCCAACAATGATCCAATCATAATCGTGTCAGCTCCGGCAGCGAGCGCCTTCACGATGTCGCCCGAAAAACGAATGCCTCCGTCTGCAATCACTTTGACGCCTGAGCCTTTGATCGCCGAAGCAGCCTCGTACACCGCTGAGAGCTGGGGCAGGCCCACACCTGCCACCACACGGGTGGTGCAAATACTACCAGGTCCCACACCTACTTTGATGGCATCAGCTCCGGCTTTCACCAAAGCTTTGGCCGCGTCGCCTGTTGCAATGTTGCCCACAACAAGCTCCAGTTCCGGGAACTTCTTCTTCACCAGTTTCGCAGCATCCATGACGCCTTTAGAATGACCATGCGCCGTGTCGATGCTGATCACATCTACTCCGGCATTCTTCAGTGCGGCGATCCTTTCCAGAACGTCGGGTGTGACCCCTACCGCCGCCCCGACGCGAAGCCTTCCAAACTGGTCCTGGCATGCGTTGGGTTTGTTTTTCTTTTTTAGAATGTCTTTATATGTGACAAGTCCGGTGAGTTTTCCTTTTTTGTTTACAATGGGAAGTTTTTCAATCTTATAATCCTGCAGGAGGATTTCTGCCTTTTGAAGTGTGATCCCTTCGGGCGCCGTGATGAGGTTGTCTTTGGTCATGATATTCTCAATGGGCACCGACATATCTTTTTGAAACCGCAGGTCACGGTTGGTGATAATTCCGACGAGTTTGCCATTGCCATCCACCACGGGTATTCCTCCGATCTTGAATTCGCGCATGATTTTTTCGGCGTCACGGACTGTTGAGTTCACCTGGAGGGTCACCGGATCGAGAATCAGTCCGCTTTGTGAGCGTTTCACTTTGCGGACCTGGTCGGCCTGCGATTCGATGCTCATGTTCTTGTGGATGAATCCGATGCCGCCTTCGAGCGCCATAGCGATCGCAAGCGCAGATTCTGTCACGGTATCCATGGCGGCTGAGAGAATGGGTATGTTCAGCGCAATGTTGGCTGTGAGGTGCGTACTGGTACTGGTCTCGCGGGGGAGCACTTCACTGTAAGCCGGAACCAGGAGGACGTCGTCGTAGGTGAGCGCTTCGAAGAGAAACTTGGCGGAATTAAGAGCCATGGCAAATAACGTTTTAGGATTTATTATTTGCCGGGCAAAGCTAACTGCAATTGGCCTTATTAACTAATAATAAAATCAAATGGCCCCACTTTCTTTGTGTTACAGAAAATTCAATCATCCAAAGGCTATATTTGAGTATGAAAAAACTATTTTTTACAGCCTGTTTGATTTTTTTGGCTGGGTTCACGCTCGCACAGTCGCAGATAGGAAAAGCTTCGTTCTACGCTGACAAATTTGAAGGCCGGATGACGGCCAGCGGCGAGAAATACAAACACAGCAAGCTCACCGCGGCACATAAGACCCTGCCGTTTGGCACAAAAGTCCGCGTGACGAACATGAACAATAATCAAACCGTGGAGGTGGTAGTGAATGACCGGGGACCATACGCGGAAGGGAGAATCATCGATCTGTCAAAATCGGCTGCTGAGAAGCTTGGCTTTGTACACCTCGGACTGACGGATGTAAAATTGGAAGTAATCGATGCCGGGGATGGCAAGAGCGGCATGGAAGTGAAGACCATCGACCGTGTAGTGGTGGATGAAAAAGAATTCTATGATTTCGAGATCGACCGGCTTCAGCCAAAAGGATTCGGCGTACAGATCGGCACGTATCAGGAACTCGTGAACCTCATGCGGCTGGCGGAGAACCTCAAAGGCTCATACAAAAAGAAAGTGGTGGTGCAGGTAAAGATCCTCAATGGCGTAAAATACTACAGCCTGATCCTCGGGCAATTCTCTTCACGGGATAAAGCTGACAAGTTCAGGGCATCGGTTAAAAATAAATACCCCGATGCATTCATTGCTGAGTTTGATAAGATGAGGTGAGTATTTCTGAGAGACGGTAAGGTGGGTGCAGCCCAGTCTCCAGTTCACTTTAGCAGAAACTCCTAATAAGTTGACAGTTGACAAAATCTCGCAGCGCGAGAACAGTTTTGACAGCATAGGGAAGCTCCTCTACTTTCTCCATAGACTTTGATTTTATCAAATAATTCTTTCGTTACAATTGACCACGATTTAGTTTCGACGAAATTCTGGCGGTGGAGTTCTTCGGGTACGTAGCATCTGTTTTCGTGGGGATTATTTTAGGTCTTCTGGGCGGGGGAGGTTCGATACTTTCCATTCCGATACTGGTGTACTTATTCACAATCGAACCGGTGCACGCCTCCGCATATTCGTTATTCCTTGTCGGTGCTACGAGCCTCACGGGGGCCATATCCAAATACAAGGAACATCTCGTCAATCTCAAGACCGGCATTTTGTTTGGCATACCATCGATCATCGCGATTTTCTGTACACGCAAGTGGATTCTTCCGGCGATCCCGGACACCCTGTTCACCTACGGTGATTTTATAATGACGAAAAGGGTGCTGATGCTCGGGCTCTTTGCAATCCTGATGATACCTGCTTCAATCCCGCTGATTCGGGGGCGCAATAGTTTTGTATCAGACAATCAAAAGTTTCGGGTGTTTCTCGTGATTGTTGAAGGATCGTTAATCGGATTTCTGACGGGCCTCGTGGGGGCGGGCGGCGGATTTCTAATCGTTCCGGCGTTGGTCTTTCTCACTGGGCTTCCGTTCAAGACTGCAGTGGGCACTTCCCTTTTTATAATCAGCATCAATTCCCTCCTTGGATTCACCGGCGATCTTTTAAACTACAAAATGGATTGGCCATTTCTGCTGACCATCACGGCACTGGCAATCGTCGGCATCTTTATCGGAAACTTGCTCTCCGACCGAATCTCATCCGGCAAACTTCGCAAGGGGTTTGGTTGGATGACGCTGTTAATGGGGTGTTTTATCTTAGTGAGGGAATTCTTTTGGTTTTAAATGTCTTTCCCGGCGCGGGCACGACTAAAGTATTTCGATCACCTTTCCGGTTCCAAATCCCTCAATAGCCTTCAGATAGCCAGTCACCACACGGTTCATAGGGACAGGTTCGTGCCCAGGAAAATAGGATCCAAGCGACGCATAGGAATCCTGAACGAGGCCAGGGCTCACCACATTGATCCGGATGCCTCGTGCCAATTCGATGGCTGCGGAAATTGCGAATGAGTTCAGCGCACCATTTACAAAGGACAGACCGGTCCCGCTTTTGATGGGGTCATTGGCGAGGACACCTGACGTGAGTGTGAACGAACCACCATCGTTGATAAAATCCTTGCCAACCATGACGAGGTTGATCTGACCCATCATTTTGCTCCGAATACCTTTATAGAAGTCGTCTTCCGTGAGTTTGTCCAGCGGAGCAAATGCAGCTTTTCCAGTCGTGCTTACCAGCGCATCGAATTTGCCAACTTTGGAAAACATGTCTCTGATAGAGGTTGCCGATTCGATGTCAACTTTCATGTCGCCACTTTTTGAAGCGGCTGCAACTACTTCATGACGTTTGCGAAGTTCTGCTGTGAGCACCTTTCCGATCGTGCCGGTTGCTCCGACGATAATGATTTTCATGAGATTTGTTTTTTCTAAAAGGAAATTTGAATTGATTTAGTTCGGAAAATCAGTTGGCAAGTGATGGTTGGCAAAAGATCTCTAAGCGAATTCGATCGGCTTCCATAGTTCTGAATACCGAATGTCGCAGGTACAAATTTTGTCCACTGCTTTTCACGCAGCGAAAAATTTGTCAATTGTCAACTCATTTCTCGAATTGCAAAAAGGATTTCTCAATAATATCACAGCACTCATGCAACTGATCTTCGGTGACAACCAAAGGAGGAGCAAGACGAATGATATTTCCATGAGTAGGTTTAGCTAGCAATCCGTTCTTCGCCATTGCGAGGCATAAGTTCCAGGCGGTATCGCTTTCAGGTGTGTCGTTGATGACGATCGCATTCAACAAGCCTTTGCCGCGAACCAGCGAAATCAGTTTGGTTTTTGGAATGATCGCATTCAATCGCGTTCTGAAAATCTTACCAAGCCGTTCCGCATTGGCGGCCAGGTTTTCATCTTTTACGACCTGTAACGCTTCCACAACAATAGCTGCTGCCAGGGGATTACCGCCAAACGTTGAGCCATGTTCTCCGGGCTTGATCACCAGCATGATCTCGTCGTCGGCAAGCACGCAGGAAATCGGCATGACGCCTCCACTCAGCGCTTTGCCAAGGATCAAAAGATCGGGGCGAACATTTTCGTGATCGGAGGCCAGCATCTTTCCCGTACGCGCGATGCCGGTTTGAATCTCGTCCATCATCAACAGAACGTTGTTTTTCTTACAAAGCTCTTCGGCGGCTTTGAGATAGCCATCGTGTGGTACGTATACGCCTGCTTCTCCCTGAATGGGTTCGATCCACAAGCCGCACACGTTGGGATTAGCCAAAGCGTTCTCCAGTGCCTTGACGTCATCGTAGGGAACGATCTCAATGCCCGTCATCAATGGGCCAAAGCCTTTGGTCGCGGATGGATCTGTAGAAGCGGAGATAATGGTGGTAGTCCTTCCGTGAAAATTCTTCTCTACCGCAACGATGACGGCCTTGTTGTCGGGAATTCCTTTTTTTGTGTAACCCCACTTCCGTGCGAGTTTGATAGCAGTCTCATTGGCTTCTGC
Organism: Cyclobacteriaceae bacterium; assembly: GCA_044227305.1. GTDB lineage: Bacteria > Bacteroidota > Bacteroidia > Cytophagales > Cyclobacteriaceae > ELB16-189. The sequence continues at coordinate 86,401 of JBGAFJ010000004.1, read as the reverse complement.
CCCACTGTTCATGAACAGTACTTTCTCGTATCCAAAAGTTTCACAAATGTATTTTTCCGCGATTCCAAGTTTATCGTTATAGAATGCCCGTGACGTCAGAGTAAGTTCTTTAGCTTGTTCTATCAGCGCGCCCACAATACGCGGATGGCAGTGCCCCTGGTTGACGGCACTATAGGCTGATAAAAAGTCGAAATAACGTTTGCCGTCAATATCCCAGACGTAAACCCCTTCCCCTTTGCAGAGCACTACCGGCAGCGGATGGTAGTTGTGCGCCCCGTACTTTTCTTCCAGTTCGATGGCCTCACGGCCTGAGGTGATTGATTCCACCATAATTTTTCAATTAGACTATAAAGATAGTGAGTATTGCGATGCCGCGACAGCGCATCATAGCGACGGTTTGGGCCATTAGAAATGCGTTGCCAGTCCCCTTTAATCCCTTTTCATTCAGGAAAATCCTGAACATATTTGCGTAATCCAGCAGACATGAAATATAAAAGACTCGTCCTCAAGCTCAGCGGTGAAGCGCTGATGGGTAAATCGAAGACCAACAGCATCGATCACGAGGTTTTGGAGCAATATTCCAGGGAAATCAAGTCGATCAAAGAACTGGGCATCGAACTGGCCATCGTGATCGGGGGAGGGAATATTTTCAGAGGCGGCCAGGCAGAAGCACTGGGTATAGATCGCGTGCAGGGCGATTACATGGGCATGCTGGGCACCGTCATCAACGCCATGGCCTTGCAGAGCGCCCTTGAGCGACACGGGATGTACACGCGCCTTATGGCTGGTATCAAGATGGAACAAGTCTGCGAGCCGTTTATTCGTCGTCGTGCAATCCGTCACCTCGAAAAAGGGCGAATCGTAATTTTCGGAGCAGGTATAGGCAATCCTTATTTCACAACGGATTCTACAGCCAGTCTGCGCGCGATAGAAATACAAGCTGACGTCGTCCTGAAAGGAACCAGGGTGGACGGAGTGTATACCCAAGACCCGGAAAAATTCCCGGACGCAACACGCTACACAAAATTGAGTTTTCAGGAGGCTTACGAAAAGAACCTGAACATTATGGACATGACCGCTTTCACGCTTTGCATGGAAAATAAACTCCCCATCATCGTGTTTGACATGAACAAACAGGGAAACTTAATGCGTGTTGTGAAGGGCGAAGAAGCGGGGACTTTGATCAGTTGATTTAAATCGAAAGGCGCCATCGCCTGGAATTTATTGTTGCCGAAATTTTATTCTGAGGATTTTATGGAAGAAATAGAAATGTACCTCGAGGACGCGCGCGAGCAGATGAACAAAGCTATTGCGCACGTCGGTTCAGAGCTCACAAAAATTCGGGCGGGAAAAGCAAACCCTGCCATGTTGGATGCCGTCAGCGTTTCTTATTATGGTGTGATGAGCCCTTTGAATCAGGTTGCGTCGGTCACTTCGCCTGAGCCCCGCACCCTTTTCATCAAGCCGTGGGAAAAAAGTCTGATCCCTGAAATCGAAAAGGCGATCATGGCTGCCAACCTGGGCCTGACTCCACAAAGCGACGGCAATCAGGTGTTTATCAATATTCCCATGTTGACCGAAGAGCGCCGTAAACAATTGGTGAAGCAGGTCCACCAGGAATGCGAAGCAGGAAAAGTAAGTGTACGCAGCGTGAGAAAAGAAACCAACGAAGCGCTGAAGAAAATAAAAGGAGCCGCTGAAGATGACCTGAAAAATGCTGAAGAATCTGTTCAGGGAATCACAGATGAATTCATTGCCAAGATCGACGGGTTGATGAAAAAAAAGGAAGCGGAGATAATGACCGTTTAACGTTGGACGTGAGAGCGTTCTAACGTGTGAGGTTTTGGAACTCAACTAAAAATGCCCCCTTATGGAAAATGAGAGTTTTGGACAGAAAGCAAAGCGCAAAACTATAAGTTTCGTGAAGAGGCTGGCGCTGATCGTGGTGACACTTGCGCTGATCGTGTTTGTATTTCTGTATTGGGGTACCTACGAGACCGGTCTGATGGCAGGCAAAGTACTTCGCATCAGTGAGAAAGGAGTGCTTTTCAAGACCTATGAGGGCAAGCTCAATCTGGAGACATTCGGCGCGCTCAAGGGCACTAGTCCAATAGCCGAGTCATTTGATTTCTCTGTGGAGGGCAGCGAAAAAGATGTGATCAACGCCTTGCAGGAGGTTGCACTCAGCGGAGAACGTGTGAATCTTCATTTCAAAAAACGGTATGCGATATTCTTTTGGCGCGGCGAAACACGGTACTTCATCACGCAGGTAGAAAGACTTAAATAACCGTCCTTGAAAAACTCCAGCCTCATTGTTGTCTACGGGTCTTACGGTTACACTGGTAAGCTGATCATTGATGAATGCAGGCGAAAAAATTTAAATGTCATTCTCGCCGGACGCAACAAAGAGCAACTCAGAGAGCAGAGCAGTAATTCCGGATATTCATTTGAAGTAGTGGATGGCAACGACCTGGCCGCCCTCAAGGCATTGCTGCAACCTGCGACACTGGTGATTCATTGCGCCGGCCCCTTTCGATACACAGCGCAGGCCATGGCGGATGCGTGTCTTGCCACAGGAACGCACTACACTGACATCACGGGCGAGTACCAGGTATTTGAATCGCTGGCATCGCTTGATGCTGCTGCAAAAGCCCGGGGCATCATGATTATGCCCGGAACAGGATTCGACGTGGTGCCTTCCGACTGTCTCGCATTGCACCTGAAGCGAAGGTTGCCCTCGGCGAATCATCTTCAGTTGGCCTTTACAATGTCAAAAGGCGGACTGTCACGCGGGACGAAGAAGAGCATGACAGAAGGACTTGGGGAAGGCAGCCTGATCAGAAAAGATGGAAGGCTCACACACGTGGCCCTGGGCTCAAAAGTGCTGGACGTTGACTTCGGACCTTTCAAAACAAAAGCACTGAACATTCCCTGGGGCGACATCTCGACGGCGTGGAGAAGTACAGGAATTCCCAACATAGAGATTTATAATGGCACCACAAGCCAGATGATCAAAAGCGCAAAGATGAGCAACTATTTTGGCTGGCTGCTGCGGATGCGTTGGGTGAAAGACATCATGTTGAAGCAAATCGACAAGAAGCCTGCAGGCCCCAGCGACGAAAAGCGTGAAACAAGTCGCAGTTTTTTGTGGGGGAAAGTTTGGGATGATCAGGGAAAATCCGCCGAGAGCAGATTAGAAACTTTGAGTGGTTATTCTCTTACCGCTAAGACGGCCGTACTGATCGCAGAGAAAATACTTGCCGGCAATTTCAAAACCGGCTACCAAACGCCGGCCATGTGCTATGGGCAGGATCTCATCATGGAGATTGAGACAACGCAGCGATCGGATTCCTGATTTGAAAATAACCGTATCGGGCGACTCTGAGCTTATCAAAAAAGCTAGTCTGAACCCGAAACCAATAGTTTATTCAATTCTTCTTTCTCCTTCATATTCACACCCGAACCTACAGACTGTTTAACCGGAACGAGAACTCCCACATTCGTGAGTTTCGGTGTTGAAACCATGTTTGGTGACCTGTAAACAATTCTTTCACGAACGACGGTGTCCACTTTGGTAATGTATACAGTATCCAGGCTGTGAACGGTCGCAATTTCTGTCACGGGTGTGTTTGCAAGCTGAACCTTTCTATCGCCAGCAGAAACAAAGTAGACCATCAGACATGAAATCAATATAGCAGTAACCGCAGCATAGGCCGGAACTCTTAGCTGAAAAATAAATCTCCAATCAAACACAGGCCGATTCATCCTTTGCGTCAGTGCGTGCATCGTTTCAGGACGAGGTTCGAGTGTGGATTGATGAGCTCCCGATTGTATTGACAGTTCAATTTTTCGAACGTCCTCATACTCTTCTTCCGAGTCAAACGCCAGTAAAACAATTTCCCGTTCTGCCGGCGTGAGCATTGGGAAACTCTTTTCCCTCAGCAAGCGCTCTATTTCATCTTCATGATTCATAGCATTTCAGTTTATGGCGGGATTAAAGGCCCGCAGATTCAAAGCCAGTTTCTTCTTTAAATAAAACAACCTCGATTTGACCGTGCCTTCAGGGCATTGCATGATCAACGCAATGTCGGCCAGCGGCATCTCGAGTTCATACCGCATCACAAACAGGTTCCGGTCGACTTCATCGGACTGCTCCAGGGCTTTCTCCAGCATCTCGATAAATTCGCGGCCGTCCGTTTTTAATTCCTCCATCGCCTGCTCTTCACGTATCCCGGCCGATGAAGATTGGCGAACTGCCTGACGCCTGTATTCATTCTTACACATGTTGAAGGCTGCCGAATAGATCCATGTCGAAAATTTTTTATCCAGATTAAACTGTCCCGATTTCTCGATGACTTTAACAAACAAATCATGCAGGAAGTCCTGTGCTTTATTTTCATCACGCCACAGCATGCGATGGAAGTATCGCACCAGCTTTCGGCTGTACCGGCGATACAGTTCTGTAAGGGCGGGTTGATCGCCCTTCTGCACTAATCGCATTAACTCCTCGTCGGTCTTTGAAGACCGCAGACTTGCGAACATTCTATTTTTCTATCACGTCCATGAATATCCTGAAACCCACCGCTGAATCCGGACCCGAGTAAAGATTTATGCTGCGAATGGTCGATTCTTCCGTCGGATGATTCCAGCTTCCGCCCGCTGCTTTGCCCTTCTCATCCAGCATCTCTGCAACATTGCCAACCACATCATACAAACCAATGTCGTTGGGGAAATAACTTTCCACGGGGGCCATGGCGGTAAATCCATCGGCGGTGATTGTCTTGTTCCTTACCTGGCAGGGATTCTCTCCTTCCGGTACTTTGAAATTGCCGAGGTAGCAGCCGAAATTATTGGTGGCCTTGTTTCGATAAGGATAGAAACGAAACCAAGGGTATAGAATTTCCGGATCACTAAGCTGAATGATCTTTCTTGTAAAATCCTTACCGCCCATCTTTCCGTCCGGATAAATTCGTACTTCAGCCGAATTATCATTGAGGCTCCACGAAACAGGGTTCACAATCGCCGCAGCAGCGATCTGCCATTCATTCAACGTTGGCAAACGGAACTTTATTTTTTTGAATTTACGACCGGAGCTATTGTTGTATTGCTCGGTCAGCCACTCACAATAAGCACCTGCGGCTTCATAACTAACATTAATGGCGGGATAGTGCAGTTTGGGATTTTTTCCGGCCATGCGTCCTGTGGATGAATAGCCTTTCAAAAAAGACAATGCCGGCTCAGTGTACGCACTCAGATCAAACTTGTACTTCTCGTAAAGATCAGTGAGTTTGTTCTCAGAGAGATAGCGAAGGAAGACATTGTATTCATCATTGGTTGTTTCATGACCCTGTGCATACAAATTAGATGCAACCATGCGCATGGATTTGTCGATCGCCTCATAGTCAATGACAAATGAAAAGAACGGCACCTTATCTTCATTTTTTGCTAAAATATTCTTAACCAACATTTCTTTGCCGGTTTCGCTGGCTACTTTCGTGACTATAATTTCCAGTGCTTTGGTTTTTTCATGGTTTCCCTCGCGAATGTATTGTTCACGCAACATCAGCATGGGCACGAGATAGTTTGAACTCAACACACGACCTGCGGCATATTCGCTTTCACCGTTGAAATCCACTGTGAGATAGTCAAGCAGAAATCTGTTTTCGAGATTTTCTCTGATAATCGAAATGTTATCTAGGCGTTCCTTGCTCAACTGAGAGGCTAATCCAACAACATACAATTGATCATTGATGGATGAAACGTTTTCGCGTGGTACAGTTAAGGCGTAATAGAATTTCTTCGATAAATTTTGTTCGGGAATGACCTTGCAGAGCTGCTTCTTATCATAGCCGTCAAAACCCGCTTCGTCCACAAATGACAGCCCAAGCGATAAAAGTTTTTTATCGCGATAGACTTTGTCTACCAACAGGTCCAGGTTCAGGATGGCCACATCATTGCGAACATTCATCACATCCTGAAGAATGAATAATGGAAGCGTTGTGTTGTCACCATCTACAAACAGGACGGCATTTTTTTCAATCGACATCAAAACATTGTAACTGTAACTCAATAGTGATTGCGACACATTGCCACTTGAAAGGAGTTTTGTGCTAAACTCTTTCCGGGATTTTTCATCGCGATTCCACTCATGGGAAAGGAGCAGCGGACCATAGGTCAGGGAGCTGCCCGGATTCGATTCATAAGCCCGGATGAGCGATTGGAGGGAATGTTGATTAAATCCCGCCTGTATCGCATCCACTATGATTGCTTCGAAACTGGCTGGAATTGCTTTCAGTACCTCGGCGGAAATTTCCGCAAGATCATTGGATGACACCTGAGCATACCTTGACGCCATGTAGTAATTGAACCAGGCTGCTGCATCAGTCGGTCTACTCGAAATAATCTGCTTCCAGGCGTCGGCCTGTGCAGCGTACCAGCTGGTAGACTTGATAACTTTTGTCTTGGGGAGGATGGTTTCAGGCTCACCCTTCCCAGTTGCCTGTAGAGCGGCAACCACCATCAGAAATAAAATGCATTTTTTCATCGCACCTGGAGTTGTTTTGAAACCCGGTACACGGCAATTAATGAAAGGTTCAACGGGTGTGGGCTAAAGCCCAGGTGTTGTGTGTTGCCCATAGCCCGCACCTTAAGGTGCGGGCTATGGTGTGCGGGCTATGGGTGTGGGTTATCGGCGCGGTGCAGCGTGTCGCCACCTCAGGCAACCTGCACAACGATTGGTCGTTGTGCAACCAGTTTCCCAAATGGTTTAAGCTGAAATCCATTTTCGGCAATTTCTCTTTCGAAAACAGCAGTCTGTTCGGCGTCAACAGAAATCAGCAAGCCGCCACTGGTTTGAGGATCGGCGAGAATGGCGCGCTGTGCTTCCGAAATCGGGCTGATCTTCATTCCGTAGCTGGCCCAGTTACGCTGCGTGCCGCCGGGCATCGACTTTTGCTGGATATAGTTTTCGAGGAAATCGAACTTCGGCACTTGGTCGAAGCTGATTTCTGCTGATAGCCCGCTGCCTTCGCACATCTCAACGAGATGTCCCAGCAATCCAAAGCCAGTAACATCGGTGAGTGCATTGACGTACGGAAGCTTCCCCAGATACGCACCCAGTTTATTCAGCGTGAGCATGGTGTCGACCGCTTTTTTCAAATGGGGTTCGGCGACAATATTCTTCTTCTGGGCTGTCGTAATGATTCCAATGCCAAGCGGTTTGGTGAGATACAATAGCGATCCCTCTTTCGCCGTGTCATTGCGCTTCAGATGTTCTTTTTTCAGTTTGCCGCTCACCGCCAGGCCAAACACAGGTTCAGGGCAATCGATGCTGTGACCTCCCGCCAACGGGATACCAGCTTCCGCACACACCTTGCGGCTGCCTTCCAGCACTTCTTTGGCTACCTCCGGTGGGATCGTATTGATCGGCCAGCCCAGGATGGCAATGGCCATAAAAGGTTCACCACCCATCGCGTACACGTCACTGATGGCGTTTACCGAGGCGATCGATCCGAATGTAAATGGATCGTCGACGATCGGCATGAAAAAATCAGTGGTGCTGATGATGCAGGTGCCATCGCCGATGTCGTAGACGGCCGCATCGTCTTTGGATTCGTTGCCTACGAGCAGATATGGAAATTTGGTCTTTGGTTGATCGGAGTGAAGAATCGTATCGAGAACCGCCGGAGAGATTTTACACCCGCAGCCCGCGCCGTGAGAGTACTGAGTGAGTTTAATCATGAATTGCCTGTGTTGTTGCCGCGAGTTTCTTCGCAAACTGTGTGACATCGCTGCCGTTCCATTCCAATTTGAAAGTCAATCTTGCTTTTCTTTTTTCAATACTGTTAAGGTAAGCCTTATCATAGTAAGTGAGAAGGATGTCGATGGTGGAAGCCATGTCGCCGGCAAGAAGTCGCTCCCTGGCGGCGTTAAAATGCTGGCCTCCCAGTTTTTTTGTAATCTTTTGCATGATCGCCAGGAATTCGTCGCGGTCCGCGGGACCATATTCCTTTACGAGCCTCTTCACCCGCACATCCCTTAAAACATCCATCTGCACCAGCGGGCTTCGTTCCATTTGCAGCCAGAAATCCCGTGGCAAAAATATTTTTCCAATCGCAATTGACTCGTCTTCTACCCAGACCGGGCGATCCACGTCGAGTTTGAGAATTTCTTCAAACAGATCATTTTGAAATTGCTCCGTTGTGGGTTGGGCCGGCAACAGCAGACCACCAAAAGCAGATCCCTTGTGAGAGGCAAGCTCCTCAAGATCGAGGATTTGCTCTCCTTCCTGTTTCAATGCGCGAAGCATCTCACTTTTCCCGCTACCGGTACAACCCGTCAGTGAGATGAGTCTGAGGGGTTTGGCAAACGACTCCAGCGCCATGCGGCGATAAGACTTATACCCGCCTTCCAGCGTTTTCGATTTTACACGGGCCATGCCGATAAACTGTGAGAAATTGTTGGATCGCATGCCGCCACGCCAACAATACACCAGCGCTTCCCTTCCACCGGCAACTTTAACCGTTTCGTTTATGATGTGGGAAAGTCGTGGTCCTACAAGTTTAAATCCCTGGTTGATCGCTTCCTGTTGTCCCTCCTGTTTGTATGCTGTACCTACAATCACACGTTCTTCATTATTGAGCAAGGGGATGTTGGTCGCGCCACGAATGTGACCGGCTTCAAATTCTCCTTCGGAGCGTACGTCGATGACAGGAAGCTGGCTTCGAAGGTTGATAAAGTCAGTGACAGGAACGTGCATTTCGCAAAGCTAGTGCAGAAATACAAAAGTCACCCAAGCATAGAGAAAGGGGCGCTCACTCGAAAGGTGGCGTTCGCAAAAACGAACAGACTTGTCCCTGCGTCGATGATGAAAATCAATCGTTGAAACTAGCTCCTATACTCGTCGAGATACCGATCCTAAAACCGGTGTTTTGATAGACAAACCCTGTGGTTTGCGGGCCGTTCATGAATGATACTGCGCCTTCGAGGCGGAATAGTCTGAGGATTCCGTCGATTCCGTAACCGGCCTCCACGTAATTGTAGGAAGGTACCGAAAGGGCATTCACAAAAATATTTTCCGTGATGCCGGTGAGTCGCACCCACGGGATACGCGTGACCAGGAATTTTCTGAAGTGATAGTGAACATTGGCGAGCGCATATTCATCAGCCGTTGAAAACCGGTAGTAGTCAAGTAGTCTGAAGCTGCCGATCGGATCGGTTGTCACAAACGGTGTCTGGTTTCCGAGGAAATGTTTGTAGTCCATGAAGAACATCTGACGCGCATTGAGAAATTTTCCATACTTCAGAGAGTAGTCAAGCGTACCGCGGATTCCAAATTTCACTTGCTGCCGTATCCCCAACTCGATCTGGTTGAAGTCCACATCACTGTTCATGGTTCTAAAGCCACCCCGGTATTCCGCGGTGAACAAGGGAGACGAATTGTCAACACGATACTTTCTTCCGTTTCGAATTTTATATTTCTGCCAGGGACGCGCTTCAATCCCTAAGACACCTGTAAATGCGTTGTGCGGCAGAAAGCCGGTATCGGCATTGTATTCATTCACAGGCGCATTGGGTGTGTAGGTCTTTTCTTTGTTATTGATCAAAACATAATCCGTGTTGTTGAACAGTTCGCTTCGTCGCGCATAGGTAAACTGTGTGTACACTGTAACGAACTGATTCATTTGCTCGCGCCATTTCAGATCTATGAAATTTCGCTCATAGATCTTCATAAGATTCTCCTTCAAGAAAAGTGTGGTCAACGTATTGACCAGAGGGTGGATCGGTTCATCCGCATTGTACTGCTGTACATATTTTCCGCCCTCGAGCGTAATCCTTCTTCGCTGCGATCGATAGTCAACCCTCAGGATTCCTGAATAGGTGTTTCTTGCGAAAGCATAACGGCCTACCGGTGTGATCTCCAGCCGAGAAACTTTGGGACGGTCGTCCGGATTGAGGGAGTCGCGCTTCACCCAACGTTTGTAATAACTCATCCGATAAATAACATTGACTCCTTCCACGGTATTGAAGCCACCCCAAGGCGCGTGGATCTCAAAATCTTCTGTTTTTGAAAGCTTATAGCGGTCGCCGAGTACAAGGTCCCAAGGCTGAAAACCTTTGCTTTTTGATGGCTTCAGGGAATCTCCTTCCTCTTTCTTTTTTTGCTCTTTATAGATGCTATCCGCCACGTGGTAGCCCTTTTCTTCTTCCTGCGTGAGTTTCGCCGGCCTCATGTCGGCCCAGAAAGTAGAGTCCTTTTTGTAAGCCAGAGAATCGACTTTATAGGTTGTTTCCTCTATCACTTCAGGGGCCTTCTGTTCTTTCTGTTCCTGTTTTTCATATTCCTTGATCATTTGGTTCAGCTCTTTGCGCGTCACTTCTTTCCCGGCTTCGAGGCGTTGCTGTACCTGTTGGTTCTTTTTGGAATATTTTTTCTCAACCTCTTTGGCATGTTCTTTCTCAACCTTTTCATCGACAACGGTCATTTCCTGAGGTAGTGCAGGATTGAGGGTGATTTTGTAATCCTTGACCGTGGCGAGATAGTCGGCAACAAACTCGAATCCGAAGACTTTACCATCCACAAAATACTGCTGCGACACGGGGAGCCATGCCTTGTCTTCGATTGGGTTGTAGATCTGCTTCACATGAAATTTAATCCCCATCTTGGTTGTGTTGAGATCTACACTGTGAATGCTCCACCAGTCCTCGACGATGTAGATTATGCCGTCGAAAACATTGTCTCCTTTCGAGCGGGGTGTCACCTGGATTTTGCTCACTTCGTAGTTGCGGTCTTTAAACGATCCCAGGTATTCAAATTTGTAGTACGAAAAAGATTTAGGTGAAAGTGGCGAAACGGTTTCCGCTATTTCCGGCTCGTAGAGACTTCCAAACACATAGTTATTGGGAGACGTATTCCGGTTATTGCCGTTGGTGTATACAGCTATCACTTTTTCTTCGAATTTGCTGGGTCGTGTGTACTTGATTTCACTGACGGACTCAGAAATGAAAATGCGATCTTTTGAAATCCCTTCTTTTTCAAGCGCTTTTTTTGCAATCCAGGGATAGTCCTTCAATTGTCCTTTGCCTTTGATATACACCTTGGCTGTATATGAATCGATCTGCTGCGTATGATACTTCGCTTTCGCAATGGCCTTTCGCATGATGGTGTAAGCCGGATCTTCCTTTCCTGCTTTCACGGTGACCGATTGAAGTTGTATGACTTGCGTTTTGAGGGTGATGTTTATTTCGATGAACGAATCTTTGACGTCGATGGAACGACTTTCCGTTTCATATCCCAGGTAATGAAATAGTACATCGTAGTGGCCGGGCGAAAGCTGCACTTCATATTTACCCTGCATGTCCGTAACAGCGCCGGACCCTGTTTGTTTCACATAAATCGTGGCGAACGCAAGTGGATTGCCGTCATCACCTTTTACGAGTCCGCGGATACCGCCGCTGAATGCGGGGGCTGTAAGGCACAACAGCCATGCAAGTGTTAGAATTCTCTTCATTTCACCCAAAGACGCAAAGTGCCGCACCTGAGTTGCTATGTTCGGCATTTACCTGTAAAAATTGCGAAGCCGTATGATTTCCTCCACGGGCTCCGGAACCATATAACGTATGGATTTCTTATCCCTGATGCATTGGCGTATGAAAGTTGCCGAAATATCAAGAAGGGGCGCCTCCACGATTTTAACGTTTTTGTACTGATAATTATCGGGACGATCGTGACGATGACGCGTGAGATTATTATTTGTTACACCCGGTCGTGGATACACATAAAGTCCGTAGTTGTTCAGAATCTGTTCATGGTTCTTCCACTTCTCAAAGTTCGTCAGGTTGTCTTCGCCGATAATAATCCTGAATTCAGTCTGTGGATATTTTTCTGTCAACACAGCAAGGGTATCAATGGTGTAACTCGGTTTCGGCAAGTGAAATTCAACATCAGACACTACGAGTTTGTAGTTGTCTGCGATTGCTGCTTTTACCATGTCATACCGGTCGTGTTCATGCAGCAATCCTTTCGATGGTTTGAGCGGATTTTGTGGTGAGACAACAAACCACACTTTACTAAGATCGGTATTCTCAGCCATGATGTTGGCAACGATGAGATGACCCACGTGAATAGGATTGAAGGATCCAAAAAAGAGGCCTATTTTCTGGGTGGCTGCCATTTCACGCAAAGATCGCAAAGTTAAACGGCAAAGAGCGCAAAATGAACTAGTCTTTAGCCAGGCAGGTAGCCGCTTCGGAAGTCTGCGCTAAAGTTTCAGCGTCAGCGCGCGAAGGCAGGGAGGACGCGGGAGAAAAACGGATAGTCAGGCTGAGCGCAGTCGAAGCCGGTTAATGAAACAGCAGCACTACGCTTCGGTCAATGTAACCTGCTTCCGGATTATACGATCTTGACTATATCGGTACTACTTCTTCTTGAAATCGTCGTAGAGTTTCTGTGCTTCTGCGAGCGACTTTTCGAGCTCAGCATTCACCAGCACCACATCAAACTGATCCTGAAAAGTCATTTCAAACTTGGCCTTGAACAATCTGCGTGAGAAGCTGTCGGGCGATTCGGTGCTGCGTGAGTGAAGTCTTTCCGCCAGGACTTCCAGTGAAGGAACTTTAACAAACACGGATAAGGCTTGGTCGCCAAAATATTTTTTTAAACTGATCCCACCCTTCACATCGACGTCGAAGATCACATTCTTTCCTTCTGCCCAGATGCGTTCGATCTCCGATTTCAGCGTACCATAGAAATTTCCGGCATAGACTTCCTCCCATTCGATGAATTCATCATTGTCGATCTTCTTTTTGAATTCCTCAGGAGTCAGAAAATAATAGTCCTTTCCATGTACTTCGATACGTCCGCGTTTATCGCGTGTGGATGCGGAAATGGAGAATCCCAGGTCGGGATTCTGCTCCAACAAATGTTTTACGATGGTTGTTTTTCCCGACCCGGACGGGGCTGAGAAGATCAGGGCCTTTCCTGCCATCAAGAAATATTTTGAGCGATTTGGCTTTTGATCTTGTGCACCAACTCGTCGGGCGCTGAGTCGCAGCATTTCTTCTGCACGAGTTCCTTGATGGCCATATCCAGGTGATAGGATTTGAAGCAAGGAATGCAATGGTCTATGTGGGTGCGGAAGTACTGGCGTTGTTCCGGCGTTGCCTGATTGTCGAGGATCAACTGCAACATCTCCAGACAGGTGGGCTTTTTTCCGTCCGCTGAAAGGAATGGGTTGTTGGGTAGGTGGCTCATAGTTCAGGATTTATTATACCCCATGGATTTAGCGTATTCACTTAATTTTTCCTTAAGTAACTGGCGTGCCCGGTGCAAACGGCTCCTTACCGTGCCAATTGGAATATCCAGGATTTTCGCCATTTCTTCATATTTAAATCCTTCCAGGTCGCAGAGGATGATGACGGTTCTGAAGTCCACATCCAGTGCATTCAAGGCGTTGGAGATCTCGTCTCCAATCATGTCTTTCAGTGCATCCACCCGCAAGTCAGGCGTGATTTGTCTGTCGACATCCTCTGAATTATAATACGACTCTACCTCCTGATAATCTACCTTGTTAGGTTCCTTAACCTTCTTCCGGTAGTCATTTATAAAGCTATTCTTCAGAATGCGGAACAGCCATGCCTTGGCGTTAGTTCCTTTTTGGAATGATTCTATGAAGCGATACGCCTTGAAATAAGTGTCCTGAACCAGATCTTTTGCGTCATCGCGATCAAGTGTAAGCCGGTACCCGAAGTTGTACATCGAATTAATATGCGGGAGAAACTCTTGATCGAATATTTCCTGCTTCTCCTTTTCGGTATAATGTTGTCTTACGACTTCCTCCATAAGTTTCAAAAATAGTTAAAATGAGCACAGGCGGCTCAAAAACTTTCAGATGATCCTGTAATTGCGATACTCACCCACGCGCCAACCGAGTATCCGGCTGGCGATGCGTTTGAGTCGCTCTCTGACCGCTAGTCTATTTTTAGAGACGTCGTGATCGAATTTCCAATTCAGTCTTTTGATCCTCTCTTCCATCACATGAGGATGCGTCCCGGAAAACTTTTCAAGTGCATCAATCTGGCTGTAGTCAAACTCTTCAGCCTTGGCTGGTATGTTCTCAGCAATCCAATTGTCGTCATGATAGAAATGACTGAATGCTTCATGCTTTCTACGCATCGCCCTTGGGTCGCGCACCCATCCATAGTGATAGATGTATGCATCGATTAGCTTTACCCGCAGTTTCTCATTCGGCTTTTTCCTGAACCCCTGCGCATCGCGATAAGAAAAGACGAGGTCGTTCTTCCGGACCACCCGGATCTCTCTACGATACCAGCTCCATGAACTTCCGACATAATCATACGATCCATAGAAATGGAGGTAATTAAAAAGGAGTCCGTCCACTTCCGAGTGATTTTGATACTTCAACATCGCATCACGAACGGATTGGTGATATTTTTCATGAAGAACCTCGTCAGCCTGGATATAAATACACCAGTCGGCATCGTGCGGAATCGCCGCATATGCCTTGTCGGTTTCCAGGGCCAGCGTGCGTCCACCCACACGCTGCGTATCATCCCACACAGTCTGTATGATCTTTATTTTGTCGGAATGGATGCTTTTGACGAGGTCGAAAGTTGTGTCTGTTGAATTTCCGACTGCCACGATGACCTCATCGCACAACGGCAGAATTGAGCTTATTGCCTCTATGGCCGGATAGTCGAGGCGCACCGCATTTCTGACGATCGTAAAGCCAACTACTTTCATTTCGTTATAAAACTACTTCTAAAGAGAAAAGCCTGAAAGGAAAAAATTGAAAGCGATAAAATTAAGTGTGTCGCGGCGCAGCAACGAGGCGGCGATAGGTTTCCAGGAAGGCGTTCGCCGAATTTCTCCATGTGAATTTGCCCGCGTATGCCATACGCGCCGGGGCTTCCGCGGCGGTTTCCGCGGCAAGACTGCTTCTCACAAGTTCTGCCATAGCAACAGGATCAAAATCATCCCAGTAAGACGCATACGAGCCTCCCACCTCGGGTAAACTTCCATGGCGGCTACAGATCACCGATTTTCCGAATGAAAGACATTCTATAACCGGTATCCCAAAACCCTCGGAGAACGACGGAAACACCATGGCTTCGCCATTCTCAAACAGCCATATCTTTTCTTCCTCTGAAATTTCGCCAGGTATGAGAATTCTATCTTTCAAACCCGCTTCGGCAACTACGTTACCCACATGTCTGCCGTAATCCGTCGTATTCTTTCCTGCAAGGACCAAGATCAGGTCGGGCAAATGCTGCATCATGGGTATCAGGACATGAAAGTTTTTCCTGACAAAAAAAGTACCGACGGCATAAATGAATTTTCCGCGCGGCGCCCATGAAGGTTTTGATGCATGCACTCCGGAAACAGCTATGCCATTGTAGATAACATCCACTTCTTTGTTGCCGATCTCAAGTTTGCTTGCGACGAGTTTGCCGGTATATTCTGACACCGTTGTGATCAAATTCGCACGATCAACAAGACGTTGCACTTTTTTCAACATCATACTCGCGGAATCCTTGTCCTCTTCATCGAGAAAATGAAGTCCGTGAACAGTCAGCAACATTTGAGGTGCTGTCGGAATTCCGGCAAGTCGGGTGTTCTCGTTGGTGACGTGCCAGACGTCGCAACGAGGATACAGGAATTCCTGAAAAGCGATTGGGCTATGTCGGCGGAAAAAACCTGACAGGAGAGTATTTATTCCATGGGGCACAAGAGAACGATAGTCAGGATGGACCAATGCAACTATTTCCAGATCAGCCGGCGCAATGAAAGCAAATTCCCTCAGGAGGTTGTAAGAAAATTGACCGAGGCCGGTATGCAGATAACGAAGGGAAGAAGCGTCAAAAAATATTTTCGGTTTTTTAATACTCGACATATTTTTTGCTGCGGACTTGAGGGACGTAGGCCTCGATCTTTGCCTTCACTTCGGTGACGGAAATATCGTTCACGCACTTACATTCCTTTGAACGGCGACAATCGCTGCAATTTCTGTTCACTACGAGATACTCGGCGTGATTTCCAATGGGCATCCAGCGTCCCGGATGAATTGGCTTCATGGGTGAATATAGTCCGAGTGTATACTTTCCGAGCGCGGACGCCAGGTGTAGCACACCGGTGCTGCAGGCAACCAGTCCGTCAACCTGACTGATAAATGACATGAGTTCATCGAGGCTGAGTTTTCCGGTCATGTCGGTGACATGAGGCAGCTTAAAGAGTTCCGGTTTTTCCTCGTACATGACCAGACCTTCTTCTTTTAAGCCTGTGACGAAAATTTTATACCGTTCGGGTGGTAGGGCTTTGGCCAGTTCATAGTAATTCCTGAGATGCCATTCCCGAGCGCTTCCCTTTGACTTGGGATGAAATATGATGTTAAAGTGACTGGTGGATATGTGACCGTTGTGGTTCTGAAGAGGTGGCACCAATCCATAAAAATGAGTCACCTCTTTCACGTCAAAGTCCCAGTACAGTTTGAATGGAGCCAGCAATTTGAAGTTAAGCTGGCTTTCATGAAGCTTCGAGCGAAGGCGGCTGAAGTCCACGCGATAGTTGCAGTACAGCCAGTTGAACCAACGGTGTGCCGTAGCCACGCGACGTTTGATACCCAGTTTTTTTGACAGGCGCGCCAGTTCGCGGTCCGGGTAAATGAACAGGATGGAATCGGCGTGAATGCTGCGAAGTATTTCCGGATCTTTCAACAATTCTTCGCGGTCGAGCAGCTTATCCACATGAATGCACTTGTCGATTACCGGATGTGTGTATTTCTTTCCAACGAAATAGATCCTGATCTCGGGCATGGTCGCCTTGAGGTAGCCCAGCAACGGCAGCGTGAGAATCACGTCACCCAAATTGTCGGTACGGCTTACGACAACGCGTTTACCCAGTGCAGCACGCTTGTTAACCTCATACAACTTCGCATACTTATAAAACACGTGGTTCGCTTCGGCTTTGGCAACCATGAGGCCTGCGTAGCCGTCCATAAATCCCCGCTTGATCAGGTAACTTTTTATAAAAGCAAAACTGGTATGACCGAGGATTTTGAGGATTGAACTATTTTTCTTTCCGACGTTTTCAAATGCAAAAATCTCAGAGTAACGCTGAATCTTTTCGAGCGTTTCGCGGGAATCCTTGTAGGCCCTGTGAAGGATGTCGCCCTCGAGGTGCACCACCTTGGTCCCGCGCTTGAGCACCACTCTATCGTGTGGGTTTTCTCCGCCCCAAAGGCCGACTTCGCGGTTCCACAACCTTATCTTTCTGTCGGGATACCATGAGCCATGCTTGATCCATTTATTTCCGTAGCTGGACAACCGGTTCATACGGTAAGCCTGCGCCTCCCAGTTTTCCTTGACCGTCAGGATGGATTGTATGAGTTCCAGGGAAAGGTATTCATCCGCATCTAAAGAGAGAATGTACGGATGCGTAGCCTGAGTGACCGCAAAGTTTTTCTGATCAATGTGGCTTCGAAAGGTGTGCTCAACAAACGTCACACCCTTCGCGAGGCAGATTTCTTTGGTCCGGTCTTTTGAGTAAGAGTCAATGACGACAATTTCATCTGCAACCTGGCGAGCCGAGTCGATACATCGAGTAATGTTCTTCTCCTCGTTGTAAGTAATAATGACTGCACTGATCTTAACCATTGTACAAAATTAAGTATAAACAAGGACAATTATTTTCTTGATGGTCTGGGCGCAAGAAAGGAAACCCTGACGTTTTCGCCAGGGTTCTCCATCGTGTGAAAAATTGCGAAAGTCAGCGGCTTGCCACGAGGCCCATCGACTTAACCAGGTTGATAAATTCAGCACGGTATCCTTCCTTGTCATTGCCGCGGGCATTTTGAGCGAGAACGATAATCTGATCATACGTATATGCTTTAACGTATTCCGAGTGACGTAACAGCATTCCAAATGCCGCCACAGCTGCCGACCAGCGAAAATCATCTGAAGTTTGTGACCCTGTAACATTTCCATCCAATAACGGATGAACGATCAGTTTGCTTATTTCTTCGTCAGGTTTTTTATATCTGAGTTTGATCGTCATAATTTCCTTTGAATTGGAGGCGATGTTTGTGGTCTTGACCTTTTGATACTTCAGTTCATCGATTTTATAGAAGTCGCTGTTGACGCCCACAGGGATGATCTCATACAAAGCCGTCACCGTATGACCGGAGCCCAGTTCGCCGGCATCTTTTTTGTCGTTGTTGAAATCTTCGTTTCGAAGCACGCGGTTTTCATACCCGATAAGACGATACGCCTGTACTTTTTCAGGATTGAACTCCACCTGAATCTTCACGTCTTTGGCGATCGTGAACATGGTGCCTCCGAATTCATTCACCAGTACTTTCTGCGCTTCCAGGATGTTGTCGATGTAGGCATAGTTACCGTTTCCTTTGTCAGCAAGGATCTCCATTTTAGAATCCTTGTAGTTTCCCATCCCAAACCCAAGTACGGTAAGAAATACCCCGTTCTCCCTTTTCTTTTCTATTAATCGCTCCATGCCCCCATTGCTCGATTCCCCCACGTTGAAATCGCCATCTGTGGCAAGAACAACGCGGTTGTTGCCTCCCTTCTTAAAATTCTGTTGCGCGACCGCGTACGCGAGTTCGATGCCTGCACCACCGGCGGTGGACCCACCCGCCTGAAGATTATCCAACGCTTCGATGATTGTTTTCTTTTCATTGCCCGGGGTCGACGGCAGCACCAAACCCGCTGCGCCTGCATACACGACTATGGCCACACGATCCTGCTCCCGAAGCTGTTCGACCAGCATCTTGAATGACGCTTTGAGCAAAGGGAGTTTATTGGGGGCTTCCATCGAGCCAGATACATCGATCAGGAATACAATGTTCGCAGCGGGAAGATTTTCCGTGGGGATTTTTTTCCCCTGCAGACCGATGTGTACGAGTTTGTGTTTTTCATTCCAGGGTGCGTTGGAGATCTCCGTGTAGATTGAAAACGGATCATCGTTCGTGGGTTGTCTGTAGTCATAGTCAAAGTAGTTGACCATTTCTTCGATGCGGACTGCGTCCACGGGAGGGTGTTGACCGTTTTGAATAAAGCGACGTATGTTGCTGTAGGATGCTGCGTCGACGTCGATGGAGAACGTTGAAAGGGGATTGAGCAACGCGCCATGAAAAATATTTTCGTTGATTCCGTCGTACTCCTCTGTGTTGAAGGTGGGTTGTTGTTCGGGTTCAGCGTACATCATGTCGTACTGCACCTCCGCCTGTTTATAGGCGCCACTGCCGCTTACTGATTTCATACCTCTTATTTGAACTCCCGCGACCTTGCCTTTAAGATCTTTGGTTATGTCTTCCTTCTTTACCTGGCTGAGGTCAACAGTCAATGCGACATTGATGATCAGACGGTTGTTTATTTTTTCTTCAACCGTTTTCAAACCTGTTTTAGAAAAGACCAAAGTTTTGGCCGAAGGAGAAGCCTTGATGGTATATTTTCCAAATAGATCAGTTCGCGCGCTGACCTTGGTTTCCTTCACGGTTACCAAAACACCGGACAACCCTTTGCCGTCAACGTCGAACGTCACGATTCCGGAAATTGTGCGATCCTGCGCATTCACCATTCCGATAAAGGCGAACAGGGCCATGAGTACAGCAATCCATTTCTTTTTCATAGTTGTTATGATTTTTGCAAACAGGATGCGGTCTTATTCTCTTTTCCATAAAACTTTTAAAAAAATTACCTTGAGGTGTGTTTTTACGCAAAGCCAGTAACGAAACGGATGAGGAGCTCCTACAACGCTACCAGTCGACTCAGAATCTGAAATGGCTGAGTGTGTTGTATTTGCGATACACGTCGCTGGTGTATGGCGTATGTCTAAAATATCTGAAAGACCGAGACGAGGCGAAAGACGCGGTGATGCAGATCCACGAGAAACTGATTACGAGTTTGCTCAAACATAAGGTGGACAATTTCAAAAGCTGGCTCTATGTCAATGCACGGAACCATTGCCTCATGCAGCTTCGTTCTCAGAAGGGAAAAATAAAGGAAGAAATCTCGCCGTTTCTTATGGAAAATGCCCTGGAAACGCATCTTGCTCCCGATGGTTACTGGGACGAGCCTGAACTCGAGAACGACGTGAAAAAGCTGGAAAAATGCATTGAAACACTTGCCGGCCCGCAAAAGAATTGCGTGCAGTTGTTTTACCTGCAGGAGAAATGTTATAAAGAAGTGGCCGACGAAACCGGCTTTGATCTCAATCAGGTGAAAAGCTATATTCAGAATGGGAAAAGAAATTTGAAGATTTGCATGGAGTCAAATGGGTGACATCAACGACGATATTAAACGCTACCGCGAAGGATCGCTTACGGGTCCGGAGAGAAATGCGCTTGAGAAAAAGGCGTTGAACGATCCTTTTCTTGCCGATGCCCTAGAGGGCGCTGAATCAATATCCCCCGAAGACTTCACATCCGACCTCTCTTCACTGTCCAAAAAGATCACGCGAGATGCGGACATCAGCTGGTTCACCCCTTTGCGTATCGCCGCCGGAGTTTTATTGCTGATTGGCGCCGGGGCACTTTTTTACTGGATCAACGATCCCGAACCTGAACTGCTTGCCAGCAAAGAATCGATTCCTCAGGCAGATACATTGATGAGCCAGGTCGATTCGACGACATCAACACTACTGGCGCTTGAACAAGCGAAGCCTGTTGACCAGCAACAGGCAAAAGCAAGTGCTTCGACTTCAGCGGAAAAAAGTTCGGCAGGCATCCTCGACAAGGCGAAAGCCGGAGAAGGATTGAAACAAGATGCCCAACCCATCGTCACCGAACCGGCCATGGAACAAGGTCGCGACGCTGATGAAGTATCAAAAGAAGAAGTCACCGATGACATCGCTGAGGAAGAAAAAATTGCCCAGATTGAAGTGGAAGCGCGGGAATTGGCAAAGGACAAAGCTGCTTTGAAAAAGGCGAGTCCTACGGGGGGTGCAGATGTAAAACTGGATGATCAGAGGGAGCGTAGTCTTCGCGGCGAGGATCGATCTGTTGCATCGCGATTCAGTACGCAAAACATTACCCAAAACATCACAGGTCAGGTCACCTCGAAAGATGATGGGTCACCGATCCCTGGCGTGAATGTAATGGTGAAAGGAACCACGCAGGGTACGGTTACCGATGCACAAGGCTATTACAACCTGCCATTTCCGGGAGAAACCACAACGCTTGAATTTTCATTTATCGGAATGAAAACGGTCGATACAAAAGTGAATAGTACGTTTCGCAACGATGTCCAGATGACGGAAGACGCTACGAAACTGAGCGAGGTGGTCGTGACCGGAATGAATCTCCAGAAGAATGCCGTTAATCAGGATTATGAACCTGTGTTGAAACTTGCTTCGCCCAAAGGAGGCATCCGCGCATACAACCGATATCTCGAAAAAAATGTAAAGTATTCGGCGGAAGCCCGCGCAAAAAAAGTAAAAGGAAAAGTGATGATTGGTTTTACCGTGACCACCGAAGGCCAACTCACCGACTTCAGTGTAATCAAGAGTCTGGGGTTTGGCTGCGATGAAGAACTCATCCGCCTCGTCAAAGAAGGTCCTGCCTGGTCACCCTCAACCCAGGATGATGTTGCTGTGGAGAGCGAGGTGAAAGTCAGGTTGAAGTTTGACTCTGAGAAAGCGGGGAAGTAATAGAGCTGGAAAAACGCAATGGTACCACACCGAAGCCCTAAGCCCTAAGCCCTAAGTCCTAAGCCCTAAGCCCTAAGTCCTGAGTCGAATGCCCCAATCCCTACCCTCAATCCCTCTTAAACCACTTTCTTCCTGATGAGCTTCGCATACGTGCGACTGACTGGGAAACTTTTTCCACTCTGCATTTTCACGATCATCCCCCCGTTGAAATGTCGCTCAATCTCTTTCAGACAGTTCAGGTTGATAATGGTTGAGCGGTGAACACGAATGAACGTATCGGGATCCATGATCTCCTCGAGTTTGCCAATGCCTGATGAACTCACGAACTGGTCATTCTTTGTGGTGATGACTGTATAGTCACCGGAGGCTTCGAGGTATACGATCTCTTCCACGGGGAGATTGAAAAGCTTTTCGGACTTCTGGACGAAAATATGCGACTCGAAGTTCTTTCCCCGGTCAGACTTGATGGATCGCAGCAGTTCTTCGATGCTCCCCGTATCTGCTGTTTTGCGTTTCAGCGCCCGGTTCACGGCGATCCGGAAGCGCTCTTGATCCAGCGGTTTGAGCAAATAGTCAACGGCGTTTTTTTCAAACGCTTTGATGGCGTATTGATCATAAGCTGTTGTGAAGATGACATAAGGTTCGTGATCGATCTCCTCCAGCACGTCAAAGCCGTTCATGCCGGGCATCTGCACGTCAAGGAAGATGAGGTCCGGCTTGAGCTTGTTGATTTTCTCAACGGCTTCATTGCCTTTGGCGCACTCTCCGATCACTTCTATTTCAGGATACCCTTCCAGATATTCATGAAGAAGTTCGCGTGCGAGCTTTTCGTCGTCAATAATCAGGCAGGTTGTATTCATACGAGTGTTTTTGATTTTTCGATTTGTTCTTCTTTTATAGCGATTTTTTCGGCGCTGTCGGCATGCCCGTTTCGGTCCCTGGACTCGTGCACTGGAATGGAAAAGCTTACAGAATAACCGTACTCGGTTGCGCGCACCCGCAGTCCAGCAGTTGCGCCATAATAGCTTTTTAAACGAAGATCCGTATTCATCATGCCCACGCCGGCACCGCTGCCGTCCATGATTTTTTTTGCATGAATTCCCAGGCCATCATCTCTTACTTCAAAAAAAACCGCGCCGGCAAGGTGCTTCACGATCAGGTGAATGGTGCCTCCGTCTTCTTTGGGCCCGATGCCGTATTTCACTGAATTTTCGACCAAGGGCTGCAGGATCATGGGTGGAATAGTCAGATTCAGGCAGGATTCATCAGTCACCTTTTGAAACTTAAGTCGGTCGCCAAAACGAACCTGCTGAATACGGATATAATTCTCAATAAAGTCGATCTCGTTTGAAAGTTTAACCATTTTGCCCGTGTGTGAATCCAGTGCATAACGAAAAACATCTGAAAGTTGTGTGATCACTTTTCGAGCCTGGTCCTTGCTTGAGTGAATAAGTGTTGATATTGAATTTAGTGTGTTGAATAAGAAATGCGGGTTGATCTGAGATTTCAGCAGCGATATCTGCATTTCCTTGTTCTTCAAAGCAAGCCCGGCTTTTTCCATTTCTTCTTTCTGCTTGCTCTGGAAATATCTGATTACATAATACACACCGACCGTAATAATATATTGATCGTAGAACCTCAGCGCTTGCCAGTTGAGGAGTTCTACCATGAACTCTTTCCAATTGTCGAAATACACCAGACCATCTACGTAGTCTGTGAAGTAGTATGACAAAGTGCCCATCACCAAAAAAAATCCGCCGATTCCTATTGAATGGCCAACGATCTGAACGACGGGCCGGAAGCGAAAAAGCCAATGAGCCCAAAGAAAAATCAGGATGATCAGTACACAAAGAGACTCCCAGAGATACAGACCATTCCAAAGTACGTAGGAGAACGGACGCTTTAGCTTCCATTCAAAAAATGTACTTACGGCAAAGTTAATAGCATACCACAGGCATATGTACAGGTATGCCCGTTTCCAAATCTTTGGGATGGTTTCCAGCCACTTCACAACATTCTCAACCGCTTACAGAAGACGAAAACTCCTTCATAAATTTACGCATTTGAATGATTTGGCTTCCGGACAACTATCTGAGGGGTTAAACCGCCATTATCGTCGATAAATGGTTTCGGGCGGGTTAAATTCAAACTGCTACCTTTATCCTTTCAGCGAGTCTATATTGGAAAATTTCATGCGTTCATTTATTGTTATCTGTGCGCTTCTTTTTTTTCAACAGGTTGTTCTTGGTCAAAACATAACAATCTCATCGAAAGCGGTTGATAAAGATACCCGGGAGGCACTGCCTTTTGCTTCGGTGGGTATCAAAGGCAAGCCTATTGGTACGATTACAAACCTCCAGGGCGAGTTTGATTTCCATTTTCCTCAGGAGTATCGCAACGAAATATTCGTGATCAGCATGCTCGGGTATGCAAACTACGAAGCGCCCGTTTGGACTTTGCTTGAAAACAAGGAAACTGAAATCGGGCTTTCGAAATCGACCACTGTACTAAAGACGGTCATCGTGTCCGATTCACTTTTCGGAGGAGACATACTCCGCATCGCGCTTGGCAGGATCAACGAAAATTACCCTGAGAAGCCTTTCATGATGGATGGCTTTTACCGTGACCTTAAAAAAATAGGCGGCACCTACATCTCGTTGCTGGAAGCGGCAGTAAAAATCTACGATGAAAATTATCGTGAGCCACGCAATAAATCTAAACTGCGCGAGCGTGTTACTTTACAGGAAGTACGCAGAAGCATCGGTTATTCAACAAAGTTCACAACCTATTTCGATCAGGATAATTTACTGGAAGTGCTATTGCTAAACAATGACGTTCGCTACCGGCTATTCCCCACGGAAGAAGCTTTCTTCGGCAACCTTCATCGCGACGCAGACTCCTACTACAATGGCTTCGAGGTTTTTGTGGTCTCCCACGAAACAGACTTCAAACTAAAAGTATTTATCGATAAAAAAACGTTCGGGATCCTTCACGTCGAATATGAAAACAATCTGCCCGAAGATCTGGGAAGGCGGCGCGGGCTGACCCGCCGATTCGAAAGCATCAAGCGCACCGTTGACTTCCGATATTTCGGGGGTAAATTTTTTCTGAACTACATCACGGTGGATTACAAAGTCAATTGGTATGACGCCGAAACAGAGAAGCTTCGCTTCGAAACCGAACTCCAACAACAGCTCCTCATCAACGAAGTAGCAGCAGACCCCGGCGAACGTATCACAAAAAAAATGCGAAGCTATGGTTTGCAATACCAGGATCAACCTTACAACAAAATATTCTGGGATAACTATAACGTGATCAAAGAAAGTCCGCTCGATAAAAAGATCGTTGCCGATCTGGAGTTGGCAGGTCCTCTTGACAGTCAGTTTGAAAAAAACTAGGTGGTTAAGTGTGCAGGTGTGGATGTGCGGAAGTGTTCAGGTTCCTACAAGTGGATTGAAAGAGGTGACTCAATCTCCTGTCTGGCTTAGCCTTCCATAAGCCAATGACGAACAGCTCCTAAGCGAGTTTGAGTTCGATTGCCTCCATCAGTAGCTGTTCCTTGTTGATGGGAACCACCCCTACGTGCTGGCAAACCAAACCGCCGCCGAGGTTGGAAAGACTGGCAATTTTTCCGGGGTCAAGGTTCAACGCCACGCACAATGCAGCCACACTCACCACCGTATCGCCTGCGCCTGACACATCCGCGATCTCACGCTTATGTGCCGGAATGGCAAGTTTCTGATTTTTGAAGTCTATATAAACACCCCGCTCCGAAAGCGTGAGCATTACCCCCTCCACACCCATCTGTTGCTTCACTTTTTGCACGGCCTCGTCTATCGATTTCGCATCACCTGCATCAATATCCAGACGGAGGCCTTCGCGAAGTTCCTTCAGATTGGGCTTGAAAAGTGTTACGTTCTTGTAGTGGAGGAAATTTCTCTTTTTCGGATCTACTACCGTGGGAACATGGCTTGCCCTGGCGAGAACCATCGTTTCTTCGATCACACGTTGTGTGAGGGTGCCTTTGTCGTAATCTTCAAAGATGACCACCTGGCTGGCCGGCAGAAGCTTTTTAATTCGCGCAATCAAAGCTTCCTCCTCATCATGGGTTGCTTCTTCATCAGACTCGTCATCGATACGCACTACGTGCTGGTGTGCAGCAATCACGCGAGCCTTCACTGTAGTGGGACGTTCGGGAGTCATAACGATGCCCTCCTCGCTCATTCCCTTTTCACGCAAGAGTGCAACCAGTCTTTCACCCTGTGAATCTTTGCCGGCAAGCGCGCACAAGATCGGCTTCGCGCCAAGCGACAAAATATTTAACGCTACGTTCGCTGCGCCTCCCAGCCGGAAGTCGCGTTTTTCTACGGAGACCACGGGAACGGGCGCTTCTGGAGAAATACGGTTCACCGTTCCCCATATATAAGCATCCACCATGACATCGCCGATGATGAGGACATTCAGGTCCTTGAACTTCGAAAAGATGTCAGGCCACGATTGCATGTGATTGGGGTGCCTTCAAACCTGCTAATACTTCTTTGATGCTTTTCAGCGCAGTGATCAGATCTTTTTCCGCTGCCGCATAAGACAACCGAACACACTTCGGATCTCCAAACGCTCCTCCGGGCACAAGGGACACGTGTGCCTTCTCCAACAGGTACAAACACAAGTCGTCTGCGTCCTTGATTGTTTTTTGCCCGTCTGATTTTCCAAAGAAGAAGCTCACATCCGGAAAAAAATAGAATGCTCCTTGCGGGTAATTTGCCTTTACGCCCGGAATTTCTTTCAGGAGTTCATAAACAATTTCACGTCGCTTACGATACTCTTCAACCATATTCAAAGTCGGTGTGATGTCGCCGGAGATCGCTGCCAGGCCGGCCCTCTGTGAGATGGAACAGTTCGCTGAAGTGAGCTGACCCTGCATCTTGTTCGCACCATCGGCAATCCATTTCGGCGCGCAGATGTATCCGATCCTCCAGCCTGTCATGGCAAAGCCCTTTGCAAACCCGTTGACTGTAATGGTACGATCAAACATTCCGGATAATGAGGCGATGCTCACCTGCTCTCCACTGAAATTAATATGTTCATAGATTTCGTCAGCAATAATCAGCAGTCCCGGATGTTTCAACACCACATTAGCAATGGCCTGCAATTCTTTTCCTGAAAAGACAGAGCCGGTCGGATTGCAGGGCGATGAGAAGATGATTGTTTTTGTTTTCGCCGTGATCGCTTTTTCGAGCTGCTCTGCAGTTACTTTAAAATCATTTTCCAGACTTCCTTTGATCACTATGGGTACACCTTCAGCCAGGCGCACGATTGCATCATAACTGACCCAGTAGGGCGAAAACACGATGACTTCATCACCCGGATTCACCAGGGAAAACATCACATTCGCGATGGACTGCTTCGCGCCGTTTGACACGACCACGTTTTCAGCCTTGTAGGGAACCTTATTTTCTTTCTGATATTTTGCTGCGATGGCTTCGCGGAAATCCTGATATCCGGCTACTGGAGGATATGCAAACCACTTCCCCTCATCGATTGCCTTTTTAGCCGCTTCACAAATGTGTTGGGGTGTCTTGAAGTCCGGCTCGCCGAGACTGAGGTTGATGACGTCGATGCCTCTGGATTTATATTCACGGGCTTTGGCTGCCATCGCGAGTGTTGCCGACTCTTCAATCGATTCCAGGCGGTGCGAAAGATGATTCATACGTGTCTTTTTGAAAAAAATGCAACGTAAAGAACGCAATTAATTTTATCTGTTGAAATACTGGTGCTAGAAGGTGGCGGCGCCGTTGCCAGGTAGCATAACATGTTGTGCTCATCGATTGCCAAAGAACTTCTGCTAAGGGTACCGGACGCGTTTGAGGCAGGAGAAATACGCGTCGAGGGCGCCCTGGGTGCGAAAACCGTTATTGCTCAGGACGATGCAAGAAGACCCGTCGCAGACGAATCCCGATCTGATTTCCTACACACCCGACAGTATGATTCCAAGCGCGCGAGCAGGTAGGAAAGTGTGGAACTCACAGTGGTTGTTACTATTTCGTTTCTTTCTACTTAATTGAAAAGTATTCTGCTTGTTATGCTTCGTCCGAGCGTAATCTCGTCAGCGTATTCAAGATCCCCACCCATGGGGATGCCGCGTGCAATAGATGTGATCTTTACCGGGAACTCTTTCAGCTTTCGATGTATATAAAATGCGGTTGTGTCACCTTCCAACGTAGGACTTAAAGCGAGTATAATCTCCTTGATTTCGCAACTCTTATCCGACATGCGCGCGATCAGGGAATCTATGGTGAGTTCGGCAGGCCCGATGCCATGAATCGGAGAAATAATTCCCCCCAACACATGATACACGCCCTTGAATTGAGCCGTGTTCTCAATAGCCATGACGTCCTTTGAATCCTCCACGAGACACAAAACAGTTCTGTCGCGGCGATGACTGGCGCAGATCGAACACTCGTCATCATCGGAAATGTTATGACATGTCTTGCAGAACTTGATGTTTGCGCGCAGTTTATTCAGGGCTGTGGTCAGCAGCTGGGTGCTGGTCTCGTTCTCTTTGACCAGGTGGAGAACCAATCGCAAGGCAGTCTTTTTGCCAATACCCGGAAGCTTGGCTACTTCATTGACGGCATCTTCGATCAGTTTTGAAGGATATTCCACTTAGATAGTCATCAGTTAATCGTTAACAATTATCCATAAGGGATAACTAAAGAATCCTCGCATCAATTCCAGCTTCGCAGATCCCGTCGCGCATCGGCTTCAGTTCCTCAAAAAGACCCGTTTTCACAGCGCATTTGCCTTTGTAATGAATGAGCAGTGTACACTGTTCGGCCTGCTCAGGCGAGTGCTTGCACACCCGGATCAACGTATTGATCACATGTTCGAACGTATTCACATCGTCGTTAAAGACCACAAGGTCTCTGACGTCGATTTCCTCTTCCAAAACCTCGACGGCTTGCTCTTCAAAATGCAAAGGCTTCGTGGTTTGCTCCATCTGTCCGTTGATCGACAATTTTGTTTTCCAAAAGTAAAAAAATTTAACAAGTTTGGCCCTTTGAAAATTCCCGATGAGCCCATTTTTAGTACTCAGCATCATCATTGTCTATTTCGCTGCGCTGATCATCATCTCGCTCGTCACTTCCAAAGGAGCAACCACGGATACTTTCTTTACCGCAAATCGTCAGTCGCACTGGTATCTGGTTGCCTTTGGCATGATCGGATCATCCCTTTCCGGAATCACGTTTGTTTCCGTACCCGGAGCGGTTGGAAAGGTGGGATTCTCTTACTTCCAGGTGGTGTTGGGATACATTCTGGGCTATGCGGTGATCATGACCGTGCTCATGCCGTTGTATTATCGCCTTAACCTGGTATCAATCTACACCTATCTTGAGCAACGTTTCGATAAATGGTCTTACAAAACCGGCGCCTTCTTTTTCCTCGTGTCCCGCACCATGGGTTCCTCACTGCGCTTGTGCCTCTCGGCAACCGTTTTACAACTGTTTCTGTTCGATGCCTGGAACGTGCCCTTCTACGTTACCGTTGCCATCACGATTTTTCTCATCTGGATCTATACTTTTAAGGGCGGCATCAAAACCATCGTTTGGACCGACGCATTTCAAACCATTTTTCTGGTGTCAGCTGTGGTGATCAGCGTGTACCTCATTTCGCAGCGACTGGGACTTTCGCTGGGGGGAATGATCGCCGCGGTCAGCGAAAGTGGATACTCAAAAATCTTTTTCTGGGATGATCCCAACAGCACACTTTGGTTTCCGAAAAAATTCTTTGCGGGCATGTTCATCGCCATTGCGATGACTGGCCTTGATCAGGACCTGATGCAAAAGAATCTCACCTGCAAAAATCTCGGCGACGCGCAGAAGAACATGTTCTGGCTCACCTTTTCCCTGGTGATCGTGAATCTGCTTTTCCTGACCCTCGGCGCACTTCTTTATTTGTATAGCACAGCCAAAGGAATCGCCTTGCCTGCCGTCAGTGATGAGTTGTACCCCCGGCTGGCATTGAATGAGTTTGGAATTCTTGCCGGTGTTTTTTTCCTTTTGGGAATCATCGCATCCTCGTACGCCAGTGCAGATTCAGCGCTCGCTTCACTCACCACATCATTCTGCATCGATTTCCTTGACTTTAAAAACAAACCTGAAATCGTAAAGAAGAAACAGAAGAATATTGTTCACTTCGGATTTTCTATTGTCTTCCTGATCATTATCATTATTGCCAAGGAGCTCAATCAAAAATCGCTGATCGACACCGTGCTCGACGTGGCAGGATATACGTACGGTCCATTGCTCGGACTTTTCTCTTTCGGATTATTTACCAAGCGCACCGTTCGTGATCATCTCGTCCCGGTGGTGTGCGTCATCTCCCCGATCCTGGCGCATCTGTTCAGAGTATTCGCACCGATTTGGTTCAACGGATTTCAAATCGGACTGGAGATATTGATTGTCAATGGAGCCATTACGTTCGCGGGGTTGGCATTGATATCCAGAAGCACTCATCAGCACATCAGCACATCTTCACATTAGCACATCTCCACATCTACACACCTACACATCTTCTCATCTCCACATCTTCACACCTTCACACCAACTCCCTTCCCGGATCCCAGAACTTTTTTTCGAAGTCAACGACTTTGTCTTTCACCACTTTTACACCTTCTTTTTTCAGGCGGGTTTCCATTGCGGACGGCGGTTTGAAATGATGTTTGCCCGTGAGCAACCCTTGGCTGTTGACAACGCGGTGCGCCGGTACTTTTTTGCTAGGGGTTGCATTCATGGCCCAACCGACCATGCGGGCGCTCATTCCTGTACCCAGGTACCGAGCGATGGCACCATAACTGGTTACCCTGCCTTTCGGAATCAGCATGCAGACCTCATACACGTCATGGAAAAAATTGGGGTCGTCGGTTTTCTTTTTATTCATTTTTGCACCTTTAAACAGCCGGAATCTTACCGAAAGCTAGCTTTTATCCAAAAAAATAAGTGATCTCCCGGCTACAGTTTTATTTTTGCCGAACCTTTGCCTATGCGAAAACTTCTTTTGCTCCTGGTTGTGCTTTCTGTGAACGCCGTTCGTGGGCAACAATTGGTCTTGCCCTCGGGTTCTGATTGGACTCAATTGAGCGAAGGAAAGGAGATCGCGTTCACCATCTTACTCAGTGATGGCTCCACACCCACTCGTTACACCCTGGAGGGCGGTGGCGATACGGGAATGAAACTTGATTCGGCAGGGCACTTCAGCTGGACTCCTTCATACGATCTGGTGAGCCGTCTTGACAAACAGAAAGAAATCGGTGTAATCATTGAAGCACATCTGAAGGGCGATAAAAGAATTCGTCAGCCTGTGAATTTTCTGGTGCATCATATCAATCGACCCCCCACCATCGATGAGCTGCCCGTTTTTTATGTAAAGCAAAATACAGCATCGCAATACCAGATCTCAGCCGACTTCGTCCGTGATCCGGATGATGACCCGATCATCTTCAAGGCGCGTGAGTCGCAAATGCCCGAAGGCGCCGTATTGACTTCGCTGGGCCTGCTGACCTGGACGCCTTCGCGGGGTCAGTTCAACAGTCTGAAAGCAAATCCTCTGAGTATTGAATTCATCGTACAGGATCAACCCGACAAAGCGGAGACCATCGGCAAAATTCGTGTAGCGCAGACTCAACTCGACCTTCCTCCCGATCTTTTGATCGTCCCGGGCGATACGGTGTTGAATATTAAAGAGAATGAAACGGTGAACTTTAAAGTTTATGTTTCAGATCCAAACGGCGACGACAACATCGACCAGGTTGGATTTATCAGCTCCAACGTAAATGTTCCACGCGCAGCGTTGAAAGAAAATTCAAAAGTGCAGCAAG
Organism: Cyclobacteriaceae bacterium; assembly: GCA_044227305.1. Lineage (GTDB taxonomy): Bacteria > Bacteroidota > Bacteroidia > Cytophagales > Cyclobacteriaceae > ELB16-189. Next base: position 54,845 of record JBGAFJ010000004.1, on the reverse strand, counting down.
AATTTACCTGGTCGCCCGGGTATGATTTTGTGGAAGAAGCTGAAAAGAAAAAAGTAATCACGCTGACATTCTTCGCATTCGACAAGAGCAGCAATCGCGTGCAGCGTAAAGTGCGAATAACGATTAACGACACCGAGAACGTTGAAGAAAAAGACAAGCAGCTTTATCAGAAGTATTTTAATTCGCTGGCAGGAGCGAAAAGTCTGATTGACGTGCTTGACGTTAATGACGAAAAAAATGAGAAGCTGTATAAGAAAGCGCGAAAGGGAAAGAAGAACCGTACTATCGTCACAGCTTCCCTGGGTGCGATGACCGGTTTGTCGCCGCTCGTATTGCCGGTGGATCCTGCGAAGGGCGTTACCGTTGTGGGCGGCACGTCTGTTTTGACAATCAATTCGCTCGAAGCCGGCTCTGTCATCGGCCGCAATGCCAACGAGTTCCAGAACAAAGTGAAAACCAATCGCGATCTGCGATCACAGCTTCAATTGAAAGGAAATTTTTTCGCACGTAAGTATGCACTCAAATCCGCCCGCCGGGGTCCTGAGTTTGAGCAAGACCGCGACGACCTCGCAAGGTTGATCAACAGCGACGCGCTCGTGACGCTGGATCTCCCTGCTGTTGCCGTGCCTCCCCCAACTTCAAAGGATATTAAGAAGACTTTTCCGGACTTTAGCGAAGAGAGGTGAGTTGATGTGGAGATGTGCTGATGTGCTGATGGGTGGGAAGTTGATTAGGAAATTTCTCTATCGAGACCACGCGATCGTTACATGGCCCAGTAACAAAGAATCTCAGAGAACTAACCTTATCCACACGTTTTTGTGGGAAACTTCCGGACAACTTCGGGTCGCGGCTTTTAGGAATAAAGTAATTTGCCAGGCAGAAAAATTCACTTCACTATGCCGATGCTCGATTTCAGCCAGGTTGAATTAAGAAAAATTATTACCCACCACATCGGGAACAAGACCCGTGAAGAAAATCTGGTGTTGTCGGTTGAACCCACCGAAGTAAACGAAGATTCGAAAGCACTGCTGATCAAACATTTTGTGCAGGCGGTGAACACCGATGAGTACTATTCATTCAATCAGGTTATACCAGAGGGCAACGAAATCTTTGGGACAGTCCGCGATTTGTTTACCAACGACGAAGGTTTTTTTGAAGCTTCAAAGCAAATCGCGAGACGACTTTACGAAACGGCGCTCCACCCCAAAATCAAAGAAGGAGAACTCAGCATTGTTCTTTTCTCCAATCTCATTGTCGACAATGAGCGTCTCGATGCGATGGGAATTTTCAAATCTGAGAGTATAGTTCCTTTCCTGAAAATGACCCAGGCACGTACCCATTTCACGGTGAATCACGATTCCGGATTCGATGTGCGGGGCGCTGACAAGGGATGCCTTGTTTTCAACAGCGACGAAAATATTGGCTATAAAGTACTGATCGCCGACCGTACGAACACCTTAGATGAAGCGCACTATTGGAAGAATGACTTTTTGAAACTGGTGCCGATGCGGGATGCGTTTCAGCAGACGAAGCAGGCGATCAATCTCACCAGCGATTTCCTGAAAGACTTTCTGCCTGAAGAATTTGAAATCAACAAAGCGGATCAGATCGATCTCATGAACCGGTCTTTGAGTTACTTTAAGGGCAACAACACATTCGTGCAGAGTGAGTTTGAGCAAAACGTGCTGCAAGACGAGGCCATGATCAAGTCATTCCGGAATTTTGAAGAGGGATTCCGCAGTGAGAAAAATCTCGAACCCATGGATGAGTTCGATATCTCAAAGGCAGCGTTGAAAAAACAGACTCGTTTTTTACGCAGCGTGCTGAAACTGGACAAGAACTTTCACATCTACATCCACGGTAGCCGGGAACTCATTCAACAGGGAATGGAGAGTAACGGAAGAAAGTATTATAAGATCTATTTTGAGAAGGAGAGTTGAAAGGCTGTTGGCTTTTGGGCATTAGCCCTTGGCCGCATCTTTCAAACCGAAGATTGTAGTGTCAATTTGAATCGCTGGCTGCGATTGCAACCGAAGCACAATGTCAGCATGTTTGCAGGTATCAACACCTAAACACTTAAACACATCACAATCGCTCCATTCGACAGAGCCTCCAGCTCAATTGAATTTGTGTTCAATATCCTCAGTCCATCGCGGGATTGCAGCAGTCGGTTTCCCACCTCGAATGCGCCTTCGATCACAAAAAAGAAAGTACTCCTTGACGGATCCGTCACCGGAAGGACCGCTTCTTTTCGTCCATCAAATTGGCCGATGAAAAACCCCTGACTGAATTGTCGCAACCGATTTTTTATAGCCAGATCCACGTTGAATTTCTGCTGCCCGGCGGCAGTGCAGCGATCCTTCGCAGCCAATCGAACATGCAGATAGTTCCTGGCGTTCCATTGCAGTCTATTTTTTGTTAAGACGACAAATGAGCGGGATGTAATACATATTGTGTGAGACAGCCGGTCTGTAAAGACACAGAGTGCGGATGTGCAGCCTTTCAAACTTAAACCGGCATCATTCCTCCACACTATGATTGGAGTCATTGTACGTCTGCTCAAAGGCGTACACCGACTTCAGCCAAATGTTCGCCATGCGTGGGCTGAGTTGAGACGATTCATCCATGATCATCCCGAATTCCATTTCAAGTTTTAAGCGCAGCAATGCGTTTTCAGCCTCCAATTCTTCATTGGTGAGGGCAGGATTTTCTCTCTTCATGATATTTTATTTTATAATTCGAATGTATGCCCAGCCGTAGAGAGCTGCGAGAAAATTGAAAAAGGAAATCCTGATGAATTGAGTAAAGGTTTTCCGGGTACAACGTCACAAAGACACGAGGTCACGAAGGCGCACGAAGAAAATCCAAAAGTCTATATGTCCGGAATCCAGGTTTGTCAGCACATTCCCGCTTCACTTGAATTGCCCGGCATAACTGTCAATTGCTCCCATCGCGTTCGGGTCGTCTTTATATTTTTCGCGCAGGGGGGTCAGGATCTCGTCCGACTTTGGATAGCCAAGGATTGATAGCAGCAACACATTATTAAAAATCCCGAAGGTATCATTCTCTTCCATCGACTTGTCAAATCGTTTTCGGATAAGTGGGAAGGCATCACTTCCCTTTCCCAACGAAGCCAATGTTTGCGCAGCCACCACGCGCACGTCCCACACGGGTGGCGTAGGCAGGTACCAGCGCGCCAATGTATCTTCTGACAACACCCGCAAAGCAAGAGACGCGCCACGTGGATCGCCAAGTTCTTTTAACCCACTCAGAGTCGCCATGAGACTTTGATTTTTCCAGGAGGGTCTGCTAGGCAATTTCATCAACTCTGGATATGCCTTCGGGCTCTTACTGCGCCCTAATGCAACGGCTGCCGAGTTCACAACACGATCACTTTCGTCGGAGAAAGCGTCGATGTAGATCGGTGCATATTTCGGGTCGCGGGTTTGGCCCAACAACCCGATCGCCGATGCACGCAACCAGGATTTCTCATCACGAATCACTTTCAATAGCAAGTCCGTAGTGATTTTGTCAAGCTTTGTTGATCCCGATGGCAATAAGATTCCCTGCAATTGCGACAATGCGGCGATTCTCAGACGCCAGTAAGCATTGCTTTGCGCCAATGTCCTCAACGCATTAACTACACGCTCCTTATCCGAAGGCTTTACATTTTTCTCTTTTGCGATACGGCCCGCTTCACCGATCGCCCAACTGCGACCCAGGGGATCCCGGTCATTTAAGAGTTGGTATAAAATCTCATCCAGTGTTTTTTCAAACTTGATTTCCTTGACCCAGGTGCTCTCAAAATCGAAATGCACCAGTTTTGGCTCACGGGAAGTGTGTATCCGGAAAATGTTTTCCTTTTTCGGTTCGAGTTTTATTTCCTCCAGCTGATCGTCAATCTCGATGGTCATTTTTCCGCCAAAATATTTCGATTGATGATAACTTGTGTCTTGAACCTGTTTCTGCGAGACTGAAAGCACGAGTTCGCCCTTCAAAACATCGTAGGCTTTGGTCACTTCAAAAACCGGATGGCCCATACCATAGACCCACTGATCAAAGAACCAGCCCATCGGCTTGCCCGTGGCATCTTCAACGGCCTGCCGGAAATCTTCGGTTGTAATCAGTTCGTTCTCATGGTCTTTAACGAATCGGCGTAGGGCATTTCTAAACGCCTCATCTCCAAGCTGCTTGTGTAGTGTACGCAAGACTACCGGACCTTTGAAATACGGATAATTTCCTGCAGCGAATGAAGTGGCGTCTTCATAGTCTCTGTTTACCAGCGACTGACGTTTCTCGCCGCCATTCCAGGCCCACAGATAACTTGCCTGATCCGCGCTGTGTTGCCAAAGCAAGAATTCATCCTTTCCGTTCTTATATTCATTGTAGAGTCCGGAAGTGTATCGCGCCAACCCTTTCGCCAGCCAATAGTCGCTCCAATCACGCGGTGTAGTACAACTTCCAAACCATTGTTGCGCCAGCGATTCTCCTTCCAGGCCATCCCACAGGTAAAGAAAATCCCTGTGAGTTCCGTAATCATCGATCATGTTTTCACTTTGAATTGACATACCCAGGCCCGCGACACCCCATGGGATGTCCTGCATGGTAACCTGTGAGTAGACCGGATACGGATATTTTTTCCCGGTGAGTTCTTCGAAATATTTTGCCATATCAGCAAACCTCTCCGTGCTCGCAATGACCGCAGCGTTTTCATCAGGATAACCGTAGGTGTGAAGTTTCGTCTGGCCGCTATTGGCATCAACGCGTCTGAATGTTCCGACGGCGAATGCGGTAAGGTGATTGGCATGGGGAACATCGGCGCGCCAGTGGAATGTGGAGGTGCCGTTGCCATTATCTTTTGTTTCTACGAGAGCGCCATTGGAGACCACAGCGAGATCGTTGTCAACAGTGGCTTTGAAATCAGTCGTTCGCAAGTCGTTGGGAGCATCGTATCCGGGGAACCAGTAACGGTTGCCGTCGACTTCGCTCATAGACCAAATCTGTCTGCGTTTCCGTGGGTCGGTAAACGTAGGTTCAAAAAAACGAAGGCCCTTTCCGTTGCTGCCACTCAGGTTGTTAGGGTCGATATCATTAATATGATTTGTCCTGTAGTCGATGGATAAGATAACAGCTTCTCCAGGTTTGTAAACACGATCTAACATGATAAGCAGGTTGTCGTCACCATCGCCACCTTTATAATCAAAGCGAAGGGGCTTTCCGTTTTGCGAAACGATTGAGTTGATCGTGAAAAACGCTGCATCCAATGAAATGTGATCGGTCGTAGAGAGTGGTGAAAGAGTTATTTGAGCAATCCCAAATGCACTTTTGTTCTTCCAGTCAAATTTCAGGTCGAGTGAAATATGCTGAATGTCGACTTTTCGTTCCCGGGCGTTTGGTGTGGCGGATGCGTGGTTGAAAAAAATGAGGGCAATAAAGATGTGTGGAATGAAGTTTTTCATGGTAGTTCCGGGAAGTTGAGTGGCGCTAGCGCCGGTTTGACGGGTAAAGTATTTCCGTGTGAATTCGCTCTATACAAGACTCCATTCCCTTTCGCGTCTCAGGGCTCGTCGATGCCTGCAGGATTTTCCGCTTTTCGAGAAAGTCGACCTTGTCTTTATAACACGTAATCAGCAGCAGCAAATCTGTTTTTTGGTAGACATGCTGCCACGGATAGTCATTGTAAGCTGTTTCTGCGATCCACAATGACGGCCTGATACCCGCCTGCTCAAGAGTTTTCATTTGCTCTTTTGCAAACAAGGTGATCAACTCATCACGTCTGTTATGGGTGTAATAAAATTCAGCAACGACCAACCCTTGCCATTTTCCGAACTCTGATTTGTCGACGCCTCCAACCTGATCTACTTTGCCCTCGCGAATCACGACGGGTCGCAACAGATGCACATTGTAGCTGTCGGCAAGCATACTGTTTGTTTTGGCTCGCTGGCTTTTCCAATAGTCGCCGGAGTAAAAATCCTTCAAGCACCTGCTTCGGGCGTTGATATCTTCAAAGCCACGCAGCCAAACAAAATTGTCTGCAGAATCTTCAAGATTGAATTCATTCAAAATATATCCGCCCAGACTTTCCTGTTGAGGTAAAATGCTTTCATTGAAGAAGCCAATAAAGGCGTCGCGTTGTCCGGGCTGAAGAATATAATTTCTGAATTCGAGGACACGGATGGCAATTGGTTTCGCGCCACGGTCATTCTGAGCGAATGTACCGATCGATATCATCATGCAAGTGATAATTAATCTCATGCTATTTCTTTCATCAGCCGGAGTACCTGTCGCTCGCTTTTCAACCCACAATGATTTGCCATTTGCTTGCGGGTCATGTCCGGATTACGTGAGAGTTCGCGTAACATCGTTTTCCGGATCAGGTTTGTGTATTCGTTGACCGTGATGCCGGTTTCTTTTTTGAATATCCGGGTGAGCGAACGAGTACTCATGCAGGCTTCATCGGCGAGCTGCGACAATGAGACCTTTTTTGCGATGTTGCCGATCATGTAGTCTTGTATCTTATGAATGCCCGCATGAATGTGATTACGGTAATCCATCAGCGCACTGAGTTGAGGGTCGGAGGATGCGCGACGGGAAAATACGACCATCTCGCGGGCGACTTTGAAGGACAGACTGTCATCAGTCAACTTGGTAAGGATGGCCAGCGACATATCGATGCCGGCGGTGACACCCGCGCTGGTATAGACACCACTGTCCTCAACAAACAATACATTCTCCACCAACTCGATCGACGGAAATCGTCGTTTCAATTCTGCCGTGCGTTTCCAATGCGTTGTGCATCTCAATCCATCCAGAATTCCGGCAATACCAAGAAAGAAAGCGCCGGAACACACCGAGCAGATATTGACATGATTGCGGCGTGCTTCACGGATCCATGTGAACAGTTCGTACTGCGACATCATCTCTTTGGAAAGCGTGTATTCAACCTCGGATCCCGGAATGAAGAGATAGTCCCCTGCACACAGTTCCAGCTCTTTGAAGTTTTTAAGCTTTCCCAGCGGAAAATTTGACGATGTCTCCACATTCAACCCGGCCCCGCAATATTCCATGGAGATATTTGCGCCATATCCAGCCGCTTCCAAAAAAACCTGGGCCGGCCCTGCAAAGTCGATCAAATGGACCCTTGGAAGCACCAAAAACGCTATTTTAACTGGCTTCATGGCATTTTTATAGTAAACCTAATCCGAAAAAATCACTGGCGTCAGACAGAATCACGACATTTTGGGACAGGGATTCGATCGAGAGTATCTCTTTTCCCGCTTCTTTGACACTGAATTTTCGGATCGCGGGATTACGGTAAATTCACATCAACACCTACCCCAATGCGACTAATCACCCTGGTCTTCGCACTGTTATTAATCAGTTGCGTAAACCACACGACCGAAACAACGTCGGAAGAAGATTCGATAACGGTCGTCGCTGAGTCCGAAATAGCCGAATCAGTTGTAGACACAAAAATATCTCCACCCACAGACTATGTGTCGGCAACCCTCAGCGCAGATGTTCCCGATTCCCTGAAAGGCAATCCACTGGCTATCTACCATGCAGAATATATGCTTGCAAGTTCAAGTGCCGCTGAGCAGGCACGAATGCAAGTGAGGTTTGTCGGAAACAGCACTTTTGATTTTCAGATCGACTATCAGGTGGCAGACTTTTGCGACAACAGCGCTTCGGGGTCCTTCATCATTGATGGGAATACAGGAACCTATGCGTTTGGCGGCGACGAGCGCGCGCTTACCTTCACGCTTGCAGACGGCAACATCAATGTGTCTGACCCCAACGGGCAACTCGGTGTCGGGACCTGTTCTTTCAGCGGAGACTTCCGTCGTTGTGATGGAAATTGTCCGGAGATATCGTGGAACGGTTTCGGAGATGAGGAAGTCGAGGGGGATTCAGTGGAGTTGTAAGTTGGTTCCTGGCCCGGCTACACTCAACTCACTCAGTCCTCAGGCTCTTTACCGGATTCACTACGGCTGCATGGATCGTATGCCAGCTTGCGGTGAGCAAGGTGATGAACAGGGTTCCGATCGTTGCGACTCCAAAGGGCCACAACGGCATCTCAGTTCGATAGTCGTACCCGCTTAGCCATGCGCTGATCACGGAGTATGCAATCGGAACAGAGATGGTAAAAGACAGGAGTACCAGCGTTATGAAATCCTTTGACAGCAGTTTCCAAAGTTGGTAAACAGAGGCGCCCAGGACTTTTCTGACGCCCACTTCTTTCGTTCGTTGTTCCGCAACAAAAGAAGATAATCCAAACGTCCCAAGGCAGCTGATAAAAATGGCAAGTGCGGCAAACACGCTCACCAAAGACGCAATCTTCTGTTCATTGGAAAATTTCCGCGCATATTCCTCATCCATGAATCTATAGCTGTAGGGAAGGTCGCCTGAGAATTTCTTCACCTCTGATTCTACCTTTGCGAGCGCATCGTGCACCGGTAAACCGGCATTCAACTTGACAAGAAGGTAGTTTCCTTGCGGCGTCAGGTGGTAAAACATAGGTCGTGCTTGTCTATACGGTGATTCCACCACCATGTTCCTGATCACACCTACGATGGTATAAGGCTCGCCCCCCCAACGAACTATTGAACCTATGGGGTCTTTGAAGCCCATGTAATTTGCGGCCGCTTCGTTTACGATAAAGGCAGAAGAGTCACCGGGAAAATCACGCGAGAAATCCCTGCCCTGTACAATTTCCCATTGAATCGTTTTTCCATAGTCGACGGTGGACCCTAATGTGTTGAAGTCAACGGAAAGGGCAGGATCTTTGCCTTCCCAATCAAATTGACTACTCGACGACCATGTGTTTGTTGTGGTGGCCATTGACATCGACACTTCATGAGCAGCTCCACTCCTGACAAGCGTATTCCGGATTGCATCGAAGTGTTTGTGCACATCGCTCGAAGCGATTGGTATTGCGATAAGCCCTGAAGACTGATACCCAATGGGGCGATTTTGCGCATGGCGGATTTGCAGATATACAATCGTAGTGCCTATGATCAAGGTGATGGAAATCGCAAACTGAATTGTGACCAGCACCTTCCGCGGCACCACGACGCCTCGTGAACGGAATAAACCTTTCAGTGCTGTGACGGCTTTCACCGAAGACAAGTATAGGGCGGGATAGCTGCCTGCTATGGCTCCAACCAGTGTACAGAAAACCGCCGCCACAATCCATCCGAGAGGGTCGCTCCAGGGGAGATGCAATTTCTTGTCTACCAATACATTGATCGATGGCAACGAAAACAGTACGATCAACAAGCCAATGATCAGCGCCAGGAATGTCGTAAGGATCGATTCGACAAAGAATTGCCCCATCAACTGCGCGCGCAATGAGCCCACCACTTTGCGTATGCCTACCTCTTTCGCTCTCTTTTCAGAGCGCGCCGTACTGAGGTTCATGAAGTTGATGCAGGCCATGAACAACACGAAGGTCCCCACAATGGCAAACATTTTTACATATTGAAGTCTTCCACCGGTTTGCGCACCGTTTCGAAACTCCGACTGTAGGTGCCACTGTGACATCGGATGTATAAACAATGCAGGTTTCTTCTTTGCGAGAGCTTCATTCAGTTTTTTCAGTTTCGCATCTTTGATACGCACGGAGGCATCTTTAAAATTTGCACCTTCATTCAGTTGCACATAAGTCTCGAAAGCATTGGGTCTCCACGGATCCTCCATTTGTTTCATCCATGAAGATTGCTCATAGAGTTTGTCCCACGATCCGACAAATTTCAGATCGCCGAAACGGGAATGTTCCGGAATGTCTTCATACACACCGCCAACATTGACGGTGATGCCTTCTATCACCAGGATCCTACCCATGGGATCCTGGTTGTCAAATAAACTTTTCGCGGCAGATTCTGAGATCAGCACGGCGGAAGGATCCTGCAACGTGATCCAGCTGCCACTCTTCATATGCAGGGTGAACATAGATGGGAATGGCGTCTCGGCGAAGATACCCAGCATAGAAAATTTCTTTTCGCCATTTACTACCAGGAAGTCACCCACGCCGGAAGTAATGATGACGTGTTTAAAATCCGTACCGTAGTTCTTGCGCAGTTCATCCGCGAGCGGGAGTGGTGTGTTCGTCCACGTCTCTACCTGACCGTTATTCGTAACATGCTGGATCACCATCCCAATCTTTTCGAAATTGTCAAAATTTCTCTCGAACGAATTTTCATCCCTGATCCAGAGAGCCGTGGTGATGGCTACCGCAAGACCTACCGAAAGACCCGCGATGTTAATGAACGTGAGCATTTTATTTTTCACCATCCCCCGGATGGCGGTGAGGACATAGCTACGATACATAGTGATTGGATTGCTTTGATGACTGGATGATCGTTTTGAGAAAGCAAAGGGTCGCAAGTAGTTGAACACCTGGTACCAATAGTTGATGCGGGCGCGGAATGGGGATTTGGATTCGAGGCAATAATCAAATTGCTCCTGAAGGTCCCCAATGACATCCTCAGCGAGGTCATATCGCAGGAACGAGCGAAGCAGACGTTTCGCCAGTATAGGTGGACGATGACGTTGTTCTTTCATCACATCAGCTGCCAAAGTTGAATTTTGCTCCGAGTGCCGGATACTGTTTCCACAATGACACCTTAAAATCCATGGAGTCCGTAAGCACCCTTTTACCCAATGCCGTTACAGAAAAAATTCTTTTGCGGCGGTCACCACGTTCCGACGTCGCGTTTTTGAGTTTCGATCTGACGAAGCCTTTGGTTTCGAGGCGATCTAACGTAGAATGGACGGCACCTATCGACACCTCCCGCCCCGTTTGCGTTTCAAAAGCCCTGGCTATGCGGAAAGCATATGCTTCCTCCTCCCCCAATATCCCCACCATCAACAACATCACCTCTTCAAAATCCCCAAGACGTGTTTCAATCATATTCGTTACTAAATTGTAGAACGAATATGATGAAAAAAGGTTGGGTATACAAGTTAGTATGGAAGTGATGATTGGTTAAAAGGAAAATTGCTACCCGCTCGCTTGCTCCCGGGTGAAGCTAGTCGTATTGACTGTATTGGTATTTTTTTAAAATCCAGTGCTCGAACTATTATGACTCGACAGCACAGCAAGCGATACCGCCACACTCACTTCATGGGTATTGAAATTCAGCGCCGATCCTTTCCCAGGTAACTCAAACACATACCCGGCCCTTATATTTTGAAAAATAGCCTGCACCAGCACACCGTACGTGTTGAGGTTGCGGGTGAAGAGCCCCGCGGTGTAAAGTCTGTTGAAGGTAAGATTCGCATTCAAATCGATAGACAACGGCGCACCGCTTGTTGACCGCAACAATGCAGAAGGTTTGAAGTCAATATTTTCACTCAGAAAAAAGAGGTAGCTGCCATATAGATAGAAATTCTGATTGTAGATTTTTACGGGCTGTCCCCCGAGGCTTACTGAATTTGAAAGCAGTTGTGGAATGGACAGACCCAAAGAATACCGGTCACCTTTCACCAGCACACCTACCCCCGTATTGAATTTCGTCTCAGAGTAAGGTGTGAAGAGTGGATCTGAATTTCGTATACTCAACCCATCCAGGTCCGTGGCATACCTTGTGAATCCGGCCTGCATTCCGAATGAGAACGTCGTATGCGTGAGCTTGATTCTGTAAGCGAATGTGCCGCCATATTGCGTGTTTTTTACATCACCCACTTTGTCCTGCATGGCAATCATCCCAACTCCAATTTTGTTATTGAGTAAGGACATGTGGCCATTGACATTGAATGTCACTGGACCGCCATCGATGCCTGACCACTGCGAACGGTAGGCAAGTCCTGCGTACAAACGCTCATTGCTTCCCGCAAAGGCGGGGTTGATCAGCATGGGATTATTGAAGTACTGTGAATACAAAGGATCTTGTTGCGCAAACAGCATTTTGCAACTCGTCAGCAAGGCAAATACAAGAATGAATCTTTTCATGGTTTTGTCCTCTGCGTTTAGCGTTTTAAGGAAATAAAACCTGTCTGCGTTTTCTTTCCACTTTCGAAATCAAGACGGTAGAAGTAAATGCCCGTTGGAAGATCTGCTCCGTCCGCGCTGACGCCTTTGAAGACAATAGTGTTGTTGTCATAATTACTGCCACGCCATACCTCGTTTTGCCATCGGTCAAAAATAATTACTGTGTTGGCCTTCGTTTCGGGCAACGCATCGATGTTCTGGATATAGAAAACCGGATTGTTGCCATTCGGCGAAAGTGCATTGTAGACGGCGATGTCGCCGCTCACTTCGATGTTCAACTCTTTCTGAACACAGCTCACGGCGAGATCACACACCTCGATCGTCAACGCATCGGTACCTGCGAACTTTGTTCCTGTATAGTCAATCCTCAGATTCTTGCTACCATCAATGGATGCAGTCGCCCCGCTCCTGGGTTGGGTCACAATCCGGAGTGTATTCAGATCCAGGTTTCCGTCCGGGTCGCTCAACAGCTCGACCAGACTAAACGATGCAGTTCCTCCAACGATGGTTGAAGTCGACGCACTGTTGATCACCGGTGGCTGATTGACACAACCCGTCGTAAGTATCGTCGCTGTCACCGCCGATCGGGCACTTTCGCAACTTCCGTTAACGATCGATACATAGTAAGTGGTGGTTGCGGAAAGGGAAGTAGTATTAAACGTGCTGTTGAATTGTCCTGAGATAGCGGTTCCACCGGAAGGTGTACTGTACCAGCGAAACTGGCCGTCGGTTCCCCCAGAGGCATTAAGTACAAACGTAGCAGGGCCGCATCCACTCGCTCCTGTGGTTACTGGAGCTGCCACAGCGTTGACAATCAGACCTGCGTCGCTTGAATAGATGGTGGCGGCATTGTCACCAGTTATTTTACATCGGTAACGTCCGGCAATCGCAGTGTTTACCGTAAGCGTATTGGTTGTGACGCCGGAATAATTCGGACCATTGGTAACGTCTGAGAATACATAAGGCACGATGGCGGTGCTGTACTGCCATTGATAGGTAATGTTAGTCGTTCCGCTTGCGCCCGTTGCAAAGGTGGCGGTGCCTCCACTGCAAATCGCGACATCCGATGGCTGAACGTTTACAGTGATCACGGGAGCATTCAGCAGGTTGTTAACTCTTGCAAAGGCATAACGGCCGGTCCCGTCGTACGTCGTGTACTCCCCAGCGAGCAAAATTTTGCCGTCCGACTGGATCGCGAAATCATAAAGTGATCCATCAATACTTGCACCAGGATCGAATGCGCAATCCAATGAGCCGTCTGCGTTAATTTTTGCCAGGCTTATTCGCGTCCCGATATCATATCGCGAAAATCCGGATCCGATTACAATCTGGTTGTTGCTGAGGAACTTCATTATCTCGATTCCCGAGTCGACACCTATGCCCGGATTGAATGTCGCATCGAGAGCGCCATTCATATCAAGTCTCGCGATTCCTTTTCTACTGGCTCCATTTACTGAAGTGAAATATCCCGAGATGAGAATTTTTCCATTCGATTGAACGGCGATATCGGTAACCGAAGAATCAGTGCCAGTGCCTGGATCAAAGCTTGAATCAATATTCCCCGAGGAGTCGAGCCGTCGTATACCGGGCACATCTGTTCCTATCAAAATTCGTCCATCAGGCAATGGCTTGATCACGGTGATTGACAGTCCGGTCGGCCCATTGAATGTGGCATCGGGTGTTCCATCGGCGTTCAAGCGCTGAAGTTGATCCAACCCGTTGAATGAACTGTATAGACTATATAATATTTTCCCGTCTGATTGAAGGGCGATGTTACCGAAATAGTTAGGATAGGTGACGGACAACGAATACGTTAACGTAGTAAAGGATGGATCCTTGGTTCCGTCGGCATTGTAGCGCTCGAGAAACGTATCCGTACCCGAATTGTTAATGGCCACAATTTTATCATCCGGCTGTATCAGCATCTGCTTGCCATACGGATCTATGTTGGCAGAAGTGAAAGTGCCGTCCAGTGTGCCGTTGGTATTAAATCTCAATAGTCCTTGTACTACAGATCCGTTGATCGTAACGGAAGGAGCCGCAACAATACTCTTTCCCGTCGACTGCAACTCAATACTCGTGAATGCCACTGCATCTTCAACCAGCGGATCAAAGCTTACATCCAGATCTCCGTTTGTCCGCGGCGCTGTACATGTGATTACGGTGAAAGGAACAGAACTGGTAGCTATGTTTCCACCGACATTTACCGTGATGGGTCCCGTATCTGCGCCCGCCGGCACCTCTACCGTGATTGACGTCGTAGTGGAGCCATACACATATCCGTCTACACCATTGAATGAAACGATGTTGTTGTTTTCAATCGGATCGAAGTTCGCACCATTGATCGTGACAACCGTGCCCACCGGACCACTCAAGGGTGTAAATGAAGTAATGCTCGGCGAAGAATTTGTTACCACAAAGTTTGTGGCGCTGAGGGCGGTATTCGCTCCTACGGTGACGGAGATCTTTCCCGTGGTTGCACCGGGCGGTACTTCAACAATCAACTGGGTATAACTGGAAGAAAAGACCGTTGCGGTCACTCCATTGAATTTAACGGTGTTGTCAGGGATATATGGACCTCCGCCACTATCATAACCCGGCGGTTCCGCATCGAAGTTGGTGCCATTGATGGTCACTGTTGTACCGATGGGACCGCTTGTGGGTGTGAAGTTGGTTATGGTTGGCAACGATGAACCCGTCACGGTGAAGTTCGTCGCGCTGGTGGCAGTATTACCGCTGACTCTAACAGTGATCTTTCCTGTTGTGGCCCCGGGAGGAACTGAGGTGGTGATGCTGGTAGTGGTACTCGCCGTAACAACCGCCGTCGTACCGTTGAACTTGACCAGGTTACTGGCTGGCGTTGCGCTGAAATTAGTTCCTGTGATGGTAACGCTGGTGCCGACATTACCTGATGTTGGCGTGAAGCTGGTGATTGTAGGCAACGACGAGCCAGTGACGGTAAAGTTTGTGGCGCTGGTCGCTGTGTTGCCACCGACGGTGACTGTGATCTTTCCGGTGGTTGCGCCCGATGGGACCGTCGTGGTGATGCTCGTGGCTGTACTGGCGGTTACAGTTGCCGTAGTGCCATTGAACTTGACCGTGTTATTGGCTGGTGTGGTATTGAAATTGGTGCCAGTGATCGTCACTGTAGTTCCAATCGGCCCCGATGTAGGCGCGAACGAAGTGATTGTAGGAACCGGCGCCGTGAGCACTGTAAAGTCTGTTGAGGTGGCGGTGATACAATTTGTAGTTACAGAAATCGGTCCGGTGGCTGCGCTTGCGGGTACGGTCACAGTGAGGCTTGTGGTCGTGCTTGCACTCACAGTTGCGGTTCGATTGGCATAGAACTTCACCACATTGTTCGTGGGCGTTGTACTAAAATTTGTTCCGGTAAGTGTAACGGTCGAGCCAACTAAACCTGACGTTGGCGTGAACGATGTGATTGTGGGGCCAGGTGGCAGCGTACCCGGCTTTGTTTTGTGAACAAAGAAACCTCCGGGACCAACGTAGCTGTCCGTGCAAAAATTGGGATCAAAATCAAAAGGGTTCCCCGCAGAGCCACCGGTATAACCCCCGGCTGTGTAGATGTTATCGGTTCCTTTAACAAATATTGAATTGCCAATATCCTGACCGGAGCCTCCACCCATGGAGCCAGCCCAAACAAAATTTCCACTTGCGTCAAGTTTTGAAATGAAGATATCTGCAAGACCTATATCTGGAAGGTTGTAAACACCTGCCCCCGGATCGAAATCAACGGTGCCATAAAAACTTCCCGTGGTGTAAACATTACCGGTTGCGTCGGCAGTGATGGCATATCCGGCATCGTGAAGTAGTCCGGTGCTTGTTCCGCCAATCGATTTGGCCCACACAAAACCACCCGAAGAATTGAGTTTAAGAATAAACGCATCCCAGCTATTGACAGCCGTAAGGTTAAACACGCCCGCCCCGGGATCGAAGTCCGTCGTGTTCTGATACCGGCCGGTGACCAATACATTTCCGGAAGCATCGGACGCGATACCATATCCCTTTTCATGCTGGCTGATGTCTGTGGCATCGCCGATGGCTCTTCCCCAAAGAAGATTTCCGTTATTGTCGTGCTTCGCAATGAAAATATCCTGGGTACCAGTTGACGTGGCACCAAACGCGCCGCTCCAGAAATACCCGGTGGTCAATACATTTCCGGAAGGATCGATGGCGACAGCGAATCCCATGCTATCGCCACCCCCGCCAGTTTCCTTCGCCCAAACAAAATTTCCGTTTGTATCGAGTTTGAGAAGAAAGATCATCGTACACGACGGGCAACTACCACTACTAATCTGCAGGTTAAAAACTCCGGGACCCGGATCGAAGTCAACTTTGTCATGAAAGAAACCGGTGACAAACACATTGCCGGCCGCATCAGTCGCGATACCATTGCCTTGATCACCACCTGTTGATGAATATTGATCACCGCCAATTGATTTTGCCCAGACAAAGTTGCCGTCATTGTCAAGTTTGAAAATGAAAATATCTGTTTGGCCTGCAGAAGTTAAATTGAAATTAGAAGTCCCCGGATCGAAGTCTGCGGTACCATTATAAGAACCGGTAACATATATATTTCCAGTTGCATCGATGGCGATACCATACGCTGCTTCGCCCAGCGTTCCTCCTACGGCTTTGGCCCAAACAAAATTTCCCGTGGGATCGAGCTTGGTCACAAACACATCATAACTGCCCGCGGAAGTGAGATTGAATACGCCTGCCCCCGGATCAAAATCGACCGTTCCAAAAAACGTGCTCGTTGCATAAATATTCCCCGCCGCATCAACAGTGAGTGACGAACCCTTCCCAACCTCGGTGCTTGCACCCCCACTGGTCCTCGTGGTCTTTACCCAATCGAGAACAGGGATTTGGGCGAGAGTTGATTGAACACTAAGGAGTGCTATGAAAAAAAAGAACGGAAATCTGAAGTTGCCAGTTGACAATTGACCATTTGCAATTTGTCGGCAAATCCTCAACGGGCTCCAATTCCGACTGAAAATTGCAAGAGATATGGCTCTGATGAGAATGACCAGGCGCATCATGCTACCAATCTCCCGACACTTTGCGATCGTCGAAAATGCATTATGGCGTGAGATAGCAGCTTTTCTGGGGTGAAAAGCGACCATACGGATAGGTTCTTCAGACTATAATGATAGTGAAGGGAGGCGGACGGGGATAGTAAAAATCCGAAGTGGGTTAGGGATTGGGGATTAGGGATTAGGGATTAGGGATTAGGGATTAGGGATTAGGAATTAGGGATTAGGGATTAGGGATTAGGAATTAGGAATTAGGAATTGGGTTTCGGTTTTTCAATCCACCAGGCCCACAGCACAAACAACCATAACAAATTGGCTGACCACGACACAGCGATCGTGGACGGTGGCGGAGGTCCGAGCAGGTTCATAACATGGAACAGGGTGAAAACCCCGATCAGCAGCCAGTAAGAAACTTTTCGCTGTACGTTCGCAGAACGATAATAGATAATGGCACCGGCGAAGAACATTCCGAACTCCAGCACCACTTCTGCAGTAGGATAATTCCACAATCCCAATCCAACGCGTGTGTCACTGAAAGGTGTGAGCTGGAGATCCGGACGATGTGTAACGAAATCCAGTATCCAGTGACTGAAAACCAATGCTCCGAGAATAAGAGCGCCGCGTTTATTCCCGGTAGCGGAAACATAAATTCCTGCGAGCACGATTCCCCAGATCGCCGCCATCAACATGCTGTGGGAGTAAGGGTACGAAGTAAAGTTCAGCGGTGTGAGCTTCGTGTTACCTGGTTCAATCACAAACGACTCGAGTCCAACCAGTGTGAATACCGGCCACAACAGATCAAGCATCTGCACGGCGATGAACATCATCGCCAGCGAAGGCGCATCTTGAAATTTTTTTGAACCGAGACCGAGGGCATAATGACCGATGAACATAGGAGTGAGCTTGTTCTGTGAAGTTCGGAGATTTTCGGGATGTTTGGTGTATTTCTATTTCAAGACTTTGGGCGATTCAGACCTTCAATGATTAGCTTGAAGCTATTTAATCCGGCTTCGAGATTTTCGACAATTTGTTCCTCCAAAACATCCGGATCCGGAAGGTTATCCAAGTCCGCCGGGGATTTGTCCTTGAGCCAGGTGATATCCAGAGAAGTTTTATCTCTGGCAATGATCTCTTCGAACGTGAATTTCCTCCAACGCCCTTCAGGATTCTTTTCGGTGTTGAATGTTTCCTTTCGCTTGTTCTGGTTTTTTGGATTATCCAGATTTGACCCAAGGTATATTTCCATTATAGTATTTTGAATTCTTCCTACTACTAGGTGGGCCGCCACTTGTTGTTTCACATAGATCCCAGCTTCACCCATTTCCATCCTTTCGGCAGAGTTCTACCGTCTTGTGTTTGGAGCGTTGGGTAAATGTTAAGTTTGATTTCTTGTGCTGCTCTCATGCCGCCTACATTATCATCCAATTAACCAAAACCCCCGGCAAAATAGACAACGCATAGCGCATCATCGTGCCCACCAGCACCTGTTAAAAATTAGAAAGACTCTTATCAAAATCATCCTGGATAGCACTGATCTTTCGAAAGAAACTATTGCTTATGCGTTGTTCGACGAGGGAATTGTATGACTTCCTCCCTTCAAATGCTGCACGCATTTCACTGTCAGATGAAGACGACGCCTCGCGCAATTTTTTTTCCGTCGCCTCAATAATTTTAAGAAGACTGGCCGCTCTGAATTTGTTGGTGAGCAGTAGCTTTTTGTAATTGGATTTTTCTTTTGCGAGACTTTGTCTTAAGACCTTAAGTTGTTTTATACCACTGCTGTCCGGTGAATAGCCACTTGGGTTCAAGATGGAAAAATGATATTCCTTCTTTAACCAATTGTCAAAATTCACCTCAATCTCCTCGATCGGCAAGCGGAAAATCTTCTCCAGAACCTCAACATTAGATTCCACAGACCCCTTTGGATCGCTCCGGCTTATTTTCCTGTAGTCGCTCACAACCTTCTGAAGCAGTCCTGTCTGCTCCACATATACCATGAAATGTTTGGCAAGCGCATAATTGACCGAGGCCCTGCATACATCATTTTCCGTATCAAATTCTTGCCAGGAATAATTGAGCAACTGCTCCAGTGAGGGCAACTTCGCAAAAAGCTGGAGATGTTGCAGACTTCCGCGTAATGCTTCGTTTCTCCAAAAATGATCGTTGCCCTTTAACATGTCAGCTTCCCAATGGCTTTCCTCGTAAAGAGTTGCAACGCCCTCGTCCAACCAGGGTGGAATGTCACCAAAATCAGTTCTTATTGCTAGATGAAACAATTCGTGCTTGATTGTGCCAATACCCAGGAAATTCGTAATACCGCTTACGCTCAAATCCCCCAGCATTGAATAGCCGTAGCTTTCATAAGGGATATCAAGGCCATGGATCGTCTTACCCAGCATCCGCAGCTGATCGTTATTGGTTGCCAAATACACAGTCAAAAAATTGGTTGGCCGCCGCAATCGAAAATAACGCGTGAAGAAACCAAGTGTCGAATCCAGCTCTTTTAATATGTAAACTCTATCAGGGTCAGCATCTTTGGATGTGACAAAAATGAACGCTCCCCTTACCGTAGCGTCAAAATTAGCCGGTATGATGCTTTTGCATTTTTTTAATGCGTCATCGCTATTGGCTGTGTTGAAAATCCTGGCATTCAGTTCCGGTTCCGCAATAGGGTTTATTACGCTGTAGGGTTGATAAGGGCGATAACAAACATCAACAGCACCCAATTTTCCGCTTAATGATGACGTCGGTATGACATAATTATTCAGGTAGTTGTAATCCCGCCTGGGGCCGGTCGCCGCAACTTCCTGGCATCCTTCCATTTCATCTTGTATCAAGCGCCTTGTGTTCTGGCTAAGTTTGTAGGTATTCAGAATTTTCTGAAATCTCTGTTGTGCCTTTTCCGCCAACCCGCTCAGGCAAAGTGACTTTCCAATAAAGAAATCAGTCACCGCGTTAGCGCCATAATCTGAGGATTTTTGCATGGCGACCATCTCCTCATAAACTGTAGTGTATTCGCCATTATTGAGAAGGTCGATATAACGCTGCTGATTTATTGCCTTTTGGCCCGCGCACATATTGCTTAATAGGGTAAAGGTTGCAATTGTGGTAAAAACATTCGCTTTCATGTTATTTCTTTTTTGCTTGATCATTCCGATCAGCTGAATCAAGATCCCCCAATTGAATCTTTTTTTGCTTGACAGCGTCCTTTATCGCCTCAATATTGAAGGCATTTAGATACATGGGCTGCTCCTTAAGATCGACGTTTGGATGAATTACGATGGCTGTGAGCATCAAAGCGGTCCCGAGGCATCCAAAAAGAATTCCCGGCGACGAACTAGCTACGTTAAATTTAAACTGTTCTGACATCGCTCCACCGATTACCGATCGTGACTCGGAAAGCTTTGCAACTATAAAAATAGCCCCCACAATCGCGAGGATCATTCCGGTAAAAAACCCCAGATATTTGGTAAGCACTCTGGACATCAACAAGAATCCGGCTTGTTTATACCGTCTATTCAGTATCTGATCCTCCATGTGCACCAAGGTGACCCACTTGACATAATCCATGTTTCCTCTTACCAGAGAATCCATTGGCGACGGAATGACCTTTCCGATGAATTGATCCTCTTGCGTGTCGTTAAGAGAATCATAAAATTCTTCGACATGCACCGACGACGAGTAGATGAAAATCATGGCGAGAATAATTGGTACACCTATTAAAACAGGTAACAATTTTTCCTGCCAATACATAATGCGTTTTGTAGCTGATTGTTCACTCATATTAAAGCCCTATTTAATTATTTCCAATTGTCATACGGTATTAACGAAATGCGCTACGCCGCCAATGCCTCATTCAATTCATCCAATACCACCTCATAGTCGTCCTTAAACAATTAGTAAAACTTTCCTAATCCGCCTTTAGAATTAAATGGTGAAAGATCAAAGTCATCTTTACTGATATGAAAGCTATTCGCCACATAATCCTTTATCAGTCGCAACCACTGCATTTGCTCTTCCGTGAACTTCAGGGAGCCTGCCTGTTTTCTAAAAAAACAATTCTGAAAATTTTTATCAACTGTTTTATCATAGGCGTTCAGCCACTCATCCAACTCAACAGCTTTTCTAAGAATCGAGACTAAAAGAATTAATTCCTTCCTTGGCTTCTCTGCGCGCGGCAAACGCTGGATCAACTTTCCTTTTGCATCCTCGTCTTCCTCGGTAGCAAAGGCCTCCCAAAGCTTGTCAAGTTTCATTGCTGGCTTCTCCTGTGTCGGTCTTTCGTGCAAATCATCGATCATTTTGTAGGTCAACTCCCGTCTGCGGTAAGGCTGTCCGTAAAAAATCTGCAGCGCAATAATCTCATTTTTGTGAGCTTCAATCCACGCCTTGAATTCAAGAATCATGGCTTGCGCACCGGCAACGGAATCCTTTACCCAACCCATCTTCAGGATCTCGTCGGGGCTGATGTGGTCAATGGTCTGATCGTATTTCCTACGGACGTCAATCACATAATTCCTTAACTCATAGTCGTTGAAGACTTTTGCGGCCTCCTCGATTAATGCACTGTGCCGCTCATCCCGCGGAAGGTATTTTTTCGTAAATGTTTTACCGGAACCGGTGGCCATTTGTATCAATGCCTTCGGGCGGTTCTCCTTAAATGACGTTTCGAGGTTCGTGATAGCGGTTATCTGGCAGTCGCGCAATCCGTCAGTGGGTAAGCCTGGAATGTCATGGAGTCGGGCGCGTATTTTTTTATCTTCTTTAATCCATTTAGCAAAAGCCTCCGGCCTGTGAAATGTGAAAACAGGTCTGGATCTCGGTTTCGGGTCGCGGTAGTTGGTGAACCGCGTTACCTCGCCCGTGCTTTCATAAGCAAAGAGGAGCGGTACTTTTTCGAAATGCTTTAGTTTGCCTTCGGTATAGCGCAGGGATTGATCTTCTACGGTTGTGAGCCTGACTCCCTCCTCTGCTTTTTTTGCTTCAATAACGCCGATCGGTTTTCTATCAATGGACAACAAGTAGCCGACCGGGCCGGTATCGGTTCTATACTCGGTAACTGCGATTCCCAATCCTGCAGCAAGATTCAGCTTGCTTTTAGGCTGAACGATCCATCCGCTTTGTGTAAGAAGTTGATCGACCTTGTCACGGGCGATTTGCTCGGGGTTTTGATTCATGAAGGGTATTAGGGGGCCGGGGCGTGCGCGCCAAGACTGACCTAAAATAAAAAGATATTTACAGGAAGTGAAATTCCCATGCTGTTGTAGAAGATTGAAGTGGCATTGGTTATTCGTACGAAAACCATTAAATTTACGCCCCTTATCGCATAAAACGCATACAGAGGAGTGGTAGAGCGGTTTATTGCACCGGTCTTGAAAACCGGAGACCCTTCACGGGGTCCGGGGGTTCGAATCCCTCCTCCTCTGCTGATAACAGTATCAAACTATTCAAAAGCCTGCAAATTGTATGATTTGCAGCAAAACTCAACCTGTTGGTGAGTGAACTGGTGAGTCTTCCGAAAAGTGCTAAAATGTACTCACCAAGTTTTCTCATAACGAACTGAAATTCAACCTGTTCAACCATTGAACATCTTGATTTGAGGGTGGCTGTAGTTATAAATTTATTAACTGCTTAAAGCACTTTCGTTATGAACAACAACAGATTCAGTTTGCTCTTTTACTTCAAGAAGCCGAAGAAGCATGCTGGTAATGGCTTGCCAATTTACATGCGCATCAGTGTAGGTTGCCAGCGCACAGAAATTTCCACTCAACGAAGATGGGAACCCTCTCGTTGGAACATCGCAGCCGGAAGAGCTAGTGGGACAAAAGAGGACGCACGTTCATTGAACACCTACCTGGATACACTTCAGGGAAGGGTTTATGAAGCGCAACGTCAGCTCATTGCAGACAACCTGCCTGTAACTATCGACAAACTACGCCAACGATTAGGAGGGGAAAAGAGAAAATCGCGAATGCTGATCGAGATTTTTGGAAATCATAACGAACAGTTGAGGTTACTTGTTGACAAGGATTTTGCGCCTGGAACATTAGAACGTTATGAAACAGCATTAAGCCATACAGTCTCATTCCTTCAATGGAAGTTCAAAACTTCCGACATCGACATACTTGATCTCTCTTTTGAGTTTGTAACAGAATTCGAATTCTGGCTGAAATCGGAACGCAATTGCAGTCACAATACTTCGGTGAAGTACATCAGCAACCTGAAGAAAATCATTAACATCTGTTTGAAGAATGGCTGGCTTCAACGAGATCCGTTTACGGGTTACAAAATGAATAAGCGTGAAGTGGTGCGTGAAATCCTATCGCAGGAAGAAATTGATCGTATCGCAAATAAGGTTTTTCCCACCGATCGGCTTGCCATTGTTCGCGACATCTTTTTATTCAGTTGCTACACTGGCCTTGCGTATGCCGATGTTAAAAAACTCAAGCGTACCGAGATCACTACGGGTATGGATGGTGAGCAATGGATATTTACACATCGCAAAAAAACAGAGGCCCCTTCGCGCATACCCTTGCTGCCCGCTGCGTTGCGGATTTTACAGAAATATGAAAACAACCTGTTGTGCCTGAATAAAGGTGTGCTCTTACCCATGTCGAGCAATCAAAAAGTGAACGCCTACCTTAAGGAGATAGCTGATGTATGCGGAATAACCAAGAAGATGACCTTCCATATTGCCCGGCATACTTTCGCTACCACGGTAACGCTCACCAATGGTGTGCCGATAGAGACTGTGGGAAAAATGTTGGGTCACAGAAACCTAAAGACCACCCAGCATTATGCTAAAATCCTCGATAAAAAGGTAAGTGATGATATGCTGACACTTCGCGCTAAGCTTGACTCCCGGATAGAAGCACCTTCTCCTACTTTATAACTGACTTCTTTGATCAACTCTTAACCTTATATAACATGAACAGAATCGTTACTTATCTCGAAAGCAAGGAAGTGATATTTCACGGTGCCCTTGCGCTGATAATACTTTATGTTCCACATGCAGGCCACCTTTTTAAGCAGTTGGAGCATCTTGACATGACCATTTTCGGGTTCACATTTATCAATTGGTTTTATGGAATTGCACTGGCGGCAATCATAGAACTACTTATCCTGATATTCATTATAAATGGCTACCAAAAAACGGGAAAAGCCTATGCGTTGGTAAGTTTCTTCATCAACGCGCTTTACTACGACTACTGGTTTCTGGCGTTACAAGACCCAACCATTCTAAATATGAAGTTGACGGCAACGAGTTTTCTGATCTGCCTCATGCATTCGTTGTCGATATGGCAGCTTAGTGAACTGTTTTACAAAAGGCTAAAAGCAGATAAGGAAAAGGCTGTAGAATACTGGTGCGCGGAATGTGATGCGGGGCCATTTCCGAATAAAAGGTCGTTGGATGGGCACGTCTCCAAAGCCCATAAGTATATTAAAAAGGAACTGAGGAATGTAGGGACTACAGGCCAACGATCGAATGGCCATAGTTATCATTAAAAGCTTTGGGCTTTGAGAAAACACTTTTGTTCACTAATTTTGATTGTTCACGTATTCGTGTACACATAAATTTGGTGAACATGACAGAAACACAGATTATTCATACAGCCTTGGAAAACCTCCAAAAAGAGACCCAGATAGCAGGAAAGTGGGCTCAGAACGGCTTTAAGGAGCTGGATGGGCAACTTACGCTCACATTTGGAAACGAGAAGATCAAATTCAACACGGAAATCAAAAATGAGTTGCGAAACCATATTATTCCCCAGCTCCTTGACTACAATCAACGCTTCACACCCTTCATCCTGGTGGCAGGTCGCCTGTTTCCTAAAATGAAGGAGCAGCTCCGTCAAAATAATGTGGCATACCTGGAGGCAAATGGCAATTTCTACTTCAGGAAAGATCAAAAATGGATTCTCATTGATACGAATCCTCCGCTACCCCTGGAGCAGGACAACCGAAATCGCGCCTTTACTAAAACAGGATTAAAAGTATTGTTTGAGTTTCTCCTGAACAAAGAGCTTGTCAATCAACCTTACCGCCAGATTGCCGAATATACTGAAACAGCCGTGGGCAATATTACCAACATTATAGGCGGGCTAAAGCAGGAGGGCTTCATACTGCCACTTACGAAGAACAAGATTATGCTCAACAACCAGGAGGCCTTGATTCAGCGTTGGGTCGATGCTTACGAACAAAATCTCAAACCCACTTTAAAAATTGGTGCTTTCCGGTTTGCCAACGAAAAAGATGATGTGAATTGGGGTGGCGTTAATTTGAATGAGAAAAAAAACTGGTGGGGAGGTGAGCCAGCCGGTGATTTGCTGACAAATTATTTGCGCCCTGAAGAACTTACGCTTTACACCGATGAAACCCGAAACGAGCTTATTCGAAATTACAAACTTATACCCGATGAGCATGGCAGGGTAAAAACATATAAAAGGTTCTGGTTTACAACAAACAATAAACCTAAGGTTGTGCCAGCAATACTGGCTTATGCTGACTTAATAAACAAAGACGAAAAACGTTGTCGCGAAACGGCAGAGAAAATTTATGAACAATACATCAGGCCAAACCTATAAAGAGTTAGCCATTCCCTTCTTTGAGGAGGTGTTTAGGTTGATCGATGACGTCTTGACCAGTAAAAACGTACCGTATTATTTAGTGGGCGTGAACGCCATTGCATTGGAACTTCTGGAGAGGGGGCATAAGCCGAGCCGAGGTACGAAAGACATTGACTTTGCCATCATGATCGCATCGCTGCAAATCTTTGAAGAGGTAGTTGCTGATTTAATAGCACGAGGCTTTACAAAAGTCCAGGCTCCGTGGACACTCTATCATCCCGAATATAAAGTAGTGATTGACCTGCTGCCATTTGGCGAAGTGGAGGAGAATGATACCGAAAAATTCACGGAACGTTATTCCGATCTCCATGTACTGGGCTTTAAAGAGGTGTTGGCGCAGTCGAAGGATATTTTCATTGAAGAAAAAATTGCCCGTATTCCACCGCTGCATGGCATGGTGATACTGAAATTGGTAGCCTGGAGTGACCGGCCAGAAGAACGCGACAATGATCCATTCGACATCTTGTATATAATCACCAACTATTTTGACCTTGAATTTGATGAGATCGTAACCCATCATTACGATACCTTTCCTGAAGGAGAGTTGGATCAGCTTTTGGTTGCATCCAGAGTGCTTGGTAGAAAGGCTGCCGAAATATTGAAACAGTCAACAGCCTTGGAGCAGCGCATCCTGACTATACTGGAAACCAGTGCAATAGATCCGACTCGTTCTTCTATAGCCAGACAATGGGCAAAGCAGAAAGACTGGGACATAGCGTATGCCGGTAGTTTATTGAACGAATTGAAAATGGGCATTTTGGAAACCATAGCCAGGAAGTGAGTTTGCCGTTTACAAAACGGATCGCCCAAGTAGTCTTTCAATATCTGAAGTCCTGAATGTAAAAGACCGACCGTATTTTCCCGCAGGAGTTAATTTCTTCGCTCGTATCAGTTTGCTCAGCGTGGTTCTGCTACGCCCCCATCGTCTACATACATCTGAAGTACGGACTATTGGGTCATCAGCTTGTACCACCTTTAGCGATTGCAAAACTTCCTGCTTTAATTCCTCAATCAATGCCTTTTTGAAATCTTCCAATACATCAAAAAAGATTTCTTTAATCTCATCTACGGTTAACTTAGTTCGGATACTCATACAACCTGATCGAGCAATGAAACCTCGCTTCCTTTAATTGGATGATAGGAAGGATTGTATTGAATGTACTTGCTATTGATGAGTTCATGTATAATCCGGTGATAGGTAGCCAATGAATTGATCCTGGCTAGCTTCATAATCTTTCTTCGCGAAATATTAAATGGATTTCTACAGCCATTCTCTATCCATCCCTGGCATAATGCAGTGTACAGACTAATATGACAAGCGCGTAGCCCAACGTCAGCCGTTACCCGTTGTAAAAGTCTCGTCAATCGATTCAGGTTTTCCATAACCAATCTTATTTAGAATTTGAATTGGTTAATAACCTGTCAACATCTTCCTGCTTATAGAAAATAAGTCGGCCAACTCTGCTGTACGGCAGTGTACCATTCACACGGAAGTTCTGCAATGTGCCTGAAGAAATTCCTAACATCCTTTTTACCTCCGATGATTTCAGGCACTTCTTTTCAAGGGTTTTCAAATTTCCCTTGAGTAGCTTTTTGATTTCATCCAGTAGTGTATTTTTAAATACCTCCAGGTCATCAATAGTGATTAATTGTTCACGGTAAACAGATGATCCTACCCCTGAATTCTTCCCACTGATCATGTTCATAATTTTACACTTTATTTATACGTCAAATATGCAACACTCAAAACCATAGGTAAACGATTTTGATCGATTGCAAACGAATATGCACGATTCTGATTGTTTTTATCCAATTTTGTTTGAATTGACATCTTGCTGTCTGAAATATACATTCCCTGAAATGTACAGTGTATCACTATTGGATGATTCGGGAACTTTCAGGATAGAGATAAATGAAAAGGGAATCTTTTCGGGAAAGCTTGAAGGTGAAGAAAAAATACCTCAATTCTTGATAGAACTATCGATGCAAAATGTAGGCCTCAACTTTTCAGCAGGCAAAGCCAATCGCGTTTCAACAGTATTCATCAGTTAGCAACAGTTAGTAACAATTCGTCAAGTATTAAAAAGGGCGCTTTCATCTTGTTGTGGCAAAATTATTCATACTGTTATTGCTATATGCACTATGAAATGCTATGGATATTTCGTGAATCCATTTCCGAAATGCAAAATGCCAAAGAGCTTAGTCACTATTTTGACCCGTGGCTCAATTGATTCCTTGGTACTGCTCTTCCTGGAGTCATCTATCTTGATATTGATATTTATATCAACCTGATTATTCTTCATGGAAGTAGTAGTTCAAGCAGCACACATTTCATTCGTATCAATACACTAAGTCTAATAACATCACAACAACTACCTCCATATTAAATTCTACGCTGTTTCATTTTACAATCGGAAGACACGAAACATCTACCGAAGAAATTGAGTCTCTGGCAAACGAGGCCATTACCCTCTCAGCGCATGTCGATCCAACGCCATGCCCCCACTGATCGAGAACGTAGAGTATGGAGTTTGGTAATGTTTTTTGGTATGCCCGGGCGTAAGCAGGCGGTGTAGCCGGGTCATAGGCGTTTACAAAGATTAGAGCAGGTACGGTCGATACAGAAAACATCATCTCTGTTGACTCGGCTGAGCGCGCACCCCAATCAGAAGCAGATAAGCGTAAAGACGTGAACAACGCTAGCGATGCAGGTAGTCGGAGCTCATCAGCATGATAGTTATTGATGTCCGTGACGGTTAGCTGCACATCTACTTCATCGTATGTTTCAACAGCAAGAAACATAGAGAAGTTTATTAGCTCAAAGATTCCGAAAGCTGCTTCGAGTGATTCACTCAGTTTCAAAATATTACCTGTTTTAATATTGGAGATAAACTCGGGTACCGTTGACCGTGCAGCACGTGTATAGAGCTGGTATCGAAGTAAGTATAAAGCATCTTGTGGATTAATAACAAACGGTTTGCCGTCCACTTGAATGTGGATGGGTTTAGTCTCAAGACTCTTCGCACCTGCTAAGAAATCTTCTCGCAAATCTGGCGTCAATGCGTTACAAGCGGAGTCTTTAGAACAAAACTGAAAGATTGCTTCCAAGGCATTGCTGAGGTTTTGTAATCTCATCAATAAGAAATCATTCTCGGGGATAGCCGGGGAATCAAGAATAACAGATTTTATCTTCTCAGGATATACATCTAGGACAGTGCGAACTAATTTAGTGCCATATGACTCTCCATAGAGTATGTACTGTGGATAATTCAGGTGGTTCATGATAGCGTTTACATCAGTTGCATTATTACGAGTGTTGTAACTTCCAATGTCAACACCAGTGGCTTCAATCTGTGACTTGTACAGCATGAGCGTATCATGAATAGCCGTAAATTCTTCTGAAAGATTTAAATCAGCAGCCAGAATATCAAATAGTGCTGAACCCATTGAGGGTAGCGCACCTGAAAGACCCACGCCTCTCTGATCGAAAAGAATGATGTCATGGGTATCCCGAAAGGGATGATCAGCCCAACGGACAACACCAGATATAGCCGCACTACCAGGACCTCCCGTGCAAATAATTAAGGGCACTTTGCTATTGTTACTCCCTTTAGCTTTAAGAATGCAATAGGCAATTTTTATTCTCCTTCCTTCAAGTACCGAATAATCTTCAGGAACTTCTAAAAAACCGCAAGAGTCAAATCCTAGTTCGGCTTGTTGTACCAATACCTTATCATCGCGATTAGCTTGCTGAACGCAGCCTGTTAATGCAAGAACGGGTAGGATAAGCAAAAGTGATCGTACTGTCATACCAATCAAGTAAGTCAAGCGTATCAATTACATCTTATCAATTACCGCTTTTAAAACAATCGCGGCATTTAAGTCCGGGCTTTTGATGCTTCGCATAATCTTGATGGCTTCATCATTGTGGTGCCTCGCTTTTGATTTGTCTTGCACGGAAATGTAATAATCAGTAAGACATTGGTGTGGAATGGGCGATAATGGATAGCGTTGAAGCAAGGCATCAAAGGTGCGCTTGGCTGACTCGAGGCGTTCATTGGCAAGAAGTGCCTGACCAAATGTTGCGAGCCTTGATTCAATGTTAATGTCGTATGCGTAACGCTTGTTAAGCACCTCGACATGTTGCAACATCCAATCGAGTGTGATGGGCTTAACAGGATCGCTTAAATACCACGGCTTAAAGATTGCATCCAGTTGCTCGAATAACACTACTGGGGCAGTGGTATAATGATCTTTGCTTTTTGAGAATGAATAAGCCCACTCCAAGTTTGGAACAGCATAATGAGTAACACTATCGCGAAGTTTTTCGGTGGCAGGTAAGTAGTTGTTTAAATCGTGTTCCGCCACTGAGAAATAGTAAAAAGTAGGTTTGGTTAAGGTTAGTGCTTTTATCTTTTTAGTGAGTTGTGGTAGATGTCGATGCAATGTTGGACTGATGGCAATGTAGCCGTTGAAGACATTTGGACGTGATGCGAGTGAGTAAGTGACAAATAGACCACCCAGTGAGTGTCCTACGAGTAAACTGAAATCAGCCGTTCTAAAGTTTTTAGTGATTTCTGGTTTCAGTTCTTTTTCTAAAAACTGTTGAAAGTAATCTGCCTGATACTGATCTTTAGAGGCGGAGTCAGGCGGATTGAAATACTTACTCCGCCACGTACCACTTTTACTGCGCACGCCCACCACAATCATGGCTGGCATGTGCTCTACATACTTGAGTGACAAATATGCGTTCATATCCGAAGCGAGATTAAAGAGGCCGTCGGCATCAAGTACATAAAGCACCGGAAACGATGTGGTGGTTTTAGAATACTCGGGCGGTGTGGTTACCCATACCTCCACATCCTCATTGAGGATGCTCGAATTAATTTTAAGCGTTTTGATTTGGCCGTGCGCGCCAAATGCAGTGGCAGCAATAGCGAGGAGTAAAAGACAAATGTTTATTAGAAATGATTTCATGTACTAGCAATTATTTTAAAATTGATTTCAACTGACACAATTACCAAAGAAAGAAGTGCAGAGTCCTTACTTATAAAAAGCAACCCTGACACTTCTAATCTACCCAATCCGCTCATGTCGCCACGTACCCTTCTACTTTAATGGATTCTACAAATCTTATAATCGCCCTTTAATATTTATAAATCCTTGTTTCAATCGAGCTTATTATTGATAAAAGAAGTGCTTTGTGTTTATATCAAGTTCATCCAATCAATAGAGGTTTATACTTGGTTTGTCAGTTGTCTCCAGCTTCCATTCAGAATCGTCACTGCAAGTACTTTTTCTGTAGTTAAGAAGGGCTAGTATTTACTTATTTTTAGGAATATGCGGAGTTTAGCAAAAAGAGTTTTCGTTTTATCATTCTTATACTCATTTACAACGTTTACCATGCTGGCACAAACAGATTCGCAATTACTTTTTCAGTTGGATAAGGAATGGAATGAGGCCATAATGACCAATCAGCCGGAAAAAGCAGCCTCTTATTTTTCTGATGACGGGCAAATTTTTGTGCAAAACGGTCCGATTTTATCAACCCCTGCAGAAATCCGAAACTTTGTAAGTGCTATGCATGCGAAAGGAAAAGTAATTTTTTCTGCCGCAGCTACTAAGGTGGAACTATCCGCGTCAGGTGATATGGGCTATCTTACCGGACAATTTAGAACTGAATCCGATGGAGTGCTAAGAACCGGAAAGTATGTGACTATCTGGAAGAAACACGCTGGGTTGTGGAAAATCGTGATTGATATTTTTAATAGTGATTAGGCTTTCAGCATTAAGGCATCACAAAGTGATGAACTGAGTTCATCAAAAATTTAGAGCGCACCTTTCTTTGATTGGTATTTTAGGCCTCATGAAGGTTTTCATTTTTAGCATGTTTGCGCTTTTGATATCATTTGCTTCGGGTTACTTGAAGAAAGATAATGTGTTTACCGATCCTCGGGACAAACATAAGTACAAGATTGTTCAAAGTGATGGGAATTACTGGTTTGCCGAAAACTTAAGATATAAGCCTCCTGGAGATTCATTAACCCATGCTTTTAACAGCAGCGAAGAGAACTTACAAAAGCATGGCCTTCTTTATTCACTCTCGTCAGCCAAACTTGCTTGCCCACCCGGCTGGCGGCTTCCATCCAAACAAGATTGGAACAGGTTAATGAAACAAGTACCAGGTTCATTGAATACAAGAGGTGGCAGAATTGTTGAAGAGAAAAAAGTTTCTGACTCAACGTTCCTCAATATAAGCCTTGCCGGATTTAGAACCCCAGAAGGAAAAGATGTGGCATTTAACAGAATGACTATTTTTTGGACCTCATCGGATACAGTATCGACTAACAATCCCGATCCGCGGTTTAACGGAAATAGGTTTATCGGCTACCATTTTTACAAAGCCACAACTGATTCGCTGCACGCTGAGCCTACCTACGCCAACAGTGCTGCCTATGGATATTATTGCAGGTGTATTAAAAATAAACGAAACTAAATATGAAAAAACTGACATTGATTTTCACATTGCTTTTTATCTCAGGCTTATCTCACGCCCAAAAAGTAGAGACTGATAAAGAAGCAAAAGATGCCATTTCCAAACTGGAATTTATTGTAGGCGATTGGGCAGGTGCCGGATGGGTTATGGGTCGTGACGGACAGAAGAACGCATTTACTCAGACGGAAGCTATAAAATTTAAACTGGATGGGACAGCCATATTAATTGAAGGACTTGGAAAAAATAATGGTGAGATCACACACAATGCCTTAGCTATTGTATCGTATAACAAGTCGGCTAAGAATTATAATTTCAGTTCATTTCTATCCACTGGTCGTGGTGGAGTTTTTAAGGCAGAATTACTTGATAATAAATTTTATTGGTACCCGAACGAAAATATGCGATACATAATTTTTTTGAACGAAAAAAAGCAATGGTATGAAACCGGAGAAATGAAGCGTGGAAATGACTGGTTTCAGTTTTTTGAAATGACGTTAGATAAGCAATAAAAAAGTTCAACACCAGAATGCTATGAAAAGCACTGTCTTAAAAAAGATAACACTTCTACTCGTTGTCATCAGTATAATTTTAGGAACACCTGCCTGGACGCAATCTATAAACGTTTCCAAAGGCAAAGCCCCGCTTATTGACGGCAACTGTGCGAAAAGCGAATGGCATGATGCGACCCATTTGCCACTTGGAGCAAACATCATTCTGCACATTAAAAAGAATAGTGATTATGTATTTATTGCCATTGAAGCCAATAACCCAACGGATTCTATACCTTACGTGAGCCTTTACATCTCTGTACCTGATGATGGAATTGTTGACCTTCATTCCTCCGGACGATTGGGCGAACGGGTAGCGGATGATACCGGAAACTACCCTGATTGGGCTAAGGTATTTCCAAATGATAGCTGGTTTAATCACATCGGCTGGACTTCAAACTATGGTTGGTTTAAGTGCAGACCCAGCGATTGCAGTACCATGAAATTTGCCCGAAGTAAAGAATTTCAAATTGACCGCTCGAAATTCAAAGGCAACGAATGGAAACTGTTTATCTACAGTAACTTTAAGCAGGGAGGGCAATGGAAAGCAGAAGAGTATCCGCATGGCGCAAAGAACAATAAAGCCGATGATTGGCTAGTCTTAAAACTTTAAGCATACGTTACACTACTGTCCAATTTCGATTATGATTAAACAAATAAGATTCCAAGGGTTGCTTTTAACTTTTAGCTGCCTGATGAGTGTAGCTTCATATGCGCAGCAATCTGTATGGTTAGATTCTCTGAAAGCAAATACAAAATCATTCACTATTCTGAACAACATGTATGAAGGAACTGGTTGGGGTTTGCTAACCAATCTAATCAGTAATGCCGATTATGTTCTTGTTGGCGAGGAACACGGCACCAAAGAAATACCATTTTTCTGCGAGCAAGTTGTAAGCATCCTTAAATCAGTTACGGTTGTTCTTGAAGTTGACCCATACACTGCTGAAGAGTTGAATAGAGTTTCAAGGTTATCGACCACGGAAGCAATGACAGCTTTGAAACTGCACCCATTCAATTATTCGTTTTATAGTGCAGATGCTGAGTTTGATTTCATTCAAAGAAGTGCAAAGCCGAAGATTACATTTACTGGTATTGATCAGGTGTCTTTATTGTCGTCTTCGCTTTTCTTCAACTTGCTGCACACCAAAGCAACAACCAAGCAGGGGAAAGTAATAGCAACCGAATTTGCGAAAGCTGCTTATGAAAAAGATCGTGAGGCGATTGAGGCAGGCAAGTTGGAAGAAATGTTTCTGCCCTCGCTTTCAACAGAGAATTTTAAGAGACTGGACGATGCTTTTACAAATGAACCGGCTGCAGCCAAAGACATGATTGCGCAATTAAAAGTCAGTCAACAGATATATTTGAATCAGCGGACAGGTCACAGCACCCGAATCAGTCTTATGAAGAAAAATCTATTGAGTGTTTATCAGGAACATCTGAATAACGCTAAGGGGAAAGTCTTTTTCAAATTCGGAGCCAACCATTCCGCCAGTACGGGAAGTTTCATGGGTAACGATGACATTGGAAACCTGGCTAAAAATCTGGCGGATGCCAATGCTCAAAATACCCTGCATATACTTACGCTGGGCAAAGAAGGTACAACCAATACTTTCTCACCATCTTTTCAACAAAGTCATAACAGAACATTTTCAAGCGCAGATAAAAACAGTCACTTGAATGCACTTTATCCCTTGTTTGATTTGCATAAATCGAATGAGGTAATGGTCGTGGATCTACGGTCGTTACGCAAAGCCTGGAACCAAGGCAAAATTCAGATTGATGCAGGCATCATCCGAACCATTGTCAATGGTTACGATGTGCTGGTTGTATTTCCAAAAGTTTCACCGTCTTCCTATATTAAGTGATCTAAGCTCAACGAAACTTTGTGACAAAACTGGAGAATAATAGCTTTCTGCGATGGTTGGCCAACGCTCGGTGGCTGCACCACATGGTGTTCTGGTCACTCATTATTGGCCGTGCTTACACGTCAGTATTCAAAAGCTATGAGCTTAGCTACCTGATAGAATACTTTGCCATCTACCTCGCAGTGTATGTACCCCAGGTGTATTTCAATATTTACTTTTTATATCCACGATTCTTTCAAAAAGGTAAAGTACTTTATTACTTACTATCAGTTACCCTGTTGATAGTGGTCGGCTCTTTTGCCATTGTGCAGACCTACATACTAACCGGCATACTTGATAATCCTTTTTTTTACACGTTCTTCTTTAGCACACTGGTGTTGCACTCGCTGGCAACGGGTGCCAAGTTTTTCAAGGAAGGAGTTAGAAATTACTTCACCATACAGGAACTTAAAGTAGCACAACAAACAGCCGAAGTACAGGCGTTGCGATCTCAGGTGAACCCACACTTTCTTTTTAACACACTTAACAACCTGTACTCACTTACCCTGAAACAATCACAATCAGCACCCGAAGTAGTGCTGAAACTATCGGAACTCATGCGCTATATGACTCAGGTGACTGGACAACCGTTGGTGAGCCTTCAACAAGAAGCAGAACACATAGAACGCTATATTGACTTGGAAAAGCTACGGCTGAATGCAGGTGCGCACATTGAATTTCATCAACAAGGTAATTTGAAAAATGTGCAAATCGCTCCGTTGCTTATGTTACCCTTAGTTGAAAATGCATTTAAGCATGGCATCGAAACCCAAACCGAAAACATTTGGCTGGAGGTAGCACTTTCGCTCCAAAATGACCAATTGTTCTTTCGTGTGCAAAATACAAAGCCGGTTCACAGGGCAGTGAGTGACACAAACCATCCATCCGGTATTGGCCTTGCAAATTTGCGAAGGCGGCTCGATCTGTTGTATCCAGACAATTATGAACTGAACATCGATGAAGGGGAGGAAAGATTTGTCGCTAATCTATGGATCAAACTGATCAATTCATGAACGCGATAAGGTGCTTTCTATTTTTGCTTCTTGTACCTGCTTTTCACAGTAAGGCTCAAGCAATTAAAACAGCCAATCAATTTGAAGGGAAGATTACGTACAAAATTGAATACAGTGCCAAAAACAATTTTGACGTAAGCAACTTCTCAACCTTGTATGGCGATACGGCTGAGCTCTTCTATAGCAAGGGCAATTTTCGTTTTGATTTTAACGGCACGGAAACCAAAAGGCATGTTTACCGGGTCGACTCCAACCAGCGGATGATGCTGGTGAATCAGAAGGGCATTGAAAAGACTATTACTACCGATTTAACCAAACCTGTATCTTATTTAGTAGAGATCAATCATGGTGAAAGTAAGAAGTTGTTGCTAACACAAGCCTACGGAAATGGCTCAACCTCACGTTCTGATTTCAGGTTTGATTCAGATCAACTTATGATTGACCCCTCCGTGTTTAGACGATGGCACTACAATCATTTAAACACGGTCTTTGCATTTTCCAAATCACTGTGGACAGAACATCGTATTGAAACAGATGAATACGTTATTCACTGGAAGGCCATTGATATTAAAGCTCGGACTATAGACAATAAACTCTTTTTGTTAAAGCAGTGACGATGAACCAAGAAGCACCCAAGCCTTGCCTTGTAGTAGATGATGAGCCACTGGCTCGTGAAGTGCTGGAAGAATACATTAAGCGTATCCCCACGCTTAGTCTGGTTGCAAGTTGCAAGAATGCCATTGAAGCGCTGCCCATCCTTCAGAAAAAGCGCGTGGATATTCTCTTCTGCGATATTAAGATGCCAGAGATCAGCGGCCTTGAACTTATTCGATTTCTGGACAAACGCCCGGCCATCATTTTAACAACCGCCTTTAGCGAATATGCGGTTGAAGGATTTGAAGTAGGTGTAACGGATTACCTGGTGAAGCCCATTCGCTTTGAACGTTTTCTGAAAGCTGTTGGCAGAGCCATTGGCAACGAAAGCGCAACGAACACAACAGTTGAAACAGCAACTCCAGCAGAACCATTTCTTTTCTTCAAATCTGGAAGTGAGTTTGCCAAAGTGGAAGTAACCAGTATCCGCTACATTGAAGCCTACGGAAATTATGTAAAAATACATACAGGAAAACATCCGCTTATTGTACATGAAAAGATGTCTGTGATAGAAGAAATTCTCAAGCCCTATCCTTTTTCACGCGTTCATAAATCCTATATCATTCCCATCAATGGAATTAAAAAAATGATTAATAACGAAGTGAAACTAGAGGGCGGAGTAACCATACCCATCGGTAGTTTTTATAAGAAGGAGTTGTTAGGCCACTTGACTCGCACCTGATGCGCTGGTTACTGCTCTTGTTACTGGTAAGTTCCTGTCGGGTATGGACGGATCGATCACTGCCAGACCCCATCGACCTCCACGAAATCACGTTTCACAAAAACGAAGGCTGGATTGTTTCATATGGAACAGGTCAGGTTTTCAAAACAAGTAATTCTGGCAGAAGCTGGAAGCCCGTAGCGAAACTCGATTCGTTGTTTTTTGAAGAGATTCAATTTTTAGATAGCAAGCAAGGTTGGTTGGTAGGCGAGCGAGGCACGTTGTTAAAAACAACAGATGGCGGCAGGCAATGGGAAAAGCTAGAAGTTGATGCTGATGAAAGTCATAATCTATTATTCTACTCCATGTTCTGGCATGATTCTGATCAAGGCTGGCTTAGCGGCCATGTCAGAAAAGGAACACAAATACAAAATTACATTTATACGTCTGTTGATGGTGGCTTTAGTTGGACAAAACATGCCGCGCCTGCCTTGTTTTTCAATTTAGTAAAAACGACTGATGGAACATGGTGGGCATCGGCTACCGATAAAATCTATACATCAAAGAACGGAACGGATTGGATTGAATCGTTCTCTGATAGTCTGAAAAGCTGTGGTCAACTTCGCGGCCTAACTATAGCGGGTGAAAACAATTTACTCTCCACTGGATTCAAAGGAAACTTGCTAAGCAGTACAGATGCCGGTTACACCTGGCACGTACAAAAAGTAAGCACGAACAGGTTACGACAAGTGCAGAGACTAAATGACCATAGTATTCTGCTGGCAGGCGATAAAACAACAGGAGCTAATAACGTTTTGATTTCGTATGATAATGGTTTGAGTTGGAATACTTTGGAGATTAAAAGTGATGTGCATCGTGTTGTGACACATAAATCTAAGGTGTGGCTAATTGGAAAGAAGGGGTTGATTCTTTCCGGCAAGAGGAATAAAATACTGAAAAATCGAACAACTAAATAGTCCACATAGTGATGTAAAAAAGAATTCCTTTGTATGCACTAAACACATACTGCAAAGAAAAGGTCAGTACAATTGATTTTGTGATGGCTACCCACCACCGTTGAGCATAGAACTCGCTCTGAGCGCGGAGCAGGAAATAGAAAGTAGTAAGCGCAAATACCCGCGAAAAGAAAACATCATTAATGAAAGCCGACTTAATCGGTAATAAGAATAATATGCCAACAAGGGTTGACAGCAGAATCATATTCACGAAAATGAAAAACGCATTGAACTCAAACGATAGGTACAAATGATCGGCTAAGTACAGGTGCTTACGATAGTTTAGAATCATCAACGGGATAGCAAACAGCACCACCATCACCACCATCAGTAATTTAGCAAGACTGTTCGACTGCTGTTGATAAAGAACAGCGAGCTCATCAAATGAAATATTGTCGGCAACTACCTTCGCGCTAATTAGTTCTTCGGCAGATTTTCCGTACAACTGCATATTCGGCTGGTACTTTAAAGGGGTGCTAAAGGTATTGGATGTAGCAAATGGAAAAAGAAAGAAGATGAAGTTGGCAACAAAGAACAGAGACACTGGTTTCATGTACGGCTGGCGAATGCCGTAGGAAAAAGCTTTCGAGAATCCACCGGGGCGTACAAGCATCAACCGAAAGGACTTCGCAAATTTTCCATCCAGAAACGTGAAGGCGTTCACAACTCCTGCTAAAAAATCCACAAACGATTTTTCTCCGGGTTCAAGTACTTTTTCGCCACAAACTCCGCAGTACTTTCCTGTAAATGAACTAGCGCAGGTAACACAGATCCGCTGTTGCTGATAGTTGAACGTATCTGTTCGCTTGAATAATTTCATAGAGGGTGAATAAGAAAGGTAAAATCAGAAATATATTTCCCAATAGCTGGAAATATTTGACAAAATCAGTTTATCAGTTTTGTCAAGGGTTGTTCAGGTATTTGGTAGTTTGCTTTAATTCTATTCTAAAAACATGCTTTCAAATAGAGTATTGTGGGGATTATGCGCATCGATAAAATACAGATAGTTTTCTTCTGCAAAGGTGGTAAGCCCCAAACCACAATCGTACAAATATGTCTCTGTTGAAAAAGTTGATTCTTCGTTAATCAGTTTAGTAAGTATTAAACTGACGGGCTTACCTGCTACTTCATCCAACACTTTTTCTAAATCTTTCTGCGTATATGTTCGTCCATTGCTGTAGCGGGCATACAGGGCGTGCATCAAATTTTCAATGCCCTTTTTATTTTGAGTGGCTTTCCGGATTTCAACATCCATCATAAAAGCAACCAGGCTTCCGCCTCCGTATAGTAAAAAAACATTTGCACTCTTGTTACTACCAGCATCCTTAAGCGTCACCTCCCTGCTTGTAATATTGCGACCAATCCAGTAGCGGGTATGAAAGCTCTCAATTTTTTTGAGTAGCAAGGCGTCATCGATTAACCCAGCCCTACGGAGTGTTTTTACACTCATGTACTCGGTAAACCCCTCTTTAAACCACTCGTTTTGCTGCGATGAGTACATGGAGATGCCGTTCCATAAATGAAAAGTCTCATGTGCCAGAATATTGCCCCAGCTAATGATGCCGTCTTCATTAATAGTTCCTTTTATCAATTGATTGAAGCTGCTGTTAAATGTTTCACCATCTGTCATGCTCCCTGCATTGAGTGTTACAAGGTATTTTTTTATGTTGGCTGACTGAAATATCTTCCAATATTGTTGAATTGCTCCCCTCAATATTCTCCCAAACAGAGGTGCGTGGTTTTTAAGTGTGCCGCCAATAGCCATTGTGATTTCGAAATCTCCAGCAGTAATCTTCTGCTCATAGTGTGTACCGATTAGAAAGCAATTGTTCAATAAATCATCCAGCGTTGCAGTTTGAAATTGATTAGAAGTTATTTGTTTCCACGGTGCAGAAAATTTCCAATCATTCGGGAGAATGGTTTTTACAGTGGCCGGAACTTCCAAACTATCGGGTACAATAAAGAACGTATAGCCCGTTCCGAATATACCATCTGCATTTACGAAGCTCACACCATCAATACCTCCATATCCGTCCCAGGAATACTTTTCATGATCAAGCTTAATGGTATATGAGATATTGACTTGCTTTAACTGAGTATCCAGCCTCCATTGCCCTTCCGGAAGATTTTCCACACGAATGACCTTTCCTTTTTTATCGGTTACTTTGAGGTTTTCAACAAACTCTGCAGTCCCATTCGGCAAGTCATCAGATGTGCCACGCAATTGCATCAAGATAATACTATTCTTCAACGGCAACGTTGCCTGAATACGAACTTCCCGGGAAGTGGTTACCGAAAATTCATAAAGTGCCATTTGCTGTGCTTGAAGTGTGCAAGAGAAAAAAAATAACAGTGAAACAAAAAGTTGATTACGCATAAAATAATTAGTAGTGTAAGTCAAGTTAGAAGTGCTTTAGCAAAGTAGGTTACTGAATTACATGCCCTAAGAAGATAAGGTCAGAATTAAATTTCTTAGTTACCGTTGATACTTGACAAACTGAGTTTATCAACTTTATTGTGGACATATCAAGTTCTTATTTGGCATTTCAGTCTTTGGCGAGAATTTGGCGTTTTATTCAAGCACTATGTTTCGGCAATTAATTCTATTTATCGGTATTGGTTTCAATAGCCATCTATACGTATACGCTCAAGATGTTACTACTGTTTACGAACAAGGAAAGAAGTGCCTTGCCGACAATGATCATGTAGGTTATTATCAATATATGTCACAGGCCTACGAGTTATATCCCCAACATTATGCCATAGCTTATCACTTTGGTGCTGCATCAGCTTCGAATGACAAACCTCAACAAGCTCTTGACTTGCTAACCAAAGCACTATGGATGAATGCTGAACTTGACTTGACAGGAAACAATGCACTCGGTAGATTAAAATCAACACCTGGTTGGAGTGACTTGTTATCATTGCAGCAGAAGTTGCAAGTAGTTGTAATCTCTTCTGATACGGCACTGGTGCTGAGCGATCGCACGCTACACTTGGAATCTGTGGCTGTTCATAAGAATACATTTTATGGTGCCAGCATCAGGCAACGGGCACTGTTTGAAATAAAAAAAGGAGTCCCAGTTGAAATGATAAATCGTCAGAATTCGCCAGCATTTTTCGGTATCGCCATAGACAAGCGAAGAGACATGCTTTGGGCATCTGCTTCGCCTATCGAACAAATGGTCAACTTTGACTCTACTCTGCAATCGGGTGTTTATGGATATAACCTTTCGACAAAAAGACTAACAAAGACGTACCGCACCACCAAACCTTCGCTACTGGGTGACTTGGTTGTGAGCAACAATGGAGAGCTGTTTATGTCGGACAGCAAGAACAATGTAATACTCACCCGCTCAAATGGCGACACGTTACTGACGTTCTTTTCCTCTTACGAATTTCAGAACTTACAAGGCATAGCACTAAGCGACAATAGTCAATATCTTTTTATTGCTGACTATGTAAAAGGCATTTATCGACTTGATCTGAAAACTCTGACCCTGAAACAACTGACGAATTCAACGGAAGCCTCGCTGGTGGGCATTGATGGTCTTGAATATTACAACCGCAGCCTGATAGCTATTCAAAATGGTGTTATACCCTTCCGGGTAATGCGATATTTTTTGAACGAAACTATGGACACCATTACCAGCTATGAAGTAATCGACTGGAACCACCCCGCCCATCATGAGCCAACCAATGGAATGATTGATGGAGATACTCTGTATTATGTGGCGAATAGTCAATGGGGTGGATACGAGGAAGACTTCGCGCAACTGCCTTCGGAAAAATTACAGGACATTGTAGTCCTGAAGTATAAATTAAAATCTACCCAATAATTTGTTCTAAAAGATTATGATAAGAAAGACATTGAGTATCCTTTTATTTACTTTTTTCACACAAGTGGTAGTGGGTCAATCACCAATCGCGATT
Source organism: Cyclobacteriaceae bacterium (assembly GCA_044227305.1). Lineage (GTDB taxonomy): Bacteria > Bacteroidota > Bacteroidia > Cytophagales > Cyclobacteriaceae > ELB16-189. Next base: position 12,941 of record JBGAFJ010000004.1, on the reverse strand, counting down.
AAAAACGTAACAGTAATTGACGTGATTAACGCTAAATCCGATGTACACACTGTCTTAATCCGCAATGGTGAGATTGAGATGATTGGCGACCCTGCTTTGAAGATTAAAAAAGAGTACACGATCATCAATGGTCAAGGCAAATTCTTAATCCCCGGATTGATTAATTGTTATACACACATTCATGAATTTAACACATCTCTTTATCTTCTTCATGGCATAACCACCGTGCGCGATGCACCCAGCATGGGGCATTTACCTGGGCTCGCAGAAAAGATAAGTCGCGGTGAGCTCTTTGGTCCTGAAATCTATCTTACTGGGAATGCCTTGTCGGGAGTGCCCACTGCCTTTCCAAGCCAACATCCTTTGCAAACAGAGAGTGATGCACGGTTAGCAGTTCGGGAAACAAAACAGATGGGTTATCAATCATTATTCATCTATGGCAGCATGTCGCCAGTCATCTATCCTTTTATATTAGATGAAGCATCCCGTCAACAGATTGATATAACGGGACACTTTCCCTCGCAGGTACCGATAGCACAAATACAAAACGGGCAACAACGCAGTTTTGATAATTTAAGTGGCCTGGTGCGAAGTGGTAACTGGCGTTACGATTCGGCAATTGTTGAATCGCTCTTTGCCGATATGGTAACCAAAAAGCGATATCTGATACCCACATTAACCGTTCACAAAGCAAGAGCAAATGGGCCACAGGCCGAGGAACTTTTGAAGCAAGAGCGGATGAATTATGTATCGCGCCTGACGCGTGCCGAGTGGGCTGACTTACGCAACAGCCCATTTATTCGTTCGGGTTACAACTATGCGGGCACGAAAAAACTAGTGCAGCGGGCTTACCAAAAAGGGGTTGTGATTTTGCCGGGCAGTGATGGAGGCTTTCCGTTAGTGGTGGATGGCTTCGCGTATATCGATGAGCTAAAGAATCTGAAAGAGATAGGTATGAAGGATGTTGAAATACTGCAAGCGGCCACTATTAGAGCGGCTGAGTTTATGCGTTGGCAAGATAGAATCGGGTCAATTGAAGTAGGGAAAGAAGCAGATTTGCTTTTGCTGGATAAAAATCCGTTACAAAACATCGACCACGTAAAAGAGATTACCGGATTGATTGTGAATGGGAAATGGCTTACACATGCAGCATTGATCAAACAAGCCAATAGCCAGCGTGATCAAATGAATAATCAGAAAAGTCCGGTTAAAACGGCAACAATAAATCTTGAAATTGTTAAGCAAGGGGTAAAAGTAGGTGAAGAGTCTATTCAGATGGACACGGTTGGCTCAAGTGTACACGTATTGAGCCATAACTTTATGGAAGGGCCTTACTACCGTGAAACCAAGTCTGACTTTTACTTTTCACAGAACAGACCTGATAGTTCCCGAATTTCTCAAAAGAGAATTGATGGCGAGATTAAAGTGTTAGCAAAAAGAGAAAAGGATTCCATTACTTTCTCGGGTACTGCACCATACCTGGGCTCGTTTAAATATTCCGAACCAATCAACGCGACTCAATTTCTAATAGCAGGTCCCATGCAAGGCTGGCACCTGCCCGCAGATGTGTGGGTCAATTATTACCTGCTCGCCAAACGGAATTTAGCGCTAAACGTAAATACCACAAGCTCAGTACAAGTGTGGCAAGTAGAACTTAACAGTGAAGAATTCTCAAAAACGTTTGTGTATGATCAAGAGAATTACCGGATAACAAAATTAAAAGGTTCAAATAACGGACATGTTCAGTTTCTAATAACACAACCCGCAGCTCAAGGTGAGAAATTCAGGAGTTCTAATAGTGGTGATATCACCGTATTCGTAACTTTTGATGATACAGGAAAACTTGTTTCCATAGAAGCCAATACAGGCAATGGGAAAATAGAGGCCTTGCCAAAGAAAAAATAGTATTTGTTAGGTGACATAGATAGAACATAGATAATTCAAAAAGTCTAAGCTGATGGTAACTAAAAACTTGTACCTATTCCAATTCTTTACAGTAAAATTCATGAATACTTAGCAAGTCTGTTATTTTCAGAACGATACACTCTTCACTGTCAATGCGCAAAATTTTATCGCAATCATCAAGGTCAAAATTCCATTTTGCATTAGGCAGTACTTTGTCAATATGTGGTTTTAGTTTCTTAACCTGATTTTTTGTCTTGACAGAAGTTTTGAAAACGAAAATCATTTTTGAGATAAAGTTGTCAATAGGTTTTCCAAATTGCTCAGTTTAGATATGCCCAAACCTGCTCCAATTTGAGGATTGGTAGCGAGAATAGAAGTCTCGAGTGCAAGAATTCTAAATGCGGAAGCGAGAATACTACGCGCGGATGCTCCATTTCTCCGCGCGGTCACGTGAATTCTCCGCTCGGACGCGTGTTTTTGAGCTTGTTCGGCTACAACAAGTGCCAAATGCGTGAGGTAAAGCGTTCGTAATTGGTCATAGAATCAGTCAGGTTCAAGTTCTTTAGCTGACAAAAACCTTTCGGCATCAAGGGCGCCCATGCAGCCACTACCCGCAGCTGTAACTGCTTGGCGATAAATTTTGTCTGCCGCATCGCCCACAGCAAACACACCTTCAGTGTTGGTGTATGAAGAGCCTGGCTTTACTTTAATGTATCCGATATCATCCAGTTCCAGCCATCCTCTAAAAATGTCGGTATTAGGTTTATGCCCGATGGCAACAAAAAAACCTTTGATGGCCACCTCACGCTTTTCACCTGTTTTATTGTTCACCACTCGAATGCCAGTAACATCATGGTCGCCTAAAATTTCTTCCGTCTCGGTATTCCAGAGGATTTCAATCTTAGGATTGTTCAACACACGCTGCGCCATAATCTTGGATGCCCGCATTTCATCGCGCCTCACGATCAAATAAACTTTAGAGCAAAGCTTAGACAGGTAGGTGGCTTCCTCGGCTGCGGCATCGCCTGCCCCAACCACGGCCACAGTCATGTCTTTGTAAAAGAACCCATCGCAAACGGCACAAGCGCTCACTCCTTTGTTCATGAATTTCTGTTCGGATGGCAGGCCAAGGTATTTAGCGCTTGCCCCTGTGGCCACAATCACAGCATCTGCAACTATTTCTTCTTTTTCATCGGCTACAGCCTTGAGTGGATATGAAGAAAAATCCACAGCGGTAATCATGCCGTAGCGCACTTTTGTTCCAAATCGTTCGGCTTGCTGCTGCAACTCGGCCATCATCTCAGGGCCTTGAATGCCTTTCGGGTAGCCTGGATAATTCTCTACCTCACCGGTGATGGTTAACTGGCCCCCAGGTTGGCCTCCGGTGTAAACTAAAGGTTTCAAACCTGCCCTTGCTGCATATATAGCTGCCGTATAACCAGCAGGGCCTGAACCGATGATTAGGACTTGAATTTTTTCTGTCATGTTGATTTTATTTTACCACAGATACGATTTGCCCAGCCAATGTTAGTGGCTGGCGTTTGTTTTGCTTAGTAGTTCTTCCATTGTCCACTGGTCTGCCGCATGTTTACCGTAATGTGCTGCCAAAATTTTTCCATCTGGTGCAATCAAAAAATCTGCAGGAAGTCCTAAAATTCCTCCCTCCATATTAACCTTTGGCTTATTTTTTTTCAAATTCCCTTTTATTGCAACCCAGATGGCCTTTAAGTTTAGCAAGGCCCAAATTGATTGTTCTACACCAAATTGTTTGTAAAATTTTTTCTGTGGATCACCGATAATATCAAACGGAAACTGCCCTTGATATTCTAATAATACTTCTTTTGAAGAATGGAAAAACACTATTTCCTGAATGTTTGCCATGTCCAATTCGTATTTTCGTCTGATAAAGCCTTGTAAGTGAAGGTTGCAAACTGGGCAACCTGAGAATCTTCGAAATTGTAAGTGAACAAATTTCCCTTTCTCATTTGGAATAGATACTATTTCATCTTTGATGTTCCTCAACTGAAGATTTGGAAAATGTTTATTTGCATCGAGTTTCATATTTATTTTTGTTTTGTTTCACAAATAAACTATTAATAGTATCAATAATATACTATTAGAATAAAATGTAGTTACTTTGTGGAAACTAGTAATTGTAAAAAAATATGAGAGATAAACGATTTCGTAGTTCTGAGTGCCCGATGACAAGAGCAGTCGGGCAAATCGGCAATAAGTGGAAACCCATCATTGTCAATCTTATTAGCAAACGTACTCTCAGGTTTGGTCAATTAGATGCACTTGTGCCATTGGTTACCAGAAAGGTGCTTACTGAACAACTGAAAGAATTGGTTGAAGACGATATATTGAAGCGGGTATCTTATAGTGAAACTCCACCGAGAGTAGAATATTCATTAACTGATAAAGGTTTGGCCCTATTACCGATTTTTAAGAGTATTGTAGAGTGGAATCTTGCTTTTGAAAAGAAGATAAAGAAACGATAGGTGTTGAGTATAATGATCTTTGTTCTTTCAATACTTTTTGCTATTTAAAAATTCTAAATACTGTTCACTCCGCCAGTTGGATTGGCTAACTTGGGTGGTTTGGCTCTTGCCATTGCTTTGGTATCGCGGGTGGGAGGTGTGGCAATGGCAAGTGCCAAAAGCGTGGGGGAGAATCTTTTTAGGTTGCCGTGCGGTGGGGAATTGTTAGACGAGTCTTTGTTCGTCAGCCGACTCCAGCCCCAACTCTATTTTTCTTTTTGCAAGTCCCTCGTTGTCTAAGGAACGATTAGTTGTCCCCATGGAGAAGCTTGATAGGTGGGATGTCGAACGTTATTTTGTTGTCGTGGAGAATTTGTCGGGTGACACGGAAGGGCATTGTTGCTAACGTTTGTGCATAAGCAGTGGCGGGTGTTCGAAGCGCTTCACTGTCCCGCGGCACCAAACGTTATTTGAAAAACTAAACTACAAATTTATACTGAACCCCGACATTGATTATGCACTTTGTTGTGCGCTGCCACCGTCACGGTCTCCACATTTCCCATAGTCCTGAGTTGTTGTCTTCGTTCATTATCCCGGAGTCATCTTCTTTTAGCTGTCCAATTTCCCAACGTCCTTTAAATTTTGACTCGTTGTCAATGTACTCACCTTCATAATGAACAATTGTTGGATTTTCACTCTCGAACGACTCTGACTGATTGTCTTCATACACTACATGTTCAAGCGCGTAGTATTTGGTGAATTCAATTTTACGTCCAGTTAGTTTTCCTTTAATTAGAATTTCGTCCTCTATGCCTCCGAAGTCCTCTTCTTCAATTATTTGTCCAACGAAATTCTCAAATTCCTTTTTGATTGTCGCTCTGAATGGAATTGTGTCCAACTTAGTCTGATTAGAATATCCCTTGTCGTAGGTGTAAAATCCAATCCAATGTCCGCCAATGTCTATCATTCAATGTCTGATTTGTCTTTAGGTGGTTGCGCACAACGTTTTGCAGCTATAAGAAGTTGGCGATTTCGAAGCACAAAACTGTCAAACTGCACGAATGTTTGATTGAAAAACTGAACTTTATTTAACCACTGAACCGCCAATTTCTTATAGGTGCTGTTAGTGGCTGGTGTGGTGTTCTTACATCTACTGGTTTATTGGTGTACATATTTCAAGTAAAAATCCGTCTATGTCTCGAATGTAGCCTACCGTTTGTCCCCAAGGTTTTTGGATTGGCTGTTCAGTTACCATTGCTCCAAGCTCTAACGCTTTGTCAATGATTTTTTGAACATTATCTGTAACCAGTGCCAATTCTATTCCAAAGGGCTTGTCTGTAAGCTCCCCTGAAGTTCGGCCATTTGAAAGTTGAATACAAATGTTCAATTTTAAATGGTTAAATATGAAAAAGACAAAGTTCACAGAAACCCAAATCGTAAAAGCTATCCAGGAGCATGAATCTGGTCGCAAGGCGGAAGACCTCTGCCGGGAGCTTGGAATCACAACAGCCGCTTTCTATAAGTGGCGCCAACGCTACGGAGGTATGGAAGCTAGTGAGGTAAAGAAGATGAAGGAACTGGAGGAAGAGAATTCGCGACTTAAAAAGATGTATGCCAATCTGAGCCTGGTACATGAAGCATTAAAAGATGCGGTTTCAAAAAAGCTTTAACGCCTGATGAAAGAGGCATACTGGTTCACTTTATGATGGAAGAACATGGAGTGAGCCAGCGTCAGGCGTGTACAGCATTAAGTATGTCTCGTAGTTCCTATCAATATGAGCCTCGTTCCAAGAACGATAGCCTTGTTATTCAGGAACTGGAAGAACTTGTAACTCGACATCCAGCGATTGGATTTTGGCAATCATATTATCGTATCAGGCGGAAGGGCTTGATTTGGAATCACAAACGAATCTATCGCGTGTATACAGCTCTGCAGCTCAACATTCGAAGGAGATTTAAGAAGCGGCTACCGGCCAGAGTGAAGCAGGCATTATTTCAGCCTCAGGGTATCAACGAAGTGTGGTCAATTGATTTCATGAGTGATAGCCTTTGGGACGGAAGAAGATTCAGATTGCTCAACATTATGGATGATTATAACCGTGAGGTGCTAGCACTAGAAGCAGATATTTCATTGCCTGCACTCAGAGTTACCCGTGTGCTGGAATACCTCAAAGAGTTCAGAGGGCTTCCAAAGATGATCCGAGTAGACAACGGACCAGAATTTATATCACACATACTGGATGAATGGTGTCGCAGGCATCAGATCGTATTAACGTACATTCAACCTGGTAAACCGATGCAGAATGGGTATGTAGAAAGATGCAACGGAAGCATTCGTAAAGAACTACTCAATGCCCATGTGTTTTACTCCCTACAGGAGGTTCGTGAAAAAATTGAAGAGTGGATGCTGGATTACAATCATCATCGTCCTCACGAATCACTTAACTACAGAGCGCCCGTTGAATTATTAACAACAATCCAATGAAGTCATGATTTCCTTTTCAATCGATAAGCAGCGCGGCCAGGTGAATGCGGAAGGGATGTCAAGACCGGTTGATACCAAAACAAAAATCAAAAAACAATCAACCGCTCGTCTTGGTCTTGACATCCATGGAGCAGTCACCTACTTTTGCTTCTCGACTGAAAAGAAACTTTTACGTGGCCCAATTATAGGGGGAGCTTACACTATCAGCTTTCCGTCTTTATTGTAAATTGATAATTGTACGCCATTGACTGATCTATAGTCTTTCGAATCGAACCAATAGAAGTCTCTGACCTTGCCAGCTGAGTCTACATTCCAGATCCCATTGTATCTGTATCCGAGAAGTTCAACAAATTCGATTACACCTTTTTCGTTTTTGTCTTGTAGGACATTTTCGGATTCGTAGCTCATACTGTCCTAAAATAATTGTGCATAACGTTTTTCGGCTTGGCGATGTGGCGGATTTTTAGCACAAATGTTCAGTTTTGTACAAACGCTCAATCGAAGAACTGAACTTGAATTTAGCACTTCAGCCGCCATATTGCCAAACCGATGTTAGCAGCATACCCATTTTCATTTTTTGGATGTTGGAATAGTTGTCGTCTCACCTTACAAAGAGTCCACAAACTATTCCACCAATTAGTCCAAGTCCAAGTATAGGTGCATATTTTTTTGTGATAATTGCGTCAGGTAAACTTAAAATTAGTCCGACAAACCCACCTTTTAGCCAATTAGGAATAGGTAGTTCCATATTGAATATTACAAAACCAATTGCAAATCTACTTATAAACGAAGCTGTCATTGCTTTGGTTTTGTCCTCGAAAGTCATAAAGAACATTGGAATGATTGAAACTATTCCAAATATTGTACCCGCAATAAGTCCTTTAACAATATTGTTCATCTGTCTATTTTTTAAGTTCGTAAGCTTCTTTTAACCATGCTAGCAATTCTTTGTCAATGTCTTTGGGTTTTGTCAACTTGATAGTGTGGTGAAAACGATTTGCAGAGGCCTGTTCCACTTTAGTAACCCTGTCACTTGTCAGTTTGTAGTTTAGATGAACTTCAAGGTTTATAAAGTCTTTACGCGTATAAACTCCTGCAAATCCAAATCTGTTTCCAATGTGAATACTTGTCTTTTTCGGTTCAATTTTCAGTTGTCCGAATTTCTGAAGTTCAGCAATTAACTTTTCGTAAATGTCAGTTACGATTTGTTCTTTATCTTTTAAATGGTCAAGTTCTGTATATTCCATTTTATAGTCTGTTTGTTGTTGTTAAACGTTGGTCTCTTTTGGGTTGCTGCTAACGTTTTGGGTATTGCCGAAGGCGGGGTTTTTAGCACTAAAGTTCAATCGAAGTACGAATGTTGAACCTTGCACAAATGCTCAATCGAAGCCTTTCAGCCCCGCTTTTGGCAATACCTTGTTATGTGCAGGCATTGTTAGTGTATTGCTGATTTTGAAAAAAAGTTCATCACTATAACTCCAGCAACTATTAGAACTATTCCAATTATTGCAGGAATGTCCAAAGATTGCTTAAAAACCACTACCGAAATCATTGCAGTTAATACGATTCCTAAACCTCCCCAAATAGCATACGCTATACCTAAGTTAATGGATTTTAATGCTTGTGAAAAGAAGAAAAAGCAAGTGATATAAGCTAATACTGTAACAGCCGTTGGCAATAACTTTGAAAACCCGTTTGAGGTTTTCATAAAACTAGAACCTACAACTTCAAAAACGATTGCTAACCCTAAAAATAAATATTTCATTGTCCTATTATTTATACTGATGCAAAGAAACAATAAAATAGAGATGCCTTTTTTGATAAATGTCAAAATCGTTATTTCTTTCTTATACGACTGAGTGTTTCTTGAGAAATTCCTAAATATGAGGCGATGTGTCCTAATGAAATTCGTAAGATAGCTTCTGGTTCACGTTTCAGCAAATCATTGTAGCGTTCTTCGGCTGAATGTGTTTGTAATGAAAAAGAACGCTCTTCTAAAATTTTACAATATTCTTCTGCCATTTTTCTTCCGATTATATTCATTTGCAATGAAACTTTATAGAGTTCGTTTAGGTCGTTACTCGAAATATAATACAAAGTTGAATCTTCCAAAAACTGAATGTTTTCGATTGAGGGTTTATCAAAAAATAGAGGCATAACAGAACCTAATGTTGTATTCTCAAAACCAAACCAAACATTTATTTCTCTTTCGTTCGATTGGTAAAAAGAGCGGACAAGTCCTTTCTCAATTACAAACAAGTTAGAAATTACTTGTCCAGATTTCAATAAAAAATCTCCTTTTTGTTTTTTCAGAAATTTGATTTTGCTTTTTAGTTCGGCTTCCAATTCCAAAGTTAGGTTTCCATATTTTTTAAATTGGTCGATTAGGGCATTCATTGTCTGTCAGCGGTTTTTTTGGTGCTTGCACATAACGGGCCGGCGATAAAACAAGTTGCCGAAGGCAATTTGCCCGAAGGGCGTAGTGACCGAAGGGAACGAAGTTTTATTGCCTGTTGGGCGCTGTTAAATGGCGCGTAACCACAGCGTTTCTTTTCCCGGCCGATTCTCTTCTCTATTTGCATTGAGCGGCACTCATTAAGGGGAGTTGGTTGATTCTCTTTATTTTCAATTACCCCAATCTATTCCATCAAAACCAAGAGACCTTATTTTTCGCCTTTAAGAACTTAGTACTCCCAAGTTATAGATCAGCATAATAAAACCGTAATCCATCTTGAAATGGTTGTCAATTACAAATTAGCAATTTAACATCCCAAGCACTTTTAATGCGTCACTTAAAGCTCTTACATCATGCGTACGGATGTAATCCACACCCATATAGCTTATATAAATTTCAGCAGCCAGGGTCGCTGGCGTTCGCTCGTTGACTCCTCGCCCAACAATAGTTCCTAAAAAAGATTTCCGAGAAACCGAAACAAGAATTGGTAATTTAAAGTATTCTTTTACTCGAAAAATATTTTTCAAAACATATATTGACGTTTCTGGGTTAGAGCCTAAGAAGAAACCCATCCCTGGGTCTAAAATAATTCTTTCGGATGAAACGCCTGAATTTTGAAGTGAATTTATTCGTTGCGAAAAGAAATCAATTATTCCATCAAATATATTTTCGGGAACAGTTTCGATTACTTGGGCTTTCCCAAGCCGCTGTATGGAATGCATAACAATGAGTTTGCAATTAGATTCTGCCAATTCAGGATATAATTCTGCATATGGAAACCCTTGAATGTCATTTAAATAGTGGACATTCTTTTTTAAAAAATATTTTTGAACTTCGGGTTTGAATGAATCAACAGAAACTGAAATATTTTGGGAATGCAATTTGTCGATGACATCATTTAAACGGATTATTTCCTCATGAGGCTTTACTTCTTTTGATTCAGGATTACTGGAAGCGGCTCCTAAATCAATTATGTCAGCGCCATCCTTAACAAGTAGAAGTGATTTCTCTATAGCTTTATCATAATTCAAATAAAGGCCGCCATCTGAAAAGCTGTCTTCAGTAATGTTTACTACACCTAGTATTGTAGGCTTTTTTAATTTCATATGTTTTTTCACTTTAATTGCCTTTTCTATTCTGCTCTGTCTGTGGTTTTATTTCATATCTTTTTAATTTAATTCGCGGATTTATTGTTTCCCTAAACTGTGCCGCTCGTCTTTTGTTTTTATATTTCTCGGCCGGGCTATTTATTTAACGCGCCATTTAATTGCGCCCAACGTTTGTGTATGTGACGTTGCGGGTATAGGAGGGCAAATGAAGGAGGTACGACTGATTTGCCCGACAACTCCGAAACTGTCCCACGAAACCGAACGTTGAACGAGAACTAAACTACAAATAAACTCTTCACCCCGCAATGGCACATACATACTGTTATGGGCAGTTTTTTGTCCACATTATTTAGGTGAAGTATTCTCCGTCCCAAGGTTCTTGAAATGAAATTGTCGAACTTGGTTGGAGCTCTACAGTCAATGATTCATTGTCCGGAACCAAACCAAAGATAAACCCGTCAATTACGGTCTGAAAGATTTTTACTTTTATGTCTTTGAATTCTGTTTGTCCCAAGTCAGAAACCATTTCTTCAAGTTTTACTTTAATTTTTTCATCGTCCACGTCTGACGTTGTTCCTGCAAACCAATGTTTTGTCGTCAAGTAATTTCCTTTTTTGTCGAAGGTGTGAAGTACTGCATACTCCCTTCTATTTTTCTTCCAGTCTTCGTCCCCTGTCATTTCGTCCATTGGCTTTGAAAACACAAATGTCTCATAACCCCAAAATAGTCGACCGTCACTGCACTGTCCAAGGTAATGAGTATGGTAATCTTCCATTCTCATTATTGGTAACAAGTCTGGAATTCCTTTCTTTCTAAATAGGTTGAACATAACTCAAATCAAAAATTGCCCATAACGGGTTGCGGCTAAAAGAAGTGGCGGCTTTGGAACACTAAACTGTCTAAACGCACAATGTTTATTAGTTGCACAACTGTTTATATTCGCACTTCGCCCGCCATTTTTTTTAGGTGCTGTTAGCGGTTCGTTGTTTTCTGTCTATATGGTCATTACTTGTCCACCGATTTTATCAGTCTATTTGATTTTTTAAAACTTTTAAGAAACAAAATTAAACTAATTAATGTCAATATTGAAGCAATTAAAAAAGGAATTCCTGGAAAATAAATCTCGGATTGTTTTCCCGTAAAGTAAGAAAAACTGCTTGTCATTAACGGTGGTGCAATCAGAGTTGTCAAGCCCATTAAACTGCCTAAAGCACCTTGAAGTTCACCTTGTTCGTTGTCGGGCATTGCAGAAGACATAATACTTTGAACGGCTGTGCCTTGAATTCCACCAACTATGAAAAGTAATAAAGCGGTAAAGAGCAACCATTGCCACGGTGTAAAAGCAAACAGAAAAAAGCCCGTCATCATAAGTACAAATCCTAATACTGCCATTCGTTTGTCGCCCAATTTTTTTGCCAAAATACTGACTAACCATAACTGAACGATAATTGATAGAATGCCTATAAATGCTAATGAGTAGCCAACAAGAGAGGTGCTCCACTTAAATTTTTCAATGGTGAAAAATGCCCAAACACTTTCCATACTGTGATTAGCGATGGAAACAAAAATCATTGATAGCACTAAAGTTTTTATCAATGGGAATTTCTGTAAGTGTTTGAGGGAACCAAATGGATTAGCTCTTTTCCTGTCAAATTTCCTGCGGTTATTTGCTTTTAACGATTCCGGGAAAAAGTAATAGCCGAAAATAAAATTGATAAAACTTAAAATAGCAGCAACAATAAAGGGTGTATGAGTTCCGAATTGTCCCAATGTTCCGCCAATTATGGGTCCAATTATAAACCCCAAACCAAAGCCTGCGTTTATAAGTCCGAAATTTTTAGTTCTATTATCGTCTGTGCTAATGTCGGCAACACAAGCAGATGCAACGGAATAGCTTGCTCCTGTTATACCTGCAATTGTCCGCCCAACAAAAAGCCACAAAATACTTGGTGCAAAAGCAAGAAAAATGCAGTCGATGCTAAACCCAAACAATGAGCTTAAAAGTACTGGTCGCCTGCCATATTGGTCGCTTAAATTCCCTAAAACTGGTGCAAAAACAAATTGCATAATTGCATAAGCAAATGAGAGCCAGCCTCCGTATTTGGCGGCTGTGCTGATGTCTGAATGAAGTAGATTAATTAGTAGTTGTGGTAGAACTGGAAAAATTAGTCCAAAACCTGCGGTGTCAATTACGACAACTATTAATACAAATATGAGTGTTGATTTATGATTTGATTTCATTTTTATGAAGCGATAAATTATAGCATTACTCTGAAAAGTATAATGCAGTTTGTTAATAATAAATTCAATTAAGAAGAGTCTCAACCAGATTTGGTTAAGAAAAAAAGCGTAGAACGCTATGAAAATATTATTGCCTCATAATGGCACAAATATAAACAAAGTTTAAGACGTCAATGTCGAGTTGCGAAAAATAATTAACAAGACCAACGAAGTGTTAGTTTTTTTGTCGGGCGTTTAATGCTTGTACATTTACAATGACCGCTAAC
>JBGAFJ010000003.1:0-819874 GCA_044227305.1 Cyclobacteriaceae bacterium | reverse complement strand
CACTTATTGTATCTTTCAACACATATTGCAGTCACAAACAAAAACAGGTGAGTTAACTGGTGAGTACAACCCAGAGCCTGTGGTAAGATATTGAAAATCAAAATGGTAGAAGAGAGGTTACTAACCCTCCTCCTCTGCAAAACCCTGGCTTAAGTCGGGGTTTTTTTGTTTTTGGGTTTATCAAAAGCAAACATAATATCCATATACCGCAGTGTCGCAAAAGGGCGTGAACAGCAAACTAATTCAGGATCTCCGTATTAGTCGTTTTATCGAAATAGACAAATGAATCAAACATTTCATTTAATGTCAGTCTTTGGTAAACAAAATTGGGTGGTCCATCAAAAGTGCCGCCAATGGATAACAAATCGTGAGGATTACTGACCCAACTATAAAATTGTCCGGATTTTGAAACTTGGTTTAGCCCTAAGTAAAAATTAGGAGCTTTTGAATTCCTAAAAATAAACGTGAACGTTGTCGCGGGGGGCTGAACTTCATAACTAAAGACCGTTAACTGTTGCTGTTTATTAAGAGAGTAGAATTGGCCGCGCGTGAATCCAAATCCAATTTTCTTGTAATCCTCAGCTAAAGAATCTGCTATATATCCACCCATCCCGAGATCCTGAACACCGATGTGTCCATTATGCGCCCACAAACATATTTTCTCATTCAACCCAAGGGACTTTTGAATCCAGATGGCATTTTCTGCCATATACAATTCTCTATATAAAAAACCCTTCATGCCAATTCCAATGTAACCCCCGGTAACTGTATAAACTTGAACTATGGTTCTTGCTAACCTCTTGCATGTCTCGTAGTCACCTATGGAAAGTCCTTTACTAATTAAGTTCGTCTTTTGCTCCGAAACTTTATTGTAAACGTTTGTCACGTTCTTCTGAATGGCTTTAAAACCTGTTGAGTCTCCGACAACGGAAATTTTCTTATAGTTCACAAGCTGACTGCTGATATAATTGCCAAGATCCGGATCGACAGCTGAAATTCTGGAGGCCAGAAAATCTGCGTTATATGCAGGCAACTGACAGTCAAAACCAAGAAAATGAATACGATTAGCGGTGCTTTTGCCAACATTATAGGCCTTCATCCAGGCAATTAACGCCTCTACCTCTGCCGTCTTCCAAGGCCAGACTAACATTCTAGACTTCATCAATGATTCCAGATTTTCATTGTTTCGCCCCTGCACGTAATCTTCAAAAATCATTGCTTCTGCGAAATCCATTTCAAAAGCTATCGCTTTGAATTGGTGCTTTTGAACCAGATAACTGAATATTCGGTGCCTCATCTGGAAGAATTCTTTCGTTCCATGAGTGCATTCACCCATCCCAACAATTTTAGTATTGGAAAAAGAATCGAAGGGCTTCAAATCATCAAAACCTAAAGAGGGGTCGGCACCATTGATCGGCTCAATCAATGTATTCAGCTCGTTGACCACCAATTGCTGGGTAGCATCTAACGGCACTGCCGTGACTTTAGCCTCTTTTTCTTTACATGCGATCAGAAAAAAGCATGCAACAAAACCCATCACCTTTATCATCCCTTGAATCACACTTGTTAGTATGTTGAGATTGCTGAAAATATTTTTATGCAAAACTCACATAGAATTCTCCTTCAGGAAGTTGCATCAGGTGCCGTAACTCTTGAACGCGTCCAGCAATCTGAATTTCATTTGACAATCCTTGATATACAATTGGCCAAAGCGAGGAGGCCAGTACCAGAGTTCCTAAAGTTATAAAAATATTTGAGAGCCAGGTTGTTACTTGAAATCAAAAAAACTTTCTCTGCAAAACCCCAACATTTTTGTTGGGGTTTTTTGTTTCCCGCACTTTCCCATCATATCAGAGACTGCCTTTCAAAATTCCGTCCGGAAAACCGTCACTCCATAACTTCAATTTCACTTCCATTCCATTCGATCTTGCCGTGGGATAAATGCTATGGACACCTACATCGAACACCTGATCATGGAAATTCGCTTCGCCGCAGCCAACGCGAAATTTCCAAAAACCGGCGGAGACATCAATCTGGGCTATTGGATCACAGCCGAGGAAGAAGACCGCATTGCACCGGAACGCGATCTTGAAGAATGGACCGGGATCATGCGGGATCAACTGCCTGAACCAGAGATTCTGAACAAATTTCAACTGTCCAGACTGCTCGATGAGTTAAAGAAATTACTTGATGCCTATAACTGCTCGTTCATACTGCAAATCCAAGTGCCTGAGTATATCCAGTATGCAACAATCCGGGACAACTTCCGTCAGCGGGTCAAAGTGAGGACGTGGCATTATGGTTTCTTTGAACTCTGCCCCAAAGGAACCGAACACAGAAAGTGTACGCTGGGCAAATACTGTCAATGCGCCTTCTATGCGGAACTATGTTCAGGATTTGAAGAAGACAATTGCACACCGGAAGACGTGGAGATTGAAATTAATGACGTCAAAAGAAAATACGAAAATGACTGGCGCAATAACTACCCCTACCACCTCGATCCGGAATATGACGACGAAAATGAAAATCCATATCGTGATGGATGTGAGGAGGAGGAGGATGACGAAGATGACTGGTGGAAAAATTAGGACATGGGTGATGAAATTTCTTAAGCCACTGATTCAACGTATGATTACATCTGAAAAAAATCGGCGGCAACTTGAATCCGGAAAATCACCACACATTCAATGTGCCCAGGAACCGTGTTACGGAGATCTTTAAATCTTCACATCTCCTCATCTCCCATTTTTCAATTGATCAACCGACCCACAAGTTCCAACGACTTCACTTTCTTCCCAAAGTCATACACATTTGTAGTGACCATGATCTCATCGACTCCGGTGTCATCAATAAATTTTTGCAAAGATGAATGAACCGTCTCCGCACTCCCGATAATCGCATATTGCATCATGTTCCGTACACTTGCTTCCTCCGCGGGTGTCCAAACACCTTTCATTGAAGTCAACGGCGGCTGCAAGGGTCTGCGGATGTTGCGAAACATGCCCAGTGCCATCTGATAAAAAGAGGTGGCCAGCACATCTGCTTCTTCATCCGTGTCGGCAGCGATCACGCTCACACACGCCATGGCATAAGGCTTTTCCAGGAATGGTGAAGGCTTGAAGTTGGCGCGATACAACCGCAAAGCTTCATGCAGATATGTCGGGGCAAAGTGTGACGCAAATGCGAAGGGTAATCCCATCATCGCGGCAAGCTGCGCACTGTACGTGCTGGACCCCAATAACCATACCGGCACCATCGAATCAACACCCGGTATTGCCTTTACCTTCATCGTTGGATCACGGGGACCCAGATACTGCAATAGTTCAGCAACATCACTGGGAAAATTGTCAACATCTGCGTTCAGGTTTCTGCGAAGGGCATAGGCTGTGGATTGATCCGTGCCCGGTGCGCGCCCGAGACCCAGATCGACGCGACCGGGATATAGGGCTTCTAAAGTTCCGAACTACTCGGCGATTACAAGTGGCGCGTGGTTGGGAAGCATCACACCTCCGGAACCAACGCGAATATGCTTCGTAGCACCCGCCACGTGACCGATCAAAACCGAAGTGGCCGACGAAGCAACGCTCTCCATATTGTGGTGTTCTGCAAACCAGTATCTTTTGAATCCAAGTTGCTCAGCGCGCTGCGCAAAACTCACACTACGCTTGAATGCTTCAGCAGGAGATGCGTCACCGGCGATAATGGTTGCCAAGTCAAGGATGGAAAGTGGGATTTCTAAGGAGGACATGTACTGGAAACGCGATACGATTTACAAAAGGTTCCCAACGCCTTGAGTGAAGCGAAAATCACGGATCAATAAAAACTTAACCTTTCGGCTTTTGATCGGCTTTGAACTTTAATCTTTCAACTACCGATTCATCGTCATTTGTACCGACACGGCATTGATCAGGTTGGGGGCATCCTTTAAAAAGGTCATTCCAAAGTTCAGACTGGTACCGCTGTCGCCTGTGACCAGCATATCCAGCTTGTCGCCGTTTTGTTTGATTGACGAAACTTTTCCTTTGCCCAGATCCTGGTGCAATTGATCGAACATGTTGAGCTTGTCCGCCAGTGCATCTTCGGCTGCCACGCTTGACGCGGGAGCATCATCTCCGACAATCTTGCGACTCATTTTTCTGTTGATAAGCTCCTGCGTGTAATTCTCCATGATAAATTTCCTGTATGTCTCGCGGTTGCCGCTGTTAAGCGCCTCGACAAAAGCGTTGGCCCGCTTTTCCATCACATCCTTATTTTGAGAGAGAACACTCATAGAGCAGAGCATCAATACACCCAGGGGAAGAAACCATTTCATTTTCATTTTGAGTTATGTTTGAACCTTACTTCAAATGACGCGATACGGGTTTAGAATACAGGTTAACGAAAGTTAAAAGATGTTAAGACATTGCATTTAGAACACCAGTCTGTCTTTGTGGACTGGAAAATTTATTTTTTGCCAAACCGTCCCTTGCGCTGTGAGCGACCCCCTGCTATTCTAATTGATTTATAATCCCCCCGCCTGCGGCACCATTGCCTAAAATTCCTTATCTTATATAAGGTTGCTGAACCAATCAATAAAGAATCTAAAAAAAATGAAGTTCCTCAGAATAATCCTGTTTTGGGCCATCGGACTTTCTTTCATAGGAATTGGTATTCTCAAATACCTGAACATGGACGAAACTTCCGACGAGATTTTTACGAGGGCTCATCTTCCGCATTGGTTTTTTTATGTCGTCGCAACCATTGAATTCGTGGGGGGTATCCTGCTGCTCATGACCGCCAGCATGTCACGTCGCATCGGAAGTCTGTTTGTGGCGTTCGTGATGCTTGGCGCGATTGGCACACGTTTTATCCTTGGCGATCCATTCAAATTCATGGTGCTCCCCGGCGTAATCTTCGTCGTCGCCATCCTGATGTCGGTCAAACCCGGCAAAGACAAAGCACACGTCGAAACATAATTCTGAATCTTATATCAATTTTAGCACTATCCGTTCAACGAGATCCTTCTCGTGGGCATTTTCTATCTGCCACCCACCGCTGGCAGGTTTGCAACCATCTGATCAAATCCTTCAACTATCTGTTCCCACGACGCACAGGCCGGTATCTTTACTGCAAAAATTGTAATACAGCCCGGGTGGCTTCGTCCGAATTCACCTAAACTTGTAGTCGCAAATATGAATACCATGAAGGCCGCTGAACTGAAGATACTCCAGGAGCCGCTGAAGAATAAATACAAGACGCAACCTGAAGCTGCACTGATCACGCTGAAAGCAAAATCGCGCGTGGGCGAGGGCGTTACGTGTAAAGTGGAGACGGGCAAGATGATGGCTGAGGCGGGCCTCCACCCTGCCACCGGCGGCGATGGCCTCTCCGTTTGCTCTGGCGATATGCTTCTTGAAGCGTTGGCGGCGTGTGCAGGAGTCACTTTGGGTGCGGTGGCTACTGCAACAGGCTTCGATCTCCAGGACGCACACGTGCTTACAGAAGGTGATCTGGATTTCAGAGGTACACTGTCGGTTGACAAAACTGCTCCGGTTGGTTTCAAGGAAATACGGATGCGGTTCGAAATCAAAACCAGTGAGTCTGAAGAGAAGACAGCAAAGCTGATTCAACTCACAGAAAGGTTTTGTGTCGTATACCAAACGCTCGTAAAAGCCAACCCGATCCCCGTTTCATTCGGCTTGTCTAAATAAGTCGTTCCACACGAATTCCTCCTTACCGAAATTGCGAAGCTCCTCAACCTCTTTCCCAGAAATGGGGCGGCTCGATGCCCAATGATCGCAGATACACATAGCCTTGCGCCCTGTGGTGAATCTCGTTGTCGACCAGATAAAGAATCGACCAATACACCGGACCACCCCATTGACCAAAGAACTTATCCATTTCCTGAAAGCGCTCCTCTGTGATTTTGGGCCAAAGTGTATTAATCTCTTCGGTGGCCTGGTCCCACAGTTTGAGTAAGTCTTTTTTCGTCTTTGGTGTTGGCATGCTTTCCGCAACTTCATTCCATGTTGGCCACTGACGCGTTACAACCCCCTTCACTCCCGGTGCGCTCATGTGCAACATCTCCATCGCCAGTTCGGCAAAAGGCCGCATACCCCCGACTGAATAAGTGAACAGTTTATCCTCAGGGAATGCTTCGATGGTGCGTCTGGTCAATCGGCGATGACCCTGCCATTGTTCTAAGAGAATATCCGATGTAATCACCGTCTTGGATCCTGTTTTCTGGGTTGTTGTCTCCATGGTAGTCTTTTTTGTTTCTACAAAGGAAGGAGCCTGCAGTGACAGCGTTATGTCAGGAGGATCCTCAAGGATAAAAAAAATTTAGGCCTTCGCTAATAAAATACCCCAATCTCCTTTATGGAATGGGGCGGAGTGGGGCATCCACAACTATATTACCTAACCTCACATGAAACCACTAGTCGCAACCTTTGCATGTTGCTGCCTGGTAGCAGCGGCATTTTGTCAACCCTCTGAATTTTACCCGAAACGCTGGGGGCGAGTTTACCGGCACGAATTGAAATCAGAGCTTAAGTCCGCGCTCGTTGAGGTCGATACCCTGTTTATGCTCGCAAAGAAGGAGCGGAATACCGCCCAATTAATAAAAGCTCTACTCTACCAGTCAAAATTTGCTCTGACATTGCAGGAGGACGCTGAAATTATTGTCACCCGGCGAATCGACGATGAAATAAAAAACGCCAAGCCTCCGCTAAAAAACATACTTGAATCAGTACTCGCGCAAGTCTTATGGGATTATTACAATCAGAATCGCTACACCTACGCCAGCAGATCCACGACTGATGGGAAGGTCAATGCCCTTGATTTCAGAACCTGGGATACCAACGCGATGCTGGATGAAATAGCTACCCTTTTCACTAATTCGCTTCAGAATAAAAAAACACTGACGCAGACCGACGTCCATGCCATTCGCGACATACTCATGCAAGCGGAGAATTCGAAATTGTTTCGACCCTCCCTCTATGATCTGCTCGCACATCGGGCCCTGGACTTCTTTGCTGCAGAGGAAGGTTCGCAGGACATAGAAAAAGAAAGAGTTGACTCCACCCTATTTCTGAATTACACCCGGCGACCGAAAGCTGTGTACGATACGCTTACGATGCGTGGCCGAACACTTGCGATATACGATGATTTGCTGGAACTGCACAATCACGATCGGCAACCAGACGCCCTGATCAGTCTTGAGATTGAGCGTATCCTCTACCTGATCGAAAGCGCGCCCTCCAATATGGGTAGCAAGATACACGCCTGGGCTGAGCAATCATTATCAGCTATTGCAATCAGCTTCGCAGCCTATCCTTCATCGGCGCTAGCAAAATTTGAAGTCGCATCTCTGATCTATTCCGGCGTAAAGAATCAACGGCGTCGCGATTCGTCGAGCGCAAATCGTGAAGCTTTAAGCATTTGCGACGCTGTGATATCGGCTTTTCCGGAAAGCGATGGAGCGCTTAAATGTCAGGTTCTAAAAGAAGCCATTGAAAGCAGTGAGCTATCTATTAAGGTTGAAAAATTCGTTCCGACCGATAAGCCTGCCCTGATGCGGGTGGAGTATAAAAATATAGATACACTTTTTTTTAATGTCTACCCGGTTGCTGACGATTTCAATAGAACGTTTGAGGGGAAAAATGATTCGTCGCGGATCGCTGCTTTATTCCAGCTCAATCCTAAACAGAGTTGGAGCAGTCCTTTGCCCAACCCGTTCGATTATTCAACCCACAGTACAGAAATAATCTTACCAGCGCTGCCAACCGGTCAATACCTCATTGTCGCCTGCACAAAAAAGAATCCCACACCAAAAAATTTGGAGGTTCTGGCATTCGCGCAAATACAATGCACAAATCTGACGTTGATCGAAAATGATTTTGACGGAACCGATCGCATGCAGGTGCTAAACCGATACACCGGCAGGCCAATACCCAACGCCATCGTTCGTTTTTTCGGTGGTTCCCCATCTTCTTTAAATCAAATTTTTCAGGCAGATGAACAGGGTTTTATTAATCCTAAAATCGTTGGCAATGCTTACGGAGTCAGTGCCGAGGTCACTCACGATTCTGACCGCGGCATTTTTGATGGCTTTTCTTTTTACGAAGGACGATTTGCGCGAAACATCGAGGACGCAATTTCCGCAAAGGCATTTCTCTTTACAGACCGAAGCATTTACCGGCCTGGACAGACCCTGTATTTTAAAGGGATATTGATAAAAACAAAAAACAAAAAATCCAGCGTGGTTTCCGGCGAATATGTTGAGGTGACTTTGGAGAATACCAATTCTGACGAGGTAGGATACCTCCGCCTAAAAACAAATCAGTATGGCTCATTCAGTGGGGAATTCAAAATTCCGAACACCGGACTGACTGGCGAATATTCTTTAATCGTGGAAGAAGACTCTGAAGAGGACAGTCGTTTCTATGACAACCTGGATACCTTTGAATACAGTGAGATTGAGGTCTCGGTCGAAGATTACAAACGTCCCACGTTTGAAGTGAAGATTCTTGCACCGCATGGTGTGTTTAAAGTGAATGACAGTATATCCGTGAAGGGAACGACAGCTTCTTTCAGCGGCGCGAAAATAACAAACTCAAAAGTTGCCTATACAGTAACGCGTCAGACTCAATATCCCCGATGGGTCAATTGGTACAACAAAAATGGCACCCAGGAAGACGCGGAAATCGGCTCTGGTGAAACCATGACAGATGGAAACGGGGACTTCGAAATAGAATTCAAAGCAATTCCCGGTGATGCCTTGGAGGACAACAAACCGGTTTTTAGCTATGAAATTTCCGCCGACGTCACTGACATCAACGGTGAAACGCGGTCTGCCGTTTCCACGGTAAAAGTAGGATATCACTCAGTTGTGGGGAATATCACCGCGCCTGCAAGGATCTATTCACGCAATCCAAAAAACATTATCAATGTTTCGACAGAGAATCTCAATGGAATGTCCGTTCCGATGAAGGGGGTTGTCCGCGTTTACAAAATTACCTCTTCGGATCGCGTAATGCGGCCACGGCCCTGGAGCGCACCTGACCTTCCCTCCCTTTCAGAAATAGAATTTACCAAACTCTTCCCGCACGACCGATACTACAATGGCGAGGGTAAAATGCGTCTAGGAAATCGACGTGCTATGCCCATGTCAGATCTATCATTTAATACGGGCAAATCGAACGATTTGGTTTTACCTGTATCACCGTCGTGGCCATTGGGTGACTATGAATTGAAGTTAATGTCCGTTGATCCTGCCGGCGACTCTGTAGTTGCGATCTCGGAATTCAGATTGATCGATCCCAGGAGTAAGTTGGTGCCTGATCATGAACTGTTTGTCTGGGAACTCGACAAACCCTCTTATAAACCAGGCGAAACAGCTCATCTCAGGATCGGTTCAGCCGCGGATAGTCTCACGATTTACCTTTCGATCGAAGTGCAAGGGAAAACTATCTCATCACGTGTCGTGCAGTTATCGAACGCAATACAGGAAATTTCCATACCCATACGAGGCGAAATGAGTTCCGGTTTCAGTATTGGCTTCATGGGGGTGCACTACAACAGCTTCATTGCAGCGTCTGAAAATGTTCAGGTGATCCCCGAAACAGAGAAAATTGAAATTGAGACAATCACGTTCAAGGACAAGATTCAACCCGGCGCTAAGGAAACCTGGAGTTTTGAAATCAAAGGGAATAGCACTGACAGAAAAGAGGCGGAAGTGCTTGCGTCTATGTACGATGCCTCTCTGGACAACTTCAAGGATCACCATTGGCAGTTCGAACCACATCCTCGTATCTATGCGCCCTATCGATATGTCCCTTCCAGTCATCAGAGCTTTGGATTGGAAGACTTCTCAATACGAAACCGCAAAATTCACTTCTATATTTATCCACGTCGCTTTTTCGATGAACTTGACTGGTTTGGCTTCTCCATCGTCAAGAGCGAGACCAGGCGGCGTCAATACCTTGACCGTCTGTTCGCAAGCGGGGCATTTTCTCCAGAGCCTTCAAAAGTGTTTCAATACAACGACCGGCATGGCCGCAACGGTTTTGTGTCAGGGATCGTACGCGATGAGAATGGTTTGCCGATACCGGGCGTAAACATAGTCGTGAAAGGCACATCGATTGGAACAGTCACCGACAGCAACGGCAAGTATGAAATACAGGTTCGCAAAGACGATGAACTGGTCTTCAGTTTTATCGGGTACAGCACCGCAACCGCTGAAGTGGGTCGCAAGAACGTGACGGACGTTGTTCTCAATCAGGATGTAAAACAGTTGTCGGAAGTTGTTGTAACCGCACTGGGTACACGGGTGGAAAGAAAAGCCATGGGCTCCTCGGTCGTTTCAGTCCTTGCCGCCGATACCACCGGCAGAGAATATGTATTTCAATCACTGCAAGGAGCTCTCAACGGTCGTGTTGCAGGTGTGCAGATAACAGGGGCCAGTGGGGCGGCATCAAATATTTTAATACGCGGCGCATCCACTTTGAACACAGACGCACAACCATTGTATGTGGTTGACGGTGTGATTGTCGACTTCGCAAAGATCAACGAACTCGATCTGGCAACTATTGAGGTCCTCAAAGGCACTGCCGCCACCTCACTGTATGGAAGTCGTGCGTCTGCAGGGGTCATCATCATCACTACCAAATCCGGTCAGAAAAAAATTGATGACGAGATGGCCAAGGTAAACCTTCGCAAGAATTTCAACGAGACTGCTTTTTTCTTACCGCATCTCAGGACGGATGAAAACGGGCGCGTCAAATTCACTTTTTCAACTCCCGAATCGCTTACGCGCTGGAAACTTCAACTATTAGCCCACACCACAGATTTGCTCTCGACAACAAAAACATTGAACGCGGTGACTCAGAAAGAATTAATGGTGGCACCCAATGTTCCCAGATTCGTCCGGCAAGGCGACGAGTTTACTTTAACATCTAAAATCACCAACCTTTCCAGCAAAGCCAAGTCCGGAATCGTTGTGTTGCAGCTTGAAAATCCTCTGACGGGTCAAGCCGCAGACGCAGCTTTCGGCAGTTTCAGTCGAAGCAGATCCTTTACGGTAAGTCCGAAAGGAAACACGGAAGTATCATGGAAACTGAAGATTCCTGAAAACTTTGATTTAGTTCAGTATAAACTCATCGCCAAAGCTGGAAACCAGAGTGATGGCGAACAAAACATCATACCGATCCTGAGCAACAGAACACTTGTAACCGAAAGCATGTCTATGTCCATCCGTGAAGGTGAATCGAAAACTTTCGCAATGGAAAGACTTAAGAATGCGGTGAGCACAACACAACAAAATCTGCAACTGATCGTGGATGGCACTTCGAATCCAGCCTGGTTTGCGATCCAGTCACTGCCATACCTTATTGAATTCCCTTACGAGTGCGCTGAACAAACTTTCTCGAGGTTCTACGCGAATACTTTGGGTGCAGCCATTGCGAATAGCAATCCAAAAATTAGAGGTGTATTCAATCAATGGGCCGGCGAAAGCAATCTGGTAAGCAATCTTGACAAGAACCCGGAGCTTAAATCGATATTAACTGAAGAAACACCATGGGTCCGTGAAGCGCGTGGTGAAACTGAGAATCAAAAACATCTGGGTGAGCTTTTCAACGAATCGAACCTTGAAGTTCAATCCAGGGCTGCGCTGGATAAACTCTCCAGCCTACAGCAAGGTGATGGAGGCATCACGTGGTTTCCCAACTCCTGGTTCGCAAATCGTTACATCACGCAGCATATCGCAGCCGGATTCGGTCATCTATATCACTTAAAGATCAAAATGCCGCAGAACGCAGATAGAATTTCAAAAATGGCTGTTTCATTTCTTGATAATGAAATCAACAAGGATTATCAGGAACTGATCCATTCGGCACACCTCTTTGCCGGAAAGTCAGCCAACCAGAGGGAAGAAGACAATCTCTTTCGTGAATTCTTGATCGGGAAACACCTCACCACTCTACAGATACACTATCTATATATGAGAAGCTTCTATCGCGATATCCCTGTTCCTGTCGGATCTGAGGCAATTCTGCAGTATTTCCTGGATCAATCATCTCGCTATTGGAAGGATTTTGACATTCAAATGAAAGCCATGATCGCTTTAATTCATTTCCGGAGAGGCAATCACGAACTGGCAAACAACATCCTGAATGAATTTCGTGAAACGAGCATTGAAAGTGAGGAGATGGGGATGTATTGGAAAGAAAATGCGGGCGGGGCCTATTGGAGCGTAGCGCCAGTCGAAACACAAGCTTTGATCATTGAAGCATTTAGTGAAATTGAAAGAGACAACAAATCGATATCCGAGGAGCGGAAGCGTGAAACCATAGATGAATTGCGCGTTTGGTTACTCAAGAACAAGCAAACGAGTCAATGGAAAACAACCAAGGCTACCACAGAAGCCATATACGCGTTGTTACTAAATGGAACTGATTGGATTCAGAACGACCCAAAAATGGAAGTTTATGTGGTAAATAGGAATATCGTTGATTCTCCACAAACCGGCACTGGCTATTTCAAAAAAATCTGGGCTGGCAGCGAAGTCAAATCTGCTCTTGCTGATGTAAAGATCAGCAAACAAGGTCCGGGCATCGCATGGGCAGGAATGTACTGGCAATATTTTGAAGACTTGGATAAGATCACCGACGCCGGCAGCACTTTAAAACTTACCCGGAAATTATTTGCTGTTACAAGCTCTGACAATGGTACGGTTTTGAAAGAGATTAAAAACGGCGATAGTATCGCCATCGGTACCTTGGTTCGCGTCCGTATAGAACTGACTGTCGATCGGTACATGGAATTTCTGCACCTGAAAGATATGCGCGCCTCAGGATTTGAACCCATCGATGTGTTGTCTGAATACAAATATCAGGAAGGGCTGGGGTACTACCAGAGCACCCGTGACGCCTCAACTAATTTCTTCTTCGATCAGGTGGGAAAAGGTGTCTATGTATTTGAATATGATTTACGGGCTTTTAACGGAGGCAATTTCTCTACCGGCATCACCAGTATTCAGTGTATGTATGCTCCCGAGTTCAGCAGTCACAGTAATGGAATCCGCATAAAAATCAATTAAGAATTTTCAAGTAAAACGCTTGCCTCCATTTTGAAAAGGACCCTATGGTGACGATGGTTCATGTCGGTCGGCTGAAAGGCTCACCGTTGGTTTGGTTAAGGTCTCGACGCGTCCTGCATGCCGGCTGGTGCCTCCTTTGAGCTGCCAGAATTCAGTTGTTTGGGGGGCCTTTTTATTCAATACTCTTCAAACTATTTCACTTCTACACCGAACCTTACATCGGAACGCGCCAAGTTCTTTTTACTTCACGTAAAGAATGGAAACGATTGCGAATCTTGCTGCGGAATGGACCCTCCAAATCAGGCTCAAATGAGGCTCTATTTCGTTCAAAAATCGGCTTTTTCCACGCGTCGACAGAGTGCGTCGATTGGTCGCGATCCGCGTTTACACCAAACCTTACACCGGTATTAATCCACGATCTTTGTAAAAAAATTAAAACAAGAGAGAGACAAAAAGTAAAGCGGTAAAACAATGAAAAAGGTAGTGATTTTGATGTTGGTTTTGGTGCCCATGTTCGCAATAGCTCAAAAACAGGATGACAGCCAGGTACTAATCGATAAGTTCTTTGATGCTTATAAAAATTTCGGCCCCAACGAAGCCATGACTTATGCACTCCACACCAATACATGGTTGGAGCGCGACTTGAATGATGGAACTTCTCCTTTCCGCAAAATCGGTAAGGTGGCGTCGCACCTGGGCAACTACATGGGTGTAGAAGAGATCAGTAGCAAGATGATCGGTACGAAAACCCGAATCACATCCTATATGATCTATTATGAAAAGAAGCCGATCATGATCTCTTTTGAATTGTATAAAAACAAAGGCAATTGGGAATTTGTTGACGTTCAGTTTGTAAAGAACACATCCAAAGTAATTCTTGCAAGCAACCGCTTTTAATCCTTCCGCCCTTCGGAAAATATTAAAGTCCCGTCGAAGCGGGACTTTTTCGTTTAGAACAACAACATCCAATAATTAAGGTCTTCGTCCTTGGGTTTACGATCATGGGTTGTTGGCAGTTTCTCTTCATAAACGCATTTCACATTCTGAGCATTTTGTTTTCCGGGTCCCAACCCCTGTAAAAATTCCCGATCGAAAACAAAGAAGGTCAGCTCCCGGGAGTGTCCAACAGCGTGTTGATATCGGAAACAATTTGCTCGATGTTGACGCGGATTGTTTCGCTGAGTTGATCGACCAGATTTGGCTCTGGTCAGAAGTAGCTACATACTGCGTAACTCGCAGCTGACCAAGCACAGCATGCATATCGGCAATACCAGGGTTTGTAATTTCATTTAAGTGGGAGGATGAGATAGACACTCAATTAAACTATTCTTTATCGATCATCAAATACTTATATTTATCAGATATGAAAAAATTGCTGTTTCTGTCACTTGTCATATGCGTCATCGCGTGCGACAAACCACTCAAGCCTCACGAGGGATATGTACAAGTTCGGGGTGGCAAAATATGGTACAAAGTGATCGGCGACGGGCCCGGAACGCCGCTTATTGTTATGCACGGGGGTCCAGGCGGGAAGAGCTGCGGGTCGATCCGTGCCTTCGAACAATTCTCGAAAGACCGACCCGTGATTTTTTTCGATCAACTTGAATCCGGTAAATCAGACCATCCAAACGACACCACGCTTTGGAAAGTGCCTTATTTCGTTGAACAGGTTAATTATCTCAAAGATCATCTGGGCTTAAAGAAGTTCCACCTGCTGGGTGGTTCATGGGGAGCATCCATCGCGGTTGAGTACATGGTCACACAAAACACCGATCCGGTAGCGTCTGTAATTTTTGTCGGGCCACTGATTGGTACGCCGCAGTGGATGGAAGATTCCAAAGTGAGAATCTCGCAGCTGTCGAAACCTGTTCAGGACACGATCAATAAATACGAAGCATTACAACAATATGATGCGCCCGCTTATCTGGCTGCTACAGATTCCTTCTATGCAAAATTCCTCGTGCATTCCGGAACGCGGAAGCCCAATCCCGATTGCGACGGTATTGAATCGAACCGTGCCATCTATCAATACATGTGGGGTCCGACAGAATTCAAAGCAACGGGGACGCTCAAAACTTTTAACCGTGTTCCCGATCTGAATAAAATCACCAAGCCCATTCTTTTTATGGGTGGGGAGTTTGATGAAGTGCTGCCGGAGACTCTGTATTCCTATCAGAAGATCGTTCCGTCAGCGAAAGTGGTGATTATTCCGAACGCAGGGCACGCGTCCCTTTACGACAATCCGGACGTGTATTTGTCATCCTTGAAAAGTTTTCTTGATGGGGTGGAGAAATAAACTCATAAATCCGAGTTGTAGACGATTCACGTCGAATCAACGAAATTTTCAAATCAATTCGTCGTATGATGTGCTGCCACTTTCTTCGCAAGACGCTTCTCTCTTTTATGGTGCTCGATCGCCTCGATTTTCTGCCCGTAGTGAAGGCTGACATTGATTTCATACCCGAATAATAGCACGGTCGTCAGTAGCTGCACCCAAACCATCAAGGCAATCAACACGCCAATGGAGCCGTACACTTTGTTATAGCTGGCGAAATTGCTGATGTAGAATGAGAATCCGTATGAAATCCCAAGGCTGGCCAGGGTCGCAATCAACGAGCCCAATGAGAAGAATTTCCAGTTGTAGTGAATGGCCGGCCCGAAGTAGTAGATGAATGAAACCGCAAAAAAGAATACAATAAAGATCACCACAAACCGCAATGCAAATAGCCCAAAGAGTGAAACTTTATCGATCTGGATGTGACTGATGCTGGATATCTGATTTGTGACCTGGTGCAAGGCAACCTGTCCTACTACCAACAAGGTAACGGCGACCATAAGGACAAAGGCAAGCATGATCGTGAGCGCGGTAGCGGTTAAACGCATTCTTAGAAATCCACGCTTCTCAACCGTTTTATAACACGCGTTGAAAGCGCGCATCAACGCCATCATTCCATTGGTTGCAAGAAACAAAGCAAAGACAAAACCCAGTGTTAGCAATCCTCCCCGTTGTTTACTGAGAATGTCCATGACGGTTGTCTTTACCACCTCGTACATGGTCGTCGGCATGTAGTCGCTGAGGAACTGCATGATACTTTCGCTGGTGATGTCGGGGAAAAAACGCGATATGTAAGGCGTCAGCGTGAAAAGAAAAATGATCGTGGGAAATATCGCGAGGATAAAGTTGTAAGCAACGCCGTTTGCACGATCCAGGATTTCATCTTCTTCTATATTGAAGAAAAATATCTTGAGAAACTTATAAAGGGATAAGTGATGATTGCCTTTTCTTCCCTTGATTTTTATCTTCTTGAGCCAGGCACGGCCCAGACGGGCACTTCGGTTTCCAAGAATTCGCTTGCGGTGCGTGTACTTCATCCGCAACAAATTTAGAAATATCGCTCTAACACTTTCTGGAACGGTTCCGGTGGACGGCAGGGGCGCCCGGTTTTTTGGTTGACAAAAGCGAGCAGCGTTTCCCCTTTGTGTATCATTTTGCCGGATTCATTGAATATCTCGTACAAAAAACGAATTCTCACTGACGGCTTTTCCGGGATCGTTACCACAATTTTCAGAAGCTCATCATACAAAGCGGGAGCGAGGTATTGAGAATGGTTTTCCAAAACAGGCATGATGATTCCCATTTCTTCAAGTTCGCGATAGGTTAAACCCAACTGGCGCAAGCTCTCCACACGTGCCACTTCATAATACATCGCATAGTTGCCATAATAGACATAGCGCATTTGGTCTGTTTCACCATAGCGTACGCGGATATGGGTTTCACTGGTATACATTATTTCTTTTTTCCCGCGCGACGGAGCGCCTCTCCTTTTCGGATTTCAATGGTGAGCGCCTGCTGATATCGCGCGGCGTTGACATTGTGCTCGCGCAGGGTTTTTGCAAAGTTGTGATATCCTGAAAAATCTTCGCGTGCGCACATATATATATAGTCGTTTTGCTCGTGGTTCAGCACCGCATCAATACTCGGGATTTGCGGCATGTTGATCGGCCCCGGGGGAAGCCCTGCATATTTGTATGTATTGTAGGGCGACTCAATCGCCTTATGCTTGTCGAGTACGCGCTTCAAGGTAAAATCCTTCGCTGCAAATACCAGTGTCGGATCGGCCTGAAGAGGAATGTCTTTCTTCAATCGGTTCAGATACAATCCGGCCACGCGCGGCGCTTCATCTCCCTTGATCGTTTCCGCTTGCACGATGGATGCAAGAATAGAAACTTCGATCGGGGTCATTCCCAACGCTTTTGCTTTTGCCCTGCGATCCTCGTTCCAGAATTTTTGATACTCATTATGAAACCGCACAATCAAGTCTTCGGGAACGATGTTGTAATAAATCTGATAGGTGTTCGGAATGAACATGCTGAGAATATTGTCACGGTTAAATCCCTCCTGATTTGCAGCAATGAATTTATCGAGCGCTTCTTCGAATTCGTCCGGCGTCACCCCGATATTCTTCGTGATCTTCTCATCCAGTTCCGACAAGAGCCGGACGTTCGTAAACGTGACATTGATCGATTCATTGCGGCCACCTTTCAGCGCATTGATCGCTTCGAGGTTGGTCATGTCCTGACGCAGCATATAGCGGCCGGGCTGTATCTTACGATCAAAATCTTTGAGTCGTGCAAGAAACCCGAACGACACCATGTCATTCACAAATCCCTGCTTGTCAAGATCTGTGAGTACTTCGCGGTAGGTCGCTCCGGTATGAATCACAAACAACTTGTCACCTTTGCCGACAAGGATATTCGGGATGTATATGATCTGGTACGTATAAAAAGTAAACGTGATCAGCAACATCGAACCAACAAGGAACCCGATGAGTTTGAATTTGTTAACTGGTTGGGGCATAGTAATAAGGTGCAAACTTAATAAAACGACAGAAATCAGATGAGGTTCGGAATTGCTTTTGGCTGCTGGTGGTACAACTCTTTCGAAAACTTATCGTCGCCCGACTATTTTGCTGGACAGTGCAAATGACTCATGGGGGTAACCTACCAAAAGCCAAAAGCCAACAGCCAATAGCCAATCCCATTTTTAAAAGGCATAAATTTTTTATCTAACTCGCACTACTATTCATGGAAGCCGAGTACGTCCACATCCACCCTGTAAACCCCGAGTCCCGTAAGATCCGGCACGTTACGCAAATCTTACAGAACGGCGGAATCGTGATCTATCCCACCGACACGGTGTACGGCATCGGTTGTGATTTGATGAATCGTCGCGCCGTGGAACGACTCTGCCAGATCCTCGGAATCAAACCGCAGAAACTCAATCTCTCTTTCATTTGCTCCGACCTCAGTCATATTACGGAGTTCGTGAAAAGAATTGAAACACCTGAATTCAAAATTCTGAAAAGGACGTTGCCCGGACCATTCACGTTCATCTTTGAATCAAGCAGTTTGGTACCGAAGATCGTCGGCGTCAATAAAAAAACAGTAGGTATCCGAATACCCCAGCATAACATTCCGGTTGAACTCGTAAAACTGTTGGGCAATCCGTTGATCACCTCTTCCGTAAAAGACGATGATGCAATCAAGGAATACACTACAGACCCCAAAGAAATCTGGAATGATTTCAAGCATTCTGTGGATGTCGTGATAGACGGCGGACCGGGTGGGAACATTCCTTCAACGATCGTAGATTTTACCTCCGGCGATCCCGTGGTGACGCGGGAAGGGTTGGGCAGGTTTGAACATTAGGTCTCGTTTTACAAATATTTATTTTAACAAAAAGCAAGGGCGTTTGTCTACAATCAGGTTTTCCGACTCCTTAATAAAAAAAGGTGTCGGACACTTAAATTGTCCGACATGTAGAAGAGGTTAACAATCAAAAGCAATTTCCCGTGAGCGGGTAACCGATAGAAACCTACCTTTGCGATGCATGAATTCGTCTGCACTCATTGAATTACATTTCCTGCCGTCCATTGAATATTTCTGTGCATTGGAAAACTTCAACCATGTCACTATTGAAAAACATGAAAATTTCATCAAGCAAAGCTTCCGGACGCGCTGTTACATCCTGACTGCGCAAGGTGCACAAAGACTTACTGTTCCGGTGATCACACCGAGCGGCAAAAACCTGATCACCGATATCAGAATCGACTATACCACACGCTGGCAAAATACGCTTTGGCGATCGGTCGTTGCTGCATATGCCAATGCTCCTTTCTTCGAGCACTACAGCGATGAATTACACAAAGAAATCTTTACCCGCCACGCGTTTTTATTTGATCTAAACTGGAAAATTCTGTCATTGTGTCGTAGGTGGCTGCAATCGAGTACGACATTCTCGCAAAACGAGGGATACCAGAAAAATGTTGATGAGGGAGTTTCTGATCTCAGGAACGTGATTTCAGCCAAAAAAGACTATCGGCAAAGAAATTTCTACAGTCCAACGCCCTATCAGCAGGTTTTTGGACAGACATTTGTCCCTAACCTCAGCTTGATCGATCTCGTTTTCTGTGAAGGCCCACATGCCACAGCGGTTGTGACCTCGTCAAGAGGCGAATTGAACAAATAGAAAACGACTTGTGTTAAATATTCCGGGAGCGAAGCGCGTCGGCCTTCGCCCAGTTGCATTTGACTCACCGTAAAAGTACATTTATAAGCTAAAAAAGAGGAGACTCAGCATGGAAGCAAAATTTTCTAACCGTGTCAAAGAAGTGATCTCCCTCAGCCGTGAAGAGGCTCTCCGGTTGGGACACGATTACATCGGCACAGAACACCTGGTGTTAGGCATGATCCGCGAAGGAGAAGGCGTAGCAGTAGGTGTATTAAAAAAACTGGGTGTGCCTATCGATGAACTCCGTGGAGAAATCGAAAAAGTTTCGAAGGGAACGGCAACACACCAGGTAAAAAATCTATCGAACATCCCGTTGACAAGAGCATCAGAGAAGGTGCTCAAGATTACTTATCTCGAAGCGAAAGTTTTCAAAGCACAACTGATCGGAACAGAGCACTTGCTTCTTTCCATTCTCAGGGATCCTGACAATCTCGCAACTCAGATCCTCAACAAATTTGACGTTGCTTACGATGTTGTAAAAGAAATGCTCGAATACCAACACGAAACGCCGATGGCCTCTCAGGATACTGACGATCCGGATGAAGATTCATCGAAGATGTTTGGAAGCGGCGGAGCCGGTGGCGGCGCGGGAACCGGTAAGGAGAAAAAAGGCGTTGAGAAATCACGTACACCGGTACTTGACAACTTTGGCCGTGACCTCACCAAATTGGCTGAAGACAACAAACTTGATCCGATAGTAGGTCGCGAGAAGGAAATAGAACGCGTGGCGCAGATTCTTTCACGCCGTAAGAAAAACAACCCGATCCTCATCGGAGAACCGGGTGTTGGTAAAACAGCAATTGCAGAAGGCCTTGCCCTCCGCATCATTCAGAAAAAAGTGTCTCGCGTCCTTTTTGGAAAACGCGTGGTGACGCTTGACCTCGCTTCGTTGGTGGCGGGTACGAAGTACCGTGGCCAGTTCGAGGAAAGAATGAAGGCCGTGATGAACGAGCTGGAAAAATCCCAGGATGTAATCCTGTTCATCGACGAGCTCCACACCATCGTGGGTGCCGGCGGCGCTTCGGGTTCACTGGATGCGTCGAACATGTTCAAGCCCGCGCTCGCCCGCGGAGAGATACAATGTATCGGAGCCACCACGCTGGACGAATACAGACAATACATCGAAAAAGACGGTGCCCTTGCGCGTCGTTTTCAGATGGTGATGGTGGATTCCACCTCCGTGGAGGAAACGATCCAGATCCTGGAAAACATCAAAGAAAAATACGAAGACCACCACCATGTTTCTTACACCAAAGAGGCGTTGGATGCGTGTGTTAAACTTTCTGATCGCTACATCAGTGACCGCTTCCTTCCGGACAAAGCCATTGACGTACTGGATGAAGCCGGAGCTCGCGTTCACATGAACAACATTCACGTGCCGGAGGACATCGTGAAGTTCGAAGAGGCGATCGAAGACGTGAAGAAAGAGAAGAACCGCGTTGTGAAGAGTCAGAAGTACGAAGAAGCTGCACAACTTCGTGATAAAGAGAAGAAGCTCATCGAACAACTCGACCTCGCGAAAGCACGGTGGGAAGAAAAGACCCGTACAGAGAAATATGTAGTGAATGAAGACAACGTCGCCGATGTGATCGGTATGATGACCGGCATTCCTACAAACCGTATCGCTCAAAAAGAAAGCAACAAGTTGTTGGGAATGGCTAATGAACTGGCTGGAAAAGTGATCGGTCAGGATGACGCCATCAAGAAGTTGACAAAAGCGATCCAGCGTACACGGGTTGGATTGAAAGATCCGAAAAAGCCGATTGGTTCATTCGTATTCCTCGGTCCTACGGGCGTTGGTAAGACGGAGCTCGCCAAGGTGCTTGCTACTTATCTCTTCGATAAGGAAGATGCATTGGTTCGCATCGACATGAGTGAATACATGGAGAAATTCTCCGTATCACGTCTCGTGGGTGCGCCTCCCGGATATGTAGGTTATGAAGAAGGTGGCCAGCTTACTGAAAAAGTGCGCCGCAAGCCTTACAGCGTGGTACTTCTCGACGAGATTGAGAAAGCCCACCCGGATGTTTTCAACATCCTGTTGCAAGTACTGGATGATGGCATCCTCACGGATGGTTTAGGCCGTCGCGTGGATTTTAGAAACACCATCATCATCCTTACTTCAAACATCGGTGTGCGTGATCTGAAAGATTACGGCGCAGGTATCGGTTTTGCGTCAAAGGCGAAGCAGGCCAACGAAGAGGAGATCATGAAGAGCACGATCCAGAGTGCGCTGAAAAAAGCGTTCTCTCCCGAGTTCCTCAACCGTCTCGATGACGTGATCATCTTCAATTCACTGCAGCGCGAGCACATCCACAAGATCATCGACATCACGCTCGGCAAGCTGTTCACGAGAATACTTGCATTGGGTTACCACGTTGAGCTCACGGACAAAGCCAAAGACTTCATTGCGGAGAAGGGATATGATCAGCAGTTCGGTGCTCGTCCGTTGAACCGTGCGATCCAAAAATATCTCGAAGATCCCGTCGCTGAAGAGATCCTCAAAGGTGAGATCGAAGAAGGTGGCACCATCCTCGCGGACCACGACGGCAAGAGCGAAGTGCTCACGATCAAGTTGAAGAAGACAAAAGCGAGCTCGAAAGAGAAAGGTTAAACAAAGGATTGATATTAGGGAGAGCGATCCCGCAGCCATGTTGCTGCGGGATCGCTTTTTTGTTTTAACTTAACATACGACAGAATATTTACATTGGTGACTTTAACAATGGAATTTACGTCCCCTTTGCATCCAGCGACGAGAAGAAGAAGGCTCACTGCTTTTTTCATCGATCACTTCACCATTACATTCTTGATGGTTGCCACTGTTTTTGTTTCAATCGGACCAAACTATCTCGATGATGAAGGGACGTCGAAAATGCTTTCGGTGATGCCTGTTGTAATGGTGATCGGCTTCGCTTTGTACTTCGCCAAGGATTCGTTCAGGGGGATCAGTCTTGGCAGATGGATCATGGGCATCATGGTGCGTGATGCAAATAATCCCGAGCAAGTTCCGTCATTTGGCAAGCTCTTCGTCCGCAATCTGTTTCTCATCTTATGGCCAGTGGAACTCATTGTTTTTATTGTTGATAGTAACAAAAAACGATTAGGCGATAAAGTATCCAACACGGTCGTTGTTGAAAATCCTGAAAAGTCCGATAGGTCCGCGCGTATTCTCGCACTCATAGGGGTACTTGTCGTTTATGCAGCGTTCGTATTCTTTTTCATCGGAGCAGCGATGAAAACTTCCGATGCTTATAAAACCGCCGTCCACGAAATAGAAAGAAACAAGCAAATCCTGACTGAAACAGGTGGCATCACCGGCTATGGGTTTATGCCCACGGGCAACATATCGATTTCCAACGGCGTAGGGACTGCAAACCTGGAAATAAAAGTCATTGGAAAAAATCAGAACGTAATAGTTAACGTGACGATGTCCAAAGAGAATGGCGGAGTTTGGACCATTGTCGAATTGAGATGAGGTTATGTTTTTTACCTTCGACATATAGTTGCGCTCATGCAAGGTTCGAAGGCTTGCCTGTCTGTGCTCCAAAAAAATTTGAACTAAAGTCGACTGTTAGTATTTCCTATTCCCACCCCCAAAATGCAACCCACCCCATCTACACGTAACTTTACCCAAAAAGGCATTCTCCAATTTATATGCAAGCTACTTGGTCTTCTTTTTGTCCTCCAAGTGCTGATGTCAGCCCAAAAGGTCATTGCTGTTGATTGGGTGCTGAATAATTCAAGCCGAGGGAATGTCGCGCTAGCCGTGGAACTGTTTAGCAATGCTGCAGTTTGTTGGCTGTTGCTTTTCAAATCGGATTGGATTGCTGAAAAACTTGATATCAAAGCCGATGAAGTACGCGTCACCCTTGGTATGCAAGAACTTCTTGAATTAATCATCATTATCGCGGGGCTGGTGCTGACGATCGCTTCAGCGTCAACTGTTTTTAAAGGTATCATGCAGTTTGTGTCATCGGGTATACATGGCGGTGACATGAGCGCACCTTCAGGAATTTTCTCCGGTATGTTTATGCTGATTATCGGATTGGTAATGCTGAAGCATCACAAACGGGTTTTTGTGTGGATATCAAAGCTTCCTCAGTCGCAATCATCAGATTGATCGGAGACCTTGCAGGCGTTGGTGAAGAACACCAACGCGGGCGATGTCGGGGGGAAAGTCAGTGTCGATCATCTGAAGGAGAAGATCAAAACTGGTTTAAGAGAGTTGCTTTATATAGGGAATGTGAATAAACGATGACCACGAAGCCGTTGTCGGTGTTCTTCACTGACAACCTTACTTTTTTTTTCAATAGCTACCCATATACTTGCGCGTGAACCATTCCAGCGACGCAATCGCCAGCAGCAAAAAGAAAACCCACTTGAGATTGATCAGTGGATTGAACGACTCCTCGGAATGAATCACGCCCTTGACCGTGGCATTGGATAAATCGGCGGCAAGCTTTTGAGCATCGTTGAGCTTATAGAATTTCCCGCCTGTGTTATCAGCCAACGTTCTTAACAAAGCGAAGTCAGCCGTCAGATTCTGAGACTCCTGATTCTGCTCTGTAATGAGAAATTCGCCACGCACTTCTTCTTTCTTTCCCCTGAGATCGGTAGAAGCCTTGAAACGGTACACACCTTCTTTTAAACCACCGATGCGATATCGGCTGTTGCCAGGGCCGATGACATAGCGATAATTTGTGACCTTCCCCTGCTCGTCACGGAGTTCGATGTCGACAGCATTGCCATAAACCGGCTCAAACAAATCGTTGTAGACCTGGCTTTCGATCACGGCAGGTCCGTCGCTGGTGAATTCATGCTGTAACGGGAATGCCCGGAACTTGCGGCGATCATCCTGTGTACTGAGGTATTGAAGTAGCTTGGAAAACAGTTCATCAAATGCGGTTGTGTTCTCCGTTTCCTGGAATTCACTTAAGCGCCATTTCCATATGCCTTCGCCCGTTAACACAGCCAGTTTTTGGCGATCGTCCTCAACCGTATAAAGCAATGGCCGGTTCGTCACCACAGAACCGATACGCTGGCTCAGTACAGTTTTGGCCGTCAACGGAAATGAAAATTTTCCAAAAGGCACTTGGACCGGAGGAAAGCGACTCACGTTGGAGTTGAGGTCATCCGAAAATCCAAGATCATGAAAATCAGGGTTGATCACAGCCTGCACTTCGTCACGTTGGTTGGCGTTTTCAAAGGTCAGCGGAACACCCACTGTAGGAAGCATGCGCAGGACCGTGCGGTTTCCTATGATGATCAGTGCCGACGCCTTTGCCTTCAGAAATGAGGTGAGCAGTGAAGTCGTTTTATTGTCGGTATCAGGACTCTGGTGCGCGATGATCAAATCAACTTTCCCGGGTTGCAACAAAGACGGATCTGCTTCTGCAAGCCCTGGTATGTGAACAATAAACTCATAGTTCGAATTTTTTTCCACCACTTCACGCAACGCTTTGATATCCGGATGCGGTGAACGCGCGATCATCAGGATTTTCTTCTTCCCTTCCACCACTTCCACGAATGCACTTGCTCTGTTATTCTTCAGGTTGGATTCTTTAGGTACGCTTTCCACGCGGACTTCGAGTCGCTGTGTTCCCTGCGCGGCGGCATCCAGCTGAAAATCAAAATCGAGCATTGATCTGGTACCGGTGTTCTTCCGCTCTTGCTTCAGCATCTTGCCTTGCTGCAAAACAGTTACGGTGACATCGGTATTTAGAAGACCCGTCACTCCTACTTCTGCACGAAGGGGAAACTTATTTCCCTGGTATACGATACGGTTGTAGTCAATCTGCTTCAACACGAGATCAGCGCGTTCGGTCGTGTCACCGGTTCCAATCGTATACACCGGTACTCGCAACGGTAAGTAAAGGGGAGAAAGTCCGTTGTTGTATATACCATCGGAGAGCAGCACGATGCCAGCAAGATTTTTCCCTTCGTAGCTGCTCAGGGTTTCACGCAGGCCGGAAGTAAGGTCAGATGTTACAGCATTGAAGAGAATACTGTCGCTATTACCGCTCAGGGGTCTGACCTCGGCGGCTCGATCCTCTTCTTTCAACGCATTGGATAATGCCTGCAAAGTTGACACAATCTGAGTCGTATCAGAAGTTTCCTTAATCGATCGTGAGTTGTCCACCAGGAATACAAAAGAGGGTTTCTCAAGTATGTTTTCTGTCTGCTTGAGAATAGGCCCCAGCAAAAGCATCACTAGTGCGGTTACGAGTATCATCCTCACTGCAAACAAAGCTCTGTTGACGTTCTTGCTCCAGTTGTGATGCGAAGAATACAAAAGCCATGCGTAGCCAAGTCCGAGCACAAGGCAGAGTAAAAAATAGATCGGGGAGTATTCAAATATTATTTTTTGCATTTATAGTTCGTCTAGCCTTCGACTCCGCTCAGGCTGACCTCAGCTTCACATCGGCGCCTCATACTTATATGATCAATATTTTCAATCCTCAAATTGTCTTCCCACCTAAAGGTATCAGCCTTCGTCTTCGCTCAGGCTGACCCCCTTCGTCTCCGCTCAGGCTGACTCCCCTTCGTCTCCGCTCAGGCTGACTCCCCTTCGTCTCCGCTCAGGCTGACTCCCCTTCGTCTTCGCTCAGGCTGACCCCCCTTCGTCTCCGCTCAGGCTGACCCCCTTCGTCTTCGCTCAGGCTGACCCCCTTCGTCTTCGCTCAGGCTGACCCCCTTCGTCTCCGCTCAGGCTGACTCCCCTTCGTCTTCGCTCAGGCTGACCCCCCTTCGTCTCCGCTCAGGCTGACTCCTCTTCGACTCTGCTCAAGCTGACTCCCTTTGCTACCAATCTCATCAGCACATCTCCACATCAGCAAATCAACACATCAGCAAATCAGTATCCATATTTCTCACGCCACAACTTTCTCAAAAAAGCCCGCATTTCTTCTTCCCGCGGATTGTTGCCTGGATCGTAAAACTTTTCACCAGCGATCTCCTTCGGCAGGAACTCCATATTAACGAAGTTCCCTTCAAAGCTATGCGCATATTGGTAATCTTTTCCATAACCCATGTCCTTCATCAACTTGGTCGGCGCATTTCTAACGGCCAACGGTACCGGAAGATCGCCCGTTTCGTTCACTTTGCTCATCGCACTCCCTATAGCTACGGTACTCGAGTTGCTTTTCGCCGAACACGCCAAATACGTTACACATTGACTTAGAATAAGACTGGCTTCCGGGTAGCCAATCATGTTCACCGCCTGGAACGCACTGGTCGCGAGTACGAGGGCAGTTGGATTGGCATTGCCTATGTCTTCTGAAGCCAGGATTACCAACCTTCTTGCAATGAATTTTACATCTTCCCCACCTTCTATCATCCTGGCCAGATAGTAGACGGCTGCATTTGGATCGCTTCCGCGGATGGATTTTATGAAAGCCGAAATAATATCATAGTGTTGTTCACCACTTTTATCATAGATGGCGATGTGCTTCTGGGCTACATCCATCACAAGTTGATCGGTGATTTCGATATCACCCGCGAGTGCTTCGCTGATGAGTTCCAACAGGTTCAGGATTTTTCTCGCGTCACCCCCGGAAATATTCAATAATGCGCTGGGTTCTTTGATAACGATGTTCCTCTTCTTCAGGGCCTCATCTTTTGTCAGCGCCTGGTGGAGCAATTCAAGGAGCTGCTTTTCTCCAAGCGGTCTTAACACATACACCTGGCATCGCGAAAGCAAGGCAGAGTTGACTTCGAATGAGGGGTTCTCTGTAGTAGCTCCGATCAGAGTAATGGTTCCTTTCTCAACGGCTCCCAACAATGCATCCTGCTGTGACTTATTGAAACGATGAATCTCATCGATAAACAGGATGGGGCGGTTTGCATGTTTGGCCTTCTCGATCACCTCGCGTACATCTTTCACGCCGGCGCTTACAGCACTGAGTGTATGAAACGGACGCTTCACTTCGTTGGCAATGATGTTGGCAATGGTGGTTTTACCAACGCCGGGAGGTCCCCACAAGATCATGGATGGAACGTTCCCGGTGGATATCGCCTTGCGGATGATTCCGTTCGGACCGACTAGATGCTCCTGTCCCACCAGGTCTTCGAGCTTCGAAGGACGCATGCGTTCTGCGAGCGGTGAGGTGGAAAAATTCAGGAGGCCCATCAAATCATCATTATCACCACCAGTGCACTGATCCCTAAACCAACCATAGCCAGGATCGAGAACAGGAATACAAATATCGAGAACTTCAAAATAGTTTTGCCC
Organism: Cyclobacteriaceae bacterium; assembly: GCA_044227305.1. Classification (GTDB taxonomy): domain Bacteria; phylum Bacteroidota; class Bacteroidia; order Cytophagales; family Cyclobacteriaceae; genus ELB16-189. The sequence continues at coordinate 791,995 of JBGAFJ010000003.1, read as the reverse complement.
CAGCTTTGACCGTACATCCTCTTCATCGCGAATAACAAATAAAAGAAAATCCAGTACCCGATGAGGGTTGGAAACCAAGACAACCAGGACAGCTGTCCCAGCATCATTTGAAAAGATCCTGCCAAATAAAAAAAGTTGTAATAGTAAATCGTGAACACCAGATGTTCGCTGTAATAAAATCCACGGCGGACATAGAGCAACTTCAGCACCAATGCAAAAAAGGGCAAGAGCCAAAAGAGCACTTTTGAAAAATTATCTTTGAATGCATTTCCAAAGTCTTTGCTGAAAGACTGATTATCATCTTTGTACCTGTTATTCAGCTCGATGGCCCTGATCTTAACAATTCTCTTAAACCATCCGTCCCGGTCGGCTTCGGGCTTTGCATTCTGAGCAGAATCATAGGAGGCTACTGTTTTGTAATCAGCATTCTCCAAACTCCACGTCCAGTTATTCTTTTTTGAGCTATTCTTTTTTATTTGATTTTGTAATGAATCTTTAAAACCGGAGGATGGATATTTCTTTGCGGAGTCGTTACCAATCAGATTCCTATCAAGAATTGAGTCCAGTTTGGCTTCGTCAAAGGTTTCATCATCATCGTCTGTATCTTCATCGGCGTCAATCACCGTGGGAATTGGTTGTTTCTCCTTTGTTTGAACGCTGTCTGTGAGAGATTTTTTCTCTTTGATCTTTGAGGGGCTTTCCGGTTCTTCGTCGGTGTCGGGCAGGGAGAAGTACAGGAGAAAGAAAACAAAACTGATAAATACGTACATCCGGGCTGGATGAAAATAGGTCTCTCTTTTGCCAGCATTGTATTGCGTCGCCAGGAATCCCGGCCTGATGATCAGATACTTCGTGGTCTGAAAAAACTTTCCTTCATAACTCCAGAATGAGGCGATAAAATTTGTCCACAGTTCGCTCAACGTTTGCCGTTTGGGAATATCCTTTTGCCCACAATGATGACAGAAAGCATCAATCAGCCTGGTGCCACAGTTAAGGCAGTTCTCATTGTGTCGTTTGGCGGGCCCACCTGTTTCGGCATCAACAAAAGCCTCACCCGCAGGAATGGATTTACCGAGGTCTTCCATGGTTCAGAATGAAAGTTTTTTTAATACTTCAGTGGTTTTATCAAGCATCGCATCCGTAAAATCCAGGTGGGTAACCATTCTCACCTGACTATCACTGAAATAACCTGCCTTTACACCCGACTCCGCAAGCTTTTCTAAAAACTTCGAGGAGCTTAAACCGGGCTTCAATTCAAAAATATTGATATTGGTATCACATGGCATGATCGACTTCACATAGGGTTGAGTGGAGAGTACCTTCCATAATTCCCTGGCGCGCGTGTGATCCTCCTTCAGTCGCGAAATATTGTTCTCAAGGGCGAACATTCCTGCGGCCGCGAGGTATCCTGCCTGCCGCATACCACCGCCGAACACTTTGCGCATGCGCCTGACCTTTTGTTCCAGTTCTTTCTTGCATAAAATCACAGATCCGACGGGAGCACCCAATCCCTTCGAAAGGCAGATTGAAACTGTATCGAAATATTTTCCAGTATCCCTGCTGTCTCCACCCGATTCTGTCAGTGCATTGAAATAACGAGCGCCATCCAGATGCATCTTCAATCCTTTCGATCTTGCAAACTCAGAAACTTTTTTGATGTGATCCCCTGCATAAAAGCTCCCGGCTTCACGCACGACAGAGTTTTCCAAAGCAACCACGGATGTGCGGGGATAGTGGGGATCAGCGGAGTTGTTAATGCTTGACGCAATTTCATCAATGGTCAAGCGGCCGCGGTCTCCATCCAGCAGTTTTACGCTTACCAGGCTGTTGCCCATAAGCCCACCTCCTTCATATTTATAAATATGGGCGCCCTTATAACAAATGATCTCATCATAGGGCTCCGTAAGCACACGGATCCCAATCTGATTGGTCATTGTTCCGGAAGGGCAAAAGACGGCCGCATCCATTCCCAGCAGCGCAACTGCTTTCTGTTCCAGTTTGGCCACCGACGGGTCTTCCCCCAATACATCATCACCCACTTCCGCGTTGAACATTGCTTCGAGCATGGCCGGGGTGGGTTTGGTTACGGTGTCGCTTCGTAAATCAACGATCATTGGATAATTCAAACCTTTAAAATACGAACTATTCAGATCACCTGCTGGCTATTGATCACATCAAAAGTCACCGGCGACGCATTTCACTTGTGAAATCTTATTCTCAAAGAAATTTCATGTTTTCTCACGACCGATTATCGTGGTAGAAAATTGTTTCACGAGCACTGAAGGTTATGCGGGAGTTGACGGTTCCAAACCGCGCAGTTGATGAACCGGCATTTGACTTAAGATTTTTTTAGCACCCAGCGAATTCCACCGGTGAGATGCTTTACAAACTGCGGATCACTGTAGTATTCTGTTTTATGCCCTAAAGCCGTATAGAATTGTCGCCCCCCGTCGAATTCATGACACCATGAAAGCGGGAAGTAGTCACCAAAAGTCACACCCGGGTACTCGGATTTCTTATCGTCTTTGACCGTAGTGAGATCAGCGGCAAGCAATACATGAATATCAGGATTCAGCTGGTTGAGATAGTAACATTCATCTTCCCAATTCCACGTTTCGCCTAAAAATTCAGTTGCCGGATTCCTTCTATCGACAACTTTGATAGTGAATTTCTGAAGTTCGGGATGACGAACAAATCGTCCACCCAGCATCGCCGCAAACCATGGCCATTGTCTCTCAGATCCCGAAGCGGAATGAATTCCAACAAAACCTCCGCCGTTTCGAATGAAATCTACAAATACCTGCTTTTGGACTTCGGTATCGAAGGCTTCATTGTTGGTGTTTGAGAAAATAATACACGAAACACCCTTAAGTTTTTCAGGGGAGAAAACGGTCGGATCATCCGTGGCCTCAGAATCATACCCTATGCTTTTGCAGATTTTTTTCAACGCCTCCACGCTTGCAGCAATATTTTCGTGTTTATAGCCTTCCCCATTGTGGGTGTATATGAGAATCCTCTTCTGAGCAGAAGCCATTGAACCAGCAAGAACGATCAATAAGGTCAGAACCGTTTTCATGAAGAATTGGATTGGTGAATACAATATAGTCATCGTGGATTCGAATTCCATCGATAAATCATATTTGGCGTGACAGAGGCGCAGATTTTTTTATAGATAAATTTCTCCCTGGTCATCCGTGTTATCCGTGGCTATAAATTTTGAAATCCATTGCGCCAATACTATCCCACAAAAATCGCAGATCAAATCGCCACAGATGCACAGATTATTTTATGGATGAATTCCTCCGTGATCATCCGTGTAATCCGTGGCCAAAAAACCGGAAATCTATTGCGTCAATACTACCACGCAAAATTCCTCCGTGGTGGTCCGTGTCTTCCGTGGCTATAAATTTTGAAATCCTTGCGCCAATACTGTCCCACAAAAATCGCAGATCAAATCGCCACAGATGCACAGATTTTCTTACAGATAAATTCCTCCGTGGTCATCCGTGTTATCCGTGGCTATAAATCCCGAAATCTATTGCGCCAATACTATCCCACAAAAATCGAAATCAAATTTGCCACAGATGCACAGATTATTTTATGGATAAATTCCTCCGTGGTCATCCGTGTTATCCGTGGCTATAAATTTTGAAATCCATTGCGCCAATACTATCCCACAAAAATCGCAGATCAAATCGCCACAGATGCGCAGATTATTTTATGGATAAATTCCTCCGTGATCATCCGTGTAATCCGTGGCTATAAATCCCGAAATCTACTGAGCCAATACCATCCCACAAAAATCGCAGATCAAATCGCCACAGATGCACAGATTTTCTTACAGATAAATTCCTCCGTGATCATCCGTGTTATCCGTGGCTATAAATCCCGAAATCCATTACGCCAATACTATCCCGCAGAAATCGCAAATCAAGTTTGCCACAGATGCACAGATTTTCTGACAGATAAATTCCTCCGTGGTCATCCGTGTAATCCGTGGCAAAAAAACTCAAAGCAAGCCTCATTTGTAACAAGATGTAACATTTTCAACCCATTGATAAAATAACCCGTAAAATTGCTTTATGAAATCCACACGAAGGATTGGATTGCTTCTGGTACTGGTGTTTTTGCTGCCGGCCCTGTTTTTCTCCGTGTACGAAATTTCGTCACTCAACAAGGACGAAAAGATTATTCAGGATATTTATCAAAAACAGCTCGAGGCCATTCTCTTCTCTGTAAATCAATATTCTGATGATATCCTGAATAACTGGATCACCAATGTCCAAAGCGGCCTCTCAGAAACAGCTCTTCCTGATTCTGTACCAAAAAAAATTAAAACTCTTTTTAATAGAAATAGTGCCATCGTTGGAGTTTTTGTCAGTGACACCATCGAACAAAATCCGGTGCTTACATTTTTTTCATCGGACGAACCAGTGATAAAGGTCAGTCGGTCCTCGATCGACTCAGCCCTTTCTGTGAACAGGGTTGAGATTCAACAACTGGCATCCTATAAAAGAAGCGGCTTTCAGAAGCTTGCTGCCGTTTCATTTCCACCTTCGGGAGCGGTGAACCTCCAGGGACTTATTTTCATAACAGAAAATGTTGCGCACAAACAGGTCGTTGCCGGAATTCTGCTCGACCCCGAGGTTTTCATCCAGGAATTGGTCGGGCCGCGCCTGCAGATTATCGCCAAAGACCAGTTCATATTATCAGCCTATAACAAGAATCACCCATCACCTTTTTACTCAACACTGACCATCGACAGTGCAAGCCTGAAGTCGGCAATTCTCACGAAAGACTTCTGGTTATTCCCCGACTATACACTCGGAATACGCGTCCAGGGTCCCTCTATTGAAGACGTGATCAACGAAAGAACACGCACGAATTTCATCCTGCTCGCTTCTCTCGATGTGATTCTGATCCTGGCTGTGGTACTGGTTTTCCGCAACGTCAAGCGGGAGGTACAGCTGGCGCAAAACAAATCTGATTTTGTTTCAAACGTATCTCACGAGATACGAACACCTCTTGCACTGATCAGTATGTTTGCGGAAACGCTGGAAATGGACCGTGCACCTTCAGAAGCAAAGAAAAAAGAATATTATAGCATTATCAGTAAAGAGACTCACCGGCTTTCAGGCATTGTCAACAAGATTCTCAACTTCAGTCAGACTGAAGCAAACAAGAAGACGCTGAATGTCGAGAAAATTGAGCCTGAAGCTGAGATCAGTCAAATCCTTAACACATATGAGTTTCACCTCCGAAACAAAGGATTCGAATATTCCTTGACCAGTTTACCAGGACTTACAATCGCTGCAGACCGGGAGGCATTCGTGGAGGCTATGATCAATCTGATTGATAACGCAATAAAATACAGTGACGGCAAGAAGCGAATTGAAATATCCACTGGCCGGGAAAATGAATTTGGTTTCGTTGCCGTGAAAGACTTTGGTGTGGGGATCAGCGCCGCCGATCAGAAACATATCTTCGATAAATTCTTTCGGGTGTCAAGCGGAAATCTCGCAAAGAGTCGCGGCACAGGATTGGGTCTTTCATTGGTAAAGCAGCTAATGGACATCCAAAAAGGCAGCATTACCGTAAAAAGTGAACCGGGCAAGGGATCCATTTTCACATTATTTTTTCAAACAGAATTATCATAATTCCATGGCGAGCATACTCATCATTGAAGACGAACCAGCCATGCAACTTGGCTTGAAGGACAACCTTGAACTGGAGAATTATAAGGTTGATACCGCGAGCGACGGCGAAGCCGGACTTACCAAAATTAAAACAGGTACATACGACTTGATCCTGCTTGATGTAATGCTGCCCAAACTTTCCGGTTTCGACGTTTGCAAAGCCAGCCGCAATGCCGGAATAAAGACCCCTATCATTCTGCTGACGGCTCGGGGTGAGGAAATCGACAAGGTTCTCGGACTGGAGCTGGGTGCTGATGATTACATCACCAAACCATTCAGTGTGCGTGAGCTGCTTGCGAGGGTGAAGGCGATCCTGAGGCGAATCCAGCCAGGTACGGTGAAAGAAAGTTTCGTGCAGATTGGCCGCCTTGAAATTGACTTCAACACGTTCGTGTCACTCGAAGATGGAAAAGAAATCAAACTGTCACATAAGGAGTTTGAAATTCTTGGTTATTTATTCAAGAACAAGAACCATGTGGTTAGTCGTTATGATTTACTTGAAAATGTGTGGGGTTATGAAGAACAACTGACCACCCGCACTGTAGACAATTTCATCGTACGACTCCGCCAGAAAATCGAAACCAACCCGAATCAACCCCGCATCATTCATACGGTGCACGGATCGGGTTACAAAATGGTTCTATGATTTGGCCACTGCTTTGCATACTTACCCACGAACTCATTTGTCCAATCCATGGCTACGCAACACATCCTCAATCGAGTTCAGTTTCGCCAGGAGTTGAGTTTGACTGTCGAAAAGGATTTTAATTTGCTCCTCCAACAGTAAATCTATTTTTTGATGAAGGCTTCGTATTTCTAATTCCGCCTTCATATTGATGAGATAGTCGTTTTCGTTGCGTTTGCGATCTTTTTCATCCTTTCGATTCTGGCTCATCATGATGATGGGCGCCTGCAGTGCTGCGATACAGGAGAGCACGAGGTTCATCAAAATGAACGGATAAGGATCAAAATCATCCCTCACTGGCGCCAGCGAATTGAACAATATCCAGCCAAAAAGGATTACCGCAAAAGAAAGAATAAAGCTCCAACTTCCTCCAAAACGGGCCACCTTGTCCGAAATGTGCTGACCACGCGTCAACACCTCCTGGGGTTGATGCAGCAGGTTGTCAATGATGAGTTTCTCTTCCTCAACCGCCTTGCGAACGATCTCCTGCAACTTCGTTAGCTGCAATTTTTCCGCGTCAAGTAATTTATTTAAATCTCCTTCCATAGGCATGAAAAAGGTATTGGTTTGAGATCGCATCATCACGGGAAAGTCACATTCGCAGGAATGCAACATTCCTTTCAGCACAAAAGATGAACCTATCTCATGCCGACGTGTAAAACAGGTTGTGATCATTGCTTTGCAAGACCGAGTACTTCATTGACTGTGAATAAATATCTCCTCGCGAAGGGAGTTGGTACACGCAGACGCCTGAAAAACAAAGATTTTCAAATGACAATTTGTTACAAACCTTTACTGGGCGGTGACATCTATCGCAGAGGACATGGCGTTCTTTAATCCATGAATCAAATCACTAAAAATAATCATATGAAACGCCAATCAATTCTCATTGCCGGACTGGTTACCGCGCTCGTGGCTTCGTACGCTGTCGCTTCCGCTCAGCAATTCGGAGATGTTCCAATAAAAATCCTCCCCACCGCAGACAAAGGAGTTGTCAAAGTCTGGTTTGCAACGCCGGTGAATCAGGACGTTCAGGTCAAGTTTTTTGACAAGAATGGAATCCTGGGATCTTACAAGGTTGCCAAAGCCAATTACCCCAACGGGTTCTCGAAGAAATATGATTTAAGCGGTGTGTCCTTCGGAAATCTTTGGATTGAAGTGAGTTCACCCAGTCTGGACGTGACCTATAAGCTGGTCCCAACGAAAGACGGGCGCACATTCGAGGCTCAACTCGAAACAACGACCTATAACCACACCGTGGTTGCCGCTAACAACTAGTCTGGGTTTACGCTAGTTGGGTTTTGTTTGAGAAAGGCGCGATGACTGGTCATACTCATCCGCCTTTCCTCAAACATTCTTAATTTTAAAAACAATTTACCTGCCTTGAAACTTGTCTGTTCCACATTCGCCGCCCTGCTCATGTCTGCGATCCCGGCGTTCTGCCAGGTTATCAACCTGAAAGGAAGTTGGAAATTTCACGTCAATGACAACAACATGTGGGCATCCCCGCAATTCGACGATTCAAGGTGGGAGTCGATTTACGCGCCTTCGGCATGGGAGGATGAGGGGTTCAATAACTACGATGGCTTTGCCTGGTATCGAAAAAAATTTGATGGCAGCAAACTCGACAAGGAAACAAACTACTATCTCAATCTGGGCTATATCGACGACTGTGACGAAGTCTATCTGAATGGAATTTTGATTGCTGTTTCAGGCATCATGCCCCCAAAATTCAAAACTGCATACAACAGCGAAAGAAAATATCCCATCCCACCCGATGTTCTCAGGTATGATGGCAACAACATATTGGCCATTCGTGTGTACGACGTAGTGGGCGGCGGCGGGATTGTGGATGGTGCTATCGGCATCTATCGCATGGAGAAATTCAGCGGGCTCCTCATCAACCTCAGTGGACTGTGGCAGTTTGCCACCAGCTTCGATGAGCATCCCATCAAAGACGAGTCTTCCTGGAAGAAAATTATGGTGCCTTTTCCCTGGGAACGGCAGGGATATTCTAAGTACGATGGGTTCGCCTGGTATCGAAAAACATTTTCGGTTCCTTCCAATCTCCCCAATGAACCGCTCGTGCTTCTACTGGGCAGAATTGACGATTTCGACAAGGTGTTTCTCAACGGGCAATTGATCGGCACTACCAATGATCATCGGGACTACGGCAGCAGTAATTCATACATGGTCGATCGTATCTATGATATTCCGGCAAAACTTCTGAAACGGACCGGACCCAATGTCATCGAAGTCCTTGTAGAAGATATGGGTAACTGGGGAGGAATCTATGAAGGTGATGTGGGGATTGCACTGAAAGAACACTACCGGCGCAGGTGGAATGATTGATCGCACTGGCTTGGCCGCTGAAGTCTGAAAGACTAATATCCTGATTTCTTAAGCATTCGCTCCGTCTGAAAATTGTGTGAATAAAGCCATGGTCCAAAAACCCGCTGTTATCAGGAATAGAGATTGCGCCTGGGGCCCCTGACCCTTTACTACGTCTCCAATGGGCTCAAAAATGAGTAATCTCTTTTCATCAAAACACATTGCAGAATATTAAGTTTGTTACTCGCACCAGCAAAATGAGACTCTTCTTTGTTCTTGCTTTCCTTGTTGCCATCCATGCGCAAAGCCAACCTGTGGCCAAGTCAAGGTATTTCAATTTTTATAACAACCCTTTTGTCGATGCGCACCATTCTTTCTACCGGTGGGCGGAAGAAAGTAAGGGGCAGGACCTCGCGGTTATCATCGATAGTCTTGCATTAAGATACAAAACCTCTTTCACGACAAGCGAAGGCAAAAGCCTGTTGAATGCGCTGAAATATTACCAAAAAAATTTCATCCGGAAGGATCTGCTTTTCAGTGATACGCTCTACAATCTGAAGTCAAAGCTCATCACACTCAGGAACGTCGAAGGTCTCAAAAAACTGGATTTACCTCTGTTCTTCGAAAATATGTTTTCTGCCGCGATGCCTGTATTTGAGAAACACATGTGGCCTTTGCATTCTCGAACGAACGTAGCGAAGATCAAAGAACTGATGCAAGAGTTAAGCATCATGGAAATGGATATCGCCCCTGAACTGGAGCGTGTTTATCAAGCGACCTGGGCTCCGCGAACATTGGAGGTGCAGGTTACCTACTACGCCAGTTGGTCGGAAGCATACACCGGCTTCTCAGAAAACGCTGTTGAAATAACATTTGGCTCAAAGACAGTGCGACATATCGGTACGCAAGGACTCGAAGTACTCTTTCATGAAGCAAGTCATTGGCTTGTGACAAAAAATGTCCAGCCTCTGATTAAAGAGAAAGCGAAGGAAATGAAAAAGAACATTGCTGGCCAAACCATGTTATGGCACGCTGTTCTGTTTTATATGACCGGCAAAGTGGTTCAGAAAGCTTGCACTACGAGGGGTATCGAACATGAACTTTACATGGTAAAAAATCACGTCCTGGACCAGGGATTCCAAAGATTCCCAACTGCGCTCGATCCCTACCTTGATGGTAAGACAGACCTGGGTTTGGCCATCGAGGAACTGGTGAGAATCTCCAGATAAAAGGTTTTACTGCCATCGTATTTTAATGCGCGGCAGTCGCTTCATATTTTTCCAAATTTAATTGCTGAGATTTTCCTGATTATTTTGTTAACGTGTCGGACAATTAAAGTGTCCGACACCTTTTTTTATTAAGGAGTATGAAAACCTGACAAACTACGTCCAGCCTTGTTTATTAATAATGTTATTACTAATGAAAAAACGGCGGCTTTACGGTCGCCGTTTTCTTTTGGTCTTACGATAAACACTGGCGTGAACTTTTGTGAAGTAGGTCCGCATTTACCGGCCGGATGCAAACCACTACAACGCGCCAAATTCTTTCAAGTACTTTTCCGAGTTGGCTCTCACCAACGGAGGCGGATTTAGAGTCAGACATTTTTTGAAGTACTTGATCGCATTGATTTTGTCGCCTTTCAATGCATAACCCTCACCCAAGCTATCCCAAGCATTGGCACTTTTCGGAAATTTTTGCGTGTTGAGCCTCAGCATCTCAATGCCCTTGTCAAAGTTCTTTTGATTGAGCAGTGCATATCCGTACAGGTTGAGTTCGGGCTCGGTAGCAGCGGCGATTGCATCCTTGAGAACTTTTTCAGCTTCATCATTTCTGCTCAGCGCTTTCAGAATTTGAGACTTCGTATTCTTTGAATTGAAAGTCGGGTTCTGTGCTATGGCCTGATCGATCCATGTCAACGCCTGATCCAGGTTCGTTTTGTTTGCCAAAGCATAGTTTGCTGCGCTGTTGAATCCCTGTGCAGTAAAGCCCTGCACGCCCTTCAACTCATCCGCCGCATTGGCCATCACGATATCATCAGTAGCAAATTCAATCACAACTGGAAATTGTTTCTTCTCAAAGTTCAAAACCAGTTCGCCGCTGTTTTTTGTTAAGTTAATGAAATCATAAGTGAGCACTTCCACGTGGTTGTTGTTACGAATCTGAATCTTCGAACGGAGTTGATCATTCTTCGCATCATAAAAAAAACTTCCCCAGGACTTGGTGTTCTTCGACAAGATCACTTCGCCGGTATCGTCCTGGTTAATCACGAAAAAAAGCCCATAGGTTCCGGCAGGAACCGGCTGCCCGGCAAATCTCGCGGGATGCGAGAATGTAATCAGCGTGTTTTCATTCGCACCGGCACGCCACGGGGCGTCGTTGCCCAGGCCGAACTGCTGCTTGTTCCATCCGTAGGGAACAAGTTTTCCCCACACTTCCCGGCTTTTCACCGACGGTCTTGAATAGGTTACAGTCACTGTAGAGATACCGATCGTTTGTGTGACTTTTGCGGCGGGACTTGGTACGCGGGGTGTAGTGACAGGCTGGGCCAGAACTGCTGATGCGATAAACGCGATGATCAGCGTCATGGTGGTGTTGATGGTTGTTAACTTTCTCATTGGTTTAATGTTTTGCTCACGAATGCTACGCAAAAGTTTCTGTTCACGTTTTTCAAAAACTTGTTCATGATCAAAATCATACTGCTTGCAGGAGATCTGTCGTCCGTTTATGGACTCATTTCATAGGATAAGATCAAATTGGGGTATGAACATGTGCGCCTGGCGCTATTGAAAAGGTCTCCAGGATTTGCAACTTCCACAGGATTTTTCATGCAAAGGGTGCCAATTCCAACGCATGAAACACAATCTGGCACTGATAAAAGCCTATTGGAAATCCAATCCAAACAGCATTAGCCTGAGGATTATCTTTTAAGTAAATTGAGTAACCTACTTACGTTCATATCCCCAATTACCCCGGTCATGGATACGCTTCGTGTCGCGATAATAGAAGACGAGGTCATCATTGCTGAAGACTTGCGTCAAACGTTACAGGTTGAAGGTTATCTCGTTACGGGTTGTTACGAAACGGGCGAAGCGGCATTACAGCATATCCTCCGGGACAAACCCGACCTGGTTATGATCGATATACGTCTGAAGGGTGCGATGAACGGGATCGAACTGGCTTCGAAATTGCGCAACAGCCTGACTGTAGCTGTGATCTACATCACCGCGAGTTCAGATGACAAGACCTATCGTTTGGCCAAAAGCACGAACCCTCAGGCATTCCTTGTCAAACCATTTAATTCAAGGTCACTGCTGGCGGCTGTAGACCTTGCCCTCGACAATTTTCTGGCGACCAAAGTCGACCCGCAAAAAAATACGGTTGACGGGCTGCATCCAGGACTGTTACCCGGCTGCATTTTTATTCGTGTCAATGGAAAGCACAGGAAAATATGTCTTTGTGACGTTCTCTTTGTAGAGGCCGATGGAAGTTATATCAACATCGTGACATCGTCGGGTCGGTATACGCTCAGCCAAAATCTCGGTGACTTTCAGCGCAAAATGCATTTGACCCAGTTCGTAAGAGTACACCGATCGTATATTGTGAACGTGGAACGCGTTGATTCTTTTGATGAAAGCTTCATTTACATTGGACAAAATCAGATTCCACTCAGCAAAAGTTATCGAACAGAATTCCAGGGATTATTGAATGCCATTTAGTTCGGTCGAACTACAAAATTTTTTATCTCGATGCTAATAGTCCTGGGGTCAGACTGCGCCATGCTACCTTCCATCTTCCTGAGGAGAAGTGAGACCAAACGCATTCCGAATCCCTTCGCTGACTCATCGAGAGAAAATCCCGGTCCATTGTCACTTATGGTGATTCTCAACGTTTCGCCAATGTGGGAGACATAAAGTTTGTATTCCGGCTGAGGATGATCCATCAACGCGTGTTTAAGTGCATTCGTGGTTAACTCGTTGATCAAAAGCCCAACCGAAATTGCGGTCTCAAGATCGACGTTTATTAAATCCACATGTACAAATTCCCTCAGCTGAACCCGTGTGGGAAAAACCCGGATAATATTACTGATCAGGTCACCGATAAATTGGGGTAAATCGACATACTGAATACTGCGCGACTGATACAGGTTTTGATGGATTAGTCCAATCGTCATGATGCGCGTTTTTACCTCTTCAATCTGCGTCATAACCTCCGGATTTCGTACGTGTTGCGTTTGAAGGCTCAGCAAGCTCACTACATACTGCAGATTATTTTTGATGCGATGATGAATTTCCTGCATCAAAGCTTTTTGTTCGGCATTGGACTCATTGAGCGTAGCATTTTGCCGTTGGATCTTCCTTCGCTGAAAATACAAGGTAATAACAAACGCCAGTGATAACACTGTGATAACACCGAACGACAACATCATCACGGTGCGATTCCTGAGCTGTAACCGGGCGGCATCCAGATCCCGCTCCTTTCGCGCTGTTTCAAACTGCGTTTGAAAACGAATCATGGCCATGGCGTTTTCGTTTCGATTAATGCTATCGGTCAGACTCCGATAGCGTTCTGAAAATTGCAAAGCAAGTGCGGGGTTGGATTCACGGTAAAACTGCGTTGCGAAGTGATAACTCTTACTGGTTAAAGTAACCGATATCCCTTTGGACTTTGAAAGAGCCTGGTCGAGGTATTGCTTCGCCTTGTCGTTCATTTTCTTTGCCTGATAAACTCGCGCGAGGGATAGCTGCAGTCCCGCAATGGTCAATCGGTTGTTCATCGCCTCATTCATCGCCAGCGATTTTTCATAGTACCATAGCGCCGAATCAAGGTGTGCGAACTGCAGGTGAGCGTTCCCCAATAACTCATACGTGTATAGAATCTTGATTTTGGTGGCGCGCGGAAACTCCGTCTTGGCTTTGTAATGAAAATAAAAACAAGAATCTTCCATCCCTACTTTTCCATAAGCAACACCCGCCAGATCCCAGAACGGATAGAATCCCAGAGAAGCCATAAGCTGGGAACCCTTCACAAAATAACGGGCTGAAATTCGGTGTTCGTTCAATTCACGATAAGCGATGCCGAGATTGATATAGCTTTGGTAGACTCCCTCCAGGTTGCCCGACAGATCAAAGTTTTTGAGCGATGCCCGCTCATCTTTTGTCTCCTGTCGGTAGTAAGTGGAATCGATAAAACTTGTGCTGATGCCTGTGAAGTCTCCCACATAGTGAACAAAATCAGGTTCCATCTCTTTGCGCTGTTCGGACTCAAGCAGGCATTTGAGTGAAGCTGAAAAATCTCCTTTGCGATGATACATCAGGGCCATGTCGTGCAATACTTCAATCAACCCGGTACGATGATTTATTCTCTGAAACGACTGCCGGCAACCCTCGAAATACTTTTCAGCGGAATCATAGTATGCCTGGTAGTAAAAATTGTTTGCCATCACCAACTGGCTGCGTGCAACGGTCTCGGTATCGCCGGCGCGTTGTGCCTGCATGATTGCCCGTCTAAGTACCGTTATAGACTGTGCATAGTCACCATTCGACCAAAGGGTCTTCCCGAGAACAAATAAGGTCTTCCCTTCACACAGGGACCCTTTGCCGGCAAATGTATTTACAGCCTCCTGAGAAAGGAGCATGGCCTGCCGATGATCTGCCCAAACCTGATCATCGGCCTTCTTCACCTCACTTTCACACTGCGCCAAAGTCGGCATCCAACGCAGCAGCAGGACTACAAAAACTCCTATGAAACATGAAGCGTTCATGCTTTGTATTGGGCCCGGTTCAACGCCCGTTGAGCAAGTTAAAAGAAATGATTCTCAACGTCGTGTTTAAAGGATCTGTCCGTGAAAAAATCATTGCACTTCATCAATGAAATCACTCATCTGACAAACTTTTCGGTCGATTTACATCGTAATGCACAGAGTTGCTCATACACCACAAACAGAGGTCTCGTAATTTTCATAAAAAAACATGAAAAAGATTCTGCTGCTCTTTTTGATTGCAACTGCACTTACAGACTGCAAAAAGGAAGACCATGTTAATCCAACTTTGGTACTGAACGTGGTAGACAAGAACGGGGCGCCAGTTTCAGGTGCCATCGTAAACCTTTTCGCATCGCAGGCCGATTACAATGCCAACCTCATTAAGGAGACGTTCACTTCAGGATCCGACGGGAAGGTCAGTTCGACCAAAGCTGAATACGCGTCCGGTGATTTCTACGCCGAAGCATCAAAAGATGATTTTATCGTCTGGCCGGCTCTTGCAATCAAAGGCGGCACTAACGATTATAGGCTTGTTCTCGCTGACAACAACTACTTTAAGCAGCTCGTGGGCCCTCATTGGGTACTTTCAGATGTAATTGTTTCCGGAACATCCTTGTTCAGCAGTGTTTCAGCCTGCAGCAAAGACAACTACCTTGTTTTTAATAAAGATCAGACCTATGAGGCCAATGAGGGAGCCAGCCTTTGCGCAGGAATGTCACAATCGACGAAGGGCACCTACTTGCCAACACCAAAAGATCCGTCCGCACTTGTGGCCAGCGGGAGTGTGCTCGTTTACCCCCTGGGTTCTTCATCGTTGGGTTTCCTGGCCGTAAGCAGCAACTTCGATCGCATCACGCTCACGGCGGGCACGTCAGTAAATGTATATCGTAAGCCGTGATTGCCGGATTGCATGCGATGCCTCATGACGCTGAGCCGCGCACTTTGACGTCAGCGCGAACAAAAGACATGGCTGCAGCCCATAGGTTCATTATTAAGAATGTCCTCTTTTTAATAACAGCATCAGTTCTGGTGTGCGCCAGCTGTTCTATCAAACAACCAGAAAGCAAAGGCCCAGCCACGGCGGACACACTTGCAACAACCCAGTTGGATGAGATACTGGTATATCAATTTCCCACCGCGCTCGTCGTTCAGGGAAAAGACATCTGGGTACGCGATAATCCCAAAACAGGCAATGTGGTGATGAAACTCAACACAGGTGACTCGTGCAGGGTGCTGGAACGAGGTCCTTTTCAAATCATCCGGACAAAACCGAATTACTGGTACAAGATCGAATTCAATGGGACGCAAGGCTGGCTGTTCGGTGCGCAAAGTGACTTGCCGCCACCAGACCACGCAGGTGAGTTAATGGTTTTCTGGAAAGACTATCACGATCGCGTGTGTACGAATTGCCCCATCAACCCGTCCGATGAGTCCTTCACATTGAAAGAAAAGGTAACAGGCGAAAATCCTTCAGACTATCACGAAACAATGACCACATGGAGCTTGCAGGACCTTGGTGAAAATTTTCTTGTAATCGCAAAAGACAAGGAAATTATTTCGAGTGCAGGCAAGACAATTGATAATTCCTTTGAAGCAGCATACTACCCTGGCTCAAAATGGTTTCTAACAGGACACCCGGCCACTGGTGTCGCTGCAAAGGTTCTTCCCGCAAAAAATGACGTAATCTTTTTATCACTCCGCACGGAATTGCATCCCTCCGGTGCAGCCGGGGTGCGAAAATCATGGTACGCTTTCAGGTTGGATTTTACCCATCCTGACCGGTTAGACTCTCTCCAGCAACTCGCGGTCTCATACAACGGAGTTTTCCTGAACGAGCTATCCCCGGGTCAATTTACTTCCGCGGCCGCGATTGATGATCTGGGGAACAGAAGACTTCGATTGTTGGAATCGATCTCAGAATTTGATGGAAGGATTGACGATGTAAAGCAAGTCGATACGCAGCCACGGGAGACAATATTAGTTTGGCGTGTGGAAAGGAAACTCTTCATCGCGCAATAATGGTCGCTGAAAACATCATCCTCTTTAAGAGAACCAGAATACCTTTTTTTATCAGGCTCATCCCTGCCTTTATTCATCCGGGAGTACTGATACTTGCCGCACTGGCTGGTGCACTGACCTACTTCGCCGCAAGAGAAGTGAGCAGCCTCGCTGCGGGTTTATATCTGGTGGCAATTATTGTGGCGACACTCGCGGGAATAGTCATGTATCAATTGCTTCGCAACAGGATTCAGATCATTACCCGCATCGAACTGGCAGCCGGCGGTCTGCAAATTGAATGCATGCGGTATGACACGATTCAGGAGAATATTATTCCTTTCAACCGGCTTGACCTTGATCTTCATCGGTTTCAGTCACGGCGGCAATCTGTACGTTATTCTCTTTCGATCAGTGATACCGAACACGAACAAGTGAGATTCACACTACAGGAGTCATTCGAGGTACTGGCAAAAATACTTTATGATATCGATCAAAGCCGGATGGTGACGCTACGCGCAAAGGAGACTGAAGCGATCAGAAATTGGCAGTCCGGGAAGGCCTGGGACAAATCAATGATTGGTATGATTGTGAGGTTTGCCGTGCCCGTATTGGCGATTGTCGTGTTAGGCTACCAACTGCTTAAAATAAAAGACCTCGGAAAGTTCTGGTCGCCAAATATCCAACCTGACTCCACGCTACAGTCTGAGTCTAAACAAATCGCGCTAGGCTATTCACCAGCTCGCGATTCAATTTCAAGCGAGGCGAACTCAATTCGCCTTCCATTCACGCTGCTTGGCGACAGCGCGAGTTTCCATTATCACACGGATCAAACAGGCACACATTTAATCAGCGAATTATTTCACGGCAATTCATTCTATTGCACACTGCCGCCACACGCTGGCTCGGCACTGGCTTTGTCTGAAATTACCAGAGTGCTAACTGTAGACATCAACCACGACGGCAGGCTGGACTTAATTGTAAGGGGAGAATTTCTAACAGGTGTCGGAACCGAAGGGGGGAAATCAAGCGAATGGATTTCGCTGTATTTCCAGAACGCGACGGGCCAGTTTCTGAAAAGTGACTCCGTTGACCGTGCTATAAACAGGCTTCAACCCGTGGACCGCACTCTGGAAAAAATTGTGTCAATCGGTAGAGATCATACATTTATAAGAAACTAGCGGGCTCCGTGCATAATCGTTTCTTGTTGCCCCATCGGACTTATTTCTTCAACAAGACTAAGCGTAAGTAAAAGCACTTCAATGTAATCGCGGAAATTATCAAAAGTTTGAAAGGACTCTTCAACCCCGCTTTCAAACATATCCGGTGCATCCATCGCGATGTTCATATGCTGATTCGTAAACGAGACGTGAATGATGTGATTAATCTTCTCGCGAAAATCCGCAATCTTACTCGTCACGGACGGCGTGAGAAGGGTCAGCGTTTCTTTCTCATCCTGGGTAAACACAGAAAAATAGCGGTCGAAGCGGGGATCACCCGTTTCGATAAGTCCACCCGCAAGGGATTCTATTTTCTTTCCGATTTGCTCGATGATATCGGTTGCTTCGTCACCAAATATTTTTTTTACCAATTTGATAGTCATTCCGTCGCGAATGTCGGGCTCAATAATGGTGCACGAGAAAAATTGTCTATTCAGATCTATCTGGCAAAACAATCCTGAAAAAATGGTCACCACTCCGGAGTTACGGCCTGAATTTGATTTGCGTTGCAACGTAGCATCGGCAAGTTTCACATAAACGTCTCCGATGGCTCCTTCCACCAGGTCTTCGGATCGATAGGTACCGTAGGCTGAATCAAAGAGTAAACTGTCGTCGACTCCGCGCCGTGGAATTCCTTGCTCGGGATAATATTTCAGGGCGGGGTGAATAAAGTGAAGCAATTCCGGAATGATCTCTTTTTTATATGATCTATTGATGACCTTAAACCTCGAACCTCGGACTATCCACAGCACGACGGGGTAAGCAAGAGCGACCACAGCAGTAAAGGGAATCAGGAGCGTGAGCCATCGAAGTGGGGATGCCGGGAATGCCATACTTGTGATGATGGCGATCACGTCAAGCAGTGCGAGAACTTTTAGCGTGGTTCGATACGGTTTGAATGAATAGCGATGAATCACATGAAGTCTTCGCTGCTCAAGCACCGCCAGCTTCTGCTTCAGGTCATTTTCAAAAAACTTTTGAACATCCAGTACAGTCTTCATCTTTTTTTCAAAAGTGGCCCTTTTCGATGGAAATGTTCAAGCGCTCACAAACGAAGACATGCGCTCCGTGAACTTTTTAGGCCCATTTGCAAAGGAGTGATTCCGGTTGCCTTCCTGATTCGAAATCAGGCAGCACATTTGTTTCATTATCACGAGTCATGACGCTTTGTTTATGAAATTTTTATTGTCCCTGATCGGCTTATCGTTGATCATCACCAGTTATGGCCAGGAAGAACATTCCGGCAAACCTTGTATTGCTTCAGTTGAACTTCGATCACTGCTAAAGAAAGGCTCAATTCCGGAACTCTATGTATTTGGGGGTTACGAAGATTCGTTCAGCAGCTCGCTACTTAAACCTGGAACAGCTAACAGGGCCACGTTGGCAGACTATAGAAAAATGGACGATGGGGAGAAGACCAAATATGAAAAATGGAGCTGCCAGTATGGTGCCCGAAACGTATCTGACGGAAACCCGAAAACCGCCTGGGTTGAAGGAGTGGCGGGACCGGGCACAGGCGAGGTAATGCTCATCACCGAGCAACTGAACCCGTCAAAAAAAGTAGAAATCTGGAACGGATACGGCGCTAATGAAAGTCTCTTTCAAGCCAACAACCGCGTCAAAGCCATTGGGGTTCACATCGTTAAGGCAATGCCCGACATGCCGGGTCAATTTGGGACTGTGTACCGCAACCTGACAGTCGTCGCCAGCGGCACAGTCACACTGAAAGATGTAAACGGGTTTCAATTGCTGCCATTGCCTTCTTTCAAACGTGACACATTCCATCGTGATGACAACGACTGGGATTATGCATACTGGCTGCTGCTGGAAATCGTGGATGTCTATCCAGGCTCCAAGTACCAGGATACCTGTATCAGCGAAATCAGAAATGCCCACTAGCATTTTGGACGAACTCAAACTAAGCAACAATAAATTCATTCATATGAAGAGAATTTCATTTTCAATCAGCTGCCTTGTGATGATATTACCCATCCTGGCAAGGGCGCAAAAAGGTACTGACCACGACAAGTTCGCAAGGAAATTCTATCAACATTATTCCTACGATGAATCGAAGGTTGAGAACCTCCTTCCGGATGCAGCGGCCTTGTCCTACATCAGTTCAAAAACCGGCGAGCCGCTCGACGCGCTGCAGGCAAAAAATGATCAGCAACGGAAATTCCTGAAATCAGATCTGTCAAAACTTTCGGATGCCGGAGAGAACAAAAAGAATGTGATTGATGACTCACGCATTGAAATAAAACAGGAAACGCCGATCAAGGTGGCTGATATTTTATTGATGACGCATTGGGGCTCTCAGAAATTCACCATTCTCCTGCAGAACTGCGTGCAGACAGACAAGGGCTGGTTCCTGGGTGACTTCGTCGGGCTGCAGGATGCTCCGAAACCCGACCGCGGAGCCTTCATTAAGAAAGAAGCGGCCGTGGCTGAGCAAAAAGTGGACGAAGCAAAAAAATTCAATGCCGAAATGGTTGAGCGTGAAATGTCAGACCAGTCCAGGGAAATGAAACTGTTAACAGGTGTACACTGGACAGGCACTTATATCTTCGGCGAACGAAACGGAGCTCCGTTTTTTTTCAACGCTTCGAGCGCCAACCTGCCGGATTTCACCGGCAAGCAATATCCCGACTTGTTCTTTACCGCAGACGGAAAGTGTGAAGGCAAGATTTGGGTTCCGGGACCAGATCTGTCGCCGACGGGCACTTATTCACTGGAAGGAAATCTTCTGCGGATCACCGGACAGGATGCCAAGTCCGCTTATGAAGTCTTTCATGTTTCAGCAAAAAGACTCGTGCTAAAAGATATCGACAAGAACCTCTATTACACGCTTATGAGCAAGGAGGCCATGGAGAAGGAATCCTCATCCACCCAGGTTTCTTCCGGTTCAGGAAAGATTAAACCGTGGGTCGGACCCACTTTCGCCATGCAAAACGCTGAGCCGGTTACGCAATACTTTAAGATGGATTTGATTGAAAAGCCTCTACGTGGTTTCTACATCGATAAAAATGGAAGGAAAGTCAATGCGGTGATCAAGTACCAGGAACCCGCAAAATTGTGCGAAGCCTACTCCACGCTTCTGCTCTATAAAATTGCTTTTGGAGAAGATGGCTTCACGGAAGACGAGACGAACAATTTCATCAAATTCCTTCCGAAAGACAGTGTCATTGCATTTTCAGTTGGTGAACAGGTATTTGTTCCGGTGCAGACCAATCCACGGCAGTGGGGTATTCTTCGGAGCGAAGGTGGCATCAGGCAGGTGGTTGTCGTGGCCAAAGTGGCATCAGGCAGCAAGTCAGGCTATCTCACTTCCGTTCTCCTTGATAAACTCAACGGTAAAAAAGTCAACACGGCTTCGATCGCTTTGTCATTCAAAAACACGTTAAGCGATCTGGTGAGCGATCATTCCGAGATGGCCTCGAAAATTTCCTCCAGGGCAGAGGGATATCGCCTCATGCAATTAGACGCCATTATCGCTGAGTATAACACGTGGTACGATGCCAAATATCCCGGCGCGGTACAGTACTTATTTTACGACGATGGAACTGTGGCGTGGCGAAAGAAAGACTAGGTCATGCAGGGCCGCCGAATTTTCCATTCGCAATCTAAGGCAGAACCCTAACGGCCATCCAACTGTTTTAAGAATTTTTCAGAATTCGTTTTGACGGATTGTGAAGGATTGAGACTGAGGGCGCGCTTAAAGCACTTGATGGCGTTGGGTTTGTCGCCTTTCATTGCATACGCTTCACCGAGGCTGTCCCAGGCATTGGCGCTATTTGGAAAGCGTTGGGTGCCCACCAAAAACACACGAATGGCTTTTTCCTGCAGGCCCAGGTTATTGAGGAGCTGGTATCCGTAGGCATTAATGTCACCTTCAGAAGCATTGATCAATGCATCATTAACCAGTTTATCTGCTTCCGCTGCGTGACCATTTCGGACCAGTATCCGTGATTTAATTCGAATCGCGGCAAAATTGGTCGGCTCCAGCAGGAGAGCATTTTCGATCCATTTCTTCGCCTGTTCGAGATCAACATTGTTTTGAAAAGAATAAAATGCAGCATTGATGTACCCGTCTGCATCAAATCCGGCAGGCCCTTGCAACTCTTGTTTCAAATTATCCATCACCACACGATCGACATCGAATTCTACTTTGACAGGGAATTGTTTTTTCTCCCAGTTGAGCACGAGCTCTGCCGACGTTCGGCTAATGTTTATAAAGTCGTAAGTAAGGAATTCAACAAAGTTGTTGTCTCGAACTGTGATTCCTGCACGCAACTGATCCTCCGATTGATCATAGAAAAAACTACCCCAGGCTCTGCTATTTTTTGACAGGATCACCTCGCCGGTGTTATCCTGGTTCAGCACGAAAAAAAGAGCATAGGTTCCCGCGGGTACAGGTCTACCCTGTATCATGCACTCATCGGAGAGCGTGATTGTAGTGTTTTCGTTGGCGCCCGCCCTCCACGGTGCGGGATTGCCTTTGCCTACTTGTGGCTGAACATTCCAACCATAGGGAACGAGTTGCCCCCAGAGAGGCCGCCCCTTCACCGCAGGTCGCGAGTAGGTTATCGTGATCTTTGATAGACCAATGGTTTGGGAAATGGTAGCAGCCTGGCTACCCCGCGGAAGCGTTACGCTTTGTGCTCTGGCTTGAAAAGCCACAGTCGCGAAGTTCAGCACGATTATAAGTAATAGATTCGGCGATCTCATAGTTCAAAAAAAACAGGCGTACACAGTCGCATAGTTTATGTGCTTTTCGGTTTATTTCACCCGGGTAATTGTAATGTTTGCGAAATCTCCGCCTGAAGTGTCCGCCACATAAAATCCAACTGCCCCGGTCTTCTGATTTGTAACTTTCTCAATAACTAACGAAGGCTGAGGGTTGTCGTTTATGTAAGTTGACACCGTGGCATCATTGATCACGACACGCATCCGAATCCATGCATTGGGATCTGGTGTGGGCTCAACGGAATTTTCAAATTTGCCAGGGTATTTCTCCCGGAGGGTTCTCCAGGGATACTCCGGTAATGAAATGTATTGTATGCCATGGTCCCGAAGTTCTTTTGTTTCTCCCCGGAAGCGAAACGGCCGGAGATATATCGCGTCAAAAGTGGCGTTATCTTTTCCGTGAAAAGCAATACCCACAAAGCTGTGATTCGCGACATCTTCACCACGCACATCAAATTCTATGGTACCATTTGAGAATTCCATTCCCTTGATCCATACAACTCCTTCACCCTCGTCTTTACTGAGCCGGATGCCAGTTCGATTGCCATCAAGAATGGTGGATAACTCCCGGTTAAAAACTATCAATCCATTGTTGTTCACCAGCTTTGCGAGGTCAATCGCTTCTTTTTTCTGGGCGATTGCCGAGCCAACAATCCACAACAGGCAAACAATAACTCGATATTCTTTTTTCATTTACTTCGGTTATAAACTAAGTCGATATCGGCAAAACTAGGTCTCACTTTCCCCAGGAGAATCCTCCCAACGTGTGGATTTTACCACTGGCATCAATGTGAAGATTTACAAACTCACCCTTTTGTGTTGATTTTAACATGCTGTCAACCGGTTGAACAATTGTATCGAACTTGCCGGCAGCGATTTCGTTTGACGAAGGATACCAATCGTGCGATTTACGAGTGCAACGTTTTGCCTTTGCTAGTGTGAATGGAAAGGGTTTTTTGAAATTGCGAATTATGATGCGCACGTTAGTTCTCGCGGCAAGCATGTGTCTGCTCATGATGACTTGTTCGATTTTGTCATTCAGTCAGCTTCGCATTCAAAACTTTGGAATTTCACAAGGCCTTCCACAGTCGCAGGTGTCGGCAATTGCAGAGGATAGCCAGGGCTATTTGTGGCTCGGCACGTTGGGTGGCGGCGTTTCGCGATTTGATGGAAGTGCGTTTGAAACCTTCACATCCCGCGAGGGGCTCATCAACAATTTCGTTCGTGACCTGCAGATCGATGCAAACGATCACGTCTGGATCGCGACCAACAAGGGAATTTCCTTCTATAACGGTGTCAAACTTTACAGTTTAAATATCACGGAACAGGAAGGCCGTTATGTCACCAACATTTTTTTCGGTGAGGACGAAACCATCTATCTGCTGGACAACGGCGAAACGGGAAAAATGTGGTTTGACGGGACGCTCCACTATAAAACAAAATCCGTCATACCCAATGTCTTGTCTGTGAAGAAGTCGCCCTCCGGATCGACGTATGTTCTGCATGAGATCAAAGGGGTGCTAAAACTTATACAATTTAACCACGCCGGCACCCTCACTTTCGACGTAGGTCAATCATTCACAAGGGTGCACTCTGTATTCCTAAAGGATAATCAGGATCTGATATCAACAAACGAAGGGTTGTTCAGTGTCGCGGATGGTAGACTATCGCTTTTCGAGAGTCTGAAAAATCCGGTGTTCAGCTACAACATCGATCGGCAAGGCTTCATCGGCGTCAACGATTCAAGAATATCATTAATCAAGGGGGCAAGTGGTGAGGTGAAGAGAATGGATTCCGTTCGCTATTTGGTTCTCACTTCCCTGACAGATCTTGACGGGACACTTTGGATTGGCACAGATCAGGGTCTGTTCAAGATATATGCTATGGAATTTGAAAATCCGCTGGAGGGCAAAGACAAATTCGATGCGGCCCAGGCGATTTGTTGGTACAATAACCAACTGTGGATAGGAACAACGTACGGAGGCGTCAAGGTTTATTCAAACAACAAACTCATAGCCCGTCACGATTTTAAAAGTACAGGTAAGAATTACATCACCGCGATAAAGACAGATCGCACCGGCAAGTTGTGGATTTCTTCCATGGGAGGTGTGGCCGTTTATGAAAATGGGGTATTCAACTGGAATTTCCCTGATATCATCAAGACTGCGATGGCGCTGGACTTTGATAACAACAATAATGTATTGATCGGTGACGGGAGATCCGGGATATTTTTCATAAAAAATGGACAGGTTTCTGAAATCAGTGGGAACGCCACAGCCGTATGGTGTATCAACTACAATAAGGGCAACGGCTTTGCCATCGGAACCACAACCGGAGTCCGGATCTTCAAGGACGGTGTACTGACATCGCTGGATGTCAATGAGCTAAAAACAAAAGAAGTTGCTTCCCTGACCTGGCTCGATGAGCAAACCCTGATGATTGGAACCCTTGGAGACGGGATTTTCATTTACTCGTTTGCTTCCAATGCTATAATCAAAGTGATCTCTAAGGGATTACTTTCCAATACCATTTTCCTTCTATTCAAGGATGGCGACAACATCTGGGTTGGGAGCGAGCGTGGCATTGACTTGCTCACCTACAATCAGAACCGGAATGAAATATTAAGTATCCAGCATTTCGACGATGCGAACGGATTGTCCGGATTGGAGACCAATTTAAACGCTGTCTGCCGCCAGGGTCTCTTGTCGTTCGGGCTCATCAAAGGCTTGTATGAATACCGGCCGGCGAGCCCCCTGAAAGACTACAAGCTCCATGTAAAAAACATCAATCTCTTCTATGAGCCGGTTACCCGGGAAGCAAATCCCGACCCGACAGACGCGGACACGAGCAGCTACACCTTCAATCATACACAAAATCACCTCACCTTTACATTCAATAAAGTCAGTAAAAGAAATCCCAATAAGTATTACTACTCATATCGACTCGCACACTTCGATCCGATCTGGTCGACGCCATCACAATCGAAAATAGCTACCTACGGCAATCTCTCTCCAGGATCTTACACATTCGAAGTTCGCGCGACAGACCGTGACGGTGTGTTTGCGTTTGACAGCACCTCGTTGAAATTCACAATTCGTCCCGCGTTTTATCAAACTATTGCATTCAAAATTTGCGCCGCCATATGGCTTGTGCTGGCGGCCGCAGGTATCGTTCATTGGATATACCGCGCAAAAGCCCGACGGATCGTTGCCATTCAAACACTGAAAGACCAGGAACAGACGCGTTTGCGAAAAGAAATTGCGCGTGACTTTCATGACGAACTCGGCAATCAGGTTGCCAGAATGCTCAACTACGTCGGGATCCTGCGCATATCTGACAAAATGGAAAAAGAGACATACAGTAAGCTCCATGGATATTCACAGGCGATACTCACCGGAACAAAGGATTTTGTGTGGGCTCTCGACCCTCGTAATGATGATCTGGAGTCTGTGTTGATACATCTTCGCGACTTTGGTGAGAGAATGTTTAATGAAAAAGGAATCGATTTCACTTTCAATGGAAAATTTGAAAAGATCCGGCTCCCGTTAGGATATGGGCGTCAGATTAACCTGATTTTTAAGGAAGCGATGACCAACGCGTTCAATCACTCTGACGCGAAGTTGGTTGAATTCCGTGTCCGGACGGATGGAGACAGTAAGTTCACCATTCAACTGAATGATGACGGGACCGGGATGCCACCAGAAACTATCCTCCGATCCAAACGCGGAATTGAAAATATGCGCCTCCGGGCCCTCAAAATAGATTCCGACTTACAAATCACTTCCAATGGAAATGGTGTGTTGGTAACATTGGTTATTTCTATACCGAAAAGTATTGCCTGATCGATCATAATGAATACAACCCGAACCTATGAATGAAAAAACCACAGTTTGGATCGTCGAGGACGACGAGTTTCTGCGCGAAAGCTATATGCAAATCGTCAATTCATCAGAAGATTTCGCAGTGACCCGCTCGTTTCGGACTGGCGAAGAAGCCGTGAAGGAAATTGCAGGTCACCAGCCTGACCTAGTCCTTATGGACATTGAATTACCCGGGATGAGTGGTGTGGAGTGCACATCCACATTGATCTCAAAGTGTCCGACACTTTTGATTGTTATGGTAACCGTGTATGAAGACACGGAAGTCGTATTCAACTCATTGAAAGCCGGCGCTTCCGGATACGTCACCAAGAGTTCTAATTATCAGCAATTGTTGGATAGTCTGCATCAGATTGTTGCCGGTGGCTCGCCTATGAGCAGCAAAATCGCGAGAATGGTCATCGAAAGTTTTCACAAAAATCCCGCATCACCTTTGTCAAAGCGGGAATCCGAGGTCTTAACGCTGGTTGCTGAAGGGAAAACATTTAGTCAGGTTTCGGACCAACTTTTCATTGCAAGAGAAACCAGCAAAACCCACATCCGCAATATCTACCGGAAACTTGGTGTGAATTGCCGCGCCGATGCTATTGCTAAGGCGAACAAGGACCACTTAATTTAACCGAAGCTTTTCACATCCGTCAGTTTGCCGACAGCCATGCTTTGCGAACACTCAACTGTTCTGCAGATGCGTCATTTTGAAAAACGAGTTGATGCTTTTGTTTTGTCTTCACGGGCTCTGCCGGTGCTGAAAGTTCAACTTTGCTTTGCTCGCCCGTTGCGCTGGTTCGCAACACTGTGAATGACAGCAGTCCTCCAGGCTGAAGGTTTTTCTTATGCTTTGACAGGAAGTTGCCGGTCTCCGGGCCTAACTCGGGAATGGCTTCCGAGTTAATGGCCAAAAGTATATCACCTTGCCTGAAACCTAATTTAATGCCTTGGTCAGTCAAGCCGGCCATATTAGCAATGGAGAGTTTCTTTTTTCCTTCAACGTCTACAATACCTAATGCCTGAGGGCCAAAGCCCAGGCTTAATTCCTCAGCGAGTTCGCCGCCGGTGTGCGAAACACCCGCGAGGTTTAGTACTTCGTTAAAAGGCAGAGGGGACGTGCCTCCAACATACTGATTCAGAAATGTCGCGATTTCCGGATAAGTCAACTCCCCGATTTCGCGGAAAAGATTATCGTCCTGGAATGGCTTGTCTTTGCCATATTTCTTTGACAAATCTGCCATCAGATTTTGCATTCCATACTGCCCCTTCGATAACGCCCTCAATTTGATATCAAGACACATTCCAATGAGCGCACCTTTCTGATACACATTCCCAAATTGATTTGCATACTGATCAAGCATGTGAAGACTGATGTCAGTAAATGCCACGTCGTCTAAGAAGTTATCGGCAGCATTCATTTTACCACTCAACAACGTCAGGTAATCCTGCTGTGTGATCAAACCATATTTCACTTGTACGTTGCCGGCAAAATACTCCGTTACGCCTTCATACATCCAGAGGTGCCTAGACATCTTCGGGTCATTAAATCCGAAATGCTGAATCTCTTCTGAGTGGATATTCAATGGCGTCACAATGTGAAAAAATTCATGCGCCGCAAAGTTGCGTAGTGTCTGAACCATCTGATCTATCTCCACTTCAGGCATATAATAAAAAGAGGAATACGAATGCTCAAGCGCACCGTAAGAGAGCAGTGGCTTGGTTTCAAAATAGAAAATGAATGCATATTTCTCCACCGGAAGCTTTCCCCCAAGGTATTGGGCTTGCGCGGTGAGCACTTCACGAACCGTGTTCGCAATCTCCTTCGCCGTTATCTTTGCGTTTGGCGAATAACAGCTGATCAAAACTTCACTGCCGCCAATTTTTATAATTGCCGTGTCCGGCTTTGAGTACATGAGCGGTGAATCAATGAGTCTGTCGTAATTTTCAACACTATACTTATCAATCCGGCTGTCAGGCTGCGTTTCATTGATTTCTTTTTTGACGTTAGTAGGTCGAAGCCCGGTCTGAACGGGAATCAAACCAGTGGATCCATAGAAATCACCCGGTCTTTTGACAGAGAAATTGACAGGGGTGTCTTTCGAGCCCTCCAGGTACCCAAAGAATCCCGGCATATTGACCACGAAATTTTTGCCTTCTTCAATATTTGTGGCCGCCATCGGATAAATGGAAGCACCTTTCTTTGGCGTATCCAATATATCATCTACCCAGTAGGTGATCCTGAACAGTTTCTGCGCATTGCTGATCTTCCAGGAGTTGCTGTCAGATTTGACTACCGGAAGCTCACGTCCCTTTTTATCAAACGCTTTGAGCGAGGTGACATAGCGGCCATAATCTGCTACGGCATAGGTGCCAGGAATCATTGCCGGCATATGAAAAATCGCTTCCTGCGTTGACAACTTGAGGTTGGTCAGTTCTACTGGCGCGCGATCATCCTTGATCCTCGTCAGGTCCAAAGTATACTCATAAGGTCGCTGCTGGGCGATTGTGACCGATGTTACAAGGGTGAACAGAAGAGGGAAAATTTTTTTCATAGCATCATTAACTTGATTCAATTCCGCTTTAATCGCTCCCGAGCGCGCCAGGGTTGCTCAATATGTTTATAATAAACAATAATTCCCCCTTTTGTGTTGAGAAGAATTCCACAAAGGATCTCATTTTTTGGATGGCGTTATCTTAAGGTTCCTGAAATATCCGTCGGTTCCATCCCCCGTCCACAACGCGACACCACCCTCAATGGGGTCATGCTTCATATCTTTTACAATCAAACACGGTTGATCACTTCCGTTGACATACAAACGCGCATACCGGTCTTCAACAACAATTTTCAACCGGGTCCATTCCGCGGCCCGGAGATCGACATACGACTCGTAAACTCCGGGATTTTCTCTTCTCAATCTGTTCCATGGATATTCGGGAATAGAAACGTATTGCGTACAGTGGTTCCTTCGCAATTGATCTTCCGCACGTCCGTTTGTGGGCCGGATAAAAAAGGATTCAAATTGCTGTGGATCGTCCGGATTGACTCTGAATGCAATTCCTATGAAACCGCGGGCTTCGGGATCGGCATCTGGCAATACTGCACCTGCGAGTTCAACTTCAATGGTCCCGTTCAAAAATTTAGTATCTCTGACTACAACCGTCTCATCGTCGCCTGTTATTTTGCTCCAGATGCGTGTCGCTTTTTTTCCGTGATACGTGGTGCTGGCAACATTCGCTTTTCCGATTTCCAATTTCCCCGGATGCAGGGAAAACCGCTGAGCACTCGAACTCGCCGGATTAACCGCCAGCAAGATGGCGAACACAAATCCTGCCCTGTAAAAAATCCAAGTAGTTTGTATCCGATATCCACCCGCGGCCATCGAACGCAAAATAGGTATCGGATAATGATCTGGTATCCCACCCCCGTGTTGATTTATTAGGCGTGGGACATGCAGTATCCATGCTACTCCTTCTGCCTCATCAGGTTTACACTTCCTGGTTTGGAAGCTCCCAGTTGGTCGATCAAGGTCTTTACAGCAGCATCAAGCTGACTGTCTTTGTTTAACACACTTTCACCCAATGGTCGTGTCACAAAGAGGTCGACTTTCCTTGGATTCAACTCCATGTTCTTCCCTTCGTGATCCGTTACGCGGATGAACGGCAACCGCATCGAAGATCCATCGATCAATGTCGTGCCGGATGTGTAGATGATCCAACCCGCGGTGGGCTCACCTACCACTTTCCCTAAGCCCAATGTGCGATATCCTTCCGTAAAATCCTCCGCGTCAGAAAGCGAGTGTTGATTGGTGACGAGCACCGTAGGCAATTCAAGAGCGCGCTGTCCCAACTGCGAGCGGGCGGGCGCAGAGGGTAATCCGCGGATGGTCATTGTCATATAACCTTGTCGCGCGAGTACATCGAGGGCGTAGGCATTTACAAAACCACCATTATTGTTCCTCACATCGATTACCACTCCGTCCTTCGCATGATTTTCGGCGTCAAGATCAAGATAAAGTTGGTTGAGTGATTCGGATGACATGTCGAACATGTGCACATAACCGAGACGACCACCGCTGGCCTTTCGCACGTACTCTCGTTGCTGGTTTACCCATTGCCTGTATAACAATCTTTTTTCGGTAGCCTGATTCACAGGAAGAAGAGATACAATTTTTGCATCCTTCGCCTGGCCCGTGGGGCTCACCGAAAACCGGACTCGCTTGCCGATCTTATTCAACAGCAGGCGATCGAAGTTCAATTCCTGCGTCACCAGGGTATCGTCCACAGCAAGAATGTAATCTCCGGGTTGAATGGATCCGCTTACATCCGCGGGACTCAACCCGATCACGGAAGAAACTTTCAGCTTGCCTGTTTTATCACACTCTCCCCGATCAAATGTGAGACCGACGCGTGCATCGGCGGTAACAATCTGATTGCCGGGCGCACTGATCCCTGAATGCGAAGCATTGAGTTCACCCAGCATCTGACTGATCACCCGTCTCAATTCATCTGGAGTCTGTGCTGCCTTCGCCCATGGATCAAATTGCTTCAATACATTATTCCAATTGCTTCCATGGTGCAGTGAGTCGTAGAAGAAATCATTTTGAATGTTCCATGCCTGTTGATAAATACCTGATTTCTGCGCGGCAAAATCAACATTCAACTCAATCGCAATATCAATCGGTTTGGATTGTCGTGTTTCAAGGGTGGCTTTGTATACGATGCCTCGTTCAAGGTATATCACCTCCTTGTCATCGTTTGTAAACTGGGGATTGGATTTTTGTCCGGCGGAGCTGGTGATTTGTTTTGCCACAGCGGGCTCCTTCGACAACTCATCCAGAGAATATGTATATAGGTTTGACTGGCCTGCCACCGTTGCAACCAGCAAAAGCGTTTTCCCATCGTGACTGAGTTTGATGTCATTCACATCCATGCCAATAGGCAGATAGTTGAGCCGGCGAGAGACCTCCGCAAATTGAAATGTATTCTGCGCTCCCGCCTTTATCGCGAGTGTATCTTTCGTAGTCGCAGTGCCCTTCGCGTCAGCCGGTGATTTCTTGTCGCCTGGCATCGGATCGACAAACAAATCGCTGAACTTATCCTCCTGAAATAGCGGCGTGCGTGGAACGAGATCAATACGTGCAACGAGACCATTCTCCGTGCGCTGTTGCGTTACAAAAAACATGGACTTCCCATTGGCACTCCACTCAACACGCCCTCCAAACGTATTGGACACGAAACTGACCTGCTTTGCTTCACCTCCTGCAGCGGGCACCACAAACACATTTCGAAAAGTTTTGAAGCCGAACGAAGCGTAGGCGACCCACTTGTCATCGGGAGCCCACGCGATAGAATTCGTTGATGAGATCGGTCCGCGACCGAAATGAGCCCTCGCCACCAAACGATCTTTGCCGGACGCCAGATCCATCACATGTAGCTCTTTGCCATTCCTGGTGTATGCCAGGGACTTTCCATCGTGCGAAAACAACGGCGACTCATCACGCCCGTCTCCTGTCGTAATCTTCTTACGCATCCTCGTAACAAAACTGTATTCATAAATGGTTGACGTACCTCCATCGTCTAACACATACATGATTCTCTTGCTGTCCGGTGACCAAACTGGTTCCTCTTCCACATAACTGGAGTTTGTGATCCGCATGGCATCTCCTCCGTCTTTGGCAGAAGCCGCAAAAATTTCACCCCTTGCGATGAACGCAACTTTCTTTCCATCGGGTGAGAGCGTGAGACTGCTGAATTGATTTGTGAGCCGAAGGTGTTCCGCCATCGGCACTGGCTGGGCTCCTCGTTTTGAAATATTAACCTGAGTGGCTTTGCCTGAAGCGATATCATATTTCCATATTTGGAAGTTTCGTTCAAACACAATCACATTTCCTTTTTTGCTGATCGCGGGCCAAAGTACCCGGCCGTCCGTAAATCGTGTGAGTTGCTTCGCTTCTCCGGAGATCGGTTTGCTCCAAAGGTTTTCATTGCCATCGCGGTCCGACATATAATAGATCGAAGACCCATCGGCATTCCACATCGGCCAGATTTCCTTTGCACCACGATTGGTAATTTTAGTCTGTTGATTTCCTTTCTCTTTCCATAACCAAATCTCGGACTCGTCGAGGTGGCTATGTCCATGACGCCACCACTGCCGTGACGACACGCCACGCGCGTTGTAAATGATCGAGCTCCCGTCAGGAGACGGTGATCCGAAGTATTCATTGGTGTAAGGTTCCTGCAGAACGGCCATCGGTGTTCCGCCGGCCGCGGGCACACGAAAAACATCCGCCATGCCGGCAATGTCATGACCGGTTGTGGTGAAATAAATAAACTTTGAATCAGGGGACCACGCACTTACCTCTTCGAAGGCGTCATCAAATGTCAGGCGCTTCACCTCGCCCGTTTCAAAATGAAAAATGTATACGTCGCCGTTTCCGGATCTGCCTGAAGTAAAGGTCATGGACTTGCCATCCGGAGAATACAGAGGGCGCGATTCTGTTCCCTCCTGAGCAATCAATAGACGGGCTTCGCCACCGGCAGTGGGTACCGTCCAGATATCTCCTCCTGAGATGAAAGCGATCTCGTCGCCATCGGGGGAAAGCGAAGGTTCATAAAACAAAGATTTTGTTTGTTGTGCTGGTGCGACTGCTACCACAAATAGCAACGCAATGAATAATGTGAATTTGTTCATATTGTGAAATAGGATGATTCATTGTAGGGCGCGCGAAATCGTGACATCACTTACTTAAAGATGCATGTTTTTTAATAGTTGAAAGGCAAAATGTTATGTCGGCGGCAAAGGATGACCGCGTGCGTCAAAGAATCAGCGCAAATTGCGTGAGTGAAAGTGGTCCTGGTACCATTTTTTGATTTCACATAACTGAAAAAAGACGGCGGAGCGGAGCACAGTTAATTTTCTTATCTTCAGACTGCAACGTAACCCCATGGAGAATCGCATCCTTCGTCCTGATTTCATTGTGGCCCTGATGGCCGTATTGATCGGTTTATGCACCATGTTCGTTTACATTTATCAGG
This sequence comes from Cyclobacteriaceae bacterium, assembly GCA_044227305.1. Classification (GTDB taxonomy): domain Bacteria; phylum Bacteroidota; class Bacteroidia; order Cytophagales; family Cyclobacteriaceae; genus ELB16-189. The sequence continues at coordinate 758,663 of JBGAFJ010000003.1, read as the reverse complement.
CGCGTATCATGGCCCGGCAGATGAAGGCAACGACCTGGCCATTTCTTGAGACAAACCTCAGTTACGGAAGCGTTGGTTTTTTGATCAGGGTGAATAACAAAGGAGTTGGTCCGGCCATTATTAAGAAGGCAGCTGTGATTCTGGATAACAAAAGGTATGACGACACGAAGGCAAATATTGATTCGGTAGTTTTTAAACTCACGGGTCGTCGGGATATATTGAACGGCTACACGAACATCAACAGCCGGGTAATCTCGGCAGGAGAAAGTATTTCTTTCATTGAAGTGACTGACACCGCCTCTGCGCGTGTGCTGCAAAAATCTCTGAAAGGCCATTCCGTTGAGATTGAGATCTGTTACTGCTCTGTACTGGATGAATGTTGGATTGTGAGCCGCGGGAAGCCGGTGGAGTGTGATGGGTGTGAGTAGGATGTGACAGCAGCTTTTGTGATAACAAAAAAAGCAACCAGTTTGGATTTGGTTCCTTTCGTGGCGCGGTAAGAAATTATTTCAGCCACGGCATAGGTTTCACTGTTGATTTAACTGCTTGTCTGTTATTTTCAATAACTTTTTGGTGTATCTCAAATTGACGCGCAAATACCCGCGAATGGGGATACTTCCACTTTGATCAGCGCATTACTTTCGATTTTCGATAAACCTAAAATCAAATCATTATGACCGCCAAAAAAAAAGACCCTAAAACGCTAGAACTGCTGACCACTGTTGACTTGAATTACATGAAGACAGACGACGGCAAACCGGTTTATCAGTTCGTTTACGGATCACAGCTTTATAGCACACTCTTCGGGATTTTTGCCCAGTTCAATGGAACACAAACTGCTAAAGAGACATTCGAGATTGAATCGGTGTCGCTTGTGTTGTTAAACTATCATGGCTCAATCAATCTTGGCTTTTGCGAAAACGAAATTGTTTTTGACAAGGAACTTTTTACCACCAAGGGCGATATGCGCCTTCTTTTTGGCGTGCAAGGAACGAGCACTCAACGTGACTTGTCATACACGTTCGATCCGCCATTGAAAATCAACAAAAATGAACACAAGAAGCTTGTATTCTGTCGCATTCTCTATCCGCTTCCTGGCAATGATGTTCCTGGCACAGATCCAAATAGTACTATACAAGGTGGGATTCCCGATTCGGGTATATTTGATGAAGAATTTCTTTATAGAAATGGGGTAGATGCGTATCCTCAAGTTTTAAGACCTGGAATGTACGGTTGCGAAGAAGAAGGTTCAAAAAAATCTCTGATCACAAAACGAAAGTCTTCGCTCTTAAAACTCAAATTACTGATGCCCTCGTCGCGGTGCCATGAGAGTAATGTTAGCTTTGCCTTTTGATGCGAAGGTTGGCCGCAACGTTGATCTATATGGTTTCCTGGTTGTTGCTTGACGCCCAGGATAAAAATCTAAATTATTTTTTTTCAAGTCTCAGTAGACTGGAGTTTGAAGGAGCAAGACAAAGTGCCCTTAATGAATCTGACATGGGCTTGCGGTCTGAAATGCTCCAGCTTACTGAGATACTGTTTTGCGAAGGACAAGTCGATCGCGGATGTTGCTGGGAGGAAGGAGAAAATACGATCCATGAAAGCGAGCGAACGGTATTGGTACGCGCACTTAGGCAGGGCTACTTTGCTCTTTTCTTCGATCACATAAAAGGAGACGCTTATCGTCATTTTTATTCTGCCTATGAACTCGCAAACGAAATCGATGATCCCGCTCTGATAAAGCCGTGCTTAATCGCCTTGTTGAGGTATTACAATTTAGAAATCGCCCAAAACAGTGATTCGTACGTTCAATACCTCAACCAGTATGAGAATTTACAAAACGATTTTACCGAAGAAATTTGGTTGACGATCTATCGTATGATTTTCCTATCAAAGGAGTTGGAAAAAGTAAAAAAGACAGATGGTGAATATTTTCAATTGGCTGGCAAATTGGAAGGGTATGAGAAGACCATGAGCCCAAACAGCCCACTGCTTCCTTTCATGTTATATGAAACAGGACTCAAATTTGAAATCCTGGAAAATGCAACATCTGCTAAACACTACTATACCAAAACCATTGAATTAAGCAAGGACTATCCATACCTTAGGTATTATCGGTTTTTTGCATCGCTAAAACTAATGATGCTCGAGATCAGTGAAAACAACTTGCATGCGGCTCAGCGTCATCTCGACAGGGCCCGCCTAGAGTCGGACTGCGCCGACATCCTTCGATCTGATTATCATCTGGATTTGTATGGTGCTTTTCTCTTACGTGCGAAATGTGATTTTGACGAATCTTTCAATCTGCTTTGGCAAGCCTACCAGGAAGATTTCAAGCTTGATTTCAGAAGAAATACGCTGGAGGTAGGACGTTTCAATGTCGAACTTCAGACTCAGGAAAAGGAGAATGCAAACCTGAGATTACGCGGCACACGTGTGTGGCTCATCTCGGCACTTACAGGAACCGCCCTGCTGTTGATTCTAAGTTACCTGGCGTATGTAAATCAGCGCACGAAGACCAAGGTGCAGATTAAAGAAAAAGAAATGCAGGGTATGAAACTCGAGAAATTGCTAAAGGCCCAGGAAATCCTTGGAATCGATGCCATGATCGAAGGCCAAGAAAAAGAACGACAACGAATTGCCAACGATCTGCACGATAACCTTGGGAGTTTGCTGACTGCAATAAAGTTCCACTTTCAAAATATAGAGATCGAGAAAGGTGGTTCGGCAGCTGAGCAGGCCTCATTGATACAAAAAACCAAAGGGCTATTTGAAGAAGTATATGAAAAGGTTCGAAAAATCGCTCACGCACAAAACGTTGGAGTGACCGCGCGCGAGGGATTGTTGACAGCAATCAGAAACTTTGCTTCCAAAGTTTCTGACATCAATCGTCTGACCATTGACGTGGAAGAGCACGGGATGGATAAGCGTCTTGAAAACTCAATGGAAATCACCATCTTCAGGATTATACAGGAATTGATCACAAACGTGATCCGGCATGCACAAGCGACCGAAGTCGTCGTTCATTTAACCCAGCATGAGAACTCAATAAACTTAATGGTGGAAGACAATGGGATCGGGTTTGATCCTTCCCAGATAAAACCGCATGATGGCATGGGGTTGTATTCCATTCAGAAAAGAATTGAGAACCTGGGCGGACAGGTCACGGTCGACACCATTAAAAGTAAAGGAACTACTGTAATCATTGACGTACCTCTATATGATTAGGCTTGCAATTGCCGAAGATCACAATGCCCTCATCGATGGCGTGAGGCTTTTACTTGATCGTGAAGACGACATCCGATTTGTGGGGTATGCGAACACCGGGCAACAATTATGCGACCTGGTCGCTCAAAAAAGACCCGACGTTGTCGTAACCGATATTCGCATGCCAGTGATGGATGGTATTACAGCCACTCGGCTGATATTAAAGTTCGCCCCTGAGACAAAAGTAATTGCGTTTACAATGTTTGACCAGGACAAGGCCGTAGAAGAAATGCTGGAAGCAGGGGCCAGAGGATATATTCTTAAAAGCTCCAATTTGAATGACTTGTTAGCTGCCATCAGATCAGTTTACAAGGGAGATAATTATTACGATTCAGGGATATGCGTTCGAAAAACTTCTCAAACTACGCAACATAAAGGTCCCCTTTCAAAACGCCAAGTTGAAATACTGAAACTTGTAGCACTGGGAAAGACCAACCAGGAGATCGCGGATCAATTATTTATTGGAAAGACCACGGTGGAGACCCACCGTAAGAACATGATTCGGATTTTAAATCTTAAAGGTGCTGGTGAATTGCTTCGGTATGCGTTGGAAAGCAAATACAATTTCTAGTTAGTCTTGATCTATCACTAATTGAAATACCTGCGAATGGGTATTTGCCCTACTGCAAGCCAAAAGTATTTTTGATTCAGGTTCTCAGTCAGCAAGTAACACGATCTTGATCGATATGACATTCAGGCGTCATGTGGCCCTGCTGTGTCTTCAATACCATATGATTAATAAAACTCATAGATCCCTCAAACCTAAAGCCTATAGTATGAAAACCCTATCTCCTTTCAAAAATGGTCCGTTATGGCTATGCGCACTCGTGATGTTCAGTTTTATCAGCTCAGTCAAACCAGCACTCGGCCAAAAGAATCGCGCGATAGTAAATGATATCACAACGCTTTTGGAAATATTCCAACGAGATTATGACGCGATCGACGATCCAGAAATCCGGTTCGGTGCAATTCAGAACGATCGCGCCAATACGGTGTCAATTCTAAAGGCGTATACGGTTGGTTATTTCCCAGGTACGACAGCCTGGGTTGGCACGCCGACAAACCGGGCCGCTATTAGCCGTAGTCTTGAAAATATAAAAAGTGTCAAGCAGCGGATACAAGCCTGGAACATAGCCCGGCAGAATAACGCCAGAGACAATGATGCAACACTGGCCGCATTCACGGTTCTAACCGGAGAACTCGCAACAGAGCTTGACACGAAGGATTTAAATCTGTACAACCGTGATCTGGCCGCACTACAGGAGTTAAGCAACAACTTCAGAGATGATAATAACCAATTACTTAGAGTGATGACGGAGAGGTTTATAACAAAATTCCGAAATGTGCGAACCGGCACGCCCGACTTTTTCGCAGTCAGTTCAGGTGCCGGACAGGTACAAAAATCATTGAACCTTCTTGGCGGCGGGGGCATGACTTTTACCAATGCCGTCGACGGTTTGGCTTTGTTCCTTGCCAAAAGATTGAAAGAGGAATTGGCCACTCAGATCTTCGATCGTATAAAAACACAACTCAGCGTGTCAGACCCGGCGAACGACAAGTTTCTTGAGCTGAAGATAATGCTTCCCAAGACGACAGAGCTCCTGAAAACGATCTCACCGGAACAATACGCAGGAATCGTGAATAGTCTCAAAGAGAGTATAGAGAAAGACCTGGAAGATTTGATGAACAACCTTCCCAACCTCACAAAGTCCCCAAAATTCCAGGAGCTGGTAAGGCTTCATCCTGAAGTTGAGTTTGCTTTTCTCGGGATACAACTGATCAACGACCTGAATAAGGTAAAATCGCCAACGGAGATCATCTTCGTCCTCGAAAACTCGGAATTGATTCAAAGATGGGAGAGAAACCCAGTCCATAGAAATTTTGCAAACGGTATTAAACTCGCATCACTGCTCGTATATTCCATTACCGAAGACTACCTGGACGGCCGCAAGTTTGTCTCTCCCGACGAGTGGGATAGATACTATAAGAATGTGTACTTCTATGATCTTTTCGTCGGATTCCTGCTCCAGCAGGACAAAAAATTTTATGCTATCTCCTTCAATGGGTATACTTTCAGCGAGTTGGTCACCCGCGACTTAGAGGTTGTGAAGAATTGGTATGGTGCGTTGGCTCCGAAAATAAAAGAACTGATCCACCAGGCTTCGGGCATAGAGGATGAGATTACCGAATTGAAAAAAATCAAAGATAATGGGGGCAAAGTACCGAGCGACTCGGTGGTACACTTGCTGAAATCATCCATTACATTCCTTGATAGTACGCTTTCGGTAGCCAACTTCGTGATTCGCAGGTTTGACGAACATATTGACATCAAGACCAAATCGAGTCTCTATTTTTCCTCGGCGCGAAAAGCAATCGACATATTTTCCGATATCAAGTCTGAAAAATACTATACCGCAATTTCAGATGCGGTAGATCTTGTCAAGTACCTGGAAACAGAAAGCAATAATCGTGACATCGGTAACCTGAACTATCTGATTCAAAAAATAGACTCAGATTTCCAACCTGTGCTGGATTTGAAGAAAGAGCTCGATGAGAAGAAAAATATTACGGCTGTAACGATCGCCCGTTTACGCGCGTTTCGTGATAGATTAGCGGTGGCCTGCGAGTGCACCACCTTTGACGCTGCTGGCTCCTTACAACCCGGCCCTGTCGGAAATCCCGCCCTAATTAGCGGGCTTATTTCAATTCTAAGTGATGCTACAACCTTTCAATTAATGCGTGAAACATATCTGAGTCCGGTAAATCAAAAATTGAATGAGCAAGGCCTGAGACCAATGACGCCGTTTCTGACTGATCTATCTGGTTTTGAAAAACAGCGAGACCATTTAAAAAGGCAGATCGCTGACATGTCAAGAGTAGCGGAAAGGAACGCAGATGTAATCAAGATCATCAATTTCCTGGTGGCTCTTTCAAAGGCGCAATCCGCAGAGGACTTTGAGAAAGCAGTGGAAGCGATTGTGCTGCCAGCCGGAAGCGCACTGGTGAAAAGGGAATCCGCATGGAATATCAGTCTCAATGCTTATGCAGGTTTCTTTTTTGGAAAAGAAAAGGTCTACAACAACACCATGGACTTTGGCAGCAGAACAGAAAATAGTCTTGCCTTCACGGCGCCTGTCGGCGTTGCTGTGAGTCATTCTTTTGGTAAACCGTGCGACGGGCCGAACAGTGATTGCAGCAAAGGAAGCAGCTGGACACTTTTTGCATCGATCATTGACATCGGCGCATTTACCGCCGTTCGCTTTAATGACCGCGATGCCACACTTCCGGAAATTACCTTTCAGAATATCCTTGCCCCAGGCGTCCAGTTGATCTGGGGTATTCCAAAGTCGTCTTTTTCGATCGCAGGAGGTATTCAGTATGGTCCGATGCTGCGGAAGGTTTCAGTTCCGGATGCAACCGGTGCCACAACAACCAAAACAACGACCCTAACAAGTACCGATCCTACCAACGGCGCCACCACCAACACAACAACTGTAAGTACAACTGCATCGGCAGTACTCGATGACAAAAGTGCATTTCGATACGGGCTTTCGATCCTGGTAGACATTCCTCTGATCAATTTTTACACGAAGTCAAAAGCATATCGAAAATGAAAAAGATATTATTCACTGTACTGGTAGTCGTGAAGGTCGCGACTTACGGTCAAACAATAAAGCCCGATTCCTTAGCAAGAGAAACGGTTATTCCGCTAACTCCAGAACTTAAGGAGAAAGCAACAACTGACACTGAGTTTGGAGAACGCCTTTTGAAGCATCAGTTCGACCAGAAAGGATTCAAGCAAAATGAGATGCAAGAATTCAAAGTAATTGAGTCAACTCAGTTCAAGGCAAAGATGGTTTACCCTGATAAAACGGAAGCAGGCAGGCACACATTTATTTATCGCGATGATTCAGAATTGTCCGGCGGAAATTTTGGTTATTGGGATATCAATCCGGACCCTACTGAACAAAATCTCGCTTCGCCTCCACCAATTCGGGACTATGACAGCAGATTTGAAATCGCAAATCTTTTATTGACATCGGAAGAAAATCAAAAGGTCGTTACCAACTCATTCAGTGTACTAGGACTTACATCGTCATCTCAGCTGATAAAAACTGAAACGGGGCATACGATCCCAAAGACGGTAACTTTGCAGCAAAGATTCGGTCTTTGTCCCGAAGAGCCTTATTGTGAGCAACCGGTGGTGTGCACGGGGACAGCATTTTTAATTGCCAGCGACATGGTATTAACTGCACGCCACAACCTGGACGCAGTACCGCTGCAAAGAATGATGTTTCTTCTCGGATACAAGATTCTTGCCGAATCCGGGAAAGCTAACCTCGACTTCCCACTGAAAGATGTGTATCGTGCGAAAAAATTAATTCGATCAGATAAATTAGCTCTACTCGATCTTGCGATTATTAAACTTGATAGATCTGTTGATGGCGCCATTCCGCTTCCTATTGAATCCGATAACGAGGTCAAATTGAAAGACCTGGTGTACGCCCTAGGGTATCCTTTGGGGTTACCAATGAAGTACATCACAAACGCAAGTGTATCGGCGATCGACGGTTTGAGTTTCTATTCCACATTAGATACGTTCAAAGGAAACTCAGGGTCTCCTGTATTTAATCGCGCTTCACACAAACTTATAGGTGTACTCGTTGAGGGTGGAATCGATCTTAAATCAAATGGGAATTGTATGGTCTCCAATTTGTGTGCAGACAGAACTTGCATGGGCGAACGTGTTGTTAATGTCTCTTTGATCAACAAGGAAATTCAGAGTCTGATTGCATTTAATAGTCCTCGTTAAAACATTTTTTATGAAGAAGATATTATTAGCCGCATGGTTTGTGTTCTCGGGAATTCAGTGCTGTGCACAAAATGCCGTCATGCAGGCGTTTAAGCAAGGACCTAGCGATGGAGAGGGTAACTGCGCTTCCGTCGCGGTGATCAAAGCAGCCATCGGCAAGTATGGTCCCGGGAAGGTCTTCACAGTTATCCATGACCGGGCAAATCAGTGTTGTACAATCATCCTAAAAACCGGCGTTAGATTTTGCTTCACCTATAGCGAACTCGAAGCGGCGCAAAAAGCTAATGGATTTATACAAAAGAGGTTTGATCCGGTGTCAACCGATATCAAAGCTTATGCTGACACATGCTTTGCAGTGATCTGCAAGGCGTATCAGCAAAAAAGCTTTGCGGATGCGATCAGGACGGTGAACGATGGTATTTCAGCTGAATCTGCCGCATCCGCGCTTGGATTTAGGCCTATTGAGGTCAAGCCAACCACATTGGCGCGCATATCTCGAAGCAGTAATGTTGTATTTTATAATACTGAGCATGCAGTTTATAGCTCATTTGGGGTGTACGATGAGGCAAAAGATGCCGATGGGTTGGCGAACATTTGGAAATTCCGATTCAAAAGAGCTTACTGGAAATGCGGCAAGCTTTTTTGCGGCCCGTGTGGTGCATTTGAAATCGAATGACGAGAGAGTAGATAGCAGCATTAAATCATAAAACAAAAGCCCTTAAGGAGGATTTCTTTCAGGTCGCGCTATTTAAGAGGGTGCCGTCAAAAGTTGATGCACCAGTCGTCCGGCTGGAGTCCAACTAATGAAGTTTATAGAAAGGGCAACCATTTGCCATCGCCTTTTTTCTTAGCGGATAGAGTGAGGGCTTGACAAAAAAGTGACTATAAATTAAACTTTCCGCTGCCGGGTGCAGAGGTAAAATAATTTTTGATGACAACAATGAACAGTCAGATGTAATTCAAATGCGGTCATTTTCAGTTTACCATAGGTTACAATGTTTTGTACTCCTGCCCATAAAGTATTGTCGCAATTAAAAAGCTCAGCTACCAAACGATTTTATAATTTGAAAGGAATTGTTTGCTATTTCTGATGTTGTGACGACGGAGAAACCTTATTAATCTTAGCCTCCAGCTCGTCGATATCTTCCAAATATATTTGCTCAAGAACTTCCACGTAGGGGTTTCTCAGGTATAAACCCCGTGTATATAAAGTTCGCGCTAGCGCGATTCGGTTAACTGCTGAATCAAGTTCGCCCAATTCAAGGTGAATTTTTGCCAAATGAAAATAGCCATCGCTCGAATTGGAATTGTATTTGACGTTCTTATGGTAGGCAGCTTTTGCGGATTTGATTTTACCCAAACGTTCCTTTACCACACCCTGATATATATAAGAATTTGAATCAACCCAATTCTCGCCAAGAGAAGCACTATCCTCACGTATAGATTTAGAAATAAACTCTTCTGCCTTCGCATAGTTTTTCAATCCCAGGTAGGCAATTCCCCGCAAGAGATTTACGCTGATCCCTTGTGGTCGATCCGTAAGAGTTGGAGTCAGTGAATCGGTCGCATGAAAGTCCCTCAGGGCCGACGCGTAATCCCGATAAAAATATAATAGAAGATATCCACGCCACCCTTGCCATGCAACGGGTTCCAGATCGACCGCCCGATCAAATAAGGGCTTCCATTTACCAGGTAATCCTCTTTTCAAATAGGGTACTGACAACTCTCTCCATGCGAAGGAATTGGCACTGTCAACCCTCAGCGACAATTCAATAATATTCATGTTGTCAGGGCTGCCTTGTGCATATTTCTCTTCCCCGATTTTTAAAAGATCTTGCGATAAATGTTTCTTCGCTTGTGCGCTGAGTTCTTTGTAAGGCGCATCTGGTTCAGAGCTACAACTCGCAATGCACACCAGAAGACTAAGGAAGTATATCTTGTAATTTTCCATCATTGATCTTGACCATGACATACATGTATGTGTCCATGGGTGTACCCTGGATTTTCACCGGCTGCCATGTTAATGTATCGGAGAGAAGTATATCCGTTATCTGCCTGGCAAACTGGTTATCCGGTTTAACTTCTCTTAAGTTCAAATCATATTGACTAACGGTCAATCTACCAGCACGACCCTGGCAACTGATTACAAACCTTGAAACCGTATATCCATCTGCGGGGGTCGCATCAACGACAATTTTTTCAATTGCCTTTCGAAGCTTCCTCTTACTAAATTTATAACCGCCGTTAGGGAACGAATTATAGTATTGAAACACTTTAAGACTATCACATACCTTGAAAAGTGCCGGGCTCACCGATTCATCGCTGCTGATAAATCCAATTTCATGTTGATATTTTGGTACGCGGCTGCAACAAATAAGCACTGAAAATACAAGGAGGTATTTCATACACTAGTTTCTTACCGCGGTGTTCATTGAAGTTAGAGAACTCCGGAAATTTATTCAAGTTAAGCAAACATAATGGGTAACCTGAGACGGTTTTGAAAGCAGAAATTTTCTCCGCGCAATAAATGCAAAGGCTTTAAAACATCGCACCCTGAAAGGGTATCCTGCAGGCCTTTATGCTTTATCGCAGCAGGTGCAAAACGCAAACTTACGTCCGCCGGCTGGCGGGTTTGAGCCCGATACTCCTTTATTTAGGCTTCCTTTGGACATTGTGACCGTGTTGTTGTGCTTTCAGTAGATCGCCTTCGTCGATCACTTCAGCACGATAAAGCGACCCTGAGACAATACACTAAAAAGAAAGACCCCGAAGCGCGTGCCTCAGGGTCTGCTTTATTGGTAGCGGGGGTAAGACTCGAACTTACGACCTTTGGGTTATGAGCCCAACGAGCTACCAACTGCTCCACCCCGCGATATGGTGATGCAAAATTACCCACTTTAGGGGAATTACCAACTTCGAATCTAATCTGCTGAATCTCAACCATCGCCAACTACCTCATCAGGTACTGAACATCTCCGCCTTGGCCACAAAAAAAGGGCGGTAACCAACCGCCCCCAGACTAAAAACCCTCCCGATTGCCTCGGGACCAAACTTAATCCCGTTCTGGAGATTTAATTGCCTTATAATATGGTGTGCGGTCGCGGTGACTCGCCTTTTTTGCAGTAAACATTGCAGCACTGTGCTTCTGGGCGCTGCCATAAGTCGGGCAGGACTGATCCATACACGACATTCCCAAAAACATCAAAATCATCAAACCAATGAAGGTTTTCATACCAGGGTCATTTGGTTATTAATCCCCCCGGCGATTGGAAGGTAAATGCGTAAATTGGGCCAAAATCAACGGAATTGGGCCATAAAGCAGGTTTTGTAAGTATTGTCGGAAAGCCCAATGTGGGAAAATCGACCCTCATGAATAAACTGGTGGGTGAGAACCTTTCCATCATCACCGCCAAGGCACAGACCACGCGCCACCGGATCATGGGCATCATCAACCACGACGACTTCCAGATCGTCTATTCAGACACACCCGGGATCCTTGAACCCAAGTATGCTTTGCATGAGGCGATGATGAACTATGTGAAGGTCTCCCTCGAAGACGCTGATGCCATATTGCTGGTGGTGGAGTGGGGTGAAAAATTCGACGTGTCGGTATACGAGCGGTTTAAAAAGACCGCATCCCCCGTACTTCTCATCATCAACAAAACAGACAAGGCACCGAAAGCCGATCGCAAGGCGATGATTGACTATTGGAAGAGTCATCTTCCCGTAAAAGAGATCGTAGCCGTGTCCGCGATGACAGGTGAGAACGTCGATCAGATACTCCCGAAGCTCTTGTCGCTCTTGCCTGAACATCCGGCTTACTTTCCGAAAGACGAACTCACCAATCGCAGCGAAAGATTTTTTGCATCGGAGATCATTCGTGAAAAAATATTCGAAAACTATAATCAGGAAATTCCCTACAGCACCGAAGTAGGTATAGAAGACTTTAAAGATGAACCCACCATTCTCCGCCTTCGCGCAACGATCTTCGTCGAGAGGGATTCTCAAAAAGGAATCATCATCGGGAAAGGGGGAAGCTCATTGAAGAAAGTGGGAACCGAAGCCCGCATCGACATGGAGAATTTTTTCGGTAAAAAAGTCTTCCTCGAAACACACGTTAAGGTCGCCTCTGATTGGCGGAAACAGAAAGATAAACTCCGCCTCTTCGGATACATGGAAAGTTAAAGGTTAAAGGTTCAATGTTAAAGGTTCAAAGTTCAAGGCCTGCCTCAGAACCCGGTTTGAACTTTCAGTCTTAAACGTTGACCCCAATCATTACCTTTGCACCTTCTTTAAATAAATGGCAAACATAGTCGCAATCGTGGGACGCCCGAACGTGGGTAAATCGACGTTTTTCAACCGCCTGGTGGAGCGACGCGATGCGATCATGGACAATATGCCCGGAGTAACCCGCGACCGGCACTATGGCTACGCGGAATGGGTTGGCAAATTTTTCACCGTTATAGACACCGGCGGCTATGTCACAGGCTCAGACGACAAGTTTGAATCGCAGATCCGGCGGCAGGTAGAACTCGCCGTCGAGGAAGCCACAGCCATCATCTTCATGGTTGACTGCCGTGATGGCCTTACAGGATATGATAAAGAGTTCGCAAATATTTTACGCAGGTACAAAAAGCCCGTTTTTATAGCAGCCAATAAGGCTGACACACCAGACAAGGCAATACTGACCGCGGAGTTCTATGAACTTGGGATGGGGGAAGTATACCCGGTTTCAGCTGAAAACGGGGGTGGTACCGGAGAGCTCTTAGACGATGTTGTGAAGGTTTTCGAGACTGAGGACGTAGAAGACCCCAACGCCGGTATCCCAAAGATTGCCATCCTGGGCCGACCCAATGTAGGTAAGTCCTCATTCCTCAATGTGCTGCTCGGCCAGGAGCGAAGCATCGTAACCGACGAGGCTGGAACAACCCGCGATGCGATCCACTCGCGTTATACAATGTTCCAGAAGGATTTTATACTCATCGACACGGCAGGTATTCGCAAGCGAAGCAAAGTGCATGAGGATATCGAGTTCTATTCCGTGTTGCGGTCACTGCGCGCCTTGGAGGAGTGTGATGTTTGCATTGTGGTCATCGATGCACAACGCGGGTTGGAATCCCAAGACGTCAACATTCTGTCGCTCGCACAAAAGCAGGGCAAAGGGATGGTCATCATGGTCAATAAGTGGGACCTGATGGAAAAGGATAGCAAGACCGCCGACACGATCAGGAAGTCAATGATTGAAAGCCTCATGCCGATGGATTACATTCCCATCATTTTCGCGTCGGCGCTGGAAAAGCAACGCATCTTCCAGGTCATTGAAAAAGCGGTTGAAGTCTATAATAATAAGGTGAAGAAGGTGCCGACCTCTCAATTGAATGATGCTTTGCTGCCGGAAATAACGCATTATCCACCGCCATCAGTCAAAGGCAAACATATTCAAATCAAATATGTAACACAGGTGAATGCATCAACGCCTTCTTTCGCTTTTTTCTGCAATCTGCCCCAGTATATTCTCGAATCCTACCAGCGCTTTCTCGAAAACAAGCTCCGTGAGAACTTTGATTTCTCGGGGGTACCGGTGCGATTGTTCTTTCGGAAGAAGTAAATCCGCGGTCCTGGCGCAAAGGATTGTTATGGTATGATTTCAGGCTTTTGGCAGTAAAAACGGCAAATTTTTGGGATCAGTGGCTTAAAATCGACCCAAATCCTTATCTTTGCGACGAATTTTAAAAACCTGTAAACTATGAAGAAAGTAATCGCATTATTGTTTGTATGCGGTTTTGCATTTGCATTTGTTGCTTGTGGCGGTAAAAAAGAAGCTGCTGCTGAAGAGACAACAACTGCTGCCCCTGCAGATACCACTACAACTGCTCCTGCTGACACTACCAAGACTGACACAACTGCCAGCAAGTAATCAGCGAGTGCCAATCTGAAAAGATTGAAAAAACCAAAAGGCTTTAGTATCTAAAGCCTTTTTTATTGCCCTTATTTTTGAATGGAAAGAACGCGCCTCCAGTTGCTGCTTGAGAAACATATTCCGGCTGCCGCATTGAATTGCTGCATGCAGCTATGGGATCAGCACCTCTTCGATTTCAAAGTAAGGAAAAAGCGTGTGTCGAAAGTGGGCGACTTCTCATGCCGCACAGGAAAAAATCCACGCATCACCGTCAACAACGACAGTCATCCGTACCTCTTCCTGATGACTTACATACACGAAGTGGCCCACCTTATTGTACATAAGACGCACGGCTGGAAACACGAGGCGCATGGAGCTGAATGGAAGTCGGTCTTCAAAACACTGATGGTGCCTGTAATGAATCCTACGGTTTACCCACCTGATCTTCTAAAGGTGCTGGAAAAACATATGATTGATCCAAAGGCTTCCAGTTTTTCAGACATGATCCTGACCCAGGCATTCCGCGATCATGACAGTAATTTTAAAAATAGAACGTTGCTATCAGAGTTACCCGAAGGCAGCATCTTCGGACTGCACGGCCGCTGGTTTAAAAAGGGTGAATCGAAGCGAACGCGGGTCCTTTGCCGTGAGCTCAAAACAAAGAGAAACTATTTCGTGTCGGCAGATGCGCCGGTGGAGAGTGCACAGTTGAGTTTACTTTAGCATTAATACCGATGGTGTCTCGCAAAGGGCGCTAAGGATCCGCAAAGAGCGCAAACTTTCCGCGTCCTCTGCGTTTTTCTCTTTGCGAACTTTGCGTGAAACTATTCAAGTCCCCAGCCTTCTCTGAATCAATCCACTCACCAACTCATACAATTTCTGGGGATGCAATGTTCTCCAGTTGTCGATTTGGAGTGTTCCTCCCATATTGACGTAGTGATCGATGTGAAACTTCGTCTGCTCCGACATGATGAAGTCCGGGAGGTTGATTGCTGCGATCCACCCATTCTCGTCCTCCACATCATCAAACCATTCTTCATAGTATGAATCATCTGAACCGTGAAAGTTCAGGAGGTTCTCGCCGATCAAAACAAACTTGGAGATTCCTTCTTTCATCAAGACCTCGAGAAAATTTCTCTTCAACAACATAATGTCGTTGTTAAGTGTGTCATTCCATTCACCGATAAACTCGATGATCACGAAGCCCAGATTGTAATTGACGTACAACACCTTCAGATACAGGGTCTCCGATCCAAAGGAATCCCAGGCGGGATGGATGTAGTATCCGTAAATTGTGTCTTTAAACAGGTCGTAGTTGTATTCTTTCCCATAAAAGGGCGAGCGTTGATCGAAGGAGGAGTCGTAGTATTTCAGCCAGTTGTAATAGGGCTCTATGTTATGCATGCTTGTGTCCGGCTATCGCCTCCCGCACAGATCCATACTTCTTCAGGAGTTTTTCCGCTTCTGCCCGGTCGATCTTCAACTCTTCCATCACCATGCGCGTTCCACGGTCGATCAGTTTGTTATTCGTCAGTTGCATATCGACCATTTTGTTGCCTTTTACACGACCCAACTGGATCATCGTGCCCGTCGAGATCATATTAAGTACCAACTTCTGTGCGGTGCCAGCTTTCATGCGTGTAGAGCCTGTCACAAATTCCGGACCCACGACCACTTCCAATGGGTGTTCTACTTGCCTGGCGAGTTCACTGCCCTCATTACAGGTGATGCACGCTGTGACGATGCCATGTTTTCGCGCTTCCATCACTCCTCCGATCACATAAGGCGTGCGCCCCGATGCAGCGATACCGATCAGCACATCATCCGAATTGATTGAGAATTTTCCAAGATCATTCCAGGCCTGAGCCGGATCATCTTCAGCATGCTCCACTGCTTTGCGGATAGCTGTGTCACCCCCGGCGATCAGGCCAATCACCTTCCCCTGAGGCATGCCATACGTGGGGGGAATCTCCGAGGCATCCACAACACCCAGCCTGCCACTCGTGCCGGCGCCGATGTAAAACAATCGTCCACCGTTTCTCATTTTCTCAGCTATGACCGCAACCAACTTCTCAATTGCGGGAATTACTTTCTCCACTGCAACCGGAACCGACTTATCTTCTTTATTGATACCCGTGAGTACGTCACGAATACTCATCTTTTCAAGTTCGTTGTAGCGTGATGACGATTCGGTGGTGCTCAAGATGTTGTGGATGTAAATACAAAATTCGACAATATACCGGCTTCAGGCAATGTCTTTCTGGTGATAGAGGGTTAATCCTGCGATGGGAGTTTCCAGGATATTCTTCACGGTAACACCTTTGTCGTTTGCCACCTGACGAAGCAGATCGCTATAATAGAACGCGATCGATCCCACGAAATGAACTTTCAGATTTTTGTAGCCTTCATAAGCCATCACGTTGTTCTCGTAGAACTCAGCAAAGCTATCGTAGACGAGTTTATAGCAATAGGGTTCTTTCAAATGCTGAAAAATAAATTTTGAGAACGTCGCAAGAAATGTACTCGGCTTCTCTTGCTGATAGATCTTCTCTAAAAATTCTTCGCGCGTGAATGGAAAACGAATCTTAAACTGTTCGGATAACTTTTCCGGCATGCGCTTTCTCAGGTAATCAAACAGAAACTTCTTTCCAATCGTAGCGCCGGACCCCTCATCGGCTAATATCCAACCCAGGTTAGCAACCTGGTTGCTGATTCTTTCACCATCATACTGACACGAGTTCGAGCCCGTGCCCAGGATGCAGGCGATACCCGGCTCCTGTCCACAGAGTGCACGGGCCGCCGCCAGCAGATCCCATTCGATCTCAACTTCTGCTTCAGGAAAAAATCTGTGAAATTCCGCGCGAACGATGTCCTGGTTCTTCTTTGATGAAACGCCTGTACCATAGAAGAAAATCTTCTTCACCTTTTCCCTGGCAATCGGTACCAATGAATTCACCAGACTTTTTGTCAAGTCGCCGATAGGTTGGTAGTATGGATTGAATCCGGGTGTACCCGCCTGCTGAATATCTCCATTCAGACTAATTAATCTCCAATCGATCTTGGAGCTTCCGCTATCGGCAATAATGATCATAGTGTTAAAGCTAGTGAACTGTGAACATTTTAACCACGCACGATACGGATGACCGTTACAATTTCAAATCGTCCGAGTTCAATCGGTGTCCTCCGTGGCTCAATTCAAATGAGCTTGCCAATCACCTTGAACTTGCTGAACACATCCGCGGTGTGCGGTGCATCTTTCAATTCGTCGGTGAGATCCTGTCCCGCCCAATGCTCATAATGCTTGCCTGTAAACCAAAGACGTGATCCTGTTACATCGAACACATCACCTTGGTACGCAATCCACACCTCAGGTTTGTCCTGCCCATTGCGGAGTGCAAGTTGAGAGCGGGTGATCTCTTTCAAATCGTTCGTCATCGCGCCGTGAGATGCTGGAAATCCTTGACAATGGTATAGAGAAACTTTACCGGAGGAAGGTCGGACTGGATTCCCAGGAGCGACTTGATTCGCTCGGTCACTGCCATCACTGGCTGGGTGTTTCCCGAGTCGCGATTGACTTCCAGCGCGCGCTGCACCAATTCGATATCCCGCTCATTAAGCTGAGTCACCTGAAGAAACGTGGGTGTATAATCTGGCGCCTGTGTGGGCACAAATATTTGCGATGCGGTAACCTGTGCTTCCGGCGTCAACTTCACCACCGAGGTACCTGCCACCATATCTCCAAGCCTCTGCCCCTTTTCTCCAATCGCGATGGTGAGCACAGCGATCAGGCCTGACATCAGGTTGATATCAACAAATGAGAACAGCCATCTCATGACGTAGTTGCCGATGGTTGCCGGGGTACCATCAAGGCGGATTACCTGGATCTCAAGGACGCGTTTACCCGGACTTTGTCCATTCATGAAAATTTCAAAGAGCGGGTGATACAGCAGATAGGGCACTACAATCGTGACAATCCAGACCCAGACAATATCCATCTTAGCGTTCACATAGATGGCAAACATGACGATTATAAAAACAATCAGGATAATCTGATCAAGTAAATAAGCCAGGATGCGGTCACCCACGCTGGCAACTTTGTAGTTGATAAAAACATTTTGGGTTGTGCGAACGCGAACCTGCATCTCAGTTACGACTCAAATCTTTATCTTGGAGTTCCAAACCCAAACCTATGAAATCTTTTTATGTGATTTGCGCTGTTTTGCTGGTGCTGATGGCTTCATGCGCGGAGAAAAAACCCGTAGAGACAATGAACGATGAGCAGCTTCGCGGGTTCGCGGACGAGCTTGCCCACAAATACGTAATCACCGACGGGCATGTGGACCTTCCGTTCAGATTAAAAATCAAGAATTTCCGTGTTGAACGTCAATATATGGGCATTCCCATCAAAAGTGACGAAGGCGATTTCGATTACGAGCGCGCAAAAAAAGGAGGCCTTTCGGCTCCGTTTATGTCGATTTACATTCCATCTTCTTATCAGGCTTTTCCCGACAAAGGAAAAGTGCTGGCAGATTCACTGATCGATATGGTGCGTGGGATTGCGGAAAACATTCCCGATAAGTTTGCGCTCGCAGGAAGTGTGGAGGAAGTACAAAAGAATTTTAAAGAAGGTAAAATCTCTCTGCCGATGGGCATGGAGAACGCGGCTCCCGTGGGAGACGATCTGAAGAACGTCCAATACTTTTACGACCGCGGTATCCGGTACATGACGCTTACCCATTCCAAAGACAATCAGATTTGCGATTCGTCGGGTGATACGACACGCACCTGGGGTGGATTGAGCCCGTTTGGCCGCGAGGTAGTGAAAGAAATGAACCGTGTGGGGATCATGGTGGATATCTCACACGTCGATGACAGCACCTTCTATCAGGTAATGAAGCTCACGAAAGTTCCTTGCATCGCCTCTCATTCGTCGTGCCGCTATTTTGCACCCACCGTGCGACGTGATATGACGGATGACATGATCCGTGAGATGGGCAAGCATGGCGGCGTGATCGATGTGAATTTTTACAACGCGTTTCTCAGTGGCGACTTTTCACAGCAAAGCAAAAAAATTGACTCCATGTTGAATGCGCGCGGCCTCACCGCTACTGACTCGCTCGGAAAGATCGCCATCGATCAATTCAAGAAAGAAAATCCCATTCCTGCCACGGATGTTCAGACGGTCGCAAACCACATCGATCGCATCGTTCAACTTGCGGGCATCGATCACGTAGGTTTGGGATCCGATTACGATGGTGTGGGCGGCGTTGAAAATCTTCCCGACGGATTGAAAGATGTGTCACAGTATCCGAATCTGATTTATGAGCTGCTGAAACGAGGCTATACACAGTCGGATATAGAGCAGATCTGTTCCGGCAACATGTTCCGCGTTTGGCGGAAAGTTGCAGAAGCAGCGAAAAAAGGATAACACAAAGACATTACGTTAATGTTGCCCCTGCGGCTTGAAGTCGCAGGGTGATTTTATATTTTTATGTTTTCCTGCCTCCACCCGTCTTACCATGCGTGAAGCCGCTTTCATTCAACAGAATCGTGCCCGTTGGGAGGCATTTGAAAACATCATAAAAAATCCCGGATCGGCTCAGCCAGACCATCTCGCTGAGCTTTTCATACAGGTCACAGACGATCTCTCATTCGCACGCACCCAATATCCCGAAAGCAGGACAACGGCGTATCTGAATTCGCTAGCGAGCAAAATTCATCTTGAGATCTACCGCAACAAAAAAGAGGAGACCAGTCGGTTTGTAACATTTTGGAAAAATGAGTTGCCCCTGGTTATGTATGAATCGCGTAAACCCATGTTCAACGCATTTGTCATTTTCATGCTGGCAGGGATTATCGGGGCTGTGTCGGCCGCATACGACGACACCTTCGTGCGCCTGGTTCTTGGCGATTACTACGTAAACATGACATTGGAAAACATTAAGAATGGGAACCCCACCAAAGTATACGCTTCTGCCGACGAGTCCACCTTGTTCTTCCGAATCGCGCTGAACAACATCATGGTTTCATTTTATACTTTCATCTATGGCGTTTTCTTTTCCCTGGGCACAGGGTACCATCTATTCAGCAATGGTTTGATGGTGGGAACCTTCATTACTTTCTTCTATCGCGAACAGCAACTTGCCCAGGCATTTCCAGTGATCATGCTCCATGGTACCATTGAACTTTCATCGATCGTGATTGCGGGTGCTGCGGGTTTTGTGATGGGCAACAGTCTGATGTTCCCCGGAACCTATTCGCGGCTGGAGTCATTCAAGACCGGAGCGGTGAAAGGCCTCAAGATTGTAATGGGGCTGGTGCCTTTCTTCATTCTTGCCGCCTTCATTGAGGGAGTGATCACTCGTTACGCCTTTATGCACTGGCTTTTTAAAACCGGTATCATCGGGCTTTCAGCATCGTTGATGATTTGGTATTTTATTGTTTATCCCATTCGTTTATATCGGCCAGCCGATCCTGATGCACTAATCAAAGAACATGGCAAAGTAAATATTTAACATGAAGGAATTTAAGTACATAGAATTTCAGAGAAAGCGCGACTTCGGCGACAAGCTGAACGCCACGTTCTCTTTTGTCGTACAGAACTTTAAGAGTCTGATCCGGAGCGTCCTGTATATCGGCGGTCCCCCTACGTTGATCGCAAGTTTGCTGATCGGGTCGTTTTACGCCGACTTCATGGGCCTCAGTCTGCGGCGAGATCCCGAATCAGCGAGCGCATACTTTTCATCCCCGGGCTTCTGGATGGAAATTGTATTCGGATTGATTTTTTTAATCGTGGGCGCGGTGCTGCTGCTTTCTACCACCTATAACTACATCATTCTTTACCGTGAGAAGCGATCAAACCAGATCGAGGTACATGAAGTGTGGGACCGTGTCAGGCAGACCCTCGGGATGTATGTCGTGACCATCGCACTTTTTGCGCTCGTGGCAATTGTCGCTTACGTATTGCTCCTGGTTCCGGTGTTCGTATTGGGGGCCATCTCACCATTCCTTGTCTTTTTTGGAGTTCTTTTCCTGATCATCGCCATCTTCTATGTGTATGTTTCTTCTTCACTGGTATTCGTGATACGGGCGATGGAGAAGAGGAGCTTCTTTTCCTCCATCGCAAGATCATTCACACTGACACGGGGTAAGTGGTGGAGTACATTCGGGAATATTTTCGTGCTTTCGCTGATGGTATCTATCTTCTCGATGGTCTTCTTCATACCCGGGTACGTGATCATGGTGGCACAAGCCCTCCATGATATTAATCCCGAAAGTTTTTCTTCATCCGGTGGCGGGATGGGCGGCTTGATGACTGCGCTTATGACACTTTACTATCTCAGTCAATTTATTCTCTCAGTTCTTCCCGCGATCGGCCTGGCCTTTCAATATTACAATCTCGTTGAATTGAAAGAAGCGCGTGGACTAATGGGCGAAATTGAGACGCTGGGCAAACCACCGGAAACTCCGCAACATGCGGAGGATTATTAATCACAGTTGCATGCGGGTTATTCTGATCGTCGTACTATTCTTTTGCACAGGCTACGTCTTAGCACAGGGAAGCACTTCGGCCGCAACCGACACTACTTTGTTCGCCGACATTCAGAGCCCGACTCAAGAGTCTCAATTACCGGTCGACTCCACGGCGATTCAGGAACGCTCGTTCAACGAAAACACACTGAATGAACTGAAGCAAGACGAGGATTTCAACTACCGACAGCCACCCACCGTAGTCGAAAGTCTTTGGGACCGTTTTATCAACTGGTTGTCCGAACTGTTCGGATGGCTCTTCCGTGGAGCAACGAGTACCAATTGGGGGCGCGTATTGCTTTATACCGTGGGACTCATCGTATTGGTGGTTGTGGTCATGATGCTTCTGAAAGTAGACGCGCTGCGGGTTTTCAGATCCGGATCGGACCAAGGCTCGGTGGCCTACGGAGCATTCACCGAAAACATTCATGAAATGGATTTCGAGAAATTGATCCATGAAGCGCTGGACAAAAAAGAATACAGGCTCGGCGTGCGACTCACGTTTTTGTATGCATTAAAACTCCTTTCTGATAAACAACATGTAGACTGGAGGCCCGGCAAAACCAATCACGATTATTTGTCGGAACTGAATGACGGTGACCTGAAAACCGGATTTAACGAGCTGAGCTTTTATTTTGATTACACCTGGTATGGCGATTTCAATGTGAATCAAAATCTGTTTGACCGTGTGCAGGGAATTTTCAATACCTGGAGGACAAAAGTGAAATGAGGAAAGACTGGAAATATATTCTTTACCTCACGTTTGCGTTCGGAGTTTTTCTGGTGATTAAGTTGTCAGGTCCTAAAGAATTCGACTGGACTCCCACCTATGCATCGGAAGATAAAAATCCTTTTGGCGCTTATGTTTTGAAAGAAATGCTACCCTCTTTCTTCGCCGGCAATAAGATTCAGATCACAAACAAGACACTATACGAACTGAAGGATAGCCTGAAGGCAAACGAGAATATTTTCATCCTCTCACACCGCTATTCAGCTGACAAAGAGGACGTGAAGGTGTTGTTGAATCATGTTCATGCAGGAGCAACCGCCTTTATCGGGGCTGAGAATTTCTATGGCCCGCTGGCTGACACGCTCTGGCTTAGGTCAAATGATTACCTTTTTGAAGGCGGTTGGTCTCAGGCAAGAAGGGACACATCATATCTGAAATACATGAATCCCCGCCTTGACACAGCCACACACTTCGTCTTCCGTCGCGATAACATTCACAATTACCTCAGCTTACTGGACACGGCCAGGTATAAGGAGCGGCATGGGAAAATGCCTGACGGCGTCACAGACCACCCGCCTGCGAGTGTTATCGTTGAAAATGATTTTCATAAACCCATGATGATAAAAATAGAATGGGGAAAGGGCAGTATTATTTTGTGCAGCTCCCCATTGGCCTTTACGAATATTTATGCGCTGAAAGGAGATCATCATCAATTCCTGGCAATAGCATTGTCCTATTTACCCCCAGCCGATGTGCGATGGTTGGAGTATTACAGCGTTGGCAGACTTGAGTCCCGAACACCTCTGAGATTTATCCTCACCCATGAACCGCTGGCATGGGCGTACTACATTTCATTGATCGCCTTACTGTTATTCATGGCATTCGAGGCGAAGAGAAAGCAGAGGATCATTCCCGTCATACCGCGACTCACCAACTCATCACTTGAATTTGTCGCCACAGTTGGCAATCTTTATTTCAATCGCGGTGATCACAAAAACATCGCAGACAAAAAAATTCTGTTCTTTTTTGATCAGTTGCGCAGCCGGTATTTGATCAATCCCAACGATTCAACTGACAACTTCATACCGCGTCTGGCAAAAAAAACAGGGAAAAATGAAGAGCAAGTAATGACGTTATTTAGTCTTATCCGGCGACTTCAAAACAGCGCATCGATTGGCGAAAAAGACCTCCGGGATTTGAATGATCAGATTGAGAAATTTATGGGATAGGTTTAGGGATTGGGCATTAGGGATTAGGGATTGGGCATTAGGGATTAGGGATTAGGGATTAGGGATTAGGGATTAGGAATTAGGGATTAGGGATTAGGGATAAGGGATAAGGGATAAGGGATTGGGAATTAGAAATTCATAAAAAGAAAATAAAAGTCAAATGGCAGAAAGTGTTTTTGAAAACAGGCTGGACCTTGGCGGGATGCAGGAAAATCTTCGCCGCATCCGGGAACAAATAGGAAAAGTAATTGTCGGACAGGAGGCGATGATCGATTTGTTGTTGACGGCGTTGCTTGCCGATGGACACGTATTGATAGAGGGTGTGCCGGGTGTGGCCAAAACGCTGACCGCAAAATTACTGTCGCGTGTGATTTCTGTAGACTTCAGCCGCATTCAGTTCACGCCCGACCTGATGCCATCCGATGTGCTCGGAACTTCTGTGTTCAACATAAAAACGTCCGATTTTGAATTCAAATCGGGGCCCATCTTCTCAAACACTGTTCTCATCGATGAGATCAACCGCGCTCCGGCCAAGACACAGGCGGCGTTGTTTGAAGTGATGGAGGAAAGGCAGGTCACGGTCGATGGACGCACGTACAAAATGAAGAGTCCCTACCTGGTGGTTGCCACACAAAACCCCATCGAACACGAAGGTACCTATCGTTTGCCCGAAGCGCAGCTGGACAGATTCCTTTTCAAAATCGTTGTGCATTATCCAACCCTGGACCAGGAAACTGATATCATCAC
Source organism: Cyclobacteriaceae bacterium (assembly GCA_044227305.1). Taxonomy (GTDB): domain Bacteria; phylum Bacteroidota; class Bacteroidia; order Cytophagales; family Cyclobacteriaceae; genus ELB16-189. The sequence goes on along the minus strand of JBGAFJ010000003.1, from coordinate 734,448 downwards.
CCGGCAGCACAATCGCAGGAGCGCCGCACCCACCGAGGAAGTTCAGGCGGTGTTAAACGCAGATGACCTGCACAAGTTCAGGCAGATTGCCCAAGCTGTTCATCTTGAAACCAACCTGATCAGATACATCGCACAGATCATTTCCGAAACACGAAGCAACCCGATGCTTTTCCTTGGTGCATCACCTCGCGCGTCGGTTGCCGTTCTGACTTCTGCTAAAGCCTATGCGGTACTGCAGGGACGCGACTTCGTGACACCTGAAGACATCAAGACGATGGCCTTGCCGGTGTTACGCCACAGGATTGTGCTCAACCCCGATAAAGAAATGGAAGGCACGTCTGCCGACGAAGTGGTGAAACAGATTATTGATAAGATCGAAGTGCCCCGCTGATGAAACTCTTTCGCAGCCTCTATGTCAACAACAGACTGTTCGTCGTCGCGGGCGGACTGGTTGCGGCGTTTATCGTGACGTTTGTGGTTACATCGCCGCTGTGGATACCCCAGGCCGCCTTTTACCTTTTCCTGGCGACTTTATTAACGGATCTGATATTGCTTTTCCGGGTGCGCCGCGGTATGAACGGTCATCGCATTTCGGCGGACCGGTTGTCTAACGGAGATGAGAATGACATCCGCATTCACCTGGAAAACTTTTATTCATTCACCATTTCATTGAGGGTATTTGACGAGATCCCTCATCAGTTCCAACGCCGCGATCTTGAATTCAATATCTCTATGTTGCCGGGCGAAAACAAAGTCATTCAATATCAACTACGTCCGGTAAAACGCGGTGAATACTCGTTCGGCGCAGTAAACGTGATCGCAAGTTCACCCCTGCAACTTTTTGCCCGGAGATTCAGGTTCAGTGCTGACAAGATGGTACCCGTTTATCCTTCGTATCTCCAGATGAGGAAATATGAGTTGCTGGCAATCAGCAACAGACTCATCGACGTAGGTATCAAGAAGATCAGGAAAATCGGTCAAAATCAGGAGTTTGAACTGATCAAGGAATATGTGAGTGGTGATGATATACGCACGATAAACTGGAAGGCCACGGCGCGAAAGGCCCGGCTCATGGTGAATCAATTCCAGGATGAACGCTCGCAGCAGGTGTATTCCCTGATTGACAAAGGCCGCGTTATGCAAATGCCTTTTGAAGGATTGAGTCTGCTGGACTATGCGATCAATGCATGCCTGGTGATCTCTAACATTGCCGTTAAAAAATTTGACAAAGCCGGCCTCATTACTTTTCAGGACAAGATTGGTTCCCTGCTGCCGGCAAGCCGCAAAAACAACCAGATGGCTTTGATCCAGGAAACACTTTATCATCAAAAAACGGCTTATCGGGAATCTGATTTCTCAAGACTACATTCGCAAATCCGCAGTAAGATCACCCAGCGCAGCTTGCTTTTGTTATTCACAAATTTTGAAAGCCTGTACGCGATGGAGCGACAGCTTCCGTATCTGAAGAGCCTTGCACAACGACATCTATTAGTCGTGATCTTTTTTGAAAACACAGAGCTAAAGCACCTCCTGGAGGCTCACGCCGATACGGTGCGTGAAATCTACCACAAAGCCATTGCGGAAAAATTCAGCTACGACAAAAAATTGATCGTGAAAGAATTGAATCGTCATGGCATTCAATCCATTCTTACCAGCCCCCAGCAATTGACGGTAAACACCATCAATAAGTATCTCGAACTGAAAGCAAGAAATTTGATCTGATCTAAAAAGAAAATCGGGAATAGGCTAAGCCCATTCCCGACTCCTCAACTACTCAGCTACTCAACTACTCAATCCGCCGAACTGTCATTCTTCGGACTCACCGTGCGTGTACGTCCGTTCGCTGAGATGGTGAAAGCCCTGTCACAAGTTCCGTCGCCGAAATCAATCGTGACAACTTTGTTGGTATCGTAGGTAATCACGCGCACACCTTTCACGGGCCTGAATACCTTATTCGCGATGGCACATGAGCGATCATACTCGAGGGGGGTTGTGATCTGAACAGAGTACCCTACATTATGACGGTTGGTACCTGAGGCCGCGTTGGCAGCGCCTGCCGTCTGACTTACGATAAACTTATCATCAACGATGGTGGCAGAACGCACCCACTGGCGGGTGTGGTGGATCGTACGTGTTGCAGTGTTTCCATCGGGCCAGGTGAGTGAGTGAGAAGCCTCCACAGTCCATGTGAGCGGTGAGGCTACAGAACTGATATTGCGGACGGTACGGATATCGTTGTCACTGAATTTTACATCGTTGATGCTGTATCCACTGTAGTTGACCACGATCACAGAACCTGTTTTGTACCAACGGCCACCGGACCACGATACGATAATCTTTCCTTTTCTTGTGTTTCCCCTGGGATCTGTGCAGCCTGTTCCAAAATCGATAGTCACTTTCCCTGAGACGCGATTTGCCGTCGAGTCAAATGTGAAAGTTGCGCACTTGAAACGATCGTCTGTAAAAGAAGCTTCCGCGCGTCCTGAGGGAGCGTCAGCGGATGTTAACGCGTTGGAACTCATGTCTTCCGTTTCATTCACCTGTGATTCCACGGTCGCATCGTTGTTCACGGTCTGTAATGCTTCCCCGGAAAAAGGCTCTTCTTTCGAGCAGGATGCCAGGAACATGGTCGTCCCAAGGATCAAAGCCAACATCCCTCCGACCTTTAGTTTCTGTTCGTTTTTCATAGTTTGTTTTTTGTTTAGTTGGGGTTTAGAACAGAAACCCTGCCCCGGGTTTAATCGCAGGGTGAAAATTTCAAGAAATACGCGAAATACGTATTGAAAGCGGTTCTATTCGGCTGATTTTGAGGAAAAGGCGTGCGAAAACACAGTCCACATCGCAGCGCCGTGAATTTTCACTATCTGTTTAAATGACGATCAAAAGAAGCGACTAATCGTCAATGCCATTGTTTTTGAACGTGAAGGTTTTGGTTGTGACGCCATTGGTAGCTGTAAAATTCGCATCGCAGGCACCTGTGCCAAAGTCAACAGTCACGGTTTTATTGCTGTCGTAAGTAATCGTTCGCGTACCTTTTACTGGTCGCATGACCTTGTTGGTGAAGGTACACGAACGCAGGTACTCAATGGGGGTTGTAATAACTACGGTGTAAGATTTGGAATATCTGTTTGTTCCCGAGGCTGCATTAGCAGAACCACGCGTCTGGGAAATAATAAGTCTGTCGTCCGAAGGATTTGCGGCCCGCACCCATTGCCTGGTTAGGTGAATGGTCCGGTTGCCACCCACCAGGTCTGCATAAACAAGATTATGCACCCCCTCCACGGTCCAGGTGAGTGGTGAGGATACAGAGCTGATGTTATGGATGGTGCGGACATCTGTACTGCTGAAAGCAATACCGTTGACTGCGTACCCCGTGAATGATATCGTTTGGTGAGATCCCACCTTATACCATCGCCCACCGGTCCACGATACCGTGATTTTTCCGATGCGCAGGTTACCACGGGCATCGGTGCAGCCGACTCCGAAATCAATGGTAACCGATCCTGTGACCCGGTTTGCAGTTGAATCATACGTGAGCGTGGCGCAGGTGATCCTGTCATCGGTGATTGCAGCCGCTCTGCCTTTTGGCGTGTCGGCTGAAACCAAAGCACTTAGCACCATGTCGTCAACCTCGTTGGTAACCGATTCAAATTCCACATCGTTGCTCACCACCTTATGCATTTCTGCTGAAAAAGGATCATCAGCTTTCTTACACGTGAAAACAGACATGGAGAATGCGATCAGAAAGATCAACGCGCTGGAAAATCGGCTCATTTTCAATTGAGAAATTTTGTTTTTGTAACTCGAAGCACTGCAAAGATTTCTTGTTCTTCAAGAATTTTCTACGAAATACGAGAATTACCTAGCGTGATCCGACGTAGAAATCTTATTAATTATCTACAAATTTAATTTATTCATCTCACTTACAGCAAAGGCACAAGCGCGGGCCGTCATGGCCATGTACGTGAGAGATGGATTGACGCAGGAAGAAGAGACCATGAAAGAGCCATCTGTAACAAATACATTCTTCACGGCATGCATCTGGTTAAAAGCATTCAACACGGAAGTCTTTGGGTCCCGACCCATTCTCACGGTGCCCATTTCGTGATTCGAATTCCCCGGGAATGACATACCTGAATTGACCGCGATATTTTTATAGCCGGCCGCATCCAACATTTCAGCAATCGAACCGCCGATGTCTTTGTTCATCGCTTTTTCATTTGCTTTGAACTCGCAATCGATGTTGAGCACGGGGCGACCCCACTTGTCTTTTTGATTTGGATTGAGCGTCACTCTGTTTTCAGAATAAGGCAAACACTCCCCAAAGCCGCCAAACCTGATCTTCCATCCGCCCGGTTTTTGAATTTCATTTTTCAGTTCGGAGCCAATAGGTCTAAGTGTGATCTCATCGCGCCATTCTTCGCGCGAAGCCCCGCCCTGATAACCGAATCCCCTCAAGTAGTTTTCGTTATGATCGGTGATGTTGCGAAAGCGTGGTACATAAAGTCCGTTCGGTCGCCTTCCGGAATAGTAAAATTCTTCGAAGCCATCGACGTTCGCTTCAGCACCGGCTCCTTTATGATGATCCATGATGTTCCTTCCCAACTGGTCGCTGTCGTTTCCCAGACCATTTGGAAAGCGATCCGAAGTGGAATTTAATAATATCGCAGCCGTGGCAATCGTCGATGCGTTAACGAAAATTACTTTCGCGAAATATTCAGTGATGGCGTTCGTCTCCGTATCGATGACTTCAACACCTGTCGCACGATCACTCTTTTCATCGTAAATAACTTTGTTGACAAGGGCATTGGTTTGAAGGGTGAGATTACCCGTTTCAAAAGCCGCCGGCAGTGTGCTTGCATTTGTGCTGAAGTAAGCGCCGTACGGGCATCCCCGATGACAAAGATTCCTATATTGACAAACGCCACGCCCCTTGACCGGAGCAGTCGCATTGGCGGTCCGCCCGATGATCACTTTGCGACCAGGAAATTTCTCTTCCGCAATTCCCTTAAAACTCTTTTCCACACAGTTCATCTCCATCGGAGGAAGAAACTTTCCATCAGGGAGGTGTGCGATCCCATCCGAATTGCCGGAGACACCGATGAAAGATTCGACGTAGTCATACCACGGCGCCAGGTCTTTATAGCGTACGGGCCAATCGATCGCCACGCCGTCGCGGAGGTTGGCTTCGAAATCAAGATCGCTCCAGCGATAGCTTTGCCGCGCCCAGAGAAGTGAACGACCGCCAACCGTATCACCCCGAATCCAGTCGAAACGTTTTGTCTCATGATAAGGATTCTCCAGATCATTGATGTAGAAATGTTTGTTGTCTGCACGGTAAGAATAATGTCGTGCCTGAACCGGACAACGTTCGATGTCTGCGCGCGTCAGCCGGCCGCCATTGGGAATGTCCCAGATGTCGAGCGTGGATGTCGGGTAATTTGGATGTGAGAGAGGCCGTCCGCGTTCCAGCATCAATACTCTTAAACCCTTTTCGCAAAGTTCCTTCGCGGCCCACCCTCCACTGATCCCCGATCCGACAACGATGGCATCGAATGAGTTTTGTTCAGCGGCTTTTGTATTGATGTTCATGCTGTCATTCAAGGACGAAAAAATAATCGTTAGACCTTTACTTGAACAGGACAAATTTAAATTACTGCAACCTGCGGAAACCTTCGCTCGGGTGTTTATTTTTGCCCGATTTATCCAATCCCACCATGCCAAGAGATCGCAGTATTCGCTCCATCCTCATCATTGGAAGCGGCCCCATTATTATCGGTCAGGCCTGTGAGTTCGATTATGCCGGCTCACAAGCTTCAAGATCGCTGCGGGAAGAAGGAATTGAGGTGATCCTCATTAACTCCAATCCTGCGACTATCATGACCGACAAGGTGACGGCTGATCACGTCTACCTGCGGCCTCTGGAGAAGAAATACATCAGGGAAATCCTGGAAAAGCATCACGTCGACGCAGTGCTTCCCACCATGGGAGGTCAAACGGCCCTCAATCTTTGCATCGACTGCGAAAAAGCGGGCATCTGGGAACACTATGGCGTCAAGATTATCGGGGTCGACATCAAGGCGATTGAAACGACGGAAGACCGTGAAAAATTCAGGTTGAAAATGCTTGAACTCGGTGTGGGTGTGTGCAAAGGAGAAACAGCCACCAGCTTCCTTCAGGGTAAAGAGATTGCCCAGGAAATTGGCTTCCCGCTGGTCATCAGACCGTCCTTTACGCTGGGTGGTACTGGAGGTGGCTTCGTCGATAACCCGGAGGATTTCGATGAGGCTCTGAACCGAGGTCTGCATGCATCGCCCATCCACGAAGTGCTCGTGGAAAAAAGTATTATGGGCTGGAAGGAATATGAGCTCGAACTTCTTCGCGATGGCATTGGAAACGTCATCATCATCTGCTCGATCGAAAATTTCGATCCCATGGGAATTCACACTGGAGACTCCATCACGGTTGCGCCTGCGATGACGCTGCCAGATACAGTGTATCAGAATATGCGCGATCTCGCAATCAAGATGATGAACGGCATCGGAAAATTTGCCGGTGGATGTAATGTCCAGTTCTCAGTAAATCCTGACGACGACAATCAGATCATTGCGATCGAAATCAATCCGCGGGTCTCCCGGTCATCGGCACTTGCTTCAAAAGCTACCGGATATCCAATCGCAAAGATCGCCGCGAAGCTGGCCATCGGTTATAACCTCGATGAGTTGAGCAACGCCATCACAGGAACCACTACAGCATACTTCGAGCCGGCCCTTGACTACGTGATCGTTAAGATTCCACGGTGGAACTTCGACAAGTTCCACGGAGCAAATCGTCAACTCGGATTGCAGATGAAGTCTGTGGGTGAAGTGATGGGTATCGGAAGGAATTTTCAGGAAGCGTTACAGAAAGCATGTCAGTCGCTGGAGATCAGAAGAAATGGACTAGGTGCGGATGGAAAAGAGCTGACCAAACAGGCTGATTTGCTGCAAAGCCTCGAACACCCCAGCTGGAACCGGTTGTTTCATATCTACGATGCGATGAAGCTGGGTATTTCGATGAAGACGATCAGCAGCCTCACAAAAATAGATAAGTGGTTCCTGGAACAGATCTGGGATCTTGTTGAGTTCGAACAGGAATTGTCGAAGTTCAATCTCGAAACCATTCCGGCCTCGGTGATGAGGACCGCCAAAGAGAAAGGTTATGCCGACCGTCAGATCGCTCACCTGCTCGATTGCAAGGAAAGTGAAGTACATAAGAAACGACGCGAGATGGGTATCAATCGTGTTTACAAACTTGTAGACACGTGTGCTGCCGAATTCGGCGCAAAGACACCTTACTATTACTCCACGTTTGACTCTGAGAATGAGTCCGTCTCTTCCAATAAAAAGAAAGTGATCGTGCTTGGTTCAGGGCCTAACCGTATCGGGCAAGGCATTGAGTTCGATTATTCCTGCGTGCATGGCATCCTCGCTGCAAAAGAATGTGGCTACGAAGCCATCATGATCAATTGCAATCCCGAAACGGTTTCCACCGACTTCGACATTGCCGACAAACTTTATTTCGAGCCCGTTTTCTGGGAGCACCTGTGGGATCTCATTCAGCACGAGAAGCCTGAAGGTGTGATCGTTCAGCTCGGTGGGCAGACCGCCCTGAAGCTGGCGGAAAAATTGCACAAATACGGTGTGAAAATCATGGGTACGTCCTTCGACGCGCTCGACCTTGCGGAAGATCGCGGCAGTTTTTCAACCCTGCTCAAAGAGCTGAATATACCCTACCCTGAGTTTGGCGTTGCCACCAATGCGGATGAAGCCATCGAGGTGTCTAAATCCATCGGCTTTCCTTTGCTGGTGAGACCTTCGTATGTATTGGGGGGCCAGAGTATGAAGATCGTGATCAACGAGACCGAACTCGAGAATCACATTTTGGATATCTGGAAACATCTCCCCGAAAACAAAGTACTGTTGGATCACTTTCTCGACGGCGCGATCGAAGCGGAAGCAGATGCGATCTGTGATGGCGAAGATGTTTATATCATCGGTATTATGCAGCACATTGAACCGGCAGGTATTCACTCCGGTGATTCGTACGCAGTACTTCCGCCCTACAACCTCGGTGACTTCGTGATGAAGCAGATTGAAAATTACACGAAGCGAATCGCCCTTGCGTTGCGGACTGTAGGATTGATCAACATCCAGTTCGCGATCAAGAACGACAAAGTGTATATCATCGAGGCGAACCCGCGCGCGTCGCGCACGGTGCCATTCATCTGTAAAGCCTATGATGAACCTTATGTGAATTATGCCACCAAGGTGATGCTGGGTGAAAAGAAGATAAAAGACTTCAATTTCAATCCGGTGAAGAAGGGCTACGCCATCAAAGTGCCAGTATTCTCGTTCAGCAAATTTCCTGAAGTGAACAAAGAACTCGGACCTGAAATGAAATCAACCGGCGAAGCCATCTACTTCATCGACGATTTGATGGATGATTACTTCCTCAATATTTATTCTGAAAGGAATTTGTATCTGAGCAGGTAACTCTTTTCCCGTCTATTAGGGGCTTAAACGGCTGTTCACTCTTGCGCTTCCTGGTGCGGGGTCAAGTATATTTATACATCCTAACACTCCGTTATTCGAGATGACACCCTTTTCGTTCGGTGACTTCAAAATGCCCGATGTGCTGCGTAGGTTGGAGGCATGGGAAAAAATCGGTGAAAACACCTGGCAGGGGCTTACATTTCTCATTCAGTACGATCAGGAACAGATGGTCAGCACACCTTTGGACGTGATCCCATTCGCTTTTACAGCCGGAGACGGTATTCATTTCGGATTTCTCACTGACTTCGACTACTCAAAAGATTTAACGGAAACACCGATTGTTTGTGTTACGCCCATGGGTGAATCCATGCGTTTGGTAGCTGCAAATCTGAATGAATTTCTTCAATTGGTCTATGCCATAGGCGACGCGGAAATTCTGTCATATCATATTGAATCATCAGAGAAACTTGCAAGGCGCATCGAAGCCCTGGAAGTTTGGCCTCTCAGAGAGAAATGCAGAGAGGTTCTGAAAAATGAATTTTCCATTGAACCTCTGAAAGATCCGTTCGCGCATTTGGAATCGATTCGAAAAAAAAGATCTTCACAGATCACTATTGAAACCTCTGATGAAGTCGGTATTGTGTTCACCAAGCCATTTTCTCAGGTTGAGCCCTTCGATTATTGGCAAAATCGCTCCGCCTACGACGTAAAACATTATCTAAACGATGTGGATTTAGCAGGGCGACTTCGATTTTATCGGGATGCCGCCACGCATTATGCCCTGACACGCGGAGGTGATGTGGCGATAGGCGCGGTTATCATGAGATCTCTTGCCAAAGACGGTCTTTACAGGGAGAGTGCTATGTTGGGAAAAGCGTTTTTATAGTTCACTATTCGCTCTTCAACGACTTCACCGGATTCACTACTGCGGCCTTGATGGATTGATAACTCACCGTTAACCCTGCGATCAGTAGAGCGATTACACCGGCTATTAAAAAGGCGTCGACGCCCAATGAAACGCGATACGCGAACCCATTCAGCCACGTATCCATCATCCACCACGACAACGGTGTGGCCAGTACGAACGATACGATCACAAGCCTGGTAAAGTCTTTTGAGAGAAGCATCACCACACTGCCTACTGACGCACCCATTACTTTCCGAATTCCAATTTCCCGGGTGCGAAGGCTCGCGGTATAGGCAGAAAGGCCGAATAATCCCACACAGGCGATAATGATGGCCAGCCCCGAAAAAACCCTGAACAACTTTCCGGATCGCTGTTCCTCGGCGTATCCCTGATTCAGATTGTCTTCGAGAAATTCATACCGGAAGGGTTTGTTTTCAACCATTTCGTTCCATTTCGCCTGGACCTTAGGAATTACCTGCTGCACCTTATCGGGCTCCACTCGAATGGCCACGTATTGGCTGTTGGAGAATTTTCCAAAGATCTCGCGGTTGAAAGCCACCAATGGTGTGATCTCATCGCGCAATGATTGAAAATGGAAATTCTTTATAACACCGATCACCGTGAAAAACCGCTGCCCTTCACGTTTGGGGTCGCCGCGAAACAAATCCGTATTTGAGAGCTTTTGTCCCACAGGGTCCTTCAAACCAATGGTCTTCACCGCGGTCTCATTCAGCAAAATATGGAGTGAGTCATTGGTGTCTTTTGAAAAGAAGCGTCCTTCCTTTAATTCAAAACCGATGTTCTGCGCAAATTCATCGTCGAGGATCATTGACTTCACCGTCAGCACTTCGTTTGAGCCTTCAGGTTGAAACATTTGTCCGAATACATCATCGCGGTTCCCAACCCGTGAACTGGTTGCGGCAGCAGATATCACGCCCGGAAACTGCTTCACTTCATCGATGAAGGTTTGCTGTTTCTTATCGAGGTTCCACGCACGACCCACCATCATTACCGCGCTTTTATCAAAACCCAGATCCTTGTTCTGCATGAATTTCATTTGACGACCTACTACCAACGTACCCACGATAAGCACGATCGAAATCATGAACTGGAAAACCACCAAACCGTTGCGCAGCCAGGTCCCTTTTGCGCCCGCTGTAAAATTTCCTTTCATCACAATGACGGGATTGTAGGCGGACAAAACGAAAGCGGGATAGATTCCCGCTAGCACACCCACAAGCAACGCAAAACCTGTCAGGCCCAACACCACATCGGGCGTAAAAACCAGATGCAGATTTTTTTCAACCAATGTGTTGAAGGTGGGAAGTAAAAAATAAGCGGCGGCCACGGCAATCAATGTACCTGTGAATGTTAAGAGTGTTGCCTCGACCAGAAACTGGGTAACGAGTTGATTTTTTAACGACCCCATTACTTTGCGCACGCCCACTTCCCTTGCGCGTTCAGCAGAACGCGCAGTCGCAAGGTTCATGAAGTTGATGCATGCGATCACGAGGATCAAGACTGCGATGAACGTAAGGGAGTAGACATATTTGCGGTTGCCACTGGGCGTGATGGTGAATTCAATGTTGGTAGGATCAAGGTGAATGGACGTCAGCGGCTGCAAAAAATACCTGTAACCATTCCCTGCTTTTTGATAGTCTTCCCATGATTGACCCAGTTCACGTTCAATTTGCCCCGAAGCATACCTGTCGACCATCGCAGGGAATTTTGATTCAAGGGCTTTCCAGTCAGAGCCCGGCTTGAGCTTGATGTAAGTTTGCGAGTCGAAGCTGATAAAATTTTCCGCTTTCCTGAATTCCGCGCCCGCAAAGGACGCCACAAAATCAAATTTCAAGTGCGAGTTATCCGGCAGGTCTTCAAAGACTCCTGTGACTTTGTAGTCGTCGAATACTTTGATGGTCTTGCCCAAGGGATCCTCGTCTCCAAAGTATCTTTTGGCGGTTGAGCTTGAGATGACAACCTGGTTGGACATATTGAGTGCCGTCTTCTTGTCTCCCTTAATAAAAGGCATATCGAAGAATGTGAAGAACGTGCTGTCGGCAAAGAGGAAGTCGTTCTCTTCGAACACTTTTGATTCCCCTTCTTTCAATTTGTAAGTGACAATCAAGTCGCGGTTGGGACCCAGGACCTGAAGCGTGTTCTCAACTTCAGGAAAGTCTTTAAGCATGACGCCTGCATAGGAATGTGGGATTGAGGCAAAGTAGGTCGAGTGATTAGGATACTTCCTTTCAAGGGTAACCTTGTAAACCCGATCGCCTTCAGGGAAAAAGGTGTCGTAGGATGTCTCGTGTTTGACATATAACACAATCAACAAACAGCTTACAATACTTACAGCCAGTCCTGCGACATTAATAAGTGTGTAGATGCGCTGCTTAAGCAGACTTCTGAAAGCTGTTTTTATATAATTCTGAAGCATAAAACGCGGGATTTGGGTGTTCTAAGTTACGAACCAAAGTGAGCCAGACGGCGTTTTGAATGAGTATTTAGACCCCTTGTTCCGGGAAACTTTTAACTTTACACCCGGTCTCATTTCTATGTTGAAATTAATAATCGCGCTGATCCTCCTTCTGTATGTCCTGAACAAGGTGAGTGTAATTATTTTTCGCGTGTTTGGACAGTCGCGGCCCGCGCCTCCTCCAAATTTCAGACGACCGTCGGAAGGTTCCGTCCATATGGATGGCACCCAGCGCAAAAGTACCCGGAAAGGCGGCCTCAAAGGGGGCGAATACGTGGACTATGAGGAAGTGAAGTAGTCAAACCACAATCCAATCAACGACCACTGAGCATCCACTTCGACTTCCAGACATTTCGCATTCATGCACTTCTATAAGTACCAGGCTACCGGCAATGATTTTGTACTCGCAGACAATCGCGACGGAAAGCTTTCGTTTTCTGATCATCAGATTTCCACAATCTGCGATCGCCGTTTTGGTATTGGTGCCGATGGATTGATCCTTTTGGAAAAACATCCCGATGCTGACTTCAGGATGGTGTATCATAACCGCGATGGCAGTCAGAGTTTTTGCGGCAACGGATGTCGCGCTGTTGCCCATTTTGCGAATAAACTCGGAGTCGTTAAAGATCAATTTACTTTCATAGCGCACGATGGCCCGCACCGGGGTGAATTCTTCGCTGACGGTACCGTTCGGATTTCATTGGCGGATGTGAAAAGTATTGAACCAAAAGGCGAAGATTTCTATATCAATACAGGAACTGATCATCACGTACGATTTGTAAAAAATCTTGATGCATACCCGGTCTTTGACGAAGGAAAGAAAATACGTTACAGTGAATTGTACAGACCAAAGGGTACCAACGTGGACTTCGTGGAAGTAAATCCAGATCAAATTGTATCGTTCAGAATCTACGAACGCGGCGTGGAAGATGAAACGTTTTCGAGCGGTTCAGGAGCCACGGCGTGCGCATTGGCTGTTGCTCATAAGTTCCGGCTACCTTCACCAATAAACCTGAGAGCCCGCGGAGGAAATCTGCGAGTCGAATTTGAACCCGGCCAGAACGGCACATTCTCCAATATCTTCTTCTCTGGGCCGGTTGAACTGGTTTTTGAGACTGATTTCAAGATATAATTCATACACCAGCCTCTGGTAGACCTGTCAAATTGCGCTTTCCAGAGGTTTTGGAACTATAATTGCACCCCCGAAAATCTTAACTTTACAACCCGTTTAGCGGCAGTGGTGGTGCAGATGACGATTATAGCCTCCGTGGCATTAATTTTTTAAAGCTTGCCACGCCCGAACGACTAACGACAAGACATGCTACAATTTATTGCCAAGCTATTCGGCACCAAATCCGAGAAAGACATTAAGAGAATCATGCCGCTGGTAGAGAGTACCAAGCAGGAAGGAGAAAAGATGAAATCGCTTTCTCATGATGCCTTACGGAACGAGACGGTTGAAGTTCAGGCGCACATTGACGGAAAACTCAAAGACATCGACGATCAGATAGCGGGCTTGCACAAACAAGTCGCCGATCAGCCTGATCTTGATCTGCATGAAAAAGAAGCCATCTTCAATCAGATTGATCAGATTGAGAAAGATCGCAACAAGGAACTGGAAAAAGTTCTAATGGAAGTACTTCCACGCGCGTTCGCGATCGTGAGGGAAACTGCACGTCGCTTCAAAGAAAATGAAATCGTCGAGGTCACGGCAACGGAAAAGGACTACCTCTTCTCGCAACGTTTCGACAACGTGAAGATCGTCAGCGGAAAGGCGCATTGGTATAATAAGTGGATGGCTGCCGGCAACATGATCACCTGGGATATGGTGCACTACGACGTGCAGATCATTGGTGGTGTTGTGCTCCATGAAGGGAAGATCGCCGAAATGGCAACAGGTGAAGGAAAAACGCTGGTGGCAACATTCCCGGCGTTTCTTAATGCTTTGGCCAAACGCGGTGTACACATCGTAACGGTAAACAACTACCTCGCCGCCCGCGACAGCGAGTGGATGGCTCCGCTCTTCCAGTTTCACGGACTTAGTGTGGATTGTATCGATAAACACGAACCAAATTCTCTGGCCCGCAGAAACGCTTATCAGGCGGATATTACTTACGGAACCAATAATGAATTCGGCTTCGACTACCTGCGCGATAACATGGCCCGCGATCCTGAAGAACTCGTTCAGCGTGGCCATCATTACGCCATGGTCGATGAGGTGGATAGCGTGTTGGTGGATGAAGCGAGAACTCCGCTGATTATTTCCGGCCCCGTCCCCCGCGGCGATGAACATGAATTTTATGATCTCAAACCGAGGATCTTCAAAGTGGTTGAAGCCCAGAAGAAACTTGTCACACAATATTTGAACGATGCCAAAAAACTCATCAGCGAAGGCAACGACAAGGATGGTGGCCTGGCACTATTCCGCGCCCATCGCGGCATGCCCAAGTTCAAACCATTAATCAAATTCCTCAGTGAAGCGGGTAATAAGTCTATTCTTCAAAGGACTGAAAATTTTCACCTCGCGGATAACAAGAAGGAGATGCCCAAGGCGGATGCTCCTTTGTTTTTCGTGATCGATGAAAAAGACAACAGCGTTGATCTGACTGACAAAGGGATTGATCTGATCACGGGTGAAGGGGAAGATCCGAAGCTGTTTATCCTTCCTGAGATCGGGATTGAGCTCAACAAAATTGAGAAAGACGAATCGTTGGATGCTGCTGCAAAGACAGCGAAGAAAGATGAACTCATTCGTGAGTACTCCACGAAGTCTCAACGCGTGCACAGCATCAATCAGCTGTTGAAAGCGTATGCACTGTTCGAGAAAGATACAGAATACATTATCGTGGACGGTAAGGTGAAGATCGTTGACGAACAGACAGGTCGTGTGCTTGAAGGCCGCCGGTATTCAGACGGTTTGCACCAGGCGATCGAAGCGAAAGAGAATGTGAAGGTGGAAGATGCAACACAGACCTACGCCACCATCACACTTCAAAACTACTTCCGTATGTACCACAAGCTGGCCGGTATGACCGGTACTGCGGAAACGGAAGCAGGTGAACTTTGGGATATCTACAAACTGGACGTGGTGGTCATTCCGACCAACAAGCCCGTCACCCGAAAAGACATGGATGATCTCGTGCACAAAACCATGCGCGAGAAGTTTAATGCGGTTGTCGAGGAGATCGTGTCGTTGTCAAATGCAGGCCGCCCTGTGTTGGTGGGTACAACGTCTGTAGAGATCTCCGAAATCCTGAGCAGAATGCTTCAGATCAGAAAGATCAAGCACAATGTATTGAATGCAAAGCAGCACCAGCGCGAGGCAGAGATTGTCGCCGAAGCGGGAAAACCCGGCACGGTAACCATCGCTACCAACATGGCTGGTCGCGGTACAGATATTAAGCTTACACCGGAATCACGCGCGGCGGGTGGACTTGCAATCATTGGTACTGAGCGCCATGAATCCCGCCGTGTGGACCGTCAGCTCCGTGGCCGCGCAGGACGCCAGGGCGACCCTGGAACTTCAAAATTCTATGTTTCGCTGGAGGATAATTTGATGCGCCTGTTCATGCCCGAGAGCATCGCCCGAATCATGGACAGGCTTGGCTTGAAGGAAGGTGAGGTGATCTCGCATTCGATGGTGACCAACTCGATCGAACGGGCGCAGAAGAAAGTGGAAGAGAACAACTTCGGTATTCGTAAGCGATTGCTGGAATACGATAACGTGATGAACTCTCAACGGGAAGTTATCTACACCCGGCGCAAGAATGCGTTGTTCGGCGAACGCCTGCAACTGGATATCCTGAACATCCTTTTCGACACGTGTGAGGATATGGTTGCGAACGCAAGGGCAGCCGAAAAGAACGAAGAGAGTTTCGAGAACTTCCGGGTAAACGTATTGAGCGTTTTTGGTTTTGATTCTTCCATCACCCCCGATGAGTTTTCAAAACTCAGCCCCGAGAAGCTCGGTGAAAGACTTTACGAAGAAGCGTATCAACACTACGAGGCAAAAAACAAACTGACTGCCCAAAAGTCACTTCCTGTAATCCATGACATTTATAAGAGTCGTGGCGCCACGATCGAAAACATCCTGGTTCCGTTCACTGACGGTGTGAAACAAATCGGAGTAGCGGCTCCATTGAAGAAGTGTGTCGAAACAAACAACGCAGAGCTTATCCGGTCGATGGAGAAAATGATTGCACTTACGATCATCGATCAGCAATGGAAAGAACACCTCCGCGATATGGACGACCTGAAACAAAGTGTGCAGAACGCGGCGTGGGAACAGAAGGATCCGCTTTTGATTTATAAGTTCGAAGGGTTTGAAGCTTTTAAAAGGTTCATCGGTCGTGTCAATGAGGAAACGATCTCATTCCTTATGAAAGCGGAGATACCTACCACAGAACCCGAGCGTGTGCAGGAAGCGCGATCACAGAAACGTCAGCGCTACAGTGAGCAAAAAGATGAAACCAGATCATTGTTGCAGGGTGGCGGCGGTGAACAGCCGGCTCAACCCCAGGCAGAGCAGCAAAAAGTGATGCCTGTGAAATCTGAAAAAGTCGCCGGCCGCAATGACAAGGTTACGGTTCAGTATTCGGATGGTCGCGTATCGAAAGACGTGAAGTACAAAAAGGTCGAAGAAGATATCAAGAACGGCCGTTGTATCGTTATAGAGTAGAACATGCGCACATCCAGCCTTCGATATATTTTCTGCCTTCCGCTGTTGCTGGTGACCATTTCATGCGCAGCTCAGAAAAAGGATTCAAAAGCTTACTATCACGAAGATTTATATCCGCTGCGCCCCAAAGTGGAGGATGTCGTTGACACCGCGGCAAATACCAGCCTTGTGCAAAAAAAAGGCGATGTGATCGCTTCAAAAAATGTGAATGGCAAGGTGGATATGGTGCTTGACAGCATCAATCGCTTCAATGCTTCACGCAAGTTCATAGACGGATACACGATTCAGATCTATTCCGGTCAAAACCGTGAAGAAGCGATGAATACCAAAAAGAAGATGTCCACGGATGTGCCTGAGCTCAATTCCGAACTGGAGTATAATCAGCCGAAATTCAGAGTACGGGTGGGCAACTATTTTTCAAGACTGGAAGCCCAGAAGGACCTACTTCGCTTGAAACGCGCATTCCCCAACGCTATCTTGGTACCGGAGAAAATACTCGTCCGGTAATGTCGCTTCTTGAATCGGTAAAAAAACAATCCCTCGCACAGGCACATGAAGTAGTTCAATGGAGACGGCATTTCCATGCCAACCCTGAACTCTCCTATCAGGAATTCACCACATCAAAGTTTGTTTCTGACGCACTCCTGAAAATGGGACTCAATCCCCAGGTTGTTACCGACACGGGCGTCGTAGCGTTGGTGGAAGGCAAAAACGCATCGAAAAAGGTCATCGCCCTGCGCGCCGATATGGATGCCCTCCCGATCACTGAAATCAACACGTTCGATTTCAAATCAAAAAATAATGGGGTGATGCACGCCTGCGGCCACGACGCCCACACGGCCTCTCTGCTCGGTACCGCAAGAATTCTTTCTTCGTTAAAAGACCAGTTTGAGGGAACCGTGAAATTGATATTTCAGCCCGGTGAAGAGAAAAATCCGGGCGGCGCTTCGTACATGATACGTGACGGTGTGTTGCAAAATCCTGCGCCGGCAGCCATTGTAGGTCAGCATGTAATGCCTTTGCTGCCGGTTGGTAAGGTGGGGTTTCGTGAAGGTATGTACATGGCCAGCTCGGATGAGATCTATTTGAGAATCATCGGCAAAGGAGGTCATGCTGCCGCTCCCGACTTGATCGTGGATCCGGTGGTGATTGCGGCTCACATCCTCATCGCCCTTCAGCAAATCATCAGTCGCAACGCAAGCCCGCGCCAGCCAACCGTGCTGTCATTCGGTAAAGTAATCGCCGATGGTGCCACGAACATTATTCCGAATGAAGTGAATGTATCCGGCACCTTTCGCGCAATGAATGAACAATGGCGCCAATACGGTCTTCAAAAAATAAAAAAGATGGCCGAAAGCTTAGCTGAAGGAATGGGTGGAAAATGCGAGGTGACCATCTCCCACGGCTATCCTTATCTGGAAAACAATCCACAACTAACAAAGAACATTCGCAAAGCAGCGGAAGAATATCTTGGAAAAGAAAATGTCGTCGACATTGATCTTACCCTGGGGTC
Source organism: Cyclobacteriaceae bacterium (assembly GCA_044227305.1). GTDB lineage: Bacteria > Bacteroidota > Bacteroidia > Cytophagales > Cyclobacteriaceae > ELB16-189. Next base: position 716,340 of record JBGAFJ010000003.1, on the reverse strand, counting down.
CGAAGACTTTGCTTACTATTCACAAGTGATCCCGGCATCATTCTATCGCCTGGGCACACGCAATGAAGCCAAAGGGATCACGTCCTACATTCACACTCCGACATTCAATATCGATGAGGACGCGCTCGCCATCGGCCCCGGGTTAATGGCGTGGATTGCGCTGCGGGAGTTGGGAAATTGATGATGGAGATGAACTCATCAATCATCAACATCTTAGCATCGATCATCGTCTTCCAACTCTCTCTTCTGATTATCTTTCTTTTGTCCAGTGCCCAGGGCAAAAAACTTTCCAATCGCATCCTTGCCGGCTTCTTCCTATGGCTATTACTCAATCTTGTTGATGCCATGTTGGGCTACTATGGATTCTATAAATCATACCCGGGCGTCGCACACCTGGAAGACGGCCTGATCTTCTTGGTGGGACCATTGATTTATTACTACACCACGTCCCTGCTCTATCGCAACTTCACTTTTCGGAAGGCAGACCTTATACACCTCTTCCCATTCGTTCTTCTCACAACCGCCTTTCAAATCTACTATCACTTCCAACCCGCCACATTTCAAAAACAGATTCAAACAGCGATAACCGATCAGAACTTACCTTCCTCGTTTTATTTCTCCATTGCACTGGTATATATGCACGTGGGTGCTTACCTCGTTGCCTCGTTCCTGGAGATAAAGCACTACGATCGACGTATTCGTGAACAGTTCTCATCCCTGATCAAGATGAAAATGGACTGGCTCCTTTTCATGCTCATCTTTATCACAACAATCTTTGCAATCTCGGTGACCTATACCTTCTTGCCGGTCGCGGGACTCAGGTCGTTATTCAACGCCACCTTTGTCGTTCCGTTTCTCATCATTCTGATCTTTACAAATTCAGTGGTATGGAAAACCATGAAGCAACCAGCAATCTTTTCCGGGCTGGACTATGAAGAGGAAAAACAAAAATATGTAGGATCTGCGCTGACGGAGCATGACAAAGCAGTCTTGAAATCGAAACTGCTGCACTTACTGGAAGTCGAGAAAATTTATCTCCAACCCGACCTGACGGTGGATGAACTTGCTGAAAAAGCCGGGGCTGCGCCCAAAAAAGTTTCTCAGGTAATCAACGAGTCGTTCGGGCAAACTTTTTTCGATCTCATCAACTCCAACCGCATTGAGGAGGCAAAAAGAATCATGCGGGATTCAACCGATCCCAAACTCACGGTGCTGGAAGTTATGTATCGTTCCGGCTTCAACTCCAAATCATCTTTCAACAGCATTTTCTGCAGAAAAACCGGGCTCACTCCCGGGGAATTCAAAAAGGGTCTGCCCTCCTGATTATTTGGTTCGACTTCCGGACTTAGGTCGACCCCCGCCATTTTTCGCTCGTATTTCGACAAAAAAATTATGAAGCTCTCTAACAAGGCTCTTGTCGCACTGTGGTTTTTCGCAGTCGTCGGGTTTACCCTCGTATCTCCCAAATGGACCTTTGCGCCGGCAGCCTGGTTCGCGCCCGGCCTGCTGTTGATTTTCCTCCAGCAAATGAAGGGCACGAAAGGCGTGATGCTCGCATTCCTCGGTCTGTTCATCTCAAGCCTGATTTCCAACTATCACGTGGTCCCTTTTCCCGATATCGTCTTTGTCATAGTGACAATGTTTGGGAGCGCGTTTGTGCTTATCCCATACCTGATGCATCGATGGCTGTTTCCTAAATTCAATGCGCTTTTCGCAACGCTCATTTTCCCAGCCGCTTTTGTACTGTTTGAATACGCAATTGGTTATGGTAGCGGCAAAGGAACCTGGGGAATGCTCGGCTATTCCCAGGCTGAGAATTCGGCTTTGATGCAACTCGCATCCGTCACTGGGATTTGGGGCATTTCATTCATGGTGTATTGGTTCGGGTCTCTGATGGCGGTCGCTGCAGAACGCGGATTTCAGTGGGCCGAAATCCGGATACCAGTCATCACCTTTGCGACAGTTTTGTTAACGGTATTGTTCTTCGGCACCGCTCGCATAAATCCATATTTCCAAAGCGGACGTGAAACGGTTCGGGTGGCTGGGATCACAGGCAGTAATCTTCACATCTTAAAGTCAATGTATGAAGACGCCTTCGGAAAGCCTGGGATCGATCTTGAAGCTTTGTTTGCAAGCAACAATCTCTCTATTACTTCTCCTGAGTTACAGGAAATGCAGAAGGCTTTTGTGCCATTCATAGAAGATCCGGCTGGCGCAAAATTCACCAGGACCCGGAGTTTAATCGATGCATTTTCGGACTCGCTCTTTAAGCAAGCTGCGCGTGAAGCCATGGCGGGCGCAAAAATCATTTCATTTTCCGAAGCCATATTGTTTACAGACAAAGAAAATGAAACCGCGCTACTCAGCCGTGGTTTGGAGTTCGCACGTAATCATAAAGTACACCTCATGCTGACTGCCGCAACCATCTTGAAAGGTCCGGTTGACGGTCAACGAAAATTTATGGAGAACAAGTCCTGGTTGATCGGTCCGGAAGGGACGGTTCTGAATGTTTTTCTGAAGAACCGACCCGTGCCAGTTGCTGAGGTCGGTAGCGTTCCAGGCGATGGTGTGGTGCCCGTGGTTCCGACATCGGTTGGCAACCTTTCGAGCTCGATCTGCTATGATGCTGATTTTCCTTCCCTCATTCGTCAGGCTGGGGAAAAGCATGCCGACATTCTTATTCTGCCGTCGGGTGACTGGCGGGAAATTTCACCGTACCACGCGCGTATGGCTGCTGTCCGCTCGATTGAGAATGGCTTCTCCTTGTTGAGAACCGTCAGTGGAGCAACTTCTGTTGCTTGCAACAAGTACGGCCAAGTGGTGGCGTCCAGAAATTATTTCGATCAGGGTGCCAAAGTGTTGATTGCCTACTTGCCAATCGGAGGGACACGAACGATTTATTCCCAAATTGGAGATGTCTTTGTCTATGTCTGTGCCGCGATTGTGATATGGGTTCTTGGAACCAGTTTGCTTAGAAAAATCTCCAGGAAGAAAAACGTAGTTTAGTGGCATTCTTCAGGGATCCGGATGATAGATTCTGCTTCGGGGGCAAGAAAGATTGATCAGAAATTAAGTAATCGTTACCTCCTTTCTTCTTTCGGGGGGCTGTCTATCTTTACAAGGCAGCATGAAAACGGAGCAAAGCATTCCGGATCCCTTACCCGCTCTGCCTGTGAGCTGGCGAGTCGTTGTTAGGAATACCGTATACATCATCGGCGCACTGCTGATCTTCCTGTTCGCGCTTGAACTGATGCTTTCCTCCTTGCAGCATCTTGGCAAGACCGCGGCCGAAACCATCATACTGGCGACGTCAAATCCATTTACAGCCTTATTCATCGGGCTGCTGATCACCGCTATTATACAAAGCAGCACAGCCACAACTTCGATGACCGTAGCGTTGGTTGCGTCTGGCTCTCTGACTTTAGAGAGTGCGGTACCGATTATCATGGGCGCAAACATCGGCACCACCATCACAAGCACGATCGTGTCGCTGGGCTTCCTTCCCAAGAAAAAAGAGTTCAGACGTGCGGTGGCAGCTGGCACCTATCACGACTTTTTCAACATTCTCACGGCTTTTATTCTGTTCCCGTTGGAATACTATTTTCAGTTTCTTTCGGGTCTCTCACAAAACATCGCTACCACATTTTTCAAACAGAAAATGGGACCTGTCGAAGGCGGCTTCTCCGGATTCGGGGGATTTGGAAGTGTTACCGACTGGCTTGCTGCTTCTATTGGAAATGGATTCGTGTTGATTGTGCTATCCCTTGGCTTGTTGTTTGGATCCATTCTCTTCTTTCGAAAAGTGCTGACCAACCTGCTCGGCTTTGGTTCGCCTGAAAAATTTCAAAGATTCTTTTTTCAAAGTCCGCTCAAATCTTTTGGATGGGGCGCTCTCACTACCGCTGCAATACGTTCCAGTTCAGTAACTACTTCTTTAGTCGTTCCACTGGTTGCGAAAAAAGTAGTGACACTGCGCAGCGCGGTACCGTTCATTCTGGGTGCCAACATCGGAACCACGATCAGTGCATTCATCGCTGCCATCGGCAATTCAAATACAGCAATCAGTATTGCTATTTCGCATTTCCTGTTCAATTTCATTGGGGTTCTCATTTTCTTCCCGATACCCGTGATCAGGGAGTTGCCGATCAAGCTTGCGACCGGACTCGGACGCATCACATTGAAATATCGTCTGGCGGGATTACTCTATTTGCTGGTTGTATTTTTTATCCTTCCCTTTTCGTTGATCTATTTCAACCGCAACGCTGTGTCAGTGAAAGAACTGAACTACGAACGTTTTGAGAACAACACAACTTCACAATATACCGTCATTACAAAAACATTTGAGAACCAGCTCATGAGTAACCGTATCGTTTATGACGATATGGGGGGCGAACCCTCAGAGATCTACTCGGTTTATCGACATGGAAATGTGTTGATCATCAATCGCGAGTTATTTGAATTGAATAAGCCCGGTTTCTGCCGCGACGGTGAAGACAAAGAGGGGAAGTTTACCATGTGCATTGTGGAGACGCAACCCCATATAATCATCAATGATCAGATCGAAGCCGACTCCGTCTACGTGTTCGAGAAAAAATATGACAGTCAGTCGGAAACGAGCTGGCTGTACTACATCAGTGCCCCGGAAAATCTACTCTTGAAAAAAGAAAAACGGGATACTTCTGGTTACGCCCTGGTCCGGGAGGAGCTAAGATCCATCAGCAAAAAATAAGGCCTAAGCGATTATTTCGACCTTCCTGAAGGCGAAAAACCTTATATTTAGTGCTGATTCGCATGAACATAACCGAAAGCATACTCAAATTCCTCAAACTCGACGGCCTCATTCAGAACCTGACTGGTTACGTGGAGGCCAGGATCGAGTTATTGAAAACTGAGATTCGCGAGGATGTTTCCAAGGCCATTGCCAAGAGTCTGATGGTGATGGTCATGTTCCTGATCGGCTTCATGTTCCTGATATTCTTCAGCATTGGCCTCGCACAATTTCTCAATAAGTTTTTTGAAGAATCTTATGGTGGCTATTGGACTGTGGCCGGTATCTATGCCGGCTTTTTCCTGGTGTTGTTTCTATTCAGGAAAAGTATCAACAACCACTTCGAGCGGACGCTGGAAGAGATGATGAAACGCAAAGAAAAATAACGCTCATGGAACTCCTAGAAAGCCAGGATCCGGATAAAAAGAAACTGATCGAATCATCGGAACGGCACAAACGCGCCCTCGAAAAACAAGTGAGTGAATTGTCCGCAAAAACCGAGAAGGTGGTCACCAACGCATTGATCATAGGAGGTTCATTGGCGCTTACCTACTTTCTGGTGAGTTCGTTATCATCTCATAAAAAGAAGAAGAAAAAGAAAGCGAAAGCCGCCCAGATAAAGTCGGATGAAACCGTCGCCGAAACAGAAGAAGTGGAGGAGAAGGAGGAATCGCTGATCATGCCGGCGATCGTGGGCGCCATCGGTTCCAAGGTGATCAATACGGCCACCATGATGCTGCTGGATATCGCTAAAGAAAAACTCTTCGAGTATCTGAAATCAAGAAAGCAGGACGATGAAAATTCTTGAAATACTGCAGCAACGTTACCTTCAGGGCAAAAAATCAATAGCCGTCCTGGTAGATCCTGACAAAGCCGAGGATCCCGCCAAACTCAAGCAGTTGATTCATCTCGCGAATGAAAACTGCATCGACTTTTTCTTCGTAGGGGGAAGCCTGATCACAACACCCAATCTTTCTGAAGTTGTTCAAAGCATCAAAGAAGACGTTAATATCCCGGTGATTCTCTTCCCGGGCAGTTCAGTCCAGATTGATCCGTCAGCAGATGCGATCCTATTCCTGTCTTTGATCTCGGGCCGTAATCCTGACCTTTTGATCGGACAGCACGTGCAGGCAGCGCCGATCCTGAAAAACAACCGGATGGAAGTGATGCCTACCGGTTATATGCTTATCAGCTCCGGGCGTACGACGTCGGTTGCCTACATCAGCAACACCACACCGATCCCTGAAGACAAATATTCGCTGGCTGCATGTACTGCACTTGCAGGGGAAATGCTCGGATTGCGCCTGATCTATCTTGATGCTGGCAGCGGCGCAGAGCGGGAAATCAGTCCCCGTATGATTTCCGCCGTCAGAAAATCTATCAGCGTTCCCTTGATTGTTGGCGGTGGAATCACCACACCTCAAAAGGCAATCAGCGCATTGGAAGCCGGCGCCGATATGATCGTAATTGGAAATGCACTCGAAAAAAATCCCGACCTGCTAACCGAAATCAGTGACCGGGTTTACGATTGGAACCAAAGCGTTCAGACTAAGTAGTTTTTAAATTTTTTAATGAAATCTTTCTCGCTCTTCATGGCAGTTGCCATGTTGCTTATTCTATCTCAATGCCGCACGGAGTCGTCACCCAGAGAGAAATTCCATGGCATGTGGAAAATGGATCGTCACGAAATGAAAGATTCAGCTTCGAACAAGTGGTTGCTGGATTCTACAAGAATTGGTCTTACTGGCTTGGTGGTCTATGATGGTATCGGACATATGGGTGTTCAACAGTTGAAGGCTGCGAATGATTCGTCAGAAAACAATATTGACATTACTTATTTCGGAACTTACGAGATACTTGCCAATGAAGTAATCCAGCACACGAAGCTCACTTCCAGCTTCGATGACGCGGGCCGGTCCGTCAGGCGCGCCTATGAATTCAGAGGCGACACGCTCTTGCTGACTCCACAGGAAGCACAGGGGCGGCTGCGTATCAGGTGGATAAAGGTTAACTCCCAATAGTTCTCGTTTTGCACATTCTGTTGGAGGAATTCTCTGCCGTTTGACAGAAGTTCGATGCGTTTAGCCATCGCATTGTCTATTTTTGCATTTCCCGAAAACACAAAACATCATGCACATCAAATTCCACATACGCTTACTAGTTGCTTTCGCAGCAGCGCTGATTCTGGCCGCGTGCGGTAAGGAAAAATCCTCCGACTCCGGCAGTGTCGGCGACTCCGGATTGAAAATTCCTGCAGGATTCACCGCCAAAATTGTTGCCGATGATCTCGGAAAGGTCCGACACATTGCAGCCACACCAAAAGGTGAGATCTATGCCCGCCTCGGCGAATTGAAAGACGGCAAAGGCACCTTGCTCCTGAGTGAAAACAATGGCGCATTTACAGTCAAATCTTCATTCGGAAACTATTATGGCACCGGCGTGTTCATCAAAGATGGATACCTCTACGCTTCCTCGGATACGGAAGTGTTCCGTTACAAACTGGATGAGAACTTCCACGTGATCGATGCTGAGAATCCTGAAAAAATTGTAACAGGGCTGATCGACAAGCAGCAGCACGGAACCAAATCCATCGCATTGGATAACGCAGGCAACCTGTATGTGAACATTGGCGCACCATCCAACTCGTGCCAGGCGCAGGACAGACAAAAAGGGTCTCTCGGTATGCAGCCCTGTCCGATCCTTGATTCAGCGGGCGGTATCTGGATGTTCAAAGCCTCTCAATTGAACCAGAGCTACAAAGAAGGTGTGAAGTTTGCGACTGGATTAAGAAACGTCGTGGGTCTGGATTGGAACAATCAGGTTAATCAGCTCTTCGTGATGCAACATGGCCGCGATCAGCTTCACGACATCTTCCCCGATATGTATACCATCAAGCAGTCCGCAGACCTTCCTGCAGAATGTATGTTCATGGTTAAGCAAGGAGATCATTGTGGCTGGCCATTCACCTATTATGATGGCTTTCAGAAAAAGAAAATGGTAGCACCCGAATATGGTGGTGATGGTAAGAAAGAAGCCAGCAATGAATACATCGACCCGGTAGCGGCTTATCCTGCTCACATGGCTCCCAATGCATTGCTGTTTTATTCGGGTGACAAGTTTCCGGCGAAATATAAGAACGGCGCCTTCATCGCTTTCCACGGATCATGGAACCGCGCCCCCGAACCTCAGGAAGGATTTTATGTTGTGTTCCAGCCCTTCGCAGATGGCAAGCCTGCGGGCGACTGGGAAATATTTGCTGATGGTTTTTCAGGATCACCAGAAAATACTGCGTCAGGCCGTGCGGTGCACCGTCCCTGTGGCTTGACACAAGGCCCGGATGGCTCTCTATACGTCAGTGATGATGTGAAGGGAACGATCTATAAAATAGATTACAGTGGCGCGCAATGAGAATCATTTCATTCATCGTTGCAGTACTCACAATAATTTCTTGTTCTAAAAAAGGATCTGAAGGCTCTGCGTCTTCAGATCCTTCTCTTGACGCGTCTATCTTCCGGGGTGAGGCGGTTTACAAACAATCCTGTATTGCTTGTCACATGGCTGATGGAGGGGGTGCCCCACCCATGAATCCTCCGTTAATCGCAACCTCTTTCATCAAAGGGGATAAAGCCACGCTGATTGGAATTGTGTTAAACGGAATGAATGGTCAGCCCGTTGATGGACAGAAGTATCATAATGTGATGCCTCCGCTGGACATGCTGAGCAATCGGCAAATCGCAGATGTATTGACCTATGTGCGAAACAACTTTGGCAACAAAGAAAGCGCGATAGATTCTGTTGAGGTTGACGCAGTCAGGCATGTGAAGCCTGGGGGTTAATGTGTCGATGTGCTGATGTGGCACGTAGGGCAACTATCGCAACACCTCCCTCGAAATCACCATCTTCTGAATTTCAGTCGTCCCTTCATAGATCTGGGTGATCTTGGCATCGCGCATGAGACGTTCGACGTGGAACTCCTTCACATAACCATAGCCGCCGTGGATTTGCACCGCTTCGGTGGTCACTTCCTGCGCGATCTGTGAGGCAAACAACTTCGCCATCGCAGCGGCTTTCACAAAGTTCTTTTTTTGATCTTTTAAATAGGCGGCCTGCCATATCAGAAGGCGCGCCGCATCGATCTTGGTTGCCATTTCTGCAAGCTTGAATTGTATAGCCTGGTGCTCTGACAAGTAATGCCCGAAAGCTTTGCGTTCCTTCGAATACTTCAGAGCCAGCTCATAGGCTCCGGCCGCAATCCCCAATGCCTGTGCAGCGATTCCGATTCTCCCTCCATTCAGCGTGCTCATCGCAAAAGTGAAACCGAACCCCTCCTCGCCGATCCGGTTGGCTTTCGGCACCTTCACATCCGTAAACATCAATGAATGCGTATCGCTTCCGCGGATGCCCATCTTATCTTCTTTCTTGCCCACAACGAAGCCCGGCATGCCGCGCTCTACAATGAGGCAATTGATGCCCTTGTGTTTTTTTGCCGCATCCGTCTGGCACATCACAAGGTAGACGCTTGCACTGCTTCCGTTGGTGATCCAGTTTTTAGTTCCATTCAATAAATAGTGATCGCCTTTGTCTTCGGCGGTTGTACGCTGGCTGGTGGCATCAGAACCTGCTTCAGGCTCCGAAAGGCAAAACGCGCCAATTACTTCACCGGCAGCCAGGCGCTTCAGATATTTTTGCTTCTGCTCTTCGCTCCCATTTTTTTCGAGCCCCCAGCAAACCAGTGAGTTGTTGACGGACATCATTACTGATGCTGACGCGTCAACCTTCGACAGCTCCTCCATGGCCAACACATAAGAAATCGTGTCCATGCCACCCCCATTGTACTTCGGATCTGTCATCATGCCCATAAAGCCAAGTTCTCCCATTCTCCGCTGGAGTGATTCCGGAAACTTCGCATGCGTATCCCGTTCGATGACGCCTGGTAGCAGTTCATTCTGTGCAAAATCACGTGCTGCTTGTTGAACGGCGAGTTGTTCTTCAGTGAGTTGAAAGTTCATGTTAAGGTTCGGCTAGTACGTACAAAGATTCAAAAAAAAATCATGCGGCAATAAAAAACCCTGATCCCGATAGCTATCGGGACCAGGGTTCTGTTCTCTGTCTAACGTTCGTTATTCGTCGCGGCTCGCGCCGAGATACATCATTACGTAATACACAAGGGTGGTGATGGCGCCGATGGCTGCCACAACATAAGTCATGGCTGCCCATTTCAACGCGTCCTTGGCCATATCATATTCACCGGGTGTTACGATCTGACGCGATTTTACCCAAGCCAATGCGCGGCTGCTTGCATCGAATTCAACTGGTAATGTCACAAGCGCAAAAAGTGCAAACACACCATAACAAACGATCAGGATCAACAACGCAGTCTTAAATGAAAACAACCCACCCGCGAAAAATGCACCGAACATCATCGCCATCATCATAAAATTCAACACCGTGGCACTGATGTTTTGAACGGGCACCATCGCTGATCGGAACTCAAGCATGCTATACGCTTTTGCATGCTGCACAGCGTGACCACATTCGTGCGAAGCCACAGCGGTAGCAGCAGCATTTCGACCATAAAAGACTTCCTTGCTGAGGTTAACCGTTTTCGTGGCGGGATTGTAATGATCAGTCAGCTGACCTTCCACGCTTACAACTTGCACATCGGTGATACCATGATCCGCAAGCATCAGTCGCGCGATTTCAGCGCCTGTGAGATCACGCGTAAGGTGGGTCTGTGAATACTCCTTGAACTTACGCTTCAAGCGGGAACTCACGATCATCCCGATCACCATGAAGAAAACACCTATCACTAAAGCACCAATTCCCATAATCTTCGAATTATTAAGTTGATTTGATTTTCTCTACAATTTTGGTGGTAGAATAACCTGGCACAAATTCAATGGTTTTCACCACACCTCCATGCTTTTTCACAACATCTGCGCCAACGATGTTTTCTGCCAAATAGTCACTGCCTTTGACCAAAATCTGGGGAATCAGCGTGGAAATGAGGTCCAGGGGCGTATCCTCGTTGAAAAACACTACCAGGTCAATAAACTGAAGGGAGGCCAGAATATGCGCTCTCGAGTTCTCATCCTGGATGGGGCGACTCGGCCCCTTGAAGCGGCTTACCGAATCATCTGTGTTTAAACCCAAAACGAGCTTGTCGCCCAGGCTGCGAGCTTTTTCGAGGTAATCGACATGACCGAGATGGAGGATGTCAAAACAGCCATTCGTGAAAACCACTTTCAAACCCTGCTTCTTCCAGCTATCGACGATGGCTTTCGCCTCAGGTTTGGTCTTTATTTTATCGGCTGCTTTTTCCATCGGATCATGAAATAACTAATGATAAGGGCAATCAATCCCAGTACAATAAAGTTCAATGTTTGCCATGCGTGGAAGATGAACACAAAGGTAATTGCGTCCTGCTGATTGATGCTATACAACATGACCAGGCCGGCAGGTACTATGGTATGATAAGATCCTGCTCCACCCGGGAGTGGCGCGGCCATCGCGATCGCACCCAAAGCAAACAAGGTGAGCACCGAAGAAAATCCCAACATTGACGTCGAATCGAAAGCCTGTATGACGCTATAGCTCATGAAAAAATACAGCACCCAGATGGCCACAGAATAAAAGATGAACAACCATTTCTTTTCCAGCCTGAATACGGAAAGCAAACCTTCCTTAAATCCACTGAACAACTTGACCAACTTTTCATTTCTGCGGAGCATGTATGCTGCAAATACGAGGGCAGCGGCACCGATCATCCCTGCAAACATCCACCAGGGGATCTTAAACCCGCCCTCACTACTGCTGGTTCCGATTCCCAACGATTGCATAAACTCCATCAGGCTGTTCCACTCCAACACGAAAGCGATGACTATTACAGCAACAAGGCAAAGGACATCAACGATGCGTTCCACGACGACGGTGCCAAATGAAGTTTCAACCGGGGCGCCATCCAGTTTGTACAAATTGTAGCAGCGAGAGACTTCACCCCCGCGAGGTATTGCAAGATTTACGAGGTAGCCAACCATTACAGAAAGGAAACTGCCGCCGAGACTTACGCGATTACCGGAAGGCTCAAGCAGCATGCGCCATCGTTCTGCGCGAATCACATGACTCACCAGGCCGATGATCGACATCAGAAGCAAAAACCCTTTGTTTGAATTCTTCCAGGCCGCCCATATCACATCGAATTTATTACCCCCTTCGCCCGGCGAGAGTGCGCGGAGCGAGAGCCAAAGCAGACCCACCATGATGGCTATGGTAATCAGATATTGTAAAAAAACACGAAGAGCTTTGGGCACAGATTCAAAGATATGGAATGATTCACATCAGGCCGAAGTTTCAGCGACGGACAGGTTATCGATAAGCCGTACCTCGCCAACGAAAGCAGCGATGAGCAGAATTGCGTCCTTTGGCTCGGAGATCATGGACATCTCAGAAAGATCATGCTTGTTTGCCAACGCCAGGTATTCGAGCCTGACATCATTCTGTTCACATTGACGTAATGCGTCAGATTTTAGTTTCGAAAAAAGCTCGCCCCGGAGAAGTCCCGCCCGCGTTGACTTCAGGCAATCAAATAAAACCGTAGCACGTCTGCGCTCATCGGCATTGAGTCTCCTGTTTCGGGAAGACATGGCAAGACCGTCTGGTTCACGCACGATAGGCACCGCAATGAGTGAGATGTTAAACTTTAGCTCCTCAACCAGTCTTGATATGATTTTATACTGTTGAAAATCTTTTTGTCCGAAATAAGCGCGTTGCGGCTGAACGATATTGAACAATTTCGACACCACCAATCCCACGCCGCTGAAATGTCCGGGGCGAAATGCTCCTTCGAATATTTTATCGAGTGAACCGAAATCCATTTTTATCTGACTCGGTTGTTCATACATCGAAGCAACCGAGGGACAGAAAACCGCGTCACAACCAGACTCCCGCAGCATCGAAAAGTCAGCTTCAGGAGTACGAGGATATTTGTCAAGGTCCGAGGCGTTGTTGAATTGTGTAGGATTAACAAAGATGGAACAGACTGTGAAATCGTTGTCTTTGCGGGAAGCCTGGACAAGGGAAATATGTCCTGCGTGCAGGGCTCCCATGGTTGGTACCAGGCCGACTGATAAGCGCTTGCTTTTCTGTTGCTCCAGCCAGGCTTGGAGGGTGCCGATTTCGACAAAAATCTGCATCAAAATGGCCTTTTTTTGAAGGGTCGCCAATATAGGCTTTATAATTGATTCACAGTTGAATAGGGGGTGAAATTAGCGTACCTTTGAGGTCTTGTTTCTTTATAAAAACCATGTACTATGTCTAAACTGCGAATTCTTTATGTAGCCAGCGAAATCAATCCTTTTCTGCAGACGAGTGAGGTAGCCGAATTTGTGCGGAAACTCCCTCAGGCGATGCAGGAGAAAGGGATGGAGATTCGTATTCTGGTGCCGCGTTTCGGGTTGATCAATGAGAGGAAGAACAGGTTGCATGAAGTAGTTCGTCTTTCGGGTATCAATATTGCTGTCGGAGATGAGGAGAAGCCCTTGATTATCAAGGTAGCATCCATCCCCAACGCCAAATTGCAGGTCTATTTTATCGACAACGAAGACTATTTCCACCGCAAGTCTGTATTCCACGATAAGGAAAACAAATTCTACGAAGACAATGACGAGCGCGCAATCTTCTTTTGTAAAGGAGTGATCGAGACGGTACGAAAACTGGGATGGACTCCTGACATTGTACACTGCAATGACTGGATTACGAGCTTCATTCCGCTCTACCTGAAAACAACTTACAAAAACGATCCCCTCTTCAAAAACACGAAGACTGTATTCACCATTTACAACAATAGCTTCAGTCATAAATTCAAAGGTGACCTCATGGGCAAGGTGAAGATGATGGACATTGAAGACAACATGCTGGGCCACCTGAAAACGGGTGATTACGAAGGGTTTGTTAAATTGGGGGCGCAATTTGCTGACGTTGTTTCCGTAGCCGGAGACAATAAGAAACTAGAGGGCTTGGTTAAGAAGATTAAAGAGAAGAAAGTTGAAACCATTGAGAAAGACGATAACTACACAGAATCGTTTTACAACCTTTATACAGAGCTGGCTGGGTAAAATCCCGGCCGGCTTCCTGTTTCTATCCCTGATTTTTCTCTTTTTCTCATGCAAGGATGATGCATCCTCCATTGGATTAAAGAAAGATCCCCGTCTGAAGGCCAGTTATGTTGACCTGCCGCTGTACCCCTCAGTGGTGTCGTTGCCATCTGTACTCACACAAAATGTGTCAACTGATCGGTTTGCGCGCACGCTTATCGGGAAATACAACGATCCCCGTCTCGGTAATATTACCGCTACCACGTACCTGAATTTCTCGACGCCTCTTTCAGTGGTCACTCCCGGCAGTGGTGCAGTGGCTGACTCTCTGGTCATGGAATTGGCAGTCGATTTCTATCAGTATGGGGGAACCACACCGCAGGTACAGACATTTGAACTCTATGAGTTGCTTGACACCCTGAATGCCTCCGGGTATTATTCGGATAGCACGGTTCCTTATAAACCCACACCGATTGCGACGGCGAGTGTGCGGGTGGATCCGGACGAGTTTGCCAATGCCATAACCCTTAATTCCGACGCGGACACTACCAATGACGAACGTCTGAAAATCAAAATAAAAATACCAGGTTCACTAGGCGCAGATGTTTTGGCTGAACTGGCAAACAGCACCGAAGCAGTTAGCAGGTTTGATGTGTTCAGTGGGAAGTATAAAGGGTTTGCACTGGTTCCGAAAGATTGCAACTTGATCTTCGGCATTGATCCTACCATCACATATCCTTATGTGAACCAGCAGTCGCGCATGGCTCTTTATTTCACAGAAGATGGCGTACAAAGTCGTGCGGACCTGGCGCTGTTTCCTGCCACAAACGCAGTGACGGGATTGCCAAACAACGTTGTGAGCTTTACCTCTCTCTCGATTGACCGGTCTGGTACTGCGCTGGCAGGAATTCAGCCCTTTGATGCGTTCGTCCCAGGGAACGGATATTTCTACACGCAGGCAGGCACATCCCTCGTCACCAGACTTGACCTTCGTGACTTCTACAATTACCTGGATACCCTGGACAATGTGATCTTCAATTCTGCCGAAATTATTACGAACAATACCACTACTACGGGTACCATTGCAAACGTCCGCGTGCGGGTGCTCGATTCCTTGAACAGGTTTCGTACGCCTTATGTAGACAGCCTGGTTTACGATGTTCTTACTACTACCAATATACCGATATTCAATTCGAGCGTGGTTCCTTCCCTTTACAGCGTAATGAACTTCGGGGCACCGTTATCCAGTCCGACCATAGACCTCATTGTAAGTGGCGGTCTCGAGGATGGGAGCACTAGTCCTTTGACAACCGACACCTACCAAATCTCCGGACTGGTTGTCACCGAATTTTGTCAGAAGTCATTGATTTTTAAAAAGAATGTAAACCGGGTTAAATGGCTGGCTATTATCCCCGAAGAAGTTGAATTCCGAAAATCCATAAACAGTCTCGTTTTCGATTCCAACATTTCACTCCGGTTGTATTATTCAAGGCCCATCATTAAAATAAGATAAGTATGTGTGGTATTGTCGCCTACATAGGTCAGCGCCAGGCAAGTGACGTGATCGTCAAGGGACTTAAGCGTCTCGAATATCGGGGATACGACAGCACCGGAATCGCTTTGTTGAACGGCGCACTAAACGTCTACAAGAAAAAAGGCAAAGTGTCAGAGCTTGAAACCTATCTCAAAGGTATGGATCTCAAAAGCCATATCGGGATGGGCCACACCCGATGGGCGACACACGGCGAACCCAACGATGAAAATGCTCATCCACACTATTCCGCCACAAAGAAATTGGCAATCATTCACAACGGGATCATTGAGAACTATGCCGCTCTCAAACATGAATTGATTCGGAAAGGGCACAAATTCTTAAGCGACACAGATACCGAAGTTTTTATTCATTTTATTGAAGACATTCAGGAACAGGAAAAGTGTTCGTTGGACGAAGCGGTGCGTCTCGCCCTCACCAAGGTAGTCGGAGCCTATGCGATTGTGGTGATGTCTTTTGAAAATCCTTCGATGCTGATCGCTGCGCGCAAAGGAAGTCCCCTCGTCGTCGGTGTGGGAAAGGGAGAATTCTTTATCGCTTCAGATGCAACTCCGATTGTGGAGTATACCAACGAAGTCGTTTACCTTAACGATCACGAAATCGCACTGATCGACAAGGGAAAGCTCACGATAAAAAATGTGGCGAACCTGCCACTGACACCATACATACAAAAAGTTGATATGGAGCTTGAAGCCATTGAAAAAGGGGGCTTTGAGCACTTCATGCTGAAAGAAATATTTGAACAGCCCCGCTCAATCATGGACTCCATGCGTGGAAGGCTGGACTCTGTCTCAAACCGGTTAATACTGGGCGGACTAAGGGAGTACATTCAGAAGCTCGTGCACACGGACCGAATCATGATCGTCGCATGTGGCACTTCGTGGCACGCGGGACTCGTAGCAGAATATTTCTTCGAAGAATTTTGTCGTATACCCACCGAAGTGGAGTACGCATCGGAGTTCAGATATCGAAACCCGGTGATCCGGGAGGGTGATGTGGTAATCGCGATTTCACAATCTGGTGAAACCGCGGACACGCTTGCTGCGATCGACCTCGCAAGATCCAAAGGAGCGATTATTTTCGGGGTTTGCAATGTAGTCGGTTCGTCCATCCCCCGCGTCACTCACGCAGGCGCCTATACACACGCCGGCCCGGAAATCGGTGTGGCCAGTACAAAAGCATTCACGGCTCAACTCACCGTACTTAACATGATCGCGATGATTGTAGCCCACGCAAAGGGCACCATCACCGAACAAAAATTTCATGAACTCCTGGTGGAGATGGAAAACATCCCCGCTAAAGTGGAGAAGGTACTCAAGCTCAACGCCCAGATCCAGACGATCGCTGAAGAGTTTAAAGACGTTCGGAACTTCCTGTATCTGGGCCGCGGGTATAATTTCCCTGTAGCGCTTGAGGGCGCTCTCAAACTCAAAGAGATTTCCTACATACACGCGGAAGGTTACCCCGCGGCGGAAATGAAGCACGGCCCGATCGCTCTGATTGACGACGAAATGCCTGTGGTGTTCATTGCAACCAAAGACAGCTCCTACGAAAAAGTAATTTCAAACATCCAGGAGGTAAAGGCGAGGAAGGGTCGTGTCATCGCAGTGGTGACAGAAGGAGATACACAGATCCCTGATATGGCCGAGTTTGTGATCGAGGTGCCGCACACTACAGAGGCTTTGATGCCGATGGTTTCTGTCATTCCACTTCAATTGTTGTCGTATCACATTGCGGTGATGCGCGGTTGCAACGTGGATCAGCCCAGAAATCTCGCGAAGAGCGTAACGGTAGAGTGATCTTTTTTAACAAAGGGAGGCCGGCATTTTGTAACGGTCGTCTCTGGTGGCGTGTTGGACTGCGTTCAATAACCTAATTATGTTTTTCTTACCTATTCGTTCGCTCCATTCAAAAGGTCCAAACGGGTAATTGGTACCAAGCTTCATGGCCATATCAATATCCTCACGTGTTGCAGTTCCCTCCTCTACTGTGTAATAGGCTTCGTTGATGATCATGCAAATCACCCGGGGTGTTACCATTCCTACCGTGTCTGCAACAACACGATAATCAGTTCCAAGCTTTCCACAGGTCGACAGCAGGTATTCATTCTGCTGTTCGTTGTGAAGTGTTACTTCTAACACAGGCCTGTCCAAAAAGGTTGGCAGGCCGCAGAATCCAAATACATTGCAAGGCAGATCTGTGACCCTGAGGTCATGAAGCGTCGTGAATACGGAATTAACAAATAAAACGCCTTTGAAAGTGGCGTACACAGAAAGGTTCACAGACTCCTCATTGAGAAAATCAAAAACACATTCAACGTGCGCCGGCACAGAGCTCCTTGTTGTCTCTATCCTGTAATGGTTAGTTGCGCCGAATTTCTTTTTCGTCTCTTCAAGTTGACTATCGGTTCCGATAACGAGTATTTCCATCCGTCGCTGTAATTCAGGAATAACGTGCACAAATTTTCGCCATATTTGATCAAAAGTAACATTCAGCAATCATGTCAAAAAATGTAGTGTATTCTGCAGACGCCCCCGAGCCCATCGGTCCGTACAGCCAGGGTATCCAGGCCGGAAATTTTCTGTTTGTTTCGGGTCAAATTGGTTTCGATAAAACCACCAACAATCTGGTGACCAACGATATTCACCTGGAGACGCACAGGGTGATGAAAAACCTGCTCGCTGTACTCAAAGCTGGCGGAATGGATTTCAGCAACGTTGTGAAATGCACGATCTTCCTCAAGGACATGAACAACTTCCCAAAGGTGAACGAAACCTATGGCTCGTATTTCACCACAGCACCTCCCGCTCGTGAAACGGTGGAAGTAGCAAGGCTCCCCAAAGACGTGAACGTGGAAATCTCCTGCATCGCCGTGAAGTGATCACTCTGTTACCCTCGCATCATGAAACCATTGTGCTTCCGCAAACAGCTGAAGCAGTTTTCAATAAAATGCGTGGGGCGACTTCCAATAAACCTTTCATGCAACCTGATGAACACAGCTTGAAATTCAATGGCTGGGTAAAAGAAGAACGTTTCAGGATATCCCTCCGTGTGCACCGGGCAAACAATTACCTGCCGCTCATTGCAGGTGAGATTGAATCCACGTCAGGCGGCAGCATTCTTTTTGTGGATTATAGACTATTTCCTACAACGCGAATGATGCTCTTGTTGTGGACCATGTTGCTTATTCTAGGATCTCTTATTTTCTCGTATCAAACTAAAAATGTTGTGATCCTGGCGGGTGGCACTGCCGCAATCGTGTTGATCCATGCCATCGTGTGGTCCAACTTCAAGCTGCAACTTGATATTACGCGCAAGGCCCTCCACGATCTTCTGAAGTAATGTGCACCAATCAGGCATCCACGAAATTCAAAGATCCTTTCAAATATCAAAATCCGCATATCCGATGTGGGGGTGCTTGAAGCGTTAGACTTTTGGCTCGCGTGGCGTTAACTTTGGGCCTATTTCAAAATTTAAAATGAGAGAAGTTCGAGTCAGGTTCGCGCCCAGCCCAACGGGAGGTCTTCATATTGGTGGGGTAAGAACTGCATTGTATAACTATCTGTTGGCGCGCAAACACAACGGAACGATGATCTTACGCATTGAGGATACGGATCAGGGGCGTTATGTGCCCGGCGCGGAGGAATATATCATCGAAGCGTTGGCGTGGGTTGGCATTAAGCTGGATGAAGGCGTTGGTGTAGGCGGTCCATACGCTCCATACCGCCAGTCGGAGAGAAAGGACATTTATAACAAAGAAATTCAAAGGCTGATCGATCAAGGTCATGCTTATTATGCATTTGATACCGAAGAAGATATTGACGCTATGCGCAAGTCTTCACCCAATGCGCAATATGATTCGACTACGCGCATGCGGATGAAAAATTCATTGACGCTTTCAAAAGAAGAAGTTCATCATAAACTGTTAGCGGGAGAAAAGCATGTGATCCGCCTCAAGGTTCCTCCGAAAGAAGAAATCCATCTTGACGACCTGATCCGTGGACATGTTGTGTTCGACTCGACAATTGTAGACGACAAAGTGCTGATGAAATCCGACGGCATGCCCACGTATCATCTTGCTAACGTGGTAGATGACCACCACATGAACATCTCCCATGTGATTCGCGGCGAAGAATGGCTTCCTTCTGCACCCTTGCATTTGTTGTTGTACAAATATTTTGGTTGGGAGGAAACGCGACCCCGGTTTGCTCATCTCCCATTGCTTCTGAAACCGGACGGCAACGGAAAACTTAGTAAACGTGACGCGGACAAGATGGGCTTCCCGATATTTCCACTAAACTGGATGGACCCAAAAACCAATGAACTGACGAAGGGCTTCCGCGAAAGTGGTTATCTGCCGGATGCATTGATTAATTTTCTTGCGTTCCTGGGCTGGAATCCGGGTACGGAACAAGAGATCTTTTCGATGAAGGAATTGATCGGAGCATTTACGATAGAACGCATCGGAAAGGCGGGCGCCCGTTTTGATATACAAAAAGCACAGTGGTTCAATCAACAGTATTTGCGTGCCAAATCCGATGACCAACTGGCTGACTATCTAAAGCATTCCCTGGATGCTGAAAAGATCACTTGCCCATCAGAAAAGCTGAAAAAGATCGCCGCGGTTATGAAGGAGCGAGTAACGTTTCCAACTGATTTTTGGGAACAGGGAAAATTCTTTTTCATTGCCCCAGTCACTTTCGACGAGCAGCTTGCTGCCAAAAAATGGACTCATGACACCGTCAAAGTTCTCTCCACCTATCGCGATCAGATCAAAGGCAAGCAAAATCTCACAGCCGAGACTGCGAAAAATACGTTAGAACAGGTAACAGCGTCATTGAACATAAAAACCGGACAGATTCTCCAAATGTTGAGGATGTCATTGACTGGTGGCGCTTCAGGTCCCGACTTGATGATCACGATCGAAATTTTAGGCGCGGACGAAGTCGTAAACCGACTCGACTACGCCTTGAACACATTAAAAGTAAAGGCATGAGCAAGAAAGAAGAGCGAAAAAAAACGGGCAAAGTCAAACCAAAGCCCCGCGTCCACAAAGACCTCGATGGGCTGGAGGTTGAGATCGACACGTTTGGTGAAATTCATTCAAACATGAACATCGAGAAGATCAACGAGTTCCTCAACAAGAACGTTGACGATAAGAAACTTGAAGAGCGCGAAGACTACGATGAAATAAAAACAAAGGGCAAGACAAAAAATAAGCCGGCTAAAAAATAGAATGTCGCTGGTTTGCAGTAACCTGTTCCCGTCATAAGTTGCGGTTTTGACCACCGACCAGACACGGGTTTCACTCAATGAGCACCAAAAAAATGTTAATACAATGAAGTCACACGAAATCGATTATCAAATAAAAGGTGAAAGCATTCAAATCGTGGAGATCGAACTGGATCCCAATGAAACGGTGATTGCTGAAGCCGGAGCCATGCTCTTCATGGACCAAGGAATCGTATTCGAAACAAAAATGGGCGATGGCTCGTCGACTAACCAGGGTCTTTTCGACAAGCTGCTCTCAGCGGGGAGTCGTGTGCTCACGGGTGAGTCGTTGTTCATGACTCATTTTACAAATCGCGGCAACAAAAAAGCACGGGTTGGTTTTTCGGCCCCGTATCCAGGCACCGTCATCCCGATCGACCTTGCACAAAGTCGAAACAACGAGCTCATTGTGCAAAAGGATGGCTTTCTCTGCGCAGCACTGGGTACGAAGCTTTCAATCATTTTCAATCGTCGCATTGGCGCTGGCCTTGTTGGCGGCGAAGGTTTTATCCTTGAAAAACTTCAAGGCGATGGCAAAGCTTTCGTACACGCCGGCGGCACCGTGATCGAACGCACCCTCGATAACGAAACGCTGCGCGTGGATACCGGATGCGTCGTGGCCTTCGAATCACAAATAGATTTTGATGTGGAAACGACCGGCAGCCTGCGATCCATGATCTTTGGTGGTGAAGGAATTTTTCTTGCGACCCTTCGCGGCAGCGGCAAAGTTTGGCTGCAATCTATGCCGATACGCAAGCTTGTGCAGGCGCTTTCACCCTACGGATCCAACCGCCGCAAAGAGGCAAGTTCATTGCTCGGCGGCTTATTTGAATCCTGATCGTAGTCACAGATTCAAAGTCTCAACAGACATCAATCCGGCGACGGTACGCCGGATTTTTTTTTCGTGGTACCGGGTCTTTAGCCATCACGACCGCGCTGATCACGCGTTACCTTAATACAGTCTCGGAAAAATCGCAGGTACTTCTTTTTTGTAGTTCAGGTAGTCATCGCCGAATGCCTTAATCAGTTTGCGCTCCTCCAGACTCAGGCCAATTGGCAGATAAAGAAAAATACACAGGCTGGAGACCAGAGAAGGTGTATTCGGAATGAAAAGAAAATACCCCAGTGTAATCAAGATAACTCCCGAAATGATCGGGTGGCGGACGCGGTTCAATATGCCATCGCGACGGAAAGCCTGGGATTCATTGGAAACACCAATGAAAGATTTAAATCCAAATTGTTTGAAGGCGAGCCGAATAATCATCACGCCAAAAGTTGTGAACATCAGACTGATGTAACGCAGAATCTCGGTTCGCTCCATGAAATAGTTCGAGGTTATCGTCGCGCCATAGAATAAAAGAGCTATTAAACCCACCGTGGAAATCGTTGAATAAATAAATCGGTAGTATTTAAAACCATCGCCCATCGCTTTTTGCGCGCCCGACTTGATTTTTTCACTTGCCAGCACACTATGCGCAGCAAAATAAACAAGCCAGCCAAGGATGAGCCAGAGATAATTCATAGCAATAAATATAAAGGAGTTGGTTTTGATCTGGTATTTTTAGCAGACTTGCAGCATGAATTCAATGAAGATCGGTCTCGTTCGCGAAGGGAGAACGCCGCCTGACAAGCGGGTTGCATTTACGCCTTTGCAAGTTGAGGAAATCATGCAACGATACAAACACGTAAAAGTGGTGATTCAGGAGAGTCCGGTACGTTGCTTCAACGACCACGAATTTTCGGATCTGGGTATTTCTGTAGTTAAAGATGTGAGCGACTGCGATATTCTCATGGGTATCAAAGAAGTGCAGATCCCCGATTTGATTGAAAATAAAACGTATCTGTTTTTCTCTCACACGCTGAAAAAACAACCGTACAACAAGAAATTACTGCAAGAGGTACTTAAAAAGAAGATACGCCTGATCGACTATGAAGCGCTTCGCGACACCCAGGGTAATCGCCTCGTCGCGTTTGGTCGCTACGCCGGAATTGTGGGCGCCTTTAACGGATTGTGGACGTACGGCAAACGTTACAATAAATTCACATTGCGCCGCGCTTTTGAATGCTTCGATATCAATGATTTGAAACTTGAGCTCAGGAAAGTGAAACTACCCCCGGTGAAGATCACGCTCACGGGTGCTGGTCGCGTGGCTAAAGGAGCGATGGAAACGCTAGATACCGTGGGTATTCGCAAGGTGAGTCCACATGATTTTCTTACGCAAACATTTGACAAGCCTGTGTACGTCCAGCTCAGCAGCGCCGACTATCATCACCGAAAAGAAGGCGGTGGGTTTAGCCGCGACGAATTTCATAAACACCCCGAACGGTACGAATCTCACTTCAAGGACTTCACGAAAGTGACAGACATCCTGCTCGCAGGCGCATTCTGGAATCCAAAAGCGCCCCTGTTGTTCAGTACAAAAGACATGACGGATCCCAGCTTCCGGATCAAAGTGATCGCAGATATCACGTGTGATATCAATGGCTCGGTGCCCAGCACTAAACGCGCAACTTCCATTGTTGATCCCCTGTATGATTATGATCCGTCAACCGACTCCCTGCACGACGCATTGTCAAACGAAAAGTTTGTGACGGTGATGGCGATCGACAACCTTCCGTGTGAACTACCCCGCAGTGCTTCGGAAGAGTTCGGTCGCGATCTGATTGACAGAATTCTGAAACCTTTGCTCGTGAACGATCCTGAAAAGGTTATCGCGCGGGGAACGATCGCCGAAAACGGAAAGTTGACATCTTACTTCGAATACCTGAGCGATTACGCCTATGAATCCTGAACGGATTCATTTTACGAAGTGGATTACGAAATAACGTATGATGAATATGAGTATGAAAACTTTTTTTCTGTTCGCAGGAGTTATGATTGTTTTGCTGTCATGCGCGCCAGCGGAAAAAAGTGAAACTATTTTCAATGGGAAGGACCTCGCCGGCTGGGATGTTTACATTGCGCCACCCGCCGATAGCATACAGCCTCTGGGCTTGAACAACGATCCGGCACACGTCTTCTCTGTCGTTGAAAAAGACGGTGAACCGGCGATGCGTGTATCCGGGGAGTTTTTCGGCGGAATTTCGACCACGCGGGAGTTTGAGAACTACCACCTGCGCATTGAATTCAAATGGGGTCAAAACAAGATTGAATCATTTAAAGACCGTAAGCGCGATAGCGGAATTCTCTATCACGCCGTCGGTCCTCATGGTGTGGATGCGCGTGCCTGGATGCGCTCTCAGGAACTCCAGATTCAGGAGGGTGACTGTGGCGACTACTGGGGTGTGGCTGGTGGAACCTTTGACGTGCCTGCTATAAAAAATGAAATGGATCAGTACATCTACGACGAAAAGGGTCCAATTATAAAATTCAGTGCAGTGAGTGAAGTCGGCAGAAGATGCATAAAAAATCCAGATGCAGAAAAACCGACCGGCGAATGGAACGTGGTGGATCTCTATTGCTATGGCGACTCCAGTGTTCATGTCATCAATGGAGTGGTGGTAATGCGTTTGTTCAAATCAAGGCAGTATGACGACGGAGCCGAGACTCGTCTTGCAAAAGGCAAGATTCAGCTCCAATCAGAAGGTTGCGAAGTTTATTATCGCAACATGATGGTAGCCCCGATCGATAAGATCCCCGCCCTCTGATTTCTAATCGACGCTGGCATGAAACCATCGGGTCTCAGGTACCTTCTCACTGGATTTCTCTTTGCCATGCTGTGGTCATCGGCGTCTTCGGCCGGGAAGATTGGACTGCAATCGGCTGAAGGGTTGGTACTTTTTGTCGTGAGGTTTTTGATCGCCGGACTACTGTTGTTGGGGTATTCATCGTTCATTCAGAAAGATCGTTTCCCCAAAAAAGATGAATGGCTCCCGCTCACCATTTTCGGCGCGTTTAATACAACCATCTATCTCGGCGTCTTTATTATCTCGCTGTCTGAAGTTACTGCCGGAATCACCACCATATCGCTGGCGTTAAATCCCTTGTTAATCAGCGTCATGTCGGCGTTGTGGCTTCGAAGGCCAGTGAAACAGATTGAATGGATCAGTATTGTCATTGGAATCACCGGCGTAGTAGCCGCGGCGTATCCCCTTCTGAAGAATAGTTACGCGAGCATAACCGGACTCATAATGCTAGGACTTTGTATGGTCGCCTATTCATTTGGTTCTGTATATTATTCAACGGTGCCCTGGAAGCTTTCACGCACCGCCATCAATGGATGGCAGGTGTTCATCGGTGGAATGCTCCTGATTCCTTTTGCATGGATTTTTCATACTCAACCCAACCATTTCGATCTGAAATTCTGGCTTTCAATCGCCTGGCTTGTAGTTCCGGTATCGATCGGAGCTGTGCAGCTGTGGCTTTATTTATTAAAATGGGATACAGTAAAAGCTTCCCTGTGGCTTTTTCTATGCCCGATTTTTGGACTGATCTACGCATCCGTGCTTTTAAACGAACCTGTGACCGCATTCACGATCATTGGAACCGGCCTGGTGTTGATCGCCTTATTCCTCGGTCAACGCGAATCATTGAAAAGCAGGAACGCCTGACTTATCTTTAGTCCTGCTATGATCATTTATAACGTTACCGTCGGGGTGGACAAATCAATTGAAGCGGATTGGCTGGCCTGGATGAAAGAAGTACACATTCCCGACGTCATGCGAACCCAGATGTTCATCGGCTCGAAAATGTACCGCGTGCTCTCAGTTGAAAACGAGGAGACCGTATCATATGCCATTCAATATTCAGCGCGTTCCCTCACTGAAATAGATATCTATCTTGAAAAGTTTGCACCTTCCTTGCGGGATGATGTCACCCGCAAGTTTGGTGAAAAAGCTCTCTCGTTCAGAACTCTGCTCGAAGAGATATAGACCTGAAATTTTCATCGTTTTTCGGGCCTTTCCCGCAGCGTTTAAACTCACAAAAGGCAAATTCGTACAAGGGAGAAAGCCCTTATTATGAAACGATCCTTGATTGTCTTTCTTTGGCTTACATCATCACTTTCTCTCTACGCCCAGACTATCGCTGACAGGACCGTGGGCGGGCCGTGTGATGAATGTGATCTTATGTATGAAGGGATGCCCTCGAAACTATCCTGGCAAACAAACATCGCTCCCTCAGCAGAACCGGGTGAGCCTATGATCATCCGTGGAACCATCTTTAAGAAAGATGGCAAAACGCCAGCGCCGGATGTTATCCTGTATGTCTATCACACAGACAACGCAGGAATCTATTCAACCGCGCCCGGACACACCAATAGGCATGGACATCTGCACGGGTGGATGAAAACAGGCGCCGACGGACGTTACGAATTCAGGAGCATCAGACCGGGATCATATCCCACACGCAATGCGCCAGCACATATTCACCCTCTCATAAAAGAAAACGGACTCACCCGTTATTGGATCGATGAGTATTTGTTCGAAGGAGATCCATTACTCACCACGAAGGAGCGGTCGAGGCAGGAAAAGCGCGGCGGAAATGGGATCATCGCGTTGAAGAAGAACGCAAAGGGTGTCTGGGAAGGGAGCCGAGATATCATTCTGGGAATGAATGTTCCCAATTACTGAAACTTCTACTTATTAGTATCAGAGCTGAGCCACGCTTTGATCTGGTCGCGTTCCAGATGGACGTTCGTCCACTCATCGTCGAGGCGCGCGCCAAATTTTTTATAGAAGTTAATTGCAGGTTCATTCCATTCCAGCACCTGCCACATGATGCCGGTGCAATTATCGTCCAGGGCCTTCTGCAACGTTCGGTTGAGCAACAGTCTCCCGACGCCGGAACCACGCTCTTTTTCAGTCACGATGAGGTCTTCCAGCCAGAGCCGTTTTCCTTTCCATGTAGAATATCTCCAATAATAGAGCGCTATGCCAATGATGATGCCGTCCCTTTCGGCGACAAAGAAGCCATAGACGGGATCATCGCCGAAACCATCCTTTTCCATTTGTTCGACGGTATTGATGACTTCATGTGATGCGCGCTCGTACACCGCGAGCTCATGCACGAGTTCTAAAACACGGGGGAGGTCTTTCTTAACGCCGTCTCGAATGGAAATCATGTTGTGAAAGATGATGAGTTGTGGGCATCGAAATATGCTGCGGATCTATTTTATTTCGCGAGCGGCGGAATGATGCCCATGTTATACCACGTGAACGCATACTGATCTGCCGCGACGTCCAATGCCTTCGAAAGGTTGGAGGAACCGTGTCCGGAATTTGTGTCTACGCGTATGAGCGTAGGGTTATCACCGGCGTTGTCTTCCTGAAGAGTTGCCGCAAACTTGAATGAGTGCGCCGGTAAAACGCGATCATCGTGATCAGCCGTTGTCACCAGTGTAGCCGGATAAACGGTTCCCGGCTTAAGAGCATGTACCGGGGAGTATTTCTTCAGGTATTCAAACATCTCTTTGGAATCATCGGCCTTCCCATAGTCATAAGCCCATGCAGCACCCACCGTAAATTTATGATAGCGCAGCATATCCATTACACCCACAGCCGGGAGTGCCACTTTCATCAGATCCGGACGTTGCGTCATGGTTGCGCCTACCAGCAGTCCGCCATTGGAGCCACCGGCAATTGCCAGATATTGATTGGAAGTGTATTTCTCCTTGATCAGATATTCACCTGCCGCGATGAAGTCATCAAATACGTTTTGCTTGTTCATCAGGCGGCCTGCATCGTGCCATTTTTCACCATACTCACCGCCGCCGCGAAGGTTGGGTTGCGCGAAAACGCCACCATTCTCGAGCCATACAATGCGTGATGCACTGAAAGCCGGTGTAAGGCTGATGTTAAATCCGCCATAGGCAAATAGCCAAGTTGGATTTTTGCTGTTCAATTCAAGACCTTTTTTATAAACTATGAACATCGGGATTTTTGTACCATCCTTGCTGCTATAGAACACCTGTTTCGTTTCAAAATCCGTTGGATTAAAACTCACTTTGGGCTCATCATAAACCGACGAAGCCCCACTTGCGATATCGAATTTATAAATCGCGGTAGGCGTTGTGAAAGATGTGAATGAGTAGTACGTCTCCTTGTCTTCACCTTTCCCGTTGAATCCCCCTGCGGAACCAATGCCTGGCAACTTTACGTCACGGATTAATTTTCCTTTGTAGTCAAATTGCTTCACCAACGTGCTTGCATCTTTCAAATAATTAACAAAAATGTTTTTACCAGCAGCGGACACACCTTGCACGGCAGTTTCTGACTCAGCCACAAGGTCTTTCCAGTTTTCAGGACTGGGCGTTGAAATGTCTAATGATACTATTCTGCCGTTGGGGGCTTTGAGATTGGTCTGAAGAATGATCGTGCTTCCATCGTTGTCAATCACATTATGATCATGGTCGAAATCATCGATCACCTGAACAATCTTTGATTTAGGATTCTTCATGTCCTGGATATACAGTTCGTTACCATGTGTACTGATATAGGTCTGAATTACCAAGAAGCGACCGTCGTCTGTCAATGCGCCACCCACACGTCTTGGAGGCGTCATGTTTCCGTCGAATATTACCTGATCCAGCTTCTGGGGAGTTCCTATTTTGTGGTAGTTCAATGTGTTGAAATCCACTTTCGCGAACAGGGCGTTGCCTGTCGGATGGTCGTAGCGGCTGTAATAAAAACCTTCATTCCCATTCCATGACACACCACTAAACTTGAGATCCTTGATCGTGTCCCCCACCACAGACTTATCTACTGTCTTCAGCACCACCACTTTTCTCCAGTCTGATCCGCCTTCGGAAACAAGACATGCCACCATCGAACCATCTTTGGTAAACGCCATACCTTGCAATGCTGTCGTGCCATCTTTTGACCATGTGTTTGGATCAAGGAAAACTTCTTCGGCTCCGCTCTCACCTTTTCTCCGATATTGCACGCTCAGGTTTTGCAAGCCGTTATTTCTCGCATAGTAATAGTAATCGCCTTCCTTATGCGGTGCGGTAGGTCGCGCATAGTTTGACAGTTCGTCGAGTCTTTTTCGAATGGCATCACGAAAAGGAATGCCTTTCAGATAACCTTGTGTCACTTCATTCTGTGAAGTCACCCATCGTTTCGTTTCCGCGGTCGTATCGTTCTCCAGCCAGCGATACGGGTCGGCTACAGGCGTGCCGAAAAGGGTATCAACGGTCGCGTCTTTGTTCGAGATAGGGTACTTCGACACGTTTTTTACCTCCTCTTTTCCGGGTGAGCAGGAAAAAAGCACGACACAGGAAATCAGAGTAACGATGACTTTATTCATAGCTGAGTTGTTGGGTGTGTGAAAGTAGAAGATTACTCTTAAATAGAGAAGAGGATCGATATGATCAGCCAAGGAAGCGGCGGCGGACAGGATCTCACCGAAGATTTGATTATCTGAGTGATTCTCATACTTCAAGAGGTGTCGGCATAAGCGCGACCTCAAATAAAGCTACGGGCTGTAAGAATGAATTAAAATAGCACTGGTCGTCAGAAACGAGTCGATCGAATCAGCGCCGTGATCGAGTCAGTCTACAAATAAAACCGCTACGGGAAGTGGCTACGCGGCCTTCCGGATCACCTTCTCAACATTCTCTCTTTGCTTCACAATCTGTATGAATCCAATCTTATTCAGGACTTTAATCACCTGATAAGTGGGATCGATCTCATGCCAGCGGATGCCACCAAAATTGGCGCGTCCACTCAGCTTGTGGTGGTTATTGTGATAGCTTTCGCCCATCATCAGGAAGTCGAAGGGCAGGAAGTTTTTGGACGTGTCTCCTACTTCAAAGTTTCTGTATCCATACTTATGCGCGAACCAGTTGATGATGGCACCATGGATAGGGCTCATCAGGAAATGGATCGGCAAAAGCAACCAGAGATACCAGGCCGTGGCAAACTGCCAGTAGAATGCTACATACAATGCACCCCAAAAAAGACGTGACGGCCATGAACGCGCAAACTTGTCGAATGAAGACCAGTCGGGTACACCCTCCGTGAATCTCTTTTCAGGAACTATTCTTTTGTTGGCAATATCCGAGTAGATCGTTTTTGTCTTCCACATCATATTCCAGATGGTCTCATCGTATTTCGGAGAATGAGGATCATTCTCTGTGTCCGCGAATGCATGGTGCATGCGATGCATCACACCATAACCATAGGCGCTGAGGTAGTTCGATCCCTGAAAAATCCAGGTGAGGACGTAAGTCACTTTTTCAGCAAAAGGACTCATCGTAAAAGCTTTATGTGCGGCGTAGCGATGGAGAAAAAAAGTCTGGAAGAAAAGGGAGAGATACCAGTGAGCAATAAAAAATGAAATAATAGCGACCATCGTGGTTTAGGTTAAAGGACAACTATATGCAGTCCACCCGGACTACAGGATGCAAGACAGGGGCGGGGGTGGTTTGTGACAAAAACCGGCGAAATTATTTTTCTTTCTTCCGGGCAGAGGCGGAAATGTCCATTTTCAGGGCCTGAATGAGCTCTTCGGCGTTGCCGAGGTCGCAGGCATTCTTGAAGCTGGTGAACAGTTTTGACGCATCCGAGAGGTCAAAATGGATATTGGAAGTGCTCTCGCTCAGCTTCTTTTTGGCACGGGAAACGAGCTGACGGCAATGGTCTTTTTTCTTATCAACGATCTTCTGTAAAGAATCATAATCCACGTCGAAAACCTCTTTCAGAAGATACACGGCGCGCTCCACGGGCTCCAGCTTTGCATGGATGAGTTTCAACGCCCGCTGCATGTCAGCTTCGAGGTCGATGTGGGGTAGGTGATTATTTTCCTTCAGCTTCTGAATGAATTCCGCAATATGGATAGAGTCGAGGCATTCCTGCTTTTTCTTTTTAATCGTGTTGAGGTGGCTGATACAATTGTTGGTGACAGCCTGGATCAAATACGCTTTTGTGTTGCGGATTTTGTTTGTGTCGATTGTTAGCCACTTCAAAAATGTCTCTTGAACAATGTCTTCCGCATCCGCTTTACAGCGCACGATGCTGTACGCGATCGAAGTGAGCGTTGGTTGATAAAGTGCTATGGCTTGTGCCCTGTCCATTCTCACAAAAATACGGGAAAAAGCCGGTTTCATCATTAGAATTTGCTCATTTTCTGCTGCTTACGTGTGTTAGCTGAAGGGAACTTTCACGTCGCCAGATGAACAGAAACGCATACCTTTGTGTTCTTAATTGCTTGGCGCAAGTGTTTATTAAAAAGATGGATTATTATGGCTGAGACCACGCTCGTACCGGAAAAAAGAAGCAAGCCGATCCTTGCCCAGGAGATTGCTTTTACGCTTGTTCATTTGTTGCCGCTGGGCGCCCTGCTGACAGGCGCGACTTTCTTTGACTGGATGGTATGCCTTTTCTTCTACCTGTTTCGCATGTTCTGGATCACAGGCGGTTATCACCGGTATTTCGCCCACAAGTCGTATAAAACATCACGCTGGTTTCAGTTTGTGATCGCTTTCATGGCGCAGACGTCCGCGCAAAAAGGCGCCTTGTGGTGGGCCGCTCATCACCGTCATCACCACCGCCACAGTGACACGCCGCAGGATCCTCATTCCATGAAAATCTATGGCTTCTGGTATTCACACGTAGGCTGGATTGTAGGTCCTGATTTCAAAAAAACCGATTACAAGGTGATCGGCGACTATGCGAAATACCCTGAACTCGTCTGGCTGAACAATCACTACCTCGTTCCTCCCACCATTGCAGCATTATTCCTGATGGCCCTGGGCGGCATCGTCAATGGCGGCAGCATCCTCACGATGTTCACCAGTGCCGGCTTTTCAACATTATTCATTGGATTTTTCCTGAGCACCGTGATCCTTTATCACGCCACTTTCTCGATCAACTCGATCATGCATAAGTTCGGGCGTCCGCGTTATCAGACCGGCGATGAATCAAAAAATAATCTCTGGCTTGCTTTGCTCACACTCGGCGAAGGATGGCATAATAACCATCATTACTACGAAGTGGCAGCGAGGCAAGGGTTCTTCTGGTGGGAGATCGATCTCACGTATTACATCCTGCGTGGCCTCGCAGCCGTAGGTTTGATCTGGGATCTGAAAGGTGTTCCGAAGCATGTCCTACACTCCAAGAACAAAGAACATGCACAGGAGCTGAGAAAGCAGTTGGAGAAAGACCGGCCGCCCGTGGCGCGCAATGGCGCTTCGAAGGCTGTTGAAGAAGAAGATGTTGCAAAGTAATTTTTCCGTACTGCTGTTTCTCGCAAAGCGCGCAAAGACAATGCGCAAAGGGCGCTAAAGAGTTTTGCGAATCTTTGCGTAGGCCTTTTGCGTTCTTTGCGTGAAACTCTCACATGACCAACGACGAAAATTTCCTCGACAGCGCCAAAAAACTTTTCCGCTATTACAAATCCCTCGGCGAAAAAGCGATCGCGCAACTCAATGACGAACAGGTTTTAATCAAACCCAATGAAGCCAGCAACAGCATCGCGCTAATTGTGCATCACCTGAGCGGCAACATGATCTCACGCTTCACCGACTTCCTCACCACCGACGGTGAGAAACCGTGGAGAAACCGGGAATCCGAATTCGAAGAAGCTTATCCCAACAAAGCGGCGATGATGGAAGCCTGGGAGAAAGGCTGGACCTGTTTGTTCAATACGCTGGACGCCTTGAATCCTGAGGATCTATCGAAGATCATTTACATCCGCAACGAAGGGCAGACCGTACTCGAAGCAATCCAGCGACAGCTTGCCCATTACCCGCATCATGTCGGACAGATCCTGTTCCAGGCAAAAGTTCTGAAAGGCGATGAGTTCAAATCACTTTCTATTCCGAAGGGTGG
Source organism: Cyclobacteriaceae bacterium (assembly GCA_044227305.1). GTDB lineage: Bacteria > Bacteroidota > Bacteroidia > Cytophagales > Cyclobacteriaceae > ELB16-189. The sequence continues at coordinate 683,888 of JBGAFJ010000003.1, read as the reverse complement.
GTCGCATGATTTCAACAAAGAGAAGTTCAGTAAGGAAAAAGAGCGAAAGCATTTTACTGACAGTAAGTAGCGATCCGTTATTATTTGAAACGTCCATTTACAAAGGAAATAAGATCCGTGGCGAGGCTGCGGATCGGCGAATAGCCAGTAAAATTGACGGTGCGCCGGGATTTGCAGAATTATCTTTCCGGCTTAACTTTGCAGTCCTTTCCTGCGAAAAAGCCGGAAATAAGCCCGACTTCGCTAAAGCTACGTCGGACAAAAGCGGGAGTAGCTCAGTTGGTAGAGCACGACCTTGCCAAGGTCGGGGTCGCGAGTTCGAGTCTCGTTTCCCGCTCAGAAAGTGGAAAAAGTGTGGTAAAGACCACACTTTTTCTTTTTAACCACATCTCGGTTGTCTTACAACCGTAAGCCCTCGCCCGGGTGGTGCTCTTGTCAGCCGAAGCTTAGCAAAGGCGGAGAATTGAAACCTGGGGATGGAAGATTGTTCTTAACATGAACACCCTGCCCGGGTGGTGGAATTGGTAGACACGCAGGACTTAAAATCCTGTGAGCAGTAATGCTTGTACGGGTTCAACTCCCGTCCCGGGTACAAGGCTTCAATCACGGAAGGGGCCGCCCACGTGCGCTTCGTTGGCGACTCAGCTTTATCTCTTCATTTTCCTTCTGTATAGTACTACCTTCTGTTCCATGAGAAAAATCGATAAAAACCTCTTAAATCTTTCTGCGGCGATTCGCCAGGAACTTACGCGACTCGGTGTCTGGAGTGATACCCCTCTCCCAGATGAAAAATTTAATGACATGGGTGCGTTCGGCATCAACACGATGTCGCTGACACAATGGATTCAGTTTGTGTTGTTGCCGAGAATCCAGCAGATCATCGACGAACAGGAATCGCTGCCGTCTGAAAGTATGATCGCTGCTCACGCCGTCCGCGAATTTGACGGCAACCCTGAGTACGACAAACTGATTGAACTATTGACGCAACTCGATGACCTGGCCAACGGCGAGTCAGACTCACGTCAAAGCAACGATGATGTGAAACCGATGCTCGGTGTCAATGTACTTCCGGATTCCCTTCGGGAGCTGGGGAAACTTCTGCACACTTTTGAAGGCGACTTTCTCGAATCTCAACTCCAAACATTCGATATGATGATTCCATTTCTGCCGGAAGGCGGTCGCAACCAGGTGGCGGGTGTCATGCATCAGGCTGCGGAAAGCGCGACAAACTTTGCGATCAAAACAAGATTGCGGAAGGCAGCACAAGACGTACTCGCCGGTCGTAACATCTGCAAACCCTATGATCACGCAGCCGAAATGAAAAAATACCAGGATGAATTCAAAAAAGGCTACCCTGATTTATATCCACCGGAAGAGAGTAATCCACAGTCGTAGATAATAATGCTTCACCCGCGATCGAATTTTTCACAATATCTTTGACCTCAGTCCGCCCCAAGCCCTAATCCCCAATCACTAATCCCCAAAACCCCAAGCCCTAAGCAATCCCTAAGTCCAATACCATGACAAAATATTTCGCTATCGCGTGCCTTGTCTTCCTGGCAGCATGCAGTCCCAAAGAAAAATCATCCGACTTCAACGATCCTGAGACCATCGCAAAAGATGATGCGTTCCGCGCAAGCGTGAAGACCGGAAGCTTTGTCAAGCTGACTGATGGATATACCTATTATGAATACGAGAAAGCAAATGCCGACACCGTCATCGTGTTGGTCCACGGATTCTCAGTTCCTTCCTACATCTGGGATTCAACATTTGTTGCTGCGAAAAAGCGCGGCTACAGCGTGCTGAGGTATGACACCTATGGCCGCGGATTCTCGGATAACCCAGACGCGAATTATGACGTCGCGTTTTTCTCACGCCAGCTTACCGGACTTCTGGATTCGCTCCACATCAATAAACCCATCACATTGCTCGGACTTTCCGACGGAGGTCGTACGCTGAGCGCCTTCGCATCATCACATCCCGAAAGGATCAAAAATCTTGTGTTCGTAGATGCCGCAGGTTTCAATTCAATGCCCACAGACGTTCCGGCGGCAACAGATGTGACCGAAGATGAAGTACTTGCCTTCAAAAAGGAACGCTTCCCCACCATGGCCTCGGGGCAAATGGGCGACTTCTACGATTCAATTCCCTTCAAAGGCTGGGATAAAAAATACGAAGAGATCATGCATTTCAAAGGCTTTGCAAAAGCGCTAATCTCCACAGGCAAAAACAGGACTCCCCTCGAAAAGGAACATCGCACGATCGCCGCATCGAAGATCCCCGTATTCGCAATCTGGGGTGAACATGATTCTGTGGTAAAACTGGATGATATCAAAGCGAACCTGCTCGAGAGAATTCCGGATGTGAAGTTGTTTGTGATTCCCGCCGCCGGGCATCTCCCTCAAATGGAACAAACGAAAGTGTTCAATGAAATTCTCTTCGACAAAATTGTCCGACAAAAAGGAAAGCCTTAAGATTTGACAACCAGGTCAAGTCATAGCAGCTATGCTCATTGTCTCGCCTACAGAGGAGTGAACTCATAGAACTTTTGCGAGAACTGAAAGAGGGCACCGGATGCTGAGCTCCCCAGGCCCGCAAATAATCTGTCGATAAGTAACATGCCCGGCAAACTAACGGGGGACGATCTCCGAACGGATGTTTGCATATTTTAACAACTCGTTAACAGCCTCACGAATCAGTTATATCAGGCTTATTTTTTTACCTGAGTTTGCACGGGTTTGAACCCTGAAAACCAGCCGGAAATGAGACCATAAGTCATATCCATTGACCGTCTGCACTTCTTTTAAATCGAAACGTGTTTTATTACTGTTTACAACCCAACTTTGCACCCCTGAAATCACTTTTTTATGCATTTGGTAAGGATTTTTGCTGTTTTTCTCGTCGTTGCAGGCGAAGTTGTTTCCGGGTGCCAGTCCAAAAAGGATAACGCCCCCAACACAACCGTTTCTCAGCGTGCGAGGGGACCAGTCATAGTGGACGGTTTTGTGGTTGATACTCGCTCGATAAGTGAGGACGTTGAAGTGCCCGGCACCTTGCTCCCGTTCGAAGAAACAGCCATTCGCGCGGAAGTGAGCGGACGCATCATTCAATTGAACATTCCTGAAGGGACCATCGTGCCGAAAGGCTTTCTGTTGATCAAACTTTTCGACGCGGATCTGCAGGCACAATTGAAAAAACTCCAGGTGCAGCTCGAGATCGCGATCAAAACCGTAGAACGTCAGCGCGAACTGCTTGCCATCAAAGGAATCAGTCAACAGGACTTTGATCTGGCTTCCTTGAATGTCGACAACCTCAAAGCCGATATACAAACGACTCGCATCGCCATCTCCAAGACAGAGATCAGGGCTCCATACGAGGGACAAATTGGTTTGAAAAGCGTGAGTCTTGGAGCATACCTGTCTCCTTCGGACGTCATTACTTCTCTGCGCGAGGTGGACAGACTCAAACTGGAATTTTCCGTGCCGGAAAAATATGCGCGCAATATCAGCAAGGGTTATGTGGTTACATTCCGCGTGGATGGCGGCGAGAAAGATCATAAAGCCGACGTGATTGCCACGGAAGGAAATGTGGATCTCAACACGCGCACGCTAAAAATTCGCGCGGCGGTCACTGAAAAACACCACGAACTCGTGCCTGGCATTTTTGCAAAAGTGAACCTGCAGCTGGGAAAAGATTCAAAAGCAATGATGATCCCAACTCAGGCGATCATACCGCAAGCCCGCAACAAACAAGTGGTGGTGATCCGGAAAGACAGCGCACAATTTCTCGTTGTTGAAACGGGTATCCGTGATTCCGCATATATACAGATCACAAAGGGCTTGCACCCCGGTGACACCGTGATCACAACCGGTTTGATGGCAATCCGTCCGAATGTCAAGCTCAGAATGAAGAATGTGAAACGACTACAATAGAGGCGTATGAATATTTCAGAGTTAAGCATCAGAAGGCCGATCCTCACGTTTGTGATGAACATCATCATCGTGCTGTTCGGCGCGATCGGTTTTACGTTTCTTGGGGTAAGAGATTACCCCGCAATCGATCCGCCCAACATCAGCGTGCGCACCAACTATTCGGGCGCCAACGCTGACATCATTGAATCCCAGATCACGGAACCGTTGGAGAAATCGATCAACGGCATCGCTGGTATCAAGAATATCTCATCGAGTTCAAGCGTGGGCACCAGCTCTATCAACATCGAGTTCGACCTCGGCGTGGATCTCGAATCGGCTGCCAATGACGTGCGCGACAAGGTTTCACAGGCTACCCGTTCACTTCCGCAGGATTTGACAGCACCGCCGGTGGTTTCAAAAGCAGATGCCTCCGGTGATGTGATCATCACCATGACGGTGCAAAGCGATACGCGAAATCACCTTCAACTCACCGAATATGCCAACAACGTGTTGGTAGAACGCCTTCAGACCATTCCCGGGGTGAGCAGCATCCAGGTGTGGGGCGAAAAGAAATATGCGATGCGTATCTGGATCGATCCCGCGAAACTCAGCGCATACAACCTCACAGCACTCGACGTTCAGCAGGCATTGAGTCGCGAGAACGTGGAGTTGCCTTCGGGCAAAATCGCAGGCGACGCCACTGAATTGACTGTACGCACATTCGGCAGGCTTTACACCGAAGAAGAGTTCAACAACGTCATCATCCGTTCTTCGGGCGGTGGCGACGTTCGCCTCAAAGACATCGGCCAGGCTATGTTAGGTCCGGAAAATGAAGAATCGATGCTTCGTGAAAGCCGTGTTGCGATGGTAGGAATGGCGTTGGCACCTCTCCCCGGGTCGAACTATGTTTCTATCTCTGACGAATTCTACAAGCGTTATGAGCAGCTGAAGAAAGAGGTTCCGTCTGATATCAAAACAAATGTCTTGATGGATCAGACATTCTTCATCAAAAGATCTATCACGGAGGTGGAGGAAACCCTTTTCATTTCAATCTTGCTGGTGGTGCTGATCATTTATCTGTTCTTCCGCGACTTCCTCATCGCGGTCCGGCCGCTGATCGATATCCCGGTTTCATTGATTGCAACCTTTTTCATCATGTATCTGCTTGGGTTTTCGATCAACGTGCTCACGATGTTGGGGATCGTATTGGCCACGGGGCTTGTCGTGGACGATGGTATCGTTGTCACTGAAAACATTTACAAGAAGCTTGAGGGTGGCATGAACAAGTACCAGGCCGCTCGAGAGGGAGCAAAGGAAATCTTCTTCGCAGTTATTTCAACCTCGATCACACTCGCCGTTGTATTTCTACCCATTGTGTTCCTCGAAGGATTTGTGGGGCGTTTGTTTCGCGAATTCGGCATCGTGGTGGCAGGCGCCGTATTGGTCTCAGCATTCGTGTCCTTGACTTTAACTCCGGTACTCAGTGTTCTTTTGACGCGGGAAAAGCACGGTCACTCAAAGTTCTACAAATGGTCAGAACCTTTCTTTACAGGTATGGAGGCCGGTTATTCCAGAATGCTGGGTGGTTTCATGAAAGTGAGATGGATTTCTGTCATTGTTGTGATTCTGTGTATCGCAGGAGCGATTACGATCTGGCGCAATCTCCAATCTGAACTTGCTCCACTCGAAGACAGAAACCAATTTCGTTTACAGCTCACCGCGCCAGAAGGCACCTCGTATGATTACATGGATGCTTATGTTAACAAGGTGACGCAATTTGTGATGGACTCTGTAAAAGAAGCGAAGACGGTGTTGTCAATCACGGCTCCTGGCTTCTCGGGTAATGGATCGGTGAACGCGGGCGCAGTGCGTGTATCGCTTGTGGATCCCAAAGATCGTGAGCGATCGCAACAACAGATCGTCGATATGATCTCAAGAAACATGGGACGATTTACTGAAGGACGCGCTTTTCCGATCCAGGAGCAAACCATCTCCGTGAACAGACGTGGCGGACTTCCGGTACAGTTTGTAATTCAAAATAACAACTTCGATAAACTGAAAGAGGTGCTTCCAAAGTTTCTTGATGCCGCTAATGCTAATCCCACTTTGCAAGGTGTTGACGTGGATTTGAAATTCAACAAGCCGGAATTGCGCGTTCAGGTAAATCGGCTGAAAGCAACCCAACTCGGCATCAGCGTTCAGGATATTTCCCAGACACTACAGCTTGCTTACAGTAACCTCCGGTTTGGATATTTCACAAAAGAGGGAAAGCAATACCAGGTGATGGGTCAGGTGGCACGAATCAACCGTGATGATCCCGATGATTTGAAGAAACTTTATGTAAGGACACAGTCAGGCCAGCTTGTATCCATCGACAATGTGGTGACGATTGAGGAATCAACTACCCCTCCTTCGCTGTATCATTTCAATCGCTTCAAGTCTGCGACGATTCAAGCCGGTCTCGCCCCCGGGAAGACGATCGGTGACGGTGTGAAGGTGATGCGTGAGATCGGAGATCAATTGCTTGACGACACTTTCACCACGTCGCTGGCCGGTAATTCGCGTGACTTCGCAGAAAGTTCCAGCAACACTTTATTCGCCTTCGTGCTCGCGCTTGTGTTAATTTATCTCATCCTGGCAGCACAATTCGAAAGTTTTATTGATCCTTTCATCATCATTTGCACCGTGCCACTCGCTATTTTCGGAGCAGTTCTTTCCCTATACCTCTTCAAACAGACTCTCAACATCTTCTCAGAGATCGGAATGATCATGTTGATTGGGTTGGTGACGAAGAATGGTATCCTGATCGTGGAATTTGCGAACAAGAAACGTGAAGAAGGCTTAAGTAAAATGGAGGCCGTGCTTACTGCTTCGAAACTGCGTCTGCGTCCTATCCTCATGACCAGTCTCGCTATGGCGCTTGGCTCGCTTCCGCTTGCGTTGTCGCTGGGTGACGCGTCGACCAGTCGTATTCCCCTCGGCATCGTGATTGTTGGCGGTGTGTTGTTCTCTCTTATACTAACCTTGTTTGTAATACCTGCGATCTACTCGTTCCTGTCGCGCGAGCGCAAGCATGTTGATTTTGAAGCCCCGGTGGTGGCGCAACCACACAAAGAGTTTGCCTATGAAGCATAGTTTATGGATCGGCATACTTTTTTGCCTCCCTTTTGCCGGTTTTACTCAGAATGAGGTTACGATTGAAGAGGCTATCCAGATCGGTCTTCAAAAGAACTACGACATCCTTGTTCAAAGAAAAACTTCCGACCTGGCGGGAAATGACAACCGTTTTGCATTTGGCGCATTTTTGCCAGCGATTAACGCAAACGGGACGTATTCAAAGAATAACAATAACTCAAGGAACATCACTTTTGCCGACGTAGAAACGGTCCGCGAAGGAGCTAAGTCGACCAATACGAACGGTCAGGTGCAGTTGCTTTGGACCATCTTCGACGGTACCAAGATGTTTGCCACACGCAAACGAATTGAAGAACTGGCACTGCTGGGTGAAGTGAATACCCGGAACCAGATGATGAACACCACCGCATCCATCATCAGCAATTATTACAACATCACCAGGCAGAAGCAGCAATTAAAGGCTGTCCGCGAATTGATGGCCGTCAGTGAAGAGCGGGTGAAACTCGCCGAAAGGAAACTCGAAGTGGGAACCGGCGGAAAACCTGAGCTGCTTCAGGCCCAGGTGGACCTGAATTCTCAGCGCACAGCCGTGTTGCTGCAGGAAGCGCTCATTCAGCAGTTAAAAGATCAGCTGAACGGAGCGCTCGGCATGCAATTGCCTGATGCCTTTGACGTGGCGGACACCATACCGCTCAATCTTAACTTAACGATGGAGGAAATTCTGACCGGGATTGAAGAAACGAACCAGGCGCTGTTGGCACAAAAGAAGAATATCGACGTTGCTAACCTGGTGCTTCGCGAAAACCGGGCGACGCGTTCACCGATCATCAGCCTCGTAGGCGCTTATAATTTCAACCGATCAGAAAACGAACTGGCCACCAGCCCGATCGCGCAGAAGTTCACTCAGAACAATGGTTACAATTACGGTGCTACAGTCTCTATTCCGATCATGAATCAAATGAACGTAAACCGTCTGATCAGTGCCGCGAAGATTAATCTGGAACGTCAGCGCGTGATCTACGGACAGCAGCTCACCATTGCGACTGTTGGCGTGCGAAATGCTTTCTCCAACTACGACTACGCCCGCAAGTCATTGATGATCCAAGAGCAAAACATTCTGCTTGCCAAAGAGAATGTTTACATCGCCCTGGAAGGCTTCAAACGCGGAATTACTACAGCCCTTGATTTGCGTACCGCCCAACAAAGTCTGGCTGATGCTTACAACCAACTTATTGTTGCGCGGTACAACGCAAAAATTTCAGAGACGGAACTGTTGAGATTGAAGGGAGCGTTGCTGAGATAAGTCTATTGATATTAAAAATTTCGATCAGTTCTGATCGATCATGTCAGACATCTTGAACTTTTGAAACATGTAGTACAGGAAGTTGAATGACAACGTGTCCTCGTCGTCTTTTCCTTTGGCTTTAGAGCCTTCCACTTTTGGTTTTGCCGCAGGAGCTACCGGTACATAGCGCGTCGTCATCTGCGATGAATCTCTGACTGATGTATGGCCCGGGTGATCATAAATCAAAGTCTTATCTTCGTTCAAGTTCAATTCGCGGTGATTGGGATCCTGAAGCTCGAGAATAGGAAGTGCCTCTTGCGCCTGTACAGAAAGCGTAATCAGGAAAACGACTGCCGAAGTTGCCAGGATAGTTGAAAACTTTACTTTCATTCTTTTTCCGCGGCTAACAGAATGTGTTACTTCCACCAGATTCGAAATATATAAAATTTTACCGAATGATTACATGGGACGACTTCAGCAAAGTAGACATACGGGCAGGCACGATTTTAAGAGCAGAACCCTTTCCAGAGGCAAAAAAACCCGCTTTTAAGCTTTGGATTGACCTGGGACCGGAGCTTGGAACAAAAAAAACGAGCGTCCAGATTACCCACCATTACACGGTAGAAGAACTCCCCGGTCGGCAGGTGGTTTGTGTTATCAATTTCCCTCCCAAGCAGATAGCTTCATTTCAGTCTGAAGTCCTTGTCACAGGGTTCCCCGACTCCGACGGCAAGGTTGTTTTAACTTCGATCGACAAACCAGTGCCTAACGGCGCGCGCCTTTTCTGATATGCACTTTCGTGAATTGATCTCTATCTGCCGGGGCAAGATGCTCCAACTATCCGAGGACCGATCTGTGCAAACCTTGTTGACCGACAGCCGCAAGGCCGTCATCAGTGAGAACTCAGTGTTCTTCGCCATGTCAGGCAGCCGACATGATGGCCATAAATTTCTAAAAGAACTTTATCAGCTCGGACTCCGTCAATTTGTGGTGGAGAAAGAAATGTCTGTTTCTTCTTTCCCTGGTGCCAATATTCTGCTGGTGGAATCCTGTATGGCGGCGCTGCAGGCAGTGGCCACCCATCACCGGAATCAATTTCACATCCCAGTGGTTGGCATCACCGGAAGCAACGGAAAGACGATTGTAAAAGAATGGCTCGCCCAATGCCTTGCGCCCGACTTGCAAGTGGTGAAAAATCCAGGCAGCTACAATTCACAGATTGGCGTTCCGCTCGCCATTTGGCAGTTGAATCCTCATCATGATATCGGAATTTTCGAAGCAGGCATTTCACGTGTCGGGGAAATGGAGAAACTTCAATCCATTATTCAACCCACAATAGGAATCTTCACCAACATCGGAAGTGCTCACGATGAAGGTTTCCCATCACGAAAGCTGAAAGCAGAAGAGAAATGCAAGCTCTTCCATTCCTGTGAACGTGTTGTTTGTTGCCAGGAGCATTTATTGATCATCGAATCCCTGGCCCAACACAAAATACCCATGTTTACCTGGAGCACACAGGGAGAAGCAGATGTGCACATTAAGCTACTCGATAGTCATCACTTCAGTGTTACTTACAAAAAAGAATCTTTTACCATTTCATTGCCCTTTGCGGACTCCGCTTCGCTTGAAAATGCATTTCATGTCATGGCTTTCCTGTTGCTGCGTGGTTACGCCAGTGAGGTGATCCGTCAACGGCTGCTTCATTTGCAACCCGTGGCCATGAGGCTGGAGTTAAAACAAGGCGTGAATGGTAGTATCATCATCGATGATTCATACAATAATGACCTGGCGGGTCTTCGCATCAGCCTCGATTTCTTAAAGAACCAGCAGAAAACAAAGAAGACTTTGATTCTTTCCGACATTTTGCAATCCGGCCTTTCAGATGCTGAACTCATGAAGGAGATCCGGAGCATGATCAATTCAGCCGGCGTGAAAAAATTTATTGGTGTTGGCCCAAACCTGCTCGCTCACCGCAATTTCTTCCCCCAGGCACAACTCTTCGATACAACAGAAGCATTTCTTTCTTCCTTTCAACCTGAGAATTTTGCCGACGAGGTGATTTTGGTAAAGGGTGCCCGAACCTTTCAGTTTGAGAACATTGTGCGTCGAATGCAAAGGAAAGTACATGGCACAGTGATGGAGATCAGCCTCAATGCCATGATCCATAACCTGAATTACTTTAAGTCGGTGGTGCGTCCCGGCGTGAAGTTGATGGCGATGGTGAAAGCTTTTGCTTATGGGAGCGGCTCAGAAGAAGTCGCGAACCTGTTGCAGTATCATCGCGTGGATTATTTAGGGGTGGCTTATGCAGATGAAGGAATAGAGTTGAGAAAGAATAATATTTCGCTTCCCATCATGGTGATGAATCCCACCGAAGAAAGTTTCGCCTTTCTGCGGAGTCATCACCTCGAACCGGAGATGTACAACTTTAGAATAATCCAGTCTTTGGTGCAGTTCCTGCATGGCGAACCTTGTCAAGTTCACCTCAAGCTGGATACCGGCATGCATCGTCTGGGGTTTGAAGAGTCCGAAATCGAGGAACTCATATCCATTCTGAAAGCCAACGGGAACATTCGGATTGTGTCAATGTTCTCACATCTTTCCGGAGCCGACGAGCAACAGCACGATGATTTTTCAAATCAGCAAGCGGAGCAGTTTACAAAAATGTGTGATCGCATCGATTCGGCCATCGGCTATAAGCCGCTGCGCCACCTGCTGAATACACCTGGCATTCTTCGTTTACCCCATTACCAGTTTGATATGGTCAGACTGGGTATTGGACTTTACGGTGTCGATCCGACCGAAGCGGTCAACAAGAACCTCGAACCCGTCGCAACACTAAAAACCGTTATTTCTCAAATCAAAAAAATAAAAGCAGGTGACACGATAGGCTACGGCCGGCGTGGAAAAGCTGAGAGAGATCTTACCCTGGCAACACTTGCAATAGGTTACGCGGATGGCTACAGTCGCAGCTTCAGTCGGGGGCGGGGCAAAGTGTTAATTCATGGAAAACTTGCTCCCGTCATGGGCAATGTGTGCATGGATATGACGATGGTGGATATTACCGACATCCCTGCAAGAGAAGGCGACGAAGCGATCGTGTTCGGTGCAGGCTTGCCCATCCAGGACGTTGCCAAATGGATTGACACGATTCCTTATGAACTGTTGACAAGCACCAGCGAGAGGGTGAAGCGGGTTTTTTTCGCAGAAGGAATTTAAAGTTGGGACGTGCGGAAGTTCGGAAGTTTTTAAGTCTGAGCCTTCAGCCTGAGTCAACTTGAGCACTTAAGCACCTAAACACCTCTCAACCTAAACACCTAATTATACTTCACATAGTGCTCCCACTTATCGAGCAGGTTCTTAAAATCCTCCGGGAGCTCTGAATCGAACTGCAGGTATTTTTTGGTGACTGGATGAATGAATCCTAGTGTTTTCGCATGGAGTGCCTGTCGCGGCATAACCTTAAAGCAATTCTCAACAAACTGTTTGTATTTACTAAAAGTGGTTCCTTTGAGTACTTCGTTGCCGCCGTACGTTGAGTCATTGAATAATGGGTGGCCGAGGAATTTCATGTGCGCTCTGATCTGGTGGGTGCGGCCCGTTTCGAGGCGACATTCGATGAGCGACACATATCTCATACTTTTGAGCACTTTGTAGTGGGTGATGGCGGTGCGGCCATGATCGCCTTCCGGAAAGGCGACTGTGATACGGCGATCTTTGAAACTCCGTCCCACGTTGACGTTGATCGTGCCCGATTCCTTCTCGAATTCACCCCAGACCAATGCCCAATAAGTCCTCTCGATGGAGTGATCGAAGAATTGTTTGGCAAGACCATTCATTGCGAGCTCGGTTTTGCCGATCACCAATAACCCCGACGTTTCTTTGTCTATTCGATGTACCAATCCAGGCCGACCTGTATTGCCCGGCATCTCCGGCAAATTTTGAAAATGGTAAGTGAGCGCGTTCACCAACGTTCCACTCCAGTTTTGAAAGGCCGGATGTACGACCATGCCTGGTGGTTTGTTCACAACCAGGAGATGTTCATCTTCAAAAACAATATTCAGAGGAATATTTTCAGGTTTAACATCTGTGTCGCGGGGTGGCTCCGGGAATGAGACTGTGATAATATCGCCGGGGTGAATCTTGTGGTTCGGTTTCACCGTCTTGTCGTTGACTTTGACAAACCCGTCATGCACACCTGTCTGAATTTTTGTGCGCGTAACATTGGGAAGGCGATCGAACAGGAATTTATCAATGCGCAGAAGATGTTGCCCCCCATCGACGACGATGCGATGGTGCTCGAATAGTTCGTCATCCTGGTTTTCATCCGGTTCCTGTTCCTCGTTTTTCACGTGGCAAAAGTAGGGAAGAAATGTTTGCCATGTCTGCCTGCAGGTAGCCGCTTCGGAAACCTGCGCTAAAGCTTCAGCTTCGGTGCGCGAAAGCAGGGATTACACAGATTGAATACAATGGATCTGCACTGAGGTGTGATGACGAAATAACCTTAACCAAGTCTGAAAATAATGGGGAGCGTATATCGCTGCTTAACCGGTTTGCCATGCTGTTTGCCCGGCAGCCATGGACATTTCTTCGATGCTTCTGCCACACAACGGATCGCTTCTTCATCCAATCCGTGACCCACACCCTTTAATACTCTGAAGTCAGTCAAAGATCCATCATCATTGATGATAAATTCAACGAACACGCGGCCTTGAACCCCAGCTTTCCGTGCTTCGGCTGGGTACCGTATGATTTCAGCGACGGCCTTGTAAAACGCAGCCATACCACCCGTTGGTTGCGCCGCCTCCTCGACGACCCTGAATTCTTCATCACTATAACGTCTGACGGCACTTGTATCCCCGGCGCCTGGTATTCCCGGTGCTTTCACAATCTTGGGTGTCAGAAATGGATAGTCAGAATAATCGACTTCTTTACTCAACTGGAATTTTTCAGTTGGAAGAAACTTATAATGAATGAGCAGATGATTGGTCATTGGATCGGGGTACCCGGGAGTTTGTGATATCACTTTTGAGGCTTTGCCCCAAACAAATTGTCCACCGCGATATTTCTCCGTATACAGCAGCGTACCATCCTCGAGCTTGCAGGTCCATTCACCTTTCTTCCCGAGGTTTTCCAAATCACCTTCATTGACTAGCCATTGGTCGAATGCTTGATCTTCGTAAAGTTCTACCCAATGTCCGTTCCCATCAGTCAATATTCTTTTGCCCAGTTGGTCATTGCAAAACAATGCCTGCTTCAGTCCACCTTCCGAAAAAACAAGTTCGCTTACTTGTATGCCGTTCCTATAGTAGTATTTCCATATACCCACCCGTAAACCTTTTTCGTAAGTGCCAATGGATTGAATTTTCCCGTTAGGAAAATAGGTAACGAATTCACCACTTCGCTCACCGCGCTCATATTTACCTGTCATCAACAACTGGTGTGCTGGTGTTTCGTCCTTTACTGTGCCCTGGAAAAACCGATTGGTTGTATCAATCTCTGCTGTCCTGATATACACGGCTAGGTCTTTTTTTGTCAAAAGCCAGGCTTTGTCGTAATAGAGAGTAACAATCTTCTGCGCAAGAACTTGATTCGCCAGAAACAATAGCGCAAGTGCTATAAGGTGCTTTTTCACAAAAGAAAAATACAAATTCTTGTTAGAAACGTGAAACCGATTTTACCCTATAAAGAGGCAAGTGGCTATCAAAAATTCTTCTTTCGTGAACCTTTGTGTCTTCGCGATTTCGTGGCGAACATCAAAAAGTGAGCGCAGCGAACGACTTCACTTCACATCCTCCGCAAACGCTAAAAAATATCCATTCAGGTCTTTCACCACAAACTCCTTCGCTCCATAAAATGTGGTGCGCATGTCAACAACAATATCAACTTTCCCTTTAAGCTCCTTATAAAACGCGTCCACTCCCTGGATATTGATGTAAAATGTACCGAGGCTGCCTTTCGAAAGCACCTTCAAAGCCGGCATATCTTCCTGGATGCTCGGAAGAGTCTGAAACATGATGTTGATGCCATCGCGGTTTACGATTGCAAAATTGAACTTACCCGTTTCAGGAACCGACACAACCATGGTGAACCCCAGGTTTCTGATGTAGTATTCAACTGCCTTGTTCACATCGTCGACGATGAGATTGGGAGATAGCTGCTCGAATTTTACTGTCTTTTTCATGTTCTGTGCGAATAAGGTTGTGCTGATGGTTATTGCTGTTAGAAACAAAAGCAAGCTTGCCGTTTTCATTAGGCAAATCTAATCCGGGCACACGGGTGAGTCCTTGTAAAAAATCGACAATTAGTCGAGGGATTTTATAAATTCCGATGGCGCAAGCCCTGCAAACGTGCGGAATGATTTCGTGAAGTGAGCATGATCCGTATAACCAAGGTCCCAGGCGAGACCTTCCAGTGAATCATAGCTTTTCTCAAGCCGCCGTTTCGTTTCGCAAAAGCGTGCGATTGTTCCAAGTTGCTTTGGCGTCACTCCGACATGGGTTAGGAACTTTCTTTCCAATTGTTTTTCACTGGTGGCCGATTCCCGCGCCAGATCTTTGATCCGGACTTTACCGTGGCTGGATATGATCTTGTTCACCGCCCACCACCAATTGCTTTTGCCGGGAAAGCTGACCAATCTTTCCAGCAGCCACCCATTAATCATTTCAATCCGCGCTTCATTGGAAACTTCACGCAGGCGATCCGGCAGATCGGGAGGCATGTGATGCTCACAGTCATTGATCTCGATGCCCTTGTCTGTAAAAACGGACTGTGATTCCCGAATGATTCCTGAAATAGCACCTGCTTTAAAACGAATTCCAAAAAGGTCCTGCTTTCCGGATCCACCCGGATGAATCGAATGGGTCATGGTTCCGATGACGAATGCCAAACCTTTACTCCTGGATTCAACACCATGGGCTGAGATGATCATCGGATCGCCAAAATTGAAAAGGATGTCCGAACAGGAGTCCGGATAAACTGTATGCGATTGTGTCGTTTGATCTTGAAGCGACCAATAACACACCACAAAATTTTTCAGCAGTGAATGCGGCTGATATTCCCGATACAGCATGTTTCAAAGTTAAAGGTTTCCGCTAGGAAATTGTTAGTTAAAAAATCAACTTGCCACCATGATGCGTGTTAGCAGTTGGGTAGTGGCGTTGGTCGCAGCAATTCTCATCTGCTCGTGCAAATTCGAGTCGAAGCAGAATACCAAACTCTTCGGCAAAGGTGATTCACAGGGTGTGAACAGCAACAAGAAACTCGAGGAAGCTTCGGGGCTTGTTGCAAGCATGAATCACCCGGGATATTTCTGGACTCACAACGACAGCGGAAACCCGGCGCAACTCTTCCTCCTCGACAACAAAGCAAAAACGAAAAGAACGTATCTGTTGGCAGGTGTTGTCAATCGCGATTGGGAGGATATCGCGATGGGACCGGGTCCGGAATCTGATGTCAACTACCTCTACATCGGCGATATTGGAGACAATCTTCGCAGGTTTCCACTGAAGTACATTTATCGCTTTCCCGAACCCACCGACGAGCAAGGTGAAGTGATCCAAGAGTTCGATACCCTGATCGTGAAACTGGAAGACGGCATCTTCGACAGCGAAGCGCTTATGATCGATCCTGTCACGGGCAATTTATATCTGATATCCAAACAGCAAAAGGAAGGAGGTGTCTACGAAATCGAGGCGCCATTCACGGCTGATACACTCGTGGCAAAGAGACTATTTGATATTCATTACGGCCACATCAATGGCGGTGATATTTCCGCCGACGGCGGCGAAGTCCTGATCAAAAACTACGACGATATTCTCTACTGGAAAAAGAGCGATCATGAGTCAATCCCTGATCTGCTCAAACAACAACCCATTGAACTTTATTATGACCGCGAGCCGCAAGGCGAAGCCATCGCGTGGGCGAGAGATGGATCAGGTTTTTTTACGTTGGGTGAAAATGCGAAGGGAGAGCGCGCAAAACTTTATTTCTACAAGCGAAAATGACCACACGGTCCGGCCGGGACTGATATCAATGCTGCCGGTTAGCCAGACTTTGAGCGAAAGCAAGCAGCGGTCCAAGCTTTTCATGAACTGACAGCCTCTCCAAACCATCAAATCCTTTTTTGAAGTATGAAGAGATTTTGGCTTCCGTTTCCAGTTGCACGCCAAGCCGGTTGTAAATCGCTGTAACTGCTGCAACTTTCTTTCTCTTATCAAACTTTTTCGCAGTAAGCCATCGCGTAAGTTCTTTCTTGTCGTTCGCACGCGCGCGGCGGAGCGCTTCAATCAACAGAAAAGTCTTTTTGTTCGCGATGATGTCGCCGCCAACCTGTTTGCCAAATTTCTTTTTGTTTCCAAATACGTCAAGCAAATCATCATGGAGTTGAAATCCCACGCCGAGATCGGTACCCGCTTGTTGCAATATGCGGCGATCATTTTCTGAAGCGCCTGCCAGGAGTGCTCCCAATTCAAGGCTGAATCCGAGCAATACCGCGGTTTTTTGGGTAATCATGGCCACGTATTGTTCAGTCGAAACGCGGGATTTGGTCTCAAAATCCATATCCCACTGCTGTCCCTCGCACACCGCGGCCGCGCACGCATTGAAAAGCCGCAGTACCTCTTTCAGTGTTGGTCCATCGAGATCAAGAAACATGTCATAGACTTTCACCAGCATCACGTCGCCTGAAAGTATCGCTGTATTCACATTCCACTTTTCATGAACGGTAGCCTTACCTCTCCGAAGAGGTGCTTTGTCCATGATATCATCGTGCAGCAATGTGAAGTTGTGAAAGGCCTCCACGGCTGCGGCATATTTCACAATTCTTTCAGCGTCGTTTCGAAATAGGGAATATGAAAACATAGTCAGCAGCGGGCGAAGTCTCTTTCCTCCCAGCCCCATGATGTACCGGATTGGTTCATACAACGATACCGGCTGTTCGCCGAAGCGTTGATTTTTAATCTCCGCTTCCAGCAATGCAAGATACTTATCGACCATTGCGTCGTTTTTTTCCTTTGAATTTATTATCACGTCCGGCACCACCCGATTTCTGGTTTTGCCCGGAAGATTGTCTTCTATCAAAAAATCTCTCCTCGCGTGAAAATGCTTCTCCCCGCACAGGCAAGGTGGCATCGGTATCGAAAGTGAGATCCATCGTCCTTCTGTCGATATCCGTTTTTTTGATTTTCACTTTTACTTCATCTCCAAGGCGGTATATTTTTTTGCGACGCCTTCCAATCACACGATAACTCTTTTCTTCATATTCATAAAAATCGTCTTTCATGTCGGCAAGACGCACCATGCCTTCACAGCGCGTTTCGATGATCTCTACGAATATCCCGAAATCGGTGACACCCGTAATGATTCCTTCATAGATTTTGTCCTCAGCAAGGCTCATAAACTCCACCTGCTTGTATTTGATGGATGCGCGTTCAGCGTCCGCAGCACGCTTCTCTCGTTCTGATGAGTGAATGCACTTGCTTTCGTATTCGGTTTTGCTAACCGGTTTGCCGTCATCGAGGTAATGTTGCAGCAACCGGTGCACCATCATGTCGGGATAACGCCTGATGGGCGACGTAAAGTGAGTGTAATGATCAAACGCCAACCCGAAGTGACCCTTCGGTTCGGTAGTGTATTTCGCCTTTGACATAGCCCGCACAGCGAGCGACTGAAGCACGTTCTGTTCCGGTTTGCCTTCGATCTCGTCCATCAATTTGTTCAATGAACGCGAGACGGCATTTTCTTCGGTCTGGAGGGTGTGACCGAACTGCTTCGCAAACTTTGCAAAGTCGACTACTTTTTCAGGATCGGGATAATCATGTATGCGGTAAACAAAAGTATTCTTGTCGGCACCCTTCTTCATTTTAAAAATGAATGTGGCCACGCCCTTGTTGGCTAAAAGCATGAACTCTTCAACCAGTTTATGCGCATCCTTCCTGATCTTGGGGATCACAGCGAGTGGTTTGCCCGCTGCGTCGAGTTTGAATTTCACTTCCGTTGTCTCGAAGTTCACGGCTCCTTTCGCGAAGCGCTCTTTCCGGAGCTTGATCGCAACGTCGTTGAGCGTTCGCAATTCCTGCGCAAACTGACCCTGACCTGTTTCGATTGCTTCCTGGGCTTGTTCGTAGGTAAACCTGCGATCGGAATGAATGACCGTACGCCCATACCATTCTTTATGAATCTTGCCCTTTTCATCCATTTCGAACACAGCCGCGAAGGTCAACTTGGTTTCATTGGGACGCAGTGAACACAATCCGTTTGAAAGTCGCTCCGGTAACATAGGCACCGTGCGATCCACCAGATAAACGGAGGTAGCACGGTCAAATGCATCGTTGTCTAGTTCCGTATTCGGTATCACATAATGCGTTACATCGGCAATGTGAACGCCCACTTCCATCAAACCATTGTCAAGCTTTCTGAAAGAGATCGCATCGTCAAAATCCTTGGCGTCTTCAGGGTCGATTGTAAACGTGAGCACATCGCGGAAGTCGCGTCGCTTTTTGATTTCAGAATCGGAAATCGTATCGGGGATCCGTTCAGACTCCTGCAGTACATTTCCGGGAAATCGGAAAGGCAAATCAAATTCTGCCATGATGGAGTGAATCTCTGCTTCGTTCTCCCCAGTCTTACCGAGTATCTCTATGATTTTTGCTTCAGGGCTCTTATCTCCATCACCCCATTTCACCACTTCAACCAGCACCTTGTCATTATTCTTCGCATCGCCTACGTTGTCTTGGTAGATGTAAAAATCCTGGTAGATCTTTTTAAAGTCAGGCACGACGAAAGCAAAACGGTTTGGCATCATTTCAAGCTTGCCCACAAACCGGTTGCGGTTGCGTTTCACGATATCTTCCACACGCCCTTCGGGATGGTCGCCCTTTCTGTTGGAAATGATCGACACCTTTACCGTATCGCCATGCATGGCCGTGTTCAAATCATGGGTACGAATGTATACGTCGTTTTCGTCGCCCACATTCACATACGCGAACTTGGGGTTCACATGGTCTACAACCCCTTCGAGGGTCTGAGGTTTTTTCGTTGAACTGTAAGTGCCATCCGGCAGCTGTTGAATTTTGCCGGACTTTTCGAGCTCTTCGAGCGTGTCGAACAATTGATTGTTTAACGCTTTGTTCTTCGGCCCAATCTGGCGCGCAAGCTGTTTGAAGCTAAACGAAGCGCCGGGGCTATCATCAAAAAAATTGAGTACTGCATTCCGCAGTGACTGTCCTTCTGATTGTTTTTGTTTGTGTTTTCTTTCTTGAAATTTCTTTTTTGACATAATGCGTCCCGCCTATGAAAGCGGAAGTTTTAATTGAGTATTGTTCTCGGGCAGGACGATGCTGAGTCCTTTGAGCTTGAGAAACAATTGTACCATCGCCATCACGTCTCCAACGCAATAATCGGCGATCTTTTTTAAGTCTTTATCCTGGTAATATGCTGTATTTACTTTGGAACCGTCCAGCTCGCCCTTGCTGGTGGGAATGTTAAAAATCGCGGCGAGCAGATCGAGTGACGTGTAATGTTTATGATCTCCGAACTTCCACATCTCCATCGTATCGAGGTGCGGAATGTCCCAGGGTTTTTTGCCCGATGTGTTCAAAACAGCAGGAAGTGAAATTTCGTTCACCAGCATCCTGCGGCTGATGTAGGGGAAATCGAACTCCTTTCCGTTGTGAGCACAAAGCTTCAGCGTGGATTGATCCATTTTTTCAATCATCGCCTTGAACTCCAAAAGCAGCGCCTTCTCATCATGGTTTGAAAGACACCGCGTTCTCACCACTCGCTCCCCCTTCTCATTCTCCATCAGTTTGCCGGCCGCGATCACAATGATCTTTCCAAACTCTGCATAAATACCCGCCCGTTCCTGAAAGAGATCTTCGTCCGTCTGACTTTCATCACGAGCCTTGAAAAAACTGGCCTTCCTGGCCCACTGAATTTTCATTCGCTCGTCCAGCGAGTTGTAATCGCCGGTACAAGCCACCGTTTCGATGTCGAGAAAAAGTATGTTGCGAATATCGTCTGTCATTTCGAAAGGTAGTTCATGACTACGCTGGCAAATTCTTCGGGCTTTTCCGCCTGTACCCAATGGCCTGTGGCGAGTGTGGCAAATTCGGCTTTCGTAAAAATGGATTTAATGAGAGCCTCGTCGCCTTCAGCGTAATAATTGGATTTTTCTCCGCGAATAAAAAAACTGGGGCCGTCATATTTTCCAGAGTAAACAAGGCCCTCACCCATGGCTTCGATGTTGCGGTCAATGGCATCCACATTAATCTTCCATTCAAAACCGCCCTCCGCTCTCCGGGAAAGGTTTTTTAACAGGAATTGGCGTACGTCAGGTTGAGGTACATATTGTGCAAGCAAACGATCGGCCTCATTGCGGGATGGCACAGTCTGCAATGGGATCGCCTTCAATCCCTCCAGTATGGCGTCGTGATGGATCGGATATTTTTTCGGAACGATGTCAACTACGATCAGTTTGCTCAATTTGTCCGGGTGTTTCAAGGCAAAATTCATCGCCGTCTTCCCTCCCATCGAATGTCCCATGATGACGGGTTTGTTGATACCGTGCTCAGCCACAAAGTCTTTCAGATCCTCAGTCAAGAGGGCATAGTTGTGATCCTCGCTGTGAGGAGATTGGCCATGATTTCTCTGATCGACAAGGAATACGGTGTAGTTCTGCGCGAATACTTTGGCAAGTGTGTACCAGTTGTCAGACGACCCAAAAAGTCCATGAAGGATAATGAGCGGATCGCCCTGGCCTGACTGCCTGAAAAATAACTTCATGTAGTCTCTTCAGGAAGCTTAGCATTCCCTGAGGGCTCAAAGGTACGCTTTCCTTCACGAACCCCTGCCGCGAAGCAGACAAGTGTTCCCTTAGGACACTATATTTGAGGCTATTTTTTGGCGGGTTCCATCCATCATCCCGGATTTAGAAATGTTTATGGAATTGAAAGAAGGCTCTTATCAGATACAAGGTGTTACATTCGAATCGCTCGCCCGCGAATTCGGGACTCCTCTTTATATCTATGACGCTTCAAAGATCGTCGCACAACAAGCAGCCTTGAAACAGGCCATCAGCGGAGTTGACATCAGGATCAAATTTGCCGCGAAATCCCTCACCAATATTTCCATTCTTAAACTGTTGAAGAAACATGGCGTAGGTGTTGACGTGGTCTCGATCCAGGAAGCTCAGATAGCACTCAAAACTGGTTTTTCACCGCAGGAGATCAACTTCACACCCAGCGGCGTGGGGTTCGACGAGATCATGGAGGCAGTGGCATTGGGTGTCAGTCTTAATCTGGACAACCTGTCATCTCTGGAGAAATTCGGTAAGAAATATGGTAGCAGTTACCCTTGTGGCCTTCGCTTGAACCCAAACATCATGGCGGGAGGCAACATCAAAATCTCCACGGGTCATAGCCATTCAAAGTTTGGGATATCGATTGCCCAAATTGATGATATCCGGAAACTGATGGATCAATATAAGATTAACATCAGCGGACTTCACATTCACACCGGTTCCGAAATCACGGAAGTGGACGTGTTCATGAAGATGGCCGATATTCTTTTCGGTTTAGCGAATGATTTCCCCGCTTTGAAGTTTCTTGATTTCGGTGGTGGATTCAAGGTCGCCTATAAAAAAGGAGACAAAGTCACTGACATTAAAGAGTTGGGGTCAAAGCTGACCGCCGCCTTTGACAAGTTTTATAAGACATCGGGCAAAAAACTTGAGCTTTGGTTGGAGCCCGGAAAGTTTCTCGTGAGTGAGTCTGGGTACTTGCTTGTGACCACCAATGTTGTGAAGCCTACTCCGACGGTGACATTCGTAGGCGTGAATTCTGGATTGAATCATCTGATCCGTCCCATGATGTATGACGCGTATCATAACATTAAGAATGTCTCCAATCCGGCGGGTGCGCTGAAAACATATACTGTAGTCGGAAATATTTGCGAAACGGATACGCTTGGTGCAGACCGCGAGATCAATGAAGTAAGAGAAGGTGACTTGCTTGTGCTTGAGAACGCCGGGGCTTATGGATACATGATGGCCTCGAATTACAATTCCCGTTTACGCCCTGCCGAAGTCCTGATCATCGACGGGAAGGCAAAACTCATTCGCAAACGCGATACGTTGGAACAAATTCTACACGGTCAGATCGACGTGTTCGAATGATCTATGATATACTCGTCATCGGCGGTGGTGCCGCGGGCTTTTTCGCCGCGAATGAAGTGTCCGCCCGGAATCCAAAATTAAAAATCATCATCGTTGAGAAGACTTCGCAACTGCTGGCGAAGGTTCGTATTTCAGGAGGAGGACGATGTAACGTGACGCATCACGAATTTGAGCCGACGCCTCTTTCTAAACATTATCCACGTGGTCAAAAAGAGCTAAAACAGCTCTTCCGCACCTTTCACGCTGCCGATACCGTCGCCTGGTTTGAACGGCGCGGTGTGAAACTGAAGACCGAAGAGGATGGTCGCATGTTTCCCACAACCGATAATTCACAAACTATCATTGATTGTCTGATGCGTGAGGCCCAACGCGCCGGTGTAGAGATCGTCACCGGATGTGAAGTCGTACGATTGAAAAGAGACAAGACTCATTTTATAGTGTCTTGCCGTAATGAAAAAACTTTTCTGGCAAAGAAGGTACTGGCGGCGATGGGCGGTCACGCTAAACCTGAATCTTATCAATGGGTTGAAGACGCCGGCCACAGTATTCAACGTCCCATTCCGTCACTCTTTACATTCAACGATCCATCGAAAGAGTTTGCAGACCTGATGGGCGTAGCTGTTCAAAAGGCGGAGGTAAAGATCGCGGGCACAAAATTTTCTTCGATGGGTCCTGTGCTGATCACTCATTGGGGATTGAGCGGACCAGCTGTGATCAAGCTTTCATCCTGGGCTGCTGAATATCTTCACGATCATCACTACAAGTTCACGGCGCTGGTAAACTGGACCGGTGATCAATCAGAAGATTCCATGCGCGAACTTTTCCGGTCTAAAAACAAGTCCGAAGGATCTAGAAAGATTCTCTCGCAGTCGTTGTTCCATATTCCGCAAAGACTCTGGGAGAAAATATGTGAGAAAGCGCAAATAGCCGACTCGCTGGTCTGGGCCGAAGCGCCAGCAAAATCGCTAAACCGCTTGATGGAGTTTCTCATTCGCTGTCCGTTTCAAATCAGTGGTAAGACGACCTTTAAAGAAGAGTTTGTTACTTGTGGAGGTGTTGACCTGAAGGAGATCAACATTGAAACGATGCAGAGTAAAAAAATGCCGGGACTATTTTTTGCAGGCGAGGTGTTGAATATTGATGGGGAAACGGGAGGTTTTAATTTTCAGTCGGCTTGGACTACGGCGTTCGTGGCGGCGGCTGAAATAGTTAAAAACTAAAAAACCCTCTTTCGAGGGTTTGTGGTGACGGAGGGAATTGAACCCCCGACACAAGGATTTTCAGTCCTTTGCTCTACCAACTGAGCTACGTCACCGGGGATAGGGGCACAAAAGTAGAGAAATTTAGAAATGCTGCAAACTATCGGTCAGTCAATGGCTTAAATGATTTTCCCGTTTTTGTTGGTTAATTTGACTTCAGATCAAAGACCATGCACCTGCTCCAACAAGCAATCTTCTTATTAGTCCTCCTCATCGCCGGTTTTCTTATTCGCAAACGCGTCATAAGGATCAAAGGCAACATTAATATGGGTAAAGCCAATCCCATCAAAGACCACCCAGGCGATCGCATGCGCAACATGCTGCTGGTGGCATTCGGACAAAAGAAGATGTTCAAACGCTTCATTCCGGCAACGCTGCACTTCTTTATTTATGCAGGCTTTCTCATCATCAACCTCGAGGTGCTTGAATTCGTCATCGACGGGTTGGCGGGAACGCATCGGATTTTCGCTCCTTATCTTGGTGGTTTCTATAATGTGCTGATGAACTTATTTGAGTTCCTCGCTGTGGCCGTGCTGACCGCATGTGTCGTATTCCTGATCCGGAGAAACGTTATCAAACTCCCACGCTTTCAGTCTGCTGAACTCACCAAATGGCCGCGACTGGATGCCAACCTGATTCTTATTACTGAGATCATACTGATGCTTGCCATCCTGAAAATGAATGCGGCCGATCAGGTCTTGCAAACACGCGACAGCCATTACGTCTCAACCGGCAAGTTGTTTTTCAGCTCGTTCCTGGTCCCGCTGTACAGCAATCTTGATACATCGCTCCTCATCTTCATAGAGCGCGCAGCGTGGTGGTTTCACATCATTGGAATTTTAGGATTCAGCGTTTACATCACCTACTCAAAGCACCTTCATATTTTCATTGCGTTTCCGAATACCTATTATGCGAAGGTTGAACCCAAAGGACAGATGACCAACATGCCTGTGGTAACACGCGAAGTAAAATCCATGCTTGGCATCGCCACAACAGAAGCCACTCCCCCCGGAGAACCGGGTCGATTCGGTGCGAAAGACGTCAATGATCTGACCTGGAACAATCTGATGGCTGCATACGCCTGCACGGAATGTGGTCGCTGTACCTCGGAATGCCCGGCAAATCTCACCGGCAAAAAACTTTCGCCGCGCAAGATCATGATGGATGTGCGTGACCGGATGGAGGAAGTGGGCAATAACCTCGATAAGGGTGCAAAAGGTCTGGATGACGGAAAATTTTTGCTCGGCGATTATATCAGCAAAGAGGAAATCAATGCCTGTACCAGTTGCAATGCGTGTGTGGAAGCCTGCCCGGTGATGATCAATCCACTGGAGATCATTCTAGAAATGAGAAGATATGTTTCGATGGAAGAGTCCGGCGCACCCGCGCAATGGAATTCTATGTTTCAAAACATCGAAACGAGTTTTGCGCCCTGGAAATTTTCACCTTCTGATCGTTTCAATTGGGCTAACGACCTAAAATCTCAGTCATGAACGTTCCTACACTTGCCGAATTGACGGCCAAAGGAGAATCCCCTGAAATTTTATTCTGGGTTGGATGCGCGGGTTCCTTCGATGATCGCGCCAAACGCGTAACAAAAGCTTTTGTAAAAATCCTGAATGCAGTGGGCACCCGCTTCGCTGTGCTAGGAACTGAAGAGGCGTGTACTGGCGATCCGGCACGGCGCGCTGGCAACGAATTTTTGTTCCAGATGCAGGCGATGAACAACATCACCTTGCTGAATGGATACAACGTCAAAAAAATCGTCACCACCTGCCCACACTGTTTCAATATTCTCAAAAACGAATACCCCGAGCTAGGCGGCAACTATGAAGTGATCCACCATTCCACCTTCATCAATCAATTGATCTCGGAAGGAAAAATCAAAATGACAGAAGGAGGAGATTTCAAAGGAAAGAAAATCACCTATCACGACTCCTGCTATCTCGGACGTGCGAATAATATTTACGAAGCGCCGCGTACCGTGCTCGAATCACTCGATGCAGATCTGGTGGAAATGAAACGTTGCCGTACCACGGGCCTCTGCTGTGGAGCGGGTGGCGCACAAATGTTCAAAGAACCGGAAAAGGGAAACAAAGACATTAACATCGCCCGCACGGAAGAAGCCCTTGCAACGGGCGCATCAACCATCGCCGTTGCGTGCCCTTTTTGCATGACGATGATGAGCGACGGGGTAAAAAACAAAGAAAAAGAAGGGCAAGTGGTTGTGAAAGACCTGGCGGAACTCATTGCGGAGAAGCAAGGTTTGTGATCAATATGTCACAAAGCCACTAAATCACCAAGTAGCACAAAATTGTGAAGAGCGTGTATCAGGCACCGTAGGGTAATAAATAGGAATAGAAAATGCTCAATCGATTTGGATGGATAATCACGTTGCTGTTAGCAGGCTGTGCACAGGAAACAAAAAACACCACAAAGTATTTCGATTTCGATAGACTGATTGACGATCAGATTATACTATTGGCAAACAATCATCGCCAATTAAAAAAGAGCGCTTCTCTCGGCGAAACACCTAAAGACACCGTTTTTCGACCCTCCACTGAGGAATGGAAACGTGAACTGGAGGCGTTCAGACTCCTGGAGACCATAAACAAGCCGGCATTTCAGAATCTATATCACATCGACAACGCGCTGTCTGACACCAAAAGCAATCTGAAAATCCGCCAATTCAGTTCAGAAAAGTCGCGGATAGCACGGATTAGGCTTTTCTACCACAACGATTTGACACAATTGAAAAAGATCGAATGCGTGGTGTTCCGGCAAAACTTTTTGTACGCCAGCAGTGACCAACTCACCTTACAATTCGATGACATCGAAGGCCGCATAGCGTTGACCGAATATACCATGCATGGGTATCAAAAAATGCTCTTCAGCGACACTGTTCGATTTACAGTACAGGGTTCAATTGAATAGGTTCTTTAGCAAACAGAAGGACGGAGTGGTTCCTTGCTTCGCGCAGGGATTTGTGGCGGTAGACTGCAATAAAAAGCAGATATTTCCGACTGATCATCCAACAACATTAGTAGGCCGTGGCTAAAAGATTTTTTGCGCAGGAAGGAGAGAAAAAGCCCATTACCAAGTCCAACCTCAGGAAACTGTTAGGAATATTTCAGTTCGTATTGCCTTACAGATGGGTATTTGGCGGTGGCTTGCTTGCCCTGGCACTCTCGAGCGCCACCACATTATCGTTTCCGTTCCTGGCGGGCAAAATTCTCGACGTAGCCACGGGTAAAAAAGATTTTATTC
This sequence comes from Cyclobacteriaceae bacterium, assembly GCA_044227305.1. Taxonomy (GTDB): domain Bacteria; phylum Bacteroidota; class Bacteroidia; order Cytophagales; family Cyclobacteriaceae; genus ELB16-189. The sequence goes on along the minus strand of JBGAFJ010000003.1, from coordinate 656,858 downwards.
TTACCAGTATCGATCAGATCGCGATTGCGCTGATCCTTGTTCTGGTAGTACAAAGTTGTTTTTCCTTCATTCGTGTCTATACATTTTCTATCGTAAGCGAGCGAACCCTCGCAGATTTACGCCAGGCCGTCTATAAAAAATTGATTTGGCTGCCAATGACTTTCTTCGACAGCAGACGCGTGGGTGAGTTACTCAGTAGAATCACTTCAGACGTCGGGACTTTACAAGATACTTTTACGACCACGCTTGCGGAGTTGATGCGTCAGTTGCTGGTGCTGATCATTGGAACTACAGTCATACTCGTGCTTACGCCGAAACTCACCTTGTTTATGGTGTTAACTTTCCCGGTGTTGGTATTGGGTGCTTTGATGTTTGGAAAATTTATCCGCAAGCTATCGAAGAAAACCCAGGATCAGCTTGCCGGCACCAATGTGATCGTTGAAGAGAGCATGCAGTCAATTGCGGTTGTAAAAACTTTCACCAACGAAGGATTTGAAGTTGCACGGTACCGGAAGTCATTGCTGGACGTCGTGAATACAGCGATCCATGCCGCTACCTACCGCGGGCTTTTTATTTCATTCACAATCCTTTCGCTCTTTGGCGGCATTGTTGGCGTGATCTGGTACGGCGGCAACCTGGTGCAGTCCGGAGAAATTACGGGCGGTGAGCTCGTCACATTCGTGTTTTACACCATGTTCATCGGTGCGTCAATCGCGGGCCTGGGAGATATTTACAGTCAGGTGCAACGTTCGATCGGCGCGTCGGAACGCATGCTCGAAATCCTCGATGAGCCCGACGAGCAAAATACATCCGATCAGTCATTGAAATTGAAAGGATCGATCACGTACGATGGAGTCGGGTTTTCCTATCCTACCCGATCGGACATTGCTGTCCTGAAAGACATTTCATTTACGGTGCGGCCCGGTGAAAAAGTTGCGCTGGTGGGTCCCAGTGGTGCAGGCAAGTCTACGATAGCAAGTCTTTTACTTCGTTTTTATCCGACGAGTGCAGGCAATATTATTGTTGATGGGCAGGATGTAACTACCTACGGACTTTCAGCCTATCGGCATAACATAGGCATCGTACCACAGGAAGTGATATTGTTTGGCGGCACCATTCGTGAGAACATCGCTTACGGAAAACCATCTGCAACGGAGCAGGAGATCTATGAAGCGGCGCGGCAGGCGAACGCACTCGAGTTTATAGAAAGTTTTCCTGAAAAATTCCAGACGATTGTTGGTGACCGTGGGGTGAAACTTTCCGGTGGTCAACGTCAACGGGTTGCCATCGCACGTGCCATCCTGAAGAATCCTTCTATCCTTATCCTGGATGAAGCCACGAGCTCACTGGATGCACGCTCCGAGCAACTCGTCCAGGGCGCACTGGAGAAGTTGATGGAAAACCGGACCACCATTGTGATTGCGCACCGGTTAAGCACGATACGCAAAGCCGATCGAATCCTGGTGATAAAGGACGGGCAGATCGCTGAATCCGGCTCACACGAGCAACTTTTGGATCTTGATAATGGTATTTATCGTAACTTGCTCAGGCTCCAGTGGGAGAAACAGTCGTAATGGGAAAGGCTGACGAACAGATATTGAAAGACTTCAGGCTTCGCAATACGGCTAGCCGCGCAGATATTCTCAATTTGTTTCTGGAACATCCGTACGCACTATCCTATTCCGATATAGAAAAAGAAGTCGCCGAGAATTACGATCGCGTTACCGTATACCGTACGCTGAAAACGTTCGTTGACAAAGGCGTGGTTCATAAGGTGCTTGACGATGCGGGTGGTTTGAAGTATGCGTTGTGTAAAGAACGTTGCACATCCGCTGAACATCATCACGAACACGTCCATTTTAAATGTATCAATTGCGGCCAGACCAATTGCCTGGATGAAGTGAGGATTCCCGAGGTGCAATTGCCCAAAGGGTACCGTGGAAAAGAGCTAAATCTTCTGATCCAGGGACTGTGCAATAAATGCCAATAAACAGGTTCGATAGGTTTCCTTTTGCTCTCTGGCGGTATAAAGGATTGAGTAAGTTTCAGGGTTTGATATTAATTTATAGCTTTGGGACTTGGAGGAGGTGATTATTTGGCCAGTTGACCGATAATCACCTCTTTTTTAACCAAAAAGCGGATAATTCTCAGCTAATGCTTCTCCTCTCTTTGTTTAGTGAGTACACTCATACTGAGTTGATTTTGTTTGGCGTGTTCGCGGCGATGATCATCATCTTCATGGTCGTCGACCTGGGACTCCTGAACAGGCAGGCTCATAAGATCACAACAAAGTCGGCGCTTTACCAGTCAATATTTTGGGTGACTGTGAGTACCGCTTTTGGCTATCTGGTGTTCCAGGGCGGCCCATATGAAGTCGTCGAGGAAGGTGTGCGTATCGTTACCAGCGGCACGGATGCGGCCATTCTCTATTTTTCCGCCTATCTCACTGAGTATGCTTTATCGGTCGATAACATTTTCGTTATACTACTTATTCTGAAATACTTTAAAGTCAAAGAAGAGTACTTCCACAAAGTGCTTTTCTGGGGCATTATCGGCGCCGTCTTTTTCCGGGGTATTTTCATTTTCGTCAGTGCAATCATCATTCACCAGATCAAGTGGATCCTGTATGTTTTTGGTGTGTTCCTGATCTATTCCGGTATCAAAATCTATTTCGAAGACAGCGACGAGAAGATCGATCCCGAGAAAAATCCCATTATGCGCTTGTGCCGGAAGTTCCTGCCCATCAGTCAGGACGATGCGGGTGGGAACTTTACCATTCGTGAGGCGGGCAAGTTCATGTTTACTCCCTTATTCCTGGTTGTCATACTGATCGAAACAACTGATTTGTTGTTTGCCGTAGACTCGATCCCCGCGGCTTTTGCGATCACACAAAATGAGTTTCTGATCTATACATCGAACATTTTCGCCGTACTGGGTCTGAGGGCTATGTTTTTCCTCCTGGCCGGAATTATTGACAAATTCTACCTGCTGCAAAAAGGGTTGTCAGTAATCCTCTTCTTTATTGGAGCGAAGATGTTGCTAGAGATCGTTCACATCGAAATTCCGGTGGTGATCTCATTCTGCGTAATCATTGCCACGCTGACTCTGGCCATTGTCTTTTCTATCCTTGTTCCGAAAAAAGAAAAAGAACAGGAGGCCGCTGATTAATCGGCCTTATTTTCCATTAAGACTTTCCGCAATAAAATTCTTGGGCAGGATCTGCATCAGGATCGGCAACGTAAGAAATTTCTGAGGCAGAGAAATAATAACAAAAGTGGGAATGGATTTGAGTACGTCGATCAGGAGGTGCTGAAGCTTTACTTTTTCGTCTTCGTTGAGTTCCTTGGAGCGCGCCAAAACAAATAACAACATCAGCTCCTCACTTTCCTTCACCTCTTCGAGCAGTCGCTTTTTGTGTTTCTCAATCATCCGCGCCATGCGGTTAATGTATTGATCGCTAACCTCCTCATAGCTTTTTTTCTCCTGAAGATGCTGCAACTCTTCCCAATGCTCCAGCACAAACCCTTCTATGGCAATCATGCTGTTCTCAAGGTCATCGGCACTGAATGATATGGTCTCCGAAAAACGACGCAGGAATTCCAATTCCATCTCCTCAACGCGTTTGTCAGCCCAGATTGTAAGGATCGCTATTTCTAAAAAATACTTTTTCAGCAACCAGGAGTTGTTGGTCGGCAGATTAATGTCTTCTACCGAAATGCCCGATTCGAAAATCTCCTGACACTCTTTCTTCTTCTCTGGTGAAAGCTGGGCACTTTGTAAAAAGTATTCCATCAGCCTGCGCTCTTCAAACTCGAGGATCTTGTTGGCATGGGCGGCAGCCGCCATGATCTTCACCAGCGATGTTCGCAGTTCGTCACGCTCATATTTAAAAAAGTCAGATACAATTTTATCTGCGTTAGTATGAATCCATTGTCCAAAAATAAATATGTCGAGAAACAGGAGACTGTTGTGAAAAAATTGGGTCCAGAAATTCCCCTTTGACTGCCCGGTATGTTCAATACGCTTATCCAATATTCTCTCCGCAAGTTCGAGCGATGACTTCTTCCGCCCGAACAAAGTCTTGGTCGGTGTGGCCAGCTCCGGGAATATGTGATTATAAAAATTCGAAATACTCTCGAGTGTTTTCACTGCAACCTCCGACATCTCATCGGGATTCTTCACCGGCTTATCGTAAAAAAGAAGGGAACTGCTGATGAGGCTTTCGGCCAAAAGGATTTTCATCCGGTCCTTTTCGTCCCATTGACTGGATTGCGGGTGATCAAAGACACTGACGGGCTGGCCGTACATGATCCCTGTAGGCTGAATAACGCGATACAATGAATGATCAGGATGGGTGGATCTTCGCCCCTCAGACGTGAGTTCCTTTAACAAATCAAGCCGAAACTCAAGATATTCCTTTAGCCAACCTTTACTACGGGGGTTCATCCTTCAAAACGTCTAGAAGGTAGAGGATTTTTCTGAAAAGAAAACGCTAAAATCCAGGGTGGGTGACCCTTATTGCTCGACAGAACGCCAACCTTTTTTCTGAATAGATTTTGCAGATTCCTGCACCTTTTCTGCCATCGATTTTTTGTACTCGTCCAGTTTCCGGGCGATAGATTTGTCCGTTGTGCCTACGATCTGTGCAGCCAGAATCCCTGCATTTTTGGCTCCGTTGAGTGCTACAGTGGCTACAGGGACGCCGCCCGGCATCTGCAATATCGACAGCACCGAATCCCATCCATCGATCGAATTGGAAGACTTGACGGGCACACCCACCACGGGCAAAGAAGTCATCGAAGCGATCATACCGGGCAGATGCGCTGCCCCGCCTGCTCCTGCAATGATCACCCGCAGCCCGCGCTCGCGTGCGGTTGCAGCATAATCCACCATGCGCGCCGGCGTTCGATGCGCGGATACAATCGTCAGTTCGAAGGCAATTTTCATCTCTTCCAGAAACTCGGCAGCTTCCTTCATGACCTTCAGATCAGATTGACTGCCCATGATAATGCCAACGATTGGTTTGCTCATGCCTTCACCTTTAATTTACTTTTTACAAAGTTGGCTTTCTTTCGCAGACTTTCAATATCACTGTCGACGATGGTGGCATGACCCATTTTTCGGAATGGCTTCGTCATTTTCTTTCCATAGAGATGAACATAAACACCCTCCACGGCAAGTACCTTGTCCAGACCCTCGTATCGGGCAGGTCCTGAAAATCCGTCCTCACCCAGCAAGTTGACCATCGCACTGGGCTTGATCATTTTCGTGCTTCCCAACGGGAGATCAAGAATAGCTCTCAGATGTTGCTCATATTGTGATGTGATATTCGCTTCTATGGTTTGGTGCCCACTGTTGTGCGGACGCGGTGCAATCTCGTTCACCAGCACTTCACCTGTTTTCGTTACAAACATCTCGACTGCGAGCAGACCTACCATTTTCAGCTTCTCAATCACACTGCGTGCAATGGCATCAGCCGCCTGAGTAATTCGTGAATCGACTTCCGCGGGTGAAAACAGGTATTCGACCAGATTGGCTTCTGGATGAAAAACCATTTCTACTGGAGGATAGGAAACAACTTCTCCCGAGACATTGCGGGCAACGATCACAGAAATTTCTTTCTCAAAATCAACAAACTTCTCCAGTAAACCGGCGGCATTAAAAGCCTTGTCCAGATCAGCAGTGCCTCGAATAACCTGGACGCCCCGACCATCATACCCTTCCCGTCCCAGCTTGTTCACTGCGGGAAAAAAATCAGTATGCTTCTTCACATCCTCAGCTCCGCTCGTAAGTACAAACTCAGAAGTTGGAATGTTGTGCTTGCGGTAGAACTCTTTTTGTGTACGCTTGTCCTGGATCAACTCGATCACATCGGCCTGAGGATAGACGCTTTTGCCAAGTTTTTCCAATTCCCTCAGGGCCTTCGTACTTACATTCTCAATCTCGATGGTGATGATGTCCAGGTTTTTCGCAAACTCCAATACCGTCTCAAAGTCCGTGAGCTTGCCCTGTTTAAACATTGCGATGTTGCGACAGGGAGCGTCAGCATCCGGATCAAGAACATGAAAATCGATATTCCAGTCGATGCCTTTCTGAATCAGCATCCTGCCCAATTGTCCGCCGCCGAGTATTCCTATTTTTCTCACAGTTTTATTTCTTCACTAATTTCACTTCCTCGATCAGGTCACCAACATCAATCCTATCGACGACATCCATGCCGCTGACCGTTTGTGCGAAAATTGTATATTTTCCATCCAGGTGGGGCGTGGGGCAATGAGTAATAAACCATTGCGTCCCTTCCGTATCTTTTCCTGCCGATGCCATACCGACTGAACCGGCAACATAACGCGTGCGCGTGAACTCCGATCGGATCGAATAATCTTCACTTCCAAATCCATCTCCCCGATTGCACCCATCCTGTATAACAAAATTGGGCACGACGCGATGAAAATTTTTGCCGTCGAAGTATTTCTTCCCGATCAATTCCACAAAATTAACAACCGACCCAGGCGCTTCTTCAACGAGCAGCTGAATGACGATTGTTCCTTTTGAAGTTCTGATCTCCACTTTCTGATCGAGAGGTATTTTCTTCGCCACTTCCCAATTGATCGGGTGATTGTAACCGTTCCTCAGTCGTTTTGGTTTTGCTTTTCCTTCCAGGAATGCAATCGCCTCCTGCAATGGCTCCAAAGACTCTATGTCTTTGGGCATCGACAACTTCGATCGGGCGTCATACAAAAAACTGAGATCTTTGATTTCGTCCTTATAGTTCAGTTTTTCATTGGTAAAAGCACCTGCAATGATTCCTGTTACGCCTGCATCACCCATCGCAATCGCCTTTTGAAATACTTGAAGATAATCTGAGTTGGTGATCCCGCTCGCCATGTTTTGATTCATGGCTACCAACGCGGTCGCTGCTGAAGTCAGTATCACTTTCGGGTTGTCGGCTTTCAGCAATTCAGACGCAGTAAACTGAAACACCTTACCCGTCATGCCGACTTTGGCTTCACCCAATGCAGAGAGCATCCACGACTTGAAGTAGGTGTCGGCGTTCTTGTATGCCGACATCACCTGATCGGCCAATTCATCCGCTCCTTTCAATTTGATTGCGGCGGCGTATAAGTTTGCCTTCACCCGATTATTTTTCACCGCAGGGATGTTGGCTCTCACTTTTTCCAACACAGCCTCCTCTGCTTTGTTCCGGATCACCTCAGAAGCAGCGATCGCCACCATGTCATTCCTATCCTGTAAGCCGCCAAAAACAAGATCTTGCACTTGCGACAACGCAAAACTCTGGCACACCCTGATCGCGTTTACGCGAACACGATAATCCTGTTCGTTCGCCAGCAACTGCGTGAGTGGCGCCGTGATTCTTGTTGCTGGAAGGTGTTTTAATCCGCCTACCGCCGCAAGGCGTATCTCGGGTACAGAGTCGGTCAACGCCCGCGAAATCAGAGAATCTCCAAAGGCGGTCCCATGAACTTTGGCAGACCTTGCGAAATAGAAACATGCCGCCAAACGCGCCTCAACGGGCATTCTTCGGGCCAAAAAGATTGATGTCTTCAACGTAGTCAGGCTATCATTTTTCCTCCTCATTCCAAGTTGAAGCAGACCACGCGCCTGACCGACCTGATGGAGTGAATCCGTGGATGTGTAGTTGCGAAGGTCAGTCACGTCGGTTTCATCGACTGCTCGCCCAAGCGCTTCGAATACTTCTTTTACCACCACATGCTCGTTGTGATAGATAGCTGGGATTAATGCATTGACAGATTCCTGCCCTCCCGTCTGACCCAATGCAAAAGCTGCATTGAGGCGTGCCTCAAGGTCCGTATCCTCTTTCAGAATATTGCCAAGAAGAATGGCGGCCGTCGAGTCCTGAACAGAAGCAAAGGCGAGCGCTGCTTCTCGTCGATAGACAGGATTGTCGGAAGTCAAATAGGTTTTTAGACTGTCGCCTGAACGCCGGTCTTTCAGATTATAAATCTCAATGATGGTGGGGTCAGAAAATTTGTTGGGGCCTTTATTGCCTGAGCAGGCAGCCATCAGAATGGCGGTAAACAGAACGTAAAGTCTAATCATCCAACGGATTTTTGCTAAAGATAAACAGAATCAGGCGAGTAGCTGGTAAACCACAAAAGCCGAGATGTACGCGAGTCCGGTCATATAAAACAATTGGATCAGAGGCCATTTCCATCCCTTGGTTTCACGCTTTACAATGGCCAGCGTGCTCATACACTGCATGGCAAATGTATAGAACACAAGCAACGACAAGCCCACAGCAGGAGTGAAACGCGGCCCGCCTGTATCAGGATTCAACTCATCCTTCAATCGATCTTTGATGGTGGCGTTGTCGTCTGTGCTGCCGAGGCTATAGATTGTAGCGATTGTACTCACGAACACTTCACGGGCAGCGAATGAAGTGATCAGCGCAATCCCGATTTTCCAGTCGTAACCAAGCGGCTTAATGGCTGGTTCAATCCATTTGCCTATCGTGCCGGCATAAGAATGCTCCAGTTTATAAGCAGCTACTCTATTCTCATACTCCTCCTCTGTAAGCTGCATGCTTTGAGTTTGTGCTCGTACGGTGGCACGCGCCTCGTTCATCACGTCAAGGGGTCCATAGCTCGCCAATACCCAAAGAACAATTGACACGGCTATGATGATCTTCCCCGCTTCGAGCACAAATGTTTTTGTCTTCTCGATGATTGTGTAGCCGACGTTCGACCACTTGGGCATGCGGTACGTCGGCATTTCCATGATCATAAAACTGCGCTCTTTGACTTTGATAATTGTTCTCATCAGGAGAGCCGAAAGCATCGCTGCAAAGAATCCCAGCAGATAAAGTCCCATCAACGCCACACCTTGCAAGCTGACCACTCCCCAGATTCTTTGGTGTGGTACGATCAACGCCACGAGGATTGTGAAAACCGGCAAGCGCGCCGAACAACTCATCAGTGGTGTAACAAAAATCGTAATCAGCCTGTCCCTCCAATTATCAATGGTGCGTGTAGCCATGATCGCCGGGATTGCGCAGGCCATTCCGGAAATAAGAGGCACTACGCTACGACCACTCATGCCGAATTTCCGCATGATCTTATCCATGAGGAAAACCACGCGAGACATGTATCCTGTTTCTTCCAACAAAGAAATGAAGCCGAATAAAATCGCGATCTGGGGAATGAATATTACGATGCCGCCAATTCCCGGAACAATTCCGCTGGAAATTAATTCGAAAAGTGGACCGTCTGGAAAACGTGCTCCGAGGAAGGCGCTGAGATCGGCAAAACCCCGATCAATTGCATCCATCGGAATTTGCGCCAACGCAAACACTGATTGAAAAATCAGAAACAGCACGGAAAGAAAAATCATGTATCCCCAAAACTTGTGGGTCAAGACTTTGTCCAGTTTTTGCGTAGTACCGCGCCACTCCTGTCCGCCGGATTTCATCACCACTTTGTCAAGAACATCCTGGATGAATTCATAACGACCGATGGTCTCTGCACCCTGGTATTTGTGTGGGAAGAATTTTTCGCGTGCTGCGATGGTCTTGATAAAGGCGCGTTGTTCTGATTTTAATGACAACAAATTTTCAGACTGCTGTAGATATTGGAATGCTTCATAGGGAGCCTCCAGATTGAAATGATCTTGAATCTCCTTGAGCGCTTTGTCCACACCAGTCATGGGATGGAATATTTTTTTTGACGAGACCGGAGTTTCAGCGGCGAGTTCTCTCTTCAAATGATCGATGCCGTGTCCGTGTCTCGCATTGATCATCACCACTGGTATATCCAATGACTCTGAAAGTTTTTTAACGTCCAGACTCAAGCCTGACTTTGCCGCTAGATCCATCATGTTGAGCGCCAGCACCACGGGCAACCGCAAGTCCACCAATTGCGTCAGGAGGAGAAGGCAGTTCTTCAGATTGGTGGCATCGGCGATGACCGCAACTTTGTCAGGAAAGTTTTCGCCTTTTTTATCGGTAAGGATTTCTACTACGATTTTTTCATCGAGGCTTCGAGGATAGAGGCTGTATATCCCGGGCAAGTCAATAATTTCCGCCGATGTCTCCTCGCTGAGCTTGCAATATCCGACCAGCTTATCCACGGTCACGCCGGGGAAATTTCCAATGCGTTGATTGAGGCCAGTGAGTTGATTAAAAAGAGATGATTTGCCCGCATTCGGTTTTCCCACCAGGGCAATTTTCAAATGCTCTTTACGCATCAGTCCAGGATTGAAATGGTGGAAGCTTCGTCGAGGCGAAGCGAAAGGTCATAGCCAGAGATGTTGACGCAGACAGGATCGCCAAATGGAGCAGTAAAATTGAACCTTACTACAGTCCCTGGAAGAAAACCCATTTCAAGTAGCTTGGCAGCAAGTTGTTCATCTGCAAATCCTGCAATAATGGCTGATTCGCCGGGTTTCATGGATGCGACCGATCTCACTTTATCAAACAGCGCTTAATTTATTTAGATTAAATTTAAACAGACGAATATAGAACAAGGTTTTTCACCATGAAAAAGAAGGCGCAAAAGAAGGATGTAAAAACACCGGAGAAAGCAAAAACATCTGCACCGCAGGATGCGGGTGAAAATGATAAGCCTTTCGACTTCGGAGGGTTGCCAGACAGGGATTTGAAGAAGAATCTGGGCTGCGGATGACGGTCAGGCTACCGGAATATTATCGAAAAATTACCGGCGAAATGTGATTGGGAAGAAATTCCCGCCAGGCATGTTTCCATACCCGTTTCTACAGTTTTTGCAACTCAGGTCAGGCTGACATTTTCAGACCTTTTTCATTGCGCAGCGCCCGACGGATTTGCTCCATCGCCTGCTGGCGAAAATGTCTGTTGTCATTTGCCTGATCTTGACGCAGTACCTGTTTGATGTACTGCAAAACTTTCTCCATCTGGATCTGGTCCATTGCGTCCAGCGACTCCATGATGGCAAGTTTGCTGATCATTTTCATACTCGTAGTGGTTGTTACAAATAACGGAAATTAACCCCCTGTGGTTCAATATGTAACGTCGTAATTCACACAAAAACAACAGGTGAATAACTTGCGTCATCACTGCTCGAGGGCGGTGCCATTTATCCGCCTGAAATGCTTAAAGTTTTACTTGAAATCGTCTACGAATAAAACTCTTGCAGCGCGCCGAAATAAGATTCATTCCATCCATCAACGATATCATCAAAATCCTCATCAGGAATATTGGTGTGGACCAGTTCCACCGATGTGCCCTGTTTATGCGGATGAAGTGAAATAGTTACGATCGACGCCTCAGGTTGTTCGCCAAAATACCATTGCTGTACAATCTTCTTATTGGGTTCAAATGCAAGATTCTTTCCGACGATACTTCCGTCCCAGAGAGAAAATTCTGAGTTGGGTTCTTCCGACATCTCAGCCGGTTCCCCGGTCCAAAGTTCTAAAGTGGTAGGAAGGGTCAGCGCATGATAAACATCTTCCGGTGCCGCGGGGATAATGAAGTACTTTTTGAAATCTTTCATGATGGCTGGTTGTACAAATGTAGGATAATGCACGCCACAAAGGATGCGACACAATGACGGCCATCGTGAACAAAAAATTCACGTAACTTTCAGTTTATCCTAAACCACCCGCTATGAACAAGAAAACGTCATTCATTCTGTCCGCATGGACATGCCTATGTCTGGTGATCGCACTCGGCTGTGGAGGAAAAAAAACCACCGAAATCAACAACTCGGAGGCTTTCGATACTGTAAAACTTTCGCCGTTTTCCGGCCAGACCGCCGTCGGTGTTACGCATCGTGTAAAGGACTACGCACAATGGCTGGCCGCCTATGAGCAGAATTCCAATCCGGAAGCAAGAATCAGTGTGTACTCGAGCCCTGATGACGCCAACCTCGTCACAGTATTTCAGCTGACAACAAGCCACGAAGCAGCAAGAAAAGACTTTGGCTCCGACGAACTGAAGAGTGCGATGAGCACCGCCGGCGTCACATCAGAACCCGTTGTTGCTTACTATGACATCAAGTTCAGGTCTGAAACTCCTTCAGAAAAGATTTACCGCATCAAAGTAATGCACACCGTAACGAACTATGATCAATGGAAGAAAATATTCGACGAAGACGAAAAGATACGTACCGAAGCGGGCCTGGAACTTCGAGCGATTTCCACCAGCGCGGAAGATCCGTCGATCGTTCACATCATGTTTGCCACAGACAACGTTGACAAAGCAAAAGACCTGATTAATTCAGACGATTTGAAGAAAAGAATGGCCGAAGCCGGCGTAGAAAGTCAGCCGGAATTGACGGTATACAAAGTTCCCGGTAAAAAGTAATCGTTGCTGTTCTGATGAGTTCACAAAAACCAATTCGCACTGCGCTGCTGTCGTACGGCATGTCTGGTGATGTTTTTCATGGTCCGCTGCTCGGCGCGAACCAGGGCTTCGAAGTTTATTCCGTCCTACAGCGCAGCTCTGACAGCGCAAGAAAATATTTCCCATCCATTAAGATCGTCCGCACGGCGGAGGAGATTGCAAGTGATGCAAATGTTGAGCTCGTGGTCGTAAACACACCCAACGACTCACATTTTGAATTCACCAGGCAGATGCTCGAAGCGGGCAAGCACGTGGTCGTTGAAAAACCGTTTACACCCACCGTGGCCGAAGGTGAAAACCTGATCAGCCTCGCAAAAAAAAAGGGGTTGGTATTGTCCGTTTTTCAAAACAGAAGATGGGACAGTCATTTCTTAACAGTGAAGAGGATTGTTGAATCAGGTGTGCTTGGAAAAATCGTTGAGTTTGAAACACACTACGATCGTTTCAGAAATTTCGTCCAATCCAACACATGGAAAGAAGAACCCGGTCAGGGCTCGGGCATTCTGTATAACCTTGGCTCGCACATTCTCGACCAGGTCTTCGTTCTTTTCGGTATGCCAAAGAGAGTCGACGCACGCATCGGCATTCAGCGACCCGGAGGCAAAGTCGATGACTTCTTCGATATCCGCCTGGACTATTCTGGATTGAATGTGATCGCAAAATCCAGTTACCTCGTGCGGGAGCCTGGACCGTTTTTTACGGTTCATGGCGTGAATGGGTCCTTTGTAAAATTCGGCGGCGATCCGCAGGAAGAATTGCTTAAAAAACATGCGGTACCTGGCGGTCCTGGCTGGGGCGCAGACGAAGAAAAGTACTGGGGTAAACTCAATACAGAGTTGAATGGTCTGCATTTAGAAGGAAAAGTGGAAACCGTAGCTGGGAACTATCCGGCTTACTATCAGAATATTTTTGACGCAGTACGCAAAGGGAAACCCTTGGAGGTAAAGGCGGATGAAGCCGTTCAGGTGCTAAGAATTATCGAAGCTGCGGTGGAAAGCAACAAAGAAGGAAAGATCATCACCCTTTGACATCGGAGTAAGCTTGGGCGCCGTGTATTGAAAAGATAAGCAAGTCAGGCAAAAACGGGCTTGATCGCGGGATCAAAAATTCGGAAATTTAATTGCGTTAAGGTTCTGCGGGGATGCGAAAAAATTTTACGCTGCTGGTGTTTCTTTTTCTGACGGGTGTATCATCCGCCAATTCCATCCTTGTGCCAATGGATGAATCCCAAAAAAATCACCTGAAAGCATATGGTGTTGCCTTTTTCGCATTACAAAAAGGTGTTGAGTTGGATTGGTTGCTGAACTACCGATCCGGGAGTTTCCTTCTTCCCTACACGGCCGAATTTCAAAATGAATGCGTCGTGCGTGGCATCACGTACGAACTGCTTCCTTCAGCAAAAGTGAATTCCATCCTTCAGGAAATTTCGAACCCCGATGTGAACATGGGCGTTGTAAAACTTGAGCGCGCACCCAGGGTGGCCGTATACTCTCCAAAGAACGAGATCATCAATGATGAAACGGACGCGGTGATTACCGTGCTCGACTATGCGGAAATTCCCTACAAGATCATATACGATGAAGAAATTCTGAAAGACGAATTAGCGATGTTCGATTGGCTGCATCTGCACCATGAAGATTTCACCGGGCAACATGGAAGGTTCCTGAGAAGGGAATCAGATGTCCTTCAATCAAAGATCCAGGAAGCGCTCGCGCAGCAATTGGGCTATGGAAAAGTATCAGCCATGAAACTTGAAGTAGCCAAACGGATCAAAGCGTTCACGGCCGGTGGCGGTTACCTGTTTGCAATGTGCTCGGGTGCCGAAACTTTTGACATCGCACTTGCCGCCAACGGCGTTGACATCAGCGTACCGATGTTCGATGGTGATGATGCTGACGCTGACGCCCAATCAAAACTGGATTTCACCAAAACACTGGCCTTCGAAAATTTTACCATTGAGGAAACCGAAAGCAGAAAATTCTCGGACATCAATACGGGACGGCCGGACTTCTTTGATCCAATCACGGACTATTTTAATCTTTTCGAATTTTCAGCAAAATGGGACGTTATCCCCGCGATGCTTACGCAGAATCACGAACACATTATAAAAGAATTTATGGGGCAGACCACTTCATTCAACAAATACGTCGTGAAGCCTGAAGTGTTGATCCTGGGTGAGAATCGAAAGATGAATAATGTGCGTTACTTATATGGTGAGCTGGGCCGTGGTCACTTTACGTTTTACGGAGGCCATGATCCCGAAGGAGCAGGCAACCGGCGGAGGCAGCCCACCGATCTAAATTTACATCCGCATTCTCCCGGCTATCGCCTTATCCTAAACAATGTTTTGTTTCCCTCCGCCAGAAAGAAAAAACAAAAAACCTGATTCAATATGTCGCAGGCATTTGTCCGGGAAGGAGAAGATCCGATTTCATTGGATGAAATATCACCGACACTCAATGCGTTGAGTCATTTTTTGACACGTGAAAACAATGGGATTCGCGTTTTCGAAAAACGAACCGACAAAGATGCGGAAGGCAATGAGTTGCACGTGATGAGCAATGGGCTTACCTATAAAAAAAATAAAAAAGGAAGGTGGGAAATAGCGTAACGCTCAAACTGCGTACATCATTACCGCTACAACATGACAGGCCGTTCCAAACATCACAAACAGGTGCCACACGAAATGCCCGTAGCGAAGTCGCGCATCGTAAACAAAAAAGATAACTCCGGCAGAATACATCAACCCGCCACCCAATAGCCAAAAAAGCCCCAAGGCTGGCAGGTTCGTCCATAATGGTTCGATAGCGACAACAGCAAGCCATCCCATAGCGAGGTACAGCATGGTTGAAAGCTTACCCGGATGTGCACCTGCAATAGACTTTACCAGGATGCCAAAAATCGCGAGTCCCCAAACGATTCCAAACAGAGTCCACCCCCAGGCGCCGCGCAGGATACCCAAAGTAAATGGCGTGTAGGTGCCGGCAATCAGTAGAAATATCGCGCTGTGATCAAACAATTGAAAGAGTTTCTTCGCCCGCGTCAGCGATAGCGCATGATAAAGCGTTGACGACAGGTATAACAGGATTGTGGTCGCTACAAAAATGCTAACCCCCACAACGGCGGGAGCCCCAGCGGGAACGGATTTGATGATCATCACAGGCGCGACCGCAATGGCACCAATGGCACCCATGCCATGGCTGATGCTATTGGCAATCTCTTCGCCACGACTTTGAGCGCGTTGTGCTATTGAAACCATTTTGCAACTAAAATCCTTCGACGAGAATCATCCTGGCGTCCGAACAGGATTGTCGGATTGCTTTTGCCGGCGCGTATTCTTTGGACGACCACCAGGCCTTTGCTTTGTCGCGGTCCGGAAATTCAATCACCACGAACCTTCCCGGCTTCCAGTTGCCTTCCAACACCTCCACAGCGCCGCCCCGCACCACAAACTTTCCCTCGAATGGTGCCAGTGTTGCCAGGGTGAGCTTTTTATAGTCTTCGTAGCGAACAGCGTCTTTGATGTCGATATCAACAATGATAAAAGCCTTCATACGGTAAATCTACTCCTTTGTTATTGATGATCCGGATCATCTCCTTCTATAATCTCAATTTGCAGCCTCCTCACTGAGTCAGCAGCCAGGGCCGCTTTCATGATCCTGATTTTGCGCTCATACAAAGTCTGAAGGAAACTAACTGGTGGCGGAGGCGCAAAGGGGTCAGCCATGATTGTTGAATCGCGCTGATAGATAAGATGCTCAATTTTTGCACGCAGATCATAATTCAATTCATAAAGATCACAGTTGACTTTCTCCTGCAACACGGGCGGCAATGGTGGAAATTTATCAGCCATCATCTTCTTAAACTTTTTATCATTTTCAACCTGTTTCAAAAAATACCCGGTGATGGGCAGGGCCGTGTTAGATCCCTGGCCTAATTCTGTGCTTCTGAACCTTATTCTGGGATCATCAGCGCCCACCCATGCACCCATGGCGAGGTGAGGTGTGATGGCCATGAACCAGCCGTCCGCATTTTGCTGGGTGGTACCGGTTTTACCAGCCACGTCATTGTATACACCATATTTCCACCGCAATCTCGATGCAGTGCCTTCAAGCACTACAGTTCGTAACATGCTGGTTAAGATCTGGGCTGTTTCAACCGACATCGCGCGCTTTCCTATTGAGTCTGTTCTAAAGGTGTTGTAAACGTTTCCGTCCAGGTCATAGATCGCCTCGATAAAATGCCCAGGAGTACTCACACCCTGGTTGGCGAAACACGCGTATGCCGTTGTCATCTCCATGAGCGAGATGGAAGAACTTCCCAGGGCGATGGAAGGAACTTCCGGAATTTCACTGGTGATTCCCATTTTCTTTGCCAACGAAATTGTGTTTGAAACTCCGGCGATGGCGATCATTTTTGCCGCCACAGTATTGACCGAATAAGCAAGGGCCCCCTTCATCGAATAGTCCACTTCATAGTCGTTCTGTGAATTTCTTGGGGTCCATTCCTTTCCTTCCACTTCGGTGTAGGTTTCGCGTTCGGCGGAAACCAGCTCACAGGGTTCAGCGCCATCTTCGATCGCCATCGCGTATACGATCGGTTTGAAGATTGATCCAACCTGCCGCTTCGTGGAGGTTTTTACGTGATCGAACTGAAAGAAATCGTGATCGATTCCTCCTACCCAGGCTTTTATTTTTCCTGTGGATGGTTCGAGGGCGAGAAATCCGGCGTTGAGATACTGAAGATGGTGAATGATTGAATCAATGGGGCTAACCTTCGCTTCGCGCACACCATTCCATGTAAACAAAGAAGTGGAAACCGGCTTTTGTAGTGCGCTCATGATCTCCTCTTCCGATAATCCTCCTTCCTGCATCTGTAGATATCGACTGGATCGTTTGATTGCCTGATCCAACACATCGTCATTTCCTTTCCATGGTTTTGTTTTTCCCCAATGGTCGAAAAAAGTCTGTTGAATTTCTTTCATCTGCTGCGTCATCGCTATCTCGGCATACTCCTGAAGCCGGGAGTCGATGGTGGTGTAGATTTTCAGGCCATCGGTATATAGATTGTATTGCGTACCATCGTCTTTCTCATGTTCACGACACCACTCCAATAATTCAGATTTCAGATACTCTCGGAAATAAGGCGCCAATCCCTGGTGGTGGGACACTTTATTGTAATTCAGTTTGAGCGGCAACTTCATGAATTTGCCAGCGTCTGCTTTGGAGAGGCGACCATACTTTACCATCTGACCCAAGACCACATTCCTGCGTCTGACAGCGCGATCAGGGAACAGGCGCGGATTGTAACTGTGGGTGGCTTTGAGCATGCCGATCAAAAGGGCTGCTTCGTCGACCTTCAGTTCGCGGGCAGGCTTCGAATAAAATCTGTCGGCTGCAGCCTGAATCCCAAACACATTGTCAGCAAAGGGAACCGTGTTTAAATAAAGTGTAATAAGTTGCTGTTTGTTATACAGGCTTTCAAGTCGGCGGGCAATTCGCACTTCCCTGAGTTTGTTGATCAATACCGACAACACCCAGTACCTCCGGCGCGGATATAGATTTTTTGCCAGCTGCTGGGTGATCGTGCTCCCACCGCCAGAAGATTCATCCTGTTGTAGGATGGATTTTACGAGTACACGCCCGAGACTTCTGAAATCGACGCCACCATGTTCATAAAATCTGGCATCTTCCGTTGAGATCAGTGCGTCGATAACCGCCGGAGCGATGTCTTCATATTTGATTTCTGTACGGTCCTCTACAAAGTATCGACCCAGCAAAACGCTGTCTGCGCTGTATACTTCCGAGGCTACCTGGTTTTGAATTCTCTTCAACTCGGCGCCACCCGGTGTTTCGATCCAGATAAAAAACACGAAGAACACGATGGCCGCAAAGGGATAGCCGATCCAGCGTGCCCATTTCGCGGCGAGGTGATGAGAATCAAAGTATGTATCGACATGTTTGTACAAACTCTCGATGAAGAGTAAGTACCGACGCAACCCAATACGACGCCAAAGCCAACGATAGACGCGGATCATGACAGCGAGTGTGATTCGTCTTAGGCGGCGAATGAATGGTTGCATATTGTGATCCGTAACGCCCGGGCAGAGGGATTATTGAGTGATCTTCGGCGGGTTCAGCGCGATTGTTATGACTTTAAATTACCTCATCAGGATCATTTGTGAAAGTGCATTTGATTTTAGTTTATCCTTTGAACCTTGAGACGTCAACTGCACCAGGCCTGCGCTCTTGTGACCGCTGGGTTTAATGGCGACGGCATTCCCGTTGTTAAGAGGTTATTCTTCCATTTCTATTCCATTGATAGTCCCATAGACCGATGCTTGAAATTTTTTCTTCCATAAAAATCCGTGTCACCATCTAATCCCTATCTTTCAATAACCTTTGACCATGAAAGCACTGCTCCTCCCTGTCCTGATTCTTTGCGCCTGGACTGTTAGCGCACAAAATCAAAAAGCAAGCCCTTCAAGAATGGAGCAAAGAATTTTTGCGCTTGGAAGATTTGGTGCCAATCCAGAAGGCGGAGTTTCCAGACTTGCCTATAGCGAAGCCGATAAACTCGGCCGGATGTATATCATTGAACTCATGAAAAATGCCGGACTTGACGTGCAGATCGATGCAGCTGCAAATATCATCGGTCGACGCAAGGGAACGAATCCGGCGCTCCCGACCATTGCGTTTGGCTCACACATTGATTCAGTGCCCATGGGTGGAAACTACGATGGAGACGTGGGAGTCATCGGGGCGTTGGAATGTGTGGAATTGCTCAATGCCTCCGGGATTGTAACCGAACACCCACTTGAGTTAATCGTTTTTACCGACGAGGAGGGTGGCCTCACCGGCAGCACCGCCATGATGGGCGGCCTCCATGAGGCTGATCTCAATCAAGTTAGTAACAGCGGGAAAACAATCCGGCAAGGAATCATCGACCTGGGTGGCAATATCCCAAAACTTTCGACGGCCGCGCGGAAGCGTGGTGATTTTACTGCGTTCCTTGAATTGCACATTGAGCAGGGTGCGATTTTGGATAACGAAAAACTGCAGATCGGTATTGTGGAAGGCATCGTTGGTATTGAACAATGGGATGTTGTTGTGGAAGGCAAAGCCAATCATGCCGGTACTACACCCATGAACCTCCGGAATGACGCGATGCTCGCGGCGTCAAAGTTTATCATCGCGGTGAACGAAATTGTGAAGGGTGAACCTGGCTCTCAGGTTGGCACGGTCGGGCGGATCAAAGCCGAACCAGGAGCACCCAATGTCATTCCGGGTAAAGTGAGCCTTAGTCTTGAGTTGAGGGATCTTTCCAGGGAGAAGATCCTTTCCATATTTGAAAAGATCCGAAACTGGAGTGACGCAATCGGCAAGGAAGCAGGCGTGCGATTTACGTTTACCCCCTTAAACTCCAACCATCCTGCCATCACAGACCAAAAAATCCAGGCAACGATTGAATCGGTCGTGAAAGAACTTGGGCTAAGTTTTAAGAAGATGCCAAGCGGTGCGGGTCACGATTCACAGGATATGGCAACCATCGCCCCTACAGGCATGATCTTCGTTCCAAGCAAAAACGGCATCAGTCACTCTCCCTATGAATTTACATCAGCACAGGATATGGCTAATGGCGCGACAGTGTTGTTTTATACGATTATCAGACTGGATAAATTAAAGTAATCGAGGGAATGTTATTAAAGTAGCGCCTTTCGATATTTAAAAATATCTACGGCATCGCGAAGCACCGCCGCCGATGTTCCAACCGGATCGGCCTCGAAATTTTTCATGCAAATACTCTCGTAGAGGTCGGATTCCAGCTCAATGCCCATTTCCCATTTGTCACACGTTCCCAGGAATGAGTCTCCGGGTACAGACATTGGGTTCACAGACAACGCCCACGAATCGTTTATTCTTTCTGCCAAAGCGATCAATTTGATTTTATTACCATTCGCATTTGCCTGCCTGATTTCGTCACGATCGACATTCTGAATTCCTTTTACGGCGATGTCTGAAATGCCACCCGGATAACTCGTAAATGTCTTCATGATGATCAACAGCTTATTGGCTGTATCATGTCCGTTCACATCATGTGAAGGATCTGCCTCAGCGGCGCCCAATCGCTGCGCTTCTGTGATGGCGTCGTGTCTGGTACCCCCATGTTCGATCTTATGCAGAATAAAATTAGTCGTGGCGTTCAAAATGCCGCGGAGCTTTTTAAGCTTGGCGAATTTAAGATCGCGTTGCAGAACGTTTACTACTGGTAACCCTCCACACACCGTTGCGCTGAAGGCTATATGTGCATGATTCGCCTCAGCGATCCGGTGAAGCTCGTCGAATGCGAAGACCAGCGGCGCTTTGTTTGCCAGCACCACGGATATTCCTTTCTGAAGAGCACCTTGTACAATATGGAGGCCAGGATTGCCAGTTTTCAGATTGCCCGCTGAACTTTCTATCAGCAAATCCGCAGCAACATGACTTGCAATCTCTTCAACGGGTATGCGACTGAATTCTTTGAGCTGGTTCACTTTGGTCTTTGCGGCTCTGAATGCTATCAGTTCAGAATAGGAAAAGCCATTTGGATTAGCCGCAACGCCAGTCGAGTCAGCAATGGCAACAATGATAAATTCCAAATCGAATTGTTTAGCTATTACCAACCGCTTATCCTGAAGGATTTTCAACAGGCCAATGTTCACGGTTCCCAATCCGATTAATATCGTTCTTATGCGTTTCATGTCGCCAAAGCTATGAGTTCTTCGATTCACAGCTATCATGTTTCTGCCGACTTGTTTACCTTTGGGCAAATCCTTTTTTTATGAAGAATATCCTTTTCTTGCTGCTGTTACCCGTGATCGGATACGCGCAGACCACCGCCTTTGGAAATTTCAAGGTCGTTGAACAGGAAATCATCTATCAAAAAGTTTTTAGTCAGGATTCCATCACGGTCTCGAAGCTTGAAAAATATTATAAGGAGTTGCCGTTTGTATCAAGCCTTGCTACCAGCGCCGACGGATTGAAGTTCGATGTAAACGATATTACAATCGACTACAAAAAATTCGAGTTCACGCAGGTTGCAACACCACCCATCATGCAGACCGGCAAATACAGCGGCACGGTATCGGTTGGAGTAAAAGATGGACGTTACCGGGTAACCCTGTCAACGATTATGGTAACTGGCGATATTGGATACAAGAAAATCACAACCAAAGAACCATTGACCAGTTTCGCCTGTAAGAACAGCGGGACGATTCTGTCTCAGGACTGGTGTAGACCGAACATGCTGGGTCTTTTGGACCAGGCGCTCACAGATAAGTTCCTTTTCAGGAAGGGCAAAGATGATTGGTAAGTTTCCGCTGTTGCGGTGTCAAAAGTGTGAAGGCGAGTTATCGGAATAAGCACCAGCGGCCCGCTTCAGAACCGTCACGATGGTTTTCTGATCAAAGCTCCGTAGGAGCGTCCCGTTTGTTTATTTTGTTCGAAATAGTATTGCCGGGATTGGTCTTTTCTCCCTGGAATGTCAAGCATTTGAATACGGGTTATCGGAATAACATCAGCACCATCGGTGCGGCCCGTTTTAGAAAGGTCACGATCATCGTCTGATCAAAGCTCCGTAGGAGCGTCCCGTTTGTTCATTTTGTTCGAAATAGTATTGCCGG
This sequence comes from Cyclobacteriaceae bacterium, assembly GCA_044227305.1. Classification (GTDB taxonomy): domain Bacteria; phylum Bacteroidota; class Bacteroidia; order Cytophagales; family Cyclobacteriaceae; genus ELB16-189. Next base: position 634,842 of record JBGAFJ010000003.1, on the reverse strand, counting down.
GATTGGTCGTTTATCCCTGAAGTGTCAAGTGTGCGAATGCGGGTTATCGGAATATCATCAACACCAGCGGTGCGGCCCGTTTTAGAAAGGTCACGATCATCGTCTGATCAAAGTTCCGTAGGAGCGTCCCATTTGTTCATTTTGTTCGAAATAGTATTGCCGGGATCGGTCGTTTATCCCTGAGGAGTTAAGCGTGCGAATGAGGTCTATCGGAATAAGCACCATCGGGTGCGACCCGTTTTAGAAAGGTCACGATCATCGTCTGATCAAAGCTCCGTAGGAGCGTCCCGTTTATTCATTTTTTTCGATATAGTATTGTCGGGATCGGTCGTTTATCCCTGAGGAGTTAAGCGTGCGAATGAGGTCTATCGGAATAAGCACCATCGGTGCGACCCGTTTTAGAAGGGTCACGATCATCGTCTGATCAAAGCTCCGTAGGAGAGTCCCGTTTATTCATTTTTTGGAAATAGTATTGTCGGGATTGGTCTTTTGTCCCTGAGGAGTTAAGCATGCGAATGAGGTCTATCGGAATAAGCACCATCGGTGCGACCCGTTTTAGAAGGGTCACGATCATCGTCTGATCGAAGCTCCGTAGGAGCGTCCCGTTTATTCATTTTTTTCGATATAGTATTGTCGGGATCGGTCGTTTATCCCTGAGGAGTTAAGCGTGCGAATGCGGTCTATCGGAATAAGCACCATCGGTGCGACCCGTTTTAGAAGGGTCACGATCATCGTCTGGTCAAAGCTCCGTAGGAGCGTCCCGTTTATTCATCGTTTTGAAATATCTGCTACCTAAAATTTTTGCCGCCATTTCTTTTTCTCAGCATGCTTCTTTTTTGATTCAACACGCTTTTTCGCCGACGATTTGGTGGGCTTGGTGGCCTTCCGCTTTTTTACCGGTGTGAAAGCCCGAACGAGGATGGCATTGAATCGTGCGATGGCGGTTTCCTTGTTTTGCAGTTGCGACCTCTGATCCTGAACTGAAAACATCAACACACCGTCACTGGTTAATTGCGATCCGAGTTTCATCAACAACCAATTCTTCTGCTCAGCGGTAAGCACCATTGAATTGCGCACATCAAAACGAAGCGTTACGCGGCTATTTACTTTGTTAACGTTTTGTCCACCTGGGCCGCTGCTGCGCGATACCTGGAACACAAGTTCCGGCAGCAGATCATTCATCAACGGAGACTTCATCTGTTTTTTTCAAATTTAAACACAATACGACAGGCTGTTTTATAAGTTTTTCCGTTTCGATTAATTTTATTTCATGATCTCCTTTTCCACCAGAATCAAAAGGTTTGAAAAAAATGGCGAAAAGACGGGCTGGTCATTCATTGAAATAAGTCAGCGTCAGGCTGCGCAAATCAATCCCGGCACGCGGGTTTCATTCAGGGTCAAGGGATCGATTGATGGTCATGAAGTTCAGAAAACGTCAATTCTGCCTGTAGGCGAAGGGTCCTTTATTCTTCCGATCAACGGCACCATACGCAAAGCCATTGGAAAGGCTATGGGCGACAAGGTACATGTGAGTTTGACGCTCGATGAACGGGCGTTGACGTTGTCTCCTATTTTTATGAAATGTCTGAAGGACGATCCGCCGGCGTTGAAACACTTCAGGACCTTACCAAAATCACATCAAAACTACTTCAGCAAATGGATAGAAAGCGCGAAAACGACATCCACCAAGACGAAAAGGATCACGATGGCCGTGATGGCATTGTCGCAGGGGTTCGGTTTCGCGGAAATGGTCCGTGCAAATAAGAGGGAGCGTTTAAGTTGACACGATTTTTCTACATTGGCTTTAAATTCAAATCCACCCCATGAACAAACTTGTTTTTATAGTTGAGGATGATCCGGTGCATCAAAAGATGCTGGAAGTTCATTTCGAGGAGTTGGGTAATTATGCCGTCAGGACGTATACAAATCCTGAGGACATGATGAATCATCTGCACGAAAAGCCTTTTGCAATCGTATTGGATCATTTCTTTGGGATTCGAAAAACCGGGCTTGATTACCTGAAAGAGTTAAAGAAAAGGAAGTTGGGGATCCCGGTGATCTACTATACTACGCTCACAGATCCTGGCATCATCTCCGAGATCGAAAGTCTGGGTGTAGAGCGCTTCATACAAAAAGATTCCGCGTCGCTGGTACGTCTACGCACTGCACTGGACACACTCACTGAAAAAAGTACGAAAAAGGGTTTCCTGGGAAAACTTTTCGGCCGTTGATCACGACGCAGGAATAGTAATTGTGAACGTGCTACCCTGCCCTAGTATGCTCTCCACGGAAAGCTGACCTCCTCCTTTTTGCAAATAATCGCTGCAAAGCGCAACACCCAAACCTGTTCCACTTTCGTTTCGCGTACCTTTTGTGGTCAATGAACCCTGCGGCTTGAGCAACATTTGAATGGTGTCTTCATCCATCCCGGTCCCACGATCTTTGATTTGAATATGAAGCTTTCCGTGTGCGCGGCTTGCGTAAATGGACACCTCTCCGTTTTCGTATGAAAATTTGATCGCATTGGCCAATAAATTCCGAACAGCAAAATTCAGAATGTTGCGATCTGTGGTCACTATGAAACCACGCGTCACGTCGTGGTGAATGATTACTTTTTTATAGCCTGCGACCATCTGGAACAATTCCACGTTTTCCTCCATCAGAGAAAAAAGATCAAACTTTTCCTTCCGCACCTGAACGCCTTTAAGCTGTGCTGCTGTCCAATAAAGAATATTTTCGACCAGCAGGCTGGTCTTGCTAAGATCACTTTCAATGTGCCGTGAAAACTGCCCAAACTCATCCTGCTTGATGTCTCCCCGGTTATAAACCTGCAGGATGCCACGCAAAGCATTGAGGGGGCTCTTGATATCATGAGACATCACCGAGAGTAGTCGATCACGAACTTTGTTTGCCGTGGTAAGTTCAGTCGTTCGTTCGTTCACTACCTTTTCAAGATTCAGATTGAGGGCTTCCAGATGCTTATAACTTTTTGCAAAGTGATTTGCCAGAAGGTATACCTGAAATAACAAGAACACCAACACACCAATCTCGACCATATAATTAAACTCAATGTTGAGCGGGACCGAGGGCGAGTTTTTCAGAATCTCAGCGAGAATAAACGGAAATGATGCGAGTACGCCGAAAAGTATGATTCGTGCATCTTCGTTACCAGCACGCCAGGCTTTCCCGATCGAATAAAATGCGTATGCAAAGGTCGCCAACAACAACAGGTGAACCACTTCGAGCAGAGAACCATACGTGTATTGGCGCGTGAGCAGTACGATGGATCCCATGATAATCCCGACACTCACAAGAAAATAAAGAGGCTGTCTCGGAGACTGCTTTGGAAAAAGGTTATATACATAGAGAGGAAAAATGCCAATCATAACATAGACACTTCCGAACTCAATTTTTTTCCAGTATTCGAAAGGGACATTGGGATAAAGTGTGGGCAGCAGGAAAGAACCACCCTGAACAATCATCGCGCGCAACGCAACCCCCAAGCAGATAAGCGCAAGCCAGAGATAGGGCTTTCCTTCATCAAAAAGGAAGAACAGGATGATCTGGTAAAAGAACATGGCTATCAGACAGCCAGCAAAAAAATTCTGAATACTGTTCGCCTTATTGATCTGATCAAAAAGGACGAATGATTTGCCGATGAGTGGTTCACCCGTTATACCTCCGCTGAAGTATGAATAGTTGGCAACCTGAATAATCACTTCCATGTCCGTCGTTTTGTCAGGTAATGGAACCGTGGTGCCGCTTAGCTTTGCAGAGTAGATTTTTTTATCGGCACTTACCCTCCCAGTCTCGACCATGAGTTTGCCGTTTATCCAGACTTTTGCAGAAGAATTGATGATCCTGAAAAAAAGAGCCAGGCCAGTTTGACCCTCCGCCACCTTCAGACGAAGGCGATAGGTCGCGAATCCCAGCGAAGCATGGTTGGACATGCGGTGCCATGAACCCGGAACCTGAATTAACTCCAGGTTTTGCGGCGAATTAAAATCATCTGGGGTCAAAAGCCTGTCCCAAAAAAACTCCCATTCTCCGGAGACATCTGCAATCTGTCCTGACTCAAAGTCTAATTTGGATAAGTCGACGAGGCCGTGAACGGGCGATTGCGCATGGGATGACGTCGCAGCAACGAGCAGAAAAAGTAAACAACCAATGCGGAGACAATTCACATATTAAACTTAGCAATAAATAAGGTGGTATTGAATGTTTTGTCAAAGACATAAAAAACCCCGACGTTTCCGTCAGGGTTTAACTACACACAAAACAAACCCACGTACCAACTCCTACTTTTTGTCTCCCTTGTAATGCTTACCTCCTTTGTGATCGTCACGATCCCGCTTGCGTTTGGCCATGAGCTCAGTCCACTTGGATTGCTGTACAGGAGTGAGCACACCTTTGATCTCACTTTGTTCATCAGCAAATAGTTTTCTTGCCTTTGCGCGTGATGCCGCAACCGTAATCAGGGTATCTTTTCTTAGTTGCTCAAAACTTTGAACGTATTTTTCACCGATCGCCTTTACCTTTATCACCTGATCATCTGTAAGCGATAGTTCGGATTTCATTCGATCAATTCTGCCTGATCCCATAGAAAAGCTGCGGTGCTTGGGCCCACCTCCTTGGCCGAATAGGATCGTGCTTACCATCATCAATCCCACGAATACAACTCCCTTTTTCATGATAGTTTTTTTAGTTTCTACGGGTTAGACAATCGCATGGATTCTGTTATTCCATCCGCAAAAAAAAATTTGCTGCTTTTTTGACCCTTTGCCACAGGTATGCTTCGCTTATCTATAAAAAAAGTGTGTGTGCCTCAAAAATTCTAAATTGTGGTTACCTAAACACCCCACAATGAAAGCACGCAACCATCTTTTCGGCATACTCGCCTTCTTCTTCCTCCTTAACCCCGGTCAAGTCTTTTCCCAGCGAAGATTCGAGCTTGATGACCTCGCCAAGCTTGTTAATATTTCCGACCCTCAAATTTCACCGGACGGCAAAAGCATCGTAATCCTTGTATCGCGCCCTGACTATCAAAAAAACAGATACAACGCAGAGCTGGTTCTGATTGATGTAGCCTCTTCAAAGCAGCGCATCCTTACGTTTGATCGGGTGGCTGTGTCACAACCGCGTTGGTCCCCATCCGGTGACCAACTTTCATTTTTGTCGCGCGTGGGACAGGGTCGCGAAGCTGCAAACCAGATCTTCTCTTTACCTATGAGCGGCGGAGAAGCCCATCAGATCACCAAAGCGCCGAATGGTGTGCAACATTATGCGTGGAGTCCGGACGGAATACATATCGCGTACGTTACGGCTGATGATCTTACAACGAAATCTGAAATCGAGCGCGGCAACGACGCTTTCGAAGTGGGAAACAACGACATGTTTCTTTCCAACGCGCCGCCCCCTGCTCATATCTGGCTAATCGGATCTCAGGGCGGTGAATCCAAAAGACTTACTGCAGGCAGTTGGAGTCTGCCCGTCACCATACCACCCGGCGCACCTTCATCGCCTTTATCATGGTCAGCCGATAGCAAAACCATCGCGTTCGTAAAGGTTGAAAGCCCCTATTCCGGAGACAATGGGCTCCGTTCAGTTCAGCTTCTGAATGTTGCAGACCAAACCATCAAACCGTTGTCTGCGCGGACCCGGCTTGAATCCTATCCTTCGTTTTCTCCGGATGGGTCACGGATTGTGTATTGGCTAAAAAAGGACCTCATACCTGGTAACATCAATGAAATGTGGGTGGCCCCGGCATCTGGCGGCGAAGGCAAAAATGTAACCGCAGCTTTGGACCGGGACATCTATCGCGCATTATGGATGCCCGATGGAAAGAGTCTTATCATAGGCGGGCACGATGATAATCGTACGTCACTTTGGGTTCAACCCATCGAAGGAGCAGCGAAAAAGATAAACCTGAACTCCATCAATCCATCTTGGTCATTCTGGATTGACATGAATGTCGGCAAGAATGGGAGCATTGCATTTACCGGATCAGATCCCGCACAACCCACGGAACTCTATTTCATGGCGAGTCCCTCTGCCACTCCGAAAAAATTAACTGATTTCAACGCAGAGGTGAGGACACTTACGCTCGGAAAAACAGAAACGATTCGATGGGAGCTTGAAGGGCTGAACCATTGCGGCATTGTAACCTATCCGACGGATTATCGTGCGGGACAAACGTATCCCCTCGTTCTCATCGTTCACGGCGGTCCCAACGCTGCGTCAGTTGAGCAGTTCTCCAGGCTGTCACAACTTTTCGCAAACCGGGGTTATTTCGTATTCGAACCTAACTATCGCGGTAGCGATAACCTGGGTGCAAAGTATAAGACTGCGATCATAAAAGACGCGGGCGCCGGACCCGGTCGTGACGTGATGGCCGGCCTCCGACAACTCAAAAGTTCCGGAATGATCGACACCACGCGAATCGGAGTGACAGGCTGGTCTTATGGAGGGTACATGACGGCATGGCTTGCGGGGCACTATGGCGGTTGGAAGGCAGCGATGGCTGGAGCCGCAGTCACTGATTGGATCGATCAATATAATCTCGGGGATGGAAATGTGAATGTCGCAAACGCGATCGGAGGATCTCCTTATAAGGGTAACATGCAGGCGTATATCGATCAGTCGCCCATTACCAACGCACATAAGATTACAGCACCCACGCTCATACTCGCAAACACCGAAGATCCCCGGGTTCCGATTTCGCAATCGTATAAACTCTATCATGCATTAAAAGACAATGGAGTCACGACGCGTTTCATCGCGTGGCCTATTGCAGCACACAACGCCAGCGATCCCGTGCGACAGAAAGAGCTTTTTAAGTACTGGATCGGATGGATGGACAGTTATCTCCAGCCTGGAAATGCGAATTTGAACACCTCGTTGGACACAAAAAAGGAATAGGCTATTCCAGGAAGCGCTTGCGGAGACTTTCATACCCAGCTTCCACCTCGAGAAAAACCGGAGCGTCATTGATACTTTGGTAGTTCAACTCGACTATGCTCTTGTTGCTGTTTTGAGGATTGGGATAGATTCGTCCAATGCTTGAGATGTTGACCAGTATATTCTTGGTTTCATCATCCTCCGCAACGGCCAGCTCGATAAATTTCGGCATAAGTATTTTTTTCCGAAAGGTAAGAGGATTTTAAATGGAGACTTACCAGTCCGATGAATCGAGTTGTATCAGGATTTGGGAACAGCACTTAACGCCGCCCGGGTGGCTTTGTATTTTTGCCAATCAAAAGATTCCAGGAATTGCACACCGCGCGTAGCACCTAACACGAACAATTCAATTTGTTTTTCCACGGGCATGTCAAATTCAAGCCAGTTGTATTTTTTATCCGCATCAATCCTGCATATCAGGTTCACATAATCAGGATTCTTCATTAAAAAATCGTAATCATAAATCTGACGCATTGTGCTCACCATCGCTCCCACGGTACCCAGCAAAGTGTCGGCCTTACTGAAATCTTCACGATATACGCTCAATCGAGCTCCGAATGTTGGCATGCGTGGAACACCTGCGTCGGGACGGTGAAAGACATTGATGGGAAAGTTGGAGAGCATGCCACCATCAACGAAACGAACAGAAGGTGGCACAGGTCCAAAGTATTTTGCAAACTCATCCCACCCAGGATCAGCTTCCTTGCCAGCGTTGGGAATGTTTTTTACTAAATGAGGTTCGAAGAAAAACGGGATCGACATCGAGGCGCGCACCACTTCTGAAATTTTCACTTCGTCGGGGTTGGCCCAATACAGCTTCGACATTTTAGGAAATTCTGCCTTGGTGTGCGTTGTAATATCGGACGAGATGATCGCAAGTTTGGCGTCCAGCCCGTCCAGGTCTGATGGGTTTACTTTGTTTACAAATTCGGGCAGGTTCATGCGGAGTTTTTGCAGATCACCCATGGAAGAAATTCCGTGGGCATGTGTAATCTTTTGCATCCAGTCTTTGAAATTTACACCCGGATTCAAACCCATTTTGTGAGTCATGGTTTGATAAAGCCGAATCGCATGAAAAAAAATTCTCCAGCCATAGGATTTTCCCTGCACCGCTTTGCTGATGATTTTTCTCACCGGCCTTGAACCATCGACGAAATCGAAAAAATCTTTTCCCATCATCACGGCGAGGATCTTTTCTGATTTAGGTTGATCTACCTTGTCTAACGATGCCAGTAGCATGGTATTGATCGCGCCCGCGGAGGTGCCCGCCAGCCTCAGAAACCTTATTCCTGCGCGCTCCATGACAAAGGTGTAACCCACCAATGCTATTCCTAATACGCCGCCTCCTTCCTGAACGAGATCAACATATTGGTTCCCCGCCTTGTCTTCTATATCAGAAAATCTCTTTTTGTTTTCGCGAATAGCATTCACGCGATCCATAAGAGCTATCATAGCCGGAGCGTTCGTGAACAGGTCGGTTGAGTGAGTCATGGCTTAAAGGGAAGGACTGAAGCAGGCGGCGCCTGCACAATTTGAATATCCGGAAAAAAACTGACTTGACTTCGCTATGAGAAATTCAGAGAAGTAAACTCACGGACGTTTTCGCGACAGATTTTTTCTGCCAGCTGGCAAGGTTTATATCCACCAAACCACATCGGCTCATCACGCTTGAGTTTAAAAAGTACTTCTTCGATGTCTTGCTGAAGAGTCTTGAGATCGGGCTCGTTACGATAGTGAGCAATCATGGATGCGGGGCTTCCGAGCCCCGGTCCGATGCTCAGACAATTCCAAATATTCAACGGGGCCGCCAAATGATAAGCGAATGGAATGCTGATGATTCCCGCTATCTGTCGACTCAGGAGGCGCATAGCCTTGCTTCGCGCCGAATTCGAAAAAACTTTTTCAATACCACCCCTTTCATCACCGAGGCGGCATTCCTCCAAGGTAAGTGCAATCAGTCCATTGCTCCAGAACACGGCAAGAACATCTTCATCGGATAAGTTAATGCTTCCTCCATAGTAGCCATTGACACGTTGATTATCCCCGTCTATGCCTTCTTCGCCATTTCTGATCATTTCGAAAAGGTAGTCGATGCCACTGTATGCAGCTCCTGTGAAGATGACGGGAATGGGATGTGCAGGGTTTATGTTCTTGTTATAGATACGGTAGACCTGCTCATAGAGATTGTTTCGTGAAGCTGCGCTCAGATGAAGCATGTCGATCAGGATTCGTCGTGAGCCCGTAGGTCTGAGGTTTTCATCCAAACCAAGCAATTCGCGAACAATCTCATAGCCGCTCGCCTTAATTACTCCCTTGTTGAGGTTGCGGCTTTGGTCGAAGAGCATCCGGGCGTTTTCCGGAAGGCTTCGCGCGTGTCCAAATATTCCATTTCCGAAATGATGAGCGAGTCTCATCATCATAGGCGGATGTTCCCATCTTGACAAATTGGGATCATCTAAAGGCTCTTCACCTTTGAGCTGATGGATTCGGCTTTTTAGCCGGCCCAGGGAAACGTCAAGCCGTGCCTGACCGTCATGCACGCACTCGTCTTCCGGGTTTCCGATCCCCAAAGAATGAATTCCATTGATGGCCAGCACAACTTTCGTCTGATCATTATGCCCAGTGGATAAGTTTTTTCCCGGAAGGACGAGCGAACAATTTCCGTCACGGTCAGCGGCACGGAATAACCGATATTGGCGTTTGAGTTCTTCGAAATAATCATATTGCCCACACTTCACATAGTTAGCCGCAGGCTGGGAGATTTGATCTGAAAGCGCGGTCAGCCAATCAAATTTGTTGAAGCCGGAACGAGAAGACACCAGCGCATGATCACTGATCCATTTTTTGAGTTGCTTGTTATCACGTGTTGCAACGCAGTCAAAAAATTGCTGCATCGTACCCGGTGTCAGAGCTCCTCCTTCCACACCGGCGAAGAAACCTTTTTCAGCTGGTGACAGGAATGCAAAATGTATCTGAGCGTCTTCCGATTTCAGTGCCGGTTTAACATCAGGCTCCCGCACCGGATTATGAAGCGAATTGCTTTCATATACCCTGCTTGTGGGATGGCTATGGAGGTCGGTGATCATGATCTCAAATTGAGAGCTCTTCAATAGACGTCACTTCTTCCCGGGAAATCCAAAGTGTGCGAAGCTTATTGATAAGCTCCACCTGGCCTTTTGTCTCATCTCCCTCGGAAAGGATTATCACAGGCGTGTCCTTGTTGACGGAGAGACTCCTCACGGAACGGATTAGTTCGATGCCCGTGACCATTGGCAGATTGAGGCAACAGAAGATCAAATCGTACTGCTCAACGCGGGCCGATAACATGGCGTCCACTCCGTTTGTCATGGATCGCACATGCCAGTCTGCCGGAGCCACCTCTTCGATTTTTCTGAGTATCTCCTCTTGCCAATGGACAGCGAGCACCTTCTTCACTTAAACCAAAAACCAGTTTATGCTGTAAAACCAGATTAGCAATGTCGTCTCAAAAGTCCGAGGCTCGGGGGAGCACCTGAGCAGTTTGGCCCCTCCAGTCACGGCTCCGGTTTGTCTTTATTCAGAAGCTTCTTTGCTACGGCCACAGAACAGGCCTTTTTAAGGCAAACGGATGGGCCCGGCAATCTAAAGGATCCTTTAGAAAAATAAAGGATTATTTAGATTCACAAATCGTCAGAATCACTGCAAAAGTCCGGATTCAAAGGCAAAGCGGATTAATCCGATGGTAGATTTAACGCCCAGTTTGGCCTGTAGATTATGCTTATGAACATTGATCGTGACCTCGCTGATTGAGAGCTGCCGGCTTATATCCTTAGTGCTTTTTTCTTCGCAGATAAGGCTCAGAATCTCACGCTCGCGTTCTGTCAGATTCACGGTCTTGCTAAAGACGGGCTTTTTCTTTTTGAGTTTTTCCTTCAGATTTTTTCTGAGCAATTGCGATAGTTGTTCACTATGGTAGAAGTCTTTTTCTACCACAGAAACAATGGCTTTCTGAAGTTCCGCCGGGTCGGTGTTCTTGAGCAGGAAAGAATGTACGCCCATTTCAAGCATGTGCAACACATATTTCTCGCTGTCGTGCATGGTCAACACGATGATTTTAAGGTCAGGATGACGCGGAATGAGATATTCTGCCACCTCGGCACCGTTCATCCGAGGCATTTCAAGATCCAGCAACAAGACGTGCACCGGATTTTTCATCATGTCGATGCATTCCTTACCATTTTCTGCTTCCCATACTTCACCGATCTTCGGAAAGGTTTTCAGCAGGCGTACCATCGCCTTGCGAAAGAGTTTGTGGTCGTCGGCAAGCAGCAAGTTGATCTTAGGCATGGAGCGGAAGGTGGATGCTTAACAATGTGCCTGCCGGTGTATTCTTTTGAAATTTCATTTTTGCGCCAAGTAGGGTAGAGCGGTTTTCCAGGCTGTAAAGGCCGAGTCCATGACGTCCCAGGATTTTATTTTCTGTTCCGGGAAAGTCGAAACCCTTACCATTGTCGCCCACGGAAAGTACTAAAGTTGTGGGACTCCAAATCATCGTAACACGTATCTCCGAGGCTTCGGCATGCTTGATCGCATTATTCGTAGCTTCCTGTACCATTCTGTAAAGTAGCAGTTGTTGCCAGCTGTCAAGTGTGCGTTCAGGACCTTCACATGCAAACACGAATTGAATTTTTTCACTGAAGCGATTGAGTCGCGCGCAGAACTCATCGAGGGTTTCGCGAAGTCCGAATTTTTCAAGTGACGCCGGCATCAGGTCGTATGCCATGCTTCGGACGGTGTCGGTGATTTCATTGATCTGCTGCCCTAGTTCACGACGATCCTCCTCTGACGCATCTTTCGCTACGGCGAGCGTGGTGGCACGAAGCGCCTGCAGCATCACACCTACGCCATCGTGGATCTCCTTGGACAACCGGCTTCTCTCATTTTCACGGGATTGCATTTCCACCTCCATCATTTTTCGGCGATGACCTGTTTCAAGCACCTGCCGGTTAAGCTGCTCCTGCAGCATCTTTTTCTGATAGAAGACAATAAAAAGCACAATGGCCACCACCATCACCAGCATCGCCGATGTTCCGAATGCGAACATGAGAATGACATTGGTGTCTTGGGTGCCTTCCATAATTTTATTGGCAGAAATATTCTTCCAAGTAAATTATAAAAAACCTGGGACAGGACGATGACTATGATTCCCAAAACACTTCGAGTTGTTCCCGGAAAGGCCATTGGTCCTCGGAACATAAACATTTCCAACAAGACCCCCAATGCATAAGCTCCTGACAGTAAATACCACGGTAGTTTTTTGGAGTGAGAAGCTTCGGATCCTTAGAGTAGTATTAAAATGCCTTCAAGCAGTCCGTAAGTATTGGCTACGGCATTAGATGGTCTGACCCAGATGTAGACAATGTACGCTCAGGGTCACAAAGGCGTCTGTTAAAAACGATAACGTCAAGACGACTCCCAAGTAGTTTCCAGAGGGCGTTGAAATCTGCGTGTGACAAAAAATACAACCATTGCCAACAACTCAACGGCCAGGTAGATCGCTTGAAGCGCGCTCAAAAATTCGGCAGTGACTGGACTCCTGGCCTCCTATTCCGTTGTCCGGGCAGTTTGGTTTGGAACTACAGTCATCGCATGTTTGCGGGCCTGCCAAAAGCCAATTGCAAATAGAATATTCGCAAGTATGCCCATCAAGTTGTGAAATAACCAAAAAGAAGTAAGGTCGTTTTTCATCACCTGAACGAGATAATACTCCATCATGAACAGAAAAAGGTTCCCGGTGAAATACAATAACATTCCGATGTTAATCCAAAACATTGGCGTGTAATAGATATGTACGGCAGGAGGATTTTTCATGACGTTGAAAAAAAATACCAAAGCATAGATGGTAACGGTGGCGGCAAAAATTGTCCGTGACGTTCCACTAAACAGATCGGGACTTCGAAACACAAACATTTCCATCAATTGCGCAACAATATTTGCCGATGCCAACACAGCAAAAGGCCATTTCCTGGTCGATGAAATTTGAGTCTGGTAAAATTTTGAAACAATTGCTATTTCAAACAAACTATAGTAATTGTTCATCGCGTTAACCTTGACACCTAGCGTCAGCATCGCGCTGGTAAGGCCAGTCGCGTCTATCAATGCGCCCACAATCAGCATCATTACTAGGAATGCCATACCTCGATCTTGATACTTTGAGGTGCGATAATAGGTAGTGATCGGGACAAGGTATGAACCGATGTAAACCGCAAGAATAAAACTAAACCATTCCATCATCCAACGTCACTCATTGTCATTGCAAAACGGCGGGCAGTGACTACCATTTTCGCCTAGAATACCACTGGGTGTTGAGTCCGGTGCCGTACTTAACCAGATGTTATTCCCGTTTGCCTTAGCCCCTACCAAAACAAAGGTTGCAACTCCATCATCTCTGATTGCGTGATAAATGCGAATTCCAACGCATTCCTTTTGTGCGAGTATAGCCTGGAGAATATCTGTCCCAAAAAAAACAGCCTTGACACTTTCCGGGTTCTTGTCTTGATAGTTTTGAATCCATTGCTTTCCCTGTTCAGGGGAAATCGATTTGCCCATTTTTTTATCGAGTGGTTGTGCCATAAAATTTGATTTTAGTCAAGTGAGGATTGTCGATGGTAATCTAAGTAATTTATTGATCAGGCGTCGGTCCAAAGATCGTCGTTCGCGCTGACGCGATAAAGCAGCTTGCAGGTAGCCTATTGAGAACCGTGTTCGTGCAGCACTGGCCATCATATTGCGTATTCTCAGCGCGAGCGTTGCAATGAAAAAGAATATGTTAACAGCGGTCATTGAAATGGTTTAGTTCACAGCTCTGCCACTGTTAACGCCGGGTAGAAGCCTTTTTGGAAGGATCTTGAAGAAATGCAATCGAGTACAGCATAAAGCTCAGCACCGCAATGAAGTTGTGATATCCCCAATAAAACGTAAAGTCATTTGACATCATATGCACCACATAATCTTTTGTGATAAACAGAAAAAACCCGCCGGCGAAATACACCAGGAATCCGATATTAATCCACAGCATCGGTACTTTGTAAACGTGAATAGCGGGTAGATCTTTTAAAAGTTTAAAAAAGTAGAGGATTGCCAGCAGCGTTACCACCGCACTGAAGACCATCCGTGATAGTATGGGGAATGCAAAAATGCCGGGGGTCACAGTGATCTGGTAGATTTCTATGCCAAGCAACACGATCATCAAAATAAAAAGTGGATTCTTCAGCGACGGACTTAGCTTCATCTGATACATCCGGATGATCATCACAATCTCAACCACCGAAAAACTGTTTCCGAAAACATGCGCCACGGGTTCCGAGCCATTAATAATGGCGGTAATGGACACGGCCTCGGTTATAAAACGAGTAAAGAGCCAGATCATGAGCAACCGAAGCACCGGCTCCCGTTCACCGGGCTTCGCAAAATAAATCACCACCGGTATCAGGTTAATGATGGCTACAACGATGGAAATGATGCTTGTTGACGACATGACGATAAAAGGGCAGAAAGACTATTAACGTGGTCCCTTCGTTCAGAAGCACCTTTAAGCTAGCACTTTTTTTTCAGGGATGAGCATGACCCGCGCGATTTTCACACAACCGAAAAGATTTTTTGATTTCACGCATTTCATTTTGGCCAACTCGCTTTTCAGGCGGTTATTTGTGCCCGTCATCCTGTTCTCATGAAAACAAAAACCAACAAACTTACCTTATCAGTACACGAAGGATCAGAAGGCGACCCGCGTTTCGGCGGGCTCGTGAACCCTATTTTTCCTTCGTCCGCCTACAATTACGATCAGGTGGTGAGGTATCCGCGATACTTTAACACTCCCAATCAGGAAGCCGTGGTCAAAAAGGTAGCTGCTCTCGAAAACACGGAAGATGGCGTCGTTTTTAGTTCGGGCATGGCTGCCATCATGACCTCGCTCCTGGCGGTTTTGAAAGCAGACGACCATATCATTTTTCAAAATGATCTTTACGGTGGAACTCATCATGCGGCCCTGCAATTCCTCAATCGCGTGGGGATCGACCACGTCATGGTTGACGCTTCTGATCCTCGCAATTTTGAACGCGCCATCACCAAAAAGACAAAAGCGATTTACATCGAAACACCATCCAACCCCCTATTAAAAATCACGGACATTCCAGCTGTGAGCAAAATTGCGCGCGCGCATGGACTGATTTCTTTAATCGACAATACGTTCGGTTCTCCCGTCAATCAAAATCCGGCTGACGATGGGATCGATATCATCTTGCATAGCGGGACAAAATATATCGGAGGACATAGTGACATTTGCTGCGGTGTAATGCTTGGATCCAGGAAAATGTCCGCACAGGTTCGCAGCGTCGCCGCCACACTAGGAGGAAGTCTCGACGCACATACCTGCTACCTGGTCGAGCGAAGTTTGAAAACCATCGTACTGCGAGTACGGCAACAAAATGAAAATGCACTAAAACTTGCCAGCTTTCTGGAATCTGAATCCCGTATTGGAAAAATTTTCTATCCCGGATTAAAAAAACATCCGGGCCATGGCGTCGCGAAAAAACAAATGACTGGTTTCGGAGGCATGCTTTCGTTCGAAGTGAAAGGTGATCCGGAGAAATTCATCAGGAAACTGAAATTCATCCGCAAGGCGGTCAGTCTGGGCGGCGTGGAATCAACCATCTGTTCACCGTGCAAAACCTCTCACTCGAAGTTGTCTGCGCAGGAACGCGCCAATCTTGGAATCTCAGATAAGTTGCTGCGCCTTTCCGTGGGGATCGAAGACGCGAATGATCTCATCGCCGATATCCAGCAGGCATTATAATTAAGCGCCTTTAATAATATCGACGAAGTCTCTCGCTTTGAGAGATGCCCCGCCGACAAGACCGCCATCGACGTCGGGGCAGGAAAACAGTTCCTTAGCGTTGTCAGGCTTCACACTGCCGCCATACAGGATCGGTATTTCCTGCGCGACTTGCTCCCCGTACTTCTTTGATAGCTGCTTCCTGATCACGGCATGCATGTCCTGCGCTTGCTGTGACGAAGCGGTTTTGCCGGTGCCGATGGCCCACACCGGTTCGTAGGCAATCACGATCTTTTTGAGAGCGTCAGCGCTCAGATGAAAAAGGCTTTCCTCAACCTGGTCACGCACCAAGTCCTCATGTGTTCCTCGCTCGCGAATTTCCAATGGTTCTCCGCAGCAGAAAATCGGAGTCAGACCGTGCGCCAAGGCCTTGTCGACTTTTTTTGCGAGCAGTTTTCCGTCTTCTCCAAAATACTGACGACGCTCACTGTGGCCGACAATTACATAAGGTATTCCCACGGACTTCAACATCGGCGCAGATACTTCACCGGTGTAGGCCCCAGACTCCTGGTCGCTGCAGTTCTGCGCACCAACCGAGATCGATGTCCCGGTTGTTTGTTCTTTCGTAGTTAACAGGTACGGATAAGGCACACAGAGTACAACCTTCACACTTCCCTTCACTTCGGCTTTGCATAACGCGATCACCTCAGAAGTGAGAGCCTTCGCTTCGTCGAGCGATTTATTCATCTTCCAGTTTCCGGCAACAATCTTTGTGCGCATATTTTTTAATATTATTTTGATTCAAATCGATAAATGTCGGTTGGCTTCTCTCTCACGAGCCGATAGCTTTTGACGGGACCCTTGTAAGTTATGTGAACGAGATTGGATTGATCTTCATGGGTCTCCTGGATCACAGTATTAGTAACCTCAATGGTTTTCAGTTTTTTCACATTCTCTATTTCGAGGTAGCAGATGATCGCTGGCTCCTCCCGCTCGCTGGCGAGATAGTTGATCCGGGCAAGTTTGCCGTCAATCAGTACTTTAAAATGTTCCTTCAGGTACGCGCTGATGAGTTGATCAGTCGTGGATCCGTTCTTTGGATCGATAAGGTCGAGCGACTCCTGGTTTATCTGCTTCCGGATTGAGGCTTCAAGATCATCGATGAAGATCCGGGTGGTGATCTGAAGGGACTTGTTCTTTTCACTGTATTCGATCTCCGTTACCGATACGTGGATCGGGTGAAGGAACAATGCGACCAGGAGATGTAATGCCACCATGGCCCAAAAGTAGAAAGTATGCCGCGGTTGAAAAAATGTGAGCTCGGGCGTGGAGACAGACGGTTTATATTATTCTTTTTACGATCTTGCCCTGATCACCTTGGCTATGTCTGAGTTTCAATTATACTTTTTACTCGGTAAGGATCATATACTCGATTATAACAACGGGTACGACCATATCCTATTTGTACTCGCGTTGTGTGCCGTGTATGTAGTTCGTGACTGGAAGAAGATTCTCATCCTGGTAACGGCCTTCACAATCGGTCACTCCATTACACTTGCGTTGTCTACGTTAAATCTGATCAGTGTCAATGTGACGCTGATTGAGTTCCTGATTCCTCTCACCATTTTCATAACTGCTGTGGCTAACCTTTTTAAGAAAGAGGACAATTTGAGCCAACGTAAAGTCCAGGGTAACTACTTTTTCGCACTGTTCTTTGGCTTGATCCATGGGATGGGTTTTTCCAACTACCTGAAATCCCTTTTGGGTAAAGATCAGAGCATCGTATCGCAGCTTTTTGCCTTTAATCTCGGATTGGAGTTCGGCCAAATAGTAATCGTTGTGATATTTCTGGCGGTTAGTTTTATTGTTATTGATTTGTTGCATGCGCCCCGCAGGGACTGGAAAATGGTACTTTCCTCTGCCATTGCCGGAATCGCGCTCATATTAATGAAAGACCGTTTGCCCTAACCCGGCATCTTCAATAAATACAAAAAACCAAAATCAGATGAAGAATATTCTCTCGTTGTTTTGCTGGCTGGTCAGTTTTTCGCTTTTCGCCCAGGAAACATCATCACAACCCACGTGGAAAGGTAAGTTCGAGCAACTTGATCAGCTGCTTCCAACGCCGAACGAATACCGCACTGGCTCCGGGGCACCCGGACCCAAGTACTGGCAGCAGCGCGCCGACTATGTCATCAATGCTGAACTGCATGACGACAGTCAAAGCATCACGGGGTCGGAAGTGATCACGTATTTCAACAACTCACCAGATCCGTTGAAATACCTCTGGCTGCAACTGGACCAGAACATCAATCGCAAAGACAACAACACGTTAAAAACCAAGACGCTGTCGATCAAAGATTCAACGAGCACAAAGACCATGGCTTCCGACCTCGCATTGTTCGACTTTGATGGCGGGTATAAGATTAAGAGCGTAAAGGATGCATCAGGAAATAATCTCCCCTATACCATCAATCAAACCATGATGCGTGTAGACCTGCCGCAGACCCTGGCAGCAGGTCAAAAGCTGAATTTCTCGATCGAGTGGGCATTCAATATCAACGACCGAATGCTCAACATGACGCCTAACGATGGAAGGAGCGGCATGGAATACTTTCCTGAAGACGGCAATTACTCCTATATCATTGCGCAGTGGTTCCCACGCATGTGCGTATACGATGACGTAGTTGGTTGGCAAAACAAGCAGTTTCTCGGCCAGGGTGAGTTCACCCTCACCTTCGGGAATTACGAGGTAAACCTCACCGTACCGGCCGATCACATCGTGGCCGCTACGGGTATGGTTCAAAATCCCAAAGAAGTACTCACCGCGGAACAAATACAGCGATTTGAAAAGGCGAAGACTACATTCGATAAGCCTGTGATCATCGTTTCACAAGCGGAGGCGATCGTTAAAGAAAAAACAAAATCAAAAGAAAAGAAAGTTTGGAAGTTCAAGGCTGAGAATGTTCGTGACTTTGCATTCGCCTCATCGCGGAAATTCATTTGGGACGCCATGGCTGTTAAAATCGGCGACAAAACTCCGCTGGCCATGTCCTATTACCCGAAGGAAGGGAATCCGCTTTGGGAACAGGAGTCTACCAAAGCTGTGAAGGCAGCGATTACAACCTACTCAAAATATTCTATCGATTATCCTTATCCACAGGCGACATCGGTACATCATGCTTCACTGGGCATGGAATATCCCATGATCTGTTTCAACGGTGCTCGTCCCAATAAAGACGGTACGTTCTCTGACCGCACGAAATGGGCGCTCGTCGGGGTTGTGATTCACGAAGTGGGGCATAACTTCTTCCCAATGATCATCAACAATGATGAGCGTCAGTGGACCTGGATGGATGAAGGCGTGAATACGTTCGTTCAATATCGCACACAGGTGGAAAACTATCCGGATATGCCGCAGCGTCGCGGACCCGCTGCTGGGATTGTGCCGTATATGAAAGGCGATGCGAGTCTTCAAAGGCCTTTGATGGTCAACTCTGAGACCGTGGTGCGCAACAATTTCGGAAACGAACAGTATGCCAAGTGTGCAACGGGATTGAACATGCTTCGCGAAACGATCATGGGTCCCGAGCTTTTCGACAAGGCCTTCAAAGAATATGCAACACGCTGGGCGTTCCATCATCCCAAGCCCGCGGATTTTTTCCGCACCATGGAAGATGCTTCAGCCGTTGATCTTGACTGGTTCTGGAGAGGATGGTTTTATACAACCGATGTATGCGATCAGGAACTCACGAACGTAAAATGGATGCGTGTTCGTAAGGATCAAAATAGTCTTGAAAACAAAGGAAAGAGTGTCAAAAAAGGTGATTTGGCTGCGACCGAAGGTGGAGGGAAGAAAAATGCGAATGATTTCGGTGACGGCCCTCAGCCCTTCACCATCCTGCCGACGGACGAAAGGCTTTACAATGATTTCAGAAACCGGGTGGACGACAAGGCGCTCATCGCTAAAATGGAAAACAAGAACTTCTATGAGTTGACGCTTACCAATAAAGGGGAACTCATTATGCCTGTTATCATCGAATGGACTTATAATGACGGCACCAAGGAGATCGAAAAAATCCCTGCAGAAATCTGGCGTAACAATGAGAAAACGGTGACGAAAGTTTTTGTGAAAGAAAAAGAGGTGACCAACATCGTCATTGATCCGAAAAAGGAAACGTCCGATATTAATGAAGACGACAACGTTTTCCCCCGCGTAGCGAGAGAAAGCAAGTTTGATCAGTTGAAAAAGAATTGAACTGCCAGATCGTAGGAGATGACTATTAGAAAACCCATGTATATGAAAAAATTATTTGTTTTGGTCGCGCTCGTGATCACCCTGAACACATACGCGCAGGAACAATCAAAATGGAAGGGCAAGTTTGAGCAGCTCGACCAGATGTTACCAACACCAAACAGTTATCGCAGTAGTTCAGGAGCCCCTGGACCTGACTACTGGCAGCAGCGCGCTGACTACGCCATCGATGTAGAGCTCAACGATGAGAACCAATCGATTATAGGATCGGAGTCCATCACATACTACAACAATGCCCCGGAAGATCTCAAGTACCTTTGGGTACAACTTGATCAGAATTTATACTCAGATGGAAGTATGACGCGGCTTTCTTCGGGCAGTACGATTCGGGACTCGATACCTGCGAAGATGATTGCCTCCACAACCGGGGCATTCGGGTATAAAGGTGGATACAACATCAAGTCGGTAACGGATGCATCCAACAAACCGCTTCCCTACACCATCAACTTCACAATGATGCGGGTGGACCTCCCGCAGCCCTTAAAAAAAGGCGAAAAGTTTACATTCAATGTGGCCTGGTCATACAATGTGAATGATATGATGATGGTGGGCGGCCGCGGTGGTATGGAGTTTTTTCCTGAAGATGGCAACTACATTTATTTCATCGCTCAGTGGTTCCCCCGCATGTGTGTGTTCGATGATTATGAAGGCTGGCAGAACAAGCAATTCCTGGGCGCCGGTGAGTTCGCCTTGACATTCGGTGATTATAAGGTGCGCATTACCGTACCTTCCGATCACATTGTTGGCGCTACCGGCTGGCTGCAGAATCCGAAAGAAGTGATGACTCCCGAACAGATCGCGCGCTTCGAAAAAGCCAAGACCACTTTTGATCAACCGGTTTTCATCGTTACACAAGATGAAGCCATTGCCCGCGAAAAATCACGCTCCAAGAAAAAGTCAACCTGGGTTTTCCATGCTGAGAATGTGCGTGACTTCGCATTTTCATCTTCCAGAAAATATATCTGGGACGCCATGGCCATAAAGAATGGAGGCAAGACACCATTGGGTCAGTCCTTATATCCTAAAGAAGGTGCAAAACTTTGGTCTGCTGAATCTACCAAGGCTATTAAAAACACGCTTGATATTTATTCTGCACGCACGATCGACTACCCCTATCCTACCGCATACTCCTGCAACTGGGTCGGGGGTGGCATGGAATATCCGATGATTTCATTCAATGGCGGACGACCTGCGAAGGATGGAACGATCAGCGAACGTACGCTGACGCGCACCGTCACAGTGATCGTTCACGAAGTGGGTCATAATTATTTTCCGATGATCGTCAATTCGGATGAGCGCCAAACCACCTGGATGGATGAAGGCCTGAATTCATTCCTTGAAAAGGAGACGATGCGTGAACGTTATCCAAAACTTGATCATACGGACAACACGCCGAAAGGAATCACCTCATTTATGAAGGGCGAAAAAGCCATGATGCGTCCTGTCATGGCAATGTCAGACAATCAGGGTAGAAGCTTTGGCCCCAATGGTTACAACAAGCCTGCTGCAGCGCTTACCATCCTGCGCGAGACAGTAATGGGCCCGGAGCTTTTCGACAAAGCATTCAAGGAATATGCACAGCGCTGGGCTTTCAAACATCCCAAGCCATCCGACTTTTTCCGTACCCTGGAGGATGCTTCCGCCGTGGACCTCGACTGGTTCTGGCGTGGCTGGTTTTACACAACAGACAATGTAGATGTCACAGTTGACGACGTGAAATGGTATCGCGTGAAATCAACAACCCTTGACCCGGAGAAAAAGAATGTGAGCGTGAAGAAAGGCGATCTCACGGCAGGTTCCTCCAAAGGGAAAGCCACTGACTTCAGCGGCGGTCCGCAGGAGTTTACGGTGATCAATACGCCCGAAACGGACTATCGCGACTTCCGCAACCGGATCGACGATAATGCCATCCGTGGAAAACTGGAAGGCAAAAACATCTACGAAGTGACGTTGAAAAATACCGGCGGACTGGTTACACCCGTCATCATTGAATGGACTTTTAAAGACGGTTCAAAGGAAATTGAACGCATCCCGGCAGAGATCTGGAGGTTGAATGAAGTGGAGGTGAAAAAAGTATTCGTGAAGGAGAAAGAAGTCGTCAACATCGTGATTGATCCCAACTTCGAAACCGCGGATACCAACACTGGCGACAACGTGTTCCCGAAAAAAGCTGTTGAAAGCAAGTTTGATCAGATCAAAAAAGGCGTGAAGCCGTAACCAAATCGACAGATTGTAATAGTTTGACTCAGACAGATCAAAAAAGGCCGGTTCGTTCCGGTCTTTTTTTATCTCTCACCAGGTATGGTCAAATGATGCTTATGAAGAAATCGATGTACCATTGGCGTGAGAAATAAAGCAACGATACTTGGGAAGGCAACACCACTGAAGATCGCATAGACCGTGGCAAACCATTTCGCACCGTCATTCGCCAGGCCTTCAAGAGGTCCCATCCCGGAAAGGATCATAGCGGCATTCACCATGGCGTCGATCCACGCGAGGTGGTTCAGATAATGATATCCCGTCGTCCCAATCAGCAAACTGAGAAGTATGAGTAACAGCGAAAGCCCGCTGTATTGTGCAACGCGCACCAGGAACTGATCAAATGGAAGGAGTGGTTTTGATCTGTGCTCAAGCATCAGGCGAACCATTTGCCCACTTTGTTGAGGTCGACATTTCCACCTGAAAAAATAATACCAACATTTTTGCCAGCAAATCTCTTCGGGTCTTTCAACACGGCGGCAAGAGGCACCGCGCCTGAAGTCTCTACAACAATTTTCAGTCTTTCCCAGATGACCCGCATGGCTGCTATGATCTCTTCCTCGCTGACGATAATAACGTCTTTCACATTCTCGTGGATCAACGGAAATGTCTTATCGCCGAGAGAGGTCAGCAGTCCGTCTGCAATGCTGTTGGGTGGCAACGCTTCCTCAATCTTTCCACTCTTCATGGATCGAAAAGTATCGTCAGCCATTGCGGGTTCCCCTGCGATTACGGCCGTGGATGGCGAAAAATATTTCGTTGCCAGCGCAGTTCCGCTCAACAGTCCGCCACCACCCACCGGGGTAAGTATAAAATCAAGTGTTGGAGTTTCTTCAAAAAATTCCTTTGCGCAGGTTGCCTGCCCTTCGATGACATCGTAGTTATTGAAAGGATGAATTTCTGTGGCTCCGGTCTTTTTGATCACTTCGGCAAGTGTTGATTCACGCGCCGCCAGGGTGGGTTCACATTCAAAGATCTCTCCACCATAACCACGCACTCCTCGTTTTTTGATGTCCGGGGCTGTTCGGGGCATGACGATGTAGGACTTTACGCCAAGGATTTTTGCAGCCCGGGCCAACGCCTGCGCATGATTACCGGAAGAGTGTGTTGCGACTCCTTTATCAAGCTGTTCTTTCGAAAGTTTCAATGCCGCATTCATCGCACCACGCGACTTGAATGCTCCAACTTTTTGAAAATTTTCACATTTGAAAAAAAGATGGCAGCCCGCTATCTCATCGACTGAGGAACTGGTCATCACCGGCGTGTGTTGAATATAGGGCTTGATGCGTTCGTGCGCGGCCTTGATTGACTCTTTCGTGATATCCATAGCCCCAATTTAATTCACCCAACGGACTTTACTTTCCAATGGGCGTCGTTTTCCATCGGGTACCTGACCTTTTGGCTGCCCAATGTGCAGAAAACCCAAAAGTTTATCTTCCGGTCCCAGCCCAAAGAATTCCTTTGCTTCCAAGAAATTAGTGATGCCGCCTGTGCTCAGGTAGCATCCTACATTATACGCCGTCGCCGTCAGATACATATTTTCTACGGCACAGAAGACAGCACCCAACTCCTCCCATTCCGGTACACTCTTTTTCTCATCGCGTTTCATACCAATCGCGATAATGTGGGAAGATTCCATGGGCTTTGTGATCAGATTTTGAAACCGTTCTTCCTTGTATGAACCATCCGCCGCTGTCACTTTCCTGTAGCATTCGCCCTGAAATGCCGCCAACTTTTTCAAACCTTCTCCGGTAAACACCACAAATCGCCAGGGTTCTGTCATTTTGTGGTTGGGGGCCCAGTTTGCGTTCTCAAGCATCTGTCTGATGATGCTATCGTCTACGCGTGCTGCTGTATAATCCTTGGGGAAAATGGAGCGACGATTACGAATCAGAGAATTTATTTCATCAATGTTGTAAGTCATGTCTGGTTGTTTCCAGCGAAGGTAAAATTTCTTTTTCCCATTATTTGTAAATTTTGCCAGTCAAACACCATGCAACCCGATCTACGCACCACTGCTCTCAGAGAGCTTCAGCAAATTCCATCCATAGGCAAATCATTATCGATGGATTTATGGCGCCTGGGGATAACAAAGATCTCTGATCTGAAAGATCGAAATCCCATGGCCCTTTATGAAGATCTGAACAAGCTCACTGGGACACGGCAGGATCCATGTGTCTTATATACATTTCGATGTGCCGTCTATTTCGCTTCGACAAAAAATCCACACAAAGAAAAGTTGCAGTGGTGGTACTGGAAGGGTAAGAGGGTGAAGAGTGAAAGTTGATGTGCTGATGTGCTGATGTGCTGATGTGCTGATGTGCTTGAAAACGCGGAAGGGGGTCACTGGTCATGCCCAATTTATTTATCACTCTTTTCCGGGAGCATTTTTACGCTGTGGGTTAAATGTCCATTTTCTGTGATACCTCAATTGCGGTACAAGCTGCAATCCATGTCGACGGAACGACGTTCACGAAAAAATGCTTTTAAGTATATTTGAATTGCTATTGCCGATTTCGGCATGAAATGTGATAAACGTCACCCACATAAAATCACTCCCTATGAAAAAATTATCATGGTGTGTATTGTTGGCTGCTTTTGTTTTTGCATCGCCAGTACACGCCCAACTGCTGAACAGATTGAAGCAGAAAGCAGAAGACAAAATTGTCAACGAAGCTGACAAAAAACTAAATGGTAGTTCCAACTCCAACCAGGGGTCGGGTAACTCAGGAAACTCGGGTGGCAATGCCTCGGGTGGAAACAGCGGCATGGCGGGTGGGAATACCGGTATGTCTGGTGGGAATACGGGCATGAGCCAAAATCAAGGTGGGGGTGGATTGAATTCCACAGCTCCCGACGTAAACCAAAACCTGGCTGACGCAGATGCAGCTTATAAATCGGGCAAATATGGCGAAGCCAGGTATTCCGTTCAGCAAGCAATGCTGGGTGTGGAGCTTCAGATCGGCAACAACATCCTTCAGTCGTTGCCGCCATCGATCAATAATCTTCCGAAAGACGCTTCTTCAGATCAGGTGACGAGCACTGGCTCAGGATGGGCAGGGCTCACCATCGTGCGCCGATACACAAACAACAACGGAAAAGATTTTCGCGTCACCATTGCTAACAGCGCCTTGATGATGGCCGCTGTGAACACATACCTGAACTCGGCGGCCTATGCACAGCAGACCAATGGTCAGCAAAACTGGAAACAGACCAAGTTCAAAGGCAACCGTGCGATTATTGAGTATAGCGAAGGAAGTGGCTATAAGCTTTCAGTACCACTCGGGCAATCAACACTGGCAATGTTTGAGGGGGTGAGCTTCGCGAATGAAAATGAAATGATGTCTGCCTGCAACAACGTAGATGTCGACAGCATCAAAAAGATGCTTGGAGAACAGTAAGATTTGACAACGACAGTCTAAAAATATCAGACATGAAAAAAATATTCTTTACCACACTTTGCCTGTTAATTTTCACGGCAACATTTTCACAGGATTTCGATAAAAACATGGCAACAGCCAAGTCGTCTTACTCATCGGGTAAGCTCGAAGATGCACGTTTCGCGATGGAGCAGATGCTCGCTGACCTCGATGCGGCCATTGGCAAAGAAATTCTGAAAATGCTCCCCACTCAAATGGGCTCACTCAAGGTAAACACAACAGACGACAACGTGACGGGTAGTTCAGCTGGATTTGCCGGTGGGCTTTATGTGCACCGCACCTACGGGACCAATCCCAAAGTCGCGGCCATCGAGATCGTTAACAACTCGCCACTCATGAATTCAATCGGTGCGATACTCAACACCCCGTTGATGGGTGGCATGATGAAGAACGAAAATCAAAAGGTGTTGAAAATACAGGGATACAAATCATTGCTGACAAAAAATCTTGATAGTGATACTGGCAAGACGAACTACGAACTGCAGATGCCTTTGAACAACACCCTTGTGACCTTGAAGCTCGATGATACAACAGAGGGTGAGATTACCACGTTCGCCAATGCTATTCCACTCGCAAAAATTGCCCAGTTCGCTCAATAATTAATGATTATTCTCCTCGCCGTCGTTACGACATTCTTTATCGTTTTTTTCGGGGTGGGGTTTTTGCTTTCAGGACCCCGGTATAATGGCCCCGTTTCGGATCATTTCGATGGGCGGAAGTTTTTTACCCCGCAGGGAAGACCAGCACAAGGTCTTATCAATGTTTTCAAATGGATGATCAACAATGAAAGGAAACCCTGGAAGAGGCGAATGGACATTCCTTTCGGTCCAAAGCCTCCGGAACGCGTTGGGCGTGGTGCAAGAATTACCTTTGTCAATCATTCCACATTTCTCATCCAGGTTGATGGAATAAACATTCTCACTGATCCCGTCTGGAGTGAACGGGTGAGTCCGTTTCAATGGGCCGGTCCGCAACGGATGCGACCTCCCGGAATCCGATTTGAAGATCTGCCCAAAATCGATTTGATTCTCCTCACGCACAATCACTATGATCATCTTGACGTTGCAACCTTGAAACGCCTTCATCAATCGTTTCAACCGAGGATCATCACCACATTGGGAATAAAATCTTTTCTTGACAGTATTGGGATTGCGGGTGCCGCCGAACTTGATTGGTGGCAGAATTCCGCATTTAATGAATCTATTTCGGTCGAAGCAGTGCCGGCCCAGCATTTCTCGAGTCGAGGAGCATTTGATCGTGATGCCACGCTATGGTGTGGTTTTGTGATCAGGCGGGCTGGTGGTAATATCTATTTTGTTGGCGATACAGGATACCATGAATCCGTCTTCAAAGATATTGGCAAACGCTGCGCCCCTATAGACATCGCCATCATTCCGATTGGTGCCTTTAAGCCTGAGTGGTTTATGTCGCCGATTCACGTCTCACCGGCGCAGGCAGTGAAAATTCATCAGGAATTAAATCCAAGATTGAGCATCGCTACTCATTTCGGAACATTTCCGTTGGCAGATGACAGCTTGGATGAACCGGTGGCGGAACTTCAGGAGGCTTTGAAGAAAAATGATATTCCCGCAAACCAGTTCATTGTCCCGCAGGAAGGCGCTGCAATAGAACTTTAGTTTATTCGTGGTTGCGCACCACAGATTTCACGAGGTCGTTGATGGTGGATTCAGGAGTGATCGCTGCTTCGGGTAAATCAACATGTAGGCGCTGTTCGGTTTCAAAAAGCACCCAGTTTACCTGCGAAGGAGAGGCTCCAAGCGACTTAAAGTTTGTTTTCCCTGTCAGCGGCATTCCCTGTGGTCTCAAAACATTCTGTACAACGGCCAGTACAACTTTATTATACATAGACTTGGGGTTTTAGGCCCGTTCAACGCTTTTTTGTACGAATCTCATTTAGATTGGTTGGCGTTAAAAAGGTCACTTAGCGGCATAGACGCAGGAAAGGGGTATTTATTTTAATACGTTCGATTAACTTGAACCACATGACCTACGACTACATCATTGTCGGCGCGGGCTCCGCCGGCTGCGTTTTGGCCAATCGACTCAGTGAAGATCCATCCCGCACAGTATTGCTGATAGAAGCGGGTGGCAAGGATTCGCATCCGTTCATTCATCTTCCGGGAGCTTACATGATGCTCCACAAAAGCAAACTTGACTGGAGTTGTTACTACTCCGAACCACAGGCCGAACTCAATGGCCGTCGCATCTATATGCCGCGCGGAAAAGTGCTGGGTGGCAGCAGTTCCACCAACGCAATGGCCTACATCCGCGGGCAGCGTGAAGATTATGATCAATGGGCTTCGTTGGGATGTGCAGGCTGGAGCTTTGAAGACGTGCTCCCTTATTTCAAAAAGTCTGAACACAACGAGCAATTTGATGATACGTATCACGCCAAAGGTGGTCCTTTAAATGTCACCCAGGCATATTGGTATCACACTATCCTTGGTGAGGCTTTTATCCGTGCGTGCAATGAAAAAGGCATTATTAGCAATAATGACGTCAACGGGGAGAGACAGGAAGGCGCGGGCTGGTTCCAATACACCATGAAAAATAGTAAGCGGGTAAGTGCTGCACGTGCTTTTTTATTACCAGTGATGACGCGAAAAAATCTGTCGGTAGTTACTGGTGCGACCTGCAAGCGTATTGTCATAGAAAAAGATTGCGCTCAGGGAGTTGAGTTTATGACGTCCACCAGTGGAACGCTAGTGGCCCGTGCAAAGCGTGAAGTGATTTTGTGTGCCGGAGCGTTTGAGTCCCCCAAGCTACTGATGTTATCAGGCATAGGATCTAAAGAAGAACTGAAAGAACACAACATCGGGTTGACGGTTGACTCACCGGGTGTTGGAAAAAATCTTCAGGATCATTTGTTCTTTCCTGTCAGTAGTTTGTGCAACAAACCGGTAAGCAACAATCATTTTCTTCCAATACACAGGCAGGCGATCGAGATTGTGAAATATTTATTTACCAAAAGCGGTCCGCTGTCTATTGGACCCCTCGAAGCGGTTGCCTTCTTGAAATCAGACTCAACTTTACCCCGTCCTGACATTCAATTCCAGTTTACGCCCACCAACTCAGGGAATGAAAAGGTGGCTGATATCTTCGACATAAATTCATTCCCTCACAATGACGGTTACACCATTTTGCCGACACAAGTTCGTCCACGCAGCCGCGGCCACGTTGGTCTTTGGTCAGCGAATCCTCAGGAACCGCCGATGATCGATCCACGCTACCTTTCTCATGATGAAGACAAGCGGTTGATGATCGCGGGTGGCAGGAAAGCGTTGGAAGTTCTGGAGGCAACCGCTTTTGACACGCTGAGGATTCGTACACACATTCCGTTGCTTCGCAGCTCCGATGAGGAGTGGCTGCAACATATCCGTCAATCTGCGGAGTGTGTTTACCATCCTGTAGGCACGTGTAAAATGGGTGCCGACGAAATGAGTGTGGTGGATCCAACGCTCTGTGTTCGTGGTGTCGGCCACCTCTCTGTGGTGGATGCTTCTATCATGCCTGTGATTACCAGTGGCAACACCAATGCACCTGTGATCATGATTGCCGAAAAGGCCGCAGATCTGATCAAATCGAGGGCTATCTAAACCCTGGGCACACCGGGAGCGAAGAATTTCGGCTTTTGACTGGGGGTGGGGGCGCTTAAGATTGTCATAACCTCAGAACGCCAAAACCGTAAATTGCACTGTCTTTTTATCCAAAAGCAGTTGGATTTACTCGAACAACAGTTTTTTACGGCGTTACGGGAGGGCAACGAAAGTGCTTTTGAGATGCTATTCAGGACTTATTATAAACCACTTTGCAATTACGCCTACTCGTTCCTGAATGATAAAGATGAAGCCGAAGAAGTAGTGCAGGCCGCGTTCATCGGTGTTTGGGATAAACGCTCTTCCATAGAAATACAAACTTCGATCAAGTCGTACCTGTATCGCATGGTACGTAACTCCTGTCTTAATGTGATCAAGCATGCAAACGTAAAGAAGCAGCATGTCAAACACGAGATGGCAGGCGGCGAACCTTTACAGGAGACCGTTTCGCAGTCCGTAATCTCGCAGGAACTCGAACAGAAAATTCATGACGCTATGAAAGTGCTCCCGGAACAATGCCGGCTGGTATTCCAGCTGAGTCGTTTCGAAGAGCTGAAATATGCAGAGATCGCCGGTCAGTTGAATATTTCTGTCAAGACGGTAGAAAACCATATGGGTAAGGCGCTTAAGATCATGCGTGAGCAATTGAAAGACTATTTGCCTCTGTTTTTGATTTTTATGAAGGATTGGATCTTGTGAGATGAATGAACCTGGTTACGATATAGATGATTTGATCGGCCGCGTACTGGCAGGAGAAGCGACAGCGCGTGAAAAACAGGATCTTGAAGAGTGGATCTCCAAAGATTCATCGAACCAGGCTTACTATGTCCAAATCAAAACCATATTTGATAGAGCTGCTTCCCATACCGTACAGCTGAGTTTCGACACAGACGCGGCGTGGAGAAAAATCAAACAGCAATTGAAGTCAGATCCGGCCGTGAGGCGGATGGTTCCCGTCAACAGTCATTCTACTTCGGTCATGGCTGTGATCAGAATGGCAGCAAGTATTGTGATTGTTGTTGGGATTAGCTTGTTCACCTACCGTTGGCTCAACCAGCCTGTCCAGACATTTGCTCTTCGCGCCGACCATGCAACAGTTCACGATACACTGCCCGATGGCAGCGCTGCGTTCCTGAATAAAAAATCTAACCTGTCTTTCGAATACAATCCACGTACAAAAACCCGCAGGGCGCGACTGGAGGGCGAAGGATATTTCGAAGTCAGGCATGAAGATTCAAAGCCTTTTATTATTTCTGCTGAAGAGGTTTTGATCCAGGACATCGGGACAGCGTTCAACGTAAAAGCCTATCCGGAAAAAGACACCATTGAAGTGTCTGTCCAGCAGGGAGAAGTTCATTTTTACACTTTGAAAAACCCGGGGCTCGACCTGAGCGCCGGCGAATCTGGCATTTACAGCAAGCGGGCGCATGAATTTACGCGGCTCGAAAAGTTGGACACGAATGTACTTGCGTATAAGACGCGCACCTTCAATTTCAACAATTCAGATCTTGGTTCTGTGATTCAAAAAATAAACGAGGTTTACGGTTCATCCATTATTCTCGAAAATCCTTCGTTGAAATCATGCCGGCTTACGGTCAACTTCCAGGGTGAAACAGTGGATACCATCGTGGACGTGGTTGCCGAAACCCTGAAGCTCACAGTGACCAGAAGGGGAGAACAAATCGTATTGAACGGCTCCGGTTGCAACTGATCCATGCAGAAAGTCTTTGCCAGTCTTCTACTGATTCTTTTTTTCGGGCCGACAGCCCTGTTCGCTCAATCGAAAACGCCGATCCTGGATCGTAAAGTTTCAATCTCTGCTAGCGATGAAAAAGTATCATCGATCCTCGCGCGCATTGGTAAAGAGAACAGCTTCTCATTTTCATATAATCCTGCGATACTCGGTGAGGATCGCATGATGTCTTTTACAGCTTCCAACAAAGCGATTCGCGAAATCCTAAACGATATATTCAAGGGTACGGTAGATCTCAAAGAAAAGAAAAGCCATGTGATACTGACTAAAGTGGTTAAGCCTCAAACCGTCACTACGGCGATCGTGATCAGCGGATATGTTGAAGACGCTATTACTCGCGAACGGGTGCCTGACGCCAGCGTGTATAACAAGAAATCCGTAACCTCCGTCGTCACGGATCAATCGGGTTTTTTCAGGATGAAACTCGATAAGAAAGACCAGGCCGCAACCATTGCGGTAAGCAAACGTGAATACCGCGATACAGTAGTAGTCATTACCGCACCTGGAGATCAATACATTAACATTTCGATCGCGCCCATTGGAAAAGATTCCTTGTTGGTGAAAGCGGAGATGTCTGCTAAAGATTCGTTGAATAAAGAAGAGGAGTTATCACTGCCCTATGCGGACGAGCCAAACGTTGTGAATATTACCGACAACCTGTACAATGATATTCAGATTTCATTTCTGCCCTTCTTAGGTTCTAATGGCACGCTCAGTGGAAACATGGTGAACGATTATTCCATTAACATGCTGGCCGGTTATTCCCGGGGAACACGGCAAATCGAATTGGGATTCTTCGTAAATATTGATCGTGAAGATGTGAGCTACCTTCAGATTGCAGGATTCGGAAATCTGGTGGGGCGAAATGTGTATGGTGTGCAGGCATCAGGGTTCGCCAACGTGAACGGCGGCGAAACCAAGGCAGTACAATTAACGGGGTTTGCGAATGTAAACTTCGAAACTTTTCAGGGCGTGCAATTGGCGGGCTTCAGTAATACCAACCTCTCGTCTGCCGATGGAGTTAGCGTAGCCGGGCTTTCGAATCTGGCCCGTGGCGATTCAAAAGGAGTTCAGATCGCAGGTGGTGGGAATATTCATTTCGGTGACTTCGCGGGTTCCCAATTTGCAGGACTGGCGAACATCTCCACACATCATATCTCCGGTTCCCAGATTTCAGGTTTGTTCAACTATGGTCAGCGGGTTCGCGGAACACAAATCGGTGTATTCAACTTTGCCGATTCGCTGGGTGGAGTGCCCATCGGCGTAGTAAGTTATGTGCGCAGCGGCTACCATAAACTGGAGATTTCCGCAGATGAGGTATTCGCCACAAACGTCGCATTTCGAACTGGCGTGCGATCTTTTTATAACATCGTGCTTGCAGGCTTCAAGCCTGAAAAAGTAATCAATGACACAAATGTGTGGACCTTTGGGTATGGTCTCGGAACAGCGGCGCGTCTTTCACGGTGGCTGCAGCTTAACATTGACCTCACGGCACAACACATTAACAAAGGAAGTTTCACCCACGAACTCAGCCTTCTTAACAAGCTTCATGTCGGTGTTGATTTTCAATTGGCAAAAAAATTCTCAGTCTATACTGGGGTCACGCTCAATGGATACCTTACCCGGGCTTCTTACACAGACTACCCGATGCTATTCACTGATTTTTCACCATCCATTTTTACGGACCATACTTACAACAATGGAACGAACCTGAAAATGTGGTTGGGTGCACAGATCGGCGTGCGATTTTTCTGATTGACAACCGGCCGTATCGACAGTACGTGGAAAGTTGACTTGAAGCGTACGGTTTGTGTTGACAGCAAAAACGTTGATGAACTTCCGAACTTACCTTCTGCCTTTCCTGATCGAACTTTTTGTTTTTTTCTTCTTCGTAAAACCATCATCAATCATCTCCGCCTCGTAAAGCAAGGCACGTATTTGCGGTTCATCTATTTCTTTCAGTGATCTGAAATACATGCAATACACCTGCTTGCGATTCTCTTTCAATAAAATACCATCCTCATTTGACATCAGGTAACCCTGATTAAACCCCAATGTTACTCCATCCATCTCAAGTGACTTTTTCATCTTACCCCAATTCACAGACGGTGGCCATATAAAACAGATCAAACGGTTGTGGGTGTAAAATGGCACGTTAAGACCATAATATTTCTTTTCAGTCGCGCGAGGTAAACATTCCAGAATCAGTGCGCGAAGGCGTTGAAAAATTTTCTTCTCTTCACCGGTCAATTTGTCCAACAATTCCTGTCCGCCGTCTTCAACTATGTGGGCCGTCTGCTTGGGGGAAGCCATGGTCTTTTTGGTTTTTTATTATTAAAAATAAAACAGCTCACTGACAACGGTATGTCAGCAGCGTCACGAATTTATCTATCTTTCCCGCTATGTTGATCGCTTTTGATATCGGGAACAGCGACATTACCATGGGTATTTGGAATGCGCAGGAATGGAAAGTTTTCAGAATACCCGCACGCATCGATCAGCCTGAACTGTTCTACGGTATTAAGATCCGGGACTACTTCCTGGAAGCCGGCTTGCAAACAGAACAGGCGCAAACTATTGTCCTGAGTAGCGTTGTGCCTGGCCTTACAGACAAAATAAAAAATGTCCTGCGGTCGCTTTTCCGTCGTGAACCCATCATTCTCGGACCGGGCGTTTATGAAAAACTTCCGATGGAAATTCTGAATCCTTACGAGATCGGTTCAGATCTTGTATCCAATGCGACGGCAGCGTACTTCAAATACAGACGCACGTGTATTGTTGTCGATTTTGGCACGGCCCTCACTTTCACAACTGTATCGGGAGAGGGAAAAATCTTGGGTGTTTCAATTGTTCCTGGCTTACGCACCGCCATTCGCGCACTTTCACAAAATACGGCCAAGCTTTTCGACGTTCCTTTAGAAATGCCCAAGTCGGCACTTGGCAAGAATACGGTCACCGCTATTCAATCAGGAATTGTGATCGGCTACGAAGGCTTAGTGAAAAGTATGGTAGAAGCGATCCGCGGCGAATTAAACGAAGAATGCCCTGCGGTAGCAACGGGTGGCCTTTCCTTCGTAATTACTTCGCTGAAAGGTTTTTTTCATGTCGTTGATCCTCAATTGACTCTAGACGGGTTGCGTATAATCGGTGAGTTGATTAATGAGCAAAAATCATAAACAGATTGTGCTGGCACAGTCTTGGGAAGGTTTAGATAACTTAGAACAACTGAATGTATGAGGTTAGCTATACTGGTTCTCTTCGGGTCCCTCCTGCTGTATTCGTGCAGAGAAGTTTCTTATCGTGAACCGCAGCCGGTGGGTGTGCCGTCGTTGAAAGAGGTACCCCAGCAGCTCCTGGGAGAATACATTGGAATTGACGATCAAGGCAAAGACACAGCGACACTTATAGTTGAAAAATGGGGTTATCATTTTAAAGATCCGGGGGGAAAGGACTGGCTTGGAAGAGGCACCATCAGCGACTCCATGGTGGTTAAAGCATACGCGAATTATTACTTCGTGAACTTCCGTGCCGTGGACAATATTTGGGTGTTGCGCGTTCTGAAACAAAAACCATCCGGAGATCTGGAGTTTATGTCTATCCATGTAAACGACGATGAAAAAGGGAAACAAATGCTTCAGAAACTCGGGAAAAGATTCCCCGTAAAAGAGCTCAAAGCCAATGGTGACACATTCTTTCAAATTTCTCCCACCAAAGAACAAATGATTCAGTTGATCAAGGATGGTTTCTTCTCCAGGAACACACTCAATAAAGTGAAATGAAAAAGTCCTGAACTTAGGTCAGGACTTTTGAGAAATGTAGCCTTCCGGCTTGCGTTAATTCTTCTTTTTCTTCAACAGGTTTTGCAATTGATTCTTTAGTAGATCAGCCGGTTGCACTTTAGTGGAATCTCCGGGTGTCTTGCCCGTGGAATCCGTTTTTGCTTTGGGGTTGAGAATGTTTTTGATGGCATCCTCCGGTTTATCACCTTTTAATATTTGCTGCACAGCTTCCTGGGTCTTCTGTTCAGCAACCTTCTTTAACTGTTCTTTTTGTTCCGCTGCAATGAGTTTCGTTTTGGGATCTTTCACCGTGCCACCCAGATTGATCGTAACCGGAATTTTATCCGAGCCCGAACCGCTGTTGCCCAGGAAGGCTTGCACCTGTGATCCGAGTTTGCCGGCCGGGAGCTGCATCTTGAGATAGTAATCGATGCTCTGATCAAGGCCCGTGCTTCCACTTACATTGGTGGCGATGTCACCAAACTTTATATCGAAAGGTTTTACACTGAAACGACCATTTGCAATACTCGCTGACATCAGGACATCTTTCAGGTTCACTGTCT
Organism: Cyclobacteriaceae bacterium; assembly: GCA_044227305.1. GTDB lineage: Bacteria > Bacteroidota > Bacteroidia > Cytophagales > Cyclobacteriaceae > ELB16-189. The sequence continues at coordinate 599,347 of JBGAFJ010000003.1, read as the reverse complement.
CGGTGGTTGGGGAGTTTGCCAGCGTCGCAATTCCTGACACCAGTTTCGACTGCTTCAGGGTCGCCTCCGCAATCTTAATGATTCCGTCCATGTTCACAGTGGCCGGATTCGGCATCATGCTCTTGGTAAGTTCACCGGTGATTTTAAAATCCGTCGAGAAATTGCCGTCTACCAATCCGGCAATCGGTGCATAGGTCTTCACGAGGGAGAACGAATTGGCAGCTTGCTGAATCTTGAGACTCTCAATCTTTACCCCCATGTCATATTTGGGATGTTTGACGTCTTTGGCATTATAACTTCCATTGATTGTGAAGGATCCTCCGAGCATATCAAAATGCAATCCGCTCATATTAGCGATTCCGTTTTTCAGAATCACATCACCCTTCGCATTCGTGATGGTGTAATCCATCATCTTCACGGTAGAAATAGCCGATTTCAGGACGAAGTCGATGTTTTCCGGAATGGGGATCACGCCAAACGAAGCTGTATCGGTTTTCGTAGCCGGAGCGCTATCGGTCATAAATTCATTCAGATCGAAAAGCTTCGAATTGAATGTTACCGACCCTTTGATGGTTTGATTATTCAACACATAGGCGATATAATTAGAAACACTACCGGTCACGCTGAAATCACTCCTTCCCACGGTACCGTCCAGTTTACTCAACTCAATCTTTTGTGGATCAAAGCTCGCCTCGGCCTGTGATAAAGTCACAGCGGGAAGGTCTTTGGTAATGTATTTGAAATCCGACATCGTCACATGACCCGATGTTGGGAGCTTGTCATATCGCTTCGCGTTTACATCCGACATTTTCCCTTTGGTGGTCACGTCTGCCTTGATCTTCCCCGCGAGCGTCATGCCCTCCAATGGAAATATTTTCGTCATTTTTTCGAGGTCCACACCCCCGTTCGCCTTTATGTCCCAGGTGTAGTCATCCAGGTTTTGAAGGACCATACTGGCCGTAAGTTTTTCCCCATCCAACAGCATCGAGAAATTGTCCACCGCGATCACGGTTTCGGCCATTTTTCCAGAGGTATTTTTGATCGTCGCATTCATATTCAACGCCTCAAGCGGCACCGGCAGCTTAGAAGACTTTACATAGCCATCGTTGAGCGCCATAGAGGCATTGATCGCAGGAATGATTTTTCTGATGCTATCATAAACACCTTTCGCGGATGCATCAACGGAATAAATACCTTTCATTTCCACACCTTCCATGGGGAACATCTTGCTGAGTTCAGCAAGGTTCAGCTTCGCTTTTACATTGCCGTCCATGCGATAGTCCTTCAGATTTTCGATGCGCAGCTTCGCATCTACCGGGTTAGCGCCAAAATCAAGATGCAGCGCTTTCAGGTCAACCAGTGTATTGTTGATCACGCCATCTTTGTTGTCGATGAGCAGATCCATGTTGATATTATTCACAGCCGTGGGCAGATCAGGATATTTGAACATGGCATCCTTCACTTTCAAATCCACATTGAAGGCGGGCATTTGTTTGTCGCTATAAGTACCTTTCACGAAACCCGCAAATTGCAAATCACCTTTCGTTTCTACGTTTTTGAAGTCCTTCGTGTAGATGCCGGGAACGAGTGACAGTAAGCTTTTGAAAGTGTTCTCCGGGCTTTTGAAAGTAATGTCCATGCCGAAGTTATCAGGATTCATTTTGAACCATCCGTCAAAACTCATCGCAAAGTCATTGATCTTAGCCGTGTTCTCCTTAAACGTGTACTTGGTGATGTTCTCACTGATAGAAATTACTGCGTCGACTTCAGCGTGCTTATTGGTGAGAAACTGCATTTCACCCATGGCGGTAGTGACTGTATCAGCAACCGTGTGAGTCCTTAAATCAAACACATCTTGCGTAAAATCTCCACTGCCGGTATGATCTACACCACCCAGCTTCAAATAATAGGGAATGGATTTATCATCGTAAGTGATTTCGCCATCGGTAATTTCCCAGTGATCAATACGGAATGAAAATTTCGAAGGCTCTGCAGTGGTTGTCACCGTGTCCGTTGAAGGATAAGCAATGTCATAGTTGGCTCGCCCATCAGGAAGGACCTTTACGTTGATTTGCGGCTTCACCAGGGAGATGCCTTTGATGCGGAGATTATCTCCAAACAACACATCACTGAGATTGATTTCCACGTCGAGGCGCTCCACCACGAAAAGGTGCTCCCCTGCAAATGGCTCGCGGTTGAAAACACCAAGTTCCCTGATTTCCGCTGTGATATTCGGAAAATGACTGAAAACAGAAAGGCTGAAGTTGTTTACGTCAAAAACGACATCAGCATTCACATTTTTTGCGATGGCCTTGTCAATCGCAGCTTTGATATCGTCCTTGAAAACAATGGGCAGTATGATCGCTGCTGCCACGAGCACAACAATAAATATCAATAAACCAACCAACAGCTTTTTTACAATTTTCATCTTGAATAGGATTTACAGGTGCAGTCTTATCAAAGGTTCTTTAACGAGCCAAAAATCCATGCCGTGAGTAATCGTGTAGGCAGATTTTCAGGGGTTTAAAATTACGAATTCCGCTCAGCAGGCGCCTATTAACTTTTGATTAAAACCATTTCAAAAGTATATCAACGATTTTTTTCATACCTGCCGTATAGGGGGGATGAAGTAAATACGGCCCAGCCCACCCACGTTTCTGACGTAACACAGGTTTCTCATTTGAAAAAGCCAGGAATCCAAAATATCCGTGCGATTTCCCTATGCCGCTGTTATTGACGCCACCAAAAGGGAGGTTGGGATGCGTGAACTGCAATATGCATTCATTGATGCACACGCCGCCTGCCGATGTGTTTTGAATGATGTATTCGCGAAATGACCGACTCGTGCTGAAAACGTAGAGCGCCAAAGGTTTGGGTCGCTTGTTGATTTGATTCAGGACTTCTTCTTTGCTCTGATAACTCACGATGGGGAGTATAGGACCAAAAATCTCCTCTTCCATGACGCGGGCTGATTCCGGCACCGAAGACAGCAATACCGGCGGAAAGAAATTTGCATCTGCTCCTACCACTCCGAGCATTTCCGGATGTGCCCCCTGATCAACGGCATCTTTGAGCAGTTCGCTGAGGCGTTGAAAATGCTTCTGATTTACAACTCGGGCATAATGCGGGGATGTCTCATCAATGTTCTTTCCTTCACCGAACAATTTCAGTATCTCATCTTTGAGCAATCGGATAAACTTCTCTTTGACATCTGTGTGAATAAGTATGTAGTCCGGGGCAATGCACGTTTGCCCGTTATTAATAAACTTCCCGAATGCAATCCGTTTCGCCGCATCTTTCAGATTGGCGGTCTCATCAATTACCGTGGGCGACTTTCCGCCCAACTCCAGCGTCACGGAGGTGAGGTGGACCGATGCCGCTTTCATTACCACTTTTCCAATGGCCGGACTTCCGGTGAAAAAAATATGGTCGAAGGGCACGGCCAGCAACGACTGTGATACGTCAACGCCACCTTCAATCACCGCGACAAGGTCGTCCTCAAAAAGTTCAGACACCATTTCCTTTATCAGCGTAGAGGTATTCGGAGTCATCTCCGAGGGTTTGAGGATTGCGGTGTTTCCGGCTGCGAGGCACGATACCAATGGACCCGCGCAGAGATTAAAAGGAAAATTCCAGGGCGCTATAATCAGACACACACCTTTTGGCTCATACCTGATCTCTGAACGCGTTCCTACATAAGAAAGCGTCGCATCAATTTTCTTTGGTCTGGACCATTCCTCCAGATGTTTCAGTGTATGCCGGATCTCAGTTAGAACCGGATATATTTCTGATGTGTCCACCTCCAACTTAGGTTTCCGGAAGTCGCTGTGAACGGCAGTTTTGATTCTATCGCGGTTTTGGTGAATCCAGGTTTCAAGCATTTGCAGCCTGGATATCCGCTCTTTCAACGGCTCCTTGCGCAAAGAAATCGCCCTCGCTTTTTGCCTTTCAAAGACCTTAGCCCGCGACACTAAATCGGTGTTATCAGTCAGAATTTCCATGATTTAGCCACTCTCAATCTAAAAATAGGGCTTTTGAATTGAGATGCCCAATGTTAAGCCAATGTTACGGATTTGCTTTTTATGTTACCGGAAGGTTAATTTTATTAACCATTTGTTATCGGATGTTGAAAAGGAGCGCCTTCATACTGTTGACATTTATTTCTTCTGCTGCGTGGGCACAAGCAGATTTGAAATCCCTTTTGGAAACGACGAACGGTTCCATTTCGGCAGAAGACGCCCGCACTCAGATTAACAGCATCATCGACCCTTTGGCGATTTTTCACATTCATAACAAAGCACTCCTTCACAAAACATTCAAAAAAATCAGCGCCCGGTTTCTCAGGAAGTATGAAGCGTATTCAGATTTTGATCAGCTTTTTAGAACTGGGAAATTTGACTGTCTGACAGCGACCGCTTTGTTCAGCCTGGCGCTCGATCAACTTCAATATCCTTACGAAGTGATCGAAACGAACTATCACATATTTCTGTTGGTGCAAACCACGGAAGGTGAAGTTTTAATCGAGACTACGGATCGTTTCGGCGGTTTCGTAACGGATCCCCGGGCCATCCGGGAAAGGACGATGAACTATTGGGCCAACGAGCCGGCTGCATCAGGCAACGCGCGTCACGTTCAATATTCATTTAAGCTTTATCAATCTATCTCACCGGCAAACCTCAATGGATTGTTGTTGTTCAACCAGGCAGTGAAGGCGTACAACCAAGACCGAATGCTGGAGTGCGCAATCCTACTGGAGAGAGCGAATCTGAATTATTCTTCTCCTCGTTGTGATGAGTTGGGTATTGTATTAATACGGTCAGTCATGCAAAGTTCGATGACCTCCGAATCAAAAGATGCGTGTATGAGTCATCTCACACACGTGCTTGCAAAGAAACCCGTTGCGGGACTTGATTAGTTTTCGAGGATGCGTGCTTCTACGCGTCGGTTCAGCTTGTGTGCTTCTTCGGTGTTCTCTCGGCTGAGGGGCTCCGTTCCTCCGAATGCTTTGGTCTTGACTTTATGCTTTGCCACTCCTTTTGAGATCAAATAATCGCGGACGGCATCCACGCGTTGTTGCGACAATTTCATATTCAATTTCGCATCGCCTCTTGTATCTGTATGCCCTTCAAGCTGGATTACCATTTTCGGGTTTGAGTGCAGCATCTGAGCGACGGAATTTAGTTCGGGATAAGATTCGGGGCTGATGATTGAAGACCGCTGCTGGAAGATCAGCGCATCGAGGCGCATCACTTTCCCTACGGTGTGGGTCGTCTCAGCGGTAGCGGCGGCGGACGCCGGCAGCCCCATTTCCACGTCCTGGATCACCTTGCGTTCGTTGTTGGCGGTAGCTGGATCCAGCATATATTTCGCCGGTGCAAATCCGGGCGCTTCCACGGTAATGGAGTATTTCTCTCTATCATACATGGGGAAAGAGAAACTATTACCACTCACCATTCCCACTTTGTTTCCATAAGGCAGACTTTGGTAAGAGATGCGTGCCGTCACAGGCTCCTTTGTCTGATGGTTGATAATCTTGCCGACCGCATAGATCAGCGTGTCGTTTGGATTTTGCGCAGCAGCTGTAAAAATCGTTAGCGCACAAAATACGATCAGGAAGCATGCAGTCTTCATGTTCGATTATAGTTTAATGATCTTGAATTCCACCCTGCGGTTTTTACGACGGCCTTCCTTCGTATCGTTGGATTCAATGGGTTTCGTTTCACCGAAGAATGTGGTGTTAATGCGTCCGCTGTCAATGCCTTTCTCCACCAAATATTTGCTCACCGCCTTCGCGCGCCATTCCGAAAGCGTCATGTTGTACGCATCGGGACCGGTGGCGTCAGCGTGGCCGGCGATTTCAACAGTCATACCTGGCTTCTCTTTCATCAGGGTAACAATCCTGTTGAGTTCAGGATAAGAATCTGCCTTCAATTCAAACTTCGCAAAATTGAAGAATATGTTGTTCAATGGAATCGTGGCATCCGGTTCTACACGGGCAACCTCGATCGGCGCGATGGTCATGTTACGGTTTTCAACCATTCCATCTTTTGTATCTCCTGTGAGATCCAGGCTCTGATTTTCAGAAATGTGTCCTTCTGCCTCCGCTCTTACACCGTATTTCTGTCCACCAGGTAAATGGATCTCGTACTCTCCTGTTTCAGGATTCGAGTAGACCACACCAACTTCTTTTCCATCAGGAAGACGTTCGTAGATAATTTTAGCGCCCACAGGTTTACCCGTCTTGGCATCAATCAGCTTTCCTCTTACAATCACGATCGGTTCAGGAGCACGGTAGATCGGCATCTTCACCCGATAGATATCCGCATTATCTTCGGTGACGCCTCTTGAGTAGTATGCGAAGTCGCTCGTAGAAGGTATGTTGAAGAACAAGTCATCTAGTTTTGAGTTGATATCCGGACCCATGTTTTGGGGCTCTGACCAGTTTGTCCAGGTATCGTCGAGTCTTTTCGACATGTAGATATCGGCTCCACCGAAGCCGCTGAATCCATTTGACGAGAAATAGAGTGTCTTGTCATCCGCCGCAAGGAACGGGGCAGATTCTTCATTGGCGGTGTTGATTACGCTGCCCAGGTTGAGTGGCTCAGACCATACGCTGTCTTTCTTCTGGAAACTAACATACAAGTCACGCCCGCCGCGGGAGTCTTCACGTTCGATGGAAAGCAGGAGAGTCTTCTTCGTGTTGGCGAGGAAGTAGTTGGCTTTCTCGTTGAAGTTATAATCGTTCTCAATGTTGATCGCCTGAGGGGGTGTCCAGTTTCCGTTGATATTGGTGCTCACTGACACGCCTGCGAGCATTTTTCCATTGGGGAGATATTTGTTTCCGAGTACCAGTACGGAATTTCCGTCAGGTGTTGATGTAATGGCGTTGACGAAGTTCGGACCTGCATTGTTGAACTTGGGACCCATGTTTTTGGCAAGCATCCATTTGCCGTCTGAACCCAGTTCCGAATACCAAATGTCTTCCTTGTCGTTCACACCTCCTACGTTGTCGGGGTGGTTTTTGCGTGAAAAATAAAGTGTCTTTCCATCGGGAGAAAGCAGCGGGTTCATTTCGCTGTAATCACTGTTCACATTTTTGTCGAGTTGTTCGATGATTAGTCCCTTTGCCAGCAGTTCGGGAATGGATATGTCTGCGATGATGGGAATGTTTACATCGGAGATCGCCACAGCGTCGATGGAGAAGTAGTCGGTGAGAGCAGTGCCGTCAAATTCCAGTTTCAGGGCCGCAACCTTATACGGTGTTTTTTCCACAAACACGTTTAGCATCCGGCCCTTTAATGGAACGGGTCCCGGGTTAAAACTGTGGATCAAGTGTTCGGTGCCGTTGGTTTCGTAAGCATAGATTTTAAAGATCGCGCTGGGGTTATGCGATTCTGCAATGGCGATCTGTTCAATCTGAATCGGGGTCGCGTACCCCAGTTTGAGAAACTCCTGACGTTTTGGTTTGTCAGGAGTCCATGCGTTGGGATTCTGACCACCTGCCGGCAGTACATTAGGTTTGCCAAGGACCTGGCTAGCTGAATATTGAACGGGCGTGAGCTCTGAGGAAAAATCTATGACTTTGGATGCCCATTGTACCGTCTGTGAAAAACCCTGGTAGCTGGAAAGCAATATCACCAGAAGTATGAGGGGGTGTCTCTTCATGTGCCTGCTAGGTTCAGATGAATGTTAAACTTAACTAAATTTTTGAAAAACACTGGTTTTCAGGCCGTTTTTGCCCTAAACAAGGGGTAAAGATAGGGATTTACTCCATCGATGTTTTATTAAACATCAGAAATCCGAAGTGGAGGAGTACGCCCAGTTGGTTTTTCGAATCGTCGTAGTAGTTGACGCTGAGACTGATGGGACCGATGGTGGAGTGCATGACAAGGCCGGCTGTGCCAGCAAATTTGATCGTTGTAATCTCTTCATCCAAAACGGCGGTCTGGTCAAGACCCGCTTTAATTGCCGCCAAAGGTTTGAACAGATATCCCTCCAGCCTGAAGTCCAGATTCTTGCGTATGGTAAAAACGTTTCGCCATCCGCCAGCCACAAAATTGAACGCACGAAAATTTTCAAGCAACAAAGTTCGACTGTCCTGAATCGGAAAAAAGCCGGGGGCATTGATGATGGTTCCCTGATAATTGGCAAAGACCGGCTGATTTGAAAAAGATCCGTGTAAATAGTACCCTGAACTGTAAATCCCCTTACGGAAATACTGCTCCAGGATGATGGTACCGCGCAACCAGTTGCGGTTTTGTTTCTCCACACTTGTACTCTTCAATATCGATGTAGATCCAGGAGTTAGTTCTTCGTTAAGGTCAAAATAGTCGATACCGAAATGATAGGCTTTCCCCGTTGAAGCATACTGCTTTCTGTTCAGGGTATTTGTCGAAAGGTGCAACCCGTATCTGCCTCCTGTGAGCAAGAGCTGATCAAGGGTGTCGCTGGAAACAAGAATATCGCGGTCGATGTATTTATCATTGTTACTGATATAGTGTGCTTCGGCGGTAAGCTTGAATTGCTTCAACACCGGGAAGCCAATGTTGACACCGAGTTTGCGATCAATCCGGTCAAGGATCGTCGAATTGGATTTTTTCACGATGATATCGTTGCCTTCAATGAAGTTCCAGTCATTAAAGGTGGCCTCCGGTTCAAGATACATCCGGCCGAAGTTTGGGAAGTCGAGCCGCACCTTTAATTGAGCGGACTTGTAAAAACTGCCTGTGTAAAAACTCGCACTTGCATGAGTGAGGAGGCGGTTGAAGTAATAGTAGTTCAAACCAAGAAAAATATTACTGATGTTCCGGGTCGCGATCACGCCACCAAAATCAACCTGAAAATTATTGTGGGGCCGGCGTGCCAGCAAAAAGTTAAATCGTCTCGACGTTTCATTGAATGAAAAACTGGGATATATATTTTTGAAATAGTCTTCCGACACAAGCCTGTAGTATCCCGTCTTTACGTCGGTGAAGTAAAGTGGACGTTTCCCGCTTTTAAAAAAACGATTGATGTATCGACGCTGTGAACTATTGAATCCTGTCATTTCAATGTTGTCGACCAGGAGTGGAGGCGTGCGGTCATTAAACTTGTTTCGGGCGGCTGCAACATCCTCACAGGCGCGCCGCGCCGCAATTTTAGATTTGATCTCCGGCATCATGCGCATAGTTTCCGCATAACCGCTGTCGATCAACGCTTTTGCGCGGCTAAAATCAAATCCAGTGAATGATTTGAGATTGGGCTGAATATATATTCCTGTGGGTGGTACATCACCCGGATTGGATTTGTCGAGTAATAAATAGAGCAGGGATTTCGAAATCAGTTTATCGTCTTCCTCTTTTGGGTATTCGTCGTATATCTTGCTTGACACGTTTGCACCGATAATCACGTCTGGTTTAAATTCCTTCTGGGCTACATCGACTGGAAAGTTGTTATAAACACCGCCGTCGAAAAGATACTTGCCATCTACGCGAATCGGGTTATAGAAGAAGGGAACAGTTTGTGTGGCCCGCAATGCGTCGCCGAGCGCCCCTTCTTTCAAAATGACTTCATGTTGTGTGAAGATTTCTGCAGCAACCACGCGTAAAGGAATAAACAGGCTGTCAAAATTGCCGTGGGCTATGGCCGAAGGTTGGGACATGCGTTCGGCCATCGCGAAGTTGAGCGAAAGGTCGTTGGCGATGCTGCTGTTGAAATTGAAATTAAATGTGGAATCGAGCGAAAGATTGAGCTTCACGAACGACGGATGGTTGTCGTTCTTGTTATAATAATAGTAGTAATAACCCTCATCAAGCTGCCCGTTAATCCAACGGAGCAGGTTTTCCTTGATCATCGTTTCTTCGATCTGCTCGGGGCTCATTCCCGCAGCATAACAACCTGCAACAATTCCACCCATCGACGTGCCTACGATATAGTCGATGGGGATGTCATTCTGCTCCAAAGCTTTCAGTACACCAATGTGCGCGATGCCCTTGGCAGCACCTCCGCTCATCACAACAGCTACCTTCTGTGCCTGGCTATGGAAACTGACTAAAAGAATTGAAATTAAAAGGACCTTCCGCATTGTCACACTTCAGCGTTACAACGATAAAGTGTAGTAAATATCTAAGAAGTAACCCGAAAAAAATAAATAATCAGTTCTTCGCCACTATTATGGGTGGTTCCAGAAGCATGATGAGATTGAGTCTCTTGATAACTTTCTCCTTCGCTTCATTGTACGCGTCGGCAAAATCAGCTTTTATGGGCTGAGAGGGCGGCAGTTCTACACGAAGCGCGTCCACCTGTTTACCATTCTTAAAAAAACTGTAATGGAGGTGGGGTCCGGTGGCGAGACCTGTGCTGCCCACATATCCAATCACTTCACTCTGCCTTACATGCGCGCCCGGTCTCATGCCGGCTGCGATCTTAGACATGTGGAGATAGGCCGTTGTGTAAGTAGCGTTGTGACGGATCTTTACATAGTTTCCGCTGCTGCCGTTGTAGGTAGCTTCAAGAACGATACCGTCGCCAACAGACCGGATGGGTGTTCCAGTCGGGGCGGCGAAGTCGGTGCCGAGGTGTGCACGCCATACTTTATTTACCGGGTGGAATCGGTTGAGATTAAACCGCGAGCTGATGCGTGTAAATTCGATCGGATATTTGAGCAGTGCTTTTCTAAGGCTTTTACCATCTTCATCGAAGTAATCCATGCCTTCACCTTGATCAAAGGGTACGGCATAATAGGGGTGGTTGAAGTGTTCAAAATAGACGCCCAGTATTTTCCCAATGCCGATGGGTTGACCTTCGACCTGATGTTGTTCATAGAAAAGTTTGAAGCGATCCCCTTTCTGCAGGCGGGAGAAATCTATCTGCCATGCGAATATGTCGACAAACCGGTTGGTGAGCTCGTGGGAGATGCCGAGTTTTTCAATCGTCTCCGAAAGGGATGATCCGATTACGCCGGCTACCTCCTTTTCAAGTGTCACCACAGGACGATGCCCGGCCTCAACACGCATGGTATCTTTCAGGTGAAAAACAAAATAATCGACCGAGTTAGGTTCATAGATTACCGCGCGCAACGATTTCAATGAGTCGTGCTCGGCAATGAGGGTGTACTTTTTGTTTGCCGATATTTTGCGGAAGTCGAAAGTTTCCCGCGACAGCAGGCTGAGTTGTTGTTGTACTGAAGGTGAGACGTGATATCCTTCCAGCAAATCGGAGAACCTCTGGTTTCGCTTCACCACATCCTCCACAACATGAAGGTTGTTCACCACCATGCCGTACATGACAACCGGTGTGGTAATCTCTTGTTCTTCTCTTTTCAGAGAATCGGTTGCAAACTCGGCAGGGCGCGTGTAAGACTGTGAAAGCTGATCTACCAGTACATATCCAGTTGCCATCAACCCAAGCCCAACGACACAACCTAAGGCAACTTTCTTCCAGATCTTCACTTCAAAAAATTATTTGGTTAAAGGAAGTATTAAAAGTAGGGAAACTTTAAGAAAAGGCCATGTTTTCGATCGCTTAATTGATTATGGATCAGATGAGTGAAGCCCTTGAGTTAACGTGAGTTTTGGAATGGAGCCGTCGGCAGGAGTATTGTAAGTCGTAAGTTGTAAGGAGTAAGGACGTGAGTCGGTAACGTTACAAGATTCGGGTTCTAAATAGGAAAGAGCAACAATAGGATCTTCGTATACCTTCGCGACTTGAGTCTTCGTTGCAAAAAAAATGAGCGATGCAGACTTCCTATTTATATAGCTCCTCGTACTTCTTCTTCCCCCCATCCAAAAACTTCACAAACTTGTCAACGCTGCGATCGTAACCGTAAGGCCATGCTAACACGCGCTCATCCTTACCTAGCAGCACATAGAAAGGCTGCGCATTGTTTTCAAGATTGGTGATCTGCAGGTCGGCATTCTTTTTACCGATGGTCTTCTTAACCTTGTTGTCATACTTCGAAGTATACCATTCTGACTCCGGCAGTTCCGTCTTGTCGTCTACGTAAAGTGCGACCACAACGAAATCATCTTGCAATCTTTGGAGGACCTGCTGATCGCTCCACACAACCGCTTCCATTTCGCGACAGTTGGTGCAGCCATGGCCTGTGAAGTCTATAAATAAAGGCTTGTTCTGCTGACGGGCGCACGCAAGGGCTTGCTGATAATCAAAGTAACCACGGAGTCCGTGGGGCAGGTGAAGGAACTCGGCATACTTCGGTTCGTCGCAGACTTCAGTGGCTTTGCTGCTCCGGGTCATCGCCACGAGATCAAAATCATGGGTGGCAACAGGCGGGAGGTATCCGGCCAGCATTTTCAATGGAGCCCCGAAAAGGCCAGGGATCAGGTAAACAACAAAAGAAAAAGTAGCGACGGCCATCAAAAGTCTTGGCACCGTAACTTTTTCAACCGGGCTATCGCTTGACATTCGGAGTTTACCGAGAAAATAAATCCCGAGCAGTGCGAAGATTACAATCCAGATTGCAATGTTCACGTCGCGATCAAGAATACCCCAGTGATATGCCTGATCGGCGATGCTCAGGAACTTGAGGCACAATGCGAGTTCGAGAAATCCGAGGGTGACTTTTACTGAGTTTAACCATCCGCCTGAAGCAGGCAGACTTTTGATCATTTCCGGAAAGATCGCAAACAGTGTAAATGGAATTGAAAACGCCAGCGAATAAGAGAACATCGCCAGCACAGGCTTTAATATCTGCCCGCCTGCAGACATCACCACCACGTTGCCAACAATCGGTATTGTACATGAAAACGAAACCAGCACGAGCGTGGCAGCCATGAAAAATATTCCAAGCAGTCCGCCTTTCTCTGCCTGCGCGTCGACTTTGTTCACCAGCTTATACGGTGCGTTGATCTCAAACAATCCAAAGAATGAAAGTGCGAAAACGATAAAGATGATGAAGATGAAAAGGTTGGGCGCCCAATGCGTAGCCAATGCATTCAATCCTTCTGCGCCAAGCAAAACGGCAAACAACGTTCCGGCCAATGTGTAGATCACAATGATAGACAACCCGAAGATGATGCCTTTGCGAATACCCTGCGCCTTTGATTGATTGTCCTTCAGGAAGAACGTAACCGTCATGGGCACCATGGGAAATACACAAGGAGTGATCAATGACGCAAGGCCCAGTATGAATGCGAAGACGAGGTATCCGAAGAATGAATCGTCACTGTTGTTTTGTTCACCGTCAAGAATGGATTTATCGAGCGTGGGGCCTTTTACTTCCCCGGAAGTATTGTCAACTACAGGCGAAGAAGTCTTGAACAAAGAGGTATCGGTTTGAGCCGCAGCGCCGCTTCCTTCATCTTTCTGCGCAGTGCCGGAGATTGTTAATCCTGAAAAGGAAAACTCTTCGTTGCCGGGAATACATTTCCCATCGACATCGCTGCATACCTGGTATTCAACTTCGCCTTCCAGCCTTACATCGGGTGAAAGAATTTTAACTCGCTGACGAAATTCTCCTGTTCCTTTGAAAATCTTCACATCGCAATCAAAGATCTCATCATGCTTATCGTGGGCATCAATTGCTTTGATACCTCCGACCAGTTTATAACCGACATGCGGCTTCAGAGTTATCGTGGTCCTGATCGGGCCATCCTCGCAGGGAAACTCGCTGGAGTACAGGTACCAGTTCTTATCGATGGTTGCCTTGAACACCAGGTCGATCTCGTCGCCGGTTTTTGGCGATGTGTTTGATACAGAAAAGCTCCACTTCGCCGGATTGAGAATCTGGCCATGAGAGACAAGTGAAACAAATAAAAACGCGAGGATTGCTGCTAAACGCATCTTGATAGATTGTAAAGTGCGCTAAGTTAACGCAAGTCTGTCCAAAATCGTTGACAGCTAGCTGACATTGTAGTGACTATAAGGCGGCAAATGTTGTTAAAGAGATGTTAATCATTCGCGCTGGTAAAATTCCTGAAGAATTTATTTCCCACGGATTCACACAGACTTAGCATCACGGATTTGTACAGATCTGTGACGATCCGTGCGCTTTCATCTTTGGAATCTGCTGGAAACTTTTCGCGGCGAAAACCTTTATTTCGTTGCTCCGAAGTGTTTGAAGAACGCAACAATAGTCTCAATCCCGATCAGGAAATTTTTTATCCCATAATGTTCGTTGGGTGAATGGAGCGCATCGGTATCCAGGCCAAATCCCATGAGCACAGTGTCTAGTCCAAGTTCTTTTTTAAAGAGCGCCACGATGGGTATGCTTCCCCCGTCACGTGTCGGAATAGGCGTTTTACCCCACACTTCTTCGAAGGCTTTGCTCGCCGCTTTGAATGCCATTGAATCGGTAGGTGTGACTGCAGGTTCACCACCGTGGTGAGGCATTACTTTCACCTTCACAGACGCGGGTCCCAGGGAAAGGAAATGTTTAGTGAAGAGTTGTTCAATTTCTTTCGGATCCTGGTTGGGAACGAGGCGCATGGAAATTTTGGCGTGAGCCTTCGCGGGAAGAACTGTCTTAGCACCTTCGCCGGTGTAGCCGCCCCATATGCCATTCACGTCGAGCGTAGGACGAGTACCCGTGCGCTCCAAAGTGGTGTATCCTTTTTCACCCTGAATATCTTTGATGTCGAGTTCTTTCTTGTATTCGTTGAGATCGAAAGGAGCGCTGTTCAAAGCCTTGCGGTCGGCTGCAGAAAGGTCAATCACTTTATCATAAAAGCCGGGGATCGTAATTCTTCCATCACTGTCATGAAGTGACGCGATCATTTTGCAAAGTGTATTGACTGGGTTGGCGACGGCGCCACCATAAACCCCTGAATGCAAATCACGATTCGGACCAGTAACCTCCACTTCCATGTAACAAAGGCCGCGCAATCCGGCGGTGATGGAGGGTTGATCGAGGGATATCAATGATGTGTCGGAAATCAATATCACGTCCGCCTTCAGCTTGTCGCGATTTTCTTTAACGAAGTTGCCGAGGTTTTCCGACCCCACCTCTTCCTCGCCTTCGATCATAAACTTGATGTTGGCGTTGAGGAGATTCTTTTTCATCATGATCTCAAACGCCTTGATGTGCATGTAAAATTGTCCCTTGTCATCACAGGATCCACGGGCATAGATTCTTCCGTCGCGAACAGTCGGTTCGAACGGAGGACTATTCCAAAGGTCGAGCGGGTCCGGCGGCTGCACATCGTAGTGACCATATACCAGAACGGTGGGCTTCGAGGGATCCACGATTTTCTGTCCGAAAACGATCGGATGACCTTTTGTTTCCATCAGCTGAACCTGATCAGCACCGGCCTCGCTGAGCTTTGCCTTCACATATTCTGCTGCTTTGCGCACATCATCTTTGTGGCGACTATCTGCGCTTACCGATGGTATACGAAGCAAGTCGAAAAGTTCGTTAAGAAACCGGTCCTGGTTGGTTTGAATATATTCGTGGATCATACGATTAAGTTCTGAAAGCAAGTTACGCCATTCTGCGTGAGGCTTCACCCGCTGATCATGGAATTAATCGCATCCAAATGGAAATGTTGCCGGTTGTTGAACGCTGCCGGTGATGGCGTGTAATCAGGTAGTCTGATTGAGTGTACTATTTCACTTGCAACCTTTCAAAATTAAAGAACGTCTGCATGGAAATATCTCACGCAAAGGTCGCAAAGATTAAAAACGCGAAGAGCGCAAAGAGAACGAAGTTCTACAGCCTTTGATGGAACGTCGTCTGTAGTTGAACGCTGCCGGTGCTGGCGTGTAATCAGATAGTCTGACTGAGTATACTATTTCACTTGCAACCTTTCAAAATCAAAGAACGTCTGCATGGAAATATCTCACGCAAAGGTCGCAAAGATTAAAAAAGCGAAGAGCGCAAAGGCAGCGAAGTTCTTCTGCCGTTGCCAAATTTTCCTTAGCGTTCTTTGCGTGAAATGCTGAAGGAACAGAGGTTCGCCAATGAAGCCATGACAATTTGTTACAAAGGGTTACCAGCACATGACATCTCAGCAAAGCACAGAACGTATCTTCACTTGAAGTAAACCCTCCTCTCATGCTTTTCAATTACATCCTACTCGCTTTCAGAAATATTGTCAAGCAGCGCGGCTACGCGATCGTCAACACATTGGGACTGGCGGTGGGTCTGGCTTCAGCATTGTTCATCATGCTGTATGTGAAGGATGAACTCACCTATGACACCATGCATCCCTATGCGGATAACACCTATCGCATGGGTTACTCTATCAACTTCCCCAATGGAGAAAAAGAAGCTGCTCCTTACGCGCCTGCGGGTTGGGATAACTATTTAAAAGAGACTTACAAAGGTGTAACTGCGATCACAGGCTACGAAGCCTATGGAATGCCCGTGAGCTTTCATTACGAAGCCAAAGACAGGATCACCATGACCGAAGATGTGATCTGGGCGGAGTCTTCTATAACAGACGTGCTTTATCTGCCGGTGGTGAAAGGCAATCATGAAAAGCCACTCAAGGAGATCAACAGCATGATCCTCACAGAATCAGCAGCCCGTGAACTCTTTGGTGACGAAGACCCGATCGATAAAACGATCATAGTCTCCCACGAATATGCAACGCGTCGCAGTAAGATTGCCCTAACGGTGACCGCTGTTATAAAAGACCCACCCTCCAATTCACACATCAACCCTAAATATGTAATTAACATTCTTTCTCTAAAGCAGTTTAATCCCCAGCTCGAAACCCTGCTCAATACATCGATGGGTGAGCAGGGCAACCAGTATTTCGTGCAATCCTATTTCGTGCTCGCGGATGAAACGGAGTTGCCGTCAATCGAACGCGACCTGCAGGACCGTTCGAACGAGCTCATAAAAAAGAACAACTGGGATTTTAAACTACGACCGGTCGTTAAAAAAATCACAGACATCCACTTCGACAAGGAGATGGACTGGACCATCGATCACAAGACCGCCGATCTCAAATATCTGTATGTGTTCATCACAATCGCATTGCTGATCCTCCTGGTGGCCGGAATCAATTATATCAATCTTTCCACGGCACGCTCGGCTGGTCGCGCACGCGAGATCGGGCTTCGCAAGACGTTTGGGGGAGTCAAGCGTCAGTTATTTTTTCAATTCATGCTCGAGTCGTTTGTACTCGTGCTGATATCTTCTTTTGTGGCACTGCTGCTTGTGGTTTTTTTCATGCCGCAATTCAATCAGCTGACAGGCAAGACATTTACAATCGCCCATATCTTCAATCTCCCCACATTACTCATCATTGCTGGTGTCGTGCTGGGAGTGACGATCCTGGCCGGCAGCTATCCGGCACTATTTGTATCTGGCTTTGAGCCCGCAACGGTCCTGAAAGGAAAATTTGCTTTTCGAAAAGGGTCTACGGTGTTCAGACAGTTTCTAACCACGATGCAGTTTGGTGTCGCGGTGACATTGCTCACTGGTACTGTTATCATCGTCCGTCAAATGGATTTGATGAAGAATTCCAAACTCAATGAAGCAGGCAAGCAAATTGTCTCGATCCGTTATGGAGGTTTCACAGGCGGGGCAACCAATTTGAAATTTCTGGCATTCAAAAACACGGTGCTGGCAGACCCTGAGATCGAGTATGTCACGCTGGCCAATCATTTGCCACGCCTCGATTTTTTCGGACCGATTAATATGGAGATGCAATTCCCCGAGATCAATGAAGAGAAGCATGAATGGTTCCAGCTCAACGGCGACTATGATTTTCCACGCACCTTCGATCTGAAAATTATTGCAGGTCGCGATTTCGATTCGAAAAATATTTCTGACTCCACCGCGATCCTTCTCAATGAAACCGCCGTTGCGGCGTTGCATCTCACCCCCGAAGAAATAGTGGGAAAAACAGTGTCGCGGCCCGACTTCGTGATGGGCTACTCCCGCCGTGACACGACCAAACCTGCTGTAACAGGCCTTGTGATCGGTGTCGTCCAGGATTTTCCATATAAGTCCATGCACAAAAAAATTGATCCGTTGGCGATCTCACCGAAGCCGCATACCGACGATCGCATCATCCACGTGCGCCTTCCAGCAAAACATATGGCAGAGAAAATCGCCAGGCTTGAAGAAGCATGGAAGCAAGTTTTTCCGGGTTATGGATTTGACTATTGGTTCATCGACGAAGAATTTGGACGCATGTATGAAAACGAAACCAAAGTTGCTGCGCTCACAGAAAATTTCTCCTGGCTTGCAATCCTGATCACCTGTGTGGGATTGTATGGCCTGGCATCGTTCATGTCGCAGCAACGAACGAAAGAGATCGGTATCCGAAAGACGATGGGAGCAAGCAATACGCAGGTGCTGGTTTTACTATTGAGCGTGTTCGCTAAACTTCTGCTGATCGCCAGTGTCGTTGCGCTGCCCTTGACTTACCTCGTTTCAAGTAAATGGTTGGAGGGGTTTCAGTACCGGACCAGTCTATCGGTCTGGGTTTTTGGCGGATCGGTGGCGTTGATCATCGTAATAACATTGATAACCGTTGGATATGAATCGCTGAAGGCTTCGCTTTCGAACCCGGTGAAGGCATTGAGGCATGAGTAAGTCCGCCACGAAGACGCGAAGTCGCGAAGGTGCACAAAAAGATCTTGGCACTTCGTAGACAAATTTATCTGTCAATCCGTGGCAATTTGAAATGAGTGCATGTAGGTGAAACCGCCATGTACTGCGAGTGGTTGGTGATAATGCTTTGCATGGGTTCTTGAAGTGTGTGTTAAGTGCAAGGCGTTTCACCAACCATTCGCTTTTGAATGAAACGAAGTCGCTGAGACACGACTCTACTGGCGACTCACCGCAATCAACTGGAAATTTCTTTGTGCACCTTCGTGCCTTCGCGTCTTGGTGGCGAAAAAAAGTGAGCGATGCGAACGCCAACTTCAATCGTTTCCGCTACCAACTGTTAGTTTAGTTGCACAACATTTTCCAAAATAAACCGATCAATACTCGCATTAGGGTTTGCATGATGTTAAATTCACTTCTTGCAGAGTGTGCGATAATTTTTTTGACGAATTGGAAGAGAACAACACCCACGGACTTTACCACCCCAGCTTCGAAAAGGATTCTTGTGGTGTAGGATTTATTGCCAACATCAAAGCGCGCAAGTCGCACCAACTGGTGATGGATGCGATCACCATGCTCGAACGCATGAGTCACCGCGGCGCTTGCGGCTGTGAACAAAATACCGGCGACGGAGCGGGCATCCTCATCCAGATTCCGCACGAGTTTTTCACAAATGAGTGCAACAAACTCGGCATCAAGTTGCCGCCTTTCGGGCAATACGGCGTCGGACTCGTGTTCTTCCCGCGTGATCCCAGGGCCCGCGAAGAATGCCGCACTGTTCTGAACCGGCAGATCAAGAAAATGAAGATGTCCCTGCTGGGATATCGCCTTTTGCCCACCAAAAACAACGAAATCGGCGAAACTGCCCTGCGTGCCGAGCCGGTGATGGAGCAGATATTTATCAAAAGACCTGAGTCAATCACCGATCCGGACTCCTTCGAGCGCAAGCTTTTTATTCTCAGAAAATACATTACGCGCATTGTTACCGAGTCGGTGCAAGGCGTCAACAACCAGTTTTACTTTTCGTCGCTCTCCTACAAGACCATCGCCTATAAAGGAATGCTTACCTCACGCCAGCTGAAACATTATTTCGCTGACCTGGAGCATGAAGAAGTGGTTTCCGCAATCGCGGTCATTCATTCACGTTTTTCTACCAACACATTTCCTTCGTGGAGATTAGCACAGCCGTTCCGCTTCATCGCACACAACGGCGAGATCAATACGATCCAGGGAAACATCAACTGGCTCAAATCAAAGGAAGCGTTCTTCTCTTCGTCTTATTTTACGCGTGAAGAACTCGATATGGTGCTCCCGATATGCAACCCTGCACAATCGGACTCCTCCAACCTCGATAACGTCATTGAACTCCTCATTCACTCCGGTCGATCATTGCCGCACGTAATGATGATGCTCATTCCCGAAGCCTGGGATGGCAACGATCAGATGTCGCAGGAGAAAAAAGATTTTTATGAATACCACGCCAATCTCATGGAGCCGTGGGATGGTCCCGCGTCAATCACGTTTACCGATGGCAAAATCGTAGGTGCTACGCTGGACCGGAACGGACTCCGTCCCTCACGTTATGTAGTCACGGACGATGATCGGGTAATCATGGCATCAGAGGTGGGTGTGTTGGATGTGGATCCGGCCAAGGTAATCACCAAAGGACGTCTTCAACCGGGAAAGATGTTCGTGGTTGATCTTGAGCAAGGGCGCATCATCAGCGACGACGAACTCAAACACGATATCTGCAGCCGCAAGCCGTATGGCGAGTGGGTTCGCACGAATAAAGTACGTTTTCAGGATTTGCCGGAACCCGGAGGAAGTTTTCATAAATATGATCCAAGGACTTTTGTCAAAAGACAGATCTCATTCGGATATACTACCGAAGATGTTCGCGTGGTGCTTTCACAAATGTGCGAGACGGGCAAAGAAGCCCTGGGCTCTATGGGCAGCGATATTCCGCTGGCCGTTCTCTCCAATCAGGCACAACATCTTTCAAGCTATTTCAAACAACTTTTCGCGCAGGTAACGAATCCACCGATCGATTCAATTCGCGAGAGACTGGTGATGTCGTTGGCGACACACGTAGGTGGCTCCCTGAATTTGCTCGAGGAGACGCCGGAGCATTGCATCACGCTCGAGCTCCCGATACCAATTCTTTCCAACAGCGACCTGGAAAAGATACGTTACATCGATCACCGTCACCTTCAGACCAAAACCATCTATACCTATTTCAAATCGGATGGTGAACCGGGCTCTCTTGAAAAAGGATTGAATCGAGTTTGTCAATATGTGACTGATGCGATCGAAGATGGATTTACCATCATCATTCTCTCGGACCGTAGTTTCGACAGCGGCCATGCACAGATTCCTTCTTTGCTTGCCGTGGCTGCCGTGCACCATGATCTGATCCGCAAAGGACTCCGCGGTAAGGTGGGTCTGCTGGTTGAAGCGGGCGACGTTTGGGAAACGCATCATTATGCAACATTGATTGGCTATGGAGCTTCCGGGGTGAATCCATACCTCGTGTTTCAGACGATCTTCGACATGAAGAAGCGTAATCTACTGAGCGCGGAACTGACAGAAGAAAAAGCAGTTTATAATTATAAAAAAGCGGTATGTGGTGAGTTGCTCAAGATCATGAGCAAGATGGGTATCAGCACACTTCAATCCTATCACGGCGCACAGATCTTCGAAGCGTTGGGCATCAGCAAAGATGTAGTGGATATGTACTTCACGGGCACTGTGTCACGCATCGGCGGACTCACATTGGACGATATCGCGCGCGAAGCGTTGGTGAAGCACAAACTCGCGTTCCCGAAAACGACTGGCGACGCGAAGATGCTTGAAGTGGGCGGCGTGTATCAATGGAAGCAGCGTGGTGAGGCGCACTTGTTCAATCCCCAGACGATCCATTTCCTTCAACATTCGACCCGGACAAACGACTTTCAGCTTTTTAAAAAATATTCAGCGCTCATCAATGAGCAAAGTGAAAAAGCAATCACGCTCCGCAGCCTGCTGAAATTCCGCAAAGGAAAACAGATTCCAATCTCCGAAGTCGAGCCTATAGAAAATATCTTCAAACGTTTTGCAACCGGCGCGATGTCGTTTGGATCGATCTCTTACGAAGCACACAGCACGCTGGCTGTTGCGATGAATCGGATCGGCGGCAAAAGCAATTGCGGCGAGGGTGGTGAAGACGAAGCGCGCTTTCTTAAAAAAGAAAATGGTGACTGGGAAAACTCGGCCATCAAACAAGTTGCTTCGGGCCGATTTGGCGTAACGAGTTACTATCTCGCGAACGCAAAAGAGATTCAAATTAAGATTGCCCAGGGTGCGAAGCCTGGCGAAGGTGGACAGCTTCCTGGCTACAAAGTGGATGAATGGATCGGACGTGTTCGTCACTCAACACCAGGTGTTGGGCTGATCTCCCCTCCTCCGCACCACGACATTTATTCTATTGAAGATCTCGCTCAACTCATATTCGATCTGAAGAACGCAAACCGCGACGCACGCATCAGCGTGAAGCTCGTGTCAGAAGCGGGAGTTGGTACGATCGCAGCTGGCGTTGCAAAAGCGCATGCGGATGTGATCCTTGTTTCGGGTCACGATGGTGGAACCGGTGCTTCACCCCTGAGCTCAATTCGTCACGCGGGGCTGCCCTGGGAACTAGGCCTCGCAGAAGCGCATCAGACTTTGGTACGAAACAAACTTCGTGGCCGTGTTGTGCTTCAGACCGACGGTCAAATAAGAACAGGCAGGGATCTCGCGATCGCTGCGATGCTTGGAGCAGAAGAGTGGGGCGTAGCCACGGCAGCTTTGGTTACCGCCGGTTGCATCATGATGCGCAAATGCCATTTGAATACATGCCCCGTTGGTGTGGCTACACAAAATGAAGAATTGCGTGCGTTGTTCACGGGTAAACCTGAACATGTAGTAAATCTTTTCACCTTTCTCGCCGAAGAACTACGCGAGATCATGGCTGAACTCGGATTCCGCACCGTGAATGAAATGGTGGGACAAAGTGATTATCTCGAGGTTCAGGAAGACTCGCGATGGAAACCTGGCAGCCTGGATCTTTCGCCGATCTTATATAAAGAGCCAATCAGCCTTGATACTGCATTATTCCGCCAGGAAGATCAGGATCATGGCATCGAGCACGTACTCGACAGAACACTCATAAAAATTGCAAAGCCCTTCCTCGAAGACAAGGACGCAGTACACGGCGTGTTTTCGATCACCAATGAAGACCGTGCTGTCGGTGCAATGCTGTCCAATGAAGTTTCAAAAAAATTCAAGCCATCTGAATTCATTGCGGGTCAATCCAACGGGATTCACTATAAATTCCGCGGCACGGCTGGACAAAGTTTCGCGGCATTTACAGCACCCGGTATCACCTTCGAACTGGAAGGCGACGCGAACGACTATTTTGGCAAAGGCCTGTCCGGTGCGCGCGTTATTGTCTATCCCGATAAACGGATCACTTATGATCCGGCTAAAAACATCATCGTGGGGAACGTGGCCTTGTATGGCGGAACATCCGGTGAGGTGTTTATCCGTGGTCGTGCGGGTGAGCGATTTGCGGTGAGGAACTCTGGAGTAAGGGCTGTCGTGGAAGGCGTCGGTGATCACGGTTGTGAATACATGACCGGTGGAACGGTGGTGGTGTTGGGCGACACCGGAAGAAATTTTGCGGCCGGCATGAGTGGCGGTGTCGCGTATGTGTACGATATCAAAGGACAGTTCGCGCAGAACGTCAACATGGAGATGGTGCTGTTGGATGAAAAGACGGAAGAGGATGAACAGGTGCTGCGCTCGATGGTGCTCGATCATCTCACACTCACCGGAAGTGAAAGTGCGGCGATAATCATCAAGAACTGGGATGATGCTTTCAAAAATTTTGTGAAAGTGATGCCAGTCGAGTACAAGGAAGTCCTTCGCAAAAGAAAGCTCTCGAAGCAGACTGTTTCTGTTAAAGTCTGATTACGGTTTAATGTTCAAGGCTTAAGGTTTAATGTTCAAAGCAAAAAAACACTGACATGGGAAAGCCAACGGGATTTATGGAGCAGTCGAGGGAGCTTCCCAAAAAGCGCGACGTAAAGCAACGGCTCACGGATTACAAGGAAGTTGAAGGCGCAGTCGATGATTCCTTGACACAAAAGCAGGCAAGTCGTTGCATGGACTGCGGCACACCATTTTGTCACAATGGCTGTCCGCTGGGAAACAACATTCCCGAATTCAACGATGCTGCTTATCAGGGCAACTGGAAACTCGCTTACGAGATTCTTGCATCGACCAATAATTTCCCCGAATTCACAGGGAGGATTTGCCCGGCACCATGTGAAGCATCCTGCGTACTGGCGATTAACAAACCGGCCGTCACCATCGAATACATCGAGAAGTCAATCATAGAAAAAGCATTTGAGTTGGGATTGGTGACGCCAAAGATTCCAAGTTCACGTACCGGAAAAAAAATCGCTGTAATCGGGTCGGGACCTGCTGGTCTTGCCGCGGCAGCGCAACTCAATTCGGCCGGCCATTTTGTAACTGTATTTGAGCGGGCGGATGAAGTTGGCGGACTCCTTCGTTATGGTATTCCTGATTTCAAACTTGACAAGGCCGTGCTTGATCGTCGTGTTGATTTGATGAAGGAGGAAGGAATTGTTTTCAAAACACGTGCAAACGTGGGTGTGAATATTACGGTCGCGGCACTGCAGGAGGAATTTGATGCGATACTTCTCTGTGGGGGCTCAACCATACCTCGCGACTTGAATATTCCGGGTCGTGAGATGAAGGGCATTCACTTCGCGATGGATTTTCTTACACAACAGAATCGCCGTGTTAAAGAAAAGAAGATCGAAGAAGAAAACATCTTCGCTTTCGGAAGAGATGTAATTGTACTGGGTGGTGGTGATACCGGATCGGATTGTGTTGGAACATCCAACCGTCATGGCGCAAAATCTGTTACGCAAATAGAAATCCTGAGTCGTCCCCCTGCTGAACGCAATGATTCGATGCCCTGGCCGCACTGGCCCGCGATACTCAGAACATCAACTTCCCACGAAGAAGGTTGCGACAGACACTGGAGTGTTGTCACGAAAGAATTCATCGGCGACGAGAAAAGAAACCTGAAAGGATTAAAAGTGGTGGAAGTTCAATGGACAAAAGCCGAACCTGGCAAGCCCATGGGCTTTAAAGAAGTTCCGGGCACTGAAAAAGTTCTTCCTGCAGACCTTGTACTTCTCGCGATGGGATTCCTGCATCCCCAAAAAGAGGGAATGCTAAAGCAACTTGGCGTTGATTTCGACGAACGTGGCAACGTGTTGTGTCACAACTATCAGACCTCAGTTGAAAATGTTTTCTCTGCCGGCGACATGCGCAGAGGACAATCTCTTGTCGTGTGGGCGATCAGTGAAGGAAGAGAGGCTGCCAGAGCAGTGGATGAGTTCTTGATGGGTGAATCATCTCTTGAAGCGAAGGAGAAGGGGATACTCAATCTTGCCTGATTTTTTTTCGCCACAAAGGCACAACGTCACGAAGGTTCACAAAGATTTCTCGCAGATCACTTCACTTCAAGATCGGAATCCTAAATCTTATTCACTCCACGCCATTACGGCTTACAGCTTACCACCCACTCCTCCGCACCCTTAGCGCTCTCCGAGGTTTCCGCATTTAACTCACTCCGTCCTCAAACTATTCACCGGGTTCATCCTCACCACTTCATAGATTTTGGAGCTAATGGTGATAAACGATATGATCAACAGGAACGCAGCGCCGGATAAAAACGTGGCGAGAAGGGGCGGTTGATAGAATGCCCAGATGCCGCGCATGAGTGGCTCCACAGCGAGCGACGCCATCCAACAACCCAGGGCACTTGAAATCAACAGGACAACAATAAACCGCGTGTTCACCAATCGCACGATCGTGGATGCGGACGCACCCATCACTTTACGAATCCCAATCTCCTTGAAACGCTTTACGATGCTGAGTGATACCAGTGTGAACAGTCCGGTTCCGGAAAGCAACATCGCAACCGCTCCAATGAAGACAAACATTGTCAATATGTTTTCGTTCACCGTGATGGCCTCAACAACGGCGGCATTTGCGAATTGGCCGTCATACACCCTGTTTGGAAAAAGTTCTTTCCATTTCTTTTCCATAAACACGTTCACCTCAGACAGCTTTTCCGGCGGTGCACTGGCTGTGATAAAAGCACATTGCTGTTTGTCAATGTAGCGGAACATCGTAGGCTCCACCTTACGCCATAATCCGCGGCTATAAACATCTTTTACAACGCCGATAACATAATACGGAATGGTATCCTGCATCACCACCTTTTTTCCGATGGGATCAGACCAACCCATAGCTTGCGCGAATCCTTCTGAGATGATGACCGATTCTTTTTTGTCGGTGCCAGAATCCTTTTCAAAATCACGACCGGCGACAAACGTTACGCCCGCGGTGCGCAGGTAATTATCACCGGAATCAAAAACGTCTGCTTCGATCGTTGTCGCATCAGACTTCACCAGGGTGTGTGGAATGCTCCATCCGATAGTATGGCGCGAGTATCCTATCGCAGTGATATCTGTCTGCTCGCGCAAAGCCGTGCCGAGCGACTCAGCCTCCTGTCCATTGTTTGCCTGAGTGTACACCACGTGCTCGTTGAAGCCAAGATTGATGCTTCGCTGGTACTTTGCATTCTGCACGAAGGCAAGGCTGCTGATGATACCTATCAATGAGATAACGAACTGAAGAGACAGAAGAACCAGCGAGAAGTTGGTCATTCCCTGGAAACGGAATGTGCCCTTCAGAATTTTTACCGGTTCAAACCTACTGATGTAGAAAGCTGGATAGGCGCCTGCAATTAAAACCATCAAAATCAACACCCCTACCATGGACAACAAAAGATTGTTGGGACCGAAGTAATCGGTTTGAAGTTTCATGTAGGGCCACAGGGAGTTGAATCCCGGCAACAAAAATTGTGAAGTCATCCAAAGCCCGGCCAGCAACGCAATGGTACATACGATCGCCGTCTCGCCCAGGAATTGAAAAATCAGTTGGCGACGGTGGCTACCCATTACCTTCCTCACACCAATTTCCCTGACCCGGCGCGATGATGTTGCCAGGGTTGTGTTCGTTAGGTTGAAGCAAGCGATCATGAGAACAACTACCGACATGATGTTGCAGCCGTAGACCGAGGCATCGGAAATCGCAGGATGCGTCCATCGGTTGCGCGTGTCGCCACGTGTATCGCGTACGGACATGCCCTCAAACGGATCGAGAATAAAACTTTTTACCGCAACGTCACCACGTGCGTGGTTATAGTTTTCAACATAACGCTGCATGTTTTTTGCAAATCCCGGAACCTTTGTCGGGTCTTCCACTTTCACGAACAAGGTGGTGGGTTGTGACCATGAGTGTTCATCGAGATCGGGGCTTTCATCGAAATAATTGGAGTAGAGCGCATAACCACCATCGATAAAACTGGAGTTCATGGGAGGTTTTTTATAGACACCTCCGATCTCATAAGGTTTGAGTGTGTTGCCAATTACTTGCGATACGGATTTACCAACCGCTTGAACGCTGCCAAATAATTTCAAAGCAACTTGGTCTGAAATGTAAAGTTTGTTTCCATCGCCAGTCTTTGGCGGCGTCCCCTCGATAAATGTGACATTGAATATTTTGAAAAAATCGGGATCTACGTAGCGGATGTTTTCATTGAACAAATCATCACCCAGTTTCAAACTCACTGAACTATAGTTGTAACGTGTAGCGCCTGACAGTCCGGGCATCGTCTCATGCGCGATGCTTCCTAACGCCATCGGCGCGATACCGTGCAGTTGTTGTTGCCCCTGGAATTCATGCAATGAACTCACGCGATAGATTTGCGATGCGTTGGGGTGATAGTCATCAAAGTCGGCGTTGAAATGATAGTTCAGATAAGCGATCACGCAGCAGCTCGTCGCAATGGCGAGACCGAAGATGTTGATGGCGATGTACAGCTTGCTTTTCATCAGGCTGCGAATCATCACGAGGAAGTAGTTTTTGAACATATCAGGGTTGAATGATGTGTATGAATATGCGTGGAATGCAGCATGTTGCTTGCGGCGTGCCACGGTGTACGATGAGACCAGCGAAAAGGCATGGCGCCAATAGCTGATGCGTGCGCGAAACATGCCTCTGTTTTGCACGTCGAGTTGGAACAGTTCATCGAGATCGCCGCGGATATCTTCCATAAACGCGTTACCGCAATACCACGTGAGCAGCCAGTCCGCGAATGCGGGAGGCGATATCGTTTTTTTACTTGGCAATCGTCAGTGCTTTTTTAGAAATCTGCCACAGTTCATCGCGCAATCCTTTCATATCGTGCAGCGCGACTTTACCCGAGTGTGTAACTTCGAAATAGCGTTTGCGTCGTCCGCCGCGCTCTTGGGTGGGGTCACCGAGGCGTGATTTCAAATATCCTTTTTCTTCGAGGCGCGTGATCGTCGAGTGCAGTGCGCCGATGCTGATACTTCTTCCTGCGCGGGTGTCAATGTCTGTTTTGATAGACACGCCATAGGCTTCGTCGCCGAGGCTGGCCACGGTAAGCAGTACGAGTTCTTCAAATTCTCCGAGGTATCCTTTCATTGTTGTATGGTTATACGGGAAAGGTAAGGATATGTTTCTATTTTTAAGAGGATATTCGTTCGCAGGCTCACTTTTTTAGCCACGAAGGCGTGAAGGCACGAAGATGTATGGTCAGCATGAGCACCTGCCTGCGCGTAGCCGCTTCGGCAAAGGCAGGGAGTCGAAGGCGTTTCGCTACGCTCACTTTTCACCTCGGAAACGCAAAGTATCGCAAAGATTTCTCACGGATTAGCACAGATATCAATGTCACAGATTTGCACAGATTCGCGTGAATCTGTGCGTGTTGTCATCTCGTAGAATCCGCAGGAAAAATTTGAATAATAGAAATCTGCGCGAATCGGCGATACTCAATCAGCGCAATCAGCGGGAAATTGCAATCACCAGAAGTTTCCCAGAATGATTATTGGAAATAACTTCAGCATTTCTCGCAAAGGCCGCAAAGGGAATATCGCAAAGATTGCGCAAAGAAGAATGCGGTTTCTTTCATCCACGTCGATCCGTGTCCAAGAACAACTGATTATTTATAGTCACCCCAAACATCATACTTCTTCTTGAACGCCTGGATTTCTTCATAACTTAGTTCTTCAAAAAGATAGGTGCGTTCGCCGTGAAAGTACTCTTTGACGAAGATGTGCTTTTTGTAAAGCCCCTCGACTACTGGTCTTAATTCTTTCAATTGACTGTCAGATCGCCACATGAAGTTATAGGACCGTTTGAAGTTTTTTGTCTTTAATTCTATGAAGCTCCCCGTACCACTGGAGTATAATGGCCCATACCGGTGCCCAGTGTACTCGCCCCTTGACTTTCCTATGTATACGCGCAAGTCAAGTATATCGTCTGTATTGATGCGCTCGCCATTGAAATCAAATTCGTCCACATCGAGTTTAAGCTCGCCAACAAATCGCCCAGGCGATTCCCAGATTTTGAAATCTTTGAACGTAAGCCATGCACAACCGCCGGAGCAAACTAGGTACGACATCACGCTCAGTGTGTCATTGATGTCCTTCAATACATACCCTAGCACACCAATCAGAAGCGTAAGGGTGAAAGGTAGCCACTCGAATCTAAAACTGTCTAAGCCGGTCCTATCATATATATGGGAATTGAATGGCAAAAGAGTTCAGTTTTTCTGAGGTGAATATCGCAAAGAATCCGCAACGAGAACGCAGTTTCTTTCATCCGTGTTAATCCGTGTCATCCGTGGCTAATTATTCTTCCGCGGCCTTTTTGCATCCACTCTGCATCGTCACCCTTCGACTCCGCTCAGGGTGACTTCGACTCCGCTTAGCGTGACAAGCTTCGATCCCAATCTTCAAAATTTTCAAATCTTCAAATCCCACCCTACCTTTCACATTCAAATCATCATTATGGAATACCGCATCGAAAAAGATACCATGGGCGAAGTGAAAGTGCCCGCCGATAAATACTGGGGCGCGCAAACCGAACGTTCCCGCAACAATTTTAAGATCGGGCCGGAAGCCTCCATGCCCAAAGAAATCATCTACGCTTTCGGGTATCTGAAAAAGGCCGCCGCCATGGCCAACCACGAACTCGGTGTGTTGTCAGCGGACAAAAAAGACCTCATCGCCAAAGTCTGCGATGAAATTATTGCCCACAAGCTCGATGACCAATTCCCGCTCGTGATTTGGCAGACGGGCTCTGGTACACAAAGCAACATGAACGCCAACGAAGTGATCGCCTACCGGGCTCATGTACTCCAGGGTGGCAAACTCGCTGATGAAAAAAAAGTGCTTCATCCGAACGATGACGTGAACAAATCACAGTCATCCAATGACACGTTCCCCACGGCCATGCATATTGCCGCCTACAAGCAGGTGGTGGAGATCACATTGCCGGGTATGAAAGCGTTGCGCGACACGCTTGCAAAAAAATCCGCCGATTGGAAAAATATCGTGAAGACAGGACGCACCCATTTCATGGATGCTACTCCGTTGACACTCGGCCAGGAGTTTTCAGGATACGTGCAGCAGATCGATAACAGCATACGTGCCATCAACAACGCACTCGAAGCGGTGAAAGAACTCGCACTTGGTGGAACAGCTGTTGGTACAGGATTGAACACACCGAAAGGATACGACGTGCTTGTGGCAAAAAAGATCGCCGAACTTACGGGCTATCCTTTCGTTACGGCTCCTAACAAATTCGAAGCACTCGCTGCACACGATGCAATGGTAGAATTGTCCGGCGCATTGAAACGCGCTGCCGTTGCGTTCATGAAGATCGCCAACGACATCCGCATGCTCAGCTCGGGGCCTCGCTCCGGCATCGGCGAGATCATTATCCCTGACAACGAACCAGGCTCATCCATCATGCCTGGCAAAGTAAACCCGACACAACCCGAAGCGTTGACCATGGTATGTGCCCAGGTGATCGGCAACGACGTTGCTGTTTCTGTGGGCGGAGCTACAGGGCATTTCGAACTCAACGTATTCAAACCGGTGATCGCAGCAAACGTATTACAATCCGCGCGACTGATCGGCGACGCGTGCGTTTCATTCAATGAAAAATGTGCTGTCGGGATCGAGCCCAATCTTTCCATCATCAAGCAACATATGGAAAACTCTTTGATGCTCGTCACATCATTGAACACACACATAGGCTACGAGAACGCAGCGAAGATTGCCAAGAAAGCCCACAAAGAGAACAAGACCCTGCGCGAAGCGGCGGTTGAATTGGGATTGCTCACCTCACAACAGTTTGATGAGTGGGTTCGCCCGGAAAAAATGGTTTGATCCGCCAGCCCGCGGTTTTAACCGCGGGCGCGATCGGTTTCAACCGCGGGCGCGATTAGTTTTGAACCACGGGAGCGATCAGATTCATCCGACGGGTGCATGGCAGTTTCAACCATTGGGTCTTCAAGCCAAAAGCCAACGGCCATGACCCAATAGCCTGTTTTTAAAGAATTTATTACCTTTATTCATTAAAACCCCATTTATGATGAAAACTAGACTTCTTTTTGTCTGCCTGGCTTTGATTTTTTCCGGCTCGCAGGTTTTCGCCCAGCTTACCAAAGCGGAGAAAAAAGAATGGAAAAAGAAGGCCAAAGAATACGCCAAGAATCCTGCAAACCTCAAGACTTTCACCGAGGCCAAACAGACTGCCGACAATTCTGTGGTTAAACTGCAAAACGATCTGAAGGCGGCACAGTCTCAGGTGAGCGACAAAAACGCACGCATTGCCGAACTCGAAGACCAGATCGCCAGCATGCGTGGTGAACTGACTTCCACAAAGGCTGAACTAGCCAATCTCAAAGCAAATCCTGTGGTAAACCCGATGGACTTCTCAAAAGGAGTTGTTTTCAAAGTGCAGGTGGGTGCGTTCAAGAACAAAGACCTCTCAAAGTATTTCGATAACAATCCCAACTTCGGCGGGGAAGCAGCGGCAAAAGATGCCGGTGATCCGCAACGCATCACGATCGGTATCTTCCGTGATTATTGGGAAGCGGATACTTTCAAAAAATATATGCGTGACATGGGCGTGAAAGATGCCTGGATCGTTCCGTATCGCGATGGCACACGCGTTGAGATTAAAGATGTGATGGACGATGTGAATGCAGCAAAGGCCGAAAAGGCGCAGGCAAAATAGTTTAAAGCCTCAAACGTCATTAAAAAGCAGTGTTACAAGCACTGCTTTTTTGTTTTATATTTTTGCTAAATGAAAGCAGCGCTGGTTGTGGTCGGGTTGATAATGTCGACGTGTGCGGTGGCGCAGATACGTCTTTCAAAACTGGTGTTAAACAAGAAGCAGGTTTATGAGATCAAAGACACCGACATCATCGTCGTGGACAGTCTCATCATGCGCGATTCGTCGAAGATCATTCTCAACAAACTGAAAACAGAAAATTTTATTCATGCAAAAGTCGCGGTGTTCTATCCGGGTGCTTTGATCGATGGACGCGGTGCCACAGGCATTCCGGGAAGGAAGGGTAGGTCTGGCACTTCGCCGCTGAGTCCTTGTACAGAAGGTGGTCCAGGCTCAATCGGCACAGACGGAACCAACGGCGGCAATGGTATCAACGCATCTTTCTATTTTTCAGAAGTGATCATACGTGGTGTCGTCACGATCGACGTTTCGGGAGGACCGGCTGGTGACGGTGGAGAGGGTGGCACAGGTGGAGGCGGCGGCCCTGGTACACGTCTTTGCAAAGGAGGAAATGGTGGAAATGGAGGCGCGGGCGCCCATGGTGGCAACGGTGGAAATGCAGGATCAGTTTCTTTTGTCTGTCCGAAAATTCCCGAACTGCGGTTGATGCTGGGAGACAAAATCATCGTAAGGAATTATGGCGGCGATCGCGGTGTTGGGGGAAACGGTGGCGCCGGTGGATATTCTGGCCTGAGTGCCTTACAGGACAGCAAAATGGACGGAAAACAGGGCAAAAAAGGACTAAAGGGCAATGATGGTTTTAATGGTAAACCCGGCGCCGTAAATTTTCCTGAGAAATGATCAACCGTCGTTGGCTTTTTAAACCCATTCCTGAAAAGGAAAAGATTGAAGCACTTAGCAAGAGCATCAACATCAACCAATATCTCGCCGCAATCCTGATCCAGCGCGGCATTGAAACATTCGAAGAGGCAAAAAAATTTTTTACGCCGTCATTGGAAAATCTCCATGATCCTTTTCTGATGAAAGACATGGGCCGTGCGGTAGAACGCATCAAGCTTGCAATCGACCGACGTGAAAAAATTCTGGTCTATGGAGACTATGACGTAGATGGCACTACCGCTGTCTCGCTGGTCCATAGCTACCTCAGCAGCTTCTATCCTGATTGTGATTATTACATTCCGGATCGTTCCTCCGAAGGCTACGGTGTGTCAAGAGCCGGTGTGATGTGGGCTGAAGAAAATAATTTCTCGCTCATCATCGCACTCGACCTCGGTATCAAAGCTTCTGACATGGTCGGACTTGCAAATCACAAAGGCATCGACTTTATCATTTGTGACCATCACCTTCCGGATAAAAAGATTCCACAGGCCGTAGCAGTACTTGATCCAAAGCAGGATGATTGCAATTATCCTTTTAAAGAGTTGAGTGGTTGCGGCATCGGTTTCAAACTGATGCAGGCTTACGCTAAAAAATACGGCGACGAAAAAACGGTGTATGACTACCTCGACTTGGTCGCGGTAAGCATTGCGTCAGACATCGTTCCCATCAATGGAGAAAACCGGATCCTCGCCACATTCGGTTTGAAAAAACTGAATGAAAGTCCACGGCCGGGATTGAAAGCATTAAAAGACATCGCGAACATCAAGAGCGATCTCGACATATCGGGAATCGTTTTCACGTTGGGCCCACGCATCAACGCGGCCGGACGCGTTGCGCATGCTCGTGGTGCCGTGCAATTGCTGATCTCCAAGACGGAGGAAGACGCAAACTCCTTTGCGGAAAAAATAAACATCAAGAATGATGAGCGCCGCGAATTCGATCTCAACATTACAGAAGAAGCGCTTGCGATGATCAGCTCGAATGAAACGCTTCAAAAAGCTAAAAGCACAGTCTTATTCAAGAATTCATGGCACAAGGGTGTGATTGGCATAGTTGCTGCTAGGTGTATCGAGCATTATTACAGACCCACAGTGATCCTGACTGAAAGCAACGACAAAATCACAGGTTCGGCACGCAGCGTAAATGGCTTCGATCTTTATCAGGCGATCGAACAATGCGGCGATCTGCTTGAAAAATTTGGCGGCCATAAGTATGCTGCCGGTCTTACCCTGGATCGCGTGAATCTACCTGCCTTTCAGCAACGCTTCGAAGAGGTGGTAGCAGCTTCTATTACCGATGAAATGCTTACCCCGGTTGTAGAAATCGATGTACCCATCAACTTCGACATGTTTACTCAAAAATTTCTCAACATCCTGAAAAGAATGGCTCCCTTCGGCCCTGATAACCAACGGCCCGTGTTCATGGCGAAGAATGTTTTTGTGTTGAATTCCCTGGCGACTTTCAAGGACAAGCACCTTCGCTTTCTCGCAGGTCAGAAGGGGAATGAATACTTCTTCAACGCCGTGGGCTTCGATCAGATCGAGCATTATGAGAGATTGCTCCGCGGCGACCGCTTCAACATGGTTTTCACAATGGAAGAGAGTACTTTCAATGGAAATACGAGCATGCAACTTCGCATCAAAGACATCAAATTCGATTGACCGATGGTTCTCAACGCAGAAAATCTTCTAAAGAAATATAAAAAACGCACAGTCGTCAACAATGTATCCGTGCGCGTGGAGCAAGGTGAGATAGTCGGATTGCTCGGACCCAACGGCGCGGGCAAGACTACTAGCTTTTATATGATTGTAGGACTGATCAAACCGAATGGCGGAAAGATTTTCCTTGATGGGACCGACATTACCGAGCTGCCGATGTATAAGCGCGCAAAACTGGGGATCGGTTATCTCGCTCAGGAAGCATCCATCTTTCGCTCATTGTCTGTTGAAGAGAATATCATGGCTCCGCTGGAGATGCGTGACATGACGAAACAGGCACGCAAAGAAAAAGTGGAAAGCCTGCTGGAAGAATTTAGTCTGGCTCACGTGCGAAAAAACCTGGGGATGGTTTTATCGGGGGGTGAGCGCAGGCGCACCGAGATCGCCCGCGCTTTGGCAGTTGATCCTCATTTTGTTTTACTGGATGAACCCTTTGCAGGTGTTGACCCCATTGCGGTTGAAGAGATTCAATCGATCGTTTACAGATTGAAAAAGAAAAACATCGGGATACTCATCACAGATCATAACGTAGACGAAACGCTTACCATCACAGATCGCGCCTATCTGATGGTGGAAGGAAAACTCTTCAAACAGGGAAGCGCCGAAGATCTTGCAAACGATCCCCTGGTCCGCAAGGTGTATCTGGGACAGAACTTTCAGCTTCGCAGACACGCTTCTGCGTCAGTACCTAAAACTTAAGCTCGTCTTTCAGATCGACGGGAATATTGAAGGGAAACCCCCGCACCGATGCTCTGATCTTTCCGGTATATTGAATTCCATATTTCTTGCCCCCAAAGAGACTCAGTATGGTATCGAGGAGTCCAACTTCTTTAAGGTTCAGGTGTATTTCCAGGGGAACCGTGAATTCTGAGTTTCCCTTGATCAACGAGCTGAGTTTTTGATTGACATGGGCTGCTTTTTTTCCATCCAGTAATACGTCAATCTCGATTTTCTTTAACCGCATACGTCCTGAATTTGGATTGAAAAAGATTGCGTCGGCCTTTAGCAAAGAGTTGCCGTCGCCTTCCGGCTCGACAGACTTGATATCAATACCCCGCAACACAACCTGTTCGGTAGGAGCTTTGCAAGCTCCCGCTACAACCAACCATACCAGGAATAAAAAATATCTTCTTCTCATAAATTCCGGATCACAATATTTACAATATTCTACTTTTGTGCTGATGTCTTCTCTGTCAATTCAGTTTGAACAAATCGCCGATGGACTCGCCGAAAGATCTTATGCTATTATCGACCATTTTCTTTCTCAATCTGAAGTAGACGCCATTTTAAAAACAGACGAATTCACGACCGCCAAGTTACACTTTAAAAAAGCCGGCATTGGTAAAAAACAGGACCGGCAGATCAACGAAAGTGTTCGCGGGGATTATATCCAATGGATCGAGCCCGCTAAAGCTCCTGCGCCAATCCTGGTCTACACCAACCGTCTACACGAACTCATACAATATTTGAACCAGGCTCTTTTTCTCAGCCTGAATGACGCCGAAATCCATATGACTATATACCCAACCGGCACATTTTATAAACGCCATTTGGACCAGTTTAAAGCAGATGATCACAGGAAACTGTCGGTCATTTGCTATTTAAACAATGATTGGAAAGAGAGTGATGGAGGGCAATTGAAAATGTACCTGGACGATGGGGCTATCGAAATCCTTCCTTTAAGCGGACGGCTGGTTTGTTTCAGGAGTGATAAACTGGAGCATGAGGTGCTGCCAGCGACGAGGGAGAGATTAAGTATTACCGGGTGGATCGTAGATAAGGTTTCCCACGGATTACACGGATAAAAAACGGATTGCACAGAATTTATTACGGCCTAATTGCTCATCAGTAGCCGTTGAGTTTTCGGATAATTGATTTTCCAATATCGTCGGTGTTAAAATTCACCAACAGCCCCAATCTTTTTTTTGCTAATGTTAGATAAGTCAAGAGTTGCCTGTGATGGACGGCTTTGATCGCTTCAATGGATTTTATTTTCACAACAACCGATCCTTCAACCAAAATGTCCAGTCGAAAGGCAACGTCGAGTGTTATATTCTCATATACCATTGGAACCGGCACCTGAGTTTCGACGTCGAGTCCCGCTTTGGTTAGTTCATGAACCAACGCACTTTCATATGCAGATTCAAATAGCCCGGGACCGAGTCCGTTATAAACTTTGAATATCGCACCGCGAATTTTATAAGAAATCTCATCCTGTTTCATAACACGCAAGATGGAGCTCCGGAAAGTTTAGAACTATAGCCGAATAACAATCATCTGGTTTTAAGACCCCAGCGTTGTTTGATTTTCGTGAATGCTTGTTATCCGTGAAATCTTTGCATTCAAATCTGTGATATCCGTGGGAAACCTCTCACTTCGGAAACTGACTCGCATCAATCCCCGGCATCAGCTTCATTGCGTTCTTGTAATAGATCTTCTTCAGAACGTCGTCGGGCAACCCTATGCCATACATTCTCCAGAATGCATGATATCTCTTGTGATAAGGGAAGTATTCATCCTCTGTTTCGAGCACACGGAAGTAGGTCTCATATTCTTCAGGAACCCAACTGTCTTTGCCAAAGAGCACACGATCCTGGTATTTAGTGAGGAATGCTTTTGCCGCACGCGGCTGGCGACCCAACTCTGCGATCACCGCACCAATCTCTGTGTACATATTTGGAAACTGGTCGAGCAGGCCGCCGAGTTTCTTCAAATCACTGCCATACCAGCCCAGATGCGCGTTAATGAATTTCGTTTTGGGATGCTTACGGAAAATATTGTGTTGCTCTTTAATGATGGTTTCCCACTTCACAGAATCGGTATCATGTCTGCGGCCGGGATGAAGTTTTAATTCCAGCCAGCGTTCATTGTTCTTGTCGATAGGATCCCAGAACTGTTTGGGGTCTGCGGCGTGAATCAACACCGGGATTCCAAGCTGACCGCACTTTGCCCAAACCGGATCGATACGAGGATCATCGATATGAACACGCTTACCATCTTTGTCGCGGGAGAACATGCCTAGTGATTTATATATCTTCAATCCTTTCGCGCCGCGCTTCACATCATCTTCCAGTTGTTTGCAGATGCGCGCACTCCACTCCGGATTGTCGATGTCGCGGAAGTCGACATTGGTGAATAACACAAACCGGGAGGGGTACTTGCTTTTGATGTTCTCAATAGACCTCTCCAGGTGATCGCCGCTTCCACCAAAGCCCCGGCCACTGAGATTCACCATGATGGCCATATTCAGTTTGTCCATGGCGGCAATCAGATCCTTAAAATCCGATGTGGGCATATTGCCCTGGTGGTTGTGAATGTCTATGAAAGGAAACTTCGCGCGCGTAAGGCGATGTCCCTCCACGACCAGTGATGATGGCGGGTCATATTCCTCAAAATCCATCTTCATGTCGAGTGGCTTTTCCTGGGCTAAAACCGCTGAACTGTAAAGCAACATCGCGAACAGAAACACCTTATTCATAGAGCTTACGATTTATTCGAAAGAAAGGCATTTGAAATGGAATGCCTCCGGGCAATTTATTCAAACGGCCCAAAAGAATTTGTTAATAAAGTTTAAACCTAAGCCGTCCGGATAGGTCTAAACCACAGATTCGCAATAATGAATCTCTGGCTATGAAAAAGCTGATTTCTTTCTCCCTGTTTCTGGGGATCATTCTGATCCTGATTGCCGCCAAAAGCGTCGATGCACAGGTGATGGCGGTGGCAAGTGGTAGGCCACTGGCGGTAGTTGTGCCCGTTGTCGTAAAGCCAGCGTGTCACCGCTATGCAGTCGGGAGACCTTACCCGGGAAGAGTTATTGTTGCGCGCCCCTGGCACCGACGTCGGGCTGGCGTGAGACTACGAGTTTACTGGTAATGTGAATGGGATAAGTGGGTAGTTAGTTTGGATAAAAGGGCGGGTGGTTCCGCCCTTTTTCTGTTATGGGTTTTGCGCGCCGTGCCTGTCCGGCAGGCAAGTAGCCGCTTCGGGAGCCTGCGCTAAAGCTTCAGTGTTAGTGGGCGAAGGCAGGCAGCACAGATTTAATGCAGACAGATTTACACCGATATAAATGCGGATAGTGATCTGTCAAAAATCGGTGGGAAACATTTCCTAACTTTCATCCCGATGTCCATAATCTCGTTAGTCCCGATAGTCCCGATAGCTATCGGGATCGGGATCGGGATCGGGATCTGGAATCGGGATCATCACCTATGAAAAATTTGTTGCTTATACTTTTTTGCCTATCGACGGCAATTGCTTTATCTCAAACCGCAGACCCGTTGCTTGATGGCGCCAGAAAAAAAATCGCCGCCAACGACTTCGCCGGAGCAAAGAAGGATCTCAACAAAGTCATCGAAGCAAACCCCAAAAATAAAATTGCCCTTGATTTACGCGGGCAAGCGCGAACGGCTCTTCAGGATTATTACGGAGCGATCAGCGACTTTACGATTGCACTCGAAATCGATTCAACTTTCGCCGAAGCCCTCAACCACAGGGGTGAAGCAAAAATTGAATTGGGTGACGACGAAAGTGCGGTGGACGATCTTGACAAAGCCATTCGTTTCAATCCCCGATATACTGAAGCATACACCAACCGAGGGTTTGCGAACTCAAACCTCGATGACCTTCAGGCTGCCTATTTTGATTTCTCGAAGGCACTTGAGCTGGGTCCCGCGAGCGCTGAAGCTTTTCTCAACCGGGGTATTATCAAGGCTGAACTGGGCGAATACGTCAGCGCCATCGACGATTACTCCAAGGCGATCGAGCTGACAAAAAATGATGCGGGTTTATACAACTATCGTGGCGTTGCTTTCTATCAGACCGGAAACTTTGATAAGGCAATCGCGGATTATGATATCGCCATAAAAATAGACGCAAAAGATCCATTGAAATTTGAGAACCGCGCCCTGGCAAAAAGTGCCAAGGACGATTTCAAAGGTGCTCTGGATGATTACAACAAAGCCATTGAACTTGTAAACGACGATCCTGAAACTTTAAATCTCAGAGGCACGCTGAAGTATACGATGCAGGATTTCGAAGGAGCTATCGCCGACTACAACAAAGCCATTGAACTGGACAATACCGATCCGAGCTATTTTGACAACCGTGCACTCAGCAAAACAGAAAAAGGCGACTACGCGGGCGCGGTGGAAGATTACTCCTCCTCGATCGAACTGTATCCCAATGATGCAGAAACTTACTACCAGCGCGGACTGGTGAAGATGATGATGAACAACAACTACGATGGATGTCTGGATCTGAAGCGCGCCGATGAGCTAGGTTCACCAGACGCGAAGGCCGCCATCCGGAAGAGTTGTAAATAGCAGCTAATTGTTCTTAATGATGTTTCCTTGTGCATCACGAAAACTTCCCGTGATGATCATGATCAGGTCGACCAATGTCCAAATGCCACAGGCCCCCAGCGTTAACAATTGAACAATACCGATGGCCGTATGGCCGGTGTAAAATCGGTGAACACCGAAAGGTCCCAGAAAAAAGCAAAGCAACAGCACCGTAAGCCAGCGACTATCAGTCGAGCCCGGCACCGGCATTTGCCGGACGCCACACTTCGGGCATATCTCGGCCTTTGCATTGATGAGCGCACCGCATTCGGAACAATACTTCTCGTTTGGGCTCTTCATTCGCGGAAGGAGGTTTTAATCAAATCAGGTTTCTGCCTATCCAAAAAGCAATAACAATTACCAGCACAATCCTGATCGCCATAACCCCGAACAACCTCTGTCGCCATTGCAGCAAAGAAGAATTCAGACTCATTTTTTCAAAAGCAAAACCCAAGGCTATGTAGGGCAGCGATATCACCAGGAGCTGGTTCAACTCAAATGCCTCTTTGAAGTTCAAATGCAGCAATTGATGTACAGCCCGTTGTGATCCACATCCGGGACATTGATAGCCTGTCAATAATTTAAAAGGACAATGCGGATACACATTAGAAGTATCGGCGGGATCAAATTTCCAGTAAAGGAAACCTAATCCCGCCGTGATGCCGACAGCGATCGGTATAAGAAGGTAATATTTAAGTGTTCTGGAAGGCACCCATGAAGGCGGCTCCGCCTACCAGAAATACAAAAATGAGATAGCAAACAATGATCGCGATCCCTGAAAAGAATCCAATCTTTGTCCACTTGCCTGCTTCTGCTGAAGCCTGATTGGCGCCAGCCACATCTCCCGCGTTGAATTTTGATTCGACCTTCGAGGCATTGATGATGCCCACGATTCCAAAGGGAAGGCAACAAAAAAGTGTTACCAGAATGGACTCAATCAACCAGCTCTTAGGCGGACTTTGTCCGGTGTTCACATTTTCCATATTGAATAAAAGGTTTAGGTGATAGGAAAGTTAAGGAAAAGTATGACTGAAAACATTTATTATTTTTGATAAACCCGGGCCCATGAACGTCTCCCTGCAAATCTTATTCGACAAAATCGAAGCACAGCGGCAGCAAATGATGTCGTCAGTGCGCCATCTTGATGCAGAGCGTCTCAACAAAAATATCATTCCCGGCAAATGGTCGGTTGCAGAAATCCTCAGCCACCTCGTTGCCGCCGAAAGACTTTCACTGACTTACCTGAACAAGAAAATTCTTGCGATTGAAAGCACGCGGGATTCGGGTTTATGGGAGGAAGTGAAGATCAATTTGCTGAAAATATCCCAACGCCTTCCCGGACTAAAGTTCAAGGTGCCGAAGACGTTAGAACAACAGATGAGGGTTCACAAAAGTCTAGAGGCCCTTGAAATGGAATGGGCGCAAGTTCGAAGTGAACTAAAGGTTTTTCTTGAAAAGGTTCCGGACAATCGCGTCGATCGTCTGATTTATCGCCATGTGCGTGCGGGGTACCTGAACACCAAACATGCTTTGATATTTTTCCGGGAGCATGCTATTCACCATACCCCTCAAATAAAAAGGCTGGTAAACTATAAGTGAACCCATTAGTCTTGCCTTCAACCCTTTACAAAAACCGTTTAAGATGAAAAAAACTGGTCTGTTTCTTTGTTTGATCGTCTCTATCGGCGCAATCGCGCAGGTAAAACTTCAATCGCCTGCCGAGTTTCTTGGCTACGAACTCGGTGATCGTTTCACACGTCACGCCCGCGTCGTTGAATACTTTAAACATGTGGACGACGCTTCCACGAACGTGAAAGTGATGCAATACGGTGAGACCTATGAACACCGTCCGCTGATCTACGCGATCGTAACGTCTCCGGAAAATTTTGCAAACCTGGAGCAAATACGCACCGACAACCTGAAGCGCGCGGGCATCTCGGATGGTGCTCCTTCCGGAAACAAAACGGCGATTGTATGGCTCAGCTACAACGTGCACGGCAACGAAGCCAATTCGATGGAAGCTTCTATGAAAACTATTTATGAGTTGGTGAATCCTTCGAATGCGAAAACAAAAGAATTCCTCAAAAACACCGTCGTGATCATGGATCCTTGCATCAATCCAGATGGCCGCGATCGTTACGCTAATTTTTACAATCAGTATGGAAACTTCCCTCCCAATCCCAATGGGGACAGCAAAGAACATCGTGAACCCTGGCCTGGAGGTCGTGCCAATCACTACCTCTTCGATCTGAATCGCGACTGGGCCTGGGAGTCGCAGATCGAATCGAGATCACGTATTAAGATCTATAATGAATGGTTTCCACATGTACACGTAGACTTTCACGAACAGGGCTACAACAATCCCTACTATTTTGCCCCCGCTGCAGAGCCTTATCACGATGTAATCACCAACTGGCAAAGGGAGTTCCAGCTCATGGTCGGAAAAAACAACGCGAAGTATTTCGATGAACAAGGCTGGCTTTATTTCACAAAAGAAGTTTTTGATCTATACTATCCCAGCTATGGTGACACCTATCCTGCCTACAGCGGTGCGATCGGCATGACCTATGAGCAGGGAGGCGGCGGATTCGGCGGCCTGACCGTGACGACGCGGGAAGGTGATCCTCTTACACTAAAAGATCGGCTCACCCATCATTACACAGCAGGCATCTCCACCGTTGAGATCACTTCGGTCAACGCGAGTCGCGTGGTCGACGAGTTTGAAAAATATTTTAAGGACAATACCAATGCTCCGGTTGCTCCTTATAAGACCTATGTGTTCAAGGCTGATAACAACTCAGACAAACTCAATCAGCTTGCGAAATGGTTCGACAGTCACCTTATCAAATACGGGCATCCGGCTGCGGGCAAACCTGCAAGGGGTTTTGAGTATCAGACTCAAACAACGGCAGCATTCAATTTGTCTGCCGACGATATGATCGTCAATGTGTATCAACCGAAATCACGCTTTATCACAACGCTGTTCGAGCCGCAGTCCAGATTAGCTGATTCTGCGACGTATGACATCACCGCCTGGAATCTGATATACAATTATGATCTGAAAGCGTATGCGATGAATGAACGCGTCAATGTAGCAAAACCTTACCAGCCAAAGACTGTTGACAATGGTTCGATTGCACCAACTCCCTACGCCTACATTTTCAAGTATGAAAGCGTGCGGGACGTGGAATTCCTCGCCGCCATGCTCCGGAAAAACATCAAAGTACGTTCTGCGATGAAATCGTTTTCAACCGGAAATCTCAGCTTCGAAGCAGGATCGCTCATCGTCACACGAAGAAATAACGAGACTCTGGCAGATTTTGATAACGTGGTCCAAAACCTCGCCAAGGAGATGGGCCGCAAGATCTACACGACGACGAC
Organism: Cyclobacteriaceae bacterium; assembly: GCA_044227305.1. GTDB lineage: Bacteria > Bacteroidota > Bacteroidia > Cytophagales > Cyclobacteriaceae > ELB16-189. Next base: position 556,271 of record JBGAFJ010000003.1, on the reverse strand, counting down.
TGGCTTCGTCGAGAAGGGTAAGGATTTCGGTTCGGGTTACGTCAATTATTTAAAGGCCCCCAAAGTGGCAGTGGTGTTTGGAGAACAGACTTCGTCATTGAGCTCTGGGGAGATCTGGCATTTCTTCGAACAGCAGCTCCATTATCCGATCACACAACTCGGCACCGATTACATGAAGTCCATCGATCTGAAAAAGTATGATGTGTTGATCGTACCGGAAGGAAACTACCGGCTATTCGACGACTCATACCTTGAACAAATCGGATCGTGGGTTTCGGCGGGTGGAAAACTAATCATCCTCGGAAATGGTCTTGGTTCATTTGCGGAAAAGAAAGGATATGCGCTGAAGGCTTACTCAACTGAAGCAGAAAAAACAGAAGCAGAGAAAAAAGACAAAGAGGAAAAGAGCAAAGACGCACTGACCCACTACGAAGACGCTGAGAGAAAACAACTCAGCAATTCAATCTCCGGTGCGATCTATAAAGTTACCCTGGACCGCTCACACCCGCTGGCCTTTGGAATGAAAGATGCCTATTACACACTGAAGACCAATGAACTTCGTTATGGATTTCTGGAAAACGGATGGAATGTAGGCGTGATCAAAGGGGCGGCGAAACCTGTTCAGGGATTTGCGGGTCAAAAAATAAACAAGAAGCTCAGCAACAGTCTGGTTCTTGGAGTCGAGGAAAAAGGACAGGGAAATATTGTCTACATAGTCGATAATCTACTTTTCAGATCCTTCTGGGAAAGCGGCAAGCTGCTGTTTGGCAACGCTGTTTTTATGGTGGGGCAATAGTTGGAAATAATAATTAAATTGAACACCGCCTTACGTGAAACTTCACCGCGTTTAACTAAAGTCACATGAAAACTTACCTTTCACTGATCACAGTTCTCTTCGCAGTCAGCATCGGCTTGTCGCAAACCATGCCGGCCACGGAGATTTACATTTTCGACATCTCGTCGAAAAAAGATAAAGTTTCAGTTTCATCACCAGTGAACTTTACGCAAAACCCAGGCGCTTACGACAATCAGCCGTATTTTCATCCCGACCTGCCGATCGTGTATTTCACTTCTGGGACCGTTCAGACGAAAACAGACATTAAGGGATATAATTTCAGGGAAAAGAAAATCGAAAATATTACACAATCTGCCTTTGGAAAATTTTCACCAACGGTCACACCCGATAAACAACACATTTCGTGCATCATCAGCCGGGAAAATGGTGCTCAGGACCTTGGCAAATATGGGTTGGACGGTGGGGAACCGTCTATCATAGTCGATAACATGACGGTTGGATATCATGTGTGGACCGATAATAGCCATCTAGGGCTTTTTATTCTTGGAAAAAATGAGTCTCCTAACACGCTTCACTACCTGCTGCTTCCAATGAAGCGGGATACAGTAATCGCTTCCAACATTGGACGTTCACTTCACAGAGTTCCTTCCGAGACTGCGATCAGTTTTGTGCATAAGCTTGGCGAAAAGGACTGGCGTATTATGAAATTCAACAACCATACGATGAAGATTGTGGAAATAGCTCCAACGTTGACAGGCCGTGAGGATCTCTGCTGGTTGCCCGACGGAAAGATCCTGATGAGCGATGGTACCGGTCTTTTCTTCTATCATCCGGGAAAATCTACTTCCTGGAAGCCCGTGGAGATTACGGGGGGTGATGTTCTGAAAGGAGTCACGCGTCTCGCGACCAGCGCAGACGGCAAGAAGCTTGCGGTGGTTGTCAGCGAATGATTATCGCTAACGCTGCCCTCGCGATAAAATATTTTCCACTGTAGCCCATTCTGAATGGACGGTGTCCATGGCTCTTGAAAAACACCAAATTTCGCGATGATTGAAACCCTTCATCTTTTCAGGCCACTGAATGAAAAACTTATCGAGCTCCTGAAAACCCTTTCTATGGAGCAGTGGCAGGCTAAAACTGTGGCGGGCAACTGGACTGTCAAAGACGTGGCTGCACACCTGCTCGACACAAACATCCGTTTCATTTCCATTCACCGTGACGGCGTTATGCTTCAGCCAGATCGTGCATTGAATTCCTATGCAGATGTGGTTGCCTATCTCAACCAGCTGAATGCCGATTGGGTAAAAGCCATGAAGCGTGTGAGTCCTCGACAGCTTATCGACTTCCTGGAAAATACTCACGAAGAATATATCCGCAGTCTTGAAAGCCTTGATCTCAACGCACCCGCCATGTTCAGCGTGGCCTGGGCGGGCGAAGAAGTTTCTTCAAACTGGTTCCATATCGCGCGTGATTACACAGAAAAGTGGCATCACCAGCAACAGATAAGACATGCGATTAACCAACAGGCTATCCTCACCAAAGAATTTTACAAGCCCGTGCTGGACACATTCATGCGGGCTTTGCCTTTCAGATATAAAGATGTCGCTGCACCAAGCGGGAGCTGCATTCAGATCACCGTTGAATCACCCGCCGGTGGGTCGTGGTTTATCCAAAAAGAAATAGACGGCTGGGTCATGACCGATAATCCCGGCACGTGTTCAGCGCGGGTTGTACTCCCTGCTGATCTTGCCTGGCAGCTTTTTACCAAGGCGATAAGGTACGAACAAGTAAAAAGTCAGATTGCAGTACACGGAGAGTTCGCTCTCGTACTCCCTGTTCTGAATATGATTACCGTCATGGCTTGAGTGCTGTTATGAACTTTTCGAAGTCAGCGGCATCGTTGTAGACGTTCGGGGCAACGCGCATAGAATCTCCGCGGAAGGAGACTGAAATCTTTTTCTTCTTCATGTTCTCCTTGACTTTTGAAAGTGGAAATTCCTTTGGGAAGCGTATGCCAAAAAGGTGTTGTCCCCGGAAGTTATCGTCCTCGATCCAGCACCCCAGTTCACGAAGTTTTTTTACAGGACTGATTTTTCTGCAATACTGTTGGATGTTCTCCGGCTGCCAGCGTTTGATTTGTCTCAGCGCTTCGATCATCATGGGGATCAATATAAAATTCCCGTGTTCGCCCACGTCATATCGCAGCGCGCCAGGCTGGTACTCGCTCTGATAGCTCACCAGCGCGGTAAAATCCTCACTGTCCCTGCGGTTGATCCAGCTTTCTTCCAGAGGCACTCCATGGTCGAATGCTTCGCTGTAGTAAGCCATTCCTATTGAATAAGGCCCCATGAGCCATTTATATCCTCCGCACACGAGCACGTCAGGTCGAATTTTTTGAACGTCAAACGGCAAGGCACCCACCGACTGTGTTCCGTCTATGATCAACAGAGCCCCTACCTCATGCGCACGTTTTCTGATTTGGATCAAGTCGAATAAAGTGCCATCTGCCCAATGCACGTTGCCCATCGCTACGACCCTGGTCTTTGCGTCGATGGCATCCAATATCCGCTCATTCCAGATCTTTCCCCGATCACGAAGTGAATCCGGCGGTGACACCGAGATCAATTCAGCGCCGGTATCTTTTGCAAGCCTTTGCCAGGGGTAATAGTTGCTCGGAAACTGTTCGGCCATGACAATCATCTTATCGTTGCGGCTCAGGTGGATGTTCCTGGCTGCCGAAGCCAACCCGTACGAGGCAGAAGGTATGATTGCTATTCGCTGTGGATCTCTGACATTGATCAGCTCAGCAAATTCTTTGCGCAGAACATCTCCGTCGGTGTAGAAATCCTGAGACGAGATCAGTGATGGGTTCCTTTTACGTTTTAGTCCTTTTATTCCTGCCTGCTCCACCGACTTAAGCAGCGGAGACATGTAGGCGCAATTGAGATAGGTGACCCCACTGGGGATTGAGAATTTACTTTTTTGAGAATTCATGATTTAAAAATATCCGATAAGGAATTCTAAAAACTGAGAACTGACGCTTAAGTCAGTCATTATAAAACTAAGCATTGTCCGCGGGTCGGAAATTTATTCCGGTGAAAAATCCGGCTTGACACAACTATCGTAGGTTAAGATATCCTCAAAATGGGCATGTTTTTTCTGGAACCCCATTCAACCGGCAGGTGCGGCATTAAACTTTTTCAAACTAAAATGATCAAATCGATTGGAAAAAGGGTAATCGGTGCGCCGCGAAATATTGGACAGGGTTACCTATTTGTAAAAGGATAAATAAATCATCACGAAAATTAACTGCGCCATGTTAGAAAATTTCAAAGGGATTGAGTTCGTGCGTATTTCGTCGCTGCCCGAAGAGCAAAAACAACGGATTTGGCAATCTTTTCAACACGATAAAATCATCAAGATCGTCAAAGACCAAGCCCTCATGAACGATTGCATTTTGTACAACGACTACTTGTCCTGGCTTAAAAAGAACCAGCCATCGGTTAGCACTGCCGCTTAAGCCGTCTGGGGTGTCCGACATTCTACACAATTCAAAGCCCAGCTCGACCTTCCGTGTTGATTTTCAGACCAGTGTCATTGACATGATTTGCCCCTCAAGATTTTGATCGGCAAAGTTCTAGATCACAATTAACTGTGCATTTACCTCAATTTACCCGTCAGCATTCCCATGTAGCATGTTGACTATTAAGCCATTATAAATGTATGAGGCGGCGGCAACAGCCAGAGATATCCACAAAATTGAGGTCGGGGAAACATGATATAAACACTTGATATTCAAGTATTTAATGCGTACCCGTCTGATAATGTGGATAAAACGGGCATTTTGTGGATTTCTCCATACCCCATTTTTGGAGAGTTTATAAGTGCCTGAATTTTAGCACTTTTGAAGCCGCGAAAACAAAGCGCATCATGATTCCCACTCGTCACAATATCCCAAACTCCAGCACTCTTATCGCGTTAGGACGTTTTGTGAAATCGACCGTGTGTTTCGCCCTGCTTTTCATGGCCTTTTTGGCTGATGCGCAAACAAATCCCATCCGTTTGGAGCAGTTTCAGCAATTGGTAAAATCTGAGCACGACCATATCCAGGTGATCAATTTCTGGGCTACCTGGTGTGCTCCGTGCATCAAGGAGTTGCCACTTCTGGAAAAGCTGGGTGCAGAACGTAAGGACGTGTTGGTCCGACTTGTGAGCATGGACATGGACCTGGATCCCGATCCTGAAAAGGTGAGAAAATTCGTTGCGCGCAAGAAGATTCAGTCCGAGGTAATCATATTAAATGAAAAGAATCCCAACTCGTGGATCGACAAACTTGAAAAGGATTGGTCAGGTGCGCTGCCGGCGACATTGGTAGTCAACAATAAGAACGGCAAGCGTAAATTTGTGGAAAAGGAATTGCACGAAGGAGATCTTGAGAAATTGATTGCGGAGGTTCAGTAAAAAACGAAAACCAAATGTTATATATGAAGCGATTTGTTTTATCGATTGTGGCTGTGCTCGCCTTGGTTGCCAGCGCACCTGTTAAAAATGGTTATGAGGTTGGCGATACCGTTGCCGATTTCTCATTGAAGAACGTTGACGGCAAAATGGTTTCTCTCGCGGATTATAAAGATGCGAAGGGGTTTATTGTTGTTTTTGATTGCAATACCTGTCCCGTTTCTAAAAGATATAATCAGCGCATTATCGAACTCAACAGTATGTATGCATCCAAGGGCTTCCCGCTGGTATCCATCAATCCCAACTCACCTGATGTATCCAAAGGAGACTCCTACGAAGCGATGGTGAAATACGCCAAATCCAAAGGCTATACGTTCCCTTATCTCTATGATGAAAGCCAGAAAGTGGCAAGTGAATTTGGTGCTACGAATACACCTCACGTATTCGTGCTGAAGAAAGAAAACAACAAATTGGTTGTGGCCTATATTGGCGCCATCGACGACAACGCAAGCGATGGCAACGCGGCCACTCAGAAGTATGTTGAATCTGCCGTGAACTCACTGCTGGCAGGAAAGAAAGTGGAAATACAAAAAACCAAAGCGATTGGCTGCGGAGTAAAGTGGAAGAACTCCTGAGTTTGTATTCTTAAGAAGAATTTGTCCCGCGGTTCAGCAATGGTCCGCGGGATTTTTTATTGTAAGGAGGCGAGGATGTCCTCTACGTATTCCCTGGAGTTGCTAAGGCGCGGCACTTTATTCTGACCTCCCAGCTTTCCCCGCTTTTTCATCCAATTATAAAAAGTACCATCGGGCACACTGTGAATTTTGGGTGGGATCAGCGCCAGATCATGGAATCGCTTCGCATCGTAATCCGAATTGATCTTCCGGAGCGTCTCATCAAGGATTCTTCCAAACTCATCAAGATCCTGCGGAGGGGTGTGAAATTCAATGATCCATTCATGCCCACCTCGCTTTTTTTGTTCGAGGTAGATCGGAGCCGCCGTAAAATTATTGATCACCGCATTCGTGATTTCACAGGCACGTGTTACTGCCGCCTCTGCATTCTCAATGATTACTTCTTCTCCAAACGCGTTGATGAAGTGCTTCGTTCGTCCCGAGATCTTGATGCGATAAGGTGTCTTGCTCGTAAACTTTACTGTATCGCCGATGTTGTATCGCCACAGTCCGGCATTCGTAGTGATTACCATCGCGTAGTTCTTTCCCAGTTCAACTTCACTCAATGGAATTGCTACAGCGCTTTCGTCTTCCGATTGCTCAGTGGGAATAAACTCATAGAATATTCCATAGTCGAGCATCAGCAACAACTCTTCGGAATTGCTAACATCCTGGATACCAAAAAAACCCTCGCTTGCGTTGTAAGTCTCCCAATAGTTCATCTTGTCATTTGGGATGAGCGTCTTGAAAAGATTTCGATAAGGAGCAAAGGCAACTGCACCGTGAAAAAAAACTTCCAGATTAGGCCAGACTTCGGCAATGGGCTTACCGGTGATCTCCATGATGCGTTGAAGTAACAGGACTGTCCACGTGGGCACTCCGGCAATGTGCGTCACATCAACTGCCGAGGTCTCCCGCGCAAGCTTCTCAATTTTCTCTTCCCAGTTACTCATCAGGGCGACCTCAAGGCTCGGTGTACGAATGAGCTGCGCCCACACGGGAAGATTTTGCATGATCACCGCGGACACATCGCCGTAGTGCGATGATGAGCTGGGATCCAGTTCATTCAGCTGATGACTGCCTCCAATCGCAAGACCGCGTCCGGAAAAAATATTCGTATCGGGATAGTTGTTTACATAGATGCAGTACAAATCCTTTCCACCCTTGAAGTGACATTCCTCCAGAGATTCTGATGAAATAGGAATGAACTTGCTGCGCGCATTGGTGGTACCGGACGACTTTGAAAACCATTTGATTTCCGTGGGCCACAGTATATTCTGCTCCCCCTTCATCATCCGCTCGATGTACGGGAAAAGTCTTTCGTAAGAATGAATCGGCACCTGTCGCGCAAAATCATCGTAGTTGACGATCTCGTCGAATCCGTGCTTCATTCCAAATTCGGTGGGACGCGCCGATAGTAAAAGCCGGTTGAGCAATTCTTCCTGAACATCATCGGGGTACTTCATAAAAAGCTCCATCTGATGGATGCGCTTCTTCATTACCCAGGTGAGAATCGAATTAATGAGCTGCATGAACCGGCAAAAGTAGAATTTTGACCCTGGTATGACAAAACTCAAAGACAAAGGTCAAATACATATAGTCTATTATTTCGATAGACTTTATTAATTTTGAGGATGGATTTGAATGCACCATGGCCCTGGTACGTCGCAGGCCCAATAATAGGGTTAACAGCCCCCTTGCTGCTGATCCTTGGCAACAAGAACCTCGGAATATCTTCCACACTCCGCCAAATATGCGCGGCATGCGCCCCTGCCGACATTCCACTGTTTAGATACGATTGGAAGAAAGAAAGTTGGAATCTGGTCTTTGTGGTGGGAGTCCTGATCGGGGGCCTTCTCGGGGGTATTGTGTTCTCAAATCCAAATCATGTGGCAATCTCCGATAACACCACACAATACCTTCTGTCGCTGGGGGTAACCAATTTCGATGGACTGATGCCGGTACAGCTGTTCAACTGGCGTTCACTCGCGACCCTGCAAGGGTTCGTGCTGATGATCGGAGGCGGGTTTCTCGTTGGCTTCGGTACGCGATACGCACGTGGCTGTACCTCTGGTCACGGAATACTCGGCCTATCGGCTCTGCAATGGCCATCGTTGGTTGCGACGATATGTTTCTTTGCTGGTGGAATCATTTTTAGTCGTTTGGTTCTGCCCTTGATCCTATGAAGAACCTGAAATATTTATTTGTTGGAATTATTTTCGGGCTTGCACTCACAAAAGGCGAAGCAATTTCCTGGTTCAGAATTCAGGAGATGTTTCGTTTTGAAAGCTTTCACATGTTTGGAATCTTCATGACAGCGATTCCGGTGGGAGCGTTGGGATTATTCTTAATCCGGAAGCTGAACGTAAAAACAATGGAAGGATCGCCGATAGATATGCCTGTCAAAAAATATCACCACGGAGTAATCCTTGGCAGCCTCATCTTCGGATTTGGTTGGGCTCTCACAGGCGCATGTCCCGGACCGTTATATGCGCAGATTGGTACGGGTTCTTTTGCCACCATCGTGACGTTGCTTGCTGCCATTGCCGGAACATGGACGTTTGGAAAGGTTGAGAAGTATCTGCCGGATTGATCGCTGACCGCGTACTCTGATGGCATAACTTTATCCGATGCGTGTCCTGTATGTTGCCGTATTTGAAAGTGCCGAGTTTAGAAAACAAACGGAACATACAGATCAATACAGGCATACAAAATAATGTACGCCCAATGTGTTTACGTGTCTTTCACTACTTTATTGATTTGGCTGGACGATCGGCAAACCGTTTGCATTCCACATTCTGATTCCGCCATCCAGTGCACCAACTTTTTGAAATCCCATGGACTGCATCATCTCCATGGCCTTTCCGCTTCGCTTACCGCTCGCGCAATAAACAAAATAAGTTTTTGAGGGATCAAGTGCTTTAACCGAATCCTGAAATCCCGGCGCGTTGAAATCCAGATTGCGGGACCCTTTTAAATATCCTGATGCCAGTTCTTCTGGAGTCCGCACATCCAGCAAGATGATATCCGGATTCGCCTTGAGTTGTTCGGCGAAATCTTTCGGTGCCAATGTACCTGTGGCGCTTTTTTCCGAATGGCCAGATCCGCACGACGAGCATATCAACCCAATCGTGCTGACAAACATCGGGATCGCGATCAAAACAAGAAGTGTCTTTTTCATAATGGTGCCTTTCGACAAAGATATTCAGGATTTGTTCGCAGATCGGTAATCAAATAAGAGATTAACTTCGCGGGCGAATTTCATTATGGCCACGGCTTCCGCTCATACCGATCTGCGATTGCAGACTACAACTCGTCAGATTTTGGCGCTAGCGATGCCTATCTCTCTTGCGCTCGTTGTGCCACAGGTCAACTTCATCACCAACAATATCTTCCTGAGTGGTCTGGGTGAACTCGAGCTGGCATGTGCCGGCATCACAGGTGTTTATTACCTCATATTCGCGGTGATTGGTAATGGGCTTAATAATGGGCTGCAGGCTTTGATTGCGCGGAGAGCGGGTCAAAATCTTCATAAGGAAATCGGGCAATTATTTTTTCATGGTGTGTGGGTCGCACTCGCCATTGCGGCATTAGGGATTTTCATTACCTATGCTTTCGCACCAGCCATACTGCGTGCGACCATTCACGATCAGGCCGTTGCAGAAAAGGTTATTGAGTTTAGCCTGCTGCGCATCTGGGGCCTCCCTTTCCTATACCTCTACGTGATGCGCAACGCTTTGCTGGTGGGCACCAACCAAACCCGCTTCCTGGTGTGGGGTACAATGACGGAAGCGTTGACTAATATTTTTCTCGATTACGCATTGATCTATGGTCATTTCGGTTTCCCAGAGCTCGGATTCAACGGGGCAGCCTACGCGTCAATCATTGCCGAAGCGACGGGGTTGATAGTGATCTATGCAGTCATCCATCTGAAAAACATTCACAAGCAATTTGCCTTTTTCGAACAAACGAAACTAAAGCCTGAAATCTTCAAATTGATTCTGGTTCAGTCTTCTCCTTTGATCGCTCAGTTTGCCATCAGCATCATTACCTGGGAATATTTTTATATTCTCGTTGAACATCATGGTGAACGCGCGCTTGCCATTTCGAATACCATGAGGAATATTTTCGGCGTGGCCGGCATTTTTTCATGGTCATTTGCCGCCACCACCAATACCATGGTAAGCAACATCATCGGGCAGGGAAGGCAGGACGAAGTGATCCCACTCATTAAACGCATTGTGAAGATCAGCCTTCTCTGCACCACGGTCATCGTAGTGATTTTGAACCTATTCCCGACCGCGTTCCTTTCATTCTACGGGCAGGGTGATGCTTTTATCAATGAGGCGGTGCCGGTGGTACGGATAGTATCAATCGCGCTCTTTATGATGGCATTCGGGGTAGTGTGGCTCAACGCCGTAACCGGGAGCGGTAACACAATCGTTAACCTGACCATTGAAATCGTAACGATCGCGCTTTATTGTGTCTACGTGTACGTCGTACTTGAATACTTAAACCTACCCATTACCTGGGGCTGGGCCAGCGAATGGGTTTATTGGCTCAGCATGTTCTCGATGGCGTACTTCTATATGCGATCCGGGAAATGGAAGAATAAAATCGTTTAGATTTTTCGCCACGAAGACTCTAAGTCACTAAGGGTCACTAAACCTGTCTTTTACTCTTAACATTGCCTTAGACGAATTCGTAACAAAGCTTCGTGATTTTTCGCCACGAAGACTCTAAGTCACTAAGAATCACTAAACCTGTCTTAAATCTTAACATTGCCTTAGACGAATTTTCAACAAATCTTCGTGCAGCTTTGTGATTTCTATGGTTCAAGCAAGGGTGTTATGATATATTTTTGGTAAGGTCGGTTATTTCGTACACAGGCGTAAACCCTACTTATCAACTTATTGCGCACAGCGTTAAGCACACTCATTTTGTTTTTTCCGGCTTGGGTTTTTCTGATGTAATAGCCTTTTAATTCGCTGCAGGATTGTACGGCTGACATTGCAGCGAGATGAAGTAATCGCTTCAAGGTCATATTGGCCATTTTGGAGACTCTTGTTTTGCCTCGGATGGAAGACCCTGAGGAGTGTTCAAAGGGAGCGATTCCGGCATAACAAGCAAGTTTTTTCGCTTCCTGGATTCGGACAAATTCACCAGTGCTAACGATAAGATTGAGGGCGGTTATTTTACCAATGCCAGGAACAGAAGTAATTAGTTTACACTGATCGTGGAGTTGAGTATCTGACTTGACCAGTGCAGCAATTTCCCTCTCGATACTATGGATGTCCAGATCGAGAGCTTTGATGGTTTTCTGGCAACTTTTTAAAGAAGCTTTTAGAAGAGACTCTTCAATAAACTCATTCCCTTCCTGGAGAGGAACTGTCAATTGCACCTTCACTTTAACAAGCCTTTCACGAGTTACCAGCAGGGATTTTAATTTTTGAATGCAAAGCCTTTGAGGCTTCCAAAAATGCAGATTTTCCAAGTTTTTTAAAGCGTACAAAGCGATGCGTTTGGCATCAACCTGGTCATTTTTGCCCCGTGTCATCCCCTGAGATTGTTTGATCTGAAGAGCTGGTTCAATACAGACCCTGACTTGATTTTTGTACAGATAATTCAGAAGCGGGAAGCAATAGATTCCCGTATGCTCCATGCATACCACCAAGTTGGACAGAGACGATAGTTGAGACTTTAAAGCCTTAAACATGGCTGCAATTGATTTAGAATTGTTCTCGACCTGCAGTTCATGAAAGCTCTTTCCATCCACAGTCAAGGCAGCGTCGAATTTTGCTTTCGACACATCGATACCTAAAAAGTAAACTGTTTCCATTAAATTTGATTGTTACGTTTAACCATGTATCCGTTAACGCTTCTAAACACAATCAAAACCTTGATAATAGGTAGCGAACCTAAATTTCTATTTGAAGCCTGTTTAGAAAACTGACTGAGGATTGAATCACAAAATGGGTCTCAAACCCGTGCCTTGGTATAATTCGCCTCAGTCAGCGTTAACGTTATCCACAATCTCACAAAAGAAAAAAGAACCAAAAAAGAAAAATCCCTATGATTACAGAGACTCTCTCCTAATCATAGGGCAAGTCTAAAGGCCTTGGAGTCTTTGTGTCTAAAATATTTATCGCTTCAGCGACCTCCATTAAACAAAAAGTAATCATAAACAGCTCGCGACACTTCAGCAATCGCGCGCTCACGATCGGGAATCTCTTTTTCCGATGACTTTACAAAGACCGATATAACAACGTGGCCGGCATTGCCTGGCAAGGTGATAATGCCCACGTCATTCGTTGTCATTCCAATTGTGCCGGTCTTATGCATTACTTCAGTACCAGGTGGCAGTGATCCTTTGATTCGTGTCAACCCAGTTTCGCACCTTCTCATGATGTCGAGTAAAAGGGTTTTGCTTTCCGGTTTTAAGATTGGCTGCAGATACAATTTCAACAACAGGTCAGACATCGCTTTTGGTGTGGATGTGTCTTTGATGTCGGCATCGAATTTCTTAGAACTTGCCTTTTCCTGCTCCGGGGTAAGTTTCTTTGACTGATCTTCAAACATTGCGCCGTCCCAATTCGCTGAGGGATCCATGGGAACACCCAGCCAGTCGGCTATAAGGTAGGATGTGGGCCGATCAACGCGCAACCCTTCAATTCCTAACCGTTTCATACATGCATTCACTGCAGAGGGTCCACCAGCAAGCCGAAGGCACACATCGGTGGCACTGTTGTCGCTGATCAGCAGCATCAATTCCAGTAAGCTGCGAACAGACAAAGCAAGGCCTGGCTTTACAGCGTTGGGCCAGTTGAATCGCTCGCCGATCAGACCACTGCCAGGGTGCAGATCACTTTTTTGTATTTCGATCAGTTGATCGAGTGTATAAGTTCCACTGTCAACCTTTGCCAGAAGTTCGATGGCAATGGGAATTTTATAAGAGCTGGCCATCGGAAAGTGATCGAGCTCATTTTGGAACAAGCGTTTGCCACTTTCTACATGTCTCGCGTCCAGACCTACGATGCCGCCGGAGAAAATGGACAGTCTTGCAATCTCAGCAATCACTTTTTCTTTTGATTGATCCACCGGGGGCGCGGTGGTTTTATTTTTCTGCGGGTATGCGGTGAGCGAGCATATCATTGCAATGCTCCAGGTTGCGGCGAGGAAACGTACTTTCATTTGGTTATGTGGTAAGGTGGATTTGCAAATGAGTTGGTATTAGGCGTGCGCAAGTTGATTCAGCTCACCGCGACATCCCCAATCACCTAACATATAAAATATTTGGGGTTTATGGGATTGGCTGTCACGGCCTCCCAATAGAGTGATCGCCGTCAGCATCCAATAAAAATGTCCTGGAAGCGTCATATTGAATTGAAATTAAAGCTTTTATGTGAAAGTCCGAAGTTGCCCGCTATTGCTAAATTTGTAGTGATTTGCGATACCGCACCATGGGCAACAAGCCACCAACCTTATGTCTCTGAAAAACAGATTTGCTGCAGAAGATCTTGAACGCATCAAAGCAGCCGTGAGAAAAGCCGAAGAAAAAATTTCAGGCGAGATCGTTCCGGTGTTTGTGGAAAGGAGCGGGTATTATACCATCGCAAATTATCGCGGTGCAATGATAGCCTCCGCGCTCGTTTTCCTGATCATCATCGTTCTCGATCGGCGAATTCCAGCCCTGGCGATATATGATCCGCTTTTCATTTTCGTGGCGGTTGTATTAGGGGGACTGATTGGCGCTATCGTCACCCACAGTCTTGATCCACTCAAGCGCGTTATGTTAAGCCAGACACATATGGATCAGGCTACCCGCAAACGTGCTGAGAACGCATTCCTGGAAGAAGAGGTTTTCAATACACGCCACCGCACGGGCATCATGGTCTTCATTTCCTTCTTCGAACGCGAGGTGATCATTATGGCAGACCGTGGCATCAGCAAAGTGGTTGACCAAAAAGAATGGGACCACATGGTGCGCAACATCGTCGAAAATATTCGCATGGGTAAAGTCACAGAAGGCATTGAAGATGCCATCCTTCGCTGTGGAAACATCCTCCTCGAAAAAGGTTTCATCAAAACGCCCGATGACATCAACGAATTGCGCGATGACCTGCGCATCGAAAACTAACCTCACACCGCCCCTACCAACATGAATCGTTTTCTCCTATTCATTTTTTTCCTTGGCATTGCTTCGCTTGCACACGCGCAAAAAGAAGTGCCCAAACTCTGGGGTCAGCGCGTACACGACGAAGCAAAAATCCTTTCTCAGGCTACCATTGACAATCTTGAACGCCGTCTGAAAAACTTTGAGGATTCCACCACCAACCAGATGGCCATACTCACCGTCAGTTCGCTGGATGGTGAACCGATCGAAACTTATAGCATCCGCGTGGTGGAGGAATGGAAGCTGGGACAGGCCAAAACTGATAATGGTATCCTGTTGCTCATCTCTACAGGTGATCGGAAAGTTCGTATTGAAGTGGGCCAGGGCCTTGAAGGTGTGCTGACGGATGCGCTCAGCAACCGCATCATCAGAAATGAAATCGCTCCCAACTTCCGGCGCGGAGATTATGAGGCCGGAGTGATCGCCGCCGTAGACGCAATCATCAAAGCAACGAAGGGTGAATACAAAGCGGATAACAATCTCACGTCGCGCGGGAAACGCGGCGGGGGTACAGGGGCCTTCGGGTTGATCATTTTTGCGGTATTAGCTGTGTTCACATACACCGCATTGTTCGCCAAAGGTTGTGCGGGATGGGGCACTTATGGCGTACTCTCTCCTTTTTACTTCTTCTTTCCCGGCTTTGTACTAGGCAGCCAGACTGCAGGTCTATATATATTTCTTACGTTCCTCATAGGTTTCCCGATCCTGAAGCTGCTGTTTTCACGCACGGCCTGGGGCAAAGGCATCGCAGATCAAATGGAGCAATCTTCGCGAAACAGACGTGGTGGCGGGTGGTCTTCTGGTGGTGGTTGGTTTATGGGTGGTGGCGGAGGAGGCTGGGGCGGCGGTGGTGGCGGCTTCTCAGGTGGTGGAGGAAGCTTCGGCGGAGGTGGCAGCAGCGGAAGCTGGTAAACAACTATTTGTCAATTCTCTGCCACTCTTTCCAGAATAACTTTCAATTCTGTCTATTTTTGGACGCGCATTCAGCGTGCCTCAACTATTTGATTTATGAAGAAAGACAAGATCATATTCGACCTCATCGATAAAGAAAAACACCGCCAGGAAAGCGGTATCGAACTGATTGCCTCAGAAAACTTTGTTTCGCCTCAGGTGATGAAAGCCCAGGGAACGGTGCTCACCAATAAATACGCTGAGGGACTGCCAGGCAAACGGTACTATGGAGGTTGCGAGGTCGTGGATCAAATCGAGCAACTCGCGATCGACCGAATCAAAGAATTGTTTGGCGCCAGTTGGGCCAATGTCCAACCGCACTCCGGTGCGCAGGCAAATGCGGCTGTTATGCTCGCATGTCTGAAGCCCGGTGACAAAATTCTTGGATTCGACCTCTCGCACGGCGGGCACCTTACGCATGGCTCACCGGTAAACTTCTCAGGTAAATTATATCAGCCGGTTTTTTACGGTGTAGAACAGGAGACCGGTCTTATCAATTTTGACAAAGTCATTGAGATAGCACAGCGGGAAAAACCAAAGATGATCATTTGCGGTGCTTCCGCTTACAGCCGTGACTGGGATTATAAAAAGCTACGCGAAGCAGCCGACTCGGTAGGCGCGCTGCTAATGGCGGACATCTCACATCCTGCAGGCCTCATCGCGCGCGGACTTCTGCTGGATCCTATGGAACATTGTCACATCGTTACGACTACAACACACAAGACACTCCGTGGTCCGCGCGGCGGCTTGATCATGGTGGGCAAGAATTTCGATAACCCATGGGGTTTGAAAACACCAAAAGGTGAGTTGAGAAAGATTTCGTCAGTGCTCGATTCGGGCGTTTTCCCCGGTACACAAGGTGGTCCTTTGGAACATGTGATTGCCGCAAAAGCAGTCGCTTTTCAGGAGGCGCTCAGCGATGAATATCTGAACTATATCGTGCAGGTTGCTAAAAATGCAAAGGCGATGGCCGCGGAATTTGTCAAGCGCGGATACAAGATCATCTCGGGGGGCACCGATAACCATTTGATGTTGATCGACCTTCGTTCAAAAAATCTCACCGGCAAAATCGCTGAAGAAACTTTGATTAAAGCCGATATCACGATCAATAAGAACATGGTGCCTTTCGACACGCAATCGCCTATGGTCACATCCGGTATGCGGATTGGAACCCCCGCGATCACTACCCGTGGTGTGAAAGAGAAAGACATCGTTAAAGTGGTAGACCTGATCGATGAGGCGCTGAAGAAGCCTGCCGATGAAAAGCACCTCAAAGCGGTAAAGCGAAAGGTGAATACTTTCATGAAGAAATTCCCGCTATACAGCTAACCATACAGTGAAAAGAATTTTCCACTATTTGGTTTGTATTACGCCTTTTAACGATGACTTTCGCAGTTCAGAGAATGAATTATGAGTGAAGAAAAGGAGATGTCTTTCCTCGACCACCTTGAGGAGCTGAGATGGCACATTGTAAGGTCTGTGGTGGCCATTATGGTTTTGACTGTGGTCGCCTTTGCGTTCACACCCTGGATTTTCCAAAACATCATTTTCGCGCCTTCGCGAATTGATTTCCCCACATTCAAATGGCTTTGCAATTTGGGCGAGCTCACAGGCGCCACCGATGCACTTTGTGCCAAACCGTTTCCGTTCAAGGTTCAGAGCCGCTACATGACCGGTCAGTTCACAATGCAGATTCTTGCATCATTTGTTATCGGCTTCATTATTTCTTTTCCCTATGTGTTCTGGGAATTGTGGCGGTTTATCAAGCCCGGGCTGAAACTGAATGAAAGAAAAAATTCAAGCGGAGCGGTGTTTGCGGTATCCTTTCTCTTTTTATTGGGAATATCATTCGGGTACTTTGTTCTATGCCCTATGATGACATGGTTCTTTTCATCATACTCCATTAGCGACGCCATCGTAAACGAATTTGACATCACGTCATACGTTTCAACTTTCATTGCGCTCGTATTTGGAAGCGGCCTCCTCTTCCAGTTGCCAGTGGTGGTTTACTTCCTCACCAAAATCGGTCTGCTTACACCGACATTCATGCGCACGTACCGGCGCCATGCAATCATCGTGATCCTGATCGTCGGAGCGATCGTGACACCCCCAGATCCTTTGAGCCAGGTGCTCATTTCCATGCCTTTGTTTCTCCTTTACGAAATAAGTATTTTCATATCAGCCTATGTCATGAGGCAGAAGCGGAAGGAGGAGGAGCTTGAAGCGAAAGCCGACGAAATGACGGCCTGATGCCAAATCAACCAACCATGATGCCTAGAATTGCGATCGGCGCAGATCACGCGGGGTTCGAGATGAAGGAGCATTTGAAAAAATGGCTTATTGACAGCGGGCACATCGTAAAAGATTTTGGAACCTTTACCAGCGAATCTGCTGACTATCCGGATTTTGCGCATGCCGTCGCCAGCGCTGTTGAAAAGAAGGAATTCGACCTGGGATTACTCACGTGCGGAAGTGCCAATGGAGTAGCCATCACCGCCAACAAGCATCAACAGATTCGCGCCGCGATCTGTTGGAAAGAAGAACTGGCTGCGACCGCGCGAGAACACAACGATGCAAACGTACTCTGCCTGCCCGCACGGCATATCAGCAACGAACTTGCTGAAAAAATTACCGACCGGTTTCTACATTCTAGCTTTGAAGGCGGCAGACATGCACGCCGCGTGAGCAAGATCAGCTGCTGACTCTTTTCCGGAATTCTAACATCTGTCGTGCGGATCGAATAACAAAGACAGTGGGTGCATTTTTATAGAACAATGTTGGGAGTCATTTCTACCGCTTCCAATACACACGATCCTCTTTTCGATACGATTGTTTCAGCAGGGGTATTCGTTCAATAAATGGTTCCATCATTCCATTTTCATCGACGATCACATCTGGCGGATCAGTCAGTATCGCGCGATTGATCTTAATGACATTTTCATAGTAGTCCGGAGATTCAAAATATTTCTTCGAAAGATCCCAGTTTAGAAAATAACCCGATAAAGTATTTGATCGAAGCAGAGACATGTCATTACCCACGATCATCACCTTCTTTTGTTTGATCTGCGCTTCAAATCCTGATGGTCTGACAAAAAGACCCGAATAATTAACAGACTCGATCATACCAGCGCCGGCAAGAAAGTTCATACTGAGCAATCCCGCCAGGAAAATCCACAACATGGACTCAGCAATCCACTTCCTTCTGATGAGCAACAGGTAGTAGCTGATAAAATAAGCTACAGGCGGTATGAACGTCAGAAAAGTATGCGGTGTACGCTCAGGAGTGATCCAGGCCTGGACTGACGCGATCAACATCCACAGAAACATAACCTGAAAAAGCTGCGATTGATACTTTGTAAATCGGGCTTCACGGGTAAGCATGAAAATGGAGAAGACCAGATAAACACCAGGTACGGAAGCCAGTAAGAACAAAGACTTTATATCCATCACGGCGAGCGTAGAACGCTCAAAGTTGGCGGCGTAAAAATTCGTCCAAAGGCCGGCGGTCTCACCGTAACAATAGTACAGCATAACCACTACAGCGTGCACGAGGCTATACCCGAAAAGCATAAGCAAAATTTTTCTTGGCTTCGTACGGGCAAACACGATCAGAATAAAGATTGATCCGAGAAGGAAAATCGTATAAGAAAAAACGAAGAGTGAGGCAGCGCCCAGAAATACGCCAAGATTCAACACGATGGAGTCACGGTCAACGCGAAACTCGATTTCTTTGAAAAGGTTATTCAACGCAAGGAGAAGCAACGTGGAAGCGAAAAGCTCAGGAGATGCAGACAGCAGGTCAAATGAAAACAGCGTCAGGAACCCGAAGATCAACGCCGGCACATAATTACTTTCACTATATGCCTTGTTGTTGATGAGCATGATGCCGAAGTAGGCGGCCTGGAAAAAAATAATAAACAGTGCGACAACATGCCTTGCACGAATAGATCGATCGAAAAGAAAATCCATCACGCCGTCCACGACAACCATCATCGGAGGCGTGTTGTCAATCAGTTCAACATATAACAACTTTTCGCCAAACTCTTCACCCAACACAATGTCGCGAAGTTCCTGGAAGGTCATGGCCGGCAGATTGATCAATAGCGGAAGGCTGGCCAGCGTAAGCAGCACGATGAGGCTGATCAGACGGTAAGGGTCATTGATGCGGAAGTACCTGAGCACTGCGGGAAATTTAAACCTCAAATATCATAAAAATGCGTTGCGCAGAAGCCGCTTTTGTCAACAATAGGCTATTGCTTGTTGAGTGATTAACTTTGCTTCATGAGCGGAACGGTACGACAGCAGAAATTCAGCCGGTTAATCCAAAAAGAACTGAGTGACATTTTTCAACGGGACCAACGCGGCCTTTTGGGCAACGCATTCATAACCGTGATGGACGTAAGGGTAAGTCCTGACCTGAGTTTCGCAAAAATCTACGTAAGTATGACTCTGGTCCAGGATAAAAAGAGCCTTCTTGAGAAACTGGATTCGCATAAGAAGGAAATTCGCCGCTCGTTGGGAGAGCGAATTCGCAACCAGGCCCGTATCGTGCCCGACCTCGCCTTTTTTGTAGACGAAGTAGAAGAACGGGCGCAACGCATGGATGAACTGATCAGGAATCTGAATATACCCCCTGCCGATCCCAATAGTCCCGATAGTCCCGATAGTCCCGATAGCTATCGGGATCGGGATCGGGAGGAATAATTGCCTCTACCGCCTCATGAACCTTCCCCTATTCATAGCCCGGCGTTATTTCCTTTCAAAACGGAAAAAGAATTTCATCAACATCATTTCGATGCTCTCGATGACGGGTGTGGCTTTCGCGACCGCAGCATTGATTATCGTACTATCGGTTTTCAATGGTCTCGAGGTATTGCTGAGTTCATTGTACACATCTTTTGATCCGGAACTGAAAGTCGAAGCTGCGAAAGGCAAATCATTTGAAGTCAGTGACGCGTTAATCCAATCGATCGAAGTGGTTCCCGGCGTCAAAATTATTACACAGGTGATCGAAGACTACGCTTACGTACGTTACCGTGATGCCGACATCGTCGTTACCTTGAAAGGTGTCAGTGATAATTTCATCGATCAACACCGCCTGGACGGGCACGTCACCGACGGTGAGTTAAAACTGTGGAAAGACAGTATTCCTTTCGCGATTCTGGGGCGCGATGTACGCTATATTCTCTCTGCTGAAGTCACGGATCCGTCTACTGCATTGCAGATATTTTATATCCGCAATCTCAAGTCAGGTAGTACCGATCCTTCGAAAATGTATGCCCGTAAAAGCATCCGGCCTGGGTCCGTATTTTCAATTGAGAAAAATTACGACGGCAACTACATTTTTGTCCCTCTTCAGTTCGCACAGGAGTTACTGAACTACGGCAACCGCCGAACATCACTTGAAATACAGACTACCGGTGTCGATGTTCTTGATGTGCAAAAAGGCTTGAAGGAAAGGTTGGGTGAAAATTTTATTGTGAAGACCAATGTGGAACAACACGAAGATATTTTCCGGCTTCTGAAATATGAGAAACTGTTTTCGTTTCTGTCGTTGTCCTTGCTGTTGCTGATCGGGTCCATCAACATCTTTTTTTCGCTGATGATGCTTGCCATCGATAAGAAAAAAGACATCAGCATATTGACGGCCATGGGCGGCAAGCCTTCACTCATCAAACAAATATTTATGACGGAAGGGATGATCATTTCGGTAACAGGCGCGGGCATTGGCCTGGTCATCGGAGCCACCCTCTGCTTCCTGCAGGAGCATGTAGGCCTCGTGGGAATGGGAATGGAAAACGCAATCGTCAACAACTATCCCGTGCGAATGAGGATCAGCGACTTCCTGCTCACCACCGCCGTTATTGTCGGAATCACAGCCCTGGTTTCCTTCCGGCCTGCTTTTTTAGCCTCAAAGTCCTACTCCATAGAGAATTTGTGATGTAAGGTTTCTGCCGAAAACGTAGAAAATCTTAACGCAGGATTAACTATTTTGCAATTCTGCTTTTTCTAAAAAACCAAGAAAACGGGGTTTTGGCGTATCTCCTGCCTCAGGAAAAGCGGTTTTAAATCGAAAAAAGCACCCATGAAAGTATCGGCCAGTCAGCCGTTCCAACTTATTTACTCGCTGTACCAACACGAGTACCTGGGGTATATTTTCGAATCCTTCATTGTGCGTCTTGACGAAAAAGGGAAACTTACTTACCAGCATCAGAACATTTCGTCCAAAAATGCGCGTGAATTCGCGAAAGGTCTGGATGATCGTGACTACGAACTGATAGACATCATGGACAGCATGAATCAGGACGCGGTGCTCCGGCATTTTTCAAAAAAAATAATGAAGCCAGACGAGTTTTTTGTCAAGGTTTTCAAAAAAGAAAAAGGAGAGGAACGTTTGCTTCAGGAACAGATAGACGCATACATGGAGAAGCGACGTGCGGCGGTTCTTGAAAAGATCAAAGGGAAACGCCTTTATGAAATGGGCAACGATGGCGAGCCCACATGGCGCAAGATTGATGTAATGGAAAAACGGGCCAGCATCCAGTTCCACTTCATCCGCACACCAGAAAGCACGACCTATTATCCAACCATTACCTACGATGAGAAAAAGGTCCAGTTGACCAATACTGGTGCGTACATGGTTTGTAAGAGTCCGGCGTGGATGGTTGTTGACGGAAAGCTTTATGGTTTCGATAAGCCGGTAGACGGGAAAAAACTGATGCCTTTTCTCACGCGACAAAACATTGTGGTGCCAAAAAATCTCGAAGAGAACTACTACAACAATTTCATCACGCCGTTGGTAGCTTCCTTTGAAGACATCCAGGTTCAGGGCTTTGAAATTACCCGCAACTCTTATGAACCACACCCGCTGCTTACGATCTCTGAACTTCCACCCGCTAATGCAAAAGAAGCGGCCACTTTATTTTCAGACAACCAGGACGAAAAAGTAAGCACTGACGAAGCCGGGAAGATTGTATTCGACCTTTCGTTCAAATACGGTAAGTATAAATTCCGGGGTGATGCGTTTGGCGACGTGAATGTCACACTTGAGAAAAAGGACAACGACTATATATTCCATCGCATCAAGCGCGACACGATGTCGGAAAAGAAGTACGCACAGACACTGGTGAAGCTGGGACTTCCTCTGGCAGGAAATTTTCGCACAGCGGTCGATAAGGCACACGCATTTTCATGGATCAATGAAAACCGGGTCAATCTCCTCAACTTTGGTTTCGAAGTCAGCCAGCCCGACAACCGCGATAAAAAGTATTTCGTGGGGAAAGCCGTGATCGAACTCGAGGTGAAGGAAGGCATCGATTGGTTTGATATCCATGCAAAGATCCGGTTTGGGGAGTACGAGATCTCTTTTAAAGAACTCCGAAAACTTATTCTCAGGAAGAAAGTGGAGTTTAAGCTCCCCAACGGTGAGATCGCAATCATTCCTGAAGCCTGGTTGATTAAATACGGCGATCTTTTCGCGATGAGCGAAACGCATGGTGTCAATGAAAAGCCCGTACTTCAAAAGTATCATCTCAACCTGGTAAAAGAACTTCAGGACGGCAATCTGGCAAAAGTGCACATCAGCGATCGTCTGAAGAACATCGAATCGTTCACCGGTATTAAAGATTACCCGATGCCCGCAGGTTTCAATGGCCAGTTGCGTCCTTACCAAAAGGCGGGTTACAACTGGCTGCGATTCCTTAATGAGTTCCGTTTGGGCGGTTGCCTTGCTGATGACATGGGTCTGGGTAAAACCGTGCAAACTCTCACTTTGCTTCAGTCGGAAAAAGAAAAGGGTAACGCGGGTACTTCGCTTTTGATCATGCCCACATCCCTGTTGTACAACTGGGAAATGGAGGCAGCGAAGTTTACTCCTGAATTGAAGATCCTTACCTACACCGGAACCAATCGGAACAAGGATATTGAACGTTTTGCCAAGTATGACATCGTTCTTACCTCGTACGGCATCACCCGGCTTGACATTGAGTTGCTACAAAAATTTCATTTCAACTACCTCATCCTCGACGAGTCACAGGTGATCAAAAATCCAACATCCAACATTGCCAAAGCGGTGTTGCAGTTGAAGTCACGCCATAAACTGACACTAACGGGTACACCGTTGGAAAATACGACGCTTGATCTGTGGTCGCAGATGACATTCATCAATCCGGGATTGCTCGGCGGGCAAACTTTCTTCAAGAACGAATATCAGGTGCCGATTGAAAAGAAACAGGACGAAGCAAAAACAAAAAAGCTCAACGCGATCATCAAACCGTTTGTGTTGCGCCGCCTCAAGTCACAGGTCGCTACGGATCTTCCTGAAAAAGTGGAGAACATATATTACTCACACCTAACACCAGCCCAGGAGGAGAAATACGAGGAAGCAAAGTCGTTCTATCGTCACAAGATCCTCGACCTGATTGAAAAAGAAGGACTCAACAATTCCCGTATTACAATTCTGGAGGGCCTTACAAAACTCAGACAATTGTCCAATCACCCGCGTATGGTGGATACCCACTACAAAGGTGACTCTGGTAAGCTGGAGGATTTGTCGCACATGATCGAGAATGCGCTCCTGGAAGGACACAAGCTTTTGATTTTTAGCCAATTTGTAAAGCACCTGGAGATTGTGAAAGAATTTTTGCTTTCGCGTAAAATCGATTTCGCCTATCTCGATGGATCAAGCATGGATCGCAAAGATCAGGTAGACAAATTCAACAAAGACCCCAACCTTAAAATATTCCTGATCTCTATCAAAGCTGGTGGTTTAGGTCTCAATCTTACTGAGGCTGACTATGTGTTTATTCTGGATCCCTGGTGGAATCCTGCGGTCGAACAACAAGCCATCGATCGGGCACACCGCATTGGTCAGAAGAAAAAAGTTTTCACTTACAAGTTTATAACGCGCAACACCGTCGAAGAAAAAATTCTCCAGCTTCAGAAACATAAACTCAAGCTTTCGGAAAGCCTCATCAGCACCGAAGAAAGCATTGTGAAGAGTTTGACGAAAGAGGATATTGAGATGATGCTGAATTAAACCCTTTCGTGTTCGATCGAATCATTCAAGAGATCAAAGGGGGCATTTTTGTCAACTGCTTTCGCGTAGCGAAAGTTTGTCAATTGCCAGTTCTCCGTGTTAAAAGACCAACTCACTCCCCCATCTCCGCACGACTCCTCTTCCACCGGTCATGTGACCAAAGCCATCCTGACGGCTGCTCACAGATAACCCGCTCCGTCGCTTTGGCATAATTGTTTACGATACTGAAATCATGTCTTTCGTAAGGTGGCTCTGCGATTTTTACGAGGCGACATTCGTAGTATCCGCGTCTTATTTTGCGACTTTCGAAAAAGATCACAGGATTATGAGTCATTACAGGCAACTGATTGATACCCTGAAAAAAAGCGGTCTCCTGATTTAAAAAGTTTGTCCAGTATCGCTTGTCCGAATCGATACCAGGAAATTGGTCTGAGAGCATGGCGAGTCCGTAAAGCGCGTCTCTCTTTTTGATGGCTTCTCTTGCCACTCGTTCTTTCCGGATTGGCGTCGCGCCAAAGCGTTGCCTCACTGAATTGATGACGCGATCGAAAAACTGCGAGCTCTGCGCCTGGTACACGTAGTAAAGTTTCGGCGTTGTGGAAAGGCACACGCCAGCCAGGAGCCACTCCCAATTGAACTGGTGCGATGTGAGGTAGATCATTGATTTCCCTTTTTTCGCTTCATCTTCGATTACCTCCGGATTGACATACCTGATCCGCTCCCTGATCTCACGCTCTGGCATCGTCATCATCTTGAGCGTTTCGATCGGATAGTCGCAGAGGTTATGGTAAAAATCCTTCTCAATCCGGTGAATCTCCGCAACTGATTTTTCCGGAAAGGAATTTCTAAGATTTTTTAACACCACGTTTCTTCGGTAACGGATCACGCGATACCCGATAAAAAACATCACATCGGATAAAAGATAAAGGACGCTGAGAGGGAGCCGCGAAAGGATTCTTAGGAAAAACATCTCTTCAAAATTACATTTGGCGCAAATAAGTTCGCAATGAAAGACAAGGTTGTGGTTATCACAGGCGGTTCTTCAGGCATTGGAAAAGCTTTAGCCGAAGAATTCGGATCACATGGGTCTAAAATTCTGATCACAGGCCGGAACGGGAAAGACCTCGACGAGGCGGTCAAGGAGATCAGGAAAAAAGGGATCGAAATTACCGGCTTTCAGTCCGACGTAAGTCGTGAGGAGGACAACAAAAAAATGGCCACGGCTGCGATTGAAAAGTACGGTCGTATCGATGTTATCATTAACAACGCGGGGATCACGATGCGGGCACTTTTCGAAGACGTAGATATGGACGTGATCAAAAAAGTGATGGACATAAACTTCTATGGTGTGTTGTACGCTACCCGCGCGTGTCTGCCTGAGATCATAAAAAACAAAGGTTCAGTAATTGGAATTTCTTCCATTGCCGGCTATCGCGGGTTACCGGGGAGGGCTGGATATTCTTCATCGAAATTTGCACTGAATGGTTTTCTTGAAGTGCTTCGAACCGAAATGCTCATGAAGGGTGTGCATGTCCTCACGGCGTGCCCTGGTTTTACAACCTCCAACATACGAAAACGCGCCTTGTCAAAAGATGGTACAGCCCAGGGCGACTCGCCGCGCAATGAAGATAAAATGATGTCGGCGGAAGAATGTGCGCGATACATTTACCGCGCCACCGTGAACAGAAAAAAAATTCTCGTACTCACATCGCAGGGAAAACTTGCTGTGTTTCTCAACAAGTGGTTCCCCGGCATGATGGACAAAATTGTGTTCAACGAAATGACCAAAGAGGCGAACAGTCCGGTGACATAGGTTAGGTCTTATTCAGGAAGACAATTTTAGTGTTGTCAGCTTTATTCACACTTTTATAAAAATCAATTAGTTCTTTATACGACTCCGGCGGAAACTCACCATTGTTTATTTTTATTCTGCGCACGTATACTAACTTTCCCTGATCAAGCTTGAATGTTGACTCATACTCGCCAAACCGTGAGCTCACTTTGATCGGTTGCGGCAGAAATTCCGGGTACAACGCCTCCGGAATCTGATAGTTGATCGTGTCAACATCTACGAATCCTACCCTCCGTACCACCTTCGTTTTTCTGACCTCCACGCGCTCAGGTACATAGTTTGACCGATTCATCAGGTTTGGATTCATAAATATCCGCTTCCCACTTACGGTCGCATATTTCCTCAACCCAAGGTCCATCGTAACCACGGCTGACGGGACACGTGCTTTGTTGCTCTTCATCGTAAACGAATTCAGATCGAAGGATGGAATATGTGTGTTCTGCTGAACCCATTTCTTTTGGTCTTCGAACTGACGATCAACCGTTGCGTCAAGGTTGTCGTTCTCGAACTGCAAACCACTGTAAGTAGTCTTGATCTTAGCACTCGCATTGCCCTCTGCGTCCATTGTTATGTCCGCTGTTCTGGATTGCAGATTGACGTCTGTGCTGTAAATCGGCGTATGCACAATCACAGCCCCATTTTCAGTGATGGCAAGAGCCTTCCGGTCACCGGTAAATGTGCCGGCATATCCAAACGGATTAGTTTGACTTGTGCACTCCAGCCAGATCGTATCTCTTTCATTTGGCACGGCAACAACGGCGTGGTTGAATTGCGAGCTTGGAAAATCTGTTTTCATACGCGCAGCACCATTGCCGGCACGAATCAAAACATACAAACTTTTAATACCGGCCTCTTTCAGGAGTGACACCATGTAGTTCGAAAGAGCCTTGCAATCCCCGTAACCATTCTTATCGACCACGGAGGCCTCAAATGGCTGAAAGCCCCCGATACCCAGTTGAATACTAACATACCGTGTCCGTCCCTGCATGTATTCATACAATGCCTTGGTCTTCGTTTCGGTGGTCTTTTTGTCAGCTACTATTTCGCGAACTTTTGCTTTTGTCTCTTCAGGGAGCACGTCTCGTCCTTTGCTCAACGAAATAATCCACTTCCCAAAAGTGTCCCATGAATCCATACTACCCTCATAACCATCAAAATCGTACTTCGCCGGTGCGGCGTAAATTCTTGGCACCAGGTCCTCATGCGGTGGACCAACAGGTTCGAACTTAATAGGAGATAGGTTTTCAAAGGTCCACGTCAGTGTTTGCATCCCGCCTTCTGTCCCTTTGATTGGTTCAGGCGCTTTATTCAATTTATAGTGCGGCAATAGTCGGGCTGGAAACACAAGCTTATAAATCGCTTGTTGCACAGAAACCTTCTCGTCCGTCACCGGTGTCATCCCGGGTATCGCAAAAAGATATTTGTATTCGACTTCATAGTCATACTCTACGGTATAGGGGTATACTGTTTGCGAAAGATTGATGGCTTTTAAACGGTTGTCACTATATAACGAGAACCCATCATACGCGCTCTGATCATATATCTCTGAGTTTTTCAGTTTCTTGATTTGAATCCCGGCAGCATCGTAGACGTATCCATTAAAGTCGACTATTCGTGATAATTTGTCATACATCACAACTTCCTTGGCAAAAGCATTGCCGCGCTCGTTCAAGATCGTCACCGCGTAGTGAACAGAAAGTGTAGCACGGTTCTCCGCTGAAATCGTAAACACCTTGACCTCTTGCCTTACCACAACATCCGCATCCTTCTTAAGCGAGTCGGGTATGTCGGCAACTGGGTATTTCAAATATAGAGGGCCCGCTTCTGCCCACCCAAGGGCAAGGCAAGCATAAATCAGAAAGAAAGCGCGCCTAGCTCCAGCTAATTCTTTATAACAAAACAATTTCATGATTTCTTTTTTAGAACGATTTGCTCGGCTTGCTTTGCAACTACCTGGTTATAAAATTCGCGAAGGATAGGATATTCTGCCTGAGAGAAAGTGTTCTTATTAACCTGGAACGTACTGTTGAAGTTAATAACGTTTCCTATCTGCGTCGCGCTATAGAGATATCGCGCAGCGTTTCCGGGCATGGAAAAAATTTTCGGCTGAGGTATCTCATCAACCACAAATCCATCGGGAATTGTTAGTTGCATGAGATAAATACTCTCCTGCTGGCTTCCGTAATCAACAGGATACACGCGCGTCTCTGACTTAAATGGATTGGCTTCCATCTGCGCCGTGACAAATGGGTTTAAATAAATTACGTCTCCGCCCGCGGAAGTGTGTTCAACAATACTCACTTCGTGAACTTCCTTGGCTTGCTTGTTCACGTCGGCTATATCTTGAAACTCACTCTTCGCGACTTGCCATTGTTTCGACTTGGTGTAAGCTTCCACATAATTGCTTTCCCCTGCCTTATTATATGATTCGCGCATGGCCTGTGCATCGTATCCTTCTCGGGCATAGGTAATTTTCCCATTCAACTGGCCCTCTTCATTCAGTTTGAGCTGTGCGTTCACAATTGTTTTCGCTTTTGCTTTGGCGGTGATTTCCATCCATCCGTGACGGGTTTTTGAGATCACCAACCCCTGGCCATTCAGACAGCGCGCCGGAATCACGTCGTAGGGTAAATATTTTTCTGTAGCATCCACCAGCAAGCTTTTACCTCCCTCAAGCCGGACCGCGCAGATCACATAGTTGAATTGTTTTTTCATCGGAAATTGCGGTCGTACGAATCCATGATCGCGGGTAGAAAGCAACACCATGTCCACTTCAAACCCTGCTTTTTGAAGCATCGAGGCAAATAACAAATTCACATCACCAGCAGTACCCTTCTTCTTCTCAAGAACTTTTCTCAGAGGATACGCCTCAAAATCTTCATCGCCGTCATATTCAACGTTTTGTTTGACGTAGTTCGATATCGCCTCGATCTTTTTCAGAGGGTCTGTAATTCCCGCCGTGATTTCCCCGACTTTGTCCTTTAGAAATCCGGATCCATTCAGAACATCGCCAAAGGCTTCGCTCTCAAGCAGTTTGTCATTGAGTTTCTGCCAGGTTCCCATCACTTCCTCTGAATGCGTGCTATAGTTTATGTATGCAAGCGCAAAGTTCAACTTCGAAACAAAATCATCTTCTGTTGTCATATAGGGCTCATCCCTAAATGCCGGCACATCTTTGCAGATGTAGTGATAACCGTTCACGTTGACATTATAGTATGACATGCTCTTCTTCTCTTCGTAGGTCGTAATCGGGACGTAACCCTGCATATATTTCTGATAATCAAACAAGTCCGGGATCATTGCCCAATACTCACTGTAGCGCGTCGGGATGGTGCGTTGGAACTGCCAGTTGGGGAAACTCGTGTAAAACTCCGAAATCAGGTGATAACTGTATTCAACGACGGAACCTTCTTTTGCGTTGGGAATCGTGAATTTTTGCCGGTCATTATTCTTATTGACTTTCTCCCGGAAGATGCCGTCTTTCGATAGTTTCGATTCCACAATTTTGCCATTCTCAAGATTGTATGACGCTGCTTTCAGATTTGAAATTTTTTCTTCCGAATCGCCATTGTGAAATGTCCTGATGGATGCGTTAGCCCACTCAAGGCCTTCCTTCTTAAGTATCTTGATCCTCACATGCCGTTCGAAATTGAGTTGCACACCAGCCGACGTCGAGTTAATGAATGCAACGCCAAAATCTTCCAACACCACAGCGGCGGCCGATGTATCCTGAGGATACACCTTCATCGTCATATCAGCCATGGGAATGTCGCCAAACTTAATAGGCGATTTTTGTGCGTATACTACGACGCATGCGCACACGAGTAACACTACGTGTAATGTTTTCATGATTGGGCTTTCGGTGGAATGGAATAGTCAGGCGAGTGACTACATTGCTAATCTAAGAAGTAGATTTGGATTTATCGATATAATTCATGTCAAAGGCTAAAACGAGATTTTTTTGTCAAAACTGCGGATACGAGTCTGCTAAATGGCTTGGCAAATGCCCGTCATGTGACGCGTGGAATTCATTTGTAGAAGAAGTCGTTACGAAAGACAATTCAAAGAATGAATGGCGACAGGAAAGCAGCCGCGCAAAAACAGCTCAACCTAAAGTTCTTGGAGAAATCTCATCGGGTAATGAAATCCGGATCAACACCAGTGATAACGAACTGAATCGTGTACTTGGCGGAGGTGTCGTTCCCGGCTCACTCGTATTGATCGGTGGTGAACCCGGCATCGGAAAATCAACACTCATGCTGCAGATTGGCCTTGCACTCAAAGACCTGAAAATACTGTACGTATCCGGTGAAGAAAGTGATCAACAGGTGAAAATGCGGTCGGAACGCATCGCCCCCGGCAACACCAGCAACAAAAATTTTTACATCCTCACAGAAACAAATACCAAAAGTATTTTTCTGTCCATCGAGAGCCTCCAGCCTGACTTATTGATCGTCGATTCCATCCAGACGCTGTTCTCCCCCATGCTGGACAGTACGCCGGGAAGTATCGGTCAGGTACGACAATGTGCTGGTGAATTGATGCGGTTCGCCAAAGAAACCGAGACACCGGTTTTTCTTGTCGGACACATTACGAAAGACGGAACCCTGGCGGGTCCCAAGGTGCTGGAGCACATGGTCGACACTGTATTACAGTTCGAAGGAGATCAACATCTCGCCTATCGAATCCTCCGCACTACCAAGAACCGGTTTGGCTCCACCGCCGAGATCGGGATTTATGAAATGTTGAGTACAGGATTGCGCGAAGTAAGCAATCCCTCTGAAATATTGATCTCCCAAAAAGATGGCCCGCATACAGGCGCTACGATCGGCGCCACATTGGAAGGAAACAGACCATTGCTGATTGAAGTGCAGTCTTTGGTAAGCCCGGCCTCTTATGGCACACCCCAGCGAACACCCACCGGTTTCGATCAAAAGAGATTGAACATGCTGTTGGCTGTGTTGGAAAAACGCTGCGGATTCAGAATGGGAACACAAGATGTCTTCCTCAATATGGCCGGCGGCATCCGCGTAGAAGATCCAGCGATCGATCTGGCCATTTGTATCTCGATCATCTCTTCGATGGAAGAAATCTCCGTTTCGGATAAGATATGCTTTGCGGCAGAAGTTGGATTGGGCGGAGAGTTACGCGCCGTGAATCGGATCGAACAACGGATTTCTGAAGCAGAGAAACTCGGGTTCGAAGAAATTTATGTCTCCAAGTTCAATCAAAAATCCTCGAACGCGCGCAGCAAGATAAAAGTGAAAGCCTTTGGTAAACTCACTGAAGTTTTTCAGGATCTGTTTGGATAATTACACGCAGGCGCCTGGCCTGAGACGCTGAACGGCGGTTTCAGCATCAACTTCTCAAATCTTGATTCCACATTCTTCAATCTGATTTCGCGGAAATTGTATGAGAGTCTCTCATTTAAGGATGCTGAATCTTTTGCAGCCCACCGGTATGGAGCGCAAGCACCGTTGACCCGCGGGGAAAAAATCCTTCCTTCGTTAACTGTTTAATTCCAAACATCATCTTCGAAGTATACACGCGATCCAGTGGCAGACGATTATTCTTTTTTTCATCGTTCATAAATTGTTCCAGCTCAGTCGAACTCTTTCCATACCCTCCGAAGTGAAACCGCGTGTCAATTGACCAGTTCCCGGGATCGGCAAACCCCCATTTACCCAGGATTGACTTCACTTCTTCAACCAGGAAATCTCCACCCTTGAGTGAGGAAAAACCGATAACTTTTTTTTGACCCTCGAATCCTGCGATGAGTCCCGCCAGGGTGCCGCCAGTTCCAACGGGTACGCAAATGAAATCAAACTTGGCTTCCTCACGAATGAGTCGGGCCCATTCCCGGCAACCACGCACTGCAAGTTCGTTGGTGCCTCCTTCTGGTAGCAGATAAAAATCACCGAATTTTTTTTTCAGGTCAGATATGAATGACGCATTATTTTTATTGCGATACATCCCTCTGGAGACGAAATGAAGTTTCATCCCCATGCGCGTCGCAAATTCGAGCGTCTCATTCAATGGATGTGTTTCTTCGCCACGTATAACTCCGATAGAATGCATGCCGAGCAAATGGGCAGCTGCCGCAGTCGCATGGATCATATTCGAATAGGCTCCTCCGAAAGTCAAGAGAGTTGTTGCCTTCTCCTTTGCTGCCTTGTCAAGATTGTATTTCAGCTTCCAATATTTGTTTCCAGACACAACGCTATTTGCATATTCATTGCGGACATAAATCGACACACCCGCTGCTTTCAATTCAGGCCAGTCAATTTTCATTGTTTCCGGTGAAAAATATGGGATCAGGTCAAATTTATTAGGCAATTACTAATTTTTTTAGTACTATTGTGGGTGGACGATTCATACTTCAAAGGGCGGGGTGCACAAATAAAAACTGAAAACAGGTTCCTCAAAGCGCAGTACGTCACGGAGCACAGCGAGGGCCTTGACGAACCCCTCCTCGAAACTCCGAATACACAGATCTTTATCGAGAACCCCCGCAAGATTGTAAACAAAGTTGACAGCCCGGATCTGGGAATGGTATATTCCATGAATCCCTATCAGGGTTGCGAACATGGCTGTGTCTACTGTTATGCACGCAATACACACGAATATTACGGATTCAGCGCTGGCCTTGATTTTGAAAGCAAGATTATCGTAAAAAAAAATGCAGCCCAGGCCCTTGAGCAACAAATCCTCGGTCGAAACTGGCAGGTAGCGCCCATCGTGCTTTCTGGAAATACGGACTGCTATCAACCGCAGGAACGAAAGTTTCAGCTCACACGCCAGATGCTTCAGGTGATGGCAAGATACCGGCACCCCGTCAGTCTCATTACAAAGAACTCACTCATCACCCGCGACATCGATATTCTCAAAGATCTTGCATCAGACAATCTGGTTCATGTGATGATCTCTATTACGACGCTTGACGAGGACCTTCGTCGCGTGATGGAGCCGCGCACAGCCAGTTCAGTAAAAAGGTTGAAAACAATCGAAGCACTAGCACAGGCAAATATTCCTGTTGGTGTAATGAACGCACCAATTATCCCGGGGCTTAATCATTATGAAGTACTCAATGTAATCAAAGCGGCCGCCGACCACGGTGCAGCTACTGCAGGAATGACGGTCATCCGCTTAAACGGTGCCATCGGAAAAATTTTTGAAGACTGGCTTCGCAAAAATTTTCCCGATCGTTTCGAAAAAGTGTGGAATCAAATCTGTTCGATGCATGGTGGTCAGGTAAACGATTCAAACTTCGGACGGCGAATGGGAGGTGACGGCAATGTAGCGGACGCCATTCACCAACTCTTTAGAACTGCCAAAAACAAATTCATGGCAGGCAGAACCATACCCCCTTACGATCTCACTAAGTTCCGAAAGGGAGGTAATCTGAGTTTGTTCTAAGATTTCCTCCGGAAAGGAAAGAACCGTTTTATAAGATTTGTTCTTATCTGTGCGATCTGCGCATTTGAATCCGTGTGATCCGTGGGAAACTTTATTCTATATTTGTTATTGTGAAAGGAAAGATCATAATCGGTCTGTTATTCATCTACCTTCTGTCGTCGACCGAAGTACATGAACTGCTGCGACTGCCGTTGTTGTTTCATCACTATACGGAGCACAAAGAGCAGGTTGCCGATATTACTTTCTGGGAATTTCTTGTCATGCATTACGAGACAGATGTTCCCCACGACGACACCGATACGCGTCTGCCATTCAAGGCTTCTCATCAATCCCCCGCCTCGACCGTTTTGGCCGTTACTTCACAGAGGATCACGCTGACCATCCCGATGCCTTTCCATGTGAAACAGGCCGTTCCTTTCGATCATTCTGCCCCCGTTACTTCCTATCTGGAAGAAATATTCCAGCCTCCCCGCGCCTAGCTGCTTTTCCGCCAGTCGCGGAAACTTTTCAATTTTTCTAAACCATCATTTACGTCAGCCTTTTTCCGCGGGAACGCGCATGATCTATCTGCGATTTCCGGGAATTTGAAGACATCATGATGAATAACATTTATTAATCATGCTCGACCGCATTATTCATTTTTCGATATACAACAAGCTTATCATAGGGCTGTTCACAATGATGTTAGTTGTATGGGGGATGTATTCCGCCTCACAACTTCCGATTGACGCTGTGCCTGACATCACCAACAATCAAGTGCAGGTGATCACGATCGCACCATCACAATCAGCTTCCGATATTGAACGGCTGGTCACTTTTCCCGTCGAGGTGAATGTCGCCACCATCCCTGAAATCGAGGAGGTGCGTTCATTCTCACGATTTGGACTGTCCGTCGTAACGATCGTATTCCAGGATGACACCGACATCTATTGGGCACGTCAGCAAGTCAGTGAGCGGCTTACAGAAATTCAAAGCCAGATACCCGCGGGCGTGGGTGTTCCAAAACTTGCACCAATTACCACCGGACTCGGCGAAATTTATCAATATGTCATTTACGCGCTGCCTGGGTATGAGAAAAAATATTCAGCGATGGATTTGCGCACCATCCAGGATTGGGTCGTGCGTCGTCAACTATTGGGCACCGAAGGTGTGGCAGACGTTGCCAGCTATGGTGGCTATCTCAAGCAATATGAAATAGCCATCAACATCGACAAGCTTAAAAATTTCAATCTCAGTGTCGGTGATATTTTTTCTGCACTGGAAAAAAACAATCAAAATACCGGCGGCTCTTATATCGACAATAAGCCCAATGCGTACTTCATAAGGTCTGAAGGTCTGATCACCGACCTCGATGACCTGCGCAATATTGTAATCAGAAACACAGCGCAGGGTATGCCCGTCTTCCTCCGCGATGTTGCTGAAATTCAATTTGGACATGCTATTCGTTTTGGCGCCATGACCCATAATCATGCCGGCGAAGTAGTAGGTGAAGTCACGGGCGGAATTGTGTTGATGCTGAAGGGAGCCAACTCTTCAATCGTGATCCGAAACGTGAAAGAGCGCATCGAGCAGATAAAGAAAAACTTACCGGAAGGCGTCGCCTTGGAAGCTTTTCTCGACAGAACGAAACTTGTCAATAAATCCATTGCAACGGTGAGCCGAAACCTCGCTGAAGGTGCGCTCATCGTGATCTTCGTACTCGTTCTTTTGCTTGGAAATCTGAGAGCCGGCCTGATAGTCTCCTCTGTAATCCCGCTGGCCATGCTGTTTGCTATTTCAATGATGAACCTGTTCGGCGTGTCCGGCAACCTGATGAGCCTCGGGGCGATTGATTTCGGATTGATCGTAGATGGCTCCGTGATTATCGTGGAGGCAACAATGCATCACCTTGGATTGCGCGCGATGGGCCGTAACCTGAGCCCAGCCGAAATGGATGATGAAGTATATGTGTCCGCCAGCAAAATCAGAAACAGTGCCGCTTTTGGTGAAATGATTATTCTGATCGTGTATCTCCCGATTCTGGCGTTGGTGGGTGTAGAAGGAAAAATGTTCAGACCCATGGCCCAAACGGTCTCCTTTGCAATTCTCGGCGCATTCTTACTTTCACTCACGTACATACCGATGATGAGCGCGCTGTTTCTTAGCAAGAACACGTCGCCAAAACGAAATATCTCTGATCGGATCGTCGATTTTTGTCAACGGTACTATGGCCCGATCATACGTTGGTCCCTTTCTCATAGAATAAAAGTCTTTCTTCTGTCCGTTGTCTTTTTCGTACTTAGCCTTTTCCTGTTCTCAACACTTGGTGCCGAGTTTATCCCGACACTGGATGAGGGTGACTTCGCTGTTGAAACGCGGGTTCTTACTGGCAGCAGTCTGACGGAAACCATTGAAGCCGTCAGTCAGGCTAGTGAAATTCTGGTTGCAAAGTTTCCCGATGAGGTGAAAGAGGTTATCGGCAAGGTGGGATCATCTGAAATCCCTGTTGATCCGATGCCCATCGAAGCTGCTGACCTTATCGTGGTCCTGACCGACAAGAAGGAATGGAAGCAAGCGCGCACGCGTGACGAACTCGCCGAAAAAATGACGCAAGCCCTTGAAGTACTTCCGGGAGTGAATTTTGGTTTTCAACAACCGATTCAGATGCGCTTCAACGAACTGGCGACAGGCGCACGGCAGGATGTGGTCGTGAAGGTATACGGCGAAGATCTCAACAAACTTTCGGACTACGCACGGCAGATTGCGACGATCGTAAATACTGTGGAAGGAGCTCATGATCTGTATGTAGAAAATATTACCGGTCTGCCACAGTTAGTGGTTTCAATCAAACGCGACAGACTGGCTCCTTTTGGATTGAGCGTTCAAACCGTTAACCAGGCGATCAACATGGCATTTGCCGGACAAAGCG
This sequence comes from Cyclobacteriaceae bacterium, assembly GCA_044227305.1. Taxonomy (GTDB): domain Bacteria; phylum Bacteroidota; class Bacteroidia; order Cytophagales; family Cyclobacteriaceae; genus ELB16-189. Next base: position 520,006 of record JBGAFJ010000003.1, on the reverse strand, counting down.
CGGGTATTGTTTATGAAAATGAACGGCGATTCGATCTGGTGGTGAGACTTGAGCAAAACCAAAGACAAAATATCAACGACTTATCGAGATTGTTTGTGGTGACACCGTCGGGTGAACAGGTGCCTTTGTCGCAAATCGCCGATGTAGAACTGAAGGTGGGCCCGAACCAGATTCAACGTGACGATACGAAACGCAGGATCATTATTGGATTCAACGTGCGTGGTCGCGACGTAGAAAGTATAGTCAACGAACTTGAAGATAAAATTGATCAGAAAATAAAATTCGCCCCAGCCTATTATCCCACTTTCGGCGGAACTTATAAAAACCTGCAGGAAGCCCGTACACGCCTTTACATCGCCGTACCAATTGCGCTGTTCCTGATCTTTGTACTCCTGTATTTCACTTTCAAGTCCATTCGCCAAAGCCTGTTGATCTTTACTGCTATTCCTCTTTCAGCCATTGGTGGTGTGTTGGCTCTTTGGCTGAGGGACATGCCATTCAGTATTTCTGCTGGTGTTGGTTTTATCGCGTTGTCAGGCGTCGCGGTACTCAATGGAATTGTGCTGATCGCGGAATTCAATCACCTGAAAGCGGAGGGTGAAACCGATTTACACACAATACTTTTTAAAGGGACGGCCACCAGACTTAGGCCGGTGCTCATCACCGCGGCGGTTGCTTCCCTTGGCTTCTTACCGATGGCATTATCACACGGAGATGGTGCCGAGGTGCAACGTCCTTTGGCCACTGTAGTGATCGGTGGATTGATATCCGCAACGGCGCTGACATTGGTCGTCTTGCCATGTCTTTATTACACGATTGAAAATTTCAAAGTGAAGATGAAAACTAATGTAATTATACTTTTAGTGGGGGCACTGATGTTGTCTCCCATGATTGGACACAGCCAGAAAAAAGTGACGGTCGACGAAGCGGTTGCTTCTGCTGTTCAAAACAACCTGGGTCTTCGTGCCGCAACATTCGAGGTTGAATACCAGCACCAGTTAAAAAAGACTTCCACTGAAATCCCTAAAACAAGTGCTGTACTGATGTTCGGTCAGTACAACAGTATCAACAACGACAACAACATCACGATCAATCAGAATCTCCCCTTTCCAACCGTTTTCATCAGTCAGTCGAAACTGGGGGAATCGCGTATCAGAAGCAGCGAGTTTCGAAAAGCTTCCGCTGAAAATGAGCTGGTACACCAGGTGAAGCAGGTTTACGTCACGTTGCAATTCCTTCTTTCCAAACAGAAGCTGTTATTCCGGCAGGACAGCATATTTTCTGATCTCGTGCGTATCACCAGTGCTCAATATCGCACCGGTGAAGGAACACTATTGCAGAAAACATCCGCTGAAGCGCGTTATAACGAAGTTCAGAACCTGAAGCATCAGAATGAATCTGATATCGGGGTTTATCAGAATCAATTAAAGATACTGGTCAATGCCGATGAAGATCTGCAAATCTCTGATGAAGCACTCGCACCCCTTACAACTTTGTTGATCAACGACACAACAGAAATAAAACACAATCCACAGCTTGCCTTCGAGAAATCGCTTGTTGATGTCGCTGTGCGGGAGCGAAAGTTAGAAGTGAACAAAACGCTTCCTGATCTTTCAGTCGGATATTTCAATCAAACATTGATTGGGTATCAACAATATACCGATGGGACTAACCCCTACTTTGGTTCCAATTATCGCTTCACGGGTTTCACAGCTGGCGTTGCTATTCCGTTGTGGTTCCTGCCACACCATGCACGAATTCGTTCGGCAACAGTCAAATCAGAATCAGCGAAAGCCACGGCGACTTACTTCGAGAAACAACTGCGTGGACAATGGGAAAAAGGTATTCAAGAATTCAATAAAAACAAACGAAGCCTGGACTACTACACACAATCCGCTTTGCCCAATGCAAGGCTCATACTTCATCAATCCCAGTCAGCTTACCGGACTGGTGAAATAAGTCAGGCTGAATACAGACTTAATTTGCAGCAAGCGCTTTCTATTGAAGAAGGGTATCTGCAGGTCCTCCTTCAATACAATTTGAGCATACTTAACCTGGAGTTTCTTTCCGGAAATAAAAAATAACAGAGATCAAATGAAAAATACTGGTATAATCATCGTCATTATCCTTTTACTTTCGTGCACGAAAAAAGAGGCGGCCGTCGTCGAGGCTACTCAGCCGGATCATTCTGACGTCGTCTCTCTTACGGAAGAGCAAGCTCAAAAAGTCGGAATAGAAATTGGTACGTTGAATGATCGGGTTTTGAGTGGAGGCGTAAGCGTGACGGGGATGCTCGACGTGCCTCCTCAAAATCTTGTTAATATCACGGCGCCGTTTGGGGGTTTTTTACGGTCCACGTCACTTCTTCAGGGGATGCATATCGCCAAAGGTTCGGTCGTCGCCGTGATTGAAAATCCTGAGTACATCCAACTTCAGCAGGACTACCTTGATTCAAAGAGTCAGGTCGAATTCCTGCAGAGTGAGTTTCAACGCCAGACTGATCTTGCTAAAGAAAATATCAACGCTCAAAAGACGCTTCAGAAAGCAACTGCTGATCTCAACAGCATGAAAGCCAAAAGCAATGGGCTTCGTGCGAAGTTGAAAATGCTCAACATTGATCCTGACAAACTCAGCGCCTACGTAATCAAGTCCACGATTGAACTTCGTTCACCAATTGAGGGTTATGTAACGCAAGTGAATAGCTCTATTGGTTCTTTCGTCAACCCAACCGATGTCATTTTCCGTATCGTGGACACCGATCACCTGCATGCTGAATTGATCGCCTTCGAGCGGGAACTTCCGCGAATAAAAATCGGGCAGAAGATCAGATTTGTACTTGCAAACGAAACGGAAGAGAGAAGCGCAAAGGTATACCTTATTGGCAAGGAGATCAGCAAAGACAGAACCGTGAGGATACACGGACATCTCGACAAAGAAGATCGTGAATTGATACCCGGAATGTACCTGAAGGCCGTGATTGAGACTGGCGGGAAATCCGTTCCGTCGTTGCCAGTCGATGCCGTAGTCAATTTTAACGGGAAAGATTTTGTCTTCGTAAAGGAATCAGGCATGGAATTCAATTTTAAAGAGGTCGAGGTGAAAGTGGGTGTGCGGGAGGGTAACTTTGTGGAAATCCAATCACCGGTTGAACCATTGCGCAATGCTTCAATCGTAACCAGGGGTGCCTATAAGCTTTTGTCAAAACTTAAGAATGACGAGGACAGTCATGATCCTGGAAAGTAATTTTACAACGAATGATCACACTTATCGCGGGTAGTCTTGTATTAAGTATCCTTCATGGAGTCATCCCTAATCATTGGCTACCTGTTTTGGCGATCAGCAAAAAGGAAAAGTGGGACCTGGCTGAAACCACCCGCATTACACTTATTGCAGGCCTATCTCATGCCGCCAGCACCGTGATTATTGGCGTTTTGCTCGCGGCGATCGGAGCACAACTTGCGGCCGTGGTCAAGAGTTTCACTTTGTATATCGCTCCAGCTCTGTTGGTTGCTCTTGGACTTTTTTACATCTGGCAGCACAGCCGTCATCACCATTTTCACATGCATGGACATCCGGAGAAAGCCGTCAACAAGAACAAGTTGATTCTATCTCTTGCTTCCGCGATGTTCTTTTCTCCTTGTTTCGAAATCGAAGCGTACTTCCTGGTGGCTGGCGCTGAAGGTTGGTGGCTGGTGGTTCTGCTGGCGGCATTATATACTGTAGTGACAGTTAGTGGCATGGTCATTTGGGTACGCATCGCCCACCGGGGGCTTTTAAAAATGAATTGGCATTCACTCGAACATAACGCGGGCATCATTACTGGCGTGACTCTGGTACTCTCGGGCATCATTGCTTTCACGTTGCATTAGATTACAATGAAGACAACCATTGCGGAATTTTTTGATGAGTTGTCTTCAAAGGAAATGCACGAATTCCTTATCGCCCATGAGCACGATGATGCCCAGAAACTGCTGCTGAAGGGTGGGGAAAAGTTCGGCGTGCCGATGAAGTTTATCGGCCAGCAGATTACGGGCCGACAGAAGATCAAATCGAAGCTTCCCACCTGGCATAAAAACCTGGATATTTTATACCCGCCTTCATTAAATCTGGAGCAATGCTCTTCGGAGATCACGGCGAAGTTCAAACAATCTTTTTTGCTAACGCTTTTGAGCCGGGGCGGAACTAGTGTAGATCTCACGGGTGGGTTTGGCGTAGATGCCGCTTTTCTTAAACGACACGTGGATCGCTTGCATTACGTTGAAAAAGATCCCGTGCTGTGTCAGATTGCAGAGCAGAACTTGAAGACCCTGGGCTGTACCGGAATTCAGGTACATGCAGTTTCCGCTGAAGAGTTTTTGAATGATTCGGAGGAAAGATTCAGCTTCATGTATATCGATCCGTCGAGAAGAAAAGATTCTAAAAAAGTCTTTCGGCTTGCTGATTGTGAGCCGAATGTTCCGGCGCTTCTGGAAGTCCTGTTTTCAAGAACGGATTTGATATTGGTAAAAGCTTCTCCACTGTTGGATATTCAGCAAGGAATTCAGGAGTTGAAAAATGTCGCTGAGATATTGGTGATTGCAATCGACAATGAATGTCGGGAACTGGTTTTTATTATCCGGAAAGGCTTCAATGACGAACCTCTGATCCGGGCTGTGAACGTAACCGCAGGAAAAATGGACCTGAACTCCATGATAACCTTTAAAAAAAGTGAAGAGGCAGCCGCAGGGGTTTTATTTTCGGCAACTCAAAAATTCATCTACGAACCCAACGCTGCAATTTTGAAAGCGGGCGCCTTTAGATGGGTTTCCCAAAAATTTGAAGTTTCCAAACTTGCACCCAACACACATTTATATACCGGTGATTCAAGAATCGATTTTCCCGGCAGGACGTTCAAAATCCTGGATCAGTTGAAGCTCGACAAAAAAATTAAAGACCATTTTCCTGACGGCCACGCAAACATCCTCACCCGGAATTATCCGTTGTCAGTGGAGGAAATCAAGAAGAAAACGGGTTTGAAAGAAGGGGGTGAGTTGTATTTGATTTGCACGCAGGATCAAAATGAAAAAATTGTTCTCGTAGCTGAAAAGGTATAACCGCAACTCGCGAAAGATATGTCTTACTCCAACATCGATTTTCAGACCATCGACTGGACTTCCGTTCCCAAAACAAAACACCCTGGCGAAACCGGTGAAGCCACCTGGCAAACCATCCAATATCCCGGACTTCGTATCCGGCTTGTGGAATACAGCGCCAATTACATCGCCGATCATTGGTGCCGTAAAGGGCACATCGTTCATTGCCTGGAAGGAGAGTTCGTCAGCGAAATGGAAACCGGGGAAAAACACTTCCTCAAACCTGGAATGAGTTACGTGGTTTCAGATGAATTAAGCTCACACAAATCCGTTTCAAAGACCGGTGTGAAGCTGATGATCATTGATGGAGATTTTTTGAAGTAGTATTAAAACCTTTACCTATGGCAAAGAACATCACAATTGTTGTTTTGATCTTCCTGCTCTGCGTAGCAATTCTTTACGGATTTTTTCAACAAACCGCGATTGAAAGAGTTAGAATACGTGCGCAGGAAAATGAGATGATGGCTATCGAGCAGCGGGCGTTGGCTGATCGAAATGCTGAACTTGCAAAAGCTGAAGCCGAGCGTGCAAATGTCGCGGCGGAACGTTACAGAGAATGCTGTCTAAAGTCTCAACGATCAAAATAGTCCGTCACCCCGAGCGGAGTCGAGGGGTCGAGGGGTCGAGGGGTCGAAGCACGTCATCCAGACCTCCGCGCCTGCCGAAGCTTTAGCGAAGGAAGGAAAGCTACTTTCCTTCCTTCGGCAGATTAATCCCTTTTCCGATCGCCATCAACTCATGCATTGAGCGCTGCATATTGTCGCTGGAACCATCGAGGAAAATCACGTTGCCGTTTCCATGCTCGGCGAAATGCTTGATGGATTCCGTCCACATTGAGAACAATATAAATGATGCGTCGAGGCTTGCATTCTGCATCTCTTTCGCAGCCTGAGACATACCTTTCGCAACTTCTTCCCTGAACAACGCAACACCCTGGCCTCTTAACTGCGCAGCGATTTTCTCCGCTTCAGCTGCAATCTTGATCGCATTACCTTCCGCTTCAGCGGCTTTCGTTTTCGTGATCAACAGTGCCTGACCTTCATTTTCAGCAGCCGCCCTTAAGTTATTCGACGCTACCACCTGAGCCATAGAACGCATGATCGCTTCGTCAAACGCAATGTCATTCAATTGAAGATCCAGCAGGTGGAACCCCCAGCCTTCAAGGGTATGGTCGAGTTGCTCTTTCACCTCTTTCACGATCTCCGTGCGTAGCGAAAGTATCTCTGATTGCTTTTTCGTGGCAACAAAACTTCTTATTGATCCCTCAATCGTGCGCACCAACGCCTGCATGAAACTGCGCTCGTCCATAAACTTAAACGCCACGTTTTTGATCGTCTCTTCCTCCTGGTTCAACACAGCAAAGAGCAGCATCGCTTTGAAATTCACATTGGCCTGGTCCATCGTAGTCGCCTGGAATTCCAATTCGACGGATCTGTTTTGAATGGATATCCTTTTATAGATCACCTGGATGATCGGCAGCTTGAAATTCAGACCCGGCTTCATGATGCGGCTGTATTTTCCGAATACGGTAATCACCGCAATAGTTCCCTGACGAACGGTGACGAAACACATGAATAAAAAGAGAACAACGATTCCAAGAACTATTAATTCCATAACAGGAGGGGTTAAGGTTAATGACTTTATGAAAGTGCGAAAAACAAACGAGAATTCGCGAGGCGCGGCTTACAAAAATTCAACGATATTCAAAACAGGTGTTTCGCCATCGAAACGCTTCACCAGGAAGCCTTGATCATCGTAAATAAAAATTGCCGGCATGCTGATGGGCTTGAAGGTGGTCATCACCGGCGCAATGTCCCCGCGTGCAAACACTGCGTTTGACCAGTTGGCGAGACCGTGCTTTTCAGAGAATCCTTTGATCACCGGTGGTTGATCGGCGGCTACAAAGTAAAGTTTGTAATCCCGGAACAGTTCCGGATGCTTACTGATTTCATCCGCCTCGCGTTGACAATGATCGCAGTCAGGAGTGAAAAGGATCAGGATGGTCTGTTCTTTAATTGCACCTAAACGGAGTGTATCTCCGCCAATGGCATAAAAGTTTATTGAGGGTGCGTGCTCCCGTTCAACTTTCACCGAATCTGCGACGACAAAAGTTTCCGTCGTAGTGTGCCGTTTGCAAGATGCGGCAACGATGACCACTGCAATCAAAAGAAAATACTTCATGCCGGAGCGAAGATCTTAATTCCTATATAAATCAATCCGAAAACCAGGGTCAATGATCCATAAGCCTTGATGACCTTCATCCTGTTTTGTTGGTCTTCCCACCAAAGCATTGCCCAGGGTCTGAACAAACCGATGATCAGGAAAAGAATAGAGGTTGCGATCAGGAGCAGTACAAAAAGCTCGATGTACTTCATGGATCAAAGGTAGCAAGTTCAAATCAAGCTCCGGAATTTCTTTCCGCCAGTCATTGCACCCCCGTGTATTAGGCCTAATTTTGTCGAATTTGAGCGAAGCCGAAATTTGAGCGAAGTCGAAATTGAGCGAAGCCGAAATTGAGCGAAGCCGAAATTGAGCGAAGTCGAAATTGAGCGGAGTCGAAATTGAGCGAAGTCGAAATTGAGCGGAGTCGAAATTTGAGGGCGGTTGATTTTCTTTCTCTTTACAAATCGGATAGCCTGGTACAAAATCTGGCTGAGGGGATCCGTACGTCCAATGCAAAACCTATTCGAATAAAGGGCCTTACGGGCAGCCTCGATGCCATCATCGTGGCCACGTTATATAAAAGCGTCCGCGCCAGCCACCTGATCGTTTTGCAAGACAAGGACGAAGCGGCCTATTTTGCCACCGACCTGCAGAATCTAATTGACGGAAAAGAGATCTTCCTCTTTCCGATGTCGTACAAAAGGCCTTACGAATACGACGAAACTGAAAATGCCAATGTGTTGATGCGCGCGGAAGCCCTCAGCCACATCAGCGCCCACCCGGATGGACAAATTATCATCACCTATCCCGACGCGCTCTCGGAAAAAGTAATCACAAAAAAATCGCTGGCCAGCAATACGTTTATTGTTCAAACCAAAGAGAGGCTCGATCGGGAGTTTCTTGAGGAATTCCTTCACTCCTATGAGTTTGAAAAAACCGATTTCGTCTACGAGGCTGGTCAATTTGCAGTGCGTGGTGGCATCATCGACGTATTCTCATTCGCCCACGAACTTCCTTATCGGATCGAATTGTTTGGCGATGAAGTAGACAGCATCCGCAGCTTCGATCCGGGGTCCCAGCTTTCTGTTGAGTCGCTGGACAAAGTCAGTCTTATGCCGAACGTTCAGACAAGACTCGTACAGGAAGAACGTCAATCCCTGTTGGAGTTCATGTCCACCAATACCCGCGTTTGGATAAAAGATGTTCAGCTGACTGCTGATGTGATCAGCAAATCGTTTGACAAAGCGTCTGCTGGCTTCGACCGCATCGTGCGCGAAAGCGGAAGCAAGCTGGCGCTCGAACCGGAACATCTTTTCGAATCATCGTCTTCCTTTCTGAAAAAACTTTCAGCTCTTTCAGTGATTGAATTCGGAAGCCGCTTTCATTTTTTGTCCGTCGCTACATTCGAATTTCGTTCGTCTGCTCAGCCCGCCTTCAACAAAAACTTTGAACTTCTCGCGAAGGATCTGGTCGACCACCAAATGCAGGGTTTCTCCAATTTCATCGCGGCAGAACAATCACGACAGGTTGAGCGTCTGCATGGTGTTTTCAATGAGATACATCCCGAGTTGAGATTTCAGTCTTTGGATTTTGCTTTGCGCCAGGGATTCATAGACTTGTCACTGAAGGTGCTCTGTTATACCGACCACCAGATATTTGAACGTTTTCATCGTTCGCGCGCGAAAGAAAAATTCAGCAAGTCAAAGGCGCTGACATTCCGTGAACTTCAGTCTTTGCAACCAGGTGATTTTGTAACACACATCGACTACGGTATCTGCAAGTTCGCTGGACTCGAGAAGAAAGAAGTCAACGGAAAAGAGCAGGAAGCGGTAAGACTGGTATTTCGCGACAATGATATGCTCTATGCCAGCATTCATTCGTTGCACAAGATTTCAAAATATTCAGGCAAAGAAGGAACGCCCCCGATAGTCAGTAAACTGGGCACGGACGAATGGGACAACAAAAAATCCAAAGTAAGAAACAAGGTCAAGGACATTGCCCGTGAGCTGATCGAGCTTTACGCAAAACGAAAACGCGCTCCGGGTTTTGCGTTTTCATCCGATAGTTTCTTGCAGGCGGAATTGGAGTCGTCATTCATTTATGAAGATACTCCTGATCAGGCGAGCGCCACCGAAGATGTGAAAAAAGACATGGAGAACCCACACCCGATGGACCGGCTCGTGTGCGGAGACGTGGGCTTCGGAAAGACTGAAATCGCGGTTCGCGCTGCGTTTAAGGCCACAGCAGATGGTAAACAGGTCGCTGTGCTGGTGCCCACAACCATCCTGGCGATGCAGCATTACAGAACATTCTCCGAACGCCTCGCAAATTTTCCGGTGAAGATCGACTACGTGTCAAGGTTTAAAACCGACAAGCAAATCAAAGACATCATTGCCAAAACGAAAGAAGGCGAGATCAATTTGCTCATTGGCACCCATCGCATCGTAAGCAAAGACGTAGAGTTCAAAAATCTTGGGCTTTTAATCATTGATGAAGAGCAGAAGTTCGGTGTAAAAACCAAAGACCGGTTAAAAGAACTGCGCGTAAACATCGACGTGCTCACCCTCACAGCCACACCGATCCCGCGCACACTTCACTTCTCGTTGATGGGCGCCCGCGATTTAAGCATCATCGCCACACCACCGCCCAACCGCCAACCCGTAACCACCGAGCTGCACACCTACCATGAGGAAATCATTCGCGATGCGGTCAGCTATGAACTTAAACGTGGCGGGCAGGTATTCTTTGTTCATAATCGTGTCAGCGACATTGACAGTATCGCCAACGTGATTTACAAACTGGTTCCCGACTCACGCATTGGCATCGCTCACGGGCAGATGGAAGGAGATAAGCTTGAAAAAGTAATGATGCGATTCATCGAAGGTGAATACGACGTGCTGGTTTCAACGAACATCATTGAGTCCGGTCTGGATATTCCAAACGCGAACACGATCATCATCAATCAGGCACACATGTTTGGTTTGAGTGACCTTCATCAGATGCGAGGCCGTGTGGGACGTTCAAACAAAAAAGCCTTTTGCTATCTGCTCACACCGCCGGCGTCGCTGCTCACCGCTGATTCACGTAAACGTCTTTCAGCGCTGGAAGAATTTTCGGAACTCGGCGACGGATTCAAAGTGGCCATGCGCGATCTCGATATCCGGGGTGCCGGTAATCTGCTCGGCGCAGAGCAGAGTGGCTTTATCAACGACCTGGGCTTCGACACCTATCATAAAATACTTGATGACGCGATCCAGGAACTGAAAGAAAATGAATTCAAAGATCTGTTTGCCGAAGAATTATCTGAAAAAGCCAAACTGATTGCAACGGATTGTATCATTGAAACTGATCTCGAGATTCTTATCCCCGATCATTATGTCGCCAGCACACGCGAGCGCCTCCAGCTGTACTCAACGCTCGATAATATTAACGACGATGAGGGTTTGCTGCAGTTTCAGAATTCGCTGAGGGACCGTTTCGGCGAATTACCCCCATCCGTATTTCAACTGATCGATACCGTTAGGCTCCGATGGATCGGGGAGCAGCTGGGTTTTGAAAAAATCAGTCTTAAGAATGGTAAACTGCGCGCGACTTTCGTTGCTAACAATGATAATTACTTCAAATCTGATGTGTTCGGTAGGATACTCTCCTTCGTTCAGACACATTCCAAACAATGCAGATTGAAAGAACATGCCGGTCAACCCACATTATATATCGAAAACATCCCGTCAGTTGAGTCAGCTTTGAAGATTTTAACGCCTTTAAAAGATGGCGTCAGGACCGTGGAAAAGGTGACTGGAAAATAGCCGCTTACTCATGCAATCGGTGTCTATACAATATCTCCCAACAGGCCGCCGTTAGATGGTAACCCCTTCAAATTCTTAGTGCGGATTTGTACCTGCATTAAGGATTTATCAAAAAAACGCTACGCTTTGGAAAACACGGAATTATCTCGTTATATTAGCGGTTGCTTTAACTCATAACACCTCAAAAAATGAAGCAGATAAAAGGTCTATTGGCTGTAGTTGGCGGATCCGTTGTAATTGCGTCTTGCTCGCTCATTGGCGGCAACAAAAATGCAAAGCCGACAGCTATCAATCCTGGCCAGTTGAGTACCGCGACCAACCTGAAATACAACGACGAAGAAACGGGGGGTTTCCAGGTAAAAGATTTTGAAGGTCAGCCCGACGCACCTAATACAGTTTTTATTGAAGGCGGCCGCGCAGTCATGGGTTCTTATGAAGAAGATGTGATGGCTTACCGCGACAACATCGAGCGTACCGTGTCAGTGGCTTCATTCTACATGGACGAAACCGAGATCGCAAACATCCACTGGCTCGAATACATGCATTATCTGGCGAAAGACTCTTCGCAGGAAGTATATCAGGCAGCGCTTCCCGACACAAACGTGTGGGTTGGAAAACTCGCATTCAACGATCCTTATGTTGACCACTACCTCCGCTATCCAGGTTTCCGTTATTTCCCGGTTGTAGGTGTAAGCTGGACTCAGGCAAGCAACTATGCCAAGTGGCGCACCACAGCTGTGAACCAGCAATTGATGAAAGAATCAGGTCAGGATCTTCCTGAAGTACCTGCCGGCGGTAGAATTCCTCTCGAATCTGGCGTCGTAATCCCTGCATATCGTCTCCCGACTGAAGCTGAGTGGGAATACGCTGCACAAGCTCTTATCGGAACACAGTGGCTTGAAGAGATGCAAACACACCAGAGAATCTATCCTTGGGATGGTCACGCGCTTCGTAACCCGTTCGGAAAACAAATGGGTTTCTTTCTGGCAAACTTTAAGAGAGGCCGTGGTGACTATGCGGGTATTGCAGGCCGCCTGAACGACGGTGCCCTCATCACCTCTTACATCTACGAATTCCCTCCTAACGACTACGGTCTTTATAACATGGCCGGTAACGTGAGCGAGTGGGTTATGGATGTGTACCGCCCGTTGTCTTATCAGGACTTCGACGACCTCAACCCGATTCGTCGCGATGGTTTCCTCGACGATCAGAAGTATTATAACAGCGACATTGAAAAGAACCCGCAAGGTTTCACTTCACTGATCACTGATAAGGCAAGAGTTTACAAGGGTGGTTCTTGGAAAGATGTAGCATACTGGATGTCACCAGGTACCCGTCGATTCCTCGATCAGGATTCAGCAACCGCTACAATCGGTTTCCGCTGCGCCATGATCCGCGCCGGCTCAAACTACTAACAACAAAGTATTTTACTAAAGAGGCCCCGAAGGAGATTCCTTCGGGGCTTTTTTATTAGCCTTATTTATCTTCAGCCATTCAGTAAAACCCTACGCGCAGCAGTAAAAACAAAGATTTTACATCCCCGATGTAGGCGGGCTATCGCTTGCCTGCTTCCCCTGATTTCCACAGCACTACCGTTGACGCCCAAGCAGCTCTGGTTGCCAACTAGTTTACTGCGCCTCCGCAATACATGCCACGCTGATCTCTTTACAACCACACTCAACCAAATGCTGCCCGCAGGCTTCCAGTGTTGCACCAGTGGTAATAACATCATCTACGAGTAAAATGCGTTTGTCTTTTATCACGTCATACTCTTTAATTGAAAAAACGTCCTTCACGTTTTCCCAACGCTCAGCTTTCGTTTTGTGTGTTTGAGTCACACTGGATCGCGTGCGAATGGAAATCGAATCGGTCCACGCAACTTTTAACGCATCACTCAATCCCAGCGCAAACTGCGCGCTTTGATTATATCCTCTTTTGCGCTGTCGTGAGGGATGCAGCGGAACCGGCACGATTAGATCAAACTCCCTGTCAAATCCCTGATTCAACAATTCAAATCCATAGGCCTGCCCCAGCTTTACTCCTACTTCAGGATGATTGTTATACTTCAGCTGATGAAGCAGGTGCTGAACAACGCCGCTCTTTCTGAATTTCAAAAATGCCCAACCATGTTTTAGAGGCAATCGTCCAAGTAGTCGGTTTTTAATATGGTTTTCAATACGCAAATGGTAGTTTGTTTTTGGCAAGTCGATGAGACAAGCGGTACAAAGAATCTCTTCGCCTTTGGCTAGCGCGCGCGAGCATGCCAGGCAGTAATGCGGAAAGAATAGAGAAATGAAATCTCCAAAGGCCGTATTTATCGTCACCATTTGTTTTCCCTTGGGTTAAAGAGATATTTGAATAAAAATTTACCTCTATGGATATCGTGAAGCAATTCAATGATTACCGGTCCCGGATGAATGAAAAAATCTCCGAGTCGGATAGTCTTATCATAAAGAGGATATTTAACCTCGACACCAATGCCTACGCTCCGGGCTCACTTGACATCAAAAGCAAGGAACTTATCGGGCTCACCTGTTCTCTGGTGTTGCGGTGCGATGACTGTGTGAAATATCATCTTGGCAAATGCAAGGAAGTCGGGTTTACTACGGCTGAAGTAAACGAGGCCATGGGAGTAGCAACACTCATCGGCGGCACCATCGTAATTCCACACCTTCGACGTGCATTCGAATATTGGGAAGCCCTTCAAAATGTTTAAACGCGACCTCGATCTCGAAAGAAACTGGCAGGCGCTGCTTGGAGAAATAGAAAGAATGCTCGGCCAGAAACCCAAAGACCTCAACGGGGTGCTCTTCCTGATCGGCGTACAGGAGTTGGGCAAGGGACATCAGCGATTCACCAAAGAACAGAAGCAGGATCTGATGCACATCGCGATCTGTAAACTCCTTAGCTTTTCTGGCTACTACAAATTGGAGGGCCTTGATGCGGAAGGCTGGCCTCATTGGGAAATGCAGAAAAAATTGCCCCATTTCGATCTTTTAGAACAGGAAAAATTCCTGAAGATGCACACTCTCGAATATTTTGATCGCGAGTTCGGCTGGCAACCTCCCCATGATGGCAGTATTTCTGACCCTTCATAAATGCTTTCTTGAAATCGGTATAGGGGGTGCGTATCTTTATTAGCCCTGACGTTAAAATCAAGGCCGAAATAAACTATCACTCAACGGGATTCGTTTTCATCCAGCATGGGGAATCAGGTCAGAGTCGTCGATGAAAAAATTGCCTCCTTCAAGAAGAAATACTACTTGAATCTATTTCTGCGCGGCAGCATTCTTACGCTCTCTCTGCTTCTCGCGTACTTCCTCCTCGCCACGCTGGTGGAATACAATCTGTGGCTCGGTAAAGAGTTCAGACTGTTAATCTTTATCCTTTTTTTCGGTGTTGTGGCCTATTGTCTTTTTCAATTTCTACGACAGCCACTGGCATGGTGGCTCACCGGAAAAGGAATAGGAAAGGAGCAGAGTGCTTCTATCATAGGCCGGCATTTTCCTTCTATTCAGGACAGGCTCCTGAACTTCCTGCAGCTTTCCGCCGCTGGCTCAGGCAACAACGTGTTGGTTGAAGCCAGCCTCGAACAAAAGGCAGCCATCTTCGGTCAGTTTTCTTTTGAAAGTATCATCGACCTCGGCGAAAACAGGCGTTACCTGAAATATCTCGCCATCCCATTTTTACTTTTCGCCGGGATCCTCGTTTTCAATCAAAATATTTTCACGCAGAGCGCCGACCGCATTATTCACTTCAACCAGGAATTCTCTCCTCAGGCACCTTTCAAGTTTGAAGTGGTTAACGAAAGTCTTCAGGCATTCCCCAATGAAGATTTCCTTCTCAATATTAAACTGGATGGCGAAGCCGTTCCCGATGCGGCGTATCTGGTTGCGGGCCCTCAGCGATTGAAAATGGAACGCACCGGGGCGGGTGATTTCTCATATCTGTTTGAAAAAATCCAACAGGACCTCACGTTCCAAATTGAAGCCGCAGGATTTTATTCAAATCCGTTTACAATCAAACTGGTCAGCCGCCCCGAACTGCTGAATCTTAAAGTCCAGTTGATATACCCGTCATATACAGGCCGGCAATCCCAGCAGCTGTTTAATGCCGGCAACCTTGAGGTCCCTGAAGGAACCCGGATCAAATGGAGGCTGAACGCCGCAAATGCACTTCAGGCTACCATTTTATTCTCTTCGGGCACTGCCCCGGAATCAATGCAACAATCTGATAATCAGACTTTTGAGTATGGAAGGAATTTCAATAATCCGGACGAATATTCTATCTCATTGGAAAACGAGAACAGCAAGAACAAAGACAAAATCGCATATCGGATTGATGTCATAAAAGACCAATATCCGTCGATCATTGTAAGGCATTTGAAAGATTCTGTGCTTTTCAAATCCATTGTTTTGGCGGGTCAGGTTGAGGACGACTATGCAGTTTCAAAACTTGATCTCCATTTTGTGATCACCCACAAAGACAAGGAAGAGAAATCAAGTGTAATTCCTCTGACCATCGAAAAAAACCAGCAGCAGCAAAACTTCTTCTACAATTGGACACTGGATTCACTGAAGCTTGACGCTGGTGATCGTCTCGAATACTACCTGGAGGTTTGGGATAACGATGGCGTTCACGGCCACAAATCAACAAAGTCAGCAGCCTACCAGTTTTTGCTGCCCAGCGAAGAAGAGTTTAAATCAGAAATCAAGCGTTCCCAGTCTTCTACAGAAAGCGAGTTGCAGCGAAGCCTGAACAAGGCCAAGTCCCTGAAAGATCAAATTGAACAAGCAGAACAAAAACTCCGTGGAAAACAATCACTCGACTGGCAGGACAAGAAAATGCTTGAAGATCTGCTACAGCAAAAACACAATCTGGATGATGCGGTAAAAGACCTCCAGGAAAAAAATAAAATGCTTGAAGAAAAGAAGAATGCTTTCTCCGAGCAGAATGAACGCATACGTGAAAAGTCTGAGCAGATCCAGAAGCTCATGAACGAGCTCCTCGATGATGAAACAAAAAAACTCTTCGAAGAACTGGAGAAGATGCTGAAAGAAAACCAGGATCCATCCCAAATTCAGAAAATGCTTGAGAAGATGGAACGGCAGGAAATCAATATTGAAAAAGAATTGGAACGGACACTCGAGTTATTCAAGCAACTTCAGTACGACTATAAACTTGACCAGGCCATCCGTGAAATCGGCGATCAGGCCGAAAAGCAAAAAGATATCCTTGAAAAAACACAGGAGCTCGCGGGTGAGAAAAAAGACCCCAAGGACGGGAAAGACGGAGAAAAGAATAAGGACGGCAAAGACGCCAAAGACAACAAAGGCAAAAACGAAGAAAAAGGTGATCAGGATCAAAATGACGCTGATGCCAAGGATGGTGAGAAGAATGGCGATCAAAAAGACGGAGAGAGGGGCGACCAGAAAGACGGAAAAGACGGAGAAAAAGGGGAAAAGGATGAACCAACGACTGAGGAACAACTAGCGCAGGAGCAGGAAGAGCTTGAGAAACAGGCAGATGATTTCAAGAAGACCCTGGATGATCTCAATAAAATGGGAGAGGAGCTGGATAAGCAGGAAAGTACCCCCAGCGAGCAGGACATCAATGAAATGAAGGAGCAGCAAAAGCAGAGCAAAGAATCATTGCAGCAGAAAAACTCAAAAAAGGCTACAGCTCCGCAGAAGAAGTCGCTGCAAAAAATGCAGCAGATGAAAGATCAGCTCGAGGGGATGCAGAATTCTATGGAAATGGAAATCGATCAGCAAAACCTGGAGTCGTTAAGACAGATCATTCATGGATTGATCAAGTTGTCTTATGACCAGGAGTCATTGATGAAAGACTTTAATTCGATTCAGCAAAGCGATCCGAAATACATCCAGCTTTCCCAAAATCAATTAAAGATCAAGGATGACTCTAAAGTGCTGGAAGACAGTCTGTTAGCCCTCTCAAAAAAGGATCCGTTTATGGGTTCCGTAGTGACAAGGGAAATAGGTGAATTGAATGAGCATCTCGATAAATCGGTTGAAAATATCCGTGAACGCAGAAAGAGTAATGCGAGCACAGACATGCAATTGTCAATGACAGGCATCAACAATCTTGCACTGATGTTGAATGATCATTTCGATATGATGATGGACATGATGGCAAATGCGATGCCTTCTATGGGAAAGAAAAAACAGAAAGGTCAGTCGAAAAGTCTAGGAGAAATGCAGCAGCGTTTGAATCAACAGATTGAACAAATAAAAAACAGTGGGAAGAGTGGCCGGCAATTATCCGAAGAACTCGCGCGCATGGCCGCAGAGCAAGAACGGATTCGAAGAGCTCTGAACGAGATGCAGGAGAAAATGAAGCAGGAGGGTGGTAAGGCGATTGGAGGAGATTTACCAGGCAAGATGGAGCAAACAGAGATGGATCTGGTAAACAAGCAGATCACTGAACAGACTATCAAGCGTCAAAAAGAAATACTTACAAGATTGCTCGAATCTGAGAAGTCGATGCGCGAACAAGAACTCGACGAAGAGCGAAAAGGGGAGACTGCGAAAGATTATCAGAAAGAAATTCCGAAGGCTTTTGAAGAATATTTGAGGTTAAAGGAAAAGGAAGTAGAATTGCTCAAAACCGTGCCGCCTAAACTTTACCCTTATTATAAAAAGGAAGTAAACGAGTACTTCAAAAGACTCGGCACCCAGAAGTAAATATGGCTATGAAGAACATCCGGATAGAAGTACCTGCTCTTACGGAGAACATCAGGATGATTGAAAGCTTCATCGACAACGCAAGAGAAAAATTCCATTTAGATGACGACATCTACGGCAACATTATGATTGCCGTAACCGAAGCCGTCAACAACGCCATTAAGCACGGCAGTAAAAGCGATTCCACAAAAAATGTTTTATTGTCTCTTTCTCTGGAAGAAAGCACGATCAAGTTTCGTATCGAAGACCAGGGGGAAGGATTCAATTATGACAATCTTCCTGACCCAACGTCCCCGGAAAACCTCGAGAAACCTGGAGGTCGTGGAATTTTCCTCATGAAGCACCTTTCTGATGAGGTAGATTTCAAAGAAGGCGGAAGGGTAGTAGAGCTCAGTTTTTACATGAATGCCTGATGCCGGAGATCTCATACTTCTCCCAAATCCCCTCCTTCAAGATTCCCAACCCCCGCAAAACCACCGCTTGGCTTAAGAAGATTTGCGCGTCCGAAAAACGACGGCTACACTCCCTCACGTACGTTTTCGTCCCCGACTCTACACTTTTGGGTATGAACAAACAGTATCTCAATCACAATACACTGACCGACATCCTCTCGTTCGATCTTTCCGAAAATCACAAGATCTCTGGTGAGATATACATCAGTGTCGAAAGGGTCCGTGATAATGCCAAGAGCTTTCAGCAACCCTTTGAGCACGAACTTCGGCGCGTGATTGCTCATGGACTTTTGCACTTCATTGGGTACAAAGACAAAACGCGCTCAGAAAAAGCGCAAATGAGAAGTAAAGAGGAAGCTTATCTATCTTTGTGGAAATAGAGTTTCACGTGAAACTGAATGTGGTCTGCAGGGGGGCTGAGGCAACCCATATTTTGAGCAACGAACCCTTGCCTCAGCCATGCTCAGCCTGAACGTAATGGAAGGTGACTTAAGACTCATCTGTTTGAAAAAATGAACTGTTTCACGTGGAACTAGCTTAATAAAGGAATGTTTTCGGAATACGACGTAATAGTAGTGGGCGCGGGACACGCCGGATGCGAAGCCGCCGCCGCTGCGGCCAACATGGGTTCAAAAGTCCTGTTGGTCACCATGAACATGACCACAATCGGGCAAATGTCATGCAACCCTGCTATGGGTGGAGTTGCTAAAGGTCAAATTGTCCGTGAAATTGATGCGCTTGGAGGCTACTCAGGAATCGTTTCAGACAAATCTATGATCCAATTCCGGATGCTAAACCGGTCGAAAGGCCCGGCCATGTGGAGCCCTCGCACTCAAAACGACAGAGCTAGATTTTCAGAAGAATGGCGACTCATGCTCGAGGGCACCAAGAACCTCGACTTTTGGCAAGAAATGGTGTCCGGGATCATTGTCGAAAACAAAAAAATAGTCGGTGTCAAAACAGCCTTAGGTCTTGAAATCCGAGCAAAAGCCGTTGTACTCACAAACGGAACTTTTCTAAACGGGAAAATCCACATAGGCGAAAAGAACTTTGGGGGCGGCAGAACAGCTGAAAAAGCTTCAACTGGCCTCACTGAAGATCTAATTTCTTACGGCTTCGAATCAGGGAGAATGAAAACCGGAACCCCTCCGCGTATCGACGGCCGTTCTCTTGACTATTCTAAAATGGAGGAACAACCCGGGGATTCAGAACCAGGAAAATTTTCTTTCCTCAATTCCTCCAAGCCTCTATCAAAACAACTCAGCTGTTGGATCACCTACACAAATGAATCAGTCCACGAAGAGCTTGAAAAAGGCTTTTCAAAATCTCCTATGTTTCAAGGCCGCATTCATGGACTTGGCCCAAGATATTGTCCATCAATTGAAGACAAAATCAGCCGGTTCGCCGATCGTGAACGCCACCAAATCTTCGTCGAACCCGAAGGATGGAACACCATAGAAATCTATGTCAATGGATTTTCTACCTCTCTTCCTGAAGATGTACAGTATCGCGCCCTCACGAAAATTCCAGGTTTTGAGAAAGCCAAAATGTTTCGACCAGGCTACGCCATCGAATACGACTATTTCCCACCAACTCAGCTCAAAACTAGTCTTGAAACACAACTACTTGATAATCTGTATTTTGCGGGTCAAATAAACGGAACCACCGGATATGAAGAGGCAGCGTGTCAAGGTCTAATGGCTGGAATTAACGCCCACAACAAAATCTCTGGCAAAGACCCACTCATCCTTAAAAGATCCGAAGCTTACATTGGCGTACTCATCGACGACCTGGTTAACAAAGGCACGATAGAACCGTACCGTATGTTCACATCACGTGCCGAGTATAGAATCTTATTACGCCAGGACAATGCGGACCTCCGCCTTACGGAAAAAGGATACTCCATCGGTCTCGCCAGTGAAGAACGATACACCGCGCTCCAATCAAAAAAATCGTCATTGAACGAAGCCATCTCTGCCCTCAGCTCAACAAAAATCTCCCCGGAAGAAATCAACGACAACCTTTCCGCAATGGCATCGTCACCCATCCGCGAAAAAAGTTCAGCAGCTAGTCTATTGAAGCGTCCTGAAATCAACATCAAAGAACTCAGTCAGCTTCACCATTCTCTTACTCACCTCATATCCAGGTTCACCCCTGAAGTGATTGAACAAGCTGAAATCGTTCTCAAATACGAACCCTATATCGACAGAGAGCAAAAAATGGCAGAAAAGATCGAAAGCCTTGAAGAATATAAAATCCACGACAACTTCGATTACGATCGCGTCAAAGCCCTATCATCTGAAGCCCGAGAAAAACTAAAAAAAATAAAACCAACCACCATCGGACAAATGTCCCGCATAAGTGGCGTCTCCCCCGCAGACGTTTCCATTCTGACCGTTTATCTTGGCAAATAATGTCATTGGAAAAACTTGTTTCATGTCCCGTCTGTGGCGGTCACTCATTCAAGCCTTTTCTGACTTGTGTTGACCACACCACAACCGGCGAATCGTTTCATGTGGAACAATGTGTAGAATGCCAGATGCTCGCCACCAATCCACGTCCAACTGAAAGCAATGCAGGCAAATATTACCAATCAACAAAATACATCTCTCATACATCGAACACACATGGCATTATTGACCGTATCTATCTAATTGTCAGGCATTTCACATTAAGATGGAAGTACGCTTTGATCAAAAACAACCTCAAAACAAACACCATCCTTGACTTCGGCGCAGGGACCGGACACTTCCTTGATTATTGTCTCTCCAAAAACATCAACGGTTACGGAATAGAACCTTCGGACGCTAAGAAAAACCACCCCAGAATAAAGGACTCCCTGGATCAAATCCCCGTGACGCAATTCGACGTCATCACCATGTGGCATGTACTTGAGCACGTGTATAACCTGGATCACACCCTTCACAAACTCAAAAATCTTTTAACCAATTCTGGCACCATTTTTATCGCAGTTCCAAACTGGCAATCATATGACGCAACCTTGTACAAGAATTATTGGGCTGCATACGATGTTCCTCGCCACCTCTGGCACTTTTCCCAGAAAAATATGACCACCCTTCTCGCAAAGCAAGGCTTTAAACTATTGGATATAGTTCCGATGAAACTCGACGCCTACTATGTCAGTCAATTGAGTGAAAAGTATAAAAACAACGGTACCCTCAATTTGAAACACATGCTAAGGGCCTTTTGGATATCAGTTGTTTCTAACTTTAAGGCTACGCGGAACAAAAACTACTCATCCCTCATATATATCGCTGGCAAATGAAGATGCGCCGGATCATCTCATCGTTACTCCTCGCACTCACTTTCGGCTGCGCTACCATCACTACTCCCACTGGAGGCCCAAAAGATGTGAAGAAGCCCTACCTCACAAACAGCATACCGTCGCACAACTCAAAAAATTTTACAGCAAAGACAGTGACGCTCACTTTCGATGAACCAGTAAAGCTTAATAACCCGAAAGATGAAATCATCATCAGTCCATCTCCCGGAAAACGAGAAATCACAGTCAAAGGGAATACAATCACTATCAAACCAGAAAACGGATGGTCAGAAAATACTACCTACAGCATTTTTCCAAGAGATGGAATACAAGACATCACTGAATCCAATCCGGCTGACAGTTCCAAACTTGCCTTCAGCACCGGCCCAGAAATCGACTCGATGTTCATCTTTGGAAAAATCAACAATCTTCTCACAGGTACTATTGCAGAAAAAATAACTGTAGGACTCTACCAACAAGATAGTTTCGACATCTTTTCAGACACGTCAAGATATTTCACCAAGGCAGATAAAAAGGGGCGATTTAAAATTGAAAACATTAAACCTTCCGTTTTTAAAATATACGCTTTCGACGATAAGAACAAAAACCTTCGCGTTGATAGCCGAACAGAAAAATTCGGCTACCTACTCGATTCCATTGACCTCCGTCGAACCAGCATTACTGACTCAATCAGGGTGGGATTAATCACGCTTGATTCACGACCTCTCAAAATCACTACCATAAGAACTACAGACATCCTCACGCGATTGCGACTCAATAAAGCCAGTTCATCATACACCCTCGAAACGAATGGTGACATTACCAACGCATATGGAGATAACCAAACGGAAATTCTGTTGTACGCACCACCTGAAATGACGGACAGCATCAAAGTATCTTTCCATGCCACCGATTCGATCCAATCAACAGCGGACTCCACTTTCTACATTAAAAGAAACAACATCAAACTCTTCAAAAGCGAATTCAAGTTCAATCTCGGAAAGCCAACTGTAGATTCTGAAACATTACTTCTTAAAACAGATATCACCTTTAACAAACCAGTCACGATTGTCAATTTTGACAGTCTTTTTATCCAAGTAGACACCACATCGACTATCTCCATCAGCAAAGAAGATTTAACTCCGGACCCTATCAATAAAATATTGCGACTTCAAAAAGCCATCACGAAAGAACTGATCGAGCAACCAAAAGATTCCACTGGTAAAGAATTACCCAGTCCCCAGCTAACACTACGGGCTCGCAACAACGCATTCCTATCTATCGAAGGAGATTCCAGCAAAAGAATATCTGAATCTATTTCGGTCACTCGTTATAAAGAAACAGGAACACTCCTTATTGAAATCCAAACCGACAAAAAAAACTATTTCATCCAGCTCCTCAACAGAGAATTTTCCGTCGTACGCACCATTGGAAACGAAAAAAAATTCACATTCAAAAACCTTTCACCTGGTGATTATCAAATCAGGGTCACCCTCGATACAAATAAAAACGGCAAATGGGATCCTGGCAGCTATTTCAAACATATCGCCCCAGAAAAAGTCATTTACTATAAAACACCTCAGGGAAAACAAACCGTGCCGCTACGCGCGAATTGGGAATTGGGACCATTGGTCATTCGCTTCTGATAACTTGTTGATAAATTCGCCCAACTTCACCATTCCAACTTACAACCTCTCATTTCTCACAAAAAACAAGATCTATCCTCAATTCACCCCATATGGAGGAACCTTATTCACATCTGTAGAATCGTTGAAACATTTGTAAACAAATTGCCAATATGTTCAGAACATCCAACGTTTCTCTTGACTACCTTTAAATAACCAATCTGTTACCCACAACCTGTTCACAAACTGCATACATAACACGCAAAACTGAAGCTATCAACAAATGCACACCAGTGATTACAATTATTATTTAATATATATATATAAACTAATAATACTATGTCTTGTGGGGTGTGCACAACCTCTCTGCGCCCAGGACTCCGATATCAGGATCGCGAACGAGTATTTTTTGAAAGGTGAAAAAGACAAGGCGCTTGCGATGTATCAGTCGCTGGCAAAAAATTCAGATAATATTGCCTCTATCCACAACAACTATCTGGCGTTGATGCTTGATATGGGTAAATACAAGGATGCAGAGGAATATGTTGAAAAAGTTCTTAAAAAATCTGAAGACAGGGTTTCTTACCGTGCCGACCTTGGTATGGTATACATGAGGTCCGGCGAAGTCGCTAAAGCCGACAAATATTTTAAAGGGTTAATAAAAAATTTTCTTCCCGACGTTTATAAAACTAAAGCGTTATCTGATTACCTCGCTTCGCACAATCTCCCGGACTATGCCGTCCTGGCTCTGTCCGAACTTCGCCAGACGATTGGTAATCCAACAGTTTTCACTTTGGAAATGGCGAACCTATTTCGGATGCAAGGCAAGCGTGACGAGATGGTACAGGAGTATCTTAACTACATCACTCAGTCTCCATCAAATCTCAACTACGTCAAAAATCTTCTGCAGCTTTTCTTGAACAAACCGGACGAGCTTGAGTCTTTGGAGCGAATGCTATACGATAAAGTTCAGCAGTCTCCCGATTCGGAAGTTTTTGCGGATCTTCTGATCTGGGTCAATCTGCAGCAAAAGAATTTCTACGCAGCATTTATCCAGGCCCGTGCCTATGACAAAAGATTTCGAAAAGAAAATTCAAAAACGCTGGAGATTGCACAGATCGCGCTCAACAACAAAGATTATGAAAACGCCGACAAGAGCTTTTCATACGTGATCAGGGAATTTCCTAACACCGACAATTACCTACCCGCACGACTGGGTTTGATCCGGGCACGTGAGGCAAAGGTGAAACGGAATTTTCCTGTAAACCGAGATTCGGTGCGTTACCTAACAAAAGAGTATCAATCATTTATCGCAAAGTACCCTGATAATGGAAATAGTTATGAGGCCGCACTCAATGAGGCATTGCTTCACGCGTACTACCTGAATGAAAAGGATTCGGCGATTCTTAAACTCACGGCAATTTCCAATCATCCGCGCGTGCCTCCTTACCTGAAGGCCAGGGCAAAATTGGATTTGGGTGATATCTATTTATTGAAAGAGGAGCCTTGGGAAGCAACCCTGCTTTATTCCCAAGTGGAAAAAAATCAACGCGATGCACCTCTTGGCTATGAAGCAAAATTGCGTAACGCAAAGCTTTCTTACTACAAAGGTGAATTCAGACTCGCGCAAGAGCACCTGGACATCCTGAAGCAGGCGACTACAAGGGAAATTGCTAACGATGCCATGGACCTGAGCATGCGTATCAAAGAGAATACAGCGTTTGATTCGGTTGGCGCAGATCTGAAAGAATATGCTGCCATTGAATTGTTGCTACTTCAAAACAAGACCGATGAAGCCTTGACCCGCCTCAATAAGCTCGGAGGTGGTGGACAGGTGAGAATGAGTAAAGAGGATGCCTTCAATCAAAACCTGTGGCCAAAAAATAAATCAAATTTGTCGGCGGAAGAGGCAAAAGAACTGAGCGACTTTTTGAAGCGGGATCGCGAGGCGCGCGTCCAGGGAAAGGTGCTCACAGACTCAGTGTGGATCGAGACGGCGCCATCGCAGGTTTCTAAAACGATACGTGACGACATCTATTGGCTGGAGGCAAACCTCCGATTGCAGCGTGGTGAATTCCAGCTTGCTCTCAACCGCCTGGAGAAAATTCAATCTGAATTTCCCGATGACATCCTGGCTGACGATGCATCTTTCATGGAAGCGGATATCTATGAACACTATCTGAAGAATAAAGAAAAGGCCATGGAGATCTACCGGACCTTTCTCGATAAATATCCGGGAAGCGTTTACGCTGCCGAAGCCAGAAAACGTTATCGGGTGCTGCGCGGAGACTTCCAGCCGGAAAAGAAAATGTGACCAGGGTTCACCGGGACACGCATCACAATCTTCACACAATTAGTCCGGCGAACGGTCATTTTGCCAGGCCCCGCGAGCGGATTAACTTTCGTCAGAAATCTTAACCCACTGATGAAAAAGTTCTTCCGTGCAATCGCGATTCTCCTTCTTTTACTGATAGCGATCCTGCTCTTCAATACATTTCGGTTTCAGTCGAAGCAACTCAACGTAGAAACAATCGCGACCGAACCGCCATCACAAAGTGCGATTGAACATTTTCAAAAAGCGATTGGCTTTAAAACTATTTCTTACGGCGACTCAACTCAGTTTGATTCGTCGGCTTTCCTTGGATTTCACCGCTATCTCGAAAAGACGTATCCGTTGGTTCATGCCAGGCTGACTCGAGAAAGGGTCGCACAATACAGTCTGCTTTATCGGTGGGAAGGCAAGGATCCGTCGCTCAATGCGGTTATCCTCATGGCCCATCAGGACGTGGTTCCGATCGAAGAGGCGACGAAAAACAAATGGACAGTTGATCCTTTTGCTGGCGAGGTAAAAGACGGATTTATCTGGGGTCGTGGCACTGCTGACGACA
The DNA here is from genome assembly GCA_044227305.1 of Cyclobacteriaceae bacterium. Taxonomy (GTDB): domain Bacteria; phylum Bacteroidota; class Bacteroidia; order Cytophagales; family Cyclobacteriaceae; genus ELB16-189. The sequence goes on along the minus strand of JBGAFJ010000003.1, from coordinate 493,953 downwards.
AGATCAATCTCATCAGTATCATGGAGGCTGCCGAGAAATTATTGGCAGGAGGATTCCAGCCGGCGCGGACCATGTATTTCGCGTTTGGGCACGACGAAGAACTTGGTGGAGTCGGCGCACGCGCTACTGCCGCACTTCTGAAATCACGGAACATCAAAGCAGATCTGGTGCTTGACGAAGGGGGCTTTATCACCAATGAACGTGTGCCAGGCATGACCAGGCCCGTGGCATTGATTGGAACTTCAGAAAAAGGCTACCTATCACTGGAGTTGACGGCGGAAAAAAATGGAGGCCACTCTTCTATGCCTGAAGCTGAAACTTCGATCGACATCCTTGCGCAAGCGATTATGCGTCTGCGTGAACAACCGTTTCCCGCGAGTTTTTCAGAATCAACACAGGGCTTTCTCGAACATATAGGGCCCGAGATGCCCTTTCTGCAAAAAATGGTTTTCGCAAATCAATGGCTGTTCAAAGGCGTGATCATTGGCATCTATGAACAGACCGGCGGAGGTAATGCGCTGGTACGAACAACCATTGCTCCGACCATCCTGACAGCGGGAGTAAAAGACAATGTGATCCCAACCATCGCAAAAGCTACCATTAACTTTCGATTGCTTCCCGGCGACAGTGCTGACAAAGTGATTCAAAGAGTGAAAGAAGTGATCAACGATGATCGTGTTACGGTTTCAACTTTCAACAACTTCAAAGGTGAGCCAACCGGCGTAACGCCCGAAGAAAGCTTTGCATTCAAAAAGACTGAAGTGGTTGTAAAGAAGGTTTTTCCAAACACGATCACCACACCGTTTCTCATGATTGGTGGAACAGATTCCAGGCACTTCAATGAAGTATCGGAAGGGATCATAAAATTCAGTCCTATGATCGACCCGATAGGCTTCCACGGCATTGACGAAAGGGCAAGTTTAGAGAGCTATCAATATGCGCTTGCTTTCTTCGAGCAACTTATCCGTGACGTCCAGTAGCTATTCGCTTCGCAGTGATTTCACGGGATCACTGGATGCGGCGCGTAAAGACTGATATCCCATCGTAAGCCAGGCAACCAGGAATGCCATAATACCAGCCAACACGTAGACGAGAATCCCTATCTCTGTTTTATATGTGTAACTCTTCAACCACCAGTCGATACCAAACCAGGCTATCGGTGCAGCGAGCACAAAGGCGATGATGATAAGCTTACCAAACTCTTTTGATAGCAACATGACGATGCTGCCCACAGAAGCCCCCAACACTTTTCGGATACCGATTTCTTTGGTCCTCTGTTCAGCGGTGAATGCCGTCAAGGCGAAAAGACCCAACGATGCTATGATGATCGCAAGCGTTGCGAATACCACGACAATTTTGCCCAATCGCTGCTCCGAAGCGTACATCTTTTCGAAATCCTCATCCAGGAAAGAATAACTGAATGGCAATCCGGGGGCCATTTTTTTCCATGTATTCCCGATGGATTCAATTACCTCGCCTGAGTTTTTAGCTTCAAACTTGAAAGAAATCATACCAGAACTCTTTCGAAGAAATAAACCCAGTGGCGTGATGTGTTGCTTCATCGATTCAAAATGAAAATCTTCCAGAACCCCGATCACTGGATAACTCTCAATGTTATTACCGGCCGCTCCGGGCGCACCGCTATATGAGCTTATTTTTTTTCCGATGGGATCGGCTTCGAAGCCGAACAATTTGATCGCTGCTTCATTGAGAATTACCGCTCCGGAATCAGAAGGAAACTCACGTGAGAAGTCACGGCCTTCCTTGATTTTCATTCCAAGAGTTTGCACGTAATCATAATCAACACGCCAGCATTGAAAACTCACGAGATTGTCTGCACTGGGCTGGATCCCTTCAGGCCAGAAAGCGTTGTCAGTTCTATAAGTTCCACTCACCGGAAGAAATCCCGAAATGGTTCCTGATTTTACGCGGCTGTCTTTCAACACCTCATCTTTGAAAGCCTGAAGCTGATTTTCGAGCGCGTAGGTATCTTTGATGACGATGACCTGATCTTTGCTGAATCCAATTTTCTTGTTTTGAATAAATGACAGTTGTCTGTTGACAGCGATTGTCCCCACAATGAGCATGATCGAAATCCAAAACTGGAAGACCACCAGTGAACTTCTTACCATGCCGCTTTTCATACCTAGTGAAACATTGCCTTTCAAAACATTCACCGGACGAAATGCGGACAGGAAGAACGAGGGATAAACTCCTGCCAGAAGACCCACCACGAGCGCGCCCGCTGCGATCAGTAGCCAGAAGTAGCCATTGTTAAAAGGAAGCAAGAGCGTTTTGCCAGAAAGGTCATTGAAAGCCGGTAGCGCCAACCATGCAATGGCGAGTGCTATCAGAAATGAAAAAAAACTAAGCATCGTTGACTCAGTCAGAAATTGGCGTACCAGGTGCGAGCGCATGGAGCCCATTACTTTCCTTACACCCACTTCTTTTGCGCGGTTCGCCGACCGCGCCGTGCTGAGGTTCATGAAATTGATGCACGCTATTGCGAGGATGAACAGAGCAACAGCGCCGAACAGATACACATAAGCAATGTCACTGTTAACACCAAGTTCGGCAGTCATGTCCGACCTGAGATGAATGTCGGTGAGCGGACGCAAAGTCCAGTCCAACTTGTTACCGGATTGCCGAAACTTCTCCATCGAAAAATCATTTCCAAGCGCCTCGACTGCCTGAGGTCCGGCATACTTATCGACGAGCTTGGGAAATTTGGCCTCAACCGCCTTCGGATCGGATCCGGGCCGGAGTTTGATGAACGTTACAAAATTGTTGCTGAGCCATTGATTGTCTTTGTGGTAGTCGTCGCTTACGAGCGATCGGATTATTTCGAAGTGGAAATGACTGGTTGAAGGCATGTCTTCGAAGACGCCAGTGATCTTGTAGCTGTCTTTGTTTTCAACGATTAACGTTTGGCCGATTGGATCTTCATTGGGGAAATATTTGTCAGCGGTTTTTTTGCTAATCACCATCGTGAAAGGCTCACGCAATGCATACCTGGGATTGCCTTTGATGAATGGAATTGTGAATACACTGAATACAGAGCTGTCGGCAAAGATGATATCTGATTCTTTGATATTCTGATCCACACGCTTGACCAGAACAGAGCCTACGTCCCAGAATCTGGAAGAAGCCTCCACTTCCGGTAGTTCTGTGCGGAAAGCGTCTGCCAAGGGAGCCGGAGAGGTTGCAAGTCGATGATGGTTAGGCCCGAAAATGATTTCGCAATCCACGCGATAAATGCGGTCAGCGTTGGCATGGTGCTTATCATAGCTTAGCTCGTCGATCACATACAGTAAGATAATAAGACAAGAAGCCACCCCTACGGCCAGCCCCAGGATGTTAATGGATGTATAGAACATGTGTTTCCGCAGGTTGCGAAAAGCAATGAGGAGAAAATTCTTAATCATAATCCTTGTGTTTTTGTCTGTTGCCCGGATGGTTTGTGTTTGCGTTTGACGAAGTCCCGTTGATCGACCGAAAGAGCGAAGAACAATCTCATAGGCGTCAATGAACTTCTTTCCATTTTTCATTTCCACCTCCACCGCTGAGCAGACGTGGTCGATCAGTTCATCCTGTATTTCTTCCGCAACTATTCCGCGGTAGTTAAGGTCTTTGACGATGTAATCAATATGTTCGCCCCTCAATTCCAAGCGCGTCCTGTGTGTTTAACCTAATTGCACATTCAACACATTCGACATAGTTTTTATGAAATCAGCAAACTCTGCCACCCGTTCTTTTACAATAGAACGTCCCTCGGATGTAAGTGAGTAATATTTACGCACGCGCTTTCCGATCATGACGGTCTCTGTTTTAAGTAAGCCCTCTGCTTCCAGCTTATGGAGCGTCGGATAGAGAGCGCCCTCAGTAAGCAATAGCCGGCTATCCGATAACTCCTTCACACGCTGTGTGATTTCATAGCCATACATCCTCCCGTTGTCTTTAAGAACTTTTAAAAGAATGGTTTGAAGAGTACCCTTCAGTAGTTCCGGTGAATGCATATTGTGAATACCTAAGTGAATTATGCTTATAGACGCAGGTAACGGCCCGAGGTTGCAGGCTCAGCCCCGATTTTTTCAGGCTGGCAGGGAAAAAGCGTATCTTTAAACTGTATTGAACTTGGGAAAATGCGCGCTGTTTACGTTCTAATCACGTTTTTCCTCCTTTTGTGTGTGTTTTTCACGCGCTGGTATCTATGTGAAGTTCGAGGCCTTTGTGACCTCGTCCCGGCACTTGAAATACTGGCTATGATCTTAATGGCGTTTCTGATCGGGTTCGCCGGCTCCTGGTTGTTAAGCGAAAAAACCTTCAGACTTGTACGCGGACAGCTCGGAAGAGCCGAGCGCAGCAATACCATGCTGAATGAACAGATCAATCTTGTTGAAAAAGAGAATGAATCCGTGCGCAAACAGATGGCTGACTGGCAGCGTGAAGTGGCGCTCGTTACACAGCAGAAGAGTCTGCAGGCGCAAAATCGATTATCGCAAATAGAACAGGAGCTGTATCAATATCAACGGCGTTATGAGAACTTAAAAAGTGAATCAGATTCCGTGAGGGATGCCGCTTCACAACTTCGGAACGAATTGGCAGAAGAGCGCCTTCGCGTGAGCCGCCTGAAATCACAACTCGAAGAGAAACCCGCGGAGACCCCGAAGCCGGCGGCACACTCAAGGTTTACCCCATCGACTTCCCAAGTCAAAAGCGACCTCACGAAGATCAGCGGCATCGGCCCGGTCATTCAAAAACGGCTGAATGATATCGGTATCTATTCATATCAACAAATCGCAGCGCTTACACCGGAGATGGTAGACCGCGTTGCAGCAGCCATCAAGTTTTTTCCCGATCGTATAGGCCGCGATAACTGGATAGGACAGGCTGCCGCCTTGATGAAGGTTAAGAAAAAAGTAAAATGATAAACCGCTTCCCTACCGATCGCGTCAATAATTTCAGCGACGCTATTTACGCCATCGCGATCACGCTGCTGATCCTTGAAGTGAAACCTCCGTCAAGCAATGAAGTTCAAAATCTGGGATTATTAGGCACATTCAATAAATTGATACCAAGCTTTATCAGCTTGTTCATAAGTTTTTTTGTGACTGCTCTTTATTGGCGGGCACATCTCCAGAATGCCCAGATTATTAAACACTACGACAGCAAATTGCTCTGGCTTAACATTTGGCACTTGCTGTTTGTCGTCATGCTCCCGTTTTCAACAGCCCTGTACGCAAAAAATTTCGCCTACAATTCCGCCTTCACTGTATATGCGATTAACGTCGCATTAATCGGATTATTCAACTACTGGATGGTTTCTTACGCGATCAAGCGCGAAGGCGCTACGGATACGCTTACACCCGTGGGCGCACGCTGGTTTGTCGCGCGCACGCTTCCTGCTCCGATCATCTGGCTGCTATCAGCATTGCTGGCGCCAATCCTGCCGCTCACGGCTCGTTTTCTGTTTATCGCGATTTTTATCGTGCTTTTTATTGGTGGCAGACGAAACAATAAAGCCCTGGCCAAGGAGGCTGCAGCGGCTAAGAAAAATGCCGAAATCGCTGCGCAGCAATCAAATTAGGCCTTTTTCATCCGCTTGAGATTCTTAATGGCGCGTGGAAATAAAATTAATATGCTCGGCATGCATACTAATTTTTATTCTTCTACCTTAGCCAACGTTTGAAACGGGAAGAAACGATCGATTTTAACATCAAGGCCGCATGGCATGCGATTGCGCGGATGTACAATCAACAGGCTATGAAGTATGGCGGCACCATGTCTGTGGGATTCGCCTTGTTGAACATCAATTCAGAAGAAGGCACACCCGCAACGAAAATTGGTCCCATGATGGGGTTGGAGACGCGCAGCCTTACCCGGCTCCTCAAGTCCATGGAAGACAAAGGCTTGATTTATCGCGAGACGGACAAGAACGATAAGCGGTCGGTAAGAATATGCCTCACCAAAGCGGGAAAGAAGAATAAAGAAAAGGCGAAGGATACCGTGTTACGGTTTAATGAGGCGATCCGGGAAGAGATTCCGGGTCAGAAGCTGGATGTTTTTTTTGAAGTGGTGCAGGAGATTAACAAATTAATCGAGCGCAACGAAATTTATCAAACGATAGCCCGGTGACGGGTTGTCATATAATTGATCTATCTACATTATGAATCGCACCATAAAAAAAGTAGCAATCCTTGGTTCCGGCATTATGGGTTCGCGCATTGCCTGTCACTTCGCAAATATCGGTTGTGACGTACTCTTGCTCGACATTGCTCCCAAAGAACTATCGGAAGACGAAAAGAAGAAAGGGCTTTCGCTCGACAGTCCGGCCGTGAAGAACAGGATTGTTCAGAGTTCCTTTGAGGCGACACTCAAGGCGAACCCGGCCCCGCTTTTCAGTAAGAAATTTGCATCGCGTGTAAAGCTTGGAAACTTCACAGACGACATGCCGAAGATCAAGAACTACGACTGGACGATCGAAGTGGTGGTTGAAAATCTTGATATCAAGAAAGCGGTTTATACCGAAGTAGAAAAATACAGAACGCCCGGTACGCTCATCACATCGAACACATCGGGTATTCCGATTCATTTGATGTCAGAGGGAAGAAGTGAAGACTTTCAGAAGAATTTCGCAGGCACCCACTTCTTCAATCCACCCCGATACCTCAAGCTGTTGGAAATCATTCCAACTGCCAAGACGGATCCTGAAGTCACAAAATTCCTGATGCATTACGGTGATCTCTTCCTCGGAAAGACCACCGTGTTGTGTAAGGATACACCTGCTTTCATCGGTAACCGCGTGGGAATTTTTGGCTTGCTGAAAGTGATCGACTCCATGAGGAAATTCGACATGAACGTGGACGAGATCGATAAACTTACAGGGCCGGTGATCGGCAGACCGAAATCGGCAACGTTCCGCACATCAGATGTGGTGGGTCTCGATACGCTCGTGAAAGTTGCGAATAACCTGTATGCCGGCCTGGTCAACGACGAAGGCCGCGAGATGTTCAAGCTCCCCGACGTGGTCACCACCCTTGAGAAAAACAAATGGCTTGGCGATAAAACGGGACAAGGCTTTTATAAGAAAACGAAGGGTGCGAAAGGTGAGACTGAAATTCTCACACTCGATCTGAAAACGCTTGAGTATAAACCGAAGGCTAAAGCCAAATTCGCAACACTCGAAACGACAAAGGGCATTGACAATCTGAAAGACCGTTTCAAAATACTTCTTGCGGGTAAAGACAAGGCAGGAGACTTTTATCGCGATGCATTCTTCGGACTCTTTCAATATGTAACGAACAGAATTCCTGAGATCAGCGACGAGTTGTTTCGCATCGATGACGCTGTGTGCGGTGGCTTTGGCTGGGAACTCGGACCTTTTGAAACCTGGGATGCTGTAGGTGTTGAAAAAAGCATTCCCCTGATGGAAGCGTCTGGTTATAAACCGGCGCAATGGGTTTATGATATGCTTGCATCCGGAAATAAATCGTTCTACAAAGTTGAGGGCGGTCAACGCAAGTATTATGACATTCCTTCAAAGAGCTATAAGTCAATTCCCGGAAGAGAAAGTTTTATCATTCTTGAAAACAAGAGCGAGAACATCGTATGGAAGAATCCAGGATCGCGCATCTATGACCTGGGTGATGGCGTACTCAATTTTGCTTGGCACACGAAGAGCTTTACGCTGGGCAGTGAAGTAATCGAAGGGTTGAATAAAGCAATCGACCTCGCGGAGAAAGATTACCGTGGGCTTGTCGTCGGGCACCAGGGTTCAGATTTTTCATTGGGTGCAAATCTTGGTTTGGTATTCATGTATGCGATCGAGCAGGAGTACGACGAGATTGACTTCATGATCAAAGCGTTCCAGAATTCAGTGATGCGTATTCGTTACAGCGGCGTACCGGTCGTAGTTTGTCCGCAAACACGAACCTTGGGTGGTGGTTGCGAAATGACCATGCACGCCGACATCGCACAGGCTGCTGCTGAGACTTATATCGGTCTTGTGGAGGTCGGTGTTGGTCTCATTCCAGGCGGCGGCGGAACGAAAGAATTCACAAAGCGTGTTAGTGATGCGATAGAAGAAGGGGATGTGGAATTGAATGCGCTGCAAAATGCTTTCATGACTATCGCTACGGCAAAAGTTGCCACGTCGGCGGAGGAAGCACGCGAGCTTGGTATACTGAAAAAGCTGGATCGGGTATCGATGAACAAAGACCGTCAGATCACCGACGCAAAAGAAGCTGTCATTGAACTTGCTGATGCAGGATACACGATGCCGGTGCAGGCTACAAATATCAAAGTGCAAGGCAGAACAGGACAAGCATTATTTCTTGCGGGATTGCAAGGCATGTTGATGGGACGATATATCTCCGAGCACGATGCGAAAGTTGCGCGTTGGATTGCAAACGTGATGTGCGGAGGAGATCTCACTTCACCGCAGGAAGTCAGTGAGCAGTATTTGTTGGATTTGGAGCGTGAAGCGTTTTTGTCACTGACGGGTGAGAAGAAGACGCTGGAGAGAATTCAGGCGATATTGACAGGAGGGAAACCGTTGAGGAATTAATCTCCTTGAGTGGGCAGTAAGCAGAAGGCAGTAAGCAGTGGTACACGTTTGATTGAAAAGTTCTTGATAAAGAAAAAGGAAAAAAACTAAAATGTTAGCTGTGCGCGGACTGCCCACTGCAGTCTGCCCACTGCCGACTCTAAACTTAAGAAGACATGGACGCATACATCGTAGCGGGCTTCAGAACCGCCGTAGGTAAAGCAAAAAAAGGAGGCTTCCGTTTCGTTCGTCCCGATGATCTCGCGACGGATGTAATCAAACACCTGGTGAAATCAATTCCTGGTTTGGAAAACAAAATGGTTGATGACCTTATCGTAGGTAATGCGGTGCCGGAAGCTGAGCAAGGCATGCAAATCGGAAGGATGATCTCATTGATGGCATTAGGCATTGATACCCCTGGACTGGTAATCAATCGCTATTGCGGATCAGGCCTCGAAGCCATCGCCATGGCGGCATTCCGGATTCATGCGGGCCAGGCTGACGTGATCATTGCCGGTGGTACGGAGTCTATGTCGCTGGTACCGGTCATGGGATTCAAAACCGCATTGAACTATGCGATTGCGAAAGATCACCCGACTTACTATACCAGCATGGGATTGACGGCGGAGGAAGTATCGAAGCAATTCAAAGTGACACGCGAAGAGCAGGATCAGTTCTCGGTTGAGTCTCATCAAAAAGCAGCAGCAGCCTGGCAGGCAGGAAAATTCAAAGACGAAGTGGTGCCGATCACCGTGAAAGAAGTGTACGTAGATGGCAGCATGAAGAAAAAAACGCGGGAGTATATCGTCGACAAAGACGAAGGAATCCGCGCTGACACTACACTGGAGGGTCTCGCAAAACTAAAGCCCGTGTTTGCTGCCGGCGGTTCCGTTACTGCAGGAAATTCCTCGCAGACCTCTGATGGCGCGGCATTCGTAGCGGTGATGAGCGAGAAAATGGTGAAGCAATTAAATCTCAAACCCATCGCTCGCATGATGAGCTATGCAACCGCCGGTGTGGATCCACGCATCATGGGTATCGGTCCAGTAGCAGCTGTTCCCAAGGTATTGAAGATCGCAGGAAAAAAACTGGATGATATCGACGTGATCGAATTGAACGAGGCGTTTGCAGCGCAATCGCTGGCTGTTGTCAAAGAGCTTGGCATCGACAGAAAGAAATTGAATCCGAATGGAGGAGCTATTGCAGTAGGCCATCCCCTCGGATCGTCAGGGGCACGCCTCTCAGTGCAACTCTTCGGAGAATTGAAGAGACAGGGAAAGAAATACGGTATGGTGACGGCATGTGTAGGTGGAGGGCAGGGAGTAGCGGGAATTTATGAACTGCTTTAAAAACAATAGGCAATTGACAATGTTGGCTCAAACGACCGATAACCAGTTCTCAACAAAAAGAACCCATGCGATGAATTTTTGGAACATTTTGTCAACTGCTGTAAGCGCAGCGAACAAATTGTCAACTGTCAACTGAAGGAAATATTTAAAAGGCAACGAGAAATTAAAAAAATATGGCAACGGCAACACAATCAAAGAAAGCAGTCAAAGGTGGGGAGTTTCTCATCCGTGAAACTGCGGCGCACGAGATTTTCATCCCGGAAGAATTCAATGAAGAGCAGCGAATGATCGCACAGACCTGCAAGGATTTCCTGAAGCAGGAAGTTTACCCGCGGCTCAACGACATCGATTCTCAAAAAGATCCTAAACTGATGCCCGCATTGTTGGACAAAGCTGGCGAACTAGGTCTGCTCGGAACGTCTGTACCTACGGAACTGGGAGGTTTTGGTATGGATTTCAACACAACGATGTTGGTGGCCGAAGTACTTGGCGCAGGATACTCTTTCGCTGTGGGAATTTCTGCTCACACAGGTATTGGAACATTGCCCATACTCTATTATGGCAACGACGCGCAGAAGAAAAAATATATTCCGAAGCTGGCTTCCGGAGAGTGGAAGGCTTCCTACTGTTTGACCGAACCGGACTCAGGCTCTGATGCCAATAGCGGCAAAACAAAAGCGAAGTTGACTTCAGACGGAAAACACTATCTGATCAACGGCCAGAAAATGTGGATCACAAACGGTGGCTTCGCAGATGTGTTCGTAGTGTTTGCCAAGATTGATGACGACAAAAACCTGAGTGCATTCATCGTCGAAAAAACTTTCGGCGGCATCACGATGAATGAGGAGGAGAAGAAGATGGGGATAAAAGGTTCGTCCACACGCCAGATCTTCTTCAATGATTGTAAAGTGCCCGTCGAAAATTTGTTGAGTGAGCGCGAGAACGGATTCAAGATCGCAGTGAACATCCTCAATATCGGACGCATCAAATTGGGTATCGCTGCGGTGGGCGGAAGCAAGATGACTTTGTCTGCTGCGGTGAAGTACTCGAAAGAACGAAAGCAATTTGGTACACCCATTTCGACTTTTGGTGCCATCAAACATAAAATCGCGGAGACCGCGGTGAAGATCTTCGCATCAGAGTCTGCGCACTATCGTGCGTCACAGAATATTGACGATGCCTATAACGCGTTCGTGGCCGAAGGAATGGATTCTGCGAAAGCGAGATTGAAAGCATTGGAGGAGTTCGCGATCGAATGTGCGATTCTGAAAGTACACGGTTCAGAGGTACTCGATTTTTCTGTTGATGAAGGTGTGCAGATTTATGGCGGTATGGGCTTCTCGGCAGAGGGTCCGATGGATCGCGCTTATCGCGATGCGCGCATCAATAGAATCTTTGAAGGAACCAACGAGATCAACAGGCTTCTCTCTATCGACATGCTGTTGAAACGGGCCATGAAAGGGCATCTCGACTTGATGGGTCCGACAATGGCTGTGCAGAAAGAGCTGATGGGAATCCCTGACTTTGGATCGAGCGATGATTCAACACTTTTTGCGAAAGAAAAGAAAGCCCTGGCGAACCTGAAGAAAGCGGGTCTGATCGTGTCGGGTGCGGCGGTTCAGAAATTTATGATGAAGATATCCGAAGAGCAGGAGGTGATCATGAACCTGGCCGACATGCTGATTGAAGGATATGTTGCGGAATCATGCCTGCTGCGCGTTGAGAAGCTGGTGAGCATCAGAGGTGAGAAAGCGTGTGAATTACAGATCGAAATGGCAAAGATTTATCTGCATGAGGCCATCGAGAAAGCGGCTTCGGCTGGCAGACAGGCCATCTATGCATTCGCAGAAGGCGACGAATTGCGCCTGATGCTTTTGGGTCTGAAGCGATTCACAAAGATCGATCCGTACAACCTGAAGGAAGCGCGCCGGAAAGTGGCGAACTATGTGATAGAGAAAGGTGAATATCCTTTTTAGACAAATCGACGAATAGGAGGGAGCCGGAGAAATCCGGCTTTTTTGTTTTCGGCCCATTTCACGGCCATCACCTCAATGGATTTTTGTAGCCCTTCAAATGCCGTTATCAACACTTCGATCAAACAAGGTCGTCCAAATGGGACGAATCCCCGTAAAGTTGCCCAACATTGTATCTGAAAATCCACTAATCATCCATATGATTATGAAGAGAGTAAATGCAGCCGTCATCATTTTTACGTTCGTCATGTCTCAAGCATTCGCTCAGACCCTGACTCTCGATCAATGTTATGACCTGGCGAGGAAAAACTATCCGCTGATCAAGCAAAAAGAGCTGCTGGTGAAAAGCATGGAGTTCACCATCGCCAACGCGCGGACCGGATATCTGCCGCAGGTGACAATTTATGGACAGGCAACCTATCAATCAGACGTGACGCGGCTGCCTTTCGCAGCCATCCCGGGGATTGGGTCCGTTGAGCCTCTTTCAAAGGATCAATACAAAGTGTACGCGGAGTTGAATCAGACTATTTATGACGGTGGGCTTATAAAAAATCAATCGGCAACACAATCTGCGAACACCCTCGTTGAGCAACAGAAAGTAGAAGTTGAACTTTATAAAATCAAAGACCGGATCAACCAAATCTATTTCGGCGTTTTGCTGATGGATGCGCAGACCGCTCAGGTAACATTATTGAAAGAAGATCTGAAGGTTTCTCTCGCAAAAACAGAATCGGCGATCAGGAACGGAACCGCTTTTAAATCCAACGGGGAAATGATCGAAGCCGAAATCCTAAAATCGGATCAACGGATTATTGAAATGAAAGCCGCGCGCAGAGGCTATCTGGACATGCTTGGCTACTTTATCAACACACCCCTGAGCGATCAAGTTGTGCTTGAGAAGCCTGTTGGCATTGTCAGCGATGGCATTCCCGTCATAAAGCGTCCTGAATTAACACTATACCAGTTTCAAACTGACCTGTTATCAGCCCAATACAAAGCGAACTACACCCGCAACATGCCAAGACTGGGATTCTATGTGCAGGGTGGTTATGGCAGACCCGGATTGAACCAGCTGATCAATCAATTTGATACCTACTATATCGGTGGATTGAGGTTGAGCTGGTCGCTGTCGGGATTTTACAACTCACGTCGCGACAAGCAACTGCTGGACGTCAATTCACAGCTCGTGGGTTCACAAAAAGAATCTTTCGTTTTCAACACGAACCTCACCCTGGCGCAGCAAAACATCGAAGTGAAAAAGTTACAGGATCTGATCACTGTTGATAACCAGATCATCGCGCTGCGTACGAAAATAGCGGGTACTTCAAAAGCACAACATGAAAATGGTGTCATCTCCACAAGTGATTTTCTAAGAGAGCTTAACGCGGAAGACGCGTCGAAACAAAACCTTCTGGTACACCAGGTTCAGTTGATGCTTGCACAATACAACTACCAGACCACAGTTGGCAATTGATTTAAAATGAAAACATATAATATCATGAATATTCGATTGATCATCTTCGCTTCATGTGCTATCTTCTCCTCTTGCAATAAGGGTGACCGCGACTACGACGCGTCCGGGAATTTCGAAGCGGAGGAAATCATCATCTCGTCGGAAGCAACGGGAAAGATTCTCAGACTGGACCTGACTGAAGGAGCTGTACTCAAAAAAGGACAGGTGGTTGGCTACATTGACACCATTCAGTTGTCACTGCGGAAGAAGCAGTTGCAGTATTCAATACTTGCAACACTTGCGAAGAAACCGGATGCTGCGAGTCAGCTCTCCACGATTCAAAAGCAGATCGAAACCAATGAGTACGAACGCAAGCGTGTGGAGAATCTTTTAAAGGATGATGCGGCTACGAAGAAGCAACTCGATGACCTGAATGCACAAATAGACATCCTTCGCAAGCAATATAATTCGCTGCAAACTTCCCTCGCCATCACGTCCCGCTCGCTCCAGAGCGAGACAATGCCACTGCAGGCCCAGATCGATCAACTACAGGATCAGATAAAAAAATCTGTGATCGTTAATCCAATCGATGGGACAGTCTTGGAAAAATATGCCGAACAAGATGAAGTTGTTACACCCGGTAAGGCTATCTATAAAATAGCAGACCTGTCACAGATCCTCTTGCGGATTTACATCTCGGGCGATCAACTAACGACCGTGAAGCTTGGACAGAAAATAATAATTACTGTGGATGCAGTTGATGGCGGAATGAAGCGCTATGAAGGAGTCGTTGAGTGGGTTTCGGATAAGGCTGAGTTTACGCCGAAAACCATTCAAACCAAAGAGGAGAGGGCTAACCTGGTTTATGCGGTGAAAGTCCGCGTTGTGAACGACGGATATTTGAAGCTGGGCATGTACGCGGACGTGAATCTTAAATAATGATCGTCATGGATGCTTCGGTGAAAGTCAGGAATGTTTTCAAAAGCTTTAAGGTTGGCAAGACCGACGTGAAGGCTTTGCAGGACATTTCCTTTGAAGTGTCCAAAGGAGAATTGTTCGGATTGATTGGCCCAGACGGTGCGGGCAAGACAACACTGTTTCGAATCCTCACGACGTTGATGATCGCTGACCAAGGTGATGCGTGGGTCGACGATTTCGAAGTAGTAAAAGACTACAAGGAAATCAGAAAGCGTGTTGGTTATATGCCCGGCAAGTTTTCCCTTTACCAGGATCTGAGCGTAGAGGAAAACATTTCCTTCTTTGCAACCCTCTTCAATACGACGCTGGAGGAAAACTACGACCTGGTAAAAAGTATTTATCAGCAAATAGAACCTTTCAAAAAGCGAAAGGCTGGCGCGTTGTCCGGCGGTATGAAGCAGAAACTTGCACTGAGCTGCGCGTTGATTCACAAACCAAGTGTCTTGTTCCTGGACGAACCCACCACGGGTGTGGACGCAGTATCGAGGAAAGAGTTTTGGGAATTGTTGCACGAACTGCAATCGCATAAGATCACGATAATCGTCTCAACGCCTTATATGGATGAAGCCAGCTTGTGCGACCGGGTAGCCCTGATGCAGGAAGGAAGGATCATGGAGATCGATTCGCCGCAGCAGATTACGAGGAACTTTAAGAAACCACTTTGGTCAGTGAGGTCAGAGAATATGTATCAATTGATGAGTGACTTGCGCAATCTGGATGCTGTGGAGACGTGTTATCCATTTGGCCAATTTCATCATGTGGTTTTCAAAGACCAGGTTGCATCTCAAGCCGATGCGAAAAGAATTGTATCGATGTCGCGTGAAAAAGACATCGAAATCGAAAGGGTGACACCCACCATCGAAGATTGTTTTATGGAACTCATGCGTGAAAAGTGATGACAAATGAATCAGTCATATCGGTCAATCAGCTCACCAAGCGATTCGGCTCATTCACTGCCGTGAATGCGATCACTTTTGATGTGAAGCACGGAGAGATATTTGGGTTCCTTGGAGCGAATGGCGCCGGAAAAACTACCGCGATGCGTATGCTGTGCGGGCTTTCATTCCCCACGGACGGAGAAGCAAAAGTTGCAGGTTTTGATCTCTTCAGAGATGCCGAGCAGATCAAAAAGAGTATCGGCTACATGAGTCAGAAGTTTTCTCTGTACGAGGACCTAACGGTTCGCGAAAATATCCGATTCTATGGCGGCATATATGGACTGACCGATGTGCAGATCAAGACAAAGACAGATTTCATGGTGGAGCACCTTCACCTGGAAGATCAGGTCGACAAGCTGGTGAAATCACTGCCCCTGGGATGGAAGCAAAAGCTTTCTTTCTCAGTGTCTATGCTTCATCAGCCGAAAATCGTTTTTCTGGATGAACCCACCGGCGGTGTGGATCCCGTCACGAGGAGAGAATTCTGGACGATGATTTATGAAGCCGCCCATGCGGGCACCACCGTGTTTGTCACAACGCACTACATGGATGAAGCCGAATATTGTAATCGTGTATCGATCATGGTTGATGGCAGAATTGATGCACTGGGTACGCCGATGGAACTGAAACAGAGATTCAATGCGGCGAGTATGGAGGAAGTATTTGTACAACTGGCTCGCAAAGCAAAACGGAGCGAATAATGAAACAGTTTTTGTTTTTTGTTCAGAAAGAGTTCTATCACCTGATCCGTGACCGGCGAACGTTGCTGATCCTTTTCGGAATGCCCTTGATGCAAATATTGATCTTCGGATTTGCGCTCACGAACGAGGTGAAGAACGCGAAGATTGCCATCCTTGACAATTCAAAGGATGAGGTCACCAAAGAGATCATTCATGAACTGGAGGCAAGCCGGTATTTTGATATCGTGAAGAACCTTGAAAGCGCGTCGCTGCTGGAGAAAACTTTCCAGCAAGGCAGCGTGAAGCTGGCGGTGGTATTTCCGCCGCAGTTTCAGCATTCACTACTGCATGAAAATAAGGCGGACATTCAGTTAATCGCAGACGCTACCGATCCCAATACCGCCAATACGTTGGCGAATTATGCGACGGCCATCATTATGGATTATCAAAACAATATGAAGGGCCAGAAGGAATTTCCTTACGCGATCAACACGGAGTACAGGATGCTTTACAATCCACAACTGAAGGGCTCATACAATTTTGTTCCGGGTGTGATGGCCATGGTACTCATGCTGGTATGCGCGATGATGACTTCGATCTCGATCGTAAGAGAAAAGGAGATTGGTACGATGGAAGTCATCCTGGTGTCACCGATTGTACCCATTCGTGTGATCGTGGCGAAAATGGTTCCCTACTTTTTGTTGTCAACAGTGAACATCGCCAGCATTTTGATGCTGAGTGTTTTCGTGCTGGATGTGCCGGTACAGGGAAATCTTGTATTGCTGGTGAGTGAGTGTCTGCTGTTTACGATTACCGTGCTGGCGTTGGGTCTCTTGATCTCTTCGATAACAGACTCCCAGCAGATTGCGATGTTGATTTCCCTGATGGGGTTGTTTTTACCTACTGTGATGCTCAGCGGGTTCATGTTCCCCATCGAAAATATGCCCTTACCACTTCGCACCATTTCGAACATCGTACCGGCAAAATGGTTTTACAACATCGTTAAAAGTGTTATGATCAAAGGTCTCAGCTTTCAGTATGTGTGGAAAGAGACACTGATCCTGGCAGGAATGACTGTGTTCTTTTTGTTTGTGAGCATCAGGAAGTTTAAAACCAGACTGGAATGAGAGTCCTTCGGATTTTACTTGAAAAAGAGTTTCGTCAGATTTTTCGCAATCCCTCCATTTTGCGGATCATCTTCATGATGCCCGTGGTGCAATTGATTGTGATGCCCCTCGCCGCAGATTACGAAGTAAAGAATGTGAAACTCTGTGTCGTGGATTTTGATCGTTCAACCTATTCACAAAAACTTGTCAACAAGATCAAATCCACAAGCTACTTCCAATTGGTGGACTACACGGACTCATATGACAAGGCATTACGTTATGTTGAGAATGATCAGGCTGACCTGGTTCTGCAGATTCCGTCCTCCTTCGAAAAGCAGATTGTGAAGGAAGACAAATCCACGTTGTTTATGGCCTTGAATGCGATCAATGGAGTGAAAGCTAATCTCGGCGGCGCTTATTTGCGCACCATCATCGGGGATTTCAACCGCGAAGTGCGATTGGAATGGATGCAGATGCCACGATTCAACCCGCAGCCGACGATACAGGTTTCTGCCATCAATTGGTTTAATCCTTTGATGAACTACCAGGTATTCATGGTGCCCGGTATTCTGGTGATTCTCGTTACCATGGTGGGGGCATTTCTTTCTGCACTGAACATCGTGCGCGAAAAGGAAGTCGGCACCATTGAGCAGATTAATGTGACGCCGATTCGTAAATATCAATTCATACTGGGGAAACTAATACCCTTTTGGATCCTCGGGCTAATGATCCTCACCATCGGACTTTTTATCTCCTGGGCGATCTACAGTATCATCCCGGTTGGCAGTTTCATTACGATCTATATTTTCGCTGCCATCTACCTATTGGCGGTACTGGGCATGGGCCTGCTGGTTTCCACTTTTGCGAACACACAACAACAGGCGATGCTGCTGTCGTTCTTTCTCATGATGATATTCATACTATTGGGTGGATTGTATACATCCATCGACAGTATGCCTCAATGGGCTCAAACCTTTACGAAATTCAATCCCGTGTCTTATTTCATTGAAGTGATGCGCATGGTTGTGCTGAAGGGAAGCTCCCTGTTTGACATTCGCATGCACATCCTCATCGTAGGAACATTCGCAGTCGTGCTGAACAGTTTTGCCGTGTGGAACTACCGCAAACGAGTGTGATTATTTAATCTCACTTAACTTCACAAGTTGTAGGTCACCGGAATTGCTGACCAACTCCTGGAGAATTTTTGTGTGACCAGCTCCATAGAGAATTAGGACCCTATCATTGGGAGTTATCACCACGTGACGAAGGTTTGCGTAAATGCGCAGATTTCGCTTGTACCAATCGGCGACAAGGTCCGCCCCCGCAAAATTGTTTCCGTTGCCGATCGGCACCATGTCCATGTACAACGCATGCGCGAATTTTACATTTTCCTCTTCGTTGAGGTATTGAAAAAATTCAGTGATGGTGCTTTTGTAAAGCTTTTGATCGCCTTCAGCGAGATAGGCGGGTAGTTCACTCAGCTTCTTGAGAAAGTCATTGAATTGATATTTCTGTGCCACTTTGATGACAGTGTCCATATCAAAAGGTGCCTTTGAATCGATGGCGTATACTTTACGGAGCCCGGCTTTCTTTGCAAGCCGCAAGCCCACCTGGTCGCTCTCATTTTTTCTGAGTTCATAAGTTCCATTCAGATAAGATTGATACGTTGCATCAAGTTGAGACTGTTTATCAACAGGATATTCAATGCATACAACAGTGGGCTTGAGCTTCATCAACAAACTGACAAACTCTTCAATTTCCTTTTGCCGTTTGGGGACCATGACATCGTCGGCTTGCATATTGAATTTATCAAGCCCCGGGTTGGCCATATGATAAGTTCCCAATACAAGAACACTTGCTTTTTGTGAAAACGCTGAACTGGCTGCCAGCATCAGGACAAATACATTTCTAATGATCATGGTGTGGTGGATTTTGCTGCTTTGACGTGAAGCAAGCGCTGCCGGTTACTGTTCATTTTTGTTTTCGGCACTGTTCATTTTTCGACATTTTCCCTGACTGATTACGCCGCTCAACCGACCGAAAAGCAGAAATTCCTACAAAAGAGCGGTTTATTAAAACCCTGAACGATTCTTGATGATATAGGAGCAAATACCAAACGCCATGTCGCAAAAGGACTCTTCGTCATCGACGATTTTGATCGCGCTTATCCTGATCATCACCTTTCCGGTGTGGATCGCTCTGTTCGGCGTAGCTGCTGGAATATTCGGAGCGCTTTTCGGCATTGTCGGCGGTCTGTTGGCGGCATTTTTTGGATTGATCATGCTGCCGTTCAAAATCCTCTTTGGCTGGGGGCATGGCGACTGGTGGTTCGGCCACCATCACCATGGCTTCGGGTTTTGTTTTGTGGTGTTGATTATCGTGGCTGCGTTGTTCCTGAGAAAGAAGTTATGAAGGATTGGCCATCGATGCTCAGATTAAAATCGAAAAGTTCCGGAGTGTCTTTTGCGATTTATATGTGTTGATCCTTTACGGAATTCTCGCTTCCGTTTTGAATCCCAATACGTGATTTCGTAATGCCTCCAACCAAATTATGTCGGCATCCCATTTTGTCCCGAGAAAGACGTTGCCGTTGTCAATGTGGCGGAAATAGAATTTATAAACTTCGGTTTCACCGGGAATGGTTTTCAGTTGAAGTTGTCCTTCCGGGAAAGTAATCGACGCATAACTATTGCCGCCTTTGGTCATATCATATCCCAGCACTTCGCGTGCAGCCTTACCGCGTGTGTTTACGTAACAGAGAACATATTGAAATCCCTGCCGGCGCAAATCCTGCTCGTTTGCACCAGGCTCAGTCAATTTGTATTTCAGGGAATAGTTCTCCTGAAAAAATTTTGCAAGCGCCTCATCCATTGCGGTATTTCCAAATTTTGGAACCGCGAGGTTGTCGACCTTCAGATCAATGGCATAAAACTCCTGTCGGTTGCCTTTAATCGGATCCACCCGGATGTCGCGCTCCGGATATTCATTCACAAGATAATTTTGCTTCTTCTGACTTCGCCACGAATCCTGCAAGACCGTGCGAAGTAAATCGCGGAGCCTTTCGTTTTTTAAATGCCAGGCAGGAAGTGTTGGATCAAAGAAATCTTTTTCAGGATTAAATTTCACCCCAACGATCTGGTATACGTTCTGGGATTTTTCGAGGAAGATAAGGTTGGTTATTTGCCGCGATGTGAAATACTCCTTGTAAGCCTTGATTACATCTTTCCCCGAAAAGATCATGTCGGCATCAAAATATGCGATTGCATCAATGCCAATCTGCTGAAATGCTTTTTGGACTTCTTCAAGCTCGGCCTGTTTAAAAGTGTAGTCGTTTAAAACAACACTGCGCGTTGAGAGCAGATCGGCAGGCACCGTTTCATTGAATTGCAGTGACGTTGTAAAATGACGTTGCGAAAAGGCAGAATAGGAGAGAAGAAATAGCAATAATAACCCACAGGAAGCCCTACGGCATTTGTTCGATCTTGAATCTGCATTCCCAGGGGCGTGTGACATCCAGAATCAAACGTAGAATTATCGACTCTATTTTACAATCCTATGTAAATGCCATCCGGATCGGATTTGACCGGATAGACTGACAGGTCCCGGGATCGTTCTTCTCCTTCCCTTCCAGTCTTCAGGCTGAAACGTTGACCATGCCAGGGGCAAATCACCTCACCAAGGTAATTGACACTTCCTTTGCTAAGCGACTCACCGTTGTGCGGACACTTATCCTCCACAGCATGCAACGTCTCCCCGATCCGCACCACGCAAATTCTTTTTCCCCCAACGATCAACAGTCGCGGATGGCTAGGCTGTAGCGCCGTTTCCATTTCAGCCTCTGACGAAAAGATTTTGACCCAGTCCACCGAATTATTTTTCGTAGAGATTCTTTTTTTTACCTTACTCTTTCTCTACAAGTGCAAAGATGAAAAAAATATGCCGCTGTCTTCTTTTCTGTTTGGGTGTGATGCCAGCTCTGGGTCAAACCAATGCGGCTCTTCAAAATAGATTGGAGCAACAGGCGAAGGATATTGAGCCCAGGCTCATCGAATGGCGGCGAAACTTTCATGCTCACCCCGAACTCTCCAATCGTGAAGTCAAGACCGGGCAACTGATCGCTGAGTTTCTGAAGTCACTGGGGATGGAGGTGAAATATCCGGTTGCCAAGACGGGGGTTGTCGCAATTCTGAAAGGAGCAAAACCGGGACCCGTGATTGCGTTGCGTGCCGATATGGACGCTCTTCCTGTGAATGAAAGAAACTCTTTGCCATTCGCATCTAAAGAAAAATCGACATTCAACGGCATTGAGACGGGAGTTATGCATGCATGTGGTCATGATGGTCACATGGCTATTCTCATGGGCGTTGCAGAAATCCTGACAAAAAATAAGAATGATTTGAATGGCACCGTAAAGTTCATCTTTCAACCCGCCGAAGAAGGTGCTCCCCCCGGTGAAGAGGGCGGTGCGGCGCTGATGATCAAAGAAGGCGTGCTCGAAAATCCGAAAGTCGATGTGATCTTCGGTCTACATATTCAGGCTCTGCTTCCACTGGGGCAACTAGCGTATCGTGCTGAAGGACTCATGGCCGCGGTCGATGGATTTAATGTAAAAGTGATGGGTGTGGGTGCACACGGTGCGACACCTTGGGATTCGGTGGACCCTGTGGTGGTTTCAAGTCAGATCGTGTCAGCATTGCAAACCATTGTGAGTCGACAAACCGAACTCACGAAAGGAGCAGCCGTGGTCACAATCGGAAACATTCATGGCGGTATTCGGAGGAACATTATCCCCGAAGAAGTCAACATGGAAGGAACGATTCGCACATTCGATGCAGAAATGCAGAAACAGGTTCATGATAGGATAAAAAGAACAGCCACTAAAGTTGCGGAGGCATCGGGCGCGAAAGCGGATGTTGATATACAGATCATGTATCCCGTTACCTATAATGACGCAACCCTTACCGCGAGTTCAGTTTCGAGCCTCGTGAAAGCGGCTGGTGAAAGCCAGGTCAAATTAACGCAGCCTGTTACCATGGCCGAAGACTTCTCGTTCTTTCAGCAAAAGATCCCCGGCTTTTTCTTTTTTCTCGGCGCATATCCGGCCGATATGAAACTCGAAAAAAGACCCGTGCATCATACGGCCGATTTTATGATGGATGAACGGGCATTCGTCACCGGGGTCAAAGCGTTACTCATGCTGACCATGGATTACGGAAGCCAGCATAAGAAATAACAATTCAAACCGCGAGCATGAAGAATTCAATAACCCTCTCATTCATCATCATCGCGATTGGAAGTGTTGCCCAGGTAAATCCATCACTTCAGAACAAACTGGATCAGCAAGCTGCTCTGCTTCAGCCGAAAGTCATCGAGTGGCGCCGTCACATTCATCAATATCCGGAACTATCCAATCGGGAAACGAAAACAGCAGCTTACATCGCAGCTCACCTGAAATCGCTGGGGCTGGAGGTTCAAACAGGCGTTGCAAAAACAGGTGTAATCGGAATTCTGAATACAGGTAAACCTGGACCGGTGATCGGGCTCCGCGCCGATATGGATGCATTGCCTGTCATAGAGAAGAATGACCTGCCCTTCGCATCAAAGGAGAAGACTATATATAATGGTCAGGAGACTGGTGTGATGCATGCTTGTGGGCATGATTCACATGTTGCGATCCTGATGGGCGCTGCGGAGATTCTTTCCAAAAACAAAAAAGATCTTAAAGGTATCATCAAATTTATTTTTCAACCTGCGGAAGAGGGCGCACCGGTTGGTGAAGAGCGCGGTGCAGCATTGATGGTCAAAGAAGGGGTGCTTAAGAACCCAAATGTCGAAGTCATTTTTGGCCTGCACATTAGTTCAGGCACACCCATCGGTGAAATCATTTACCGCGCGGGCGGACTCGCGGCGGCGAACGATGATTTTTATGTAAAAGTGAAAGGCAGACAAGCCCACGGGGCCGCCCCCTGGGCATCGGTCGATCCGATCGTAGTGTCTGCGCAGATCATTCTCGCCATGCAGACGATCATCAGCAGGCAAAGTGAATTGACCAAAGATGCTGCGGTCATCAGTGTGGGACGTTTCAATGCAGGGATTCGTGAGAACATCATACCTGAAGAAGCAACTTTCTCAGGTACGATCCGCACCCTGGATTCCGTGATGCAAAAAGACATTCATGAAAAACTGAAGAGGACCGTTACAAACATCGCTGAAAGCGCGGGTGCCACGGCTACGATCGACATCATTCAACAGGAACCGGTGACATTTAATGATCCGTCCCTCACGGCAAAAATGGTTCCAAGCCTCGTAAAAGCGACCGGTTCTTCAGATAGGGTGCGAATCGTTTCACCTGGGATGGGGGCTGAAGACTTTGCATACTTTCAGAAAAAAATCCCAGGGGTTTACTTTTCCGTTGGCGCGATGCCAGAAGATAAATCCAAAGCGGGAGCTCATCATACGCCCGAATTTTACATTGACGAAAAAGGATTTTTAACCGGGCTGCGTGCTATGCTCGACATGACGGTGGATTATATGTTCATGAAAAAATAGAAGCCATGAAAAAACTATTTGTGTTGTTGGTGATGCTTGCGCTTGTGCCGATAGGTAACGGCATTGCGCAAATCAGCCCGAAGCTTCAGGCTAAACTGGAGCAGCAGTCAAAGGATATAGAAACCAAAATGATAGAGTGGAGGAGACATTTCCATGAGTTTCCTGAATTATCTAATCGGGAGAATAACACCGGAAAATTTATTGCCGATCATTTGAAGTCGCTAGGTCTCGAAGTTCAATACCCGGTTTCAAAGACCGGCGTAGTGGCATTGTTGAAAGGACCCAAGCCCGGGCCGGTGATAGCCCTTCGCGCGGACATCGATGCGCTTCCTGTGACCGAGCGGAGCAATTTACCGTTCGCGTCAAAGGTGACAACGACCTTCAACGGACAGGAGACCGGAGTGATGCATGCCTGCGGTCATGATTCACACATCGCGATACTTATGGCAGTGGCTGAAATTCTTTCCAAGGATAAAGCAGATCTAAAAGGTACTGTGAAGTTTATTTTTCAACCCGCTGAAGAAGGTGCTCCTGCGGGTGAAGAGGGTGGAGCGGCTTTGATGGTGAAAGACGGCGTGCTTGACAATCCAAAAGTGGATGTCATTTTCGGTTTGCACATTCAATCGATGCGCCCGGTGGGAACGATTGGATACAAAGCAGGCGGGATGATGGCAGCAGTGGATAATTTTTCTATCAAGGTGAAAGGCGTTCAGTCGCATGGTGCAGCGCCCTGGATGGGTGTCGACCCGATTGTTATTTCATCCGAGATTATTCTCGGACTTCAGACCATCGTTAGCCGGCAACTTGAACTCACGAAGGAGGCTGCGGTGATCACCGTGGGAAGATTCAACAGCGGCATTCGGGAAAATATCATTCCCGAAGAAGCGAACTTCTCGGGAACGATCCGCTCATTGGATGCGGAAATGCAGGATAAGATCCATGAAAAAATAAAACTGACAGCAGAAAAAATAGCAGAGGCATCGGGAGCCACAGCAGAGGTTACGATCCGACGTGGTTATCCGGTCACGTACAATGATCCGGCACTCACCGCTAAAATGGTAGGCAGCCTAAATCGTGCTGCGGGCGCTGATCATGTGATGGATATCGATGCTGTTACCGGCGCTGAGGATTTTTCATTTTTTCAAAAGAGTGTTCCCGGGCTTTTCTTTTTCGTTGGGGCGATGCCGCCCGATGCAGATCCCAATAAAGTCGCATCACACCATACACCGGATTTCTTTATCGACGAACGCGGCTTTCTCACGGGACTGAAAGCCATGCTCAACCTGACCGTCGATTATATGTACGCGCAGCAAGTGACAGTTCCCAAGAAATAACATCATGAAAAAATTCCTTACGCCTCTTTTATCGTGTATCGCCTTAACGGGTTTCGCGCAAACCAATTCGCGGTTGCAGGCGAAGCTCGATGAGCAAGCCAAAGAGATCGAGCCGAAGGTGATCGAATGGCGTCGGCACTTTCATGAATTTCCGGAGCTGTCGAACCGTGAGACGAACACTGGTAAATACATTGCTGACCATCTGAAAGCACTGGGCTTCGAGGTTCAATATCCTGTTTCAAAAACGGGAGTGGTGGGTTTATTGAAAGGAGTGAAACCTGGTCCCGTGATTGGTTTGCGAGCTGACATGGATGGTTTACCAGTGACTGAAAGAAACAGTCTGGCGTTTGCTTCCAAGGTAAAGACAACATTCAACGGACTGGAAACGGGCGTAATGCATGCTTGTGGACACGATTCACATCTTGCCATCCTCATGGGCGTTGCAGAAGTATTGTCAAAAAATAAAGCAGACCTGAAAGGATCGGTAAAGTTTATTTTCCAGCCTGCCGAAGAAGGCCCGCCTGAAGGTGAAGAAGGCGGGGCTGCATTGATGGTTAAAGACGGTGTGCTGGATAATCCGAAGGTGAATGTGATTTTCGGATTGCATATCAGCTCCACGGACCGGGTTGGGACTATCGGCTACAAGCAGGGAGGTATCATGGCAGCGCAAGACAGCTATTTTATAAAAGTGAAAGGCAGACAATCGCACGGCGCCTACCCCTGGGCGAGCGTAGATCCGATCGTGGTATCGGCGCAGATTATAATGGGTTTGCAGACAATCGTCAGTCGGCAAACTGAGCTTACCAAAGAAGCTGCGGTAGTCACAGTCGGTAGATTTAATGGTGGCATACGTGAAAACATTATTTCTGAGGAAGCCATGATGTCAGGAACCATTCGCACGTTGGACACTGACATGCAGAAAAAAATTCACGAGAAGATCAAATTGACCGCGACTAAAATTGCGGAAAGTGCTGGAGCGACAGCGGACGTAAATATTATTACAGACACGCCTGTCACCTACAATGATCCCGCGCTGATGACGAAGATGCTCCCCAGTCTCCAGCGAGCTGCCGGTGCTGGAAAGACTATCAATATGCACGCTGTTACAGGCGCAGAAGACTTCGCCTTCTATCAGCAAAAAGTGCCTGGGGTTTTTTTCTTCCTTGGGGCTATGCCTACAGATGCTGATCCGAAGAAAGTGGCTTCCCATCACACACCGGATTTCTTTATCGACGAAACCGCTTTTGTTACCGGTGTGAAAGCGATGCTCAATCTCACCCTGGACTATATGTATCTGCCTTCGAAATAGTCATATCAGCAAAACGTACTACCTTACCGTGAACAAATGAGTAAAACCCCTCCTGGTAAAATTGGCATTTGGACCAGCACTGCATTGGTCGTTGGAAACATGATCGGGTCCGGGGTTTTTCTCCTGCCAGCTTCATTGGGTGCATTTGGTACCATCGGCCTGCTTGGTTGGATTGGATCGTCTGCCGGTGCGGTTTGTCTCGCATTATTGTTCAGTCATCTGTCGCGCGTAATTCCAAACGCGCTGGGCGGCCCTTATGCCTACACACGTGCAGGCCTCGGTGATTTTGCAGCATTCCTAGTTGCCTGGGGATATTGGATTTCCATTTGGTGTACCAATGCAGCAATCGCTGTTGCATTCGTAAGCTATTCAACGGTGTTTGTGCCCGCGCTTGCCACCAACTCACTACTATCGGTTGCTACCGGCCTGGGTGCGGTTTGGTTCCTTTCGTGGATCAATACCGTGGGAATCAAAGAGGCGGGTGCTGTGCAGTTAATTACTTCAATATTGAAAATCATCCCTTTGCTGGCAGTGTCCGTTGTGGGTTTATTTTACATCGAAGCGAAAAATTTCGAAATGTTCAACATCAGTTCGGTGTCGAACTTTTCCGCGGTGACGGCGACAGCAACATTAACACTGTTTGCGTTTCTTGGTTTGGAAAGTGCAACGATTCCCACGGGGAATATTCATGAGCCCGAGAAGACAATCCCGAAGGCGACACTATATGGAACATTACTAACAATCATCGTGTATGTGATCGGCTCGGTGACAGTGATGGGAATGATACCGGCTGATGTTTTGAAAGATTCAAACGCACCGTTCGCTGATGCTGCCGCGATCATATGGGGCGAAGGTGCGCGGAAGATCGTCGCCATTGGGGCAATTGTGTCAACATTTGGAGCACTTAACGGCTGGATCCTGTTGCAGGGCCAAATGCCGATGGCCGCCTCCCGCGACAGGCTGTTCCCGGAGATATTCAAACGTGAGAACAAGAAAGGTATTCCATGGGTAGGCATTGTGATATCGAGTGTTCTGATATCGGGATTGATGATGATGAATTTCACGAAAGGGCTCACCGATACATTCACCTTCATGATCTTGTTGACGACGATTACGGTATTGGTACCTTATCTTTTTTCTGCCGCTTCATACGGAATCCTGGTGCTTCAGAACAAGTACTGGAAGAAAGAATCACTCAGTAAAATTATTCTCGTAACGCTCACGATCTTTTTCTCGCTTTGGGCTATGATTGGTTCAGGGCAGGAAACTGTTTACTGGGGATTCATTGCCATTGTAAGTGGAATACCGTTTTACGTCTGGATGAAACGTGCACAATAGACCATGAAGAAAACCTGTCAGTCAGACTACGGAAAGCTGAAATCTGTTTTTGTCAAGCGAGCTGCTGATGCCTTCGTTGACGAAAAGTTGATCGAGCGGGATTGGAAGGCGCTCAATTTTCTTTCGAAGCCGGATTTCAATAAATCAAAAGTGGAGTACAGTTCTTTTGAAGAGCTATTGAAAAAGAACGGAGCCGAAATCTACTTTTTACCCCAGGACAATACCGTTGCCATAGATTCCATCTACTGTCGTGATGCGGCGATTGCCACTGACCACGGCATGATCATCTGCAACATGGGCAAGCCGGCGCGCTCCCCCGAGCCTGACGCAGAACGGAAGGCATTCGAAAAGAATGGCATTAAGATTCTCGGTACAATTAAGCCGCCTGGCACTATTGAAGGAGGGGATGTTGCCTGGCTGGATACCCAAACGCTTGCGATTGGTCATACATACCGAACGAACGTTGACGGGATAAGACAGGTGGAAGAAATGCTGAAACCTTTCGGCATAAAAGTTATAACGGTCCAGCTTCCGCACTACAAGGGTCCTTCCGATGTGTTTCATCTTATGTCTATTCTTAGCCCGGTGGATAAGGATCTTGCTGTCGTGTATTCACCACTGATGCCAATAGCTTTCAGACTGGAAATGATCCGGCTCGGGTATAAATTTGTGGAGGTCCCGCACTCAGAGTTCGAGAGCATGGGGTGTAACGTGTTGGCCATTGCGCCAAGGGAATGTGTGATGGTAAAGGGGAATCCGTTGACTAAAGCTGCCCTGGAAAAAGCCGGGTGCAAAGTTTATGAATATGAAGGTTCGGAGATCAGCGTGAAGGGCGGCGGCGGCCCCACCTGTCTCACCCGGCCGTTATGGCGTGAGGTGTGACAAATGTCGGACATTTTAATTGTCGGACAATTAAAATGTCCGACACCTATAAAATGAACCCTCCCTTCGCTAAATAAACCAAAAAAACACCAACTTTTTCCCCTTTCGCAATCAGTCCGGAAAACAATACAGCTCCAGGTAAGGAGATCATAATAATCTTCAACTTACAAAATGACGCAAGGCGCACCCAAAGAACTGTTTGAAAAAGGAATAATCTCTGAAGAACAGTTCCGCAAGATTGATCTTGTCACCAGCGGAAAGATAGTTTCTGTCTTCTACGAACTGCGCTCGTTGTTATACCTGGGTGTCATGCTCTTCACCGCGGGCGTAGGAATACTGATCTATGAAAACATCGGCAACATAGGTCATATCATAAGCATCATCACGCTTGCGATACTTACCGCGACTTGCTTTGTTTATGTATTTAAAAACGTGCCCCCGTACTCCAACACCACAGTAAAACCGCCGACACCTTATTTCGATTACATCACTTTGCTCGGAAGCCTGTTGTTTATTTCCGTGCAGGGATACCTCCAGTTTCAGTTCGGATGGCTTGACAACAATCTTGGGTTGAGTACGCTGGTCACTGCGGTTTTCTTCTTTTACATCGCCTACCGTTTCGATCATGCAGGCGTTTTGTCTCTGGGAATTACAGCGATGGCCTCATTCTGGGGTATAAGCACCTCTCCACAGAAATGGTATAGCAGCAATTTCTTCCCGGATTCCAATCTGCACATCACCGGAATTTGCTTCAGCGTAGCATTAATTGCCGCCGGGCTGATCCTCGACCGCAGAAAGATCAAAACACACTTCACATTCACGTACCTCAACTTCGGATTGCTGATCTTTTTCGTTGCATCACTGGCTGGTGTTTTCCTTGGTGGGCTTTATGGGATTTTTCTGTTACTCATCTATGTAGGGAGTGGCTTCTGTTATTATATAGCCCGCCAGCAACGCGCATTCATATTTCTCCTGTATGCATTCCTGGCTTCTTACATCGCCACAACCTATTTCCTGGCGGATGTGGTGATACGTGATGAAATCGCAATCTGGTTTTTCTATTCGATCGCATCATGCGGCGCGTTCATCTATTTCATTGTGGCGTTTAGAAATCATTTCAAACAACAATCATGAAGAGCGCCTACAATCCTGAATGGATTTATAACCTCGCAGTGATCAAGGAAACCAAGCGCTGGTGGAAACACGATTTCATTTCGGAAGAACAATTCAAAACAATGTCATCCAGCTATAAGGTTGACTTCTATCATCCAAACGCGATGATCCGTATCCTTTTGTTTGTAGCGGCGTTGCTTGCGTTGGGCGGGGTGAGTGGGTTCTTCTTTCTCATTTTTGCCGATGCCGGTGAGACCATCCTTTCCGTGATGTGTGTTGCATATGGTCTTGGCTCATTCTTTATTCTCGAAAAATTTTTCATCGAAAACAAGCATTATAAATCCGGAGTCACAGAAGCCATTCTGTACCACGCATGCGGATTCGTAATCGGAGGTGTTGCCGCGCTCACCGATATGAACAGCGTAGCCTTGATTTTAATAGTGGCGATTGCGATGCTGTCTTTTGCTGCTGTCCGATACCTCGACCTTATTTGTACACTTTGCGCAACATTAACGTTCGCTGGATTGATCTTTTATATCTGTTTTAACGCAGGCGACATCGTCAAACAGATTATTCCTTTCGTAATCATTGTCGTATTCTCGATAGGGTATTGGTATATACGAACTTTAAAACAAAGGAAAGAACTAAGGATCTGGACGAGCAACTTGGTTGTGTTGGAATCCTTGAGCTTGTTGCTGATTTACCTCGGTGGAAACTATCTGGTGGTTCGTGAACTGAGTATCAGCCTCATGGATATGAATGTTCCGGAAGGCGGCGACATCCCGTTCGCGTTTTTATTTTACTTTCTTACCGTCGCCATTCCAGTTGTCTATTTGTACTTCGGCATAAGATCGAAAAATGTTGTTCTTTTAAGGGTCAGTCTTGTCGTGATTGCGTTTTCCGCCTTCACATTCAAATACTACTTTAGTCTTGGTCATCCGGAAATCACGCTTACCGCAGCGGGCGCGGTTTTACTTTCCATTTCACTTGCGCTAATGAATTATCTCAAGGTCAACCGCGGCGGATTCACGCGCGAAAATCTGTTGTCTGAAAAATGGAGCCACATGAACGTAGAAGCCTTTGTAATTTCTCAAACAACGGGCGGAAACCAGTTCAATCGTACCGACTCGTTTCAAGGAGGCGGCGGAAGTTTTGGAGGAGGAGGCGCGACCGGAGATTTTTGAACCATTTGCGTTCTGTGTGAATGGGCTAGAAAAAATCGAACAACACTCGAGTGCTATTTTTTCTCACAATCCAGGATAGGTTTCCGAAAGCAATGAACCAACCGTTGGCGTAATTACCTTCCCGATCATTTGATTCGGTGGCGGTTTTCTAGCCGATCTCAACTAGATTGGGTGTGTAGTCGATTTTATCGATGTAAACTTCCAACATTCACAATGAAAAAAATACTCCTACTCCTTACACTTGCGGTCTCGTTTCAATCATATGCTCAAACCGTACCGTCCTTTGAAGAAGTGATTTCTCTTCGTGGTGTGGGCACTCCGGTCTTGTCTCCCGATGGCAGAAACGTCGCGTTCACCGTGACCACGACTGACTGGAACGATAACCGTTATGATACCGAGATATGGCTTTCCCGCGATGGCGGTAAACCTTACCAGATTACCAACACCATAAGGGCCAGCAGCGTTAGCCC
This sequence comes from Cyclobacteriaceae bacterium, assembly GCA_044227305.1. Lineage (GTDB taxonomy): Bacteria > Bacteroidota > Bacteroidia > Cytophagales > Cyclobacteriaceae > ELB16-189. Next base: position 462,752 of record JBGAFJ010000003.1, on the reverse strand, counting down.
CACGTTTTCACCCGACGGACAATGGCTGGCTTTCATTGCCGATCGCGGCAACAAAAGTCAGATATACATGATGCGACTCGATGGGGGTGAGGCAAGAGCTGTCACCAAAGAGGAGGAGTCAGTTTCGGGATTCGAGTGGACTCCTGACGGAAAGTCATTTGTTTTTCTCAAACCTGAAAAGGAAGTAAAAAGCAAAAAGGAGATTGAGAAGAGGTACGGCGGATTCGAAACCGACGATGCAGAATTCACCCTATCACATCTCTGGCGGGTGGACGTGAACCCCGAAGCGAAAGACCCTTCCGAATTTCCTTGTTACGAATCAGTCGACTCACTGAAATCAAAAGCCGGCTGCATTCAACTTCCAAAAGCAAGAAGAATAACCGAGGGAAAATTTACGGTGACTTCTTTCATCGTTTCGCCGGATGGTAGTAAGGTTGCTTTCAGTCATCAGCCCGACCCGCTGATCAATAGTTTTGTGAAGTCGAACATTTCCGTCGTCGATCTGGGCTCCGGGAAAGTCACAGCCGTTGTAACAAATCCCAGTTCCGACGGACTCGAGGCCTGGTCTCCCGATTCACGACAGATTCTCTATTCCACCAACCTCAGCGACACCACTTCGAATTTTTATACGAACTCGAAGTTATTCGCCATCAATCTGACGGACAAATCTCAAAAGCAGATTGCCAAAGATCTGGATGAAGACCTGGGCGGTGGTATAAGCTGGGTTCAATCCGGAATCTATTTTTCTTTGTTCAATAAGACCAATCGGCCGGTTTATAAAGCTGATCCTGCCAGCGGGAACTTTTCAATTTTCCTGAACTCGCCGCAACAGATTTTTGGAATTACATTTTCAAAAAGTGGCGACCAAATGGCATTCTCCGGTCGAAACGGAGATCAACTCAATGAAGTGTTTGTAACTGCTGTGGCGAATTCTTCAAAGCAGACAAAAATAACGAGTATGAGCGATCAGCTCGCGAATTGGAAGCTGCCAACCAGTGAAGTGATTAGTTGGAAAAGTAAAGATGGCGCCGTCATCGAAGGCGTTCTCCACAAACCCCAAAATTACGACCCCGCAAAAAAATATCCGTTGCTGGTTGTGATCCACGGTGGACCCACAGGAATCGATACTCCGGCGCCGACTCCAGGCTCCGTATATCCGATAGCACAGTGGGTGGACAAAGGTTGTTTGGTGTTGCGTCCGAATTATCGTGGATCAGCTGGCTATGGTGAAAAATTCCGATCCCTCAATGTCAAGAATCTCGGAGTTGGCGATGCCTGGGATGTACTGTCAGGTGTCGACTACCTTGATAAGAAAGGAATAATTGATAAGTCAAAAATGGGTTGCATGGGTTGGAGTCAGGGAGGATATATTTCAGCATTCCTGACGACTACGAGTGATGTGTTCAAAGCCATTTCTGTTGGTGCGGGCATTTCGGATTGGATGACCTATTATGTGAGCACCGATATCCATCCCTTTACGCGACAGTATTTGAAGGCAACACCCTGGAGCGACGAAGCGATTTACAGGAAAACATCCCCAATGAACTATATCAATCAGGCGAAAACACCAACGTTGATTCAACACGGGGAGTTCGATAGACGTGTACCGATTTCAAACGCATACCAATTGCTACAGGGACTGCGCGACAAAGGTGTAAAGACTGAGTTGATTGTTTATAAAGGCTTTGGTCATGGAATCACCAAACCGAAGGAAAGGCTTGCGGCCAACTGGCATAACTGGCAGTGGTTTAATAAGTATGTCTGGGGCGAGAATGTGACGTTGCCGACGGGTGAAAAAACAGACGCCGGAAAATAATTCAACTCTTCGGCGGGATCTGAAATTTCTGAAGCACGCAATTCACTGTATCTGAAAAAAGAGGTACCTATATTATTCTCAATTATTTATAAATAATGAAAACAATTCAATTTGTAATTGTCGCAGCGGTTCTTTTCGCATGCTCAGTGAATTCAAAAATTCAAACGCACAGCAGAAGTATTGTGCTCAGGAAAGGTGAGGTTTTTAAGCTTAATGATGCTCAGCTGGTTATTGACACCCTCATCATGAATGATGGATCACAACTGGTTCTCAATAAGCGATTCGAAAAAGTTTCTATCCAAGTCATGTATTTTTCATATGGCAAAGACTGTATGATACAGGGTGAGGGAAAACGCGGTGCGGATGGAACAGACGGCGTTAAAGGAGCCACCCTGGGATCCAGATACAATTCCAGTTTCGCTACCGCTGGAGATCGATCAAGAACCACAGTCGCAGCCCGGCCGGGATCAGCTGGTGGATCAGGTGTAAACCTATCTTTGCAGTGCAACACAGTCGCACCCCAAGGAAAATTAACAATTAACCTTCGGGGCGGCAATGGAGGAGAAGGGGGGGATAGTGGAGGCATCAATTCACAATCGGGAGTTGGCGGCAATGGAGGAGATATTAGTTTGAGCTTTCCACAAAAGTTTGAAACCACCGTGAGCGAAACGGTGATCATTCAAAATGAAGGCGGCTATTCCGGGTTGCTCAAGGGTGAACGTGCTCAGGGGCGAAAAGGTAAATTGGAAATTGTCTTTTTGAAGAATTGAGCCTGTAAGTTTTAGTCACCATCCAACTTTGTGCCCAAATACTAGCGATACTTGGGTGTATGAGTGTCCAGGAAGTTTTGCGCTGTACTATTCCATTTATCAAGTGCCTGCTGGCGGCTCTTATTGAACTGATCGTTGATGGCATTGGATTTTTTTACCGCAGCATTATACTCCTGAACAGCCTTGTTAAAGGCATTAATGTCCTGCTGCGTGAGATCATTCTGCTTTTTGCTTTTGAAAGCTTTGTCCATTTTTTCGAACGTCTCCTTCTTCAGTTGAAAATCGATCATCGCCGGGAAATACTCAGCCGACTCTTTCTTAAAGAACGACAAGACCTGCTGGGTGGCCGCTTTTAAAGATACGTCGCCCTCAAAAGCTGGAATAGGTCCCAGTTTCTTGATGTCTTCGGTCGCACTATTAATTAATGAATTATTTGCCTGTTCCGTTGCGTTCACATCACTGCGATTCAACCCATCCAGGCAATAAGCTTCATTTTTACTGCTTTTGAAGAAAATCAAAAAAATCTTGTTGTAGTATTCATTGACCCTCGAGGCGGCTTCCATTTTCTGGTTGACCTTAGAGTCGTTTTCAATGAGTTTGATATTGTTCGCTGCAGCAAAAGACTTGTACGCCTCAGAGGCACGTTTGAATGCCTGATCCAGTTTTTCTGAAGCCTTCTCTTTCGCAAGCAAGTATCCCTCCATCGCATCATAGGATTGCTCAGCAATGTCTTCCAGATTCAGGATCTTACCGTAATCCTCATTTAATACAAACTGACTCATTCTGAAAAAACCAGCGATGGAATCCCTGAGTTGTGTGTCATTTTTGAAAGGTTTCATCTTTCTGGTGTTTCGCTCTGACTCCTTGAGTTGGGCGAGCAGTTCACCACGCCGTTTATCTACCTTGCGTGCGCTCTTCCCGTGGTTCACCGCACTCGTGTAGCTCATCATATCTTTGAACATTTCCACATATTGCGTATTGATAAAGTCCAGGTACTCGCCCGCTGTTTTTAGTTCTTGCGACTGCGCCACTTCAACTGCAAACAGGCATAGCAACAATCCCATTAAGTATTTCATAATTCAGGGTTTAGTAGAGAGATAGTCGTCCAGGATGAAACACGCCTCCCTGACGTAGTGACTTGCTTTGATTTCCTTGAGCGAATTCTCACTGATCTCTTTGTGATAACTGTCCACTGTAAAAAGTGAAGCGTTAAGCCCGCTGGGGTAAACCTTATAAGTGCCTTCACCAGACTGATCTTCAGCCAGCGTTTTGCTTCGCTCTTCGAGCTGACTCATAAATTGAATAAATCCTTTCCTATCCAAAGGGACCGCCCCGGTGAAATGGCGGCCGAAGCCGTCAATGGATTTAAAATAACTTGAATTGGAAACGCGGTTTTCCGAGCCCGCCTTCAAAGCGGCGAGTTCAATAGGTGGAAACGGCGTGTAATACACTTTCTTGGAAATACTTTTTGGCTGTATGGGGAATTTCAATTTCTGCTCCTTCAATCCGAATGCAGCCGTGATCTCAGGCACTTCGATGTTTGGGACAACTCCGTCAAGCTGCAGACTTTTGCCGTTGACTCGGTAAATTCTGTCTTGGGTAATTTTAATGAAATCGGAATTTTCACGGGCCGCCGCATTCAGGGGTACAACAATCTGACCGGTGGCTTTACCATACGATCCGCATCCCATGATAATCGCGCGGTTGTAATCTTGTAATCCGGCCGCAACTAATTCCGACGCCGATGCACTAAAGGCATTTATCATTACCAGCAGGGGTCCTGTGTACACACTGCCTTTATTAAAATCTTTTAATGTGATGAGTTCCCCCTTGTTGTCTTCCATTACCGCGAACGCGCCCACGTCGATAAAAATGCCACCAAGTTCGAGCGCCTCCTGAACGGATCCACCTCCATTAAAACGTAAGTCGAGAATCAAAGCCTGAATGCCTTCCTTCTTAAGTTTAATAATTTCCTTAGCCACATCACCCGCACAACCTTTGCCCGTTTCGAAATTTTCGTTGGTGTAAAAGCCAGGCAATTGGATATATCCAATCTTACGCTTGCCTTCAAGCACGAAACTTGAAATGAGGTTTTCGGCGTTTTCAATCTTATCCTTTTTGAGAATGACAGATTTGGTCTTTCCATCTGGTGACCTGAGTACCAAGGTGAGCTTCGTGACGGACATGTCACCCAGCATTTCGTTGATCTCTTCCAACTCGTAATCCGCTGCATCGAGCACACCGCTTTCTGTTTGTAAGGAGATCAACACGTCTCCTTTCCTGATCAGGTCCGAATTCCATGCTGGTCCGCCTGGCGCCAGCCGCTGGACTTCCGTATTCCCGGTTTGACCTTGCGCGAACTCGACCCCAAAAGAAAGCCCGGACCGGGTAATCGCCGATTCAAAACGCTTCATTTCGGACGAAGTGAAAAACTCGGTGTGTGGGTCGTAGGATAAGCAGATGGCTTTCATCAATAGATTGGAGACATACGTATCAAAACCTTCGGGTGACTTCAATACCTTTTCGATCGTGCGATGTGTGCGCGCCAAAATCTTGGCCCGCGCTTCCTTTTCGATCGAAACGAAATTCTTTTCGGTGAGTACTTCTCCTTTTGCTTGCGCAGTGGACCAGGCACGGTTCAGGATCTGAAACCGCAACGTATTTAACTGCCGTTGTCTTAACGCGCGGTTGTTGGCTGCGAACTTTTTTTCTTTGGAGATGAAGCCAGGCACAGATTGAATTGAATTATACCCTGGTGATTGCTTCAGGGTCGAGTCAGCGAAGTTCAAAAAACCATTCAGTTGCTGTTTGTACAAAGTGGTGGCTTGTGTGAGGAAGGTGCAATTGTCAGACAGGATCGCATCGTCGATTGATTGTCGGTATTGACCTAACCAGACCGAATCTTTTCCGTTGAGATAGATCATGTCCGGATCAAGCGTAGTAAGAAAAGTAGCGAAGACTCTTTCCGAAAAAGTATCGTTGATGGTTTGCTGGATGAGATGTTCACGGTTGACGGTTTCCACCAGCGCCCTGGACTTGGCGCAAAATGTCTGCCCATGGGCAAAGGCTATGTTGAACAGCAGAAATGCGACCAGAAACTTACCCACGGGTTACCGGAATTTGATGAAGCGAAAACAGATCAGGTGAAATTACCACATCTATTCTGGTGAATTTATGAAGTTGCGGATTTAATTCCTTGAGCGGTCTTTTAAAATTTGAATAGGGTTGCAAACTTACTGTGTTTCCTACAACGAAAATTTATCAGTTATGAGATCTGTTCTATGCTTCCTCCTAATACTTCCGGTTTTTGTTTTTGCACAAGCCAGGAAACCGATCGTCGCGTCAGATCTTATGAAGATCGCAACCACGAACTCTATCCAAATATCACCCGATGGCAGCAAAGCCGTCATGGTGGTCAATCGGAAGGGAGTAAAGAATGACAATGAATATTACTACATCCGCAACCTTTACATGGTCGATCTGAATTCAAATGTTGAACCCATACAACTTACGTTCGGCGACAAAAACGATCTTAGCCCGCAATGGTCTCCCGACGGAAAGCAGATCGCCTTTACGCGCACCGATGGCGATAAGACACAGGTTTGGATTTTGCCATTGAGTGGAGGTGAAGCCCATGTAGTTACCAAGGCAGAATTTGGTGCTTCGAACCCACGATGGTCTCCCGACGGGAAAAAAATCTTGTATAGTTCGAGTATCCCGTTTGCTGCCATCGAGGGTAAAACTCCCTGGGCCTATGAACGACCTGGCCGCACCCAGGGTGATGAACCCAATTTCAAAGGAATGAAGGCCGATGAGAAAAAGAAAACCATAACCTCTCCGGATGGAACCCTGGACGACGTCCGCGGGTGGCTCGCAAAGAATGCAAGTGACAATAACCCGCGCGTTCTCAACCGTCAGAATCTACAGGGAGAATTGAATCTTCAGCCCGACGAAGATTTTAATCATTTCTTCTTAAAGACCATTGGCTCTGAAGACAAGGCTGTTCAGCTCACCTCGGGCTTCCAGGATTTTTCAGATGGTGAATGGTCGAAAGACGGAAAGACAATTCTCTGTACGTCGAGAATATACAAAGTGCATCCTGACCGGGAACGCGATAATGATATCTGGATGATCGATGTGGAATCAAAAACGGCAAAAGAACTTTTAACCTGGCCGGGATACAGCCTCAGCAACCCATCGTGTTCACCAGATGGAACGCAGTTATTATTTTATGCCAATAATGTTCTGGATCGTCATGCAACACAAACCTCGTTGGCGGTCACCGCGATCACGGGTGGCAAACCCCTGATGCTGACAGGGTCTTTCGATCGGGATATCAATGGTGCGATCTGGTCAGCCGACAGCAAAACCATCTATTTCAATTCACAGACTGAAGGAGCTATTCCAATATTCAGTGTTCCCGCCAAAGGAGGAGCAGTGACCAAAATCTTTGGTGGAGCCTCCGGCGTGAATGATATGGACATCGCCGGCGACAAGGTTGTTTATGCACTCACAGAAACAAAAAATCCATGGGAAGTTTACCTGTTGAATCTGAAAGACAAGTCCAATCGTCAGTTAACGAAGTTGAATGAGGGTTGGATGAAAGACCGGTTGTTCAGCACCCCGAAAGAATACTGGATCACGAATAGCGAAGGAATGAAAGTACAGTATTGGGTGATGGAGCCTATCGGGAAAAAGGAAGGCATGAAGTATCCTACCATCCTGAATATTCATGGTGGCCCGACGGCAATGTGGGGACCTGGCATTTTCTCTATGTGGCATGAATACCAACTTGAGAACAGCTGGGGATATGGCCTCGTGTATTCAAACCCGCGTGGCAGTGGTGGCTACGGTGATAAGTTCAAGAAGGCGAACTATAAAAACTGGGGAGCTGGTCCGGCTTCGGATATTCTCGGATCACTGGATGATGCGATCAAAAACAATTCCTGGATCGATAAAGATCAATTGTTTGTGGAAGGCGGCAGCTACGCCGGCTACATGGTGGCGTGGATCATTAGTCATGACCACCGCTTCAAAGCCGCCAACGCGCAACGTGGTGTTTATGAACTAAGCACATTTATGGGCGAAGGAAATGCCTGGAATCTTGTGCCGAATGATTTCGGAGGCTATCCTTGGGATCCGGAGACCAAGAAGCTTCTTGATTCAGAGTCTCCCTATACCTATGTGAACAACATCAACACGCCACTGCTGATCATTCATGGTGACCAGGATCTGAGAACCGGTGTGATTCAAGGGGAGATGCTTTATAAAAGCATGAAGATCCTTGGCAAACCGGTGGAATACATCCGCTATCCGCGCGAGGGTCATGAACTCACCCGAAGCGGCAACCCTGGAAGAATGATGGATCACATGCTGCGCGTGATTGAATTTTTCGAAAGGTATGTGAAGCATCCGGAACCGGTGCCGGCGGGAGCGAAGTAGATTTGTGTGGTAGAAAAGCATTTCTTTTAACGGGACGTATTGGTTTAATATATGGGTTATGAAGCCCCATAGGGGCGTCCCGTTTTTAGACATGTAGGAGACGTTTGTATTTAAACCCCGTAGGGGTGACCCGTTGCTTTTTTTGTTTTTGATATTATGAACAAACGGGTCGCTCCTACGGAGCTTCGTGTGAAAATCACGTTTGAATTTCTGGAAACAGGACGCGCCGATGGCGCTATATGATCTGAAATATGGCCATGCTCCACGATTCTATGCAGATGAAAAATTTCATCAAACATTACATTGCAGCACGCACAAAGCCCCATAGGGGCGTCCCGTTTTTAGACACGTAAGAGACATTTGTATATAAACCCCGTAGGGGTGATCCGTTGCATTTTTTTGTTTTATGATATCATGAACATGCGCTTGATCTAATATATGGACACGCTCCACGATTCTATGCAGATAAAAAATTTCATCAAACATTATATAGTAGCACGCACAAAGCCCCATAGGGGCGTCCCGTTTTTAGACACGTAAGAGACGTTTGTATTTAAACCCCGTAGGGGTGACCCGTTGCATTTTTTTGTTTTTGATATTATGAACAAACGGGTCGCTCCTACGGAGCTTCGTGTGAAAATCACGTTTGAATTTCTGGAAACAGGACGCGCCGATGGCGCTATATGATCTGATATATGGCCATGCTCCACGATTCTATGCAGATGAAAAATTTCATCAAACATTACATTGCAGCACGCACAAAGCCCCATAGGGGCGTCCCGTTTTTAGACACGTAAGAGACGTTTGTATTTAAACCCCGTAGGGGTGACCCGTTGTGTTTTTTGTTTTATGATATTATGAACAAACGGGTCGCTCCTACGGAGCTTCGTGTGAAAATCACGTTTGAATTTCTGGAAACAGGACGCGCCGATGGCGCTATATGATCTGAAATATGGCCATGCTTTACGATTCTATGCTGTTAAAAAATTTCATCAAACATTTCATAGCAGCACGCACAAAGCCCCATAGGGGCGTCCCGTTTTTAGACACGTAAGAGACGTTTGTATTTAAACCCCGTAGGGGTGACCCGTTGTGTTTTTTGTTTTATGATATCATGAACAAACGGGTCGCTCCTACGGAGCTTCGTGTGAAAATCACGTTCGCATTTCCTAAAACACGACCCGCCAATCACGCTGAAATTGTTCAAAACAAAAAACCTGACATCCAATGCCGGGCTTTTATTAATTCAGATCAGCTAAGTCCGTTGTATTTAATCCGTTTGATCCCGGGAAACCCTTAACTCACCAGACTCCTCTCCATCATAAATTCCGCGATCTGCACCGCATTCGTCGCAGCACCTTTCCGGAGATTATCTGCAACCACCCACATGTTTAAAGTATTCGGCTGGGATTCATCACGACGCAAACGTCCAACAAAAGTTTCGTCCTTGCCGTGAACGTTGATTGGCATCGGGTAGACATTGTTCTTCACGTCGTCCATCACGATCACACCAGGAGTGCTCTCAAGTATTGAACGTACTTCATCGAGGTCAAAGTCTTTATAGAACTCTACGTTTACCGCTTCCGAGTGGCCACCAATGGCAGGAATACGCACTGTCGTGGCAGTTATGCCGATGGTTTTGTCACCGAGGATTTTGCGTGTCTCATTCACCATTTTCATCTCCTCCTTGGTATAGCCGTTATCCTGAAACACGTCGATATGAGGAAGGGCGTTCATATCAATCGGGTGAGGATACACCTTTTTTCCTTCGACGCCTTTGCGCTCGTTCATCATCTGAGTCACCGCGTCTTTTCCCGTACCCGTCACAGATTGATACGTAGAGACAACAATTCTTTTCAGTTTGTATTTCACGTGAAGAGGTGCCAGCGCCATCACCATCTGAATCGTCGAACAATTGGGATTGGCGATGATCCGGTCGTCGATCTTCAATACATGTCCGTTTACTTCCGGCACAACGAGTTTCTTCGTAGGATCCATGCGCCATGCCGAAGAATTGTCAATCACGATGGTTCCCTTCTCTGCGAACTTCGGCGCCCACTCCAATGATGTGCTTGCTCCGGCGGAAAAAATCGCGATATCAGCTGCAAGATTGCAAGCTTCCTCAATACCTATGATCACGTACCGTTTACCCTTGAACTCCATTTCTTTGCCTACGTTGGCGGATGAGGCCACCAAGTAGAGTTGTTCAAAAGGGAAGCTTCTCTCTTCCATCACCTTCAGGACCTCCTGACCTACCAGGCCAGTAGCTCCGACGAGTACGATTTTCATGACTGTTTTAATTTTTAGAACCACAAAAATAGTAATAATGATACTTTGGTCGCATGAACGCTTTGAAAATCCTTGCGATCCTAACGTACGTTGTGACGGCTACAGGCTACGCTCAGGTCAACGACAACTTCTCCGACAACGATTTCAATGCCAATCCAACGTGAGTGGTGATGTTTCAAAGTTCTCAGTGAGTAGCGGAAAGCTAAAACTCTCCGCACCTGCTTTTTCAGAAGCTGCTTTTTTATCTACTCCAAGCAATGCGATACACAATGCGTCATGGGAATTTTATGTGCAAATGGACTTCACACCGAGCAGTACGAACTACGCAAAAGTGTACCTCACTGCTGATAAGGCTATGCTCACCGGTCCACTTAACGGATATTTTGTAAAAATTGGAAACACTGCCCGTGATGTCTCCCTCTACAGACAAAACGGTTCCACCGAAATCAGAATTATCGACGGTACCGACGATCGTGTAAATGGGGCCACGGTCAAAATCAAAATTAAGGTCACTCGTGATGCATCAGGTCAGTGGCAGCTCTATTCAGATGTTGGTCCTTCAGGAAACTATATACCGGAAGGAACTTTCACTGATGTGATCAACACCACTTCTGCATATTTCGGCGCGACCTGCGTGTATACGTCCACGCGTTCCGACAAATTCTGGTTTGACGACTTTAACGTGACAGGCACACCGGTACCTGACATGACTCCACCAGTCACCAAATCTGTTGCTGCTATAGATGGGCAACACATCAAAGTCTTATTTTCAGAGTCTTTGGAGATCAACTCTGCTCAAAACATTGATAACTATTCGATTATCAATACCGCGACCTCGGCTACCCTTCAGGATGATGGAGTGACTGTTTTGCTGGGCCTGAGGGACCCACTTACAAATGGCGCAGCCACGCAATTATCTATCCGTGGCGTCAAAGATCCTGTGGGCAATGAAATGGTGCCCTTCGTAACGAGTGTCCTGTTCTTTTCGCCATCGACCACAAAAAACAAAGACGTCATCTTCACAGAGATTTTTCCTGACCCGGCGCCGCAGATCGGGTTGCCCAATGCAGAATTCGTGGAGATCTATAATAGAAGCCAGAATCCGGTTAATCTGGCGAACTGGCGATTGTCGGATGGCAGCTCAGTGGGCATTTTTCAATCGCGTATTATTCTTCCCGGTGAATATTGGGTTGTTACATCATCGTCGTCAGCTTCACTCTTTTCTGGAGCAACGAAAATTATTGCGCTTCAGAATTTTCCCTCATTAAACAACAGTTCGGATACACTTACACTGAAGAATGCAGAAGGATTTACGGTCGATTCACTCAATTATGATCTTACTTGGTACCGCGACGATGACAAACAGGACGGCGGCTGGACCCTCGAACGGATCGATCCGGAGAATATTTGCGCCGAAGGTTCAAACTGGTCTGCTTCTGAAAACAAGACAGGTGGAACACCGGGTCTTCAGAATTCAATATTTGCCAACAAACCTGATCTCACGCCGCCACAAGTCGTTTCATTTTTTCCCGAAAACAGCGGTCACGTTTTAGTTGAATTCGACGAAAAACTGAACCGGACACTACCTGATCGTGACAGTTTCGGATTTGAACCGCCCCTTGACATTGCGAAAATTTCTTTTGCGGACAAAACCATGCGCGCATTGAGAATTGATGTGCAGTCGCCAATAGCAGCCGGAATGGATTATTTACTCTCTGTAAAGAACGTTCCGGACTGTGCGGGCAACCAAAGCGAACCAACGACCATCCGGTTCGGTCTTCCCGAAAAATCAGATAGCCTGGACGTGGTCGTTAATGAGATTTTGTTTAATCCAAGAAGCGGCGGAGTCGACTTTGTTGAGATACTGAATCGTTCCTCGAAATATTTGAATTTAAAAGGATGGAAACTTGGGAACAAGCTCAGTGATGCGACAGTTTTTTTTTCCGGTAACTTCTTGATGTCACCTCATAGTCTATTTGTGTTCTCTGCCGATCCGGTAATCACAGCGCTTCAATATCCTTTCAACAATGAGGCCGTTATTTTCAAAACGGAAATGCCTTCACTTCCTGATGACAAAGGGTCCATCCTCATTGTGAATAACGAAAGGCAGATTATGGATGCTGTCAGCTATTCACAGGACTGGCATTCTGAGTTCATTAAAGACAATGAAGGCGTAACACTAGAAAGAATAGACCCGGACGGCATAAGCGATGATGCCGATAATTGGATGTCTGCCAGTTCAAGAGTGGGTTTTGGAACACCCGGTGTGCAAAATTCTCAATTCAGAAATCCGGCTACCAAAGATGGCGAGGTGAACATCGTTCCTGAAATATTTTCACCGGGTTCATCTGCGGGTTTTGTTCAGATCGCTTACAATGATCAGTTCCGGGGCTGGATTGCCAACGTAAAAATCTTTGATCAGCAAGGGCACTTGATAAAGTCAATTGCCCAAAATGAATTATTGGGCTCCGCAGGATTTTTTAGATGGGATGGGCAAATGGATGATAACCGTCCGGCGCGTACAGGTTATTATGTTGTATGGTTCGAGGTTTTTAATGATTCAGGGGCTGTGAACACCATTCGAAAGCGGGTTATCATAATGCCCGGATATCCGTAAAACAGCCCTTTTTCCCCTGAAAATCAGTTTTTTACACAAGGGAATTAATTTGGTGGGATTTTTTGTTTTAGGGCCAGCCGAGTATTTTTGCGCATCTTTTTAAAACCGAGTCCTGGAGGACCCAGTCATATGGCGAAATCAATTAAAAAATCAGCTAATAAAGTGGCCAAGAAAGCAAGTGGTAAAGCAAGTGGGGGTGCCAAAGCGAAGAAGGTAACCAAGGCAAAGGCGTCTTCTAAGAAAGTGGTTGTCAAGCCGGCAAAGAAGGCACCAAAAGTTGTTGTCAAAAAAGAAGTGATCAGAAAAGTGGTTGCAAAAGCTGCTCCTGCAAAGAAAGTTGAGACCGGAACATCCGCCCCTAAGCCGCAGCACAACCTTAATATTTTTCCAGCACTGACACAGCGACCTATCGCACATAAACCTAAGGCGTCTGCCCCGGTTGCGGATGAGAAAACCCGTTACAGCGATGAGGAGTTGAAAGAATTTGAGACGCTGATCAAAGGCAAACTTGAGAATTCACGCGAAGAATTCAAGATCCTCAAGGAGACACTGAACAGAAACAATGACGCCGGCACGGATAGCACTTCAGGAGGCAATACCAAAGTATTGGAAGACGGAGCGGAAACAGCAGAGAAAGAAAACCTTAGCCAACTCGCAGCGCGTCAATTGAAGTACATTACAAATCTTGAGAATGCCTTGGTGCGAATCAAAAATCGTACGTATGGTATTTGTACTGTAACTGGAAAACTGATCCCTAAGGAGCGGTTGATCGCTGTGCCTCACACCACGCAGTCGATCGAAGCGAAAATGATGCAGCACGATTAAGTAACCTTTAAACAGAACACGCATTGGATTTTCTGCAAAACCATATTGAAGCACTGATCTTTTGTTCTCCCTCGCCCATCAAGCTTGCAGATTTAAAATCATGCCTGTCGGAAATGTTCAACGCCGAAGTTCCCGAGGATGATATAACCGGGGCCATTGGGCGACTGACTGAAAAATATGCCCATGAGGCCTTTTCATTCACGGTGAGCAAATCAGCCGGGGGATATCAGTTCCTCACCAAACCCTCTTACCAGGCAAGCATCGGCATCATGCTGAAGCAACAGTCGAAGAAGAGGCTTTCTACATCAGCGATGGAAACGTTGTCAATCATTGCTTACAAACAACCAGTTTCCAAGACAGAAGTTGAAACGATCCGTGGTGTCAATTGCGACTATGCGGTTCAAAAACTTCTTGAAAAGGGGTTGATCGAAATACAGGGTAAAGGCGATGGTGTTGGCCGTCCGTTGATTTATGGAACAAGCCCTAAGTTCATGGAGTATTTCGGCATCAGCGATCTGAGTGAACTGCCCACACCGAAGGATTTCTCTGCTGAAGTGAACACCATCGGCGACAGTCCAGAACAACAATAACATTTCTCCGGCCTCAGTGCCTGGTAATTTTTTTTCCTATGGCACGAAACAATCGTTCTGAAAATTCATCCGGACCCCGCAAAGGCCGTGGCGGCCGCAATGATGAGCGCCGTGGAGGAAAGAGCGCCTCAAAATTTTCTTCGACTGATCCAAAGAAAGAGTTCAAAAAGAAAGGGAGCGATCATTCAACATCGTTCGGCGGCGGTCAGAGAAAAAAGACTTCACCTTTCTATAAGGACCGTGGATACGGATCAGCAAACCGCGAAGGAAAGCCACCGAAAAAGTTTGATGAACAGGATAGTCACACTGGAGCGAAAAGGGATTTTGATCCGACGAAGTCGTCAAGCGAACGCAGGAGAAAACCATCACCCTTTTATAAAGATCGCGGATACGGGGCATCCGGCCGCGGGGAGGCAAGTGGGCGTAAAAAATTCGATAACAGAAAAGACCAGGCCGACAGCCCGCCGCAGAGAAAGGGTCCAGGCGAAGAAAAAACCCGCAAATCATTCGTCGAATCAAGACTTGACAAACAACGCAGATCGCGCAGTATCGCACCAGATGCTGCCGCTCCGAAAGACGATCTCATCAGACTTAATAAATATATTTCCAACAGCGGTGTTTGCTCGCGGCGTGAAGCCGACAACCTCATTGCCATGGGGCTTGTCTCGGTGAACGGAACAACGATCACCGAACTTGGATACAAAGTGAAGCCGTCCGATGAAGTTCGTTACGATGGGAAAAAACTGAAGGCGGAAAAGCCCGTCTACATATTGCTGAATAAGCCCAAAGGATACATCACAACCACCGATGATCCACAGGAGCGTAACACCGTGATGAAGCTGATCGAAGGTGCTTGCAAAGAGCGTGTTTATCCGGTGGGTCGTCTGGATCGCAATACATCCGGATTACTTTTGCTCACGAACGACGGCGAACTGACGGATAAGTTGTCTCATCCGAGAAACAACGTCAAGAAGATTTATAAAGCTGAACTCAATAAGCCATTAACGAAAGCGGACTTTCAAAAAATTCTCGACGGAGTGCATCTCGAAGAGGGCCGCGCTATGGTCGATGATCTCGCCATGGTCTCGGATGATGGGAAAACCGTAGGTCTTGAGATTCATATTGGTTGGAACAGGATCATCCGCCGCATATTTGAAACACTCGGATATGACGTGGTGAAACTGGATCGATCAGTGTATGCAGGCCTTGATAAAAAAGACTTGTCGAGGGGACACTGGAGATTTCTGCGTCAGGATGAAGTGATCCGCCTCAAGCATTTTCAATAACCCGCAGGTTATTCTGATTTTTTTTGTAACATCACTTCCAATCTGATCATTCATGCGAATCGGGATACACGGAAGGGATTTTCAGCAGCGGTCTTCACATTTTGTGGAATGGGTACTCACGCGCCTGAAGGAGTACAAAGCCGACCTTTGGGTGTCATCGAAGTTTCAAAGGCATTTCAGATCACGCCAGGATTTCAAAATGAAAGTCTTCGATCATGGCGACAATTTGAAGAAACTGGATTTTTTTATTTCGCTCGGTGGTGACGGCACACTCCTGGAGTCGGTAACATACATTGGAAAAAATGAAACACCGATAATCGGCGTCAACACAGGACGTCTCGGGTTTCTTGCGACAATCAGTCGTGAAGAAACAGAGAAGGCCCTCGAGAATATTTTCAGGAAGAATTATTCCGTAGATGAGCGAACGATGCTTAAGCTCGAATCTGAACCAAAATTATTTACGGGATTGAATTTCGCGCTGAATGATTTTACCATTATGAAGAAAGATTCATCGTCGATGATCACCGTACATGTTTACGTCGACGGCGAATTACTGAATTCCTATTGGGCCGACGGCGTGGTAGTCTCGACGCCGACAGGATCAACGGGATATTCATTGAGTTGCGGCGGCCCTCTGGTATTCCCTCAATCGGAAAACTTTGTCATCACCCCGGTCAGCCCACATAATCTTACAGCGAGGCCCATCGTAGTTTCAGATCGTTCGGAACTCACTTTTCATATCGAGGGACGTAGTAAAAAATTTCTCGTCTCACTCGATTCGCGATTCGAGACCGTGGACGACAAAGTGAGACTCGTCATCAAGAAAGAGACTTTCAAAGCCCGCCTCGTCCAGCTCCCTGACCAGCACTACTTTAAGACCCTGAGACAAAAACTCAATTGGGGCCTGGACATGCGAAATTAGCCTCTAAATGGGGTCTCTTATCCACCTCAGGGCGATTACTTCACGCGACGGTGTTGAATGAATGCTTTAATTAGTGGCAGATAATTTCATACATTTGTAGTTGGTCAATTCATTCTTTATGAGAAAGTTGAGTCTGTTAACCCTATGTTTCGTGTTGCTGGTCAGCGCAGAAGAGGGTTACGCCCAGTTCAATCGCAGTGAAATCAAGCGAAGCAATAAGCGAATGGGCTCCTACCGGGGAGCGAAGTCAAAGTTTGGTAAAGAAAAAATCTATCAGAGCCTCGGCTTCTCTGTAAATGCGCTCAACTACTACGGAGACCTGGCTCCGACGCCTAAGAAAATCAGTACCGATATATCTTTCACACGACCGGGCTTTGGAATTTCCTACTCAAGAAGAATGGGACCCCGGTTTACCATGCAAGGTCAATTTATGTTTGCTACGATCAGCGGTTCAGACAATGAATCTGCTGACAAAGGTGACTTGAGTAACGGAGCCTTTCGTTACAAAAGGAATCTCTCGTTCAGAAATCAGATCAAAGAACTATCAGTCGTCGCGATTTTCGACTTATTCGAAAACCAGGCAACCTACATGAGCCGCGCCAAGTGGACACCTTATGTTTATGTTGGGCTGGCTGGCTTCCTTCACAATCCGCAGGCAAAAGCCCCAGCAACCGATCTGCAGGGTAACCCGCTATCAGAAAGCGGTAAATGGGTAGACCTGAGGCCACTCGGAACTGAAGGACAATACTCGAAGCTAGACCCCACAGATGTCAACTATGGTATAAAGCCTTATTCACTGCTGCAAGTCGCCGTACCATTTGGTGTTGGGGCGCGCTTCCGCCTGAATGAAGTATGGGATCTTTCTGCCGACATCGGGCTGCGTTACACTTTCACAGATTATCTGGATGATGTGAGTGGAAATTATGTTTCGTTGACGAAGCTTAACAGCCCTTTGGCGCAGGCCATGTCGTACAGGACCAGCGAGTTGGGACCGCCGCCTAATCCGACGCCGTCTGGAATACCAGGCGTAAATGTGGAGGCTGGCTATGGAACCGAACACCCTGATAACAAGCGCGGAGGTAAAAATCAAAATGATCTTTACATGGTGACCAGCATCAAGATATCATATATCATCAGTCCTTCGTTTCATAAGGCAAAGTTCAGATAATGCTATCGGGGAAGAGTTCCCATCTGGTTGTTTCTCTACTGTTATTACTGGTTGCTGCTTCATCCCACGGCCAGCTCCGGCAACGCTCTGAAGTGGGGTTTGGAATAGGAACCTTCAATTACACCGGTGACCTCGTAAGACCCTATAATTTTGCATTCTCAAAGCCTGCAATCACGGTATTCTATCGCAATAACCTGAGCAAAGTGATCAGCTTCAGGGCGAGTATCACCGGCGGAAAGCTTGGTGCCACAGACACCCGGGAGCAACTCGACGCATTCGCTGTTAAGCGCGCCGCATCATTCGATATCTTCTTAATGGAGGTTTCGGGTGTTTATGAGTATCACTTCCTCGATTGGCGCGACACCAAAAGAAGACTGAGGTTCACGCCGTACCTGTTCGCAGGACTGGGGCTTTTTACCATTTCGGGGGTTCAAAACAAGACGTCGCAATACAGCAATGTACAGATGTCGATTCCCTTTGGTGGCGGGATCAAATATGTGATCAACCCGAAGTATTACCTTTCATTGGAATTTGGAGTACGCAAGACTTTCTTCGACTATCTGGATAACATTTCGGACGCTGACCTTTCCTACAAAAGCTATCAGTACGGCAATAAATTCGACTATGACACCTATTACTTCCTGGGTGTAACGATTACCAAGACCTTTTACGACATCCCGTGTCCCACGAATCCCTATAAATAGGGTATTCTCTCAACGCAACCTTTTTCGGTCTATTTCCATCTTTATTGGGCTGGTTTGCAGACAATTGGATAGTGTGTAAATGTCGGAAATAGGCTACTTTTGCGGTCCTGTGGCTACTTTCAAAGACCAAATTGACCGTACTAACCTGCCTCAGCACATCGCCGTGATCATGGATGGAAACGGTAGGTGGGCGAAGAAAAAGGGTGCTGCGAGAATATTTGGACACCGTAATGCGATACAAGCAGTCACGGATGTCACGGAAGGATGCGGAGAACTCGGTGTGAAATACCTCACGCTCTATGCGTTCAGCACCGAGAACTGGGGCCGCCCGAAAGAGGAGGTCGATGGTCTGATGGAATTGCTCGTCAACACCATCAAAAAGGAAATCCACAACCTGATGGAAAACCAGGTACGGCTTCAGACGATCGGCGACATTACACACTTACCTCCTGTATGCCAGCGCAATCTGGAAGAAGCCATCGAAACGACAAAAAATAATACCGGCCTCACTGTCCTGCTCGCCCTGAATTACAGTGGACGTTGGGAAATACTGAAAGCCGTAAGGCGTTTGGCGGATGATGTTCAGAAAGGTCGTCTGCACCCGGAAGATATTGATGAAAAAATGTTTTCTCGTGTGTTGGAAACCGGTAGTGTCCCTGATCCTGAATTGTTGATCAGGACCAGTGGTGAAATGCGAGTGAGTAATTTTTTATTGTGGCAGATCGCTTATACCGAACTGTATATCACCAAGACCCTGTGGCCGGATTTTAGAAAAGAGGATTTGTACGAAGCGATATACTCATATCAACATCGTGAAAGAAGATTTGGGAAAGTGCTGGAACCGAACGCCTGATTATGATGAGACGGATTTTTACTTGTTTGATATTGCTAGTAGGTGTGTTGTCTGCTCAGGCGCAATTCAGAAAAAACCGTGATCGTTCAGTTCAAACGCCGGCCGAAGAAACTGCAACACAGCAGGCCGCCCTGGATTATAGCAAACCCAATGAATACCTCATCGCGGGGATTGATATCAGTGGACTGAACGTTCTGGATAAGAACGCAATGATTTCACTCACGGGTCTCAAGGTCGGCGACAAAATCAAAATCCCCGGCGATCAGATCGCCACAGCGATTAGAAAATTGTGGAAACATGGGCTGGTAGGGGATGTCTCCATCAGCGTTGAAAGACTTGAGGGGCAGAACGCCTACCTGATGATTACTCTCGCTGAACGCCCTCGCCTCACAGATTTTTATTTCCGGGGAATTCCCAAAGGGAAAGAATCATCGCTAAAAGATGACATGAAGCTCATCAAGGGAAAAATTGTCAACGATGCGATGGTGCGCAACACGGAACTGACCGTGAAAAGATTTTTTGCGAAAAAAGGATTTTTGAATGCAGAAGTGAAGGTGATTCAGGAAAGAGATACCCTGAACCGCGGAGGCGTGAGGCTGCGAGTGAATGTGGACCTGAAACAGAAAGTCCGCATCAATGAAATCAGGTTTGAGGGCAATCGGCAGGTTACCGATGCTACGTTGAAAAAACATTTGAAGAAAACACACGAGCATGCCCGCATCTCAATTCACCGCACATTGCTGAAGGCGTTACTTGGAACGCCGGTTTCAAAATACCGGGAGGCCCTTGATTCAAGCCGGAAAGTCACAGGTCAGCAGTTCAAGGAATTCATCAACAAAAACATCAAACTCAACTTTTTTGCCGGATCTAAATTCATCGCAAAAGACTTTGACGAGGATAAAAAGAAACTCATTGAATACTACAATTCACAGGGATTCAGGGATGCCGAGCTGGTTTCCGATTCAATCGTTAAGCATAGCAGCAACAGCATAGATGTCGTATTTAAGGTGTATGAGGGAAAGAAATATTATTTCCGCAACATTTACTGGACAGGAAACTATATTCATTCTGCGGCGACCCTCAACAAAATCCTGGATATCCGGAAAGGGGACGTATACAACCATGAACTGATCACCAAGAAGACGTCTTTCAATCCAAAAGGTGCAGACATCAGTGGATTGTACATGGATGACGGGTATCTGTTCTTCCGTGTAAATCCGGTTGAAGTAGCTATCGTCGGCGACTCCATCGACATCGAGATGAGAATATTCGAAGGAGAACAAGCTACCATTGATAAAGTGATCATCAGTGGTAACGAACGTACAAGCGACCATGTGATCCGTCGCGAACTTACTACGGTACCTGGTCAGAAATTCAGAAGATCGGATATCATCAGAACGCAACAGATGTTGTCTTCCATGGGATACTTCAACCCGCAAAAAATTGAACAGGATGTTCGTCCCAACCCGGTTGCGGGAACGGTAGACATCGAATGGAAAGTGCAGGAGCAATCCAATGACCAGATTCAATTGTCCGGCGGTTGGGGTGGTTACTATGGATTCGTAGGTACCGTTGGATTGACGTTCAATAACTTTTCCGCCCGTAATATCAAGCATTTCGAAAAGTGGAAGCCCCTTCCTGTTGGTGATGGTCAGCGTCTCGCGATCCAGGCACAGGCAAACGGAAAATCATTCCAGAGCTACACACTGTCATTCACGGAACCGTGGCTCGGAGGCAGAAGACCCAACGCATTCACGGTCAGTCTTACTAGCTCGGTATCGAGAAGACCTAATGCAAACTATGAATTCACAAACAACTTCATGCTGCGCCAGGCAGGGATCACGTTGTCCCTCGGGCGGCGACTCGAGTGGCCCGACAACTACTTCACCTTGACAACGGCATTGTCGTTCCTCGTCTATAGTTATAACAACTACCTGTATGGATCAACCGCGTTGCCGGCGGTGGGGCAAACAAACAGTCTTATGCTGAACACCACCCTGGCGCGTAACAGCATCGATAACCCGATGTTCCCGACATCAGGTTCACAGATTTCATTGAGTCTTTCATTGACGCCGCCGTATTCGTTGTTCCGTGATCCGGGTTACATCAACGACGTGAACGAACGATACAAGTGGCTTGAGCTTCACAAGTGGATGTTTGACTCGAAATTTTATATCAAGCTCTTAGGAAGTAAAAAGCCCGACGGTAGGAGTCTTGTGTTGGAGTCGCGCGCTCACTTCGGATTTATCGGAAGGTTCAACCACAATTTGCCGCAAGGTCCGTTTGAAAGATTCTTCATGGGTGGCGCCGGCCTCGCGGGTGGATTTAACTCCTACGTGCTCGGGCAGGAAATTGTAGGTCTGCGCGGATATGCCGACAACCTCGTGACACCTCCGCTTTATGCCCTCAGAAATTCTCAAACGTCCGCCGGTATAGAAGGTGGAATTGTGTATGATAAATTCGTGATGGAACTCCGTTATCCAGTAACCACCAGCCAAACCGCCACAATTTATGGCCTTGCTTTCGCAGAAGCAGGAAACAACTGGGACAATTTTGCGCTGTTTAATCCGTTCGATTCAAAACGTTCTGCTGGATTTGGCGCCAGGATCTTCATGCCCGCATTTGGATTGATCGGACTCAACTGGGCATATGGATTTGATAAACTTCCAGGTGCAAACGCAATCAGCGGAGCGCAGTTCCATTTCACAATTGGCCAGCAAATAAGGTAAAAAGTGCGTTTTTTAACTACGATAGCCTTCCTCGTTGTCTTCGGCCTGAATTTTGCCAAAGCCCAGAAGTTCGGATACATCGACACGAATTTCATTTTGGGCAAAATGCCTGAATACGCAAAAGCTCAGAGTGAGATCGATCAACTTTCAGCCGGATGGCAAAAAGAAGTAGAAGATATGTCCAGGAACGTTGAAAACCTTTATTCATCATTGAAGGCAGAAGAAGTTTTGTTGACGGATGAAATGAAGGCTGAACGATTGGATGGAATTCATAAGAAGGAAGCTGAGCTGAAAGAATACCAGCGTAAAGTATTCGGATTTGGCGGTTTATTTTTTTTGAAAAAACAGGAATTGATTAAACCTTTGCAGGATAAAGTTTTTGAGGCCGTAGAAAAGGTGGCGAAACAGAACAGGCTCGCCATTGTGTTTGACAAGTCCGGTGAACTGGTGATGATCTATACCGATCCCCGCCACGACTACACGGACTTTGTGTTGGAGGAATTAGGCCTCGGAGACCCGAATGATAAAATTAAATGACCCCCAGATGAAATTTGTCCCTGTATTTTTAATGACGTTGCTGTCCTTCGCAACCTTTGGCCAGACAACGCCGGCAACCGGCGTGCAAAAGGTAGGTTTTGCCGACTGGGACTATATCTTCAGTCAGATGCCAGAGTACAAACAGATAGAAGGCGCGGTCAAGGCACATGGGGAACAACTTCAGGCCCAGCTTAAAGCCAAAGGACAGGAATATGAAACAAAGCTGGACTACTATCAGAAAAATGGAGCAACCATGCTCGACGCCGTTCGCAAAGACAAAGAAAACGAACTAACGCAACTCCAGCAGAACATTCAGAAGTTTCAGCAGGATGCTCAAGCCTCTATGCAGAAAAAACAAAATGATTTGATGGAACCTGTTTTCAAAAAAGTTGGAAAAGCCATCGATGATGTTGCGAAAGAAAACGGCTACACGTTCATCATCAATCCCCAGCTTGTTGGCGGTGGCGACATCCTTCTCTATCAGGATACCAAATTCGACATCTCCGTATTAGTGCTGAAGAAGATGGGTATCACAGTTACCGCTTCAGCTCAAACCAAGTAATCAACACCAAACACAAATAAATTAATATCAATGAAAAAGACTGCGGTATTCCTGTTTATCCTGATGCTGTCTGCGGCAGCATTTGCGCAAACACCACAGCCCGTGGGTACAACGCAGAAAATCGGGTATGCCGATTGGGAATACATTTATAGCAAAATGCCTGAATCCAAACAGATTGATTCTCAGATGAAGACACACAGCTCGCAGCTCGAGGCACAGCTGAAAGCTAAGTACACTGAGTACGAATCGAAATTGAAGGTCTATCAGGCGGGAGCCAGTACCATGATCGACGCAGTCCGAAAGGACAAAGAAGCGGAACTTACACAAATGCAGGAAAACATTCAGAAGTTCCAGCAAGATGCACAGGCTTCTATCACGAAGAAACAAGGTGATTTGATGGAACCCATCTTCACGAAAATCGGAAAAGCAATTGAAGACGTGGCCAAAGAAAACGGTTACTCGTTTATTATCAATCCGCAACTCGTTGGCGGTGGTGATATTTTGCTCTATAGTGATGAAAAATATAATGTGTCTGATCTCGTGCTGAAGAAAATGGGAGTCGCCCCGGTGGCATCCGTTCAGCCTAAATAATTCTACCCGAACATGAAAAAAATATTCACCATTCTTCTGACGGGCATCGCAGCTGCCGCATTTGCACAACCTGCAGCCCCGGTACAAAAGATCGGCTATGCTGATCAGGAATATATCTTCACTCAAATGCCTGAGTTCAAAACAATCGACAGTGAACTCAAGACCTATGGAGATCAGCTTCAGAACCAAATGAAGACGAAGTACACGGAATATGAAACTAAGTTGAAGGCGTACCAAGCCGGAGCAGCAACCATGACAGACGCGGTTCGCGCAGACCGGGAGACCGAGCTCACACAACTTCAGCAAAACATTCAGAAGTTTCAGACAGACGCCCAGGCCTCCATTCAGAAAAAGCAAACCGACCTCTTGACCCCCGTAATGGCAAAAATCAAAACGACCATTGCAGTAGTTGCCAAAGAGAATGACTATGCTTTCATCATCAACGGGCAGATTTCTGGCGGCGGCGACATTCTTTTGTCGAGTGACGATAAGTATGACGTTTCCCTGCTTGTATTGAAAAAACTGGGAATCACGCCGGTAGCTCAGACGAAGCCAACACCGAAATAACTGGGAAGCTGTTCCGCAGATCGACGGATATAAATAAACCCTGACGTTACCGCCAGGGTTTTTCATTTTCGCCGCCCGTCACTTTTCGAAGTGAGTTCATTTGACTAATCCTGACCTTTGATAAAACCCTCGCCATGAAAAATTGCCTCGTTGCCGTGATGTGCCTCCTTTGTTTGTCGGCCATTGCGCAGAATAGTTATTTCTTTCCCGCTGGAAACTTCGACCCCGCCATCCCAACTCCGGAACAATTTCTCGGATACCCGATCGGTGAATGGCACACGCGTCACGAAAACATCGTCGCTTACTATAAGGAGTTAGCGCGCGTATCGCAGAAAGCGCATTTCCAGATTACAGGATATACCACCGAACATCGTGCGCAGGTAATACTCACCATCACCAGTCCTGAGAATTATGCAAGGATTGAAGAAATACGAACAGAACATCTGAAACTGGCCGACCCTTCACAGTCCCCAGACCTAACGAAGATGCCCGTGATCATCCTGCATGGGTACAATGTTCACGGTAACGAACCCTCGAGTAGTGAGGCAGCTATGCTCACAGCATATTATATGGTGGCATCGCAAAGTGAATCTGCAACGAAAGCTTTGCGCGAATCAGTAATCCTGATGGATCCGAACTATAATCCTGACGGCCGCGATCGTCACAGCAACTGGGTAAATATGCACAAGGGAAATCCTCCCGTGTCGGATCCGATGGATCGTGAGCACAACGAGGTTTGGCCAGGAGGCAGATTCAACCATTATTGGTTTGACCTGAACAGGGACTGGCTTCCGCTTGCGCACGTGGAAACCAGAAACCGCGTAGAGTTTTTTCATCAGTGGCTCCCCAACGTAGGAACTGACTTCCACGAGATGCAAACATCCGGCACCAATTTCTTTGAACCGACCAAACCCTACGGATCCGAGAACCCGGTAATACCCAGAAGCAATTACGATGGGCTCAATACACTTTTTGCGAAATATTTTTCCAAAGCTCTTGATGACATAGGCTCCCTTTACTTTACGAAGGAAGTGTTTGACAATTCTTATCCTGGCTACGGTTCCACTTATCCTGATATTCATGGAGGTTTAGGACTTGTGTTTGAGCAAGCAAGTTCGCGTGGCCACATTCAGAAAAGCCCGACGAAGGATGTGGTATTCGCCTTCACCATCCGCAACCATGTCAGAACTGGCCTCGCTACGATCAACGCCGCGGTTGACAATCGCGAGATGATGCTTAAACACCAACAGGACTATTTCCGGTCAGCGCTGGACGAAGGAAGAAAATCTTCGATCAAAGCCTATGTTTTCGGGGATAGCAAAGATGCCGGACGAACCCGTGCATTTACTGAACTATTGCTCCAGCACCGCATCGACACGTATCCGCTCATGGCGGATCTGGCTGTGGGCAACAATCGTTATGAAAAAGGAAAAGCATTTATCGTTCCCCTGGATCAAAGACAGTACCGAATGGTACGCAGCGTCTTTGAGAAAGTAACGCAGTTCTCGGACAGCATATTTTATGATGCGTCCACCTGGACTATGGCCCTTGCGTACAATATGCCGCACGATGCTTTAAATGCGGCAATCAAATATTCCAAAGGCGACAAATTAAAGATCAGCGACATAAAGGCTTCCCCCGCACCGGTAGTAAAGTCCAATTATGCTTACCTCGTGGAATGGTCAGATTACAATGCGCCAAAATTTTTGTATCAGCTTCAGAAGAGCAATGTCTTTGTAAAAACCTCCTTCAAGCCCTTCTCGGCGGTAGTCAACGGAGCAAAAAAACAATTCGGATATGGCACGCTGGTGATTGGTGTGGCCGACCAAAACCTGAATGCTGACGATTTATTCAATAAAGTCCAGGAGGCTTCTGTGTCGGCAGGTGTGGAAGTCAATACGGTGTCGACTGGATTTAGCGCCGACGGCGTGGATCTGGGCAGCAACAACGTGCGCACGATTGCCCAGCCGCGTGTCGCGATGCTGGTGGGCGACGGCGTAGCTGCTACCGAAGCGGGCGCGATCTGGTTTCTCGCCGATTCAAAACTTCAAATGCCCATCACGAAGGTAAATACTAGTCAGTTTAGTCAACTACGACTTTCTGACTACAACACATTGATCATTGTATCGGGCAGCTACGGTCTTGTAGGTGAGGCAGGCGTGGCGAAGATTAAATCATGGGTTAACCAGGGCGGGACATTGATCCTTGTGCGCAACGCGGTGAGCTGGGGCATTCAAAACAAAATCGTTGACGAGCAGTTGACCAAAGAAGACGAGAAGAAGTCGGCAAAACGCATGGACTATGTGACTGCTGCAGATTATAACGGATCACGTTCGATAGGAGGTTCGATCTACCAGGCAAACCTGGACATCACACATCCGCTTGGATTCGGGTACACGAGCCGCGATCTGCCAGTGTATCGCAACCATACTGTTTTTGTTGATCCATCAAAAAATCCATTCAATACGGTTGTCAAATACACCGCCAACCCCAGATTGAGTGGGTACATTCATCCCACTAACCTCGAAAGAATAAAAAACTCCAGCTCGTTGATCGTCAGCAGCTCCGGGCAAGGCCGCGCGATTTTATTTGTTGACGATCCTGCGTTCAGAGCATACTGGTACGGAACCAACAAACTCTTCTTCAATGCAATTTTTTTCGGATCGTTGATCAGTTCTTCAAACTCTGATGGGGCGGAGGAACACTAACTAGGTTCATGCAGACCTGCCGGGAAAAATGAAGTCATTCTACACCTGTGCGACTTCCGCTTCTACGGCAGGTTGCAGTTTCGCGAGAAGGGCCTTGCGTTGTTTAGTTGCTTTCTTCCCATAGATCGGCATTACGATCTGGTAAAGAAAGTAGATCATTCCACCAAGCATACCTGCGTACCAATGTCCGCGGAAGATTATGCATAGCACTACAGAAATCAAAGGAATGATTCCCATGAGCATGTTGGTGGTAATGCTCACCTGGGTGTCGAACCTTTCTATTTCATTCAGCCCAAGTTCGTCGGCAAGCTTTAATGCATAGCGGTACATCATCATCAGGATAAAGAATATTCCGGCATAGCCCGAGCCGTAAATAATCATCAGATCACCCACGTCGGTCCATTCGATGACGTCCGAGAATTCCTCGATCAGGGGTTTGTTGTCCGTAAGAAGAGCAAAAGGATACAAAATCAACCTTGCGAGAAACTTCAGCGGATAGACGTAAAACAAGACAATCACGAGGAATATGGAGTTCAGAACAATGATCCTACCATGGCGCAATCCATATCGAAAGAAAAAAATGAAATGCTGATGCCAGATCGCCACGATCACCGCGATGCAAGAAATGAAAGGTATCAGGTCATAGACAAACCTCTTGATCTGCGAAAAATTTGTCGGAGACGACGAGGAAATGAGCAGCAGCGTGATCGCCAGCGCGAAGACGGCGTCGCTGAAATTCTCAAGTCTGCCCGGCTCTTCACCGCGATTCCGGAACTCCTTATTCATTCCGATGTAGTGCTTCTTAACGGCGTCGCGGATCATGCCCGGTGATTAATCCAAAGTGTCGGTATGGATTAAGATAATTAAAAAGTCCAACAGTTTCTTAATGTGGCTATCAGAAGAGTGGCGGCGAGGAAATGGTGAACTTAGTTAAACTGCAATGGCCACGCTTTGTAGATAATGGTACCGCATGCGAGCAACAAGATCAATATCTTCATGATCCCGCCTTTCACCGCGTCAGCATACCGGTTTTCACCAGTCAGAAATAAACCGCACGCGATCGAGCCTCCAGCCATCGACGCACAACCGATCACGAGCATATTTGCGTAGCCTTTTAAGTCCAGGAAATAGAACAGCAAACCATCAATCGCCACTGCGGCTCCGATGTGCATGACTTTCCAGACGATCAATGTGTATAGTTCTTTTGGACTGGCTTTCGAATCCGGCGGAGTACTTTCTGAGGCTTCAAGAACCTGAAACGCACGAAGGAAAAATACGCCCGCAAGCAAGGCGAGCCCTATCATCAGGAACAAGGTGTCTCGGGAATCGGTGTAGAATCTCTGATAAAATCCAAAAAGGGAGACAACTACCGCTACGAGCTCCGCTTTGGATAATATAGCCTTGAGTTTTGAAACCATGGTATATGAATTGATTGGGATGGGATCAAAATACCAAAAAAAATAAACACTTATCGCAGACTACACCTTAAACTTTGGCTCATTTGAGATCTACATGCTGGATTTTAACACTAGGGATCAATGGCATCTTCCACTTGGTCCATCTTCTCTTCACTGAAAGCCCCGGACGTAGCGAACACTATTTTTCCCTGTGGATCCAGCACGAAAAAATACGGGATGTCTTTCCTTTCAAAGTCTAAAGCCTCCTTGTAAGTTTTAAGCTCGCCTTTATAAAAAAGAATATTAGGAAGGAGCTGTGGATCCATATTCTTCAGAGCTTTTTTCTTCGCGGTGCCGGTTGCCGCTGCATTAATGCCGGTGAACATCGGCACAAAATAGACGTTGACATCATACCCCATACCCGCCAGCAATCCAGAGGCTTTTTGAACAAATTTTGAATACACGGGTTCAAACCAACTATTCAGTTCGTCTTCGGATTTTTTCGAGTAGGCAAGACCCAACAGTGTGTATTTACCTTTGGTGTCATCCGGTAATCTTACCTTTTTATCCTCTACAGTCTCGGTTTCCATGTTTGGGAAAACTTTTCCTATCACTTGCGCTTCAGCAACGCAGACGGTGAACGCACCAAGAAAGAACAAAAGGACGGTTTTCATAAACGAATATTTGTGTGAATGTACCACATCATGTTGTCAGTGGGGATTGACATGATCGACAGTTCACGCATCTAAACGAAAAAAACGCGATAAATTTTACGTGTATCGCGTTTTTTTAATTAAGTATCCTACTTGATCCGGGCGCTTCCTTTTTCAACAACAAAGCTCTTTCCCAGGGTCTCTTGCGTTTCGGGTTGTCGCAATGTCTTTGTATAAAACCAATCTACTTTTGCTTTGTCAGTATACAAAGTCAGAAGCATATAGCCGTGATCGCGGTCGTTCACATATTTGACATGGGGGTTATTTTTCATCACTGATGCCTCCGCCCTTCTGACGGTGTCGATGTTCTTGTATTCATCTCCGTTTGCAGAAGAAATGCTCGTGGTTCCGAACTCTACAGCATAAGGACTGTAGTTCTTCTTGATTGCATCAGGTACTTCGATTGCCCAGGAGCCATGGGAATCGCCGGTTGTAAAAACAATGTCTTTTATTTTGTTTTTAACGATGAAGTCTTCGATCGCTTTCTTTTCAGCGGGATAACCATCCCATGAGTCAAGGTTGCGTGGCATTTTCGGCCACACCGAGCTCAGATTTACCTCAGCAAATATCACCTGATTGCCAATCACTTTCCAGTTTGCTTTCGATTGCTTCAGATTGTCTTCAAACCAGGTTAGCTGTTCTTTACCGAGCATGCTCCTTTCGGGATTGTTGATGTTAGGGTCCGAGAGGCTGTCAGCCTGGACAGTTCTTCCGGCCAGGCGTTCGTCAAGCATAATCACATCAGCAAGGGGGCCGAAAGAAAAAGATCTGTATAACTGCTGGCCTTCGCGAATTGGAATCCATTCATAATATGCCTGCCTGGCCGCAGCCTTTCTTACGGCGTACTCGCCTTCTTCTGGTTGGTGATTCTGAGCGCCTTCAGTGTATGAATTGTTGGCAATCTCATGATCATCCCAAATAGCTATGAACGGATGTTGCTGATGTACCCGGCGCAGACCTTTATCAAGGCGATACTGTGAATAACGGGTACGATAATCGGATAGAGAAACCACCTCTGTCCTTGGAAGATTAAACCGGCCGATGGTCGTATCTCCATATTTGCCGGTGGCATATTCATAGATATAGTCACCCAGGTGTAATACACCGTCCAGCACAGGGCGATCAGCAATCTTATCGTACCCATTGAAATACCCCCACTCCCAATTGGCGCAACTCACCACAGCAAATTTCAAACTGTCTTTCGCCTCTGTGGCCGCTGTTTTCGTGCGACCCGTTATGCTTGTTGCGCCCAACGCCTTGAAACGATAGTAGTAAACGCGATCCGGTTTCAGTGCGTCGACATCGACTTTTACGGTGTAGTCCCGGGCAGCGGTTGTGGTAGTGGAATCAGATTTATAGATGGACGCAAAGTTTTCATCTTCTGCAATCTCCCATTTCACAGGAATGGATGCCACTGAATCGGGTGGTGTAACACGGGTCCAAATAATCACACGGTCAGGAAGCGGATCGCCCGAAGCAACTCCATGATAGAAAGGTTTTAGCGACGCCTCATAAAGCGTCGAAACCGGCTCAGTGAACGGGTGTGTTTCAGACTTCTTTTGGGTACAAGAGGTAATTACAAGGAAGGTAAGTAAGGCGACAAGAAGCTTGTTCATAGGATGGAATTTATTACGAAGCTATCATGAAATGAGCGAATTTCACGATATGAAATTACTATCCATTTACCGTTTCATGATGGGTTGTCGGTTTGATTTACCGAATTGTGCAACTCTGCACTGAGGTTGGCCGTCTTTGAACAAAAAACATCAACTGTGAAGAATATTATCTTTTTATTACTTCTGGCGCCATCGCTTTATGCCCAGAATCTGGCCGAAGCTAAAAAGCTTTTTGAGGAGCAGAAATACATCGATTCAAAGAAGATCTTAACCTCGGTCAAAGAGGGAAGTGCTGAGTTTGCGGAAGCGCAGTATTACCTCGGACGCATTTCATTCTCCGAAAAGAATTATGACGATGCGGAGGAATTCCTTGAAGAGGCTGTTGAAAGAAATGAAAAGATTGCAGAATACCACTGTTGGCTGGGCAACACCTATGCTCAGATTGCACAAGATGCCAACATGTTGAAGAAATCTTCACTCGCTCCAAAAATGAGATCAGAGTGGGAAAAAGCCGTATCGCTCAAACCGGATTATCTCGATCCGCGTGAATCGCTGATACAATATTATCTGCAGGCGCCGGGATTCCTGGGTGGTGGTGTTGACAAAGCTGAAGAGATGGCAAAGCAGGTCATGAAATTGAATACAGCGCGCGGCCATATGCAAATGGGAGAGGTCTATTCTTATCAGAAAAAAATACCAGAGGCAGAGAAAGAGTTTGTCGAGATGGTAAAGATTAATCCTGACTTGCGCGGCAGGCTGACTAATTTTTATATTAATCAAAAAATGTACGATAAAGTGTTCGCGCTTGCTGAGGACGCGATCAAAAAGAATCCGGATGATATGCTCGCGATGTATCTGTTCGGCCGCACCAGCGCTGTGTCGGGGCAAAAACTGGAAAGGGGCGAAGAGTGTCTGAAGAAATATTTGCAGTACACTCCGAAACCGAGCGAACCCTCTCACGCCGGAGCCACCATGCGCCTTGCCCAGATTACCAAAAAGAAAGGCAACAAACCAGCTGCGCGTGACCTCTATTCTAAAGCGGTGAAAATGGATGGTAATTTGAAAGAGGCAAAGGAAGGCCTCGACCGAACTTCAAAATAGTTCGTGAAGGGCCGTGTGGTTTGTATCAGTTTTTAACACTAGCCGCAAATGGCTGTGGCGAATACTCACCAGTTTCAAAATAAAACCATTCAAAAGCGCCTGATTTCCGCGCTGTACTAAACGTGGAAACTGTCAGGTAAACCGCATAACTTGCGTCTCCCCCCACCTTCAGTCATCGAAACGCAGCGGATACTCCCTGACTGAAAGAGGTTTTTGCATCGACTTTGTATTCGAAAATTGAAATGAAAGAATACTTTTTAAAACTTTACCAGTATAATGCCTGGTCTAACGACCGCGTTATCAACTGCCTGGTCCGCCAAAAGGTGTCACACGCGAAAGCACTCTCGCTGATGGGGCACATTGTTGCAGCGCAATTCCTGTGGTTGCATCGAATCAAGGGGTTGCTACCACCCCAAATCAAACTTTGGGATAACTATCAGTTGGATAACCTGGTAAAACTCGTTGCAGAGGCAAACAAACAGTGGCTTGAGTTTGTTGAGACCACAGACGACTTTAACCGGGAGTTGACTTATAAAAACTATACGGGTGATCCGTATACAAACAACGTAGAATCCATCATGATCCATCTGGTCAATCACTCCACGTATCATCGCGCGCAGATCGCGTTGTTGCTGAGGCAAAATGGACTGGAACCTGTCAATACTGACTTTATAACTTACGATCGCGTACTCCGTGGTCAGTGGAAGGAATAATTCATCATCATAAATAAACTCTAATGAACATGAAAAAGATTTTGCTTGCCGTTGCCACGTATGCGCTCGGCTTCACTGCGGTGGCCCAGGATGTCACCATCTGTCACACATCACCCATCGACAAGTTTGCGATGTTTGCATCCAATAAGGAATTCAACAAGTCGCACATGAATCCCCGTGTGTATACGCATTTTAGCGATGAGGGCGGTGAAATGATAAAGTTCAAGACTCCGGACGGAAAAGAAGCGAATGGTTTCGCAATTGTAAATCCGAAGAAGACCAATAACTGGGTTTTTGTTTTCCAGGAATGGTGGGGTCTTAATGATAACGTCAAGCGTGAATCCGAAAAACTTTATAAAGATCTCGGCAATGTCAACGTGCTGGCGCTTGATATGTATGATGGAAAAGTGGCTACCGATCGTGAAACGGCCGGTAAATACATGGGGGAATTCAAACAGGATAGAGGAAATGCGATAATCAAAGGTGCCTTGGCTCATGCTGGTGCGAGTGCGAAAATCGGAACCATAGGATGGTGTTTTGGAGGAGGGGAGTCCATGCAGGCGGCTTTACTGGCTGGCAACCAGACGATGGCTTGCGTGATGTATTATGGAATGCCTGAGGAAAATACCGATCGCCTTAAAGCTCTAAGCGGCGAAGTGTTGTTTGTGTTTGCAGCAAAAGACAAATGGATCAACCAGGACGTGGTGACAAAATTTGAAAACAACATGAAGGCGGCGGCCAAGAAATTGACCGTGAAGAAATATGAGGCGGATCACGGATTTGCCAATCCCAGCAATGCGATCTATGACAAGACCGCTACGGAAGATGCCTACAAAAACTCTTTGGAATTCCTGAAAGCAAGATTGAAATAAATAGTTAGGGTTGAAAGTCAAGGTTCAAGGGCCTGCCAACCTTGAACCTTGAATTTTACTAACTCTCCCACACTACCCTCTCCCTTCGCTCATACCACTCCCGGTATCTCGGCACTTTCAGCTTCTCCACTTCGTTGCGTTTTACTTTCAACGTCGGAGTAAGTAAGCCATTTTCGATTGACCAATCCGTATTCATAATCACAATGGCCTGTAATTTTTCGTAAGATTCGAGCACCCCGTTGACTGTTTCTAAGGTAGCCATAAGACTTGCTGTGAGCTGCTCTTTGGATTTTGATTTTCCCGATGATGACAAGATTGCAAGACCAATGGGCTGTGGTATTCCCATACCCACCACGCAAACCTGATCAACGTCTGCGTTGGCGAGCAACTTCATTTCTATGGGCGCCGGCGCTACGTATTTGCCTTTGTCCGTCTTGAAAATATCTTTGATACGCCCTGTGATTGTCAGGAAGCCATCCTGGTCGATGGTGCCGGTGTCCCCGGTTTTGATGTAGTTATCATCTGTAAAAATATCGCGGGTCATGCCCGGTTCTTTGAAATAGCCCGCCATGTTGCCCGGATGACGTGTAAGGATTTCCCCGTCGTTCCCAAGTTTGACCTCAACGCCAGGCCAGGCTTGCCCTACACTTCCTGTTTTGATAGACATTAGATTAAATGAACAGAACCCGCACGTTTCGGTCATTCCATATATGTCACGGACGGTGATACCCAGCGCACCAAACCAGTCAATAAGTGCTGGCGCAACAGGAGCGGCACCGGCGCCGATGACTTTTGCATCGGTCATACCTAAAGCCTTTTTTAGTTTTTTCCGGAACAATCCATTCAATATTGGAATCTTCAGAATAGCGTTGAGTCGTTTCTGCGGAAGCTTTTCCAGAATTTTCTCCTGGAACCTTGAATAGATCCGGGGTACACCAAAGAAAAGATGCGGCTGTGTGGCAGAAAGATCCCGGGCAAACGTATCCAGGGATTCCGCAAAAGAAATTTTCGCACCCATGATGATTCCCGTGCACTCTGTGATCATCCGCTCGGCGATATGGCAGAGTGGTAGATAGGAAAATAATTTAGGGTGCCATGGAAAATCAAAGTGCGACTGCAAAGCCTTTGCCGCAGTCTCAGCGGTCCACATCATTTGCGGGAACGTGAACATGACGCCTTTGGGCACACCAGTGGTACCCGAAGTATACATGATCGTTACTACTTCGTGGTCGTTCCATGCCGGTGACGAAGCATGCGGTTTTGCGTTTGCCTCAACCAAATCGTCCCACCTCAGGCTCTCATCGACACCGTAAAGAGGAAAGCTTATCTTTTGAATTGAATCCGGAATTCCGGGTTTCTGACTTTTATAATCATCCAGTTTACCTACGAATATTGCTTTTGAATCGCTGTGATCGAGAATCTGTTTTATCGATGCTGATGTCAGATTTGGATATAAGGGCACACTGACGTGGCCTGCCATCCAGATGGCAAGATCAGCCATGATCCAGTGCGCACAGTTTTTAGAAAGGATCGCAATGTTGCTACGGGGAGGCAGGTTTAAGCCAAGCAGTGATTGTGCAACACTACGGATTTGATTCCCCGCGCTCGCGTATGAATATTCGCGATACGTGCCCGCAATGGGTTGACGAAGGAAGATCGCATCGGGTGTCTCCTTTTCCCAGTGAGAGAATTTGTCGAGGGGCGTTGGATTCATGCGGGGGAACGGGTTGTTAGTGTTAATTTGGTCGATTGAATTTCTAAAAACAAACAACGATGGCTGCCGAACAAAAGAAACTTTTCCTGCTGGATGCTTATGCGCTGGTGTATCGAGCCCATTTCGCTTTTACCAAAACGCCGCGTATCAATTCCAAAGGAATGAACACGTCCGTTCCGTTCGGATTTACGAATACAATGCTGGAAGTGATTCAAAAGCAAAAACCCACTCACATGGGGGTAGCATTCGATACGGCAGCAAAAACGTTCCGGGATGAAATATTCAAAGAATACAAAGCGCATCGTCAGGAAATGCCTGAAGACATTCGTCATGGTATTCCCACGGTAAAAGAAATCATTCGAGGCTTCAACATACCTATCCTGGAAATGGACGGTTTCGAAGCGGATGACATCATCGGCACACTTGCCACACAAGCGGCCACCAAAGGCTTCCAGGTTTTCATGATGACCCCTGACAAGGATTTCGGTCAAATCGTGAAAGACAATGTCTTCCTGTATAAGCCAGCATACATGGGAAATGCCGTTGATATTCTCGGGCCCAAAGAAGTCTGTGAGAAATGGGATATAGAGAATGTTTCACAGGTGATTGAAATGCTTGGGTTGCAAGGGGATACTTCGGATAACATCCCGGGGATACCCGGTGTAGGCCCAAAGACGGCAGCTGACCTAATCAAAAAATATAAAACAATCGAAGGCATCATTGAGAATGTCGGAGAACTAAAAGGCAAACTCAAGGAACGTGTAGAGCAGTTTGGACAACAAGCCATTCTTTCAAAACAATTAGCAACCATCTCACTGGATGTACCCATCAAGTTCGAGGAAGAGAAGCTGAAATATGTTGGGCCGGATGCCGAGAAGCTGAGGCCAATCCTCGAAGAGCTTGAGTTCAAAACGATGATGCCTAGGATTTTCAGCCTCGCCACCGGTGCGCCAGTACCGGTGCAACAAACACCATCATCAAAAGGATCTCAGTTGGATATGTTTGGCGGCGGCGAACAACCTGCTGAAACCGTGGAACGAAAAAGTATTCAATCAGATAAGGTGAGCTATAAACTTGTCAGTACTGCCGCAGACAGAAGCAGCCTCGCCGAAAAATTATCTGAGCAGAAAGAGTTTGCCTTTGAAGCCGTGACCGACGATGGAGAGAATTTCGATTTCAACATCGTGCAGTTGGGATTTTCTTTTCAGGCTGGGGAGGCTTATCAGGTTCCGGTGAACAACAACAAAGAAATCGTCGGAATTTTCAAAAATGCTTTGCAGGATGAAAAAATCAAAAAAACTGGCCACGACATTAAATACTCTGTGATTGCGTTGAAGAAGTATGGAGTGGAGGTAGGTGGCCCGCTTTTCGATACCATGCTCGCCCATTACCTCATTGAGCCGGAAGCATCGCATGATCTGTCAATTTTGTGTAACCAATATCTCGGATATCAATTACAGGAGGGTGGAAACGAACTGGATAGAATTTGTGAGCAGGTGGATCAAACATTCCAACTCAAGCACAAACTTCTCAAAGAACTTGAAGGCCGCCGTCATTCATTGCTGATGCGTGATGTGGAGATGCCTTTGGTGAACGCGCTGGCCGCCATGGAGACGGAAGGTGTTCGCGTGGATGAAGAAGTTCTTAAGAAGCTCTCCGATGCCCTGAAAACAGACATTGAAAAAGCGCAGAAGGAGATTTATAAAATCGCCGGCGTTGAGTTTAATATCGGGTCACCCAAGCAGCTGGGTGAAGTGCTGTTCGATAAGATGAAGTTGCTGGACAAAGCGAAGAAAACTAAAACGGGCCAATACGCTACCGGTGAGGACGTCTTACAGAAACTGGCTGCCGATCATGACATTGCCAGGAAAATCCTCGAGTACCGCGAGTACGAAAAACTCCGTTCCACGTATGTCGATGCCCTACCCAAGATGATGAGCAAAACGGATGGACGCATTCATTCAGATTTCAGGCAGGCCGTAGCGGCAACAGGGAGACTCAGCTCCAACAATCCAAACCTTCAGAATATTCCGATCCGGACAGAGCGCGGCCGGCAGGTGAGAGGTGCGTTTGTTCCGCGAAGCAAAGATTTCCTGTTCATGTCCGCCGACTATTCGCAGATTGAATTGCGCATCGCGGCATCTTTCGCTAAAGATGAAACCATGATCGACGCCTTTCGCAACAAGCGGGACATCCACACCACAACGGCGGCTAAAGTTTTCAAAGTCGCACTTGACAAGGTCACACCCGATATGCGGCGAAAAGCAAAGGAAGTCAACTTTGGGATCCTGTACGGCAGCACTGCGTTTGGACTTTCGCAGAACCTGAACATTTCACGAACTGAAGCTGCTGAGATCATCGAATCGTATTTCAAGGAGTTTTCGGCGATAAAAAGGTATATGGACAACTCCATCAACGAAGCGCGCGAAAAGGAGTATGTGGAAACTATTTTGGGTCGTCGCCGCTACCTGCGGGATATTAATTCAAGAAACATCACCACCCGTGGTTTTGCCGAACGGAACGCCATCAATGCCCCCATTCAGGGCAGTGCCGCCGACATCATCAAGATTGCCATGGTGAACATTCACCGCTGGCTGCAAAAAGAGAAACTCCAGTCCAGAATGATCCTTCAGGTGCATGATGAATTGGTTTTTGATCTTCATAAGAAGGAACAGGACATCGTGAAACCGAAAGTCATCGAATTGATGAAACATGCCGTGATTCTGGATGTACCCATGGAGGTGGAAGTGGGGGTCGGAGAAAACTGGCTGAAGGCTCATTGATCCCCGATGTATCGGATATTTACCCGGATTGTATTTTTTAATATTTTTACGGCCATATTTTTAATTATCAATAAAACAATGAAAGAAGGAACAGTAAAATTCTTCAACGAAGCCAAAGGTTTTGGATTCATTAAAGAAGCAGGAACAGGCACAGAGTATTTCGTGCACATCTCAGGACTTTTGGTGGACACGCTGAAAGAGAACGATGCAGTTACGTTCGAGCTGAAAGAAGGAAAGAAGGGCTTGAATGCGGTGAACGTAAGATTGGCGAAGTAATTCGAAGTCATTTCTTCATAAGGCCTCGGTCCCGATAGCTATCGGGATCGGGGCCTTTTGTTTTGTGATTATGACACGAAGACCCTAAGGCACGAAGTTTCACGATTAGTGGTAAATTGATGTACAAAAGCACTCCCATGAAACACCTGTTCCCCTTCATCGTTTTTGCGGCCCTTCTGGCTTGCAGCAAAGGCCCACAGAATAACTCAACTTCTTCTCCACTCGAGGCCAAAGTCGACAGCCTCATCAAAAAAGACATAGATAGCGTGCGTGTCGCAGGTATTGCGATCGGTGTTTTCAAAGGGACACAACAACTATTGCTCAAGAGTTATGGATACGCCGATCTGGAGCACAACGTCAAACTTCCGGTGGATGCTTCTTTTGAGATAGGATCGGTCACCAAACAGTTTACAGCAGTTTCCATCCTTCAACTCGCGGAACAAGGAAAGCTTTCTCTCGACGATGACATTTCGAAATACGTAAAGTTCGATACCAAAGGAAAAAAGGTAACGGTGCGTCAGTTGTTGAATCACACATCGGGGATAAGAGGCTACACCGAGATGGAGATGTTTGGAAAACTGATGAAAGAAAAACACAAGCGGGATACTTTGTTGCGGATCGTAGAGAAAGAGGCTTTTGATTTCGAACCGGGCGAAGCGCTGATTTACAATAACACCGCATTTTTTATCGCCGGTCTAATCATCGAGAAAGCTAGCGGAATGTCGTATGAAGAATACGTAAGCAGGAATCTGTTTGAGAAGGCCGGCATGACACATTCATACTACTGCAATGAGCAGAAGGTCATTAAAAATCGGGCTCATGGGTACGATACCGAAGGCAAGCAGCTGGTGCGCGCCGGTTATCTCGATCACACCTGGCCTTACGCCGCAGGATCTCTCTGTTCTACGGTGGAGGATCTTGTAAAATGGGACGATGCCTTGCACCATGGTAAAATTCTGAGTGACGCGATGTACAAAGAGTTTCTAACTCCTGCAGTACTCAACGATGGAACTGTCGGCACCTATGCCAAAGGCATCACAGTAAGAGAGAAGAACGGAAAACGGATGATTGAACACGGCGGAGGGATCAATGGTTTTCTTTCTGAGAACCGCTATTTTCCGGATGATGACCTTAAGATCGTGGTGCTGGTGAATTCCACAGGCCCGGTGTCTCCTGATGCCATTGCAGACTTCATCACCACCCAGTTTTATCCTAAATCCAATCCTTCTTATACTAAATATGATGGCGACTTTTCGAAATTTTTGGGGTCATACAAAGGCAGAGCAA
This sequence comes from Cyclobacteriaceae bacterium, assembly GCA_044227305.1. Lineage (GTDB taxonomy): Bacteria > Bacteroidota > Bacteroidia > Cytophagales > Cyclobacteriaceae > ELB16-189. Next base: position 423,304 of record JBGAFJ010000003.1, on the reverse strand, counting down.
GGGGCTGGGATGCGACTGCCACGGTAACCAAGAATGACACAACACTGGTATTTCAGTGGAATGATAAACCCAAACCGTTATTCCATCTCAACGGAAATGTCTGGACCGATGGTAGCACAAAATATGAGTTCGCTGGGAACGGTGAAGCTATCGATCGTGTTAAAGTGATACAGGACGGATACGGTTTATACGTCCTTAGAAAAGAAAAATAATCATGACCGATGAGTGGCTGGCGCGCTGGAATAACAGGTACGCTGAACAAGAGTATGCATTTGGAGAAGAACCGAATTTCTATCTAAAGAAGCAGCTGGGGAAATTGCCACCTGGTAAAATTCTTTTTCCTGCCGAAGGAGAAGGGCGCAATGCGGTTTATGCCGCCCGGTTGGGGTGGGAGGTTTCAGCTTTCGATATCAGTGTAGAAGGTCAGCGCAAGGCGCTGCAACTCGCAGCCAGGCACGGCGTTCGAATAGATTATCAGGTCGGGGATCTGCAATCGATTAATTTTCCTAAGGGACATTTCGATGTGCTGGCATTGATCTACGCGCATTTCCCGTCGGCGGTCAAATCCATGTATCATAAGTCCCTCGAAAAATATATCTCGTCGAATGGGCACATCATCTTCGAAGCATACAGCAAAGCCCATGTAGCAAACATTGCCAACAACCCGAGCGTGGGAGGTCCCAGTGAATTAGCAATGCTCTTTTCTACGCAAGAGATCAGAGACGATTTTCCGGGCTATGAATTTAATGAGTTGCGAGAGGAACATATAGACTTGCACGAAGGCAAATATCACAACGGTCACTCGAGCGTAATCAGGGCGTTTGGTCGGAAGAGATGAATTTAGGTAATGAACCGATTCGCGGATGTTTTTGCCGCATCCTATTTTATAAACAGTACCTGACCACGATGCGAACCAAGTGGTTTTAAAAATTCTGATCTCTTAACGTCGTTCAACATCTTCGGCCCGTTTGGCGAAAGCCTGCTCATAATGGGCCTGAAATTTTCTTCTACCTTTTTATATTGGGCGCTATCGCCAAAATGAGTGATGAGTATGATCTTAAACCATCCGGTGGTGTCCGCTGGCGTTTTGATAAGTTCGTAGCCGGAGACATAGCCGAACTTCAAGGCTTCCTCACGAAAGGCCTTCCAATTGTGTTCGTAGAAGTAAATAGCTTCCTTTTCGTATGCCGTTTTTGCATTCACTATGTCAACCGTAGCAATATGATGACTTTGCGAAAAGCCTGTAACTGAAAGTGAGAGTAACGCGATGATCGAAAGTAAATGTTTTCTGTGATCCATGACATCTCCAAACGATAACACATCGATAAGGTTAGCCTCGAAACTCGAATCCGCCCAGTTTACGGGAGAAAACGAAGTGAATGACAGATCCGTTTGGTTCGGTCGTTAGCGATTGAAATAAAATTAAATCGACGGACGCCAGTTTGCTAAGGGTCAACTCGACTAAACGCCATATTTCTTCGTGGTCTCTTTCAGGGAGAGAGTAACCATCTTCTTCAACACGACCTTGTCAATGTCTGCCAACCTCTTTACGTAAACACACCCCTTGCTCCGCTTATACTTCCCCAGCTTTTCTAAAAGCTTTTCACCCTGGTCACCGAGGGTAAAATATAGAACAATCGCCGTCTTTCTGGGTGAAAAAGCCGCCAAAGGCATATCACCCTCATGGCCACTTGCATATTTGTAGTGATGGGCGCCGAAGCCAATAATGCTCGGCCCCCACATCACAGGATCGAAACCGGAAATTTCTTTAATGAGCGCAATGAGCTCGTACGTATCATCGCGCTTTTGTTCATCGTCTATTTTTGAAATGAACTTGTCGACGTCTGCTGCCGTTGCATTGGTTTTGTTCTTGGCCATACTATGCAAGTTTTGTTCTGAGGTCGTTGATAATCATGGGAGCATGCACGCGCGAATTTTCTATAAACCATTTATTGGTTTTGAGTCCTCCACAAACCACGCCCGCCAGGTAGAGGTTGGGAACAGATGATTCCATAGTTTTGTCATCATACACGGGTGTATGGTCGGTATCGCTGTGGAATTTGATTCCACATGCTTTCATGAAATCAAAAGGCGGTTGATAACCCGTCATCGCCAACACGAAATCATTTTCAATCGACTTGATTCCTTCAGGCGTTTGTATCTCCACCGTAGTGGGCGTGATCTTCCTGACTTCTGAATTGAAATAGGCCTTGATGGTTCCCTCCTTGATCCGGTTCTCCATATCAGGTTTTGCCCAATACTTGACGCTTTCGCGGATTCCAGACTCACGGATGACCATGGCCACTTCCGCACCTTTTCTCCAGGTTTCAAGCGCGACATCAACCGCTGAATTGGCGGCACCCACAACAACCAGTTTCTGCCTGAAATACGGATGCGGTTCGTCGTAATAATGTTTCACTTTCGGCAGGTCTTCTCCCGGCACATTCAACAGGTACGGCAGATCATAGAAACCAAGCGCCAGCACGATCGCTTTTGACTGATACTTATTTTTGGATGTATTGACTTCGAAATGTTTTGGGGTTTTTACGACCGACTTCACTTCTTCGTAAAGCCTCACATCGAGACTCCATGTTTGACAAACGCGCCTGTAATACTCAAGCGCTTCCACCCGGTTGGGTTTGGGACTATGAGAGATGAATGGTACGTCCCCGATTTCAAGGCGTTCCGATGTTGAGAAGAACATCATGTTTGCAGGATAATGAAAGAGAGAATTCACCAGGCAACCCTTCTCCACGATCACATAAGACATACCGGCCTTCTTTGCTTCAATGCCGCAGGCGAGGCCGATGGGGCCTGCGCCGATGATCAACAAATCGAAAGAAGCCATCTGATTTTTGGTAACGATTCAACAGTTCATTAAAAATAGCGCCATAACTTCACAATTGCTTCGGAATAGTACGACCACCGGATCTGATTCATTCATCAGAAGGCGCATTTCAGTCGCTATTTCAAACGCTTCAGCCTTATTTTTTTCCATGGGTGAACGCGAAACCCCACTTTTGACCTGTAATCAACGCAAAATGAAAGCCGGTCGGAAAATATTGATCATCGTAGGAATAGCAGTTGCTATCGTGGTCGGCGCCTACACGGGAATGTGGGCGATGATTTAGGGATTAGGCGTTAGGAATTGGGGCTGACAACGAAATCGCCAGTGCACAACTGATAATAGCTACGGCCCGTTTCGTCACAGGCATCTTCACATCTCCACATTCGCAAATCAGCACATTAGCACATCACCACATCAATACTTCCAACTCATATCCGCACCCTTCGGCGCTGTTTCAGCAATGCGCTTCAGAATCTTCGGAAGATATTGAGTATTGTAATGAAGGCGTGATACCCAAATCGGCACCGTGTGATCGCCGCTCCAGCAATGTTCAGCGCGGTCGCCGTAGTCAACTTCACCTCCGTAAAATGGATTTTGTGTTTTCTTCAGAAAATCTTCCATCAGGTACACCGCATCATTCAGGTACAGGTTATCCATATCACCGCAATAGATGTGGATCTTTCCCTGCAGTTTCGGACCGAGCGTAGCCCAGTCGCGCTGCAGGATGTGACGGAGATCGTAGTGTTCTTTCCAATAGGCAGCCACCTCTTTGTCGATCTCACCGGTGAGTTTGTTGAAAATCCTTTTAGGATAGCCATCGTCCCCCTGCGGAGAATAAACCGCTTCCCAGATATCCCACTGTTCGCCGCTTCGTGTTTTGTCACCAAGCGCCAGCTCGTAGTGATTCCACTCTTCAACCGTGGTTTGAATCTGACCCAAATAATTCCTATACGCGGGACGGGCCACTTTTTTGAAATCACTTTCGTAGTAGTAGGCATTCTTGTCTTTGTAAATATCAATCAGACAATACTGGCGGAAGTCAATCGGGTCCGGGCATGCCGCAAAGCAACCGTTGAGTTCATCGGGATAGAACATTTGTACAGCCAATGCTTCCCAACCACCGGTCGACCCACCATACGTAAACCTGGCCCAGCCCTGGCCGATGCCACGGAATTGTTTTTCGATCTCAGGAACAAGTTCGTGCATGATTGCATCGCCATAAGGGCCTATGTTCTCCGAGTTCACCGCATATGAATCATCATAGTAAGGATTCGCGTGTTGGATTTCGATAACCAGGAAACGCGGAAAGTTCTTGCTCGTCCAGGTCTTATAGAATTTATAAGCCTCGTGCTTCTCGAATTTTTTATAACCTGTGATTCTGAATCGCTCATTGTAGTCAGTGGTATCCATGTTTGGATCAGCATCTTCCATGCTAAAGCCTCCGAAGTCGGAAGGAAAATGGCCGTGATAGATCATCAAGGGATAGTGTGCATTAGGATGTTCGTCAAATCCTTCAGGCACGAGCACGTGCGCTCCCAGGAACATCGGGCGCCCCCAGAATTCTGACAACAACTTGCTTTGGATCTTTATATGCCGGATGTATTTGCTGTTCTGCGGCTCTGCGATCGGCGCGATTTTTTGATCCATCGCGATTTTCACCGTTTCTCCTTTGGCTGGATCGATATTCATCTTCACAGGCTTGCTGTAAATGTTCCCGGGTTTGCTGTGCCATTGCTGACCTTCACCCATGTCAGGCGGAAGTTTCACCGTTTTTCCGTTTTTGAGATTGAAGGTTTCATAGCGGTTTAACAGCGCTTGAACATTGTACTCGCCAGCCGGTATATTGTTCACGGATGGAATCGGATACCCATACGCGTTGCTTCCATCAACGATAATCTCGTCGCCGGGCTTCATGCCATTCACGTCGATGCCAAAAAGAAGCTGCGCACTCAGCGCATGGGTCATTTGAAACCGTGGTTCAGTGTGGTCACGTTTGGCAAGCAGTAACAGCAACCGACCGTCCTGTGCTTGCTCACTCATCTCTTTCGTGAAGGTGATAGAGAACTTCGGGCCCTTGGGTTTTGACGGCGTGCAACTCACTGCAAACGCAATGAGTAAGATCGGTAGGAATCGTTTCATGGTTATTGTCATCAAAGTAAAATCACAATTTACGTAACTGCTTTCGACCGTTCGGCCAGCTCAGGACGCTCAGGCTGACTGCCTTCGACTCCGCTCAGGCTGACTGCCTTCGACTTCGCTCAGGCTGACTGCCTTCGACTTCGCTCAGGCTGACTGCCTTCGACTTCGCTCAGGCTGACTGTCTTCGACTTCGTTCAGGCTGACTGCCTTCGATTCAACCGCCGCCAATCAGCCCATCAGCACATCAATATTTCCAACTCTTCAAATCCGCACCACGCGGCGCAGCTTCCTGAATGCGTTTTACGATCCTTGGAAGATATAGCGTGTTGTAACGAAGCCGCGAAACATAATTCGGATTCTCGTGATCACCATTCCAGCAATGTTCAGCGCGATCACCATAGTCCACTTCACCCTTGTAGAAGGGATTCTTGGTTTTTTTCAAAAAGTCCTCCATCAGATATACAGCATCGTTGAGATAGTAGTTGTCCATGTCGCCGCAGAAAATGTGGATCTTACCTTCCAGTTTGGGACCGAGCGTTTTCCAGTCTCGCTCCAGGATGTATCGAAGGTCGTAGTTCTCCCGCCAATAGTCCGCAACCTTCTTGTCGATGTCGCCGGTTTCTTTATCGAAGATTCTTTGCGGATATCCATCCTCTCCTTGTGGTGAGAATACAGCCTCCCAGATGTCCCATTGATCTCCCGATCGGCTGTGAGTTCCGATCAGCAGTTCAAAGTGATTGGTCTCTTCCATCGTGGCCTGAATTTGGCCAAGATAGTTTCGATGTGAAGGACGAGGCAGTTTCTTGAACTGACTTTCATACCAATAAGCATTCTTGTCTTTATAGATATCCACCAGAGAAAAAGCCCTGAAGTCAATTGGGTCAGGGCATGCTGCGAAGCAGCCATTGAATTCATCGGGGTAGAACATCTGAGCGGCGAGCGCTTCCCACCCGCCAGTAGAGCCACCATAGGTAAATCTTGCCCAGCCTTGTCCGATACCCCGGAATTGTTTTTCAATCTCCGGGAGTAATTCATACATGATGGCGTCCCCGTACGGACCCAGGTTGGCTGAGTTCACTGCATAAGAGTCATCGTAGTACGGATTCGCATGTTGAATCTCCACCACCAGGAACCGAGGGAAGTTTTTGCCGGTCCATTGCTTGTAGAAGTTATACGCTTCCTGTGCTTCGACCTTTTTGTAACCATATATTCTGAAACGTTCGCTGTAATCCGTAGTGTCCATATTGGGATCCGGTGGCTCGGTGCTGAAACCTCCGAAGTCGGAGGGAAAGTGACCGTGATAGATCATCAAAGGATAGCGCGCATTCGGATGCTCCTCAAATCCTTCCGGAAGAAGAACATGCGCTCCGAGGTACATGGGCTTTCCCCAAAACTCGGTCAGCATCTTGCTTTGGATCTTGATGTGCTTGACATACTTTGTATCCTTCGGCTCCTCAATCGGAGGAATTTTTTGGTCCATCATGACCTTGATTGGTTCTGTACTTGACGCGTCAATTTTTACTTTGAACGGGCGACTGTAAAAATTCCCAGGTTTTGAATTCCAATGTTGTCCTTCTCCCTGATCGGGAGGAAGTTTCACGGTCTTACCGCCTTTAAGATTGAATGTTTCATACCTGTTGATTACAGCCTGTACGTAGTATTCACCCGGAGGAATTGCACCCAGCGTGCGTACCGGAAATCCGTAGGCTTTATCATCTAGAATAATGTCCTGATCGGGCTTCATGCCGTCGACGTCTATGCCGAATCCAAGTTGTGTATTAAGACCCCAGTTTACCTGGAAGCGAGGCTCCGATTTGTCGTTGGTCGCCAACAAGAGAAGCAAACGGCCATCCTGGGCCTGATCGCTCATTTCTTTGGTGAACGAGATTGAGAAAGTGAGTCCTTTTTTGTTTTCGGCAGGGGGCGCGCATTGTGTTGCGAGGAACAGCGTCAGCACCGCATAGGGCAGAAGTCTTTTCATGGCATTGGGTTAGGAGAATTAAGGTATTTCTAATTCACCGCCGATACAAATGATTTGCTACCACCCGGTGCGGGAGGCGATAAAATCGTTATTTTCAGGTTATTAAATCGTTTGATATGGCTAACCACCCCTGGCTGCAGCATTACCCGTCTTACATGACTGCGGAAATTCAAGACCCTCCCTTCAACTCGTTGGCTGAATTATGCGAAGACGCATGCACCAAGTTTGCCTCGATTCCAGCATTCGAGAATATGGACAAATCGATTACCTACGCTGAGTTGAATACGTTGTCGACAAATTTTGCGTCTTTTCTCGTCAATGAATGTGGGATGAAACCCGGGGACCGCATCGCTATACAGATGCCCAACATTATGCAGTTTCCCGTTGCGATGCTGGGTGCGCTGAAAGCAGGATTGATCCTGGTGAACACAAACCCACTCTATACGCCGCGTGAAATGCAGCACCAGTTCAAAGACAGCGGCGCGGTGACAATAGTTATCCTCGCCAACTTCGCTCATAATCTTGAGAAAATACTCGCGCAAACTGATATTAAAACCGTCATTGTCACACAGCTCGGTGATTTGATGGGTGGATTGAAGAAACACATCGTCAACTTCGTGGTGAAGAAAGTGAAGAAGATGGTGCCACCGTACAGCTTGCCTGGCGCCATATCATTTTCAGATGCGTTAAGTCGCGGTGCCAAAAAGAAATTCGCGACGGTTCCTCGTGGAAAAAGTGACACCGCGTTTTTACAATACACCGGAGGAACCACTGGATTGTCAAAAGGAGCGGAGCTCACCAACGGCAATGTGCTCGCAAACATCTGGCAGGTGATGCCAATCCTGAAGAATACAACAAAGGGTCCTTTACAGGCGGGAGAAATCTCGATTATTCCCTTGCCGATGTATCACATTTATGCGTTGACGCTTTCATTCATCAGCATCAACACCGGAATGACCGGCAGGTTGGTTACCAATCCACGCGACTTCGCCGCGTTCATCAAAATACTTAGCAAGCCCTTCCACTCAATCATCGGTGTAAACACGCTCTACAATGCGCTGCTCAATCATCCTGATTTTGGAAATGTGAATGTCTCGCAATTGAAAAGCTGCAGCGCGGGAGGAATGGCACTGCAGGATGTGGTCTTCAAACGCTGGCTTGAGAAAACAGGCACAACGATCAGTGAAGGATACGGTCTGAGTGAAACATCACCTGTGCTTACCTATCAGATTCTCGGTAAAGAACGCATGGGAACCATTGGTATCCCCATTCCGAGTACAGACATCAAATTGATGGATGATGAAGGCAACGAGGTTCCTATGGGAGAATCCGGCGAGCTTTGTGCGAAAGGCCCGCAGGTATTCAAGGGCTACTGGCAAAAGGATAATTCCAATGTCTTCTGGCCAGGAGGCTGGTTCAAGACCGGCGACATCGCAGTGATGGATGCGGAGGGATACATCAAGATTGTTGATCGCAAAAAAGATATGATTCTGGTTTCAGGATTTAACGTGTATCCCAATGAGATCGAAGGAGTGATTGCGGCGCATCCAAAAGTATTGGAAGCGGCAGCGGTCGGTGTGAAAGATCCTGCGTGTGGTGAAGCGGTGAAGATCTATGTGGTAAAACGTGATCAGTCATTAACTGAAGATGAGCTGAAAGATTTCTGTAAAGAAAACTTCACCGGTTACAAGCGTCCGAAATACATCGAGTTCATTAAGGAACTGCCCAAAACGAATGTGGGAAAAATTTTGAGGAGAGCGTTGAGGGAGGAGGTTGCGGCGTGAGTTGATGTGCTGATGTGTGGATGTGCTAATGTGTCGATGTGTGCAAGTGAATCGAAGCGGTCAGCCTGAGTGGAGTCGAAGGATCGAAGGCTCATCAATCCCCTTGACGATACCACCTGTATTTTGTTCCATCCCAGTAAATCAACCCGCTAGATGATTCAAGTTTTTTCACAAGAATTGCTTCGCCTTTCAATTTCGGTGGTCGCTGAATGCTAACCCCTTGCCCGACTTTTTTTGATGTAGAGACTTCCCAGGCATCCATCCAAGAGTAATCGTCGGCATTTCCATCCACCAGGGCAATCCCGGCACCGGCGACATAAAATAAATTTTTCGCAGGATGGTAGAATAAAATGCCCTTCTTTTTTGATTTGAACTCAATTATCGCGAGAGCATAGTCCATTTTTCCATCGCCATTAAAATCACCACGCAGATAAAACGGATTCAAGGAAGTATTTAATTCAAATTTAGTTTTGATATCAGGCGTATTATAAAAGGTTCTCAGCTCCTCCGGAATATTTTGATCCCAAACGAGCTTTTCGTAATCAGTTTGCTGCCCTAAATTCTGTGCGAATGCTGACAAGGAGCATAGCGTAAACAAAGATGTAAATACTAAAAAGCAAAGCAGATTGATAGGTCCCAGGACAAGTAGTGCCCAGTTCCATTTTCTTAAAATCTTCAGGTCATCCGTGCCCATCCGTGTCATCCGTGGCTAACTTCCCGATCTTCGAATTTACCCTTCCCGCATATTCATCAGGAATAAATATTCTCTTTTGCCTTGCTCCACCCCCCGATGTGATCTCCATCCTTGATTTCGGAACATCAAAGACCTCCGACAAATACGCGATCAGTTCCTTGTTGGCTTTGCCATCCTCCGGCGGCGCTTTGACATTGACAACGATTGCGCCATCAACAACCTTGATTTGATTTTGCCGCGCATTGGGTTTCGCCTTAACTGAAAACTGCATTTTTTTTGACGATGTGCGTTGGAGAGACTGTCAAATGTATATTTCCGCCGTGACAAAAAGAGAGCAAAAAATATGGAGAATATGGGAAGACGAAAGTGATGTTGCCGGCGAGCAATCTCCAATCTTCAAATTTTCACATCTTCACATCAACTTTGCTTTCAAATACTCCGCCGTATATCCCTTTCCCTTCTTCACCATGTCCTCCGGCGTTCCTTCAAAGACAAGATACCCGCCTTTCTTCTCACCGCCTTCGGGTCCGAGATCGATGATCCAGTCCGCAGTCTTGATCACTTCGAGGTTGTGCTCAATGACAATCACCGAATGTCCTTCATCCACCAGGGCGTTAATAGCAGTCAATAATTTTGAGATGTCATGAAAGTGCAAGCCAGTGGTCGGTTCATCGAAAATGAAAAGGATGTGACCCTCAGGTGAATTTTTTCCAAGAAAGGATGCGAGCTTTACGCGCTGCGCTTCTCCGCCCGAAAGCGAGTTTGAAGATTGACCAAGCTTCACATACCCGAGCCCGACTTGTTGCAGCGGTAGTATCTTTTCGAGGATCGGTTTCTTGTCCTTGAAAAACTCAATGGATTCCTCAACAGTCATGTCAAGGATATCAGAAATGTTTTTGCCGTTGTATTCTACTTCCAGTATCTCACCTTTGAAACGTCTGCCGTTACAAACTTCGCACTTGAGGAAGATGTCGGCCATGAACTGCATCTCCACTTTGATCTCGCCCTCGCCCTCGCAGTTCTCGCATCTGCCACCGTCCACGTTAAATGAGAAATGAGAAGGTTTATAACCACGCTGTACGGACAACGGCTGATCTGAATACAATTGACGTATGGTATCATAAGCCTTGACGTAGCTGATCGGATTGGAGCGCGATGACTTTCCGATTGGATTCTGATCAACATACTCCACCTGCGTGATTTTCAGTATGTCGCCGTCAATTTTGTCATATTTACCAGGTGTTTCGGAAACGGACCCGCTCATCCTGCCCAAAGCAGGATAGAGTATTTTCTTCACCAATGTGGATTTACCGGAACCGCTGATTCCCGTGATAACCGTCAGCGCCCCCAACGGAAACTTTACTTTCAGATTTTTGAGATTGTTTTCCCGCGCACCCGTGACAATGACGGAATCTTTCCATTTCCTCCTCCTTTGTGGAACCGCGATCTTTTCCTTTCCGCTGAGATAGTCTGCAGTGTGTGTCTTCGTCTGGTCATTGATGTCGTCGATGGTTCCCTGAAAAACCAGATTTCCGCCATGCGACCCGGCGTCGGGCCCAATGTCGATGATTTGGTCCGCAGCCCGCATGATCTCTTCCTCATGCTCGACTACGATCACAGTGTTTCCAAGATCGCGAAGTGACTTTAACACTTCGACCATGCGGGTGGTGTCTTTTGGATGAAGTCCTATACTCGGTTCATCAAGGATATACATCGATCCCACCAATGCGCTTCCCAGTGAGGTGGCCAATTTGATGCGCTGAAATTCTCCACCTGATAGCGTGTTGGTCAGGCGGTTTAAGGTAAGATAGCCGAGCCCCACCTTCGCCATGTATTCCAATCTGTATTTGATCTCCGTAAGAATGCGGTCTGCAACTTTTTGATCGAATGATTGAACCTTCAAACCCTGAAAAAATGCGAGCGTTTCTTCAATCGGAATCAAGACCAGATCCATGATAGACGTGTCGTTGATCTTAACGTACGCAGCGTCTTTGCGTAGCCGCGTTCCTCTGCAGTCAGGACAAGTGGTCCGGCCCCGGTACCGAGACAGCAAAACACGATACTGAATTTTGTAGGTCTTTGATTCGAGGTATTTGAAAAACTGGTTAATGCCTTCGAGCTGACCGTTGCCGTTCCATAGTAGGTTTTTCTCTTTTTGAGTAAGCTCGTTGTAGGGGCGATGGATCGGGAAATCGTATTTGATGCCGGCCTGAAGCCAGGGTTTTTGCCATTCACCCATAGTCTCCGTACGCCAGGGAGCAACAGCGCCTTCGTACAACGACAGTGTTTTGTCAGGAATCACCAGGTCTTCATCAATGCCGAGAATCTTTCCAAAGCCTTCACATGTTTGACAGGCACCGTACGGATTATTGAAGCTGAAAAAATTGACTGATGGCTCTGTGAAAGTTATGCCATCAAGCTCAAACCGGTCGGAGAACGAAACGGTGTCTTTGCCTTCGACATGGATGAAACAATCACCATGACCTTCGAAGAATGCAGTTTGTATCGAATCCGACAAACGGAACGTCAGATCCTCGTCGGAGGCGTTGACGGCTGCCCGATCGATAAGTATTTCAATGTCGCCCTCGACCTTCGTCTTCTTTTTCTTCGGCCCTTCTTTAGGTGGATTTAGCAGATCTTCAATGAACTTGACCTCCTTGTTGAGCAAGATGCGGGCGAATCCTTTGCTCAACAAAAGATTCAGTTCATCCTCCAGCTTTCTCCCTTTTTGAATTTTGAGTGGACAAGACACCATGACCTTTGTGCCTTCGGGTTGCTTGTTGATAAAATCAACCACGTCTGTTACGGAATCGCGCTTCACCTCACGGCCGCTGGTGGGTGAATAGGTTTTACCAATCCTTGCGAAAAGCAATTTCAGGTAATCATAGATTTCCGTGGTGGTTCCCACGGTGGAGCGAGGATTGCGCGTATTTACCTTTTGTTCGATGGCTATCGCCGGTGAAACACCCTTGATGTAGTCGACATCGGGTTTCTCCATTCTGCCCAGGAACTGTCGCGCATAGGAGCTAAGGCTTTCCACATACATGCGCTGACCTTCGGCAAACAACGTGTCAAACGCAAGAGAGGATTTACCTGAGCCGGAAAGCCCAGTAATCACCACGAGTTTATTGCGCGGTATCGCGACGCTCAGATTTTTGAGATTGTTAACGCGCGCCCGTTTAATGACAATGAATCTTTTCGGGTCGAGATCGTCTAAAAAGTTATCGGAAACAGCTGCCAAGGGTGCGTTGATCGGAAATTCCGCAAAGTTAGTGATAATAGCATAGATCGATCGCTAAAATGTGGAGGCATGTGGCAGGTATTGAACAATAAAAAACCCTGGCGGATTGGCCAGGGTCATTCGAGAGTCATTTTTTTAACTTAGTTGTCGAAGTCGGGGTCGTAGCTTTGTTCTTTGCCACCATCACCATCTTCATCACCACCACTGGCGCCATCGTAGTCGTCACTGGCGCCTCCAAAATCATCACCGCCGCCGGCGAAGTCATCGTCATCACCCTTCTCCCTTTCGAATTCATCTTCTTTGGGTTTGGGATCAAGATCATAGCCACCCTCGCTGTTTTTTGTGGCGGGAAGTTTTACCAAATATGTAGCTTCATCTGTTTCCAAAGGGAAAACAAATATGGGTTCCTTCTTCGCATTATTTATCCGGGTGATACTATTCTCATACCCAGTGGGGTATTGAATCTTGAGCAACTCCTTCAGATCTTCGGATAAACTGTCCAGGCTCTTAATTACTTTTTTCTTACTCGCAGGCATATATTGTGTTACAACCGCAAAAAATTTTTGAACAAAGAGGATAAGAAATTCAATATCAGGCAAGAATTTTCATGAAATTTTTTGGCCCCTAATGGATTATTTATATCTTTTCAACTCTAAATAATAAACAAACCCCGCACACTATCGACATAGAGCTCTACGTTACCTAAACCGTGAGACAGAATGATAGACACAAGATTCAGCGACAGCCAATTGCTATCGCTATATCAAGAAGGTAACGAAGAGGCTTTTGCTGTGCTCCTCCATCGTCACAAATCGCGCATTTATACGGCCATTTACCTGATTGTAAAGGACCGTTATAAAGCAGAAGACCTGCTCCAGGAAACTTTTATCAAAGCAGTGAACACCATTAAAGGTGGTCGCTATAACGAGGAAGGCAAATTTCTTCCCTGGCTGAGCCGTATTGCCCATAATATGGCTATCGATTCGTTCCGTCGCAGCCGCCGCTATCCTGAGATCGTGCTCGAAGACGGCAGCAAGGTCTTTAATTCAATGGATTTTGCAGAGGATTCAGCTGAATCTCTCCAGATCGCACAAGAAACCCAGACTCGCCTGCGCGACTTTATCAAAGAATTGCCGCCCGAACAGAAGCAGGTACTCATCATGCGGCACTACATGGAGATGAGCTTCCAGGAAATTGCTGACAAAACCGGTGTGAGCATCAACACAGCGCTCGGCCGGATGCGTTATGCGCTCATCAACCTGAGAAAGAAAATGACCAGAACCCAATACGCCTATGACGAAAACTTTTACCCAAAACGACCTGATCAGGTTTATTTACCAAGAGACCACAGAGGAGGAAGCCCGGGAGATTAACCGTGTGCTTTCCTTTGACCGGGAACTTCAACTGATGTACCGTCAACTGCTGCTCACCAAAAAGAACATGGATGAAGCGCAGCTCGAACCGTCATCCGAAGCGATCGAAAACATCCTTCGCTACGCACACGGCCTGGAAGTAAAGCAATAGCGCCACCCCGCTATCCTGAATAATCTACAACTGGGACACGTGGATCCCCGGTTCAGTCAGATTTTTGCACCCGCCTCCTTCATGCCAACTACATTTCAGGCATGAATCAGACAGAATCACTTTTGCGTGCCGTGCTGGCGATGCACATTGCTGGCGGCACATCCGCACTTTTTACTGGCTTGGGCGCTATGCTTACGAAAAAGGGCAGCCCCGTCCACCGCCGATTCGGCAAAGCCTACTTTTGGTCCATGACGGCTGTGTTTGTCAGCGCGCTCATACTTTCCATCGCACACACCAGGGCGTTTCTGCTGATGGTCGCGTTCTTCAGTTACTTTATGACCGTGCGGGGCTATCGCATGCTGTATCGCAAGAAGTTAACCATGGGACAGAAAACCGAGTTGATCGACTGGCTGGTGACGATTGTCTCCGGAGTATTTATGCTTTGTCTGATCGGCTGGGGAGTGTATCAGATTATTGGTGGCAACAATATGGGGATAGTTGGAGTCGTATTCGGTACGCTCGGATCCTCGTTTGCTCTTCAGGATATAAAAAGTTTTGTTAAACCGCCAGTTGATAAAATGCATTGGTGGTATGGACACATCGGCGGCATGGGCGGAAGTTATATTTCCGCGTTGACGGCGTTCATTGTAGTCAATATTCAAATTCCGCAATACGGTTGGATATTGTGGGTTACACCATCAATCATTGGTGGGGTTTTGATCGGATATACAGTCAGAGGTTATAAAGCGCAATTCAATAGATGATTCCTACAGATTGGCTGGACGTTATAGCCCGGATCTTAAGGTCGGGACTATCTTGGTCCGGGCTATAAACGAACTGTTTTCGCTATATTTTGGTATTAGATGGTATTCCCATCGTGAATTCCAAAATGAACCTCCTCGAAGAGCTCAAGCAAGTAGCCGAATTTCAATCTGTACCGGAGTCCGAACTTCAATGGCTCGCAGAAAAAGGTACTCTCCAAACTTATCAGGATGGCGAAAAGATCTTTGCTAAAGGGGACCAGATAGACAGCTGGAGCGTCGTGTTGAAAGGCGGAATCAATTTGAAATTTCTTCAGGGCGGCAATCTGCGGGACATGGGCACTTACGTCCCCAGGGAGATACTGGGCC
This sequence comes from Cyclobacteriaceae bacterium, assembly GCA_044227305.1. Classification (GTDB taxonomy): domain Bacteria; phylum Bacteroidota; class Bacteroidia; order Cytophagales; family Cyclobacteriaceae; genus ELB16-189. The sequence goes on along the minus strand of JBGAFJ010000003.1, from coordinate 407,963 downwards.
GTTTGCCGTATTCGCGAATGCGGGCATCCGGTGGCGAGGGAATTGCCGTTGGAGAAGTGATTCTTTTCAGATTTTACACAAAAGATTTTCCGGAACTAATCAATCGCTGCCACGAAGTGACAGAAGCCCTTGTTCACAACATGACCGATCGCGTGCGCGACTTCACCAAACAACAGCAGCTGAACGACAAAATGATGGCGCTGGGCAAATTGTCTGCTGGATTGGCTCATGAATTAAACAATCCGTCTGCGGCAGTGATACGAAGTGCTAACGAATTGAAGAGGCACCTTTCCACAGTGCCGGAGAGTTTTAAGCGTGTAATCAAGATCCGTGCAACAGATGAAATAGTCGATAAGGTCAATGATCTCGTATTCTCCAAACTGAAAGGTCACGGGGAAAAAGTCATTTCCATGATGGAGAAATCTTCATTAGAGGATGAACTCAATGACTGGCTTGCCGAAAATGACATTCACGACGTGTATGAAATCGTGGAGACGTTTGTTGAATTCGGGATGTCTGTCAAAGATCTTGAAAACGTCAAATCGTGGTTGAGGCCGGAGGATTTGCTTCCGGTGTTGGGCTGGCTCAACCAGGTTATGAACACAGAAAAACTGGTTGACGATATTGAGGAATCCGCGAAGCGTATTAATACGCTTGTGACATCTGTCAAGGGGTACACGCATATGGACCAGGCACCTGAGAAACAATGTGTGGATATCCACCTTGGTATTCGAAACACGCTCACCATGTTAAATCATAAAATCAAAAAAAATAACATCAAGCTAATCGAGAATTTTCAGTCGGATCTCCCGAAGGCGAATATTTTTGTCAGTGAGATGAACCAGGTGTGGACAAATATTATCGACAATGCCATCGACGCGATGGAAGGCAGATCCGGCAGTATGCTGGAGATCAGAACGCAAAAAGACCGTGAGTTTATTTTGGTGTACATCATCGACAACGGTCCGGGTATTTCAGCCGACATCAAAGACAAAATATTTGACCCTTTCTTTACGACCAAGGCCATAGGAAAGGGCACCGGCCTCGGACTCGAAGTGGTTCAACAAATAATTTCCCAGCACAATGGTAAAGTCGAGGTTAATTCGGTGCCCGGCAGGACCGAATTTTCTGTTTGTTTCCCCATCAACCAGGCAGCATGAGTACCAGGAAACCGATTATATTGATTGTTGACGATGACCCCCAGGTTCTTCGGGCTGTTGTGCGTGATTTGAGAAATAATTATGCGAAGGACTATCGGTTGATGAGTACGACTTCGGCCAACGAAGCGCTCGAATCACTAAAAGACCTGAAGAACAAGAATGAAACGGTTGCGTTGTTCCTTTCAGATCAACGCATGCCTGAAATGTTGGGTGTGGAATTTCTATCGAGAGCAAAAAATCTTTTTCCTGATGCGAAACGGATTTTGTTAACGGCCTACTCAGATACAGAAGCAGCCATACGCGCGATTAACGAAGTCGAATTGGATTATTACCTCATGAAGCCGTGGGATCCGCCGGAAGAAAAACTATTTCCTGCGCTCAATGATCAACTCGACGAATGGCGAAGCACACATATACCCTCATTTGAAGGCATTCGGATCGTGGGATATCAATGGTCGCCTCGATCTCACCATATCAAGGATTTTCTTTCGGGAAATCTGATTCCGTATCAATGGCTCGACATAGAGACCAGTGAGGCTGCGAAAGAATTGACGGAACTTAATAAGGTCGACCATACAGAGTTGCCAGCCGTATTTTTTGAGGATGGTTCGATTTTAAAAAATCCGGATTTAAGTGCTGTCGGAGAGAAGACAGGGATGCGTTCAAAGGCATCTAAAACGATGTATGACGTTACCATCATCGGAGCCGGACCTTCTGGACTAGCAGCGGCCGTTTACGGAGGATCTGAGGGTTTGATTACATCTTTGATTGAAAAACGAGCGCCCGGCGGACAGGCGGGTACAAGTTCCCGCATTGAGAATTATCTCGGGTTTCCCAATGGGCTGAGTGGCGCTGACCTCTCACGTCGTGCGATGACGCAAGCAGCCCGGTTCGGTGTGGAATTGATCTCACCACAGGAAGTTATTGACATCGCTTTGAAAGACAATTATAAGATTGTGACTTTGAAAGACGGAGGTACGATCAATACGCGCAGTGTGATCATCACAACGGGTGTCGACTATCGTTCACTCGAAGCAACAGACGTCGATAAGTTCACTGGCGCGGGTGTTTATTATGGCGCATCAACCACAGAAGCGCATGCGTGCAAGGGATGCGATGTATACATCGTAGGAGGGGGAAACTCGGCGGGGCAATCTGCCATGTATTTATCCAACCATGCAGCAAAGGTGTTCATCGTAATAAGAAAAAATGATCTGTCCTCCACCATGAGCCAGTATCTTATCGATCAGATAAAAGCCACATCTAACATTGAAGTCATTGGTGAGACGATTGTGGGGCAGGTTTTTGGGGATGGTAAACTGGAGGAAATCTGCCTCGAAAACATTACTAACGGCCAACGGAGGCAGGTGAAAGCGGCAGCTTTGTTTATTTTTATCGGCGCCAAACCCGTTACTGACTGGATTAAGCTGGACATTATCCGCGACAACAAAGGATTTATTGAAACCGGCCGCGATTTGCTGAAATACGACTCTTTCAAAAAGTCGTGGAGGCTGGCACGTGAGCCGTTCTTGCTTGAAACGTGCAGCCCTGGAATTTTTGCCGCCGGCGATGTACGTGCCGGTGCAATGAATCGGGTAGCTTCCGCGGTGGGTGAAGGTGCGATGGCGATTAAATTTGTTCACGAATACCTGGCTGAAAACTAACCCGATGGAAGAAGCTCCCTGTAAACACCTTGAGCAATGGAATACATTGCTGGTAGCGAAGAAGCACGAGTGCGAAGAGTGCGTGAAGACCGGAAGTCATTGGGTGCACCTTCGCACCTGCCAGACTTGTGGTGCTACGCTATGTTGCGATTCGTCACCTAACCGGCATGCTTCCAAACATGCCAATCACGTTAAGCATGCGATCGCAACCTCTGCAGAACCGGGTGAGCGTTGGGCGTGGTGTTACGTTGATGAAGAGATGATTGAATATTAGGCTCTCAACTGGATGTGCGCCGGAATTGACAAACGGGCGATTCCTTCGAATGCAAGTTCCATCAGAATGGCAAGAATTCCAGCAGGAAGTGCCCCCTGCAGAATCAATGAGGTGCTATTGAGCGCCAGCCCGGTAACGATGAACTCACCAAGTCCCCCGGCGCCAATAAACGCTGCGAGCGTTGCGGTCCCAATATTAATAACTGAGGCAGTCCGGATTCCTGCCAGAATGAAAGGCATAGCCAGAGGCATTTCAATCCACTTTAGTTTTTGAATCCGTGTCATCCCCATGCCTTCCGAAATTTCTTTGAGCAAAGGATCGACATTTTGTAAACCTGTGACCGTGTTGCGCAAAATGGGAAGAAGGGCATACAGAAATAGTGCAAGAAGTGCCGGATATACCCCGATACCCAATAGCGGAATCATAATGGCGAGCAATGCGATGGAAGGAATAGTCTGAAGTAAACCAGTTACGTAAATGACCGGTTTCGCCAATGATTGATTCCAATGCAGAAGGATACCGAGAGGTACCGCAGCCGTTATCGCAAATGCCAGGGCCAGGAGCGTCAGCCATAAATGCGTTATGGCTTTTGAAAGAATTTCTGAAACCACCGATGATTTGGGTCCAGCGGCGCTTTTCTTAATGAGATCTTTTTTGACCAGGAAGTCATGAGCTATCTGCGCAAAAGAAGTTTTATCAAAGAGTGCAGCCGCGTTCATTGACTGGATTTCTTCTCTGCTGATCTTACCCTCGAGTTTTTTTAAGGTGTTACTGATCGCTGGATCCAACCCGTCAACATAAATGGCGAGTGCTTCATAATCCGCAAAGAATCTGAGGTCATCCGTCAACAACCGAAAATTGTGTTTCTGTATTTCTCCATCCGTGGTGTAAGCATCCGTGATATCCACTTGAGAATTTCGAAGTGCTTCGTAAGCGAGACCGTGTTCCAGTGCGTCGGGTTTGAACGACTGTAGTCCATATGCTGCTGCAAGATTCTCCCAGCCATCGCGCCGTTTTAAGAATTCATAGCTCAAGCCAATGTTTAATTCTTTGTGATCACGCAAATCTGAAATCTGCTTGATCGCTTTCGCGTCAGCAACAACTGTCCTCATCACAAGACCATAAGAATTGCTAAAACCAAACGAACCGGTGCTTTCAATTTTGAACTGATCGTGGAGCTGCCGCCGAATATCCGTTATGGAAATCTTTTCCGTGACCTTAAGGAGTTCAGATGCAATGGTGCCAGTGTACTCCGGGTATACGTCGATAGCCCGATTGCGCAAAGCTTCGAAGCACACCAAAGTGCCACCCAGATTATAGACCCTTTCTACCTGATGGCCTTCATTTTCGAGTATCTGAGAGATGATTTCACTAATGATGTAACCTTCATTAAAGTGTTTTGCACCCACTCGAACCGTTTGTGCCTGTGAGGGGACATAGCCAATGAGCAATATGACCAGGAGTTTCTTCATAAATCTGCAGCCCTGATCAGCTCTTCGGTGGCATCCGTGGCAGGGTGATCGATTACCTTTTGCACCGGACCATATTGCTGGATGGTGCCCTGGTCAAGGATTACGATATCATCTGCTAATTTTTTTGCTTCGCGCAGATCATGAGTTACCAGAAGTACCGTTCGCGGGACAGACTGTTTCAGTCGCAGGAATTCGTCGTGAACTCCATATCGGGTTAGAGGATCCAGTGAGCCGAAGGGTTCATCCATTAAGAGCAGCGGGGGATCCAGAACCAGAGCCCTCGAGATTCCCACTCGTTGTTGCTCGCCACCAGAAAGTTGATGCGGATATTTTTCCAACACTTGCGGCGGAAGGTTTACAAGGGCGACCAGCTCAAGGAGACGGGAAGTTTCAATAGGCTGATTATGGATTTTCCCGGGAAGCAAAATGTTTTCACGTACCGTCAGGTGTGGAAACAACCCAACACCTTGAACGACGTAACCGGTTTTTCTTCGATGGGATCGTAAGTTGTCGCGGCCGATCACTTCGTTTTCAACAGTGATCGTACCCAATGACGGCCTCAACAATCCGTTGATAAGCTTGATCAGCGTAGACTTTCCACTCCCGCTTTTACCGACAATAGCGGTGACTTTTTTTCTGGCGAACCCCACATCGATATCATGAAGTGTTTCCCTCCCTCCGACCAGATATGTAACGTGATTCAGCTTTACGTAGTCCACGGTAAAAGGTAGCCATTTGCGTGCCTTCAAAGAAATGTCGTGTAGTGTTTATCTCTATGATCGATTTACTTTCTTTGCAGCGTGAAGATTTTGATTATCCATCAGCATTTTAAAGAGCCGGCAAAAGGCGGCGCCATCCGATCTTACTATTTGGCGGATGCTCTCCGAAAAGCAGGACATCAGGTAGTTGTCATCTCGGGTTCTAATGAGAAGTATTATTACGAAGCGGATATCGAGGGTATCAAAGTTTGTTATGTACCTGCACCGTACGACAATGCTTTTTCCTTTTATGCAAGGTCCGTCTCATTTATCAAATTTTTGGTGAAAGCCGTTGGGGTTTCAAAGAGATACGCAGATTTCGACTACTGCTACGCAATTTCGGTGCCTCTGACAGTGGGTTGGGTGGCCCGCTGGAACAAGTGGCGCATGAAAATGAAGTACATTTTTGAAGTTGGCGATCTATGGCCGGATGCGCCCGTTCAAATGGGTTTTGTTAAAAATTATTTTTTGAAATCAGCGCTTTATAATCTGGAGCGATCCATTTATAAGGAGGCCGAATTTGTTGTCGCCTTATCACCCGCCATTCAGGTTGGAGTTGAGAACAAAGTCCCTGGTAAAAAAGTCCATTTGATTCCCAATATGTCTGATTGTGATTTTTATAATCCTGAAGGAAAATCGGAATCGCTGGAATCGAAGTTTGGAGTGAGAAATAAGTTTGTCGTTTCCTATATCGGTGCCTTGGGCATTGCAAATGGTCTCGATTACTTTATCGAGTGTGCCGATGCATCGCGCAAAGCCAACCTGCCCATTCATTTTTTATTGTGCGGAGAAGGAGCGATGAAAGATCAGGTGAAGGCTGACATTGCGAGACTGGGTCTACAGAACATAACCGTTTTGGGTTTTGTCAATCGTGAAGGGGTGCATGAAGTTTTGAACGTGACGGATGCAAGTTTCGTCTGTTATAAGAATGTGCCGATTCTGGAGACCGGTTCCCCTAATAAGTTCTTCGATGGACTTGCCTCTGGCAAAATGATCATTACAAATTTTGGTGGGTGGATAAAGGAAGAGATTGAGGGTGCCGGATGCGGAATTTCTCTTGACCCAAAGCAGCCGTCTGATTTTGTGAAAAAGATCACACCGTTTCTGTCAGACCACGTTTTGTTAAGAGGATATCAAGCGGCCGCAAGGGGACTGGCTGAGAAGAAATATTCGAGAAGAATTGTCGGGGAAAGCTTCGCAGCTCTTTTTGAAGATCACGCATCGACTTCTTCAAAATAGCAAAGCACTTTCATCCCTGTCCCTGTTGGATTGTATCCGGGTCGCGCTTTCTGTATTTCGATGTCAAGCACCTCAAGGCCTGCAATATTCTTGATCGTATAGGACCGCCAGTCTCCTTTTTGCCCACGCGCATTTTGTTCAGGTGTTGGAAGGTACCAAGCGGAGAGTTGCATATTTTTTCTGGGAAACGAACCAACCAGGTAAGGCTCAACGGTGCGCCAGTCTTTGGTGCCGGCGGATAGATTTTCGTACAGAATGCGAATTACTTTTCGTGCTTTGATCGCGCGGCAAATGTTGACTAACGTTTCCTGTTCGATCAGCGACATTTTTGAAGGATTGGAAGTTTCTGAAATGTATCTGCTAAGATATAAATGTGTGTAACATCCATCGGGGTTCCATTTAAATTGTGTGTTAATAAAAAAATACAACGGGACACCCCTACGGGGTTAAAATACAAACGTCTGCCATCGTTGCTATAATTAGGCCGCCCCGCAGGGGCTAAAAGACAGTCAAGGCTCCGTAGCAGTGATCCACTGAGACAAATGTGTTCCTGTTTTGCATCAAAGTTCCGTAGTAGCAACCGTGTTGCGAAATGTTGGCACCTTGGAAGTAGAGGTCCGCAGGAGCGAACCTATTGTAAAAAAATGTTGGTCCGAATTTCAATGACCTCCTCAGGAACGACCCGTTTTCGAAATGACGATGGGTTATCCAATCAGCTCCACAGGAGAGCCCCAATTATAGGTGAGTGACTCATTCATAGAAATGTGGTCCTGTTTTGCAACAGCTCCACCGGAGCGACCCGTTTGAATGTTAGAGCATTTTTCCAATCAACGCTCCCCTGCAACGACCCATTCATAAAAAGGTTGATTCGTTCTTCCAATCAGCTCCATAGGAGCGCCCCAATTGTAGGTCGCGCGGATTTCAATCAAAGCTCCGTAGGAGCGACCCAATTATAGAAATGTTGGTTCGTTTTTCTAATCATAGCTCCGTAGGAGCGCCCCGTTTGAATGTTGGAGCATTTTTCCAATCAAAGTTCCCCTGCAACGACCCATTCATAAAAAGGTTGATTCGTTCTTCCAATCAGCTCCATAGGAGCGCCCCAATTGTAGGTCGCGCGGATTTCAATCAAAGCTCCGTAGGAGCGACCCAATTATAGAAATGTTGGTTCGTTTTTCTAATCGTAGCTCCGTAGGAGCGACCCGTTTGTTCAGAGGTGGATGCGGTCTATTATCAAAAACCGCCTATGTCGAAGCAACGTTCGATCAAAAAATAAAATCGTCTGAAAATCAAGCACCGTCCGTGCATGCAGTTGATAAACATGTTGACGCTTTTGTCATCAACCGACGTTAGAGCGCCCCGGTTGAATGTTGGAGCATTTTTCCAATTAACGCTCCCCCGCAGCGACCCATTCATAAAAAGGTTGATTCGTTCTTCCAATCAGCTCCATAGGAGCGCCCCAATTATAGGTCGCGCGGATTTCAATCAAAGCTCCGTAGGAGCGACCCAATTATAGAAATGTTGGTTCGTTTTTCTAATCATAGCTCCGTAAAAAGGTTGATTCGTTCTTCCAATCAGCTCCATAGGAGCGCCCCAATTGTAGGTCGCGCGGATTTCAATCAAAGCTCCGTAGGAGCGACCCAATTATAGAAATGTTGGTTCGTTTTTCTAATCGTAGCTCCGTAGGAGCGGCCCGTTTGTTCAGAGGTGGACGCGGTCTATTATCAAAAACCGCCCATGTCGAAGCAACGTTCGATCAAAAAATAAAATCGTCTGGAAATCCGGCACCGTCCGTGCACGCAGTTGATAAACCTGTTTACGTTTTTTGCGGCCAAGGTCCGCCGGACCGACCCGTTTGTAATGGCCAACACATACACCCAATTATATATACAAATTGTTTTTGCTGTGAAATATCGCGAAAGCCTGATCCCGCCAGCACATCGCGACCAATTACATAAATACATCACCGGAATCGTTCAGCAACGAAATCACAAAATGTTGTCGGTGTTTTGTATGCCCGACCACGCCCATGTGTTTGTGGGGATGAAACCAACACAATCAATTTCTGACCTCACCCGCGATATCAAAGCTGCTTCGTCAGGGTTTATCAATGAAAATAAATGGATCAATAAACCCTTTCAATGGCAAAACGGCTATGGCGCATTTTCATATTCAAGGGAATCTGTTGACACCGTGGTGAGGTATATCCTAAACCAGGAAGCACACCACAAAGCATTCTCGTTCAACGATGAATACCGACAGTTGCTTAAAGAGTTTGATGTCTGTTATGACGAAAGATATCTTTTTGATCGGCTTGATTAAGAGTTGACGCAGTTGTCGATGCTGCGGATGTTAACTCTCAACGCGCTCTACGATCTTTCCGGTTTTTTTGTTCTTGAGAATCCACTTCTTCGCGCCGTAGTGCGTCATTTCCTCTTTCACCAGATAATGATCTTTGTCGTATTCTTCTAAGTGACTGTCTTTGCTGACACCGGTTCTTCCGCGCCACACATCAAGCTGCACGGGCTCCCAGTGCTTGCTTTTTGCCGATACATAGGATGCGTCGAGGATCGCATTCACAACATATCCATCATAAAAAGTTTCACGAGGGGATTTATTCTGCTCCATCGCAGAAAACATATCCATGAACATGTGATTATACCCCAGCTCATTTAATTCATCACCCACAGGGAAGATCCATCCGCTGTTGCTCTCAGCTTTTTCTGCAACGTAATTGGCGCCCTTGCCAGTGGTGAACATGTCAATTCCTGTTCGCAAGAAACCATTGATCCAGATCGTGCCCTCGGTTCCCATCACTTCATCGCGCAGATCAAGCCCTCCGCGGAATGTCCAGCTAACTTCGAATTGACCGATCGCGCCATTTTCATATTTCACCAACCCGATGGCATGGTCTTCGGCATCGATCGGCTTAACCTGGGTGTCTGCCCAACACATCACTTCGACAGGCTTTATGTCTTTTCCTATATAAGTTCTTGCGATTTCAACACAATGGCATCCGAGATCCAGGATCGCGCCGCCGCCCGCCTGCTCAATGTCCCAAAACCATTCGCTGTGAGGCCCAGGATGGGTTTCGCGCGATTTCGCCCAAAGAATACGGCCCAACGCACCATTCTTCACACTTTCATATGCTTTAATGAACTTCGGCGTATAAACAAGATCCTCCAGGTAACCATTGAAGATGCCAGCCTTCTCTACAGCATCCATCATGCGCCTGGCTTCAGCGGCATTTCTTCCCAACGGCTTTGTGCAAATCACTCCCTTCTTATGCTTGCAACATAACATCACCGCTTCCTCATGAAGATTGTTCGGAAGCGAAATACAAACGACGTCCACATCGGGACGATTGATTGCTTCTTCCATGGTGGTGGTGAAGTGACCAACTTTATAGTCATCGGCAAATTTCTTTGCGCTTTCCGGTCTTCGGGAATAAATGCTCACAATCTTGTCTTTGCTTCGGTAGCCCTGGATGGAATCGGCATAGAAGCGCCCTATAAAACCGGAACCCAACATGGAGATGTTCATACGCTGAATTTTTGTATCAGTTGATGGCCTGAATTTCCTTCTTTTCCTTAAAAAATAAAATGAAGTACACCAGAACAGCCATTGCGATCAAAGCGGGAACAAACCAGATCAATTGCCACTGGTGTAGGCCGTCTTTCACGTAATAGTCAGCCGTGAAACCAGAAAACGATGTACCGATAAACATGCCAACACCATAAGTGGCGAAAGTAAAAAGACCTTGCGCTGCGTTCTTTATTTTTTCGCCGGCTTTTTTCTCCGTGTACATATATCCCGTTACGAAAAAGAAGTCATAACAAATGCCATGCAGTGCGATGCCGATGAACAGCATCCATTGAGACTCAATGGTTCCAAAAGCAAAGCATACATACCGGAGTATCCACGCGATCATCCCCAGTAAGATCATGTTTTTTACGCCGATGTTGTTAAACAGAAATGGGATCGCCAGGATGAACAGAGCCTCCGAGACCTGACCGAGTATCATTTTACCGGCGGCATTTTCCAGTCCCAGTTCATTCAAAAACAGGTTTGCGAATCCGTAGTAGAAGGAAAGTGGTATGCAGACCAATATAGCCGCAGCGAAAAAGATAAGATAAGATTTATCCTTCAACAGGATCAATGCGTCGGTGCCAGCTGCCGCTGAAGCCGTATTTGGCTTGCCAGTCGGAGGCGTATCAGGGAGGATGAAGCTGATTAATCCGAGTGCGAGTGACGCAGCCGCGCCAACGAAAAATGGCGTTGAGGTCTTTTCAACACCGAGGTTTCCGATCAAAATTCCCGCAACGATCCATCCCAGTGTTCCGAAGACACGGATCCACGGAAATTGTTTTCCCGGATCATCCATCTGCCGGAATGCAATGCTGTTGCTAAGGGCGATGGTAGGCATGTACAATAGCGAATAGAAAAGAATGATCCAGTAAAAGGTAGTGTTGTCTTTTATGGTCGTCGCAAGATAGAGCATTGCACTTCCACCGATGTGCAGAATTCCCATGATGCGTTGTGCCGCGAAGAAGCGATCGGCGACAAGTCCTACAAAGAACGGCGAGATCATCGTTGCGATGGCCAGCGCACCATAAGCTGCGCCGATCTGCACGCCCGTTGCATTGAGTGCGGTTGCCATATAAGTGCCCATTGTCACATACCAGGTGCCCCAGATAAAATACTGAAGCAGCATCATCAATGAGAGCTTTGAAAAGTTGGCCGGAGAGAGATTTGAATACTTGAAGAGCCTGAAAACGAGATTAAATACCGTCATGATGCCTCTGTTTTGTTTCAAGTTAGCAAACCAGCGTCGAAATTGGTCGCAAACTGAAATAGACTCCTGCACGGCACGATGAGTCTACATGATCGTGGAGCTTATAAAGCTACAGGGCGGATCGGGCGATCAATCCGGAATCTCTTTGGTTAATCTTGACACCAACGCGTTACGCGCGATCTAAATCTTTTCCTTTCCTTTAACTTTCACCACCTGAGGTTTGTAACCAGATTCTCTAAAGAGGTTCCCTGCATCCGATCTATCCATCAACTGTGGTAACGATACATCGGGGTGGGTTTGCATGTACTTCCTCACGATTTGCCACCCAACCCAGGTACCTATACGACCCGGGCATTGTTCGCCCACCTCAAGCGTTTTCGGTCTCTCGGTGATGTATTTCTGTTTTACCATGTGACTGGTTGAAAAAAGCACTTCATCTTCAACGAACCTCGACCAAATTAGATTCTCAAAGCTTCTTGAACCCTCCAGTTCCTTCGAAGTGTAACCAATCAGTATACTGTCTGCTGTGCATGGGAGTATTTGCTTGGTGAAATAGTAGGCCTTTCCATATGCAACCATTTCAGCCAATACAGTCTTATCCTCCGGGTTGATCTTGTTGAAGCGGCTATCGATCCCGGTAAGGAGCATGACGGAAGGAATGATGAAACTTTTGTCATATCTCCGCAGCATATATTCGTACATATTAGGTCGGTACTTTGCACCTGCACCAAGAAAATAGTCAAGCCCTACAATAATCAGAGAGTCGGTCACCAGTAAATCAGCTTCCAGCCCGGTAATTACCGTTTGAATTTTTGGCGGCTGAAAGGAAGGGTAATAGTATTTCAGTTTTGCGAACGCTCCTTCGAACTCTTTTTTCAGTTCTGACCCGTTTCCGAAAACGCGGTGGGTTTCCTGGAGCAGCGTATCCAGGTGAGGATTTGTGAAACGCCTGTATAATTCGTTGATAAACGCGGAATCACTAGGGTATTGTGGGCGCTGGAAGAAGTGATCGCGTATTTCCGGGTATCGGGTTAGAAAACTAACGAGCTCGCCTTTGCTTGTAATCGATGGCAGAGAATCCTCGAGCGACTGAAAATTGAGTGTGATACCTATCGCGGACGTGTCGGGTGCAGAAGCGCACTCGTCCTTTTTTTCGTCCACACAGGAGATCAACAAAAGCCAGACGAGGGCACACGAAAAAACATTTCTCATCACGCGAAGTTCAGTATTTTAATGACACAACGAAATCGACAAAATCGGCTCATTCATGTTATCACGAAATTCCTAAATTTAGGAATTGAACTCATGAGCAACATCAAGCACATAGCCATCTCGGGAAATATTGGTTCGGGAAAAACCACCCTCGCCGAGAAGCTTGCGAAACATTATAACTGGACGGCACTGTTTGAATCCGTTGACCACAATCCATACCTCAAAGACTTTTACTCTGACATGACGCGGTGGGCATTCCACCTCCAGATCTATTTTCTCAACAGCCGCTTCAACCAGGTGGCACAAATCCGTACCAGTACCAAAACGATCATACAAGACCGTACCATCTACGAGGACGCACATATTTTTGCCGCTAACCTTCACAAAAGCGGTCACATCAGCGATAGAGACTATCAAAGCTATCTGGATATTTTCAACTCCATGATCAGCTTTGTGCAGCCACCCGATCTGCTAATCTACTTGCGGGCAGATATTCCCAAACTGGTTCAGCAGATACAAAAACGCAATCGTGAATATGAATACAACATCAGGTTGGAATATCTTAAAACGCTGAATGAGCACTATGAAAAATGGATCGCACAATATAAACACGGGAAGTTGCTCATCATCGACGTTAACAACATAGACTTTGTTCAGAATACAGAAGACTTTTCGATGATCGTTGGAAAAATCGAATTGGAACTCAACAGTCTCTTCACACAAGGCTCATCGGCACCGGTGTGGGTGCGATAGAATATTCATGAAAGCGCTCACATTCCGCGGCAAAGAATCCATCGCCTACGAGTCCATCGAAGATCCGGAGATTCTTCAACCAAATGATGTCATTGTTAAGGTTAAAGTGTGCGCCATTTGCGGCTCGGATCTTCACGTCTTCCATGAACATGAAAAAGGGATTGACCACGGTACAGCAATGGGTCATGAATTCAGTGGAGAGATTGTTGAGATTGGGAAAGATGTTCGTTCATTGAAGAAAGGCGATCTCGTAATGAGCCCGTTCACAACGAGCTGTGGACAGTGCTTTTATTGTAAATCGGGGTTAACCTGTCGCTGTATCCACAATCAGCTCTATGGGTGGGTCGAAAAAGGCAAGGGCCTTCATGGAGGTCAGGCTGAATATGTGCGAGTGCCTTTGGCTGACAGTACCTTGATGAAAATTCCCGAAGGTGTAAATCTTGAGGAGGCACTTTTGCTTGGGGATATTTTTTCCACTGGATATTTCTGCGCATTACAGGCCGAGGTGAAGCCTAAGAACGTTTACGCGGTCGTTGGATGCGGCCCTGTTGGGTTGATGGCCGTCATTGGCGCGAAGGAACTAGGTGCCGAAAAAATCTTTGCAATCGACACGGTACCTGAGCGATTAGCTATGGCTGAGAAATGGGGTGCTACACCAATACATGCGAAGCAAATCAATCCCGTAGAAGCACTAAAAGATGCCACAGAAGGCCGCGGCGCTGACGCCGCACTCGAGGCTGTAGGGAGCGGCAACGCGGTTCGCGTGGCCGTTGATCTGATCCGCCCGGGTGGAATCGTGTCATCTGTGGGAGTATGCACCGATGAACACCTCGCCTTTTCGCCGGTAACCGCGTACAACAAGAATATCACATATAAAATTGGCCGGTGCCCCGCGAGGTTTCTTATGGAGAAACTGGTACCGGTGATTCAAAAGAAAACTTACAGTCTCACTTCTGTTTTTTCCCACCGCATGAAATTATCGGAGGGTGTGCATGGCTATGACATCTTCGCTAACAAGAAGGATAATTGCCTGAAGGTTCTGCTTCAGCCCGACTGACCAAACGGAAAATTTTCCAGGACGCTCCACCGCGAGCCATCATGTTTCAGTAATGAAATTTGATTCATCCTATATTCGCCAATGAATGATTTGTTTCTGAATTCCTCCCAGGCTTGAACAAAGGACTGTTTTTTTAAATCACGAAAGGCAACTGTCAGGTGGGGATGAAACGGTAGCTGCGAAAAATTTTCAGCTGAAATATTTAACTCGCTCAAACAAAATGTATACAGTCTTTTTTGAAAAACCTTTAGTTCTGGCGAATCGAAAATGCTGATGAAAATAACGCGAGGCGGAAAACACCCGAATCCCTTTAATCGGACGGTGACGGCCGTCTCCGGCAGCGAGAATTTTTTCAGCGCGTCAAAAAGCAGATTCTCTTCGCCCGACTTCCATAAGAAAGGCATGTGAAGGGTAATGTGAGGAGGCGAATTGAGTGCTCCCGAAGAATTGTAATGTTCTTTGAAATAATGCTTAATCGACAATGCCTCTTCGAACAAAGGCGAGGGCGGGATGGTTGCAATAAAATACCGGTTGGTCGCCTGTGTCACTACTTGTCTTCCAGGGCGTTGAGCTTCTCGCGATAGACTGACGCATTTTCGGGATCGAGATCGATGAGTTGTTTGTAGGAATCCACATTAGAAGCATCAAGTTCAATAACCTTCAGATAGAAATCCCGCGATTTCGTGCGATCACCCTTCTTTAAATAAGTCTCCGCCATCAGCTGAAGGAAATTGCTATCTCTGAAATCGTTGTTGTAGGCTTTTTCAAGACAATAAACCGCTGAGTCCAGGTTACTGATGGTTGAATAGTTGTCGCCCAGCAGCCAGTAAGCTTCGTTGTAATCCGGGTATACATTGATACAGCGACGGATGAGACTGATGGATGTTGTGTATTCTCCTTTCTTGAAATAGGCCAAACTTTTATTGAAAAGGCCGTCCTGATCCTGAGGGTTCTGCGCGAGTTGCTTGTCATAATAAAGGATCGCGGAGTCATAGTCACCATTGTTGAACAAATCGTTTCCTCTGGTAATGTTACTTACATCCTCTGCTTCCGAAGAAGTGGATGAAGAAGAGGATTCCGTTTGCTCGCTTTCAGCGGACGGCGCTTCTACCGGCGTTTCTTCACCAAAAAAGAGTCCAACCAGGATGAGGAATATAAAGAATCCTAAAAATGAAAAAGCCGCTATCTTAACGACACGCACAATCGGATTGGAGCTCACCGGTCCTTGTCCTTGCCGCGATTGGCCTCGGTACGATTGATACGGATTGTCCTGCTGCTTCTTTTCGAACCATGAGAATTTCGCACCGGAAGAGTAAATCGAAAGGAAAGTAAAGTATAATGTGAGTCCTGAAAGGAACCAGAAGAAAAACGACCCAAGCGACCAGAACACTGCGAATAATGCCGCAAAAAATATCGCCAGACGTTTGAACCATTTACCTTTTCCAACAGCAGGTTGGTCTTCCATGGAAATGAATTTGATGATCAAGTTACCAGAAAAAATCATCTTCTAAGGAGTGATAAACATCAGCATGCAGCCTATACCTTGAGCCCTACACTTCAAACTCCTAACTTCGTTGCATGAAACTCATTGGTGTCTTCGTGTTAATGGCAGCCACGGCGAATGCGCAGTTGCCAACAGTCATGGCAACGGGTGGAAGTGACAAACCCATGAACTGGCCTCAGATCCAAAAAGAAGCCGACGCGGACAAAGAGGGACCTGGTTTTTTTTACAGCGACTGTTCTCAAGGTGTTGGCGATCCGCGGGCTTCGTCTTCCTTGCCAGCCCAGGGTGCTAAGAATTACTCGCCTAAAAATCTTAACGACAATGATCCGATGACTGCCTGGGTTGAAGGCAAACCTGGAGCGGGCATTGGCGAATGGTTCAGTGTGACTGCCCCCAGCGTCAACATCATTTACAACGGGTATCAGGCTACGCCTGTCGTATGGCAGAATAATTCGCGGGTAAAAAAATTCAAAGTGTTTGTCGACGACTTGGAGATTTGTTTTCTGGTGTTGAAAGATAAGATGGGAGAACAGCAGTTTGAGCTGCCATTTGATACCGATGCCAAAGAACATGTTTTCAAATTCGAGATCGTGGAAACTTACAAGGGTTTAAAATGGGAGGACGTCGCGATATCTCACGTGGATTTCATGGGATGCTGCGTGGCGGGCGAGACGATTCTCGATGGTATTGATTCGTCTACCCGGATCGATCAGGCTGTCGTGGGGGAAACGATCCTGACTGTTAGCATAGACTCGTTGAAATTTTCGCCGGTGGAGATAAAGAGGATTTCACAAGCGGCCCACCAGATACTTTTCAAAATAAGAACTGTCACCGGAGAAATTCAGGTTACAGGCGATCATCCATTATATACGCGCAATGGCTTCAGCTCGGTCAATTCGCTAAAAAAGAGATACAATCTGCACGACTATTCCGGTTTAATCAGCAAGGTTGAATTGCTGCGCTGGAATGGGAACAAACGTAAGTTTGAATATGAATCCATAAAAAGTGTCGAGGTTGTTTCGGGGATGCACAACACGTACTCGGTTCGGGCGCTGACGGCCGGCTCAACGTATCTGGCCAATGGCTTTGTAACGAAGATCTACTAGCATGAAGTTTAATTACGCTTCAATTGCCGTAAGCTTCATTGGCATTATGATCGCGTTCAAAATCCATCGTGACATCGCTTTGGAATTCCGGACCTTGGATCCGAAAACCCAAGGCGTATTTGGCCTGGTGCTCTTATCAAAATTCGGTTACCGGTATTATTTCAGTGCGATAAGCGTCGTTGCGCTTGGTCTGGCGATCAAAGCGATTCAAAAGAAAGAGGACATGCAGACTTGCTTACTGGCAATGTTGTTGTGTGTGTTAAGTTTCGGCGTGTACTACATCGATATTTGGAAGTATCTCGCCAGGACGCAACAGTGAGTTCTCCTGACGCGGACAGTTGAATCGGGATTTTCCGGTATCTTCGTAAGACAAGCCACCAGCATTTTTTCTAACTTCTCTCCCGGGTTCTCATAAAATACGTCGACGATTTCTAAAATATTGAACGTATGCTACAAAATTATTTTCTCGTCACTTTTCGCAATCTTCTGAAGAATAAAGTCTATACGTTCATCAACGTGTTTGGACTTGCTCTGGGCCTGACTGCATTTCTTTTTATAATTCGATATGTCAGCTTTGAAAGAAGCTATGAAGACTTCCATGTCAACAGTGAAAACATTTATCGAGTCTACCTCCGGCTTTACAAGGATTCTGAATTCGTCGGAACGGACTGCGAAACACATGCACCGTTTGGCCCAACGGTAAAAGACAAGATGCCGGAGGTAGTCAATTATGTCCGTCTTGCCAAAATGGATGGACAGGCTCTGGTTTCAGTAGGCGAGTCAAAATTCCTGGAAGAGAACCTTTACCTCGCAGATCCCTCACTCGCATCTGTGCTCACCATTCAGTTTCTGGAAGGCGACCCGAGCACGTCGCTGGTTGATCCCATGAGGGTAGTCCTTACAAAGTCAAAGGCCTTGAAATATTTTGGGCGCTCACGCGAAGTGGTGGGTCAATCGTTACTCATTGATCAACTGAATTATGTTGTCAGCGGAGTCGTGGAGGATTTGCCGCCCAACTCTCATCTGCGGATGTCGATGTTCCTGTCCCACTCGTCAATCGCTGCTACACCAAATTCAACCTATGACGAAACAGTTTGGGTTGGAAACAACGAGTATACCTACCTCCTGATGAAACCCGCCGCAAATCTTCTGGAGTTCAACAAAAAAATTGCTGAATTATCATATTCACTAAAAGAGACTCTCAACAATGGTGTGTATGCGGCTGAGCCAATGAAAGACATTCACCTGTATTCAAACAAAGGGTATGAGCCCGATGTCAATGGGAGCGCAAAGCTTGTATGGATTATGCTGACAATCGGTGTTTTTATTTTGATCATCGCCTGGATCAACTACATCAACTTGTCAACCGCCCGTGCGATGAACCGTGCCCGCGAGGTGGGAGTGAGGAAAGTGATGGGTTCGGAGCGAATACAACTGATCGGGCAATTTTTTACTGAATCTCTGGTCTTGAATTTTCTGGCTGGACTACTTTCGATCTTGATGCTATGGATAGGGTTTCCGACGCTACGCAATCTTACCGGTCAGCCGCTTCCTGCAAATTTTTTGACCGATCTGTCATTCTGGTATCTTTTTGCCGGCATCATCCTCGCAGGAACTGCCTTGTCCGGTATTTATCCTGCACTCGTACTATCCTCGTTCAATCCCGTGGCAGTTTTGAAAGGCAAACTGCAATCATCGGGTCACGGACGTTGGCTTCGTCAGGGGTTGGTGGTCTTTCAGTTTGTTGCTACACTGGTCATGATCGTCTGCATGGGCGTGATATACAGTCAGATAAACTTCATGCGTAATTCCAATCTCGGGATCGCTATCGATCAGACTCTGATCGTTCAAGCACCGCGAACTTTTATTCCTGATTCCCTTTATGGGAAAACGTTTCAGGGTTTCCGTGATGAACTACTGAAGAAGCCTTTCGTGCGGAGTGTCGCACGATCCCAGGCAGTTGCCGGCACCAGTTTGACGGAAGTTCCATCAACATTCTTTTCCAGGGTTGGAGAAGACGAAAAGCGCGGACGATACTACTATCATAACTTCGGGATAGATGCAGAATTCATTCCTCAGATGGGATTGACGTTACTCGCAGGAAGAAATTTTAGTGCGACATCGAGTCAATGGCATCATATTATTCTAAATGAGGAGGCTGTGAAGTCATTCGGATTCGCAAACAACGAAGAAGCCATAGGTGGAAAAATTACAACCACGCGATACAAGCTTGACAGACCATTTGAGGTGGTGGGTGTGGTAAAGAATTTTTCGTTCCGTTCTCCGAAGGAACAACCGATGCCGATGTTTTTTGGTTTCTCGGATTGGGCGCGCTACTACTCCATCCGTGTGGATGTGAGTAACGTTACGGATGTGATTGCGTCCGTGAAATCATCCTGGAACAAAATTTATCCTGATGATATTTTCGACTATTATTTTCTGGATGAAAGCTACAATCGTCAATACACTGATGACATCCGTTTCGGAAATGTCACCGCAGCTTTTTGCCTCCTTGCGACGATAATAGCCTGTCTTGGTTTGTTTGGCCTGGCGTCGTTCACCATCGTCCAGCGCACCCGCGAAATCGGAATTCGAAAAGTTCTGGGCGCGTCTGTCGGCCAAATAGTGCGGCTGCTTTCAGCCGACTTTATAAAGGTAGTGCTGATTGCATCGGCACTGGCGGTTCCGATCGCCTATGTCGCTATGAGCAGATGGCTATTGTCTTATGCGGTGAGGGTTGATCTGGGGTTGTGGATATTTGCACTTCCGGTCATTATAGTGCTGTTGATAGCGTTGATCACCGTAAGCTTTCAAACGATCAAGACGGCGTTGATGAATCCAAGTGACGTTCTTGGTGAATAATCTTATTTCAATTCCCGCAGATACAATTGTATCGTATTCTCCAACCCAAGATACAATGCGTCGCAGATCAGCGCATGCCCAATCGACACTTCGTCAAGATGGGGAATAGACTGATTGAGAAATTTCAGATTGTGAAGATCAAGATCATGCCCGGCGTTGAGGCCAAGCTTTAATTTGTGCGCGGCAGCAGCAGCTTCTTTATACGGCGCAACTGCTTTGGTCCTGTCCGAGTGATAGCGTGATGCATAAGGCTCGGTATAGAGTTCGATTCGATCGGCGCCGACGTTTGCTGCACCTTCTACCATTTTTACTGCCGGATCGACGAAGACAGAGACGCGAACATTCAGGCCCTTGATTTCAGCGATGATCTTTTTCAAAAACTCCACGTTATCGACGGTGTTCCATCCCGCGTTGGATGTAATGGCCCCCGGGGGATCGGGAACGAGCGTCGCCTGAGCGGGCTTCACCTCCCGGATAAGTTTCATGTAGCGCTCATCGGGATATCCTTCAATGTTGAACTCCGTCGTCACCACTTCTTTCAGTGCAACCACGTCGCTGTACCGGATGTGGCGTTCGTCAGGTCTGGGGTGAACGGTGATACCCTGTGCCCCAAATCGTTCACAATCTAGAGCCGTCTTGATTACGTTGGGATTATTGGCGCCCCTGGCGTTCCGAAGAGTCGCAATTTTGTTAATATTGACGCTAAGCCTGGTCATTTTGTTTTTACAGCCATTAACTTTGGCGAAAATAACGAATCATGTCACTGAAAACCACCATCGACAACGACATCAAGAAAGCGATGCTCGCAAAAAATAAGGAGGAACTTGAAGCGCTGCGCGCTATCAAGTCCATGATTCTCCTCGCGGAGACCGACAAAGGAGCCGCGGGAGAGATCGCTGCAGACGTGGAGAACAAGTTGCTGATGAAAGCTGCCAAACAACGCAAGGAATCCGCGGAGATCTTTCAAAAAGAAGGAAGAAATGATCTCGCTCAAAGGGAGAACTTTCAACTTGAAGTCATCAGCCGTTATTTGCCTAAGCAAATGTCTGAATCGGAAGTGACTGTGCAGTTGAAAAACATAATTACACAGGTGGGTGCTAAAGGGCCTCAGGATATCGGCAAGGTAATGGGTGTCGCAACCAAGTCGCTCGCCGGAAAAGCAGATGGAAAAATGATTTCTGAAATTGTTAAAAGACTTCTCGCATCCTGAGCAAAGCCGACATCATATTGATTATCTGTGTGCTGATCGGAGCATGGAGTGGCTATAAGGAAGGGTTTCTAATGGAGCTTATTTCCCTGGTGGCAATATTCGTGGGCGTGTTGATCGGTTTCAAGTTGATGGGATTGGGAATGCTCTTCCTCGAAGAGCGCTTCAACGCTGACAAACGAACCCTTCCATACATTTCGTTTGGAGTAATCTTTATCATCGTGGTTATATTGGTGAGGTTCCTCGGCAGTTGGATCAAACATTCGATAGATAAATCATTTCTCGGAACAGTAGATCAGGCGATGGGCGCTTTGTTGGGTGGTTTCAGGACAATGTTTATGCTCAGTATTGCGTTATGGATTGTAGACTCGCTGAGAATTTCATTGCGAAGCGAATGGACCGAAGATTCATGGCTGTACCCGTTTGTGGCAACGCTCGCACCCAAGACGGTGGACTGGATCGGTGGATTTTTACCTGTTTTCAAGGAAATTTTCACTCAATTCTGATTCGGCATTTTTTTCGCTTACTTTCTGTCAATTAATTTACCCGTATGGCCCTGAACGTAAAAGAAGCGAACGGATACAAGTATGTGGATGAGGGCGAAGGCCAGGTCATGGTCCTTTTGCACGGACTGTTCGGAGCGCTTAGTAATTGGGAGGGAGTTGTCGGAAAGTTTTCAAAAAGATTTCGCGTCGTTATTCCCATGCTTCCTATTTATGAAATGCCAATCAAGGAAGCAGGACTGGAAGGCCTTCAAAAGTTTGTGGAAGATTTCGTTGCGTTGATGAAACTTGACAACATGGTGTTGCTCGGAAATTCCCTCGGCGGCCACGTCGGGTTGTTGTACACATTGCACAATGGCGCTAAAGTTGACAAGCTGTTGCTCACGGGAAGTTCGGGCCTCTTCGAGAATACCATGGGTGGTTCCTATCCCCGCCGGGGCAGCTACGACTACATCCGCGAACGGGTGGCGTATACTTTTTATGATCCCAATGTAGCCTCGAAAGAGCTCGTGGATGAAGTCTTCGAAACGACCAAAAGCATCCCTAAATGCATGCGCATCGTGGCCATCGCCAAATCAGCCCAACGCAATAACCTGGCAAACGATTTACCTAAAATAGCGGTTCCCACGCTGCTGGTTTGGGGATTAAATGACACGATCACGCCCCCGGGCGTGGCTTACGAGTTCAACCGATTAATACCCCATTCGGAGTTGCACTTCATCGACAAATGCTGCCATGCACCGATGATGGAACATCCGGAAAAGTTTAATGAGATTGTAGAGGAGTTTTTGATAAAATCATCTAATCTCGCAATGAGTACAAAGTGAAGCGGAACAGCGAAGTAGAATCATAAGGGAAGTCAAATAATGAGCGAAGTCGAATAATGAGCGAAGTCGGATAATGAGCGTAGTCGAATAATGAGCGAAGTCGAATTATGATTGCCGAGGAACTTATCAATCACATGGTGCCGCCACTCAAAGTGACGGATGACGCGCACAAAGCCATTGTGTGGATGGAGGAATTCCGCTGCAACCACCTCCCGGTTGTCAGTGAGGGCAAGTTGCTTGGTTTTATTTCTGAAGAGATCATCCTGGAATCAAACGACATTGTCAGAAACCTGGAGGATTTTCAGCTGGTAGGGAAAGATTGTGTCGTGGGACTTGAGTCTCACTTTTTTGAAATTCTTCGTGTTGCTGGTGAACATAAACTCAACGTGGTGGCTGTCCAAAATGATGAAGGGCAGTATGCAGGCATCATTACCGTTCAGGATATGATGGCGTCTTTCGCGCAGACGGCGTCGGTACAAATGCCAGGTGGCATCCTTGTGCTTTCGATGGATCTGATCGACTACTCTCTGGCTGAAATCAGCCGATACGTTGAAGAGAACAAGGCAAAGGTGATCAGCAGCACGATGATGGAAGACCCGCTCGACAAGGGGAAGATCAAAGTGACATTGAAGATCAATCAACTGGACCTGTCACGCATCGTGGCCACACTCGAACGCTTTGGTTACCGTGTCATCGGCCGCTATCAGGAAGCCACCCGCGACGACGACAGCAAAGAACGTCTCGATATGTTGATGAAGTATCTCAACATGTAACGGTTGACAATTGACAAGCCCACGCTGTGCTCTGGGCAAATTTGCCACTAAATCATTTGATCCTTTTAGCGCTATAAACCTAAGCGAGTCGTTGGTGTGCGTTTTGCCAATTGCCAACTGACGACTGCCAATTTGTTTATTCACTCTTCAGATTATCAACCGGATTCACGTATACCGCGCGCCAGGTTTGCGAACCGATCGTAACGATGCCCATAATGATCAGCGCTGCTACACCGATAGAAATCGTCACAGCATCCACTGACACATGAAATGCCAATTGCTCGAGCCATAGATTGTTTATAAAATAGGCAGCGGGCACCGCTATGAGTATAGCCAACAGAAGAATGGTCAGAAATCCTCTTGACAGTAAATAGACCAAAGAACCGTCGCTACTTCCTAGAATCTTTCGGATCGATATTTCTTTAATGCGTGTCTCGGTGGTGTAGGTCGCCATGCCTAGTAAGCCCAAGCACGATATTAATATCGCGAGAATTGCAATCACGCTGAGCAAACTTACAAGGTCTCCAAAGAGAATGTTATAAAACTTGTGAATCTCTTCATTCATATCCTTGTATTCAATCTTCAGGGTGGGATTCATTTTTGACCAGGCAGACGTGATGGCCATACCCGCGTCTTCCATGGACCCCGTGTATTTTACCTGCAGCATGCGGAATTGCCCTGGGTCGTAAATGAGGATCATCGGGTCCATTTTCTCCATGATCATCTGGTGGTTATAATCTTTGACTACGCCGATGATTTGTTTTTTCGATGAATCTTTTTTGATGATGATTTCTGATCCGATGGCTTCATTGGGTGAATTGAAATGAAATGTATTCAGGGCCATTTCATTGAGGATTATGAAGTTTTTATTTGATGCGCCGGCATCTGCTGAGAAGAACCTGCCGGCAACCAGCGTGATGTCGATGTTTTTCAGATAGTCTTCGTCAACGGAGTAGTATGGAATGGATGTCCAATCCTTGTCATCAAATGATCGCTTGAAATCGTCGCCATACGTGAAACCCGAGGCTGGCAAATGTGAAACCGCCGTCACGTTCTCAATGTTGCTGAACTTTAACAATTCGGCCTTGGCTACTTCAGGCCGCTCACCATTCAAACCCACTACAATTTTCTTGTTCATGTTGAAGCCGTGGTCGGCACGCATGACCAGTTGCAGCTGGTTGAAAACCACGATGACCGTAAGGATGAAAATCAATGAGAAGCTGAACTGCGTGACGAGCAGTGTTTTTCGCATACCCATCCGCGAAAAGAGCTTTAGATTGTTTAGACTCTTCAAAACTTTTACTGGTTCGAACTTGCTCAACACTACTGCCGGGAAAATTCCTGCAAGGATTCCAACCGTCAAGGCGAAGACGATAAAAATGAGGAATATGAAATAGTTGAACTCAAGATCCCAACGCAGTAACCGCGCGAAACTGAGTTGCAGCATGAGCGGCTTAATGATCATGACAATTCCCATTGCAACCACAAGTGCGACCATCGCGGTAACAATGGACTCGGAAAGGAACTGTATGAATATTTGCCAGCGCATCGCTCCCGTAACTTTTCGCACACCAATCTCACGTGCCCGCGTCAAAGAACGTGCAATGGATAGGTTGGTGAAATTGAAGCAGGAGGTGAGCATCACCACACCCGCCAGCCCCGCAAAGAAGTATACGAATAGCCACGGCAATACCGGACCGATGGGATTGTTGATCAAGGCGCCCGGTGTAATGTCCAGGAGCCTTTGTGGCACGAAATTCAATTTCCGCTGATCCTCGGGATTGGTGATGCCTTTGGCATACTCGGCTTCGATCTTACGCAGGTGGGGTGCGATGTCATCGATGGTTCTATCTTTTTCCAACAGGATGTATACCCATCCGGAATAATAATCGTAGATGTTGTCGACATCACGCAACTTGATTCCGTCATCCATCCCTTTATTTACGTTTTGTGAAAGAGCCAGGCTTTTCACAGTACTCATGCTCGCCAACGCTTCAAAAGCAACATGACTTTTGTTTGTTGTCTTTTTGAGAACACCCGTTACTTTATACGGCCCCTCGACGCCAACTTTGAATGATTCACCAACCGGATTTTCCTGTTTAAAAAGTTTTCTGGCGGCATCTTTTGTGAGTACAACAGAATAGGGTTCGGTCAATGCGGTGTGCGGATCACCGTACTCCAATTCATACTCAAACACGTCGAACACTTCGGGATCGGCGAAATAGCCCGACAACGGAATGTTGACATTCTGTTCTAGTTCCAGCCAAATGTTTCCGAAGCCCCTTCTGAAACGTACCGCCTTTTCAACCCCAGTATAGTTTTCCAACAGATTCTGTTTCAGGGGGAGACTGGTGGTAGAAGATTCCGACTGGAGGCCTCCGTCTTTTCCATATGCCTGCGAATTGATCCTGTAGATTCTGTCACGTTTGGTGTTGTACCGGTCATACATCATCTGATCTGCCACTAGCATGATGATGCACATCGATAGCGCCATGGCCACCGCAAGCCCAAAGATGTTGATGAAAGAAAAAGACCGGTGCCTTAACAGACTGCGAACGGCAGTCTTAAGATAATTTCTGAGCATAAAGATTGAATTTTAAACGGGCGTAATGACTTCCTGCCTATGACGCAAATGATCGGAAATGCGTTGCAACTGTAAATCTTATTCTTTCTTAACGATGAAGTAGTAGAGCAGAAAACCGAAAGAAACGAACACGGCCACCAATCCATAGGGAAGTGGCGACTGCGGACCTACGTTAATATATTCCATGAGGATCAGCGAAAGCCCACCGAAGAAGGCAATTAAGCCCCATTTTAGCGCTGCAGATTTGTTGTCAGCAGCATGTTGTTTGAAAATCGCCTGGGTGTCATCATTAACGTAACCCTTTTCGATCATCTTTTTCTTGAGGATGTAATCGGTCATCGCCTTCACGAAAAAATAAACCGTTCCGCCGAAGCCGCTGAAGATGGCTACAGGCATCAATACTTCTCTGAGGTTTGAGTCCATATGAAATGTAATTTTTTGTTCTTGTTTGGAGCGTAAGACACGTGCCCTGTCCGGGATGTTGCAATAAACCGGCTGAATGTTTGACGGAAAAAGCAGGGATAAAAAATTCGTATTTTCTGCAACAGTTACCCTTAAATCGGTGTCAAACCCCGAAATGAATGAGGATCAGGCCCTGGTACTGCGTATTACGCGTGGCGATATGCAGGCATTCAGGATGCTGATTCAGCGTCACCAAAGGCTTGTGGGACACATGATCGGAAGATTGATAGATAATGCGGAAGACAGGGAAGAGCTCTGTCAGGACGTGTTCCTGAAGGTCCACGAAAAACTTTCCGAATTCAACTTTCAGTCAAAACTATCGACCTGGATCGCCACAATCGCCTACCGGCATGCCATCAATCACCTCAGGAAAAACAGAATTGAAGTCAGTGATGTTCCCGAGGAAGAAAGCTTTACCGCGCATTTTGTTGCCACCGACAATCCGGGTGAAAAGATCGAAGAAGATAACCTCAATGAATGGGTGCTTCGGTTCATCGGGCAGCTTCCCGTCCAGTACCGAGCTGTGTTGACCATGTATCACCTTGACAACATGACCTACCCGGAGATTGGAGCAGCCACAGGAATGCCTGAGGGGACAGTCAAAAACTACCTGTTTCGCGCACGGGCAATGGTGAAAGAAAAAGTAATGAAGTATCTTGGTAAGGACGCATTGTAAGCGAAAATGAATATGAACGACGAGGAGTTGCAAAGACAAATTGAACAGAACGCACCGGTCACCGACGCAGAGGGTCGCATTTATAAAAGCATCTTCGAAACGCTGAGACGCGAACCTGACTTCAATCTTTCTCACTCCTTTGCCGACAGAGTGATTTCGCGAATTGAATCTGCCAAAGAATCCAAGACGGAACTGATCTGGATGGGTGTGGGAATATTCTCTTTCATGATCGCGGCACTCGTGGCAGCTCTTATGTCAAACTACGAGCTCAATTTCGGCGTGATGAAGTTTATTTCAGGATATCCCGGACTGGTTGCATTCGGAATTGCCCTCATACTGGCTTTGCAGTGGATTGATAAAAAATTTGTAAGAAAATCTTCGGTGATCTGATGGTAATTGGAGTGTCTTAATTCAATGGAGCCACCGCCAACTTTACAATAATACCTGCATAGAAGTTCCTTCCGATAGCCACGTTGTAATACCGACCACCCACAGCGTTAAGATCATTTCCAAGACTGTATTTTTTGTCCAACACGTTGTCAACGCCCGCAAAAATTTCAACCGGAAGACTGACGATGGCCTTATAACCAACTTTGGTTCCCAGAAGAAAGTAGTCTGATGCATAGTCGGTATTCGCGTCGTTGAGCGGGAGCCTTTCACTATAATTCCCAGTCATGTTCAGGAACAATTTCTTCTTGATTGTCAAATCACCTCCGAAGGAAACGAGCGTCGGTGAAACGCCGGTAAGCGCATTGCCTGAATAGTTGTTGCCGTCATTTACGTACTGATCGAATCGAAAATGATTATACGTATAACTCATCCAGAGCCGCAGCGAATTCACGCCGCTGGTCAGCGATGTCTGCCAGGATGTGTACACCTCGATTCCTTGCTGAGATGTGGATCCCGCATTCACGAAATAATCTGCGCCGGTAGCATCACGTTGAATCACGATCGCGTCTTTCAGCCTGAAGTCATATAGCGCCAATGAAAAATCCAGCGCGTTCAGAACCCTTCCCTTGGTACCCACTTCGTAGCTGGTACCCCGTTCGGCGTTAAGGGAATTGTTGAACGTAGCGGTGGAAGGTCTTACCTCGGCCAGCGACGGCGGTGAAAACCCGCTGCTGACACTGGCGTAGGCTGATAGTGCGGGAGATATCTTTTTCAACAACGCTACCCGCGGTGAGATCACCGGATCAAAGTTGCGATCCTGGCTGACCTGCGGTGTGGATGACTTTCTCAGGAAATTGTAGTTGACAAAATTGGCGCTTCCACCGATGGTAACAAAAACATCATGCGGCAAATCGAACTCAGCCTGCGCAAATCCGAGGAATAATTGTGATTGGAGAATGTCATCAGTCTGGACGTTACCCTGCACACCGCTCAGGTTGTCATAATCGGTGATCGGTGAATTAAAATGCTGATACTCCGCACCGAACGTCAGCTTTCCTTTCCACGATGATTGTTCAAATTTATATTGAGTATCCGTTCGTCCACCCCAGTTTTCTTCTTCGCGTATTTCATAATTCCGGATCGTTGGATTTTTGAAATGCGTTATGGATCCGAACATACCCACCCGCGATGACCATCGCTCGGCCCACTGATGATCGAAAGACAGTCCAACGTAACTTGTTCTGTTATTCACGGCTGCCTGTTGCTTTACGGTACCCGGTGAAGTCGGTGAAGTGTCCGGTCGTGCCTGCCTTGCATCTTGGTCATACTGCGCTTCAGTAAGACCGCCCGGGGTCTCGTAGGAGAGGTCGGTGGACAAGATCGTGCCTGTAAGAAAACTTTTTGAAGTAATGGACCATCGCCAATCCAATTGAGCTGACTCCCGGTTCATATGAGACTGTTGCCGATAGCCATCTGCGCGTTGCGAGGCCAAACGCAGATCAAGCTGGAATTTTTTCGAAGCGAGCAACGTCCCGCCTCCCTGTATCTTCGATAGTCCATAGCTGCCCGCAACATACTGGACACTGAAAAGAGATTTAGCAGGCGCCTGGAGTAATACCACGCCGCCGGTTCCGGCCCCATACAGACTGGCGCCTGGCCCTTTGATGATCTCCATACTTCCGATCGCGTTGAAGTCGAGTAAATTGAGATAGGTGTTGCCGCTCCCATCCGTAAGCGGTAATCCATTCCAGTAAAATTTTACATTGCGAACACCGAACGGAGATCGTAACGTGCTTCCGCGAATTGAAAACCGATAACTGCCGGGTGATCTTTCCTCCATGCGCACGCCTGGTACGGAGTTGGCCGCCGGTACAAGAGAAATATTTCCGAAACGGTTCAGATCAGTTTCCTGGATCACAGAAATAGCGGCGGCCACTTCGGTTTGCGGGCGATCTGCCGCGTAGGCTTTAATGATGACGTCGTTGAGCAGCCGGACAGAGTCTGTGGTTTGTGAATACGAAAGGGCAGGCAGCGAACACAGTATACTCGATAAGAAGAAAGTCCTGATTTTTTGATGGGAAGAACTCATGTCATTCCAAATATAACAACGCTTCTGGTTGCACCCTTGTTTTTTATGTTTGACTATCTATCTTCGACTTCACGCGTGATCCCCCAATTCGAGAGAGCACGATCCAAACAGATTTGAAATGTCTAAGCAACTGAGCGGCGTTGATGTCAGCGGACTTCTTTTTGGTGAAGGTCTTGAAGGAATAAATTAAATGCCAATGAAATATACATTCCTAATACTGGCTTACGCATTGAATTGGCAGGCCTGGAGTCAGCAAAAAATTGCGGAAATATCTACACCGCTGGACGCGGGCATTCAATTGCTCAGCTTGGGCGACAGTGCCCTTGTAACTTATGAAGTGCGAGTGAAAGCGAAACCGCATAGAATGGCGTCGTGGATTATTAAAGGCAACGTAAGTGAGCCATTTTCAATCGATGATTTTAAACGGGCCGATTTTCTGACAGCCGTTCGTGTTGGTTCACGAGTCTGCCTCTATTATGTCGACGAGGAAGCCAACATATCGCAGCTTAAAATGGCAGCTATTGAAGGCAATCAGATAGTAGGAAGAGCCAGCGACGGAATAGAAATTCCCGATCAGCTGATCGGATGCTTTGAAGATAACCATCATCTGTATGTGATCAGCTATGATAAGAAAAGAGAATCGCTGATCCTGCGCAGAATTGATGAGTCGAAGATAACCGACACAAAAGAGATACCTCTACCCGGCACACTCCCGTATTTCAGCAAAGGTAACGTCGAGTTTATCGATGCCGGAATTATCTCGGGAGCTCAAAGCGGATCATCTCCGCTCAAGTTGGTAAGAGAGGGAGGCAAACTGAATATTTCGATCGACGACCCGGCCAACGAAGTCACCACCTTTTATCGCATTCAGTTCCGTGATTTCGGCGTCACCACAGGAAGAGTTGAACATCAAACGATCAAGAATTATTCGACATTTAAGTCGTGGTCAACATATCTATCCGATGGATTTCTTTACAAAGCTGGCACAGGGGAAGACTGGGTACATCTAGCGGTTTATGATCTCGATTCCGAAAACAAGAAAGTCCTGTCAAAGGACTTCTCCCAGGAATTGTTGAAAAACCAGAGCTACGTTCGTGATGGCGAAGAGCATACTGTTTTAAAAACCAAACAGTTCAAGACAGCAGGTAAAGCGGCTATCTTGGTTTCAAAAAATGGAGACGGCAAACTAGTCAGGATAGGTACCCGTCAGTCAGGGCTTGCAAATGGCACAGGGTTCGCTGGGGCTCCCCCACTTGTTGCTGCGATGTTTGTTTTAATTGACATGAATTCGGCCCTCCGCGCTGACGCACCGGGCATAAACAAGTATTTCTATGTTCGCGAACAAGGGAATCATCAGAGCGTGACTTTCCCACCGGCATCAAATGATCTTTCAAGCGCGCAGCGGGCAGATGAATTCGAGACTACTCTGAAATTCGCGAAGCGTAAATTTTACGTGGTCAGTGGAAGCTCCTTGATCGCAGTCTACCGGGCGTCAGGCAAGGTGACAATCGTTCAATATTAAATTAGAAATCTGTGATCTTTCAGAGGTCTTGTATCTCTAAAAACCCAATGACCTGCGCTAGTCAAAATCGAATAACACATTTTCCCTTCAAGATGATGTGACGGATATGAACTCCTGAGGAATCTGGTGATTACTAGTCTTGAGTAAATGGTGAAAAACAATGTGAATCTTTTGTCGAAATGTTTCCTGGTTTTACTAGTTTGATTTAAAATCTCCCTCAAAATGAAAAATGCATTGTTGACATTCTGCTTTCTGTGCACATTTTGGTCAGCTACGGCTCAGAAACTTCTCGCTCGAATACCCGCCAAAAATGCCAACAATATTCAGTTTTTTGAAATTGGAGATAGCCTGCTGTTGTTTTATTCGGAGCAGTTGCAGGTGGCACGGCAACGAATTGTAAGATCTATTTCACCGGAAGGAGTTACAAAACGAGCATACATTCCTGATGTTGATGGTGCGCTGATCAATATCGTGAAGAAGAGTAATGATACCTTTTTGTATTTTATCAAAAAGGAGAAAAAAATAGAAAGCGCTCTGGTTGTAAGAATGACAGATGGCAGGACAAGTTCCGACAGAATAGGCGTCGATATACCTCTGCGAGGCACTTATGTGGGATCATTTAATGAGGAATATCTTCATTTGGTTTCGTTTGATAAAGAAACCGAGGAATTCGTTCTTTATTTAGTTGAAGGAACAAGCATAATAGGGACGCACGCCTTTTATGCACCAGGTGCGCAGTATCATTTCGCTAATAACAGGGTGGAGTTTTTTGACGGACCCAGGTTGTCCCCGACGTCAAAAGGTATCGGTACCCTGAAAGTGGTCAGGGAAGGAGGTGTTTTATACATATCGACCGATGACGTCCCGCACAACAAAACCAATATAATTTCAATTAACCTGACCGATTTTAGTTCGTTTAGTACAGTCATTGAGCACGAGAAAATAAATCCGATGGTCAACTTTAAGGGTTGGGCAACTTTTCCTTCTCATGAGAATTTGTACGTCGGATATATCTCCCTTCAGGTAATCAACCTGGCTATTTATGATTTGCGTGAACGAAAGCTCATCTATGAAACGCCGTTGGATGTTCAAAACACGATTGGAGAAAATGCATACCTGCGTAACATAGATAAAGGCATTGTTAAAGCCCATACAAAATTCAAGTGGGAAGACAAGCCAGCGTTGGTGGTTGCGAGCGAAGGTAATGTGGCGCGACTTCGCATTGGGTCATACCGCACTTCGAGTCCGGGAGTCATCATCCCTGGTCCTAACTTGGCAGCTACCATTGTGGGGAGTATGATTGTGGCGGCGATCACCAACTATGAATCGTCAGGCATAGGCAGGTATGTGTATCTTGATGATATGGGCAATCCTCATCGCCCGACCCTTTCCATAGGCCGCGAGGGCTCGAAATCTCAAGTCATTGATGAATTCGATGCTGCGATAAAACACCGCCCTCAAAAGAAGTTCTATTCAAGAACAGGTGGACGAAACATTGGTATTTATAAATACAAGGAAAGTCTGGATATCTATGAATTCTAGTAAGGTTTCCCTTACGAATATTGACCCATTGCCAACTCGATCATCTTTGCTCCCGGAAAAAACCCCACAATCTTCATCAACACCCGGTCCACCAGCGTATCGGGACAGGATGCTCCACTGGTGAGCACAATGGTCACAGGATTTTTATCAGGCACAAATCCATGTGTTATTTTCTTCTCCTTGTGATGGTAGTCGAAGTGGTGGATCACATCTTTTGATTGAATCTCCGTATCTGAGTTGATAAAAAACGTCTGAAATTTTCTTTCGCACAATTCAACGATGTGCGAAGTATTTGAGCTGTTGTAACCGCCCACCACGATTGCGAAATCCGCATCTACTTTCAACAACTCGTACGTAGCATCCTGATTATCATTGGTTGCATAGCAGAGTGTATCGCGCGTATCGGCAAAATGCTCTTTTAAAGAACTTTCTCCATACTTATGGATCATCGCTTGTTTGAAGAAATCGGCAATGGCCTGCGTCTCGGTGGCCAGCATGGTCGTTTGATTTACCACGCCCACTTTTCTCAGATCTCTTTCCGGATCGAAACCGTCGGAATACTTTCCGGCAAACTCTTCAAAAAATTCTGAGCGAGGTTTGCTGCCGAGTATATAATTGCCGAGCCTGACCGCGTCCTCCATGTCGCTTACCACCACCGATGCGGTATTTTGTTTGCTGTGCGAAAATGTCGCGCGTGTTTCTTCGTGACGTGGTTTACCGTGAATGATGATGGTGTGTTGCTCCTTCCCCAGCTTCTCCGCACGATTCCAAACCTTCTCCACAAAGGGACAAGTTGTATTGTATCGCCCTATCTGCACCCCTTTGTTTTTTAGCAGGGCCTCCATTTCAACCGTGGTCCCAAAGGCAGGGATGATCACGATGTCTTCAGCGTGCACGTGGTCCCAAGGAATAAACTGTGTGCCATCAGTGTCCAGAATGAACTTTATACCACGGCTTTGCAAATCATGGTTCACTTCCTGATTGTGGATCATCTGACTAAGCAGATATACGTTCTTCCCGGGATTCTCCTCAAGAGCCTTGTAGCTGATTTCTATTGCGTTTTCAACGCCATAGCAAAATCCGAAATGGCGGGCCAATACAAATCGCACCGGGCCGAAGTCAAGTACAGAAGGAGAGAAATCCTGCTTGCGGAGGTCTTTTACCCTGCGCGACTCTTTGACCTTGCCGGTTAGAGAAGACCTGTAGTAGGATGGAATTTCGAAGGATTTGATACAAGTAGATATTAAACGCTAATGCAAAGTTAGCGTTTTGTTTGCTGGCCCCGACTCGTCGGGGCTGGTCCCGATTCCGTCGGCATGAGTGGCAAAGAAAAAACCTGGTCGGGACTGCTCGCCCAGACCAGGTGTGTTTATGCAGCTTTTGAAAGCTTGTCTTCCTTGACTTTGTTGGTGTGCACCTCTTTTGAATTGAGGTCAAACCATTTTACTTCTACCAGATTTCTCTTGAAATACTTGAGCACTTCCATGACTTTTCCGTCAATTTTACTGCGGACGCGCTCGCCCTTTTTAAACAATCTCCTCATCGCTCGATTTGATTAGTCCTGTTAAAGCCGGATGGCGTAATTAAATTCTTTCGGGTAGTCTTCGTAGATCCCGGAGAACGTCACCAGGTCACCAGCCTTTCTGCTGTTTATAAAATCATTCACATCTTTGGGAGTGCGAACCGGCTTGTCGTTTATGTGTGTGATGATAAAACCATCCCGCATTTCGGTGTAACGGGCAATCTTACCGTTCTCAATAGACTTTACACGCACGCCGTAAGCAAGATCCAGTCTCTTCAAAACTTTTGGATCTGCATCTTCAAGCTCAAGACCAAGGTTTGCTGCGGCCGTGCGCTCTTCCCTTTTCACGGCGCCAAGTTTCCCGTCTTTGTTTTTCAACGTGACCGTGAAAGACTTTTCTGTACCACGACGGTTTACTACCACATTCACTTTATCTCCCGGGTGCTTCAAGCCAATATACTCAATAAGCGCAGTACTTGTGCGGATGGGGGTCTGATCCAGCTTTATGATTACATCACCTTTTTGAATGCCCGCTTCTTTTGCTGCGCTGCGGTCTTCAGCATCGCCAAAACCACTCACAAAAGCCCCTTCCTTAACACTTAAATCCTCTTCCTTAACCAGGTCACCAGTCACTGTCCCAACCTGAATTCCAAGCCAGCCGCGTTGAACGGTTCCATAAGCCAGAAGATCTTCAACGATTTTGCTTACAATGTTGGAAGGCACGGCAAACCCATATCCTGAATAGGACCCGGTTGGACTTGCGATCGCGGTATTTATCCCCAGCAGTTCACCCCGGAGGTTAACCAATGCCCCACCACTGTTGCCTGGATTGATTGCTGCGTCGGTCTGGATAAATGATTCAATAGCAGTGCGGGCCGCTTGCGGGTTTTGCGAGTTTCCGCTGTTAATGATATTAATGTTGCGCCCTTTAGCGCTGATGATTCCGGCCGTTACAGTCGAATTCAGATTAAAAGGATTCCCGACAGCCAATACCCATTCACCCACTTTTGAATTGTCTGAATTGACGAAAGAAAGAAAGGGCAATGCT
Organism: Cyclobacteriaceae bacterium; assembly: GCA_044227305.1. GTDB lineage: Bacteria > Bacteroidota > Bacteroidia > Cytophagales > Cyclobacteriaceae > ELB16-189. Next base: position 372,965 of record JBGAFJ010000003.1, on the reverse strand, counting down.
TTTTCTTCAATCTTGATTACTGCGATATCCGTATCCGGGTCAGTTCCGATTACTTCAGCTTTGTAGGTTCTGTTGTCCGACAACGTTACATCCAGTACGTCAGCACCTTCCACAACGTGATTGTTGGTAACGATGTATCCATTTGCGTTGATGATAACGCCGCTACCCGAACTCTGTGAGGGCCCTCGTCTTTGAGGGCCACCGTTCGGTCCGAAGAAAAACTGGAAAGGATCATTAGGATCCGGAGTACGTTCGCGTGAAACAGACTGCTCGCCCGATGTAGCACGGATGTGCACCACCGCCTGTGTCACTTTTTCAGCGACCGTTGTGAAATCGAGCGGAACCGATTCACCTTTTTCGTTTACACTGTACGCTACCTGGGAAGCCGGAACACCCGTAACATGTTCAATCTTAACTGTATTACCATCGTTGCTGATGCCGAGCCATTGCACGGACACCAGTGTGAGGCCGCTGCCTAAGACAGCAGCCAATAAAAGAGATCCAAATCGCTTCATATCATTCTAGAATTTTAAATGTGTTTCTTATTGGAGAAATCCTCGACCAGAAATTTTGTGCCAAGTCAAAATTTGCATAGAAAAACTCCTGCCGGGGATTCCCGAAATGACAATTTTGCAGGGTCTAATAAATACGGATTAAGCAGCTAAAAGGTTCAAAACAGGCTAAATTCCTCATTTTTTGACCAATTCACCGTTTTTATAGGTGTATTCAATCGTTACGTTTCCATTCTGGTCATACCATTTTGACACCCCGTCACGGACGCCATTTCTATACGATCCTTCTTCCATCACCTTGAGATTGTTATCGTAGTAAATTTTCACAACCCCTTCGATCTTGCCATTAACATAGGTCCGCTCTTCATGAACATTGCCATAGTTGTATTCGCGGTAGTCACCTTCGCGCAAGTCGTTGTGATAGTTGACACGCTTTGCGATGGAACCATTGGTAGTGAAGTCGAGAGCAATTCCTTCTTTCTTGCCATGGTAATACGTAGTCAGCGTTTTTGGAACACCACTTTCATAATACTCGATCCACGTGCTTTCCTTTTGTTCATTGAGAAGGTAACCCGACGAGATCACTTTTCCGGATGCATCTTTGGTCGCAGAAAAAACAGGTAGACCATCTGATTCCATAGCGGCAGGTTGGGCGGCTGTCGCGCCCTGACTGTCCACAGATGTGGGCTGGTTATTTCCACAGCCAGCCAGCAAAATCAACATCAGGAAGTAAGGCAGGATGTTTCTCATATTTAAATCGGTTATTTGCGGGTTCAATTTATAAATCGGAATGAAAATTCAAGGCGAGGTAATTCTTAAAAAAGGACGTGAAGCGTCCGTGAAAAGATTTCATCCCTGGATTTTTTCCGGAGCCATTTTCTCCCGTGATGAAAATCTCATGGATGGCGATTGGGTGCTGGTAAAGGATGCCGGCAAAAAAATTCTGGGCGCCGGCCACTTTCAAAACGGAACCATTTCAGTCAGGGTGCTTTCTTTTTCGGACAAGCCGCCCGCGGAAAATTTATATGTCGACAAGGTAGCTGCGGCAATTCACCAGAGGTTAGTTACCAGAGTCATTAATCTTCACACGAATTGTTATCGACTCATTCATGGTGAAGGCGATGGCCTGCCCGGCCTTATCATCGACGTGTATAATGGCGTCGCTGTGATTCAGGCGCATTCAACTGGCATGCACCGGGACCGGGCGGAGATAGCCAGCGCTGTGCAATCTGTCCTTGGAGAAGCCGTGAAGGCCATTTACTACAAAAATCAGGGAATTCAGGCTGAAAAGGCACAAAGTGAGTACTTGTTGGGAATGAGCCCGGTGCCGCATGTGGTGCTGGAGCATGGGCATAAATTCTATGTAGACTGGGAGGAAGGGCAGAAGACGGGTTTCTTTCTCGATCAACGGGAAAACCGAAAGTTGCTGGGAGAAATGTCTGCAGGTTTCAACGTTTTGAACACTTTCTGTTATACAGGAGGTTTCTCGGTGTATGCGTTGAAGGGAGGAGCGTTGCGTGTTGATTCCGTGGATGCGTCAGAGAGAGCCATCGGCATGACAGAGAAAAATCTGAGCTTGAATGGTTATGATGCTGTGCAGAATAAATGCATCGCCATGGATACGTTCGAGTTCATTAAAGATAAAAAGGACGAGTACGATCTCATTATTCTGGATCCCCCCGCTTTCGCCAAGCACAAGGACGCTCGTCATCAGGCGATGAAAGGTTATCAACGACTGAATGCTGAGGCGTTCAGAATTGTAAAACCAAACGGGATTGTTTTCACATTCTCTTGCTCACAGGTCGTAGACCGGCAGCTCTTTCAGGATACCATTGTGTCATCTGCGATACAGGCAGGTCGTGAAATTCAAATACTGCATCATTTATCGCAGCCGGCAGATCATCCTGTGTCCATCTTTCATCCGGAAGGAGAGTACTTGAAGGGGCTCGTGCTGTACGTGCGTTGATTGGGTTTTCTAATCAAACAGGCAGAGGAAGAGTTGAACTTGTGAAGCTAAGACATGGTCGGAGGGACCGTGCGAGGCAACGAAGGATTCTGATGCTTAATTTCTTTACCTATGTAAACTAATGTACTCACAGCACCTGATTGACCTTAAATCAAATGCTGGGCTGCTTGTCGGCTCAAATTCCGCGTGCAGGGCATATTGGCCACCTGTGAAATCTTTATTCAAGTAAATATTCATTGTTTTTAGTGATTAATTCGGTGAAATTTACAGTCGGATCTTGCAATAAAACGAACTTAAAATCGTCTCTCTGAATTGGAAAAGAGACGTAATACATTGATCGTATCTTTACAAAAAACAAAAGCTAAATAAAATGACAAAGTGGATCGTAATTGCTGTTTTAGGAATTCTCGTGATCATGGGATTCAGTTCCTACAACGGACTTGTTAGTAACGAAGAAGATGTTGGAAGTGCGTGGGGTAACGTCGAATCGGACTATCAACGCCGCTCGGATCTTATTCCCAATCTGGTCAACACGGTAAAAGGAAGCGCCAACTTTGAACAAGAAACGCTGACCAAGGTTATAGAGGCACGGGCGTCTGCAACGCAGGTAAAAATCGACGCAAATAATTTGACGCCTGAGAACCTCGCCGCATACCAGCAGGCACAGAGTGGACTCTCTTCTGCGTTGAGCCGCCTTCTTGTGGTATCAGAAAACTATCCTGAACTAAAAGCGAGTGAAGCCTTCCGTGATTTGCAGGCACAATTGGAGGGCACCGAAAACAGAATCAATGTTTCAAGGCAACGCTTCAATGACGCGGTGAATGACTACAATAAAAAGAGAAGAAGTTTTCCTGCTGTGCTCTTTTCTTCGATCATGGGGTTCAAAGAGAAAGGATACTTTAAAGCAGAAGCTGGATCTGAGAAAGCACCAGAAGTGAAGTTCTAATTTGGCAGGAAGTCACTCTTCGACTTCGCTCAGAGTGACAGTTCGACTTCGCTCAGAGTGACAGCTCAACTTCGCTCAGTGTGGCAAACAAAAAAAAGCCTGGCGATTTTCGTCAGGCTTTTACATTTCCCGGCCGGTCCTGCCTTCGACTTCGCTCAGGCTGACGGGCTTCGAAATTCTATTCTAAGGTGTCTTCTTCACCTCACGGTTCTCGTAACTTTCGATCACGTCACCAATGGTGATGTCGTTGAAATTCTCGATTCCCATACCGCAATCAAATCCGGAACGCACTTCGCTTATGTCGTCTTTGAAACGTTTCAGCGTGCTCAGCTTGCCGGCATAGATCACAATACCGTCGCGAATCAGGCGAATGAGGTTAGCGCGTTTCACGTAGCCATCGGTGACCATACAACCTGCGACAGTTCCGAATTTGGTGATCTTGAATACTTCCCTGACCTCCGCGTTTCCGACGATAACCTCCTCCATCTCCTTCTCGAGCATACCCTCCATGGCGGCTTTCACGTCATTGATGGCGTCGTAAATGATGGAATAGAGGCGAATTTCGATCTCTTCTGCGTCTGCCAGGCGTCTCGCGGATGGCGATGGACGCACTTGGAAGGCCACTATAACGGCATCTGAGGCCGATGCCAGCAGCACGTCTGACTCGGAGATTTGACCCACGCCCTTGTGGATGATGCCCACCTGGATCTTGGGAGTTGACAGTTTCAGCAATGAGTCGGAAAGAGCCTCTACAGATCCGTCCACGTCGCCCTTCACGATCACATTCAATTGCTTGAATGATCCGATGGCGATACGTCTTCCAATCTCGTCCAGAGTAATATGTTTCTTGGTCCTGATGCTCTGTTCGCGGAGGAGCTGAGCTCGTTTGTTCGCCACTTCGCGCGCTTCGCGGTCGGTTTCGTAAACAGAGAATTTTTCTCCAGCCTGGGGTGCGCCATCGAGGCCGAGCACCTGAACCGGTGATGATGGTCCTGCGGATTTCAATCGCTTGCCCGTATCATCGAACATCGCTTTCACACGACCGTAATTCGAGCCCGCCACCATGATGTCACCGACACTCAGTGTTCCGTTCTGAACCATCAATGTTGCAACATATCCGCGACCCTTATCCAGGGATGCTTCGATGATGGAACCTGAAGCAGCCTTATCCGGATTTGCTTTCAGGTTGAGCATCTCTGACTCAAGCAATACTTTTTCAAGCAGGTCGTCGATACCTTTTCCGGTCTTCGCCGAAATCTCCTGGCTTTGATATTTTCCACCCCACTCTTCAACCAAAATGTTGTTCTTAGAGAGGGACTCCCTTACTTTATCTGGGTTCGCTGTGGGCTTATCGATCTTGTTAATAGCAATTACAATCGGCACACCAGCAACCTGCGCGTGATTGATTGCTTCTTTGGTCTGCGGCATGACATCGTCGTCTGCAGCCACAACGATGATTGCCACGTCTGTAAGTTTCGCGCCACGGGCACGCATAGCGGTGAACGCTTCGTGACCAGGTGTATCGAGGAACGCGATCTTATGCCCACTCTTGGTTGTTACGTCATAGGCACCAATGTGCTGGGTGATACCACCCGCTTCTGAGGCTACCACTTTGGTATTCCTGATGTAGTCTAGAAGCGATGTTTTTCCGTGGTCTACGTGGCCCATGATTGTGACGATGGGTGCACGGGGAGTTGCATTTTCGTCGCTTACTTCCTCCTGTTCCTCAGCTGCTTCGTCTTCTGCGGTCGTAAACTGTACTTCATAGCCGAACTCATCAGCAATCACAGTGATGGCTTCTGCATCGAGCCTTTGGTTGATCGAAACGAACATTCCGAGGTTCATGCAGGTAGAGATCACTTCGTTGACCGACACGTTCATCATCGACGCGAGGTCATTGGCTGAAATGAATTCGGACACACGCAAGGTTTTTGCGGCTTCCTGTTCCTGCAGCAATTTTTCTTCTTGTGCTTCTGAGACAGCCTGCCTTTTCTCTTTGCGATATTTCGCGCCAGTGAACTTCTTCTGGCCGCCGCTCAGTTTGGCAAGAGTCGCCTTAATCTGGTCCTGAATTTCTTTTTCCGAAGGTTCACCCTTCTGAACGTGACCAGGTCCTCCTCTTCGAGGTCCGCCGGTATTTGTCCTGGGTGCCCCGGACACATCGTTGCCTTGTGAAGGGATTCTTTTACGGGGCCTTTTCTTCCGGGCATCGTCCTTGCTGTCGTCAGTACTGGGCGCTTTCTTTTCCTTTTCGACAGGCAGTTCAATCCTGTCAACAACTTTCAATCCCTGGAGACGTCCGGCTTTCGCTTTGATTAACTCAGCTTCCGGTTGCTGAGGTTTTTCCGGTTCCGGCTGTGGTTCCGGTGCCTTCTGTACAACCGGCTCTTTTTCTTTTGGAGCTACCGGCGGTTCTTTCTTCTCAAGGTCGATCTTGCCGAGGACCTTTATGCCTTCCAGTTTCGGTTTCTCGCGCTCTACTTTTTCCGGTTGTTTCACCTCTTCTTTGGCCTTGATCTCTTTAGATCCGAGGTTTTTGATGAGGATGCTGTCTTCTTCTTCGTTCTTTCGTTTGTGAGGGGTCGGTTCGGTCTGGATGGTCAGGTTTTCGTTGTGCTTAGTTCCTATGGTAAGCCCTGACGCTTCTATTTTCTCGGATGCAGAGGAGGCATACTCCTTTGCCAGCATGGCGAATTGCTCAGCAGTAAGCTTGGCGTTGGGATTGTTTTCAACGGCAAAACCCTTCTTAGCCAGAAAGTCCAATATGGTATTATGACCCACATTGAGCTTCCTGGATGCCTGTCCCAACCTTATCATTTTTTCTTCTGCCATGCCTGATGTATCCGGTTTTCCCCTTATTGGGTTAATAAAAACTGAAATTTACTCAAATTCCTTGCTCAAAACAGCAACTACGTTCTCAACGGTTTCTTCTTCAAGATCGGTTCTGCGCACCAACTCTTCTTTGTTAAGTGCCAACACGCTCTTGGCCGTGTCGAGTCCTATCTGTTTCAGCTGATCGATAACCCAGCCTTCGATCTCATCAGAGAACTCGTCGAGATCAACATCTTCCTCCGCCGTTTGCTCACCTAACTCACGGAACACGTCTATTTCCATGCCCACAAGACGACTTGCAAGTTTAATGTTCAAACCCCCTTTGCCGATTGCCAGCGAAACCTGATCTGGTTTCAGGTAAACGGATACACGGTTCGTGTCCTTATCGATTTTGATGCTTACGATCTTGGCGGGACTCAGCGCGCGCTGAATGAACAACTCAAGATTTTCAGTATAGTTAATTACATCGATGTTTTCGTTTTGAAGCTCGCGGACGATGGCATGGATGCGTGATCCTTTCATACCTACACAGGCGCCCACCGGGTCGATACGATCATCGTATGACTCGACAGCCACTTTCGCTCTTTCGCCCGGTTCGCGCACTGCTTTCTTGATCGTGATCAATCCATCATAAACCTCTGGCACCTCTTGTTCGAACAGACGCTCCAGCAAAACAGGTGAGGTTCTCGAGAGAACAATCTTCGGATTGCCGTTCACCATCTCCACTTTGTGAACGATGGCACGTACATTTTCACCTTTGCGGTATCGATCTTTGGGGATCTGCTCGCTGCGGGGAATGGAAATTTCATTTCCTTCTGCGTCGGTCAACAATACTTCCCGGCTGAGAACCTGGTACACTTCTCCGGTGATGATCTCGCCTACAATCTCTTTGTACTTCTGGAAGAGAATATCTTTTTCGAGATCCTTCACTTTTTGCATCAACGTCTGGCGGGCCGTTGTCACGGCGCGTCTTCCGAAATGCTCGATATCAATGGGCTCGGAAACTTCCTCGCCTACTTCGAAATCCGGCTCGATCTTGCGCGCCTCAGAAAGACTGATCTTATCGTGTTCCCAGATGTCTTCAGAGTCATCGTCAACAATCTCGCGGATGCGATAGATCTCAAGGTCTCCCTTGTCGGCGTTGATGATGATATCAAAGTTGTCATCGTTGACATACTTTTTCTTGATCATAGTCCTGAAAACATCTTCCAGGATGCGGATCATCGTGGGGCGATCGATGTTTTTCTGTTTTGCAAAGTCGGCAAACGACTCAATTAAGTTTGCTATATCCATTGTGCAATTATTTAAACGATACCATTACAAATGTTTTTTCCACGTCATTGAAAGGGATTAACCATTCCTTCTCACGGATGGTTTTTCCTTCGCGTATTTCCTCTTTCAGCACCAGGTTTTCTTCGGCAGCCGTGAGTTTGCCCTGCACGATCGTTTTGTCCTTGCGGTGCACTTTTACGGTCCGGCCTATGTTCTTCAGGAACTGTCTTTTCAGTTTCAAGGGATGATCAAGCCCGGGGGTGGTCACTTCCAAAGTATAGCTGCCGCCCGTATCAAGATTCAGTTCGTCAAGCTTTTCTGACAAACTCCGGCTGATCTTGCCGCAATCATCGATGTTGACCCCGTGATCTCCATCAATGATCACTGTGATTTTTGAAAAATTTCTGCTTGACACGATTACGTCAACCAGGAACTGATCTCCATTCAACAGGCTGGATTCTGCCAATTCAGCGATTTTAGCCCTTACATCCATTTTTTTATAATGAAAGAGGGGACTTTTGGGTCCCCTCTTTGACAATTCCGTAAGAAGTGAAGCAAAGGTACGGGTTTTTTATTTTATCGCAAATAATTGTGTTTCTTAGCCGTTAAAGCACATATCTCAACCGTTACATATGATTCGGATCACTTGCTTGCTGGCTGTCTGTGCGTTGGTGTTTTCATGCGGAGGTAAAAAGGAAAAACAGGTTGAGGAGACTCCAATCCGCAGCGTAAAGGTGCCAGTATTCAATGCTGATTCTGCGTTTTATTTCGTCGAGAAACAGGTGAAGTTCGGGCCACGCATTCCAAACACCCCAGCGCACAAGTCAGCCGGAGATTATCTCGTTACAACGTTGAAGCAATCAGGAGCCTTCGTTCAGGAACAGGAATTTGAAGCAAAGAATTACGATGGTCAGAAGTTGTTCCTACGGAATATCATCGGCAGTTTTTCACCTGAAAAATCGAAGCGGATTCTGCTAGCGGCGCATTGGGACACACGACCGTTTTCTGACAAGGATCCAAAGAAGCCGAACGCGGCGTTCGACGGAGCCAATGATGGTGCCAGCGGCGTTGGCGTGTTGCTGGAGGTTGCCCGCGTGATTGGGAGTAACACACCACCCGATGTGGGTATCGACATCATTTTTTTTGACGGTGAAGATTGGGGCGAAAGGAACAATGAGTCTGACCGCGTTCAACCACCCCAGGATCTGGACTCGTGGTGGTGCCTGGGGTCGCAGTATTGGTCGAAGCACAAGCACAAAGCAAATTATACGGCTTACTATGGTATACTGCTTGATATGGTCGGAGCAAAAAACTCACACTTTTTTAAAGAAGGCGCGTCCATGGAATACGCTCCCCGAATCGTTGACAAGGTATGGTCAGTGGCTTCCAGGCTGGGCCAATCCTCTGTTTTTGTGAATCAAACTGAAGCGGGCATCACGGACGATCATATTCCGGTGAATAATTACGCGAAGATCCCGATGATCGACATCGTTCACTATGACCCGGTTGTGGGCTACTTCGGCGATTACCATCACACGCAAGCTGATAACCTGTCGTTAATCAGCAAAGACATGCTTGGCGTGGTGGGGTCTGTGCTTGTTAATGTGATTTACTACGAAGAGTAAATTTTACTTATCGATCAATTTCTTCAAATAGGTACCGTAGCCGCTTTTCTCGAGCGGTGCGGCGAGTTTCATCAGCTGATCAGCGTCGATAAAATTCTGTTGATAAGCGATTTCTTCGATGCATCCGATCTTCAAGCCCTGGCGTTGTTCGATAACCTGGATGAAATTTCCAGCCTGCATCAGTGAGTCAAATGTGCCTGTATCAAGCCATGCGGTTCCCCGGCTCATAATGCCAACACTGAGTTTGCCTTTCTTAAGATAAATATTGTTGACATCCGTGATCTCAAGTTCACCCCGGGAACTCGGTTTGAGAGACTTTGCGATCGAAACCACTTCGTTATCATAAAAATACAAACCCGGTACTGCGTAGTTTGATTTGGGTTTGGCAGGTTTCTCCTCAATCGATATCGCCTTGCGATTTGCATCAAATTCAACGACACCGTATCGTTCCGGATCCTGAACGTGGTAAGCGAATACTACGCCACCGTCGGGGTTTGTGTTTTCACGAAGGAGCTTTATAAGGCCTGATCCATGGAATATGTTATCTCCCAGCACGAGTGCTACTTTTTCTTTTCCGACGAAATGTTCACCGATGATGAACGCCTGAGCAAGACCTTCAGGACGTGGTTGTTCAGCATATTGAAAATCGCAGCCCAGCTGTTTTCCGTCTCCGAGGAGTTTTTTGAAATGAGGAAGGTCAGAAGGAGTGGAGATGATCAATATTTCGCGGATGCCCGCCATCATCAATACGGACAGCGGATAATAGATCATCGGTTTGTCATACAATGGCATCAACTGTTTACTCAATACCAATGTCAGGGGATGCAGACGCGTACCCGATCCTCCAGCAAGTATAATTCCTTTCATTACTTAAAGGTATTGCGATTTAAAGATTGAGACAAAAGCCGGGTCTACCGGTTCTTGTACATGGATTCGTAATAGGCGCGATAAGATCCTGAAGTCACGTGATCAAGCCAATCGCGGTTCGCCAGATACCAGTCCACAGTTTTTTCCAACCCTTCCGGAAAATCCAAAGACGGTTTCCAGCCCAGTTCTTTCTGCAGTTTGGAAGAATCTATCGCGTAACGCATATCATGTCCGAGGCGATCGGTGACATAGGTGATCAGTTTTTCAGCCGTACCGACGCCTCGATTCAGTTTCTTGTCCATCACACCACACAGCAACTTCACGAGGTCAATGTTCTTCCATTCGTTGTTGCCCCCGATGTTATACACCTCACCTGGTTTTCCTTTGTGGAATATAACATCGATGGCACGTGCATGATCTTCCACGTAGAGCCAGTCGCGAATATTAGCGCCTTTGCCGTACACCGGCAGCGGCTTCGAATTGATGATGTTGTTAATCATCAAAGGGATGAGTTTCTCCGGGAACTGATTCGGGCCGTAGTTGTTGGAGCATCGGCTGATCACCGTAGGAAGCTTAAAACTGTTTTGAAATGCTCTCACGAAATGATCACTTCCTGCCTTTGAAGACGAATAGGGCGATTGCGGATCGATCGGAGTTGTTTCCGTGAAAAATCCTTCTTCACCCAATGAGCCATATACTTCATCGGTTGAAATGTGATAGAAAAGTTTACCGGAATAATCGCCTTTCCATTCGTTCTTTGCTACCTGAAGGAGATTCAGTGTGCCGATGATGTTGGTGACAGCAAACTCGGAGGGATTTTCGAGAGAGCGGTCCACGTGCGATTCGGCAGCCAGGTGAATCACGCCGTCAAATTTCTCTTTCGCAAAAAGAGCCTTCAAAAACTCGAAATCGACGATATCACCTTTAACAAAAGTGTAATTGCTTCGATCCTCAACTTCTTTCAGATTTTCAAGATTACCGGCGTAAGTGAGTTTATCGAGGTTGTGGATCGCATAGTCGGGATACTTCCTGACAAACAACCTCACGACGTGTGAACCGATAAATCCAGCGCCTCCGGTAACGAGAATTTTTTTCACCGCGAGTAAGCGTCAAAATTTTTGTGGTCTCGCTGGTAGAGTTCCTCCCGCGACAACGTCTTGAAATATTCGTAAGTAATCTTCAAGCCTTCAGCCCTGGAAACCTTGGGTTCCCACTTCAGTACGGCTTTAGCTTTTGTGATATCAGGCTGTCTTTGTTTGGGATCGTCCTTGGGGAACGGGTTGTAAACGATCTTCTGATTCGTACCCGTCAGTTTGATGATCTCTTTTGCGAAATCAAGAATCGTGATTTCACTTGGATTGCCGATATTCATGGGCATTGTATAATCAGACATGAGCAATCTGTAAATGCCTTCAATCAGGTCGTCGACGAAGCAGAATGAACGCGTCTGACTGCCGTCTCCGAATACAGTTAGATCTTCGCCACGCAACGCCTGGCCAATAAATGCTGGCAACACGCGGCCATCGTTTAGCCGCATGCGGGGTCCGTAGGTATTGAAGATTCGTACAATCCGCGTGTCCAGCTTGTGATAGGTGTGATAGGCCATGGTGATCGCTTCCTGAAAACGTTTGGCTTCGTCATAAACTCCACGCGGCCCTACCGTATTTACGTTGCCGTAATATTCTTCAGGTTGAGGATGAACCGTCGGGTCACCGTAAATCTCTGAAGTAGATGCGACGAGGATCCGCGCTTTTTTATTGCGGGCCAATCCCAGCAGGTTGTGCGTACCCAATGAACTCACCTTCAGTGTTTGAATCGGGATTTTCAGGTAATCGATCGGACTGGCAGGGGAGGCGAAGTGAAGTATGTATTGGAGCTCGCCGGGCACATGAACATATTTCGATACGTCATGATGATAAAACTCAAAATCTTCCAGCTTGAAGAGATGCTGTATGTTCTTGAGTTCGCCCGTAATGAGGTTGTCCATGGCGATCACATGAAAACCTTCTTTAATGAATCGATCGCATAGGTGCGACCCGAGGAAACCGGCACCGCCGGTAATGAGGATGGTAGGCTTACGCATGTATTGGTTTTCTTCCGATGCTGATATAAGTGAAACCCTGATCTTTCATGTCGCGCAATTCGTACAGATTGCGTCCGTCAAAAATCGTTTTTGATTTCATAAGTGAACTGAGGCGTTGAAAGTCAGGTGCCCTGAATTCAGGCCATTCCGTAGCCACCAGGATTGCATCAGCACCACTCGCAGCTTCATACGGATCATTGTGATACGTGATCTGGTCACCGAGCAGTCTTCTCACATTCTCCATGGCTTCAGGATCATGCGTTCTGATAATCGCACCTTCGGCGAGTAAGTCTTCAATATTGTATAAAGCCGGAGCTTCGCGGATATCGTCCGTGTGTGGCTTGAAGGAAAGTCCCCAAACGGCGATTACTTTGCCCTTCAGGTTGTTATTGAAATATTTTTTGATCGTAGGAAGCAGCTTCTTTTTTTGCAGGGTGTTGATATCCATCACAGCCTTCAGAATCTTGAAATCATAATCACTGTCGGAAGAAGTTTTAGCCAGTGCCTGAACATCTTTTGGAAAACAGCTTCCACCGTATCCGATCCCAGGAAAAAGAAAACGTTTTCCGATCCTGCTATCCGTACCCACTCCTCGGCGCACGGCATCCACGTCGGCTCCCAATTTCTCGCATAGATTCGCGATTTCGTTCATGAACGTGATCTTGGTGGCGAGGAATGAGTTGGCAGCATATTTGGTCAGCTCGGCCGAGCGTTCATCCATAAAGAGGATCGGATTGCCCTGCCTCACCAATGGCGAAAACAATTGTTCCATGATTTTCCGCGCGCGATCAGACGAACTGCCGATCACGACTCGGTCCGGTTTCATAAAATCCTCGACTGCGACACCCTCGCGGAGGAACTCCGGGTTCGACACAACGTCGAACTCTACTTTAGCTTTTGCCCGGATCTTCTCGGTCACTTTCTCAGCCGTTCCCACCGGGACTGTACTCTTGTCAACAATCACCGTATATTTTTCAAGCAAGGGGCCGAGGTTGTCGGCCACGCTGAGTACATATTTCAAGTCGGCCGAACCGTCCTCATCGGCAGGAGTCGGCAATGCAAGGAAGATCACCTGCGCATCTTTGATGCCCTGCTTGAGGTCCGTTGTGAAAGTCAGGCGGCCCTGTTTGATATTTCTTTCGAAAAGCAGATCGAGGCCTGGTTCATAAATTGTCATTTTGCCCGCTGACAGGCTCGCGACTTTTGCTGCATCGATGTCTACGCAGCTGACTGTGTTTCCGGTTTCGGCAAAGCAAGTCCCCGTTACCAACCCGACGTACCCAGTCCCAACAACAGATATTTTCATTTTAGATTTTTAAAACTAAACGTGGCGACCCCGGTAAATTATTTTCCCTGGATTGAAGTGAGCCAGGTAGAAACTTATCATGGATAACTGCCAAAAGAGGGTCAAAAATAGGTCTTCCGGGCTTCAAAAGGCATTAAAACCAAAAATAAACAAACAAACTAACGGTCGTTTGGTAGCCTTAAAAACTTCGCCTACTTTTGGAGTCCTTTTAAAACCACGGAAACGTTATGCATGCGACTTCAGAAACGATGACAATAGACTTTGAGCAATCGGAAAGCCAGGCGATGGTGGCGCAAATGGTGCGGGATTTTGGCGACAAATTCATCCGTCCGCATATGATGGAATGGGATGAATCGCAGGAGTTCCCGGTTAACGTTTTCCACGAAATGGGAAAACTCGGGTTGATGGGTGTGCTTGTACCAACAGAATATGGTGGAGCAGGTCTTGGATACCTGGAGTACGTCACGGCCATTTCAGAGATATCGAAGATTGATGGATCTATTGGCTTGTCTGTTGCGGCCCATAATTCACTTTGCACGAATCACATTCTTCAGTTTGCCAACGAAGAGCAGAAGCAAAAATATCTTCCGAAGCTGGCCACAGGCGAATGGATAGGCGCGTGGGGTCTTACCGAACCCAATACCGGATCCGACGCCGGCAATATGCGCACGGTGGCCGTTCGTGATGGCGAATACTATGTTTTGAATGGCTCTAAAAACTTTATCACCCACGGCAAAAGCGGCAATGTGGCTGTGGTGATAGCGCGTACAGGCAAAGTTGGGGATTCCCATGGCATGTCAGCGTTCATCATCGAGAAAGGAACAAAAGGATTTATGTCAGGAAAAAAAGAAAATAAGCTTGGTATGCGTGCGTCAGAGACCGCTGAGCTCATTTTCAGTGATTGCCGGATTCACAAGAGTCAAATGATGGGCGAAGAGGGCGAAGGATTTATACAGTCTCTGAAGGTGCTCGACGGCGGGCGAATTTCAATTGCTGCGCTAAGCCTTGGGATCGCTCAGGGTGCGTTTGAAGCGGCATTGAATTACTCGAAAGAAAGACACCAGTTTAACAAACCCATTTCGAGTTTCCAGGGTATTTCATTCAAGCTCGCCGACATGGCTACAAAGGTTGAGGCAGCGCGCTTGTTGACTTTCCGGGCGGCAGAGTTAAAGAACATGGGTAAGTCTGTGAACCGCGAATCTGCGATGGCCAAGCTATATGCTTCGGAAGTAGCCGTGGATGTTGCCAACGAAGGCGTTCAGATTTTCGGCGGATATGGGTACACAAAAGATTTTCCGGCAGAGAAATTCTACCGGGATGCTAAACTGTGCACGATTGGAGAAGGGACGTCGGAAATACAGAAATTGGTGATTTCCCGCTCCATTTTGGCCTGATTTTGCATAATTGAACACTTTTAACATATATTTGCGGCCCAAACGATTAGAAGCATGCTGATTATCAACATCAAGGAGAACGAGTCGATCGACAAGGCCCTGAAGCGGTTCAAGAAGAAATTCGAGAAAACCGGCGTTTTAAGGGAGCTTCGCGCACGCACGTCTTTCGAAAAGCCGTCAGTAAGACGCAGAAGTGAGATTCTCAAAGCGGTATACCGCCAGAAGCAATACGTCAACGAGAATTACTAACATTTAGTAAACAATCGACATAGATATCCCTCCGGGTTCTTTCCCCGGGGGGATTTTTTTTTTACTTTTCTATGGACGCAGGTTAGTTGGCAGCATGGTTGATTCCTTTCTCAATTTTCTGCAGTACGAAAAAAGGTTCAGTCCCCACACAGTCACTTCGTATAAAAACGACCTGTCGCAATTCAACACGTATTTAAAATCTCAATACGAGGAGGAACCTCAGGCAGCGAGCTATACCATGGTCAGGTCGTGGATCGTCCAACTCGTGGAACAGGAACTTGATCCTCTTTCGATCAATCGCAAGATCGCGAGCCTTCGCAGTTATTATAAGTTCCTGATGCGTCAGGGTGTGATCTCCAAAGATCCGATGATGAAGATCAAGGTTCTTAAGACGCGTAAGAAACTTCCTCACTTTGTGAAAGAAGCTGAGATGGTAACGGTACTCGATCAGCGTCAATTCAAGGACACTCACGCGGATTGGCGGGAAAAACTCATCCTGGAGCTATTGTATGGAACCGGTATGCGGTTAACCGAACTCATTGGCCTGAAAGAGAATCAGGTCAATCTCCGTGATCAAACGATCCGCGTAATCGGAAAAAGGAACAAGGAACGTGTTATTCCGATTTCAAGTTCGTTGATCCCAGTGATAAAAGGATATCTGCAAGCAAGAAACAGGGACGTGGTAACAGGCGATCATGGCTGTTTGATCGTTACAGATACGGGGGCTAAATGCTACCCGATGATGATCTATAAGATTGTGAAGAAGTCCCTTGGAGACACCACCACGGAGAAAAGAAGTCCTCACGTGCTGCGCCATACGTATGCAACCCATTTGCTGAACAAAGGAGCAGAGATCAACGCCGTAAAAGATCTCCTGGGTCACAGCAGTTTGGCAGCTACACAGGTTTACACGCATAATTCGATGGAAAAACTTAAAAAGGTGTTTGACCAGGCGCATCCGAAGGCATAATGGCATGAGAATCGTGCCCGTGTTTATGAAATAGAATTGTTCACTTTAAATATTATCGATATGAAGTTACAAGTTCATTCAATCCATTTCGACGCTGATCAGAAACTGATCAACTTCATTCAGCAACGTGTAGATAAACTCCAGACTTTCTACGACCGCATGGTCGACGGAGAAGTGTTTCTCAGACTCAACAACGAAGGTGTTGAAAACAAAACGGTAGAAATCAAATTAAGTGTGCCGGGCAAAAAACTCTTTGCCAAGGAGCAAGCCCGTTCTTTCGAAGCAGCCGCTGATCAGGCGGTAGAAGGCCTGCGTGCCCAGCTCAAAAAATTCAAGACACGTGAAAACGCCGGTAGGGTGTAAACGACCTTCACGCCGGGCGGAAAATACAGGAAGTATAGAAACAAAAAAGGCCCTGATGTTTTGCATCAGGGCCTTTCACTTTCATACGATCGTTGTTATTTCACTTTGAAGGCTTTTTTTACCTGGTCAACGTAATCGAGTTTCTCCCATGGGAACAGCTCCACTTTCACTTTCTTCTCTGTCTTCTTGCCCTTATTGAATACTTTTTCAACAATGCGTGACTCCCGGCCCATGTGGCCATACGCGGCAGTTTCAGAATAGATCGGCGTTCTCAGTTTGAAGCGTTCCTCGATAAAGTAAGGGCGCATGTCGAATATTTTGGAAACTGCGGTTGCGATCTCGCCATCGCTCATTTTCACTTTGGCTGAACCGTATGTGTTTACGTACAATCCCACCGGCTGTGCCACGCCAATGGCATAGGCAACCTGCACAAGCACTTCGTCGCATACGCCCGCGGCCACAAGGTTCTTGGCGATGTGACGGGTGGCATAAGCAGCCGAACGGTCAACTTTTGAAGGATCCTTTCCGGAGAAAGCTCCGCCACCGTGGGCACCTTTTCCACCGTAGGTATCTACAATAATCTTACGGCCTGTAAGTCCGGTGTCGCCGTGGGGGCCACCGATTACAAATTTGCCGGTTGGGTTAACATGATAAGAGATATCGGTTCCAAAGAGTGCCTGCAGGCGTTTAGGCAGTTTTTTCTTCACGCGCGGTACGAGGATGTTAATCACATCATCTTTGATTTTCTTTAACATGGTAGCATCCTTGTCGAAATCGTCGTGCTGCGTTGAGATTACAATTGTATCGATTCTCAACGGTTTGCCCTGGTCATTGTATTCAATCGTCACCTGTGATTTTGCATCGGGGCGGAGGTAGGTCATTGTCTTGCCTTCGCGACGGATTGCACTGAGCTCACGTAATAACATGTGTGCCATATCCAGGGGCAGCGGCATATAGTTATCCGTTTCGTTGGTCGCATAGCCAAACATCATTCCCTGATCGCCTGCACCCTGATCTTCTTTTTTCTTCCTTTCAACACCCTGGTTGATGTCGGCTGATTGTTCGTGAATGGCCGAAAAAATCCCGCAACTATTGGCCTCAAACATATATTCGCTTTTGGTATAACCAATGTTGCGAATCACTTCGCGGGCGATATCCTGAACGTCGAGATAAGCCTCAGATTTCACCTCGCCGGCTAGAACTACCTGACCTGTGGTGACCAGGGTCTCGCAAGCCACCTTTGAGTTGGGGTCATAGGCGAGGAAATAATCGATTAAAGCATCTGATATCTGATCTGCAACTTTGTCCGGGTGTCCTTCTGAAACTGACTCGGACGTAAATAGATAGGCCATTCGTTAAATGAATTAGTGGATGTGTTTAAAGGCGGCAAAGATAATTAGGTTTATGTATTTCTCACATTATCAGACCACTGCCTGAAAAAGAAACACGGCAGGTACCTTTTCAAACGATTTGTTTTCGTGTTTCCATTGGCGCACGCTCATACAACCGATCTTTTCATCGGGCGCAGTGATATTTGCAGCCACGCAAAGCCTGGTATCGTTATGCAGGTTTTTCAGCAGGTGGCTCATCAGAGCATTATTGCGATAAGGAGTTTCAATGAAAATCTGCGTTTGATTTTTTTCCTTTGACTCGCGTTCGAGATTCTTAATCACATGCGCAACTTCCTTGCCCTCGATGGGTAAATATCCGTGGAAAGCGAAACGCTGGCCATTGAGTCCCGAGGCCATCAAAGCGAGTATGATCGAAGACGGCCCCACGAACGGCACTACTTTTATCTGATGCTCGTGGGCATAAGCAACGGCGAGTGCTCCGGGGTCGGCAATACCCGGGCAACCGGATTCGCTCAACAGGCCTACATTCACTCCCTGCATCAATGGAGCCATCAACAAAGGCAGTTTACTTGGCTCGGTATCTTTATCCAGCACCTCGAATTGAAGGCTTTCGATGACCGGATGGACTTTAAGACTGCTGATGAATCGCCGGGCCGTCCGGACATTTTCGCAAAGAAAGTAAGTAACACCGGCGATCGAATTTCTTACCTGTGTTGGAATGACCAAATCCTGCGAATCTTCGCTGAGCACGGTTGGATACAGGAAGAGTTCACCTTTCATCGGAGGTCTTTTGATTGCTAAGGTAGTATAGATGCAGTGAAACTGCCGGGCCGCAGATAGGAACCCTAAGAAGCGAAACATACGAACGGTCAGGTAATTTTTCTAAGCTGGCCATCCTGTCTTCGGTCTTCGTGGTCAATTTTTTATAGGTTTGTCCAATGCTTTCGTTCAAACATGAGGTTTTCCTGGAAGTAGCGCAGTTGAAAAGTTTCACCAAAGCAAGCCAGGCACTGTTTATCTCGCAGCCTGCCATCAGCAAGCATATCAAACAACTTGAGGAGGACTACAAGACAAGCCTTTTCGAACGGAGAGGAAATACCATCGCGCTCACGCAGGCCGGACAAATCCTGCTTGATGCTTTGATCAAAGCGCGTGGCCTGGAGAAACAACTGGAATTCGACATCAGTACCCATCATGATCCGTATTCGGCCAAAGGCGAACTGAAACTTGGAGCCAGTACAACCGTAGCTCTATATATCATTCCGCCCGTGCTGTCCGGATTTCATCAGAAACATCCCCATGTAAAGATCAGTCTGCTTAATCGCAATTCGGAGAGTATCCTTAAGGCGCTGCTGGATCACGACATTGATTTGGGAATTATGGAGGGGAAAAACAAGCTTTCGATGGTGAACAGCCAGCTATTTCTGACCGATGAAGTAATCGCTGTTTGCTCTGCCACCAGTCGCCTGGCCAGGAAACCGACGTTGCAGCTCTCCGAGATACATCAGTATAAAGTTGCGTTGCGCGAAAGAGGCTCCGGAACCCTGGCAGCGCTCAAGTATGCTTTGGGTTCGCAAGGCATCAAACTCTCCCATCTGGATGTGAGTGTCAGGTTGAGCGGCACAGAAGCTTTGAAAAATTTTATCCTTGCCGACGAGTGTATTGGCTTCCTTCCCATGCGTTCTGTGGCCAAAGAACTTGCCAACGGGACCTTGACCCGCCTGTTTATCGACGGACTTTCCATCACCCGTCAGTTTTATTTCATCCAACGCCACGGAGACAAAAACAACGGGCTCAGCAATGCGTTCCTTAAATTCGCGAAAACACATTATAACATAAAGTAATAACCAATAAGGAAATAGTATTGGACGAGTAATGATCCCCGGGATAATTTAGCCCGATATCCCGGAAAGTATGGTTGCAGCGGTTCAGTCGGGGTTCTCCCACTTATCTCACCTTTCATGTTCAGCTTGTAAGAAAAAATACCCCGCCGATGCGGTGGCAACCTTTGCAAGCTGTGATCGATGCGACAAAAATCACCTTTGGGGAGTTTATGAACCTCTTTCAGGATTGACGCCCGCGGATATTGATGCAAAAGAAAGGTCTATGTGGAGATATTTTCCATTGCTACCGGTATTCGACCGGAGAAATGTGGTATCACTAGGCGAAGGTTACACACCGATACTTGAACTGCGAAGACTCGCGGAATTGCTGGAGGTCGAGGATCTTCGGATAAAAGACGAGGGGTTCAATCCGACCGGATCTTTCAAAGCACGGGGCATGAGTGCCGCAATCTCGAAAGCAAAGGAGCTTGGAATAACAAAATGTATCGTGCCTACCGCGGGCAATGCTGGTGGGGCGATGAGCGCATATTGTGCAAAAGCGGGCATCGAATCAATCGTAGTGATGCCGGAACACACTCCGGAAATTTTTAAGAAGGAATGCAGGATGTACGGTGCAACGGTGGTACTTGAAAAAGGATTGATCAGCGACTGTGCGCGCAGGGTTCGTGAGATCAATCGCGATCAGGAGTACTTCGACATTTCAACCTTGAAAGAACCTTACCGTCTTGAGGGCAAAAAAACGATGGGTTATGAAATTGCTGAACAGCTGGATTGGAGATTGCCGGACGTCATTGTTTACCCAACAGGCGGCGGCACGGGACTCATCGGGATGTGGAAAGCGTTTCTGGAAATGACAACAATGGGCTGGATCGCAAACCGGCTGCCGCGGATGATTGCCGTGCAGACTGAAAATTGCCAGCCACTCGTTGAGACATGGACAGGTCATCATCAGAATTCAAAAGACTACAGGGGGCAACCGACCGTGGCCAACGGACTTGCGGTTCCCAATCCTTTTGCCGAACAAATGGTGCTCGAAATCCTGCGCGAATCGCAAGGGAAACCGATTGCCGTGTCTGATAGGGAAATCATTGACGATATGAAGCGAATTGCTGCACTGGAAGGGATGCTCATTGCGCCCGAGGGTGCCGCGTTGGTGGCCGCATTAAGAAAACTATTAACGGACGAAACTGTATCACGTGACGCCAGAATTCTGATGTTGAATACCGGATCGGGATACAAGTACCTGGAGAATATCTGTTAACCTGGCTAAGAGACTTTTCTTTCTGCGTTCACGAATGGAGTACACCTTCGCGTTCCAGTGTTTTGATGAAACTTAAATTTTCATCAGAGATCGTGTCCGGCACGAATACAAATCTCTTGTCGTAGATCTGGGTGCCGACATAATAACTTACCCAGTATTCATTCGTCAGGTGAAAAAGGTTTTCGTGAATAGGTTCTATTATCGCCGAGCCTTTTGCCGGAACGGTTTGTAAAAAATGTCTCAGCGTGGAGGTTTTTTGCATTTCACCGTCCTTTTCCCCGTAGCCAGTGCTGGCCACCAGCGTGTTCTCCAAAGGATAGTCGTTATCATTGATGAGGTACACCCGCCATTCATCGAGTTTGAGGTTATTTTTCTCCTTAACAACAGCGAGTGTTACATTCTTAACTTCCGGTAATCTGATGTCTTTGATCATAGTTCAAATCTCCCTGGGCTTAATAACCAAGTGGGGCAAGAAATAATTCAAACTTCAACAGGAGTCTGTAATAAACTCAGGAGATGAGATTTTAAGATTTTACGAACGTCGGCGATATCCTGTTCTTTTCCCAATTCTTTTTCCATCGACGTTACTGCCTTGTCGGCGATGCCGCAGGGTACGATGTAATCAAAGTACTTCAGGTCGCCGTTGACATTGAAGGCAAGGCCGTGAAGTGTAACCCATCGACTGGTCTTGACGCCGAGAGCGCAAATCTTTCGTGCCTGGTTGCCGGTTCCGAGCCATACTCCGGTCAGGCCAGGAATGCGACCTGATTCTATGCCAAAATCGCGAAGTGTGCGTATCACCGATTCTTCGAGGGTCCGCATATAGCGATGAATGTCAGTAAAAAAGTTCTCCATGTCGATCACGGGATAGACCACAATCTGACCCGGGCCGTGATACGTGATGTCGCCACCGCGGTTGATTTGAAAATAAGAGGCATTAATCGTATGGAGATCGTCCTTACGGACCAGCAGATTTTTTTCGTCACCGCTTTTGCCAAGCGTAAACACGTGCGGATGTTCGCAAAAGATCAGGTAGTTTCTTGTTGGGAGTTGTTCGTCTGCGGCCCGCTCCCTGTTTTCTTTTTTTACAGCGAGGATTTCATCGAACTTACGTGTCTGAAAATCCAACGCATCCGCGTAGTCGATCCTGCCCAGATCGATCACTTCAACTTCGCGGTTTGGTATTTTATTCACTTAGTCTTCGCAAGTTCGCCCTTCAAATATGTGATTGTTGCGTCCGCATCAGGGTCTATGTCATTTTCTTTTGCAAGGAAGAATGAGATCCAATCGGTAAGATGAATGAGGTAGTAATATTGTTCCAGCAGGGAAGCGCCTTCAGCCACGATGTCGATGATAGGGTTCGACCTTTTTTCAAAGATCTCGCGGCATATCTCAAGCCGTTTCTCAACCCGTTCGTGGTCGTGATCGGAATACAGATAGATGACCTGAGCCTGGTGCAAAATGTGTTCAGGAAAACGCCATCCCATGATCTCGTTGTGATTCATTTCGGGGAAGGTGTTGATGTGGGCTATCTGCTTGGCGTTTTCGTTGAGTTGCTGCTGAAACCGGGTCGCCATCGCCTCGAGTCGCCCATCACAATAAATGAAGGGTAATTTTCCTTTCAGTTTTTTGGCGATCAGTTCGGCTTCGGATTGGATGGCTTTTTCACCGCGATCCAGGTATTCGATCGCATTTTCTGTTTCCTTGATGAACGCGGCGCCAATCAGGTTGGTGTGATACAGCGCATACAACAGTGAAACCATCATGTACCCGATTCCCGCGCGCGGGCTTTCGCATTTAGGAAGCTGGATGTAATAGAAATTGTACTCCTTTGCGAGCTCTAAAAGCTTGCCGCCGGAAGTGATGCAGATGATGTGAGCGCGCTTCAACATGGCCTTCTGTACAGCAGCCAGCGTTTCTTCCGCCGAGCCGCTAAAAGAACAAGCGATGAACAATGTATGGGGACTGACAAACTGAGGTATGTTGTAGCCTTTGCATACTGTAATCGGAATGGGGATGCGCCCGAAGGTCAGAGAATCCACAAGATTCGCGCCGATGCCACTGGCACCCATGCCGGAAATCAGGATATTCCGGATGTCTGTTCCTTGCCTCACCAGGTCAACCGCCTGCCCAATCTTCAGGGCATCGCTTAATTGTCTGGTAAATCCTTCGATCAATTTTTTCATCGCGCACAGCAACTGCAGAAATTGCACCTCAAAGTTAGATTATGACTGATAATATTAAAACCGGCGACGACGGCGAGGCGGCCGCCGCTGAATATCTGCAACAAAAGGGCTATGAAATCCTGGCGAGGAAGTATCGGTTCAAGAAATCGGAGATCGATCTGATCGTCAGTCGTGGCAATTGGCTGGTTTTTATTGAAGTAAAGACGCGGACCTCCACGGCCTTCGGGTATCCCGAACAATTTGTCGATTACCAAAAAAAGAGAATGATTTTCGCGGGTGCCCTGGAGTACATGATATCCAAAAACTGGACAGGAAATGTGCGTTACGATATTGTGGCGATCACGATTGTGAAAGGAGAATCACAAATCCATCATATCGAGGATGCGTTTTATTAAGATCAAACACCTTTATTGGATGAAAAGATTTCGCGGCCCTTGTCGTCCCATTCTTTACGAACAAAAGGTTTGATCTCTTTCTCAAAAGGCTCTTTGGGATAAGCCACAATTTTCTTGCGCTTGCCGTTCGGGTAGTTTTCAATCCAGTCTCCCACCTTCTCACCCCACTTGTATTCACCTGTAACGGCGATCGTTCCGTTTTCGTGAAACAGATAATAGAATCCTTCCCGTTCGTCGATTTCTACCGGGATCATCTCTTTCACTTTCTTACGTTCCACTGCATCATAATAGGTGACAATTGATTCTTTCGGCCATCCCTTGTAATACTTCTCTTTATCGTCGAGGAGATTTTGTTTGTCGTATTTCATCCAGCGGCCGTGTTTGGCGCCTTTATAATAGATCCCCTCTTCTATCAATATACCCTGTTGCATTTTTTTGTATGGACCATGCAGCAACACACCTTTGCTTGGATCGAATGTGGCAGTTTTACGGACCTCCCTGCGGGTAAAATCATACCAATAAATATCGCGAACAAAAGCGGTGGGTTTATCCGGCTTCTTCAGAACATAGAATAGTTCGATCGTCATGCGATCCGCGGTTCCTTTGCGCGTATAGCTCTTGCGTGTCTTAATGCCATAAAACGTGTTGCGCTTGGGCTTCTTTTTTTTGGCAACGATCGGCTCCGACGTTTTCTCGTCGAGCTCCAGCAGCTTGTAAGGCTTTTCGGTCTCGAACGTAAACTGACCTTCGGTTCCGAATACTTCTTTTTGTTTTTCCTGTGCGAATACCGCGGAAATAGTAAAAAACAGCGCTATGGTACCTATGAAACGCATTGAGGGGTAACGAATTTATAGAAAGTTTATTTCAACTCTCCATGAATCCAGTTGGCCATCGATCAGGAAACCAGGTCTACGCTGCGGCGGATGAAGTCCGTAAGATCCGCACCGGTGAGCATACCCTGCGACAAAAGCGCCAGATCATAGGCTTGTTTCGCAAGTCGGGTCTGCTGAGCTTCGTCGCCGGCCTGCAGTATCTTCTGCGCCACTTTGTGATTGCTGTTGACAGACACCGCGTATTGATCCGGCATCGAGCCCATGAAGCTGTACATGCCACCCCCGGTCTTCGCCATGTCTTTCATCCTGCGTGACCATTCACTCATCGTAACGGTCACGGGTAGATTGTCGGGAGCCATGGAATCGATCACCACAGTCATGGATGGATTGCTGATTGCTTTTTCGAAAATGCCTTTCAGCTTATCCTGATCCTCCTGACTTAAAACACTGTCAATTTTTTCATCCTTGACGATAAGCTTGTCAATGGTATCACTGTCAACACGGCGGAACTGGGTTTTCTCAAGTTTCTGTTCGAGCGTATTGATGAAATGACTATCCAGTACTCCATCCAACACCAGTACATCATACGCTTTCTTGTTGGCGATCTCGATAAAGCTGTGCTGTTTCGAGACATCACTCGTGTATAGATAAATGACGTTTTTGTCTTTGTCGGACTGCAGCTCCTTCACGTAAGGCGCATATTCATCGAAAGTGTAGTATTTCTTCTGTGTATTTTTCAGCAACGCGAAATCCTTGGCGCGATCGTAGAATTTTTCATCGCTGATCATACCATATTTCACAAAAATGCTGATGTCATCCCACTTCTTTTCAAAATCAGCACGATCTTTCCTGAACATTTCCTGAAGTTTGTCGGCCACTTTTTTGGTGATGTGCTGGCTTATCTTCTTCACGTTCGAATCGCTTTGCAGATAGCTCCTGGAGACGTTGAGAGGAATATCCGGGGAATCGAGCACACCATGCAACAGCATCAGGAAATCAGGCACAACATCCTTTACCTCATCGGTAATGAATACCTGACGGCTGTATAGCTGAATCTTGTTTTTATTTGCTTCAAACTCGTTTTTCAACTTAGGGAAGTAGAGGACCCCCGTGAGGTTGAATGGGTAATCCACATTGAGATGAATCCAAAACAGGGGATCTTCAGCAAAAGGATAGAGTTCTTTGTAGAACTTCAGATAGTCTTCGTCCTTTAAGTCGTTGGGAGATTTGTTCCAAAGCGGTTCAGGATTGTTGATGATGCGGTCTACCGTAATAGTCTTGTATTGCGGCTTACCGTCTTTATCAGTGCCATCTTCAACACTTTCCTGTTTCGTTCCAAACTTGATCTCAACGGGCAGGAATTTGCAGTACTTCTCGAGGATTCCTTTCAGACGAAACTCATCGAGGAATTCTTCAGAATCTTTGTTCACATGGAGAATCACATCCGTTCCTCGTTCTTGTTTTCCCAGCGGAGACAATTCAAATTCCGTGGAACCGTCGCATTCCCAACGTGCGCCTTCGTCGGCGCCTGCCTTATAAGAACGTGAGTGAATAACGACTTTGTCGGACACCATGAAAGCGGAGTAGAACCCTAGTCCGAATTTTCCGATGATGTCTTTCGCATCTGCTTTGTCTTTGAATTTCTCGACAAATTCGGTTGCGCCAGAGAACGCGATTTGATTGATATATTTTTTTACTTCATCACCCGTCATGCCGATGCCGTGATCACTGACGGTGATGGTTTTCTTGTCTTTGTCGAAGCGGACCTCAATTTTCAGGTCTCCAAGTTCCCCGTTGAACTCACCCATTGACGAAAGCTTCTTTAACTTTTGCGTGGCGTCCACGGCATTGCTCACCAGTTCACGCAAAAAGATTTCGTGATCTGAGTAAAGAAACTTTTTGATGATGGGGAATATGTTCTCCGTGTTGATGGAGATGGTGCCTTTTTCTTTTGTATCTGCCATTTCTGCCATAATTCTGTAAGAGTTAAAAATAAGAAATCCTCGTTGCCGAGGATTTCAAACAATGTTCCAGAGCCTGAAAAATGTCAGGTTGTCAGGGTTTCCAGTTGAGGTGCTGCGTTATTCGGCTTGGTGAGCACGATTTCTTCGCCGTCTTTATTCAGGAAATGGAATTCAACAATCCCCAGGGAGGAGTCTTTTACCATCGTGATCCAACGCTTGTATTTAAAATAGAGCTTCAGTCTTTTGGAAATAATCCCCTTTGTGTAGTAGGCATATAGAAACGGGTGCACAGCCAGTACGAGGTTTGATTCGTTCTGTTTTTCGTACAAGTGCTGAATATGCTCTTCGATCTGGTCAGTGATGAGAATGCTTGCATTGATGCTGCCCGTGCCATTGCAGGTGGGGCAAACTTCTTTTGTAGCAATATTCATCTGCGGGCGAACACGTTCGCGCGTGATCTGCATCAGGCCGAACTTGGACAAAGGCAGGACCGTATGCTTGGCGCGATCCTGATCCATCTCATCGATCATGGTTTTATAGATGAGCTTCTTGTGCTCCTGATTTCGCATGTCGATGAAGTCGACTACGATGATCCCGCCCATGTCGCGCAGTCTCAGCTGTCGTGCGACTTCTCTTGCCGCTTCGAGGTTGACCGACAATGCGGTGGTTTCCTGGTTTTCCTCGCGGTTTGATTTATTGCCGCTGTTGACATCGATCACATGAAGCGCTTCAGTGTGTTCAATGATGAGGTATCCACCGGCTCTCAGGCTTACCGTCTGGCCGAAGGCCGATTTGATAAGTTTCTCGATGCCGTAGTGTTCGAAGATTTTGGCTTTGCCGGTATACAGCTTGACAATCTTTTCCTTGTCAGGAGCGATGTTGTGTATATAGGTCTTTACTTCTTCAAAGATCTTTTTGTCGTCGACGTGAATATTGTCGAACGACTCGTTGAGAAGATCGCGAAGAATGGATGAAGTCTTGCTTAGTTCGCCGATGATTTTGTCGCGTGCGTTACCTGCGGCGAGGCGGGCTATGCCTTCCTCCCAGGTTTTCACAAGACTGCGGAGGTCTTTGTCGAGCTCAGCCACTTCTTTTCCTTCCGCCACGGTGCGCACGATGACGCCGAAGCCTTCGGGTTTGATGGACTGGATGAGTCGCTGGAGACGCTTGCGTTCGTCACTACTGCTAATCCGTTTCGACACATTCACCGAATGTGAAAACGGCACCATGACCAGGTAGCGACCGGCGATGGACAACTCGGAAGATAGGCGCGGACCTTTTGTAGAGATCGGCTCTTTTACAACCTGAACGGGAATGATCTGGTTTTTAGAGAGCTGCTGGCCGATTTTTCCATGTTTGTCGATGTCCCTTTCGGGCTGGAATTTATCGAGTCGGCCACCAGTGATCTTTTTCGCGCGAACCAGCTTGGTGAATTTCTGCAGGGAAGAAAACTGCGGTCCGAGGTCCAGGTAGTGAAGGAACGCATCCTTTTCGTACCCGATGTCGATGAAGGCGGCATTCAAGCCCTGGACAACTTTCTTAACGTTACCCAGGTAAATGTCACCTACCGAGAATTTTCCTCCACCCGTGTCTTCGTGAAATTCAACCAGCTGCTTGTCGCGCAGCAAGGCGATGCGGCATCCTTCCGGAGTAGCGCTGATGATTAATTCGTTACTCACGGCTTATGAGGTGGTTGCCTTTATTTCTTTTTATGGCGATTTTTTCTGAGGCGCTTCTTGCGTTTGTGTGTCGCCATTTTGTGTTTCTTTCTTTTCTTACCGCTTGGCATATTGTGTTTTGTTTTACCCTGCAGCACATGCCGCAGGTGAGTTAAAAAATTATTTAAGTTCCTGCAGATACGAATCTACTGTGGCTTGCACAGAAGGATCCTTATCCATCTTTTTTACTTTTTCAAACTGCTGAAGTGCCTTTTCCTTGCTGCCGCTGTTCATATAAGCGACTCCCAGGAGCAAATTTCCCTGCAGGTGCTTGTCGTTTACCGCCACCAGTTTTTCCAGCCATTCCACCGCTCTGCTGTACTGTGTGGATTGGATAGACAACATCCCCATATTGAACAATGCGAGTTCGTTTTTTGGGTCTTCAGCGAGCACCTCACGCAACATCGACACGCCTTTCATCGGAGTTGAGCTGAGATAGGTCATCGCCATCTTTGTTTTTACCTCCAGATTTTCTGGTTGTTTATTCAGCACCTGTTCATACACTTCACGTGTCTTGTCGGCCAGGGCTCTTTGTTTTCCGGCGTCGAGAGCGAAGGTGTAGGCTTCGTAGAAAGCGTCGCCCGCTTTCAAAAGGCTTTCATCAGTTTTAAAGAACGTTGCTGCCCTTTCAGCAAACCACGCGGCACTGTCAAAGAGACCAGCTTCGCGATATAGTCCTGCCAAAGAGTCGGCAAAGATAGCATTTTTTTCTTCAGGTAAAGCGGATAAGTATCGGGCCCTCAACCGGTTAATGTTGTTGCGGAGCGTTTGAGGAGTTTCGTTATGTGGGTTTCCTGAGGTCGGCGCGGCAGTTTTCTCATCCGTTCCAGACTGTAGTTGACTGTCATTTTCAACGACAGCCTTGGGCAGGAAATAGAGAGCCGCCACAAGCGCTATACTTGCCGTGATAAGAATGATCCGCGTTTTAGACATAAGAAAGGACCGGGTAGTGCAGAGTATACACGCCCGAACTTATTTCTCTGCGAGCTGCTTTACCTTGTCGCTGTTCTTGATCTTGTTGATGAATACTTTGGCGGGCTTAAAGCTGGGGATAAAATGCTCGTCGATTACGATGGCCGTGTTTCGGGAGATATTTCGGGCAATTTTCTTCTTGCGTTTTTTATTGATAAAACTTCCGAATCCGCGCACATAAATATTATGTCCGCCTGACATGGAGTTTTTAACAATGGAGAAAAAGGCTTCAACGGATGCAGTAACATCGGCTTTATCGATACCGGTTTTCTCTGCAATTTGATTAATAACGTCTGCTTTCGTCACGGTGCTGGGGTGTTATTGCTTGGTATTGCTTGGATTTAGGGAGGGCAAAATTAATTTGCGCGGCCACAATTAAAAACAATATTGAAAAATTCTGATTATCAAGGAAATGAAGGTGGGATATTTCTCGAAAAAAATCGCTGAGTGGTACCATGAGCATCACCGCAATCTTCCCTGGCGGGAAACGAGAGACCCGTATAAAATATGGCTTTCGGAAATCATTTTGCAACAAACACGGGTAATACAAGGGCTTCCTTACTACGAAAGGTTCATTAAAAGTTATCCGAGTATTAAGGCTCTTGCTGCTGCCAGGGAGCAGGACGTTCTTCGTTTGTGGCAGGGACTGGGATACTACACACGAGCCCGGAATCTCCACGCTTGTGCGAAAACGATTGTAAAACAGTATAAAGGAAAATTTCCGCAGACCTTTCATGAACTCAGGCTACTGCCAGGCATCGGCACGTATACCGCTGCTGCAATAGCCTCTTTTGCGTTCGACGAACCCGTGGCCGTAGTCGATGGAAATGTTCAGCGTGTGCTGGCAAGAATTTTCGGAATTGATAAAGATGTTGCTTCGTCGGAAGGCAAACACCTGTTCTTTGAGACTGCCAACCGCCTTATTCCGCGCGATAGTCCTGCTGTTCACAATCAGGCCGTGATGGAATTTGGTGCCTTGCATTGCGTACCTGTGAATCCTTCCTGTGAGGAGTGTGTTTTCAAAAAGGAATGCTTTGCTTATCAGCACGACAGCCGGGCTCAATTGCCAGTAAAAAAGAAAAAAAAGAAAATCACGAAAAGGTTCTTCTACTATTTTCTGTTGAAAAAGAAGGGAAAACTGATGATGGTGGAACGACAATCCAAAGACATCTGGAAAGGGTTGCATGACTTTCCATTGCATGAACACCGAAAAGCAGCACCTCCTTTAAAAGTATTATCGGACGTTTTTGCCGACCACGCATCTGCTGCAAACAAAATCACGGTATCGAAGGATTACACGCATATACTTACACACCAGGTGATCAAGGCTCGGTTCATTGAGCTTGATATTTCACCGGAGGCCGCGCCGTCCCACCTTCTACGCGGATCAAAAGCCCGGTGGTATACTCTTCAGGAATTAGAAAAGATTCCAAAACCTGTATTGATTTCCAGGTTTCTGGCCGATCGTTTCTCTGTATAGGAGTCGGGGAGATTTGGTACTTTTACGACCCGCCTACGCCAAAGCCACGGTGCGGGGCTATTACTTACAAGAGTTCAAATCACTAAGATTATGTCAGGAGTAAACAAAGTCATATTGGTAGGCAGGTTGGGAAAAGATCCCGAAGTCAGAAATCTTGAGAATGGAGCCACGGTGGCCAATTTCACCATGGCGACTTCCGAATCCTATAAAGACAAGACCACTGGCGAGAAAAAGGAAATCACTGAATGGCACAACATCGTTGTGTGGAGAGGGCTTGCGGATATCGCGGCGAAGTATCTTCATAAAGGCGACATGGTTTACATCGAAGGTAAACTGAGAACGCGCTCCTGGGAAAAAGAAGGTGTAACACGCTACACGACCGAAGTCGTTGGAGATAATATGACCATGCTCAGCACACGCAGGGATGGCGGTGGTAACCAGGAATACAGGCCTTCTGCACCTTCACAACAACCGGCTTCTGATGATTTTAAGCCCGGCGCTGACAACAGCACCGATGACCTTCCCTTCTGATGTCGAACTTATTTTAGACGAGTTTGGAACAACCTGTTTCTTTGGACGAGCCCCCCAGTATTTTCCTGGCAGGAATTCTTGCATTGGAAGTGACGCCTTTTTACATCTTCAGCTTCCTGGTAATCGGGATATTGCTTTTCATGTCGGCGATGATCTCTGCTTCCGAGGTGGCGTTCTTTTCATTGAAGGCGGACGATCTCGAACGCTGCAAAGATTCAGATAATCCCCAGGACATCAATATTATTCAATTGTTGAAGCGGCCGCGCCTCCTTCTGGCCACGATCCTCATCATGAATAATTTTGTGAATGTCGGAGTGGTGACCATCTCGACTTTTTTAATGTGGGAAATGGCCAATACCCGGACGCCGGCAGAAACTATCGTCGGTATCGTAACCTTCGTTACCACATTTGCAATTACTTTCTTCGGAGAGATCATCCCGAAAGTATATGCGCAGCAACGGAACATGACCTTTGCGAGATTGATGAGCGGCGTTTGGAGAGCACTCGAGAAAATCTGTAGTCCGGTTTCGTTTATGCTGATGGGCATGAGCGGCCTCATTGAGCGACGCATCAAAAAGAAGGGATACAGCAGCACGGTGGAAGAATTGAACCAGGCACTCGAGCTCACCACAGACAACGAGGAGACTTCGGAAGATGAGAAAGAGATCCTGAAGGGCATTGTGAACTTCGGGACTTTTACGGTCACGCAGGTCATGCGGTCACGGATGGAGATCTCGGCCGTTGAAGTTGATTTGAATTTCAAAGAGCTCCTTGAAGCTGTGAATAAATCAGGATTTTCGCGTATTCCGGTTTACAAGGAGACCATCGATCATATTCAGGGCATTCTATACACCAAGGATCTGCTTCCGTACCTCGGTGAAGGACAGTCTTTCAAGTGGCAGGAGTTGCTGCGGTCAGGGTTTTTCGTTCCGGAAACCAAGAAACTGGACTCCTTGCTGAAGGATTTTCAAAGCAAGCGCGTGCACATGGCCATCGTCTCGGATGAATATGGCGGCACGAGCGGGCTGGTCACACTGGAGGATCTGATCGAAGAAATCATTGGAGAGATCAACGACGAATTCGACGAGGTAGCTATTCCGTACCAAAAGATCGACGATAAAACCTTCGTGTTTGAAGGAAAGATATCTCTCCATGATGTCTGCAAAGTGCTGGACATCGATCCGCAATCTTTTGATGATGTAAAGGGCGAAGCGGAATCCCTTGGTGGGCTGATGCTGGAATTGCATAGCTCGATGCCCAATGCCGGTGATAAGATCACATACGATCGATTTATATTCACCATTGTTTCTGTCGATCAGAAGCGAATCAAGCGCATTCGCGTGAGTGTGGTGGATGGAGAGACCGGCGATGAAGATTAGCCCTCAATATTTTGGTATTTAACCTTATTTCCCCCTTCGTTTGACCGGTTGCATCTTTTGGTTTCTCACGCAAATTTAGATGTACTTTGTTCGTTAAATGAGCATGCGTTACACGGAAAACCGGATCATGAGGCACTTTTTTTTGTTCGCGATTGCCTGTTGGACCGTATCGTGTTCACGTGATTATCAGCCCAAACCCAAAGGCTACAATCGCCTCGAGCTGCCCGAAGTTGCTTACCAGATCTCGCCAGATACCTTGCCCTATCGGTTTGAATATTCGAAAAGCGCGAAGTTTTTGAAGGATACGTCGTGGGTGAGCGACAAGCATTGGGTAGAGATCTACTATCCTGACCTCAAGGCCACCATTCACGTAACCTATAAAGCCATCAACAATAACCAAAAACTCTTAAAGGAATTTTATAACGATGCGTATGTGCTGACTTCCAAACATCAAATCAAGGCATACGCGATCGATGAGACGATTGTGCATACCCCTTCCGGCAAAACAGCGGTGATTGCCGAGCTCGAGGGTGAAGTTCCAAGTCAGTTTCAGTTTACCCTCACCGATTCAACGAAAAATTTTTTGAGAGGAGCTTTGTATTTCAATGTCAAAGTACAGAATGATTCCCTACAGCCAGCGATCGAGTATGTGAAGAAGGATGCGATGCACCTGATCAATACGCTGCAATGGAAATGAAGATCTAAGTTCCGAATGTCAACGTTCTGAGTTGTTGCTTAACTTTAGCACGTAAGCACCTCAACACGTAAACACGATTTGCCCTTCTTCGATACTTCCATAGAATTTCTCAAAGGCGTTGGCAGCCAGCGGGCTGCATTACTCCAAAAAGAGCTGAAACTCTTCACGTTCGGCGATCTGATCCAACATTTCCCATTCCGTTTTGAAGACCGCACTAAGTTCTACCGCATCAGTGAAGTGAACGAAGAGATGCCTTACGTGCAGATCTTGGGCAGAATCACGAAGATGGAGATCGTAGGAACGGGATTTAAGAAACGACTCGTTGGAAGTTTTACTGATGGCGTTGGAACGATGGAACTCGTCTGGTTTCAGGGTATTCCCTGGGCGCTACAGAAACTGAAGCCGAATGTTGAGTATATCGTTTTTGGAAAGCCGAACAGGTTTGGTAAGACCCTTTCGATTGCCCATCCCGAGATTGAGCCGGCAACCGCAAGAAGTGAGAAAGGAGGACACCTCCAGCCTGTATATCCTCTGACGGAGAAACTCCGCAAGAAATACATCGACAGCAAATTTATTTCGAAGCTCGAACATGAATTGCTGCGCGCGGCCCAACCACACATTCGCGAAACCTTGCCGGACAATCTGTTGAAACAATTCAACCTGATCGGCAAAAAGGAGGCGATGATCAATATTCATTTTCCGTCTTCGCTCGAAAAATTAACCGCCGCACAAAACCGGTTGAAATTTGAGGAGCTCTTTTACCTCCAACTCCGGCTCCTGAAAATGAAGGTCGTTCGTTATGAAAAATTCAAAGGGCTCATTTTCAGCGACACCTCGATTCTCACAAAATTTTATAATGAATACCTTCCTTTTCCGCTTACCAATGCGCAGAAGAAAGTCATTCGTGAGATATATCACGATATGAAATCGGGGCACCAGATGAACAGGCTTCTGCAGGGTGATGTAGGGAGTGGCAAAACGATTGTAGGCTTCATCTGCGTGTTGCTGGCTCTGGGGGCGGGCAAGCAAGCTGCCTTTATGGCACCGACCGAGATCCTCTCACAGCAGCATTATAACAGTCTGAAAAAGTACGCAGACCCAATGGGTATTTCCATTGCATTGCTTACGGGTTCAACCAAAAAATCAGAGCGCAAAAAGCTTCATGAGAATCTTCAAAGTGGGGAGTTGAAAATACTGGTTGGCACACACGCTCTTCTGGAAGAAGAAGTTAAGTTCGGACAACTGGGTCTTGCCATTATCGACGAACAGCATCGGTTTGGCGTGGCGCAACGTTCTAAGCTGTGGCAAAAAAACGCCTCCGTCTATCCACATGTTCTGGTAATGACAGCCACTCCGATCCCGCGTACGCTGGCCATGACGCTGTACGGCGATCTCGATGTTTCGGTGATTGATGAATTGCCAAAAGGACGCAAACCAATCAAGACCACCCACCAATACGACTCACATCGCCTGGCCGTCAACGGTTTCCTCAAATCACAAATCGAAGCCGGCCGACAGGTATATATTGTTTATCCGCTCATCGAAGAGTCAGAAAAACTCGATCTTAAACATTTGATGGATGGGTATGAAAGTATCTCACGTGCCTTTCCTGATTATGCGATAAGCATTCTCCACGGTCAGATGAAGCCGGATGCCAAGAATTTTGAAATGGATCGCTTCAAGAGAGGGGAAACGAAGATCATGGTGGCCACCACAGTGATCGAAGTGGGGGTCGATGTGCCGAATGCTACCGTGATGGTCATAGAAAGCGCCGAACGATTTGGATTATCGCAACTTCATCAGCTGCGGGGAAGGGTTGGACGCGGAGCGGATCAATCTTTCTGCATATTGATTACAGGATTCAAGCTGAGTTCGGAAGCCAAGTTGCGTATGGATACGATGGTGCGGACCAACAATGGGTTTGAAATTGCAGACACCGATCTCAAGCTGAGAGGCCCCGGTGATCTGATGGGTACACAACAGAGCGGATTGCTCGATCTGAGAATTGCGGACTTGGGAAAAGATGGCGCTATCCTGGCTCAAGCCCGGCAAGCCGCACAGGAAATAGTCGAGACTGATGCGGACCTGATCAAACCTGAAAATCTTGCGATCAGGCAACACATTGAAGCGCTTCCTAAAACGGCGATCACCTGGGGACGTATTAGTTGATTTCACAGGATTTTAGCCGTCGGATCGACTTCTGACAGCAGTTTTTAACGATTCGTTTATGCTTCTAACTGTTATCTTTAAGTTTACGATTCAGTAAACTCGATTCGATAGTTTTCACCTCGCTAATGAAACGACTCTCTCTTCTGTTAGCTATAGTTGGGCTGATTTTTCAAGACCTGCCTGCACAGACAGGACATTACTTCCTGTCGCACTACAAACCCGGAAACGACAACATCAGTTACCTGAGCTTTGACATTAAGCAGGACAACAATGGCATTCTTTATTTTGCCAATCGTTCCGGTGTTCTTCAATTCGATGGTCGTACGTGGACGATGGTTCCCGTCGGAAGCGGAATCTATTCTCTCGCTGTGACCACCGCCGGTATTGTTTACGCGGGCGGACCTTCCGGTTTTGGAAAGATGGGCCTCAACGAAATCAATCAACTTAGTTATTTGTCGTTGTCGGATTCGCTGCCTAAAGCAAAGAACATTTTTGCCGCACATGCCCTGAAAGAATCGGTTTATTTTCTCAATGAGGAGAACCTCTTTCAATTCGACGTAGCCACCGCACAAGCGAAAGTAATATTC
The DNA here is from genome assembly GCA_044227305.1 of Cyclobacteriaceae bacterium. GTDB lineage: Bacteria > Bacteroidota > Bacteroidia > Cytophagales > Cyclobacteriaceae > ELB16-189. The sequence goes on along the minus strand of JBGAFJ010000003.1, from coordinate 337,212 downwards.
ACGACAACTGCTGCACAAGGATTTTTTACCGGACTGTTTCAGATCGGCGCGAGTCTTTATCTCGAAACTGAAAACGGCTTGAAGAAAATAAACGGCACGGCACTTGAACCTTCAGGTATCGATGCGGTCAAAGACACGCATCTGATCTTCAGTCGCCCTTCGCCGGACGAAAAAACATACCTGATCGGCACCGTTGACAACAGGTTTTTTCTTCAAAGGGACGGAGCTGCGACCATAGAATTTACACCCAAAGACGCGCTCTATCTGTCATCAAACGTAGTTGCCAATTGCACATGGGTTACCGATAAGCTCGTAGCGATCGGTACACTTCGGGGAGGAATTGTTTTTGTCGATGTAGACTCCGGGGACACTCAGGAGATTTCAAATTACTATGCCGGCCTTCCCGATAACGAGGTGTACGCTCTCCACACTGACCGGCATCTTGGCGTATGGGTTGCTCATGACTATGGATTTTCAAGAGCGGCTCCGTTTCTGCCCTTCCGGACTTTCAATCACTATCCGGGCCTGGCTGGAAATCTGCTATGCGTTCAATCGTTCAACGGCCAGGTGTATGTCGGCACGACGTTGGGATTGTTTTTACTGACAAAAGAAGAAGTGTTCGAAGATGAGGTGTACAGTGTAACACGTACGATCGCGGGTAAAACAGACCCCATACAGGAAACCGAACAAAGACAACCAGCGGTTCAGAAGAAAAGAAAAATAGGATTGCTCAACCGCATCAAGAAAAAAGGCCCCATCCAGGAAACTGCGACGGAGCCCGCGGTCAGACAAAAGACCACCGCTTCCAAACAGGTGCGGATTCAGAAAACGCGAAAAATCCTAAAGGGAGTAGAGTTCATTTACAAACGTGTGGATGGAATTTCCGGAAAGGCGGACCAGTTATTGATCGTTGGAGATAAGTTGCTGTGCGGAGGCGTGGGCGGTGTATTCGAAGTGAAAGGACTCTCGGCAGTTTCACTCAGTCCGGAACCTATGCGGACTGTTTTTTACTCAAAGCATCTCAAGCAGGTGCTGGTGAGTACCTATGACGATCAGATCAAATCCTTCCGCGCCACAGCGAAAGGTTGGGAACAAACGGAATTTCCGGATACTCTCTCGATGTATGCAGATTATTTCTTTGAAGACAATTTGCAGGATATCTGGATCTGTGGCCGGGATCGCGCCGTAAAGGTTGGCATTGAAGAGGGTGAGATCCTGGATGCTGAAGCGATTCCCCTTCCGTATACCTCAATTGATAGAACGGTGGGATTATCATATGGCCCCGAAGTATACCTGACTCAGAACGGCGAATTCTTTCACTATGCAAGTTTTAAAAATCAGTTCGTTAAGTACGATTCGTTACCGGGACCTAAAAAATATTTTGCATCAGCTGGATATTTCTGGTTTTACGATGGTCATAAGTGGCGCACGGTCGACCGGCGATTGCAGGGATCCATCAAAACCGAATGGCTTGCTTTATTCCCAGACATCAGGTTTCTCGCACCAGCCGAACAAGGCAAAAGTCTTTGGGTCATCACCGCATCGAATGAGCTTTATAAGTTTTCGAGCGATACAAATCAGGGAACGGTGCAACCCAATCCCTTATTCCTGAAAGAAGTCCGCAGTCAGCAGACGAAGTTATTGCCCCAGCAGGTGGTCATGGTTGACGAGCAGGAGAGTGCATTGACGTTTGAATTCATTCAACCAGAATATGTGAGTCTTCAGGCCGTTGAATACAGATACTGGGTAAAAGGACTTCAGCTTGATTGGTCCGATTGGTCGGCGCTCAACAACGTCATCAATTTTCCATTCCTGCCTCCGGGGAAATATAAGGTACAGATTCAATCGAAGGATCTGTTTGGAAAGGTCACCGAGCTCAATACGGTGGAGTTTAATGTGCTGCCGCCTTATTGGAAGCGCCCCTGGTTTTATGCGCTTGAGTTTTTCCTGATTGGATCCCTGGTTGTTTTATCGCTCCAGCTGAAAAGCTCGAGGTATCGCTACCTCAGTCGTTTCCTATCGGCATTGACCGTCATCATTTTGATTCAACTCATTCAAACCTTGGCATACTCGAGTATTTCTCTGAAGAGCACACCGGTAGCCGACTTTCTGATTCAAGTGTTGATCGCACTGCTGGTCTTACCGGTGGAGGAATTCCTGCGTAACCGGATCGCGAAAGCAAAGGCTAATGCCGCATAACAAACAAATGCCAATGAGCGGACGAATGAGGACAAATGTGCGACCTTCATTTACCGGAATATTTATGAGATAAACCATCAATACTATTTTGCGGGGGTAATTATTTTTCACACAACTCAACTTATATGTTTCTCAACCTCGAAACCATCCCATCCTTCTACAAAGGCTACGTAAAACTTGTCGAACAACCCGATCCGATACAGGCGTTGCGCATTTCGGGATATCGCGCCCTCGAAGTGGTTCATTCTATTCCGGAAGCGAAGGTCGATTACCGGTATGCAGAGGGAAAATGGACGATCCGCGAAGTGTTGTGTCACATGATGGATGCCGAGCGGATTTTTGCATATCGAGCACTTACGTTTGCCCGCAACGATAAAACCGCTTTACCCGGGTTCGATGAAGTTGAATATGCAAAGTTCATGAATCCGACTTCCCGTAATCTCCGGCAAATCGGAGATCAGATGCAGCATCTGAGAACTTCTTCGGTGGACCTTTTTGAAAGTTTTTCAGAAGAGATGCTGAAGCGAAAAGGTGTCGCGAACAACAATGAGCTTTCTGTTGTTGCCCTTGGCTTTATCATAGCCGGACATGAGACGCATCATTGCAAAGTCCTGCAAGAGCGGTATCTTAAGGCATGACGCGTTCACTTTTGGGGTGCCTGGCCATTGCAATTCTGACATGTGCCTGCTCACCCAATAAATATCTCACCACCACATTTCATCAAGCTGAAAAAGAATTCCAGGATCACGTGGGATTTGTGCTCTATGATCCCTCCGCCAACAAAACCATTTTTGATCATCAGGGCGAAAGGTATTTTACACCTGCTTCTAACACCAAAATATTCACGCTGTATACATCACTCCGGCTTTTTGGAGATTCTATTCCGGCGTTAAAATATGTTGCCACTCAGGATTCGCTCATCTTCTGGGGCGCCGGCCACCCGGGATTTCTTTACAGCAATACCTACCAGGATACGGCGGTATACAAATTCCTGAAGAGCCGGGCGCAACCTCTGTACTTTTCGTCGGCAAACTTTCAAACCGAGCATTTCGGACCCGGATGGAGTTGGGATGATTACATGGATTACTACCAGGTGGAACGAACCCCGTTTCCTATTTATGGCAATCTTGCCAGGATGAAGAAAGTTAACGGAGGTTTTATCGCAACGCCTCCTGTGTTTGATTATACCGTCAACATGGCAAACCGTTCCGGCAAGACTGCTACGATATCCCGTGGTGCCGCATCAAACGTCATTACCTATACACCAGGTCTTACGGATCGTCCTCGTCAATGGGACGTGCCGTTTCATGTCGATGATAATCTTGTTGCAAAGCTTCTAGGGGATACGCTCCGAAAAGAGGTCAGGGTGGTGAACAAGCGGATGCCCTCCTACGCCCGCACTTTGTACACACCCAATGCAGATAGTTTGTATAAAGTAATGATGGTTGACAGCGACAATTTTATCGCTGAACAACTGCTGCTGCAATGTGCCGGGTTTTTGAGCGATACCCTGAAACCAGAGATCGCCATACGTTATGCAAAGAAAAATTTTCTAAATGACCTTCCCGACGAGCCTACCTGGGTCGATGGTTCGGGTTTATCCCGTTACAATTTGTTTACGCCACGGTCCATCGTGAGTTTATGGACGAAGATCTACACGATGGTGCCGCGGGAACGACTTTTCGGATTGTTGGCCACCGGTGGGAAAAACGGCACGCTGGAGAAATATTACAAAGCCGAAAACCCTTTTATTTTTGGAAAAACAGGGACTTTAAGCAATAACCACGCGCTGAGCGGCTTCCTGGTGACGCGGCAGGGTCACACGCTCATCTTTAGCTGGATGAATAATAACTTTGTGTCATCCACCGCTGAGGTTCGCGGAAAGATGGAAGAAGTCCTAAAATGGATCTATGAGAAATATTAAAGGAGTCCTGGTCGCGTTGCTGCTGACAGGTTCGTTGTATGCGCAGGAACGGGATTCACTGGACTTGAAGATCGGGCAGATGCTGCTCATCGGACTACCCAAAGCTGAAGTTGATCAACTTGTGCTGGATGAAGTCAGGGCCGGAAAGGTCGGTTCCATACTTCTTTTTGAAAAAAATATCCCGAAGAGTACTGCGTCATTTACAGCGCTCAAGAAAATCATTTGGACCTATCAGCACGCATCCACGATACCCTTGATGGTAACCATTGACCAGGAGGGAGGACGTGTAAACAGGCTGAAGGACAAGTACGGATTTGCGCGATCCATTACTGCACAGGAAATGGGAAAGAATGCTACGCTGGATTCAGTTCGTTTTTATGCGGAGTCTACGGCGGCGATGCTTGCGGGCCTCGGCTTCAATGTGAACTTTGCGCCAGTGGTGGACCTGGGTGTGAACAAAGACAACACAGTAATTTATAAAGTGGGAAGAGCATTCTCTTCGAACCCGGATTCAGTGGCGCTGATGGCGAAGGAGTTCATTCAGCCGCACCGAAGATTTGGTGTGATCACGGTGTTGAAACATTTTCCGGGTCATGGAAGCTCGCTTGCTGATACGCACTTCGGAGTGGCTGACGTGACAAAGACGTGGAGCGCAACAGAACTCATTCCATACCAGAAACTTATTGGCGCGAACGAAGCGGATGCTGTAATGAGTGCACACATCGTGAACAGGCAGCTTGACCCGTCGGGTTTGCCAGGAACGTTATCGAAGCGCACGCTGGATAGTTTGCTCAGAAAGCAGATCGGGTTTGATGGCGTTGTTTTTTCCGACGACATGCAGATGATGGCCATTGCGAAGCAGTATGGTCTTGAGGAAGCAATACGTTTATCGATCAACGCCGGTATTGATGTTCTCTGTTTCTCAAATAATATCCAGGGAAGCGAAGAACGGACTGTGAATAAAGTGCATGCTATCATACGCAGCATGGTGGAGAAAGGGCAGATCAGCCGTGCGAGGATTGATAAATCGTATCGCCGCATTATGATGTTGAAAGCCAGGATGAATAAACTGCCTGAAGAAAATCTGGTTCGCGATCTTGAAGCTTCACGGAACGAGGCGGCAGCGTTGAAGAAATCATTGGAGCAGAGCCAGGCAAACCTGAGGGCTATACAGAAAGCAGATTCAGTGAAAGCGATACAAGCTGCAGAAGAACCGAAGTCGAAAAAGAAGAAAAAGAAAAAATCTGAATAAGTATGAGTGAGAAAAAACGCATGACTACGTGGGTGCCAACCGTTGTTATGGGTGTGGTAGCCATATTATTTTCAGTGTACGCCCTTCAGGAACAAACTGAACTATATAAGGCGAAGGAAGAGGTAAATCAATTGAAGGCGGATTTGGCAAATTGCCAAAAGCAGCTGGAAGAGCAGAAAGCCATTGGAGCAGACGCGGAAATAAAAATTAACGAAGCGTTAAAAATGGCAAAGGCAGCACAATTGGAGGCAGAAAGTCAATACCGCAGAGCATCGAAGAAATAATCTAACCCCTTTATATATGACCGACGCAGAAGAACTTCAGCAGTTTCGCGCGCAAAAAGAAGTTATGCTCAAACGCGCGAAAATCACAGCACTCACATTCGGTATACTTGCTACCGTTGCACTGATTTCATTGGTATACGCGTTTTTTCAACAGACCGGCGCGAAAACGGCTGCGATTCAATACCAGGCAAAGATTGAAATGGTCACGAAGCAGCGTGAGGAAGCTGAGCTACGCGCAAAAAATGTTGAAGCCGCCGCGGCGCAGCAGGCGAAACTGAGTCAGGAGGCATTGCAGGAGTGCGAGGAAAAAATCAAGTCCAAATCGAGATGACGGCCGAAGAACAGTTTGAGATCTACAAAGCGGATTTTGAGAAAAAGCAAAAGAAGCGTGCGCGCATCACCTATATGCTGTTGGGACTGGCAGCGGTGTTGGTTGTCCTTTTCGCTATGGCATCAGTCAGTACAAGTTTGAACGCTAATTTTCAAAGAACGAATGCTAACCGTAAGATGGCAGAGATTTTAGAATTGGAAAAAGTCATCAAAGAACAACAATCGCGTGCAACAGAACTTGAAAAAAAGCTGACCGAGTGCAAGGCTCAGAGTAAGTAGTAATGAACCAATCCTTCAAAATCATTCGGGCTTCCGGAAAACCACTTCCAATACTTCTCAGTGTTCCTCATTGTGGCACCGAATTTCCATCAGAACTAAAAGACCTCTGCAAACCTGAACTGATCAAGGCACCCGACGACACTGATTGGTTCGTCGATAAGCTGTATGATTTCGCCCCGGCCATGGGCATTTCTATCATCGCGGCGAAGTATAGCCGTTGGGTGATCGATCTCAATCGCGATCCGCAAAGCAAACCACTATACACCGACGGAAGGATCATCACAGGTTTATGCCCAACCACAAACTTTCTCGGCGATCCGCTTTATAGGGATGAGCGAAAAGAAGTCTCCAGTGACGAGATTGTAAGAAGGGTTGATACGTACTACCGACCGTATCACCAACAGATTCAAACTATGCTGGATGCCTTAAAAAAGCAATTCGGACGTGTCTTGTTGTGGGATTGTCATTCTATACGACAATGGGTTCCCACCATTCAAAAAGAAAAATTTCCTGACCTGATACTGGGTGATGCGGATGGCACGTCAGCTTCGACAGCTGTCATTGATGCGGCGTTCAGGACATTGACGTCAGACAGATATTCAGTGAATCACAACCATCCCTTCAAAGGCGGCTATATTACACGGCATTTTGGGAAGCCCGCGATCGGCCAGCATGCCCTGCAACTGGAGATGACCAAAGTGAACTACATGGATGACTCCGAACTGAAATATGATAATGACCGCGCCGAACGGATTCGCATATTGCTTAAGGAAGCACTGAACGCAATCAGTGAGATTTTATGAATGACTTAAAATATTTCCGCTTCGAAGGACTACTGCAACGTGAAGATTGGCTTACACCAGCTTATGTCGGGGTGGATGTCCAAGGCTGCATTCAATATTTGTCGGATAAACCTGCACCGAATGGCTCGGCGTTCGAAGCTGTGAATGGCTATGCGATCCCGGGTTTTCAGAACGCGCATTCACATGCCTTTCAATATGCCATGGCAGGCCTCGCTGAAAATCATCCTGCGGGCGCGGACGACGATTTCTGGACGTGGCGTGAAGAGATGTACAAATGCGCGCTGACGGTGAGTCCTGATGAAGCAGAAGCAATAGCGACCATGTTGTATGCGGAAATGCTTGCACATGGTTATACTCACGTTGCCGAATTCCATTATCTGCATCACGATAAAGATGGAAAGCCGTACAGCAATCCCGCCGAAATGGGGGAACGGATGGTGTCAGCGGCAAAGACGGCCGGTATAGGGATCACCTTAGTACCCGTATTCTATCAGAAGGGTGGTTTTGGTCTGGATCCGCAACCGCGACAAAAAAGATTTATCTCCAAAACCATTGACGATTACTTTACACTGCTTGACGCATCCGCGGCTGTAGTGAAAAAATACAGCCACTCGCGACTGGGTGTGAGTGTTCACTCATTGCGGGCTGTGGACTTGAATGATATTCAAAGAACCTACCAGCTTGCCCCTAAAGATCTGCCTTTTCATATTCATGTAGCAGAACAAAAAAAAGAGGTCAACGATTGCCTTGCGTATTGCGGCAAAAGGCCGATGCAGTGGATGCTTGAGAATCTTCCTGTCAATGAGCGTTTCTTCCTGGTTCACTCTACTCATCTTGATGACGCAGAGTTGAAGGCGCTTGCGAAATCGCAGGCGAACGTTGTGCTCTGTCCATCAACTGAAGGCAACCTCGGCGATGGAATATTCAGGATGAAGGAATATTGCGGATTGGGAGGTCGTTGGTGCATCGGAACGGATAGTCACATTGGCCTCAACCCAATGGAAGAATTCAGGATGATAGATTACCGCCAGAGGCTGGTTACTCATCGTCGCAACACGTTTTCAGGTGACTCAGCCAAATACATGATCAATGAAGAAGTGATGATTGGCAGAAAAGCCATGGGTGTGAATGCAACGGATCATTTCGTTCCAGGGCAAACTTTCAACGCACTGGTCATTGACGAAAGCACTCCTTTGGTTGCGACCTCTTCATTAAAGAATATCTTATCCAGCGTTGTTTTTGCCCAGGACTCTCGTGCGAATCTTGGCACCATCGTAGCTGGAAAATGGGTTGTTAAGGGCCGCCGCCATATCCATCAGCAGGCGATAAATTTCCGATTCAACGAGGTTTTACGAAGATTGAAAACCCGCTAAAAAGGCCCCAAAAAACGCGGATTATCGCCAGAAACCCTCATTCAGCGAGCCTTTCCGTCGGTTCGTCGGCACAGCTCCTTACCTCCAAAACCGATAGCGTATTTATACACAACGTATTAAATCGGAAAAAGAGCTATGAAGTACATCGTCGTTGTGGTCTTCGCCGCAACTTTGATTGGTTGTGGTGGAGAATGCAAAAATTCAAAGTTTTACCAGATCACAGACATCAGTCCCAAAAGTGATAATCCGTTAATAGCAACTTTTGAAGCCGATGGCCTGGGTCCCTGTGACTCCTGGCAGAAGACGGAGGTTGTGATGTTCTCAGACTCTACCCACAAATACAAACTGAGCCAGATCGTCAGCCGCGATATCATTCGTGGGTATGAATCTAAAGGTGTGACGAAATAGTTTTCACCACATTACTTCTCCCATTTCCAGTCACCTGCGATGATCAGCGGTTCTTTCAGATTGTTATCAATCATGAATTGTTTCGTCGTCTCGCTGTCCATCTTTGTTGCAGGCAGCTTGTCGGCATTGGCGAGGCCAAACAAAACCATAGTTCCAAAGCGAGCGGTGTTACGCAGATGTTCTTCGTTGACCAGGTTGAAGTCATCACAATCGGAGTGATAGCATCTATAGATTGAAGGATCGAGGTTGCTGTGCATCGATAAAATCGGAACGCCTTCCAGCATGAATGGCTGGTGATCGCTGTGAAGACCTGACGTGTTTGTGAATTTGTTTTTGAAGATCGTATCGATCTGCTGAATTTCTGAGCCGAGGGTTTTGAAGAACGTGGAGTCATCAAGTTTACCGCCGGCGTTCAGGCCAATCGGATTGCCAGTCATGTCACAGTTCATCATATACCTCACTTTTTCGATGCTGCCATCTTTGACTGCCTGAGCGACCATGTAGCGTGACCCCAATAAACCTTGTTCTTCACCCATAAACATGACAAACTTCACAGTGCGGCGCGGTGTGAGTTTGTTGGCCTTAAAAGCACGGGCCATGTCCAGTACGGAAAAAGATCCGATGCCATTATCAATCGCGCCGGTCGCAAGATCCCATGAATCCAGGTGTCCGCCCACGACAATCTCTTCGTTGGGAAGGTCAGTGCCCTTTTGTGTGGCAATCACGTTCCTCGCTTTGATCATGTCGCTGTGATTGGTCATCACGATGTGCGCCTGCACTTTTTTGGTTTTTAGCTTTTCCTTAATCGCCATCCCATTTTCTTTGCCAATGCAAATAGCAGGAACGGGAATCAGTTCACCCGTAACAGAGGCTGTACCTGTCAACAACACACCCTTGTCCACCTGATTAAAGATGATGACGCCCTTCGCTCCATGGTTGATGGCGATGGCGGTCTTTTCACTTCGGTGGAGATTGTGCAAACCTTTCTCACTTCCTTCGAGTATGCCTATATAAAAGAAAGCTATCTTCCCTTTTACGATGTCGGCAGGTTTGCCTTCGTAATCTTTCTCCAGCCCATTGCCCATATCCACCAGTTCACCAGTTACGTCTGCCTGGATCGGGGAGTGTCCCAGCGTTACTGCAGGCACGCTGTCACCGTCGATCATCACCCCAATTTTTCCACGAGACCAGGCCTCCACTTCAAACTCCTGGTATTGCACGTCATCAAAACCGTATTCTTTGAATTTGTTGTATGTATATTCTTCTGCCTTATGACCGTTTTCAGATCCAGTAAGCCGGTGCCCGATCGTTGATGTTGCTTCTTTCAGGGTAGCGTAGGCTTTGGAGTTTTGCTTTACTTCATCGTTCACCCGAGCGAACGTGTCATGAAGTGATTCTTTCTTGTTGCAAGCAGCTGTGATGACCAGTGTCAGGCAAATCAGGGAGATCTTATTCATACTTTGATGATTTTGGCCGGCAATTTATTATTCTTTTTCAAATAGGATGCCCGGCAAATGTATGGTCGGACTGTGAACCTTACTTGCGGAACAACATAGAGGGCGTAGCGAGTGCCAGCCAGATTAAACTTGCCGTCGATCCAGAAACGAAAAAGAGCCCAACGGCAACCAGGAGATAAAATACCGGAAAGGCAAAGATTCCGAACGCGAATTTGAGTGAACCTGTAAATACCGGATCTTTTATTCCTCTGGCGATTATTTTCCAGGTTGCAAGGGGAATGAAGTTGATCAAGGAAGACAAGGTGCGCGATATCATTTGCATGGGATGAAGAGATCGATCTTTTGAAGCAGGCGGAGGATTGATGCCTCTAAGAATTTCATTCACGCGTTGGTTGGTGGCGACCGGATCCAGGAAGTCATTCCCGGAATTTTCAAGTTGACGGAGAACATCAGCGTAGCGCGATGGATCATCCACATGCATCGTGAGCTGTTGCAGGCTCGATTCAACATCGACGCGCAATTGATTGGCAGAACCTCGTGATTCCATGTCATATCGACTTGCGGTGAGCGGTTTTCCGAAATAGATGCTGACTCCGCCCAGAAAAGATCCTGGACTGGAATAGTTCAACCCGACCGGTATAATGGACAAATTCAGATGAGGATATTTTTTGAGCGTTTCAAATACAATCCGCGTGAATCCCTTGCCTACTGGCCGTACGCGACGTTCGCTGCCATGATTTCCTTCAGGAAATATTACGATTGAGTTGCCTTGTTTGAACAGTTCTGCACACCTGTCAAAGGTCTCCTGATTTTTCGCGAGCGATTCAACTCCATCACGGATACGATAAATCGGGACCATCCTCAGGAAGTTCAGAACCCGCATCGCCCATGGACTTTTAAAGATGTCCGCCCGGGTGAGAAAGTAAACAGGCTTATGGTGAAAGCAGACAATTACCAAAGCATCCATGAACGCATTCTGATGATTGGGGGTAAAAAGTACAGGACTTTCCGGGATGTTTTCTTTACCGTGAATGATGATTTTCCGGTAGTAAAATTTCAGGCCCGCTGTGACATAGGCTCGCAACAGCGAATAGCACACGCTTCGCAGCGTCATGCGGGTTGTGTCTGATTGATGCTTCGTTTCGACCAATAGGTTGCGATGGTAAGTCCGGAAACAATGTGCCAGATTCCCCACCAGGCCGCAACGAAGGCCATCCCTCCAAGCCCGTCAAAAAAACTGAAGATGAGATAGAGACCCAACCCGGAGTTTTGAATACCGGTTTCAATCGCGATGGTTTTTTGATCAGAAGCAGACAGGCCGGCAAATCGCGCCGTGAAATAACCTGTTGCCAATGCCAACGCGTTGTGTAGTAAAACAACGCCAACTACAAGGTGGATATATGAAAGAAAGTGATTGAAATTGTTCGTGAATGCGATCACGATGAATCCGCCGAAAATTAAGATCGATATCGGTTTAACACCTTTTGAAATTCTGGCGGCCCCAGTCGGAAAGTAATGCGCGAAACCCATGCCCACGACAAGGGGTATTCCCGCCAGCAACAAGATGGACTCGAACAAATCAGAGGCCTCCAGCTGAATTTCCTTCAATAGATTGGCTGTGGGTCCGTACATGCTGGCATAGAATTCCAGGTTTAAAGGCGTCATGACGATAGCCAGTACAGTTCCAAATGCCGTAAGACTGACGGAGAGAGCGGTGTTGCCTTTAGCGAGATAAGTCAGAAAGTTTGAAATGTTTCCCCCGGGACAAGCAGCGACTAATAATAATCCAAGCGCAATACTGGGTGAAGGCTCGATTGCAAGCACCAATAAGAATGTTACGAAGGGAAGCAGGATGAATTGTGAAACTAATCCGACGATTGATGACCTCGGTGTTTCCGCCAGGCGCTTGAAGTCTGAAATTTTCAGATCCAGCGCCACACCAAACATGATCAGCGCGAGGCAGAGGTTAAGCACCCATAGGCTACTGTTGCTGAAATTGAGGCGGACCTCATCAAGTTCCATGGAAAGGGGTTTCTTTTTTAAAGATAGAATAATCTGTAAAAAAGAAACGGCTCCAGTTTCAGTGGAGCCGTTAGGATTGGTATAAGAACGTTTCCCGCAGATGCCTGCGGATTAAGTATCGAAGATTCTTCGCAGATTAATGCACTTATCGGTGCGAATCCGCGGGCATTTCATCTGCGAAAATTTGTGGGAAATTTCTTCATGACTTATTTCTTCAGATTCGTCTCAAACAGTTTCAGAATGCGTTTGTACTCGTCGGTCCAGCTGCTGGGCTCGACGAATCCATGATCCTCGACCGGATACGCAGCCAGTTCCCAATTGTCTTTGCCTAGCTCAATGAGTCTTTGTTGCAAACGAACCGCGTCTTCGAAATGGACATTCACGTCCACCATGCCGTGACAAATCAAAAGATTGCCTTTCAAGCCGTTTGCATAGTAAAGGGGTGAACTCTTCGCGTATGCGATGCTATCGGTAACCGGCTCATTCAAAATACTTGCGGTATATCCGTGATTGTAATGAGCCCAATCTGTAACGGGTCTCAGCGCAGCTCCTGCAGCAAACACATCCGGTGTGGTGAACATCGCCATCAACGTAATGAAACCACCGTATGATCCGCCATAAATACCAATCCGTTTTGGATCGATGTTATACTTTTCGACAAGCCACTTCGCGCCATCCACGTTGTCGGTAAGATCTTTGCCACCCATGAAGCGATAGATTCCGGTTCTCCAGTCACGGCCGTAACCGGCGCTGGCGCGATAATCCATGTCAAGTACGGTGTAGCCACGGTCTGCGAGAAGGTTGTGGAACATATACTCTCGGAAATAATTGCTCCACCACTTGTGTGCGTTTTGCAGATACCCTGCGCCGTGCACGAAGATCACGGCAGCGCCGTTGGGGTTCGCAGGTTTGAAGACCCGGGTATACACCTCGGCGCCGTCACGCGCTTTGAAGGTGGTAAGTTCAGGATCACGCCAGGGATACGATTTGAATTCTTCGGTCAACGAGTTAGTGATCTGTATCGGCTTTGCACCGGGTTTATTTTCCTGAAGAAACAATTCCCATGGTTTGTTGCTGTATGAATAACGAATTGCCATCCACTTTTCATCGGGCGAAAACGTTACTTCGTTTGCGCCGGTCATTGAAGTGAGGCGTTCAGCTTTCCCACCGATCACGGGCAGTTTGTATACATTCTTTTCGCCGGGGTGAACTTCATTGGTGGTGATGTAAAAGAATTTTTTGTCCTTCGAAAGATCGACCGTTTGTACCTCATATTTCCCTGATGTCAAAGCAGATTTCTTTCCAGTTGCGAAGTCATAGACATATAAATGTGAATAGCCGGTTTCTTCCGTTTGGAACCAAACCTGGCTACCGTTTACCCATCCCAATGCTCCCGGTCCAAACCCGGACCCGGGGCCGCTGATCCATGCATCGCCATGCTGACGATCGATCACTTTCAGTTTTTGTGTAGCTGGGTCAAGAGAGAGAATCCAACGGTCTTTGTTGTCTGCTGCACGCGCGACGAGCACGTTGTTCTTTCCGTCTTCGCTCCAGAACGGTCCGAACAGCGCGATGCCGCGCGTTTCTGGTTTTTTCTCTTTTCCCTTTTCTTCTTTTACCGGCTTCGCGGGATAGTCTTTTCTGAATTCCGCGACGTCGGTTATACCTGGGATTTCATTGGTCTTGACAGTAAGAACTGTATCTCTCAAAATATCATACACCAAAAACTCTGAAGTGTTTTGTGCAGCACCTACTTTGGTGCGCGCCGGAATGTCTTCTGTGAAGCCGGATTCAGTAACGTAATTGGGGACGATCGTTGACTTTCCATTTCCGGCCTTCACGAGGCGAAAGGTGATGTACTTGCCATCAGGACTCATCTGGATCTGATCAACATTCTTGTCATCGATATAAATTTCTTTTGGCCGATGGGGGCGGTCTGACTTTTGAATTTTTTCAGCTGCTTTCCGGTTTGCATTTCTTTCTTTCAGGATCTGGAAGTATGCGAGCTGGTCGGCTTTGAGCCATTTCTCCTGTTCACTCAGCCTTGCATCAGGTCTCTTTGTTCCTTTCTTAAAGTCTGTGTGTTGTGCGAATGAACCGCTGGCTATCTCCCAGCTGTACAGATTTCCACCCATCGTGAACATGATCTTTCTCTCATCGTTTGAAAAGACCGGATTGGATTCGCGCTCATTGGTAAACGTGATCTGGGTGATCTTTCCTGTGGGAATATCGAGCATGACGATGTCGCCGCTCTTTTCATACACCTTGCGTGTTTTAGCCTTGTTATAATTTCCGTTTAGTGAAGGCAATGAACGTCGCACTGCGGGACTCACTTTCTGAGGGACGCGGTTCAATGGCGTGATGGTATACAATGAATCACCTGCATTCTTATCGGGGTTCCAGCTGAAATAAAGTTGCTTACCATCCTCACTCCAGAAAACGTTGCTGGGTGCTACACCGATCCATTTGGGATCGCGCATAATTTTTTCGACGGTAAGGGGTGCAAGTTGCTGGGCATTTGCAGTTCCGATGGCCAAAACGATGATCGGAAGTAAATGGAGAATTCGTTTCATAGAAAGGGTATTTCGGGAAATATATTGAAAATAGGAGCACGCATAGGTCAGGATGTGACAAATGGCTAACCGATGATGAAAAGGTCGTAATGAATACGACTATCTTTCTTTTTTCTCCTTAGAAAGATCAGTGAAAAGGCTGTTGAACACAGATAGTACAAGACTGAACAAGAGTGCCCACCAAAAGCCATCGACATAAAAGCTGTCCACGAAATAATCCACCATGAGGATGATTATAGCGTTAATCACCAATAGGAAAAGTCCGAGGGTGACGATCGTGATGGGAATTGTAAGCACGATCAGCACGGGTCGCACAATTGCATTGGATATTGAAATCAGGATCGCCACGAGCAAGGCTGCCCAGAAGTCTGCAACATGTGCTCCCGGAAGTAAATAAGCCGTGAGCATCACAGCGACGCCCGAGAGTAGAAAGCGGATGATGAAATTCATTAGTTTATGAATCTATAGTTAAGGCTAATGTAGGTATTTTGGACCGTGGCACTGAAATCATTGTTGGAGCTAAAGCTCAAAGTTTGCTCAAACCTGCCCGTTAACCCAAATCTTTTATACCCTAATCCCGCCCCTCCGAAAAATCCAGCCTCCGTATTTTGAAAGTCAATTTCGTGAGAGTACCGACTGTTTGATACAGACCCAGTCCCGAGATTTGTCAACTTGACGTCGCCATCGTAGTTGAAACTTGCCACGAAAGAGAACGATAGCCCGAGGTGGACATTTGCGTGGAGGGAACCTGCTAACTTAAAATTTCGACGAAACCCTGCATTCGTTCGCAGATAGCTTCTTAAAATAGTTGTTGTTTCTTCTGCCGTTTGAAATCCGCTGGGTGTCGACTGGCTGACGTGGCTGAAATTGACTTTGCTGTACATCAGCTCGCCGATAAAATGCGTTTTCTCTTTACGATCCATAGCCAGCGCCAGTTGCACGCCAAAGAAGGGATTAGAAGACGATGCCTTTTTTGGATACACGTCATAGCTGGCCGGCGGTAAAATAGTCTGAGAATGCACCTGGATGTTCAATGTGGAGGTATTCAATCCGGCGATGAACGTGAGTTGAGGTTTGTATGCTGCAAAAATCACTTTATGATTTGCATTTAACTTTCGACACTCAAGATAACTTGACACCAGTGTCAACATCGGCTTCTCCTTGTAGTAATCCTTTCTCGTGTCAACCACTACCGACGGGCAATCACTAAATAGAAATTTCAATTGATCACGATACGCTTCATTGACCCTGTTGTATTCCTGGCCGTTAATTCTTTCACTGGTGGTAGACCGGATCAGTTGAAGGGCCGGCTCATCTCCTTTACGGATGAAGAATAGTACAGGAGATGACCGGTTGCTGCGGTTGACGTGATAATAAAGATCAACGTCGCCGAGCAAAAGGACCTTCATAAAAAAAGATCCACCCAAAACCATTTTCTCACTCGGTGGCAACCCGATAAAATCAGAACTGGCGTAAAGGACATTGTCAATGTAGGCGAAGCTCACGTCTCCGGTGCCGTAGGAGATACTTTTCTCGGTTGAACTGGTACGAAAACGGATTGTATCGTATCGCAGTACCGCCTCGCCGCGTAATGTGTCTCGACCCGGAATGAAAAGTCTGGCAGGATTCCAGCGTTGTCCGAACGATTGAAACGAACATAATGTTACCATCAAGGCAACGGCAATTTTTTTCATGTTATTGGGGAGGACTTTAGTCAAGCATACGAAAAAAATCATAAACTTCCGCCGCCGTCAAAACAAAATACGGATAACCGTACATTAGCTTGTCATGTATGCCATCGTTGACATCGAAACAACCGGAGGTTATGCGGAAAATCATCGCGTGACCGAAGTGGCTATTTATCATCACGATGGCATTCAAATCACAGACAAGTTTCAAACGCTTATTAACCCCGGTAGAAGAGTACCCGCTTTTATTACAGGCCTTACAGGAATCACCAATGAAATGGTTCTCCATGCCCCCACCTTTCAGGAGATCGCCTCCGAACTTCATGATTGGCTGAAGGACCGTGTGTTCGTAGCCCATAACGCTCATTTCGATTATAGTTTTTTAAAAAAGGAGTTCGAAGACGCCGGCATCCATTTCAGCACGCGCAAACTTTGTACGGTGAGACTGGGTCGGAAGATCATCCCGGGCCTTGATTCTTACAGCCTTGGCAGACTGTCGGAAAGCCTGGGAATTCACATTGCAGATCGCCACCGCGCCGGCGGCGACGCAGAGGCAACAGCAAAAATATTTGACATCTTTCTCAAACGCGATAGTGAGGGTGTGATCGCGAAAGCCCTGAAGAAAAACTCCGGTGAAACCATCCTTCCACCTAATCTCGCGAAAGAAGAATTTGATAAGCTGCCAGCGAAAGCTGGAGTCTACTACTTTCATGATGCGCGCGGTAATATCATCTATGTCGGCAAGGCAATCAACATACGCAACCGGATTGCAGGCCACTTCACCGGGGAAGCGCGTGAATGGAATCGCTCGAACATTCGCAATGAGATCCATCACATCAATTTCGAACTGACCGGCAACGAACTCATCGCGCTGATCCTTGAATCGCAGGAGATCAGAAGATTGTGGCCCAAGTACAACCTGGCACAGAAGTACCGTGTCGAGGAATGGGGAATATTTGATTATGAGGATCAACGCGGCTACCTGCGATTTGCTGTCAATACCGTATCCAGAAACTCAAAGCCGCTGATCACTTTCAGCTCAAAAGGCGACGCCTGGAATTTTTTATGGGAGAAGGTGCGTGCATCAGAATTATGTCCCAAACTGTCCGGGCTTCAGACTGCGAAGGGTCCATGCTATGCCCACCAGTCGGGGACATGTAAAGGAGCCTGCGAGGCTAAAGAAACCATTGAAGAGTATAATCTACGCGTGCAAAAGTCTATCGATTCCTTTTTTGGTGAAGGACATACGGTTGCTATTGTGGGCCGGGGACGGGCTTCTGAAGAAAAATCACTCGTGCTCGTTGAGAGGGGCAACTACCTCGGCTTTGGATTTCTTCACCAGGATATCGCGATCAAAAATTTTGAAGATGCCAAGAACTATATCAAGGTCGGAAAAGAAAACCGACTCGTTCAGAATCTGGTAAACTCATACCTCTTGAACCCACGGGGGACTGAGATCATCCCTTTTTGATCCGCAGCGGTCGGTTCGATAACCCAATTTGAACCAGCGGCGAATTCCAGGTACCCCGCCTGGAAGTGCCGGAGGCTTCTTCCGTTTACCGGCCGAATAATCCTCCGGTTGATATTGACGTTTTATAGCCCAAATCCCTATTATTGCGGTTTATTTCAATGAGTTATGGCATTTGATTCGACTACCGGGCTCTCCCAGGAGCATCACAATAAGATCAAGCAAGTCTATACTGAAGTAGGCAAGGTGGTCGTCGGGCAGGAATATATGGTCAACCGTTTGTTGATCGGGCTGTTTACCAACGGTCACGTGTTGCTTGAAGGTGTTCCTGGCCTTGCCAAGACGCTTACGATTTCTACAGTTGCGAAAGTCCTTCACATGGACTTTCAACGTATCCAGTTTACTCCTGACTTGCTCCCTTCCGACCTTGTGGGAACGATGATCTACAATCAGAAGGAGGGAAAGTTTGAAGTGAAGAAGGGACCGATCTTCGCCAACATCATTCTTGCGGATGAGATCAACCGCTCACCGGCGAAAGTGCAGTCTGCTTTGCTTGAAGCGATGCAGGAGAAAACCGTAACGATCGGTGAAACCACGTTCACACTCGACAAACCGTTCCTGGTACTCGCTACGCAAAACCCGGTTGAGAACGAAGGAACCTATCCGTTGCCGGAAGCACAGGTTGACCGTTTCATGATGAAAGTGTTTGTGGACTATCCCACGAAAGAACAGGAGCTTGAAATCATGCGCAGGATCTCCAACCTTCAGTTTGATTTCACGGTGAACCCGGTTCTGACCAAGGAAGATATTTTTGCGATCCGTGCGGAAGTCAACAAGATCAAGATCTCCGAATCGCTCGAGCGTTACATCATAGAATTGGTGACCGCCACACGCCGTGCGAAAGAATATAAACTCGATCACGAAGCTCAGTACATTCAGTTCGGGGCATCGCCACGCGCAAGTATTAACCTGAACCTGGCTTCAAAAGCAGCGGCATACCTGGAAGGTCGCGACTACGTCCTCCCCGAGGACATCAAGGAAGTAGCCCGGGACGTGCTCAACCACCGGATACTCCTTAATTATGAGGCGGAGGCCGACAACGTGAAGACCACGGACATCATTAAGGCGATACTGAACCGAGTACCGATCACCAAATAAGCTGTTCCTCAGGGTTTACGGACCATTATCCCAACTTTAATTTCTTTACGAAAGCATTAACCGTATGTTATTCGGCTTGCAATCGTAACTCGCTAAATATCATTTGGTTTACGGGTAACGCCCCAGCAAAATCACCTCCTTGGAGATACTCAAATCCAATCGTTACGATGGGGTACTTTAACAATTAGGTAACATACCAGAATCAGCCGGGTAATACTGAAAAACCACCTTTGCCGCATACTTAAATACCCCCTATGCGCAAGGTTTACTTTCTCCTTTTCATCCTGATTTCTTCGTTCCAGGCGATCGGCCAGGGATCTATTGCCGGTAAGGTGACGGATTCGAAAACCAACGAAGGAGTCATCGGCGCCAACGTTGTGATTGTGGGCACCACACAAGGTGCTGCCACCGATCTGGAGGGAAATTTTTTGATTTCAAACGTGAAGGAAGGAACCTACACACTCCAGGTTTCTTCCGTCATGTATAAGACACATACGGTTCAGGATGTAAAAGTTGAAACGGCTAAGAAAATCACTTTGGAGATCTCCGTTTCGGAAGACGTATCTGAACTACAGGAAGTAGTGGTGACAGCACGTCGCCAGACCGATACCGACTTTGAAATGCTCCGCACCATTAAAGAAGCAAAAGTGATTGCTGTTGGTATCACTTCAGAACAGATCGCAAAAACCCTGGACCGCGACGCTGCGCAGGTGCTGCGCCGCGTGCCGGGTGTTACCATCCGTGGTGATCAGTTTGTTCAGGTTCGCGGTTTGTCGGAACGTTATAATCCTGTTATGCTGCACAACACCTACGCACCCAGCGTGGAGACAGACATTCGTTCATTTTCTTTTCAAACTCTCCCCAGCAGCCAGCTCGACAGAATGCTGGTGTTCAAGAGCCCGGCGGCAGATCTTCCCGGCGATTTCGGTGGTGGTGTAGTGAAAGTATTCACGAAGAGTATCCCGGAGGAAAATGGTTTTGTGATAGACTACAGCACACAATATCGTGCAAATACGACGGGTTCAGATTTTTATAGCCAGCAAAAAAATGATGGCTACCTCACTGGCTTCAATACTGGATATTATGGCTTGCCTTCAGGCTTTCCCGCTAACGTTGGAAAAGTTGGTAGTGAGGCGCTTCCAGGCATTGGAAGATCGTTGAAAAACTTATGGGGTCCGGTTAAGTCCGTTGCGATCCCGGATCAACGCCTCACGCTCACTTACAATAAAAAATTCAATATCGGAAAAGTTGAAGTAGGAAATATTACTGCACTTAACTACTCCAACACCTACGCGATCTACAACGTAGAACGTAATGACTACACCACGACGCAGGGTGGTGGACAGGATCAGAACTTCGGTTTCAGCGATAAGCAATACAACCAGGTTGTCAGAACGGGTGCACTTTTCAACTGGGCATTCAGGTTTGATCCTAAAAACATCATTGAGTTTAAGAACCTGTATAATCAAAGCGCACAAGATCAGTATGTAGACAGGATGGGAACTGGCATCAGTACCGGTCAGAAAAACGGTGCGTTTGATAAATATTATAGAGGAATTTATTCAGGTCAATTGATGGGAACGCACCAGTTGTTTGGTGACCGCACATCGGTCGAGTGGGTGGCGGGCTACAACAACGCAAACCGTGAGCAACCTGACTACAGGAGATTTACTTCAAACGTTGTGGATCCGGTGGCGGGAACCTATGCAATCAACATCCCAAATACAGTTACGCCGAATCAATTGGGGCGTTTTTATTCAAACCTCAACGAGACTGCTTATTCTGGCGGAGTTTCTGTGAAGCAGGCCTTTAATTCCAACAACCCTCTTCGTTCGCCCGAATTGAAGGCAGGAGTGTTCTTTGAATCGAAGGACAGAACGTTCAGCGCACGCAATATTGGTTACGTAGCTGCGAGTGGGGTCCTAAATCCTGCAATGTATACAGCTACACCGGAACAGCTCTTCCAGCCTCAAAACATCAACAATACAAATGGCATTCAGATTTCCGAACTGACTTACAGAAAGGACTCATATTCTGCTACTAATAATCTGCTTGCCTACTACGTGATGGGGTCAATACCCATTGGCGAGAAACTTAAGCTAGATGCAGGGGCACGCATCGAAGACAACCTGCAGCAGCTTCATAGCTATGATGATTTCAATGCCAAGCCTGTCGAAGTTCACAATCAGGTAAATCGCGTACTTCCTTCCGCGAACCTGAGCTACAATTTTACTGAGAAGATGCTCGTAAGGGCAGCTTACGGTGAGACCCTCAATCGTCCGGAGTTCAGGGAGTTGTCGCCATTCTCATTCTACGATTTCAATTTCAACTTTCTGTATTTCGGAAACCCTGGTTTGAAAACGGCTAGAATCCAGAACTATGATTTGCGTTGGGAACTCTATCCCAGTAAAGGGGAAATGATCACGTTTGGTGTTTTCTATAAGAACTTCATTGATCCGATCGAATCCATTGTTGACGCCAACAGCCCCGGTGGTGGTGTTAAGAACGTAACCTTCGCCAATGCAGACCGGGCTAATACATATGGAGTTGAATTGGAAATCAAGAAATCTTTGAACGGACTAACCGGCTCAAGATTCCTCAACAATGTGAGCGTCATGATGAATGCAACTTTCATCAAGAGCACGGTCAAGATACCGGACGCTTTGGCAACTGTTCGTGAATCTGAAAGGCCCCTTCAGGGTCAAGCACCTTATGTGCTGAATGCGGGACTGTTCTATACTTCGGAGTCCTCAGGGTGGCAGGTGAATGCCTTGTATAATGTTGTTGGAAAGAATATCGTCTTCGTGGGTAACAATAATTACCCGGACGTATATCAAATGCCACGCAACGTTATTGATTTGACATTTAACAAGCGTCTCAGTGAGCGATTTAATCTGAAGGGCGGCATTTCTGATATTTTGAACCAACCGATGCTATTCCTGCAGGACGCTAATAGCGATGGTAAGCTTGATCGAAATACAGATGCCAAAATCCAAAAATTCACTCCAGGTCAGGTGGTGTCATTGGGTTTCTCATACCGCCTGTAATAAGTCACATTCTGTTTACCTGGAGCCGGCGATGGTAAAGCAGAGTTGGGGTTTGCTTAACGTTCCGTTAACACTACGGGGGTAGGTTTGGGCTCTGAAAAACCAAACATCAAACTCATGAAA
Organism: Cyclobacteriaceae bacterium; assembly: GCA_044227305.1. GTDB lineage: Bacteria > Bacteroidota > Bacteroidia > Cytophagales > Cyclobacteriaceae > ELB16-189. The sequence continues at coordinate 314,824 of JBGAFJ010000003.1, read as the reverse complement.
CAAACGAGATCACCCCGGGAAATGGTCAGCCGCCTGATTATCCCAATGATGGTGTTGAGCATGGCAATCGGCTTTACTTCCTGTAAGAAAGACGAATCCAACAAGCCCGCACCGAGTGTAACAGTAACGCCAACAACAGCGTCGAATGTGGCGGGAGCAGCAGTTACTGCAAGTGTTCAGGTAGACTCACCGGAAGGTGGCTCGTCATTGGTTATCAAAGTAAACGGCACTGCCAACACTGCGCTACCCGATGTGGCGCTGGATGGAACGGCATCGCAGACCGTGCCGATATCTTTTACAATTCCTGCAAACGCGGTAGTTGGTGCGACTTATGTCATCGACTTCCAGGCTATCGACAAGAAAAATCAGAACTCTGCGGGAGCGAGTTTTGTGGTTACTGTTAGTTCTGTACCGGCAAAGACCGTTGTAACAAAAAGCGGCAATATCGTCGCAAGCGAAACCTGGACAGCAGATAAAATTTATGTGCTGGATGGTTTTGTACGGGTTGGTAAGGACGAAAAAGTTGGTTCAGGCGCGTCAGTTCCTCAAAAGCAGGTGACTGGTGTTACGCTGACCATCGAAGCCGGAACTGTGATCATGGGTAAACCCGCCGCATCAGGACCTGGCGGAACACTCATTGTTCAGCGCGGAAACAAGATCGTTGCCAATGGAACGGCAGCAAAACCGATTGTATTCACATCACAGAAAGCTATTGGCTTGAGAAAGACAGGCGACTGGGGTGGCGTGGTTCTCTGCGGACAGGCAGCCAACAACGTTGTTGGATCTACCTCAACAGGCGTCAATGGCATTGAGGAACTTGAAGGTGGTTACGGTGGCTTCCATGGCGGCGGAGCGACACCTGACAACGCAGACAACTCAGGTACCCTGAGGTATGTGCGTATTGAATATGCAGGCTATCCGATCAACCCGAACCAGGAAATTAACGGCCTCACTTTCGGAAGCGTCGGCAGTGGCACAACGATTTCTTACGTGCAAGTCGCTTATTCCAATGACGACTCTTTTGAATGGTTTGGTGGAACAGTAAACTGCGATCACCTGATCTCCTATAAAGCTGTCGATGACGACTTCGATACAGACAACGGCTTCAGCGGAACAGTTCAGTTTGGTATCGCGCTCCGCGACCCTCTCACTGCAGATCAGTCTGGCTCAAATGGCTTCGAGTGTGATAACAACGCCGCTGGAACATCTGACGCACCTCTCACAGGCGCCAAATTCTCCAACATGAGCATCATAGGTGGTAAATATCTCAACTCAACTGCTATTAACGTTCAATTCCAGAACGGTGCGCAGATCCGCAGAAACGCTGAACAAGATATTTATAACTCTTTCATCACGGGTATGCCTAATGGCGTGTACTTCGACGGTCAGCTTCCAGCAAACAGCCCGGTGGACGGCGCAGGTGGCGTGGTATCTAAATTGCAGGCGGGGAGTGGCAAAGTTGAATTCAAAAACAACGTCATCGCTGGCGTAGATGGTTGGGGTGGTAACGGTTTTGGTCGTGTCGCATCTGCTGATGAAATCGCGAACGTGACCGCGCCCACAGGTGGCTCGTATCCTTTCACGCCTAACAACGAATATTCCGGTGCGGGCTCTTCCACGGTACCTCCAAGAGGTCGCGTTGCGTTCGCAGGACAAGGAGCATTCACCAGTGGGGTGTTTGCTGAAACAAACTCGTCTACCATTCAATTGGTTGACGGTGTGTCAATCCTCGCATGGTTGAAGTCTAAGAACAACAGCATCCTGGCACGTTGGACAGATGCTGGTATCAGCAATACGGTCTTTGATCCGATCACCGCAGCACCCACGTTCACGGTAACAGGTTTGCTGGCCTCAGGTGCTGACTTTACAGGTCTCCCGGTTGGCACTGGCTCACCCTCAACTGGCTTCGTAAGCGTAGCCTATCGTGGTGCGTTCGGTTCCACAGACTGGACAACAGCCGGTGGTTCATGGGTTAACTGGAATCCGGCTATTACAGATTATTCGAAATAATAAACGGAGCTATCGCTCTGAATAATTTAAAAGATCGGGACTTATGAGTCCCGATCTTTTTTATGTCCTCATGATTAGATTTGCATTATGATAAAGAAATATTGGCTTGGGTTGTTTGTGGTTGCGCTCGGTTGCTCACAAAACGGCAAATATGATGTCAATAAGTATTATGATTTGAAACAACAGGATCAGATCATGACAGGCATCGTTACCTATCTGCTTGATGCGCCGCCACAAGCCAAACTGGAAGACCGCTTTGACCCAAAGTACAGGAACTTCTATTCATTCAGGTCGGCACAGTTCTCGTTTGAAAAGTATTTTCCTGCTGCGAACGGAAGGCACTATTTCTATGTGATAAGACCCGCGGCCAATCCCAATGAAAAACGCGGCGTGGGCGGGCACTTTATGATGGACAAGAATTTTAACATTACGTCATTCAGAGAAGAATTTGTTACACCGGCTCTCCCGATTGAAGACGTGAAGGGCCGTTGTTCTTTTCTCTTTGAGGAAATGGTAAACGGGAAACTGGAGACCTATCTTAAAATGCCCACTTACGTGCAGTGGCCAAACGAGGCGTCCTATTATGATACGGTCACGTATGAATGGAAGTTGAAGCCAGAATATGAAAGTAATTAATGCTTCACACTTCGGTCCGGAGCCGGGTCCATCGGATTGGAAGCCATTGCTGTGAAAAAGCAGGCGCTGAATAACGCAATTACGAGTATGCAGGCTGTGATCGAGGTAACAATCCACCTTACGGCACTTGGCCTCGTTGCTGATCTATTAAAAAGATAGACAACAAATGGTATTGTGACGGGAACCAGGATGAAATTCAGATAGTAGAAAAGTTGAAACAGCTTAAGACCATAGACTACAGCAAATACCGCAAAAGTGGCAGATGGCAGTAGACTCGTCAGCAGAGTACTTCTTAGGTCTTTTTTTGCAAGGGCAAGTGTGATGATGAAAAGACAAAGAGACGGAAAGACAACAAACGCCTTCATTTTTCAATTCACCTTTCTCTGCCGTTCCTTGTGAAGCTCAATCACCTTCAATATCTGCTCGCCGGCAAGCTTCACCGAGTCTTGTGATTTCTTGTTGTTGACGATCTTCTGATTGAGAACAAGATTCTCAAGCTTATTGGCCTCCAGGTTTTTTTCGAGCTGAATCTTTTCCTGGGCGTTGTTGGTCAACCGGATGTTGAGATCGCGATTCTGGTTTACAAGCCGCTGCTGCTGGCGCGCCACCGCTTCACTCGCCCTAATAGCCTCGTCGATTTGTGCCTGAATTTTATCGCGGTAAAACTTCACCCCGAACTGATAGGTCAATTTTTCAAGTTGTGCTTCCACCAGCTTGATGTCGTTCACGGTCCACTCAGCACCTTTAATTCCTATCCACACCGTGGCCGATTCTTCATTTCCATTAACCGTCGCGTAGACAATCCCGGTATTGTAAACTGTTCCGCCCATGGCGGGATTTTCCACATACTGATAGTCACTGCCTGAACGAACTTTACCGAGATCTTTTAGAAAACGTCCCCACGCAGCGGACACATCCTCTTTCTTTCCTTCCAGTGTAGTCGCATAGCCGTCCGCGGTTTCACCTTTGATCTTTTCGTTCTTGTTGCTTACCGTCACTTTCTGAGCAAATGCAAAGGAGGTGATGCACATCGCTAAAAGAACCGTAAACTTTTTCATGTGTGAATGGTTATCTTTCACAAAGATGATTTAAAAAAAACTGTTTTGGCAATATCTGTTTTGATTACAGGTGCTACTGGTCTGGTGGGTTCTCGGCTCACCGAATTGCTCGTCGCAAAAGGGCACAAGGTTTCTCATCTCGGTCGATCAAAGAAATCAGGCAACGTTCCCTCCTTCGTTTGGGATGTCCGGAAAGGAGAAATTGATCCGGCTGCTTTTCAGGGCGTGCAAGCGATTGTTCATCTCGCCGGAGCAAGCGTTGGGGAAAAACGCTGGACGCCGCAACGGAAACAGGAGATTCTCGAAAGCCGCACAAAATCGTCGGCGTTGATTTACGAAACACTCAAAAGAAATCCAGGTGAAGTAACAACTGTTGTATCGGCATCGGCAATCGGGTTTTATGGAAACACCCTGGGCGATGAAGTGTACTCAGAGGAACACAAACCCGGAACCGATTTTCTCGCGGGCGTAGTGGACGCCTGGGAGAAAGAAGTGGAGCGTATCACGTCCCTGGGAAAGCGAGTCATTAAACTTCGGATTGGTATTGTGTTGAGTGAACATGAAGGAGCGCTTCAGCAAATGGCAAAACCGATCAGGATGTTTGTTGGCTCTCCGCTGGCCAGCGGCAAACAAATTGTGAGCTGGATTCATGTCGATGATCTTTGTGAGATATTTATCAAAGCCATTGAAGATCAGCCCATGCGTGGAACCTATAACGCCGTTGCTCCGCACCCGGTATCTAACCGCGAAATGACCAAAGCGATTGCCCGGATATTAAAACGTCCGCTGATTTTACCACCAGTTCCGGGATTCGTGCTGCACATAGTGCTGGGTGAATTTGCCGATGCAGTGATCAAAGGCAGCATCATTTCGTCGGAGAAAATTCAAAAAGCCGGATTCAATTTCAAATTTCCAGAACTTGAAACTGCTTTGAAAGACTGCCTGAAGGGCTGACTATTTTACCGCTACGGCTATTCGTGAGTCAGCAGTTCCATAATACAGGAACCACTTACCCTTGAAATGAACCAGACCTTCTGCAAAGCAAACTTGATTCACCTGCCCTTTGATTTCATAATCTTTGTCGGGCATGAGAAAATTCTTTTGAAGACGATCGATAAGTTTTGATGGATCTGATGAATCGAACAATGCCTGACCCAGACAATAGGCACCGGCAGGCAAGTCGGGGTCGCCCTCTTTATCAAGATTCATTCCGTTATATATTAAAAGGACGCCGCGCTCCGTCAAAAAAGCATACGGTCCGCTTTCTACAAGCCGGCTATCGAAAAATCCTCTGCGCGGCTGCAGCACGGACTTAAGTTTTCCATTTTCTTCCAAGGGCGTCCAATGAATCAGATCTTCGGAAGTCGCCATAAAAAGGTCGGTGTCGCCCCAGTACATCCAGTAACGTCCGTTTATTTTGTGGGCTATCATTCGTCCGTCGTCTTCTTTTGCCACGATAGCACCTGATTTACTCCAGGTGTCTCTATAGTTGCCGTTCAGAACCAGACCATGCTTCGTCCATTGCATGAGATCTTTTGACGAGGCGATGCAAAGCCGCGCCGTTTTGCCGTCATAGGCGGTGTAGGTCAATATGTAGGTGCCGTCATCAGATTCCACTACACGAGGATCTTCAATACCTCCTTCCCATTCGAAAACTTTCATGCTGTCATTCTGAGGGAAGAAGACTGGTTCTGGATTTTTGGAAAAATGCAAACCATCTTCACTCACCGCCAGGCCAATGCGGGATGTGCCTGCATATTTTCCGATGTTATCTTCAGCGCGAAACAGCAAGTAGACTTTTCCATCCTTGACCACGGCAGCTGGATTGAAGACATCTTTTTCATCCCACAAAACTTCCTGACTTAATACGGGACACATGAATTTATTATTGCCGGCCGTTAGTATCGGATTAACACTGTCGACTTTCATGAACGAGGTCACGCTCCAAGTTGGCGTGTTGCTCTCTTTTTTATTACAGCAATTAACGAACGCCATGATAGCGCCACAAAAAAGAACGGTAACCCATGGGTGAGATTTGATATTGGTCATTTGTTTATCTTCGAAGTCGGGATCGGGATTAGAAAATTAAATAAAATCATGGCAGGAAAGAAAAAGAAGAATGGAGAAGACCTGATAAAACAGGCGCTTGAAGAAGAACACCGCATCAGAAAGGCTTTCAAAGACAAGGATTGGGCCGAGATCAAAAGCTCCGATTCGTGGGTCATATTCAAAGTCATGAGTGAATTCGTAGAAGGGTTTGAAAAGCTTGCGAAGATTGGGCCTTGTGTTACGATTTTTGGATCAGCACGCGTGAAGGCGGGGCATGCATATTATAAAACAGCAGAGGACATTGCCTATAAACTCGTGCAGCATGGTTACGGCGTCGTTACAGGCGGCGGTCCCGGCATTATGGAGGCAGGCAACAAAGGAGCAAATCGTGCGGGTGGGAAATCAGTGGGTCTGAATATATACCTCCCACACGAACAAAAAGGCAACCCCTATATCGACCCGGATAAACTGATCACATTTGATTATTTCTTTGTCAGGAAAGTGATGTTTGTAAAATATTCGCAGGGTTTTATTGTCATGCCTGGCGGATTCGGAACGATGGACGAGCTTACGGAAGCGTTGACGCTGATTCAGACGAAAAAAATAGGACGTTTCCCGATTGTTCTGGTAGGTAAGAAGTTCTGGCAAGGTATGATTGAGTGGTTCAAAAAGGTACTCGTAGATGAAGCTATGATCCATCCGGACGATCTGCATCTCTTCAATGTTGTGGACACGCCGGCAGAAGCGGTAAAGGTGATCGATGACTTCTATGCGAAGTACTTGTTATCACCGAACTTTTAATGAAAGACTTATCGCTCTTCGTTTCATTTGCTACGCTGGTTATTCTTCTTGGTTACATCACGTACCGTGGAGTCCAGCAACCTGTTGAAAAAGGAGTGATCTCCGACAACGACGTAGCGATTGATCGCATCGAGAATCCGGAAGAAGAGCTGTTTCCTGTTCCCGCGGTATCGCTGGATCTGCCCGATGACGTTTCGTTTGCAGGCGAACCTGTTCCCTTGGATGATCCGGATGTGAGAGAACGACTGGATCGTGAGATTCAAGTCAACACCTATACACACAGCAACACATTGTTTCTTATCAAACGTGCGAACCGTTGGCTTCCTCAAATCGACTCTATTCTTAAAAAGAATAACATTCCTTATGATTTCAAATATCTTCCGTTGATTGAATCCGCATTGATCAACGATGTCTCCCCGAAAGAGGCGGTAGGGTTCTGGCAGATTCTGAAAGGTTCGGGAAAGGAACTTGGCCTTGAAGTAACCAACGAAGTCGATCAACGCTACGATCCTTTGAAGTCGACTGAAGCGGCGTGTAAATATTTAAAGCAAGCTTACGCACGGTTCGGCAACTGGACGCTGGCTGCAGCCTCTTACAACCGTGGGCAGTTTGGTCTCGATAAGTCTGTCGACAAACAGCAGGTGAATAGCTATTACGATCTGTATTTGAATGATGAAACGGCGCGGTATGTATTCAGAATTCTGGCCATCAAGGAGATCGTTGAGCATCCGTTAAAATATGGATTCAGGTTGAAGGCAGATCATCTGTATGTGCGAGAAAAGGTAAGGTACGTGACGGTAACAGAGACGATTAAAAGCCTGATTGCGTTTTCAAAGCAGCAAGGCATCAACTATAAATTATTAAAGCGACATAACCCGTGGCTAAGAGACGAAACGCTCACAGTGAAAAAAGGCAGGAGCTATCGTATCGCAATCCCGAATTAATCTTCGATTCGTATGCCTAATCCCTAATCCCCAATCCCTGATTTATGCGTCCCTACATCCTCGCGGAGAATACCTGGAAAACTGTCAAGGATACTCAGTATGAACTGGCAATCCTCCCATGGGGTGCCACGGAAGCACACAATTATCATATGCCGTATGGGACAGATAACATTGAAGGGGAACACATTGCAGCGGAGTCCGCGCGCCTGGCGTGGGAGAAAGGTGCCAAAGTGATTGTTCTTCCTGTAATACCTTTTGGCGTAAACACCGGCCAGTCCGATGTGAAACTTGACATCAATATGAATCCAAGCACCCAGTTGGCGGTGTTACGGGATGTGGTGGAGGTTTTGGACAGACAAGGCATTCATAAACTGATCATTCTCAACAGTCACGGCGGAAACGATTTCCGAACGATGATACGCGAGTTGGGATTAAAGTTTCCGAACATGTTCATCGCGCAATGCAACTGGTTCCAGGCCATCGATCAGAAACTATTTTTCGAGAATAAAGACGATCACGCCGGTGAGATGGAGACCAGTCTTGTGATGCACCTCACACCTGATCTGGTCAGGCCATTGAGCGAAGCAGGCGATGGCGCTGCGAAAAAGTTTCGTTTTGCTGCGATGCAGGAGGGATGGGCTTGGGCAGAAAGAAAATGGACGCAGGTGACGAAGGATACAGGCGTTGGCGACCCGCGCAAAGCATCTCCTGAAAAAGGAGAAAAGTATTTTAAAGCGGTGACCGAGAAAGTCGCTCAGCTATTTTTTGATGTAGCGAAGACAGATCGAAAAGACTTTTACGTCTGAAAATCCACTTTACTTCTTTGGCGGATCAATCATAATGTGCGCACGGTGCGTGCCCGGATTCATGATCCACGGCATCCCGGGAGTCGTTGGTTTAGCCGGTAACCCCGTACTCTCGGCCGTTGCATAAGGAATGTAGATCACCGATCGTGAGTAGCCGTTTGTAAACTGTCCGGTTTGTTCATCATACTTGTCAGCTGTAAAGACCACCAACGTCGCCGGTGCCGTGTTCATTTTTAGTTTTCCCGCCTTCACTTCCGCTTCACGGATATCGAATATCTCCTGCGCTTTCTTTCCTTCCTTTTTCAGTTCGCGTCCACGCGCCATGAACGGTTCGAGACTTTTGTGATAACAGGATACGTTGATCCCAGCCGAAGCAGGATCGTCGGCGAGGCAAACCAGTTCATTTTCGCCCTTTTGCAGCACAATAAAATCTCCTTTCGGTGAATAGCCATATACCATCGCTTTGGCTTTCGTTTCCTCCGGCGCAGCCATCAAAGCAATCTTGATTTGTACATCCGCCGAGGGAATATTCTGCGCCGATGCGAACCCGACCCAACTAAAGAATACTAGTATAAAATATTTCATATCGTATTTTATTTTTTCGAACATCAGCACATCAGCACATCAGCACATCAGCACATCAGCACATCAGCACATCAGCACATCAGCACATCAGCACATCAGCACATCAGCACATCAACTCACCACCCAATACCATAATCCTCCCCATGGTTACTGGATCCTCCCCAAAAACTTCCGTGAGCCCAATCGAACCAGATCGCATTGATCGGTCCGCTTGTCCTGTCCTGATAAGAGAGCTTATAACCCATGCGCGCCAGATCTTTCCTTACCCACGGCGGCATAGCGCTGTTGAGTGTGAGTCCGCCATTGACTTTCTCATGATCGCCAAAGCTTGAATACATCTGAAAAGTTTTGAAGCTCGGCGCTTCACAAGACTCCTGAACCGTCATTCCAAACTCAACGATATTCAGGAAGAATTGCAGCAACAACTGATCTTGTTCGTCACCGGCTTGTTTTGCAAAAGAGAGGTACGGTTTGCCATCTTTCAGTGCCATACTTGGCGTAAGCGTAACGCGAGGTCTCTTGCCGGGCTCTACCACATTGAATGGACTCTCGTTCGCGTCCAACACAAACGACTGCATACGTTGGCTCATTCCCACGCCGGTATTCCCTGCGATGCAGGCGGGCACCCATCCACCGCTGGGTGTGATTGAAACGACCCATCCCTCTTTATCGGTTGCTTCAACGGAGGTTGTTCCCGCCGCAAAGCTGTCGAGGAATTTTTCATTAAATGGATTATTCAGAATGCCCAGTGAAGCCTGTGAGTTGCCCCACTTTTTGATCAACTCAGTAAACGGATTTTGTTTTCCCTCAAATGGATAAGGATCACCAGGACCTGCCTTTGAGTCGTTGGCTTCCCAATTGATGCCCTTTGCCCGCTCCTTAGCATATTCTTTCGACAGCAGTCCTTTCATAGGTTGCTCGCTTTTCGCGAAAGCGGGATCACCGTAATAAAAATCCCTGTCTGCGAAAGCGAGATTCATAGCCTGGTAAAGTGTATGGATATAGCGTGTGGAGTTGTAACCCATGCTCTTCAGATCGAAGTTTTCAAGGATGTTCAGCGTTTGCAGTAAAGCCGGCCCTTGTGTCCATTGCTGAAGTTTGTACACCTCGATGCCTTTGTAGGTCGTCATCACAGGTTCTTCGATCTTCACTTTCCAGTTGGCAAGATCCTGTTCGGTGATCAGCCCGCCTTGTTCCTGGCAACCGCGCGCAATTTCTTTCGCGATGTCTCCTTTGTAAAAACGATCATAAGCCGCATAGATCGCTTCCTTCCGGGTCTTTCCCTTCTTTAATGCCTGTTGTTCACTTTCCACAAGCTTCTGAAGTGTGGCCAGAAGGTCCTTTTGAACAAAAATTTCTCCGGCATCCGGCGCTTCGCGTTTTGAACCCAGGTGTGGAAGGAACACTTTCGTCGAATAGGGCCATTTTTTTATTTCATCTTTTCCACGCTCAATTGAATTAGCGGTTTGCGCTTCGATAGGGTATCCATCGGCGAGCTGCATGGCAGGGGCAAGCACATCCTTGAGACTCATCGTACCATATTCTGCCAGCATAGTCATAAGTCCACCTGGTGTGCCGGGTGTCACTGCGGCGAGTGGACCGAACTGCGGAGGATATTTCATCCCCTTGCCTTTGAAAAACTCAGGCGTAGCACCGGTGGGCGCTACACCCAGCGCGTTGATCGCAATCACTTTTTTTGTTTTCGGATTATAAATCAGTGCCTGGGTTTCTCCTCCCCACGAAAGCACATCCCACATGGTGCAGGTTGCGGCAAGCATAGCACACGACGCGTCAATGGCGTTGCCACCTTTGCTGAAAATCATCGCTCCGGCCGTGGCCGCAAGGGGCTTGCCGGTGATCGCCATCCAGTGCTTTCCGTGCAGCGGAGGTTTTTGAGTTGTTACCGGAAAGTTGTTGAATGACTGTGCACCTGCGTGCGTTGAAAAGACAATCATCAAAAGAAAAATAATTTTGTAGCGCATACCGCTGAAAGTTTAGGTATAATCAAAGATAACGATTGACGTCAAGACTTTTTGGGCTTTGTGATAAGGGGAGAAGATTTGTTATGAAACCATGAGGAACCGAAAAAACATGAAGATTACCACGTGATTTCAATCATAAGCCGCATTAACCCATACAATCATGATACAAATTCCTGAAGTTTTTTGTGTTGCTTGGAGTCCTCGAGCCTTTGTGTCAAAAAACTATATTTGAGTCATCATTTACGCTTAATCATTATGCTGCAAGAGATTAAACAGGCAACACAATTCATACATCAACATGGTATCACCAACCCTGAGGTGGGTGTAATTCTGGGTACTGGATTAGGTGAACGCTTTGTAAAGGAGATCAAGAACCCCATCGAGATCAATTATAATTCCATTCCGCACTTTCCGGTTTCCACCGTTGAATTTCATCGCGGAAAACTGATCTACGGAACCATCAAGGGTAAGAAAGTTCTGGCGATGCAGGGGCGCTTTCATTATTACGAAGGCTATAACATGCAGCAGATCACCCTGCCTGTGCGCGTGATGAAAATGCTCGGCGTTTCAAACCTGTTGATCTCTAATGCCGCGGGGAATATGAATCTGAAATGGAAGAAAGGACAGCTGATGTTGATCGATGATCATATCAATCTACTCCCTGACAATCCGCTGCGTGGTGAAAACTTTGAAGTGCTTGGTCCGCGCTTTCCGGATATGAGCAGACCGTATTCGCCTGCATTGAACAAAAAGCTGCAAAAGGCTGCGAAGAAACTTGGTATCAAGCTGAATGTGGGTGTCTATGTCGGTGTATCGGGCCCTAACCTTGAAACCCGTGCTGAGTATCGGTTTCTTCACACAATCGGTGCAGATGCAGTCGGTATGAGTACAGTGCCGGAAGTCATAGTCGCCAATCACATGGGGTTGCCTTGTTGTGCTATTTCTGTGCTCACGGATGATTGCGATCCGGACGATTTGAAACCCGCAGCAATTTCCGAGATTATAAAAGTTGCAGGCAAGGCGGAGCCGAAACTTACGGAGCTCTACGTGGCCCTGATTGCCCAGCTGTAACGACGCAACCTTTATTCCGTTATAGGTGTCTAATCCCCCAAATAGATGCCTATGAAATCAATTCTTACAGTTTTCTGTCTTTTTTCGACAGTTTTTGCCTTTTCACAGTCCCGCGGCGACGGGGAATATCATGTTGACAAGGATTACAAAATAAGTGCTACGGGCAAATTGCGCCTTGAGGTTTCCGACGCCAAAGTGTACATCACCGGGTCGGGACGCGCAAACGCGCATGTGAAAATCGACCGCGTGGTTACTACGAAAGGCCTTTCATTCGGACATGAAGAATTTTCTGTCGACATAACCGAGATTGGAGGCGATCTTGAAATCAGAGAGCACTCCAATTCCGTGCAGGTGGGTATTGTGGGGTACCACTATGAAAAATACACCATCAACATCGAACTGCCGCAAGGTGCAAGCCTCCAGGTGAAAGGAGATGACGGCGACTATTGGGTAAAAAATATTGACGGCGCAATATCCATGGATCTTGATGACGCCGACGTTGACCTGACGCAGTGTTCCGGAAATAAGTTTGACTTCAGAATGGATGATGGTGACGTGAGCATGGATGAAGGAAAAGGAAGTCTCGAGATCGATGGCGACGATTCAGACGTTGAGATACGCAATGGAAACTTTGATTTTGTTGATGCAAAGCTTGATGATGGCGACCTCATCATTGAAACGGCGTTGGCTGACAAAGGAGAATATCGCATTCACGCCCAGGATGGACTGGTCTCATTTACTGTAACAAACGGCGGCGGCAAATTTGACATTCGTCACGACGACGGTCGCGTCACCACGGAAGGTGATTTCAAGAAAGAGGAAGACGACGAAAACTGGACACGACTCACTACGTCTACCGGCACGGCCCGTGTCGACATCCGCACGGACGATGCGCGTGTAAAACTGATCAGGAAGTAAATATTGTTTCCCACAGATCGCACGGATTGAAGAAAGATCGCACGGATTGATTTTACACTGCGAAATACCTTAAATCTTTGTGCGTCTTCGTGGCCATAAAACAGAGAAGCCCGCCGTCGAAACAGCGGGCTTTCTCTTTCCTATGAAGAAGAAATACTTTTACTGATGTTTATTGTATTTCTCCGGCTAAAGCCGCTGTCCCTCGAACGACAGCAGCAGGAGCTCAATTGAATTGAATCATACTGACATCACCCCAAGGGATATATTTCGGATCATCCTTCCCCACAAATACCAACACACCCTGGTTCAACTCACCGACGTCCTGTGATTCTGAAAGTGACAAGCTTTCACCATTTCGAAGCTCAATCGTTACCCGGTCACTATTTTTTACTATAATTTTTTTCACGTTACGAAGTGCAACAGAAAACTCAACATCCGCCTCCTTTCCCTGATACAACTCGAAATCATACGTCTCGTCCAGATCGATGACCACTTTTCCTGTCAGCGATTTCCCGTCAGCGGTCGTTACCGTAGCCGAGATCTCCTTCTGACTTTTGAAATCTTCATATCGCCTGAGTGGTCTCGCAGGCATTTCGGCGAAATTTACACGCTTGAATTCATCCCAGGGGACATCCACGATCAACCCGCTTTCCATCGTAACGATAATGCCGCGGTTGCCCGAGTTTACATCATTGGATCCACGCAGATCCAATGTGCGGCCGGATTTCATAGTCGCAATCGTATGATTCATTGACCGCTCCAGCGTCTTAATCTTTTCAAACAGCAGCGCGACCTTTCCATCTTCTGAGTCTCCGTCTAATTTGTCTGTGGAGAGCCTTTCATCGTGATCCCATTGAACGTAGCCTGTGAAAGACTTCGAATAAGCTTCAACGGTTCCATACATAGGCTGCCCGAATTTCTGTGCAAGTTTAGCCGGCGTTGACTTGAATTCGATTCGATCGATATCCCTCCAATCGATTTGCAATTCGCCAATCTCCTGGTCGATGATTTTAATTTCCTCTCCGATGTCGTTGTAGCCGCTGCCATTGACATCAATGCGGATTCCGTTTTGCATCTCAACAGTTACCAGGTTTCTGCCGATTGGTTTCAGGCTTTTTATCTCCCCGAACTGGCAACTGAATTGGTGGGTAAATTCATCGCCGTCGTTGTTTGACCACTTCACCCAACGCCCCCAGCTTGATGATGAAAAATAGTTGTGATCGTGGCGTCGTTCATCCAGTTGATCGCGCTGGTCGTGCGTGAGGTAGCGAATGTATTCGTTGCCTTCTTTAGAGGCGTTAAATACGTCGATCCAATACACTTCTTCTTTGCCCCAACGAATCGGACCTTCGTACGAGCGGCCGTCGCGGTTGGTAACTTTTCCGTAAATAAATCCCTCGTCCTGTGCGAAAGCGGCGATACACGTCATCATAGCAAGCATCAGGACAGTGAGGTAGATTGGTTTCATATGATTGTGTGCTGGTTGGTTCTGCATTTATCAACGCAAACATCCCCTTCAGGATGTCTGAAATGAAGGTTTTAGGGACGGAATGGAATGTGGTGGCGCTGAACCGGGATTAATTGGTACTGAATTTCCGAAGCAGAAACGCCTCAGCGATCCAGCCACTTTTTAAATTCTGGCGTGCGTTCTGAGCTTACGACGATCTCTTCTGATTGATCGGGATTGAGTTTTAATTTGATCCGACCTTTGAAGTAAGGATGGATTTCAGCGATGGCACTGAAACGCACAATATACTGTCTGTTGATCCGGAAGAATATTTTCGGATCCAGTTGTTGATCGACCTCATCGAGCGGTAAGTCAAACGGATATCGTTTATTTTCAGAAGTAACGATGTAGGTGAGTTTGCTCTCACTTGAAAAATAGGCAATGTTCTCGACCGGAATCGCCAGAATGCGCTGACCAATACGCACCATGAATCGCGATTTATACTCCTGCTGCTGCGATTTGAGATAGCTCAATACCTCTTCAAATTTAACCGGTGGCTGGCTTCGTGACTTCAGCTTCTTCAGGCTCTGCTCAAGCTTTGATTGCTGAATGGGCTTCAACAGGTAATCAATGCTGTGGACTTCGAAAGCACGAATGGCGTACTGATCGAATGCCGTTGTAAAAATCACCGGCTTGTCAATTTTCACCCGGCTGAATATTTCAAAGCATAATCCATCCAGCAATTGCACATCGCTGACGATGAGATCAGGGTGAGGATTCCTGGTCAGCCATTCTGTTGCTGACTCAACAGAACGCAATGAACCCACAATCTCAATGTCCTTGTCGGCCTCCGTGAGCATTGCAGCAATGTTTTCTGCTGCCAGATTTTCGTCTTCGAGTATAAGTACTTTCATGATTGGGTTATCTCCAGCAAGGGAATTGTGACACGAAATTCTGTTTCTGTCTTGTCCAATCTCACGCTTCGGTTGGTAAAGTGACGATAACGCATACGGATATTCTCCAGACCACTTCCGCCTTCGTTCTCCCGGGCATCGGGTTTTTCACTGAGTGAATTACTGACTTCAAGACATTCAATAGGAACGCTCGCAATCCGGATCGTTAACGGCTTCTTTTCAGTGATTAGACTGTGTTTGATGGCATTCTCGATCAACATCTGCAACGTCAAGGGAGGCAGCATCCTGTTGTGCAAAGAAGAGTCGATGGATACATCGAAGCGGATTGATTCGCCGAATCGCGTTTGCAACAAATAGGAATAAGACTCAATAAATTTCAATTCATCAGCAAGGGTGATGAGATCTTCCGATTTCGAGCGCAAGATAAGCCGGTACACTTCCGCAAACTTATCCAGAAACTCACGCGACTGCTTTGGGTCTTTTTCTATGAGGGAGGAAAGGATATTGAGGTTATTAAACAGGAAATGTGGATCCAGGTGACTTTTCAATGATTCCAGCTGCGAACGCATACCCTCTTTCTGGAATCTTTCGGATTCAACCTCTGATTTCCGCCAGCTGCGCAGAAATTGCAGACTGAAGTAAAGAGAAAAGATAGGCACAAAAAGGAGCGCGCCATAAAAGTTCATCACGATCAACTGACCGCGGGTCGGCGGATCTGTGGTGAGCAGAAACTTAAGGATCGCGTAGCTCCCATTCACAACCAAAAGAGAAAAAACAATCCCCAACAAAAGGTGAATAAAGAACCGGATATTTCCGTAGCGTGACCAGGATAAAAACCGGTTGAGGAGTTTCGTAATAAACCGGTTGCCAGCCCAGAGAAGAACCAGCACCAGCAACCCCCATCCCAAAGTATAGTAGATTAAGGCTATGGGATGAAACCGCACCTCAAAAAAAACGAGTGCCGCAATGATGATTGCGGCCAGGGTGATCAGAAAAATGATTTTGGATCGGCTCACAGATCAATCGAAGGTGATTTGCTCCACTCTCCGCCAGCGAACATGGGTAGGATCTTTTTTCCCGTTCTCAAATACCAGTATTCCGTCGTTGGAGGCATTCACATCACGACCGTCACCCAACAGCAGGGTTTCGCCATTTTTCAGTTCAACAAATGTGTAGTCTTCGTTCTTTGGCTTGATACTCCTGATGTTGCGGAAGGGGATCGTGTATTTGAGTCCGTTGTCTTCTCCTTCGAGGGTCTCCACATCAAAGGTCTCATCGATGTCATAGATGAGTTTTCCGGAAATCACCCGGTCGTCAAACAGCGTGACCTTTCCGGATAACTGACGTGGCGCCACGAAACTATCGTAGGATGGTCCTGACGTTTGAGCCGCAGTGAACGTCACTTTCTTGAATTCTTCCCAGGGGATGTCGATCATTCCTTTGCCGGGAACGATCACGATCACACCGCGATTGCTGTCGTCGACATCATTCGAGCCGGTGAGGTAGATTTCGCGCCCTGACTTCATCGCAACCTGTGAACCACGACCATTTTTTTCTATGGAAACCACAGACGAAAAAGGCATGGAAATATCACCATCCCTCGCGTCACCATCCAGCTTGTCCGTGGTCAGACGTTCATCGTGATCCCATTGAATATATCCTGTGAATTTTTCGCGACGTTCGGTTTCTACCGTTCCGAACAAAGGATCACCAAGCCGTGCCGTTACATTTTTTGGGAACGGCATAAATTCAATAACCTCCACGCGATCCCATTCGAGCGTTGTTAAACCGAGCTCTTTATCCAACACCTGGATTTTGGCTCCCACATCATTGTAAGTTGTTCCGTTTATCTGGATCGTCAACCTGTTCTTGAACTGAATGGTCGCGCTGCTCCTTCCGGTAATTTCGATCTGACGAATGTCTCCGAACTGGCAATTGAATTGATGAGTCGTCGTTTTATCAGCCCAGATGCTGAGTATATCCCAGTCGAAGTCTTCATCCTGTTGATGCTTCTTTTTTTCCTGTTCAACGAAGCCGTGATAGTGATTGGACGTGCGCTTGGCGGCATTGAAATAGTCAGTCCAGAACGCTTCTTCATTTCCCCAGCGGATCTGCCCTTCGTAAATACTGCTGCGGGTCTTCACTTTGCCGTACATAAACCCTTCGTTCGACTGCGCGAAAGCCGCCTGGGCAGCAATAAAAATCGCTGCCGCAATCCCCGCCAGAAGCGCGAATGCTTTCGAATTCAGGCTTTGCATAAATGACATCCCCCATTTCATGCTGCAAATAACGGTAATTCATTTCTCCAGGTTGATGCTTGGGCTTTTGAGCAGTATCCTTACTGGCTGAATCCGGAAAAGGCCTTGCTGAAACGGATTTTAAAACTTTTTGCTAACGTCGGACATCTACCTTAGACCGCATCCTATTCCCGGATATTCATATGCTCAAAAACCTTTTGAAAATATCCCTTCGCAATCTCGCCAAGGATAAGACTTACACCTTCATAAACATCTTTGGGCTGACGGTGGGTATTACCTGCAGCCTTTTTTTGCTGTTATACATACTTGATGAGACCAGCTTCGATCGGTATCATGCCAACGCGGAGAATATTTACCGGATCGTCTCAGATGTAAAAGAACCTGATGATGCTTTCACCTGGTCAAGAACGCAGATGCCTTTGCGTGAAGAGCTGCGCGACAACTATCCCGAAGTGATCAACGCGGTGCGGTTTATTAACATGCAACGGAATCAGTACAAAATTGGCGAACAGCAATTCTATGAGGATAACTTTCTCATGGCTGACTCTACGGTTTTCGACATGTTCACTTACGATTTTATCGCTGGTGATCCGGCAACGGCGCTCGATGCACCGTTCAGTATGGTGCTCACGGAAACTACGGCAAAAAAATACTTTTCGGATCCGCGTCAGGCACTGGGGCAATCACTGACCAATCAACAAAATGAAGATTTCAAAATCACTGGAGTGATCCGCGATGTTCCGCGCAATTCCCATTTCAGGTTTGATGCGCTCGTCGCGCGTAACACGCGCCCGCAGTTTCAGGGGGGCTGGGGTGGGTTCGGTGTATATACCTATATTCAACTACCGCCGGGATATGATCTTAACAAAATGCAGCAAAGTTTTGAGAAGATCGTGAAAGAAAAAGTAGATCCGGTTTTTGAGAGGGTAGGTGTGAAGGTGCACTACAGTCTGCAGCGCATCACAGACATTCACCTTCACTCAAAGATTGCCGACGAGGCGGAGGAAGGTGGGGACATCTCATACGTATATATTTTCAGTGCAATTGCGGTGTTTATGATTCTCATCGCCTGCATTAATTATATGAACCTCGCTACGGCGCGCTCGGCAAATCGCGCGAAAGAAGTGGGATTGCGCAAAGTGATGGGATCACAACGTTTCCAACTGATCGCTCAGTTTCTGACGGAGTCTATTCTTGTTGCCGCTATTTCACTGGCAATAAGCCTGATCCTAATCTATGCCCTGCTCCCTGCGTTTAATGTTCTTTCCAACAAGCAACTTCCATTCTCATACATTCTGCAAACGCCTGTGATACTGAGTTTGGGTGCCATCATCGTGATCACGGGCATCCTTGGAGGTAGTTATCCGGCATTCTATCTGTCTGGATTCAATCCAGTCAATGTGTTAAAAGGGAAACTGTCGGCTAAAGGGGGAAGCAGTTATTTCAGGAAATCGCTGGTAGTAATTCAATTCGGGCTCAGCATCTTTATGCTGATCAGCACGTGGATCGTTTTTGATCAACTCCAATATCTCCGCACAAAGGATCTCGGATTTGATAAAGAGAATGTAGTACGGCTCAACCTCAACCGCAGCATGGTGCCACAGGGAGAGGTATTGGCTGAACGGCTTCGCCACCTTCAGGAGGTGGCTGCCGTCGGCAAATCCGATGGCTCACCAGGAGAAAATATCGGCAAACTCCTATTGCAGGTAGAGGACGCTGAGGGAAAAATGGTGGATCGTGGTGTGGATCTTTTTTCAGCGGATTACCAGTTTCTGGGAGCGCTCGGCATGGAGATCGTTGAGGGTAGAAATTTTTCTAAAGACAACCCAGGCGACACAACCCATTCCGTATTGGTGAATCAAAGCATGGTAAAGCGCATGGGATGGAAAGATCCGATCGGCAAAAAGTTTCAGATTGGTGGAGGGCCCAATGGCCCCAACGAAAGGTTGGTGGTGGGTGTCATCAAAGACTACAATCAGAATTCCCTCTATGACATGATCGAGCCGTTAATGATTCTATGGAACAATGAAACCCGTTATGTTTTTGTCAGACTGGCGCCAGGCGATCCACAGAAGTCCATGGCCAGCATCGAAAAGGAATGGAAAGAAATATTTCCTGGAAATCCATTTGAGTTCACTTTCCTCGACGCAGACCTGGATTCACAATACCGCGCTGATGAAAAACGCAGCCAGATATTTACAGCATTCTCCGGGCTTACCATTCTGATCGCCTGCCTTGGATTATTAGGATTGGCAGCCTTTACCACCGAGCAGCGCACGAAAGAGATTGGCGTGAGAAAAGTAATCGGTGCCAGCGTGAACGGGCTTGTGATGCTGGTGTCTAAAGAGTTCTTTGTGCTGGTGGCGATCGGTATGCTTCTCGCGTTCCCTGCTGCGTGGATCTTTACCGATGGATGGTTGAAAAAATTTGCCTACCGCATTGAATTGCAACAGGAGTGGAAGACTTTCCTGCTTTCAGCGGCAGCGGCTACCGTAATCACGATCATCACAGTAGGATATCATGTAATCAAAGCGGCTCTCGCGAATCCTGTGAACTCACTCAGGGACGAGTAGCGTCCCGAAGTAAATATTTGTTGGTGTTCGTTCGGGTCAGGTAGAAAGGAAGACTATTGGGATTGGCTTCCACCGAGTTAAATGTATAGGGTAAAATCCATCTGCTTGACGCATTGCAGGCTGGTGTATGCCTCGCAAAGTTCATGTAAGAATTTCCAAACCATCTCAAAAAGTTGTAACGCCGCGCAGCAGTTTGCCTTATGTCAGGAGTGGGCGTGTAATTCATTACGTAAGATTCCATGGAACGAGGTCCATAAACAACCACACTACCCTGAAGATGCCTCAGACGATCAAGATCGGATATTCTTGAAACAAAGAGCGAATGCTGATCCGCAGAAAGGTTTGGCTTTGAAAGAAACCTTTTCAGAAGCACTGAGTCCTCTTCGGTTAATTTTATAAAATTACCCGGCGCATATAACGCGTAAAAATAACCATTGTCATTTTTGGCAAGCCGACTCAGATAGGCTGCTGCAGCTGAACGATCCTGCGCATCACAAGCAAGAGCGGTGAAACATATAATCAAAACACATCCGATTCTCATGATGAAGGAGGATGGTATTTCATATTAGATTCAGAAAGCCTCAGACGTCACAAATTCCAACGCACTGTCTCAGCGAAGCGATCTTATCGGGCCTTTTTGGAATGAACTCCTGAGCCACAAATCCTTTGAATCCCGAGGACACGATGGCCTCCATGATTGCTGGATAGTATAATTCCTGGGTGTTGTCGATTTCGTTGCGGCCCGGTACGCCGCCGGTGTGATAATGCCCAATGTACGCCGCGTTCTTTCTGATGGTAGCGATCACATCACCCTCCATGATTTGCATGTGATAAATGTCATACAGCAACTTGAAATTAGGTGAACCCAGTTTCTCACAGAGTTTCACACCCCAGGCGGTATGGTCGCATTGATAGTCCTTGTGGTCAACGCGGCTATTCAATAACTCCATGCATACAGTGATGTTATGTTTTGCAGCGACTTTCATCACGGGCTCCAGGCCTTTGGCGCAATTTTCAAGACCTTGCTCGTAGCTCAGGCCACTGGCATTACCGCTGAAACAGATCACGTTTTTCAAGCCAGCGTCCGCGGCCTTTGGTATGTTGGTGGTGTAGTCCTTTAGAAGTTGATCGTGCAATGAAGGATCGTTGAATCCTTTGTTGAGACCAATGGGAGTAGCGTATCCCATCGCGCACGTCAGACCGTGTTTGATCGCAACAGGCCATTGCTCAGCATTCAGGAGTTCAACGGACTTGATGCCGATCTCCTTTGCTGATTTCACAAGATCTTCCAGCGGAATGCTGGAATAGCACCATTGACATACAGAGTGGTTGATATTGTTTTTCAGTGCGTCCGGAACAACATTCATCCCTTTAGCAAATTCAGTTAGAGCCATAGTGCCGGCAACACCCGCTGCCATTGATTTAAGTGCTTGTTTCCTGTTCATGTGCCTTCTTGGTAATTATGAATTTACGGAAAATAAATCTTGTTTTATTGGTGCCGAATAGGCGCAGGCCAGGAGAAAACTATTACTTGCCTGGTTGGGTATCGTTTCTGTACATCACTCCATTTTTCATGACGAACGCGACTTTCCGTAGCTCAGAAATATTTTTCGACGGATCGCCTTTCACCGCCATCAAGTCAGCCTTCATACCCACCTTGATTGCGCCGATCTCATTTTCCATATGAATGGCGCGGGCATTTACTACGGTGGCGGCTTTCAAAACATCAAGCGGTTTCATTCCGCCATACTCCACCATCAATTCCATCTCATATGCATTTTCACCGTGCGGGAAGACACCGACATCACCCCCCACGCCAATCGTGACGCCGCCATCAATCGCTGCCTTCAGACTGCGTTTCTTTTGTTTGACAGCTTCGGGTTCTTCATCTTTTCCCTTTTTCCAACCGCGGTACTGATTGATGGCATCGACAGCGGCTACCGTAGGAAAGTAGGTAACCTTATGTTCTTTCATCAACTGCGCAATCTCGGCGTCAATGAAGTTTCCGTGTTCTATGGTTTCCGCACCGGCCATCACCGCACGGCGAATGGCCTCTTTGCTGTTGGCATGGCAAACAAAATAGCGCCCGCTGCTCTTGGCAACTTCATTGACCGTCTTTAGTTCCTCCAGAGTGAAAGTAGGCTGGTCTTCATTTTTTATTCCCCACCGATAGTCTGCATACACCTTAATAAAGTCTGCGCCTTTCCCGATCTGATCGCGAACCACACGAATAAGATCATCTCCATCAGCCGGTTCGGCACCCAACATGATCGCCATGTCGTTATCATACCCTTTTGGCCCGTAGGAGCCCGTCGCAACGATCGCTCGCCCAGCCACAATTAAACGCGGACCAGGGATAATTCCTTCGTTGATGGCGCGCTTCAATGCGACGTCAGAATAACCCGCGCCTTCGGTGCCCAAATCACGCGCCGTCGTGAATCCTGCCATCAGTGTGTTCTTCGCATGCACCGTAGCACGTGCTGTTCGGTAGGAATCACTTTCCTTTAAGACCTGGGTATCCCAATCTGTAATGTTGTACGGATACAAAAGCATATGAGAATGTCCTTCGATGAGCCCCGGAAGCAACGTAGTTCCCGGCATCAAAAGGGTCGGTGTATCCTTCGGTGGAGTAATGGATTCCTTGGCGCCTACGGCAGTGATCTTATCCTTTTCCACCAGCACTGCCCAGCGTTCGTGCATTTCTGTGCCGTCGAATACACGATCTGGGATCAACAGAATAGTCTGACCATACGCCGGTATGCTGAAGGCGATACAAACGAGAAGGAATAATTTCTTCATCATGTTAATTTATATAACTACACGTGTGCCGAAATATACGCCGGAGAAGTCAATGGATTTTGTAGGCATAATGTCGACCATCATAAACAATTCCCATCTGCTTTTTCGCGGCTGCTGACTGATACCGATCTCAAAACGCTGACCGAACAAATTATCACTGGTGTCAGGAAATTTATTGAAACTGTTGTGGTTATACATCAATCCTCCACCGAAGAACCAATGCATCCGATTCAAAGGCATGTAGTAGGTTGCCATAACGCCCGTGGTAAATTTGGACATATAAAAATTGTCCGACTTCGCGCCACCTAAATCCTGGATTTGCTTCGACGCCGCCCCATACTCAAGGGGTATTTTTATCGACCACCTTTGCGATGGCTCGTAGGAAACAAAGAAATTGAGATTGGCAGCCGTTGAAATTTTCGTGGAACCTGTAATCAGGCATGAAGTACAAAGCGTATTCGAGATGTAATTGTTTACGGCAGTAGGACTGATGAAACCAACTGCCCCTTGAAAGCCGACGCGAAATTTTTCTGCATTCAATTTCTCTTTCGCCGGAGTTGTATTGGAGGTAGATCCAACACCGGTTTGAGCCAAACAGGCATGGCAGAATAGCAGGAACAATACAGTCACACGCATAGGCAGATAGGGTAGCGCGAAAAGTTTAAGTTAGGAGAATGTGCCCTAACCGTCAACAGCATTTCTGCCGCAAAAAATCGGAATCAACTACTCCGCAACTCCGGGTTCGATCGCAGGCTCGGTCTGCTCTTCTTTCAGCGTCACCCAGAAATTGTTGAAACCTTCGCCTTGCTGGATGTTGAGATGACCCGTGGCAAGCATCTCAAGTACAGCAAGAAAATTAAACACAAGCGCAACACGCGTCGGGTTTGCCTCCAGCATCTCAGAGAAAGAGATCATGCGTTTACGTGTCAACGTGTTCAGGATAAATTCCTTTTGCCCCTCCACGGTGTAAGGATATTGAACAACCTGGTGTACGGGACGATTTTTCTCCTCATCATAGCGCTTCATCACCTTCTCAAGCACCTGCATGAGTTTGTAGAGATCGACGTCCTGCAATTCAGCCTCCACGTTTACACTCGCTGCCAACGACTTCAATTCGCGCATGATGTTGCCGCGCTTCTCTTTCTGAAGTTCGTCGCCTTCCATTTTCTGGAAAGACTCAATTACCGACTTGTACTTTTTGTACTCCAATAGGTGTTTTACCAGCTCTTCGCGCGGATCGATCTCGTTGCCTTCAGCGTCAAGTTGCGGGCGGGGGAGCAACATTTTTGATTTGATGCGCATCAACGTAGCGGCCACAAGAATAAACTCGCTCGCCAGCTCCACATTGAGGTTTTCGAGGTGATGCAGATAATTCAAAAAATCATTCGTGATCTTTGAAATGGGAATATCGTAGATGTCAAGCTCGTCGCGCTCGATAAAAAACAACAGCAGGTCGAAAGGACCTTTGAAAAGGGGAAGCTTTACTTCGAAATTCTCTTGCGTCATGGGCGGCAAAATTATTCAAATACGCTGAGAAAACAGGAATGAAAATCAAATCCGTAAATTTGCCCGATTTTCAATCAAAATAGCCTTTAAACAGTTACCTTAATCTGCTGTTTGATATTATAAGACGTCCCAATGCTCATTACTCCCGGCAAACTCTTAGCCCAGATCAACAACCCGGCGGATCTGAAAAAACTGGATCAGGCCCAGCTGGTACAACTTTGCCAGGAACTTCGTCAATTTATCATTGACAACGTGTCGATTTACGGCGGACACTTCGGTGCCAGCCTCGGAGTAACTGAACTTACAGTCGCTCTTCATTACGTATTTAATGCGCCTTACGATCAGATTGTCTGGGATGTAGGACATCAGGCTTATGGCCACAAGATACTCACAGGTCGCCGCGACAATTTCCATACGAACAGGGTCTATAAGGGCATTTCCGGGTTTCCAAAAAGAAGTGAAAGTGAATACGATGCTTTTGGGGTCGGCCATTCGTCCACCTCAGTATCAGCAGCACTCGGTATGGCCACTGCGTCTAAGTACAAGGGACTCGAAGACAAGCAGCACGTGGCTGTGATTGGTGATGGCGCGCTAACGGGTGGCATTGCTTTCGAAGGCCTTAATCACGCGGGTGTGTCCGATACCAACCTTCTGATCGTGCTCAATGACAATTGCATGTCAATTGATCCCAACGTTGGAGCCCTGAAAGACTATCTCACGGACATCACTACTTCGAAAACGTATAACCGTTTCAAGGACGATGTGTGGAATCTGCTCGGTAAGTTTTCCAAGTTTGGAAAAAGTGCTCAGGACATCGCCTCGAAAGTCGACACAGCCATCAAGTCTGCGCTGCTGAGCCAGAGCAATCTTTTTGAAGCGCTGAACCTTCGCTACTTCGGACCAGTAGACGGACATGATGTGGACCACCTGGTCGCAGTGCTGAATGACCTGAAAAGTATAAAAGGGCCCAAGATACTCCATTGCGTCACCGTGAAGGGTAAGGGATTTGCTCCCGCTGAAACAGGGAATAAAACGACCTGGCATTCACCTGGCACCTTTGACAAAATCACCGGAGAAATTCATAAAAAGGTTTACGAAAAGCCGCAGCCGCCTAAATATCAGGACGTGTTCGGACATACGCTGGTTGAGCTTGCCCAAAGCAATGACAAGATCATGGGTATCACACCGGCCATGCCTTCGGGTTCTTCGCTGAACATTATGATGAAGGCTATGCCTGATCGTGCTTTCGATGTAGGCATCGCTGAACAGCATGCAGTCACTTTTTCGGCGGGGCTTGCAACACAAGGCCTGATTCCATTCTGCAACATTTACAGTTCTTTCATGCAGCGAGCTTATGATCAGGTGATCCACGATGTCTGTATTCAGAATCTGCCGGTGAATTTTTGTCTCGATCGGGCGGGCTTCGCCGGTTCAGATGGACCCACACACCATGGCGCGTATGACATCGCATACTTCCGTTGCCTGCCAAACATGATCGTGTCCGCGCCTATGAATGAGGCAGAACTCAGGAACCTGATGTTTACCGCGCAGCTACCGCGAAGAGGAAAAGCGTTTTCCATTCGCTATCCCCGCGGGCAAGGTGTTTTGGAAAATTGGAAAACACCTTTCGAGAAGATCGAAATCGGCACAGGAAGAAAATTAAGAGACGGAGAAGACGTAGCCATTCTCACCATCGGGCATATCGGCAATTATGCTGCCGATGTTTGTGACAAATTCGAAAGCCAGGGCATTCGAATCGCTCACTTTGATATGCGGTTTGTGAAGCCGCTGGATGAAAAAATGCTGCATGAAATTTTCTCGGGCTTTAAAAGAATAATAACGGTGGAAGATGGCTGCGTGCAAGGCGGCTTTGGTTCTGCTATCCTCGAGTTTATGGCCGACCATAACTACCATGCTGAAGTGAAACGCCTGGGCATCCCCGATGCCATTGTTGAGCATGGCGAGCAACTGGAGCTATATAATGAATCAGGATTTGGCCCCGCCGGAATTGAGAAGGCCGTACAGTCGATGCTGGAGACCATCTCCAGGATGGCCTGATGAGTTCAATCTACCATGACGAGCAAGGGGCGGGGCGGGCGATTATTTTTTTGCATGGCTTCTGTGAGTCGCGCGAAATCTGGAGCGACTTCGTCAAACCCCTGGCTGAGAATTTCAGAATCTTAATTCCCGATCTGCCAGGCTTCGGCAAATCCCCATTGTTGGCTGCCGGATTTACTATTGACGACGTTGCCGATGAGATCGTGAAATGGATAGGAGACATACATCTGAAAGACGCGTTCGTGGTCGGGCATTCACTGGGAGGATATGTGGCCTTATCCCTTGCTGAGCGTCATCCGGAAAAAATATCGGCAATCGGATTATTCCACTCAACTGTTTTTGCAGACTCAGACGAAAAGAAAGAAAGTCGCGACAAGGTTTCCAGATTTGTGAATGAACATGGCGTATTGCCTTATGTTGAGACCTTTGTGCCAGGATTATTTTTTGATAAGTCAGGCCCTGGTGTTGAGGAGACTTTCGGGATCGCTAAACGCACAAATCAGCAAACGTTGATTGCCTATTTGCGCGCCATGCGTGACCGTCCGGATCGATCACTTTGGTGGAGGAAGAGCAAAATCCAGAAGCTGGTTATCGCTGGTAAAGAGGATACCATCATTCCCCTTAAAACATCCAGAGAAATGTGCTCCCATGTTCCTTCCCTGGCGTTGTTCGAGCTTGAAAAAACCGCTCACATGGGCTTTTTTGAGGCGAAAAATGAGTCTCAGTCCATCCTTACGAGATTTGCCGAGGGGTTTTTTTCCGATAATTCTGATTAAATTTTAGAGCGCATTGGAATTTTTGCCCAATCACCTTAAATTGGTGATTCATTTCGAATCAACAGGTCATAAGATTGAAATTGTAGGTAATAGACGGAGTGTCTATATTTGTTAAGATTATAAACTGAAAACACATAAACACCATGGTTGAAAGTCCTTACGCATCCTGGAACGGCATGGCCCTAAACCTCTCGTATGTCTGCTGGGCAGCAGGTATTTTGGTAGTGCTGGGCTACCTTGTCAGGTTTTCCACGATTCCGGATAACAAAGACAAGTATGACTTCATCAATAAGCATGAGGTTAATTTCCTTTGGTACGCAAGCCTTATTATTATCCTTGGCGCATGTTTTTTCTTTAATGCCAACATCGTAGAACTGACCACGATCCTGATTTTTGTGCGAGTGTTCCTTACAGCCATGTTGGGAACGATCGCAGCCCTTATCGTGCAGAATCTGTTAAAATTCTATTATCCTTTTTTCATCGAGAAGCGCTTGAAAGTACTCCGCTATAAGCCCAGGATATCACCCAAAACTGGTAAGCCGATGAAGCTCCTGAGTGAGGAAGAAGAAGACGTTCACCTCGACGAAGGTATGCAGGCTGAGGAAAACCTCTATTCTGTAGACTACGATGTTTGGAAAGACGAAGAGACTGGCTTTATTAAAATTGAAAAATATGCTGGTCACCTTCATGCGATTCAGTGCCCCGAGTGTAATTACCAGACGTTTAAAGTAATGCGCGAGGAGATCGTGAAACAGCCCACTGAAACTGAAGAAGGTGAGCTTATCAAGCACTATCAGTGCAGCTACTGTGGTTACAAGGCGCGCAAAAATGTTGTCCTGAAAGCACAGGTTAAAACACCAACAGAAGCAACGGCGACAGCGTAATCGCTGACAGATACTAATAACAGACCCCGGTCCCGATAGCAATCAGGATCGGGGTTTTTTCTTTTATGTTGAGGTGAATTCGAAACCCTATCGGAAGATGCCTTCTTCAGGGTTTACAGAGAGATGGGCAGCTTGATCTGCGCCATGTAAAAGTCCATGCGGCTGTGGCGCGTGTCTAATGGAATGATCTTCTCAATGAGATCTTTCTTGTGATTATAAAAAACTTCGAGGTAAAAATCCCCCAATAAATACAGGTTCACTTTGTACCCGTAGTAGCGAATGCTCATCACGCAGGAGCCATGTTCATACAACAAAACAATTTGTTTGCTGAGTGATTGCAATTGAAAATCCTCGCATGTGATCATGAAATAAATTTATCAAAAACTATCCCGATGGTCAAATGCACTTCGTTCGTTTTTATTTTAATAACCAGTCACAAAACACCGAAGGCGCACAACGAGTTTTTATTCATCCGTGCGCCTTCGCAAACCGTTGAATTGAAACTGATTCCGATTTTAGCTCAAATGCTTTCCAAAAAACTCAATCGTTCTGCTCCAGGCAAGCTTCGCAGCGGCTTCATTGTAACGGGTAGGCGCTGTGTCATTGTTGAATGCGTGTTGAGCGCCTTCATAAACATATAATTCATACTTCATATTCGCTTTTTTCAGGGCCTCTTCATAGGCAGGAATTCCCGCGTTAATACGCTCGTCCATACCAGCGTAGTGAAGTTGGACGGCAGCTTTGATCTTGGATACATCAGCGGATTCCGGTTGCCTTCCGTAGTAGGCGACCGCTGCCCGGAGCGAGGGCACGTTAACAGCCAGTTGGTTTACCATGCCACCACCCCAGCAAAAGCCAACTGATCCGAACTTGCCATTGCAATCCTTGCGGCTTTTCAGATAATCAAAAGCTTTCATGAAGTTGTTTAGATTTTTTGCGGCATCCAGTTTCGGGAACATCTCGCGAGCCTGATCCTCGTTGGCCGGCGTTCCCCCCTGCGGTGACAACGCGTCCGGAGCCATCGCGAGATAGCCCGCCAGGGCCACCCTGCGTGTGATATCTTCAATGTGTGGATTTAGCCCGCGGTTTTCATGGATTACTACAACCGCCGAATAGTTTCCGTTCGCTTTGGGACGGGCTACATAACCTTTCATTTCTGAACCATCACCAGGGTAAGTAATGCGTTCTGTCGTGAGCCGGTCGTCCTGATCAGTAATGGTTGCAGCTTTGGCGTAATTAACCTCCAGCATCGGCAAAATCGCTAATGCGGCTGCCGTGCTTCCTGTGAGTGCAGTAAGGCGTTTCATGAATACTTCGCGGCTCAACGGAGCATGCGTGTATTCGTCAAAAAGATTGATGATTCGTTGATCCATAATGCAGTATTGGTTTGTAGTTCTAGTTAATACATTGCCAGGTCAATCACGATGTGATTTATGTCAACGGACAAACCACATCGTTACTTTCTCTTCCTTTCGTGAAAGGCTCCTTTGAATTCGGGGTCTTCAAATCGCTTTTGCCGGTCGATTTCCCTGGCAATCCTTTTTGACTCTTCGGCACTGGTATCTTCGACAATAACTCCCACTGGCATTTTTTGAAAACGAATCTTTTCTTTCATAAGTGCTTCGATCTTGCCAATGTGATAGCGCTCGGCTTCATCCACAAAAGTGATGGCTGTTCCTGCACGGAATGCCCGGCCGGTACGTCCAATCCGGTGTATATAATCTTCATATTGGATCGGCACTTCGAAATTAATCACGTGCGACACACCCGTCACGTCTATTCCGCGTGATGATACATCCGTCGAAACAAGAATGCGAAGAGCACCTTCCTTGAATTCATTCATCGCGTTGATACGACTGTTTTGTCCCTTATTGCTGTGAATCACACGCACAGGACCCAATTGTCTTCGTTCAAGGTATTTAAACACGTTGTCAGCCGAGTCTTTGGTCCGGGCGAAGATCATTACCCGGTTGAATGTCTCACGATCCTGCAGGAGATGCTCAAGTAAATGGATTTTTGTTCTCAGGTTCGGCACGTGATAAAGTATTTGCTCCACCTGTTGCGCGGCCATCACTTCAGGGGTCGCCTCAATCTTGACCGGGAACTCTAAAAATTCTTCTGCCAGCTTTTCTACTTTGGGTGGAAAAGTGGCCGTAAACAAAAGGTTCTGTCTTTTTTGGGGAATGACCTCGAAAACTTTCCTCAGCTGATGCATAAATCCCATGTCAAGCATGCGGTCAGCCTCGTCGAGCACAAGCGTTTTGATTTGCTTCACGGGTATATCGCCACGAAGATAGATCTCCATAAAACGACCCGGCGTGGCGATGAGCACATCGACGCCAGCCTGAATCGCTTCGATTTGTGTCTTTGGACCCACGCCCCCGTAGATCGCTGCGATGCGGAGGTCGGTGAACTTTGAAAGAGCTTTCGCATGCTCTGCAATCTGTATTACGAGTTCTTTGGTGGGAGCAAGCACCAGGATTCGCGGATCGTTTCCCTGTGCATGACTGAGTTTTTTCAGGAGCGGAAGCACATAGGCAGCAGTTTTCCCTGTCCCGGTTTGGGCCACACCGATAACAGCCTGCCCGCCGAGAATAAGTGGAATCGCTTTCTGCTGGATCTCAGTGGGATGTTGAAAACCTTCCTCACGGACCGCTTTCAGCAACTGTGGATTCAGTTTAAGGTTGTCCCACGAATTATTTGTCGCTTCCAAATCAAATGGATTTATCTTTGTAGTGCATGAAAACGCTCATTGTTAACGCGAAGATAGTAAACGAAGGCAAGGTCGTTGAGGGAGACGTGCTTGTCGATGGAGAGCGAATTGAAAAAATCGGTGGCAGTATCAATGATGGACAGGCGACAATACTGGATGCGAATGGTCAGCATCTCTTCCCAGGCGTCATTGATGATCAGGTTCATTTTCGTGAACCAGGATTGACACACAAAGCGACCATTCACTCGGAGTCCAGGGCTGCGGTGGCAGGGGGTGTTACGAGTTTTATGGAGATGCCCAATACGGTGCCGCCGGTGTTTACGCAGCAACTACTCGAAGACAAGTACGCGATCGGTGCGCGTGATTCGTTGGCGAATTTTTCATTTTTCATGGGCGCATCCAATGATAATCTCGACGAAGCACTCAAAACAGATCTACGGAAAGTTTGTGGACTAAAGATATTTATGGGATCCTCAACCGGAAATCTTTTGGTTGACAACGCCACCACACTGGAGGGTTTTTATTCGAAGTTTCCGGGGCTGATTGCCACCCACTGCGAGGATGAAACAACCATCAGGGAAAATGCAGAAGAATACAGAAAAAAGTATGGAGAAAATGTTCCGATCGAATGCCATCCATTGATTCGCAGCGCAGAAGCGTGTTATAAATCTTCGTCTTTTGCCATAGGGCTCGCAAAAAAATTCGGTACGAGACTTCATATCCTTCATATTTCGACAGCGAAGGAGACTGCACTGTTTGAAAACAGCACGCCGTTGGCAGAAAAGAGGATCACCTCAGAAGCGTGCATTCATCACATGTGGTTCAATGACGGCGACTATGCGCGGCTGGGGACAAAGATCAAGTGGAACCCTGCGATCAAAACATCTGTCGATCAGCAAGCGGTGTTTCAGGCTATGCTGGATGACCGCATTGATGTAATTGCGACGGATCATGCGCCTCATACAATTGAGGAAAAGAATAACACTTATTTTAAAGCTCCATCGGGCGGACCCCTGATACAACACAGTCTCGTAGCGATGCTGGAGTTTTCCCGGAAGGGGAAGATTTCATTGGAGAAGATCGCGGAAAAAATGGCTCACAATCCCGCAATATTATTCCGGATACAGGAACGTGGATTTATACGCGAAGGCTACTATGCAGATTTGGCGTTGGTCGATTTGAATAAACCGTGGACCGTAGATCGGTCAAACATTCTGGCTAAATGTGGTTGGTCTCCTTTTGAAGGGACGACCTTTGGCGCGTCGGTGACCCATACGTTTGTATCTGGCATCCTTGCCTATGCGGACGGAAGAGTAAATGACGCGGCCCGGGGCAAGCGACTATTATTCACCGGTCGGTAGCTGGTTTTTGCAATTATCCACCGGCTGGCTACCTTTGCAATCCCCAAAACGGTGAGAGTAGTTCAGTTGGTTAGAACACCAGATTGTGATTCTGGGGGTCGCGGGTTCGAGTCCCGTCTTTCACCCTGAAAAAGCCCCCTGGCAAGTGCCTCGGGGCTTTTTTGTTAAGCTTTCGCGAAACAAAAAAAGCGTCAGCCAGCCGGCCGACGCTTTTTAGATTCTTATTTCTAGTACTTGCTATCCGTTCATCGAGATCAGGAATTCGGCATTGTTGCGCGTCCCCTTCATCTTGCTCAACAGGAATTCCATGGCCTCAATTGAGTTCATATCGCTCATGTATTTGCGAAGGATCCACACCCGGGCAAGTTCTTCCTCTTTCATCAGGAGCTCTTCACGACGGGTGCCGGACGCCGGTACATCGATCGCCGGGTATACACGCTTATTCGAGAGCTTGCGATCGAGCTGCAATTCCATGTTACCGGTTCCTTTGAATTCCTCAAAGATCACTTCGTCCATCTTGGAGCCGGTATCGATCAAGGCGGTTGCAATGATTGTGAGCGATCCGCCATTTTCAATCTTACGGGCAGCACCGAAAAAGCGTTTCGGTTTATGAAGCGCGTTCGCGTCCACACCACCCGACAGGATTTTTCCTGATGAAGGTACGACAGTGTTGTAAGCACGGGCGAGACGCGTGATTGAATCAAGAAGGATGACAACATCGTGACCGCACTCAGTCATACGTTTTGCTTTCTCCAAGACGATGCTTGCGATTTTAACGTGACGGTCAGCTTGCTCGTCGAATGTCGACGCAATCACTTCAGCGCGGACGCTACGTGCCATATCGGTTACTTCTTCAGGACGTTCGTCGATGAGCAGTACGATGAGGTATACTTCCGGATGATTTTCAGCAATTGCATTCGCAATCTGTTTCAACAAAACAGTCTTACCGGTCTTGGGTTGAGCTACGATCATCCCACGCTGGCCTTTACCGATTGGAGCAAACAGGTCGAGGATACGGGTCGACATGTTGTCTGGAGTAGTGCTGAGCTTGAGTTTTTCGTTGGGAAAGAGTGGTGTCAGGTATTCGAATGCGACACGATCACGAATTTCTTCCGTAGTCTTGCCATTCACATTATCCACCTTCAGCAACGCGAAGTATTTTTCACCTTCTTTCGGTGGGCGGATCTGACCCTTTACGGTGTCGCCGGTTTTGAGGCCCAATAACTTTATCTGCGAAGGTGAGACGTAGATATCATCGGGGCTCGCAAGATAGTTGTAATCGGAAGAGCGAAGGAAGCCGTAGCCATCCTGCATAAGTTCCAGTACACCTTCGTTGGTGATGGCACCATCGAAGTCTTTTATGTTGACCACACGTGAAGATTGCTGCTGGCGTTCTTCGCGCGGACCTTCGTTTCTTGGTTGGTTTTCGCCGTTGTTATTTGATTGCTGAGATTCAGGTTGGGCGGGCTCTTCGAACTTGGGAGTCGATTCATCAAAGCGGGTCACAGGCTGTTCTGTATCGAGATCAGCGGTTTGAAGTTCATGCGCGTTTTTTTCCTTCTCTTTCGGCGGACTTTGGGCGGCGGCGGGCGCAACGTTTTCACGCCTGCGGGGGCGCATCTTACGTTCGCCTTCTTCGTTTTTCTTGGCTGGTGCCGGGTTGCTGGCTTGCTGATCCAGGATTTTGTAGACAAGGTCCTGTTTGGCCAGTTTCTTGGCGTTTTTTACGCCCATTCCGTCTGCGATGTCCTTTAATTCAGACAAGAGCATGACATTGAGATCATCAATAGTATACATGAGGGTCAAAAAAAGTAATTGGTCAGTTAATTAAAGTATAGTAAAGGTCACGTGAGGAAACCGGTGAATCCCGGATTATATCGATTGAGTTAGATAAGAAAAGAACAAGTAAACCGTGAAACGTCTCTCGGGAAAGGCCGGGAAGGCTGATCGACCCTGCAAGTATAGGCCAAAATGGAATATTTGTCAACCTGGTTGTCGAAAAATGTGGACTCCGAGGCGGCCCCTAGGTTGAATGGACGAATTTGTATGGAGAAGGTTTGTAATTTGGCCCCTTCAAAATCATTAGTCATGCTCCAGGTAGCAACAATCAGGGAAAACGAAGCGCGAATTCTTGCAGGACTGAGAAAGAGAAACTTCGGTTCGGCGGAAGAGCTTGTCCGCCAAGTGGTAGACACTGATCAGCAGCGCAAAGACATCCAGAAACAAGCAGACGACCTGAAGGCGAAATCAAATTCCGATTCAAAAAAAATCGGAGACCTTATCAAGAACGGCAGAACCGACGAGGCGAACAGTCTGAAGGCTCAGGTCGCGAACGACAAACAGCAGATCAAAGCTCTCGAAGAACTTCTTGTTACTCAGGAAAACAAATTGCAGGACCTCTTATACAAGATTCCTAATGTTCCGGCAGAAAAGGTGCCTGCTGGAAAAACTCCGGACGACAACATCACAGTGCACGAACATGGAACAAAACCGACGCTCACCCCGGATGCGCTCCCACATTGGGAACTCATCAAGAAATATGACATCATCGACTTCGACCTGGGCAACAAAATCTCAGGCGCCGGCTTTCCGGTCTATAAGGGCAAGGGTGCCCGACTTCAGCGAGCCCTTGTAAATTTCTTTTTGCAGGAAGCGGAACGTGAAGGATATCTGGAAATACAGCCTCCCATTGTAGTCAATAAGGCCAGTGGATATGGCACAGGTCAGCTTCCCGATAAAGAAGGGCAAATGTATTTTATCGGCGAGGATGAACTCTACCTTATCCCCACCGCAGAAGTGCCCATCACAAACCTTTACCGGGATTTGATCCTTAACGAAACTGATTTGCCGGTAAAGAATGCTGGTTATACGCCTTGCTTCCGGCGGGAAGCAGGCAGTTGGGGTGCACACGTTCGTGGTCTCAACAGACTGCATCAATTCGACAAAGTTGAGATAGTGCAGATCAGAAAGCCTGAGGAATCATACGAAGCCCTCAATCAAATGTGTAATTATGTGCAGGGTTTGCTCGAAAAACTGGAGCTTCCCTATCGTAAACTCCTTTTGTGTGGAGGTGATATGGGATTTAATTCAGCGATGACCTTTGACATGGAAGTATATGCCGGTGCGCAGCAACGATGGCTTGAAGTGAGTTCGGTCAGCAACTTTGAGACCTTCCAGGCAAACCGCCTGAAACTCAGATATAAAAATAAAGACGGAAAGACCCAGCTTCTTCATACATTGAACGGAAGTGCATTGGCGCTGCCCCGAATCGTGGCGGCCATCCTGGAGAACAACCAAACACCCAACGGCATCAAATTGCCCAAAGTGCTTGTTCCATTCACAGGATTTGACTTTATCAGTTCTAACAAATAAATCACCCCGGTTGACATTCAGCGATTTTCATTTTGATCAAAAGCTCCAGGAAGGTCTGGACTCCATGGGTTATGAAAAACCCACCCCGATCCAGGAACAGGCTATCCCCGTGATCATGCAAAACAAAGATGTGATCGCCTGTGCGCAAACCGGAACTGGTAAGACCGCGGCTTATATCTTACCGGTGTTACACAAGATCATCCATACCGATCACCGGCATTTGAACACGCTGGTAATTGCCCCTACCCGTGAGCTAGCACAACAGATCGACCAGCAGATTGAAGGCTTCGCCTACTTCACAGGCGTCAGTTCGATTCCTATTTACGGGGGTGGTGATGGCGCCACCTGGGATCAGCAACGAAAGGCCCTGGATCATGGAGCCGACATCGTGATTGCCACGCCCGGAAGACTTATAGCGTTACTGGCGGGTGGCACCGTTAAGCTCGAACACCTGAAACACCTGATTCTTGATGAAGCGGATCGCATGCTTGACATGGGATTCTACGAAGATATTGTGAGGATCATCAGTTATCTACCGAAGGAACGCCAGACGCTGTTGTTCTCGGCGACGATGCCACCCAACATCCGAAAACTCGCGAACCGGATTCTGCAGCAACCGGTAGAGATTAACATAGCTATATCAAAGCCCGCTGAAGGGATTTTGCAACAGGCTTACATGGTGCACGATACCCAGAAAGTACCATTGATAAAACACATTCTTGAAAAAGGTGATTACACCAGTGTCATCGTATTTGCTTCGACCAAGGAAAATGTGAAAAAGCTCGATCATACGTTGGTGAAGGCTGGATTTCCTGTCCGGGCCTTTCATTCAGATCTTGAACAGGCAGAGCGTGAAGAGATCATGCGGGCATTCAAAAGCAAACAGATCAGCACGATTATCGGCACGGATGTGCTTTCGCGTGGGATCGACGTGGAGGGGATTAGTCTTGTGGTCAACTATGACGTCCCCCCGGATCCTGAAGACTATGTTCACCGTATCGGGCGAACGGCCAGAGCTGAAACGACTGGTACAGCGATCACTTTTATCACTGAAAAGGACCAGCGAAAATTCTTTGGTATAGAAAACATGATTGGCACCACGGTGCCGAAACTCCAGTTACCGGAGTTCCTCGGAGCAGGCCCCGCTTATCAGCCTGAGCAGAGGCCCGCGAAGAGTTTCGATTCAAAAAACGGCAGAGGCAAAAACCCCCACAGGAGGTTTCGCAAGCGATGATCTATTGCTCCGTCAGCAAAACGCGTTGCACAAATTCACGCGTCCAATCCGATGATTTAACTTTTAGAATGTAAAATCCTGCCGCCGGAGTGGCACTTGTTTTCAGGGAAAATACATTCGAGTCTTTTATTTGATAAGGTGTGGTAATCTGCCGGCCCAGCATATCAAACAATGTGAAGCTCATTTTTTCCGGATCAAGTTTGGAGGTGTTTAATATGCGAACCTCGAGGTCATTTCCAATCTTTACCGGATTTGGACTCACCACCACTCTGCTTTCGGCAAACGGATTGTCAATGGCGATAATTTTAGAATAGGTGTAGCTGTTGTCATAGTCAACCGCTTTAAGACGATAATAAAGTTTACCCGCCGGGGCAGACACATCCGTAGCCGCATAGAGCCGCTGTTCTGTGCTGGTGCCTGCAGCTGGGCGCTGCAATATTTCACTAAACTTTTCGCCATCCAGAGAGCGCTCCACCAAAAAATAGTAACTGTTGTGTTCTGTTGCGGTGGCCCAGTTCAAGTCAACGCCATTTTCGTCAATAGTGCCGTAGAAAGAGGTCAATTCAATCGGAAGTGGTGTGTTAATCTTATTGGCCGTGCCCAGTGTAAATCTCATGTTGTTACCCAGGCTTGCCGCAGGCACACCCGAGAAAAGATAATTATTGCAGGAAAGGGCTATTGCACCTGAAATCACTGTTGTGGTACCTTCATTGAATACGCCATTGCCTTCCGGATCGATCAACAGCCTCAAGTCTGATGCCGTGACCGGAGATTGCCCTGTGAGGTCGAACTGCAGATCAACTGCTCCCACCTCATTCACTTCATTCACGGCCCAAATCCGCTGGAACTTCGCTTGCACCCCGAGGCCTGTTGGAACGTCCACAGTGTTGGCAATCAAGGGCAGATTGTTGTGTCCCCATAGCAGGTAGTCGCCGTTGTCCAGACTGGTGGGATTGGATATGCGAACGATGCCAGTGCCACGGGCGTCGCTATGCAGTTCTGTTGAGCTAAACCGACCGATGCCAGCTACATCAAAATCGAAGTTGTTTGGCGCAGAGCCATTGTCCTGTGTGTAAATGTCATTGCCAGTAAGCACCAGTCCATACTTGGCGGCGAGATAATTATCAACAATAATCCTTTGCGCGGTGTTTAGATTGGTATTGTAAATCGCGATCTCCGCGATATTCCCGTCGAAAAATTGAAAGCCGCTGCCAGAAGTTCCACTGTTATTGGCTGCAATAGTTCCCATTCCCTTGCCATGGAGTGCTGTTCCCGTGGTTAGGTTTACGAAAGTTTCGTTGGTGAAGAAATCAACATTGTTGAAAGCTTTTTCCGATGTAGTCAGGATCCTGTACGTAGCTCCGAGCGTAGTGCCAGAGAGTACGTCAGTATTCAAATACATACCCCATTGATCTGTTGTGTTGCCACGTCCGAGCCAAAGATTGGATTGAAGGGTGAGCATGGTCATGTATGAAGCGCCTACAGATGTTTTGTTCGCCACAATGAATGCAGTGGGAGTTGTTGTGTTGACATTTGTGCTAAGCTGCAGATATTGACTCGATCCCGCAGAGAAGTTGATTACGGGTTGAATCGTGTTCAATACGTTATTCACGATCGTAGGTCTGTTAGCAGGAGCGGCAGCGGTTGCAGTAAGAGAGTTGCCCGACTGATCAGTCCAGCTTGAAACCACGGAACTCGCGCTCGTAACGCCCTTCCCGGCATCCAGCCAGAGTTTGAGGTTGGTGATACCGTTGGTGCCACCCACGCCACCAGGCCCGGTTACCGATGTGGCAACGATAGCGATTGTAAAACGAAAATTGTTATTGAGTGCACTTACGTTGGCGAAGCGATACACATTTCCTCCGATGTTGGTCGCACCACTGATGGGTGTTTGGTCAGCAAAGTTCCCATCGTTATTGGTGTCTATCAGGAGCCGTATTGAACTCGCTGCATCACAAGTCGACAGGGGCGTAAAATCCGGAAGGCCTGTGACATCAAAAGCCACATCTACATTTCCCACTTCGCCCACTTCACTTACCCGCCAAACGCGCGCAAAACGCCCGGTGATGCCATACCCGGCGGGAATATCAGTCGTATTTGTTGCCTGCGCGGCAAGGCTGTTGTGTCCCCAGAAAAAATACTCATTGTTTGACAAAAGATCGGTGGGGTTTGATATCCGAACAAATCCCGAGCCTTGCGAGTCGGTCTGCATTTCCGTAGCACTGAATCTTCCGATACCGCCTACGTTAAAGTCAAAATCTCCATTAGCCGGAGTGTCCATCGTGTACAAGTCATTGCTGCTCAGTGTGAGTCCATATTTTGCGGACAGATAATTATCGACGATGATCCGCTGCGCATTGTTCACAGCGCTGTTGAAGGCAATCACTTCCGAAATGTCACCAGTCCAGCCTTCTGTTCCTGACTGATTTCCGATCCCGAAATCGGTCCATGACCGCAGTGTACCGTCATAAGCTACGGTGCTTGAAACATTACCCATAACGTATTGGGTCATCGTGGTGGCGGCGGAATTGTAATGACTTAAAATTATGTAAGGTGTATTGACTGTTGTAGCAGTTCCGGAGGCATTGCTGAAGTTCACCTGTGTATTATTGGTTTGAACTCCGCGGCCCCACACTCTGAAAGGTGAAGTCGAATTGACCCACATGCCGATAACTTTGTCTGTGCCACTGGTAGAGAATCCAAGCCCTGACGGAGATGCTTGAATGATTCCCGGGTTAGGCGTTGACAATGCGGACCACGACGCCACCGCCCATACGGATGCCGAGTTGCCGGTTGATACTCCGGCCGAAAGAATACGACTGCTGGGGCCCGTAAAACGGATTGCCGGTTGACCATTCAGGATGTTGGTCTTATAAACGGGTTGGTTTGTTGTGAGCTGTATCGCATTTTTGGCGTTGCCGGACTGGTCATTCCATTGCTGCACGGAGTTTCCATCGGCGGCGGAGGTTACACCTGCGTCTGTGTAAACATTGCTGTTTGCACGCAGCCATAATACGTTATTCGTCGATGTGCCTACACCGCCGGGTCCTGTCTGCGCGGCGACATTTGTAAATATTACGCTTAGAACCAGGATGCAGGCTACCCTCATAGAATCATTACTCGGTTATTAAGACACGTTGTACATATTCACGGGTCCAGTTGGCGGATTTAATTTTCAGGATATAGAATCCTGCCGCAGGCGTTACGCCGGTTTTTAATGCAAAAATATTGGCGTCCCTCATCTCGTAGGGAACGGTAATCTGGCGTCCGAGCATGTCGAACAACGCGAAGCTCATCATTTCTGAATCCAGGTTCGACATATTGACCATCCGCACTTCCAGGTCGCTTCCTATTTTTACCGGATTCGGACTCACTATCACCTTACCCTCAGTAAGCGGATTGTCCACAATGATAATTTTTGAATAGGTGAACGCCTTATCATAATCGAACATCTTCAGTCGATAGTAATTTTTTCCTGTAGGAGCTGCAATGTCCGTAACAGAATAATTGCGTTGTTCGGTACTGGTCCCTGCGGCTTTCTGTACCGCGATCTCAACAAATTTTTCACCATCGATGGAGCGTTCAATAGAGAAATAATCACTGTTCTTCTCTGTAGCGGTCGTCCAGTTTAACTCAACGCCATTTTGTGTGATGCTGCCATAGAATGAAAGTAACTCGATAGGAAGTGGCGTTTGAATCTTATTTGCGGTTCCGAGTGTAAACCTGTAATTGTTGGCGATGCTGGCTGCGGGTACGGCGGGAAATAAATAATTGCTACACGAAAGAGCGGTTGCGCCGGAAATAATGATGGTTGAGACCTCATTAAAAATTCCATTGCCTTCCGGATCTATCAACAGTCTCAGGTCCGAGGCGGTCACCGGACTCTGGCTTGAAAGATCGAACGTGACGTCAACTGTCCCAACATCTCCAACTTCATTTACGGACCAGACACGCTGGAACCGCGCCTGCACACCGGTCGGGACGTCAGCAGTTGAAGCAATCAGCGGCTGAGAGTTAGAAGCCCACAAAAGACCTTCATTGTTGTCAAGATTGCTGGGATTGCTGATGCGAACGATACCTGTTCCTTTTGCGTCCGTGACCAGATCGGTTGCGCTGATGCGACCAATGCCAGCCATGTCGAAATCAAAATTGCCACCGCCCGTATCACCTGTATAGAAGTCGTTTGCTGACAACGCCAAGTTGTACTTCGCTGAGAGGTAATTCACAATCAGGTATCGCTCTGTTAATCCCACTGCACGATTGTAAACTATCATTTCGGCAATATCTCCGTCGAA
The DNA here is from genome assembly GCA_044227305.1 of Cyclobacteriaceae bacterium. Taxonomy (GTDB): domain Bacteria; phylum Bacteroidota; class Bacteroidia; order Cytophagales; family Cyclobacteriaceae; genus ELB16-189. The sequence continues at coordinate 273,774 of JBGAFJ010000003.1, read as the reverse complement.
AGGAGCGGCAACTCCTGTTCCAGCCGCGTCGGGCCCTATGCCGAGGTACATGAAATTGGTTGAGTTCGTGATGGCTGAGTTGAAGTTATCAGTGCCCTGGCTGCTCTCGTTATACAGCAATTGAATATTGTTGGCAGCACTGTTATAAATCGACTCAATGGTCGCATAGGTTCCCCCGGCCAGGTTGCCGTTTACAAAATTTGCCGCGCGACTCGTAACATAAGTTCGTAGCGCATTGTTGCTTCCGTCCCGTAAAATTCCATAGCCATCAGCATATGTGTTGTTGGTGGCTTTCACAATCAAAGGCCCACTGGTGCTCGTGGCGACGTTATACCGGCCCACGGCAAAAATTGAAACGTTGCCTGGTTTCAGACTAGTTGCATCAGTAATCCGCATGTAATCAATATTAGACGCCGTGAATCTTACTGTGGGCAGGGTGGAGTTAAGTTGATTTGTGGCAAAAGATGGCTCGAACGTAGACACCGCATTTGCATTATTCGAATAACCCGATTGATCTGTCCAGGTGGAAACATTGGCACCATTCGCCAGGCTCAGTTTATCCGCGCGAAGCCAAAGTGCCAGGTTGGTGGTTCCATTGGTACCACCTATACCACCAGGACCGGTAACGCTGGAACTTACGATGCCAATGGTGAAGCGATATTGATTGTTAACGGGGGTTACGTTTGCGAATCGATAAATATTCCCACCAATGTTTGTTGCGCCAGTAATCGGTGTTGAGTTGTTGAAAAAACCATCGTTATCAGTATCTACCAACAGGCGAATGGAACTTGCAGCATCACAAGCTGATAAACTTGTAAAGTCCGGCAGACCAGTCACGTCGAATTGAATGTCAATGTTCCCAACTTCGCCAACCTCTGATACCCTCCACACCCTTGCGAATCGAGCGGTAATTCCGGCCGGGATGTCCGTAGTGTTGGTTGCCTGGGCTGTAGCACCATTATGACCCCACATAAAATATTCGTTATCACCGAGATCCGTTGCGTTCAGGATTCTGACGAAGCCTGTTCCTCTCGAATCGCTTTGAATGGCGCTCGCGCTTACACGCCCGATTCCTGCTACGTCGTAATCAAAGTCACCGTTGGCATTGTTGTCCATTGTGTACACGTCGTTCGAACTGAGTGCTGAATTGAACTTTGCCGATAAATAGTTCTGTACGATGACCATTTGTGCGTTGTTGAGTGCTGAATGATAGACAATCATTTCGCCCACGTCGCAATTCGGGAATTCGCCTCCGCCACTGTACTGTCCTGAATACAAAAGTTGAGACGGAAGTGTCGCACCGGTGCTGGTTCGTTGCGCGTTGACCACGCCGTTTAGCCAGGTCTGCATACCGTTTGTCGTATTCGCCGTATACCGCGCGCCGGCGATGTTATTTGCACTGGACACAAGGCCAGATGCTATTCCTCCACCAGTTCCACCGTCACTGGAAGTAATAAATGAATTGGCAGGCGACCCCAAATTCCACGGGAAGACCACAAAGGTTCCTCCAGAATTCTGGAACCTGATCAATGATTGATAGTTGGTTCCGTTCGCGACAAAGAAAACGGTCATATCCGCTGAATTGGGCCCTGTATAAGTGGGGGCAGTAAAAAACTGCGAGTTGGCAGACGTGTATCGAATTACAGTTTGTCCGTTTAGTGTTGCATTCGTGGTGACCGTCGGCCGATTGCCAGCCGTGGGCTGCGTGAAACCGTGCCCATATCCCGATTGATCTGCCCACGCGCTGACTACTCCGGCGGACGAGGTTACCCCAGTTTCTGCGCGCCACCACCCCTGAAGCGACGAAGTACCGTCAGCCAAACCTACGCCTCCGGGACCGGTTTGAGCGGATATTCTAAAACTGAGGAGAATGAGTAGTAGTACGTAAAGAGCTTTCATTAACACCGAGCCCGGTTTTATTAAACAGCAAATTTAGGAAAAATGCCCATGTTTCTCATTATTAAGGCCTTAGGTAATGGATAAAATTCCCCGCCGTGGATACGCCTGGGGGGAGAATAGTGACGGCTAAAGGATGATTTTGCCCTACTTTTTTGAATTAATGATTGAGATAATCTCGTTGAGTTTCAAAAGGGCTTCTACAGGACTCACGGTATTGATATCAATTTTTGACAGGAGTTCCTGAACTTGTTTTTGACGGGGGTCCAACTCGAATAAGTTCATCTGAAAGTTCTCTTTCGGCATGTCGGCAAGCTTCTTCGCTGGCTCGTTCTTGTGCCTGTCCTTCTCGAGAAAATGAAGGATCTCGTTTGCGCGCAACACAATCCGGTTGGGCATTCCCGCAAGTTGCGCCACATGAATACCAAAGCTGTGCTCGCTACCACCTTCTTTGAGTTTACGCATGAAGATGATTTTATCACCGGCTTCTTTTACGGAAACATTAAAGTTTTTCACGCGTGGAAAATCTTCAGCCAATTGATTCAGCTCATGGTAATGTGTGGCAAAAAGTGTTTTTGGTTTAGCGTCTTTGTGCTGATGGAGATACTCAACGATCGCCCACGCAATAGAAACTCCGTCGTAGGTGCTGGTACCCCGGCCGATCTCGTCCATGAGGATGAGGCTGCGGTCACTCAGGTTATTTAATATGCTCGCAGTCTCAGTCATCTCAACCATAAACGTCGATTCTCCGCGCGATAGGTTGTCGGAGGCACCCACGCGCGTAAATATCTTGTCAACGATACCGATGCTTGCACTCTGCGCAGGAACATAACTTCCCATCTGAGCCATGAGTACGATCAAAGCGGTTTGACGAAGCAATGCGGATTTTCCAGCCATGTTAGGACCCGTGATCACAAGGATCTGCTGGGTATCATTATCCAGGTAGATATCGTTGGGAACGAAACTTTCTCCGGGCGGAAGCTGCTTTTCAATAACCGGATGTCGGCCGGCTTTAATAATCAGCTCTGTCGATTCATTTATGTCGGGCCTGGCGTAACGGTTTGCGATGGCTGTTGCTGAAAAAGAAAGAAGGCAATCCAGCATCGCCACAATCCTTGCGTTTTGCTGTATTTGGGATACGAAGTCCCCTGCATGATGCACGAGCTCCTGAAAGAGCCGCTGCTCAATAGCAGACAATCTTTCTTCTGCGTGCAGGATTTTCTCTTCATACACTTTAAGCTCCTCGGTGATGAAGCGCTCAGCATTCACCAGGGTCTGTTTCCGAATCCAGTCGGTGGGCACCTTGTCTTTGTTCGCGTTGCTCACCTCCAGATAATAGCCAAACACTTTGTTGTAGGATATCTTCAACGAAGAAATGCCCGTGCGTTCGACTTCACGTTTCTGCACTTGTACCAGATAGTCTTTGCCGGCAAATGCAATCGTGCGGAGTTCATCAAGTTCCGCATTTACGCCCTCTTTGATGATGCCACCCTGATGGATCAGCATCGGAGCATCATCTTTGAGTTCCTTTTCTATCTTTTCAAGCAGGAATTCACATTTGTTGAGTTGGTCACCCAATTTGACGAGTTCTACAGTCCCTGATGCAGAGATCGTTTCTTTAATCGGAATAATGGCAAGCAAGGATCGCTTGAGCTGTACCATTTCCCTGGGGTTGATTCGCCCCACGGCTACTTTGGAAATAAGCCTTTCGAGATCCGACATGTTTCGGAGATGGGTGGCGATCTTGTCAGCCAATTCCTGCTCATCGACGAACCTTTTTACAACGTCGAGGCGGGCGTCTATAGCTTGTTTGTCTTTTAACGGCAGCACAATCCATTTGCGCAGCTGCCGCGATCCCATGGGGGTCACAGTTTGATCAAGGATTTCCAGCAAAGAGACACCTCCCTCATGCGGTGATGAGATCAATTCCAGGTTGCGAATTGTGAATTTGTCGAGCCAGACATAAGTCTCCTCGTCGATTCTCGAGATAGACGCGATGTGATGGGTGTCTTTGTGTTCCGTGGCTTCCAGATAGTGGAGCGTCGCACCGGCTGCGATGATGGCAGATTGGAGCCCCTCAATCCCAAATCCTTTGAGTGTCGCGGTTTTGAACTGAGACAATAATTTCTCCTGCCCGAAATCAAATGCAAAAGCCCAGTCGTCCAGCGCAAATGTTGCGTATTCTTCCGCGAATTTCGCCTCAAATTTTTCGCGCTGACTTTTTTTGAAGATAACCTCCGAGGGCGCAAGGCTTTGCAGCAACTTCAGCACGTAATTCTCAGATCCCTGCGCGCAGTAGAATTCGCCGGTGCTGATATCCAGAAATGCCACACCGATGATATCCTTGTCTGCAAATAAGGAGGCAAGAAAATTATTTCTTCTTCGTTCAAGGACGTTGTCATTATAAGAGACCCCTGGTGTAACCAGTTCTGTGACGCCTCTTTTTACAATTCCCTTTACGAAACGCGGGTCCTCAAGCTGATCGCAGATTGCAACCCGATGTCCAGCGCGCACCAGTTTAGGCAGGTAAGAATCCAGCGCATGATGCGGAAAGCCAGCGAGTTCCACCTCTGAAGAAGACCCTGCGCCGCGCTTGGTGAGTACGATGTCAAGCACCTTACTTGCCTCCACGGCGTCCTGACCGAAAGTCTCATAAAAATCGCCCACGCGAAACAGCAGCAAAGCACCAGGGTATTTAGCCTTGATGACATTGTATTGTTTCATGAGGGGAGTTTCCGACATGAGTGGCAATATAGAACTAACGGGCAATTAAATGCCAACCCGAATTCCTGACTAAATTATTGTTTGCTGACCAGCCTGTCGTTGATAGAACGCACCACTTTATCCAAATCTTCTGCTGATTCGAGAAGTATATCCTGGACTTTCTTTTTTTCTTCCGGGTCCTCGGTGATCCGAAACAGATCGATAAGTCCCTTGATCCTGCTCACGGGAGTACGGAGCAGGTGAGCATTCATATATACATAATCAGAAAGGACCTTATTCCTGTTGGTTAATTCCTGTGTGCGTTCGGTCACCCGGTGTTCTAACACCTCGTTAAGCTCGAATACCCGTTTGTTAAGTGACAACAACTCGTTATTTGCCTTGCTGAGTTCTTCATTGCGCAACTGCAGCAAGGTTCTTTGTTTTCCCACAATATTTTTTTGTTCTTCCAGCTCCGAATAAAAATCTGAATTCGTTTTCAGTGCGTAAGCGATCAATAAGTTGATAAAAAACCAAAGCATGCCGAAGGTCACGCGCATCACCATCACCGATTTCACCAACGGTACTTTGGCATCCGGTGTGCGGTCATAGGCCAGTAAAAAATCTGGCGAAAGGACGATCAATATGAAAGAGACGGCAAGAAAACAGTAAAGCGTGAATTTTTCTTTTTGTCTCGAAAACAGGAGGTGGAACACAGGTACATACATCAACAGGTACATCGGGTGCATAAAATAGTACGTCTGCGATGGTCCCCAGAAAATGACCGGGAATATGGATATAAGAAACATACCAGCAGCTGTAAACAAAACCCGGGCGAATAGCTGGAGTTTCAAATGGTTTAGCAGGACACAAAAAAGGGAAAGAAAAACCAGGAGCAGGGGAATGAAAGAGCGTACCCCGGTAATAGCTTCCTGGACAAGGATCACCGATCCCAGAATTATAAAGACTCCGTTTGAAAACATCACGCGCTTACGCTCCTCAAGGTCCATCCCTTCCGCGACGCCAATTTCCCAAATCCTTTGTAGCATGTTTATGACCGGAGCATTCCAGTTTTGTTGAACGCCTTCCGGAAGCCCGGGCAAATATGCATAAAGTACCTTGAACAAAAAGTGATCCCAGGTCAACCCGGTCCTATTATTTGAACGGAAAAATTTTATCGATTCGCCCCAAAATTGCCCTCTTCACCCCTATGGACGGATAATTCTTGCAACCTGCAACCACGTTTTTAAGTTTGTTGCATGGAGCCCGACATCATGAGAACATCGGAGGTGATTTCCGTCCCGAGAAATGCATGGGAGACGATTTCCGCGTCTGTCAATGCTCCCTTTCCGTTTTACCTGAATGACGACCGGAAGAATCTGGGACTGGTGTTTATCATTAGCCTGTTTGTTACTGGTTTTCTGTATGTTTTCAGAACGCCGACCGAGCATCATTTTTCGGAAGGATATCAATGGATGCATGGAGCCATCACGTTTGGGTGTCTGGTTTTTAACATCATCGTACTTCCAAAATTTTTCCCAGTCGCCATGGACCCGGTCACATGGACCTGGAAAAAGTATATTTATTTAAACGTTGGACATCTTTTGTTGATTTGGGCGACTTGCACCGTGATCGAAAAACCCCTTATTTGTCCGGAATTGTCATGGGCTATCGTAGCCTCGCACGTGGGCACACAAGTAGCTCTTAAAGGAATCATTCCTGTAGCGTTGACGACACTTTTTCTCAAGGCTCACCTGCTCCAAAAAAACCTTGAAGAGGCAATCACTACGAACCGCGAACTTCAGAAGATCCAACAGCTTAAGAAAGATATTCCTAAAGCGGATAACCAGGTGACCGTGTATTCAGACACCAGCGAAAGTCTTTCTTTCAACCTTCCCGATTTGTTGTTCGTGGAAGCAGACGACAACTACTCTACCATCATTTGGAAGGACGCACAAGGGATCCATAAAAAACTATTGCGGGTAAATCTCAAGAATATAGAGGCACAACTTAACAACTCTTTTGCGTTGCGATGTCACCGATCATTCATTGTAAACATCCAGGCTATAGCCGCCATCAGCGGCAATACCAATGGCTACAAACTTCGCATTCGCGATACGGATATTTCTATCCCGGTCTCCAGGCCAAAAGGAAAAGAGGTGATGGACAAAATCTCGCAGCTTCGAAACATGATGGAATTGAATTAAGCAGAAGGGCGGGGTACGTACTGACATGTCGGATATTTTAATTGTCCGACACTTTAATTGTCCGACATATGAATTTCCACTACCCTAATTGCATATTACTTCTGCGCTGAGGATTTTTCGTTGATCGGTATATTCTATCCGTAAAATCAGACGTTCCCGTGTATGGAGAATGGGATTCGTTCCTGCAGTGAATTTCTCCGCGGTTCGCCCCAAAAGTATCGGTGCTCACCCCACACATTTTCCACTGCCCCCAATGTTACCCCAAACTACCCCGTAGCGCCGGCGCATGGCTGCCTTCATACGTTTTTGCATTAAAAATTCAAACCTTATGAAAACAACTCTGTCCATCGCACTTTTATTGATCGTATTCGTAGCGGGTGCGCAAAACCGCTCTGATTTTTCCTTGAACCTTTCCGAACGCAGCGTCATTTTGAAACCGGGTGAAAGTAAGTCTATGACAATCTCAATTGAAAGGTCCAAAGGGTTTACAAAGGGAGACGTGAAACTGAGCCTGTCTAGTGTGCTTCCCCAGGGCATTACTATTAACTATGAGCCGGCGGTTGGTCATTTTGATTCCAGTGTGGCTACGATTACAGCCTCCTCTTCCGTGCCCGTGGGAAATTATCAACTTGTACTCAATGCGACTATTCAGAACAAAACGAAGGGAACCATTTTGAAAGTAGCAGTCAGCAACGATGCCATTGCGGTGAAATGAGTTCAATGAAACCAGTTAAGGACCGGAGTGGACCAAACCGCTCCGGTCACTCTATTTTGGCTTCAGTGCCACCAATAGCCACATCTTGTCGCCTTTTTCCTGGGTGCGGTCAACAAATGGGTCTTCTCTCCGAAGAATCTTGAATCCAGCTCTCGTCAGGTCTTCGGCAGCGAACGCAATACCGAGTTCATGCTTGCTTTCCTGGTCAGTTCTTGCGAGTGCCCGTCGCTCATTGGCGATGGGTTCGCAAATCACCAATTTACCGCCGCTCTTCAATGCACTTTTTATGTGAGCAAGAACCGAGTCATGCTGCTTCATCTCATGATAGGTATCCAGAATGATCGCGGCATCCAGTGAGTTTGGTGAAAGCTTTGGGTTATCGTAGTCTCCCTTCAGGATGGTGACGTTCCTCGCCTGTCGGGTCTTTGCAATCTCTGCGAGCTTATCAAGTTTGTGCTGCTCAACGTCGACAGCATACACCCGGCCCGATTCACCCACGACTGATGAAAGCTTGAACGTCATATACCCTTCATGGCTTCCGATATCGGCAATAAAGCTTCCGGACCTTATACCCGTTGCCTTGATCAAATCGTCTGCTCTTTGCCACCGATCGCGGTCTTTCCACGCGCTTTCTGTGTACACATTCTTCCATTGGTCCTGGAAGGAGGAGCAGAAAAGGGCGAGAATGAAAAATGGAATGATTGTTTTCATATTCAGCAATACGTTGCGGACGATACAACGGTTTCTAATTTGCGACCGTGGTCAAATGTTATCTTTGTTCACGTTTTTCTCATGAAGAAACTAAAGCTTGAAGAACTCGCACGTATATCGGTAGAAGAGTTTAAAGATTCTCGGAAGGTACCTGTTTGCCTGCTCCTCGACAATATCCGAAGCCTGCACAATGTGGGCTCCGCGTTCAGAACCGCTGATGCTTTCCGGCTGGAGAAAATATACTTAACAGGAATTACTGGCACCCCTCCGCATCGTGAGATTCATAAAACAGCCCTCGGCGCCACGGAGTCCGTTACATGGGAATACTTTGAAGATCCCGCACCGCTTATCGGATCACTGAAGAAGGCAAACTATCAGATCATCGCAATCGAACAAACTACAGATAGCAGGCCTTTGCAGGAATTTAAGCCCGAGAAAGGAATCTCATACTGCTTCGTCTTCGGCAATGAAGTGAATGGAGTGAGTGATTCCGTACTGTCTGTTGCGGACCAAGCCTTAGAAATACCCCAGTCGGGCACAAAGCATTCCCTGAATGTGTCCGTTTGCATCGGAATTGTGGCGTGGTGGGTTTCGATGCATTCAAATCGCTAAGCGAATCGCCTATTTTCCCCCTGGCCATGCATGATGGGAAGGAATTAATACCTTTGTTTGTAGTTAAAATAAATGGCTATGAAGAAGATTATTCTGACCCTTGCCGCGATCGTGGTGTTCGTTGCAAGTGGCGCCGCACAGGACACTGAAACAAATTGCCAAATGGCAAACGTGATTCAGGTTGACGGTAAAGCCGATGAATGGACCCTCACATGGATCGAAGACGAAGACAAAAACTTCAGCTACAATGTCTGTAGTGACGATAACAATCTGTATATCCGAATGAAGACCACCAACGATATGATCAAGCGCAAGATCGGTTTGTTTGGTCTCACGCTGTGGTTTGATCCGAAAGGGAAAAAGAAAAAAAGACTCGGTTTCAGGTTTCCTTCCGGCACAGAGGGTGCTGAAAGAATGGAACGCTATAAACAGGAAATAGACGGAAAAGGTCAGAACTTCGAAAGACAATCTGCCAGTGACAAGGCAGAGTTTCAGAAGAGAATGGATGCCAGCCTGATTGCCGATCTTGAAGTGATCGAGTTGATCGGGTTGTCTGATGAACCTGTGACAGCAACAAAATCGGGTATCACCAATGGGATTAAGGTTGCTCTGGCCATGGACCCTGAATCAAGGGCTTATGTCTACGAAGCGGTGATACCATTTAAATCATACAGACTTTCCAAAGCGTCTATCGAAACTTTGGGCGTCGGTTTTGAAACAGGAAAATACGTACTGCCCAAAGCCAAGAACCCTGCGGCACAACAAGCTGCGTCGGTACCTCAGGGAGGCGTAGGCAACAACGGCGGCAGAGGTGGTTATGGGGGAGGATATGGTGGCCGGGGATATGGTGGCGGGGGTTATTATGGAGGTAACACTTACTCCGGTCCCCGGGGCGGCACCGGTCCCATGGGATATTCATCCTATACATGGTTCACAGTAAAAATGAGGTGACATAACGAGTTTTGGAATCAGCAACAAATCGTTACGGTCAGCGCGGCGTTTCTGCATCCAAAGAGGATGTACACGAAGCGATCCGTCACATTGACAAAGGAATTTTTCCACATGCTTTTTGCAAAGTCGTGCCTGATATGCTTGCCGGTGATCCGGCATTTTGTGCCATCATGCACGCGGACGGTGCGGGCACAAAATCCTCACTTGCTTACATCTATTGGCGCGAGACAGGTGACCTTTCGGTTTGGAAGGGCATAGCACAAGACGCCATCATTATGAATGTGGACGACCTTCTGTGTGTAGGCGCTACGGGTCCGATCCAATTGTCATCAACTATCGGGCGTAACAAGAACCGGATTCCAGGTGATGTTATCACCGCGATCATACGCGGCACCGAGGAGGTCCTTGCAATGTTGAGATCACATGGCCTTGAGATTTACAGCACCGGAGGAGAAACTGCCGACGTTGGCGATTTGGTACGCACCGTGATTGTTGATAGCACCGTAACTACACGTATGAAGAGAAATGATGTGATCAACAATGCCAATATCCAGGCAGGTGATTGCATTGTAGGCCTTGCGTCTTTCGGGAAAGCCACGTATGAGGATTCGTACAATGGCGGCATGGGCAGCAACGGCTTGACCTCCGCACGCCATGATATTTTTACAAAAGAATATGCCGTTAAATATCCGGAGTCGTACAATCCTGAAGTGCCTGAAGACTTGGTGTATTCCGGAAAATATAGACTGACGGACACCCTCCCCGATGTGCCGGTGAATGTCGGCAAACTAGTGTTGTCGCCCACGCGAACCTATGCCCCCATCATGGTTGAGTTGCTGAAACAAATGCGCGCCTCCATTCACGGACTTGTGCATTGTAGTGGCGGCGCTCAAACCAAAGTCCTTCACTTCATCGATAATCTTCATATTATAAAAGACAACCTCTTTGATCCTCCTCCTTTGTTCAAGTTGATCTATGATCAAAGCGCCACTTCGTGGGAGGAGATGTACAAGGTGTTTAACATGGGACACCGCATGGAAATATACCTGCCCGAAAAACACGCAGCCCGTGTCATAGAGGTTGCCGCTGGTTTCGGCGTTGAGGCCAGAATCATCGGACATGTAGAAGCGGCGCCTGCCAAGCAAATCACGCTGCATACGTCAGAAGGGGATTTTTCCTATCACTGACCTTTAATAACAACAACCGGTCATCACAACAACCTTTTCGAGGGTGATCATAATCTCTACTTTTCAGTCGCCATGAAAAAATCAATTTTGTTAATGCTATTGCTGTCAGCCGGCTTGCTGACGGCGTCAGCGCAGAAAAAATCATCAACGACCGCGCCTGTTCAAAAGAAAGCGCTCACACACGCCGTGTATGATTCATGGAAGGACATTCCAACAAAAGCGATCACTCCCGACGGCAATTACGCCGCCATCACCATCACTCCGCAAGACGGCGATGGGAAAGCCGTATTCTATAACCTGAAAACCCTCGCGTTTGATTCCGTTTCGCGCGGCGAAAGCATCTGGCTTACCTACGACAGCAAGTATGCAGTGTTCCGCATAAAGCCCAATCAGAAAATAGTTAAAGAACTGCGCAGGCAGAAAAAAAAGAAAGAGGATCTCCCCAAAGACTCATTGGGGATATTTTCCTTCGCAGATCGGAAAACCCAGAAAATCGCAGATATCAGGTCATTCAAGGTATCTGAGAAAGCAGGCGGGTGGCTGGCGTACCAACTTGAAGCGAAGAAGGAATCCAAGCCAAAAACCGAAGACAAAAAACCGAAGAAGAAAAAAATCAACAATGATGATAACGGCTACACACTTGTAGTCAGGAGAATTTCCGATGGGAAGGAAGCCTCATTCGGTTTTGTCAGGGACTACGTTTTTGCAAAGGGGGGACAGGGCCTACTCTTTGCATCAGGTGGAAACGACAGCACGATGAAATCCGGCGTTTATTGGTATGATTTGAATGCCGATAAACTCCAATCGTTATTCGAGGGTAGAAATAAATTCAAGTATCGTGGTTTAACGGTCAGCGAGGATGGCACCCAAACATCTTTCCTGGTTGATGCCGACACAACCAAAGCGCAGGTGAGACACTTTGGACTGTATCATTGGAAAGCAGGAACCACAGCGGCTGCCTTCCTGGATGTTGAAAAATCAATGGCCATCCCCCAGAACTGGATTGTCAGCGAACATTTCACTCCGAGTTTTTCAAAAGACGGGAAGAAACTCTTCTTTGGCTCATCACCGATCCTGATGATGCCAGATACTACCCGTCTGCCTGAAGAAATTGTACAAGTGGAGGTTTGGGGTGGAGAAGATCAATTCATTTACCCACAACAGAACCGACAGCTTGAAAACGAAAAGAAAAGATCATACACTGTTGCCTACGACATGGCAGAGAAGAAGATCATGCAATTGGGCGATCGGGAAATCCCTTCCATTGAACTGGGTGACGAAGGCAACGCAAACATTGTTTTAGGTGAAACCAACGTTCCGTATCGCAAAATGATAACATGGGATCCATCCGCATACAGCGATTTTTACCTATTCGATTTGAAAAAGCAGATGAGGAAAAATGTGGCCACGCACGTCAAGGGCAACGCGAGTCTATCGCCGAAAGCGAATTATGTATTCTGGTTCAGCCAACCCGACACTTCGTGGTTTGCTTATTCTGTCGCGTCGGAAAAGACAGTCAAACTCAATGCGGGTCTTAAAGTTCAGTTTGCTGATGAAGAAAATGATTCGCCCGATTTCCCCGGCACCTATGGATTTGCCGGCTGGACCAGCGATGACCAGCGTTTTCTGGTTTACGATCGGTATGACATCTGGTCATTTGATCCGCAAAGCAATAGCGCCCCCGTGAACCTTACAAAGACGGGTCGACAGGAGAAGATTGTTTTCAGATACATCAAAACAGATAATGAGGAACGTTCCATAGATCCGTCAAAAGAATTACTACTGTCGGCGTTCAATGAAACAACGAAAGCATCCGGTTTCTTCAAACTATCGATTAAAGACGGAAGACTCACGAAGCTGATGATGGATAACTATCGCTTCAGTGGTGTCATCAAAGCGAAAAATGCCAATCAGCTATTATACACACGGGAAAATTTCAGGGAATTTCCTGATGTGTGGGTTTCTGACGTGAGCTTTACCAATCCAAGAAAAATTACGGATGCCAATCCGCAGATGAAAAATTATTTCTGGGGCAGTGTCGAAATGGTACACTGGACGTCACTCGATAACATTCCCCTGAGTGGTCTTCTCTACAAGCCTGAAGGTTTCGATCCGAAGAAGAAATATCCGATGATCGTGAACTTCTATGAAAAGGAGAGCGACAACCTGTATGCCCACATTCGGCCGGAACCTCTTCGCTCTACGATCAATAAGGCCGTATACACCAGCAATGGATACCTGGTTTTTGTTCCGGATATCGTTTATAAAATTGGTTTTCCGGGTGAAAGCGCGCGCAATTGCATTATGCCGGGAGTTACTTCTTTGATCGAACGTGGCTTCGTGGATGAAAAAAATATTGGTGTCCAGGGACACAGCTGGGGTGGATACCAGATTGCGTACCTGGTCACGCGCACCAATCTCTTCAAGTGCGCCGAAGCAGGTGCGCCCGTTGCCAATATGATCAGTGCGTATGGGGGTATTCGTTGGGAGACGGGTCTGAGCCGCATGTTCCAGTATGAGCATTCACAAAGTCGTATTGGCGGCACCTTGTGGGAGAAGCCCATGCACTTCATTGAAAATTCGCCGATCTTTTTTACGGATAAAATTCAGACTCCTCTGTTGTTGCTGCACAATGATGCGGATGGTGCCGTGCCCTGGTATCAGGGAATTGAATTTTACATGGCGCTGCGAAGATTGAATAAACCTGTGTGGATGCTGAACTACAATGGCGAACCCCACTGGCCGGTCAAGCGCGAAAACCGCATCGACTTCCAGACTCGTATGATGCAGTTTTTCGACTATTATCTGAAAGGCGCTCCGGAACCTGCGTGGATGCTGAAAGGTGTGCCGGCAATTGAGAAGGGGATAAATAAGGGATATTGACGAGTACGACAGCGACCGTTATTGTTTCAATTGTATTCATCAGGTTAGTGAAAAAGGCGTCGAATGCGTCGAATCCGGATATTGCGGATCCATGGAAAAGCATTTGCCTAACTTTATCTACCCCTTAAATCTTACCCCTATGGACAGCCCGCAAACGCCCTGGACGACGGCCAGCATGGTTGTGTTTAGATTTCTCTTCGTGTATTTCATTTTGTACATCCTCCCGTTTCCTTTTGGCTTTTTTGAAAGCACAGCGAATGTGTTGCAGTATTACACGGACTTGTGGTACGCGTTTATTCCGTGGGTTGCAAAGAATATTCTCCAATTAAAGAATGCGATCAAGGTTTTCCCGAATGGGAGCGGCGACACAACCTATAACTATGTGCACGTTTTCACACTCGCTGCCTTGTCGCTCATCGTCTGTTTGATCTGGTCAATCCTGGACCGGCGCCGGAAAAGCTACGATCAGGCATTCTACTGGAGTATGATCGCAATGAGATATTATCTCGGGAGTGCGATGATCGGATATGGCCTGGCGAAGGTCTTTATGATGCAATTCCAGCTCAATGAAGCACGGCTCACGCAAACATATGGCGAATCATCTCCAATGGGCTTGTTGTGGACTTTCATGGGCTACTCCTATGCATACAATCTTTTCACCGGATTCGCAGAAGTATTGGGAGGTGTATTGGTGATGTTTCGAAGAACGGCTACGACGGGTGCTCTTCTTCTGGTCGCGATACTCAGTAATGTAGTCGTTTTGAATTTCACCTACGACGTGCCGGTGAAATTATATTCTTCGCACCTGCTCTTTTTGTCGATCCTGATTTGCCTGCTTGATGGAAAGCGAATTGTGAACTTTCTACTAAACCGGCCGGCAGAACCACGCGCTGAAAAGACCTTCAACACCAGTGGTCGCATTGGACAGGTCCGGTTCGTGGGGAACTTTGTGCTGATTGCTGCATGGCTCGGCATGGAATCAATGACGATCATCAATTTAAAGAAGCAGTTCGCGCCCCCGGCTAAATCTCCGCTGAGCGGTAATTATGAGGTCACTGAATTTATTCATGATGGCCCTGCGACTGTTGATTCTATACGTTGGGAATCAATGCGTCTTGGATTCATCGGTTCAGCAAAGGCTGTGCTGAAAGGCGATCGCCCCTATAATTTTACATCGAAAATTGATACAACTACTCAAACGTTTCGGCTGGAATCATCGAATGATCGATACGTCCTGACTTATAAGAAACTGGAATCGGGCGAAATTGAGTTGTCGGGGGTGAGGGTAGATTTCAGTACATCTGAACTACGACAACAGGTTGTGAGCGTCAAACTGAAGAAAAGTGAGAAAGACAATGTATTGACGAGCCGGGGATTCAATTGGATCAATGAATACCCCTTCAACCGCTAGTGATCGTTCTTGAAATACTTGGCATCTTCATCGTCATCCTCGGGCTTTTCCTGGCGGACGCCAATGTCGAGGATTCGGAATTCTGTGCGACGGTTGCGCTGTCGCCCGGCAGGATTATCGGTGCCGTCCGGATTGGTGTTTCGCGCGATCGGTTTTGATTCACCGTAGCCTTTTGCAACCAGGCGCTTAGTATCTATTCCCTTTTTGATAAGATAATTCACGGTGGCCTCAGCTCGGCGTTGGGAAAGACGCTGATTGTATGCCTCGTCATCTACGCTGTCGGTGTGGGACCCCATTTCAATCTTAATCTCAGGATTATCTTCAAGTAACTGTGCAAGTTTATCCAATTCAAGGGCCGCTTCCTTTGTGATGTACGCGCTGTCAAATCCGAAATAGATATTCTTTAACGCATAAGCTTTGTTCTTCTCCAGCCTATCCAGCACCAACATGGTGTCCAGCGTAACGGTATTGATCAGCTCTTTAAAAGACTCAAGCGGCACAGATTTTCCGATTGTTGAATACTTCCCGCGTTCAATCAGGAAGCCGTCCGTCTCGCCGACCAAAGTGTAGTTTTCATTTTCATAAACATGGAAGAGGAACTTACCATCATTGCCTGTTACGAAATCCTGCATCACATCACCCTTTCCATCCATCAAAGTCACTTTCGTATTGGGAAGTATTTCACGTGTGCTGTCTGTACGAAGCATGTACGTAATACCCTGGAGGTAGTAGTTTACCACGCGGAGATTAGGATCTTCGTTCACGAAGGTGTAAATGTCATCGTCACCTTTTCCTCCATCGCGATTGGAAGTAAAAAATCCGCGATCAGCTTTGAACAGGAAAATTCCGAAATCGTCGCCCGTGGAATTAACGGGTTGGCCAAGATTTTCAACTACCGTTTTTCCGTTGGTGCGGTTCACCACATAAATGTCGAGCATCCCATAGCCAGGATGACCATCGGACGAAAAGTATAGCTTGCCGTTCTCCGCCATATAGGGAAACATTTCGTTTCCGGATGTATTGATCTCGGGACCGAGATTTCTGACTTTCGAAAATCTTCCGCGTGAATCCATTTGCGCTGAGTACAGATCGAGACCGCCGTATCCGCCTTTTCGGTTGGAGGAGAAATACAACGTGCGTCCGTCTGGGCCAAATGCCGGAGATGATTCCCAGGAGTCCGGTTGGTTGATATTAACCTGGACGGGATCGGACCAAACGCCGCTTCTAAACCTGGTAAGGTAAAGATCCACGTCGTTGGCACCTTTCTTCTTTCCGGTATTGCCTTTTGCAAACACCATCGTCTTTCCGTCCGGCGAGAAAGTGATGGTGCCCACGTTGACGTTCGGAGAATTGATGCTTTCAGGTAATGCTTTTATTGTGTTCGCGTCTACAATCGCGCCCTTCGTTTCCGCCTTGTATAAGTCCGTGTAAGGCGTGCCGGTAGCGGCGTAAATCTTTTCGTTGGAGCGTGAAGAAGTGAAGTACAATTCACCATTAAGATAGGCCGGTGAGTATTCACTATAGTTTGAATTCACCGATTCAAGATTCTTTACTTTATAATAACTTTTCTTCTCATTGAGCTTCGCGAGGTTGTCCAAACCAGTGAGCTCCTTATTGGCTTTGTCGCGGATACCTTCTACTGTGGCCGTGCTTACCAGTTCTTCAAGTGTTTTCCGCGCATCGTCATACTTGCCGTTAGCCACCTGCGCTTTGCTTAGATAAAGCAGAACAGTGTCTTTACTGATTCCCTGTCCGCCCGCTTTTACGTAATAAGATTCCGCATCTTTGATCCGGTTGGACCGACGGTATGATTCCGCTATGTAGTAATTAGCCTTGCCGTTATTGGGTTGCTTCGCAAGAACACTTTTATAATAAGTGATTACATCTTCGTAGTTCGCGTAACGAAAATTCTTTAAAGCTTTCTTTTCAGGACTGCACCCCGAAAACACCCATACAGCAACCATCAGAAAACAAAAGACAAAGCCTTTCATACGCATAAATCGAAAGTTACAAAAAACTAAAGTCAGGCTCGTTTACTCCGATACCACGGTTTTAGGTAAAAAGCGAGCCATCCACGAGTCTTTTATAGGCACAATCCAATGCTTCTCCCAGTCCGCTTTGGTGGTGACTGCATTGTTAAACGACAAGGTTTCCGGTGATAGTGTCTGGTTGGCAAGGAGAGTTTTGATGGCAGAAAAAGGGTAGGCGAAAATCCTCGGTCCATCTATGAAAGCAACCTGGCTCCTGTCGAAAAAGTCCAGACCAAGCTCTGTCTGCATATTTTTCAGATAATTCACGCTCCCGTCGATGGAGCAGCCGCTCGCGCCATGAAGCGCTTCATTCACTGCCATCACTATGAACTGGTCATATTTGGTGACGAATGAAGTTTGTAGTGGAGTCCCGTGAGCAGCCCAGTTCGTACACAAATCCATGAGCCCTGCCTCTAATGTTTGCTTTTCCGAAGCTGTAAACGGCCGGTTCGCCTGGTAGACCCAGAGGCGTGAAGTGGCAGGCAGGGATTCAAAGGGAACGAACATATCAATAGTTCAAAGTTTAATTCATGCGTCTACTAAAACGTTCCCGCTCATCTCTTGAGGGATTGCGATGCCCATGAGTGTGAGGATTGTAGGTGCGAGATCACCGAGTTTTCCATTCTTCAGTTTTCCTTCGTATTGATCGTCAACCAGGATGAAAGGTACCAAGCTCGTGGTGTGTGCGGTGTTCGGGGAGCCGTCGTCATTGATCATCATGTCCGCGTTGCCGTGATCGGCAATGATGATGGTCGAATAGCCGTTCCTACGGGCCGCCTCGGTCACCGCTTCATTACATTGATCAACCGTCTCCACAGCCTTTACCACCGCGTCGAAAACTCCGGTGTGTCCCACCATATCGGGATTCGCAAAATTCAGACAAATGAAGTCAGCTTCTTTTTTATTAAGCTCCGGAATGATTTTGTCCCGAATGTCCGCAGCACTCATTTCAGGCTTCAAATCATATGTCGCAACTTTCGGCGATGGACAAAGTAATCGGCTCTCCCCGGTAAAGGGTTGTTCCCGTCCTCCCGAAAAGAAAAATGTAACGTGAGGATATTTTTCAGTTTCAGCAATCCGTATTTGTTTTCTGCCGGCGGCAGCGATCACTTCACCCAGCGTGTTTTTCAGGTCATCTTTGTCGAAGATCACCTTTACATCCTTGAACGACTCGTCGTACGGAGCCATCGTCACGTAATAAAGATTCATTTTCTTCATCCCTGCTTCAGGGAAATCCTGTTGCGTCAGAACCTGGGTGATCTGACGGCCACGGTCTGTGCGGAAGTTGAAGCAGATGACGACGTCACCTTCACGAATAACCGCGACAGGTTTACCGCCGGCATCGGTCATCACGATCGGTTTGATAAATTCATCCGTAATGTTTTCGTCGTAAGATTTCTGAATACTCTTTATCGCATCGGTTGATTTTTCCCCGATTCCGTTGACGAGGAGATCATAAGCAAGCTTCACACGTTCCCATCGCTTATCGCGATCCATGGCATAATACCTGCCGATAATGCTGGCGATTTTTCCGGTGGATTTATCAAGATGATTCTGCAAAGCTTTGACAAAACCAGCGCCTGATTTAGGATCTGTGTCGCGGCCATCGGTAAAAACATGAACAAAAAGATGTTTCACACCACGATCTTTTGCTATCGAACAAAGCCCTTCAAGATGTTTGATGTGTGAATGCACACCACCATTAGAAACCAACCCGATAAGATGGACTGGTTTATTGTTTGAATTCGCATAGGCAATCGCGTCGAGCAGAACCTGATTTTTGTCAAGCGTATGTTCTTCAACGGCTTTGTTGATCTTCACCAGATCCTGGTAAACCACACGGCCAGCCCCGATGTTCATATGGCCCACCTCAGAATTTCCCATTTGGCCCTGAGGCAACCCGACTGCAAGGCCCGAAGCTTCGAGGGTAGCGTGAGGATATTTCTGATATAAAGAGTTGATGTATGGAGTCTTGGCGTGGTCGATGGCGGAAACTTTCTTGTTTTTCGCGATCCCCCATCCGTCCAGGATCATCAACAGCACTTTTTTGTTCATGATGCGTAGTTCTATTCTTCAAATATAACCCCGGAAGGAGCGATTTGGTGCCCGTTTTGGCCATCTTGGCCATGAGAATTTAATGGCATACTTTTGGACCGAACCTAGCGCGATGAAAAAGACGACTCTTTTGTGGATGATGATTCTGGGGACAGGTGTGTGTGCGTACGCTCAATCCGAGATTTTTAGTCCGATGCGAGACGCGATCAGGGCGAACGACGCGGGGGGTCTGGTCAAGTCTTTTGCACAATCGGTCGACATCAACCTGGAGGGGAGTATTAATACCTATAGCCGGGCTCAATCGGAATTTGTGCTCAAAGAATTCTTCAGAAAACATCCTGTTAATGATTTCAGTATTGTGCACGTGGGCTCATCAAAAGGCGGCCTCCAGTTTTGCATCGGGAAATACGTCAGTGGCTCCGATAGCTATAACGTGTTGATGCGAGTGAGACAAGTCGGCAGCGAAAACCTGGTGCACGAGATCAGTTTTGTAAAAGAGTAACTTCCCGGCAGGGAAATCATGCGGCCATCTTACCTCACCCCGGAAGCAATTCATTCATTTATCACGTCGGCTCTCGCTGAAGACATTGGAGACGGGGATCATTCGTCGCTGGGTTCAATACCAAAGAATAAGCAGACTTCCGCCCGGCTACTCATTAAAGACAACGGTGTTCTTGCGGGAGTCGAACTGGCTCAAATGATTTTTTCCCAGGTCGATCCGTCGCTTCAAGTTGAGATCTTCAAAAAAGATGGCGAACGGGTGAACAAAGGTGAAGTAGCATTTATTGTGCACGGATCCGCCCGTTCAATACTTTCATCTGAACGCCTTGTACTCAACTGTATGCAGCGCATGAGCGGCATTGCTAGCTACACCCACAAGCTTTGTAGAATTATTGCCGGCACCAAAGCGAGGGTCATGGATACACGAAAGACCACCCCCAACTTCAGGTTGATGGAGAAATGGGCTGTACACATCGGTGGAGGAATGAATCACCGGTTTGCATTGTATAGCATGGTGATGCTGAAAGACAATCATGTTGATATGGCAGGAGGTGTCGCCAAAGCCGTCGCCAACACGAAGGAATATTTACAAAAAACAGGTAAGGACTTACGGATAGAAGTCGAGACAAGAACACTGGCCGAAGTGGAGGAAGCGATCTCTGCTGGCGGTGTCGACGTGATTATGCTGGATAACATGAGTGTTCAGGAAATGAAAAAAGCGGTGACACTGATCGGAGGACGTTCTAAAACCGAAGCCAGCGGTGGGATCACGGAGGACACCCTTCGCGAGGTCGCCGAGTGCGGGGTGGATTATATTTCCGTGGGTGCGCTTACCCATTCCGTCAAGAGCCTCGACCTCAGCCTTAAGGTAATCAATCCCGATAGCCATCCCCGATAGCCATCCCCCGATAGCCATCGGGGGGGAGTAGGCAGATTGACCCGCCCCGATTAACTTTGCGGCCCATTCAGGACTTTATTATGCTTGTCAAAACACGCAACTACAGACTCGAGAAGAACGAATACATAAAAATGGCGCTGAAAAACGTCCTTAAACGCCAGTGGTGGGCGGGACTGATCGCACTCGCCATTTGTCTCCTCTATTTCTGGATACCCAGTATCTGGTGGATCATCGGCGGCGTGCTTGCCTATGGCCTGTACGTGTTGTTTTGGTTTATCCAGTTTTACGGGGTAACTCAATTGGAACAGGGGAAAATGCTTTTCGAAAGATTCTCTTACGAGATTACAAGCCAGCAACTGCTTATGAAACTCAATGCACGCGAGGGCATGCCCCTAAAGTGGGATCAAATCAAGCGGGTAGAGGTGGGCAAGGATTATTTCTTATTGTTTGTCAACAAAGCGCAACTGATTCATCTTCCGTTCAAGATTTTCAACACTGACAACGAACGTAAATTCGTTGCAGGAATCCTCAAGGCCAAGGGACTCACGAAATAGTATCGTTAAACCTTCCTGGGATCTCACGCTTTATCCCGATTTCCTTTTTGGCTTCGCCTTGATCTCTAACCGGCATAATGAGATATTTAGAAAATGGTTGATTCCGAAAAGAAAAAGAAATTCTATTCACCCGCGGAGGCCTATCTAAAGATCCGCAATTACTGCGCCTATCAGGAGCGCTCCCATAAAGAAGTTCGAAACAAACTTTTTGAGTACGGTCTTCATACCAACGCCGTCGAAGAAATTATTTCAAGAATTATCACCGATGGATTTCTAAGCGAGGAAAGATTCGCCAAAGCATTTGCCGGCGGCAAGTTCAGAATAAAGAAATGGGGTCGGAACAAAATCGTTCATGAACTGGAAGGGCTGGGAATAACACCGCGATGCATTCGAACGGGACTTAAGGAGATAGACGATGCAGACTACAAGAAGACTTTACGGGATTTAATCAAGAAAAAACTTGCGCAAACCCACGAGGTCAATCCATTTAAGAAGCGGCAGAAAGTGGCGCGGTTTGTCATCAGCAAGGGTTACGAACCCGAATCGGTTTGGGAAATCTTGAAAGAGGCGTCCGATTAAGGCTTCTAATTGTAAGCTGAACGACAAACCAATTCACTGGTCTAATCTAATTTTGGTGCCGACTCGTTAGTAAGGAAATATGAAAACCATCATGAGATACCCAGCCTTTATCTTTCTCTTTTTATTAGCAAACCTGTCGCTTGCACAGACCGATGCAGTGCGTAAAAGCAACTTCAATGTTTCTAAAAATATTGCGATTGAAGGCTATGATCCCGTGAGCTACTTTGACAGCAAGCCGCTCGAAGGCGATAAAAAGTTTCAACACACCTACCGGGGGATCACTTACTTGTTTGCAAATGAACCCAATTTGAACAAGTTCAAAGCGGCACCCGAAAAGTACGAGCCCGTGTATGGTGGATGGTGTGCCTTCGCGATGGGTGAAAAAGGTGAGAAGGTGGAAGTAGACCCCGAAACCTTCAAAATCCTCGATGGCAGGCTCTATTTGTTTTACAACTCCTGGGGCAATAACACGCTGACGAAATGGAACAAGAACGAGAAGGCACTGAAGGTTCAGGGCGACCAGAACTGGAAAAAATTTGTCCCGTAAACCGGATGAGCGGTTGTGTGCGTAGATTCTTAAAATGCGATTAAAAAAAACTTAAATTTGTGAATTAACATACCCATGCAGCTCTCAGACGCCTGTAATCTTATTCTGAATCAGTTGGCAGAGATCCTTCAACAATTGGAGGATCGGGATTTTTCAAAGCCCTCTGTCGCCCTCAGCAAGTCGACAATCGGGCAACATACCAGACATACCCTCGAATTTTTCATATGCCTTGAGGAGGGATTCCGAAAAGGTGTGGTCAATTATGACAAACGGGCTCACGATAAACTGATTGAATCTGACAAATTCATAGCATTGAATGCGATCAACCGCATCCGTGATTTTGTGATCACGCAAAAAACGGATATGCCACTGAAACTGGAGGTGGGCTATGACCGCGATAACGATAGCTGCGTAACCATCGAGACGAACTACCTGCGAGAGCTCACTTATAATATCGAGCATGCGGTACACCACATGGCCATCATGAAAATAGGTATTCGTGAGGTGGCGCCTTATGTGGTCCTTCCGGCGGACTTTGGTATTGCGGCGAGCACAATCCGCCACAAAGAATCGGTCGAAGCCTCGCGTTGAGAAGCGAATGAATCTTTTCTCACGGATTACTCACAGTAATTTTTTTATAAAACTTAAAAGCTGGGAGTATTGGCCTTTCGGCATCTTACAAGCTCCCTTGTTTCCTTATTGGCTCTGGCTTTCAATCAAAGCAAGATCACTTGTATTTTTCTCGGCCTCCAATCCAAGCATTCTCATGGGCGGCATGTTTGGTGAATCAAAATTTGAAGTCCTTGAACTCGTGCCCCGGAACTATAAACCCATCACTATCCTGATCAAGCAACCTGCCTCGATCAAAACCCTTCTCCTGCAGATGGCGAACGCAGGCTTATCATTTCCCGTGATCGCCAAGCCCGACCTGGGTGAACGAGGCTGGATGGTGCGACGCATTAAGTCGGAACAGGATCTCTCAGAATATCTATCCGAAATCAAAATAGATTTCATCATTCAGGAACTGGTGGATTTGCCGCATGAATTTGGTGTGTTCTATGTTCGTTACCCAGACGAGGCAGTCGGGCGCGTGACCTCCATTGTTGGCAAGGAGATGCTCAGCATAACCGGTGACGGATCGAAGACCCTTCAGGAACTCATTCTCGAAAAAGAACGCGCTAAACTTCAGTGGGATGTGCTCCGGCAGGTTTACCATGACCGACTGAATGAACGAATTGGTGCAGGTGAACGGATGGAGCTGATTTCCATCGGCAACCATTGCCTCGGAACGAAATTCCTGGATCGCTCTGATCTCATCACTGAAGAATTGTCTCGATCATTTGATGAAATCAGCAAGCAGATCCCAGGCTTTTATTTCGGCAGATTTGATTTACGAGCAGCGTCATTGGACGATCTCAAGTCAGGCCGTATAAAAGTGATGGAACTAAACGGTTGCGGTGCTGAGCCGGCTCATATTTATCAGCCAGGATACTCTTTTGTGAAGGCAATAGGAGTGATGTTCCGGCATTGGCACGACATTTACAGGATTAGCAGCGAAAATCATAAACGCGGTGTTGCGTATATTTCCTTTCGTGAGGCCCGTGCTATATTTAAAAAGTTCAAATCCCTGACGGCCGCTTAGAGCATGGTATATATTCAGGCGTTTATATTGGGCTTCGTCTTTAGTTTCATTGGTTCGATTCCACCCGGAACACTCAATGTTACGGTCCTTCAGCTCGGGCTTGAGAACAAGAAGGAGATCGCACTTCGTTTTGCGCTCGCCGTGGCAATTGTCGAATACCCTTACGCGTGGATCGGCGTTCAGTTCGAATACCTCCTTTCATCATCGCCGGTAATTGTGAGTCACTTCGAACTGATTGCCTCTCTGGTGATGTTTGCGCTTGCTGCATTCAACCTATGGCCTACTAAACAGGCAACGGGCATTGCAAAAAAATTCGAGGAGAGTGGGTTTCGGCGTGGTCTTATCTTGAGCATCCTGAACCCCATGGCAATACCTTACTGGATGGCGTTCACGGCCTATATGAAAGTACAGGGTTGGCTGGGACTGAAAAACGATTGGGAATTACATATCTATGTCCTGGGCACCGCACTGGGCGCACTGGCTCTACTCTCGTTGCTGATATTCTTTGCCAACAGGCTTGCGCCTTATGTGCAGGGCAGCAAGTGGGTAAAAATCATACCCGGCCTGATCATCCTGGGGTTGGGTATCTACACGTTCACACGGTACCTTTCCGGTCTAGCGTAGATTTTTTGTTGCGGCGAACCGATGGCAATCGACGAGATGGTCATTGATCAGTCCGCAGGCCTGCATGTGCGCGTAGATCACCGTGGTTCCGACAAACTTAAATCCACGTTGGATGAGGTCCTTGCTGAGCGCATCCGATTCTTTTGAAGTAGGTGGGATTTGTTTTAATGTTTTCCACTTGTTAACGATCGGTCTGTTGTTCACGAATCTCCAGATGTATTTATCGAACGAACCAAATTCTTTTTGCACTTCGAGGAATCGCTTTGCATTGTTAACTGCCGCCGCCACCTTCAATCTGTTGCGAACAATGCCCGGATCTTTCAGAATGGATTCTGTTTTTTTTGCACTAAAGCGTGCTACCTTTTCGGGATCAAAGCCGGCGAAATTTTTGCGATAACCCTCACGTTTATTCAATATAGTCAGCCAACTGAGCCCGGCTTGAGCACCTTCGAGGATTAAAAATTCGAAATGAACCCGGTCATCATGAACCGGTACGCCCCACTCTTCATCGTGGTAACGGATATAATTTTCAGTCTTGGTACACCAGGGGCATCTAAACTTTTCTTCCATAAAGACCAAGTTAAAAAATCCATTGCAACCCCCGGCGGATGCGTTATCTTACAGAAAAAATACCCATGAAAAAATTCATAGTAGTCTGTCTTGCATTGGCGCTGTTCAGCCCGGCTTTTTCACAAAAGACGGATGTCGAGAAAAAACTTACTGAGATGGGATTGAAACTCCCCGCCGCCCAGAAACCCATTGCTAATTATGTTAAAGCGGTACGGGTAGGCAACCTGGTGTTCCTGGCTGGTCATGGGCCTTCTAACCTGGACGGAACGGACATTGCAGGCAAGGTGGGAAAAGACCTGACTGTACAACAGGGATATGAAGCTGCAAAGTCCGTTGGACTCAATCTCCTCACATCGCTCAAGGCTGAGATCGGAGACCTCAATAAAGTGAAGCGTATTGTCAAAGTACTTGGGATGGTAAACTGTGTTGAAGGTTTCACCGAACAACCGAAAGTAATCAATGGCTTTTCCGATCTGATGGTTGCGTTATACGGGGAAAAGGGCAAGCACGCGCGCTCTGCGGTAGGCATGTACGCTCTTCCCAATAATATTGCTGTCGAAATTGAGATGATCGTTGAGGTGGAGAACTGATCAATTTTGTTTTACACACGTCTCAAGGTCCTCTGCGACCCCGGGTTCAGAGAGATATTAATGGCCGAAGTGGCTGAAGCAGGTTTCGATTCTTTCATGGAAACAGAGGAAGGCTTTGAAGCCTATACAGACGATTCCAAAGAGGATATTGCGCAACTTGATTTTATAAAAGAGAAATATAAGGCGGTCCAGCCCCTGGTATTTTACCTCGACCAAGTACCTAAGCAAAATTGGAACGAAGAGTGGGAGAAGAATGTCGAACCCATCATCGTTGACAAAAGATGTCTCATACGGGCCGAGTTCCATAAGATTCAGGAACAATATGCTTATGAAATAATCATTACCCCGAAGATGTCCTTCGGCACCGGGCATCATCAGACCACGTACCTGATGATCAAAGCACAATTGGACATTGATCACCGTAACAAAAATGTGATGGATGCGGGGTGCGGCACGGCAATTCTTTCCATCATGGCATCGATGCGTGGTGCGAAAAAGATTGAAGCGTTTGACATTGATGATTGGAGCATCGAAAATGGAAAAGAGAACGCCGAACGCAATCAGTGCAGCAATATTCAAATCCGGCAGGGAACTGTTCGCAGTTTTGATTGGGATTCAAAATTTGAATTAATCCTTGCCAACATCAACAAAAACGTGTTGCTCGATGAGATCAAAGTTTACGCGAGCCTTCTTCATGATGACGGATTATTGCTTCTCAGTGGATTTTATCTGACCGATGTCCCCGATCTGGTTGCGGAGGCAGCCGGGGTGGGACTGATACCCATTACTCAGGATGCAAGGGAAAACTGGGCGTGCCTGCTGCTCAGGAAAACCTCCTGAAAGGTGGTTGTTTGCCCAATGATTTGACCTGCTTTTGCGTTATACAACGCATGTCCGGGAATTTTCCGAATTTCAAGGTTTGACCGCGTGAAAAAGGCCTTTTTATACCTTTTCTTCATTTTGCTCGCCGTGTCTGCTGCACGGGCGCAGGACAAGGTAAAACTTGCCTTTCAGGACAGCGTACGCGTTACACTCGAAAACGACCACGGTACTACGGATGCCCATGCCATGGGTGCGGTGTTCGCCACAGGCTGGGATAAACTTGATCTCAGTCAGCAGCAGGCGGTGAAAAGCATGGCGAATGCTCTCAAGAAGAAAAGATACAGGCCCTTTCCGTTGTTCAATGATTTCTACGGATCCATCGGGTTCGCTGTTGAAAAAGAGAATCTTGACCACGAGAAACTTAATTCGTTTTTTAAAGTTGCAGGTTTGGTTGTCGAGCATGAAAATGCCGCCAGGACTATGGCCTTCTTTCGCTATTGCAGAGATTTTTTCGAATACCGCGCATTGCATTATGAAAAATCGTATCGCCTTTTTGCCAGTGACGATGAGTATACTTTCGACTACATAAAAGATCTGAGCCAGGAGATTCCTTCTCCATCGGATACGGCGAAGACGCAGGACAATTTCAAGCAATGGGATAACCAAAATGCACAGCAGGAAAACAATACGGTGTGGCAGGATGACACTACCAAAGTTGCTGACAGTGCAGTTCCATCATGGATGCTACCCACCCCACAACCCGTGCTGACCGGTGCGGTGCTTAAATTCTCCTCCGTCACTTTCAATTTTTGCACACCTTATGACTCGGCCTTTATAAAAAATACAGAGGGATCAGTGGCCCTGAGCGATGGAACGTTTGTGGGCAAACACGGATCGTTTGGATGGGCACCAGCGGGTTTGAGTTCTGATTCCGTTCATTTCGAGTTCGGGGATTACAACTTCAAAGTGGACAAAGCACAGGTGAAAGCTGAACAGGGGAAGATCCTTTATCAGGGAAGACTGAAATCCAAAGTCGATGGCATTTTCGAGTTCAGAAGCGTAAGGCACAAGGACAAGCTTTCGGCAAACTATCCTCGGTTTATGTCTTACAACGCCAACATACCGATCGAAGGATTCAGTAATAAGAAAATGAAATATACCGGTGGGTTTGCACTGAACGGACGCCGCATCTACAGCTCATCTGTAAACCAGGATTACTCAAAACTGGAAGTGATGGGTGCCGAAGGCCGGAAATTCACCGCGAAGTCCCGTCTTTTTGAATTTCAGGATTCAGTGGTGAGTTCCCGCCGGGCGATGGTGATGTTGTACCAGGAAAACGATTCTATATTTCACCCTTCAGTGCAATTGCGTTTCGATTTCGGCAAGGAAAGGCTTACCCTTCAGCGCGAAAAAGGACAACTTCGCGATGCGCCTTTTACATCCACGTTTTTTAATATCGATTTCGGTGCCGATTTGCTGCGATGGGACCTGAAGTCAGATAGCATGAACCTAACGGCGATGGGGGGTGGTAACCAGGCTCCCATGATCATCGAATCGGTTGATTTTTATAATCCCGATGACTACCGATTGCTGGGAGGGAAAGGATTCACGTTTCATCCGCTGGCGCTGGTTGTTAACTACGCACAACGCAACGGTATTCGTGACTTCTATGACTCCGACCTCGCTACCCAGTCGAACAAAAAACTCGAGGAGATCAGAATGGCGATGACTTTTCTTTCACAGAAGGGAATGATCAATTACAATGCAAGCACAGGCTTCGTTCAGGTGAAAGAGAAGGCCATGCATTTTTTTGATGCAAAGAAGGGATTGGCTGATTACGACAATCTGAAAATTCATTCCATTACAGACAACGTAGCCAACGCCACTGTCAACATTCCCAAACGCCGCATGGTAGTGCGTGGAGTGGAAGAGGTGAATGTAAGCGATTCATTGAACGTGATCCTCAAACCCGACAGCAGTACCATCACCATCCTTCAGAACCGGGACATTAAGTTTGATGGGAAAATTACAGCCGGAAACTTCGAGATCAACGGAAAGGAATTCCTGTTCAAATACGATAGCTTTTTCATCAGCCTTAATCACATCGACTCGATTCGGTTTTATGTAACTGAAAAAAATGCGAAAGGACAAACCACACGTCGCAGGGTAAACAACGCGATGGTGGGAGCCGACTCCACGGCTACAGCAGCAGCCGGATTGGATGTGGGTAGCAACAAAACTTCCGGAACGCTTTTTATCAACCTACCCGATAATAAATCGGGAAAACTCAAAACATCCGACTATCCGCGCCTCGACGCTACATCCGGTGGTGTGATTTACTTTGATCGGAGCGAAGTGCTGAATGGCGCGTATGATCGTTCCGTATTTTTTGTGGTACCTCCCTTTAAACTTGATAGTTTGAATGATGCCGACCCTGGTTCGATCAACTTCGAAGGCACATTCGTTTCGAGCGGAATGTTCCCCAGCTTTAAAGAAAAACTTCATACAATGCCGGACAAGTCGTTGGGCTTTACGCACGCGATTCCGCCTGCAGGCTACCAATTGTTTAAAGGCGAGGGGAAGGTGTACGGTGGGCTGAACATGGACAATGAGGGACTCCGTGTAGCGGGGAAGATCGAATATTTGGCAGCAACCGTTGAATCAAACGATTTCGTTTTTTACCCAGACTCAGTAATAGGAAAAGGAAAAGTCGGTGATCTGAAAGAGAAACAATTTGGAAAGGTGTGGTTTCCGCAGGTGACGTTGCCGGAATTTGAACTGAACTGGAAACCCAAGCTGGACAGATTCACACTTCGTAACCTCAAAGACCCTTTCAACCTCTATAATAAAACAGCGCAGCTAGATGGAACAATGACGGTATCAAAGGAAGGAGTAGCCGGAGGAGGTAAGCTTATCACGAGGGGATCCGAGGCTGCGTCCGACGATTTGACCTTCAGCGCAAAGGACTTTGCCGCGCGTCATGCGAGCTTTCAGGTGAAAACCACCAACCCTGACAAGCCGGCGTTGGCCGGAGAAGACATCCGGCTCAAATTCGACCTGGCTCAGAATTTTGCTGATATCAGCCCGGAAGTGGAGGGCGTTGCCGCAATTGATTTCCCTTATGCGCAATTCAAAACATCTATTCCCAAGGCGCGATGGGATCTTAACACGCAAAAAATCACCATGACCAAAGATGAGGCCACGCCGCTTGAGGCCTCTTACTTCTACACGACTCGCAAAGAACTCGATTCACTCTCCTTCAACGCTACCAAAGCAGAATATGACATCAAATCTCAGCAACTGAAGGTCAGTGGCATTCCTTATATCGTGGTTGCCGACGCAAAGATTACACCAGAGAACAACGAGGTTCTTGTTCTTGAAAATGCGAAAATCGGACAACTGAAAAATACGACGATCGTGCTCGATACGCTGAATGGTTATCACCGGCTTACAGCGGGTGTTGTTGATATCGTTTCGCGAAATGAATTCTCAGGGTATGCGACGTACCAGTATGTAAATGCCAGCTCTGATACGTTCGCTATAAAAATGACCGATTTCCATCTCGAGCAAATGGACGAAGCAACGAAGTCTCGCCGGCACAAAGGTGCGTCTCATCAGCAGACCGTTGCCAACGGCGCCGTGGATGATAAGGCAAAGTTGCTGCTCGCACCGCGGATATTTTACAAAGGCGACATGGTGATGTACGCTTCGAAACCGGCTTTACAGTTGCGAGGCTTTGCAAAACTCGATCTCAAGAAGATCAAGAATTACAACACGTGGCTGAAGTTCGAACAAAGCGGAGACGAGAAAGATGTTTACCTGGATTTTGATAAAGCCGAAACTGAGGAGGGACGGAAAGCAGAAGCTGGCTTGCACTTCGCCTCCGACAATAGTCTGTACATAACCTTTGTCTTTGATAAAAAGGCGCCCGAAGACGACGACTTTTTTCTTCCCAGCGGATCCCTTTTCTTCGACAAGGAGAGCGGCGAATTCAAAATAGAGGATCGCCAGAAAGCAGCAGGCGAAAAACTGTCGGGAAAAGTTTTTGACTACAACGAAGAGAAGGATGAAGTAAAATTCGAAGGACCCGTCAATTTCTTCAAGGGAATCAAAGATTTCAATATTACGGCCGCAGCTCTGGGTACCGGCAACCTTGCCACCAATGATATTAAGATGAATTCGTTCGTCATGGCAAATATGAATGTGCCGGACGCCGCGCTCCAGCTAATGGCCGCTGACCTTCAGGCAGTCATTAAAAATGAAAGTGTCCCCGAAGGACTTGGTGACCAAACAGAACTACTATATAAGATCGCGGACATCGTTGGTGAAAGAATAGTAAAGGATTTTGAACAGCGCGCTTTGCAGGCTCATGTTCCCTTGGGTACTCTGCCTGGTCTCGCCCAGGCACTGGTTTTTTCAAACGTAGATTTGAAATGGTCGCAAAAGCACAAGGGGTTCTATAGCACTGGTCCGTTGGGATTGAGTAACATCCAGCGCACGGATATCAACGGAGCCTTTGAAGGATATATGGAATTGCGAAGGAACGAAGATGGATCTCCGGTATTTCATGTGTTCTTTAAAGCGTCGCCGGATTCCTGGTATTATTTCGGTTATGAAGACAATCGCCTGATGGTGCAATCATCGAATCAGGCTTTCAACACCACCATCGCGAAGAAGACCAATGCTTCCAAGGCAAAAGTTGGAGAGCTGGTCTTTATTCCAGGCAGCGATGAAGAAACCCTTGGATTCATCAATCGCTTCCGCAAAAACTATCTTAACATCGAAGCGCCATACGAGTTGAATGCTGCTGCGGCATCCAAGAAAAAGGATAAGAAGAAAGATGATAAGTCTGATGATGGGTTTTAACCCCACCCTCCACCCCCTGGCGTTTTGATCACGAGCCTATCTCCGGGTTTTACTTTCGCACTGTCCATTCCCTTCAATTTTAGAAACTCCCCATTCTTCCGTATGATAAATTGTTCACCAACCCTTCCGCTACCGCCACCTTTCAAACCATAGGGTTTTTCAACGCGATGCTGCGTCAGTAGATTGATGTCAAGCGCGGCGTTGAACAAAATCTCCCGTTCGATGCCACATCCACCATGCCATTTTCCTTTGCCACCTGAGTTTTTTCGGATCGCGAACCGTTCCAGTCTCACCGGATACCGGAACTCAAGCAACTCCGGATCGGTAATGCGGGTGTTCGTCATGTGTTGATGGACAGCATCACAACCATGAAAACCGGGTCCTGCACCAGTCCCTCCGCAAATTGTTTCGTAATAACCAAAACGTTCATTGCCGAAAAGGAAATTGTTCATCGTGCCCTGGCTGCAGGCGGCAAGTTCAAATGCTTTGATCAATGTGTCAGTCAATCGTTGACTCACTTCCGTGTTTCCACCTACCACGGCAGGCAGCGAAATGGTAAAATCAGGATTCAATAACCCCGTTGGTAACACGAGATCCACGGGCCCCATCAATCCTTCATTCATTGGCAGTGGGTGATTCACGAGAAGCCGGAGTACATACAGCACAACACTTTGAACAATAGCCTTTGTCGCGTTGAGATTGCCAGGATGCACTGGCGACGATCCGGAAAAATCTATATTTAACCGGCCTCGGTGATTGATGACCTTGACCTTGAGCGACGAGCCGTCGTCCAGAAATTCGGTCGCTGTGAAAGACTTCTTTTTTAAAGCCTTGATCTTTTGCGAAAGCAGGTTCGAAGCATAGTCGCGTAATGCCTGCATGTAGAAACGAACCTCTTTCTCACCATGAATCGTGCAGATCTCCTGTAATCCCTTGTCTCCCAGGTTGACCGCCGCGAGTGCACCATTGAGGTCCGCAAGATTTTCCTGGATTGATCGGGTTGGGTATCTGGCGGTTTGAAGAATCTCTTTGACAGCATCCCATTGCGGAACCTGATTTTTTACGAGATAAGCCGGCTTAATAATTACACCTTCCTGCTCCAACATGGTAGCGTTGGCAGGCATGGAGCCAGGTTTGCTGCCGCCGATTTCGGCATGATGGGCACGGTTGGCCACATACCCCACCAGTTTGCTCTTGAAAAAAATGGGTTTGATCAGTGTTACGTCGGGCAGGTGAGATCCGCCGAATGCGGGATGGTTGGTAATCACCACATCGCCTTCATTCATCGCAATCACTTTCGCCACGTCGCGCACGCAAACACCCATGCTGCCCAGGTGAACCGGAATGTGTGGCGCATTGACAACCAAGTATCCATCGGAATCCAGCAGTGCGCACGAAAAATCAAGTCGTTCTTTGACGTTGACTGAGAACGACGTCCTTTGCAACAGTGCTCCCATTTCCTGAGCCAGGGCCGTGAAGCGATTGGTAAAAAGTTCAAGCGCCGCTTCTGCAGAATGTTTCGATTTGACTACGACCCCCTTCCTTCTGATCAGGTGCGCGTTGTTATGCGCGTCCAGAAACCATTCCCAGTCCTTTTCGATGAAAGTAGTAGAGTTGTTGCTTGTGACCAAGGCGGGACCCACGATGTATGCACCGGGCTTGAGCGATTCCCACCGATAAATTTTTCCTGCCACTTTCTTTTCCGTTGTGAACATCCATTGTTTTCCTTCGGCTGCAGGCACATAGCGCCTTACGGTCATGATGTCTTCGCTTATCAACTGACTGCGCACCGAAGCGATCACGCGGATCGATTCAATTTCTACTTCTCTTTCAATCCAATGCCCGAAGATTGACACATATTTTTTTTTGAAGGCCTCAATAATGTCATCACCAGAGTTGTAAGTGATTTCAATGGGGGTGTCCTGTCCAACGAAACGAAGGAACATCAAAGTTTTCTTCCAGTAAATCTGACTGTCCGGAAAACCCTCCTTCACAAAACTTTGGACAGCCTGCTCAAATAGAGATTGAAGAATTTTTGGAATGGTCCTTTCAATGGTATTATACGACTGCAACGTCAGCTTTTCTTCAAACTTGTCGATGGTCGCATGCCCGATACCATAGGCGCTTAACAGTCCCGCATCATAAGGCACCAGCACTTCTTTCATGTCGAGAATGTCTGCGAGTGCGCATGCATGCTGCCCTCCTGCACCGCCGAAACTCAGTAGGGTGAATGCGTGCGGATCATGTCCTTCCCGGACAGAAATCTTCCGGATCGCTTCTGCCATTTTTTCATTTGCGATCAGTGCCAGTGATTGCAGTATGCCTGACGATCTCGCGGATTTGCCCGTGTGTTTTTTGATCTTTTTCAAAAGCTCGTTCAGGGCCGCCTGAGACTTGCCCGCGTCAATGGGAATGGCAAAATTCTTTGGATCCAATCTTCCCAACAGAACGTTGACATCGGTAATCGTCAGCGGGCCACCGGCGCCATAGCATGCAGGGCCGGGATATGCTCCCGCACTGTGAGGCCCCACCATAAGTCGGTGACCGTCAAAATCACAAATGGATCCACCACCAGCCGCGATGGTCTCAATAGACAAAGAGGGAGACAGGATCTTAAAGTCTCCAACGCGCGACTCGAAGCGATAGTCAAATTTGCCATCGTAAAGGGACACATCTGTACTTGTGCCGCCCATGTCAAAGGCAATAACTTTTTGTTTGCCGGATTTTAATGCCTGTTCTGCCGCACCTACCACGCCACCAGCAGGGCCGCTCAGAAGACTGTCTTTTGGAAAAAAAGAATTGGATTTAACCAGGCTTCCTGCACTCGTCATCACGTGCAGCACTGCACCAGATAACTTGCCTTCAATACCTGAGATATAATTTCGGATAATCGGATCGAGATAAGCGTTCGCAACACTGGTTTCCGCCCGTTGCAGAATTTTTATCTGCGAGGAAAGCAACGACGACACCGAGCGATAGCGAAAGCCGGCGGTCTCCAAGGCGCGCGACAGCATGATTTCATGCACCGGATTTCTGAAACTGTTGACCAAAGCAATGGCTACTGACTCCGCTTTATTCTTTTTTAACCATTTGATTGTTGAATCGATGGTTTTCTGATGCAGCCCGGTGAGTACATCACCATTCGATTCAACACGTTCATCGATTTCGATCACAACGTCGTAAAGTGGCTGAGGTTTGACAACATTCAAGGTAAAAAGATCAGGACGTTGCTGGTTGCCGATCAAAAGTAAATCCTTAAAACCTTTGGTCACCAGCAAAGCCGTGCGCGCTCCCTTGCGTTCGAGAATGGCGTTGGTCCCCCGTGTTGAACCGAGTTTGACTTCCATGGGGGGGAATGATTTTCCCAGACCCGTCGCTGTCAAAAGCCTTGCCGCAAGTACTGGCACTTCTTCGCCTGAGGTGATCTCAAAAGACCAACCCTCGATGTTTCGTGGTATTTTATCCTTACAAGTAATCACTCCGTTGCTGACATTGGCACGACTGATCAGTGATGAAAAAGATTTGCCCACAATCCTGAACTCGAAGTTTTCAAAAATATCAGACGTCACAGGCCATGAAGAATCTACCTGAAGTGAATGATCGCCTGACCTGCTAATGATTTTCCCTCTGAGTACGCTGTTGCTTAGGATTTTTAGCCGCCGGGTTTCACCGGATGGTGTGATCGCAATACAATCTGTAAAAGTACCACCCGTGTCAATCCAGATTTGCCACATCGCATGGCTGTTACTTATTACAGGCACGTGTGTTTGTCAGGGATTGGGCATCGCCAGCACCACAGCCTTCTTCGACATCATGATGCCTACAGCATAATTGAATTGGAGGGATCCGTCGGGCCTTTCCTTGAAGACTGGTTTTGTGAAAAGCAATGAATCTTCTCCTGCGGGTTGGAGTTCAGCTGTGCCGGCGTCGCCGCCGCCGACATATGCCTCTACAAGCATCTTTTCAATTTCCAGCAAGGTTGAGTCGTTAGGCACCAGTGAGTAAATGCGAACCTGACGTTGCTCACTAATCGAGTCGAGCTTCGTGTGATTCGTAAGGCTGCGATCAACCTTCTGAATATCTTCCCATACCGACTGACCGTAGGCGAGCCCGGCTTCGTGGAGATCAGCCTCAGAAATTTTTTTAATATCCTGAGTAGCCATACCCTCATGCAATTTCTTACGCTCCTCGTCGGAGAGTTTGCCGCCGCAGCTGGTCCCAAGGAAGAGCGGGATCAGAAGACACATCCAGGAATACCTCATAATTTTTGACATGTTGTCCGTCGGGTAGTAGATCAAAATTACATTTTTCTTTATTGAACTGACGAATCCAATTTCTGCTCTGTTGGCCGGATTGGAATGGAGCCATCAAGCCAGTCTGCCAGCGCCAACACACAATTTCCATTTAGCTATCTTTGCCGCCGTTTAAGTGATATGATCGAAAAACTGGAAGAGATAAGCAACCGATTCGAAGAGGTGGGACAGTTATTGTCGCAGCAGGACGTGGTGCGTGATGTGAAGAAATTCGCTCAACTGAGTAAAGAATACCGCGATCTCGAAAAGGTGGTTCTCAAATACAAAGAATACCGGGCCATCCTCGATGGTCTGCAGCATGCACGCGAGGTATTGGAAACTGAAAAAGACCCGGAACTGCGTGAGCTTGCAAAAATGGAACTTGACGAACTTGCGCCCAAGCGTGACGCAGTCGAGGCTGAAATCAAAGAACAGCTGATGCCGAAAGATCCCAATGACGACAGGAACTGCATTCTTGAAATCAGAGCGGGTACCGGAGGTGATGAGGCGGCGATCTTTGCGGGTGACCTCTGGCGGATGTACCAGCGTTTTTGTGATCGCAGAGGGTTGAAGATGTCGGTGGTGGACGTTACCGAAGGCACGGCTGGCGGGTACAAGGAAGTGATAAGCCTGGTTGAAGGACCTGGAGCATTCGGGATATTCAAATACGAGTCCGGTGTACACCGTGTTCAACGCGTGCCGGAAACTGAACAGCAAGGGCGCGTGCATACGTCGGCAGCTTCCGTCATTGTGTTGCCCGAAGCGGAAGAGGTGGATGTAACCATAAACCCGGCGGATCTTGAATACCAAACAGCGCGAAGCAGCGGTGCAGGCGGTCAAAACGTAAACAAGGTTGAAACCAAAGTGCAGCTGACACATAAACCTACCGGCATCGTGATCACGTGTCAGATCGAAAGATCACAACATGGAAACCGCGAGCGCGCGCTTCAAATGCTGCGAACGAAACTGTATGAAATGGAGGTTGAAAAACAGAACGCCGAAATAGGTGCCTCCAGGCGATCACAGGTTCGAAGCGGCGATCGTTCTGAAAAGATTCGAACCTACAATTATCCCCAAAGCCGTGTCACCGATCACCGCATCGGGTACACCCAGCATAATTTGCCGGCGATCATGAACGGTGAGATTGATAATTTTATTGAGCAACTTAAGATTGCCGAGACCGCCGAACGAATGGCGGAAGCGAAATAAAGTATCAAAGTGTTGGTGTGTGGAGATGTTTAAGTTCTGCAATCTCCACATCTCCACATTTTCACATCTCCACATTTTCACATCAATTTTTCTCATCCTCAGCATCAGCCTTCTTTTCTTCCTCATCCAGTATCTTCTGAATGATGGCCTGCTGCCGTTCGTCGATGGTTTGGTCGGTTTTTGCCTGCTTTTTCATAAACCGGAACATGGCGTTCTTCTTGATCTCATAGGCAATGAATACCGTGTACTTGTTCTGCTTCTTATCATAATATTTTTGCTCGCCCACTTTACGCAGATCGGCTAGGTTCGTGTTCATCACTTCACGGGATAAGCTCTGAAATTTCATGGCCACATCAGTTGCCCGCTCGTTGTCGCGTTGACCGAGATAATTGTCGGCCACTTGCTTCATCGTGGTATTCACCTGCCCTGCCAGAATGGTCTTCGCTTCGATGTCTGCTTTGCTTCGCGCGATGTTATCGGACGAACTTTCCCCTTTGCCCGTTGCTCTGAAGAACCGGTTATTTGATTCATAGGCTGATCCGCGGAATGGTTCTTTCACACGGGCCCCGAACGGACTTGATCCGCAACCGGAAAACACGAGTAAAAGGCCTGAAAAAGCACCTAAAATGATCGATTTCATAGTATTTAAGGGTTTAACATCTTAGTCAAGTTAGCGAAAAACTATGCCAAAGATTGGCGCCAGATCACCTGCCAGCGGAATGCCCATTTCCATTTCATTTGGTGCGCATTCATGCCGGCATCGTTCAGGATTTTCTTCAGCTCCTTTTTTTTGAAGGCGCGCAGCACAGAAAGAGGTGCATCGAATTGAACCATTGCGGAATGCGAGAACAGATGAGTCAGCCATTTGATGGAATAATAGGCGAGGGGATGTCGATGTATATCATTCACGATGATTCCAAGTCGTGCTTGTTCGCGCAAGGTGGCGAAGAAGGATGTGAGTTGTGCATTGTTGAAATGATGATAGAACAACGTTCCCATCGCCACGTCAAATTTCTTTCTCTTGAATTCCTCTGAAAAAATATCGACAGCTTCAAATTCAATTTCCGGATGATCGGCACAGCGTTTTTTAGCGAATGCGATGATGTGAGGATTGGCATCGATTCCAACAAGTTTGAGTTGTACCCGGTTCTTCGTTCCCCAATCGGAGAGAAGTCTCAGCATGTCTCCGCTGCCGCACCCCAGGTCAACCACCGTGATCGTTTCCTGCCGGTGACCCCTGACAAGGTTCTTGAATGCGTCAACCGTCACATGGTTTCCACCCAGCCACTTGTTAATGAATTCCAATTCACGCAACGTCTGATCGACAACCTCTCCATGACAGTCAAGGTCATCCATGATCTCCACTTGTGTAGAACGCGTTGCGAACATGAGCGTAAAACTAATACAAACCAATAGGGATTATCAGCTGGAAATATTTAGGAATGCATGCCCGTATTTTCCACCCTCAGCAACATGCTCTCCAGGGTCAACCCCGGTCCAAAGGCAAAACTTAAGATTCTCTTGCCGCGGTCGGAATCAGAAAGCCCGGCCGTAAGTTCTTTAAGAACAAAAAGTATCGTCGCGGAAGACATGTTTCCGTATTTGTTAAGTACATCGTAAGCAAAACGGTTTTGATCTTTGGTCAAACCCAGTTCATTCTCAATCGCTTCCAGTATTTTTCTGCCGCCTGGGTGTATGGCGAAGTAATCGATTTCCGGAAGACCTCGGTTGATCTTCGCCAAGAGTGAACGCGTAAGATTTTTTATTCCACCGCGAACAAATTCCGGCACATAAGACGACAATCGCATCTCAAATCCGGCATCACCGACTGTCCAAGTCATATCGTGCTCACCTTCTGTAGCAAGTTGGCAATGAAAACTTTCTAACATCAAACCGAATTCAAGCCTGGGAGTTGACTCCACCAGCACCGCGCCGGCACCGTCGCCAAACAGGGCATTGGCCAGCATGTTGTCTTCTGAATTTTCCTTTTGGAAATGTATCGTGCAAAGTTCGTTACATACGATCAACACCTTGGATCCGGGTCTGGCCGTACAGGTTGTGTCTGCCAGCTTCAGCGCGTTGAATGCAGCATAGCAACCCATAAAATTGATACACGTGCGCTCAACATTTGAATTCAAGCCGAGGGCTTTCACCAGGTCAATGTCAAGCCCGGGTGCGTACATCCCGGTGCAACTGACCACAATCATATGTGTGATTGAATCCTTTCGGAATCCGGTCAAAGTTGTAAAACATTTTGCGACCGCGTCCAGGCTGACAGCCAATGCATGCCGGCGGTACAATTCTAACCGGCGCTTAGTACTGGGAAAGGGCTCCATGTTCTGGGTGTTCTCATAAAATGAAAACCCCTCTGTTTTTCCGTAGTCGTCAAGAACGGAATAGCGCGTTTCAATACCACTTGCCCGGAACACCACACGAAGTTTTCTGGCGTCGTCCTCACCAAGAGCCATGGCGCGAATCATGAAATCGACTATATGTGCCTGTTTAAGCGCATGCGGTGGAGTTGCCGTGCCGATTGCTGTAATGAAGCTCATTTCTCAATAATACTTTAAAAAA
Source organism: Cyclobacteriaceae bacterium (assembly GCA_044227305.1). GTDB lineage: Bacteria > Bacteroidota > Bacteroidia > Cytophagales > Cyclobacteriaceae > ELB16-189. The sequence continues at coordinate 234,148 of JBGAFJ010000003.1, read as the reverse complement.
GACTTTAATCAATTAGTTTAGGTCCATGTTTTCCAAGTCTACACTGCTGCATCTGCGTATTCCATTCTCTTATTTTTTACTTCCGGTCTTCCTTTTCGCAGTATCCGTTTCACCCAACGTTGTGGAAAAGAGATTGATTTGGGTGTTTGTCGTCCTGCATTTCCTACTCTATCCTGCCAGCAATGGATATAACAGCTATTTCGACAAGGACGAACAAAGCATTGGCGGGTTGGAAAAGCCACCACCCGTACATAAAGGCCTATACTGGACTTCGCTTTTGCTGGATTTGATTGCGATTCTCATTGGGTTCATCAAGGTTTCAACTTTGTTTGCCGCGATGCTTTTCATATATGGATTGGTCTCCAAATCCTACAGCCATCCATCGATTCGATTAAAAAAGTATGCCATTGCGGGGTGGATTGTCACAGGCTTGTTCCAGGGGGCATTTACCTTTATGATGTGTTATGCTGGACTGAATAATTATGAAGTAGAAAACCTACTTCAGTTGAAAGTACTATTTCCTGCCATGCTCACAACCCTGATGTTGTGGGCAAACTATCCGATGACCCAAGTGTACCAACATGAAGAAGATGCCAAACACGGCGACATGACCCTCAGCAGAATGCTGGGCGTGAAGGGTACATTTTATTTTGCAGGAATCTTTTTCGCAGTGACTTCCATTGGGTTCGTACTTTTCTTTAGACAATTTTATTATGTGAAGTATGGATGGTTGTTTCTTTTGGCACTGAGCCCGGTGGTCATTTATTTTTCGATCTGGTTTATGAAAGTTTTTCGCGACCCGGCATCCGCTGACTATCGCCACACCATGCGCCTGAATTTTCTTTCCGCAACCTGCCTGATCATTTTCTTCGTTTACTTTTTCCTGGATTTCAGCGGTGTCCTGGACGCGATACGCGCTGGATACTAGTTCTTTACGTTGATATCTCAACGGAAGAAGTTCCGAGACGCGTTCTGCCCATCCAAGATAGCCGTTCGACTGCACGGCGGATTGGGATTCAAAATAGCTGTTGTCAAAGATGGTGTTGCACTTGCGCGAACTCGATCTCTGAATACTGACCCGAAGGACTTGGACCGGTCGCTAACAAAAAGATCAGTGCAAAATTACTGCGGCAGCGCCACGAAACATGACTTAGATCAAGCCGGCTTTCTCCAGCAATTTCTTAGTGGCACGGATTCCATCTTCTTCCGACAGGGTGCTTCCTTCGTATTCAATACCGATGTAACCGGTATATCCAGCCTGCTTGACAATCGGTAACATCTTCGAATAGTCGGTTTCTACGCAATTGCCATCCGCATCGAAATCATATGTTTTGGCGCTTACCCCTTTGGCAAATGGCATCAGCTCCGTCACCCCAAGGTAGCGGTCGTAGTATTCAAGGCATTTAGATTCCCACATGTCACCTTTCTCCCTCTTCGTGCAGAAGTTTCCAAAGTCAGGCAGCGTGCCGCAGTTGGGAAGTCCGACTGATGAAATAACACCCGATAGCCATTTTCCATTTGAGGTAATACCACCGTGATTTTCAACAATCACATTGATGCCCCCGGTTTGAGCATACTCGCTCAATTTTCTCAGGCCATCGGCACCGGCCTTGGCAACTTCATCAGGTGTGCCTTCACCAAAGCAATTCACACGGATCGAATGACAACCCAGGAATTTTGCTGCGTCTACCCATTGACGATGGTTGTCGACGGCCATAGATCTTTTCTTTGCATCCAGATCTGCCATCGCACCTTCGTTGTCAACCATGATCAGCACGCTCGTTACGCCATTGTCATCACAGCGTTTCTTAAGTTCGGTGAGATAGGTGTTGTCTTTCGCTTTGTCTTTGAAAAACTGATTGACATATTCCACAGCGGAAATCCCGAAGTCGTTCTTTGCCTTTGCGGGAAAGTCGAGATTGTCGAGGGTCTTGGCCTGCAACGCGCGATGGAGCGACCATTCCGCCAATGATATTTTAAAGAAGGGTTCTTTTTTCATGTCTAAAGCAACAGCTGTTGAATCAGCGGTCTGTTCAGTAGCCGAAGGTTTGGATGAGCACGACTCCAGGACAGCACTGCCAAATCCGGAGGCAACTGTGATCAGTCCCAGTGAACGAAGAAACTCTCTGCGATTGGAATTCATAAATGTGATCTGTTTTGTGATGCTTAGGTGAAGGTAGAGGGTAGCTGTGAAAATTAAAAGCTTCCCGGTGTCATGGGGGGTCTCGGATTGGACAGCCCATTGGACTAAAGACCTCGTTTCATGTACTTCAACCGCACAATTAGAATGGTTGCCCATGCGTCTGTTTCATCAGAAATTTCGCCACCGGTTGCAATTTGTTGGCAAGATTGACGGCCAGATTCGACGCAGCGACCCCTCCAAACAACCGTTGAATCTGTCTTCCGGACCAGAGCCGGGACGCGAACTGCCGGCGCCAGGCAATGGCATAATCCTTTTCAAGGTCTTCTCTGGAATACTCATGGTCATGATAGAACCGGCTGACGTATTCTGAGACAATTTTTGCAGAGTGAATCGCCATCGCCATACCATTTCCGCACAGCGGTGAGATCATGCCTGCAGCGTCTCCCGTCATGAGGATGTGCTGATCGACAGGTGTTTTGGTCTCAAAAGATATCTCGTTGATGGTTTCCGGTTTTTCAAACAGAAATTCGGCTTGGTCGAAGATCAATTTCAGATGTGGATTTTGAAAAAGCACGGCTTTCTCCATCTCCGAAATGCTTCCATACTTTCGGAGGTTATCACGATGGCTGAGATAGCAAAGATTGAGAACACCGTCTTCAACGTGACTGATTCCGCAATAGCCGTTCTTAAAATTGTGAAGCGCAATCAGATCTTTTGGAAACTCATTCAGACGAATGTGATATTTCACACCGACGTAAGGCGAGCGTTTGCGTATGAAGGAACGGCTCAACGAGACATCCAGCCTTGAACGTTTTCCGAAGGAACCGATCACAAGCGATGTTTCGTAATTCTTCAAACCAGTTGCCACCGTGAAACGACCATTGACAAATTCAATCTTTTCGATTTCAGTATCCAGCAGAAATTCCACTCCGCTGTTTTTTGCGATACGGTATAAATAGTCATCGAATGCAAAACGACTGATCCCAAAGCCACCCAAGTCGAGTGGCATCTCAGCAGAAGCACCATTTACGGAAGTCAGCACAAACCTTTTGACGCTTGACGGGTTCAGTTCTTCTGGGTAGACACCCAGCCATCGCAGATAGGGGACCACTTCATTCGAAATATACTCTCCACATACGCGATGAAAAGGATATGACTTTTTTTCCATTACGATGCATGGTACCCCTGAGCGGGTGAGGTGAATGGATGTGATCAGTCCCGCAAGTCCGCCGCCTGCAATAATTATTTTGTGATTTGTCACAGGTTAAAACTAACAATTTGAACCAAGACATATTTTTAACCAGATTCTTTGAAATCGATCCGGTTACTTCCGGCGATTCCGGCTCCTTAATCGTTATAGTTGGTATGCAGCAGCAATCACAGGAAAGTTGGAAAGTGCTCGTGGTCGGGAATAATCCCATTGAACTGGGTTTTATCTTTGAAAGACTTCATGGCATCACAGGCAGGGTGATCCAGACTGAAATGGCATTTGATCTCAAAACCATTGTCGAGCGACTGGGATTTTTCACACCGCAACACATAATCATTGACGACAATGTGGGTCGGAAAGAGCTGCACAGGATGGTGGATCGCCTTCACAAAAGCCCCACGCGACACGTGCCGATCACTATTCTGAAGAATTCAAATTATCACGAAACGATCGGTGCGGGGGTCATGAATTTTGTGCTGAAGAAAAATCTTACGAGCGAAATGCTGTATCGTGAATTGCTCAATTCATTGCAGTTCCTGAAGACACAACAATATTGGAATAAAGTTTTCAGAAAGCGCCGCTCGCAACTTGCTGGTTTCTTCAATGCAGATCAGATCTGACTTTCCAGATCAAAGGTTTTTTGCAGTTTCTCGTTCCCGCGCAGGATATCCATTCTGATCTTGCGGCCAGGTTTGGAGCTAAAAAAAGCGTTGATGGCGTTGAGATTGAATTCCGAGGCGGGCAGGCCATTTATGGAAAGTACTTCATCACCGGTTTGAATACCAACCTTCTCTGCCGCAGAATTTTTGCGAACATCGGCTACTTCAAATCTCCGTAATCGAGCACCCTTTGCCTTCAACGTGAGTCCACTCATGTTGAAATTAAATTTTTGTGTAAATGTTCCGTTCTTTTTAAAGTATACCCTCTCACCCGCGAAATTATATATGGTTGTAAACCGTGATAAAACTTCTCCGCCGATCACGCCGTTCCTGAATGCCTCAGTGGCTTTCAAAGTATCCATATAATTATTCACGTCAGGAAAGTTGGCAACCACTCCCGGGATTTTGTATTTCCCAATCTCCATCGATTTGATGCGGCCAATTTGCCCCATAATAAGCCCGCCAATACCCCTGCCGATCAAGCCAGGCACATGTTTTTCCGGAAGGGTTATCGCGCTATCTGATGCTGGATCCAAAACCAGGCCATGGCTGGCGCCGGTATCGATCATGAGTTTTGCGTTTATGCGCTTGCCCGAACTCATTTCCACGGGTATCGTTACATATGGCTTCGTGTCTTCAATCGTGATGGGTAAGGACTGAAATGATTTTTTCGGACGAAATTCCTCCGGTATGCTAAGGGTCAAAATTTTCTTCTCGTAATCGATCTCAACGATAAACCTGGAGAAGACTTCATAGCCAAGCACACCCTGCACGTCCGTACCGAGATAGTTTCTGAGCTCGAGGTAATCTTTTTCAAGCACTAACATGGCATGTCCTTCGCCGTGCACACCCGGCATATCCAGTGTGACATTATTGGTAATGTAAGCCTCCACCACTTTCTCCCCTCCCGGTCCAGACACCAGCAAATGCCTTCCGTATGCCAGTTTCAGAATATCACTGAAACTCTTTTCCGTAAGGATCGTCGTGCGTACACCTGTATCAAGAATGAATTTCAGAGGCAACTGGCCATTCAATACAACCGGGATAATGACAAGGTTGTTTGTGATCTCGATTGGGAACCGGACTTTGCGCTGTCCGTTGGTGAGATTAAAACCCAGCTGCGCACTGCACCACACTGGTGTAATGATTAACACTGCCAGAAAAAGACGTCGAAATTTCATGAGCCAAATTGCCCCTGATAAAACTATTAAAAAGTTTTATAAACGATAAATACTTAAACGGTAACTACCCCCAATGCGGTGAGCATTTTTGAAGGAGAATTTTCCACCGTTAGAAGTCTTTTATTCTCGACAGCAATAAAACCATTTTCCAACATGGTTTCCATCTGTGAGATCAGGGGAGAGAAAAATGAATGGATATTGAGCAGGCCAATGGGCTGATGGATTAACCCGAGTTGACGCCAGGTGAGAATTTCGGCCAGTTCGTCCAGCGTACCCCATCCACCAGGAAGCGCGATAAAAGCATCTGTGAGATCGGCCATTTTCTTTTTCCTTTCATGCATGGAACGAACTTCGATGAGTTCGGTGAGGCCTCGATGTCCCACCTCGCGTTTCATCAGGAAGTCTGGAATGACACCGATTACTTTTCCGCCTGCGTTGAGGGTGGCATCTGCAACGATTCCCATGAGCCCGACATTGCCGCCACCGTAAACGAGTGTGTGGCCAGACCGACCGAGAAGTTCACCGACTTCTCTTGCGGCATTGGCGTACACCGCGTCTTTGCCGGCACTCGATCCGCAAAAAACGCAAACATTCATGATGTTGATCCGCGGATCAGTGCTTGATATCGTGTTCGTTATTGCTAACGGACTTGTTGGGGAATAACCACACTGACGCGATTGCAAGTGCAAAAAGGGCCAGAACTACGCCAAAGACTGCCATACGATTGTTTTTGAACTCCCAAATTAAGCGGCTTTTGTCATTTCTGGCAATATTTGAATATTGGGGAAACCTTATTCTTTCAAATTGAGTTTAAAACGCACTTAAATAGTTGAATAATGAAGAAAATTCTGGTGATCGCGGGCGTATTGATCGTGCTGGTTTTCGTCGCGGCCATTGCATTCCGCTTCGCCACAAAGTCATACAGCCCGGAATCAAACACCACGTTCGAGGATGGTGGACTGAAAATCGGCGTTTACTATAATAGACCGTCTAAGAAAGGCAGGGTTATTTTTGGTGGTCTGGTTCCTTACGGAAAAACGTGGAGAACCGGCGCCAACGAACCCACCACATTCGAAACCAATAAAGCACTTAAGATTGGCGACAAAACATTACCGGCCGGAAGATATTCTCTTTGGACTGTACCCAATGAACAAACCTGGACGGTAGTCTTCAATTCCACGATTCCCAATTGGGGAATCGATGTGATGAACAATGGTGAAGCAGCACGCGACCCCAATACCGATGTCCTGGTTACCGAAGTGCCGGTTGTAAACACGGAAAAGGAGTTTGAACAATTCACCATTTCAATAGCCAAGACTGACGATATGTTCGAACTTGTGCTTGCGTGGGACAAGACACTCGTAGCGGTACCGCTTTCAGTCAGTGAATAATCACCTTTACGAAAGTCTTTCGGTTTTCCAGGATTGCTTCCGGTTCAGATTTGCCTGAACAGGCAAGGTGCCCCGCCGGAATTCCAAGCTTGATCAGATAATCTCCAATGGCCCGTGCCTGCTTTAAGGTACGATCGTTATGATAAGTATACTTCAGTACCAATGAGTCTCTTGACTGCGAAGCGGTGGCTGAATCCAGTGAATCGGTTTTGTATAGTACCGGTATCCGCAATGTATCAATAATCGTTTCCGTAAGCTCAGGATTGCTTCGCACGGAGTCCTTTTGATATCCTGTCATCGTGACCAGGATTGAAAATGACTTACCGCTGTTGCCCTGAATGAGACGTTGAAGCCTGCGAAGCTCCTGCGCCGAAGAAGGGGCTATCTCAGAAGTAAAGGGCTTGAAAAAAATACCATCCAGGGAAATCTCGTCTCCCGATTCCGCAGGCTTAATATTTAAATCAACCTTTTCGATCAGGGAAAACTTGTCACCCGTGAGATCAAAAACTTTTGAATAAAAAGTATAGTTGTCTTTTTCAGGATCGGCGGAAAGTTCATACACACCACCTTCTTTCACATAGGCGATAAAAATTCCGTCCTTTTCGGGCCGGGTTGAAAAGACTTTGCTCTGATCCCGGGTATTGAATATGGTGATAAATGTTGAAGACGGATTGTCACCAGTGACAAGTCCTTCAATCTTAACAACCGCCTTCGGTCTCATTTCGGGCGGAAACAAAATTTCAACCAACTCATTACTGCGTTGACCCGGCGCGTCTTTAAGCAAATATCTTCCGAGCGATGATGCACTTACGTATTCATCGTCTTTGGCCGTGTTTGCAAAATCAAGTGCAATCGGAGCGCTCCATTGCCCGCCAGTCAGTTTAGTAAGGTACAGGTCCATGCCTCCTTTGTTACCGGCGAATTTGTCGGAGGAGAAAATGAGTGTCTCGCTGTCTCCCATGATGCGCGGGGCCTGAGAGTTGCCCGTGTTGATGGCGGCAGGAAGCTCGACCGGATCGCCCCATAGTCCGTTGGGTCTTTTGGTGACCATCAAAATTTTACAGCCCTCTGCTTTCTGATAATCCATTTTATCACAGCGTGTGAAGTACATCGTGTTTCCGTCGACTGAAAGAGAAGGACAACATTCATTGCCTTTCGAATTAATGGGTAGCGCTACGTTCTGGGGCTCTGTCCAGTTGTTCCCATTGATCTGGCTGGTGTAAATATCAAATCCGCCAAGGCCGGCGTTACGGTTATTGCTGGTATATAATGTTTTGCCATCAGGGCTGAGAGCGTATCCCCGCAGAAAATTCAGGCGTATGTTCACTGATCTCGGCAGGATCACCGGATCTTTCCAACTCACACCTTCACGCGATGTGTAGTTCATCGTAAGGGCATTGTCCTCAGCGTTGTCGGCGATAAACACCATCGAATTGCCATCAAGGCTGACATACGGTGCAAAGTTGTTGATCGGCGCATGATTGATGTTGGCGGGCATCTTCCGCAGGCGGGCCTGTCCCAGCGCAGCATCGCCTATTAACACCAACAAACACAGGGCGGAAAGCTTCATTTTCATCTTTTAAAATTAATGAAAACCGGCTCATCGGAACAATAAATCCAGTGCATCAGGATAATGGGCACGATTGGAAAGGCGACCAGCAGAAGGACGGGTAGGCAAGAGTGCGGAGCAGGAAGATCAGGTGACTGCAGAACTTCTCTTCTTTATATCATGCCAAATTGCACTCTGAAATTGCCTGATAAAAGTGACCAATTGTTCAACCGTCAAAACGACTTCAAAGGTGTCAGCAGGGTCACGCATGTTTTTGTCTTTGAACGTAAACGAAACCAGTTTGTGCATATTTTGCGGATTGAAATCAATGGGCAGATTGACCTTCGCGTAACCATGTCCAAGAGAATTTCTTAATCTTCTCACAAATCCAGGCAGGGTCATTGCTGGTTTTTGTGGGTTAAGCGGTTTAGCATCCTTAAATCCCCATTCAGGTGGCGAAGCATCCAGGCCAACGTCAGGGATAAGGGAGAACCAATTTTCCTTTGCCCAGAGTAGACCGAGCAAAAGGAGCGCCACTATTGATCCTGGATTAAAAGGGATTGTCAATTCCTTCGATTTGCTCAAAATCAAATATTGGTCATAGAATTCACGGATACTCATCTGACCATTAGGTTCTAGAAAGACGTTATTGGAAAATACTTTGAGAAAGTCGGCAGTGAACATGAAATTCATTAGGTAGTCATGAGCATCCTTTTCCTCTTCAAAGTCTAGTTGTGCCATTTGCCCAAGCGTTATGGATGGATAAAAAGGATCGATATTTTCCCACAATTTAATGCAGATGAGTTCCTAAAAAACCCGAACGGTGCCCTCCATTTGTGCCTTCTCATTCTTCAATTTTTGAATAGACACTTCAACGGCGTTGAAATTTAATTTAGTTTTAGGGATCATGATCCAGGTAATTCCATCCATAGCAATCCGAAAAGGAAAAGTCATCAAAATGCGGAAGGGCGACCCCGCCAGCGAAAAAACTTATGATGAAAATCCACTTGATCTCGCCAAACGCTTCGAGGATCACGGCATTGACGTGGTTCACCTGGTAGACCTGGACGGCGCGGAACGTGGCAGTCCCAAAAACTTCCATGTTCTCGAGGCCATGTCAAACCACACCGATCTTAAAATTGATTTTACTGGAGGCATCAGTACGGATGGCGACGTTTCCAGTGCCTATGAATTCGGCGCGGACTACATCACGGCATCCAGCATTGCGATCACGAATCCGGAGCTTTTCGCGTCATGGATTGTTTCCTACGGACGGGAAAAGATCACGTTGAGCGCCGATGTCACGGATGTAAAGACGAAGCAGGTTGCGTTTCGCGGCTGGCTCAAAAAATCTGATCTCACGCTGTTCGAACACCTGAGATTTTTCTATGACCGCGGGTTGAAGTACGCAAAGTGCACTGATATCTCCCGCGATGGTGTTTTGGAAGGACCGGATTTCGCATTTTACGATGAGATTCTCAAGACTTTTCCTGATCTGAAAATTCTTGCCAGTGGCGGTGTCCGCGGTGCTGACGACATTCAGCGCCTCAACGACATGGGTATTTTTGCCGTCATCTTTGGAAAGGCGTACTACGAAGGAGTCCTGAAACTCAAAGACCTCAGTAAGTTTTTGGTCAAGTCCTGACTTCAAAACGCCAGCCAATTAAAGCTTGGGGCTCACACCACTCGGCACGCGTGGAAGTGTGATAATCAATGTCGTTCCTTTACGTCCCGGTTGTGTGTCAAGTTCAAGAGTAGCTTTTATCAGGCTTAGCCTGGACTGGATATTTTTCCAGCCGTTCCCAGGTGAATTTTCAAGTTTTGTTGCGTCGAAGCCGATGCCGTCATCCTCGATGGTAAGTGAAATTTCATCATCGTGACCCACGAGCTGAACATGTAGATTTTTAGCTTGTGAATATTTCATCACGTTGTTCACCCATTCCTGAACAACACGGTACAACGAGATCTCGTGCAATTCCGGAAATCGTTCAGGTACATTAAAACTGTTAACGGATATCCTGAGTGATGAAGAATGGTTGATTCGCAGAGACATCTCCTGGATCGCGGGAATCAGTCCGCCCCGAATCAGCATTTGCGGCATGAGATTAAACGCCACGCCCCTGATTTCTTTATGCATATCATTCAGTATCCCCTCGGCCTTGATCATCCTGTCGATTCTTTTTTCTTCTGATGTGTCGGGGGCGCCGGGCGTGATGGTGAAGCGCAGCGCAGAAATCAATTGCCCCATGCCATCGTGGAGGTCTTGCGCAAATCGTTTGCGCTCACTTTCCTGCGACTGGATCGTGGCGGATATATAGGCTTCCCGAAGAGAAAGCTCATATTCCTTTTTCAACGCTTCTTGTTTTCTCTTGAGGCGACTGCGAATCAGAAAGAGGATCACCACCACCAGAACTATCACAAGTACGAGCCCCGTGATCAGGATATAGTTTCGTTGGATATTTGCATTCTGCGTTGCGATGGTCGCATGTTGCAATGCAATCTGCTGTTCCTTTTTTTCGGTTTCGTACTTGGTCTCCATGTCGGCAATCGCTTGCGCGTTAGCATTCATGTAAATGCTGTCCTTGGAAACAGCCCAGAGGCGATAATACTTGCTGGCGTTCCGGTAATCTTTTAACCCTTCGTAGTTTTTGGCGAGGGTTTCAAAAGTGTTTTGAAATTTTAACAGGAGGTTGTGCTTTCTTGCAATCTCAAGAGCTTGCAGACTGGTCTTTAGTCCCTTCTGATAGTTGCCGGTTTTCTCATAGAGCTCTGCCAGTGTGTAGAGGTCCGATACGATGAATACGGGGTCCCCCACTTTCTCACGAAAAGGCATTGCCAGTTCATATTGTTCTATGGCGAGGTTGCTTTTGCCTGCATTGGCGTAAATCGTCCCCAGAATAAAATGTCCGTTCGCGAGCGCGTGATAGTTGTTGGCTGTTTCCGCTGCCGCGATTCCCTTGTCTACAAAATACCGCGCGGAATCAAGTTGACCGGTGGCGCCGTAACAGATCGCTACGTTGTTGTAGATGTACAAGGCCATCCATTCAAGGGAAGGATCCATCTTATTCAAAGTGTTTCTGGCCAGATTGATTCCATCACGGTAGCGCTTCAGCTCGAGGTACGCCCAAATGAGATTGATGCGCATCTTAATGGCGACCTCCTGGTTCACATCTTTATCCGCCAATCTCAATCCTTCCAATAAGTTGGAAACCGCAGCTTCTGCTTTGCCTGCCGAAATCAGCCTGCCCCCCAAACTTGCATAGGCCTCTTTGAGCGCTGCAGGATCCGACGCCGCTTTCGCTGATTGACGGGCTTTGTAAAGCCAGAAGACTGCACTGTCAAGTTTACCTGAAATAGAAGCGTAAACACCCTCGGTTAAAAAAGCGTAGGCTTGCACCTTCGTATCCCGATCATTGAGCATGGCGCGCACCTTACCGTGAAAACTTTGAGCCTTGTCGTGGTTGGAGCGCTGATGAAAACTCACCAGCTTGAACAATGCAATCGCCTTCTGCTGAGGAGAGAACTGATCCATGTTTTTCTCCAGACTATCGATCACGTGCGGAGATTGCGCCTGTGCGCTAAAGACAAGGAAAACCAGGGGTATTATGAGGCCCTTCATGGGTAGTGGGGATGTTTCCATTCTAAAATAAGAGGGTTATAGCAATTAACCACCTTGATGGACAGGCGGAACATGTCACGATGTGTCTAAAGGTATACTTTGCCACAGTTTTAAGAGGTTATTTGAGATAGAAAAACGGCGCCGTCGCGCAAACTGCAATGAAAGGCCGCTTGTCGCCTTGGGTATCATGCCGGATTTCCAATGCTCGATTTCTTTGGGCAAGTCCCGGAACGACGCTTAGTTCGTGATTATTATTTCTTGGGAAGTAATCCAACGCCTTGAAAAACAAAGAATGAATAAACCCTCCTTACATCGGTTTTGTTAGAGTATTTTTGCGGGCATTTCAATGGCGAAGAGTAACACCCAAAAGACATCCATCTCTGACCAAACCGGTCACGATTTTATCGAAGTGATCGGCGCACGTGAACACAATCTCAAAAATGTGAGTGTCACCTTCCCGCGCAACAAGCTGGTGGTGGTTACGGGCATCAGCGGCAGCGGAAAATCATCTCTTGCATTCGACACCATTTATGCCGAAGGTCAGCGCCGCTACATGGAAAGTTTTTCAGCGTATGCCAGAAGCTTCATCGGAAATCTCGAACGCCCTGATGTGGACAAGATCAATGGATTGAGTCCGGTGATCTCCATCGAACAGAAGACTACATCCCGCAATCCAAGGTCGACTGTAGGTACCGTCACAGAGATATATGATTTCATGCGCCTTCTCTTCGCTCGCGCTGGTGAGGCGTTTTCATACCTGTCCGGGGAAAAGATGGTCCGCCAGTCCGAAGAGCAAATCCTCAATGGGATTTTCCAACACTTCAATGGAAAAAAACTGACGTTGCTGTCTCCGGTGGTGAAAGGAAGAAAGGGGCACTATCGCGAGCTTTTTGTGCAGATCAGGAAGAGCGGCTTCACAAAAGTTCGAATCGATGGCAAGATCGAAGAGATCACCGCCAAAATGCAGTTGGACCGATATAAGATTCACGACATAGAAATAGTGATTGATCGAATTGTCGCGGATGCAAAAGACCGGTTTAGGATCGGACAGTCCGTGGCACGCTCATTGAAGGAAGGGAAAGGTGTGATGATGTTGTTGGAGGAAAATGGGAAGGTGCATCATTTTTCAAAATTCCTCATGGACCCCACCACAGGTCTTTCTTATGACGAACCGGCCCCCAACCTCTTTTCTTTCAATTCGCCGTATGGTGCATGCCCGGTTTGCAACGGACTTGGGTTGATCGAAGAGATCACTGAAGAATCAGTAATCCCCGACAAGAAACTCAGCATTGCTCGCGGAGGCATCCTCCCGCTTGGAGAGTATCGCGACATCTGGATATTTAAGAAGGTGGAAGCGATCCTGAAGCGCCATAAGCTGAGCCTCACAACACCGATCAAAGACATCCCCAAAGAGGTCATCAAGACTTTGCTTTACGGCGACGATGTTCCTGTTGCGGTCGCCTCTGTGAAATACCCCGGCACGGAATGGAACACCCGATTCGAAGGCATCGTCAATTTTTTAGAGAAACAACGCGACGACGGCTCCGAGGCCCTCAGGCGCTGGGTGGAGGATTTTATGGTTTCGCGTACCTGCCCTGAATGCAACGGCGCGCGCCTGAAAAAAGAATCGCTTCATTTCAAGATCGACAAGAAAAATATCGCGGAACTCGCGATGATGGACATTCTTGAACTGCAAAAATGGTTCACAAAACTCGAAGACCGCGTCAACGAGAAGCAACGCGCCATCGCTGCTGAAATACTGAAGGAGATCCGCAAGCGTATCGGCTTTTTGCTTGACGTAGGACTCGAATATCTTAATCTCGATCGGCCATTGAGAACGTTAAGCGGGGGAGAAGCCCAACGCATTCGACTGGCCACGCAGATCGGTACGCAACTGGTAGGTGTGCTTTACATTCTGGATGAACCCAGCATCGGTCTCCATGCACGCGACAACGTGAAGCTCATCAAGGCTTTGAAGGATCTCCGCGATCTGGGCAATTCTGTGGTCGTGGTCGAGCATGACAAGGATATGATGCTGGAGTCAGATTATATCATCGACGTGGGGCCAGGCGCCGGCCGTCACGGTGGACAAATCGTGGCAGAAGGATCGCCGGAGATTTTTCTAAAGGGAGACAGCGTCACATCGAAATATCTGAATGGTAAAATTGCCATCCCATACAGCAGACAGAAACGCAAGGGCAGCGGCGACAAAATTTCATTGGTTGGCGCCACAGGCAATAACCTTAAGAATGTCGACCTGAACATTCCCCTTGCAACCTTCACTTGTATCACCGGTGTTTCGGGAAGTGGAAAATCGACTCTCATTCACGAGACCCTGTTCCCGATTTTGAACAAGCATTTCTTCAATTCCCGACAGGAAGCCCTGCCTTATAAAAAGATCGAAGGCCTGGAATTGATCGATAAAGTGATTGAGGTAGATCAGTCGCCGATCGGACGCACCCCGCGATCAAATCCTGCTACATACACCGGTGTATTTTCAGAAATCAGAGATTTGTTTACTCAGTTGCCTGAATCAAAAATACGCGGGTATAAGCCGGGAAGGTTCTCATTCAACGTTAAAGGGGGCCGGTGTGAAACCTGCGAAGGTGCTGGTCTGCGCTTGATCGAAATGGAATTCCTGCCCGATGTCTATGTGATCTGTGAAACCTGCAAAGGCAAACGTTACAACCGCGAGACACTGGAAGTGAGATTCAAGGGCAAATCTATTTCTGATGTGCTTGACATGACCGTTGAGGAGGCAGTAACTTTTTTCGAGAACCAACCGAAAATTCTTCGCAAAATTGAAACGCTAAATGACGTCGGCCTGGGATACATTTCACTGGGGCAGCATGCGACAACTCTCTCGGGCGGGGAAGCACAACGTGTGAAACTCGCGACTGAACTTTCGAAGCGCGATACAGGTAAGACCCTCTATATCCTGGATGAACCTACCACAGGCTTGCATTTCCAGGACATTTCCCATCTGCTCGCCGTGCTGCAAAAACTCGTTGACAAAGGAAACACGGTACTGGTCATTGAACATAACCTTGATATCATTAAGTCTGCAGATTATGTGGTAGACCTCGGTCCTGAGGGTGGCGAAAAAGGAGGGAGAATCATTGCCAAAGGAACACCGGAGGAAGTATCAAAGAATCCGGCGAGCTATACCGGCAGGTTTTTGAAAGCCGAGCTTTAGTGCCAGTTGATCGCCTTGAAAATATTGAACGGAACACCTAATGATTGACGCGGAGGAGCGCTCGTAAAATGAACAACTCGTGCCAGCTGCACACTGCCTGCTGCCAACTTAATACACATTGCTGAGTTCCGTCTCGCCAAAAATTAACCACCCATCACATTAACCCCAACTCAGCTCGGTAACCATTATTTTTACATTTGAGGACATTTGGCCAATTGCAAATTGGCTAACCTGTCGAATGATCAGAATAGTCAATAACAAATCACGTCTGTACTGGACCCTTCAGATCGGAGGATGGTTGCTCTATGCCTTGATCCAGATCGGTGTGAGTGTGTTTGCTTCCGATGGACAGAACGTCAGCACACAGCGCGTGATCTTTCTTTTATATGAGTCCTTTTTTTGTTTGTTGCTGACGCACATTCTCAGAAACCTGATGAACCACTGGCGCTGGCTCGAAGGAGGGATGGCAATGCTGATACCCCGTATCATCATCAGTGTTTTTGTGCTGGGATTGCTGCTTTATTTCTTGCGATTACCGATATCCATACCACTGGGTTTGTACAGCAGCAAAGTCGCGTTTGATGTCAGAAATATTATTGGTCTTACGTTTGTCCATGCGATCATATTCTTTTTGTGGTGTGTCCTCTACTTCATTTACAACTACTTCGAACGATACAACACCTCCCTGAAACTGAAAGCGTCGATCAAAGAGATAGAATTAAACAATCTCAAGTCACAGCTCAACCCGCATTTTATCTTCAACGCGCTCAACAGCATTCGCGCGCTTGTTGACGAGAACCCCGACAAATCGAAGCTGGCCATCAACCAGCTTTCAAATATTCTCCGGAATTCATTTGCAACCGGGAAGAAGGGGCTCACCAAGTTTGAAGATGAATTGAAGGTGGTGACCGACTATCTCGGCCTGGAGAGCATCCGATTTGAGGAGCGACTCAAAACAGAATTCGACATCGATCCCGATTCATTGGATTTTCTGGTGCCACCCCTGATGATACAGACCCTGGTCGAAAACGGCATCAAACACGGCATATCCAAGCTGACCGCTGGAGGAACTATTCGAATGAAAACCACTGTCCACAATGACCGCCTCACCATTCAGATTCGCAATAGCGGCAAGTATGTCAACGGCGCGAAGCACAGCTCTGGCGGCCTTGGATTGGAGAATACCCGCCAGCGATTAAAACTTATCTACGGCGAAAAAGCTTCGTTTAGAATTATGACCGAAAACGATACTTTTGTTTTGACAGAAATTGAAATACCTCATCTGAGATAGTTTAAATAATGAAAGCACTGATTGTTGATGACGAGCGCCTGGCGCGGAAAGAGTTGATGAAACTCCTGGAAGAACACCCATCCATAGAAATTGTGGGCGAAGCGCAGAATGCGGATGAAGCCGAGGCGATGATCACGGAACTGAATCCGGATCTGTTATTCCTCGACATACAAATGCCGGGTCGTACAGGATTTCAGCTGCTTGAATCACTCGACACGGTGCCGCTCGTGGTTTTCACCACAGCGTATGATGAATTTGCGATTAAGGCATTTGAGATCAGTGCGCTCGATTACCTGTTAAAACCTATTACGGCAGAACGTCTCGCCGAAGCAGTTCATAAGGTGCAGGAAAAAGAACGCACGCGCTCCGGTCGCGGCCGCGATCAGAAACTCGGGCTCGAAGACCAGGTGTTCGTGAAAGATGGTGAGCGCTGTTGGTTTGTAAGTTTGGCCAACATCCGTCTGTTCGAATCCGACGGCAACTATATCAAAGTATACTTCGACACCAATCGCCCGATGATCCACAAATCACTGAATGCATTGGATGAAAAACTTGATGAACGTGCATTCTTCCGCGCGAGCCGCAAGCACATCGTCAACCTCAGCTGGGTGGAGGGCATTGAGCCTTGGTTCAACGGTGGTTTGATGGTGAAACTCCGCGGAGGCGATAAAGTGGAGGTTAGTCGCAGACAAGCTGCGAAGTTCAAGGATATGATGAGTCTTTGAGAAGTGCATGCCCAGTCAGGCGTTGCCGACCTTCTTAGGTTTTCTGTCGATATTTCCTGCGGTCGCGCCGCTAACTTAAGCGCTGGGTTCACTCGCTGAGACTGAATAAGCACTGGTGTCAAAATCTGTTGGATGGTACTTCCGCACTGTAAATGTTCCTTTTGACCGCTGAGACAGTAGAAAGTATGGAACCCATATTGCAGCACCGACGATTCCCCGCACAATTTCTTTCATCGTGTCATTGTCCACCGCTACATCAAAGAAGGTTGCAACTATTGTATCGAGGATGATTAGTGAGACAGACGCCACATAAAAAACGGAAGCGAGTATAGGTACATTGGAGCGCCTTTTAAAGAACATGTAGACAACAAAAATACTGTACAAGGTAATTGCCGCGTTCAGCATCATCTCGGCCAAAACGAAGAGACCTAACGATGGATCGTAGGCACCGAAGGAGGCGTCAGTAAGTATTCGCCAATGAGTGTGATTGAAAAACCCACTTTGTAAAAATTCATAGAGAAGTCTCGGGGGCGATATGCAGAGACCAATTGCTGGTAAAATCAACCAGCCCCCGATGGTGGAATGTCTTTCAAAGCTAGGATGTGGTTCCGGATCGAAGTGATCCAGCCGCTTCAAACCGAAATAGCAAATCACTAGCGTCCCCAATAAAAAGATTAGAAACGGAGTGTTAAAAGTCTTTTGCTCCTCAACGGTGATATCTTTGGAGACGGTAAAATTCAAATCATTGGAAACGGCTTCGATTTTGCTCATATAGTCGCGAACTTCACTGTGATCCAGATAGGATTTTTTTGCACGATATAGGAAACTCAAAAAGATAGTCTTGTCGCTGTAGGTTGATTTGCTTTGATAGACAAAACCTGCGGATTCGATCGTTTTGTCGCTAGGAGCCATACTCCATTCTTCCGGCATGTGGAGAATGATCTTATGATTGACATAGGTTGGATATCGCAAAGAAAAAGGTGTTTCGCGGATTTTTGTCGCAGGCTTAACGAGATAAGAGGCCAGGTTCCTGGGATATGCGGAGAATGAATAAACTTGCTTGACGGAATCAAAGTGCCAGAAGGATTCTATATCATAAGTTTCTGTGCTTGCAATTCTATTCTCCGACTCGTAGTCGGTCCATTTGAGTTGTTCGGCCGTCTTGATATCCGGAAAATCAGTGGCATAGAAATTCAGATACTGTTTTTGAACCTGTGCCGAACTATTGGACTTGAAGTAACTTCGCATATTGTCCGCCTCATCAAGCGTGTAAGCCGTTTTGACGATCAGAGTTGCTCCTCCGCCAACCTTATCAAGGAAGTATTCCTCTGTCGTTTCAATGCTACCGTTGGTACTTCTTGGCATCTCCGCAAGCGTTTTGGCATCTTTTGCCACTACCAAACCTTGGTAGTAGTGAGGTGTAAATATTTTCTTGATGGAGCCCCGCTGCATTGAGACAGTAGGATCGACCCAGTAAGTCGAATCATGCAGGGTAAATCGAACGATGCAATGATTGAACAAATAAGGCGCCGGCAGGTAGTCAGACAACGTCTTTCCATAACCGGTGTTAACAAGCACGGGCTCACTGTGAACGCCAAGCTCTTTCAACAAACTTGAAAGTAACAGCGATTTATCTTTACAGTCTCCGAACCGCTGCATCAGAATTTTTTCAGAAGCATGGGGTTTGTAACCGTGGATACCATCAGAAAATGACAGATACCTTACCTCGTCTTGGACAAACTGGATTACCCTCCGTACAGCTTCCTCTTTGTTATTCTTTTTGAGACCTGGAACCTTTGAAAGTAGCTCTTTGCCACCCTTGTTTACATCGAACAAATTTGTCGCCCATAATGAAAGGTCCTTCCAGGAGCCAAAGTCGCTAATTTGTATGTGATCATAGGGATCATACCAACCAGGTACTGATTCCTCCAATAAATGAGCGGGAACCTCTTTCAAGGCCCATTCGTACGTCTTCTTCCCAGCCGCCATGGATATCACTGGTTCCGGCGCTTGGTTGAATTTTTTTAGTTGGTATTCGTGACTTCCGTCAACAACGATACGCCTCACCAACAGCCCGACGGGAACTGAAAAATTCAGATATAGAAGTTTCGAAAATCTGGTTCCGAAAAGAGGATTTTGACCTTTTACCGTGTATGAATAATCGAGGATGTCTCCAACCTGGATATCATAAAGATTAAAGACTGCCGTCAGATTTCCATCATAGATCAACCTTTCCAGGTTCTGCTCTCGCTTGAGCACCTGAAACTCTCCGAGCGTAAGTTGATCGATAAGCCTATCATTCCGAATAACACTTATACTGTGAAATTCCAGTTTCTCAAAAGCGGGATCAAAATTCTGCGAAATAGTTGAAATGTTCTCAAGCCCATTCTCAGAAACTACTTTTTGAGCATAGTGGTAAAAGGCTTCATGCGATACGCCATTGAATTGCTCGTCTGACAAGAGATTGTAATACCCCCCGGAACAATTTGCCGTATCCTTGACATCTTTTGAATAGTCATATTGTTTTACCCAGGAAGGAGCGGAAGTGATTTCGACTCGAAATTCCCTTTGTGCGTGAGCGATCGTCGCAAGCAACAAAAGAAAGACTAGTATCTTTTTCATGGATTGATTTCTAAAGAGACGTTATGCACGTTAGTACATAGGCCCCTATTTCAACACCAACTCCACCAACTCCTTCTCAACCGTCCAATCTCTCGCCAACTTAATCATCGCGGTTGCTTCCATTTCTGTAACGTAGCCCTTTAAATTGTTGGATTCCCATACCATGTTGATGAGATCGACACGTTTTTGTTTGGGATAGTCGCCAATGATTTCGTTGAGAAATGCGCGTGCCCGGTCGAAGGCGGTGATCTGATCTTTTTCTATAAAATCCACTGCCCACTTGAGTTCATCAGGAGCCTGGAGTCTGCGGGCTGCCTCCTCCAGGTCAGCACGCTCGGCATGATCCAGACCGTGATAGTAGAAGATCACGGCCTTCAGCAGCAGGTAAACACGCTTTTCTTCCGAACTCATAGACAAGGGAACCGAAAATTAATCAAAAATCTAATGTTCCCGGATCGAAATGTTCCCGGTCTCCAGTCACTGGTTTCCTGTTTAGGGCTCCAGATGAATAATTGCTCCCACCACCACGTCGTCTTTAGTTGAGTGTTTCGTCGGTTCAACCACCTTAACCCCTTGGGTACACAAACCGGCAACTGGAAACCGGCGACCTTACAACTTATAACCTGTAACCATGTGACGCCTACATCACCCTTCCTCCACCATCAGGTCCTCTGCAATTTTATCAGCAAGCAACTTCCCTTTGCGTGTCAAAATCAATGCACCGTCCTCAATCGTGGCCAGCCCTTGCTCTTTCAAAACCGACAAATACTTTTTGCTGCGAACCATCAGGTCCTCATCAAAAGCTTCTTTCAGATGGTTCAGATTACAACCCCATTTCGTTCGAAGGGTGATCATAATGTATTCGTTGATCTTATTCCCTCGTGAAAGGACTTCTGATTCAAAAGGAATTTTTCCTTCAGCAAGAGACCGAACGTAGACCGCATTGTTGCGCATGTTGAATTGTCGCGATGCGCCGTCAAACGAATGTGCACCCGGCCCGACGCCCAGGTAATGGGTGCCTTTCCAATAACTCGTGTTGTGTCTTGAATAAAATCCCGGCTTGCCAAAATTTGAAATCTCATAATGTTCGTAGCCATGCCCCGTCAACGTATCCATAAGCATTTCGAACTGGGCAGCCGCGAGTTCATCACCGACGCGATGAAATTTTCCACGCTTGCTCCAGTTGCCAAAAACAGTACGCTCTTCAATGGTCAATGAATACGATGAGATATGTTCTGGCGAAAATGAAAGAGCCTCACACAAAGTCTCCGCCCATTTTTTTTCGTCAAGGTCCGGGATGGCGTAGATCAGATCGATGCTAACGTTCTTGAAACCGGCCGATCGCACGTCGTGTAAAACATTTCTGGCTGTGACACCATTGTGAGCGCGATTCAAAAATTTCAAAGTATGGTCGTCAAAAGACTGAATTCCAATACTCAGGCGGTTGATACCGAACTTCCTGAGCATGTTCAGTCTTTCAATCGAAAGGTCATCAGGATTTGCTTCGAGGGTGATCTCCACATTTTTATCAACCTGAAAATTCTTGTGAATAGTCTCCATCAGAAGGCCTAGCTGATTTTCATTCAGAACCGATGGCGTGCCGCCGCCGAAATACACCGTACTCAAAGATCCCTGGACATAGCCTTTTCGGATCGAAATCTCTTTGGCCATCATGTTTGTGAGTTCGTCCTTATGACTTTGGTCTGTTGAAAAATGGAAGTCACAGTAATAACACGCCTGTTTGCAGAAAGGAATATGCAGGTAGATGCCGGCCATTAGACGAAATTGCAATAGTTTTTCGGGAATGGCTCAGCTTTGGGATATTTTTGCGCGATGATCAAAATGCGCGCACTGCTTCTGATAGTCCCGATGATGATGGTTGGCGGGATGATTCAATCCCTCTCGGCTGCGCCCGTTGTGGTGAGGGATTTGCGTGGTGACTGGCTGGTATACATGGACGATCACTATCAACCAGCCAGCGAAGATGTCACGACCGATTTGAAAACAGTTTATTTCTCAATCAACGCAGCGGCTTTCAAGGGTCAGTATTTGTCAATCAGTGCTCCCGAAGAGTGGTCCTTGTTTGTGGATCGCAAGCTGATCCTTTCTGGCTCAAGCACATTGCTGAGCATTGACAGTCTCGCGCGCCTGTATCCCAACGGACTTTTCTTTGGCGTGTACTCAGCCACGGGTGTCATGCGGTTAAAAACAACCGTCGTATCCCTGCTGGCCCCTGCGGGCTTGCAAACCACCAACGATCTTCGACGCCCTGTGTTTTTCCGCGATTATGGAATTCTTGCGTCGTCCATTTTGCTGATCTTCTTTCTGGTGTTGTTCAGAACAAATCCGCAACTGACGTTGGATTATTTTTCATTTGCGAAAATATTTTCAGTGCAGGAACGGAATGAAAACCTGCTAGCCTCTCGAATAACGTCGAGTGCCAACCTTCTTTTCTATGTTTTCTGTGCGTTGCTGACGGGATTCCTGCTCTCCGCGGTTTTTTATAGTGCAAACGCATACTTTCAGGTATCCCGCTTTGTAATGATTCAATCTTTTTCAGAAGCTTTTGGCGTTTGGGTGAGATTGTCATTGTTTATCCTGCTGCTCCTGGCTGCGAAGCTGGTAATCGTACTCTTTTTTTCCTCGTTGTTCAACTTTCGGGAAACCGTGAGCTTTCAATTTTTCAATTTTCTGCGCTTTGTGTTATTCACCTCGGTGGTGATGGCATTGCTTTCGCTCGCCTATTTTATTTTTAAAGGGGAACACGGAATATTTTACGAACGATTGATCGTGCTTGCCTTGCTATTAATGAGCGCCGGTTCTGTAATGGTGCTGATAAAATTATTGGCGCGCGCGCCTTTCTCCTTTTTTCATTTATTTTCCTACCTTTGTGCTTCGGAAATTATTCCGTTGGTGATCATCATCAAGATTTTCTTTTGACTACCGAACCCGACGTGTGCCGATATGACAGAAACGGTTGTTCTTGACAGGATGCGGAAAGTAAAAAGCATTCTCGTCACTCAGGAAGCGCCCACCGACCCGACGTCTCCTTACTTCAAAATCGCTGAGAAGTACTCTATCAAGGTTGATTTCAGGCCCTTTATTCAGGTCGAGGCAGTGCCTGTCAAGGAATTCCGGAAGCAAAAGATTGAAATTCTCAACTATACTGCAATTATTTTCACCAGCCGGAATGCAGTAGATCATTTTTTCAGCATCTGCCGTGAACTGAAGATTGAAATGCCGCCGGACATGAAGTATTTCTGCATTTCAGAACAGACTTCCAATTATCTCCAGAAGTACATCGTCATTCGGAAAAGGAAAATCTTCACCGGTCTGAAGGACACACGCGATCTGATGGAGATTATCAAGAAGCATAAAAACGAGAAATTCCTTTTCCCCTGCTCAGATATTCGTAAAAATGATATCCCTGACTTCCTTCGCGAAAACAATTATCACTTCAGCGAAGCAATCACACACCATACAGTAGCAGCCAATTTATCTGATCTCAAGGAAGTGTTCTATGATATCCTGGCATTCTTTTCTCCGTCAGGTATTCATTCATTGTTCACCAATTTTCCGGATTTCAAACAGAATAATACCCGTATAGCGGCCTTCGGTCCTGCAACGGCCAAGGCTGTCAAGGAAGCCGGACTGATCCTGGACATCGAAGCTCCCCTTCCCAATGCCCCCTCAATGACGGGAGCTCTTGAGCTTTATATTAAAAAGGCCAACCAGTCTAAATAAAAGCGCAGGTTTCTTTCGTTACTTCGCTACTACCTCGCCGCTCGTCTCATTTAGAGACTAGTTGACGATTATTGGTTTATATTTGGATTTCACCGGTCTGTTGTGAAGAGACTATTACTGCTACTTGTGTTGGCATTGCCGTTCAGTTGCTGGGCCCAGCAGGATCCCCAGTTCTCGCAGTACATGTTCAATTCATTCTACTACAATCCAGCTTTCGCGGGAACGGAAGGGGTCACCAAAATCACCGGACTCTATCGCGCGCAATGGCTCGGTTATTCTCCCACATATGGAGATGGCGGCGCTCCCACTACGCAAATCCTGAGTGTGAACACGCCGGTGCCACAGGTCAAAGGTGGTGTCGGCGGCTACATCGTAAACGATAAACTTGGGCCACTCACCAATTTTGAAGCACAGGCATCTTATGCGTACCACATCGCGATTAAAGACGCGAAACTCAGCCTCGGAGTCCGTGCCGGAATCATCTCGCAAAAAGTTGACTTTGACCTCTATCGCGCCGCCGACGCAAGTGACCCACTGTTGGCAGGTAAGTCCGGCAAAGAGTCACAGATGAGACCGGACTTTGCAGTAGGGGCACTCTTTCGCAAAGACAAGTATTACTTCGGTGTCGGATTAGACCACCTCAACCAGGCCAGCTATGATTTTGGCCTTTCACAAAACAATCAACTCAAGCAGCATTTGTACGTCACAGGCGCCTACTTTTATGACGTCAATTTCGATATCAAGGTCCAGTTTGTTACCCTCATCAAAAGCGACCTTACAAAGACTTCATTCGATCTGGGCGGCATAGCCTATTTCAAAGATGTGATGTGGGGTGGATTGTCGTTTCGCCAGTCAGAGGCAGCAATCCTGATCCTGGGATACAGCTTACTGAAAGATAAGTCGCTGAAGGTCGGCTATTCCTTAGACTATATTATTAAGGATCAGCAGGCAAAACAGCCAACCTCGCATGAATTGATGGTTTCTTACAGCCTGCCGGTCAATCTGAATGGTAAAAAGATTATTAGAACACCACGTTTCCGTTACTAAAACGAGACTTTTTTGGGTTTTAACAAGATTTTGCGGAATTTCGGAACCTTATTTTTGGCAAAACAGACTAATGAAATAAATTTATGGTCCGTTCGTTGGACAAAAACCAACTACAAACTAGACTCAACAACATGAATATGAAGGTAAAGGTGACTTCGAAACGTCTTGGTTATTTGGCTCTGGCAGTTATGTGCCTTTCTCTCGCGGGCTGCGGTCTGCTTGGGATCGGAGGCAAAAAAGGCGGCGACCAGGGAGAGTTGGTGGGTGTCCCGAATCGCGAAGGCTGGGTTATGACCATCCCTTATGGAATGGTTCCGATCCCTGCCGGCACTTTCCACATGGGCCAGGCTGACGAAGATCCAGCGTCAACTCAGATCAACTTCAATAAGCAGATCACCATCGGACCATTTTTCATGGACGATACCGAGATCACGAACAACGAATACCGTCAATTCACAAACTTCTTCCTCATCGACAACGGAACCATCGAAGGATTTCCGGCAGTAAGCGCGGAAGAATTCAGACAGAAATACTATCCTGATACAACTTCATGGGTTCGTGATTTCGCGCATCACATGGGAGACCCGATCCAGGACTACTACTATTGGCACCCAGGCTATGACGACTACCCTGTGGTAGGTATCAATTGGGACGCTTGTGTATTCTTCGGCAAATGGAGAACCGCATACCTTAATGACTTCAGAAAAACTGTTGGAGAGTTCCCGATGCCGGAGTTCCGCCTGCCGTCAGAAGCGGAGTGGGAATATTCTGCGCGCGGAGGCCGTGATATGGCGAAGTACCCCTGGGGTAACCCTTACATCCGTAACTCTAAAGGATGTATGCTGGCGAACTTTAAGCCCGGCCGCGGTAACTTCTACGATGACGGCTTCGCTTACACGTCTCCGGTTCAGTCTTATTTCCCCAACGACTATGGCTTGTTTGATACGTCAGGCAACGTGTCTGAGTGGTGCCTGGATGACTTCAACCCGGCTTCCGTTCCCACGGTATGGGATTTGAACCCTGAATACATTGACCCGCGTACGGATCCTAACAATAAGAAGTACAACGCCAAGGTTCCGCCCAAGAAAGTCGTTCGTGGAGGTTCATGGAAAGACGTGGCATATTACCTCGAAACAGGTACCCGTACATATGAATTTAAGGATTCCTCAAGAGCTTATATCGGTTTCCGTTGCGCGATGACCCACCTCGGCCGTTCGTCAGGAAGCGAATTCTAGTAATTATAAAAAGTGGTGCTATATTTAACTTGCGCAATATCAATCAAAGACAACCTTTAACCTTAAACTTAAACTAACATGGCAAAGAAAAAAGGCGGATTCATGCAATTGCTTTATGAGACCATCATGCCCAAGATATATGGTATCGGAGCGGCAGTTGTGATCATAGGGGCACTCTTTAAAATCCTCCACTTACCCGGAGCAAACCTTATGTTGATGATCGGTCTTTCAGTGGAGGCCGGAATTTTCTTTTTGAGTGCATTCGAACCCAAGCATGAAGATCCGGACTGGTCAAAAGTTTATCCCGAACTATCAGAAGAATACGAAGGACCTGCCAATACAACAGCTACCCGTATCAGCAATCGTCCTGGCGCAGGCGACTCTCCGCTGCTCAAGGTGGACGAAATGCTCAAGACCGCTAAGGTTGACCAGAACTTGCTCGATAACCTCGGCAAAGGCCTGACGAACCTCGCTACTTCAGCAAATCAGATGAACAACCTGTCAAATGCTGCCGTGGCAACTAACGAATACGCTAAAAACGTACAGGCTGCTTCTGCATCGCTTTCTGAAATGAACAAGTCTTATGGCTCAGCCATGAAGGCCGTTTCAGCAATGGCGGATGCTTCAAAAGATACTGGTGAATACCACGCGCAGGTTCAAAAGGTAACGAAGAACCTCGCTGCCCTCAATACCATCTATGAGATGGAATTGAAGGATGCTGATTCACACGTGAAGAATATGAACAAGTTCTACGAAAGCCTGGGTGGCGCGATGCAGGGATTGAGCTCTGTTGGTGCGAATACATCCAAGTTTACCTCAGAGCTTGGTAAACTGACCGACAACCTTACAGCACTCAATAATGTCTACGGAAGCATGTTGACCGCAATGAAAGGTTCTGGCGCAGGTAAATAATTGATAGGAAGTTTAAGGTTAATTCTGAATTAAACTCTAAAAACAACAGCATATGTCAGGTGGCGGTAAGGAAACCCCGAGGCAAAAAATGATCGGTATGATGTACCTCGTGTTGACAGCGCTTCTTGCGCTGAACGTGAGTAGCGCCGTACTCGAGAAGTTTGCCATCATGAATACGACCCTCATTGAACTCAAGGAAGAGAACAATGACATCAACGAAAAGAAGCTTGCTGGCATCCAGGGTTCAACAAGTACAGCACCTAAGGTTACAGCAGCAATCGCAGCTGCAAAACAGATTCGTGAACTGTCGAAGAGAACCATCGGTACACTTGACTCCGTTAAGGACATCCTTTCACGCGAGCATGACGGCAAACCGATGGTCGGCGACGAACTCGTTGGAAATACGAACATCGCTGAAGAGAAAATGCTGAACGAGGAGTCTAAACTAGCACCCACTTATGAAAGAACAATAGTGGGCTTCCATGACAAACTCGAGCAGTTGTCAGGCATGAAATTCCCCAAGCTGGACAAGAGAGCGATCGACTATCCCCAGTTGAAAAATGAGAAGGGTGAAGTTGAGCATGGTGAAAAATCATTCATTGAGTTTTCATTTGAAGGTACGCCTACCATGGCATCGATTGCCGGGATCACCCAGATGCAGACAGAAGTTCTTGAATTCGAGGCAATGGCATTGGATTCTCTGAACCTGGTGGCTGAAGGAGCGATTATCAAATTTGACAAGGTAGTTCCGATGGTGATTGGACCCTCTGTCGTTGCTGCGGGCGCGAAATATGAAGGTAGACTCTTTATGGCGGGTGCAGCCTCTGGCGTCGAGCCTGAAATGTTCCGCAATGGTGCAAAACTCACAGTGACCACAGATCCGGAAACCAGCATCAAAATGGCAAAAATCGAGTTCGCTGCTTCAGGTGATGGCAAGCAATCATATACAGCCGTAATTAATCCAGGCAGTGGCAAAGAGCCCCTCACCCGCAAGATCGAATACGAAGTGATCAAACCTACAATCAGGATCACCAATGGTAACGCACCCAGCCTTTACATGAACTGCGGTAACTTTGTAAACATCGAAGTACCAGCGCTTGGTGCAGCATACAACCCCAGCTTTTCAGCGAAAGGTGCTACGATTGAAAAAGGTGAAAAGCCTGGCAAGGTGACCATCATCCCTAAGGAAAGAAAAGTGGCAGTTACCGTGTCGAACGGTGGCGCAGTGATCGGAACTGAAAACTTCGATGTGAAGCCGATTCCAAAACCCCGCTACGTACCCAGAGATAATCAAGGCAAAGAAATCGACTTGAAAAACGGCGTTAGAGGCGCTGCTTTGACAGGTTTGAGAATCAATGCCGATGCTGATGAGAACTTCAAAGCTGAAGTTCCTAAAGATGCGGTGTATCGCATCAAGAGCGCGGAGATCATCCTTGCTCGTGGAACCCAGCGCGTAGCAACCATCAACGCTACTTCAGAAATTATCGATATGAATGCTTGGAGATCACAATTCCGTCCTGGTGACAGGATTGTGGTGGACATCAAAGCGGTGTCGCGCAGAACATACACAGGTGAAGAAGAGAAAGTTGATGTCGTTGCTGGAACCATTAACATCCCTATCCAATAAAAATTTGAATATGATCACAAAGAGGATTTTCGTCGGGCTGGCTTTTGTCTTTGGAAGTGCTGCTGCATTTGCTCAGCAGGAAGAAGGGCAGGTGAATCCCAATTCACTGCTTACGATTCCGAAATATGAGCAACTGTACAAGGTCAGGGTTTGGAGAACCATCGACTTGAAGGAAAAGCAGAACAAGGGCTTCTTTGCGAAGGGCAATGAGATCACAAAGTTGATCATCAACGCCGTAAAGTCAGGCGAGCTCGCCGATGTGTACAAGGAAGACTCTTTGACGAACAAAAAGGCGAAGGAAGATTTTCTTAAAGATCTCGTGTCTCAGCAGGGCGCAACCCTGAATCCATGGGTGCCTACTCAGGACTTCTATCAGGGCGATCAGGTTTCGTTCAATGGAAAGAACTATGAAGCCCTGGTAGACAGCAAAGGCAAGAATCCTGAAACTTCTAAGAACGAATGGCAGACAACCAGTGCTGGTCAGGCTGTATACTATCTGCCTGAAGAGATTTACAAAATATCACTTCAGGAAGACGTGATCTTCGATAAAAGAAGATCAAGACTGTACTATGACATGCTCGCCATGGAGTTCTCAGCGTTCGACCAGAACACGGGCACTTTCAAGTCGCTGGGTTGGTTCAAATACAAGGATCTTGAGAAACTATTCCGCAATCACGTGAAGGATGCCGTTTGGTTCAACCGCTATAACTCTGCAGAGAACAAGAACTACGCAGACGCGTTCCTCCTGAGATTGTTCCATGGCACGATCGATAAGGTTGAAAACCCCGACAACGAAAGAATCATGGACACTTACGCAGCCAACGGACGTCCTTACAAAGAGGCGATCTGGGCAACGGAATGGGAAGAGATGAAGATGATGGAGAAAGAACACAATCTCTGGGAATACTAAGATTGTATAACAATAAGAAGGAAACCCTGTAGCATGTGCTACGGGGTTTTTTGTTGCCACGCTTTTACGATCTCAGCCTTCGATTTCCCCACCACTTCGATCAGTTCTTCGAGCGATGCCTCTTTTATTTTTTTGATAGAACGAAAGGAGGAGAGCAGGATGTCGGTTGTTTTTTCTCCGATTCCGGGGATATTTTCCAGTTCAGTGAAAATGGTGTTGTTACTTCGCTTCTGACGGTGGAACGTGATCGCAAAGCGATGTGCTTCATCGCGCACATACTGAATCAAACGCAGCCCTTGTGATTTCTTGTTGATATGCAGCGGCAACGGATCTTCCGGGTAGTAAATCTCTTCCAGTTTTTTGGCAATTCCAATGATAGGAATGCGCCCATAGATGTTGAGCTCCTGGAGCGCTTCAACAGCGCTGCTCAGCTGGCCTTTGCCACCATCGACGATAATCAGGCTGGGGAGTTCGGTGCCTTCGTTTGTGAGGCGTAAATATCTTCTTCCGACAATTTCTTTCATCGATGCGAAGTCATTCGGGCCTTCCACAGTTTTTATATTGAAGTGGCGATACCCCTTTTTGTCTGGCTTGCCGTCGACGAAGCGCACCATGGATGCTACTGGGTTGGTGCCCCCGAGATTGGAGTTATCGAAACACTCAATGATGCGAGGCAGGCTTTTTAGCGAAAGATCACGCTGGAGGTCCTTGAGTACTTCGATGTTTCTGATCTTTGTTTCCTCTTTTGAAATTTCTTTTTTGGCCTTTAGATAAAGTACATTCTTCAAAGAGAGATCAATGAGGCGTTTCTTGTCTCCGATTTGGGGAACCACATTTTCGATCGAGTCTTCAGTGATTTGCAGAGGGAGGTTGCTGTAGATGACCTTGTTTGTACTGTTTGTTTCCAGCCTCAGCTGCTGAGCGACCATGGTCAGAATTTCTTCGTTGGTTTCTTCAAGCTTCTTCCTAACCTCCACATTTTTTGAAAATATCACGGCGCCTTCCCGGATTTGCAGGTAGTTGATGAATGCTTCCTGATCGGACCCGGTGATGGTCACCACGTCAATGTCTGTGAGCTGGCGGTTTACAACCATGGTCTTGGCCTGGAACTTCTCGAGCAGATCGAGTTTATGCTTGAAGACGTTAGCACGCTCGAATTCCATCGCAGCCGCTGCTTTGTCCATGTTCTCCTGAAAATACTTCTCGACGATGCTGAGATTTCCTTTCAATACGTTTCGTGCCTGAGCAATATCCTGTAAATAGGATGCTTCGTCCTGCAGTCCTTCACAGGGACCGCGGCAATTGCCTAGGTGATACTCGAGGCAGACTTTAAATTTCTTGTTTTCAATGTTCTCTTCGGAAAGGAGCAGATTGCACGTCCGTATCGAATAGAGTTTGCGGACCAGTTCCAGAACGCTTTTCATGGAAACCACGCTGGAGTATGGACCGAAATATTCGCCTTGCCTGGGGATGTATTTCCGGGTATAAATGATTCTCGGAAAGCGTTCTTTCAATATGCATAGGTATGGAAACGTCTTGTCATCTTTAAGAAGGATGTTGTATTTCGGTTGGTTCTGTTTAATGAAGTTATTCTCCAGTAACAGCGCGTCGAATTCAGAGTGGGCGATTGTGAATTCGATCTTCCTTATTTCAGACACCAATTTCTCGGTCTTCCGGTTATACTGTGATTGTTTGTTGAAATAGCTCGAAACCCTTTTTTTCAGGCTCTTCGCCTTACCGACGTAAATGAGAATGTCGTCCCGGTCATAAAATCTGTAGATACCGGGAGAGTCGGGTAAAGAAGAAACTCGTTCTTTAAGGTCTTCGGCCATCAGCCTCAGTTATTGATGTCGAGTGGGTTGACTTTGAGTTGTGTTGAATCTTGTTCCTGGTATTTAGCGCAGTCGAGAGAGATGTCAAGGCCGGAAGCAGGTACCCTAAAGGGTCCTTTCTTAATGCCGCTGTTAGGGTCGGCATAAACCTTCAGCATATACTTTGCCCAAATCGGGCGCGCTGATTTTCCTCCCTGGCCGAAGAACCAATTTCTAAAATGAATGCTTCTTTCGTCACCGCCAACCCAAACGCCGGTGACCAGATTTTGTGTTACGCCCATGTACCATCCGTCGGAAGCATTGTTGGTGGTGCCGGTCTTTCCCCCGATTTCATTGTCTTTTTTAAGTTCTGCGGGAAGGGCCGCCGATGTTCCGCCCCGTTCTTCAACGCCCCCACGGAGCATGTACACCATTTTGTATGCGGTCTGATCACTGATAGCAAGCCTGGTTTTCGGAACAAAGTTTTCAATGACGTTGCCGTTTTTGTCCTCAATGCGGGTTATGTAAAAAGGCACAGTATGGTATCCGCTGTTGACATAGGTACTATACGCCCCGACCATCTCAAAAAGTGAAACATCGCTGACCCCAAGGCAAAGCGAGGGCACTGCGTCGAGTTTACTTTCAATCCCAACCTGATGTGCAAAGTCAACAACATTTTGTTCCCCCAAAGCCTTCATCATCTGGGCGGTAATAGAGTTCACGGATTCGGCCATCGCATGACGAATGGTCATTTTTTCACCGGAACCTCTTGTGCCATCTGAATTAGGTGGGTACCACGTGGTACCGGAAACTTTGAAGCTGGGCGCGATATCTTCCAGTTCATAGCAGGGAGAATACCCAGCTTCCATGGCCAAGCCATAAACGAATGGCTTGAACGTTGATCCTGGCTGGCGCTTGCCCTGACGCACGTGATCATATTTAAAATATTTATAGTTGAAACCGCCTACCCATGCCTTGATATGGCCGGTATTCGGATCCATAGACATTAATCCGGTCTGTAGAAAATGTTTGTAATAATTAAGTGAATCCATAGAACTGAACAACGTGTCGCGTTCACCTTTCCAGCTAAAGACAGTCATCGGTTTTTTCTTGTTCAACATGATGCGAACCGAATCTGCACCTTCTCCATACTTTGCGACCAGGTTTTTGTAAACGGGGGTTTGTTTGATCCGTGTCTTCAGGAAATTGGGGATTTCCTTTCCATCGTCATCAACCCAGGGATTTTTTCCTTCCCAGGATTTAATAAATTCTTCCTGGAGATACTTCATGTGTTCCTGAACTGCTTCTTCCGCGTACCTCTGAAGTTTGCTGTCGATGGTCGTATAAATTCGTAAGCCGGAGTTCCAGAGATCGATGCCGCGTTGGTTGCAATAGCGCATCAGGTCTGTTGTGATTACTGTTCTAAAGTAGGTGGCAAGCCCTTCGTTCTGATTTTGAATCTTAAACTCCAGACCGAGCGGGAGCGAAGCGATTGAATCATATTGTTCACGGGTGCTGATCTTATACTTTGCCTTGTAGACTTTCCACAGCACTTCATTTCGTTTGCTGATAGCATTTTCAGGTCGGCGTATGGGATTAAAAAATGTTGGATTTTGCAGCATGCCTACAAGCATTGCGGATTGCTGCAGGTTGAGGCTGTCTGGCTGTACGCCGAAATAAGTTTCCGCTGCCACCTTGATTCCATACGTGTTGCTGCTGAACTCAGCTGTGTTGAGATACATCGCAATGATCTCATGTTTGGTAAAATTTCTCTCAAGATTGACAGAGATGATCCATTCCTTTGTTTTTTGAATGATACGGCGCGGATAGCGGCCCAGCTTTGCCAATGTCCCATCGAGTGATTTGTCGGGGTTCCTGGTATAAAGGTTTTTTGCAAGCTGTTGCGTGATTGTGCTTCCTCCTCCCGCCGGACTCAATGTGACCAATCCCCAGGCCACGCGCATAAACGCTTGAAAATCAAGCCCCGAGTGATCGTAAAAGCGGTGATCCTCCGAGATGACCAAGGTGCTGGCCAGGTCATCTGATAATTCATCGTAGCTCACCTGGCTTCGGTTGAACCGGAAATATCTTCCCAGAGAAACACCGTCAGCGGATATCAATTCAGACGAAAGATCGTTCTCCGGATTTTCAACGTCGGCAAGGCTGGGCATCCCGCCAAACAAACCGAAGAGGTCGATGCTGACGGTGAACACATAAACTGGTAAGCCCAGGATGAAGGTCAGAAAGAGTATCCATGAATATTTAATGACCTTTTTGAACCACGGACGCTGTATGCTAAGCAGCTTACGGATTTTGTCTTTGATAGTAACGGTCGAAGAAGCTGAGGTACTCATCTAAGGCTTTGTTACGATAGAAGATATTGAAGTTATCCTTGGTTATAACAAAGTTATGGAAATTTAACGTCGAAAAGGGTTTTTGACCCGGCATTCGGTTGTTAAAGCGGTTGAAATATTCCAGTGCTTCGGCCTTGTTGGCCAGGATGCTCACGAAGGTCATCGCCAGATCATCGTTGAATATCAAATTCGTGGTTTCAAGTTTTTTGCCTCTGAAAAATTCATTGTTAAATGTTTCCAAAGCATCGGAAATGGGAGTAGACGCCCGATCCTGAATTTTGTAAGTGACAACAAAATAGTGCGGCTCATCAAAGGAGGCCACGAAACGAATACCCTTCGAGCGTTCAGTCTTTTCGACGAAATTCTTGGAGCTTGCAAGCAAAGTCTCGGCGTACGTGTGTACGGGTGCATCAGGATATTTTTTGATGAATTCACCCAGTTCAAATTGATATCTTGTCACATCCTCAGTTTTGCCTGTGATTAGAATCTGAAGGAGTTCGAGTTGTGGGGTAAACGATGTTTCGCCGATTGCCTGAGCTACCTTTAT
The DNA here is from genome assembly GCA_044227305.1 of Cyclobacteriaceae bacterium. Taxonomy (GTDB): domain Bacteria; phylum Bacteroidota; class Bacteroidia; order Cytophagales; family Cyclobacteriaceae; genus ELB16-189. Next base: position 200,375 of record JBGAFJ010000003.1, on the reverse strand, counting down.
TTTCTCCTGGGCGCCACGCAAATTGTTTCTTTGAAATTCAGCATATGCCTCTTTATAAACGATCTTCTGTTTTTCCTGCGCGACGCTCGTCTCTTTGAGGTAGTCTGGGTTCAGTAAAATCTTTGTGAACTGAGAATTGGGATACTCGTCTTTCAGATTTTGCGCGAGTACATCCGCTTTGCCGTCGCCACGTTCTTTGTTAATGAGATACAATTTGTAAAGCACTTCGGGTTTAAACGTGGATTTGGGGAAACGCTCGAGAAGCTTTTCGTAAGAATCTTCAGCATTATCTTTCTCGGCCAGTTTGAAATAGTATAAGTCGCCGAGTTTGAAATAGGCCTCTTCAATTTTCCCAAGAGATTCTTCCCGGGCCTTTTCTGTTTTGGGCAACTGAGAAAAGATTTTCGTTGCAGCTTCTTCGGCCGCGCTTACTTTGGCTGCACTCGCGGCGTTGCTTTCCGTGGCGTTGGCACCGGCCGTTTGGTTGTTCGCAGCAACACCCAGTTCGCCAGCTCCGGATTTTGTGGATCTCCGCCAGTTATCTTCCAGGGGAATATTGCCCCAAATCCGCTGAAACTCACTTTGCCCCGATGCTACAGCCGAAGCGTTGCCAAAATACCAATCCACCGTACTGGTAGATTCCGCTTGGAAGAAAGTGCTGTTTTGATTTCCGCTGGTGATACCGCTGTCCGATCTTTTTTTCTTTTTCTTCTTGGAGGCAAGCAACTTCTCCCGGGCGGTGAAAGTGGAGTCGATTTGAGCGCGAAGGACAGCAGAATCCATGGCGGCCATGCGCAGCAGGCTATCTTGCCACGTGATCGTCTCCGTGTAGGTTACAAATTCGCCGAGTACTTCATGGCGCTTCTTCAGTTCATCATAATTGTCGAACTCTTTCGGAAGATTGGACATCGCGCTGTCGTAGTAGGATTTCGCAAGCGAGAAACGCTGTAACGAGTCGAAGTAAAGTTGGCCGATGCGCAGATATGCGGTTCCCATGATCCGTTTGTTCTTGCCAGCGTGTGCCGAAAGTTTATATTCTTCAATGGCTTCCGGAACGTTGCCCTGTTTGCGTTCAAACTCGCCCAACTCGAAATAAATCTTGTCTTTGAACTCCTGATTTTTGGTGTCACCAAGCATCTGCTCAAATTGTTTCCGGATCGTGCGAATGTTTTTCGAATTCAGGTTAGCCACCTGCGCCATGTTGAGTCGTGCGTAAAAATCTATTTCATAGTCGGGATTCGTAGCGAGACATTTCTTATAATAGTTATAGGCTTCGTAGGCCAATCCGAGTTTTTGATAAACCTGCCCGATGATAAAATAGATTCTACCTTTTCGGTCACCCTTGGTAAGAAGGGAGTCAGCTTTTGTCAGGTTTCGCACCATGCGGTCATAGTCATTCCGCACCTGATAGTAGTACGCTTTTTCCAGATACAAATTCTTTGCGTTGGTCCTGGTGAGTTTTTCTTTTTCGAGAAACTGAAAAGCCTCTTCCGCCTTGTCGAATTCATTTTGCTCTGTAAAAGTGCGAATCAGGTGGACCAGGGCTTTATGCCTTAGATTGATATCCTGACTTTTTGTGTTGATGTATTTAAATGTCTGTATAGCGTTCTGAAAGTCGCAATCATATAACCTCGCGAGGCCAACCATCAGATAATCGTCATCCACCCATTTGCTGTTCGGATGTCGCTGAATGGAGATGGAAGCCATCTTGATGATCTCGTCCGTATCCTTCTTATAGCTTTTCGCGAGGACGGTATCCAGTTTCGGATAAAGGCGAAGGATCAGGTTGGGATCGTCATCCAGGCTCTTCAGTATCGCTTTCTCTACTTCTATTACTTTTTCCCGGGCATAGAAATACCCGTTAAAATGGGCCGTTGTGTTGTGATAGATGTCGCCCGTTACCGAAGTCTGATTGGAAGAACATTGCCATCCGGCCAGGCCAAGACAGCAGCAGCAAGCGAGCAAGAATATCCGCCGGAAAATGTTCATGAATCGGTTTCACCTACAAACGTAAAAAACAGATTTTCAATATTATAATCGGCCAGAATATCTAATTTTACAGTCCGTTGAAGCCAAAAAAAACCATATCTGAGCGCCTTTCGGCACGCTACCAGATGGTGATCCGTAATGAGGAGAACCTGGAGGAAAAATCCAGCTTTGCATTTACATACGCCAAGCTGCTGGTTTTTTCGATTCTGGTATTCATCGTGGTGTTTACTGGCAGCCTGTTCCTTTCACAGACACTCCTCGCTAAATGGTTCGATCCCCGTTATGCGCAGCGAGAAACCACGAAGAAACTTGACTTACTGGGACGCAAAGTTGATTCACTAGCGCGCGAAGAGGAGAACAAAGAACGGTTCATCGAAAACTTCAAACGCGTGTTCAATGGCGACACTACCAGCACTTTTGTGGATCCGGTCGAAGTTCTGAAGAGTCAGGACAAACCCATACAACCTGTGAGCAGCATGAAACTTGCGCCGACCGACTCACAGTTCAGAAAAGACTTTGAACAGTCGGAACTTTCCGTAATCACACTCGCCAGCAGCAAATATCGTGAGCTGCGCGAGACATTTTTCTTCACACCCATCACCGGTTTTATCTCGGACAAATACGATGTGAAGAAAGGGCACTACGGAGTTGATATCGTAGCCAAAACAAATGAACCGGTCAAATGCATCGCGGATGGTACTGTGATCATGTCATCCTGGACTCAGGATGCAGGGTATGTCATTGCGATCCAGCATCGCGGGAATCTTATATCAGTATTCAAGCACAATTCCCAACTGTTAAAAAAAGTTGGTAATTTTGTAAACGCAGGTGAAATTATCTCTATTGTTGGCAACAGTGGCGAGATGACCGATGGACCCCATCTTCACTTTGAGTTATGGTACAACGGAAACTCGCTTAATCCGGAAGAGTTTGTAACATTCTAATTCTAAACGTTAAGAGATATGTTTACTACCAAAGAGGAAAAGAAGGCGGCCGAAGAGATCAGCAATTCGAGCAATGTGATCGGAAAGGGTACGACGATCGAGGGAAACATAGAGACCTTCGGCAATATCCGTATTGAAGGACGAATAATAGGTCATATCAAGTCCAAGGCAAAGATTGCTTTGGGTAACTCCAGCCACGTGGATGGCAACATCACTGCGCAGAACGCCGATGTCGAAGGGGGTGTGAAAGGCAAGATTGAGATCTCCGAAGTACTTGTGCTGAAAGCAACCGCCGTTGTTCATGGAGACATTTCAACAGGCAAGCTCGTTGTGGAGCCTGGCGCCGTATTCAACGGAAGTTGCAAGATGGGCGCTGCCATCAAGGACATCAAAATCGCAGAGAATGGATCAGGATCGCATGCCTACCGGGCAGAAGCCATCTAATTCGTTTCTCAAATACAGCAATTTCGCGCTTCAACTTTTTGGTGGAATGGGCCTGGCTGGCTGGCTCGGTCATAGACTTGATCAATATTTGCAGCTAAAATTCCCGGCGTTTCTTCTTTCTTTTATTTTGCTCGTTTTTGGTGGCATGATGTATCAGACTTACAGAACGCTTAACAAAGAGTAATGCGGTCTCTTGTTATCACTTTCCTATCCGGTTTGATTTTTACCGGTCTGGTCTTCGCGGGCAGTGCATTACATCTTTTTTTACTACCCTCTTTTACGGTCGTCATCTTGTTATACATGACGATCACCACCATGGGTGTGATTGCGGTCATTCAAAAACTTAATGACCGGATTTTATTTTCACAGGCTTATCTCGCCTCCATTGTATTTAAGATTCTCACGGGACTTGGTTTGATACTCGTGTTGATAAACCTGGATTCCGCTGGCGCGAACCGGAATGCAGCGCTTTTCATTGTCTCTTACATGGTTTTTACTGCCGTCGAGGTGGGCTGCCTGCTTCGCTCGATCCAGTCTCAGAATGAATAGTGAGGTCGGCGGCGACAAACGCAACCCGACTATCGCCATTGTGATCCGCAGTGACTAAGGCAAGTCTCTCCCGAGCTTACCTACTATTTGTCGGTATAGCCCATGATAGTGAGTCCGGCCATGAGCGCTCAGTTCTAGGTTGAGAGTTTTTGCTGTATGGATACAAGCATATTGCGAGCAACTTTCTATGATGAGGCTCACATGAAAACACCCAAACAGATGCATTTTCCCTCGCCTCGTCAAGTGCTATTTTCTGGCAGCAATAACCCCCGAAACAACCTCAAAAAAAAACTAAAACATTTTTTTTTGGGCGTTTAATGAATAGTTTTGCGGTCGATTACAACGACCCGTGCGAACCTACCCCAGAAACCCAATTCTAAGCGCTAAAACTGCGTTTTTTGGCCTTATTTTTTCACTTTTTGCGGGCAGTTTTTCGCCCGTTTTTGGACAGGAAATTCACGAGACGGACAGCACAGTAACAGCTGCGGCTCACGGCGAAAACACACCCATCAGCAAGGTTATCATCGAGCACGTAATGGACCACCATACCTGGCATTTTTTTGACGGGCATTACGGCACACTGTATTTGCCAGTCATCGTCTATTCGGAAGAGCGTGGTCTAGAGGTTTTTTCTTCAAAGCATTTTTTCGATGAACACCATCAACCAGTAACGTATGATGGTTACAAACTCGAAAACGGCAAGGTGTATCGCGGCGATAAGCCGGCGTTGGATTTTTCGATCACCAAGAATGTGATGATGCTTTTTCTGAATGCATTCGTTCTTACTTTCATTCTCATTGCAACAGCCCGCGGTTATAAGAGAAACCGAGGCAAAGCACCCAGCGGCGTGCAATCATTTATAGAGCCGATCGTTCTGTTTGTCAAAGATGAGATTGTAAAGCCGAACATAGGCCCGAAATACGAGAGGTATCTTCCTTATCTCCTGACACTTTTCTTTTTCATTTTGTTCGGCAACATCCTTGGCTTGTTGCCTGGATCCGGAAACCTGACTGGCAATATCGCTGTTACGATGGTGCTGGCGATCCTTACGTTCATCATCACCAACTTCAGCGGCAACGCAAACTACTGGAAACATATTTTGTGGACGCCGGGTGTTCCACTACCTCTTCGTATCATCATTCTACCTGTTGAAGTGATTGGTATTTTCACAAAGCCTTTCTCACTGATGATTCGTTTGTTTGCTGCGATCACCGCTGGTCACATTGTACTATTGAGCCTTCTGGGACTCACTTTCATATTTCATAGCTGGTTTGTGGGAATTGGATCCTCTGTGTTTGTATTGTTTATCAGTCTGATCGAATTGTTGGTTGCGGGGATTCAGGCCTACGTGTTCACGCTCTTCTCGTCGCTCTATATTGGGATGGCCGTTGAAGAACATGCGCACGATGACCACGGACACGGGCACTAAGATTTTAGATGCAGGTAAAACTGCCGAAGATACTCCAGGAACGTCCTGGATTTTGTTTCACTTAATAGTTAAAAGTTATGTTGTTCTCTCTTTTGTTGGACGTTAGCTACGCAATCATGGGTGCCGGTATCGGCGCTGGTCTGGCCGCAATTGGCGCCGGTATCGGTGTGGGTCGTATCGGTGGCTCTGCTATGGAAGCTATGGCACGTCAGCCTGAGTCTGCAAACAAGCTGCAAGGTTCAATGCTGATCATCGCCGCGCTCGTAGAAGTTGCTGCGCTTTTCGCCCTCGTTATTTGCTTCCTTATCTCAAACGCAACGAACGCCTCCATCGGCTAAGTTGTCGCGGTAAGGAACAAGAAATGAAACTTGCCTTAGGCGATGGGCCGGGCAAGTTTCTTTCTCTACGAACAGTGAACATTCGATTGAACGAAAAATAAAATTGGTATGGAATTATTAACCCCGGGTTCAGGTCTTCTCTTCTGGCAATTTGTGGTATTCGTTGCCCTGGTCTTCTTTCTGGGAAAGATGGCATGGAAGCCCATCCTGGAATCCCTGAAGGAAAGAGAATCCTCAATACAAGCGGCACTGGACTCTGCTGAGAAAGCAAAAGCAGAAATGGCCTCATTGAAGTCAGACAATGAGAAACTGATGAAAGAAGCCCGCATTGAGAGAGATATGATCCTGCGTGAAGCACGTGATGCTGCCAATAAAATTCACGAGCAGGCACAGGTGGAAGCAAAGAAAAATGCAGACCGCATCCTTGCTGATGCAAAGGCTGCCATCAATGTTGAGAAACAGGCTGCCCTACGGGACGTTCGCTCACAGGTGGCGCAGTTCTCGCTCGAGATCGCGGAAAAGCTCATGAAAAAGAATCTTTCCACGGACAAGGCGCAGAAAGAACTGGTCGATGGATTCGTCAAAGACATTAAGGTAAACTAACCCATGGCCGATTTACGAGTAGCTTCCCGGTACGTAAAATCCCTGCTTGGCCTGGCAGTGGAGCAGAAAGCATTGGATGCAGTGCATGAGGACATGCTGATGTTTTCTAAAGTCTGCAAAAACAACCGCGATTTCACAGTGATGCTTCGCAGTCCTGTGATCCGTCATGAACATAAGAAAGCCATTCTGACGAAAGCATTTTCGGGGAAAGTTCATCCTCTCACGATGGCCATCTTCGATATCCTTACCCGCAAAAACAGAGAGGCTCTTCTACCGGCAATAGCCGCTGAATTTCACAATGCCTACAACGACCATAAAGGGATCGGCAAGGGCTATATCACCACCACGATTCCGATGGACAGCGAGCTCCGTAAGTCGGTAGAGGAAATTGTGAAGAAACTAAGCGATAAGAAACAAATTGAGCTGGTTGAGAAAGTCGATGCTGATCTGGTTGGCGGCTTTATCCTCAATGTGGGAGACCGCCAGATTGATGCTTCGATCAAGAATAAACTGAAAGCTTTAAGTCTTAAGTTCAACGAGAATTATTTCATAAAAGAATTTTAACAGAATCACCTTTCACCTATAATTAATATGGCAGAGATCAGACCCGAAGAAGTATCCGCAATCTTACGCGAACAACTTTCCAAAGCGCGCACGGATGCTGAGTTAGAAGAAGTAGGAACCGTCCTCACAATCGGTGATGGCGTGGCTCGCATATATGGACTTACCAAAGCACAGGCAGGCGAATTGATCCAGTTTGAAAACGGACTGCGCGCGCTCGTTCTTAACCTCGAGGAAGATAACGTAGGAGCGGTGTTGCTCGGAGATCCTCAGGGTATCAAAGAAGGAGCGGTTGTAAAACGCACCGGTCTCATCGCATCTGTAAAGGTGGGTGAAGGAGTTCTGGGACGCGTAGTAGATACCCTGGCGAAGCCGATCGATGGCCGCGGACCACTCACAGGCGAGCTGTACGAAATGCCACTCGAAAGAAAAGCGCCGGGTGTAATTTTCAGGCAGCCCGTTAATGAGCCGCTTCAAACCGGTATCAAAGCGATCGACGCGATGATCCCCATCGGACGAGGTCAGCGTGAACTTATCATCGGCGATCGTCAGACCGGAAAGACGGCAGTTGCGATCGATACCATTATCAACCAGCGCGAATTTTACGAAGCCGGGAAGCCGGTGTACTGTATCTATGTTGCCATTGGTCAAAAAGCATCTACGGTAGCGTCGGTTGCAGCCACGTTGGAAAAAGCGGGTGCACTTCCTTACACCGTAATCGTATCAGCATCTGCATCAGATCCGGCGCCGATGCAGTTCTTTGCGCCGTTTACCGGAGCTGCCATCGGTGAATTCTTCCGCGATACCGGACGGCCTGCACTGGTAATTTATGATGACCTCTCGAAACAAGCGGTGTCATATCGCGAAGTATCCCTGTTGTTGAGAAGGCCTCCCGGTCGCGAAGCGTATCCTGGAGATGTGTTCTACCTTCACTCGCGTTTGCTCGAAAGAGCTGCGAAAGTGATCAATAACGATGAGCTTGCTAAAAAAATGAACGACCTTCCGCCTTCAATTAAGCACCTTGTGAAAGGAGGCGGATCGTTGACAGCACTTCCCATTATTGAAACCCAGGCCAACGATGTGTCGGCATATATTCCGACCAACGTGATCTCCATCACAGATGGACAGATATTCCTTGAAACTAACTTGTTCAACTCGGGTATCCGCCCTGCCATCAACGTAGGTATTTCGGTATCGCGAGTCGGTGGTTCGGCCCAAATCAAGTCGATGAAAAAAGTTGCGGGAACGCTGAAGCTCGACCAGGCTCAGTTCCGCGAACTTGAAGCGTTCTCGAAATTCGGATCGGACCTTGACGCTTCGACCAAGCTTACCATTGAACGTGGACGCAGAAACACCGAAGTGTTGAAGCAGGCACAATACGAGCCCTTCACAGTGGAGGAGCAAGTAGCGATCCTCACGGCATCAACACGTGGATACCTCGACAAAGTACCTGTTAACAAGGTAAAAGATTTCGAGAAAGACTTCCTCAATCTGCTCAAGACTCAGCACAGAGCGATCCTGGATAATTTTAAGGCAGGTAAGTTCGAAGACGCCGATCTTGAAACGATAAAGAAAGTAGCCAACGACCTTGCAGGAGGTTATCAATAAATAACAGAGCGAGGTATGCCGAGTTTAAAAGAAGTAAAGACCAGAATCAGTTCTGTGATCAGCACGCAGCAGATCACCAAAGCCATGAAAATGGTGGCGGCGGCGAAGTTGCGGAAGTCACAGGATCGCATCATCCAAATGCGCCCGTTTGCGCAAAAGATGGCTTCGATCCTTCAGAATTTATCTGGAAATATGGATGGAGACGGGGACAACTGGTATAGCAAAGTGCGTCCCGAAGAAAAGATTCTGATCGTTGCCATTACTTCAGACCGTGGCCTCTGCGGTTCTTTCAACTCCAGCGTATTCAAAGGTGTTCTTCGTTTGATACAGGAGAAGTATGCAACTCAGTACGCGAAAAAGAATGTAACCGTTTTAACGCTGGGGAAAAAGTCCCTTGATTTTTTCACCAAACGAAATTTTCCGGTGCAGGGTGAATACACTGGAATTTTTCAGCACCTCTCTTTTCAGCAGGTATCCCAGACCGCTGAATTTTTAATGGACGCATTTCGCAGCGGGCGTTTCGACAAGATTGAGATTGTTTATAACCAATTCAAGAATGTCGCAACGCAAATCCTGGTGGTGGAGCAAATGCTCCCAGTGTTGCCGGTAACAACAGGCAAAAAGCAGGATAATATTGATTATATCTTCCAGCCCAACAAAGAGGAAATCATAACCGGTATCATTCCAAAATCATTGAAGGTTCAGCTATACAAGGCGGTACTCGATTCCAATGCATCAGAAAACGGTGCGCGTATGACCGCTATGGACAAAGCCAACGAGAACGCCGGTGAGTTGTTGAAGGAATTGAAACTGACTTATAACCGTACCCGACAGGCAGCGATCACCAAGGAAATCCTTGAAATCGTCGCTGGAGCCGAAGCGCTCAAGTCTGCTTAATTGACATTCAAATAACAAAAACGCCCGCCCGATATAAAACGGCGGGCTTTTTTGTTGCGTTTTATTGAGCTTCGCTGCATGAAGCGTGCATTTCAGCTTTACCAGTTTGTCAATATCATCAGCCTGGATGTGGCGCTGGGCGCCGTTACCGGTGCTGCTTTTTTTGGGAGCATCTTCAAAACCACTTTGTTGCCGCAAGGCTTGACGGCTTTAGGCCTCACGGTCTGGATCATTTATTCAGTTGACCATTTACTGGATGCACATAAACTCAAGAGTGTTGCGGCTTCGGAACGGCATCAGTTTCACCAAAGGCATTTCAAGTTGATTGCATTCATAGTTGTATTGGCTGCGCTAACGGACATCACTTTGATCCTTTACGTCAGGCCCAGTGTTTTGAACGCAGGCTTTTTGCTTGCCGGGGTGGTGGCGTTCTATCTGCTGTTTCATCAGTGGATGTACCCATTGAAAGAGATTGCCGGAGCAATTTTGTATTCGGGTGGCGTGTGGCTTCCGGTGCTCGCGTTGCATCAGGAGCCTGTCGAAGATCCGGCCGCCTATCTGATGCTGCCATTTTTTACTACGGCCCTTATCAATCTTATACTTTTTTCATGGTTCGGATATGCTCAGGACATTCGCGACGGACACCTTTCACTGGTAGTTTTTATTGGCAAACCGACCGCGCGACGGGTGTTGATCGGCTTGTTTGTTATGCAGTTTATTTCACTGATCAGTTTAATGGTTTTTACTACCTACCGGGTTGAGACGGGTGTAATTCTCACCATGAATATTGTATTGCTGCTCATGCTTTTGCTGGCGGATTTTTTTCATAGGAACGACCTTTATCGGGTCACCGGAGACGTGATTTTCCTGTTTCCCCTGCCATATCTGTTTTTTCATGCCTAAGCGGGACTCTTACCATGTTCTCGCGAAACATTATGATACGCTTGCCGATTGGGCGTTTGGCGGAAAACTTTACAGGGCGCAGACACTCTATTTAAAAAAAATCAATAAAGGCTCCAGAGTGCTTGTGGTTGGGGGAGGGACTGGCAGATGGTTGACGGAGTCTGTCGTGCGAGAGGGTCATCACACAATTCATTTTGTTGATTCTTCTCCGGCCATGATTCGACGAGCGGGATTTCACACAACCGGTCTTGATATAGAAATGATAGAGAGTTCCTTTGACCATTTTCACTCTGAGTACAAGTTTGATGCGATCATTGCGTTTTGCTTCCTGGATTTGTTCGATGATCAGGCGCTGTCGATCATCGTGGAGAAGATGAAATCATTGGCCACACCCCAGGCCTGTTGGTTGATCGTCGATTTTGAAGCAAGAAGAGGGTGGCACAAGGTGCTGGCGAAGGCCATGTATTTCTTTTTTTCTTTAACGACTGGACTTAAGACTAAACAACTGCCGCGCTGGCGCGAAGCACTGTTGAAGGCCGGCCTTTATCCAGTATACCAACAGACTTTTTGGTGGGATTTCATACAAGCTTCGGTATGGAAGTTGAAGCCATGATGAAATTTATTTTTCGGATGGATTTTTTCTCCCTGCTAGAAGTTTCGTGAGTGCTTGGACTAATCTCTTGTCCTGCGTCTCCTGTTTCTTGGCGGAGCTGATCCATAGCGCATATTCTTTCCGATTGGTATATGAAAGTGCCTCGTAGAATTTCTTTGCAGCAGGGTTGTGCTTGAGAAGCTCTGCTAAAGGAGCCGGAACGTCTACTATTCGTTCGGCAACATCGAGTTGAATGGTCACTTTTACTTTGTCGCCAACTTGTTTGCCGATTGCTTTGCGGACATCTTTCCTGAGGCCGATGATATGACAGCCCATACCCATATTGGCCAGCACACCACGATAGGGATGACCGTCAAATGTTGCCTGCACTTTCACCTGACCTTTTGTGCCATAAATTTTCAGGACATCGAATGGGACACGGACAAAAGCCGCGTCGATTCCCTGATGGGGGTCCTCGATCACGGCTGAGAAAGAATGTATTTGCATATTATTTGCTATTTTAATCGACAATTCAATCATTCTACGGAAAAAATTTCGATCGGAGCAGCACTTATTTCTGCGGAATCGGAAGTTATTCTTAAATTTTATATTCTTTATTACACATCGGCCAATCAACAGCCGGCAAGTTCTATTTTTATAATCCCATGACTGTCGCACAGAAGGAAAGCTGGCAAAGGCTGATCGATCACCTCCCTGTGGTCGTATTTGAGTATACTTTTTTTCCTGATGGGACCCGGGGCTTTTCATACGTGAGTCCGCGTTGCGAAGAATTACTAGGCATCCACCAGGACATGATCACACATGAACAATTTCACATTAGCCATTTCATTCTGGAAGAGGATATGCCGTCTTTCAATAGAAGTATTGAAATGAGCGTGAAAGAAATGAAAGAATGGACCTGGGTTGGAAGATGCAGGTCGAAGGATGAAATCATATGGTTGGAGGCTCGCGGCACCCCGTCTAAATCTGACGCTGGCGGCATTGTGTACCACGGAATATTGTCGGACATAACTCAAAAGAAACACCTTGAAGCGAGGCAGATTGATACAGAACAACGTTATCGGGATCTTGTTGAAAAACTTCCTTTGGCACTCGTTATTCATGCGAATGGGAAGGTGAAGTACGTGAACGCCATGGCCGCCAAAATGATGGGTGCGGAAAGTCCGGAGCAGATGCTGGATAAAGATGTAGTAAATTTCGTTCATCCCGATTATCGTCTTTTTGTTCATGAAAGAGTCACGAGAATTCTTGCGGGAGAATACCTGCCGCCTGCTGAGGAAAAATATGTGGGACTCGACGGCCGTGTGATTGATGTGCATGCATCGTGCTACCCTTATGTGTACATGGGTGAGCCCGCCGTACAGGCGATCTTCTCTGATATCACAGAGCGCAAAAGAGCCGAAGCCATTTTCCGGAAGACAGAAACTCTATTTTACCAGTTATTTCAAAATACACCTCTCGCAGTAACGTTGCTCAACGAAGAGGGAAATGTTGTGAGAATCAATAAGGGCTTTGAAGAAATGTTCGGGTTTTCAGTTGAAGAACTTCAAGGCAAAGGACTTAATCAATTTATTGTCCCGGACGATCTTGAATCGGAAGGGAATGACCTCAATACCATCATCTCCAGCAATCGCGTTGTGAAAATGGAGACCACGAGGCATCGAAAGGATGGCACCATCTTATCAGTTATTATTTATGGCGTGCCTGTCCTGCTGGAAGATCAGACCATTGGGATTTTCGGTATGTATGTAGACATCACGGACCGGCGAAAGGTTGAAGAGGAGTTAAAAACCAGAAATACAGAACTTGACAATTTTGTTTATAAAGTTTCTCATGATCTGCGTGCCCCACTTTCATCTGTGTTGGGATTGGTACACCTCGCAGAACTCCCGGGAAACACTGATAACCTGGCTGATTACATGAAGCTGGTTGGCCAAAAGGCTCATCAACTCGATCACTTTATCAGTGATGTTCTAAGTCACTCCAAAAACCTCAAGATGGAGCTTCGGGTCGAAGAAGTTGATTTTAAAAAAATCATCGAACAGACTTTTAATGACCTTAGTTATCTCAAGGGCGCAGAGGCCGTTCATCGCGATGTTGACGTTTCTATCGGAAATTTTTATAGTGATCCCTGGCGTATCGGAGAGATTTTCAGGAACCTGGTGTCCAACGCCATCAAGTACCGCAAGCTTGCAGCCGATGAAACCCGGATCACCATTCGAATTAAATCCGTTGGCCTGGATCAGTGCCAGATTGTTTTCAGCGACAATGGGATAGGCATCGCTGGAGAGAATCTCGAAAAGATATTTGAGATGTTTTACCGGGCGAGCGCCCAATCCGACGGAAGCGGCCTGGGTCTGTATATTGTTAAAAATGCGGTTGACAAAGTTGGAGGCACGGTCAAGGTAGAGAGTGAAGCCGGAGTCGGAACCACATTTAAAATAACCCTTCCCAACCAGCGTCTGAAAAAATAACCTATCTTTCAGATTGCCCGCTATGCAGATCAAGGAAGTTACAAGTCCCGGGGATATACGAGAATTTTTGCACTTGCCGGTACGGCTTTATCGCCACACGCCACAATGGATCCGGCCGCTTGATGCCGACATTGAATCGGTCTTCGACAAATCAAAAAACAAGTCTTTCAGAAATGGGCAGTGTGCGCGATGGCTGCTGAAAAATGAAAAAGGTGAAACGATTGGACGCGTTGCGGCTTTTATTATAGACAAGCTTGTCAATAAAGGAAACGATCAACCCACGGGTGGTATGGGTTTTTTTGAGTGTATAGAGAATCAGCAGGCTGCCTTTTTATTGTTCGACCAATGCAGGGCCTGGTTGACCTCGCGCGGGATGGCTGCGATGGACGGCCCCGTCAATTTTGGGAGTCGCGATCGTTGGTGGGGCTTGCTCGTGGATGGATTTCAATACGAGCCCAACTATCAATGCAATTATAATTTTCCTTATTACCGGACTTTCTTCGAAGCCTATGGGTTTCAGGTATACTTTAATCAATATACCTATGCTCGTAAGTCGATGGATAAACTGTCCGACCGACTTTCGCACAAAGCGGACTTAATCGCAAAAAATCCGGACTACAGTTTCAGGACCATAACCGGGAATGAAAAGCCGAAACTTGCAGAGTATCTCCGCACCGTGTATAACCAGGCGTGGGCTAACCGCGAAGAGAATCCGGAACTTACTGAAGTGCAGGCTAAAGCATTGGTAAAGCAAATGAATCCAATTATCGATGACCGTTTGCTGTGGTTTGGATTTTATAAGGATCAGCCAGTGGCATTTTTTGTTTCATTGCCCGAGATCAATCAGATTTTCAAATACGTGAACGGCAAGCTCAACTGGCTTGGTAAGATTAAGTTCCTGTGGCACAAATTGATGGGGACTAATAAGAAGGCATTTGGGATTTTGTTTGGTGTGGTTCCTGAGCACCAGGGCATCGGTGTCGACGGGGCGTTGATTATGGCTGCCGCCCGTGAACAATACCAGACCGGAAAGTTCCCTTATGTCGATTTTGAGATGAACTGGATCGGTGATTTCAATCCAAAAATGATTCAGGTGGTAGAACAAGTTGGTGGTTATGTGGCAAAGACGCATATTACCTATCGGAAATTGTTCGACGAAACCAAACCGTTCAGACGACACCCGATCCTGCGATAGCTATGGAACAGGAAGAAACACGATCCGGATTTCTGTGGAAGAACCTGCTACGAGGTCTTATCTGGTTTGCAATAATTATCACGGCCTATATTCTCGCCAGCGAGGACCTTGAAGTCTATCAGCAGGAAATCAATGACATCGGCGACCGCCTGCCATTGCTCCTCGGAATATTCACCGTGTCAGAAATCGTCTTTGGGATTATACCACCAGAGCTCTTCATGCTGATTTGGCAGTCAAAAGGAATTCTTTCGGAATATGTCCTCAATCTTACTTATTTAACGCTGATATCGTATGCGGCCGGTGTCATGGGTTATTACATCGGCTATTTCTTTTCAAAGACCCGTGCTTACCAGAAAATCAGCGATCGTTACCTTAAGCAATATGACAAGCAGCTTAAAAAGTTTGGTCTCTATATCGTACTGGTGGGTGCCGTGACGCCGGTACCTTTTTCGGCTACGTGCATGCTTGCCGGGTCAGTCAACCTTCCTATCAAAGACTTCCTTCTGATCTGTATTTCCCGCATTGTCCGGTTTGCAGCCTACGGCTGGATGGTGTGGAGCTTCCCAAATTGGTTTGCCTGAGTTGTTTAGTTCTGGTGTTCAGTGTGTGAGCATTCAATTTCTTTGCAACTCAGAACGTTTCAAGGTCGACCGCATCAGACATTCGTAAATTGATTGTGGAGCATAAGCACCTGCGGAATCACAAGGTGCTGGTTGTCGTTGTATACGATAAAATCTGCCCGTTTTAGCTTTTCTTCGTCAGGCCATTGACTGGCAATGATCGCTTTCACATCGTCACGGGACCGCTGCGGATCTCGTGCCAACACACGCTTGATTTTTATGTTCTCGGGGGCAGAAACGACAATCATCTTGTCGATTGTTTTGTAAGCTCCAGCTTCATATAACAAGGCGGCTTCACGGAGTATATATTTAGAGGAACTATGCTCTTTGACCCAAAGGCCATAGTCCTTTGCGACACGAGGGTGCACCAGATGATTAAGTTTTTCAAGACGGTCACTTTTTCCGAACGTGACTTTACTCAAGTATGTTCTGTCGAGCGTGCCATCCGGTCGGTAGGACAGTGGTCCGAATTCTTTTTTGATTTGACTTGCGAGTTCTGCGTCGGTTGACATCAGTGTTTTCGCGCGAGTGTCTGCGTCGTACACGGGCGCTCCCAGGCATTTAAAAATGTGCGACACCAGGCTCTTTCCCGAACCAATTCCACCCGTTATTCCGACCTGCAGAGGCAATGGCATGCATCAATATTTTTTCACCCTGATTGAGTCGATATGAAGAACGTCTGCGTAGACCGGCGTGTTAAATAGCGTGGGCAAGTAAGATCGCTCTTCACCTTTCGCGAGTTCTCCGAAGTCAAACGCTACATAAGCGGCTGACACATCTTCCCGGAAACGATCCGCGTCTTTTTGTGGTACCTGGAAAACACAGCGGACGCTGTCCATATCAAACTCGATTCCCCAAGGTGCTTTGGCCATTTTCAGTTTAATCGGCAGGGTGATTTCTTGCACAGGTCCTACTTCAAACATGATTTCGGCTACAGGCGGGTTGCGTCGAATAACGTGCTTTTGATCAAGATCGACCTCCACACTATTTCGAAAGTTTGCAGCGATGCGATTGCCCACCACATGGAGAACAGCAGGGTTGGACAATGATTCGATAATGCTCTTGGGTCCGTCGACATCGACCGTGTCGGGTAGAATTACTACATCACTGGTCCGGCCCAATCCTTTCCTGAATGTGACGCCGCTCAGGTCGGCAGTCAACGCCAGCTTCCTGGCTACCTTGGGTTCAATTCTGAAGTGCAGGGTATCGGTGACCGCGAAGTTCACATGTAGTGGGGCAACCTGACCTGCTGCAATCGGGGCAAGCGCCGCGCCTGCAATCTTTTTCGTTTCTCCGGGTCGGTCGATGGTAACTAAAACCTCCTGCTCCTTGTAGCCCAGGCTTTTGCGCAGCAGATCCCACCCGTTACCTTTCACATTCAGCATAAGCATTTCCGGCATTGCATCGACAGGGGCAAATTTTTCTTCGTCGAACGAGAAGCGGAGCGGGAAGCTGACGTTTGTGGAGTATTCTTTATTTAATGCGTTGAAGATCCAAAACACCGATGCCGCAAAAAGGCAAAGTGCCAGCGCTTTCCAGTTGGTACGGTCGAACCGCAGAAGACTGCTGATGGCACGGAAGAAATTCAATGTTGTTTATTTTCAACGTCGGTTAAAAATCAGGTGGTAGCAGGTTTCTTTTCGGAATAGATGGCTTTGGTAGAAGCCATAGAGATCGATGACTTTGAAAACTTGATGCGCGCACCGCGTTCAAATTCGAGAATAAAGGTATCACCTTCAATTTCAGCCACACGACCATGTGCTCCCCCAATGGTTACTACGTTATCGCCTTTCTTAATTTCTTCCTGAAATTTCTTTTCGTCTTTCTGCTTTTTTTGCTGAGGTCTGATCATGAAGAAATAGAAGATGACAATCATCAATCCGATCATGATGTAAAAACTTGCGCCCGAACCTGGTTGCTGCGCCTGGAGAATAATCTGATAAATCATATTTAAGTTTTTTGCGAGGGTCAAAGTTAGTGGTTTTTATACGGAAATGGGAAAACAAAAAGTCCCGGCTGTTCACCGGGACTTTCTTCGTTTCTTACTGGGCTAAGAACTATTTCGTGGGGCCGTTCGCTTCAGATTTAGGTGTTACCATTGCCTTGAAACGCAACGTTGTTGTCTTGGGCCAGGTATTGGCAGTCACGGTGATAGTCTTATTGTTGATGCCGGGTTTCCCATTGGAATCAAATTCTGCTGTTACCATACCCGAGCCTCCAACGGGGATGGGTTCTTGCGACCATTTAGGCACCGTGCATCCGCAGGAAGGTTGTGCACTCTGAATGATCAGAGGAGCCTCCCCTGTATTCTTGATCTTGTAGGTGTAAGATACTTTTTGGCCCTCAACGATAGTACCAAAGTCGTGATCCGTGTTTTCAAACTGCATCACGGGCAGTGGTCCTTCAGGTTTTTCTTCAGCCGCGGTTGTAGTTGCCGGGGTGGTTGTCGTGGCAGCTGCTGTGGTGCCGCCTTTGTTGGTTTCAAGCTGAGCCAGCCGGCTTTCGAGCTCGGCGATACGTTTTTCGGCTGCTTTATCTCGGCAGCCAGTCAACACCAGTGCGGCACATACCGCAACTATGAAGACAGAACTGATCTTTTGCATATAATGACTTTTTAAAATTCGAACCATAAAATTATTCAGAAAGCGACCTGAAAATCAAATCGCGTCGGGATTAACAAAACTTTAACTTTTTTTGCTTCCGCGGATTTGTTCAAGCAGATCATCCACATCTTCCAGGAGCCGTTCTGCTTTTCCTTTGGCTTCGGAGACCACTTTCTGACCCTGGGATTTTGCTTCCGACGTCAGCGGTGTGTCCTTGCCGGAAACGAGATCATCAATAAAATCCTCAAGTATTTTTTTGTACTTATCCAGGCGGTAAGAAAGTTTTTCCCGCGTGTTTGAGCCTTTGTCCGGGGCATACAATACTCCCAAAATGGCACCCGCTGCTGCTCCCACCAGGAAGGCAATCAACGTATTGCTGCTTTTTTTACTCATGACATTTTTGCTTGGGAAACAAAGATAAAGAAAAAAGGCTATTGGGTATTTCTTTGCCTCTCGGCTGGTAGCCCCTTAAGGCGTAGAGTGATTTTTAAATCGGGTGAATATTTCCGATGAGCCTGCCAAATCTCGCCGCTTGGTACACAGCTAACCGCCAATAGCTACTTATTGTCCATAAGTCCACGACCACTCTTCTTGATCTTTCCCGAGTCTTTCAGTTCTTTTGCGATCACGTCGAGAATCCCATTTATGAATTGCCGGCTCTTGGGTGTGCTGTATTGCTTTGCAAGCTCGATGTATTCGTTGATGGTCACCTTTACGGGAATGCTGGGAAAGTTGATGAGCTCAGCGATTGCCATCTGAAGGATAATGCGATCAGTGAGCGGAAGGCGGTCAACCTCCCAATTCTTGGTATTGTTTGCAATCAGCTCGTGATATTCTTTATCCAGGTTAGCTGCGGCCACAAAGAGTTTCCCGATGAAATCTTTGTCCTCTTCCCAGTCCAATGAAAGTTTCTGAAGGTCCACGGTGTTGGAATTCTCTTCCATGGATTTCAGTGTTTTATCCGCCATACTTTTCACGATCTCATGATCTTCTGACCAACGAAGATCTTCTTCTTCGAAATAAGAGTTGATAACGGTGGGGCCAAGAATCAGTTTACGGATCAGATGCTTGCTGAAATTCTTGTGAGCTTCAAAGTTTGGAGCTGTCGACGCAAGATATTCCTGGAATTCCTTGTCTGGTTTGAGACAATCACGCAACCAGCCTCTTACGATGTCCTGCTTTTGATCCCAGCCACCGCCCACGCGAAGCGTTTCTTTCCTCAACGTGGTGTTGTCACGTAAGGCAATCACCATCGGATTGGTGTTGAAATTCTTTGCATTCAATTTTTTGTCCTGGGAAGCAACGTCGGCGAAGGCTGGTATGAGATTCAATACCGATAAATAGTACAGGTTGATCTTTTCCACTTCCAGCACAATATTCTTGCGGAAAAAATCGAAATCTTTTTTAGAGAGTTTCTTCTCGAGAGCCACTGCTTCACCCACCACCTTCACTACGCGTGGGTCATCGATTTCTTTGACAGCCTGACCTTTGTATAACTTTTCATAGTGCTTAACGGCGACTGTGCGCTGGCTTTTGAGCAGCCCCTTATCCTGAACTTCCATGGAATTGAGATCAGGTTGAAACACCTCCTCGATATGATCAACGGCCAGGAGGTAATCTGCCTCACGGCATTGCTCGTACGCAAACAGGCTTTGCATGATTTTGATCCGGAGGGTTCTTCTGTTAAGCATGGCAATGAACGGGAAAAAAGCGCCCGCAAGTTACATTTTGTAAATGAGAAATAGCTGTTTTGAACTAAAATTCCGCTAAGCCGTTTTAACTTTCGCCGATGAAGGAACTTGCAGCACTCAACAAATACCTGTTACGCTATAAATGGCACCTGATATGGGGTCTCGTTTTCGTCATTATCTCCAACGTGTTCCTGATCATGCCGGCACAGCTTGTACGGTATTCGATCAACCTGGTTACCGACAACATCGAACTGTATCGGTCTTTTGCCGGCACCGCTGCCCAAAAGTCTTTCTTTAGCGTGTTTGCCAGGGGCATTTTGTTTTTTGCCGGTCTCTCCCTGGTGATGGCTCTTCTGCGTGGTCTGTTCCTGTACTTCGTGCGCCAGAAACTCATAGTCATGAGCAGGCTCGTAGAGTACGACATGAAGAATGATATTTTTGAACACTACCAAACGCTGCCTCTGAGTTTCTATCGCCGGAATAATACCGGTGATATCATGAACCGGATCTCTGAGGATGTGAGCCGCGTTCGCATGTACCTCGGACCCTCCATCATGTACGGTCTTCAGCTGTTTACACTTTTTTTTATGCTGATCCCGTTCATGTTTATGATCAGTGTGAAGCTTACTCTTTTTGCACTGGTACCGCTTCCACTGCTGTCATTCAGCATCTATTATGTAAATAACATCATTGAAAGAAGATCTGAGCAAATTCAGAAAAGTCAATCGCGACTGAGTACGTATGTACAGGAAGCGTTTTCGGGCATCCGCGTATTGAAATCTTTCACCCGGGAGAAAGAATCATCGCATAAGTTCGGACTCGAAAATGATGAATACAGACGACAATCTCTGAAACTGACACGCGTGCAGGCTTTGTTCTTTCCTGTCTTGTTTGGTTTGATTGGCCTCAGCACTATACTTACCGTCTACGAGGGAAGTGTGGAAGTGATCAACGGCACGCTTACGTTTGGGAATATCGCAGAGTTTATCATTTACGTGAATACGCTTACCTGGCCGGTTGCTTCCCTGGGATGGACGAGCAGTCTCGTTCAGCGTGCCGCCGCTTCGCAAAAACGTATTAACGAATTTCTGGATACCAAAACAGACATCGTTTCCGAAAAAGAGCTTGATCGCGAGATCGTTGGCAAAATTGAATTCAAAGACGTTTCATTTGTTTATCCGGACACTGGGATCAAAGCACTGAAAAATATTTCGTTCGAGATTCAACCGGGCGAGTCTCTCGCGATCATCGGAAGTACAGGTTCCGGAAAAAGCACCATCTCGAACCTCGTTTCCAGGTTGTACGATGTGACTGAAGGTGAAATTCTCATCGACGGTATCTGCATCAAAGAATATAATATTCTCAACCTGAGAAGTCAGATCGGCTACGTGCCGCAGGATGTGTTTCTTTTCAGCGACACTATCTTTAACAACATCGCGTTCGGGATCAAGTCTCCGGTTGAGGAAAACATTATCAAGGCGGCAAAAGACGCCGACGTATACAGCAACATCATGGAATTCCCGCAAGGCTTCAACACACGCGTGGGTGAGCGGGGAATTACATTGTCCGGAGGGCAGAAGCAGCGCGTGTCCATAGCACGCGCCATCGCGCGTGAACCGAAAATTCTTATGCTGGACGATGCCTTGTCGGCGGTAGACACAAAAACCGAGAACACGATTCTCAACAGCATGAGAAATATTATGCGGGGGAGAACGACGATCATTATTTCGCACCGGGTGTCCTCGGCAAAACTTGCGTCAAAAATTATTGTGCTGGAAGACGGAGTACTCGCAGAACAGGGTACGCATGAGAGCCTTCTCGAACAAAACGGTATCTACCGTGAATTGTACGAAAAGCAGATGATGACAGACGAAGTCGAGAACTGACCTTCGAAATCCAAAGGAACTACTTTGTCGAGAGCTTCACGTAGGTGAGTTTGTACGTGATGGTGGTGCTACCCTCTGTTTCCACACGAATGCCTTCGAGAATATCGGAACCCTCATCCGTGGTGAAAGTATACGATGAGCTTTTGCCCTTGCCTTCAAGGTGTTTATAGACCAGAATGCTTCCTCCGGATGAAAGGGTAAATTCTCCAATGATGTTATAGGTACCCGTCAGGCCTTCTTTGTCAAGTGCTATTTCGATATACTGTCTTCCGCTCTCATTACCATCACGGATGATGGCCACCTTGGCATAGTTGTCTTTATGATCTGTAACTTTTTCTTTTTCTGTGCTGCTCAGTAACCCCTTGCTTTTTTTAGTGACAGATCCCGAAACGGAATAGATGCCCTCCACGGGATTTGGTTTTTCTTTTTCCATGTATTTCCGGACGAGTGCCTGGAAATCAAATTGCTGATAATTCGACGTCTTGGAAGCCTGCTGGATGCGCGCAAGTTTCTGAACTGAGCAACCGCCCGCTAAAATCATCAAACCCAATAGCAGCACTACCCGCATCATGATCAGATATCACATCAGAATACATACCGGAGGCCGACGCCCCCCTGAAAGCGCTGGTACCCTGGGTCAAGCAGCGCGTCTGTAAACAACTCGACTTCTATGAACGCCGAAACCGGCAGAGAGAAGTAAGAATATTCGAATCCGACGACCGCAACAGGCCCATAAGTAAATCTGTTTTCAGTCAACTTGCCGAACTTTCCGTCGTCCTGGTTAAGGGAACGGTCATTGAAGTTATAATCGTAAACCAGTTTGGTGTTGCGCCATTGCCAACCAAGTCCGGCATAAAGTTGAAGACCTTTTGAAATTTTCTCCACGTCCCATTGGTACAGGAATTTTGTTTCAATAAACCAATCGGTAACGGCCTTGTGCGCGAGGTAAGAGATCGTTTGGTCTTTCTTTAATGTGTCGGGAAGGTAGCCCTGAAAGGAGCCACGGTAATACTTGTTATATAATCCACTTGCCGCTTTGCCGGCATCTGCCGCAAAGGAAAAGTGTTTGTTCGCATAGAACTTGTATGTGAGCGCAAACGGGTCGCCCAGTTTGAAGCCAATACCCTGATAAGGGTAGCGGCTTGACTCGAAAATAGGGCAGACGATACGTGCCTTGTTTCCGTTGATTCGCGGTACCCTGTATTGGGAACTTCTAACGCTCTTTCTTACCTGAGCGAGGGCTTCCGGAACGCCGAAAAACCCCGAAAAGATTAAAGCCAACAGCAGAAAGGTGCTTTTTGCGCAACGCATTAAAGCAAATATAGGATTTTCGGACTAAAAGGCGGTTTTAGACCCTCCGGCACACGATCAACGCTGCACGACCTCCTTGTATTGCATTTTGTGCAATTGAGCGTAGAAACCTGCCTGGCCGAGTAGGGCATCGTGTTTGCCGACTTCCTTGATCTCACCCTTGTCAAGGACGATGATTTTGTCGGCGTGTTGAATGGTTGACAGCCTGTGTGCAATGACAATGGAGGTACGATGGCTCATCATTTTTACGATGGCATCCTGAATCATTTCTTCTGTTTCAGAGTCTACAGAAGATGTAGCCTCGTCAAGAATCAAGATTTTCGGATCGTAAACCATGGCGCGGATAAATGAGAGCAACTGTCGTTGTCCGACTGATAATGTGGCGCCGCGTTCCATGACATTGTAATCGAGCTTGCCCGGAAGACGGTCGATAAATTTTCTGGCCCCCACGAGATCGGCAGCATGCAGGATCATCTCGTCAGTCACATCCGGATTTCCGAGCGTGATATTGTTTCTGATGGTATCTGAAAAAAGAAATACATCTTGTAAAACAAGGCCTATGTTTTTTCGCAACGCGTTCAGGTCATATTCCTTGATGTCTACGCCGTCGATCCTGATTGAGCCGCGATTGATATCATAGAACCGGTTCAACAAGTTGATGATCGAGGATTTACCGGCGCCTGTGGCGCCTACCATGGCTATGGTTTCACCAGGTTGAATATCAATGTTAATATTTTTCAACACATAATTCGAATCATCGTACGCAAACCACACGTGATCGAATTGCACTTCACCTCGCACTTTTTCTGGATGATGGGTTCCGTTCTCAACCAGATCTTCTTTACTGTCGAGTAGGTTGAGAATACGCGAGGAGCTGACGATTCCCATCTGCAGCGTATTGTAGCGGTCGGCAATCATGCGAATTGGCCTGAAGAATGCCTGGATATACATGATAAAAGCCGTCAGCGTACCCAGGGTGATGCCAGTAATTTCCACATTGAGGACGCTGGTGGCGCCGTACCACATGATTAATCCTACACCCATGGCTGCGATGATTTCTGCAACGGGGAAATACACTGAATAATAAAGTACCGATCTCAGGTTGGACTCAAGGTGTTCTTTGTTGATCTCTTTAAACTTCTCGAATTCACGTTTCTCGCTGCCAAAGATCTGCACGATGTTCATGCCGGTAATGTGTTCTTGTACAAAGGAATTCAGGTTTGACACGGCGTTGCGTACGTCGTTAAAAGCTACTTTGATTTTTTCTTTGAAAATATAAGTAGCGAGGAACATCAGCGGAATACACGAAAGGCTGACCAGAGACAGTCTCCAGTCTGTGTAAAACATAAAGCCCAAGATGAAGATGATCTGGAGCAGGTCGCTCAGCATTGCTGCCATTCCTTCTGTGAAAACATCATTGAGTGTTTCGACATCGGAGATCGTCCGCGTCACCAACCTTCCGATCGGTGTCTTGTCAAAGAATTTCAACCGCAGCCCAACGATGTGTTCGTACAATTTTATACGAATGTCACGGATTACATATTGGCCAATGCGCCCGGAAAGATAAGTGTGTGTGTATTGCAACGCTGAGTTGACCAGCAACAACACAAACAGCAGAAGCGTGAAGTACCCCACCATGCGAAAATTGCCCGTTGCTGTGTAGTTGTCCAGCATGATCTGGGTGAGATAGGTGCGGTAGGGAGCGAGAAACCCTAAAACGAATGTGAGTATTACAACCGTATAGAAGCGGCCTTTGTACGGCATGATAAACTGAATGATCCTCTTCAGCACGCTGAAGTCGATGATGTTGCCGCTACTAACTTTTTCCTTTTCCATTCAAGCCACCAAGTAAAACTATTTTATAAAGATTGTTTTGGGGTATTTTACACCTGTAAGAAAGAGTCCTTCGGGTGGAACATTCATGCCTGCCTTTTTGCGATCCTTGCTTTTCAATATACCCTCAAGTTGTTTCAAAGTGATCTTTCCCGTTCCTGCATCCAGGAGTGTTCCAACCACGGCGCGCACCATTCCCCGAAGGAAACGATTCGCAGTAATCGTGAAAACCAATAAATCTCCTTTTTGATTCCATTCTGCAGTCTTCACGTCGCAGACAAAATGGTTCACGTCGGTCTTTACTTTGGAAAAGCATTCAAAATCGTGCTTTCCGAGCAGCAGGTGACCCCCCGCCTTTAATACGTCAAGATCAAGGGGTTTGAAAAAATAGAAAGAAAGCCCTTCACGCAGAGGATCTTTTGATCTTACGATGTGGTATTCATACGTGCGTTCATAGGCATCATATCGGGCACTGGCGTCACTTTTTATCTTTCGAATCGAGCGTATGGCGATGTCCTTTGGCAGAAAGGAATTCAAGCGAAGGATCAGGCCATTTGGGTCAAATTCTTTTTCGACATCAGCATGAAAGAACTGTTGCGCACAATGAACCCCCGTGTCGGTGCGTCCGCTGCCAACAATGCTGATCTTTTCACGCAAAAGTTTTGAGAGCGCTTCTTCTATCACCTGCTGGATGCCCATCGCGTTGTGTTGCGATTGCCACCCGTGATAGCGCGTGCCGCGA
Source organism: Cyclobacteriaceae bacterium (assembly GCA_044227305.1). Taxonomy (GTDB): domain Bacteria; phylum Bacteroidota; class Bacteroidia; order Cytophagales; family Cyclobacteriaceae; genus ELB16-189. The sequence continues at coordinate 175,142 of JBGAFJ010000003.1, read as the reverse complement.
TAGGTAATCTCGAACAAGAATCTCATTGCACGCCGGGAATTGAATGGGGTTGGCTACGATTCATGCTCATCTTCACATCCTCAGATTCTCGTACACAATCGCAGCACCCTGCCCAACTCCAATGCACATTGTTGCTAGCCCATACTTCACTTTTCTTTTTTGCATTTCGTGCAGGAGTGTCGCAGTAATCCGCACACCACTACAACCCAGGGGATGGCCGATTGCGATCGCGCCGCCATTCACATTAACGATTTCCGGATTCAGAGCCAGTTCACCGATTGTTGCGAGACACTGCGACGCAAATGCTTCATTGAGCTCAATCAATCCGAGATCGGAAGCCTTCAGACCTGCGCGCTGCAGCGCTTTTCTGGTAGCGGGTACCGGCCCGATGCCCATATAAGCAGGATCGACACCAGCAACCGCCATAGACACAACCCGCGCCATGGGTTTAAGATTGAATTCCTTCAATGCCTCTTCGCTCACAACCAACGAAGCGGCAGCGCCATCATTGATACCAGATGAATTGCCAGCAGTAACCGAACCATTTGTTTTAAAAGCGGGCTTGAGCGATGCGAGTTTTTCCAGGGAAGTCTCCCGGGGATATTCATCGCGGGAAAAGTCAACGAACTCTTTGCCGCGTTGAACTTTCACTGTAATTCGCTCCTCATCGAATTTGTTCTCCTTTTCGGCTTTGAAATATTTCCGTTGTGATTCAAGTCCAAACTGGTCTTGTTGGTCGCGCGAAATTTTCCATTTCTCCGCCACGTTTTCTGCAGTTTCTCCCATAGTATAGGGATAGTAGAGTTTTGACAGGGCGGGGTTGATAAAACGCCAACCCAGCGTTGTGTCGTAGACTTCCGCTTTGCGCGAGAAAGGTTCCTCAGATTTGCCATAGACAAAAGGTGCACGACTCATGCTTTCGACCCCGCCAGCAATGTACACATCACCGTTGCCGGTTGAGATCGCCTGTGATGCATTCATGATGGCCTGAAGTCCGGATGCGCAAAGTCGGTTGACTGTAACGCCCCCAGCTGTTTCAGGAAGGCCCGCCAGCAACAGTGCCATGCGAGCCACATTGCGATTGTCTTCACCGGATTGATTCGCGGCTCCGAAGATCACATCCTCCACCTGACTGATGTTCACGGAGGAGTTTCTTTTAATCAGATCACGGATTACGCACGCCGCCAGGTCATCGGGTCGCACCGACGACAAAGTGCCGGCATATTTGCCGATGGGTGTACGAAGGGCGTCTACGACGTAGGCAGTTTTCATAGTGAGAAAGGAGCGATGGACAAAATTGGGTAAATTTTTAAACTTCCATTCCGCTTCATACTAATTGGATGAAAATTCAGTAATGCAGGCAAAGTTTCGCAAATCTTTTATTGGATTCTTTGGAGTCTTGCCGTTGAAAAACTTAGAAAACCTGTAGTCTTCGTGCTGTTTCGTGCCGATAAAGAGGCCCTACAGGCAACTCGGTTTTGCCGAGGGTAATGTGGCTGTTGGTGAATGAATCGATCTTGGATACCGCTACGACAAAAGACCGATGAATCCGAACGAAGTCTTTTTCAGGGAGCATTTCTTCCACCGACGAAATGCTTTGTTTCGTGATCACTTGTCCGCGTGAAGTGACGATTTTGATGTAGTCCTTGAGGCTCTCAATGTAAAGGATGTCATGCAGCAGGACTTTGATCATTTTTCGGTCCGCACGGAAGTATAAAAACTTGTCTGAAGTAAGATCGGGATGATGGGTGTTCGTAACGTTTGTGTTTTGTTTGAGCTTGTAGACCGATTTCAAAAAGCGATCAAAGGAGATGGGTTTCAACAGGTAGTCAAGGGCACCCAGTTCAAAACCGTCGATGGCGAAATCGCGATGTGCTGTGGTGAAGATTACGTGAGGAGGATTGGGAAGGGATTTAATAAAATCGGTGCCAAGGAGTTTAGGCATCTGGATATCCAGAAAGATGAGATCGACTGTCTGTGTCTGGAGTACGTCGAGTGCAGCCAGCGCATTGGTGTACTCACCAGCGATTTCAAAGTGTGGTGTTGAAAGAATGTATTGACGAAGTATCTCAATGGCCAGCGGCTCGTCATCAACAATAACACATTTGATAGATTTCGCGCTCATGCTGTCTCAAGATCAAGATTCAGATTTACAACGAAACTCTCGTCTTCTTCCCGGGTTCGCAGATCGTATCGGCCAATGTATAACATCTCCAGGCGTCGACGCACATTCTGTAACCCAATGCCCGAAGAAAATGTCGTTTCGGAACCGTGTGGCATCTTGCCGTTGATCATTTTGAATTGAAGATGGTTGTTGCGGACTTCAATGTCCAGACTAACCCACGGTTGTTCCAGCATTTCGTTGGCACCATGCTTAAAGGCATTTTCGACGAAAGGCAAGAGCAGCAACGGCGCAATTTTTTTGTTTTCAAAGTCGCCATTGACGTGAACACTCAGATCGAGCCGTTCTCCGAACCGTATTCTTTCAAGCGCCATGTAGTTTTTTATGATCGAAAGTTCCTGCTCCAGGGAGATTTTGTGTTTCGAACTTTCTGTCAGCATATACCGGAGGAGCTCGGATAATTTCAATACGACTTCCGGAGCGTCGCCGCTCTTTTGCATAACCAGTGAATAAAGGTTGTTGAGCGTATTGAAAAGAAAATGCGGATGGAGCTGTCCTTTGAGCAACTCAAGTTCGGCCCTGAGTTTCTCTTTCTCCAGGCGCTCATTTTCTGTTTTCCTAACGTACCAGTGTTTTGTGAGCGTGATGGCGGCAGCAAATCCCGCGACGGTATTGGATCCACGAAGACCAGCCATCATACCATGCAAGAGGGTGTTGACCGGCACGAAGATTCCGATTTGCTGACGGAAATAAACAATGAATGTGCGCGAAAAAAAGTGTGACAACAGCGCCGTTACGATCAGCAAAATGGCAAAACCGATGATCGTTTGAATGTACTTGCCTTTGAAAAGAAAGCGGGGGAACAGGAAATAGATAATGGAGTAACTGAGGAACATGTGTACCGGCATAAAGATCGCCGCTTCCACCGATGAAATGTAAAAAGAGGATTCAGCGCCTCCCCGCCAAAAGCCGCCGTAGATGATCGCATGAAATAAATACCACGCTAACCAAAACGCCGCATGCCGCATGAAGCGGTAGTCCGACCGCTTCGACCATACAAATTCCGACCACTGATTTTCCACCGTGAGTTATTGTACTCCAACCGGCGACAAAAGTTACCCTGACATCGGGTTAGTGGACGAAAACCGTTTTTTGGTGGACTAGGAGCATTCGGTATCGCCGCAAAACAAGCCTATCGATACTTCGAATGTGTCGGTCGACATTGAATTTCCTGAAACAGGAAGCTGCGTTCATTTGTGAAAATGCAGGCAAGATGAATGTTACAATGAAATGGTTGATTGCATTGACAGGAATTGCGATGACAGTCATCACCAGCGCAAATGGGCAGGCGCACAATTCAAACTATTGGGTGATCGAAGGAAGCGTTAGGACGCATGATCATACCATTGTCCGTTTTTATGATCGGGTTGGTAACCAGCTTTATGAAGAACGTGTTGAGGGAAAATTTCTGGACATCACAAAAAAGAAGAATGTGAAAATGCTCAACCGCAAGCTCCGTGATTTTAATACGGCGTCGGATGCCAAACAGGTCGCGCGCAAGACGCGCAGAAAGTCGATATAACAGGAAGGGGGTTGGTTAGGGGTTCTCATCCCTTTGGGTCCAACCCCCGACTTGTTTATCCCGAAATGTCACCAGTCGCTGGTCTCCAGTCTCCCGTTTGTGCGTTCCTTGTGGGGCATGTGTTACGCCGCTTGACTTGGCGACTTGCTACATGAAGTATTGGCTTGCGCGGCTAAATGCCTAATTTTGATGCTGTAACAATGAATCAAGGTTAAGCATGTGGCAGAGAAAGCAAACGATATTTCTGGGCATTACGGTCGTCTGCCTGGTACTTATGATTTTTTTCCCGATTTGGGTTGGGACTACAGAGGGGACGGAGAAAATGTTGTTCGCCCTTCATTACACGGTGAAGACCGGTGATGTGCGCGACACTTTGTATTTCCCTTATTCCTTGTCGGCGATTCTTGCCGTTGCTGCAGCAACTATTGCTGTCATCGAGATTGGAAAATTTACCAATCGACTTTTGCAGCTTAAACTGGCCGCCCTCAATTCTCTATTGATGGCCGGTTCGATTGGCTCAGCGGTTTATTTTGCTACTACACTGATCAAAACAAACCAGATAGCGGGTTCATACGGCCTAGGTCTTTATCTGCCTGCGGCTGCGATGATCAGCAACATGATCGCCAACCGGTTCATCCGCAAAGATGAAAAGCTCGTTCGCGACTCAGAAAGGATACGCTAATTCAAAACTATGGCACAAATAAAAATCGGCGACAACACGGTAAACACCAATGGTAACCTCCCGGCTGTGGGAACTCAGGCTCCTGACTTCCAATTGGCAGGCAATGATTTAAGAGAGGTTGGGTTGAAAGCTTTCGCCGGAAAGAATGTGATCCTCAATATTTTTCCCAGCATCGATACAAGTACCTGCGCCACATCGGTACGGGAGTTCAACAAACGTGCAGCCACATTTTCCAACACGGTTGTTTTATGCATTGCACGCGATCTGCCGTTTGCCATGCGTCGTTTCTGCGGCGCCGAGGGAATAGACAAAGACAAGGTGATTACCCTCTCTGACTTTCGCGATAAGCGTTTTGCGAATGCATACGGAATGGAGATGACCGACGGTCCGATGTTTGGACTCTTCGCACGTGCCATCGTTGTTATCAATCCGAACGGAAAGGTTGTTCATACCGAACTCGTGCCTGCGATAGGGCAGGAGCCGAATTATGATGAGGCGCTTGGAGTCATTAAGTAGATGAGTAGATGAGTAGTGAGTAGATGAGTAGTGAGTAGGTGGGAATGGAGGGTGTTTGAAGAAGCATCAATTATCGAATTCCGCGAATGAAGCTATTGAGGAGTCGACTAACTTCTTCTAGTAGATATTTCAATTCATCGTCACTATTGAAGTGCAAGTCATTCGCGAGCATTAAGTAGTATCGGCATTCCTGAATTGAGCCTTGCGCGATATTGTAGAATCTCTTTTTATCAGCCTTGCCGACTTTTGCGTAGCCCTCTGCAATGTTGGCAGGAATTGATACAGCCGCCCTTCTCAATTGGGAGGTCAATCCATAAGTCTCCTCCCTCGGAAATTTTAAAGAGAATTGATATACACTTAAAACAAATTGATGGGCTTTTTGCCAAGCGATTACTTCAGTGAAGTTGCGTGTAGGATTCATGAATTGAATTTGAATCCAATTCTGAAAATCGTCAAGATCAGTGTTGTACTGAATTCCTGACGAACTACCCAACTACTCAACTCCTCAACTACCCCTTCCTACGGAACCAGCACCGTTTTCTCATACATCGATTTCTCAATCAACGGCCTGCTGAAATAAACCCTGAAGTGCCGGTCATTTGCCCATCCCTCAAACAGATTTTTATAGAATGGGCTCTCCGGGTTACCGCTTTGTCCTGGTGTGTTGGTGAACATGGTTTTATCCCAATCAGACACATCGGCAACGATTCTGAATGAAGCGCCATGGCTCTGATTGTCGGTGTTGCCAGTGACGCCGGGTGTTGACGCATAGCCACCCCGCGGCAGTGGGCCGGAATCAATTTTCCTGCGAGTGTCTTCATCGACACTATTGCTTAGCGGATGTTTGATCGTTGAGTAATGATAAGCCGGCTGTCCGTATTGCCACTTGCTCATGTCATTTCCAAGTTTTGCCGACAGAGTTTTCACCGTCTCTTCAAGACAAGTCATAATGAATTCGTCTCTTGATTTTTCAGGATTTTTTCCAAACAGTGGATCAGCAGAAATTGTCCACCGCAGTACTTTACTTAATGGAATGGATCGAATGAGTTTCTTCGCATTTGGAGGAACGACTTTAGCAGCTATGCCGGCAGATATTTTCTTTTCCCAGGCTACATAAATCGCTCCTTCGATCGAATTCTTGGTAAGAACGTAATCCCAGGCCAACAACTTTTTGCGTGCTTCTTCTGCCGCCGAGTCTTTTGATGAAACTTCTTTCAACAAAGGAATGAGTGACCGCGCGGGAAGCGACAGATAGTCGAATTGAATTTGCATCATCGACTGAATCGAATGTTTTTCTTTTTCGCGAATGGCTTCATTGATGCGCTCTGCGCGAAATTTATCCGCCCAAGCCCAGCCCACCGCATCGCGATGCGGGTAGTTTTCGGGGATCAGGTTTTCGTTGGCAGTCACCCAGAATCCCTGCTCTGGATTATATTGGTTCGGAAGGGATTTGATCGGCAGGTATCCATCCCATTCATAACTTCCATCTCCCGGAACGGGGACCAGTCCACTCCAGTTCTTCCGCACCGGAGCAATCCCAACGGCTTGCCATCCGATGTTCCCTTTCTTATCGGCCCAGATCATATTTTCTCCAGGAATATGACTGTAGGAGCAACCATCACGGAATTCATCCCACGTTTTTGCCTGATCGATGCGCAAACTGGCCAGATAGGGTGCACCACCCGGTTCCATCCATGCACAACGCACAGCAAACGCGACGTTGTTTTTCGTGTCAATAAAAGTCACGGGACCATGGTGCGTGAACTTATGTTCTACATACACATCCGCGCCTCCCTTCACATGTATCGTGTCTTTGATTGACTTAAACTCTTCCCAGTCTCCTTTGTACTTATACTGGTTTTGATTCGCCGGATTAAGGTCGTAGGAATAAAGGTCCTCACCGTCTATTGCAAAAACCGTGAGTCCCCATGCGCCCTCTTCATTGTGACCGATCGATATGCCTGGAATGGTAGGCTCACCACCGCCGACCACATTCCAGCCGGGACCGCTGAGATGGACCATATAGCGTAACGACGGTGCTGCAATCGCGCGATGAGGATCGTTGGCAAGCAGAGGAGATCCGCTTTCAGATCGTTTCCCACTCACGATCCAGTTGTTGCTTCCGATATTTTGTTTTTCGTTGGCGAGAATTGTTTTCAGGTCCTCTTCGTCCTCCAAGCTGAGTGTTTCAAATTGCTTTCGATCAGGATTTGCATGGGAAAGAAGATCTTCCGGCATGAACCTCATCGGCTTACGGTACGCGTCATACAATTCGATAACACTGTCCATCAACACTTCTTTTTTGATTTTCTTATCGATATCCAGCGTGGGCTCACCCGGTTCAAAAACCGATGCCTTTTTGACAAGCTCGACACCTACTGTGGTAATGGCCCTTCCAATTCGAACTTCGTCGGGGAGATTGCCAAGGAGTCCCTGATGACGTGAGATGACAACGTCAGGGGTCCACCGCCTGGGTTTGATGCCCAGCAGGCGGAACTCAAAAGGAAGTAATGTTGAATCTTTTTCCGTTTGCGCGATATATGCGTTCACACCTTCCGTGAATGCGTTGATGATTTCTTCCCCATGCGGATGGTAGTGGTTGAATTCTTTTTTCAGGTCGCCTCTGAATTTGAATAGTCTCGTGCCGATATCTCGTTTTACTTCGCGAGGACCCAGAATTTCCGCGACGGTGCCCGTGGCTTGCCTTCTCCAGATTTCAAATTGAAACAAACGATCCTTTGCCGCAGCATAGCCCTGCGCGAAAAAGAGGTCGTGCTCGGTTTTCGCGTAAATATGGTTTACTCCGTTGGAGTCACGAATGATTTCCACGGTTTCGTTTAATCCCGGCGTGGTGAGACCAGAGTTGGATTGTTTGCAGGCGGTGAACAAGATACATCCGATCGCAATGGCGAAAACGTATTTCATGGGCTTGGATTGGTCCTACAGTTTCCCAAGGATTGTACGGATTTAATAACACAGATCACACGGATGGTTAATCGGTGTGATCCGTGGGAAACTTTCTAGGATGCTGCGATTTTCCCAACGGCTTCGATCAAACGGTCAAGGTCTCTGGTTGTCGTGTAGACGTGTGGCGTTACCCGCACGGCGCTCACATTTTCCCATACGATTGGTGTGGTGTGGATCTGATAGTCGCTGAATAGTTTCGAGACGATATCGCCGGGAGCAAGTCCATCAATGCTAAAGGTTCCCAATGCGCAGGAATATTCCGGCTTCAGAGAAATGTGAATTTTAACGCGCGGATTTTTTAACACGGCGTTGCACCAATAGATTTTCAGATAGTGAAGTCTTTCCTGCTTGCGGCGCGCGCCGATCGCATTGTGAAAGTCGATGGCTTGTCCGATAGCCTGCTCAGGCGCAAAGGAGCGCGTGCCAATCGCCTCGAACTTCCGGATGTCAGGACTCTGTGGTTTATCATTGGGAAACAGCGGCCACGTTTTTTCAATCAAGTCTTTCTTAACAAACATCATCCCGGTGCCAAACGGAGCACAGAGCCATTTATGGAGACTGGTGCCGAAATAGTCGCAGTTGAAATCTGATATTTTATAATCAACATGAGCAAAAGAGTGCGCCGCATCAACAATGGTAGTGATGCCTCTTTTGCGGGCTTCTGCACAAAGTTTTGCAGCCGGAATGATCTGACCGGTCCAAGTCATCAGATGGGTAATGTGCCAGATCCTGGTTTTCGGTGTGGTTGCGTCGATGTAAGCTTTGATGACCACATCATCATTGTCGATGGGGAGTGCCAGATTGATCCAGTTGATTTTCACTCCTTCACGCATTTCACGTTGTTTCCAGGCGTGGATCATGTTGGGATAATCCTGTTTTGTCATCACGATCTCATCGCCTCGTTTCATATCAATGCCCCAAGTGAATGTGCCGAGCGCTTCGGTTGTGTTGCGATTGATGGCGATCTCTTCGCCAGACACCCCCGCCAGGTCTGCGAGCTTTCTGCGCAGCGGCTCACGACCTTTATCGAGGATCTGCCACATATAATAAGTAGGCGCTTCATTGCTGAGATGATAATAACGATCGACCGCATCCTGAACCACTTTGGGTTGTGGGCTCACACCACCGTTGTTAAGATTCAGAATATTGGGGGTCACCGTATAAGCCTGTGCCATGCGAGCCCAGATTTCTTCGTCATTAAATGCCTCATCGGGAGGAAGTTCATTCAGTGCCTCCAATGCATCGGCCACATCTTCGCCGCGTGCCTGGGCAGCAAAAGAAGTGATCGACGCGGCAGATGCCAGTCCGAGAGTTTTGCGGATGAATGATCGACGTGAGCTCATAGCAGTTTTATTTCTAATGAAGGTAGCGACTTCCTCCGACAGTTTCCAGGGCATGTGACATTCTGTAAAATCAGGCTCTAAACATCAAATTCCTCTCATTCATGAAGGCCAACACTTACCGTCCGCGGCTCAATCCTCCATGTCTTTCAGTTCGATCTCAAGAGCACGCGTGCTGATGTAGATTTCGTTCAGGGAGAGTACCAGCGAGATCAGCAGAAATACGAGGCTGATCGCAAAGACGCCATAAGCGCCCATTTCGCGTTGAAAATAGATCAGCAGCATGGACAATACGCAAAGGAAGAAACTAATGATGCCACAGGCTTGCATTTGCTTGATCAAGGTCAATCGCCGCCTCAGGTTGAAGATCTGTTCTTTGATCAGTGCCTTTTCTCTTTCACCGGATGTGACATATTCATCGTGAAGTTTGCGAATCAAGGATGCCAGTGCCAGAAAGCGGTTCGTATACGCCAGCATCAACAACGTGATCGCCGGAAAGAGAAGCGCAGGTGTGTTGATACTGATCTCCATGAATCTAATGTAAGGTCTGTAATTTCCTGAGAGAAGGAGCCTTCCACGCAGTGATGGCGACTACTACCAGTGTCATCGCGCCGCCAAAGATCACGGAAGGGATCACCCCCATTAGCCGTGCCACGGCTCCGGATTCGAAAGCACCAATTTCATTGGATGATCCCACGAAAATATTACTTACCGCCGACACACGCCCTTTCATATTCTCAGGTGTGAGTGTTTGAAGCAACGTGCCCCGCAGGATCACGCTCACACAATCAAACCCTCCACTGATGGCCAGCAGAGCAATGGAGATCCAGAAATTCCGCGACAAGGCAAACAGGATCATACATATTCCATATCCCGCTACCGCGAACAGCAATATCTTACCCATGTTCTTTTGTAGAGGCCGATACGTAACATACGCCGCCATCAATACAGCACCAATACTAGGTGCGGCCCTGAGGAACCCCAATCCCACTTCCCCCACTTCGAGTACCTGGTCGGCGAAAATTGGCAGTAAGGCTACCGCGCCACCGAAGAGCACGGCGAAAAGATCGAGCGAGATTGCACTCAGAACGAGCTTATTGTTGAACACAAATTTCAGTCCTGCCCTTATCTTTTCGACGATCCCATCCTCGGCGGAAATCGCGGGTAGCGGCTGAGTCGCCACGGTGGCGGCCAGCAACAGACCTATGGCCATAAGGGAGGCGTCAATTGTGTAGGCGGCGGTGATGCCGAAGTAGCCGTAGATCAAACCCCCCAGAGGCGGTCCACCAATCGAAGCGGCTTCCCACAAAACGCTGTTCCATGAAATTGCATTCTGGTACAATTCCCTTGGAACGAGTTGAGGCATAAAGGAAAAAACCGCGGGCGTCAGAAAACCGCGGGCCATTCCGGAAAGGAAGATTACCGCATAGATAGGCAACACGCCATCCGCAAGAATGAATGCGCCCAGGTCGATCGTGAACAGGAGCAGCGATGCAGAGCAGATAAACAAAGTCGCGAGCGTAACGACGATGATCTGTTTTCTTTGAATGATGTCAGCGAGATGACCCGCATAAAGAGAAACACCAATCGACGGCACTGCTTCAGCCAATCCAATCAGTCCCAGTGAAAGGGGGTCTTTTGTCAATTTATAAATCTGCCACCCTACCACCACCGCTTGCATCTGTATAGCAAGGGTAACGCAGAAGCGTGCGCTGATGAAGGTTCGGAAATCTGTGATCCGGAGGGCTGCGTAAGGGCTGCTCATAGGACTAAACGGGCTGCTAAACTAAAATATTCTCAACGGCGGCAACGGCTTTCTTCCTTCTTTCTTCACGCGAACCGGATATGATCACGGTGGGTACATTGGAGGCGATCGCCTCCTGTTGATACACCTTCCAAAAGTGCTCCCGTCGTCCGGGATGCTCGCGCAAAGGATCTTCTTCCCAGGGCACATCGATATCGGTCAGAAGATTCAGGTCGTAATGACGCGCATTCATTTTTTTCAAAATCTCTTCATCAACAGCACCGAACTTATCTTCACTCCATACTTTGATGACCATGAGATTGGTGTCGCAGATCAATACCCGGTTGGCACTTTGATACCATTCATCCTCAACGCGCAATTGACCATTGGCGATTTTCAACAAGTCAGATTGTTCGTAGGAGCGATTGAGTTTATCGAGGTACGCCCGCGCGTATTCCGGAACCCAATCGGTTTTGAAATGTGCGGCTAGAAACATCGACAAATCCGTTTTGCCCGTACATTCCGGACCTATGATGGCTACTTTTTTTATCAGTGATGGAGCATTGGAAGTTGCCTGCATGGCCGCCAAGATACCAGAATAGCGCCAGATTGCGTTGAATAGGGGGTTTCGAGGAGGCATCCGATTTTAATAAGCGATCATGTCTTCGTAACTTTCAGGTTAAATTGACCAGAAAAGCACAGTGAAACGCAGAGAAGCATTACAGCATCTTGGGTGGGGACTTTCGGGAAGTATTTTCATGCCTTCATTGATTCAGGGGTGCGGACCTAAAGATCCCGGACCGGAACTGAATTACAGCGGCACCGTGGCTATCATCGGTGCGGGTGCTGCAGGTTTGTATGTCGCCGATATACTCCATTCCAAAGGAGTAAAAGTGCAGATCTTCGAAGCACGCGATCAGATCGGCGGTCGGATCAAATCATTACGCAACCAATCAGAAACAAAATATCCGACTGCAGCTATGATGAGCTCCGATTTTCCGCTGGAACTCGGAGCACAGACTATCATTGGGTCGGATTCAATTTTTGGGAAGATATTTCAGGCTTACAATCTGGCGGTACAAGAATATCCTGCAACAGCTAACGCGTTTGTACTCGGCAACGTACCGAAAACGGAGTCTGACTGGGGCAGCGATGCCGACTACGTGGCCGCAAAAAATTTTGTCGCAAACCTGAAGAATAACGCCGGCAGTTCACAGACCGTGCAGCAAGCCGTCGCAGCCGCGGGTATCAACTCCAGGGCTTATGGAATGCTGAACGGTGCCATCGGTAATTTCTATGGTGGAGATAATGAGTCGATGGGGATTGGTGCCATTGCCGATGGATTGAAACTCAATCCTACCGACGGAAAGATTATTGGTCTCGTGTCGAATCCGATGCAGGATACTTTGATCTCACGCTTCAGCGCCGTTCAGCAATTCGTACAACTCAACACACCAATTACCTCCATCAACTACTCCGCGGTTCCGATCGTGCTGACCGCCAAAGACGGAACTACGTTCCAGGCAGATAAAGTGGTGGTGACAGTTCCGGCGAGTATTTTAAAAAGCAATGGGATCAGTTTTAGCCCAGGGCTTCCGTCTTCAATAACTTCCGCACTGTCCCGTATTGGCATGGGTTCGACGATGCGTATGCTCGTTGAGTTTAAAAAGAATTTCTGGGGTGATACAGTATCTTTTATTCAGGGTTCCACCAACGTGCCTGAGTATTTCAGCGCCGGTGTGGGACGTGGACAGTTCAACCGCACTATGTCCATTACCGTCAACGGAGCAAAAGCGGCACAGTACGCTAACATGGAAGACCAAGCGGTACTTGACGCGGTGCTGGCTGATGTTGACCTTCTCTATGCAGGTCAGGGTACACAGTTTATTCGTTATGATGTGAACGACCCCACCAAACGAATTTTCATCAGGGAGAACTGGTCAAAGGCAGACTATATCCTCGGTGGTTATTCTTATCCACTTGCCGGTGCAACGATTGACGATCGCAAATCAATAGGCCAACCACAAAACGACAAGCTCTATTTCGCCGGCGAAGCCACGGACGTCTCTGGTCAGGCCGGAATGGTCAATGGTGCACTTGCATCGGCCGAGCGCGCGGCGCAGGAAGTGGTGGAGTCTATTAAGAAGGGAGTTTAGAGAGTTGGCAGTGTGCAGTTGGCAGTTGGCATAGGCGCCCCTAGTGTTGCACGTGGTATTCCAAGAACATTTTGAACTGGCGAAAGCTTTCGAGTGATTTTTTTTGATCTAAAGGGATTCTGCATAGCATCCGAGGTTGCCCCAAAGAATTGGTGTCGGTAGATGACGGAGGAAACAACTGCCTACTGCCAACTGCCGACTTACACAACAATTCCCCTCAACAACAACTGCTCCCTCAAATCTTCGGGATTCTTGAAATGAATTGCATCAATTCCAATCTCCTTTGCTGCTTCGAAGTTGTGCTTGTTGTCGTCAATGAAGATTGCTTTTGCCGGATCGATGTCGTGTCGGTTCAGTAAAATGTGGTAAAAATCATGGAATGGTTTCCGTGTTTTTTCTTCCCCACTCACGACGATCCCTTCGAACCAACTCAGAAAATCAAAATTCGCCCGAGCCCAGGGAAACGTCTCCGCCGACCAGTTGGTAAGCGCATAAAGACGATACTGCTTCGAATCGCGAATGGATTTCAAAATGTCCACCGTGCCCGGAATAGAACCCCTGATGGTCTCCTGCCAGCGACCATACCATGCTTTGATCGGGACTTCGTGTTCAGGGAATTTCTCCAGCAGTTCTAGGGTTGCTTCCTCAAATGATCGACCCGCATCCTGCTTTTCATTCCATTCGTGCGTGCAGATATTTTCCAGGAACCAGGTGATCTCTTCCTCGGTCTTGAAAATCTTTGAATACAGATAGCGAGGATTCCAGTCGACCAGTACACCGCCCAAATCGAAGATTACAGTATCTATTTTTTTCATGTTTTGATAGGTTGCTTTCATAAGGATTAGTCGCCCGGCTTCAGTACGCTACTTCCAGATTGCATACTGCACGCACCTTCCTCCATGCGCTTCAAATTCTTTTTCAAAACGCATTCCTGTTTTTTCAAGAATGCGAATGGATCCCGTGTTTTCTTCCATCGCGCGACCAATGATTTTTATCAAACCAAGATCTTTGAATCCGTAATCTATGCAAGCCCTGGCTGCTTCCGTGCCGATACCCAGATTCCAATATTTTTTCAGCAGCCGGAAGCCGAGGTCTGTTTCTTTGCTTTCGGGATTGAAATTTAATCCACACCAACCCACGTACTTCCCGTCGAATAGCAGCGTCCACCGGCCGTAACCGTATTTCTTATACGCATCGTACGTGCCGATGAATTTCCTTGCAGCCTCGATCGACTCAAAGGGATCGTCGCCTGTATATTTCACTACTTCGGGATCGGCGTTCAACGCATACATGTCTGCTGCGTCTGATAAACTGAAAGGTCTCAATGCCAGGCGCGGCGTCTTAATTAACACAGATTGTTCGTTCATTTCTTTCCGAAAGCCCAGGTCAAAAATTCAGGCATCGCCACTGCCCAGGTTTCCTGATTGTGTTTGCCCCCCTCGATCTCAAGGTATTGAATGTCGTGAAAGGGTCGATAGCCTTTGCGGGTCAGCTCAGAGATGAGATCCATCGTGTCGTCGATGGAATCGATGACGCCATTTTTATTTCGATCGCCGGCTTCATCTTCAGTTCCAGTCTGAAACCAGAATTTCATTCCAGGTTTGAATTTGCCGCGACGGACCTGCAGGTGCATAAGGCGGTCGCGATAATCCGAGTAAAAAAAACTACCCGCATCCCGCTTGCGCCACCAGAATGAACCGCTGAAAACTCCCACCTTTCCGAATACATCAAAATTATTCCAAACAATATCAATCGCGGACAGTCCGCCCAGCGAATACCCTGCCATGGCACGTTCCGTGTTAGAGGTACTGATCGGATATTTATAAGTCACATAGGGCACAAGTTCTGACACGATGAAATTTGAGTATGCTTTTGCGAATTTCCCCCTACCGAAATAATCGGTCCGGAAGCCAACGCCGTACTCCTGCATCCGGTCGGCTGCGGTGACACCCACCACGATGATTTCGGGAATGATATTTTCGGAAACCAGGCGCTCCACAGTTTCCTTTACTTTGACCGTTTTACTGTCCTGGCCATCGTTTAATACCAGCAAAGGATATCGCTTGTTTTTGTCTAAAACGGAAGGTGTTAGAATCTCCACCTCCACATTCCGTTGCAGGAGTTTGGTATAGATATCAGAAAGTTTCTCTGAATTATACTGTAGAGCGGCCTCTGGCGCTGCAGTTTGATCGTTTGGGGTGCCGGTGTCCTTCATCTGCGCTTGCAAAAATAGAATAACGCTCGTTAACTTACTTTCAGTTTAAAAATTCATTTCCCACAGATCTCACGGATTTAAATGTAGATTTCACGGATTATGTTTTTATAAAATCGTGCAATCACAGTTTTTAATCTTTGGTATTTGTGAGGAAACCTTTTCTTAATCGCTTGCATCATGTATGAACACTATCATCGTTGGTACTCTCCGAGTCTGAGCCGTGACATCGAAGTGCTGGCTTTCGGCACGCGGGGATACCCGATCGCCTTGTTCCCTACTTCCATGGGCAGTTTTACGGAGAACAAGGATTTTAAACTCATCGACAGCGTTGCGTGGTTTATCAATGAAGGTCTGGTCAAGATTTACTGTCCGGACGGAATCGACGCCATGAGCTGGTATAACAAAAGTGTTCATCCGGCTCAACGCGCAATCAATCATACCTGGTATGATCAGTTTTTGTTAACCGAACTGGTGCCTCTGATGCAGCGCGAGACTGGTGTGGGGCGGATTGCCACCGCCGGCTGTAGTTTCGGCGGATATCACGCCACCAACTTCGCATTCAAACATCCGGAAGTTGTTAAGTATGTTTTCAACATGGGTGCGGCCTTCGACATCAAAGATCAGGTCGATGGTTACTATGATGACAACGTTTACTTCAACAATCCGCCGGACTTTATTCCCAACGCGCAAAGTCCGTTTTTCAACGACATGTTCGTGGTGCTGGGCACCGGCACACATGATATGTGCTGGGATGCCAATGAGAAAATGGCCGCTGTTCTCCGTAATAAAGGAATCCATCATTGGCTCGATGTCAGGCAAAATGCACCTCATGACTGGCCGGCTTGGCGTGAAATGTTCCCGCATTATCTCTCCTTAATAAAATAGTCAAAGCGTGATTGCCAGAATTTTTTTCATGCTGGTGATCACCGCGTCGTGCGCACACGCAACGCCGATCGATATACACCGGGCCGTGGAGATCGGCGGTATCCGCCAATGGATGGGTTTCAAGGGGATCGACGATAAGGCACCCGTGTTGCTTTTTCTTCATGGTGGTCCGGGAAATTCCGCGATGGGCTACAGCGAAAAATTCACGAAGGAATTGCAGAAGAATTTTGTTGTCGTGATGTGGGATCAGCGCGAGAGCGGACAGACGTTGAAGTTGAATAAGACCGATAAACCTCTGTCGGTTGACTTGATGGTAAGTGATGCTGTGGAAGTTATAAAATACCTTTCAAAGAGATTTTCGCAACAGAAGATTTATCTCGTGGGCCATTCCTGGGGTGGATTTCTGGCCCTGATGGTAGCGGATAAAAATCCGGAACTTCTCAAGGCCTGCATCGCGGTAAGCCCCATGATCAACCAGATTGAAAGCGAACGACTCTCGCTCGAATGGATGCGGAACTATGCTTCTAAAACAAAAAATGAGGAGGCGCTTGCCGACCTGGCAAAAGTTAACGTTCCTTTTGAAACCGTCGAACAATTGTACTTTGACAGAAAGTGGACCAGCCGATTTTCAAATAATAGTGCGCCCTCAAAATCATTCGTATTGAAGTGGGGCGAAACCTGGTTCGACCTGTGGTCCCGGGCTTGTCAGGTCAACCTTTTCGAAACCGCACCGGAAATGCACTGCCCGGTTTATCTCTTCGTCGGAAGGAGGGACCGGCAGACCCATTTCCAGGTTGCGGAACATTATTTTGATATTCTAAAAGCCCAAAAAAAGGACTTATTTTGGTTTGATGAATCGGGTCACAACCTGAACCTCACTGAGTCGGCGAAGTTTCAGCAAACTGTGATCTCGATCCTGAAATCTGATAACTAAAACACCTGTGCCATGAAAAAAATCGGAATTCTCTTTGGGATGGAACGCTCCTTTCCCCAGGCGTTTGTCGAGCGCATCAATAAGATGGGTCTTAAAAACATTTCAGCAGAGCCTGTGCTGATCGACAAAGTTCAGCAAGGCCATTCCGACGGATACTCGGTGATCATTGATCGCATCTCCCAGGATGTTCCTTTCTATCGTGCCTATTTGAAAAACCAGGCGAGCACGGGTACCGCCGTGTTGAACAATCCTTTCTGGTGGAGTGCCGACGAAAAGTTTTTTAACAACGCACTTGCAGTAAAGATTGGGGTGCCGGTTCCGAAAACCGTAATCCTTCCTTCTTTCGAGCGCCCGACCGATACACAGGACAGTTCCTTCAGCAACCTGAAATTTCCTTTAAGCTGGGACAACATATTTGAGTACATCGGGTGGCCAGCCTATATGAAGCCTCATGCTGGTGGTGGATGGAAAAGCGTATTCAAACTTCGTGGTCCCGATGAATTCTTTGAATCCTATCGCACAACGGGTCAGCTTGTCATGATGCTGCAGGAGGAGATTATTTTTGATGATTACTTCCGTTGCTATTGCCTGGGCGGGAAGTATGTGCGCATTATGCAGTACGAGCCCCGCAATCCTCATCATCTGAGGTATGTGGTCGAGAAAGGGCCGGCATCTGAGAAAATGCTAAAGACGGTTCATGACTATGTGTTGAAGATCAATCATTCTTTGGGATATGATTTTAATACAGTAGAGATGGCGGTGCGTGATGGTATTCCCTATGCGATAGATTTCTGTAATCCCGCGCCCGATGCGGAGGTGACTTCGGTGGGACAAGAGAATTTCGACTGGGTAGTGGAGCATGCTGCGAAGATGGCGATCGAAAGAGCCGAAGCGCAGAAAGACGGCGGCGATAACCTCACCTGGGGAACGTTCGTCACGAATGGGGTTGCATCGTTTCTGAAAGGAGGCAGTGGTGGCGCGCCCGCTACCGTCACGCGGTCATCCAAAGCCAGCCCGACAGCAAAAACCAAAAAGAAATAGTCGCACGTGCCGATCCCGATAGCCATCGGGATTATCGGGGACATAGCCAACAGACACTTATGGAAAAATTCACACTTGGCGTCGAAGAGGAATACATGGTGATCGATCCCACCACCCGGGAGTTGAAATCACATGAACATAAAATCGTTGACATCGGTGCCTCGGCCCTGGGGGATGCAGTGAAGGCAGAAATGCACCAGGCGGTCGTTGAAGTGGGCACCCGTGTTTGCGCCGATGTGGCGGAAGCTGATCGTCAGATCAGGGAATTGCGGAGGGCAGTGGCCCAGATTGCGGGCAGCATTGGCCTGAAGATCGGCGCAGCGGGCACACATCCCTTTTCACATTGGAGTACTCAGTTGATAACGCCGAATCCCCGTTACGACGAGATCGTCAACGAAATGCAGGAAGCGGCACGGTCAAACCTCATATTTGGATTGCATGTGCACGTGGGCATCGCTGACAAAAATATGGCGATCCACATCATGAATACAGTGCGTTATTTTCTGCCACACATTTATGCTTTGTCCACGAATTCACCCTTCTGGGAAGGAAGGAACACGGGTTTTAAATCTTTTCGGACCAAAGTGTTTGACAAGTTCCCACGAACCGGGCTCCCGGATTATTTCAATGACTGGGATGATTTCAAAAACTATGTGAACTTGCTGATTCGCACAAATTGTATCGACAACGCAAAAAAAATCTGGTGGGACGTGCGGGTACACCCATTCTATGACACGATCGAATTCCGTGTTTGTGATGTGCCGATGCTTGTGGAAGAAACGATAGCAATCACAGCAGTCTTACAGGCGCTCGTGGCAAAGCTGTATAAGTTGCGCCTTCAGAACATGAGCTTTATCGTGTACAACCGTGCATTGATCGCTGAAAATAAATGGCGCGCCTCACGCTATGGCATCGATGGCAAGCTTATCGACTTCGGCAAGCAGGCAGAAGTGGAGACACGATTGCTCATTGTTGAATTGCTCGAATTCATCGATGATGTGGTGGATGATCTCGGTAGCAGACCCGCCATCAACTCGGTGCACAAGATTCTGAAGAACGGCACCGGCGCAGACCGCCAGTTGTCGGTTTTTGAAAAAACAGGCAGCCTTCAAAAAGTTGTTGACTATATAACAGAACAGACGCTGGAAGGCGTATAATTTCGAGATCATGAACCCATTGAAGATAGCTGTACTGGATCTGTATGAGGGCGAGGCCAATGAGGGTATGCGCTGTATCAAAGAACTGATCGAACAATTCCGGGACACGTATCAATTAAATCTGACCTATCAGGTATTTGATGTTCGTCTTAAGAATGAAATCGCGGACCTTAGTTTTGACGCTTACATCTCCTCCGGAGGCCCGGGCAGTCCGTTGCAAAGTGAGGGCTCCGAATGGGAACGTAATTTTTTTGGTTTGATGGATGCGATACGGAAACACAATTCTCAAAATCCGTTCGACAAAAAAAGTGTGTTTCTGATATGTCATTCATTTCAAATCTTCTGTCGGCATTACCGATACGCCGAAGTGAAGAAAAGAAAAAGTACGGCCTTCGGCGTGATGACCATTCACAAAACGAAAGCCGGCCGGCATGAACCACTCCTGAAAAATCTTGCCGATCCATTTTATGCGGTCGACTCCCGCGACTATCAGATACTCAGTCCGCGTGAGGAAAAAATCTGGTCCGGAGGCGGTCATGTTGTCTGCATCGAGAAAGAGAGACCCCACATCATGCTGGAGCGCGCCGTGATGATGATCCGATTTGACGAGTCTTTTGTGGGCACTCAGTTTCATCCGGAAGTCGATTCAGATGGCATGTACCGTTACTTATTGTTTGAAGACAAGAAGCGAAGTGTGATAGCCAATCACGGAGAAAAAAAGTACAATCAGATGCTTCTGTACCTGAATGAACCCGATAAAATCAAGCTTACGCACAGGACGATCATTCCGGGTTTTCTTAAAATGGCTTTCCATTCAAAGATGAATTCCGTGTTGTTATGATCGAATCGGTCAGATCAGCATACAACAGGAAATTCTCCGACGCCAAATACAAGGCGTTCCTTGCAGACCTTGATCAGATATTCAATCACAAAATCACATTTCGCGTAGCCGAGACGCCCGTGTTTGTCCCGCGCGATTTCAAAGACAAACTCATTGCTGCCGGCAATGAGATCGTAGACTTTATCATCGGTTCCGATTTCAAAAAACTCACTGAGAAAGCAATTCCGCCCGGCCTGAAGGTTCCGAATGAAACGCCGCATACGCATTTCCTCGCGCTCGACTTTGCGGTTGTTAAAGCGGATGGCGGACTTGAACCCCGGCTTATTGAAATGCAGGGATTTCCGTCTCTCTTTGGCTGGCAGGATGTGATGGCCGACAAATACCGAGAGCATTTTGATATCCCCTCAAACTTTCAGAGCCATTTTGGACTATCGGGTGAAGCCTATCGCA
This sequence comes from Cyclobacteriaceae bacterium, assembly GCA_044227305.1. Classification (GTDB taxonomy): domain Bacteria; phylum Bacteroidota; class Bacteroidia; order Cytophagales; family Cyclobacteriaceae; genus ELB16-189. The sequence continues at coordinate 154,510 of JBGAFJ010000003.1, read as the reverse complement.
ACAAACTGAAAAATGTTCTGTTGCATGGACATGCTCCGGACGACGTGGTCTTGCTTGAGATCGACCCCTTGAAGCAGAACACGGCCATTGATTTTCTGGCGACGAAAGCAATGACCGGTATTGAGCCGGTTCACATCGGAGATGTTGAGAAAGAAGGAAGAAATATCTTCTACCGGAAAAACGGAAGGCGCATACAGATCAAGCGGATATACAACCGTGTCATCTTTGATGAACTCGTAAAACGTCCGGATCTCAATCTTTCTTATCACCTCACCGATGACGTGGATGTCGAGTGGGCCGGTCATCCAAACTGGTTTTTCAGAATCAGCAAATACACAATGCCTTTGATCAGGAGCCGGTTCATCCCTGAGTGCCGTTTTTTATCAGAATACCAATCTTATCCAAAAGATCTTGAGAATTACGTTCTAAAGCCGCTATTCTCGTTTTCGGGTAGCGGTGTCGTTTTTCACGTCACCCCTGCCGACCTGGAAGCCGTGCCCGCAGAAAAACGGCACGAGTACATGCTTCAACGGAAAGTGGAGTACCAACCCGTGGTACAGGCTCCTGATGGCCCGGTAAAGGTGGAGATACGCTTGCTGTTCTTTTGGGAGGATGGGCAACCCCGGCCGCAGCTCGTAACCAATCTTGCGCGATTGAGCCGCGGAGAGATGATTGGCGTCAAGTACAATAAAGACAAAACATGGGTCGGTGGATCGGTCTGCTTTTTTGAGGATTAGGACACAAAGTCACGAAGCCACAAAGTGACACCAAGATTTCTTTTTCTGATTTTAAACTGATAACAAGTACCGCTTTGTGCTCCTTTGAGCCTTGGAGACTTTGTGTCGGAATCGTGTTATTTATGCGTCATGAAACAAAGTGACACGAATATTTTATTTCTGAGTTTGTTAAAACTTACCGCGATACCAATCGCCTTTGTGCTTCTTTGAGTCTTAGAGACTTTGTGTCGGCTCCTTTGAGTCTTGGTGACTTTGTGGCGAATTGTGTCTTTTTTATGGACCAGGGCACGAAGTGACACCAGGATTTCTTTTTCTGATTTTATACTGATAACAAGTACCGCTTTGTGCTCCTTTGAGCTTTGGTGACTTTGTGGCGGATTTGTGTCTTCATTTATGCACAAGTACAAGTGATATAAATATTTTATTTCCGAGTATGTTTAAATTTACCGCAATACCAATCGCCTTTGTGCTTCTTTGAGTCTTAGAGACTTTGTGTCGGCTCCTTTGAGTCTTGGTGACTTGTGGCGAATTGTGTCTTTTTTATGCCGATCTTCGCAGTCAGTATATGCTTCGGTCATTTCTTCTGATCACCCGTTTCTGGAACTTGCTTATCATCGGGCTGGCGCAATACTTCACCGTTTTTTTTCTGATCGACCCGGAGAAGATTTATGATCTCAGGTTGCTGCTCGTGTCTGTTTCAACCCTGTTGATCGCTGCGGGGGGTTATATTATCAACGATTATTACGACGTAAAAATTGACCTCGTAAACAAACCAGAACGAGTGGTAATAGGAAAGGGGATCAAGCGACGGTATGCGATCTTTTTGCACACGCTTCTTTCACTGACCGGCGTTGCGTTAGGTTTTTTTGTCTCATGGAAAGTTGGAGTGCTCAATTTTTTCTGTGCGTTCCTGCTGTGGCTGTATTCCAATGCGCTCAAACGACAACCCTTCGTGGGGAATTTTGCCGTCGCGCTGCTGACGGGTCTTTCGATATGGATCGTGAATGTTTTTTATCCGCCTCTGAGCGTCGCGATTATTATCTATTCGCTGTTTGCATTCTTTATCACCCTGGTGCGTGAGATCATTAAAGACCTGGAAGACCTCAAAGGGGATGATACGTTCGGCTGCAAGACCCTCCCTATCGTATGGGGAATTCGTCCTACAAAGAATTTTATTTACTTCCTGCTGGGATTTTTTTCTCTCTCCGTCATCGCCCTGAATGTGTACGTTACGACACTTCCCATGACTTTTTTCGCCTGGACACTTTTTCTTCCGATGGCAGCACTTCTGGGCTGGCTTGTGCGCGCAGATACAAAGTCAGATTTTTTTCTGTTAAGTCAGTTCTGTAAAGTCATTATGCTTGCAGGCATCATCAGCATGGCCTTTTTATGATGGTTCTTCTCAATTCTTAATTAGCTTTAAGCCAGCATGAACATCAAAAAGGTAAATCTTGCAATTTTTGCTTCGGGCAACGGAACGAATGCGGAGGCGATCATGGATCATTTCAAAGATGACCTGACCATTTCAGTGGCCTTGGTGCTTTCCAATAATCCGAATGCCGGAGTCTTAGCGCGTGCGCACCGATTCGGTGTTCCAACGATTGTATTTAATCGGGAGCAGTTTCACGGTGATGTGATAGTTGACAAGCTGAAAAATATTCACGTAACCCATGTGGTGCTTGCCGGATTTCTGTGGCTCGTTCCGGAGAATATCATTCGCGCTTTCTCCCATCGCATCATCAACATTCATCCTTCGCTGTTACCGAAATTCGGGGGCAAAGGAATGTACGGTGAGTACGTTCACCAGGCGGTTGTTGCCGCGCGGGAGATGCAAACGGGTATCACCATTCATGAGGTCGATACCAGGTTTGATGAGGGAAAGATAATTTTTCAGGCATCCTGCCCGGTGGCCCCAACGGATTCAGCGGCGACCATCGCCGCGAAAGTTCATGCATTGGAATATGCCCACTTTCCGCGCGTCATTGCGCAATGGGCTTCAGGACTTGCTGTCGCTTGACTTAACAGGTCGTACGACCCATTCAAAATCGGCAGCTTTGGGAAATTGATCGAAAACCCGCTGAATCTCGTGGTTGGGGATCGTCAATTTCCGCTTTCCCACGTCGATCCATGCACCATCCATGTTTAGCTCCGCGGATAATACGCCGTCCTGTTTGTAGAAATGATGCCGGATACTCCAGCGGGAATAATCAGCAGTAGCTTTGGTTACTTCCAGGTCCACGGTCACCTGGTCTTCGAACTTAATCTCCCTTTTGAAGATTGCTTCTTCCCGGAAGAGAATCGGTCCGATGTGCATTTCCTCCAGTCTTTGATTGGATAAACCCTGAATTGAAAAACCTGTGAAACGAACCAGCGCACCGTAGTCGTAATAAGCAGAGTGACGCAGGTGTCGATTTTGATCGATATCCGACCAGCGCACCTGGATCGGTAATGAGAATTTTTCCATGCGTCAGGGTGTATTCACTTCGTTGAAGCCTTCGTTTTTGTCAGTCCAGCTCATCGGATAGTTTTTGTCAATGAATGTTTCTGCGTCGGTGGTGAGGTATAGTGGCCGGAAGGTATCAAGCATCACGGCGAGCTCTTTTGTTTCCTTTGCACCAATGCTTTTTTCTACCGTACCCGGATGGGGACCATGAGGCAATCCTCCAGGGTGCAGTGTAAACGACCCACGCTCTATCCCGCGACGGCTCATAAAATTTCCTTCCGCGTAATACAACACCTCATCGCTGTCGATGTTGCTGTGATTGTAAGGCGCAGGAATCGCGAGGGGATGATAGTCGAATAGTCTGGGCACAAAAGAACAGATCACAAAATTGTGGCCCTGAAAAGTCTGGTGAACAGGCGGCGGTTGGTGAATCCTTCCGGTGATCGGTTCAAACTCATGCACAGAAAAAGCATACGGCCATAAAAACCCGTCCCATCCCACGACATTCAGGGGACTGTGTTCATACACATATTGATGCAAGTAGCCCTGCTTTTTGATTTTTATCAGATAGTCGCCCTTCTTCGATTCGGTGATGAGTTCTACCGGGGGACGAATGTCACGCTCGCAATAGGGCGAATGTTCAAGCAGCTGACCGAGTTGATTGCGATATCTTTTCACCGTCTCCACGGGTGAAGCGGATTCAATGATCAGAAGGCGTAGTGGCCCTTCGTTGAATTCAAGCTTATAAATAACCGTGCGCGGAATCACAACATAGTCGCCCTGGCGAAATTCAAGTTTGCCGAACTGAGAGATCAGTGTGCCACTTCCATCATGAATGAAAAGTACTTCATCGCCCTCGGCGTTCTTGTAGAAGTAATCCATTTTTCTGTTGGTTGGCGAACAGATTGACATGGAACAATCCGCGTTCATCAAGAGCACTTTTCGCGCGTCGAGATAGTCGGAACCTGTGGCTCCTACTTTCGAAGTGTTCAAATGCGTTTGGCGCAGTCCGTACTCCTCCAGTTTTTTAGGGCCGTACTTAACGGGTTCTTTCAACTCTTTGATGCGCGTGGGTGCGTGCGCATGATAGAGGATTGAATAGATCCCTGAAAATCCTTCCGAGCTGACAACCTCTTCCTTATACAGGCTTCCATCGGGTTGACGGAATTGGGTGTGACGTTTCGGCGGAATTTGTCCAAGTCGATGATAATACATAGGCTAGCAAATGATAGTACAAAAATACACGCACTATGTTAAAGGTAACAACCCTTCCGTACCTTGTGGTGACTTACCGGGGAAAATAAAGAGACATGAGATTGTCCGTTTTTATTTGGTTAGGAGCCGTTTTTATCGTTGGGGGATGCGAGAACAAAGATCCGGAGCTGATCCTCTTCACAAAACCGACCAGCGTGACGATGACCGGCTATTCGGGCAACCTGATGGAGCCATTCATCACGCGCGACGGCAAATATTTACTGTTCAATAATCTGAACACCCCGGCTGAGAATACCAACCTTCATTGGGCAACCCGGAAAGACGACTACACCTTTACGTACCAGGGAGAAATTGCCGCTGTGAACACGGCTGATATTGAGGGAACACCTTCGATGGACAAATCCGGGAATCTCTACTTTATCTCCACCCGTGATTATGCCAGTCTATTGTCCACGGTTTATACCTGCACGTTTGCCGAGGGTAAAGCCACAAACGTCGCATTGGTACAGGGTATATCGAGGAAAGAAGCTGGCATTGTGAATTTCGACGTTGAAATCAACAACAATGGGGATACGATGTACTTTGTAGACGGGCAGTATGACTCGGGAGGTAAGTTGCAGGCGGCTGACATCGTTGTGGCGTCAAAGACTGCGACGGGATTTGAGAGAGCAGCGAACAGTTCCGAGATCCTGAAAAATGTCAATACCGATCAGTTGGAGTACGCAGCATCCATTTCGACGGATGACCTGGAATTATTCTTTACACGGGTTGCAGCACCTTTGAGCGAGACCTCAGCACCTCAGATTTTTTATACAAAGCGCAAAACGACAGACAGCGCCTTTGACGTGCCTGTTCAACTTACAGGACTCGGTGACTTTGTAGAAGCTCCGTCCTTATCCAGCAATGGAAGAGCCTTGTATTATCATCGTATGGTCAGCGACAAATTTGTGATCTACGAGGTGAGACGTTGATCTACATCTTGCGCCGGCTCAGATCAGGGATCCTGTCGAACAGTTTGATGGCCTGCTGGAGTATTTCGTTGTTTTCGTTAAAAATGGGATAGAAGCCCTGGTTTCCCCAAATCCTTCGTGCAATCTGTGATTTTACGTTGATCTGAAAGTCCTTCTTATGACGTGCCATGTCTTTGTAATCTGCTTTCACATGATTTTGCTCACCGACTTTCACAAGTTTATTCAGCATTTCATCAGTCACTGCAAAAGATGAATAGAATTTATCATAGCCCATTTTTGTCAACTCATCCTTTTTTTGGTCGGCATAATTGAAAGTGTATTCCTGTATTGAGTTAGAGATGTACAATTCGTTGAGATAATTGCTGTTCTGCGTTGTATCCAGAGGAACAAAATAGTCGGGCATAATACCCCCGCCGCCGTATACCTGCCTGCCATTGAGCGTAAGATATTTCAAGGAGTCATTGAATTTGATGCTGTCGGCGATGAAGAACTCACCGTGCTTGTATCGCTTCAGCATGTCTTTCGAATAATCTTCCAGATCGCCATAAGGCTTTTGGATAGATCTGCCGCTTGGGGTATAATACCGGGATATGGTGAGTCTCAACTCGGAACCATCGCTGAGGTCAAACGGAGATTGAACGAGCCCTTTACCAAAGGAACGCCTTCCCACCACCAACGCGCGGTCGTTATCCTGTAACGCTCCTGCAAGAATCTCGGAGGCAGAAGCACTGCCTTCGTTGACCAAAACGATCAGATCCCCTTTTTCGAAATCACCTTTCTCTGTAGAAAGTGCTTCTGAATTGTATTTTGAGTCCTTCGCCTTCGTAAACACGATTTTTTCTCCCTTGGAGAGAAATTCATCAGCAAGATCGATGGCCTGATTCATGTATCCGCCGGGATTCCCCTGCAAATCGAGTACAAGCTTTTTCATTCCCTCCTTCTTCAGGTCATCCAGTGATTTGCGGAATTCCTCGTAAGTCGTTTGTGAGAAACGATTTATTTTGATGTAACCTGTCTCGCGATCTACCATGTACGCAACGTCGATCGAATGCTGTGGTATGCGGTCACGGATGATGTTGAATTTGAGGGGATCTTTCACATTCTTACGAAGCACTTCGATTTTTGCTTCCGTGCCTTTCGGTCCCTTGAGGAGTTTCATCACCTGTGGATTGGTCAAGCCCACGTTGGCGATGGTCTTTTCACCCACTTTTACAATCTTGTCACCCGGCCGGAGTCCAACTGCTTCAGACGGACCGCCGCTCAAAGCAGAGACCACCACAAGCGTGTCATGAAAAATATTAAACTCGATGCCGATGCCTTCGAAATTGCCTTGCAGATCTTCGTTGGCTTCGATGCGTTGACTTACCGGAATATAGGATGAGTGCGGATCAAGCTTGTCGAGCATATGCTGAATGGCATCGTCGACCAGTGCGTTGGTTTGCGTGGTGTCTACGTATTCGCTTTTTATGAGTCCCAGCACTTCCTGGAATTTCCGGACATCGTCGCTGTTCGAGTCGGACTTCACGATGGACGTAGAATTGAGGCTGGCGCCCACCAGCACGCCCGCCGCCAGACCAATGCATAACACCAACGGGAGGCCTATTTGACGCGGATTATTGTTGATTTCGCTCATAATTATCTTCCGGTAACCCAGTTACAACGGCAAAGATGCGGCAAAGTTCAGATTCGGGGAAACCGATTCGGTGATTGTGGAAAGGCACCGGGATTTTTATATTTACCCACCCATGGAACCAAAAGCGCTGAAAAACCGGAGGATTGCTGACTTGGTCGAACAAGACTACGTCAGGGCTTATGTGCTTTTCTATTTTGGAATCAGCTTCTATGATTACTCTGAAAAGACACTGGCGGAGGTCTGTGAACAACGGGGGCTGAAAGTCGAACAAGTAGTACAGGAACTCGAGTCTTCCAGTCATCCGCTCGCGGAGGAGAGTATACCCCTGGTTTCCTATCCGATCGATCTGATTATAGAATATTTGAAGCATGCGCACTTTCTTTTTGTCAAGCACAAGCTTCCGTACATATCCCGACTCGTGGAGGCGTTCAAGGCGGATTCACCTGAATATGTTTCGATCGCCAAAGATCTGAAGACCCTTTTCCCGCTTTTCGTCGAGGATTTTATTCATCACATCTACCAAGAGGAAGACACGTTGTTCAGATACGTTCAACTGCTTGATCAATCGGAACGGAAAAAAAATAATCCTTCGAAGTTGTTCTACATGATGGAACGCTATTCACTTCAGCGATTCGCGGTCGACCATGAAGTTCATGACGACGAAATGGAAGGTATCCGTAAAATCACGAAGGATTACGCAATGAATACTTCGACACCGCTTCATGTGCGTGTGATCTATGCCGAGCTCAAAGAGTTGGAAAAAAGTCTCCAGGTGCATGCACGCATCGAAAATGAAATCCTGTTTCCCAAAGCGATGATTTTGGAAAACAAGATCAAAAGCATGTTTGTTGAGAAGACAAAGCTCAACTGACGAACCGCGCTGTCTGAATTTTAATGGGAAGAATCCTCGCAATTGACTACGGCTTGAAACGCACCGGCATCGCCGTGTCTGATCCCCTGCGGATTATTGCAACGGCGCTGGAAGTAGTGGAGAGTGACAAGCTTTTTATTTTTTTAACGAGCTACTTTCAAAAGGAAACCGTCGATCAGTTGGTGGTGGGCCTGCCCCGGAGGCTGAACAATGAAGATACAGAAATGACAGAACCCGTTCGCGCGTTGGTTGCCGAGCTGCAAAAGCGGTTTCCGGAAAAGCCTGTCGCGCTGGTGGACGAACGGTTTACCACCAGCCTGGCCCATCATACCATGATTGCAGGCGGGATGAAAAAGAAAGACCGGCAGGTTAAAGGAAACGCCGACAAAATCAGCGCGACGATTATTCTCCAGTCTTTTATGGCGGGAAACAAGGCGTGATTTGCCACTTCATTTTTCTAACTTTGCGATATTAAGAGATTGAGCATGGTTTATCCAATCATCATGTATGGCGATCCGGTGCTTCGCAAACGCGCCAAGGAAGTCGAGAAGGGGTCCATCGACATCAAGACTTTTATCCAGGATATGTTTGAGACGATGTATGCAGCACACGGCATTGGCCTTGCGGCACCGCAGATCGGCAAGAGCATCCGGATCTTCGTAGTCGATGGCACCACACTGAATGAAGAGGAAGAGGACATGACAGGATTCAAGAAAGCATTCATCAATCCCGAAATAGTAGATGAAGATGGGGAAGCGTGGGAGTTTGAAGAAGGCTGCCTTAGCATTCCGAATATCCGCGAAAACGTCTCGCGCCTTGAGAAAGTGAAAATCCGTTTCGTGGATGAGGACTGGAAGGTTCATGAGGAAGAATACGACGGTGTGAAAGCCCGCATCATACAACACGAATACGATCACCTGGAGGGAAAAATGTTCATCGACTATTTGTCACCTTTAAAGAAGCGGATGTTGAAAGGTAAGCTGGCCGATATCAGCAAGGGTGATGTGGATACGGAGTATCGGATACTTGCACCGCTGAAGAAATAAGCAATATTCAGTTGGCAGTTGGCAAAACATGAGCCAGCGTCATTTACCGTAATCTCAGCTAAATAAATTCAAACGAATCATTTGGGGTTATTTTGCCAACTGTGTATTGCCAACTGCCAACTTTATGCATCGTACTTCACATGCGGCAGCTGCGATTCCCTTGGGATATGAATAACAAGGTCCCCCCTCAACCGCACCTGACAGGCTAGTCTTTCGTCTTCGGCAAGTTTTTTTTCGTCCCGGTATTTCTTCTCCGCCCAGCTAAGAGGCGTCAGGTTCTCCATCCCTGAAACCACTTTCATTTTGCAGGTGGTGCACCGTCCTTTGCCGCCGCATTCATGCATGTAATCGATGTAGTTGGCCTGAAACTGGAAAAGGACCGGCTTATTCGGATCGATAACCGGCACCTCTTTTTGTCCCAGATTTTCTATGATTATCTTTACCATCGTTCGTAAAATCTCACGTTTTACATCTCATCATGGATGAAAAAATCAACCTGAAGGCCCTTGAAGATTATAGTGATGACTATGCCTCCAAGGTAACGGCTTCTTTTTTCTCCGCGAAGGAAAAAATCACAGGGCCGGAAATCCTTAAGCTCTGCGACATTCAGCAGGTAAACCTCTTCGTAATCCGTGAGCTGCTGCATGCTTGGAAACTGGAGAGCCAGAAATTGCGCAGTCCTTTTTTCGACTACACCGCACCAGCGGTTGCAGAATTACTCCTTAAGTTTCAGAATCTGCTTTCGAACAACATTTCTATTTCCAGGGAAAATTTCCAGCCGTTGTTGAAAAAGGCGGTACATCAGACACTCTACTTGGTTCTCGATCCATACGATTTTTATTCCGACACACTCGACAATGGTGTGGCTGGAACTTTGAAAGTTGAAGACTTTGCGAACGACATCAAGTATGTCAAGATTAATCGCATGCCGCTAGAGAAACTTCTGCAGCATCTGAAGGATCGCAAAATGGCCAGCGTCTCAGGTAACGAAGCATTCGCATTGCTGGATCACATTTTGGAGGAAGTGAATTTCACCCCTGAAGATGTGGATCAGTATATCACTCTGTTCTCGAATGTGGTGCCGTTAAATACCGATCAGCTCTACGAGAGGAAAACACCCCGTCAGCAACCGTCCGCTCCGGAGGTAAAGACGGAACCTGTGGCGCCCGCACCTCCCGTGGTTGAAAAAATCGTGGAGAAATCCCCCGAGCCCGTGAAGAGGCCGGAACCCGTGCAGGCCACGCTGTATGACACGCTCAACAAAGGCACGCAACATACCCTGGCTGACGATTTTCAGAGAAAGAGAAAGATCAAGGACAGCCTCAGCATCAACCAGAAGTTCATGTTCACGAAAATTCTTTTTAACGGTGACTTCGAACTTTTCTCTGCCGCCATCGAGCGCCTCGATGAACTGGACAACATGAACCAGGCGCAGACTTATCTGCTCAACAATTATGCAGAGTGGAACAGAGATAGCGAGGAATACCTGGAGTTCATGGAGATGGTGGAGAAGCGGTTTATGTAATACAGGCAGGTTCCAGTGAATAGGACCTTCATTCCGCATTTACACTTCTCAAAAAATCGATGAGCTTGTTGTTTCGTCGAAATAAATAAGGACATCGTAAAAATCGCCGATCGTAACTCCCCAGTAGGAGCGCTTAGGATCGCCTCCATACACCGCAGAAACCTGCAAGAATTTTTTTGATTGATTGAGCCAGGGATATACAGCCTCTGATTTCCGGATATCGCTCAGTCGCAAAATAAAATTTTTAGCAGATAAATTAGCAAGCAGAAAGTTGGTTGATTCTTCGACCGGGGTATTGGAGATTGTCCACGGTTTCAGTTCGCCGTTATAGATCGCATTGAAACTGCCCCGGGAAAATCCAAATCCAATGCGCTGATACACTGCGCCGATTGAATCCCGAAGTGTGAATCCCATTGAACGAAAATAGGTGCCATCGCTCGAAATATGGGCGTTATGAGCCCACAAACAGATTTTGTTAGTATTTCCAAAAACATTCATAAGCCAGACTGCATTTTCGGCCATGTAATTATCTCTTACTTCCTGCGCACCGCCAATTTTGCCCGAATAGATCAAATCGTTTGTTTGAATGAGATTTCGCGCGAGTCTTTTTGCGATCTCATAATCGAAGGAGGGCATGCCTTTCGACAATAGATTCGGCCCGGCACTCACAACATGATCATAAATTGATTGAAGGGATGCTGTTATTGTTTTGTGGTTTGTATCGTCTCCATTTTATCTAGTTTCTTGAAATCGACACTATTCGCGCGAACGTATTGAGCCAGGTTGTCATCGTACAGTGCAATTCTCTCTGCGAGAAAGTCGGCATTGAAAGTTACAAACTGACAGTCAAGTCCGAAAAAGTGAATGCGATCAGTATCCGCTGTGTTCTGATTGTATAACTTCATCCATTCGAGCAAAGCCTGAACCTCCAATGCCTGCCAGGGCCACAGGCCCATTTTTGTATCCATGAGCGTATGGAGGTCGCCGTTGCTGCGCCCTTGTATGTAGTCCTCGAAAATCAGGGACTCCGCAAAATCTGATTCAAAGCCAATGGCTTTAAAGCCATGTGCGGTCACCAGGTATCGGAATATCCGGTGCTTCATCTCAAAAAATTCTTTCGTCCCATGAGTCGCCTCACCAAGTCCAACCATGCGGGCATCGGCAATTGCGTCGAGTGGTTTGAGATCGACATCGGTCAACGTCGGTGACGAACCTTTGATTGAGAAAACAAGCTGGTCCAATTCTGAGACTATTGCTTTTTCAGAAGCAGTTAAATCGTCAGGTTCATCAACGACTCTTTCATTGCAGGTAGTGCAAAAAAGAATTATCAGAACAAGGATACGTGTCGACCACATATGAAGGGAGTCGCGGATTTGCTAATGAATAATTTAGAGATGCGTAGCCTGCGCTGCTATGAAGGTGATTAAGATACAAAAAATTGAAAGATAATTATTTTGCTGCAGCCAACTTTAAGCTATAGCCACTGACCAAACTTGCATCAAATCCGCTGAAGAACCTGTCCTCTGTGTGCGTCCAATTTCAACAGGATAAACAAGAGCACGGTGAATCCCCACAATGAAGAACCCCCATAACTGAAGAAGGGAAGCGGAATCCCAATCACCGGAAAAAGACCGATAGTCATGCCGATGTTGACGGCGAAGTGAAAAAAGAAAATGCAGACCACGCTGTATGCATACACCCGCGCGAAACGGTTTTTTTGCCTTTCGGCGATAAATAAAATGCGAAAGAAAAATGTGGTGAACAGCACCACGACGATCAGGCTACCGATCCATCCGTGCTCTTCGCCGATCGTGCAGAAAATGAAGTCGGTACTCTGCTCGGGTACGAAGTCAAACTTCGTCTGGGTGCCCTTCAAAAATCCTTTTCCGATCAGGCCTCCGCTGCCGATTGCGATTTTGGATTGTGTTACATTCCAACCATACCCCAACGGATCGGCGTCGGGATTGATCAAAGCCTTCACGCGGTTCTGCTGGTGGGGCTTCAAGACGTTCGTGACCACATAGTCAACGCTCTCGATTACACCCATGATGATTACGGCGCCCAAGGTCAGCAGCACGATCCTCTTTATTTTCTTTTTACCCAGGATGATCAACAGCAACAACACCCCCAGGATCGCAGCATGCAGGTAGAGCTGATTAGGAACAAGCAGTGTCAATATGAAGATCACAGCGGCACACAGTCCTACGATCATTAAAAATGGTGACATGCCTTCACGGAAGAAAACGAGAATGAACGATGTGAAGACCAAAGCGGTCCCGGTGTCTTTTTGTGCGAGGATCAGCAGCATCGGCAAACCAATCATTGCGAAAAGTACCGCCTGGTTTCTCAGATTGTCCATACGGAAGCCCACGGACCCCATGTATTTTGCCACGGCCAGGGCCACCACGAACTTGGCAAACTCAGAAGGCTGCACGCCGAACGACCCCACTCCAAGCCAGGCTTTATTGCCGCCGACCTCCTTTCCAACGATGGGAACAAGAAATAATGCGACGATGATCACACCGTACAAGACATAGGCAAACGTCTCGTAGAAACGCATGTCGAGGATAACGATCCCCATGATGATGATGAACGACGTCATAATAAACATCAGCTGGCGCCCGGACGAGAGGGTAAGACTGAAGATAGGCTGGTGTAAGGTTTCATCATACACCACCGCGTAGATGTTCATCCAGCCCAGGAAGACCAACGCGAGATAGAGGCCGATCGTAGGCCAATCAAGACTTCCTGATATGTTGTCTTCGCGTTTCATTAATCAAGGAACTTGTTGGCCAAAACATATTGCTCGATGTTGGGTCGCTCCGTATGACCGATGAGATATTTTTCGATTAACAGCGACGCGATAGACGCCGCAGCGCGGCCGCCCTGCCCGGCATCTTCGACATATACCGAGATGGCTATTTTTGGATTTTCGCGCGGTGCGAAGCAAATGAACACCGCATGATCTGGGAGCGGATCATTTTGTACGGTGCCTGTTTTCCCACATACAATAATATTTTTCAGTTTGGCGCGATACTGAGCCGTGCCTCCGTCGACCACCTGCTGCATGGCATCCACGGCGATCAAAAAGTTTTCAGGATTGATGGTGGTAACATGTTTTTCAGTGAAGCGGGGCAACGGCTGACCGGTTTTTCCAATCGCCTTTACAATATGAGGTGTGTAGTAATAACCCCGATTGGCGACGGTTGCGGCAAAGTTTGCCATCTGCAGCGGTACAACCAGATTCTCACCTTCCCCGATCGCAAGGGAATAAATGTTTGAGAACTTCCAGGGCCGGTTGTTGTACGCCCTGTCATAGTATGCGGGCGTCGGAATGTTCCCGGCTTTTTCGTTCGGAAGGTCGATGCCCAATGGTTTTCCAAAGCCGAAGCTCATGATGTGCTTGCTCCATTCGTCGAGCCCGATGCGCGTGTCGGTGAAGGGGTCATTTCCCACACCTTTATTAAGCATGCGTCTCAATACTGTCCAAAAATACGGGTTGCAGGAATTGGCGATCGCACCACGAAGATCTTCGTTGGTGTGGTTGCCGTGACATCCAATGATGGATCGATCACACCGGATGCGCGTATCGGGAGTGATCACGCCTTCCTGAAGGGCAGTCATTGCCTGGGCAATCTTGAATATTGATCCGGGCCGGTATTGCGCCATCAACGGACGATTGAAGAGCGGCTTGTTTGTATCACTGCTGATGAGTTTGAAATTGCTGCTGTACTGCCGTCCTGTTAACAGATTGGGATCATACGAAGGTCCGGAGACCAGTGCCAGAATCTCGCCGGATGAAGGCTCGATCGCTGCAATGCTCCCCGACTTACCTTTCATTAAATATTCGGCATATTTCTGGAGCTCGATGTCAATCCCTGTCGTGAGATCCTGGCCGGGAACTGAGACCGTGTCGTAGGCGCCGCCTTTGAATGAACCTTTTACAATTCCTTTGACATTGCGAAGCTTGAAGCTCACGCCGCGCTTTCCGCTGAGCTGTTCTTCATAGTATGCTTCGATGCCACTTTGACCGATGTAATCACCTTGCCGGTAGATTCCCGTGACGTCGCTTTCCAGCCTGCTCTTGCTGATCTCGCTTACGTAACCCAGCGCATTGGCGAGAGAAGGGGTGGAGTAGGCCCGCGTGGTCCGGGCCTGCACATAGAATCCCGGAAATTCATCCAGGTAATCCTGAATTTTTGCAAAGTCGACGGTTGAGAGTTGATTGAGGAACAGCGTTGGCTTGTAGGGTGAATACTCTTTACGGAGTTTCATCTCTTTGAATTTGCGACGCAGTTCTTCCCGCGAGATCTCGAACACCTCACAGAACTTCGCCGAATCAAATTTCTTTACATCCTTTAATAATACTTCGAGTTTGAACTCAGGAGTATTGTAAACGATCACTTTGCCGTTGCGGTCCTTGATCAGTCCCCGCACAGGGTAGTCCACCTGGCGCAGGATGGCGTTGCTGTCGGCCAGATCTGCGTAACGGTCATCGACTACCTGGATAAAGAAGAGTTTGACGAGGAAGATGATCCCCACCAAAATGAATATCAGCTGAAATACTTCTTTTCTCCCTTCGTTCATGACCTCCTCCTGTCAAACGAAAAATACTGCAAAAACAAAATCACCCCCATGGTGAACATCAGGCTTGTGATGACTTTCTGCATAGTAAACCAAAAGATGCCGAAGCCGCCGGCCTCCGTGAAGAACAAAACAAAATGATGGACAAATACCAGCGGCACGGTGTAGACCATGAACCATTGTAAACCATTCACCGCCAGCGTCGGCCCTTCACCTGCATCATAACCCCCTTGCGGGGTAATAGTTCCCAACCAATAATTTCTTGCGTACGCAATCAACACAAGACTGAACGCATGGAGTCCGAGGCTATCGTAAAACATGTCGACCGTGATGCCCAACGCGAATGCGACCAACATCAAAATCAGTGAATTGGTCTCGATGGGCAGCAGGAGAATAAACGCAACGTAGACAAAGCAAAATGCGGTGTTAAAGAGTACGAGCTGTTTGAAAAGCATCACCTGTGCCAGGAGGTAAAGCACGAAATAAATTACGACGAGGATCCCCGAGCGGCTCATGGTTTTCCGATGGTTGTGGTTTCCAATGAATCGAGCTCATGTTTCAGATCACTCTTCACGATCTTGACAAAGGAAAGTCTTCTGAAGTCCTGCGCGAGTTCCACCCTGAGGTCATAAAAAAGAGCTTCTTCTTTGAGTTTTACATCTTTGACAATGCCTACCAGTATTCCTTGCGGGAAAACGGCATTATAACCTGAGGTCACCACGGTGTCGCCGACTTCGGGCTGCACATGGCGCGGCACATACAGCAAATTGACTACGCGGGGATCGATGCCGTCCCATTGCACTGTACCGAAGCTATTGGTGCGTTTCAGCACACTGGAGACTTGCTCGTCGATGTTTAAGATGGAAATCAAAACAGAGAAATGTTCTGAAACGGACTTCACTTTTCCGACAGCCCCTGAAAGACTTATCGCCGCCATGCCCGGTTGGATGCCGGCATCCGTTCCGCGGTTGATGGTGATGTAGTTTTTGAACTGGGCTACAGAATTGTTGATGACTTTTGCGCTGATAAAGTGGAAGCGAGGAAGCGTATCAGAAGGCAATAGAGGAGTGCTACGAATCTGTGCCTGCCGTTCCAGTGCCGTGCGGAGCTGGGCATTTTCGCGGGATAAGTCTTCGTTGATCTGACGCAATGAAAAATACTCACGAGATCCCTGGGAAAATGCCAGGATTCCGGCGGCCATACGGTTGGACGAATTAAAAAACCGGGTGTTTTGGTATTGGTTATTTTCGATCAGCAGCCACGCGCACAGCACCTCGATGATGAGGAAGGTGAAGAAAGCCCTGTATTCATAAAAAAAATTGACAAGACGCTGCATGCAGCATTAAAGTTCAGGGTTCAGGAATTAAAGTTCAAGGTGGTTCTTAGTTAATTTGAGATTAAAGCTTCGATCAACCACAGACCGCCGGAACTTTACCCTGATCAGGTCATCAAGACTTTGCGGAAGTGATCCAGATTTTTCAGTGCCGCGCCTGTCCCACGCACCACCGCTCTCAGCGGGTCATCAGCGACATGGATTGGAAGTTTTGTTTTCAGCGAGAGGCGCTTGTCAAGACCGCGGAGCATGGCGCCGCCGCCGGTGAGGTAAATGCCGCGCTCGTAGATATCGGCTGAAAGCTCAGGAGGTGACAACTCAAGCGCTTTCAACACGGCTTCCTCAAGTTTGGAAATCGACTTATCGAGGGCGAAAGCAACTTCACTGTAGGAGATCTTGATGGTTTTTGGGATACCGGTCATCAGGTCGCGGCCACGGATCTCGTAATCATCGGGACCGTCATCGAGCTCCGTCAACGCGGAACCCACTTCAATTTTCACACGCTCCGCTGTCCTTTCGCCGATCAGCAAATTGTGTTGACGGCGCATGTAATCGAGGATATCGCGATTGAATGTATCTCCGGCAATCCGGATCGACTGATCGCAAACGATACCCGACAGCGCGATGACTGCGATGTCTGTGGTTCCGCCTCCGATGTCGACGATCATGTTTCCGATGGGCTGTTCGATATCGATGCCAATACCGATGGCGGCTGCGATCGGTTCGTGGATCATGTACACTTCTTTGGCGTTCGCGTGTTCTGCGGAGTCGCGCACGGCGCGTTTTTCAACCTCTGTAATCGCCGAAGGGATGCAAATTACCATGCGCAACGACGGCGGGAAGAGCCTGCGACCGGTGTCAATCATCTTGATCATCCCACGAATCATCATCTCCGCTGCGTGGAAGTCGGCGATCACACCCTCTTTGAGAGGGCGAATAGTCTTGATATTGTCATGGGTCTTTTCATGCATCTGCATCGCCTCACGCCCGATGGCGAGCACTTTGCCGCTGAGTTTGTCGAGGGCGATGATTGAGGGTTCATCAACGACGACCTTGTCTTTGTGTATGATCAGTGTGTTTGCAGTGCCCAGGTCGATAGCAATGTCACTGGTGAAGAAATCGAAAAGTCCCATCTTTAAGTTTAGGTTCTCTTTGGTAGGCAATTAAAATCGCACCAAAATTAGCGAAATAAAAAGGTGATTTGATGATCGTTAACCCTTTTTATCTTACTTGAATCTTAACCCGGGTATGGCATGGAATTTCTTGACTGTTCGACCTTTTTACCCGAACAAAAATCAATGCTTGAAGTGACGGAATCCTGTGAACACCATGGTCATTCCATGCTCGTCGCAAAACTGGATTGAGTCCTGGTCTTTGATTGAACCGCCGGGTTGAATGACAGCCTCCACTCCTTGTTGATAGGCGATTTCAACACAGTCAGGGAAGGGAAAAAAGGCGTCCGACGCCATGGCAGCGCCCTTCAGTGAGAATCCGAAGGTCATCGCTTTTTCAATTGCCTGACGCAGCGCATCCACGCGACTGGTCTGCCCCACGCCGCTCGCCAGCAGCTGACCATCAACAGCCAACACAATGGTGTTGGACTTGGTGTGTTTACAGATTTTGCTGGCAAAAAGAAGGTCTTTTATCTGTGATTCAGTAGGTGCTTTTTTAGTTACCACTTTCAGGTCGGCCGCTGCATCCGTTTTCCAATCATAGTCCTGTTCGATGACGCCATTGAGCAAAGTCTTCACCTGCTTTGGATGGGTTAACGGCTGCTTTTGCTTAAGAAGAATCCTGTTCTTTTTTGTGTTGAGTAACGCCAGCGCCTCCGGTGAATAATCCGGCGCGATGAGGATTTCAAAAAAAAGTGAGTGCATCGCTTCCGCGGCAGGAAGGTCAATCGGTTTGTTTGACGCGAGCACGCCCCCGAACGCGGAGAGGGTGTCGGCCTGGAAGGCTTTCGCATAAGCTTCTTTCACCGTGGAGGCTGTGGCTACACCGCAAGCATTGGTGTGCTTGATGATGACGAACGCCGTTTCATCTTCGAATTCCGCCACGAGGTTAACCGCAGCATCTACATCGACGAGGTTGTTGTACGAAAGCTCCTTGCCATTGAGTTGCTCGAAGAGCGCGTCGAGCTGACCGTAGAAGATTCCTTTTTGATGAGGGTTCTCACCGTAACGAAGCACTTTGCCTGTCTGATAGCTCGATTTGAATCTTGGGAGATCCTGTTCCTTATTGAAATAGTTAAAGATGGCTGAATCGTAATGTGATGTGACGTCGAATGCCATCGCCGCAAATCGCTTTCTGACTGCGATATCCGATGAACAATTGTTTGCTTTCAGCAAGTCAAGAGTTTCTGCGTATTGATCCCGCGACGAGACAATCCACACGTCATTGAAATTCTTGGCCGCTCCGCGGATCAGGGAGATTCCCCCGATGTCGATCTTTTCAACGATCTCATCTTCGGTTCCGCCTTTCGCAACGGTTTCTTCAAAGGGATACAGATCGACGATGACCAGGTCGATAGGCGCGATTTTAAATTCCTCCGCTTGTTTTAGGTCGGTTTTATCATCGCGACGATAGAGGATGCCTCCAAACACGGCGGGGTGGAGGGTTTTAACGCGGCCGCCGAAGATCGATGGGTATCCCGTTAGTTTTTCAACCGGCGTGACCTTGAATCCAAGCTTTTCTATGAATTCCTGTGTACCGCCTGTTGAGACAAACTCCACGTTTTGTGCTGCAAGTGTGCGTACGATGGGTTCGAGATGGTCTTTGTAAAAAACTGAAATGAGGGCGCGGGTGATCTTTCTGGGGGTCATGCGGGGAAATTGAGCCCAAAGGTAAGTTGGCAGGTGGCAGTTGGCAATTGGCGGCGTCGTAAATCTTTGTGCCACTTCGCACTTTGCCAGCGTTGGTGTTCTTCACCAACGCATAGAGTTCACTCGTGTCGGTGAAGAACACCGACACCGGCACGGTGAAGAAACACCGACACTGGCATGGGGCATTGGGCACTGCATATCTTCGTGCCACTTCGTGCCTCGGCGTCTTTGTGTCATCTTTAATCTATACTAAAATTATCGGCATCCAGGTAGGCAGGGAATTTTGTACGGTGGGCGATCAAAGGTTCATATTCGAGCTTAACCGTTTTGATAGTTTCTGATTCGCCGGCAACGAAAATCTCTTCGCCTTTCGGACCGATCACCGCAGAGTGACCATTATACGGGACTTTATCCCGATGGCCATCGGGACC
Source organism: Cyclobacteriaceae bacterium (assembly GCA_044227305.1). Classification (GTDB taxonomy): domain Bacteria; phylum Bacteroidota; class Bacteroidia; order Cytophagales; family Cyclobacteriaceae; genus ELB16-189. Next base: position 134,899 of record JBGAFJ010000003.1, on the reverse strand, counting down.
GTCGTCGCCAACGCGATTCACACCCACCACATAGCTCAGATTTTCGATTGCCCGAGCGCGAAGCAAAGTATCCCATTGCGAGATTCGCGGCTGGGGCCAGTTCGCAACATAAACGATCACATCGTAGTTCATACGTTTATCAGCCGAGTTCCAACCGTTGCGACTCCACACGGGGAATCGAAGGTCATAACACACCAGCGGAAAAATATTCCATCCCTTCCACGTGCCGATGAATTTGCTTTCACCCGGTGTGTACACTTTGTGTTCATCGGCCATACGGAACAAGTGCCTTTTGTCGTAGGTCCGGTAATGACCACCGGGTTCCATCCACAGAAGGCGATTGAAAAAATTATTTTGTTCTTTGCAGATGAAACTTCCGATGATGAGCGCACCGGTCTGGGCAGCCATCTGTTTCATCCATTTGAATGTATTCTGATTCATCATCTCCGCGAGGCCGACAGGTTTCATGGAGAACCCCGTTGAAAACATTTCGGGAAGTACGATGATGTCTGCTGGCTTTTCAACTTTCCAGATTTTCTCTTCAAACATGGCGAGGTTCGCGGTAGAGTTTTCCCAGTGAAGAGTGGATTGGATCAGAGTAATTGAGAGATCTTGCATGGTCTACAACTTTTTCAAAATCTGTCCTGCTTTTTCCAGCGTTTCCTCTTTTTTCGCAAAACAAAAGCGGAGCAGTTTATTGTCTGTCTTGTCATTATAAAATGCAGAAACCGGTATGGACGCGACCTTGTGCTCTTTGGTGATCCACTCGGCCATCTCTTTTTCAGATTTGTCTGAAATGTTTCCATAGGACAGCAATTGAAAGTAGCTGCCATGACATGCCATCGGCTCAAACGAAGAGCCTTTTATCTGCTCAAGGAAGAAATCTCTTTTTTGCTGATAGAATTTTCCAAGACTCGTGTAGTGCGCAGGATCGGTCATGTATTGCGACAGCGCCATCTGCACGGGAGTATTCACGCTGAACGTAACAAACTGATGCGCTTTTCTTATCTCAGCAGTGAGATTGGCAGGTGCGACTGTATAACCTACTTTCCATCCGGTGGCATGAAAAGTTTTCCCAAAAGAGAAGACCGCAATGCTTTGTGAAGCGAGTGCGGGATATTTCAGCACGCTTTGATGTTCGAAGCCGTCGAAAATAAGACGCTCGTAGACTTCATCACTCAGCACGATGAGATCGTGTTTCAGCGCCAGTGCTTCCAGGGTTTTTAAATCATTTTCCAGCAAGACCGCACCACTTGGATTGTGCGGTGTGTTAATCATGATCATTTTCGTACGGGCCGTGATCTTCGATCTCACCAGATCCCAGTCGATGGAAAAATCCGGCGGATTCAGATTGATGTAAACCGGAATTCCGCCATTGAGCCGAACGGAAGGAGCGTAGCAATCGTAAGAAGGGTCGAAGAGTATCACTTCGTCACCGGCACCGATCAGCGCGGCGATGCTCGAAAAGATGGCTTCTGTTCCGCCTGCTGCTACGACGATTTCCGTATCCGGATCCACGGTGTGGTTGTAGGTCAACTTGACAACATCGGCTATCACTTTTTTCAAGGCAGGAGCGCCGGGCATAGGTGCGTATTGATTATACCCGTCTTTCATCGCCTGGTTGATCAACTCGATCAACTCAGCGGAGACGGGAAAATCGGGGAACCCTTGTGAAAGGTTGATGGCACCATGCTCCACGGCCATCCTTGACATAACGGTGAAAATGGAAGTGCCAACTTCAGGCAGGCGGGAATGTATTTTCAGACTCATGAATTGTGCCTTTACAGGCCCCAAACCAAAGTTACGATTCACGCTCTAACAACCATCAACTATTTGATGGCAGCGATTAAATTGCAGAATGTTCATCGAGCCACAATTGGGTAAAAAGGACGAGGGGAGCCGCGCGGGCTGGATCGAGGTAGTGTGTGGCTGCATGTTCTCGGGTAAAACCGAAGAACTCATTCGCAGGCTGAACCGTGCCTTAATTGCGAAACAGCATGTGGAGATTTTCAAGCCTTCGATTGACAAGCGATACCACGATGTGAAAATTGTCTCCCACGCCGAGCGAGAGATCCGGTCGACGCCAGTCAATTTTGCAAGCGATATTCTGTTATTCGCCGGCGATTGCGACGTGGTGGGCATTGATGAAGCACAGTTCTTTGACGAAGGCATTGTCGATGTGTGTAACTCGCTCGCTAATTCGGGCAAGCGCGTAATTGTGGCCGGGCTGGATATGGATTTTGAGGGAAAGCCGTTCGGTCCGATGCCCAACCTACTCGCGGTTGCGGAGTTTGTAACGAAGGTGCACGCCATTTGTGCACAGACCGGGGAGCTTGCTTCTTTTTCTTATCGATTAACCGACAGCAAAGGACAAGTTGTTCTTGGAGAAAAAGACAAATATGAAGCGCGGAGTCGTAAAGCCTTTGTGGAAGGTATAAAGAACAAGAAGCGATAAGGCTTCCGTTACACGATCACCGAGATATGCTTCACAAAACGCGTGGTGTTGTTTTCAGGTTCACCAAATACGGTGAGACGTCCATCATCGTAAATATTTTCACTGCTCAGTTTGGTCTGCAGAGCTACATCGTCAACGGTGTAAGGAGCAAGTCTGCAAAAAATAAGATTGCCCTGTTTCAGCCTTTGACTTTGCTGGACCTTGTGGTTTACTATCGTGAGAACGCAAGTATACTCCGCATCAAGGAAGTGAAATGTATCCACTCATACCAATCACTCACCAGTGACATCAGAAAATCTGCGATTGCGCTTTTTGTTAATGAGATATTAAACAAGGCGGTTAAGGATCAGAGTCACGCGGAGGAAATTTGTGAATTTTTGATCGGCGCACTGATTAGTCTTGATGAATCAGAGGCGCCCGAAAACTTTCATTTGATCTTTCTGATTAAACTCAGTCACTACCTGGGGTTCGGTCCCCAGAATAAGGACGACGTATTGGGTGTGTGGCTGGTGGAGAAAGAAGACGAACCCGCGTTGGAAAAACTTTTGAAGGCGGATCTGAAGGATAACGTGAGCCTGAGTTATGCCAGCCGGAAGAATCTACTGGAAAGTTTGTTACGATTTTATGCGATGCACATTGATAATTTCGGAGAGATGAAGTCGGTGCAGGTGTTGAAAGATGTGCTGAGTTGATCTTTGTTAGCCACGGAAGCCACGGAAATACACGGATGATTTTTTGTATTTCTCCGTGTAAATCTGTGTCCTCCGTGCCTAAATATTTTTCTTGTATTTATTATTCCGAGCACATTGATAATTTCGGAGAGGTGAAGTCGGTGCAGGTGTTGAAAGATGTGCTGAGTTGATCTTTGTTAGCCACGGAAGACACGGAAAGGCACGGATGATTTTTGTATTTCTCCGTGTAAATCTGTGTCCTCCGTGGCTAAATATTTTTCTTGTATGTATTATTCCGAGCATATTCATAATTTCGGAGAGGTGAACTCGGTGCAGGTGTAGAAAGATGTGCTGAGTTGATCTTTGTTAGCCACGGAAGACACGGAAGGACACGGATGATTTTTTGTATTTCTCCGTGTTTAATCTGTGTCCTCCGTGGCTAAATATTTTTCTTGTATTTATTATTCCGAGCATATTCATAATTTCGGAGAGGTGAACTCGGTGCAGGTGTTGAAGGACGTGCTCAATTAATTTTTAGCCACGGATGACACGGAAAGACCGGGATGAGTTCTCCGTGTTAATCTGTGTCTTCCGTGGCTCATTTTTCTGTTTTGTATTTAATATTCCGAGTTTTACATCTTTAATTCATTCCATTGATCAGTTTCAACGAACCCGGTTCAATCATCGTTACCTGTAAGAAACGACTTGCGCCTTATGTCAAAATGGAAGTTGAGGCACTGGGATTTACTCCAGAGCGGCTATTTCAGACTGGGGTCGAACTAAAGGGGACACTCAAAGACTGTATCCGGCTCAATCTTAATCTCAGGTGCGCAAGCCAGGTGCTGTTCTCGTTAAAGAAATTTCGCGCCAGCAATCCAGAGGATGTTTACAACACCCTGATCCGTTACCCCTGGGAAAATATCATTCCCGACCAGGGCTATATTTCGATCACGAGCAACGTCGATCACTTTACGGTGAACAGCTCCATGTTCATGAATGTGAAAGTCAAAGACGCAATTGCCGATCGCATTCGTCGGGAAACCAGTAAACGTCCGGACTCAGGCCCAGAACTCGATCAGACGGTGATCAATCTTTTCTGGAAGGACGATCATGCTGAAATATTTCTTGACACATCCGGTGAGACGTTGGCAAAACACGGGTACCGGAAGATTCCGGGAAAGGCACCCATGCTAGAGGGGCTTGCTGCGGCAACGCTGCTCGCGACAAAGTGGGATAGAAAATCGCCCCTCGTGAATCCAATGTGTGGATCGTCTACGATTGCCATTGAAGCGGCCCTGATTGCGACGAATCGAGTGCCGGGTTTGTATCGATCAAATTATGCCTTTATGCATATAAAGGGATATGATGGGGTGATGTATCGCGACGAATATGCACGCATCGACTCGCAGGTGATAGATGCCACCGATTTGAAAATCATTGCTACAGACATCAGTGACGATGCCGTTGAGATTTCAAAAGTGAACGCAGGAATTGCAGAGGTTGAGGAAATGATCGATTTCGATGTGTGTGATTTTGAAAAAACGAATGTCCCGGAAATGCCCGGCGTCATCTATTTCAACCCGGAATACGGCGATCGCCTTGGAGATATTGTCGAGTTGGAACAAACTTATGCCCGCATCGGTGATTTCATGAAAAAGAAATGCCAGGGGTACACTGGGTATATTTTTACGGGGAATCTCGACCTCGCGAAGAAGATCGGATTAAAAGCAAGTCGTCGTGTTGAGTTTTATAACGCCATGATCGACTGTAGACTGATGGAGTATGAGTTGTATTCCGGAAGTAGGAGGGTTGACAGTTGACAAGCCCTTCGCTGCGCAACTGTTCTCGCGTAGCGAGAAATTGTCAACTGCCAACTAAGACTTTATCTCCAACCGAAATCCCACCCCATGATAATTCGCGATCTCCACGGAAGGATCTTCTTTCAAATACTTGCGCAGTTTTGAGATGAACACATCCAGACTTCTTCCCATAAAATAGTCGTCATCGCCCCATACGGCTTTCAGGATCTCCTCACGCTTCAACACATGATCCTTGTGTTGGCACAGGAGTTTGAGAACTTCTGCTTCTTTCTGTGTGAGCACTTTTTCGCCTTTTGGATGAATCAGCGCCATGTTTTTACAGTCGAACTTGTATTGACCAAGCACATAAGACTCCGCCGCGTTTTGGTTGGTTGAGCGCCGGAGGAAGACTTCGATGCGGAGGCAAAGTTCCTCCATGCTGAACGGCTTCACGATATAATCGTCGCCGCCGGCAGAGAAGCCCGCGATCTTGTCTTCAAGCATCGATTTGGCAGTGGTGAATAAGATCGGGATGTTGCGATTCTTTTCGCGGATGTCCTGCGCCAAGGTGATACCATCTTTCTTCGGCATCATGACATCGAGGATGCACAAGTCAAAGTCGAATTCTTCAAAAATCTGAAGTCCCTGGACACCGTCGATGCAGAGGGTGACGTCATATCCTTTCATCAACAGGTTATCTTTGATGACAAATCCGAGACTCGGGTCATCTTCAACGAGAAGAATCTTAGCGGCCATCCTATTGCTGAGGAATAACGATGGTGAATTTACTTCCTTTTCCGGGAATGCTTTCAAGTGAGATCTTTCCATGATGCTTTTCCACAATGAGTTTTACATAGTGCAATCCGAGTCCGAATCCTTTCACGTCGTGAACGTTGCCGGTGGGTACACGGTAGAATTTGTGAAAGACTTTCTTTTGATCGTCGGGAGAGATACCAATGCCATTATCACCTACGCTGATGCTAAGGTATCCGTTGACGTTACGCGTGGCCACAACAATTTTAGGAATCTCGTGATTGTATTTGATCGCATTGTCGATCAGATTGTAGATCACGTTTGTGAAATGCAGCGCGTCGATTGACGCCCTGGGTGACTTGGCCTCCAGGTCGAGAACGATTTCTCCGCCTTTCGCCCCGACTGCCACCGCATTATTCTTCACGGCGGTGTGAATCAACTCGTGAACATCGGTAACTTCTTTTTTTAAGCCGATATCTTCTTTGTCTAGTTGCGCCATCTGAAGCACGCGCTCAACCTGTTGCTTCAGCCGGCGGTTTTCGTTTTCAATCAGCGTCGCATAGTTCAATAGCCGCTCAGGCGTTTTTACGATGCCTGGATCCTTCAAAACTTCCGTCGATATGGCAATTGTCGAGATCGGGGTTTTGAATTCGTGCGTCATGTTATTGATAAAATCCTTCTGGATCTCAGACAGTCTTTTTTGTTTCAGGATCACGAACATCGTGTAGGAGAAAAACAGAATGACGATCAGCATCACCGCTGATGAGAAAGTCCATATTCCCATCTGGCCCAGGAGGTTTGCTTCCACCAACGGGAATTGCACAGCGAAGTAATAACCGTCTTTGTTCATCCGCGGGGTCCGCGGAAAATTGGATGATACCTTTGCCTTTTGCGGTGAGATGTAATTGCCGCCGATCATGCATTGCTCCACGCAATCATAGATGCCGTATTCAAAATCAGCGCGCACGTTTCGCTTTTCGAATTCAGACACAAGCAAGTACTCCAGTACACCTGAATCTATGGGGCCGTTCACTAACACCACGAAGTAGTTCGTCGACAATTGAGACACGGGGTTATTAGCAGGTGATGGCGTTTTGTTGATTTCGAAAATCTTTTCTGCGACACTACCGAGTGCCAGATTGACATCACGGTAAAACTGATTTTCGCGCAGGTCAAAAGCCTTTCTTACCCAATAGATCTGGGTAAAAATTGTACCGGCAATGCTCACGGCCGCCAGAATGATCACGATGCGAAGGGTGGTCCTGCTCACCTTGTAAAGGTAATTTGTATTTATGGCTATCGGGATCGTGCCTTTTGGGGTTTAACAAGTCATTAACATCAATTATGAGTTCCTTAACACCCCGGCCCGGATTTTGACACGACGTTTGTATCGTTCGGACGAACCCAGTAATTTTAACACTAAAATCAACAAGAGATGAAAAAATTGATCTGTTTAGCGGCTTTTGCGCTGATCGCCACTGTCGGCTTCAGCCAAACTACGGCCACAGCGTCAGGCGCAGCCAAGGCTGATGTCGCTGTTCCCGCTTTTGACACGCAAAACTTTGACTTCGGAAAAGTGAAGCAAGGTGTGCCTGCCACACATGAATTTGTGTTTACAAACAAGAGTAAAGTACCGATGGTGATCACCAACGTGTCTGCATCCTGCGGTTGCACAACACCCGACTGGACCAAAGACCCCATCCCTCCGAATGGAAGAGGTTTTGTGAAAGCTACTTACAACGCTGCTGCCGTCGGCACCTTCGATAAGTCGGTGACGGTGATGGCCAACGTTGAGAATGGTGTGATCCAGTTGCGCATCCACGGAGAAGTTGTTGCAACGAACCAATAATTATTTCAGCAAAAGAGTAATTCTCAATTCATAAAAAAAGTCAGGTGAACAACCTGACTTTTTTATTTGTCTTCGGGTAGGAGTTTACAATTCTCTCACCCAGATATTCCGGTAGCTCACCGGGTTGCCGTGATCCTGAAGTTTGATCGAAGCTTTTCCGTGCGATTGATAAACGGGCAGACCTTTGTATTCAGTCGGGCCCGAGATAGGTTGATTGTTCAAAGTCAATACTCCATTTTGTAATACCGTGATGTGACCAGGTATGATCACGCGACCGTTTTCACTGAATCGGGGTGCCGTATAGATCACATCGTAGGTTTGCCATTCGCCTGGTTTTAAACAAGCGTTCACCAAAGGAATTGCTTGCTTGTATATGGAACTTGCCTGTCCATTGGAGTACGTAGGACTCTCATAGCTGTCGAGCACCTGGAGTTCGTAGCGTTCCTGAAGGAAGATTCCGCTGTTGCCGCGGCCTTGTCCATCACCTTCCACTTTCGCCGGTGTTCTCCACTCGATGTGAAGCTGCATGTCACCGAAAGCCTGTTTTGTTTTGATATCCCCGGTTCCCTTTGCCACCGTAAAGGCGCCGTCTTTCACTTCCCACTTTGCCTCGCTGCCATCTTTCGCAGAAACCCATTTGCTTAAGTCTTTTCCGTCGAAAATAATAGTGGCATCAGAAGGTGCTCCGCCCGGGGTGGCGGCAGGGGTGATCTTCACTGGTTTCAGATCCCAAACCTCCGTGACGGTTGGTTCCAATGTTTCACGAGGTTTACCTTGAGCAAGAGCTCCTCCGCAGAGAAGGCTGCATGCAATGAGAAGTATGAGCGTACGCATGGTTTAAGTTTTTGATTCAAACTAAAAGTAGTCTTTGATTTGAAGATTTGAAAATGTGGAAATATGAAGATGGTTTTCGCCTGGAACAAACGGTTAAATCGTTGTACAGACCTCCCGGACAGGCATTGGCTATTGGCCGTTAGCTATTGACCTTTGGAACGTTGATCGAAGGTCATCCCTATCATTCAGAGTAAGCCACGCCATTCTATTTAAGGCTTATTACTAACAAACCTCCAAGCTAAAATCGTACGTATTTTTCAATCAATTTCTTATCAATCCCCTTCGCTTTGGCCGCCTTTGCCTGACGTCGTAGAATGAATTCGAAAATGCTCATCCATCCCGGCAGGTTGCTTTCGCTGATCTCGAACAACCACGCCAATGCCAGCTTGTCTTTGGGAAACCCTTTGTCGTTGGTTTGACCGTCTCGGGCGAGGCCATAACCAATCTGCAATGACTGCTCAAATCCCTTGCTCGCAGGCTTCAGCTCCACCCGAAACTTGCACACGTTATCTGATGTGTTAAAGAACCGGTGATTGATGAACGGCTGGGCGGTAATGGTTTGCCCAGGTGACAACGTATGAATTGTTTTTCCCGCCTGCACTTTCAACTCACCTTCGAGGCAATCAAATCTCTCGGAGTAGGTTTTATGATAATGGATACCGACACCTCCTTTGGGGGCGAGTTCCACCTCCACCAGAGTTGACTCGCCGTTGGTTTCATCGGAGGTTTTTAAAAACGTGACATAGTCCTTTTGGACGGGATTATAGATGCGTCGTTCCATAGGGGAATAAACGAAATAGGGGTGACCTTCGGATTTTGATAACTCAATATAACAAGTTGGCAAAATCGTCGCTGCGCTCCGACAGTTCGCAAAATCGCTCCAAACGAATTGCATGGGTTTATGCAGTTCAGAACATTCAAGTGACTGGACTGCAAAAGTTGCCAACTGTTCTCGCGCAGCGAGAAATTGCCATCTCGATGACTATCGGGAGCCAACTACCAACAGCCAACTTGCCAATACAGGCCTTCGACTTCGCTCTGGCCGACTCCCTGCCTGCCGGCAGGCAGGCGCTCAGGTCGACTTCCTCCGAACGTGGCAGACCTAACTACTCCGGCTGATATCTATCCAAAATATCCTGGCTGATAATCTTGTAAATATTCGCCAGCGCTTCCTCTTCTTTCAGGAACTCAAGATGACGGTCCAGGACCTCCAGATCACCGCGCACGGCAGGTCCGGTTTGCGATCGCTCCGGGCCATTCATAAGACTCTTATTGAAAGTCTCGGTGATGAGAGGCTTAAGAAGATCAAAACTCAGATCATTTTTTTGAAGAATTTCTTTCGACAAGGTGAGCATGTGGTTCGCGAAGTTCGACGCAAATACCGCTGCTACGTGGAGTGCTTTTCTTTCGTCGGAGGTTGTTTGTCGTACGTCGTTGCTGATCGCTTTCGCCAGCGTGGTCATCGTCTTGCCGGCAACTTCACTTCCGCTTTCAAGGAAAATGGGCACGTTTTTAAAATCCACCCGCTTGCTTTTGCTGAACGTCTGAAGGGGATAAAACACACCCGTGTTTTCGATGGCGGCAAATTGAAGGATCTCCAACGACTGACTTCCCGAAGTGTGAACCAGCACAGCCTCATCGGGAAGGACGATCTCTGTGGCAATGTCTTCAATGGCATCATCGCTGGCCGCTATAAAGAAAACCCGCGATGTGCTTGACGAGAAATCGAGCGATCGCTTCACAACAGCCTGGTAGAGCCGTTCGGTCAGATCTTCTGCGTGCCGTGGATTGCGACTGTACACTTCAGTGACGACATATCCCGCGTTCTCCAGTGCCGGCGCAAGATGCCAGGCGAGATTTCCTGAGCCAATAAATGACAACTTGATCTGTTCAGGCAAAGCTTAAAAAATTATAATTCGTAAAAAGGAAACGACGCCTACGCGTTAACCTTATAAAGTTCTCCCAGTTTTTCGGACGCGAAGTCGATCTCCTCTTTCGTATTGTACTTGCTGAATGAAAAGCGAACAGCGCCACGCTTTGAATTCGGATACAGCGCGCCCAGCACGTGCGATCCTGTTGAAGCGCCGCTGCTGCAGGCACTACCACCCGAGGCTGAAATTCCCTGCAAGTCTAGGTTAAACAACACCATGTCATTTTCTTCCGACTCCGGAAGGCTTACGTTTAAAACGGTATAAAGGCTTCGTTCCAGGTTTGCTGAATCTCCATGGAAGGTGACCCCCGGTACATTTTCTTTAAGCTTGGCGATCATGCGTGACTTAAGTGCCTGGATATGTCGCGTATGTTCCTCCATGTCGCGATAGGCGATCTCAAGTGCTTTCGCCATTCCGATAATGCCGTATACGTTTTCAGTACCGCCGCGCATATTTCTTTCCTGCGCACCACCGTGGATCAGCTGCGCGATTTTTCTGTCTTTCTGGATGTACATGAAACCAACACCCTTCGGTCCGTGGAATTTATGAGCGCCAGCTGTCAATCCGCATACGTGTAGTTCCTTCATATTGTGACGATAATGACCCATGGTCTGTACCGTGTCGGAATGAAAGAATGCATTATATTTTTTCGAAAGCTCGCCTGTTTTTTGAATGTCGAGCAGGTTGCCGATTTCATTGTTGGCATGCATCAATGACACGAGGGCGTTAGGATATTGCTGTAACAGTTTTTCCAGATGAGCCATATCAACGTGACCTTTCTCATCCAGATTAACGTGGTGCAGTTCGATGACGCCTTTCTTTTCCAGAATTTCGAGCGTGTGCGTTACCGCGTGATGCTCGATAGGCGTAGAGATCGCGTGTCTGATATTGTAGGTGGAGATACCACTGGTGATCAAAGTATTGTCAGCTTCGGTGCCGCCGGATGTGAAGATGATTTCACCCGGTGTGCAGTTGAGAAGTTCGGCAATCTTCTTGCGAGACGATTCGATCGCAGCCCGCACCTTACGTCCATGGGAATGCGTGGAAGATGGGTTGCCGAAATCTTCCAGCATAAAGGGAGCCATGGCATCGAAAACCTCTTTGTCGAGGGGCGTGGTGGCGGCGTTGTCGAGATAGACGCGCATTGGGAACGGATTTTAAAAGCTCAAAATTACGATTTTATGAGGTTTTGTATATCAGCAATAATGCGGTTTGCGAGTGTACCTGCCGATTTTTCGTCCTGAGATTCGGCATAGATGCGAATGATCGGCTCAGTATTGGATTTCCGCAAATGCACCCATTCCCGCTCTTTTTCAAAGTCAATTTTTACCCCGTCGATCGTATTCACTTTTTCCCCCTCGTACTTTTTCCGGATCTGCACGAGTATATCGTCAACATTTATCTGTGGTGTCAGTTCGATCTTGTTCTTCGAGATGAAATAGGGCGGATAGCTAGCGCGTAACTCCGACGCTTTCATTTTTGATTTGGCCAGGTGGGAAAGAAATAATGCGATGCCGATCAGCGCATCACGGCCATAATGGAAATCGGGAACGATGATGCCCCCATTGCCTTCACCTCCGATTACGGCTTTCGTGGACTTCATCGCATTCACAACATTCACTTCTCCAACGGCAGCTGCTGTATAAGTTCCTTTGGCTGCTTCCGTCACATCTCGCAATGCCCGCGTCGACGAAAGATTTGAAACCGTGTTGCCTTTTTTTCTTTTCAGGATATAATCGGCAACGGCAACGAGTGTGTACTCTTCACCAAATGGTTTGCCGTCTTCCTGAATCAAAGCGAGCCGGTCCACATCCGGATCGACCACAATGCCAAGGTCGCACTTTTCTTTTTTCACCACCTTTGAAATTTCCTTCAGGTGCTCCGGCAGCGGTTCGGGATTATGAGGAAATTTTCCGGTGGGATCGCAAAACAATTTTTTGATGCTCTTTACGCCTAGCTTTTCCAGCAACATCGGAACGGCGATACCACCGGTGGAGTTTACTGCGTCAACAGCGATCCTGAATTTTGCTTTCCTGATAGCTGCTACATCGACATGTTTGTATTTCAGAATGAGATCGATGTGTTTCTTAATGTAGTGGTTCTTCTTTTCATACGATCCCAGGTTTAACACTTCAGCAAAACTAAACTTCTCCGCGGCAGCCAGTTTCAAAATTTCAGCACCATCGTCAGCGGAAATGAATTCTCCTTTCTCATTCAGGAGCTTCAGCGCATTCCATTGAATGGGATTGTGGCTGGCGGTAAGAATAATTCCGCCTGATGCTTTTTCCAGCGTTACTGCAAGTTCAACCGTGGGGGTGGTCGATAACCCGAGGTCAATAACATGAAGTCCTAATCCTTGCAACGTAGCACTTACCAAAGACGTCATCATCTCTCCCGACAAACGTGCGTCGCGGCCGATGACGATTTTTTTTCCTTTGCGGGACTGAACCCAATTTCCGAATGCTGCTGCAAACTTGACGGCATCGAGGGGTGTGAGCGAGTCACCTGGGGTGCCACCGATTGTGCCGCGAATACCCGAGATTGATTTTATTAAAGTCACGTGATGAATAAATAATGATCACGCAAACTTAGTGAATCTTAGAAGGAATCTGCGTCTGACGCGTTGTTTCTGAACGGGACGATGCGGCAATTGCCGGCAAGGTTACTTCTTCAGGTCCGGGAGTGGAGCAAGCATCTGATCTTGCTGGTCGGCGTTGGGGCAGTCTTCACCCTGACCAAGCGTCTTGCCGCAATAGCCACACACAATACCCTCTTTGGCAAGGAATGGACTTTGGCTCGCACAGGTTCCCCTGAACTCGCCATTCTTGATGAAGATCAGGCGCACGGACATCAGCGCGAAAAACGCTGCGAAAATTGCCAGTGTTAATAAGAATACTGCCATGATGATTCTAACTTGCTTCAAAGATACGAACATAAATATTCCAGATAAAGTTTGATTCCCATGCGAAAACCACCTGTAGCACCTGATCCTAACCGCGAAGCGAAACTGAAGGCGTTTAACCGCCTTTTGACGGTGATGGATGAATTGCGCGAAAACTGTCCCTGGGATAAGAAACAAACCCTCGAAAGTCTGCGTCACCTCACGATCGAGGAAACCTATGAATTGTCCGATTCTATTCTCGATGGAAACCTCACGGAGATCAAAAAGGAGTTGGGGGATCTCATGCTGCACAACGTGTTTTACGCGAGGATCGCCTCGGAGATGAAGGCCTTCGACATGGCTGATGTACTCAACGCGATTTGCGATAAACTGATCGAGAGACATCCGCATGTGTATGGCGATGTCATCGCCAACGATGATGAAACTGTGAAAGCAAATTGGGAAAGGATCAAGCTGAAGTCGGGGAGCAAATCCGTACTTGCCGGTGTTCCCGGCTCGTTGCCGGCACTGGTAAAGGCGATCCGCATCCAGGATAAGGCAAGGGGAATAGGATTTGACTGGGAGAAAAAGGAACAGGTTTGGGAGAAAGTGGAGGAGGAGATGGAGGAATTCAAAAAAGAATTTAATGTCTCTTCAGACAAACCCATCGACCAGACAAAGGCGATGAATGAATTCGGTGACCTCCTTTTCTCACTCGTCAACTACGCGCGTTTCATCAACATTGATCCGGAAGAGGCGCTGGAACGCACCAACAAAAAATTCATCAAACGCTTTCAATACCTCGAAACAGAGTCGGCCAAAGACGGAAAAAAGATCGGTGACATGACGCTCGCGGAAATGGATGTCTACTGGAACCGCGCGAAAAGTCTGTAGCAAGTTTTAATGTCTACTCACCCACTCCGTTCAGTTCACAAAATTCCCTCTTTTGTGGACCTGACAGTTCTGAAAGCATAAATCTCCTGCCACTCAAACTTTCATTCTTTGATCTTAGGGACTTAACTGATAGATTTAAATCTATACGTTATGCCCATGAACCAATCGCAACCCTTGGTATCTGTTCGCTCTCTCAATGCCCTTGTCGGATTTGCGTTGGTGGGAGCAGCCTTCAGCATATTCTTTCAAAAGTCTCCTGGTGGCTGCGGTGACTATCCGCAAAACTTCCAGGTGCTGTACCAGGGGATGGGACTCGGTGCCGGTCTGGGGTTGATATTTCTGTTTCTGTATTCAAAGATTCCACATGCGTTCGCGGTTCAGTCACTGCTGATCACGATTATCCGGTACTTTCTTGCGTCGATTATTCTGAGCTACGGATTTGCAAAAGTGTTTGCCTCGCAGTTTCCGCACCTTATGGCCAACATGGACGCGCGCTTCATCGAACTGAGTCCCATGCGTGTGGCCTGGTCATTCTTCGGCTATTCGCGCGGTTATCAGATATTTCTTGGCTGGGGTGAAGTGATTCCTGCTGTGCTGCTCCTGTTCCGTCGCACATCGTTGCTGGGCGCGCTGATCATGTTCGTGGTCATGCTCAATGTGTTTCTGGTCAACATATTTTTCGACGTATGCGTGAAACTTAATTCCGGCATCTACACGGTGTTATCGGTTTATCTTTTAATGCAGGAATTTACACGCCTCTGGAATTTCTTCATTGCGAATAAGATCACAGGACCCAGACCGGAGATCGTCGTGGAAAGACCGAGATGGCTGAAGATTTCAAGCATGGTTCTGAACTTCGGGGCGCTTGCTTACATCCTCTGGACGGCCGGGCAGGGTGCATTCGGAACCTATAAATACGCGAGCACCCATGTGGCTAACACACCTGTGCAGGGTCCCTGGAAAACGGTAAGTCTTTATGAGTGGAAGAACGAGGCATGGATCCCGATGCAACGAGCCGATACACTCTTTGCGGATCGTCTTTTCTTCGACGGATTCAACGGCGTGATCAGGAGTGATTTCGTTCGTGACCGTTTCCGGTTTACACTCGACTCGGCCAAACAACAGCTCGCGGTCAACTTCACCAACAGCCGCAATGAGTGGAATATCGCACCTGTCACATGGAAGTTTGATCGCGTGTCTCCCGATAGCCTGAATCTTTTATTGAAATGGAAAAAAGATTCCCTAAAGGTGAAGTGTGTGATTCGAAAAGAAACTTTAACCCGATACTGAGCCGGCGCCAAGTACCGACACCCAGCATGTCTTCTTCAAAAACCCCTTTTGAGATTTTTGCCACCACGGTTTCTTTTGTTGCCGTAGGTGCGGCAGCGAGCGTGCTATTTCAGGAGCGTGGTGGGACGTGCGGCGACTATCCGCAGCATTTTCTGGTATTCTATATTGGACTTGCGATCGGCCTCATCGCTGGTTTGGTTTTTAGCTTGACCACGAAGACTGAAAATCTGACTGTTGCGCAATTGATCAACCGGGATCTGGTTCGCTATTTCCTTGCTTGCGTCCTTGTGTTTTACGGTATCGTGAAGGTGATGGCCACCCAGTTTCCGCACATGATGGCCAACATGGACGCGCGGTTTATCGAATTAAATCCCATGCGCGTGGCGTGGACATTTTTCGGTTATTCCAAAGGGTATCAGATGTTTTTGGGTTGGGGAGAGATGATTCCGGCCGTGTTGCTGCTGTTCAGAAGAACGGCGTTGCTGGGAGCGATCGTCGCGGCGGTGGTGATGTTGAATGTTTTTTTCATCAACGTATTTTTTGAAGTATGCCTGAAGCTGAATTCAGGATTGTATTTCGCGCTGGCGATGTTTCTGATTTTGCAACGCACCAATCGGCTTTGGAAATTTTTCATTTCGAACCGGGAGGTTCCGCCTGAAGAAGAGGTCGACATTCAACCGCGTTGGCTCAGGACTACCGTTCGCGTGATGAATACCCTGATTGTGGCAGGGATCGTACTCTGGGGAGCGGAGAAGTTTTATGACACCTATCAATATTCAAACCGATTGAGTTCGCTGCCGAGTGTGCAGGGTGCGTGGCGCGTAGAGGAAGTGAGGAAATGGACATCAGATCAATGGCAACCCGTGCACGAGACAGATTCTCTTTGCGCGAACAAACTTTACTTCGAAGGAAGCCTGGGTGTTATCAAAAATGATATGATCCGCGACCGGTTTATTCTCGCAGTGGATGAATCGAAGAAGGGCCTTACGCTCACGTTTCGTACGGCCAATAATGAATTCGAACCACCTGTTCACTGGCGTTTCGATAGGAGGTCAGATAGTCTGGAGATTTGGGGAACGTGGAGGAGGGATTCGCTGAATATGAAATGTTCGTTGAGGAAGGAGAGGCTTACTTTATTCTAAAAACAATTTGGCAGTTGACAATCCCCTCACTTCGTTCGGGCAGTTAACAAAGTCCCTCAAAGGATTCACTTGCTTTTATTCAGTTCAGAACCTGTTGATGATGCAGGTGGGTGCGTTGCCAACTGTTCGGAGCGAAGCGACGAAATTGCCAACTGTCAATTCTTAACCTTCTTCGGTTCCTCTTCCCAGTCAAAGTACTCATCCTTCTGCAGTTCGAGTTCCTTCTTTTTCTTTTGACCTTTCAACTTGAATGCTTCTTTCAGTTCCTGTACTTCCTTTTTCAGGTCGGCGGTTATTTTCTTCTTTACCGCTGCCTTGTCGTAGATCACATCGTATTTTTCTGTGGTTCCGATGATCTTCAGAAAAACTTTTGACTTCCCCGTGTTATCCTGTTCAATCGCACCAAAGGCTTCATCCGGATCGATTTTCTTTTTGTTACGCAGCGGTGCCACCACTCGATAGTCGATGCGCTGATCAAATGTGTGCGTTCCGCTCAGCATGATGGTAGTCAAATTGCTGCGGATCTCCATTTGTGGAATGTAGACTGTTTTGTTTTCGATGTGAATGTCGTTTTTCAAATCGGCGAAACGCAGTTTGTTCAATCCCTCATCGTCCAGGTACTTGTTGAGTTTTTGCATGGGCTGGAAATTGTTAAGCTCGCCATTTTTGATCGTGGCGCTAACGTCAGCCACCAGAGTCTCCTGGAAGATGCGCAAGGTTTCGTCCAAAGTAGCTTCCATTGAAATTTCTGCGAAAGCCTGCCCCTTCAGATGGGTGTGATCGATGAAATCCTGCTGGAAATTTCCAAATACATAGAACAAGGAATCGATTTGGATGCCATTGAATTTTGCTGTACTGATCAGATCGATCGCTTTCGGATTTTTCGCGTCGACAATTCCTGAAAGGTCGATGGTTCCGTCCATCGCTTTGAGGTGAATATTTCTCGCCACCGCCACCTGACCTTTCACCAACAGATCGCCCTTCACTGCGGTGGGGTGGAAGCGTTTGTACTTCATCGACTTGATATCGTAGTTGAAATTGAGATTCAGATTGTTGGAGATGCTGAATTTGTAGGGCCCTTTCTCATCCGTTCCAAATCCGATCTCAAAAAGCTGATCCACATCCACGAAATCTGACTTCAGATCGGCTTCAATTCCTACCGGCTGGTTCTCAAAAATCAGGAACGTCACGATGTTTTTGAAGAAACCGTTCATGACAAAATCGGTGTTCTCGAACTTGCCACGAAGGTTGCTCATCGCCAGGTCATTGTTGTTGAACTGCATGGAGCCATTCAAACCCGTGAAGCGGGCTCTGCTTTCTGTCATGGCGAAGCCGATGTCTTTCAGATCAATGGTCCCTTCCGTGTGAACTTGTTGAGCCGTTGCTTTCTTTTTCAGGAGTTCAATTTCTCCATACATCGAAACGTCTGCCTTGATCCGACCTGAAAGGTTGTTGATCTCCTTGATCGGAAAGAAATTCAGAATGTCGGCGGCATTCAATTCGCCATCAAAATCAACGTTGATGTACGGATCTTCAAAATTCTTCATGCTGAAATTCCCGGTAAAGGGATCGCCGTTCAGGGTTCCGGAAATGTGACTAAGAAACAACTCCGCACTTTTTAATCGTGAGAAGGAGGGTGTGGCAAAAGAACCATCGAAGTTGGCGGCCTCAATCCGGGCTTTTGAGTCGGGATGAAATACGGTCACGTTCTTCATGCCAAATGCCGCGGACAGAAATGGATCTTTTTCCTTGCTGATCTCGCCTTTGAGTTTCAAGTCAAAATACACATCACCCTTACTTTGATATTTTCTAAAACGTTCGACAGAAGTCTCCGGAAAAAATGAAAGCAGCAGCCGGATGTCTGTATCTTTTCCAATCGTATGCAGGTCGATCTTGTTCTTTTCTTTGAATTCATATAAGCCGGTTACCTCAAAGTGCGCTTTGTCCATCGTCAGCTGAGACGGCTCAATCTTCACCGTCTTGCCATTATCGTCGTAGTCCACCACCGCGTTGATGTCGAATATCTTTTTGCTGAACCAGATGGAGTTCCCTACGCCGATCTGCTCCGTAACCACGTCGCCCACTGCTTCGATGTGATACAGGTCGCCGGTTGCTTTGATGTTGGCGGTGAGCTGGGCGCTGGTGAACTCGTGATGGTGAGAGGAAGCAAGGTCGATATAAGAAACAAAGGTGTTCGTGAGCTTCACATTTTCGAGATGAAATGAAACACCACCACCGCCACCTTGCCCGGACTTGACAATCGTGTAATTATTTTTTCCCAGTTTATCGATCTTGAGATTTGTCTCGCTGTCGCGGATCTGTAGGCCGCGTATCCGGTAGACGCCTCGCCACACTTCCAGGGTGTTCAGCGTGAACGAAACTTTTTTTGCGGTGAGCAAAGGATATTCCCCTTCATGGCTGTCCTCCACGTAAACGTCCGTAAGCACGATCGCCAAATTGGGGAATTCATCGAAAGCGGAGACTTCAATCTTCCCGATTTTGACCGGCGTGCCGAGGCTTTTGTTCGCTTCGCGGATGAATTGCTGGATGATGCGATCCTTGAAAAGAAAAACGGACCCGACGAGCGCCACCAGCACAACGAGAACCGTTGCCAGGAACCAGAGGATGACCTTTTTTATAATCCGCAACTTGCCCGACGATTGGATGTCAGGACAAAGTTAGTGGGAATTTGAGAATGGGGGAATGAGAGAATGGAAGAATGGAAGAATGGGGGAAGGGGGGAATGGGAGAATGGAAGAATGGAAGAATGGGAGAATGAGAGAATGGGAGAATGGAAGAAGGAGTTGAGAATAGGCTGCTTCTTCCATTCTTTAATTTTCCATTCAATTCTTGTACTTCCCTACGATCGCCTGACCAGGAAACACATTTCCGATGGTGGCGCCGTTCTTAATCACAAACGTGCCGTTGACGATTACATGTTTGATTCCTTCTGAAAATTTCAATCCACCTTCGAATGTAGCTTTGTCGATGATGGTGTTGGGATCGAACACCGTGATGTCTGCATCGACACCGACCTGGATTCTTCCCTTGAACCGCATCATCGGCGCGAAGGGTTCCAACCGTTGTGCGGGGCGAATGGTCATCTTTTTCAGTGCATCGATAAGTGAAAGTGATTTCATCTCGCGAACGTACACACCCAGTACACGCGAGAAGGTTCCGGCAGAACGGGGGTGAGCAAATTTTGAGTAGGGCATACCATCCGATCCGATCACAGTCACCGGCGACTCGATTCCTTTTTTGATCCACTCCGGCTTCATGTTGAAGATCACGATTGTGCCACCGGTTCTTCTTCTTTCGTTGAATGTCTGTTCGTTGAGTCTTTCCGCCGTAGCCACCCACATCAGGTCGCTGTAGGTGATGCCCATGCGCTCACGCCATCCTTCGTCAAACAATGCGGATGCGATGTCTGTGGAGGAAGCAGCGTAAGGATACAACTCGGTGGTCACATTCACCCCGTGTTGTTGCGCATTCGTCACCATTCGCAATGCCAGTTCAATCTCATCACGTGTTACGCTGTTGAGATGAACGATGTGAAGTGCAGTCCCATTGGCCGCTGCATCCGCGATCGCCTGCTGTACGGCTAGCGCTTTCCCTTCACGGATGTGAGAGAACACCATCGCGTTTTGTTTCGCCGACCATTCGTACACATCGAACACTTCCTCCCGTGTTGCCCCAGGATAATAGCCGATCGGAACTCCGATACCCAGCGCGCCTGCCTTTAGTTCTTTGTCCATCAATTCGAGTGTGGCTTTGGTTTGTTCTGCGGTTAGCGACATGTAGTTGAATTTCGCGCTGCCCTGTTCGATGGACTTATCGCCAGTCCTGTACAAAATTTCAGCGCGCGCCCACGCATGCGCCACCGTTGCGCCGTAGTTGATCATCGCTTTATCGCGACGGGACTCAAGCCAGTTCGCGAGTTCAGGCCTTCCGCTTTCCAGTTCAAGCGCCGTGGTCACTCCGTCATGAGCCTGATATTCATTTTCTTTGTTCGTTTGTCCGTGCGCATGGAGATCGATAAACCCCGGCGACACCACGTTGCCCGACACGTCGATCACTTCTTTTCCATTCAACGCATTGGAAGAAATCTCTACAATCCTTCCCGCACGAATGCCCACGTTGCGAACCGCATCGAGACCCGTTTCGGGATCAATGACGCGACCCCCTTTGAGCACGATGTCATAGGGTGTTTGCGCGTATAATGATATCGATGAAATCAGGAGAAATTGAAGGACCGGGAGTTTGAGTCGTCGGCTCGTCCAGGAGGTTGACATGGGTTTCATAGGTGGGTTTGAGTTATAAACAAGATATGAATTCGAAACCGTCGGTTCAAAATTTATGCTCGTCGCTATCTCACTTCTGACTTTAATCATCTCGCTTCCGCCGGTCAAAGACATTTATTTCCCACTCCTGCATCTTTTTACGCAGTTGAGGAGCTTTCAGTCTATTTTAGCCCTGTTTAATCCCTTAAATCCATGAAGAAAATCGTTTTCGTTACCCTGGCTGTAATCCTTGCCAGCCAGGCATGTCTCGTTGCTCAGAAACTTGACATGGAAAAATTGAAAGGCTATAAACCCCGCAGCATTGGGCCCGCTGGCATGAGCGGCCGTATCACATCCATTGCATCTGTAAACAGCAGCCCGAACATTATATATGCGGGCGCCGCATCCGGCGGTGTGTGGAAAAGCACCAGCGGCGGTGTTAACTGGGAACCGATTTTTGATAAAGAAGCGGTTCTCTCTATAGGTGCGATCGCAGTCCAGCAAGACAACCCATCCGTGGTGTGGGTAGGAACCGGCGAAGGCAACCCGCGCAACAGTCTCAACAGTGGTTACGGTATTTATAAAAGTCTCGATGGCGGAAAGAACTGGAAGTTGATGGGCCTTGAGAAGACCCGCAATATTTATAAAGTCATTATTGATCCCAACAATGCTGATGTCGTGTATGTGGCATCCATCGGATCACCCTGGGGTGAACATCCTGAACGGGGTGTTTATAAAACAACCGACGGCGGCGCCACGTGGACGCGCGTATTGTTCGTCGATGAGAAGACCGGTTGCGCTGACCTCGTCATGGATCCACGCAATCCGAATAAACTGATCGCGTCGATGTGGCAGCACCGCCGCTGGCCGTGGAGTTTCAAATCAGGTGGCCCCGGATCGGGCTTGTACATCACGTTCGATGGCGGCAAGACCTGGGCGAGGCGCACCAGCAAAGACGGTCTTCCTGAAGGTGATCTTGGACGCATCGGCCTCGACATCGCGGCAAGCAAACCGGATGTTGTTTATGCCTTGGTCGAGAGCAAGAAGAATGGACTCTATCGCTCCAATGATGGGGGTTTTAAGTGGGAGATGATCAACG
Source organism: Cyclobacteriaceae bacterium (assembly GCA_044227305.1). Classification (GTDB taxonomy): domain Bacteria; phylum Bacteroidota; class Bacteroidia; order Cytophagales; family Cyclobacteriaceae; genus ELB16-189. The sequence continues at coordinate 113,021 of JBGAFJ010000003.1, read as the reverse complement.
GCAACATGGATGAAATCGGAGACCGTCCTTTTTATTATTCAGAATTGCACGTCGATCCGCAAAATGAAAATCGTTTGTACACGGTGTATTCAGAAGTGAATGTCAGTATCGATGCCGGTAAGTCATTTCAAAAGTTGCTTCCTTATTCCGGTGTTCACCCCGATCATCACGCTTGGTGGATCGATCCCAACAATCCGGCACACATGATCGATGGTAACGACGGTGGTCTGAACATCACCTACGATTACGGAAAGAACTGGACGTTTATCGACAACATTCCCGTGGGTCAGTTCTACCACGTCAACGTTGACATGGATCAACCTTATAATGTGTATGGCGGCTTGCAAGACAATGGCTCTTGGGTAGGGCCGGCTTATACATGGAAAGATGGCGGCATCAGAAACATGTATTGGCAGACCGTGATGTTCGGTGACGGATTCGATACAGCACCTGACATGGATGACAATCGTTTCGGCTACGCGATGTCGCAGGGCGGTGCCCTCGGTCGCTTCGATCGAAAGACAGGTCACACGAAAAGTATTCGTCCCACGCACCCTGATACCAAAGTAAGGCTCCGCTTCAACTGGAATGCGGGCTTTGCGCAGGATCCGAAAGAGAACGGTACGATCTACTATGGCAGCCAGTTTTTACACAAGAGCACCGACAAAGGATCAACCTGGGAAGTCATTTCACCAGATCTGACCACCAACGATCCTGAAAAACAGAAAGCGCATGAGAGCGGTGGTCTGACGATCGATGCTACGGGTGCTGAAAATCACTGTACCATCCTGGCAGTCGCGCCGAGTGCTGTTGACAAAGGTGTCATCTGGGTTGGAACCGACGACGGCCAGGTACAACTTACCCGCGACGGCGGAAAGAACTGGACCAATGTCACATCAAAAATCTCCGGCATGCCGAAAGGCGCGTGGATTCCGCAGATCAGGGCATCGGAATACAAGGCAGGTGAAGTGTTTGTGGTGGTGAACAACTACCGGTTATTCGATTACAAGCCTTACCTGTTCCGTTCCCGTGACTTTGGTCAGACCTGGGAGAGCATTGCAACCGCCGCTGAGTTCGGCGACAACAACTACATCCTTGCTGTTCAACAAGATCCGGTAGAACCTAAATTGATTTTTGTCGGTGCTGAAAACGGATTGTTTGTAAGTCTTGATGAAGGAAAGACTTACACACGCTGGACTTCAGGCCTTCCTGCCGGTGTGCCGGTGATGGATCTCGTCATTCATCCCCGCGAACATGATCTGGTGATCTGCACGTTTGGTCGCGCGCTTTTTGTGTTGGACGACATCCGACCATTACGTGAGATGGTGAAAACCGGACCTACGGTGTTGAACAACGGTCTCTATGTATTCGATGCGCCCAATGCGTATCAAGTGACCTTTCAGGATCCAACCGGCATTTTATTCCCCGGCAATTCGATGTTCGAAGGAGAGAACAGGCCTTCCGGTGCGATGATCTCCTATGTGATCAACAAACCTGAAAAGAAGGAGGAGCCGAAGAAAGAGGAGAACAAAGCAGATGATAAGTCGAAGAAGGCTACGGTCGATAAAAACAAAATAACGCCGTCGCCGAAAGCGGAGGAAAGCAAAGATGATAAAAAGGATGAGAAGGCGCAGAAGGCGGATTCGCTTACGATGGAAGTGTTCAACGCAAAGAACGAGAAGATCCGCACGGTCAAGCAAAAAGTATCCGACGACAACGGATTCAATCGCATTTATTGGGCGATGAATGAAAAAGGAGAGCGCAGTCCATCACGTGGCGTCCGTCGTCGTGGTGGCGACGAACCTGCTGGTCCCCAGGTGTTGCCCGGCACGTACAAAGTGCGCATCACGTACGACGGCAAGAAAGATTCGACGATGGTTGTAGTGAAATCAGATCCACGCTATCCCAATATTGATAACGTCCTGCAGGCGCGGTATACCCTTTTGAAAGACCTTCAGAAGATGACAGGCCTTGCGTCACAGGCGAGTGAAAGATTAAAAGAGTCGCTGGAGATTGCCGACGACTACGAGAAGCGCATCAAGGAGTCGAAGCGTACAGATCTGAAAGATGCGACTGATAAAACGAAGGTCATCAAAGATTCGATCAACGCCGTAATCGACTTTATGATCGGCAAGGAAGACAAGCGCCAGGGGCTTGCTGCGTCGCCGATACCCACGCCGGTGTCTTACATCTTTACAGCGCAGAACTACATTGCTTCTTCGAAAGATCCCGTGAACGCCACCGACGAGCGCGTGATGAAGCAGGCTTCCGATCAGATCGACCGCATCCTGGATCGCGTGAACAAATTTTACGAGAAGCAGTGGCCGGAGTATCGTGCGGCGATGGAGAAGGTGAGCATCAATCCGTTTAAGAGTTATGAGCCGTTGAAGAGGTAGAACATTCAGTTTATTTACTAATAATAAAGACGCCTCAGGATTCCTGAGGCGTTTTATTTTGATGTTGGACGGTTCGGCAAGGAAGCTGTCTTGTATAGAAATTATTGTTTGGCGACGAACACAAAATCGCTGGCGGGATCGTCGGAGCCAAAACTCCCAAACCGCGGCTCGGTGGGCAACTTCAGAAAATAGGTTTGCAGTTCGAGCAAAGAGAGAATGCGTCCGGTACCCCCGCCTATTTCTTTGAGGGCAAGGATAAATTTCTCAGCAAAAGGAGAATGCTTTCCTGCGATTCCATCTGAAACGTATTCCTTGCTTCCGCTGGTGAGGAACTTCCGTGTCCGGCGGGTGAGCTTCTTCACCAGATATTGTTTGTCTGCTGCTTCATCCATGTCTTCTCCGGCGCGCGCTTTGGCTAACAGGGGATCGATGGTTCCGCCAAAACACACATCCATCATTAAGAATATATGTTCACACCGGATATTGTTCAGACGTTCACGCAGGAGAATATGTGAGATGTAAGAAGAGCGGCCTTTGTCATTCATCAGCGAATTGCTTGCCACAACATAGCCTTCGCCGAGCGTCTGATCAAACGAGCCATGGCCAGCGAAAAATACGAACAGCTGATCCTGCGGATTGAACTTTTTGGTATTGTAGTCGGTGATCTTGGCCCACACTTCGTCGTTGGTTGCATTTTCCACGATCTCTGTCTGAAATCCATATTTCTCCGTCAGTATTTTTTCAATCGTGCGTGCGTCATTGATTGGGTTGACCAGATCGGACCAGTTTTCGTAGTTATCTGTTGCGAAGATCAGCGCGTAGTCTCTGCGATTGATATCGACGGCATCTGCAATGGCATCCCGACCCATGAGGATGGAGCGCGTGCTGCTCACTGCTCCGCCTTTTATGTTCTCTGCGACGATGCGTATTATGTTTTCGCCATCCAGCAGTTTAACGGGCTGGCGAAGTGTCTTACTCAAATCATTTTCACCAATAGGAATGATCCTGGTCCGCGTCTGTCCACCACTGGTTAACTCCAGACGAATTTGCTTCAGAATCACATCGGATTTAATCTCCGCTTCGAAGGTGACTGATTCTTCAATGCTGTTGGATCGCTCAGATCGTGGCATAGTCCAGGTGATCACAGGAAGCGTTGTTGGGGTTAACGTCTGATTGTAGTTCAGTTTGATTGCGTTGGTTTTGTCTGCAAAGCCCTGACCATAAACCAGCAGGCTTTGCATCATGAGTATCGTGAAGGCAATGGTTTTCATTTCAATTTATTTTTGAGTTGGGGGATCGGGTGGCACATCAAGTTCAGACGCCGACTTCGAGGAAGTAAGCGCATAGACTAGTGCACCCACACCTATGATAGGAATCGTCTTGACGATCAACGGAATTTTCCTTTTTACGTCAAACTTTGAAGTGACCACTACCTGATCCCTGTTCTTCGAATCGGCGATCCGGAAATAATAGTCTTTGCCAGGCCTGACAGCATTTGGTAAGATGACTTTGTATTCGTTTACATTCGCCACGTTGGGAAAAGTATATACCAGTTTTTCACCCTGGTACAACTGGAAATTCAATATGTTCTGACGAGTTCCTCCGCTCCACTTCACAATGAAGGGAACATTCCTTTTTCTTATCTGCACATCTTCGAAACCCTGAAACCTGATGAACGGCACGTAGACCCGCCCGCGAATCTCGACTTCAACGTCTCCTTCGAATGTGGCTCCAAGTTCAGCTTTTGCATTCCAGGTAATCTTCCGGTTTAATCCTGGCCTTACCTCAAGTCCGGCGTCTCCGGTCAATTGATTCAGTGGTGCGAGGAAATTATCGCGGGAAGTGTAAACAAAAATCGTGTACGTGCGATTCTTAGTGGTATCGATTAAATCGTAGTGCAGGACCACTTGATCCGCGGTAAGTTCTACGGTTTTGATAGCGAATTCCTGCGCCCATACAGAAGACGAGGCCAGCTGGAGAAGGTATAAAAATAGAATCTTTCTCATAGTCTATCGGATCTTAATTAGCCGTCGGGCCGCTTGCGCCGGATCATTTCTGAACCGGTAAAATATCAGACCACTGCTGACTTCATTGCCTTGATCATCTTTTCCATCCCAATGCAAAGTGTGAGTTCCACTCTCGGCAAAACTGGCTTGCATAGAGCGAACCATTCTGCCCATGGCGTCAAAGACCTGCACGTGTACTTCCTTGCTTTCTCCTCCGACCAATACAGGAATCGAAAGGTCGCGATTGAATGGATTGGGATAAGCATTGCCAATGAGCGTAACCCCCGGGTCAAACGACGTATCGTGACTGTAAACAATCTTGATGCGGTGCGTAGCTTCAGCGCTGAAGACGTACTGATCTGCCGTGGTCATATCCAACCATGATGAGGTTGTCAAATCAATCAACATGAACGTTGAATGACTCGCCTCGAGGGCTGAGCGATCCCAGGCCAGTGATGCGGTACCCTGTTCACTACTTTCGATAGTAAATTCCCAGGTATGGGCGTTTGATGTACGCACCACGTCTGTTGTGAAGTTCGGCGCGAAGTACTCTTTGTGATGAGTACTCATCTCCAGATAGCCCAGAAAACGGGGAACCGTAATTTCATCGAACCGGTCCTTTGTGTCGCTTGCGTCCGGGTGCATACCGATGGAACTGATATTTGTAAGGCCATTCAGGGTCAGGGTAAGCGGCAGTTGCCACTTGGTTTCATCCGGAGTGATGCTGAATTCAGTTTGTGCCATGCGTCCGCTGTTGAGCGTTTTACTCAACACCGGGAAAGTCACGACTCCTCCGTTGTCACTGAAAACAAAAGCACCCCTCCAGACAACGAGCGTACCCTTCTTCACATATTGGCCGGATTCAAAGGACCACAGCGATCCCAGGACCGCAGAAGAATTGGCGGATTGAACCGTAGCCCAATCCACGTTGAATGGATAGGGGTTGCCGATCTGATTCCATCCTTTCTCGAGTGTTATGGAGAAGCCTTTGGATTGGTTGCTTTCGGATACATTGCCCGGTCCTGGATTGATATCTACTTTATTTGCTGCATTGAACCAATATCCCTTGCCAGATTCGATGGTATTAATTCCTTTTTCATTTTCATCGTACTTGCCTCCCTGGTAGTGAAATAGTCTCCACTGTGATTTATCATACTTACCCAGCTTCACAAAAACGTTCGACACCTGGTTCGAGGTGAGCGAGTAGGGAATGGAAAACATTTCATAACTACCCGACGATCCTCCAAAAGCCGATGTGAAAGGGATCGACCCTGTGGCATCGTCGACCGCATAATACATGTAAGAATGGGGATCGGTGGTCTTGGCAGATCCGCCCGATGCATCCGATGCTTCAAAGTAGAATTCTATCCCAAGCTCGTCAAGCATGTCCTTCGTGATAGTCACTTCGTAGGTAGTGGCCGACCCTGACCTTAATGTGGCTTGCTTGGTGAGGAAGGGAGACGTCGTTGTAATTGTGCGGTATTTTAAAACTACACTGATTGGAGCCGTGCCGTCATTGACTATGACCGTGGCAACAGTGGAATTGCCGCTGAAGTTTTTTGTGAACGTGGGATTGTTGGTAAGAGGAATGTCAAGAGGCTTGTTCCCTCCGCCCTGACTCGCGGTTAATACAGATACCTCATTTGAATTGGCTGACACACCGCCGGCATTCACCGACCGCACACGGTACTTGTAACTCGTCAGCGGAGTTAATCCTTGCACAAGTTCTTCCGGTACGGAAGAAGCAGCCACAACCTTGCTGTTATATCCTGTGAAAAATGTTGCAAAGTTGTCGGTGGACACGTCCACTTGATAAGACGTTGCGCCTGTGACCGGATCCCACTTGGCTTTGAATGAAGTCGCAGTAGGTACGGGATCTTTGGCCACGGGCGCGTCAGGGGGAGTCAACTGACTGCCCTGTAGTGGGCTCGCCGAAAGGTAGTTTCTTGCCGGTCCGGATCCGTTAAAGGAGAAGGCGCGATAGAAATACTCGGTGTTGGAATTGAGCGACGTCTCGTTTATCGACACCGTTGATCCATTCGAAACGATAAGACCATCCCCAATCGAACTTCCGGCAGTATAGGTTGTCCCATCCGTTGGTACCCCCGTGGGATAAGCTCCCGCAGTGCGCAATACAATGACGCCCGTTGATCCTCCCGCTGGTGCACTAAATGAAAGTGTGAAGCTGTAAGAAGCTATGTTAGAAAATACAAGTGCTGTAGGCTGATTGGCAGGCTTAACTTCTAGGGTTGTGCGGCTTCCCTCCAAAGGAGTAGAAGCCAGGTAGTTGATAGAAACACCTGAACCATTAAAAGCAAAAATGTCGTACGAATAAACGGTATTGCTGGCAAGCCCGACTTCAGCAAAGGTCGTAGCGCTCCCCACATAGGCGACCACGCCATCGCCAAGGGGCGTGCCTATTGTATACGTGGTGCCATCGACTGGTGTGCCGGTCGGTGATGATGCCGTCTTACGAATGGCGAGATACCCGGCCGCACCACCAACAGATGACGTAAAACTGAGTGTGTACGAGCTACTGGTTAACGCAGAGAAATTTAGTGCGGTTGGAGGATTCGTCGGCTCAACCACAACAGTCGTTGCACTTGCGGTAAGAATGGTGGCAGCAGTTCTGTAGTTATATGACAATGCATTCGTTCCGTTGTATCCATACGGAATGATTGCATAATTATAGGCAACCCCTGAAGACAAGCCCGTGTCATTGTAGGAGGTCGTGCCTGCACTGGTTATTGTGGTGACAAGTGTGGTTCCCGTGACCGGTGTCGCAGATACAGCACCGCCATCGGTTACTCCCGCAGATGTTGGATTGGCGCCATCCTGACGCCTGAGAATAATATAACCCGACGCATTGGTGATTGTGCTTGCGGCAGCGAAGGCCAGATTGATTTGCGTTGCTCCCGCCTGTGTTGCTGAGAAGGTTGCAGGGTGTGCCAATGGTTCAAGACTGAGTGTAGTAGCGTTGGCCACAGGTATGGTTGCTGCCGTCCGGAAATTGTAAGTGGCGGCGTTGGTGCCATTGTATCCGTAGGGGATCAGCGCGTAGTTGTACTGCACGCCGGGAGATGCAGTGGCATCGTTGAAAGAAGTGGTAGCGGTGTTGGTGATGGTTGTGAGCAAAGTTGTTCCGGTCGTAGGTGTGGAAGGCGCCGCCGCTCCGTCGTTGATGCCCGTTGCTGCGGGATTAGAGCCATCCTGTCTTCTCAGAATGACATAGCCAGCCGCATTGGTAATTGTACTTGCTGCGGAGAAAGCAAGGTTGATCTGATTGGTTCCCGACTGACTGGCGGTAAAAGTAGCAGCATGCGCGATGGGTTCCGCACTGAGTGTAAAGGCATTGGCAGTCAGACCGGCGGTCAGGAGGTAATTGTAAGTGAGGGCGTTTGATCCATTATATCCGAAGGAAAAAATTGCATAGTTGTATTGAATCCCTGGGGAAACGCCGGTGTCATTGAACGAAGTGGTGGCGGTGTTTGTAACTGTAGTAACGAGTGTGGTACCGGTTGTTGGTGTCGCTGGTGCTGTTGCAGCGTCAGCAATACCGGCAGATGTTGGATTGGCGCCATCCTGACGTCTGAGAATAATATAACCCGACGCATTGGTGATTGTGCTTGCGGCGGCGAAGGCCAGATTGATTTGCGTTGCTCCCGCCTGTGTTGCAGAGAAGGTTGCAGGGTGTGCCAATGGTTCAAGGCTGAGCGTAGTTGCGTTGGCGACAGGGATGGTTGCAGCAGTCCGGAAGTTATAAGTGGCGGCGTTGGTGCCATTGTAGCCGTAGGGGATCAGCGCATAGTTGTACTGCACACCGGGAGATGCAGTGGCATCATTGAAGGAGGTAGCAGCAGTGTTGGTGATGGTTGTGAGCAAAGTTGTTCCGGTCGCAGGTGTGGAAGGCGCCGCCGCTCCGTCATTGATGCCTGTTGCAGCTGGATTGGAACCATCTTGTCTTCTCAGAATAATGTAGCCGGCTGCATTGGTAATTGTACTTGCTGCTGAGAAAGCGAGGTTGATTTGATTGGTTCCTGACTGAGTGGCGGTAAAAGTGGCGGCATGGGCGACAGGTTCCGCACTGAGTGTAAAGGCATTGGCAGTCAGACCGGCGGTCAGGAGGTAATTGTAAGTGAGGGCGTTTGATCCATTATATCCGAAGGGAAAAATTGCATAGTTGTATTGAATCCCTGGGGAAACGCCGGTGTCATTGAACGAAGTGGTGGCGGTGTTTGTGATTGTAGTAACGAGTGTGGTACCGGTTGTTGGTGTTGCTGGTGTTGCCGCGGCGTCAGCAATGCCGGCAGATGTTGGATTGGTGGCATCAGCTCTTCTAAGAATAATATAACCCGACGCATTGGTGATTGTACTTGCGGCAGCGAAAGCGAGATTGATTTGAGTTGCACCCGCCTGTGTTGCAGAGAAGGTTGCCGGATGTGCCAATGGTTCAAGACTGAGTGTAGTAGCGTTGGCGACAGGTATGGTTGCTGCCGTCCGGAAATTATAAGTGGCGGCGTTGGTGCCATTATAGCCGTAGGGGATCAGCGCATAGTTGTATTGCACACCGGGAGATGCAGTGGCATCGTTGAAAGAAGTGGTAGCGGTGTTGGTGATGGTTGTGAGCAGAGTCGTTCCGGTCGCAGGTGTTGAAGGCGCCGCTGCTCCGTCGTTGATGCCCGTTGCTGCGGGATTAGTGCCATCCTGTCTTCTCAGAATAATATAGCCAGCCGCATTGGTAATGGTACTTGCTGCGGAGAAAGCAAGGTTGATCTGATTGGTTCCGGACTGAGTGGCGGTAAAAGTGGCTGCATGCGCAGCAGGCTCGAGACTCAGCGTGGAGGCATTTGCCGTGGGAATCGTAGCCGCGGTGAGGAAATTGTATGTCGCAGCGTTTGATCCGTTGTATCCATAGGGTATGATGGCGTAGTTGTATTGTACGCCAGGTGTTACACTCACATCATTGAAACTGGTGGTTGCCGTGTTAGTGATGGTAGTAATCAGAGTTGTTCCGGTTGCCGGTGTTGCTGGGGCAACGGCTGCATCACTTATACCGGTACCCGTTGGATTGGTTCCATCTTGTCGGCGTAGAATGATATAGCCCGCTGCATTGGTGATGGTCGATGCCGCTGAGAATGTGAGGTTGATCTGATTCGTTCCGCTTTGAGTTGCGGTAAAGGTCGCGGCGTGCGTCAGAGGTTCAAGGGAGAGCGTTGTTACACTTGCTGGCGTGAGCGGCGAAGTTGTATAATAATTGATGGAGGCATTGACGCCATTGTAAGAAAAGATCGAATAAAAATATGTTGTACCTGGTAATAGTCCGGATTCATTGAATGTTAGTGCGTTGCCCGAAAAGGCCACAGTGCTTGATGCATTGATAACCGTTCCGGCGGTATAGGGAGTTTGATCTACCGGATAATCTGCGACCGCTGGCGCTGACCCGGCTTTGCGCAATGCGATGTATCCATCCGGAACGCTGACCGGTGCATTGTAATTCACTGTGTAGGATGAAGTGGTTGGTGTTGAGTAACTGGAGAACGTGGGTTGTGCTGTGGGTTCGGATTTGGGATCAGCATAGCGTTGTCCCCAGATTTCATTTTCATTGTCTGCTGTTGTGGTCGAATTATCGTCGCCTTGCCAGGCGATCAGGTAATCACGGTTCCCGCTATTGTAAGCGATAACCGGAAACGTGGCATTGTACGTAGTATTGCCCGTGCCGCCCGCGTCGCTGAGTCTGAAGTCGTTGGTGCCCTGCGCGAGACCATCAGAGCCACGCAGCAACTGCCCGTATATTTCAAACTCATTGTCGATTAGTCCGCCCGTGTTATCGTCACCATGCCAAACCACGAGGAACTGTCCGAGGTTGGGATCATAACTCACGTCGGGGTTGAGTGCGGCAAAGCTGGTGGAGCCATCGGTTCCCATGTCGCTAATCCTGAAAAAACTGTTCGGGTTTGCGACCGTACCCGACCCAGTCACAAATTGACCGAAAATCTCATTCTCATTATCAACTAATGGCGCTGTATCGTCATCGCCGAACCAGACCACGAGGTAGTTGGAGTTCGTTGAATTGTAGGATACGGAAGCATCGGATGCCGCAAGGCTGGTATTCCCGGTTGTGCCCATATCACTCACTTGTATGGTGCTTCCGATTGGGTTGCCATGGTTGGCATTGATACCATCCAGTCTTCGCGCAAAAATTTCATTTTCATTATCGCCGATAAGATTAATGTCGCCATGCCATACCACCAGATACTGGTTGCTGGTGCTATTCCAGGCAACATCCGGGCGAAACGCGTCATACAGGGAATTGGGATCGGGTCCCATGGTGGAGACGCGTACGTTTCCACCAATAAGGGTTCCATCGGACTCGAGTCCCTGGCTGTAGATTTCGAACTGGTTGTCCGAGACCTGATCGGAATACCACACTACCATCAGTCGGTTGGCAGTTTGATTGTAAGTGACCGCAGGCGTGTTGGCGTCAAATGCAGCGTTTCCATCCGTTCCCGTGGTGCTGATTCGTATCATACTGCCACTGAGCGCGCCAGTGGTCCCATTGACGAACTGGCCATAGATTTCAAATTCGTCATTGGCGAGCGCTCCTGCCCCGTAGTCCCTGTTGTCGTCACCACTCCATACAACAAAAAAAGAAGAGCCAATGGCAATCACGTCGGGCGCTGTCGCTGCGTAGGTTGAACCAGAGCCGCCGGGGCCCATCGTGCTGATCCGGAAATCATTGGTGCTTAGCGGTACTCCGGTCGTTCCGTTAATGAGTTGACCATAAATTTCATCTTCGCCGGTTTGCGACTCAACCCAAACCACGAGCTGTGTATTTGTCGTAGCATTGTAGGCGACAGCCGGAGAAACTGCGCTGTAGTTCAACGCATCACCGTCATTTCCAACTCCCCCTGCGAAGCTGATGCGAAAATCATTTGCCCCGATTTCGGGATCTATAGTGACAGGATATACTGCGTTCTCGAGGTCCGAAGCATGGATGGTGATCACGGTCTCCGAACCAGTCACTTCCATTCTCGACGGAATTTGATTTCCGACCGCGTCAAAACTATAAACATCCCCCAGGGTAATTTCTCCCGTCGAATTTTGCCACGACCAGCCTGATGTTTTTTTAACCAATGAACCGTCCGACCTGATGGCTCCTGAAATAACAATATCACCATCTGCGGAGACTTCCGCCGGATGCATCAAGATGAATTGTTGTTCAATGGTTTTTTCTTTCAGGATATACTGTTCGACGACCCGGCCCCGATCATAGATGACTTTTCCATCGGTGAAGACAGGTTTTACGCTCTTTGATTTGGCCGACCAGGTCCATGCCTGATTGTGCCCCAGCGCCTTGATCTCTACACATGTCTCCTGGAATGATGCGGAGAATGTTGGAAGATAAAAAAGCAGGTTGCCATCTTTCGGTCCTGTTGTGATTCCGTGACTGCTCGTTGGTTGAGAGCCGTAATGATGCGTCAACAGAAAGCCCGTGATCAGCAGCCACGGAAGAGTGTGTCGAAAAGTCATGGGATGGGTCAGAAGTTATGGACAAGAAACGGGCTGTGTATCTGTGTCAGCAGTGAAACAGAATGGCAGCAAGTCACTAGGCACTTTCGTGATGCCGACGAAGACGATCACTCTGAATTTATAAGCCTGACTGGTGTTGGAGTATGGTATAGTTGTAACATCTACGTCAAGCGTGTTGGTTTGGGCAGTGGTCAGTGTAGGGATGTCTATAAATCGCTCTGCGATGGTTCCTGATGCAGGAACAACCTCGATTTGGTAATGGCGTGGTGTGAGCGTAGTGTAATCGTAGGTTGTGCCGGTCACTGTCACGTCAGGTATGTACACCCAACTGATGCGCAACTTGCCTCCGACTACGTCTGCGGCTGCGACGGGTTTGTTCATCGTTCCTTCCTGTCCGGGTGTGGTATTAATGGCAGCCTCCGCGACGCTCCAATCAAGAACCGTAGACGTGTTGCACGTGGCAAGATTGTTCACGGTTGAGCAATTATCATCGTGAATGTCCGGGCTTACTGCACCTCCGACGAACGCATAGGTGTATCTGATCTTACCGGTGTTATCAAATAAACGCATGCCCACAGAACTGGAGGGAAGGAGGCGTGCTATTCCAAACGCATTTTGCCCTGCGCCGCATCCACTCGCCGGATTGTTGCAACCGGTTCCAAAAGAGTACGACCAATTCCAGGTGCCCGGCACTTCAACACGGGCATCGGCAGGTACCATCGAAGGGCCAGTTGCGCTGTTGCAAAGCCTGATGCACGCTGCATTTGTAAAAGTTTCATCTGCATTGAATACGGAGAAGTGACTTACCAGGGCAACATAGGCGGTACGTTTTTCATTGAGCACGCCCACGGAAGGTTTCCCTGTCCACTTGTCCACATCCTGTCTCCAGAAGCCAGTCTTCTTATCATAGATCATGATAGGAATGGTTTTGGACAGGCGTTCGCCCAAAATCTGCTGTGCTATTGTATCCACAGGAATGGTGATGCGTGCATGCTTTCCTTTTTTTAATTGCATGACTTTACCGTTCCTGAAAAAGCTGAGATCAACAGCTCCCCTTGTCTGCATCCAGCCTCCGCCATTGTCTTCTTTTGCGATGGTAAAGTCACCCGGCATTCCGTCTCTGGAATAAGTGTCAATGGTATTTAAGCTTCCCTGGATACCCGACCGGTTTGTTTCGCCTTCCTTGGTTTGAAAGAATCCGGCTGTCGCTGGTTCAGCGGTTTCCTCCAGATCATCCGGATCGACTGTAGCGGTGGCACCCTGGTTGGGCGCCTGAAATTGCTCGAGCACTTTGTAAGCAGCCACCACAGAAGCATCTCCAAACGCGACCAGATTGCCATGGGTGTCATATACGAAAGGGATTTTTCGCAACGGACTGGTGGCTTCGGGAATGGAAGCACTTAACGGTGCTGTGGTTGTTGGTGAATCGGTGATGGTGACTGCATCCGGCGCCTGGGTATCGATACCCGTATCTGTGGTGCCGCCATCATCCGGTTCAGCATTGGGTATAACCACTACTGTAGCACTGTCCATCGTTATCACTATGTTGCGATCCGCGGCCTTGAAAATCTTGGATACAAATCCGAAGTGCAGTTTTGTGACATTCATAACATAACGCCCGGCGGAATCTACTTCGAGTGTAAATCGTCCTTTTTCAGTCCGTTTGCTTTTTTTACCGATTTCAACCAAAGCGCCGTCGATGGGTTGGTTGTGAATGTCCACGACCATGCCGGAGAAAGTTTGTTTTGGGGTGCAACCCTGCATGAACAGGGCCAATACGAGTGACAGGAGCACCAGGGTAGATTTGATTTTCATATAGACAGATGTATTTAAGTTCTAACTGCAAAAAAACCGGACGATCAACAGCCCTGCCTGACAACAACTTCGGAGTACTCTGGAAAATTGGGGGATACCTTTAAGACATCCGGTATCGTGCCCTCGGATTGAGTGACCCATAAGGGAAACTCATAACATCTAAGATAAAACATTTACCGGATTCAGGCAATGCGACCAAACAGCACAAAGAAGTAAGCGTTGCTTTAATAAAAGAATGTCGTGGGTGAAAGTGATCGAGGATTGTCGTGAAAAAAATTCGTGGATGTGTTCGAAGATTTCCCGCTGACTTTCACCAGTATCGATAAGCGCAGAAAACCGTAAATTAAGCCGGGTTCATCTACTACTTCATGAGGTATCAAAAATTTGATCCGTCCCCGGAATTAGGTGCCTGGGTGGAATGCTATTACGAATGGACCGGACACGCGAAAGACGAAATAGATGTACAGTCACCGCCCAGTGCAAGGGCAGCAATGGTATTCAATCTGGCCGCTCCCTGCTCATCGTATCAGCATGCCGGTCCGCGACAGCAGGTACCCATGGCTTTCGTTTGTGGTCAATTCACGTCAAATTACCACATCGTGCTCCAGGGACCGGTGCATATGCGAGGGATAGTTTTTCGCCCCTGCGGAGTTCATGATTTTCTCGGTCTGCGTATGTCCATGCTCGTAAACACCCGAATGGACCTCAAACTCGTTCTCAACGATCAAGTAGAAATATTGCATCAGAATCTCCTCAGCGAGCCGGGGACCACCAACGCTGCATTCGAGAAATTTCTGCACGACCGGCGTCCCTCTGCACAAGAAAGGCTTAACGTAATCAATGATGTGGTTGCCTTTGTAGATCAAAATCGTGGCGATGTGACGGTCCATCAAATGGCCGACCGTTTCGGTACGAGCAAGCGATATCTTGAAAAAAGGTTTCTCGAGAAAGTGGGCATTTCACCTAAACTATACGCGCGCATGATTCGCTTTTCCTACATTTCTACCCTCATCGCCCACAAAGAAAAAGTGGATTGGCAGGAAGTGATTGAACAGCATGGCTTGCACGATCAGTCGCACCTGGTGAAAGAGTTTATTGAGTTCAACAAACTGAACCCCTCGGAATACCATCAAAATCACAATGAATTGATCAGATTGCTGAGTAAAGATTGAGCGTGCGCGTTTTTACAATTACAATTTTTTCCCCGCAGCTACCTTCAGGATGGCTAACAAAAATTACCAAATCATGAAACCAACACTGGATAAAACCGAAGACCTTGATGCGCTAAGTAAAAAAGGGACCTGCATTGAATTTTTTTCCGCCTATCAGGACTTTGACATCAACCGGATGATGAGTCTTTGCGCCGCCTCTGGCAACGTAGCCTTCGTACCACTCGGTGATGCAGGCAAGGGAAGACTGCATGAAACCGGAAAAGCCATATGGTCAGCGCTGATGGACGCGTTCCCAGATCTTGACAATACGGTGAAGGCGCAGACTTTCAACGAGAAGGACAACACCGTGACGTGTGCGGTGACCATTTTCGGAACCCAGAAAAAAGATTTTGGCGGCATACCTGCAAAAGGCCTCCGCTTCGACAACGATCACATCTTTATATTCCGCTTTGATGAACAGGGAAAAATTGAGAATCTCAATATTGTATGGGATCACGACCGCTTTGTAAAATTGTTAACAGGAGTTTAGGAGCTTCATGCGTTTGACCGCTAAGATGTCAATGTGCATGACGTGCTAAACGCGATTTCTGCAAAACTAAGATTTATGCAGGGTTGCGCGAAGCAGGCAATGAGCCTTGGTCTTAGCAGATAAACCTTAGCGTAAATACACTTCCTTTGCCGGGTTCGGATTGTACGGTGATGTCGCCTTTCTGCTTTTGCATAATTTGTTGTGAAATGCTCAGGCCAATACCACTTCCATTTTTTTTTGTGGAATAAAAAGGAATAAAGATTTGTTCCAGATCCTCCGGAGCGATGCCAGTTCCGGTGTCGCGAATCGTGACCGTCGCAAAACGTGTACCCATCGGGGTGGCATCAATTTCAATTTTCTTGCCATCGTTCAGGTGGCTCATCGCTTCCATGGCATTCTTCATTACATTGATTAGTACCTGTTGAGTGAGATTCTTGTCGGCATAAATGGTAAAGTCACCAGAACGAAGGGTAAACTGAATATTTTTCATTTCAAAGTCCTTGGCGAAGAGTTGAATGGTATCATGAATAACTTCCCCGACAGAGAGTTGTGTAAGGTGAGGATCGGGAATTTGCCCGACGCTCCTGAAATTCTGAACAAATTCCTTGAGTGACCGGCTGCGCTGGTCAATAGTCTTGAGGCTTTCTAAAATATCTTCGCGCTCTTCTGCCGTGAGTTCGCGGGCCTGCTCCCGCGAAGAAACTAACTTTTGATAGATATACGATGACAACGTGGACAACGGAATGGCCGAATTGGAAATCTCATGAGTTAACACGCGCAATAGTTTGTGCCAACTCTCTGCCTCTCGTGCCGCCAACTCGCTGGTCACATCAAATAAGGCTACCAGCTTGAGGGTCTTATCCTCAAAGCGGATATGCTGGGAATTGATGGAAAGAAAATCAACCTTGCCGTCCTGGGTCAGTTTAAAAGTTCTTTTTTCTCCATCTTGAATTGTGCTTAATAAATTTGGCAGTTCCGGATCGATTCGAGCCAACGCGCCGACTTTTTGAAGAAAAGGAATCCGAAGTAAGTTCTTAGCCGAGTCATTGATCAGATAGACCTCGTGGTTTGCTTCGTCGAAACATATCATGGGAGCGCCGGCATGTTCAACCACCACCTGAAGCAACTGATGTTGTGATTCGCGTTCAGCGCGAAGATTTTTAAACACTTCATTCAGCTGATTGAAAGCCCGGTGCAAATCATAATCATCCGCTCTCCCGTTTTCTGAAAAAGTAATCGCAAAATCATTTTGCCGAAGTGCCTGCAAAAAAGCCGTAAGCTTGCGCTCTGACCGGTCAACCAATTGCATCGTATGGATAAACAAACCCACCGCGATCACGCCCGTCCAGATGCCGCTCATCCAATAGGGTGAATTGAAAATGAGAAAACCGGTAAGACACCCAAAAAGACAAGTGGCGAGCAGTCGGATGGCGACTTTTCCCCATAGCTTTGGCCGTTCTGAATTCTTACTTACCGTGTTCTCGCTTGGCATGCTGATTTATTTCGCAAGAGAACTGATACCGTATTCTTCCAACTTCCGATAGAGGGTGGTGCGGCTGATACCGAGTTCTTCAGCGGCTCTGGTTAGATTGTTATGATGCTTGTGAATTGCCCGGCGGATGACGTCCCGCTCAACATCTACCAGATTAAGCGTAGCGTCATCGATAGATGTGTGTGGCTCCCGATATTCTTGCACCAATTGAAAATCAGTTAATGAAAGCGACGCTTCGCGACACAAAATCACGGCGCGCTCCACAGCATGTTGCAGTTCGCGGACATTGCCCGGCCAATGGTATTGACTGAGTGCGTCCAATACCGTTTTACTCACACTCATTTGTTTTTGGTATCGGTGGCAGAACTGCTCAAAATAAAATTCAAAAAGGGCGGGGATATCTTCTTTCCGGTCGCGCAGCGGTGGCACATGAATTTCCACGGTCTTAATCCGATAGAATAAGTCCTGCCGAAACGATCCCATCTTTACCAAGTCATAGATCGGAGCATTGGTTGCGCAGATCACGCGAACATCCACGGGAATCACTTTGTTCGATCCAACTTTGGAGATGGACTTCGTTTGCAATGCGGAAAGCAGTTTCACTTGCAGCTCCGCCGCGAGATTGCCCATTTCATCCAGAAACAAGGTGCCATGGTTGGCCAGCTCAAATTTCCCAATCCGTGTTTCTTTCGCGTCGGTGAACGCTCCTTTTTCATGACCAAACATCTCCGATTCAAACAGCGTGGAAGCCAGGGCACCCATGTCAACGCCGATAAAAGAACCTTCCACCCGTCGCGATTGCTGATGAATGGCGCGAGCTACTAATTCTTTGCCGGTTCCGTTTTCGCCGAGAATAAGTACGGTAGCATCCGTGGACGCCACCTGGTCAATGATTCGCAAAATCGGCGCCATCGCCGGCGCGGCGGCAATGAACGGACGGCTATCGTTATTAAAGTGATGTTGAAGGGCCTGTTGCTTGGTTTTCAGTTCGCTGTTCTCTTTTCGAGCCAGGGATTGCTGGTAGGCATTAATGAGCGTGGTAACTAACTTCTCCTTGTCCCAAGGTTTGGGCAGAAAGTCCACCGCCCCCTCTTTGATCGACTTCACAGCCAGCTCAATGTCGCCATAAGCCGTTTGCAAGACCACCTGCGCGAGCGGTGTGATTTGGCGAATGCGGTTCATCCAAAAAATCCCTTCGTTGCCCGAAGTGATGCCCGCTTTGAAATTCATGTCGAGCAGAACAACATCAAACTCCTGTTGTTTAAGTTTCGATTCCAGCGACTTGGGAGAATTGAGTGTTTCGATTTTTTCAAAATATTCTTTGAGGATCAGACGCGAAGTGAGCAAGACGTGTTCATCGTCGTCCACAATCAATATTGAGCCCGCGTATTTTTTCATTACTTAAAGATAGTAATTGGACATACCTGGGACTTTATGCAATTTACACTTGCAACTCTTGTCTCGAACTCATTCATACTTCAGCGCTTCCACCGGATTGCTCCTCGCGGCCTTCCATAGCACGGAAGCAATGGTAGCCAACATGATCGCAACCAAAATCAAAACAGGAAGTGTAAAGTGCCACCATCGCAGCACTATACGCTCAGAGAATTTTTCCAAATATTGTTTCGCGAAATAGTATGCTATAGGAATTGCAACGAATGTAGCTACTGCAATATGTTTTGACGTTGTCTTCAACAGTATCCGTGCAATCTGGTACAACTTTGCTCCCAATATCTTACGAATGCCGATTTCCTTGGTTTTCTCCACCACTTTGTTTGAAATCATTCCCAACAAACCCAAACAGGAGACTCCAATCGCCAGCAAAGAGAAGAAGAGAATTTGATTACGGCTGGCTAGTTCACTCTTGTAATGACGATTGATGTTATCGTTCAGAAAGTAAAATATAAACGGGTTCCCCGGAAAAATCTGGGCAAAAAGCTGTTCTATTTCTGACGTCGTTTGAAATACTTTTCCAGGGTCTATTTTTACGGCCAACCTTGCAGAAGTTATACTGCCAAACAATCCATTCCGATAGGTCAAACAAATTCCACCCCCTCGGTATTCGGTACTTACCTCGCCCAGGTTGAACAGTGGTTTCGTACCATAGTCCTCAATGACACCAATGACCTCAACCTCTTTGCGATCTACCGAATCAAGATTGTCTGGTCGGATCCATATCGTAGTGCCGATTGCATCCTGCGGTTGTTCATAGCCAAACCGGTGAATGGCCGTGCGGCTTAGAATGACCACATCCGCTCGATCATCACGGACAAAATTTCTTCCGGCCAGCAACGTGATCCCAAAAAATGGAATAAAATCTTCACTTACCCCTCCGTTCGATTCTAATCCTACCGTCGCACTTTTTGGATTTTTCCGGGTGTTAAACCCTTGATTGTTATCATCCCCAACCATTGTATTGGAAAGTGAAGTCTCCCGGGTAAAGCCTTTTGACATCAGATGATCCTTGAAGTAAGTCATTGGTCGTTCGGAATCTTTGGAGCGCAATACCGGAGATTCTATAATACCGATCAACCCCTGATCCGATCCAAATGCTTTGGAAAAAATGAAATTAAGTTGGAGGTACATGATGGTAATGCTGAGCAGCAACACAATGGCAACGGCATATTGGGCCGCGGTGAGTATGCCTGTTAGTTTGGAACTACGAGTGGCTGATCTGAAAGAAAGTAATTTTTTTGAATTATATTTTAACGCCATGAATGCCGGATACAATCCAGTCACGGAAATTCCGATCATCACCACCCCGGCGAAAAACCCAATATCCGTGGGCGTTAGCGAGCTCATATTCCCCAGTGGCAAATCCAAAAATTGTTGAGCGGGAACTCGAAGCAACTGGAGCACCGCGAAGGCCAGTGACAGGGCAATGAAATTGATCAGGATCGACTCAACAAGAAATTGCTTTACAAAATCGAAAGCTAAAGCCCCCGATATTTTCCGTGTAGCAATTTCTTTCAAGCGCTTCGATGTTCTGGCCAATGTAAGGTTGATATAGTTCACCCAGGCCATAAATAAAATAAGGTATGCAACGACGGAAAACACGGTCAGCAATGACTTGGATTTGGGTGTAAAATAATCCCCGGTGTAATTGTTACTAAACGCGATATCATCCAATGGTTGGATCCACCATTCTGCTTTTATGTAGGGCATCGATGCTAAAAACTCACGCCAATAAAAGTCCTTCTTATTTAAAACCTTTCTTGCAAATTGGGTGAGATTAGTGCCCTTTGCTAAACGGAGATAATACTGGCTATTGGGCCAGTCATAGTCATTCCATCGATTGAGTATGGCACCATTGGAAAGAACATAATTAAAATTGAGGTGGGTGTTATTAGGTAAATCTTTGAATACACCAGTCACTTTCAGGGTTTGGAGTCCGTTTAAGACCAGCAGTTCCCCCACGGGATTCATGTTGCCAAAATACTTTTGTGACATGGTCTGCGACAAAGCAATGGAATGAGGATCCTTGATCACATTCGATTTGTCTCCGTAAAGAAGAGGGATCGAAAAGAATTCAAATAAGTTGGGATCGGCATAAATCCCTTTCGTTTCCTTGAATATTCTATCGTCGTCCTGTTTTTCAGATGAAAGCACGATCTGATTCCCATGCCCCATCATCTCGTTCATAAAATCCGGTTGATGAACAATGCGTACAAAACTTTCTATTTCAGGAAAATCATTATTTATCTGTCGGGCTGTTTTTAAATCAAACCAACTGACTTTCATATGACCCCAGGTTTTAAAGTCGTCGGTCCACTGCCAGTTCAAGCCTATCCTTACTATGCGATCATAGCCTGGATGATATCGATCTGTATGAAGTTCAGAACTTGCATACTGCCAAAGCGCAAAAGAGCAAGCGAAGCCAATCGCCAGTCCCGCCACATTAATGAACGTGAAGAAGGGATTTCGCGCCAGCAGGCGGAGGGAGAGTTTGAGGTAGCTCAGTAACATAGCTCTTCTTTATTGGTTAATACTTGTGTGCCAATCGAGTAGTCAACAACCTACAAAGCCAATACCACCTGATGAAGCTAAGGAAAAACCACTAAAAGAGCTTTTTGCAGAATCGATGTTTTGAAAAGTGTATTAAAATGTAACACTCAGACGTTTCATTTCAGTACAGTGTTCTGTGACAATCAGGAAACAACCGTGAAAATCGATTCTTTGCGCCATTCCAACAAACCGGCACGCCCTTCGCCTTAACCGATGCCAAACACAAAAGATCCATGGTGCAACAAAAGAATAACAGAACGCAACGTTTAAACTACGAGGGATCATTTGAGGCATCTACCTTTGAATAACCAAACGGTAAACCAAATGAATGAACAGATCGTTCGCCTTTTTACAAGGCGGACGAGGAACGGTAAAGTATTTTTGAACGGTAATTTATCACGAGTCAAAATCCCCGGTAGCTAGGTTTTTCGAGCACTAATACAAAAAAAATAGAAGCAACAGCTTCAGGGAATTGTATTGCCTAAAATTTCAATACATATGATCAGGAGAAACATTGTAAAAGTGAAGATGATGTTATTTCTGAAATACACCGCATTTGCGTTGATCGGCCTCGCCGCTGCGTTTGTAAAAAACTGACTTGGACCATGAAGCCAATCAATATGTTAATTCTCATCGGAGCCTGGATGCTGAGGTTGACGGCTCCGGTTTTCGGGCAGCCGGACACGTGGACCCGATGAGATAGTTATTGCTGTGGAGTTTTGTGATAACGATGTCGAATGAGGTATGCGCCGCATCAAGGATTAAATAATCGATTTCATAAATAAATGGCTTTGAAGACAGATTCAATTAAGCTAAAGCTGAATGAGCATGCTCCTGAGATGCATGTAAGCAAACGCAACATTTGCAAAGATTTCGGAACGGTATTGCTTTTTGTACTGCAGGTGTTTGCCAGCACAACCGTCGCCCAGTTTTACAACGTGGACCCTACGTTCAATTCGCTCGACGCTGGTTTTGGAAAGGGTGATGGCCCGGACAACCAGATATACACAACTTCTCTGCAAACAGACGGTAAGATCATTATTGGAGGTGCATTCACCAACTATAATAGCATTATAAAAAACAGAATTGCGCGCCTTAACATAGATGGTAGCCTGGATTTGACCTTCAATTCCGGATCTGGCGCCGATGATCTTGTACGGACTTCGGCGATTCAGGCAGATGGGAAGATCATCATAGCAGGTAATTTTTACCATTACAATGGTACTGTCAGGAGTTCTATTGCTCGTCTAAACTCCGACGGAAGCGTGGATGCTGCTTTCAACCCAGGTACGGGGGCCAACAGCGCAATTCAAACTGTGTCTGTTCAAAGCGACGGAAAAATAGTAATTGGGGGGTACTTTACCAGCTTCAATGGAACTGCCAGAAACTACATAGCACGGTTGAATGCTGATGGCTCGGTTGACATGTCATTTGACCCTGGCAGTGGGGCAAGTAGTATTGTTCAACGCGTTTTGGCGCAAGGCGACGGAAAGGTGCTCATAGCAGGATCCTTCACAACCTACAATGGCACAGCCAGAAATCGAATTGCCCGGTTGAACTCTGACGGAAGTCTGGATACCTCTTTCGATCCAGGCTCAGGAGCCAACAGCGTAGTCGAAACATTCCATATACAACCCGATCATAAAATTCTGATTGGCGGAAATTTCAATACCTATAACGCCACAACCCGAAACAATATCTGCAGACTGAATACAGACGGCAGTCTGGATACCTCGTTTGATCCTGGAGCGGGCGGAAACAATGAGGTCAGAACAGTTTTACTTCAGCCTGATGGAAAAGTAATTGTCGGTGGACCCTTCACGAATTTTAGCGGCCTGTCAAGAAATTTTGTATCGCGCCTTAACAATGACGGAACAGCTGATGTTACCTTTGATCCAGGTACTGGTGCGTCAGGTCTGATAGTTCAATCTACAGGTATTCAAACTGATGGAAAAATTATCATAGGCGGCAGTTTTACGTCTTATGACGGAACTGTTCTGAATAGTCTGGCTCGACTTCATACCGATGGAAGTCTTGACCAATCATTTAACACGCCAACGGGAGCTAATAACATCGTTTATGCTGTCAACCCATTGACAGATGGGAAGATGGCCATTGCCGGTGGTTTTACGTCCTTCAATAATACACCCAGAAAGAATGTAGCGATACTGAATTCGGATGGTAGTCTGGACACTTCATTTGATCCCGGAGTTGGCTCACTGGGGTTAGTGGTGGCAGTGGCGGCTCAAAGCGACGGCAAGTTGATTATTGCCGGATCTTTCATATCGTTCAATGGGATACCAAGAGGATGTGTAGCTCGCTTGAATGTTGACGGAACTCTGGATGGTTCATTTAGCCCTCCCGGTCTTTCTGCCGGGAGCGGTATCACCAAAGTTCATATACAGCTGGACGGAAAGATCATTGTTTCAGGAAACTTCATAAACTACGGCGGTACGGCCAGAAAATATATTGCACGGCTCAATGCGGACGGAAGTATTGATACTTCTTTCGATCCCGGGACGGGCACAAATGCACCTATATCATCATCCATCGTGCAACCGGATGGCAAGGTCATTGTCTTCGGGGATTTCACCGCGTTCAATGGCACAACCAGAAATAATATTGCGAGGGTAAACACAAATGGAAGTTTGGACACCTCTTTCGATCCTATGGCGGGAACCGGAATCGGACATCCTATCTATTCCGCAGGTCTTCAAACTGACGGCAAAATTATTATCGGTGGCAATTTTTTCAGTTACAACGGGGTAAGCAGAATTCAGGTCGCGCGTATTAATTCAGATGGTAGTCTTGATACTTCTTTTGATCCGGGTAGCGGCCTTAACAACCCCGTCACCGCAATTTCAGTGCAAGCTGATGGGAAGATTATTATCGGTGGGTCCTTCACGAGCTATAATGGGATCACAACAAATCATATCGCTCGAATAAATCAGGATTGCAGTCTGGACTTATCATTCGATCCGGGCTCGGGGACAGACAAATCAGTTAATTCAATCGCAATTCAAGCGGATGGAAAAATCCTGATCGGGGGTGCTTTTTTATCACACAATGGAACCGGCAGAAATCGAGTTGCTCGACTGGCAATGACTCTCGGTACACCTACGATCAGCAATTTTTCGCCAACCTCCGGAGTCATTGGCACAACAGTTACGATCAACGGAACCAATTTTGACCCCATACCGGCTAACAACATCGTAATGTTCAACGGCACCGCCGCCAATGTATCCGCAAGTACCTCAACGAGCATCACAACAAGCGTACCTGCTGGCGCTACCACGGGACCGATCAGCGTAACGGTAGGAGCGAATACAGCAACGAGCACGTCGAATTTCAACGTACTACAACCTCCGACCATTTCAGGGTTCACGCCTTCATCCGGCCCGATCGGCATTACGGTCACTATCACAGGAACCAATTTTGACCCAACGCCATCCAATAACGTCGTATCCTTCGCCGGCGGCACACAAGCCACTCCGACTTCAGGCTCAACAACGAGCCTTACAGTGAATGTCCCGCCAGGCTCCATGACCGGAACAATCTCAGTTACTGTAGGAACCAATACGGCAAGCAGCACCAACATCTTTACAGTAACCGCAGCTCCTGTCATCACCATCAATGCCCAACCGACTCATGTAACGGCATGCGATGGAATAATTGCCCAATTCTCTACCAATGCCATCGGCACAACCAACATCACTTATAAATGGCAATATTCTCCGGACGGGGCGGCTCCATTTCTTGACCTGAACAATGGAGGTGGTTATTCAAATGTTGCAACGAACAACTTGTTTGTCAGCACAACTGGAAATTTCGGCGCCGGGTTTTACAGATGTAAAATCAGCGGCGACTTTGCTTCAACGGTTTTTTCCAGCAGTTCAGACCTATTGATCAATGCAATTCCATCGCCGCCGCAAGTCGTTAGTTCAAATCCCGTATGCTCGCCGGCATCTATTAGTCTGAAAGTTTCCGGCGCATCAAATGGGCAGTACGTATGGTACACCGTCTCCTCAGGTGGTACTGCGATCCCGGGTGAAAAGAACGATACGTATGTTACGCCGAGCTTGTCGGTGTCGACAACGTACTACGTCTCCATCAACAATGGAAATTGCGAAAGCAGCCGCACGGCCATCACCGCTAACATTCAAACCTGCCATCCGCCATCCATCGCGCCTGTGGTAGAAACAGCTTTTATTGATGGTACGGTTACCATTGATTTGACGACCCTCCTTTCTGATCCCGACAACAACCTCGATTTCTCAACACTCCAAGTCGCTACGCAACCGGAGAGCGGAGCGCCTGCAATTTTGTCGGGTAAAACGCTGACCATCGACTATACAGGCAAGCCATACGCCGCAACCGATCAGTTTACCATCAAAATCTGTGACCTCACCAACCTCTGCGCTGCGCAACCAATTGCCATCGAGTTTACGGGAGACATCACCGTGTTCAACGCAATGTCTCCTAACGACGATGGCAAGAACGAGATCTTCTTTATTCAGAACATAGACCTTCTGCCTCAAACCAAAAGAAACCATGTATCAATTTTAAACCGGTGGGGCGACGTCGTGTTCGAAACCAATGACTACGACAACCTAACACGCGTCTTCAGCGGAAGGAACAACTCCGGTGCGAACCTGCCGCCGGGCGTATACTTCTACTCAATCACTTTTGACAGCGGTATTCCGTCACGCACCGGATTCATTTCACTACGTAAATAGAGACAGGCATAAACGATACGACATGAAACGAATAGTGACCTTCCTCCTCGTGATGGCTATCGCCCCACGGATTTTAAATGCGCAACAGGATCCTATCTATGCACAATACCTGAACAACCCGCTGACGTTCAATCCCGCGTACGCAGGCAGCAACAATATGTTCAATGCAACCCTGCAGTATCGTACGCAATGGGCCGGTCTCGATGCCAATCCCACTACTGTAAATTTTACAACTCACATGTCTGTGTACCGGAATAAAATGGGATTGGGTCTGATGGTGGTAGAGGATAAATTGGGAGATATTAAGAACACGGAGGTTAATGCCGTTTACAGTTATAAGATACAGGTTGAAAAGACTTCCATTGCTTTCGGGATACAGACGGGTTTTATTCGGTATTCCGCCGATCCCTCCGGGTTGACGATACGGGACGCCGGTGACGCCGCATTCAATCAATGGTCTGAGACGAAATTCAATACAGGAGCGGGCGTGATTGTGAAGAATGACCGTTTCATGCTGGGATTTTCGGTGCCCCGCTTGTTACCCGCCACAGTAAGCCAGGGTGGGCAGAACATCGAATTATATAAACAGCACTACTATGCACTGGGCTCGTATGTCATGTTTATTTCCCCCGCGATACGATTCAAGCCATCGGTTCTGCTCCGCGGGACTAGCGGGGCTCCTCTGTCAGCCGACGTCAATGCGAGCTTTAATATCCACGAGCTTTACACAGCCGGAATTTTTACAAGAAATTTTGCAACCTATGGCGTGATCTTGCAGGCGTTGGTTAAAAGTGTACGCTTCGGATACGTGTTTGAACTGCCGGGAAGTCCCGCTTCCAGCTTGAATTTTACCAGCCACGAATTCATGATCGGCCTTTCCATGAGTATTTTGAGCGGGCACGATAAGTCGGTAAAGACATTTTGATCAGCAGCTCCGGGTAAGTATAATAGGCGGAAGCCATCGTAATCATGAACCACGACAGTACGCAAGAATGAACTTGTTAAAAAAGAAAGGGCTTTGAATTTTTCCAAAGCCCTTCTTTAATTTTGGGTTGTTTGCTATCGCGCAATTACCAATTTTCTATACCGCTCATTTTTCACGTCTTTGATAATGACGATGTACATGCCTGGTGGCAGGTCGCCGATCGGAAACTGCTTCTCTCGTTTTCCTTTCTCAATCACGCCTTGAATCAACGGCTTGCCGGTGAGTTCGTTGATGGAGACCGGACTGTCTTCCTGCGCCACCCTCGACAATGTTACAAGAACTTTGTCGGATGCCGGGTTAGGGGACACACCGAACAAGTGATTCGAGTCGTCTTCTACGTTTGGATCCTTGGTATCGTCAGAAGCCACGCGCTGAGGTTCACAACCATTGCATTCATCGACATAAGTGGAAGCACTTACCCAGCATCCATTCCAAAAGTATGTGACGGTATAGTTTCCGGAATAGTAAGCGTACCTTTCCCGGCCACCAGCACCGTCACTCCAATAGTAAGAACTTCCTCCTTCGCCAGCGGAAAGCCATGCATATCCACATGATGACAAGCTGCAGGATTGTGATATCGATCCCCACGTCGGTCCAACAGCCACGGAGACAGGAGAAGACCAGGCCGCATTATAGTTTTGGTTGCCCGGTTCATACGCCTGGAGGGATGCAGCTCCGTAGTATGGGTAGGCCGTGGATCCCGACACATAGATCTGTTCAGGGTGATTGCTGGTAAACGAGAAATTACCCAACCCTGATGATGTAGATGCAGAGAGAGTGAAGGGATTGCCATCACAGATCTGAGTAGGAGGACTGAAGTTAACCGTTTGATTGGCTTTATTAACGTTGAGCGTTTGCCCGACGGGAGTTCCAGCGAGGAAGCAACTGTTACCGCTTTGATAAGCAGTGATGATGGCGGAGCCAGCGCCGGCAATGGTGATGGTATTTCCCGAAACCTGTGCTACCGATGTATTGGAACTGCCGAAGGTCACTCCAAGTCCCGATGATGCTGAAGCACTGATCGTGAAAGGCCCGTCGCCGTACGTTTTTGTCGGCAACGCACCAAACGATATGCTCTGTGCATACTGGCTGATAGTAACTGTCACAGCGTTCGTTCCCGTGCAGCCCGATGCGTTGGTACCGGTTACGGTGTAAGTTGTGGTCAATGCTGGCGTCGCCACGACGGAACTTCCAGTAGTCGTGTTCAGTCCTGTTGTGGGGGACCACGAGTACGTGCTCGCACCACCTGCAGTCAATGTTGTGCTCTGGCCGGAGCAGATCATCACGTTGGATGATACGGTGACGGCAGGATAAGTGGTTGAAATGGTTATGGCACCCGATGAGTTGCTGGTAGCAGTCCCACAGGTTCCGGTTGCGATGGCATAGTAGTACAGTGTGCCGACTGTTGTTGACGGTGGAGTATAACTTGAAGAGGTCGCGCCGCTGATCAACGTTCCACCACTGTTGGAACTCGTTGTGTTCTTATACCATTGGTACGTCACTGAGGCGCCGCTGGCGGCAACAATCAGTGCTGAAGTTGCAGAGTTTGGACATGTGAGCTGCCCTGTTGTTGACGGGTGTGTCGTTATCGTCGTTAGCGGGTTTACTGTCAACGTTTGAGTCACCTGTGAAGCCGGCAAATAGTTCGCGTTCCCTGCTTGATTCGCGGTAATGGAGACCGATCCGGCTGCGACGCCTGTTACAGAACTTCCTGCAACAGTTGCTTTGGTAGCGTCAAGCGTTGCAAATGATACTGTCAGACCGGAGGTCGAGGTTGCAGTAAGAGTCTTTGTCGCGCCTAGACATACGGATCCGGGTGAAGTAAAAGTGATCATCTGAGGCGCCTTACTGATAGTAATGGTCTGTGGTGTTGACGATACTGCATTATAATTTGCATCAGCGGCGACATTGGCAGTTACCGAAACGGTGCCGGTACCTGTAGGTGTCAGGATGTTGCCAGAAATAGTGGCGGACCCCGTGCCGTTCACCACCGAATAACTGACAACCCCTGTTGAGTTAGTGGACGAGTTGAGCGTGATGGGCGCATTAAAGCTGGTCGACGAAGTAGAGGTCATGGTTACGGACGGTGTCGCCTTGTTAATCGTGACTGTTTGAGGTGCAGAATTGGCGGCGACATAATTTGCGTCAGCGGCTACTGAAGCCGTTACTCTCACGGTGCCAGCCCCGGTCAACACCAATGTTGACGAGCCAGCGACTACAGCTGCACCTGGGCCGTTGACGACCGAATAAGTAACGGAACCGGTCGAACCACCTTTATTACACGTGAGGCCGATGGAAGTTAGAAAAGTTCCCGACGTCCCGGACGTCATGGTTATCACTGGAGTGGCCTTGTTAATGGTCACCGTTTGCACAACTGAGGTCGCATTGTAATTGGCCGTCGCACTGACGTTTGCCGTCAGGAGAACAGTTCCCGCTCCGGTCAATGTGAGTATTGCGCCGGACAAAGTCGCGGCGCCGGTGTTGTTTACAACGGAGTATGTTAGCGACCCTGGTGATCCGTCCATACTGGTGACAAGGTTGATCGTGCCGAGGTATGTTCCAGAGGACGGCGACGTTATCACTACGTTTGGAGTCTTCTTGCCGATTGTAATCGTTTGTGTTGCAGACGTTGCAGTTGTGTAATTTGTTGAGGCGGCAACAGTAGCGGTAACCATTACTGTACCCGCGGCGGTGAATGTTAATACCGACCCGGACAGGGTTGCTGCTCCGGTTCCGTTCACCACCGAATAAGTTAAAGCTCCTGGCGATCCTCCGGCGCTTGCCGTCAGATTTAGCGTGGCCCCATAGGTACCAGTTGATCCGGATGTGATCGTAACCGCGGGTGTAACCCGGGTTATTGTAACGACCTGAGTCGCGGAGGCAGCTCCATAACTTGCGGTTGCCGCGACATTAGCGGTCACCGTCACGGTTCCCGCACCAGTGAGATTCAATGTGGATCCGGTAACCGTCGCCGTGCCTGTATTGTTCACGACGGAATAAGTCACTGCGCCTGATGAGCCACTGAATGTTAGCGGGATCGTTCCCCCATAAACTCCGGACGCAGGTGAGGTAATTGTTATCGTTGGAATTACTGTAAAGTTTGTAGATGATGTTGATGTCAGTCCCGCGGTGACGGAGATTGGTCCATTCGTTGCTCCAGCAGGAACCGTAGTTGTGATGCTGTTCACAGAACTTGTAGTCACCGTCGCCGGCGTTCCATTGAATGACACTGTGTTTCCGCCTGGAACGCCGCTGAAGTTGGCACCGCTGATGGTAACGAGTGTTCCTACCGGTCCTGACGTTGGTGTAAATGATCTTATTGTTGGGGGAATCTGATAGATACCCAAATTGGTATTGGAAAGTAAGTAAAGGTAGTTGCCTTGTCGCGTGATGAAGTTCAGAGCAGAACCAGCCGTGGTGCTGAAAGAGGTTGATATATACGGCGTTGCTGGATTGGAGACGTCGACCACGTGAACACCTGCGCCCGAATTTGTCACATAAGCCAGACCATTGGAAACATGAATGGAAGAATACCCACCCACGCCAGCAAGACTTGCCTTATGAGTCGGCAATGCTGGATTGGATAGGTCCAGGATTTCAAACGCGGGACCGATCGCACAAGCGATGTATGCATTGGACCCCGAAATTGAAATACAAGTTGGATAGCCGAGCTGCGCACCTCCTGCACCGTTAGGAATGTTTGCCGTGTGAACTGGGGATGATGGGTTAGAAATATTTATTACTTCCAGCGAATTGCCGTGAGCGTTGATAACGTAAGCATAGCTGCCTGAGATGGTGATTGCTCTAGGGTCATTTATGATTGCACCGCCAGCCCCTCCGTTAAAAACTGTATTAAGATGTGTCGGAGCGGCGGGATTGGAGATGTCAAGTATTTCCAAAGCATTTGCGGTCGCTGATGTGATGAATGCGTAGTTCCCGGAGATCGCCATACTTGTCACCAGGTTAAATACGGCACCGCCGGATCCATTGGCAAGATTCATTGTATGAGTTGGAAATGCAGGGTTCGACACATTGACAACCTCCAGGCTGTTTTCATTTATTACATACAAATAACTTCCTACCAACTGCGCGCTTGTGGGGTGAAAAAATACCGCACCACCCATGCCATTGGGGAAATTGGTTTTATGAGCTGGTGCGGAGGGGTTTGTAATGTCAATGATTTCGATGGCGTCTGTCCAATAGCTTGGGGCGTAAGCATAATTGCCTGACACTGCAAAGCTTGAAACGCCACCATTACTAAGCTGAACGCCATCGTTGACGTAACTCAACTTATATATTGGTGTGGCTGGATTGCTGATGTCATAAATATCGACGGCAGGCTTAGTCGTCGATGTTGTTGCCGCATAGAGATAGGTCCCGGAGACAGATAGTGATACCGGAAAAGTTCCTCCTGTGAGTGTAGAGCTGACAACCGGATTGATGGGATTGCTCACATCCACCACTGACACTGTATTGACTGTAGAATTTGAAACATAAGCATAATTGCCCACGACTTTGACGGAGGAGGGCATTGACAAACCGGTAGTCAGAGCTCCTTTGTGGGTGGGTGCATTAAGAAAGGTGATATCAACAATTTCCAGGGTATTCCCAAAAGAGCAGGCTACGTAAGCGTAATTACCTGACACTGCAACGGACACAGGGCTATTCAGTGGCACAGTCGGACTATTTTGAATCTTGCCTCGATGAACGGGGGCTGCCGGATCGCTGACGTCAACGATTTCGAGTGCATTATAGCTTGTGACAAATGCAGTGTTCCCAACGACGGTTACAGAACTTGGATTCGACAGCGCGGCACCACCAGTTCCATTTGTAATAACGCCCTTATGAATGGGACTGGCCGGATTGCTGACATCAACGATTTCTAGGGCTGCTCCGCTAGAAGAAGCGATGTACGCATAGGCACCCGAAACGAATAATCCGGAAGGGGCATTAATATTTGCGCCCCCGGTTCCATTCGGTAGATTTCCTTTATGTATCGGGTTAAGTGAATTGCTGATGTCCAGAATTTCCAGTCCGCCATAATAAGTCACATAGGCGTAACTGCCGGCAACAAAAACTGATGTTGGACTGGGCATGATCACACCACCTGTTCCATTAGCAGCAATACCCTTCCGAACCGGTGCGAGCGGATTCGTTACGTCAAGAATTGCGAGTGTTCCATTGGCGTTCGGAACATAAGCATAGCCGCCCGTGACAAATACTCCTTTCGGATTAGGCAAGGCTCCTCCATCACCGTTGGTAATAGTGCCAACCAAACTCTGACCACTAGCGGAAAGTCCCAGTGTCAAAAAGAGTAACTGTAAAACTAATTTTTTCATAGCATCATCATTTATAATGAAGGAACCAACAAGGTGTTTTTGAAGTCAACTTTGATTAATCTCTGGTTCAGCACAGCCGTCAAGCCCATTGCCGGTTAAACACTCTGCTTTAAGAACAAAACAGGAGCACAGATTCTCCCTATTTCGAAACGGAGCGACTTCACACAAAAATTCCATTCACACCCCGGTTTGCAACACCATAACCTGACCGATCGTCTGGAAAGTCACAGATTATTTTTTTATTGATGGCTACAATCACGGCTCCCTGGAACAATAGATTTTAAGGGCAACAATCTAAAACTATCGGTTAGCCTCCGATAAACATAGTATTTCAATGTACGGAAATCCTGACATATTTGACCTCGATTTTCTTACCGTGTGGCTGTAATGTTCAGAGCCAGGAAAAGGACGGCAACAAAAAAGCAGCCACTTTCCAATGGCTGCTTCACGTGGGAGCTGAGGGGTTCGAACCCCCGACCCTCTGCTTGTAAGGCAGATGCTCTGAACCAGCTGAGCTAAGCTCCCGTCCCAATAATTTTAGGGAGTGCAAAGGTAAACGAGAATTCCATTTCAGCAAAAAAGATCAGAAAAAGCCCTGAAAAAAGCTGTTTACCTAAACTTTTTGACGATTCGTTATCTTATTGTGGTATAAAATCCATCCAATGAAATTCAAACTATTCGGCCAGTCAGGCCTGCGCGTATCTGAACTGTGTCTTGGCACCATGGGGTTTGGCACAGAGTGGAAGTGGGGCGCCGACAAACAGGGCAGCAAGCAGATATTCGATGCCTTCGCCAACGCCGGAGGTAATTTTCTGGACACCGCCAATCGCTACACAGAAGGCACCTCGGAAAAATATCTTGGGGAGTTTGTCAAAGCCGACCGCGATCATTTTGTGATCGCTACCAAATATTCCCTTCGCGACAGAACGGGTGATCTGAATTTCGCCGGCAACCACCGCAAGAATATGATGCGCAGTGTGCGCGAAAGTCTGAAGAGATTGAACACCGATCACATCGACTTGCTGTGGGTTCATGCCTGGGATCAGTGGACTCCCACGGAAGAGATGATGAAAGGACTAGAAGATCTCGTTACGCGTGGACTTGTTCATTACATCGGTGTCAGCGACACACCTGCGTGGGTGGTGAGTCAGGCGAATACGATGGCACAGTTGCGCGGCTGGTCGCAGTTTGTTGGATTACAGATTGAATATAGTTTGATCCAGCGAACGGTCGAGCCGGAACTGATGGAGATGGCAAAAGCTTACAACATGACGGTCACTCCCTGGGCGCCACTCGCCGGCGGAGCGCTCACCGGCAAATATCTCAAGGGTGATAAAGGCCGCCTGCCTGAAGCCAGCATCCGCCTTGGTGAACGTGCTGTGATGATTACAAAAAAAGTTGTCGAAGTGAGCGAGCGACTCGGTGTACCAGCGTCTCAAGTAGCAATCAACTGGACACGTCAGCACAAAATGCAGTCGGTGATTCCCATTGTGGGCGCAACGAAAGTTTCGCAAGTGGAAGACGTACTAGGGTGTCTTAAATTCGAGCTTCCCGCAGATGTCATGAAAGAGTTGAATGATGTTTCAAAGATCGACCTGCCTTTTCCACAAAAATTCTATACTGAAGCGGGTGTTCTGGATGTGTTGTATGGTGGGATGAAAGATTCGCTTGAGAGGTGAGAGGGGTTGGGCATTAGGTATTGGGAAACCGAAGGGAGAGTCAGCCTGAGCGAAGTCGAAGGGCCTGAGCGCCTGCCTGCCGGCAGGCAGGGAGTCGAAGGGAGTCAGCCTGAGCCAAGTCGAAGGCTAATTCAAATGCAGCTTGACAACCTGAATAGCCTTCTCACGGACGTCCACCTGCACAAAATCAAGAACTTGTTTGACGATCTCGGGAGATCTGAGGTTATGCCCAAGCCCCGAAGTGGTCACCAACTGGGAATTTTTGATCGCCTGGTGGACTCCGGGAATGTGATGATAGGGCGCTTCACTGTCTTCGCGGTCGTGAATGATCAACGTAGGAATTTTTACCGCCTCTCCAAAACGCGGCGATGAGAAATAGGTCGGCACGTGATAGGTGAATCTTTCAAACCCATCCACAATCGCCTGTAACGTAGTCTTATTCAGACTCAGAATTTTTGTGAACCGGATCATGTAATCATTGGCTTCCCCCGGACACCCCATGATGACAAGTTTCCTCACATCGAGATTGGGTAACCTGTACAGTGTATACAGCACGGACACCGCGCCCATCGAATGACCGACGATCGCATCCATGGGCTGTGTTAAATAAAGGAAGGTTTCTATCACTTCAGAGTAGATCGCGATGTTGAGATATTTCCCGGTCGACAAACCGTGGCCGGGTGCGTCCAATGCATACACGGTATATTGATCTTTCTGTAAACCATCGATGTAATACTTCCACCTGAAGCTGTTGCTTTGCCAGCCGTGGAGCAAAAGGATTTTCTTTTCACCTGTTCCCCAACGATATACCCGGATCGTATCGCCGTTGCACTGAAAAGATGATTTTTCCGCAGTCTCCAGAAAATTCAACTGATGATCTTTCACCACTTTCCGCGCAGGCGAAGAGAAGAGGTAATATCCTTTTTTGCCAGCCAATGTCCGGGAAAAAATCGCCAGCACGTTCAGGTAGAGGCCGATGAATTTTGCGATGAGGATCTTCATATTTCTTTTTAGATACCGATCGGTATCATTAGGTTCAAAAAAAATTAAATCTCTATTTCTTTCAGGATGCTTTCCAGGTAACGTACCGCGATCCGGATGTCTTCATTATTCCCTTTCAACTTGCTCATCATCACCGCGCCTTCGAGCATGGCGATGATCACAGACGCATAGTATTCCTTCTGGATGTTGGGTTTCAGCTGACCGTATTTGATGCCTTTTTCAAGCATGGATGCGATCGAACCTTTCAGCATATCCAGCAGAGCGGCGGCTTGCTTACGCAACACCGGATGCGCGTCATCTGCTTCCGTCGAAGCATTGAGCAGGGGACAGCCGCCTTTTACCGGTGGCTTGCTGATGTAAGTCTCAAAGAATGCAAACACCGCGCGCAGTTTGTCCGGTGCCGTTGACTTCGACTTGATCGCTTCGGTCAGCTTCTGAAAAACCACACCCGACAAATACGTGAGCGCCTCTTTCTCAAGCTGATTTTTGTTTTTGAAATGCCGATAGATCGCACCTTTTGTCAAACCCGTCGCTGCGGTAATATCACTGATGGACGTCGCCTTATAGCCCTGTGTGTTAAACAGGTGCCCCGATTGCTTTAGAATCCGTGCTTTCGTTTCAATAGGCTGGCGCATGTGCGAAGATACCGATCGGTATCTAATTTTGCAATAGAACGGGAGACTGTGGACTGGGGTTGCATCGGAGGCGAAAGGGCTCCAAAAGCGTTTCAGAACGCTTTTTTAAGTGCAAAAAAAACTAACTCTAATAAGGCGAGGGGCTCACGCTGGTCCAGCCTCCGTCAATAACGAGGGCCTGGCCGGTGATGTGGGATGCCTGGGAAGAAACAAAAAAGCAAGCGGCGTTGGCGATGTCATCCACCGTGGCGGGCTTGCCAATCGGTGTGATCCGCGACCAGACTTTCTCATATTCCGGATCGCTGGATGTGCGCTCCGTCAGTGTGGCTCCAGGCGCGACGGCATTCACCGTAATCCTGTAAGGAGAAAGTTCTATGACGAGTGTGCGCGCCAGCATTTCCAACGCCGCTTTGCTGATGCCATAGGCAGAAAGATTTTTATGAGCCTGGTGTCCGGTCACTGACGACATGAATAATATACTCCCACCGGATTCCTGTTCTTTCATCTGATTCGCCGCAGCTTGGGCGAGAAAAAAACTTCCGCCCAGGTTTACTTTCATCACGTTGAAGAAATCTTCGGGTTTGTATTCAAAGAAGTCACCGAACAAGGTGATCCCGGCATTGGCAATCGCGATATCCAGTTTGCCGAAACGCTCGACAGCTGTACGAACCATGTCATGAATGAAACTCACATCTGACACATCGCCTGGTTTGGCGATACAGCTTCCTTTCGTATCATGAATCGTTTTCGCAGCTTCTTCGGCAAGTGTGGCATTCACGTCGTTCAACACTACGTTCGCTCCCTGCGCCGCCAGCTGCCGGCAAATCGCAAGTCCGATGCCCTGGCCGGCACCGGTTACTATGGCAGTTTTATTTTGAAATGGTTTTGTCATTCATCAATGTGAATCACGCGCCACTTCGCTGCCCGATCCACCGTGCAGATAAGACATGTCCGCGCCCAGGTTTGCCTGCTGTACATTTTTCTGATACAAACTCACATACCCGCGGTCGTACACTTTATGTATCGGCTTCCAGTTTTTCTTCCTCTTCGCCAACTCTTCATCAGAGACTTCCACCCGCAACGACCTCTTCGCAACATCCAGACTGATCATATCACCTGTTTGTACCACGGCAAAGTTTCCACCGAGTGCTGCCTCCGGAGATGCGTGTAGAATCACCGTACCGAAACCGGTACCACTCATGCGGCCATCTGAGATGCGTACCATGTCATGAATTCCTTTGGCAAGAATATGCTTTGGTAATGCCATGTTTCCCACTTCCGGCATACCAGGATAACCGATCGGCCCGACATTTTTGAGGATCAGCACGCAAGTCTCGTCGATGTTCAGCGATGGATCGTCGATGCGGTTCTTGTAATCCTCGATGTCGCTGAAGACAATAGCCTTGCCGGTGTGCTTCATCAGATGCGGACTTGCCGCGGAGGGCTTCACCACAGCGCCGTTCTCACATAAATTCCCTGAGAGGATTGCCACGCCGGACAAAGGATTGAATGGTTTTTGGGCGGTGCTGATGACGTCACGATCGTAACATTCAGCGTCCTTGTAATTTTCGCTGATCGTCTTTCCAGTTACCGTTTTCGCGTTTTTGTGGAGATACTGGTCGAGCTCTTTCATTACTGCGGGCAATCCGCCGGCGTAATAAAAATCTTCCATGAAATGTTTGCCTGACGGTTGGATGTTGGCGATGAAAGGAATATTAGATGAAAGTTTATCGAAATCATTCAGGTGAAGCGGTACGCCAATCCTGCCCGCGATCGCCAGCAGGTGGATAATGAAATTCGTTGAACCACCGATGGCAGCGTTGGTGATGATCGCATTTTCAAACGCCTCGCGCGTGAGCACGTCCGACATCTTCAGATCTTCTTTCACCATTTCAACAATGCGAATGCCCGACATTTGTGCGAGCACTTTTCTGCGGGAGTCAGCAGCGGGAATGGCAGCGTTACCTGGCAGGGACAAACCCAACGACTCCACCATGCTCGCCATTGTTGACGCAGTACCCATCACAGCACAGTGGCCACGGCTTCGCGCCATGCAGGCTTCTGCCAGGCGGAATTCTTCGTTGTTGATAGCGCCGGACCGAAGGTCGTCGTTGAATCGCCATACGTCGCTGGTGCTGATGTCGCGGCCTTTGAACTTGCCCGTTAACATAGGGCCGCCTGAGATTACGAGTGTGGGAATGTTGACGCTCGCCGCACCCATCACCAGGGAGGGCGTTGTTTTGTCACAGCCGCACATGAGCACCACGCCGTCTACGGGGTTTGCGCGGATCGACTCCTCGACATCCATGCTCGCGAGATTTCTGTAGAGCATGGCAGTTGGCTTGATCAAGGTTTCCCCCAACGACATCACGGGAAATTCCACCGGAAATCCGCCGGCTTCAGATACACCACGCTTTACAGATTCTGCCAGCTCCCTGAAGTGTGCGTTGCAGGGTGTGAGTTCCGACCACGTATTGCAAATCCCAATGACCGGCTTTTCGCGGAATTCATAGTCTGGGATTCCCTGGTTTTTCATCCACGCCCGGTAGATAAAACCATCTTTTCCCGTTTTGCCAAACCAGTTCTGGCTGCGAAGTTTCTTGCTCATATCAGATGAATGTTGTGATTTTTTGGTCAGGACATTCGATAAGAAAGATATGTTTTTTCGCGTTCCTTTTGCCACTTTTTTACACGCTACGCCTGGATTTTCCGGATGCTTCGCGAACCATTGTATCAACAATTGTTGTTAAATTGATTGTCAATCGCCGATAACAGCGAAATAAAAATGTCAATCGAGGAAGAGATCAATCAAAAAAAGTTTGAGAGTGAGCAGCACAAGGCAGCGATTAACATTTTGTTCACGAGCAGTTGGCTCTACAATCTCAATAACGGCCGCCTGAAGCAACATGGCATCACCGCCGAACAGTACAATGTGTTGCGGATACTCCGCGGCAGTCATCCCAAAAAATTAATGCTGGCAGAAATTTCCGGCCGTATGCTCGACAAAAACAGCAATGCCACCCGGTTGGTAGAAAAGTTGCGTCAAAAGGGATGTGTGAAGAGAGAGATTTGCGCAGCGAACCGACGGCAGGTCGATATATCGATTACGCCCAAAGGACTTGACCTGCTGAAAAAAATCGATGAGAACGGGGAATCGTGGGCATCGATCTACGCGCACCTTACTCGCCAGGAAGCGCAGCAGCTCAACATATTGCTGGACAAACTTCGCGGTTGATATTTACTCGCTGCGCAGCGTCACAGTTGGGTTCTCTCGGATCACGCGACGAAGCTGCGACAAAATGGTGATCGCTACCGTCACGATCATCAAACTGATCGTAACCAAAAACGGCCATATCTGGAATGGGAGCGGATAAGGATACACCGCGTAAAGCATCCTGTCCATGAGAAAAAACCCAAGTGGCGCGCCAATCGCAAATGCTGTGACCACGATCCACACATAGTCCGCATTCATCAGACTGAAAATATTTCCTACACCCGCGCCGAAAATCTTCCGAATGCTGTATTCCTTGAGACGTCGTGTGAGGTTGTAGGAAATCAGTCCATACAGACCCATGCAGGACAACACGAGCGCAATGGTTGAGATAAAATAAAAGACTTTGTTTGTATTGTGATTGGATCTGAAGACATTTTCAAACACTTCCATTTGCTGAAAGCCTGAATACGGATCGTCCGGAAATGATTTCTTCCAGTTTTGTTTCATCGTTTCTGCAACGGATTCTACCGCGCCAGGCTCCGCTTTCGCTACAAAGTATTTGAATTTATCTTCTGTCGTGATGAGAAAAACCATCGGATCGATCTTGAAATAGAAATCGTTGTGGTGAAAATCACTCACTACGCCAATTACATAACGCTTCTTTTCATTCAATTCAAAAGTCTGACCGATAGGATCTGTCCATCCCATTTTCTTGACAAACGAATCATTGACAACCACAGACTGATCGTTGTCGGATTCGATAGCCTGGTCAAAGAATCTTCCTTTGTTCAACCGGAGATTCATTGTTTCCATGTAATCGAAGCCCACGGGAAACATCGATACGTTCATGTTTTCAGTATGGATACGAATGGTAGCGGTTTCGTTGTGCTTGCCTACGTGGCCAACGGCACCGGCGTAGGAGAGTATCTGCTGATTGGCCGCAGCCTTATCCCGTGTGGCAACAAACTGTTCATGGGACTGTACGGGCACCACCACGGTTTGTTTGTAATCGTAGCCCCAATCCAGTTTTTCAAAGTAGTAGCTCGAAGCCGTGAATACCAGGCACGCGATGATCGTAGTGAATGAGAGAATGAATTGAAGTGTGAGTAAGGTTTTGCTGAGCCGACTCTTTGTACCAAATTTTTCCTTTCCCTTCAGGATGCTGACCGCATTGAAAGACGCGACATAAAAAGACGGATACGCACCGGAAAGAAGAGCGGTGAGAATTAACACCCCGCCAAAGAAACCGATCAATACATAGGCTGATGAAAAAATAAATGGAACGTGTACGTCGAACAGGGAATTGAATGCCGGAACCAGCATCGTGTAGGAAATCAGCGTTCCTGCCGCGAGCGCGCAGGCGCACAGTACCAGGTTTTCTACCATGAATTGATTGACGATGTCCCGTTTACCACCACCCGTCACTTTACGGATTCCAATCTCCTTCAGGCGCGTGGAAACTGCTGCCACCGCGACATTCATGTAGTTGAAACAGGCCAGTAGAAGGAGAAACGCGGCGATCACACCCAATGAAATCATCGCCATCGGATGATTGCTCCATGACAATGAATTGACCAGGTCATAGCTTCTCCGGGCAACGTCCCGTAACGGTATCAGCTCAAATTCAGTGATGGGCCATGTGATGTTCGCTTCGTTCTGAAGCTTTTTGTATTGGGCGAGCGATTGCGAAAGTTCATCAGGACCGTGGCCCGGCTGGAAAAGTACGAACGTCGCGTTGTTAAACATTTTCCAGGACGATACGTCCTGTAAATGGAGTGTTTCCAGTTTTTGCATGGGAACCAGAAATCTGAAGAACATGCTGGAGTTGTCAGATATTTTTTCTGTGATGGCTCCCACAGTAAACTCTTCTTTCATGCCGTTGCTGAATTTCAATGACAAAGTTTTTCCGATCGGGTCTTCGTCACCGAAATATTTGGTTGCCATCTCTTCAGTGACAACAATCTTTCCCGGATCGTACAAGGAATTCACGTCGCCTTCTTTGATGGGGAAATCGAACGCCATGAAGAACTCGGGATCCACAAACCAGATCCTTTCATTGAATACCGTTTCATCATGACGGATGCTTACGCCGGTTTCAAGCTCAATTCTGACTACCGATTCTATGCCGCTGTTATCGTGCAATAACGCGGCTCCGGCGCGATAGGGCGCATTAGCCCAATGCTGAGGTTCTTCGGAACCTTTGACTTTGTTCGTCAGCAGAAAAATGCGATCACCTTTTGAATGCATTGAATCGAGGTCGTAGTACGAGTCGATCAAAATGAATATGGTGACGGCACAGGCCAACGCGATAGATAATCCAGAAATATTGATCAGCGACGGTGCCAGGTTGCGGCTGATATTCCGAATTCCGGTGATGAAATAGCTTTTGAACATAGACACTGATGTGTTTGAATAAGTCGTCTTCTTTTTCCGGATGTTCTTCCATCTGAAAAAACGGATCACATTCCATACAAACTGCAGGCGCGCCATGCGATGGTTGCTCTTCGCGCGCCGATAAAACAATTCGTAGGCGTCTCCCTGAATTTCCTCCAGCAGGTCAGGATTGCAGTACCACTGCAGAAACCGGTCGGCCCATTTAGGAGGATGCAGGTTCATTTATGTCATTTTAAACTGAAGCGCGACTTTCGGTATCTGGTTGAAAAGCTGGGTGCGCATTTCGTTTGCTTTTTCAAGCGACCGCTTGCCCGCTGCTGTCAAATGAAAAATTCTTTTGCGGCGACCGCCCCGCTCTTTGCCCGGATCACCCATTTTTGAAGTGATCAATCCTTTTTCTTCGAGGCGTGTGAGTACGGAATGCACAGCACTGATGTTGAGACTGCGTCCCGCCTGTTTTTCGATTTCGTCCATTACCGCCACGCCGTACGCATCGGGGTAGAGAACGCCAACCATCAACAACACAAGCTCTTCAAGCTCGCCCAGGTAATTTCCTTTCATATTTTCCTGATTAGTTCTACAAACGTGAAAGTATACAATATGTTTCACTTTTGTAGAATGGAACTTTAGAACCCCTCTAACAGTTGTATGTACAACTGTTGTATAGAAATTGATTTAATAGCGTTTTTAACCAAAAAAGAAGGAATTTTCAAACATGAAGACAATACTCCACAAAGCAGAAACCCGTGGGCATGCGAACCACGGCTGGGTGGATTCATATCACACATTCAGTTTTGCGGGCTACCAGGACCCATCGAGGGTTCATTTCGGAATGCTGCGCGTGTTGAACGACGACATCGTGAAAGGGGGCATGGGCTTCGGTCGGCATCCTCACGACAACATGGAGATTGTTTCTATCCCTTTGCGCGGTGCGTTGGAGCACGGCGACAA
The DNA here is from genome assembly GCA_044227305.1 of Cyclobacteriaceae bacterium. Lineage (GTDB taxonomy): Bacteria > Bacteroidota > Bacteroidia > Cytophagales > Cyclobacteriaceae > ELB16-189. The sequence goes on along the minus strand of JBGAFJ010000003.1, from coordinate 71,141 downwards.
CACGGGAGGCCACGGCATCATCCGGTCGGGAGAAGTGCAGATCATGAGTGCCGGTTCCGGGATCGCGCACAGTGAAAAAAATGCGTCTTCGATAGAGGACGTGAATTTCCTGCAGATCTGGGTATTTCCGAAGGAAAGAAATATCCAACCCCGTTATGATCAGAAGCTTTTCGAAAGCAACGACCGGATCAATAAGTTCCAGGCGGTGGTGTCTCCGGAAAAAAATGAAACATCATTATGGATCAACCAGGACGCCTGGTTCAATCTTGGAAGTTTAACGAAGAACAGTGTCACCGATTACAAACTGCACGATGCTTCTCATGGCGTGTACGCTTTTATCATTGAAGGCACCGTGACTATTAATGGTCAGCCGTTGAACAAGCGCGACGGTTTTGGTGTTTGGGATACAGACAGCATCTCAGTCACTGCGTCGGATGACGCCGAGGTTTTATTAGTAGAAGTACCCATGACAACCCGATAAAGGAGGGTTTATGAAAAACAGGAGTGTTTCAAGATTATTATATGCGCACGAAGTTGATATGGGTGGAATGCCCGTGCGTCAACCGCTGCCCACACAACAGGTAGAGCAAATCGACCCGTTTCTTTTGCTTCACCACGCAGACATCAAAGTACCGACACACATTGAGCCTGATCATGCCGGAGTAGGTCCGCATCCGCACCGTGGGTTTTCGCCCGTGACATTCATCTTCAAGGGTGGGGTTCATCATCGCGACAGTCGTGGAAACGACAGTGTCATCTATGCGGGTGGTGCGCAGTGGATGAATGCGGGAATGGGCGTGATGCATAGTGAGCGTCCGCCGAAGGATATTCATGAGATCGGTGGGAGGCAGGAGATCATCCAGCTTTGGATTAATACGCCGGCTTCACACAAGATGGATCAGCCGGTTTATTTTCCTGTCACTGCCGAACAAGTACCATCTTACAAAAGCGATGATGGGAAAGTTGTTGTGAAGATCTTTTCCGGTGAACTTTTGAATATAAAAGGCCCGATCCCTTCGCAAGCTGAAGTGAACGCTGCGACTCTGGATTTGAAAAAAGGCGGGAACATATCAGTACCGCTTCCACAAAACCATAACGCACTTGTCTACCTGCTGGATGGCAAGCTGACCGTCGATGGTTTTGGAATGGTGGAGGGATTACACATTGTTCATTTCAAAAACGATGGTGACGGTATTTCCTTTGAAGCGCTTGAAGATACGCGCGTGTTGTTACTGAGTGGTGCGCCGCTGAATGAAGACGTGGTTTCGTATGGTCCTTTTGTGATGAACACACAGACCCAGATTTTAGAAGCGATGCGTGACTATCAAAAAGGAAAAATGGGAATACTCATTGAAGACTGACGGAAAAAATATGGAAGTTTCATCTGATTTTGAATCTCCGGTGCTGGACATCATCCGGCACCGGCGAAGCCGTCGGGCTTATTCCGACAGGCCGATCGAGCCGGAAAAAATAAAATCTCTGTTTGAAGCCGCGCGCTGGGCGCCCTCAAGCATGAACGATCAACCGTGGGCGTACATCTACGCCATTAAAGGACAGCCGCTCTGGCAAAAAATATTCGATACATTAAATGAAAGCAATCGGGTTTGGGCACAGCATGCGCCACTGCTTATCGTGAGCCTCTCACGCAAGCATTTTTCACGAAACGGGCATCACAACGAATCAGCAAAATATGATCTGGGCCAGGCCAATGCTTTCCTTTCACTTCAGGCTACGTCACTTGATCTGAACATACACCAGATGGGAGGCTTCGATCACCAAAAAGCAAAGGTAGATCTGAATGTGCCAGAATCATACGAACTTGGCGTGATCATGGCGATTGGGTACTACGGTGACCCTTCGAATTTATCCGACACCCTGCGTCAGCGTGAAATTGCACCGCGACAGCGCTATATTCAGGACGCGTTTGTCATGAACAAAACATTCTGAAATCTTGCCTATGGAAAACGTCGTGAAAGAATACAGCAATGGTGAAGTCACCATCGTCTGGAAACCGGCACTCTGCCAGCATTCAAAGCTCTGCTGGACCGGATTACACGATGTTTTTCACCCCAAAGAGCTGCCCTGGATCACACCTGAAAAATCCACTACGGAAAATATCATCGAACAGGTGAAGAAGTGCCCATCCGGCGCGTTGACGTACATCAAAAAAGGAGAATAGTCGAGGTTCGGGTTTCAGTTGCGACGAACCTTCGTTGCGCTTTAGGAATTTTTAGTTTTATCTTCGCGACCCGGCAATCGGAAAAGGGATGTTAGCTCAGCTGGTTTAGAGCACTACCTCGACAAGGTAGGGGTCACTGGTTCGAATCCAGTACATCCCACTCTTAAGTGTTAAGGTTGGGAAGTGTTGAGGTTGGAAAGTCTGACGCGATTATTTTTTCACTTTGCCATATTTTTTCATCAGATCGATCACTCGATCGACCGGGAGCGCTTCGATTTTTAGTCCTCTTCTTCCACTCATGGTTTTGGCGGCAAACAGCGAGTTGACAATCGCCTCTTCGGTTGCTTCGATGATAGCGAGAAACAATGGAGTCACCGCATCGTTGGTGAGCACCTCACTTTTGTAGAGCGGGTCTTTCGAGGAAACGATCAGATTATTCTTCGCCACCGAAAGTGCAATCACGTAATCGCCACTTCCATTGGCTGCAATGCCCCCGGTTTTTGCCAAACCCATCATGGCTCTTTTCGCGACGCGCTCGAGATTACGCGAATCAAGCGGCGCATCCGTGATCACGATCATCATGCAGGAACCATCTGCATTTTTAAGGGCATCGTCAAATTCATAATTGCCAAGCTCTTTGCCTACCGGCACGCCATTGATTTCAAGGACCCCGCCAAAGTTGCTTTGAACAAGAACCCCGACTGTGTAGCCACCGAGCGATTTTGGCAGCAGGCGTGATGCGGTTCCGATGCCACCTTTGTAACCAAAGCATATCGTGCCCGTGCCTGCACCCACGTTTCCCTCTTCAACCGGACCTGTCTTTGAATTCTTAATGGCATCCAGGACATGTTCCTGTTTCACATGGCGCCCTCTGATATCATTCAATCCGCCATCATTCGTTTCGCCCACGATCGAGTTTACCGAATACACATCCGGGTTTTCCCGAAGGGTATACGTGATCAGTGCATCAGCTGCCACCGGGACGCTCAGCGTATTCGTAAGAACAATCGGCGTTTCAATGTTTCCAAGTTCTTTCACCTGGCTATACCCCGTCATTTTTCCGAAGCCGTTGCCGATGTACATTGCCGCAGGGATTTTGTTTTTGAAAATATTTCCCGGATGTGGAATGATCGCCGTTACTCCTGTTCGAATGCTGTCACCCGCGATGATCGTGGTATGACCGACACGCACACCCTCTATGTCAGTGATCGCGTTGTTCCTGCCGGGCTGCATGACACCGATGCGGATATTGAAATCGCGGGCACGGGTTTGTGAGAAGCTTGCCGGCGCAGCCGCCATCAGGCTCAATGTAACCACCAGGAGATTCTTCATTTTTTTGAATTGGAAGCCTACACCCTAAATTACTATCTTTAACAATCATCGGCGAGCCGTCGCCATCACCCTGATTCTTGCTGTAGTTTTTTGAAAACTAAACTTTTGATGTTGAACAGATGGGTTTGTTCAACTGGTAATCCGAAAACAATAGGAAATGAATTTAACGAAGGTCCGGAACGTCGTGGTCATCGCGCTGATATTGCTGATCAGCTACATCGCGGTAGATCAGTTTTCAGGGAATAATGATTTCAAAAGAAAGATGAATGCGGTCCGCAAGACACAAGATTCATTGTTGCATGTGGTTGATAGCCTTGAACTCACTGCCCATGAAAGGGACATGCAATTGAAGTTCCTGATCGAAACCAACCTTACTCTTTTGGAATCAGTCAATAACTCGATGAAGACTTCCAGGAAGAAGCAGGATTCAATCAAACAGATAATCCAAATCACAAAGCATAAAATCGACAGCTTATGGTCTGCAAATCCGGAATAGTTGGCGGCCTCATTTTTCTATCGGTGATCGGATCTGTTCCAGCCAAGGCACAGCTGGATACTGCAATCGTGGTTCAACGCAATGGCATTCAGGCGCAGTTTCCTTACAAGAAGTATCGCCTACGATCCGAGTTGCAAAATATAAAACTCCCGGCGTACACTACGACAAAAAATAATCTAATTCGTTTGTCGGCCATTCTGAATGAGTATACCAGGATCGAAAGTCAATACAACGCGCTCGCCAGACAAACCCAACTCAGCGATTCTTTGTACGCGGCGAAAGAAAAAACATTACAGAGCACCATTGAGCTGCAAAAACTACGGGCCGACAATTTTGAAGCGGAAAAGGATAAGATACTCGATCAGTACAATCAGCTTAATGGATTGCTGACCACTACCGTCAAGGAGGCTGAAAAAGCGAGGAAGGAAAACTGGTGGCGCGGCGCCAAACAAGTCGGCGTGCCCGCCCTCGCCATCGGCGCCCTGGTTGGCATCCTGGTGACGAGGTAATCGTGACCCGCGCTACACCGTGTCTGCGCTTGCAGAAATATCAAAGCCGGTTTGCCTGAGATAATTATTTCTCTACCTTTCTTTTCAGCAAACGAACACTAAATATTTGCTGGTTTTAATTGGATGAAAAGGTCTTTGTTATGTTTCGCGTTGTGGGTTGGGATAGGTTTTCACATCTATGCCCAGCAAAAACCCGCTCCCTATGTAATCCTGATTTCCCTGGATGGGTTCCGGTATGACTATGTTAGAAATTTCAAACCGCCGCATCTCACGGAATTCATAAAGCAGGGAGCTCATGCGGAAGCTATGATTCCGTCGTTTCCCAGCAAAACATTTCCCAACCACTACACCATCGTTACCGGGTTAACGCCTGGTCATCACGGCCTCATCGACAACAATTTCTATGATCCGAAAAGGAGGACCATGTATGAAATGAAGAACTCCGTGGTGGTCACCGATTCTTATTATTATGGAGGCATTCCATTGTGGCAATTGGCAAAGCAAAATGGAATGAAGTCCGCTTCCTATTTCTGGGTTGGATCGGAGATGAGTGAGGAAACGCGTCATCCGGATTATTATAAACCATTCAACGATAAGGAGGATCCGCAAAAAAGAATCGATCAAACCCTGGCATGGCTCAGGCTCCCTGAAAATGAGCGACCCCATTTAATCACTTTGTATTTTTCGTCACCAGACCATGAGGGGCATGATTTCGGGCCCAATTCCTTCGAGACAAAAAACGCCGTGTGGCGGGTTGATAGCCTGCTTAATAATCTGATGGTTGGATTGAAGAGTATTTCGCTCCCGGTGAATGTGATCGTGGTTTCAGACCATGGCATGGCTGAACTCACCGTACACCAAGACACGTATATTTTTATGGACGACCTTTTCAATCGCCGGGATACTTCGATCATCGCGGCAGTAGGTGGAACCCAGGCGCACCTTTATATCAGAAATAAGAAGAAACAGGACTCAGTGTATTCGATGCTTGTGGCGAAGCGAAAGAATTTTTCAGTGCTCCGAAAGAACGAATATCCGGAGCGCTGGAACTATAACGTGGACCGCGCTGGTGACTTGATGATCATCGCGGATCAGGGGCATTACATCCGTGGAGGCAATTGGGGCAGCATTCTGAAGAATGCTAAGGAGGGAAGCAAGTTCGGTGTACATGGTTTTGATCCCGCAACAAACCCGGACATGCGTGGCATCTTTTATGCCAAGGGTCCGAATATTAAATCAGGCAGAACCATTCCGCAGTTTCAGAACATTCACGTCTATCCGTTGGTTGCTAAAATTCTCGGATTGCCGTTGCCGGAAATTGATGGTAAGGTCGAAGTGCTGGAAAGCATATATCAAAAATGATCCTGGGACATGGCGAGAAAAACGCCATTGGTCCAGCCGAATCCATCCTGGTTGGGATATTCACCACCTCCGCCTTCTTTGCTGTCGTTCACCACGTTGTATTTTTCTGTCATCTTACCTGTGGATTGGTATACTTTCGTGTTGCCCGCGACCCAGGCATTTTTCAGTTCATTCGCCAGGTCATTCAATCCATAGTTCTGCAGCCCTTTGTAGGTAATCCACTGCAGTGGCGCCCAGCCATTCGGGGCGTCCCATTGTTGTCCGCTCGATTCTGTGGTGGTAATCATGCCTCCGGATTTTAAAAATTTTTTGCGCAGGGTATCGGCCACATCAATGGCTTGCTGGTGGGTTGAGATTCTAAAGAAAAGAGGAAAGGCGGCAGCGAGCGTAATTGCCTCGGTTTGCGTGCCTTTGATGAAATCAAAATCGTGATAGAATTTTGTAGAAGAATTCCAGCAAAAGGTTTGTATAGAATTTTTGCGAGCTACTGCCTTTAAGGCATAAGCGTCTGCTTTCTTTTTTTCGCCCGCTTCCCGGTGCGCTTCCGCGATGGTTTCTTCCAGATGAACCAGTAAACAATTCAGGTCTGTTGGAATAATGTCCGTTGTATGGATGGATTCAAATTTTTTTAGATCACGGAACCAACGACTGCTGAAATCCCAGCCCGATTCTGCGGCAGCCCGCAGATGACGAAATAAGATGTTTGGACTTTCATTGGATTGATGCGAGAGTTCAACGTCTTCTTTGAATGACTCCGGACGTGGTGTGTCGTTTTCGTCCCAGTATCGATTGAGCAGAGCGCCGTCGCTCATTCTTACGACGCGGTTTTTTGCCGGTTGAGAGGGGGATACCTCGGAGGCGCCGCGCATCCAGAAACTATATTCCTTTTCAAGCTGTGGAAGATATCTTATCAGGACGTCAGAACCTTTTTCAATAGCAAGCAGCTTAACCATTAGCGAATAGAACGGCGGCTGTGACCGACCCAGAAAATACGTTCTGTTGCCGTTAGGGATGTAGCCATAGGTGTCAATCAGGAAAGAAAAATTATTGACCATATTTTCGATCATGTCTACCCGTTTCGAAACAAGTAAACCAAGCATCGTGAAGTAGCTGTCCCAATAATAAATTTCCCGGAAGCGTCCGCCGGGAACCACGTAAGGATGCGGCAACGGTATTAGAGATCCGCCGGCCGAACCCGGCTGACGCGTGAGAACTTTCCAGAGTTCGTTGATGTGCTCTCCAGGTGTTTTGTTCGGGTCACTCATGTAACCTGTCGCCGGCGTTTCGGGCAGGTAGAAATTTTTCAACACAAATTGTTTCAGATCGAAACCAGGAGCGACTTTTTCCCGATCGTAATCTCCGTTAATTTTTTCGATAGGCCCTTGTGGAATACAGTCAGCAAAAGTCTTTCCGTCACCCAACAAATTTGCGATCTGGACTTTCTCAAATAATTCGCCGAGTTCATGAATTTGCTTCATAGACTAATGCGCTGCCTTAGATGAGAATTGAATTTCCTTTTCTGATTTCTTTTGCCTTGCATTGAAGAAATACAGGCATACGATCAAAATCCCTATGGGCACCAGGGAAAAGTAGAACGCTGTTTCGCCGCCATAGGCCTCGAAAATATTCCCAGTGATAATCGATCCGGTTGTTCCGCCCAACGCTGAAAAGATGACAATCAATCCGGACATCGGTCCGTGCTGTCGTGCCGGCAGTGTGCTGAGGATCACCGAATTGATTGCGGGATAGATCGGTGCGATAAAAAGTCCAATTAACGGAAACACAAAGGCTCCCAGTGGCGCATCACCCCAGCCCATTATTTCGCGACCCTCTGTTCCGTGCGCCAGGGGAATCGCGACAAGGACGAGGACACTGGCTGCTGCGAGGCAGATCACCAGAACGGTGAACCAGTTGAGTTTTCTCAGTACAATTCCTGCCGCAAATCTTCCAACGGCAGTAGAGGCCGCGAGAATACTCGCCATCTGAATGCTGAGCGTGGTAGGCAGGTGCAGCACTTTGCTGTTAAAAGTAGGAAGCCAGCTCATGATACTCTGCTCGATCAACACGTATATAAAAGCGCTTACGATAAAGATCAACACGAGTGGTTTGATGGCCAGCGTGACCATTTCCTTAAAATCTTCGAGAAACGGCTTCGCGCCTGTCGTGCGCACCGAGGATTCGTCAAGTTGGGTTGTAAGGAGCAAAACGAATGCGACCAGGGAAATCGCGGCGAGCACATAGTATACATTGAGCCATGAGGCGGATTGCGTTTGCGTGTCATCGACAAAAGCGCTGAAAATAAAGTAGCCGGTGAGAATACCGACCATGAAAAATGACTCAATAAAATTCATCAGACTCGCGTGTTCTTTTTTATCGGAGGTGACAATGCCGATTGTGGCATACACGGAAACTTTGATCAGCGCAAAACAGGTTCCGGTTGCCGCGAACAAAACTTTTGTCATGGTGAAACTTCCAAGCGACGGCATGAACAGGCAGACGGTTGCAATGAAACCCAACGCGATCAGCATTGCGTTTTTGTATCCTATTCTGGTGATGTAGGAGGCTACCAGGAACGAGACCGCAGCGATGCTGAGATCCTTAAATGCCTCCAGAATGCTCGCCGCTGATTCTGTGACCCCATAGTTGCGTTGCACCTGCAGAATTACCGTGCCCACACTGTTCAGCAGGATGGCAAACACGAAGTAGTTGAGGAAAAGGGAGAGCTTGATTTTCCAATGAGACATTTGGTCCGGGTTAGATCATGAAATTTACTTCATGTAACCCAGTTTTTTCCATGTTTCAATCCCTTTTTTGAGCAAGGCCGATATTTCTTTTGTATTCACTTGCTCCGCTTTTTTGAAATTGAAACAGGTTTTTGCTCTCAGATATTTCGAAGCGGTTGGAATTAAATCCAAATAATTCTGTGTTTGAAAATAAATCGGGAAGAACTGAAAAGTCACAGATGCGTCGCCAATGATCACGGAGGAGAAGTGCATACCAGGAATCATTTTTTTTCTTGCACCATAGGGTACTGGTTTATTGCCCGCGATTTCGAAGACGCGGTCGTTATCTTTAACAACAATCATCGGTGGACAACACTTCTGCAGCTGCGCTCTTAGCTGAGCGAAGATGGCGTTACTTTCGGCTGGGTCCATGGGCATAATAACACTAATTCGATTGTGGGCTAGATTTCCATTACTCTTTTTTTCTGAATTTTTCCAATCATAGGTGGAAGGTGTTTTTCAATTTCACCACGCAACGCATTCAGCAGGGTGTCGCGATGAAAGTTATTGTTCACCACCAGACTCACCTCCCGCACGGGTTTGGGATGTGCAAACTCGCGGATTTTCTCCTTTTGTTTCTTACTTAACTCCAGGGTGGCAAGATGGGGCAGTATGGTGATCCCGTTGTGGTGGTCCACAAGATTCTTCAAGGTCTCTATGCTTCCGGTCTCGTAATGGAGCCTGTCGCTTGCAAAATCTTTTTTCTTGAGTTCGCACAGGTCGAGTACCTGGTTGCGAAGACAATGCCCTTCTTCAAGCAGCCACAGCTTGCTCAAATTGATATCTTTCGGCAGCAGATATTTTTTCTTCGACACACTTTCAGTAGCGGAAGCGTACGCAAAAAATTCTTCGTAAAAGACCGGATGTTCAACAAGCTTGGGGTCATTGAGCGGTGTGGCCAAAAGACCGATATCCACGTCGCCGGTCTTCAGCGATGTTACGATTTCGTCCGTGACGATCTCGCGTATGGTGATTTTGAGCAGGGGATATTTTTCCGCGAACGACTTTAGAAATAGCGGCAGGATATAGGGAGCCAGAGTCGGGATCACTGCTAGTTTCATCGTGCCGGCCACCTCGTGTTTGAGTTGACGGGTGAACTCTTTGACCCCGTTTACGTCGGCAAGTATTTGTTTTGCCCGCGCGATTATGGCTTCCCCCTCACGCGTAGGAACGACCGGCTGTTTGCTTCGATCAAAGATCCGGATGCCCAGTTCTTCTTCGAGCTTCCGGATCATCATGCTGAGTGTGGGCTGGGTCACGAATGTCTTTTCGGCCGCCCTAGCGAAGTGCCGGTAGGTATCCACCGCGACTATGTATTCAAATTGCTGGAGGGTCATTATAGATTGTCTCTATGTAAAGGTAGAAACAATCGGTTTAGTTTATCTCACGACCTCACCACCGGATCAGCCCACCACAAACCGGTAGCCCACACCTTTGATGGTCACAATTTCGACCGAGGGGTCTTCTTTCAGAAAATCACGCAGGCGGGTGATATAAACGTCGAGGTTCCGGGAGTTAAAAAAAGAGTCATCGCCCCACACGCGCATGAGCACGTCTTTCCTGCTGACGATGGAATTCTTGTTTTCAGAAAGGATCTGCAGCAGCACGGCCTCACGATGGGAGAGCTTACGCACCGCTTCGCCGGATTTTAGTTCGTAGCGATTCGGCAAAAACTCCAGTTTCCCAAGCATGACCGAATCGGCAGCGCCCCCAGATGAATTTTTCGACAACTTCAACAGGTTATTAACACGAACGATAAGCTCTTCCATGCTGAAAGGCTTTCTCAGGTAATCATTGCCGCCTAATTCAAATCCCTTGATCAAATCCTCGGTTTGCGTTTTTGCCGTGACAAAAATGATCGGGATGTCCGCGTCGATAGACCGGATCTCTTGCGCGATGGCATAACCATCTTTATGCGGAAGCATGATGTCGAGAACACAGATCGCCGGTTTTATTTCCTTAAAATGATGGACTGCGTCTTGGCCATCGGAAATCATATTCACATCGAAGTGCCGGCTCTCCAGACTTTCCTTGACAATCCGGCCCAGAAAAGGCTCGTCTTCCACGTAAAGGATCCGGACCTTGCTCATGTGCTTTTCCGGGTAAGGGTGATCGTGAAGGTGGTGCCTTCGCCAGGCCTGCTTTTCAATTTGATCTCACCGCCGTGACTCTTCATCACACCGGCGACATAGCTCAGTCCCAGTCCATGACCTTTGACGTTATGCACATCGCCGGTTGGCAGGCGGAAAAACTTTTCAAAAACCTTGTCATGATACTCTTCAGGAATACCGTTACCTCTATCGCTTACAGAGATGAACAAGTGGTCACCCAGATCTTTCAGTTGCACAACTGCAGCGGGATTTCCGGCGCTGTATTTTGTGGCATTGTCGAGCAGGTTATAGATAACATTGGTGAGGTGGACACCACTTCCCCGGATGGAAAAATCGGTGCCTGTCTTCTCAAATTGAACGCTGCCTCCTCTTTTTTCGAACACGGGCCGCATGGCGAACACTACGCCTTCAATCACTTTGTCCATGTCAACACTTTCGGTGTGCATCACAATTCCTTTTTCGTCAAAAAGTGACGTCGTGAGCACTTTGTCGGTAAGCATGGTGAGGCGATCGAGCTCGTGGCGGGCAATGTCGAGATATTCCTGAGTAAGCGTTGGATTGTCAATTCCTTTGAAGTTTTTCAATGCCTCCAAAGCCACGCTCACCGTCGCGATCGGCGTCTTTAGTTCGTGAGTCACATTGCTGATGAAATCGTTTTTGAGTGTCATCAGGCGTTGTTGGGCACGCAGGTTCCGATACATAACAATAAATGCCGCACAAGTAATGAGCGTCAAGGTTATGGCGAATGCGATTTGTGGTGCGATTCGTTGGATGACAAGCCAGGTCAGCACATTAAACTCGGCTGTATACCCTCCGGCAGGAGTAAATACCACGTTTCTTCTGCCTGGGTTGAGTTGAGGTGAGGAGGCTACACGCACCGTGATCGCATCCCCAGGCAAGTCAATACCGGATCTAAACAACGCGACATCAAATTTCTTTTTGACGTCATTCAGGCGCAGCGAGTCGCCAGTAATGCTGAGCGTGAAAGCCCTTTGAAAAGGATTGTCCTGGAAGCGTCTTACAATAGGGCGCAAAAAATCTTTTACAGAATCCTGCCCTTTGTTGGTATAGATATAAAGCTGAACATTCCTGCCTGAGTCAATTTTGCCGGACGAGCCGAAATGTTTGATCACATTGAATGAATCTTTACGAACATGCGTGGCAATACGTATCGCCGGCCTGCCCGCGGAATCCTGCGGCAAAGCGCGGATGTTTTTTTCCATCAAGGAATCCGCCATTGTCAGCACGGTATTGCTGAAGAGTATGGATACATCACGCTCCAGGTCGCGTCGATGATCATTGTAAACTCCCCGAAGCCAAAAAGCCTGCAATACCAATAGCAAGGTGATGCTGGTGATGATCAATGGGATGGTTAGTCGCGACGAGGACATATACAAAAGTACTGGGTTTGCAGGTGCAAGTGCTGGCCTTTAACCTTAATTAACCTTACGTACAGGTCCATTAACCCGCTCCGGTGCCACAAGCCCGTAAGTTTACAGCGGAATCAAAAACCATGATTAAATCTAATACTATGAAACGGATATTGATATTAACCGGCATACTCGTGTCTCTGGCGACCATACGGGTTGTATTCGCCCAGTCAAACGAAGGCCTGATCACCTACGAGACAAAAGTCAATCTTCACCGGAGGCTTCCTCCCGGGCAGGAAGACCGGAAGTCGATGATCCCGGAGTTCCGCACCACGAAGGAGCAATTGACTTTCAATGAAAATGAATCGTTGTACAAACCCATTATAGAAGATGAGGATGAAACCGTTAGCGGCGGCGGTGTGCGCATGACGATCAAGTTGCCGAACAACGAGGTCTACGTGAACAGAGCCACCAACGCATTGATTTCGAAAAATGAATTTTTCGGCAAGGATTATCTGGTACTCGACACTTTAAAAGTGTCGCCGTGGAAGCTTGGATCAGAAACGAAGGAAATACTGGGCTACACCTGCAAGCAGGCATACTACACAGATGAGTCCAATCCTGAACGCAAGCAGGAATTTACCGCGTGGTACACGGATGCATTGAAAGGACCCTTGGGCCCGGAGCGCTTCGGCACGTTGCCCGGAGTGGTTCTCGCTGTGGATCTCAACAACGGTGAACGCACAGTTGTCGCCAGGAAGATTGAATTGAGGCCGCTTAAGAAGAATGAGTTGAAGGCTCCCACCACTGGCGAGAAGATGACCCCCAAAGAATACAAGGCGATGGTGGATGAGCAGATGAAAAAAATGGGCGCGCAAGGCGGAATGGTTATCCGTCATTAAGACATAGTTTATAGTAGAGGGGTTTCGAGGGGCCAGGGGTGTGATCGGCATTTTTGTCGGCACACTCCCCCTGGCCGAACCATAAATATCACCATCATCCTGATGAAAAAATTACTGTCCGCGCTTTTTATTCTGTCGGCCACCGTGAGTTTCGCTCAGAAATTCACCCTGAGGGGTCAGGTAACAGACACACTTTCGGCTGCCATGCCTTCGGCAACTGTGATGCTTCTGAACCCGAAAGATTCTTCACTTGTAAACTTCAGTTCTACCGATGCAAAAGGCTTTTTTGAAATGAAGAACGTGTCGCGGGGCAGCTATCAGGTAAAAGTCACCTTCGTAGGTTTTGCGCCGGCCATCAAGGATGTCACTTTGTATGAAGCAAGCAGTCTTGTCGTAGACATAGGGAGATTAAAAATGCGGCCCATGTCCGCGGAACTTGACGCACTGGTGGTTCAGGGGGAAAAGGCGCCGGTTACTGTAAAGCGTGATACCATCGAATTTAACGCCGCGTCTTTCAAGACAAAAGCGAATGCCAACGTCGAAGATCTCCTGAAGAAAATGCCAGGGATGGATGTTCAACCCGATGGCACTATAAGGGCGCAGGGCGAACAAGTACAACGCGTGATGGTGGATGGTCGCGAGTTCTTTGGTCGCGATCCCAAGCTGGCCACACGGAATCTTCCCGCCGATGCCGTTGACAAAGTACAGGTTTATGACAAAAAATCGGATCAGTCGGTGTTCACTGGAATCGATGACGGTCAACGTGAGAAGACCATCAACCTTGCTTTGAAAGAAGAGAAGCGTCACGGCGCTTTTGGAACGCTGATGGCGGGAGCGGGAACCAATGACCGCTTCCAGGCGAAGGGAAACGTCAACCATTTTTCGAAGGGCAGGCAGTTGTCTTTCCTCGGCATGGGGAATAATGTCAATGAACAGGGATTTTCCCTGGATGACTACATGAATTTTTCGGGCGGCTCACAGCAGCTGGCCGGAGGGGGTGGTGCCATGCAGGTAACCGTCAATGGAAACAACCAGAACGGAGTACCACTGAACTTCGGCGGAAGACAGAGTGGAATTATGACCAATTATGCCGGCGGTGTGAACTTCAATGAAGATTTTTCTGATAAGACGAAGGGCGGTGGAAGCTACTTCTACAACCGGCTCGATCAAAACATCACAAAGAATACAGATCGGATTAATTATTTGCCCACAGGCAATTACAGGTTCCGGCAAGACAGCAAACAGCTGTCGGTGAATGACAATCATCGCGTGAACCTGACACTCGATCAACAAATAGATTCAGCGAATTCGATACGCTTCACAGCAAATGCAACGTACACTGCTTCGCAGCAGAACATACAAAGTGTAAGCCGCACCTTGAGTGCAGACAGCACCCTGCAAAATGAGGGATCGCGCAACAGCACGACCCATGGCACCAACACGGTTGTGAATTCAAGCCTTTTGTATCGTCATCGCTTTCCTAAAAAGGGACGCACTTTTTCGACAACCCTTACCTTTGGACTGAATCAAAGCAACTCAGACGGCACACTCCAATCCACGAATCAATTTTATACCGTGGTGCCCGAAAAGCAGGATATCCTGCAGACCAACCACCAACGCACCGATAACCAGACCTATGGTGCTCAATTGTCGTATACTGAACCCCTGGGCAACCGTAAGTACTTTGAGTTCAATTACGCAATTCGTACCAATCTCAATCAGGTGGATAAACTGGTATATGACATAGCCAACGGGCAAAGCTCCCTCAATTCGATATTGAGCAACCAATACAACAGCACCTATTTGTATAACCGGCCGGGAATAAACTTCCGCGTCAACAGGCAGAAATACAATTTTGCAGTCGGTGTGAATTATCAAAGCACGCACCTAAACGGAAACCTGGTGTTGCGTGACACCACCATCAACAGGACCTTTGAGAATGTGCTGCCCGTGTTCCGCTTCAACTACGATTTCTCGAGCTTCAAACATTTGCGTTTTGACTACGAAACTTCAATGCAGGAACCGACGATCACTCAACTCCAACCTGTGGTCGACAACAGTGATCCCTTGAATCTTTCAGTTGGTAATCCGAACCTGAGACCCGGGTATGCGCATGCTTTTCGCACCAGCTTCACCACTTTTGATCCGGGCACGTTCCTGGGCTTCTTTGCGTTCATCAATGCAAACTATGTGGCCAATGCAATCTCATGGTCGCAATCGGTGAGTCAGAACCTCGTTCGCCTGACGATGCCGGTGAATGTGAAGGATCAGCTCACGCTGTCATCCAACTTTAATCTTGGATTTCCGATCAAGAAGTTAAAAGGGCGGGTTTCTATCGGACCCACGGCGGCTTTCACCAAAGCAATCAATTTGTTGAACGACCAGGAAAATACTTCGCGTCAGCAAGCCTACGGCGGAAGCGTGCGGTACGACTATACGTTTGGCGACATCATGACGGCTGGCGTTAGTGCCAATCTGAGTCGTCAGCAAACCGAGTACAGTTTTAGCACCCAGCAAAACCAGGTGTTTCTGAATTCAACATACTCGGCTGAAACGAACATCAACTTTCTGAAGAACTATGCTTTCAGTTCGTCATTTGATTTTTATCAATACCACAGCCAAACGACGGGCTTCGATCAGACTATTCCGATCCTGAATCTTTCGGTATCCCGTTTCCTTTTGAAGAACAAAGTGGGAGAGTTGAAGATGGGGGTGGTCAATCTGCTTGACAAGAGTCTGGGGATAAACCAGAGTGCGAGCAGCAACTACTTACAGACAGAAGTGACCAACAATCTGGGCCGGTATTTCATGATCAGTTTCACGTATGCACTCAATAAGCAACTGAATCCGATGGGTGCTGGCGGGCCGGGAGGGGGTGGTATGCGAATGATAATCCGGAATTAAACTGAAAATGCGTAATAAGCAGACAAAGTATTAGGTCCAAGCTTTTCCCACGGATTTTCACAGATTTAAAATCCGTAGTAGTCTGTGGGAAAAAAAATGGGCTCGACGGAGAAATTGTAGATCTTCCGTTGAGACTTCAAGCTTGTGACAACAGCCAGTGGTTAAGGACTTAAAGATTTATCTTTGTCAATGCGAATTCTCGTCTCACTTACAATTCTGCTTTTGTCACAACAAGCTATTTCCCAGGTATACATTCCCCGCTTCGACATCCAGGGCCACCGGGGTTGCCGCGGTCTTAAACCGGAGAACTCGATCCCTGCATTTGTCGCCGCCCTTGATTCAGGGGTGACAACGATCGAGATGGACCTGGCCATCACAAAGGACCGGCAGGTAATCGTTTCGCACGAGCCGTGGATGGCCGCTGCTTTCTGTAGAACGCCGGAAGGGAAAGATTTCACCGCTAAAGAGGAAATGAAGCACAATATCTATCAGATGACCTATGATCAGGTGAAAATGTGGGACTGCGGATCGAAAGTCAACGACAAATTTCCGGAGCAGGATAAAATCGCCACGATCAAACCCCTGTTGACCGACGTGATCATTGCTGTTGAAAATCATATCAAGAATTTCACCAAATACGAAGTCGACTACAACATTGAGATCAAAAGCATGCCGGAAGGTGACAACAAATTTCACCCGAAGCCGGCTGAGTTTTCGGATATGGTTTATAACCTCATCGATCAGTATCTGCCGTGGGACCGCGTCGTGATCCAGTCATTCGATTTCAGGGTGCTGAAATACTGGCACGAGAAATATCCCACAGTCCGGCTCGCAGCGCTGGTCGAGAATCTGCACACCATTGATGAGAACATAAAGGAACTCGGATTCACCCCTTCGGTCTACAGTCCGGATTATAAACTACTGGACAAGGATGAAGTCAAACGTTGTCATCAGTTGAAGATGCGCGTGATCCCGTGGACGGTTAATGATCCTGTGGAGATGATGGCTTTGAAGGGAATGAATGTGGATGGATTTATAACGGATTATCCTAACCGGGCGGCGAAATTAAGAATGACGCTGAATATTAACAGGAAGTAGACTGGATACTAGGCACTTGGTTCTCGGTCCTAGGTGCTTGGTTCTAGGTCCCTGCGTACCGGGTTCTAGGCTCTGGGTTCTGGGTTCTGGGTGTCTTCCCCAAGGCTTCAAAACCCAGTGCCTGACGACATGTATTTATTTCTTCTCCACTTTCCCGTCCTTCATTACAAAACTGACGGTCTCTAAAACTTCGATCTTAGTCAAGGGGTCGCCATCGACGGCAATGATATCCGCCATGGCGCCCTTGCTGATCTCGCCGAGCTGTCCTTTCTTATTTAATAACTCGGCAGCAACCGTGGTAGCACTCTTGATAGCCTGCATGGGGGTCATTCCATACTTGACATAAAAGCTGAATTCACGGGCCTGTGGTAATTTTTGCCAATCGAAGCCACCGGCGTCTGTGCCGAATGCAATCTTGACACCCTTCTGTAATGCTTTCTTGAAAAGTGGCTGAACGCCCTGATACATCTGGAGGTAGCTTACAGCACCGAGTTTCGCACGTCCTTCGGCGACATAGTCCATGACGGTGATGGTTGGCACCCAAAAGGCCCCCTTCGAAATCATCATGTCCATGCATGCTTCGTTCAGCGCTGAACCATGCTCAATGGTGCGGGCTCCTGCCTGCAGCGAGTACATGATCCCATCGGGAGTCATCGCGTGCGCGGCGAGCATTCTGCCCGACACGATGGTCTCATCCGCGATCGCCTGAATTTCTTCCGGTGTGAAATTTTTAATGCTGCCAAAGGAACCGTCAGGCTTTCTGAAATAACCTCTATCGGCATAAATTTTTATCCAGTCAGCACCGTAGCTGATCTGCTCCCGAACGGCACGACGCGCTTCGTCGGCTCCGGTGATCTCCTGAATACCCTTGGGCATGTGAAGTTCCCAGCTGTATTCACTGTTTCCGATAGGATAATGTCCCGTGGTGTTGATGGCACGTGTCGACACAAACATGCGTGGACCTGGGATCACTCCGTTGTTAATCGCTTTCTTCAAATCCACATCGGCATACATCGCGCCCTCAGTTTCAACATCCCGAATGGTGGTAAAGCCATTCATCAGTGCAAGTTTGCAAGAGGCTGTTGCGCGAATGGTCCGGTAGGGGATGCTTTCTTTCAACAGCTGTGCATCATATTCTTCAGATGTGATGTCGCCTTGAATCAGCACGTGGGTATGGCAGTCGATCAATCCCGGCAAAACGGTTTTCGACGACAGATCGATCACCTTGGCATTGGATGGTATAGCCGACCATTCAATCACGTCTTTGATCAAATTGCCTTCTACAACGATCGCCTTTTTCCCCAGCGGCGCATCAGATTTTCCATCAATCAGGTTTCCGCATTTGAGAATGGTTGTTTGCGCCTGGGTTTGAATGGCACACAGCAGAATTAGATTGACAAGAATCTTTTTCATAGATCTGGTTAAGGTTCACGAGTTTAAATAAATCCCGACTGAGAACCAACGAGATGAATGACCAACCCGTACCCTGCCTCTGATGACGCAACATTTCTTTACTTTTGCGGCCTGAGAATCTATCCCTGAATGATGAAATACGACGTATACGGCATTGGAAACGCTATCGTGGATATTGTTACAGAAGTCGATCATGACTTCTTTGAAAAAAATGAGGTGGAAAAAGGTGTGATGACGCTTGTCGATGAAAAAAGACAACTCCATCTCATGAAGGCGATCGACATGAAGCGCAGTAAAATGTCGGGCGGAGGATCCGCAGGAAACACCGTCGTGGCCGTAAACCAGTTCGGTGGGAAAAGTTTCTATTCCTGCCTCGTGGCGAAAGACGAGATGGGAAAATTTTTTCTTGATGACCTGAAAAGAAATGGTGTCGACACCAACCTTACTTATGACCGGTGCCCGGAAGGTCACTCGGGCCGGTGCCTGGTGATGACCTCACCGGATGCGCAACGTACCATGAACACATTCCTTGGTGTAAGTTCATTTCTTTCACCCGAGCATCTCGATGAAAATGCAGTGAAGCGATCTGCCTACGTATACCTCGAAGGCTACCTCGTCGCCGCGCCAAAAGGTCTCGAAGCGATGAAGGCATTAAAAAAAATGGCCGAGAAGAATAAGGTGCCCGTGGCGCTCACATTTTCCGATGCCAGCATGGTGAAATATTTCCCAAAGCAAATGGAGGAGATCGTGGGAGCCGGCGTGGACCTGCTTTTTTGTAATGAGGAAGAGGCGATGATATTTACGGGTAAAGACAACATCAGAGACGCGCGGGAAGAATTGAAAAAAGCGGCAAAGCGTTTCGCGATCACGTTAGGCGCCAACGGCGCACTGATCTACGATGGTGATACTTTCATACAGATCGAACCTTATTCGGTGCGGGCTGTCGATACCAACGGTGCAGGGGATATGTTCGCCGGCGCTTTCATGTACGGGATCACACATCATCACAGTTATGCCGAAGCCGGAAAGCTCGCCTCATTGGCGTCCTCGCGGGTTGTAAGTCAATGGGGTCCAAGGCTGGATCCGAAGCAGGCAGAGAGGATATTGGCAGACCTGAAGGATTGAGTGGGAGGGTTGAGAGTTTAGAGTTTTTGAGTTTAGAATTAGATGATTTCTTTTTCTTCGTTCACACTGGATAATGGTCTCACCGTCTTCGTTCACGAAGACGCAAGTGTAGACATCGCCGTGATGAACATTTTATATGATGTGGGCTCACGCGACGAGCGGCCGGATAAAACCGGGTTTGCTCATTTGTTCGAACATCTCATGTTCGGAGGTTCCAAGAACATTCCGAGCTACGATGAGCCGCTTCAACGTGTAGGAGGAGAGAACAACGCGTTCACCAGCGCAGATATTACGAATTACTACCTGACCGTGCCTGCAGCGAATCTTGAAACAGCATTTTGGCTGGAGAGCGATCGGATGATGAGTTTGTCTTTTGATCCCAATGTGCTTGAAGTGCAGCGCGGTGTCGTGATCGAAGAATTCAAACAACGTTATCTGAATCAGCCGTATGGTGATGTTTGGCTGAAACTTCGGCCCCTCGCCTATACCGTGCATCCCTATCAGTGGGCAACCATCGGTAAAGAGATCTCACATATTGAGAAAGCAACGTTGACGGATGTCAAGGATTTCTTTTTTCAATATTATCTGCCCTCGAATGCAGTCATGGTAGTGGCGGGAAAGGTCACCTTCGAACAGGTGAAACGCCTTTCGGAGAAATGGTTTGCACCCATCACATCACCCCCGAAGCCGGTTCGCAAGCTGCCGAAAGAGCCTGAACAGAAAAAAAAGCGCACGCTGACTGTCGAAGGGAAAGTTCCTGCGAATGCGTTGTATAAGACTTTTCATGTGCCTGGCCGGTTTGACAATGACTTCTACGCGGTTGACCTGCTTGGGGATATTTTGGGGCATGGACAGTCGAGCCGGATGTTTCACCAGTTGGTGAAGGAGAAAAAAATATTTACGTCCATTCACACGCAAGGTCTTGGATCCATCGACCCGGGGTTGCTGGTGGTGAGCGGACGTCTGCAGGATGGAGTGTCTTTCGAAACGGCAGAAGCGGAGATCGACGCAATACTAAGTAATGTGGTGAAGCAGGGAGTTAAGAAGGAAGAACTTGAAAAGGTTAAAAATCAGGCGGAGTCGATGTTGGAGTTTGGCGAGGTGGAATTGATCAACCGCGCGATGAATCTTGCATTTGCCTTTCTGTCGGGAGATGCCAGCATCGTCAACGCTGAAGCCGGCAAAATACGAGCCGTTACCTACGATGATATCATGCGGGTCGCTGGCAATGTATTGAAAGAGGAAAATGAGAGTGTACTTTATTATGCAAAGCAGGGTTAATCTTCGAACCTTTTTAACTTAGAGCTATTCAAATGAAAATGCGCGTTGGTTTTGGATTTGATGTACACCCCCTGGAACAAGGTCGTGACTTCTGGCTGGGAGGCATCAAAGTGAAATCTGACAAAGGCGCCGTCGGCCATTCCGATGCCGACGTACTGATTCACGCAATATGCGATGCCTTACTGGGTGCGGCCAACCTGGGCGACATCGGCATCCATTTTTCTAACAAGGATCCGCGTTGGGCGGGCAAAGACAGTAAATATTTTTTGAAGGAAGTTACCCGGATGATATCCGAGAAAGGCTGGCATATTGAGAACGTGGACTGTACGCTCTGTCTCGAAGAACCCAAGATCAAGCCTTACATACGCGAAATGCAGGAAGCGCTGGCACCTTTGATGAACCTCACGATTGAAGACGTTTCCATCAAGGCCACCACGAACGAGAAGCTCGGCTATGTGGGGCGTCAGGATGGGGTAAATGCATATGCTGTCGCATTGATTGCCAACCCATGATGAAATGGATAACATTTCCATCATAACCACTGCAGACGGATCCCATTCCCTGTATAACAAAGAACTTGGAGAAACCTACCATTCTGTTCATGGCGCCATCCAGGAATCAAAGCATGTATTCATCGTGCAGGGTCTCGAATACTTTTCACAAACTCATCCACAAAAAAAAGATCTTCGCGTTCTCGAGATAGGGTTTGGAACGGGCCTGAATGCCTTTTTGGCGGAGCGGTGGTCAGCGGAAAAGGGGATCAATATCTACTACCAATCACTGGAAAAATTTCCCCTGGTCAAAGAGGTTTGCGAAGCGCTCAATTATGCGACCGAACCTGCCGCCCGGTCTCTATTCTTGTCGCTGCACACAGCACCCTGGGACTCCATCCAACGCATTTCACCGACTTTCATTTTTGAAAAACGAATAGTGGATCTCCTTTCAACCAATTTGTTATCAGCATCCTGGTTTGACATTGTTTTTTACGATGCATTTGCTCCGTCTAAGCAGCCTGCCCTTTGGTCGATGGATATTTTGAAAAAAACGACAGATTCGCTTTCCACTGATGGCATATGGGTCACTTATTGTGCAAAGGGGCAATTGAAGCGTGATCTGAAATCACTTCATCTCGAAGTGCAAACGTTGCCTGGCCCCCCTGGAAAAAGAGAAATGCTTCGTGCTGTAAAACGGGGGATATAATCAGCGCTCACTCCTTTTATTTTTGAGTAAACGCTATCTTGATATTTCTAACCTGTTGCGTTTGAAGATACTCTTGTTGACCATATTCTGCCTGGCCTTTCAAACACTCCTGGGTCAACACGTTCTGGAGAGACGAATTGCTGAAACCGACGTCGGGAAATCTTTGCCAAAATTGTTTTCAGACATCGAGGAAAAAGAACCCATCAGATTCTATTACCTCCCCGAATGGATCGACAAGATAAATGTCGAGACAGATCACAAAGGGCTTACGTTGCGCGAAACACTTACAAACCTTTTCCTTGATACAGATTTCCGTTTTCTGTCATTTGGTGATCATGATGTTGTCATTGTAAAAGACCCTGCACACTCCATAGCGAACAGTGAACTTATTCAGGCTGCCGCCCGGGAAAGAAAAGTGATCCAACGCATTTCCATCGGCGATGCCGCCGAAAACAAAAAAGGTAAACGCGTCACACTGAGGGGAAGAATTATTGATACGGAAACCAAGGAACCGCTCAATGGTGCGGGCATAAGTTTCGATGACTTGAAGATCGGTACGGTGAGCGATGCCACCGGCAATTTTGAGCTGAAGGTGCCTGCGGGGGAGCATGTCGTGAGCTTTACCTATGTGAACTTTGAAGAGAAAATTGCGGACCTCCAAATCTATGGCGATGGAGAAGTCAACATGTCGCTCGATAGAAAGGCGACCGTTCTTGATGAGATCGTTATTTCGGAATTGGCGGAGCGCAGACTCACCACCAGCAATCTGGGTGAAGCACAGATTAGCATGCGCGAGATCAAACGTGCGCCGACATTTATGGGTGAAGTTGACCTGATCAAGCAAGTGCAGGTACTGCCCGGTGTGACCACTTCGGGTGAAGCCGCTTCGGGTTTCAATGTGCGTGGCGGAAGTGTGGATCAAAACCTCGTGCTGTACGACGGTATGCCTGTGTTTAACACCTCGCATGCTTTCGGATTCTTCTCTGCTTTCAACGCTCCCGCGATCCGCGACGTTTCTTTCTATCGCGGCGGCATACCCGCTGAATATGGCGGCAGAATTTCTTCCGTCCTTGATATCCGGTCGCGTGAAGGTGACTACGAAAAGTGGGGTGTCAGCGGCGGCATAGGGATGATTGCTAGCAACCTTATGGTCGGCGGACCAATCAAAAAAGATAAAACTTCAATCGTCGTCTCGGCAAGATCAACTTATTCCGACTGGCTGATCAACACGATTAAAACCAACTATGCCGACCTTCGCAATAGTTCGGTATCATTTTACGATGGAACCATAAAACTCGCGCACCGGTTTTCTCCGAAAACAAAGTTGACGCTGTCCGGGTACGCAAGCCGCGATCAGTTTCGTCTCAAAGGTGACTCCTCTTACCAATGGAACAATGCACTGGGTTCGTTGCGCCTTGATCACCAGTTCAGCGAGGCTGCGAGCTTCGATTTTACCATGGGTGTCGGTTCGTATGCCTACAAGGTTACTGACCGAAATCCGTTTTCGGGCTTTGACCTGTCATACAGGATCACGTACCCGTCTGCGAAGGCCGCATTTCACCTTCAGTCGGGCATTCATAAACTGATTTTCGGACTTGAATCAACACTCTATGCGTTTGATCCCGGTACGCTGCAACCTTCCGGAAGCCAGTCGTCCATCAAATCCATTCAGATGGAACAACAACGGTCTATGGAGAGTGCTGTGTTTCTGGGTGACGGAATTTCCATCAACGGAAGATTTTTTGTGGAGGCTGGCGCAAGATTTTCATCTTTTACTGCATTCGGTCCGGCAACTGTCAACATCTATCAGCCCGGCTTGCCAATCGAGACCTATAACAGAACCGACAGCATACGATTTGATGCAGGCAAGGGCATCAAAACTTATTTCGGAATTGAGCCCCGCGTGTCTTTCCGGTACTCTTTGACCAATACGATGTCGCTCAAAGCGGGTTATAACCGGACTTATCAATATTTGCATCTGATAACGAATACTACCGCGGTCACGCCTGTGGATATCTGGCAACCGAGTGGTTACTACTTCAAACCGCAGCATGCTGATCAATTCTCCATCGGGTTATACAAAGACTTGAAAGAGAAGAAATATGAAGCTTCCATCGAAGGATTCTATAAAACAATTGAAAACATTCTTGACTTCAAAGACGGCGCCAACCTGATCCTGAACAAACACCTTGAAACCGACCTGTTGCAAGGGTACGGCAGATCATATGGCGTTGAGACTTCCGTCGTGAAAACATCCGGACGCCTTACAGGTTCTGTCAGCTATACCTATTCGCGTTCATTCCGAACGATCAACGGACCTACCGACCGGGAGTCCGTCAATCACGGTAAGGAATATCCGTCCAACTATGATCAACCAAACGTTGTGAATATCCTTTGGAAGTATGCGCTCTCTCGCAGATTTTACTTCACCGGGAATTTTACCTACCGTACCGGCCGCCCGGTAACTGTTCCGCAGTCCGCCTATGACATTGATCATGTTGCGGTAGCTGTATTTTCGGATCGCAACCAATATCGGATACCCGACTATCACCGGCTCGATGTCGCGCTGGTGATCGAGGAGAACCACAAGCGGAAGAAATTCTGGAGCGGAACCTGGTCATTTTCGATTTACAATCTATACGGACGCAAAAATCCTTACACAGTCTTCTTCACACCAAGTGCCGTCGGCGTGCTGAAGCCCTATCAGTTGTCGATCATCGGCACCGCGTTGCCATCCATCTCTTACAACTTTAAATTTTGAGTATGAGACGAACTGCCTGGTTTACGATGTACGTTCTTCTCACCGCTTGTGTGGATCCTATTTCATTCACAACTCCGAACACGCAACCCCAGGTAGTGGTCGATGGCATGATTACCGATGAACCAGGACCCTATACTGTAACCCTGAGCTTTACGCGCAACCTTGATATTGATGCACTTTCCGACTCGCCGCTGGAAGGTGCTCAAATTACAATCCGGACTGATGCAGGTGAAGCGGAAGATCTTGTCCCGACCGACCAACCCGGTGTCTATCAAACCACTTCCATACAGGGCGTTGTGGGAAGATCCTATTCAATCCTCATCCGGGCCCGCAATAAGGTGTATGAGTCTTTACCGGAAAGGCTTCCCGCAGCGGGACAAATCGATGCAATCAATCGTAAGTTCCAGCAACTTTCGGCCGGTAAGAACAGCGCCACCGGACAATTTAATGTCTCCGTCGACGGACGTGCAGCTTCGGTGGGAGAAAATTATTTGCGGTGGCGAATTATCGGCACCTATAAAGTCGAAAATTTTCCTCAATACAACACCACTTTTGAGGATGGAGTAAAAGTTCCGGATCCATTGCCGTGCAGCGGCTATCTACCTAAGTCTAAGATCAAAGCGGGCCCGTGTACCTGCTGCATCTGTTGGGTAACTCAATACGGAACGCCGCAGTTAACGGATACAAAATTCACAGACGATGGAACTTTCAGAGGAATTCAGGTTGGAACCGTTCCGGTTAACCGAAGAACTTTTTATGACAAGTATTATGTAGAAGTGGAACAGCTCTCCTTAACGCAGAATGCCTACAATTTCTGGAAATTACTTCAGGCGCAGCGCGAAGGAGGCTCCAGTTTATTTCAGCCGCCGCTGGCCCAGGTGAAAGGAAATATTTTCAATCAGGCTGATGACAAAGAGACCGTGCAAGGGTATTTCACCGCAGCGGGTGTTCGAAAAAAATCTATCTTCCTTTCTGTGACCGACATACCGATCGTCCTGGCGCCCATTGACACGTTGACGATCAGTTGCATCGGAGGGAATTCCTCGGCAACTAAACCGGTATTTTGGAAATGAGAAGCAGTCTGATCATAGCGATATGCTTGGCGCGCCTGGCGGTTTGGGGCCAGCCCGATGTAATGTCGCAATTTCAGAAGTGGCAAAGTGATTTGCCCGTGCACCGGATACAGGCGTTCTTTAATCAAAGTAAATATTCGCCGGGAGACACGGTTTTTTTTCAAACTTATCTGTTGAGCGAACAACAATCGAGAATCGCGGGCCGCCAGATGCTGAGCCTGTCTGTTTTTGACTGCAGCGATCGCGAAGTGGTCCATATTAATTTTCCGGTGCGCAATGGATCAGGCGCTAATCAACTGGCTTTGCCTGGAACGCTTGAGCCGGGGTCCTACAGGCTCGTGATCCGCGACGACTGGATGAAGAATTTTGGGCCCGGTCTTTTTTGTTATCACACGCTGGAAATAGCAGGTCCCAATAAAATGCAGCCAAAATTGGCTCTAGCCGACAAGATTGAATTTTTTCCTGAAGGTGGAAATTTTGTTTCTGGTGTTGTGAACAAAGTGGTTCTTAAGACACCCTATCAGAATGCCGACGGAGACCTCTTCACGGATACGGGTGGCCTTATCACTTCATTTAAAACCAATGAGATGGGAATGGGAATGGTTGCCTTTAGACCCGATGTTGGGAAAACGTATAATGTGCGGATCAATTCGAAGCAATTTGACATGCCTGCGTCTGCTCAAAATAAAATTTCTTTGTTGCTCACTCCGCAACAAGATGGCAGACCTGCTAAGTTGATCCTGCTTGCACCACCCTCAGCCTCCATTCGCAATGAACCTTTGATGTTGCTGATCGCTTCCCAGGGGCGCCTTTTCTTTTCTGCTGAAATCAAACTCGAGGGTAAAGAATTTCTGCAAGTCAACATTCCACAGGACAACCTACCCGAGGGTGTAGCCCAGTTATGGATCCTGGATCAATCCGGTACACCGGTGGCATCGAGACTTTTCCCCGTTGCCAAAAGCAATTCAGTCAAGGCTGATCTGCTGATATCAAAATCAATAGTCGCCACACGGGAGAAAATTTCTGTGGATCTTGCTCTCTCAGATCAATCTGGGAAAACGCTTATGGGTGATTTTTCAGTTTCGGTGACATCGGGAAGTGTTTTACAGGATGACAGTTTGATGACGCCGGTGAATGCATTGAACCATGATATCCTATCGCTTGATCCGTCCTTGCAGAAAGTCCCCGACACGTTCGAAGCAAAAGACCAATGGCTTATTACAAAATCGTGGAATCGGTACAACTGGAGTGACGTGATGAAAAATGCGGGGGCACGGCCGAAATATCCTGCCAGTAACGTGCTTCGAAAAAGAGGCATTGCCTTTGATGGCGCGACTGGCCGCCGGCTCAAAGATTCAGTGCAGATTTCTGTTTTCTTCATCAAAAATACGGTTGGGTATCAGGCATACACCGATGCAAACGGTGAATTCGATATTGTATTTCTTTTCGATCTTTGGGGAACCGACGAGTTGTTTTACACAGCCTCACGCAAAGATGGAGGTATCCAAAAAGTGAGGATTTTATGGGTTGATGAAAAAAGCGCGTTCTCACCATCCTGTTCCGAAGCCACCAGTCGACCGGATCCATACTTTGGTTTTTCTGAAAAAAGAAATTCGGTGGACAACTCGTACCGGTTTTATTCATCGAATCGGAAAAAAGAAATCGTTGCTGTCAATCCCAATGAGGTAATAGAAGATGAACTTTCCGGCGCGGATGTCGCGATTAACGTTCATGACTATCTGTTGTTTCCTACCATGGTGGAGACAATCCGTGAAATTATTCCGTTGCTGAAGCATCGCATCGTAAAAGGAAGGTCCATTGTGCGCGCATATATCGATATCGACAACTACGTCCCCACCGGCGACCCATTATATATCATCGACGGAGTGATGACGCGTGATACGGAATTTTTTCTCAGTCTTAATCCCGATGACATTCTCACCATCAAAGTGGTGTCGAATCACGAAAAACTGCGAGCTCTCGGAGACCTCGGAAAAAATGGGGCTGTTATTGTTCATACAAAAAAAATAGACCAGGTCGAACTGCGGGCCTCCAGCACGACACTCTCCGTGAACGGCTTAAACAGACCGGTCGCCTTCCAGGTTGCCGATCATTCGTCAAGCTCCAGGATTCCGGATTTTCGTTCAACGATCTACTGGAATCCATCCATCACAGTGCCTGTAGAAGGGAGAAGTAATTTTACGTTCTATGCATCGGATGACACCGGACCATTGTATATCACCGTGCGGGGCCTCACGGCCGATGGCCGGTGGTTCAATGCCCGGACGAAATGCCTCGTGAAGTTCGACTCAACTCAAAAGTAATGTACGCCAGCTGGCTCAATACAGCTTGTCAGTCGGATGTCTCCAGGATATGTGTCGGTTATAATTTCGACAGGTCCGAAGAAGGATAAACCAATTTTTTGTGCGTCAGCTCTGCAGCCTTTTAGGAATCGGTCATAGAAACCTTTTCCGTACCCGACACGCTGCCCCTTTTTATCGAATGCCAGCAAAGGCACGATGACAAGATCTATTTTTTCTGAAGGCGTGACTATGCCTTGCCTTGGTTCCTGAATTCCCCAGGACGTGGTTTGAAGTTGATGCAGCCCTTCAAAAAAAATGTTCTCGAGCTCACCATTCGTCAACACCCGGGGCAATGAGATCCTCACCTGAGGAAATTCCCTTCTGATGCGGTCCAGAATCATCCAGGTGTCCGGCTCGTTATTTTTTGATAACGGAATATAACTATGAAGAACTTTAATGAAGGAAAGATCGACCGAAGAAAAGAAATGGTTGTAGAGCTGGAGATTCAACTGTGCACATTCTCCTTCGGTTAGCTTTTTCCTCTTTTCGAGATAAATCTTTCGAAGGCCTTCTTTATTCATGGTCGTAAGTCAGCACATTGAAACGGTAGTCGAAGGGGTCGAATTGCTCACCCAGCATTTTAATGAATGCGCCGTCCTTTTGATAAAAGTTGAGGAAGTTATCAGTACGTTCCTGGAGACTGCCATTGGGAAAGAGTTCGTCCTTGATGAATTCGATCTGTCGCAATTTGTCAGTGTGTCGGCGCTTCTCCGCCCGCAACATTTTCTTTTCGATTTTTTCCAACGCATGCTGAATACGGGTTGCTTCGGCCTTCACCATGGGCGCGAGGGTAGCGTCGATTCTGTTGCAACGCGCTTCAATGTCCTTTAATAGCAGGCTCGCATTTTTCAATGCTTCACCCAAAGACAATTCATGATCGGAGTGATTCACCACCCAGTGATTAAACAGATAGTTCTTGTCATTAAAAAAATCTGCGATCTCAAGGCCTGTTTTGCCAAGTTTCCGGCTCAAAGGAGCATCTATCACCATTGCGAAGTTGCGCGGCATCAGCATTGGGAAGGGTGTATTAAAATGGTCAAACACGCCTTTCAGCTCAAGCCAGTAAACGAGCTCGGCCGGTCCGCCCACATACGCCAGGTTCGGAAGGATCAACTCCTGATATAGGGGACGAAGAATTACGTTAGGGCTGAATTTTTCGGGTTCCGTTGCAATCAATTTTCTGATTGCATCCTCTGAGAATTTAATATCCGTATCGACCACTATATAATCCCAGCCCTTTTTTTCAATCCGGCTTCTCAGGTTTTGTTCGAGGTAGAAAAAATTGATCTCTCGCGGATTCACCTGGGCGTGAAACCCAAGGGTAGCGAGTTTTCTGTTTGTGGCCTCAACGATTTCAAAGGGCTTGTGATCGATGATGTCACTGACCATCACCGGTTGCAGCAATTTCTTTAGTTCGTGATCGTCAGCGTCAATCACCACCAGGCCTTGGTCTCCGAATAGTTTGTTTACATAGTGACGCACGGCATCCGAGAGGAGGTCATTTTTTGAATAGGCGTCTGCAAAGACGGATACATCACCGGGCAGCGTGCTCAACAAAGCACGTAGCTCTTTCGTGTTGAATTTTCCAACCGCGCCCTGTTGATTGGTTTCCCAAATATATTTCTGACCGTATAACCTGAATGATTTAATCTCCTCATAGTCATGATCCTCGGAAGCCATCCAGTACACAGGAACAAAACGATTTGCCGGGTACAGCTTTTTCAATTCGCGGCAAGCGTTGATCACGGTGACGATCTTGTATATGAAATAGAGGGGTCCGGTGAAGATGTTGAGCTGATGACCCGTGACCACGGTGAACGTTTTACTGTCGCCGAGTGACTCGATATTTTCTTTGACGGAACCGAATGGGTCTTTGATTGAGCTGTATTGCCTCGTGAGTGTTTCTACAAGGACCTTTCGCGTGGCGGCGGGAAAGGAGATTTTTTCTTCAATTTGTTTTTTGAAATTTCCGGGAGAGGGGAACGAATTGTAAAAAATTTGTAAAGATGGATCCTGATCGATGTACTTCAGAAAAAACTCAGTAAAGGAATGGGTGCTCCGGAAGGGAATTTTCTGAAGATGCATATTCAGCAACAACAATTGAAAGGTAAAAACATAAGCCGAATAACGGCAATTTCCGGGTAAGGTTTGAGGCTGGTCATGTGGCTACACGCGTGAACTTTTTTGATTCAATTGGATAGCACACCCGCCAGGTCAAATTCAGTAGCGCCCGTAATTTTTACGTTTACAAAATCGCCCATCCGCAGGTAGGAATCCGATTTAATAATTACTTCATTATCTACCTCGGGGGAATCAAATTCTGTGCGACCAATAAAATCACCGCCTTCTTTTCTGTCAACCAATACTTTGAAGGTCTTTCCGATCTTCGCCTGGTTCAATTCAAGAGAGATGCCTTGCTGGAGTTCCATGAGTGCGTCCACCCGTTCTTGCTTCACTTCATCAGGCACATCATCGGGCATTGTGTGAGAATGCGTATTCTCTTCGTGTGAATAGGAAAATACACCGAGGCGTTCAAACCGTGAACGCTCCACAAACTTCATCATTTCCTTAAAATCCTCCTCAGTTTCCCCAGGGTGTCCGGCGATCAGCGTGGTTCGTATGGCGATGTTGGGAACCCTTTCACGAATCGTTTTCAGTAACAATTCCGTTTTCTCGCGGGTGATACCGCGCCGCATGACCTGAAGCATTTTGCTTGACCCGTGCTGCAGGGGTATGTCGATGTAATTGCAAATGTTGGCCCGTTCTGCCATCACGTCCAGTGCGTCCATGGGGAAGCCGGCAGGGAACGCATAGTGTAACCGGATCCATTCAATTCCTTCCACATCCGACAGGTTTTTAAGCAGCTCAGCCAGATTTCTTTTCTTATAAAGATCCAGGCCGTAGTAAGTTGAATCCTGCGCAATGAGCAGCAATTCCTTCGTTCCAGCTTTCGCGAGATTTTTCGCTTCCAAAACGAGTTCTTCAATGGGACGACTGATGTGTTTTCCCCGCATCAGCGGTATGGCGCAGAATGAACAAGGCCGGTCACAGCCTTCCGAAATTTTTAAGTATGCAAAGTGTGCCGGGTTGGTGAGAATGCGTTCACCAACCAGTTCGTGTTTATAGTTGGCATTTAATTGCTTCAGCAATCTTGAAAGATCACGGGTTCCGAACCACGCATCGACATCGGGAATTTCTTTTTCAAGATCGTCCTTGTATCGCTCCGAGAGGCAACCTGTTACATATACTTTTTCGACGATGCCTTCTTCTTTCGCGTCAACATAACGCAGAATGGTGTCAATGGATTCTTGCTTCGCGTTGTCGATGAATCCGCAGGTATTGATGACTACAATATTGGAGTCGTCTTTTTTGGACTCGTGAACCGCATCAATTCCGTTGCCACGCAATTGGGTGAGCAATACCTCCGAATCCACCAGGTTCTTCGAACAACCCAGCGTGACGATATTGACTTTTGTTTTTTTATTACCCCTGGAGCGCACGGTATGATATTTGAGGATGCAAAATTAAGTGGTTTGATCAGTGAACCTCTATATTTGAAAATAAATTCCTCAGTGTGCGTTTTTTCCTCTTTGGTCTCATCATCCTTGTGCTTTCCGCTTGCCTTTCAGAGCCAAATTGTCTTGTTACCGCCAGCAATGAAGTAAAAATCGCTTTCAAAGACGCGAATACGAATTCTACCAAGAAAGTGATCTTTCAAGCCATCACTTCCTCGGGTACTGACGTGGTTTATAAGACAGACACCATTACTCAGATTACTCTTTATGTGGATCCGCGGGCCACGCAAACGACTTTTAAGTTTTATGATCCGACGGCGCACGTGGACTCACTCACACTGAGCTATAAAATCCAGAATATTGTTGTCAGTCCGGCGTGCGGTGCGTTTCCATTTTATTCTAACCTGAAAATAGTCGCCTACACATTTTCCGACACCGTGCGCGTTACGAGTCCACTTCTCTCCAATGTTACCTCCAACCTGAATGTTGAAGTTAAGTATTAGCATATTATTCTGTGTGGCGGTGCGGTTGGTATTCGCACAGGCGGTTGGCCAGGATCAGATGGCACAGCCGTCGCAAAACCAGCGCGAATTCAAACGCAACAAAACGCCCGACAGCCTCAAAATAAAATTCTACCCGCGCGCATTTCGCGTGGGTACTGACCTGATCAGCATTATCAAAAGCAGCACAGATCCTTCGTTCAATGGCTGGGAGGTCAACGCGGATGTGGACTGCGGTAAGTATTATGTCGCGTTGGATTATGGCAGCTGGGGACGTACGTTCAACATCGAACCGCAGGGCGTATATACCAACCAGGGAACCTACTGGCGTGTGGGCATTGACGCAAACTTGCTGCTCAAGGATCCGGAAAAAAACATGTTCTTCTTTGGTTTGCGATACGCGCATTCAAACTTCAATGAGCATGCCACGGTGGTGACGACTGGCAATGGACCGTATGGTACCTTCGAGAACCAATTGGACAACAACGGCGTCACTGCTTCGTGGTTTGAACTTACATCAGGTCTTAAGGTGAAAATGTGGAAGGAATTCTGGATGGGCTATACAGCACGAATGAAAGTTCCCCCTTCCGTGAAAGGGGATGGCACACTGAAATCGTATGACGTTCCTGGTTACGGAAGAAATGGTGATGGATTTTATTGGGGATTTGAATATCAGATCTTTTATCGTATTCCGTTCGGAAAAGACAGGAAGAAGGCCGCACCGGCTCCCGCGGGAACGACCGGTGGAAAAAAGGATTAATTCTTGCGAAAGAACGAATCGACAAATTCGGTCTTATTGAAGACCTGGAGATCTTCAACCTTTTCGCCCACGCCGATATACTTCACAGGGATTTTGAATTCATCTGAAATCCCGATCACAACGCCACCTTTTGCTGTGCCGTCGAGCTTGGTGATGGCTAACGCGGTGACTTCCGTAGCCTTTGTGAATTCACGGGCCTGAATGGTTGCGTTTTGTCCCGTACTGCCGTCCAACACCAGCAAAACTTCGTGGGGCGCATCGGGTATTACTTTCTCAATAGACCTTTTGATCTTCGAAAGCTCCTGCATCAGGTTTACTTTGGTATGCAGCCTGCCTGCGGTATCAATGATGATCACATCAGCACCCAGGTTTTTCCCTTGTGCTGTAGCCTCGAACGCCACCGCAGAAGGGTCGGTGTTCATGCCTTTTGAAATCACAGCAACCCCGGTGCGTTCACCCCAGAGTTTCAGTTGATCGACAGCTGCTGCGCGAAATGTATCCGCCGCACCCAACACTACTTTCTTGTTTTTCTTTTTGAATTGCGCAGAGAGTTTGCCAATCGTGGTGGTCTTACCTACTCCGTTTACACCCACCACCATAATTACATAAGGCTTGACATCAGCCGGGGTTTCGAAGTCCGGCAGATCGATGGACTTGTTCTCCGACAGCAATGCGGCAATTTCTTCCCTCAGGATGCGATCGAGTTCGGAAGTGCCCAGATATTTGTCGCGGGCAACGCGCGCCTCGATACGGTTAATGATCTTGATCGTCGTGTCGACACCTACATCGGATCCAACCAATATTTCTTCGAGATGATCGAGTACCTCATCGTCGACCTTGTCCTTACCCACAAGCGCCTTTCCCAGCTTGCCGAAAAAGCTGTCTTTAGATTTCTCGAGTCCCTTATCCAGCGACTCTTTCTTTTCTTTTGAGAAGATTCCGCCAAAAAATGCCATGGTGGTGTAAATAAAAAAGTCCTGACGCGAACATCAGGACTTCGTATTAATAATTAATGACGTTTAACCTTTTTTCGCGAGTGTTTCTTTAACAAGCTCGGAAGGGACAATCTCTTCGCGGAATGTATAAGCTCCTGTCTTTTCAGACTTCACTGCGCGGATCACCTTTGCAAAGTTCTTTCCGTCAGTCTTCTTCAATGATGCGACAACTTTCTTTGCCATGATTACTTAATTTCTTTGTGGAGAGTATATTTTTTAAGAACCGGATTGTACTTCTTCAACTCGACGCGTTCGGTTGTGTTCTTACGGTTTTTAGTGGTGATGTAGCGGCTCATGCCGGGCTGACCCGACGCCTTGTGTTCTGTGCACTCCAAAATCACCTGAATGCGATTGCCTTTCTTTGCCATGGTTTCTGGATATTAAATCAGTTTGCAAATCCTTTTTCACGGGCCTCTTTCAGCACAGCTGTAATACCCTTGGTGTTGATCGTCTTGATCGCTTTGGTTGAAAGCTTCAGCGTGATCCACTTGTTTTCCTCAGGAACGAAAAAACGCTTCGTCTGAAGGTTGGGATAAAACCTTCTTTTGGTCTTGTTGTTCGCGTGGGAAACCTTATTTCCTGTTTGCGGACGCTTTCCGGTAATTTCACAAACCCGTGCCATAACTCGTTGATTTTTAAGATTTTCCTTAAAAAGGACTGCAAATATCGGCAAAAGCACCCCAATTAACCAAGACGAGCTCAAAGTTTAAGACTTAAAGTTCGCAGACTGCCCCGTCAGGCCTTTTTTTCGACAGTACCAGGTGACCAGCCATTCGTCTCCGTACCAGTACGGACTCGAAAATACCCGTTAGCAGGTATTTATCGCCGATTTCAAGGGCGTGACCTTTAACAAAAAAGCCTTGAAGTACGCCTTCAGAAATTCAGCCAGGGAAAGCGAGATTTCGATCACGCTGGATGATTACGGCTTTACCCTTCGGACTCATGGGAAGGAAGAGAAGGTTTCTTACGCCAACATCGTTGCTGTGAGGATCAGCAAGGCCCAGAACCATGTGTACCGCATGTTTCTTCACCCCGATGCCAGCAGGACCATTGCCATTTCAAGCCTGTCGTGGAGCGCAGAGGGCAAACCCAAAGATCAATCACGCGAGTACGCCTTGTTCGTTCGGGTGTTGCACCATCACCTCAAGGACAAAAGTCCGGCGGTATTCACGTCTGGTGGCGACACTGGCAAAATCTGGAAATTGGTAGGCGTTTCAGCGTTCTTATCGTTGGGCATCTCGCTGTTAATTGATTACCTGGGTTTCGGAATAATGAATCCGTACACACAGGCATTGATTTTGGCCATTGTATCAACTGCGATTTCGATCGGTCTCAGCGTCCGCAATTTTCCCAAAGCTTACACACCGGGTGACATACCCCTTCAATTCTTGCCTTGATACTTGCAGATAACTACATAGACCGTCTACTTTTATCTTTGATGAAAGGCAAAAGGATAAAAATAGTGTTGGTGGATGATCATCGCATTGTCCTGGATGGACTCGTATCCTTGCTTGAAAGTGATCCTGATTTTGAGATCAGTGCCGCGCTTGGAAACGGCGAGGAGGTACTCGAATTCATAAAGAAGGATCCACCCGATATCCTGCTTACTGATTATAGCTTGCCTGGGATATCAGGCCTTGAACTCACCCGCGTTGTTAAACGCGAATACCCCAAAATCAAAGTGGTAGCACTCAGCATGCATGATGAAGCTCATCTGGTGAAGGGAATTTTGAAAGAAGGCGTTGACGGGTATCTTCTTAAGAATATACAGCAGTTTGAATTGAAGAACGCGTTGAAGCAGATCGTTCTGGGTATGCCTTATGTGAGTCCGGAAATCACCAAACTGCTTATGCACGATCTCAACCAGCCGGCTGAAGAAACTGCCCTGTTGACAGAACGTGAGCGTGATGTGCTAAAACTTATTGCCAAAGAGTTCTCCAATAAACAGATTGCCGAAAAACTGTTCATCAGCGAACGCACTGTCGAAACGCATCGGAAAAATATCTTTCGAAAAACCAACACCACGTCGCTGGTAGGGTTGATCAAGTATGCGTTTGCTAATAACCTCGTATAATTCAGTTGGCAGTTGACAATATTTTCGCTTGCGCGAAAAATCAGTTGGCAACGTTCCCGGTTCGGTCATGCTTCTTTCTATGAAGCTAAGTAATGCTAAACTCAACGCGAGGTACATTTTAACAACTGTCGCGAGCGAAACGAGCGAATTGCCTACTGTCAATTTCTTTTCAAAAAATCCCCCTTTCGTTTCAACCCTTACTCTTGTTAATAACCTTGTCCGTACCAGCACGGATGCCAAAATACGCGACGGTTGGTATTGGGTACGGTACACGCCGCGTCTACTTTCGATATATCAAAACATCCGAACATTCTAACACAACAACTATGAAAAGGATTTTCTTTCTGATGATCGCGACCCTGACGGCAAGCTTTGCTTTTGCGCAGGATGACGACTATTCCCAGAGACTGAAGCTTGAGAAATCCAAGCTGCTCAAGAACACAAAAAAGCTTGCACTCCCGCAGTTTGTGGTTCATTACAAGCTGATTACCACTGCAAAAGCAATCGGGCAAGACCGAAATGAACGCACCATGGCAGGTGCGCGCGTAACCGCCTATCTCGAAACCACGGATGGTGAACTGACGGACGCTGATTTCCAGGAAATCACCAACTATGGCTACAATTACTTGCAGCGCGCATTGAAGGCCAGTGGTATAGATACCGTTTCCTGGAACGAGGTCATCGCCACCGATCTGTACAAAAAAGTCGGTGAGGATGACGACGACAAAGACAGCAAGGAGGAGAAGGGAAGTAATACCTGGGTTACTTCAAATGTGAATGGAGGTAAGATCATTCACAAAGGTGTTGTCGGCTTTGCCGGAGGAAAAGGCAAACGCCATGTTGACTTTTGTGAAACGGTTGGAGCGGTTGCAACCTATCTGGATGTGACCCTTGACTTTGCGGATGTCCAGGTGAGTGTTGAGGTAAAAACGGTTCCCCAGAAGGATCTCGCGCTGGGTTGGTATTATCCGGCCTACACCAAAACCAAATATACCTGGGGCGTGAATCCTGATATGCGTGTTGGGCAAACTGATAAAGGTTACATCATGTTCGGCGGCACAAAGGGATGGCCTGAAGCGATGATGATTGGTCCACGCGATATTCCGGCCGGTGTAAGATACATTGATAACATTTCGGAAGATCCCTCAAAAGCTCGCAGCGGTCTAGCGAAGCAATTCGCCTTCAGAAAGGAGTTCACACCCGTGGTGATCGAGACCACAAAAGAAAAATATAAAATGGGTGCGAAGAAGGCTCTCGAGGTTTTTGCCGATGCGTTGGTGAAGAAGATTCACTCCTTCGACAAATAGTTTTTTAGTTGGTTTTTTTGGATTGAAATGACGGCTGCTACGCCGTCATTTTATTTTCCGTAAAGCGAAACGATTAACCACATGGGATCAAGAGCCTGAAAGTCGGGGATGTTCATATCGGTATGCGTGAATTCATTTTCGCCGTGGGTGGTGGTCACTCCTACCACCTTACACCCTGCTGCCTGAGCCGCTGCAATCCCGGACAGAGAATCCTCAAAAACGACGCATTGCGCCGGAGGAAAATTAATCCGGGCTGCCACCTTGAGGTAGATTTCCGGATTCGGCTTGCCGTGCTCAACGTCAGACTCATCCAGAATTGCGATAAAATATTTTTCGATGCCCGTTCCGTTCAACACATAGTCAACGTTGCTTCGGGGTGCGGATGTTCCGATCGCGCAAGGGATGTCGTGTTGTTTAAGTTTATCGAGAAATTCGATAAGTCCAGGCACCACCTTCAGGTCTTTCTTAAATAGTTGCCGGAAGATTTCCTCCTTCTCCTCTTCATAAAAATGAAGTTCATCGGCGGTGAGCTTCCTTTCAAAGAGATTGGAAATCCACTCTTTGTTGGTTCTGCCATAGATGCGCTTCAGTAATTGATCATCATCGAGATGATACCCATATTTTTCACAAAATTCTTTCAGCGCAATTTTATGGGCAGGATTGCTGTCGATGATCACGCCGTCCATATCAAAAATGACGGCAACCGGAGAGGCCATGAGATGTGGGTTACAGAACTACAATTCTTCTCCCGAACCTTTTCTTGCCGGAAGTAAACCGCGCAATATAGATACCCGGCGCCACTCCCTGCAATGGAAATGAAACAAGCTGATTGGCGGGTATAAGTTGAGCTTTTCCGATGGATTGCCCCAACGTGGTAAACAGCTCCATCACAACAGGTCGGTCAACCTCGATGGTGAGGGATTGATTTGGCGGAAGTGGATTAGGGTAAAAAGTGATTTCAGGTTCTTCAGATAAAACCACGCCGTTGTCATTACGTAGCATGAAGAGGCCACCAAGTGTATTGCCAACGGCGATTTCTGGTTTATCTGTGCCAAACAGATTTCCAATCGCAGGCCGCGACCTTCCTCCCAGGTTTCGCGACCGATAGTCTTTGGTGAACGAATCGTAGATCAAGCCTGTAACGGTCACAGCAGCGCCGCGGAAATCATTCACTACGGACAACGTACCTGACTGTTCACCGACTACAAGATCATCCTTTCCGTCTCCATCAAGATCGCCCACCGCTACAGAAAGGTTTTGTCTCAGGATGTTGTCTGCGTAACCCAGGTAAGCGTTGTTCGTCAATGCAAATTTTCCAAACGTGTTTGTTCCGCGCCAGTATTCGAGTGAACCCGTGTTTGACCCTACGATCACATCCATATGCTTGTCCTTTTCAACGTCAACCAGCGTTGCATTTTCATTGACGTCTATCACGAATCCCGTATTGATCAGATTTGAATCAAACGTAAAACCCGTGCTACTGCTATTCAGGAAGTAATACAACAGCGTCCGGCCTGTGGTCGGCTGCGTTGCAGTAAAAGCCAGATCCACACCTCCATTAAAATCTACGTCGATGAATTGTGGTTTGATGTTATAAAGTCCGAGTACAGAAAGTCCGAGCAGGTCATTCGTGACAAATTTGAATGAAGGCGCGTTCGCAGTGCCTACATTTTCATACATCGCAATGCCGCCGGTTTGTTCGGTACTCAGATATTGGCCTATGAAAAGATCGTCATCGCCGTCACGATCAAAATCGACGAAAGCCGGACTGGAATTATCTCCAATCTCGATCATGTTGTTGCTGAGGAAATTTTTTTGAACGAGCGTAAACGCGGGAAGCTGACTGGTGCCGGTATTCTTATAATACCATATAGCGTTTTCAAGGTCATTAAAAGCCGATGTTCTTACATACATGTTCGTCGACACCAATAAATCTGCCTTCCCATCAAAATCCACATCTTCCATGTAAGCGGCGGGGTATACGGGCATCACTACAGAATTTGTGGCCGGGTATATCGATAGACTGGTCATCAGCGCATCGGCCGATGAGGCTCCCTTGTTCTCCATGTAGTAGATGTTGTTACACGCTTCCTCCGAATAAAGAACGTCTTTGTCGCCGTCATTGTCGGCGTCGAAGGCGAGGAGAAATTTTCCGCCTGTGTGTTCAATGCGTCCGCCGATTGCACTGCAGTCAACGCCATTGAAGGCGATCTTGCCGCAGAGGCATTCTTCCCAACCGCCCCAGCTTTGGGTTTGCCTTTCGAGATCCAGAGAGTCACACCGCCCATAACGCTCCATGCTGAAATTTTTGTGGTATTCGGCGGTGCTGGGACTCACAAAACGCATGTTCAAAACATCGAGGTCACCATCGCCATCCATATCCACAAAATCGGGTAGATCGTTTGTGCCCGGCAGTAAATTGACTTTGAGCGAGAATCCCTTTGAAAGCAATACGTCACTTTTAAGCCCTGAATCAGAGTTGAAAAAACTGAGCTTTTTCCATTTCATCGGCTGGCCCGCTTGCGTCACATTTTGATACACGTAGATGCCGATCTGACCAAAAGTAAACAGGTCCTTCTTGCCATCGCAATTGTAATCACGCAACACAATAAACGTACTGATGTCATCGGGAAATAGTGTTTCATATTCAGGAGCGTAGGTGTAATGATCGGAAGCAGCTATTTCGCCAGATGTGCTTGTTGCGATGAACGTGCTGATCTTCGAGGCCATCTTGTCAAAGATGACCAAGTCTGCTTTTGAATCGCCATTCAGATCCATTGTATTTACCTGGGGAGCATTCAGGCCACCCGCCCAGGCGTTGGCGAGTGTGATGTC
This sequence comes from Cyclobacteriaceae bacterium, assembly GCA_044227305.1. GTDB lineage: Bacteria > Bacteroidota > Bacteroidia > Cytophagales > Cyclobacteriaceae > ELB16-189. The sequence goes on along the minus strand of JBGAFJ010000003.1, from coordinate 30,893 downwards.
GCCTTTCTGCACGGGAATGGATTGATCCATTCGGTACGTGAACTGTGCCGACAGTGACAAGGGAAGTAGGATGAAAAGGACGGCAAGTCGCACGGGAATTTATTTATATCACAATAACGCCGTAACTTTTTTGGCTGTTATATTGAAGCGGTGAAAATACGCATGGAAATCAGCGATTTATATCAAAAATATTTGGAAAGCGGGAAAGTATCTACGGATACCCGACAGATCACGTCCGGTTCGGTATTCTTTGCTCTGAAAGGACCGACTTTTAATGCCAATGAATTCGCGGGCGAAGCACTGGCGAAAGGAGCAAGCTACGCCGTCGTTGATGAACCAAAATATGTGACAAGCGATCGTTGTATTCTCGTCGCCGACGGACTTGAAGCCTTACAGGCGCTGGCCCGGGTTCACAGAAGCAAGCTGAACATCCCGTTTATTGGCTTGACAGGCTCTAATGGAAAGACCACCAGCAAAGAATTGGTGAACGCCGTTGTAGGCCGCAAGTTCAAGGTGCATGCAACCAAGGGTAATCTCAACAACCACATCGGCGTCCCGTTGACCATCTTAGCCATTGATTCGTCTCATGAGATGGCGGTGATCGAGATGGGCGCCAATCATGTGGGAGAGATCGCAACGCTGTGCAGCATCGCCAATCCCACTCATGGTTTTATCACCAACATCGGACGTGCTCACATCGGTACGTTTGGCGGATATGAAAATATCATCCGGGGTAAGTCTGAATTGTATCAGCATCTTATTAACAGCCAGGGAACAGTTTTCATCAATTCTCAGAGCCCCGTGCTGTTTAATATGGCAAAACGCTTTTCGAAACCGGTACTCTATCCGGCCAAGGGCGACTACTATCATTGCGAATTGATCGGTTCTGATCCATTCGTCACGATACGCACGGAAGAAGGAGCGGAATTGCATACGAAATTGGTGGGCGCCTACAATTTTGAGAACATCGCTGTGGCGTTGTGCATCGGAAAATTTTTTGGTGTGGATGCGAAGGAAGCGCAGGCGGCAGTTGCTGCTTACGAGCCGGGGAACATGCGCTCACAAGTTGTGAAGAAAGGATCGAATACGATCATCCTCGATGCGTACAATGCGAACCCCAGTTCGATGGAGGCTGCCATCGCAAACCTGTCGAAAATGAATTACCCCAAAAAGGTTGTGATCCTGGGGGACATGTATGAGCTGGAGGAGGAAACGGAAGCAGAACATCGCAAACTTGGCAGCATCCTTTCAGAAAGAGGCATCACGAACGCTTATTTGTGCGGACCGTTGTCCGCCGCGGCACGGAAAACATTTCCGTCCGGTAAATTTTTTGCCACGCGAGAGGAATTGATCGATGAACTTCGGAAACATCCGATCACCGACGCGCTCATCCTGGTGAAAGCATCACGGGGCATGGCCCTCGAAAAAATTGTGGACTTTATCTGATAACAATTAATAACACTATACATGGACTTCGATCAGATCCAAAAATTCTTACAGAAACTTGGAAAGAATAATAACCGCGATTGGTTTGAAAAGAATAAGGATACCTACCTGCAAGCCAAGCAGAATTTTGAAGACTTCGTCGGCGCGTTTCTGAAAGAGCTTATCGAATTTAATCCGGACCTGGCTGGCCTTAATCACAAAAAGCTTCCTTTTCGAATCTACCGCGACGTCCGTTTCAGCAAGGATAAGAGACCGTATAAAATTAATATGGGTGCGGGTTTTTCACCCAACGGCAAACTTGTAGAGGAGCCGGGATATTATTTCCATGTTGAGCCCGGAAGAAATTTTATCGCGGGGGGAATTTATATGCCCAACCCCGAAAACCTGGCCAAAATCCGGCAGGAGATTGATTACAACGGCGACAAGCTTGAGAAAATCCTTAAAGACAAGAAATTTAAAAAGTGGTTCAAGGACTTCTCGGATTTTGACAAGTTAAAGACAACACCCAAAGGGTATCCCAAGGATCATCCTCGCATCGAGTGGCTCAAACACAAGACATTCATTGTTTCGCACAGCTTTACCGACGCTGAAATTCGCGATAAGAAATTGCTAAAAAAGGCTACCGAGGCAGCGAAGGCGATGAAGCCGTTGATTGAGTTTTTGAAAGAAGCTATTGGCTGAGCGGTGTTGAAGCGTTGGGGTGTAAAGGTGCCGAAGTTGAAGTACCCTGACTACTGGCAGGTGTTATGAATTTCTACGTTAGCGGTAGCGGCAACTTGAGTTTTACCGTTTGACTCTCGCTTAAACACTTCCAAACTTCTGCATGTACGCACTTAAATCCCCAGCACTTCCTTCAGCTTTGCATAACCCGTTGCACTGAGCGGAATTCTGACACCGCTTTTCAGTAACGCAACATGACTGTCTTTTTCAGCAGCTTCGATCCGTGTGAGCTCGGATAGATTCAACAAATAAGACCGATGCACACGAACAAACTGTTGAGGATCGAGCGCCTTTTCATAATGCGCCATCGTTTTCTTCTTCAGATAGAAACCTTCCCTGGTATGAACCTTGACATAATCGTCGAAGGCTTCGATATAAAAAACAGTTTGAATGGGAAGGATCACGATGTTCACGCCCTTTTTTACCACAATGCGTTGACGCTCTTCCGGCTGTGCCGAATTTTCAATGAGCGCTTCGGTGTTCTTTTGAGAAGGAGGTTGCTGACTTTTCCATTTTTGCAATGCCTTGTCGAATCGCTCCTGGCTGAAAGGCTTTAACAAATAGTCTATTGCGTGAAGCTCGAACGCCTTCATCGCATGCTCATCAAAGGCCGTAGTAAAGATCACCGGAGGCGGATTCTCCAGGAGTTCCAGCATTTCGAAGCCGTTGATCTTAGGCATCTGAATATCGAGAAAGATCAAGTCGGGTTTGTGCTGCGCGATGGATTTCACGCCCTCAAAACCATCATTACATTCCGCAATCACTTCAACGTCGGCATGTGCCTGAAGATATTCTTTGACAATGCTTCTGGCCAACGGTTCATCGTCGATCAATATGACGCGGATCATGCGGATTGCGGAATTTTTAAAGTGGTAATAAATATATTGTCCTTCTGCGCAGTATTCAGGAGATCGTTCCGGAAATACATCAGCGATAGGCGGCGTTGCACGGAAGATAGCCCGAAACCTGTGCCCTTTTGGGGAAGTGCTGTAGCGGGATCAAACGGATTTTTCACTTCTATGATCAGCATTGCGTTCTCGTCACGGGCAGAGATGTTGATGCCGATCTCGCCCACCGTGTCGTACAATCCAAATTTGATCGCATTCTCAACGATTGGTTGAAGCAGCAACGAAGGCAATTTCATAGAAAGGCTCCCGGGCGCCTTCTCAATGTGTGTGTTCAGGCGGTGACCAAATCTGACTTTCTCTATATCGAGATACAATTGCAAATGGTGGAGTTCTTCCTCCAGGGTCACCTGCGTCTTATCATCTTTGCGGATCGTTCCCCGCAAAAAATCGGACAACTGTTGAATCATCTTTCGTGCCTCGCCGGGCTGTGTGCCGGCGAGCGCGCTGATGGAATTCAAGCTATTGAATAGAAAATGAGGTTGCAATTGTTGCCGGAGATTGGTGAGTTCCGCCTCCCGGGCCAGCTGCGATGCGTCTTCCTTTCGTTTTTCGCTTTCTCGAAGTTCAGCAGCATAAACCCAAAACCAAGTCAGAATGGCGACCAGTATAATCATCAACCAACCAAAAGCTCCCCGCACAACCAGGGTTTGTTCAAGGAAATCCATGTATGCGGCGTCGTCAGCGAAAAATTGCGACAAGATGCTGCGCTGCGCTGCAACGCATAGTACTTCAAGCGCAATACTCCAGCACAAGACATAAAATGAATTTCGGGGGCTGGGTTGATACGAATGCATCGACGTGTTGATGGTATATCCGGCTACCGCAAAAACAGCTTGTGTGACGATGGCGTCAACACAAGCCGTGACCAGATCAATTCCCACCGAGGTGAGTACGTAGGTCTGCACTGCCATCCAAAAAATCCACCAGGCCGTATATGCGGCGGCGATCCTGGAATATGGTAAGGCTGTTCTCGACACGCTCAGAACAGGGGCCGGTGGGTTAACTGAAGTGAAGCCGCCCTCTGATGAACGTTGTGAATATAGGTAGTTGCTTCTTCAATTTCTGTTTCATGTATTTGTGAATACACTTCCTGCCCGTCCTGCAGTTCCTTCAGAGGAATCAGCTCAGCCACATTTACAAATTCCCATTTCACAGGTTGACGGTGATCGTTGAGGAAGCTGCACTCCTCTTTTAAGCCTATGATGCGGGCTTTGAGCAGGGCTTCCTCGAAACTGTTGGCTTGAACAAGTTTCAAGTGTTCGTCAAACTGCGACTTGTTCGTGTCTTTGCCACTGGTGATACGGAAGATGACTTTTGCGATGTACCAGTTCATAAATAATCTCTTTAGTGGTTGTTGGTCAGATCTATGTATCAATAACTCTTAATGTCAATTCCGCCGCAGATAACCGTACCGTGTAGGATCAACGTTTTGCCAGTGTCGGGCAATCCTTTGTCGATGTGGCGTTTGTCATCAATTCCTCCGAAGATGCATACTACATCCGATTTGATATTCCAATTAGCAGGGATCACCAATTTGACGCCTCCGCAGATGACCGTTACATCAATTTCAGCCGCTGTCGTCATATCAGCTTGCGTGAAATCCATTTCGTGGCCTCCGAAGATCGCAGTGACGTCGCCGCCTCTAAAATCCTTCGCGATTATTTTTTTTTTCGTCCCGCTGAAGATCGCGGTCGAGTCAAGAACGTCCTCCGTAGTGGTGGAAGTAAACCCGGAACCATCCCAATTGCGTTTCCGCTTGCCCCGGGGTCTCAGGATCATGACGACGCCAATGGCGATGATGACGATGGGCCAGAAGAAATGCCTGAAATCAAACACATCGTCCAGTGCTTTGTCGGCTAGAAAAATGCCACCAATCACCAACATGATCATCCAGCCACCCGGACGGAAGTTATGACGTGATCCTGCAAACAAGCCGATGCCGATCAGGATCATAGGCCAGGAGAACAGCCAGTGTGGAATATCGGCACCCATTTGGTGGGCGAGAAAAAGAGAGCCTATAACGATAAATACCAAGCCTGCTCCAACCCGTCCACCGCGGTTATCATAGCGGCCTGTTTGTGTCTCCATGTTGCTGTTGTTTTCCATGACTCTGTGAATTTTTATCAAAGTAACGGGATAAGCCCATGCGCGTCGATGCCTGATAGGTAAGTCTCATCCGCGTGTCGGTGAATTCCGGACCCAAGGCGGTGAAATTCTAGAAACCTTGATTTTTTACGAACCGGAGTGAATCGTCCAGGTATCCGGCCTTCATATAAAATTGATGTGCTCGCGCTCGCTTCTTATTACTGGTCACCTCCAGCCTGTTACAGCCCTCTTTTTTCAGGGAAGCTTCGCAGGCCTTCAGCAGTTCTTGTCCAACACCGCGGGAACGAAAGGATTCATCGACACAAAATCCTGTAATCCGGCCGATAAAACCTTTCCGATGCACCATTTCGAACCAGTGGAGTGAAGCAAAAGCAATGACGTTGCTGGCTTCTTCAACAACCAGCAGGCGGTAGCTTGGCTGATTATGTTTTTCAATTTTTTCGGCGGCGTCTTTTTCGGAAAAATCGGGGTAGCCGAGTTGAGAAATCAATTCCCGTAGGCGGTAGGCATCGGAAAGCTTGGCATTGCGGATGACCATATGAATCAGAGTTCGTCTTTTAATGCAGGCCCCAGCATCCACTTCATCAGTGGACCACTGGTCATACTTGTCACGAGCGCCATGATTACCAGAGACACAAACACTTTCTCGTTGATGATTCCGTTTTCAAAGGCTACGATACCCAAAATGATTTCCATCGCGCCGCGGGCATTCATACCAAAGCCGGTCGCAAAAGATTCGCGCCAGCTGAGACCTCCCATTCGGGAGCCTAGCCCGCAGCCCAGAATCTTGCCCGCAAATGCAATGAAGATGACCGCCGTGGTGAGCAGCGGATCGAAATTTATAAGAAAGTTTACTTTGAGACCGATGGCCACAAAAAAAAGCGGTGCAAAAATATTGTTGATAAACTGATGTACGATCTCTTTCGCACGTTCACTCATATGTTCAGAATCGCCAAGCGCTATTCCGATGATGAACGCGCCAAACACCGCATGGATGCCAATAAATTCTGTGAATGCGGCTGCTAAAAAACACAACGCCAGAGAGAGGGAAAGCAACCCGCCGGGCCAAGCAAGTTTTTTGTTGATCCAGGGAAGAATTCTATTCAACAGTCCACGCCCGATGGTCAGCATAAAACCAGCGAAGCCAATGGTCAGCAGAAAGGTATAACCTGCAGCGATCTCGCGTCCTTTGCCGATCATACCCAAAATAATTGAAAACACGATCCACCCAATCAGGTCATCCACCATCGCCGAGGCGACCACCAACATGCCGATTTTCGTTTTGAAAAGTTTCAGATCCATGAGTATGCGCACGATCACCGGCAACGCAGAGATTGCCATCGCTGTGCCCATGAAAAAAGCCGAGATCAGGATGTCAGTGCCTGCAAAAAAGGTCGGGAATGCGAACGGGATTCCGAACCCGAAAGCGAATGGAATCAAAAGCCCGAACGAACTCGAATACAATGCCTGTTTGCCTTGTTGGAAAACGATTCGCAGATCAACCTCCAATCCAGCAATAAACAGCAATAGGACTACCGCGACTTTTGTGAAGCCATCGAGAACCACCATCGAAGCCCCGGTTGCAGGAAACAATGATTGAAACGCATCGGCCGAAAATGTTCCCAGCACGGTGGGACCCAGGAGAATGCCCGCAAGAATCTCACCTACCACGGCCGGTTGTTTGAATTTGCGCGCCACCTCCGCCATCATCCGACCAAATGCCAGCATCACGCCCAATTGGATCATGAGCTGAATCAACTCGCCATGTGATATTTTAGACATGGGCCTTCTCCTTTCCAGGCTGAACAATCAACAGATTGGAAGGCAGGTCTGCGAAGACGTATTCCAGATCGTGTGTGAAGACTCTATCAAGGAACTTGAACCGCCGTGGCGGCGCACCCACCACGAGGAGGTCAGCCTCTTTTCTTTTTGCGAATTGCGCGAGTTCGAAGCCGGATCTCCCGGCCACCACCTTAATATTCACCTTCACGTTGTCATGCGGAATCGATAAAAGCATTTTCTCCACTTTCTCAATTTCATCATGCACAAGCTGCTGGCGGATGCTTTCATATTCTTCTTCGGAGCATTGATCCGAGGAAGACATCGCGAGTCCATACATTTTTAATTCCCGCACAACATGTACCCACGCTCCACTTGCCTTTTTACAAAAATCTATTCCCATGCGGAGAGATGAGTTGACCGATGGACTGTCTTCGGCATTGACAACAACATTACTGAACCCCACAGGAGTTAATGAGGGTTGTGTAAGTAGTAAGACCGAGCATTTTGCGCGACGCATGATGTCACGCGCGATGGTGCCAAGGTAATAATGAATCAAATCTTCTTTTTTCAATGCTCCGGCTATCAGCAAATCAATTTTTTCGAGGTCGCAAGCCCTTAGTATTGCTTTCGCTGCGTCACCTCGTTCCCACCTTATCGTCACCGATTCCTTTGCAATTCCCCTCGCCAATAAGAGTTCGTAGATGTGTTGCTCCTGAGCGTTGCCGCGCTCGCCCACATGAACGAGCACCAGCCGGGCTTTAAATCTTTTAGCAAGATGATCGGCTTCGGCAAGCATCCGCTCGGCAGTGGGTGAAAAAGCTATGGCCAATCCGATGGTTTGGATCATTCCGAAAAATAATCAATGTATGTGGGTGAGGGGAATTAAAATCGTCGAAAGAATATCGGGATTGCTTTCGCAGGAAAACAAATACTTTCAATTGGGTTTAATGATTCGCCCTGTCGAAATTGAACTGACTTTTCCGACATGCAACGCCGTAGGCGTGACCTGTTTTGGGAAACGACGTGGATTTAAAAGCAAAGCTCCGTAGGAGCGACCCGTTTATTTCCTCCGTGATAATGAAAAAATCCGGGCATTTTAATCAGAAATGTATCTTTGCGCTCTTATGGCGCAACAAGACGAAAATATCCTCAAGAAAGTGGTCTCCCATGCAAAGGAGTATGGGTTTGTGTTTCCCTCCAGTGAAATTTATGACGGTCTCGGTGCCGTATATGACTACGGGCAGAATGGCGTAGAGCTGAAGAACAACATCAAGGAATACTGGTGGCGCTTTATGACGTGCCTGCATGAAAATATCGTGGGTATCGATGCGGCGATCTTCATGCATCCCACCACCTGGAAAGCCTCCGGGCACGTGGATGCCTTCAACGATCCGATGATCGACAGCAAAGATTCTAAGAAGAGATATCGGGCCGACGTTCTTATTGAAGACGCGATCGCTAAAATGGAGGAGAAGATCGAGAAGGAAGTCGAAAAAGCAGCGAAGCGCTTCGGCGATGCATTTGATAAAGCTCAATTTGTTTCTACAAACCCTCGCGTGCTTGAATATCAGAAAAAGGTCGACGAAACGAATGACCGCCTGAAACAGGCGATGGGCAGCAATGACATGGCCGCGATGAAGCAATTGGTGGTTGACCTTGAGATCACCGATCCTGTGTCCGGCGGAAAAAACTGGACCGATGTACGCCAGTTCAACCTGATGTTTTCTACCGAAATGGGCTCCATCGCCGAGGAAGCCAACAAGATTTACTTAAGGCCCGAGACCGCCCAGGGCATTTTTGTCAATTTCCTCAATGTGCAGAAGACCGGAAGGATGAAGATACCTTTTGGGATTGCGCAAATCGGAAAAGCGTTCCGTAATGAGATTGTAGCCAGACAATTCATCTTCCGCATGCGCGAATTCGAGCAAATGGAGATGCAGTTTTTTGTGAAGCCTGGCGAGGAAATGAAGTGGTATGAATTCTGGAAAGAGAAGCGAATGAGGTGGCACCAGGCCCTCGGCCTTGGCAAAGACAACTATCGTTTTCACGACCACCTGAATCTGGCGCACTACGCAAATGCTGCATGCGACATTCAGTTTAATTTCCCCATGGGGTTCAAGGAACTTGAAGGAATCCACTCGCGCACTGATTTTGATCTGAAAAACCACGAGAAATTCTCCGGCAAGAAATTGCAGTATTTCGATTCTGACGATAACCAGAACTTCATTCCATTTGTCGTCGAGACGTCGGTAGGACTTGATCGCATGTTCCTTTCAGTGCTTTCCAGTTCTTATAAGGAGGAGAAACTTGAGGACGGGAGTGAGCGTGTTGTGCTAAACATTCCTGCGGCCCTCGCTCCGAATAAAGTGGCGATCCTTCCGTTGATCAAAAAAGACGGACTTCCTGAGAAGGCGGAGGCGATCATGAACGACCTCAAATTTGACTTCCGCTGCTACTATGAAGACAAGGACACGATTGGTAAGCGCTACCGGAGAATGGATGCGATAGGTACTCCGTTTTGTGTTACCATCGATCACCAAACCTTGCAGGACGACACAGTGACAGTCCGTCATCGCGACACGATGAAGCAGGACCGCGTGAGTGTGAGCGCATTGAAAGGTTTATTGGAAAAAGACTGCTCGATCAATAGTCTGCTGAGGGCTATTTAGACTTTAGCTACGAAGTCACAAAGGCAGGCGAACGTTTCCTTCGATCTTTTATAAACTTCGCGCCTTCGCGTCCTCGTGACAATTGAATTAAAATTTGATACCAAGATCATATCTTGGTCTTCCTTAACCCCCTGTTTTGCAAAGCAGCCCTCAGCAGCCCTTCCGCGATTTTTTTCGCGGCATCTACGAAGAAATTCGTTTTCGCCTGTGGCATGGACCGGTTTTTCACCGCTTCCTGAACAGGAAGTATAGTTTTTACACCAATCTCCCGCCGCAATACAAACTGAAATTTCTCAGACTTGTAAAAGATCATTATCTCTATTTTGAATGGGTGCCGCGCAGTATGAATCTCACACGTGCGATGAAGGCCATTATTTGTAGCGGAGCTTCGCAAATCGTTTTGTTCCTGCCCAAACAAAGTCTCACGTTCTTCGAAAGGGTGGTCGTTTATCCGGATACGTATGAATCTGTGATCACCCACAAACATCACAAAGGTGAAGTGAATCCACGACTAAAGGCCATTGTTTTTTCCTGGACTGGAATTGCGGAAGGACTGAACCGGCCCGATGACGGACTCAATCTGCTACTTCATGAATTTGCACACGCGCTTTGGCTTGAGCATAAACTGACAAAGAATCAATATACGGTGCTTGATGAGGGTCCGATCGAGAAGTTTGAAGAGCTCGCTGCAAAGGAAATGCAGCACATGCAACATTCCGACGATCATTTCCTGCGAGCCTATGCGCTTACCAATATCGAAGAGTTTTTTGCAGTCGCCGTCGAGAATTTCTTCGAACGCTCTGTCCAATTCCAACTGCAGCTCCCGGAGATATACAATGTGTTAACACACGTTTTCCACCTGGATCCGGTTAAAATGAACGTAAAGAATGCCGGACTTAGAATTGTGGATCATCTTGGTTTGGCGAGACTGCCAAAAAATCGATAGCTGTCGGGACCAATACCTTTTTTCCGTCCACGTTTTTCAATTCAATACTCCCTGCATACATTTGCAGCATAGGGGTGCCTTAAATACACGGGCTGAGATTATACCCAATGAACCTGATGCCGGTAATGCGGCCGAAGGGAGGTAAAGTAAAACGTACGCTTCTGCATTCCCCTGTGCGTTGCTGAACTAACCAAGGAACTCATGTTGAGATCAGTTTTTTTTGCCGCGGCGATACTGCTGGCGGTAAATACTTTTGCGCAATTCACGATTACAGGAACGGTCAGGGACGCACAAAGCAATGAAAGTCTGCCGGGTGCGACGTTGCAGATTGAGTCGATCAATAAGAACACCGTTACCGATGAACAGGGCCTATTCACGTTCACTGACGTTCCTGCTGGAAATTATGATGTGAAAATAAAGTTTCTCGGGTACGGCGATGCACTTCAGAATATCGGTGTGCAGCAGAATACGACTATCAATTTTGTATTGAATACTTCTTCGGTATTGACCGACGAGGTCGTTGTTCTTTCCACCCGCGCGACTGAGAAAACTCCGACTACTTTTTCCAATCTCAATAAGATCGCGATACAAAAGCAGAATTTTGGACAAGATCTCCCCATGATCCTCAATTGGTCGCCGTCTGTGGTAACCACTTCCGATGCGGGCGCGGGCATTGGCTACACAGGCATTCGCATTCGCGGAAGTGACGCAACCCGAATCAACGTCACGTTAAACGGTATTCCATACAATGATAGTGAGTCACAAGGGGTCTATTGGGTAGATGTGCCGGATATCGCAACATCGACGCAAAGTCTCCAGATCCAGCGCGGTGTAGGTACATCGTCAAATGGCGCCGGTGCTTTTGGTGCAACCATTAATTTACAAACCAACACCCGCAACGATCAGCCCTATGCGGATGTGATCAATTCATTCGGATCCTTCGGCAGTCAAAAGCATACCATCGGTCTGGGATCGGGATTGGTGAATGGAAAATTTGTTTTTGACGGACGTATGTCGAAGATCAACTCCGACGGATTCATCGATCGCGCTTCATCGGATTTGAGCTCTTATTATTTTTCTGCAGGGTACTATGGAAAGAAGACGATGGTCAAAGCCATCGCTTTTGGTGGAAAAGAAATCACCTATCAGAGTTGGTATGGTGTGCCAGAATCCCGTCTCAACAATGATGTGCCTGGCATGATGGCAACGGCATCAGACGAGTTGTGGAATGCGGCGCAGACACAAAATCTACTTTCTTCAAACAGCCGTACATTCAATCCTTACACGTATAAAGACCAGGTCGACAACTATGGTCAATATCATTACCAACTTCATCTGTCGCAACAATTTTCGCCCGCGCTTACTGCCAATGTGTCCTTGCACACCACCCTGGGCAAAGGCTACTATGAGGAATTCAAGTACGATGCTGCCTTTTCAAAATATGGATTACCCTCCGACATCATGGGTTCGGACACCATAAGTTCCTCCGATCTCGTACGCCGCCGCTGGCTGGATAATTATTTTTATGGTTTCACCTACTCAGCTAACTACGAAAAAAATAAACTGACGTCAATCCTGGGTGGAGGGTGGAATACCTATTCCGGTGACCATTTTGGTGAGATTACCTGGGCCGCGGTTGCCGTCAACATCCCCAAGGACTACCGTTATTATTTTAACAATGGAAAGAAAGATGATTTCAATGTGTATTGGAAAAACAGCTATGAGATCACTTCGAGACTAAGTGGATACATCGATCTGCAATTGAGAACTGTTAATTATAGGACTTCGGGCGTCGAAAATGAACTCCAACCCTTTAACATTAAGGCAAACTACAATTTCTTCAACCCGAAAGTGGGTGTTACCTACCAACTTTCTCCCAGCGATCAGTTTTATATCTCCTACGCGGTCGGCAACCGCGAACCGGTACGCGATGATTTCGTTAACGCGCCTTCGGGGACACAGCCCAAGAATGAAACTTTGTATGACCTGGAGTTAGGCCTCAGGAAGAAAGGCGGGCGCGGTTATTTTAATTTCAACTATTACCTGATGACTTATAAGAATCAACTGGTTCTGACTGGTCAATTGAACGACGTGGGCAACGCGATCCGTACGAACGTGGATGACAGTTATCGAATGGGTATTGAACTGGATGGCGCGGTACGCATTACGCCAGCACTTTCATGGAATGCCAATCTGACACTGAGTCAGAACAAAATCAAAAATTTTACGGAGGTACTCTATGATTATGGAGTTAACTATGATGAATACAACGAGCAAAAGAAAACTTTCAAGGATACAGACATTTCTTTTTCACCAAACGTCATCGGTGGATCGTCGTTGACGTACCGGGTCTTTAAAAATTTCGATGCGACATTACTCACGAAATATGTGGGCAAACAATACCTCGACAATACATCAAACGAAAAGCGAAAAATTGACGCTTACTTCACAAATGATGTGAGATTGAATTATTCTATCAAGCCTACGTGGATGCGGGAAATTGCGATCAGCTTGCTGCTCAACAACCTGTTCGATCACAAGTATGCATCCAACGGATATACGTACGGTTTCTATGCGGGACTATCAGATCCGCACAGACAAAATTACTATTACCCGCAGGCCGGAAGGAACTTCATGGCGATGGTAGCACTGAAATTCTAACTATCGTATGCCGGTGACGATTCGATCTCTCCCGGTCAGGTCTTTGTGAATACGAACCTGTTTGTAACCAATTGAGAGAAAAAGGTCCCCGGTTTCCGGGCCGTAGTGTTCATTTATTTCAGTGATCAGTAACCCCCCTTCACGCAACGCACTCCACGCTTTTTGTGCGATCACTTCATAAAAAATTAACGCGCTGTCGCCACCCGAAAACAATGCAAGATGAGGTTCGTAGTTGATCACGTTCTCACGCAAGGTGGATCTTTCCTGCTCGGGAACATAGGGTGGATTACTGACGACGGCGTCCAGATTTTGCAACGAAATGGGCTCTTTAATAATATCGTGCCGGGTGAAGGTGATATGTGCTTTCAGAGCTTTTGCATTTTCACGGGCAAGGGCGAGCGCTTCCTCACTAATGTCAGTCGCATAAATTTCCGACTCCGGGATCTCCAGGGCGAGTGTGGTTGCGATACATCCACTGCCGGTACCGATATCCAACAGGGTGACTTTGCCACGGAAATTTTCAAAATGATCTTTGATGGTTTTGATCAATACTTCAGTTTCGGGGCGAGGGATCAACACCGATGGATTCACTTTGAAGCTTCTCCCAAAAAACGAAGTTTCTCCGAAAATGTACTGTACCGGCTCATGCAGATTCAGCCGGTGAATGATCTCTTCAAATCGCTTCGCGTCATATGAGATTTCTCTGGCGACCATAATGTCTGTTGGTCTTAGATTCAGCTCATGCTCCAACACCCAACGAATGATTGCTTCTTTCTCTTCACGAGGTTCGCTAATCGTCAGCTGGTTTATGAGTTTATTGAAAAGATCCCTGGTATTCGACTTCATTCTGTTATTATCTGCTGGCACTTTCAAAGCTAGAAAGATTCTTTCTGAGCCCGCGTTGGCACACTGAGGTTTCTGTATTTTCTCACCTTATCTTCGAGCCATGACTCCAGACGAAATTTTCATGAAGCGTGCCCTGGACCTGGCTGTTCTGGGCTCGGGTCATGTGAGTCCCAATCCGTTGGTGGGCTGCGTCATTGTCTTTGAAAATCGGATTATCGGAGAGGGTTGGCATAAAAAATATGGGGAAGCGCATGCGGAGGTCAACGCAGTCAATGCCGTAACGGATAAAAGCGTACTTTCCAAAGCCACGGTGTATGTAAACCTTGAGCCGTGTTCCCATTTTGGGAAAACGCCGCCGTGCGCAGACATGCTGGTACGCAATCAGGTAAAGCGGGTCGTCATCGCGAATGTTGACACATTTCAGAAAGTGAACGGGCAGGGGATACGCAAGCTAAAGGATGCAGGGATTGAAGTTGAAACCGGTGTGCTCGAACGGGAGGGTCGGGAATTGAATAAACGTTTTTTTACTTCAGTCGAGAAGGGTAGGCCTTTTATCACTCTGAAATGGGCAGAATCAGCGGATCATTTCATCGCCCGCGAGAACTTTGAGTCGAAATGGATCAGCAATGAGTTGTCGCGTCAACTGGCGCACAAGATGCGTGCAGAGATTGATGCGGTTCTGGTGGGAACGAATACCGCGCGTTACGACAACCCAAAATTAAACGTGCGCGACTGGTCGGGCCGGGATCCTGTTCGGGTCGTCATCGATCGGAATTTGAAGCTGGATCCAAAGTTGAACCTCTTCGATAAATCCCAACCGACGATTTGCTATAACCTGCTGCGCAACGAGGAGGAATCAAACCTCACGTTAGTGCAGTTACCTGAAACTGACTTTTTGAATGGCCTTCTCGCGGATCTCCATCGACGGAAAATTCAGTCATTGATGATTGAGGGAGGTTCGCAGACTATTCAATCATTTGTTAATGCCGGATTATGGGATGAGGCGATGATATTTCGATCACAAGTATCGTTTGGGACAGGCATCGCTGCTCCTGTCGTGCAGGGCGATATGGTAAGTGAAACCAGCATCGGCAGGGACTTGTTCAAGCATATTAAAAAATAAAGAACCACTAAACGATTTAGTGGTTCTTTGTGCTTTCGAGCCTGGTGCCTTCAAAATTTCAATTGAATCCCCACCCCATTCCTCGAGAAGAAAACTGACGGCTTTGGGCGCATGGAATACGGCAGACCTTTGTTGTAGGTATCAATCGCGTTCTGCGCGTGTCTTTTGTAGCTTCTGTGTAGTGGAATCGAGCCTACGATCAGGGCTCCGCCAGCGGCCAGAAAACTCCATTCCGGATCAGCGCCTGCAATCGCGCTTCCTACTGGGAACAGCACCAACACGCCGCCCACAAACCCCATTACGCCAGCCGCTGTTTCCAGTTTGCGGCCCTTTTTGAATTCTTCATAAGCCAAGGAATTGTCCTTATTCATGATCTGAAGCACTTGCTTCGGACTCACATAAAAGGTGGTCGTGTCTTTTGTGTATTCAAAAGCTGCCCCGCCGAATGTGCGATACATGATCAATCCCTGTTCTGGTTTTTCCTGTTGAGCGAAGCAATTCAACGCTGCGATGACCAAAATAAAAAATGGACAAAAAATTTTCAGTGCTTTCAAGACCCGCTATTTTATACTTAGTTTAAACACACCCTATTCTTATTGGCGATAAGCCAAGAGATGTGCTTCCAAAATGTCTGTTTACTTAAACCGCGTTCAAACATTCAAACTTTTACACGTTTAAATGTTAGGCCATCCGCTTCGCCACTTCATCCCAGTTGATCGTGTTATACCATGCCGCAACGTAGTCAGCGCGCTTGTTCTGATACTTGAGATAATACGCATGTTCCCATACATCAACCGCCAGAAGGGGTGTACCTTTCAATTCGCTCACATCCATCATCGGGTTGTCTTGGTTGGGAGTTGATCCGATTTTCAGTTTACCCCCATCGTTTACGAGCCACGCCCAACCTGAGCCGAATCTTCCCGTAGCGGCTGCACTGAATTGTTCTTTGAACTTTTCGAAAGAGCCAAAGGCGCTGTTGATACCATCAGCCACTTTTCCCGTGGGAACGCCTCCACCACCTGCCTTCATCACCTGCCAGAAGAAATTATGATTCCAGGCACCGCCTCCGTTGTTGCGCGCTTTCGCGGAAAGCTTGGATGCGTTGGCAAAAAATTCTTTTTCAGTTGTGAACTTGACGTTTTCCGCCGCGATGGCATCGTTGACGTTTTTGATATACGCTGTATGATGCTTCGTGTAGTGAATTTCCATCGTCATGGCGTCGATGTTCGGTTCGAGCGCGCCGTATGCATAAGGCAAGGCAACTTGGCTGAACTTAAGCGTTTCGTCTGCTGCCTGAGCCTCATCACTTTTCATCATTAATGATGACCCGATGGCTGCTACAGCCGTGATCTTCATTGAATCTTTTACAAACCTCCTGCGATCGATCTTTTTCATAATGGTAGTATTTTTAAATGGTTGATTGAAAAAGTTCGGGGCTTCATCCGGGTAGGTGATCAACGGGTCAGTTGCTGCCTCAAACACGGGTAAATTTACCTAAAAAATTTTTAGCTTTATTCGGATCAAAGTCAGCAGACACTTGTACCAGCCTGTACGCTATTTTACTTTTCTGAAGGACGTTTTCGTGCTGTCTGTTAGCACGTTTGGCGGCCCGCAAGCGCACATTGCTCATTTTCTTCGAATATTAGTTAATAAGAGAAAGTACCTCGCAGAAGATGATCTCATCGAGATCAATGCCCTGTGCCAGGTACTGCCTGGACCGACGTCCACACAAACGCTGACGGCGATTGGGTATAAACTTGGTGGACCCAATCTTGCTTACCTCACTTTAATTGTGTGGATGCTTCCCGCCGTAGTGTTAATGACACTAGCCGCATTTATCCTACAATCTTTTCAGGATAGAAATATCTCGCTGGACTTTACGCGTTTTGTTCCTGCAATGGCTGTGGGCTTCGTGAGCTATGCCGCCTACACCATGAGCATTAAAACAGTTCACACACGCTCGGCAATCGTTCTGATGGTGCTGGCTGCCGTGTCTTCTTATTTTGTTTTTGAACAGGTACCACGTTTGTCTCCGTTCTTCTGTCCTTTTGTATTGTTAGTTTCTGGCGTGGCAACATCATTTAAATACAAGAAGCAGCCGAAAGAAGAAAAGATCCCCATGAATATACGCTGGGCGAATTTCATTCTTTGGGCCGCTGTATTGATCGTCGCTGCAGCGTTGGGTGGGCTGACTCACAATCTCCCCATCCGTTTGTTTGAGAACTTTTATCGTAACGGAAGTCTGATTTTTGGCGGAGGCCAGGTGCTGACGCCGTTGCTGTACACCGAGTTTGTCGAGCTCAAGCAATATCTCGAGCCGCGTGAATTTCTTTCCGGCTATGCAATCGCGCAATCGATCCCCGGGCCGGTATTTTCCTTTAGTGCGTTTATTGGCACGATGTCCATGCAAAAGATCGGCGCTGGAACTGGAGGCCAAATTCTTGGAGCATTCGCATCAACAGCCGGGATATTTCTGCCGGGCACGTTTCTGATATTCTTTTTGATCAGATTTTGGGACAGCTTGAAAAAATATCGCGCGGTGAGAGCCTCGTTGGAGGGTATTACTGCTGCCAGCGCCGGACTGGTCGCGTCTGCGGCAATCATTTTGTTTCAGTCCCTAAAGCCTCTTGAGCAAAACACGGAGAACGCTATTTATACCTATGCTTTCACCCTGGGAACCTTCATTCTGCTGAACTTCAAACAGATTCCGTCTGGATTGATCATCGCTATTGGATTGCTGTTGGGTTGGCTTTTGTAGCAAAATTTCTGAGCCACTGAGGACACAGAGATACACGGAATCTTTTGGGTGTATTCATCTGTGCTCATCCGTGTCATCCGTGGCTAAACTCCGGGATTGTTGCAAAAAAATAAGCCACCGAGGACACGGAAATACACGGATGCTTTTGGGTGTATTCATCTGTGCTCATCCGTGGCTAAACTCAAGGATTGTTGCAAAAAATGAGCCACTGAGGACACAGAGATACACGGAAGCTTTTGGGTGTATTCATCTGTGCTCATCCGTGTCATCCGTGGCTAAACTCAAGGATTGTTGCAAAAAAAATAAGCCACTGAGGACACAGAGATACACGGAAGCTTTTGGGTGTATTCATCTGTGCTCATCCGTGTCATCCGTGGCTAAACTCAAGGATTGTTGCAAAAAAATGAGCCACTGAGGACACAGAGATACACGGATGCTTTTAGGTGTATTCCTCTGTGTTGAATCCGTGTCATCCGTGGCTTAAATCACTGCAGTTTAAATATCACCGGCAATGTGTAGCGCTGACGCACGGGCTTGCCTCTCTGTTTGCCCGGATTCCAGGCAGGGGCAGCTTGTGTTATTCGTACTGCCTCTTCGTCGCAACCGGCGCCAATGCCTTTAACTGCTTTTACATCAGTGAGTGTGCCATCTTTGTTGATTACAAATTCGACGAACACCCGGCCTTCAACCCCCATGCGTCTTGCCTGTGCCGGATACTTAATGTTGTTGCTCACGTATTTGTAAAAAGCTTCGAAGCCTCCCTTCGGTGAGGCAGACTCCTCGGGAAAAAGCATAATTTCAGGACCTTCTTCGGCCGGTTGTTCCACCGGAGTTACATAAATGGACTTTGCGGAATCATCGTAATCAATCACGAAGGGTATATCCGGAATCTCTTCTTCTTTTACCTCCACGAAGACTGGATTTATTTTGATGGGAATTGGAGCGGCTGGCGGTGGATCAACTTTCGTGATGGGGATTTCTAACAACGGATCGCCATGATTGTCAGAATGCGGTTTCAAAATAATAAACTCATCCCGCTGTCGCCATTCAAACGCCATCACAGCAAACGCCGTGGAAAGAAAAAGACCGATGCTGAAGTAGTACCCCGACTTCTTCGTTAGATCAACTGAAGGATTCTTCTTTGCTTCCATAAAGGTTAGGTTGTTTGTCTATAGAATCCCTATCTGCCCCCAAGAGTCACTAGTTTCAGGAATATCCAGACAAAAAAAGCAGCATATATTTTAGCCACAGACGCACCGATTGAAATGCATTTTGTCTGTGTTAATCCGTGTTATCCGTGGCTAAAATATCCACAACGTGAGCAATAGAATTCTTTGCGCGTCTTCGCGACTTAGAGTCTTCGTGGCGAAGTAATTCCACAAAAAAAAACCCCAACGTTTCCGCCAGGGTCTTTGAAAATATTTTTGAGTCAGATTATCCGAGCTTGAAGATGATCGGCAAAGTATAGCGCTGTTTTACAGGCTTACCGCGCTGCTTGCCCGGTGTCCATGGAGGAGCTGACTGGATGATGCGAACGGCTTCCTCATCGCAACCTGCACCGATACCCTTGATCGCTCTCACATCGGAGAGTGATCCATCCTTCTGGATAACGAACTCCACGAATACTCTACCTTCGATGCCCATACGTCTAGCCTGAGCGGGGTATTTGATTTTCTCACCTACATACTTGTAGAACGCTGCCATACCTCCTCGGGGAGCTGCCGATTCTTCCACGACGGTGAAGATCTCTTCCGTTTCTTCCTTGGGTTCTTCAGCCTGAACAACGATCTGCTCAACCTTTGCCTCCTCCGTCACTTCCACGTCAAGGTTGACTTTGATATCATCTTTGATTTCTTCTTCATCCGGAACCTCCACAACCTGTGGCTGCTGGATAACCGGAGCCGGGGGCGGCGGCTGCTCAGTGGGGGGCACTTCAAGTGTTTCTTCGAATGTATCTGTTCTTTTTCCAGCCAAGTCAATTACGCCTTCGTCAGCTTCCTTCCACTCGAAGGCACTAACTACAAGGCCCATCGTGATAAAAAGGCCAATGCTGAAGAAAAAGCCTGATTTCTTGGTGAGGTCCGCTTTTTCGGTCTTTTTCGCTTCCATAGGAATTCAAAAGTTTAGGATTTCAAATATAACAACAGAATCCACTTTCGGCCACAAGGTCACAGGAAATTCAAAAAAATCAGGCCAAAAAAGGAGACTAACGCCGGCTGCCGTAAAAAAGAGAGAAATAGACGGTGGGGAACATATTATAGTTCGTCGCCGTGGGCATCAGGATCACTTTGTTGAAATAGGTATCCAACAGGAATCCTACCTCGAATCCCGTCACCTGGCTTTTGATCGTCCCGAGCTCAAAATTCAATCCGGCTTTAACATTAATTCCCATTTGAATGTTCGACTCACCGATTCCCTGAAAGAGATTTCCGGTTCCCAGGATGTTGTTAAAATTATGATTTGGATTGTTGGGATCGTATTGCTCCCGAACGGTGACGAAGAAACTGTTATCCACGGATCGCTCGATGTAATAGGGAGCCACAATTCCTATGGATGGGCCAGCAGCTAGCACGGCTTTTATCTCAACGCCTTGTTGCGGCGCTTTTGTGAAAAGGATCAGGTCACGACCGTATTGCAACCTCAATGCGTAGAGATAATTGCTCTTTCCGTAGATGAAAAAATTCCCCGTCGCGCGTGAGCTCTTCCGGACTTCAAGAGGATGCTTCACGTTCATGATTTCGACGCCAAAGGTCTCCAGCAGGCGGTTGTTTAATTTTCTGGCTTTCTTGAAAATAAATCCCCCAATAAGACCACCCGAAGAATTTTTGTTGATAGCCCAGGTGAACTCAGAATTGTACTCGTAGCTGTCCTGTGTTTGGGCGAAGGAAAAGCAGGAAATGCCTACACCAGCAAGCGTTAGAAACAACCACTTTTTCACAAAAACCTGCATTTCAGATACTTTAGGCTAAATTTAAACGATTAATACACAACACAAAAGACTTGTAAGTTTTCAACCATGGGATCAATGAACGGCGAATATCTGGGCGGCCTCCGCACCCAGGACACTCACCAGCTTTCGGGCTCCAAAATCATCACTGACGCTCCACCTGATAATAACGGAAAAGGTGAGGCTTTTAGTCCAACAGACCTTGTATGTGCTGCGCTCGCAAGTTGCATGATGACTATCATGGGCATTCTCGCTCAACGCGAAAACATCGAATTGACTGGGATGAAATATGACATTACAAAAATCATGACATCCAATCCCAGAAAAATCGCCGAAATTCAGATCAACTTTTCCCATCCTTCTTTGAAGGCAGATGACGTTCAGAAAGAAAAACTAAAAAGGGCGGCACTCACATGCCCGGTGGCTCTTAGTCTGTCCGAAGCCCTGAAGCAAACCATCACTTTTAATTTTTAATCTGCTTGACAGAAGCGTCTTTGATATCGCGGTAGTCGATTTCAAAATGTGAACGATCATACACAGATTTTCCATTGCGGATTAACAATACCTGCGGTGACTCGTGCTGTACCTGAAAATCGTTTGACACTTGTCGTGATACATCCGGGTGTTCCAAAAGATCGAGATAGAAAGGCTCCACAGTGCCCATCTCGTCCTGTTGCCAGTTTCTCTGCAGCCTGTCCAAAGCCATCCGGCTCACGGAGCACCGCGTACTATGTTTGAAGATCAAAACCGGATTTTGTTTTGAAGATTCTTTGAGCGCGCCGAGCTGCTCCACGGAACTAAGATCCTTCCAGTTCATTTTGACTTAATCATTCCAAAGGCCCTTCTCGCGTTTATCGTAACGAGGTCTGCCCGGCCGAACCTTCAGGTTTTCAGGCTGCGTCTCGCTCTTACGGAAAAGCTTACCCCAAGCCAACTTAACATTCATCAAAATAGTTCGCTCTTCCTTTACGTTATCGCGGAAGCCATGGGCAAACTGCGCATCAGGATGAAGTTTTCCACCCGAATATTTTTTCATTTTCACGTTGCCCTGAAAGTCACGGATTCTTGCTGCTGCTTTTCCCGGAGACCGTCCACGAAGTGCGTCATCATCGCTGTTGGGATTATGCGCGTTCGCATGCTCCCGGACTTTCACCTGCAGTCCGGCCACTCGGTAGGTAGTTTCGTCGGGATGCTTTTTCTTCAATGACTCCTTCACGGAGTTTGGATTCTGCACATAATTTTTCTTGAATCGCGACAACGCAATCTTTCCGGTATAGTTGACACGGGCATTTGTTTCTGGTTTGGTGGTCACAGGCTTGCCATCATTGTTGATCAGTTTTCCACTCACACTGCCGCCACCTTTCTCTGGCTGCTTGAATTTTATGTTACCGGAATAATTCCCATATCGGTTCGACTTCGGAATCCTCACGTCAACAGGTTTACCTCCGTTGTTGATGAGATGTCCACTCACACTCCCGCCTCCTTTTTCGGGACGTTTGAATTTTATGTTGCCGGAATAATTTCCGCCCTGCTCAGATTTCGGCGCGCGGGGTTCAATTGCTTTACCACCATTGTTGATGAGATGCCCGCTCACACTGCCTCCGCCTTTTTCGGGTCGCTTAAACTTGATGTTGCCGCTGTAGTTGCCACCCTGATCAGATTTTGGTACACGGGCAGCGAGCGCCTTGTTTTGATTGTTCCAAAGCGCTCCGCTCACACTACCTCCACCTTTTTTAGGGCGTTTCGTCTTGATGTTGCCGGCAAATCCAACTCCACCTTCCTCGAAAGTCTTCACGGCTCCCCGGCTACGAATATTACCCGAATAGTTTCCGCCCTGATCAGAAACAGGTGGCCTTGACTGGATCGCCTTGTTACCGTTGTTCCAGGATCCACTGATGCTCCCACCGCCCTTCTCTGGTCGTTTTCTTTTGATGTTTCCGGCGAAGCCTATTCCACCTTCTTCAAATTGTTTCACCGCGCCGCGGCGCCGAATGTTGCCTGAGAAGCCAATGCCTCCTTCTTCAAACTGTTTCACTGCTCCCCGACGACGGATATTGCCCGAATAATTTCCACCTTGGTCGGAGATCGGGGGCCTTGACTGGATTGCTCTGTTTTTATTGTTCCACAATCCACCGATGCTTCCACCTCCTTTTTGCGGCCGTTTCGATTTGATGTTACCGGCGAAACCTATTCCACCTTCTTGAAATTGCTTCACCGCGCCACGGCGCCTGATGTTACCCTGATAGCCCGCACCTTGTCTTGAAAAGCCCGACGTGGTACCACGCCTGATATTGCCGCTGTAGCTGGCACCCTCGCGTCCGAAGGCCGGCTGGCCTTGCCGTAATGAACCGGTGTAACGTGCACCTCGCAGGTAGCCCGAGCCAGGAGCTTTGCCTTGGATGGCCCGTCCTTTGTTATTCCATCGCGCTGATATGCTGCCGCCTCCCCCTTTGGGTTTATTGCGCGGACGACCGCCTCCCAGACCGCGGGCCAGGCCGATGGATTTTCCCTGAATTGCTTTTCCATTGTTGTTCCATCCCGCGGATATGCTTCCGCCGCCACCGCCCCCTTGCTTGCGACCTCTTCCGCCGCCCAGGCGCAGTCCTAAAAATTTTCCTTCTACGGGACGACCCACTCTTTCACCGCTTCCTGAAATTGACAATTGCCGTGGGAAAAAATATGCGCCCGCTTTTTCTTTGCCGCCACTTTTTGACTTCCGCAAATTAAATCCGGCGATATCGCCCAGCCATCCTCGTTGCCCCTTCCGGGTGCGTGTGTTGAAGCCGCCGCCTGCGGCGCGGTTTGCACGATCACCCAACGGCTTTCGGCCGAAGAACTTCAATGTGTCGCGCCCGAGAAGTCCCGCTACCGCTGATCGATAATTTCTTGTGCGCAATGGTCCGCCGGTAAGATCCGTGGTCGTACCGCGCTCTTTGCGTTGAAACTTTCCCCAATACACATTCTTTCTTCCACGCTGCACATAAGGTCGGCTGGTGGAGCCCGGGTTCGCACCGGCAATACCAGTTCCGGTCAACGGTTTGCGTGACCACTTCTTTGCCTGACGCAATTGCTGATTGTTGGTAATTGGCCGTTCTCTGGTGTTGACTTTTTTTCTGTAGTACCCAACGTACTCACTGTTTTGTGAGTAGGTGCGTTTCATTTTTCCGGTCACGCTTTGATTGCGGATAGGACCGTTGTCAAGCCCACCCTTCCACGCGCGCTCCACATATCGCGGGGGATGTTTGATGCCCACGGGCCGTCCTGACGTGTTGCGTGATACGGTGGGTATTTTATGTTCCGGGGGACGTTTTTTGTAAAACTTGACGATCGGACTTTTTTGCGGGTATACGTTCGTTGGTGAGGCGTCATTGTTCGCCGGTATCACGCGACGAATGGCGTGACCTGCGACATCTCCACGCCAATCGCGGCGTTTGCTTTCACGCGGAGACTTTGCAAACACCTTGCCGCGCGGTCGTGCAGCTCGTTCGGGTTCCTTGTTGATACGTCGAGAATAAGGCTGAGGCTGCGGGTACTTTGCGTTTGCGCGATTCGCAGAAGATTTATCACGCGTTCTTAGTCGCCTTCCCGCAACGTCCCTGGTGGTCCCTTTTTCCCGTCTCTTGTAGGATTTCTGTTTCGTCTCACGAACCACTCGTTGATTCCTGACCGGACGGTCACCTTTGGTATTTTGTGCCAGTGCTTCATCTGAAAAAAAAGCAAAGACCGCCCAAAGGCAAACCGCCTTGAGCAAAGAGGGCAACCAGGTGCTATTATGGTGCGGGACTACGTTCAAATTCGAGCGAAAAACAGGCTAAGATAACCAAAAAAGGCCATTTCCCTTTTCGGTTATAAAACGACCCGACAACTCCTTTAATATGCGAGGAGGGCGTCGATCCGGGATTTTAATCTGGCAGAAGCAAGGAAATTTTTTTCCAGCGTGGGCGCAAAAGGAATCGGTGTATCCAAACTCGCTACGCGCATCACCGGAGCGTCAAGGTGTTGAAAGAGATGCTCGCCGATCCATGCAGCGATCTCAGCACCCACACCGCCGGTCAAAGTATCTTCATGCAAGACTAAAACGCGTCCCGTTTTCTTGACGCTTTGTTCAACAGCATCCTTGTCCCATGGAAGTAAAGTCCGCAGGTCGATCACGTCACCCGAGATATCGGAGTTGATGAGTGCTTCTTTTGCCCAATGAACTCCCATCCCATACGTGACGATGGAGATGTCGCTCCCCTCGGCTGCGAGGGCAGCTTTGCCAATCTCAACCGTATAGTAATCGTCAGGGATGGCGTCCTTGATCGAACGGTATAAGAACTTATGTTCGAAGTATAAATAAGGGTTGGGATCTTCGAACGAAGCACAAAGCAACCCTTTGGCATCGTATGGATTTGATGGATAAACGATCTTCAGACCCGGCGTGTGAAAAAACCAGGCTTCGTTACTTTGTGAATGGAATGGGCCGGCGGCTGTGCCCGCACCGGTTGGCATTCTCACGACTACATCGGCAGGTTGTCCCCAGCGCCAATGAGACTTTGCGAGATTGTTGACAATCTGATTAAATCCTTCAGTAACGAAATCAGCAAATTGCATCTCAGCCATCGCCTTCAAGCCTTTGACCGAGAGGCCCAATCCCGCACCGACAATGGCAGATTCACATATCGGCGTATTCCGTACCCGTGCCTTGCCAAACTTTTCAACAAAACCTTCCGTGATCTTGAAGACCCCACCGTACTCAGCAATGTCTTGCCCCATTAACACAAGATTTGAATGACGCTCCATGCTTTGATACAGGCCGTCACGGATGGCGTCAATA
This sequence comes from Cyclobacteriaceae bacterium, assembly GCA_044227305.1. Lineage (GTDB taxonomy): Bacteria > Bacteroidota > Bacteroidia > Cytophagales > Cyclobacteriaceae > ELB16-189. Next base: position 5,165 of record JBGAFJ010000003.1, on the reverse strand, counting down.
AAACGCTTCTCTGTTTTCTTCTCACTAGCGGGTGATACGATGGTTTGCACAAACGGAGCGTACACATCGGCAATTTCCTGGCTCGTATTGGGCTCGGGCAGAGTTTCCTTGAAGGCAACCTCGAGTCCTTCCTCAATCTCTTTTTTAATTCGCTTTCGCGTATCGTCTATGAATTTTTTGTCAGCGATTTTCTCATTCAGTAAATATTCTTCATAGTTCGAGAGTGGATCTTTTTTCGCCCATTCCTCCATCAGTTTTTTAGGAACGTATTTCGTGCCGGACGCTTCTTCGTGACCGCGCATTCTGAATGTAATGCACTCCAGCAAAACGGGTCGGGGTTTCTTACGCAGATCTTCCGCAAGATTTCTTACCGTGTCATATACTTCAAGGATGTTGTTGCCATCCACTTTTACACCTTCGATGCCGTAGCCTATGGCTTTGTCGACAAAGTTTTTGCAGCGAAACTGTTCATTACTTGGTGTGGAAAGACCGTATCCGTTATTTTCAACAACAAAGATCACGGGCAAATCCCAAACGGCTGCGACGTTAACAGCTTCGTGAAAATCACCTTCGCTCGTGCCACCATCACCATTGAATACGGCGGTAACCTTTTTTTCTTTCTTTAACAAAGATGCCAACGCGATCCCGTCGGCCACGCCATTCTGCGGGCCGAGGTGAGAGATCATCCCAACGATATGATGTTCATTGGTCCCAAAATGGAAAGAGCGATCGCGGCCCTTGGTGTAGCCGTTGTCGGTTCCCTGCCATTGTGAGAAAAGTCGTGTGAACGGAAGCTTGCGGCCTGTGAAAACGCCCAAATTGCGGTGCATAGGAAGGATATACTCATCGGATTCAAGCGCCTGTGTGATGCCCACCGCGATGGCCTCCTGACCGATACCACTAAACCATTTACTGATCTTATTCTGACGAAGTAGAATAAGCATCTTCTCTTCAATCAACCTGGGACGAAGCAATTCCTCGTAAAGTTGCTTCAGCAACTGATCGTTGTATTTCTTCCTGCTGAACTTCATGCCCACAAATAAATGAAATTATTTTGAGCCTGGCTTAAATGGAAATTTTCCGCTTTTACCCAACAAACTTCGCCCGCAATTCCGGTGTTGGAATCATGCATGCATCCTGCCTTCCGAAAAGTTTGTAACGGTTTTTTGCGATGAGATTATACAAGAAGTCCCGTATGGGCCTTGGAATAATAATGAACCCGTAAAGTAACGCCCAACCGCCTCCGAGCTTTCGAGCAATTCTCAGTACTGCTGTAGACTGATAGTACAGTTGGTTGTTCTCCAGCAGCACCACCGTCGAAAGATCGGTGGTCGCATAATGGTGTTGCTTTAAAATTCCTGCCACCACGGGAGACTGCAAGGATCCAAATTGAAACTTATTCTTTTTGTCGCGAACGATGATGAAGTTGATGAACCCGTTGCAGAGATTACATACGCCATCGAACATGATCAACGACTGGCTGCTCATGACTTTGGTCTTTTGTAGAGTGGAACTGTACTGCACGGCTCACCGTACATAATGCTGGAGGCAATGGGCTGAAGTCGGCTGGCGGCTTCCACGTATGCAGACTCCGGAACATGCACATTGCTGCATCCCCTGATCACGACTTTAGCGTCGCGGTATTTTTCCCAATCCACTTCACTCAACGCATCCTGGAACAGCGACTCAATCAGCGCATGGGGATCGCCGTAAACAACTTTCGCAGCTACACTGCTTAATGCAATACCTAATAACATGTACGCCCACGTGGGAATCACAGCATCTGTTGAGCAATGGATCGCCACATACTTTTCTCTGTATTGTTGCCAATCCTGTGTTTTGATAAAATCCCGAAGGTCTTTCTCGCGGAGGATCAGGCCCTGATATAACACATCCTTCAAATCGATCTCGGCGATTTCTCCCCGCGGACTTAATTCCTCCAGATCCAATGTGACCAGTGAACTGCCGGCAACCCTGTTTATGATTTCATTTTCCACGATAGGCGAAGTTATGAATACAACAGTCTTTACGCCGATTTAGTTTTTGCCGCAAACTCCTTCAGGTAAAACGGTTCGAATGAAGCGACGTCAACGAATTCTCCCGCCTCGAACATTTGCGCGGCTTTTTTGCCCATGTTTGCCGCCGATGGGAATATGTTTTCGATGAAGTGCGCGTTAGGGTGGGTAATTAGCTGCTTGCATTTCCCCGAACCATCACCAAAGAAAAAAATGGGACCAGCCCCGAGCTCGACAGAAAAACTTTCAAAGTCAATCACCCGTGCCTCGATGGGTGAAATCAGATTCAGTGCGGAGTTCTGTAGACAACAGTATACTTCCATTCGCCTGGCGTCGATCATAGGACATAGCCGAGATGATGGGTGAACACCGTGGACAGCGAGGGACAAAATAGTGAGTGAATCTATCGCGATCAAAGGCACGTTCCATCCAAAACACAATCCTTTGGCTGTGGCAGCACCGATTCTCAAACCAGTGTACGATCCGGGTCCCGAAGAAACAGCAACTGCATTGACCTGCTGCTTTTCGATTGAGTTGTCAGAAAATAATTCTGCGATCTGAACAGCGAGCTGCGAAGCAGCCGAGTGCGGTGTGTGAATTTCTTTTGCGGAAATTAACTCACCATTATTATGAAGAGCAGCAGAGCAAACCGAAGTGGAAGTTTCAATACTGAGAATGACGGCCATCAGTGGGGTGCCAAAAACTTTTGATAAGTCTGATTGTCACGGAGAATTCGTTTGGCTTCTGCGAGCTCCTTATCACTTTCAAGACCCGCCTCTACGCGTCCTTTGTCGAGGTCATAGTGGAAAGCAATTTCCAGTTCGAGTATTTTCTGGATCTCTTCACGGAAACGCGCCATATAGCCGGAGTGATTTTGTTGAATCTTAGCCTGGAGCGTATTGAGGCTACTTTGTAGTTCGGAATAATAGCGTTCGTTCTTGGCTGCGGCGATCAGCTCGGAGGCTTCCTTCTCCAGGTCTGTAGAGTAGGTGAAGTGTTGTTCATTCACCCATGATTCAAACGCCTGCAGGTCGGCAGACGTAAGTTTAAATTTTCTAAGGTCTGCAGGAGCGGGGTGCTCGTTCGAATACCGGGTGGCAAATTCAAATACGAGACCCGAACGAATTAATTCAATGATCGCAGAGCCCACAGGTTCAGTTGGGATGGTTACATCCGGATCAAGTCCGCCGCCATCGTAAACGATCCGCCCGGCAGAAGTTTTGAAAGAAGACTTTACAGAATCCGCAAACTTTTCAACCGTGCCGTCATGTTTTCTGTGCGCATAGTCCAAAGCCTGGATGCAGCGACCACTGGGTGTGTAATATTTTGCAGTGGTGACTTTAAGTTGCGCATTATACGCAAGGGGCCTTGTGGTCTGAACCAGTCCCTTGCCAAAAGTCTTTTGCCCCACGAGCACGGCGCGGTCGTAATCCTGAAGGGCGCCGGCGACAATTTCTGCGGCAGATGCACTACCTCCGCTGGTCAGGATCACCAGGGGAATTTGGATATCGGACGGGTTATTCAATGTGGTGTAAGACTTATTCCAGTCCTGGACTTTGCCTTTCGTTGAAACAACTTCTTTTCCCTTGGGGATAAAAAGGTTCACAATATTGACGGCCTCATGGAGTAAGCCTCCCGGGTTGTCACGTAGGTCGATGATCAGTTTTGTTGCGCCTTTCTGTTTGAGGCTGATCATTGCATTCTCCACTTCTTTGGCAGCACCCGGAGTAAAGTCGTCCAGCTTGATGTAGCCGATGCCACTTTCAATCTCCCCCTGGTAGGTGACGTTACTGATCTTTATCCTTTCTCTCTGAAGATTGAACGTAAGCGGCTTACCGAGGCGCTCCACCACAATCTTGATTTCTGAACTGGGATTTCCTTTCAGCAATGCGCTGATCTCGGATGACGGTTTGCCCTTGACATTTTTTCCATCAACAGAAATAAATTCATCACCCACACGGATACCCGCGCGATGGGCCGGGAAACCATCGTAAGGATGAGTAACCACCGTTTTTTTATTGACCACGCCGATCAGTGCTCCGATTCCGGCATACTGTCCGGTGGTGAGGATACTGAACGCTTCCATGTCTTCTTCGGGGATGTAATCCGTGTAGGGATCGAGCGACTCCAGCATTCCCTGAATACCGGTCTGCACCAGCTTCTTCGGTTCGATTTCATCAACGTAATATGCGTTGACTTCCTTGAAGAGGGTGGCGAAAATGTCCAGGCTCTTGGCGATGTCAAAATATTTTTCGCCGGGTCCGCGGAAGGCGAAGAAGCAGAGTACAGCAACGAGTGCGAGGGAAAGGCTAATTTTTCTTTTCATAGTAATCACTCAGTTCCTTCATGGACACACAGATCGATTTGTGAATGACTTCAGACGGAAGTATTTCCTTGGCAATATAAATATACGCAATACACAACGCTGGTGTGCCGGGCAAAAGTGCCTTGTTGAGTCGATAACCTTCCCGGATCCGTCGCTTGAGTGTATTTCGGTCAACGGCTTTACGAAAATTTTTAATGGGTACGCTGATCAGGATCTGATGCGCGCGGCAGGTTTTGTCGGGGTTGCGGGTAAAGATGTATTTGACGGGAAACGAAAGTCGGGATGCACCTTTTTTAAAAAGCTCATCTATGGACTTTTTTTTACTGAGTCTTTCTTCTTTTCCGAAGCTGAAGGCGCCCATGGATTAAAGATAATCCGCTGGGGAAAAACCTGCGGTGAGGTTATTATTTATGCTTAAAAGTCTTTTCGTCGGAGACGGTGAGCTTCTTGCGGCCCTTTTTACGGCGGGAAGCCAGTACACGACGGCCATTAGCAGACGCCATACGCTCACGGAAACCGTGCTTGTTCTTTCTTTTTCTGCGTGAGGGTTGGAATGTACGTTTCATGTGCTCTAAAAATTAAGGGGTGCAAAGATGGTTAGTAATTTCTTATTTACAAAGGGGGCCTCTGGGGCCAGGGCCTCACAAAAGATTTAATTCACATTTTGGTAAAATCCGCTTCCGCCTTATCTTTGCAGTCCGTTTTGGGCAGGAGGCTTGAAATTGGGGTTAAAAGGGGGTTTTGGGGTGGTAGATAAGGAGCCACGGTTAAGACCGACAAAATACCGAGGGTTTAGGGCTTAGTCAGGGCGGAGGTTCTGATAG
>JBGAFJ010000002.1:0-1050994 GCA_044227305.1 Cyclobacteriaceae bacterium | reverse complement strand
GACGTTAAGACCACCCGCGCTGATGGTACTGGGGTAATACCCGGGAGAGTAAGTCGTCGCCTGACTTTATTAAAAAAGCCTCATTGGAAACTCTGAGGCTTTTTTATTTTATAACACTCCTCATCGACCACTCTTCCCGCTAATGGCCTTTCGCTATTGTTGGTGAACAAACTTGCACTTTCACCACTGCAACCTATCTTCACAATCCCGACTGAAGTCGCGCGTGTTGTGAGATTATTGATAGCTTTCCTTATCCTTTCCATCGGATTCACTGCGTCCGCCCAGTCAACCCGCACGCACGAACTTACCCTCATCGTCGACAACGACTACCCTTACATGACAGATCAATATTATACCGCCGGCCAGGATCTGTTTTATCGTTTCATGCTTCATCCCTCAAAAGATTCATCATGGTTTAGCAACAGCCAGCTGTCATTCCACTATGGAAATAAAATCTTCACACCTAAAAACGTCGACACCGAAGATCCGCATGAAATGGATCGCCCCTACTGTGGCTGGAGTTTCATAAGCGTCGAACTCAGAAAATTTATCAAACCCAACGTCAGCAATTTGTTTGCCCTCCAGGTGGGAATGGTGGGTAGCGAAACCGGAATGGGACAATTGCAGCAATGGCTTCATCAAGCGATCAACCTCTATGGTATCGAAGGCTGGAACTATCAGATCAGTAACGAGACCGTGATTAATGTAAATTTTAATCACACGCGAAGCTTGTCGCTCGGTAAAAAGACGGAATTGATTTCGTCTTCGACGGCGTGGGCCGGCACCGGCAACAACCGAATATCTCAGGAAATTACGCTTCGGCTTTTCAATTTTAATCCACTCAATGAATCCTCGTTTCTCAATGCAAATATTGCGGGTAACTCATCAGGCAAAAAGTATGAACTGTATGTATTCGCCACAATAGGGACCGACTACATCTTTTCCAACATATTCCTAGAAGGTAGCCTTTTCAAAAATAATCCAAGCCCACGCACGACATCCATCAATCCATTTCTGTTATCCCAAAAACTGGGAATTCAATATGCGGGTCCCCGATTCTCCTTCGGTTTGTCGGCCGTGCACCTCGGTCGCGAAAACAAACTGGTAACACCTGAGAATTATGCCAGTGGAAATATTGCGTACCGCTTCTAAGCAGCGACTATCGTAGCCAGCCCGATGTAGCCGTCAGATTTGCCAGTTCTATCTGCCGGAATAATTAGTTGAGTACCTGAAATGACAAGTAACCACCAAACGTTGTTACTTACCTCGTGTCTTCTCAATCATATCCCACATTTCTGCAGGCACGTCTTCGAGGTGACTGAATTCACCACCGTTCCGTAACCACTCGCCACCATCGATTGTGACCACCTCACCATTTACGTAGGCTGAATAATCGGATAGTAAATAAGCTGCGAGGTTTGCCAGTTCCTGGTGTTCTCCCACACGTTTGAGTGGGATACGTTTTGCAGGATCAAACTTTTTGACCAAGTCACCCGGAAGTAAACGACTCCAGGCACCTTCTGTTGGAAAAGGACCTGGCGCGATCGCATTGCTGCGGATATTGTACTTCGCCCATTCGACCGCCAATGAGCGTGTTAACGCGAGAACTCCCGCTTTTCCGCACGCACTCGGTACAACATACCCTGAGCCCGTCCACGCATAGGTCGTAACAATATTCAGAAATACGCCAGGCTGTTTTTTTGCGATCCAGTTCTTGCCGGCGGCCAGTGTCACATAATAGGTTCCTTTTAGAACGATATCCACTACAATATCAAAAGCCCGGTGCGAAAGGCGCTCAGTAGGGCTTATAAAATTGCCAGCCGCGTTGTTTAACACGGCATGCACGGATCCAAATTCCTTCTCGGCAGCCGCGATGACTTGTTCAATTTCATCGTACTTCCTGACATCACACGGTACAGCCAGAACTTTTCCACCTGTTTCCTTTGCCAACCCATCCGCTGTCTGATCGATAACATCTTTTTTCCTGCTCGTGATCACGACATTTGCGCCTAGCTCGAGTAAGTATTTGCCAATCGATTTTCCAAGTCCTGTGCCTCCACCCGTGATGATGATGGTTTTTCCTTTAAAAGATTCGGGTTTGAGCATGCCTTCCATAGTGTTGATGTATTGATGAACTAGTACTGATTCGAACAAATCTAGTCAGTTTTAACCATTTGCGACTTTGCACGATCGGCGTCAAAAACATACTTTAGCCGTGGAATTCAAATCCTGATCCGTTTATGAAACGATTTTTTCAACTTCTACTCCTGATTTCCATACTGTTGCTTCAATCGTGTATCGTTACCAAAAAGAAGTACGATGACATGCTTGCTCAAAAAGTGAAAGCCGAAGGAGAGCTGGCCCAAAAAACAGACGACCTCACGAAAGCTCAGGCTCAATTGAAAGATCTGGAGGAAACGCTATCAAAATTGAAGGCCGATACCACTTCGCTTGGAGATCAAAAACGGGCTACGGCGCAAAAACTGGCAGACCTTAACCGGGAGTATGATCAATTGAGCGCCTATTACAAGAACCTCTTGAACAATAGCGGTAAACTCAATCGCGACCTCGCGCAAAATAAAGAGCAGCTTCTGGCGATTCAGGACAACCTTGATCGTACGCGCAGACTGAATGATTCCCTGGGCAATAGCCTCGTCGAACGCGAAAAAAAGGTGCGTGAACTGGAAACGATCCTCGCGAACAAGGACAAGGCCGTTCAGGATCTCAGAAACAGAATTAGCAACGCCCTGCTGAATTTTAAAGAAAATGATCTGACCGTGAACGTGAAAAACGGGAAGGTGTATGTTTCTCTGGCGGAGCAATTACTGTTTGGATCTGGTAGCATCGAAGTAGATGCAAAAGGAGTTACAGCGCTGCAACAACTCGCCAAAGCCATCAAGGATCAAAAAGATATTCAGATCATGGTGGAAGGTCACACGGACAACGTGCCGATTGGGAAAAAATCACAATACATGCAGGATAACTGGGATCTCAGTGTGATGCGAGCTACCTCCATTACAAAGATTCTGACCAAAGCAGGCGTTTCGGCCAATCAGATCACAGCCTCCGGCAAAGGGGAGTTTTCACCGCTGTTGGCGAACACGTCCGATGCCAATAAACAGAAGAACAGGAGAACGGAGATCATCATTACTCCCGACCTGGATGAACTATTCAAAATTCTAGGAACCAACTAATTCTTAAGCCCATGTTCAGACTGTTTCCATTGCTCATCCTCATTCTCGATGTTGTAGCCATCGTTGACATTTTCAAGAGTTCCAAGGACAACGAAAAGAAGGTTCTTTGGGTAGTGCTTGTAGTTTTTCTACCTATTCTCGGCCCCATACTCTGGTATCTGGTGGGTAAGAAATAAAAGAGGGGTCAGTTGCATGACCCCTCTTTGTCCGCCACTTGATCTCTAGAACACTTCCAGTGGAACTGCGTTGATCTGCTTTTGTTTAACCATCTCGTTAAACTTGGGCACCTTGTCGCTGAAGATCTGCTTCAGCTGTCGCAACTGTTCGTCAATTTTTCCATTGATTTCCTGTTGTACAGCCTTTACCTGGGACGTGGGTCGATAATCACCCCCCTCAAGTTCGCCGGATAGCGCCCCCAGCTTGTTGTTCAGACGGATCGGATAATTTAATGGGTCCTGGCCACTCTTATTCTTCGTCTGATACAATGCTTCCTCAATCTTCTTCATGTCATCAAGTATGGATTTCGACATCTCAACGATATCGTTCATTCCATTCATCTCTTTGACAGCATCTACCACGCGGTTGATTTGATCGCGGCTGGTTCTTATTTTTTTGATTGCCTGATTCGTTTCGGTGAGCTTGTCCCTTACAGAAAGCTGAAAGTCGAATTGGGCCCGGATGTCATCGATCGTACCTGAGGTTCGTGGATCTTTTAAGATCTCGAATTCCTGTTCCTGCGACTCTTTACCCACCACCATTTTCACTTTGTACTTGCCCGGTACTGCTTTAGGGCCCGTCAATGATGCCGCCCAGAGGATCATCCCGTCGAACCCTTCTGCATCAGCGTAACGCATATCCCAGATAAACCGACTGCCGCCAGGTTTCACCTTGAGTTTTTCTTCCTTGAGTTTCTTATCCGGGTTGGTAGAGAATTTTTTGATTAGCTTTCCTGAACTTTCAAGGAACTCAAGGGAGACCGTTGCCTTGGTAGTGTCTTTTAGATAATAGTTAACAATTACACCCCCCGGATGATTCTTGCCCTCCTTTTTCGAGGGACGTTCAAAGGAAATCCCGGAAGCCATTCGGTAGCTTGACATCGGTTTGAACAACACGAAGGAATTATTTGCCATGGACTCACTGAGTTGATGAAATGGCGTGATGTCATCAATGATCCAAAAACTCCGGCCTTGTGTAGCTGCTATCAGGTTGTCGTTCTTGATCGTCAGGTCAGTGACGGGTACGATCGGAAGGTTGAGCTGAAAAGGCTTCCAGCTAGCGCCATCGTCGAACGAGATATACATGCCACTTTCGGTACCGGCATAGAGTAGCCCAGGCCTTTTCAGATCGGCTCGCACTACCCGGGTGAAGTGTTCGTTAGCGATCCCATCGGTAATTTTCGTCCAGGTTGCGCCATAATCTTTGGTCTTGAAAAGATAAGGACGGTAATCGCCCGACTTATAACTGGTCGCCGCAATGTATGCACCCCCCTTGGTGAAAGGATCAAAGTCAATGCTGTTGATCATGGTCCATTCAGGAAGCCCTGGAATGGTTAAGCGATCCCATTTCTTACCTCCATCACGAGTGATGTGAATAAGACCGTCATCAGAGCCCGTCAGAATTAAATCTCTCTCAAACGGTGATTCATTGACGGCAAAGATGGTGCAGTAGTATTCAACACCGGTATTGTCTTTTGTGATCGGACCTCCGGACGGACCCAGTTTCGTCGGATCATTGCGTGTGAGATCTGGACTGATGATTTCCCAGTTTTCTCCGCCATCATAGGTCACGTGCATGACGTTCGAGGCGGCGTACATTTTCTTCGCATTATGCGGTGAGAACAAAATCGGGAAGTTCCATTGAAACCTGTATTTGGCACCTTCGGCTCCGTGACCCATCGGATTGTCTGGCCACGCATTTACACTTCGACTCTCATTGGTTGCATGATTTTTTCTTTCCAGTACACCATCATAGCTTCCACCATACACGATGTCGTTATTGGTTGGATCCACCGCGAGATGTCCACTTTCACCTCCTGCAGATACATCCCAGTCGCGTTCAGTAATACTGCCGCCGTCGGTGCGATGCAACACACGTTGGGTGGTGTTGTCTTGCTGTGCGCCATAGATGCGATAGGGGAAATGGTTGTCTGTGGTAACTCTGTAATACTGAGCAGTAGGTTGATTGTAATAAGTCGACCAGTTTTCGCCACCGTCCAGCGACACTTGACCACCGCCATCATCGGCAATAATCATTCTCTGGTTGTCTTCGGGGGATATCCATAAATCATGATGGTCACCATGGTTGGCATTTAGTGACTGAAACGTTTTGCCGCCGTCTTTCGAACGATGGTACGATACGTTCATCACATAGCAAACATCAACATCTTTTGTATCTGCATAGATGCGTGAGTAGTACCATGCCCGTTGACGGAGGTTGCGATCTTCATTGACACGCACCCAGGTGTTGGCACCGTCATCCGAGCGGTACACACCACCGTTCTCATTTTCAATCAAGGCGTAGACGCGGTTCGAATTCACAGGTGATATGGCAAGCCCGGTAATTCCCCACACTCCGCCCGGCAATCCCGTGTTCTTTGTGATCTCTTTCCACGTATCACCGCCGTCCTTGGTCATCCACATTCCTGAACCTTCTCCACCACTCTCCAGACTATAAGGTGTGCGACGAATGCGCCACGTGGAAGCAATCAGAATCCGCGGATTGTTGGGATCCATGACAAGATCAACGACGCCGGCATTTGCATTCGCAAAAAGAATTCTCTTCCAGTTCTTCCCACCATCCTCTGAACGGTAGACACCTCTTTCTTCGGTTGGTTTGAAAAGATCGCCCATCACGGCAACATATACGAGGTCTGGGTTTTTGGGGTGAATGCGAATGCGGGGAATATGACGTGATGACGGGAGCCCGATCGATGACCAGGTTTTTCCAGCGTCCGTCGATTTGAACATGCCGTACCCGAAGGATACATTACCGCGTACGCATTCCTCACCACCTCCTACATAGATCACATTGTTGTCCCATTCACTCACAGCCACAGCGCCAATCGAACCGCCAAAAAATCCATCTGAGATATTTTCCCACGAATTTCCTGCATCGGTCGTCTTCCAAACGCCGCCGCCAGTCGCGCCCATATAATAAAGGTTGGCCTTTCCGGGCACACCCGTCACGGCAGCAGAACGTCCGCCGCGGTAGGGGCCAATGCTCCGCCATTCAATGGCACCATACAGTTTTTCATCGTAGTGCGTGGTTTGTTTGGCCGGCGATTTTTTCTGCGCGAAACAGACTAAACCAGGGAACACGATGAAAAGGGTAATGAGGGATTTAAAGATTTTCATATCGCATACTTTTGCCTCAAGCTCGGACTTTTTTTTGCAATTCCGGTCATTGTTTTTGACCAATGGCTGTCAAAAAAATCCTCACATAGTTTTACATTTTAGCAGAAAGGGTATCGTCCGGTGGCTCTTGGATATGCACCAATTCTTCCTATTTTGCTGATCGATGAAAGACGAAAACCAGAAAGGCTTATTCAGTGTGCCGGTAATCGTAGCCGCACTCGGCTATTTTGTAGACATCTACGACCTCCTTCTTTTTAGCATAGTCCGGCGTCCCAGCCTGAGTTCGATGGGTGTACCCGATGATCAACTTTTCACACAGGGGGAATTTTTGCTTCAGGTACAAATGACCGGGTTGCTGGTCGGTGGCCTCATTTGGGGCATCATGGGCGACAAACGGGGCAGGCTCTCGGTGCTTTTCGGATCCATTCTTCTCTATTCGATTGCAAACATTGCCAATGGCTTTGCTACTACCGTTGGGCAGTATGCTGTGTTGCGATTCATCGCCGGCATTGGCCTCGCGGGGGAATTGGGCGCCGGAATAACCCTGGTCTCTGAAGTGTTGCCTACACGACTACGTGGTTACGGCACCACGTTGGTGGCGAGTGTTGGGCTGATGGGTGCTGTGCTCGCAAATTTCGTAGCAAAAAAATTCGAATGGGAGGTCGCTTACTTCATCGGCGGTGGATTGGGGCTCCTCTTATTGATCGCCCGCATCAGCGTTTTTGAATCCGGAATTTTTCTTGAAGTCAAAGAACAGAATGTGCAGCGTGGAAACTTCTTTCAGCTCTTCAGCAATGGCGAGCGTTTTAAAAAGTTTATGGGATGCATCTTTATCGGATTGCCCATTTGGTTTACGATAGGGATTTTGATCACATTTTCTCCGGAGTTTGCAAAAGCGCTTCATATCGATGGAGTCGTGGCTGCCGGGGATGCGGTCATGTGGAGTTATATCGGCCTTGCTGTGGGTGACCTGACCAGCGGTTTAATCAGTCAGGCTGTGAAGTCGAGAAAAAAGGTCGTTCTGTTTTATATATTTCTTACTCTCGCGGTCATTGTATTGTATCTCTTTACACCAGGGCGGTCGGTGTTCAATTTTTACGTCACCTGTTTTTTACTGGGTGTGGGCATCGGCTACTGGGCTCTGTTTGTTACCATCGCAGCCGAACAATTCGGCACCAACCTTCGATCGACTGTTGCAACGACCGTACCCAACTTCATACGAGGCACAGTCGTGCCGTTAACATTGGCGTTTAGGTTCCTCAGAGAAGTGCTCCACAGTGACACTTCCGGAGAAGATGCTCCAGTGATCTATGGCGCATTGATCGTGGGAGGATTTACGATTGTGATCGCCATCATAGCCCTGCGGGCGATACACGAGACCTTCGGCCGCGACATGAATTTCCTGGAGAAGGACTGACGTGGTCGTTTTTTTTGAAAAACCTTGATTTTCGCAGATTAACTTACATTGTCCTTTCAGAAACCTGATTTAATCCTATCTTTCTCATCTGCTTATCCAGCGATGATTTTAGTTGTAGAGTAATGGGGATTGAGAAAAGCCAAAGGGCTGGCGCTATTTTTTTTGGCGCGCTGTTTTTTTTATCCGCTTCAATTTTTGGTCAAAACCTCAAGCTGATAGAAGGGTATCGCGCAGGTCTTAAGAACGCACCGCCTGAGAAACAATTCGAATTATTGAATGCCATTGCATTCGAGTACAGATACTCTATTCCAGACAGTACAATATTCTATTGCGAGAAAGCCTACGCACTGGGGAATGAAATTAAAATCAAAAAGGAGCTGTCTCGTCCGCTGAGTTTCATGGGTCTTGCGAAGGCTAACCAAGGAGACTACAAAGCCGCATTGGAATATCAAACCAAAGCGTTGGAAGTCGCCTTTGAACAAAACGACACCCTGCAGATGGCGCATAGCTATAACAACCTTGGACGTGTTTTTTTCGATCAGGGAGACCTGGTAAGAGCCTACTCCAATTTTGTGATTTCTAAAGAATTGTTTGAAAAGATAAGCGACAAATCTGGCCTTGCTTATATCCACCGGAGCCTTGCCGCACTCTTTAAATCGAAAAAAGATTTTGAGAAAGCCCTCGAAAATTCACATCGCGCCCTTGAGCTGAGAATGGAACTTGGAGATTTGAGGGCCATCACTTCTGCTTATATGGAGCTGGGGTTGGTTTACGAGGACATGGATACGACTCCTTTGGCGCTCCGGCAATTTCAGCACGCCGACTCAATTGCTACGATGGTCAATGACGAGATCACCAAAGCCGAACTCAAGGTGGGAATGGCCGAAATTCTATTTCTGGAAGATAACCGCAATCCCGAAGCAGCAGTCATGGCGAAAGAGGTTTTGCGCGTTGTGTCGGAAAAAACAAACCAGAAAATTTTCCTGAGGGCGCGGATACTTCTTGCTAAATGTCTCGTCGAATTGAAGAAAGACAGCGAAGTCTTGCCAATCCTGGAACAGATTTATAGTGTCTCCGATAAAACAGGCAATCTTTCTTTCCAGCGTGATGCAGCTCAGTTGTTGGCCATCGTCAATGCGCGAAATGGAAATACTGCGCGGTCCAGAGAATTTGATGATATCTACCAGATACTCAATGAAAAAATACTGAATGCGGACCTGAACCGTGAAATCGAACGGCTGCAATTCCAACTTCAATTTGAAAAGACCGAAAAAGAAAATGTGTCGCTGAAAGCCCGTCAGGCTCAGGACGAGTCTTTGATTGCCCGCCAGCGGTCTCAAAATCTAATGCTGAGCCTCATCGTGCTCGTGATCGCTCTCTTTGCATTGTATGTGTGGCGTGAAAGTCAAAAAAGAAAATCCATCAACAGGATACTGAAGGAGCAGAGCGATGAGATTGCCAAACAGAATGAAACCCTGCATCAACATAATCGCGAACTGGATGAGTTGAACCACGAAAAAGATACCATCATGAACATCGTGGCGCATGACCTGAAAGCACCCATGAACAGAATATCCGGGCTGATCGGTATTATGGAAATGGAGGGAAACCTGAATGAGAATCAACAAAACTACATCCGCCTGATCAAGAGCAGCACCCGGGGTGGCCTGGACTTAATAAAAGACCTGCTTGACGTACACTCGTGGGAAGAGGATCATTCCAGGTTGAATCCTGTGCCCTTTCCGTTTCATAGTTTCTTCAGAGAAAAAGTAGAGGCATTCAAGAGTGTCGGCGCATCAAAAAAAATCAATGTGATTGGCTCAAACTATGTCACGGGCAAGATTATCAGTGAGCCCGGATACATCGGACGGATATTAGACAACCTCATCTCAAACGCGATTAAGTTTTCAAATCCTGAAACCACCGTGGAGGTGAGCACAGATTGGAAAAATGGTTTTCTGAACATAAGCGTTCGAGACGCGGGCCCGGGATTTACCGAAGAGGATCGCAAGTCGGTGTTTCAGAAATTCAGAAAGCTATCCGCTCGTCCTACAGGAGGTGAAAGTTCCAACGGCCTCGGCCTGGCAATCGTCAAAACGCTGGTGGACAGATTAAAAGGCACCATCGAATTGCATTCCACGCCAGGGAAGGGCAGCCAGTTTCTCGTGAGCATCCCCGCAGAGATCGTGCAGGAAGCAAAACCCGAGAAAATTGTCTTGAAGGATTAAACCTTTTCAGGCGTACCGGGTCAAAGGAGCAAATAAACCAGACACCATGAAACACACGATTGTAGCAGTAATATTTGTGGCTTTTGCAGCATTTGCCGCTTCCGCGCAGGACCAGACACCGCGCGTCGATGCGAGAAGAGGAGCAGAACGGGCCCGCATTCGCGAGGGTCGCGAGAGCGGCCAGCTTACTAACGCCGAGGCGAGAAGACTCAATGCCCAACAAGGACGTATCCGTCGTACCGAACGCCGGGCGAAAGCAGACGGTGAAGTGACACCCCAGGAGAGGAGAAAGTTGAACCGCGAACAGAATCGCGCCAGCCG
Organism: Cyclobacteriaceae bacterium; assembly: GCA_044227305.1. Lineage (GTDB taxonomy): Bacteria > Bacteroidota > Bacteroidia > Cytophagales > Cyclobacteriaceae > ELB16-189. Next base: position 1,040,481 of record JBGAFJ010000002.1, on the reverse strand, counting down.
CAACATACGCCGTCAGAAACATGACGGTCAGACAAAACCGAATTAATCGGTTCGTTATCTCATCAGTTATCAGTTAATCGGACGACAAGCGGCCATTAGCTGATAACTGTTATACTTTCTCCAAGGCTTGTGTCAGATCGTCGATCAGGTCTTCTGCGTCTTCAACGCCCACACTCAAACGTATCAAGGTGTCGGTAAGTCCGTTTTTCAAACGCTCTTCCTTCGGAATACTCGCATGAGTCATCGAAGCGGGATGATTGATGAGAGATTCAACACCACCCAGGGACTCAGCCAGTGAAAACAGCTTCACGTTTTCCATCAGCTTTACAGCTTGTTCCAACCGATCATCCTTGAGTGTAAAAGATAACATTCCGCCGAAGTCGCGCATCTGCTTTTTTGCGATCGCATGATTCGGATGATCTTCAAATCCCGGCCAATACACATGTCCGGCTTTCGGGTGCGCCCGTAGGAACTCTGCCACTTTTCTTCCATTTGAACAATGTCGCTCCATGCGCAAGTGAAGCGTTTTAATGCCGCGCAGAACAAGGAAAGAATCCTGCGGACCGGGTACCGCGCCGCATGAGTTTGCCATAAAAGCGAGATCCTGATAAAGCTTTTCGTTATTGGTTACCAAAGCGCCCATCACCACGTCGCTGTGGCCGCCCAGGTATTTGGTAACGGAATGCATTACGATATCAGCGCCAAGATCCAGGGGGGTCTGGAGGTAAGGCGAGGCGAATGTATTATCCACCGCCACCTGAACATTGTTTTTCTTTGCGATGTCAACACAAGCTTTGATGTCGATGATGCGCATCAATGGGTTGGAGGGTGTTTCCAGCCACATCAGCTTTGTGTTTTTATTGAAGTATGATTTTGCGTTCTCCGCGTTTGTCAAGTCGATGAAGTGAAACTTGATTCCATATTTCTCATAGACTCTTTTGAAGAGCCTGTAGGATCCGCCATACAAATCATTGCTGGTGATTACCTCATCACCAGGACTCAGTAGTCTGATCACTGCATCCGTAGCACCCATGCCCGAAGAGAAGCAAAGACCAAATTGTCCATTCTCAAGCGCCGCGATGCTTTTTTGAAGAGCATTTCGGGTGGGGTTGGCACCGCGCGCGTAGGCGTAACCCTTGTGTTTCGCAGGCGACTCCTGTACGTATGTTGAAGTTTGATAAATCGGAGTCATGATCGCTCCTGTCGTGGGATCAGGTTCAACACCTGCATGGATTGCTTTTGTACCGAATTTCATGGTTGGAATTTTTTATTGACTGGAAACACGCGTGCCACTGGTTCAGGCAGTGGCACGGCGCGATATATAGTTGCTAAATGGTTCTGGTTGCGTCGAATTGCTCAAGGTAATCTGCGACGCGACGCACAAAGCTTCCGCCCAGTGCGCCATCAACCACACGGTGGTCATAGGAGTGAGACAGGAACATTTTATGTCGGATGGCGATTGCGTCTCCGGCGGGTGTTTCGATCACAGCTGGTTTTTTCTGAATGGCGCCGATCGCGAGGATGCCAACCTGAGGTTGCATGATGATGGGTGTTCCCATGACGTTGCCGAACGTGCCCACGTTGGAAACGGTATAAGTTCCCCCGGAGAGATCATCAGCTTTAAGCTTGTTTTCTCGCGCGCGTTTCACCAGGTCATTGACTGCCTTTGCGAGTCCGGTGAGGCTATATTGATCTGCGTTCCTGATCACGGGTACGATCAGGTTTCCCGAGGGCAAAGCCACGGCCATGCCGATATTAATGTCTTTTTTCCTGATGATCCGATCCCCATCCACCTGCACATTGATCATCGGATAATCTTTTATCGCCCTGACGACGGCTTCGACGAAGATGGGAGTATAGGTTAATCCATCCCCTTCACGTTTCTGAAATTCATTCTTGACTTTACTTCTCCAGTGGACAATCTCAGTGACATCGGCTTCAACAAATGAGGTAACGTGTGGGGATACCCTTTTTGAATCAACCATGCGTTCAGCGATCATCTTGCGCATGCGATCCATCTGCAGGATCTCGTCGCCAGCACTGATCGAGGCCGGCACCAAAGGAGCACCGCTTCTGATATTTGCGGCAACAGTTGCCTGGCCCGGTTTTCTCTGCTGCAGGTAAGCCAGTATGTCTTTTTTAGTAACACGGCCTTCGGCGCCGCTGCCGGAGATCGTATCAAGTTCGGCAACCGGTATCTTTTCTTCCTTCGCGATGTTTTTCACGAGAGGAGAATAGAACCTGGTAGATGATTTGTAATCGGTTGGATGACTGGCGCCATTGCTGCTAGCCGTCGCCACAACTATGGCTTTCGATTCTGCCGCAACAGGAGTCGGAGTTTTGGTTGCTGGAGACACTTTCGGAGTACCTTCTGCTACTTCAGTAGTTATGATGGCAATTGCTTTTCCCACTTTCACCACATCACCTTCTTTCGCGAGTATTTCCGTCAAGGTACCTGCGTACATCGAGGGGACTTCGGTGTCCACTTTATCGGTGGCCACTTCAAGAACAGACTCATCCTGCTCAATCTTGTCGCCGGGCTTTTTCAGCCAGGTGAGGATTGTGGCCTCCATGATGCTTTCGCCCATTTTGGGCATGACCAGTTCTACTCTCGCCATGTGTTCAATCGTTTGAGGGCTCTAAGTTAACGAGAATTTGAAGATTTGAAGAGGTGTGCCGATGGCTATCGGGATGAAGATTGTTCCAGCGAATAAAGGTCAATCCGATTCAAAAAGGGCAATAATTTATTGGGCACAGAACCCACTTAAACGAATGTTATTTTTCGCAACCACACTTGCCACCTTGACTCTTATCTGTCAATTCGCTTATTTGCTTGACAAAATATAAGGATATGGCCAAAGAGTATTTAGGAGAATTTGAAGAATTGATACTTACGATGGTGGCGGCATTGCAAGAGGACGCCTATGGCGCTGCCATTGCTGATGAGATCGAAACCAAACTAAAAAGAGATGTAAACCTGAGTGCCGTGCACGTGACGTTGTACCGGCTCGAAGACAAGGGATATATAAAATCAAGTCTTGGTGGGGGAACGAAAGAGAGAGGAGGCCGAAGAAAACGAATCTTCACCATCACCAATGCGGGCATGGCGATGTTACGCGCGATGAAAGAGGCGAGGTTGGATCTGTGGAAGATGGTGCCGCAATTGAAAATGATTGTGGGGAATTAGACATCATGAAACGTGACGTTAAATCATCGGCAACACTCAGACTGCTGCGACTCTTTTGTCCCGAGCATTTGCGGGAAGAGATAGAAGGTGATTTGATGCAACGGTACTTGCGCGATATACAGAAATACGGAGAGAAACGGGCGAAGAGAAGACTGATATGGAGCACGATGCGGTTTGCCCGACCTGGAATTATTCTAAGAAACAAGATAAAACCCAAAGTCATGAATCTTCAAATGCTTACGAACTATATAAAAACTGCTTTTCGGAATTTTTCAAAACAGAAATCATTCACGTTCCTGAACATTTCTGGCCTCTCATTGGGTATTGCTGCGAGTATTCTCATTTTTCAATATGTGAAGTATGAAAAGAGCTTTGACCGATTTCATAGCAAAGCGAATGATATTTATCGGATTCAGTACAATGGTTGGCAGAATGGAAAGCTGAATTTCGAGAGTGCAGTGGCTGTGCCCGCTGCTGCGCGTGCGCTCAAGGAGAATTTCCCAGAGGTGGTTGATTTCACCAGATTCTTTCCTGAAGACGGGGTCATGAGTTATGAGCGACCCGGCGGAGACGTAATCTCCCTTTACGAAGAGAAAATGCAAGTTGCTGACCCTGGAGTGTTCAGGATGTTCGACTTCACTTTGTTGCAAGGTGATCCGAATACTGCACTCGATGGACTCAATAAGGCTGTCATTTCCGAACGCGCCGCAAAAAAGTATTTTGGAAATGAAGACCCCCTCGGCAAAAAAATTGTAAGGAACGGTCGTACTACCTTCGAAATAAAGGGTGTTTTCAAGGACGTTCCTGAAAATTCTCACATCCGGTTTGACTTCCTGCTGTCCTATGAGACACTGAATAAGCAAACGGACAATCGTTCTGAAACGCTTTGGGGTTGGTATGACTTCTACTCCTTTGTACAACTAAAGCCGGGAACGGATGTGAAAGCGCTCCAATCCAAATGGGACGCCTTCCTGCAAAAAACCCGTGGTGAGGATTGGGCGAATGACAATGCCCGCCAGGAGTTTATTCTTAGGCCGCTGACTGACATACATTTGTATTCGCATCTTTTGTATGAGGCGCAACCTGCAGACCAGCGTGACGGTGATTCCGTATACGCGTTGGGTCTCATCGCCATCTTCATTTTAATCATAGCGTGGGTCAACTATATCAATCTTGCCACGGCCCGCTCGTTCAACAGAGCAAATGAAGTAGGTGTCCGAAAGGTAATGGGCGCGTTCAGATCTCAGTTGGTTGGACAATTCCTCACCGAATCCTTCATACTGAATCTGATCGCGGCGACGCTGGCCCTGCTGATCGTAAGACTGGCATGGCCTTCTTTCGCCTCGCTGACGGGTTGGAATATCCCCATCGATTTTATCACGCAAGGAGATTTTTGGTTGTTGGTGATTGTCCTGTTTTTTGGAGGAACGCTTTTGTCGGGGTTCTATCCGGCAGTTGTGCTGTCGTCATTCAAGCCGGTTTCCGTGCTGAAAGGAAAAATTACAAGCTCCGCTTCCGGAAATTTTCTCAGGAAGGGAATGGTAATTTTTCAATTCGCCGCGTCTATTTTCCTCATTAGCGGCGCCATCGTTGTCTATCAGCAACTTCACTTCATGAAGTCGCAGGATTTGGGTGTTACGATTGATCAGACCCTTGTTCTGAGAGGTCCCGGCGTTACCGACTCTCTTTACGACAAGCACCTCGAAAGTTTTAAGAATGAAGTGTTGAGAGTTCCCGGTGTAAAGAGTATGACGTCGTCGTCCAGCATTCCCGGTGATGAAATCTATTGGACCAATGAACTAAGACGCATGTCGGGGGAGAATACCCATCCCGTGGTGGTATCTCATGCCGGTATCGATTACGATTATGTCAGTTCGTTTGGAATAAAAATGGCGGCGGGCCGCAGTTTCGACAAGAAGTTTGAACACGACAGCAAAGCCATTGTGATCAACCGGGCGTTGGCCGACGTCCTGGAAATCGAAAATCCCGCAGATGCATTAAATGAGAAAATCATTGATGGTCAGGACACCGTGGAATTGATCGGCGTCGTGGAGAACTTCCACCAGATGTCGCTCAAAGACGAAGTGGCGCCACTTGCATTCAGATTAACGACGTCATCATCCTTTTATGCCATCAAGCTTGAGTCGGAAAACTATCAGGCGATCGTGCAGTCCCTTCAGGATCCCTGGAAAACTTTTTTCCCGGGTAATCCCTTCGATTACTTTTTTCTTGATCAGTACTTCAATCGACAGTATGACAAGGATGATCGCTTTGGAACCGTTTTTAATCTTTTTACCGCGTTGGCCATTTTTGTTGCGTCGATGGGATTGTTCGGCCTTGCCTCTTTCATGGCGCTGCAAAGAACAAAAGAAGTGGGCATCCGGAAAGTGTTGGGCTCAACGGTGTCTGAGATCGTCACCCTGTTGTCGAAGGATTTCCTAAAGCCTGTCTTTATAGCTGCGTTGATTGCGCTTCCCCTGGCATGGTGGGCGATGGACCGTTGGTTGCAATCCTTCCCTTATCATATTTCCATAAGTCCGTTGGCATTTGTGATGTCGGGATTGATCGTGATGTTGATCGCATTTATTTCGGTGAGTTCACAGACTTTGAAAGCTGCGTTGACCAAGCCGGCCGATACGTTAAAATATGAGTAAGGAAAAGTTTCCATTGCGCTTGCTTCGTACCTGGTGCCCGGATCACCTGTATGATGAAATAGCGGGAGACTTGATACAGAGGTATGAAAGAGATTTCAAATCAGTGGGAAAGACGCGAGCTGCATGGAGGTTGTTTTGGAACACGGTCCGGTTTTTCAGGCCGGGGATAGTTTTCAGAAATAGGTTCACTCGAAATACTGATTGGCTGGATATGATGTCTCATTTCTTTAAAGTCTTTTTTAGAGCCTCGTTCAAAGACCGCTCCTATACATTTATTAATGTGTCGGGTCTGGCCATCGGTCTGGCCACGGCGATCTTTATTTTGTTGTGGTGTCTGGATGAACTTTCGTTCGATGAATTTCATGTCGATAAGGCCAGGATCTATCAGGTCATGGGCAATCACGCTTATCCGGACAATGTGACTACGATCGGCTCGACATCTGGCCGTATTGGACCTGCTCTCAAGGAACTACCAGAAGTGGAAGAAACTTGCAGGCAGGTTGATTTTCCCATCCGGAAATTGTTTTCATCCTCTGATAAAAACATCTATGAATTGGGCACCTATGCCGATCCTTCCATCTTTAAGATTTTCACCCTGCCGCTTGTCGAAGGCAATGTACGCAATCCCCTTCCCGACAACGCGTCGATAGCTATTTCCAGGACCTTGGCGGAAAAATATTTCGACTACCATGGCGCTGTTGGTAAGATCATCCGACTCAACAACGAGACGGATGTTAAGGTTACGGCTGTGTATGAAAACTTGCCCGGCAATTCATCGCTGCAATTTGAATTTATTCTGCCGTACGACGTCTACGCAAAAAATGATCTGTACAACGAAGAGTGGGGTGCATGGACCGGTGGCAACACGTATGTAAAAGTTCGGGCAGGAACCGACATCAGCGCGTTGAACAAAAAGATCGATGTGCAATTCACCAAACCTCATATCTGGCCTCGTTGGGATACAAACGTTGAGCTCTTTCTGTTCTCGATGCGCGACTGGAGGCTCCGCAACCAATTCGAAAATGGAAAACAATCTGGGGGCAGAATACTTTATGTGGAAACGTTTGGCGCAGTGGCTGTCTTCATATTGCTCATTGCGTGTTTTAATTTCATGAACCTCGCAACCGCCCGGTCGGTATCACGGTCGAAAGAAGTTGGCGTGAGGAAGGTTGTAGGGGCCGGTCGCGGCACTTTGGTGAGCCAGTTTATGCTAGAGTCGTTGTTGACCTCATTGATCTCCGTTGGTTTCAGTCTCGTCATTGTTTATTTCATGCTTCCCTATTTCAATGATCTTACTGGTAAACATTTGACCGTTCCTGATGGTGGGGCAACATTTTGGTTGTGCTTGTTGGCAATGGTGGTGATTGCGGGATTGATCGCCGGAAGTTATCCGGCATTGTTTCTTTCTTCAATTAAAGCCATACAGGTTTTAAAAGGAAAATTTTCCAACATGACTGGTTCGTCGGTCAGAAAAGGTCTCGTGGTATTTCAATTTGGACTTTCGGTGATCCTGATCGTGTCGGCGGTAGTGATGTATCGCCAGATCGAATACCTGCGGAACAAAGATCTTGGGTTCGATCGCAATCATACTTTTTATCTACGGATCAATGATGCGTTGAGTAAAGATTTTGAAGAGTTCAAGAGAATTGCGTTGGCAGACCCGTCGATAAGGTTTGTCTCCAGGAGTGACGATAATCCGATGGACGTGTTTGGCGGCCTGGTACTTGCTGACAATGCATGGCCGGGCAAGACGAAAGAAGACAACCTGGTTTTTCAATTCCTTCAATGTGACTATGACCTGCTTCCTGCGTTGGGGTTCTCCTTTGTAGCCGGAAGGAATTTCTCTCCTGATTTCAAGTCGGATTCATCCAATTACATCATTACTGAAGAAGCAGCGCGCGTGATGCGATTGAAAGATCCGGTGGGACAATTCCTGAATGGACCTACGAAGGGCACCATCATTGGGGTGATTAAGGATTTTCATAGCGCCGGCATGCAGAAACCGATCATGCCCGTGATCATCGGATTGAACCTGAAAGAAGCCCGCAGAATCTATGTGTCTTACGAAAAAGGCAAACTTCCTGATGCCCTAAAACATATTACTGCCGTGCATCATCAAATCGCGCCCGACTTTCCCATGGAGTATAAGTTTCTCGATGAACCTTTTGAGGAACAATACCGGAATGAAATTCTGATGGGTAAGCTGGCAGGTTGTTTCACTTGTATAGCCATTTTCATTTCGTGTTTGGGACTTTTTGGTCTATCATCTTTTAATGCCGCAAGGCGTTCGCGTGAGATCAGCATTCGACGCGTGCTGGGGGCATCCCTATCCCAGGTGGTCGCTCTTTTGTGTCGCGATTTTATAGTGTTGATTTTGGTTGCGCTCATGATCGGGATACCCGTGGCCTGGATGGTGATGGAGCGATTCCTCGCGACGTTTGCCTTTCACACAGACATAGGCTTACCGGTCTTAATCGCAACAACAGTTTTGATGGTACTCGTTGCGCTTGTTACAGTGTCTTTCCAATCTATCAGATCTGCGTTGGCAAATCCGGTGGAGAGTCTTAAGAATGAATAACGGATGAAGGGCGGCAGATTCATACAGCGCGCACTGAAGTTCCTGGCGTGGTTCTGCCCGGAGCATCTGTATGAGGAATTGTCGGGTGATCTGATACAGCGGTATGAGAGAGATTTGAAGTCCGTTGGAAAGATGCGAGCTGCATGGAGATTGTTTTGGAACACGGTTCGGTTTTTCAGGCCAGGGATCATTTTTAGAAACAAAACTTCATCCCGTTCTGGCATGTTTATCTACAACTTTCGTTTCGGTGTTCGTCACTTGCTTCGTCAACAGCTCACAACTGTGTTGCATCTTATCGGACTTACACTTGGATTAAGCGTTTGCTTGCTAATCGCAATCTTCTTACGCTATGAACTTAGTTTTGACACGTACCATTCGGACGCTGACCGGATCTATCGCGTAAATTCTGTCTGGACTGACAACCCACAAAAATTCCATTTGTACGCAACGCCGGCGATTCTTGCTGGTGAATTGCGGGCTACCATCCCGGGGCTGGAAAAAGTTACATTTGCGCGTGCACACTTTGCATCCGTCGTTGAGATAACTCCGCAAAAACTTTTTAAAGAGGACAGGGTTCTTGTTGTCGATCCGCAGTATCTCGACGTTTTCAAGATAGAGTTGATCAAAGGCGATGGAAAGGCTGCCCTTGCGAAACCTTATCAAGCCCTACTCACTGAATCAATCGCGAGAAAATTTTACGGTGATGAAGATCCTGTGGGCAGAACCTTCAAATACCGGAATAAATTCTTGATCACCATAGCAGGTGTCATTCGCGATCTGCCTTCGAACACAAATCTTCCTGCTTCGATGTTGCTGTCGTATGTAGAAAATGATGAATTCCTCGACAACGGTGACATCTGGCATTTTGGGCGGCTCCCCTGGGTGAAACTCACAGGCATGACATTCGTGGTGCCAGCGGCGGGTTATGATATCAGCGATCTCCAACATCAGTTGACGAGGCTTGCCAATGATCGGATCAACACTTCACCTGAGATGGATAAGAATATTCGCGGTGACTTCCAGATCCAACCTTTGCATGAAATTCATTTTGGTTCGAACGATTTTGGCGCAGGTCCCTGGGTCGGAGTCGTGAACCCATCCTGGCTATGGGTATTCGCCGGGATTGGCGTGATTGTTTTGTTACTTGCATGTATTAATTTTTTGAATCTTTCCACAGCGCAGGCTATCGCTCGTGGAAAGGAGGTGGGCATTCGTAAGTCGATCGGGGCACTTCGGTCGCAATTGATAGTTCAGTTTCTTACCGAGGCCGCTATCCTCACAAGTCTATCAGGTATTGCATCGGTCATCATCATTTCATTGGTGCGCAGCAGCATCAACGATTTGTTAGGTAAGCAAATGGAAATGAGTTTCAGTGATCTTCCTGTTTTGGGTGGATTTGTCTTGCTCAGCGTTTTCGTGACGAGCGTATTGGCAGGAACTTATCCTGCATGGATCATCTCACGATTTAACCCATCGGTTACATTGAGGCCTGGTGCACAGGGCGTACCGAGAGGTGTGTGGCTGCGCAAGGGACTTGTAACAGCGCAGTTTACGATTTCCACTGCTTTGATTTTAGTTGTACTTGTTATAAGCCGCCAGGTGAATTTCATGAGAAGTACTGATCTCGGATTTGATAAGAATAACATAGTGACGGTGGAGTTGCCTGAGCACAGCAAAGGTCATGTTTTCGCAAGTGAGGTAGCGCGGATCCCTGGCGTCTCGGAGGTTTCTTTAACGCGGTCTTCGCCCATCAGCAATGATCATTGGTGGAACGGGATGAGCCTTACCAAGGGTAGTCCGGGGAAGACCGTATGCGCAATCTATGGTGATGAACATTTTTTCTCCCTGTTTGGATTGAAAATGTTGAGTGGTCGGATTCCGGTTGTGACGGGCCAGGACCAGGTCACAAAAAAGGTTGTGGTTAACGAAATGTTGCTGAGTGACCTTAATCTCGGTTCTCCGTCCGAAGCAGTGGGAAAGCATTTTTGGTGGGGTGGTGACACGGAGATTGTCGGTGTTGTGGCGGATTTCAATGCAGAGCCCCTGCGTTACAAAATCAGTCCGACGTTGATTGCCCAGGATACTTCGGTGTACGATCATCTGAGTATCAAACTGGAATCGACTGCCGCCATGTCGTCACTTACCGAAATTGAGAGTCAGTGGAAAGGTTTTTTTTCCAACGCCGTTTATGATTTTGAATTTCTTGACGATGAGATCAATGGATTCTATAAAACTGAAGCGAAGCTGAATACGCTCTTTTGGATTTTTGCCGCCCTAGCAATATTGATTTCCTGCCTTGGTTTATGGGGCTTGGTCACTTTTGTGTCACAAAGGCGAACCAAAGAAATCGGGATTAGGAAAGTATTGGGTGCTTCGGTAGCCATGATCGTCAAACTCATCTCAAAGGAATTTGTCTTCATTGTCCTGGTTGCCTTCGCAATCGGCGCACCTTTATCGTACTACATTGTGAAACTGTTGCTCGACAATTTTGCCTACAAAGCGGCCGTTGGTATTGACCTCTATATCGCTACCGGATTGATCATCGTCGGGGTTGCCATCGTTACGGTGAGCTTCCAAACCATCAAAGCTGCAGTCAGCAATCCAATCAATAGTCTGCGTTCAGAATGAAATCTAACGATAAGATACCGTCATGGCCTTTGAGATTCTTACGGTTGTATTGCCCCGAGCATTTGTACGAGGAGATTGAAGGTGACCTGTTGCAGAGGCACCAACGCGATGTTGCAAAGGTGGGTGAGAAGCAGGCGAAACGGAGACTCCTTTGGAACGCCATCCGATTCTTTAGACCGGGTATCATCTTTCGGTCAAGAAGAACACCTGAATTCAGATACAACTATATGATCAAAAACTACTTCAGACTTGCCATCCGCAACCTCGTTAAGAATTGGGTATTCTCAATCATCAACATTTCCGGGCTGGCAGTGGGAATTGTTGCCTTTGTCCTCATAATGCAGTATGTAAATTTTGAAACAAGCTTCGACTCTTTCTACGAAAGTGACAAAGAAATCTATCGCATTGCCTATTCACAATACGAGAATGGCGAGGAGAAGAATAATTCCGCAATGAATTTCATTGGGATCCGGCAATTAATCAAAGATCATTTTCCTGAAGTAAAGACTTACACCGGGTTTTCACCGATTCCAGCCAATCTTGGGTTCTCTTTTGGGTATAATGGCAAGAATTATCTCGAACCGGGGAAGATGCTTAGAGTTGATTCTGGATTTTTTAAAACATTCCCAGGCCTGCTGACCAAGGGCGACCCATCCCGCGTGTTGAGCGATCAGCACAATCTTGTCATTTCTGAGAAAATTGCCGCAAAGATTTTCGGCGACGAAGATCCAATCGGAAAACACATTGTGGATATTGATGATCATGCGCGAGATGGTAACGAATACGTGATCTCAGGTATGATCAGAGACATACCAGCGAATTCACATTTCCATACCGATTTCATTTGTATCATGGAACAAAGCTGGGACACGCTTTCTTACCATTGGGACGAGCCCAATTTTTACACCTATGTTGCGCTCGAGCGCGGCACCGAAGTCAAAAAAATCGAATCGAGACTGAATGATTTCCTGGCCGCACTTGAAAAGGATCACCCCGACATGAAGGGCTCGAAAGTGTTCTTTCAACCGTTGAGAGACATTCATTTCTATTCACACCTGAAGGACGAACTCGAAACCAATGGAAGTGCTTTTCTTGTCTTTGTGTTGTTTGCTGTGGGTATTGTCGTGTTGTTAATCGCCTGGATAAATTTTGTCAACCTGGAAATTGCCCGCTTTGGCTCGATGGCAAGGGAAGTTGGCATAAGGCGCATCATCGGGTCTGCGAAGTCTGATCTCGTGTTCCAGATATTCATCAAATATTTTTGCCTGACACTGGCTTCAATTTTACTAGCGGGAGTGTTGATTGTTTTGGTAACACCTTATTTCAGTTTTATCACTGGTGTGCCTATCAATGAGATTTCATGGACGCGAGTTGAATTTTGGATTCCGGCGATTCTAATATTTGTCACGGGTTCATTGATCATGGGTATCTACCCGATTCTTGTCCTGATCAAGCTTAACCCAGTGGTCAGCATAAAGGGGAAGTTTTCAGCTATTGGCGGGAAAAGTCTGCTGCGAGGCCCGCTGGCGGTGGTTCAATTCACAGCCTCCATCGTCTTACTCGCATTCCTGATCGTAGTGACGCGCCAATTAGAATTCATGCAGTTGTCAAACAAGAAGATCGATGTGGACAAGGTAGTAGTGGTGCCTAACCCGTTAGCCTACAACGATGACTCTATGAAAAAGCGCGAGGATGATTTCAACACGTTGAAAAATAAGTTGCTGGCGACACACAACGTCAAAGCGATCAGCACATCCTCGGCGATCCCGGGATCTGAAATAGGATTCACATTGGTGAATGAAATCAAGCGAAAGAAAGGAGATCTATACAATCCGGAACGATACAAACTCCTATTCGTTGACTACGATTTCATTTCGTTATATGACCTTAAACTTAAAGCCGGCAGGAACTTCGTTCCAGGCGATATTGTCGATGGCTTTACGGCCAAGCTGATTTTTAATGAAACTGCGATCTACAACCTTGGGTTCAAATCACCAGAAGAAGCCATTGGACAGATCGTTCAGTTTCCTTTTTGGAATAAGGAGAATCCCGGCCACGAGATCATCGGTGTTGTGGAGGACTATCACCACGAGGCGATCAAGCATCCTGTGCCGCCGGTTCTTTTTATACTCAACCAGGAGAAATTTCAACAGGTTTATTTTTCGATACGCATGGCAGAAGGAAGTGATCCGCGCGCTGCATTGTATCTGATCGAAGAAAGTTGGAAAGATATTTTCCCCGATAGACCGTTCAGTTACTTTTTCCTGGATGACCATTACGATCAGCAGTTTAAGTCGGAAGTTTATTTTGGTCGAATCTTTGGCGCCTTTTCTTCGATTGCCATATTCCTTGCTTGCCTGGGGATTCTGGGGATCACGTTATTCGAAGCGAACGCACGCCTGAAAGAGATCAGCATCCGAAAAGTATTGGGGGGCTCAATGACCCACCTGGTTGCACTTCTTTCTAAGGAGCATATGAAAGTCGTGCTGATCTCGGGAATTGTTTCGATGCCGTTGATCTATCTCGGTGCAACGTACTGGCTAACAAGCTACCCGGTGCGGATCGAATTGAATGTTATTTATTTCCTGATGCCGTTGTTGGCAATTTTCCTTGTTTCGATGCTGGTGTCGGCGACACAAACTGTGCGGGCGGCAAATACCAATCCTGTCGATCATTTAAAAAATGAATAATGAAGAGAAGAATATCGGATTGCGTTTCCTGGAGTGGTTCTGTCCGCCTGCGCTGTACGAAGAGATAGAAGGTGATTTGCTGCAGCGGTTTCAAAAGGATGTCGCCACTTTCGGGAAGCGAATAGCAAGCCGGCGATTGTTCTTCAATGCCTGCAGGTTTTTCAGGCCGGGGATAGTTTTCAGAAACAGGATTTCAATAGATCTAAACATAGCCGCTATGATTTACAATCATCTTAAATTTTCCGTCCGTGTCTTTTTGAGGGATAAATTTTTTTCGCTGCTCAATATTTTTGGATTGGCGCTGGGCATTGCCGTGAGTATCATCCTGCTGCTGGTGTTGCAAAGTGATCTCACCTACGATCAACATTATACCAATCACGGAAATACCTATCGACTGGCGGTTCATTATAAAATCCCAGGAACGGATGGGGATTTTGGCAGAAGTGCCCGCGAACTAGGGCCAATCCTGAAAGAAGAATTTCCGGAAATTCTTGCATTGACGCGTCTTCGAACGTTCGAGGAAGTCCTTGTGAAGGCAGGGGATGACAAAAACACCAAATGGTTCTACGAGCCGCGCGTTATCCAAACCGATCCTGAATATCTTAAATTATTCAATCATGAATTTATCAGTGGAGACATCACTACCTGTTTGGATGGGGATCACAGCGTGATCTTAACTGTATCAATGGCAATAAAATACTTTGGAACTAAAGATGTACTCGGTAAGACTATCGATATCAATGGAAAATCAAAGACTGTAACCGCAGTGATTGCAGACCTCCCGGACAACACGCATACTAAATTTGATTTCCTTTTATCTGGCTTGCCGGAAATCAGGGAAGATTGGGATCACACCATGGAGAATGGGAAACCCATTTCGCTCGTATTCTGGAACCCTGACGTGGAAACCTATTTGTTGATGCCCCCCGGTTATGACCCGACATCGTTTCCTTCAAAATTTGCGCCGATTTACAAGAATTATTTCAGGCAAGCCGGCGACCAACTCACCGGGAGTTACATACCGTTTCTTCAACCCTTAGCGCAAATTCATTTTCAATCGGAAGTGAGCGATTCGCAAACGCACGGGAGCTGGATTTTTTTATACGCCTTTACTGGGATCGGTGCGATGATCATTTTACTGGCCATCATCAACTACATGAACCTCTCCACGGCCAAGGCGTCGGCGCGTGCAACCGAAATTGGCGTCCGCAAGGTGATCGGATCGGGCGTGCGATCATTGATCATATCCTTTTTTGGTGAATCAATCCTGCTTTCCTTCATTTCGCTTTTTCTTGGAATTGCAATGGTGATCATTGCGATCGAAGTGACACCGTTTAACACCCTAATAGGCAAGGAACTTTCATTGGATTTTTTGACAAACCCTCTTCTGATGGTTGGTTCCCTGGTCGTTGCACTCACGATCGGAGTCCTGTCGGGACTGTACCCGGCCTTTTATCTTCCATCAATTCCATCTGTGGTTGCATTGAAGGGAAGATTTAAGAACACGGCGTCCAATCATCGACTTAGGAAGATTCTCGTGATCACCCAATTTTCCATTTCTATTCTTGTGGTTGCATGCACACTGATTATGAGTAGCCAGGTTGACTATGTCCGAACCAAGGACCTGGGTTTTAACAAGGAAAATGTCCTGGTGATTCCTATTCAGGACACGATCGTGCACAACAGCCTGCCGTCGATAAAAAATGAACTAGAGCGGGATCCTCATGTCATCGCAACGACGTCGTCGGGCAGTGTAATGGGTATGGGGATCGGTGGCAATGTGATGTTTGGTGAAAGTGAGGAAGGTATGATTCAGCGCGGTGGCATCCTTGGACATTTTGTAGGTGATGATTATATAAAAACCATGGGTATTACCCTACTCAGTGGTCGGGATTTTCGCCCTGGTGAGGGCGTTGACGAAGATGGTATGTACATCGCCAATGAGTCCGCTGTGAGGGAAATGGGTTGGGGCAACGACGCGCTTGGAAAGAAAGTCACTTTTTGGGAAGGTATGAATCCGGGAAAAGTTATCGGTGTTGTGAAGGATTTTAATGCGAGTTCCCTGCACTACGCTCAGGAGCCTATGTTCCTGGTGAAGGGACACTGGCAGCGCGGATTTTTTCAAGTCCGACTCACTGGCCAGGACATGGAGGAGACGATTCAGAAAATAAGACGGGTATGGTCACGATATGATACCAATCACCCGTTTGAATATTTTTTTCTCGATCAACGATTCAATGAACAGTATAAAGCCGATGAGATTCAGAATGCACTGCTTCTGACGTTGTCGGTGATCTGCATTCTTATTTCCCTGCTGGGCGTGTTTGGATTGTCGGCTTTTACCGCTGCGCAGCGCACCAAGGAAATTGGCGTTCGCAAAGTACTAGGTGCTAATATTCGGGATATCCTGTTACTGCTGACCCGCGATGTTCTAATGCTGGTGATGATCGCAGCCATTCTTGTCGCCCCCGTTTCATACTGGATAGTTGATCAATGGCTGCAGAATTTTTCATATCGAGGCCCGTTAAGTTACTGGCAATATCCGGGCATCATGTTTATAACAATGCTCATTGTTTTTATGACGGCAGCTGCTCAATCTTTGAAAGCTGCAGGATCTAATCCGGTTGAGTCATTGAAGTACGAGTAGATTTAGGATCGATTCATGAAAGCAAAACATTTTAAGAAAGCCCTGTAATTTATTTATTCGGAAGGTTCCTAGGGACAATCAGGAAATTGACACCGATCGATACCGGACACCATCGTTCGAAAGTGCTCGCTAAATGACCTGCGAAGTCGCTTTTTGATGCCACTAATTGCTTTGGACTGATTGTTGGATAGCTCAGCCACAACCTTTGGATTTATGATCAAAAACTTCTTCGTCATCACTCTTCGAAGCTTCTTTCGAAACTGGAATTTCACAGTCATCAACGTGCTCGGACTCAGTGTGGGGATCGCCTCCTGTATCGTGATCTTCCTGGTGGTTAATCATGAATTGAAGTTTGACAAGTTTCACAGTCGCTACCGGAATACGTATCGTGTGGTGCAGACTGTGCAAGACGCAGGTGAGACCTCTTATACCGCCGTGACGCCCTATCCGTTTATAAACGCTTTTCACAACGACTTCCAGGACATTCCACTAGCGACTCAATTCCACGTTCACGATAAGGTCCAGATCACCTATGGCGACGAAAAAACAGAGGAGCGTGGTTTGTACTTTGCCGACTCACTTTTCTTCCAGGTATTCGATTTCAAAGTGATTGAAGGCGATCCCAATAAGGAACTCGGGCAGCCTGGGAAAATATTTCTGACAGAATCATTAGCAAAAAAGTTGTTGAAGCCAGGCAAGGGACGAACGCTGAAGCTCAATACAAATACTGAAGTAGAAGTGGCAGGCATTGTTCAGGATCCTCCTGCATCTTCTCACATCCAGTTTTCAATGATCGCGTCCATGCCGTCGTTGACCAAAGAGTTTATCGGGCTGCCGCTGGACAACTGGCAAATGAATATGGCGGGCTATAGTTATGTGATCTTGCCAGAGGGCATGAATCCGGCAGACCTTCAAAAGCGCTTTGCTGATTTTGTAAAGAAATACAACAAGTCTGAACCGAATCAATCCCGGGCATTTGATCTGTTTCCGCTTGCGGAGATACATTTTGATCAAAAGTACCAAAGCAACGATGAAGAGATGCAGGGAATCTCTGAATCAAGCCTCGTAGTGATGTCGTTGCTGGGTATCTTCATCCTCGTTGTTGCGTGCATCAATTTTGTCAATCTCTCGACAGCACTAGCGGTTAAGAAATCAAGAGAGATCGGTGTGCGCAAAACACTTGGCGCAACGAGAAAACAACTATCGCGACAATTCCTCTCAGAGGCCTTTTTGATCACAGGAGTGTCATTGACGATCGCGCTGGCCATCGTGGAACTTACCATTCCTTTGATCGCTGCCTTCCTGGAAAAACCAATAACCCTTGACGTCGACACCACGGTCGTCCTTTTTTTGATTTCTCTTTTGGTAATCACAACACTTCTGGCGGGCAGCTACCCGGCAGCGGTGCTTTCAAAATTTAACCCGGTTGCCGTTTTGAAGAACAATCTCACCAGCGTTGGTTCTTCCGGTGCGCAAGCTCGCCGCTACCTCGTGATGTTCCAGTTTTTCATTGCGCAGGTGCTGATCATGGGCACCCTGGTGGTGTCAAGCCAGATGGATTTCTTCCTGTCGAAACCTTTGGGTTTTGATAAAGATGCAATCGTGAACCTGCGCCTTCCTAAAAAGGATAAAGAAACACTGTCCGCATTGCGTTCACGACTGGAGAGCATTCCCGGCGTTGAAAATATTTCCTTCGCATTGGGTTCACCAACGTCCGACAACAATCTTTCCACCAGCTACTTTCTGACGGAGCGCGGCAAAGAGTCGACACAGTCGGTGGAAATGAAGCCTGTGGATAGTCATTATCTCGAGACCTATGGGTTGCAACTCGTGGCGGGGCGTTGGTTTACGCTGAATGAAGAGCGCAACCTCCTGGAGGCGGAAAAGGATGAACAACGGGTTTACGGGTACGTGGTCAACGAAGCTTTGGTACAAAAACTTGGCTTCGCTTCCAATGAAGAAATCATAGGAAAGCGCATCACCAGTGGATTAAATGATATTAACGCAGAAGTCATCGGCGTTGTTAAAGACTTTCATACGCAATCCCTGCATCAATCAGTCGCGCCGACGGCGTTGGTTCAGTTTCCATACTTCTTCTATGACGCCGGCGTTAAATTCAAATCCAGTGACATCGTTTCGGTCATGAAGCAGATAGAAAAGGCCTATTCCGAGGTGTTCCCGGATTATCTATTCGCATACTCTTTTCTCGATAAAGAAATTGAAAATCTTTACGCTGCTGAGCAAAGATCTTTTACACTCATCAGGATTTTTGCAGGGCTATCGATATTCATCAGCTGCCTGGGATTGCTGGGGCTGGTATCGTTCATGACCCATCAAAAGATGAAAGAAGTAGGTATCAGAAAGGTGTTTGGTGCTTCTGTCGAAAGCATCGTATTCCTGTTTTCGAGGGGCTACCTGCGAATGATTCTGATATCATTCTTATTTGCGGCGCCCGCCGCCTGGTATCTCATGAACAACTGGCTGCAGGGGTTTGCGTACAGGACCGACATAGGTGTGCCTGTTTTTGTAGCAGCGCTCGCATCCACAGCTGTAATAGCACTTTTAACGGTCAGTGTTCAATCATTCCGGGCTGCCCTGGCAAATCCGGTGAACTCGTTGAGGAATGAATAGAACGACGCGTTCTCGTCACCTCAAAAAATCTTGTGAAGATCACTGTGCCGGTCTCGATAGCCTGTGGTTGTGATCAGAGTGAACTAATCATTTCTCTTCACGCTTGGTTTCTGACTCAACTCTTTCGTGAGTAAGTACAAAAATTCCTGGCCTTCGTAGTACGATTTGATGCCGATGCGCTCGTCTTTTCCATGAGCGCGCACGTCCGTGACGTCACCAAAGATTCCTGAAACTCCGTACACCGGGATGCCCACAATTCTCAGATAGGAGCCATCAGTCGCACCGGTAGACATGAGCGGTACCACAGGAACTCCAGGCCACATCTTCGCGGTGATTTTTTCAATCGGCCCAAATACTTCTGCAGCCATCGGCGATGGCGGGCTGGCTCTCGCAATTTGTACGGCGGTCACACTCACCGAAGGATCATTGATAACGTTGATAATCGTCTCTTTGATTTTCTCCGGATCTTCCCCGGGCAGAATGCGGCAGTTGATGTTGGCGGTAGCAGTCTGCGGCAAGGCATTCTCCGCATGCCCGCCGTTGATCATTGTTGCCACACAAGTTGTGCGCATCGTGGCGTTGTAATTCGGGAACACGGATAACCGGGCTACAGCATCTGCACTGGGATTCGGTTTGATGATTTCTTTCATGTCCTCACCGAGTTGGCCCGTTTCGAGTTTTGAAGATTTTTCAAAGTAGGCGCGGGTGCCATCGTTGAGGTTAACCGGAAAATCATATTTTGAAAGGTTGTCCAGGGCTTTTGCAAGGCGATAGATTGCGTTATCTTTTCTGGGCTGTGAGCTGTGGCCGCCACGGTTTTTTACTTCAAGCTTGAAGCTTTGAAAAACTTTTTCGCTGAGCTGCACGCCGTTTAGAATTTTCTTTCCATCCATCTCCTGGCCGCGTCCTCCTTCGTTCAAAGCAAACTCGGCGTCGATGAGATCTTTGTGATTTTTCAGGAGCCAATCCACGCCATTGAAACTGCCGCCTTCCTCGTCTGCGGTAAGCGCTACAATGATGTCACGTTCC
The DNA here is from genome assembly GCA_044227305.1 of Cyclobacteriaceae bacterium. Lineage (GTDB taxonomy): Bacteria > Bacteroidota > Bacteroidia > Cytophagales > Cyclobacteriaceae > ELB16-189. The sequence goes on along the minus strand of JBGAFJ010000002.1, from coordinate 1,020,437 downwards.
GGCGTAAATTTTTCCTTCTTCATGCGAATCAGGTTGGCGATGAAGATCGATGCCATGGCTTTGTCGTCGCTTGAGCCGCGGGCATAATAAAATCCATCCCGCTCTTCAAATTTGAACGGATCAGTATCCCAATCAGAGCGGAGTGCTTCCACCACGTCGATGTGTGCCAGCAACAGGAGCGGTTTTTTCTTTCCGCTGCCATGTAACCGCGCAACCAGATTTCCTTTGCGTGGATCGGGACCACCCACAAATAAATCTTTCTCTTCAAAGCCCGCTGCACGGAGACGAGCTGCCATGGCTTCGGCGGCTTTTGTGCAATCCCCGCTGGAATTGGTGGTGTTGATTTCTATCAACTCCTTGAAAATATCATGGGTAAGTTTTTGATCAGGTTGAGAAAAACCGGGTATCGCCGCAATGATCAGCATCAGCAGGAGTAGGTGGAATTTGGATTTCATAGTGTTGCGTGAGGTTCAAGGTTCAAGGTACTTCTCGGGACATAGAAATCTAAAGTTTTGGGATGAGCGGACCAAACCCCAACCCCAACCCCTAATGCGTAATGCCTAATGCCTAATGCCTAATGCCCAACCCCTAATTCCTAATTCCTAATTCCTAATTCCTAATGCCCAATCCCCAATCCAATTCCCTCTCCATAAATGGACTCCCCATCTACACTCAGGCGTCTTCAAACGGGTAATCCCTACCTTTACCGGTCATCAATGGGCGCATTCCAGTCTTTTTTCAAGAGCCGTGTTCTTCTGCACATCACAGGATGGTTGATCTTTTTCACTATCCCTTTGCTGCTGTCGCCACCGCATGAAATGGCGGAAGGGTTGCAGGATCCTTCCAACCTGGAATCGATGGTGTTGCGGAATCTGCTGCTGATGGTGTTGTTCTATGCCAACTTATTTTACTTCACGCCGGTCATCCTGAAAAGAAGTGGTGTGGGCACGTTTCTGTTGGTGGTAGTTCCGATTGTGTTGATCGTGAGTTTTGTGAACTGGCAGATACACCACGCGCTGTCGGAACCATTCAGCGCGCCTGGTGACTTCGGTCCTCGCCCTCCTGATTTTGGTCCAAACGGCGGAGGACCCGGTGGCTGGCCTGCGGGGATGCGTGGACCCCGTCATCCCATGGTGATGGCGAGTTCATTATTCGCAAGCTTGCTGGTCACTCTGATCGTCACCAGTCTGAGCACCAGTATCATTTTGTGGAATGATTATGTGAAGGCGAAAGAGGAGGAACAGGATCGTGCATTTCAGCGCGTAGCTTCGGAATTGGCAGTGTTAAAATTGCAGATCAGCCCTCATTTTTTATTTAATACCCTGAATAACATCCGCTGGCTGGTACGATCCAAATCAGAACTGGCGGAAGAGGCCGTGATGAAACTCTCTCAGCTGTTGCGATATATTTTATACCAGACGAACCAGGAAAAGATATCATTGGAGAAAGAATTGGATAACCTGAAGGACTACGTAGCCTTGCAGCAGATGAGGCTCACGGATCGTCAAAACCTTGCATACACCGTGGAAGGGAGCGGGTCTGGTAAGATCATTGTACCTTTACTTTTCATTCCTCTGGTCGAAAACGTGTTTAAGTACGGTGATTTCAACGGGCCGTTTCAGAACCGGATTGTGATCAAAATTGATCAGGAGCACTTGCATGTGTTGACGGAAAATCAGATACTGAAATCCGCGACCGAGAAAAAATCAGAGGAGGAGTCGGGCATCGGTCTTGCAAACATTAAGAAACGGTTAATGCTCCATTATCCTGATAAACACATTCTTCATCATTCTGAGAAAGATGGTATTTTCAAACTGGAGCTCGAATTGATCTTATAATTATGGCTGAATCAGATAACTCCCGCCCAACGCTCCGCTGCATCGCCGTGGATGATGAGCCTTTCGCATTGAAACTGATCACAGAGGATATCAGCAAGATCCCGTTCCTCAAACTGGTGAATGTATGTTCATCAGCGATCGAAGCGCGCGAGGTGCTTCAGAAAGAGGCGATCGATCTGATGTTTCTGGACATCCAGATGCCGGGTCTCACCGGGACAGAGTTACTGCGTTCGCTGGAGTCACCACCCATGGTGATCTTCACCACGGCCTATGAGCAATATGCGGTCGAGGGATTTGAACTGGAAGTGATAGATTATCTTGTGAAGCCTGTTCCATTCGAGCGTCTGCTCCGGGCTGCCACACGTGCGCAGGAACAATTGAAATTGCGCCGGGATAGTGACATGAAGCCCGAGGATCAGTTCTTTTTCGTGAGGGCTGAGTACAAAGAGATACGCATCATGTTCAGTGACATCCAATACATTGAGGGCCTCAAGGACTATGTGAAAATATTCCTCGCTTCTCAAACCAGGCCCGTGATGACGCGCATGAATCTGAAGGCAATCGAAACAAAACTTCCGTCAAAACTTTTCTGTCGCATCCACAATTCATTCATCGTTCCATTTTCGAAGATCACGTCCTTTCAGCGCTCCCAGGTATTCATCGGGCAGACACCGATTCCCGTAGGGGATAAGTATGCGGCGGAGTTTCGAAGGAGATACGTGCCAGGTGAGGGAATTTAGTTGGCTCCCGATAGTTATCGGGTTGGCAAATTACTTGCTGCGCAAGTAATCAGTTGGCAAAAGGGGCATGTACCGACTAAGTGTCGACCAGTTATTAACTTTTGGCTCGATTGCGTCGGTATTTTTCCGGAAACTCAATCATGTGATTGAGCAACCTCCCAACTTCCTCTGATCTGCGCATCAATTCTTTGTGAAGTTCACCATCGATGTAGTCACACGCCAAAGCAAAATCAAGCCAAACCTGCGTCTCAGAATTCTCCATGTCGCTGTCAGAGGCTTTGCTTACAAAATAGGCTTCATACAATTGTTTCCGATAGGCCTCTCCAATACACGAACACACGGATCTTGACGACCTTCGTATTTGATCGGTTAGTGAGTACATCTCGTGCTTTGGAAAGTTTTTGGACACCTTGTAAATATCCATCGCAAGATCAAAAGCCTTGTTGTATACTGTTAAATGACGAAAACTTGTGTCAGCCATAAGGAGTTGTGATAACAGATACAATCTCAGAAGAAATTCAAGCCTATTGATGCCTCGGTTCAGATTGTTTTCCTGACAAATTCATCCCTTGGAATAGTACGGCGGATTTGTCAACTCTCGCTCCGTATCATCATACAACTGAGGACCCGCTTACCACTATTCCTCCAATGGGAATATTTTGCCAACTGCCAACTGCCCTTTGCCAACTTACGCGAGCGCTCGAGCCATCTACACACTCTCCCTTTTCGCCGACACTCGTTTCTTACGGAGCAATTTCTCCCGCACCTTCGGCGTATTAGTGACATCACAACAACAAAAAAAATATTATGAAAAACATCATTGTAAAAGCCTGCCTCCTGATGGTGTCTGCCGGATGGATGACGAGCTGCAATACGAATGACCTGAAATCAAATGATTCAGCAACGATGGTAACCACGCTGACTGACGTGGCACAGACTTCTGGTCAGCTGGCAAGTGGTTCGAGCTTCACACTCAGTGGAAGTTCCTCGGGCAATGGACCCGAAGGCGGACATGGCGGCATGGGTGGACGCAAAGGCCCGGGTGGGCCGGGTATGATTGATGGGACGGGATTGTTTACTGCCACTGATGAGTTGCTTGCTATCGTTGATGCGGAAAGCGCCGGCGATTTTCGGGGCTTCAGAATGCAGGCAATGGGCGGCGCAACGGTGACAAACTACGATGCTTCAGGCAACACGATTACAATGGCGCCTCCCGCGCAGAATGCCGGTGGACCAGAAGGATGTAGCTTCAGCGGCAAACAGTTTCCAAAATTCGATTCATTGCTGGCGAAGATTGCAAAAACTGTGATCGATTTCGGTAGCGGGGTCACGCACACCAAGGGTGAGACCACCATCACGCGTTCGGGCAAGATTATTGTAACCCGTTCCGGCGATAGTACCTCCCATACGGAAATAATCACCTATGAAAATTATAAAGTGAATGGTGCTTCGATCGAGGGAACGAAGACCCGCGTCAGTACTTTCGATAGCACGACAGGTAAAGGTTCGTCTACAACCAACGTCTCCGGCGGTAAGATTACGTTCAGTGATGGCACGGTTGCCTCGTGGGTAAGCAGCAGATCAAGGGTATCTGAGATTACGTTTGATTCCAACAACAAACCCGTAAGTGGAACGATAACCACCACCGGAAGTGCATCGGTGACGTCCACCGCTGGTGACGTGATCTACTCTCACAAGGTGACAAGTCCGATCATCGAAGACCTGTCTTGCAAACAAAAGCGTGGCCCGGTGAGCGGAACAGTTCAGACCACGTATAGAACCGACGTTGTAGCGATTGACTTTGGTGATGGCAGCTGCAACAATACCCGGGCTACCGTAACGTTGAATGGTGTCGTGCAGACCAATAAGATCAGTTCGTAATCAGATTCCGATAAAGTGTAGTTGATAAGTGTAAGGTTGGAGTTTGTGTGTATGGAAGGCCGCTCGCGCAAGGGCGGTCTTCCTTTTTTATCCGGTCAAAAAAACACCTGGCCCATTTTGCGGTGCGACGCGGGGATTTTAGTAGCTTCGATTTGAGTTATGGGGCGTCGTTCGAAAGCGGTCTTTTTTAGTCTCTTTTTTCTTGGCGCACACGCGGCATTTGCACAGGTTTCTTTTAACTCCTCCAACCTTCCGATCATCGTAATCAATACCAACGGGCAGACGATCGTTGATGAACCGAAGATCACCGCCGATATGGGGATTATTTTTAACCCAGGCGGGGCACGCAACAACCTCACGGATCCTTACAATAACTACAACGGAAAGATTGGTATTGAAATCAGAGGATCGACATCTCAGGACTTTCCCAAAAAACAATATGGTATTGAACTCCGCGACGGTACCGGCGCGAGCAAAGACGCATCATTGCTGGGGCTCCCTAAGAAAGACGATTGGATCTTATTTGCGTCGTACAATGACAAGAGCCTCATGCGCGATGTGCTGGCTTATAAACTGGGCCGCGACCTGGGACGGTATGCTTCAAGATTCAGGTATTGCGAAGTAGTGTTGAACGGCCAGTATCAAGGTGTCTATGTGCTGCTCGAGAAAGTGAAACGCGATAAGAATCGCGTTAATATCGACAAACTCGACCCCGTCGAAATCACAGGCGATGTTCTGACGGGTGGGTATATCGTCAAGATCGACAAGATTGAAGGCAGCGGAGGCCAGGGATGGACTTCCGGGTTCGCGCCACCCAATCGAAAGGGGGCGCAGACAACCTATTTTCAGTATGAATATCCGAAGCAAGAAGACATCACTGCCGAACAGAAAAACTACATCCAGGGATATATTGGTTCATTTGAGAGTACACTCGCCGGTCCCGATTTCAAAGACCCATCAGCGGGATACGCGAAATATATTGACGCCGATTCTTTTGTGGACTATTTTATTGCCAATGAAGTTACCCGCAATCCGGATGCTTATCGGTTGAGTACGTTCATGTATAAACGAAAAGATTCGGATGGTGGTAAACTCTTCATGGGTCCGATCTGGGATTTTAATCTTGGGTTTGGCAACGTCAACTTCTGTGCGAAAGACAAACCGGAAGGATTTATTATTTATTACAACCGGATCTGTCCGGAAGATGGCTGGTTGATCCCGTTCTGGTGGGATCGTCTCTTTGAGGATCCGGCATTTAAGGCTAAAGTTGTTGCTCGCTGGACTTCCTTGCGCGGCGGAGTATATCAGAATACACGCGTTATGAACTTCATCGATTCAGTCGCTTCGGTGTTGAATGTTGAATCGCAACAAAGAAATTTTCAACGTTGGCCCGTCCTTGGACAGTATGTGTGGCCGAATGCGTTTATAGGAAATACTTTCGATTCTGAAGTTTCCTTTCTGAAAGACTGGACCACGAAGAGACTTGCGTGGATCGATGCCAACATCCAGGGCATTGTTACGGGTGTCGTTCCTTCAAAGGAAGAAGACTCTTTCCGTATTGTTGCACATCCCAATCCGTTCCGGGAATCTTTAACCTTGCGTTATCAAATCGAGCAGCCAGGCAGTGTCGTCGTGGAAGTGCTGGACATACAGGGTCGCTTGATCGATTCGCATACAAGAATCCATGCAATCGCAGGGGCCTACGAGATGGATCTTGCATCACAAAACCTGGGTCAGGGACTTTTTATCGTCAAAGCGCAATTCGGTCAGGAAAATAAAGTAACAAAGGTGGTGCGGCTGGGTAACTAGATCGTCTCGCTTCAGTTGTCCCTTTCGGCTGCGTTCCTTACCAACTCAAGTATTTATAAATCTCCTTCCCTTGCCTATAAGGCATTTCGCTCCAAAGTGAGGTGCAGTTCTGTTTCAAATTTCGAAAGCGGTTTCGTAAAAACCGTATAAGTCAAGTGTGATCGGTGTTGTGAAGATTTTTATCAGCGCGGGTTCTTGAACAATTGCATAATTTCTTCGCTTGATTTTTGAGGTTCATTTACCCGTCACCTCATCCCCAGACGCGTGACTATCCTCATATTCCCTGGCGCGCTGCGCCATAATTTTTTTCGTTGTGGGATACATGGCGAGTCCCACAACGATGCCGGCCAACAAACCTCCGATATGGGCGGCATTGTCAACCGGGCCGACGAGCCCGAGCAACAGATTATAGCCAATGTAAATGACTGTGCTGATCAAAAATCCCTTTGAAAATTCGGGAGGGTATACGCGAGTGACCATGAATGTCAGGAATACGCCATAAAGCCCAAAAATAGCGCCCGACGCTCCTACACTTACCTGGCCATCGTACCACCAGACGCTTGCGATACTTGCGACGATCCCTGTAGCCAGGTATACGGGCAGAAATTTTTTTTCAAGGATAGGTTCAAGGAATAGTCCAACAAACATCAATCCATACATATTCATGATAACGTGAATAAGTCCGCTGTGAAGGAACATGGAAATGACCAACCGCCACCAGTGTCCTTCTTTAACCAATGGACCATACAATGCTCCCCAGGCAAGCAGGTCGGTCGTTTTGAAAGAGATAAATCCTAAACCCACAGCAACCATAGCAGTGTATATCAACAAGTTGATGTCCATCAGGATAGGCGTGAAGAAAAAACCTTTTCGGGGTATAAACAGCCCGATGAAATCTTTCACTTCTTCTTGTGCAGCGACATCAGGCTGGCCTGCGGTAATACGTTCGTATTGCGATTCATCCACCTTTGGCATGGCGATAAGGATAAGCCACACGACCAATCCTATAGCGCTTGATCCGAAAATCCATTCAAACTTCTTACCGTTTCGCGTTTCGAACGGCTGGGACAGGCTTACGAGAATTGTGTTCGAAGGAGGTCGACTGTTATTTTTTTTAATTGCCTCAAGGTAACCACCCTCCGCGTCAGCTGCTGAAACACGATCGAAATAACTGAACTTTGAAAGGTTCATCGTATCAAATTTGAGCTCGCACTCTTTAGCAAAAATCTGATACCGTCTTTCTTTTTCTTCCGGCTCAAGCCTACTACTGATACGCTTGTGAAACTTAATCCCGAGCCATGCCTTGCAGACCATTTCACCGGGTTTATCAAGCATCGGTACAGCGACAAAGATATTCATGTCGAAATCCTGATTGTATTTCCCAGTTACTTCAAAGGTGGAATGAACACCGATTCCCACCTTGTCTGCATAGTAATTTTTTATTTTATAGTACTTCGTGGCCTGATAATCCTCTATGTCAGAAACTCGGGTGACGGTAGTGAGTTTCCCCGAAGCCGTGTTGGTATACTCTGTGGCTATGATCATGGGCACTGCAAAGACAAATGTCAAAATGAAGGTATAGAAGTCTCGCAAACTGCCATTCTTTGTCTCAAGATTCAAAGCCTTGAAGCGACGCCGAACGATCAGTGCGAATGCAAGTCCCAATATCGCGGGAATCAAAAACCTGGCGATCGCCGTCTTCATGTGGATCAGCTCGAGGCGAATGAAGACCAGCCAATGGATGAACGAGTGTCCCACGACCAATGCGATTAGTAGCGCAACGACAGGCCAATATAATAAGGATAGTTTTCTACCCATGAAAGTTCTACCAGCTCAGATACTTATAAATCACCCTGATCAACTTATACGCTTCTTCCATGTTTTTCGCCTGGTACGAAACGGTGTAGCCATCCACCCGCTTCATACCGGGTATGCTCATGGCTACGTCTGCGCGAGTCGGGTTGTCGACTTTCATTTTCAACTCCACGGGGCCGTCAACAGGAATGCCTTTCAGCTTGCCGATGTCTTTCAGTGCAAGTTTGGTTTGTTCTTTCAACGCCTTCGTTACAACATCGGGATGAAGGAGTTTCGCGGCAGCTGTGCCGATTGCCTCTTTCGTCGTCACGGTTCGGATAGAAGGAATCAGTTTTTTTATTTCTTCAACGAAAGTCTTATCGCCGCTGCCCATCAGCACAGGCACTCCCACGGATCCGGCGAAGTACGCATTCAGTCCTCCTTCACCCACTTCGGTGCCGTTCAGCCACAAGCCCTTTACAGTTCCTGATCCGGTGTGCGCAAGAAACCCGTTCTCGGTTCCCGCCATGGCGTGAAAACCCGTGAAGATGATGCCGTCGAATGACTTATCAAGTCCCTGCACCATACCCAGTGGCTTGATATTACTTTGGATATATTCCACGCGTGGATCCAGTTGCGTGTGCAACAAGTTCTGCATATCTCCGTGGCTGTCGTTGACAATAATTTCAGCGGGACCTGTTTCGAAGATGGCAGCCACGATAGCATTCACTTCAGCTGTCATCAGTTTGCGACCTACATCGTAATCTTTGCCGCCACTTACCATCGCGGAGGTTCCGATGCCGCCAATACCTTCCATGTCTACGGAGATGAAGATCTTGACCGATTTGGTTTGCGAAAATGCGGTGGTCGTAATGAATGCAAGCAGGATTAGAATTTTTTTCATAGGGAAGTATTTGGGTACGGGAAGTTATCAAATCCCACCCAATCTGTCACCCTTATTTATCCGGCTCAATAAGTATGAGGATGTGGCCTATCGTTGGAATTTGTTGTTTGAACGCATCCTGTGTAGAGCGTGTCGGACATTTTAAATGTCCGACATGTGATCATTTCATCGGTGCGCCGCAAATTTCACATTGCTTTGTTTCCAAAGCAATCCTGTTTCCCTGACAATTTTCGTAACTGTTCGATCATACCTATTTGTCTGGCTCTATGTGAATCAGAATATGGCCGATGTTTGGAATCTGTTGTTTGAGCGCATCCTGTAATACGTGTGCAATGTGGTGACCTTCTTTTACAGTGATGGTTGCATCCACTTCAACATGGAGATCGACGTGAAACTGGGCTCCTGCTTTTCTTACATAGCATTTCTCGGTCGTTACAACACCCTCGACACCTGCTGCCACCTTCCTGATTTCCGCGATCACGTCTTCATACAGGTTTTCATCCATTATTTCCCCCAGAGCAGGTCGGAAGATTTTGTAACTGTTGTAGAGGATAATTGCCGATGCGAAGAGTGCCGCCCAATCGTCGGCGGCTGCATATTCAAAGATCAATGCGATTGAAATACCGAAGAATGCTGCTATGGATGTGATGGCATCGCTGCGGTGATGCCAGGCATCGGCTTTCAGGGCAGAACTATTCGCTTGCTTTGCTTTCTGCATCACGAGCCGGAAAGAGATTTCTTTCCATATGATGAGAGGCCCCAATACATATAGTGTAAATACTTTGGGCAGTTCATGCGGCGTCTGAATATTTAACACGCTCTGATAAGCAATAATAAAAGCGGATACCACGAGAAAAGCCACCACTACGAAAGTCACAAGGGGTTCAAGACGTCCATGACCATAGGGATGGTTTTCGTCAGCTGGTCGGTGGATGTATTTGATGCCGACCAGTACCAACAGCGATGACATGATATCGGCTGTGGACTCGATGGCATCGGCGATCAATGCATAGGAATTGCCGAAATATCCCGTCAGCCATTTGATCACGGAAAGCAAGGTGTTGCCCGCAACGCTGAAGTAGATTGCTTTTACCGCGGTCTTTTGGTTGGCCGATTCGCTCACTTCATCTTATAAAAAATGTAATCGGTCAACACGGGCTCAATGCCGTGTTCTTTGAAATCCGTTGCAATCTGTCCGCGGTGATAGCCTGAATGGGTGATCACGTGAAAGTAGATATCCTGAACAGTATTTTCAAAACGATCCCCTTTTGCGGTTGTCCACGGAATGAGTTCCGAGAGGTTATGCTCTGCCAGTATTTTTTTTGTTGTTTGAAAGTTAACGTCGTCAAAAGCGGAGAGTCTTTCGATCGGAAGAACGTCCCACGAACCTGGCCGCCGTTCATCGTTAAACTTGCAATTCCATATGCGGTGGGCGTTGAGAATGTGGCTGATGAGTTTGATGCTCCGCTCACTCACTTTGTCGTGATTGGAAATCATCGCCTGAATGACCTTTTGATTAGAGTGGTGGTTGTATTCGAAGGTTGTTTGGAAGAAATTCATGGCCATCCGGAAAATGTTTCACGCAAAGGACGCGAAGCAAAACTGCAAAATCCAAGGTGTTTTGATTTTCTGCCCGTGTTGCGATTTTCTTTGCAACCCCCACGCACTCCGCGCTTAAAATTACTTCGGCAAACTCAACCTTATCAAATTCAACACCAACACACTCGCCATCCTGATATTGATCGCGCGATCCTTACTGAGTTGCAATTTTTTAGTCACCGTCTGATGCTTGTCGGAGTAAGCGATCCAAACTGTTCCCACCGGCTTGTCAGGCGTCGCGCCGCCGGGACCTGCGATGCCGCTGGTGGCCACACCGATATCCGTGCTGAAACGCGCACGGACCACGTTCGCCATCTCATTGATGGTGGGCTCGCTCACCGCCCCGTATTTTTCGAGGGTTTCAGGCTTCACACCAAGCTGACGCATCTTGATCTCGTAGGCATAGGGGATCATGCTGCCGATAAAATATTCGGATGACCCAGGCACACTGGTGATCATGTGTGAAAGATATCCTCCCGTACAACTTTCTGCCACGGAGATTGTGAGCTTCTTTTGTCTTAACAACTTTCCGATCGCTTCTTCGAGTGTTTCTTCATCGTAACCGAATATGTATTCGCCGGCTATAGGTTGAATTTTCTCAACCAGCTCATCGATTTCTTTTTTCAGTTTGGCTGCATCTTCCCCGAAGCCGGTAAGTCTGAGTTTGACTTCTCCCAGGCTCGGCAGGTAGGCGAGCTTGATGTGCGGTGGCAACGATTTCTCCCACGCAGAAATCTTTTCCGCAAGAAAAGATTCACCGATGCCACACGTGCGTATGACTTTATGGATGATCGTAGGTAGTGTAAATGTCTTCAGCAATTTCGGTATCACACGCTCGCGCATCATCAACTTCATCTCATGGGGCACGCCCGGCATCGACATGAACACCTTCCCATTTTTGTCGAACCACATTCCAGGTGCTGTGCCGATGGCGTTGGTGATCTTCGTGCAGCAAACGGGTAAGGCGGCCTGCTGCCGATTTACTTCCGTGAGCTCACGACCGCGACTTTTGAAGAACTCAGACACTTCGGCGAGCGCTTCATCGTGCATCTTCAATTCACAATTGAAATATTTTGCGAGACAAGGTTTCGTCAGATCGTCGCTGGTAGGACCCAGGCCTCCGGTGATTAATATTATGTCGGCTCGTTTTTCTGCTTCGGCCAAGGCCGTCAGGATCTCACTTTCCGTATCACCAATGGAAGTCTTCCTCACCACTTTGATTCCAACTTTATCGAGCTCCACGCTCATCCACTGTGAGTTGGTGTCAACAATCTGACCATAGAGTATTTCGTCACCAATGGTAAGGAGTTCTGCGAGGATGGGCTTCATGTGGGATAATTGAGAAATGCGAGACAAATATAGTTGGCAGTTGGCAATTAGCAGTTGGCAAAATGGATTGTTTACGAGCGCTTCTTTTTTCGGACAAAATTTGGAATAAACGGTAAACGTTGTCAACTGCTTTCGCGAAGCGAAAGATTGCCAATTGCCAATTATTCACCATCCGAATGGATGTCGACTTTCAATCGTTATCTTAGAATATGGATTCCAATTTCAACCCCACGGAACGGCAAAAGAAAATATACCTTAACGGTTTCGCCGGTCATCGCTCACCAATTCCAATTGATTGGCATAAGCTCGAGGAGAAAGCCCGCAGCATAATGAGTCCCGAAGCGTTTGCGTATATCGCCGGCGGTGCAGGATGGGGGAGTACGGTACGTTCTAACCGCAGCGCATTCGAACAATATAAAATTGTACCCAGGATGCTGCGCGATGTCAGTCAGCGTGATATGAGCATTGATTTGTTTGGAAAGAAATTGTCCACTCCGTTGATCCTGTCGCCTGTTGGTGTGCTGGAGATGGTGCATAAGGAGGCTGATGTGGCGGTCGGAAAAGCTGCTTCGAAAGAAGGTATTCCATATATATTTAGTAATCAGGCGAGTCGTCCGATGGAAGAAGTCGCCGCCGCTATGGGTGATGCAGTCCGTTGGTTTCAGCTTTATTGGAGTAAGTCCAATGATCTCGTAGCAAGTTTTGTTTCCCGTGCTGAAAAGTGTGGGTGTTCTGCGATTGTAGTTACACTGGATACTACGCTGCTCGGTTGGCGCACCCGCGATCTAGACATGGCTTACCTGCCGTTCCTGGAGGGGAAGGGAATTGCACAATACACTTCCGATCCTGTCTTTCAAAAGCTCATGGATGAGGATTCAGGTCCGCCACCCGACAGAAAGATTACGCTTGATTCAATTTCCGGGCTTATAAAGATGGTGAAAGCTTATCCGGGCAATGGTTTCTTTTCGAAGTTAAGCTCGGGAAGGCCTGTGAAAGCGGTGAGAAAGTTTACCGGCATCTATTCAAATCCCGCCGTGACCTGGAATGATCTTTCTTTTCTCAGAAAGCATACGAAACTTCCCGTGTTGTTGAAAGGCATACTTCATCCCGATGATGCGCTGAAAGCAATTGATCACGGCATCGACGGGATTATCATCTCCAATCACGGTGGCAGACAGGTTGATGGTGCGATCAGCACCTTTGAGGCCCTGCCGGGTATTGTTAACGGCGTCAACAATCGCATACCGGTCTTGATGGACGGCGGGATTCGCGGAGGCGCTGATATGTTCAAAGCTCTGGCCCTGGGCGCGAAGGCGGTCTGTGTTGGCAGGCCTTATGTATATGGGTTAACCATCAATGGGGAAGACGGTGTGAGAGAAGTAATTCAGAATTTGTTGACTGATTTCGATCTTACGATGGGCTTGGCGGGATGTAAAAATGTTAAGGAGATAGGCGGGGATATGCTCGCGTGTTGAAGAAGTTGTAGCCACGGATGACACGGATAGACATATCCCGAGTGTTGAAGATTTTATAGCCACGGATGACACGGATTGGCACGGAAAACAGTTGATGCATTCCGTGTTTTGTCTGTGTCCCGATAGCCATCGGGATCCGTGGCTCATTTCTTCATATAAACTTTGCGCTACTTCGCGTCCTCGTGTCTTTGTGGCGAAAAATATAAGCTATACTTTTGCCGGGAACAATCGTTTGTTAGATGACGTTTGTTCTAAATCCGGAATTACACGCATGAAGCCCATTCTCCTCTTAACCGTCCTGTTTTTCATCTCTTCAGTATCGCAAGCGCAGCTGAACAAAATTCTTGATAAAGCAAAACAGGCTGTCGCAACAGGCAACACGCAGGCGCTCACCCAGGATGAGGTGGTGCAAGGACTGAAAGAAGCGTTAACAAACGGCACCAGCAAAAGCACCGATGTGGTTTCAAAAGTGGATGGTTATTTCAAAAATCCTGAGATTAAAATTCCATTTCCGCCCGATGTTAAGCATGTTGAAGACAAACTTCGTCAGATTGGGATGGGCGCACAGGTGGATAAGTTTGTAATGGCGCTTAATCGTGGTGCTGAGGATGCCGCCAAGCAGGCAACGCCGATTTTTGTAAACGCAATCAAGCAGATGACGATCCAGGATGGCTTTACAATCCTCAAGGGTGCACCCGATGCCGCGACTCAGTATTTGCAGAAAAACACCACATCAGACCTTAAGTCCAAGTTCAAACCCGTAATTCAAAATTCATTGAACAAAGTAAGCGCGACAAAATATTACGCTGAGATCGTGACCACGTATAACAAGATTCCCTTTGTAACAAAAGTGAATCCAGACCTGAATGAGTATGCCACGGACAAAGCCATACAAGGTTTATTCGTGATGATCGCCAAGGAGGAGAAAAATATCAGGGAGAATCCGGTGGCACGCACCACTGATTTGTTGAAAAAAGTCTTCGCAACAAAATAACATCATGAAAAAGCTTTTAGTGGTCTTGTTTGTGTTGTCTTCAGCGTGCTCTTCCACGCAGGTGACCCAGGCGATCACAGAAGCCACCAAAGTATTGGAGGGTCAGTCAACCGCGCCAACCACGGAGCAGGTTGCAGCCGGACTGAAAGAAGCGTTGGTGAAAGGTATTTCTGTCGGTGCCGACCAGGTTTCGCAAGCGGATGGATTTTTCAGAAACCCACAAATCAAAATTCCTTTTCCTCCCGATGTCAGGAAAGTAGAGGATAGACTGAGACAAATCGGAATGGGGGCTGAGGTCGATCGATTCGTGGAGACGCTCAACCATGGTGCGGAGAATGCAGCCAAAGAGGCGAAACCGATTTTTATCAATGCGATTCAACAGATGACATTTGAAGACGCGTGGGGAATCCTCAAGGGCTCTGAAGATGCTGCAACGCAGTATCTGAAGAGAACCACGTCGTCGCAGCTCAAGGCAAAATTTAAGCCTGTAATCCAAAACTCATTGAATCAGGTACAGGCTACGAAATACTATGGTGATATCGTCACCACTTACAACAAGATTCCTTTTGTAGATAAAGTCAATCCCGATCTGAACGAATATGCTACCGATCTTGCCATGCAGGGTCTTTTCGTGATGATTGCCGCCGAGGAAAAAAAGATTCGTGAGAATCCCATTGAGAGAACAACAGACCTGCTCAAGAAGGTCTTTGAATATCAGAAGTAAGATTTTAACAAAACCGATTATGTCAATTTTCGAGAAGCATCAATCATTATTGAACAAAGCGATCGCTGCATTGCACGAGCGTACTTTTTACGCGGCTTTCCCTGAACATCCGGCACCCGCGATTTATGGGGAGACTGCAGACGCAGAGGGTCAGGCAAAATTCAAGGCTTCGCTGGGCAAGAAATTTGAAGAACTCAAACAAGGCGCGACAGACTCGTGGATAGGTCAGGAAGAATCACCTTATCTCCAGGAGCCATTGAAAATATCATATCCCGCATATCCGGTTTCCACTTTGATTGACCGCGCAACGAGCTCATTCAACACATGGCGGAGGGTAAGCATAAAAGACAGAGCAGGTATCCTCATCGAATCCCTCGACCGGGTGAAGGCGCGTTTTTTTGAGGTCGCCTATGCAACCATGCATACCACCGGGCAGGGTTATATGATGGCGTTTCAGGCATCCGGACCTCACGCGGCAGACCGTGCACTGGAGGCTATTGCTGCTGGCTACGAAGAATTGAATCGCTTTCCGGCGACAGCCCTTTGGGATAAGCCGATGGGAAAATTCAATCTCCAGTTGAAAAAGGAATGGCGCCCGGTTCCAAAAGGAGTCTCTGTGGTGATTGGTTGTTCGACGTTTCCCACATGGAATTCCGTCACCGGTATTTATGGAAGTTTAATGACAGGTAACTCAGTCATTGTGAAGCCGCATCCCGGCGCTATACTTCCGATTGCGATATTCGTTGCTGAGATTCAGAAAGTGCTGGCAGAGAATAATCTCGATTCAAACACATGTCAGCTCGCTGTGGACACGTTTGATAAAATGATCACTAAAGAACTGGCAGAACATCCAGCCGTAAAAATTATCGACTACACGGGTAATTCTGTTTTTGGATCTTACCTCGAAGCTCTTCCCGGAAAAGCTGTGTTCACCGAGAAGACCGGTGTTAATTCCGTGATACTCGATTCCACTGAAGACATCGATAAAGTCGCAGCCAATCTCGCCTTTTCAGTCAACCTCTACAGCGGACAAATGTGTACCGCGCCGCAGAACTTTTATATCCCTGAAAGCGGCATCAACACACCGGCCGGCAAAGTTTCATTCGATGATTTTGCAAAGAAATTTGTAGACAATCTGAACAGCCTGATTGACAATCCGAAGGCCGGGCCTTTCGTCCTGGGCGCTGTTCAGAACAAGAAGACCAGCGATCGCGTGATCGAATCCGAAAAACTTCCGGGTAAGGTGTGGCTGAAATCAAGACAGATGGAAAATCCCATGTTTAAAAATGCGCGCCTGTCCACACCTGTTGTGGTGGAACTGGATGCGTCGAAAAAAGATGTATTCAGCAAGGAACTTTTTGGTCCTATCGCCCTACTGATTAAAACTAAAAATACAGATGAATCCATCTCGCTGGCAAAAGAGATGGCGTTGAATCATGGAGCAATCTCCTGTGGAGCTTACACGACTGATCCTGTAGTTCGTGAGAAGATTGCAGACGAAATGTCCCTCGCGGCAACACCAGTATCTTTCAATTTGACCGGTGGAATCTACATGAATCAAAACGCTGCGTTCTCAGATTTCCACGTTACGGGCGGCAATCCTGCAGGCAATGCTTCGTTTACCAACCCCGAATATGTTACCCGACGGTTTACATGGGTGGGCCATAGAGAGCCGGTGAAAGCTTAGGAAGCTTCAGGTGGTGAATACTTCCATTTTGTAAAGCCGTAAGTGGTAATCTGTAATGGTGTGATTGGCAACATGCCTCGTAGAGTGGGCTTCGTTGCATTCTGATTGGTCATGCGTTTCGCGGGACTTAGCTTCATCGCTCCCGCAGCGTGCAACCTTTTTCTGGAAAAGCCAGTCTTAATGCAAACTCATTCTATGAATAAGATATTTACATTATCACTGGCGCTGGGCTTGTTCGTTTCGGGTGCTTCAGGTCAGGGACTTGGTGTCCCATCAAAAAAAGGAGGCATTGGCTTCGGTAACCTGGCGAAGTTTACGGGACTTCGGTTCAATTATGCCGATCGCAACGTGGAGCAAATCAACGGAGTGAACGTTACCGTGTGGCAAGCAAAAGATGATTCCGAACAGACGGGCACGGTAAATGGTCTCGCGATTGGTCTCCCTCTCGCGATGGGGGAGGAAGATATGAATGGAATCGCCGTCGGCATTGCTGGCGTTGCAGCGAAGAGAAACCTTTCGGGAATTAATATTGGTGGATTGGGCGTCGGCTCTGGCGAGGACGTAACGGGTATCAACATCGGAGGCTTGGGCGTTGGTTCCGGAAAAGATTTGAAGGGAGTCAACATTGGTTTGCTGGGAGCAGGTGCAGGTGAAGACGTGATCGGTTTCAATTTCGGAGGACTGGGCGTTGGAGGTGGAGGCGAATTGAAAGGAATCAATATTGGCGGACTTGGTGCCGGTTCAGGTGGCGATGTCACGGGACTTTCTATCGGAGGGGTTGGTCTTGGATCGGGAGGCGACATGACTGGAATCAACCTCGCAGGTGTCGGGTTAGGGTCTGGCGGAAGCATCAACGGAATTTCGATTGCAGGTGTTGGCATGGGTGCAGGCAAGGATATCAAGGGGGTTGCGATCGCTATCGTGGGAATTGGTGCACCCAAACTCCGCGCTTTAACTATTTCAGGAGCAGCTGGTGGAAATGATTTGGCCGGCGTTTTCATTACGCCGGGTTACCTGCAAGTAGGAGATAAGCATTCCAATGAAGATGAAGTGACCATGAACGGAGCTTCCGTCAGTGCTTTCAACAATGTGAAGGGCACGCAGAAGGGAGTGACGATCGGGATATTCAACTACGCAAAAAAGCAGCGCGGCATTCAGCTCGGAATTTTAAATTATGTGAAGGACAATCCTAAGGGCTTGCGCTTGCTGCCGGTATTCAACACGCATTTCGGGAGCAAATAATTACTCAGGATTTTTAGCCACCGAGGACCGGAAGAGCACGGATTTATGTGTGTGATTCCGCGTCCCGATAGCCATCGGGATCCATGGCTATTATATTATGATTTAAATATATTTGCAGCCCCGGGGGATTAGCTCAGCTGGCTAGAGCGCTTCCATGGCATGGAAGAGGTCATCGGTTCGAATCCGATATTCTCCACTAGAGTTATTTCGTTCGAGAGTTTGTCATCATTCGCCCGCCGTAGCGTCTCGCGGAGGCGGGCTTAAAATAATTGGGGATTGGCTCAGCTGGTCCCGATAGTTGTCGGGACGCTTCCATGGCATGGAAGAGGTCATCGGTTCGAATCCGATATTCTCCACTAGAGTTATTTCGTTCGAGAGTTTGTCATCATTCGCCCGCCGTAGCGTCTCGCGGAGGCTGGCTTAAAATAATTGGGGATTGGCTCAGCTGGTCCCGATAGTTATCGGGACGCTTCCATGGCATGGAAGAGCAGATCAAGTCGAATCCGATATTCTCCACCTCTAACTCTAAAAAAAAACGCCCTGGTGGACGCCTTTCGATTTTTTTATCTCGTCAGCCCTGAACTCAAATAAAAACCGCAAGTCCGGATTCGAGGGATCTGTAACCTGCACCTTGCCACCTGCAACTCATTTCAGTTCTGTGCCCTCTTCGCATTCAGCGGGAACGTACCAAAAGTACCCACACTCATGCTTCCGCTCATGCTGTCACCCTCGATAATCGCTTTCACAGAGATCTTCATACCTCCTGCGCCACCACCGAAGTTGGGACTGTAGGAAAAGTTGATTTCGTTTCCGGTGACTTTGACTTCCTCCAGCTGATTCTCACGGTTTCCACCACGCTGACTGGTCATGGTACCCGTATACTTGTCACCCTCTTTTTTGATGGTGATCGTACCGGCGCCTCCTTGCGGAGACTCGATGGTGTAAGTCCATTTTCCTTCTGCATTCACCACCGCAGTTGAGTCGGTGGGTTTCAATGTCGGTTGTACTGCGGCCGCGTTGGTGCGATTGCCGCCGGCACCACCGCCCTGGAATCCGCGACCGCCGCCCTGGGCTCCGGCGCCGCCTCCCTGCTGAGCACCTTGATCCATACCGCCCCCGTTCTCGCCGCCTTCTTTCATGTCGTCGTTGTTAATGGAGCGCTTGCGTTTGCTGCCGCCGTCAAAGCTCATCTTACCGATGCGATAACTGAAAGTGATCTTAAAGTTCATGTTATGCATTTCAACCGTGCTGTTCTGCTGGATGATCGGTGAAACGGTACTGCTGTTGATGCGCATGGCCGGCGTAAAGAACTGTTCCGCACCGAAGCCGATACTTCCCTTCTTGTCGAGCAGGTCTTTCTTGATGCTTAAACTGTATACATAAAAGCTTCCCTGGATTCCCTGCAATTGTACCTGGCGCCCGCGATAAAAGCTGAAGAATTGCAGTCCCCATCCTTTGGTTAATGTATAATTTCCGAAAAGCCTGTAGCTCGCTACCCATCCCTGGTTGCTGGCGTTGTAGATCGGATTGGGAACATTGTTTTTCAGGACTGCATAGTAGATGTCGCTCCCGCCGTTCAGCGAGAACTTGCCTGAAATGTTTACGCCGGCGAAAATACTCGCGCCATATGCGTTCTCACTTCCAATATTCTGATACGATGTTCTGATCGTGTCGACATCGTTGGGATTATTTCCAATCACATCACGCACACTTTGAATGGCGTTGTTTGTATTTCTCACGAATGTTGAGAAGTTGAGTGAGGTGCTCTTGATGAACGTGCTGTATGACAACTCGTAGTTGTTGGTGTACTCAGGGCCGAGGTTCGGATTACCCACGGAGATGTTCGTCGGGTTTGATGCCTGAATATTTGGATTCAGGAACTGGATAGAAGGACGCTGAATTCTGCGGTTATAAGCAAGTTTCAGTGTGCTTCCGTTATTCAGTTTCTTCGAGATATTGGCACTGGGAACCAGTACACCGTATGACGGGATTACGACCGGTGCCTTTTCGGTTGCAAAGTTTGCATTGATCGTGGTGTACTCATAACGCGCGCCTGCTTTGAAGCTGTATCCGGACTTCATGGCGTAGGTGTACGAGAAATAACCGGAGGAAACGTTTTGATCGTAATTGAATACGTTGGCCAACGATGCATTAGGGCTCGGCGTGAACTCACCGTTTGATCCGGGTGCTACGAGATATTTGTAATCACTGGACACCTTCCGTGCTATATTCTTGCCACCGAACTCTAGGATTTGGGTAGTGCCAATGGGAGTTTGATAATCCGCCTGTATGGTGACCTCCTGGTTGAAGCTGTTGTTGATGTTCTTCAACTGGCTTGTGGTGGAGAAATCACTTTCATCAAGAAACGCATTGAGGAAGTTGTTGGTTCTGTTGTTGCGGCTGAACATCGCCAGCAAACTGAACTCCTTCTGAGGTTTAGCAAACGTATGAGTATAATTCAGGCTTGCATCCACGTTGTTCGATTCATCCGTCGTTTGTACATCTTTCAATGAGCTTGTAGTCAATAACGGTGACGTAGTGATCGTAGACAAATGATCCTGATTGTTGTAGCCGTTTCTTGATCCGAAACGTACGGATGCCTGCAAAGAGTTGTTCTTATTGATGTCGTAATCCCAGCCAAACTGCGTATTGCCGAACAAGTTGCTGCTGCGCGTATCGGCGTGCTGGATGTTGGTGGTTTGTACTGGGTTTCCGTTAACATCGTTTGACGTAGTGATCTGCGTGTTATCGAATTTACCGGTGATATTATAACCTGAACGGCCGAATCCGCCCAGGTTGAAGCCCATCTTTCCTTTGCGATAGCTTCCGTTGAGACCCAGGTTGGTGCCCCTGTATCCTGAGCTGCCATCGATGTTCAGGCTCAATCCCTGGAGGTTGTTCTTCTTTGTAATGATGTTAATGATCCCGGCAGAACCTTCAGCATCATACTTGGCCGAAGGTGACGTGATAACTTCCACAGTCTTGATCTGGTCAGATGGAATCTGTTTCAGGGCATCCGCTACGCTACTGGCGGAGATCGTCGACGGCTTGCCATTGATCAGCACTTTGATGTTTTGATTTCCGCGTAGCGAAACATTACCGTCCATGTCCACCGACAACATCGGCACGCGGCGAAGTACGTCGGTCGCGTCGCCTCCCTTTGCGGTCGCGTCGTTTTCTGCATTATATATGGTGCGGTCTACTTTCTCTTCCACCAGCACTTTCTGTCCTTCCACTACAACGGCCTCCAGCTCTTTTGAACTGGTGGCAAGCTTCTGTGGACCTACATCTACATTGTCTTTCTTATCAGAGATTACGATGTTTTTTACAACAACATTTTCATATCCAATAAAGGAGATGATCAGCTGATAGGTGCCATTCGGAACCTTCGTAATCGTGAATTTTCCCTTCTCATCGCAAACTGCTCCATTGATTGGCTTTTCTGAATTAGGTTCTGTTAACGCTACCGTAGCAAATTCGACCGCCTGGTTGTTGGTGGCGTCGATCACCGACCCTGAGATTTTGCCGTTGGCTTTGACAGCCGGGGCGCCGGATTGAGCCTGGCCAAATGAAATTGTGCAGAAAGTGATAAAAAGAGATAAAAAATACTTCATAATATAGTTAGCTATCGAAAAATTTTGCTTGTTCTTGGTTAGACACGCGGTGAGCTGGTGTTATTCCATCGGTCGAAATTATTTCCTTCACGTGTGTGTCAAAATTCAGAGCTATAACTGAAAAGGAGGCCGGTGGTTAGCCCGCGCAGATAGATTTTAGACCGTTTAGCATTTATCGAACTGATTTTCCCCGCAAAGCTAGAATCCAGTGCGTTAACGCAGCATCAAATTCTATCAACGGTAGATACAACCTAACTACTTAGGCGTTGACGTGTTGAAGTGTGGGTGTTTTAGTTACCGGCTTTGCCTGTCGCAACGAAACCTATCTGCCTCCGGGGGGACAATTTTTCTTCAAATACTCTGTGTACAGTGTGGCCAGATGCTCGCTGGTACCCTCGCCCTCGGAGATGCCATGCGTACGATTGGGATATGCCATCAGTTGAAACTGCTTATTGTATTTAACAAGTTCGTTAATCAGCATTTCCGCATTGTTGTAATGAACGTTGTCATCTCCCGTTCCATGGATATATAAAAGATTTCCCTTTAGATTCTTCGCGTACGTGATGGGTGAACACTTTACATAGTCGCTTTGATCGAGACCCATGTAGCGTTCCTCGTAGATATTGTCATAGGTCAATCGGTTTGCGACGGCCGCTACAGCAATTCCCGTTTTGTAGATATCAGGGTATTGGAACATGAGATGCAGGGTGGTTGTCCCGCCTCCGCTCCAGCCCCACACAGCAACTCGCTCGGGGTCTACGAAAGACCACTTCAGAATTTCTTTTGCCCCGGCAGCCTGATCGGCAACATTAAGCAATCCAACTTTTTTATAAATCGATTTCCGCCAGGTGCGGCCTTTGGGTGCTGGTGTGCCCCGGCTGTCAAGAGAAATATAGATATAACCATCTTCCGCCATATCCCCTTTGTACAGGCGATTGCTGCCTATACCATATCGATCGGTGACAGTCTGTGATGCCGGTTCGGTGTATACGAAAAACACCACCGGATATTTTTTAGAGGGGTCGAAGTTCTTCGGTTTCACCATCCACCCGTCCATCTCCACACCTTCCGCAGTTTTTACTTTGAAAAACTCCACATTCTTCGGGCCTCGTGCGGCGACCAGTTTGCTTTGAATACCCTCCTTCGAAATAGGTTTGTTGGTTGTGAGATCCAGGGTTTCGTTTACCGGACGTGTGAATGAGTTGGAGAATATATGAAGGGCGAACTTGCCATTGGGTGATATATCATAGTCGTGTTGACCTTCCATTCCTGCCGGTGTCAGGAGCTCCGGCTTGCCGGTTCCGTCAAGTTTGGTCTTGTACAAATATTTCTGTGTGGCGTTGGAAGGCGATGCAAGGAAATACACCGTGTTTGTTTTTTCGTTGACGCTGAGCAAATCGGTCATATCGAATTCTCCCTTCGTGATGAGGATCTCTTTTGGATTAGGCTGCACGCGATCTCCTTTAGGTACCGTTTCAGAAGCTGTCCCTGCCTGCACGCGATACAGGTGAGTCCAGCCATCTTTCTCACTGATCCATAAAAATTCTTTCTTGTTATTGAGCCACACCAACGGGTGGTGGAAGTCGAGTGCGCGTTCTGAGCCTCCGAAGGAAAACATCTCGATCCATGCCTCATCTTTTTCAGAAAAAACCAATTTGGCATCGCCAGTGGCGGGGTTACAATTGAAAATGCGGGCTTCATTCTGAGCGCGATTCATCTGTTCCACAAAGAGTTCATTGGGCGAACGCCACTCGGTGCGCGGCAAATAGTTTTGCTGTGGATCGCCCGGCAGGTTGAGCCAGGTTGTTTTGTTGGTTTCAAGGTTGATGATACCGATCCGTGCCTTCGATGGGTTCTGACCTACCGTCGGATATTCCACGGGTACCACCTCTGAATAAGTCGACTCCGTGGTATTCAGCATGTAATAATCTTTGATGTCTGTAGCATCCAGTTGCCAGAAAGAAATACTCTTGCCGTCGGGGCTCCACTGGAACCCGTCGCGGCAGTTGAGTTCTTCTTCGTACACCCAATCAAACGTACCATTGATCAGCTTACGATTACCATCGGTGGTAAGGGCTTTCATTTCGCCGGTGGCGATGTTTTCAATATACAGATTCTGGTTGCTCACGTAAGCCACCTTCGATCCATCGGGTGAAAACTTGGCGAACATCAGCGACGATTCCGGCAGATTGCCTCCCAGTTTTTTCAGGGACTTCGTTTTGAGATCGAACACCCAATAGTCGCCACGCGAATCCAGGCGCCACACTCTTTTTGAGTTGGTATAGATCAATGCTTTTTGATAATCCGGCGAAAAGAAAAACTGCCGTACGGCAAGGCTCTTGCTTTGACCGGCAGGTGTCAGGTCTGCCTGAGAAATGACGGTAGTCTTTGTGTTTCCGGGGAGCGCATACTGCACCACTTCGTTGGACTCGATCCGGTAGTACGAATTACCATCCGCCGCCCATTTGATAGCCTGCGCTTGTGACAAGAATGCGACGAAAATGAAAGCCGCCGCAATAAGAACCTGTTTTATTCTGGTAAAGGAGGTCATGTCGCTAGATTATTTGGTGTCGAGAGTTCAAAGTTATAATTGTGCCGCACATTTCAATTACCGCAGGTCATTCGGTTTATTAACCGTACCTTTGCGGCTAATTACACCCATTAATGAAATCTTTTGAGTCCCTGGGCTTGTCCTCAGGATTGGTCCAGTCGGTACAACTGCTCGGCTTCGAAACACCCACACCCATTCAGGAAAAAGCAATTCCGGTATTATTGACCGGAGACCGCGACTTTGTAGGTCTTGCACAAACCGGCACTGGCAAAACGGCTGCTTTTGGCCTGCCCTTGCTTGGGCTGATAGACGAAACCAGCAAGGAAACTCAGGCGCTTGTACTCGCCCCCACACGCGAGCTGGGGCTCCAGATCACCAATGACCTGGAAACGTTCACCGAAAAATATAAGTCGTTCAACATTGTTGCTGTGTATGGCGGTGCGAGCATCAGCGAACAGATTCGTAAAGTGAAAAGAGGTGCGCAGATTATCGTTGCAACACCGGGTCGTTTGATTGACTTGATCGATCGGAGGGCTATCAACATCGGAACGGTAAAATACGTGGTGCTCGATGAAGCCGATGAGATGCTCAACATGGGTTTCAAGGAAGACCTCGACAAAATACTTTCTTATACTCCGCAAGAGAAAAAAACGTGGCTGTTTTCTGCCACCATGCCGCGCGAAGTACGTGCGATCATGAAGAATTATATGAGTGATCCGTTCGAACTCACCGTCGGAGAACAACACGTAGGCAACGTTAACATCGAACATCGTTATGTTACGGTTCAAGAGCGAGACAAATACCTTGCATTGAAGCGCATCCTGGACTTTAACCCCGATATTTTTGGATTGATTTTTTGCCGGACGCGCATCGACACGCAACGCATCGCTGAAATGCTGATGAAGGATGGGTACAACGCCGACGCCCTGCACGGCGACCTGACCCAGCAGCAACGTGATCGTGTGATGATGAAATTCCGCCAGCGTTCTTTACAGATCCTGGTTGCCACCGACGTAGCGGCCCGCGGGATCGATGTGGAGGACATTACCCATGTCATCCATTTGAACATGCCCGACGAAATGGAATTTTATACACACCGCAGCGGTCGGACGGCGAGGGCCGGAAAAAAAGGTGTTTCAATCGCTCTGGTCAGCCGGAATGAAATGGGCAGGATCAAGCAGATCGAAAAGACCATGAAGTCGCCCATCAAAAGGATGCTGGTACCCACTGGCGCGGAAGTTTGTCAGAAGCAGCTTCTCGGATTCATGCACAAAGTTCGTGAGGTGAAAGTAAATGAGGCTGAGATTTCAGAGTTTCTCCCCACGGTTTATGAAGAACTGAAGGATCTTACCAAAGAAGATCTCATCAAACGTTTTGCGTCCATGGAGTTTAACCGCTTCCTAGACTACTACAGAAACGCGCCGGATCTCAACTCAGACCAGAAGACCCGTGACATCGGCGAAGGCCGTGGCTATGGAGGCGCGCGCTTCTTTATCAACCTCGGCAAAATGGACAACATCGATAAATCAAAGATGTTGGAGGTGATCGATGAATTTACAGGGCTGGAGAAAAAAGACATCGGTCATATCGACTTGAAAGGTGCCTACTCTTTCTTCGAAGTAGACAAAGCGCTGGTGGATAAAGTATTGAAAGGATTTGTTAGCGCTGAATACCAGGGACGACAAGTTCGCGTGGAAGTCACGGAATCGAAGTCGTCGCGGACAGAGAGCAAAAAGTTAGAACGCGATAGCGACGATCACGCCGGACGCGAACGCAAATTTGGAGGCGCGGGGAAACCCTCCGGGTATCACGGCAAAGGAGGAGGATCGAGAAGCTTCGGTTCCAAAGGATCAGACTCCCGCGGATCAGACTCCAGAGGGTCGGAGAAAAAATCTTTTTCAAATAAGAAGTTCCAGTCGGGCAGAAATGACCGGTTTAGGAAAAGGAAGTAAGGTGAGCGTTGGCTCTAATTCGTCAATAGCGGCTAATGAGAGGAATCGTACACTTTTCGGGTGACTACCATAAACCGACTAACTGATCACTGTTAGCTCTTTACAAGAGGAAAAATTCCAAAGCTCAGCAGCTCCGTGTGGCGGATCACGTCAATATCCACCAGTGTTAGGATATCTTTTTTTGTCAGCTCTTTGAATAGATCATGAAGGCTGTTCACTGGCCTTTTATTAAAAGCGACGATAATATCACCTTCATTGATCTGTGAACGCCCGGCTGGCGAGTCTGAATCAATGTGCGTCACGAACAAACCTTTTGTGTTCTGCAGGTGGTAGTGCCTGATGATCTTTGGATTGATGTTAATTTCCTGCAGCATGAACCCCAGCCATGCCTTAAATACTTTGCCGTTTTTGATCAGTTGACTGGCGACTTCTTTAGCGGTATTAATATCGACGGAGAAACTGATGGCCTGGGCGCCGCTGATGATGGCTGTGTTTACCCCCACTACTTCGCCTTCGGTAGTGATCATAGGCCCGCCCGAATTACCTGGGTTCAGAGCCGCATCGGACTGAATCACATTGTCGACGACCATACCCGATTGCGTACGCATCGTTCTGCCCAGCGCGCTCACGACACCGGTGGTTACGGTATGCTGGTACCCCAGTGGGTTTCCGATCGCGATGACCAACTGCCCGATCTGTAGCGTGGTGCTGTCACCAAGTCGCGCCACTGAGTAACCATCCGTATAAATCTTGAGTATTGCCAGGTCAGTATCCGGATCTCTTCCCACGAGGGTAGCCTCTATTTCGTTTTCATTGAGCAGCGACACCATGATCTTTTCAGCGCCCTGCACAACGTGATTGTTTGTGAAGATTAACCCATCCGAAGAGAAAATAAACCCGGACCCTGAACCAGCCTGCCGGAGTTTTCCCTGCGTTGTTTTATACACATCAATTTTTACCACGGCATTCTTGACTTCATTTACCGCTCCAATAATCATCTTGGAAAAATCATCCATTTTTGAAAAGTTTGGGATGCAAGGTCAAAATCCTTTCCAAAGTCCAAAACATGAAAAATTGACGGGAAAGCAAAGGGGTTCGGATCGTAGACCCGTTGTTTACAGTCTTAATTTTTGTAATTTTTCACGCTCTTTAATGGAGTCCGCATGGCGAAACTGAAGAATATAATCAAACAACTTTCTGAGAAGGACTATACAGCCATTTATGACTCTTTGATCAACGGAAATGCCGAAAAGTCAGCCTACCTGTTAAAGGCTATGCGTGAGAGGCAGCTGTCGGAGAACAAAGTGATGGTGGAGTTGGAGATCAATGCGAACGCGTATTATACCATGCGTTCGCGCCTGAGTCAGAAGATCGAGGAGTATTTGGTCCAGCAAATGGAAAGTCCGCGCACAGACTTGCTTCGGAAAGTGGCCAACATCAACGAGGTCTTTTTCACCAAAAAGAAGACCATCGCGATTGCCATGTTGCGGAAACTTGAGAAAGAACTGATCGACGCGGACCTCGTGGGTGAGTTGCCAACGATCTACAAGCTCCTCAAGAAACTGCACATCAATTCACCGGATTTTTTCCAGTTTTCGCAGCAATACAATCGTCACGTGGCCTACATGCTTGCCGTCGACAAGGCGGAGGATGTGCTGGCAGATTATTTCAAAAAATACGGTAACTATTTCCTTACCGGAGATGAGACAGAAAGACTGAGTCTGGAGCTTCTCACCAAGGAAATGTACAATGTGGCCAACCTCTA
Source organism: Cyclobacteriaceae bacterium (assembly GCA_044227305.1). Taxonomy (GTDB): domain Bacteria; phylum Bacteroidota; class Bacteroidia; order Cytophagales; family Cyclobacteriaceae; genus ELB16-189. The sequence continues at coordinate 992,539 of JBGAFJ010000002.1, read as the reverse complement.
TGAGTCGCACCGGTTGTACGTCTACAAATGTTGTATTGTTATTTTTCATCGCCTGTTTGTCGATAAAGAAGAGAACCTTCAGCAAGACGAGGAATCGATAGAAGATATTTTTAAACGCGTTCAGGATATATTCGACACCTATACGCTGGATCCGGTATACTATCATCTCAACCTGTTGTTTGAATTCCTGAAACTGGAGTATTACAACCACTACAAGGTGTATAAGCAGGCAGAACGTTACTTCGAAGAGGTAAACGATGCCGCTTCCAACCTCCTGATCAATTATCCTTACTACACGTTCGCAGTTCAATTTCTTATTTCAAAATTCGAAAGAGCATTGCGACTAGGTACGGAAGCCGAACTTTATGCCGAGCAGGAGGAATTGTTCGCCGACTTCGAACCGGATCCCAACAATGTGCCGCAACACGTGATCTATACTGTGTACAGGGCCATGTGCAGTTACTACACCGGACGGTATGATGAAACGGCCAAGCTGCTGAATTCACTGATCAATGATGTGAGTTTGAAAAAATACCCACAGGCCCAGATGGAAATCAAAGCCTTGCTTTGCCTGCAATATTGTTTATTGAAAGATATCGAGTTATATAACCAGCTATCCAACAGTGTGCAGCGCAACATCCGGATGATCGGGAAAGATGCATGTGAAAACGTGCTGACTTTCCTGAAAATACTGAAGATCGCCGTCAGCGAAGCGAAGAAGGAGAAGCACAAGAAAATATCAGCGTTGATCCCGAAGTTCAGGTCGATCACGGTCAACTATTTTGCGCCCACGTATCTCATTCGCATGGACGACAAGTTTGTCGAACGCCTGATTGCTCTGGAGATCCAGGGTGCGAACCATGATGGGGATGAGTAGTCAGGGAGGCCGCTGGAAATAGCTGCAGCAGGTCAGCCAAATTCTCACTCGTCAAAAATAAATCAAATCAGATTGACAGGCTCAACAAGCTCTCGTGGGTGAGGGGCTTGTTCAGATAGAGCTTCACATTGAGGTATTTCTTTGACCGGTTAAAATCCTGCGGATTGATCGAGGAGGTTAGCATTACAATCTTGCACTTCTTCTTGGTGGAGGCAGTCAACTTCTCAAATTCGTCAAGGAACTGGAATCCATCCATGAGCGGCATGTCGATATCAAGGAAAATCACGTCTGGAAGTACCTTGTCAGCCAGGTCCAGCTTTTCCATGTTGCGGAGGAATTCAATAGCACTCTTCGCGCCGGTGTGAATGTAGATATGCTCAGTCATCGATGCCGATTCGATCATCTTCTGATTGATGAGATTGTCGATCTCGTTGTCATCAATCAGCATCACTGACCGGTATCGTTTTTCTTGCATAGCCATTTTTTGAGCTCTCTAAAGTAAGTTCTTACGCGCGATTTCCAAACTGCTGATTGCCTTTTTTGCGTTCCCCGAACACATGCAACCTCTAAAAAACAGCTTTAGATGTCAAACTTGATTCCCTGAGCCAATGGCAAAGTGTTACCGTAGTTAACCGTATTTGTTTGGCGTCTCATATAAACTTTCCACGCGTCAGAGCCCGATTCACGGCCCCCGCCGGTTTCTTTCTCGCCCCCGAAAGCCCCACCGATTTCTGCGCCGGAGGTTCCGATGTTCACGTTCGCTATGCCGCAGTCACTGCCACCAGCTGAAAGAAAATTCTCCATTTCCTGCATGTGCATGGTCATGATCGAAGAGGAAAGACCCTGCCTTACACCATTCTGAAGCGCAATGGCTTCGCCGATCTTTTTGTATTTGATTAGATATAGAATGGGAGCAAAGGTTTCCTGCTGTACGATCGCAAATTGATTTTTCACTTCTGCAATCGCAGGCTTGACATAGCAGCCTGATTCATACCCGGCACCCTTTAATACGCCTCCCTCCACGACAAATTTTCCTCCCTCGCGCTCAATTTCTTTCAGTGCTTTCAGATATGATTTTACCGCCAGGTTGTCGATCAGCGGCCCCACGTGATTTTTTGGATCCAAAGGATTACCGATGCTCAACTGCGCATAAGCCTTCTTCAATTTTGATTTTATTTTTTCATACACCTTCTCGTGAACGATGAGTCGCCGTGTGGTGGTGCAGCGCTGCCCCGCTGTTCCAACAGCTCCAAAAACCGCTCCGCGGATGGCTATGTCAAGATCAGCATGTTCTGAAATAATGATTGCGTTGTTGCCACCCAATTCAAGCAAGGGCCGCCCCAATCGCTCACTCACGGTCCGCGCAACCGCCTTGCCCATGCGTGTTGAGCCGGTCGCCGAAACCACCGGAATCTCTTCAGATGCTGCAAGCCATTGACCCACGCGGAAATCTCCGTTCACGAGGCATGACACGCCCTCAGGAACCTGGTTCGCAGCGAAAACCTTCGATACGATTTGCTGACATGCGATGCTGCACAAAGGAGTTTTCTCGGAAGGTTTCCAGATACAGGTATCGCCACACACCCAGGCGAGCATGGAATTCCATGACCACACGGCCACCGGGAAATTGAATGCAGAGATAATTCCCACGAGCCCCAAGGGGTGATATTGTTCGTACATCCTGTGTGATGCTCTCTCCGAAGGCATCGTCAAACCATACAACTGTCGTGATAGGCCTACGGCAAAATCACAGATGTCGATCATCTCCTGAACTTCACCGAGTCCTTCCTGATATGATTTCCCCATTTCATAGGATACCAGTTTACCGAGCGGTTCTTTTGCTTTTCGCAAAGCCTCACCAACCTGACGCACCACTTCGCCCCGTTTGGGTGCAGGTACCAGCCTCCATTCCTGAAAAGCTTTGCGCGAAACTTCAACAACTTTGTCGAATGATTTGCGGTTCGCTGTTTGAACTTTGCCGATTAACACTCCGTCTACCGGTGAATAGGAGGACAGTACCGGACCCCCCGTTTTAATCCATTTTGAGCCAGTGGAAACGCCGGCATTTACGGGTTTGATACCCAATTCGCCCAATATCTTTTTTAAGTCTGATTTTTCCATGAAAAATAAAATTCAGGACGCAAATCTAAATTCAAATGTGCTGATGTGCTAATGCTGATAGGGCAATGTGCTGATGGTGGCAAGCTGGGTCAAATTTGGGAGTCCAGACACAGACCTACCTGCCGCAGCCAATGGCTTTGAATTACCAATCCACGGCGTAGGTGCCTTTTTCGCCGTCTTTATACATGCCTTCAACGAGGATGCCCCCAGATTTGTAGGACAGCATCCGATTCAGGTCGGCGACATTGTCTACCGGCACTTTGTCGAGGTGGGTGAGGATGAAACCCTCGCGTATACCAGACTTCTTCCATTTGCCGGTTTCTATGATCCTTACCAATACGCCGCCATCAATGCTTCTCTTCACCAGATCAGAATACATGAGATCTTCAAAGGTGGCACCTTCGATCAGATAGTTCACCTCTGGTTTGGAGATGGTTTCATGTCCCTCATAGTTTTTTAGAACTGTAGTCACGGATTTCTCTTTTCCGTCCCTTCGATACGTCACGCTCACCGTTTGACCCGGGCGATGGCGCGCTACCAGTTCCTGCAATTCTGAAACCGTTGTCACGTTGTGCCCGTCAATGGCCGTGATCACATCACGTTGCTCGATCCCGGCCTGTTGTGCCGCGCTTCCCTCATTCACCTGACTGACAAAGACGCCTTGCATGACGTCGAGTTTTTCTTCAACGCCCACTTTGGCCACATCCACAATCTTAACGCCCAGCAATCCGCGTTGAACCTGCCCGAATTCAAGCAAATCGTCCATTACTTTCTTCACGAGGTTGACAGGAATCGCGAACGAATAGCCGGCATACGTTCCGGTTGAAGTGGCAATGGCGGAATTAATTCCAACCAACTCGCCCTTGAGGTTCACAAGCGCGCCGCCGCTGTTTCCTGGATTTACGGCTGCATCGGTCTGGATGAAAGACTCAACCTGCAGATTATTTTTGTCGAGGAGGATGCCGATGTTGCGCGCTTTTGCACTCACGATCCCCGCGGTAACTGTGGAATTAAGATCGAACGGATTGCCGATCGCAAGCACCCACTGACCTGGCATCACGTGGTCCGAATTACCGTACGCGATGAAGGGAAGGTTCTTCGCTTTTATCTTAAGTAACGCGAGGTCGGTACTTGGATCCCGGCCGATCACTTTCGCGTAAAAACGCTGGTTATCGCTCATCGTCACGTCAATATTTGTAGCGGATTCGATGACATGATAGTTGGTGACGATGTATCCGTCATCGGAAATAATCGCGCCCGATCCCGAGGAATGGGATTGCTTTCCATAATAGAGTTCGAGAGGATTAAGGCTAAACTCACCGGGGCCATAAATGGTGCTGATGTGCACGACAGCCGGGGTAATCATTTTCGCTGCGTATTCAAAGTTGGGCAGGGACGACGACACCTTGCGCGCGGAGTCGGGAGTCATCTTGGCGAACGACAGGTTCTGTCGCTCTGCGATAGAATTGTAATTGGGAATTCCTTCCAGGTAACGCAACGTAAACACTGCACCGGTGACTGCACCTATGAATGCTGCTACCACCACCACGAGAATCATCAGGAACCGCCTCATATCTTAAAAGGTTGGAACTTAAATTTAGCGTATTCCCGGAACTGAAAATGCAATCGGGGGAAAAGAAAAAGGGCGCCCGTTTCCGGAACGCCCTTACCTAACCCCAACCCAAACCTTAATTGACCTTAATCGTGGTCTTTAATGCTTTCTTTTCGTCTTTCGGAATGGTGAGTTCGAGGATGCCATTGTTGTATTTGGCGTTGATTTTCGAACTATCCACGTTTTCAGGTAACGCAAATGACCTTACGAATGAACCGTACTGAGTTTCGATGGTGTGATAGTTCTTCTCGTTTTTCTCATTCGTGAACTTACGGTCGCCGCTCACAGTGAGATAATTGTCTTTCACTTCCACATTGAAATCTTCTTTGCTCAGTCCGGGCGCAGCGACATGCAATTCGTAAGACGCCTCATTTTCGATGACATCCACTTTCGGAACAAAAGTGCTGCCGCCGGAACGCGTGATCGCGTCATTGAAGAATCCATCCAAAAGACTGCTGAATGAAGTCGGTCTGAAATCATTAGCGCGATATCTGATAATGCTCATATTTTTTAAAGTTTTGGTTGAACAATCGGTTTTTTTAAACACGCTTACACTCTATTGAATTCCGTGCCGATAGGATTTTAGAGGCAAAAACGAGCCATTATGGCATATAAAAACACATTTTAAGCATTAAAACAGACATTATGTCTTGTGATTGAATTAGAACCGGATAGCAGATAGATTTAAGGCTGATTCAATCACTGCATGCCAAATCGACTATTTATTGTCGCCGCCGTGGTCCTGGTTTTTCTTGGATGCACTCCTTCCAGAAAGGAAAACCTGCCGGCGCTTTCGTCTTTGCTTCAGGGGCGAGACTATCTCCCCGGGAAGAAGGAATATCTCGCATCGCCTTTTGTTGCAGCCGGAGACCGGCTTTATATGGTGGGCCATCAAGATGGAGGCTTTCCGCCGCTCGGTTGGCATTTAGCAGGAGAAATGGGTGGTGTGTGGGACCATCCGATCAAGTTGCTGGACGGATTTGACGCTGCAATTTCGTCGGATGGAAAAACATTCTGTCTGAACAAGGCGACGAGGTTCATCAATTACCCTTTTGGCAACCGTCAGGATTTTAGCTGGCCCGCCGAAGGCCTTGAGATACAGCGGTTCCAGTTTGTTCCAGACGGCGAGGAGGGACTGGTGATTGAATTCAAAATCATCAACAAGAGCACCGCATCAAAAACTCTTTCATTTGCTTTCACAGGATATTTCGATTTACGTCCAACATGGCTGGGTGATCGCACGGGGATGATCAATCATGAAGATGAAGTCAGGTATTTTGAAAAAGAGCAGGTGTTGGTTGCCAAAGACAAAGGCAACCCCTGGTTTGCAGTGATGGGATCGGATCATGTCGCCAAAGGATCTTCGCTTGAATTTGCCGGATGTGGTGATGCAGGCAAAGAAAGCAAGCCGGGAACGATCCGGTATGAGGTTAAGATTGACGGCGATGGCACCGAATCATTAAAAATAGTGATTGCGGGTTCGTATCAATCCGAAGCACAGGCGTTAACAACTTTCTCAAAGGTCAAACATGAATCCTACGATATGCTTTCTCGCAAGATCTTGCGGTATGATTCGCTGAAGGCATTGAGCGAAATCAAAGTCCCCGACACCGTGATTCAACGCATGCTCGAATGGACGAAGTACACCACGGATTGGCTGGTGCGCGAAGTGCCTGAGCAGGGCAGAGGTTTGTCTGCAGGGATACCCGATTACCCCTGGTGGTTTGGTTGCGACAACGAATATTCGCTTCAGGCTGTGCTCGCCACTGGACGTTTTGATCTTGCGAAATCGACGATCCGGCTCTTAAAAAAGATATCCGATAAGACGAACGGCAATGGTCGCATTATACACGAAGCGTCAACGAACGGCTCGGTCTATAATCCCGGCAACACCAATGAGACAGCGCAATTCATCAGTCTCCTTTGGAACTATTATCAATGGACAGGCGATAAACAGTTTGTCACAGAGCTATATCCTGATGTGTTGAAGGGAATTCATTGGCTCCTGGTCGAAAAGGATCCGGACCAAAATCTTTTCCCCAATGGCGGTGGCATGACTGAAATTCAGGGCTTGGATTCAGAAATGATTGATGTTTCCGTCTACACCCAGCAGGCGTTAGAGGCTGCTGCGAAACTTTCGGAAGTGATGGGAGAGGATGTGAATCAAAAAGATTTTTGGGATAAGGCCGCGAGATTGAAAGTACTCATCAACCAGCAGTGGTGGGTAGCCGAAGACAATTCGTTCGCAGATTTTATTGGAACACGCGAGGAAGCGATCGCATTGATCAAAGCGGCGATCATTCGTGCTGACACCCTGAAGAAAGTGTCTGCAGGTGCTGAGCTGAGAGCACGCCTCAAGAGACTTGAATCGAGCGCGGGTGGACATCGCGATAAATCACCCAGAGGTTACGTGGTTTTTCACAATGCTGTGGTAAACTCCCCCATGGAGGTTGGAATTGCAAACGCTGAAAACGCGCGCCGCGCGTTGCAGACTGCGCGTCAGTACAGGAATTTTTTTGGTGCTTATGTTACAGGCATCGACCGATCCGACGAAGTAGACTCGGTGGTCGCTAAAGCGAGAAAGAAAACATTCAACTACACAGGCGCGGTCATGACCCTGCCGACAGGAGTACTCGCCATTGCGGAGGCGAGGTATGGTAATAGCAATGAAGCCCTCGAATATCTGAAGCGATTGGGTCACACCTTCAGCTATGCATTGCCGGGCTCGATGTACGAAGTGTCGCCCGACTTTGGCATGATGGCCCAGGCGTGGAATATTTATGCAGTGGAAACTCCCGTTATTTCACATTTCTTTGGGATTACACCGGACGCGGGCGGCCAGACAATCACTGTAAAACCCAATATGCCGCAGGCATGGGATAAAGGCAGCATCGCAAATCTTAAAGTGGGCGGCAACCGGCTCGATCTTTCCATCGCGAAACGCAAGGACTCTGTGACTTATACGCTGTCGCAAACTATTCCAGACTGGAAACTCAAAGTGTACGTGAATAACTCTGCGCCTGTTTTGGTCAACAACAAGCCTCTGCAGCCGGATTCGTCAATGGAGGGATCTTACGTGGTCTTAACCGGAGAAAAGAAATATGTTGTGAAACTGTCCAGTGATGTCCGGCCTGCCGTGATTCCGTAACCCTCTGAGCACATCAACACGTCGAAAGTTCTAGACGTCACCTGGCTGCTCCGCCGTCTATCGTCAGGCAAATGCCATTGATGAATGATGCTTCATCGGAAGCGAGAAAGACGTAGCCATTAGCAATATCTTCCGGTTCGCCCCATCGGCCCGCAGGAATGTGAGAGATCATCTGTTTGCGAACGTCTTCAGGGATGGCATCGGTCATGGCTGTTTTAATAAATCCCGGCGCAATACAATTGGCGGTGATCCCGAACTTACCGAGTTCCAGTGCCCAGACTTTGACCATACCAATGATGGCGGCTTTCGCAGCGACGTAGTTGGTTTGTCCATAATTACCCCGTATCGCCACATTCGATGATGCCGAAACAATCCTTCCATAATTCTGCTCTTTCATGATCGGTGCGACCGCCTGCGTACAATTGAATACGCCGGTCAGGTTTACGGCGATGACGCCATCCCATTCTTCCTGAGACATCTTTAACAGCGTTCTGTCTTTCGTGATGCCCGCATTGTTGATCAGGATATCGATTCGCCCAAATTTTTTCTTCACGTCTTCGGTCGCCTTGAGAACTGCAGTTTTATCCGAAGTGGAGATTTTCACAAAACTCACGTTATGTCCGGCCGCCGTAAGCTCGTTGGCAACGGCCGCACCTTTCTCAGCCATGTCCCAGATGATGACGGTGGCGCCTTCGCGGATAAATGCCTTTACAGTAGCCATGCCGATGCCGCTGGCACCACCCGTGACGATTGCGATTTTGTTTTTGAGTCTCATGCTTTGTGAAGTTCTAAGTGTTGGGTTAAATGTTTTATGTTCCAGGCTCTTTTGCTAAGCGTTTCGGTTAAAATACCGCCGTGATCAATTCAGCGATACAAGCCGGTTTTTCTTCGCCTTCCAATTCGATTTTGCATTCAAGAAAAAGTTTCACGCCTCCAGGCAGATCTTCCACGTTGGTAATGGCCCCGTGCATTCTAATCCGGCTTCCGGATTTTACAGCCAACGGAAACCGCGCTTTGTTCAAACCATAATTAATTGAGCTGGTGACGCCCTCAATGGTGACCAGTTCGAAAAAGAATTTCGCAGCGAGCGAGAGAGTCAGGTATCCATGGGCGATGGTCTTACCACCCGGCATCTCATGCTTTGCTTTTTCCACATCCACGTGGATCCACTGAAAGTCTTGTGTGGCTGAAGCGAAGCTGTCGATCATCTGTTGTGAAACCGTCAGCCAATTTGTGACACCGAGCGATTGACCGATATGATTCTTAATATCCTTGAGTTGTATCACTTTGGGAGCAGCCGTGCCTGCGACTTCCGGTTTTCTTTCCACTTTTGGAATCTGAATCTCTTCCCACGTACCCACTTTGATAACCGCTTTTCCAGTAACCTTACGATCCATCAAGTCGCGAAGAGAAAGGGCTGCTTCGTCTAATGAGTATATTTTATGAACATGCTGCCGGATTTTGCCTGCTTGCAATAGCTTAAGCAGTGCACCGAAGTTCTCGAGATTTTTTTGTGGTTCTTTTTCAGCAAAGTTTCCCCAGATCACACCGATGATCGAACAACCTTTCAATAAAGGAAGGTTTGCAGGAAACTGTGGAATTGTTCCCGACGCAAATCCAACCACAAGATACCTTCCTTTCCAGCCCGTGGAGCGCAACGCTGGTTCTGCGAGGCTGCCACCAACCGCGTCGTACACAACATCAACGCCCCGGTCGCCGGTTATTTCTTTGATGCGTGTCCGAAGATCTTCTTTTGAATAGTCGATGAGATGATGCGCTCCTTTTTCCTGGCAGACCTTGAGTTTTTCTTGGGTAGATGCCGCGGCAATAACGGTAGCGCCAAATATTTTACCAAGCTCAACGGCGGCCAATCCCACACCACCGCCTGCACCCAACACAAGCAGCGTTTCTCCTGCTTTTAGATTCGCCCGGTCGACCAATGCATGATACGACGTGCCATAGGTGTACAACGTGCACGACGCATTGATATAGTCCATTGCATCCGGTATCGGGAACACGCGCTTTGCGGTGACTGCTATCTGTTCGGCGAAGCCGCCGTAGCCACACAACGCGATCACACGCTGTCCCGGTTTTACATGTTTTACCTGATCACCCACCGCGATCACATCACCTGCCACTTCACCGCCCGGAGAAAACGGAATAGGAGGTTTGATCTGATATTTGTTCTGAATCATCAGCACATCAGGAAAATTGACTCCGCACGCTCTCACTTGAATCAGTACATCCGTGCTTTGAACAGCAGGTGTCGGAATTTCTTCGACACGCAGTAATTCCGGGGGACCGTATTGGCGGCAAGTAACTGCTCTCATGAAGGTGGATAAGGGTGAGAAAGTTAATCCAGCTTACTAAATAAAAAAACCAGTCATGCGTGAACTGGTTTTCGAAGTAACGAAAATGCGTTGTGCGAACTAAGGGTTTTCATACATGATTAGCATCTTTTTATGCTCCTTCCGGATTTCGGTCATGTCGGCCCTAATGGTCTTCAGGTTATTGGGGCTCCAGGCATTCTGAGTCGTTAGTTGAACCTTTTGAATATCCGTTTTGAGACGATCGCGGTACTGTCCGAGATTCTGGCTCGCATTTTTCATCTGCTTGTCTTTCTTGGGTGAAACCTTTCTGATAGAACGGCTAAAGACATTCAGCGACTGGTTGATGGAATCGCGAAGGTCGGTGAGTTCTTTCAACAATTGTTTTCTTTCAAGTTCGATCCGTGCCGAATCACTAACTGGCAGTTTGTCGGTTGCTTGTGAAAACGCCGACCCCGCCGAGACGCAGAAGAGGAGGATTGAAAGGAATGAGGTTTTCATAGGGAATGGATTAATGATATTGAAACAACAGCTTCTTTCTTTTAGGTGACTGAAAGTTAGATAGGATTCTTTCGTCGCTTCCTATATTCAACGAAGGAAATAGCATGCCGTTCAGTTATGCGACTACTCCCGTCGATAGATTATCTCAAAACGACTCAGTGCGGGAATAATTCCAAATCTGAAAACGTGAGTATGAGCGTTTTCGGTCTCTATGGGCTGGCGAATTCGAGGTTCCTGAAAATGATGTGATCCGGGAGGACTTTTTTCCGGGAGAAATAAGCATAGCAAAAATCACGGAAACGTGCTTGCCGGGTCTTTGAGATTTCAGCGACAATCCCTTAATATTGCACTCCCATTTCGGGTACACTCTCCCTTAGCTCAGCTGGTTAGAGCATCTGACTGTTAATCAGAGGGTCCTTGGTTCAAGTCCAAGAGGGAGAGCTTGAAAATGAGGCAGTTACGTTAAAAAAACGTGCTGCCTCTTTTATTTTGGCGCAGGTCGTGTCGCATTTCGCTATTTTGATAGCCCATGAAGAAAATGCTCACTTTTTTCCTCGCGCTCACAGGCTGGCTGGCTACGGCCCAAACGCTCATCGCTCCGGATGCCCGCTGGACGTCGAAACTCTGGGATGCGAACTGGATCGCCCCGCAGAACCTGATGTCAGGTGTCGTGTATTTCAGAAAGACTTTTTCTCTCCCGGAAAAACCCAGCCGATTTGTTATTCATATCTCCGCCGACAGCCGCTACCGACTTTTTGTCAACGGCCAATACGTAACAGATGGTCCGCAGATCAGCGATCTCCGTCACTATCGGTTTGAATCGCTCGAGATCGCGCCACTTCTCAGCGCTGGTGCCAACACGCTGGCTGTCGAGGTCTGGAACCTCGGCGAGGAGGCGCCGGTCTATCAGATGGGGAAGAGACTAGCATTGATCGTTCAGGGAAATGATTCTCTATCATCGATGATCAATACCGATAAAACCTGGAAGTATCAGCCAGAGCCCAACGTAACACCCATTCATTTCGGTCCGGGTGATCCGAATCTTTTTTATCATTACTACGCGGCAGGTCCGGCGGATAAAGTGGCGACCGGTGTTTTGTGGAATTGGGAGAAAGCTGGTTATGATGATTCGCGCTGGAAGACCGCGACGCAATTGCAGCGTGGAACTCCCTTTCTGAAATCTGAATACGGCGATGCACAATGGGAGCTGATGCCCAGGAGCATTCCTCTGATGGAGCACACGTATCATAGCTTTGCTGCCGTGCGCAAGACTTCTGCCGGTATGCCGCCTCTTCGCCTCACCGGAAACCTGACTTTTACGATACCGGCAAATACAACGGCTTCGGTGTTGCTGGATCAGGGTGGAATGACGACTGCGTTTCCCGAGATCATCGCATCGAAAGGGAAGGGCAGCGAAATAAAAGTAACGTATGCCGAATCCATTTATGATGATCCCAATAAGAAAGGACATCGCGATTCAGTCAATGCCGCCATTCATGGCATATATGATTTGTTTTATCCCGATGGGGGACAGGATCGGAAATTCACAACGCTTTCATATCGTGCGTTCCGGTATGTGCAATTGGATATCAAAACCGGAGCAGAGCCGCTCACGATTCAAAAGGTAGGAAGCTGGTTTACCGGTTATCCTTTTAAGAAAGTGGGTGTTTTCAAATCGAGCGATCCGGATCTACAGCAGGTATTTGATATCGGTTGGCAAACCGAACGGCTTTGCTCTTATGAAACGTACATGGACTGTCCGTATTGGGAGCGGTTGCAATACATCGGTGACACGCGCATCCAGGCTTTGGTGTCTTATTATGTTTCCGGCGATGATCGTCTGGCCCGCAATGCGATATCACAATTTGAATGGTCTCTGCAATATGATGGCCTGACCGGGAGCCGTTACCCTTCTTCATTGCCGCAGTTTATCCCCAACTATTCATTGGTATGGGTGCTGATGGTTCATGACTACATGATGTATCGCGATGATCCGGAGTTTGTACGTTCATTTTTGCCGGGAATCAACAAAGTGCTGGAGCATTTTAAACGTTACCTAGCCGCCGATAACATGATGCAATTGCAGCCGTATTGGGATTTTCTCGACCATAGTTACAACACGAAAAAAATATTTGAAGCGAGTCACTTTAAGAAACTGACCACCAACTCCCTTTTTTATGCTTACACGCTTAGCAGGGCCGCAGATATATTCGGTTATTTCAATGACAGCAAACAAGCGCAGGAATATGCGGTACTCAGTCAGCGAATCAAAGACAGTGTGAAGAAACAGTGCTGGGACGCAGGCAGTGAGATGTATGCCGATACACCGGATAAAAATTCTTTCAGCATGCACAGCAACATCTTGGCAGTGCTGTGCGGAATGTTGCCGCGGGAAGAACAGGAAAAATTGCTGAAGCGAATCGTTTCCAACAAAGGCATTACACAGACCACCTTGTACTTTGACTTTTATCTGGGTCGCGCCATGAGCCAGGCTGGTGCGGGCGGGTTGTATTATGATCAATTATCGAAGTGGAAAGATCTCCTCAAACTTGGCCTCACCACATTTCCCGAAGGAGTTTCACGTAGCGACTGCCATGCCTGGAGCGCGAGTCCAGATTTCGAGATGGCTGCGACATTCGCGGGCATTGAGCCACAGTTGCCCGGGTTCAAAAAAGTTTTGATCAGACCGCAGTTGCAGAAGCTGAATAGCGTGGAAGCGACGGTGCCACATTGGGCAGGGGAGATCAAAGTGATCCTTGAGAAAAAAGTGAAGGGCCTGACGGGTTCCGTTAAGCTTCCTGACGGTATCAATGGCCGGTTCGAATGGGGCGGGGTCGTTGTTGAACTTGTTCCCGGTGAGAACACCATACGCGTTGAATAATTATAGATTGACAAAACCAGGTTATATCGTTAGAATTAGTGCCATGAAAAGACTTATTGTTTTAATAATTGTATTGAGTGCTGTTCGTGCTGTCGCGCAGGAGAAAATTTACCTTTATCCGGAGACGCAGAAGACAACGATTGAAGGGATTGATACGGAGCCGCCTTTCATGGAACATTTCAAGGCCAATCCTGATTCTGCCAACGGCGCTGCGATACTTGTCGTACCCGGCGGGGGGTATGCGCATCTGGCTGATAAGCATGAAGGGGTTGATGTTGCGAAGTTTTACAACCAGCATGGCTTTGAAGCATTTGTCTTGCACTACCGGTTAAACAACGCCGAACAGAAAGGTCACCGGTACCCAGATCAATACAATGACGCGACCACGGCGATGCGTATTATCAAGTCGCGCGCGAAAGAGATGAAGGTCGATCCGGAGCGCGTGGGAATCATAGGTTTTTCTGCGGGCGGGCACCTCACGTCCACCGTGGGAACCATGCCGATACCTGCTGCAAAGGATGCCAAAAATCCACTTGATCAATATTCAACAAGACCTGCTTTTATGATATTGATGTATCCGGTGATCCTGCTTAATTCCAAGTTCACGCACAAAGGAAGTGCCGAGCACCTGCTGGGTAAGACACCGGATCCGAAAATGCTGGAGACATTATCGACCAACAACCGTGTTACGCCGCTGACTCCTCCTACGTTCATGGTTTTCAGCAACGACGATGAAGTGGTGCCTGTAGAAAATGGACTGGCTATGTATGAGGCGCTCCGCAAGGAAAAAGTTCCCGTTGATTTTCATATTTATAATCAGGGCGGTCATGGTTTTGGTCTGGCGCAGGGCGTTCCTGTTGTCGGCAGCTGGCCGGGCCTGAGTATCGCATGGCTGAAGCACCTGGGCTACACTCCAAAAAAACGATGATTTCGTTACTCAAAACCTTTGAAACGTTCCTACCGTTCATTTACTTTGTATTTCAAAGTACTTTTTAATGAAGGAAATCCACGATTACGAAAAAGACCTTGCTTCCATCCGGTCGGCGATGGACCGGTCGGGGAAGTTTATTTCGCTCAGCGGGATGTCGGGTATTCTGGCGGGATGCTATGCGCTGGCGGGCGCGGTGGCGGCATACTTTCTGGCCCGTTATCCGTTGTCGCCGGGAGATCACAGAGTGTATGCCCTGGACAGCTCGGAAGTAGTCACACGGATTCTGGTGATCGGGGTGGTGGTATTGACTGCGTCGCTGTTGACTGGATTTTTGTTCAGCGGAAGAAAAGCGGCCAAGGCAGGCGTGGCTTTATGGAATGCGACGACGCGGCACCTCATGATGAACCTGTCTATCCCTTTGATCACAGGAGGAATTTTTATTCTGATCCTTCTGCACAGTGGATTAATCGTTTTGGCAGCGGCTGCAAGTCTGGTTTTTTACGGGTTGGCTCTCATTCAGGGGAGTTCAAACACGTATGATGAAGTCCGGTACCTCGGCTTTTGTGAGATTATACTGGGTTTGATCTCGGGGTTGCTGCCGGGGTATGAACTTGTTTTCTGGTCGCTTGGCTTCGGCGTGCTGCACATTGTTTACGGAGCCATTCTCTACAATAAATACGACCGGTGAAGAATCCTTTTGAAAATCTGGATAAGATACTGGAGCACAGCATCCGCCTCCAGATTATGTCGGTACTGATGGCCAATGAGTCTTACGATTTTAATTCGTTGAAGGAGGTGATCGGCGTGACCGACGGAAGCCTCGCTTCACACATTAAAGCCCTCGAGCGCGAGAAGTATATTTCAGTCTCCAAATCCTTCATCGACCGGAAACCCAATACGAGATACAAGGCGACGGAGCGCGGGCGGACCGTTTTCAAAAAACACCTGGATGCACTTGAATCATTGATCAAGCAGCAACGAAAATAATTTTTTTCTGATTGCACTTTGAAAATGAAAGTACTTTTAAAAATATTAACCAACTAACTTATGGAAACTCAACTCAACATTTTTGAACGCATGCTCCGCTGGATCGAAGAATCAATCACGATCAAACTGATGTCCATTGGATTTCTCGTACTGATACTGCTCATTCCGTCCTCGTGGATACAGGACCTGATGCGTGAGCGCGAGACCCGCGCGGAAGACGTGGTGACGGAAGTATCTTCGAAGTGGTCGGGTGCGCAGACGCTGTCGGGCCCGATCCTGGTGGTCCCATATAAAACGATTCAGGTTATCAAGCATGAGAAGGAACCGGATGAAATTGTAGAGGTCACAAAACGGTATTTCTTTCTGCCGGAAACGCTGCGTGTTACTGGCAAGGTGAATCCGCAAATACTCCATCGGGGAATTTTTGATGTCGCCGTGTATCAATCAGAACTGGACGTCAACGCCAAATTCAATGCGCCAGATTTTTCAGCCCTCCATATCGCCGACAACATGGTGATGTGGAAAGATGCCTACATGATCTTCTCCATCAATGATCTGCGGGGTATTAGCGATAATCCATCGTTTACCGTTGGGGGTGTAGCCAAAGACACCGAACCCTCCAACGACCTGGGTGTGTCGGTCGGGAAACCCGCCGCAGCCACGAGCTATGAAAGTCAGGCACCTGTTTACGCCACCAACGGGATTATCGCAAAGCTGGGATGGAACTCCGGTACGGATTTTAATGGCGACGCGCAGGTCAACCTTAAACTGAAAGGAAGTCAAAGCCTGAATTTTGTTCCATCCGGAAAGACCACCGACGTGAAACTCTCGGGTCCGTGGGCGGATCCTAGCTTCGACGGAGAATTTCTTCCGGAACATCGCACCATCGATGAAAAAGGTTTTTCTGCAGACTGGAAAGTCTTGCATTATAATCGTCCGTTCTCACAGCAATGGAACTCCGAAAATGAAACGCTCAGCGGATCGGAGTTCGGTGTGAATCTTTTGGTTCCTGTAGATCAATATCAGAAGAGTATTCGCACATCCAAGTATGGCCAATTGATCATCATTCTTACGTTCGTTGCATTGTTTATGGTGGAGATCACACATAAAACGCGCATCCATCCATTTCAATACATACTGGTCGGCGTGGCATTGATCATTTATTACACGCTCTTGATCAGTCTTTCTGAGCAGGTAGGGTATAATCTTGCGTACTGGATTGCTACCGTGGCTACTGTCGGGCTGGTGGCTTTTTATTCCACCTCATTTCTGGTCACACGCCAACTCGTTATGTTGTTCACTTCTCTGCTGGTGATATTCTATACCTTCATTTTCATCATCATCCTGCAGCAGGATTTCTCGCTGCTGCTGGGCAGTGTGGGATTGTTCCTGATCGTGGGGGGGTTGATGTATTTCTCGAGAAAGATCGAGTGGTATAAGACTACACGGGCATAAAAAAAAGTCCCCGGAGCAATCCGGGGACTTTTAAATGAAAGTTAATCGTTAACGAATAACTGACTTTTAGAATGCGTAGCCGAGGCAGAGACCAGTCCGAACGCCAAAGCCGTCAAAAGCACCTGTATCAAAGGTGTTTGAGCCTTGCGTTACTTTGGTATTACCTGATGAGTAGCTGGGTCCGATGAAGATATCAAGCGCGATGTGTTCTTTAAAGATCCATTGCTTACCAATGATCACACCACCGCCGAAAAGGCTGAGGGTTCCTTTGTTACCGCCATCTGTCAGTGTAAAGCTTTGGTAGCGGATGAAAGGTGCGAGGTAAACTCCTGCCGGCGCATCAGTATCTGAAAGATAGAACCTGTATTCGGGTGTGAGACCGAATCCGCTGAAGTCTGTGCCTCCCGTTGAATATCCCGTGTAGAAGAATCCGAGTTGAAAACTCTGATCCGACTTCACAGTTTTTTCATACTGCACGTTGAACGTTTTCACGATTGGGCTGAAAATGTTGATCTTAATGACGCTGCCCTGACCGCTTGCCGTGAAGGCGAATCCGCTCAGCAAAAGAGCCATTAAAAGGAACCGGTTTCTAGCTTGTTTCATAAATGTGGGTTAGTTGTTTGGTTGATTTTAATAGGTTTCTAATAGAATATATCTAATGTAGTCAATCTTTTTCTAAAAAAGGGTACCGATAATCCACAGGCGGTACGAACGTTTCCTTGATCGTACGCATCGACACCCAGCGCAACAAATTCACTTTTGCGCCAGCCTTATCGTTGGTGCCGGAACCTCTTGCACCTCCGAACGGCTGTTGTCCGACAACGGCTCCGGTCGGCTTATCGTTGATGTAAAAATTACCCGCAGAGTTCGTGAGTTTTTTTGTGGCCATCTCTATGGCATATCGGTCCTTTGCGATAATGGATCCTGTGAGCGCATAGGGGGAAGTTTCATCCACCAACTCAAGCGTCTGTTCGAAGTTTTCTTCGTGATACACATAAATGGTTATAACCGGCCCGAATATTTCTTCACACATTGTTAACGATGAAGGATCTTTCGTAAGCACGACGGTCGGTTCAATGAAGTATCCTTTCGATTTGTCATATTTTCCACCGGCGAGGATTTCATTCATCGGATTTTTTCTCGCTTTTTCTATGTACCCGGTAATTGAATCGAAAGATTTTTCGTCAATCACGGCGTTAACAAAATTCCCGAAATCCTCAACATCTCCCATTTTGAATGTCTTCAGGTCGTCCAGTAGGAATTTCTTTACATCATCCCACAAATTGGAGGGGATGTAGCATCGCGACGCCGCGGAACATTTTTGTCCCTGGTACTCGAATGCGCCCCGTGCGATCGCTGTGGAAACTTCCTTCGCATTCGCGCTTTTGTGTGCCACGATAAAATCCTTTCCGCCCGTCTCTCCCACGATACGTGGATAGCTTTTATAAGTCTGGATATTTTCTCCGATGGTTTTCCACATCCCCTGAAATACACCGGTGCTGCCCGTAAACTGGATGCCTGCAAAATCGCGGTGACTGAAAATTACTTCACCGGCAGTGGGTCCACTAACATAAACGAGATTAATCACTCCATCCGGCAGACCGGCTTCACGCAGAATCTGCATAAAAACGTTTGCTGAATACACTTGTGTATTGGCTGGTTTCCAAACAACAGTGTTCCCCATCATCGCCATGCTCGTGGGAAGATTGCCGCCGATCGCAGTGAAGTTGAAGGGTGTGAGGGCGAAGGTGAATCCTTCAAGCGGCCGATATTCAATGCGGTTCCACACACCCGGAGAAGACTCCGGTTGATCGCGATAAATCTCACTCATGAAGTGCACATTGAAACGAAGGAAGTCGATGAGCTCACAGGCCGAATCAATCTCCGCCTGACATGCATTCTTGGATTGGCCCAGCATCGTAGCTGCATTCATCTTATATCGGAAAGGACCCGCCAGCAAATCAGCAGCTTTCAGGAAAATGCTCGCGCGGTGTTCCCAACCCAGGCTTGCCCACTGTTCTTTCGCGCCGAGGGCTGCATTGATGGCTTGTTCAACATGTCCTTTGTCTCCTTCATGAAAATGTCCAAGGATATGTTTGTGATCATGAGGCGGACTGATTGCTTTTTTCTTTCCCGACCGCACTTCTTCACCACCGATGTACATCGGAATATCGAGTTGTTGTGCGCGGGCCTCGTCAATCGCTTTCTTCAATGCAGCACGCTCTTTGGAGCCTGGCGCGTAAGAGAGAACGGGTTCATTCTTTGGATGTGGAACGTTGTAAAAACCTTTAGGCATACTGGAAATTATTAGGATGGCAAAAATACGGAAAAGTTCAAGGTTGAAGGTTCAAAGTTAAAATGTTCAAAGTTGAACGTTCGAAGTTTGAATGTTTAACTCTCTAAACCTTCAACTTTCAACTCTGAACCACTAAAGCAGCTCCCTCAGTTCACCCAGGTGTCTGATCTCGTGTGTCACCTGTTCGGTGTGCGGTTTCGCGAAAGGATTAAAATACACGGTATCAATGCCGGCACCCCTCGCGCCGGCAATATCAGTCTGAAGGTTGTCGCCCACCATAATCGCATCCTCACAGGCATGGCCTATCTCGTTGAGCGCGAACAAAAAAATTTCTTTGGAAGGCTTTTTCTTTCCGGCACGTTGCGAGGTGACGATGTTCCTGAAATGATGACGAATGCCTCCTGAACTCAATTTTGTCCCCTGGATCTCATCGAACCCGTTTGTTACAATCACCATGGGATACTTAGCAGCAAGATATTCCAGTGTTTCTTTTGCGAAGGGGAGGAGGTTTTCTTTTTTGGGTAGTTCGCGGAGGTACGCCTCGGAGAATTTCAGCGAAAGCGGATAATCTTCAAGTCCTGATTCTGTAAAGACTTTATGAAAGCGTTGCAGCCTGATCACATCCTGCCCGATCAGACCCCGATCGTGAAGATCCCAAAGGCCGGTATTGATCCGGTTGAATGTTTCGAAGAAGAAACGAAATGTGGTGATGCCCCTGGTCTGAAGGTCAAACTCGGAAAACAAACTGCGCAGCGTGGATTCTGAGTTGCTGTCGTAATCCCAGAGCGTATGATCAAGGTCGAACAGTATGCACTTATATGATTTCATGTGTGGAGCGTGGTCTACTTGGCGGAGAAATGATGGCCAAGCGGACGAATGTGAAGTTTGTTCAGCGCCAGTTCGCGATTGGTAAAAAGGTTTTGAAAGATTTGCTGGTCTTTTTGTAAGGCGGCATCGCGGCGGATAAATTCCAGCATCTGTTTGAGGATATCCTGAACTTCCTCTTTGATCTGGTAGAATACCCATTGGTTGATTTTGCGCGAGGAAAGAATGCCGGAGTTTTTTAGGTAGATCAGGTGGCGCGAGGTCTTTGCCTGGGTGAAGTCGAGGATGCGTTCCAGGTCGCTGATACACATTTCTCCGTTGATCATGATAAGCATCAGGATGCGCAGACGGGACGTGTCGGAGCAGGCCAGAAAAATTTGGGCGCCCAGGTCAATGTTGAAGTGTTTTAATCGCACAATTCACGCGGAAAAGGTTACGAAATTAGCAAAAAACCTTTGGCTGCCGATAACTATCCGGACCGTTGGGCGGATCGTATCCTTCTCATTATCTTTGATACTCATGATGTCTAAAAAGGTCTATTTGTTGGCGGTGCTGGCGTTGGTGTTGGGGGCCTCGTTAACTTCTGAAGTGCGCGCGCAAAACAAGCGCAGGGTGATCCAGCTTTCGGGTATTGTGTTGGGTGAAGACAGCGTGAGCGGCATACCCGGTGTACACGTGTATGTACCGAAGGCCGGCCGTGGAACCACCACAAACAACGTAGGATTTTTTTCAATGCCCGTACTGGTTGGCGACAGCGTGGTGATCAGTGCCGTCGGATATGTGCGTCATTCAATGATCGTTCCCAATTACCCCGAGGAATATATGACGGTGGTCATTGAGCTGGACACCGACAATACGTTCCTGAAGGAAGTAACGGTTCTGCCTTTCCCCACGGAAGAAGTCTTTAAACAAGCGGTGCTTGCGCTGAACATCCCCACCAATGATAATGGGATTGATAAGAGAAATCTGAACGCTGAATTGATGGCGCTGATGATGCGAAGTACGCCTATGGATGGGAACCTCAACTATCGATATTATATGGATCAGTATAACCAATCGCTCTACGACAAGTCTGCGGTGCGGGTAAATCCATTCCTCAATCCATTCAACTGGGCCCGGTTTTTCCGCGACCTGAAGAAGAACAAAGACAATTGATTTTCATCAAGCCCGCATAAGGGTCTCAATCGTGTCACATAGTCTGGTCAACAGAGGAATTATTGGCCAAGAATAAGAGGCCCTATCAACTCTTTCCATTCAACATATAGGAACTATAATCAGTCATGGGAATATCCTGAGTGATCCCCGCGTTCCTCGCGATGGTTACCAATTGCCCACGATGATAACAACTGTGTGAAAGGCAATGCTGAAGCCATTCCGCCCTTGACTGGATGCCGTTAGCCCAGGGCGTACGAAGTTCAACTTCCTCGAGCAACGCATCTTCATTCATAAACTTCACATACACTGCGAACTCGCGCGACTGATCTACGATACCCTCAAACACTTCATCCAATGTGCCACCGAAACCGGCTCTGAACGATTCGGGAGGAGGCACTTTCTTTAAGAACGCCAGCCAGAATCGTTGGGTATCCCAGATGTGAACGAGTGTTTCTTTCAGACTTGGAAAGCTGGACGGAACGATCTGAGTCAATACTTCAGGCGATTTACGCTGCAGCCAATCCACCATCGTTTGATTAGCCCAGAGATTATAAATCGCGAAATCAGCCATCAGCGTGCCGATTGTAGTTTTTTGAGTCGTCATTGCTTCCATGGTTTGTTTGATTTTGTTCTCACAAAGATCAGATCGACCCGTGACAGCCCTATGTCAGCAGCAAAATGGCCATAAAATTTTTTTCAGGATTTAGCGAACGCTGCCTTTTTCGAAGAGTTCGTCCAGTCGTTGGTAGGACTGATTCATGCCTCCTTCCATACCCGATTTAATCATCGCGTCCCGGTCTGACACCGACTGAAAAACCGAGTGTATGACAATTTTTGTACGGCCTCCCGGCAGGTCCTCGAACCGGGTGGTGTCAAGCGTGACATGACCTTTTTCGGGGAGCCCTTCGAATTCGAAGGTTTGAATGATTAGTTCAGGCGAGACTTCATGGCAAACACCGCGGAATGCATACTCGTTTCCCTGCGCATCCGTATGAAGGTATCGATAGCGGCCGCCGCTTTTCAGATCATAGTGGTCTATTCTCATCTTCATGTCACGCGGCCCGAGCCATTGAATAATGAGTTTTGGATCAGTAAATGCTTTGAACACGAGATTTTTAGGAGCGTTGAATTCGCGGGTGATAAACATTTCCTGTTTACCCGGATCGGCTTTGATGGAAGTTTGGTTGGCTGAGGCCATGGTCTGCTGTTTAAGATGAATTCTTTTTTTGGTTGATTTTGATTTCACGTTTCCGGTCGCCGGTCACCTGTTTCCTGTGGTGCGCACGAATTGACTACGCGCCAGTACCAGGAATCGACGCCGCTATTTTCCCTCGTGAGCCGCTTCCAGCTTCGCGATATCCAACTTCTTCATTTTGAACATCGCCTGTGTCACGCGTTGAGATTTCCTGAGGTCCTTATCGCCCATCAGTTTCCCCAGTTGTGAAGGGATGATTTGCCAGGAGAGTCCGAACTTGTCTTTGCACCAGCCGCACATCGACTCCTCGCCTCCATCAGCGATGAGCTTGTTCCACAATTCGTCAATCTCCGCCTGCGTCTCCACGTTCACGTACAACGAGAACGCTTCGTTCAATTTGTAGTGCGGTCCGCCATTCAGTGCCATATATTTTACTCCGCACAACTCGAAGGTTACCGAAAATGCTGTGCCATTGGGCATTCGTGTTACGGTGCCGCGTTTCGAGTCTTTGAAGATGGAGCAATAGAAATTCATAGCTTCTTCCGCCTGGCTCTCGAACCAGAGGAAAGGGACGATTTTTTGAGTTGATGTCTGCATGATTTTTTGAGTTTTAGTTTTTTCGGATTGATCCAAGATGACGATGTTGAATTGATCGGATTTTTTTCTTTTGAATGTAACTGCGGTTAAGAATTCAGGGCTTCCATCCTGTTGATCCGCCACTTGCCTCCACCCATCATGCGGGCAAGGAAGTAGTGACCACCTATGGATTTTGCTTGCCAGCTCTCCTTTTTGGCTTCGACTTTTCTTTGGCTTGCATTTTCTCGAGCAATAGATCCAGGTCTTCGAATTTTTCAGCCCACAGCTTCCGGTATCTTTCCACCCAACTTGAAACTTCCTGGAGCGGTGCCAGTCGAGGTTCGCAGTAGCGCTCGCGTCCCTGTTGCTTAATGACGATGAGTCCGCACTCAGTCAGGATTTTTATATGCTGGGAGATAGCAGGTCTGCTCACCTTGAAATTCTCGGCGATGGAATTCAGGTTCAATGACTTGTGCGCGATCAGGTTGATGATCTCCCGCCGCGTGGGGTCGGCAATGGCTTGAAAAACGTCTCGGCGTGTCTCCATTCGATATGTAAGTATTTGCTTACAAAATTATATGTAAGTATTTACTTACGCAATAAATTCCCACAAATTTTTTTGATGGGGCCTTTCCAGAAGGATTTTCGGAGGCTCACCTCAGTGTTCAAATTTTACCGGTTGGCGTGTCCAGCGTGTTTTGCTAAATTCCCGGAGATGATTGCATCGGGTTCCGTTTCAAAAGGCTTCATCGCCGTTGTATTTACAGTTATCGCGGTAACGCTGGCCTGGATATTTTATCCCGCAGATGAAGTAGACTTTAATACCGAGGTAAAACCGATCCTCAATAAAAAATGTATTTCCTGTCACGGTGGCGTGCGGCAGAAGGCTGGTTTCAGCGTCCTGTTTAGAAAAGAAGCGCTGTCCAATACTGAGTCGGGCAAACCGGCCATCATTCCGGGCAAGCCCGAAGAAAGTGAAATGATACGCCGGATTTCAAGCACAGATCCGGAAGAACGTATGCCCTACAAGCATGATCCGTTGTCTCAAACAGAGATCGAAACGCTGAGCAAGTGGATTAAGGAAGGAGCAAAATGGGGCGACCACTGGGCGTATGTGCCTTTGAAAAAAATTGATCCGCCGCCTGCGTCCGCAAAAGACTGGGCGAAGAATGACGTCGACCTCTTTATCCTGGACAAAATGAAAACAGCCGGCCTCGATCCTTCCCCCGAGGCCGATAAGAAAACTTTGCTGCGAAGGGTAAGTCTTGATCTGACGGGTTTACCGGCACCCGAAATTCTCGCTGAGAAATTTTTGAAGGACGAAAACCCGGCGGCCTATGAAAATCTTGTGGATGGTCTGCTGGCGTCGCCTCAATATGGCGAACGTTGGACGTCCACGTGGCTGGACCTGGCACGATATGCGGACACCAAAGGCTATGAGCGTGACTATATCCGAAACATCTGGCGTTACCGCGACTGGCTCATCAAAGCGTTTAACAACGACAAGCCGTATAATGAATTCATTACAGAACAGCTCGCGGGTGATTTGCTTCCGGACCCAACGGATGATCAACTCCTCGCGACCGCTTTTCACAGAAACACAATGACAAACGACGAAGGCGGCACCGACAACGAGGAATTTCGTACCGCTGCCGTTCTTGATCGCGTCAACACTACGTGGGAATCTTTAATGGGAACTACATTCGCGTGCACGCAATGCCACAGTCACCCTTACGATCCATTTGTCAATGAAGAATATTATAAGTTCATGGCGTTCTTCAACAACACACGGGATGAGGATACCTATGAAGATTATCCATTGCTCCGGGAATTTAAGTCGAAAGAGGACAGCGCATCGCTTGCAAAAATTGTTGCGTGGGTGAATGGCCCCCGCGGAAAAGAGCTGTACCAGTTTGCCAGAACCACACAGCCTGTTACCTATTCATTACTCGGGACTTTTCTGAAAAACAGTTCTATCAGCGACAATAAATGGCTGATCTTCCGAAACCACGGTCTGGCAAGGCTGAACCAGGTTGATATCACTGGTGCGGATCATCTGATCATGCGTTTCATGACCTGGGCGGAAAAGGGAACGATGGTGTTTCATCTCGACCATGAAAACGGTCCGGAGATTGCCCGCATATCGCCTCCCAATACAAAAGGCAAATGGATTTTGTTTGAAACTTCCTTCAAAGGCGCTGCCGGCAAACATGATCTCTATCTCACGTACGAAAGTCCGGTATTGAAAGACCCTTTGGGAGATGGCATCATGTTCGATTATTTCTATTTCACCCGGGAGTTTCCGGGCAAAGGAAAGCCCGGTTATGCGGAAGCAAAAGCAGACTACTGGAAGCTGCTCAACGTGGAGACAACGACCACGCCGATCATGATGGATAACACACCCTCTCATACGAGGAAGTCGTTCGTATTTGAAAGAGGCAGTTGGCTCACGAAAGGCAAGGAAGTGCAGCCGGGTACGCCAGCATCACTCAACCCTTTCCCGGAAGGTGCACCTGCCAACAGGCTTGGACTTGCTCAATGGATGACCAGCGATCAGCATCCGCTCGTTTCACGAACCATCGTTAACAGGATCTGGGAACAAATCTTTGGCACCGGCCTGTGTGAAACTTTGGAGGATCTCGGCACACAAGGAATTCAACCCACGCATCCTGAACTGCTCGACTATTTGTCATGGCAATTCATGCACGACGACAAATGGAGTATGAAAACATTGATTAAGAAAATAGTGATGTCAGCCACCTACCGTCAGGACTCAAGGTTGAATGATTTTTCGGTTGAGAAAGATCCTTCGAATAAATTTTACGCACGAGGTGCCCGGGTACGCCTTTCTTCAGAGCAAGTTCGGGATCTGACGTTGGCTGTTTCGGGACTACTCAGTTATAAAATGTATGGACCGGGGGTGAAACCTTATCAGCCGCCGGGCATCTGGCAGTCGCCTTACAATGGATTGAAATGGGTGAAGAGCAAAGGGGAGGATCAATATCGGCGTGCAGTATATACCTATTGGAAACGTACGGCACCATATCCTTCTATGATCTTGTTTGATGGCATTGCACGCGAAGTGTGCGCAGCCCGCCGGATTCGCACCAACACACCTTTGCAGGCACTGGTTACTTTGAATGATTCAGTATATGTAGATGCGGCAAAGCATCTGGCCTTACGGATGAAAGGCTCGGCGTCGGGCGTGCGCGATCAGATCAGCAACGGCTATTCCTTTGCGATCGGCAGACCAATCACAGACGCGAAGCTTGATGTGCTGCAGCGCCTGTATGAAAAGACCTCATTAACCGGAATCAAAACATCAGGCGAAAGGAAACCGGAAGGAGATATTGCTATGGAACTGGTAGCAAGTGCAATATTGAATCTTGATGAATTTATTACTAAAGATTAGCGCATGGACTTTGAGAAACTGATTCAGGAAGCTCAGCGTGAATCCGCTTCACTTGTGACCCGGAGGCACTTTCTCAGAGAGTGTTCGGTGGGACTCGGCGCCATGTATCTCGGGGGAATGCTGGGTTCGTGCAGTAACTCAGGTTCGTCAACCGTTGGTCAGGATCCATTGGCGCCCAAGGCACCTCATTTTCCCGGCAAGGCAAAGGCGGTTATTTATCTGCACATGGCAGGCTCTCCATCGCAGCTGGAACTTTTTGATTATAAACCCACACTTGAGAAATTGAATGGACAGCTCTGTCCACCTTCCTTATTGGAAGGAAAACGTTTTGCATTCATCCGCGGCGTACCTCAGATGCTTGGACCTCAAGCCGTGTTTAAGCAACGCGGTCAAGGCGGCAACTGGATTTCGGATCACCTTCCCCACATGGCGGACATTGCCGATGAATTGACAATTATTAAGGCATTACATACCGATCAATTCAATCATGCGCCTGCGCAATTGTTGTTACATACCGGAAGCGCTCGTTTGGGCCGACCCAGTATGGGGGCCTGGGTGACTTACGGATTGGGAACGGAGAACAGTAATCTTCCCGGATTTGTGGTGCTCACTTCGGGTGGACGTGCGCCCGATGCTGGCAAGAGTGTATTTGGCAGTGGATTCCTACCCACTGTATATCAAGGGGTACAATGCCGGTCGGAGGGAGATCCGGTTCTCTTCATTAAAGATCCCGAAGGCGTAACCCGTGACATGCGCAAAGCTTCGATTGAAGCGATCAACGAAGTGAACAAACTTTCTTATGAGGAATTCAAAGATCCGGAAACACTCACCAGAATTTCTCAATACGAACTCGCATACCGCATGCAGACAGCTGTTCCTGGCGTGATGGATATTTCGACTGAGCCGGAATACATCCACCAGATGTATGGAACACAACCGGGCAAGACCTGTTTTGCGAACAACGCTTTGCTGGCGCGGAAGATGGTTGAGAACGGCGTACGTTTTGTGCAGCTGTTTGACTGGGGATGGGACACACACGGAACCGATGCAGAAGCATCGCTGGACATTGGTCTGATCAATAAGTGTCGTTCCGTGGATAAAGCTACCACCGCCCTGATCCTCGATTTGAAACAACGTGGGCTGCTCGACGAAACATTGATTGTCTGGGGCGGAGAATTTGGCCGCACGCCGATGCAGGAAAATCGTGAAGGAAAGCAGAATATTTTCAAGGGACGCGATCACCACACCGATGCATTCAGTATTGTGCTGGCAGGTGGGGGCATTAAAAAAGGTTTTTCATATGGTGAAACGGATGAGATCGGCTATCATGGTGTGAAAGACCGCATGAGCACCTTCGATCTACAGGCCACTATTCTTCATCAACTGGGTTTCGATCATGAAAAGCTTACTTATGATTTCCAGGGGCGTCCGTTTCGTCTTACCGATGTGGAAGGAAAAGTTGTCAAATCCATTCTTATTTAATTTATGACACTCAATCGTAGAAATTTTATCAAATCATCGGTGGCCTCAGGTGTGGCCATGACCCTGCCACAACTCGGATTCTCCATGGAAAAAATGATCAACCTTCCAGCAGCAACATCTTTGAAAATAATGGCCACGAACTGGGGTATCGACTTAACCGTCGAGCAGTTTTGTGCAAAAGTGAAGGCAGCCGGATACGATGGTGTCGAGCTGGGATGGCCGACGGAGAGTGTCGATCAAAAGCGATTGCTTGATGCCGTCAAGGCGAATCAACTCAATCATGCCTATCTGGTTGGCGTTTGGGATACCGACGACTATGCAACGCATCTGAAAAGCTTTGAAAAGAAACTGAAAGAAGCCGCCGCTACCCAGCCGCTGTACATCAACTGCCACGCAGGCAAGGACCATTTCACGTATGATCAGAACATTGCCTTTATCAATCTAACCCGCAAAGTCGCCGTTGAGAATAAATTGCCGATCTATCACGAAACGCATCGCGGAAGAATACTGTATTCAGCGCCCATCGCCAAGAGCTATATTGACAAAGTTCCGGATCTTAAGCTGACGCTTGATATTTCACACTGGTGCGCTGTCCATGAATCTCTTTTGAGCGACCAGGCAGCCACCGTCGATCTGGCGTTGCAACGCACCGAACACATACACGCACGAGTCGGACATGCAGAAGGCCCGCAGGTGAACGACCCACGCGCCCCCGAATGGGCAAAGGCTGTAGAAATTCATTTGGGATGGTGGGATAAGGTCGTCGAGAACAAGATCAAGAATAACGCGCCCTACATCACGTTCCTCACCGAGTTCGGTCCCCCGGATTATTTGCCCACCATTCCATATACCCGGCAGCCGGTTGCCAATCAATGGGACATCAATGTCTACATGATGCAAATGTTGCGTAAGCGATATAACAAGGGATGAGTTTTTCTGAATACATAGGGCGATTTCATGCCGCCCTGGTTCACCTTCCGATAGGTATATTTCTCGCGGTTGTGGCACTGGAATGCCTCGCACTAAAAGAGAAATACAAGACGCTCCTGCCTGCCGTCGGAATATTATTAAAGATGGGATTTCTGGTAGCTTGTTTCGCAGCGGGGACCGGATACCTTCATAAAGAGGCCGAGGCGTTCGATCCCGGCTTGGCAACCACACACCTCTCTTTCGCCATCACTGTGATAGTCGTTTCCCTGATCACGATCATACTGTTCAATAAGAGAACTGCACTACAACGCGTGTATTACAGTTCATTGGCTGTGCTTACGATCGTGATCGTTGTTGCCGGTCACACCGGTGCCAACCTTACCTATGGCGTTGATTATCTTTTCCCTACTAACCTCGGTCAAAGAGAAAAACCGTTGACCAATCTTTCAACGGAAGCGCAACTATATGGTGATCTGATCAAACCGGTGCTCGATAAAAAGTGTGTTGGTTGTCATGGACCCTCGCGCCAAAAAGGTAAGCTGCGGCTTGACGCGCCTGAGTTTATCACCAAGGGTGGAGAAGATGGCGCGATATTGAATAAAGATTTGCCTGAGGAAAGTGACTTCTGGAACCGCATCACCCTCGATCCGGGTAACGACGATCACATGCCTCCGAGTGAAAAGCCTCAGTTAACCAAAGCAGAGCTCTCCCTGATCCTTTACTGGCTTTCCCAGGGGACGGATTTTAAAAGCACGCTGGGTTCATTGCCAAAGTCGGACTCAATCATTTTGAGAGTCGCAGATCTCTCCGGGGAAACGGAAGATGCAGCGGAACACTCCGTTGAAATGCCTGATGAGAATCTGCTGACCGAGTTTCGCGAAGGAGGTGTCACGATTTCTTTTCTTGCGAAAGATGATGGCCGGATTTCTCTGCAGTTCATTAACGCTGACGACTCAAAACTGCCGGGTCTGATGGACAAGCTGACCGGGGTGAAAGAGCAGGTAATGGAGATTAAGTTGCCAGGAAAAAAACTTTCACGCGAGGGCTGGAAGAAATTGACTGCTCTTCCGGAGCTTCAAAAATTGAGCGCTGAAGGATCTGATTTTTCAGATGCCGACGTGGAGGTGCTACCATCACTGAACAAACTCCGGTACCTCAATCTAGTGGGGACGTCGGTTACCGCGGCAGGACTCTCGAAAATCAAATTGGCCTCTCTTAAATACTTGTACTTGTTTAAGACCGGTGTCACCGTGTCAGATGGACTTCAACTCAAGCAACAGTTCCCATCTGCCGAGATTGTGATTGGCAATTTTCAGGTCCCGACGCTTGGCTCGGATACCACGGAGCAGAAGGAGAAGTATGTTGTACCACTAATCCCTAATCCCTAATCCCCAATCCCTAATTCCTAATTCCTAATCCCTAATTCCTAATCCCTAATCCCTAATTCCTAATCCCTAATTCCTAATCCCTAATTCCCAATCCCTAATGCCCAATTCCTAATCCCTAATTCCTAATCCCTAATCCCTAATTCCTAATCCCTAATTCCCCCTCACCGAAACAATCACCCTGGGAGTTGCTTCAACCTTTTTTGTAAACACTTTCGACTCACACAGGCTTCGTTCCCACGCGCTCGCTTTTGCGGCGGCAATGCTCAGCAATGCAACAAATGCAAGAAACACAATCGAATCAAATGCTTCTCTCCAGTTCTTCTTGATTT
This sequence comes from Cyclobacteriaceae bacterium, assembly GCA_044227305.1. Lineage (GTDB taxonomy): Bacteria > Bacteroidota > Bacteroidia > Cytophagales > Cyclobacteriaceae > ELB16-189. The sequence continues at coordinate 962,111 of JBGAFJ010000002.1, read as the reverse complement.
TTGATGGCATACGAATAGGGTTTAGATTACACTTCCCCTATAAGACAGGCCGTCAAACTGCTGCCACTATCTGCCCTTCGAAAAATTTATGGAATAATAAATGCCCGCTTCGAAGCCTACCCACGACTTATATGCATCATAACTGGAATTGGGGGAGGTAAAGTTTGTATACTGCGCCTTTGGATCAAGAAAGAAAATGTTTCCCTGGTGGTTGGGTTGCGCCTGGTATCTTCCCTGAACACGACCTCCAGCAGAAATGAACTGTTGCTGCTGTTCGGTGAAATTCAAACTCATGAAATTGAAGGTTGGGCCGAGCTTCGCTACGAAGTTTCGCGCAAAGGAGTATTGAACCATCAGTTTGATCTGGTGGTGTTGGGCTTTGATGAAATAGCCGTCTTCACTGATGGTGGTCAGTCCGCCGGAAGCGATTTGTTTGAAGGATGCGAACGTGTAGACAGGACTCACGCTGAATCTGTTTCCCAGCGGAATATTGGCCCCTAGTCCATAACCTAACCGCACGTATCCATCATCGGCAAAGCCTGTATTAAAGACTCCATATAATCTTTTGAGGCCCGCTTGGATCTCAACGCCGCCTGAAAAGTCGTTCACGAAAAGTCCTGCGGAGGCGAAAAATCGACTTGCTTTGAGGCGCGAGGATGGCTTGATCGTGAGCAGTGTGTTTCTGAGGCGCGCAGAATCAAGTTTGAAGAGATTGTTACGATAGAGATGATTCGATAAATCGAACCGTTGGGTGTAATTGCTCTCAGTATAATTCCTTGCACGGATAAACTGCACAGGCTCTTCGGATGCTGGTTCACTTTCCTGCGTCGTTTCTGTTTTCTGAACCGTCAGGGTAAGGGTAGGTGGAGCCGGAATCGCAGCAGACTTCTTGATGATTACATATTCATTGACCGTTTTGAATTCCAGATTGAAATCGCGACTGAACGTATCCAGGATCTCGCCCAGAGATTGCCTGCCTTGTGTGGAGGACACTTTTTTGGAGGGGTCGACCACGTTCGAGCTATATATAAAATGAACATTGGTTTGTTCTTCGATCTGCTGGAGCGCTTCGGACAGTTTCATGCCCCCGAATTTCGCGGTGATCTTTTTCTGAAGGATGTTTTGGGCTTGAAGAAAGACCGGTGCAAGCAGTGCGGCAGCGAAGAAAAGACTACGGACAGCCCTTGCCTTCGATGATAAACTCCTTGTCATTTTTTGATACGGTCAGGTTGAGAGATTCTGCGATCAAATGTAGCATATATTCTGCGGACACATCGCCAAAGGAAGCGGTCAGTTTACACCCGCCAACGTCCTGATTCGTGAGGTTGAAAGAGTAGGGGTACGCTTTTTCCATGACGGCCAGGACCTCCATCAGCGGCGTGTCTTTGAACACAAATTTCCGTGTGGCATAGCTTGCAATATTTTTATTTTCCGAAGGGGCAACTTTGATCGGAGTGGTGTCTGACACGACTGATCCGCTGTATCCTGGATCGAGATAGCTGCTGTCGTGGGGAGTTGTCACCAGCACTCGACCTTCTTCAACCGTGACGTTCAGTTTACCATCGCTCATCGTGACATTAAAGGCCGTTCCGATTACGTGTATATCAGCCACATCGGTGTGCACCACGAAAGGTTTTCCATTGTGAGTGACTCTAAAGAACGCTTCGCCTTTTGAAAGTTTGACCTCCCGCGATTTTCCGAATTGCTTCGGGTAGGAAATCACGGCCTGCTTGTTCAACACCGCGACCGTGCTGTCTTCCAGAACGATCTTCTCGATTTTTTCTGTTGCGGCGACGTTGACCGTTTCGGGTTTCCGATTTGTATAGAAATAAAAACTGATTCCTAATCCCAATAAGAGAACTGCTGCGATCCGTAACGCCCAGGTCTGTAGCGACACGATTCGTGCAGCGGTCGCAGACACGGGCTTCATGTTTTGTTTCAGTGCTACCCAATCGTTCTGAGTTTCAATCTTCAATGGCTTTTGAGTGGGCTTAGTCTTGCGCCAGGCGAGCTCAAAACCCTGGAAATACTGAAGATTTTCAGCTTTTTCGAGCCATTCATGCAAGGCGATTGCTTCGTCGGGAGTTGCCTCGCCGGCGAGGTAGCGACCTATGAGTTCGTCGTTAATCGATATCGTTTCTTCTCTTTTCAAGCTTCTTCACGAAGGTTATCACGTAGTATTCGCAACGCTTTGCTGACCTGGTTTTCAATGGTGTTTACTGATAGTCCCAATGCCGATGCAATCTCGGCATATTTCATTTCATCGTACCGGCTCATCATAAAAATCGTGCGGCATTGCGGCGGCAGATTCTGGATGATTGTCTTTATTCTGTCTTCCAGTTCGTCCGGGAAGACCTCCGGGTGCTGGACCTCATCGGATTTACCGGCGTCGTCGGTCTTGAATTTTGTTCGCACACTTCTATGTTCCAGTTTATTAAGGCACAAGTTGTGAACCGCTTTATATAAATAGGATTTGACGGTGTGTGTCACCACCAGGTCTTCTTTCTTCTCCCACATTTTCAAAAACAGTCCCTGCACTACATCTTTCGCATCTTCTTCATCGCGCACGATGGTGAAAGCGTAGCGGCAAAGATTTTCGTAGTGTGCGTGGAAAACCATCTGGTAGGTAGCTTCGATGCCGTCGCGGAGGCCGTCAATGATATTTTGTTCGCCGGGCGGTTGCACAGTGGTCGGGTAGAGTCAAGTCAAACCTGTGGTGTGCGTTTCGTCCGCGCGTGCCTGTGTGTAAGACAGCCGGGCTGGGTGCAACCACCATGCAAAATATTGAAAATTATTACGGGATCGCAGCTTCGGGAAATTCGTCTACACATTCTGCCGGATCGTCGTCACTTCGTGGGAAGAAATCTTGAGAGGAAAGGGAGGTAGGTTTCTGGAGATAGAGCCTGGGGAATGGAGGAAAGATTTTTTGCCACGGATGACACGGATTATCACGGAGGCTAAAGCAAAAAATCTGTGCATCAGTGGCAACAGATTAATTTTATTCTTGGCCTCCGCCTGAGTTGGTGTTCTTCACCAATATTTGCCGCGGAGGACATGGATTATCACGGAGGCTAAAGCAAAAAATCTGTGCATCTGTGGCGATAGATTAATTTAACCTTTCGCGCGTTTCATAATAAAAGTGATCCCGTTTGTGCCGCCGGTTCCTTGATAGATACCCTGGCTTATAGTTCCATTGATGAGGGTAAATCCTTCGCGGTTCAATTCTTCGAGCACAGGCACGACCTTGTCGAGGTTGGAGCCTTGCGTGAGTTTGTTCATCTCGAACTCAGCGCTGTGATCGACGGTCTTTCCATTGTAGTAAACCACGATGATTGTACGTTTACCCAATTCCTGGAAACGCACGATGGCATATTCTTCGGTCTGTGCACCGGATTGATCGACGAGTACAAAGCCAGAGAGAATGGCGAGGAGCGCAATGGATGCGATGAGGAGTTTTGTTTTCATAGTGTGGATGGTTTGATAGATGAAGTTACGAATTCGATGGGAGATGGGAGGGGGATTGGGAAGGGTCGATTATATCGAAAAATATTGCCACGGAAGACACGGATTATCACGGATGATGGCACTGGAAATTTGAGTATGAGTCCGACTTCGCGAGATGCAATGTCGGAGCAGGCCGGATAGGGGCTTTGTAAGTAGGATGGTTAATCACGTAACTCTAATCTCTAAAGCACTTGAACCCGTCACAACATCAGATTGTAATCCCATCAGGGCTCGCCTTGACGAGCTTGAGATCGAATAAATAAAAAAAGGTTAGACCCATTAAAAGCAAAGCCGGCTAAATCTGACAAACTCAAACAAGCCGTTTGTTTAGAAATGCCCTTCCTGAACCACCCTTTAGGTATTTCTCAAACTTAAATGCTTTGTATTTATCTGTGAAAACGATGTAGGTAATAAGAACGATCGGTAGTCTATCCTTTGTTGAGGGCACACCTCCTGAATTGTGTCTCCTCAATCTCTCTTCCAGGTTTGATGTACATCCTACATAAATAGAATTATTCGCGCATTTAACGAGATACACAAACCACATGACAACCAAGACGAAATCTCGATTGGCTGGGTTTACTTTAGCTTGTAAGGTTTTCCTAACTATTTCGGGAGATGAGGCGGTCTGACTTTATCGATAAGGCTTTGTTGGGCTTTGCCCGACTGTGCTCGCCATACCGGGTTTCGATCTGAAACCGAGTCTCCGTAAGAATGCTCGCCGTCGCTCCGAAACGGAGCTATGGCGAGCGAAAGGGGACCTGCTTGCCGTTAGACATTCTTCTTAACAAGTCTTGTTGTTGTGCTTAGCTTCCTGATACGATGCTTGGGCATTGCCCGACTTTGCTCGCCATACCGGGTTACTTTCTGAAACCGAGTCTCCGTAAGAATGCTCGCCGTCGCTCCGAAACGGAGCTATGGCGAGCGAAAGGTGACCTGCTTGCCGTTAGACATTCTTCTTAACAAGTCTTGTTGTTGTGCTTAGCTTCCTGATGCGATGCTTGGGCATTGCCCGACTGTGCTCGCCATACCGGGTTTCTTTCTGAAACTGAGTCTCCGTAAGAATGCTCGCCGTCGCTCCGAAACGGAGCTATGGCGAGCGAAAGGTGACCTGCTTGCCGTTAGACATTCTTCTTAACAAGTCTTGTTGTTGTGCTTAGCTTCCTGATACGATGCTTGGGCATTGCCCGACGTAGCTCGCCATACCGGGTTTCTTTCTGAAACTGAGTCTCCGTAAGAATGCTCGCCGTCGCTCCGAAACGGAGCTATGGCGAGCGAAAGGTGACCCGCGTGCTGTTAGAAATTCTTTTTTAATAAGACTGTTGTTGTGATCAGTTCCTGACACGAGGCTTGGGCATTGCCCGACTGTGCTCGCCATACCGGGTTTCGATCTGAAACCGAGTCTCTGTAAGAATGCTCGCCGTCGCTCCGAAACGGAGCTATGGCGAGCGAAAGTTGACCTGCCTGCCGTTAGACATTCTTCTTAATATGTCCTGTTGTTGTGCTCAGCTTCCTGATACGATGCTTGGGCATTGCCCGACTGTGCTCGCCATACCGGGTTTCGATCTGAAACCGAGTCTCTGTAAGAATGCTCGCCGTCGCTCCGAAACGGAGCTATGGCGAGCGAAAGGTGACCTGCTTGCCGTTAGACATTCTTCTTAATAAGTCTTGTTGTTGTGCTTAGCTTCCTGATACGATGCTTGGGCATTGCCCGACTTTGCTCGCCATACCGGGTTTCTTTCTGAAACCGAGTCTCCGTAAGAATGCTCGCCGTCGCTCCGAAACGGAGCTATGGCGAGCGAAAGGTGACCTGCTTGCTGTTAGACATTCTTCTTAATAAGTCTTGTTGTTGTGCTTAGCTTCCTGATACGATGCTTGGGCATTGCCCGACGTAGCTCGCCATACCGGGTTTCTTTCTGAAACCGAGTCTCCGTAAGAATGCTCGCCGTCGCTCCGAAACGGAGCTATGGCGAGCGAAGTCGGGGTGAGATGATTCGAACATCCGACCTCCACGTCCCTAACGTGATGCGCTAACCGGGCTGCGCTACACCCCGAAATCCATCGTCATAAGGACGAATCCCTAAAACGAGGGTGCAATTATAGTCAAAAATCCAGTTTGCCTCAACTGCATTTTATTCGCTCCGAAGTGCTTTCACAGGGTTTCCCCTCGCCGCCCGGATCGCCTGAAAACTTATCGTCAGCGCGGCCGTGATGATGGCCGCAAGTCCGGCGAGAATGAAGATCCAGAATTTTATCTCGATGCGATAGGCGAAACCCTCGAGCCACCGATTCATGCTGTACCAGGCTACCGGCGTCGCCAGCACGATGGCAATCAAAATGAGAATTATAAAATCCCGCGACAGCAGAGTCACAATGCTGTTCACGTTGGCGCCGAGCACTTTGCGAATACCAATCTCTTTCGTCCGGAGTTCGGCGGTGTAGGTGGCTAACCCAAACAGTCCGAGACATGCGATGAAGATCGCGAGTGAAGAGAAGGTGAGGAACAAGGTCCTGAAGTTCACGTCCTTCTGGTATTGGCGGTCGAAATCAGCATCGAGAAAGCTGTACAGGAAGGGTCGATGAGATGCCAGGCGCATCCACGTTTGTCTCACCTGGTCAATCGTGCTGGCGATGTCGCCGGATTTTATCTTCAATGACATATAGCGACACGCGAAAGGTTCGTAAGGTAATGTGAGTGGCTCGATCGCGCGATGCAATGAAATGTAATTAAAGTCTTTCACCACGCCGATGATCTCACCTTCGCGTCCCCACTGCTTATATTTTTTGCCAACGATATCCGCGGGGTTGGCATAACCATATTGTCTCGCTGCTGCTTCGTTGATTACCAGTCCACCGATGGTGTCAGAAGGATGTGCTCTTGAATAAGAGCGTCCCGCCACCATCTCGAGTCCATAGTGGTTCACGAAATCCACGCCGACCTGGAAGATAGGTTGGGCCATCCCTTTCATCTCGCCTTCTGGTACGATGATCTCTGTGTATGCATTTGGGAAATAACTTCCCGGAACACTTCGTGAAAAAGCGACCGAAACCACCGAAGGATCATTTTCCATTTCTGTCTTCAGCGTTTCCCGCAAAGCATTCACTTTCTGATCGTAGTTGTAATCCAGTATCATCATTTGATCTTTGTCGAACCCGAGATTCTTGTTAAGAATATGATTCATCTGGAAATAGGTTACCATCGTGCCTGCGATGAGCGCGATCGAAAGACTGAATTGAAAGACAACAAGACCTTTGCGAAGGGTTACCCCGATCTTCCCCGACTTGCTCATCCCTTTGAGTACCGTTACAGGATTAAAGGACGACAGTACAAAGGCGGGATAGGAGCCAGCGGCCAGACCGATGGCAAGCGTTGCGCCGACAAGCCATAATATTGATTGCGGTGATATGAAGTGACTGATCTCCAATATCCTTCCGGTGATGTTGTTCATACCCGGCAAAGCCACCACGACGATAATCAGCGCAGAGATCATTGCAAGACTCACAATCACGAACGATTCGCCCATGAATTGAGAGATCAGGCTGTTTCGGCCGGCACCGATCGATTTGCGAATGCCCACCTCTTTTCCCCGCTCCATAGAACGGGCTGTGGACAGGTTCATGAAATTGATAATGGCGATCATCAGCACAAACAGGCCAATGACTGAAAAGATGTAGAGGTTCGCAATGCTGCCGGTTTCTCCGGGTTGACGTTGTGCGGCGGTTCCCAGGTACATTTCGCTGAGCGGCTCGATCACAATATGATATTTGTCGTCTGCACTTTGTTTGCGTCGCGCGAGGAAGTCCGGAATCTTTGCTTCGAATTTGCTGCGATCAAATTGATCATTTACGAGAAAGTAAGTATAGAAATCCACGTAACCCCACGCCGTAAATATGTCGGGTCGCGATTTGCGGAATGTGCTCATCGACAGCAATGCGTTGAACCGGAAGTGTGAGTTCGCCGGAATATCCTGCATGACACCCGTCACCAGGTATTCGCCGGCGTCCGATCGTCCTGCGGATTCACTTCCCTTGAGCGACTTGCCCAGCGGGTCTTCGTCACCGAAATATTTTCTTGCTGTGGATTCGGTGAGAACGATGCTGAAAGGTGCGGCAAGCGCGGTCTTTGGATTTCCTTTCAAAAGCTTCCAGCTAAAGACGTCGAAAACGGTTGAGTCTGCGAAGAACACGCCGTCTTCCTGATGTGTGGTTTCTCCACGTGTCAGAAGAAGATCGGATCTTCCGGAGAACTGAAACACTTTGTCGATCTCTGGAAAATTATCATGAAGAGCCTGGCCGATGGGTGCATTACCCCACACCCAATAGGTGTCTAGTGGATTCTTGCCGTCGTCACCGCCGTGGATGACGCGATAGATGCGTCCTCCTCTTGTATGATAGTTGTCGAATGACCTTTCATAATCCACATACATGAAAATCAATAGGCAGCAGGCGATGCCAAGGGCAAGCCCCAGGATGTTGATTGAAGAGTATCCCTTCTTCTTCAGGAGATTTCTCCAGGCGATCAAAATATAATTTTTGTACATGATGGATGGATGATAAGGTGATGACTTGAAATTTTTTAATAATACTGGTCTGATAAGCCGGAGCATTTCCCAATAATAAAGGCGTCTCGCAGCTGCCCGTGATTTCTTTTCGGCAGTGATGAGAAATATTTCTTCCATGTCGCCTTCGATCTCCTCGAGGTATTCTTTTTTGAGGAAGCGGCGCAGGATTTTCACGGGCCATTGAGGTGGCTGGAGTGTTTCGCGGCTCATCTGAGTTTCGGTTGCACGACCAGATTGCCGATGGTTTTCCATAAGCTGCTGCGGATATCTTTCATTTCCGCCAGCACACGGTGCGCATAGGCTGTTGTTGAATATATGCGCTTGCGTTTTCCGCCGCGACGTTGTGTTGCTTCACCAAACTCTGAGGTAAGAAATCCTTTCTCTTCCATACGTTTCAGGGCAGACTGTATGGAGCCGACGCTGAGGTTTGTTTTCATCCTTTTTTCAAGGGCGCTTTTGATCTCAACACCATACGCTTCCTTGCGCAAACTTGCTACGGTGAGGAGCACCAGCTCTTCAAACTCGCCCAGCTTCGTTTTTTTCATGATATTATTCGTGATTGCAGTAAAAATACTCATGTTTTTCACCTTGGTTACAAAAATATCACTGAATTTAAGGTTCAACTTAAAACCTTGAACCTGCCCCAATACCAGGTTAGATCTCAGCTGATTTCACGCAATTGGGTAGGTGTGGTGTGTCATACTTTATCGGATATTCCGTCCCGGCTTTTCTCGTTTTTTAGCTTGGATTGAAAAACTGTCTTATGAAATATTCACTCCTTGGTATCACGCTTTCATTGTTATTGAATTGTGCAAATACACCTCCCGTCACGCCAGGCTTGGATTCAGACGAATGCTATAATTTCAGCGAAGTTGGAACGGGAGTCATTCGACCGAGCGAGGAAGTTTCGGGAAATGTTGCCTTTGTACACGTGAATGTCATTGATGTCTCGGCCGGGCAAATATTGTCCGATAAAACGGTACTTGTAAAAAATTCAATCATAGAAGCTATTGAACCGGGATCGTTTAAAGTGCCGAACACTTACTTCATCATCGAAGCGCCCGGAACTTACCTTATGCCGGGATTAGCTGACATGCACACCCATGTGTATTATCCGGAGGATTTACTGCCGTACGTCGCCAATGGGATAACTACGATACTGAACATGGGTAGCCCGTCGACGATTCTACAGCTTCGTGCCCAGGCAATAAAAAGGGAGATTGTCGCACCGACAATCTTCGCCGGCGCATTCGTTGACGGGCCTGGTAGTCGGGGGTGGTATGCGCGCACTCCGGCCGAGGCAGAAGAAGCGGTTGATGAGATTAAAGCCGCTGGCTGGGATTTCATAAAAGCATATAACAGCATTCCAGCAGATGCCTACCAGGCTCTGTTGACGAAAGCAAAAGGAGAACAGATCGCAGTGATTGGGCACGGTGTGAGGGCGGTGGGAATGCAAGGCATTTTGAAAGCTGGTCAGGTCATGATTGCCCATGCTGAAGAATATCTCTACACTTATTTTCCTCAGTCAATTGATGTATCACAAATTCCTGAGGCCGTTTCTATCACAAAAAGTTCCGGGGCATACGTAACACCCAACCTTTGTACTTACGAAAGCATTGCGCGTCAATGGGGTAATCCATTGGCACTCGAAAAGAAGCTCGCCTGCTCCGAGATGAAATATGTGAGTCCTAAATGGAAAGATAATTCGTGGAAACAGTTTGATTTTGTTACCAGGACTGGCAGCATCGATAACCAGTATGCATTCCTTAAAAAATTTACTAAGGGCCTTCACGACGGGGGTGTGCCACTGCTCCTGGGCACGGATACACCTTTTATGATCGGACAGGCAAATGGCTTTGCGATCCACGACGACATCCGAAATCTCAGCGAGTGCGGGCTTACCCCATTTCAGATACTCAGGATCGGAACAAAGAACGCTTCGGAATTCATAAACAAATATGTTCCGGGCAGCGGCTCGTTCGGAGAGATCAAGGTCGGCTATCGCGCCGATCTGTTGTTACTCCACAATAATCCGGTTGAGAATCTTGAGGCCCTTCAGGATAAGGTCGGCGTGATGATCAATGGCCGCTGGATCTCGAATAAGAAACTCGTTGAAGAGATGGAGATTTTGGCCAGGACATTTTAGTCTCTACCGTATAACGCATCGTGCTCAAAAAATCCAGTCTCCAACGGGATTATGAAGTTTGATGGGTTGGATTACATTTGATTCAAACGCAACCCATGACCACAAACCTGAAAGGCTTCGGCCTGATCCTGTTCGCACTGGCATTCACTGCACTGGGAATACTTCAAATTGTAAACGGAGAAATCCTCGCCGGCAGACCGATGGCCTGGCCTGACGGGTGGCCTGGTCTTCGGGTCGTGTCAATTGTTTCAGGGCTTTTGCTCATCGCAGCTGCAGCTTCAGCCGCCTTCAAGAAATTTCCAGTGGCCGCTCTCGCCGCAGGAATTTGGATACTATTATGGTGTGCATCAAGAAATCTGATATTTATCCTTTCCAATCTCGACTATGGATTTATGCTCACGAGCACCGGCAAAGCTTTGACGCTTGGGGGAGGAGGACTGTTGGTTGCCAAAGTAATATCCGGTGATCAGGGAAATTCAACTTCGCGTTTACTAAACCATGCAGTAACGATCGAAAGAATTTTTATAGGTCTTTTCTTTTTCGCCTCAGGCATTCAGCATTTCCTTTTTGCCGAATTTGTTAAGTCACTGGTCCCTACATGGATTCCAGGTGACCTTTTCTGGACTTACCTCGCCGGAGCAGCGCTCGCTGCCGCAGGACTCGGCCTGTTGACAGGTTTCAAAGCAAAGCTTGCCGCAATTCTAGGAGGATGGATGGTATTCACGTGGTTGCTGTTGCTGCATATCCCGCGTGCGATGGGACCATCTGGCAATCTCAACGAATGGACTGCGGTCTGCGAAGCCACTGTAGTCAGCGGCTTGTTGTTTGTTCTTGCGGGCCGTCTGAAATAGTCTGTTCAAATCTCATTCATTTCGTTTTTTGCGAAGTGCATAAGCAGCGCCACGTCCTTGCAGGTATTGAAATCCACTAAATTTGAAACAGGGATTTTTGCAAACTATGATGACGGAACAGGATTTTGTTAAACGGTGCCTTGAGGATATCTGTGCGAAGAATGGTTTTGGCGAAAGAGGCTCCATGACGCAGCGCAATTTTGAAATGCTCAGTGACGAGATTCATGCTAAGACGGGCATCTTGCTGAGTATATCCACTTTGAAAAGATTGCTGAATGGCGAATTCAGTCGCATACCCCAGCAAACCACACTGAACGCGATCTCCAGTTATCTGGGATTCAATACGTGGCAGGAATATAAAAATTCCGTCCAGGTAACTGAACCTAAAATCGCCTCAGCGTCCGCACCGCAAACTCCATCAGGCAGGTCCGACAATTCACTCATCAACTGGAATCGCATTGTTATTTCCTTTTTTTTAGTTGCTGTCATCGGATTCCTGGGCTTTTCAAAGAGAGCCCCGGGCTCAGGCTACAACCGCGCCACTTTCTCGGCAAAGAAAACGACGCCAAGTGATATCCCGAACACCGTCGTTTTTTCTTATGATGTTGCGCACGTGAAAGCAGATAGTTTTTTCATCCAGCAGTCGTGGGATCGAAACCGTCGGGTGAAGGTGAGCCGTACCAATCACACACTTACGGACATCTACTACGAGCCGGGTTATCATCTTGCCAAGCTGATTGCAAACGATTCTGTTATCAAAACCTTCGGTGTCGGCATACCCACCAACAAGTGGATCTATTATGCCAAGGAAAAATTCACCGATGTGCTTCCAAAGTATGTTGCGGTGGCCAGTGAGAATAAAGGCTACCTGGGTATGGAGCGTTCGGAGGTAGTGAACAGCCTGATAGACGCAGGCCAGGATCATATTTATTTTAATTGCTATTTCCCCAGTGAATATGGCGGCAGCGCAGACAACTTCATTATGAAGTATCGTGCACGTGTTGTGGATGTGAAAAATAGCGCCTGTCCATTCCTGATGTATGAGGTGTTTAGTCAGAACAGGTTCATGGCTGTTAAGAGTACACCGCCGGGCTGTGCCAATGAGATGGCGCTCAGTCTTGGTGACGTGGTTCTCAGTGGAAAAAGTACCGATCTCTCAGCGCTTTCGATGAACGTGAAGGAGTGGCAGGATGTCGAATTTGCCGTGCGTGATAAGCATGTTACAATCCGGATCAATGGAGTGGAACGTTATTCCATCCAGTATAAAGTTTCACCTGGTGTCATTACAGGACTTGGTTTTATTTCAAATGGGTTGTGCCAGGTTGATTTTGTTGAACTCACAGACTTAAGTGGTCGCATCTTCTACAGCAATAATTTTGACACCATCCCCTGATGGCCGTGCAGCTGATCCCGATCCTGCTTTCAAATCGGGCTGGTGATTGAATCTTGATTGCCGGGGAGAACCCTGAGCGGGCAGAAACCGTAAATTTTAATTTCCTGTTCTCCGTGAATAATTGAAAATTGCCTTTCGTTTGATGAAGAAATGAAGGGCTTTTATACCATGTTGCTCGCGTGCGGATGCCTTACCTTGTCCGCTCAGATCAGTCCGGAGAGACTGGCGGCTGGTAAAATGGATAAAAAGAAATGGCAGAAGACAGAACTTGCGATCCGGAAAGCTTTTGCCAAAGACACCACAAGCGCAGAAGCTCGTTACCTTCTCGCACTTTACTTCTTCAGTTTACCCAATCCGGCTTTCGATATCGACTCCGCTCATCGATACGTGACAAAAGCATCACGGGCCTTTGAAGGAGCGGCCGCAAAGGAACGTGAACGTCTGCGGCGGGTTCCGTTGGATAGCATTCGCCTGCGGCGCCTTGCTCTGGATATTGACAGTGCGGCGTTTGAGAAAGCGAAGCAGCTGAATACAACAACTTCCTATCAGAGTTTTATTGATCATCATGCAGATTCGCGCCAGAGACTTTCCGCCATCGAGCTGCGTGATGAAGTCGCGTTCCTGGACGTCCTGAAAGTAAATACCTGGAGGTCATATGAGGAATACCTGAGAAGATATCCCGCTTCGAGGCGACGCACAGAAGCACAAGAGCGCTACGACAAACTCCTGTTTGAAGACAAGACAAAGGATCAACGGTTGCAATCATTTATTAATTTCCACGAGCAGTATCCCGCGAGTCCTTACCGGGCCGCCGCCGAAAAAAATATTTTTGAAATGTCAACGGCCTCCGGTTCGGTTGACGCATATCGCTGGTTTCTCAAATATTATCCTTCAGGAAAGTATGCGGTTGTTGCCAGCAACATTCTTTATAAACTTCACGAGGCAGATGATGACCCGGTTCGAGCGGGTCTGATGAATGACTCATTGCGTCATGCCGAAGCATTGAACAGATCGTACTGGGTGCCTGTGATCAAGTCAGGACTCTTTGGATTTATCGACAGCGACGGAAACGAGGTGGTGACACCACGATATTCTTCCGTGGCCGATGATTATCGTTGCGGCGACATTGTAGCGAATGTGCTCATTACGTCGGAAGGACTTGTTGCGCGCAACGGAAAAATCCTGTGGCGCGGAAAAGTCCAGTCGGTGGAAGAGCTGAATGCGGGGTTTCTGATGGTAGTGAGTGATTCGGTGAAACACGTCGTTCATGAATCAGGATTTGCTCCTGTGCACGAACCGATAAGCGACGCCCGTGGTCTTGCAAATCATTTTATCGCGACGAAAAAAAATGGCAGGTGGGGAGTCATCGCGTTTTCAGGATTTTCATTGCTTCCGCATGCATACAACGATGTAAGTGCCGTCGACACCGTTGTTCTATTGACAAAGAACAATAAGAAAATCATTTCCACTCCCTATCGCATGGCGTCGACATCGCGACATACCACCTTCAAAGAGGATTTTGTCGTCGACGATTTTCGTCGGTGGGGAAGTCAGCAATACTGGGTGCGCAATGGTTCGCTGGAGGGAGTCATTGATGCGAATCTCTCTTTTGTGATACCCCTTGATCGTCAGATTTTGAGAAAGACCTCCTTTGGATTCCTCCGTGGTAAAGAGGGTAAAATTTATGTGAAGGGAATTTCTGGACTGGAAAACATTCCTTACAAATCCGTGAGCGAGCAAGGTCATTGGGTGAAAATGAAATCCGTGAATGACAGACATATTCTCTACGAAAAGGTACTGGGTATTACTCAGGAAGGTGATAGTGCTTGGTTTCAGGGCAAGTTGGCTTTTCTTTCCTCGGGTGATTCTGTAAAAGTGTTTCTTCCCAGCGGTCAAAAAGTTTCGTTCCAGAAAAATTCGCCCATTCAAATCCGCGAGTTTCAGGATTCATCAGCCTGGCTGGTTATGGAAGAACGCAGGAAGAAAGTGGTGATGGATGCTGCTTCCGGTGTAAAGCTCTTTACCATGGAGTTCGATCAGATCGATCCGGCCGGACACGAGCTGTTCATAGTGTCCCGTGGTGGCAAAAAGGGAATAGTCGGGGTTGACGGGAAGATTGTGGTGCCCCTCGAATTCGATGCAATCGTAGCAACCGACTACACATCTTTCTCGATCTTAAAAGATAGAAAATTTGGATTGTACGATGCGCGATCAAAAATTTTTATTAAACCCATCTTTGAACGGAATCTCAGGGCTTACAACGAAAAGTTGCATACTGCATTCCGCGAAACAGGGTATGCGTTTGTTCATCCGGACGGCAAGCCGATCGGATCGTTTGAGTGGGAGGAGATTCAATTTTGGAACGACTCAACCGCCTGGGTCAAAAAGAATTTTCAATGGATCCTGCTGGATATTTACTCACAGCAACGCAAGCTTGATCGGGTACGGAGTTTTCAGGTAGTAAAAGATGCTGCCGAGAAAATTTACATTGTAAGACAGGACAATGCATTCGGTGTGATCAGCAATAAGAAAGGTATTGTCGTGCCGATCCAATACAGTGACATTGTCAACATAGGCAACCCGGATGTTCCTTTATATTTCACGGAACGTCACATCGAAGAGGCCGGTATCTCAGTTGTGATTTACTATGATCGGAATGGAAAAATTATTCGTCGCCAGGCATTGGAAACGGAAGAATTTGAGAAGATCTATTGCGATAATTGAAATATCAACGCAGATTTTAATCGCCTCGGATGCTGCTAAAAAAAGTGATCCGGAGAATATGCCTTCCATTTAAAGATACTCTCTTATTCTATTAACACTGAATTATTATATTCGCGTCAATCCATGATGATATGAAACGTACGGCAGTATTTTTATTCTTGATTCTGTCCATTGCATCCCACGCACAGGACAAACCGAAACTGGTGGTAGGTATAGTGGTTGATCAGATGCGCCAGGAATACCTCTATCGCTATGAAAAGAAATTCGGTCCAGGGGGATTCAAGCGTCTCATGGGTGATGGATTTATGCTGAAGAACGCACATTACAACTATGTACCCACTTTCACAGGGCCTGGTCATGCTTCGGTCTATACAGGATCAACGCCTGCAGTACACGGCATCATTGGAAATGACTGGTTTGACAAGGTCACGAGGAAAGATGTGAACTGTGTAGGCGACGAAAATCAAAAACCGGTGGGTGACGAGAAGGGCAATGGGGACGTTTCTCCCTGGAGATTGTTGTCAACAACGATAACCGACGAGCTTAAACTTGCAACACAAAAACAAGCCAAGGTCATCGGGCTTTCGCTGAAAGATCGCGGCGCGGTTCTCCCCGCCGGCCATATGGCTGATGGCGCATATTGGTTTGACGGCCCCAGTGGAAAGTTTATCAGCAGCACGTTTTATAAGCCGGGACTTCCCCTGTGGTTGGAAAAATTCAACGCGACAAACCCATCGGCAAAGTATTTTGAGCAGGATTGGAAGACCCTGCTGCCGATTGATCAATACACGGAAAGCGGGCCGGATGATTCACCCTATGAATCCAAACTTCGGAGCGGTGAACCGCCAGTGTTTCCCTACAAACTCAAGGAGATGCGGCCTAAATATTCCAGCAATGATTTGATAGCAACCACCGGATTTGGCGGAGATATCCTCACCGATGCGGTGAAACTTGCCATCGACGGCGAAGAACTTGGAAAAGACAATATCACCGATTTTCTGGCTGTGTCTTATTCGAGCCCTGACATTGTAGGACATGCCATGGGCCCAAATTCCGTTGAAGTGGAAGATGTTTATCTGCGCCTCGACAGAAACATCGCCGATTTGTTGTCGGAACTGGATAAGAAAGTGGGGCAAGGTCAATACCTGGTTTTCCTTACCGCCGACCACGCGGTCGCTGAGGTTCCGCAATACCTGAAAGACAACAAAGTGCCGGCGGGTAATTTCCGTCAGGCGTTTGTAGAGGCCGGGCTGAATGAGCATCTGAAAAAATATTTCCCGGATAAAAAAATTATCGACAAGATCAGCAATGATCAGATCTTTTTGAACCAGGAAGCCTTCGCCGGGGATCCCAAAACTTCCGGTGTTGACATGCTGGTTGCGACGGAGTTGATATCGCAATATCTGATGCGTGTGGATGGTGTTGCCGCTGTATATTCAGCCAGCACGCTGAAGTCATCCGATTATGGCGAGAAAGGCCTGAAGGGTAATATCGTCAGGGGTTTCAGTCACAAACGCTCGGGCGATATCATATATGTGCTGCAACCTGGTTGGATCACTTGGTCAGGCGCCGTGGGTACCACGCACGGCTCGGGATACACCTATGACACTCATATTCCTGTTCTCTTTTATGGATGGGGCGTGAAAAAAGGAAGTTCTTCGCAGCCGCACACCATCACGGATATTGCGCCTACGTTGTCCGTGTTGCTACGCATCAAATTCCCCAGCGGATGCACAGGTCAGCCGATCACTGAAATCGTTGATTGATGAGCGAGGCGAAGCCGACATCGCAGCGCACGATCACGATCTGTACGGTGGCGCTCGGTTTTGTCTGGTTCTACATGGGACTGGTTCCAAAATTAATATTTCCGGAAACCGGTGAAGTGGAAATGACGCGCGGTTCCGGGCTCTTCCAGGGCTACGAAGATGAGGTAGTTTTCGCGGTTGGAGTAGGGGAGATGATCTTTGGCCTGATCATCATGATGGTAAGGAGGAAGTTTGTTCACATCCTGAGTATAGTCGGACTGTGCTCATTGGCCCTCGGCGCGCTCGCAGGCAAGCCTGAAGTGTACACGCATCCATTCAGTCCCATCGTCATCACGGTACCCATGATTACGCTTTCATGGATTGTGATGCGCGAGCTGAAAAATTAATATTTGAATGTCAGGCTTGATTCCTTGAGCGTCGGGTAGCGTGAATCCTAACCGAACACCCCGAACAAATTGAGGATCACAATGCTGATGATCACCGGCGCCACGAACCTGATGGTAAACACCCAGATTCGTGCGAGCGTTACGCCAAATACTTTCGTGGTCTTGAAAGCCGGTGCCCCTTTTTCGATTTCATCAACAACGAGATTCGTGTTCATAAACCACCCTACGTAGATCGCAGTAAAGAATACAACGACCATCATCAACAGTGTGCCGAATACATAGTCCATGATGTCCATGAAGCCTTTCTTCTCCACACCGAGAATGTTGATATGTACGGAAGAAAATAATTCGGAGCTGCCGTTTGAAAGTGCGGAGGGTATTCCGAAAAGGAACGCCACGCCGGCGACGATCCATGCGGCTTTTTTTCTGCTCCAGCCCTTTCCATCCATAAAATAAGCAGAAGGTGCTTCCAGCATGGAGATCGTGGAAGTGATCGCCGCTAAAAATAAAAGGAGGAAAAACAACGCACCCGCGATGTTACCCAGAGGCATCTCCTGGAAAATATTGGCCAGCACATTGAATACGAGTGTAGGCCCCTCGGTAGGCGACATATTAAACGCGAACACTGCCGGGAATACCATCAAACCGGCCAACAGTGCAACGCTCGTATCCATCGCCGCCACCCACAAACTGGAGGTGACAATGTTTTGAGCCTTTGGAAGATAAGATCCGTATGTGATCATCATTCCCCAACCGACACCCAGGGAAAAGAATGACTGTGTCAATGCTTTCAGGAGGACCATTCCATTGATCTTCGAAAAATCCGGGATCAGATAATATTCAATTCCTTTTCCGGCTCCTTCCAATGTGACACTGCGGATGATAACCAAAATCAGAAGTACGAAAAGCATCGGCATCATGATCTTCGTAGCCTTTTCGATGCCTCCCGACACACCAGCCAGTACGATCCATGCAGTGACCAGAATCACGAAACCTCCCAACGGTATGACGTATGCGGGGTTGGCAATGAATTCGGAGAAAGAAGTTTTAATTGAAAAAAGTGAGGTGAAGATATATCCGATGGTCCATCCGGCTATGACGCTGTAGTAACTGAGTACAACGAATGTGACCATCAGAGCAAGGACTGCACAAACAGTAGTCCAGAAACCATTGGCCCCCGTTGCACGCAGTGCCGCCACTGGACTTTTGCCGGTGAGCCTGCCCAATGCGATCTCGTTGATGAGCAGGGGAGCGCCAACGAGTACAACGCAAATAATATAGATGACCACGAAAGCGGCGCCGCCATTTTCTCCCGTGAGGTATGGGAATCGCCAAACATTGCCAAGGCCCACCGCAGATCCTGCCGCAGCCATGATGAATCCGAATTTAGAACCCCATTGTCCTCTGCTGTCAGCCATACTGTTTCAGTTTATTGACCGGGAAGATTGAGAAATATTATGATAATCGGAAGAAGATTATTGCAGCTGGCTTTTGAGTACAGCCAATCCTTCATCGAAAGAGTGTGGTTGATAACCCAGATCACGCTTCGCTTTGTCGATGATGAAACCTGTTTTGGGAGGACGTTGTGCGGGTTGTTTGAACCGTGTTGAGTCCGTAACACGAATCAGCGTGTCGTTTAATTTGAAAAAACGTGCAGTGCGTACCGCCATCTCGTAGGGAGTCATCATTTCCGAGCCGGAAATGTGATAAATGCCCGTTGCTTTCTTTTTTGCCGCGAGCACACATGCGGTCGCAAGATCTTCAGCCAGGGTGGGTGTTCGCCATTGGTCATTCACCACGTCGATCGCCTTACCCTCTTCGAGCGATTTCTTAACCCACAAAACAATGTTGGAACGGCTCATATCTCTCGTCACTCCAAAAACCAACACAGTCCGCAGGATCGCCCAGGGGATATGGCTTTTCATGACGGCTTTTTCGCCGGCCAGTTTACTTCGTCCATAATGGCTTAATGGGTTAGGTTCGGCAGACTCTTCCAAAGGGCCGTGCGTTCCGTCGAAGATGAAATCCGTGGAGATATGAACAAGACGAGCTCCGGTTTGTTCGCAAGCATGCACGATGTTTTCAACAGCTGTTACATTTTGCAGCCAGCAGTTGTCACGATCCGTTTCGCACTGGTCCACCTGCGTCATCGCCGCTGTGTGAATGACAACATCAGGCCGCTCAGTTTTTATGACCGAATCAACCTGCTCTCTGGATGCTGCGTCGAGGATAACAAATCTTCCTTTCTTCAGGGGAAATTTCAAACTAGTCCGGGCAGTAGCAATGAGCGTAACATCCGGATCTTCATCCAGCATCGCTGTGAGCTTTTGCCCCAGCAACCCATTGCTTCCCGTAACCAGAATATTCACCGTTTCTCTTCGTTAACTCCTTAACTCCTCCATTACTCAACTACTTCACTACTCAACTACTCATCTACTCAACTCCTCATCTACTCAACTCCTCATTTCCCCTCCGGATACACATACCCAAATTCTTTGGTGATCTTTTTCTTAGACATCTCTTCCACCGTTACAAACATCCTTACATCGGTCAACGGGCGGTCACTGCCATCACGGGGCACGGCAGCGATTTTGTCAATGACGTCAAGGCCTTTAATGACCCGTCCGAAGACGGTGTAATCGCCGTCGAGATGCGGAGCCCCACCAACCGTGGTGTATGCCTTTATTTTTTCCGGCGAAATTTCTTTGGAGACTCTGGTGCCTGTAGCTTTTTCAACGCGCGGAACGAGTTCGGTGAGTCGCTTTTGATACGCTGCCATATCACCCGAGAAATAGAGTTGATTCAATGAGTCGAGCAAGGGTTTGTTGGCTGGCTGTTCAAACATCTTGCGAAGGCCGGTCATGAGTTTGTTCATATCGACCTTCATCGATTCGATGTCACTTTGTGTAAACACGGTTCCCTGCACGATGTAGAACTGACTGCCGCTGGAAGCTTTGGTTGGATTCACATTATCGCCGGTACGCGCAGCCGACAAGGCGCCTTTTTCATGAAAGAATTTGGGGTTGAATTCCGCCGGGATCGTATATTTTTTCCCACCGATACCCAGGGGTTGTCCCGGTGCCGCATGACGGGATGCGGAGTCACCGCCCTGGATCATAAATCCCTGGATGACGCGGTGGAAGAGGAGGCTGTCGAAATAGTGCTCTTTAGCGAGCTTGATAAAGTTTGCCTTGTGCAACGGGGTCTCATCGTAAAGAATTGCCACCATATCACCGTATTCGGTCTTGATGGTGACTACGTAGTCATTCTTTTTATTTTGAGCACAGCTCGTTGTGAGTAATAAGAAGAAAAAAAATGCGAACAATGGTTTTGTCATCTTGTTTTAAATAAGATTGAAAATGAAACGGTAAAAATAATTGAATTGGATTAAACCTTAAACCTTAAACCTTGAACCTTGAACCTTGAACTTTCGCCCTCTCATTAACTTCCCCCATTCAGCACTTTCGATACCTGTAGCGACAGATCCAAAAAAATCATTTTCGCGCTGCCGTTGCGTTCAAGATGGAGCGTTGCATCGGTGATGAGTTGATTGGTCTTTTCGATTCGCGCTACAGTCATCACTTTTGAAAAATCCTGAACGAATTTCTGCTCACCATTGCGACTGCGCAACATCTCTGTAGCGCCTGACATGGCCAGCAATGTTTCACGCATCATCATCAATGTATAAGCGAGGAAAGACTGCTGCTGAAGGCGGTCGAACTCGTGAAACTCATCTGCGAGCGGCACCATTGCGGCATAATCTCTCCTGAAACAAGTTCTCATCCAGAGTGCCATCCGTTCATGATTGTCTTCAATCTCGCTTGTCAGTAATTCCTGCGCGAGCCGTACGTTACCCTCTGCTTCGGCCGTGACTTTACTGACTTTTATTGAATCAATGCCCGGTTGTGACGCGAGGTATGCCTCCAGGTCTTTATCTGAAAGCATAGGTACCACCACCTGTTGTGTTCTCGATAGAATGGTTGCCAGCAGCCTCTCGGGATTATTTGAAACCAGAAGGAAGAATGTATTGGGCGGTGGTTCCTCCAGGATCTTAAGAATACCGTTGGCGGCAGAAGGATGCATGTACTCCGGCTGCCAGATGATCATCACTTTAAACGGACTTTCAAATGGCTTAAGTGAAAGTGTCTTCACGATCTCGCGGCTTTCCTCGCGGGAGATGATCGCCTGCTTGTCTTCGCCGCCGTAGGAAAGAGTCCAGTCTACCAGATTGCCGAAAGGCTGTTCGAGTAAAAAGGTTCTCCAGGCTTTCATAATATCAGCACGGAAACGCTCGTCGTCCTTGTCGCCTTTCACGTTGCTGACCGGGAACACGAAATGGGTGTCTGGATGGATGTACTTCAGGTTTTTACTGCACGCAGCGCATGTACCGCAGGAATCGTCTTTGCCTCGGTTGGTGCAATGAAGATAGGTCATGTAGGCGAGCGCTAGTGGTAAATTCAACGCGCCGCTTCTTCCGATGAAGAGTTGTGCATGAGCGACTTTTCCGTCTTTTACCGAGTTGACGAGTCTGGACTTCGTTTCTGCCAGGCCGGGGATGTCAGCGAATTTCATT
The DNA here is from genome assembly GCA_044227305.1 of Cyclobacteriaceae bacterium. Classification (GTDB taxonomy): domain Bacteria; phylum Bacteroidota; class Bacteroidia; order Cytophagales; family Cyclobacteriaceae; genus ELB16-189. Next base: position 940,206 of record JBGAFJ010000002.1, on the reverse strand, counting down.
CTTTCCTAAGACTTCTTTTCCCACACGCGTTCGCTTTGTGAGGAGTTAAATACGTGTTGTAATATTTTCTTGTCAGTATCACTCAAAACCTGACTCCTGCGCTCCATAGCCTTCGATGCCGTCTCGTAGGCTTTCTCCAATTGAAAAGTTGTAAAACCCGCCGCACCGCCCCAGGCGAACGATGGAACAAAGTTTCTCGGATAGCCATCACCAAAAATATTGGCGGCAACACCGACAACGGTTCCAGTATTAAACATCGTATTGATACCCGCCTTGCTGTGATCACCCATCATCAGTCCGCAGAAAGTTAGTCCGGTGTTTTGGAAACTCTTCTTCCCATAATTCCAAAGCTTCACCGCATCATAATTGTTCTTCAGATTCGATGTGTTGGTGTCCGCGCCGAGATTGCACCATTCACCCAGCACCGAGCTTCCGAGAAATCCGTCGTGTGCTTTGTTACTGTAACCAAAGATCACCGCATTGCTGATCTCTCCACCCACTTTACAATGAGGTCCAATTGTGGTGTCTCCGCGCATCTTGCCACCCATATTTACAACCGAGCCTTCAAGCAACGCGAACGAGCCGCGTATGACAGTGCCCTCCTGTATCTCGGCTTTCTTTCCTATGTATATAGGACCGGTTGATGCGTTCAGTGTCGCATCACGGATCACAGCGCCTTCTTCGATGAAGATATTTTCAGGTGAATAAACCTTCGTGTAGGGATCGTTGAGCGGCGCCGACTTGCGTCCTCGGGTTACGATGAGTATGTCGGTTTTTATCTGCGATGCGTTCTCCAAAAAGATCTTCCAGGGCTTGTCGATCAAAACAACATTAGCCGTGTATTCTTTTAATGAGAATTTCTCTTTGCTGAAATCAAACGAGGCTCCCCTGACGGCCAGCACGGTGTTGTTCTTTCCCAACACTTCTCCACTCTGGAGTTCCCTGAGGGCGTTGAAGATGGTTTCATCCGGACAAAGAGCCCCATTGATGAATAGGTTGTCGTTGTCAAGCTGGAGCGGATACTTTTCCTGCAAATAGTCCTGGGCCAGAAAAGAGGCGGCTTGACCGAAGTACTGCTCCCACTTTTCCCGTATGGTGAGAATACCCACACGCATCGCCGCCACCGGACGCGTCAGCGTAAATGGCATGAGGTCGGTGCGGATGGCAGGGTCGTCGAATACAACGATGTTCATGACGCTAAAATAGGTCTTTGAAAATAAAAACCGGTACCATTTAAATGACCGCAGCCCGGTCCATCAATAGCCCGCAGTTTAAACTGCGGGCTATTGATGGACCGGGCTACGGGCTATTGGCGGGTCGGGCTGCAAGCCGCGAACTCCTGAACGGAGTCTAATGCCTATTTCTTTGTATACTTCTTCTGGAATTTCTCTACGCGACCTGCTGAATCCAGGAACATTTTCTTACCTGTGAAAAAGGGGTGCGAAGCAGAACTTACTTCCACTTTGATCACCGGATATTCTTTTCCGTCAGTCCATTTCGTAGTCTCTTTCGACTTCAGGGTCGAACGGGTCAAAAACTTAAAATCACTCGAGGTGTCCCAAAAAACGACTTCCTGGTACTCGGGATGGATGCTTTTCTTCATAAAAACCTACTCTTTTGATAAAGGACTGCAAAGATAATTAGCAGGGAACGATTTGCAAGGCAAAACCCGCGAGATTGTTGAGAAAGGGCTTTTTCGTTGTATTTTTGAGTTTCCTAATGGTGCTAAATCAGAATTAACGGCCCGGTGCAGCAGCCCGGATTTTTTCCACCCATGAAGATGAAAATAGTCGTCGTTTTAGCACTTGTCGCCTGCACGTCCCTCGCAGCATTCTCTCAGAGCACCAACGCGCCCCTCAACGAAGATTACTATCACCGCATTGACCGCTACGAGGTAAAATCCGGCAAGATCATGGAAGAGATTTTTACTTCCGTGAAGCCCTACAAACGCTCGGCGATCGCGGCGGCCATCGACTCCCTGGATAAAAATGAAGGGGTGTTTCAAAGCCGCGCCGATAAATTCAATCTTGAGTACCTGAGGAACGACAGCTGGGAATGGTCGCGCGCTACAACCAACGAAAGCGAAAAACCTTTTCTGAAAGAGCTCTATAAAAAGAAGTCAGATCTTTTCTATGTGGATAAACCGGAGTTTGATGTCCATGTCAATCCGGTACTATACCTCGGCATGGGAAAGGATTCACGCCTCGGCAATTCTGTATTCATTAATACCCGTGGTGTTGAAATCCGGGGCATGATCGATAAAAAGATTGGATTCTATACCTATCTCGGCGAGAACCAGGCGCGATTGCCAGCCTATGCTTCCGACTATTCTAATCTCTATGGCTATTATGCCATGCCGCACCAGGGGTTTTGGAAGAGTTATAAAAATGACGCGTACGATTTCTTCGAAGCCCGCGCTTACATCGACTTTAATATTTCAAAACACATCTGGTTCCAGTTCGGTCACGACCGCACCAACATCGGCAATGGATTCCGTTCTCTGATTATGTCCGACTTCGCCCCACCAAGTCAGTTCCTGCGTGCCAATGTAAAAGTGTGGAAGTTCAACTATCTCTTCCAGTTGAATAGAATGACGGCGATCGCACCCGCTACGGCTGGAGGTTCCAGTACTTCATTCCGCTACCCGGACAAATACGTTGCGTTTCACGAGCTCAGCATCAATGTCAGCAAGAAGCTGAATCTGGGATTTTTTGAGTCAGTTGTATTTTCTCCGCAGGATACAATCAATGGAGGTGTGTTTGAGCTCAATTACCTGAACCCGGTGATCTTCTATCGCGCCGTTGAGCAACAAAATGGAAGCGCAGACAATGTGCTCGTCGGTCTGGACTGGAAGTGGCTAGCAGCGAAACGATTTTCATTTTATGGACAATTCGTACTCGACGAGTTCGTCCTTGCCAATATCAAATCCGGAAATGGATGGTGGGCAAACAAGTTCGCTGTACAGGGTGGCATAAAATATATTGACGTCGCAGGCATTAACAACCTCGATCTGCAGTTGGAAGCGAACGTGGTGCGACCCTATACCTATTCGCACAAAAATCAGTTCACCAGCTATACAAATTATATGCAGCCGCTGGCCCATCCGCTTGGAGCTAATTTTTATGAGCTGGCTGCCATCGTTCGTTATCAGCCCGTGCCCAAGCTGAACCTGACGCTGAAATCATTTTATGCCCAGACCGGTCGCGATGCAACAGCGGCGGATATAGCGGCGGGTGCGCTTTATAACGACTGGGGCGGTGATCCGAACAAGAGCTACAATAAACGACAAATGGATTACGACAATAAAGTCGCGCAGGGAACTGACAACAAAATCATGTATGTCGATTTTCTGGCTTCCTACATGCTGCGTCATAATTTCTTTATCGACCTGAAGGCGACAGTGCGTAACAGCAAGAGCCCCGATCCCGCATTTAATAATAATACAACCCTTACTTCCGTAGCTTTACGCTGGAACATCGCCGCAAGGGCTTACGATTTTTAATCGATTTAAATGGATATCTTCTTAAAGATACTTTCTTACGCACAAAACCTTCGCCAGAATCTTTTCCTGTTCTTCACGTTCGCCATTCTGGGAATCATTTTCGGAGCATTCAATATTGTACTGGTGATACCCATGTTGGATGTCCTGTTCGGTGCCGCGAAGGATACCCTTGCCGTCGAACCCATACCTCCTTTCAGTTTTTCTTCAGATTACGTTGTGGGTGTATTCAATCATTATTTCCGTGCGATCATTAACGAGCGTGGGCAGGTAGATGCGTTGTTGTTTGTTTGTGGTTTGATCGTAGTTTGTGTCACACTGGCTAATCTCTTCCGTTACCTGGAACGCGTGATGGCAACCAAAATCCGCGTCGATCTGGTGAAGAATATGCGGATGGATATTTTTCGGAATGTCACACGACTGCATATCGGGTTCTTCAACAATGAACGAAAGGGAGACCTGATGTCAAGGTTCACCAACGATGTGCTGGAAGTAGAACAAGGTGTTATGAGTGGGCTGAAGTCTGTTTTGAAAGAGCCCATTACGATCATCGTTTGGTTCCTGGTTTTGTTCACCATCTCAGTCAAACTGACTTTGTTCACCCTCATTGTACTGCCGTTAACCGGCGGCGTGCTCGCTACGATCATCAGAAGACTGAAACGCCAGGCGATCGACGCGCAGGAATCCCTCGGTCGCATCGTCAACATTTTAGATGAGACGCTGGGTGGCATGCGCGTGGTAAAAGCATTCAATGCGAGAAAGTATGTGATCGACAAAATGGATGAGGAGGCGGTAAGGTACCGGAAGCTTTCAAAGTCCATGTCGTACAAGAATGAAATGGCTTCGCCGGTTTCAGAAATGCTGGGTGTGACCATTATCGTCGGTATTATTTTCTTTGGCGGGAACATGGTGTTGGGCAACGATCCGGAACTGAAGCCGGCGGTATTCCTTGGTTTTCTTACGGTGTTTGCGATGATTATTCAACCCGCCAAGGAGTTTTCAAACGGTATCACCACGCTGCAGCGCGGTACAGCTTCTGCGAAACGAATTTTCAAGATTATCGATCTGGTACCTGCGGTGGAGAATAAACCCGATGCGGTGCCTCTACAGGAGTTTCGTGAGGAGATCGAATTCAAGGACGTCAGTTTTGCATACGACACAAACCTTGTTCTCCGTGATATCAATCTCAAAATTCAAAAAGGAAAAACCGTTGCTTTGGTCGGTCCATCCGGTGGAGGCAAGTCTACACTCGCCGATCTGGTACCTCGCTTTTACGACCCCACAGAAGGAGAGGTGCGCATCGACGGGCGCTCCATTCGCGATTACGAGATCGAATCCCTTCGCAAACAAATGGGCGTCGTCACGCAGGAATCGATTCTTTTCAATGACACCATTTTCAACAACATCGCTTTTGGCATGCCCCATGTCGACGAAGCTGCTGTAATACAGGCAGCTAAAATTGCCAATGCCCACGACTTTATCATGCAGACCGACAATGGATATCAGACTCGGATCGGTGAGCGGGGTTCAAAATTGTCAGGCGGTCAACGTCAGCGACTCAGCATTGCCCGTGCGGTGCTGAAAAATCCACCTATCCTTATCCTTGACGAAGCCACTTCGGCACTTGACTCAGAATCAGAAAAACTCGTACAAGAGGCGCTTTTTAATTTGATGAAGAACCGGACGTCGCTGGTCATCGCGCATCGCTTGAGTACCATTCAGCATGCCGACGAAATCATTGTAATTCAGGAAGGACGCGTCATCGAGCGCGGATCACATGATGATCTCCTCCAGTCCAAGGGACTTTATTGGAAATTGAACAGTATCCAGAAAAACTAACATGGGTAACGCTATCCGATTTTCTTCATCCGGATATAACTTCCTTTTAGCAGAATTGCAGTATGTTTGAAAAGAATATCTCGTGATGAACCGGAAAAGACTTATTCTATACGCCATTTTTGCAGTTTATCAGCTGGGATCATTTGTATTCACCGTCATGGTGGATGGTCATCTCGATCTTTTGGGTCTGCTCAAATACATTCCGGTTTTTAAATTTGTCTCCGCTTTGGGAGTCATTCTCATTCTCGTCGACTTCATCTGGTATTGGGTGGATACCCGTGCCAGTCGCAGAAAGCTGGAAGAGGTAGAACGCGACAACAATGTGCTGAAGGCCAAAGTCTACGACTTCCAGGAAGCGGCAAAAAATCAGGACCCCGCAAAAAAGCCATGAACTATTCATCTGTTATCACCGGTGAACTGACGCAAGCAGCCGATGTTCTGTCTGCCTTTTTGAAAAATGAGGCAAATATTTCCTCCATAGAGAAAGGCGCGTCAATGATGGCATCATCCATTGAGGCAGGGGGGAAGGTGATTTCATGTGGTAATGGCGGTTCGCACTGCGATGCAATGCACTTTGCCGAAGAGCTTACAGGCAAATATCGCGATGAGAGAAGAGCGATCCCCGCGATTTGCATTTCGGATGCCAGTCACATTTCATGTGTCGGCAATGACTATGGCTACGACTTCATTTTTTCCCGATACCTCGAGGCATTGGGCAACCGGGGAGATGTTCTTTTTTGTCTGAGCACGAGTGGCAATTCAAAAAACGTGATCGAAGCGGTGAAAGTGGCGAAGGACAAGGGTATGAAAGTGATTGCGCTCACAGGCAAAGACGGCGGTAAACTGGGACCGCTTGCCGACATCGAGATTCGTGTGCCGCACACTGGCTACGCCGACAGGATCCAGGAGGTGCACATCAAGATCATTCACATTACGATCCTGCTCCTCGAAAAACTTCTGGCCAAGTAGCCGATCGGGATTCAGGTGTCTACTGCACGTCGTTGATTCTCTTGAATTACCTGACACAAATTCATCAGGTAAACCGTCATCTCTTTTAACATGCCTGCCCACGCGTTCTCCGGATATTTCGGGTAACAAAAGGTCTAACGTGGTAGCTAAAACATTCGGCAGCGCCGTCCATGGTGTCGACGCGCGCACGATTACCGTGGAGGTTAACATTACCCAGGGGTTGCATCTGCACATCAGCGGTATGCCGGATATCGCTGTTAAAGAGAGCGAGCATCGTGTTGAGTCAGCGATGAAAACACTACAGTTTTTCATGCCGCGGAATAAAGTGGTAGTCAACCTGGCGCCAGCCGACGTGCGGAAGGAGGGGTCAGCTTACGATCTTCCGATCGCCCTTAGCATCCTCCAGTCGTCAGAGCAAATCGAAGCGGCCGAACTCGACAAATATGTGATCATGGGTGAGTTGGCCCTCGATGGGAAGGTGCGGCCGATCAAAGGGGTGCTGCCGATCGCACTCCAATCTCGAAAAGAAAACTTCAAGGGATTTGTGCTACCGAAGATGAATGCACGCGAAGCTGCGATCGTCAGTGGCATCGATATTATTGGTGTCGAAACTTTGCGCGAGGCCATCGATTTCTTTTCGGGAAAGTTATCAATAGAACCATTGGTGGTGGATGTCCGCAGCATTTTTCAACACAAACTGAATACTTACGATACAGATTTCAGGGACGTTCAGGGGCAGGAAAATATCAAACGTGCCCTGGAGATCGCCGCAGCAGGCGGCCATAATGTAATCATGATCGGGCCACCCGGCGCTGGCAAGACGATGCTAGCCAATCGTCTTCCCTCCATTCTGCCGCCGTTGACGCTGAACGAAGCCCTTGAGACTACAAAGATTCATTCCATCGCCGGGAAGATCGGCAGGAATGGATCTCTGCTCACAAACAGACCCTTCAGAAGTCCTCATCATACAATTTCAGATATCGGCCTGGTCGGTGGCGGCGGCATTCCTCAGCCCGGCGAGATCTCTCTTTCACACAACGGCGTTCTCTTCCTCGACGAGCTTCCGGAATTCAAGCGCACAGTGCTTGAGGTCATGCGCCAACCGATGGAGGAACGTCGCATTACGATCACACGTGCAAAGGTTTCTATAGACTATCCCGCCAATTTCATGCTCGTAGCAAGTATGAATCCCTGCCCCTGTGGGTTTTATAACCATCCGGAAAAAGAATGCGTTTGTGGACCGGGTGTGGTACAGCGCTATCTCAGCCGGGTTAGTGGTCCTTTGCTCGACCGCATCGATCTACACGTGGAAGTGGTGCCGGTAAGTTTTGACGAGATGACAGCCCACCGCCGCAGCAACACCAGTGAGGAGATCCGTCAGCGTGTGGTGAAGGCTCGCGAAATTCAATCACAGAGATTTAAAGACAGGACCGATATTCATTGTAATGCGATGATGAGCTCGAACATGGTGAAAGAGATATGCGTGGTTCAGGACGAAGGCATCAAACTGCTGAAGACAGCAATGGAACGGCTGGGTCTTTCGGCGCGTGCCTACGACAGAATACTAAAAGTATCACGCACCATTGCTGACCTCGCGGAGACAGAAGAAATAAAAGTGGAACACCTCGCTGAAGCGATCCAATACAGGAGTTTGGACCGCGATGGATGGGCAGGGTAAATTTTCCGGACTACTCAATTTGGTAGTTCCTGGGAACGTTCAAAGCCTTAATTTCGCAAATGATGAACATTCGAGTTACAATTTTTGAGGACCATAAAAGTGTCATCGATGCTTTAAAACAGCTTGTTAATTTAACCCCCGGTTTTTTCTGCGCAGGCGCCTACCGCGATGCAGAGAATGTCATCGGGAAAATAAAAGAAAGCAATCCGGATGTTATCCTCATGGATATCCAGATGCCGGGGATTCATGGAATTGATGCAGTTCGGGAAATCAAATTATACTTTCCTGACGCCAAGATCATCATGCAGACTGTTTTTGATGATGATGAAAATATTTTTTCAGCCATTTGCGCAGGCGCATCCGGATACGTACTTAAAAATACCAGTCCCGAAAAGTTAGTAGAGGCGATTACCGAAGCCTATCATGGTGGTGCCCCCATGACGGGAAAGATTGCTACCCGCGTGTTGAACCTTTTCAAATCCAATCTGGACAAACGCACAACAAGCGATTCAAACCTTTCAGAACGGGAGCGGGAAGTTCTGGGCCATCTCGTAAAAGGTTTGAGTTATAAGATGATCGCAGACAAATGCAATATCACATACGATACGGTGCGATTTCATATTAAGAATATCTACGCAAAACTTCACGTTGCTTCAATGACCGAAGCGGTTGCAAAAGCAATCCATCAAAAGCTTGTCTAGAAATCACAGCTACCACGTTTGGTAGTTGTCCTGCCTTTCATCATTTCCTTGTTTTGAATTACAAACAAACCAAGGAACCATGAAGAAATTATTCATCCCCATTTTGCTTGCTGCTGTCTTTCTCACAGCTTCTTGCAAAAAGGATCAGGAACCCACGCCGGCTACTCCGGTTATCAATTCTTTTTCCCCTACAGAAGGTGCCCCTGGAACACAGGTCACCATTAGCGGTTCCAACTTTGGAGCAACAGCACCGGAAAATCAGGTCACATTCGGAACGGTGTCGGCTACGATCGTCTCTGCCTCGTCAACCGAGATAAAGGTTACGGTTCCAGGCGGTGCGGTTACCGCCCCCATTTCAATAACGGTGGGCAATCAAACAGTCACCTCGTCGGCATCGTTTACCGTTCCGCTCTCACCTACGATCACGTCTTTCACGCCGCAGAAAGGGATCGTCGGTGATGAAGTCACGATTACAGGAACTCACTTCGGTGCCGTCGCAGCGAATGTGTCAGTTAAATTCGGCGCCGTTTCAGCGACGCCCACTTCGGTATCAGATACGCAGTTGAAAGTCAAGGTTCCGGCGTCGGCGTCTTCCGACAAAATCACCGTCACGGTTGGAAGTCAATCCGTCGTATCAGAAAATACCTTTTCGGTGTTACTGGTTCCGGTGATTACATCCATCTCCCCAACCAAGGGTTTTACCGGCGACGTTCTCACGATTACAGGAAGTAATTTCAGTATCGATGGGTCACAGAATAAAGTATTATTTGGAGTGAATGAGTTTTCCGTCATTTCTTCAACCGCCACCGAATTGAAAGTCAATATACCCGAGGGTGCGGCGGACGGCTCTGTCATCGTATCGGTGAGTGGTGTCAAGAGTGCTGCGTCACCGTCACTGGACGTCCTCAATCAGTTTTCAGTGACCTCGTTGGCTGGAGGCGGCTCATCAAACGCAGGCTTCGTTGATGCCACAGGTTCGTCTGCCAGGTTTACATTGCCGAGTGGCATTGCTCTCGACGCATCTGGAAATCTGCTGGTGGCGGAGGGATTGAATTCAGCAATCCGTAAAGTAACCTCGGCAGGTGTAGTGACTACGTTCGCAGGCAGTTCAACAAGCGGTACCAATGACGGGACCGGCGCTACTGCTCAGTTTCTTAGCCCCGCCGTGATCACGAAGGACGCTTCAGGCAATTTTTTTGTAGGAGACTATAATCGCGTCAGGAAAATGACCGCAGGCGGTGTGGTAACGGCATTCGCAGGAAGCGGAACATCGGGATATGTCAACGGCAATGGTACGGCAGCTCAGTTTCGCTCGATTTCGGGTATGGTGTTCGACTCAAACGGTAACCTTTATGTGGCTGACGCCAGCGATTATCGCATTCGCAAAATCACTCCCGCAGGTGATGTCACAACTTTTGCAGGCAGCGGATCCTATGGCACTGCCGATGGGGTTGGCACGGCAGCAAGTTTTGCCAGCCTTTCCGGAATGGCCATCGACGGCGATAATAATATCTATGTTATCGATGTTCCGCGCATCCGGAAGATCAAACCAGACGGGACCGTAACGGTTTACGCAGGGAGCACAACTTCAGGGTACGCCAACGGTAGTCTTGCAGATGCAAGATTCAGTACGAATGTCACTTCGCTCGTGTTTGGTCCGCGCAATGATTTGTATGTGGTGGATCGGGGCAACAGCCGGATCCGACGAATCACACCTCAGGGGATTGTGTCTTCATTCCTCGGAACAGATCAGCCTGGCTTTGCGGACGGTGGTCAGAATGAAGCGAGATTTTTAAATCCATTTGGCATCGTGTTCGACAGCAACGGCGTCATCTACATCACGGATTCTTATAACAACCTGATCCGAAAAGTTACGGTTCAATAGCTTTTTGGTTTGGGATGAGTCTGGAAGGAAAAAGTTCCCGGGGAGCAGTCTCCGGGACTTTTTGTTTATATCGTGAGTAGAAGGCGGGTACCTTGTCCGGCAACAGAATTGAACTCCAGGACAGCCTCCATCTCGCCGGCGCGTTGTTTCATAGTGGTCAACCCATTGCCGGTATGACCAGAGCCCGCCTCAAAGCCCACTCCGTTGTCTTGAATGGCAAGCTCGATGTGTTTTCCTTTTCTCGTGAGTGTCACATGCAGCTCTTTCGCTTGCGAGTATTTCGCCGTATTGTTCAGCGCTTCCTTGTAGATCAAATACAGATTTTTCCGCTGAATCATATTCAGGGAAAGTTTTTCGAGGGAAGGATGATAGTCAAAATAGAATTCAATTCCGGCAGAATGCATGATGTCTTCCCCGAACTGCTTCATTTTCTGCAGTACGCTTCTAAAGCTGTCGTTGTGGGGTTGAATGCTCCAGACTATGTCACTCATATTTTCTATGGTTTCACGACTGGTATTTTCAATTTTTTCCACGATCGACACCGATGAATCGCCGGGCTTCAGGCGAGCCACACCTGCAAACAGCGAGATACTGCTTAGTGCTGAGCCAACATCGTCGTGCAGATCGCTGGCAATACGTGTCCGCAATTTCAATTCCTTCATGCGCTGATTCACACGAAGACGATAGACCAGAAAACCGACGAGACCCAGAATTAATAAGGCACCACCGAAAATCGCATAACGTTGGGTGGCAGCTTGCGCGAGGATAAACTTCTTTTCGTCGGCGGCCCGGATGCTGTCGGCAGCAGCCTTTTTTTCAAATTCATATCTGAACTGCGAACGAATCGTATTTTTCCGGGTAGCCTCGTTATTCATGCTGTCTTTCATCTCAACTGCCAGTTCATGCATGCGAAGCGCTCCTGCCACGTCGCCTCTGCCTTTATAAATGGTGTATAAACCATCGGCCGATGTATAAATGCCTTTTGGAAAACCCAGTTGTTCCGAAAGGGCCAGCGCTTCGCGGAAGTTTTTCTCAGCATCCCTCAGGTTTTTGATTTGGAGATAGGTCGTACCCAACCCGCCGAGTGACGCGGCAATTGCACCTTTGTCAGCACGCTTTCGATTGATGTCAAGGGAGCGCGAAAAATTTTTCAGGGCCTGTTCGTTTTCACCCTGCTTTTTGTAGACTTCTCCCAGGTGGAGGTAAGAAGCGGCAAGGTTCTGTTGGTGGTTCAGGCTTGAATAGATCGGCAAAGTCTTCAGAAACGCATCCCGCGCATCATTGAGCCGATTCAGGTCCATATAGACAAGTCCAAGACAGGTCAATGTAAATGCCATTGACTCATCGTCCTTCATCGATTCAGAAATTCTGTATGCTGTTTCATGATACTTGAGCGCCTGATCAAATTCCCCTTGCTCTTTGCTGATGAAGCCAAGCTGGTTAAGGCAATAGGGTTGTACTTCTGTATGATAGTCTCCTGAAATTTTTTCCGCCCGCTGTAGTGATTGAATGGCTCTTCCTATATCACCGAGCGCCTGATAGAGTTTCGCGATGTTATATTCATTCACGGCCACATTGACTTTATCATCGATTTTTTCGAAAAGTTCAAGCGCTTTTTTATTGAGTTCCAGGGCTTCGGCAATTCTGCCTTCGATTTTATAGGTGATACTTTTGTTATTATACGCCGCCGCGAGGCAGGATTGATAAAGCGTGGCTTCCTTGCCCTTTGCCGTTTTCAGTTTTTCAACGGCAAGACTTTCCATCTGCTCATTGTAGCCTTCCCACTCTCCTTCGGGCAGTATTTCGGCAAGTTTGTTCAGGATCTTGATTCGGAGGGTATCATGGGATGCCTGTGTCAATGCGTTTTTTAAAGAATCACCTTCCGTGATTTGCGCACGCAAAGGGTAGGCGCAAAACAAGAGACCGATATAAATAATGATCCTTAGGAATATAAGTGGTGGCTTCATGTTGGTGAACAGGACAAATATATTAATTCCGGTTGCTGCGAAACCTATTGAAATTTGCCGCTGACAACGTTTACTTTGTAGCCTGTGAAACGCACTATTTTTCTATACGGGCTCTCCTTGGCGGTGCTCATCTTTGTGCTCAAGTATTTTGAATACAGACTTTTTGTCCGGGACTTGTCCCTGGAATTTTATGTGGGCATCGTCGCCGTTTTTTTTACCGTACTCGGCGTGTGGGCTGGACTTCGGTTCACCCGGAAAAAGCTCATCATCGCATCACCCGATTTCAAACTCGACGAGACCGCCCTTGAAAGACTAGGAATCAGCAAACGCGAAAAAGAAGTGCTCGACCTGATCGCCAGTGGCCTGTCGAACCAGGAGATCGCTGACAAGCTTTTTGTTTCTCTGAACACGGTGAAAACCCACTCATCAAATCTCTTTCAGAAACTCGAAGTCAGCCGCCGCACCCAGGCCGTGCAGCGCGCCAAAGAACTTCGTCTGATCCCCTGATTCTTTCATTCCGGAGAATATCGACGATCGTCCAAAAGTTTGAATTCACCTTTAAATTCCTAAATCATACTTTCGGGTGAAGGAATTTGGCCGCGCTGAGTGAATTTTTGAGGCAAAAAAAATAACATGATGTCTTCAATTTTAACCTCACTGATCCTGCTGGCTGAACTCGCGAGTTCGCTGGATGGACGCTGGCAGGCGGATTATGCTGAGCAGGCTGGCCAAACTCTTCCCACCAGCATAACCTCTACTTTGGTTCTCCAAATGACCGATGGCCGGTATGATCTTCAGAACGATCACGGCACGGTCGATCTTCTGAACGAAAACAGAATGGTAATTACCGGAACCGAGGGGCCCAACAAAGGGAAAACGATTAAGGCCATTTACAAAAGGGACGGCGACTCGCTTACCATTTGCTATGATCTGACCGGCCAGAATTTTCCTCCGGGTTTTGCCACCGCTGGCACGAAACTGTTTTTAGTCAAATACACCTTAACTTCCACCAAATGAAAAAGACTGTCATCACGTTTGGCCTGATATCCGGAGTGATCATCGTTATACTCATGTTCGCCACAATTCCCCTGCAGAACAATGAAACCTTTCGCGGAACAGGTGAACTGATTGGGTATACGACCATGGTCATCGCACTGTCGATGATCTTTTTTGGAGTCAAATCTTATCGCGACCGTACGCTCAACGGAGTCATCAGTTTCGGTCGTGGCCTTCAGGTTGGATTATTGATTACCATCATTGCTTCCCTGAGCTACGGTTTAGGCTGGGAGGTTTATCTGAAATTGATCGCGCCAGACTTCATGGAAAAATACACTTCATTCGCGCTCGAGCGAGCACAGGCGGGCGGAATGCCTGCAGCGGAGTTTAAAGCGCTCAGTGAGCAAATGGAAAAGTATCGGGAGATGTACAAAAATCCTGTGATCCGTTTCGGTATGACGCTGATGGAAATCGCACCGGTTGGAGTATTGATCAGCCTCATCGCCGCCGGGCTGCTTCGTCAAAAGAATTTTGTTCCCAAAACAGCCTGACCTATGAAAGCGACTGGTATTGGTGGGATTTTTTTCACCGCTCAAAATCCAACGGAATTAAAATCCTGGTACGCAAAACACCTTGGAATTGGCAATTGTTTTTTTGCCAATGACACCGGTGAACCGAATCGGGTTATTTATACGGCATGGAATCCGTTGCCGGCATCCGATAGTCTGTTCAAGCCATCCAAAAAAGAATTCGCGATAAATTATCGTGTGGACGACATGAAAGGAATGATCGCGTCTCTTGTTAACAAAGGTGTTACTATAACAAGCGAAGAAGAGCACCAGGAAGGAAAGTTTGCGCACCTGCTTGATCCCGAAGGCAACAAGGTTATTTTATGGCAGCCAACTTCTTTCTTGCCGCCATTGAACACGGTTGCCTCTGAAAAAGTCACCGGATTGGGTGGTGTGTTTTTCAAAGGTTCTGACAACAAGAAATTAAATGAATGGTATGCTACCCATCTGGGACTCAACATCACGCAGTGGGGTTGCCAGTTCGAATGGATTGATCCGAAAAATCCAGGCGCTAAGGTTCCGGCCAGCACAGCGTGGAGCATATTTTCTGCAACCACCAACTACCTGGATCCCAGCAAAAAGGATTTTATGTTTAACTACCGGGTTAAAGATCTTCATGCGCTCATTTCATCACTGAAAACTGAGCATGTAGAGGTTGTTGGAAATATTGATGAGCAGCCCTACGGAAAATTTGGTTGGATCATGGACCCGGAAGGAAACAAGATCGAGCTCTGGGAACCGATCGATGACGGTTTTTGATATCGTGCAGGATTTATTGTGATATTTATTCTGATCCCTGGTTTGTAATTTTATGTGATCAGAGTTCACAACACAACGATGCTTCCCATTTTCACCGCTCAGCAAATTCGCGATCTGGATTCGGCGACGATCACTCGCAAAAAAATTTCCTCCATTGAGCTGATGGAAAGCGCGTGCCGCAGTTTTGTCCAATGGTTTGTTGAAAATTTTGATGCCGCCAACACGGTCACCGTGGTGTGTGGGCCTGGTAATAATGGTGGGGATGGCCTCGGCGTAGCCCGCCTCTTATCCGAATGGCATTATCCAGTTTCAGTATGGCTCGTCAATGGAGGTGTAAAAGAGTCTGGAGATTTCAAAATGAATCTTGACCGCCTTCCTGCCAAAGTCAGGCGGTTCAACTTTACCGATGCCGGTAAGCCGTCAAAATTTGAATGTGATGTGTTGATCGACGCGATCTTCGGGTCAGGACTTTCACGTCCTGCTGACGGCGTATTTGCTGAAGCAATAAACGCGGTCAACGAAACGGATTGCTCCCGAATTGCGATTGACATCCCGTCAGGATTATTCATTGATAAACATTCTGAAGGAGTCGTTGTCAAAGCACACACCACGATCAGCTTTCAGTTGCCGAAGCTGGCATTCATGCTTCCCGAAAATGGAGCGTATGTGGGTCGCTGGGAATTAGTAGACATCGGACTCGACCGGCTATTCATCAGTGAAACACCTTCGTCTTATTACTACCTGACGCGGCCATCGATGAAGAAGCTCCTTCGACCCCGATCCACTTTCGATCATAAAGGAATCTATGGGAGAGCGCTGCTCATCGCCGGCAGCTATGGCAAGATGGGTGCTTGTGTGCTTGCCGCACGCGCAGCCCTGCGCGCAGGCGTTGGGTTGTTGACAGCGCACGTTCCCGGCCTGGGCAATTCGATTATTCAGACTGGGGTTCCCGAAGCAATGGCATCCATTGATCCCGATGAAAAAATTTTCACTTCTGCACAAGACGTATCTCACTTTGACGTGATCGGGATTGGTCCGGGCCTTGGACAGGAAGAACGTACCGTCAACGGGTTGCGAAAAATTCTTGAAACAGGAAAGCCGACGGTGATCGATGCAGATGCACTCAATATATTGAGTTCGCACCGCGAGCTGATGCATATTATTCCGGCAGGAAGTATTCTCACACCGCACCCCAAAGAGTTTGAACGCCTGACCGGCCCATGGCAACATGACTTCGATCGCCTGCAACGCCAGATCACCTTTGCAAAAGAAGCTAATGCGGTGATTGTACTGAAGGGAGCGCATACATCCATTGCAACCCCTGCGGGTAAAGTCTACTTCAACAGTACCGGTAATCCGGGTATGGCTACGGGAGGCTCAGGCGACGTGCTCACCGGCATCTTAACCAGTCTGCTTGCACAGGGTTATTCCGCCGAGCACGCCTCCATCCTGGGCGTCTACATTCATGGTCTCTCGGGCGACATCGCTGCCCGCGAACGAGGAACCCATTCACTCATCGCCTCCGACCTTATTACCTTCCTGCCCGCCGCGTTCAGGGATTTGTGACGATTTCGACGTCAGCGCATTATAATGGGCCTGTCCGGCGCTGATTAGAGGAAAATTAAATGTGGGAAATAAATCCTTTCAGAATAAACCTTTGGCCCCCGGTTTGTATCTAAAGAGCACGCAACGACGTACAAAGCAAAATAATGCGGTTCGCTAAAACTATATTTTTAGGTGTTTTCCTGGCCCTGGTAACCCAGTTTGCGATGGCACAGGCCCATGATTCTACGCCTTTTGACCAGCAGGACGCATCCAAATTGGTGAAAATTTTCCCCAACCCAGCCGTCGAATATCTGAGCGTGAAATTTGAGACACCGAAGGCGAAGCAGATCAAGCTCACCCTGCACAACATCATTGGGAATACCATGGAGGTGGAAAGCGAACTGGTCGATGAGTATGAAATTCGCCTCCGGGTAAAAGACCTTCCGACCGGTGTTTATGTCCTTGCCGTCAAAGAAGAGGGCGCACCCCAGAGTGCCTTCAAGTTCCTTAAGCGCTAACGCCGCATTTCAATAGTCGATAGGTTTCTCTATTTTTCAGGACCTTACCCTGAAATTTGAAACACATCCTTGCCGTCGATGTAGGTACTACCAGTGCGAAAGCGCTTGTCATGAGCCAAAATGGCGAAATGGTTGCCTTCGCCCAGGAATTTTATCCAACCCAGCGCCCCCAGCTCCACTATGCGGAGCAAAATGCAGCTGATATTCTCGCTGCAGTCAAAAAAATTATGAAGGAAGCGGGGGCGAAAGCGCCGGGAAAAATTGACGGTGTTTCCTTCAGCACAGCCATGCACAGTATTATGGCCACTGATGATAAGGGAAATGTTCTTACCCCGTTGATCATCTGGGCAGATCTCCGCAGCAATGCGGAAGCAGCGGAAATTCTTAGTCGCGATGGGCAGAAAATCTACGAGGAGACAGGTACCCCCATTCATTCGATGTCGCCTTTGTGCAAAATTCTGTGGTTGAAAAGGCACCACCCTGAGTTATTTAAGTCGTCGACCCGGTTCATCGGAATCAAAGAATATTTGTGGTTTGATTTCTTCGGAGAATTTATGGTTGACTTTTCCGTTGCATCTGCGTCGGGATTGTTCAACATTAATGCAAGGAGTTGGTCTGACCGAGCTCTGAAGGTCGCCGGAATTTCCACTCAGCAACTTCCGACACCCTGTGATGTTTATACAACCCGAAACCTGAGCGCGGCTAAAGCTTCAGAATTAGGATTGAATGCCGGAACACCTTTTGTGATCGGTGCGTCCGATGGTTGTCTCGCCAACCTCGGCAGCGGCGCAATGGACGGACGTACGCTGTCACTCACCGTTGGAACCAGTGGAGCCGTGCGTAAAGCTACCAGCAAAGTTCAACCGGATGCAAAAGGGAGGACGTTTAATTATCTCCTGGATCAAAACTACTTTATAACAGGTGGGGCTACGAACAACGGTGCCATTCTCGCTCAGTGGTATTCTGAAAAATTCCTGAAGGAGAAAGTACATACCAAAACATTCGGAGAGCGGGCAAGTGTCATCGCCCCGGGCGCCGACGGACTCTTGTTGCTGCCCTTCTTATTGGGTGAGCGTGCACCTGTATACGATCCTGAATCGGCCGGCGTATTTTTCGGAGTGACTCAACGTCATAGCACCGAACATTTTATGCGTGCAATTATGGAAGGTGTCGGCTATGCATTGTATTCCATCGCAACAATCGTTGAAGAAAATTGCGGAGAATTTGATCAGGTGATTGCAAGCGGGGGATTTATCAAATCGGAACATTGGGTGCAGATCCTGTGTGATATTTTTGGTAAAGAGTTTATCGTGCGCAGCACCGACGATGCCTCGTCTCTTGGCGCGGCGCTGATGGGTTTTAAAGCCCTGGATATTCAGGCTGATTTTCATTTCCCCAATGAAAAAACGTTTTCGCCGGACCCGGTGAATCACAAGAAGTATCAGCAATATTTTTCCATTTATCGGAATCTTTATAAAAATCTGGCTGCAGAGTTTCATTTGCTTCAACAGGTCTTAAAAGGATGATATGTCATTTCTGATTGTCTTTTGCTGCATTATTCTGTTGTTGATCCTGATTCTTCTGAAGCTCAATCCGCTTTTGGCTATTCTCATCGTATCGGTCATTACCGGTCTCGCGCTGGGAATCGAACCCGATCAGGTCGTGAAAGCCATTCAAACTGGAGTGGGGGATACGCTGGCGGGATTGGCATTGGTGCTTGGATTAGGAGCCATGTTTGGAAAAATGATTGAAGTCAGCGGAGCCGCGCGGCAAATCAGTGACACGCTGATCAGAAGCTTTGGAAAAGAGCGACTGCCCTGGGCGATGGTGCTTACAGGTTTGATTGTGGGCATTCCGCTGTTTTATAATGCCGGGTTTATTATCCTGGTGCCGTTGGTTTTTGCCGTGGCGAGAACCTCGAATGTGCATTTGTTATGGGTGGCAGTCCCGATGGCGTCTTCCCTGTCAGTAACTCACGGATTTCTCCCACCGCATCCAGGCCCAACGGCGATCGCCGCTATTTTTCATGCAGACATGGGAAAGACCTTGTTGTATGGAATGATCCTTGCCCTTCCGGTTTCCGTCGTTGCCGGTCCTTTCTTTGCGAATTTTGTTAAAAGAATTAAGCTTGGTGAAGTGAAAGGTTTATCACAAGCGGAGGTGCCCGCGCAATTGCCTTCCGTGTTGTTAAGTTTCAGCCTCGCCGTGTTTCCGGTATTTCTTATATCACTGGCGACGATCGGCAAGAGCTTTATGAATATAAACAATGCGTTCATTGGGTTGCTCGCGGAACCGGTTGTCGCGTTGCTCCTGGCATTGCTTCTGGCTTGTTATTTTTTGGGATGGCGCCGTGGGATGAATACAACCCAGATGATGAATTTCCTGCAGGAATCGATAGGTGGGGTGGCAATGATCATGATGGTCATAGCCGCTGGAGGTGGATTTAAACAGATCCTGATTACAAGCGGAGTCGCTAATGAGGTCGCTGATTTTGCAACCCGGCTTTCACTTTCGCCACTGGTCATGGCATGGGCAATTGCTGCGCTTGTGCGGGTTTCAGTAGGATCCGCCACGGTGGCCGGTCTGACTGCCGCCGGCATCGTTTCGACCCTCGCGCACGGTCCGGGCGTCAGTCCGGAAATGATGGTGCTGAGCGTTGGCGCTGGAAGTCTGATGTTTTCTCATGTAAATGACACCGGTTTCTGGATGTTTAAAGAATATTTTAATTTGACGCTCAAGCAGACTTTCCTGTCGTGGTCTGCCATGGAGACGATTGTTTCCATTTTGGGGCTCGGAGGGGTTTTGATATTGGACAGTTTCATCGCCGGATAACAATTAGAACCGCTTAATACTTTTCGTCATGCACATTGGATTGATAGGCCTTGGGAAAATGGGCTATAACCTCGCTTTGAACATGAAGCGCAACGGGCACACCGTCGTAGCGTATGACGCCAGCAAGGCAGCCATGGAGAGGATACAGACCGAGGGTATCAAGACCGTCACAACATTGAATGAGCTTCCGCAGGCACTTCCCGGACGACGTGTGATCTGGATGATGGTCCCCGCGGGACAGGTGGTCGATGTGATCATCAATAATCTGAAAAACTACCTCAACGCCGATGACATCTTAATCGACGGGGGAAACTCATTCTACAAAGAGACCATCACCCGTGGCAAGGAGTTGGAAAAACAAGGGGTTCACCTGCTGGACTGCGGCACCAGTGGCGGCGTCGATGGCGCTCTCAACGGAGTATGTACTATGATCGGTGGCTGGAAAGGGGCTTTTGATTATTGTGAACCACTTTTCAAGTCTATATCGGTCGAGAAGGGATACCTCTATTGCGGAAAGGCTGGCAGCGGTCATTTCGTGAAGATGATACACAACGGAATCGAGTATGGCATGATGCAGGCCATCGCCGAAGGATTTGAATTGATGCACAAGCACAATCCGGGAATGAACCTGGCAGCCATCGCGGATGTATGGGGACACGGATCGGTAGTCAGAAGCTGGCTGCTCGAACTTACTCAGCACGCGCTGGAAAAGGATACGAACCTCCAATCAATAAAAGGTGTGATGCATTCGTCAGGTGAAGGTAAATGGACGGTAGAAACTGCGTTGGAGATGGGCGTGCCGGCACCCATCATCACCATGTCGTTGCTCATGCGTTATCGTTCTCAACAGGATGACACCTTTTCGGGAAGGGTTGTGGCTGCGTTGAGAAATGAATTCGGCGGGCACGCCGTGGAGAAAAAATAATCTTGATTCGGTGATTCGGTAATTTGACAATTTACTATTCCAATGACCAAACGATCGAATCACCGAATCAGTGTTTTCAGATATCCCGCAAACTCTGTCACCTCTTCTTCTCTTGTATCCCACGAACACATCAGCCTCGCCTCGTGAGTGATCTCGTTCCAGACATAAAATGGGAATTTCTTCTGCAGATCTGGAATGACATGCGGAGGCATCGTGGCGAATAATCCGTTCGCGTCAACGGACTGTGTAATGCTCACTTGTGGGATTTTTCGTAACTCCCGTTCAAGTAGTTTTGCCATCGCGTTACTATGAGCCGCATTCTTTTTCCAAAGCTCGTCCGTAAGCAATGCGTCGAACTGGGCCGAAATGAAGCGCATCTTGGAGTTGAGCTGCATGGCTTGCTTCCGCAGGTACCTGGCGTGATCGGTGAGGCCACGCTTGAATAAAATCACGGCTTCGCCGAACAGCAATCCGTTTTTTGTGCCGCCGAATGAAAGGGCATCAACACCCGAATCGCGTGTAAACGCCGCGAAATCTTTACCCAACGACACTGCTGCATTCGATATACGCGCACCGTCCATGTGCAGGAACATCCCTTTGGACTTTGCAACGGCCGACAGCGCCTTCACCTCGTCAATCGAATAAACGGTTCCAAACTCGGTAGACTGGGATATTGAAATCACTTTTGCCTGTGGATGATGCTGGTCGCCGATTCTGTTGATCCTGTCGGAAACTTGTTGGGCTGTGATTTTCCCGTTGGGGGACTGAATGGTCACAAGCTTACAGCCCGTAAACTTCTCGGGAGCGGTCGATTCATCTACGTTGATATGTGCACAATCCGCACATATAATAGAATTGTAAGAAACCGTCAATGCGGAGAGTCCGAGTACGTTCGCTCCGGTTCCATTGTAGACAAAAAAAACGTCTATGTCGTTACCGAAGATGTTTTTGAATTTCTCGATCGCAGCGGCAGTGAAGGGATCGTCGCCGTAAGAGACCACATGCGCATCGTTGGCTTTCGCCAGGGCCTGCATAATCTCAGGAGGGGCGCCGGCGTAGTTATCGCTGGCGAAGGATTTCACTTTTGCCATTTAACTCAGAATGTTACGGGGAGGGTTATCGTTTCCCCTTTCCGTTTCACTACGATGTTGATCGTTTGGCCCTTGTCGAATTTTCCCAGCGCGCCCATGTAATCCTCGATGTTCTTTACTTTCAGATCTCCCATCTGGACGATGACATCACCTGCCTGGATTCCTGCTTTGGCAGCTGGCTTGCCGTCACTTACACCATCTACCTTCAGTCCTTCTTCATTTGAAGAATAACTCGGCATGATCCCCATGGTGACTTTGAATGAAGAACGTGTTCCACCCATAGATTTACTTTTTGTTGTAAGGAAAGCAAGTTTCGGTTCCTTGTCAACCGATTCGATAAGTTTGATAATGGTTTCGAGAACTTTTGCCTCACCCTCGTAATTAATTTTGTCCCAGTCATCTGAAGGTTTATGGTAGTCAGAGTGGGAACCGGTGAAGAAGTGGAGTACAGGGATATTTTTTAGATAAAAGGAAGTGTGGTCTGAAGGCCCGGTACCCGATGAATCGGTCGTGATGGGAACCTCAGTCGTACTCAATTTTTTAAGCAGGGTTTCCCAACCGGGCGCGGTGCCGGAACCGCTTACCGTAATTCCATTTTTTTGGTCCAGTCTCCCGATCATATCCATATTGATCATGAAGTTGGCCTTTGAGAAGTCGATGGTTGGATTTTCTGTAAAATATTTCGAACCATAAAGCCCCAGTTCTTCTCCCGAAAAGCATATGAAGAGAAAATTATTTTTCTCTTTCACATTGTTGTTTTTAAAATAACGGGCTAATTCAATCACTCCTGCGGAACCGGAAGCGTTGTCGTCGGCGCCGTTGTGAATCATACCTTGTGAATTTGCCTGCAGAGAATTTCCTTCCATGCCGAGACCGAGATGATCATAATGGGCTCCTATGATGATGGTGTTGGCAGCTTTGTTGTCTAGAAATCCAACGATGTTATAGGAAATTCCCTCATTGCCGGTGCCATGAACGCCTGACTTAAAAGAAAACTTTTGGGTGTAAAGACCTTTTTCGCCCTTCGCCTCGAGCCCGATTTTTTTAAACTGATCCTGGATATAGGCGATCGCAAGTTTTTCTCCCGCAGTACCGGTACCGCGACCTTCCAGTGAATCACTGGCCAGTATCTTGATGTGCTGACGGATTTTATTGACATCAACGTGCTGCGCGGTGCATGCGAAATTTAAGAACGCGGAGGCAACGAAGAGTGTTAAGCTAACCTTCATCATGAAGAATATGGTTTGGTGGCCTGCAAAAGTAATCGTCAGGGTCAATATCAAACTGCCGCCTGCCGTAGTTTTTTTGCTCATCCTTGCAGAATGCGCTATTTTTGATCAAATATTTCGCCCATGCCTGCGCCCCCCAAGCTCGTTCTCCTTACCGATTTCTCACCGCTATCAAAGGTCGCTATGAGGTTTGCGCTGAAGTTGGCAGGTCCGCTGAAGGCCGAGTTTACGATTCTGAACATCATTCGTGTGGATGGCGCGCCCAAAGCGAACATGCGCCTGAAACAAATTGAGAAGACTTTGTCTCAGATTGCGGAAGAAGAAGGTGCTGCATTGATCAAGGAATTGCGCGCAGAAGTGAAGGGTGATTATAAACTTTCGTTTAAGGCGATCCGCTCTCACACCGTCGCTGAGATGGTGAAGAGATATGTCGAGAAGAATCCAACCAACATGGTGGTGATGGGTTCACGTGGTGCGTCGGCATTGAAAAAAGCACGTATGGGTGGAACGGCTGTCGCGGTAATCGATGATTGCCCGGTGCCCGTTCTGACAATTCCCGAATTTGCCCAGTTCAAAAACCTGGAACACATCGTGTACGCATCCGATTATAAGAACCTTCAGAAAGAACTCGACATCATCACAGAGTTTGCGGCGATATATGGTTCTCACGTACACATGATCCATGTGGTTCCTGCCATGGATAAGAAAGTGGAAGCTGAAACGCAAAATGTTCAGGACATCATTAAGAAAGCCAATTACAGCAAGCTCGACTTCAAACTCATTATTGATGATGACGTGCCTGCTGCGATCGACAAATACATTCATGAGACGAACGCAGATCTCCTGACCACCTTTACACATCATTTAAGTTTGGTCGAAAAACTCTTTGCGAAAAGCGTTACAAGAACACTCGCCTATATGGGAACCATCCCATTATTAGCTGTGAAGAGGAAATAAACTGCCTACAGCCCGGTAGTCAGTGTTTTATTCAGCGGTTTTCCGCTTGCTCCATATCAGGTAGAACGGGACGCCGGTTGACATCAGTCCCAGACCCAGCAACGCCTCCCTCGGGCTACTGATCAAAGTGATTCCGATCAATGCCACGCAGAAAATGATGAACAACGCGGGTATGAAAGGATACCCCCACGCTTTGTAAGGTCTTGGCGCATCCGGCATTTTATACCGAAGGATAAATACGCCGAGCGCCGTGGCACCATAGAATATGAAGGCGGCGAACACCAGCATGTCCGTGAGTTGGTCGAAGCTGCCGGACAACACCAGCAAACTCGCCCAGATCGCCTGAATGAAAAATGCTTTCGAAGGCGTGTTGTACGTCGGGTGGATGTATGAAGCCCATTTGAAAAATACGCCGTCCTTGGCCATTGAATAATACAACCTGGGTGGCATCAGTGCCGTGGTGTTTGTTGCTCCAAGGGTCGTGAATAGAATCAGTACCGAAATAAACATCGCACCCGGGCTGCCGAGGAAACTTCTGAGTACCTCCACCGCCGCAATGGTGTTTTGCGTGTGGCTTACATCAACAATGCGGTCAATCGGCAGCACGTACAAATAGGTGAAGTTGATGCTCACATAAACAAGTATCACGAACAATACACCGAACACGAGTGCGAGAGGCAGGTTGCGGTTTGGATTTTTGATTTCACCACCCAGATAACCCGTAGTCGCCCATCCTTCGTACGCCCAAAACGAAGCAAGCATGGCGGCAAACATTTGTTTGATTAACCCGCTGTCAAACCACGACCTTGATACATATCCGGTGGCGTTGGTTTGAATGTTAGCAAAACTGCCCCCACCGATCGTCAGTCCAAGAACAATGATCACGGCAATTACGACAGTGACCAGAATAAGGATTATGCGACTAAGCCCTTCGCCGCCGCGCAATCCGCGATAGTTAATATAACTGAGAACGAGGATGAGCAAGATGGTCAACAACTTCACGCCGAAATTGTCGAACGGCGTAAAAATCCCGAACAACGTCCATTGCTCGACCGCGGACGGCAGGTGAGGAAGTGTGACAAATTCGTTGAACGACTGCGAGAATACATAACCGATCGACGCCAGCGAGGCTGATCGTATCACTGTGAACGCCGTCCATCCGTAGAGAAAAGCAAAAAACTTATTGTAGATCTTTTTGAAATACACATACTCGCCGCCCGAATCAGCAAGCATGCTGGCAATCTCCGCATTGCTTAGCGCGCCACACAGCGTAATGAACCCGGCCAGCACCCAGCAAAGCAGTACCAACCCCGGCGAGAGCAACTCTGCCGACATCGGCGCAACTTTTTTATAAACTCCCGACCCGATTACCGAACTGACGGTCAGCATGAACGCTGAAAACAAGGTAAGCGATCGTACGAGTTGGCCCTGGGGTTCGGTAGACATGCGGACTTGGTTTAGTATGAATTACTAAACATAATGTAAATTTTCCTTTCGGCATAGGCATGATACCGGACGCGTAATGTGTCCGCTGCACCCGTGTGATATGCGCAGGATGCGATTTAAAACTCTGCGTTGCCCGGGAATCTCGGGAAAGGAATCACATCACGGATGTTTGTCATCCCGGTAACAAAAAGCATCAGGCGTTCAAAGCCAAGACCAAAACCACTATGGGGTGCTGATCCGAACTTGCGCAATTCGAGGTACCACCAGAGGTCTTTCTCAGGTAACTTCAATTCGTTTACGCGGCTCAAAAGTTTGTCATACCGCTCTTCGCGTTGAGAGCCCCCGATGATTTCGCCTATGCCCGGGAATAGTACATCCATGGCAGCAACGGTCTTACCATCTTCGTTCTGCCTCATATAAAATGATTTGATGGCAGCCGGATAGTTGTACAGAATGACCGGTTTCTTGAAATGCTTTTCCACGAGATACCGTTCATGCTCACTCTGCAGATCGACACCCCACTGGTCAATCGGGAACTGGAATTTCTTTTTCTTGTTGGGGTTTGAGTTTTTTAATACCTCGATTGCTTCGGTATAAGTCAATCGCTGAAAATCATTCTCAACAACAAATTTCAATCGCTGGAGCAAACCGAGTTCGCTACGTTGATCCTGGGGTTTTTGTGATTCTTCTTCGGCGACGCGTTTGTCGAGGAACTCAAGGTCATCTTTACAGTGGTCTAGAGCATAGCGAACCAGGTATTGAAGCAGATCCTGCGCCAGTTCCATGTTATCGTTGATGTCATAAAACGCCATCTCCGGTTCAATCATCCAAAACTCGGCGAGGTGCCGCGCCGTGTTGGAGTTCTCAGCACGAAACGTAGGGCCGAATGTATAAATGTCGGAGAGTGCCATGGCATAGGTTTCTCCTTCGAGCTGTCCTGAAACGGTGAGGTTGGTTTCGCGGCCAAAGAAATCAGCTTTGTGATCGATATGTCCCTGCTCGTCGCGAGGCGGCTTCTCGGCGTCTAATGTGGTCACACGGAACATCGCTCCGGCACCTTCCGCGTCGGAACCTGTGATGATCGGCGTGTGGATATAAAAGAACCCACGATCATTGAAGAACTTATGAATCGCATAGGCCATGGCGTGACGTACGCGCATCACCGCACCAAAGGTGTTGGTCCTTCCGCGCAGGTGGGCGATCTCGCGTAGGAATTCCATCGAATGTTTTTTCGGTTGTAACGGAAATTTCTCCGCGTCACTGTCACCAAGAATCTCCAGCGTTTTGACTTTCACTTCTACTGCCTGCCCTTTGGCTGGCGAGGGTATGAGTTCGCCCGTAATCGATACACAAGCCCCTGTGGTGATGCGCTTCAGGAGTTCCTCCGGCAGCGAATCCAATTGCGCTACGGCCTGCAGGTTGTGGATCGTCGATCCGTCGTTCAGCGCTATAAACTGACTGTTCCTGAATGTCCGTACCCAGCCCTGCACCAGCACGGTCTGTCCGGAAGGCTCGGTCGAAAGGAGTTGCTTGATCTTCGTGCGCTTCATATTTGTTAAATGGGGTTGCAAAAAACGCGATTTTGACTTGCATTGCAAAATTCACATCCACTGACAGGATCACGAAAAACCCAATATTTTTAATTCGTCAGATATGTTCCCGGTGCTTTCATTGGCATGATTGATATGGTAATTTTACCGGTTCACAAGGAAGAAAATGCAGCGACTCGGACTCAGTCAGAACCTACAACAAAAGCTGTCACCGCAGCAGATCCAGTTTATCAAACTGCTCCAGGTGCCGACGGCTGAGCTCGAGAATCGAATCGAGGAGGAGTTGGAAATAAATCCTGCACTGGAAGAAGGTTCTGCCGACGATGCAGATTCGAAAGATGAGGATGCTCCCGAAGCTGAGCAGACGGAGTCGACCGAAGCTGATGCCGAA
This sequence comes from Cyclobacteriaceae bacterium, assembly GCA_044227305.1. Lineage (GTDB taxonomy): Bacteria > Bacteroidota > Bacteroidia > Cytophagales > Cyclobacteriaceae > ELB16-189. Next base: position 912,860 of record JBGAFJ010000002.1, on the reverse strand, counting down.
GTTGACATCAAGGATTACCTTCAGGATGACGACTATAGCGGGTATAAATCGCAAAGCGACGGCGATGATGAAGAGGAACGTGACCTCCCCATCCCCATGGCCTCATCACTGCACGAAAGTCTTATTTCACAACTTGGTTTTCTCGGCCTGGACGACCGCCAGTTCGCTATCGGAAAACAGTTGGTTGGAAGCATTGAAAGCGATGGGTACATCCGCCGGGATATGGATGCGATCGCCAACGACCTGGCTTTTTCGCTAAACATTGAAACCAATACGGAGGAACTTGATCAGATCCTGAAAAAAATCCAGGGTTTTGATCCGCCAGGGATTGCAGCGAGAAGTTTGCAGGAATGCCTTTTGCTACAACTCGAACGCATGGATGATGGGCAGGACGTGGATGTCATCGTCGCGAAACGTATCATCAAGGAATGCTACGAGGAGTTTACAAAGAAACATTTCGCCAAGATTCTGAAGAAACTCGATCTCGATGATGAGGAGTATATCAAGGATGCCATTGATCTGATTGTGAAACTCAATCCCAAGCCGGGAGGTGAGGTCGCGTCGGGCATGGTCAAGAATCAGTATGTGATTCCTGACTTTATTCTGAGCAACAACAACGGAAAACTTGACCTGTCGCTTAATTCGAAGAACGCCCCGGAACTCCGTATCAGTCGTTCGTACACAGACATGTTCAAGGCTTACGATAAGAGCGACAAGAAGGATAAGAAGCTGAAAGATGCGGTGACGTTTGTGAAACAGAAACTGGATTCTGCCAAATGGTTCATTGATGCAATCAAGCAGCGTCAGCAGACGTTGATGCGTACAATGCAGGCCATCATTGATTTTCAGTACGACTATTTCCTCGAAGGCGATGAAACAAAATTGCGCCCGATGATTCTCAAGGATATTGCGGAGCGTATCAATATGGACATCTCCACGGTAAGCCGTGTCGCAAGCAGCAAAAGCATCCAGACTGATTTTGGAATATTTCCATTAAAATACTTTTTCTCGGAAGGTATTTCCACAGACTCCGGGGAGGAGGTGAGCAGCCGTGAGGTGAAGCAAATCATCAAAGAGCTGATTGAAGCAGAAGACAAGAACAAGCCGTATTCTGACGAAAAGATTGAAGAGATTCTGAATCAAAAAGGCTATAACATCGCGCGCCGAACGGTCGCCAAATACCGCGAGCAACTAAATATTCCCGTTGCACGCCTAAGAAAAGAAATGTGATCGCATTGAAAAGAAGTTAGAATGAATCTATTTGCCCGGATCATCTCCCTCGTCTTTCACCCTCTCATGTACCCCACCTACCTGGTGTTTGTGCTCGCGTGGTTCATTCCCAGGTTCCTGCTTATACCGCCAGCAGCGACATTGAAGTTTGCAGGACTTGTTTTTGCGATGACCTTTGTGCTTCCGTCAGCCAATCTGGTCATGTTTAAAGCGTTTGGCACAATATCTTCATTACAGTTGCAGCAACGCAGGGAGCGATTGTTGCCATTTGTATTGATTACGCTTGTGTATGCGGTGGTGGCTGCCATGTTTTTTTACAAGGTGCGGGTAAACATCAATTTTAATAAGGTGATGGTGATCGAAGTGGCCCTGGCCCTCGTTGCGACGTTAGCAACGTTTTACGATAAGGTGAGTATTCACGCCCTCGCTATTTCAGGCGCTGTGGGAATTATTGTCCCTCTGAACAAGGCGGTCGACAATGGATCGCTGCTTGTGCCCACGGCCGTGCTTGTGGCCCTCGCAGGTTTGGTGATGTCGGCTCGTCTTTACCTGAACGTACACACACCCAGACAAGTCATGTACGGCGCGTTCCTGGGTTTTGCGGTTGGATTTAGCGGTATGATACTTCTGTTCTGACACTGACCTTTGAACTCTTAAACCTTGAACTTTTAAACCTTGAACTCTTAAGCCATGCCTTATCAATACCTCAAGTATGAAGTGCAGCAAGGTGTTGCACGCATCACCCTGAACAGACCGGAAGTTTACAACGCATTGAATGATGAGATCACATACGAACTGCAGGATGCGCTAAAGGCCGTTGCAAAAGATGATGCGGCGCGCGTCGTGGTGTTGACCGGTGAAGGGAAGGCATTTTGCTCCGGGCAGGATTTGAAAGCGGCACCCGCCGGCAGCAAGCGTTCCTTTCTTGATTCACTGCATAAACGCTACAATCCCATTATCCGTGCGATGCGCAATCTGCCCAAGCCCATCGTTTGCAGATTGAATGGAGTAGGGGCTGGCGCGGGCTGTTCCCTGGCATTGGCTTGCGACATGGTGATCGCATCCGAAGAGGCCACACTGATTGAAGTGTTTATCAATATTGGACTCGTACCTGATTCCGGCTCATCCTACTTTCTTCCAAGACTCACCGGAATGGCCAAAGCGTTTGAGCTGTGCGCTATGGGCAGCAAAGTGAAAGCCGATGAGGCGCTGAAGCTCGGCCTCGTGAATAAGGTGGTTCCTGCCGCGGACCTCGACGCCGCTGTAAAAGAATACACAGACTATTTTGCGAAGGCGCCCACCAAGGCGATTGGCATCATCAAAAAAATGCTCACCAAGAGCGCAACTTCCACTCTCGATGAAATGCTCGACTATGAAGCGTACTGCCAGGAGACGGCCGGTTTGAGCCAGGATCACAAAGAAGGAGTGACCGCTTTTCTTGAGAAAAGGAAGCCCCTGTTTATTGGTAAGTAATCAGTGAAATGGTGTTGGATGCCGGGTACCCACTCGGCAACAAATCAGCAACTATTTAAAATCCGTTGATTGATATTCCCATGGTGACGGAGTTCATGTTGCTCTGAACAGGTCCTTTACCATCCTGGAACATCGGAGAAATATTATAGTAGGCAAAGAAACTAAAGCCGCCCAGGCCCACGCGGCCATACATCCCGTAGCGGATGCGGTTCATGCCATGCAACTGTTTTTCCTTGACACTTTTGTCTTCACCATTATCGGTGTAGTCCACTTTTGTGAAGGAATCATAAAGATATCCGATTCGTCCGCCGATGGAAACATTAAAGCTCCGTGCGATGTCTTCGGGGTTGGTATCGTAGCGGAATTCGAGTGGAGCCTCGATATAATTATTGACCAGCATTGACCGCTTGACCGTTCCATTGGGGTAAAGATCCTTTGCGGGAACCAGAGGGTATGATCCATCGCTGATCGGCGTAGGTGCCAGCGTAAAGCCGTTAGTGAACTTCCAGCGCTCAAGGCTTAGCCCGATACCCGGATTGAAGCTAATCCTGCTCTTCATAATCCGGATGGGGTATTGATAATAGAAGTTGACGGTACGGGATCCCCAGAACCCTTGTTTAAAGTCGGGGGGGACTACTCCGTTTTTGAAGTTAAGGCCGAGTTCTACCAGAAATGAGCCAGGGATATCGGGGCGGAACGACTTCTTTTTGGCCGTTGCCGGGGCAGTTTTGACAGCCGTGCTGTCCTGCGAAAAACCTGCGATACCCGTCAAAACGAACACAAGCACCAGCACCGATCGAAACACCATAACTCTTTTAAAATTTGAAGCCCCAAAAATAGCTTTTTTGACGGAGGGTCAAAATCCGCCTTTTTGCGGAGTAGATTTAAGTTCTAAATTTGCACCCTCATTGTAGATGAAGGTTGGATGGCAAGGGTTGCTTAGGCGCCCAAAATCCCAAAATCACCTACTTAGGGACGGACCCGTAGCTTAACTGAATAAAGCATCTGACTACGGATCAGAAGACTCGGGGTTTGAATCCCTGCGGGTTCACTAGAAAAGAGGCAGTTACATGATCAAACATGTGACTGCCTTTCTTATTTGAAGATGATTTTCAAGTGGTCTAAACACGTTGACTTATGAATCGGAGTCAATCAAATAAAAACAATGCCTACACCATTCGGAAACCCATCGAGTCCGATGCGCAGGCGATCATAAACTATTCTAAACTACTTTTCTCGTCGACAGACCAGGTGCTTACCCTTCCTGAAGAATATAAAATCTCTATTGAAGACGAGAAGACCTGGATCAATACATTCAACGCGAACCCAAATGCACTGGCCTTGGTCGCGGAGACCGCTGGCAATATCATTGGTTTCTTGTTCTTCATTCCTCACCCCAAAAAGAAGATGGCACACACCGGTGAGTTCGGGGTAAGTGTACATCCGCAATTTCAAAAACAGGGTATTGGAAAAGCACTGGTTGATGCGCTGCTGATCTGGGCGATGGCGCATCCGGTGATCGAGAAAGTCTTTTTGAATGTCTTCGCCACAAACACTCACGCCGTCAGACTTTACAAACAAACAGGCTTCAAAGAAGAGGGAAGGTTTGTCAGAGCTGTAAAGCAACAGAATGGAGAGTATGTGGATGTGATTCAGATGTTTGTTGAAACAAAAACTATTTGAATTGAATGAGAATTCAGATTGCCCTATTGATTTTATGTTCAGGATTCTCTTTCGGACAGACAGTGTCATCTTACAAGGTGACCGTGACCCCAACAGATTCACTTCATTTTTCATTTGAGGAACAGGAACCTGCTATCTATGCGCAACTGCGACAAAAATACAGTAACTGGCACCAACGAGCCCGGGCCCTTGAGAAATATATGTTGGCGATTGAAAATCCTGGAGTTAAAAGAAATGCGGATAGCACACTCACGATAAATCTCCTTAACAACCAGGAGCTGGTGCTGAATCCTGACGTTGTAAACGATCAAGTTGATTTTACTTTTGAGCACCACTTCAAAGAACTCGAACTACTTTTATTCAGAGTGCAGTGGGGAGAAGGAAATGACTATCTACTTGTGGACCGACAAAACGGCAAAAAGACTAATATTATCGGGCGACCTTATTTTTCACCTAATCGGCGATTCATGATAGCGATAAACTGTGATATTGAGGCGCAGTACTCAGGAAATGGATTTGAATTGTACACAATTAACGGCCGGGATATGAAATCGATCTGGAGATATGATCCAATAACCTGGGGTCCCATGCTGATCGCGTGGATAAACAATTCAACTTTGATTTCAAAAAACCGGTCGATGCGTGAAGGCGATGGCAGGATTGTGACTTCATATTCAAAGATTCAGATTAGCGGGACGAAATAGGATAGCAAGCGGTGTAAGGTGTTGCGGGGATTCCAGTGTCGCGCCAAGATGATGAGACATTGGATATTGAAATTATCGACTCATCAAATCACCGAATTAATTTCGCGCGTTTAGCACTCTTTATTATATTTTGCCGTTCTAAGTCATTGACAAATTTCATTTTCGGCAATTTTGAATGCTTCTCCGGGTATCGTATTGGCTTAACAACCTTGTAGTCCGCTGGCAACTGCTGGTGACCGTTGCAGTAATCTGGGGGGTGAGTCTCTGGCTCAAAGCCAATTACAGTGACGACGACTCAAACCTTTGGCTGGTGATGAATGTATTTCTCATCGTCATCCGCTGGGCGGTGATCGGCTTATTCGCAGTCAGCCTGCTCGCAACAATCGCTGTTTGGCTGCTGTTCTTATATCACATCAACGGAAAAAAGATATCGGTTCAACTGCAGTTCGGCGACGGGCAGCATGCTGAAGCCGGCTATGTGCCGCTGACCATTATTTTAAATGGTCCCGTGATCCGTCCGTTGCTGGGTACCATTCAGGGACGCCTTGTATTTGTGGGGAAAAGGATGTCTGAAAGAATCATCCTCGACGCCGATGTTTTCAGAAAAAAAAGTTTTACAAGACTCGCGATCAAGGGGACGGGCAAAACCCTGTTGCATGATCGCGGCATCTATGATGTAGAAAGGGTTCACATCGTGTTCTGTGACATGTTCAATCTGATTGCCTTGCCACACAGCATTCCCTTTACGCAACAAATCTACACGTTGCCGAAATCGCAGAAAGAACGCGCTATCAAAGCGCAGCCCAACACCACCGAAGAACAAAAGCACCGGATCGAAATACCCAGGCGCGTGGAGGGAGAGTACGTCAATTACAAAGAGTTTGAAAGCGGTGACAACATTCGTCGCATTGTGTGGAAAATCTATGCGAAAAGCGGAGAGCTCGTGGTCCGCGTTCCGGAAACCAAAGATCCCTACGCATCTCATCTATATTTCTATGCCAGTTTCTTTGAAGGCTTTGACACCAACCATGGCTTGTTTGCGACTGAGCTGTTGAATGTTTACAAAGATAAACTGAGGAATGTGTTCGAAGCGTTGAAGAAAAATGAATACGACCTCCGCATCCCGATGGATCAGGAAGTTCCTAGACTGTCTGGTATGAGCGACAAGAAGATTGAGCTGTTTCAGATTTCTGCGGCTTCCTGGCAGAAAGAAAAACCGCCGGTCGCATTTGTTGAGCCGAACAAGGCAGCGTTTGTATGCCTGTCGTCGTTGGTGCCGGCTGCTGAAGTAGAAATGCTGATGCGAAACCTGCCGTTCAACGTACCGGTAATGGTAGTAAAATTGTCCGATGCGATACGGTCCCCATTTGAGATCAAATTGAAAAACATTTTCTTCAGACCTGAAACCGAGCCCTCCGACAAACTCCAGAGGCCCTGGTTTTTATCACCGTTGAGGAACAAGCTGGTCAGGAATGAGGCTGATATTGTAAAGGCGTTGAAGCAACGCGGAAACGCGTGGATGATTGGCGCCAGAGAATTTTGAGTGAAATTGACAGATAGTTTTTTGAACGTGGGGATGTATCAGCCTGAGCGGAGTCGAAGGCTAATCGAAGGAGCATAAGTAAATTAGATGAACAGAGAGAAAATCACACAACTGATATTGCGATGGGTGTTCGTAGTCCTGCCTACGGCGGTGATCGGATACATTACCCTTCGCTTCGTGAATTTTTCCTACACAGCTTTCAATTCGGGCATCACCGTCCAGGCGATTTATTTTTCTATTGGACTGCTCATCGCATACTCCCTTTACTTTTTCCGCGCACGATGGGTCGTGACATTTATTATCCTCTGGTTTGTTTACTGGCTGATTGGTAAATCCATCGTTAAACTCCCCGGAGAATTCGACGTGTTCTACGCGACGACGCGGTTCCAGCTGCTCGGAATGATTTTCCTGATCGGCTGGGTGTTTGGTTTCCTGTTGATGCGTGTCCGTTTTTCGTATGTGATCTTGTGCGGTCTGATGGCGGCCGCCACATTGGTCACGACTTCAAATACCATCGACGTAAGTCTCGAATACATTTTACTGCACCTCGTACCCGTGATGGTGTACGGTCTCTACATGCTCTTCCTTTCCCCGATGGTGAGGGAAGGGATGGAACTTGACATCAAAAAATCCGGCAGACTGCTGGCCAGGTTTGCTGTGTTTCTTCTGCTTGTGATTTTCGCATTCGTGGCAGCGGAAAGTCTGCTTAAAGGAAGTTTGCAGGCGGTAGAAAAGGAGTTGGCTGCGCGCGGCGCCAAAGACAATGACAAGAAAGACGGTGGCTACGACGATCGATATGGCCTGATGGAGAACAAAGACAACGCGTTCAAACTGAAGGATACCATGCGTATCAACTCCAGGATGAGCCAGTCCGATAAATTGATGTTCTGCAGCAAGCTGGACAAATACTTCCCGGATGGATCACCGATGCCGATGTATTATGTCTATCACTACCTTACCAAATACGATCAAACGATAGAGAGTTTCACCCGTGATGCTGACGTGCCGTATTTTGATGAATTTGATACCGATCCGTCTGACCTGCCGATGTATCATTCCCGGCAGGATTCAAACGTGATTAAAAATTCTTTGTCCAGGAAGGGAAGAACCGTAGTTGAGTCTCAGATTTACCTCGCCGCTAACACCTGGAAACACGCGTTGCTCGCTCCGGCAGGCGCGTACTATGTGCAGACGATTCCTGTCGAAAAAGATTTTCAAAAGACGTTTCTGTCTGCATACAAAGTCAAATCTTATTCATCAGACCTCAACAACGCCTATTTTGTTTACAACCCCACAGCAAATCCGATGCTGGCTGAGATCCAGGAGGCGAGGTATCAGGAGTTGAGAACGGTGGACGGCTATCGCAACGTGGACAAAAAATTCCTGGATTACTATTCGAAGATGCCGAATGGACCTTTGTATGATTCGATCACCAAACTTGCTTTCTCCATCACCAAAGGAATTGATAAGCCCGTGGATAAAGTCATCGCCATACAAAATCACTTCATGCAAAGGGATGAAAATGGCAAGCGTATTTTTACTTATACACTGAAACCCGGAGGAAGTCCCAACGATCCCAATATTCCCACCGCTACAATGCTGGGGAATTTCCTGTTTAAAACTCACGCGGGCTATTGTACCTACTATGCCGGTGCGTCCTTGTTTATGTTGAGGGCGTTGGGAATTCCATCGCGCTTTACAACCGGATTTGCGACGATCAACCGAAGCGATAAAAACAAAGGATGGTATTGGTTCTATGCAAGCCAGGCTCATGCATGGACACAGGTTTATTTTCCGGGCTATGGCTGGCTTGATTTTGACATGACCATAGGGAACGAAGACCAACAAAGTGCTCCGAAACCCGATGGCACCCCGCCGTTGCCGCCGCCTGACGCATGGCTCGTGCTGAACAGTGTTGCCGAAGGCGCGCCGGATCTTACCGCTAAACGTCTGGATGTTGCCTTTAAAAAACTGATTTGGTTTGACAAAGAATTTGATCTTTCAACACCAGCGTCGAGAACGATTGATGTCTCGATGTGTCGCGTGCTATACGACAAAAAAGATACAACGTTGGCGATTATAGCGCCTGGCGACTCCGTGGTTGTTATATCTTATAAAGATGATTCAAAACAGTATCCTAAGCCCCGGGCCGGAGTTTCGATAGAAAACCAGGTTGACAATTTTCCCCGGCCGATCGTTGCTGATGAAATTCACATCAAACCCAAAGACAAACAAAAGAAAGATGAGCCTGTAAAGAGAAAGAAAAAAGAAGAGGAGAAGGGCATCACTTTCATGGAAATACTCACGTTGACGGGCAAGATTGTCGCCGGGCTGGTAATCTTCATTTTCCTCTTGCCGTTGCTCTTTTTCCTATACCTGATGACAAGGCTCGCGATCACCGGCGAAGTGAGGGCAAAAGCCGATCGCGCATACCAGGCCGCCTTATATCGATTCCACATGGCCGGTGTTGAGCGGGAAGGAGAGACCCCGTTAGACTACGCGCTTGCTAAAATTGACCCGGTGTTCAACGTTGGCTTCGGCGAATTCATGAATATCTACCTTCGCCTGAAGTATGGATCGAACACCTTGCGTGATGGGGACCAGGAGGTCATTGAAAAGTTCACCGCATCGGTAGGACCTTCAATCCGAAAGACACGTGGGTTCTTTAAGACATTTGCCGGGTACTTCAATGTATTGCTGGCGGCGAGATATTTCCAGAAACCTGACTCAAACGATTTAGAAAATCAACCACCCTTATGAGCGATAACAACCACAGCGCCAAACTTCTCAAATTGACGGAGAACATCGAGAAAATTATCCGCGGTAAAAAACAGCAGATCAAATATGTGATCACCGCGTTGCTCTCGCGTGGACATATTCTTCTCGAAGACAATCCAGGGGCGGGTAAAACCGTGCTTGCAAAGACACTGGCGCAATCTATTTCTGAAAGCAGTGCCGATCCTCACACTCCAGGCGGCGGCGTCACCTTTAAAAGGATTCAGTTCACCCCGGACCTTCTCCCCATGGATCTGATAGGTTCCCACATCTTCGATGAGGCGAAGAAAGACTTTGTTTTCAAAAAAGGACCGTTGTTTACGCACGTGCTGCTCGCCGATGAGATCAACCGTGCTTCACCCAAAGTGCAAAGCGCGTTGCTGGAGTGTATGGCTGAGAATCAGATTTCAGCCGGCGAAACCACTTTCGAGCTGGATAAATTTTTCTTTACGATCGCAACCCAGAACCCGATCGAGATGGAGGGGACTTATCCGCTTCCGGCGGCGCAGCTGGATCGTTTCTACATGAAGATTTCTTTTGGGTATGTGACTGAAGATGTTGAGTTGGACATTTATAACAATTATCTCGCCATCGGCGATGTGAAAAGTGTGGTAAAGCAGGTGCTCACCTACCATGACATCATCTCGCTGCAGGAAGAAGCGCAGCAGGTGGCGATCCATCCGGAACTGGTGAAATCAGTTGTGAAAATCGTCCATGCCACCCGTAACCATCCCGAGATCGCACTGGGATGTTCGACCCGTGGTGGAATCACGTTTATTAAATGTTTGAAATCCTGGGCATTGGTGAATCAAAGAACCTATGTGATCGAGGACGACATCAAGGCGTTGTCACATCCCGTTCTGCATCACCGTCTCATTTTCAGAAATCGGGATGCGTCAAAGGCTGCATTGCAGCAGATCGTTGACCAGGAAGTGAACAGATTGGCTAAACTGGGAATCGTACAGAATGGGTAGTATGAAACTTCGCCTGGTTCATATTGCCTGTACCCTCACGGTAGTTTTCGGCACAGTTTGCCAGAAATCTTCTGCACAGTCGTCTGCGCGTATGACCATTGACCAGGAGCGACCAGAAGTTTCTTTTCTCGAAGACAAGGCGCTTGAGAAATCAAGAAGCTGGATCCGCCTGGACAGCACCTACTATGTGGGGCATCTCTACTATGGTGCCTATCTGTTTTTCAGAGCAAACGACAAGCTGGGATTTACCAAAGCCATTACACCGTTGAAAAAGGCAATGGACCTGATGGAGGATGAATTTGGAAAACAGCTCAGGGTGCGAAGCAACAGCTATGCTACTTACTCCGCTGTGTTCCGGTTTCAGTCTGACTATGGATTGATCGCTTACCTGCTGGACCGCAGCTATCAAAATGTCGAGATGCCGGACAAGGCCATGGAAGTTCTGGAGGTGGTTCGGGACAAGAACATGCAGTTGGAGAACAATGTCACGCCGTACAATACCATGGCATGGATCTACCATCGCAACCGCGTGTACACCTCAAAGCAGTTTCCCTTTCTCAAAAATTCGGTCAAAGAAAATGTGGCTACGGCCAATAAATATCTGGATTCGGCATTGATGAAGATTCAAAAAGACGTCCCTATGAACGCCGGATTGTTCGATCCCAATTATTTAAACCGCCAGTATCTGGGAACGTTTCACTACAAGGCCATGATCTACGATTACAAACTAGAGATCGACACAGCCGAATATTACTACAATACATTAATTCAGAACGGCGCGTATTCGAGCAACAACTACGCGGAATTCAAACTCGCTATGGGTGAATTCAGCCATGCGGACCTTTTCTTCAAAGAAGCCGAAGAGCGTGAGGCAAGCCCGGAAAAGACAACCAAGGAATATTATTACATGCGTGGAACGCTTGAGACGTATCGTGGACATCCTGAATCAGCGGACACCTTGTTGAGAAAAGTGCTCGAGGCGCAGGGTGCGACCCCGGGTTATGGCTGGCATTGCATTGGGTTGGCGAGGGCCTTGCATTTTGAAGGCCTCACAGAGCAAAGCCAGGAGCGGGCGAACAAAGCCGCGCGGTTCCAGGAGCTTCACATAGGAACTACCTGGGGACAAGAACAATACAATCTCGCAGTCGCTTCACTTAATTATATCAATCAGGCGCAGTTCGAAAAAGAATATATGTTCGAACACGACGAATGGTGGTTCTGGCTGAATCCGGTCAATTGGTATAAGTGGCTCAGGTATTCGTTTGAAATACGGCATCACAAGCTGGTGCTCGCATCGTTGGTGGCCGAGAATCCTGAGCGCGAACAGGTGATCTACACGATCTTCTCTCCAGAGAATCTGGTCACGTTTGATGAAGTGTATTCTGTGATTGACGGATTTGGTAACGAATATTTTATCAACGTCTACAAGAAACTGCTGGCGACAGACAAGCGCCCCAAACTCAAGAAGTACTTCAGATATTTCCTGGGCAAGCTCTACCTCGCAGAAGGCGATGAATCCGAAGCGATAAAATACTTCCAGGAAGCCTTGCGCGATCCGGACGCTGACGATGAGTATCAATCCCTGTTGTACGCGCGCGTCTATGAAGGTCTGGCGAAAGCGAATTCAGGTGATGAGGCGTGGAAATGGACTAGGCAATTGTATTATAAGTTTCCACAACTCGTGCCCTTTTCCGGACTGACCATGCGCTTCAAGCTGGAAGCCAATCCGGCGACGGAAGCACAGGAAGAAATTATTGATGGGCTGAAGAACTGCGCTATCGATTTCGTGAACGATGCGGATGGGCCGTTAGTGACGGTTTCATTCACAGAGTCGAACGATGCTGTGAATGTTCAGTATACCGTACTCACCGTCAGCAGCGACATCATCACCAGCGGCGCGTTCCGGGTTCCTAAAAATGAAATTGGCGATGGAGGAAAATTGCTCGCCTACCGTCTTTTCAAAATCAATAAGGAAAAGATCGGTGAAAAGCCTGAGGTTGCTGAAAAACCGAAAGAAGAAAAGCCGGTGTAAGTTTGTGATATAGTCCGGGGTCCTTAGTAAAAGTTCTAAATATGAGAATTATCCTATTGATTGCTTTCATGCATTCAACATTGACTATGTATGGTCAGGTGGAGGGTCTTTGGGAGGTGAGGAGGGTAACGATGGGCAGCGATGTTATGACGCCAACCGGTAAATGGGTCCGTCTTGAGGACGGAAAACAAACTACCGGGAATGGGAGTATCGAGCATACTTACGGAACCTATCAATTCGATAAGAAGACCTCGGCATTGACATTGATTTCCGAAAATGAGCCTAACGAGGATTTTGGACCATTCACGGTCACCAAATTCAGTGCGAATGCGATGACCTGGATTCGATTAGAAGAGGGGCAAACGGTGACTGTGGAGTTGACGCGCATCAGGAATTTGCCGGTGACACCGGCGGACGCGATTCACGGACTTTGGGATCTTGAACGCGCCGTGAAGGGCAACGAGGACATAACGAATCAACTTGATCCCCAAAGCAAATACTGGATGTTTGTTCGCTGGGATCGGATCTACCAGATCAGCACGGGAACAGAAAGGATAAACGGTTATTGGTATATCAATGCACACAAACCTGAGCTAAGGCTGATGCGCTTCGGGCGTGAACAAGAGGAAGACAAATGGGAAGTTTCGTTTGTTGCCGGTAAGTTGGTGTTGCTTGGAATTTCGAATCTAAACAAGGACCAGGTGTTGACTTTCGGAAGGTTGACGCAATTCCCGAAATCTTAATTCACGGGTGTATTGCTCCACACTGCATATTTGTTTTTGAAGTAAAGCAAAGAAGCCAGCATTAATAGACTTCCCGCGATCGACAATGCGTATCCCGAATACACGAAGAAGTCCAGCCAGCTTACATCGTGTTGGCCAAAATTTTTGTAGATAACAGCCACCACACTTCCCACATATCCGAACGAATCAGCCAGGTTAATGAGGAACGCGACCGTTCCCACATATTTAAACGCAGCCAGTAAACGATCAAAAAAGATGCTGTTAAACTGGATGTATCCGAAATACAATCCCATCCCAATGAGCGTCATCCACATCGGTGGAGAGATCATTCCCTGCTGGAAGATAAAAGTGGCTACTCCAACAAGCAGCATTCCAAACAAAACCATGCAGTGATTGATGATCAAAGCGGTCCGATTGTTTTTGATCACCATCAGCACGGCAATAGCAATCAAAACAGTAATGGAAACGGGAGTTTCCGTCTGAGCAAAAATTCCGGGTTTGTCGCCATAGCCCAAGGATTTCCATATCTCAGCCGAAAAATTATCGCGGAACTCGCGGAACGCAGTGAGCAGCGCGTAACTGGCGATCAACAGGATCAACCCGGGGCCAAAAGTTTGTACAAACTTCAAGCGCTCGGCTCCTGACATCGGCATGCGCTTCGTTCGCAAGGCTTCATCTTCCGGCGAGGGAGGAGGGAGCTTGTCGATAAGCCAAAGGAAAAGCAGGAGAGGAACGAAGAAAAAAACTGCGGCAACAAAAGGCATCCAGAATTCATTGATGCCCCAATCGAGCATGATTAGTCCGCCCACGGTCTTGCCGAATCCAGCAGCGAAAATGAAGCTTACAGAGAGGCTCGCTCCCAGCACTTCGGTGTTGCGTCTTCCCTCGAGATAACCGAAGACGAGACTCCACACCATGCCTAGCGGCAGTCCATTGAAGAATAAAAAGATCAGGTTATAAGGATGCGGGGTGATGGCGAAGAAAAACCAGGACGCCGCTGCGATGCTCGTGAGCAGGAGAATGCCTTTGGTACGGTGCATCGCTTTGAGTTCAGACACCACTTTGATCCCGACAAACTTCGAGATCATATATCCAATGACCTGAAAAGTCACCATCCATACTTTGAAGTCAATGCCGGCGTAGACAATTCCTTCGTAAGTGGCTACGCCGAATGTTTTTCGTAAGGAAAAAATGCAGGCGTACAGACAGAATGACACCACGCCTCCATATAATGTGAAACCAAATGTGCTCGTCCTTTTGAGCCAGTCAGTGATGGGGTGGTCAACGCTTGCGCTCAATCGTGTTCACCCGTTTAGATAGCGCGATAAGTTGTTGCAACATGGCATCGTTGCGAACTTCGATCTTCTTAGTTTGTTTGCGGATTTCCTCCGATGATTTTTGCAAAGCTTCAATTTTTTCAGAATGAAAAATCAAAGTTTGATACGCGATATCCAACCTTACGTCCTGCTTATTCCAGTGTTCCTCCTGTTTACCCAAGCGCTCGAGTATTTGATCTGTCTTGCGCAGGTACTCCGCCAAAAGTTCCAGGATTTTACTCTCGTCCATCATATCCGATGCGTTTCTTGAATAAAATTAGACCTTTTGGGATAAGTTGTCAAAGCAAGGCTCGTACGGTAAACAATACTTTATTTCCGGTAATCCAGTGCTGGTTTGCGATCGCCAATCAACGCTTCATATTTAAAGTTTTCACCCCGTTTTTTTCTGAATTCAATCCAGGCCTGATCGATGGTGGCCTGGTTGGAAAACATATCGATGGCGGTGAGTGCGATGGTTTTCGCAGCCACCATCATACCCTTGTAACCGATGGTTGTACCGCCTGCGGCAACAGCCTGCCAACTGTGCGCTGCTGTGCCCGGAACCCAGGTGGCCGTGCTAAGACCTACCGTGGGCACAACCCAACTCACATCGCCCACATCTGTTGAACCCGCCCCTGCATCATCGTGCGCTTTGAGAGGAGAAATTTGTTGGGTGCTTTCCAAAGGCAGCGCTTGTGCCTTAAAGGTCTCCTGTATTTTTGTTGCGAACTCTTTTTCCTGATCATTCAACGTGTAGCCGCCTACTACGCGGAGATTGGCATCCATGACTTTTGCAAGGGTCTCATTTCCCAGCAAATCATAAACGCCGCCGGTGACTTCAATCTCGACGCGGGTTTCAGTTCCCATCGCGGCGCCTTTTGCTGCGAGCTCAACTCGGTTCCAGATGGACTTTACGTTGTCGCGGTTCGGGTTGCGAACGTAATAATACACTTCCGCGAAAGCCGGAATAACGTTGGGTGCTTCCCCGCCGCGTGTAATCACGTAGTGAATCCGGGTTTCCTGCGGAACGTGTTCACGCATCATGTTGACCATCATATCCATGGCCTCAACACCGTCCAACGCAGAACGTCCCCGATCCGGCGACGCGGCCGCATGAGACGCGATCCCGTAAAATCTCACTTTGCCGTTTTTGTTTGCCAGGGATGATCCGTAGTCAACGCCGTTGGTTGACCCCGGGTGCCAATGCAGTACGATGTCAACGTCTTTGAATAATCCATCGCGCACCATGTATACTTTGCCCGATCCACCTTCCTCAGCCGGTGTGCCATAGAACCTAATCGTTCCGTTTTTTTTGTTTGCGATCATCCAGTCTTTCACAGCGATCGCCGCCGCTGCTGAGGCGGTTCCAAACAAATGATGCCCGCACGCATGTCCCGCTTTTTTCCCGGGAATCGGTTTCAGTTCGGGTACGGCGTCCTGAGAAATTCCAGGCAGCGCGTCGTACTCTCCCAGAATTCCAATCACGGGTTTGCCTGACCCATACGATGCTATGAATGCCGTCGGCTCGCCAGCAATATTGGCCTGCACGCTGAACCCCGCGTCTTTCAGGGTTTGTTGAAGCAAGGCTGAACTCTGTTCCTCCTGGTAGCCGACTTCAGCAAAGTCCCAGATTTTTTTCGCTGTCGTGGAATATTGATCATACTTCGCATCAATGGATTTAATGACGTCTTGTTTTGTTTTTTGAGCTAACGCGGAAATGCACGCAAGCATCACAGTGAATAGGTAGACGGAACGCTTCATGGGTTAGGTTTTGAATGGTAATCTAACTGAAAAGTTAGCAAGTAAAAAGTGATTTGCCGCGAAGGCACGAGGACGCGAAGGGGAAAAAATTTGACTGACAGATTATGTTTAAACAAGTCCCCAACCCAACGAGGAGGCTCCGCTTGATTTATTCCGGGATTATTTTCGGAATGGCAACGTCAGTGTGGTGGTGGTTGCTGATTTTTTGGAAGCTTTTTTCTCGACCCGGGCCACGATCACAATCAGTACAATGATGATGAATATGACAAACAGCATGGTAAAGACTTTAAGAATGGTCTTCATCCGCTTTTCTTTTTCGTGACGTTCGAGCACGGCGCCGTAGTTGCGGAACCTTTCTGTGCCGCGACCCGTAAACTTTTGCCTCCGTAGCCTGATATCGTTCTTACTCATCGTACTTCACATTAATATTAAAACTCCTGCGCAACTTGTCCAACGCCCGGTAGGTCCTCATTTTTGCGCCGCTCTCCGTCATGTCCAGAATAAAGGCGATCTCCTTAAAATCTTTGTCTTCGAAAAACCGGAGTTCCAGCACCTGAAGCATGTCTGATGGGAGGTCGCGGAGGTATCGCAGGAGGCGTTCGATTAATTCGTCATCGTAGTCTTCGTTGCCGCGTTCAATGATTTCACGGACTTTCACTTCCTCGATGCTGTATATTTTCTTGCCCTTGTTTCGTCGATAGTGTTTGTTGACTTCGTTCGAAGCGATCTTATACAGCCATGCGGAGAAGGGTACACCCCGGAATTGATACTTCGAAAGATTGTTGAGGACATTGACGAAGGCCTGCGATGCGAGGTCGCCAGCAAGTTCCTCATCGTCGGTTTGACGCAGAATGAAATAATAGATTCGGTCGAAATATTTTTCGTACAGCTCCGCAAAATCCTTCGGATTCTTCTTAGACCGTTCCACGATCTCATTCTCTTTACGGATTTCGTCTTCCGTCATGGGCAGAGGTTCAATGTAATAATCCTAAGATGCGGGATAAGTCACAAATCCATAAACCACTTTCCGTAACCAAAGCACTTCTTCACCTAAGTACTTCGCACTTAAAAGCTTCCCAACGTCTTAATAATCACGTATCTTAAGGGAACGTATCCTTCAGCTTTTATGCTGAATTTTGATCGAATTATTGATGTACCGGCGAGCTCTTTTCCTTTATTTCTTAACGCTTTTTTCCCTCATCCCGGAGACAGAAGCCCAACAATTTACGCTGCGACAGTATACCGCCGTGGACGGACTTCCCCAATCGCAAGTCAATGCGATCGTAGAGGATCGGTATGGATATCTGTGGATCGGAACCTCGGGTGGTGGAATGGCCCGTTTCGACGGTCGTGAATTCAAAGTCTACTCCACGTTGAATGGTCTGCTGAGCAACATCGTCACTTCCCTTTTTATCGACTCGAAACAAAATATCTGGGCTGTTCATCCGCGGGGACTTACGCGCTTCGATGGGATTAACTTCAAAAGATTTCAACCGGAAGCTTTGCCCGAAGGCATTAAGCGCGTCCGGCGGGTGGTGGAATTTAATGACACCATCTTCATGATGTCCAACCCGGGCATGATCGGTAAGATCTATCAGGACTCCATCTATTATTGGTCGAGAAAAATTTTTCCGGGCAAGTCCATTTACTTCACACACGTGGCACCCGACAAGCAAGTCTGCCTCTATCTGAATGACAGTTCTTTCGTTGTCCCTTCACTGGAAGGCTACCGGCGGTTCTCTCATTCGAAGGTCTTCACCAAGGCATACAACATTTTCAATCACGGCAAGGAAACCTGGGTAGATACGGACAGCGGTTCCTTCGCTATGGATCTAAAGAAGGGCACTTTTAGCAAACGAACGAAAATTGTCGACCGCTATATCGTGTGTTACGATACAACCTACGACACCTACTGGACGCGTGATGAACGCACTTTGTTCCGGCAGCGGCTCGTCGACGGTGTCATTCATACTGACACCGTACTCAAGAATGTGCCGATCATGAATGTGCATCTGGATGAAGAAGGCAACACCTGGTTTGGCAGCTGGGGAAACGGACTCTACAGATACTATGCGCAGGATTTTGAGAAACGTGGCCCGACAATCAATGGCGTTATGGCCATCGAAAAAGACAAGCTTGGCGCACTGTGGGTTGGGTCCGATGTGCTGTGGCGCATGGAAAGGAATAAATTGAAACGCTACCCGCTCCCGAACGGAAATGATGATGGCATTCAGGCGATCAGGACCAGTCCATCAGGGGAACTGTGGGTGGGTTCCTACTCAGGTTTGGGGAGATATCTGCCCGGCAAAGACGGCTTCACGTGGTATACGCGCGAGCATGGGTTGTCCAGTGCCTATGTGAAGGCTCTTGATTTTGATGATCAGGGAGGTCTCTGGATCGGAACCATGAGTGGAGGACTCAATTATTTCGACGGCAAAAAATTCAAGACTTTTTCCGACGATGAGAACATACAGACCAAGAATATTTCGTCGCTCTGTTACATGCCCAGGTATCAGTCTCTCTTCATCGGGTCTGACTTCGGTTTGAGCGTTCTAAAAAATGATTCAATCCATTCTTTATCGATGCCGGAATTCGAGAATACCAGTGTGTTTTCGCTCGCCACATTCCGGGATTCATTGTTACTGGTAGGATCGGGTGGAGCCGGTATTGCAGTTTTTGATTCAAAAAATTCTTCAAAGAAACTAATTGGCCCTCGCGAAGGATTGCCGTCGGGATTTGTGTTTTTTGTCGCCAGCGATGAGCAGGACCGTATTTGGGTTGGGACGGAAAAAGGGATCACGCGTTTGAAGCTGGATCGCGATCTGGAGATCACGGAGGCGCGTGATTTTGGTTTTGACAACGGCCTTCGTGGGATCGAGACCAATCAGAACGCCTACTATATTTCGCCAGAACAAAAGTACTTCGGTCTGATCGACGGTTTGTACCAGTACCATGAGTCACAAACCATTCCGCATAAATCCTATCCGGTTCACCTCACGGACGTGGAAATACTATACGGCGAAATTCCAAGCAGGCAGTTCGGAAAAACCCTTGAGGGTTTCTTTAAAATTCCAACCGGAACCGTCTTGCCATCGGACAACAATCACATCACGTTTTACTTCAATCGTGTCGACAAGCGCTACCCGCGCTCGGTTCGATATAAATATTTTCTGAAGAATTTTGACAAAACCTGGTCACAGCCCACCACGATTGGACGGGTGACGTATAGCAATCTGCCGCCTGGCCAATACGTATTCAATGTGTTGGCCACGGACAAGCAAGGGGCCTGGGACACGCAGCCACTTGCATACACGTTCGAAATCAAAGCTCCATTTTACCGCACGGCCGCCTTTTACGTAGTGATCGCGGCGTTGCTGATTGGTTCCTTTGTCCTCTTTATGTTATTCAGAACTCGTAAAAACATCTCGCGGGCCATTGAAGTGGAGCGCATACGGCAACAGGAGCAGGAATCGTTACGCAAAGAGATCGCCCGCGACTTCCACGATGAAATGGGCAACCAGCTCACGCGGATCATCAACTACGTCAGTCTGATGAGACTAAATGGCAATGGGAACGGGCATGTTCCGGATTTGTACCACAAGGTGGAGGAGTCTGCGAAATATCTTTATAATGGAACGCGGGATTTTATTTGGGCGATTGACCCGGTAAATGACGATCTTGGTAAGCTTTTTCTGCATGTTCGCGACTTTGGTGAGAAATTGTTTGACGAAAAAGACATTCATTTCCGCGCTTATAACGAAACTCGCGAAAAGGTCAAGCTTCCTTATGGATTTAGCCGGGAAGTGAATCTGATATTCAAAGAGGCCATGACAAACTCCTTCAAACATTCCGGCGCGGCAAACGTGTCATTTTATTTGCGGCCTTTGAATGAGGAGGGTTATGAAATGGTATTGGAGGACGATGGAATCGGGCTGGATACCAATAGCATTAAATCCTCGAATGGTATTAAGAACATTCGCTCACGGGCAGAAAAGATTAATTCAATTTTAAACATAGAAAGAATGCCGGGTGGCCATGGCACCCGCGTACAACTCAGATTTTCCACAACAAAAACGAAAACAAATGATACCGGCAACAAAAAAACGCGTGCTCATCATTGAAGATGATGCTGAGATTCGCAACAGCTTTGTAATGATTGTAAATAGCTCGCAGAAATTCGGGGTTGTAAACTCCTATGGAAATTGTGAGGATGCGATCAAACATCTCGCCCAGGACAAACCCGACTATGTGCTGATGGATATTGAATTGCCGGGTATGAACGGAATTCAGGGAACGAAAGTCGTGAAAGACAAGTATCCTTCCGCTGAAATTATCATCGTAACCGTGTACGAAGACAACGAACTCGTGTTCGAAGCTTTGAAAGCAGGTGCGACGGGCTATATCACAAAAAGTTCAAATCACCTCGAGCTGCTTTCAGCTCTGGAAGAAATATCCAAAGGTGGCGCACCGATGAGCAGCAAGATCGCACGACTCGTGATCGACAATTTTCATATCAATCCGAATTCACCGCTCACGAAAAGAGAGACTGAAATACTCCAGCTTATCTCTGAAGGCAAAACCTACACGCAGATTTCTGAGGAACTTTTTATCTCAAAGGAAACGTCAAAGACGCACATCAAGAACATTTATTCGAAACTTCAGGTAAACAGCAAATCACAGGCGTTGGCAAAGGCCGCGCAGGAAAAACTGATTTAAGCGTTTTTGCAGAATCAAAATCCCTAACTCAAGGTGATACCTTTCCGCAATGACGAAAGGTATCTTTGATATGTATTTGGGTAAGGTAAGGTGGCTGCTATCATGGTCATGGGTGGATTTGGAGCAGCCACCTATTTTTTTTGAATTAATTACAGGTCCCCGACGTTCTGAGAAATGGACGCCGGGGTTTTTCTTTTCGTTTATACCCGGATGACCTACCTCGATGATTTCCGGATAGTTCGTCTTGACGTTTTTAAGTGCCGGAGTGCAATAGCTGTCTTTGAGCAACCTTTCTTGAACCACCCGCAGGAATTTTTCACGCTAAATACCCTCTGAACTCACACCGGGCGGTTCTGCACTCTTTCCCTTGAATTGTCATCCCTGAATTCTTAGCTTTTGGATCTAAATTCCACGCATGAAACAACTTTTCCTGGCATTTGTCATCGCCGCATCCGTTCACTCATTTGCGCAAAAGAGAAAACAAACCGATGCGCCACCTGTTCAACAGGCAGCACAACCCACCTCTAATAGCATTGAATCAAAAACTTCCGGCCTGAAGAAATTTCCCGGCTACTTCGAATTTTACCTCGATGAGAAACAAGACAAAGTGCTTCTTGTGATCGATAAGCTCGATACAGAGTTCCTTTATGTCGAATCAATTACCGCCGCCGTTGGATCCAATGATATCGGACTCGACCGAAATCAACTTGGCCGCGACCGTGTTGTGAAATTTGAACGACGTGGCCCGAAAGTGCTGTTGACTGAAATCAACCTTTCCTTCCGTGCACTGACTGATAACATGGCTGAAAGAAAGGCCGTGGAAGAGTCATTTGCTCAATCGGTTCTCTGGGGATTCACCGTGTTAACGGACGAGGGTGGCAAAATACTGGTCGACGCCACCGATTTTCTCATGCAGGATGCCCACGACGTAGTGGGCACCCTTCGGTCCGGACAGCAAGGCAACTATACGCTCGATAAAACCCGGTCCGCGCTCTATCCTCCCCGCATCAAGAACTTCCCGCAAAACTCGGAGTTTGAAGCGACACTGACGTTTACGGGGCAACCCACAGGGGGATTTATCCGGAGTGTAACTCCGACTCCGTCGATTGTGACGGTGCGAGAGCATCACTCGTTTATTCAACTGCCCGACAGCAACTATAAGCCGAGGAGATTCGATCCGCGTGCAGGCTATTATAATGTCTCGTATTTCGATTTTTCTACACCTTTCAGTGAACCCATTGAGCAAAGGTTCATAACCCGTCACCGCCTCCAGAAAAAAGATCCTTCTGCAGCTTCCAGCGAAGCGGTGAAACCCATAGTCTACTACGTGGACCCGGGTGCGCCGGAGCCGATTCGTACCGCTTTGCTCGAAGGGGCGCGTTGGTGGAACCAGGCATTTGAGGCCGCTGGTTATAAAGATGCTTTCCGGGTTGAGGTGCTTCCTGAAGGAGCTGATCCGATGGACGCGCGATACAATACGATCACTTGGGTCCACCGCTCAACCCGGGGCTGGTCGTACGGAGCTTCCATCACTGATCCCAGGACTGGAGAAATCATCAAAGGGCATGTTTCCCTCGGCTCACTCCGCGATCGCCAGGATTTTTTGATTGCCGAGGGTTTGCTCGCCCCTTATGAGAATGGCAAGTCAGTTCAGAAAGATATGGAAGGACTTGTGTTGGCCAGACTTCGCCAATTGTCGGCGCATGAAGTGGGTCATACATTAGGCTTGTCTCACGCGTACTCTTCAAGCGCTGAGAATCTCGCTTCAGTAATGGACTATCCGCATCCTGTGGTGAAACTCACCAACGGCAAGATCGATATAAGCGCTGCCTATGATGACAAGATCGGAGCTTTTGATAAAGTATCCGTCGCCTATGGCTATCAGGATTTCCCCGCTGGTACAGATGAACAGACGGCATTAAACACCATCATTCAGAATTCTTTGAAGGCGGGATTAACGTTCCTGTCCGATCAGGATGCAAGGCCCGCAGGCAGTGCACATCCATACACCCATCTTTGGGATAATGGAAAAGACCCGGCCGATGAACTTAATCGGGTGATGGAAGTCCGCGCCGTTGCCCTCCGTAATTTCGGCGAGAATAATATTAAACCGGGTGCGCCCATGGCCACCCTGGAGGAAGTTTTGGTGCCGATATATTTCTTTCATCGCTATCAGATTGAAGCGGCATCCAAAGTGGTTGGGGGTCTGAATTACCGTTACGCTTTGCGTGGCGATGGTCAGCCGGTCACAGAATTGCTTTCGCCGCAGCAGGAATTGAATGCATTGGAAGCCCTTATCAAAACCGTCCAGCCTTCAGCCCTGATGCTTCCGGAAAATCTTTT
The DNA here is from genome assembly GCA_044227305.1 of Cyclobacteriaceae bacterium. GTDB lineage: Bacteria > Bacteroidota > Bacteroidia > Cytophagales > Cyclobacteriaceae > ELB16-189. Next base: position 889,567 of record JBGAFJ010000002.1, on the reverse strand, counting down.
GAAGATCATTCCACCGCGACCATTGGGATATCAGCGTCATCGTGAGTTGATCAAAACAAGAACAGACCTTGCGTTCGATCCCCTCGGAATGGCTGAGACAACGGCCGATCTCACGTTCAGTATGATTTTATATCCGTCTCGCGCGAACCGCGTTTTCGAACATCATTCTCGGGATGCACGTCTTCCTTCGCTCGAAAGCATAATCGATCGTTTGCTGAGCACGTCGATCAGGGCAAATCCGAAAAACGGCTATGAAGGTGCCGTGCAGATGTCGATTGACAACGCCATGTTTACGAGCCTTGCAAAATTGGCTTTCAGCAAGGATGCCTCAGCGCCCGTGAAAGCAATCGCAGCACTCAAGTTACAGCAGCTCAAAGTCTGGTTGATCACCAGAACCGCGACCTCAGAAGAAGAGTGGAAAGCATTCTATTCCTATCTGACCGCGCAAATCGGTACCATGGAAACAAATCCGGAACAATTCAAATCGGAAATGCTGTTGCCGGCACCCCCCGGGATGCCGATAGGTGATTTAGCTCCCTACTTTTGTGAAAATTAACCGATGCCGTTGTTGCCTATGATCCGTACGGAAGGTCTGACATACGCTTACCATGCTGAGCGCAGCATTGCCTTTCGTAATCTGGAAATTTCCCGTGGCCAGCATTGGTTGTTACTGGGCGAATCCGGAAGCGGAAAGACAACTCTTTTGCACCTCCTGGGCGGTCTTTTACGAGCTCGTGAAGGAACCATTGAGGTTAACGGTACCGAGTTGCACCGGCTTTCCGAAGCGCACCTTGACCACTTTCGCGGTAAGAACATCGGTTTTGTTTTTCAGAGGAATCATCTCATCAATGCATTGTCGGTAAGGAATAACCTGTTGATGGCTCCTTTTTTGGCAGGTATTCCACAAGACAACAGTCGCGTTGAGACGGTGCTCGGTCAGCTTTCGTTGCTGGAAAAAGCCAATGTCAACGTGAAGGAGCTTAGCCATGGTCAGGCCCAGCGTGTTGCGATTGCGCGTGCCGTCATCAATCGTCCTCCGTTGATCCTGGCCGATGAACCTACGTCAGCACTTGACGATAAAAATTGTGAACGTGTAATCGACCTTTTACTGGAAGCATCTGTCGTCAATCAGGCCACACTGGTAGTGGCCACGCACGATCAGCGTCTTAAATCAAAATTTCAAAACCACCTTCAGTTATAATATCCGGAAAATGAATCTGATCAAGCTGGTCTGGAGTTATCTGAAAGCGAAACCGCTGAACACGGTGTTGAATATTTTTCTGCTGTCTCTCGGTGTGGCGGTGATCACAGTGTTGCTGTTGTTCAATAATCAGTTCCAGGAAAAAATCGCAGCGAACGCGAAAGGTGTGGACCTGGTGGTGGGAGCCAAAGGAAGCCCTCTTCAGTTGATTTTGTGCAGTATTTTTCAAATCGACTTTCCTACGGGGAATATAAAACTGATTGAGGCGGAAAAAGTGGCGCGGCACAGATTGGTAAAATCGGTGGTTCCACTCGCATTGGGTGACAGCTATGGCGGGTACCGTATCGTTGGCACAAACCGGAAATATCCTGAACTCTATGGTGGCACCTTGGCATCGGGCGCTTGGTGGGAAAAAGATCTTGATGTAACCCTCGGCTCAACGGTAGCACAACTCTCTGGGTTGAAGATTGGTGACAACTTTGCGAGTGCACACGGACTGACTACTGACGGTCATGATCACGAAGAAAACAAATATGTCGTTGTCGGGATCATGAACAAGTCCAATACTGTACTTGACAACCTCATCCTCACCAACGTAGAAAGCGTGTGGAGGGTCCATGCGGAACACTCCGACACCGTTCATCAGGCTCCCATCGAAAAACCATCGTCGATCGTGCCCAGTGTTGATAGCCGGGATTCAATTCGGGAGATCACGTCGTTGTTAGTGCAGTACCGGAATCCTCTGGCGGCGATTCAGCTGCCCAGATTTGTCAATACAAACAGTTCCATGCAAGCGGCTTCACCGGCATTTGAAACGGCGCGGTTATTTTCAATTTTAGGAGTGGGGGTAGAGGTATTACGCGGTTTTGCCTATGTCCTGATATTCATTTCGGCGCTGAGTATTTTTATCGCCCTGTACAATTCACTGCGCGAACGCCGGTACGATATGGCCATCATGCGCTCGATGGGAGCTGGTAAAACGAAATTATTTTTGGCGATGTTGATGGAGGGGAGCATTCTGACTTTTCTGGGATGCCTCGTCGGACTTGCGTTGGGTCACGGTGTTTTGTGGATATTCACGCTCCTGGTCAAAGAAAGTGAAAAAGCCGGAGTTTCAGCTTCTGTGTTCTATGTGGAGGAAGTCTACATTTTGTTGGGGAGCCTTATCCTGGGGATCCTATGCTCTCTCGTCCCGGCTATTCAAGCCTATCGCACCGACATTCATAAAGTGCTGGCCGGTAACTGAAAGTCTCGGGAAACCCATATTTTTGATTTCCAATTATTGAACACAAAGGCGATATGAAACTATATTTCACCCTGATTTTTCTGGCGTTTCTGAACCTGGCCGCATGGGCACAGCCGGACGGCTGGTCCTTGTTTGCGAAAACCAAGTTCGAAGCGAAATACAACGACAAGGCTGCTGAATATTTCTTGTATCCGGTATTTGCGCCAGAGCTCAAGGATCTCGTAGGAAAAGAAATCACACTGGAAGGCTACTACTTGCCGATCGATGTGGACGGAGATGCGTATATAATACTTTCCAAATTTCCCTATAGCCAATGCTTTTTTTGTGGAGGTGCCGGCCCGGAATCCATCGCAGAAGTGGCCTTCAAAGTAAAACAAGCGAAGTTCGAAATGGATCAATTCATCCGCGTGAAGGGAAAACTAAAGCTCAACGAAGGAGATATCGATCACGGCAACTTTATTCTGCAGGAAGCTTCGTTGATTTCTAAATAGACATCTCCAGGAACCAATAGTCCTGGTGCTTTACGGGCTGCCCGAATTTTACAACAACCCTTTCTTTAAACACCGGCGCATTCACCACCAGCGTGTGATATTCACCATTTTCACCACAAGGATCCACACCCTTGGATTCAAGTTCGCGGATCAGGTCAGCTGATATTTTACGACCAATGAAATGGCTGCCCAGGGTGAGGTTGCACGAAACAATATAGGCTTCAATTCCTTGTGAAATCATTTCGTGTACCAACGCTTTCCGGTCTTGTTTCCATAACGGGAGTTCGGCGGTGATACCCGCTGCAGCACAAACCTTTTCCTCCCAATCGCGGTGCTCCTGCAAGTCGATATCTCCGAAAACACCTGAATCAACCTTAAATTCTGAGCGGAGATCTTTCAATGTCGCTACAAAAATGCGTTCGTAATCCTCCCAGCTCGCCGGTTTTGTAACGATGGGCAGACCCATGCTTGACGCCTGAAGCTGAAGTATCTTCTGCGGGATGGCATGGCTCCGGCTGATCTTGCCATTTTCGTTCAGCATGTTCAGCAAGACAACCGGCTTCATTCCTGTTTTGACGGCCGCCATGAATGCGTAGCAACTATCCTTTCCACCGCTCCAGCTTGTTAGAAATCTTTTCATCTGTTGAAAATAGATAACACGAGTCCGGATAGTCCCGATAGTCCCGATAGTCCCGATAGCTATCGGGACTATCGGGATCGGGATCGGGACTTGAAAAAGATGATTTTAAGAAAGTTACGCTTGCCCCGGTTGAACCAGCAACGCCGGATAACGACCTTTCATCCACTCGAATGCTCCAAAGAGTATTCCGCAGAATACCGCGTTTCCAATGATCATGTTGCGGAGATAGGGTAGTGCGAGTATGTAACACTTTAAAAGTCCGCCAAAATCAGGAGTAAAAGGTTGGCCCGTTGTGATATCCGTAGCTCCGCCTGCCCATACGCCGAAGTCAGAAATGATCCAATGGATTAATGCTGCGCCGATGCCGGCCAAAAGCACGTTAAGTACTGAAACCTTCTTGATAAAGTGCCCCAGCATTACCACAAGTGCGAAGCTTCCGTAAATCCAATAGGCGCCAGAATAGAAGAACGTCCAATGATCGAAGTAATATAATCTGTTTAGCAACACATCACTGATGAAAAGAGCTGCCAGGGGAACGAGGAATGCCTTCCAACGATCTGCAAAATAGCAACCGCCGAAAAGAGCAATGGCTCCTACAGGCGTAAAATTGCTCAGTACACTGAATACCGGGCTTGACTGCAGCAACCTGAAAGCAGCCGCTGCAACGATCATTGTAACCAGTACAGTAGTGCGTGGGTTAATGGTTTGAGTCGACATCGTAACTAGTAAATTGATGGACAAAAGTCGTTTAAAAAATGAGATTTAGAAAGCCCTTGATATACTCCGTGTTCCCGTTGATATCCGTTTGTCAAAAGACTCGTTTTGATGTGTAAGGCTAATTTCGATCCCGAAACGTCGTTGCAAATATGAAGACATTTTTTGGTTTTCCCGTCTTTTGAAGGTGTTCTTGACGGACTCCAGACCGAATGGCAATGAAAACCTGCGGAGTTCAGCCGCAACTGACGTTCACAACTCGGCAGTTGGATCCCTAATTCAAAGGCTACCTGGAAGTCCCCACCGAAGACTTTTTCACCAGCATGTAGTTTTGCTTCTTCGTGCCCCAATGGTATCCAATCGAGAACGGCAGCTCTTCTTTATTAGCTGAAACACGGTAGGCTGAATCAAGATCAGACTGAAACCTCGCTTCTCCGAATTCTTTGACCGGCATTGCGTACTCACCATACAATTGAACCTGCCAATCGAGGCGCTTTTTGAATTCGCGGTAGGGGACACCGGTATCGTCCTGGAAGATGCCGTGCGAATTATTCATCACCACGGCACGCATTGCGGTAAAATTCCAACGGTGCAACAGATAGGATGCTGACTTCATGAACGTATAGTAGGGTCCGTTGTGATTGAGATATGTGGCGAGTCCGGGCCGTTCCTTCATCCCGTCATCATTCACGTTCACACTGAAATAACGAAGTTGCTTGATATGTTCTTTTCCGCGTTCTCTGAACCTCAGTTTAACTCCTGCTGTATTGAATCGATTGATATCAGCAGCCGGGATCGTGATCTCTTGCCCTGCAGAATCGATGGCTATGAATTCCTGGCTGACCATTTCGTGTCCTGTGCGTTCAATAAAAAAGTAAAGAGGTACCAACACGCCACGAAGGTTCTTGATATCGCGCTTCATCTTGCTGGTGATGAAGTAACTTTTGTTAAAAACATCAAGCAACGAATGCTGGAGACTATCCAGAAAGCGTGTTCTGAAATCAGCATTTAGGGTATCGAAGCGCGGTGCCGGTGAGATGGGCTCCAACGCTACAAAAATGTAGTCTCTTGCATTGGGGAAAAGGTAATGCACATGCATGAAGTCTGGACCGGAAAAGGGATAAAAAATCGTCAGTGAATCATTGAACGCCGTAGCCAGATTTTCCTCCTGCCAGCTCTGCATTTTTCCCAACCGCAGGTTGTAAATCCGCAACCAGTTTGAATCGGTGGAAATCCGGAAATCCTGCCAGATTTTCTCGTTCTGCAACGCGGCGAACGTATTTGAATCCCGCTGTGGGAGTCCTGCAACATAAAGGGCAATGGCATCGAGATCTTTGTCAACCGGAATGATTTTCTTTGGCATCACCGCCTCAACCGTATCAACCGGCACGGCCAGAGAATCCGATGCGATTTCAGAAGTTTGATTTTTTGATCTGCATGCGCCGACTGTCAGCAGCAGGATCAACCCAAATTCAGGCTTCAAGTTTTTTATTTTTTGAAATGCTAAAATAGATCACGGCACCCGGGACCATGGTAGCCAGCGAATAGAAAATTATTTTTGGATCGTCCCGGAACATGTAATAGATCATCCAACACGTCACGACGATAAATATCAACGGAGGAATCGGATACAGAGGCAGTTTGAACGGGCGATCTTGGTAGTTCTTACGCACGAAGAAAATTCCCACAACGGTGAGCATGGAGAATATAGACAAGCTGATGGAGATATATTGTATAATCTCCTTGAAAGTACTCACCACGACGAGGAATATCGACCATGCCGCCTGCACCAGGATGGCAACGTAGGGCATATTGAAACGATTGGTCACAGATAATTTCTTCAGAGCTGGATAGTCTTCACCGATAGCTTCCGTGATGCGAGGACCCGCAATCGTCATGGCGCTCAGGGTGGATAGCAGGGCGATGCTGAACAGCGCCGAAAATATCTGCCCGATGCGCGGTCCGAAGAGTTTGATTGCTACTACGTTGCCGATGTCGTTTTGTCCTTCCAATTCAGAAAACGTTGCTGAATAAAGAAACATGCTATTGAGCGCGAGGTAAACAATAACCACCGTGCCGGTTCCTACGATGAGCGCGCGGGGAAGGTTCTTAACGGGGTCTTCAAGATTTCCTGCGATATACGCCGCTGCATTCCATCCGGTGTACGCATACACCACAAACACGAGCGACACAGCAAAGCCGGGTGTCAATATAAGTTCGAGGTCGCCTGGCTTTGGAAGAAAACTGATTCCGGACATGGACTCATCAGCAAGAAAGAAAGGAGCGATACAGAAAAACAAAATCAGCGAAAGCTTGATCGTCGTGAGCAGCGTTTGTGCCCGACCCCCTGTTTTTACTCCGAGCAGGTGAACCCCTGAAATGAGCAATATGCTCGCAACGGCCACGACTTTTTCCGGCAGCTGGAAAAGGACTGTTGAATACGCTCCGATTGCGATTGCTACCGCTGAAATGGCGCCTGCAAAACCCACCACGGTGCTCATCCAACCACTCATGAATCCCAATACCGGATGAAAAATCCGGGCGAGATAGTAATATTCACCACCCGATCTCTTCAGGGTGGTGGCGATCTCGGCATAGGTAAGCGCACCGCTCAATGCAACCACACCGCCGAGGGCCCACAAGGTCAGGATTACAAAACCCGATGGAAGCGGACCCACCTGATATCCGAGCGAAGTGAATACGCCCGTGCCAATCATGTTAGCGATCACCAAGGCGATCCCAACCTGCCATGTGTATTTGGATGATTCCATTTTTGCGGGCAGAAGATGAGAATAATTTCGCGATGTAGGGTCATCGTGGCGGTTGACTTTTGAAAAATTTCCAGATCTCGTCTTCAGCCTTGAAATCCTTGCAAACTTTTCCGACCACCATTTTGGGAAGATACTGGTGTCCTCCGGGCCAGGTGTGCCCCCCGTTCACCACCTCAATCAGCTCAACGAAAACGTTTCCGGTCGAAGGGTAGATAATTTTTTTTGCCATACATCCATCTTTGAAATCAGTATCAGGCAGCGGAATGATTTGAGGGGTTGTGGCAATGTGGTTGAGCTGCAAAAATTTTTCAATCGTTTTTGAAGTGCTCACTACGGACCCGCGGCCAGCGTGCTTCCCCAACACCGGCCCGCCGTCATAAGGAACAAGTTTGTCGCTCGTCCCGTTGATCAGTAAAACCGAAACTGCGTGTTCCGGTTTGTAGTCTGCCAGGAGATTATCTGGAATGTTTCCGCAGACGGGTGCAATCGCCCTGATCTTGTCTGACAGTTTGAACGCGAGATACAATGACATCATCGCGCCGTTTGACATGCCGGTTGCGAATATCCGGCCGGTTTGGATCCGATGATGGGATTCAATGTCGTTGATGACTGCTCGAATAAACGCCACGTCATCCACATCATCCTCATCCCGTGTGACCTTCGGAGCGATTCTTCCATCGCGCCAATTCTTACCTACCCCGTCAGGATATGCCACAAAGAAATTTTCACGATCAGCAAGGTCATTGAAGCCGGAGAATCGCATCATTCTTGCTGCCTGACCTCCACCTCCATGGAGAACGAGAACAAGCGGGTATTCCTTTCCCGGAACGATGGATGGAGGCGTGTGCAGTATATAAAGTCTGTTCCGTCCATCCACACGGATATTTAACTCCTCGTTTGACTGAGCGATTGCGCAAATGTGTAAGAGAAAGAATGCCAGTGAATAGATCAGTTTCACGACTGCGTTCGGGTTGCCAGCAAAATAGCTGTTCTGTGCACGTCCGTGCCTTTGCGGAAGCAAAATCATAGGCTCCATAAAATATGCTGTTAATTTCACTACCGGTAAAACTATTAAGATTGAATTTACCCCCATCGCTCACTACCTTACCAAACCATAATTTATAAAATGAAAAAGATCATTTTTCTTCTGTTGTTGATCGGCCTGCCGGCGCTTGCGTGGAGCCAGGTTCCCGACTCAGTCTACGCGCGTCAGCACTACGATAAATATGAATATCAGATCCCGATGCGCGACGGCGTTAAACTTTTCACCGCGGTGTATGTGCCAAAAGACAAGTCTAAGACTTATCCTTTCCTCATGCAGCGCACCTGTTATAGCGTTGCACCTTATGGTACCACCAAGTTTCCCAGGGGGAGATTGGGTCCCAATAAATACCTGATGCACGATGGGTACATTTTTGTCTACCAGGATGTACGTGGGCGATGGATGTCGGAAGGCACGTTCGACAACATGCGCCCTAATATCGCTGGTAACGATCCTAAAAATAAAACCGCCATTGATGAGGCATCCGACACCTGGGATACGATCGATTGGTTGATAAAAAATATCAAGGGGAACAATGGAAAGGTGGGCCAGTTCGGAATTTCATATCCGGGATTTTATACAGCCGCCGGGATCCCTGACGCACATCCGGCATTGAAAGCTTCCTCACCCCAGGCACCGATATCAGATTTCTGGTTCGACGACTTTCACCATCAGGGCGTGTTTCTGCAGAGCTACCTGGGCGCGTTTGCCGTATTCGGATATCAACATCCGGAACCGACGAGCAAAAGCTGGTATGACGACAAAATCAAAAGGTTCTATGATCAACAGCCAAAAGATGGTTATGATTTCAACCTCAGTATAGGCCCTTTGAAAAATGCCACAGAAAAATATCACAGCGATAATTTCTTTTGGCAGCAAATTATTGATCACCCTAACTACGATGAGTTTTGGCAAAAAAGAAATTTGTTGCCGCACCTCACCAACGTGAAGCATTCCATTATGACCGTGGGCGGATGGTATGATGCGGAAGACCTCTACGGACCTCTTAATATCTATAAGAAGATCGAAAGCTCAAGCCCTAACACATACAACACCATTGTGATGGGACCCTGGAGCCATGGCGATTGGTCCGTCGAGCGTGGATTCCAGATGATCAATCATATCTACTTCGGTGACAGCATCTCTACTTTCTATCAGCGCGAAATAGAACGAAAGTTCTTTAACTCTATATTAAAGGACAATAAGCCCACAGGTCTTCCGGAGGCTTACATGTACGACTGCGGGCTGAAGCAATGGAAGACTTTCTCGGAATGGCCACCGAAAGGGCTGCCGCCAACCAAATTGTATTTTGCTGAGAACGGCAAGCTGTCGATCAACGCACCCACTCCGGCAGAAGCCGTATTTCAATATGTGAGTGATCCGGCACACCCGGTGGCTTATACTTCTCAAACGGAAGGCCTTGTTTTCACACCCCGTCGTTTCATGACCGATGATCAACGCAATGCATCACAACGGCCGGACGTGCTTACTTTTCAAACTGATGTCCTGACGGACGACGTCACTCTCGCCGGCGAGATCGCAGCAAAACTGAAAGTATCGATGTCAGGCACCGATGCCGATTTCATCGTGAAACTTATTGATGTATATCCTGCGAATGAACCCAACGATCCCCGCAATCCTTCGAATATCATCATGGCCGGCTATCAACAGCTCGTCAGAAGTGAGGTGTTCCGCGGTCGCTTCAGAAACTCATTTGAAAAACCTGAGCCGTTCGAACCTGGAAAACCTTCGGATGTGAACTTTGCGCTGCAGGATATTTTGCACACGTTCAAAAAGGGGCACCGTATCATGATTCAGATTCACAGCACCTGGTTCCCTTACATCGACAGGAACCCGCAGAAGTATGTAGAGAACATCTACAAAGCCGATGCTTCTGATTTTGTGAAATCCGAAATCAAAGTATACGGTTCATCCACCGTCGAAATTGGCGGGGACCAGAAACTAAATACAAAAATCGACGCCATTAAAAAGTAGCCATGAAGTGGATATTCTTTGCATGTGTTTTGTTTATCTCGGGCAACACGCTTGCGCAGAAGCGCGGGTATGACACCATCCCGAATGTGCCCGACCATTACAAAGTGAGATTGGCAAAGTTCAGAACAGAGCCCGTTGTCGTAGACAAGATCATGTTTGTCGGCAACAGCATCACCGAGGGGGGAAACTGGCGCAGACTGCTGAAGGATTCAACAGTGATTAACCGGGGCATATCGGGTGATAACACCTTTGGATTGCTGAATCGGCTCGATGAGATCATTCGATTTAAGCCCGCAAAACTATTCTTACTGATCGGCGTGAATGATTTGTCAAAAAATATTCCCAACGCGGCTACGATAGAAAATATTTTCTCGATTGTGAGCCAGCTTCATACGGGCTCACCCAAAACAAAAATCTATGTGCAGAGCCTGTTACCGGTCAACCCGGGTGTCAAAGGATTTATGACCCGGTTTTCAAAACAGTCTGACATCGTTGAAATAAACGGACAATTGAAAAAGTATGCTGATATCCTGAAATATGAGTTCGTCGATATCCATTCTTATTTCAAGGACTCCAAAGAGATGCTGGATGCCAGGTACACGTATGATGGTCTGCACCTGAATCGGGCGGGCTATGATCATTGGGTTGAATATTTAAGAAAGAATTCTTACATCGATTAAAACTGAAATGGATACTTCGGGGTGGATAAAGTGTGTTGTAGTGATTGTACTTTTCGGTTGGAGCACTGCGGAGGCTCAGTTCAAATCGACAAAAATTGCGGACGTTGATGAGAAAATATCGCCGGATCCGTCCATAGCAATATCACTCAAGGATTTGAAAACACTGGTGGTCGGCGTAAGTCCCGATAAAGTTTTTTATTCCCATGACGGTGGAGTTACCTGGAATGGCGTGACCCTTCAATCCAGGCGGGGGGTGCGGGGCGGTATCAGGGTCATCGAAAGCCCCAAAGGTGAGTTCGACCTGATTCATCAATGCGATCCGGTCGCCGGGTACACGAATCCCGGTTTTGTCATGCAAACGACGAACGACAAGGGAACAACATGGAAAGAAGGAGTTTTCTTTGGAGACTATTCAGACAAAGATCCTCAGAATGTCAAGGACGAATTGGGTGTTTCGATGTCATGGCATCCGAAGAAGCGCACGTTGTTCGCGGTCTGGTCACAATCTGACCAATATGGTTTGCCTGACCCTAATTGTCACTCTAATATTCTCTTCAGCAGCTGGGGTGGTGGAAAACAGTGGTCTAAGTCATCACAGATCAATCAAACTCCGGGGAATTGTATAGGCACTGATCAGAGTGCGGGCGGCGCGTCCGTAGTGATGGATATGAAAGAGAGACTGTTTGTAGTGTGGTCCAATCAGGGCATTATATTTTTCGATCGCTCCTATGATGACGGGAAGATGTGGCTGACCCGTGACCTTGCGATCACACAGCCTGCGCAAACGACCATGAATATCCCGGGCTTTCCACCTTCCATAACAAAGCCCAATCTCGTTGTCGACAACACCGAATTGAAGTCAGGTGGAAATCTTTATGCAGTGTATGCCGAGGGAAGCAAAGGTTCGATCGATACAAACATCGCCATGATGCGTTCAACCAACCGCGGCGATCACTGGGTGGGACCGACTCGTTTTCGCAAAGGAGACACCGGGGGTCAACAGTTTGCTCCTTCCATCGCCATTGACCAAACCACCGGACATATATTTATAGCCTACTATGACCGGCGCGGTTATGAAGACACGACGACAGATGTATTCATCGCATACTCGTACGATGGGGGAAATAACTTTATTGAAACAAAGATCACTTCTGAATCCTTCATTCCGGCTGCTTCGAATACCGCCAACCCCTGGACTTCGATCACTGCTCGTGCGGGTACCGTGGCCGTAACCTGGACGCGCATTGATGAAAGCCGCGTCAGTGTGTGGGCCGCAATTCTCAATGAGGAAGATCTCAGGCCTAAAAAGGAAGAAGAGGCCAAGCCTAAGTAATCAACACGCTTTGCCGTCGGTAGCGCAGGTTTCACCTTGTGCAAGGATTTCTGACCCGACCGATTGAAATATTTCCGCGAATGCGCTGGAAGGCTGCGCCCCGGAAACCCCATATTTATCATTGATGATGTAAAATGGAACGCCGGTAACGCCTCTCTGATGACTGATCTGCTGCGAAGTGACTACTTCCCTGATGTATTCATCACTCATAAGCAGGTCCATCACTTCACCACGATCCAGACCGGCTGAAGCTGCAACATCCGCCAGGTTGTCCCTTTTTGAAAGATCGACACCCTGTTCAAAATAAGCCTTCATGAGTGCCTCTTTCACCGCGGGTTGTAACCCTTTTTCTTTCGCGAACCAGATTACCCGGTGAGCATCACGTGTGTTCGGAGATACTTTCTGTTTACTAAAATCAAATGCCAGGCCTTCGCCGCGCGCCACGTGTGTCACATGACCGGTGATCTTTGCATATTGATCCGCGCCTCCGAATTTTTTGCTGAGATAGGAAGGCTGGTCCACACCTTGCACCGGCATGTCAGGGTTCAATTCGAAAGGTGAGAAAATGATTTCAAAATCATACTTGTCCTTAAGTTGTTCCACGGCTGTTTCCATCCTCCGCTTACCGATGTAGCACCAGGGACAGACTACGTCTGAAACAACCTCGATTTTTATTTGTGGTCTCGTCGCATTCATGCGGTAATAACAACAATACAGGCCCGGAAAGGTTCGGAAACGCACGCATCATCGATGCATTCGGTTGCGCGTGGTGTTGTATCAACATTTCTAATATATGTTCGAGATTTAACGCGGTTTATTAAATTTGCCGCTTCAAATAAGAATAAACCACAATTCCATGGTAGCTGACAAGCTGAAATACAAAGTAAAAGACATTTCTTTAGCCGAATGGGGCAGAAAAGAGATCAAATTGGCCGAGGCCGAGATGCCCGGATTAATGGCACTCCGTGAAGAATTCGGCAAGAGCAAGCCGTTAAGCGGTTCCCGCATCGCTGGCTGCCTTCACATGACGATCCAGACTGCCGTATTGATTGAAACTTTGAAAGAATTGGGCGCGGAAGTATCCTGGTCTTCCTGCAACATTTTTTCAACCCAGGATCACGCTGCTGCGGCGATAGCCAAAGCCGGCATTCCTGTGTTTGCCTGGAAAGGTATGAACGAACAGGAGTTCGACTGGTGTATTGAACAAACGCTGTATGCTTTCGAGGGCGGCAAGCCACTGAATATGATTCTCGACGACGGCGGTGACCTGACGAACATGGTGCTTGATAAGAACCCTCAACTTGTTGCGGGTATCCGCGGAATCTCAGAAGAAACCACCACTGGCGTTCACCGCCTGATGGAACGTGCTCAGAACGGCAAGCTTCCGCTTCCGGCTATCAACATCAACGATTCGGTAACGAAGTCGAAATTTGATAATAAATATGGCTGTAAGGAATCGCTGGTCGACGCGATTCGTCGCGCTACCGATGTAATGATGGCAGGCAAAGTGGCCGTCGTTGCGGGATATGGTGATGTTGGGAAAGGTTCAGCTGCTTCGCTTCGCGGCGCGGGTGCACGGGTCATCGTAACGGAAATCGATCCAATCTGTGCCCTCCAGGCTGCTATGGATGGTTTCGAGGTGAAGAAAATGGACGATGCCGTAAAAGACGCGGACATCGTGGTAAGTGCTACGGGAAATCATGGAATCGTGGTGGGCCGTCACTTTGAAAAGATGAAGGACAAAGCGATCGTTTGTAATATCGGTCACTTCGACAATGAAATCGATGTGGCATGGTTGAAAAAGAATGCTGAAAGAGACGAAGTGAAGCCTCAGGTTGATCTGTACACGCTGAAGAACGGACGCCAGGTGATCCTATTGGCGGAAGGCCGTCTTGTGAACCTCGGCTGTGCTACAGGCCACCCATCGTTCGTGATGTCGAACTCATTCACGAACCAGACTCTGGCTCAGATTGAATTGTGGACTAACCACGGTAAGTATGAGAACAAAGTTTACATGCTGCCGAAACACCTCGATGAGAAAGTAGCACGCCTGCATCTCAAGAAAATTGGTGTGGAACTTGAAGAATTGTCTGCTGAACAGGCCAAATATATCGGTGTGGACGTGAAAGGACCGTTCAAGCCTGATTACTATCGTTACTAACTCTCTGCTTGCAAATCAGAGGGCCCCGTCTTGGTCCCGATAGTCCCGATAGTCCCGATAGCCATCGGGATCGGGATCGGGACAGGCGGGGTTTTTTTATCCCCTGCACTTATCCAGAAGATTGCTCAATTGCGCTGCTTCTTCCTGTGAGAGGCTGATGTTTTTTTTCTGACTTTCGTCGATTCTGACATCGATTTGTTTGAGCACATCAAGTCCGTCCTGGGAGATCATAATGTCCGCTGCGCGCTTGTCCTTGGGACATTGCCCTTTTGAGATCAGTCCCTTTTTGATGAGGCGATCCAGCAGCCGGGGTATGTCGGAATTCTTGTCCAACATACGCGACTTGATTTCGACCCCGGAAATTTTGTTGGGATGTTGCCCGCGGAGGATGCGGAGGATGTTGAATTGCGAAGACGTAATACCGAAAGGCTTGAAAAATTCCTGTTGCTTTCCCTGTAGCCAGTTCGCAGTATAGATCAGATTGATCGCAACTTTCTGGTAGGCGCTCTTGAATTTGGGTTGTTTTATTTCGTCTTCAATTTTCATTTTATCCCTGAGCGACTGCTGTAAATGAGAAGGGGAGCCTTTGGAGCTCCCCTTCATTTATTATGCTGCTTTGTTGAGCTCTATTTTGCAGACGATTTGAACTTCGTCGCTCACTACGGCACTTCCGTCAGCGAGTTTGCTTCCGAATTTCACGCCATAGTCCTGGCGGTTGATTTTGCCGTTGAGTTTGAAGCCGGCTTTCACGCCGCGGCCTGTATCGATTGTACCACCATACGTAACATCGAATGCTACTTCTTTGGTAACACCTTTCATCGTCAGTTGACCTTTCAGTTGGTATTTACCACCCGCTTTTGAAAGTTTACCTGCGAAAGAGAGGTCAGGATATTTTTCTGCGTTGAAGAAATCGTCAGTCTTGAGGTGGCCATCACGTCTCTCGTTCTTCGTGTCGATCGAAGCAACTTTTGCAGTGAACGTGACATCGGCGCCATCGAAGTCAGCATTCTTGCTAACGACTTTGCCATTGAAATCCTTGAATGAACCATCCACTTCAGACACGACCATGTGTGTAACCGTGAAGTTGATGTTTGAGTGAGCTGCATCCAGGTCCCAGTTGGTTTGGGCCTTTGCCAGTCCTGCGATCAATAAGAACGCGAACAATACGTTTAGTTTTTTCATAGTTGTTTTTTTGTGACACAATTATAACTGAAAACCAATAATATATGTTTAAACATATATTATTTAATTTGTAATGTTTTGATTATCAGTTATATAAAATTGAAAAGGTAACTATATATCAGTAGGGACACGATGAAAAAGAGAATTGAACTAACCGAAAAAGGGGGATTTTTTCAGTCCTTCTTGACCTTCCGTTTCGCGATCTCCTCTTTAAGAGAATGCGAGGGGTTTACGGCCACTTTCATTAAGTCAGCGAAGGTCGTTCCTTCTTTAAGGACCACCTTTTCGTCATACTTCTTTGCTCGCTGTTTTTTTTCCTTTGCCATTTGTTAAATTCAAATATACTATGAAAAGATACTTTAAAACATCATCGACCCAGCTGTGGGAAATCATTTCTGGCTTCTCTGACGAGCCTGATAGGAAGCCCAACGAATCCGTGCGAACTCGTCGGCACGAGCTAAAAACACTTTTTCTTGCAAGGATTCAAGAACGATTTGACGCTCTTTTGGCTTCGAATAAAGCTCGTCAATAATGTGCTCTAAATAGACTTTATTTTGTATTTGAATTGACAGGATATTAGTGAGTAGTATTTCATTGTCAATTTCAAAAAGAATTTCACCCCTTGTTTTTTTCGGCCTCGCTGGCATAAAAAGTGGATTAGATTTTCCATTAATTTACAATGTTTAGAGCAGCCCGTAAAACTGGCTCGTAACCTCTTTGTATTTCAGCCTCTTTCCTTCGGCGCGTGGCACCGTCAGGTGAAATCTTTGCGCATCCGTAACCTTTCTTGTATTGTAACGGTAGGCAAATTCTGAGCAATAGAAGTCTAAATGCTTGTAGCTAACTGAATGGTAAATACCGACAATCCCGCGCTTTAAGAGGCTCCAAAACCCTTCGATTGTATTAGTGTGAATATTTCCATTCACGTATTTACCCGCGCTGTGATTGATTACAAAGTGATTGTAGCGGCTTGTGAGTTTCGTATAGCCAGCCCAGTCGTCAGTCATTACCGTTGCTTCGGGATGCACTTTTGCAGTGATTACAGGCATTACGAAGTGTTGCTGAGCTGTATACATTTTCTTGGCGTACACATCGCCACCACGTTCCACGATACCTAACACAGGCGTTTTGTCGTCAACATTGCGCCCGCTTTTGAAATGCGTTGTTGACTTCTTAGAAGCGTGTTTGTTTTTCTCTTTTCCCCCCACATACGTCTCGTCAATTTCCACAGTGTTTTTCAACATATCGGGGGCGTCGTTTTTTAGCATTTCGCGAATGCGTTGCAACATGAACCAAGCAGTCTTTTGAGTAACGCCTAAATCCCTATGAAGTTGAAGGCTAGAAATTCCCTTCTTATGTGCTGTGCAAAGGTACAGGGCACCAAACCAAGTACGGAGGTCGATTTTAGTGTTCTCGAATATGGTTCCGACAGTCACGCTGAATTTCTTGTGACATTCTTTGTTTCCGCACTTGTAACGCTTGCCGTTTTCTATACGGTAGATCTTGCCTGAGTGCTGGCAATAGGGACAAGTGATCGTACCATTCCAACGCATCGTTTCCAGGTATTCCCGGCAAACTTCGTCGTTGCTGAATTTTACGAAGAGGTCTTTAAGGTTCTGGAAGTCCATATTCTTTGAATTTGACATATCAAAGATATGTTTTGTCCCTCTAAATACCTAATTATATTTCTTTTTTTCCTGATAGAATGCCTTTTTAGCTTGATTTTTTGACAACGGCACAACATTTTTGGCATTTTCAAGGTTAGTATGGTAAATCACAAAAAGTCGATTACTTTTGCGGCTTTTTTGCGATTCATAGCAAATTAAGTGTAACTTGGGAATGTCCCTTAAAAACAACCACTATGACAATCACAGAAACTAGCAGAAAACTAGTAGTCGAGGCGATTGTTGAAACCTATCGCGTTACTACTTCATTTGAGGAACGTATTAATATTTTTCTCGACCAACTTCTTACCATTCAGGCTGAATATAAAAAAGTGAATGATGAGTGGAGGAAAGTTAATGAGGTTATCGACGATTTTATTTCTGAATGTCGCTCAAGAAGCGAACTAACAATATTGCTTTTGAGTATTGACGGATTAGTCAACGCAGGCGAGAAATTTCATCAAAAAATGAATAATAAGGTAGTCAAAAGAGTGCTACCATCTGTATTGACGGATATTGAAAATAACCTAGGTCACATCAAGGAGATCAGAGGGGATATTAAGTTGAAAATAAGTGATCTACCCGAACTACTGGCGGCGGAAGGGAAACTTATAAAGCTTGGTTTTTGAGTGCATAGCCAGATTTACTAGTGACATAGCGACCCTAACTAGTAAGGCAAAATTCGGTTATTCTAGTGTTGAAGATGATATCAAGGGCTTATTCAAAGGCCTTGATATTAATTCTATTGATATTCTCCAGAATTGCATTAGGCACCTTCCACAATCCAAGGTTATTAAGGCCAGAATACCTAATAAGTCAGCTAATCTGAGTAAAAGTGACGGGTTTCGGCTTGTCTATCTTGTTAACAAGAGCATGGATATAGTAGTACTTTGTCACGTTTTCCCAAAGAGGGGAAAATTTGCGAAGGAAAATATAGAAGACTCAGATCTGGCTATCATCATTGACGAGATCGCCAATGAATATGCAATGGGCATAACTAAAAAAGTGGATTTTCTGACGCCGCCAGCCGCACCTGTCCCTACTGATATATAGTTACCATTGAAAAGACAAAATACATGATTAAAAACGAATCCCGTGAGATGGGGGAATTTATTCAAAGATTGATCCAATACGTCAATTTCAGGACCAATGCGCGCAGTTTAGGCTGACCCACATAAAAAACCTCGTCGTGTGAGGACGTTTCAGCAAAATAGTTGTCTGTATACACCAGATAAAGATCGGACACCGGTTTGAACCTCCATTGCAGCCTGGAGTTGATATTCAGATTTTGGATCTGGTTGTTGTATTGAAAGTAGGTCGTCCAGAATAATTTCCTGGAAAAGGTCAGGTCGAATTTGGGGCCCAACAATATCAGCTCGGCGCTATTGTAAGGCAAGGGCAGCTTGATGCGATTGTAGCTGAAGTTCATCGATATCACCGCGTGGGGTTGCAGGCGATAACTGATTGAACCGTCGAGATTGACGCGTGTACCGTTGTAGTATTGACCCGATCGAGATTGAAAATTGTAAAATACCTTCTTGCGCGCATTGGATGTGTAGTTGATAATAAATGAATTCCAATAGTACGACGAACCGGCTGGGAGATTCACAGCTTTCGATGCATCGGCGGGAAACGTTGGATCGAAAGCAAAAAAAGCCAGACCATAGTCACGCCGGACTCTCAGGAAAAACGTCGCGCTGTTTTGAAAAGTGATCAGGTACCAAATGTTGAAGTCGAAATCCGTCACACCATTTTGTTGATTCCAGATCACGTCTACATCGGTTCCGGGTCCGTGGTTGTTAATAAGCTTCGATTTTGGATAGAAATAGTAATACGCTTCGGGAGCGAACCTCCTGAAATTTTTGCGTGGCGCGTACCCTACCTCGGCATTGTAGTGCAAGCCGATGTCCTGATACAGGAAGTCCACCTCCAGGTTAGGGACTTTGTAGGTGAATTGAGCGGTGGCCGCGTATCCACTGTCGGTCTTGTGCTGGTCGAATGAACGATGATAGAAAGCTTTGCCGGTCCACCGATTGTCTTTCGACGCGAGATTGTATTCAAGGCCCAGCAGCCTGTTGTAAGCGGTGTCATTGAAGGCTTGCTTGTTGATTGCAATCAAACCGATGTTGGAGCGAGTAAAGACTTTCCGCTGCACGGCCGCAACCGTATAATTGATGGAAGGCAAATTGATGGAATTGTCTTCTGCGGCTTGCATGGTCATCAAACCGATCCTCCAGTTGTTGTTGATCTTTCCGCTGAGCCTGGCGCCTCCATAAATTCTGTTTTGGATATTCTGTCCCGTGGATGGATCGCGGGTAACGCCGATTCTTCGTGAAAAGAACGGGCGCATGTTGGCGTAACCGAAGTTTGCAAACAGGTCGCCGTTCTCCAGAAAGAATTGCCGTTTTTCCGGATAAAATATTTCGAAACGGTTCAGGTTTGTTACCTGTTGATCTACTTCCACCTGTGAAAAATCCGGATTGACTGTGAGATCGAGGTTCAGCGCAGGACCGATGGCAACCTTTGCATCTCCGCCAAAGTCGGGCTTCGTCTCGTTGGGTGTGCCATTTTCAAAATCTTGCTCAGATTTACCGGCGAGGTAGGGGATTACCGAGATATTGCCTCCCGGATGCTGCAACGGTTGGTCCCAGATCATTTCCCGCATCGTGGCAAGATTCAATATCGGGTACACACGTGATATCGGAGCCCATGTAGAGCGTTCCGTGTAGTGGCTGTCGGTGCGGTAAAAGTTGAGGTGCCATGAATCAAGACCGTGCTTAAAACGCAGCGTCTTGAAAGGAATAGCCATTTCGCATACCCACCGGTCTTCCAGGATCTTTGCTTCCGAGTACCATTTGTTATCCCAATTCAAAGAAAGGTCGTCCAGTGTCGAGCCACCATTCGAGATCAACCCTTCGCGTTGAACGCCGAAGGGTGTGATACCAAATTGAAATCCATTGGTTTTATCCTTGTATGTATCAAAGAGAACATTAAAAGTGTCGATGAATCCACCGCTGAAATCCCGCCTCAAGGAATTAGTGATGTATTTCCTGGGAGCCATGCTGTACATGATCGCATACACGTAGATAAAACGCTCATCATACATCATCCTCACTTCGGTGCGGGCCACCGCATAGGAGGAGTCGAAGGGAAAATATTGTCTGAATTGATCGGCAATGTCGGCAGTCTGCCAGTCCGGTTCATTCATCAATCCGTCAACGGTTACCGGGCCCGTCGCCTTCTTTACATGGAGTGGATCGTTTTGCGCGCTGAGTGCAATGGGGGTGAGGAGTAACAGAAAGAAAACAACTCGCATGGACGGTGTAATTATAATGAAATACGCCGAATGTCCGGACGTATTTTCTCAGAGCGGTTTGTCCAGATAAAAGTCGCCGGTAAGCTGTCGGTATCCGATACTGGTTTGTTCTTTTTCTTCGTATAGTGTCAGGACGTCCTCCGTGCAGGGCGTATCGGTGAAACCGAATTCCATCAGCGATCTTTCCTGTGGCTTAGTGAGTCGGGTAAAGAACTTTGTGTGACGATGCAAATTAAGTTTTACGTTCTTCGCTTTGTTGGCGAAAGCAATGGCCTCGCTGGCCGGAAGGATGACGTTGAATTTTCCGGTTGGTGTGATCAGCCTGATCACCGCTTGGAGGAGTTCTTCACTGTCGAGAGAGCCGTCGTGTCGGGCGATTCGTCTTCCTTGGGCCGGTGGCAGAAGACTTTTTGTGAAATAAGGTGGGTTGGAGACGATCAGATCGTAACGAAAGCCCGGATCAAACGCCCTGATGTCTGCATGGATCAAGTTGACCTTTCCTGGCCAGGGGGATTGGGCTACATTCAATGCCCCCTGCATGGCATCCGGTTCCAGTAACTCAACCCCGTCGATTTGTGTATTGTCGGGTGAGCGCTGTGCAAGCATGATGGCGATAATGCCGCAACCTGCGCCGACATCCAGTATCTTATTTACTCCGTTTATCGACGCCCAGGCTCCCAGCAACACGGCATCGGTTCCGAGTTTCATAGAGGCTCCATCGTCGCAGATGACGAACTTTTTGAACCTGAAAACAGACATCAGGGAAGAGCAGTCAGGATTTTTTGCATCAATTCAATCTTGCCATCGTAATGATGACTGACACCCAATCTCACGACCACGAGCTTTTTGGAAGGAATGATAAAGACGTATTGACCTTCAAATCCTTCGGCGCCATATTCCTCGTTTGGTAGTCCAGGATGATAGCATTGTGCCGGATTATCTTTCGCGCCGGCGTTAAGCCACCACTGGGCACCGTATTGACCGAGTTTCGCAGCAGGCGCGGGCGTGGAAGAATATTTTACCCAACCTTCGGGCAGGATGCGCTCTCCGTTCCACACACCGTCATTGAGGAACAACATGCCATAACGCGCCCAGTCTCTGGCGGTGGCATATCCGTAGGATGATCCAACGAATGTGCCGGATGCGTCCGGTTCGATGATCGCGTGATACATACCAATCTTATAGAAAAGATTTTCATACGGGTAACTATAGTATGCGCTGTCACCCACAGTTTGTCGGATGATTTTTGATAACAAGTTCGTCGTGCCGCTGGAGTATTCAAAAACTTCGTTCGGTTTGAACTCTGCCTTCTTCGATGCCGCATAACCACCCTTATCGTCGCTGTGCATAAACATGTTGTGAAAGTCGCCGGGTAGAAAATAAGATTCGTTCCACTCGAGCCCGCTGCTGGCATGCATCAGATCGTTAAGCGTAATATTTTTCCGTTCGTCGCTTTGCCATTCCGCGATGGGAGCGGGCTTGCTCAGATCAAGCTTGCCACTCTTTACCAGCGTGCCGATAATTCCGTTGGTGAGACTTTTCGTCATGGACCAACCTAACAACCTGGAATTCTTATTAAAGCCGTCGGCATATTTTTCGGCCACGATTTGCCCATCATAAACCACGACTACCGCGAGCGTATTCCTGGGCTTTTCCGGATCTGAATCTCTGAATGCATCTTCAACGGCACTGTTTAGTATTTCAGCGTTCACGGCCGGTTTTGTTTCGGAAAGGTGATCACCTGCAGGCCACGCGATCGTATCCTGATCGAGTGCGGGTGGTCTTGCTGGAACAATTTTCTGTGCCCGGATTTGCTCTTCCGACCGCTGCGCGATGAGCGTGCAGCCCAAACCTTCGCGATAAATTGCTTTGCTGGTAGACCAAAGAATTTTTGCAGTCACAGCCAGGGAGTCCTGAATCTGAATATCGGCGCCAGCCAGTCCCGGAACGACGGATAATTCTTTCTCGCGCACACTTTCCGGCGTGCGGCCCATCACGAATACGCAGGAGCACATCGTCTTGGCGGCCATGCCTGACATAATGGGCGGAAACGTGACCGACAGATAGATTATCGCCACCACCAGGACAGACCCAAGAAGGGCGAAAAAGTATTTCAAAATGCGTTTGATGATTTTCATTCGATTTGAGTCTGGCAATAAGATACTAAGATAATAGTGTTAATGACTGGTCTCTTACAGGGGTTTAAACTGCTCAAATGCTTCCCGGCAGTCATTGCAATAGTGAAGGGAGCGGCAGAGCGTTGGACCGAAGGGAGATTTCATTTCTGTGTTGATGCCGTGACAGCGGGGGCACTCGGCATGTTCCAGGACTGAGAGATCCTCAAAGACGGTATTTGCATCAGGGGGAGGAGCGAGGCCGAATTTTCTCAATGCATTTTTTCCTTTTTCAGAAATCATGTCTGAAGTCCATGCCCGTTTGAATGAAATCTCCACTTCGGGATTCTTCACGCCATATTTCACCAGCGTATCAATCACTTCTTTTTTCATTAGATCCATCGCAGGGCATCCTACAAACGTGGGCGTCATTTCAACTTTCACATGATCACCGTTAACGACAACCGCCGTTATGACGCCGAGGTCAACCAGGGTCAATACAGGTATTTCCGGATCCCTGACCTCTTCAAGCCACTTGTAAACGTCAGCCGATGTGATCAAAGTGCTCATCACTATTTGTAGATGATCTCATACGAACCCGGAATAATCTGATTCAAGTGATGTTTCAAATGTTTTACATAGTCTTCGGCCAGAAACCGAAGGGTAAGCAACCTGGATCCATCCTTCCCTACATCGGCATTCTTTTCATAGTTGTCAGGACTCATGGTAGAAAGCACGGAGCCGATCTGCCGATTTACCAGACGCCAGAGCGCAATTACATCTTCAGTGCACCGGTGTTGATAATCATTGGCTTTTACCCAGAAATCCTGGTCATAGAAAATTTTTGGAGGAGTGGTCTCATATTGCCCTGAGATGAAGCGCCGCAGATTATTCTGGCCGGAGTCTATGAGATGGCCGAGCACTTCTTTCTTGCTCCAACGTGTGGGTGAGGGCTTATTGGAAAAATCAGCTTCAGGGATTGCGGCGATTTTTATTTCGTACTCGGCGACGATTGCATTCAGTTCTGAAACAATGTTTTTCATGATGTGACAAGATTACCACTCGGCGGTCGGGTCCAGGCGAAAAACCTCACTCATTTCGTCGAGCATAGGTTGCAGGAACTCAGTGTGTTTTCCAACTCGACCACCGTCCTTGGGAGTTATGATCTTCCAATCGGGGACTTTAAGAGAGGTCTGAGAAATGACAGCCTCAACCGCTTTTGCCCATTTCTCTTTCAATGCGCGCTCGCCTTCAAAAAAACCAGCCTCCTGTATATCCACCTCAAATGGCGATTCTTCGAATATCCCCACCGCAAACGGTGCGATTTCATCCAGCGACCGCTGCAGTCTTGAGATGCTTTCCTCAGTGGCAGACCCGAGTTGTTTGATCCAGGTGTTTGCATGCAACGTGTGATACCGCAATTCACCCTTTATCTTTTTCGCGAGCAGCGACAAGGGTTCGTAACTGGACTGTGTGAGCATGTCCCAGCGCAGCGCATCCGCCGTGTCGAAGAGAAAGTGGCGAATCAAACTGAAGTCATATTCACGGTTGGGAAGCTCAACGAGCTGGCAATTACGGAATTGGTTTGCATTGCGCGTGAACGCAACAAGGTCTGGTGCTTGTTCGCCAAGGTCCTGCAGCATGGTGAACAGCGCAAGGCTTTGCCCGATCTTGTCCTGCGCCATGGACGAAAACGCAATGTCTTCCTCGAGCAACGGACCCAAGCCCGTCCATTCAGAATTGCGATGGCCAAGGATGAGCAGATCATCTGCCATCTTGTACAAGAGTTCCTTTAATGCCTGGTCATTCATACTTTTCGTTGTTGGAACATCAACCGGTAGTGGAGAAGATAATAAACACCCAAAGGGATTGTCACATACACCAGTGAACGTATATGATAGATCAGGTTAAGAGCCACCAGGACATACATGCTGATGCACATCACCATCTTTAGAATACGAAAAGCCGGATCAACGACATGGAATCCTTCGATCAGTTTTCCGGTAGCAAGGAATAGAAAGCCGATGTAGATCAGATAGTGGTGAGGATCTTTCCTCATCCACATCAGAATGATACCTGCTATCATCAACAAGACTGCAGCCAATTCGGAAATACGTTGGTATAATCGCCAGTTCACAATCCTACAGATCTTTTTTCAAGAAAATTTTTAAGCTTATCTCCACCTTTGTAGTCCGCCGCGTCACGGAATTTTTTTTCTGGCAGTGTGATCCAAAGATCCTGTTCCTGTGCAGATGTGAAGCGAATGTCTGCGGTGCGAAGCACCCACACGGCAAACGCCATTTTCGAACCAAATTGTTTTTTGGCTTCACTCATGGCCTCTTCGGCAGAGGAGGCGTTCACAGTGCCCATGTGTATGGTCTGCTTTCCTCTTTTCTGAAGATGATATACTTCAAATGACTCGCCTGTGGTTGGCGATGGCATTTCAGCAATGAGGTCATAGACGTTTTTTGTACCATCCGTGGTGGGCGACACAAAAACATTTCTGGTATCAGCCACATAAAGTGAGCTGCACGTGAACCGGCGGGTGAATGCTTCCTTTGCGAGCACATACGCCAATTCAATATTTGGAGCGTGAACGATCCCTTCGTGTTGAAAGGGTTTTCCTTCTTTTGGCTGTACGAACACCTCGAAAGAGCCGAACTGATCCAACGGAGCTTTCGGTTTGATGACACCAGGTTCGCCAATTCTTGGCAGCCTGAGTACGCGTGGATCCAATGACTTCATGGTCAGGCCAGCGGTGTGACGTATGAGGATCTGGGAGACTTGAGCGCTTCCCGCACCCACTTCCCGCGTTCTTCGGCGATGCGTCGTACTTCGAGCCTCTCTTTGTTGCATGGACCATCGCCGTTGATCACCCGTTTGAATTCTTCCCAATCCGGTTCCGTGTATTCCCATTTACCGGAAGCATTTTTCATCAATTTGGGGTCGGGAATCGTAAATCCAAGTTCTTTGATCTTGGGCACGTACATATCGAGAAATTGATTTCTCATTTCATCGTTCGTACCCATCTTCACTTTCCACCGCATGAGTACTTCGGTGTGCGTGGAGATTTTGTCCGAAGGTCCGAAAAAGTGCATCATAGGTGGCCACCAGCGGTTGATCGCCTCCTGAAACATCTCCCTTTGTTTGGCGGTGCCCGTGGCCAGGTAAATCACGCAATGATGTCCATACTTCAGATGGAATGATTCCTCCGTACAGATCCGATCCAGCGCGCGACAATAGGGGCCATAGCTTCCTTTGGCGTTGGCAAGCTGATTCACAATGGCACCTGCATCTACGAGCCACGAGATGAAACAGCAATCGGCCCACGTGAAAGTGGGATAATTGAAAATGTTGGAATATTTGGATTTTCCCGTGATGAGGTCATCGATCATCTGCTCCCGTGATTTGCCAAGAGTCTCCGCAGCACTGTACAGTAATTGTGCATGGCCGACTTCGTCCTGGACTTTGGCCATGAGTGACATTTTTCTTTTGAACCCGGGCGCACGGGTGATCCAGGTACCCTCAGGCAAAGCGCCGATGATTTCGCTGTGAGCGTGTTGTTCGATCATGCGAATCAATTGCTTACGATACAATTGAGGCATCCAGTCTGAGGGTTCTATCTTTTCGCCACGGGCAATTCTTGCTTCAAAGTCTGCGAGTTTTGCCGGATCTTCCTGGGCAAGACTGTCCGTTTTTACGCCTTCAAAAGTGTTTCCGCCTCCGTACATAATCTGATTTTTGCTGTGAATTCACACCTAACGAGTGTTTGCAAAAATAACAAAGAAGCGGTAGGAAAGATGCGTTTTGATCCCTGAGAAATCGCAGGATCTAGCTTTTTTGCTTTTTAAGCCCGTTTACCAGCATATCAGACAGCTGCTGGCCCAGGCTTTCTGGAACGACATTGCTTTGCGGATCGTACCATTGGGGCATCCAGTTGAGGGATGAGAAAAGGGTCATCACGGCCAGTTTCTTGTCGATGTTCTCCTTAAACTCGCCTGAGTTGATACCCTCTTCAATGATGTCTTTAAAACGATTGATGTAATTGATGCGCAACAACAAAAACTGGCGGAGGTAAGGCTGACTTAAATGACGGTGCTCGTTCATGAACACGGCCGATGCCGTAAGGTCCTTTGCCATGACCTCGATATGACCTACAATTCCTTTTCGGAGTTTTTCGCTGGCGGGGCCTTTTTGTTTTTCCACTTCGTCCAACGACTTCCGGAATTCGGCCGCCATGTCGAAGCAAAGATTCTGCAGAATCTCTTCTTTGGATTTGATGTGTGAGTAAAGACTTGCCGCTTCGATTCCGAGCATCTGGGCAAGGTCCCGCATAGAAGATGCCGCATAACCTTTCTCACGGAAAAGCTCCGCGGCTTTGCGGATCACTTGTTCTTTTCGGCTAAGGTTAACGGTCGGTTCCATCCATGAATTTGACTTATCTTTAACTGACCGAATATCAGAATGAAATATCTATCAGTCAAAGAATACTTTTACAAACTTAATACTATCGGGTTCATCGTCCTACTGATCCCGTTGTTGACATTCTGTTTTTTGTATTTCCGTTCCTTATCTTATCTCCCGCCGTTTGCTCATGACATGGGTTTGGAAACTGATCTGATAGGAGCGGGGGTGATTGCATTAGACCTAACGATCGTTCACTTGTGGTGGGTCTGGAAAATGAACAAACTTAGATCCCGTTTGGAGATCGCTCAGAAAATGGATGGATACTACGAATTGACGGTGATGAAAATGTCAGGATATTGTATTGCGTCGCTGTTGTCAGGGCTGGGATTTTTTCTCACGGGCAGTCCTACTTTCTCTTACTATTTTATCGGCCTTCAGCTGCTGCTCGCGTTGCAATGGCCCACACGATCTTCCCTCTGTTCGAAATTTTCTTTGCGGAGCGACGAGCGAGCGATGATTATGGAGAACGTGGACTTCTACTAAGAATAAGAAGGGCAAGCGCAAAAAAGATAAGCGAGCCGAACCGACCCGCTTATCGCTTTAACCTAACACAACTCTTGTTTTACAACGTGATGCCGAAACTGAACGCCTGAACTTTCGGCCCTTTGTTATCTGAGAACAGTTCGTTCATATCGTAGTTGAAGAAGACGTCTGTATCCCGGAAACCAACCTGAAGACGAATACCGTATCGCAGGTTGTTGAGGTAGAAGTTATCGTGATCGTGTGGACGCACCTTGTTTCCGTTTTCATAATACATCTGTTTCGTATAGCTGTCGATACGATAGCCGGCATAAGGACCCACCCCGATGCGGAACGAGCTGGAGTGACCTCCATCAAAAATAGATGTCTTTCTGCTTTCGTCGCCAAAGTCAATCATCGGCACCAGAAAAGCATTCACATAAGCGACGGTCAGTTTACTTTTCCGGAAGTCGATGTTGCGTCCATCTTCTGAAAAAACAACACCGTTATCGTCTTTGGACAACACAGTCTTATCGTTGGCGAATTTGAAATTATACCAGCTCACACCACCGCCCCATTCTACGAAGAACTTCCTCGCCAATCTCGTTCGCAGCACAGAGTTCAGACCTACGTACCAGGATCCCCACGGCCTGACTGTATAAAGCTGATTCGAAGCGTCAGGGAATTTTCCATTTTCAAGATAATTGTTGGTGCCTACGTCAACATTGATTGAATGATGCGTGCGACGGTTCCAGCGCGTGCGCTTTCGACGATTACGGTCGTTGTAGTTGTCGTCGTTTTCATCATTGCGGTCACGGTCCCACTGTTTAGTAGGTTCAGGCACCGTTGTGTTATTCACAGAATCCTTCAGGTATTCTTTGGAAGGTTTGTTGATGCCGGAAGAATCACGGGCCTCAAGTCTCTGAACCATGTCATCCATCAGGGCTTGAAAATTATATTGCTTGAGTGTTTGTAGGTCCTTCTTGTCTTTGATTAAGAAGATGACCTTGCTGTCTTTTCCAACATTGACCACAACCGAGTCCGGCTGCTGGGCATAGGTTCCGGCGGAGAGGACCAGGCAAAATAGTATTACATGTATTTTAAATGCTGATTTCATAAGCTCAATGCTTTTTAATGGGTGATTTTTTCTTTAGGTCAAGGGCAAGCAGATCATCTTTCATGCCCCGGAGACCGAATGACGAGTCTCCGTTCTTAACATCCTTTGCAAACCTCACGACTTTTTTCAGGGATGAGCCTTTCTTGTCGTTGTCATCCGTGGCGGCCACAGCCGATGGAATTGGAACAACTGGATCAAGGGTATAGGTGAGCACCATTCTCTGACTTCGTTTTGCCGGCTCAGTTTCTGACTTTTCCTGCGGTTCGGTTATTTCAGCAAGCGCCACGTCCGAAACACTTTCCACAGACAAGGAATTATCGACTTCAGTCTCCAGCTGTTGGTTTTCTGACACGACCACAACCGGCTCCTGCATCACAGTTTTTTGGGCTGTTATGTTCCTCTTTCTGGCTGGTCTCGGCTTGTCGTCTTCCTCTTCCTTCTTGCTCTCTTCTTTGTCAAGGATCGCAGCCATAGCTTGTTTCACTGGTTGTTCGATCGATTTGTTTTCTGTTTTCTTCTCTGCTACCTGATTGACTTGCGTTTCTTTTTGCGTCCATAGGAGGGACGCAGCCAGTAAACCAAGCATCAATACAGCCGCCCAACGCATCCATACGATCGCTTTATTTTTTTTTGAAAGCTTCGTCTCTACTTTGTTCCAGGCACCCGCCGGCGGCGTGAGCGTGTGGTTCGAGAGTTTCTCGCTGAACAATTCATCCAACTGGTTCATTTTTCCTTCAGCTTTGTTTGAGTAATTTTTTCTAATTCGAGAAGGCGGTTTTGCAGGAAATTTCTAGCCCGGCTCAGCTGAGACTTCGAGGTGTTCTCGTTGATGCCGAGTTGACTGGCAATTTCCTTATGTGAATAACCGTCGATGGCATACAGGTTGAAAACGATCCGGTAACCAGTGGGGAGCTCCGCCACAAGTTTGAGGAGATCATCTGCTTCCAGTTGACTGCCGATACTGCTGAGGTCCGGTTCGCGATCCGCGGCCTCCAGGTCAGTCTCGAGGTACATGCTTCGGTTCTTCCTGAGGTAGGTGAGGGATTCGTTCACAATGATCCTTCTGACCCAACCCTCGAAACTTCCTTGTCCTTTGAACTGATCGATTCGTTCGAATATTTTTGTGAACGAAGTCACCAACACATCTTCAGCCTCCATCTTGTCTTTGATATACCGGCAGCAAACCGAAAACATCTTTCCGGCCATCAGGTCGTAAAGGGCTTTCTGCGCCGCTGGCTGGTTTCGCCTGCAGCCTTCAACCAATTCCGTTTCGCGCGCGCGGTAAATCTGAAATTGCATTAAGGTCGATTCAGCCATAAGATGACAATACGGCTCGGTGGGTTGCTTGGCTGTAAAAAAAGAGAAAAAAAGGCCTAATAGGCAGCGTCGTAGTCGATGGTAATGGTTTTCCAGGCGTATTCGCCGGTTTTTACCTGAACTGGATTGATGTTGTTCTTTTCGTCGAAGAGGTTGGCATACAGGCCGTTTTTCTCGCGGGTGAAGACCGAATAGGCGCCTGGCAGCAGCTTAACTTTGAATGTACCGTCGGATTTGGACTGCACTGTGGCAATTAGTTTTGTTTTCACGTCGCGAAAGAACGGACCAACCTGGGTAACGTCTTTGATGCTCGTAATTTCGTAAATGAGAATTTCGCGTGAAGTACCTTGATTGGGCGACAGCACTGACTCGGGGCCGGGCATCTGATTGCCGGAAACCCAAAAAACCTGTCCATGAAGGCCTTGCTTTTGAGAAAAAGCCGCGATCGAACTCGCGACAAAAATCAGAACGAAAACGTACTTCATTGAGGTCCAGGTAGTGAAGTGAAATTACAAATTTTCGCTTCCGTACGACTCAGCCTGAGGCAAAGATTTTTACACTTTGGAATAGGAAAGCAACACGATAAGCAGGAGCCAAGGACAGCCCCGACGGTACATGTCGCGGCCAACAGGTATACGTTTGTTGAAACAGCCAATTCCATCTCCACTTGAACTTGCATCGAGCGCAAAAATGGCATTCGCATCGAAATAATGAAATACTTTTATCCACGACCGGCATGGGGAAAGTCTACTATCGAATGTCTACAAAGCTAATGGTCGTATTGCCGATCCCCCAGTGTACAGTACCGCGAACAGGTATTATCTTGGTTTAAACTTCAGAAACGCATGTCAACACACTCATAGTCGTTACTGAAGCCGGCGTTTTTTCAGACTAAATTTCCAGTAACGTTTAAGACGGGATTTTTAGAATTGATCGGCAATAGAATAAACCCGACCCCTGTAGCAAGGATGCTACAGGGTTATCTTTTAATGACCTCTGCGTCTCCCCGGTGCGACACACTACTTGCAATTCCTTTGTCGATCTCCAGCTTGTTGGTCACGTTGACTTTGGCAATCGAAGCACCATGCGCTTTGATGCTGCAGTCCCTAACCTCATAGCCATAGGCACGCAGACTTGAAGCGCCCACAATCTCAGCGTCCATGAATTTACCGTTGCCGGTCAATTCAAGGGAAGAAGCGCCGGTAAGCTCAACGTTGAGTGTAGTGGCATTGATATCTCCTTCAGCCGCCACCGCGCCCATCAGCTTTACGTCCACTTCATTTTCATCGAAGCCGCGGAACTTCAATTTGCCGCCGCCCGTGACGTCGAGCTCGCGAAGAGACGGCATCGTAATGTTGATCCTCGTTTCTTCCACGTCAAGGAGATTGCGTTTCCAAAAGAACTTGTTGCGACTTTTGTAGTCGATCACAAGCGTTTCGCCACTCACGTAAACATCGTAACGCGTCCTTTCAGACTCCGGCCCGTCCAGCTCGACGGCAAATTCGTCGCCTTTGGTAATCCGCGCATTAAACAACCCTTTCATGTCAATGGAAGTGAAATCTTTTAATCCGAATTCATCGTGGGCCGGCGTGGAAACTCCCGTCGTTGCTTCGGCGGCAGAGCATGAGACGCATTCGATACCGTTCTCATTCATCTGCCAGGTTTGGGTATCGAAATTAAGCGAGAAGCGGTAGTAGTCCTGATTCCGGATCACACGCGTGTCGATCATACGCCAGAGCGCAGCATCAACAGTGAATTTCTGTTTGTACGGAACGAAGATGTCAACATCCAGGCGCTGTGCACGGAACTTAGCCTCCGGTTTGAAAGTGATGTTTGAATCGAACGAAAGCACACTGTCCGATTGTGTGATATTATAGTCGACCATGCGGGCATTTTCGCCTGCTATTTTGCGTGAAGGCCCCTGGGACTGGAACCGTTTCACCACTTTGATCGCGTTGCCTTCATAGCCCCTGATCGTCAATGATGTAACGTTATAGTCGTCCATGCCCGTTTCATTAATTTTCAGAAACGGTGTTTTGCCGTTCAACTCGAAGGTATTTTCAACCTTGTATTCACCCTCTTCTTTGAAGCCGTAAATAATCTGGGGCAGGCTGAAGCTGATGACGGCGACACTGATGAAAAATATTACAAACATAGACCAGCCAACCACCGGACGAAACACGATTCGTCGGTTGATGATGGAGCTGCCGATTAATACGATGAAGAAGGCTGGAATGAATACTGCAAGGAAAGTGAAGATGACCGTCCAGGTCGGGAATGCATTGCGGATCGCGCCAAACGGAAAATTCGGTGCGGTGAGATACAAGTCCGAAAAGATTTCCCAGTGCGGCGCATTGATCGCTCCAACCAGAATCGCAAAACACATGATCAACGCAACGACCAACAAGATACCTGTGAGCAAAATCACCAAACCAATCGCAACGCGGAGTACGTCCAGAATTACTTTGAATACAGGACCCAGCGCTGTAATGACGGCGCCGATGGCGCGGAAAGGGAACAGGATGATTTTGGTAAGCACACTCTCCTGGCTGCCGTCTTTTTCGTTCATCCCTTTTTTGACAGTCGACTCAATATTGGAAAGTGTGACGGGCTCCCCCTGCATCTGCATTTTTTCGGTGATGGTTTTTGCCTCCGGGAGCACAATCCACATGACCACGTAAAGGATGAGCCCAGCGCCGCCGAAAATGGTGAGGATGACAAACAGAACCCGGATCAATGAGATGTCGGACCCGAGAAACGCGGCCACGCCGGAGGCCACACCCGCCAGGACTTTTTTGTCTGGATCCCGGTACATTTTTTTCAAGCCTGCTTCGTCTTCCAATTCAAAGGAAACCGGCAGCACGATCCACAACACAACGTACACCAGTAGCAACGCTCCGGAGCTCGCCAGCACAAGCAACGCGAAGAACAGTCGGGGCCATACCGGGTCTACATTGAAATAGTGCCCCAGGCCTGCGCACACACCACCGAGGATCTTCCGGTTGCCATCGCGATAGAGCTTCTTTGACGCTGCATTCGGAGAGGAAGCCTTTTGCCTGGGCTCGGCTTTCGGCTCACCCGCTGCGAAATCCTGTTCCTCGGCCGCTTTGAAGTCGCTGACACTTCCCATCGTGGCGATCAGGCTGCTTACATCCTCGGATGTAATTACCTGCTTCCCATCATTGAGTTTGGAAAGAAAAATTTCTGCAATCCGACCTTCGATGTCAGCGAGAATTTCACTGTTGTCGTCAAAAGCAGCAAAGTACTTGTTGACGGCATCGAGGTATTTGCGAAGCGTTTCATAGCCATCTTCTTCGATGTGGAAAATGATGCCGCTGATGTTGATGCTGATATTCTTTTTCATATCTCAATTAAAAGATAGGAGGTAGATAATTGTAAGTTATATGACTGATTTTGATTTCTGAGTGATCTGTTCCGTGGAGTGCACCAGTTCGTCCCAGGTTTCTGTAAGGCCGCGAAGAAATTGTGATCCCGTATCGGTCAGTTTATAATACTTTCTGGGCGGACCCGCTTTGGACTCGACCCATTTGTATTCAACCAAACCGGCATTTTTCAGCCTCGTCAAAAGCGGGTAGAGCGTTCCTTCCACCACGATCATCCTGGCACCCGTCAATTCTTCCAACATGTCCGAAGCGTACACCTCGCCACGCGAAATGATGTGGAGGATGCAATATTCCAATATGCCTTTCCTCATCTGTACTTGTGTGTTTTCAAGATTCATACATCACCATTAAAATTCTGAGCTCTGTGATATTATACGGACAAAGTACTATGTATGGCCAAGTAGTATATGGAAATTTTTGTTGTTTTTTGGTAACGATATACCAGTTTACACAGCCAGTGAACACTTTTAGTGCAAACAACCCTTAGGATTTGAAATTATTTAGAATAAATCTAAATTTGATTCAAGTAAGATTTTCAAAGAAATGACGTTTTCTAAATGAAACCCTTGGCATATAATTGGAGTAAAATGGAAAGAGGTGGAGCGCCCAGTTAAGCGCCCACCCCTTTCACTAGCTCAGGGCTTACTCGTCCACCTTAACCCAAAATCTAAAGACTTTCGCCTTCTTAGGGTAAATCCGCACTCCATTTCTGACAATGAAGCGGCAGTATATCAGCTTGTGGAGCTGCCCGTTTATCAACTTATACATCGGAGCTTTTAACACCTCCTTTCTCCCCTTTTACTGATTCCCCTCACCGTGAGGTTCCTCTGGGGCCTTTTTCCAACCTTACTGGTAAAAAAAAAGACCCGGATCGATTGGATAACCCGGGTCTGATCTCTTTTCGTCGTTTAGCGAACCCTACCGACTATGCCTCTTAACTCAAGGGTTTTGACTCATAGCTTATTTGCTGTTATTTGTTTGGTTTTTAAAATTGAGGTCAGACGTCAGAATCTGTCCTCAGGGCTCAGCAAAATGACTAACAAGAGGGAGGGATTAACTCCATGTATTAGTTGATATCGCAATATTACGAAAAAAACAGAATGTTAGTTTTCAGGTTTAGGAACTTTCATCAAGGCGCTAAGAGTATCGTTAAATGGCGTTTTTTCAATTGTTTTTGGCTCCCCCTTATATTCTAAATCCTCAAATTTCAATTCCGTCTGTCCGTTCCTTCTGTCTACCATTTTATTGAAATGACTTAGAAATTGTTTCCAATTATCCGAGATCTGCATAAGGGGAATTACCGAATTTATTTGCGCTTGCAGGTGGGGGTTCCCGATGTCTTCCGTTAAACTTTGATGAAACCGGGCGGTATAGTTCCCGGCCTGTGATTTTGGCGTCTTTTCTTTTAACTCTCTTAGGACACCTTTAGGTAGTTGCTCATATATGACTTTATTAGTCCATTTGCCTATAACGCCAGGGCGCTTTTTAATAGTTGATACGGTGTAGTCCCACCCGTTCAATCTAAAAATTTCCTTATAAAACACATCAGGAAAGCGTTTTTGCCAAGCAAGCAACTCTTCAGCTATATATGCTCGTAATATTTTTTGAAGCTCATCATGTTCCCTTTCATATTGATAGCCAGTTGCCTCGTCAACTAGTGCAATTATCCCAACTTTGGCCACAGACCGAATAATCATTTCAGCATGGTCTGCGTAGATAAGTTGATTAGGCTTCAATTTGCCGGCTTTTTTAAGTTGTAAAACAGCATCACATAAATCAATTAGTGTGGTTGCTTCATATCCGTAAGTCTCTGGTTGTGAGCCTCCAGCATCGGGCCTCATAAATTTTATAGGATTTGAGAAGCCGGCTACTATTTCATCGGATACCCCTAACCTGTCAACAAATTTCTTTAACCAATCACCACTTGACCCATCGTAACCAATGGCTTTTTGAACACCACGTCCAGAGAGTACACGTGTGCCGTCCTCTAGCACGTAGCATGGTATCTCTACTTCACCCAATTTCAAAGGTGTCTTATCAGACCCATGTATTGACTTCAAAATCTTTGTCATGCTGTTAATTCCTTATAGGTTAAACGTCCTACCATGTTTGCTAATACTAGATTGAATCTTGACCCCTCGCCGTACTTTCTTGAATTGTAGCGTAGTGAAAACTCATTCACATAGCTCTGTAAATGCTTAAATGAAACCTGATGGTAGATACCGTCAATTCCCCTCTTCAACTGGCTCCAGAACCCCTCAATGGTATTAGTGTGAGCCATGCCGTCAACGTAGACTTTGGCGCTGTGCTTAATAACTAAATGGGGGTAATTCGGCTCTAACCTACGATATGCGTAGTTATCGTCTGTCACTAAGATAGAGCCTTTTTTAACATTCAAATCAACTATTGAATTGATAGTATCTCCTTGCAAATCTGTGATGTGCTGTGCGATAACATTGCCACCCCTTTGAACCACGCCAACCACAGGCTTTTTGGCATCGGGCCATTCCTTGCCCTGACTTTTAGCCCTCTTATTCTTATGCTTGTTCTTTTCCTTGCCACCAATCCACGTTTCGTCGGCCTCCACTACCTCGCCTAATTGCTCTTTGAATGCTGGGTGATTGAAAGCATAGCGAAGGCGGTGAAGCACGAACCAAGCCGATTTTTGAGTAATGGCGAGGTCTTTTGCGAGTTGGTGGCTGGAAATGCCCTTTTTGTGCGAACTGAAAATGTAAAGGGCCAAAAACCACTTTTGGAGGGGCATTTTAGTGTCCTCGAAAATAGTGGCTGTCCGGACGTTGAAATACTTATTGGTGTTTTTGCACTTGTATTTATTTCCAGCGCATTTGTAGACCTTTGAGGTAGGGTCAAAAGGGCTGACAACCTCGCCATTCCAGCGTATTGCCTCAAGGTGATCTATGCAGGCTTGTTCTGTGGGGAACTTGGCGAGGAGGTCTAAAATGCTTGAAAACTCTGTAAACATGGCCTTTTTTGCTTTGTTTGATGCATCAAAGCTAAGAAGGAGTTTACACTAATCAAAATTTTCTTGTGTAAATTTGTATATCATTACCTGTTTTTTGTCGAAATTTCGGTGTTTTTTAAAAAATCCCCGGATTTGGTGCTGAAAATTCAGTTTTGCCGGCAGGTGATGGCCCATTTTCGAAACCTGAAGTATTCAATTTTTGCCGAATTTTGGCCATATAAAGCATTTACAAGGATACGAGCGAGCGTATTCATCTTATTGACAATCTGATAACTGGATGAGCAAAGGCAGGCAGGGTTTGTTTTGGGTAGTTACAATCCTGCTGGGATGCATGTTTCCCTCGCAGTCTTATGCACAGCCGTCGAATGCGTGGATCAACTTTGGCCAGACGTACTATAAAATACCTACGGCTAAAAACGGCATTTATAAATTATCCTACGCCGACTTACAGGCGGCAGGGGTGCCTTTGGGAAGTATAGATCCTCGCCGAATCAACCTCTTTCATCGTGGCGTAGAACAGGCCATTTTTATACAAGGGCAAAATGACGCCACTTTTGATCCAACGGATTACATAGAATTCTATGGAGTGAGAAATGATGGCACCCTTGATACAGATTTATATAGCCAGTCCAGCTATCAGCCCCATAAATATTACAACTTATTCAATGACACCACGGCTTACTTTCTCACTTGGAACCCAGCACCAGTAGCCGGAAAAAGAATGAGTTCATTTTTTGAACTGAACAATTCAGGTCTCGTCAAGGAAGCCTATCACAATGAAGAGCAGTTGCGGGTATATGTTTCAGACTACGCCGGTGGGTTTACACAACTGGGAGAAATTCAGGCGACTACATTTGATCAGGGTGAAGGCTGGACCGGCCCGACCATTTGTACTAACCTGTCAGGATGTACGGGTGTTCAGGATCTGGTTGTCAATAATCTGATCCGAAGTGTAGCAGCCGGATCGCCTCAACTTGAAATTGTATTGACCGGACGATCGGAGATACGCCACGACATCGAAGTGTGGGCTGGTCCGGATGCGGGATCGCTTAGATTCTTAACGTCCCCTTCGTTCTTTGCTTTTGAAACTCCGAAGTTGACGTTGCCACTCAATTTTTCAGATATCGGTGCGGGAGGAAGTTTGACAGTTCGGGTGCGCCTGCTCACATCTGCCGTGGATCAGATCAGTGTTGCATCCGCCAGGGTCACATTCGCACAGAATTTTGACGTGAACTCGCTCACCGAAAAAGTATTCAATCTCCCGCCAAACTCCGGGAATAAATCTTATGTCGAGATATTGAATCCACCGGTGGGTGTCAGGATATGGGACATCACAGACCATAACAACGTTGGAACGATTGGAAGTGTAAACGTATCGGGCGGCATTGGCGTCGTGGTTCCGGAGACGATCAATGGCCGAAGACTGTACCTGGCATCATCGACGCTTTCGACCACGCTTACAAAGGTGAGCTTCCGTCCGCTAAGTCCACGCGACTTCGTAATTATTTCGCACAGATCGTTAATGAAACCCGCATTGGGTTATCCAAATCCGGTGCAGGAATATGCCGCATATCGAGCGTCGTCAGCGGGAGGCGGGTATGATACACTGGTGGTGACAATCGATCAATTGTACAATCAGTTTAATTATGGTGAGGTATCGCCACGCGCGATTTTTCAGTTCATGAAATCCATCACCAGCAACGGTCATCCAAGGTATCTTTTCCTGATTGGAAAAGGTCTTGAGGTATCGCAGGGGTTTTACCGGAAGACAGCATTTACTTCAACTGATTTTCGTGATCTCGTTCCCTCTGCGGGTATGCCAGGCGCTGACATGGCGTTCACCGCCGGTCTTGCCGGAACTTCTTATGAACCCGGAGTCCCCACGGGAAGGATCACGGCTTCAACGCCGGTGCAGGTAGCTTCTTATTTAAATAAAGTGAAGGAAGCCGAGTCCACTCCGTTCAACGATCTGTGGAGGAAAGACTTGTTGCACCTGAGCGGTGGGATCAATGCGGGTGAGCCAGCGCTATTCCGCGGTTATGTAGATGGATTCAAAGCCGTGGCGGAGGATTATTTCCTGGGGGGTAGTGCGCAGACCATTTCCAAGCAGACCCTGAACGTGGAATTGATCAATGTGAAGGATCAGGTCAACAAAGGACTTAATCTCATCACATTTTTTGGTCATTCAGGCCCGGGAACCATCGACATCGATATAGGCTATGTCAGTGATCCCACATTGGGATATAGCAATGCGGGGAAGTATCCGGGCTTTCTGATCAATGGTTGTAATGCCGGCCGGTTTTTTGACAACCGTGTGACATTTGGTGAGGACTGGATGCTGGCGGCCAACAAAGGTGCGAAGTCGTTTATAGCACACAGTTCGTTTGGATTCGTAAACACGCTCAAAGTTTACAGCGACACGTTTTACTCCGTTGCGTTTGGTGATTCTACCTATCTGAGAAAAGGGGTGGGTGACGTTCAGAAGGAAACAGGC
The DNA here is from genome assembly GCA_044227305.1 of Cyclobacteriaceae bacterium. Lineage (GTDB taxonomy): Bacteria > Bacteroidota > Bacteroidia > Cytophagales > Cyclobacteriaceae > ELB16-189. The sequence goes on along the minus strand of JBGAFJ010000002.1, from coordinate 850,776 downwards.
AGACGAGTATTACTCCAGCTCGGTAGTGACATATCTGCAATCACCCAGGTTCAGCAGATGGTTTTGCTGGGCGACCCCGCCGTGAGTTTGTTTGGTGCATCCAAGCCAGACTATATGGTGGGCAGCAGTTCGGTCGCAATTAATTCCCTGGATGGGAAACCTGTAACCGCGCAATCGACTTCGTTTGCGTTAGATATCGTGGTGAAGAATTTTGGCAGAGCACAGCCTGGTAATCTGGCGGTGAAGGTAGTGAGAACGCTCAGCGACAATTCAAAAGTTGTGTATGATTCTGTTTTCGCTGCCGTCCGTTATAGCGATGTGTTCCGGTTTGTGATCCGGAAGGGAAGAAACAACAATGAATTTGGTACAAACAGCTTCGCAGTCACCTTGGATCCGGCTGGTATGATCCCTGAGCTTGATGAGTCCAACAACGGAGCCTCAGTCAATTTTTTTATCCCGCTGAATGGCACAAAAAATTTGTTCCCTGCTCCATATGGGATCGTTAACACCTCGAATGTAAATCTTGTCTTTCAGCATACTGATCTCCTTTCGGGATCGCGAACGTTCAGGGTCGAGATCGATACCGCCGCCACTTTCGACAGTCCGTTTTTGAAAAGGCAGAACATCACGGGAAAAGTGATAGCAAAGACCAACTTAGCCCTTTTTGCGGACGACTCGCTGGTTTACTACTGGCGGACAAAGATTGACAAACCCACAGCAGGAGAAAGCGTTGATTGGGTAACCTCGTCGTTTGTGTATATTAAGAATAGCCCGGACGGGTGGGCTCAGTCAAAGTTTCCGCAATTGAATGACGATCCCGTGATCGGCCTGAGCAAGAATGAAGTGTTAAACCGCCTGGAGTTCCTTGAAACAGTCTCCACCATTGAGTTGAAAACATACGGTAGTGCGAATGCCACGCCCTATACCCAGGTATCGCTGAAAATCAATGGGGACGAGATGAACGTTGCGACGCAAGAGGCTCCATGCCGGAACAACTCCATCAATTTAATTGCGTTTGATAAGAGTTCGACGGCGCCTTATGCGGGAATACCGTTTACGAGTTTTTTCGATCCACGCGCCTGTGGAAGAGCCCCGCAAATGATCAACAACTTTTTATCGTCAGAAGTTGAAACTGGGGCTGGCAATGACCTGATACAATACGTCGACAACGTTCAAACTGGTGATTCCGTCATTATTTATTCGATTGGTGATGCGGGCGTGGCTTCCTGGTCCGCCAACGTGAAAGCAAAACTGGGCCAGCTGGGTATTGGCACCACCGACCTCGGAAACCTGCAGGTGGGTGAGCCCTTCGTCATTTTCTCGAAAAAGGGAGCGGCGGCTGGTACTGCAAAAATATTACATGCGACACAGTCGCCAGCCAACCAGCAGGAACTTGATGTGAATCGAACGATTACCGGGCGGTTCACCAGCGGAAAGCTCAATTCGGTTACTATAGGTCCTGCTTTGAAATGGTCTCAAGTGATTTCAGGGTTGGGTGCGACTTCTGCAAACGACTTGGCAGAAATCGATGTGACAGGTATCGATCAGAATGGCGTTGAATCTTTGCTGAAGACTCATGTTAATGGTGCGACGGATCTGAGTGATATTGATGCAGTAAGTTATCCGTTCCTGAAACTCAACTTGAATGTGTCGGATCCTGTTGATCTGACGCCGGTTCAATTGCACAAATGGTTTGTATACTTTACACCGTCACCGGAAGGTATGCTCACTTATTCGGGAGTCACATCAACTCAAACTCTTCAGGAGGGAGAGAGTTGGAGTGCTCAATATGGATTCACAAACATTTCATCAAAGACTTTCAGCGATTCTTTAAGTGTAAGTGTGGAGGTGTTTTCCGCGTTACAACGAACGACCGGTCATCAAGCTTTCAAGATCAAACCTCCGGCACCTGGTGATACGTCGAAATTTTCTGTCCAGGTAAATACGTTAGGGAAGGCCGGACTCAATGACGTGTCCGTGTTTGTAAATCCGAGGAAGCTGCCGGAAGCATACTACGATAACAATGTTTTGATTCTCTATCAGCATCTTAATGTCCAGGCGGACCAGACGGGACCGTTGCTTGACGTGACCGTGGATGGCAGGCACCTGGTGAACGGTGACGCCGTTTCTTCGTCACCTGTCATCTCCGTTTCTGTGATCGACCATAATCCATTCCTCTTCAGGCTGGATACCACGGGAGTCAATCTATTTATTAAAGCACCCTGTGCAACTGCAAATTGCACGTATCAGCGGATCAGTTTTAAGAGTAAAGAGGTAGTGTGGAAAGTTGCCCCGTCGAGCGGCGATTTTCAAATGATCTACAGCCCAAATTCTCTGGGTCCAGGCGAGTATGCCCTGAGGGCGGAAGCCGTGGATGCAAGTGGTAACGTCAGTGGGGAGGAGCCCTATGAGGTGAAATTTGTAGTCGCGGAAAAAAATACATTTACTTTTCAGACCGTTTCCCCAAACCCGTCAGGCGAAAATTTCCAGTTTAAATTTTTTATTTCCGGGCCTTCCTCCCCGGAGAATTTTTCATTGCAGATCTATTCTTCGACGGGCAGCCTGATGAAGAACTATGGAACAGGAAACGCAGACCTGATTCATGTCGGTTTAAACGAGATGGCCATCAATTCCAACGATGAAGAAGGAATGCCTTTGACCAATGGAGTTTACGTGTTCAGGATGTCGCTCACGATAGGTGGGCGGCAATTCACAAAGAGCGGTCGTATCGTCGTGCTGAGATAGGAACCTTATTTGTTCGCCTTATTCTTTGCTTTTGCGTTGGCCATGGCCGCATACACGGCATCTCCTTTTTTCAATGCAGCAATTTCCGCATCTGTAAAATAGGTCAAGTCCTTTCTGCCGATGAACTTTACGAAGCTCTCATCCACCTTCCCGTCTTTTGTGACGTTTGAAAGTTTCATGCCGAGGTGCTTTGAAAGAAAAAGATAAGCGGCCAACCGCTTGCTGAGACCGTAGTCGTGTCCTTCGTCTGGAAAGTGAGCATTTTCAACCAGCGATTCTTTTCCATACAGTTTATAGATGCTTCGGGCAAAAGGAAATTCAACCGTCGGATTGTTTTTTGTCCAGTCTTTTCCATCTGAGATCAGCAGCAAGGGCTTGGGTGCCGCCACACATGCTATCTCGGCGTTGGTATAGATGGTGTTGCCATTTCGGTGAATCGGCATACCGCTTTCGCAATTGCAGCCGCCGAAAAAATGGGAAGCAACCATCACAACCGGTATCGATACTTTGACCCGGTCATCGAGCGCTGTCAGGAGGAAGGTTTGCGTGCCACCACCGGACGCCCCAGTGACAGCTACCCTGGACGGGTCGGCTTCGGGAAGTGACAACATAAAATCAAGTATTCTCATACTGTTCCAGGTTTGAAATTCAACGCCGCGCGGTCCTTCGTGTTCGAGTTGTTGACTTTCGCCGTAGCCCACCAGATCGTATGAAAAAACAATAGCACCCATCTTCGCAAAAGTTGCACACCGCAGTTGCATGTCATTGCGGAAGCGACCATAATCTTCCGCCTTGTCCCAATGTCCGTGGGGACAAAGAATTACCGCAAGCGATTTGTTTTCAATGTTGCCGGAAGGTTTATACAAATTTCCTGTTGCATAAAAACCAGGGATGCTTTCGATCACCACGGACTCAACCGTATAACCATCCATCACTTTTTTGTTTCGGAACTTTGGATTCAGGGGACTGCGTGCCGGGTATACTTCCATATCCATGCCTTTTCGCAATTGCTTTTTGATGCTGTCCGCGTGTTGGTCCCAATCTTTCCGGGTCTTCATTCGGCGGGTCAACGCTGCCAGCTGATCAGCGCCTTGTTTCTCAGTGAAATACGCGCCCTGGCACAGCTGTTCCTTCTGTCCAAACACTGCGATTGTAGTGTATACCAGCAGGAAAAAGCAGGTTGAAATAGTTTTTGCAATCGACAGTTGCATAGCGGTGGATTTAAGTCTGTTGAAGGTAAGAGGTTATCAAACAAAAAAAATGGTGGTGCGCGTTTTATTTTATTTGTAGTTTACAATCATGATAAAACTCTACAAAACCTTTGCTGGCGCCGTTGTCTTCGCTGACAACAAATATTACGCGTGCGCCATACCGTGGGACGACCTCATCAACCGTGATAACCTGCATGCATTTCTTACAAATGAAATAAAGACTTTGCCCTTGATTGAACAGCCCAGGGCAAACGAGATCCAGGCGCCTGTGGGCAGCCAGGAAGTGTGGGCTTCGGGTGTTACATACTTCAGAAGCAAAGAGGCACGCATGGATGAATCGAAGAAATCCGGAGCATCCGTTTTTTACGACAAGGTATATGATGCGGAACGGCCGGAACTTTTTTTTAAATCCTCCGCAAGCCGAGTTGTGGCCGATGGAGGTACAGTTCATATCCGGAAAGACTCAACATGGAATGTTCCGGAACCAGAGCTGACCTTATATGTGAACAGCCGTGGAAACATTGCCGCATACACGATTGGCAATGATATGAGTTCACGAAGTATCGAAGGCGAAAATCCGCTCTATCTTCCTCAGGCGAAGACTTACGATCGCAGTGCTTCCATCGGACCTTGTTTGCTCGTGACTGAAAAACCCATTCCTCCTGACACAACGATATCCATGCAAATATCACGTCAGGGAAAAATGATGTATGAAGACAAAGTTCAGATCAGCATGATGAAGCGTAAACATGATGAACTGGCCGGGTTCCTTTTCCGTGAGATGAATTTTCCCACAGGATGTTTTCTGATGACGGGAACTTGCCTGGTGCCGGGTTCGGAATTTACGCTGGCGGTTGGCGATGACGTGAAGATTTCAATCGAAGGGATTGGTACACTGAACAACAAGATAGGTCAACGGGCATGAAGGGAGCTCATGGTCTTTTGTTGATTCTGATGCTGAGTAATTGCACCCCTAAACAAGATCAGTCTCAGGAATCAAACCCACCGGTCAAGGGAACCTTTGCTTATGACCGGAATTTTCTGGAGCAACACAAAAAAATACATGTACTAAAGTCGGGTGATGCACAAGTCATTGTGGTAGGTGACTATCAGGGACGCGTGATGACCAGTACCGCCAACGGTGATGCGGGCACCAGCTTCGGATGGATCAATTACGATCTGATAGCATCCGGCCAACTAAAACCACACATGAATGCTTTTGGTGGCGAGGATCGATTCTGGATGGGGCCGGAGGGAGGGCAGTACTCAATATTTTTTCCGAAGGGAAGCAAGTTTGAATTTGAGCATTGGCAGACACCCCCTCTGATCGATACGGATTCATTCGACGAATTGGATTCCGATAGCCTCCGCGTTTCTTTTACGAAGCGCGCAAAGCTGATCAATTACCAGGGCTTCGAGTTCGATATCCAGATCAACCGGCAAATCAGCCTGCTCGAAAGGGCAGAAGCGGAAAAGGAATTTGGTATCGCACTTAACGGAGTTAGATCAGTTTGTTACCAGAGCAGCAATTCCATTGTCAACACAGGCGACAAAGATTGGTCTATGAAGACCGGGGTTCTTTCGATCTGGATTTTGGGAATGTTCATTCCCTCCCCTGAAACTTCGATCGTGATTACGTATACACTTAACGGCGATGCCACCAACGTGACCGATGACTATTTTGGACAAGTTCCTGCCGACAGACTTCTGAAAACCCAAAGTTTTTCCATTATGAAAGCAGATGGGAAATACAGGTCCAAAATCGGTGTCCTATCTGATATTGCGAAAAACGTAGCGGGCAGTTACGCGGCCGACAAACGAATTTTAACATTGGTCAAATTTGATTTGGACACGGCCGCACGCTATGTCAACTCCAAGTGGGAGATTCAAACGACTCCGTTCGTGGGTGATGCCGTGAATGCATACAATGACGGACCACTTGCCGACGGTTCACAAATGGGGCCTTTCTATGAAATTGAAAGTTCCTCTCCAGGCCGAGAACTGAAAAAGGGTGAAAAGGTTTCACACCGTAGCATCACCTTGCATTTGGAGGGAAGTGAAAAAGATCTTGATGAGATCGCTCAGAAAACTCTGGGTGTTCCTTTGATTCAGATAACGGGTGCTTTTAAGAAATAGCCCTGTCAACCCATCGATTCCTTAAATGAATCAACCAGTTGCTGCATTCTTGATTTTAAATCTTCAGTCACGGGCATTCCGGTTGCATCAACTTTGTTGCGCAAGCCCTGTATTAACAGGGTTGCCTGTGGACCGATTTTCGCACCCACCGTATTCATGATGAGTACCAGAGATTCGAAAGCCTTTTCTCCAAGACCCGAGGCAACGATGATCGCCACGGGCTTGTTGAGCAGCACAGTAGTCGGGATGGTCCATTCAATTGCATTCTTTAATGAACCGGGAAGGCTGAAAACATATTCCGGCGTACAGAACAATACACCATCACTGTCTTCCAGCATTTTCAAAAACTCAACCACCACCTGCGGTTTTGTGTTTTCGAGGTCGGGATTGAAATGAGGAAGGGTGTCTATTGTATTGAAGATGTTGACATCGAAAATACCGTTGTACGTTGCAGCGATCGCTCGCAGGATCATTTCATTGGTGGAATTCTTGCGTGTGCTTCCGCAAATCGCGACGACCTTTTTTCTGTTCATCATGCTGGTATCGATGAAGTCAGGAACCTGGGTTTCATTCGTTTTTTTGAAGCCTGTTCGTAAGCGTAGGCCAATGAGATCATATCACCCTCTTTATATGCGCCAGACATAAAAGAAATTCCAATCGGCAGCATCTGCACAAATCCCATGGGAACTGTGATGTGCGGATAACCGGCCATCGCAGCGGGAGGGCAGAAATAATAGCCCGTGCCCGAATCACCATTCACGAGGTCGATCGGGCGCGCGGGTCCCAAGCTTATGCCGGAAATCGCATCGAGATTATTTTGTTTCATTAAATCATCGATGAATTTTCGTGTGCCTAAAACTTTTGCCAGCGCTTCTTTGTATTCCTTTGAATCGAGTCCACCCTTGGCATCACTTGACTCCAGGGTTTCCTGTTTGAAATAAGGCATCGCTCTGGACTCATTTTGTTTATTGAATGCGATGACTTCCGTGAGGGACTTTACATTTCTTTTTCCCTGCGCGAGATACTTATTCAATCCGTCCTTGAACTCGTATTGAAGAACCGTAAACTCGCCGCTTCCAAATGATTCGCGCACAGGCTTTATCATGTCAACTTCGACTAGCGTGGCACCCTGGGCTTCCATAAGCTCCATAGCTTCTTTCATGAGGGCCACGCAACCCTCGTGACCTTCGAGTGATGATTTCTCGATTCCTATTCTCTTTCCACTCAATCCGTTTGTGGTGAGGTATTGCATGTAATCTTTTGGCGATTTGCCCACACTTTCCAGTGTCACGCGATCGCCCTCGTCGATCCCCGCGATGACACCCAGCACGATGGCCGCATCTGCCACAGTTCGGGTCATCGGTCCGGCGGTGTCCTGCGTGCCGGAAATCGGAATAATTCCACGGCGACTTACGAGTCCAACGGTAGGCTTAATACCGACGATGCCGTTGTGTGAAGCCGGTGAGATTACAGAGCCGTTGGTTTCGGTGCCAATCGCGGCGGCACAAAGATTGGCAGATACCGATGCACCCGATCCGGAACTTGACCCCGATGGGTTGCGATCCAGCGCATAGGGGTTTCGTGTTTGTCCCCCGCGACTGCTCCACCCGCTGGTTGAGCGGGTAGAACGGAAATTGGCCCATTCACTCAGATTGGTCTTTCCCAATAAAACCGCACCAGCCTTGCGCAGTTGTTTGGCAATAAATGCGTCTTCGATTGACTTGTTTCCTTCCAGGGCAAGCGAACCCGCGGTAGTCATCATGTTATCGCTGGTGTCGATGTTGTCTTTGATAAGGATGGGGATACCATGCAGCGGCCCGCGAATCTTGCCGTCCTTTCTTTCGCGATCCATACTTTCGGCAATCGAAAGCGCATCGGGATTGAGTTCGATAACCGAATTAAGCTTGGGTCCATTTTTGTCTATGGCTTCAATTCTTTTGAGATACAATTCGGTGATTGAGCGGGAAGTACGGATCCCCTTCGTCATTTCGTCCTGCAAGCTCTGAATGCTCGCTTCATCCAGTTCAAGATCATTTGGTGTGTCCGGCGCCTTGTTGTCTTCGACTGTTTTTTTGTTCTCCGATGGCTCGCAGGAAACGACACTCAGCGTTGTTGCTGCCAGGGTCGCCGCTGAAACATTTTTGATGAAGTTTCTCCTTTTCATACTGATGTTATTTGAGGGACTTAATCTTTTTCAATTGATCTGCTGAGGCAGGGATAAGACTTATTGCGGCGCCACCACCGGGTGCGAGTGAAATTTTCAAGGTCCTGGTGTTGTCCACCAAATACTGATCGATCTTGTAAGCTTCGGGATTTGTGTTCCAGCCGCTGCCGGGTGCATCACCATAGACGGTGGCAACATATTTTTGACCTTTTTCAAGGAAAGACAATGGCAGCGTGGCAGTTCGTGCATTCTCATCTGTGATAGCACCTGCGAACCAATTGTTTTTTCCCTTTTCTTTCCGGGCGATCGTTACAAAGTCACCTGGCTCGGCTTCCAGTATTTTTGAATCATCCCAATCCACAGGCACATCACGGATGAATTGAAAAGCGTCCATATGGGCTTCATAGTTTTCTGGATAATCGGCTGCCATCTGAAGAGGACTGTACATGGTGACATACAAAGCGAGTTGTTTCGCAAGCGTGGTGTGCAGTTGTCGCGACGGCGCGTGAGCCGCGTAGCCCTTCAGTTTAAAGATCCCCGGGGTGTAATCCATCGGTCCGCCGATCAGTCGGGTGAAAGGTAAAATGGTTTCATGCTCCGGAGGATTGCCTCCATCATGGAAAGCGTTGAACTCGTTTCCCCGCGCGGCCTCGTTGGCAAGCCAGTTCGGATAGGTTCTTTGCAGGCCGGTGGGGCGCACCGACTCGTGAATGTCAATCATCACATGGTGTTCTGCTGCTTTTTCCACGGTACGTATGTAATGGTTCGTCATCCATTGACCGTCATGGTGTTCGCCGCGTGGAATGATTTTTCCAACGTATCCTGTTTTGACGGAAGTGTATCCGAATTTGTTCATGAAGCGAAAAGCCGTGTCGATCCTTCTTTCGTAGTTGGTAGCCGAACCTGATGTTTCATTGTGCATGATGATGTTGACATTTTTGGACTTTGCGTAGTCGCGAAGTTCTTCGATTTGAAAGTCCGGATAAGGCGTTGTGAAATCAAAGACATTTTCCTTCCATAGCCCGAACCATTCTTCCCAGCCTGTGTTCCACCCTTCTACCAGCACACCCTGGATGTTATTTTTTGCTGCGAAATCAATATACCGTTTCACGTTGGCGGTATTGGCGCCATGTTTATGGTGCGGTATCAATGAACCGTCGGGTGATTGGGAATCCAGTTTGTCGGCATAGCTCCACTTGCTTTTTTCAGTCTGCATTTCCCACCACACGCCTACAAATTTCATGGGTTTGATCCACGAAGGGTCTTTGATCTTTGAGGGCTCGTTTAAGTTGAGGATCATTTTTGACGCGAGGATGTCAATAGCTTTGTCGCTGACGATGATCGTTCTCCATGGCGTATGCGCAGGAGTTTTCAGATAGGCCTTGTTGCCGATTGGATCGGGTACGAGCGCGGCGTTGAACTTAAGAGCAGCCCTGCCAGCGTGCAGTTGCATGGCCGGATAGTCGGATTGCGCCGCCTCGTGGATATTAATATATAAATTGTCCATCGACTTCATCATGAGCGGGGTCTGCACACTGTAGGGATCCGGCGCAAACCGTACGGCGATCTCGGTGGAAGCAGCCACTATTTTCCTGTTATCGATCTCGCTGATCCTCGACGTAGTGTAGTTGTATTCATTGGAGTCAAAATCACCGGGGATCCAAAAGCTTTTGTGATCTCCAGCAAGGGTGAATTCAGTCAGTTCATCGGCTATGATGAAATAGCCGAGGTTGGCTTGACGCGGAAACTCATAGCGAAAAGCAATGCCGTCGCTGAATGCGCGGAAGGTTATATTGAGCTGTCTTTTTTTACCGTTTTTTTCGCTTAAGGACACCGTGAGTTCATTGTACCTATTTCTGATTTCACGCAATTCTCCCCAAACCGGATTCCAGGTGTCATCGTGGTCCTTGCGGGAAACGCCGGTGATTTCAAAGCCTGTGTTGAATCCATCCTTTTCAGTCAGTAAAAAACCCAATCGGGATGGAAGAATTACGGGTTTCTCCTTGTAGTAAACCGAATAGAACGGAGTTCCGGTTTCATCAATGAAGAATTCGGCTTTGACTTGATCGATGGCGACATTCTCGGTCCTTTTTTGTTGTGCCTGGGCAAACTTTGAAAATGCAGCGAGCGCGACAACTATTAATAACTTTTTCTTAAACATGAATGAAACGTGCCTGTTGGGTTTGGTTCACGCAAGGCGGGTGAAGTTAGTTTTTTCTCTTCCAAATTCAGCCAAAAATTACTTCTGGGTGACACGGGAGAGGTTCAGTATCCGAGTACCTGGCGCAACTCGGTTTCAGACAGAGGTTTGGTGAGATAATTGGTGATTCCCAACTCTTTGGCCCGTCTCAGGTCGTTCGGGTTGTCGGATGAAGTGACGACGATGATGAGTGTTTTTTCAATGTTGGGGATGTTGAGTCGGTGGAATGCTTCGATGAATCCAAAGCCGTCCATAATCGGCATATTCAAGTCCAGCAGAATGACTTCAGGGAGTGCACGTGAGCCGATGTAGTATTGATTGATGAGTTCCAGCGCTTCACTACCATTGCGTGCGATATGTATTTCGCCGACAATGCCCAACATCTGAAGTGTTTTTTGGTTGAGGAGATTAAAGATCTGGTCATCATCTACGAGCAACACATTTTTTTTCTTCATCGTCTCGCATTCGGAATGGTTAGCGTGATGGATGTTCCTTTGTCTTTTTCGGAGTCGAGGTTGATACTGCCACCCATCATGTCGATGGTTTCTTTGACAATGTAAAGGCCCAGGCCGGATCCATCACTGCGGTCAGTAGCCCGATAGAACATATCGAATACGTGGTTTTGATATTTTTTGGAAATGCCTATACCATTGTCCTGGACAACAATCTTAACATTTTCCGGATTCTTGAAAACCTCCACCTTCACGAAGGGATTGGACTTCGAAGCGTCGTAATATTTTATGGAATTTGAAATGAGGTTCTGAAGCAGAAATCCCATGCGGGTTTTGCCGCTGAAGAAAGACGGACCTTCATGCACCTTTACTTCCTGGGTGATGGACGTAGTGCCGTTGATGAATTTCATATATTCAAATGCCTTGCCGAGCAAATCCTCAAAGTTGATCTCATCCACCTCCTCCTCGAGTCTTGCATTTTTGGAATAATCGATAATCTGACGCAGCGTTTGATCAAGTGTTTTAATGCTCTTTTCAATCATTGAGAAATACTGCGGCAACTCCGTCGTTTGTCCATTTTGAAGTTCCGTTTGCGAGAGTCTTACCAGTCCCAGCACCGAGAGGAGGGGCGCACGCAGATTGTGGGAGGTGCTGTATACAAAACGATCAAGTTCCTGATTGAGCTTCTTGAGTTCTTCGTTTTGCAGGCGCAGCGAGTTGTTCGCAACGGCGTTTTCGAGTTCTGTTTTTTTCTTATCAATTGCATTGGAAATCGCGGCGGGCAATCGGGTAAGATTGGATTTCAAGATATAGTCGTCGGCTCCCTGGTGGAGGCAATTCACAGCAAACTCTTCTGAAACGGCGCCAGTCACCAGAATAAAAGGTGCCTTTGCCCCCTTCTCCTTAAAGATTTTCAGCGCTTCTATTGAATTGAATTGCGGCATGGAGTGGTCTGATAAAACCACATCGGGATTAAAGGTCTCAATCGCAGACTTAAATTCTTCTTTTGAATCGACCCGCCGGGTTGTGAATACCATGCCTCCTTTCCGCAAGGCCCGCTCAATGAGCATGGTGTCTTCCTCGACGTCCTCCAGCATTAGAATTTTAAGTCCCGTTTCCATTTGTGTGAAAGATTACTTGCCCGCGGGACTCTGATTGAGAACAAGCCAGAACAGCCCCAGGTCTGTTACAGCCTTAACAAACTGATCAAAATCCACAGGCTTCACGATATAAGCGTTCACGCCCAGTTGATACGTTTTGATAATGTCGCTTTCCTCTTTCGATGAAGTCAACATCACGATAGGAATTAATTTTTTCTTCTCGTCCGCCTTTAATCTCTTCAACACCTCAATCCCATCGACCTTCGGCATTTTCAGATCCAGCAGGATCAGGCGCGGCATGGCATTATCTGAATTAAAAATATAGTCGAGCACTTGCTGACCATCTTCAAGGTGGAGCAGATGGTTGGCGAGGTTATTCTTCTTTAGTGCTCTGATGGCGAGGTTGGCATCATCAGGATTGTCTTCAACCAATAATATTTCTAATGTTTGATTCACTGCGCAGTCTTTAACCGGTATGAACTTTTGTGCAATGTACGTCTGTCAGCCGCCAACACACACAGAATAAACCGCATGATCCCATCACATGTTCCTGTTTGAAATTTGAATGGAATGAGAACATCGGTGACCACAAACCGGCAGAATCCAGAATGGAAGATTCTTCAGGATTTTGAACCAATTCTATAAGGAAACCACCGACCGGCATGAATATATCTTTCGCACAAAAGCACCTCAGCAATCAATTTGAAGAGGAACCGAATGAATAATTCATCGAAATGGCGACAAATATTACATCTGTAATTTTAAACCGCGCTTGGTGTCAACGCGAAGTATTCAAGGCCAAGAAAACGCACCTTACCTTCAATATAGGTCTAATTTGGATGGCATATGAATATGAATACCGAGAAATTCGAATAGGTTGATATTTTTGTCGGATAGGCCGTTTTTATTCATGCGTTCTAAACAATCATTCAGAAACCTAAAGGATTATTTAGACCGGAATTACCATGTTTCCAAACTGAATCACCTCTAATAATTTTATAATAAGTTGCTTATATGAAAAGTGTCTGCCTCTTAAGTGCGTTGATTGTCGCCTGTTCGGTCACATCACCTGCGCAATCGAACAATCATCAAGCCGACATCAATGCACAAGTCTGGAAGCCATTCATCAAGTTCTTCAGCAGCCGCGATCAGAAAGGGTTGGCCAGCGTGCATAGCAAAGATGTTGCGCGGGTTGTGCAGGATGATGGCCGGATACTCAACGCTTCGGAATATTTCAAAGAGCCGTCCGATGCGCAAAAGGCCAGAAATACCGACCGGACTTTGGCAATTGAATTGAGATTTATTCAACGAATCGCCAGCGATGATAAGGCGTTCGAAGTGGGTTACTACAAAACCACCACCACGGATATTAAAACTGGCGCCTCAAGATCCAACTATGGTAAGTTCCACGTGCTGCTCCGAAAGGAAGACGGAAAATGGAAAATCTTGATGGATGCCGATGCGAATGACAACACGAACGAGGCTGTGTTCCTTACAGGCGAACCGTTGCAATAGCTTTTATTTCTCCATGATCTGTGATATGATCCGCATGGCGTCTTGGGATGTCTCAATGCCGTGCGCCGTATTTTTCAGAACGTGAACTTCCTTCAGATTCTTCAAACATTTCTTCGCATACGCGATAGATTTTTCGTAAGGAAACAAAAGGTCATGATCACCCTCCAGCAGATATACTTCGCTGCTTACGTCGGACAAGTCCCGTTCGCTCATCTGATAGGGCTTCTCACCTTTGTCGATGAACCTCGTGAGCGCGAAATATTCGTAATCGATGATCAACTCCTCCGCTGCGGCTGAGAGTTGGTGATCGGGTTTGCAAAAAACAGCGTTATCGAGAAATTTTTTAACGTTTGCTTTACTGGGAAAAAAAATGGGCAACAAGTTGTAGTACAGATTTTTCAACGAAGGTGAAAAATTCTGAAGGCAACCCGGATTCAATAATATGGCTCTTTCGACTTTATGGGGTGCCACGGCGCACAACTTCATACAAACTGTTCCGCCGAACGAGGCACCCGCCACAACGGCTTTGCTGACATCCAACTTATCCAATACGTCACTTGCCCATTCGCCGTATTCTCTGGACCGGATCGTCGGTGTGTTGCCATCGCTCAAACACGGTTGTCCGTTTGTGTCGACCAGAAAAATGCGGTAGCGTTCGCGTAATTGTTTAAGTCCGTTATCGAAATCCCAAAACAAACTGCAGGTACGGAAACCGGGAAAGATGACCAGTGTTTTGAGATCGGTGCGGTCCCCATTTGCGCACCACACCACGGTTTTTCCCAGCGACGTTAGCACATCTCGTCTGTAGTACCGGAAGCCATTTAGTTTTTCAAGTCGGGTAACCCAATTTTGAAAATAGAGGTGATCTTCGGGTGGATTCCTGAATTTTGATGTGTGTTTAATTTCCATGTGCTGACTGGCTAGATCTTCCGGCTGAGTTGCTCAATTATTTTGTTGGTCCTTGCGCCCGATATGCCCGTGCTTGGACACCTGCCTTTACCTCTCAATTCATCCACAATGGATTGTATCAGCGGCTGCTGGATATGTTTTGGAATTTCAAATTTCAATATCTCTTTATCCTTTCCTTCAATGTGTGTTGTCACAGAAAAATCGCCAAAGAACGGAAATGAAATCTGGCCTTTGCTCCCAATAATCGTAGTGAGCTCTTGTTCTGATATCTTCGAAGTGGAAAAGCACCAGGTGCCCATGCCAAGTATTCCATTTTCGAAGCGGAACGTCCCGGACACGATATCTGGCGCTCCGTATGCGCCGGCCTGGTTGGTTGAAAATCCATGTGCCTCGATAATGGGTCCGAACAAATAATCCAGGAGATCGAGTTGGTGACTGGCGAGGTCATGAAAATATCCTCCGCCGGAAATTTCTGGCAGAATTCTCCAGTTGTCTGGTTTGCCGCTGGCACCCACAATGTCGGGTTGAATCGGTTTGTTCAGTGTTACGTTAACATACCTTACTTCGCCAATCAGCTTGTTCTCAAGCATCGACTTCACTTTCTGAAAATTCGGAAGCATGCGGCGATAGTACGCTGTGTACAAGGGTACATTGGCTTTGCTGCATGCGTCAATCATGGACAGACACTCCGCGTGAGTCCTCGCCATCGGCTTTTCGACGTACACCGGTTTTTTAGCAGCCGCGGCTTTGCGTGTGTAAAGTTCGTGCACATTTGGCGGTGTGGCGATGTAGATGGCGTTGACATCAGGATCGTTGATCAGAAGGTCTGCGTCATCATACCATTTGGGTACGTTGTGGCGTGTGGCAAAATCTTTCGCCTTCGCACCATCCCGGCGCATGACCGCAACCAATTTTGAATGATCAATCAGATTCATTGCTGGAGCACTCTTGACTTCGCACACATCACCCACGCCGATGATTCCCCAGCGGACTTCCTTTTCAATCATGTCCTGTTTTTTTCGGAAATTAATAATAAAAAAACGAGCTTGAAGAAGTTAGAATTCAAACCCCTTGAGTCATGCGCATTTACATGATCCTGGTCGCCGCCGTTTTAGGCGGCTGTGCCAACAAAACGCAGCAGCATCGCAATAAAATGGCTGATGAGATTGAGTATTCACTAAAGAATGAAAGCCTTGCCAAGTGGTACCCGGCCGCACTGGATACTCAGTATGGTGGCTTCCTCAGCAACTTCAGCTATGATTTTAAACCAGGTGCTTCACAGGAAAAAATGATCGTAACACAGTCGAGGCATACGTGGACGAATGCGAAAGCGGCCCTGCGTTATCCTGACATGGTGTATTATAAATCAGGCGCAGAGCATGGGTTCAGGTTTCTCGCCGACGTGATGTGGGACAAACAATATGGTGGATTTCATTGGCTCGTCGATCGGGAAGGGCATGTTCAGGGTGACTCTTCAAAGACAGCTTATGGAAACGCTTTTGGCATCTATGCACTGGCCGCTTATATTGAAGCAACCCATGATACTGCGGGTGTGAATCTGGCAAAGAAAGCGTTTGCGTGGATGGAGCAGCATAGTCACGACCCGCTGCACAAGGGATATTTCCAACACCTTCGTCGCGATGGAACTCCTATACCCCGCAGAGCGGATACACCTTCAACTTCCGACCTTGGTTATAAAGATCAAAACAGTTCGATCCACTTGCTGGAAGCGCTCACGGAATTATATCAGGTCTGGCCTGATGCATTGGTCAGACAACGCCTTGAGGAAATGCTGATACTCGTTCGGGATACGATGACTTCTGAAAGAGGTAGCCTTACTTTGTTTTTTCAACCTGATTGGACGCCGGTTTCATTCCGTGATTCGTCCAGGGAAGTGATTGAAAAGCATCACCACCTGGATCATGTGTCGTTTGGACACGACGTCGAGACTGCATACTTGTTGCTGGAGGCTTCAGAAGTACTCGGGTTGGAGAATGATACCATTACCCTTCGCAAGGCAAAGCGCATGTTGGATCACGCGATCCGCAATGGATGGGACGACACAACGGGTGGCTTCTACGATGAAGGATATTATTTCAAAAATGAATCCGCGATTACCATCACACGTGATACAAAAAATTGGTGGGCGCAGGCAGAGGGCATGAATAGTTTATTGATGATGGGTGATAAATTTCCTGATGACGAACTGCGCTACTTCGAAAAATTTGAAAAATTGTGGTCTTACTGTAAGACCAATCTTATCGATCACGAAAACGGGGACTGGTTTGCAGGCGGTATCGACAAACAACCTGATATGAAGACTGCTCCGAAAGGCCAAATCTGGAAGGCCTTTTATCATCAATACCGATCCATGACAAATTGCATGGATCGTTTGAGGGGAATACGGAAATAGACCACAGTCAGGCAACCCCGGAATAAACAGTCATGTTTAACCGTTCGGTTTAATAAATGGTACAGCAATGATCATCGCCTGCTGCTCAGGCCTGCCGTTGCGTGTTGCGGGTGTCCACTGAGGAGAGTTTTTGATGAGTCGCACAGCCTCACGCTGACAATCCGGATCGAGGATGGCGTTTGAAGCTTTTGCAAGTCTTTCTTTTCTGACGGCTTTGACTGTGCTGGAGATGATCGAGCCATCGGTGTTCACCACGAATTCAACATACACGTTCCCTATGAGTTGCTGCTTCAATGCCTTCTTCGGGTATTTAAGATTGCGGGCTACATATTTATTGAACTCGGTGCGACCGCCTGGAAATTCAGCTGGGATTTCCACCATCGCGCGGACTTCATTGTCGCGGAGGTTGGCGGTCGAGTCGTTGGGTGGGCCGGGTTTTCGCTGAGCCAGCGCGCGATCGGTTCCCAGCGCGAGAATCACAATTAATAATATTTTCACCACGCTGATCATAAAGGTCTCATCATCCGCCACATTCCTTTGAGCTCTTCCCTGAAATAAGGAAGCTCCAGTCTTGCCTTGTCATATTCTTTGAATCCCAGTTTCTGATAAAACGATTTCGCCTCGGTGTTGGTGTCTATCACTCCCAGCCAAATGATTTTCCTTCCGATCTTTTTTCCCAGGTTGATCGCCTCAATGATCAACATTCTACCGATACCTTTACCCTGGAATTGAGGCCTGAAATAAATTTTATCAACCTCAATTCCGGATTCGTGTTGTTCGTCAAGCTTCGAGTTCAACTTCAGTTTCATGAAACCCGCCGGCGCATCGTCGACAAAGGCCACGAAATAAAGTAATTCGGGGTTCGTAAGATCATTCCATATTCCTTCCCTTGAATACACCTTTTCCAGATACCACTCCAGCCCGCCTTCATTCCAATGATGATAGAAGTTTTCGGAGTAGGCCTGGCGACAAATGGAAAATAGCAAGTCAAGGTCTGATGCATTCGCCTGCCGGATCGAAGTATCGAAATCGGTATTCAATCGTGAAGAGAGTTAGATTTATATTTAGTCACGTCGGTTGGGCTAAAAGTTCTCCTCGTAAAACACTTTCCCATCTGATTTCGACAATCTGATCCAATCAACACTTCCGGTGCCCTGGAACCGATAAGCAATGCCCACAAGCTTTACCGGAATTTGGTTTGCATCAAGCTTGAACACCTCTTTATCGTTGATGGAAATCCGGGCTTCATGTTCTTTGAAGACGCATTTGACCTTCACCCAGTTGCTGAAATCCACGCCGAGAGCCGATAAATCTATTTTTTTTCCATCTCTGCCCATGAAATTCAATTCTGACACACACCCTTTTATGGAAAGAGGAATCACCATGGTGGAACCCTCCATTAATATATGTATCCGTGTATGCTGGCAAACTGCGGCGCCTTCGCTGTAGTCGTTACGGAGGGCGGTCTCAAAAACAAAATCATCCGAAGTTACATCACCAAAATCACGGACATTGTAAAATGATACCCAGGGTGTATTGGGTTGCAAGGGAACATTCGCTTGCTTTATTCTTTCAAGAGGCAGGGTGAGGATTCCCTGATTCAAAGCCTCAGCCTCCTTAAAATATACCGGTACGGGTTTTTGTTCTATACAGGGAAGCCAGCCAGTAGTCTTGATGAACAGATTGTGCTCTTTTACAACTTTTTCATTGACGACCAGCTTCGCCTCAAAGAACCCCGGGTAGTAATAGATTGATGTGTGTTGTTTGTCTTCACGACTGACACGGGTGCGAAGGCGTTTGTCCCACGATTGTTGAATGAAAATGGTATCATCCGGAGAAGCTGCCGAAGCATCATAGTCAAAAACGACGCTGTTAGGTATTCCTTCATCGACAACTTTTTCACTACTGAATTGAAAGGCTGCGGGGTCTGGAGCTGTGCCTGTCTTTGTTTTTATGTTAACGACTACAAATGCGCCCGCGAGCAGAAGCACGCCTGCTACCAAGATCAGCCATTTAAAATTTTTCTTTTCAGCCGGTGCCGGGGGATTGATCTGCGGCCCGACATGAGCAGGGGTTTCTTGTGCTTGGCCGTTTCCGTTCTGCGAATTGTGGTGCTGCGTGAAGGCTCTCCAGTTTTCGAATCCCAGGTATTGCGCCAGCGTATTTAATGTAGTGATGGTTGGCTTGCTGTCGTACCGGATTTTTCCCCAAATCCGTTTGAGTGTGGCGATGCTTAGATTAACGTTGGTGACCTCCTGTATTTTTTGGCTTAGCCGTTCATAGTCGTTGGTAGCCCATGCTGCGGCATCACCCCAGCCCAACTTCTGTTCAATTAACGTCCTGCATTTTTGCAGCAATAAATCTTCGGTCTCGATCTCCATTGAATTCTCGTGAACAGACTTGTACAAGCCTTGTACGAAGCTTTCGCGTGCTGTTCGCGGCAAAGTTCCGTTTTTTGACGACAGATCAAAAACCCGGATGTTCTATTCGTTATGAAAAAAATTATACTCGTTTCTTTTCTTGTTGTGTCGGTTTTTGCTGCGCATTCGCAAAGCGATTTTGACAAAACTCCCGTGGTGGCCTGGCGATTCAAAAGCCGCAACCCGATATTTTCGTCGCCCGTCATTAGCAACGGAGTAGTCTATTTTGGTGGATTAGACAGCACTGTGTATGCGCTGGAAGTCTCGAATGGAAATGTCAAATGGAAGTTGAAAACCAACGGGGAAATCAGATCTACCGTCGCCATTGAAGGTGACCGATTATTTCTCGTTGGCGGTAACGGTGTGTTATCGTGTATTGACAAGAATACTGGCAAACCGGTATGGAGAAAAATATTTGACAACAACGCGCTTTATATTGCGGAGCGCAAGTATGATTTCGCCGACTACTTTACATCGGGACCTCTGGTTCAAAATAACGTCGTCTACTTCGGATCCGGAACGGGAAAAGTTTATGCCTTCAGGGCCGATAACGGGGAAGCCGTCTGGACCTATCAGACCGGAGATATTGTACATAGCACCCCGTCCACGTTTAATGACGCGCTCTTCATCGGGTCATTCGACGGTTATGTCTATGCGTTAAATCTTCAAACCGGTACGTTAGTTTGGAAATTCAAATCAATAGGCCAGCAGTTTTTTCCAAAGGGTGAGATGGCCGGCTCTCCGGTTGTTGCAAACAACTCCGTTTATATCGGTGGGCGCGACTTCAATCTCTATGCGCTCGATGTGAATGAAGGTCGTGGCAACTGGAACCGGAAATTTGATGCGGGATGGGCTTATGCATTGACGCAGGCGGATACGGTGCTATATGTGGGGACTGCCGAAGACCGGCTCATGCTTGCATTTGATGCGCGCAATGGAAGGGAGTTGTGGAAGACCAATCTGAAGCTTCACATCTTCGGAAAGTGTGCGATCTCTCAGTCATTGATCTATGTACCGACAATCTGGGGCAAACTCTTTGCGCTTGATCGCAAGTCGGGACAGGTGAAATGGGTCTTTGCAACCGACGGCAATGTGACCAACCACGATCGGTACTTTAACGCGGATGACACTTTTGGCAAGGACTTCTTCAAAGTGGTGAGAAATTCTGCCGATCTCATTCCCCTGGAATATAAAATGGGCGGGATCTTTTCAGCACCAGCCATCGCTGGTGACTATATGATCATCACGACGACGGAAGGAATCGTTTACGGCCTTAAAAAGAAAAATTAATATGAGGTACATCGTCTTTTCTTTATTGCTGCTGGTATCACGCGGCTCTTTCGCACAGAATTACCATTACGATGTTGAGAAGGTTGTTGATGGAGTTTATGTTTTGAAACCTGTGATCAATGATTACAGATGGGTCACTGCTAATATTATATTAATCGTGAATGAGCGCGATGCGCTGGTCGTTGATTCAGGCCTTACACCTGCTGCCGGTGTTGAAGCCATCAAAGAAATCAGGAAGATTACGGCTCTGCCTGTAAAATATCTTGTCAACACACACTGGCATGGCGACCATTGGCAAGGCAATGAAGCATTTGTTGAAGCGTATCCCGGGATTGAAATCGTTGCGTCTGCGGAAGGGCGTCAGGGAATCATGCGCAACGGAATGGTATGGGTTCGTCAGTACTATTTCAAGTATTTGCAAATGATGGTCGACAGCTATGAAGGCGCCGCAAGCAAAGGATATTTCGAGGAATCAAAGCCTTTGACACCGGCGCAGATGAAAACATTAAAAGATGGGCTCGCTGATGTCAAAGGCGACATCGATGCGATTCATAAAATGAAACCAACGCCACCCACCGTTACATTCGATAAGTTGATGACGATCAGGCGTGGAGGTCGCGACATAGAACTACACCACCTGGGCTGGGGAAACACAACCGGCGATGCCATTATCTATTTACCGAAAGAGAAGGTTCTGATTTCGGGAGACCTGGTCGTGTCGCCATCACCTTACGAGTCCGGCGCGTTCTCGCGTGAATGGCTTGAAACTTCGAAGAAACTACGGCAGTTCGACTTTAGTTATTTGCTTCCCGGGCATGGCGAAGTGCAGCATGACGGAAGCTATCTTGATTTTTTGAACGCGCTTTACGCGGAAACGATCCTGCAGATCGATCAGGCATGGCTCAGTGGTAAATCCACGATCGATGAAGTTAAGGTTGTGGTCACTCATGAGTCTGTGGTGGCAGAGCTGTCGAAAGATCCGCGCAATACAAAATTCCTGAAAGACCTTCAGCCTGATTTTGTTCCTGCGGCGGTGAGGACGGCGTTGCAGAAAGCGAAGGAAGGAAAGCTTTAACGTTCTAAGTTCTGAGTTCTAGGTTCTGAGTTCAGAGTTTCATTTTCTGCATCATCAATGTTCATGATGCCCGTCCGGACCGTGCACATGTCCGTGAGCAACTTCTTCTGCTGTAGCAGGGCGCACATCCATCACCTCTACATCGAAATTCAATTCAACTCCGGCGAGGGCGTGATTTCCATCCACGGTAACCGAATCCAACCCGATCTCGGTAACCGTGACAACATGATGACTGCTGGTGTGAAACTGCATGCCGGTCTTTACTTCCTGTCCGCCGAACGCAGATCGTGGTACTTTCTGGATGAGTTTTTCGTCGCGTACGCCGTAGCCTTTCTCCGGTGATATTTTCAGTTTTAGCTTATTGCCTTTTTCTTTTCCTTCCAATCCTTCTTCCATACCCGGAATCAGGTTACCCTCTCCGTGCAGGTAATACAGTGGCTCACGCCCTTCGCTGCTGTCAAGCACTTCTCCCTGGTTGTTGGTCAGTTTATAGTGTATCGCCACCACTGCATGTCTTGTAATTTTCATGGTTTTAATTTCCCGAAAGGTAGGGATTAGGTTTGGTTTTACAGGTCCGCGAAGCGACAGAAATGAAGGCTTCACAAGCGCCCCAACGATGTATTATCACAGTAAAAAGAATTGAAAACAACGAACCGCTCTCGCTAGTCTTCATACCCTTGGGCGTGGCGCATGGTGCCCTTTTTTTGGCAGGTTTGTGATGCGGTTTGGCAGGTTTTTAACAGGCAGTCAGGAGACCTTGCATCAGTTAAAACAATCACTATGATGCCGAAGCGAGGATTTTCAACGATCATTTTTGTTTTGCTTGCATACGGTGCCTTTGCCCAGAATGGCGAACTCTGGGGGCACTCTTCACCAAACCTGGGTTTTCTGTTCAAAACTGGCGCGGATGGTATAGGAGCCGCCATAAAACACCAATTTGCAGTCGACCCAAGCGGAAATTCCAACACTGAAGCACCTACCGAGTTAACGGAATTGAATGGTAAACTTTATGGAGTTGCGCCGAACGGTGGTAGTAATGACAATGGCGTCATTTACGAGTTCGACCCATCTTCAGGTGTCTATACAAAAAGACTTTCTTTCACTGATCCAGTCCTCCAGGGTTTCGGCCCCAATCGCAAACTTGCTTTAGGCGCTAATGGAAAACTCTATGGTGTCACCTTCCGCGGAGGTCTCGGGCTGGGTGTGCTTTTCGAGTTCGATCCCGTCAGTAATGCGGTTGCCAAGAAATATGATTTTGGACTTACAGGAAGAGGCTCTTATCCGATCAACGGACTGGCGCTGGGCGCGAACAATAAACTATACGGTGTAACCCAGTTCGGGACTACAGGGTCAACCACCGGTGCTATTTATGAATATGATCCGGTCACAGCGACCGGAACTTTCAAAGCGGAGTTCTCTACAGCTACGGGCTATTACACAAACGCCGCGCTTACGCTTTATAGTGACGGTAAACTTTATGGAACAACACAGTCTGGAGGGGCTCATGGAAGTGGAACGATATTTCAATTTGACCCGGCGACAGGCACAATCACTAAAAAATTTGACTTCTCGGGTACAGATGGCACCACTCCGGTGGGTGGACTCGCAATTGGAGCGGATCTTAAATTCTACGGGACGACAACGGGCGGAGGTTCCAGTGGCGGTGGGACTATATTCAGTTTTGATCCCACCAACAATACGTTTGTCAAAATCTTAGACTTCGTCGATCCCAATGCAACAAGCAGTGCGCCAAAAGGTACATTGGCGCTGGGTGCCAACAATCATTTCTACGGAGCGGGAACACTGAACGGAACGGGTCACAACGGAGCGCTCTTTGAGTTTGATCCCACCGCAGGAATTGGCGCCGGACTCACAGTACGATACAGTGTGCCCAACGATGTCAACCAACCCAACGTGATCTACGCAGGACTTACGCTGTCGTCAAATGGAAAGTTGTACGGGACCACAACCCGAGGCTTGCATGGTGGTGGAACGATCTTCGAATTCAATCCAAGTGGAAATGCATATACCAAGAAATATGATTTTGTGGTGGCGACAGATGGAACCTGGTATAACGGAAAGCTGGAACAAATAGGCAATAAGGTGTATGGTGTTACCATGTTTGGTGGATCGGCTAACAAAGGAACCATCTTTGAATATGACCTCGTCACACGCAACTACACGGTCAAATTCAACTTCGACGACTATGTAAACACGGGCTGGTCGCCGGTGAATGGGTTGACGCAATACAATGGTAAACTGTACGGCGTTACGACGAGCGGCGGCGCAACCGCGGCAGGCATCCTGTTTGAATATGATCCGGTTGGTAATGTGTTCCTGCGAAAGGTTTCATTTGACCCCGCGACACAGGGTCAATTTTCCGGCGTTAAGATGGTGCTTTTAAACAGCAAGCTGTACGGAGGTCTTACAGGTTCGGGTATCAACAGCTGTCTGTTCGAGTATGTTCCGGGTGCGTCAACCATCACATTAAAGTATGTGTTCGACAACAGTACCGGTCAGGCACCGAACGCGCTCGTTGTGAACGGGACGAAATTGTACGGAACTGCAGCAAATGGTGGTGCTAATCTGGCAGGAACTTTCTTTGAGTACGATCCATCCGCGGGTTTTAATAAGTTGTTTGACTTCGGTAGTGGTTCGGAGCCAACGGGATCTCTCGCCGTCACAGCAGACAACAAAGTCTATGGTACAACCAGTGGCGGAGGGGCTTTCGGGGCAGGTGTGATCTATGAGTATGGAACTTCGATGACGGTCAAATACAACTTCACCGGCAGCAGCGATGGATCTTCGCCAAAAGGTGGAGTGACTTTGAGCTCTAATGGCAAGCTGTACGGCACAACACTCTCAGGCGGATCGCAGTTGGGTTACGGAGTTTTTTTTGAATACAATCCAGGCACAAATACCTACACAAAGAAATTTGATTTTTCACCCACGGAGACAGGGAATAGTCCACAAAATCCACTAACACTCATCAATTCACCGTTGTCACCGCAGGTCATTACTTTCAATGCCATTCCTGACAAAGCCTATGGCGATGCCCCCTTTGATCTCACAGCCACTGCGAGCTCCGGCCTTCCGGTATCATACAAAATCAGTTTTGTTGGCGGAGCCAATGTGGCCACACTATCCGGCAAGACCATTACCATCAATGGTACTGGGGTGGTGACGGTTGTTGCGAGCCAGGCCGGCGATGCCACGTATAGTGAGGTTGGTAATGTGATACAATCATTTTCGATCAGTCGAGGTCAGCAGACAATTACGTTCGCAACGCAACCCGACAGAACATTAGGAGACCCACCGTTTACGGTGAATGCCACCGCCAGCTCGGGACTTCCCGTGACGTTCTCCGGTGATACAGAAATTGTGGTTTCAGGAAATACAGTTACCATGGTAAAGCCTGGTCTTACATACATTGAGGCAGACCAGGCCGGGAATAATCTTTACAATTTTGCTCCGGCAACTATACGCAGTTTTTGCGTGCTGCCCGCTAAGCCCACCATCACCGCCGATGATTTCAATCCCGTAAACGTAACGTTGACGTCGAGCACCACGACGGCGTTGTTCACGAACTATCAATGGTATCTCAACGGAAAGCAGATCGACGGCGCCACCAGCCAGACTTATAAGATTGCAGCACCCGGTGCCTACACAGTGACTACTTCTGTGGAAGGTTGTCGAAGCCAGAACTCAGACGCGAAAACGTACATCGTGACAGGTGATTTGAAATCTGCGAGTAGCGTAAATATCCTGTATCCCAATCCCGCCACGAGCAAACTGTCGGTACAATTGGATGGATACTCGGATGAGAAGCCTGTTGAACTTGTTATTTATGATTTGCAGGGAAGGATGATGGATCACTTGCGTGCGACAGGTCAGACCACCATTGAGATTAACATAGCGCACTACGCCAATGGTCAGTACATTCTTCGGAGTGCTCAGGACGGAAAGATTGATCACAATCAGTTTGTTAAAAAATAAAGCATGTAGTTATGAGAAAGTTGTTTTTAAAAACCTTGATTGT
This sequence comes from Cyclobacteriaceae bacterium, assembly GCA_044227305.1. Classification (GTDB taxonomy): domain Bacteria; phylum Bacteroidota; class Bacteroidia; order Cytophagales; family Cyclobacteriaceae; genus ELB16-189. The sequence continues at coordinate 825,107 of JBGAFJ010000002.1, read as the reverse complement.
CATGGTTTGCGTAGCCCTGGCATGCGTCAATCTTTCATCCTGCGGAAGCAAGAGCGATCCGTCGCCAAATCCGACCAGCAACAGTGCTGAGGCGGAGAAGGTAGCGGGTTTGCTTAAGTCCGGCACGTGGAAGATCCAGAGCGTTACGGTTGACGGCACCGATAGAACCAGTTTGTTCACTGGTTTCACACTGACTTTTTCCGACCTGACTTATACCCCTGTGAATGGTGGTCCGGTTTGGTCTACCAACAGCACGTGGGGATTTGTCGGTGACGGAGCCAGTTCATTTGTCCGCACCGATACCCTGGTGGTGGGAATCGGGGCGATCTCTGACTCATCACTAACTCTTACATTGACGTGGACGAAGACTACCTATGTGGGAGGGAGGGCCGGTTCTGTAGCCGGCAAGCATACGTTTGTGTTTACACATTGAACCTTCCTGACGCGCTGTTGCAAGGCTTTTAAACTTTATTCATATTTGCACCCCGTTCCTTAAACAGAGCGGGTTCTGGTGTATGCCTCTGAGTGGCGTCCCCAATCCCAATCGGGGTGGTAGACCGGAAAAACAATTTAGTCTCGGTTATTGGCCTGAGTGGCGGCCCCGATGGCTATCGGGGTGGTAGACTGGAAGGATAGATTTATCTCAGTTATTTGCCTGAGTGGCGGAACTGGTAGACGCGCACGACTCAAAATCGTGTGTCTTCGGACGTGCCGGTTCGATTCCGGCCTCGGGTACGACCCTGAAGTAAGTGCTTCAGGGTTTTTTTTTAATTCAGGTTTGAGTGCGTTTACTTCAGCGTTATGAAGAGAGTGACGATGGGGAGGTTCAATTTCGGCCTTGCCGGCACGCTGGTTCGGTTACGATAGGAATTCCAGATCATTTTTGATTCGGGAATTTCTTTTTATCGGCGATCCGTAGTTTTGAAGATGTTTTACGTTTATGCAATACGGAGTGTTGCGCGCAATTATATCTATGTCGGGCTTACGTCGGAGTTCCTTCGGGAACGTTGATAGATGGTTCAGGTTATACCACTGCAGGGAATGCCACTTACCCATTCACAGGATACTTTACACCGGGGAATAGTGGTACTGCGCCAAAAGCGTATTTAAACTATCTGGTTTTTGATCGAAACTTTGCGATGAAGGACTATGGATTCAGGCAGATTTCTACTTTGGCAAGGGAGACCGGTGACACCACCCATCATGCAGGATTAACTTACGAAGGCGTATCTCACGAGAAACTTGCATTTGAAAATTCAGGTTCTATCAAAATCAAGGAGCCTGGATATGTTTATATTTGGTTGAGCAACGAAAATGCAACTCCGGTGGAAGTGTTCTTTGATGATTTCAAAGTAACTCAAATTAAGAGCCCTGTTATCCAAACTTCGGACTATTATGCTTTCGGAGGGGAATACAATGGTTACCAAAGAGAGAACAATCTAAAGAATGATTTCAAGTATAATAGCCGTGAACTCCAAGATGAATTAGGGCTGGAACTCTATGACTATGGGGCACGGTTCTTTGATCCGTGGGGAAGACCTGGTTTTATTAGCATTGATCCCCATGCGGAAAATTACTATTCAACAAGTCCCTACGTGTACGCACTAAACAATCCTGTTCTCTTAAAGGACGACAACGGTAAAGACATTATCATCACGAATTTGAGCGAGTCTCAGCAGAAACAACTAGCCCAATTTGCAGGGACGAAGGAAGGAAATGCATTCTTATCACAGTTTGCTGTCCAGGGAAAAGAGTACAACATTGGAGGCGAGAAATTCACCTTTAAGGTAAAGCAAAGCTCCAATCATGATATCTATTACCGTACCTCAGAACTTGGAAGCGGTAGAGGGCTTACCGAGACTTGGGTCTACAATCCTACGAAAGGATGGGTAAAAGCTGAAGATTTTTCGGGCGATTCGAATGGTGCAAGACGAATGGCCACAAATAAGGCGGGTCAATTTTATAAATTCCAAGTCACCATTGATGATGACTTAAGCGCCGACCAAGCACTGTATACGATGGGACATGAATCATTTGTTCATGTTGATCAAAACAAGAAGGAGTTAGATCAAGGCGTTGAAGATTATAAAAATGGCAAGGACGCTGAGATTGCCAAATCGAGTCCCTTGAAGGGAACTACTCCTGAGAATGTTCTCTCTGGTGTAATAAGTGCCGTAGCACATGGACCGACAGACCATAAGCTAATGGTAAACGGCAAAGTGACGAAGCTTGAAAACTTTGTTAAGGAATTGAACAGCTTGTTTAAAACGACAAAGTTTTCTGATGAGCTTAATAAAGACAAGAAAATTTTAAAGGCCAATCCTGACAAATAGTTTATGCGAGAAGGCATTCAAAAATTACTTATTGCAATAATAGTGACATCCATGCTCACAGTTTGTGTTAACCCTAAAGATCAACCCAATACAGAAGCAATTGAATTTGTTGTAACCTATTTCCCCGATAGCACACTGAAGGAAATTGCAGCAAAAAGAAATGGTCTTCTAAACGGTAGGGCATTCAAATTCAATGAGGATGGCACAAAAATGTGGGAGTTTAATTATGTAAATGACAAGCAGGAGGATATTCAGTACTACTATGTTCATGGTAGACTTTCTTTTGCAGTTCCCTACGAAAATGGAAAGCGGAAAGGTTGGGCTAGACGGTATACAGGACCTTGTGGAAGAGTTAGTGAAGAAGGGCAGTACGAGAATGACAAAATGAATGGCCTTTGGTATCAATACTATAACAAGGAATTATTGGAAACAGGAATGTTTCAAGACGACTCTTTGGTAAGGATCGTTTATAGAAACAGAAAATACCCTGATCGAAATATTCCCCTTGCAATGCCACTCGATTCATGTTGCTGTGAAAAGCCCTATGAAGAATAAAGCAAGTTTATTTAGGCAGCGTGAGCCTTCCGGGTTTTTGCATCCCGGATATAGGTATCAATGAGATCAAAGAGTGTTTTCCTTTTATCGTCTTCCAGGAGTTCCAGATCCTGAAGACGTTTGAGTGCATGTTTATCAAGCTTGGAGTTAATGCCTTCCCGATGTTAGTCCAGATATTCTTTCCTACTTGAAGAAATAAATAGGACATGGGTTGGTCGGGATCCCTGCCTTCGTTGGGCACTTCGGCAGGCAGGTCCGATCCTCGACCCAAATCGAAGCCCGATCGTCTTTGGAACCGGATCTCCAGATCCTTTTCAACTTTTTTGATTTGCATTGTGCGGAGTTTTCGTGCAACAAGTGATCACAAAAACCAGATACCAAAAGCTCGGGTGAAATATCTAGATTTCGTTCATGGGTTTTAAGTATGCCATCCGGGACGATAGTGCTTATTTTCTTACGCACACGGTTGTGGGCTGGATCGATATCTTTTCACGTCGTGAGCTGGTGGAGATTATTATTTCTTCATTGAATTTCTGTTCTCGGAACAAAGGACTAGAAGTGTACGCTTGGTGCTTAATGCCGAGTCACCTCCATATGATTGCCAAGAGCAAGCAGGGTAACAAGGATAACCTGTCAGAAATCATGAGGGACTTTAAGAAGTTTACCGCTAACCAGATTATTAAGTCAATCAATGAAATAGCTGAGAGTCGGAGGGAGTGGCTTCTTCCGTTATTGCGAACACACTACAAATCCTGGCAGGTATGGCAGGAGGGTATGCATCCAGAAGGGCTCTATACAGAAAAATTCACCCACCAGAAATTGGATTATATACACAACAATCCGGTGGTGGCAGGAATTGTTGAGGAGCCTCAACATTATTTGTTAAGCTCTGCCCGAGATTATTATTGTAATAGGAAAGGTCCTGTAGACCTTTGCTACATTTAGCAAAAAGGAAACGGATCAGGAGATCCCGCACGGAAGGAGATGGGGTTTCATTTATTTGGGCGAGGATCGGTTATGACCGGAACCGCACCTGAATATCAATACCATTTAAAGGATCATTTAGGCAACGTACGGATGACCTTCACCACAAAGAATGATATTGACGCAGCCACGGCGACGCTGGAGAATGCAAATATTGCGGCAGAGCAAGGCAAATTTTTAGATATAGACAAAGCGCGCCGTGTAAACGCGAGGATCTTCGACCACACCTACAACGACGCAACACCTACGAACGGCGCTTACTCAACCAGGCTCAGTGGAAGCGCAAATGAAAAGATCGGCTTGGCGAGGTCGCTCAGTGTGATGCCTGGAGATACAATCACTGTGGAGGTGTATGCTAAATATGTTGATCCCAACGCAGCCAACGATAATGCGCTTATCAGCATATTGACTGCTATTGCAAACAACGTCGGAGTTCCTTCGGGGACGCTAATAGATGGTTCAGGCTATAGCAGTGCAGGAAGTGCCACTTACCCATTCACAGGATACTTTACACCGGGGAATAGTGGTACTGCGCCAAAAGCGTATCTGAACTACCTGGTTTTTGATCGAAACTTTGCGATGAAGGACCATGGATTTAGGCAGATTTCTACTTTGGCAAGGGAGACCGGTGATGCCGTTCATCATGCAGGATTAACTTGCGAAGGCGTATCGCATGAGAGACTGGCATTTGAGAATTCAGGTTCTATCAAAATCAAGGAGCCTGGATATGTTTATATTTGGTTGTCCAACGAGGAGCCTACCGCGCATCCGGTGGAAGTGTTCTTTGATGATTTTAAAGTGACCCATGTTAAGTCGCCGGTAATACAATCCGATTCGTATTATCCTTTCGGCGGGCGTTTTGATAGCTATACAAGAGAGAATTCAATTTTTAACAAGAGGCTTTACAATGACGGATCAGAAACAGTCACTGATCTAGGATTAGAAATAATGCTTACGGATCTAAGGACATATGATCCTTGGGGTCGTTTAGGCTGGTGGCAGATTGATCCGAAGACAGAAGGACAAGAGGGCTGGTCACCGTATCATTTTTCATTTAATAATCCTGTTCGCTACAATGATCCAAAAGGTGATTGCCCTCCGGGCACTCCATGCTTTGGATTGCTAAACCTCGCTATGGCTGACGCAGCTGCTCATCCTAACGGTGTCGGTGCTCATACACTTGGCGTAGCACAAGGGCTACAAAATTCTGCAGAAGGATTGTACAATGCTGTAACAAACCCAGGGCAAACTTTGGCAGGGTTAGGAAATTTGGCTTTAGCTGGAGTTGCTGGTAATCCGGTAAACGCAATGCAGTTGGATGCTACGCTCGGCACTAACTCTTATGGTGCAATGACTGGAGTTACGAACGCAATCTCAAATGGTGCAAATAACCTGATCAATGGCAATGGCATCCAACGCGGAACGGTGATCGGCGAAATAGGCGGTGCAATTATTGGTAGTAAAGGTTTAGGGGCAGGGATAAATGCTTTCAAAGTAGCTGCAGCCGGAGAAGGATTTTTATTCGGTAGTGTTGCAATAAAAGCACCATTTAATATTCCTGTTCAAAGATTCGGTGCCATGTCTATTGGAGGAGAAAGTGCGTTTGGACTTAGGACTGGTACAAGCCCATTCTTAGCGAGAACATTTAGTGCAATCACGCCCAAGATGAATAACTTAACAAACTTTACAATTGGCACGATTCCTAAAGGAACTGGCTTTAGAATTGGTATCACAGCGCCACAAGGCCTTAAATTTCCTGGAGGTTTCCTTCAACTTCAGGTTAAGCCGCGTTTAGTAATTAACCAAACCACAAAACTTGTAAACTGATGGAAATCTTCCCACTAAATTTTTTGGATACATACGAAGTAGGAGGCCACTCTATTAAGTACTCTAACTTTATTGAGCTCGGACAGGGGGGTGCAGAGGCAGCCACACTTACTATCGATGATAAAACCGTTGGAGAGAAGGGAGATTATTTTGCTGGCCCACCTTTTTTCTTTCAAGGCAAAATGTTTGTGCCACAATTGAAGAAGTCATTACTAGGAAGACACTTCAAAATCTGTGTGATCAATTTGAGCGACCGATCGATGAAAGAGATTGGTGATAAAGAAGAACTTGTGTTGATCAGCAAAGTAGATGAGACGTCGGTTTACTTTTTCAGAGAGAACCCGAACATGAAACTGAAATCCATCCGCTGGAATTAAAGAAAGAGGTCACGTTCTCACTGCAACATGGTATGACAATTATGATTTCAAACCAATACTAAATGACGGCAGCCTGGATTTTAGCTCCACTGAGATTGATGGTCAGGTAGCCATTCCGTCTCAGTTTCTTATCGGACAAGTCACAGGCTCCATGGTGAGAATACCTCATCAAAATGTCTTCCTATACACCGTTAATTACTTCGACGACAAATATCGCCTCATTCAAGCCGTTTCCCGAAACTATCAGGGTGGATTGGATCGATTGACTTCAAAACTAGATTTCGTCGGTAAAGTGTTGGCGACAAAAACAAGGCACTCTACAGGAGGCCCGGAGTATTCCGTCGAAAGGTCTTTTCAGTACGATCATGCTGGCAGGCTATTGCAGACTACACACCGGCTGAATGGTGGTGAGTCCATTGTTATTTCAAAAAACGAGTACAATGAATTGGGGCAGTTGGTGACAAAAAAACTCCATGGTGCCCCAGGATCATCAAGTTTTAAACAGACCTTGGATTACCGTTACAATATTCGGGGCTGGCTCACCTCTATAAACGACAGCGACAACCTGGGTGGTGACTATTTTGGGATGAAGCTCGGCTACAATGAATCAATTGACACGGGCAACGACCAACTTTTCAACGGTAATATCAGTGGCATGCGCTGGAGCACGAACCTTGGACTGGGAGCCGTGAAAGAAAGGGCCTACAACTATTCCTACGATTCAATGAATCGCATACTGGCCGCAGCGCATAAAATAAAAGGTGCAACCTGGACGAGCACATCAGCCTTTAGTGAAAGCAATTATCAGTATGATCTCAACGGAAACATTCAATCGTTGCTTCGCAAAGATGCCTCTGGAAATGATCTGGACAATCTCAGCTACAACTACGGCGCTGGTGCGCTGCGCAGCAACGCCCTGCTGAGTGTTTCTGACAATGGCAACGTTTCGGAGGGCTTCAAAGACGCGCCGCCGGATACAAATGCTGACTACGCCTATGACCAAAACGGAAACATGGTCAGAGATCTGAACAAAAACCTTGAACAGCCTGATGCAATAAAATATAATCACTTAAATCTTCCCATAAGCGTGCAGAACCGCGATGGTGATTTCATCCGCTACACCTATGACGCGTCGGGCAAGAAACTGCGGCAGGAAGTGCTCAATGGTAGCGGTGTTTTGCAAAAGAAAACGGACTACGTAGGCGAATTTTTTTATGAAAATGATACATTAAAATTCGTAAACACCGAAGAAGGCAGGGTGGTTATGACCGGAACCGCACCTGAATATCAATACCATTTAAAGGATCATTTAGGCAACGTACGGATGACCTTCACCACAAAGAATGATATTGACGCAGCCACGGCGACGCTGGAGAATGCAAATATTGCGGCAGAGCAAGGCAAATTTTTAGATATAGACAAAGCGCGCCGTGTAAACGCGAGGATCTTCGACCACACCTACAACGACGCAACACCTACGAACGGCGCTTACTCAACCAGGCTCAGTGGAAGCGCAAATGAAAAGATCGGCTTGGCGAGGTCGCTCAGTGTGATGCCCGGAGATACAATCACTGTGGAGGTGTATGCTAAATATGTTGATCCCAACGCAGCCAACGATAATGCGCTTGTAAGCATCTTGACTGCTATTGCAAACAACGTCGGAGTTCCTTCGGGAACGATAATAGATAGTTCAGGCTATAGCAGTGCAGGGAGTGCCACTTACCCATTCACAGGATACTTTACACCGGGGAATAGTGGTACTGCGCCAAAAGCGTATTTAAACTACCTGGTTTTTGATCGAAACTTTGCGATGAAGGACTATGGATTTAGGCAGATTTCTACTTTGGCAAGGGAGACCGGTGATGCCGTTCATCATGCAGGATTAACTTGCGAAGGCGTATCGCATGAGAGACTTGCATTTGAAAATTCAGGTTCTATCAAGATCAAAGAGCCTGGATATGTTTATATTTGGTTGTCCAACGAGGAGCCTACGGCACATCCGGTGGAAGTGTTCTTTGATGATTTTAAGGTAACGCACACCAAATCACCTGTCATTCAATCAGACGACTACTATCCATTCGGGCTAAGCTTCAATAGTTATCAACGAGAGAATGCAATACCGAATCAATATCAGTATAATGGTAAAGAGCTTCAGGATGAATTAGGACTCGGATTACTTGATTATGTTACCAGGCAGTATGATCCTGCAATCGGAAGGTTTTTAAGCGTCGATCCGGCTACAGAGATTATGAAGACCTATAGTCCGTATACTTATTCATTTGACAACCCTATTCGATTCCATGATAAAGATGGAATGATTCCCGAGCAAGCAACGGACGATCCACCTGATATTAAGAAGATTCAAAGTGGCCCTAGAATTGATATGCAAAATGCTCCTGCTGGCTCGGGTTCTAACGCCGCAGGTTATCCGAGGAACGGCCCTTGGTTCTGGCGGCAAATGCTTAGTGAGCATCCTGAAATGTTTAGTCAGGATAATGCGGCTGAAATACGAGGTGGAAGATCTCCAAGAATTGATGACAAGTGGATAGATTTTAATCCATCACATGCAGCTTACAAAGGTGATAAGTTAATCCATCACCATATTAATCAAGGTAACATGGCGACGGGCATTCCAGAACAAGTGCATAGGCAATTTTCATCAGAACTCCATGGTAATATGGGAGGTAAACCTAAAGTTGGTGGTGGTCTTAAAGGGGCCTTAGGCGGTGCACTTAATTTTTTGGGAGCTGTAGGATTAGCTATTGATTTTTTAAGTAATGACCCTCATGCCTTAAACATGCAGTTTTCTGCCGGGGCGAAACTGAATACACTTTACTATGATGACCAAACAGAGCAATATTTTCAAGTCACCGAAAGGGGTAAAGAAAAAGACTCTAATGGTGTTGAGCGTGAATACAGTGTATATAACACTTACTCAGGATATACTTACAATGAAGATTCTGGTAAATATGAAGGAGTCAATAAAACCGGATCCTACAGAGCAATACGAGTCAAGAGTCTAGATCAGGCATATCAGGTTTTGAACCAGGCTAACTAATGAGGAATTGCGATGACAGAAAAAGAATTTGAAGTTAAGCTTAAAAAGATTCCATTCCCGGATAGTAGATATAAGGAATTAGGGCTTTCGAATGATTTTATTGACAAATCTCGAATGAGATATTCAATTACACAAAAGCCTTATAAGCATAATAGTATGATTGAAGATCCACTCGTGCGACTCATTCAAGAGTATGACTTGTCTAAAGTGGAGATTGGGATGATTACTTTTAATGCTAAAGTCTATGAATCGGACGACTATTTTATTGTTGGAAAGTTTGATATTGATTCGATCAGTATTTCAAAAATTACAAAAGAGGTAGTTGTGATTTCTGATGAGCCAGGTCATAGAGAGATATACAAGTGTTCTCAGAGTGGGGCGAAATTTTTGGATTCAATTATTACTTGTGCAAAATTTTTAGAAAACTGCGTGGTAGATATCAAGCTTTATGAGAATCAAAAAATGATTTGTTCAACATCAGAAACTTGCAGTGAAATAGCGGGCGGTAGTAAGTATTTGAATTTTTATAAGGTCTTGCTCGGCTGTAACTCCTAACCCCTGTCGGAGTTCCTATTAACCTTTCGGCGAGTAATACAACAAATACCCAAGGAACTACAACAACTCCTATGGCGTGCGTGTTCAATGGTGATTATCGCGCGGCGTCTCCTGACGCCTGCCTACCGGACAGGCAGGCGAGTGTAGAGAATCTATGATATAATCGCCGATGTCGATCTGGCGCGCGTTGGTCGGGATCTCCGATCCTCGACCAAATCGAAGCCCGATCGTCTTTGGAACCGGATCTCCAGATCCTTTTCAACTTTTTTGATTTGCATTGTGCGGAGTTTTCGTGCAACAAGTGATCACAAAAACCAGATACCAAAAGCTCGGGTGAAATATCTAGATTTCGTTCATGGGTTTTAAGTATGCCATCCGGGACGATAGTGCTTATTTTCTTACGCACACGGTTGTGGGCTGGATCGATATCCTTTCACGTCGTGAGCTGGTGGAGATTATTATTTCTTCATTGAATTTCTGTTCTCGGAACAAAGGACTAGAAGTGTACGCTTGGTGCTTAATGCCGAGTCACCTCCATATGATTGCCAAGAGCAAGCAGGGTAACAAGGATAACCTGTCAGAAATCATGAGGGACTTTAAGAAGTTTACCGCTAACCAGATTATTAAGTCAATCAATGAAATAGCTGAGAGTCGGAGGGAGTGGCTTCTTCCGTTATTGCGAACACACTACAAATCCTGGCAGGTATGGCAGGAAAGCATGCATCCAGAAGGGCTCTATACAGAAAAATTCACCCACCAGAAATTGGATTATATACACAACAATCCGGTGGTGGCAGGAATTGTTGAGGAGCCTCAACATTATTTGTTAAGCTCTGCCCGAGATTATTATTGTAATAGGAAAGGTCCTGTAGACCTTTGCTACATTTAGCAAAAAGGAAACGGATCAGGAGATCCCGCACGGAAGGAGATGGGGTTTCATTTATTTGGGCGAGGATCGGAGATCCCGCCCAACCTCTTTACCTATTTCACTTATCTGACTAAATTGAATATCCGGACTAACTTGGGTAAAGGTTTTTACATGTCAAATAGTGTTTCGACGACCGCTGCAGAATTAGCTCATCATGGATCGGCTGTATCGAGTACGATTCAATTTTCACTAGGCACCGGAGGTAAATTTTTGAATGCGACAAGTACTGCTCTTGGCTTAGGCGTAAAATACACTCCAAGTCTATTGGGTGGAGCAGCTAGAGGACTAGATTATAATGGAATAGTGTATGATTCTTTAAGATCATCGGGAACAAACCTTGTGATGTTTAATAAATTTAGTCTCTTAAAAAAATGGAAAACTTGTCCCCTAATAAAATTACAGTCAAAGTCCGCAAGACACCAATTCTGTTCAGTAAAAAGAGTCTGTACCGATTGTCAGATTTTGTTTATGGCGAGTGGATTATTCTTGAAAACGGAGAGCCAAAGTACTACCTCAATATTCTTGATGAACAATATTCTCAAATAAAAGATCGATTAAAGCCTGATGTTGAGAGTTATCTAACTGAAAAATTTAGAAAGAAGGGATTGAATCTTAGCTTTAAGGAGAAGGTATTTGGAATATCCCTCCTTTCAAAATCGGAAATCATTGAACTGAGTTTGAGAGAACTGCCTTTGGATTATGTTATTTGATGGAAATCTTCCGGTAATGGAGGTAATGCACCAGACTATCAGGTGAAGCTTGCTTGTCTTTCTAAGTTGTTGATAATCAATAAGCAGAAGCGCGCAAGAGTTGGCAGATGAAGGGCATTCTTGCTCGTGTACCTTTAAGAAAGTTGTCCCTGAGCCAACGAGGATAGTTCTCCTCACTTTCGTGCTACAGATTATCAGGTGATGAAATGCATGTATTGCGATGGCGGCTGTGTCAAAGCGGGTCGTCAAAAGAATGGTTCGCAAAAGCTCTATTGTAAGGTGTGCTGTAAGTATCAACTTGAAAAATAAAAACACGTTGCCTGGAAGTCGGATTACCAGTACGTCCATCAGAAAGCTAGTTGTTGAAGGTATTGGAATGCGCGGAATAACGAGAATTCTGAAAGTGTCGCTGGCGACAGTGTTGGCAAGAATCAAAGCCATAGCACATGTCATTCATAGACCAATATTGAATCCCTCCGGACGGATTGTCGAGATCGACGAGGCTGTACGTTTGTGAAAAACAAACTCAAGACATTCTTTTTGTCTCTGGATAACATTGCCTGACCTAAAAAGAAATTGATACCGTAGTTTGTGCGAACGGCAAAAAGTTTTTTTTCTTAAACACTTTGCAATGTGTCGTTGTACTGTTAGATTTGGTAAGTGACGTCTTAGTCCGATTGAGGTCCGGATTTTGAAATTGCAGCGAAGGGTCGTCACTACATCCCTATTTTACATTCAATTTGTTAAGCCGAAAGGCTGCCGGATCGTCTTTTTCATTTGAGTCGCAAGCTCTTATGTTGTGATACGATCGGTGTCTTGTTCGTGAGTTGTAAGCTTTAATCTGCATGCTGGACTCAAGATTATTAGAGGCATTAATTGCCACCACGGTTGTATTGCTGGTGTTCAGTTCGATCACCTCGATCATTGTTGAGGCCCTGAACAATTTGAATGTGCGGCAAAAGCGGCAGATGTACCTTTACCTAAGCATCAGGACCGCGTTGAATGACCCTCGCGGTATCAACATAGGTACGCTCCTGTATCTGCATCCGCAGATAAGGACCCTCAAAGCACGCATTGACAGATATCCAGCTTATCTCAGCGCGTCAACGTTCGCCGATACGCTGATGTCTGTGCTTCGCGAATACGCGCACACCCGCCGGATGCGGCTGCCCGCACAAGGATCGGCCATCAATGCCAATCTGCCTCCCATCGATTTCTCCCAATTGGAATCGTACCAGAATTGCCTGAACGAAATGCCGGAGTGCGCCGTGCAAAGACTGCTCATATCGTTCACCATTGTGTCAACCGACGAAAAAGATAAATTAACCGCTTTCAGAAAAAATATAATGGCCTGGTTTGACAGTTACCAGGATCGGGTAGCCGGCGATTATAAAAAAAGTATCCGGATAGATCTTCGTTGGGTGGGTACCATGCTCGCGTTGTTCTTTAACTTCAATATCATTACCGTCACGACGGAGATTTTTTCCAATAAAACGCTCAGAGACAGTCTCGTAGGTGTTGCAGAAAAGACAGTCCGCGATTCGGTGTATCGTAAGCAGGCGTTTGAATGCCGGGGCTGCACCGAAGAAGAATTTGAAAGACGATATCGTCTGTATATAGACCGAACCCTCGACCGGGCTGACAGTCTCGGATCAGAATTGGCCCGCATGGGATTACCCGTGGGATGGAACTTGCCGCGGAGCAGTCGGTTGATACGTCTTGACTATCTAAGCAATGATATCATTGAACTCAAGAAGTTGAAAAAAGACACGGTGTCGAGGCTAAAAGCCAGGTATTGTTTGCTGAAGTCGACACTGAACACCATGTCCCATCAGCAATTTTTTCCTCTGGCCAGCGCGATCATGACCTGTGAAAATGTCAACCAGGACTCCATCGTTTCTATCGGAAATCGATTTAATGCGACGATCAGCCTCGTCCAGGCAAGAACGATTGCCCATTTTTTTAACGCCGTTGCCAACGCGGGCGAGGTGCGCGCTTGCCTGCCTGATGAACCTTCCAGAACCTCATACGGATCCTGTCTGACCGATTGTACTGATCTTGACCACGCTGACTTTGTCAATGATATCATACATCGGATTGACGAACGGATCCATGGCGATGAGCTGGAGATTCAGCTTTTTGATCAGTGGAGCATTCAAGAGTTCTTCAAACATTTTCATCCGGTGCAATTCCTGGTTGATGTGGTTCGCTACAACATACGGGACATTGGCGGAGCGCTGATGTTTATTCTTGGCGCAGTCCTCAGTGGCATGCTTGTCAGCGTGGGATCCAATGCCTGGTTTGAAGTTTTGATGCGCCTCTTCCAGATCAGAAATACCGGTGTCCGTCCTAAAAAAGGAGAATAAGATATTATGGAGCATCCGCAAAGTTTAGAACCGAAGACCTTCTATAATATACATACACACATTTTTACAGAAGCGTGTGTTCCTTCAGGTTTTTACGGCAGAACCGCCAGGTCATTCATTCACCAACTGACATTGCTTAAGTCAGTCCGTGAGATCACCGTACACGTATTGAATTTTCTGGCCAACTTCCTGGGCGACTTCGCTATTCTGTTTAATCCTCTGAATAGGTATGACAAGGGTAACAGCCTGGCCAGACTCATTCAACTCGTGACACACGATACCCAGGAGGAGGTGCTGTTGGAAATGATGGACAGCTATGCGGGACATCCACGGATGAAATTTGTGGTCCTCTCACTCGACATGGATTTCATGCAGGGAGGCGATGCGCTAATGAACTATCCCACGCAGCTTTACGAGCTCATCAATGTGAAAGCTAAATATGAGGACAAGATATTGCCTTTTCTCTGTATTGACCCGCGCAGGTTTTCTGACCGCTCCGTAACCGCAGATCTGAAGACTTTTGTTACCTACTTCCTTGGGCAGAAAGGGTTTGCAGGTATTAAGCTTTATCCGGCACTCGGATTTTATCCGTTCGATCCTGTTCTATTCCCATTGTACGAACTCGCCGAAAAACATGGAATCCCGATTATCACACATTGCGACACCGGGGGAATTTTCTATAGGGGAAGGCTAACAGAACAACATATGTGTCCTGCCCATTTGAAAGACTTGGAAGAGGCCCGGGATAAGCCGAGGGATACAACAGGTGTCGAAGATGGACATCTTCAGGATGATAACCTGGACGCTAAATCCTCTAATCCCATCAAACTCCGGAACAGTGAGTTTAAGAACAATTTCATACATCCCGCCAGATTCCGGGAAGTCCTCAAGATATTTCCACAACTAAAATTATGCTTTGCCCATTTCGGAGGAGCTGAAGAAATGCGAAGGAGCAAGAATCGCACACGGACAGTCATCGAGCCTGAAAAAAGAAGCAATTCATTCGGATCAACCTGGTTCGACGAAATCCTGATATTGATGGACGCCTATCCGAACGTCTATGCAGACATATCTTACACGCTGCACAATGATGATCTTCTTCCGATGATCACCAACACCATGAACAATACAAAATATGGCAAACGTGTACTGTTTGGAACTGACTTCTTCCTGGTGTCTCGGGAGCGTTCTGAAACTGACCTGGTGACTCGCTTTCGTACCTATGTCAAAGAAGCCTCTTTTACCAAAATAGCATCTGATAATCCTAAAGAATTCCTTCGGTTGAATGCGCCATTGGATGGCGCGGAAATGAACCTTGACGCACGTGGTGAAAAAACCATTACCCCCTTTGGCCTATGATCAAAAATTGTTTTTCGGCACTTCAGGTCCTCTTATTCGCCTTGGTGTTATTGCCGGCCGGTGCGATGGCACAAGACTCTACTGGCTGGCCGGTATACGATTCGATAAAGATCGAACTCAGAAGTGGAATCATGGGGAGTAAATTCATTCCGTTTGATGTACCCTTCTATCTTTATGGCAACGCTGATAAAATACAATCCATTCACCTCCGGATCATTGACGCATCCTACCAGGCTTGTTGTGGCGGAGAGTTTGAAATCAATGATGAGCCCTCCAACGGCAATTGTGACTGCGATTGCAAGAGTATCTTCGAAAAGCGTCTTGAGTTCTTTCGTTTAATTCGCCGTTACAAGCGAGGTGATTTGGATACGTTAAGCAAGAACTCGGAGACGCTGCGCAAGGCGAGCAAGGCCCTCAAAAAGATAATCGATCAATACCATTCCGGAGATGGTTTTCGTAACAATGAACTTGAGATCGAAGTTTTCAGCGACGTTAAGCAGATCTACCTTCGCAAACCCTATTCCCCTGACCCATCACGCGTGCCGGCGGAAATGGACAGGCTCAACGCAACCATTAGATTTTTGAAGAACCTTAAGGGTGAAAAGCCCTCCCTTCAGGTTGATCTCAGCCTGATCGGTGGCAGTATACTCTTGTCCAATGAACTCCGCACAAACATGAACGACTCGGCGTTCATAATGAAATTCCTGCTTCGCCGGGAAGAGTATAGACTAACAAAACTGGAACAGGAAATACGGAAGGAAAAAACCCTTGGCGAGAATGATTCTTCCAGACTTACCGCCTTTCGTAAAAGTTATAGTTCACAGCTTGAACGTTGGAAAGGCTATTTAAAAAATACTGATGAGATGATAAAATCCGATTCGATGGCACTCTGCCCGAATTGTGAGTTTGATCCCAGAAGATGCAACACGATATGCTCCTGGGATCAGAACATGATCATTGGTAAGACCAAGAACTTCCACTTAAGTATTCCCGCTTTAGAAGCACACCGGAACTATAAGTTTTTCTTTGAAGTTGCAAGAAACGTTGATGACAACGAAGGCAAAGGATTGAAGTTTTACGTCACGCGAAGTCTGATTATCAAAATTGACAGCGTTGTTGGCAAAATCATTGATACGTTTTGGACAGAGCCCTATGATGTGGAGAAGATTACGAACGCTTTGTTGACCGACGAGTCTTATACCATTTTGGATTCGAAGATCCTGAAGGAACTTATTACCGGTCATCTCAACCGGCAATACGGCAACCAGCTGAAAGCCGAGTCGATCTTTATCGACAAAATTCAGGATCAGTTCGCCCGCAAGAAGCTCATCAATGCGATCATTGCTAACAGGCTATACCGCGCTCAGATTGATTGGTTCAATTTCTGGAATAACACAAAAGGACCGTTCAGACACCTTAAACCGTTTCCAAAGAACGTTGACATTCGCAATAAACAATTTGCATTCACTGCCGCAGGAAAACAGGACGATTACGCACGACTGTACACACTTCAGGAAATATTCGGGCAAGACTCCGCTCCATCCGAGATCGATTTTGTGAATCTCTTCAAAGCCATTTCGAAAGATGTACCTGGAGGATCGATACCCTATGTAAACCTCCAGACTGTTGAAATGAGAAACCTTGATATGGTGAACGACTTCAGCACCAAGACGGTAACACCTTACATCAGGAACCTCTCCGACTATCTCGATTTTTTATCGAAGATTCAGACCTTCGTCGGCAACGAAATAGTTCAAAATAAGAATGGATTAAGGGGAAAAATTTTCGGCACGAGTGGACCAATTTATGAAACACCATCGGGGGCCGGTGGAAGGGACAAAGATCTAAAAGAAGATTGGGCGAAATACTACCTTACCCTGGACAACCACAGGAACGACGTAACAAAACTCAAAAATGTCTACACCAATTATCGAAGCAACATAGACAGCATTAACAGGCAAGCGAAATTCCTGATTGATTCACTATTGAAGGACAATCGCACTGTTCAGATAGCTGCTGCGCGAACTGCTGGCGGATTGACCTCAGCCGATTTTGTCACACGATCACAATGGTCCGTGACGGCTGATATTGGCATCGCGCTCATTCCAATCAGCACTGGCGTCGGAGCATCCATTACTCCTTACTTCGGAGCCAACTTCAATTTCCATCCGCTCAACAAACAGGTTGATTATGGATTGCTTCGTACCGGAAAGCAGCAGCGTTATCTCAGCTATGATCAGGTGTCGCTCAAATTGCATAGCCGGGGACATCCTTTCTGGAGGCGCATGTGGAAAGGGACCAGTGCTGTGTTGGGTGTCACCACCACAAGTTTGAAAAAAGAAGGCGTTAGGGAGAACCTCATGGCAAACGGAACCGCGAATCTCAACCTGCTCACCGGAATTGGAATCCGCCTCACAGATGGCGGACGACTGAGTACCGGAGCCATTTGGACGCGGGATATCAATCCGAATCCGCTGATCAATAATGATTCGAGGATTGTAGCCAACTGGTATGTGTCGTTGTCATTTGATCTTGATGTCAAGAAAGCGCTCGGCAAAGTAGGCGAACTGTTAAGTCCCTAAAACCAAAAGAAATGAAGACAATTGAATCGGTGAGAATATATGTCTGGATCCTCTTGTTGACCGCGACCGCATGCGGGTACGACCGTGATGTGGTTCCACAAACAATCACAGTGAGTTTTGATGATAGTAAAAAATATGACGCGGACGGAACCACGAAGGTCCCCATCACTGTGCGGATACCCGACAAGGCTGCTCCCTCATTCAGATCCGTGAGACTCCACACGCGGGCAGGAAGGTTTGATACGGGAGATACTGCGATCGTTCTTGATTTGCGCCTGAAACCGGATACGACACTCAACCTGTCGCTTGGAACAAAACCGGCGACGTACCTGATTACGGCTGAAACAGGAGATGCCGCGGTCTATAAGGTAACGAAGGCAATCGAGCTGAAGCCTTTGAAGCAGGCTGCCGTTTTTAAGACGTTAACTTCATCCGGAACAACCAACATGGTAGCCGACGGAAAATCGGAAGCGACCTTCACGTTGCTACTTGGGGTGAACACAAAAATCAACTTCAGCGTTGAGAAAGGGACAATCCGGCAATTCGGCGGAACTCCGCAACAACAGGTAACCGTCGATGGTGGCGACCGCAAACAGGCTACAATCATATTTACAGTTGGTCGGTCGGTTGGAAATTATCAATTCAGATTCAACACACCTGACAATGCGTATGACTCCACGGTAACATTCGCCGTGGGTCGCGCTTACGCCGATCAGATCGTAATCGATTTGCCGAAAACCACAGTCGCTGCAGCAGGTGATCAGATGGGTGTAAAAGCAACGCTCTTGCGATCATTCGGACAGCCTTCGATTCCTGCGACGGTAACGTTCAGCGCAGTGCTCCAGGGTACCTCTACAGCGGTGGGAAATTTCATTCCTGCTTCAGCATCTGCTTCCGAAGAGGGCGTTGCGGAAGTCCAGTTCGCATATGACAATTCAGTGGGTGTGGCAGGTCAAATGATTACACTCACTGCGGCTGTAGACGGGCCATCGGGGAAACTATCTGCCATTCGAACGATCACTATAAAATAAAAGGACATGTTTTACAAATTAGTTACAACGATCGCTCTCATTTATTTTGTCGTGCGGGTTGGGAGCTTTTTCAAAGAAAGTGACTATGGACCCGACCCGAGCACGATTTCGGATGATGCTGGTGCGCTGGTGGTGAAAAGCGGCACCGTGGTTCGACTGGATGCTGGCTATGAGTATGCCTTCAAAAGTATACTCGTTCACAAGGGAGCCGTGCTTGAGTTCCAGGGAGAGCATCCCGCGTGGACGAGTCTGAAATGCGAAGGGAACCTCTGGCTTGAAGGGACCATTCGTTCCAAGGGTTTTACTAGAGATAGCACAGACGTCGACACAACCACCTATCGCAAAACAATAAAAGAATATAAAAAGATTGAGCTATGTCACTCCTACGGCAAGGACAACCCCGGAGGAGATGGCGGCGCCGGAGGCCGGATGGCAGAATGCGTTCAGCGTTCATGTTTCTGCTTGTGCTGTCTCTCTGGAAAACCTGGAGTGGAAGAAAAAGGCGAGCGTGGTCACGGCGGTGCGGGAGGACGTGGCATGTCAGACGCTGAGATGAAGGCGTGCGGAAAAAAGTCTGATAAGTGCGAGGAGTGTTATCTAGCCATCAAGGGAGACAGTGCGGAATGTAAGAAGAAGGCCATCGGAGGGTGCGGATGCGATGGTGAAGGAAAAGCATCAGTGCTCACAGGCGATGGAGGACAGGGTGGGACCGTCGGAAATTACGGCGGTCTTCTCTACATAGCGGTTGGAGGAAATCTTTATGGCAACGGAACCATTGATCTCTCAGGCACCAAAGGAGGACGAGGCGAAGATGGTGACTCGTTCAGGTTCTCAGGCGGCGGCGGCGGAGGAGGAGGCCCTGGTGGAAACGGGGGAGTACTTGTGCTTAATATTAAGGGTGATCCGGGATTGCCTACCATCAACGTGGATGGTGGTGAGGGCGGTGAGGGGGGAAAAGGCGGGATACCTCATAAATTGCATGGAAGGTCGGAATTAGCTGGAAGCGTCGGCAGCAAAGGTCAGCCGGGAAAGCGAGGCAAAGCGATCTTGTTGGATAAAGAGCAATCATTGCTAACAGCTTACTAACTTTGTTCGATTATCGGTTGCGCAACTCGCTCACCACGATCGCGGTATTTTAAACTGCCCTTTCCGTTGTTGGTGTTCCGATGCCCGAGCCTGTGATCGGCAATGACAAGACGCATCAATTTCCAATGCTGTTTTTGAAACTTGCATCGGGTCACCAACAACCTTACGAGTTTCCCACACGTTCGGGCACCAAACGATCGGTTTCCGCCTGCGGAGGTTCATCGCCGGGGTCCCTTCCACACCCAGTCAATTGAACAGATTAACTTGAAACTCAGAACCCACCCTAAACGCCTTAGCCCCGGCACTGTTTTCATCCAGAGTCTCTACAAAATCTTAACGTTATCTTTGAAGCGTGAAAGTCCTTGTGATAGAAGACGAAAAACAGTTGTCATCGAGCATTGTTGAGTATCTCCAATCGGAGAACTACACATGTGAAGCAGCCTACGATTTTGATACAGCAAACGAAAAGATCTCCCTGTATAACTATGACTGTATTCTTCTCGACATAACCCTGCCCGGCGGAAACGGCTTGAATTTGCTCAGAACACTTAAAACGATGCACAAATCGGACGGTGTTATCATCATTTCCGCAAGGAACTCGCTGGATGATCGCATCCTTGGTTTGGAAGTCGGCGCCGATGATTATCTGCCCAAACCGTTTCATCTTGCCGAACTTGGCGCAAGAATCAAGGCGTTGATCCGGAGAAACAAATTCGATGGGGCGGACTCTGTTCAGTACGGAAACCTAAAGGTCGACTTTGGTTCGCGCACGGTGTACGTGAACCAAACCAAACTCGATCTGACCAAAAGCGAACTGGACCTTCTTTTTTTCCTTGTGGCGAACAAGAATAAGGTTGTATCCAAGAACGCGATAGGAGAGCACCTTTCAGGTGACCAGGCGGATAGTCTAAGCAGTTTCGATTTCATTTATTCGCATATCAAGAATCTCAAGAAGAAAATGACCGAGGCCGGGAGTGAAGACTTCATCAAGACGGTATATCGTCTTGGATATCAATTTGAAGTATGAAATTGCTAAACCGGACGTTGTGGGGGTTTTTGATTTACGCGGTAGCGGTCCTGTTGATTGTGACCCCTGTTCTTTACTTCGTGATCAGTGACGTTATCATTAGACAAGTTGATGAGACGCTGCAGGTCCATAAAAAGGAAATACGATCCAGGCTGGAAAAGCTTCCTTCGGAGACGGCCGTTCAGCAATGGGAAGATCTCGACGGAGAAGTGGTAGTAGAACCTTTAGTAGGGCCCATGCTAAAAGACAGCATATACACCAGCGACGAAGCAACCAGTCGGCGTGACGTGGGAAAGGGAAGGAGGAAACAGCATGATCACCGCCCGGAAAATGAAGTGTATCGTGTGTTGAGATCGTCTGTTCTCATCAAAGGCAAACCCTATAAGCTGGAAGCCCGGATCTCGCTGGTTGAAAGTGAAGACCTGATGCGGACGCTCAGTATAACACAGTTTGTAATACTTCTTGTTTTATTGTCGGGAATGCTGTTGATCAACTGGTGGAACTCGAAAAAGATATGGAGTCCATTTTACAAAACACTCGAAGCGCTCAAGTCATTCCAGATCGAGAGGAGCAAAGCAATTGGATTCCAGCCTTCAAAGATCACCGAGTTTAACGATCTCAATGTTGCTATCGATGAACTCACAAGACGTGTTCATAGCGCTTTCATTGCTCAACGGGAGTTTACCGAAAATGCAGCTCATGAGATGCAAACACCTCTCGCTGTCTTCCAGTCGAAGGTTGAGTTGTTACTGCAAACCAGGCCGTCCGAAGAACAGGCGCCCCTCATTGAATCATTGCTCGACGCAACTTCGCGGTTGAACGGACTCAACAAAGCCCTCCTGCTTTTAGCCCGGATCGACAACGGGCAGTTTCCTGACACAGAACCATTGGATCTTGCCATCGTTACGGAAAGGCTCAAGGGAGAGCACAACATTTCCGTGAATGTGGAGAGCCATGAGACCATTTCATTCAACCGTTCGCTTCTGGAAATATTGCTCTCGAACCTTATTTCCAACTCGGTTCGCCACAGTGCTCCGGGCTCACCCATCATAATCAACTTAGGAAAAGGCTTTTGGGAAATACGAAACGAAGGTCCGCCGCTTTCTATTCCTCCGGAAAGTATCTTTGAACGATTCAGCAAGGGCACGAGCAATCAGGCCAGCCTGGGACTTGGCCTTGCCATCGCGAAAAAGATCTGTGACCTCAATAAGGTTAGTTTATCCTATTTCTACGAAAACGGGTATCATGTTTTTCGAATCCGATTCCCCGAATTCACATCCAGAAATTCTACAAAATTCCACCCTTAGTTTGTGGTTTTGTTTCCATGCGCGCTATCCTTTTCATTCTTCTGTTTGCTCTTCCTGCTGTATTATTTGCACAGGTGCCTAAAGTCACGGTCTCTGGTGTTGTCAAAGACAGGAGCTCGGGTACATTCCTCCCTTATGTAAACACGGTAATCAAAAAGGCAACCGACAGCGCTTTTGTTGCGGGCACCATCACCAATGACGATGGTCGTTTTACAATGGGCGGCATCGTACCGGGTGATTATGTCCTCGAAGTATCTTTTGTCGGTTATCAAACTGCGAAGCAACCCTTATTGGTAGGAAGATTAAGCGAATTCCTTGACCTCGGGGTGATCGAGGTTAACGAAAGTACTATTGCGCTCAATGATGTTGTTGTGGAAGGGAGACGCGATGCGGTCGCGGAAACACTCGACAGAAAAACGTTTAGTATGGCCGACAACATTAACCAGGGAGGTGGATCGCTTTTACGGGTGATGCAAAATCTTCCAGGTGTCACAATTGGTGATGATGGTACCGTGAAGTTGCGAGGAAACGACCGGGTGGCAGTGCTGGTTGATGGAAAACAAACTGCATTAACCGGTTTCGGAAATCAGCAGAGCCTTGACAATATTCCCGCCTCGGCGATCGAACGTATCGAGATCATCAACAATCCATCATCGAAGTACGATGCCAATGGAAATGCAGGTATTATCAACATCATTTTTAAGAAGGAGAGAAAAGAAGGATGGAATGGAAAGATCGGTATTGCCGGTGGTGCAGGCGCCTTATGGGTAAAGAAGGAAAATTTTCCAACCATACGTCCCCAGTATACGGTCACTCCGAAGATCAATCCAAGTATCTCCCTTAACTATAAAAAAGATAAGATCAACTGGTTCCTCCAGGGCGACAATCTGTATACGCAAACATTAAATAAAAACGAGTTCACGGATCGTTATTACGATAATGGGGATACGATCCGTCAACAGCTAAAAAGAAACAGGACAACGAACATTGTAACGGGGAAGACAGGATTCGATTGGTATAAAGATGATGCCAACACAATATCGGTTTCGGGTTTATTCAGCAGTGAAAAAATTCTTGACGGGGGGGACGAGCCTTTCTTTAATGGAAGCTTGTCTGAGCGACTTCGCTTATGGCAGTTCCTGGAAGATGAGTTGAAGACAACGGTAACGGCAACGGCCACCTGGCAACATAAGTTCACACAACCTGGACGCCTTATTAATGTTGGTTTCAACTACACTTTTCACAGGGAGAATGAGAAATACTTTTTCACCAACATTATGCCTACCTACACAGGTGAAGATTCATTCAAATTACTTTCTGATGAACAGGTTGGCGATTTGAATGTCGATTATGTCCAGCCTTTGAAATATGGTCGTTTCGAAACGGGTCTGAAACTGCGGAAACGTTACATCCCGACTAACATGCAGTTTTTTCCCGGACTGAATTCTCCTTTGGATGTGAGCGCAGGTGGTCTCGCTGACTACGGGGAATTAATACCAGCGGCTTACGGAAACTATGTCTTTGAAAACAAACATTTTGAAGCCGAAGCGGGTATTCGCGTTGAGTATGTGCAGGTACAATACAATGTCAATCCAGGACATCCTGTCTATACGAGCAGCGGATATGACTACACACAGCCGTTTCCAAACGTTCGCCTTGCCTATAAGATGAATGATCGCAACACGCTGTCGGCCTTCTTTAACCGCCGTGTCGATCGCCCCAACGAGGTAGACATCCGGATCTTTCCGAAGTATGATGACGCAGAGATTATTAAAGTTGGTAACCCGGCATTAAGACCGCAATTCACG
Organism: Cyclobacteriaceae bacterium; assembly: GCA_044227305.1. Lineage (GTDB taxonomy): Bacteria > Bacteroidota > Bacteroidia > Cytophagales > Cyclobacteriaceae > ELB16-189. The sequence continues at coordinate 801,214 of JBGAFJ010000002.1, read as the reverse complement.
AATTCGTTCGAACTGGGCTACAAATCAAGTTGGGCAAATGGTTATTTGTACAGCTCTTTGTATCACAAGGAGATGGACGCCACCATCACGCGTATTGCAAGTGTAGTACCCGGCAGCACTTTGATCTATAATATCTTTCAGAATGCCGGTCACAGTCGCACGTCGGGAATTGAAGTCATCCTGTCGCAAAACTTCGAAAAGTGGGCGGTAGTCAACTTAAATCTGAATGCTTACCAAAATACGATCGATGCGTTTTCAGTTTTGAATAAATATCCGCAAGAGAACACGTTCAGTGCGGATCGTCAGCAAATTACGTCGGGGAGTGTTAAGCTGAATGGATTATTCCATCTTCGCAAGAGTTGGGATCTGCAGGTAACTGCTGTTTATATGGCGCCTGACATAATTCCGCAGGGCAAGATTTACGCCCGTACTTATGTGGATGCGGGGATCAAGCGGACCATTCAAAAAGGAAAAGGTGAAATGTTCCTCAACGTGACGGACCTGTTCAATACTTTGCGCATTAAGAGAACGACAACCGGTGACGGGTTTCACCTTGAAAGCACCGATTATTATGAGACACAGGTATTCCGCCTGGGTTACACATATAAGTTTTAAGCTGACACGATCATCTTGTGCAAGCGCACATGAACTACGCATCCTGTCGATGATATTCGACGGAGTGACGTCGACCGTTGCAAGATACGGAGTTTCGAAACGTGCGGTTCGCAATGGATAGCAATATGTCACCAACCATAACAAGCCTAAAGCGAAATTGAGATTTTTAAGATTTACCAGGAATCAAGGCCCAATAGCTTTTTGCCAAGGGGCGAGAGCTCGGCTGCTGTATACTTAGTTTGCTCCCAGTTTCTGGGATCGCCTGGGAAGGCATAACCCTGCGGAGCAATTCTATTTTTCCAGGAATTAATTCTCCACAAGCGAAGTTCTTCGTTGTCTTCTTCGGCCGGCATCATCGAGATGTATTGAGCAATCCGGACTTTATCTTTTGAAAGGTTAGCACGAATACCGTGGGGCTGTGAGCTGTTGAATATCAGGAGGTCGCCCGCATTTAGTTTTACTTTGGTTGGTGTAAACCCTGTAGTATCAGGTTTGAAGTGATCCCGGTCTTCTGGTTGTGTGAGTTTCCATGTATCATATGTTCTGAACAATTCGGGTATACACTGAAATCCGCCCATGTTCTCGTCATTTTGATCAGCTAGCGCCAACACGCCCTGCACATTTTGAGGTTTTGTCTCCGGATCATAATCCCAGTGAATAAATCCTTTGTATTCAAAACCGGGACGCAAAGGAAAATTCAGATTGGCGCGGTCGATGGAGCACCAAAGTTTTTCCGATCCCCAGATGTCCGCAAAGGCAGCATGTACCCTCGGCGACTGCCGGTTGTTCCAAAGCTCCTGATGATTGTACACTTCTACCATGCCGGTATTCGTGAGTTCCTTCATTTTCATCTCGGCCCTCGGAGCGGTGTACCACGTTTCCGGATTGTTTGGATCCTTCTCTTCGAACTCCCACAAAAATTTTGCGGTGGCTTCAGCTTGCTCACGAGGTACTGCATTTCGCACAATAACATAACCGTTGTGTATCCAAAACTTCCAGTCCTCTTCACTCAGTACGCGCAGACCTTTTCCATCTTGCAGATCGGCGCGAAGTTTCATTTTGCTGCTCGTGGCGGTGGACGGATTTCCAGGAATGTCCTGGTGATTTTTGTTTGGCATCATCGTGGGCGCCATGGTCTCCTGTTTCATAGTTTTTGCTGCTTTGTTATTACAAAGGTGGTGTGTGGGGCCGGAATGACTTTTGTCGGAAATGACCACTTTTTGCTCTCTATTGACATTTTACAGAATTCGGAGTGTCAAAAAAGTATATTTATGGGGTAATCGCGCAACGATGAAAATTCAACTGGAGAAAGTGATTCCCGGCAAAGGCCAGTCTTTTAAGATATTTACTCCCAGCCTTAAGCAGTTTTTCTACTGGCATTATCATCCTGAATTTGAGCTGACTTTTGTAGAAGCTCAGTCGGGTATCCGGCATGTGGGTCAGCATGTGTCCAGCTACCTGGGAAGCGATCTGATTTTCATAGGATCCAACATTCCTCACTTGAACTTCGACTATGAACTGCAGACGGAGTACAGACAAATTGTAGTCCAGATGAAGGAAGATTTTTTGGGAACAGCCTTCACCCAGTCACCCGAGTTTGCATCTATTCAAAAATTATTTGATCGTGCAGCCAAGGCAATTTCTTTTCATGGCGAAACCAAAAGGATGGCTGCAGAAAAGCTTCAGCGCATGCTTCACCTTCCTGCGTTCGAACAGTTGCTCTGTTTGTTGGAGGTATTTCAATTACTGGCTGACAGTCATGAATATGAATTATTAAATGACCGCGATACGAGTGTGAAAATATTTTTGAAAGATAAAATAAGGATGTCATCAGTTTATGAATACATTCATGCCAGTTTCAACGAGAGTCCTGATGTAAATGTCATTGCCGCTAAAGTGAACCTTAGTACGTCGGCCTTTTGTCGATACTTTAAAAAGCAAACGAATATGACATTTACCGATTTTGTGAATCAGTACAGAATCAGCCAGGCTAAAACTTATTTGTTGAATGGCAAGAACATCTCGGAAACTACTTATTCGGTAGGTTTTTCAAGCATCTCACATTTTAGCCAGCTGTTTAAGAAAATAGTTGGCGAAAATCCAAGCGATTTTAAGAAGAGATATTTGGATTGGGATTAACTGACGTATTTTGAAAGTGCGCGGTTGTAAATTCGATTCGATCATTTTGCTTAGATTTTACGGTTGCGCGTGACAAGACCACCCAGTTTCCGTGATTCGGATTTGTAAAAGATTGTCATCATCGCGACAATCCGTTTAGACGCATGTAACGACTGCGGTGTACATCACGTCATAGTTTCGTAAAACCAATGTCATGAAGAAAATCTATCCAGTTTTCGCGGTACTGTTATTGATTGTGTCTCGGTCTTTTGGTCAAGACCCTTCAATACCTTACGGTAATAATCCCCAAGCCGGCGCTTTCAAAAAAATCAATGGTGTCAATTTATACTACGAAACCTACGGAGCAGGCAAGCCCTTGATACTTCTCCATGGCAATGGTGGTTCGATCAAAAGTTCACGCAACAAAATTGACCACTTTAAAAAATATTTTCAGGTTATCGCTATCGATAGCCGTGGTCATGGCAAAACACAAGATACATCGCCGCACCTTTCTTATGTACAGATGGCCAAGGACGTGGCTACTTTGCTCGACTCCCTCCACCTTGACAGCGTTTACGTGTCGGGACAAAGCGATGGAGGCATCCTGGGTCTTCTGCTTCCGATCAATCACCCGAAGAAAGTTTCAAAAGTGGTGACATTCGGTGCGAACATGTTCCCCGGGAAGAAGGCAATTTATGACGGCATCGACAAGCTTGTTATGGACACCTTGCGGACAACAAATAACTTTCAGACCCGCAGACTGTTTGAACTGCTTGCTGAACAACCCAACATCACAGAAAAAGACCTGCAAAAAATTTCTTGCCCTTTCTTGCTGATTTCTGGCGACCGTGATGTGATACGGCTCGAACACTCAATCACGATGTTCAACAACATCAGAAAATCCAATCTATTCATTATGCCTGGCGCAACACATTTTGGATCCTATGAGAAGCCCGATCTTTTCAATTCGGTGGTGATGGATTTTTTTAATAAACCATTCGCGATGCCTTCGACGGTGGAGATGTTTACCGGAAAGAGGTGAAGGATTGGATTTCATGCCGAATAAAAGCACATAGGCATTCTTCTATGTGCCTATGTGTTTCAAGTGTAGTACGAGAGTTATATCTCGATATTCCCCGTCTTCACTTTTCCAGCCCTCTGGTAGATGGCTATGATCACGCCTTTTGATGTGATCGTATTCTCAACGAGCGTGAATGCAGCTGGAATGGTGTCATCAAATAATTTCTTCCCTTTGCCCAGCGTCAGTGGGTGAATTTTTAACCACAACTCATCCACTAAATCATTCTTGAGGAGCAGGTGGACAACTTCGCTGCTACCCCAGACCTGTATATCCGGGCCGTTGGTTTTCTTGAGTTTTTTTATGTCCGCCACACCTTTGAAGAAGGTCGAGTTCTTCCAAGCTGACTTCTTCCGCTTTCTTGAAAGAACATACTTCATTCCGTCATTAATGCCCGGCCAGAAATCCGCATGCTTGGGCCAATAGGATTCCCAGATCTCAAATGTTTTTCTTCCCAAAAGATATTCTGCCGGCTGCAGTTCCCGCCGCACCGCCTTGCTGTAGGCTTCGTCCCCATAGGGTTCTGTCCACCCTCCGTGCCTGAATCCACCGGACCGGTCTTCTTTCGAACCGCCCGGTGCCTGCATCACGCCATCCAGCGAGATCATCGATAGTACTATAATTTTTCTCATGGCTGCTTTCGTTTGTTTATGTCACAAAACTGATCAACAAAAAGGGTTCGAACACAGGGCGAACGCGACAATCGTGGGGGTTGATTGCGGAAACTGCTTTCGCAGATTTAATGAGGCTGTCTCATTGGGTGTGGCCTGTAAAGACAACGTGCCTATGTGTTAAAAATTTTGTTTATTTAGAACTCCCAAAACAAACTGTCAGAGAATTATGAAGCGCCTGGTTGTGATCGCCGCAGTATTAGTGTCCATCAACGCGTGGAGTCAAAAATATCAAGTAGGACTTGAAAAAGTGGGTACCGCTGTGAAAACACTGGAGGGTCTGATCAATATAACCGACAGCACCGTAGTATCCATTCTCAATGGTCAGGAAACATCCTTTAAGATCACGAGCCGAAGTGGCTTTACGGTCCATGTGACGGATGGCAAGATGACACACAAGTACATTGTTTCCAAAGGTGCTGGCAGGATGCATGGATTTACTTACGACAAAATCATTAAATACGAACCTGACAAGCGGCATACAAAGAATCAGGTCGTTACCTATTATGTCGCCATCCAGCGCGATTGATCGGTCGCTGAATGGATTAGCCAATGAGGATTTTTAATCTTACGCTATTGATTGTGACAATGTCCTTCTCAGCGTCTAACGATTTTCTGACGGAGCAGAGAAAATTTGAGCGCGTTCGTCAGGCTATCAATGAGAAGGGGTCAATTCTGGTTGAGCGGCTCAAGGAGGTCAATCTGACCATCGACAATTTCCAAATCCTGCTCGTCGCCTACAAAGATGAAGATGTGCTTGAGCTTTGGGTTAGAAATAAATCGGACCGTATGTTTCAGAAATTGAATACGTATCTGGTCTGCGCACGGTCAGGTTCATTAGGTCCCAAAAGGGAACGCGGAGACAATCAGGTGCCGGAAGGTTTTTACCACGTTGACCGGTTCAATCCAAAAAGTAATTTTCACTTGTCGCTGGGCTTGAATTATCCAAACAAATCTGATCGCATCAAGGCAACTGCGAACGATCCGGGCGGCGACATCTTCATTCATGGTGACTGTGTGACTATTGGCTGCCTGCCCATGACCGACGATAAGATTAAGGAGATTTATAGTTATGCCGTTTTTGCAAAGAACAACGGTCAGCTGCACATTCCTGTGTATGTTTTCCCTTTTCGGATGACCAGTCAAAACATGGTGCTATACCGTGAACGATTTAAAAGCCATCCTGATGTATTGAGATTCTGGACCGATATAAAACCGGGTTTCGATCTTTTCGAAAAAACCAGGAAAGAGCTTAAAGTTGAAATCGATGATACCGGAAGTTATAAGTTCTGACGACCATGATCTTGATCACACAGTTAATTTATATTAAAGCAGGGCAGGAGCAAGTGTTCGATGAGTTTGAGGCGGTGGCGATCCCTCTTATTTCAAAATACAATGGCAGGTTGTTGCTGCGCGTCAGACCCGATGAAAAAAATTTCATAGAAGGATCCACCGATCTACCTGATGAGATTCATCTTGTTGAGTTTCCCGCCGAAGCCGACTTTGAACGATTTATGAAAGATCCAGTCCGCGCATCGTTGCTACACCTCAAGGAGAAATCAATCAGGGCGTCAGTGCTCATAAAAGGCCAGAAGGTGTAACATTCAATAGGCATTGCTTGAATAACCAATAGACTATTGGCTGATCCTGCCCTGTAGCCACTTCTCGGCCTCAGTCAGGTCATCGAATATTTCGATTGAAAATCCCCGCTTCTGACCGATCTCTTTCCAGTAGTTTGCAAATTCGAGCCCGGCGTGACTGAAGGCTCCTGCGATCAGGACATTTCTCAGTTCAGGCTGTGCGGTTTCATAGCGCTTGACAATGTTAAATGCTTCGGCCATATGCACATTGATGTGCAGCCGGGTATAGTCTACCAGCAGGTAATTCATGTTGGTCTCATGGAGCTTCTTGAAGATCATTTCTGAAGCTTCCACCATGGAAGCAAGGCTGTTCCTGGAGCCATGACCGATTACTACCAGGTAGCCGTTGCGGATCTCAAATGTCACCAGAGGCTCGGTCATGCCGTGCAAGTATATGTAAAATTCAACAGGATGGAAACAGGGCTTTTACGTACTGATAAGTGTACGTTTTACAGTTAAATATTACCTTCGTGCTGATCGCATGGTGTGATTAGCGGCACCGGCTGTTTTGAAAACGGTGAGGCATTTCAGAAATTGATTTTACAAAACCTGTAGATGAGCAGTTACAAAAGCTTAAAGGAAGAATGTTTTAGTGCAAACATGCGGTTGCCCGAACTGGGCCTTGTGTTGTTCACATTTGGAAATGTCAGCGTGGCTGATCGCCGGCAGGGGGTGTTGGCCATCAAGCCCAGTGGCGTGCCTTATCAGGACCTTTCACCTGAAAAAATGGTGATTGTGAACTTCGATGGCAAGGTGGTCGAAGGTTCCCTGCGTCCTTCATCGGACACACTTACTCATGCGTTGCTCTATAAAAAATGGGCGGAGATCGGTGCTATTGTCCATACCCATTCAACCTATGCGACTGCCTGGGCACAAGCAAATCGTGACATCCCGATTTTTGGCACAACTCACGCGGATCACCTGACAGCAGACATTCCCTGCGCAGCGCCAATGGCAGATAAAATGATCCGCGGCAATTACGAATACGAAACAGGAAATCAAATCATTGACTGTTTTAAAAAACGAAAGCTGGATTACCGTGAAGTTGAAATGATGCTGGTGGGGAATCATGCTCCGTTTGCGTGGGGTAAAACAGCGGCGAAAGCGGTTTACAACGCTGCGGTGCTTGAAGAGGTTGCGAAGATGGCCTATTTGACGGAACAGATTAATCCGAACGCAAAGCGTCTTAAAAATTCATTGATTAAAAAACACTTTGAACGAAAGCACGGCCCTGATTCGTACTACGGTCAGGCTGAAAAATAACTTTTAAAAGTAAAGATTCACATGAAAAAATTAGTCATTTCCTTTTTCATCCTGGCTGTGCCTGTAATGGTGCTTGCGCAGAATTCTGATTATCCCATTCAATTGGTGCCGTTCACGAAGGTGAAACTCAATGACACATTCTGGCTGCCGCGCATCAAGATCAATCACACGGTCACGATCCCGGCTTCTTTCGAACGTTGCGAGGCCACCGGTCGCGTAAAGAATTTTGATATGGCTGCAGCCCGGAGCGGCGCATTTTGTACCGTATTCCCATTCGACGATACCGATATCTACAAGACGATCGAAGGGGCTTCATTTTCAATGAGCCTCTATCCCGACAAGAAAATGGACCAGTACCTCGATTCGTTGATCACAAAAATCAAGAATGCTCAGGAACCTGATGGATATCTATATACGGCACGCACAATCAATCCGGACGCCCCGCATAAATGGGCGGGTAAGGAGCGGTGGGAAAAAGAGCGCGAGATGAGTCATGAATTGTACAACTCAGGGCACCTGTACGAAGCGGCGGCCGCGCACTATCAGGCGACGGGAAAGCGAAACCTGCTTGACATTGCTTTGAAAAACGCCGACCTCGTTTGTTCTGTATTTGGTCATGACAAGAAACACGTTGCTCCGGGGCATGAAGTTGTCGAGATGGGACTTGTGAAATTATATCGCATCACGGGAAAGAAAGAATATCTCGAGACCGCCAAGTATTTCATTGAAGAGCGTGGACATTTCAATGGGTACGATTCTCAAAACAAAGATCCGTGGAAGAATGGTGCGTACTGGCAGGATCATATCCCCGTGGTTGATCAACGCGAAGCCATTGGTCATGCCGTTCGTGCCGGATACCTCTATTCCGCGGTTGCGGATGTGGCTGCGCTAACCGGCGACAAACGGTTTCTCGCCGCCTCTGACAGCATCTGGAATAATCTCGTCACGAAAAAGATTTACGTGCAGGGTGGCGTAGGTGCCGTAGGCGACGGCGAGCGCTTCGGTGACAACTATGACTTGCCCAACGCCACCGCATACAACGAAACGTGTGCTGCTATCGCCAACGTGTATTGGAATCATCGCATGTTCCTGCTACACGGCGATTCAAAGTATATCGATATCCTGGAGAAGTCGTTGTACAACGGACTGATATCCGGAGTGGGTATGGATGGCAAGTCGTTCTTCTACACAAACGCCATGGAGATCAAAAACAGTGTGGAGCACAAAGACAAGGAGTCGGCTCGCTCGGGTTGGTTCCCTTGCTCATGCTGCCCCACCAACGACGTCCGACTGATTCCATCGATACCCGGCTATGCTTACGCTCAGAAGGGTGAAAATATCTACATCAATTTATTCATGACGGGTGTAGCTTCTCTTTCGGTGGCTAATAAACCCGTGCAGATCGAGCAAATAAACAACTACCCTTGGGAAGGCGACCTTACGTTTAAAGTAACTCCTAAATCGGCCCAGCTTTTTAATGTATTGGTGCGCATACCGGGCTGGGCGCAGAACCAGGCGATGCCCTCGAATCTTTACACCTTTGAAACACCTTCCGACAAGAAAGTTGAAATCCGGATCAACGGGCAGCCTGCAAGCTATAAGATGGAAAACGGTTATGCGGTGCTTTCAAAAACCTGGAAGAAAGGTGATGTGATCAACGTCAACCTGCCTATGGAAGTGAGAAGGGTGGTGGCCAACAAGAATGTTGTTGATGATATTGGCAAAGTTGCACTTCAGCGCGGGCCCCTGATCTACTGCGCAGAATGGCCCGACAACAACGGGAAAACCAGCAACATCGTTCTTCCCCGTGAGACCACATTCACAACTGAGTTCAAGAGCGATCTGTTGAATGGCGTCAATTTGATCAAAGGACAATCACTTGCCTTGGTGGTTGACAAAAGTGGTGAGAACGTGTCGACGGTAAAGCAGCCATTTGTTGCAATTCCTTACTACGCCTGGGCTCACCGGGGTAAGGGCGAAATGGAAGTTTGGTTTCCTGAAAAGATCACCAACCTCGATATCATTTCGAAGTGAGAAATTGACGGGTCTGTGGTTGATGGCGATTCGTCATCAACCCTCAACGTCGATAAATTTTTCCAGGGAAAACGCCTGCGTTCTTTCTGAAAATAGTGTTTTTACCCGACCCCAAACACTGCCGAACAAATCGGACTTGCGATAGTTTTCCAGATCGTCAGGTCCGTTCCAATGACTAAGCGTAGAGAAACAATTCGGGTCATCAGCGTCTTTCAGCAATTGGAGGTGTGTGCAGCCTGGAAAGTTCCTGATCGCCTGTTTGTGTTGATTAAAAATATCGAGGAACTCATCGACTCCGGCTTCGGTGAAATGCATGCGTACAATCCGTATGAGCATATTAGGGTAAGGTCTATTTCAACGGGTTATTCTTCGAAAATAATATTCACGGGACTGTCGTAACTCAAGCCCAACAAATCGCTCGCGTTCCCTTTGTAAATGCCGATCTCGAGCAGCCCCAGGCTGTTGAAAATTAAAAAACAATCACCCTGTTCTGCCTGGTTGTACGCTGTGTGTATGCGGCGCATCTTTTCGCCCCCGAAGCTGATCGTGTAGACTTTCCCTTTGCTGAGTAGCTCGAAGGTATCTTTCTCAATATTCGTGATGAGGTTGCCGAACCCGTCCACACGAATGACGTGACCGAGGATCTGTTTTTTAGTTGCCTTGACATGGCGGTCAGTCATCTTCTTAAAAGACTGCAAAGGAGTTCCCAGCGTAGTAATTGAAACGCCGCTGGCGAGCCGCGCAGCTGCCGGGGCAAGGATGTCTCTCTCCGGAAACGAAGTAGTGATTGCGTTGATCACATTAAGCTCAACGATATTTTGATGCTGCTTGTCGCTGATCAAACCCAGTAAACCGTTGTCGACACTCACGAAGAAATGATCCTCCAGTTGAACAGCCAGGAACGAGTCGCCGCGATTTCCGGTAGCGTCAACAGCCACAATGTGTACCGTGCCTTTGGGAAAGTCGCGAAATGCAGAGCGGAGAACAAAGGCGCCATGTCCAATGTCGCAGGGACTGATCCGGGAACTTATTTCCACGATCGACAGGCCGGGATTTGTGCTGAGAATCTTGCCCTTGATGGCTGCCACGTAGTGGTCGGCTTCTCCGGAATCGCTGAGCAGGGTGACGATGGCCATCAGGATTTATCGTCGGCTCTGAATGATCAGGAGCCGGATATTCATTAGTTTTGTCACGAAATTAAACCATTTTCATCTTAATTCATTGATCGAAAAAACCATCACACTGGACAACGTGTCCTTGGTCGACTTCCTGGGCACGGGCAACAAGAACATCAACGAGCTTTCTTCAGCTTTTCCCAGGAGCCGAATCGTTTCGCGCGGGAATGAAATTCTTGTCAAAGGCGAAGACGCTGAAATCGTACAGATCATAGACATACTCAACTCTCTGATCGACCATTTCCACCAATTTGGCCGGATTACAGAAGAAAACGTACGCGGATACATTACTCAGGAGAAGCAGGAGTTTATTCCGGAGGATTCTCCCGATGGCATTCTCATCTACGGTACGAAGGGGCATCCCATTAAGATGAAGACCGCCAACCAGCAAAGACTGGTTCAGGCGGTAAAGGAGAATGATCTCGTGTTTGCATTGGGACCGGCAGGAACGGGAAAGACTTATGTGTCGGTAGCGCTTGCCGTCAAGGCTCTGAAGAACAAAGTTGTCAAGAAGATTATTATCACACGACCAGCCGTCGAAGCAGGTGAGAATCTCGGTTTCCTTCCAGGGGATCTCAAAGAAAAGATTGACCCCTATCTCAGACCGATCTATGATGCGTTGAACGACATGGTTCCATTTGAGAAACTGCAATACTACATGGAGCGTGAGATCATCGAGATCGCACCATTGGCGTATATGCGCGGTCGCACCTTAAACAATGCATTCATTCTTTTGGACGAAGCACAAAATACGACCCCCATGCAGATGAAAATGTTTCTCACGCGCATGGGGCCGGAATCAAAGATGATTGTCACCGGCGATATGACGCAGGTTGATCTTCCGGGAAGACAAAGTTCGGGTTTGAAGGAGGCCGTGAAGATCCTTGCGAATGTGAAAGGAATAGGGATTGTAGAGCTCAATGAAAAAGACGTGGTTCGCCATCGACTTGTGCGCGACATCATCGAAGCCTATCAGGCAAATAGCCCATCCACGCACAGCTAGTCCGCACGCCAAAGGTTGTCAAATGAAATGGGAAATTTTAACTTCCCTTTCATGCGATGGATTCCTTTTGCGATGGTGCGCATTGCCGTCATCTTCATGGCGGGAATTCTCCTTGGCATCTATCAATCAAAGCTCATCAATGAAACCGCCGCGGCCATTTTATTCGTCTCAGGAACGATAATTTACGCGGTTGTCAGGTTTTCCGTACACAACGTAAGACTTTGGAGCGGTGTCATCGGACTCAGCGTTGTGTTCGTCGCCGGGTATTGGAATGCCTTGCTAAGAAACGAGTCGACGCGACCAGACCACCTGTTGAACGTGCGGGAACCTATCCTTGCCTATCAGGTAAACCTGATTACTTCTGCAGAGGAGAAAGAAAAATCCTGGAAGCGTGTTGCATCGGTTCAGTCCATAAAAACGTCACTCGGCTGGAAGCCGGCAAGTGGAAGAATTAATCTGTACTGGCCCAAATCCGAAGCTGTGTCCTCTCTGGATTTCGGCGACGTCTTACTAATCACCGGCGCGCCACGGGTGGTGGATGGCCCCTTCAATCCCCACGAATTCGATTTCAAGCGTTTCCTCGCATTCAGAAATATTTATCATCAGCAATTCGTTAAGAAAAATGAATGGATGCGAATTCAGAAGTCGACGGATCGCGGCTTCCTCTTTTATGCACAGCGCGCCCGCAATTGGTCTGTGAATACCATCAAAAAATTTATAGCATCACCCCGGGAACAAGGAATCGTCATTGCGTTGGTGCTTGGAGTGACAGATGGTCTTGACAATGAACTTCTCACGGCTTATGCTACCAGTGGCACGATGCATGTACTTGCCGTGTCAGGACTGCATGTTAGTATTTTATACGGCATTCTCTTGCTGTTATTCAAGCCGTTCGGCAAAAGTGTTACAGCGCTCTGGGTTTCAGCCCTGGTGAGCCTTTTGCTGCTCTGGGGTTACGCGTTTATCACCGGACTATCAGCCTCAGTATTGCGTGCGGTGGCCATGTTCACATTTGTAGTGATTTCCAAACCGATCGGAAGAAACACAAATATTTATAATACGCTTGCCGCATCTGCATTTTGTCTTTTGCTGTATGATCCGTTCCTGATTATGTCGGTGGGTTTTCAATTGTCCTACCTGGCCGTGCTAGGTATCGTGTACCTGCAGCGGCCCATTTACAATTTATGGGAAGTTAAATCCTGGTTTGGAGATTGGGCGTGGCAGCTTTGTTGTGTTTCGATTGCTGCTCAGATATCGACCCTGGCGATCAGCTTGTTGTACTTTCACCAATTCCCGGTTTACTTCCTGTTGGCCAATCTCTTTGTAATTCCGGCTTCCTTCGTGGTATTGATAGGTGGAATTGTGCTTTTGATCATTCCCATGCTTCCGACGATTGCCGGATGGCTGGGTATCTTTCTTGAATGGTTCGTGAAAGTCATGAACGCTGGAATTTTTCTTATCGAAAAGTTTCCGTTGAGCCTGATTGATGGCTTGTATATTACCCCATTCCAGGCGTGGCTCATGGCAATCTTCACCCTGGCAGTAATCATCCTTGTACAGTTTAGAAAATTCTTAGCCTTGCTGGTGATGGGGATATGTACCTGTCTCTTTTCTTTCGCTTCCTGGCGTCACCTTTTGAATGAGGTTCAGAAGCCGAATTTTTATGTCTACAAGGTTAGCGGCAAGAGCGTTTTTGAATGGACGTCTGATGCCACAGCATTTATTTTTGCAGACTCTGCTCTCGTACATGATCCGAAGACATTCAAATTTCACATCGCGCCAAACCACCTGTCGCTGGGGATAAGAAATACAGTCCTCTTGAGTCCAGTTCAGGTGGGTGGGATTTCTCTGAGCCGGGTAAAGGGGCGGACTTTTGTTTGGATCACCAGACGGGATTTCCGGATGCCGGAGAAACTGACCTGCGACTACCTCGTTATCGGCGGCGACGCCGTTCCGTCACTAAAGGCAATATCGAAACATATTGAATTTCGGGAAGTTATTTTCGATAGCAGCAATTCTTACCGTTATTGCGAAAGGTTGAGGCGTGAAGCCTTGAAACTGAATATCGATGCCCACGCCGTTTTAAGTGAGGGTGTTTTTGTGAAAAACCTGTAAATCTATGTTGGCTGAATACACAGTCAGTGATCGTATCGCATACATCACCCTGAACCGACCTGAAAAGCGCAATGCCCTGAATCAGGAGCTGGTGAACGCACTTCGCGAAGCGTTTGCGAAAGCGGAGTCGGATCAGGCTGTGAAGGTGATTGTGCTTAAAGCAAACGGGGAATCATTCTGTGCGGGTGCAGATCTCGGCTACCTGCAGCAATTGCAAAAATTCTCCTATGATGAAAATCTGGCGGACTCTAAGAACCTTCGTGATCTGTTTTTGCAGATCTATACTTCCGGGAAAGTCGTTGTCGCTGAGGTACAAGGTTCTGCAATTGCCGGGGGTTGTGGATTGGCAACCGTGTGCGATTTTGTGTTCAGTGTGCCGGAGGCAAAATTCGGCTACACCGAAGTGAAGATTGGATTCATCCCTGCGATCGTAATGGTTTTTCTTCTGAGGAAGATTGGGGAGGGCCGCGCCAAAGAACTGCTTTTGACTGGCAAACTGATTTCCGCGGAGGATGCGAAGAGCATGGGGCTCGTGAATGATATTTTTGATAAATCTTCGCTCACCAGAGAAGTAAGTGATTTTGCGTCCAGACTAATCGCTTCAGCGTCAGGCCAATCCCTGCAACGCACCAAGAGAATGATCGCGACCGTTCAGCACATGAGCCTCGAAGATGCCCTTGAATACGCGGCTCACCAGAATGCAGAAGCACGCGCTACTGATGATTGTATTCAAGGCATCCACGCGTTTTTGGAAAAGAAAGATTTGAAGTGGTAATCGAAAGAAGTTGTCGTCTCCGGAATCCATTCTGAAACAATATTGGGGCTATGATCAATTCAGAAACCCCCAGCGTGAGATCATTCGAGCCGTGCTCGAACGAAGGGACGTGCTCGCACTGCTGCCCACCGGTGGGGGAAAATCAATTTGTTTCCAGGTACCCGGCATGATGATGGATGGGATCACACTCGTGATCAGTCCTTTGATTGCGCTCATGCAGGATCAGGTGCATCAACTCAAACGACGGGGTATCCAGGCGCTGGCTGTTTATTCGGGAATGAGCCGCCAGGAAATAGACATCGCTCTTGACAACTGTGTTTACGGAAAGTATAAATTCCTGTACCTGTCCCCCGAACGTCTGCGCACGGAAATATTTATTGAGCGATTCAGGAAAATGAATGTTTCATTTGTGGCGGTCGACGAAGCACATTGCATCTCGCAATGGGGTTATGATTTCCGCCCTCCCTACCTGCAAATCGCGGCCCTGCGTGACATCAAGCCGGAACTCCGCTTTCTGGCCCTAACCGCAACTGCCACTAAAGTCGTTCGTGAGGATATTCAGGATAAACTTGCCTTCAAAGATCCCCTCGTATTTCAAAAGAGTTTCTCCCGCGATAATCTTTCTTTCGTAGTCAGAAAAACGGAAAACAAGGAAAAGAAAATCCTGGAAGTACTTCGCAATGTACCGGGAACGGCTATCATTTATGTCCGGTCGAGGAAGGCAACAGTCGATCTGGCTCGCTGGCTCGATCGTCAGAAGATATCCGCCACATTTTATCATGCCGGGTTGACCCACGATGAACGGGAAAAGCGGCAGGAAGAGTGGATCAGTAACAAGACGCGTGTAATGGTGGCAACGAATGCCTTTGGAATGGGTATCGACAAAGCAGATGTGCGTGTGGTCATTCATATCGACTTGCCGGAGAATCCGGAAGCGTACTACCAGGAAGCCGGTCGGGCCGGGCGGGATGGTAAGAAGTGTTACGCGGTCCTCATATTTCATGAAGCGGATGCGGTCGCACTCAGGAACAAAGTGCAGCAGTCGAATCCGACGCTGGATTATCTGAAAAAGATCTACCAGGCTTTGGCAAATTTTTTCCAGGTGGCGGCCGGCGGGAGTGAGGGGGAGAGCTATGATTTCGATCTCGATTCTTTTTGCTCGCGGTTCAATTTCAAATCACCTGCGGCGTTTGCAGCTTTGAAAAAACTCGAAGAGGAGGGACTCATTCAACTGAGTGAAAATTTTTATCGACCGTCGCGGTTGCATATTCAAATGGACAAACCCAGGTTGTATGAGTTCCAGGTGGCGAACGCGAAATTTGATCCGATCATCAAATCCCTGCTGCGCGTGTACGGTGCGGAATTGTTCAACGATTTCGTTGCGATCTCTGAAAGTGCCATTGGTAAGAGCTTGAAAATCGTTGAGCCCATGGTCAGGGAACAGCTTACGGAACTTGCAAATCTCCAGGTGCTGGCCTACGAAGCAGCTTCTGATCATCCGCAGGTCACCTTTCTCACTCCGCGCCAGGATGCAGAGCGTCTTACGATCAACACCGAAAGACTTGCGCAACGCCGGGACCTGGCATTAAAGAAAATGGAGGCGATGATCAATTTTGCCGAGCAGACCCACCGTTGCCGGATGCAGGTCATCCTGGAATACTTTGACGAGCATGCGTTTGAAACCTGCGGCCATTGTGACGTGTGCCTTGAGAAAAAGAAGACCGACGACCGGGCATCCTTTAGTGATTACTCACAACAGATCAGTTACTTGCTTGGAGAAAAACCGATGACCGTGGATGAACTTGAAACGGCTGTCAATCCGACCGATCACCATCTTTTCATTGAAGTGGTGAGGGAAATGGTCGACGAAGGTAAAATTGTCTACGACGATTACTGGGTGTTGAGAAAGCGGTAGAAGCTTAATGCGCTCCTTTTACGTAGGCCCAGCCTTCTTCCTGTTTTGAAACAAGCTCGACCATGGCTGAAGGCACTACGACTGCCGAGGGTACCAAGGCATCTTTCCCGATTTTCATTCGCCGCATGGTGTTGTTACAGGCCGCAAATACTATTCCTTGTGAGGATAGCTCCGCCACTTTCGCCGCCACCTTCGACTTGTCTTTAATCAGCAGATTCAATCCAGAGCTGTGACACACGACTTCGATCCTGGCCTTCGGCCACGCCGCCCGGATATTTGCAACCTGCAACACGATTGAATTTTGTTCGGTTGAATCACCCACGGTAAACTGCATCACGAGTTTGTGAACCTTGGTATCAACCACCGTCTGTGGATCCTGTGCTCTGAGTTGGCTTGATGCGAATGCGATGCAAAGGAGAAGAGCGTATTTCATAGTGCTAAGCTTTCGATAAATGGTCTTACGGATTCAAGAAAGTAAGTTATTTCTGAATTTTTCTCTCCGAAATGTTAATTCTTCAGTCTGTCTTCAAAAATGAGGATTTATTTTTTCGACGCTGCCAGAATTTCCTTGAATGGACCAAATTTATGCTGTTGTTCTGAGAACGAATCGTTGTAAGGTCCAAAAGGATAATCAACCGGTTTGGTGTCAAGCCTGGGCCAGTCGCCCTCGAATTTCTTGTGTGGCCGGGGCATACTTTCAACATAGGCGGCGATGTCCCAGGCCTGTTCCTGAGTCAGGACCGGATCCTGAAAAGTCGCACCATTGGGCATGTTGGCGAAAATGTATCGAGCAAAATTCGATATTCGAAAAAGGCCGGCGGCTGTATTGAAGCTGTTGTCGCCCCATAAAGGCGGATAGATGTACCCCGGACTGTCGACGCTTAATTTTTGTCCTTCTCCATTTCTGCCGTGGCAAATATTGCAATGCTGAAGGTAAAGTTTCCGTCCCCTCTTGGGATCTGCTGGTCGGTCCAACCACTCTACCTGTATGAATCCTGATCCCGTGACTTTTGCCCCTTTTGGAACATCTTTCCCAAGCCAGTGCATGTAGGCAACGATTGCACGCATCTCCTTCGACAGAGAGTCGAGCGGTTTGCCATTAAGGCTTCGTTCCAGACAGTCGTTCACACGTTTTTCGATGCTCTCCATGGCTCCGGAGCGTGCCCGGAATTTCGGATAGCTCGAGGACACCGAGCCGTAATTATTCCCGAAAGGTTTTGTGCCGGCGTCCAGGTGACAATTCTGGCAATTCATGCCATTGCTGATTTGCAGGACTGATCCTTTCGGTCCCAGGTACACGGCAGTTCGGGAGATCAGTTCACGGCCATATTGAATCAGTTCACCTTCTTTGTCTTTGGGAATCGAAGCAAAATCCGGTGCGTGCCACAGGTTTGGTTCAGGAGTATTCTTTTCCTCTGCAACGTTTCGCTCAAAGAAAGCAGGGTTGTATTTCAGAATCAACGTGAATACGGTGAGGCCCAGCGTCAGAACAAACAGCAGGATCAAAATTCTGAATAGCCGGACAATCTTATCCACCACTGATTTTTTTATTCCAATGCTTTCACCCCCGGCAACACTTTCCCTTCGAAATATTCCAGCAGCGCGCCGCCACCCGTGGATACATAACTCACTTTATCGCTGAAGTTAAATTGTGCGACCGCAGCTGCCGAGTCACCACCACCAATTAAAGAAAACGCACCCTTCTCCGTCGCTTTCACCACAGACTCAGCAACCGCCTTTGTGCCCGCCTCAAATTTTTGCATCTCAAAAACGCCCATCGGACCATTCCAAAGTAAGGTTTTTGAATCTTCAATCACCTTCGCAAAAACCGCGCGTGCCTGCGGCCCGATATCCAGTCCCATCCAGCCATCGGGAATGGACGTGTTCATCACAATTTGAGTATTCGCCGCAGCATCAAACTTGTCTCCTGCAACCGAGTCGATCGGCAAATGCAACTCTACATTTTTTGCTTTTGCTTTCTGGATAAGGTCTTTCGCAAGATCCAGTTTGTCAGCTTCCACCAGGGAATTTCCGATGTGCCCACCCATCGCTTTAAAAAAAGTATAAGCCATGCCGCCTCCAATGATGAGGTTATCTACTTTATCCAGGAGTTTTTCGATGATGAGGATCTTGTCCGAAATCTTTGCGCCACCCATGATTGCTGTGAAGGGTTTTGCGGCGTGCTCCAGAACTTTTTTTGCGTTATCGAGTTCTGCCGCCATCACGAGACCGGCACATTTTGTTTTGAAAAACTGAGCCACGATGGTGGTGGAGGCGTGAGCACGATGCGCAGTTCCGAAGGCATCATTGACATAGATGTCGCCCAGCTTTGAGAGTTTCTCGGCAAATGCAACGTCTCCTTTTTCCTCTTCTTTGTAAAAGCGGAGATTTTCCAGCAGCAGGATCTCCCCAGGTTTCAGCGCAGCCGCCTTGCTTCGCGCCTCTTCCCCGATGCAATCATTCGCGAATTGTACTTTTTTACCCGTGAGCTTCTCGGTTGTGGATATTGTATGCTTCAAGGAATATTTTTCTTCAGGTCCGTCTTTCGGTCGGCCGAGGTGCGACATCAGGATGCAACTTCCCCCGTCTTTCAAAATTTTTGCGAGAGTTGGAATTGTCGCGCGGATGCGGTTATCGTCAGTCACATGGAAAGTTTTATCCAGAGGTACGTTGAAGTCGACACGGATCAACGCTCTCTTTCCTGCAAAATTGATGTCATTAATAGTTTTCATGATCGATTTTTAATAATTGAAATGCTTAATCTCCGAATGAAATCCCCAGTCCCTTGGCCGCTTTCACCATTTGTGAATTCCTGGATACCAGGCTCATTTGCTTTGTTGCTTCTGCGAGTGTCACCGAAGTAACAGCGTTGTTGTGCCAGGCCACCATGTGGCCGAATTTTTTGGCAAGCACCAGCTCAAAGGCATGTACGCCGAACAAAGATGCCAGGATGCGATCAAAGGCCAACGGGCTTCCACCGCGCTGCACGTGTCCCAATATCGTTTCCCTTATTTCCGCTTTGCACCCGGCGTCCTTAAGCTGCTTTGACAGTTGATAGGCCACACCGCCGAGCCGGACATGCTCAGATCCTTTGTCGTTCACAGATGAGGTAACAGTGCCGTCCTTGGGTTTTGCGCCTTCAGCAATCACGATGTTCACGAATCCCCGCCCTTTCTTGTAGCGCAAGTTGATCCGGTTCACAATCTTTTCAATGTCATAAGGGATTTCCGGAATCAGGCAGACTTCTGCGCCGCCTGCGATGGCGGTGTGTAAAGCAATCCACCCAGAATCCCGACCCATGACTTCCATGATCATCACACGATGATGACTTTCAGCAGTCGTAACCAGTTTGTCAAAACTGTCGGTGGCAATCTGTACGGCGGTTTGAAATCCAAACGTCATGTCCGTGGCGCACAAGTCATTATCGATGGTCTTCGGAACACCGATGATGTTGAGCCCCTTTTTGAAAAGCGCTTCAGAGATCCGCTGAGATCCGTCTCCCCCAATGTTGATTACCGCATCGAAGCCTTGCGCTTTTATTTTCTTGATCAGCTCATCCGTGCGATCTTCGAATTTGATGGAACCATCGGGCTGGGGCATCGGAAACTTCAGGGGATTTCCCTTGTTTGTTGTCTTGAGAATCGTGCCGCCGCGAACATGAATGCCAGCCGTCACCTTGCTGGTGAGTTTAATGATTTCCGTTGGTTCACTCAATACTCCGCCAAACGCCTCGATGCTTCCAAAAACTTCCCAGTCTTTTTCCTTTCTGGCCCGTTTTGCGACACCGCGAATCACTGCGTTGAGCCCGGGGCAATCGCCACCCCCGGTGAGCACCAGAAGTTTGTATTTTTTGTCCATGTTTATTTCCAGTTAGCGGGATCGAGCCGCCAGGCCTTTACGTAGATTAATTCTTCTTCAGTAATAAACTTTTTCTGTAGGGCTTCCACCAGCAAATGCTGGAAGTCACTCAGACAGACCAGGTCAACCGCTTCTGCGCTGAAATTTTTTTCTGCGGTTTCGAACCCATAGGTAAAGATGGCTACCATCCCCGCTACTTTAGCCCCGGCATCACGCAGTGCGGTGGCCGCTTTCAATGAACTTCCCCCGGTTGAAATGAGATCTTCTATCAACACAACCGACTGACCTTTTTCGATCCGCCCTTCAATAAGGTTTTCCATCCCGTGATCTTTTGGCTTGGGCCGCACATAGACGAACGGAAGCCCCAACTCCTCGGCGACCAGTGCGCCTTGTGGCACACCTGCGGTCGCCACGCCTGCAATCACGTCAGGTTTCTTGAAATTGTCTGTGACGGCGAAGGACAGGCAGCGCTTGATATAAGACCGCACGTCGGGGTAGGAGAGGCTAAGCCTGTTGTCACAATAGATCGGTGATTTCCAGCCGCTGCTCCAGGTAAAAGGCTTTTTGTAGTTGAGCTTGATCGCCCCGATTTCCATCAATTTCGAAGCAATTGGCCCAGCCGTGCTTTCGATTATTTTTATACTCATGAAACGGCAATTTATGATGAAATCCGATAGCACAAGCGATAGCTTGATCGGGAATTTAGGCATCATTAAACCTAAAAAAGCGCTAAATCAAGGTTGGTGGTTTCAGAAATATTCTATTTTTTGCAGGCCTTAAAGAATCGAATGGATCTCTTCGTAAATGACATACCGATCCGTATTCTGGAGCCCGGCGTCCAGCCTGAGGAGGGCAGTTTCAATGCCGACATCAACGCGGAGAAGGAACCCATTGGAAAAGCGAAGCTGATCAACCACGTCTGGATACACCATGCGGGCGTCGACCACCTCAACGCTGTGCTCGACCACGTTAATACCAAGGTTCCGTCGCATCTGCTGTCCCTGGATATCACCGTCGACGACTATGATGCGGTAAAGTTTTTTCTGGAGAACAAATTCAAGGTTGTAAAGGCGGCGGGCGGACTGATCAGGAAAAAGGATCGCTTCCTGATGATTTACCGGATGAAGCGCTGGGATCTCCCGAAAGGAAAGAAGGAAAGCGGCGAAAAATATAAACAGACAGCCATTCGGGAAGTAGAGGAAGAGTGCAACGTTGATGTTCAGTTGGGGAGTAAACTTTGTACCACCTGGCATACCTACACCATGAATCGCCACAGCATGCTGAAAAAAACCCGTTGGTATGTGATGGATCTGGTGGATGATTCCAAAATGAAACCCAGCATCGAAGAAGACATCGAAGAACTGCGGTGGATGACGCAGAAAGAAGCCTATCATGCTTTGGAAAACTCCTATAATTCGATACGTTTTGTTTTTCAGGAGTACTATAAGAAGTACGAGCGAATCGCCTCAGGCCGCTAGATTCAGAGTCGCGTCGCGCGATCGCCGAAGTCAATTTCAGTGCGCTGTCTTTTAGTAAACCATAGGCTGCGAATAGCACGTGCCATTGCCCTTTGGGATGCGGCCGACACTATAGCTTATAAGGCAACATCGGCGAAACATCACCGCCATAGCGATGCACTTCACGAATGATGGATGAATTGATTGCCGCGAATGGTGGTGAAGTGATGAGAAAAACAGATTCAAGGTCTTTGTTCAGGTAACGGTTCACCTGGGCTATACTGTTCTCATATTCGAAGTCGGTTGTATTGCGCAACCCCCTCAGCAGAAACCTGGCGTTCTTTTTTCTGGCGAGCTCTGCTGTGAGTTCAGAGTACGTGATGACGCTGATTTGGGGAAACTTCGTGAATGTCTCCTGTATTTTTTCGATCATCACTTCGATCTTAAAGTAACGCTTATCCTTAGTGCTGTTATAACCCACAGCGACTATGATTTCGTCAAAAAGGGCAAGGCCGCGAAGAACGATGTCTTCATGTCCTTTGGTAAAAGGATCGAATGAGCCCGGGAACACGGCGACCTTTTTCATTGCGGAAGAAGATGGATAGAATAAAGATCGAAGAAATGGTGCTCCTGCACTTCATCGAAGAGATAGCCAAATTTCAGGTGAACGGGTCGCTCGCCAAAGGCCACATTGCGAACGTATTTGACGAATTCCTGATAGTGTGGGGAGTTCTTTCCAATGTATCCCCACAACACTACGCGCGTTGACTCCTGATCCATTCCCAGGGCGTTCATCACCAGCATAATGTAGCGCACATAGTCCGCAAACTGCTTAATGAGAAACTGATTATAAAAAATAAGCTTGCCGTCACGGACAAACATCACATGAAGTTTGAACCGATCGACATAAACATACAGCGGGCTATCGTTGATGGTACGGGAAGAATTGAGTACCCCCTCGATCAGAGCGGCCGATTGGTGATACAGCTTGAGCGTGGAATTGGCGTATACCTTGGTAAGCCAGTCCATCATGGATTGCTGAAAACAGAATACAGTAACCGCATCGGACTGATCATTGCGGCACGCATTCACACTCTCTGTAGCTTTATCAAAAGAAGCGTTGAAGCGAAGGTATTCATCCATGGCCGAGTCGACATAGAGGGCCGACGGCACCTGTATGAACTTATTGTTTTTGATCGAGATGCGGACCTCTTTCCAGAAGCCTGCCATCAGGTATTCATGGCTATCGAAAAGTGCCTGAAGAGCCGACTGAAGTTCAGATGGCGAGTTCACTTCATTGAACACGTAGTCTTCAAAAAAAATCAGGCGGCTGTCATCACTGTCGATGACGGCCACCTGAAAGTCTTTTGCGCCGATTTGGGCCAGCAGTATGTACCGTTGAAGTCGCTCTTCGTCGAACTTCTCGTCCTTGATCTTCTTGATCAGCTTATGGCGCGGAACGATGGATGACAAAATATTTTATTATTCCCAATTTCCTGCTGTAGCAACATCGGTACGGGAGCCGAAACGAAGAGGTTTGCGAGTCTTCTGTTCGTTGCTCTCTTTGCGAAGGGGGTTGATCGGTTTAGGATCTTTCACCTCGATCACGTCAACAAGCAAACCGTTACGGTCTATTTTTTTCACAAAGATATCGAACATAGCGCCGGGGTTGCCGGGAACTTCGCCGAGTTTCCGCACATCAATGTTCTTGTTGAAGACATAGTTTGAATAATTAATCAGGATTGTGCCTTTGGCTACTTCCTGTCCTTCTTTCACGTCAGCGAGACTTTCAACAATTCCGTTTTCCTGGAACGGCGGCTCCTTCGGCTGTTCAGAACCCACTTTGATCGAATATGCACGCATGTTCTTTACTACTTCCTGGCCAACCTTAACCTTAAAGCCAAGGAACGTACCATTGTCAGTAGCGTTCATTGTGTAATTCTTTTTGAAGATGCGCTCGCGGGCTGAAATAAATCCCAACGTATCCACGATCACGGTTACTTTTTCACCACCATATGCCTGCTGTTCGATTTTTTCTTTCCGCTGAATGATCGGCACCTTCGCGGTTTCAATGAACATCGCAAGTGTATCCCAGCTTCCTGTGTATTTTCCGTTCTGTTCCTGATAAACAGCTTCTGCCTCGCGAATCAGTCTCAGCTTCTCGATGATGGCGTCTTCGGTTGTTTTTATTTTTTCCGTCGTGTCGATGACTTCCTGTATGCCGCTGTACAAATAATAGCCTAATCCAAGGCTGGCGATCAACAAAATTACCGTGAGGATTCTGGTCAAGTTCATTTTTGGTTCAGGTTTAGCTTGCAATTATAACTTCGTTTTTTGAGATTTTTAAGCCCTATATTCAGTTTTTTGGACCAAAGGCCATTATTTCACTTAAATTCTAAAATACCCCTTCAGGCCTTTCAGGGCATCTGCGGAGGGAGCGATTCGAAAGATGCCGTGCCGGTGGCTCTCTGGCAGCTGCAAAATCTCGGGGATGCTCTTGTAACCCACTGCTGTGATCGACTGACCCTGCCTCATTTCCGGGTCTTTTCCGACCAAAATTTCGCCACCCCTTGCGCTCACCTCAAAAAATAGCTCCACGGCATGAAGGGGAGGTTTTATGTACTCACAGACGAACTGATGCGCACCGATCTCGACCAGAAGGCCGGTTTCCTCCATGTATTCACGTCTTAAACCGGTATCTGCTGACTCGCCAAAATCTATTCCTCCTCCCGGGGGCGCCCAAAAATCGTGTCCGTAAAGACCACCATGATTAATCACAAGCAACCGTTCGCTTCGCCAGCACAACCCACACACCCGGACCCGGACGCGATTGCCATAAATTTCAAGAGCGTTTGTATCCAGGATTCCGGCGGCCATTCGTTATAGACGTTGAATGCCTAATTTTGTAAAAAATCACTGATATGAGGAAGTTATTTTTTGCCGTCATGATTTTCGCGTGTCCGGCAGCCGTGGCGCAGTCTAAGGGACCTGTAATAACCTGGGAAAAATCGACCTATGATTTCGGCGATGTGCCACAGGGAGACAAAGTTGAACATACTTTCAAATTCCGGAACACAGGCGCCGAGCCACTCATCATTACGAATGTCCAGGTGACGTGCGGATGCACCACCCCAAAAGGATGGGCGCGGGATCCCATTGCGCCTGGTCAGACTGGTGAGATCACGGTCGCGTTCAACAGCCAGGGCAAATGGGGAAAGCAGAACAAAGTTGTGACTGTTGTTTCAAATGCCTCCAACTCGGAAGGCGGACAGATTTCCTTTTCTGCGAACGTGATCGAGAAAAAAACTGAGAAGTGATTCAACCCAGGAGCAGAATGTTTGCCATTCAATGCGCCTTATGAATACAAGTTGCCAGCCCTGATTCAGGAATTGGCTTTGTAACAAACCCATCCCAGGCTCAGCCACCCGGCCAAAAGCAACACTCCGCCGAACGGCGTCACGGCTCCCCACATCGTTTGGCCGGTTAATGACAGGATATACAGACTGCCGCTGAAGATGATGGTTCCTGCGAGAAAGAGCACTGCAGGGGTGCCCATTCCTGGGAATTTTTCTGCAAGAATGCCGGCTGCCAGGATCGCCAATGCGTGATAGAACTGGTAGCGTGTCGCCAGTTCAAAGGTTTCAACACGACCGTTTGCTTCAAGAACTGGTTTTAATGCATGTGCACCAAATGCTCCTAAGGCCACAGCGAGGAAGCCACAAACCGATGCGATGATAAGTATGATGCGTTGTGTCATTTTGATTTTTTTTATCGTGATCCAAAGATGGCCGTTCCGATCCTCACCATCGTGCTTCCTTCCTGCAATGCGATTTTGTAATCTGAACTCATGCCCATCGACAATTCCTGCATTTGGACATTGGGTGGGAGCGGCAGCGACTTCAGTTCCATAAACAAATGATGGAGTGATTTGAATTCATGTTGCACCTGGGTTGCATCGGCCGTCAAAGTCGCCATACCCATGAGCCCATCGACGGAGATAAACTTCATAGCCGCCAAGGTTGGTGATTGGAGGAACTGTTTTAATTCACCGGCGTCCCAGCCAAACTTGGTCTCTTCTTTAGCAATGTACACTTGTAAGAGACAATGGATAACGCGTTGGTTCCTTTCGCCTTGTTTATTGATTTCTTCCAGAAGCCTGTCGCTATCTACCGAATGAATAAGAGAGATAAACGGCGCGATGTATTTTACTTTATTTCTTTGCAGGTGACCGATGAGATGCCATTGAACGTCATCAGGAAGATGAGGTTGCTTTTCGGTAAGTTCCTGTACTTTGTTTTCTCCGAAGATGCGTTGCCCGGCGTCGTAGGCTTCTTTGATTTTTTCAACGGGATGAGTTTTGCTCACCGCGATCAGACGGGCCTGGTGGCTTTTTAATTCACCTTGGAATATTTCTATGTTATTTTTGATTCCCATTTCTATCTTTAGCTGCTATTCCAAAAAGCAAACAAAAATATGGCTATCCTGGGAACGTTGCTGAAAAGGGGAATAAAACTTCGCGAAAATCTTGATCAGGAGTATTCAACACCATTTGAGCTTCAGAAGAATGAGCTAAAAGAGCTCCTTATTACGGCCAGCAACACCGAGTTTGGAAAGTTTTACGGTTTTCAACAGATACTTAAGACGTTTCGCAGGGGGCACAGCGATTTCCATAAGCATTTTCAGAAAATACCACTTCACGACTACAACAAGATCTACAAAGACTGGTGGCACCTCGCTCTGAAAGGTGCCAAGAACATCTGCTGGCCCGGCAGGATGAAATATTTTGCGTTGAGTTCCGGGACCTCCGAAGCAGCGTCCAAGTATATCCCAGTCACAAAAGACATGACTAAGGCGATCCAGAAGACCAGCATCCGCCAGATCCTTTCATTGTCCAAGTACGACCTCCCCACCGAGTTTTTCGAAGCCGGCATTCTGATGATCGGCGGCAGTACCCACCTCAACAGGAAAGGAAATTATTTTGAGGGCGACTTGAGCGGCATTCAGGCGGCACGTCTGCCTTTTTGGTTTCAGCATTTTTATAAACCGGGAAAGAAAATTGCACGCACGCGTAAGTGGGATGCTAAGCTTGAAGAGATAACCAAGAAGGCCGATGAATGGGACATTGGTATCATAGTCGGTGTTCCCGCCTGGATTCAGATATTACTGGAGAAGATCATCGCGTATCATAAAGTAAAACATATCCATGAGCTCTGGCCCAATCTTCACGTCTATGTGCATGGCGGTGTATCGTTTGATCCATATCGCAAGGGTTTTGAAAAACTATTGGGACGTCCCATTAATTTCATCGAGACCTACCTCGCGTCAGAGGGTTTTATTGCTTATCAGGCCGAGCCTAATCAAAGGTCGATGAAACTCGTATTGAACAATGGAATTTTTTATGAGTTCGTTCCTTTCAATGATGATAATTTTTTTCCGAATGGTGAACTCAATCCGGAAGCGAAAACACTGCTTATCGACGAAGTAGAAGAAGGCAAAGAATATGCACTGCTGTTATCGACCTGTGCAGGCGCCTGGCGTTATCTTATTGGCGATGTGATCAAATTCACATCTGTTGAGGAATGCGAAATTGTAATAACGGGACGTACCCGGCATTTCCTCAGTCTTTGTGGGGAGCACCTTTCTGTCGATAACATGAACAAGGCCGTGGAAATGCTTTCCAATGAAATGAACATAGAAATCAAAGAATTTACTGTGGCGGGAATACCGCACGGTTCGTTGTTTGCGCACCATTGGTTCCTCGGCACGGACAGTAAAGTGGACAAGAAGGCGGTCAAAGAGCGGCTCGATTATTTTCTGAAACAGCTCAATGACGATTATTCGGTGGAAAGAAGTGCTGCATTGAAAGATGTTTATGTTGATGTAGTGCCGGTACAGACGTTTTACCGGTGGATGGAGTCGAAAGGAAAAGTGGGTGGGCAGAATAAATTTCCCCGCGTGATGAAAAACGCTCAATTCGAGGATTGGAAATCTTTTGCCCAGGCAGCCCAGTGATCAGCATTATTTTAAACGGCCTTGAACTCGGCGTGGTCCTGGCGTTCCTCGTTGGGCCCGTGTTTTTCACGATCATTCAGACGAGCATAGAAAAGGGATTCAGTCGGGGCCTCTTGGTTGCTGTGGGTGTTTCTATAAGCGACATCATTTATGTTCTGGTCTGTTACCTGGGCTTCGCGCAGATTATGGCCAGTTCGAACCTAAAGTTATACCTGGCTTATGGCGGTGGCGCGTTGTTGGTGGGATTCGGATTATATCATTTGCTTGTCAAGACCCGAACAAGTCCGGTCAACTCCCTTCATCCGGTGGAAGAAAAGAGACTTTACCGCTATGTGATCAAGGGTTTTCTAATCAATGGCATGACGCCTATGGTTCTTTTCTTCTGGATTGCAACCGTGAGCCTGGCAACCATTAATTACGGATACACGGAAGCCGCACAGTTTGCATTATTCTTCTGCGCGTTGTTGGGTACCGTGCTGGCCACAGACATACTGAAGGCTTACCTCGCTGACAAGCTGAGGTTGTTGGTGACACAAAAAGCTCTCAAAATCCTTAATATGGTGATGGGTATCGTGCTGGTTTTCTTTGGATGCCGTCTCATGCTCGCCGCAAAAACAATCACCTTTATTCAGCCCTGAAGAAAAAAATTCCCTCCGTTCTAATCCTGCAGCACGTTGCTGATAAACGTTGACTTAAGTAACAGCCAAAGGAGGAAGAGCGCGATGGCCCATCGTAAGTAGACATAATAGAAATCGGTGGTGTCTTTGAACCGCGTCTCCTTGATTTCCGCTTTTTCGTATTGATCGATCTTTTGAAATACCTGCTGCAAAGCGCGGTTGTCAGTCACACGGAAAAACTCACCCGAACCCAGTTCTGCGATCTTGCGCATGGTGGTTTCATCGACGGTGTTGTTAACCATATTGGGTCGCCCGAAGAAATCCTTTCCGTACGGCACCATTCCTTCTTTGCCCACGACGATGGTGTAAATCTTGATGTTATAAGCCGCGGCCAGTTCCGCGGATGTGATCGGATCGATATTTCCAGCGGTGTTGTCTCCGTCGCTGATCAGGATGCATACTTTTGATTTTGATGTTGACTCGCGCATGCGGTTGGTGACCACGGCCAAAGCGCTGCCGATTGCTGTGCCGCGGCTCTCAATCATGTCAAAGCTTAATTCATTCAAGTAAGAATACAAAAGATTGTAGTCTGTGGTCAGCGGCGTGAGGGAAAAAGCATCTCCGGAAAATACCACCAGTCCGATGCGATCCTGAATTCTTCCTTTGATAAAGTCGCGTGCCACGTTCTTCGCCGCTTCCAGGCGGTTGGGTGTAAAATCTTCTATCTGCATCGACTGCGAAATATCGATGGCCAACATGATATCGATGCCCTCAGTCCATTGCTCCACTTTCTCATTGGTGCGTTGCGGTCTCGCCAGAGCAATGAGCAGGAGTACCATGATGAAACCCAGCAAAAACTCCGGCAACATCCTCAGCCAGGTGAGGGGGGAGCTCGTGAGCTCGCCTTTAGCAAAGGCTACGGGAAGTTTTTGATTAAAGAAATAACGCCAGATCCACCTCGCTGCCAGCACGAACGGTACCAGGGCGATCGCATACAGTATCAATGAATACGCCCACGTATACGAACGGAAGGTCGAAGGATAGAACCATTCGGGTGACCAATAATTCACGCTATCCATTCTTTAATTCCTCCTCTTTCTTAACGAACCTGGTATGCGAGTAGGTCTCTAAGAACCTGAATGGCTCCACGGAAGATGCGATTCCTCCATAGATGCTTCGATCCACGGCACGCAGCGCCTGTTCCAGATTGGTGTCACCCGCGATGCGAACAATTTCACGAGACGTCAGCTTCATATAGGGATGCCTTTCAAGATTTTCCATATAGTTCTTCCAAATCACCAGGGTCTCCTCTGCATTGCGCACTGAAAATTGCACACTCAGTTTTTCGATGGCTGGATTGAACCTGGAAAGAAACTCCTGATAGCCCCTCTTAAGTTTTTTCAAAGCGAAATATTTGCGGATTTTTTTCCCAAATACAAGCCACACAATGATCCCAGCCACAATGAACACACCCACCGCAATCATGACCACGGGGTAATTCAATATCCATTTCACTTTTTGATAAGCTGTGTTCACTTTGAGCGGCAGCTTCTCGACGGTGAGTGAATCCGGTACCGAAGCAACCTGGTGGCGGAGGAAGACGTGATCCAGGGGTGCATACACGGCCAGGCAGTCTTTTTCCTGAACGACAAAAACCGGCAGCCTGAGTTGCTGGATGCTGTCGATCTCAAAAGTGGTTAGGAGATAGACTACACTGTCGTAACTCGTGCCTCCCCTGGTACGGGTTGGAAAGAAATTTTTACGGGTAATTTCAAAAGGAGTAAATGAAAACAGGGAATCCGGAAATAATACCTGTTCATTCATCGGGTAGCGCACGGTGAGGATATAGGGAACCGATTCCCCCACGCTCAAGCTGTCGGCGAGGAAGTATCCGCGCACGCGTGTACTATCCTGTGCAAATGTCGCAACCGACAAAAACATCGTAAATGCAAAAAACCTGTACGTCACACGCATCCTTATCACCTACGAAGTCTTTAACGATTTATTTCTCACCTTGAATAACCGAAGGAGTTTTGGAACATAATCTTCTTCGGTATTTAGCCCCAGATAATTGATCTGATGTTTCCGGCTGAACTTCATCAATTCCGACTGCCGCGTGGCATGCGTGGTAGCCAGCTGATTTCTGAAATCACCAAACGATGTATTCAGCCACAACGTTTTTTTAGACTCCTTGTCCAAAGCTGGTATGATGCCAAGCTTGGGCAAATTCGTTTCGCGGTTGTCGCTGATCTGAATCACCACCAGATCGTGTTTACGTGCGAGCGACTGCAGGTTGTGAAAATATCCTTCATCAATGAAATCAGAAATCATGATGATCACACTCTTCCTTTTGATCGAATTCAGCGCGAAGGAAATCGCTTTAGATAGATTGGTTTTCGTCGACCGGGGTTTCAGCTTTTGCAGCTGCGAGAGAATTTCGTAGACCTGGGCCATTCCTTTTTTGGGCTTCAGAAATTTCTCCCGTTCATCCGAATACGCAATCAATCCGATCTGGCTTGATTCCTTGGCTCCCGACATCGCGAGCACTCCGCAGATCTCAACCGCAATATCGAATTTCGTTCTGCCTTTCGCTCCGATGTTTTGCGATGCGCTCACATCAAGAATGAAATAGATCGTTTGCTCTTTTTCTTCCTTAAAGGTTTTTATGAAGGTGCCATGACCCTTGGCCGAAACGTGCCAGTCTATCGCACGGATGTCATCGCCGTATTGGTAGGGTCGCACGTCATCGAACTCCAGGCCCGATCCCTTAAAGATCGAATGAAAGTCACCCTGCATCTGGCTGTTGATGGCTTTCCGGATCTGAATTTCATACCTGCGAAGTTTTTTGAGTAGTTCCCTCACTTACGGCATCATTTTAGAGGCGCTAAAATATGGTTAATTTGCGCTTGCCAAAAGAAAGATTTGTATGAGATTAAGGGGGGTTATTTTAGTAATGATCTTTTCGGTGGCTTTTTCCTGCCAAAACGAGAAGCCCACCCAGGGGATTCTCACCAAAGCTCAGATGGCAGACTGGATGATGACGATGTATCTGGCTGAGGCCCGTATTCTCACACTCCCAATGGTGCGCGATTCGGCGTATCGACTCTTCGTTCCGTATGAGGATTCCCTGCTCCGCCGCAAAAGCCTTCAGGATACCACACTCGAAAAATCGTATCAATATTACCTGGAGCACCCGCAGGAGCTTGAAGCCATTTATGACATCGTCATCGATTCGCTCAGTTTGCGGGAGCAACGTCTGCTTCATGCCCCGATCGTTCCCTGATCCAAAATGGTTTATCCCAAAGATTTTGAGCAACGGTTAGGATTCGACCAGATTCGCCAACGTATTGAAAGGTACTGTTCCGGGGAAATCGGCAAGAAGAATGTCGAGGAGATCATGTTTCTGGACGACATCGTCAGGATCAAACGATTATTGTTTGAATGCCTTGAGACGAAGAATGTCATCGATCGGGGAGAAGATTTGCCGGTGGGTTCCTATGATGACCCGCGCCAGTGGTTTGAGACCGCCGCGATCGAAGGAAATTTTCTCGAGTCGTTCGAATTGTTGCGCGTCAGCAATGCACTCGAAAGTGTGACTCTTGCCAAAATATTTATTGACAAGAACCGAGAACGCTGCCCCCATCTTTTTGATGTTTCGCAGGCGGTGGGAAACGGGAAGCGGGTTCGCGATGCGATACGCCGTGCGATTGATGACGAAGGCGTTGTAGTCGACCATGCGTCACCCGAATTGGCTAAGATCCGCCGGCGACTTCAGGAAGAACAGCAAAAAGTAAGACGCTTGGCAGAGCAGGTGATGCGCAAGGCGTTGGATCAGGGATGGACTTCCGCGGGTGCTAATCCCACCATTCGCGATGGTAGACTCGTGATCCCCATTCTCGCCGAACACAAGCGCAAGATCAAAGGATATGTCATTGATGAATCTTCAACAGGACAAACAGTTTACCTCGAGCCGGGCGAGGTGATGGAGGCTAACAACGATCTGCGTGATCTGGAATTTGAGGAAAGAAAGGAGATCGTTCGAATCCTTCGTGACCTCACCGCGATTATTCGCGAAGAGTTGCCGGAACTGGAACGCGCCTATCAATTTCTCGGCTGGCTGGATTTCACTAAAGCAAAAGCCAGATTTTCGCAGGATCTCTCCGCGATGTTGCCAATTATCGAAGAGATACCCGCACTCCGTTGGAAGCAGGCGCGACATCCGTTGTTGTTCTTCGCACTTCAGGGTAAACGAAGACTGGTGCCGCTCGATATTTCCCTGGAAAATGATCAAAGATTTCTCCTGGTGTCAGGTCCAAACGCTGGCGGCAAATCAGTTTGCCTGAAGACCGTTGGACTCATTCAATACATGTTTCAATGTGGAATGCTCGTTCCGGTTCGTGAAGATTCGGTGATGGGAATTTTTAAGAACGTTTTGCTGGACATCGGTGATCAGCAGTCGATAGAAAATGACCTGAGTACCTACAGTTCGCATTTAAGAAACATGAATTTTTTCCTCCGGGAGTCGAATCCGTCGACGCTCGTGTTAATGGACGAGCTGGGTGCAGGCACGGATCCGAACTTTGGTGGAGGCATTGCCGAAGCGGTTCTGCAGGAACTTGTTTCGAAACAGGTGTGGGGACTCGCCACCACACACTATTACAACCTAAAAGTTTTCGCCAGTAATTTTCCGGGCATGCGCAACGCCGCTATGCAATTCGATACCGAACATTTGCTGCCCATGTTCAAATTAGAGATCGGTAAACCAGGTAGTTCATTTGCGTTGGAGATAGCGCGCAAGACCGGACTTTCAGATCAAACCATAGCGGCCGCGGAGCGCATCATCGGCAAAGAGCTCACCGGCCTTGAAACGCTAATGAAGCAAGTTGCAGAAGAGAAGCAACTGGTAACGACACAACGCGAAGAATTGGCGCAGCGCGAAGAGAAACTTGCGTCAACGGTTCACCGCTACGAGGAGCTGGCCAGCAAACTGGAATTACAGAAAAAAGAGATCATTAACAATGCGAAGGCCGAGGCGTCTGGTTTGTTGAAAGAAACGAACCGTGAGATCGAAAAAACAATTCGTCACATACGCGAGAACCGTGCGGAGAAGCAAGAGACACGGAAAGTACGGCAGGGATTGAAAGATCTTGAAAAGAAAGTAAAGCCCAGCTCAAACGCGCCGGTAAAAGTTGCCGGTCCTTTGAAAGAAGGAGACAAGGTGCGCATGACCGGTGGTGAGGTAACAGGAACGATCCTGTCAATCAAGGCAAAGAATGCGATCGTACAATTTGGAGAGTTGAGGTCGACTGTGAAACTGGAAAGGCTGGTCAGGAGTGATCAGGTTGTTCAGGTGGTCAAAGCCAGGCCAGTCACCCGTGGCATAGAGTTGCACAAACGTCAATCAGATTTTTCATCCGTATTGGATATCCGCGGCAAGCGTGTTGAAGAAGTGTTGCCGGAGCTCGAACGATTCATGGACGATGCGATACTGCTCAATCAGGCTGAGATAAAAATCCTGCATGGAAAAGGCGAAGGAGTACTGCGAAAAGTGGTTCGTGATTATCTGAAAAATCTAAAAGGTGTTGAGTCATTCAGAGATGAACACGCCGATCGGGGAGGAGAGGGTATCACTATTGTGATATTGAAATAAATAAAAAAACCCCGACTTCAGATCGGGGTTTCGATGTCGTTGCTTGACGCAGGCTATTGCGGGGCGAAAGTAAATACCCAGTTTCCTTTCACGTTGTTGACACGACTCGCAAAACCAGCTCCGCCATAATTGAATGTCACCTGAAGTTGTGAGTCAGTGACGGAATAAGTGACGGGAATGCCACCACTTGTATCATTGCGCGTAACGCTCGTCGCAAAATCAGTACCGAAGGTAAATGTGCCTGAATCCGGCCAGGGGCTCAATGGCTTCGGACGGCCCGCACATGAGTAATTGAAAGTCGTTTGACCGGCAGTTCCGGATACAGTCAGGACAAAAGCAGAATAATCGGCGTTGTTGGCTGCTGTTTGCGGAGTGTTATCAAGCGTTGCAGCCGTACACTTCCAGCTCTTGGAAAGCTTGGTTAATTGCTGATCAGGACCATTTGGTGTCGGATTGTTCTTGCTTGGGCAGCCGAAAAGCATCGGCAAAACAAAGACGATAGCAGCAATTGGTAAGAATTTAGTACTTCTCATGCGCGTCAGGGATTAAAATCAAACATACTAAAATAGGGTCTATTTCTAAAAGAAAACGAGGCTTACTGGACAAAATACAAGGGTTTAATGAATTATTTCCCGTTTATGTAACCCCCTGCCGGGGACTATTTATGATTCAAAAGATTGATTTTCAGCGCATGTGGGGGATACTCATTTTCCAGGTTCGAGCCGATGAACATCAGGGATTCTGGACTCAAATTCGCCATATTTTTCCAATACCACTGGATGGCCGCTGCGTCGAGGTTGGTCGTTGGTTCGTCAAGAAAAATAATTTTAACATCCGAAAAGAAGGTGAGCCCGAGTTTCAGCCTTTGTTTCATACCGGAGGAAAACTGAGAAATGGGCTTTTTCCGGGCATGCGAAAGTTCCATTTTGTCCATCACTTCGGTCGCATCATCGGCCAGTCTCAGTTTCTTAAATGAAAAATGAAAGCGAACCATTTCCTCGAGTGTGAATTCTTCCACAAGGTCCATGTAGGGTGTGGCGATCCCAATGTGATTATAAATTTCTTCAACGGGAATTTTTTGACCGTCGGATAAATAGGCAATCGAACCATTTGACGCCGGCAGTTGGCCCCATAATACTTTAAGAAGGGTTGATTTTCCGGAGCCGTTGGGTCCTGTGATTGCGTGAATGCCGGGCTTAAAAGTCTGAGTCAGGTTTCTGAAGATCCAGGAACGATTAAATCTTTTTCCCAGGTTCTCCGCCGCGAGGATCATTCAAACGAAGTGATGCGTGTAGAGAGCCCTTTCATAACACCGCGTTCCGAACTCCTGATGAAGTTGACAATGTAGTCGCGCTCTGTACTGGCAGGAACTTCCTTTTCCACCAGATCCAGTGCTTTGGAATTGTTCATGCCTTTCAGGAAGATGAAGCGGTATATCTCCTGTATCTCGTTGATTTTTTCAGGCGTGAACCCACGACGGCGCAATCCAATCGAATTTACACCAGCATACGTAAGCGGCTCACGTGCCGCCTTGGTATAAGGAGGTACATCTTTTCTAACCAACGAACCACCGGACAGCATCACGTGGGCGCCCACTTTTACGAACTGATGCAAGGCGCTTGCACCACCGATGATGGCCCAGTCTTCGATGGTGACGTGGCCTGCTACCTGCACTGCGTTTGCGAAAATGCAGTTGTTTCCGATGATACAATCGTGAGCGATGTGCACATAGGCCATCAGCAAACAGTTCTTTCCGATAACGGTCTTGTGCTTATCGGCGGTGCCGCGGCTAATGGTTACGCTTTCACGAATTACCGTGTTATCGCCGATAAAGGTTTCTGTTTTTTCACCCGCAAACTTCAGGTCCTGTGGGATAGAGGAGACCGATGCACCGGGATAGATCTTTACATTCTTGCCAATTCTCGAGCCTTCCCAGACGACGGCGTTGGGTCCGATCCAGCTCCCGTCACCAATGATGACGTCTTTTTGGATGGTAGCAAATGGTTCGATGACGACATTGTTGCCAATGACCGCTTCGGGGTGTACGTTGGCGAGGAGGTGGTAACTCATGAATCTTTTCTAACGATACTGGCTGTCATGGTTCCTTCGCAAACAAGCGTGTTACCCACATAGCCTCTTCCATACATTTTAGCGATGCCTCGCTTGATCGGTGCCAGCAAATCGCATTGTATGACCAAGGTATCACCAGGCAGCACCATCTTCCTGAAACGGAATTCATCAATTCCAAGAAACAACGTCCAGTAATTCTCAGGATCCGGAACCGTATTGAGTACCAGAATGCCTCCGATTTGAGCCATTGCTTCAACCTGCAGAACTCCAGGCATAATTGGGTTGCCAGGAAAATGTCCTGTAAAAAATGGTTCATTGACCGTTACATTTTTTACTCCGGCGACAGTCTCTTTGTCGAGATAAATGATCTTGTCGATCAGCAAAAACGGATAACGGTGAGGGAGTGTTTGTGTGATTTTCTTGATATCCATCACCGGCGGCAGCGATGGATTGTATCTCGGTACACCTTTCTTGTCGGACTCGGCCATCGCCTTCTTCAGCTTTTTGGCGAAAGCGACGTTTGCAGCATGACCGGGTCGCGCGGCAAGAATCTGTGCTTTCAATGGTCTCCCGGCCAAGGCCAGGTCACCAACGATATCGAGTAGTTTATGGCGGGCTGGCTCATTGTTATAGCGCAACTCCACATTGTTCAGAATGCCTTCTTTCTTTACTTCAACGGTAGGCTTGTTTAACATCTTTGCGATGTTGTTGAGTTCGTGCGGCTCAATCACACGGTCCACAATCACAATGGCGTTATTGAGATCACCGCCTTTGATGAGATTATTTTTGTACAGCATCTCCAGTTCATGGAGAAAGCAGAATGTGCGGCACGAAGCAATTTCCTTTTCAAACTGCTGAATGTTTGTGATCGATGCATGCTGACTGCCCAGTACAGGAGAGTTGTAGTCAATCATCACCGTTACGCGATAATCATCCAGCGGAAGAGCCGCGATCTCTACGTGTCGTGCGCTTTCACGGTAGAAGATGGAGTCCTGCACTTCAAAGAAGTCACGAAGCGCATTTTGTTCTTCCGTGCCGGCTTCTTTCAGTACTTGAACGAATTGTATCGAGCTGCCGTCCATGATCGGGGCTTCGGGGCCGTCGATCTGGATCATTACGTTGTCAATTTCCAATCCGACGAGTGCAGCCAGGGTATGTTCGATGGTGCTGATCCGGGCACCACTTTGCTCGATCGTGGTTCCACGGGATACATCGACCACCCGGTCGCAGTCGGCATCGATGATAGGTGCTCCGGGCAGGTCTACACGCTGAAACTTGATGCCATGGTTGGGTTTCGCCGGCATAAACGTCAGCGTCGTCTGAACTCCGGTATGGAGCCCGACGCCAGAGATCGTAACCGACTTCTTGATGGTTTGTTGCTTGTGATTAAGCATTTCTTGATTTGGGTGCGCAAATTTAATCGGCGGGGGCCACTATCCCAAAATTGGCGCCACCCAAGGGCTTAATGGTCACTGTTTTGCCCGTTTGATGGCGTTTCTATCGGATGCGTACCGTTTGCGCTCATCTTCTTTTCCAATTCCCGGAGGCGATAGTTGAGATCTGGCAGCTTTTTGAATATCGCGTAAGCGCGGAAGTATTCTTTGATGTCGAACGCGGGATAACCGAGCATCCTGGCACCTTCCTCGGTAATGGACTTGGAAATGCCAGCTTGAGCACCCAGACTTGTGTTGTTGGCAATTACGAGATGGCCTGCAATTCCCACTTGCCCTGCGATCATGCAATTTTCTCCCACTTTGGATGAACCCGATATGCCGGCCTGCGCAGCGATCACCGTGTTCTTGCCAATCTCTACGTTGTGTGCAATCTGAATCAGGTTGTCAAGCTTCACACCCTGGCGAATGATTGTAGAGTCTCCGAACAGAGTCGCGCAGTCAATCACGGTATTGGCACCTATTGCCACGTTGTCTTCGATAATCACATTGCCCAGCTGCGGGATCGTTTTGTAGGTACCATCTTCCTGCGGAGCGAAGCCGAAACCATCCGAACCGATTACCGTTCCGGCATGGATCACGCAATTGTTGCCGATGCGCGTGCCGGCATAAAGTTTTACGTTGGGATGAAGGATGACATTGTTGCCAATGGACACATTATCACCAACGAAAACGTGCGGATAAATCTTTGTGTTGTCGCCGATCTTTACATCATTTCCGATGTAGGAGAACGCGCCACGATAAATATTTTTACCAACCGTGGTTTTTTCACCGATGAAGCTCGGTTGCTCTATTCCTGATTTTTGAAAACTGATGAGCTTGTGGTATTCCTCCAGCAGCACAGTGAAGCTTGAATACGGATCATCGACAAGGACGAGTGATGATTGTATTTCTTTTTTAGGCTGGAAGTCTTTCTGAACGATAACAGCACTGGCCTTTGTGGTGTAGATGTATTGTTCATATTTCGGATTCGCAAGGAACGCGATTTGCCCTTCCTTGGCATCCTGAATCTTTCCAAGCATGTTGATCTTCTGATTACCATCCCCGCGTACTTCGCCACCCAACATGCCGGCGATCTGATTTAGAGTAAATTCCATAAGGATACGGGCCGCGACTGACCTGGCCCAGATGATTGTAGTCTAATTTACAAAGATAGGTTTTTGGGCCAGCATAGGTAGTTTTTTTTAACGATTTTGCTCATGGCCTTAATATTGGGCAGATCGGAAGCCTGGGCCACATCCAACAGCTCGCCCGTCTTCATCAGGATTTGTATTGAATTCCGTTCTGAGAGGTAGGCCTCATTGGAAACCGTGCCATGAGAAAAGAGGTAGGCTGCGTCACTCTTCGTGAGTTTCCATTCGCGCGCAATCGCATCCCGCACTTTCTCCACGTCCGCTTTCACGATGGATCCGGTTGAAAGTCTGATTTGAAAGAGTTTTCGGTCAAGGAGCATTTTACATAGACGCGCCAAAACCGTGTCGCGATGGGATTGCCACTGTTTCACAGCACCCCACACATCGTTGTCATCCAGGTTGCCAAACGCATTCAACAGATCTGGTTTATCAGAAAAATCCTCGAGCGTAAATGGATTGTTGATGAAGAGTGAAAGCGCATGACTTGCAGGCAGCGCTTCTCCCGAAGCGGCGAGGTATTGTGCCCGTTTGATCATGTTGACAAGAAGTCGCTCGGCAGCTACCGAAGTCTTGTGGAGGTACACCTGCCAGTACATCAGCCGTCTTGCATTGAGAAAATTCTCGATGTTATAAATCCCCTTCTCTTCAACCACCAACTGACCTTTCTCTACGTTGAGCATCGCGATGATGCGATCCGTTCCTACAGCGCCTTCTTTCACACCGGTAAAGAAGCTATCCCGGTTGAGGTAGTCGAGCCGGTCGATGTCAAGTTGAGAGCTCACAAGCTGGTGA
Source organism: Cyclobacteriaceae bacterium (assembly GCA_044227305.1). GTDB lineage: Bacteria > Bacteroidota > Bacteroidia > Cytophagales > Cyclobacteriaceae > ELB16-189. The sequence goes on along the minus strand of JBGAFJ010000002.1, from coordinate 761,772 downwards.
AGGAATTTTTTATGATAGGTGTTCTGAAAAATTTTTACAGCCATAGAAAGACCGCCATTGAACTGCCTATTCAATTCTTTCATGAACAGAAAGGAAAGACTCTCATGCCTGATGTGTGCCAGCAACGTTTCTTCAAGTGCGTGCGAAAACGGTCCGTGCCCGGTGTCGTGCAGGAGTGTGGCAATCTGTGCGGCTTCGATTTCTTCTTCAGAAAGATCGACTCCCTTCGATTTCAGGATCTGGAGTGCCTGCCCCATCAGATGCATGGCGCCCAGCGCGTGGTGAAAGCGCGTGTGAATTGCGCCCGGGTAAACGAGCTCTGTAAGTCCCAGCTGGCGTATGTGACGCATGCGCTGGAGAAACGGATGTTCAATCAGATCAAAAATCTTTTTGCTTTTGATCGATATAAACCCGTACACGGGATCGTTTATGATTTTGTTTTTGTTCAAGATGAACGGGGAATATTTGAATACCGATGATTCCTATTATTAGTTAACTTGTATCAAAAAAATTTCATGCAAAGATATTCGATTTTGTGGGCAGATGATGAGATTGATCTTTTAAAACCGCACATACTCTTTCTCCAGCAGCGAGGCTACGATATAACGCCGGTGAATAATGCCGCGGAAGCGGTGGAACTGAATGAAGCCAGAAATTTTGACGTGATTTTCCTGGATGAGCACATGCCCGGGCTTTCAGGCCTTGAAGCACTGGGCCAGATCAAAGCGTTGAAACCGAACGTGCCCGTGGTTATGATCACAAAGAACGAAGAGGAGCAGATCATGGAAGAAGCCATCGGCGCCAAGATCGACGACTACCTCATCAAACCCCTAAACCCAAGCCAGATCCTGTTGTCGGTGAAAAAGATTCTGGACAAGAAAAGTCTCGTGATGGAGAGAACCACATCAGACTATCAGCAGGAATTCCAAAAGATCAGCATGGCCTTTCTGGATGATCTCAATCACGAAGCCTGGGCGGATATTTATAAGAAGCTGGTGTACTGGGAGCTGCAGATGGATCAGGCTGACGCAAGTATGGCTGAGGTGCTCGAGTCACAGAAGGTGGAAGCCAACGTTAACTTTTGCCGGTTTATCCGAAAGAACTTTGAAAGCTGGCTCAATGATCCAAAGGCATCCAAGCCTCTGTTGTCACACCAGTTGATGAAGAAGAAAGTTTTCCCCGAGATCAATTCCAACCGGCCCACTTTTGTGATGGTAATTGACAACCTGCGATTTGATCAATGGAAAGCCATTGAGCCTGAGTTGCTGGAATTCTTCACGATTGAAAAGGAGGAAACTTACTATTCGATCCTGCCGACCACTACCGCATATGCCCGGAACGCGATCTTTTCCGGTATGTTGCCGTCGGATATGGCGAAGACGTATCCTGAACTATGGGTGGGCGAAGACGTAGAGGAGGGGAAAAATAATTTTGAAGATCAGTTTTTGGAAAAGCAGATCCGGCGCAACAACCTCAATTTCAAATTCTCCTATCACAAGATCAAAAAACTCGAAGAAGGCCGCGACCTGGCAGATTCCGTTTCCAACTTGTTTACGAATGATCTCAATGTGATCGTGTATAACTTTGTAGACATGCTTTCCCATGCGCGGACCGATATGGCCATGGTTCGAGAGCTCGCTCCCGACGAAGCAGCTTATCGCTCCATCACTAAATCCTGGTTCATTCATTCACCCTTGTTTGAGATCATGAAAAAGATCTCGGAAAGAAAAGCCCGCGTCATCATCACCACCGATCATGGAACCATACGCGTGAAAAAACCCTTCAAGATCGTGGGGGATAAAAGTGTGAACACCAATCTCCGGTATAAGCAGGGTAAGAATTTGGGTTATGAAGGGGACAAGATTCTCGCGGTACTCAAGCCTGAAAGATTTTTCCTGCCCAAGAATAATGTTTCCACGAGCTATGTGTTCGCGATCGAAGATCAGTTTTTTGCATATCCGAACAATTACAACTACTACGTAAGTCTTTACAAAGACACTTTTCAGCACGGTGGTGTGAGCCTTGAAGAGATGATCATTCCGTTAATTTTCTTAACTTCGAAGAATGCCTGAATTATGGCAAGCGGCGGCTGGTGGCCAGTCAATATCTCAGGATAGTTTGGATGCCGTCGCGCGTGAATTGAGTCAGGCTGCGGGAGAAATAAAAGTTTGGCTCCTGTATGGTGAAATGGGCTCCGGAAAGACCACGTTGATCAAAGCAATTGGCCGGTCTCTGGGCGTGCATGAATCCATGAGCAGCCCGACCTTTTCGATCGTCAACGAATACCAGGCAAACGGGAACGAACGCATTTACCATTTTGATCTTTACAGACTCGCCGGTGAAAAGGAAGTTTTTGATATCGGAGCCTCAGAATATTTCGACTCCGGCGCGTTGTGCCTGGTCGAGTGGCCTGAAAAACTCGGTTCACTTACACCGCCGTCTCACTTCAAAGTAAGGATCACCCCAACGACACCTCTTACCAGAAAAATCGAGTATCAGCGAACATGACAGCGAAGACGAAACCGGGATTTGAGACACTGGCAAAAGCAAGTGTATATACGCAGGAGCAGTTGGTGAAAGTGAAGAAAGACAATCACACTTTTTTTATCGGATTGCCACGGGAGATTTCGCTTCAGGAGAATCGCATCAGCCTCACACCCGATGCCGTGGGAATTCTGGTGAGTCATGGCCACGAGGTTTGGGTGGAAACGAACGCCGGAGCGGGATCTAAGTTTTCTGACAAGCAATACAGCGAGGTCGGTGCGAAGATCGTTTACTCACCTCAGGAGGTCTACAAAGCGGATATTGTCTTAAAGATTGAGCCCCCCACACTGGAAGAAATGCAATACTTCAAGCCGGGGCAGACTTTGATCTGCGCTCTTCAGCTGGGCCACCTTAAAAAAGAATTTATTGATGCGTTGATACAAAAGCGTGTTACTGCGCTGGCCTGGGAATTCATTGAAGACAAAGTAGGAGGCATGCCCATCATCCGCAGCATGAGCGAAATTGCGGGAAGTACGGTGATGCTGATCGCGGCCGAATACCTTAGTTCGGTGCATGATGGCAAAGGAATTATCCTCGGTGGTATCACCGGAGTGCCGCCGACGAAAGTAGTAATCATTGGTGCGGGCACTGTCGCTGAGTATTCGGCTCGCGCGGCATTGAGTCTCGGCGCCGAAATACAAGTCTTCGACAACCATTTGTACAAGTTAAGGAGGATCAAGCACACGCTGGGTCATCAATTCTACACCTCGACGATCGATACGGCTACGCTAGCCGAGGGTCTTAAATCGGCTGATGTTGTTATTGGTGCCTTGCGTGCTGAAAAGGGCCGGGCGCGTCATGTGGTTTCTGAAGAAATGGTGAGTCACATGAAAGCAAACTCGTTGATCATCGATCTGAGCATCGATCAGGGAGGATGCATCGCAACATCAGAGATCACTACCCACGCCAAACCCGTCTTTAGAAAATACGATGTGATCCATTATTGCGTGCCGAACGTGGCTTCACGGGTGGCCCACACCGCGACGACGGCTCTGAGCAACATCTTCACGCCTACGATCCTGCGTGCGGCAGAAGAAGGCGGCGTGGAGGAAATGATCTTCTCTCACAAGTGGTTTATGAAAGGTGTTTATACCTACAAAGGCGGCCTTACCAACGAATCTGTTGCCAGGAAATTTGGGATGAAGTACCGGAACATAGAGTTGCTGCTGGCGGCAAGGGTATAATGATATTGCCGCGAAGGCACGAAAACGCGAAGAACTACAATTTACTTTATTCAAGAAGGTGTTCTGCTGTCCTTGCTGAGGACAACACGTCTGATTCCATTTTTTATGATTGGCACATTGAAATTGATTAGAAAACCAAGCTGGAGGCCACCCAGCTTTAGGTGGCTCAATACTTGTGCCATCCACACTGGATTGACTTCATCGACAGCTTTCGTCTCAATCACCACTTTTTTATCGACTAGAAGGTCTAATCTTAGGCCCTCATCGAAAATCACTCCATCGTAATGGATCGGAAGCACCACTTGTCGTTCAACATGAAATCCGGCTTTCCCGAGTTCATGACAAAGGCAGACTTCGTATACTTTTTCAAGCAGCCCGGGACCAAGATCACAATGGATCTTGTAAGCGGCATTTACAATTGCACTTCCGATCGATTCTTCTGAATCGGAAAGATTGAATTTTGAATTTGTCACCATGTGTTGAATGTAGCCACAGGGGCGCAGTCGTGAAATCCGGAATTCCTGATGATTTTTCCCGCAAACGCTCGCGCCTTCGCGCCCTCGCGGCTAATTCAAACTTTTAAGGCTTTCCTCCAACGACTTAATCTTCATCTCGGCATCTGCTTTTTTCTTCCTCTCGATCTCGATCACCTGAGCGGGCGCACTGGATACAAATTTTTCATTTGATAATTTTTTGTCCACGGAAACGAGAAATCCCTTCAGGTATTCGATTTCTTTAGTGATCGCCTCGCGTTCTTTAGCGGGATCGGTTTTTCCCGCCATCGGTATAAAACATTCGGTGGTGCCAATGAGGAAACCGGTACTCTGCTCAACGGATTGTTCCGTGAAATCGAGGGTGCTGAGGTTTGAAAGTTTTTGCACAACTGCGACCCAGGATTTTTCGAGGAAAGACTGCTCAGCCTTGATCTTCAGTCCCAGTGATTCTTTCGGAGAGATCCCCTTTGTATTTCTCACGTTGCGTATTTCGCCAACGATATGGAATGAACGCGCAGCCTGATCAAGAATTTTCTGATCGAATTTATTTACGCGTGGCCATGAAGCAACGATGACGCACTCTTTTTCTTTGCGTTCTCTCAATTCGTGCCACAACTCTTCGGTGATGAAGGGCATGAACGGATGCATCAGCTTCAAAACATTTTCAAAATGCTGAACGGTACGTTCATAGGTTTCGCGATCGATAGGCTTGCCAAACTCAGGCTTGATGATTTCCAGATACCAGGCGCAGAAATCATCCCAAACGAGCTTATACATGGCGAGCAGCGCATCTGAAATCCTGAATTTTGCGAATAGGTCATTGATTTCATCAAGGCCTTGACTGAATCGCGCATCGAACCATTCGATGGCGATTTTGTTTTCTGTCGGCGTCGGCTTGTCTTCAATCTGCCAGCCTTTCACCAGCCTGAAAGCATTCCAGATCTTGTTTGAAAAATTTCTGCCTTGTTCGCAGAGCTTCTCGTCGAAAGGCAGGTCATTGCCTGCCGGTGAGCTGAACAGCATGCCGGTCCTCACGCCATCGGCACCATACTTTTGCATCAGCTCGATAGGATCGGGGGAGTTGCCCAATTGTTTGGACATCTTCCTGCCCAGCTTATCCCGGACAATTCCTGTGAGATAAACGTCACCGAATGGCTTTTCGTCAAGATATTCATAACCGGCAATGATCATCCGGGCAACCCAGAAGAAAAGGATTTCCGGCGCTGTCACCAGCACATTCGTCGGGTAGAAGTAGGACAGGTCTTTGTTTTTTGATTTGAGAATCTTGCCGGTTGATTTGTCAAAATATTCATCTTTAAAGCCATCGAACACTGCTTCCGGCCACAACCAGGACGAAGCCCACGTATCAAGTACATCCGGATCCTGACGGAGATCTTTTTCAGAAAGATTTTTCCCCGATTTTTTGGAGGCAGCCGCAACGGCTTCGGCCACAGTTTCAGCAACAACAAAATCGTTTTCACCACTTCCAAAATAGTACGCCGGAATGCGATGACCCCACCACAACTGGCGTGAGATACACCAATCCCGGACGTTCTCCATCCAATGCCGGTAGGTGTTCTTGAACTTAGCGGGGTATAACCTGATCTCATCTTGTTCCACAGCCTGATAGGCCTTGCGGGAGATTTCCTTCATCTTTACAAACCACTGCAGTGAAAGTTTCGGCTCAACAACTGTGTTGGTTCTTTCCGAGCGTCCGATGCGCGTCATGAACTCTTCCTCTTTTACAAGATGTCCGGCCTCGCGCAGGTCTTTCACGATCTCCTTGCGCACTGCGAAGCGATCCTTTCCGACGTATTTCGGCATCTCACTTTTTTCATTGAGTGTGCCGTCGTCGTTAATTGTGTCGATCACCGGTAGCTTATGCCGAAGACCGATTTCGTAGTCGTTCACATCGTGAGCAGGTGTAACTTTCAAACAACCTGTTCCAAAAGTCTTGTCTACATAATCATCGGCGATAACCGGTATCTCACGATTGATGAAAGGGACCAGTACTTTTTTTCCGACCAGTGATTTGTAGCGCTCGTCGGTGGGATTCACGGCAATGGCCACGTCGCCCAGGATAGTCTCCGGTCGTTGTGTGGCGATGGTCACCCAGTCATCCGAAGCTCCCTTCACTTTATAGCGGACGGAGTAAAGAATAGATTTTTCACCATCTTCTTTGTACAGAACCTCTTCGTTGGAGAGTGCTGTCTTGGCTTCACAATCCCAGTTGATCATCCGAAGCCCGCGATAGATATAGCCTTTGTTATACAGATCGACAAAGACCCGGATAACGGCTTTGTAGTATTCCGGGTCCATCGTGAAACTGGTGCGATCCCAGTCGCAGGAAGCGCCCAGTTTTTTCAACTGTTCGAGAATGATGCCGCCGTATTTCTCTTTCCATTCCCACGCGTATTTGAGGAATTCGTCGCGCGAGAGATCCGACTTCTTAATGCCCCTTTCGCGCAGCATCCCCACCACCTTCGCTTCCGTGGCTATCGACGCGTGGTCTGTGCCGGGCACCCACAGCGCTTCCTTGCCCTCCATACGGGCTTTCCTGACGAGGATGTCCTGAATGGTATTGTTCAGCATATGCCCCATGTGCAGCACACCCGTGACGTTGGGGGGCGGGATCACGATGCAAAACGGTTCTTTGGAAGGATTGGGGGTAGCGCTGAAAAAACGCTTCTCCATCCAATAGGAATACCACTTATTCTCTACTTCTGCCGGGCTGTATTTCGTGGAAAGGGACATGTACAATCTTAAAAATGAGGCCAAAAATAAGGAAAGGCGGGAACAAAAATCCACCGCGCGGGCTGCCTTCGTAAATGTTTAAAATAACCGGAACGTATGAACATTTCTTTGACCCAGGAGAGTAAGACGTTTTCCATTCAGTGGAAACAGTTGTGGAGTCTGGCGGCTTTGTATGGATCGATCGTGATAGGGTGGATCGCTTACCAGAACTATCAGCCCAAGCTTCTCGAAAAATTTCAGTTTACAGAATTCACCTTTTTGCTCACCGTAGCACAGGGATTGATACTGGTCATCACACCACCCATTGCCGGAAGAATCGGAGACCAGTTTCGAGTGAAGAACGGACACCGTCTTCCAATTATCACCCTTGGAATTTCGTTCGCGGCCATGGTATTTATGGCCGTCGCTTTCACGCTTTTTACGAACCCAGGCCCTATTTTCAAATGGATCCTGCCGGTGCTGATCGTTTTATGGCTCGTGTCGATGAGCATTTTTACCAGTCCGGCACTTTCTACAATTGAACTGTTCACACCCGTGGATCGATTGCCCAATGCCATGGCGTTGCTGACGATCGTTGGCAATTTGTTATACGCGCTTGAGCCTGTCATTGTCGACATCATTGACTACCTCGGTGCGCCGCTTACGTTTATCTCAGGTGGTCTCGTCGTGTTTCTTTCCGGATATTTTTTGAGAGAAAATTCCCTGGGTCTTTTTGGTCAGCAGGGTGCCGAAGCAGCCGTAAAAAAAGAAACTGGTACCAGCAGTCATAAGCCTTTTATTTTCCTGATGGGGATAGGAATGGGCCTGGCCACGTCGGTGATGTTCAATCTTTTTCCACCGGTATTCTCACGAACATTTGAAATTGATGGCAAGTTGGTGGTTGTAATGATCCTTGTGCTCACCGCGATATTATCGATCCCGCTCAGTAATTTAATTAACACCATGGGTTTGAAGCGCGCTTTCTATCGTGGTATGATTATCATTCTGCTTTGTATGATATCTATTTTGACAGCATCAACTATGCCTGTGGTTGTGGTATTGACATTTGTATTTGCAGTGATGTATACCGTCATCTCGGTAAGTACATTGCCCCTCGCGATCCAGCTCTCGGGGTACAATGAAAAAGTTTTTTGTGTGGGGATATTCTTTAGTGGGGTGGCGCTGCCGGACGCCATCATCCAGACTTTCATGGTGGTTTAGGTTGGGAGCCCTTTCCGACGGGATCGGAATGTGGTTTGGGAAGGATGGGGCCTAGTGCCCCATTCTTATTCTCCAATTACTCGGATAGAGATTGTTTACCCGGTTTTGCAGAACATTTACCCATCCAAGCCCCAGACCTTCAAATTCTATGAGTGCAAATCCAGGCGATGCCTTCACATTCAGGGGGTCCTTCCTTAAATATTGAATTGCCTTTTCTTTATCAACTTCTATTCTTTCAAAACCTGATTTATTCAGTTGAACTGAAAGTGCCAATGCATGATCGGGCACGAATTTATTCTTCATAATCTCCAGCATGGCTGTGCCTGCCGACACTACGCTCAGGTTCTGAAGAATAAACTGCAGTTCCGATTTCTTAAGGATGGGAAACATTCTTACGGTTTGATTATGAAGGAAGAATAGTTGCGAATCGGGCGAAAGGATCCAGTTGCTGAACTCCGTCACCTGTGTTTTTGTAGGACTCTTCAAAAAATCCTTTGATCTTAACGCCCTGGTCGAATAACTCCCCTTCTTTTTTAATATAGACATAAAGAACCCCTCTCCACGCACCCGATGTGGAAAGAACTGATAACCGGTTGCTTGGCCGCCACCCACAGCCTCAATCCCCACTCCAGCGGGAAGCTTCAGGCTCACGAATTCAGCATCGAATTCTTTTTTCAGCCACCGCATATTGTCTATGTTCTCCGGATCATTGTAGGTACATGTCGAGTAGATAAGAATACCACCCGGCCTCAACGCGGGCCAGATATCATGTACAATGCGACGCTGCCGCATGGAACATAATTCAACATTTTTCATTGACCATTGAACGATCGCATCAGGGTCTTTTCTGAACAAGCCTTCTCCCGAACACGGAGCGTCCAGTACTACGACATCAAAGAATTCACCTAACCGTTGGAAATCCGAAGGGTCATTGCTGGTGATCACGCTATTATGATTGCCCCACTTCGTGAGATTCTCAACGAGAATGCCAGCCCGGGATCGGATCACTTCATTGGATACCAGCAAACTGCTTTCAGGGATCAGGCTCAACAAGTGCGTTGACTTACCACCGGGTGCGGCACACAAATCAAGAATGTTTAATGAAGCACCGTCGGCGGCAGTCTGCTGAACCGCTTGTTCGAGAAACATAGAACTCGCTTCTTGTACATAGTATGCACCTGCATGAAAGCGTGGATCCAGTGTGAACACCGGACGATCCGGGAGATATCGGCCATAACGACTCCAGGCAACGGGGTCGCCGCCGGCCTGTAGAACTTTTGCTGGGTTGTATCGGATGCTGACGGGCGGAATATCTTCCAGCGCCTTCTTAAAATCATCGAACGCCTGGTTCAGACGATTCTTCATGTAGTTTTCAAACGCGATCGGAAGATCCAGTGCCACAATCCAAATTAGACTAATTTTGAAAGGTAATAAAGAAGTGATCATGAACGCCAATGACCCCAGGCTGAAGAGCTGGATTGATGTATCAAAGAATTCTGACTTCCCCATTCAGAATCTTCCTTTCGGGATATTTAAGACACGCTATCTCACACCCGTGGCTGGTGTTGCCATCGGTGAGTTTGTGATCGATCTGGTTTATCTACACGAGAACGGTTTCCTCGATGGGCTGGGATTGGCTCCGGGCGTTTTCAATCAGAAATTTTTGAACGACTTTTTCTCGATGGGCAGAATGAAAGTGGGATCCGTAAGAGAGCGCATTTCCGAACTGTTGCGCCATGACAACCCCGAATTAAGAGACAACCCGGCGAAAGAGATTGCATTGATCCCCATGCAGGAAGTTCAGATGATGATGCCGGTTCATATTCCCAACTACACAGACTTTTACAGCAGTGAGGAACACGCCACCAACGTGGGCTCGATGTTCCGTGACCCGAAAAATGCCTTGCTGCCAAACTGGAAACATTTGCCTGTTGGCTATCATGGTCGTGCTTCGTCGATTGTGGTTTCGGGCACGCCGATACACAGGCCCAAAGGTCAGATCAAGCCCAACGAAGCCGAACCCCCTGCGTTCTGTCCGACTCGCAAACTTGATTTTGAACTTGAGATGGCATTCATTACGTGCGTCAATACCCAGCTGGGGAAACATGTGAGTGTAAAGCAGGCGGAGGATCACATTATCGGTCTGGTTTTGTTCAACGACTGGTCTGCCCGCGACATTCAGCAATGGGAATATGTTCCACTCGGTCCATTCCTGGCGAAGAACTTTGCGTCAACCATTTCCCCCTGGGTGGTGACACTCGATGCGCTGGAACCCTTTCGTACAGAGGGACCTGTTCAGAATCCACATGTGCTTCCTTACCTCGCATTTGAAGGAAAAAGAAATCTTGATATTCAGCTCGAAGTTCTGTTGTCAACAGGTAACTCCGATGCGGTGACGATCAGCCGCAGCAATTTTAAGTATATGTACTGGAACATGGCACAGCAGCTCGCCCATCATACTTGTAACGGCTGCAACATCCAGGTAGGTGACCTCTACGCGTCTGGCACGATTAGCGGGCCTTCTCCAGGCTCCTATGGATCATTGCTTGAACTGACCTGGAATGGTCAGAAACCTTTGCACATGCCCGACGGTGTTGAGAGAAAGTTTATCGAAGATGGAGATGCCATTATCATGAAAGCCCATGCCGAGAAGGATGGGGTACGTGTAGGATTCGGCGAGTGTAAAGGAAAAATCTTGCCAGCGGAATGAGAAGTTGATGTGAATAGTATGAATGAAGGCACTTAAATTCAACCTATGTTCACGACTAACAATTAACGGATTACCCGTAACTTTTTACTATGTTGACTTTAGACCCAAAAGAACAATCCCCATCGAAGTTCCACGCCTACTTGCTAAGTGCCGTTGTGCCGCGGCCGATTGCTTTTGCGAGTACGATCGACCTGGATGGTAACGTCAACCTGAGTCCTTTCAGTTTTTTCAATTGCTTCAGCTCTCATCCGCCAATTCTCGTGTTCTCGCCTTCGCGCAGGGGACGCGACAGTTCAACGAAGCATACCTATGAAAATGTGAAAGCGCTGCCGGAAGTTGTGATCAACATAGTGAGCTATGACATGGTGGAGCAGGCGTCCTTGTCGAGTTGCGAGTTCCCAAAAGGAGTAAATGAATTCAGGAAAGCGGGTTTTACTGAAGTGAGTTCTCAGAAGGTGAAGCCACCCCGTGTAGGCGAAGCCCGTGTTTCGTTCGAGTGCAAAGTGAATCAAGTGATTGAATTGGGGACAGTAGGCGCGGCTGGTAACCTGGTGGTCTGCGAGGTGTTATTAATGCATGTAAAGGAGGAAGTGCTGGATGAAAAAGGCCGGATTGATCCGTTGAAGCTTGATGCGGTGGCGAGGATGGGAGGCGATTCATATCTGAGAATGTCCGCCGATACCATTTTCACAGTTCCAAAACCCAGCGAGAAACTTGGGATAGGTTTTGATCAGATACCGTCTCATATTCTGAATAGTAAAGTTCTCACGGGGAATGATTTGGGGCGCTTGGCGAGCGTGGAGAGTTTGCCAAGTGCCGCCGAAATTGCAGCCATCAAACAAGATGCTGATGTGAGCAAAGTTATCATCGCGGGTGGTGAAGGCCCCCACAGACTTGCACAGCAACTTTTACGTCTTGGAAAAACCTCAGACGCGTGGAAAATTCTTTTGGCAAGCGCATGAGAAGGCCGGTGATCTTAGGTTTCGCAATGATGGGGGCTATATGTTGCTCTGCGCAGCAAAGCCGGCTTTTGCTCGATGAAGTGGCAGAGACGATCAAAGTGGGTGGTTATCCTGACTGGATCGAACTGGATAAACATACGGCATGGGTTGCAAACGACGCCATCGACTCCATGCAGTGTTTTGATGCGAAGAGCAGCAAATTCATCAAAGCCATCTACGTGAATAAACCCTGCGCTGCCTTTACAATTGGGTTTGGTTCCCTTTGGACGATGAGTTGTGGTGAACATGCGTTGATGCGATTTGACCTGTCTTCCGGAAAAACCATTGCTTCAATACCCATGACGCTCGCTGACAACGAAGGAAGTATCGTCGCAGCATCAGGTGCCGTCTGGGTGCTGTCCGATGATAAGGGAGTTTTGTTGAGGATTGACCCAAAGACCAACACAGTCGTTACAAAAATTCATGTTCGCGCCGGTTCCTATGCAGTGATGGGTGGCTATGGTGCGATCTGGATCACCAACACGAAAGATGGTTCGGTGGAGCGAATCGACCCAATCGAAAACAAAGTCGTAGCCAACATTCCTGTTGGAAAGCAACCACGGTTCCTAACGCTCGGCGAAGGTGGCGTCTGGACACTCAATCAGGAAGATGGTTCTGTAACACGAATTGATCCACGCACCAATCAAGTGATTGCACACATTGATTGTGGTGTGCCGGGAACGGGCGGCGATATTTCTGCAGGGGAAGGTTATGTATGGGTTAGGGCAAAAAAAGAATTGTTGCTGGCCATCGATCCGAAATCAAATAAAGTGGTAGCGAAGTTCGGACCTATTGCCGGAAGCGGTGCAGTGCGGGCTGGTGGTGGTTACGTGTGGGTGTCGGCTCACGATGTGAACAAGGTTTGGAAGCTGAAGGCGAGTGTGATTAAGAAGTAGGCAGGTGGGTGAAGCCAGTGGGCAGTGGTGTGGTATAAGCAATCGTTTAGCAATCAATTAGATGTAGTTTGCGATATGGTAATCATTCCGGGAAAACAGAAAAATCTGGCCGTACGATTTTACGCGAATGCGATTGATTATACTGTGTACTTTATTTTTTTCGGGATATACACCTTCACAATGGGCACTGAGGAGAATGGAGTTTATCGAGTTCAAGGATTTCCCGCATTGACATATATTGTTTTTTGGGTCGTCTATTTTCCCGCGTGTGAATCCCTCACGGGTCAAACACTTGGAAAGAAAGCTTTCGATTTATACATCGTGAATCTCTCAGGTCAAGCTCCATCGTTCGGGCAAGCTTTTATTCGCAGACTTCTGGATGTTTTTGAAATGTCGACTTTTGGGGTCATGGCAATTCTAACCATAAATTATTCTCAGAAGAATCAGAGAGTTGGTGATATGATGGCGGACACCACGGTCGTCCGAACTAAAACAACCTGCAAAGTTTGTGGCTCCTACCTTGAACTCTCTTTGAAAGAGACCATCGAGGGGACTTTTGTTTGCCCGACCTGCAATAATGTAAACTGAAAGCGAGCAGGATTAAGAAATAAGCAGTCGGCTGAAGCCGATTCACAGCGAGGTTAGACTTGAGAGACTTTCAAAATTGGATAGCCCAAACAGGCTTCGACTCCGCTCAGCCTGACGTGTACCCCAACGACTCGTTTCCAATCAATGAAGCTACAGCACTGAAAACGTTTAACGTAGAGACTCTACCCAGAACCTAGAACCCAAAACCTAGTTCCGCTTACCGATACATCACCGCTTTCACCGCCTTCACGGTCTTCTCCACGTTGGGAAGAATCTCCTGAATAAGCGTAGGTGCGTAGGGCAGAGGCGCATCCCAGTTGTTGATGCGTTGAACGGGTGCGTCGAGATAGTCGAACGCGTGCTTCTGAATGTGGTAAGTAATCTCGGTCGCGATTGAAGACAACGGCCATGCTTCCTCAACGATTACAAGTCTGTTGGTTTTCTTGACGGACTCAACCACCGTTGCATAATCTATCGGGCGCACTGTTCTAAGGTCGATTACTTCAGCAGAGATATTCTCTTTCTCAAGTTCGGTCGCAGCGGCGAGGGCCACCTTCATAATTTTTCCGAATGAAACGATCGTAACATCAGTTCCTGCCTTTTTTATATCCGCCTGACCGATGGGAATGAGATATTCTTCTTCGGGAACCTCGCCTTTGTCGCCATACATCAACTCCGACTCCATGAAAATCACAGGATCCTCATCCCGGATGGCACTCTTGAGAAGGCCTTTCGCGTCGTATGGATTGGAAGGGACCACTACTTTTAGTCCCGGCGTATTCGCGTACCAGTTCTCAAAATTCTGTGAGTGCTGAGCGCCAAGCTGTCCCGCGTTACCGGTCGGCCCACGAAACACGATTGGAACATTGTATTGTCCACCGGACATAGAATACATCTTTGCAGCCGCGTTTATGATGGTATCGATCGCCACGAGAGAGAAATTGAATGTCATGAACTCGACGATCGGGCGAACGCCGTTGCTGGCGGCACCTACGCCAACACCTGCAAATCCAAGTTCAGAGATGGGGGTATCGATCACGCGGTCAGGACCAAACTCATCCAGCATCCCCTGACTCACTTTATACGCACCGTTGTATTCGGCTACTTCTTCACCCATGATAAACACCCTGGGGTCTCTGCGCATTTCTTCACTCATTGCTTCGCGCAGGGCTTCACGGAACTGGATTTCTCGCATAGGATTTTCTAATAAGGAGCGTAAAAATAACAGGCGAATGATGGTTTTGAAAGGATTCCGGGATTTTCTGGTCTTTTCTTTGGATTTAGGGCGGGAAATAAAAAAACCCGGTCCCGATTGTTATCGGGACCGGGTTTTTTTAAAGCTTTTAAGCGCCAGGCTCGATTACTTGAGCGCGTCGCGGAAAGGTTGTGTTGTAGCGTACTTGCTGAACTCAAGGTCTGTGAGCGCCTTGTCTTTCAGCGTAGCATCTGCTGCAACGGCTTTGGTAAGGTTGCTGACCACGCCGTCTGCATTTCCTGAGCGTGCTGAAGCGACAGCGGCGCCATAGTAAGCGAGGGCCATGTTGCTGTTCTTCGAAGTAGCTTCGTTGAATGAGTTGAGCGCGTTAGCATAATCTTTTGAAAGAAGCTGAGCCAGTCCTTTGTTGAACAGGTTGACATCGGTGGTGAGTGCCGATGATTCTGAACGAACTGCCGCGTCATACTTAGCAGTATAAATCTCAGCAGATCCTTTCACACCGTTAACGCCGCGAGCCACGTCATTGCTTGCACCGCTAAGCGCCTTGTTGGCATAGCTTGCCGCTTTGTACGGGTTGCCTTTCATCAACGCAGCTGTTGCAAGGTTTGCGTTTACTTCGGGAGCATCTTTCAGTTTGGCAGCAAGGTCAAGCTGAACCTGCGCTTTGTCAGCGAACTCGCCGGCACGTCCAGGGTTGTCGATAGCCATCTGGAGGTAAGCTGCTCCGAGGTTGTTGTGTGCATTCCAGGTTGCTGCTTTCTTCGTAGAAGCTTCATAGATCGCGATCTTCTCATCCAACGAAGGAGTGAGCGTTCCCGCGTACATCAATTCTTCTGCAGTGAGTGATTCATTGCTGCCACCTTGTGTGATTTGCTTGGCAAGTACAGAGATCTCAGCATCGGTTTTCTTTTTCTTCACCGTCAGGATTTCTGTTTTTGCAGCGCGCAGTTTAGGATACACTTCTTTGAACACTTTCTTATAAGAAGCGATCTTCTTCATTTGTTTTTCCTGGTCTTCGAATGAACCACCGTTGTTTACGATGTTCAGGTACGCTGATTTTTCGTCAGCTGAAATTCCCTGGTATGCAGCAAGTGCGTTCTTGAATTCGTTCCAATCATCCACAACGGGCTTAAGGATAAACTTGATGGAGTCAGCCATGCCCTTGTAGTCGTACTTCTTCATTTCAGCACGATAGAATTTTTCGATGGCCTTGGCACGTTCCTCAGACAGTTTGCTGTTGATGCGCTCACGGCCTTCCGGTGAGTGGGTACCTGTAATAGTTACCGTACGTGTGAGGTTCTTGGAAGCGATGAAAGCATCAAGCTGCTTTCCTTTGTCGCTCTTGGTCTCCGAAGGACGGAGCACTGATCTGCCCTGTTCGAAATTAAAGTCAGGAATGATGACCGGTGTGATTTCTTCCTTGTTGTTGTAGCCGTGGTCAGCAAAGGCGGCGTAGTATGAATTCTGTACGAGTTTGCTGGTTGTGATTACGCCGGTAGCCGCAACATAGCGAGGCTCAACTTTCTTGGTTTTTGTTCCTTTCTGAGCAACGCCTTCCAGTTCCAGTGTGCCGGTCTTGTAAGCCGGTTGATAAGGGAAACTGAAGCTTTTTGTCACCTTCGGCTGCTCGGTAGCAGCAGCGGGATAATCGTCACCTTTGAAAACGACTGGGGGGTTCACCGCCAATTCCTTGTCGCCGTATTTGTAAAAGCTGTTGAGGGTGTAAATGGTGCCCTTTTTCAGCATTTTAACCGGCAAGTTGGCGGCCAGTTCATAAGCTACTGTGTCTTTGTGGACTTCCAGAGGATTGGGTGTCACCGTCAGGTTCTGCTGCTTCGCAAGTTTCGCCATTTGCGGCAGCGTGCAACCGGCAAGGCTCAACATGCCGATGATCACAATCGAGTATACTACTTTTCTCATTGGTGGTTTATTAAAGGTTATGAAAAACGAGTCGCAAAGTAACGCTAACCCCTTTTTTTTGCAATAATAGTCAAAAAAATAAAGAATTCGGCTCCGGTTACCGCCGCAAGGACCCTATATTTGCCGTTAGAATTTTATTATTTCGACGAAGTGCTTTTTACTCAGGTAAATGAAGAATTAAGCCCATGGAAGTGCCATTGAAACGGTTGCAGCATTTTTTTCAGGAACACGCTTTTGGCGTCTGTTCTGCGTTGGGAGAAAAATTGGGAATCGCGTCGGCGAGCATCCGGCTGTTCTTTATCTATGCGTCATTTCTGACCATGGGCTCGCCAATTATCATTTATCTGGGCCTCGCGTTTATTATGAACATGCGCCGGCATCTTCGCAGAAGCAACAGTTCTGTGCTCGACTTCTGATCGTCAGCGCTTCAGCTCTGAATATTTCCTTTTCCCTGCGATAAAGAACTGCCACACGATCAAACCGTGGTACAGTGATGGCAGGCGCTTGAATGATAGTGTTTTTGTATTCTTTCGGCGCGCCCTCTCTTTTCCAAAGCTTCCAAAAAAATCGCGATGCGCCTTCAGAACGGACCCGGCATCAGCCCAATATCCTGAAAAACCGAACTTCAATGCGGCAATCCAGTCCAATGCAATCCGTACTGGTAACTTAACCATGAGTTCACCAACGGGAAGATTTTTATAAAGAAGACTTAACCCATTCTTAAAGTTGAGGTAAGTCTTTCGTGGATTGTTTGAGGAAAGCGTGCCGCCCCCTACATGATAGACCGTGCTCGCTCCGTTGTATAAAATCTTGTAACCGACACGCTGCATGCGCCAGCATAAATCGATCTCTTCCATGTGGGCAAAAAAATCTTCATCAAATCCACCCATCTTTTGAAATACCTCTGCGCGCACCATCATGCATGCACCCGAAGCCCAGAAGATCTGAACAGGATTGTCATATTGATGGGTATCTTCTTCCAAAGCGAAAAATAATCTCCCGCGACAAAACGGATAGCCTAGCGAGTCTATGAAGCCACCGGCTCCACCAGCATATTCAAAATGCGTTTTGCGTGCCTGTGAGAGTATTTTTGGCTGCACCGCCGCTATTGACGAGTCACGTTCCAGGGTCTCCAGCAGGGGCTGGATCCAGTCTGGTGTAACTTCCACATCCGAGTTGAGCAGTATGAAGTGGTCCGCCTGCACTTGTTTCAGCGCCAGGTTGTAGCCACCACAGAACCCGCGGTTTTCCGGAATGCGGATCAGCATAACCTCGGGGAACTCCCTTGCTACGAATTCTGCCGAATCATCGGTTGAACCATTGTCGGCAACGACCACGGGAAAAGGGGCGCTATGGGCCACCACACCCGCCAGAAATTTTCGCAGCAAGGCGCTGCCATTAAAGTTGAGAATTACAACAGCAACTTTGGTCATCCCATCATGCTGCTAAGGTCCAGCCCGGGAATATTTGGAATGAGACCGTCGGTACTTTTTTTGAGTTCTTCCTTCGCGCGAATCTCGGCATCATCCATCGCTTTGTTCACTGCCGCCACTACGAGATCTTGCGCAAGGATTTTGTCATTGGCATTACATATCGACCCATCGATCTCAATGCTGAGCAATTTCTTCTTTCCGTTCACTGTCGCCTTCACCATGCCGGCGCCAGCCTCACCAGTCACGGTGATTTTGTCGAGGTTGTCCTGGGCTTCCTTCAGGCGCGCCTGCATTTCCTTCACTTTGCCCATCATTTTCATCATGTCCATCATAATCCAGGCTCTTTTTTACGTGGGATAATTGAGCAAAGGTAAGTGTTAATCGGGAATAGTCAGCAGTTGAAAGTTAACCGGAAATGGCTCGGTAATACAGGTGACCGGATGAACACGAATTATAAAAGACGGACTAATTCCGAATGAGTGCGACCATGCCTTCCTTGAAGAAAGTGCGCCCGGCCTGATCGGTAATCTGAGCTTTCCAAACATACGTGGAGGCGGGCATCGGCTTGCCGTCTCGTGTTCCATCCCAAGGCTCGTTCTTTTCGCTCGCAAACATCAATGCGCCCCATCGATCAAAAATGGTCATATTCAACTTGACGATAAATTGACCTGCCACCGTGAATCGGTCATTCAGATTGTCTCCATTCGGTGTAAACGCTGTGGGGTAATATAGATTCGCGTCCTTGATAAATTCGACGACATTGGATACAGAAGCAGTCAGTCCGGCCGTGTTGGCGTTTGCTTTGATGTCATATCGCACTAACTGATTGATGGGATCAGTCGCGGCGTCGGTGTAGACTGTATCCGTAACTGTGATGGACTGGATCAGTTTACCATTTAAATCATACTTTTCGACTGTATAATTTTTAACTCCACCCTGCCAACCTTTGTATTTGCTCCAGGTGAGTGTGACCGCATTGGATGGTTCCAAAGTCCCGGCCAGCCGGATCGGGCAGGTTACGATCCCAGGCAGAGCAATGTTGTCGCATTTGTCAGTATAGTTGATTTGATAACAATACTTCCCGTCGATGTTGTAGCTCCCATCGAGATATTGTGTTGTCGGCGTCAAGCTCAGGAAGGAGAGATTTGATCCGTTCGAAGAACGAAGAACCGAGTAATTGCTGGTTGTGAACTTGGGATCCTGGGTCCAACTCAGGGTTGCACCCCCGGTCCCCACCACAGAAGTTACATCCTGAATTGACGTGGGAATTTTATTGGAAAAGGACTTTACACATTTCTGCAAAGAGACATTCTTACCGCCGCCGGCGTAGATGGTTGTCACTGTGTAGCAATAGTCGGTTTTGCACACGACGTTGGTGTCATTGAATGTGGCGCTGCCCGTTATAAAAAAACCTGTGGTGGTATTCCGGTCTATGCTGAAAGTGGAAATCGCGCTGACATTGCCGGTCACCGACACCAACTGGTTCACGTCGCTCTGGGCGGTGGCAGTAAACTTATTCGTGCAGACAATCTGGGACGGTGTTGTTGAATTATTACAGGGATCAACGGCGCTCAGGCGGAAGCAATAGTAATTGTCATCAAGTTTAAGACCTGGTACCGTCAGCGTGGTCAGTCCGTAAATGTTTTGAAGCAATTGGAATGTCGTCGAATTGTTTACCGCGATCTCCATCTTATACAGGATGGCGGGCTGTGTGGTGAAATCGATCTTCACACTGGTTGCGTCAAGTGCTGTTACCTGTGTAATGCCCGGCGCAGGGAGCGAAGTCTTCATCGTGAACGTCTGTGTTTTGGCAGTACAGTTGTCTGCGGAAGCAAGTCTCCGTCCTCTTACAGCGATGGTATACGCAGTTGGCTGCGGCGGAGCAGGGAGGGGATAGGTCGAAGGTCCTGCGAGTATATTATTCGAAAAAGGGAGTGTAAACTCCGGCGTTCCATCGTTGTTAAAATCGATGACATACTGATCGTAAGCTGTATCGGCTACTTTGATGAATGTCTGTTGGTTGGCGCAAGAGTAAATTTCGAAATTGGGTTGGGTGTTGGAGTCAACAATGATCGTGATATCATCCTGCGAAGGAGTCTGGCTTTGATGAAACACTTTCAGGGTGTAAGTACCGGCAGTAGCATAGGTGTGGGAAAACGTATTCTGTTGAAAGTTGCTATTCCCTTCGTAATCAATCGTACAGGGTTTTCCGGCAATGCATTCTCCGGCAAGAAGGTTCGTGAGGTTCAGGGTAAACGGCGCGCACCCTCTTTTCTGATCGACCTGGAACCGACCCAATCGGCTGGTATAGGGCTGACTGTAAGCCGCGACAAATGTAGCGGTGAAAAACAGGACGATGGACAGGCGTTTACTCACGATGAATGACTGGCTCAACTAATCTTTCTCCAAGATAACTGCTTTCAAAAACTTCTCCGTGTTGATGAGGTCTGTATGCAGCAATCGATCTTTTTCTATAAACGGAACAACAGCACGAAAATTATCCGTGAATTCCTCCAGCCGGGGTGAGCTTTTCAGTGGCCTTCTGAAATGAAGCGCCTGAGCGGCCGTCAACAGCTCAATCGCCATCACGGAAAAAGTGTTGTTCACCACGCGATAAGCCTTCAACGCTGCATTGGCGCCCATACTCACATGATCCTCCTGGCCGTTCGACGAAACGATGGAATCGACCGAAGAGGGCGTACACAATTGCTTGTTCTGGCTCACGAGGGACGCCGCCGTGTATTGAGGTATCATCAATCCGGAATTAATACCCGGATTGGCGACAAGGTAATTCGGGAGATCGCGCGCGCCGCTGATCAACTGGTAAGTACGTCTTTCGGAAATGCTTCCTAACTCGGCTACAGCGATGCTCAGAAAATCCAGTGCCAGGGCCAGCGGCTGTCCGTGAAAATTACCAGCGGAAATAATTTCATCTTCAACTGGAAAAACATTTGGGTTATCGGTCACGCCGTTGACTTCGGCCAGGATCACGCCGGTCACATAATCGATCGCGTCTGAACTGGCACCATGTACCTGGGGGATGCAGCGGAATGAATAAGGATCCTGGACGTGTTTCTTTTTCTGTTCGATCAATTGACTACCCGCCAGCAGTTCGCGGATGGCTCCCGCCACTTTAGCCTGACCTTTTTGCGGTCTGATCAGATGCACTTTCTTGTCGAAAGGTTCGATGCGGCCATCGAACGTATCCAATGACAGAGCGCTGATCGTGTTAGCGAGTTGGAGCAAGCGATCGGATTGAATTATGCACCATGTTCCAAAGGCGGTCATGAACTGGGTGCCATTCAATAGCGCAAGTCCTTCTTTGGCTTTGAACTGCAGCGGCTGCCACTTGAATTGAGTAAGGACATCTTTCGATGCGCAGCGTTTGCCTTGAAAGTTGACGTCACCCATGCCCATGAGAGGGAGAGACAGGTGTGCGAGCGGCGCAAGATCCCCGGACGCACCGAGTGAGCCCATTTCAAAAACGCAGGGATACACTTTATTGTTGAAGAGATCTGCCAGACGCTGCACGGTTTCCAATTGGACACCGGAGTTTCCGTAAGAGAGGGACTGTACTTTCAGGAATAGCATCAGGCGAACGATCTCCTGCGGGATTTCAGGGCCCATCCCACAAGCGTGTGATGTCACAAGATTCTCCTGGAGTTTCCCCAGGTCTTCCCGTGAGATGTTTTTATTGTACAGTGATCCGAAACCGGTGTTGATCCCATACAGCGGCTGCGTGGTAGTCGCCAGTTTTCGATCAAGATAATCTCGGCAATCGGTGATCTTCTTTTTTGCCTCGGTGGACAGCTCGATCTGAATGTCCGCCGCAACTATATTTTGCAGATCACTCAACGTGAGTGTTTGTGAGGAAATGGAATGATTCATTTGAGCTCAGTCAGGATATTTTCCAATGACAATTTTCGCTGATCGCCGGTCTTCATATTTTTCAAAGCAAGCAAGCCGCTTTTGATTTCATCAGAACCGATGATGACGGCATACGCTATTTTTTTCTTGTTCGCATATTCGAGTTGCTTCTGAGGCTTGACCTGATCCGGATATATCTCGGAAGATATGCCTGCTTTACGCAGCGATGCGAGAACGCCAAGACCATACCGCCGGCTGTCTGCGTCGAAATAGCAGACCAAAACCTTTGATGAAATTGCCGTTTCTTCCGGAAACAGTTGCAGTTCTTCCATGGCATCGTAAATCCGGTCCACGCCGAAAGAAATTCCCACTCCTGAACTTTTCTCTTTGGCATCGAATACAGCGGTAAGATTATCGTAGCGACCACCGCCTGTGACGCTGCCTATAGATACATTGTTGATCTTCACTTCAAAGATGCAGCCGGTGTAATAACTCAGCCCCCGGGCGAGCGCGATATCGAATTCTACATGGTCGGCATCAGATCTGGAATCTTTCAGCAGTGCCATCACCTCTTCCAGTTCGCTGATGCTCTTCAGTACTGGTTCGTTGGATGAAAACGTCTTTTTCAACGCAGCAATCTTATCGTCGTTGGTCCCGCCGAGACTCAGTATTTTAAAAATGTCATTGACGGGATCCGCATTGAAACCCCGTGCGAAAAGTTCTTCCCGCACTTTTTCCACACCGATTTTATCGAGCTTGTCTATCGCGACGAACAGAGAGCCCTCTTTCTCTTTTGCGCCGCTCATGGCAGCCAGGCCGGAAAGGATCCCGCGGTGGTTGATCTTAACGGCGTAGTCTTTGATTCCGAGCGTGGAGAAAATCTCATTGATCATTAAGATGATTTCGGTTTCGCAGATCAGTGAGTCGGTTCCGATCACATCCGCATCGCATTGATAAAATTCCCGGTAACGTCCTTTCTGGGGCCGATCTGCGCGCCACACCGGCTGGATTTGATAGCGTTTGAATGGAAACGTGATCTCATGGCGGTTCATGACCACATAGCGTGCGAAGGGAACGGTAAGGTCATACTTCAGCCCTTTCTCAGCGATATCAAGGGCCACATTTTTTGAATCACGTGATTGGAGCTTCGACGGATCAACATCTTTCAGAAAATCACCAGAGTTAAGAACCTTGAACAACAACTGATCCCCTTCTTCGCCATATTTTCCGGTGAGGGTGGAGAGGTTTTCCATCGCGGGTGTTTCCAGGGGCTGGAACCCGTATTTTTCAAACACACTGCGTATGGTTTTGAAGATGAACTGCCGCTTGGCCATCTGGGCCGGTCCGAAGTCGCGTGTGCCTTTCGGTAAAGTGGGTTTTTCCATAAAATTCAGGGCTAAAACTAACAGTATTCAGCCGAATTAGGCTGTTTCCGCCATAAATCAGTGGAAATCATTGTAATACCGCGAAAGGGGATTATTTTTGCGCCTCTTTAAAAGCGAAGTATTATGGCCGTTACCCGTCTCAAGCGCAAAAATCGTAAGGATAGAGCTAAGTCAGCACGCAGAAGACTGTCTCTCAAGCTGCAGAATTTCCAGCCTGTATCGAAGTCTGTCGATATCGAAAAGATCAAAGAAGAATTCAAGGCTAAGAAAGCTGCGAAGAAATAATTTGCTGATGGGCTGATGTGCCAATGTGCTGATGAGGCGCAGGTACATCATATCATCCCCCTTTTTCCGAGTTCGATCACTTCCATTTTCAGGATTTTTCCATTCGCAATTTCTAATCGAATGATCGTTTTCATGGTGTGAAAGCCATGGTTTCCCGCGGCGCCTGGATTGATATAAAGCATACCCCGGCTATCGTCTTTTTTTACACGGAGGATGTGCGAATGTCCGCAGATGAAGGCATCGGGTACTTTTTCCTTCAATATTTTTTTAATGCGAGGATTGTAATTAGGAGGTGAGCCGCCGATGTGCGTCATCCAAACTTTTACACCTTCGCAATCAAACCACAGATCTTCAGGGAATCTGGCCTGTAAAGTTTTGTCGTCGATGTTGCCGTAGACTGCCCGAAGAGGTTTGAATTTCTCAAGTGCATCGACGACGCTCGCGTCACCGATGTCTCCTGCGTGCCACAGTTCATCGCAATCTTTGAAATACTCGAAGATCTTTGGATCCAGAAAGCTGTGCGTATCGGATAAAAGTCCTATTCGCATTTTTTTGCTAAACAGAAATAGCCACAGATGCACAGATGAGTGCATTCAACAATCTTTGAAACCGATCTGTGCATCTGTGGCAAAAATTTTCTATGCCTATTTCTAGTCATTCAATAGACACCCACTAAACTATCAACGGCATCGATCAGCTTAAAAAAGTTATCGCGTGGATTGTTACAAAGAATCACCACGGTCTTATCGGCATCGATGTAGCGGATGAACCTCGTTTTATATCCAGGGTTATCGCCGCCATGCGCTACCACTTTTCCGAGTTTAGGATGAGAGAGGATCTCCCAGCCAAAGCCGTAATTTGAAATGGAGTCGTTACTCAATTTCGTTACAGCGAAGGCCTGATCTAAAGATTCTTCCTTTAAATACTTCCCGGAGTACAATGCCCGATCCCATTTCAAAAGATCAGTGCTTGTTGAGCTGACGCGTCCAGGACCTTTCCTTCCGCCCGCCCACATGACATAGTTTGAAGAAGGGAACGAATCCGCCCGTACGCTTCGATTCTTTTCAGGCACATAGATATATCCGGCTGCGAAATTTGAAATCGATGCTTTTTGATCGGCCGTCCGTAAGTCGGTCATCGTCATGCCCGCAGGATCAAAAATCTTTTCATGTGCGAAGGCCACAAAGTCTTTTCCGGAAGCTTTCTCGACGATGGTTCCCAACAGCACGTATCCGGTGTTGCTGTATTCATACTTTTCTCCTGGTGCAAAATTCTTTTCGGGATGATATTGCTTCAGGTTTGAAATAATCACTTCATTGTCGGCCACCTTGGTTTTATCCCAGTGTTCATCGAGCAGTTTCAGATAATCGGGCAAGCCGGAGGTATGCGTGAGCAGATGACGAATCGTAATTCCCGGGTAGGGAAGTCCGTCAATGAATTTCTCCATCGGATCGTTGACACTCAGTTTTCCTTCTTCCTGAAGCATCAGGATCAGGGTCGTTGTAAACTGTTTCGAAACAGACGCCAGCTCGAATAAGGTCGTGGTGTCCATGGGTGTCTTTGCCTCGAAGTTCAGGTACCCGAAGGCTTTGTGGTAGACTGGTTTCCCATGGTCTGCTACCAGCACGACACCGCTGAAATTTGAATTGTTACTGAAGACTGAATCCAACTGAGTTGTGATACTGCGAACAGGCTCATTCTTCGTTTGGCATGCCTGAAAGATGATGATGAATGTGAGTGTTCCGAAAATTAATCTCTTCATGGGATTGGGCTTGTGGCGTTGGTAAAGTTAACAATCAGAGGTCAAAGTTGACTTCATAAAAAAAAAAGCCGGCGGGAGGGCCGGCTTTTCCAAGTATTCGGGTTCTTACTATTCCTCTTCCTTTTCTTTTCCATTGATGTACTTCGACATTTTTGTCGCGTGAGCGCTGAGGATGTTGGCCATACCGTCATATTGACCAAATACACCCTTATCGTCTTTGAAGATCAGCGGTGAACTGTAGAATGTGCGCGTACCGCAATAGAACTGACCCAGGTTTTTCGCATCGGGATCTTCGCTTTCCGTACGGCCGGGGTTCGGGCCCAGCATCATCGTCACCACAGCATTGACACCATAATCACCTTGAGTAGCCTTGATCTTGCGCGTACAAATGTAGACTACCACAACGGCATCCACACCAAGTCCTTTGCATAATTCATAGCCAAGGCTCGATGTGAGCTTACGGTTTGCGCTGAAGATACCGCCCTGGAAATTCGAAATCGTGGATTCGTCATCGGACTCGTTGGCTACAAAAAAGTTGCGATATCCTTTTCCGGTGGGAGCCACTTTCAGGTTTTCAACAGTTGCTGTTACAACCTGTGTGTAGTAACCACCCGCTCTGCGTTTGGTGATCGATGTCTTTTCCTTTTTTGCAGACTCCTGATTAAACCCGAAATAATACTCAACTTTTTCATCCGTGTCGAGAAATTCTTCCGGTGTCAGGAGATCGATTCCATTTTCCTTGAAGGATGTTTTTAATGCGCCGATACTTTTGTTGTAAAATCCGTCGACCTGTGTTTGCCCCACGCCGTCCGGCGTTCTCCATACTGAAGCGGAGATCGTTCCCGACATTGCGCCGCCTTTTGTCTTTCCTTTACCGGGATCATACAGGTAATAGCTTATCAAGGCAACTTTCTTCGGCTTCGGATTCAAAAGATCCATGTTTGCACTATAACCTGCTCCATTGGCATGACGGCCTTCCGCCGGAAAATCGAAACGAACCTTGATCTTTTCGCCTGCGGCGGTTTCCTTTTGAAATTCGGTCGGGTCGTTGTTGAGTCCTGTTGATTTGAAATCGGCGCCATTACCCACAAGGGCCATCACAACATCTTCACGGATCTTCGGTTGCGATACGGCGGTTTTCAGAGGCGTCCACTTGTTGTTGTCGAGTCCTTCGATGTTCACACCCTTGTCTTTGAGGAGCCGCACGATGTCGAATGCGTTTCCATAACCTGTAACGTCAAGGTTTTTGTACCACTCCGGGATTGCCATACCCGCTTTCTCGTAGTATGGAATGTTTGTCTGGATGGCGGCAGCACGTTCGTCTCCAGGTACCCACGTCATCGCAAGCTCATGCAGGAGATTTCCACCTGTGATGGCGCTCTTATAGTCCGTTTTTGCGCCGGCGTTCAAAAGCATCGTCACACACTCGGTGCAGTTTGTGTACGTTACTGAATTTTGAAGCGCGGTGAACGTAAGTGACTGCGCGTTGCCCATCTTAGAAAGCTGATCTTCATAAGCTTTTACCAAATACTTGTTTGCTTTCTTGCCTTTGGCTTTCTCATCTTCAAGTATCTTGCGGACTCCCGCACCCAGATCCACTTTTACTTCGGCAACTTTGTTTGGATCCGCACCGGCTTTCAGCAACATCTTCATCACTTCCAGGGAGTAATACCTCGGCGCGCTCACGAGCGCCGGATAGGAGCCGGCATTCACATCGGCACCTTTGCCGATCAGATAGGCAGTCATGTCAGGCCAGAGAAAAGCGAGGGAAATCGCCGTTTGTCCTTTGTCATTTATGTAATTCACATTGCAGCCTCCCTCGATGTTCTTCTTCACGGTCTCTAGATCACCCGCATACGCGGCGGCGATCAGTGCCGCATTGTCTTGCGCCATCAGCGGAGTCAATCCGGTCAGGCATACCAACAGTGCCAGAATTTTTTTCATAGAGTTGTTTAGGTTTGTGTTGATCAAATGTAGATCGTCCGCAAACGGAGAAACATACCCTTGGAATTGTATAATTGACATACCCTGAGCAGGGTAGGGCGTACTACCCGAAATGAGCAAATGTTGACATTCGGCGCGTCAGGCCACTTTTGTAGATCGGCCTCAACTAAAAATTATTCTGCTACTTCACTGGTCAGCGGCATCACTTCAATGATGTATCCACTGTTGTTAAAAATCAGTTTAAATTCCTCTTCTGCGGCGGCGATCTGTGTTTCATAACGGATGTCACCATTGCTCGTCGTCAGCATCAAGGCATCTTCAAGCCGGAACGATTTATAGGTGTCGTGCAGGTGCTTACGAATTCGCCTGGGCAGAGCCTTAGGACTCAGCACCGCAACTTCGGCAACAAAAGCTCCTTGTAAGTCGAATAGTATGAAGTGTGGTTTGTGATGCAGCAGGAATGCAGCTTCATAGCCCTCCTGTTGCTTGGTCCACTGGATCCCCGTGACCTTTGGGTAAAGATTCTGTACTACTAGTTTACACTCAAGCGGTACATGCGATGCATTAAAGAACTGTGCAGAGGCCTGTGATGCGATCACGGCAACGAGACAGGCGGAAATAAATAGAGCTTTCACGATTCTAACTTTGCGTTTTAGACGCCGCGAAAACAAACCGTCACAGGTGAATGAGACGAACGGCCAATTTCAGGCTACGATTGGTTGGAGGGGGGCAAGGTGATGGAGAAAATAGTTCCGGCGCCATAGGTGGTTTTGACCACGATGCTGCCATTCAGCAGGTCCACGAGATCTTTCACTATCGATAATCCCAGGCCGGAGGAAGTTTCTCCGCCAGTCGGACGCGCGCTGAGTCGCTGGAATCTTTTGAATAGCTTGTCCTTGTCTTCGTCTTTGATGCCAGGTCCTTTATCCTCCACATCAAACCGGACGAAAGAGCCTTCCCGCGTGACTGAAATGTTCACGTCTTTTCCGGTGGGAGAAAATTTGATCGCGTTTGATATCACGTTGTCGAGGATACGTACGAGCATATCATGGTCTGTAATAAGCCCTGGTACTTTGTTTTCGAAAACCAGCCGGATGTTTTTTCGTGTTGCCCATGCCCGGAAGTGATCGTCGAGCTGACTGAAGACTTTGGCTGTTGATACGGTCTGGGAATTGACTTGTATTTTGCCATGCTCGATGCGGCTGAAATCAAGCAGGTCTGTGATCAGTCGATTCATGTCGGTACAGGTCTCTTCCATGAGGTGGATGTACTCGAGGTGCCGGGTTGTCAGCTTGTCGGAATCGAGCTTCATGAGTTGGAGGAGGCCGGTGATTCCAGTCAGAGGCGCTTTCAGGTCGTGCGTGGTGATTCCGAGAAAATGATTTTTCTCGTTGTTGAGAGCGAGCAAATTTTGGTTTGCTTCTTCGAGCTCATGGGTCCGATCTTTCACTTTTTGTTCCAACTGCACATTCAGTTCCTGGAGGGCATTCAGGAGCCGCTTGTTATCGCGGTCGCGGTTTGCAATAGTAATCAAGGCGGCAAGCGACGTAATGCCAATGAGCGCGAAGCTGGAGAATCTGATCACGTCTTCCACAAAATACCTTTGCTCCAGATTTTCGCTTCTTTCTTTCAACAGCGCCTGTTCGTGTTCGATGAAGTCCTGCGTCCAGTATCGGATGCTATCCATGCTGGCTTGGGCACTTTTGATGGCGGTAAAATGTGACGCGCTGTCGCGCCCGAAATGCGTGAAGATGATCAGACTTTCCTCGAGATTCGCCCGTTTCTGGGCGACCAGCGGCACGATGCGTTTTTGAAGAAGCTCTTTTTGACGGGGACTCGTCGTCACCAACGAGTTCAGTGTGTCCATATCATGATCCAGATCAAAAACCGCTTCACGATAGGGTTCCAGGAAATTCTTATCACTGGTAATGAGATAGCTGCGGTGTCCGATCTCCATATCTTTCAGCAACAGCAACAGCCGCGTAGACGCCTGAATCACCTTATACGTGTGAATCACCAGCGAAATGGATTCCTTTTTTTGCTGTACGTTGAGGTAAGTAATGACCGCGCTGACGGCAACCAGTACGATCGACAGGATCAAAAGAACCCGGACGCGGACCGATTTTACCAACGCGAAGGTATTTTGAAAATTAAAGCGCAAGCGGCTCTTTGAAAAGTACGACTGCAAGTTAGAAAGCTTCGCCTATATTAATATAGGTTCCCTGTGATTGATGACCGAAACCTGCATCGACGCGGAGATTGAGCTTTTCTTTCGGACGCAACGCATAACGTAACCCAATTCCAAAAGACGGTTTCAGGTCGCGCGGCGTGAAAACATCCATGAGGTCGGTTCCCACCCGCCCCACGCCGGCGAACGTTGTGAATCCCCAGCGTTCGGTGACGGGCACGCGATACTCTGCCTGGAACGCGATCATCGTGCGGTCAGTGAAGCGCCCTTCGTAATAGCCCCGCATATACGTGCTCGACCCAAGGCTTGCGAGATCACGCACCGGTGTGTTGCCTGTATTTTGAACCAGATTAAACTGAAACGCCAACACACGGTCTTTTCTGAAAGGAAAATACTTTCTGACGTCAAGGTTGTGAATTTGAAAATCAAAGTCGCTGCCGATTATATGATTGTAGAATCCAACATAGTATTGGACATATAATCCCTTTGAAGGGCTGAAGGCATTATTACGACTATCCCACGTGATCAGGGCACCTGCGCCAGAAATCTTGCCGCCATATCGACCGGTTATGTTCTCCTGATCGAACAAACCACCTGCATCATAGTCAAACTGATACACGTTTTGAAATTCGTAGCTAATGCCGAGGTAGAAGTCGGATACCACCTTACGAAGCAGCTGTGGATACAAGTCAAACTGACTGATTGCATACTTCTCCTGGTTTTCAGAAGGTGTGTTGTTTCCCAGGCCCCAGAATCGATCCGGGAAGTGAGAGAAAGACGCGATGAAATGGATGATGTATTTCTCATTTGGGAAGTAGATGGTTCCATCGCTGGCGAACACAAGCTGCTGACGGAGTGTATAGAACGTGACGTTTTTCAGGTTTGAAGTGCGTGTGGTAGAGTCATGCCACAGCTTGAAAAAATAGGTGCCTGCAACGCCACCGCCCCAAAGGTACTCAGGCGATTTTACGATGACCGGAAATAACACCAGGCGCTTGGGACGCTTGTGCTTAACGGGAATGACTCCTGCATTTTCTTTCGTGTCGTCTT
The DNA here is from genome assembly GCA_044227305.1 of Cyclobacteriaceae bacterium. GTDB lineage: Bacteria > Bacteroidota > Bacteroidia > Cytophagales > Cyclobacteriaceae > ELB16-189. The sequence continues at coordinate 731,351 of JBGAFJ010000002.1, read as the reverse complement.
TTTGATCGGCTTGAGACCACGCCGGCCCTGCGATGAGCAAAGATAAAGTTGCAATGGATAGAAGCCGGACGACAGACATTAGCTCAAATGGCCGTCAAGTTATATTTTTTTGAGATGTGAGTGTAAATAATCTCATCGGAAAGGAGTGATTCAGAATTTCCTTGATTGGAAAAGTTTCCGGAGGTAATTAAAAACTGTGTGATCCCGGCCAAGCGTAGTGAAGAAATTTTCGGGGAGTTTATAGAGCTCGGCCTTACGGAGGATATCGTAAAAATGATCGCTTTTTTCCTTTGTGATGGCTTGCTCTGTTTTTTTTGTTGCCGACAGGGCAATCACACCGCCTGACGCATCTACGATCTCACCCAGTTTCTTGTAGTGCCTGGAGAGAAAGACGGAGTCCAGAACAACGACATCCACTGGGTTATTTTTGAGATGACTGACGAGCTGTTCCGGCAGATCACCTTCGGCGATCAAGGGCTCGGATTTGATCTCCGCATCGGGTACGTTTTGATAATGCATCAGATAGTAGCCCTGTGCTTCCAAAAGAGAATGATAAACGGAATCGCGATCTGGGTTTGCGGCTGGAGATACGGAGGTGAAGAGCTGCAGACGTGCATTCATGCGCGAGGCCAGCTCCACAGCCCACGCGTAACTCTCGAAATAAGAACTTTCGGCGGAGAACGGATACAACAGCACTTTCCTCAGGCGCATCCCCATTTGGAGGGGACGCGGCAATGAGGTCACGCTATCCTGCAGTAAAAAGTTCAATCTGGCTAAGCACTTGCTCAAGACCGTAGGTTAGCGCGAGTGCATACAAGGCGTTGAGCTTTTCGCGTGATCGTTTCAGCCTCATCTTGACGGCGCTTCCGGAAATGTGAAGCTGGCTTTGCAGGTTCTCAATGGACTCTCCCTGGAGGTATTTCAGGTTGAGAAGGGTCCTTTCTTTTTCAGGCAACGCATTGATCAAAGAATACATGATCAGCTCCTGTTCAGCGCGATCGTTGGTCTCTTCGGAAACCGGTGACTGGTCATTTTGATCTTCGTCGCTGACGGCATTTTCTTCCAGGGGATGAAACAGGAACCTGCCATTCTTTTTGATGGCCGCGAGACAATGGCGATGGGTAATGGTGTAGAGCCAGGTTGAAAATGATGACTCACCCTTGAAAGAATGAATGTTGTCGAAGGCTTTCATCAGCGACTCCTGGGCAAGGTCAAAGGCCTCTTCCTGTTTCTTTGTGATGGAATAACACTTATTGAATACTTTTTTGTAATAACGATTATACAACTCGCCTAACGCTTGCCGGTCATTCTGACGGATCGCGTTCACCAGGGCTTCGTCCGAAATGTTAAAACCTGTTGTGGTGTGCATACTTGTATTGTTTAGGTATTAGCAAATGTAGACCCGGCCCCGGTGCGGCGTGACGGTAGAAAAACCGATTTATTAAAAGAGGTAATTAGCTTAGGGCTGCGAGATTTACTTACAGGAATGCAGTAGCATTGAAGGGCCTGAATTCATTGCAACCGGTTGAGAAGCATGCGAGGTATTCGACGTCCTGGCGGATCGGTGATGTCTGCGCCGGATGCGGACCGGAGAGGGGCGTGATTTTTTGCCGGGTTTCGGGGATACCGTAGTCAGATCAACCCTTTGGCGATCGCATACTTGACCAATCCCACGGTGTTTTTTACCTGCAGCTTTTCTAACAAATTCCTCCGATGGGTGTCTACTGTTCGGATGCTGATGAATAGTTTTTCGGCAATTTCACCATTCGAATATTCCTGCGCGATGAGTCTCAGCACTTCGATCTCCCGTTCGGAAAGAGGTGTCTGAATCTGGACCTTTTTGACTTCTGCAGGTGATTGTTTTTGGCGAGTCACAGCCTGCAAAAGTGTGGCTGAAACTTTTTGGCTGAAATAGCTGTCGCCTTTCGCGACCGTATGTATGGCTGTAAGTAATTCTTCGCGGCCTGCGTTTTTTAACAAGTAGCCGCTCGCACCCGCTTCGAGCATCTTAATGATGTAGTCAGGCTCTTCGTGCATGGTGAGCCCCAAAACCTGAAGTGATGGATGCATTTCCTTCACCTTCTTCGTCATCACAATACCATCGGTCTCACCCAAATCGATATCCATCAGGATGACATCCGCGGGCTGGACAGCAAGAAGTTTTTCGATCTCCTCTGCATTTTCGGCCTCACCCACCACTGAAATGTCCTTTTCCCTTTCCAGCAGCCCACGCAGCCCTACACGTATGATCTTGTGATCGTCTGCAATTACAACTTTGATAGCGTTCATAACTTCTGGTTTTTCAACCTTGGCCTCTTGCTTTCTTTTCAACGAGGTAATACAGGGGTGGTAGTAAAATGGGTGCGAAGATAAGGGTACTGGTAAGTCCGCCAATGATAACGGTGGCAAGGGGCCTTTGTACATCGGAGCCAATTCCTGACGACACGGCGGCCGGCACCAGACCGACGATCGCTACGATCAGGATGGACAGGATTGCCCGCAGTTGTTCCGACGATGCCAGTGCCACCACTTGTTTCAAATCTGAGCCGTGAACTTCTTCCATTCTTTTGATCGCTGACACCAATAACACACCCGCCATCACGGAAATTCCAAAGATGGAAACAAATCCGACGCCGGCGGACACGTTGAAGTGATAGCCGCGTATCAGCAGCGCCACAATTCCCCCGCCTAACGCAAATAAAATACATGACATGGCCACGGCGGTGTGGCGGAAGTTTTTGAATAATGAGAATAATAAGATGAATACCATGACGATCGTGAGTGGAATCGTGACGGAAAGTTGCTTGCCGGCACGCTCCAGGTTTTCATACTGACCTCCGTAGATAATTTCGTACCCTTTGGGAATTTTAATGTTTGCTTTGATTTTCTGACTCACTTCAGCTACAAATCCGCCCTGATCACGGCCGCGAATATTGGTGCGCACCGTTGACATTCGTTTGCCGTTGAGTCGATAGATGTTGGTCTGGCCATCAATGAACTTGATATCAGCCAGTTCACTCATGGGGATCAATGCACCTGTGGCCGAAGGAATTTGCAGATTGCGAATTGACTCCATGGTATTTCTGCGTTCCGCGAGAAATCTCACTACGATGTCGTAACGTTTCGCACCATCATATAAGATGGATATGGATTTACCACCAATCGCCGCTTCAACCATGGCCTGGATATCGTTCACGTTGATGTCGTAGCGAGCCGCTGCGTGGCGGTCAATACTGATGGCCAACTGAGCCTGTACACCTTCTTGTTCAATATTGACCGAAGCCGAGCCCTCCATCTTCTGAACGATCGTAGAGATGCTATCGGCTTTCGCCCGCATGAATTGGAGGTCATCCCCGATCACCGAGATAGCCAGATCAGCCGCGCTACCCGTAACGATCTCCATCACCTGGTCGATAATGGGTTGTCCCGTTGAGAAAAATGCACCCGGAAAATGTGCCTGAAGATCATTTTGAATTCGCGTCACCAACTCCTTTTTTGAGATTGTATCATTCCATAAGTGATAGTCGCGAAGGCCTACCAGTATTTCTGTTCTGTTTGTCGGGAATGGATCCGTGCCATCATCGTTGCGTCCGGTCTGGGTGATGACATAGTCTATGGGTGGATATTTCGCGATAATCGCGCGAATGCCCGGAGCGATCTTGGCGTTTTCCTGGATACTCACACCTGCTGGTAAAAAGCAGCGTAGAAAAATCGATCCTTCGTCCAGCTCGGGCAAGAATTCCGTCCCCAACTTCACCCCCATGGCGGTGAGCGCCAAAACAAGGGCAAACCCCACGATGACCACCATCTTTGGTATTTCGAGAATTTTCGAGATGGCATTTTTATAGTGACGTTCAAAAAATTCCAGTGCCGGATTCTTATGCTGCGCAATCGGTTTTTCAAGGTTCTCCAATCCTTTCTTGTAAGCGAACGATATCAGGACGGGTATCAACGTCAGGGCGCAAAGCATTGATCCGATCACCGCGAACGCCAGCGTAAGCGCCATGGGAGAGAAAAGTTTTCCCTCAACACGCGACATCAAGAGGATCGGCATGTAGGCCAGGATGATGATCGTCACTGAAAAAAATATTTCGCGCCCCACTTCCTGTGCAGAGAGCAAAGTGATCTTCACGATCCCCTGCTCTTTGTCTTCCGGCGTTGCGCTGCGATACTTCCGAATGAGGTGTTCAGCCATGATGCAAGCCCCATCGACTATGATACCAAAATCGATGGCGCCCAGCGACAAAAGGTTTGCGGGAATGCCGGTCATTCGCATGAGAATGAATGCGAATAACAACGCGAACGGAATGGTGAGCGCCACCACCAAAGCGGAACGAACGCTTCCGAGGAAGAAGATCAGGATGATCACAACAATAGAAACACCTTCGAATAGAGTTTTTCCAACGGTCTCAAGCGAATGATTGATCAGGAAGCTTCGGTCATACAACGTTCTGATCTTTACGCCTTCGGGTAACTCACTTTCCTCCAGGGTCGCAATCTGGTCCTTAACTTTTCGCAATACTTCGCTGGGATTTTCTCCACGCCGCAATAGGATGATCCCTTCGGTTCCGCTGTTGCTTTCAATGGATTCACTCTTGAAAGTGTATCCCAGAATACCTGACGGCGGAGGAGGCCCGATTTCAACAGACGCTACGTCGCGAACAAAGATCGGCACACCGCGATACGAGGTGAGGACAATGGATTCGATATCGGTCACAGACTTGATCGCTCCTAGACCGCGCACTGCGAAGCTTTGCCCGCCGCGCTCCATCACGTTGCCTCCTGTGTTCAGGTTATTCTGATCCACCGAGGTAATGATATCGTTAACAGTGAGATTGTATTTGCGGAGATTTTCCGGGGAGATCAGGATCTGGAATTGCTTAAGCGGCCCGCCAAAAGTCGTGATGTCGGCGATGCCAGGGACCTGCAGCAGGAACGGTCGGATCACCCAGTCCTGTAAGTCACGCAGTTGCGTTGGACTGTAGGTTGCTGGCGCCTCCACAACGTATCTTAAAATTTCACCAACCGCGGTGGTCAGTGGCGCCAGTTCAGGTCGTACACCATTTGGCAGATCAGCACTTGCGAGGCGTTCGTTGACCTGTTGACGTGCGAAGTAGTCGTTTACGCCGTCTTCGAAGGTCAATTGAACCACGGACAGTCCGAAAATGGTACGGCTGCGACGATCGAGAACTTTCGGAACATTATTCAATGCCCGCTCGATCGGGATGGTGACCTGCTGTTCAACTTCTTCTGCTGCACGGCCGTTGTACTTGGCCACGACAATGACATTGGTGTCCGCAATGTCAGGGTAGGCTTCGATCTTGAGTTGAGTGAAACACCAGTATCCGATGCCCGATACAATGACGCCGAGCGCGATCACAACCCATCGGTTGGTCAGTGAGAATATGAGCAGGCTTCTGATCATGGATTATTTCCAGATTTCTACGTGACCGGTAACGATGAAACCCGTTTTTACTTTTTTGCGCAGGGCGGTTAACACCTGCTTTACCTTTTCATCCTGATCAATGAATGTGATTACCATCGGAGGTTCGTCAAAGGAGAACAGTCGTCCAGGCCGGTTGATTTTCTGACTCTCCCCAAACCCGAGCTCACCGCGAAACGCCGTGGCACCCTGGATATCATTCTCCAGAAGAAACTCCATGATGTAATCCGTCATGGGTTTATCATCTCTGAATTTGTCGCGGTCGAAAAAAATCTGTACCTGGGTCATGGTGGGTAGGTTTAATATCCGAATGAAAGTCCTTTTAGCTGCATGGTGCCTTTTACAACCACTTGTTCGTGCTCTTTGATGCCATCAAACACAATGATGTTGTGTCCTGCCTGCTGTCCTATGTTGACCGATCTTCTTTCAAATGTTGTTGCCGACGTTTTGACGAAGACATAGCTTTTTCCCTGCACGGTAACCAATGCGTCCAGGGGCACGGTCAGGAATTTTCCTTCTTTCAAACCGAAACGGGTGGTTCCGAACATGCCCGCTTTTAGCCGGCGATCGGGGTTCACAATCGTAATCCGCAGCTTCAGCAGTCGTGTTTCGTTATCGACTACGTCACCGACGTCTTCAATTCTGCCGATGAACACTTCGTTTGGAAACGAGCTGAAAGTTACCTGGCAGCTTTCACCGGGTTTCACTTTGCTGATCTCGTTGTCAGAAATTTCGGAGATTACCCACACCGTGTTGGGTTTTGCGCGACGAAGGGCCTCCGTGCTGAAACCTCCCAGTTTCAACATGGATTCTTCTTCAATCAGCGATGATTTCTCATTGATAAGATTTGTTTTCTCCAGAGCGAGGGCGGTCTGCGCTTCCAGCACGTCGCGGCCTGTTGCAGCACCATGTTTCTGAAGGTCGAGGACCCTTTCAAGTTCAATCGATCGTTGTTTGATGGCGATATCTTCGATCTGCTTAATGTTCGCCAAATGCTGCAGAAGTTGGGTATAGTCTGTCGTGAGTGATGGATTATCGAAAAGAATGAGGTTCAGGGAAGGGTTTTCCGAGGAGCGCATCACCGTGGCGACCACGCGAGCCGGTACCGAAAAATCAGATTGCAATTCAGCGTTTTCAATGGCCAAAGAGGTGAAGTAGTTCGCCGTTTCCTCCTCGGCGAAAGTGATCACATTGCCCACCACTTTGGGTTTCGTGAAGTTCAGATGGCGTTCCTGTGTCTGTTCTTTCTTACAGGAGAACAAAGAGGCCAACAGGAAAAGTGGGATCGTCTTACGCATGGTTACAATTGATTAATCAGGCCAGTCACGTACAACAACTGAATATAACTTTGAAAATAAGACAGCCGGGCGTCCAGAAACAGCTGGCGCGTATCGAACCAGCTGCGCTGTGCATCCAAAAAGTCAATGATTGTGGTGCCGCCTTTCAGATACGAGTAGCGCACGTTGTCGAGCACCTGATCCGACTGATTCAGCATGTTCTCATATTTTTTTAAATTCTCTTTCTCAGTTTGATACACTGTGAATGCCGCCTGCACTTCAGTAGAGAGTTTCAACTGAATGTTGCGCATGGTTTCTTCAGCCTGCAGTTGCATATATTTTGATTTTTCGATTTGACCTTGATTGCGGTCGAACAATGGAATTCTCAATGTACCGAAGAAACCCAGGTAAGGAACCGAGTTTTGAGGGTTCCAGATCACGCCAAGTTCCGGGGTCGGGATCACCAGGGATTTCTGATACTTTATGTTACTCTGTGAAATAAGGATGTTCAGATTCGCGGCCTGTATATCGGTGCGTTCCCTCATCGCCTGGCTGAGCATCGAATCAATGGTGGCGGGAATTTGCATGGTCTCAATAGCTGCTTCAATGTCAACGTCTACACTGTCGCGGGCCCCCATCAGGAATTTGAGTCGTTGTATTTCCCTTTTAAACTCCTTTTGCGCGTTGATAATCTGCAACTGATATTGGTCCTGTAGCAATTGTGTTCTGATCAGATCAGTTTGAGTAATCACCTGATTACGAAGGCGCGCACGGTTGATTTTCACCAGGCTATCGATGTTGGTATACGCGTCATCCAGCAATTCCAATCGCGATTTGTGTATCCACGCGTTAAGCCACTGGTTAGCGACGTCGGCGGAAAAACCCCGTACCGCTTCTGAATATCCCTTTTGATACAATGAAATATTCTGCGACGCGATATCAATCCTGTTTCGTCGTTGCGAAGGAGGCGTGAAAGGTTTGGTCAGCTGCCACCACACCTGCCGGTTGTAAGGGCTAAGCGCGTCTTTACTGATGGTATATGTTTTTGAGTCGATGGACTGCAGCGTCTGATTATTCAGTATGGGATTGGTATAAAGTCTTGCAGTTCTCAGGTCGGCCTGAGCGAAGTTTACGTTGTAGGCTTCGGCCTTTAGCAACGGACTGCTGTTTTTTGCACGGAGGATGGCCGACTGCAAAGTATAGAACGACTGCGCATCAACCGTCATGGCCGACGCGCAGCAGATCAGAATTACGTAAAGGCTCGTTACCGGGCTCTTTAGATTCCTGGTGGAAGAAGAGACCCAACCTGATTTCTTCATGCTGAAGCTTAAGAAAAAACGCCTGAAAGATAGCCAATTAAGCCGCTCAACATCGAAAATTACCTCTTTCTGTAAATAAATAAATAGTTGGGTTCAGCGTGTGACTACCGAGTTACCAGTGTGTCTAAACCTCAGATTCTTTAAGCCTTTTTAAGCTTAGGGTGTTTAGGTAGGTTCAAAACCGACCCAGGGGTGGGTCGGTTTTATTTTTTTTGGTAAAACTTTCCTATCAAACATCAGACGACTTTCTTCAGATCATATCGCTGTTCAATAAGTGTTTTTCCAAATGAAGAGGACTCCGTCTGTTCTGTGAGAACGAATCCTTTCGAGGTATAGAGATGGGCGGCAGCCCCTAGTTCATGAGTCGTCAGCAGGTACGATGATTTATAACCGCATTCTTTCAGGAATGACATATAGTCATTCATCAGTTTTTTGCCGAGACCAATTCCGCGGTAAGCGGGTTCAATAATAAAGTATCTAAGTTGTGCTGCTTCACCGCGATTCATTAAGGCGAGAAAGCCGATGATACGGCCGTCATGACGGCATACCCACACCCGGTTATTGGCGGGATTATATTGTCGATGGAATTCCAGAAAACTTTCGGCAACGTACGCTTCGAATTGTGGGCCGAATCTAAATTCTTCCGTGTACAGGACGGCGTGCAGGAAGGTTACATAGCCCATATCACCCGGGCGTAAAACATTGCTGATGTCAATATCATTCAGTGAGATCTTTTTCATGAGACGGATTGGTAAAGGATTTCTTTTATCGCCGACATGTGATGGATCAATTCGTTCAGCTGGTGTGGTGGGATATTTTTCATGATGCTGCTGATCTGCTGCTCCGACGCGCGATTTAGCTTTTCGAATTCCGCCTTTCCTCGCTGTGTGAGCGTTATTTGCACAGCGCGCCCATCCAGCGTGCTTTTCTTTCGCGTCAGCAATCCTTTCTTTTTGAATTGACTCAGTATTCTGCTGAGATAGCCTTTGTCCATCGGAAGACGCGCCATAATGTCTTTGGCCGTACAAGCCGGCGACTGGTGTAGTTCATAAAGTACCCGTGCTTCTGGCAAGGAGTACGATGTATGAAGCAATTGTCGATCCAGCAGTCCGATCACGCCCGTGTAGAACCTGTTGAACTCACGGATGGAATCCGTCGCTTTTATCTTCATGCACGAAGAAAATATAATTAGTTGAAAAAGTCAACTAATTTACTAAATCCTGCCCGAACGGACTTCTGGATCCGGGTGAAGGGAAAACCGATCAGTTTTTACTCAGCCAAAAAATGTATCTTCATTCACCCAAATGACCGCTTGCCCATGAAAAAACCCTTCTTTCTTCTTGTCTTCAGTTGGATTTCAATTGTCGCCAATGCCCAGCTAAGCGATACGCTCAGGCTGGAAGCGTTCATGGATGGTGTCATTACCACCCACCTCCGCGACAAACACATCGCGGGTGCCACAGTGGCGGTGATCCAACATGGCAAAATTCTTCTCTCCAAAGGATATGGGTTTTCCGATGTGAAAAAGCAATTACCGGTCGACAGCCGGTCCACGTTATTTCGTATCGGATCGATTTCAAAGATGTTCACCTGGGTCAGCGTCATGCAACTGGTGGCGCAGGGTAAACTGTCGCTGACGGAAGATGTCAATACGTATCTAAAAGACTTCAAGATTCCCGACAAATTTGACAAGCCCATCACGTTGAACGATATCATGACCCATACGCCGGGTTTTGAAGATCTCGTAATCGGTTTGTTCGGCAAAGATTCAGCCTCGATGAAGCCGTTTGTGGAAATTTTTTCCAGGGAGATGCCTGAGCGGGTTCGCCCGCCGCATACATTTTCCTCATACTCAAACCATGGAACCGGTATGGCGGGATATATCGTTGAGCAGATTTCGGGTATGTCGTTCAATGACTACGTTGAAAAAAATATTCTCGGTCCTCTGAATATGACGCATACCACATTCCGTCAACCGCTTCCCGCAAATCTCAAGGCTGACATGTCGAAGGGCTATAAGTATGCAGGTGGCGAGTTTGTGGAGCAACCGTTCGAGTACGTTCCGTTGTATCCAGTTGGCGCAGCGTCTTCATCGGCAGCCGACATGACCAAATTTATGAGTGCAATTCTAGCAGGCGGCGGTGCGATACTGGACTCTGCAACATTGCGCATGATGGAGCAGCCCGCCCATCAACACCATCCCTCGGTTAATCCGATGAGGCATGGCTTTATGGACCTGAGCCGGAATGGCGTCACGATCATCGGTCATGGCGGAGATACATTCTGGTTTCACTCGCTGATGGTCCTGTTTCCCGAGTCAGACGCCGGATTGTTTATTTCCTTTAACACAGACAAGGGTGGTGGAACGTACATGGAGGTGCTTGATCAATTTGCTGAAAAATATTTTCCGGGACCTAAGGCAGCCAAAGAACCAATCAAAGTGGATCGGAAATTTCTGGAGAAGTTCACGGGCTTCTATCGTGGCAACCGATACGTGTATCACGACATGACGAAGATCAGTTCGCTCTTCAGCGACATTTCGATCACGGTTGCGGATTCGACAAAGATCAAGGTCACCGCAGGTGAGAATGTTCAGTACTATCTCCCAGTCGACAGCCTCACATTCCGGGAGGAGCATGCGCCAAAGATTATTGCGTTCAGCAAAGGCGACGATGGAAAGATTGCCCATTTGTTCATCGGCAACCTGCCCATCATTGCCTTTGATAAAGTGAGTGGGATACAAACGGCCGGCTCTCAGGGTTTGATCTTTGGTATGGTTATCGCCGCGGCATTCATCGTATTACTTTACTGGCCTCTGGCTGCTTCGGTTCGAAGGGGGTATCGATCTATGCGTGAGACGATCATGCTTCCTTTGGGAGCAAAATGGGTCGCGTGGCTTGACTATTTTTTCTTGGCCACATTTTACATCGGCATCGCGATGTTGCTGAGTGATCCGGAATCAATCGTGTTTGGTGTCACCACGTCTATAAAGGTTATTCTCCTTTTTCCATTGCTCAGTGTTCTGATGACCATACTGATGGTAGTGAACGTTTTCCGGCTCGGCTTCGATCAACGCTTTTCTTTGCTGGGGAGAATATTTTACATACTCATCACGATCGTGTCTGCGACTGCGCTGTGGCAGTTGTACTACTGGAATTTACTGGGATTCAATTACTGAGGCTGAGTGTGCTGTCGGTGGACCATAGCCCGATGAGGAGTTGACGGCGCCGTAATTGTCCGGTCTTGCTATCGGATAGCCGCCCAATCCCCACCAGCACTCGATTGCGTAACTATTTCTCACGTCTCGTTAACAATTGTCTCTCATCGGTAGTACTTTGATGCACCTAACCACCCATGGAGGCAGCTGCTTTCTTTAATGGCTATCCCCACGATCCCAAAGTTTGGGATGAAATGCATGATACGGACCGTATACGCACTCAATACCAGAATGTGTTTGAGTTTCTCCGTGACATACCCGTTGACGAACTCAACAAAAAGGAAGAACTCGCGCGCCGGTTGTTCATGAGCCAGGGGATCACGTTCACGGTCTATTCAAGCGGTGAGGGTATTGAGAAAATTTTTCCATTTGACATCATTCCGCGGATCATCACCGCTTCAGAATGGAATCACATTGAAAAAGGCATTTCGCAAAGACTGCGCGCGCTGAATTTATTTCTGAAGGATGTATATCATCAGCAGTTTATTCTGAAAGATGGCGTTGTTCCCATCGACCTGGTTTATTCCTGTCCACACTTCCTGCGGGAAATGCAAGGTGTGGATGTGCCTTATGATATCTATGTCCACATTGCGGGTATCGATCTGATACGGGATGCGGATGGAACCTTCTACGTGTTGGAAGACAATCTGCGCACACCGTCGGGTGTGTCTTATATGATCGAGAATCGCGAGATCACAAAACGGATATTTCCGGACCTGATTCCCCGGAATCGTGTGTTGCCAGTCACACAATATCCAAACATCCTGCACAAGAACTTGATGGCGCTTTCGCCACGCAAGGGATCGGCGCCTACCGTGGTGTTACTGACTCCAGGGATTTTCAATTCTGCCTATTTCGAGCATACCACGCTGGCAAGGCTCATGGGCATCGAACTCGTGGAAGGTCGTGACCTGGTTGTTGAGAATCACAAAGTGTACATGAAGACCACCGGTGGACTTCAGCAGGTGGACGTAATTTACAGACGCGTGGATGATGACTACCTCGATCCACTCGTATTCAAGCCTGAAAGCACGCTTGGTGTTTCCGGGATATTATCTGCGTATAGAAAAGGCAACGTTGCCATTGTGAATGCGGTTGGCAATGGGGTGGCTGATGACAAAGCAGTTTATGTATATGTACCTGCGATGATACGTTACTACCTTAACGAGGAGCCTATTTTGAAAAATGTTCCGACCTATCACCTTGGAAAACCGGACGAACAAAAGCATGTATTGGCAAACATGGATAAGATGGTTGTAAAGAAGACGAACGAATCCGGGGGGTATGGCATGTTGATGGGGCATGTATCAACGGCGCGGGAAATCGATGACTATAAAAAGGAAATCCTCAAAGATCCGCGGCAGTTCATTGCACAGCCTGTGATCAATTTATCATCGTCACCGTGCTATATCAATGGAAAGATGCAACCGCGACGGATCGATCTGCGCCCCTTTGCCCTGTGTGGTCCCGGCGGGATAGAGATTGTCCCTGGCGGACTCACGCGTGTGGCGTTGCGGGAAGGCTCACTGGTCGTGAATTCATCGCAGGGAGGTGGTAGTAAGGATACCTGGGTACTATCTGATTAAGAACATGTTGAGCCGCGTTGCAGATTCTCTTTTCTGGATGTCACGCTATATGGAGCGTACCGATGGTGTATTGCGTATGCTGAAAGTCAATCACTACGCTTCGCAGGACGACCGCGAAAATTTTACATGGCGGCCCGTATTGAAGATCTTCAGCAACCTCGATGATGCAGAGATTGCCGGCATGGAACGCGATGGGAGAAAAGTGCTGGAGTACATGGTGGTCGACCGGGAGAATCCGAATTCGATCGTCAACATGGTTACCAAATCGCGTGAAAATGCGCGCTCCGTTCAGGATAATATTACCAAGGAATTATGGCAATCGCTGAACGAGTTTTACCATTTGGTCCGGCATGACCGCCTGGATCGGTCCCTGAAGTACGAAGACCCGGTAACGGTGCTTGATGAACTGGTCAGGCAATGCATGGTTTTTTATGGAGTTACCGAAAATACTATGTTTCGCGGTGAAGGACTGGGTTTCATGAACATTGGAAAATACCTTGAGCGTGCGATACAGTCGGCGGATATACTCGATGTTCGTTTCAGCGACCTGTCATACGATCTCGAAAAATCAACGGACACAACGTATTGGAAGTATCTCTTGTTGTCGGTTTCAGGCTACGCTTTGTATCTGAAAAGATATCGGTCGGGCTTCGAAGCAACCAACGTAGTGGATCAGGTATTGTTCAATGTGGATTTCCCCAGGTCTGTGCTGTATTCACTGAATCAGCTTCACCGGCATTTTCAAAGGCTGCGTGAAGACCGCAACACAGAAGGATTTGGGCGGGTGAATTTTGTGATCGGGAAAGTGAGGAGCAAAGTAGAATATTCGGATGTTCAGAGTGTTACCCGCGCCGGCCTGCATAACTATCTGAATGAGATCAACCACGATTTTTATGAAATTGGCAGTGCGCTGAATCAGGCTTATTTTGCATATAGTTAAAAACAGACCGGCTGACCTTCCATGTCCAAATTCAAGATTCGTCACATTACCCGTTATTCGTATGAGGATGCCGTTCGTGACAGTGCAAACCAGATCATGCTGTATCCCATTCGCGATGAGTTTCAGGACGTGCAGCATCACACACTCGCCATCACTGGCAATCCCCAGGTAAATGTCCATGATGACTATTATGGAAATAAAGTCGGGACCTTCACCCATGCCCAGCCCCACAGGGAACTGGTGATCGATTCACAACTTTCCGTGATCACTTCAGCGCGCGTTCTTCCGAAGGATGATCAGCCGGTGACTGAACAATGGGCCGAACTCAAGTCACTTCGAAATGATCTTCGTTTCATTGATTTCGGACGCCAGGAAAATTTTTCAGCATTGGGTGAATTAGAAAAAGTAATCGAAGAGGAGCGATGTAAAGACTGTTCTCCGATGAAGTCTGCGATGGATCTGTGCAGCTATGTGTTTGAAACTTTCACCTACCGCAAAGGCATCACCACCGTGGAGACCACGGTCGATGATATCTGGAAACTGAAGTCCGGCGTATGCCAGGATTTTGCGCACATCCTGCTGGTGATGCTGAGGCAATTGGGAATTCCTTCACGTTACGTGAGTGGATATATATGCCCGAATAAAAGCGGCATGCGTGGCGAGGGAGCGACGCACGCATGGGTTGAAGCGTATATACCTTTCTACGGATGGCTTGGTTTTGACCCTACCAACAACTGTGTGGTCAATGAAACTCACGTGCGGCTAGCCGTCGGCAAGAACTTCTCAGACTGCTCGCCTGTGAAAGGCACCTATCGCGGGACATCCAATCATACGTTGGAGGTCTCGGTGTCCGTTTCCTATGAGGATGGAAAAACAACTTTACCTGATCAGGGAGTTGCATATTCCGTTCCGACGACCTCTGTTTACAGCAACTCGTTCCGTAAATACCAGGAGATGCAGATGCAGCAGTAATTGATGAGATGATGTGGAGATGTGAAAATGCACGCAATAAGCTACCGGTTCCTGTGGGCACTGATGATGATTTTTGAAAGTACTCTTCGAATGGATGTTATTTCTGCAAACAATTCCTCGCAGTTAGGATAACGGGCAGAGTGTTGGCATATCTCCAGCCAGTATTCCGTTTCGTCCGCTTCCTTTGCTGCGATTTTCATCTTGTGAATAAAATCATTATTTGATTCAGGATTTTGTGCCTCTCGCACATTTGCGCCGATTGAAGTCCCGGATCGGATGAGCTGGTTGGCGATCACGAATTTTTTCGATCGCTCAAGAATTTCGATTGTTGGTAATAGATTAAGCGAGAATTGGAAGGTTAGGTCAAGAATTAGATTCTGGCTAGGTTCTTGGGACGTTTCTGCGGTGTTCATGGGGTCAAGATCTGCGCTGGCGTGACAATCATCAATCCCATTTTCCAGACTAAAAAACACTCACACCAGTATTCGACTGTCATCCCATCTCCCCATCTCCCCATCTTCACATCTCCCCATCTCCCCATCAACACATCTCCTCACCTCGCCATCATCTTCTCAATCTCAGCGGCGACTTCTTTTGGAGGAAGCTTCTCAATCAGATAGGTGAACTTTTCCCCCGGTATCAGAACGTTCGTTCCATCGTCTTTGATTTCAAAGTTCACTTTTTTTACGTCGAACCAGGGGCTATAGCCCGCGATAGCAACCAGCACAGCGGTTTGATCCCAACTGCATCGGCCCACCTCACTTTTGTTCCAGGCAATGGCAATTGCGTAAGCCTCTTTTACAGGACTGTTTGTGATTGCTTTATTGTTAATCAAGGGGATCCCTGTATAAACTTTTTCGCCAATCTCGAACGGGCTGATCAGAATCGGAGAGGGCCATTCGCTAAAAACTTTTCGGGTTGCTTTGGCGTCCACCCATACGTTAAATTCCCTTTGACTTTTTCCATCCTTTCCGATCCCTGCTGCCATGGATACAAGCTGTTTCACTTTTTTCGCGACCAGATCTTTTCCGGAGAGTGGTGAGGTCTTATCGGGTGGGGAGGATAGCAGGTTTGCCAGGTTGGTGAAAAAACCCACCGTAATGATGGTAACGCTGTTGTCGGGCTGCGCTGCAAGTATCTTTCGGTACAGTGACACGGCTTCGGAGGCTTCTTCGTTGGATTTGAGTTTATGGGGATATTTTTTGTTTATCGCCGCCGCCCAGCCTTCCTTGCACTTTTCGTAGGGCACTTTGGCCTTCACGACCCCGATTGGAATTTCTGGTCTTCCAAAATAAGTGTTTAGTACACTCAGGGTCGGCACCGTTTCCTCATACGCATTACACGAAATGGTCGCGAGGATTTTCGCTTTGCCCTGATCCTGAAAAGTATGAAGCAACGCCATCGCGCCAACGTCGTCGTAGTCAGGGCTGATATCGGTATCCAGGATCACGCGCATAGCTGACTGCCCGTAGCTGCCTGCACTAATGATGAGAAAAATTGCAGAGAGTATTCTCATAGTGTGTTGGGGGTTCAATGTGTTGAATGATAATAACTAACGGGAAGTTTTGTTGCTGTACACCAGGATCTCGGAAACAAATACTTCCGGATTGGTACCCGCCGACGGAGTCAATGGCAAGATTTTCACCTGTACGTTATGATCTTTTTCTGCCAATTGATATTTCCAAAATAATTCGAGTCTTCGTGTTGTGTAAGATAATGGGAATTTCGCGGTTTCAGACTTTTGACCATCGATGTAGAGTTCGGCGGTAAAGTATCGGGGGTCGGCATTGAATTGGCCCGAACTCGAACCGATCACTTCCGCTTTTACTACAAAGCCATTCCCTTTAAAATTAAAATTGTAATCACCGGCCGTCATTTTCTTGTTGACGGAAATTTTTTCAACAGGGTAGTGGCCTTCGAAACCCTGCTCCAATCTTACTGCAACCGGCTTCTCTGCCGGAATCGTGATTTGTGTATCTGTGACTTTACCACCATTCTTTTTAATCACCTCCAGAGCATGACGGTAACCCATTTTATACACATCGTTTAATGACATGGTGGTGTATTTGAAGTCGATGTCTTCAGATTCTTTTAAACCCATTTTCCAATAAGCAGGGATTTTCTCGTAGCCAAGCATCGTTCCCAAAATCCCACCGGCAGAAGAGGGGTTGCAATCAGCATCCTGGCCAGCCCTCGCCGATATTTCCAGGGTCTTACCAAAGTCTCCGTTACCATACAACAAGCCGAGTACGATGTAAGCGGCGTTGAGTTTAGCGTCGATGTTGAAAGCATTGAATACGCCATCCGGACAGCCGATGTCATCAGCCCATTTTTTCTGGATTTCAAACCACGTAGCCTTCCAGTCATTGGGGTATTTTTCGTGCCAGGCGATCACGTCGGCGATGCATTTATAAAAAGTACTTTGCGCCGGAATGGTTTTTAGCCCTTCCCTCACGACATGGTTGATGTCATTGGATGTGAACGCCAGTGAATACATGGCACCAACATAGACTCCACCGTACCAGCCATCGCCGTAGTTCATAATGTGGCCGATACCGTCGCCTATGCGTGCGGCTGTGTTGGGCATGCCCGGCGACATCAATCCTGAAAAATCTGCTTCGATCTGAAAGTCGATATCGTCTGCATGGGGATTATTCAGCCAATGCCCTGATTGAGGAGCCGCAATGCCATTCAATATGTTATAGCGACCAGCCTGGTTGGCGTGCCAGAGCACATATCCTGCGTTGGCGTACGCTTTCGCGTGTTCTGCAACGGGAGCATCGATACCGAATTTTTCAAAAACATCCACGAATGTGAGATCCATGTAAAGGTCATCGTACAGTCCCGGGATGTTCTCCATCGTCTTTTTGATGTAGCCATCATACCAGACGATTGGCTGATAGTCGTTGATCATGGTTCCGTTGAAACGAAACTCAACGGGTCCGCCGTAGGTGACGCCGATGGTTTGTCCGGCCCAACCGCCTTTGACTTTGTCCTGAAGCGATGCGGGAGTGATCGAGATATTTTGTGCGACGCCTGATAGGCAGTAAATGCAGATCAGAGCGATGAATGAGAGTTTTTTCATAGGTGGAATGACCTATGAAATTAGGGATTTTTAAGACTATATTTTAAGCCACGGATGACACAGATGGACACGGATTTTTAGGTCAACATCGTACGCAACGGTCGGATTATCTCCCGGCTCTTCTTCGATCCCCAAACCAACGCTTTTTCTTTTGTTGACCAGCATTTTGCTGTTGCGACTGTCCTCCGTTGTGTGGACGACGCTGTTGCGATTGTCCGTTGTTTCGAGAATGATCGTGCTGTGTAGGCTTTGGAGTTGTGTGGCCACTTGATTGAAATGCATGTTCCGTTACCGGAATAGTTTTTCCTATCAACTTCTGGATGTCCCGCAGGTATTCTCTCTCTTCGGTGTCGCAAAAAGAAATGGCTATTCCACTCGCTCCGGCCCGACCGGTTCTTCCGATGCGGTGCACATACGTTTCAGGCACATTAGGCAGTTCGAAGTTGATCACGTGAGTCAAGTCATCAATATCAATACCTCGCGCCGCGATATCGGTTGCGACCAGCACCCGTGTTTGCCTGCTCTTGAAATTGGTGAGCGCACGTTGCCGGGCGGTCTGTGATTTATTACCGTGGATTGCTTCCGCCTGCACGCCGGCGCGGTTGAGATCTTTCGCCACGCGATCGGCGCCGTGCTTCGTTCTTGTAAAAATCAGCGCTGTTTCAATGGATGCGTCTTTCAATAAGTCGAGCAGCAATGATTTTTTGTTTGATTTTTCGACAAAGTACAAAGACTGCTGAACGGTATTGGCAGTAGTAGAAACCGGGGTGACTTCAACACGCACCGGATCGGTGAGTATCGAGTTCGCCAGCTTTGATATCTCGGCCGGCATCGTGGCTGAGAAAAACAGACTTTGTCTTTTCTGCGGGAGTCGGGCAATCACTTTTCTTACATCGTGAATGAATCCCATGTCCAGCATGCGGTCGGCTTCATCAAGCACAAATATTTTTATTTGCTGCAGATTAACGAACCGTTGATCCATCAGATCCAATAAACGTCCAGGTGTCGCAATGAGCATATCGACGCCGGCGCGCAACGCGTCGGTCTGAGCTTTTTGTGAAACGCCGCCGAAGATCACAGTGTGCTTTAACCGCAGTAGTTTTCCATATGCCGCAAAACTTTCTCCGATCTGTATCGCGAGTTCACGGGTGGGTGTGAGTATCAACGCCCTGATCCCACCGGGACCTTTTTTGTAGAGTTCGTCCTGGTGAAGAAGCTGGAGGATAGGAATTGCAAATGCTGCAGTTTTTCCGGTTCCTGTTTGTGCGCAGCCGAGCAAATCGCGGCGTTGGAGCAATACAGGGATCGATTGTTCCTGAATGGGAGTGGGCTTGCTGTAGCCTTCTGATTTGAGGGCCAGCAATATGGGTTCAATAAGGTTTAATTTTTCGAATGACATAATGTGTTTGATGTGGCGAGGCTCGCCAAAAAAAGTTGTTTAAAAATGCCTCTTTGCGTCTCGGGAGTGGCGCTGGCTGCATGGAAAGCGCCTTTTCAAAAGAATTCTTGAGGACTATGGGACAAAGATACGGAAATTAGTTGGGAGTGGCCAGATGGCAGTTAGCGGAAGTGTGGAAATAATATCTTCGTGTGTATTTCTTCGTGACTTCGAGTCTTTGTGGCCGACTCATTAAACACAATCGGCAGTGAGTTTGCCCACCGCCGATTGAACCAGGAGACGACCCTAAGAAGATCACATCTTCCCTTCTTTCTTGGCTCTCTTCTCAGCCCGCTTTTCCATCATGGTTTTCTGGGGCTTTTTCTTGTCTTCCTTTTTTTTGTCTTGACCTTTTGACATACAGAGCTGTGTTTAAAAGTTTAAGCGAAATTAAAAGTAATTGCTGAAAGCTGAAAATCCAGAGGTGCGGTTTCGCCGCTTGTCTGGTCCTATTTTCAGAAATCAGACATATCATCCCTTCATATAATAATTGTCATTTTCACGAAATTGGAACCAGGCATGAGCGCCGGGTTTTCGTTAAATCGTGACAGTTAATCGTCTACCCATGATTTATAACTACCTGAAGATCGCTTTCCGCAATCTTTTCAAGAACAAGCTTTATACGATTATTAATGTCACAGGCCTGGCGATCGGGCTTGCGGGTTTTGTGCTCATCGGGATCTACATTCGGAAAGAGACCAGTTATGACTTGACCTTCAGCAAGGGCGACCGTATCTATCGTCTTAATACGCAGGTGGACGTAAACGGAATTCAAAACACGTATTCCACGGCTCACTATCCGGCCGCCAATGACATGCGACTGGAGTACCCGGAAGTCAGCGCCGCATTATTGTTATATAGCCCTAATTTGTTTCAGGGGGTTATTCCCAAAGTGAAATATGAAGACAAGGAGTTCCAGGAGACGGCATTCATTTTTACCGACTCTTCTTTCTTCACTTTCTTCGATTATCCGGTTGAGTATGGTGAAGCGGCTACGGCGCTGAAGGAACCAAACTCGGTGGTTCTCACGCATGAATCCTCGATCAAGCTTTTCGGGGCCGTAAACCCGATTGGCCGAATGATCTCCCTCAATGACACGACGAGTTTGAAAGTCACAGCCGTGCTCGCACCGGTACGGTTTAATACGCATTTGAAATTTGACTACCTGGCGTACAACAACCAGATCGTGCAGCAATACATATCGGGGCCTCGCCGCCGTATCAATCTTGAGCATGACTATGTAGGCATGTGGTATTATTCATATATCATGCTGAAACCAAATGCCTCGGCCGAGAATCTCTCGAAACAGTTTCCTGACTTTGTAAAAAGACATTATCCGCCACGGTACACCGACAACCGTGCTGCATTGCAGATTCAGAACATCAAAGACATTCACCTGAAATCGAATTTTTCGACGGGCGATATGTCTCCCGGCGGTAGCATCGACTACATCTACGTCCTCTCGATCATTGGCGTACTCATACTCACCATTGCATGCATCAATTTTGTAAACCTTTCCACGGCGCGGTACATGACACGCGCCAAAGAAGTAGGCCTACGCAAGGTGGTGGGTGCGCAACGTTATCAATTGCTTTTACAATTTACTGGTGAAGCCATCCTCATCACGGTGATTGCGGGTGCGGTCTCCATACTCCTGGTAAATCTCGCCATACCTGTATTTAATGAACTCGCCAATGGTACGGTGACTGCAGGCGAATTGTTGAATTCGCAAACTATTTATCAGGCTTTGATGGTGTTTGTTATCGTTGGTGTAATATCAGGCATCTATCCTGCGCTGGTACTTTCTGGCTTTCAGCCTGTACGCGTATTGAAAGGTATGGTCGAGGCGCCGGGGAAAAAATTGAATCTCCGGAAAGTATTGGTTGTTGCACAGTTCGCGGTTTCGATGACGCTCATCACCGGTACGATTATCATCTACTATCAGCTGAACTATTTGAGAACAAAGAGCATGGGTTTCGATCGGGATCAGGTGATCATGTTACCCGTTTCCGGAATTCCTGTTTTCAGCCAATACCCCTCATTCAAGCAGGAGTTGTCCCGCATTGCCAATGTAAAATCGGTCACCAATCTCTCCCATGACATTGGTCAATCCAATCTTGCTTATCTGCCGTTAACCGCTGAGGGTAAAACCGAAGAGCAAATGATACCGCTGATGAATGTTGGTTTTGACTTTCCTGAGACTTTCGGTGTTGAAATGAGTGCCGGGCGTTTCTTTGACGAAAAATTCCGTTCCGACAGTACCCTCGCATTCGTGATCAATGAAACAGCCGCAAAAGCGTTGGGCTGGAACGATGCCGTGGGAAGAAAACTGAAAATGGGATTTGGCGGAAGTGATTCTTCGCGTGTGATCGGTGTGATTAAAGACTTCAATTTTGATCCGCTGAAATCAGGTATCGGTCCCTTGGCAATGTCTTTCAGTGGAGCCTTTGGGAATATTGCTATCAAATTGGGGAGTGGGGACCATGTGAATACGATCAAAGAAATTGAAACGGTATGGGCAAAGCTCTATCCGCAAGTGCCCTTTAACTATTATTTCCTCGATGAGGGCTTAAAAGCGACCTATTCCGAAGAAAGCCGCATCAGTAAGATCTATACGATCTTTTGTTCAATCGCGCTCTTCATCGCGTGCATGGGACTCTTTGCTTTGGCATCTTATACAATACAGAAAAGACTCAAAGAGATCAGCATGCGAAAAGTCCTGGGTGCTTCGCAGGGAAACATCATGGTTCTGATCTATCGCGACTTCCTTTTGTTGATTGTAATCGCATTCGCCGTTGCCACCCCTGTCGCCGTTGTCATCTTTAATAACTGGCTTTCTACGTTCGCCTACCACATCGCTATCAGTCCGATATTTTTCCTGATCGCGATTGCTGGTGTTATCGTCGTTTCGTGGATCACCCTGATGTTTCAAATGGTCAGGGCCAGCCGCGTGAATCCAGCTGTGGTTTTGAAAAGCGAATAGTAGGGCATAGTTATGATTGCCTCCTGACTCTTCCAGTGTCAAGGTGTTTTAGAAAAGTTTATGCCCGGCCGGTGTTCCTTACCTCTGACAAGGAAGATTATAAGCCGCCGTCTTACTCGTACATTTTTTCAATCTCCGTCTTGTAGTGTTCTTCCAGCACGCGCCTCACGGGCTTGAACGTTGTTGTCATCTCACCGTTTTCGGCGGTCCAGGGTTGATGGCACAGGACAAAGTTTCTAATGGTTTCAAAATTTGGCAGTGGTTCATTCAGACTTTTTATTTCATCGGCCATACGCGACCTGACTTTGATGTTATGAATCATAAACTGGGGTGCGGTCCAGTGAATTCCCTCCTGAATGCACCACCTCTCCAACATCTCAAAGTTCGGCAAGATCAATGCGGTAACGTACGGGCGCTGAAATCCCACGATGAGGCAACGTTCGATAAAGGATGATTTCATGAAATGGTTCTGCAGCTGCTGCGGTGCGATGTATTTGCCGGCCGACGTCTTGAAGATTTCTTTTTTTCGATCCGTGATTTTCAGGAATCGTTCCTCGACAAATTTTCCTACATCGCCGGTCATCAACCAGCCGTCAGGTGTGAAGGTGGCGCGTGTTTGTTCGGCTTGATTGAAGTAGCCTTGCGTTACGTTTGGACCTTTCACGAGAATTTCACCTTCGCCGTCTTCATTGGGTGAATCGATTTTCACGTCGATGCCCGGAATGGTAAGGCCAACGGTTCCGAACCGATGCATACCCGGCTCAAACCGATTGACGGTGATCAGGGGAGCCGTTTCTGTCATTCCATACCCTTCGACGACGCGAACTCCCGCTGCCCAGAACAAGCGGGCAATTTCAGGCTGGAGCGCGGCGGCACCGGTGATCATGTGACTGATGTGTCCGCCGAGTTTTTTACGCCACAAACCCAATACGAGTAGTCGTGCTATCGTCAGTTGCATTCTAAACCAGGGATCAAAACGGGAGACGCCATACCTTTTACCAATCGCGAGTGCCCAGCCGATCACATGTCTTTTAATTGCGTTCTTTCCCAGCATCTGCTCTTCGAGATAATCGTACATTTTTTCCAGGACGCGGGGAACGGCCGTACAGAAATGAGGACGCACCGTTTGAAAATCGGTCGTGAAGTTTTCTTTTCCTTCCGAGAAGTAAAGAGAAACTCCGAACGCGAGATAACTGTAACACGTGGCGCGTTCGAAGATATGACTAAAGGGTAGGAAACTCAACACCCGATGCTGCGGCTCAAGCGGAATCAGTGTCAGGATCGACTTGATGTTAAACACGATGTTCCGGTGAGACAGCATAACACCTTTTGGAACGCCGGAGCTGCCGGAGGTATACAGAATTGTGCAAAGATCGTCTTCCTGAACATCGGCTTTTACACGCGTAACAGTTTCTTGTTCTTCTTTGGATCCTGCCGGCACGTTCAACAAGTCGAGGTAGCCCTCATGGTTTGCGTGGAAATGGTGTGTGTTTACGGTGTTGCCCGCCCTTATAGCTACTGTTTGAAATCGTTCGAACAAGGCGAGATCTGCAGTGAAAGCTAATTTTGCACGGGTTTCGCGGATGATCAGAGTCCATTCTTCGTCGCGTGCGTTGGGATGAACCGGCACGGTAACGATACCCAATTGCTGGCAGGCATAGTCGAGCATCATCCAGGCTGCGCTGCCGCTATGGGGAATGAAAATGACTTTGTCGTCTTTCTTCAGTCCTGCGCGGATCAGCCAACACGAAACGTGGTTCGTATGCGATTGAACTTCCTCGATCGAAATTCCAGTCCAGCCCTTGTTCGAAAGAACGTTGAGTGCTGCCGGATTTGGATACTTCTCTTTTTGATATTCAATGATATCGAATACCCTGGTAAAGTCGACTGAAATTTTTTTTCTGACTTCCATCTTCAAACTCGTGCCTCAGGCTTTATGTATAAGATGGAATAAAGTACTTCGAAGAACTCGGGAAAGTCAGGCAAGTCATTATGTCGGCCGTGAAGGATTGCATGCAAGGTGATTTTTTCCGGAAACAGCACTTTCAGTTTTTCACTTTGTACGAAAGGAATCAGCATATCGCGTGTTCCGTGAATGATATGGACCGGGCACGATACATCGCGGAGATACTGATCGGTGCGGATGTCGTAGCGGAGTATCCATTTCAACGGCACGAAAAAAAGGTATCTTTTTATGGTGTGATAGAAGCTGAAGTAGGGAGAGTCGAGGATGAGTAATCGTGGTTTATTCCAGGCGGCGATACGTGCGGCGATACCGCTACCCCACGATCGTCCATAAATCACTATTTTTTCTTCAGGATAGGTTTTCGACAACCATTGGTAAATGAATTGTGAATCATTGAACAGATTTTCCTGGGTTCGTTTTCCGCGGCTCTTTCCAAAACCGCGATAGTCCATCATAAAGAAATCGTAACCGTTGCTCAGAAAGTCTTTTGCAAATTTTCCCCACCCTTTAATACTTTTTGAGTTTCCCTTGAGGTAGTAAACCACACCCCGTGAGTTGGGAACTTTGAAGTAAATGGCGTTAACAATCCCCCCGTCTTCCATTTCAAAATCAAGCTCTTCGAAAGGGAAAGGATATTTGTATTGAAAGGATGGTGGAAGTCTCTCGGGGCGGAGGAAGGCCAGGTGCTGAAAGAAATAAAAACTCACGCAAATCGCCGCATACAATACGGCAAGGGCTGCGGCGACGGTGATCATGTACTCAAGTTATTCTCTGCCGGTGAAAATGCAAACACCCTCAAAGGGCCTTGGGTGTATGGATGGTACAATTTTCATGACAACCTGTTTCGGCTGGATGCGCTCATTTGAAACCTGCGCCCTTGCAACTTTTGACTTTTCCCATTTCAATGTAGTACCCGCCTTAAAGTCTCATGGAAGACATCAAATTCAGAAAGATTATTGTGTTCACCCCCTTCGATCACGACGAACTCATCACCCGCGCCGAGAAATGGTTTTAGTTTTTCGGCAGACCAAAAAGGCACAACGGAATCTTTGGTTCCCTGGATAATCACTTTTTTACATTTCACCAGGGGCAGGAATTTGTAACTCGGGAATTCATATTTAAGATGAACGAACGGTTTCAGCCAGGCATTGACGGCGTCCTTTAATTCATAGAATGGAGTCTCCAGGATTAGCAGGTCAGCACTTGTTTTCGATGCGAGGTTCGCAGCGACACCACTTCCCAGTGATCTCCCGTAAATGATGAATTGTTTCCTCGGAATGCTGTCGGACCAAATCTTCACGGTCATGGCGTCGTCGTACAAGCTTTGCTCATCAGGCGTGCCGGTACTTTTTCCGTAACCACGGTAGTCCACCAATAATATGTCGTACCCCAGGGAAGTAAAGTCAGGGGCATAGTCACCCCACCGTTGTAGGCTGCCTGCGTTGCCATGAAAGTATAAGATCAATCCCTTTGATGCCGAATCCGCCGGAAAAAAGAGGGCGCTCAATGTTTCCCCATCTTTTGTGCCGATGGAATGTTCAGAGAACTTCTGACTGAATGTGAAGATATAATCGGCCGGCAGTTTTCTGGATTGAAAGACCAGTTTGTCCTGGAGGAATTGAGTCGCCATGAACAGGATCAGCCAGCATGCCAGGAGTGATCCTGCGGTCCAGCCGATGAGTTTAGATGTTTTGATGAGATCCGCGACGCAAAAGCTCCTTGCCGTAGCGACGGGTGCATAAAAATAGTAGTTTATCTGTTTTGAAATATATTCGTGGTGATGAATCTACTGCGTTTAATTCTGCTCTCCTTTTTTCTACTGGCCAGTGTGCGATCGCAGGCCCAGACCGAGAAAGTGCGTACCCGCACAATCGACTACACGCAATATGATCAGCTCACTTCGTCATTGGGCTATGCCGCCAACAAAGTGAAAGCAGCCGAAAAGCTGAAGCAGGTTTCTGATGCTTTGTTTACCCCTGAAGACGAGGAATATTTCAGTACCCGGAAAATGGTCGCGGTGTATTATGAGATGGCGTATGATTACCAACGATCGAATGAGTTGCTGCAGGAAGCAATCGACGCCTATGAAAAGTATTTTCCGTTTTATAATCGGGGATATGCTTCCGTCACTTCTGACTATGCGATATCCACGTACCTCGATCTCAGCAGGAACCTCAGAAGCCTATCTCTATTCGAAAAGGCTATAAAATACCTGGAAAGCCGGCAAAAACTCCTCGAAGAGAACCCCGCTTACTATGTGCGTCAGCAGTTTTACAGTGAATACGCGCAGGCACTGCTGGGTGCTGAGCAATTTGAAGACGCAATCCGCGTCGCATTCAAATTAAAGGATCTTACTGAATCCGGAAGTCTCAATATTCAGATGCAGCCTGCTGATGAAATATTCAAGATCAACGCCACAGATCCCCCCGAGATGCAGGCGCAAATGAAGAAAGCGAAGGCAGACTATGAGAAAGCCATGAAGCAAAGTCAGGATGCTGTGCTGGCAACCCAGCGCATGACGTATAACATGGTGCTTGGCAATGCTTACTTCAAACAATTCCGCTATGCCGAAGCCGTGCCCTACCTCAGGTCTATGGCGGATGAATTGAAGAAGATCATGGATGTCTCGAATGCAGCCATGGCAATCGCCGTGGCGCAATCAAAATCCTATCAGGTAGATTCATTGAGGCGCATGGTGGAAGGTTCGGTGAAATACATGAAGCAGATCAATGAATTGGGCGGTTCGTCGTCCCAACTCATCATTGCGGCCAGTAAGGCGAACCAGGGCACTGTAGCAGCACAGTACGCCACAGGCAGAATTGACAAAGCGGTGTTGGATCAAATGACGAATCAGTTCGTCAGGTCTGAGCAGGAATATCAATCCTCATTTGCTTTGATGAAAGAGATTTCGGCGGGTAACCGGTTCGCGGCATCCTTTGAGGAACAGATGAGAAGAGGATTTAGTCCCTTTTATACAAACCTTCAGGTTTCGTCGGGCCATCTCGACCGGGCGTATGATGAGATGAAGAAGACGATCGCCGAAGAGGAAAATGTTTTGAAAAAAAGTTTTCAGTTTTTTTCCGAAAGCGAGAAGAAAGAATTTTTTAAAGCCTACAATCAGAAACTGGAGCGATTCTTCTCACTGCTTTTTGTGATGACGGAAAAGAAAAATGACCACGGCGCTGAGATACTTGACAAGATACTTCAAACCAAAGGCGTTATTCTCGACGTGACTCGCGAGCAGGAGAGGCTCCTGAAAAAGGTTAAAGACAAGGGCACGTTGGAGCAGATCGCCCGCATTCGAAAGCTTCGCGATAAGCTCGCCGCTTTTTACCAATTAAACCTTAAAAGTCCTTCCGCGGCCCTGGGCGATTCCATTAGTCGTACTTCGTTGCGGATCACGGACCTCGAGCGCCAGATCAACGAAAAGCTGGGCTCGGTGGGTCAGTTGCTTGCACCGGTGAGCTGGAAGCAAGTCCAGGCAAAATTGAAATCGGGTGAGGTCTACCTGGAAGTGTTGCGAATAAAACGTGATAATTTTTCGTTTGACAAGCCTCTGATCCAGTATTGGGGTTTTGCGGTGAAACCTGGTGCTCCGGCTCCCGAGCTGTTTAAGATCAGTGAAGGAGAAGCGTTCGAAGGACGTGGTTTGAAAAACTATCAGAACAGGATCAGGAACCAGCTTGATGACAATGAAAGTTTTAAGTTGTACTGGACGAGTATCAAATCGCATACAGGAAATGCCGGTCACGTCACACTGAGTGCTGACGGTGTGTATCACATGATCAATCCACTCACCCTCAAAGACGATGAGACCGGAAAATACCTACTTGAGGAGATTGCGCTCACGCGTGTATCCACAGGACGTGATTTTGTTTCTGTTATTTCTCCGGCTCCCGCAAATAGAGAACTTACTTTGATCGGCAACCCAGCGTTCGCGATGAGTCGCAAGGGTACTTCCAATCGCTATCAAGGTCTTGAGTTTGATCGTGTGGAAGACGCGGGTAAAACGACACGCAGCGGTTTGGTTCAGCTACCAGGAACCCAGAAGGAAGTGGAATCTATCCGCACGATGGCGTCTGGAGCAGGCATCAAGGCCAACATTCTTTCCGGCAGCGATGCAACTGAAGCCGGCATAAAGAATCTTAAAGGGCAACAGGTGGTGCATATCGCGACACATGGAGAATTTGATGAACTGACTAAAGCAGATAGCTATTTGAAAGCCAAACTCATCCTTGCCGGTGCAGCCGATCCTTCTCCTTTTTCGATGTCAGATTATTCGCAATACGAAGACGGTTTTCTTACCGCGTATGAAGTAACCCAGCTTGACTTGTCACAGACAAACCTGGTTGTGCTGTCGGCATGCGAGACGGGAACCGGAGAGATTCAGAGCGGGGAGGGTGTGTGGGGCCTGCAGCGGGCGTTTCAATTAGCCGGTGCAAGGACGGTCATGGGTTCGTTGTGGAAGATCAGCGATGAAGCGACAGTTGTTTTCATGACTCACTTCTACCAGAAGTATTTAGACGGCTCCGGTATCGATGAGGCATACAAAGGTGCCATGTTGAAAACGATGGAACTATATCCTCAACCTTATTATTGGGGAGCGTTCACTTTAACGGGGCAATGAAATGTTACCAGTTGCCGGTCGGCTGTTGCCTGTTGGTGGATCCACTTGAAAAAGTGAGTACGCCTGAGGTCGCAGGTTACAAGAGACAAGTTTCAGGCTGGATGTATCCGTTGAAAAATGATCCTCTAAGAGGTATCGGGAAAATGGCAACGCATGACAAAATTGTATTTTTAGGTTCCAATGAAAAGCAAGTCCGATTCATTTTTGAGTTTCCGCAAGCACATCGAAAGCTTTGTGAAATTGACCGATGACGAGTTCAGCGGCATTCTTGAATATTTTTCTTTGAAGAAGGTAAAAAAGAAGACGCACCTTGTAAAGGCGGGAGGCAAGGTCAATAGTACCTTCTGGATCATCAAAGGACTGGTCGCATCAAACTACGCCGATTCAAAAGGAAAGGAGCATGTCATCCAGGTGGCGCGCGAGAACTGTTGGGTGACAGACCAGAATGCATTTTATAACCAGGCATTGGCGGAATTGGACATCGTTTGCATGCAGGATTCCGAACTGCTCTCGATCACATACGAAGACCGGGAACAGCTGTGCGATGACTTCCATAAAATGGCCAATTTCTTTCGCAAGAAAGCCAATGACAGTTTTGTGAAGCAACAAAAGCGAATGCTCACCTATCTCACAGCCGATGCGCAAAAACGGTATGATATGTTGATGTCCGATGATCCGGAAATGTTCAGACGCTTTTCCAAGAAGACGTTAGCGGCTTACCTTGGTGTATCACGCGAGACGTTAAGTCGCTTCGGGAAGTCCTGATGCCCAATCCCTAATGCCCAATCCCTAATGCCCAATCCCTAATGCCTAATCCCCAATCCCTAATCCCTAATCCCCAATCCCCAATGCCTACATCATCACTTAGTTGCACGATTTGAACTAAAGCTATCCCTATACATCTTCCAACCTTCATCTGTTTTCTTCCACAATACCAGGAATTTTCTGTCATCGAAGACTTTACCCGAGGCATCCATGGATTGCCAAAGGCCTTCTTCGGTCACAAATTCGACGCCATCGCCGAAAACGGCTGTTGTGATGAATTTTCCGTTCCTGAGTCCGTAGTCGGTGTACGCAGTTTTGAAAAAATCTGCGGCAGCATCACATCCGCATGCTATGGGTGAATTAGGTGCCAGAATGCATGCATCCTTCGCGTAGCGATTCACAAAGATGGAAGGATCATTTTTCTGAAAAGAAGTAAAATATAGGGCGTTGCTTTCCGCGATGGCTTTTTTTGCTTCTTCAAGACGGTCGCTTTTTTTCTGAGCGAAAGTCATATGTGAAAATACGATGGCGATAGCCAGCAATGTGTTTCTTTTCATGGTTGTTAAGTTTGTTGACACAAAATTCAACCATGACATCGATGGAATGTGTGATGCAGATCACTATTTCGAGCTCAATCTCCAATCCCCAATCCCAATCCCTAATGCCTAAACCCCAATGCCTAATCCCTAATGCCTAAACCCTAATGCCTAATCCCTAATCCCTTCTACTGATAAACCCTCACATAGTCGACCTCCATCTTTCTCGGCCAGATATTCTCATCCACACCTTTCATGCCTCCCCAGTTGCCGCCAACCGCCAGGTTCATGATCAGGTGAAAGCGCTGATCGAAAGGCCAACCTTTGAAATCATCTTTGGGATCGCGAACGACAGTGTGATACACTTTGTCATCAATGAAAAATTCCATTTTGTCTTTCGTCCAGTTGATGCCGTATACATGCATTTTGGTCATGCAAGTGAGTACCGGCATTTTTCCTTCTTTCTGTGTTCCCTTCAAATGGTTGTATGCTTCTGTGTGGATGGTGCCGTGAACAATCGTCGGGTCGAAGCCGACATGTTCCATGATGTCGATTTCACCACTGGCTGGCCAACCCCCATATTTCCAATCTGTAGAGAGCATCCAGATCGCAGGCCATGTGCCAAGACCCTCGGGAAGTTTTGCCCGCACTTCTATGCGACCGTACAACCAATCGCCGTGATTCTTACTGACGATGCGCGCTGAAGTGTAGGGTTTACCGCCCTTCGCTTCCTTGTGCGCTTCGATAATCAACGATCCGTTTTCAACCCTCACATTTTTGGTGTCGTTGGTATAGTATTCCAGCTCATTGTTTCCCCAACCACAAACATTCGGACACCCGTCTCCTAAATCGTAGTCCCATTTGTTAGGGTCCGGAGCCCCCGGTGTAATGAATTCGTCAGACCAGATGAGCTTTTTGAAATTTTGCCCACAGGTTATCAAAGACATTGTGGCAAAAAGAAGCACAAGACAGTATTTCATTTGATTCGGATCGTTTGGCGGGCTGACAAGCTGAGGCCCGGATGCCTCCGCAAAATAAATTAATTTCACCTGTAACGATTCAAAAAAAAGTGGGTTAACCCCATCGAAATAAGGATTTTGGAAGCGCTTGCGGACAATGCATTGATGGAGAAGGTGCGGGACGGCGACCTGGACAGGCTCGGTCTGCTCTTTGAACGCTATAAAAGGCCGTTATACGGTTTCTTTTATGGCATGAACAAAGATCAGGAGTTGAGCGAAGACCTGGTGCAAAACACGTTCTTCAGGATTTTGAAATACCGACACCTCTTTCGCGGAGAGGGCGATTTCAAGACCTGGATGTTCCACATCGCCCGCAATGTCAGCAATGACCATTACCGGAAGAACAAGATCAAACTGAAAGAAAGTGTTGAGAAGTGGCAGGAGCGGCTTGGCCACGACGACAACCGGTCGGCGGAGATGCAACACAGTGAGGAGCAGCAGATGCTGTCGATCGCTTTGGACAAACTGCCTGACGATAAAAAAGAAGTGTTGCTCCTGAGCAAATTTCAGGACAAGAAGTACAAGGAAATCGGTGAGATCCTGGGATGTTCGGAAGGGGCTGTGAAAGTAAAGGTGTTCCGCGCCTTGCAGGAGCTAAAGTCTCTGTACCGGCAACTCGAAAAACGAATGTAGATGTGAATGACTATGGAAAAGAACAAAATGGATGAATTGGTAGCGAAATATAACGAAGGTCTTGCGGACCCCGCAGAGATCAAGACGTTGGAGTTGCTGATCGAAGAAGGTCAGCTTGAACTTACGCAATTGCGTTCACTCCATGTTCTTGATGAGCAAATCTCCCGGGTGGAGATGCCCGTACCATCGATGCGTTTGGATGATAAGTTCTACGACATGCTGGCTGGGGAGAAGAAGAAATCCATAAGAAAGTTTTCCTTTCAGATTCCTTCGTGGAATTATCTCATGCCACGCATAGCGCTCCTGGCATCGATGTTGGTTCTCGGTTTCATCGGGGGGTATTTCATTCGAAAGCCATCCGGTGCTCAATCGGGTGAAGTGGCTATCCTTACACAACAGGTGGGTGAATTAAAAGAGATGATGATGCTGTCGCTGCTGGAGAAGGAGTCTGCCAGTGAGCGCCTTCGTGCGGTGAGCCTTACCAACGAAATGGCGCAGGCCAGCTCAAAAGTCACGAAAGCGTTGATACAAACCCTCAATAACGATCCGAGTGAAAATGTGCGCCTAGCTGCCCTGGATGCGCTAACACCTTATGTCAAAGACAGTGGGATCCGTATGGAGCTCATCAAGTCCATTGCCAATCAGGATTCTCCGGTTGTGCAGGTAAGTCTGGCGGAGCTTATGGTGGCGATTCAGGAAAAGAAATCTGTTTCAGAGCTCCAGAAATTACTGGAAAGCGAAAAGACTCCGGCGGACGTAAAAACCCGCATCAAGAAAAGTATAGATGTATTGATTTAAAAACAGATGATCATGAAAAACACAATACTGATGTTCTTCGCGGTAGCTCTGACGAGTGCTGCATTTGCACAGACATTCACGGAGACTATTAAGAAGGAACTTTCTTTCGAGAAAAAAACCGATAGCAACGTGCTGATGGTTTTCAACCTCAACGGGGACGTCACGATTGAAGGTTATGACGGAGATAAAATTATAGTTGAAGTTGAAAAACGTATAAAGGGAAAAACGGAATCGCGACTCGAGAAAGGAAAAAGCCAGGTTCAGCTGGGCATCATCGACCGGGCGGATACGGTGATCCTGTATGTGCAGGGAATCTGTCACGACTTCGGCAAAAATGTCAATGATCGCAGGAATGGCGATCGAAAACGAAGCAATGGATGGAATTACAACTGGAATAACTGCAATGGCCGTAACTGCGATCCTGAATTTGACTACACGATGGACTTCAAGATCAGAGTGCCGTCGTCAGTGAGCGCCTACGCCTCTACGGTGAATGACGGCGAGGTGGTTGTTACCAACGTGAAGGGAAGGCTGACCGCAACCAACATTAATGGTGGTATCAAACTGACTGAGATTACGGGTGCGACCTATGCATCTTCTATCAATGGTGATGTGGAACTTGAATATTCCGGTAACCCTCCTGCGGATTCGAAGTATTATGCTTTGAATGGAGACATCAACGCGACTTTCAGAAAGGGACTTGCCGCCCAGCTCACTTTCAAAAGTTTTAACGGTGAATTCTATTCAACACTTAACGAGATCACGCCGATGGCTGTCAGCGTTGAGAAGTATGAAAAAGGTGAAGGTATTCACTACAAGGTCAACGGCAACCGGTACAAAGTCCGCCAGGGAGGTCCGCTCCTCGACTTCGAGACTTTCAATGGTGACGTTATTTTAAAGGAGAAAACAAATTGAATAAACTGAAAGACTGTTAAACAAGAGAATCAAAATGAAGAAGCAAAATATAGTTCTGGTGGTTTTATTGAGTGCGGTTGCGTTCATCTGCCAGGCCCAGAGCAATGAATTCACGATTCCGCTGAGTGATCCCGCCAAGCGTGGAAAAATCAAGGCGCATCTCAATTCCGGAAGTATCACGATCAAAGGGACCGCCCGCAAGGATGTTCTGGTGAAGTATAAATCTGCAAAGGATGACGACGGCGACCGCGACCGGGATCGCAAAGGCACCAAGGAAGGATTGAAACGAATCGGTGGCGGCGGCCTGGAGCTGGAAGCCAGTGAAAATAGCAACATGGTAAAAGTTTCTTCCGGTTCCTGGAATGTAAAGACGGACCTGGAGATCGAGATTCCTACGGGAATGGATGTTCAGATGAGTACTTACAACGATGGCGACCTGATGGTTTCGAACGTGCAGGGAGAGGTTGAGCTTAAGAATTACAACGGAGCGATCACCGCATTGAATATTTCGGGATCCGTGGTGGCCGTAACCTACAATGGCGAGGTAAAGGTCACATTCGATAAAGTGACGGAAGGAACTCCCATGTCGTATCTGACTTACAACGGCGACGTGGACCTCACGTTTCCCGCAACGACCAAGGCTGGCTTCAAGATGAAAACAGAGCAAGGGGATATCTACACGGGCTTCGAAATGAATATCTCGAGCAGCGGTGTGGTTCAAAAGAAGGATGAGAAATCAGGTACTTATAAAATGAACATCGATGAATGGAAGCGCGGTGATATCAATGGAGGAGGCCCGGAGATCACCGTGAAGACGAATAACGGAGACATCTTTATCAGAAAGAAATAACTAAGCGAGTTTAATGAAGAAAGCCAGGGTAATGCCTGGCTTTTTCTTTGTTTTTAAAGTTCCCGCAGATTTACGCTGATGCGTGTACTCAAATCTGCGGCAATCAGCGTGCATTACATCTGCTCGATCTGCGGGAAATAGAACTCTCAATTTCTGATAGAATTATTCCCCATCCTTGTCTCCTTTAGCCTGATGCCACGCCCTTTCAACCGAGGGAGATAAAAAGAATGCATCGAATGATTGCTGCAAAGTGGGATCATCACCCGCAAACTTCTTCCGCCATTCCGCGAGTGTAACTCGTTTTTGGGTTTCTTCCAATGAAAGACCCTCGCTGACAGCCTTATCAACTTCGGTTACCAATTCCGTCAGCATACCTTTGACCTGTTGGATGTAGTTCTTATTTTCCATGAGATCGCCGTGGCCAGGTATGTAAAAGTTTACATCAAGAGACTCAAGCCGCGACAAAACCTGGATCCACTCTTTGTAATAGGATCCGAATCCAAACGGAATGGGAGAGACTACGAGGTCGCCCGTCGCAACAACTTTTTCCTTAGGCAGAAAAAGAACCAGGTCTCCTTTGGTATTCCCTCTTCCCAGCCACAAGATTTTAATGACCCGATCACCCCGGTGCAGCACGAGTGAGTCTGATATCAAATGGTCTGGTAATACGAACTGTACTTTTAGAAATTCGGCAGTCACCTCGTCGTAGAAATCAACAACCTGTTTTACCCGCTTCCTTCTGGCTGAATCCAGTATTTTTCCGGACGCATCTTTGCCTTCTTTTAACCACTTCACATATTCTGCCGGCTCATCTTTGTATCGTTTAAGAATAGAAGCCCGCTCATTTACAATTTGTTCCTGGTAGTCTTTTCTTGAACTGGTGTGAGCGATGAATTCAACCCCGGGCCAGTATTTCCTGTACAAATAATTTCCAGACAGGTGGTCGTTGTGCCAATGGGTGTTCATCACATACCTCACCGGCTTGTTGGTAAGTTTTTTTAATTCTCTGATCATGAGTTCTGTGGCGGAGGGCCACCAGCAGGCATCAACCACAACGACATCTTCCTGGTTAATGACAAACAGAGAATTACTTTCAATCGGATTTTTAGCAGGCTCCTTCCAGATAAAACTGTAGACGCCGTCAGCAAGTTTTCTTATTTCATATTTTTTAATTGCTGACTGCGCATTGGACTGAATGGTGTTACATGCAAATGCGAATAGCAGGAAATACAGGCTTGCTTTCGACCTGGCGTTTACTTTCCAGTGGGAGATCTTCATATAGAATCTGATTTAAATCGGTTCGTGCTTTGGTTTATTTTTGCCAAGGATACGGGCTTGCGTTGAGAATAGTTTTTGCCAAGTGATACAAATATTCATTTGCAATGAAGAATCAACACAAATTGGGGATGGGATTTGATGCCTTGATTTTCTGGACACAATTCTTATTTTCGTAAAGTGCAATCTGAAAAAAAGCGAGGTTTGGGGATCCCGATCCCGATCCCGATAGCTATCGGGATCGGGAGGTAGAGCATCAGAAATGTGTTAAAAAAATAAGCGGGAGTAGCTCAGTTGGTAGAGCATCAGCTTCCCAAGCTGAGGGTCGCGAGTTCGAGCCTCGTTTCCCGCTCAATTTTACCTGTCAGACTTGTCTTGAAAACTCTGTTCAAAACTCTTTTGGTCTTTGTAGTGATCGTGGCCTGCCTGGGCTTCCGATCGTACTATCAATCTGGCGCTTTCAAAACCGTGGTCAATCACTTCGAAGGCACCACTCAAAAAATTGAAGGTATCCCGGGTGGTGAAGACCTCACCATCGATCAAAGTACGGGGATCGCTTTTGTTTCTTCCATGGACAGATGGAACGCGCGAAAACTCAGCGATGTACATGGCGCAATCTTCCGCGTGAACCTTAACGATTCTGTACTAACCCTTTCTAACCTGACGGCAAACATTAATTTTGAATTCAACCCGCATGGGATTTCACTGTTCCAATCAAGTGAGGGGAAAAAGATCCTGTTTGTAATCAATCACAAACATGCCGGGAATTACGTGGAGATTTTCGAATACCGGAACGATTTATTGATCCATCGGGAAAGCATTTCGGATCCATTGATGATCAGTCCGAATGATCTGGTGGGTGTTGGAGAACGTTCATTCTATTTCACCAATGATCACAATGAAAAAGCATCAACCTTCCGGATGATCAAAGACCTCTTGGGCATTGGGACCGGGAACGTAATTTATTTCGACGGCGTCAAAGGAAACGAAACCGGCGTCACCGGAATCAAGTATGCCAACGGCATTAATATTAATAAGGAGGGAAGTGAATTGTATCTCGCAGCGACATCGGGGAAAGAAGTTTGTGTTTTCAGCCGTGACGCTTCAGGAACCCTCTCGAAGGTGGGTGAAATTTCCTGTGATACAGGTGTTGATAACATTGAAGTGGATACAGAAAATAACCTTTGGATAGGATGCCACCCGCAGCTTCTGAAATTCCTTTCACACGCTAAAGATGAGCAGAAGCTGTCACCGTCAGAGATCATTCGCCTGACACCTACGGGCAAAGGCCAATTCAAACAAGAGTCGATTTATATAAATGACGGTTCTGAGATATCGGCATCATCGGTCGGGGCACGCTTTGGAAATAAGCTTTTGATCGGACCCGTGTTTCAGCGCCATCTCGTTGTGGCCACGATGAAATAAAATTTTTGTTTGAGCTTTGTTTTGCCCTGGCTAGAGTTTCGGAGCAAGCCAGAGAAGTCCGGCGGCTGCCAGGAATAACAGGTAGAAGTATAACGGATTGACTGGCTTCGGTGTCTGATAATCCGCAACACCTTTCAGGGATGGGCTGTTCGCCAACATTTGGGTTTGCATAACTTGTCTAGCTTCTCTCAACGCTTTGAATTCTGAAGTGTCCGAAACAAAATAGTTTAGTTGAGCGGAATCACCTTTGATCCAAAGCTTATGCCACCCCGCTGCCACATTCCAAAGTCTTGCGTGCCAGACATCATCCAACAATACGTCTTCTGCTACGGGTATGTAACTTCGGTCGGCACAGAGGGTCGGCTGGGTGCCATCAGAAACGATGTCAACGGAAATTGATTCCCTGGTTTGGTAAGGAAATGATTCACCTATTGAGATTTTAAATTTCTCCTTTTTTGAACGGGCCGTCCTTTCGATAAGCTCTCGCCAGACAAAAGCATAATCATCTCCGCTACCCTCCAGACTCAACCGGTATGTTTCGCGCAGCAGTTGAAAACCAATTTTTCCGGATCCGTGAAAGATATATCCCTCCAGAATCCGATCATGGTTTTGAATAACGGGTTGAACATTAGATTCCGGAGATACTGCAACAGGTACCGCGGGAAGGACATGGTGTTTCTGTGTGTCGAGTACGAGGTGTACGGTGTCGTCCGGCCAACGGCTCGCGGGAATTTTCAACAGATCACTGAGTGTATTGTTTTTCCCAGTCATTCGGTCTGCAAAAAGAATTAACCCAAGACCGTCGTTCACTGCGGAGGTGATCGCGGTCTTCTCACTCCCCATTTCGTCCAGTACATATTCATCGAGGAAGAGAAGGTCGAACGAAGCAAGTAGCCCTGGGGTCAAACGTCCAATGGGGGAGGCAGCAGTATTCGAATACTCATAATTGAAGTTTGATTTTGAAACCTGATATCGTAGTGTCAGCTGATGCCCTTGTGATGCAAGATAATTCTTCAGATACCGCGTTTCGGCCGTGGGGAACTTTTGCACAAAAAGGATTTTTAGTTTTTGATCAGGCTTGACTTCAATGGGAATATTTTCTGTTAACGTACTGCCATGGTCTTGTTGAATCGTCAAGGCGTAAGACAATAATCCGGTTTGCTTTGCAGTAAAACGAAGTGTGAAATTGGATAAACCCGCCTTTATTTCGGTTGAGTCTTCATTCCCTGCAGGTCCGTTCAGAATGACTTTGGCATTCCGAGTCGTATTTGCCATTCCATGTATCTGTGTTGTCTGATGGGCACGTACAGGTCTGGGCAGTTTAATATCAACGATCCCTTCAGGTTTGGTGCCGGGGATCAGTGTGAATGTGCTTCCATCCAGAAGATCAAGCGCATCTGCGGGCAGGCCATTTCCCACGATGATTTTCAGATTGGGAATAGAGCCCACTTCGTTGATATCGATGGCCTCTGCCTTTGAATATGGATCAGCACCTTTGATTAAAAACAAGCGTGTTGGAGCAGCCGTGCTGACAATGCTATCCACGGTTGATTTTACATATCCAGGAGTAAGCAAGACCGAGGGAGTATGTTGTGGCTCAGTCGAAAAGGAGGGCTTTAAAAGAATTCCAAGGAGGGAAATCAGCATCACGGAAAGTGCAATGATTCTGATGGCACGGAATTTCTGTTTACGCAGGGCTTCCAGCCATATAAATAGTGCAAATAACCCAAGTGTGATTACGAGGATTGCCGTTGTCGGAAATACCGGATTAAAGCTGAGACCACTAATCATGCTTTATGGATTCGAGCTGCCTGATGAAAGCCTGATCCAGCTTGTTGCCGGTGATTCCTGAACCGGAGGGTGTGCTGGTTTTTTTCGGTAACGCGTTCCAGAATCCCGCGCGCATGAGAAGCAAAGCGTCACGCATTTCTTTAGCCTGAATCTTATTTTCAGACAACGATTTAAGTAATGAAAGTCCTTCGAGATGAAGCCCGGGATATTCGACGGCCAGGCCGGCAAGTTCCTGGCCCGCGCGATTCAGAATGATCTGATCCTTTGGTGAAACCTGCGATTGTTTTGTGACAAGCATTTGTTCGATCACCGCAAGACCCCGTCTGATGTCGGGATATTGCTCTTTCTCTTCGGCAGTGTTACGGTCTGTAAAATTTTTCACTTCACTGAGATCGGCCGTGAGACGTTTCTCTTCCTTCAAAGGGGCCGGATCGAAGCCGGTGCGATGCACATAAATCCGGGAATCGTTGCTGATTTCTTTTAACAGGTTCAAAGCCTTGTATTGGTAGGGTAACGATTTCGCCGGGTCGTATAACCGAAGATGCAACTCCGCGTCCCACATGATCGATAAAGCAGCTTTAAGTTTCGCCCGAACGGATTGAATAAAAAAAGTTGCCTCCTCCGTATTATCATGCTGATGAATAAATTCTTCCAGTGGATCTTCTTTTGCGTTTGGATCTTTCACTTCTCCTTCGTGATGGTGAGGCATCTTTGTTTTCTTGTCATCAACCAGATTATGTTCGTTTTTGGTGTCGTGGGCGTGTCCAAACTTCTTGATGGGGTCATCGTCTTCGTCAGCGTCGTCGCCGCCCTCTGCTTCATGGACGGCAGCGAGGGCAATGCCTGATTCAGCTTCTTCACCCAGAAACTGTCCATACCTCAATCTCAACACTTTTTGATCATAGCCTAACTCATTGGAAGTAGAGTTGAATTGATGTTTGGTTAGTTTTTTCTTCTCACGCAGCAGTTTTTCGGTGTCGATGATGATCTGGCGCTGGCTCCGGAAATACTCAGGCATCAGGTCAACACCCAATCCGTCATCGGTAGCAATAATCTCCGTTGTGGTGTCCTGAAGCGCGATAAAAAATGTCTCGGTACGATTGCGGTTTGCGGTGGGTGTTTTGTTGTCGAAAGCTTCCACGTAGAAATAGATTTCATCGCCCGGCTCGAGACCGAGTTTTCGCAAATTGAGTGTGGTGGTAGCATGTACCTGCTTGCCGGAAATGACAGCAGGGGAATTGAAGCTCAACTTTTCCTCGCGGAATTTTACCGATTCACCGGATCCTTTGCTTAC
This sequence comes from Cyclobacteriaceae bacterium, assembly GCA_044227305.1. Taxonomy (GTDB): domain Bacteria; phylum Bacteroidota; class Bacteroidia; order Cytophagales; family Cyclobacteriaceae; genus ELB16-189. The sequence goes on along the minus strand of JBGAFJ010000002.1, from coordinate 691,197 downwards.
CGTGGCAATAATATCCGCATCTTTTAATCCGTAGTCATCCGCAAGATTCGAACTCACCGCCACCTCCAGGTTGTCTTGTAGTGTCAGTCTCGTAAACTGTTCGAGGTTGTTGATAGACACTTTCGGTGGCTCATCGGGGATGATCTCTATCCTGTAAAAATCCGAGCGCAGCGTTCTGCCTTCGGTATACCATTGGATTTGATAGAACCCGGATTCGTTCAATGTTTTTTTGAATATGTAGGACGCAGACGAGGTATTTACCAACGCCGCAGAGTCCCGCCCTGAGAAGATAATTTTCCCGCCCGCGACTGACTTTGAAAAATTGATGCGCCACGTCACCGCGCTTCCTTCAGCAGTCAGCAAATTTGGCTTGTCCGTGGTGACTTCTTTTATTGCGGTATATGTCGGCGCCTGAACGCTGATCGAAAAGGGTAACAATGAAGCCGGAATCGTGTCCTTGATTTCGATCTCATTTGTTCTTGCAGGGGCAGGAAAACTATCTTTCTTCTGTGCTGAAGAGAACCCTGAAAGTATAAGGTAGGATACAGCACAAACAGTAAAAATCCCAAACGACTGCCATACAAGCTGTGGAACTTTTATCTGAGGATAAAGTTGATTGAATTCCCGGATGATGATCTGTTTTTGGAGGCGTGCTAGATTGGTAAGGCCGGAATCATCACTCATTAAAAGGTCGGCACTTTCTCTGAGTTGTGGATAATTGCTGTTTAGGTAGCTGGTGAGGTTGCTGTGTCCAAGGCGGTGAAGGTTATAATGACGGAAGCGGGTCACAAAGACCACGATGCCCGTGATGAAAGATATGGTTATCGCAATATTTGAAACGGGGACAAAAAGAGTCGATATAGCCAACGTCATAAGAACGACACCGCTGGCTACGAAGAGGATTTCAACCAGTCGCAAAACCCTGTAGCGCAGTTTGAGACGATCGAGCAAGTATTGTGAGTTTTCGCTGCTCATTGGTTCCTACGATAAGCTGTCATTCTTTCCGTTGTCAGAATCAGTAAAAACAGGATGATTAAAAATGGTTCCGCGGATTCGGCTGTGAGCCCGGCACGCGAGGACTCACCGCCAATTTTTCCAAATGCCCAGCCGATCGAATCGGGCAGCATCCGCCGGTCGTTTAAGGCGCCTACCTGTTCCAGATCTTTTGTTGGAATAACAATTTCAGCTAACTGCATTGACAGGTTTTCTTTGATCGCTACTGTTTCATTCAAACGGCCATTGATATGCCATTCAGATGGAGAAATACGGGTAAACAACTCCCCATTTCTACTGGATTTCATAACAATATTTTTCCCTGGTGTGACAACGTCATTGGACAGCCAGATCCGCCAGTCGGCACCAGCTGCTTTTTCACCGGTTTCGATTGAAATTTTCGCAGGCACAAAACCATTCAGAGCGCTCAGCGCAGCCATGATGATGCGTTTATCCTGTTCATGTTGTTTGTCGGAAATGATCCCAACGGTAACCGAAAATACCGGAACACTGCCTGTCGTTGAGTTGCTGACATCTATATAATCGTAAGAAGTGAAATTCGCGTTCGTTTTCCCTTGCCTCACCAGTGTGCTGTCGGGGGACAGACGAAAGGCTTTCAATGTAAAGGCTTGTTCTGGAAGTGGCTGACTGATCCATCGGATATTACCGGCGGGCTCTGAAGCTAACCCCGCAAATTGACTTTCATTGTTCCTTGCGAATACGACGGCCTCAGTAAGATTTCTTTTTGCAAGTTCAGCAACCAGCGCCCGATACCGCACAGGTGAGTTCAGGTTCAAACTATCAGACAATTTTGGAAATCCGGTCGCGAGCCAGTGGATCTGATATCCTTCTGATTCCAGGCTGTCAATCATGACTTTAATTCTCGGCTGACGATCAAGTCCCTTCTCGACCAATATCCATCTTTCACTTTTCCTGCCAGGGTAGAGTATTCCAGCGAGCAGCAGCGTTAGTACGATGATCAATGCGCTTCTTAACAAGAGCAACCATATCTCATTCAATCGGATGCCTCTGAATTGTTGTGTGCTGGTCGCCTGCACGTGACGCAGACTTCCCAGCTTGATAACTTTTCCTTCCTTTTTGCTCAGTAAATGAATAATAAACGGAACAGCCAGTCCGGCGAGTGCCCAGAGAAATAACGGATTTGCAATTGTCATCGCATCAGACTTTTTCGGACGGTGAGAAAATTGCGCAACACGTTCTCAATCGGATCATTAATGTAAATCAGCTGATAATAAATGTGTTTTTCGAGCATCCAACCTCGCGATGCCTGCAGCCATTCCGTTACTCTTTTGGCATAGTCCTTTTGCTGAATGAGGGTGTCGGCCTTGGTCTTTACGCCGGTCTCCAGATCTTCGAAAGTAAACGAACCATTGAAGTCGAAATCGGCTTCGTGTCGGCCCATGAGGTGAAAAACGATTACCTCATTGCGCGGTGTTTTGAGCATTGAAATGAATCGTTGAAGATCTTCCGCTTCGTCATAGAGGTCGGTGATGAATACGATCATCTCCTTGCCATGATGATCGAGCAACTGCTGAAGGCCCCCCGAATGATTCCAGGTTCCTTCACTTTTTAGCAATACCAGTTCGTTGAGAAAGCGAATAAACTGTTGTTGTTCGAAACGCGGCTGCACAACTTTGATATGCTGGTCGTTGACTGCGTACAAACCGAATGTATCGCTCTGCTTGCGGGCCAGGTACGCCAGCGCGGCGGTGATCACTTTGGCGTATTGCAGCTTGCTCATGTGGTCTTCGCTGTAGGCCATCGAATGACTGGCGTCGAGCATGAACTTCACTGTAATGTTTGTTTCTATTTCAGCCTGTTTGATATAATACCTTTCAGATCTGGCAAACATTTTCCAATCCAGTTGCCGGAGATCATCACCAGGCTGGTAGCTGCGGTACTGACTAAACTCCTGGCCGGAACCCACGGACTGACTTTTGTTGCTGCCGCTCATGAATCCCTCGACCACCACGCGCGCGAAAAATTCGAGTCCATTCACGGTGTTGAGGACTTCGGGCTTAAGCAGTTCTTTGATGCGCGCGTCCAAGGACTAAATGCTTTTGCGTAATGTGATGTTTGATAAAAGATGACTCGTGACGTCATGCGGTGTTACGCCTTCCGCCTCGGCTTTGAAGTTCATCAGGATGCGATGCCTGAGGACGGGATAGGCTACGTGCTGGATATCTTCGTGTGTTACCGCAAAATTTCCATGCAGGAGTGCGCGCGCTTTTGCAGTCAGGATCATCGCCTGCCCAGCGCGCGGGCCTGCGCCCCATCGCACCCATTCGTTTACGAACTTTACGTCGCTTTGATCTGCACGTGTGGCGCGGATGATGCGGCTCACGAGGTCAATGAGATCATCGTTGATGTGAACCTCCCGCACGAGCTTTTGTGCTTCTAGAATGTCTTTGCCTTCGATTACTTTGTTAATCGACGCGGATTTCTTTCCTGTAGTGTTGGCAAGGATCGTCTTTTCTTCACTTTCGGTCGGGTACCCCACCTTTATATATAAGAGGAACCGGTCTAATTGCGCCTCGGGCAACGGGAATGTTCCCGATTGTTCGATCGGATTCTGCGTGGCAAGGATAAAGAAGGGTCGTTCAAGCGGATAGGTCACGCCTGCATACGTTACCTCGAACTCCTGCATAGCTTCAAGCAATGCAGATTGTGTTTTTGGAGATGTACGGTTGATCTCATCGGCAAGGATGATGTTAGCAAAGAGGGGACCTTTATTGAATTTAAAAATCCTCTTGCCGGTTGTATGATCTTCCTCCAATACTTCGGTGCCAATGATATCAGAAGGCATGAGATCGGGTGTGAATTGAATGCGTCTGAAGCGCAGATTAATTGCATCAGAAAGAGTGCGGATCATCAGGGTTTTGGCAAGTCCCGGTACGCCTTCGAGAAGCGCATGACCGCCGGAGAGGAAGGTGATGAGCAATTGATCTACAATTTCTTCCTGCCCGACAATAACCTTGCGGATTTCCTGTTTGAGGCTTTTGAGCTTGCCGATGAGGTCAGCTACCGATTTTTCCGTTGCCTGTAAGTTTTCGTTCATAGCCTGATTATACGGGTGTGAATTGTATGATGGTTGAATGTTTTATTTAACTGGTAAGGGCATACATGATAATATTAATGCTGAAACGGGTGTTGTCGATCCGGTAGAACCGCTTGTTTCTGAAATCATAGTCCCATTCGCAGCCATAGTCCTTGTTGCTGTATAATACGCCGATTTTTCCTTTTACCTCAATGGCTTTGAGGTAATTGTGTACGATGTCGTCGCCCCAGCCGTTCAGTTCCTGAGCGGTAGTAGGGGGGCCGTCGAACTTGAAAAAGGAAGAATAAATGGCGTGATTATTCGGAATCTTTTTCAATGCCTTGGGGCCGAATATCTGCTCCATTTGCGTCTCAAATGATTTTGCAAAAAGTCCGTCGATGTCGTGATTGCAGTCGTCCACAAATACAAAGCCTCCGTTGCTCACATATTTTTCAAAATTTTCCCGTTCACGCGCGTTGAACTCCACCAATTTGTGTCCGCTTAGGTAACAAAAAGGGCAGCGGAACAGCTCATCGCTGCTCAGGGGAACGATGTTCTCCTTGGTTTCCACCTGCAAAGTGGTGTATTCGATGAGGGAGTTCAATACGTTCACCGGCATACGCTGGTCCACATCCCAGTCACCCGATTCATATTGAAGGCGCGTGAAAAAAAACTTGTTTGAAGGTGACATTCAGGGCGGCAAGTTCTGGCTATAATAGAGACCGGAAATTGGAAATTATATGAACGGATAGATAGTCCAATGGATTCAATGATTGTTCCGATCGCAAAGATGCTTAATTCGAAGCATCTAACGCAATCATCGTTAGCGAACCGGTCTCGTAATCGTTGCCGATGGTGCCGGAACCAAAGAGCGCCTTCAATTCCTCACCCGAAAATGTGGATGTTGCGTTTTAAATATCAAAGACAGTGATTGTGCCCCGCGCGGCACTACCATCACCTTATTGCTAGCGCATTTCGATAACCTTTTAGACAGTCACAAACCGAAAATGAGGTGAGCTGAGCGACCCTTCAAGCTGATAAAAAAAGGCCGTTCTCACGAACAGCCTTCTTATTTGATTGCCGATTACGATTTCCTACACCGCGTCCGATAGACTTGTGAACGTGAAATCCCGGATCTTCATCGGAGGCAACAAGTAGTTTGCATTCGACTCGTCACTGACGGTTCTTTCCACTTTCCCAAGTTCTTCGAGGTTGTTGAGCATGATCACAGGACTCTCATTGAATCTGAAGTTCTTAACCGGGTATTGGATCTTGCCGTTCTCGATGTAGAAAGTGCCGTCGCGTGTAAGCCCGGTAAGCAACAACGACTGAGGATCGACGTCGCGGATGTAGTAAAGGCGTGTGACCAAAATTCCTTTTTTGGTTCCTTTGATCATTTCATCCAGCGTTTTCGTGCCGCCATCCATGATCACTGCGTCTGGTCCCGGGATTGCCTTGGCACCTTTTTTCTCAGCCCAATAACGACCCCATGATAAGTTCTTGACCACGCCTTTTTCTATCCAGGAAATTTTTTCCTGCGGCCTGCCGTCACCGTTCCAGGTGCTGGTTGGCAACTCTGGGTTGAGTGGATCAGAATAAAAATTTACCCGCTCGTCAACAAGCTTTTCTCCCAGGCGGCTGTTGCCTCCAGGCAGACTCATGAAACTTCTGCCTTCGTCAGCCTGCCGTGCGTCAAGACCAAAGATGAGGCGTTCGATCAATACAGCCGCTGCCGTCGGCTCAAGGATTACCGTATACTTGCCCGGTTCAATCGCTTTTGCGCCGGCTGACAAGATCGCTTTGTCGGTTGCGATTTGCGTCGCTGCTTTCGTGTCGAGCTTGCTGATGTCATTGTAGCCTTTCGTCGCGTAGCCCGATCCTTTCCCATCCTGTGTTCTTACAGTGATGGAGAAAGCCACGTTTGTCGACGCATTATAAGCGAACAGTCCCTTGGAATTCATCATCGCAGCATAACTCGTGCTGTCTTCCAGGAATCCCGCCGCAACCACTTTGTTGTCTTTGGCAACCTGCAGACTTTGTGCAACGAGGTCGCTGCGGAGTTTCGGAGTAATGGCCGCCGTAGCAGGGATGTAAGTGATGGGATTGTTATACTGCTGAGGTCCGAGTATTGAAACGTATTCAGGATTCTCGGGAGCCAGCTGCGCAAGTTCTTCCGCGCGGCGTACTACTTTTTCGAGTGAAGCGTCGTCGAATTCGTTGATCGTTGCGACGCCCAGTTTCTTGCCATAAGCGGAAGAAACGGCGAGTGTGCTCTGTGTGATGCGGCCGCTGGTAGTTACTTCATTGCGTGCATAGCGAATGTTACCGCGGTCAGTGCCGTTGAGGTTGACTTCACATTCATCGGCTTTCGAATAGCTCAGCACTTTTTTCATTAAAGCCTGGGCTTCGTCTTTGGATAGTATGGCCATAGTATTCGCTAGATTTTTCTTGAAGTATTGATAACATTAACGCCGTTGAATCGCGCCGTGGATGAACCGTGTGATACGGCGCTCACCTGACCGGGTTGACCTTTACCGTCGAAGAACGATCCGCCCAGTCGGTAATCGGATTTATCGGCGATGCCCACACATGAATTCCAGAACTCCTGTGAGTTGGACTGATACGCCACATCTTTCAACATGCCGGCGATCTTTCCATTCTTGATCTCATAGAACAATTGCCCGCCGAACTGAAAGTTGTAACGCTGCTGGTCGATTGAGAACGATCCATCGCCCACGATATAAATTCCTTTTTCAACGCCTTTGATCAAATCGTCCACACTTTTCGTTTCTTTACCGGGTTGCAAGGAAATATTTGACATGCGCTGGAACTGTACACTGCTCCAGTTGTCAGCATAGCAACAGCCGCGCGAAGCCGGAAGTCCCAAGATGTGAGCCTGGTCGCGGATCACCTGGTAGTCGACGAGGATACCGTCTTTGATAATATCCCATTGTCCGCACTTCACGCCCTCATCGTCATAACCCACGGCTCCCAATGAACCCACTTGTGTTTTGTCAGCGACAATATTCACGAGCTTGCTGCCGAAGTTGAATTTCTTCGATTGCCACTTGTCGAGCGTGAGGAAACTTGTTCCGGCGTAGTTGGCTTCATAACCCAGTACACGATCAAGCTCGGTAGGGTGTCCCACCGATTCGTGAATCGTGAGCCACAGGTGAGACGGATCAAGCACGAGATCGTATTTGCCGGCTTCTACGGATTTTGCTTTCAGTTTTTGACCTGCTTCCGCGCCGGCGAGCCCTGCGTCTTCCAGCATGTCATACCGATTGCCGTACAGAGTGGTAACCCCTTTGATCTTATCCTGTGGGCGCGCGTTGAGATACTCATAACCCATGCCCACTGGCGCGCTCAACGCATTGCGTGTTTCGAATTTGCCGGTCTCCTTATCCACTTTTGTGATGAAGAACGTAGGCCAGATCCTGTGCACGTCCTGGTCGATGTAAGAACCGTCTGTCGACGCAAAATATTTTTGTTCGTTAACCAGGAACAGAATTGAGTTGATGTAGTCGGCTCCCGCTTTCATCGCGGCGTTGTTCACACCGAGCAGTAAATCCACTTTTTCTTTGATCGGAACTTCAAAAGCATTTTTCTCGATCGGAGTTTTCCAGTTCACTTCGCCGTATCCTTTTTGTGGCGCGAGTTTTACAGGCTCGAGAAGGAGTTTTGAATTTTCTTTTGCCACCGCCACCGCTTGTTCTGCGGCCTGGGCGACGCTGTCGTTGTCCATCTTATCGGTGGCTGCGAATCCCCAGCCGCCGTTGGCGATCACACGAATACCCATTCCATAGGATTCCGTGTTCACAATGTTTTGAACTTTGTCTTCGCGCGTTACCACAAATTGGTTGAGATAACGTCCGATTCTCACATCGGAATACGTGGCGCCTTTAGAGCGGGCAGCATTCAGGGCCACATCTGCGAGTCGTTTTTTGACAGCCGGATCGACTGCTTCCAGCGCTTGTTCCGGATGGATCGGTCGTCCGATCACCGGAATGCCTCCGAGCATTGCTGCGCCTGCAGCGCCCATGCCCGTCAGTTGGATAAAATCTCTTCGTTTCAAAATGGTCGGATTTAAGTTTAAACTAATTCGTTGTTAGACGGCAGCCTATGCAAAAGGTTGCGTTGACATATTTAGCACTTTCCTGGATTTCCACCAATGGTGTGTTCGAATTCGGGACATGGAAATACTACCAAACTACCTGGTTTATTTAATTAACACATTTTGGTAAGAATCGAAAGAGTTTAGTCACAGGTCACAAGTTTGCAGGTTGTACGCGTGCGAGTCGCAGTCGTGGTGATTTGAACGAGAAATTTCATCACGGCAACGCAAGTGTCACAATTTGGAGACACAAACAGGTGACCGGAAACAGAGACTGTCGACCTATTCTACACCGCGTCAGAAAGACTGGTAAAATTAAAGTCCCTTACTTTCATATACGGTATCATGAAACTGAGTGGGGGAATGCCGAATCCGCCGATATTAAATCCACGACTGCCGATGCGAACCTGTTTGCCAAGTTCCTCAAGGTTATTGAGGATGATGAGTGGGCTTTCGTTGAACCGGAAATTTTTAACCGGATGTTTCACTTTACCATTTTCGATATAGAAGCTCGCATCCCTCGTTAGTCCGGTACAAAGCAGGCTTGGAAAATCAACCACATTGGTGTACCAGAAACGCGTGACCCAGATTCCGCGCTTGGTATTTTTGATCATTTCTTCCAGCGAAGTATTGCCGCCTTCCATAATCACGTTGCCCGGGAAAGGAATGGGCGCCACATTTTTTTGTTGTGCCCAATATCTATCGTAGAAAATATTCCTAAACACACCCGCGCGAACAAGATCCATTTTTTTCTGGGGCAACCCTTCCGGTGACCACGGACAAACCGGAACTTCAGTATTCAACGGATCAGCATAAAGATTCACGCGTTCATCGAGCATCTTCTCGCCGAGTTTTGTACCGCCTCCTTTCTTTGACAGAAAACTTCTTCCTTCGTCGGCCTGCCGGGCATTCATCCCGAAGATCATGTTACGAATCAGCTCAATCGACGCTGCGGGCTCCAGGATCACGGTGTACTTTCCTGGTTCGATCGCCTTCGCATCACGGGATTGCACAGCTTTGTCTATCGCAATCTTTGAAGCCTCCCTTGTGTTTAGCTTCGTGATGTCATTATAATCGCGTCCGATCCATCCGGAGCCCGTGCCATCAGGTGTGCGCATGGTCACCGTAAGATTCAGATCGGTCGATTTGTTATATGCGAAAAGTCCTTTCGAGTTCATCATCGCCGTAACGTCCGAATTGTCCTCTAGATAGCCCGCCGTTACAACGTTGCCAGCCACTGCCGCCGAAATGCAATCATCGGCAGCCTGGGCGCGCATCTCGGGTGTGATTCTGTCGGTCGCTTCGATGTAGGTCGCTGACGGCCCATATTCCTGGGACTCAAGCGGCGCCACGAACTCGGGATTTTCGGGTGCCAGCTGAGCCAACTCTTCTGAACGCCTTACCACTTTTTCGAGCGACGCGTCATCGAACTCGTTCACCGTGGCGACTCCAGACCGCTTTCCAAAATAAGACTGAACAACGAGCGTGGTGTTGCGCATGATGCCCGTTGTCGACACGCTGTTTCTTGCAAAGCGAATGTTGCCCGTACGAACACCATTGAGACGCACTTCGCATCCATCCGCTTTCGAGTAGCTGAGGACTTTGGCCATAATCGCTTTTGCTTCTTCTTTTGAAAAGTTTGCCATATTATTTTCTTGATCCTGTGTTGATGTTCTTTTTTTCTTAAACGTTACGACCTGTGTTGATCACATTCGCTCCATTAAATCTGGCTGTTGCCGAACCGTGTGATACGGCATTGGCCTGCATGGGCTGACCTTTGCCGTCGAAGAACGACCCATTGAGCCTGTAATCTCTTTCATCACAAATTTGAACGCATGAGTTCCAGAACTCTTTGGTATTGGTTTGGTAGGCTACGTCTTTGAGCATGCCCACGATCTTCCCGCTCTTAATTTCAAAGAACAGCTGACCACCGAACTGAGCATTGTAGCGTTGCTGATCGATCGAGAACGATCCGTCTTTCACGATGTAGATGCCTTTGTCGATGCCACCGATCAATTGTTCTGGCGCAAGTCTTTCTTTGCCAGGTCGCAGCGACACATTTGCCATGCGTTGAAATTGAACGTCGGCCCAGCTTTGCGAATAGCAGCAGCCGTGTGATTCATTCTGTCCAATGATATGGACCTGGTCGCGAATTGCCTGGTAGTTGATAAGGATACCATCCTTAACGAGATCCCATTCTTTACATTTCACTCCCTCGTCATCGTATCCTACAGCGCCCAATGATCCCACCTGCGTCTTGTCTGCAACGAAATTTACCTTGTCGCTGCCGTACTGGAATTTTTTCGTTTCCCATTTATCAAGACCCGCGAAGCTCGTGCCGGCGAAGTTTGCTTCGTAACCCAGCACGCGGTCGAGTTCCAACGGGTGGCCCACTGACTCGTGAATGGTCAGCCAGGTGTGGGAGGGTTCCAATGCAAGGTCCCATTTGCCAGGCTCAACGGATTTCGCTGCGAGTGCTTGTTTGGCTTGCTCGGCACCCATCGCTGCATCCTCAATCATATCGTAAGTCTTGTTATAGAGAATTACATCGCCGGGGGCCTTGATTTTGTCTTCTGTCTTTCCGTCAAGGTATTCGTATCCCATGCCCACGGGCGCGCTGAATGCTTCGCGGTTTTTGAATTGACCGGAAGTTTTGTCTACGACCGTAACGGTAAAATAGGGCCAAGTCCTGTGAATGTCCTGGTCGATATACGATCCGTCTGTGGACGCAAAGTATTTCTGTTCATTCACAAAAAATAAATTATTGGCAATGAACGTCGCACCCTTTTCCATCGCACGTGCATTCGCCTTCAGCAACAAATCGGTCTTTTCTTTCATGGGCACCTCGAATGCGTTTTTCACAATCGGTGTTTTCCAGGTCACCTCGCCATAGGCCTGGACAGGAGCAAGTTTCACGGGTGTCTTTTGAAACTTCGAGTTGGCCTTGGCAATCGCGACGGCTTCGCGTGTGGTCTGAGCAATGGCGTCGGCTGTTACTTCATTCGTGGATGCAAATCCCCAGGTTCCATTGACAATCACGCGCACACCAGCTCCGAACGATTCTGTATTAACGATGTTCTGAACCTTATTCTCGCGGGTGATCACAAACTGATTCAGATACCTTCCAATCCTGACATCGGCATAGCTTGCGCCAGAAGATTTCGCGGCGTTCAATGCTACATCGGCCAGTGCTTTCTTCTGTTTGGCATCAAGCCCCGGCGCGAGTAGATCTTCGGGTGCGATGGTCCTGGCGAATGGGTGACCGGGCAGCAGCATGGCGCCTGTGCTGAGACCTGCCAATTTGATGAAATCTCTTCTGATCATGTTCGTGAGTTTGAGGAAGTCAAGTTAAGGACTTACGCTCACATCTACGAACTGATTTTTTTTGGATCTGGTGGAATCGGAAATACCAAGTCGCCTGTGACCTATAACCGATAACAAGCAAACAGGCAACCGGAGACATGTTTGTACATGCACCGGTTGCCTGTAACGTGCAATCTGCAAATTTGTGACCTTTCTAAACCGCGTCCGACAAGCTGGTGAAAGTGAAGTCGCGGATCTTCATGTATGGAATCAGGAAGCTTGCGCCGCCGCCAGGACCTCCGTCTACACTCACGCGCACTTGCTTGCCCAATGTTTCAAGGTTGTTCAGCATGATGACCGGGCTTTCATTGAACCGGAAGTTTTTCACAGGATGTTTGATCTTTCCGTTTTCAATAAAGAAAGTACTATCGCGCGTGAGGCCGGTGTAAAGTTGTGTTTGGGGATCCACAGCACGGATATACCAAAAGCGCGTGACGAGAATTCCCCTCTTGGTATCCTTGATCATATCTTCCACTGAGGCTGAACCGCCTTCCATGATTGCATTTCCGGGGAACGGAACAGGGGCAACATTTTTTTGCGAAGCCCAATAGCGATCATAGAACAGATTGCTCACCACACCATTTTTGAAAATGTCCATTCTTTTGCGTGCTTGTCCGTCGCCGGTCCAGGGGGTAGCCGGAACTTCTGCATTGAAAGGATCAGTATAGATGTTCACACGCTCATCCAATACTTTTTCACCAAGCTTCGTGCCGCCCCCTTTCTTTGACATAAAACTGCGGCCTTCATCGGCCTGGCGAGCATTCATGCCGAACAGCATGTTGCGCATGAGTTCAGCTGATGCGGCGGGCTCGAGGATTACTGTGTACTTTCCGGGTTCGATCGCCTTGGCATCCTTTGACTTGATGGCTTTATCGATGGCTATGTTTGAAGCTTCGGCCGTGTCCAGCTTGGCAACGTCATTGAAATCACGAATTACCCAGCCTGATCCGGTACCATCGTTGGTACGCATGGTCACGGTGAATGTAACGCCGGTACCCTGATTGTATGCGAATAGTCCCTTGGTGTTCATCATCGCCGCGAAGTTGTGTGCATCTTCGAGGTAGCCTGCCGCCGTTACACCTTTTGCGATGGCAGGGTTGATGCTGTTGGCAGCTGCCTGTGCGCGATATTCAGGTGTAATTTTGGCGGTGGCTTCTACGTAAGTTTTTGATTCGCCATAAGTCTGTTGCGAAAGCGGCTCGACAAACTCAGGGTTCTCCGGAGCAAGCTGCGCCAACTCTTCTGCGCGACGCACTACCTTCTCAAGCGACGCATCGTCGAATTCATTAATGGTCGCGACGCCGGATTTTTTTCCGAAATAAGATTGAACGGCGAGCTGCACATCGCTGGTTTCGCCAGCGGTGGATACGGAGTTACGTGCGTAACGGATGTTGCCGCCATTGCTACCGTTCAGGTTGGCTTCGCAGCCTTCGGCTTTAGAAAAACCAAGAACCTTGGTTAGGATATTCTTAGCTTCATCTTTTGAAAATATTGCCATGATGATTATTTGATTTAAAGGTTGTGAATGGTTGCTTTTGTGTTAAATAGTTCTTCCGGTATTGATCACGTTCACGCCATTGAATCTGCCTGTGGCTGATCCATGAGAGACCGCATTCGATTGGCTCGGTTGTCCTTTGCCATCGTTGAATGCTCCGTTCATCCTCCAGTCACGTGAGTCGCAGACCTGCGCACAGGAGTTCCAGAATTCCTGCGTGTTCGATTGATAGGCTACATCTTTCAACATGCCCGCAATCTTGCCTCCCTTGATTTCGAAGAAGAGAACACCGCCAAACTGGAAGTTGTAGCGTTGCTGATCGATTGAGAAGGATCCATCTTTAACAATGTAAATACCTTTGTCAATGCCGCTCAGCATTTGCTCGGGTGTAAGCTGCTCCTTACCGGCCTGCAGCGACACGTTGGCCATACGCTGGAACTGAACATCTCTCCAGCTCTGCGAATAGCAGCAACCATGGGATTCTTTTTCGCCGAGTATATGTACCTGGTCGCGGATGGCCTGATATCCGACCAGAATACCGTCTTTCACCAGGTTCCATCGTTTGGTCTTCACGCCTTCATCGTCATATCCCACAGCACCTAATGAACCAGGCTCCGTCTTATCAGCAACGAAGTTTACCTGCTTGCTGCCGTAATTGAATTTGCCCGTCTTCCATTTATCAAGGGTGGCAAAGCTGGTCCCAGCGAAGTTTGCTTCATAACCCAGCACGCGATCCAATTCCAGCGGGTGGCCGACCGATTCATGGATGGTTAACCACATGTGTGAAGGTTCAAGCATGAGGTCGTACTTGCCGGGCTCGACCGACTTTGCCGTGATCATTTGCTTGAGTTGCTCTGCGGCAATCGCGGCGTCTTCGATGATGTCGTATGTTTTATTGTACAAGATGATGTCACCGGGAGCCTTGATCTTGTCTTCCGCTTTTGCATCGAGGTATTCATAGCCCATCCCCACGGGTGCGCTGAATGCTGAGCGGTTTTTGAACGCGTTGGTTTGCCGGTCAACTTTGCTGGCATTGAAGTTCGGCCAGGTTCGGTGAATGTCCTGATCGATGTAAGACCCTTCTGTGGAGGCGAAGTATTTCTGCTCATTTACAAGGAACATCTGGCTGTTGATGAAGTTCGCACCGCCAGCCATCGCTTTTGCGTTGGCAGCGAGTAACAGATCCGCCTTCTCTTTGATAGGTACTTCAAATCCGTTTTTCTTGATTGGCGTGTTCCAGGTCACTTCGCCATAACTCGGAGTTGGGGCAAGCTTCACGGGCTCTTTCTGGAATTTCGAATTCGCTTTCGCGATGGTGACGGCACGTTCGGTTGCTTTCTTGATGCCGTCTGGTGTCACATCATTGGTCGATGCAAAACCCCAGGTTCCATTCACGATCACGCGAATGCCTGTGCCAAACGACTCGGTGTTGCGCACGTTCTGAACCTTGTTTTCGCGTGTGATGACAAATTGATTCAGATAACGTCCGATCCGTACATCGGCGTAGGTAGCTCCATTGGTGCGCGCCATGTTCAGCGCGACATCCGCCAGCGCTTTTTTCTGTCTTGTATCCAGCAATGGATCGAGCATGCGCGCTGCGTCAACCTCCGTGACAAACGGAGGAAGGAGCAGGGCGCCGGCGCCCATACCTGTCAATTGAATAAAGTCTCTTCTCTTCATTATAACTTTTTAGATAGTTCGTCCCGTATTGATCACATTGATGCCGTTGAAGCGCGCTGTTGAACTTCCGTGCGACACTGCGCTGACTTGTGAGGGCTGGCCTTTTCCGTCAAAGAATGATCCGAACAGGCGATAATCTTTCTCATCACAGATTTTAGCGCAACTGTTCCAGAACTCCTGGGTGTTGGACTGGTAAGCCACATCATTGAGCATGCCTGCGATCTGACCGTTTTTAATTTCGTAGAACACGGTACCTCCGAACTGGAAGTTGTAGCGTTGCTGATCGATGGAATAGGAGCCGCGCCCGGCGATGAAAATTCCTTTCTCAACATCTTTCACCATTTGCTGCACCGTGTAAGGATCTTTTCCCGGGGCCAGCGACACGTTGGCCATGCGTTGGAACTGGACATCGCTCCAGCTTTGTGAATAGCAGCAACCGTGCGATTCATTTTGTCCCAGGATATGTACCTGGTCGCGGATCGCCTGGTAATTAACAAGCACGCCGTCTTTGATCAGATCCCAACGTTTACATTTCACACCTTCGTCGTCGTAGCCTACCGCACCCAACGAGCCGGGTTGAGTTTTGTCGGCGAAGATCGTGACCTGTTTGCTGCCATAGTTGAAATTGCCGGTCTTCCATTTATCAAGGGTAGCGAAACTGGTTCCTGCGTAGTTGGCTTCGTAACCCAGCACGCGATCCAGTTCGAGCGGGTGACCTACAGATTCGTGAATGGTGAGGCCGAGGTGATTGGGTTCGAGTACCAGGTCGTATTTACCTGGTTCGACTGACTTCGCGCTGAGCATTTCTTTTGCCTGCAATGCCGCGAGTGTCGCATCTTCGATCATGTCATAGCTATTGCGATACATGCTGAATCCCGCGACTGCACTCGGCATTTTGTCTTCTGCCTTGGGTTCCATGTATTCATAGCCCATTCCCATCGGTGCGCTCATCGCCTGCCGTGCTTTGAATTTGCCGGCTGCACGATCAATGGCGGTTACGTTAAACGTGGGCCAGATTCTGTGCACATCCTGATCAATGTATGATCCTTCGCTTGAAGCGAAATATTTTTGTTCGTTCACCAGGAAAAGGTTGGAAGCAGCGAACCCGGCTCCATTTTTCATCGCAGCTGCGTTGGCCGCCAGCAAAAGGTTTACCTTATCTGAAACCGGGATCTCGAACGCATTCTTTTTAATAGGAGTCTTCCAGGTTACCTCACCGTATGAAGGAGTTGCGGCAAGCTTCACTGGTTCTTTCTGATATTTCGAGTTAGCCTTTGCAATTGCAACGGCCCGTTCTGTGGCCTTCTTTACTCCTTCAGCGTTCACCTGGTTTGTTGAGGCAAAACCCCATGTACCATTCACAATGACACGGACACCGACCCCGAATGATTCAAGGTTTACGATGTTCTGCACCTTGGCTTCGCGTGTGTTGATGAATTGATTGAGGTATCGGCCGATGCGTACGTCTGTGTAAGTGGCGCCGTTGCTTTTCGCCGTATTCAAGGCGATGTCCGCGAGTTGCTTTTTCTGTGCCGTGTCAATGGGAGAGTCGAGAAGGGTCTCGATTGGTACCTCATTTCCCATGGAAGACAATGGAAGCATCAGACCTCCAAGTCCTAAGCCGGCGATTTGAACGAAATCTCTTCTTTTCAAGGTATAATAAGATTAAGTGGTTGAAATTGGCTATTTAAAATTCACGTTAATAAACGGAATTTGCCAATGAGGCCTTTGAAAATTATTTGAATGGCGCGGGCCTTTATCCAATCCGGAACGAGTCAACACCCGAGTCTTTAAACCAATGTGGGTGATACCTTAATGTGCTAATATGTTTATGTGCTGATTTACCGATGTGCTGCCGCCCGAAGAATAGGACCCATCACGTATGCCGTTGGTATCCGACGGTTGATCATTAAAGTTAAGGCCAACTTTTATGATTTCAACTTCTATTTCTGCATTGAAGCAATTCCCAACTCAAGGCCACGCAATTCCGCTAGACCGCGCAGCCTACCGATTGCTGAATATCCCGGATACGTTTTCTTCCTGAGATCATCCAGCATCTGATGTCCATGATCAGGACGCATGGGGATTGAAACACTGCGCCGCTTCATTATAGCGAGAATTTCTTTGACGATGGCGGGCATGTCCGCATCGCCGCCAAGATGGTCTGCTTCGAAGAAGTTGCCCTCCTGGTCACGCCGGGTGTTTCTCAAGTGAAGAAAATGGATATGATCACCCAATCGTTTCACCATGCCGGGCAGATCGTTGTCGGCACGGACGCCGTAGGAACCCGTGCAGAAGCAAAGTCCATTGGCGGGAGAAGGTGCGGCATCGAGTAGTTCACGCGCGTCTTTCTCTGTGCTGACAATGCGCGGCAATCCAAGAATAGGAAAGGGTGGATCATCCGGGTGGATGGCCATCTTGAGCCCCACTTCTTCGGCTACCGGAACAATTTGTTGTAGAAAATAGAAGAGGTTCTCCTTTAATTTTTTTGCGTCGATGTGTGCGTAAGTCCGGAGCGCGGCAAGTATTTGTTCTTCCGTAAAAGATTCATCGCTGCCAGGAAGCCCGAGCAAAGCATTCTTGTACAAAGTATCCTTTTCCAGTTGCGTCATGGTCTGCAAACGTGCTTCGGCTTTCGCGATCTCTTCCCTTGTGTATTCTTTATCGGCGCCGGGTCTCTTCAACAGGAACAGATCGAATGCAATGAAGGCGGCCTTTTCAAAACGCAATGCTTTGCTTCCGTCATCAAGGGTGAAGAATGGATCGGTGCGCATCCAGTCGAGGATGGGCATGAAATTATAA
This sequence comes from Cyclobacteriaceae bacterium, assembly GCA_044227305.1. Classification (GTDB taxonomy): domain Bacteria; phylum Bacteroidota; class Bacteroidia; order Cytophagales; family Cyclobacteriaceae; genus ELB16-189. The sequence continues at coordinate 673,692 of JBGAFJ010000002.1, read as the reverse complement.
GTAACCACTTTCAGTCCGCACAAGGCTACGTTGCGAAGGCTTTTCTTGTAATTCTCAATGTGCGCTGCGTAGTTGCCAGAATGTTTCTTAATCTCTTCATGGATCGGAAGACTTTCGATCACCGTCCAGGTAAGACCTGCATCCTCGATCTGCTGCTTCCTTTTCCGGATTTCTTCCACAGGCCAGATTTCACCCGGCGAGATATGGTGCAGCGCGGTGACGACGCCAGTGCAGCCAGCCTGCCGGAGATCGGCAAGAGTTACAGGATCGTTTGGACCAAACCAGCGCATGGTCTGCTCCATCAGGTAGGGTTTGTTTGTCATGGGAGTGAAAGTGAAGTCAAGATGCCTTTTTCTTCAGAGAAGACTGGCGGATAATCAGTTCGTGCCGAAGAAAAATAGTATCGAGATTGGTAGACGGCAAGTTTTTAAGACGGTTGATGATAGTATGTGCGGCCACTTCACCCATTTCCTCACCTGGATAATTGACAGTGGTCAGGTTGGGTTCAATGACTTTGGAAATGGGATCATTGTTGAAACCCACGACAGCTACCTGATCAGGGACAGATACACCCGCGAGTTTCAGTTCACGAATCAGAGCGACTGCTGAGGTATCATTGGATGCAAAGACGCCATCAGGCATCGGATTCATTTTCAGTATTTGCTGTGCAGCTTCGGCGCCCGCCTGATCACTAAGCGTGTTTTGTATGACGAGTGCCGGGGTGAAGGGAATATTCTTTTCGGCAAGGGCCTGCTTATATCCTGCCAGACGATCAGCATACACATTGCGGTTAAGACTTCCACAAATGTGGACAATCCGTCGGCATCCCTGATTGATAAGGTGAAGCGTTGCATCGTATCCGGCTTTCTTGTTATCGATGACGATGCTCGTGCATTTGGGCAACTCCGTTACGCGGTCGAAGAATATCAGCGGTATAGATTTTTTTAACAAGGCGTCGAAGTGATCGATCTCGCTGGTATCGTATGCAAGTGAAACCAGCAAGCCGTCTACGCGGCTGTTGAACATCGTTGCAGCTCCGGCAATTTCTTTTTTTACCGATTCTTGTGACTGCGCGATGATCAGATTGTAACCAGCATGATTGGCGACTTTCTCCATGCCCGCGATCACCGTGGACATGAAGTAGGAATTGAGGCGTGGTACAATGACCCCGATTGTGTTGGTCTGTTTACGGCGGAGGTTGCTGGCAAAAGTATTTTGCTGGTAGCCCATTTTCCGGGCGGCCTCCAGGATTCTTTTTTTAGTATCTTTCCTAATGGCCGGGTGGTCTTTCAATCCCCTGCTCACCGTGGCCGGCGATACATTCAGCGCCTTCGCAATGTCGTAAATCGTTACGTCCTTGACGGTATTCATTTCAATCGGTTGCACCACAAATTAATGCTACTCAAATGGAAAAACAACGCCTTTATATAAAATATTATGCAATCGGTTGCAGTTATGAAAGGAATTTCTACTTTGGTCCGGGACAGGGACATAATTCCCGTCTTAGCAGAGTGAGCATGGTTATTTTAGCCTTTTTTTGCATCGCCCTGGCATCCCCGGCGTTATCGCAAGACCAACGACTGGCTTCCGGGATTTACAACTGGGCAAACGCTGGTCTGGAAAAAGCCAAGTCTGTCGAACCGATCCAACTGCTCAGCGGCAGCACCACAGAACTGGAAAGCCTGCTGGTAAATGTGGTGAAGATAAAACCAGGCGCCACCCTTGCGTTCGGTGGACAGTCGGACGCCAATAAAAATGAATCGAACGTTCAGCGATTGATGATCATCAAAGACGGGACGTTACAAGTTACCGCGGGCAATCGATCCGGAACGGTAGGCGCGGGAAGCGTTGCGATGGCTGACGCACCCGGTATCATGACTTTGAAGAATATCGAAAGTAAAGTCGCCACCGTGTATCTGCTGAAATTCAAAGTCAGAGAAAAACCTGATCCGGATCGGATCAATAATTCAAAGGGATCATTCATTGTGGACTGGAATGAAACCGTTTTTAAAGCGCATGAACGTGGGGGAAGGAGAGATATGTATGATACCTCGACCAAGTTGTTTGACCGCTTCGAGATGCATGTTACGACGTTGAAGGAAGGCGTATCGAGTCATGATCCGCACAGGCACGCGGCAGAGGAAATAATTTTATTGATGAAAGGTGATGCCGAGATGCTGATTGGCGAGACACGCACACCTCTGCTCCAATGGAGTATTGGATTTGTTGACTCGCAGGTGCTGCATGGTATTACTGAAAAAGGAGACGGAACGCGTCAATACTATGCTTTTCAATGGCAGGTTCATAAATAAAACGCGATGAATCTGGCTGCGTGACACCCCCTAACTATAAGAAAACATATTCATCAACATTCTAAAATCAGCTACCAACATGAAAGCAGGTAAGGGTTCTAAAATTTCCAGAAGAAAATTCCTCGAGACTTCGGTAAAGGCTACTGCGATTTCTTCTGTGGTTCTTGGAATTCCCAGCATCGTGCCGAATACGGTGTTTGGAAAAAATGCTCCGAGCAATCGCATCAACGTAGGAGCGATTGGCACCGGACGTATTTCGCGTGTTCACGACCTTCCAGGAATATGGCAGAGTCGAGATGCGCAAATCGTTGCGGTTTGTGATCTCGATACAAAACGGGCCGAAGAGGGCAGGGTACTCGTCAATGAATATTACACCCAGCGAGACGGGAAACCGTTCGAGGGTGTGAGAGTCTATCATGACTTCCGCGAACTGATGAAAAACAAAGATATCGACGCGGTGGTTATCAGCACACCTGATCATACGCATGCAATGATCGCCATCGCCGCTGCGAAATCAGGAAAGCACATCTATATGCAAAAGCCTGCATCGCTCACTATTTCGGAAGGAAGGATCGTGAGTGATATAGTACAGAAAAGCGGCGTGATATTTCAGATCGGAAGCCAGCAACGCTCGTCGAATCAATTTCGCTATGCGGCTGAACTCATTCGCAACGGAAGACTGGGACAGCTTAAGAAGATTTACGTAGGACTGCCGGGTGATCCCTCGGGTGAAGAGGAACCTGAAATGCCCGTGCCGCCAAATCTCAATTATGACATGTGGCTTGCGTCAACTCCAAATGTGTATTACACTGAAAAGCGGGTTCATCCGCAGGTGGGCTATGACAGGCCGGGGTGGTTACGCTGTGAACAGTTCGGTGCGGGAATGATCACCGGATGGGGCTCACACCACATTGACTCAGCGCACTGGGCGATGGGAACAGAATACACCGGTCCGATTGAAGTGTCTGGTCATGCGGAGTTTCCTACCAAAGGACTCTGGGATGTGCATGGCATTTTCAGAACAGAAGCTTTATATGCCAATGGTGTAACGATGGTCGTCAGCAATGAATTGCCGAACGGGTTGAAATTTGAAGGGACCGAAGGTTGGCTCTGGGTAACCCGTGGACCTTATGCTGTCACGGGCAGTGATCCTGTGGCAAGTGCAGACGGTGTGAAACCGCTCGACGCAAGTGATCCCAAGATCATCAAATCGGTGATTGGTCCAAACGAAATTCATTTACCCGTGAGCGAGGAACATCATCAGAACTGGCTCGATGGGATTAAGGCAAAGAAACAGCCGATCGCTCCTGTCGAAGTCGCACACCGTTCATGTTCAACTTGCCTGGTGCATCACATTGCCATGAAAGTGAAAAGAAAAGTATATTGGGATCCTGCCAAAGAAAGATTCAAAAATGATGATGAAGCAAACGCTATGTTGGCGCGCCCCCAGCGGCCCGCTTATGCTGTCAGCGCCGGCAAATAACACTACCTTAACGAAACTGCAGGCCATGATCCTGGCTTGCAGTTTTTTTATTGCCATGTCGTGTCAATCACCACAAAAAGAGGCTGCGTCTTCAACCATCCGGCTGCTGACACTGGATCCGGGTCACTTTCACGCAGGACTTGTGCAAAAGGAGATGTTCGACAACGTTGATTCGGTGGTGCATGTCTATGCGCCGGCTGGCCCTGACGTCGAGATGCATCTGAAGCGTATCGATGGTTTCAATACAAGAGCGGACAAACCTACGCATTGGGTGGAGGAGGTTTATACTGGCGAGGATTTTTTTGAAAAAATGATCGCCGACAAGAAGGGGAATGTGGTGGTGCTGGCGGGCAACAACAAAAAGAAGACGGAGTACATTTTAAGATCACTGCAGGCGGATCTGAATGTTCTTGCCGACAAACCGATGGCGATAAGCGTTGCGAACTTCGAAACCCTGAAGACGGCGTTTGATGAAGCAAAGAAGAGGGACCTGCTTTTGTATGATATCATGACCGAGCGTTATGAGATCACCACGATCTTGCAGCGTGAGTTGTCAATGATCCCTGAAATTTTCGGAACCCTTGAAAAAGGCTCACCTGAAAATCCGGCTGTCACAAAAGAGAGCGTTCATCATTTTTATAAATACGTGTCAGGCAGCATTCTGACGAGGCCAGCGTGGTTCATGGATGTAGCCCAGCAGGGGGAGGGGATCGTTGATGTGACCACTCATCTGGTCGATCTGGTGCAATGGGAATGTTATCCCGAACAGTCGCTCGAAACGAAAGACGTGCAAATCAATTCTGCCAAGCATTTTTCCACTGATATGACGTTGAGTCAGTTCAAAGCCATCACCAAGCTCAATGAGTTTCCTGACTATTTGCAAAAGAATATCGTGAATGACACCATTCTCCGCGTGTTCGCGAATGGTGAGATCAATTACGCCTTGCGTGGAACCCACGCGAAGGTTTCGGTGATCTGGAAATACAAAGCGGCCGAGGGTGCAGGGGATACGCACTACTCGGTTATGCGTGGCACGAAGTCGAATCTGGTGATAGAACAGGGACCGGAACAAAACTATACAACGGCTTTGTACATACGTCCGGTCGGTGTTTATCCCGACGTAGAAAAAGCACTGACCGTGCAATTTTCGAAGCTTGCTGCAAAGTATCCGGGCATTGAGCTGAAGCCAGTAAACCTAGGTTGGGAAGTTGTTATTCCGCAACAATACCGTGAAGGACATGAAGCACATTTTTCACGGGTTGCGGTGAAGTTTCTTGAGTACCTGAGAAACAAGAATATGCCTGAATGGGAAGTACCCAACATGATTACGAAATATTATACGACGACCAAGGCGTTGGACATTGCGTCTAAATAATTCGAATTGATCATTAGCCACGGAGGACACTGATGAAAGTACTCATGTGATGGGGTCCACGTGGCATCCATGGATATTGTGAATCATGGGGTATAATCGCGTGATATTGCATAGCCCGCACCATATCGAATGGCCCGCAACCGTCCGCATGGCCCGCACCACGTCCGCATAGCCCACAACAACCTAGAATTTAATGACCTCCCAATACGCTTTTTTTGGTCTTAACTTCTGATCAAACAATAGCGGATAATTCTTCCTGCCTCGTACCGGATGCGTGTCGAGCCAAGTCTTACCATCATAGATATTCCAGAACGTAACGCCGGTGACGTTCTGTTTATAATCACGCAGCACACGAAAAATCATTTTGTATTGATCGATTTGTTTTTGTTCCATTTCGGGTGTGAACACATCGGATTCACCTTCGCGACGCGGGCGCGGCTTGTGCTCACTTGGATATACGGACACATCGAGTTCTGTCACCTGCACCTGTAACCCTAGAGATGAGAATCTTTCAATGGATGTACGAAGATTCTTTTCGGTCGGGACGATTAAAGACCAATGGCCTTGCAACCCCACGCCGTGTATGGGGACGCCGGCTTCTTTTAACTTCTTCACCAACTTGTATATTTTTTCCCTTTTAACCGGGTTCTCGGTATCGTAGTCGTTGTAGAACAGAACTGCGTTGGGATCCGCGGCATGTGCATATTCAAATGCCTTGGCGATAAAGTCTTCGCCGCAGATGTCATACCACGGTGTGCTTCTCATATATTTTGCACTGTCGTCGTCGATCACTTCATTCACAACATCCCAGGCATAAATTTTTCCTTTATAACGGCTCACCACATCGGTGACATGAGTCTGCAATCTTTTGAGCAGCACTTCTTTTGAAACTGTATTACCTGAAGCGTCTTTGAAGAGCCAACCCGGAGTCTGACTGTGCCAGCACAACGTATGGCCACGCATTTTCAGGTTATGAGTTTGCGCGAACGCCACTACTTCATCTGCTGGCCCCCAGTTGTAGCGGTTCTCTTCGGGATGAATAGGTCCCATTTTCATCACGTTCTCGCACGTCATGCTGGAGAAATGTTTGAGGATAAGGTTGGCTTCCGGACCTTTTAGTGACTGCGGTGCAACGGCGACCCCCATCGGAAAGTAATTCCTATAGAAATCTTTCAGTCCCTTGGTGGTATCTGCTTGTTGAGGGAGAGCCGCTTTACTTATAAAAAGCAGGATGACGGCGAAGAGTATTTTTTTCATAGAATATATTGGTGGTGAGTTCTGGGTTCTAGGTGCTAGGTTCTGGGTTCTAGGTTCTGGGAGTAGACGGTTTATTTTACGCGAGCACTTTCTGGAGGGCCCAGATAGCTGGGGCGGAGTTTATCGGTGCCGATTACAATTTTTTGAAGAACCACACCGGGGTCGACCATCCAGTATTTTAAAGTGTGTGTGCCTGCAGTGATATTGTGTTGTGTGGTTTTAATGATGATGTTGTCTGCGACCCACTTATCCCACACCGGGTTTTTGTCCCACGCCGCTTTCATAAAATCTTCGTGAATGTTAACGATCTGCGGCTTTTCATCATCAATGGACACAGCGTAACGTAACCCTTTGACGTTGAAATTGAGTGTAGGAGAAAAGTAGGATTGCACTTTGAAATCACCGCCTTCGCTCAGATAGAATTGATATTCAAGATGAGGTGAGTTACCACCAGGTGTTTGGGTGTTTGCAGTTACAGGTGACACCGCAACGCCGTCAAGCGTCCGGCCGATCTCGGAAAGAATCTCCCACTTAATGGAATTGGAGCCAACAGCTTTTGTAAAATGAGAACCTTCCATGGAAACATATCCGTCATTCTCGACGAAGCCTTGCCAACGCGGAAGCGGTCGTATCTTATCTATGCGCGCATGCAAGGTTACCTGTTGACCGTCGGAGCCTTTGATGGTTACCGACGCATCATCTTTTCCCAAAGGAGCATTGACCCAATCAATCTCGAGCCATATTCGAGACTCACTCGCGACTTTTCCCTTTGAGATATCCGGCTTGATCCATTTTCGGTCTGTTGAAATACTGAAATTAAAAGCCGCATTTCCTTTATTAATAATGTCGACGTAGTGTTTATCGTTATTGAATTGATGGAAGGAGGGAAGAACGACGGTCCTATCTGACTTTGATATGACTTCTTCTGATCCCTCAACGGCAACGCCCATCGCAGGACCCAGCACCAACTCGATTTTATTTACTTCTGGCAGTACATCTTTCTCCGGTTGCTGCCAATACGTGTAGCTTATGTGATTCTGATCCATCATGTGATGCCACTTGCCTTTTGCCATAATATCATTGTACTGGTATCGAAGCACAGAGTCCTTCATAAAAAGTGTCTGTGCTTGATCTGCGAGGCGATTTGTTATTGCGCGACCCTGTTTCGCGTACAATCGATTTTTTCCGACGGTCACCCATAACTCATTCACATATGCGCACGCCTGGATCGGGTAGAGTACAAGTTGGAAATATGCATCCTTGAATTCTGCAGGAATTTCTTTGTAAAGGTTCTTCGCGTCTTCTGAAAGTTTGTTGTATTCAGCCACCACGGTCTCAGCCTCAAGGTAGTTTACCAGGCTATAGGTCTCCGCCGAGAGCAACTCGGGCTTTCTCCTGCTGTTGTACTTCGTGTACTTCGACAGAAGATACGCAATTCGCCCGGCATACCTCTCTCCAAACTGACGCGCAGCCCATTGCGTTGTGTACTTTTTAATATTTTCCGGGCCCCACGGTTTCGGATCCCATGCAAAATCCAGGAAAAATTCTATCGGCAGCTCCATGGGTTTGATATCACCGACATTCACTACCCAGATTCGGTCGGCTCCATATTGCAGAGCCATATTCATTTGTTCCCGCACTCTCGAAAGATGACTTGTATTTACCCACTTGTAATTTCTGGGTCCGCCTACATAATCGAAGTGATAGTAAATTCCATAACCACCCGAGCGGGGCGCGTCGGTTAGTTTCGGAAGCTTGCGAATGTTTCCCCAGTTGTCATCGCAAAGCAAAAGTGTCACATCATCAGGAACACGCATTCCGCGATCATAATAGTCCTGCACTTCTTTGTACAACGCCCAGAGCTGAGGTGTTTTCTCGGGAGGCTTACCTGAAACATCAGCGATGATCTTTCGCTGGGCTGCAACGATACGTTCGAGTAATGCAATGTTCGTTTCTGCGGTCATCGCCATGTCGCCGTCACCCCGCATTCCCATAGAAACGATACTTTCACGCGATCCCATTCGCCTGATGCCCTCGGTCCAGAACTCCCGAAGTTTTGTTTCATTCTTGTCGTAATCCCAGGGACCGGCGCTGCCTTTGTACGCTTTCCAGTCGGCATGGGCGCGCATCATAGGTTCATGGTGTGTTGTACTCATCACAATCCCATATTCATCGGCGAGATCAGGATTCAGCGGATCATCGGTGTTAAAACTTGCCCACCACATGGCGGGCCACAGATAGTTTCCTTTCATGCGAAGGATGAGCTCAAATACCTTTTCGTACATCTCATGTTTGAACCCGCCGTATTTTTCCACGGCCCAGCGCCCCAGCGCAGGTTCTTCGTCATTGATAAAAATGCCTCGATATTTTACAGCGGGTTCTCCAAAAAGATATTTACCGGGCTTGATGTACACATCAGGATGTTTTGATACCGGTACATCGGCCCACCAATACCAGGGTGAGACGCCGATTTCTTTTGCGACATCATAGATTCCAAAAATGGTTCCTCTCTTGTCACTGCCGGCAATGACCAACGCGCGCTCCACATTGGGAAAGGGATTTTCGACCAATTGGATGAGGAATGATTCCCATTTTCCTTTGAGCGAGGTAATATCAATTTTCTTTCTGTTGACTAATTCTCCTATGAGCTCGCTCTTGTCAACGGTCCCAATGATTACCATCTCCCGTTCACGCGCGCCGGGTTGTTGCAAAAGGGCGGGAGCTTTACTGGTTACTTTTTCGATATCTATCTGCAAATTTCTGACGGCACGCAGCACGCCCGGGAAGTCGTCCGGACTGATATAAATTGACGTCGACTTTCCGCTTGCGGAAAGTGTGAATGAGTTCTTTTCTTTTTGAAAAGTGACATAGGAGCTTTGTCCCTGAGCTTCGTTAGTCAGAAGAAGAGGCATGGTTAACATTGCCGCTAGAAAAGAAACGCTCATGTTTTTCTTCATAGGTGAATACTCTTAATGCTAATTCTTACAGATGATTAAGACAGTGGTACTTTCCAGGGAATTAGACTTTATGATTACCTTCATCGTTCCTGCCTGCCCTTTCGTACCTCGCACAATTGCCAGACATAGTCCGTTGAATGCATTGCGCGTTTTCGATGAGAATGATACCATGTCTGTAGGATCACCATTGTCCGTTGCCACTATTTCTCCGGGGCCTTCGATGTTAAACTCAATTGAATTATCTGAACGGGGTACGACGGTTCCATTTTCGTCAGCAATTCGAACAGATATAAATACCAAATCTTTTCCATCTGCTTTTATCGTCTGACGATCGGCTGAAGCTGATAACTGTACTGATTTACCCGAGGTTTTAACAATACTTTCGGCCCACGGCTTTTCATCTTTGTATGCCACTACTTTTAGTTCACCAGGTTCATACTTCACGTCATCCCAACGCAAACGGTATTCATATTGATTTTTTTTCTTACGACCCAATGAATTTCCGTTCAGAAACAACTCTGCTTCGTCCCCTGAAGTAAAGACATGCACCGGGGTGATTTCTCCAATGCGTTCAGGCCAATTCCAGTGTGGTAAAATGTGTGCCATTGGCAAATCCGGAAGCCAATGTGATTGATATAAATAGAAACGGTCTTTTTTGAAACCTGCGAGATCAATGATTCCGCAATATGCGCTTCTTGCTTCGTAATAAGGAGTAGGTTCACCCAGGTGATCCCATCCTGTCCAAACAAATTCGCCGGCTACAAAAGGGTGCCTTTCGATGGAGCTAAAAACCTTATCGGCACTTGCACCGAAGTCTACGGCGTGGAGCTCGTATGAACTCACCTGGTGAATCCTTGAGTCACCGCCTCTTCCATCGCGAACAGGACCACTGATCTCTTTCGATACAGGAAAAAGATAAACCCCACGGCTACTGAAAGCAGACGCAGTTTCACTGCTGAGAATCAACTTGCCGGGGAACTCTTTGTGAAACGCATCATACTGAGGTGTTGTACGAATACGTTCGGTTCCTTCAAATTCAGCAGATTCACGAATGCCTTCGCCCTGGTAATTGAGACTGATGACATCCAAAACTGGCGGCAAAGCCATGTTTGGTTTCCCGTAGTTCATGGCAGCTGTTGTTGGGCGTGTTGAATCTTCTTCTTTTACAATGTTTCGTAACCGCCTGGCCACCTCAGCGCCCGCTTCACCTGTATATTGCTCACCCACCTCGTTGCCAAAGCTCCACATTATGACCGAAGGAGAGTTTCTGTCTCTCCGCACGAAGGAACGCGTGTCAGGCTCCGACCAATCTTTGAATATCAAGTGAAAATCGTGCGGTGTTTTTTTTTGTTCCCACGAGTCAAAAATCTCGTCGATTACCAGGAACCCCATGCGGTCTGTTAATTCGAGAAATTCGGGTGCGGGCGGATTATGAGATGTACGGATAGCATTGCATCCCATTTCGCGTAGCATTTCCAATTGGCGTTCGGTTGCGCGCGTATTAAATGCGGCACCCAGGGAACCAAGATCATGATGCTGATTTACACCTCTTATTTGGATCCGTTCTCCATTGACAAATATTCCTTTGTCTGGATTAAACTCTACCGACCGGATACCGAATCGCGTCTCATAAGTATCGATAGGCTTTTTATTTTGAATCAAGGTTGTTACCGCAACGTAAAGATTAGGTTGCTGGGTTGGCGGGGGACCCCATCGTTTAGGATTTTTAAGCGTTACCGTGCCGGGAACTTTTAAGTTTTTTCCTGCCGAAATACTTATCGTTGGACTTGAATAGTTTAGAATTTCCTTACCCGTTTTCTCACCATTTCTGTCTGCTGAATATATTCGTGTTATGGCCTGGACGTTTGCCGTCGTTTTTGAATCATTGTCGATGGTGATTTCCAGATCAATGGTAGCAGACTTTTTTGAAACGTTTTTAGTAGTGATAAAAGTGCCCCATTGTCCAATATGAACTTCATTCACTTTCGTCAGCCAGACGTTACGATAGAGACCCCCTCCGGAATACCATCGTGCCGAATGGTTTGGATTGTCCAGCCGGATGGCCAATTGATTTGTGCCACCGGGTAAGAGGTAAGGTGTGAGATCAAGCCGCCAGGAATTGTAACCATAGGGCCAGCCACCGACTAAGTTTCCGTTTAGCCATACGATGGCATACGACATAGCACCATCTATATCAAGAAAGATTGATTTGCCTTTGTCAGTTGCTGGGATGTCTAATTTCTTTCGGTACCACGCAACACCCGGGCTGGGAAGTCGTCCCATACCACCACCGACTTCCGGATTTTGGCTGGTCATAAAAGGGCCTTGGGCAGACCAATCGTGAGGTAGATTTACTTTCTCCCAACCGGTATCGTCGAAGTCATTCTTCACAAATTGAAAATTACCACCGGGGTTTCCTTTGGGTCGGGCATGTTGATACAATGGATCTTTTATGAATCGATTTGCCGTGGGCAAAATCCATGGTTTAAGTACTTCCTGGAAGGCTTCAGTTCTTACGGCTTCTGTCGGTTTGGCATCGGCTATACGGTTTTCAACCGGAGCCGTTATCTGTGGACGAACATCATAAATCAGGTTGTCCGCCTTCGGCAACGAATCATATTTATGAAAGCGCCAGCCTTCGTTAATAGAAATATGCTGACGTATCTGATTTTCTGACGAGGACTGTCCGTTGCAGGTAGGACTCAAAAGCAAGATAACGCAGAGCACGCCAAAGCAATTGAACTCTATGGAGAATGATTTCATGATGGAACGAAATTTCGATAGATGCAATTTACTTTTTCGAGCTATAACCATGGCTTGTTTGAGAACATATGTAAAAATAAAAGAGGAGAGCTGTTAGGCTCCCCCCTTTCACATTTAAACCCAAATGAAAAACACGATTAGTTGTAACCAGGATTCTGATATGCGGCTTTTTGTTCCGCCGTCATTTCCAACCCGTCAAGTTGACTTTGAGGTATGGGACGCAGCCAGGCTGTTAACGGAATTGAACGGTTAAATACGGTTGGCGTACGATCCCCGTAGTTTTGACCACAGATCGTATAGGATGCGGCTCTGGTCGACCAAGTTTGTGTACGCGCCAAATCAAACCATCTGAATCCTTCGCCATAGTATTCACGGGTGCGCTCATCAAGAATATAGTTAATGTCGATCACTGCAGGAGTAGCCGATGTCATCGCAGCGCTGTTGTCTGCATTAAAGACAACCCTGTCGTTGTTGCGATAGCGCCATTTACCAGCCCGCGCACGAATAACATTGATCAGTTCCCTAGCACTTTGTCCCGCGTTGGGTATAGCGCCTTTTACGGCAGCTTCAGCCGCTACAAAAAATAATTCAGAATATTTAGCAATAGGAAAGGGCCGCGTTAATCCCGCATTAACGCCAGCTCCAAGTCCTGTGCCGTTGTCGGTTCGATAGACGTTGATCTTCCAGAGTGAAGGCCACCATTTCCTGCTCGTGTTTCCAATGTACTGCACCCAATCAGCTCTTCCAGGCAGCGTGCCGGCTCCAACATTACTGCTTCCAGGTCCTGTGGTGTAGGTAATACCCGGATCGGTAAACAGGATTGTGAGGATTGGATCATTCACAGCAACAGGCAAGCTATTCGCATTGTACAATGTAGGAGCAGAGATATTACCCTTGGTCCAATTGCCATGGTAGACATAATTGAACGTCCCATCAAAACGGGCATCGTTAGTTTTATCAGCAAAGGTGTTGAGCAGGACTTCGCGTGTGGGCGCAACAGCTGAGAAAGGACGACCATACTCCTGGGCAGCTTCACGCTGAACGGAACTTGAGCTGTATGCGCCACCAGCCGTTGCGGAACTTCTGATTTCTGTGTAATTCCAGTTGCTTTGCCAAGCGGCCTGGTTTCTTGGGGCTGCGAGTGACCCGAATTCGTTGATTGGTGATCCGTTGTACAGATCACTTTCCTGCGTGTGATCTGCATACAAAAGCCATTCCTTCCCGCGATCGTTAGATCCCAGGTTTACATCGTAGTAGTAGTTCTCAAGCCCAATAGATGCATCATGAGTAGTGATGGCAGCAGTAGCGACATTATATGCCTGTTGGAAATAATAGGCAGCGTCATGTCCATCGGGGTCCGTTCGGTTTGTAGCGGGATACGTTGGAATGCCATTTGGGTTTTGCAACCACCAGGCGTAAGTCAAGTACGCTTTTGCCAACGTAAGTTGAGCCAACGTCTTATTTGCCGTTCCAGTGAGGCGGGATTTTGCTGGTAAATCGGTCACCGCTGTCAGCAGATCGGGGAAGATGGCTTTTGTATAAACTTCTGGTACGGTGTTGCGAACGGAGGTACGTGTTGCTGAATTGTTAAACTTTAACTCTCCACCCCCCAAATCCAGCGGTACTCCGCCGAATGTTTGCACCAACAAGAAATAGTCAAACGCGCGGAAAAATCTTGCCTCAGCAATCAATGGTAATGATATTCCAGCGGCCTGCCCGTTCTCAATGATACCACTCGCCGTGTTGACCGACGAAAACAAACCCCAAATGGCGGCATACGAATTCTGAACTGAGGTAATTGCGCCTGCGCCTGAATAGTCTGCGTTCTTGGCATCATTACTATTATTAAATCCGTAGGTATTTTCATCTGTGCCCGATTGCATACCCGCATAGTAGAACGCACTTCCGTAGATGCCGCGCATCGCCTGATACAAAGAAGTGATACCGGCCTGCACACCCAGCGGTGTTTTGAAATAGTCAGGTGTATAATTACTGCGAGGTTTTTCCTCGAGTATGTCAGTGCAGCTGACGAGGAATAGTGTCAGCGTTCCTAGCAATTTTATGTTAAATCGTTTCATATGCTTTCTTTTTAAAAAGTCAGATTAATACCGAATATGTAGTTTCTCGTGGAGGGCGTGTTAAGCCCTGTCTGAACCAAACGACTTTGATTATTCGCGTAAGGAACAGCCGAGGCAGATGGATCATTTGCAAACGAGTTTGGTTCAGGATCCATACCCGACTGTTTGTAATAAGGAGAGAACATAACAAGTGGGTTCTGAGCTGTGAAGTATACCCTCAGTTTGGAAATTCCTTTCACCTTAAACCAGCTGGCCTGATCAAAGTTGTACGCCAGGGTGATCGTCCGCAATTTCAGGAACGACGCATCAACATAAGATAAAGAATTCAGGTATTTCGGTGCGTCTCCGCCGATTCCTCCCGGCTTCGGATACGTTGCCCCGGTGTTGGTCGGCGTCCAGTAGTCTACATCGATGTTTCCTCTGCGACCGGTTAGCATGTTTAGATAGCCATTCTGTCCGTAAGGAGTTGCAATCAACAAGCCACCACTCTTGAACGCGCCTACGATACTGAGTTCAAAGCCTTTATAGGCCAGGCGCGTGTTGAAACCTCCCTGAAAATTTGACTGCATAGGCATGATTTGTCTGTCAGCGGCACCAACGATTCTGGTTGGAGTTCCGTCTGGGTTATAATCACCCGTATAGAGGACCTTGATCATACCGGTGTTGCCTCCGGGCTCAAACTTGGTCAGGTTCGCATCGCCTGCCTGCCAGAGTCCAATTGCCCGATAGTCATAAATTACGTCAATCGGATATCCTGTAAACCACCAGTTGGTTTTATCGTCGGTGTATCCCGATGCAAGCTTTGTTAAAAGGTTCCGATTTGCATAAATGTTAAACCCTACGTCCCAGGAAAGACCATTGGGATTATCGAGAATGGTGCCATTCAATGTCAATTCAACACCTTTGTTCGTGGATTCACCAACATTGGCTACGGTGTTTTGCACACCTGAAGTCTGAGGAAGGCTCAGAGTGAACAAGAGGTTGTTGGTGGTGGTAGAGTAATATTCCACGGTGCCAGAAATGCGATTCTTCAATAGCGCAAACTCCAATGCGTAGTTGAGGGTGGTAGAATATTCCCATCCCAAATTCGGGTTCGGCAAACTCGTTACGCTGGCGCCAGTGGCGAAGCCAGAGGAACCAAAGTTGTAAGGCGTTGTCCCCAGTCGTCCAAGTGTGGAGTACGGGGTTATAGCTTGGTTGGAAGTAGTCCCATAACCAACGCGCAACTTCAATCTGTCGATCACGTCGATTCCGTTCATGAAGCCTTCTTTGTTGATATTCCATCCTACAGATACTCCCGGATAATCAACCCACTTATGACCCTTTGCCAATCTTGATGAGCCATCATAACGATAGGTGGCCTGAAGCAGGTAGCGGTCATCATAAGAGTATTGAAGGCGTACCATGGCCGACATGAGACCACTTTGATAATAGTCCTGGTAGGGATTATTTGGATCACTTGCGGGTGCGTTCGGATCAACGATTGGTTGTTGTGTAGCTCTTCCCAGGTTGTAGAATTGAAATGCGTCGTTGGGAATATCCTTTGCTGACACGGTTGATTTGTTGTATTGGTCCTGTTGTGCTGAGTAAAGGGCCGTAACATTAATATTGTGTTTCTCTCCGATCGTTCGATCATAATTTAATACGTTTTCAATAGTCCAGCTGGTCAGAAGGCTGTTTGAAACGGACGCCTGGGAGACGTTGGTAGCAATGTTGCTAAATACGCCCTGGCCTGTATATTGACCGCTAGTAGTCTGACGATAGTTCAGACCACCATTTACGCGATAAGTTAGGCCCTTTATACCCGGGATTTTAACTTCTGCGAATATGGAATTATAGGTACCCAAATTTTTTGTCTGATCGATCCACGCATCTCCCAGGTTATTAATTGTGGTTCTCGTGCGCGTCCAGTATTCATCCAGCGGTTGCCTTACGGTTCTTTTGAAAGTTCCATCCGGGTTATATGGATCCGCGAGAGGCGATGCGGAAATATTTTCATAGAGACTTAGATTGTTGCCGTTTGAGATGGAGTAGTTGGTATTTGTGCCAAAACCAAGTCGGACAAACTCACCCACTTTCTGGTCGATGGCAGCTCTTAGCGATATCCGGCTATAGTCCTGGCCTGGAAGTACTGCAACATCTTTATAATAGCCGATCCCAACATTGTATGTACCTGTTTCTGTACCGCCGGACACGCCGATGTCATGACTTGAAACCGATCCGGTTCCAAAAAGCAGTTTTTGCCAATCTGTATTTGTTGTAGCCGTTTCATCCAATCCATTCGTTGCGTATAAGCCAGCATCAGCACGGAGCTGCGCAAGTTTCGGTCCATCCATCATCGGGTATTGTGAAAAAACATTTTTAACACCGTAGTATCCATTGTAAGTGAACTTTGCTTTTTCGCCGATTTTTCCCCTGTTGGTTGTAATTAGAACAACGCCATTGGCGCCGCGTGAACCATAAATGGCTGTTGACGCTGCATCCTTCAGGACATCGATGCTCTTTATATCGTTGGGGTTAATGTCGCTTAGTGATCCGCCAAATGGAATTCCATCCAGCACGATCAAAGGGTCGTTGGTGGCATTGAGTGAGCGTGTCCCGCGAATCCGAATCTGCATCGTCGCACCAGGTTTGGTGCTCGTTTGTGTCAAGTCGACACCAGCCAAGCGGCCCTGCATGGCGGTTGTGACATTGGGTGAGGGCACGTCGCGCATCTTATCTCCGCCAAGGGAAACAACGGAACCGGTGATGGCCTCTTTTTTCTGTTCGCCATATCCAATCACCACCACTTCGCCCAATTGCGTGGCGTCTGGCGTCATCTGAACAGAGATGGAAGTTCTTCCGTCAATTGAAACTTCCTGGGTGGCATACCCGATGAATGAGAACACAAGGGTTTTGGCGTCAGGGGATAAGGCGAGAGTATATTCGCCATTGCTGTCCGAAACGGTACCAGACGATGTTCCCTTAATGATGACGTTAACGCCCGGCAGCCCGGTTCCCAACTCGTCAGAGACTTTGCCAGTGACGGTCTGAGCGTAGATTGCTGGTGCCGCCAGGCAAAAGAGGAGTAGGAGCATAACCCTGAAAGGCCGTGGGTGGCTTTCCAGGTGTCGATACTTCAGTAGAATCTTTTGTTCCATAGAATTTTTTTTTGGTTAGTTGATAGTTGTCCGAGGCGCTCAATTCGCTGGGCGACTTGGGGCTAGTACTAAGGTCTTTTTTTAAAGTAATTCGTGCAACCGATTGCAGAAAATATTTTATGAATGCCTTTTTAAGGCTATTTGGGATCGGTTGTAATTTGTGCAACCGATTGAATTTGTTGCGTAAAATGTTCGAAAATAAGTAAAAAAAGACTTCTCTGCCCCGAACGGGGTAGGGTCATGCTTACAAATGTTAGGTCAGCTATTTTTGATCTAATGCCGCCAGGCGCCTTAAAAGGGGCGGGTGTGAGTAATGAAAAAACACATAGGCTGGGTGTGGATACAGGTTGCTGAGATTATCAGCCGAAAGTTTCTTCAACGCACCAGCCAACGCCTGTCCGTCATAGAACTCACGGGCAAACGCGTCAGCTTCAAACTCATTCTTCCGACTGTACATGCTCATCAGAAGTCCCGTGATCGCACTGATCGGGGAGTACAGCATGCCGAAAGCGAGGAGGTTCAGGTGTATGGCCAAACCAGACCCGCCTAATGCCAGCGACAGATTGGTGTTCAACACCATCTTCGAAAGAATGAAAAGCGTAAGAAAAACCTGGGCGATCGACAGGAAGTAATTCCACACGATATGATTCTTTTTATAATGTCCCACCTCGTGTGCCAACACAGCCACCAACTCTGGGGTGCTGTGGTTCTTAATCAAAGTGTCGTACAGGATGATTTTCTTTCTGGCACCAATGCCGGAGAAAAACGCATTCGCTTTTGTCGACCGCTTCGACCCGTCTATCACCATGATGTTATCCAATGGGAATTTGATATTTCTGGCAAACGCTTCGATCTGCGTTTTGAGTTCGCCGTCAGGCAGTGGGGTCAGTTTGTTGAACAACGGTAGCAGCAGGCTGGTATAAAACAGATTTACGAAAAGAATGAACGCCGCCGCAATGAGACCGAACCAGATCCAGAAATCGGAACCCAGCCAATCTAACAGCTTCATGAACAGGAAAAACAGAAGGCTGCCAATCAACGCTGTCAATACATAACCCTTCAACTTGTCCGCAATAAATGTGCGTACAGTCATTTTATTGAAGCCGTACTTCTGTTCAATGACAAATGTGGAATACCATTGAAAGGGAAGAGTTAATAGATCGGTTGCAAGCATTAATACGCCAAAGAAAGACAAGGCCAGCAACACCGGTTCTTCGGTCCAGGATCGTAAGATGCCGTCGATCGCACCAAAACCTCCAAAGACCAGCATGGCCATCGACCCCGTAAATGCCAGTGTCGATGTAATAAATCCGAAACGCGTCAATTCCCTGTGGTAGGCGAGCGAGCGCCTGTACTTGTCGCGATCGTAAAATTCAGCGATCTCCGGGGGCAAATCGCGGTTTCCATGGCGAAGATTCAGCACTTCCAGTATTTCTTCAAATAAAAATGTGATCACCGCTATCACGATGATCGCAAGTAAAATTCCATCCGGACTCATCCCGTTAAATCAGATTATTGAAATGGTTTCTATTTAATGTCCTTCTCAGCACCCGCGTATGCAAATCCAGGCCAGGCGTTTGACTGCAGTATGTTTTTGCAAAGCATGTTGGCGGTAGTGGTGTCACCACCGTACCGGTACCAATTCGCGAGACCATACATTTTCGTGACTTCGTTCACTCCCATAGAATCCGGGGCCATATTTACGTTTACCAGTTCTTCAGGTTTGATGACTCCTTTGTATAACAAGATGCGTCTGAAATAAGCACTCTCCCGATCTGTGTCCGCATCTGGCGAGATGGGTTTAATCACCGCTTCCGCTTTTGTTTTATCTCCCTGACGCTGATAGCAGTTGTACAGCCAGTCGCTGGCACCTACAACGTTCTTGAGATCACCGCCCGTCGCTACAGCTTGTTCAAAAGCTGCTGCCGCTTTTTGAAAATCGCCCACCAGGTAATTATAAACACCGATGTGGTACCATATCTGGTGCCGCACGCTGGCCGTGGGCTTTCCATCCAATCCGAATTCCATGACATCCGGTTCATTTCTGATTAACTCCTCGGCCTTCGTCAGGTCTGCGATGCATGGGTCGAGCTGGCGCAAAGTAATGTACCGGTGGCCGCGGTTGCGAAGGAGTTTATAGGAATTGGGATACTTCGCCAGGCCTTCCGTGTAGTTCTCCACAGCCATTTTGTATCGGGCGGTGGCAACGAATTGCTTTCCGATCTCGACATAGTCGTCTTCGCCGAGCTCAACTTTGGCTTTGATGGCATTAATGGCGCTATCACTTTTGGCAAGCGCCTCCGGCTTGGCAGGCGTTGTAAACAGCGGCTTGCCCGCAAAAGAAGTTGCTTCCGGGGCAGGTGCCGACTCAACGACAGGTTCTGCTTTCCTGGTGCAGGCAACCGTGGTTAATAATAAAAGTACAAAGGCTGCGTGTTTCATAGTCTTGGTTTTTTGGTACATGTAAGATATAGATTTTTTTAGCCACGGATGACGCGGAGAAATACGGATGGTTTTTGGTTGGTCCACTTCTCGCAAAAGTGACGAATGATCTTCGCGCCCTTTGCGCGAAATGTTTTGCCTAGCTTTTCAGAAGATGTTCAACCGCAGCTGTTGCCTTTTGGAAATTGAAGGAGGCGAGCTGATCCTTCATCATGCGTGAAATGTCGGCAAAAGCGGGATTGCCAATGCTCCCTTCGTGCGTGTGCGATACTTGTTGCGAAGCTGCGAAGTTTCCCTTTGCGATGGATTCACCTACCTGCTTGTACGCATCACGGAACGGAACTCCAGCCAGTACGAGTTTATTCACTTCTTCCACACTGAAGAGGTACGTGTACTTTTGATCGTTCAGAATCTTTTCATTCACCTGGATGCTTGAAAGCATGAGCTGGGTCATGCGAAGGCAAGTGGTGAGCGTCTTGAACGCAGGGAAAATTCTTTCTTTCAGCACCTGCAGGTCACGATGATAACCCGATGGCAGGTTTGTCGTAATCAGAGCGATCTCATTCGGCAAAGCTTGCAGCGCATTGCATTTTGCACGTATCAATTCAAACACATCCGGGTTTTTTTTGTGCGGCATGATGCTGGAACCCGTGGTCAGCTCTTCCGGGAAACTGATGAAAGCAAAGTTCTGGTTGAGATAAAGACACGCATCCATGGCGAGTCGTGCGAGCGTGGAGGCTACGTTTGCCAGGGCGGCGGCGACGATCTTTTCCGTTTTTCCGCGACCCATCTGCGCATACACAACATTATAGTTGAGGTCATCAAATCCCAGTAACGCCGTCGTCATTTTCCGATTCAAAGGAAAAGAAGAACCATATCCCGCACCCGAGCCCAGCGGATTTTTGTTTACAACGCGATAGGCTGCTGACAGCGTGATGGCATCGTCCACCAATCCTTCAGCATAGGCACCAAACCACAATCCGAAAGACGACGGCATAGCCAACTGGAGATGCGTATAGCCGGGTAGAAGTGTTTTCTGATGTTTTTCCCCCAGCGCGAGCAGCAGATCGAAAAGACTTTTTATTTCATCCGTCAATTCCCGGATCTCATTTCTCAGAAACAGTTTGATGTCTACCAGCACCTGGTCGTTGCGTGATCGGCCGCTGTGAATCTTTTTTCCGATGTCGCCGAGCTTTTTCGTCAACAAGAGTTCTACCTGCGAATGAATATCTTCTACGCTTTCCTCAATTTTAAAACTGCCCTCTTCAATTTGTCTGTAAATACTCTTCAACTCCGCAACCAGCGCAGTCAATTCATCTTTCCTCAACAACCCGATCGACTCCAGCATGGTGATGTGGGCCAGTGATCCAAGGACATCATACCGTGCGAGATAGAGATCTGTCTCGCGGTCAGAGCCCGCGGTGAAGTCGGTAACTTCCTGAAGAGAATCGATTGATTTTTGCCAGAGTTTCATTGGAGCTTCTAAAATTGGGGTGTAAGTTACGAGTTGCTTTGACAAATCTTATTAGTCCGGGTCTCAACCGTAAGTCTCAGGGCACAGAGTTGCAGGTGGGGGATGTCATAGATTGTCTTCGACCCACTTGATGAAGTTATGGATCTTGCTGCTCAACGACATGTAGCTGGATTTTAGCAGATCAAACTCCTCACGATTCTGCGCTGATCCGGTTTCGAATAGAAAATCAAGATGGACCATAGTTTCATCACATTCGCCGTGGGAATAGATCAGGTGTTTTATATAGTCGGCTTTGTACCGCCTTCTGCTGTACCCTTCCACTATCAAAGAAGTAACTGCTTTTGATGAACGTCTGATCTGACTTCCTTCCTCGTATAATTCAAATTTCGGGAGCGCAAGAGAAAAACGATGTATCTCAATCGCCAATCTTTTCGATTCGTTATAAATGTGCAAATCTCTGTAACTCTTGGAGCCCACTTTGTTACTGGGTTTACTTGCGACCTGTCGCTTGTCACCTGCCACTTGTAACTGGTCACCGGCGACCTTCTACAATGCTCCAATTAACCCAACATAATTTGCAATCCCAACTCTGATTTCCTGACAAAAGATGTATTCATCCGCGCTGTGCGACCTTGCTGAATCACCAGGTCCCATCTTGATAGATGGTACCGGAATCAATGCCTGATCAGAGGTGGTAGGAGAACCATAAAGTTTTTTGTTGAGTTTTTTTGCTGCGACAATGAGTGGATGCTTCGAATCAATCCCGGAAGGCCGGAGGCGCATCGAACGGGGTTTTGTCTCCGAAGAAACGTTTTGTTGAATGGTGGTGAGGACTTCTTCGAGTGTGTAAGCGTCGGTCACGCGAACGTCAATAGTGAACTTGCATTCTGCGGGAACCTGATTGTGAGCTTGTCCGGCCTGAATTACAGTTACCGACATTTTGATCTGACCCAATGCCTGAGATTCTTTCGGGAAGTGGAATGACTTGATCCATTCGATATCTTTCATCGCCTTGTAGATGGCGTTTTCGCCTTCATCGCGCGCGGCATGTCCTGCTTTACCGCGGGCAATGCAATCGATGACCAGCAGCCCTTTTTCTGCCACCGCGACATCGGTAAGCGTGGGTTCGCCCACGATGGCAAAGTCGATTGCAGGAAGATGGGGCCACAGACTCTCGATTCCGTTGGTGCCCGATATTTCTTCCTCTGCGGTTGCTGCCAGCACAAGGTTGTATTTCAGATCGGTCCGGTCATAGAAATTCAGAAAGGTGGCGATCAGAGAGACCAGTGGGCCGCCGGCATCGTTGCTGCCCAATCCGAATATCTTGTCATCTTCAACCGTTGGAGTGAAGGGGTCCCGCGTATAACCTGGGTTTGGTTTTACGGTGTCGTGGTGGGAGTTTAGTAGGAGCGTCTTTTTATTCTTATCGAAATATTTGTTCTGAGCCCAAACGTTATTGCCCTCGCGGCGAGGAGTAACGCCGTGGGTGGATAGGAATTCCTGAATAATGTGTGCGGTCTTATCTTCTTCTTTACTGAAAGATGGTGTGGCGATCAGCCGTTTCAGCAGATCAAGTGCTTTGTCAAAAAGTTCTTTCTCGCTGAACATTGTCAAAGTTTGATCAATGTTCCTTCCGTTTCATCCTTTGTGTTTTTCAGAAGGTCAGATGCCTTGCCGATCAGCACTTCCTTGACGCCTGCGTGGATGGCTGAAAATGCATTCTCCAGTTTTGGCAGGATGCCGTCTGCGAAAGCACCTTGCTGCAGAAGTTGATGATAGGTGACGTCATTGAGCAGACGAATCGTCGAAGTTTCATCGTCGACATTTTTAAGCACGCCTTTCTTCTCAAAACAAAAGATCAACCGTACGTCGAAATGTTTGCTGAGTGAAACGGCAAGCACCTGTGCGATCGTATCAGCATTCGTGTTCAACATAACACCATTGGCGTGGGTGAGGGGAGCAAACACCGGGATGACGTTTTGTTTCAGAAGGAAATACAAGAGCGTGGAGTTGACACTATTCGCAGTAATGTCGCCAACAAAGCCATAATCCACTTCTTTAACAGGACGTCTGACTGCTCTGATCATGTTACCGTCAGCACCGGTAACACCCATTGCGTTACAGCCCAGTTGTTGCAGTTGTGCTACCATTTGTTTGTTGATGAGGCCGCCATAGACCATCGTCACCAGATTGAGTGTCGGCTCATCGGTGACGCGGCGCCCTTTCACATAGTTCGAACGGATGCCCAACTGATCACCAAGTTTCGTCGCGATCTTGCCGCCGCCGTGGATCAGAATCTTTGGCTCCTGGATGGTGGAGAAATCTTTGAGGAACTGGGAGAGCGCGGTATCGTCATCCAGCACATTTCCTCCGATCTTGATAATGTAAAGTTTATTCATGGGACTTCAATATTTCTGCAATCACCGCCTGTGCGGCCCACACCCGGTTCGAAGCCTGCAAAGTTACAAGGCTGTTTGGACCGTCAAGGATCTCATCACTTAATTCCACATTGCGTCGCACGGGAAGGCAGTGCATGACGCGTGCATTGTTTGTCAATGCCAACTTCCTGTTATCCATCATCCAGGATTGGTCGGTGCAGGCTACCTTACCGTAGTCCGTGTAGGTACTCCAGTTTTTAACATACACTACATCGGCATGACGAAGGGCTTCGTCCTGATTGTGGGTGATGGTCGCACCTTGTGTAAATTGAGTGTCGAGTTCGTAGTCTTTTGGGTGAGCAATGATGAAATCGGATTGGCCCCAGGCGTTTACCCATTGCGCAAAACTGTTGGCAACGCACTGAGGGAGAGCTTTCACGTGAGGCGCCCAGGTCAGAACCACCTTCAGTTTTTGTTTTGCCGGAAAGTTTTCCGTGATGGTGATCAAATCGGTAAGACTTTGCAAGGGGTGAAGCGTGGCGCTCTCCAGGCTGATCACCGGTATTCCGGCATACTTGATGAACTGATGAATGTAATGTTCGCTATAGTCGTCATTCTTGGTTTTCAGTAACGGAAACGTGCGCACGCCGAGCATATCAAAGTAGTTTCCAAGAATTGGGGCTGCGTCCTTAACATGCTCGGCGGTGGTGCCATTCATTACGGCCCCATCCTCAAATTCCAATGACCACCCTTCCTGGCCCACGTTAAAGACAATCGATTCGACGCCAAGGTTTGCGGCAGCGACCTGCGTGCTCAAACGCGTGCGCATGCTGGGATTTAGAAACAGGAGCCCGATTCTTTTCCCGGCGCCGAGCTTCGCGTCTTTTGATGGAGCAGCCTTGTAGGCGAGCGCCTGGGTGATCAGGTGATTGATGTTTGCGTCCTTGGCGGAGATAAACTGCTTCATGATAGTTCTTCTGTCAAAGCTGTCAGGAACAGATCTGCCTCATTTTTTTTCATAGCCAGGGATGGCAGGAGACGAATCGTATTCGGTTTGGCTTCGCCAGTAAATATAGAGTGTTTGAAAAGTAAGTTGTTGCGCACATCTTTTTTGTCCTCAGGCAGATCGAAGCCGATCATGAGCCCGCGGCCGCGCACATCTTTGATGGTGGGGTACTGCTTCAACGCATCCAACCAGAATTTTCCCAACTGAGCAGCGTTTTCAATGAGATTTTCTTTTTCCATGACTTCAAGGACTGCCAGTCCTGCAACACTGGCGAGGTAGTTTCCCCCAAAGGTTGTGCCCAGCATGCCGCTCCAGGGTTTTATGTCTGGATGTATAAGAACGCCGCCGATCGGGAAACCATTGCCCATTCCCTTTGCCGTTGTGATTACTTGTGGCTTGACACCTGCATGTTGATGCGAGAAAAATTTACCCGTTCTCCCATAGCCGCACTGAATTTCGTCAAGGATGAAGATGGCGCCGGATTCTTTACATTTTTTTTCTATGTATTGAAGAAAGGAATCGTGGGGTAAACGAATCCCTCCCACACCCTGTATGCCTTCGATGATTACTGCCGCAACAGATTGATCAAGCACTGAACTCAACGCAACTTCGTCATTCATGGGAACGAAAATGATCTCGTGGCCTGCGTTGAACGGCGCTACGATCTTTGGATTGTCCGTCGCCGCGACTGCGCCCGAAGTGCGTCCGTGAAACGCTCCCTTGAACGCGATGATTTTCTTCCTCCCCGTGATAAACGAAGCGAGTTTCAACGCGTTCTCATTAGCCTCTGCCCCTGAGTTGCAGAGAAAAAGCTGGTAATCACCATATCCCGACATTTCACCTAATTTCTCGGCAAGCCGGACCTGGGTAGGGTTTTGTACACTGTTCGAATAGAATGAGATCTTATTGATTTGTTCGGTCAGAGTCTTAATATAGTGGGGATGGGAATGGCCGATGGAGATGACCGCGTGTCCTCCGTAGAGGTCCAGGTACTTCTTACCGTTTTCATCCCAGAGCCAGGAGCCTTGGGCTTTGTTTGGCGTGATGTTAAATAGGGGGTAGACGTCGAAGAGTTTCATTCCATTGAGTTCAAAGATTAAGGTTCTGAGTTCGAACCTTCGGAATCGGGCTTATTTTCTGATGTTATTGATTTTTTCAAATGATGCAATAATTCCCTTGATGAGTGCGGAGCTCAAGCCCTGATGTTCCATCTCGTTCAAGCCGGCAATGGTACATCCTTCAGGTGTCGTGACCTTATCGATTTCCAATTCCGGATGGGATTCCTGCGATAACAGGAGAGAGGCAGCACCCTTTGCCGTTTGAGCCGCAATCAGCTGAGCCTCTTCCGCATCGAATCCCAACTGTATTCCGCCTTGCGTGGCCGCACGGATATACCTCATGAAAAACGCGATCCCACTTGCGGCCAGCACCGTCGCTGCCTTCATCAGTCGTTCTTCGATTACCAAAGTCACCCCCAGGCTGTCGAACAGGCTCTTCACGTCGTTCAGTTGTTTTTCACTCGCATTACGCGCGCAAAGGCACGTCATCGAGTTGCCGATTGCAATCGCTGTGTTAGGCATCGCTCGTACAATCGCGACGTTGCTGTCGGCGTAGTTGGCAATTTCTTCGGTTGTGATCCCTGTGATCGTAGATACAAGGATGTGTTTTTTTGAATCGATCACTTTCCCCACTTCCGACAGCAAAGCCTGCAGCTGTTTCGGCTGAACGCAAAGGATTACTACGGAAGATTTCCTGATAGCAGCCGCATTGTCTGTAGACAACACAAAGCCCTCCTTGCGAAGAGATTCTATTTTTGAAAGATTGCGTCGTGTTAAGATGACATCTCCGGCTTTTGCCAGTTTGGCCTTCACGACGCCCCGCGCGATCGCTGTTCCCAAATTCCCGCCACCAAGGATTGCTATTTTTGCCATACCTAGAATGCTGACGCTTTAAGGTGAAGGCCCGCGGTTTCTTCAAAGCCAAACATAAGATTCATATTCTGTACAGCCTGCCCGCTGGCACCTTTTAATAAATTGTCGGTCACCGAATGAATAGCCAGCTTTTTTCCCACTTTCTCCAGATAAACGTGGCATTTATTGGTATTCGCAACTTGCTTCAGGTCGACCATTATATCCATCACCTTCGTAAAGGGATGCGTTTTGTAAAAATTTCTGAAAAGAGAATTGACTTCTTCAATGGATAGTTTGCTTTCAACCACCGACGTCACAAAAATTCCGCGTGTAAAGTCACCACGCCAGGGTACGAAATTCACTGCATCTTGGAAGCCAGGTTGCAGTGATTTCAAAGTTTGATTGATTTCACCCAGGTGTTGGTGGGTGAGCGTCTTGTAAGCTGACACGTTATTGGCGCGCCAGGTGAAGTGGGTGGTGTCCTGTAGTTTTTGACCTGCGCCTGTGGAACCGGTAATGCCGGTAGTGTGAACTTCAGTCAGCAGGCCGGCCTTTGCAAGAGGCAATAAGCCCAATTGAATTGTTGTGGCAAAGCAACCCGGATTGGCAATGTTAGATGCACGCTTGATCGCATCGCGTTGAAACTCGGGAAGGCCGTAGACAAAGTCTCTGCCGGGAACCGTGTCTCCCAGACGGAAGTCATTTCCCAAATCGACAACACGCGTAGCGCCTGGTAACTTGTTTTCCGATAAAAACTTTTTACTCTCGCCGTGGCTCAGGCAAAGGAATAAAACGTCGACAGGGGTGTTGAACGTGTCTGTGAACTTCAATTCGGTTTCACCGGCTAAATCGGGGTGTTGCTCCGAAAGCAATTTGCCAGCCTGGCTGCGGCTCTGCACAAACGCGAGTGAAACCTGTGGGTGATTCAAAAGCAGTCGGATGGTTTCGCCACCTGTATATCCTGCACCTCCGATGATTCCCGCTTTGATCATGTTGCTATCCCGCTTTGGTCGCTATTTCTTTAGACTTTCAACTTCTTTTTCGATCTGGTGATAGATTCCCACCTGGTTTCCGAAAATCTTGGTGAAACCTTTCACATCATCGCCAGTCCATCCCAGATTCATCTCGCCATACTTACCAAACTTCGCCGACATGAGATCGTAAGGAGACCCGATGCCGTTGATCTGGAAGTGGTAAGGATGCAATGTTACCGATACTTCCCCGGTCACATGGCGCTGTGAGCTCGTGAGAAATGCCTCGAGATCGCGCATGATCGGATCGAGATACTGTCCTTCATGCAGCCAGTTACCATAAAACTGAGCCAGTTGATCCTTCCAACTGAGCTGCCATTTGGTAAGCACGTGCTTTTCCAGCGCGTGATGGGCTTTTATAATCAGGACCGGGGCGGCAGCTTCAAAACCAACGCGACCTTTAATACCTATGATCGTATCCCCGACGTGAATATCCCGGCCAATCCCAAATGGTCCTGCAATGGTCTGAAGATGTTGAATGGCGGCTGAGGGGTGATCAAAACGCTTTCCGTTTACGGTAAACAGTTCACCTTTTTCGAAACCAAGCGAGATTGTCTCAGTTCCTTTTTTAGTGACCTGAGTTGGCCACGCCTCTTCAGGCAGCATGCCCATAGAATTCAGTGTTTCTTTGCCACCCACCGAGGTGCCCCAAAGCCCTTTGTTGATGGAGTATTTCGCCTTTTCAAAATTGTAAGCGACACCCTTCGATTTGAGATAGTCGATCTCTGCCTCGCGGCTCAGTTTTTTATCACGAATGGGTGTAATGATTTCAAGGCCGGGAGCCAGAATCTGCAACACCATATCAAAACGGACCTGATCATTGCCGGCGCCAGTGCTTCCATGGGCCACTGCGTTTGCATTGATCTGGTTGGCATAATTCGCAGAGGCGAGCGCCTGTGACATACGCTCAGCGCTGACGCTGAGTGGATACGTGCCATTCTTGAGCACGTTCCCGAATACGAGATACCGTATCACTTTGTCATAATAGTTGCGGGTTTCCTCGACGGCTTTATGCGATACCACACCGAGCCCTAGCGCTCTTTTCTCAATCTCAGCCAGTTCTGCGGGCGAGAAACCGCCGGTGTTTACCGTGAGCGTATGAACCTCATACCCAAGTTCCTGAGAGAGATACATGGCGCAATAAGAGGTGTCAAGCCCCCCGCTGAATGCCAAAACGACTTTCTTTTTCATAATTTAAAGAGATTGACTCCCTGACGAAGGGGCCAAATTTACCTTAAGTTGGATTAAATGTTGAGATTTCTGGATTACCAGAAAAACAGGAAGCTCAGGATTGAACTGCCTTGTTCGCCTTCACCTTCTTTTTTCTTCCACCCCTTGAGCATCATGAACTGCTTGAACCTCATGAAGCGCTCATAGAGCCTCGAGTTTTCGGCAAATTTCCATTTGCGAACGGGTGGCGTGTAGGGAAGAGGCTCCCGGGGAGTTTCTGCTTTTTCCTTTGCCTCTGCAGCTTTCTCTGCCGGATCATAGAGCATCGCGGTACACATGCAGTTTTTCCGATCCTTGCTCATCAGGATTTCGTAGTTCACGCAGCTTTTGCATCCTGACCAGAACTTTTCATCGTTGGTGAGCTCGGAATAAGTCACAGGCTCGTAGCCGAGGTCAGAGTTGATCTTCATTACAGCCAAACCCGTGGTAAGGCCGAATATCTTTGCATCGGGGAATCGTTTCCGCGAAAGCTGGAATACTTGCCTCTTGATCTGCTTGGCAACCCCTGATTTCCGGAACGGAGGTGAGACGATCAAGCCTGAGTTGGCCACGTACTTCTCATCTTCCCATGCTTCGATGTAGCAAAAGCCCACCCAGGTTCCGTCGGCGGTGACCGCAATCACTGATTTGCCCTCGTCAATTTTTTCCCGGATATAATCAGGAGAACGTTTGGCAATGCCTGTACCTCGTGCTTTGGCCGATTCGGCCATTTCGGTAGTAATGATCTCGGCGTATTTTTTGTCGTCCGGAATGGCATCCCGGACTATGATGTTCTGGTCCACTTTTCGTCTGAAATAATTTGAAATGAGAAAAAGAATTGAAAATAAAAGCGCGCCTCCACCTCGTGGAATCGCTTTCAGCGGCGTTACCGCGGTATCAAATCCTGATCTGCCTTCGGAAACTTCTGATCACTACGGGGAGTGCAAGGAACCAGCGACGGAGGAGGCTGTCGTAGCCTGAATGTGTCGCAGAGGTGAAGTTGTTTTTCAAATTCGTTGTTCCAGGTTTGTCGTTATATATCTGATGAAAAAATATATCTATGAACCTTTCTACAAAAATAAATGATAAATAAGTTATGATACCAATTTTCGTGTAACGATTTTTTAAAGAAAAAGATTTCCTCATATAAAGTATTACTTGAACAACTAACTTTCAGCAACGAACTAAACGCCAGTTAGGTAACATCGAACATGGAAGAGTTTCTGCTTCAATATGGATACATCGCGCTCTCCATCGGCACCTTCTTCGAAGGTGAAACGGCGATTTTGGTTGCGTCATCATTAGTACACAGTGGACTCTATGAAGGCCCTTACACGGTCATTTTCGGCTTTTTGGGCTCTTTCGTAAGCGATTGGCTCTACTTCATTATCGGAAGGCTCAACGGAAAATTTTTCGTAGACAAACGTCCGAAGCTGAAGTCTAAACTTGCTCCCGTGGAGCAATTTTTCCGCAACAACCGCCTTCAGATTCTCATTAGCTACCGCTTCCTGTATGGATTTCGGGTTCTGCTTCCCCTCATGATCGGTATGAGTGAGATCAGCATGATCCAGTTTTTGGGTTATAGTGTGGTTGCCGGCCTCTTTTGGGCTTCAACGGTAAGCGTGGTGGGCTATACGGCTGGCAGAATCTTCGATCTGACTCCCACTTCACTGGAACAAAACATATTCTTCATCATCGCCGGCTTCTTTTGCTTCGGACTGATCGTTGGCTACTTCGTCAAGCGGTTTGCCGAAAGGAGGATGGGAATATAACTACGGGCTTAGACCTGCCAGCCTAAACCCGTAGTTCTGACTATTCATATCGAAGTGTATTCGAGGGGTTGGTCATCGCTGCTTTGATGGTTTGTGCACTCACTGTGATCAGGGCAATCAGCACGGCAACGATCGCAGCAGCCAGATAAACCAGCACGTTCATTTCGATGTGATAAGCGAAGGTCGCCAGCCATTTGTTCATCAGATACCAGGCGACAGGCCAGGCAATCAGATTGGCGATCAACACAAGTATTACGATCTCTTTCGAAAGCAACGCAAGTATGTTGGGGACGGATGCTCCAAGCACCTTTCTGATCCCGATTTCTTTCACACGCTGCATCGTATTGAAAGTCGCTAATCCGAAGAGCCCGAGACACGCAATAAAAATCGCCATACCAGAGAACGCGGTAAACAACTGACCTTGTTTTTGCTCTGCTTCATACAACCGTGTGTATCGGTCGCTGATGAACTGATAGTCGAAAGGGCGGATCGGCAGGAATGATCTCCAGACATTGTTCACATGTTCGATACTTTCCTGTAGATTTTCGCCGGCGATTTTCACACTCAGGTTGTTGTAGTTGCCGGGAGAATAGAGGAAGCTCATGGGTGTTATTTCCTCATGGAGGGATTCAAAATGGAAGTCCTTGACAATACCGATCAACTTTCCTTTCACGCCGCCATACAGAAAGTCCTGATTGATTCCTTCTTCATTGGTTTTCCAGCCGATTGCGCGAGCCGCCGCTTCATTGATGATGAAAGCGAGTGAATCATCCGTAGGTACCGATTTAGAGAAATTGCGCCCGGCCGCCATTTGTATGTTGTAGGTGTCGAAGAAATCGCAGTCAATGGCGACCATTTTTAATCCCACGCCGGTGTTCACAAGGCTGTCGCCCTTCATGACGGATGGTGCGCCCTGGGAGTCCAGCAACCTCCCGGTAGGAAGCCGTGAAGACGCAGTTGCGTTTTTTATCAAAGATGACTTGAGTAGCTCGTTGTGAAAAGCGTCGTAGTTTTCTGTCAGTTCGCCATAATAGGGTAGTGTGATTACCTTTTCTTTATCGAAGCCGAGGTTTCTGCTGTTGAGATAGTCCAGTTGTTGTATGGTGATTGCGGTGGCGATGATCAGCGCGATGGAGATTCCAAATTGGGCCACCACGAGCGTTTTGCGAATACCACCTTTGCCCTTTAGGGAACTCTGCTGCCCTTTAAGCACCTGTACGGGTTTGAATGCGGAGATCACAAAGGCTGGATAAATACCGGCAGTTATTCCCACCACCACTGCGAACGCAGCAAGACCGAGATAGACCGAGTAGTTCACCACCACGTTCAGAGAAAGCGCTTTCCTGGTAAAATCGTTGAGCCATTCCAGGCTTGCAAATGCCAGGATCACAGCGAGTACCAACGCGAAGGCTGTGACCAGGACGGATTCGCTCAGGTACTGAAATATCAATTGATTTTTGAATGCGCCGGCAACTTTGCGCATGCCCACCTCCTTGGCCCTTTTGGTAGCGCGGGCTGTCGAAAGATTAATGAAATTGAAGCATGCGATGAGTACAATAAACAATCCGATGACACTCATCATATAGACATTATTTATGTTACCACCTACTTCAAGTTCGTCGTCGAGGTGGGAGCGGAGGTGGATATCGGTTACTTTTTGAACAAAGAGTGTTGTGCGGGTAGACGCAATGAAATTGGGAGGCGCTCCAAAATTCGCGATGGCAAAGGGACCGAAATGACGGTTCAGGAACGCAGGCAGCTGGGCTTCGAGTTTTTTTGGATCAGCACCTTCATCAAGAAGGAAGTAGGTGCTGAAAGCGTTGTTACCCCAGTTGGTTTCAAGGCCACGCCGGCCATAGATCGTGCTGTCTTCCAGTGTGCTGAATGACACCATGAAGTCCGGGTGCCAATGTGACTGACGCGGGAAGCTCTTATAGACACCGGTGACTTCGAGGTCTAATCTTCTGCCTGCTTTCAGATGCTTCCCGACCACGTCCGTTGTTTCGAAATATTTTTTAGCCATCTGTTCGGACAGCATGACTGTAAAGGGTCGTCTCAGTGCCTCAGCCGGATTACCCGACACGGTTTCAATATCAAATATTTTGAAAACATCGGGCTCCGTCATGTAAACCTCGTTCTCGGTTGCAATTTTGGTGCGTTCACCATTTTCCTCAACCGCCATCACGAGATTGTATTGAAGGGTTCGCGCGAGCGTTTCGATTTCACCAAAATCATTTTTCATCAACGGACCGATGGGAGGCGCTACCGTGGCGAGGTGCAGGTTGGGCACGCCATCGGGATTAAGGAAGTTGCGCGTTACGCGGTACGTGCGATCTGCATGCCGGTTGTATTTATCATAACTGACCTCATCAGACACAAAAAGATAAATCAGCAAGGCGGAAGCCATGGCAATGGCCAAGCCTGCGATGTTGATGAAGGCGGTGAGCTTATCGCGGAAAATGCTTCGAAGCGCGGTTTTGAGGTAGCTTTTTATCATGTTTCATTAGAGATTACTCAGATCGTAATGCTTTCACGGGATTGCCGACAGCTGCCCGGATGGATTCAAAACCGACGGTCAGCAGAGCGATAAGAAAGGAGGTCATACCCGCAAGAAAAAATACCAGCCAGCCGGGTTGAATCTTATACGCAAAGCCTTCCAGCCACTTATTCATTCCATAGTAAGCAAGGGGCACCGCAATGGCAAAGGCAATCATTACAAGGACAATGAAATCCCGCGACAACATTCTTACAATGCCGCTCACGGTAGCACCCAAAACCTTTCGGATCCCAATCTCTTTGACACGCCTTTCCGCCATGTAGATGGACAATCCGTACAATCCCATGCATGAAATGATAATGGCCAATGCGGTTGACCACGTGAGCATGAGGGCAATCCGGTCGTCGGATTCGTATTGCTTCTTCACGCTTTCGCTCAGGTATTGACTTTCGAACGGAATGCCCGGCAAAATCTTATCCCAGGTATTTTTCATGCCTTGAATTACGGCGTCCGATTTCCCCTGCTCTACAGAGGCGACCATATAATTATATTCGACGCGTCGCGACGGCAAATAGAATACCATCGGCACGATGGGTTGATGCAGAGAAAATTGGTGAAAGTCTTTCACCACGCCGATGATCTCATGGGTACGGTGTTGATTGTTCCATTCCGTGAAGAGTCTGGCGCCAATGGCATTCTCCAACGGGATGTTGAAGACTTTCAGGCTTTCTTCGTTTACGATCACTTTATTGTCGGGGAATGAATACGAGAATGTATCCGTCTCAGCAATAAAGCTGCGTCCCGCCAGCAGCGGAATATCAAGCACCTTGAAGTAGTCCTCATCGGCATGAATGGCCCGATGCAGTGTTCCCTTGTCCATCGTAGAACCTTCCGCATACAGGGCAAAATCCTGGAACAACGGTGTGGAGGGAAGGCTGGAGGTGGCAGAAACTTCTTTCACACCTGGGAGGCGCTTGAATTCGTTTCGCAGCGTCAGAAATTTTGATGTGACGTCGCCGGATCGAAGTGGAATCATGATGGTGCCTTCATCCTTAAATCCGAGTGACTTGTTTCTGATAAAGGAAAGCTGATCCTGAATAATGAAAATCGATGAGATCAGTGTGATTGCAATGATGAACTGGAAAACCACCAGCCCCTTCCGCAACCACGCCGAACCTTCGCCTGATAAGCTTCGGTTCTTCAGTACTTTTGATGGCTCGAATGAAGAGAGAAAGAATGCGGGATAACTACCAGCCAGCAATCCAGTTATACTACCTACCAGTATCAATGCCCCCAACACAAAGGGCAGATTCTCAAGATTGACGGAGAGCGTCTTTTGACTGACGTTGTTAATGATGGGCAGGGTGAGCACGAGTAGACTTACCGCAAGCAGTAAGGATACGAGAACAATGGTGAATGACTCACCAAGAAACTGACCAATTAGATTTGTTCTGTAAGCACCCATGGATTTGCGGATACCCACTTCACCCGCCCTTTGCGAGGCTTTGGCTGTGGTCAGGTTCATAAAGTTGATGCACGCGATGAGCAGGATGAAAACTCCGATCGAAGCGAGTATATAGACATATGTGATATTGCCAGCTTGTGCGTCGGTACCAAATGCGCTGCTGAAGTCAGAATATAGGCGAATATCATCCAATGGCTGGAGTGAAAGAGATTTCTTTAGACCGGCACCTTTCAGCAATTCGCCGGCTCTTTTTTCGAGTTCGGCTGACATTTTGCTTTCCACTGACGCAGGTGATGTGCCGGGCTTAAGTTTGATATAGCTGGATATAAAGTTATTCCAGGCCCAGGTGGATTCTCCCTGCACATATTCTCCCCATCCTTTGCTATTCATTGCCATATAGAAATCAGCTTTGGTATGGGTTTGCTTTGATGAATTTTTCAACACGCCAGAGATCCGGAATGTATCTACGGAACGTCCGCTGTTGATGATGAGCAGCTGGTCGAAGGCATCGGCATCGGCGAATATTTTTTTCTTCAGAACTTCGGTAATGACTACCGTAGAAGGTTTGTCGAGGGCGTTGGCGTTGCCCTGCGCGAATTCGTAGGGGAACATTTTGAAAAAGGTGGAATCGACGAGTACGCCGCTCTTTTCGTAAAACAATTTGTCGCCGTATTTGATCATGTGTTGCTCCACGTCGGGTGGTGCCATCATGCGGGTTGCAACCTCGATCTCCGGCAAGATGTCAGCGAGGTCCATTGCGATGGGCGGTGAGGTGCGGGGAAATTTATCTTCTTTTCCATCTTTTGAGAAGGTGGTCGCGATCCGGTAAATCCGCTCGTGGTCGGTAAAGTGTTTTTCAAAGCTCAATTCATCCTGGATGTAAAGCGCGATTACGATGCAGCAAGCCACCCCTACGGAAAGGCCCAGGATGTTGATGATTGAAAAAGTCTTGTTCTTCAACAGGTGTCTGACGGCTACTTTAAAATAATTGCGAAGCATAGATGATGATTAAGTTTAAGTACCTCCTGTTCTTCAGTTCGTTACCAAAAGACCAGATAATTTCCTGAAAGACGTCCCAGGGATGCATGATGTTTCATTCCACCTATTGACTCCAAAAAAGCCAATCCTGAGTTGTATTTGTTCGTTTGTGAACGAACGGTGTTTTATGGGCGGACGCCCTGCGAATTTTGGCCCTTTAGATTGGGTAAGGTGACAGAGAATTCGGTGCCTTTGCCGTACTGAGAATTTACAACGATCGACCCACCGATCTTTTGGATCGCTTCCTTGACGATGTAGAGGCCGAGCCCTGACCCAGTGCCATTAGCCGACGCACGATAGAACATGTCAAAGATCTTCGGATGCGCATCAGCGGGGATACCTTCTCCGTTATCGCAGACCCTTATTTCAGCAGAGGCGTCGCTGCAGACGACGCTTACCTCCAGATAGGGATCTTCTTTATACATGTCAGCATACTTGATCGCGTTTGAAATAAGATTCTTGAGAATGATTTCAAGTCGCGTTAATGCAGTGTGGAAAGGCTCTGTCTGAATAATCTTCACCGAACGACGGATGCGTTTCATATTGTCCATGAACTGAAGTTGTTCGAAAATTCCTTCCACCATCGGTTCGAACAGGATGGGTTCGGATTCGACTGCCAATCGTGTGTTGCGGGAGTGGTCAACGATGTCCTTAATAAACTGATCCAGCCGCAGGAGTGTCTTCTTCTGTAAATCGAGCAAGCCGCTGAGACTGTCTTTGTCCTTTTCCAGCCGCGCTACCTCGATCAGGCCGAGCAGCGACGAAATAGGGGCGCGAAGATCATGAGAAGCACTGTATACAAACCGATCGAGTTCGGTGTTGATCTTAAGCAGGTCATCGTTTCGTGCGAGCAAAGCCTGCTGAATGGCTTTTCGTTCAGAGATGTCACTTTGTATGGCGATGAATTGTACGATTTTGCCAGTCCGGTCATGCAGGGGCTGCACTTCGATAGAAACCCAGTAGGGCTTTCCTTCTTTTGTATAATTAACAACCTCGACGTCCTTAAACGCCAACCCTTTTTCAGTCATGCTGCGCATATACTTCACAACTTCGAAGTCGGTTTCAGGACCTCTCAGGAAGCTTCCGGGCCGCTTGCCGCGAACTTCATCAAGTGAGTAGCCTGTAACACGTGTGAAGGCAGCATTCACCCATTCGATCCGGCCTTCACCATTTGACAGCACAACCATGTTCGTGGTGGTATTGGCCACCATGGCCAGGCGTCGGTTTTCCTCTTCTGATCTTTTGCGTTCACTCACATCGCGGACGATCGCCTGAATCTGAACTTCATCTTTTAGATCAAGGCGATTGAGCGACACTTCCGCTTCGAAAGGTGTACCATCAAAACGGATGTGGCGCCACTCGAAGAATTGCGGGATTCCGCTCAGGGCAGCATTGATCTTCTCCATCGCAGACTCGTCAGATCGGCGCCCGTCGGGCTGCGTAGGTGGTGAAAAACGAATCGGTGTTTCGCCCACGATCTGGTGTTTTTCGCATTGAAAGATTCTCAATGTAGCATCATTGCAATCGATGAATGTTTTGTTGTCCATCGTGAAGATTGCATCATGTGCTGAATTAAAAAGCGTCCGTAGTCTAAACTCACTCTTCTCAAGTATTTCCGGTGCGCGTTTGCTTTCTGTGATATCGTGGGATACACCGATCACGTTGGTGACCTTGCCATTCAAATCGAATACGGGTGAATAGGTGGTGCTGAAGATCCTCCCTTCTACGGTCACTTCGTCCATGATCTGTTCGCCGTCCAGCGCACGCCGGATCACTAAGATCAATTCAGGGTCGTCGCGAAAAAGGTCGAACACAGAAAGACCTGAGCTTGGCCCAGGATGGTGGCCGAAAGAACTCAGATCGAAGCCTTTCGAGAAAGTAAGAATCCCATCGCTATCGATAAGAAAGGTTTCCACCGGCGCTGCGCTGTCGCTGGAGGAATGGATCTCGCTTATAAAATGGGAAGTCCTCGGCTCCTTTTTCATGCATCAAACTTTGCCTTTAATTACCATAAAAGGAATCGCTGCCAACGGAATACCATACATTTCGCCTGACTGATTCTTTGATTAAATCTTTCCATCAGCATTCAGGTGACGGAAGTCATAACCGGTTTACGCGCTTAATTGCTTGAGATATTTCTGGTGGCTGTCTGCCCAACGAACCATTTCATCGCGAACACACTTGCAGAAAGCAATTCGAATTTAAAAGATTTGTTTAGAAACAAATCAGATGCGTACCTAAAAGTTTACTAAAAATGCTTGTACGGGTTGCGGTTCTCACTGGGTGATTAAATTCATGTAACTTAACCGTGTTTTTGACCATGAACAGGGCCACTGCAGTCGTTTTCGTCATGCTTGCGTTCCGGCTTGTTGCCTGTTCTCAAAACGACACTCTTCGTCGGGAAAGATTTGGAATCAGCTATTTCAGCGAAGGCGGTTTCTATCCCGGATTTGCAATTAATTATGAGCGTGAACTGCTGTCCTCCGAAAAATTTCAATTGCTTTTAGGTGGAAAAGCAGGCGCCTATTTCCACTACAGGAACCATACCGGTGTTTTTCTGATGATCCAGTCGGGACAAAGATTCCACATCGGCAAACATTTTCATTTTGAACATTTTTTAGGTGTCGGGTATCTTCATTCTTTTTTGAATGGGGGAGATGCTTATTTTGTTAATGCCTCCGGACAAATACAGAAGGCCGGAGCAGTGGGTGATCCTCATTTTATGCCGTCAGTCAGTTTTGGTGTGAGTTACGATCATGGCGGCGTTCGCCCTTTTTCTGTCTTTGTACGGCCCATGGTGTTTTGGCAAATACCGTTCAATGAAGCATCATTGGTGCTTTACGGTGTGGAGGTAGGCACACTCTTCAGATTGAAAATGAGGCGGAGATGAAAGTCGGGTTGATGAGGATGATTTTTTTCATGGGGCTGACTGCGGCCTGCACGGATCATACGTTCGATGGAGGGGATTTTTTCTTTTTAGTGAATAAAGATGCCGAAATGCCGGTGGTTGTGCGAGGTAAGATCAGTTCCGGTATCTTCATTGTCTTCCTGCATGGCGGTCCTGGTGGAAGTGCTATTCAGAAGATTGGCTTACCTGCATTCGACGATCTGGAAAAAGAGTATGCGACGGTATTCTGGGATCAGCGCGGTTCCGGCTCTTCCCAGGGGAATAGTCGACGCGAACTGCTCACGCTGTCTCAGTTTGTTGAAGATCTCGACAAACTGGTTGATTTGGTAAAAGCCAAATACAATAATCCCCGGATTTTCCTGATGGGTCATAGCTGGGGTGGATGCCTCGGCACGGCATATCTGATCGATCCTTCCCACCAAAATAAAATCCGTGGTTGGATTGAAGTAGATGGGGCCCATGACAACCCCAAAGCTGATAGCTTGTCACTGAATTGGATTACAAACTATGCGTCAGGTAAGGTGGCAGTCAACGAGGAGGTGACATTCTGGAACTATGTACTCGATTGGTATCGCAAGAACCCCGATTTCACAACAGACCAACTCGAGCACTATGCATTTGTCGAGAAAGCGCATGGATACATACACGATCCTTCCGTGAAACGTACGCCCGCTGAATTCCCGGGCTTCTCGGTGAGTTATGTTTTTAATTCACCTGCAGACATGGGCATGGCGCTTACGAACTATAAAACAGTAATCAGCAATTTCATTATTTCCGATATTGACCTGACTTCAGGAATGAAAAACATAAATCTGCCATCCTTGATTATTTGGGGAGTTTATGATGGCATCATTCCGGCGCCGATGGCAGTTGAAGCATACAACGCGTTGGGCACATCTTCTTCCGACAAGAAGATCGTGCTGCTGGGTAATTCAGGACATGTAGGCTTCTATGAGGAACCGGAGATTTTTGTGAACGCTGTGCGGCAGTTTGTCGATACCTATCGGTGAGCTTGATGAAGGGTAAAAAAGCCCGAACGCCGAGCGAATCCAGCTCCCCCGTTTCTACGAATGATGCTTTGATTTTTTCACCATTTCCCCGAAGTAAAAATGAACAACAACGAAGTTTCTGGTTTGCGCATCGGTGCAAGCTACTTAAACCATTCCTTCAAGTGCCCTTGTGCATAACTCGGTTGAGAAGTTGTTAATTACTTCCTTATATTTTTTTTGGTATGAATGAATGTGTCAAGTATGTTTATATCACTAAGTTGAATTTCCAGCAACGGAGTTAGCAAGTACCGGAAAACAAAAAGCGGTGACCTACGGGTTACGGCCTACAAAAAGACCGGGGCGTGTTCGTTGTGCTGAAGCAAAGGATCCTTCGGGAAGACTGGTGGAAGCATGGAATCGAGAACAGAGACTGTAAGGTAACTGAGGCAGGTTTCGCGAGGCTGAATAAACTTAGGGTTGCAATCCGGCCACGGTTGGAGTTGCAGCGAGACGGGAAAACACAAGCAATTGTCGTTTTCCCGTTTTTATTTATATACCCAGGTCAATCGAATTTCCAGATTGGGGACACTCAACGACCCCTGCAATGGGTTAGGCGATTTCTATGTCCATTAGTGCAAAAGCCGTAGTGGTGGCATCGCGATGGATTTATTTTAGGGATTATGAAAATCCTTGCAACACTTCCGATTGTTCTGTTGCTGTCGGTCGAAACTACCACAGCCCAGCCAGCCTCCCAGGAGGCAGTAGATTTACAGAGAGCCACACTCGAAGAACGCTTTTCAATCATGAAAAATAAATCCCAGACTTATGGGGATTACAAAGTGATCAAAGAAGGCGTTCTTGACGGTGTATGGAGGATTACCCGTGACTCCATACGCACCCAAAAAGTTTTGATTAAAGAAAAACAGGTTACTATCGCCAGCCTTGAGACTCAACTTCAAAACATTCAGGCGACCCTGCATCAAAAGGAGACATCCATGGCCGACCTTGTGAATGCAAGCACGCACATTTCGGTGTTAGGGATCAATTTCGAGAAGAACACATTTGTTGTGACATTCTTCACGCTGCTGGCGGGGTTGTTGTTGACCCTTGGCGTAATGACCGGAAAACTCAAATCAATGTATGCCGCCGTGAGAGAGAAAATCGATCTCATCAACGCCACCAATTTTGAATTCGAGGAATACAAGCACAAAGCCCTCGACAAGCAAACTAAACTGTCCCGAGAACTTCAGAACGAGCGCAACAAACTCATGGAATTAAAGCGTTCCTAAAAAAACGCAGCGATCAAGAGACCCTATTTCAGTTCAAGCACCACTACGGCGTGAGCCGGCAACTTTACTTTAAGTGTCGACCCTGAAACAGAAGCATCTTTAAAAATACCAGGCTTCACTTTATCCGGCGACTCAAAACTATTATAGTCCTGGAGTTTTTCACCGGCGAGCACGCGTCCGGTTACCGATGTGAATTTCGCGCCGTATATCTCGACCGAAATATCCTGTGCGTTCTTCGCGTCGATATTGACGAGAGAAATGTGAGTTACACCTTTTTCGTCACGTGACGCCGATGCGGAAATGGCCGGAACCTTTTCAGTCCCAAACGTGTAGGAGGGGCTTGTGAAATTGAGCGGAAGATATGTGGCGTCCTGGTGAACGTTGTACATCTCCATCACGTGGTAGGTAGGTGTGAGTACCATTTTTTCTTCGTTCGTCAATACCACAGCCTGGAGCACATTCACAGTTTGTGCAAGATTTGCCATGCGCACGCGATCGGCGTGCCTGTGGAAAATGTTAAGTGTAACGCCGGCGAGGACGGCGTCACGGATTGAGTTTTGCTGATAGAGAAATCCGGGATTGGTGTTAGGCTCCACATCGTACCAGCCGCCCCACTCATCCACCACCATCGCCACTTTTTTTGCCGGATCATATTTGTCCATGATCGTCCCGTGCCGGGTAATCAGCTCGTCCATCTTCAGAGCGCGTTGCATAATCTGGAAATATTGCTCTTCTGAAAAGTCTTTTGCCGACCCTTTCTTATTCCAGTCAATCACTGAATAATGATGCAACGCTACCCCTTCGAGCATGTTGTGAGGAACTCCCTTCATAATCACATCAGTCCAATTATAGTCATCAGAGCCGGCACCTGAAGCGATCCGGAAAATCTTACTGGAGTTGGTCCAATCGGTTATGAATGTGGCGTATTGCCTGTACACGTTCACATAATGTTCGGGTGTCATGTTGCCACCACAACCCCACGCTTCGTTGCCCACGCCCCAGTACCTGACGTTCCATGGTTTTTCTCTTCCATTCTCGACACGCAACTTCGACATGGGGCTCGTGCCTCCGAACGTAGTGTACTGCACCCAATCAGCAACCTCCTGAACGGTTCCACTCCCAACGTTGGCCGAGAGGTACGGTTCTGCGCCTAATAATTCACACATGTTAAGGAAATCGTGTGTGCCGAAACTATTGTTCTCAGTTACGCCGCCCCACCAGGTGTTCACAATGGTGGGTCTTTTTTCCTTTGGACCAATCCCATCTTTCCAATGATACGTGTCTGCAAAGCATCCGCCTGGCCAGCGGAGGTTCGGTATCTTCATTTTTTTCAATGCGTCGACCACGTCATTCCTTACACCATTCGTGTTAGGAATTTTTGTATTGTTTTCCCCAACGTAAAATCCGCCGTAGATACACTTCCCAAGGTGTTCGGAGAAATGACCATAGATGTGTCTGCTGATTTTTGGTCCCGGTTGATCTACATTCAGCGTCATTTTAGTTTGCGCTGAAAGGGTTCCTGTGGTCAGGATCAGGCATAGGGTAAGGATTCGTCTCATTATTAGTGTATTTATTACACTAATATATGAAGGATTGTGAAATCAAGAAACTTTAGGGATACATAAGCAAAGTCAAAGTTCGTTTGAATGTTTCTCAGGGCCCATCCTGGTCGTTGCCATTAATATTATCTGGTGTCGGAGTTGAGGTATTTTCTGATCCGCAATGCCACATTCTCCCGGATGTTCATGTAAAAGAAATTGATGTCCGCCCGATGCCAGACTTTTGTTCTCAGAAGCCATCGACCTTTTACGTTGGGTTGGTGCACCCATAGCAGGCCCTGGTGATTCTGTGCGTCGACCATGTGAGGAGTGAACGTAAAATGCAAGCCCACTCCACCATGGTTCAATTCTTTGGGCGCCAAATCTTCCGAGGAATTCCAAAGCAATGGGTTGGTGGACAATGCATGTTTGTAGTATAACTCATAATTGTCGGGATAGAAGCCTTTTGTAAAGGTGTTCCATGACGACCAGGTACCGATTTCATCAGGTTTCTGAGTCGGTGAGATGTTTTTGAACTGCTGTGGCGAAATGGCGCGGCCGGGAAGGTAGGCCGCAACCAATTGCTTTTGCAGGGGAGTGCCGTCGAAAAAGTCAGCCAGCAGTCTCATGCCGTGATAACTCCCCTGACTGTGAGAAGCGATGATGATAGGCTTGTGATTGTTATTGGTTCTGAGATAATATTCGAAGGCAGTCTTTACATCCTGATAGGCCAGGTTCAATGCCTGTTCAGCGTCGCTGCTATTTTTTGTATAAAATGAATACAGATGCGCCTGTCGGTAATACGGAGCAAAGATTCGGCAAGATCCATTGAACACGCTCGCCTGATTCAGAATGGTTGTGGTTTGTGTTGCTTCATTCATGGTCTGATCGTATACATCAGCATTCCACAGAAATTGATTGGCAGGCTTTCCAACGAAAATAGTGGGGTGAATAAAGAAAACATCCACAGGAGCATTTCTCTGCTCGTCGTACAGCCCCGAATTGACGGGTACGCTGTCAGCCGCATCTTTCTTGTTGGGATGAGATGCCCACATATCCAGGCGTGCATAATCTGGTTGAGGAGGAATGGGGGATTCTCCGAATGGCATGTCAATCGGAAAAATGCTTTTTGAGCAAGCGATGAATAAAAAAGCGCTGGCAGCTAATAGTGACTTTCTCAATGGCAAGATCTCAGTTGATTACCAACAATACACCACTTACAATCAAAGCTGCACCCAATGCAGTTTTGATTGTAATCGTTTCGTGAAGAAAGATGATCGATAGAATGATTGTGAGCGCCACACTTAATTTGTCGACGGGAGCCACCTGCGACAGGTTTCCGAGTTGAAGCGCCTTGAAATAAAACAACCACGACGCACCTGTGGCCAGACCTGACAGGACCAGAAACGCCAGTTCACGTTTGGAAATAGCACCCAAGCCAGATGTTCCCTTGACGAAAACGATGCTCCAGGTCAACACCAGAATCACTACGGTTCGTATCGCGGTTGCAAGATTGCTGTCGATATTTTTCAGTCCCGCCTTTGCAAGCACCGCAGTCAATGCAGCAAAGAGTGCCGAGAGCAATGCATAGGTCCACCACATATTTAGATTTTTAAGTCTGTTGGTCTTTCAATTGCAGTCCGTCTATATCACCATTTTCAGTCAAAAGGATGGCGATGGGCCGTGTTGACGGGAATTGCGCGAACGTGATCAGCATAATGGAGGTGAAAGGTACCGACAGCAACATCCCCAGCAGTCCCCAGACAGATCCCCAGAATGAAAGAGCCACCAGTACCACGAGCGGGCTGAGGTTTAGTGATTTTCCCATCACCTTGGGTTCGACATAGTTGCCGATGATCGCATGAATAATCATTATGCTGCCGAAGATCCAGACGAAAGGAAGAAATTCACCAAACTGCAGTACAGAAAAAGTGGCCGGTAGCAGCGTGGAGATGACCGATCCAACGTAAGGGATAAAATTCAACGCAAAGATGAGAAGTGCCCACAGGAATGCGAAGTCGACACCCACTGCCAACATCACAAAATATCCGAGGATTCCGGTGAGCGCGCTGACGAAAGCTTTTACCAACATGTATTTGTTGGTTGAGTGATAGATCTGGATCATGATGTGGTGAATTCTGTCGGCTTGGTCGGGGGCGCTCAGAACTGTCGACATTTTTCGGACGAAAGAATTTTCCTCAAGCAACAGAAATACTGCATAAATGATCACCAGGAAGAAATTGCCTATCAATGCAGAGGTAGACGTAAGCATGTCTTTGAGGAAGCCCTCTATGTTTAACTCGCCGACCCACTTCTGTGCCTGCTCTGAAAAATCGCCAATTCCGAAGGTATTACCCAGCGACGTGATCATCTCATTCAGCGTCGCCTGATAGACCGGATAGTTTGCGATGATCTGACTGATGTTGGCGACAAGAAGTTGAACCGAGCCCTGAATAATTCCCACGACCGTCAGCAACGCGATGCCACGACGAACCCAGGCGTTCAAC
The DNA here is from genome assembly GCA_044227305.1 of Cyclobacteriaceae bacterium. Taxonomy (GTDB): domain Bacteria; phylum Bacteroidota; class Bacteroidia; order Cytophagales; family Cyclobacteriaceae; genus ELB16-189. Next base: position 628,874 of record JBGAFJ010000002.1, on the reverse strand, counting down.
GGCTTGCCGCGGAATTTAATCTTCTCGATGAGTCCATTGAAAGCCTTGATCATGTACCAGAGCAGCACGCCGAGCGCCAGTGGTTTCAAAAGCTCTTTGAAGAAAATCAGCATGAAAATCATCAGACCCGCGAACATGGTTGCGCACAATGCTTTGAAGAACAACGAGTCTGTGAAGCGCTTTTCGTTCATGTTGGAGGCGATTTTCCTAAATCTACGACAAATGGATAAAAAGCTACCTGTCACCTGTTCGCCCGAGGGCGACACGTGACAGGCATGTACTTGAATCCTTATTTAGTTTGCTCCCAGCGCAGTCAGCTTTTGTACGTCGTTGTTTACCGTGAGAATGAGCAGGCATGTAGCGGTGCAGAACACCGGGCTCGTGATACAGTGGTGGCCACTCCAGCTGCCGTCGTCATTCTGTATATTGAGAAGCCTTCCGCTCATCGAGTCATACCAGTTTTTCCAGGCATTGTCTTTCCCGATAATCATGCTTTCACCGGTCTGCAGATAGCTCAAAAATTCTTCGCCGCCATTACTCCCGAATCCATCCATTACATCCTGCCGCTGAGCCTGCACTTTCGCGGAATTATAAACTTCATAGGCGGTTGAATATTTCATGGCTTCATCGCGATCGAACCCGATCTTCTCGAGATTCTGCGCAGTAGGCGCTGCATGGTTGGCAAGGCGGCCGTCTTTTTTTGCTTTCGCAATTTCTTCCTCAACACGACGTGCTTCTTTGGCGCTGGCCCTGGCGGACCCAGTTACCGAGTAAAGCATGACTCCCGCGCCAAGATCTGTGTTTACATTTCCGGTTTTTGCGTCATAGTTATTTTTTTGAAACTCACGAGCGCGATCCAATGCTTTATCGTCGACGTGGGCACCTTGAGCCTGGGCAGCTTCCAACGCATTGGTGGCGAAAGAAGACTGAAGTACTCCGGCCCATCCATTGCCTGAAAAACTTCCATTGGCTTCCTGGGTCTTTTGGATTTTTGCCACACAGACGTTGTTGGCTTTTTTCACCCGTTCCTTGAGATTGCTGTCGTGATCGAGGTTACCATCGAGCAGGTTGGACAGAAACTGAGAAGTAAGTATTACGTCGATATTTGCGCCAAGCTTAATCTGTATTTGTGTGCCGGTTTGCGACGTGATGTTGTGGCTTTGTGCCGAAGAAGATTCTACAGATGTGAGCAGGTAGTTGAGCGCCTTTCGCAGGTGTGAGGCATAACGTCCGGAGTTGAGGGTGTTGCCGCTCCTCAGCAACGCCATAGCAACCATCGAAGTGGTGGCAGGGTCAGGTTGGACGGCGTGTGGATCCATGATATCCTGCCGGCTGTGACTTCCGGCACCCCATCCTCCGCTGTTGCCTTGTGCTTTGATGATCCAATCAAGCCCGTTTGAAATCGAAAGATTGGCCTTTTCAGTGTTGAAAAAAATGTAGCTCGAATCGGACGATTCTTCACCCATCACGGTGCGAAAAACGCATCCTTTGGGTATGGACTTGTACGTGGTTCTATGGCGGGGTTTTTTCTCGTTGCCGTTCGTGAAGGATAATAGGACCACGGCGCATACAGCCACCAGCAGGGTCACAGCTTTCCAGGTTTTCATAATTTTTTTTTGGATAGGATGAAAGAGGCAAGGAAATTCCATAAAGAATTTGACGGATTTTTTTTGGTTCACAGGAGACACAAAGCTTCGGTGCCGGGAGCGATATGATCTGGGCGGCTTACGCACGAAGATCAATAGATCTTTTCTGAAGGTGAGGGGCGCACTAAAACTAATAAGGCGCCTTAGTGCAGGCTCAGCAAGTTCGAGATGTCATGACCGGGTTACTTCTGATCGAAAAACCCCATTTGCCGCAGGAACGAGAGTTGATCGAAGTAGGTCATCTCACCAATGATCTTGCCGTCTTTAAAATCCATGCGGGTAACATTTCTAAGTGTGTACTTTTTACCGATCATATATTCGGGTATCACCGCTTCCAGAGGGCTTTGCTGCATGGTGCCGCCGGAATTGTATTCAATAACGACAGTCTCATTCGTGGTGATCATTCGTGTCACCTCAAATTTTAAATCGGGCGTGGAGGCGAAGTAACGTTTGTAAACGCCCTTCACACCTTCCGGCCCGGTCTCTGTTTGTTCAAAACCCAGGGATTGGATCTTCGCGCTGTCAGCATAGAATTTTCCTATCGCATCAAGGTCATGTGCGTTCAGGGCCTCCATTTTTTTCAGGACAAGTGCTTCAAGAGCAGCCGATGCGGTCGCGGTATCACTGGAATTTCTGTTTGCGCAAGAGATGGCAATAAAGAAGGTGAGGATGTGAATGGATTTGATCATAACTCAACTCGTACTAGGCGTTTGTATAGTACCTAAAAGTAGTTGAGTTATGATCTTTTTTTATACCCCAAACGCGGTCATCTTGAGTGATCTGCTTATCGACTCGCGCGAATATCAGCCCGCCCAATCACGATTCCTTTGCGGATGTAGTTTGTTCCTTCTACGAAAATAATCGGCTCACCGAGGGCATTGACACGCACTTTATCCGAAGCACTCAGACGCACGCGGCCCTCTCCGAAAATCCTGGTCGCTGCAACTTCGCTTTTCAGCCCCAGCGTCAATACTTTGTTTTCGCCAAACAACCTATATACCTGGCGTTCGGTTTCACCGGATCTGATCTTCAGTTCATTTTCTCCATACAATGAAGCTTTAAATTTTGTGGCGTGTACGCTAGCCAAGGAAATTTCATTTTCACCATAAGCCCGGAGTTTGAGTGTTTCAGCGACCAGTGCCGAGTCGCAGCGGAGTTCACCATCTCCACGAATTTCAATGGATTTCAGTGCTCGGTACGTAACAATGGCAGTGATCGAAGAGCCACTGTAAAGGCCTGTCTTGCCTTGATAATGGTCGTCGTAACGACGTACCTGCTTTTCGACTACCCTCGCATGATCCAGATAAATCCGAAGCGTGTTGCCCTTCACCATAATGTTCACTTTGTTTTTCGGAATTGCATTGTAGATAATCCGCACGGATTCCTTGTCACCCCTGGCAAGAATGACATTGACGCGCGGTGATGCAATGATCTTGGAAAAAGGCATTAATGCAATTGCTTTGTCCGGCACACCGGTGTTGGTTCCCTGCCCGAAGGCAGTGACTGAAATGATCAGAAAGGCAATAAAGAGGAGAGGGAGCGACTTTTTCATGGGTATCTGTTTCCCTCACGACAACACAGTTAATAAAAACCCCTAGTGCCTCATACGGTTTTTTATTCATTGCGTAGTGAATCCACCGGATAGGCGCGGGCCGCCCGGATCGACTTGAAACTGACACTAAGGGCCGCCAGTATTGAAGATAACACTACCGACAGAACCAACACAGCGATGGACACATCGACACGGTAGGCAAATTCTGACAACTATTTTTTCAACAGATAATCAGACACCGGTAACGCCATCAGAGCCGCAATCGCTACCCAAACCATAAATTGCCCCGAAAGCAATGCCGTGATTCTGAATAATTTCCTTTATTCATTCCTCAAAGAATTCACTGGGTTCGCGGTAGCTGCTTTGATGGATTGAAAACTCACGGTGAATAATGCAATAAGCAAAGCGGCGATACCCGACACGGCAAAGATCCACCATGGCATCGCGGTTTTGTAAGCAAATGAATCGAGCCACTTGCTGAGTGCAAGCCAGGAAAGCGGAATGGCGAGCACCATCGAGATGATCACGAGGACTACGAAATCGCGTGACAGTAATGTGACCACGCTCAGCACATCCGCCCCCAGCACTTTTCTTACGCCGATTTCTTTGGTGCGCTGCTCGGCGGTAAATGCGGCGAGCCCGAACAGTCCGAGACAGGCAATAAAAATAGCGAGAGACGAAAGCACGGTAACAACTTTCTGTGTTTGCTGTTCTCCGCGATACAGTTTTTCGAAATCCTTGTCCATGAAGGAATAATCAAATGGGCTATCGAGTCCAAGGCTATTCCATTTTTGTTCAAGCCGGTCGACTATATTGGCAGCCTGTGATGCGTCGAAACGAATTGCGATAAATCCGTCCCACTCGGGATAAATGTGCATAATCAGTGGGCGGATTTGCTGATGGGCCGAGAAGAAATTGAAGTCTTTCACAACCCCGACCACAGCGCCCTTCTTGCCGAGACCCCAGTCGAGTTTCTTACCGATTGCCTCCTCAGGAGTGCCCCAGTTAAAATATTTGACGGCTGTTTCATTAACTATGAACCCTTCAGCACTATCGGACGGATATTCATGGGAGAAATTTCGGCCCGCTGCGAGCCCGATCTGAAAAGTTTCGATAAAATTCTCGTCGATGGCATGGGATGCTTCCGACGTCATTTGATTAGGTTCAGCTCCTTCGGGCAATACGGCGATGTTCGAGATATCATTTTCATAAGAAAAGCTGGTTACCGCGGTACTGAGAACGCCGGAGACATTTGCTATTTCATTTTTAATGGTGGCACCCTTCCCAATCAGCGACGACCGCAGCCTCAGTTCGATGATTTGATCTTTATTCAATCCCAACCTTTGATTTTGCAGGAAATGCATTTGTCTGAAAATCACGATTGTGCCTGCGATCAAAAAAATTGAGATGGCAAACTGAAATATAACCAGTCCTTTTCTCAGTGCTACGTTCTCTCGGCTCTGGCGGGCGCTTGCCTTTAATGCTTTGATCGGAGCATAGGAGGACATCGTCAACGCGGGATACGCGCCTGCCAGCAGGCTGATCGCAAGAAAAATTCCGGCGAACGCCAGTGAAATATCTGTGCGAAGCAACTGCTGGAACTGAAGATTTTTCCCGGTAATTGAATTGAAAACAGGCAGCAACGAGGTCACGATTGCACTGGCGAGCAAGGCTGCGATCAACGTAACGGCAATTGATTCCCCGAAAAGCTGTGAAATGAGTTGTGGCCGACGTGCGCCAATAACTTTCCTCATGCCAAGTTCCCTTACGCGACTCAGTGATTTTGCTGTGGATAGATTGATGTAGTTTGCACAGGCGACCAACAACACCAACACACCAATAACTGAGAATGTATAAACATATTTAATGCTTCCGTTGTGACTCATTTCCGCGGCCAAATCTGACCTTAAATGAATGTCGGTGACGGGCTGCAGGTAGAAATCGTACCACAGCCCCGATTCCTTTTTTGCATCCGATAACTGGTTCTCCAGGAATGCCGGAAATTTCGACTCAAGGTCTTTCCTGTCCTGCCCGCGACGCAACAAAATGTAAGTATACATGTTGTTGTAAAACCAGTTGTCTTCTGGTTCGTGCTTGTTCATTTCCCAAATCGTAGCGTAAGAGAGAAGTACATCAAACTGGAGGTGCGAATTTTCTGGGATATTTTTAATGACACCGGTGACCGTCAGTGTGATGGAGTCTGAAAAAGTCATCAGTTTTCCCAGTGGGTTCTCGTCTCTGAAGTATTTTTTGGCGGATGTCTCCGTTAGCACAATTGAGTAGGGATTTACCAACGCAGTTTCAGGACTACCCGTAATCATGGGGTAACTGAACACGCCGAAAAAAGTGGAGTCCGCATAGAATATTTTCGTGTCGTATATTTTCTTGTCCTGATAAGCCAGCGTGCGACTGCTTCCCGTGATACGAACAATCTTTTCGATTTCCGGAAAATTAGCCTGCAGGGTTGGACCCATGGGTGGCGCCGTGACCGCGCGTGGCCTGTCGCCCTTCGGCATGTGCAGAGTCGGAGTCAGGCGCACAATACGATCCGCATTTTCATGAAATCGATCATAACTCAGTTCATCGAGTACGTAAATTGCAATGAGCAGGCAGACGCTGAATCCGATTGCCAAACCGGCGATGTTGATGATGCTGAACTCCTTATTTTTCCAGAGAGCGCGAAATGCGACTTTAACATAATTCCGAAGCATAGACCTGATTTGAGGTATAACCGGCCCTTCAACTTTCGGTCCGGAAAAGAAGTGGGTAATTTGGATGATTTCTAAGTATTTCTTTGATCGTTTGTTCGCTATCGGAAAGTAGTGTCCGCGCGCGACTAAGTTTCCGACGAAAAAAGGCCACCCGTTGGTGGCCTGATATCCAGAACTTCAACACAGGGCATACCGATCATTCACCTTCTGCCGAAGTGTTGTTTCATATTAATTAATACTTTCTCCCTTTTCCAGTTTCTTAATGGCGTCTTCGATCGAAGTTTTAACCTGTGCATTCGTCTCTGCCTTCAACGCATCTTGTGCAAACTTCAGGGCTTTTTTGCTGTCGCCATTTGCAGACCACGCGCGGGCCATGCCCATTAGCGCCGCTGTCGTACCGGGAAAACGTTTCAGGTTTGCTTCATAGACAATCATCGCATCCTTAGGCCTTTTTTGGCTGATTAATTGACGCCCATAGCCGCCGATTTGTGCTGCTGTCGCGTCCGGCAATGCGATCGCTTCTTTCATTACCGCGTCGGCTTCAGCCTGCTTTCCCTGCGCAGCGAGCACATTGGCCTTCGCATTATAAACGGGGAAGTATTTGATATTGCGATCGATCACACCCTGCACCCAGGCATGTGCTTCGTCGAGATTTTGTTTTTTGCCGGCCAGATAATTCGCTGCCTGCACTACATTGAGCCAGTTGAATCCTTTGTTGCTGCTCATCTCTGACCGTAGTTTTTCTACATAGAGGTTGTCACCATTGGGCACGGAAATTTTAAAAGGGAATGAAAGTTTCTCCCACTTCAGCACTGCTGTTGCGCTGTTTTGCAACCGGTCTGTGAATTCATATGTCAGCCATTCGTTAAACTCGCACGGCGCGGGTATGATGGTAACACGCAACGCGTCCTCTGACGGTGTGTAGAAAAAACTTCCCCAGGAGGTGGAATTGTTTGAAAAGATCAGCACGGCATTTTCATTGCCAGGCACTACGTGGAAACCATACGTACCTGCTTTGAGAGGTTTCCCTTCAATCTCAACGTCATGAGAGAAAGTGATGGTCGTGTTTTCGTTGGCGCCGGCTCTCCAGGGTGATGGGTTGGCTTCCGTGCTTTTGAAAGTGTTTAGATTGGTCATACCATAGGGCACAATCTTTCCCCAGATCTCACGGCCGGCGACATCAGGACTATAGTATACAATGGTGACTTTTACCAAGCCGAGATACTGGCTGATCTCGCTTTTTTGATTGCCACCGCTGGGTGGCGTTGTCATTTGCGACCAGGCAGCGATGCTGGTGAAAATACCTGCAGCCAGGATAATAACCCTTAATGATGTTTTCATGTGTTTAAATTGGTTTCTCTTAGATAACAAAGTCAGCGATCACCTAACGTGGGTGAATTGAGACGATTGTATATATGTAATACTACGTGATAAAATCAGAAGCAAGTTTCTAATTCTGATCAGGGGAGAATTACTTGTTTTGGCGGAGCACCAGGAAATATAAACCTGTCCAGGCTTTGGCGTCACTTTTTACCGCAGAGGCACCGATCACGCACTGTCGCCAGGTGTGGAAATTTTATTTGACAATCAGCCCGGACGTCAATCATTTTTCAATGATTCTACGGGATTCGCCATCGCCGCTTTAAAGGCGCGGAAACTGATGGTAGCGAATGCGATGGTCAATGCAATTACCGGCGAGAGTACCAATATTCCCGCACCAATATCGATACGGTACGCAAAATCGGTGAGCCATTTGTTCATGAGATACCAGGCTGCAGGCAGTGCAACGACACCCGAAAATAAAACGATCAGTAAGAACTCTTTGGAAACCATAGCGATCAGGTTTTGAACCGATGCCCCCAATACTTTCCTGATTCCTATTTCTTTGACGCGGCTTTCAATGGAGTATGAGACGAGAGCAAAGAGGCCCAGGCATGCAATCATAACAATGACGAACGAGAATGCAAGGAATATCTGGCCGCGTTTCTCGTCTGCCCTGTAGAACTCCTCAAAACGATTACTAAGAAAAGTGTATTCCAGCGGATTTTCGGGGTCGATTTTTGTATTGACTTGTTTTAGTTTTTCAATCGTCGCCGGCCAATCTGTGGTTTTAATGGTAAGTGTATAATAGTCGATCCGCTGGATTTGTGTGTTGGGCGATGCAAAGATCACGGGGCTCATCTTCTGGCGGAAGGATTCAAAATGAAAGTCTTCGGCCACGCCAATTACCTCCGCCATAAAAGGGCGATCAAGGTTTCTTATGTTGCCCCCGTTCCGAACGATGGGAATGGTGATCATTTTTCCAACCGGATCGGTAAGTCCCAATTCCACGACCGCCATTTTTGTAAGGATTACTTTCAGTGAATCCGACGAGCCAGATACAAAGTTGCGCCCTTGTATCAGCGGAATATTGTATGTGCTGAGGAAGTCCTCGTCGATCCCCACGAAGATCATCTCCCGCCCAGTCGTTTCATTTTCAGATCTGACCGTAGCGATCGGAAATGTTTTCCATTCTCCCGGGACGCGCGTTGAGGTGGAGATCTTTTGTACTTCGGAAACTTTCGCGAACTCGGCTTTCACCCCTTCGAAATTCCTCCGCAGCGGCTGGCTGTTAATGTCAATCACCAGTTGGTTTGCGACGTCGATACCGAGTTCTTTGCTACGCATGAAATTCAATTGCCGGTAAATCACGAGGGTGGACGCGATCATCATGATCGAAATGGCAAATTGCGCTGCCACCAGGATCTTTCGTACAGGGAGACTGCGGTTGCCGAATTTGATATCTTTTCTCAGAGCCTCGGAAGGCAGAATGCGGGTGATGATATAGGAAGGGTACAAAGAAGACAAGATACCTGCCAGCAACACAGTGCCAGCCAGGGCAAGAATCCAGGTATCGGGCAGCGCGCTCAACGCCATTTCCTTATCTGTAAAGGAATTGATCAAAGGCAATGACGTCTGTAGCGCAGCTACGGCAATGATCAGTGACGCAACGGAAAGCAGTATGGCTTCTCCTGAAAACTGTGCGATAAGTTGGCTCTTTTGAGCGCCGAGCGTCTTACGGGTTCCGATCTCTCGTGTACGCTTGTAGGTGGCTGCAGTCGATAAATTCATATAGTTGAGGCAGGCAATTAACAGCACCAGGAAAGCGATGGATGCGAAAAGGTACAGGTGGAATGGTTTGATCCCACTTGTGTTTGTGTCTCCATCCTGCAGATTTTCTGAATAGAGATGAACGTCCTGCAGCGGCTGTAATGAAAACGTGCTGGAGAACATTCTTGTCGCGGGATAATTATTTCTGGTGATTTCGGTGATTTTCTTCTCAACCCCTCGCGGATCAGTGCCTGGCCTTAGCTTCAAATACGTCGCGTAGTTGTTGGATGTCCAATCGTTGGCTATTTCATCGTTGTACCAGGAGAAGACGGTGGGCCAGGTTGCCTCCGAGAAGATCACGTCGATCTGTATGTGCGAATTCCTGGGGTAGTCTTTTACCACACCCGCGACCGTGAATTCAATGGGCTGCTGGTTGCGACGCAACCCCCCCGCCCAGATTCTCCTGCCCAGATATGGACCCTCGCCAAGATATTTATGCGCCGCGGTTTCTGTCAGTACGATTGCGTCCACGTCATGGAGCGCCGTTCTTGAATCACCTTCGACGAATGGGAAATCGAAAACCTGGAAGAACCCGGCGTTGGTCGAGATCATCTGTTCGTAACTGCGATTGAACGGATCGTTGCCGAGCGTGAGCCTTCCGAAAGCCGTTACGGTGGCGGCGTTCTCCACTTCCGGAAGTTGCTTTACCGCTTCCTGGTGGATCCGTGCGGCAACGGAGGCAACATGACGAACTGTCCCGTCTTTCAGAGTTTCATGCTGGAGAAGCCTGTAAGTCCTGTTGGCGTCTTTATGAAACATGTCGAAACTGAGTTCATCATGCAGATACAGGGCGATCAGAAGGAAGCAAAAGAATCCTAGTGTCAATCCAAAAAGATTAATGAATGAGAAGCTGGGATTTTTTACGAGGTGCCGGAATGCAATTCTCAGGTGGTTGAAGAACATAAAGAATGATTTTATTATGTGCTATTCGCTTCGTAACGTCTTGGCTGGATTGGTCCATGCAGCCTTCAGGGATTGAAAGCTTACGGTGAGCACTGTTATCAGTAAGATCGCACCGCACGCCTTGAGATATAGCCAGGGGCTGATGGTGACGTGATAAGCAAAATTGCTGAGCCACTCGCCCGCTGCGTAATAACTTACCGGGATGATCACGAGGAAGGCGATCATGACCAGAGCGAAATACTTTCTGGTCAGCAATATCAGCAATGAATTCACACTGGCGCCAAAAACTTTGCGTATGCTGATTTCCCTGGTGCGTTGGTGCACACTGTATTCCACAAGCCCGAACAAACCAAGGCAAGCAACGGCTACGGCCAGACCTGTGAAAATTCCAAAAAGACTTGAAAGCTTGGTTTCGGATTTATACATCGTATCGTAATTCTCATTGACGAATTTATACGTAAACGGCCATTCGGGATCGAGACGCTCATAGGTGCTTTTCAGGAACGCCATCGTTTCGGAAAGATCCTGCGGCTCTACCCGTAACGTCAGTTTCCAATAGGCATCCGGATGCATGGTAAGTACGGCAGGTGAAAGCTGCTCGCGCAGGCTCTTGAAATGGAAATCGCGGACCACACCGATCACCTCGCCGATCTTAAGAGAATCTTTGCCCCATTGCTTCCAATTCAAGGGATGACCGATTGCTTTCTCCGGTGATTCAAAACCAAAATTTTTCACGGCTGTTTCATTGATAATAAATCCATGGTTCAAGTCCGACGGAAACGCCCTTGAAAAGTCCCGACCGGCTACGATGTGCATTCCCATCGTAGAGATGTAGTCATGGTCAACGGCAAACAGGTTGGTGGGAATGGCTTTGTTGGTCACCGGGTCGATAATACCATCTCCTGCGATAATATCACCAGGTATACCAAAGCCAACGGTTGCATTCAAAACATGTTTGTTCTTTGAAAACTCCTGTTTGGTGCTCTCAAATTCGTTCAACATTTTGGAACGCAGGGGAATCATAATCAATTGGTCTTTTGAAAAGCCCATATCCTTGTTTTTCAAAAGGTCGTTTTGCGAAAGCACAATCATCGAACCGGTGATCAGGAAGAACGAGAACATAAATTGAAGCACAACGAGCCCTTGTCGAAAGAATGCGGTGCTATCGGAATGACTTTTACCCGAAAGGGCTGCAGCCGGCCGGAATGCCGACAAGTGAAACGCGGGGTAGCTTCCCGCAATGATTCCCAACAGGATACAAAAACCTATTACCCCCGTCACAACCGGCAGCGTAAGTGGTATGTAAAGATTTTTTTCGGCGAAGTTGTTCAATGCCGGAATGGAGAACTCGCAAATTACGATCGCGAGGAGCAGGCTGAACAGCGTTATTAAAACCGATTCGAAAATGAACTGCCATACGATTTGAGTTCGGCGTGCGCCGGTCACCTTCCGCACCCCGACTTCCTTCATCCTTCGGATAGACCTTGCTGTGGAAAGGTTGATGAAGTTGAGACATGCAATGATCATCAGAAAGAAACCTGTGAAAGAAAGGATATACACGGTTTGTGCATTTCCACGTTGGGCCATCTCCCATTCAAAATCTGATGAATTCAAATGGATGTCAGTCACGTTCTGAAGGTGCGGTACATACTTGAACCCTTCGGGCTCGATCTTCGGATAAGCGTATTTCTGAACAAAAGGTAGCAACTTACTTTCGAGTTCAGCGGCACTTGCGCCCGGCTTCAGTTTGATGTATGTAAAGAACTGCTGCCACACCCAGTTCTCTCTTTGCTCGGGTGTAATGTTTTTCATTTGTGATTCCAGCGACTGGATGTAGTTAATCTTCAAATGAGAATGTTGAGGAACTTCCGAAAAAATGCCCGTCACCACAAAATCTTCCCGCCCGATCTTCAGGGTTTCTCCAACCGGGTCTTTTTCGCCGAAATGTTTGCGCGCTGTATTTTCCGAAAGAACCACAGTATTCGGTTTGTCAAGCCCTCCGTGGCGTTCACCCCGGACCAGGTGGACATCAAGGATATCGAAGATGGTTGGTTCGGCATAGATGCCGTTGTTCTCGAACATTTTCGTGGTGCCGTGTTGGAACAGGCTCTCACTGTATGTGTCCATGATCCTCAACGTGCTCTCGATTTCAGGAAAATCTTTTTGCATATAGGGAGCGAAGGTCATGGGGACGATCGGAAGCTTCCCCGTAACACCATCATTTGTTGTACTCACATTGTATATCCTGTAAGTCCGGTCTTTGTCAGGAATATATTGATCAAACTGAAGTTCATCCCATACGAATAGCGCGATCAGGAAGCACGATGCCAGGCTGACGGCCATACCGGTAATATTGATAGTAGAGAACAGTTTGTTCTTGAAAAGGTTGCGCAAGGCGATCTTGATGTAGTTTGAGATCATATAATTGTATTCAGTGTCTTAAGTGCGCGGGGTTATTCCAATATCAGGCCAAATCAAAACACAGATCTGGATTTGAAAACGCGGTCTTGCTCGATGTCCTCGCCCGGTCACGGTCGAACTTGTGCGAATGTGGGCGGAATTTATTCGCTTCGAAGCGCTCGTGATGGATTGCTGATTGCAGCCTTGAGGGCTTGTGTGCTGACAATCAATGTAGCCAGAAACAGTGCAATCAATCCAACGGCGGGAAATACCCACCAATAGATTTCGACGCGATAAGGGTAGCGCTGAAGGAAGCTATTCAACAGCCACCAGGAAAGTGGTGCCGAGATGACGAACGCGATGATCACCAGTTTCGAGAAATCGCGAGCAATCAAAAGTACAAGCGTTCTTACGCTGGCGCCCATCACTTTGCGTATTCCAATCTCCTTCGTACGTTGTTCGGCGGTGAATGAGGCAAGACCAAAAAGCCCGAGGCACGTGATGAATATTGCGAGTGACGCGAATATCGCAGCCAGCCGGCTGATCAGATTGATGCTGGAGAATTTCTTTGCGAACTCAACATCTGCAAATCGGGACCACAAGGGATAGGCAGGGTTCATTTTTTTGAACACACCTTCAACAGCCGCAACGGCTTTGGGTAAGTCATCCGTAGGCTCAATACGCACAGTGATCGTGCTGGACCAGGCTGGGCTGAAGACCATCACCAGTGGATCAATCGGCCGATCCGGGGCATCCATGATCACATTGTCCATGATGCCGATAATGGTCCATTTCTGGTCCCACATTTCTATTTTTTCACCCACCGTATTTTTCAACCCCATCAAATCGGCGGCGACCTTGTTCACAACTACTGCCATTGAATCGCTTTTGAAGTCCGGTGAGAAGTCACGGCCCTCGAGCATTTTGATTCCCATCGTGGATGTATAATCATATTCTGTCGCGATGGTGGTGAAATCCACTTTTCGTCCCGGCTCCATGCCAGGCCATTTCACTTCGTTTGTGGAAAAGACCCTTGTGATCGGGCTATTGGATTTACAAACATTACTGACGACTCCAGTTCTCTTTAACTCATTTTTGATAGTTTGAAAATTTGCTTCCAGCTCTGAGTTGGTCCACACCAGCAGCAAATTGGCGCGGTCGTATCCCACATCACGGGCTTTCACGAACTGGATTTGTTGATAAACGATGATGGTTCCGACGATGAGCAGTATGGAGAAGCCGAATTGCGTTGTTACCAATACCTTTCTTGGAGTACTTCCACCTTTGCCAATCTGGATTTTGCCTTTGAGTACCTGCACAGGCTTGAACGAAGAGAGGTAGATGGCAGGGTAGCTGCCAGCCAGGGCACCCGTAATCAGCACCAGCGCGATGCCCGACATCCATAACCAGGGATTCGAATAGTCAATGAAGAGCTGTTTGTTTACCAGGGTATTGTAAGCCGGAAGCAAGCCTTCAACCATCATTACAGCGATGGCAAAAGCGACGAGGCTAAGGAACATCGACTCGCCCAGGAATTGTAGAATAAGGTCTTTTCTTGCAGAACCTACACTCTTGCGGATGCCCACTTCGCGCGCTCTGCTTTCTGATCGCGCTGTTGCCAGATTCATGAAATTGATGCACGCAATCACAAGCACAAAAATGGCAATCACGGTAAACATGCGAACGTATTCGATCAGACCACCTGAGACTTGCCCGTTCTTGAAGTTGGAATGGAGATGCCACAAATCCATCGGGTGGAGGAACAGTTTGGCGTTCTGTGCTTCCTTCGCATTTTTTGCAACCAGGTCTTCGATGTCGCGATGAACATCATCAAGAGACGCCCCGGGCTGCAGTTCCACGTATATTTGAAATGAATTATTGTCCCAGCTGTCCTTGGCTCTCTGCACCCATGGCTGAGTCGCCTCATAGAAGGCGAACGGCAAAAGGTAGTCGAAATCGAAAGTCGATTGGACTGGATCTTCAGTGACGCCGGTCACTACCTGTGAACGGTCATTGTCAACTTTGACGAGTTGGCCCATGGGGTCTTTGTCGCCGAAAAGCGCTTTCGCAGTCGATACTGTCAACACAATTGAAGACGGATCTTTCAAGGCTGTGTTGATATCTCCCCTCAGCAGCGGGAAAGTGAACATACTGAGAAAATCTTCCGAGACGCACATGCCGACCTTGTTGATCTTATTTTCATCGGCGATCAACAGATTCCCTTCACCCCAATTGGTCATCACCACATGTTTGATGCCGCTGGAATTTTCTTTCAGAGCATTCTTCAGTCCATAGGGCTGTGGCATCTGGGTAATGACGTCATCTGTCATGGTCCGGTTCATGTACACCTTGTACAACCGGTCGTAATTTTTGTGAAAACGATTGTAGGAAAGCTCATCGGCGACCCACAAGAGGATCAAAATTGCAGAAGCAATGCCCACCGAAAGACCCGCCACGTTGATGAATGAATAGACAGAATTTTTTGTGAGGTTGCGGATCGCGATCTTAAGATAGTTGGTGAGCATGGTTATCAGGTTAGTCGGAGTCGTTGATCTAATTCCGGACCAAACTTAAGTGCGTTTTTTTACGAGATTGGACGCTTTCTATCGGGGATGTTGTTCGCGAATGACCGGAGGTGTTCGGAGACGGTCGGTTCATGTTCTTGTTTTGCGATCGATGTTCGTGCCGCGAAAGATCTCCGAGACCTACTTCACTGTGAGGTCATTATTTTTATAGAGATCCTGATAGGTGAGTATTGATCGCGCCTTCTCCTTGCCCTTGAGTATGTTTAAATGCAGCAGCAGGACTACGCTCATGAGAGAAAAGATGATGATGTAGCAGACGCTGAACAGGAGAGGATTATAATCAAAGTATCCTTTGAACGCGAATACGTCGTAGCCGAATACCAGTAGCGCTAGAAAGATCGACACGGCTACATGCGTGGAGCCGATACGCTGATTCACCCACGCGCGCAGTACAACATAAACACCGAACAGGAGCAACGCTGCGGATGTGCTTAAATATACCGGCAGCCACTTTGTAAATGCCAGTGGTGTAGCGAGAAGGGCGTATGCTGTAAATAATACGTTGACTCCAACCAGTAACGACTTAACGATGCGACTTTCCTCCCTTGGAAACACCAGGGAAAGGAAAAGGATCGCCCAGATCATGGTGAGGAACAGGGTAATGTATTCAATCCGGATCATGGCATTCCAATTGAAGTCCGGCATAAAGGATATAAATATGTAGAGATTGGAAAAACCTACGCGCAACGCCCAGGTGAAGCAGAGTAATGCAAAAAAGAGTATCACCGCTTTCCGTTCGCCCATAAAATAGGTGAGCAGGAACCCGATTGCGATCAAGGTTAACACACAGGATTCAATGAGGTTTGCGGTTACAGACGTAGACCGTTGAAGTTGGAGTAAGTCGGATGCAGCGAGATAGATAGGATCTTTTGAGCCTCCTGTATGATGATGAAAATTTGCGATCTGCAAAACGATTCTGATCGTGTCGCCGGGATTTGTGAAAGAGACGGTCTGCGGCATCCATTGGGGTATGGTTTCACTAGCGGTTGTACCTACACGCCCGTTTTGCGCGACGATCTGATCGTTGACCCAAAGGATGTAACTTGAGTAAATCTGAGGAATCTCCAGAGCGAGTGATTTCGCTTCCGGCGGAGCCACGACTTTTAACCCATACGTGGCGAATCCGATACCATTTCCTGACGCGCGCACTTTGTTCCAGGGTGACGGAAACTGAACGAACCTCGGATTTTCCTGGTTGAACACGTGTTCTGGCGACACCAATTGATTGTCCCAGAATATCCATCCTCCCGAAAGAGAGACACGGTTTCTGCTCAGATCCAATGTTTGAACATCCAAGATCCCTTCTTTTGCAGACAATGGGTCGGCGTTAACCCGGATCCCCGGAATGAGAAGAAGCAAACAGATTATAAACCTTAGTTGAGACCCGACAAAGGGATGACGCATGTTTTTTGATCAGAGAAGCAGCGAAGATATGGGTATGCCAATGAATAAAAAAACAGCTGCATTCAAATTGGAATATTTCTGATTTCCAAAAAGGAGGCAACTGATTTTCGACAGTCTATATCAACAGCTGGTTATCCACAGCCCAATGTCGCGTGCGACTCCATGAGCGAAGGTCATTCCGTTCTCAAGGCTTTCATAGGATTTGACCTGGCAGCTTTCAATGACTCAAAGCCCACCGTCGCCCAGGCAATCACTAGTGAAATAATGCCTGCTGCAATGAACACAAGCCAATTGATTTGGATGCGATAGGCGAAGCCTTGAAGCCATTGGTTCATGGCAAAGTAGCCGAGCGGTACTGCAATGACGAATGAGATGGCAACGAGCTTGATAAAATCCCGCGACAACATGGTGGAGAGCTGGAGTACCGAAGCCCCCATGACTTTCCTGATGCCGATTTCCTTGGTTCTTTGTTCCGTCGTATACGCTGCGAGCGCATAAAGCCCAAGACACGCGATGAATATGGCCATGCCCGAAAACAACAGGATGACTGTGGCGAGTTGTTGCTCGGAGGCGTACATTGTTTGAAGTTGTTGATCAAGGAAAGTGTATTCAAATGCACTGGGAATGATCTTCTTGAATTCACTTTCTATCTGACGGATCGACTCTTGCAGATTATCAGATGAAATTTTTACAAGCAAAACTCCAAAACCTTCAGTCGGTGCATTGTGAAACGCGTAGGCGCCGATCGGCTCCCGCAGAGAGCTGAAGTGAAAATCTTCGGTCACCCCAACGACATCGGCTCCGTAAGAGAACCCACCTATGCGAACCTTGCGATGGATGGCATCTTCCGGACTGATGCCGAGAAAATCTACTGACGTCTTGTTGAGTACAACCTGTACGGTTGTGTCGTTGGGATTCTTTTCCGGAAGCGTTGTTCCTGCAAGCAGTTTGATGCCAAGCACATCCAATACTTCCCGCGTTACACGGACGGTGGTTAGATTTTTTCCCTCGCTGTCACCTTCGAGCGGGCGCAGGTTTCTGCCGCTTCCGGGTTCGCCGGGGATATTTTGAGACCGGGCTGTTGCCGATGCAAAGGGTAATGACTCGATCGCCGCTTTCAAAGAATTGACTTGATCACGGTTTGCCGCAGCCCGCGTTCCAATCGCGATGACTTGTTCAGGCTCGTACCCTAATTTTTTTTCCCTGATGAACGAGAGTTGCTGATACAGAATCAGTGTGCTGATAATCAATATCCCCGAGGCTGCAAACTGGATTACGACCAATCCTTTGCGAAGGGAGGAATTTCCACCCAATCCTGACACCGTGCCTTTCAATACCTCTTTCGGCGAAAAGGCGGAGAGATATTGCGCCGGATAAACACCCGCCAGCAGGGTAAGTACGCCCCAGCCGCCGAGAGCGCTCAACACGAAAACGGGTGATGTAAGAAAGTGCATGGAGAAGGTCTTGCCGGTGAGATCATTAAAGAAAGGCAGCAAGAGAATGACCAATGCAACACTGATCAACAACGCGATCAAAACGAAAAATGATGTTTCGAGATAAAATTTCCGCGCCAGCTGAATATTGGTTGCACCCAACGTTTTGTTGATGCCAATTTCTTTGAATCGCCTTTGTGATTGCGCAGTGGAAAGATTCATATAATTGAATGCTGCAATCAGGATAATGATTACACCGAGGCCTATCAATATTTTGAGCTGTGCAAGGTCGCCTTTCACCGCCCCAAATATTTCTTCGACATCCGGATATTGCAGGTGAATGTCCTTGAGCGGATGCACCTCGAGCGAAAACCACAGGTTGTCTTTGGAAAGGGTGCGTGCCAGCATGGTATTAATTTTTGATTCCAGCGCGGGACCGTTCGTATTCCCATTGGCAAGAACGTAGGTATCGAAACTTGCATTTCCCCAGTTCAGGTTGTTAGGCCCGTCAAATTCACTTCCCGAAAAAGACACGATGACTGGATATTGAAATCGTGTATTCGACTGGGCGTTTTTCATGACACCGGTCACTTCAAAGTCAGTGGTGTCGCGATCAATTTTTATGCTCTTTCCGATTGCGTCAGTTGAACCGAAGTATTTGATCGCGGCATCTTCACTCAACACCGCGGTGTGAGGTCTTTGCAGTGCTTTGACCGGATCGCCTTGTATGAAGGGAATGGAAAAAATCTGGAAGATATCCGGATCGGCCCACACGAGGCGCTTCTCCGATGACTTGATATTTTCTGACGATACGAACGCCTTGCCTGTAAAATTATTGGGCAGGATACGCACCGCTTTTTCAACTTCAGGTATTTCCCTCAGGAGGGTGGGTGCAGTTTGGTTGGGAACCCCGGTCCATTTAGAAACTTTGCCATCCTGGTTAGTTGCAATGGTAATCTCATAGATCCGGTTTGTCTTCTCGTGAAAGCGGTCAAATGAAAATTCATCTGCCACGTACAAACCCAGCAGCATCGCCGACGTCAAGCCGATGGAAAGTCCCATCAGGTTGATCAGACTGAACAGCTTATTACGCAGCAGGCTACGAAGTATTACCTTGAAGTAGTTAGAAAGCATAGACTGGTTTTTTCAGTCTTAGACTCCATTTTAACCTAAGGGTTGCATGAAAAAGAACTAAAATAGAACTATTCGCTACGTAACGAATCTATCGGGTTGGCCGTAGCTGCCTTTAGCCCCTGCAGGCTTACCGTCAGCATGGCGATCAGTACTGACGCGGCACCCGCTACCAGGAAAATGGCTACCGGCACGTCGATCCGGTATTGAAAATCAAGCAACCACTGCTTCATGACGAAGTAGGCGATGAAGCTCGCGAATACAAACGCGACGAGTATCAGCTGCAAAAACTCGGAAGATAGTTTAACGAGGATACTGCCGTTGGATGCCCCCATCACCTTGCGGATCCCGATTTCTTTCCTCCGTTGCTCTGCGGTAAACGCGGAAAGAGCGAAAAGACCGAGGATGGCGATGAGTAGTGCCAGCAACGTGAAATGAGTAAACATCTTTGAAAAGGCCTGTTCATTACGATATAGGTTGGCAAATTGCTCATCAAGGAAGAAATATTCAAAGGTCGCCCCTGGATTAACTTTCTTCCAGGATTTCTCGAGATGCGCGATGGCGTCACTGACTGCTTCCGCTTTCACTTTCACAGACAGGGCACCGTTGTTTTCACTGTAGAGCATAAACATCGGCTCCAGTTTGTGACGAATGGTGGCAAAATGAAAATCTTTTACTACTCCGATCACGGTGTAAGCAGTGAGGTCGGTCACATTGGCGCCGGTTTGCAAACTGATTTTTTTGCCAATCGGATCCTTCCACTTTAACAGACGGGTCATTTCTTCGTTTATCACCATTGAAAGCGAGTCATCGAATTCAGTTGAGAAATTTCTTCCGGCCACCATTTTCATATCCATGGTTGGTATAAACGTTTCATCAGCACTCATGATGCTGGTAATGATGTTGGTTTGTCCGTCTGAGCCTTCTGGTATGATCGTGGTGCGTCCGAGTTGCGCACCGATGCGGGCGGAAGAGGTCCCCGCAGACAATATGTTTTGATTTTGCAGCAGCTCCGTTTTTAGTGTTTTTGAACGGTTTACGGTGGCACCAGTCTGCTGTATCGAGATCACCTGTTCGCGACTGTACCCCAGGTTGGTTTTGCTGATGAACTGCATTTGCTCGTAAACGATGCCCGTGCCAACCATTAGTGCGATAGAAATAGTGAACTGCAGCACAACCAATGCTTTGCGGAGGCGAATGCCACTCTCCGAATTTTTGAAAGAGCCCTTCAGTACGAGGATGGGCTTGTATGCCGACAGTACGAATGCAGGATACAGACCTGCCAGCAGACCAACGCCCAGGATGAGTGCGAGCACAATCAGGAGACTTTGAGTTTCCAACAGCATAGCCGGATCTGCGAAACGCTGATACGTGTTGTTAAGAACGGGTGTCAGCAGATAAGTCATCGCGAAGGCAATCATCATCGAGAGGCTCGTAACGATAATCGACTCTGTAAGATGCTGGCCAATCAATTGACTCCGGACCGCACCGATCACTTTGCGCATGCCGACCTCCTTGGCGCGGGCGGCTGATTTCGCCGTTACGAGGTTCATAAAGTTCACCGCAGCAAGGATCAGGATCAGTACTGCGATGACGGACAATACATAAACATTCAACAGATCCGACTTATTCGCGTTGGTTTCGAAGAGTATTTCTTTCGACTTCAGGTGCACATCTTCCAGTCGCTGGGCAACTGGTTTGAAAAACTGAAACGCGTTGTTTTTGGCGCTGATCGTCTGCAACTTTGTATCCAGATCCGGAATGTTGGCCGGCTTATCAAGGAGGAGGTACGTGTAGCAGAATATACCTTGCCAGGTGGTGAGGGCCTGCTTCAGACCGTCCTCGTCGGGACCAGGAACGAGACTGTGAAGCAGGTCGAATTGTAGGTGGGAAGACTTGGGCGGATCTGCCAGCACAGCAGTTACATACAGATCCGTGTTGAGATTGAGTTTCACCGTCTGCCCGATCGGATCTCTGTCGCCGAAGATTCTTTTCGCAAGAGTCTCCGTGATTGCAATAGACCCGGGCTTGTCCAGCGTTTCCCCGGTGTCCCCTTTAATGATCCTGAAATCGAAAACATCAAAGACCGAAGGATCCACGCGTAATGCGGCTTCACACTTCAGCGATTTTTCTTCGTAGCTGAGATCATAACGGCCGCCGCCGGTAAATCGAACTACATTGATGACCTCGGGCAGCTCTTCGTTAGCGGCTGGCCCCAGGCGCGGCTGAGTGACTCCAACCAGTTTACTGCTTACGCCCTCCGCACTATCTATCGTGAGCAGGCGGACTATGTTCTTGTAGTTCTTGTTAAACGCATCAAATGCAAGGTCTTCTTTGATGTAAAGAAAGATGATCATGCTCACGGAAAGGCCAAAAGCCAGTCCGGTGATCTTGATGAGGGAATATCCTTTTTCTTTGAGCAGGTTCCTGAGCCCTACGAGAAAATAACTTTTCAGCATGGTATAACAGTCAGATTGTGAGGACGGGCTTTCTCTTCAAAAAGTTCTATTCATTACGCAAAGAGTCCACTGGATTGTGAAGAGCGGCTTTCATAGACTCAAAACTCACCGTAAGCAATGCCACCAACAGCGCGGCGCCGCCGGCCATCACGAATAATACCGGTTCGATGCTGATGCGATAAGCGAAACCCTCGAGCCATTGGGTCATCCCGTACCAAGCCAGCGGAATTGCAATAGCGAATGCTATGATTACGAGCTTGATAAACTCTTTGGACATCATACCGACAATTTGCGTCACGGAGGCACCCATTGTTTTTCGGATGCCAATCTCTTTGAAGCGGCGTTCTGCCATATAGGATGACAAACCATAAAGTCCCAGGCAGGAGATCAGCATCGCGATGACTGTGAAACTAGTGATGATTCGCGACACTCGCCGGTCCTCATCATACTGGTGGCTTATATCCTCATCGAGGAAAGAATACTCAAACGGGGTATCTATTACGATGCGCTTCCAGATACTTTCGATCGCCGCAATGGTTTGGCTGAATTCATGGGTGTCCAGGCTGGCGACCATGAAATCGTAGCGTGGTTCTTCAAGGAACCGCAGGGCGATCGGATCGATCACTTCCCTGAGCGCGCCCTGGTGATAGTCTTCCATCACCCCGATTACCGTGAATCCAAATTTTTCACCCTGCCATTCGGCGTAGATGTTTCTGCCAACAATTTCTTCCGGCGCGAAACCCAGTTTGATCGCCGCGGTTCGGTTGAGGATTACGTGGTCACGTTCAGCGGTGCGATTGTCTGTAAAATTTCTTCCGGCAATCAACGGAATCCCCAGGGCCTCAAGAAAATGCGAATCGACGGCATCGCGACGAATATCTACTGCAGTTGCCATTTCACCGCCTTCCGGATAAAAAAATGAGTCAGTCCAGATCGGAGCGCCTGGCAGATAATCCGCGCCCGATACAACTTTCACCGCGTTGTTTTGAGTGATTTGTTTGCGGAGTGTTTCATAACTGCTTAAGGCAGACTCGGTGCGCAGCGGCAATACGATTTTTGCACTGGCATCGAAGCCCAGATTCTTTTCCTGCATGTATTGCAACTGCCTGGAGATAATGAGCATGCCGCACACGAGTGTGATCGCGATCATAAACTGAAACACCACCAGTCCACGGCGCAGCCATCCGGACGAACTGCCCATCTGAAATTTACCTTTTAAAGTTTGTGCAGGCTGGAAGGAGGAGAGATAAAAAGCCGGATAGCTTCCCGCAACAATGCCCGTAACCACGGCGATCCCGATCAACGAAATCACAAAGAATAACAGGTTTTCAGATTCATAGGAGATTGATTTGCCTGTCAGATCATTGAAAACGGGCAGCCCGATTTGGACCAACACGATACTGACCAGGATGGCAAAAAGAACGATAACCATGGCCTCACCGAGAATCTGACTGATGAGCGAACTGCGCACAGCACCCATCACTTTCCGGATGCCGATCTCAGAGGCGCGACGCGTTGCTTTTGCAGTTGACAGGTTCATGAAGTTGATGCAGGCGATCAGCAGGATGAAGACGGCGATCGATCCAATAACATAGAGATAGATGATGCGTGGACTTTGCCCCACGTCAGATCGTAAATAGATATCCTTCACAGGCTCCAGGGTCAATGACTTCTTCCGGCCCTGGGCTGCGATATCGTCCGCTCCATATTTGTATAAGACTTCATTCATTTTTTTGATAACAACTTCTTTATCGGATCCGATTCTGAGTTTCAGGTACGCAGGAATGAAGTTCTGACCCGACCATTCCCCCGCGGCATCCGGGCTTGTGCGGATATATTCAGCCATTCCCCCCGAGCTCATCATCGAGATAAAGAAATTTGCGTGAAAATGACTTTTGTGATTGTCAAGGAAGACTCCAGTAACTTTATAATTGACTGGGGCCCCATTTTGACTGATGGAAATAATCTTGTCAAGAGGTTGCTGATCGCCGAATAGTTTTTTTGCGAGCTTATCAGTGATGACCACTGTATTTGCATCAGTCAGCGCTTTTTGCGGATTGCCTTTGATAAAGTCATAAGTCAGCACGTCAAAAAGGGATGAGTCGGCTATCAAGCCATCGGTTTCGTAAAATAGTTTGTCTTCGTATTTAATCAGGCTACGTGATCCTCCGGGTGGGTTAAATGCCCGGGCTGCATTCTCCACCTCCGGAATCTCGTCGCGCATGGTGAGCGCAATGGGAGGAGAGGTGGTCCTCATCTTTTGCATGCCTTCGTTCGTTTCAAAGATGGTTACGATGCGGAACACATCCTCGAGTCTTTGATGATGTCTGTCGAAGCTGATCTCATCCTGAATGTACAGTGCCAGCATCAGGCAACATCCAATTCCCAGGGACAGGCCTGAGACGTTAATCACTGAGTATACTTTGTTTCTTGTAAGATTGCGGACAGCGATCTTGAAGTAATTCAGGAGCATATAAGAATTTTATGCTTCCTGTGTACTCTAATTCAGTGCCATGATCACTGGCGACGAAACCAGATCGATTGGCCGCTTTCGTAAGAAGTCATTGAACGTCAGTGAACGACGATGTCCGGGACCGGTCAGTTGACGTGACCGTGATACTTGAGTTCTTTTTCCCGTTCTGCTTCTTCTTTTTCCCGCTTGATGCGAACCTTGGCAACAGGCCCAACCATGATGGGAACGGCTTCGAGTTCCACATTGGCAAGCTCCAGCCCGTACATCTCTTCCGTGGAGAGGCTGTGTCGTTTGATGAAACGATACCCCTGAATGACCAGGTTATCAAACGAAGAGATTTCACTGTCAACAGAGGCCAGTGAATGCAGCATGATGAACTTAAAGTCGGCAGGCATGCTATGCTTCTGCAAAGATTCGTAATGGCTGATCAGATCGATTTCACCGGTCTCCGCCAGATCGTGAAGGATTTTTGCGAAGAGGAGGTTCACCCGGTGGTCTGACTTAAACCCAAGTTTGATTCTCACAAAGAAGCACTTCTTGGGGATGACGGTGTCTACGGAGTATTTCGAAGTATAAGGACTGTCTACGGTATCGACGTGCAGGAACCAGTATACATCCGCGCGCTTGGGTCTTTTTTTGAAAATCGAATAAATGATATTCGAATCGATGTAGCGTTTGCTGTCGGCGACTGCCATAAACACCAGATTCGTTGCTTCTTTCGGAATAGACGTATCAGCTTGCAGGTCCTGAATCAACGGGACATAATGTTTGAGGTCAACGAATTCAGTATGTCGGTCGCGAAGGTTACGTGCTTTCAGCAAAATGAACATGATCACAAATAACACGAATGCTATGGCAAACGTGAACCAGCCTCCATGCGGGAATTTGTCCAGGTTGGAGATCAGGAACATGCCTTCCAGGGAGAAGAAAACAAAGGCAAGGATTGAAGATCGAAGCCACGACTTTTTGATCGTCGTAAAGTAGTACACCAGGAGCGTGGTGGTCATCAGCATGTCGATGATGATGGCCAGGCCATAGGCACTCTCCATGTTTACGGAACGTTTGAAATAGAGGACTACGATTATGGTGCCTGCCAGCAAAATCCAGTTGATGGTAGGAAGGTAGATCTGACCCTTCATTTTGCTCGGGTAGCGAACTCGTGTGCTCGGCCAGAGTTTGAGTTTCATCGCTTCGTTTACGAGCGTAAACGTACCGGATATCAACGCCTGGCTGGCAATGATCGCCGCCGCTGTTGCAATGACGATGCTGAAGATGAGCAGCGGTTCAGGGACCAAGGAGTAAAAAGGTATTCTGTCGTTGAGATACGTTCCTTGTTGCGAGATCAACCAGGCCGCCTGTCCGAAATAATTCAGAAGGAGACACGTCACAACGATCAGCCAGCCGATACGAATGTTTGATTTTCCGCAGTGTCCGAGATCGGAATACATCGCTTCCGCACCAGTCGTACACAGGAACACAGCCCCCATGATCCAAAAGCCACCAGGGAACTGCGTCAAGAGATTGTAGGCGTAGATTGGATTGAGTGCTTTGAGCACCGTCAGATTCTGCAGGAGGTGAATTCCGCCAATCAGGCCGATAAAAATAAACCAAACCGTCATGATCGGACCAAAGATGTATCCGACCACGTTTGTCCCAAACTGCTGGAAGAAAAACAGGAGGATCAATATGCCGATAACGATTGGTACCGTTGGAATTTGCGGATAGTCAATCGTCAGACCTTCCACCGCGGCTGAGATGCTGAACGACGGCGTGATAAAGCCATCGGCGATGATGGTAGCACACCCAATGATCGCAGGAAAAATGACCCAACCAGCTTTATACCTTCTGACCAGCGCATACAGCGCAAATATTCCACCCTCACCTTTATTGTCTGCGTTCAGCGCGAGATAAATATATTTGATCGTCGTGATCAGTGTGAGTGTCCAGAAAACACAGGACGCCCCTCCGATGACCAACTCTTCAGTGATCAACCGGCCATCGACAATGGCGCGAAATACGTACAACGGTGACGTGCCAATATCGCCATAGATGATACCGAGCGAGACCAGAACGCCCGCTGCTGATAACTGATATTTGTTAAGGTCTTTCGAACCTTCCATACTTCCTATTTCTGTTCCCTGGCCCGGCCGATGATCAATCTGTTGCTTCGATCATAGGAGATATAACTCCAGATCCAGCTGATGAAAGTAAAAACCCTGTTCCGGAAGCCTGTGATCGAAACGAGGTGAATGAACATCCAGATAAACCAGGCGAAGAAGCCGCCTGTCTTAAACAATTTTGTATCCACAACCGCTTTGTTCCGCCCCACGGTGGCCATACTACCCTTGTCAAAATAGTGAAAAGGTTTAAGTGGCTGCTTTTCGATCATCCGTATGATATTTTTCGCTACCATTTTTCCCTGCTGCATCGCCGGTTGTGCCATCTGTGGGTGTCCTTTTGGAAACGCTTCGTCCCCTTCCATTAAAGCAACATCGCCAATGGCGAAAATGTTTTCAGATCCTCTAACACGGTTGAACGGGTCGACGAGCAGCCGATTGCCACGGGCAGTGCTTTCGGGCTTTAAACCTGAAATGGGATTACCCTTTACGCCGGCAGCCCAGATCATTGTTCTTGATACCAGTTTTTCGCCGGTACTGAGAATGATGTCATGTCCATCGTACGATTTAACGCTGGTTTTTAGTCTGACCTTCACGCCCATTTGGGTAAGGTACTTCAACGCTTTTTCAGAAGCGTGTTCAGACATACCACCGAGCAGGCGAGGGCCGGCTTCGATAAGTGTGATGTCCATTTGCGACATGTCTAGTTCCTTGTAGTCTTTCGGGAATACATGCCGTTTCAATTCGGTAAGAGCACCTGCCAGTTCTACACCAGTTGCGCCGCCCCCGACAATGACCTGGTCCATCAGACTGTTCATTGCTTCAGCATCATCCGTCAACAGGGCCCGTTCCATATTGCACAGAAACTGATTGCGCAACGCGATCGCATCCTCGATTGACTTCATGGGCATTGCATTTTTTTCAATGTCTTCCATGCCGTAAAAATTGGTGGTAGCGCCTGTAGCGATCACAAGGTAATCATACCTGATTTTGCCGATTGACGTTTCGATTTCGTTCTGTTCCGGCAGGATGTGAGTTACTTCACCCAGTCGGAAGTAAAAATTTTGGCGATAAGAGAACCGTTTTCGGAGGGGAAATACAATGGAGCTAGTCTCGAGTCCTGAAGTGGCCACCTGATAAAGGAGTGGCTGAAAAGTGTGGTGATTGTGCTTATCGAAGAGTACTACCTGTGCTTTCGTGCGCTTGAGATTACGCACCAGTTCCAATCCTCCAAATCCGCCGCCGATGACTACAATCCGAGGTTCGCCCAGGTCCGGAATACGCGTCTGCGTGATAATTGATTTGGGCATTAAAAAAGGCGTAAATCCTTCAAAACCGGGGCGAATTTACGTCATTGGCGTAGATTTCGGCGATCTGTCTAAAAATAATTTAAAGCGCTCGTGTAAGTGTTTCAAAGCGGCGTACTTTTGTGAATCCAAACCAAATTTTATGAAGAAATTATTGATTGTAGGAAGTATAGCAATTGCAAGTGCCCTTTTAGCAAGCTGCGGTGGAGCTGAGAATGCCAAGCTGAAAAACCAAATTGATTCACTGCAGAGTGAGCTGCAAATCAGTCAGCAAACAGCGCAGACTTTGCAAGAAGTAGGCACACTCATGGATTCGATAGACGCCAGCCGTCAGGTGCTTCGCGTCAACATGGTTGAGGGCACAACTTATTCCGCATATACATCACGGATGAAGGATCTCAACAACTATGTGAAGGAAACGCAATCAAAAATCGGCGAACTTGAGAAATCGCTGAAGAAGTCGAAGTCAAACGCAAAAGCGTTTGCTGCGACGATTGCGAAATTGAAGGCCGATCTTGAAACCAAGAACAACGAGATCGCCACCCTGCAGGCTAAAGTTCAGGAGCTTGGCACACAGAACGAGAACATGAAGATCACCATCGATTTGCAGGAAGCAGAATTGAATGACAAAACTGCACAGATCGAAGCGAAGACTCAGGAGCTCGCATTGATTGAAGCTCGCATTCAGGAGCTGATGATTCAAAGTAAAATGAGTGAAGCAGATTCGTACTTCGCACGCGGGCAGGCGGTGGAGGAAGCAGCCAATCGCACGAAACTCGCGCCAAAGAAAAAGAAGGATACATACAGAGAGGCGATTGAACTTTACAAGAAAGCCCAATCTCTTGGCAACGACAAAGCCCAGGCTAAGATTGATGAGCTGGAGAAGAAAGTGAAGTAGACCTTAACCAAACGGATTAGAAAAGACCCGGCGATGAGCTGGGTCTTTTTTTATTGGCTACAAATTGGATGTTGCAAGTCGCCTGTTAGTGGACGCAAGGGATTTTCTTGCGGTTAACTATCCAGTGGTTTTTTCGCCGCCAGCATATCAGCAAAACAATCAATGAGTTCGTACCAAGACATTTCCAAACTTGGATTCTCTACAAAACAGGTAACTGGAGACCGGCGACAGATAACAACCCCTTCACTTAGATCATGACGGCACCCCGTCGATCGATATCAAATAGATCGTGTACACCAGATAGGCTCCCAGCATCAACGCTGCTTCCCAACGATCCAATTTGCGGGAATTAAGCGTGAACATAAAGATCATCAGAAGCACAGTGGAGGCAACCAATACCTGCAAATCAAAATTCATGGAGGTATTGTATGGGATTGGGTGAATCAACCCGGTGGTCCCGAGGATAAAGAATATGTTGAAAATGTTGGACCCGACCACGTTTCCAATAGCGATATCAGTATTCTTCCTGTAAGCGGCCACGCATGAAGTTGCGAGTTCCGGCAAGGACGTGCCTGCTGCCAGGATTGTGAGTCCAATGAGTTTTTCACTGAGCCCGTATGCGCGAGCAATTTCTATCGCGTTATCTACAACCAGCTTTCCGCCGCCGATCAACATCCCCAATCCAAGGATAATCATTCCTATGGAAACCGGCATGCTATAGATCTTAATCGCTGTACCTTCTTCCATATCGGATGCGGTGCGCATCGTGCGATAGATGTAAATAAGAAATCCACCGAAAAAAATGAGAAGTATAATGCTGTCGAGCCGCCCGAGAATGCCCTGATAGGTTTTATCACCTTCAGCAATAACGGGTGACCCCCAAATAAGTGTATCGTTTACGAGTACAAAAAGCAGCAGAGCAGCTCCCAGCGACATAGGTACCTCATATTTTACCGTGTTTCTCTGGACCACCAGCGGGTAAATAAGCCCCGCAACGCCAAGGATGAGTAGTAAATTGAAATTGTTACTGCCGATGACGTTGCCGAACGATGCGTCGTTCTTTCCGTTGAGCGCGGAAAGGAGGCTAACGATCAGTTCCGGCATCGATGTGCCGAATGCAACGACCGTCAGTCCGATCGCAAGATTGGAAATTCCGTTTTTCTTAGCTGCTGAAGAGGCGCCGTTTACGAGGAAGTCTGCGCCTTTTATCAATACGGCAAAGCCGACCAATAGCAGTACGATTGGGACCAACATAGACGAAGGGGGGTTAGACAGGAGAAAGTTAGAACCATTTTTTGTATTTAAAATATCGGATCATGCCGATCACCAATATCGCCATCGCCACCATCACCCCCGGATAGCCCCACGGCGAATGGAGCTCAGGCATAAAATCGAAATTCATTCCATAAATACCTACAATAAAAGTCAAAGGCATGAAGATGGTGGAAATCACCGCCAGCACCTTCATCACTTCGTTCATTCGGGTGTTCACCGTGTTGATATGAATATCCATCAGGCTCGAAGTAAGGTCTTTATATGTGTCCAATGAATCGATCAGGTGCACTACGTGATCGTAAACATCGGAGAAGTAACGCACATTCTGAGATTCAATAAATCCAAACTCATCCTTCGCGAGTTTACTCAGCGCGTCGCGCAACGGGTAAAGTGCTTTCCTTAAATAGATCAGCTCTTTTTTTACCAATTGTATCCTTTGAAATTCCTTACTGGAAGGATGTTCGTAGATCTCGTCCTCTATTTTTTCAATCTGAGCACCGACCTCATCCAGCACAATGTAATAGTTGTCCACAATAATATCAACGAGCCTATACAGCAGATAGTCTGCTTTGCGGTTGCGTGCTTTTCCTGAACTCTGCTTGATGCGCTCACGAAGGGATCCAAATAAGTCACCTTCTTTCTCCTGGAAGGATAACAGGTAGTCTTTTCCCAGTACGAAACTGATTTGCTCGTATTCAATTTTTCCTCCCGAGATGCTATGAAGCATCTTCATAGTAAAAAACAAATGATCATCAAACTCCTCGGCTTTGGGGGTATGGTCACTGACGATATCTTCCACCAGAAGCTGATGCAGGCAAAAATGTTCTCCAAGTTTGGCCACGATGGACCGGTCATGCAATCCATCCACATTGATCCAGTTGACTTGACCGGGCTTAAATTGAGAAATAAGCTCATCTACCGGTATGTCCGCCTGCATGGCATATTCCTTCTCATTATACTGAATGAGTTCGAGGATTACGTGATTGTCGCTGGGAGCCTTTGCATCGATCCCAATTGTCTTCTTTTTCGCCATCAGTTGGTAGTTGCGTTCTGTTGATTTTTGTAGCTGATCATCCGCAGCGGCACTGCCATCTCTATTCCTTCCTCGTCGAAGCGCTCTTTAATTGACTTGTGAAGGTCACATTTCAGGTCGAATCCATCCGTGGGATTGTTAGCCCATGCGTATCCTCTCAATTGTGTCGCCAGTTCGGTGAATCCCATCACACGCACCATCACCTGATGCTCGCCCTTTGCCAGTTCCTGGGAGGTCCGGTTATCGATACACAAGGGATGTTTGAGTGCCTCCTCCTGAATTATTCTCTGCGCGAGTCCGATGTTAGCCTCGAGCGAAATACCCAGCTCGATAAACATACACACTTTCTCTTCCACCAACGTCGAATTGACGATCACTTCATTGCTGATGACAGAATTCGGTATGACGATTCTTTTGTTCTCGAAGTCTTTTATTACCGTATGCCGAAGTGTGATATCTTCCACGTCACCTGTGTAAAGCTGCCCTACTTTCACGCGATCTCCCACGCTGAAGGGTTTGAAAATGACCAGGAAGATTCCGCCGATGATATTTGAAAATGCCTGTTGTGACGCAAAGCCCACGATGGCAGCGAGGATACCCGCGCCGGTCAGCAGTGTGTTGCCCAGGAGGCGTAAACTGGGGATGGATCGAAAAATGATAACAATCGCTACGAGGAAAATGATGAAGTCAGCAGCGTTCTTAAAAAAATTGTACCGGGTGGGATCCACCTTGAGTTTATGAGCAGCGGATTTGAAAAATCGTCCGATGATAAAGCGAAAAATCCGGCCGACCAGAAATGCAACGACCAACACAATGATCGCAAAGGCCACCTGTTCCCACTTTTTGTCCATTTCGTACATGACCCGAAAATAGTGATTAGGATTTTATTGGAATCAGGCGGGGATGTATTTTTTGGGTTTTGATTCCGGAGGCGGTAAAGTATCCCTATCTGCCTGTTATATTGCGGGCAATGCCCCTGCGTCTCGACGATATAAAAGCCCCCATCGCAAAAGAGATGGAAGAGTTCGAACAAAAGTTCCGCTCCTCCATGTATACCAAGGTACTCCTGCTCGACAAGATCATGAATTATATCGTGAAGCGGAAAGGTAAACAAATGCGCCCCATGTTCATATTCCTCAGTGCGGGCACTTGTGGGGCCATTACCGAGTCGACCTTTCGTGGTGCGTCGCTCATCGAATTGCTCCACACCGCCACGCTGGTCCATGACGATGTCGTTGATGACTCCGAGTACCGCCGCGGTTTTTTTTCGATCAATGCGCTGTGGAAAAACAAGATAGCGGTTCTGGTCGGGGACTTTCTGCTTTCGCGCGGACTCAACCTTTCTCTGGACCATGATGAGATTGAGCATCTGCGGATCGTGAATGATGCCGTCAATCAGATGAGCGAAGGGGAATTGTTGCAAATGGAAAAGTCACGGCGCCTTGATATCAGCGAGGAGGTATATTATCAGATTATCCGTCAGAAGACCGCGTCGTTGATTGCATCCTGTTGTGCGGTGGGAGCGGTGTCGGCCAAGGCTTCGAAGGAGAATATCGACAAGATGAAGCTCTTTGGACAGAACATCGGCATGGCTTTTCAGATCAAGGACGACTTGTTTGATTATGGTGAGGACGAAATTGGTAAGCCAGTTGGTATTGATATTAAAGAAAAGAAGATGACCCTTCCGCTGATCTATGCGCTGGCGAATGCACCCTGGTCATCACGCCGGAAGATCATCAGTATCGTTAAAAATGAGAGTGACAAACCAAGAAAAGTGAAGGAAGTGATTGAGTTTGTCAGGCTGTCGGGAGGTATCGACCATGCCAAGCGCGTCATGTCTGATTTTCACAACAAGGCACTCGCGTTGCTGGTTGATTTTCCTGAATCCAATTACAAAACATCGCTCACGCAACTTGTGCAGTTCACCATTGAAAGGGTGAAATAAGATGCTGCTGAAAACTGGCTCGCAGTACCTCTTGAGTTTTCAGCAACGATGACTTGAGGAATGAGACGGTTAGGCGACTTTCTCGCGACCAGCCTCTAGTATCGCGTAGTTTTTCCAGGTTTGGAAAGTCTGCGGATCGAGCGTCCTGTCTGCTGTACCGGTATTGGTAGGTTGAAAATTGCCTTCCGCCTCCCACCATTTCTTTGCATCTTCTTTGGCTGCTTTTTTATCAACCTCGAAATAGCTGATCACAGAGTCGGAAATGATCCAGGGTTTGTCAACGGAAGCATACTTTTCAAAAATCATGGAACGCATTTGTGTACCGCTGCTTTGATTTTTGAAATGTGAAACGGTATAAGAAAGTGTTTCCGGTTCCGTCATGATGAGGTCCCAGTATTTTTTGCTGGCCACCACTTGGGCCGTTGTCAGAAGATATCCAAAGCCTTTTTCCAGGGGTTCTTTTGTGATCTTGCAAGTCGCACGAAATTCCTTCTTCTTCTTTCCAAATATTGATTCAAGCAGCGCCATAATCGTTCAGGTCAAATTTATATCTTCTTAGATACTCCATGACGCCCAAATAGTTGCACAAACTGGGTGAATTTTTTATGAAACCGTCTTTAAACGGCGGATTTAGAGGGCGAATTGTAAAATAGTCGAAATGGATCGTACTCAAGTGCCCTTTGGTTTCACGGCTGTCTTGCGTTGCAGATACTTTTCGTAGTTACCGAAGAAATTCTCAAGCTGTTCTGCAGGGATGCCCTTGGCAATGATTTTTTTCTTGTCATCCAACACGTACAACGAAGGCGTAGTTTCAGCATAGTAATGTTTTGACACAGGACCTACATAACTCCGCGGACCGTTTACGGTGATCCACGTCATCTTCATTTCCTTCATGTAGTTCTTCATTTTCTGCAATGAAGTATCCAGACTCACCGCATACACCTCGATATTGAATCTGGCCTTTTCCTTTTCGTAGAACTTGACAAGTTTCGGCGTTTCTTCCCGGCAGTGTCCACAATCGGGATCGAAGATGTAAAGGATTGTGTACTTCTTTTTAATGTCATACAACGACCGCGGCTGCAGGGTCTGATCCTGCATGGTCAGGTTAGCACCTGTTTTTCCTATCAGGCTCATGCGGAGCTTATCCGCATAATCTTTCAGTGATTGTTTTATTGATGCAGGAGCCCAAAAGTCCATAGCGCCCGAAATGAAGTATTTATCAACAAGCCTGACGTACACTTCGTCGAGCCCCATGATCGTAGGCCTTTGATAATGGTACACGCAATTCCAAATCAGGAATTTATAGGCTTCCTGATTTTTCTGAACGCGCGTAGCCAACTCATTGATGGCTGCCATCAGGCTGTCGGGTGTTTGCAGAAAAAGTTTGTCGAGATAGTCGTATAACTTTTCTGTATACACAGGACGAGGCAGTTTTGTGAGTGCGTCGTCCGAGAGGTCAAAGTTGTCAAAGTAGTGTTTGCGATAATAACGAAGCTGGAAAGTGGAGTCGATGCTTCCATCCGCTTTTTTAGGTGGATCAGGAATAACTACTTCCCGTGTGAGCTTCAGCATTTTTGCAGTCAGGTAATCTGGATGCGCTTTGATCAATTCATCCTGATAGGCCATCACCTTGTCGTTGATCTTTTTGAATTCTTCGCGTGCCTTTGTTTTCTGATCTTCTTTCAGTGTGCTGTCCTGTATAACCTTGATATAGGGATCTGCGAGCTGATGCATTTCCGCATTAAACCTCATGTTGGCAAAGAACAAGTCATTGTCTTCGTCACCTTTCACTTTCATAAACTTGATAAAGTCTTCCTTGTCCGTATCAAGGCTGAATTGCTGGT
Organism: Cyclobacteriaceae bacterium; assembly: GCA_044227305.1. Lineage (GTDB taxonomy): Bacteria > Bacteroidota > Bacteroidia > Cytophagales > Cyclobacteriaceae > ELB16-189. Next base: position 594,608 of record JBGAFJ010000002.1, on the reverse strand, counting down.
GATTGCTGATCAGGAAATTAAAAAGGGGGGTTTTTTCAGCAACCAGAAAATAGACACCGCGCGGGAGCGCTTTGGTACCCTTGAATTCGAGATTGCCCTGCGAATTGACCTTTGCTGTGTCACGCACATAAGTCTGGTCTCCCAAAAAATACCCCAAAAGCAACGTGGTATCTTTCAGACCTTTAATATGGATATCGATCTTATGCCCGGTTTGTCCGAAGGCAGCGGATGACAGAATGAAAGCCAGAACTGTTGAAAGTATTCTCATAACCAGGGAAATGGATTGCAAATCTCTAAATTTTCTCTTTGAACGGCAATTAATGTTCCACAATTGGACCAGGTGACCAGGTTTACAAATCATTAACACCTTCTGAATTCCTGTGGTTGGCTTTCGTAGGAGTACTTCGTCTTTTGCTTTATTTTGCGGGCTCGGAATGTCGATTGCAGTAAATAACCTTTCAAAGTATTACGGTGCCCAAAAGGCAGTGGACTGTATTTCGTTTCAGGTAAACAGCGGCGAGATTACTGGTTTTCTGGGGCCCAATGGAGCCGGCAAATCCACGACGATGAAAATATTGACTGGATACATTCCGCCCTCGGATGGAACGGTCATGGTCGGCGGAAACAGCGTAATTGAAAACCCGATGGCCGTCAAAGCAAAGACGGGCTACCTTCCTGAACACAATCCCCTTTATTTAGACATGTACGTTCAGGAGTATCTTGGTTTTGTCGCGGATGTATACGGGATGAGTGCAACGTTAAAGGCGAAGCGGGTAAAGGAAATGATCGCCATGTGCGGACTTACCGACGAGCAAAACAAGAAGATAGAAATGTTGTCGAAAGGATACCGGCAGCGCGTAGGTCTGGCGCAGGCGCTTATCCACGATCCTGAAGTTCTGATACTGGATGAACCCACATCCGGACTGGACCCTAATCAGCTCGTCGAGATCCGCAGGCTGATCAAAGAAGTCAGCGTGAATAAAACAGTTTTGTTTTCAACTCATATTCTGCAGGAAGTAGAGGCGTTGTGCGATCGCGTCATTGTGATAAACAAAGGTGCTATTGTAGCGAACGACTCGCTCAATAATCTGATTCACGGTGGCGATTCTTTGGTGGTGGAATTTCAAAACCCGGTCGACGAAACCGAGCTTTCATCGATCGCCGGGGTCGCGGCGATCGAAAGATTGGCTGAATCCCGTTACCGGGTGCGATCTTCGGTTGGTGCCGATGTGCGGTCAAACATTACGCGCTTTGCTTACGAAAGGAATCTGGCGCTCGTAGGACTCAAACAGGAAAAGAATTCGCTCGAGTCAGTTTTTAGTGAACTCACTAATCCGGGTGAAAAATCATGATACCAATCTTCTTCCGGGAGCTCAATAGTTTTCTGAACTCGCTGATCGGTTATCTTGTCGTCTGCGTCTTTCTCGTGGCCATGGGGTTATTGATGTGGGTTTTTCCTGACACTTCGGTTCTCGATTACGGTTACGCAGACATGGAGACACTTTTTACTGTGGGCCCCTACGTTTTTATTTTCCTCGTCCCTGCGATCACCATGAGGAGTTTTGCGGAAGAAAAGAAAATGGGTACGCTCGAGGTGATGCTCACGAAACCCTTGCGCGATACCGACATCGTGATCGGCAAATTCCTGGCGTCCTGGTGTCTTGTGGGGATCGCGTTGGTGCCGACCTGGGTGTATTATTTCAGTTTATCCGATTTGGGCAACCCGCCCGGAAATATCGACACACCGGGAGTCATTGGCTCATTCATCGGGATGATCCTGCTGGGTGGTGTTTTTTGCTCCGTAGGTATCCTGGCATCATCGCTGACACCTAATCAGATTGTTTCATTTATCGTCGCTGCCTTCCTTTCTTTTATGATGTATGCCGGATTCGACGCTGCGGCCGGCCTGATTGGTGATGGTAATGCTGCGTTGTTGGTCAAGCAGTTAGGTATGCTCTATCATTTTGAATCGATGGGAAAAGGATTGATAGATAGTCGCGACGTGATTTATTTCCTCAGCGTGGGAGCTGTTTTTTTATTAGGAACCAAAACCGTTTTAGCAAGTCGGTCATGGTAAAGTGGGAGAGCAAACGGTTAGGAGACATGCTGATGCTCGCATCGGGCATCATGCTCGCGGTGGTGATGAATCAGCTGGGGGCGTTTTATTTTTTTCGAGCGGATCTCACAGAGGAGAGGCGCTACTCGATTAAACCACCCACCCGTGAACTGCTGATGAACCTCGATGACGATGTGTATGTCGAGATATTTCTGGAGGGCGATTTAAATTCCGGCTTCAGGAGGTTGCGCAAGGCCACCCAGGAAACACTCGAGGAGTTTAGTGTTTATTCGGGGAATAAAGTCCACTATAAGTTCACCGACCCATCCGCAGCCGCCGGACAAAACGCGCGAAATGAGTACATGGCGATGCTGGCGTCGAAGGGCATTCAGCCGACAAATGTCATTGACAATCGCAATGGCCAGCGTATAGAGAAGCTTGTGTTTCCGGGCGCACTGGTTTCTTATGCTGGCGAAGAGTCCGGGGTCATGTTGCTGAAGGGTAATCGTTCGCAACGATCGGAAGAAGTGCTGAATCAATCCATCGAGGGAATTGAGTTTGAGATGGCCAATGCGATCCAGAAGCTTTCAACGACGAACCGGAAAAAGGTGGGACTTCTCACTGGTCATGGTGAATTGGACAGTTTGCATATCGCAGGTTTCCGTACAGCGTTGTCGGATTCTTACGATGTCTTCAAAACAGAACTCAGCAATAAAAACATCCTTGCCTCGCTCGACTTGCTCATCATTGCCAAGCCTGAGCGTTCATTTTCTGAATCGGACAAGTACAAACTGGACCAGTATATCCTGCGCGGCGGGCATGTGCTTTTCCTGATTGACCGGTTGCGGGTTAATATCGACAGCGTTTCAAGAGATGATTATTTTGCACTTCCCTATTCGCTGGGGCTGGATGATCAATTGTTTCGCTATGGCGTGAGGATCAATCCTGACCTGGTTCAGGATCGGCTGGCACTTCGCTACCCCGTGATCACGGGGGTGCTGAATGGTAAACCCCAGATGACTCCTATCGAATGGCCCTTCATGCCCTTGATAAACCGGTACACGGAAAGTCCGATGACCCGCAATCTGGATCTCACCATGTTGAAATTTGCGAATTCAATCGATACGGTGAAAGCGAGTGGGATTCGCAAGACACCTTTGTTGTTTACTTCCGAATACGCAAGAAGGCTCACCGCTCCGGTCAAGGTGGCTGTGGGTGATCTTCGTTCTGATAAACCAGAGGACTTTACCGAGAAATTTATTCCACTGGCGTATCTCCTGGAGGGCAAGTTCACCTCGTTATATAAAAACAGATTTTTGCCGGAATCCATCGACTCCACCGGTTTTGTTTCGGAGGGAGTCGATTCAAAAATCATTGTAATAGCCGATGGGGACATAGCGCGCAACGAGATCAGTGGAAGGAGCGGGCAGCCTCAGGAATTGGGGCTCGATGGATTTTCGGGCTACACGTTTGCCAACAAAGACCTGCTGATGAATATGGTTACCTACCTTGTAGACGGTTCCGGCCTCATCAATGCACGCAATAAAGAAGTGAAGATCAGACCGCTTAACAAGGAAAGGATTCGCGACGAGCGACTGACCTGGCAGCTGATCAATCTAATGTTACCCGTGACGCTGATGGGGGCGTTCGGAATCCTGAAAGTTTACCTTCGAAAGAAGAGGTATGCAAAATCACAACCTTAGTCAATCGTGAAGAGACGTAATCAATTTCTGACCGTTATTCTTTTGGTACTATGCGGTGCATCTGCAATCCTGTTTGTGAATTCGCGCCGCGGACCGACTCTGAAAATTGACTCGGATTTGTTTAAAGTCCAGGCGTCTCAAAAGATAGATCAGGTGACTCTTCAGCGCGGTGACCAAAAGATAAATCTGGATTTTGAAAAAGGAAAGTGGCGTGTGAATAATCTCTGGGATGCAGATGGAAGTATGATCAAAGTGTTGTTTGCAACCGCAAGCCAGGTAGAGCCTCGAAGACCGGTAGCTGTAACGCTTATGGACTCCGTAAAGCATGAACTTCAGAGACATGGTGTGCACGTAATGATGTCGGAGCAGGGAGCCGTAAAGGCGGGGTTTACGGCAGGTGGCAATTCATTAAAAACTGAGGCATGGTTTCTTAAAGATGGAGACACGCAGCCTTACGTGATGACGATCCCGGGGTACCGCGTATATGTCTCTGGTATTTTTGAGTTAGATGAAAGTGGATGGCGCAACAAGCGGGTGTTTGATTTTAACTGGCGTAATTTCAAGTCATTGGCGACCTCCTATCCGAAGGAGAAGGATCAAAGCTTCGAGATAGAGCTGAGAGGACGTGACCTGGCCATCCGAGGAATCGAGCAGGCTGATACCGCGAAACTTGCGGATTATGTTGATGCAATTTCGTTGCTGTTTGCCTCTAAGTTTATTTCTCCCAACGATCGAAGGGCCGATAGTTTGAAACAGGTCGTGCCTGCCGCTGAGATCGTGATCACCGATATCGGTAAGGGCACGTACTCGTTAGGTTTGTTCGCACCGGCAAAAAACGATGAACAGGTCTATGGTCGGTTAGGCAACGGAGAAGTTGTGGCGTTGGATAAAAATGATGTAGCCAGGATTGTGCGCCGCAAGGACTATTTTCGCATTCGCACGCCTCGTTGAGCTCGTTTTTCAAAACCCAATTTCTTTCTAACTTAGCGCATACAACCACTTAACCACGGAACTGAAATGAAGTTTATCGTTAACTCCAGCTACCTGCTGAAGCAACTTTCTTATATCAACGGCGTGATTACCACCAACCCGGTGGTTCCCATCCTGGAGAACTTTCTGTTTGAGATCGATAAAAATCACCTGACGGTGACGGCATCGGACTTGCAGACCTCTATGATCACCGAAATCGCCGTTGAGTCCAAGGAACGCGGCAACATCGCTGTGCCCGCGCGCATTCTGCTGGACACGCTGAAAAATCTCCCCGATCAGCCCGTAACTTTTTCTATCGACGAATCGACCTACAGCATCGAATTGAGCTCGGACAACGGGCGCTACAAATTGTCTGGTGAGAACGCGACTGATTTTCCAAAGGTACCGTCGGTAAGCAATGACTTTTCAGCTTCACTTTCATCAGAAGTACTGGCTCGGGCTATCAACAATACCATTTTTGCAACCAGCAACGACGAGTTGCGTCCGGCGATGACGGGCGTTTATGTAAATCTTGGGGAAAAGAATACAACATTCGTTTCAACAGACGGCCACCGGCTGGTGCGGTATCGTCGTACGGATGTGAAGTCGGAGAGTGGAAGCACCATTATCATCCCGAGAAAAGCTTTAAACCTGCTCAAGTCAACGCTGCCATCTGAAAATACGGACGTCACCATTGACTTTAATACTGCCAACGCTTTCTTCAAATTCGGAAGCATCCGGATGATCTGCCGCCTGATCGACGAGCGGTTCCCCGATTACGAGAATGTCATTCCTTCGCAAAGCACGATCAAGATGACGATCAACCGGGCTGATTTTCTCAGCTCGCTGAAGCGTATCTCAATCTATGCAAATAAGACCACACACCAGGTTCGTTTAAAAATCACTGGAAGTCAGCTGCAGGTTTCAGCGGAAGACCTTGACTTCTCCAATGAAGCTAATGAGAGACTGGCTTGTGAGCATGAAGGTGAAGACATCGAGATCGGTTTCAATGCACGGTTCATGGTTGAAATGCTCAGCAACCTCGATACCGATCAGATCAAACTGAACATGACTGCCCCGAACAAAGCAGGCGTGATCCTTCCGATAGAAAAAGATAAGAATGAGGACATACTCATGCTGGTGATGCCTGTGATGCTCAATCAGTATGTATAATGATACTTGTATTCCATAACCTAAACCTAGATGTGATGCAAGGAGCCCCGGTGGAAACATCGGGGTTTTTATTGTTACAAGTCCATAAGTAGCAGGCGCAGGTAGATTTAATATTGTAATCCAAAAATGTCACCTGTTGCCAGTCTCCGGTCGCCTGTTCGTCGCTCTAAATTGACGTTCGGGATACTGTGTCGGAAAATTCAATCGTTATACTGTATTCAATGAAACAAATCTTATTCTTCGTATTCCTTTTTATCCTTCAAGCTTGCTCGTCCTCAAAAATCGATGAAAGAATGCTTTCCGATTTTGATGATTGGGCCCTGAATCACCTAAAACAACCTTTGATTCTCAAAGGGCTCCGCCCACGGGATAGTTGCAATATTTCAAAACTGGTTTTTTCTCATTTTGACTCTCTTGTAGAACACGAGACTTCTTTAACAGTGGTGCCTCCTTACATCGTTAGAAATTACCGTTTAGCGCACATGAGTTTTTCATTGGTGCGGGATTCAAATAATGTTGTTCATCTTGTTCATCATGCCATCATCTGGAAGATTTACAACGATTATCGACCATATGAATTTATCAAGAGTGTGGATGGAATACATGAAAGTCCGATGCGTTTAAAAGGAAAGATTGACATCATGCCGTTCAATGACGACGCGCTGAGTTTTATGTACAGTGACCCGGATTTTATGCCTGTTGACGAATTTGACAGGCAAGAGAAGCTTTCCGCTTTGGTCGCGAAAATATATAACCTTGAAAACCGCACTTACCTTGGTGATGTGGTGAGCTATCTTGATAAGCGCTCCGCTGACGTAACGGAGGCCTGCATGGATCGCGTCATGAATTTATACAATGGCACGGGCTACCTGTCTGAAGTTTTTGAGTTGAAAGGTATAGGATACGTTATACTGGAATTGATGCCTGCGAAACGCCCGGAAATGTTTTTTGTTCCATTCAAGGAACGAATTCCTGCATTCAGGATTGATGACATGGATTACGCATATTTCGGGTGCGACACCCTCAGATAGAAGATTTGTTCCCATCAGTGACGAACAAAAAACCCGGCTTGTGGCCGAGCTCTTATCGTTCATGGTGTCTTATATCTTCAAATCTTCACATTTCCACATCTTCCCATCATTTTATCGTCGAGAAGTCAAAGCTTGTTTCGAGAAACTTGGTATTGAACTTACCAGACCTGAACGTCGGATTGTCCATCAGTGCAAGGTGGAACGGAATCGTGGTCTTCAATCCTTCGATCACGAACTCACTCAATGCGCGTTTCATTCGAGTGATCACTTCTTCGCGTGATTGTCCGGTGGTGATCAACTTGGCAATCATCGAGTCGTAGTTGGGAGGGATGGTATAACCCGCATAAACGTGCGAATCGACGCGTACGCCGTGGCCACCTGGTAAATGCAGATTCAGGATCTTACCTGGAGATGGACGGAATCCGTTCTTGGGATCCTCCGCATTGATGCGGCACTCCATGGCAAACAGGTTCGGGAAATAGTTTCTCCCGGAAATAGGTACGCCAGCCGCCACTTTGATTTGCTCTTTGATCAGATCGTAATCAGTAACTTCTTCCGTGATCGGGTGTTCCACCTGGATGCGCGTATTCATTTCCATGAAATAGAAGTCACCATGCTTGTCGACCAGGAACTCAATAGTTCCGACGCCTTCGTAGTTGATAGCCTTGGCGCCTTTGATAGCCGCTTCACCCATGCGCTCACGCAATTCCTGACTTACGATGGGAGAGGGTGTTTCTTCCACCAACTTCTGGTGACGACGTTGGATGGAACAGTCGCGTTCAGAGAGGTGGCAGGCTTTTCCATATTGATCACCTACCAGCTGAATTTCTATGTGGCGTGGTTCTTCAACAAATTTTTCAAGATAGAGACCATCATTGCCGAAAGCTGCCGCAGCCTCGCGCTTGGCGTCATCCCAGGCTTTCTTGAATTCAGATTCGTCATTGATGATCCGCATCCCTTTTCCGCCGCCACCAGCAGTTGCTTTCACAATCACGGGATACTTGATCTCTTTGGCAAGCTTCATGCCTTCCTCAACCGAACTGAGGAGACCATCAGAACCCGGTATGACCGGAACGCCGGCTTTTCTCATGGTATCTTTTGCGGTCGCCTTATCGCCCATCGAATCGATCATAGACGGCGTGGGGCCAATAAACTTGATCCCGTATTCATGGCACACTGCAGAAAATTCAGATCGTTCTGAAAGGAAGCCGTAGCCTGGATGAATCGCATCGGCATTGGTGATTTCCGCAGCAGAGATGATGCGCGGGATATTCAGATAAGATTCTTTGCTGGGGGGAGCTCCGATGCATACCGCTTCATCAGCGAAGCGAACGTGAAGACTTTCGCGATCGGCTGTAGAATAAACGGCTACCGTTTTGATATCCATCTCCTTGCACGTGCGAATGACACGCAACGCGATCTCGCCCCGGTTTGCAATAAGTATTTTTTTAAACACAGTTTTCTTTTTTGGTTGTAACTAATAATAAAAGCGGGGTGAGTCCTGATTAATCAGGCTCCACCACGAAGAGAACCTGGTCGTATTCGACCGGCGAAGAGTTCTCTACCATCACTTTTACGATAGTACCCGAAACCTCTGATTCGATTTCGTTGAAAAGTTTCATCGCCTCAATGATGCAGACGGTCTGGCCTTTTGAAACTTTGTCGCCAACAGATACAAAAGGAGGAGCGTCTGGGTTGGCTGTGCGATAGAACGTGCCGATCATTGGCGACTTGATATCGACGGTCTTCTTGCCCGTGGCAGCAGGTTTTTCCTGTTTGGGCGCCTGGGCTGTTGTTGCGGTTTGCTGCGGTGCGACCTGTGGCGTTACGGGTGCTGTGTGCATTGCCACCATCGGTGCGCCGGAGGACTTTAATACCTTTTGATCAGGCTCGCGCTTGACGTGAAGTTTCAGCTCTTTGGTTTCGATATTAACTTCATTCAGGCCCGACTGCGATATAAAATCTATGAGATCTCTGATTTCTGATGTTTTCATGTCTGAGTGGTTTGTTTTCCCTTCCGTCTTGCCATTGGCGGCAGGTTTGGGTTTACGTTTGGAAGATGAAGTGGCCATGCGCGAAATTATTTAGCTCTTTCAATATACTCGCCGGTGCGAGCATCGATCTTGATGTTGTCTCCCGTGTTGACGAACAACGGCACTTTGATCTCTGCTCCGGTTTCGATTTTGGCGGGCTTCAGGGTGCGTGTTGCGGTGTCGCCGGCAAGGCCTGGTTCGGTGTAAGAAACGCTCACCACCACGGATTGCGGAGGTTCTGCCGTGATCGGAATCGTTCCATTTTCAAATGCTATCAAAAGCTTTACACCTTCTTTGATAAACTTAGCTGAATCGCCAAGGAGAGCCTTGTCGAGGTAGATCTGATCAAAAGTTTCGTTGTCCATGCACACGAGACTGTCGCCGTCGGAGTAGAGGAACTGATATTCTTTGGTCTCTACGCGCAACATCTCAATGGAATCGCCAGGACGGAAACGGTTCTCCGCGAGTTTGCCATTGCGAACGTTACGCATCTTGATCTGGTAGAAGGCGCGAAGGTTGCCCGGCGTACGGTGCTGCAGTTCTTCTACCTGCATTACTTCACCGTTGTAACGGACGAAATTTCCTTTGCTTAAATCTGAAACAGTAGCCATAAAAAGTGAGTTGTGAATTTACTAATAATTGGAGATTTATAATGGAAAGGGCTAGCTGTTATAAGCCCATTTTATATACATGGCGCCCCAGGTGAATCCACCGCCAAAAGCAGCGAGAATGAGGTTGTCGCCTTTTTTTAATTGCTTCTCATAATCCCACAAAAGCAAGGGGAGTGTACCTGCCGTGGTGTTTCCATATCGCGCGATATTCATCATGACTTTATCATCAGAGATACCCACGCGACTCGCTGTGGCGTCGATGATTCGTTTGTTTGCCTGGTGCGGCACGAGCCACGTAATGTCTTCAGCCTTCAGGTGATTGCGTTCTGCAACCTGCGCCGAAACCTCCGCCATGTTGGTAACCGCAAATTTGAAAACGGCGGAGCCTTCCTGATACACGTAATGCTGACGTTTATCAACCGATTCGTGAGAAGCGGGTCTTCTGCTTCCGCCGGCTTTCATGTGAAGATAGGCTTCCCCATTGCCATCGCTTCGCAGGATTGAATCCATGATGCCAACATTCTCGGTCGTTGGTTCCAGCAAGACGCAGCCTGCGCCATCACCAAAAATGATGCAGGTCGTACGGTCGGTGTAGTCGAGGATCGCGGACATCTTATCGCCGCCGATTACCACTACTTTTTTGTAAGTCCCCGACTCGATAAATGCTGCTCCGGTCGCGAGACCATACAGAAATCCGGAACAGGCTGCCCCCATGTCATAACTAAAGGCATTGGTAGCGCCTACCGCGGTGGCGACAATGTTTGCTGTTGCCGGGAAGGTCATGTCTGCGGTGACTGTGGCGAATATCAGCAGGTCTATTTCTTTGGGATCGATCTTGGTTTTTGCGAGCATGTCTTTGACCGCTGCAATTCCCAACACGGAGACGCCCTGGTTTTCCCCCTTGAGGATTCTTCTTTCCTTGATACCTGTCCGTGAGGTGATCCATTCATCAGTCGTGTCGACGATGGTTTCCAGTTCTTTGTTTGTGAGGACGTAGTCGGGAACGTAACCGCCCACGCCGGTAATGGCTGCTCGGATTTTACTCATGATGTATAAAAAACAAATGCCCGGCCTTTGTCAGGTCGGGCGAAGGTTTATGCGATCGCTCATTCTGATCCTTATGATCAGAAAAACTGATTGACTTCTTATTGATGATCACATTCAAAAAGTGCATAGAGTTGCTTACGCCAGCACTTCTTTTTCCATGACAACGCTTCCTTTATAATAAAGCTTGCCTTCGTGCCAGAAAGCGCGGTGCGGGAGGTGGTGCTCACCGGTTGTGCCGTCTACCACAAACTGCTTCGCAACTGCCTTATAGTGAGTTCTTCTTTTGTCCCTGCGTGTCTTCGAGGTTTTTCGTTTCGGATTTGGCATAGTAGTTTATTTTAACTTTTTCAATTTTTCCCAACGTGGGTCAATTTTGTCCTCTTCTTTTTCATCGGTACTCGCGGGTGAAGAGTAAACCAGCTGTACGTCTGTTTCTTCCAGGTCGTCTTCCCTGAATTTTGGATGCAACTTCTTAATTGGTACTGCCACGGCGATCAGTTCATACATATACTGGCCTACGTCCAGCGTGGGTTGCGTCCTGGTGATCAATACAATCTCATCCGTCAGTTCCTTTTCTTCTGAACCGTACTTAAAATGGATGGTCTTTTCGATCTCCATGGGTTGGTCAAACTCTTCCAGACTCCGGTCGCAGATCAGCTTGGCCACCCCGCTTATTTTGAAATACCCTTCGATCATCGTTTCCCGCTTGTCCAGGGTGATTTCAGCCTTAAAATGGCCTTTTCCGATCAGCGTAGAGCCATATAATTCAAAAAACTCATCACCGAACTCATAGTCGAAACGATGTGCTTTTTGGCTCAGGCCGATAATATTCACCTTGTACTCAAGCCCCCTCATTGCTTCCAAAATAAGCGCGCAAATTTATCAGGATTTTCCGGATTTGGGGCAGGTTTTCGTGGTTTCTGCGGTTTTTGTCGTAATTCCTGCGATTTCAGGCTCGTGAGGGCGGTTTTTGGTTAACGCCCTAAGTTGACAGCCGACAAACCCTCACTGTGTTCGAACAGTAGGCAGAATTGTACCATTAATGACATGCGCCAAGCAGGCGCAGTACGGGTAAAACAAAAATTGAGGAATTGATATTCACCGCTGTTTCGCGCAGTGATCTCCGATAAACACCAGCAGTCAACCGCTCAAGTGAGCATGAAGCTTTCGAAGACTTTCTTCTTCAAATCGTCTTTTGATTGTTTCTCGAAATTGTCAACCAGGAAGTCGACAACATTTTTTTTGAATCCTAGCTTGATGGCGATGTTTCTCGTGAAGATGACTTCGCTTTCAAACACTTTTTGGTCCACGAAAATAAGTTCGATGGCGGAGATCAGATAATCGAGCTTTTGTGCCTGTGACAATGCCCCCAGTGACTCAACGGGTTCCGGATTTTGAATAAGATGGCTGACCGTCTCTTCCGGAAAGTTTCGCGCCTTGGCGATCTGGTAGATCATGTCCCTTTCAGCCTTGGCAAAGTGCTTGTCAGCCTCGGCCAATTGAATGAGAATGTTGAGCTTCTTTTTGGTAACGATGTCCATGTCCTAACCCGCCAATTCAAATTTAGTCAACAATCGCAGTTATTAACTATTCTACTGCGAGATATTAGAACAGATGTAATGTTTAGCGCGCTTGTGACTGCGCCCTGTTCCGGATAATATCGGTGGCCAGGAATATCGCCTGCCGCATCGAGCTTTCGTCGGCCATGTTTTTGCCTGCTATGGAATAGGCGGTGCCATGATCGGGCGAGGTACGCACGGTCGGTAATCCCGCAGTAAAGTTCACTCCGTTTTCAAAGTCTATGTATTTGAATGGCACCAATCCCTGATCGTGATACATGGCTAATATGCCGTCGAACTTCTTATGCTGTCCTGATCCAAAGAATCCATCGGCAGGGTAAGGTCCGAAAATCAATTTGCCTTTCGTTTTAAGATCTTCAATCACAGGTTTGATAATCGACTGTTCCTCATCACCGATGAGTCCGTCGTCGCCGGCGTGAGGATTCAAACCCAATACGGCTATTTTCGGTTTACCGATCTGGAAGTCGTTCTTCAACGAGAGTTCCATCAATCGGATTTTCAGTTCAACCCTTTCTTTTGAAATGTGTTTGGAAACATCTTTGATCGGCACGTGTTCGGTGACCAGCCCGACCTTCAACGATTCACCCACCATCAGCATCAGGCTTTCAGTGGCTTCAAAGGTTTGTGTCAGGTATTCAGTGTGACCCCGGTAGGGGAAGTCGTCGCCGTGAATTGTGTTCTTGTCTATGGGCGCAGTGACAAATCCTTCGATCAATCCTTCCTTCACTTCTTCCACCACTTTCATCAGGCTCATCAAGGCGGCTTTGCCTGATTCACGAGACGGTTGTCCCGGATTGATCCGGATTTCTTCCTCCCAGCAGTTCACCACATTGATGGCCTTGGGAAAAAATTGTCCCTTGGCTTTCACCTGACTGTAGTTCAGATCTTCCAATCCCATCGCTTTGCGATAGTAGGAGAGTACGCGCGTTGAACCGTAAATAACAGGCGTGATAAGATTCAGGATTCGGGGATCTGATAACGTCTTGATGACTACTTCGGGGCCGATGCCGTTGATATCACCGAGTGTTATGCCGATCCTTGGTTTATTGACGGGTTGCTGTGGATTCATGAATTGTGTCAGTGCGAAAGTTAAAAAATAAGATGATACAACGTGAATATAGTCGACCTTGGTAAAGGATGTCAGTCTCGTTCACTCCGATTTCATGAGCGCAGAAGCCCAGTTCAGGAATTCGACGGAGTCGAGTTGTGAGAATCCATGGGGGTGTCGCATACCACTTGAAAAATATCCCTTTCCAAGATTTGTGATGAGTTCAGCTTTTTCGTTTCCTAGCAATTTCAATTGCGCAATACAAGCAGAAAGATCGGAGGCGTTGATGTGTTCATAGGGCATTCTGCGATTTGTGAGGTACCACTGAATATCCGGATCGCAATACAATCTCACGGGAACAGATTTCAAGTATCTGGCTTTGCCTCCGTCGGGGACCGTGCGGCAAAAGGAAGAAATCTTTTCATAAGCAGCAGCCTTTTCGACGGGCGTTCCGCCTAACTCGGTCCGAAGTCTGTTCAAAAAGTATTTTGCTTCATCCACCGCTGGCTTGGAAAAATTGATCTTATCGATGTAGATCATCGTGTTCCAGAATCTCTGCATGTCGAGGGGCGGATCGACTCCGAACACAGCCCTTGGCTTCACAACACGCTCACTGTTGGGACCATAGGCATACTCGGCATACAACATAGCGCCATTGCCGCCGGCGGAGTGACCGCCGATGATAAATCGGTCTTTCGGTAGGTTGTATTTGTTAATCACTTCAGGGATTAAACTCCGAAGCCGTTGTTGTGATAATGAATCTGTATAAAAAGTAGATTTCGCTAGGTAGGGGATCACAACGAGGTAACCACTCTCGCGGGCCTTCGCGGGAAGATCTGTCTCCCGTAAAACATCGGCCGGATATCCGCCGAAGCCCGGCAACACCACGAGCAGGCCTTTCGGTGTTTCTTTCGGCGTAAGTGCCAGGTAAAAATTCTCTGTGGAGTCCTTCGACCGAAAAACTCTTTCCACAGCTTGTCCAAACAGTACTCTTTTTTGAGCTTGTGCCACATGAACCGCAGCAGCAAGTATGATCAACAGCTTCAGTTTCATAATTGTTGAAGTTAAGCAATCCAAAGAGGACTCTCAATTACGGAGCAGTATTCGTCTGGACACTCGATTCGAAATCTCGTTTCAGTGCGGATCAGTGGTACTTCAGAAATGGTCCACAATTTTCATGTTTTGCCTTTAAGTTCTAGCTTTCGGTCGAATGGTCAGACCCAAAAAATTTCTCGGTCAGCATTTTCTGAAAGACATCAACATCGCGTCAAAGATTGTTTCGGGTCTGGACTTACCGCGCGATGCCAAATCAAACGTACTTGAAATTGGACCCGGCATGGGTGTTCTCACTCGCCTGCTTCTTCAAAGAAACGACCTTGATTTGACTGTGGTCGAGATCGACTTTGAGTCAGTGGAATATCTCAGGAAACAATTTCCGGAGTTATCAGGAAAAATTTTCGAAGAAGACTTCCTCGAAATGGATCTTGCTGCGAAACTGCAATTTCCTCTTCACATCATCGGGAATTTCCCTTACAACATTTCGTCGCAGATTTTTTTTAAGGTTCTCGAAAATCGCAATCGCGTGGATCAGGTGGTCTGCATGCTTCAAAAGGAAGTCGCGGATCGCATTTGTTCTAAGCATGGCAATAAGGTATATGGCATTCTCAGCGTATTGCTGCAGGCATTCTACGAGATCGAATATCTTTTCAAGGTAAACCCCGGTGTATTCAACCCACCGCCGAAAGTGATGTCGGCAGTGATCCGGTTGAAGCGAAACGACAAGAAGGAACTTGATTGCGATGAGAAACTTTTTCAGCACGTTGTGAAGCAGGCATTTCAAAAGAGGCGCAAGACCTTGCGTAACGCATTGAAACACCTAAATTTGCCCGCATCGGTGGATGCCATGGACTTAATGGACAAACGGCCTGAGCAACTATCAGTTGAAGATTTTATTTCATTAACACGAGCCATCGAGAAAGATGAAGGAGTTCGTAGAATTTGAATTGACCAAAGAGTTTCGCGACCGTTTTCAGGAAGCCCTGGACCAGCGCGACAGTCAGTTCATTCTCGAAAGCCTTGCCGATGTCAACCCCGCCGATATCACAGCCCTCCTGTATGAATTCAATGCGGAGGATTCAAAATACGCACTGGATATACTGCCCCTTGATGTGCGCGCACAAATCGTCAAGGACCTGGATAGCGAGACCCGCGCTGGTTTTCTAAAGGTTTTCGAGCCTAAAGAGCTCATCAGCATCATCAATTTGCTCGACTCCGATGATGCGGCCGACATTCTCAATGAGCTTCCAATAAAAACCAGTGAAGAGGTAATTGTTGGCCTCGATGCGGAGTTGCGTTCGCAGGTAATCGACCTTTTGCGCTATGATGAAAACGTGGCGGGTGGTCTCATGGCGAAGGAGCTCATTAAAGTGAAGATCAATTCGTCGGTGGTGCAATGCGTGGAAGAAATCAGGAAGCAGGCCGAAAGTGTAACGAAGTTTTACACCGTGTTCGTGGTTGATAACGATGATAAGCTTTTGGGGAAAGTATCACTTCAGGATATTGTCACCACGGATGCCAATAAATCCATATCGGATATTTACGAGCAGGATGTAGTTTCGGTGGAAACCTACATGACCGATACCGAAGTTGCGGAGGTCATGAAAAAATACGATCTGGAATCTGTGCCTGTGGTGAATGTGCACGGTCAACTGGTGGGAAGAATCACCATCGATGACATTGTTGACGTGATTACCGAGCAGGCCGAAGAAGACAGGCAATTGATGTCGGGTATTACTGAAGATGTGCAGGCCGATGATACCATCTGGAAAAACACGCGGGCGCGTTTACCCTGGTTGCTGATCGGGATTTTCGGAGGAATGCTTTCGGCCCGCTTCATGGGACTCTTTGAAGCGGAACTCGCGCGTGTTACGGCGATCGCTTTCTTCGTACCGCTAATTCAGGCCACGGGAGGAAACGTGGGGATCCAGTCTTCTTCATTGGTGGTGCAAAGCCTGGCAAGCTCGGGGTTTGTCCAGGAAGGCCTTGTGCAACGACTCACGAAAGTATTGCTGGTGGCCCTGTTAAATGGATTTTTCCTTTCAGTGATCGTATTCGGAGCGAACTGGGCGATTTTTGGTAACCGCGAACTTTCTATGGTGGTATCCATCGCATTGTTTAGTGTCGTCGTGTTTGCTTCGCTCATCGGCACCATTACACCGCTGATACTGGATCGTTTTGGATTCAATCCTGCGGTCGCATCAGGTCCGTTTATCACCACCATCAATGACTTATTGGGCCTTACGGTGTATTTTCTCACCATCAGCATCCTGTTGTAAGGTCTGCACAGCGGTTTCAAACCCGTGTAAGATTATTTCATTTTTTATGATTGATTCCGGTCTAACGATTAAATTACATTTGAACAGAAATTAGTTTTCACTTGAGCCTGTTGAAAAACCGTTCTGCCTGGAAGACGTTGAGGTCCAAACTTGTGGATCAAATTAATTCGATTGTGGAGAAGCCTTTGCTTACCTCGATGATCGTATTGATACTGGTAACACTGGTGGTGGGTTTTCTGAGTCGTGAGTACTATACAGACGATAAATTCTGGCCACAAATATTGGTGGAAGCTCATGGTATGATCTTCGACATCGCCATCATCGGTATCCTGCTTTTTTGGTTGAATCAGAATGGAGAAAAGAGGCGCCGTATCAAAAGTTACAAAGATGAGATCGATGACTTTCGATTGCTCGAATCGGACGAAGCCGCGTTTCGCATTGTTGGTAACGTAAAACGTTTGAACCGGCATAAGATATACGAAATAAATCTGGTGAATTGCTTCCTGACCAAAACGCACATGAGTTACATCAATTTGCGGGGATCGAATCTCAATTCTGCAAACCTCTCCAATGCGTCGCTTCTGGAAACCAATCTTGAGCTGACAAGATTAAATCAAACCAATTTCGAAAACGCAAACCTCAACCAGGCGAACCTGCGTGCCGCCTATGCGAGTGGTGCCAACTTCAAGGATGCATTCCTCATTAAGACACAGTTTGAAAGTACATTCCTGATCAAGACCAACTTCAAAAACGCATACCTGATGGAAGCGAATCTCCAGAACAGCTACCTCATGGGTGCCGATTTTGAAAATGCCAGTTTATACAAGGCCGATTTTCGTGGTGCCAAAGGTCTGACCGTGGAGCAATTATCAAAGGCAAAGACATTGTACCTGGCAAAATTCGATGATGAACTTCAGGAGCAGGTAAGGGAGCTTATGCCTGAACTGGTGGATGCGTAGCCCTTAATGAATTGTATAAATGTTATAAAATAAACTATCTTTGTCATGTAGCAACAACGGTTTCAGCACAATGAAGCCGTTGTTGCTTTTTTTGCTGCCTTCTCGTGAAGACAGAATATGTTCAGTCAAAAAACGATTGCTTATGAGTAAGGGTATTTCTTACTACACCAAGGAAGGCCTTGATAAATTGACCAGAGAGCTCAATGAGCTTAAGACAAAAGGTCGTGCCGACATTGCCCGACAAATTGCAGAGGCCAGGGATAAAGGTGATCTGAGCGAGAACGCCGAATACGATGCAGCTAAGGATGCACAGGGACACCTTGAAGCGAAGATTGCGCAACTCGGCGAGTTGGTGTCCAATGCACGTCTTATTGACGAAAGTAAAATCGACACGTCTGTTGTTTCTATACTTTCCAAAGTCACCATTAAAAACAAGAAGAATGGTGCGTCAGTCACTTACATGCTGGTATCGGAAGAAGAAGCCGATTTGAAGGCGGGTAAGATTTCGACGATGTCGCCGATCGGAAAGGGGCTGCTGGGGAAGAAAAAAGGGGATACGGCAAAGATTAAAACGCCTGCGGGTGAACTTGAATTCGAAGTCACGAATATCGGCGTCTGATTATGGCATCGATTTTCTCAAAGATTATCCAGAGACAGATACCTGCACACATCGTTGCAGAAGACGATGACTACATCGCTTTTCTAGACATCATGCCTTTGACGGAAGGACACACGCTCGTCGTCCCCAAAACCGAAGTTGATTACATTTTTGACCTGGATGACAAGACTTTGGCTGGTCTCCACCTTTTCTCAAAGAAGATTTCAACTGCCATTAAGAAAGCGACCAGTTGCAGTCGCGTGGGGGTGGCGGTACTGGGGATGGAGGTGCCGCACGCGCACATTCATCTGGTTCCCATGAATTCAATGCGCGACATGAATTTCGCTAATCCCAAACTGAAACTCTCTCCGGAACAACTTGCCGCGATCGCTGAGCGGATCAAAAAATCACTGTAGCCATGATGCAGATTGTGCGCCCCACGCTTTTGCTGGACGAAGAAAAATGCAAGACCAACATCAAGATGATGGTCGATAAAGCAAAGAAGGCGGGTGTGGTGCTGCGACCGCATTTCAAAACACATCAGTCGCATGAGGTGGGACGCTGGTTCAAAGCCATGGGTGTTACAAAATGTACGGTGTCATCCATCCGAATGGCCGCTTATTTCGCCGCTGACGGCTGGGAAGACATTACTGTGGCTTTCCCAACGAACGTGCTCGAAGTGAGTGAGATCAATCGCCTGGCGTCGATATGCAAACTAAATCTTGCCTTTGTTTCCGCGGAAGCTGTCAGAAAATTAAAGCCGTCACTGACACGCCCGGTTCAATGCGTGATTGAAATTGACACCGGCTATCACAGAACCGGTGTATCGCCGTCGGATTATGGCGCGATCGACAGCATTCTTGCTGAACTGGGAGATGAAAAGATGATCTCGTTCAAGGGATTTTTCTGCCACAGCGGACAGAGTTATGCCGACCGTTCGACGGAAACGATCCTGAAAACATATAAAGACACGAGTAGCCAGATGAAGGCGGTGGGCGATCATTACAGGAAAAGATTTCCCAAACTGGAGTTGTCGATGGGTGATACGCCCACCTGTAGCCTGAATACCAATTTTGAAGGTATAGACGAACTCAGGCCTGGCAATTTTGTATTCTTCGATCTGATGCAGCGCGTGATCGGAGCATGCCGCAATAGCGATATCGCGATCGCCATGGCTTGCCCGATCGTTGCCTTGATCCCGGAACGCGGCGAGATCGTCGTGCATGGAGGAGGGGTCCATTTTTCGAAGGATAGTTTTAAACGCGAAGATGGGAAAGTGGTGTTCGGCGAAGTGGTGAGATTAAATGATCATGGATGGAACAGTGAACCCCTGCCGATCTATGCCAAATCTCTTTCCCAGGAGCATGGAATTCTCTCAGCTCCTGAGTCTGAAATCAAAAAATTCAAAGTGGGAGATGTGGTTGGAATACTTCCGATCCATGCCTGTATGACCGCCGACGCGATGGGAGAGTACTTCACCATCGATGGGAAACACATTGATATGATGCCGAAAGCATCTTAGATCTTTCTGTAAATTTATATGAGTGACTCCATTCAAGGCCTGAACAGCGAGCCCTCGGAAGAAGCAAAACTTGAAGCGCTAAATTATCCGAACAGGTATGTCTAGGTAATCAAAGGATCGTTTGACAAGGAGGGTGAGGTTCCTTCAGAAGGGATCGTTGGGGCGTGGAAAGTGAATGAAAAGGGTTTAATAGTCGGCGCCTTCATACCTAACCCAGATCACAAGGGTAAAAAATTCTAAGAGTAACTGAGAAAAATCTCCGCGCTCTCCGCGTGCTCGGCGGTTTTTTTTAAGATAGATTGATATCGATATTCAACGGATAACGCATCAGGTAGTCCACGGCCTCTTGGACGGTCATTCCCTCGAACAGCACTTTGTATAAAGTATCTGTAATCAACGGTCGGATCTTATAGTGGTCACTGAATTTTTTTACGATGCGAACTGTATTCACACCTTCAGCGACCTCTTCCATATCCTCCAGAATATCTTTCAGGGTTTCACCTTTTGCAAGGCGCGCGCCTACAGTGAAGTTTCTGCTCATAGGACTGTTGCAGGTTGTGATCAAGTCACCGATACCCGCCACGCCCAGAAAAGTCTTGGTGTCACCTCCGAGCGCCCTTCCGAGATAGACCATTTCCACTGCGCCGCGACTGATCAGTAGACCTTTGGCGTTTTCGCCATAGCCCAGACCGCTGAGTGCGCCCGATGCAATCGCGATGATGTTCTTTAATACTCCTGCCATCTCAACGCCGATCAGATCATGATTTTCATACACCTGAAAGCGATCATTCCGCAGGAGCCGCTTGCCCGTGGAAATAACTTCCTGAAAGTGACTTGCCACCACCGTCGCGCCGGGTTGACGTAGCGCCAATTCTTTCGCGAGATTAGGTCCCGCAAGACAACCCACCCTGACAGCAACGCTTTCTTCCCGGATCACTTCGCTCATCGTCTTGATTTGCTGGCGACTTAGGGAGTGCACACTCTCAATCGTTTCGCCTTTTGGAAGGCTGATGTCGAAGCCTTTGGTTCCATGAATAAGAACATGGTACGGGTGAAGGTAGGGAGCAAGTTTTTTCATCATGTCCCGGAAGTGTGCCGACGGCACGATCGGGAAAATAACTTCACACTGACCGGCGAGGTCGGCAAGGTCTGCGGTAAGCGCTACATTCTTATGGATTTTGTACCCACGGTTTTCGCGATTAGCGTTGATCTTTTTTACCGCACTTTCGTCGCGTGCGTACAATAGCACTCTTTTGTTCCTGGCAAGTATGTTGGCGATGACCGTTCCGAAGTTGCCGGCACCGATGACTCCGACGGGCTTGTCAGATGAGCTTTTCAAGATCATAGCCCACGAGACGATTGTGATAGTAGTAGAGCACGTTCAGATCCTGCGTCACGATATTCCCCTTTTTATTTCTAAGAAGCGGACGTTTCAAATGAAAAATGCCTACGTTGTCGAGCCCGCGCTTGATAACAATGTCTGCGTCACCTTTCAAATGAGTGGCGTGGTGAAGTTTCCCGTTTTCTTTCAGGTTGTAAATTTCTTTCCTGACTTTCTTAAAAGTCGCGCGGAATTCCTCGTAAGGAATTTCAAGATCTTCTTCGGGGAGACGAAGGAAACCAAACAAGTCAAGTTTCGGGAATTTGCGCTGCAGCATTTCGAAGGCAACGAACGCTGCCAGGTGGCTGGCAAATACGCGGTTGATGCGATGGTACTCGCTTACAATCTTGGACGATAACATACGCGTATATTCATTCTCGCGCTGTTTGTCGACCGTGATCACGCCGTTCGACATAAAATATTCCCGGGGATTCAGTTTCTGACCCGTTGCATCGATGCTGTTACCATCATCGTCAACGTAGTTCCCCAGTACATCCAGGCCGGGCCCGATGGAAACCGATATACTTGATCCTTTTGTGAAAAACTTGAAAAGGAATTTTAATAATTGAAAACTTCCGTAGTTATCTTCTTCTGCAAAATACCGATCCTGTCCTTTTACCTGTAGATAGTCTTCAATCAACTCCGGAGCCTCAAGCACAAAGTGATAGTTGATGGTCACCGGCACTACGAAAATTTTTCGAGGCTGGTTCTCCATGTAGAGATTACGCTGTGCTTCGACAGTGGTGCTTAGCAGACCGAGCTTTAGCTGCTTCTCAATCATACCCGATCTGGATCTTGTGCCACCCGGGAAGAAAAGACTGTGAGCTCCCTTCTGAAGCGCGAGGTTGGAATACATCCTCAGCGTCTCGAGGTAAGGCAGGTTTTTCTTGCGGCGGTCCACTTTATAAGCGCCGAGGCTGTTCATAAAGTAGGCGAATATCTTGATGTTGAAAAGATTCAAACCTGCTCCGTATAAAAATGCCGGCATGCCCAGTGAATGAATCACCCACCCGATCAGGATGCTGTCCAGGTTGCTGAAGTGTGTGGGCACCATCACCACAGTGCCTTCCTTCGCGAGGTGGCGCAGCATTTTCACTTTGCCCACGATGTGGATCTTGTCGCGAAGAGCGTATTGGTTACGGAAGTAGGCACCGAATTTTTTTACACGTGCGCCGTTTAGCAACCTCACGAACCAGAACTTGACGACTTCGCGCGCAAACTTGTATGAACTGGGCTTGAAGGTTCCAGCGATCTCAGCCGCATATCGATGCACGATTTCATGCAGCAACTCGTCTTCTTTTTTTCCTGCTTCTTCGGGACTTTTGTTGCTGAGTTCTACCAGTTCATTTTTGATGCGTGTCCAAAAACGCGGCTCATCCTTCGGGTCAACGCGCCACCGGTTTCTTTTCAGACGGTTCTGTTCGCGGTGTACCGTTGCCTCTAATTCATCGATCAATTGTTTTCGTGATGGACGCAGGGCGCGGATCTGTTCAATCGACTTTTGAGTCACCTCTTCGAGGAACTCTTTCCTGTTCTTGCTGAGCTGGTATACAGGCCAATCGGGAATACCATCCAGGATGGGCTCGTACCCGATGTTCTTGTTCTTCTTTTCAACTAAGATCTCCATCAATTCTACAGACTGGGGGGCAAAGTTAGTAACATTCAGATTTTTGCGATAGCCTCGCCCAAAGAACGCGCCATAGCCTCAAAACGGGTCAATGCGGATTGGATGAACTCTTCTGAGACCACTTGCCTCACCTCGTCCTCTGAGCTGAGGTCGTACTCCTGGATTTTGAAGGTCTGTTCAAATGGACCCTGCTCGAGTTTGATCAGATAACGGTTGTTCCAGTGAAAGATCGTGATCTTACATTCTGAATGGGGAATTTCTCCTACGACTCGCATCCCGGCAAGTTACAGGTTTCGGAATATATCAAGTCAACCGGGCCCGGGAACACAATGTTGATCATGAATCGGCAACAAAACGTATGTTCTGAGACCGCCAGGCATTATGTGGAATCTCAGGATTTACTTGCGTCAGAAAATTAAATCAGCGGCAGCGCGTCGAAAGTTCGGCCCAGGACGGTTCCGCTGTCCGTGCCAAGCCAGTTATTGAGTAGGGTGGAATAAATCTGCCGGAAGTCGATCTCATAGACCAGATCGCCCTGGTCAAGTTTGTTGAGATCGGGAGTTTGATTGTAAAATCCCTGTGTCTTTAGGTTACCGCCTACCAGGAACAGATTGTTCGCAGTGCCGTGATCAGTTCCGCCGCTTGCGTTCTCTGCTACGCGCCGACCAAATTCCGAAAAGGTCATGATGAGGGTGCGCTCAAAATGGCCAGTGGATTTAAGATCTTTTACCAACGCACCTACGGCGTCTCCGTACATGGTCAGCAAGCGTTCTTGTTGGCCAGCCTGACGTACGTGTGTGTCAAACCCGGATAAGGACGCATAGTACACTTTTGTGGAGATCCCCGATTGGATGAGCTCAGATATGGTCTTCAATCGTTTTGCAAAATCACTGTTCGGATATTGCTGCTTTGCGGATACAACTTTGGACCGGTCATAGATGTACGCCGCGTTGGAAACCGTCTCCGCCAAAGTCTTATACAAGTATTCGATGGTGGGCTCATCCGAATGACTTTCGGAAAGCGTTTTGAAAAGAGTTGACCGGGTAGCGCGATACAATTTTTCCGGATCTCTGATGGCCATTCCTTTCACAGACTTACCACGCATCGACAGGCTCAAAGTGTCATCGATCTCAACGCCAGTGTGTGCACCGCAGCCAGCACAGTTTGAATCAAGGTATCGACCGATCCAACCTGTTGATAAATATTCATCCGACCCACTGGCGGTCTGCCAGATATCCATCGATCGAAAATGTGAACGCTCAGGATTGGGGTAACCCACGTTGTTGACAATCGACATCGCGCCCTCGTCATACAATTCCCGAAGAGATGCAAGCGCCGGATTGAAACCAAGTTCGTCAGATACTTTCAGTACATTTTCTTTTCTGATGCCCAGCGTTGGACGCATTTGATAATACAGGTCATTCCGATAAGGAACGATGGTATTCAAACCGTCATTACCCCCCGACAATTGCAGGATGATCAGA
Source organism: Cyclobacteriaceae bacterium (assembly GCA_044227305.1). Taxonomy (GTDB): domain Bacteria; phylum Bacteroidota; class Bacteroidia; order Cytophagales; family Cyclobacteriaceae; genus ELB16-189. Next base: position 570,451 of record JBGAFJ010000002.1, on the reverse strand, counting down.
ATTCGATCTTGCCCATTCCCCTCTTGATAGATTAACGGATGCTCCAAAGCTTTCAAAAACTGCGGCATCAAAAGCGATCCGGATGTGACTAGCATTGACTTCTTCAAAAATCCTCTCCTCGATACGTTTTCCATAATCAGCACATTTGATATTCTGGCAGCGACATGAAACCCTGGAATAACCGTTTGACAAACTCCACTTCGTTTAGGGAAGAATCTGCCGCGGAAGTCACGTAGCGTCGATTGGTATCTGTCGTCGGACGTGATAAAAGGAAGGATTCAACACCTTCAACCGTTTGCTTTAAGGATGATTTGGTGAAAAGCGATGCGAGGCTTTCCCAATCAACCTTGAATCCGATCCTTCGGGCGCCGCCAGCAGATACATCCAAACCATTGGCGTCCCCGTCGTCACTGGTCTGAAAGTCGGTTTCAACATCTTTAAAGAGAATTGTGGGAAGCATCACTCGAAAAGCGAGGCTCGAACTATCGATCCATTCTCTACCCGATGGCCAGCCGCTCACATTGGGGGGATAGAATAAGATCTGACCCATGGCGCGCTGAAGAAATACGAGGCTCCCGGGATTTTCAAACTTGCCACCCGTATGCCGTTGAATGCCCACCAACAACTCGACGGGCGACTTGATCCGCGTGCTGAAATTCACCGGGTCATTGAATTCATTTGATTCAAAAATCACATTCAGCAATTTCAGTATGTCATATCCTGACCGATAGAATGAATCGGCCCATTCATGAATTGTGTTTACAGAGATGTTGCGTTCGGAAACAAAGTGACGATAGAATTTGGTGGTGATGAAAACAGCAGTTCTCCGATCGTTGAGAATCATGTCGATGATTTGCTCACCCGTAAAATCCTGGGTTTTTCCGCGAAAAGATTTCAAGCTGTAATCATGTTGGTGGGGTCGAAACTGAAATTCACCGTCCAGGTTAAATCCCCAGCCTGTAAATGCACGCGCCGCTTCTTTCACGTCGGTCTCTGTGTAATTCCCCCGACCGAGTGTAAAGAGTTCCATTACTTCACGGGCAAAATTTTCATTGGGATGGTCTTTCTTGTTTTGCTGATTGTTGAGAAACTGAAGCATGGCGGGGTCTTTCGACACAGCCATCAACAATTCACTGAATGAAGACAGAGCAAACGTGCGCAGGATATTGTTTTGCTGTTGTGCGAAATAGGGTACCAGAGTCCGGCAGGCGAAATGGTTATGCCAGAAAAAAGTCATCCGCTCCCTCAGCGTCGGTTCGCCCACCATCTTGACGATCCAGGCTGTATTGACTTTCATGAGTTCTGCTCTCGACTTCGTAAACAATTCTTTGACTTTTTCTTTTCTTAATGACTTGTCTCTCTGGGATGCATTACCGAAGCCTTCGATACTTGGCTTCTCCACTTTCTGAAGGGGTGCAATCTTTTCGGAATCCTTATACAACTCTGAAACTGTGACGGAATTCTGGCGCACAGCCGGACCAAACGAACCACGATTGATTAACTGTCTTACCTTACTCTGGGGTAGGGAGATATCCATGATAATTAGATACCTCTTAGACCCAAAAGTTTAACTACTTATTTCGCTCTTTCAAATATTTGAGACAAACTATCGTTTTTCAGGGAAGAGTGGGTAAAATCTTCTGCTCAATGGCTCACTCCAAGACCTGGATTATATGTAATTTTGACTTGGTGCGTGCTTAACTTTTGTGAGGATGCTTGTTAGAAAACTCATTCCGGCCTTTTTGCTCATCCTGGTTACTTCAGTATCATCGCTGGCCACGCACCTCCGCGCAGGGGAAATCACCGTGACACGCGAGAGTTGTACCAGTCTCAATTTTATCATCACCATCACGGTCTACACCAACACCGGCTCAGAAATAAAATTCGGTGATGGCATTCTCGATTTTGGTGATGGCAGCACACCGCTCCTTACCCCCACAACTCCAAATACGCTTAAGCCTGAGCTGGGACCTAATGTAGGCATAGTTATTTTTTCCACATCCCACACCTATGCGGGCCCGGGGCAGTACATCATCAGCTATAATGAACCCAATCGCAATGCGGGCATATTGAATATGTTCAATTCCGTCGACACGAAATTTTATATCGAGTCGAAGATAAGCATTGACCCTTTCATTGGTTGTGATAACAGCCCGCGCCTGCTGGTACCACCCATCGACAAAGCTTGCTCTGGAGCAGCATTTTATCACAATCCCGGGGCTTATGACCCGGATGGTGACAGCTTGTCTTACGAATTTACTATTCCAAAACGAGAAAAAGGTATTGAAGTAAACAACTATCGCGATCCCAATGTAAAAGAATTCTACGATCGCATCGGTTTGAATTATTCCATCGCAAACGAAGACAAAGATGGTACGCCCACCTTCACGATAAACAAAACCACGGGCAATATTATTTGGGATGCACCCGGTGCACCAGGTGAATACAACATCGCCTTCATTATTAAGGAGTGGCGGAAGATCGCGGGTGTGTGGGTAAACATGGGCTATGTGATCCGCGACATGCAGATCATTGTCGACGACTGCAAGAACAAACGCCCCGAGTTGCAGGTTCATGATTTATGCGTAGAAGCTGGTAAACTGATCACCACGGACTTCTTTGGATATGATCCGGATGGAGACAGCGTTAAGATTGAAGCGTTCTCTCAGATCTTGAATCAGAATGTGACGCCACCATTTCCGAGCCCGGCGACGTACACGCCGTTCCCGGTTAAGTATCAGGCATCAGGGCCATCTAAACTTGCGAAGCTCTCTTTCAGGTGGCAGACCGCTTGCGTCCATGTGCGGGAGCAACCTTATCAGGTTACTTTGAAGATAACAGACAGTCCCCCGAAAGGTGCCGGTGCCAAGCTTGTGCAATTCAAGACTGTTTTTATCAAGGTAGTTGCGCCGGCTCCAGTCTGGAAGGACGCGCAGGTGGTGCCTGCGAATCGAACGGCCAAGCTTGAATGGAAGCCATATGCCTGCTCCAACGCTGAGGTGATGCAGGTCTGGCGACGGGTTGATACCATTCCGTTTACCCCTGTAGATTGTGTTACCGGAATTCCTGCCTCCTTGGGGTATACGATGATCGCTCAAGTCCCGGCAAGCAACACCAAGTATACTGACACGAACGGAGGAAAAGGGTTGGCGCGGGGTGCGAAGTATTGTTACAGGCTTGTAGCGGCGTTCCCCCTTCCCAATGGGGGAGTAAGCTATGTATCACGTGACACGTGTCTGCCACCGATCATTGCTGACGCGCCCATCATCACGAATGTCACCGTGGATAAGACGAGTCCTTCGGCTGGACAGATCACGGTGAAATGGCGTCCGCCTCTGGAGATTAACCAGGCGCAATATCCGCCCCCTTACCGGTACAAAGTATATCGTGCGGAAGGCCTTACCGGAAATATAAAGATTGCACCTACACACCCGGGGACAATTCCGGATACTTCGTACGTGGATACCGGGATGAACAGCCAGGAAATAGTTTATAACTACCGCGTTGAGTTGTATTACAATTCAAATGTGAGATTTGATTCTTCAGAAGTAGCCTCCGCGGTAAGGCTTGAGGCCCACCCGCAATTCAAACAAATCCAACTCATTTGGGGAGCTTCCGTGCCTTGGTCCAACCAAAGCACAAAATTCCCGCGACACCTGGTGTACCGCGGTCCTAAGGATGCGACTGAAAGTCAGCTTATTTTGATCGATAGCGTTGACATAACGACAGGGCGATTTACCTACATCGACTCAGGACAGTATGACGTAAAAAAAGGTCTTCTGCAAAAGCATGGTCTCAGTGACCAACAGGTGTATTGCTATCGTGTGATGACTCGCGGTACCTATGGCAACAAGAGGGTGAAGGATCCTTTGATCAACTTCTCCGAGATCAATTGCGCGCAACCTAACGATACGATTCCTCCCTGCAAACAGGAGATGAACGCCGCGGCATCGGGAACTCAGTGCGATCAATACTTTGCCACAACGCCCTGTGCGCCTACTTCATTCACTAATATTGTGACCTGGAAGAAATCCACCGACGCTGCTTGCCGCCTTGATATCACTGGCTATAATTTATATGTAGCGAAAGAAGTCGGGGCGGATTTCGACCTCTATGTGGAAAACATCAAGGACACATTCTACATCGATTCAAATTTACCGTCCTACGCGCGCTGCTATAAGATCGAGGCCGTTGACCGCGCTGGCAACAAAAGCGAACTCAGCGAACAAGTTTGTTTCGACAACTGCCCGCATTATGAGTTGCCCAATGTGTTCACTCCCAATGGCGACAACTGCAACGAGCTGTTCAGTGCCTACAGCGATCGCCAGGTCATCGACGAGAGCGGCAATGGGCCGTGTGGGCCAATCGATCCGATCCAGCAGCGACTCCGCTGCGCCCGGTTTGTGCAGAGTGTGGAATTCACCGTAAACAACCGTTGGGGCAAGGAAGTATATCGTTATCAGTCGGGGGGTGAAAACACGATCTATATAGATTGGAACGGCAAGGACAACGACGGAAAAGAACTTGCCGCCGGCGTCTATTATTATAATGCACACGTGATTTTCAACGTGGTCGATCCGGCTAAGCGCGCCCGCGACATACGTGGCTGGGTGCAGATCGTCCGATAGAAAAAGTTTTCAGCAATCATCCAAGAATCCTGCGAAGCAGACAAAGGAACTCTTTCGATGTCTGCTTTGCCCATTTCTTTTCTTTTGCAGGGAAAGCCTGAATTAATCCTGTTTTTGAACTTCTGATCTCTTTATAACTTGCCGCCAAAACCTACAGCATGAACGCATACGTATTTCCAGGACAGGGAGCCCAGTTCACAGGCATGGGCAAAGATTTATATGATGTTGACCAGAAAGCGAAGACACTCTTCGACGACGCAAACAGGATTCTGGGGTTTCGTATTACCGACATCATGTTTACGGGTACCGCGGATGAACTAAAGCAGACCAACGTTACCCAGCCTGCTGTCTTCATACATTCCGTTGCTGCTGCGCTCGCCAATGGATCCTTCCGCCCTGATATGGTGGCCGGTCACTCGCTCGGCGAGTTCTCCGCACTGGTTGCGAATGGCAGCTTGACTTTTGAAGATGGTCTCAAGCTGGTTGCAAAACGCGCCGCCGCCATGCAGCGGGCATGCGAGGTGAATCCTTCCACCATGGCCGCTGTTCTCGGACTGGATGATGCCAAAGTTGAAGAGGTGTGTGCTTCTATTAATGAAGAAGTGGTGGTCGCGGCGAACTATAACTGCCCCGGACAGCTTGTGATTTCCGGTTCGTTGAAAGGCATCGAGATCGCCATCGAGAAACTCAAAGCGGCAGGGGCGAAGCGCGCGCTACCATTACAGGTGGGAGGAGCCTTCCACTCACCGCTGATGGAGCCAGCACGTGAAGAACTTGCCAACGCGATTCACGCTACACACTTTAGTCATCCCATTTGTCCGGTTTATCAGAATGTGAATGCCAAGCCATCGACGACGGTGGTTGATATCAAAAAGAATCTGATCGCTCAACTTACATCCCCCGTGAGATGGACGCAGTCCGTTCAGAACATGACCCAGGATGGCGCTACTAGATTTATTGAATGTGGCCCAGGGAAAGTATTGCAAGGACTTGTGAAAAAGATCAGCCCGAGCGTGGAGGCGGTGAGTATTTAAATTAGTTTGACTTGATGAGTCGGGTGTAGACTTTAAATGCGGCAAAATCCTATAACCTATTCACCTCAAGTTCATCCTTATTTTCGCCAAGCAATTCACGCATGGTCTTTTTTGACGTAGGATCCGCAAATCCACCATCGATCTCTGTCATTGGCACCAACACAAATCTCCTCTGTGCAACCCCTGGATGAGGTACTGTCAGATCGCCGGTTGAGATGATCTGATCCCCATAAAAAAGTATATCAATGTCGATCGTGCGGGGTCCCCATTTCTCTCTGCGCCTGCGACCCAGCCCGAGCTCAATAGACTGAAGCGTTGACAACAATTTCAATGGATCAAGTTTCGTCGATATTTCAATCACCTGGTTCAGGAAAGCATCCTGGTTGGTGTTACCCCATGCCGCCGTCTGATACACGGAAGACGCCTTGACGATCTTTCCAGCGCGCGTGCTGATCTGGGAAGCCGCGTCGCGAAGGAACCCGCGGCGATCACCCATGTTCGAACCCAAAGCGATGAATACCCGTATCATTCAGTTTAATTGGTATTGAGGGATGCCTCAATTTAGTACATATTGTGTTTTTATTACGGACACTCATAACTCATGCGGGAACCCAAAAAATCTTCGCTCATCCGTGAAATCCGTGGCTATTTATTATGATTAAACATGCTTACTACAAAATTGATATTTTTGCTCGTTAAACCTTCATTATGAATTTCTTCAAGTCGTTTTTGGCCTCTTGCCTTGGCGCAACCGTCGCCCTGGCAGTCGTTTTCCTGCTCGTGTTCAGCTTTTTCACTGCGTTGATATCGGCGTCGGGTGATGCGCAAGTGACGGTTGAAGAAAACTCGGTGCTGCACCTCAAGCTGGAAACCCCGATCACTGAACTTGAATTCGAAGACCCCCTGGCGGAACTTATTCCCGGTGCCAGCGAACAAAGTCATGGACTTCTTCAGATCATCGACGCCATCAAGCATGCGAAAGACGATGCCAACATCAAGGGGATTTTCCTCAACACCAGCGGCATTCAGACAGGATTCGCATCACTCCAGGAGTTACGCGACGCGATCGTAGACTTCAAGACGTCGGGGAAATGGGTGGTATCCTATGCAGACAACTATACCGAAGGAGCGTATTACCTGGCTTCCGCCGCAGATAAAGTTTATCTGAATCCGGAAGGAGACGTTGAGTTCAACGGACTCGCCATCGAAGTTTCGTTCTTCAAAAAACTGTTCGACAAGCTGCAGATCCGCCCGGAAATTTTCCGCGTCGGAGATTTCAAAAGCGCAGTCGAACCTTTTATGCGGGAGGATCTCAGTCCGGAGAACAAGCTTCAGCTTAATTCTATCCTCACTTCGATCTACGGTGAGATACTCAAAGGGGTGTCTGATTCGCGCAATATTCCTTACGACAAACTCAAGGAGATATCCGACAAGATGCTGGTAAGGAATGCGGGGCAGGCGCAAAGTCTCGGACTTGTTGACAGTCTTTTTTATGATGATCAGGTCAAAGATCTGCTTCGGGGCCGGTTAGGCCTGGAGAGAAACAAGAAGATCTCGCTCATCCCATATCATAAGTACAAAAAATCATATTCGGCTCTGGGTAGCTCCAAGAACGAGATCGCCGTGATCGTTGCAGACGGAGACATTCTTCCCGGCAAAGCCGAACAAGGGGTAGTGGGATCGACAACGATCATGAATGAGATCCGTCGCGCCCGTAATGATGACCGTGTAAAAGCAATCATTATTCGCATCAACTCACCGGGTGGTGCAGCTCAGGCGGCGGACAACATGTGGCGGGAGATCACCCTGGCTTCAAAGCAGAAACCTGTGATTGCCTCCATGTCGGATTACGCTGCGTCTGGCGGATATTACCTCGCCATGGGCTGTGACACCATTGTAGCCCGACCGACAACCATAACAGGATCAATCGGTGTTTTCAGCGTCCTGTTTGACCTCAGCGATTTCCTCGACGACAAGATCGGCATCACCTCCGAAGAAGTGAAGACCGGTGATGTAGGTGAACTGGTTACGGTCACAAGGCCTCTCACGGACCTCGAGAAAAACATTTGGCAGACGCGCACCAATGAGATTTATGAGACTTTCACGCGCAAGGCAGCGGAGGGCAGGCACATGCAGCAGGATGACATCAAGAAAATTGCGTCAGGCCGGGTATGGACCGGTAGCCAGGCAAAGGAGAATGGGCTTTCGGATCTCAACGGTGGTTTCAAAGATGCGGTTCGCATTGCCGCCGAGCGTGGCGGCGTAGGCAGTGATTTCAGGTTGCGTTATTATCCCCAACCGAAGCCTCTGCTTGAGAGAATCACTTCGGATTGGGAAGATGATTCAAAGACAGAAGCATTGAAAGCTGAATTGGGCGAATACTATCCTTGGTACAAGCAATGGAGCCGGATCAGGAAATACGCTGGTACCCAGGCTCGCATGAGCGTGGAGTTTGACGTGCGATAGAGTTTTCGCTTCCGGGGTCACATGATAGGAGAGAGCCTTCCTAATCCAACAGCCTCAACTGTGGCTTCGTAATCTTCCGTCGTATCAATTCGTCGATCTCGGAAAAAAACAACTCGTTGGTAAGCTTGAAGGTGGCTCGCCGCTGGATCTTCTTCACCAGCGGGTGGAATTTATCCAGGTCGATGTTGGTGCGCTTGAGGTTAATGAGCGTATCCGTGATCTCCGCGACATCGCTTCGGCTCGGTTGCGTTTTGAACCGGAAGTCGATATAAGTGGGCACATCCACCAGGAGCCGGTTGATGAGTTTATCGCGGTGCTGATTTAGCACTTCACGCACCTGAAAAAGCTGGACGTTTGGGTCACTGGCGGCAATATTCCTGGTGCCGATCAGCGAGGATTGTATTGTTTTCATAAGCCAAGGCGGGCTTTTGGGCCCCGTTTTCAAATACACAACAAATAAAACAAATGCTAAATATATTAGCAAATTGTACTAAATAAATTAGTTAGATTTTTCCCGAATTTGATCAGGTATTCAGTACAACACCTCAGTAAGGAACGAGTCGGTCATCACTTAAATTGGTATCAGCGCCGCGCCTTTTACCTAAACCCCAACCCTATGAATCGAGTCAATATTTTATTGGTCGACGACGAAGCTCTCATACGCCAGGGAGTACGAGCCCTGCTTGAAAAGGAACTCTTTGTGAAGGACATCTTTGAAGCCTCCAACGCGGCCGAGTTTGATGCGCAGACGTCGCGCCGTTCGGTCGATCTGATCCTGCTGGATATCAAGCTGCCCGGTATAAAGGGTCAGGAATTGCTTGCGGGTATGAAGCGCGTGAATGATAAACCTAAAGTAATTGCACTGACCGGTCTGGAGGGGGTCGAGTTGATCATCAACCTTCTCAAGTACGGTGTCAATGGCATCGTTTTCAAGCTCGACGGTTATGCAGAAATCGTTAAGTCAATACGGGCTGTGATTGAGGAGGGGCATTATTTCAACGGAAAGATCACGAACATCATCCAAAATAACGCTCACCGATGGGATCACATTCCGCCGGTAGTCTTGTCATTTCAGGAGAACGAGTTGTTGAGGATCATTGCGAGTGGATTGACCACCAAGGAAATTGCGATACGATTGAAAATGACCGAGGCGACCACAGAGACTTACCGGACCCGGTTAATCAAGAAGCTCGGCGTTCCGAATTCTGCGGCCCTGCTCGCATACGCGTTCAGGAATGGGATCTTGTAACGTCAGTCCTTTATTTTTCGGGCAAAGGGATATTGGATGCGTGCTAGCAATCCCTTTCGCCCGGGTATGAACGCGATCCGGGCGCCAATGGCAAGCGATCGCATGCGCAGCGTGTTGTGTTTCTTTTTAAGTGATTCGATGGACTCGTTCACTTTGGAAAACCCTGTGCCGTCGTCTTCCACTTCAATGACCAGGCGCGTATCGAACCAGGACAATCGCACCCAGATGTGCCATGCGGACGAATGTTTGAGCGAATTATGAATCAGTTCTTGGATAATCCGGGAAAGATAAATTTCAGCGAGCGCAGGAATATTTCTTTCAGTGCCGTGTGCTTCGAAATGGATTGTACTGCTTCCCGGGCGTTCCATGTTTTGACAAAGCATGTTAATGCCGGTTTGGAAGGAGTCGTCGTTCATGCGGGCAGGCAGCAGTTGGCGGGATATGCGGCGAACGGACTGCACGACCTCTTTGAAGTCGGCGTTCATTTTAATGAGGATGGTTTCGGTTTCCAGTGCGTTGCTCCGCGACCGATCAAGTTGATCAAGGTAGAGACGGAAGACAGAGAGCTTTTGGATGAGGTCGTCGTGGAGCTCGGCCCCGATTTCGGTGATGACCTGTTCGCACGCTTCCATCGCCTGGCGTGAAGCAGCGGCGTCAATCGCGGATTTGGATTTAAACAGATAAAACATTTATGTAAATTAATAACTCATCGAATTGAAGTCCAGCGTACGTCTGCTTTTGTAATGAAATCCTTACAAAGGTGAGGACGTCGACGGTATCATTTGACGTAATTGACTGCATTATGAAGAAAGAATATTTTCTGATGGTGTTATTGGCGACTGTCGCCCTGGTTGCTGGCGCACAAACCCCCAAAGTAGATTCCTTGCTTGAAGTGTTGAAAAGGGATACGATGAATTATGAGGTATTGTGGGGCCTTTCTCAGGAATTTGTTGATAGAGATAATTTTCAAGCCATATTGTTTGGGAAAAAATGTAAAAAAATAGCACGCGATAAGCAGGATACACTATTAATTGTGCAATCTTCCAGACTAGTCGGTCAGTTGTATAATAGACTTACTGAAGTGAACCTTGCAATAGAGGAGCTTGCCGCAGCACTTTTGATCGCTGAGCGTCATGGCTTTCGAGACGAAATCAAGAAATTACAGAACTCGTTAGCTATTTCATTTACCAGCAAAGGTGAATATGACCGGGCGCTTGATTATCTATTCAAGTCCATGAAACTGAAGGAGGAAGATAAAGACATGCGCGGTGTAAGTGTCGCCCTTCATAATATTGGTGGTATTTATAGTTCCATTGGTGATAATCGACTTGCACTGGATTATTGGAGAAGGTGTCTTGAATTGAAACGGAAACTTGGTGAGAGATATGACCTTGATGCAGTTTATCTAAATCTAGGTGTTTGCCATATTGAGTTGAAGGAACTTCACACGGCGCAAATTTATTTGGATTCAGTATTTGTCGCCTGTAGACCCAATTGTCGACCTTACATTATGCTAATGACCGAGCTTGCCCAGGGAGAATTATTTCTGATGGAAAAAAAACTAAAACAGGCAAAGGATCATTTGATTGTGTCTCTCAGGCTATCTCGAGCCGAGAATAACGCTGAAGCGAGGATATCTGCCTTGGCCAATCTCTCCGAAATAGCAATGATTGAGGAAGATTTTCAATCGGCGAAAAAATACGTTGAAGAGGCGCTTGTTATTCCAAATAAAGAGCAATTCGTAAAGTCTTATCGGCATCTGTGTAAACTAAATGCCGATTACTTCCTTGAGATTGGTGATTACAAGATGTCGAGTCTTTTTGAAAGAAAATACTCAGAATTGACTGATCGCGTGAATGATTTCGAAATGCGCAGAAGACTGATGGAAACGCAGATCAGATTTGTGGAGCGGGAGAATCGGGAAAAGCTGCAAAGCCAACAAACCCTCCTCGCAGCCCAAACAAAATCTATTTAAAAGCAAATGATAATTAATTTCCTTCTTGGAGGAATTGCTCTTTTAACAGTTTGTCTTTTGCTCGTATACTATCGACTTAATCTTAGAAAGAGTTTGATAAATAAGAGACTTAATGTCTTGGTTGAAGAGAGAACAGCTGAATTAGTGCAAAATAGACTGGAACTTCAACATGCTTATGATGAGCAATCTATTGTTCTTGAAAAGGTGTCTAAAAACCTGATTGATACCTTGGCGACTATAAGGGGTTTATCACATGTGGTGCAGCTAGAAACCAACAAAGAAGCCCCTGAGTTTTTAACAATTACAGAAGACAGGTTAGCGTTATTGGTTGAATCAACCCAACGACTAAAATCCATGTCACCGTCTAGGAAAATTTGTTAGGCTTTCCCAAAATTAAAGAGCGAAGATTCAATGCTAAAAATTCAATGAATCTTCGCTCATATGACAGTCATTTATAGCTCTTCGGAAACGAAGCCCAAATGTCTCCCTGTATTCGCGCTAGAATTCTGTGTTTTAGTTGGTGTGGACTTTTTTCCTAGTCTGCTGACGCTAAATGAGAACAGCAATGCAGATGCTATCAGTATTATTATTAATCTTGTTTTCATAATTTTTTGATACGCTAAGATTTAGTGAATAATTTTCTTAGTTTAATTCTAAAACTATCTTGGTCCGGTCGGATCAGACACCGTAGCCTGGTTTACACCGCCTTTCGGCTTTATTTCTTGTTCGGTACAACCAATAATGGATAGGGATGTAATAATAGTGATCATCACTGAGTAGAGAATTTTTTTCATGATTTTTGGTTTTAATGGTTATATTAAAGAGGTTTAAACTGGACTTGACAAAAGTGCCCAATCGATTCAAACATGTTGCATGTAGTATTTTGCCGAAAATCACGTGTGTACCAAATTTTCTGCTCTTTGCTCGTGTTCCTGGCAACACAGATGATGATTAAGTCATCGTTAGGGCAAAGCCAGAGAATTGATTCTTTAAAAGGCGCATTATCGACTGGTGCCGACTCAACCCTTTATGAAACTTCAATTGCTTTAATCAGGTCGTTGGTTGACGTGGATAATGACCAGGCACTGGATTTAGCCACGAAAGTCATTCGCGACGCATATAAATCCGGTGACAGCGCTCACATAGTCACCTCGAGCCGTTTGAAGGGGCAGATTCTTCGACGAATGGATCAACTGGAAGAATCAATCAAAAATCTTGCGATTGTACTCCCGATTGCAAAACGAAATGGATTTGAGGAAGAAGTAAAGCTACTACTTAACTCCCTTGCCATAGCATACACTTTTAATGCAAACTATGATAAAGCACTAGAATACCATTTTCAATCTTTGTTGTTAAGAGAAAAGGATGGAGATCAGAGGGCTGTCAGTGTGACATTGCAGAATATTGGTGTGGTTTATTTTAGATTAAGTAATTCTGATTTGGCACTTAACTATTTTATGAAATCTTTGAAGGTAAAGGAGGAGACCAATTATGATTTTGATCTCGATCACCTACTGGTAAATATTGGACTTTGCTACAATAAGTTGCGTGATTATCTAAAGGCCGAGGAGTACTTTAATAGGGCCTTAATGACCTGTGGTGCCGATTGTGACAATCAAATAGTTATCGAGGCCGAGCTCGGACTTGGGGAATCGTTTGCGAATCAGCGCAATTACGATGAAGCAGAAAAGCACACTAAGAAGTCTCTTGAACTTTCAGTCGGAGACAAATTGGAACGTTGGGAGTTTGTTGGATTTGTTGCTCTTGGCCAAATCAAATTGAAAAAAGGTGACTTGAGTGAAGTGGAAAAATACTTGTTACAAGCGAAAGCAGTTTCGAAAAATCTTCAAGACACTGATTTACTTTCGAATTTTTATAAACTAGGCGCCGACTTCTACACTCAATCTCAAAACTTTGAACAAGCAAATGTTTTCCAGCGCAAGTATTCCGATCTCCGCGATAGTATTTTCAACGCCGATGTCATCAAAAATCTCGCTCATGTTCAGGCACAATATGCCGAGCGTGAAAACCTCGCCATCATAAAAAACAAAGATGAAGTCCTGCTACTTAACCAAGAAGTTATTGATCAGCAACGGGTTACGAACTGGCTCCTCATCGCGGTCGTACTCATCACCAGCACCCTGGGATTCATAATCTATCGCAACTACAAAAACATCAAAGTCGTTAACCTGGCGCTCGATTCAGCAAAAAAAACCATCGAAGAACAAAACCACCTGCTCGACCGCCAGGTCCAGGAAAAAACCAAGGAACTGCTCAACACCAATGAGTCACTTTCCAAAGTCAATGACGAGCTGGATAACTTTATTTATAAAACATCGCATGACATACGTGGACCGCTGGCCAGCCTCAAGGGCATGGTTAACCTCGCCCGCATGGATGTGAAAGACGAAAAAGCGCTCGGTTATCTCGGTAAATTGGATCTAACCGCGGAAAAACTAAATGTGATCCTTACGAGACTGCTTATTGTAAATAGGATCAACCATGCTGAACTCAAACCCGAGAGCGTCCACTTCGAACCGATGCTTCAGGAGATACTCCTGCTTGAGGTTAAGAAAGGCATACCAGCCAAAGTCAATATAGAATACAACGTGGATCCCGCAGTGATCCTCCACTCTGACAGGGAGATGGTGCGACTCATTCTTGAAAACCTCATTGATAATTCAATCAAGTTTCACAATGAGTCTCCGCGCGTGGATTCTTTTGTGAAGGTCCTGGTGAAACAGGATCACGGCAATGTGGTCGTGCACGTTCTGGATAATGGAGTCGGTATCTCCCAGCTCAGCAAGGAAAATATTTTCCACATGTTTGTGCGCGCTTCCGAACGTTCTGAAACAGGAGGCATCGGCCTTTATCTCGCCAAGATCGCCACGGAAAAACTTGGCGGAGAAATCAGCCTCCTGCCTACTGAAGATGTGACGGAATTCCAGGTAAAATTCCCCAACGACCTACAGCGTATCATCGACAAACGCCGCGAGGAAAAGCGAAGGCAAGAGCAGGAGCGCATGTGGCTGGAGGAAAACCAGGGAACTGTACAATCCGCCTGACGCTAATACCGGCTCATTCTCCATCAATCCATTTGAATTCACCCTTGGATTGCCTACCATATACGGTACAAGCCAGGGTTGTTCGGTTTCCCGCGAAAAATGATGTAAGGTTTTCCTTTTTTTTGCAGAAAATCATATTTTTTTATCAGAAATATATGGGGAGGATGCAAGGTCCCACAGCCGGAGTAAATCGCCGTTTAACAATTTTGACGGGCCCTGTGGTCTGGCGATACCTCTGGCGTCGTTGGATTACCTGTTCCAGCGCCGTCTTGTCCCTCGGAATTTCGGTGCCTGGATTTCTTTTTTGGCTTGAATTTGCCGCTTATTAAACTAATTCCCTCCCAGCAATGGCTTGCTTGGGCGAAGAAACAATGGACTGGAGCCGATCTGAATTTCATAGCCAACCGGCAGATAGTCTGTTGGATATTCTGCCTACTGTTATTCAAGAGAAAACACGGAACAGCAGGTGGCAAATGCCCCTGCTGTTCCGTGTTTGACTACCTTTGCTAAAGAAAATCTAGTTGAATTGATTCTTGTCTTCCATAGCGAGACCCTTGTTTACACGGATTTCAGTATGGTTTGACTTCTTCGATACAACTTTCGGTTGCTTGGATGACTGGGTCATTGCTACCGTGAAGGTGAGCGTGGACACAAGCACTACGATGAGGGTGATTTTTGTTTTCATTGCTTGAAAGGTTTGGTCAGGTGATTAATTATTGCTTGCAGCCAGGGCCACCGAATTGGCAACGATCTGTTTGAGCACCACCATCTCTGGGTTTGATGTTCTGTTCAGTGCATGAAGAGATTGAAACTGCAGTTACTACTGCGAAAACGATTGTGAAGAATACTTTTTTCATGGGACTTTTAAATTTGGTTTTTGATTTTAAATTTTTAAGTTGGTTCTGAGTTGTTAAAGGCTTTTGGTCTTGTGCACAACGGGAGCAAAGGTGCAATTGAGTTTGAAACCTTACATCGTAAGAAAATATAAAAAAGTACAGGTGTACCTATTTTTTTTTATTAAAAACAAGAAGGTATTCATAGCACTCTCGCTTTGGCTGATGGCATCGTCGGCACTTGCGCAAAATCTTGCGCGTATTGATTCACTCAACAACGCATTCATTAAAGCCAGCACACTCAAGGAAAAATTTGAGATTCAGTACTCCCTTTTTCGCGAGTACGTCGCGGTTGATCAGGAACAATCCATCTTCCATGCTAATAAAGCACTTGAATTAGCAACTGAAGACGGCGACAGTCTCAACATGGTAAAGGCGATGAATGCCAAAGGTCATGTGCTGAGGAAAAGTGGGGATACGCAAGATGCCATTAAGATGTTTGAAATAGCATTGGCTATCGCGAAAACGAACCATTACAATGACCAGGTAAAATTCCTATTGAATAACCTTGCCATTGTCCACACGTCCAATGCATCCTATGACAAAGCGTTGAGTTATAATTTTGAGTCACTCAAAATTCGTGAAAAAGAAGGAGCGCCACTGGATATCGCTGTCGCCCTGAATAACATCGGGCTACTCTACGAGGAATTGCAAGACAATGAAAATGCGTTGGCTTATTATGAACGGAGTTATGAAATAAAGATTGCCAATAGTGTGACCCAGGATCTCCCCGGGAGCTTGCTTAACCTTGGTATTATCTATAACAAGCTCAAGCGCTTTGACAAGGCAGAGTCGAAATTAAGAGAAGCCTTTACGATTTGTAACAAAGAGTGCGATGACGATATCCTTGCATTGATGTACCACGCCATGGGCGTGTCGATGTACGAACAAAAGGAGTATAACCAGGCAGAAAGCTATTTCCACGAGTCGGTTTCTCTGTCTGAAAAACTTAACCTGGTGGAGTCGATCTCGATTAACTTTTATAACCTGGCGCAAATTCGTTATCACCAGGGTCGATATCACGAAGCGATTGCATATCTCGACAAGAGCCTCGAGGTTTCTGAAGAGGCTCAATTGAGAAAGATTATTCTCCAAGATTATCTGCTCTATGCCAACATCTACTCTGCAATGGGTGATTACAAAAGAGCGTCCTCCTACCAGGATAGCTACATCAAGCTTTTCAGCGAGATATTCAATGCAGACCTCATCCGGAATATTTCAAAGGTGCAATCCGACTACGAGGAGCAAGAGAATATAAAGATCATCGCTGAAAAAGATCAGATTCTGGAGCTGAATAAAGAAGTGATCGCCCAGCAGCGAAACTTTAACTGGCTGCTGATCGCGGTGATCCTGCTTACCAGCGCCCTGGTAATTGTTATCTACCGCAACTATCGCAAAACGCGCGCTGTTAATGCCGCCCTGGCAACGGCGAAGCGAATCATCGAAGTACAGAATCGCGCGCTTGATCAGGAGGTGCAGGAGAAAACGAAGGAACTGGTCGACACCAACGAGACCCTGGTAAAGGTCAACGACGAGCTTGACAACTTCATTTATAAAACATCACATGATATTCGTGGACCACTTGCCAGCCTGAAAGGTATGGTAAACCTCGCCATCATGGATGTCAAAGACGAGAAAGCCCTGGGCTATCTCGAAAAACTTGACCTCACCGCTGAGAAACTCAACACCGTGTTGACGCGTCTGTTGATTGTCAACAGAATCAATCACGCTGAATTGAAACCGGAGTTGATCCATTTCGAACCGATCATTCACGAGATCCTTACGCTCGAAGTGAAAAAAGGCGTACCGTCCAAAATCAAACTTGAGTATGATGTTGCGCCGGATATCCAATTGATATCGGACAAGGAAATGGTGCGCTTGATCCTGGAGAATCTCATCGACAATGCGTTGAAGTTTTATAACGATTCGGTACGCATCGAATCATTTGTGCGCATTACGGTCCGTTCGGAAGAGGGGAGGGTCACGGCACATGTTACAGATAATGGAGTGGGTATTTCCCAAATGGATCGTGATAAGATATTCCAGATGTTTGTCCGGGCTTCTGAAAGATCCGAAACCGGCGGTATCGGGCTTTATCTTGCCAAACTTGCCACCGAGAAGCTGGGGGGCGAGATCAACCTGGTTTCCACCAACGAAAAATTCACAGAGTTCATCGTTCAGTTCCCGGTCGACCTGCATTCGATAATCGAACGGCGGAAGGAAGAAAAACGCAAGCACGAACAGGAGCGAATGCAGGTACTCAAACTGAAAAGCGTTCGCACAGCCTGATTTCAGGCAACAACTATCAAAAAATATTTTTTTAGGACGTTGGGGTGAACTAAATCACTCCCCCATTAATTAGTTTTACAGGTTATTCTATCGGAACCCATGTCAGAAACAAAAAAGTTCAAACGTTACACAGTCACTTCGGCACTTCCTTATGCCAATGGCCCCAAACACATAGGGCATCTGGCCGGCGCCTACATCCCGGCAGACGTCTATGTAAGATATCTGAGGTTAATGAAGGAGGATGTGGTTTGGGTTTGCGGGAGCGACGAACATGGAACTGCTATTCCCAACCAGGCACTCAAAGAGGGTACTACGTCCAAGGCGATCATCGACAAATATCACGTACTCATTCGCGATTGTCTGCGTACGCTGGGCATCGCGTTCGATATCTATCACCGAACCAGCGAACCCATCCACCATCAAACATCACAGGAGATATTCCTCGAACTTTATAACAAAGGATTGCTGACCGAGGAGACTTCAGATCAATATTTCGATCCGCAGGCTAATGTGTTTTTGGCTGACCGCTACATTGTTGGTACTTGTCCGAAATGCGGCAACCCCAATGCGTATGGCGACCAGTGTGAGAAGTGTGGTTCTACGCTCAGTCCACGCGAGTTGATTAATCCCCGTTCCACTCTGTCCGGGCAGGCGCCGATCCTCAAGGCTACCAAACATTGGTACCTGCCCTTACAGGATTATGAACCCTGGCTTCGCGAATGGATTCTAAAATCACATGCGCAGGATTGGAAGCCTAATGTGTACGGTCAGTGCAAGTCCTGGATTGATGCGGGCTTGTTGCCCCGCGCGATGACCCGCGATCTCGATTGGGGAATTAAAGTTCCTTTGCCGGACGCCGAGGGAAAAGTTTTGTATGTGTGGTTCGATGCCCCTATCGGATATATATCGGCAACACGCGCTTTGTTCCAGGAATTAGCAGACAATAAATTGAATTTCGCAACTCCTCAAAAAGACTTTGGGAAGGTAAATGCGGACGATTGGAAAAAATACTGGCAAGACAGCGAAACCCGGCTGATCCATTTTGTCGGTAAAGACAACATCGTATTTCATTGCATCATCTTTCCGGTGATGCTCAAAGCAACGGAGGAGTACATTTTACCAGATAATGTTCCTGCCAACGAATTTATGAACCTGGAGGGTGACAAGATGTCAACCAGCAGGGGTTGGTCGATTGAAATGCACGACTACATCCGTGAATTTCCGGATCAGCCGGACGTGCTGCGTTACGCCATGTTGACGAATCTGCCGGAAACAAAGGACAGTGAGTTTACCTGGAAAGATTTTCAATCGAAGAACAACAATGAGCTCGTTGCGATCTTCGGAAACTTTGTGAACCGTGCTTTGGTCCTCACGCAGAAATATTTTGATAATAAGATACCCGCGAGAGCTGCTCTCACAGCGGTGGATGAAGCGGTGATCAATGAAGTCAAAGGGTACCCCGGAAGAATCGCTCAGGCCATCGAAGCTTTCAGGTTTCGCGAGGCGACGGCTTTGCTCCTGGATTTAGCCCGTACCGGCAATAAGTATCTCGCTGAAACCGAGCCATGGAAGCTTGCTAAAACGGATATGAGCAGAGTGGGGACGATCCTGAATATCGCCAACCAGATATCGGCAAATCTTGCGGTGATGGCTGAGCCTTTCCTGCCATTTACTTCCCGAAAACTGAAAGACATGTTGGTGATGGCAGATCTTGCCTGGACCGACATGGGTGGAATTGATTTGCTCAAGACCGGACACGTACTGGGCGCAGCACCCCTTTTGTTTGAGAAAATAGAAGACCCGATCATTGAAGCGCAGATAAAAAAACTTATGGATATAAAACAGGATTCGACGACATCCGGCGTAAAAGCACCGGCAAAACCTTTGAAACCCGAAGTGACGATCGATGACTTTTCAAAACTAGACATTCGCGTTGGAAAAGTTGTGGCCGCCGAGAAAATGGAAAAGTCCAATAAACTATTGAAGCTGACGATCAACAGTGGGCTGGATACAAGAACGATTCTCAGTGGTATCGCACAACATGTTTCCCCGGAAGAAATCACAGGCAAGCAGGTAGTATTTATTGCCAATCTTGCGCCGCGGAAGATGATGGGAATCGAATCACAAGGAATGATTTTGTCAGCCGAAGACCACGATGGTAAATTGAAATTGTTGCTGCCTTCGGCGGAAGTGGAGCCGGGAAGCAGTGTAAGTTGATATGAAATATTTCTTTGGCTTAGTTGTCGTCGGCCTTGTGTTCGGTTGCTCGCGTTCGACCGTTTCGGAAGGGAGTGAGGATGTTGATTCGCTGGGTGTAGATGAGATGAATTTAGTGGCTGAAGATTCGGCCAGCAATTTCGACTATTTGGTACTGGAGAGTTATGCATACGCGGAATCCGTAGACACTTCGCAGGTAGACGTTATCGACAAAGACTGCGCATTGATTGTCTACCCCACGGATCAACAGATTGAGGATATGAAAAAAGAATATGGTGAAGACGATTTTTATACCCTGGCAGACGATGCTATGTTCTATCAGAGTTCAGCGAGCGAGAACTTGGATTCAGTCGGCATACAAAGTCTGGCGATGAAAAAACGGTACGTTCGATTCAAAGGTGCCAATCGCTCCTGGGATCTCGATATTCGTAAAAAGGGCGCCCCGGAATGGAATATTATTTTGTTTAAAAGAGATAAAGCACCCAAAGTGGTAACAGGAATCGACCTCACCGTCGATAGCGTTAAGACTTATTTCAATAAATAACGTGGGTAAGCAACCCAAACTCTCGGATTCCGAACAAGTCACCGAACACATTGCGAAACTCGACCCTTCCATTCGCAAAACCGTTGAACATTTGCGGAAGACGATTCTGAAAACTGCTCCGGAGATTGGTGAGCGCATCAAATGGAACAATCCGAGTTTCTATTACACCGGTGAGATGGAGGACTCCGATCCTAAAGAGTACAAGCGCGAGTTGATTGTGTTTAATTTGTTTAAGAACAGGATCATGCTGGTATTTCCCAGCGGCTCAAGGGTTGATGACAAATCCGGATTACTGACAGGCGACTACAAAGATGGGAGGCGCATTCTTGAGTTCAAGGATTTGGAAGACGTTAAGTCAAAAGAAAAGATGCTTCAAAAAGTAATCAAGGCGTGGCTCCGCTTGATTAAGTGACCAAGGATTTTTCATTTATTTTTTCCGGATGCCAAAGCTAAATCCAAACGAAACCAGCACCGGGAAAAATTCTCCTTCAGGCGGCACTTGATCATCAAGTGTTCTCCAAGGATAGATAACACTGACATGCCAGTAATTGACACGCTGCCTTCCCATGAGGTAACGGGCACCCACTGCGAGGGAAGGTCCGTAGTAAAAACTGTTGGTATTGCCACTGGTTCGGGCGGCATTGTACCCATACATTGCGCTGAGGGTCAGACTGAGATCTGATTTTGGTTTCGTGACTACCAGCAATCCGCCGTTGTATCCCACTCCCGCCAACGCGTAGCCTACGCCGCCAAAGAAATGGAGATGCTGAGTAAGAGCGATGCTACCTCTCATTCCGAGACCGCCATAATCAAGCCCCCCGCCGAAGCCGACACTTGCGATCAGTGATGGAGGTTGTCCCACGCGCCGCAAGCTGTCTGACATGCCCGGCCTGGCTGGCGTGCCAGGGCTTTCAACTATAGGTGTATCGTCAAAGAGAACTTTGATGTGAACGCTGTCCAGCTTCTCCAGGAAAAACTCAGCTTTTTCCGGTCTTTATTCGAGAATCGTACTGAACTAATGGTGTTGTAGGGTATTGCTCCCGAACTGGTATGGAGATGTTCGTCTGAATAATATTTCAGGCGTGTTACCGCCCGACTGCTGTCCACAAACTGTAGTTCGGCTTTTTGACCGAAAGATTGGAGCGCGCCGATGAGCACCACCATACCTACGGTGACTGCTCTCAAGTCAAAACGCTTTTGAAGAAACATAAATACAGATTGTGTAACGCTAAAATAGACCCTTTATGATATTCTTTCAGTTGAAGATGGGCAGACGCGATTATCTCCGGACGAGCGGCTAATGAATTTGAACAGTCAGGTGATAAAGGCGCTTTGGTTTGTTCGTGGTCCCGATTCAAAGCGAAAGCCTCAGTTATTTGGGTTTAAGATCCCGGTAGCCGATCAGTTGAATGCCTTTCTTCTTGATGACAGCCTTTACTTTTTCACTTGTGAACAAGTCTGTCACCCCTTGCCTGTCGCCTGCCACATCTTCGTACCCTACGTGTGATATCGCTCTAAGCTCTTCGTTGTCGAAGCCAGGGTGCTCAACGAATAAGTAAGTCTTACCGGGTTCAAGTTTATCCAAAGCCTTGATAAAGCTTTCGATTTTTTCTGCTGAGGTCTTGTGCGGACCGTCGTATCCCATGTAGGCAACACCGAGTTCACCGAGGTCGATATCTATTTTATATTCTTTTGCCAGTCTCCGGGTCATCGCCCTCACTTCCTCCGATAAACCTGTACAGTTCATATGCGATGAGAGGTGACTGATGTGCGGGATATTCTTTATTGCTATTTCAATCTGCGCCCTGAACTCTTTCTCAATGTCTTCGATCTTCCATTTGTTTTCTGAAATGGACTGACCTGGATAGTTTTTGTTCGCCACCACCATCGGATAGAAATAGCCATTTGCATCCTTAATACTTGGACAGTCGGACACCGGCCGCCACTTGATGTTATCCCATTCGCTGGTGATCGCAAGATGGACGCCGACGTCGATGCCCGGGTTTTGCTGAAGGAGTTTGACAGCCTCAGGAAACCAGGGCGAAGGAACGATCACTTCAATCGAACTTTCGATACCTTCTTTGTAAGTTTTGATGATGGCCAGATTTCCCGAATGGGAATATCCCATGTCATCACCCCGGACGATGAGGCGCGGAGGTGTCTGCGACCAGGCAATTGACGCAAAGCCAAGACTGGCGGCGACTAAGAGAATTTTTTTCATATCCGAATTTACGACAACTCCAACACTTCTAAACTTCGACACCCCAGCACTTTAATCATCTTATTTATTAAAGAAATTCATCGTGCGCTCGGCGCCGATTGTGCAAAACGAAAGGATCATTTCGGTCGCTTGATCCATGATCTCTGGCAGAGCCTTGAATTCACCTTCCGTGAAGTTGCTCAACACATAATCTATCTGATGTCCTTTGGCGTAATCACTTCCGATGCCCATTCGCAGTCGTGGGTAATCCTGGCCACCCAAGAGTTGTTCGATGTTTTTGAGGCCATTGTGGCCCGCCGCACTTCCTTTTGTGCGCATGCGGAGTGCGCCGAAGGGGAGTGCGATCTCATCGACTACGACCAGCAAGTTCTCTTTCGGGATTTTCAAGTCTTGAAGCCAGTAGGCGATCGCCTTGCCGCTGAGATTCATGTACGTGTTGGGCTTGATCAGATGAATCTGCTTGCCTTTGTATTTGAGCTCCGCCTTGTCAGCGAGCCTTTCGGTTGAGAAGTTGATCTTGTGAGTGTCCGCGAGCCTATCGAGGGTAAGGAAACCGATGTTATGCCGGGTGAGTTCGTACTCCGGTCCGATGTTCCCCAATCCAGCTATCAGAAATTTCAATTGGCTTAAATAAAAAAATCCCGCCTGCAAAATACAGACGGGATTTTGATTTATGGACAGGCAGGTTATTTCTTCTTGCCTTCGTCTTTCTTGGGAGCTTCGGCTTTCTTGGCATCTGCAGCCGGTGCGGCAGCGGCAGCACCTGCGGCAGGAGCGGCACCTTCAGCGGCCGGTGTAGCGGAAGCTGTTTCAGCAGCTTTAGCGGCGTCTTCAGCGGCCATTTTAGCGGCGCGAGGCACTTCAACCACGGCGATAGATGCCTGATGAGGATCTACCATCGTCAGGTTCGGGATCTTGATATCGCCCACCTTCACTGAGTGATGGAAGTCAAGTTCTGAACAATCAACATCGATGTGGTCAGGCATATCCTTGGGAAGGCCCATGACTTTCAGAGACGCTTTCTTACGCACGAGCGTGCCTCCTTTGGCAACACCTGGAGCCTGTCCAACAAGTCTTGTGGGGATATCCATTTTGATCTTGCGGTTCTCTCCGATGCGGAGGAAGTCGGCGTGGAGGATGATTTCACTTACAGGATGAAATTGAACTTCCTGCAGGATAGCCTGGCACTCGTCGCCTTCCACATTGAGGTGTACAAATTTTGCCTCGTTGGTGTAAACGATATCGCGAAACAGGATTACCGGCGCTTTGAAATGTACCTGTTCACCTTCTCCGTAAAGGACGCAGGGAACGTACCCTTCATGACGAATATTCTCTGCATCCGTCTTGCCGAGATTTGCTCTTCGATACCCTATAATCTCAACAGTTTTCATAATTGATATAATTTAGTTAAAGAAATAATTGATTACAGTTTAATGAAAAGTGAGCTGATGGATTCATGATCGTGAATCTTGCGAATCGCTTTCGCGAAAAGCGTAGCCATCGTCAACACTTTAATTTTGGGGATATGTTTTTTAAGGGGAATGGTATCGGTCACCACAATCTCTTCCAGATTTGAATTGGTGATGTTCTCGTAGGCGTTTCCGCTTAACACTGGGTGGGTGCAGACCGCACGCACAGACCGGGCACCATTTTCCTTTAACAAGGCGGCAGCTTTGCAAATTGTACCTGCCGTATCCACGAGATCATCCACCAGCACAACGTCCTTTCCTTCCACTTCACCAATCAATCGCATCGATTCCACCTTATTGGCTTCCCTGCGGTACTTATCACAGACTGCGAGGTCTGCGCCGAAGTATTTTGCGAAGCTCCGCGCGCGTTTTATGCCGCCCACATCAGGCGTTGCGAACATAATATTCTCAAGACCCAACGATTTAAGGTAGGGGATGAAAATGTAGGCCCCATCAAGATGGTCAACGGGAATGTCGAAGAAACCCTGTATTTGATCCGCGTGCAGATCGCAGGCCATGATGCGGTTTGCGCCAGCGGCCGAAAGCAGGTTGGCGATCATTTTGGCGGCGATGGCTACCCGCGGTTTGTCTTTACGATCCTGTCTCGCGTAACCGAAATAAGGAATGATCACATTGACATTCTCGGCACTGGCACGTTTAGCTGCATCAATCATCAACAGCAATTCCATGAAATTGTCTGCAGGTGGGAAAGTGGATTGAACAATAAAAACGTCGTGGCCACGCACAGACTCGGAGAGGTAGGGTGACATTTCTCCGTCGCTGAACTGCTGGTAGTTCACTTCACCCAAAGACTCGCCATAGGCCTGGGCGATTTTCTCAGCCAGGTAAACTGTGGCGCGTCCGGAAAAGATTTTTACTGCCATGCGTTTCAATTAAAAATCCGTCCCGATCAGCCATCGGGACGATAGCCATCGGGACGGGATCCTTGTTGCCCGACCAGGGCTCGAACCTGGACTTTCTTGAATCAAAATCAAGCGTGTTGCCAGTTACACCATCGGGCAATACTCTCCAAAACCGCCTCTGAATAACGCAGGGGTTATTTTGGCTCGCAAAGGTAGAATTATTTCGTTAAAGAAAAACCGCGGGAACGAAGAATTTAGCCTTTCTAGAGGCCTTTTTCATCGGCGACTGGAGCGCCCTCGATAAACCCATCAGCCCAGAATCTATATTTATCCAGAATAGAGATCACCGCATTCTTAAGATGTCTGTTGTTGTGAAAATCAATCCCTCCGTAAACGGTTGTCGCATAGCCTTGCCAGATGGATCGGTTTTGCCGGCGGTCGAAAAACTGAATGAGCAGTGTCCCTGAACGAAGGTTAAACTTTTGCTGGTCATAGTTGAGGTCCTCATTGGAAGACTTGACCCACTCTTCAATATCCGGCTGATTGTATCCGTTGAACTTAAGGCTGTCTGTGTACATCTTAAATCCGATGATCAGGTGGGGGCGATGTTCCGACTGTTTGTATCCCAGAAACCTCATGCGTGAGATGATCGACTTCTCGATCACCGTGTTCATCATTGAGGAGTCCGCTAATCCGACCGGACGCATGATCTCGAAAGTTCTGTATTTTTTGAAATTCCCGCGGTAGCTGTAGTCATACTCTACGGGCAGTTCCTTATAGCCGAGGCACGACGCAAGGGTCACCAAAAAGAGGGGAGCGAAGAGTTTCTTCATATACCGCGTTATTAAGTAATGCAAACAAAATTTACCGCACTTGAAACAATATACCAACGGACCAAATGTTAATTTTTAAAACACCTTTTTTCGCTTGAAAAGCCATTATTTGCCGCATCACGTTGGAATTTGCTGCCCTTAAAATGATCTTTAAGACGGTACACAAAAACATACTTGGCGTGAGCTCTTTCAATTCGATTGTTTCTACCCGATTCTCCATCTATAACAGCCTGTTTCTCAATCTGCCTTTTCAGGGGATATCCAGAACGGGAAATTTTTTGCCTCTTTTGCAGCAGGTCGTTGAGTCGGGATTCAATTCTGGGCTTCATCCGGATCAGATCATCGCCAAGTTTTTTGAAGATTACTCGCCGGGCAGCGGTCCCGAGGAACGGTTCGACTTTCTTTTCAGGGTTATTCAATACATCGAACGCCAGGTTGTACTATTTGATTCGATTGAGGATGCGTCGTTTGAGCAAGTGAATGACCTGCGGGGTAAAGGATCGGTGGCTGCGTTGTTGCTGCGGGCAGGGACAGATGACAAAATGAATGCGCTGCGTAGCGCCGTCGAAGATTTTTCGGTTCGCGTCGTGTTGACTGCACACCCCACACAATTCTATCCTGGCAACGTGCTCGCCATTCTCACAGACCTCGAGGTGGCAATCAGGCAAAACGATTTTCAACAGATTAATTTATTACTCCAGCAGTTGGGTAAAACAGGTTTCATCAACAAACAAAAACCGACGCCATTTGATGAAGCAGTAAGCCTTTGCTGGTACCTGGAGAATATCTTTTATCAGGCCGCACCGGCTATTGTGCAACAGCTTATGGCAGGTTTGAATATTCCGCTTGATGAATGGAAGAATGATAAACTGATTACCATCGGATTCTGGCCCGGTGGTGATCGTGATGGCAACCCATTTGTCACTACACCTGTGACGCTCAACGTCGCAGGCCGACTGCGTCAAGGGATTTTGAAGAATTATTACCAGGAGGTAAGGCGGATTAAAAGGAGGTTTACTTTCGAGGGCATTGATAAGCTGATTCAAAAAATAGAAAATGAGCTATATGATACGCTGTACAACGGAAAAGGCTATACGTCTCCTTCAGGCCTGATCCAGGACTTACTCGAAGCAAGACAAATTCTTGTTGATAAACATGGTGGATTGTTTCTGGACCTTCTCGAACAGTTTATCATGAAAGTCAAAATTTTCGGTTTTCATTTTGCATGCCTCGATATCCGACAGGATGGACGCAAACATGAAAAAGTAGTCAGAACCATTCTTGCCAGCATGGGCAAAGAACAGTCGGTTTTTGATCTGAAGTCTGACGCTGAAAAAATCAATGCGCTCCTGAACACCGGGATCAACGCGCAGGCAACGGCCACCGAAGATCAGGCTATCGCCGAGACGATATCGAGTTTTACTGCGATCCGGACTTTGCAGGCATTGAATGGCATTCAGGGTTGTCATCGCTACATCATCAGCAATTGTCAAAGTGCGTTTCATGTGATGCAGGTATACCAGCTCGCAAACTGGTTGTCTTCAGAAGGCAACAACCTGCACCTCGATATCGTGCCGCTCTTTGAAACCATCGATGATCTCGCTCACGCGAAAGGCATCATGGATGAAGTGTATTCGATACCGGGTTATCGAAAGCACCTCGAAACCCGCGGCAATAAGCAATCGATCATGCTCGGCTTTTCTGATGGAACTAAAGACGGTGGCTACCTGCGGGCAAACTGGTCCATCTTCCGAGCTAAGGAAATGCTTACGGAAGTCTCGCGTAAGTATGGGATTACCGCGCTGTTCTTTGATGGTCGGGGCGGCCCCCCCGCACGGGGCGGCGGCAATACGCATGACTTCTACGCTTCGTTGGGTGATTCCATTGAGAACAGTGAGGTCCAGGTGACCGTTCAAGGGCAAACGATCAGTTCTAATTTCGGAAAAGAAGCTTCCTGTCAGTACAACCTGGAGCAACTGCTGTCTGCTGGATTGGAGGGCAAAGTATTCGGGCATCTGTCAGGAAAGCTCACCAACGATGACAAGGCCCTGCTTGATAAACTCGCTGACGCGGGATACAAAGCCTACCTTGATCTGAAACTTGATCCGAAGTTTGTTCCATACCTGGAGAAAGTTACTCCCCTCTCGTTCTTTGGTGATACAAACATTGGATCAAGACCTGTCAAGCGATCAGATGGCGAGGGTTTGAAATTTGAGGACTTGCGCGCAATACCGTTCGTGGGATCCTGGGCGCAAATGAAACAGAACATACCGGGCTTTTACGGCGTTGGTACGGCCTTGCAGGCTCTGAAGTCTGCCGGACAATGGCAGCCTCTGCAAGAGCTCTATCGCCGCTCACTCTTTTTCAGAACACTCATTGGCAACAGCATGATGTCGCTTACAAAATCCTACTATCCGGCGACCGCCTATCTTGAAAAGGATCCCGAGTTCGGAGCATTCTGGAAGAAGATGTATGCTGAATTTGAACTGTCGACAAAAATGGTATTGGAGTTGGCGGGCATGCCGGAGCTGATGGAGAATAATCAGCAGATCCGTGAATCCATAAAACTGCGCGAACGCATCGTCCTGCCGTTGATTGCGCTGCAGCAATATGCACTGATGAATTTGCGGCGCGGCACCGACAAACCACACGAGACACTCTACCGCAAACTTGTAATCCGCTGTATGTTTGGGATTATTAACGCCGCAAGAAATTCGGCGTGATTTGTTGAAGGTTATTTCATGTTCACACAACTGAAGCAGGGTAAATAAAAAGGCCTGCCATAGGCAGGCCTAAACACGCTAAGCAACAAAAACTATTTTTGGTTTACCATCACGCCATTCATGATGAATGTTGTTCCGCCATCGGCTTCGATGTTGAACACTTTTTGAATTCCTTTTGTAAATGTTTTTTTATCGAGTACCACGAAAGTCTCAAGCCTGTCACCCTGAAGGCAAAGCACCTGGTCGCCGATCTCAACCTTACCGATCGCCACGTCCCCTGCGTTCGTTTGCATCGGATGATTAGGTGTCGCTTCCAGCACTTTGGACTCTAAAGATAGGATGCCGTTAGATTCCGTGCCCTTAACCAGCGTGAGCGAAACCAGGGCATAGTTCTTTGCTTCGTGCTCAACGAGCTCCCTCACGGTAATGCGTTGTGTCTGGTGTGTTTCCGGATCCACTGTAGTAATCACATCACCTGGCTTTACTTCCTGCAACGCCTTCACGGACCCATCATACAGACTCACCCATTGATCGCCAGGGAAGCAAATATCATTGCCGTAGGTTCCTGACTCGCTGGCAAGATCTTTCCCCTGGTTTATGAACTTGTAGACCTGAAAGCTCACCTCTTTGGAAAGGATGTAGGAAACTTTTAATACGAAATTCTTTTCTTCCTTATCAATCGCGTGGATGTCTTCAAAGTATTTATTCCATACAGACGCATCCGCTGTAAAGTTTGGCAGAAGGGCCCGGTATACTTTACCGTTTTCATTGGTATAGAACAAGAGGATGCCAAGTTCCTGTAAGCCATCCTTTGCAATAAACTTATACAAATCGATCCGCTTCTTCAGCTTATCATCGCCTGTAATGAAATACGGTTTCCGCATCTCATAACGATCCAGGATGTACTTGTTTTCAAATTTGACATACGTCTCCTGGTCGAGGTTCTGAATGTGAAAAGTCTTTGCTTTCTCATATTCATCCATCGTCAGCGGCCGTGGATTGACGACGTCTTGCGCAAACGCAATGGAAGAAACGCAAAGGACCAGTAGTGTAATTCTCATTTTCATTTGGGATTAAGAAAGTTGCTTGAAAGCTTCGGCAAATGCTTCCATCTCTTCCATTTTACCGATGCTGACACGACACCAGTTTTTGGCGTTGAACTTCCAGTTCCTCACACCGACACCGCGTTTCATCATTTCCTGCGTGAAGCGTTCTCCGTCCATTCCGATTGGGAACATCACAAAGTTTGTGGATGAAGGGATGTAACTGTAACCCTCTTTCGTCAATACATCGTACAGGAACTGTTTGGACGTCCTGGTTTTCTTCAGCGCATCGGAGAGAAAATCTTTGTCATTGTAGCTGGCCAGCGCCGCTTTGATGGAAGTCGCGGAAATTGAACTGCCACCCGGACAGTACGCCTCGAGCGATTTGACCATGGCTGGCTGTGCAATCATGTAGCCGATCCGCAACCCTGCAAAGCCGTAGAGCTTTGAAAAAGTGCGGGTCACGATTACGTTTTGATTTTTTTTGATGCAGTCAACCAGCGACGCGGCAGCCGGATCATCAAGATAATCGATGTAAGCTTCGTCTACGAACACCGTAGTTTGTTTGGAGACGCGTTCACAAAATGCTTTGAGTTTCGCAGTCTCCAATACCGTCCCGGTTGGATTGTTGGGATTGCAGATGTAAACCAGCGAGGTTTTGTCGTCGACAAGCCTTTCCATGGCATCCAGGTCGAGCTTGAAGTCTTTTGTCAACGGGACTTTAATCCACTTGCCTCCAAATTGCTCGACCCGGTCCGTTAAATCATCATAGCTTGGATCGCCGGAGATAACGTTCCCACCACCTTTACTGAAATACATGGCGGCCGCCAAAAGAATAGGCGATGACCCCGCACTCATCAACACCTGGTCTCTCTGAACTCCTTCGTATGCAGCGATCTGGGTCGCTAATTCTCTCACAAACATGAAAGGGTACTGATAACTGGTCGCCATGGCTTCCTTGATGGCCTTCTTCGCCTTCGCGGAGGGTCCGAATGGATTTTCGTTGGCAAACAAGCGTGCTTTCAGTTTCGGGATCACCGGCTCCTCCGCCATTTCGGCAATCATTTCGTCGGTCATCCTTTTCTTTGAACGGATGTTCATCGGTTTGGCCTGTGCCGAAAAATTGAGATTAGGTAATAATGCGAAGCCCCCAGCGAGCATTGCGCTGGCTTTGATCCAGTTCCGTCTGTTGAATGATGTTGCCATGGTGGTGTATTTAGGTTTTTAGTTGCTTTTGGAATAATTGATGCGTTGTTCTGTCGCCCTGCCATGAATTGCGGCGACCACGCTTCTGGCAGACTCGAATGCGCCTGCCATCCACGCGTTCAGGTAAGTGGTGTGTTCCCCGGCGAAATAGACGTTTTTATCCGGCTTGAGAAGCGCGTGATAATGGGTCTTGCGGCTTTCGGAATTATAGAGCGCCCATCCGCCCAAATTGAATTCCGTCTGATGCCAGCTCACGGAGAACGATGACTCAAATGCTTCCTGATATTGTTTGTGGATCAAACTGCCTTTATCGAGGGCAAGCTTCTCGCGGTCTGCAAAAGAAAGCAGGCCGGTTCGTTTCGCTTTGTCATTGAAGTTATAGTAGCCGATGAGAATTCCTTTCTTTCCCAGGTAGTCGTTGGATGGATAAAAGATCTGTGTAAGGTCGTTGTTGGTGTGGGTGATGCCGCCGAAAATATTCTCATCCTCTTCCCAGAACCGCCGGTTGAACTGAAGCCCGATTTTGCCCGTTTGGATGTAGGGCACAAAATCTATCGCGCGGCTTACGTCGGAAGAAAAATTATGCTCTACGTTGCTGAGAACGGGCAGAGGCAAAGTGCAAATGCAGTAGTCACCCTGAATGGTCGCAACGCCTTCTTTCGTTTTGTAGATGACATTTACACCCTGTTCAGTATTTACGATGGAGGTGACTTCAGACTCAAGCTTCAGGTTTGAACCAACCTTTTTCTCCAGCGCTTTTGATATGTTTTCCATCCCGCCCACCGCCTGGAACATCGTCATCTGGAGTTCATAGGTGTATTCGGCGACGTTGTAGAAGTCGGGATCCATCAATCCGGACCCGATAATTCCCGCCAGTGTATGCGGCTCATCAATTTTGCCGGGATTGTTCCCGGCGCCGGGTGGACTGGCATAACCCCGTCGGGCAGAGGCTTTGTATAGTTTTTCAATGTCCAATCCGCCTTCTGCCCGCAGATATTCAATGATCTTGGAAGTATCCTCTTTGCTGAGACCTGTATCCAGTCCCTGATCGATGCTCTTCGAAAGAAGTTCCGCAGTGTACCCCCGCAGGTCGTTATGGATCTCCCGTGCCCTTATCTTTCTGTTGGAAAGAGGCCCTTTTCCTTCGCTGAAAAAATAGGCGCCTTCATTGATGTTGTTGTACACTTCAAGTGGGACGCCCAGTTCTTTACAGTATTGAAGACAGAGCTGGTGGTGATGGGGAATTCTGGAAGGGCCGGCATTAAAGTACAAGCCCTCATCAAAACGTGCGGTTTGTGAGGGCCTGGAGATCTCTTTGTTGGTTGCGCCGTTTCGGACACTCCAACAACGTCCGCCACTTCGCTTGCGCGCCTCAAGGATGGTACACCTATATCCCAGCTTCGACAATTCGTAGGCTGCGGTGAGACCCGCCAGTCCTGCACCCAGAACCACCACGTGTTTTCCTGAGCCGGTTCCCTCTAATGAGAATCCACGTGCAGGTGCGGCACGAAGCAGGTCCATCGCTATCATGGCCGGGTATGCGAGCGCGCTGCTCTTCGATAAGAATTCGCGACGAGAAAGTGGTTTCAAAACAAATCGGTTAAAAAACGTCTGATGGTCTAACTTAGGCAGTTGCCTGACCAATCGAAACACCGCGTCGAACCGTAATCGATTTCTAAAAAAAGTTTTTTTCCGTTATCGTTTGAAATGTAGGGTGAGTGGCTTAAGAATTTTTGCGAGACTGGCGGTCGCGCGGTCCGAAGGGAATCATTTATGTGGGGCATCGGAATGTTGAATGGCTTCCAGCAGCTCGAACAACCCCTGGAGGTCATGCACCAGGTCTTGCAGGTAGGGAGCTTCGCCGGCGCCATCATAACTGAGAAAATCCATCAGGAGCGATCTTAGATTTTTTGACAGCCGCATGGGCGGATGATATTCAGCAAACCGGGAAAGTACTTCCAGCATCTTTTGATCGGCGCTTTGAGAAAGCTTATGTGATGTTTTATTGGACTTTCTGCTCTTTTTCATTGGCCGGCTTCAGTTTGATCTTTCAGCCTTTCGCGGCTGAGTTTTAGGTACTCCATCTTCTTTTCTGCAACAAGTATTGCTTCGATCGCTAGCCTTTCGTCGCCGACCTCGTCAATGATCTTGTCGCTGAGGAATGATACCAGGAGATCATCTTCTGTCGATTTAAGCACGGAAGCAAGTTTAAGCACATGCTCACGTGTCATTTGTTTTGAACCCTTTTCTACGCGGCTTAGCAGCGAGGGGTCAATTTCAAGATGTGCGGCTACTTCACGCAGAAGGAGCCCCTGCTCAATCCTTAATTTTCTGATCTTGCTTCCAAATGATTCCATTTGCCGAAAATTGACATGACCAAATTGGTCATTCCTTTTCCGGGACTACGATTTTGCTCTGCATGTTTTCCTGACAAAAAATTGTCAGGAAAACATTTTTACACCTGCCCACTTTATTGCGAAAAATCCTTGCCCTTTACAGAAAAATCGGAGCGAACAATTAATGCGGCGAACCAGGGTTCGTGTTATCCGATGACCGCTGGGTGACGGAGGGATCCACCCTATAAAGCATGACAGGTCTCCCTCTTTTTCCTTCACGACCTAACGATGGATAGGCGTGGAGCAGCTTGCGGGTGACAAACATAAGGAGTGTTGTCACCAGGGTGTTGTTGGACATGGCGAGGTGATTGGCACGTAGGCGATCACTGAGATCTTTGACCGAAAAAAGCTGTTTTTCGGTGCTCAGAATCAGTTTTAGGAGCGCAACGCGCTTTTCTGTGATTGTAATCCTGAAGTGATTCAATATGTCTTCGGGAGCGTTCACGACGAGAGCTCAAATGAAAAAATATTGTACAATGAGTATGCGAGTGTGACAAGCGCGATCCACCCGATAACACCCAGAACTGCTTCCGGCCACAATGTGCCTTGAAAAAAAAGACAGTGCCTGGCAAACGATTTAATAACACCTAACAGATTCTTCATACCATGAATATAATAATAAAAATGTAAATCATCTTATAAGTAGTATACTTATAGGCGGTAACACGAAAGTGAAATTGTTTAGAATTTGGCTTCTGTGAAAGAAAAGGAAGCCCTCGACGCCACGCTCAGGAAAATTGGGTTAAAACTGAAAGACCTACGGGTGAAGCGTGGGTATACCAGTCATGAAGATTTTGCGTATGACAATGACATCCCCAGGGTTCAGTATTGGAGGATTGAAAAAGGAAACGCAAACCTCACGATGAAAAGCCTCGCTCGTCTGCTCGCCATTCATAAAATGACCATTGAAGAATTCTTTGTAGCCCTCAACAAAGAAAATAAAAGTAAATAATTGCTTCCGGCTATTTTTTGTAGCTGATCATAATTCCCGCGCCACTGCTTCGATCTATGCTCGAATCAAAATCGGAACGGCTCTCCACGTATTGCAAGTATTCCTTGCTCACATATCCATCGGTGACATTGTGAGCTGTAAAGCAGCCTCCGGATTTGATCTTCGGCGCCAGATCGATAAAATATTGCTTGTACCATCCTTTGTCGGCGTCTGAAAAAACAAAATCGAATAGACCCTTCGTTTGCTTCACATAATCATGAGCATTTACCAGATGAGCCTCGACAAAATTCGTAAGCCCAGCCTGTTCAATGTTCTTAAGTGCTTGAACATACCTTTTCTCGTCCACCTCAAGTGTAATGACCTTGCCGCCGGTTTTGCTCATCGCCCAGGCAAGCCAGATTGTCGAGTGTCCTGTGGAGGTGCCAATTTCAAGGGCGGTGGTGTATTGGTGGTTGATAATAATATCAAACAAGACCTTGCCGTCTTCATAAGGCACATTCAAGTCGTGCCATTGTCTCTTGTGAACGTCGAGGTATCGCTGAACCTTTTCATCCAGGGACATTTCCTGGGCAAGGCATGAGAATGACATCAATGCCCAGCCAAGTACACAGAACGATTTTGTAAGTGTTGCCATATGATTGAGCCATAAAAAGTCATACCAAGGCGATCAGAAAGGCATCCCGCATCGCCACGATATTCTTATCTTTAAGATACTCCGCGCCACTCAAAAAAAATTGTTTATGAAAAGATTTGTCCTCCTGATCTTAATACTGGGCTCAATTCAGTCTTTTTCGCAGCCCCGGCCCTGGCCCGTGTTGAAACGTTATAACGACGGTGAATTGGGCAGAATTGCGATGCCCGTTGGAGGTGTGGGCACCGGAACGATTTCGTTTGGCGGAAACGGGCAGTGGAAAGACGTTGAGATCATGAACAAACCGGGCAAGGGTTTCTATGGAGCGACCACACCGAAGCAGGCACCGTGCTTCATGATTTTTACACAGGATAATTCCGGCAGAAAGATCTCGAAGGCCCTCATGGGCCCTTTGACTTTGTCGGAGTACGAAGGAATGGAGGGAGCGGTGGGTGCCAATCATGGGCTGCCCAGGTTCCGTCAGGCCACATTCGAAGTCGCTTACCCGTTCGCGCAAGTGGCTTTGGATGATCCTGGTATGCCGGTTTCAGTCCGGGCAAAAACATTCAACCCGTTTGTTCCCGGAGATCCGGATGCCAGTGGAATTCCGGTTGCTGTAATCCGGTATGAAGTTTCGAATAAGTCTTCTCAGCCTTTGACAGTTGCTGTTGCAGGCTCGTTGGACAATTTCATCGGGATGGATGGGTCGCAATATGATGTATCGGATTTCAATAAAGTTTTGTATCCAAAAGGGGCCAAAAAAAACCGAAACGTATTCAGAAAGGGCTCAGCACTCTCGGGTATTTTCATGACCTCAGACAGCGTGGACAGAAAATCAGATGCGTGGGGTACGATCGCGTTGACGACCAGCGAAAAACCCGGCATTTCCTATCGCACCGAACTGGATCCGAAAGGGTGGAATGCCAACGTGAATGATCTCTGGGATGACTTCTCAGACGATGGCGTATTCAGGGACACGACGTTTCAAAAGAAGATCGATGCACCGCGCGCTGCGTTGTCGGTGAAATTTAATCTGGCACCGGGTGAAGTGCGGGAAATACAATTTTTGTTGACATGGGATTTCCCTAACCGGAAAGATTGGTATGATAAAGAAGGAGTAACCCTTGGTAACTATTATTCAACACTTTATAGCGATGCCTGGGATGTAGCAGAGAAAACATATCCCAAGCTTCCGGATCTCGAAAAAACCACCTCGGACTTTGTAAATCTTTTACTTCAAAGCAGCTATCCTGATGTGGTGAAAGAAGCAGCGCTTTTCAATGCCAGCACGCTTCGCTCGCAGACAACTTTCAGAACCCGTGATGGAAATTTTTTCGGATGGGAAGGAATATTTAATTCGATCGGATCATGCCACGGGAATTGCACGCACGTCTGGAACTATGAGCAAGCTTCGCCTTTCCTTTTCGGATCGCTTGCAAAAAAGATGCGGGAGATCGAGTTCGACTGGGCATTGGATGATTCTGGCCTGATGAGCTTTCGTGTCTCGCTTCCGCTTGATAAAAAGAAGAACGCCAGGCTTGCCGCTGCGGACGGACAGATGGGTACGATTATGAAAATGTACCGCGAGTGGCAGTTGTCCGGAGACGATGAGTTCTTGCGCAAAAGATGGCCCGCAGTAAAGAAGGCACTTTCATTCAGCTGGATTCCCGGTGGATGGGATGCCGACCGCGATGGAGTCATGGAAGGTTGCCAGCACAATACCATGGACATAGAATATTTCGGCCCAAACCCCGAGATCGAGTTTTGGTACCTGGGGGCATTGAAGGCTGCCTCGAAGATGGCGCATTTTATGAAAGACAAGGAATTCGAAGCGACGTGTACCAGGCTATTCGAAAATGGCAGCAAGTGGACAGACGCCAATTTATTTAACGGAGAATATTACATACAGAAAATCATCCCCATTCCAGACAGGAACAAGATCGCCACGGGACTCATTATCGGCATGGGAGCGTCTGACCTCTCAAAACCTGATTTTCAAATCGGCGAGGGTTGTCTTGTCGATCAGCTCGTGGGCCAATACATGGCTCACATTTGCGGACTCGGCTATCTGGCTGATTCAACTCATATTAAAAAGACGATGCAAAGCATTTGGAAGTATAACTACGTAAAAAATTTCGAAGATCATTTTAATAATATGAGGACTTATGGACTCGGCGACGAATCAGGGCTTGCACTTGCCGCATACCCTATACCGGAAAAGAGACCGAAGATCCCTTTCTCTTATTATAATGAAGTCTGGACCGGGCTGGAATACACTGCCGCTGCGGGCATGGTGTATGAGGGCATGGAGAAGGAAGGTGTTCAAACTGTTGCCAACGTGCGATCGCGCTTTGATGGACTCAAGCGTAACCCATTTGATGAAGCTGAATGCGGACATCATTATGCGCGCGCTATGGCGAGCTGGTCAATGATACTTGCGCTCAGTGGATTTAATTATTCAGCCGTTGATCAAAAACTGACCGTTACGTCTAAGCCGGGGACCTATTTTTGGTCTAATGGGTACGCATGGGGAAGTTTCACAGTGAAAGAATCAGGTTCACGCACTTCTGTTAACCTTACGGTTGAGAAAGGATCCATTACTTTAAAGTCGCTCATGGTAGAGAAAAAGGGCGAGATCAAGTTCAAGCAAGCCATGAAAATGGGGGTGAATGGAATGACGGGAACGAAGGAGTTTTTAGTGGAAATGAAATAATCGATTATGAAATCAATATTCAGCGTTGTCTTGTTGTTTTTAATAATCATTGGGTTCTCTCAATCATTGATAGACAATTCTCAGAGGGAAGTGATTATCACGTCTGTGAATGTCATCCCCATGGACAAGGAGCAAGTGCTGCAAAATCAGGACGTAGTTGTAAAAAATGGTAAGGTTATCGCGATGGGTGTCTCTGGCAAAGTTAAATACTCTGCAGGAGCAACTGTCGTTGACGGCAAAGGAAAATATCTGATTCCTGGGCTGGCGGAAATTCACGCTCACGTTCCACCCATCGACGACATAGCACCAATGAAAGATGTTTTAATGCTCTTCGCTGTCAATGGCGTGACCACCATCCGCGGTATGTTGGGTCATCCACGACACCTGGAGTTGAGAAGTAAGATTCAAAGCGGCGAAATATTCGGTCCGCATTTTATTACTTCCGGCCCTTCTCTGAATGGTAACAGCGTGAAGACTCCAGCCGATGGTGACAGGATGGTGCGTGAGCAAAAAGCCGCTGGCTATGATTTTCTTAAACTGCATCCTGGATTAACACTTGAGAATTTTAACGCGATCGTTAAGACTGCTAAAGAAGTAATGATTCCGTACGCCGGTCACGTATCGTCTGGTGTGGGTGTATGGCGTGCCATCGATGCCGGGTATGCATCGATCGATCACCTTGATGGTTTCATTGAAGGCATGACGCCTGGCATCGAAAGTATGTCCGATTCAGACGTGGGATTTTTTGGGATGTTTGCATCTAAAAAATCCGATGTTACTCAAATTCCAAAGCTCATGAAGGCGTTGAAAGATCATCACGTGTGGGTTGTACCTACACAATGTCTTGCCGAGAGATGGATCGCAGCCGATGAAAGTCCCGAACAATTGCGCGATGCCCCGGAAATGAAATATATGGATCCGAAAACCGTGGAGGCCTGGACGGACAATAAGCGCAAGATGATGGCAACCCCAGGCTACAATGCTGAAGATGTTGGCAGCTTTGTTAAACTCAGGAGAAAATTGATCTACGAGTGCAACAAGAATGGCGTTGGATTGTTGCTCGGATCGGATGCGCCACAAGTATTTAATGTGCCCGGTTTTTCCATCCACCACGAGTTACGCTATCTCGTGGAAGCGGGCTTGACGCCTTTTGAAGCGCTGCGAACCGGGACCGTCAACGTTGCTGCTTTTTTTAATTCGCCAGATTCAGGATCGATCAAAGCGGGCAATGTATCGGACCTCGTACTCCTGGGCGGCAATCCACTCAATGATATCAACCAAACGGCAAATGTTCAGGGAGTGATGCTTGGAAAGAATTGGTTATCGAGTGACTACATCCGGAGTGAATTACAAAAGCAGGTAAAGAAATGAAAGCATCGGGCGAATAGACTCAGTGAAAGCCGGAATTGACCCATTTTCCGGCTTTTTTTGTTCAAAAAATCAAGATTCAGGGGAATAAACAACTTGCCACCAGTGTCTAACGGACAAAATAAGGAGGGAACGGAGACGAGCATGCAGTCCGACGTGGATTTGTTGGAGCGTTCGAAGAGCGGGGATGCGTCGGCATTCAAACAGCTTGTGATCCGACACGAGAGACGGGTGGCCGGTGTGGTTTATTCGATGTTGGGAAGGACACCAGAAGCGGAGGATGTAGGGCAAGAGGTGTTCATCAGGTTTTACCAGTCCCTCGGTAAGTTTAAAGGCGATTCGGCTCTGAGTACATACCTGATCCGGATCGCCATTAATCTTTCCCTAAACGAGATCAGGAAGAGGAAAAGGAACAATGTTCTGTTTGTTAGCGAAGAAGCAGGTCAGAATTCCAAAGCACCCGAGGTGAATCAGGATACAAAGGACATGGTACAGTACGAATTGAAGAAACTCGATCCCGACTTCCAGTCCGTTGTTACCTTGCGGTTGATCGAAGGGTATTCGACAGAGGAGACGTCGGAGATTTTGGGTATTCCACTTGGGACTGTGTTGTCGCGGTTATCAAGGGCGCAAAAGAAGTTGAAGTCGGTATTGATTAAATATATGGAAGCATGAAGATCGAAGAAATAGAAGATCTCTGGCTCCGTTCGCTGGACGGAACCTTAACGGCAGATGAGCAGCGTCAGCTCGATGCCGCGTTAAATGCGCATCCTGAGTTGGCAACGGATATCGCCCAATACACAAAGATAAGGGAGCGGCTGCGCAGAAGTGAAGATGCCACGTTCGGTCCCTACTTCGCGCAAAAAGTGATCACGAAGCTTCAGACTGCTAAAGTGGGTATTGACAGACAGATCATGATATTCTTTAAAAAGTATCAACTTGTTGCTGTGGGTTTGGTTTTGTTCCTCCTGACCCTAAACCTACTGTCTGCTGATAAGATAGACGTTGCTTCCATACTGGGTATCGAAGAAGCGGCCACACCTGAAAGCACACCTGTTGAAGAAGAGGATTTGCTTTCCTTTGATCTTTATGACCATTTT
This sequence comes from Cyclobacteriaceae bacterium, assembly GCA_044227305.1. Classification (GTDB taxonomy): domain Bacteria; phylum Bacteroidota; class Bacteroidia; order Cytophagales; family Cyclobacteriaceae; genus ELB16-189. The sequence goes on along the minus strand of JBGAFJ010000002.1, from coordinate 530,573 downwards.
AAATAGCCATTTGTTATGACTGCAGAAAGAAACAAGGCAATCCTTTTTTTAAGTCTCACCCTGATTGTAGGGATTCTCATCGGATCGATGATTCCTGGGTTTTTTATGCGAATGCGTGGAGGAAAAAAGTGGGAGGGTAGAAATAGCCGCTCTGCTCATGAACGGCCTGATATGCGCAAAGGATTTGAGATGAAAATCTTCGAGATCACCAAAGCCGATTCCAATCAGCGAAAAGCCATGCAACCGATCCTGGATGAGACATCAGCAAAAATCGATGCCTTGCAACAGCAATCTTTTGCCAACATGTCGGCGGTGATGGATTCAATGAAATTAAAACTTCGTCCCCTGCTCAACGACTCCCAAAATAAAGATCTCGAAGATTTCTCTCAACGTGCCCGTGCGCGTCGCCGTGGCGACAGCAGACCGCAGCGTCCCTAGTTGCCGTTCCTTAGAAGTGGTGAGATTGTTCGCATTGTTGGAAGAATGGGACAGAGCTCTTGATCCACCCACCAGGTTGAATTTGTGCAAAACTTTCCCCAACACCCAAAGTCAATAAAAGCGCGACACGGACCATTGTGATATTTCTCATATCGGCGTGTTTTTAATAAGAGCGTTAAACAATTTAATCATAAACAATCGGGTATAAGAAACCGTGCCGTCACGGATGATCTGAGGCGCGGAAAAATATTTGAGGCATACCGATCCAATTCCGGCTCTCCAGTTTGTTGAGTACACCGACAAGTTCAATTCAGTTTTCTCAGGATGTATACCTGTAGTCCAATTCTCAGATTTATGGAAGAGGTAGTAGTTGAAGTGGAAGACGCGGAGGAATTCAGATTTTGGTAATAAGCAAATCCTTCAAGCCCAACGTTTTTTGCGATGAAATAGGTGCCGCCCACCCCAACCCGGAATATCGATTGTGTATTGGTCGATTCTACGGTTGGTGACCCGTCCGGCGTGTTCCTGGCCGTACTTTTTGCAAAAACCATATCCAGTTCCGGAAACAGGTAAATCTTTTCGCTGACAGGAAAATAATATCGAACCGTTGGGCCAGCACCAATAGAGCTGGAATTAGAATCGAATTTTATTGACCCTACCGTGGTAGTACTCTGAGAGTAGCTTGAGCTGATCATCGCACCGGCCGCCAGGTTGTTAATAACAAAATATGAAATGTTGGGACTGATACTAAAACCGCTTGAAGTGGAGTTGTCGGTACTTGAGTGCCCCAACGACATATTGCCTCCGATTAGAAAATTACTTTTTTCAGTTTGCGAGAAAGCGGGTGTTGCGCCTCCAAGCAGTAATATGACAATAGAAATCATTGTGATATTTTTCATATCAGTTTGTTGGTTTTTTGGTTTTGAAAAGAGAATAGGTTCCGGTAGGCAAAGCAATTTACCCGAATGACAATTGCTGTCTATCGTACCGATTGGGTGAATTTGCTTTTTGAAACCGCGAATTCGAACGCGCCGGTGGGAGTTTTCGAAAATGACGGCACCGAACGAGAGAATGTCAGTGCTGACTGGGCCTAACCTTTGCAGCCACCCAATCCCGGGCGTTCACAAATGCTTCAATCCACGGGCCCACTTCATCAGTCATCTTTGACCTTGTATAGTGCGGCCAGTTCCAGGGAAACAGACTTCTTTCAATGTGCGGCATAATTGCTAGGTGTCGCCCGTCCTTTGAACAAAGTGCCGCCACCGCCATGTCCGAGTCGTTCGGATTACCAGGATACTCAGGATAGGAGTAGTTTGCTGCTACATTGTATTTTGAAAAATCCGGTCCCAATTGGAACATGCCTTCACCGTGAGCAAGCCAAACACCCAGGCGCGATCCTTCATAACTCTTCAGCATCACAGAATTATTTTTTGGAACGGTGATCGTGATAAATGCCGATTCGAATTTGCCTGATCCATTGTGATGCATTTTGGGGTGCTTGCTCATCTCTATGTCACGATACACCAACCCCAACTCCATCATAAGCTGGCATCCGTTGCAGACCCCAAGGCTTAACGTGTCAGCTCTCTGGTAAAACTTATCGAGGGCAGCCTTGGCTTTTGGATTGTACAAGAATGCACCAGCCCAACCCTTTGCCGATCCCAACACGTCGGAGTTTGAAAAGCCACCCACAAAAACGATCATGTTCACTTCACTGAGATCCTCGCGACCGGATACCAGGTCGGTCATGTGAACGTCCTTCACGTCGAAGCCGGCGAGGTACAATGCATACGCCATCTCACGGTCTCCATTTACTCCTTTTTCACGAATGATCGCTGCTTTCAAACCCGATGGCGTTCTTCTCTTCTGATCTATGCCATACGATGAAAACTTCCCGTCGAATCGTGGCTGCCATTTGTATTCGAGCGGCTGCTTCGAAATGTTCGCTTTTCGTTTTTCCGCGTGTCCTTTGGGCCTCTGAATTTTGTCGAGCAGATAAGATGTATGAAACCACTTCGCGCGTGTCGAATCGATATCAAACGTGAATTGTTTTCCTGCTTTGATCTCCAGCTTTGAAGTTGGGTTATATGTTCCCAGGACTGAATAGGCAATGTTGTTCTTCTTTAGAATAGCGATGCTCGCCTCGTCTTTCACCTGGATCACAACACCCGGTCGTTCGCTGAAAAATATTTTCACAGCATCGCTACCCAACGCCGTCAGGTCAAGCTTCATGCCCGCGCCGGGATTTGGGAAGCACATTTCAAGAAGCGTGGTAATCAAACCACCGGAGGATACGTCGTGACCCGCCAGGATTGCTTCATCCCTGACCAACCGCTGGATTGATGAAAACGCTTTCGCGAAATGCAGATCATCTTTTATCGAAGGAACCTCGGTACCAAGCAGGTTAAGGATTTGTCCAAAGCTGCTGCCGCCGAGTTTCAATTCGTCTTTCGAAAAATCGATGTAAACGATAATCGATCCATTCACGGGCTTCAGGTCAGGCGAAACAGTTTTTCGGATATCTTCCACCTGAGCGATCGCAGAAATGATCACCGTGCCAGGTGAATAAACAACATCGCCATTGGGATACTTTTGCGCCATCGACAGGGAATCCTTTCCTGTGGGAATATTGATGCCGAGCGCGCAGGCGAAATCGCTCACGGCCTCAACAGCCGTATATAGTTTCGCATTCTCGCCTGGATTCTTTGCTGGCCACATCCAGTTGGCACTCAACGAAACGCCTTTCAGATCATGGGAAAGCGGCGCCCAGACAATATTGAGTAATGATTCGGCAATCGCCAGACGGCTTCCTGCCGCTGGATCGACAATGGCAGCCGCGGGGGCATGACCGATGCCGGTAGCGATTCCCTTGTTGCCTGTGAAATCCAACGCCATCACCGAAACATTGTTTAGCGGCAGCTGAAGTGCTCCGCATGTTTGTTGTGTAGCCACTTTCCCGGTGACAGAACGATCTACTTTATTCGTCAACCAATCTTTGCACGCAACGGCTTCGAGTTGCAGCACTTGTTGGAGATAAGACTCTATCTGAGAATCATTGTACGAGATGGCTTCGAAATTTTTCTTTACGGAATCATCCTTTAGAATGGTCTTTGGCGAAGATCCAAAAAGGTGATCTACTTTCAGATCCACAGGCATGATGCCGTTGTGCGATGATTGAAATGTCAATTTTTTGTCGCCGGTGGCTTCTCCCGCCACATACATGGGCGCTCTTTCACGATCCGCCGCACGTTTTAAAGCAGCGACGTCTTTCTCAGCAATAGCGAGTCCCATCCGTTCCTGCGATTCATTGCTGATAATCTCCTTTGCAGAAAGCGTAGGATCACCCACAGGCAGTTTATCGATATCGATTTTGCCGCCGGTTTCTTCGAGCAATTCGCTCAAACAATTCAAGTGACCGCCGGCGCCGTGATCATGGATGGAGATGATTGGATTTACCGGCGCCTCCACCATGGCACGAATCGCGTTCATCACACGCTTTTGCATCTCGGGGTTTGAACGTTGTACGGCGTTGAGCTCAATCGAATTTCCGAATTGACCGGTTGCGACCGAAGAAACTGCTCCACCACCCATGCCGATGCGATAGTTGTCGCCTCCAAGTATCACAATCTTGTCGTGCGGTTTCAGGTGTTCTTTTTTGCTATCCTGTTTTCTGCCGTACCCGACACCGCCAGCCAGCATAATGACTTTGTCGAAGCCAAACTTTTTCTGGTCTTCAAAATGCTCGAAGGTGAGCACGCTTCCGCCGATCAGCGGTTGTCCGAATTTGTTTCCAAAGTCGCTGGCCCCATCGGACGCTTTGATGAGAATTTCCGCTGGCGTTTGATAGAGCCACTTGCGTTCAGGAAACTGTTTCTCCCATTCACGGCGGCCGTCAAGTCTCGGATACGATGTCATGTATACAGCTGTGCCCGCCAACGGCAACGATCCCTTTCCGCCAGCAAGCCTGTCGCGGATCTCACCACCTGAACCGGTAGCTGCTCCATTGAATGGCTCAACCGTCGTTGGGAAGTTATGGGTTTCAGCTTTTACTGAAATAACAGAATCGATGTCTTCTACCTTGAAGTAGTCAGGAACATCCTGGCGTTCGGGAGCGAACTGCTCAATGCGCGGCCCTTCAATAAATGCGACATTGTCTTTATAAGCGGAGACAATGTAATTGGGATTTTCCTTGGACGTTTTCTTAATCAGTTGAAAAAGAGTAAGCGCTTTTTCTTTTCCATCGATGATGAACGTTCCGTTGAAGATCTTGTGGCGGCAGTGTTCCGAGTTAACCTGAGAAAATCCGAATACTTCGCTGTCCGTGAGATTGCGACCGAGGCTTTTACTTACTTCTTCGAGGTATTTCACTTCTTCAGCACTGAGCGCCAGTCCCTCTGTTTCGTTGTATGCCGCCAGGTTGTCGATGCCGATAACAGGTTCGGGCTTGTGGTGAATCGTAAACAGGTCTTGATCTAAATTCTTATACAGCATTTGCAGCATCGGATCAAACCCGACAGCGTCCGACTCGGCCGCGGCAAACTCTTCAATGCGTTCGATCCCATTGATCCCCATGGTCTGCGTGATCTCCACTGCGTTTGTGCTCCAGGGGGTAATCATTTCCTTGCGCGGCCCTACAAAAACGCCGGTGAGGCTTTTGTCTGTGAGCGGTTTGGCACCGCCAAAAAGCCAGGTAAGTTTCGAAAGATCGTCAGGAGAAAAAGGGTGCGTGTGCCCAACCACGTAGAGGAGGCTGGACGGAGACCTAAAGAATAAAATCATTGGATGATTGTAAGCCCAAAAATACTGTATTTGTAGAATTCCGGCGCGAAATGAACCAAATCACCGTTACAATTTTTTCACCTTTGTTAAAATAACAAAATCGCGCCCCCGTCTATGCTGTTGTATGGAACGGGCAGTTGCGGTGAACATAAACCTGATGCAGGAAATCAAGCAAGAGACATTCCGGAAGGAGCGCGGCAGGCTGCTGAGCTTTATTCGCGGCAAGGTTTCCAACGCCGAAGAGGCAGAAGATATCCTCCAGGATGTGTTTTACCAGTTTGTAGCGGGTTTTGAATCGATCGAGTCACTCGACCGCGTGACGTCCTGGCTCTATAGTGTAGCGAGAAACAAGATCATCGATCGCTACCGCCGTGATGCGGCAAGGCCTAAAAAGGCCGACCTGGAAGGCGCGATCAGCAGGGATGAAGAATCGCCGCTGACACTCCAGGAGATTTTGCCGGACCTGGACAATACACCCGAATCCACATTATTAAGAGAAGCGATCTGGGATGAGATTATGCTGGCGCTGGATGAATTGCCGCGTGATCAGCGTGAGATCTTTATCCAGAATGAGATGGAGGAAAAGAGCTTCCGTGAGATCGCTGAAAAAACAGGCGTTTCGATCAATACACTGCTATCGAGGAAGCGCTATGCAATTATAGCATTGAGAAAGAGACTTCAACGGTTCTATGACGATGTCGTAGGCGAATAATAAAATATTAAGACATTAAAAGTTATTGAGTTATGAGCATGAGCAGAGGAACGAAAATATTGGCAATCATAGTCATCGGGGTGGCTGCGCTCGGCCTGTTTGGCCTGGTTACGCAGAGCCTTTGGAACTGGCTGGTACCCGCGCTTTTCAATGGTCCGGTGATTACGTTCTGGCAAGGTTTGGGGTTGTTGGTGCTGTCCAAGCTCTTATTCTCAGGTTTCAACAAGGGTGGCGGCGGACACTGGCGCAACAAGCGCGCACATTGGGGATATTATTGGTCTGACAAGTGGAAGAATATGTCTCCGGAAGACCGCGAGAGGTTTAAGCAGAAGATGAAAGACAAATGGTGTCATTCTGAACAACCTGCCACTGACCCCAAATCTGACATTGCAAACGGTTGAGGTCGATAGGGCCTGATCATTTCACCACTTTTTTCTAAAAAGGCCCAACCAATAGCAAAAACGAGCGTATAAGGAAACCGTGGAAACTTTGGTAATGCTAAAAGTTTCCATAGTTTTGCGCCCCTATGGACGAAAAAGACATCAAAGACCGGATTTTGACAGGTGCCTGGGAGTTATTCATGCGATACGGTATTCGAAGCGTATCGATGGATGACGTAGCCCGGCACCTATCTGTTTCGAAGAAAACTTTGTATCACTACTTCGCGGACAAGGATGAGATCGTGACGATGGTTTCGACATATCACATTGCAACGAATCACAAGCAATATGAAGAATTGCGGAGTAAGGCCAAGAATGCGATCGACGAGATGGTTCTGATCTCCGCTTGCCTGAAGCAGGATTTTAAAAAAATGAATCCATCGTTGTTGTTTGACCTCCACAAGTTTCACCCTACCGCGTGGAATGCGTGGCTGAGTCACAAGCAGAATGACATCAGGCAATCGATCATTCGCAACCTGACGCAAGGCATTGAGGAGGGACTCTACCGGGCGGAGATCAACAAAGATATCCTTGCGGCTGTCCGATTGGAGCAGATTGAATTGTCTTTCAATGAATCGGTGTTTCCCTCGTCGAAGTACAACCTGGCCGAGGTAGGCCTGCAAATGTTTGAACACTTCCTCTACGGTATTGTCACTGACAAGGGCCGTAAGATGTATGAAAAATATAAAACCCAAACTAATCACGAATTAATACCTCAATCCATATGAAACTTATCTACTCATTCTTAGTCATTGTTGCCTTCAGTCAGCTATCCTATGGACAGGACAAACCTGCCGCCGCGATGTCGCTACAGCAGTGCATAGATTACGCCAAGGAGAATAATCCGAACTTGAAAAATGCTCAGGTGGGGGTAAAAGCCGCGCAGGCCAGGGTGGGTGAAACTGTCGCTTCCGGACTTCCTCAAATTGGCGCTTCTGCCGACCTCGGAAGCAACTTCATTATTCCGACAAGCTTTCTGCCTGCCGAAGTATTGGGCGGCCCCCCCGGACAGTACGTGGGTGTGAAATTTGGAACCCAATATGTTGGACGTGCTGCTATAAACGTAGATCAGATGATTTTCAGCGGATCCTATTTTGTTGGTTTGAAGGCGAGCAGAACCTACACCGAGCTTTCACGAAAAGATCTTATTAGTTCACAGATCGATGTCGTTTCCGCGATCAAGAAAGCATACTACGGAGTACTTGTAAGCGCAGAACGTCTTGCGTTGGTTCAGAAAAACTATGCACGACTTGACTCACTTCTTTCGCAAACCAAAGTGATGTACGATAACGGGTTCGCAGAAAAAATAGATGTAAGTCGCGTGCAGGTTCAGTTTAATAACATAGTCACTGCCCAAAAGACCGCTGAAGTGGGTCTTGAGATCGGTATGAATCTTCTGAAATTTCAGATGGGGCTACCTATCAACGAGAACATCACGCTTTCCGATAATCTCGAATCAATTCAACTTCAGGTTCTGAATGATGACTTTCAAAAAGATTTCTCGTATAGCAATCGCATTGAGTATAGCAAACTTGAAGTCAACCACGTTTTGACAGAATTGGATATTCTGAATACAAAATCCCAATATCTCCCCAGGTTGGATTTTTATGGCAGCTACGGCGTAAGTTATGGAACCTCCGCGTATAGTGAGTTCATTAAGTTTAGTTCGAATTGGAAAGACTTGGGAGTTGTCGGTATCCGTGCGAATCTTCCCATTTTTGATGGCCTTAGAAAAAGCAACCAGATCCAGCAAAAGAAGATAGCTCTCCAACAGATAGAGAATACTCAAATGTTGGTGAAGAACCAGATTGATATGGAGCAACAGCAGTCCGCAAAGGTTTTTAGCAATAATCTGGAAACTTTAAAAATGCAAAAGTCAAATATGGACCTTGCTGAAGAGGTCTACAACGTTGCCGTGGTAAAATACCAACAAGGAGTAGGGTCAAACATTGAGGTAATCAATGCGGATGCTTCTTTTAAGGAAGCTCAGACAAACTACTACGCCGCGCTTTACGATGCTCTCATAGCGTCTGTCGATCTTGAAAAGTCATACGGTAAAGTGCTAGCCTCGAATCATTAAAATAATAACCTCCAACACTGTAAATAAATAATCATGAGAACTAACTTATACATATCATTTGCATCGGCAGCAACGCTTGCGATCCTCATCGCAGGCTGCAGTGCCGCCACCAACGACGACAAAAAAGGCCGGTTGGAGAAATTGAAAGCAGAGCAGGCGAAAGTCAATACTGAAATCGCCAAGCTCGAAGCGGAATTGGCTAAGGAAAACCCTGATGCCAACGTGAAATACAAGCAGGTTGGAGTCACCGAACTCGCTCCGAAATCTTTCGACTATTTCATCAAAACCCAGGGAGCCGTTGAAGCCATAGACAACATCATGGTGAGCGCCAAGAGCGCAGGGGTCCTCTCACAGGTATATGCCCGTGAAGGCGACGTGGTTTCAAAAGGCCAAACGCTGGCACAGATCGATAACTCGATCCTGCAACGCAATGTGGACGAATTGAAAGCTTCCATTGAACTCGCCAGGACGGTGTATGAGCGCCAGAAAAACCTGTGGGATCAGAAGATCGGTACAGAGGTTCAATACCTCCAGGCAAAAAACAACAAGGAAAGCCTTGAGAAACGCCTGGCTACATTGAACGAGCAGATCGAGATGAGCCGCATCAAATCCCCGATCAGTGGCTCGGTTGATGAAGTGGACGTGAAGATCGGTCAGAACGTGGCGCCTGGCATTCCGGCCTTCCGTGTGGTGAGCTTTGATAAACTGAAAATGAAAGCCAGCGTCTCTGAAGCGTATGTTACTTCTATCAAAGTCGGCAATAAGGTGAAACTGACTTTCCCTGATATCAACAAGGAAATGGACGCGAAGGTAACCTTTGTGGGCAAGACCATCAATGCGTTGTCGAGAACATTCCCGATTGAAGTGGCTTTGCCTTCACGCACGGATTTGCGTCCCAATATGACGGGCAGTATCAAGGTGGTTTTCCAGACTGTGCCCAATGCGCTGGCGATTTCTGTCAATGTGGTGCAGACCATTAATGATGAGAAAGTAGTCTACATCGCAGAAGCAAAGGATAGCAAATTTTTTGCACGCAGAAAGGTAGTTCAGGTGCTGGGGGTGTATGACAACATGGCTCAGATCACTGGACTTAACCCTGGCGACAAGGTGATCACTGTTGGATATCAGGGACTCAATGACGGCGAACCGATTAAAATATAGTCGAGAAAGACAACTAACCCAACCCTGAAGATTTAGCCTTCAGGGCTAATTCAACCGAATTATGCAAGACATAGAAAAAGAATTTAAACCCACCAGTTGGTCCATTGACAACAAAGTCAGCATTTATGTGGCCACGATAATTATATGTTTGGCGGGTATACTCACGTTTACCGGCCTGCCGAAGGAAAACTTCCCTGAGGTGGTTTTCCCGCAGATCTATGTGGCGACGATTTATCCCGGCGCTGCACCGGGTGACATAGAAAACCTGATTACCAAAGAGATTGAGAAAGAAGTGAAGTCAATCTCGGGCGTAAAGAAAATCAAGAGTAACTCGGTTCAGAGTTTTTCGAACGTCATCGTTGAATTCGAAACCGATATCGAGATTGATAAAGCCAAGCAGGATGTCAAGGATGCGGTGGATCGTGCAAAACAAAATCTACCCACCGACCTGAAGGACGATCCGCAGGTGATCGACATCGATATCTCGGCGCTTCCGATCATGAACGTGAATATTTCCGGCGACTATGATCTCGCCACGCTGAAAGAATATGCCGAGGACATGCAGGATGCAATTGAAGCAATCCGTGAGATCCGGAGGGTGGATATCGTAGGTGCGCTTACCAGGGAGATCCAGATTAACGTAGATATGTTCAAGCTCGGTGCTGCCGGTGTGAGCCTGGCAGATGTGGAGCAGGCAGTGGCTGGAGAGAACGTGATTATCCCCGGGGGACAGATTTCTGTAGCAGGAATGAAGCGATCATTGACGGTAAATGGCGAGTTTACTTCTGCAGAACAGTTGGGTAACACCGTCGTAGGATCCACCAAAGGCGGTAAGATCTATTTGAAAGACATCGCTGAGGTGATCGACTCACACAAAGAGCAGGAGAGCTTTGCGCGTCTGGATGAGAAGAACGTGATTACGTTGAATGTCATCAAGAGAAGCGGAGAGAACCTGATCATTGCGTCAGATCAGATCAATGAGATCGTAAAGAATTACAAGGAGAACATTCTCCCACAGGGTGTGAACGTGACCATCACAGCTGACCAGTCAGAGAATACGCGTACCACCATACACGATTTGATCAATACCATCATCATTGGTTTTATCCTGGTGACCATCATCTTGATGTTCTTCATGGGTGCTACCAACGCAATTTTCGTCGGGCTGTCAGTGCCCATTTCAAGCTTCATTGCTTTCCTTGTGTTCCCGATGCTCGGTTACACATTGAACATGATGACTTTGTTCTCTTTCCTCCTCGCGCTGGGTATCGTGGTGGATGATGCGATTGTGGTGATTGAAAATACACACCGTGTTTTCGACAATGGGAAGGTTCCCATCCGCAAAGCGGCGAAGATCGCGGCGGGAGAGGTATTCCTCCCGGTGTTGTCGGGTACTTTGGTCGTGCTCGCGCCGTTTGTGCCCCTTGCTTTCTGGCCTGGGGTCATCGGTAAGTTTATGGTCTATCTCCCGATCACTTTGATTGTCACTTTGCTGGCGTCGTTGGTTGTAGCATATATCATGAACCCCGTGTTTGCCGCAGACTTTATGAAAGTTCACGACCACGATCATGAGAATCAGAAAAAATTCAACCGCAGCTTCAAGATGACGCTGGTGGTCTTCGGATCGATGGCGTTGGTATCATACCTCATCGGATTCTTTGGCTTTGGAAATTTTGTGATCACCATCTTCGCGCTGTATGCGTTGAACCATTTCTATCTCAGCCGTGCGATCTCACATTTCCAGACCGACTTCTGGCCAAGAATTCAGAACGGTTATAAGAAAATCATCAGTTCATTCCTTCTTTATTACAGACCTATCTGGGTTGTGCTGGCGGTAATTGGCTTGTTCTTCTTCTCGATCGTATTCACCGCCATCATGAAACCACCGGTGGTGTTTTTCCCGAAGGGAGATCCCAACTTTATTTATACCTACATCACCTTGCCGATCGGGACAGATCAGCGAGTGACCGACTCCATCACCAACATGGTGGAAGACCGGGTAACGAAAATTGTCGGCAAAGACAACCCAATTGTCGAATCCATCATCTCCAACGTTGCAGTAGGAGCTGCCGAGGATCAGACATCGGGCTCCAATGCGCAGCCACACCTCGGAAAAGTTGCCGTGGCTTTCGTCGGATTCGCTAAGCGCAACGGGCAATCTACCAGGGTCTACCTTGACAAGATTCGTGAAGGTGTAAAAGATGTACCCGGCGCTGCCATTTCTGTGGACCAGGAACAAGGCGGACCGCCTACCGGTAAGCCTGTGAATATCGAAGTAGCTGCTGAAAACTTCGACATCCTGGTGAAAACCGGAGATCGGTTGAAACGCTATCTCGACTCTCTGCAAATCCCCGGCGTGGAAGAGCTGAAGTCAGATTTTCAGAGCGACAAGCCCGAGATCATCATCGCGATCGATCGTGAAAAAGCCAATCGGGAAGGCATTTCAACTGCGCAGATCGGTATGGCACTTAACACCGCCATCAACGGAAAAGAGATTTCTAAATTCCGCGACAACAATGATGACTACGAAATCACACTGCGGGTGAGCGAAAACTATAGGAACGACATCAATACCTTGATGAACCTGCCGCTCACGTACCGTGACATGGCATCGGGTGGGCAGGTGCGCCAGGTACCAATGTCGTCAGTGGCCAAGATCGAATATTCAAACAGCTACGCAGGTATCCGTCGCATTGATCAGAAACGTGTGATCACGATTGCTTCAAATGTGCTGAGCGATGCGAATCCCAATGAAGTGGTCGCTCAGGTTACCAAAGCCATCAATGCGTTCAATGTGCCTGATGGCGTGACCGTAAAAATGACCGGCGAGCAGGAAGATCAGGCGGAAACTGTCAACTTCCTGGGGATTGCTGCGGGACTTGCCTTCGCATTGATCTTCATGATCCTCGTTACCCAGTTCAATTCAACCAGCAAACCCATTATTATCCTTTCGGAAATATTGTTCAGTATTATCGGTGTGCTGATTGGATTCTCTTTATTCAGAATGGAGATCTCGATCGTGATGTCGGGTGTAGGTATCCTTGCGCTGGCGGGAATCGTCGTTCGCAATGGTATTCTCCTCGTAGAATTTACCGACTTGCTCCGCTCGCAGGGAATGGAACTTCGCGCTGCGATCGCTGAGGCTGCAAAAACGCGTATGACTCCTGTATTGTTGACTGCTATGGCGGCTACACTGGGACTTATTCCGTTGGCCGTGGGATTGAACATCGACTTTGTCACCTTGTTCACACATGGCAATCCACACATCTTCTTTGGTGGTGATAACGTTGCGTTTTGGGGACCTTTGTCATGGACGATGATTTTCGGATTGATTTTCGGAACATTCCTGACCCTGTTCCTGGTGCCGGTAATGTACCTTTTGGTTGCAAAACTGAAGGAGCGAATCTTTAAAACGAAGGTAGCGCCGGTTGAGCCCATCTCGGATCATCCGGTAGCGTTGAACTAAAATTGACGGAAAGTCGTCCTTACCAAAGGACGACTTTTCTTTTTATGATCAACCGCCTTATGACGCTCGCACTGTTTATCATTTTCTTTCTTCTGATCGATATTTACTTCTTTCAGGCAATTCTGGCGATCAGCAAGAACCTGGGTGCACCATGGAAGTCAATTCTGCGATATGGTTTCTGGGTTCCGACGGCGCTTTGTTTGCTGGCTTTGTTTTGGTGGAATTTTGGTGACCCGTATAAAGTGAGTGCCAATGCGAGGAACTTCATAATCACGGGTATCGTCGCGACGTATTTTTCGAAGGTGCTCGGCCTGGTTGTTTTGCTTGTGGATGATCTGCAACGAGGTGTGCGTTGGGTGGTCGGATTTTTTACGAAATCAAATGAAGCGCTCCCCGGCAATTCGATCCCAAGATCGGAGTTCTTGTCGAAGCTGGCGTTGGCGACGACGGCGGTGCCAGCCACTGCATTTGTATATGGTATTGTTTCCGGTGCGCACGACTATCGTGTTAGAAATGTGACGGTCAAACTCAAGAATCTTCCTAAATCATTTGACGGAATCCGCATTGGACAAATTTCCGATATCCATTCCGGAAGTTTCTGGAACAAAACTGCTGTTAAAGGTGGTGTGGAAACGTTCCTTCGCGAAAAACCGGATCTGATCTTTTTTACCGGAGACCTTGTCAATAATGAAACCTCTGAAGTAAAAGACTATCTTCCCATTTTCGAAAAAGTAAAAGCACCTCTTGGCGTGTTTTCGGTAACAGGGAATCACGACTATGGCGATTACAAGAAATGGGAGTCTGCCAGCGCGAAAGAGCGAAACTTCAATGATTTGGTCAAGGCCCATAAGAGCATGGGTTATGATATTCTGATGAATGAACATCGTTTCATCACGCAGGGAGGAGACAAGATTGCAATTATCGGCAACGAGAACTGGGGCGTAAGATTTTCAAAACATGGTGATCTGGACCTGGCTGCGAAAGGAACCGAAGATGCTGCTGTGAAATTACTGCTGTCACATGATCCCACGCACTGGGATGCGCAGGTACGCCCGAACCATCCTGACATCGATGTAACGTTTGCAGGGCATACCCACGGTTTTCAATTCGGTGTGGAGATCGCAGGCATTAAATGGAGCCCGGTGAAATATGTGTATAAGCAATGGGGAGGCCTTTATCAGGAGGGTGATCAGCATCTTTATGTGAATCGCGGCTTTGGGTATCTTGGCTATCCCGGTCGAGTAGGTATGCCACCCGAGTTGACGATCATTGAATTAAAGAGGGCATAAGATCAATGGCGTGGTTTGTCACTGATCGTGACAAGCGCGTTGCCTTCGAAAAGTTTAGTCAGGCCGTCTTTCAGTTCTTTTTTCTGTTTGATTGAAAGCTTTTTCATATTGAAAATGTAGTCGGTCTCACCCTCCTTGCCCCAACGCGATAATTCATACAGTGTGTCCAGGCGGTATTTCTGCTGGAAGCCATTGACAAAATCGAGGAAACGGTTTTCGGCTTTGTAGTCAATGCCTGAACCAATGCTGATAAAACTGACCGTCAGGTTGTTTTGAGATTTGGTGGCGCGTTGCGCCATTACCGCCCAGCCAGTCAGAATTAAAACAACTGTTAGGATTGCGGTTCTCGTGAATGATCGTGCGTGCCGTTTCATGGTTCGTAAGATAGTTATGATTCTCCTTCGAAGACGCGGGCATACCGGGAACCAGTTTGATGTACCTTCGTGTGTTCGTGCCTTGGGCGCCAATTATCTGATTATCAATCCGATCACATAGCAATAAAAATTGTACCGCGCACACAATATTTTCGCCCAGCGAAGACCTGTTCGCATTACCTTTAACCAAAAAATTGCTTATGTGGAATGGCGTTTACCCCGCATTGACGACAAAATTCACCAGCGATGATAAACTGGATCTGCAACTTTTCGAGAAAAACCTGAATGCCCAGCTGGATGCTGGCGTAGAGGGCGTGATTCTTGGGGGAACGCTCGGTGAAGCCAGCGTGTTAACCAATGAGGAGAAAGCCGAACTGGTGAAATTCACCATCAGCATGGTGGCCAAAAAAGTGCCCGTCATCTTAAACATTGCAGAGGGGAGCACCCGAGAGGCTGTAAAACTTGCAGAAGAAGCTCAGAAACTCGGATGCGATGGTTTAATGATGCTTCCACCGATGCGGTATAAGTCGGATCACCGCGAGACAGTGACTTATTTCAGAACCGTGGCAGCCGCAACACCACTTCCACTGATGATCTATAACAATCCGATCGACTACAAAGTGGATGTGACCCTTGATATGCTTGCAGAACTGGCTGATATGCCCACGATTCAGGCAGTGAAAGAGTCAACGCGCGACATTAGCAACGTGACCCGGATGATCAACCGTTTCGGCAATCGGTTCAAGATTCTTTGTGGCGTGGATCCGATTGCGCTTGAGGCGATTGCCATGGGCGCACACGGCTGGGTAGCAGGGTTGGTATGTGCGTTTCCTGCAGAGACCGTAGCGATTTATAAACTCGCTAAAGCCGGCAAGCTGGCTGAAGCGCTTGCTATTCACAGATGGTTCCTGCCTCTGCTCGAACTTGATATTCATGCCAAGCTTGTGCAATACATTAAGCTAGCCGAGTCGCAGACCGGGATCGGATCCGAAACAGTGCGCGCACCACGACTTACGCTCATCGGTGAAGAGCGTGATCGGGTATTGAAAGTGATTCGCGATGGTCTTGCGACGAGACCGAAGCTTCCAGACTATAAAAAACTATGAACATGCACGTCAACCTTAAGGAGAAATTTTCAAAGTTTTCTGAGCACTGGCACCCCTATATCATCGGTGAACTCAATGATAATTATGTAAAGATCGCCAGAGTCAAAGGGGAGCTGGTCTGGCACAAACATGATGGCGAAGACGAATTATTTGTTGTGCTCGAAGGAACCCTAAAAATGGATTTTAGAGACGGCAGAACCATCGAAACAAAGCCCGGTGAGATACTGATCGTGCCCAAAGGCGTGGAACATCGACCCTGGACGGGCGATGAAGAAGTGAAACTCATGCTCGTAGAGCCGCGTGCCACAAAGCACACCGGAGAACTTATTGTCGAGCAGACTGTGGTCAATCAGGAGTGGATTTAAAAAAAAATATCTAAGTATATGTCATCTATGTTTAAAGATCTTAACGCCAACGAAATTGATATTGTGCTGAAGCAGTCACAGGAAGCTTTTCTTTCTTATCGCAAAGTGAAAGGTATGGCCAAAGCCGCCTTTCTGGAGGCGATCGCATCCGAGATCGAGGCGCTTGGGCCAGCACTCATACAAAAGGCGATGGAAGAGACCAACCTTCCCGAAGCGCGACTGGCCGGAGAGCGGGGCCGGACTTGTAATCAGCTACGTCAGTTTGCTGCTCTGGTGAAAGAGGGGTCATGGGTTGATGCGCGGGTTGACACAGCCATTCCTGACCGAGCACCATTGCCGAAACCGGATATCAGAAAAATGCTTGTGCCCCTTGGACCTGTGGTGGTTTTCGGAGCAAGTAATTTTCCGCTGGCTTACTCGACCGCTGGCGTCGACACCGCCGCAGCCCTGGCCGCCGGTTGCACGGTAGTATTGAAAGCTCACCCGGCTCATCCGGCTACTTCCGAATTGGTCGCTGGAGCTATTTCAAACGCCGTTCAAAAATCGGGTATGCCCGTTCATGTTTTTCAACATGTGCATGGGTCTTCATTCGAATCAGGAAAGACCCTCGTACAGCATCCTTTGACGAAGGCGGTGGGATTTACCGGCTCGTTTTCCGGAGGCATGGCGCTCTACAATTACGCGGTTCAAAGAAAGGAACCTATTCCCGTGTTTGCAGAAATGGGAAGTATAAATCCTGTATTTATTCTGCCAGGAGCACTTAAAGCGAGAAGTGAAAAGATTGCTGACATGTACGCAGCATCGATCACGCAAAGTGTTGGACAGTTTTGCACCAATCCCGGGCTGATGTTGGCGACCAAAAGTTCCGAACTTGATAAATTCCAGGAACAACTCGGCATGAAGATGAAAGAAATCGCTCCTGGTACGATGCTTCATCCCGGGATCGCTTCCAGTTTTGTGAAGAATCGCGAAAAAGCACTTTCACAGAAAGGGGTCACCATGGTCGCCGAGTCCAAGGAGAAGCCGAAAGAGAATCAGGGCACTTCCACGTTGGCGGTTGTGGATGCCATGGACTTCCTGAACAATCCCGTTCTTGAAGAGGAAGTTTTCGGACCCTATTCACTGCTCGTGAAAGCTTCAGGGATCGAAGAATTAAAACAGGCCGTGTTGAAAATGCCAGGCCAGCTGACTGCGACGGTGATCGGCGAGGAGGATGAGTTGGTACAGTATGCCGACTTTATCCAACTGCTCATGGAACGCGTAGGCAGATTGATTATCAATGGTATTCCGACAGGCGTTGAAGTTTGTCCATCCATGCATCATGGAGGTCCATTTCCCGCGACCACCGATTCGAGATTCAGTTCTGTGGGGATCGATGCCATCAAACGATTTGTTCGACCCGTGTCTTTCCAGAATTTCCCGGATGCTTTGCTCCCCGAAGAGTTGAAGCAGACGAACCCCCTTGGTATCTGGAGGCTGTTCAACAATGAGTGGAAGAAGTAATTCAACCATGCCGAAAGCCCACGTATTTTCTTGTATTGATGCCCACACCTGCGGCAACCCGGTTCGCGTCGTGGCTGACGGTGGCCCTGAGCTCATCGGAAAAAACATGAGCGAAAAGCGCCAGCATTTTCTCCGGGAGTATGATTGGATCAGAAAGGGATTAATGTTTGAGCCAAGAGGTCACGACATGATGAGCGGAAGCATCCTGTATCCGCCCGTCGATCCGGCGAATGATGCAGGTGTTTTGTTCATTGAAACGAGTGGCTGCTTGCCGATGTGCGGTCACGGAACGATTGGAACCGTTACGATCGCTATCGAGCATGGTCTCGTTTTTCCAAAAACGCCCGGCATATTAAACCTTGAAACACCTGCGGGTTTGGTAAGGATCGAATACAAGCAAGTGGGGGACAAGGTGAAGTCGGTGAAACTGAAAAATGTGAAAGCCTATCTCGCTGGTGAAAGTCTCATCGCGGATTGTCCTGATCTCGGACCTCTAACATTTGATGTTGCTTATGGCGGCAACTTCTACGCGATTGTCGATGAACAGCCCGCGTTTTCGGGACTTCAGGATTTCACAGCAGGGCAACTCGTGGCCTGGAGCAGAGAGCTGAGAAAAAACATCAACGCAAAGTATAAGTTTGAGCATCCGGAAAATCCCACGATAAACAGTTGTTCACATATCCTCTGGGGTGGCAAAGTAATCGACCCCTCATCCACTGCGCGCAATGCCGTCTTTTACGGAGACAAAGCAATTGACCGTTCACCTTGCGGCACCGGCACGTCGGCAAGGCTTGCTCAATGGCATGCGCACGGCAAAATAAAGCAAGGTGAAGACTTCATTCACGAAAGTATCATCGGATCCAAATTTATCGGACGTGTGGAAGAGGTCACAGAAGTCGCTGGCAGGAAGGCGATTATTCCGAGTGTGGAAGGGTGGGCGAGGGTTTATGGAAAAAATATTATCACCATCGATCCTGATGATGATCCTTATGCCTACGGATTCCAGGTAGTGTAAAATTTTCATGAGTAGAGTCAGTATAATCGGTGGTGGTGTGATTGGGCTTTGCTCGGCCTATTACCTTCACCGGGATGGTCACGAAGTATCCATTTTTGATTCCGGGCAAATGAATGAGGGTTGCTCATTCGGCAATGCAGGCATGATCGTGCCCAGTCATATTGTGCCGCTGGCAGCGCCTGGAATGATCGCCAAAGGGATTCGCTGGATGTTTAACTCTTCAAGCCCGTTTTACGTCCGCCCCCGATTGAGTGGCGACATCATCCGTTGGGGTTGGCAATTTTATAAACATGCGACCAGGGAACATGTCGAGCGTTCCATACCGGCTTTGAAACAACTGAGCTTGTTCAGCAAGGCGTTGTATCAGACCGCGAGCCGGGAGTTGCCTTTCGATTTTGGTTACAAGGAAAACGGGTTGTTAATGTTGTACCAGACAAAAGCAACCGAGGAGGAAGAGATTGAGGCAACTCATGTTGCACGTGAGGCGGGTCTTGAAGCGCACGTGTTATCGCTGGCTGAAATTCAAAATCTTGAAACCGAAGTGCGAGTAGCTGCACGAGGTGGTGTGTACTATCCTGGAGATGCACAGATCATTCCTCAGGAACTAATGACAGGCATGAAAAAATTCCTGGGAAAAAATGGAGTGAAGTTTTTTCCAGGAACCCATGTCAAAGATTTCGCGATTAGAAGTGAAAAGGTTGTTGCGGTGCAAACCAACGCAGGCACCTATGATACCGATGAGCTTGTCCTGGCCACGGGCTCGTGGTCTGGCGAACTGGCGGCTAAACTTGGTTTGAACCTCCTCATGCAGGCAGGCAAAGGCTACAGTTTCACTTTGAAGGACGTACCAAAGAATACGAAGGTGCCAACGATTTTTTTAGAAGACCGTGTGGCAGTGACTCCCATGGATAGTTCCCTTCGCTTTGGTGGTACCATGGAGATTGCCGGGGTGAATGATCATATAGATATGAAACGATTGAAAGGAATCGTCGATGCTATTCCGCGTTATTATCCCGATATGAACATTTCGATGCCCGCTGTAAAAGACGTATGGCATGGGCTGCGACCGTGTTCACCGGATGGGCTCCCTTATCTTGGGCGCGTCAATCATTTAAAAAATGTGGTCGTGGCAACCGGACACTCCATGTTGGGAATAAGCCTCGGACCGGGTACTGGTAAACTGGTGAGTGAGATTGTCGCAAGGGGAAAGACGTCTATCGCATTGGATCTGTTTAGTCCCGAGCGCTATGCTTAGGTGTTGGCAATAAAAAATGCCCCGGCTTTCACCGAGGCATTGGAATATCAATATAAGATCTGTATTAATCTTCGCGATTGAATCCACCCTTGCGGAAACCACCACCCCCGTTGCTACGGAAGTTGTTCGGTCTTTCTTCACGCGGGCGTGCCTCATTCACAACCAGATTCTTGCCTTGAAAGTCGGCGCCGTTCAGGCTGGTGATAGCTTGACGTGCAGATGAATCATCAGCCATTTCAACGAAACCGAAACCGCGGCTGCGTTGAGTGACTTTGTCCATAATGATCTTTGCAGATGTTACTTCCCCATACTGTGCAAAGTGCGACTTCAATTGATCTTCGGTGGCCTTCCAGGGAATGTTGGCTACATAAATGTTCATGTGTACTGTTGAAATTAGTTAGATAATAAACTTGTTGTCCAATAAAACTCACCGGAAGTACGAAAGAAAACTTTTGTGCTGAAGGGAGGATTTGTTGGCTAACATGGCAAATATAATAATATTTTAAGAATCAAAATCAAAGGGCTTGGATGGTAAGTTGCATTGACAGGCGGCACTCGCCTTGTTACTAATTGCATCCGGCGTATTCTCACACCATTATTATACCCATATGGGGTATAAAACCTTCAAAATCCGTTAAATATTGAAGCTTTCGCTTGCTTCCGGCCTGGCATTACTGTTTGTATTCCGGGTGTTCGTTGATAAACTTCGAGAGGTTTTGCGCGGCAGTTGCTTTTACTTTTGAGTGGATAAAAGGTGTCCAGCCCATGAGTTTACCGATTGTTCCTAAAGCCATGCCCGACCAGCGCCAGAAGTTAAAATCGTCTTTATGCCGGATAATCTTCCCCTCTTTGAATTCAAAAGTTGCATGAATCACGTTGTGCACTTTCCTGCCCGTTCTTGAAAAGGAATAGAAAGCCTCCCAGTCGCACGAACCCGTATCACCATGGGCCGCGGCATTCTTAAAATTCAAAGTCAGATCTTTCCCCGCGAGCGCGAGCATGTGCCACATCGCCTTCGCCTGCTTTCCCTTCAGACTTGGGAACACGGGATCTGAAAAATGAACTTCATCGTGGTAGCACGCCTGCATCGACTTCCAGTCTTTCTTCTGAAAAGCTGTGTAGAATTGCATTACTATTTCTTTGGGATCCTCCATCCTCATTTTTGTTTAAGCCATTCAAAATAAAATATGTCCGGACGGGCATAATGTCCGATCACATCAAAATCCATTTTAGAGCGAACGATATCACGTAAGTCAATCTCCGCGGTCACAATTCCCTCCTGGTTGAACAGAGGACCGGCCAAAATTTTTCCGAGGGGATTGATGATGACGCTGCCGCCCGTGCTGGGCAAGGAGGGGTGATCGTCGTTGATCAATGCCTGAAGTTCCTTCGGATAATGTTCTTTGGTAAGGTATTGATTGCAACCCATGACAAAGCACCGCCCTTCACAGGCAATGTGATTCAGGGTGGCTTGCCAGCTATCCCTGCAGTCAGCGGTGGGAGCCAGGTAAATTTCTATTCCCTGTTGATAAAGGGTTACACGGGCGAGCGGCATGTAATTCTCCCAGCAAATGAGTCCGCCCAGTTTGCCAAGGGGAGTATCCAACACAGTCAGATCGTTGCCGTCGCCTTCTCCCCAAATGATACGCTCCGCAGCCGTTGGTTTTATTTTCCGGTGACGATGGAGGAGTTGTCCATCAGGAGAAAAGTAAAGAAGGGAACAGTACAAAGTATCGCTGATCTTATCTTTTTCCGTAACACCCACGACAACATAACTCCTTGCGGCTTTGGCCCAACTCGCAATCAACGCGGTCTCCTTGCCGGGCACCTCAATCGAATTTTCCCAATAGCGGAGAAAGAGATCACGCCCCTGAGACGTACGGCCTCCGACCGACGCTCCAAAGATGAGTCCTCTCGGATATCCGGGTATGAATACTTCAGGAAATAAAATCAGTTGTGATTTAGTCTGCGCCGCTACTGAGATAAGATCACCTATTTTCTGAAGTGTTTTTTCTTTGTCGAAAAAAACAGGGGCGGCCTGAACGGCAGATGCAAGGGTTACCGACATGCATCCAAGATAACGCTAAATGGGAATAATGGCTATTGCCATCACTTTTTTGAATAGCTATAAAAGAATTGAAATCAGTATGCACGGTCGACTGCACCGCTGCCGTAGACTTTCTTGGTGAGTGTTTTGGTGTTGCCCTTGTGTTTGATACTGCCAGAGCCAAGCACCGTGGCTTCCAGGCTTGACGAAACATTCAGCTCCGCCGAACCGCTTCCGCTGAGTCGTGCCTTGCAGGTTTCAACGGGGCAATCGTAGCCCTTCACATTACCGCTGCCGCTGACTGAAAGGTCCAGCGAGGTTGCATATCCGCGAAGGATCAACATTCCACTGCCGCTGTTCTCAGCTTTTACGGTATTTCCCTTCAGGTCTACATCCAAAGTTCCATTGCCCGCCACACCCAATGCGATATAATCTGAAGCGATTGAATTTTCAGAGATGATTTTTCCGCCGCCGTTTACCATCAGTTCGCTTACATTTTTCATACTGATGTAAACTTTCATGTTCGGATTCATTTTGATGTCGTCGATCTTGGCCCAGATGCTCTTGTTCGGACTATCCGGCTTGCGTTCCATGTTGATCATGAGTATGCCGTTTTCCACTTTGACTTCGCTGGCTTCGAAAATATCAGTAGGTGCTTCAACAATAACTTCCTGTTTATTGGTCTGTTTCAGCATGACCGTGTAGTTCGAATTCACATAGATGCCTTTGAAGTCCGCCAATTCTAGTGTTTTTCTGGTTGTCTGAGAGAACGCAACGGAGGCTGCCGAGAGGAGGATTAGAGATAATACAATCAGGAAGAAGATGACATTTATCTTTCTCATAGTCCGGTCAGGTGGTTTAAGGTCAGAAGTTGCACCTTAGGGTTAAAACAATCGTTATCAGATCGTTAAATCTACAAAAACAGCGATGAAATGTCCAAACTGGAGTTAAGCTTACACGGGTTTTACCGGCGGGGCTTGCGGAAAATCTGGCGGTAAATGAGGATAAAGATGGCTAAACCTATCGCCAAGACCAGCCCCACTTCAGGGGTAACGTGCGTAGTTCCGTGCATGAAAGTGCCGTAAAGTTGTCTAGAATCGAATTTTGACCTGAAATTTAGCATCATTCGAAGTATTTCCCGCTATGATTTCAGTACCCGTTCCTATTCCGTCCAGATCTGCGTATCGGGTTTGCGACCATCGCAGCCAGAGATCTATCTTTTTGGTGAGCTTGTATTGAACCATCACAAATGTTCTGACGCCCACTCCATAGTACGCCGGGAATGAGTAAGCCATCCACATATTCTTCTCGTATGCATACAAGCGATTGTCATAATCATCGGTATCGAAAAGCGCGTAGCGGCCGGAAAGAGTCCACCGCCCAGTAGAAAAACTTGCATCCTGAACAATCGCGATCCCACGTGTGATCTTGCTGGTCAACCTGTAGTCGCTGAACTGAATGCGGGTCTTGAAAGAGAAATAAGGAGGTGCGTCATAATCACAGTTGACCCAAAAATTCCTTTTCACGCCGATGGCAGTTGCGTATAGATTCGACGCTTCTGAGAGATTTCTGATCTTAGACTCTTCACGAGCCTGAACGAAAAAATTGACGGTTTTCGATGGTGTGAAATTAAAACGCAACAGCCATTCATTACCCTCGGACGGATCATAGCCGCGATATCGGAGCCATGGAAAGGCGAACATATCAAAATATCCACTCGCGGAGTATTTCCGGTTGAACTTGTATTTCCATCCCCAGTATAGTCCCTGTTCGTTTTGTGGTGTAGTGTTTTCCGCAAAGGCGTTCGGATAAAATGAATAGTATTCACGGGAGAAATTTCTGTACAACAGGGACACCTCCAACGCCGAAGTCAGGTTGCCCAGTAGACCCGCCGTTACGCCAGCTCCATGCCCAAGTGTCTGTGCTGCCTCGCCGAAGAAGGTAAAGTTGGCCCAACTGAAATTGAGATACATGCTTGCATTGTTATTGGCGGCTCCATTGAATGAAAATTGATTGTAGGGAGTAGGATCACGAAGAAGAGGCGATGAGAGATTGATGTGATGATAGATGACCCCTGCGTCTAAGGCCTGTTTTTTATACTGGATGACCGCACCATAGTCTACGTCTTCGATTTTTTGACGATCCTCAATTTCTGAGGGAGTTCGATGAAGGCCACTGGCAGACAGAGAGGTGATGAACGAATTTCCTTCCGTTTCCGACTGGTTGCCATCGCGCAAAGCCCGGGAAATGAAGGAATGAAAATAGACCGATGGCGACAAGGTGACGGTGGATGCAACTCCCCGCAGAAACATGTTTTCACTCGCTGATGTATAGGGTAGGAATCCGAGATTGCTTCGTCGAACGGTGGTGATCGTCTCGGCATTCTTTCCAAATCCGAAGACACTGCCCAACACAAGCCCCTGACCAAACTGACACTGGTAGTCACCAACGATCAGGTTTGTGATTCTGCCTTTGTTTTGAACCTGCCCGTGAAATGAGATATAGTCAAAACCATACTGACTTTGGGCAGGCTGCCAGGTCATCGTTTCTCCGGGATCTTTTTCGAGCGTGAATCCAAAACTGAAATCGTTTGAACGGGATACCCGGAACCGCGCGTAAAGTTTTTCGGGTGACCCGGCGTAGTGTTGGGAAGGTTCGGTGTCGGTGAGGTATCCTTTTTTTGTTTCAAGACTTCGTTCCACCCGAAGCAGAAGATAGTTGTTTTGTTCTTCAAAGGCCCGCTTAAAAATGGAAGCATTGAATTTTGATTGTTGTTCGGTAACAAGGACAAAGGGAATGACTTTATCGAACGTTTGACGGGTCCAGCCAGGGATTGCCTGAAGTTCATACACTGAGATAAACGGTCCGTATTGTGTTCTGTGGTTCAGAAAGGAGTTAATTTCTCCTTCCGTCAGAACCAGCAGCGACCGCAGCTGTTCTTGGGTAACGCTGTTCAAATCATACGGATTGGAAAGTAGCTGAGCCAGACTCTCATATAGCTCGTCATAGTTTAAATCGAGATCCTGCATGGGGAATATTTCGTCCACCAGCTTTTCCAGATTGAAATCGCTTCTCGGAAAATCCTGACTGGCGCCAAATGCCGGGATCAGAATGCATAAAAGTAAAGTCCATCTCATGGGTTTTTGTCCCCCTTGAGTTTGTAGGTTGCAGAGGTCTGGAAGGAATTGCCTGGAACCTGCGACAGCTTCATCGCGAAATCGCAAGTCATTCTTTTTACTTTCATGCCCATGCCGAAGAATCCAGTGGTGGGATTTGCATTGAATCCGCTTCGAAAGAATACTTTTTTGTTCACGGAATATTCAGCTCCGGCTCGCCAGGTGGCGCCATACACCAAATCTTTCTCGATCTCCGTCGAGGCGAGGAACGATTCGTTAGGTCGGATTGAGATTCCTGCTATGAGTTTTGTGGGTAGGAGTTCTGTGTCCGCGATCCGGGCCTGGTTTAGATTTGTGATGTAAGCTCCAATTGAAATTTCCTTGGTGATGGCGGTGATCCCTCCGAAAGAGATGCTCATCGCATTTTGCGTTTGATAGCCGGGGGCCTGGTATTGGACGTAATTGGCTTTCAATCCCAGAGAGGTTATTCCCACTTTGCTTCCAAATCCTGCGGTTATTATTTGTTCGCTATACAGGTCGTCTCCAAACCTGAATATGCCAGCGGCAGCGACACCCACCTTGAATGGCAGCGAGATGGCTGCGGATGTGCGGTTTGCGCCGGGGAGTTGTGGTGTTACCTCGTACGCAAAGAATGCCACCGGAATTTCAAAGTTCAGGCCGCTGGGATTATTGAAAACGCCGGTGCCGTCGGAGAGAGTTGCGCTCGCATTCCCCATACCTGCTGCACGCGCACTCATTTGTGTGGAGACACTTTGCGCATGGATAAAAGCGTACGGCCACACAATCAATATGATCGTGTAAAACTTCATTCGTATAAATTCAAAATAAGTTTACACCTTTGCAGTGGATTAGGACTATGATTATGCGGCATGTTTTCCTGATCATATTTTTTATCGCCCCTTGCACTTCACTGGCGCAACTGATCGACTCGGTCGATGCATATCCCAGTGGACAGACCCGTGGCAAGGGAAAAATCCTGAATCACAAAAAAGAAGGGGAGTGGCAGTATTTTTATCCTGCCGGGAAACTCAGTGCAGTGGAGAACTATAAGAATGGAAAATTAAATGGTGAGGTCACGTACTATTTCCCCAACAGCAGATTGCAGGCGCTGGAACATTGGCGGGATGGTGCGATGACTGACTCCGCATTTTACTACCATATGGATGGTGGCCTTGAGCGAAAGGGAATCTACATCAAGGGACAGTACGCGGGTGAGTGGGTTCATTTCTATCCCGACGGAAAGGTGAGCCGTAAATTGACTTATGTCAACGGCTTACCGGAAGGTGAGACAAGAATTTATTCCGAGAAGGGTGTGCTGGTGCAAATCGGAAATTATTTACAAGGACTTGAGGATGGTCCGTGGAAATTCTACAATGAAGAGGGAAAGTTGGAGTACTCCGGCTTTTTTGAAGAGGGTAAAAGGACGGGGACCTGGTATCGCTACGATAAAAAAGGCAACAAAAAGGTCTGGAGGTATCAGGATTAATCCTTAGATACGTGTAAAACGAGCGCAAGATGCTGCTTACCTGTGGTTTTTACCATGCAGCATCGGATTAAAACTCCTTTTTTAGATTAAAAAAGAATGATCCTCCGGGTTGCTGCTGGGTAAACGTATACTCAAAACGGAGCACCATGTCATAGGTAGTAACTACGTCCGCACCGAAACCGGTGCCGGTGAGTAAGCGATTCGAGAATTGCTGGTTGATTCCCTTTTCATCATAGTAGGGATAATTTTTTACGTAACCGAAATCGGCGAATGCTTTGATGTAAATGGCGATCGGCAGGAAATTGAATTGCTCAATCGGCATGTGATTGAGCGTCCACGATTTTCCAAAGACTTTCTTTTTGATGGTTGTTTTGTTGAGTGCAAACTCCGGCCCTTCGATCACATAGTTCTCATAACCCCGCACGAGCTGGTTGCGGTAACCCATGGCGTTGAAAATGTTATAAGGCTGATTTTGCGGATTGCTCCAATACGCCGAAGAGAAATTCGAGAGAAAGAAATTGTTCCCTAGCGGCCAATGGCGTGCGTACGTAGCATTCAGCTCGAGTTGATTCACGTCATCGGACGGCAGCAGGCCCGCTTTTGATGCAAAAAAACTGAACTGATATCCCCGCAACGGATAAAGTACTACGTCGCGGTGTTCAGAAACGAAAGAGTAAGAAAACGCAAAATATTTCTGCGTCGTTTTACTGTTGTTGTAGTAGATCGGATTTAGTTGAAGTACCGTGTCGATCACTTCCGCCTGGCGGTAGTTGACGTTCAGAAAATGCGTTTCAAAAAATGATTTGCGATATGAATATCCCACACCTACTCCAAAAGAAGTTCTGATCACTTTTTTCAATTCAAGGAAAACCAGCTTGTGATCCAAAGTTTTGTAAGCGAGGTTTCGCGGCGTTCCGTAATCGAAGTTGAAAGCGATTCCCTGCTTTTGTTTTTTATCAAGATTGGGAATGCGGTATTGGAGATCGAATTTTCTGACATATCCGAACTGGGCGGTGAGTCGCAGGGATTCGTTTCGGCCCCGGAAGTTGTTCTTGTAAATGCGCATGCCGTAGTTGATGCGGTTGAAATCGTGATTGTAGTTATTCCACCATTCATTAAAATTCCGGTCGGACAGTTCGAATATCGGCACAGGAAAAATGTACCATCGCTCTGTGACCTCTACCAGAATATCGAGACGGTCGCCGGGAAGTTCCAGCGGTCGCACGGTGACCGTGTTGAACAATCGCAGGTTGTATAGTTTGTTTTTATCCCACTGTAAGGTGCCAGGGAGCGACACCGCGCGTATGGTGTCGCCGGGTTTCAGAGAAAGTTCGCGTTCGATGATGCGGTTTTTGGTGACCTTGTTTCCGATGATGATCACCCGGTCGACACGCAGGATGCGTTGATCGATAGAGTCAGATTGATTTTGCTGTAAGGAATCGGTCTGGGACTCCTGAAAGTCCATGTCGCCTCCGGCAGCCGTCAGTATCAATCCTAGCAACAACGCAAACATGCAGATTCATCCTGGATTATCAATATAAACGCGAATGAGCAATGTTTTATGCGTCATGGTTTTGGATCCACTACTGCTTTTTTCATGAAAGTGAGCCTCACGATCGCGTAGAGCATCAATGCAATTGCCGGCAGGAACATGTAATAGGTCATAGGCCAGTACCAGGTGGGTTTCCATACCATAATTCCGGACGCTACCAGTGACAATATCGCGGCCGCGACAATAAACTTATCCAGTGCCAACGGTTGGAGATTGCGATAGGAACGGATCAGGAAATATATCCCAATGATAACTAATGGAATGCTCAATATCTGTCCCATAAAGAGGGGGAGTGTGGTTTCGAAGTCTTCCTGCGGTTCCTTCAGAAACTCGTATAGAAAGCGCAAACTCCACAGGATAATCATAAAGTATCCGAATATTCTTCCTTCCGGCAAGTTGGCCTTGTATTTCATCCAGATTAAAAGCAGAAGCAAGAACAGAATAACGCATGATATCGCTTCGTAGAGCTGAGCAGGATGCCGGGTAATGCCCAGGGTGTCGATCCGGGCCATTGCCTGGTTGGTTTTCTCGTCAACCACGAGATTCACCACAGGCTCAGAAGCCCGGTACGCATCTACAGCGGGAAGTTCAGTCGTTGAAAAAGTGTACAAAGCGCGCTTGACTTTGTTTTCCGCAAAAGAGCGTGCATCGGCTTCTGACACGCCCGGCTTGAACAATACATAAATGCTGATGGGAACACGACCGTTGGCCTGGACTTTAGCGTCCCCGTTTTTCTTCACGAATATTCTTTCCGTGATGTGGGTCCCATCGGGCTGCTCGCCGCTGTCGTTAATATACGTGGTCAGGCCGTTGATAAATACAACACCCAATGCGCTGTCCGTGGGTTTGCCCAGGATCTCTGCGTTAAAATAGTTTCCCATGCGAATCAAAGCGCCCGTCAGGGCAACAAGGATCACAATCCGGTCGAGGGTTTGGAGATAATTCTGATTGGGTTTTCTCTTTCTTGAATACAACCATAACCCGAATAGTATTCCGATCGCGGCGCCGTGGCTGGCGAGACCCATCAGTCCGGTGAATTTGAATTCAGGTGAAAATTGGAATGGCAGGAACACACCGAGCGGGTCTGTCCAGAACAAAGAAGGTTCGTAAAAGGTAATATGTCCCAGACGCGCGCCTAGGATCGTGGACACCACCATATAGATCGTAAGGGTCTCCACATCCTTTTCCGGCTTCCCTTCCTTCTTGAACATGTAGTAAAGAATCTGCTGAGTGATCAGGAACCCGGAAGCGAATAAAAGGCCGTACCAACGCAGGGTGAAAGGTCCGATTGAAAAGATGTCAGGGCTGCCGTTCCAGATAATGAAGCTCAGATCCATGTGCTAAGATTAGTGCGGCAAATATAGCTTAAATCACTGATGGGGATTTGAAAATGTGAGGATGAGTAGATGAGGAGATGAGGAGATGAGGAGATGGGTAGATGAGTAGATGTGGAGATGCCTGGAGCGCGAGGGGGTGCCACATTTAATCGGTTGGGTTGCGCGTAAATATCGCTCGCGTCTCCCTGAGCGAACTCAAAGGTGCAAATGAGCCTGACCGAAGTCGAAGAGTCAGATTGAGCGGAGTCGAAGGGTCAGCCTGAGCGGAGTCGAAGGTCAGCCTGAGCGGAGTCGAAGAGTCAGACTGAGCGGAGTCGAAGGGTCAGACTGAGCGGAGTCGAAGGGTCAGACTGAGCGGAGTCGAAGGTCTACCCCAATGCTTTCAACTCTTCACCAAAACTCCCCGACAAGATTGGGAACCTGCACCAACTCCTCGGATCGACGTTGAGATCATCCAAATGGAAAGCGGGTGCAAACCTTTCGCGTTTCCACTGATTTGCTGACCAAAGTTTAAAAAACTTTATGATCCATCCTTTCAGTTGTTGAGGATCGTATTGTGATTTTAAGATCTGAAACACTTCCATCGGGGGGCGACGCTCCAGGATTGCCAATCGTTCGATGGCTACCAATACTAAGTAAGGCATCAGATCCTTTTCATCCGTCTGCGAGCGCTCGGCAGGTCGGAGTTCTGCTGTAGGTTGCAGATTGTTCACTGCATCAAGGCCCTGGTATCCAAGTCCTTTTTGTGCATACCGAAGCCATTGTAAGACAAAAGGCTTGTCGACGCCGGCGATAGGGGCGAGGCTTCCGCTGGTGTCGCCGTCCATGGTCGCATACCCCACGTCACCTTCGCTTCGATTTGAAGTAGTCAGAAGAATAGACTGC
This sequence comes from Cyclobacteriaceae bacterium, assembly GCA_044227305.1. Classification (GTDB taxonomy): domain Bacteria; phylum Bacteroidota; class Bacteroidia; order Cytophagales; family Cyclobacteriaceae; genus ELB16-189. Next base: position 500,146 of record JBGAFJ010000002.1, on the reverse strand, counting down.
TTTACGTTGGCCAGAAGCCAAATGATGGGTGAGCGCGATCGTGCCTGAATATTCTGCAAGGCAATATCATCCAGTTCCCAGGTGAGCTTGCGTCCCAGCGCGGTTTCAATTTTTGTTTTATAGGAATCTGATTCCGCATCGATCGACCATTCATAAAATTCGGCACCGATGGAATCAGCCAATGATTTGGCAGCATTCAGCGTGGTGGAAGATGAGTTGCGTGTTGACTGATATGCGCAAGTCAGCAATTTTCTTACTGCTTGTTTTTGCGAAGCTGGTGATGACTTTGGATCATACCCCAGGCTGCTCCAGAATTTTTCCCAACCCAGTTCGGACGACGCGCGTCGTACCATTTCGGAAACGAGCACGGCACAGCACGATGAATCCGCACCACCGCTGAGACTTAGCACAAATCCGCGGGAGCGACTTTTTCTCAGGTAATCGAAAAGCGCGAGAGAAGTGGCGCGCACAAATTCATCGTTGTGGTCGCGGTCATCGGTGATAGGAATGTGTTGTGATTGCGATGCATTTTTAAAATCAATATCACATGCCAGCAGATTGAATCTCTTAAATGACAGCCTGTTGTTGACTGCGATCAGTTTTCCGTTCTGTCCAAATACAATGTCGCCATCGTAGATCATTCTGCCCGCTTCATTGCCGAGATGATTTACGAAAAGGTATACGCAACCGAATTTCCCGGAGCCGTCGATGATGACTTCTTTCTCGCGGAGCCCTGCCTTGCCCATTGCAAAATGACTGGCGCTTGGGTTCAGAATCAAATCCACATGTCTTTCCTGCAATCTGTACCCTGGTCGATTTTTACTCCATGCGTCTTCGCAGATTTCAAACCCGAACACGATGCCATCGGTTTCGTATACCAAATCACCCACGTTCACTTTTTTACCGGCCAGGCTGATCTCTGCAATCTTATCGCGCGTCCACGGTTCGAACCAGCGCGGTTCATAGTGTACGCCTTCTTTTGCAAGATTTTGTTTTAACGAAATGCCAAGCAGCTCACCATTTTTGATAACCGCGGCGCCGTTGTAGGTAACTTTGTCGATCCGTACCGGTAGACCCACGCAGGCGACGATGTTCGTACATGCGGGTGCAATTTTCTGTAATAATACTTCCGCTGCTTTTTCTGAAAGCCAATCGCTGAGCAAAACATCCTCGCAGCCGTATCCAGTGATACAGAGTTCCGGCATGCAAAGGATTTTCACTTTTTGCTTCTGAGCCTCTTCAATCGCTGCCAGGATATTGCTGACATTGTTTTCCCAATGAAAAGGGATCTGGTTTAGGGTGGCTCCGGCGATTTTGAGGGTGCTCATGCGCAATTATAACTCAAATTAAGCTACGAAGGTTTCCGAGGGGTTTCCCACGGATTCCACGGAAAAAAAGGATAGCACAGATATTTTTATTCTGCAAATCATGTACGTCAAGGGTTTAGTTTGTTGCCGCCTTTGTCGATATAAAACCAGTTGTCGCTGATCATCGCCCTATGTCCGTCAGCGTCTTCTGTTGTTTTTATTTCGCAGTCGATAGAAACGCGAGCCTTTCCTTCTTGAAAAGGTTCGGCACACGCAAAGCTAGGTTCGATCACAATATTCCCGAGTGAGTCCGCAAATCCCACTTTGCCATTGTTTACAATTCTAAAAACTCCTTCCGCGATATAATCGGGTCCGTTGTCGAACCAATAGACCTCAAACAGAATACTGTCGGATGTGTTGATCGCTAACGGAATATTTCTGCCATTTAGATCTCCCTTGAGTACGAAGCCAATGGGTTGAATCGTGTCTGTAAAGCAAACCAAATATTTTCCAATAGGAATAATGGTATCACCCTTTTCGTTTATGTATCCGGCGGGCGATCCGTATTCATATAGAGAATCTTTCGACACGCGATATAACGTCTGATTCTTTTTGCTGCTGCTGGTTTGGCTGTGATTGCAGGAAAAAAGAATTATGCTGATAAAAAGGAGAATGAAAATATTTCCCGCTGATTCCCGCAGATGGAATGCACGCTGATTAATGCAAATCTGTGAGATCATATTCAAAATCCGTGAGATCTGTGGGAAACCTTTTATATACTCAATAGCTCACAGGTCTTCATCGCCGCATCCTGTTCGGCTTTCTTCTTCGTGAAACCGTAGCCGGTACCGTAAGGCTGCTCATCAATGAAAATCTGAATCGAAAATTCCTTTTGATTTTTGGACTTCCGTGCCTCCACCATATCGAAACGGACTGCTTTACTATTGCGCTGGGTCCACTCGATGATCTTGCTTTTATAATTAACGTTGGTCTGGATGACCACGTCCAGGTCAAAATGGGGTTGGATCAATTTATCGATCACAAATTTCTTGCATCGAAGATAGCCTTTGTCAAGGTATATAGCGCCTACGATGGCTTCAAGTGTATTACCCAGTACGACCTGTTGCAGCTGAACATTTTTCTGATCGAACTGGACGATGTGATTGATGCCTAGTTTCCGGGCCAGCAAATTCAGAGATTCACGATTCACAATACGCGAGCGTATCTCAGTGAGGAAGCCCTCGTCTTTAAATGGATATTTTTTAAAAAGATAGTCAGCCACTGCGGCTCCGAGGATCGCATCGCCCAAATACTCAAGCCGTTCATTTGATTCACGGAAACCATTGGTCTGCTTCGCGCGGCTCGTATGTAACGTCGCTAATTTATACAGTGAAAGATTCGAAGGTGCAAACCCGGTGATGGTGCGGATTGCGGTAAGCAGTTTTTGGTCTTCCTTTTTAGAACGCCTCCCGGGAATTTTCAGTAGGCTCCACACGCGATTTTACTCTGCTTTTTTGATGATGACTGACGCATTATGTCCGCCGAAGCCGAACGTGTTGCTCAATGCAATGTTCACGTTACGTTTCTGGGCTTTGTTGAACGTCAGATTAAGTTTCGAATCGAGTCCTTCATCATCCGTGAAGTGGTTGATGGTAGGAGGGATGACACCTTCGGTCAATGCCAGTACGCATGCAATGGCTTCAATGGCACCCGCGGCTCCAAGCAAGTGGCCCGTCATGGACTTGGTGGAGCTGATATTCATTTTATAAGCATGTTCGCCGAACACACTTTGAATCGCTTTGATCTCGCCGATGTCGCCGAGCGGTGTCGACGTTCCGTGCGTGTTCACGTAATCGATGTCCGATGCCTTCAGGCCGGCATCTTCCAACGCGTGATGCATTACTTTAATAATGCCCGCGCCTTCAGGATGGGGTGCTGTAATGTGATACGCATCGGCAGACATGCCACCACCCAGGATCTCTCCATAAATCTTGGCACCGCGCCTCCGTGCATATTCGTATTCTTCAAGTATCAGGGCACCTGCACCTTCTCCTAACACAAAACCATCACGATCCTTGTCGTAAGGGCGTGATGCAGTTTCGGGAGAGTCGTTCCTTTCGGAGAGTGCTTTCATCGCGTTGAAACCACCCACACCGGCTTCGCAGATCGCTGCCTCAGAACCGCCGGTTACGATCACATCTGCTTTTCCAAGACGGAGATAGGTGAATGCATCATAGATAGCATTCGTTGACGTCGCGCATGCAGAAACCACTGCATAGTTCGGTCCACGGAAACCATACTTGATTGAAATGTGTCCCGCGCCGATGTCCGGGATCATTTTCGGAATGAAGAAAGGATTGAAGCGAGGTGTGCCATCGCCTTTTGCAAAGGCCTTTACTTCTTCCTGGAAAGTGAGAAGACCTCCGATGCCGGAGCCCCAGATTACGCCGACGCGATCTGGATCGAACTTGTGGGCAAGAAGGTTTGAGTTTTTGATGGCTTCATCTGCGGCCACCAGCGCATATTGTGTGTAAGGATCCACTTTGCGAGCTTCTTTCCGATCCATGAAATTGGTCGGATCGAATCCTTTCAGTTCGCAAGCGAATTTTGTTTTAAAAAGGGAAGCGTCAAACTTGGTGATGGGTGCCGATCCGCTTTTGCCAGCCTTCAATCCTTCCCAGTATTCCTGATACGTATTACCGATTGGAGTGAGTGCACCGATCCCAGTTATAACAACCCTTTTGAAATTCATACTTACGGTTTGCGTGTCCAACCCGATTCCCCGGGGTCTCCGATATCCCGAGAATTATCGGGGCGGAGCCGGGATCATCGGAATGGTATTATTTCTTCGCGTTTTGTTCGAGGTAGGCGATAGCCTGTCCAACGGTAGCGATGTTTTCTGCCTGGTCATCCGGGATAGAGATGTTGAATTCTTTTTCGAACTCCATGATCAACTCCACGGTGTCCAGTGAATCTGCACCCAGGTCATTGGTAAAACTTGCTTCTGGTGTTACCTCTGATTCTTCAACTCCCAGTTTGTCGATGATAATCTGTTTTACTTTTTGTGCGATGTCAGACATGTGCGTATGGTTTAAGGTATTTTAAAAAAACGGTGCAAAGTAAGAGATTTGGGGGGATATTGTCAAACTTTTTACTTTTCCCGATTTCGCCTCCAATGGCAGCAAAAATCAAAAAAAACAAGCTTGAGATCGAGTACACCTACGATTTTGAATTACTCGGTGTCAGAACCTCTTTAAAAGGATACAAACTTGCCTGGGAGATTAACAAAATTCTAAGGATGAATTTGATTAAGCATGAAAATTTGGTGATCGATTATAAGAAAGGCAGCACTGGCTCATATGACCGGTATGTTCACCGAACGGCGCTTACCGAGGTGAACTTGTTTCGTAATAAACCCCTTGAAATTGAAAATGCCGCGCCAGAATTGGTACCGGAATTTCCCCATTACGACTACATCATCATGACGCAAAGTGAGGAAAAACTGCCCGGAAATCGATTGCAGGAATACTTGCGGGCTATTCCTTCCGTTGAATTGGTCACTTTGATACCTTTGACGGCCTTAAAATCGAAGGAGAACTTTATTTTTTAGGATTTGAGGCTTTAGAATTGGCAATAATCGCATGGAAAAACTTTCGTTCAATAAAACCAAGATCGTCGCTACGGTGGGCCCGGCTTCAAGCTCAAAAGAAGTTCTTCTGGCCCTGGCAAAAGAAGGGGTGGACGTTTTTCGATTGAATTTTTCGCACGGCACACACGAAGATCACCTGAAAGTGATCAACAATGTTCGCGAGATCAACGCTCAACTGGGTACCCACATCGCGCTGCTCCAGGATCTGCAGGGTCCAAAGATCAGGGTCAATGAAGTGAAGGAAGGAACGGTATTGAATCCAGGTGAAACACTTGTGATCACCACGCGTGAATTGATTGGAAACAGTGAGATCGTCAGCACCAGTTACAAAGGAATGCCGAATGATGTGAAGCCGGGTGACATGATCCTCATCGACGACGGAAAGATTGAATTGAAGGTACGTGAGACCAAGGGTGACGATGTGATCGCAGAAGTAGTATATGGCGGAATCCTGAAGTCCCGAAAAGGAATTAACCTTCCTTATTCCAGAGTTTCCGCTCCTTCGCTGACAGAAAAAGATATGAAGGATCTACTCTTCGGATTGAAGAACAATGTCGATTGGGTGGCGCTTTCGTTTGTGCGCAAAGCCAAGGACATTGACATCCTCCGCGGAATCATCGAAGAGCATAAATCGACGACACGCATCATTGCCAAAATAGAAAAGCCTGAAGCGCTTGAAAACATTGACGCGATCGTCGCAGCAACGGATGGTATTATGGTTGCCCGCGGCGACCTTGGCGTCGAGATCTGGCTGGAAGAAGTTCCCATGGTTCAAAAGATGCTCGTGGAGAAATGTAACAAACTTGCCAAGCCGGTTATCGTCGCGACGCAGATGATGGAAAGCATGATCGAGAACCCGAGGCCTACCCGTGCTGAGACGAACGACGTGGCCAATGCTGTCATGGATGGTGCCGATGCGTTGATGCTTTCGGCGGAAACGGCTGCTGGAAAGTATCCGGTCGAGGTGATCCGCAGCATGGTGCGGACGATTGGCTCAGTTGAAAAACAGGCCAACATCTATTACCGCTTTCGTGACGCAGATCCGCACTCGCCAATCTTTATTCATGACAGCCTGATTCTTGCCGCCTGCAAACTGGCCAAAGAAGTGAATGCAAAAGCCATCGTGGGTCTCACATCCTCCGGTTATGCGGCGTTCAAGTCGTCATCACACCGGCCCAACGCAAACATTTTTGTTTTTACGGGAAATAAAACGGTACTCAATACCCTTAACCTGGTGTGGGCAACACGAGCTTATTACTACGAGAAAGCTGACTCTACTGATGAAACCATCGCTGACGTACAGGAAATCCTCAAGCGCGACGGCCATGTAAAACCAGGTGATATTTTCATCAGCCTTGCCTCCATGCCGATCCATGAACGGAATAGGACGAATATGATGAAGGTGAATGTGGTGAAGTAGATCACTCACTTGGTTCTACCAGCATCACTTCCTCCCGTTCTACCACCACCGCCCCTGCGGGATCACCTTTCCTTTTTCGAACGTACTTTTTTAATGTGAATGCGACTGGGCATAACGACTCATTCTTTCTCTTGGAGAAAAAAGCGGCAAGCGAAGCGGCGCGTTCGATGACATCTTTAGGAAAGGGCTTCCCCGATTGATATTTGAGGAGTACGTGTGAACCGGCAACGTCCTTCGCGTGAAGCCAGAGATCTTCTTTGAATGAATGTTTGAGGGTCAGTTCATCGTTGGCTGCGGCGTGTTTGCCCACCCAAATCCTGAAGCCTTTGAATTCAAATTCCCGGTAAGGGAGTGCTTGTTTTGTCTCATGGACTTCGGCGCGAAGGCGTACCGTGGAAGAGATTGCCTTGAGATCTGTGAGACGCCGGGCCTGGTTTACGATCTCCAGTTCAGAATTCCATTGGCGCTCATCAAGGCGTTTTTTCGTGATCGCCGCCTCCAGGTTTTTGATTTCGATCGATTGATTCTTCGCCTTGCGGTAGAACGCTTCTGCATTCTTTTGCGGCGAGAGATCCGTTTTTAGTTTGATCGTGACGGGCTTTTGTTCGTCATAGAAATTTTCCAGATGCACCTGGTCCTGGCCCTGTCTGATCTGTTTGAGGTTTGCCATGATCAGATCGCCCCATTGCTGATATTGCCGTGAGCTGGTCAATTCATTCAGTTTGCTTTCGTTCTTTTTCAGAAAGGCAGAGGCCTGTTTCAGTTTTCCGTTCAATTGACTGACGAGATAATTTTTTTCTTTCTGGAAAGAATGATGGACGACGTACAGATTGTAGAACTCATTGAGGGCTTCGACGGGATTGGTGATCGCTTGAACACCGGCCTTGGGAAGTAAAGTGAACTTGAATAGATTTTCGTTTTCGTGGATATAAAATTTTGGCACCTCCAGTTGTGCGAGCATTTTTTGCAGCATGATCCAGCGGGCTTCGGGGTTCGCAGTTTCGAAACCGGCTCTCGCAAGCTCCTCCCAGATCACGTTTCCGATTGTGAAATAGGTTTGTTTCAGATCGGACTGATGTGCGATGAAGTTTTCTTTCCCCCAGTCGATGTAGCGATCCAGTGTGTCCAGAGGAACTTCCAGATCGGCGGAGAAATTACTTTTGAACAGATCGACTGCCACTTGGTCGCGGTAGTGAACCACGTTGGCGCGCGTTCCGTGCATCTTAAAAACCAGGGCATCAGAGTTTTGGAATACGATGGCAAAGCTTCTCTCATTGTTGAATTGCCGCACAGCACGCACGGGTTGAAGGATAATTTCTGGAAACAGATCAATGCTGTTCTTTCTCGCCCGGTTGAATTTTTCCGGAAAACAGAGACATTGAAATTCTGGCTGCAGATCTGCTTTGATAAAAAATGATGTTCGGGTGTTGTTGAATTCCAAAATCAACTCATCCTTGTTCTGGCTGAAACATGAGACAATGGAATACCCCTCGAGCCTGTGTGCCAGTGCTGAACTTAGTTGACGAAGGAAATAAAAATTGTTGTGCATGATTCTAAGGATGCAAGGTAGCTCGACCTGATCGTTTCTTTTTAGTCGGTGAGACGTAATGGGTAAAGAAACTGAGGAATGTTCTTTGTTTACACCAGCGGGCATTAAAGCCCGATGGTCAACCCATCATACGACAGCGCGATCCCCGCCGGCAATTCTTTCTCAACCGCCTTATGCAGACCCAGTCTGTGGCTCATGTGTATGAAATAGGTTTGGCGCGCACCGATCTGCTGCGCTACAGAGGTGGCTTCATTCAGATTAAAATGTGATTGATGACTTTCTTTCTGAAGCGCATTGAGGACGAGTACCTCGGTACCCTTCAGTTTTTCATAGGTAGAATCAGGAATGAAATTGGCGTCCGTGATATAACTGAAATTGCCCACACGAAATCCAAGTACAGGGAGATGCATGTGCGTCACGGGGAGAGGAATGAACCGAATCCCTTCGACAACGAACTCCTGTTCATTGATTTCTATTAGATTCAACTGCGGGATGCCTGGATACTTTTGAGGTTCGAAAGCATAATAGAATTCTATCTTCAGCCGATCCAGGACGTCGCGGCGACCGTAGATCGGCATGTCTGAACGTTGCAGAAAATTAAATGCCCGTACGTCATCAAGCCCGGCGATGTGATCTTTGTGACTGTGTGTCATCACCACGGCGTCAAGCCTGCGGACGTCTTCGCGGAGCATCTGCTGACGGAAGTCCGGACCGGTATCAATGACAAAACTCTTTCCGTCAATATCAATGTGTATTGAACTTCTGAGACGCTTGTCGCGAAAATCCATGCTCCGGCATACTTCGCACGGACACCCGATGACGGGCACTCCCTGTGAAGTTCCGGTGCCTAGAAATGTGATTTTCAAGAATTATAGTTTCACTTCTTCCTGCGAAAGCTCTTCGTAAAGCTTGATGTTCTTTTCGCTGAACTTGGTGGTATCCAGGGCAACGTTCCTGAGGATCTCAAGAATGACGTTGATCTTTCCCTCTGTGGTAAAAAACTTGTTCACAATCATGATTTTTTGATCGCGAAGCAGGCAATACCCCGATTTGAAATTTCCTTTCTCATACCTCAAAAAATAGTCTGACTCGGCGATGAGGTCTTCGAGTTTGACGAGGAATTGATTCGTGTACTTAATCATTCGTAGTGGCGAATTTTATCGGCGCAATCTACTAAAAAGCACACCGATGGGGCATGCCGGGAGTCAATATTTTATGGTTGTACTGGAATTGGTTGTGACTTACCGTTTCTTTGTGCCAACATGTCGCCTACTTTGATCGTCATCGCTGGACCCACCGCTTCCGGTAAAACGGCGCTCGCCATCAGGTTGGCTCAGCACTTTCACACGGAAATCATTTCCGCCGACTCCAGGCAAATTTATCGCGAACTGGAAATCGGAACAGCAAAGCCCGATGCGACGCAGCTTGCTTCCGTAAAACATCACTTTATCAATTCAAAATCAATCACCGAAGACTATGACGCAGGTATGTTCGGGCGCGAGGCAAGGGGAGTAATAGACCAATTGTTCGAAGAACGAGACTATGTGATCATGTGCGGGGGCTCCGGGCTCTATATTAAAGCAGTACTTGAAGGGTTTGACGATATACCGGATGTTCCGCCTGATTTCCGCAACACCATCAATGCAGCGTATCATGAGAAAGGCATGGTGTGGCTTCAGGATCAGGTCCGTGAATACGACCCTGACTATTACGAGGTAGTAGACCGAAAAAATCCTCAGCGGTTGTTGAGGGCGCTTGAAGTAATCCGGAGCTCAGGGAAGCCCTATTCTCAATTCCGGAGAAAAGAAAAAATATCGCTCCCTTTCAGGGTTGTGAAGATCGGACTGGATGTTCCGCGGGAGGAATTATATGGTCGCATCGACGCACGCATGGATCAGATGATCGATCAGGGGCTATTCGCGGAAGCGGAAAAATTTTTCATGATGCGGCACCACAACGCTTTGCAGACTGTGGGATATCAGGAAATTTTTGGATTTCTGGAAGGTGCCTACGATCGCGAAGAGGCGATCCGGCTGTTGAAACGAAATTCCAGACATTATGCGAAACGCCAGTTGACGTGGTTCCGGAGAGACGCGGAGATGCATTGGTTTAAAGCAGACGACACGGATGCGATCCTTTCGTTCATCAAATCTGCTCCGGAAAACTAAGTATCTTCCATTTTTAAATACGTAGAGGTGAAGCGTAGAACTTTTCTTAGATCGGCGGGATTAATCGCTGCTTTGTCGCCGGCGTCGTCTTTAGCAAGCATATCCGTGAATGATGCGGGACCTTATACAACCGTTCTGCAAGGAGGCAGGTGTTTTGTCCGCGGTGTGTTGCAATCAAAAGATATTGCAGTTGATGATCGGGGCAAAATCAAGATCGGAGAGCCAGGTTCATTGCAGGGGCTGGAAATTATTCAGGTTGGCGGAAAAATCATTTCGCCGGGATTTATCGACATTCTTTCAGATAACACCGCTAACCCGCAGCGCACCTACACAATCGTTGAGAGATTTAAAGTCACGGATGGTGTGACAACAGCCCTCCAGATGCATGGGGGTAGTGCGAACACGGCAACTCACTATGCTACTTTCAGCGCGCTGCCTCACTATATCAACTTTGGAGTTTCCACGGCCGTGATGCAGATACGTTATGCGATTTCGTCGTTGGCGGAAAGAAAGAAACGGGTGGAGAAATGTCTCGAAGAGGGTGCGCTTGGAGTTTCACACAGCCTGGAGTATCAACCGACGCCTTACGCGGAGACTATCGAATACGCCAGGTTGGCGAAAAAATTCGATCGCCCGTTATTTTTACATCTGCGTTACTCGTCGAAGGAGCAGGAGTTGGAAGGTGTCGATGAAGCGATCCGGTTAGCGAAGGAAAGTGGTGCCCGTGTACACATTGATCATCTGCATTCCACGGGCGGTACATACCACATGCAGGAGGCACTCGACAAAATTCAGACTGCCAATGATCAGGGATCCAGCTTGACCTGCTGTGTTTATCCGTATTCCTTCTGGGCAACCTATCTTCATTCCAAACGATTCGGCGAGGGTTGGCAACGGCGCTATGGGTTGACGTATCACGATTTGAGACTCGTAGGAACTGGTGAACGGCTCACCGCTGAAAGCTTCGCGCGGTATATGGCAGCAAAACGACTCGCTGCAGTGCCTGAGGGAACCTTGCCACTGGAGAACACAGTTGACCTTGCTTTGAAAAGAGATTTCTGCATGATCGGCTCTGACGGAGGCATTGAATATGAAGCCCACGCGAACTCCCATCCCCGTGGGGCCGGCTGTTTTTCCACCTCAATCCGCCACGGCCTTGATATCGGAATGACTCTTGAAAAGATATTGGATAAGGTGACGACGTTGCCACGAAATCTCATCCAACCTGCACTGAAAGACCGCGGCATGATTGCCGATGGCGCATGGGGCGATCTCGTTGTTTTCGATCCCGACACAATCAAAGGAAACGCGACTGTTGAAAATCCAAACCAGTTCTCCGCAGGCATTGAAATCGTTCTGGTTAATGGTAAGATCGTCTACCGGAATGGAAAGCTGAATGCCACACCCGGAGTCGGAATTCACTATTAATATCGATTGTTAAATTTGTGCTGATGTCAACCGACCCGAGTTTCCAATCCACAGGTCTCCTGAAGGAAGACGTCACCGCCCCGTCAAAAAAAGTTCTGATCGTTACCTATTACTGGCCGCCCTCTGGTGGGAGTGGAGTACAGCGGTGGCTAAAGATGGTGAAATATCTGCCGTCGTTTGGATGGAAACCCTTCGTGTATACGCCCGAGAATCCTTCTTTCGAAATCCGCGACGATACCTTGCTCGCGGATGTGCCGGCGGAAGCGGTAATCATCAGAAAACCAATCTGGGAACCGTACAAGCTATTCAAAAACGTCTCGAAAATTGTCGGCGGAAAACCTGTCAACCAGATTGATATGGTTTCGGCGGATCGAAAGAGTTTTTTTCAAAAAGTTTCATCATGGGTTCGGGGCAACATCTTTATACCCGACCCGCGCGTGATGTGGGTGAGTCCTTCTTTCAGGTTTCTTAAGAATTACATCACCGAGAATGATATCCAGGTGGTGGTGACTACTGGTCCGCCACATAGTCTGCACCTGATCGGACTCAGGCTCAGGAAAAAACTTCCTTCCATAAAATGGGTTGCCGACTTCAGAGATCCCTGGAGCGAGTGGGATTTGCTCGACACGCTTTCGTTGTCGGCGCGTGCCAGGGAAAAACACCGCCGCCTCGAAAAGGACGTACTCAAACACGCGGATCGGGTGTTGACCATTGCGCCTTTTCATGTGAATCGCTTAGAGGAGTTGGGTCAGCGTCATGTCGACTTATTGACGAATGGATTTGATGAGGAGGATTTTCGTTCGATAGTCCAGGTGCATACTTCGAGATTTACGATCCGTCACATTGGTCAGGTTGATGAGTTGCGTGACCCGCGACCATTTATGCGGGAATTGAGGAAGCTTGCGGTTTCTTCTCAGGATTTCAGGGATCATGTGTCTGTGGAATTTGTGGGTCCGGTTAACACAAGTTTTAAGAATGAAGTTGAGCGCGATGAGATTTTGTCAAAGTTTACAACGTTCATAGCCCCGCTTCCTCATACGGATTTACTAAAACTGTATGGTTCAACAGACATGCAACTTCTGGTGCTTGCACATACGACGTTGGCTCCGGGTAACCTTCCTGGAAAACTTTTTGAATATCTGGCATCCGGTAACTTCATATTTGGTATCGGACCGGCAGACGGCGATGCGGCAGCAATTCTTTCACAAACTCATGCCGGCATGATGATTGAACGCTCCGATTCTCTGAAAATCCATGACGCTCTTCTTCAGCGTTTCGACATTTGGAAAAGCGGGGTAGCAGAAAAAGACCGCGATGTTTTGGCTTTCAGTCGAAAGTTCCTCGCAAAAAAACTTGCTGACTATTTAGGTTCATAGCTACGTGGTGGTACGTAGATTGTATTCCGTATCAACACGGAATTTTTAGCCGAACGGAGAACTTGTCGGGCAATTCCTTCCTCTCTTTTAATATAAGTTATTATTTCAGCTTCATAACTCTAACTCAAAAACTATGAAGCGAATCGTTTACCCCATTGTACTGGTCTCTTCTTTCATTCTCATCGCCTGTGACCAATCGAAAAAAATGCCGCCGGCAATCAATTCGGCAGTCGACGCCAGGGCGTTGCTCCCGGGAAAGAGGTGGGCGGTCAAAGACGTGGGGCTGAAGGTTATCTCCCTGCAGGAGTCCGAACCATGGTCCGTGGAGTGGTTCAGCGCTGGGGGCGAATTGGGTGAATATGAATTAAAGGTAAAAGAAAAGTTCAGCAAAGCCACGATTGAGTTGAGCAGGGATACCGTTGCCAATGCCAGCAACCTCGACCTTGCCGGAGCCCAGACGTATGTGATCACCGATGAGGAGAAAGAAGACACGGAACCCGGCGTGAGATTGGAACTGACAGGAGCCTCAGATGCTTTCAAGGATTTGGGAATTTCTGAAGCAACGTATACGTACCGAATTCTGGGCGCTGATGAAAAAGGTCTTTTACTCGAAGCGCCCAATGAAATTAATAACCGGAAAGTGATTCTTTGGCTGGTGGTGAATTAAATATTGCTAAAAAATCCGTTATGGCGTTAGTGTTGCCCGGCGTTATCGCAGCGCTTCGGCGGCTATGTCGTTAACCGAGGATCCGCGATTTGATGGTGTTGAATGTTGATAAAACGAGTTGGTTCCCTTCCGACGAAACTTTTGCAATGAAAATGTATCCACCGAACACGGATGTGATGGCGGCGGACCGAACTGCCATGTCAATCAACGTAAAATCAATGCGTGGTAAAAAATAATTGATGGCCAATGCGAGCACACTCGCGATGACGACATGTCCAAAGGCCATGGTAAAAGGGTGTAACGCCAGTCGGGCCCAGATAAATACAAATTTCACTGTATTAAAGATGATCATCGTGATGGCGGTGCCCATGGCGGCACCTTCGATTCCGTATCGTGGGATCAGTAAATTATTGGAAGTCACAATCACTACGGAAAGTAAAACGATCAGTAAAATATTGAAGCTGTAATACTTTGAATAAATGATGATCTCGCTGCTGGGACCAAAAAGCATGTCCACGAGTTTTCCTATTCCCACAATGATCACCACCCACTTACCAGCCTGATAGATGTCTCCCTTCGGCATCAGCATGAAAATCGAATCGAGATTGGCTGCCACGCCGATGAGAAGCAGCGATCCAAGGATAAATTGATTGAGGGCGGTCTTCTGATAAATGTTTTTTATTTCTGAAAGATTATTCTTTTCGAATCCCCTGGCAATCAGTGGAGTCGCGATCTGGGTCATCGCACGTTTCGGTACTTCGATCACGGTCGCCATGTACGACGATGTGGTATACACCGCAACCGGTGCAAGTCCCAGCAAGCCCGCGACCATGAGACTATCAACCTTGGCAATGATGATGAGTCCGGCGGTACCCGCAAAACTGAGCAGACTGAATAACACAAATTCCTTCTTTAATCCCTCGTCGAATATCGAAAAGTCGGCTTTGAAGTGAAGGTGATCGCCCAGCGCCAGGTAAAAGACAATGATTAAAAGACAGATGAGATAAAGAATCACTGATCCAACCATTACTTGTTGAAAATCAATCACACCCCAGAAATAAAGCAATACCAGTACAGATAACATCAGCCTTGCGACAACCTCCCGGACCAGATTCGGAATCACGTTCTTCAGTAAGGAGCGCGCGTAAACTTCCATCAATGTGGTCATTACGGTAATGAAGGTGAGCCACAGTATAAGATTCGAGTAGTGAATCAACTCGCGGGCGTTCACCTCGAAGTATCCGAGGATCGATCGTTCAAGTGTGAAGTATAAGATCAGGAATACCCCATAAGCGACCACACTGGACAGCAGGATGGTGTTGATAAAACTTTTGGACCTGGAAATCTCTCCGATAAACCTTGGAAAAAAGCGGATGATACTTTGCGCAAGTCCGAACTGGGCAAATTGCGCCAGCAGGATCGACGCGTCCTGAACCGCGCGCATCAGGCCCACTTGTTTGGGCGAAAGAAAGAGGGGGTAGAGGTACAGCAGGTTCACGTACCCGATTACAATGCCCGCATAAGAGATGATGGTGGAGGCAATGCTTTGACGAACGAGTACACCCATGAGTGAGAATATTGACCGCAAAATACTTTATTTGCAAAACTTAATCTCATCCCGGTAATGTTCAACAGTCTTTGGGGAAAGAAAATACTTCAGCCCGTGTTTCAGCGCCTGCACCGGGCAGCACTGAAAGGGATGAACTATGGGCGAGCAAGTGATTATCTCCACAACGGGGAGTCCGTTGTGTTGCAGAAAGTCAAGGATTTGATCCGCACCCCGTCGCCCGTGTTGTTTGATGTGGGGGCCAATAAAGGTGAATTCACAAGGCGCATTGTGGAAACGTGGGGTGAATCAGGATTCACGCTTTATGCGTTCGAACCTTCGGCTCGGACT
The DNA here is from genome assembly GCA_044227305.1 of Cyclobacteriaceae bacterium. Lineage (GTDB taxonomy): Bacteria > Bacteroidota > Bacteroidia > Cytophagales > Cyclobacteriaceae > ELB16-189. The sequence goes on along the minus strand of JBGAFJ010000002.1, from coordinate 484,685 downwards.
TTTGAAATTCTGAAAAAGAATGTCCATGCAACCGACACGATACAACTGGTCAACATGGGCCTTGGTGAAAAAAAAGAACGGGTCGAACTCTTCTATGACAAGGAGGGGTCCGGGCTCGCGTCAGTCTACCCACGGGACCTCTCATTTCGCAGCATCGACTTCTCAATACACGAAACGATCGACCTCACCACCGTGGATATGTTTTGCGCGGAGCATCATATTTCATCAATAGATTTCCTCAAGCTGGATGTGGAGGGTCATGAGTTGGCGGTGCTGAAAGGAGCCCAGCGGATGTTTAAAGAGGGCGGGATCGGAATCGTTCAATTTGAATTTGGCGGCTGTAACATCGATTCCCGCACTTTCTTCAGAGACTATTTTAATTTCTTTACCAGGGATTTTAAATTATACCGGATTCTCTCCAACGGGTTTGCAGAGATTGACAGATATTCGGAGAATCTCGAAGTATTTCAGTCCGCAAACTACCTCGCGATCAAAAAAACAAATGGATAAAGACGTCAGTTATTCCGGTCTATTGCTCAAGTCACTGAAAGTGCTGTATGTTGTTTTAGGATTTCTTCCGGCCTTTTGGCTCACTGCGTTCATGGCAGTTGTCAGCCTGGGATTTTTCAAACTGGGAACGTTCCCCAGCTATTCGCAGACCTCAGGCCCGGTTGAATTGGGACTTCAGAGTTATGCGATGATGACACTGACGCTTGGGGCGATGTCGTTGATTGCTATGATTGCGTGGCCTGTTTTGGTGCTTGCCGTCTATTTTTCCAAATACAAATCAGCCGTGCTGATAAGAAACCCATTCATAGCTTTTGCAGCGGGTCTGGCGGGATATCTTTTATTAAGGTTTGCATTCGCCGATTTGTTTGATTGGGTGGGTAAATCATAACTACAAAAGACTTAGCAACCATGATCATAGTTCGATTGAGGGGAGGACTTGGAAATCAATTGTTTCAATATGCAGCAGCAAAATCTCTGGCTATGTTGCATAACGCTGAGCTTAAGCTGGATCTCTACACCTACACCAAGCATCCCTACAGAAAATTCGAACTTTGGAGATTTCAAATTGACGCCATCGAGGCGACCCGCAAGGAAGTACATGCGTTCACCGGATCCAATCCCCTGATTCGGTACCTGAACAAGCGTGAAAATTATTTCCATTGTCCCGGGGTATGCGCTCAACCGCATTACCATTTTTTCGAAGACTTCTTTTCACTACCCTCAGACATATACCTCAGTGGTTATTGGCAAAGCGAGAAGTATTTTACCCGTGTGGCTGACACCATCAGGAGACAGTTTAGCCCCGCGACTTCGCTTGATGAAAGAAATGCTGCACTGGAGAATGAAATGAGAAACACGAACAGCATCTCGGTACATATTCGGCGAGGTGATTACACCTGGAGCGGCAACAGTTTTTTCGGCGTGACGGGCAAGGAATACTACGAGAAAGCGATTGCGCGAATGGAGACCGAAATACCAGGACTCAGGTTTTACTTTTTCTCGGACGATCCGGAGTGGTGTCGGCAAAACTTCCAAATCCCGCGTGCTGTTTTCGTCAGCCACAATACCGGAGACGATTCATTCAAAGATATGCTCCTTATGTCTGCATGTCGTCACAACATCATCGCCAACAGCACGTTCAGCTGGTGGGCTGCTTGGCTCAATCAAAATCCAGACAAAAAGGTGATCGCGCCTTTGCGTTGGTTTGGGTTGAATTACTTGACCAAGAAAGAACCGGTTTATGCGAGCCGGGTCTACAATACCAAGGACTTAATCCCGGACACTTGGATAAGAATCTGAACAGCGATGGTGCGCCGATTGTGATGCTGGCGAACGCGGGGCACAAGCCATTGGATACCCGAATTTTTCAAAAGGAAGCGATGTCGCTTAAGTTGAAAGGACGGAATGTGTCACTGATCATTCCAGCCGAGCAGAATTTTGAGGCAAACGGAATTTCGGTTGTCGCGGTACGACTGCCCAGGGCTGGGTGGGAACAGCTTGTGTTGTGTCCCTGGCTTATTTTCCGTAAGGCACTAACGTTTCCATCGAATTCGATATTCCACCTTCACGATTCTGAGTTGCTCGTGGCAGGACTTGCATTGCGCTTGCTGGGGCGCCGAATCATTTACGACGCCCACGAGGATACGCCACTGCAAATTTCATATCAGCACTGGATTCCATGGTATTTGAAGCCCCTGTACCAATTGATATACAGGGTCCTTGAAAAATTGGCAGGCTGGTGCTTTAACCACATTATAGTTGCTGAGCCGGTGATCGCAAAGTATTTCCCGGCGAACAAAACCACCCTCCTGAGAAATTTTCCAATTGCAGCAAATTTTTCACAGTTCCCGGCTTACGCGGGACGTGATCACACCCTTGTATACATTGGGCTGCTCAGCAAGCCTCGCGGTGTGTTGGAAATGCTGGAGGGACATCGCATCGCCAATAAAAAAACTCCAGTCCGTTTTGTGCTCGGGGGAAAATTTGCGCCGGCAAGTCTCAAGGCAGAGTGTCTGGATAAATACCAGGTTGACTTCAGAGACTGGCTTTCATACAACGAAATGATCAAAGTGTTAAACCTTTCCACTATTGGAATTATTGTGCCGCACCCCATTGAAAGGTATCGTACCAATTACCCCGTCAAGTTGTTTGAGTACATGGCGGCGGGACTTCCCGTGATCGCGTCCGCGGAAGGCGAGTCTTCTCTGTTCGTCAAAGAAGCGAATGCAGGATTACTGGTGGACCCGACGAACGTGGAGGACATTGCAAACGCAATCAGCCGGCTTACCCTCGATGCCGTTGGTGCTGAGGCAATGGGTGCGCGCGGCAGGAAACTGATTCAGGAAAAGTACAATTGGGAGAAAGAATCTGAAAAGCTGATCAGTTTATACGAAAGCCTTGGTTAACGCAAGATGCTGAGTGTCCCCTTAATTTCGGTGTCGCATTGATCGGACTTGATGAAATAATAATAAACGCCGGCATCAAGTCCGCCTCCTGACCAATCATTGTTGTAATTGCTGATGCTGTATACAAGATTCCCCCAACGATTATAAATTCTGAGGGCATTGTTGGCGCGGCCAATATTTGCAATTTTCCATTGATCGTTTTTTCCATCTCCGTTCGGCGTGATGACGTTGGGTAAGTCGAGCCCTATCTCAAAGGGAACGATGATGCGTTGGTCATTAGCATTAGTACAGCCGGCTGCCGAAACCTGCCAACGAATGGTTACCGGTTTGTTTTTGTCTGATAGAGTAATGGTTGTAGGGGTTGAGCCCTTATCACTAATGACCGCGTCCCCTTCGCTTATGCTCCAGGCTCCGGTACCCACCGACGGAGCGTCGGCTGTGATGGTCAGGATGGGGTTGCATGCAAAGGTTGTGTCGGGCATCGCGATATGGGCTGTTAACGGTCGAAGCAGTGACACTGAAACCGTGTCGCGCTGAACAGGGCAATAGGGCGATGCTGGAAATTCCCAACCGAACAGATTAGTACCCACATCAGCGTTTGTCACTGCGGTTGCTTGACTATTCGGACTTGTGACTATCCCGGTTCCCTTTAGCACCAACCATTTCCCCGTACCATTCTTTGGTGCGTTGCCGTTTAAATTGATTGCCACGGATGGTGACTCTTTGCAAAAGACCTGGTCAGCTCCCGCATTTGGTTTAACAACAGCGTCCACTTGGATCAACACGGTGTCACGTGCCACGGCACAGCCTGACTTTATTGTCCAAACCAATTTGTTGCTCCCCAAACTAAGGCTGCCAACTTTGCTCGCTGGATTGTGTATGTCAGAAAAGTTGCCTGCACCGGATGCAAAGGTCCATGTGCCTGTGGCACCAGGTGGCAACGTTGCATTCAAGGACGCGATTTGAATTGAGCAAATATTGGTGTCGGGTCCGGCTTGTGCGGCAACTGCAGTAGTGCATAATGAAAGCCAGAGCGCTCCGCTGTCGGAACCTCCGTCATCATCCAGAAAAGCACCTACGCTGATATCAGGAATCCCATCCGAGTTTAAGTCCCCGAGAAAAGATATGCTCCCTCCGAAGAAATCGCCGTCATCTAAAGCTAAATCACTATTTCTTGCTGATCGGCTGATTTTATAAGAGGATTTCACGGAGCCATCGGCTCGGAGCATCATGTACCAAATGGCTCCTGAGTTTGTAAATTCGTCTACACCGCCCACCACCATGTCACGCACACCATCCTGATCATAATCACCGATACCTGCGATCCCAACACCCAGGAGACTTGCAGTGGGATCGGTGAAATTTCCGCGACCGTCTGCAATTTGTTTGAAACCTTTCACCGTTCCCGTCGAAGTCAGAAAGATCACGAATACTACCCCGGAATCTTCCCGGGTAACGTCGCTGCGATGTCCACCCACAGCGATATCCGGGATTCCGTCTCCGTTCACATCACCCAACGATGCAAGGCCATATCCAAAGAGGCCGTCAATGTCTATAGCTAAACCTCCTGATCCATTGGTGATCTGCGAATAGGACTTTACTGTGCCGTTCGTGTTTAGGAAAAGAATGTAGACCGATCCCGGAATTCTTGCACCTACAGCGATATCAACCACACCATCATGGTCGAGATCACCTACCGTTGCGCAACCTGTGCCAAACACATTTCGGGTAACCAAGGGTGCTGTGAAATTTCCCTGCAGCGTACTGATTTTTTGCCGGGCCTTCACCGTGCCATTTGAATTGAGAAAAATGATCCAGAATGCTCCCGCTTGAAACCCGCCGTCGCTATCGTATCCGGCACCGACGCCTATGTCTTCCACCCCGTCGCCATCGAGGTCACCCAGGCCGCAAATGGAAGAACCGAAAGAATCCTGTTCTACAGCTGGTTCTGTATTATTGATTTGTGTGTAATGATTCACCGTCCCGTTCGTGTTCATGAAAAGAATAAACACTGCACCGACTAAGCTTCCGCCCTGATTCGTGGCACCAACAGCGAGGTCAATGACACCATCATTGTCAAGATCGCCGATTGCTGCGTGCTCTATTCCAAATGCGGCACCGTTGTCAATGGGAGCTGAAAGCCCGCCTGCAAGCCGGCTGATTTTGACAAATGTCGACGGGTACGTTTGACTCAACCCCATCAAAGATGTCAACACAAGAAATCCGGCTAAACAATACTTCATCAGGCAGACCGATTTTGTCGTTACAAATTTAAAAAAACCCATTGCGATATAAATGTTTTCTATTTTTGCCCGATCCTATGTTGAAGAAACTCTATCGGCTACTTGTTGCCATCAGCATCAACCCAAAGACAATTATGGCAAGCCTCCGCGGTTGGCCGTCGTTCCGTCGTGACTTGAAAGAAATACGAAAACAGTTAAAATCAAATAGCGATTTCCAAATCTCATTTCTATATCCTATCCTGCGTGAACGTCATGAATCTAATGGCGATCTCACCAGTCACTATTTTCATGAGGATCTCTGGGCCGCGAGGAAAATTTTTCAAAATAACCCGATCAGACATGTCGACGTCGGGTCTCGTGTTGATGGATTGGTCGCCCATGTTGCAACTTTCCGTGAGATTGAAGTTTTTGATATTCGCCCTCAGGTTTTGAAGGTGCGCAACATTGAGTTCATCACAACCGACTTTATGAATGTGCCGGCCACCCTACACAACTATACCGACTCGCTTTCGTCCATGAACGTGATCGAACATTTTGGCCTGGGACGATACGATGACCCCATTGACATAAACGGACACCTCAAAGGTCTTGAAGCTATGCATAAAGTGTTGAAACCAGGCGGTAAGTTTTATTTCTCCACGCCGATGGGCCCCCAACGCATTGAATTCAACGCCCATCGTGTTTTTGACCTAAAATACCTGCTCAACATCTTTAATCCTAATTATGTTATTAACGAATTTTCTTACGTTGACGACAAGGGATTGATGCATGAAAATGTTGAACTCACCGCCGAACGTGTTGCCAATAATTGTGGATGTCAGCTGGGCTTCGCGATTTTTGAAATGACTAAACGCTGATTTTTCAACACGCCAAAAAATGACGATTTAATCCAGCGGAAAGAACTCGCCATTTCCCATGTTGATGGCGTACTTGCAGCGTTGCGAAGTCCATTCAACCTGATACATTAAAAACACCCAGCCCTTGAAGGCAGCCGTAAACAACGTTTTGCCAACATTTTTGTAGGTATGCTCTGATCTGGCGTCAACGATATCTGTGATAAAGAAGTTTGCCTTCGGCAGATCGATTTTTCTGCTGTACTAATGACGACATCCTGTGAGAAGCTTTTTGTACATAGCAACAGGATCACAAATTTGAGAAATCGTCTCATGACTTTAGACGGGAAGGATTGTCCTTTAAAAATCCGCCCCACGTGTTTTTCTTCTTGGCTGTATGGCCATTCTGATAATGATGACAAACGGCAACTGCCAACGCATCGCTCGCATCAAGGAGCTTGGGAAGCTCAGCGAAGTTGAAAATTTGCTGCAACATGCGAGCCACTTGTTCTTTCGAAGCATTCCCGTTGCCAGTCACAGATTGTTTTACTTTTCGTGGTGCGTATTCTGTAATAGGCACTTCGCGATACAAAGCCGCAGACATAGCAACTCCTTGCGCCCGACCGAGCTTCAACATCGACTGCACGTTTTTTCCAAAAAAGGGAGCCTCCAGCGCAACTTCGTCCGGAATGAATTCATCCACCAATCCCAACACCCTTTCAAAAATCTTCTTAAGCTTTAACTCATGACTTCCGTATTTGCCGAGCTTGATGACTCCGAATTGAAGGATCGTCATCTTGTTGCCGCGAATGTTGATAATACCATAACCCATGACGTTGGTGCCGGGATCAAGCCCAAGAATGATCCGCTCTTTTTGAGGTGTGATCTCTTTTGTAAGTTTAGTCACGACTTTGGCCACAACCCAAAGTAAAGACATGGCGGAGACATTAGATATTATTTTAGTTATTTATTGCCTGCTGTTGTTCACCCTGATGGCAGGGTGGTTGAAGGTGCGGAGGCAGACCATGCTGCCCCGTGAGCCGGGTCGTGTTGGTATCTCTCTGATAATTGCTTTGCGCAACGAAGAAGTGAATGTGGAACGACTCGCTACAGTCCTGGCGGCGATCGAATATCCCCGTGACCGGTTCGAAATTATTTTGATCAATGATCACTCGGTAGATGCTACTGCATCTCTTCTCCGCACTTGTACAAAAGATATTCCCTCTGTAAGGGTTCTTGACCTCCCGGATGGCCAGGAAGGAAAAAAGAAAGCACTACTGTATGCAATACAACATTCGCGATTCGAAATTATCATGACTTCAGACGCGGATTGCCATTTCTCAAAGAATTTGCTCTTGTGCGCGGCGTCCTATTACGCGGATCCCAACAATAAATTGGTAGTAGGCGCCGTGAAACTTGTGAAGGATTTCAAACCCGGTGAAGGGTATTCGTTTTTCTCACGGCTTCAGAGCGTTGAATTTATGAGTCTGGTTGGTACCTCTGCCGCAGCTATAGGCCTCGGACATCCCGTGATGTGTAACGGAGCTAATCTCAGCTTCCGGAAAGAAACCTTTTTCGAAGTAGGCGGCTATGGTGGTAACCTGGAGATCGCCTCCGGGGATGATGAGTTTTTAATGAGAAAGATCAATCGCCAATACCCGGGAAGCATCCGGTTTCTGAACTATTACGAAGCCGTAGTAAGCTCGACAACGCAAAAAACATTTGCTGCCTTTTTCAACCAAAGACTCCGTTGGGCGGGAAAATGGCGGCACAATTCGGACGTGATCACTCAGTTGCTGGCGGTGTTCATACTAGTGGCTCAGACCTCCTGTCTGGTGACGCTCGTGGCGGCTGTCACCGCGCAGCAGGTGCCGTCTCCATTTTTGCTCCTTAAGATTTTTTTGGAATGCATTTTTCTGTTGTGGGTCGCACGCTTTCTCAATCGACGTTTTGATGTGCTCTCCTTTGTGGTGCTGCAGATTTTTTATCCAATGTACGTAGTCACGGTGGGGGTACTTTCATTCTTCACACCTTTCCACTGGAAGAGCAGAAATTATAAACAGTAGTTTCCGGCACCGCCGGGTAATTTTCTTTTATTTTTACCGTTGAAGTACATCGATGAACGAAGCGGAATTACAAAAGCAGCTGGATCGCAAGCAATTGGAACTGAACGCCTTGCTGGAAATCACGCAGGCAATCAACGCCAACGTGCCGGAAGCGTCCTTGTTCAAAATGTTCAACTTCACGCTGCGATCCAATCTCAACATCCGTAAACTTGCGCTGTATGTCTTTGACCAGGACTGGAAATGCCAGGTGAATTTTGGCACGAAGACCAACTTTCTGAAATGTAAACTCGATGATCGCTTTCATCTGATTAAGCAGGTACACAAGCTGATTGACTTCGAAAGCGAATGCGACTTTCATGAGTTCGATCTCGTGATTCCTGTGGCCCATCAAAGCGAAACACTCGCTGTCGTTTTTATTGGTGGACTCGATGCATCCCGCAACGGCCAGGGCTATGAAGAGGCTGTGAAGTTCATTCAAGCCCTCAGCAACATTATTATCGTCGCGATCGAGAACAAGAAGCTGGCCGGTAAGCAACTGGAGCAGGAAGCCTTCCGCAAAGAGCTCGAGATCGCCGGCGATGTTCAGCAGTTTCTCTTTCCCAGCAAACTCCCCAATACCGCCCGTTTGAAAATGGCGGCCAGCTACCTTCCTCATGATCTCGTTGGGGGAGACTATTATGACTACGTACCCATCAACAAGAACCAATTCCTGATGTGCGTGGCCGACGTAAGTGGCAAAGGAATTGCCGCGGCGTTGATGATGTCAAATTTTCAGGCGTCCCTGAGAACGCTGCTGCGGCAGATGCCGAATTTGTCTGAGATTGTTGAGGCCCTCAACTTCCAGGTACTGGAAAGTACAAAGGGGGAACGGTTTATCACTTTCTTCGCGGCCATCTACGACCTGAACCTGAAGACCCTCGTCTATGTGAACGCAGGTCACAACCCGCCGCTGCTTTGGGATCGTAAAAACGGAATACGATTACTGGAAGATGGATGTACCGTACTGGGTGCTATGCATCCCCTGCCATTTCTCCGCGAAGGCTTTGTCCCCGACCTCGATGACTTTGTGCTCTTCTGTTATACCGATGGACTCACCGAAACGGTGAACGAAAAAGGAGAAGAGTTTGGGCAAACATCTCTGATGAAATACTTTGAAGAAAATCACTATAAGGAACTTTCGGCCATGCACCAGGATATCATTGTAACGCTGGATGGCTTCAAAGGAAAAAACAGCTACCGCGACGATATCACCATGCTGTCGTGCCGCGTGCAATGAGCCATGACTTTTTTTCGTGCACCATTTTTTCTTTCGTGGATCTACCCGGAGCTGATCTGGCGTGTTAACAATTCTGCAAAGGATATCTACCTGACCTTCGACGACGGACCTGTGCCTGGTCCAACTGAATTTGTTTTGCGTGAACTCGAAAAGTATAATGCGAAGGCAACTTTCTTTTGCATCGGCGATAACGTGAGAAAAAATCCCGGAATTTTCAGAAAAGTGGTCGAGGCAGGCCACATAATCGGCAACCATACATTCAATCATCTGAGCGGCTGGAAAACCAGCAGCGCGAAATATCTGGACAACATCAGAAAATGTCAGGATGAATTCGGCCTTGGCTCACCGGAGGCAAGTCCCGGTGTGGACAAGCTGAAGTATCCGCCACTTTTCCGGCCACCCTACGGAAGAATAAAACGGCGACAGATCAGGCAAATCCAGGACTACAGGATATATATGTGGGATGTTCTCACGCATGACTATGCGCAAAACCTTGACAAAGATGTTTGCCTGCGAGGCTCCATCAGAGCAACACGTCCTGGGTCGATTGTTGTTTTTCACGACAGTTTAAAGGCGGAGAAGAATATGAGCTATGTATTGCCGCGATACCTGGAACACTTCGCGAATCTCGGATACGAGTTCAAATCACTTCGCTGACAAGCCTCCAACTGAAATTTTTTCCAAGCGTAATATGTGTGGCCCTTCCCGCGTCGAGTCTTTAAAATCGTAAGACGCCCGTGCAGGTATTTGTATCTTTGTAAATGACTTCCCCCAAAAAAATTCTGGTGTGTGTGCTCGATTGGGGCCTCGGTCATGCAACACGATGCATCCCGGTGATCCGCGAATTTGCCAGCAGGGGATGCACTGTGGTGCTGGCTTCTTCGGGAGACGCCTTGAAGCTTCTTCAAATTGAGTTTCCGCATCTGGATTGTATCTCGCTTCCTCCCTATAATCCGGAATATTCAAAAAGCAATTCATTGGTGGGTCAGATAATTTTGCAGCTGCCAAAATTCCGGAAAGCGATTGATGCAGAACACAAAGTGATTGAAGAGTTTGTTGATCGTAATCATGTCGACATTGTGATATCAGATAATCGCTATGGGTGTTGGTCATCAAATGTCGAATCCATTCTCATTACACATCAATTAAAAATCCTGACCCCGTCAGGTTTTGCGTGGGCGGCGCCAGTCATCAACTGGGTGCTCGGCAAACAAATAAAAAAATTCAGCCAGGTGTGGATCCCGGATCAGCAGGGGAGTGGTTTGACCGAAGTTTTCTTTTCCAAACTTTTAGCGCAGCAAAAATTCATCGGTTGGTTGTCGCGGTTCGCTGGCAGACAAGGTGCATCAATACATTACGCAGTTATGGCTATCATTTCCGGACCGGAACCGCAGCGTGGCATCTTTTATGAGAAGGTGAAGAAGCAACTTTCGCAACTGGATGTAAGGTCTCTGATTGTTTCTGGAGAGCCGGGGGTGCCCTCGATGCACGAAGAGGGGAAGCTTACAATCGTCAATCATCTCAATGCGCAGGAAATGGAAAGGTCTATTTGCCAGTCTGAACTGGTTGTTTGCCGGAGCGGCTATAGTACGATTATGGATCTTATCGCGCTCGGCAAGAATGCTATTTTTGTTCCCACACCAGGGCAGCCTGAACAGGAGTATTTCGCGGAAATTTTGAAAACCAAGGGTATGATATTCGCGCAGTCGCAGGATGAATTTGAATTGAAAGAAGCCTTGGTCCAATCGGCTTCTTATCGCGGACTGGGTGGTTTAAAGATGAACATGAATCCGTTGCAGGAAGCAGTAACTTCGCTCCTGGCATGAAAAGATTTTTATTAAGTTTTGGATATGCATGGACAGGCCTGAAGCGCGCATGGTCGGAGCAGCCCAATCTGAGATTTCACACAGTAGCAGCGGCGATTGTGATAGCTGTTGCTTTTTATTTCCAGGTATCAGCCGGGGAATGGGTTGCGCTGGCCTTAACGATCGCATTGGTCGTTGCCGCTGAATTGATAAACACAGCGGTCGAAAACCTTGTCGACCTTGTTTCACCGGAGAAAAACCCATTGGCAGGGAAGATCAAGGATGTAGCAGCCGGTGCGGTGCTGGTAAGTGCCGTCACGGCAATTGTCGTGGGATGTATCATCTTTGCAAAACATATTTTTCGATAACGCATGCCTTTCTGGACTGATACCCATGCACACATCTACGCGGATGAATTCAAGTCCGATTCAGTCGACATGCTCGCGCGCTGCCAGGACGCCGGCGTAGCGTCTATCTATATGCCCAACGTTGATCATACTTCGATCGACGCGATGCTGGAACTGGAGTTAAGAAACCCGGGAATTTGTTTACCGATGATGGGTTTGCATCCTTGTTCGGTAAAAAAAGATTTTGAGAAGGAGCTCTATCTTGTGGAGAGTTGGCTAGCAAAAAGAAAATTCTGCGCAGTAGGAGAGATCGGTACCGACCTTTATTGGGACAAAACATTCTGGGAGCAACAAAAGGAAGCTTTCGTCATTCAGGTCGGATGGGCAAAAAAGTACAGGCTCCCTATCGTTATTCATTGCCGTGAGTCGATAGATCAGACCATCAACCTGCTCGAACCGCTGCTTGAAAAGGGACTCACGGGGATATTTCATTGCTTTGGCGGAAGTGTGGAACAGGCGCGTAGAATTATGGCTATGGATTTTTATCTGGGCATCGGCGGGGTGGTGACATTTAGAAATGGAGGACTGGATAAAACCTTGCCGGATATTCCGCTGGACCGGATTGTGCTGGAGACCGACAGTCCATATCTCGCGCCGGTGCCTTATCGTGGCAAACGCAACGAGCCGTCTTATGTGCCATTGATCGCTACAAAAACTGCAGAGGTCATGAAAGTACCCCTGGAAGACCTCCAGCGGGCAACGACCGAGAATGCCAGGAGAATATTCAGTTAAGAAGGCTTAGGTTTTTTTATTCCCGGCCAAATTGAAAGGGGCTCGAGAGATTAAAATGCTTTGAGTTGCCTTTGAGTCTTACCGACTTTATGACGAAAATTATGCCGATAAACTTTTTATGAGTTATAAATCCCTCACCATTAACACAGCATTGCCCGCGCCGCCGAAGGCCAAAGTACTCATCATCTATACCGGAGGGACCTTTGGGATGGTATATGATCAGGACGGCGTCCTTTTGCCATTCGATTTTTCGTCGATACTTGAACACCTTCCTACGCTGCGGAATTTATTTCTGGAGATCACTGTGATTTCATTCGACAATCCCATTGATTCTTCAAACATTGAACCGGCACATTGGCAGACGATTGCTTCCATCATCAGAGATTATTACAACACGCAGGATGGATTTGTGGTGCTTCACGGTACCGACACGATGGCCTACACCGCCTCAGCACTCAGCTTCATGCTTCAAAATCTTTCGAAAGCTGTTGTCTTCACCGGAGCGCAGCTTCCCATCGCAGAGCCCAGGTCGGATGCGCGTGAAAATCTGATCACTGCTTTGGAGATCGCTTCAGCCCGGAATCAGGCTGGCAAAGCCATGGTGCCCGAAGTTTGTATTTATTTCGATTATGAATTGCTTCGAGGTAACCGGTCGAAAAAAGCCGAGAGTATGCACTTTGATGCTTTTCAATCCGAGAACTACCCGCCGCTGGCAAAAGCAGGCGTGAAGATCGACTACAATGAGTCTTTCATAAGCCCGGGTACTTTAGGTCCATTGTCGGTGCGTTCTGGCTTTGACACGAATGTTTCTGTCTTGAAATTATTTCCGGGTATCAATGAGGCTACAATCAAGGCAGTGCTTTCCAATCCGTCGATGAAAGCCCTGGTGATCGAAACGTTTGGATCGGGCAATGCGCCGTCGGCACCATGGTTTATCGCCTTGCTCAGAGATGCGGTCCGGAGTGGACTTTTAATTGTGAACATTTCCCAATGTCCGGGCGGAATGGTGATACAGGGTAAGTATGAAACCAGTCGCGCGCTCGCTGAGATCGGCGTAATCAGCGGGGCGGACATGACCGTGGAGGCCGCACTAACAAAACTGATGCATCTGCTGGGAGAATACGGGGCGGAAAAAACGCGTGAATTGGTGAGCAGGCCACTCGCCGGCGAAATGTCAGCCTGATGCGATGAACCTAATTGTCGTTAGCACACCCGCCAACAGCTAACAGCCAACAGCCAAAATTATCAGCGGAGAGGGCGGGATTCGAACCCGCGATACCCTTTCGAGTATACACACTTTCCAGGCGTGCTCCTTCAACCACTCGGACACCTCTCCTGATTTCTGATTGCCTTTTTAATAAATCAGACTTGCCTCACTTCAGATCCGGTATTGCGGACAACCCTGAAAAAAAGCCCACAAAGAAATAGAAAATAAAGGAAAAGACAGATTTACCAGTGACTTTTTAGACCTCGTGGGTTTATTCTTATCGACTCTTTGGTAAAAGCGAGTTTTTTCATCTAAAAAATTCTGATTTCTTGTTAAGAAATGAACAAAACTTCTAATTTTGGCCACTTCAAGACTTAGACTAAACCTTAAACCATGAAAAAACTATTCGCTATTCTCGTATTCCTTGGCGTACTGGTTTGTGGTGCTAAAGCCACATACGCACAGGACTCCACATCCACTGCCCAGCCTGAAGCTCAGGTAGCAGCTGCTGACACAGCAACCGACGACGGAGCTGTCGAAGAGCAAAGCTTCCACCAGGCTGTGAAGAATTACTTCATCCAGGGTGGTGTTCCTTTCATGTGGCCAATTCTTATCTGTTTGATCCTCGGACTGGCGATCGCTATCGAGCGTATCATTACGCTGAATATGGCTACGACCAACACAAACAAATTATTGGCTCAAATCGAGGATGCACTCGCCAAAGGCGGTGTAGAGGCAGCGAAGAATGTTACTAAAAATACACGTGGCCCTATCGCTTCGATCTTTACACAAGGTCTGATGCGCGCTTCCGAAGGCGTTGACATGGTTGAGAAATCAGTCGTTGCTTACGGCGGTGTTGAAATGGGTAAACTCGAAAGAGGTCTTATCTGGATTTCATTGTTCATCTCACTCGGACCGATGCTCGGATTCTTTGGAACGGTTATCGGGATGGTGTTCGCGTTCGATGCGATCGAAGCAGCCGGTGATATTTCTCCTCAGGTTGTTGCCGGTGGTATGAAAGTGGCCCTTATTACAACGGTAGGGGGTCTGATCGTAGGTATGATCCTTCAGGTTTTGTACAACTATCTGGTTGCAAAAATTGATACGCTTGTGAATTCTATGGAAGATGCATCAATCTCCCTCGTAGACATTCTCGTGAAGCATAAACTTTCTAAATAATTCAGACATGGATTTACTAGATATCGGTATTTATCTGGGTTATGCTCTGGTGTTCATCGCTGTGGTTGCCATGGTTGTGCTTCCTTTGATTAACGCCTTGAAATCACCCAAGGACCTTGCCAAATCGGGCATGGGAATCGGTGCACTTTTGGTCCTTTTCGCGCTGTCATTCGCCCTCTCAGGCGGTGAGCTCACAGCTCAGTATCAGGCCCTGGGTGTTGAATCGGAGTTTAGTTCGAGACTGATCGGCGCCGGACTAACCATGTTCTACTTTGTATTTTTCATCGCCATCATTGGTATCATTTATTCTGAAATCAGTAAAGCTCTGAAATAATGCCACGCTCGACTCCTGAGATTCCCAATGCGTCAATGGCGGACATCGCGTTCCTCCTCCTGACGTTCTTCCTGGTAACAACTACGATCGCCAACGACCGTGGGTTGAGCATCCAGCTGCCTCCTCCGCCCGAAGCACAACAGAACGAAGAGGTAAAAATCCAGGAACACAATATGTTTAAGATCCAGATCAACTCATCCGATGCGTTGCTGGTGGAAGGGAATCCGATGACCGACGTATCTGGCCTTAAGGATGATATCAAAAAATTCATCCAGAACAACGGCCGCGATCCGCTCTCTTCTGATACCCCGGAGAAGGCCATCGTTTCCTTCAAGACGGACCGTGGTACCAGCCACAAACGTTTTGTTGAAATCCTTGACCTCATCCAGGCCGCGTACTATGACATATATGCTGAACAAGCAGGTGTCACAAACGCAAGATTCCGCGAAGCAGCTTCTGATTTAAATGATTCGGAAAATAGAGCGATCTATGATAAAGGGCGGAAAGGTTACCCCATGAACCTTTCAATTGCTGAACCTACCAAAGTGGGTAACTAAAATTTGAACCATCATGTCAAAGTTTAAGAAAAAGACCCAGGTTAAACAGGATATTCCGACCTCTTCAATGCCCGATGTGGTGTTCATGTTGCTGTTCTTCTTCATGGTAACAACAGAGTTACGTGAAACAGCCATCGACGTGCAGCAAAGGATTCCGGAAGCGACGCAGCTGCGTAAGCTGCTCCGCAAATCCCTCGTTACAAACCTGTATATCGGAGAACCTCGCAAAATCGAGCAGTTCGGTAAGGAACCTAAAATCCAGGCTGATGACGTGTTCATTGAGCCTAAGGATATCATCCTTTGGGTGAACCGCCAGAAAGATTTGCTCGCTGAAGCTGAACGTGACCAGTTAACGGTTTCACTTAAAGTGGACAACGAAGCGAAACGCGGTATCATCGCCGATGTGGAAACAGAATTGCGCAAAGCCAATGCACGCAAAATTCTTTACACAACGCTTGAAAAGAAAAAAGAGGATAAATAGCAAACTCCTTTAGTGAAATTGAAATCCCGTCCTGATATCTATCTGGACGGGATTTTTTATTACCTCGAAATAGCTCATATCTTCGGGATATGAGCTCCCTACCCAAACCTTCTACGCTCAACAACCCCAGAGTGGTCTCCGCCTGGTGCATGTACGACTGGGCCAACTCTGTGTATTCCCTGGTTATCACCTCTGCTATTTTTCCCGTCTACTATCAATCGGTAACGACTTCCGAGAATGGCGGTGATGTGGTCGACTTCTTCGGTTTTAAAGTCGTCAACTCAGTGTTATATAGCTATGCGCTTTCTTTTTCCTTTTTGGTACTCGCGCCTTTGCTGCCTCTGCTCTCAGGTATGGCCGACTATACCGGGAATAAGAAGGTATTTATGAAATTCTTCGTGTATCTGGGAGGATTGGGTTGTATGGGTTTGTTCTTTTTCACCCGCGGACAGGTCGAATGGGGGATTATCTGCTCGGTGCTCGCCAGTATCGGTTACGCCGGCAGCCTTGTTTTTTACGATGCGTTCCTTCCCGAAATAGTTACTGCGGATCGCTACGATGCGGTCAGCGCCAGGGGCTATTCCATGGGATATTATGGTAGCGTGATTCTGCTGATCATCAACCTGGCCTTGATCATGGGCTGGCCTTCCCTGGGCTTCACCCATGCAGATGGAACACCCCAGAGTGATATGTCTGCCCGGTTTTCTTTTTTCCTCGTGGGTCTTTGGTGGATTGGCTTTTCGCAAATCACTTTTTCGCGGCTCCCCGATAATCCATATGGCCAAAAACCCGGGACGCGTGTGCTGTTCAATGGCTATCGCGAATTGCAGAAGGTGTGGAGGAGCCTGAACGATTTCCCTGACCTCAAGCGCTACCTTATCGCCTATTTTTTTTACAACATGGGGGTACAAACGGTGATGTATCTCGCAGCGACTTTTGGATCTAAAGAATTGAAGTTGGAAGACAGCAAACTGATCCTCGCGGTGCTGGTTATCCAACTGGTCGCCTCGGGCGGCGCATACTTATTTGCCGGAATTTCAGCAAGGCGCGGGAATAAGTCCGCCTTGATGATTATGATTGCCATTTGGATCGTGGTGTGCTACCTCGCTTATTTGACCACCACGGAATATGAATTTTATGGTATCGCATTCCTCGTCGGACTCGTCATGGGCGGCATTCAATCACTCTCGCGGGCTACCTATGCCAAACTTGTGCCCGCAAACTCGATCGATCACGCATCTTACTTCAGCTTCTTTGATGTTACCTTCACCCTGTCAATCGTACTTGGCACGTTTTCGTATGGAATGATTGAACAGATATCCGGAAGCATGCGCAATAGCACACTGGCATTGATGACGTTCTTCATAATCGGAATGGCTCTGTTATCCCGCGTAACGATGCCTAAACGCGAGCCCACCAGCACATCACTGCATTAGCCCATCAGCACATCAACACATCAATATCTTAAATGTTTCACGGTCTGACCGTTATTGATCAATTGCTTCAGAGAATCGATTCCGATCTTGAGATGTAAGTCAACATAGCTGGCCGTCACTACTTTGTCGCTGGCTTCCGTCTTCACACCGTCTGGAACCATGGGCTGATCTGAAACAAGAAGGATCGCGCCTGCAGGGATCTCATTATAGAATGCCGTGGAGAAGATGGTTGCTGTCTCCATATCAATCGCCATCGCACGAATCTTGATCAGGTAATCCTTGAACTGCTCATCCCATTCCCAAACCCGGCGATTGGTGGTATACACCGTCCCTGTCCAATAGTCTTGATTGTTGTCACGTATGGTCGTGGATATGGCTTTCTGAAGAGCGAATGCCGGAAGCGCCGGTACTTCAGGCGGAAAATAGTCGTTGGATGTTCCTTCACCCCGGATGGCCGCGATAGGCAGGATAAAATCGCCGAGGTCATTTTTCTTTTTCAGGCCGCCACATTTGCCCAGGAACAGGCAGCCCTTGGGTTTCACGGCGGACAGGCAATCCATAATCGTCGCAGCATTTGGGCTACCCATTCCGAAGTTGATAATGGTAATCCCCTCAGCGGTGGCACTTCGCATGGCTTTGTCCTGGCCATGAACCTCGACACTATGCCATTCTGCAAATTTCTTGACGTAATTATCGAAGTTCGTTAACAAAATATATTCGCCGAATGCTTCCAGGGGCAGCCCGGTATAACGCGGCAGCCAGTTTTCTACTATTTGTTCTTTCGTTTTCATCTGGGTTTGGTGCTCTTGGGTTACAAACGGGGATTTCGTTTAATTTCGTCCTATGACGCCGCTCAACCTCCCGTCTTTTGACGTTAAAGTTAAAAAGAGTGAAGGAAAGGTCTGGATTTTTGACGGGTCGCGCAAAAAATTTGTCGTGCTTACCCCGGAAGAATGGGTTCGGCAGCATTTTGTGAATTTCCTCATCCGGCACCATGACTACCCCAAATCCTTGTTTCGAATTGAAGGAAGTCTGAGTTATAACAAACTTCAAAAGAGATCAGATATATTGGTTTATGATCGTGCCGGCAAGCCGTGGATGCTCATCGAGTGTAAATCGCCGGCTATTAAACTAAGTCAAAAGGCATTTAATCAGGTCGCCATTTACAATATGACCATTGGAGCGAAGTATCTGGCGGTGACCAATGGCATGGTTCACTATTGCTGCATCGCGCCTCAGCCAGGGCAGGAGGGAGTCTTTTTGGAAGACTTTCCTGTGTTTGAGGAATTGAATAGTTGACAGTTGACAATAACCAGTTGACAAAATGACTGTCAATGAATCGAGCACGTTAATTCAATTGCGAAGCAGCAAAAAGGTCAGTTTGGGAATATTTTGCCAACTGACTTTCGCGTAGCGAAAGTTTGTCCACTGCCAACTATTCCTTCTGTCCCAGTGAAAACCAATTCCCCGAGTCGTCTTTAAACAAAGCTTCATACCCATAAAACTCCTTCTTAGGCGGCTTTGTAAATTCTACCCCTTTGGCTTTTAATTCCTCATACGTGGCGTTCAGATCATTGCATTGGAAAACGCCAAAGCCGAAGGTTCCCTTCTTCACCAGTTCGCGCATTTGTTCGGCGGCTTCTTTCTTAAACATCATGCCTTCGCTGATGGCCATCAACGCAATCTCAAGGTCGGGCTGATCCGGAGGGCACACCGTTAGCCAGCGCGCGCCCGGTCCCATCGGCGCATCGGTGTGTACTTTAAAACCTAACTTATTGACATAAAAGTCATAAGCGCTGTCCTGGTCCAGCACAAAAATGCTGACGTGATTCATTCTGGTAATCATGGTCGTTTATGTTGTTAAACAAAGGTCGGCCTTCCAACCTAATTGCCCTTCTCGAAAATTGCTATTTGTCGGGTATGTTTACCCAGCCGTTGCTTTCTGCAAAACAATTTGGGATAAACCGGAGGGGCTCCGCGTCGATAGCTTGTTGCCGCACATGCTGTTGGAGCTGGAAAACAGACGGTGTCATACCCGTTTGTCTTTTGAATAATGTGGTAAATGAGCTAATGCTGTCGAAGCCGACTGCAGAGCACACGTCAGCCACACGTAATTGCTCACATAAGAATAGTTTGGCTTTCTCCATTCTGACTGCCGTGAGATATTGGTGCGGGGTTTTTCCATAGACTTTTTTGAAAAGTCTCATGAAATGAAATTTTGAAAAAAAGGCTTCTTCTGAAATACTGCTCAGATTGATTGGCTCGGCAAAATGACTGTCGATAAAAAGTTTTGCCTGAACGATTCGACGATATAGATATACTTTCGGGTATTCGTCCTCCTGCATGTGGTAAATTTAACTTCTTTTCAGAATCCTCGGGAGGAGCAACAATGGCGATGGACGACAGAAAACGCAATGAAATACCAAATACTCACCTCGTTACGCTTTTGGAAAAGACTTCCTCTGACGTCAATCCGTAAATCGGTTTTGTCTTGATTCCAAGAATTCCCAGGTAAGTAAATAGTTGCCCTCGATGATGTATTTCGTGTTCGATCATCGCGCGGAGCCATTTCCAACGCGTGATAGAAATGCCGGCCGGCGTCAGACATTTTAACTGAAGATGTTCTGGTGTGAGCGTGCCAAAAATGGCCAGACTTTCCGAGTGTAGGTTTGTTATAAAAGCAACGCATTCGTCGTAACCAGGTGCCAGCGAACGGTCGCACCCAGGGTACGCGGACGGCTTCCCGAGCATGTTTTCAGCGTACATGTAGCGCTCTATCGTGGCGATATGACGAATGACATCACCAAAAGAGAACTTCCCGCGGGAATAAGACCAGTCGATTTGAGTGGGTGGTATTTGCGCTATTACCTCCATCGTGCGGATGCGAATGCGTTTGTAATAGTCGATAAAGGGTTCCATGGTTGTTATTTCCATGGATGGGTCGTGTGCATTTACTTTTATAGGTCAACGGCATAATTTAGTGCAAAACCCTGAGCGGTGGAAAAACGAACTTTTTTAAAATTGTCTTCGGCGTTATTGACGGGCACAGTACTTTCGCCACTCATGTCATCTTGCGCTGAAGGAGAAAAACAGAAGAATTGGGCTGGCAACCTTGAGTACAGCACCACCCGTATTCATTCCCCGAAAACAACATCGGAGGTTCAGGAAATCGTAAAAAGACTAGATAAGCTGCGGGTGCTGGGAACCCGTCATTCGTTCAACTCAATCGCAGACAGTAAGGATAATCTTGTGTCGCTGAAAGGACTCGATCAGATTGAATTGAATAAGGACGCGTCAACAGTGACCATTGGATCCGGTGTAAACTATGGACAATTGTCAAAGCATCTTTATGACAATGGTTTTGCATTGCACAACCTGGCTTCGCTTCCCCATATTTCAGTGGCAGGAGCGTGTGCCACCGCAACCCATGGTTCGGGTGTTGCCAACGGCAACCTGGCCACAGCGATTACCGCCCTTGAGATCGTAAAAGCAAACGGTCAGGTTCTGAATCTTTCGCGTGAAAAGGATCCGGACGCCTTCGCGGGTGCGGTCGTCGGCCTTGGCGGGCTAGGTGCTGTCACAAAGCTGACTCTAAAGGTGATGCCATCTTTCAATGTCCGGCAGGACATCTACGAGAACCTCCCTGTGGATCAATTGAAAGATAATTTTGATGCGATCATGGGTGCGGGTTACAGTGTTAGTCTGTTCACCGACTGGCAGAATAAAACTGTGAGTCAGGTGTGGATCAAAAGCAAAATTGAAGAGGGTGTTGTGATCGACATGAAGCCGGAGTTTTTCGGGGCGAAAGCGGCCACTCGAAACATGCATCCGATCACAGCGCTGTCAGCTGAAAATTGCACGGATCAGATGGGTGTGCCGGGTCCCTGGCATGAGAGGTTACCACATTTCAAAATGGATTTTACCCCCAGCAGTGGCGTTGAATTACAGTCAGAATATTTTGTTCCCCGCGACAAAGGGTATGAGGCGTTGCTGGCGGTGGAAGAATTGAAGGATGAGATTACACCACATCTGCTGATTTCAGAGATACGTACCATTGCTGCCGATGATTTATGGATGAGTACGGCGTTTCGTCAACCTGCAATGGCTATTCATTTCACATGGAAGCAGGATTGGCCAGCGGTCAGCAAAGTGCTCCCGAAGATCGAAGAAAAACTAAAGCCTTTTGGTGTACGGGCACATTGGGGTAAGCTTTTTACACTTTCGCCTACCTATTTGCGAAGTCAGTACGATAAAATTTCAGACTTCCGGAAACTACTTACCCAGCACGACCCGGAGGGAAAATTCAGAAACGAATTTTTGGATGTGGTGATCTTCGGTTAGAAGTCGTGCATCCCGTTCAGAACTTTTTTGTGTCCTTCTTTCCCTTCTGACAGAACAAGAAACGTAGTGGTTTCGCCGGTTTCGTTTAGCTCTTCAATGAACGTTTCAAGTTCTTTGCTGGTGCGCACAGCTGCTTTTATCAACATGCAAAATGACCCTGTAACTGAGTGCCATTCAATTACTTCCGGACGCTGTTCGATCATTTTGATCGCTTCCTGGTGCTTGAGTCCATTTGACTTGTAGGTCAGAAACGCGCGGATCGACAATCCTATTTTTTCATAATCTACATCGAGGTGGTAGCCTTTTATGTAACCATGGTCTTCAAGTTTTTGAATCCGTTCCGCGACCGCTGGCGCGGAAAGCCCTACGCGGCGACCAATCTCCGTGGTGGAAACCCGGGCGTTGTCCATCAGCTCACGTAAGATGTTGTAGTCCAGTTTATCCGGTCTTTTGGTATTTATTTTTTTAAGCATAAAAAAGATTGAATCGAAGGTGAGGTAGGGTAAATACCTTGAAAAGCAAAGTTAGATTTTTGGACTGAATGATCATTTTTGCCGGGTAGTTAAAATCTTGTTAACGATGGTACGCAGTTTTTTTGAAAAAGATTGGCCGGAAATGACGGCTTTCATAAGCCGGCGCATTTTGTGTCAGTCATTCAATGGCAAGGTCATTATTTCACGAAGGCAAAACGAGATCATTGTTGAAATTGCTGATCACACACCATCTGCTGAAAGCGGAAACAAGCGTTTAATTCGTCCTGGGTTGTATGACTTATTCTGGTAATATACGAATCTTCATTTTTGCGGGCCTTCAATTTCTTGCACTGTTTTCAGGCGCCAAGGTTGCGGCACAGACTCAATCTGATGCACCTCGTCCGGAGACTACCTTCATCGTTACGCCGAGAGTTAATTCTGCGGGGCACTTTCCTTTTTCAGGAGCATTGATTAATAACAACGTGAGTTTCGATGTTAATATCTTCTACCAGCGTAAGATGACAGGATTCTTCATTTTTAAATCCTGGGATCTCGGCGATGCGCATTCCATTGTGAATTACTTTCCGCCTGGGGTATTTCAAAAAGTGAACATTGGAAAGAAACTGAATCTCGGTTTTTTCGCGGGCTATATCTTTTCGCAAACCAATGGATTCAGCGATGATGACTCTGATTTTTTTGTCGCCAACGTTGCTACCTGGACGTTGAGTGAAAAAATACGCGTCGAGAATACTGCTCTTTTTTTTAATTTATCGAAAGCGGAGTTAACGACAACGCTGGCGAATCGATTGCTGATCAGCTATTTCCTGGAGAAATGGAAGTTCGATATCTATGTTTGGGAACGGGTTGAATTTGGTAATCGCTTCGCAGCTACTTCGGCGTCGCTGGCTGTAAATTTTCCAAAATTCAAATTGTCGGAGAAAGTCTACATTCAGAACACACTGTCTTATCAGGGTTTTATTACTGAAGCGAAGCCGTCGTGGGCGATGCGAAACGGATTTCTTTTTTCGGTTTCTGCATCCATTACCGTGGATTGAAATGCTAATGCAGATGATTCAGGATTTCAGAGATCGAAGCCAGTTCTTTGAAATTTTCATGTTCAACATGCTTTTCCACCGTTTCATGTCCCCAGGTCACGTGGTAGGGAATATGGAACGCATAACCTCCGATGGCAAGAACCGGCAGGACATCTGATTTTAATGAATTACCCACCATCAGAAATTCAGAAGGCGTGATGTCCAGGTGCCTGATCAGCTTTTTATAGTCGGATTCACCTTTTTCAGACATGATCTCCGTGTGGTGAAAGTAGTGTTCCAGGCCTGACTTTTTCAACTTCCGTTCCTGATCGAGCAAATCCCCTTTTGTGGCTACGACCAACCTGAATTTTGGTTTGAGTTCACTTAACACTTCTTCGACGCCTTCGAGTTTTTGAATAGGTTTATCAAGGAGTTCGTGCCCAAAAGCTATAATCTTTTCAATGGCGCTTACATCAATGGTCTTTTCCGAAACACGTATGGCCGTTTCGATCATGGAAAGCATAAAAGCTTTGATGCCGTATCCATACAGCGGAACGTTCTTTATCTCCGTTTGCAATAACTCACGTGCTGTACTGTGCTGAGGAAGATATTCCTCTAAGAGTTCAAAGAACTTCTTTTCGATTCTTTGAAAATAGATTTCGTTGTCCCACAAGGTATCGTCGGCGTCAAAGGCGATTACTTTGATATGCTTCATTTTTTAAAGGTAGGGTGATTTTTGCTTTTTTAAATCTTGTTGCCAGCACCTGGGGGAGGGTTCAGCGCCTTCTATCTTGCCCAATTTCTGAAGGCACCGATGGGCTTTCCCCGCCAATATTCAATGCAGCTATAGAGAATGAAAGAGGCGAGCCCTTCGTCGACATTTCCGATGAAGGGGATATTATCCGGCAGGATTTCGAATATTCCCGCAGTCGGATTGATCAGATAAACTAATGACAAAAGCGCAAGGACAAATACGATTAATTTCTTCATGAAGGAAGTTACGAAGACTTTGTTCGTTTTGATCCCTCCCAACGCTCCGGGGTATCTACGGAACTTAGATAATATTTTCCGTGGTATACACCAGCAGTCTTCCTTTTTCGGAATCCATCTCCTTGTCAAAGCGAAATCCCAGTTTCTTTAAGAGCTTTATCGATGCGGTATTTCCCGGAACCGTAGTGGCGAGCACAGTTTTATGTTGAGGTTGCTTTTGCACGTGAGATAGCATAGCTCGCGAAGCTTCGAAAGCATATCCCTTTCCGCTGTGTTCGGGTAAGAACGCGAATCCGATATCAAAATGATCGAGGTAGGTACGCTTGATAAATGACACAATACCAATAGGTTCAGCGGTGGCTTTCAAATGCACCACCTGATATGTAAAGTCTGGCGTGGCGAGGATTTTCTTTACGTAAGCTGCGGCATCTTCATCAGAATTCACATTCCTGTTCCCTATGAATTTCAGCCACCCCTCCGTGTTCACCAGCCGTCGCATGAAATCACGATCATTGACGCTCAGCGGATCGATGGTGAGTCTCTCGGTTTCAATTTGCATACCATGTCAAACATACACCATCGGTGCATTTGTGACAATATTTTTAGCCACGGATAACACGCATGAGCACGGGATATTTTGCCATCTGTGCATCTGTGGCAATCTTCATTCTTGGATTAACAGGTATAAATTCCGGCCAAAAAAAAGGCCGGTGATAACACCGGCCATGATACTTACTTTCTGAGCGAATTCTAACCCAAAAACTCCTTTACATCTGTGTAGGGAAGACTAAATGCGTCAGCAACTGCTTTGTATACCACTTTTCCCTGGATGACATTGAGACCCTTCTGCAAATCAAGGTTGTCTTTGCACGCTTTTTTCCAACCATGACCGGCCAGCTTGATCGCGTAGGGGAGCGTGGCATTAGTGAGTGCGAGGGTGGAAGTGTAGGGTACCGCACCTGGCATATTCGCTACGCAATAATGAACGACATCATCAATAATATAAGTAGGATTCTCGTGTGTGGTGGGCTTGCAGGTTTCAATACATCCACCCTGA
The DNA here is from genome assembly GCA_044227305.1 of Cyclobacteriaceae bacterium. Taxonomy (GTDB): domain Bacteria; phylum Bacteroidota; class Bacteroidia; order Cytophagales; family Cyclobacteriaceae; genus ELB16-189. The sequence continues at coordinate 459,319 of JBGAFJ010000002.1, read as the reverse complement.
TCCACGGCTACATCAACCAGAACTGTACCGGGTCTCATCGTAGACAACATGTCGCGGGTGATGAGTTTGGGAGCTTTCGCGCCCGGCACCAACACAGCACCCACGATCAAGTCGTGTGTCTTCACAAGTTCGCGCAATGCAAACTCATTCGATACCATCGTGCGAACGTTTTTAGGCATCACATCATCGAGATAACGAAGTCGGTTGATATTCAGATCGGTGATCACTACGTCAGCGCCCAATCCTGCAGCCATTTTTGCAGCATTGGCTCCGACCACACCACCACCAATGATTAATACCTTACCGGGCATTACCCCAGGGACCCCACCGAGAAGAATGCCGCGTCCCTTCAAAGGCTTTTCGAGGTATTTGGCGCCTTCCTGGATCGCCATCCGTCCTGCCACTTCACTCATGGGAACGAGCAACGGAAGGGCGCCGTCCTTTTCTACAGTCTCATACGCGAGACAAACCGAACCAGTTTTGATCATCGCGTGCGCCAGTGGTTCGTAAGAAGCAAAATGGAAATAAGTGAATACCAATTGATCTTTGCGTATCAGATTGTATTCCTGTTCAATGGGCTCCTTCACTTTCATGATCATCTCTGCAGCGCTGAAAATAGATTCTGCATTGGGCTGAATTTTCGCCCCTGCTTTCACATATTCCTGGTCTGCAAACCCACTGCCTTCGCCGGCACTTGCTTGCACGTTTACAGTGTGACCTCGCTTGGTCAGTTCCTGAGCTCCCGCAGGGGTGAGTGCTACGCGGTTTTCGTTGTTCTTGATTTCTTTCGGTACACCAATGATCATAATTGCTATGTGTTTAGAGTTCGGAGTGCTTGTGGTAATCTACCGGTGCTATCGACTAGGGAGACGACCTGCGGCTTTCATTTTTCAGTCGCAAAGGTAAAAGATTCGTCCACGATTGAAACTGTAAAATTCCTAACTTTTCATCATGAACAACCGCTCCACGTATGCGTATTACGGCTCTTTGCGTAGAGGTATGTCCAATTATCGGGAATTTGAATCATCACTCCGGTTCCTCTATAGCGAAATCATCGGAGGGTACAGGATGTACGCACTCGAACACTTTCCTTATGCTGTGAAAAGTACCGAATCCACGGATCTGATTACCGTCGAAGTATTCCGGGTGACTGATTCTTCAGCCGAAAAAGCCATACATCAACTGGAAATGAGGGAAGGCTACTATTATGATGAAGTAAAAATCCGCGATGAATACGTGGGTATTTATTTATTCAAAAAACCAGGCTCTGAACCTTTGGTGAAAAACGGGGATTGGGTTAATTTCTTTGGCATGCAATGACCGATTCCCTATTTTATTTGGAAAAAAATTGGTGGTTGAACTCTCTTTTTTATTTACCTATTTTTGAATGAATCCATAGTCCCTTGAATCAGACAAAAACAGTCAAGTCGAGATTGTCAGAAAAAAAGATCAATGCTATTCTGGAGGATTACCGACTGGGGTGGGCGAGTCGTGAGGCTAGTCTCATTGGCCGCAAGGAAGTCTTCATGGGCAAAGCCAAGTTTGGGATATTCGGCGATGGAAAAGAAGTGGCGCAGATCGCAATGGCAAAAGTATTCCGCGATGGTGACTTCCGTGCGGGTTACTACCGCGATCAAACCCTCATGCTGGCGATCGGCGAATTGACGCTTCAACAATACTTCGCCCAGCTTTACGCGCATACTGATGTCAACGCAGATCCCGCATCGGCGGGACGTCTGATGAATGGACATTATGCCACGCGGATGTTGGATGAAACCGGCGCGTTCAAGGACCTTACAAAACATAAAAACAGTAGCTCTGATGTTTCACCGACAGCCTCGCAAATGCCGCGGCTCGTGGGATTGGCCTATGCGTCGAAACTCTTCAGACACAATGCAGGGTTGAAGCCTTACAAGCAGCTGTCCAACAACGGGAATGAAATTGCCTTTGGCACGATCGGCAACGCATCGACTTCTGAAGGAATGTTTTTCGAAGCCATCAACGCCGCGGGTGTCTTGCAGGTGCCGATGCTCACCGCCGTGTGGGACGACGGCTATGGTATCTCTGTACCCGAAGAGTTCCAGACAACGAAGGGCAGCATCTCCAAAATACTGGAAGGGTTTCAGCGAAAACCTGGTGAAAACGGCTTTGAGATTTTCAAGGTCAAGGGCTGGGACTACGAAGCCCTGATCAAAACATTTGAAGCTGCGGAGAAAGTGTGTCGCGAAGAACATGTGCCGGTGCTGGTGCATGTTACTGAGATGACTCAACCACAGGGGCACTCCACGTCCGGATCTCATGAAAGATATAAGTCAAAGCAACGCCTCAAGTGGGAAGTTGAACATGACTGCCTGAAAAAAATGCGTGAGTGGATTCTGGACAATGAGATCAGCACACCAGATGAACTCAGCGATATCGAAAAAGAAGCAAAGGCCTTTGCCCGATCCGAAAAAGAGGCCGCCTGGAAATCCTTTACGAAGGGAATTCAAAAAGATCAGCAAGAACTGATGGGTTACCTGGAGGCGGCCGTGGGATACGATGCGTCCTTAGAGGATATTAAGAATGAACTCGAAAAAACAATCAACCCCACGCGGTTAGAAGCAGTTCGTGCGGCGAAGCAGGCTTTGCGCCCGCTCAGAAATCATCCTTCCGAAGTGCGGGACAAGATCGTTCAATGGGTAGAACGTACCAACGCGGAGAATCAAGAAAGATTCAGTTCGCATCTGTACAGCGAGTCTCAATGGTCGGCCATGAAAGTTGCCGAAGTGAAAGCGCAGTATTCTGAAAACTCACCGTTGATCGATGGGCGTGAAATACTACAGGCATGTTTTAAAGCTGCCCTGGAGAGAGATGCGCGCGTTCTTGCGTTTGGCGAAGATGTTGGGAAGATTGGTGATGTGAACCAGGGATTCGCAGGTCTTCAGGAAAAGTTTGGCGAACTCCGCGTCACCGACACCGGGATCCGGGAATGTACTATTCTCGGCCAGGGCATTGGTCTCGCGCTCCGGGGTCTGAGACCCATTGCAGAGATTCAATACCTCGACTACTTGCTGTATGCGATCCAGATCATGTCCGATGACCTGGCTTGTCTGCAGTATCGTACAAAAGGCGGGCAGAAGGCGCCCCTCATCATCCGTACACGTGGCCATAGACTTGAGGGTGTTTGGCATGCAGGTTCGCCGATCAGCCTTGTATTGGGAAGTATTCGTGGTATTTATGTGCTGGTTCCCCGGGACATGACACAGGCTGCGGGCTTTTATAATACGATGCTGCAATCCGACGACCCCGCGTTGTTGATCGAGTGCCTCAATGGCTACCGTATGAAGGAGAAACTCCCGGACAACATCAGTGAATTTACCGTCCCGCTCGGCGTACCTGATACTTTAAAACATGGAGAAGATGTAACAGTCGTGACGTATGGATCGATGTGCCGCGTTGTGATGGAGGCAGCCCACGAACTGGAAAAAATGGGAGTGTCGTGCGAAGTAATAGACGTTCAAACCTTGCTTCCTTTTGACATCAATCATACGATCGTCGAATCGTTGAAAAAGACCAGCCGTGTGGTGTTTGCCGACGAGGACGTTCCGGGCGGCGCTACATCATTTATGATGCAAAAAGTGTTGGAGGAGCAGGGAGGCTTTAAGTATTTGGATGCTGCGCCGCTGTCGATCACGGCCAAAGAACATCGCCCTGCCTATGGTAGTGATGGTGATTATTTTTCAAAGCCCAACACGGAGGAAGTGGTGGAAAAAGTTTACGCGCTGTTGCGTGAAGCGGACCCGGAGAAATATCCGTCGCTGTATTGATTGCTACCCGCTCTTTTTGATTTTCGTAAGATCGAAATCACCCGTTTCAATGGTGTTGCTCTTGTGGAGAGCTCTGTCCTGAATGGTGATCTTCAGATTAAGAGTTTTTGCGGCAAAGATCAGGTTGAAGCCTACCGACTGCATCGCATATCGAATCGTGCCATCCAAAGGAGTCTTTTCGTTTGAAAGGCGGGGAAAACGGCCGTTAAATGAAAGCGCGCACTGAGGGTAGCCGAACTGTTCTTCCACCTTGTATTGCGTATAGGTTCCCGCCGGAAACTCATTCTTCACCCAGAATTCTATAAAAATGTTGTAGAAATCAGGATTTTGCTGAACGTAAAACGTGTCCACTTTTCCATTTACAGTGCGTACATCCCACTTCAGGCAATTCGCGGGCCTGATGAAAGCGGGCAGTGTGTCGTTTTTACCAGACGCATGATTAATGCGGTAATTTTTATAGGTAATGAACGTTCCATCCGGCAGTTGGAAATAATACCTTGGGTTATAGCAAACCTGCTTACCATCAATGTTATAGCAGCCGGTCTCGTCATTACCTAGGCCGAGATCTCCATCACCATCTTTGAAGCGTATGCTTACAATCAAAGAGTCGGCTGCGGCGGGATCTGTAACATCCTTGAAAACGATATTGTCAAATTCGATGGCGGGGATCGGAGAATATTGGGGAGGATCGAAGCAGGAGCCAAGAAGCAGGCCTGTAGCCAAACACACAATCGCCCAATTTCCTAACCGCTTCATTTATTCTACTTTAGCAATCTGTAAAATTGTAAACGCTTGCAGACTTTTGAAAGCTTTGCCCGGGATTTATATCCAATAAACGACGGATCATTCGAGGAAATTGCCTTGCGGCTGTTTCAATTTCAGGCCGTCAACAATCCGGTGTACGCGAAATACCTCACTTACCTGGGGGTACCTGTTCAGGAGGTGATGTCGATCCATGATATTCCTTTCCTTCCAATCTCTTTTTTTAAAACTCAGGACGTACGCAGCGGTGCATGGGATCCCGAGATCATATTCACCAGCAGCGGCACTACGGGACAGGAAGTGAGCAGGCATGCTGTCCGCTCTCTCGCGTTTTATCTGACCCATGCGCAGCGAATTTTCGAAGAACGTTTCGGCAGCTTGCTCGATTTTCATGTGTTATGTCTGCTGCCTTCTTATCTCGAAAGAACCGGGTCTTCATTGGTTGCAATGGCCAGTCATTTTATCAAGGAAAGCAATTCTGATTTTTCAGGATTCTATCTCAATAATCTCGATAAGTTGGCCGATCAGCTGGAGAAATTGCGTGGTAACAAAAAAGTACTGCTGCTCGGAGTATCCTTTGCATTGCTCGATCTAGCGGAAGATTTTGAATTGGATCTTTCACATTGCATGGTAATGGAAACGGGCGGGATGAAGGGCAGGAGACAGGAACTTACCAGACAGGAACTGCATGATACTCTGAAGAAAAGGCTGAACATCGACGCGGTATATTCGGAGTACGGGATGACCGAATTGCTGTCTCAGGCCTATTCGGATGGAGAGGGCAAATTCGCACAGCCGGCATCGATGCGGGTGGTATTGAGAGAGATAAATGACCCGTTTGCCACGGAAAAACGGTCGTTAGGGGTCATTAGTGTCATAGATCTTGCAAATTTGTATTCCTGCGCATTTATTGAAACCCAGGATTTAGGCAGGATCGACCAGAATGGTCATTTTGAGGTACTTGGGAGGCTGGACAACAGCGACATCCGGGGCTGTAATCTGATGGTTGGGTGACCGTTTTCCTCGCCAAAGCGACAAAAACTTACGCCCGGTTTGTTTAAGCTGGCCACATTCTTAAATTTGTTTTTCCATAAACCCTATCCTGTATGAAAAGAGTTCTAGCAGTCATCGCCCTTTTGGGATTTCTCGCTTCTTGCAGCCAGTACACTTGCCCTACTTACAGCAAGAAAGAAGTAAAAAAGGCTGAGAACAAAATCTAGTTCTCAGCATTCCTAGCCCGGTATCCGCCGGATCTCTGCCTTTTAAATCAGAGGTACTTTCTTACGTCTTCGGATTGTATGGTGTCTCCTGCCATAATCACCAACCTCTCTACCACATTTCTCAATTCGCGAATGTTACCTGCCCAGGGGTGACTTTCTAAAAGCTTGATCGCTTTTGAATCAATGGTTTTTTTCTTTGAGCCGTATTCATCGGATATATCCTTAAGAAACTTCTCCACCAGCGCACTGATGTCATCCTTTCGGTCTGCGAGGGAAGGTACATCGATCAGGATGACGCCGAGCCTATGATAAAGGTCTTCCCGAAAGCGCCCTTCCGCGATTTCCTTTTTCAGATTTTTGTTGGTGGCGGCCACGACACGAACGCTGACTGATATATCCTTGTCGCCGCCCACACGCGTGATCTTATGTTCCTGCAAAGCGCGCAACACTTTCGCCTGGGCCGCGAGGCTCATGTCACCGATCTCGTCAAGAAACAAGGTGCCACCTTCAGCTTGCTCGAATTTGCCGATCCGTTGTTTGATCGCAGAAGTGAACGATCCCTTTTCGTGACCGAACAATTCACTTTCGATGAGTTCTCCGGGTATGGCTGCGCAATTCACTTCTACAAAGGGGCCTTCGCTGTTTTTGCTGTTTTCATGAATCGCACGTGCTACAAGTTCTTTACCACTTCCGTTAGGCCCCGTGATCAAAACCCGGGCTTCAGTGGGCGCGACCTTTTCAATCATCTCTCGTACGCGTGCCAGCGCTGGTGATTCGCCGATCATCTCATATTTTTTAGACACTTTCTTTCTCAGCGACTTCGTTTCTTTCACGAGTGAATTTCTGTCGAGCGCGTTTCGCACGGTGACCAGGAGGCGATTGAGATCAGGCGGCTTCTGCATGAAATCATAAGCCCCGATCTTGATCGCATCGACAGCCATCTCCGTTGTGCCATGCGCTGAGATCATGATAAACGCCGTGGCGATGTTTTTTTCCTTGGCTTTCTGAAGAACTTCCATGCCATCCATTTTCGGCATTTTGATGTCGCAGAATGCCAGGTCATAGGCATTGTTTTCCAGCTTCGACAACCCTTCTTGTCCGTCTTTGGCTTCATCCACTTCCAGTTTGAGTTCTTTCTGGTCGAGGAGGATTTCTTTCAGGACGGCGCGAATGCTGGCTTCGTCTTCGATGATGAGAATTTTAGGCATGGGCAAAAATAGCGAAACCTGCCGCGCTTTCACGCGACAGGTTTCATGTTAAAAATGCAAGCTTGTAAGCCGGGTTCTGTTCCCTTGAAGCAGACTTGCGTCGCTTCAGGGCCCTTATCATTTATCTGGTCGCGTTATCACTAACGGACTCAATCAGCCTACCCGCCCCGATACCCGATCCCGATAGCTATCGGATCGGGTAAGAACGAGCCGTTCATTTTTGTCGGGGCTTATTTGGCCTTTCAACTCGTAAGGTTTGCCATGCCCCTGGCGTCACCGACAGGGCGGTGGGCTCTTACTCCACCTTTTCACCTTTTCCTCCGTAGCAGACTTGCGTCGCTTCAGGGGTAGTTTGTTTTCTGTGGCACTTTCTGTCCCTGAACGACGCAAGTCTGCTTCAGGGCCTTCCTGTTAGGAAGTACGATGCTCTATGTTGCCCGGACTTTCCTCGTCCCGACTCGCTTGCGTTCGTCAGGACACGATAAGGCCGCTTGCAATGCAAAGATACGGAATAGTTGACGATCGGGATTTGAACCTTGAACCTAAAACGTTGACCTAATGAATATCCGCCCCGGTGAGTTTCATCTCATACTGGTCTGCAAGGTTCGCCACTTCCTGCAGCATCTCTTTGATATCATCTTCAGACACACCTTCCAACGAGGAAACCGCTTCGACTTGCAGGTAATTGTCATTGATCACGAAACGGCAATAGTTGAAGAATGAGGTTTGCTCCAGCAGCATTCTGAAATCAATCGAATCACTGATCGGGCAAACTTTAGAAGTGAATGTGATAACCTTGCGGTTGTACAAGGTGCTTTGTTTGATGTTTCCTGTAACAGTCTGAAACCGGTTTCCGGCTACGGGAATAATCACCACGGAAAGAGTCTTACTGTATTCGATAAACTGTCCGCTGATCTGGTCAGCGTATTTCTTCATGAAGGCGGTGAAGTCCATAAGGGTATTGATTAAGGCATCATGAAGTTAACCAATTAAAAATAATTTGCCACCTAAAAGTACATGGGATGGAACCTGATGCCGGCAGTGGAAAATTCAATGGCCGGTGCGGGAAACTTGATGATGTTGAAAATGTAGAAAAATGAATTGAGTGTTTTGGACGAGGTTTTGAAATGGGACAGGTTCAGATCTACCGACAGAAAGTACTTGCGCATCGGGGTTAAGTGAGCCGCCAGGTTTTCCGCGTCACGTCCGTAGATCATCCCATCCACGCTCACACCCACAGCAATCGTTAACCATCCCGGCAGCCGAAGTCTGGGTAGTTGAAGGCTATACCAGAAAGTCTGTCCGTTATAATCCTTCAGCACCTCTTCCAGAAATCCGTCTCCCAGCAGAGTAGGTCGGAGGGGTGCAAACATCGTCTGGTGAAATGAATATTTTGGCCAGATCAGGATCTTTTTCCAGATCAGGCTTTGCGCCAGAAACGCGGCGCATCCCAACGTGTTGGCCATGATGTCGAAGATCGATGCGCCATAGTCTTCTGAAAATCCATCCGGAATCTCAACACACGACACAAACATAAGACCCATGATCGCACCACCCACCGTTGACCTTCTTTGATCCAACCCTGCCCACGAAAGCAGGCGTGACGACAAAGAACTCGTCTGAAATGTCCAAAAGAAGTGTGCAAACTTGTCAAGCTGTTTCCATTCAGGCCAGTCATTAAAAAAATGAAATCCAGTCGTGGCCCATTGATTGGAGTACCACGCAAATCCCATGACGATCATGAGTGTGACGTAGACGCTCACCGAAAAAATCAGGACGGCGCGTACCCTCGGTTTATGAAGGCTACCGGACCGGAAGCTGCGGATGAGTAAATCAATGATTCCCCTTGGGCTCATCCTCCTGAGTTTCTTCAAGGTCTGGATTTTCCTCCAACTCTTTCCTTCGGCGGTCGCGGGCTGATCTCAGCAGATCCTTGAATTCGTTAAAATTTTGTGTGTAGATGAAGCTGGCCCCGGTTGTGATCGCTGTCGTTTGGTTGAATGTACTCTGAAGCTGATTGATCGTTGACCGACTGTACATTTTCACTTTGAATTTTCCGTCAGGCGTAAGGAGATAATCGACCGTCCAGTCACCGGCTATCGTTGCCGCTTCATTTCGGTTGGTCTGGTTCCCGAAACTGCCATCGCGTGTGACCCGCAACCGTCCGCCGAGGAAAGAATAGGATAATCGAAGTTGGAAAGTATTGAATGCTTCCTGGTCCAGGGTACCAAGATCCAGGTCAATCTCGAGATTTTGATCCACCTGGCTTAGCCAATAACTCAATTGATTTGACAGCAATTCACTTACGCTATTGTAGAGGGATCCGCTCGTCTCGAAAGCGTCTGGTGGAGAAAAGCGACGGAGGATGATCAGACTGAATACCTGACGCTTCATCTCCTGTTCGTCCAGTTTGGCTTTGAAAGCATTGAACGTAAGTCGCAGTTGCACAGGTGCCTTGCCCCCCTCAACAGGAACGGTGTTTGGGAGGTCCTTCGCTTCAATATCGAAATTAATCTGCGGTGACAGCATGGGGCCGTCGAGCTTCAGGATCACTTCCACAGGATATTTGCGCCTCAGGTTGGGATCGTTGGCTACCGACTGATCCTGGAGGATGGGAGTGAAGGAGGTGAGCTGCCGATAACTCGCGGTGATGTTCAGATTGCCTTCATACGGATCACCAAACCACGTGATCCGACTGCCTGGTTTAATGGTGAATTCCTTATTGATAATATCATACAAGGTAAAATTGTAGGCGCCTTCTGTGAAGTCAATCAATCCGAACATGTTGAATTCACCTTTGGTGTCAATCTGGAGTTTGATATCACCACGGCCGCGACCACGGATGATATCTCCTGATTTGATGTCGAAGATGATCTCGGTATATGCATCCGGTGTCACATCAATATCGAAATCCAGTGTAATGCCTGACAACTCGCGCTTGACAGATTGCGGCTTTGAGATTTTTTGCTTTTTAATACTGTCTGTGAAGCTCGCAAATTGAATGAAGTCCTTCTTCTCCTGGGTTGAGGTACCCGATACGGGAATGGAAAGCCTTGTGTTTTTATTCGTCGTCACGGTGGACGAGATTTTTAAGTTGGAGACCGGTCCCAGAATATTAAGATTACCTGTGCCGAAGGCTTGTCCATAAAATAAATTGTTATCCTTGGCAACGGTGTTCAGTAGTTGAAAATTGGTGAAGGAGGCATCGATATTCAGTCGCATTTTTGAAAAACTGCGGTGGGCAATATATCCGCCTAATTTTCCTTTGTTTTTGAAGGCGTCCTCCAACTCGAAGTCCGTGAATTGGATTTGATCATGTGTGATGCCCAGCTTCCCGGTCACTTTATAAAGTGTTTTCAGGTAGTTGATCATCACCTGGCCATTTTCGATCCGCGCTTCCCCGCTGATGTTTGGTTTGGCAAAAGTGCCTTGAATATCATATACCCCGGTCACCGTTCCGTCGAGCCGTGAGAAAATATCTTTCACAATGGGTTCAACCAGCTTGAGATTCGCTCTTTCCAATATCGCTTTGGTATGGAGGGGGTTGACTTCGTCTTTAGGGTCGTAGTAACCCTTGATGTCCACGATGCGACTCTTCAGGCGGTCGATCGTGAGATCTATATTTACATGATCGCTATCCGTGTCTCGGGTATTGTTACCCTTGATTTCCCCGACGAAAAAGTCATTCACCACCAACGAGTCTATATCAAACACGTTTTCGATAAAGACTTTGTCATACAGGTCTTTTTGCTTGACGTCGGCGTTAAGCCTTCCCTGAAATTTCTCCGTGAAAAATACATTCATCAAAGACACATCAAAATTCCGGATGTTGATATCCAGCGCCTGATCGGGATCTTTTGAAATGGCTCCGTTCACTCGGACGGACTGGTCCGCGTGTGAAATTCCCAGGTGGTGAATCTGCCATTCCGGTCCTTTCACGAGCGTGTAGTTCGACTCATTGATTGACCACAGCTCCCCAAGCATTTTTATTTGTGAAGGAAGGATCTTGATTTTTGTACTGTCCTCCAGAAAATCGATCTCGGATCTCAACCGGATCGAGTTATCAAACCCTTCCTGTGCCAGATCAAAACTGAAGTCAATGTGGTCTTTATTCCAGATTCCTTCCAGGAAAAGATCTTTTGTTGACACCACTTTGTTCAGGATTTGTCGCCTGGAATTGACGGTCACCTGCGCCAGGACTTGCGTGCTGTCGCGAACTTTTGACCCGTTGAATTCAATCTCATTGTTGAGAAATGTTTGCCCGTTGGAAATTACAGAGTCGGGATTTGCATAAAAATGAAAATTGGACGTGGCGTTGTTGGAAAATTCGCCCTGCATTTGCGTCTCGCGCGAAAGTTGCAGGTCGACGTCCAGTGTATGTAGAATGGGATTGAGGTCGTGGATCACGGCTTTGAAATCAGCCTTGTATGCCTGGCCTGACTTGCGCTTCGACAGGTAGTAGTTTTGAATTTCATTTTGATTGTTTCTGATGTTCAGAGTGAATTCCCGCCCCAGCCGTTCCATATCGTTGAACAGCGATGAATAGTAAAAATCGCCGGTCAGTACAAGGTCAGCGGCTGAACTCCGCAAAGTCAGCGACCGGACATTGCTATTATTTTCTGATACAAGCCTCACCGAATCAACGTTGATAGCTTCGTCTTTGTATCTGAATCTCGTCTTGCTGAAAAGTGCAGTGCCAACGATGGAATCAAGGGTCAACCCCCGGCTGTCTACGTCGATTGTTGATTGAACATACACCTCGTCGCGTGTGAGATTGAGTTTGTGGAGCAGAGCGGTGTCAATGCGAGCTTTGACTTTGATCAGATCCTTGCCAGGTCGCAGATCGATTGACCCGGTCATCGACAACTGCAGATTAGGGTCGTCAATGTTGAGATCGCCGCTGAAGAACTGGCGCGCCAGCCGGGCATTGGATGTGATATTGGAATAATTGTAGCCTCTTAACCCAATCGACGAGACTTCGCCCACGAGTGTGAAATCAGCAGTCTCCCGTGTGAACCCTTTGCCATTGATACGACCGTTTAGAGTAACCTTTTGAATTTTTGCCGTATCATTCAGGAATTTGCCTAAATCGAAATTGGTAAGCTGCAGTTTACCGCTATAGGATGAAAGTCCGATATTGTCTTCGGATATCTTATAGTTAATGTCTGATTTAATTTGTCCAAACTGTGTCAGGATATCACCGTCTGCAACGAAGTCGGTGATGAAGCCAAGGAAATTTCCTTTCAGCTCCACTTCTTTCAGTTGTCCGAGTAATGTGATAGCGTTCGCCGGCAACACAAACGCGATGTCCCGCGAGTGAAGCTGCGAAGGCCGGAGTTTTGCGTTAATAAAGGTTTCACGAATTGAAGGCAGACCATCCATTTCGAGGCTGCCGTTCAGGGTGGAAGAACCAATCGTCACCTGCATGGGGCTGAAGGTGAAGTGGCTGACTTTCCCTGTCATGTGGCCCGTCAGGAAGACCGGAGCCTTCATCTTTTCGAGCCCGGTCGTGAAAAGAGAAAGATCCTCAGGATATAATTTTGTGTTCTTGAAATGTACATCAATGCTTACTTTTTTATTGAACTCACTTAGTTCAGCCTGGCTGTTGTATTTGAAAATGATCGTATCGGATATGACGTTGTCATTAGCCTTCATGTTCAGCCCCAGGAATTCCATGGAAGACTGGCTGATGCGGAAGAAGGTGCTCATCTCTTTGATTGTGAGCTGAGTCTTGATGTCCTTGGCTTGCATCGACGTGAGGTTGAACTCTATGGTATCGCCGATCACTTTGAAATTATTCAGGTTTCCCTGATCAAGGGCTACACGGAAATGGTGATAGTCGAAACCCGACATCGAATCGCGATCGGGGAGGTGATAGGAAAACTCGGACTGCTCTACCAGCACCTCGCCGATGTTGATCTTGGGGCTCCGCCCTTTTCCTTTGCTGTTGGATGCAAACTGCTTGTTGATCTCCGCAATAAAGATGTTGATGTTGAGTTCGCGACTGGTGTCTGACTCCGGTATCGAAACAAGATTGACCGCACCGCCTTGCAGGGAAAGCGCGTCCACATAAATGTCTTTGTGCTGGTAAAGGCTGCCGAGACTGAAGTTGATGAAGAGATTCCCGGCCTCGATCATCACGTTGTGTTCCGGGTCTGTCACCGTCAGTCCGCGGATCTCAAGGCGGTCATACCATAAGAGATAAAATTGATCGAATTCAATATTGAAACCGGAGACTTTTGAGAATCCCGCCGTGGCCCGCTCAATGAGATTTTTTTGGACAGAAGGAATCTGTAGCAGCGAGAACGCGGTGATGAATAATACCAGCGCTGAGAAGAGGCCGTAGAAGACGATTTTCTTCAGCCATTGTAAAATCCGAATTTTGATAACTTGCCACTTCATCAGCTGAAAATGCGGCCTACCATCCTTGCTATTGAGTCATCGTGCGACGAGACCTCCGCTTCAATCATACGCAACGGCAAATTACTCAATAATATTGTAGCGTCGCAAAGCGTACATGGCAAATACGGTGGCGTGGTGCCCGAACTGGCCTCACGTGCCCATCAGAAAATGATTGTTGGTGTTGTCAATGATGCGCTCAACAACGCAGGCATATCGCTAGATTCCATCGATGCAGTTGCCTGCACGCGCGGCCCTGGATTAATGGGAGCATTGCTGGTCGGCATGTCTTTTGCGAAAGGATTCGCGATCGCTCGTGGACTTCCGTTGATCACGGTGGACCACATGCAGGCACATATACTCGCTCATTTTATTTCAGATCCCAAACCATCATTCCCATTCCTGTGCCTTACCGTGAGTGGCGGACACACACAGTTGGTCGTAGTGAAAGACTATCTGCAGATGGAGATCATCGGGCAAACACAGGACGATGCCGCGGGTGAAGCTTTCGATAAAGCTGCGAAGATACTCGGGTTGCCTTATCCCGGTGGCCCGCTGATTGATCGCCATGCCCAGACAGGCGACCCCAACAAGTATAAGTTTCCTGACTCAGACATGCCGGGATTGGATTTTTCGTTCAGCGGCGTGAAGACCGCATTTCTTTATTTTATCAGAGATGCAAAAAATGCTGATCCGGAATTTGTTGAAAAAAATATGGACGACATTTGTGCCAGTATTCAGGCAAGGATTGTCTCCATGCTGATGCGCCGCTTGAAGAAAGCAAGTTTGGAGACTGGCATCCGCTCGATCGCGTTGGCGGGGGGTGTGTCCGCAAACTCATCCTTAAGAAAATCTCTTGCTGAAACCGGGATCAGAAATGGCTGGAAGACGTTCATTCCGGAATTTCAATATTGTACCGACAATGCCGGCATGATTGCAATGGCCGCGCATTTCAAGTATCTGAAAGGTGAGTTTGCCGGGCTCGACGAAGCACCCGTTGCCAATCTGAACTTTGATGAAATGGTAAAATGAAAAACATTTTTAAAAAGGGGGATAAGAAAGTCTATACCAAGATTGTTGCGTCAGCGGATCAGGCAATTTTTCATGATGAATTATTGCATCCGGTTTGCTCGACGTTTGCTCTGGCCCGCGACTTTGAATGGTCGTCGCGACTTTTCTTTCTTGAGATGAAAGAGGATGACGAAGAAGGGGTCGGAACTTCGTTACAGATTGATCACCGCTCGCCGGCATTTGTCGGGGAAGAGCTGGTGATTACGGCTACTGTAGAGGATGCAGCAGGGCGTGAGTTTATCTGCACGATCGAGGCTCGCGTGGGGGATCGCTTGGTGGCTACCGGCAGAACGGGTCAGAAGATGCTGAAAAAAAATAAATTGAAAGAAATTTTTTCACCGTCGAAATCGCCCCAATAAGTCTTAATTTTGAGGTCAGGAAGTAATGGCTGGTACGCGATTCTCGGATAACGTCAACATTAAAAACAAGCAGGCAACTTTTCAATATGAGTTGCTGGATAAATATATTTCCGGCATTGCGCTGAAAGGCACGGAGATTAAATCCATACGGGAAGGAAAAGTGAATCTGCAGGACGGTTACGTTTACTTCTCCAATGACGAAGCCTTCCTGAAAGGAGTGAATATCAGTCCGTTTTCAGAAGGGACACACTATAATCACGAGGCCGCCCGCGAAAGAAAGCTACTTCTCAAAAAAACCGAGATCAGGAAGTTGCGAACACAGGTCGAGGAGAAAGGATTGACGGTTATTCCAACCCGCATGTTTATCAACGAGCGCGGCTATGCGAAGATCGAGATTGCCGTGGGTCGGGGAAAGAAACTTCATGACAAGCGTGACAGCATCAAAGAACGTGATATCAAGCGTGAACTTGCACGTACCAAATTTTAAGCACTGAGGAATTCCATGGAACCGGTTGAATACGGAGTTTGTCGTTTGGCAGTAGTGCCGTTGCGTGTTGAGCCCGGAGATCGCTCTGAGCAGAACACACAATTGCTATTCGGTGACCATTATGAAGTGATGGGTTTCTCTAACGACCGTAAATGGGCTCACATCAGGATTCATGCCGATCAATCAGAGGGCTGGCTTGATACACGCCAACATCACCTCATTTCCCGAGAGTACTTCGATCAGATCAACCATACCGACTACAAGATCACAACTGAAATTGCTTCATCCGTTCTTTATAAAAAAAGCCCGTTGACGATTGTGATGGGTAGTATTGTGCCTGTATCAAACTCCGAGTTATTTAAAATTGAGGAACAGTTTGCCTTCAATGGCGAATCGAAAGCGGTGGGTCAACGACGTGATGTGGATTTTCTGGTGAATACAGCGCGCAAATACCTTTCATCTCCATATCAATGGGGCGGCAAGAGTCCGTTTGGGATAGATCCGTCAGGGTTTGTTCAAATGACATTTAAGATTGCCGGTTTTCCACTCCATCGCGACGTAAAGCAGCAATCTCTTCAGGGTAAAAAAATCAAGACGTTCAATGAGTCAGCCGTCGGTGACCTTGCGTTCTTCGCAGAGAAAGGGGGTAACATTAGCCACGTAGGCATCATTCTGGAAGATGCAAAACTCATTCATGTTCATGGCCAGGTGCGTGTCGACAAGATTACAGAAGACGGCGCGCTGAACCCGGATACAAAAGTATATTCCCACTTACTGCACTCCATCCGTCGCATCATCAATTGAACGTTGCGCGTTGAACCGCGGTCCGATCTGGTCGATTTTGAAACCGCCACCTCAACGCTCGGGTTTTAAAGTCCGGGCGATATTGTATATATTTTCGGTATGGATAGCCGCGTTTTGGTACTAAACCAGGATTTTAGCCCACTCATGGTATGTTCAGTGGAGCGTGCGTTTGTGTTGGTGTATCTGAACAAAAGCGAAATGGTTCGATCTGCAAACGGCCATAAGATTCACAGTATCACGCGCTCTTTTCCTATGCCCTCCGTCATCCGTCTCAATCGTTACGTCAATGCCCCGTATAAAGGGGTAAATTTGACGCGCCAGAATATCTTCAAGCGCGATAATTTTGAGTGTCAGTATTGTGGAACCAAAAGAGATCTCACGCTGGACCATGTGATTCCCAGTTCGAGGGGCGGCCCTCATTCCTGGCTGAACTTGGTGACAGCGTGTAAAAGATGCAACACAAAAAAGGGCGACAATACTCTGGAAGAAGCTGAAATGTCTCTTCGTGCGCGCCCATTCAAACCCTCCTATACGCTTTTCCTTCGCGACATCAGCGGCATGAAACAAGAGGAATGGGACGAATTCCTGGCATGATTGAGTAGATGAGTAGATGTGTAGATGAGTAGTTGTGAAGTGAAGTAGCAGCTACCCGACTAGTCAACTACTCCCATCAAAACTTCATTGTAAATACAGTCTGCACGCCTGGCTCCGATTCCACGGACAAAGATCCATTGTGCATCTGCATGATCTGTCGAGACAGACTCAATCCGATACCAGAACCGGTTTTTTTGGTTGTGAAGAAGGGAACAAATACACGGCTCATTGCTTCTTTAATAATGCCCGCACCGTTGTCAATCACTTGTATAGCCACAGAGTTCCCGGAATAGCGGCCAATGACTTCAATCACACCCGATTCAAATTCTGTGAGTGCTTCCACAGAATTTTTGATGAGATTGATCAAGACCTGTTCAATCATCTCCTCATCTGCCTGGATGGTAAGAAATTCTGACTCGCAGGATATCCTGAAGTCGATCGTCGTCTTCCGGATCTCTGGCTTCATCAGTTGAGCGACCTTTTCGATAAGATCTTTAACGCGCACGGTCTTCAGTTTGGGTTGAGGGAGTGACGTGTATTCCCGATAGGCATCGATGAATTTGATCAGGCCTTTGCTACGATTTTCAATCGTGCTTAAACCTTCGCGCAAATCCTCTGCGCCTTCACTCTTCAATTCATAGTGATTGTTTCGTTGCGTCATGTCGTGATCTAGAATTTCACGCAGGGTCGACGTCAGCGATGAGATGGGCGTGATGGAGTTCATGATCTCATGACGGAGCACCCGCGTAAGCTTCTGCCATGCTTCAATTTCCTGTTGTTGTAATTCAGTCTGGATGTTTTGCATCGTGAGCAGCTTCATGGGATTGCCCCGAATGCGCATCTCCGTGAGCTGAATGGTCAATAGAAAGTCCTGACCTTTATACAACGTGCTGCGACCCGGCTCAGCTTCTTTGATCGCCTTCAGAAGCTTGGGGTTCTTTTCGTTCAGTTCTTCAATATTCCCGATCGTCTGAAGTCCCATGAATCGTTTTGCATTTGCATTGATGAGCTGAATCTGCCCATCAATGTCATATGAAAGAATTCCAGTGCGTACCTGCTGAACAACCGTGTTCAGATACTGCCAGTGTTCCTCCTTTTCTGAGCGTGCTTTTCGAAAAGCTTCCAGTACTTCGTTGAATTCGGCATTTAGATCCCTGAAACTGGCGCCTAGCTTATTGTCGGCATTGAATCCGGAAATAAAATCAGAATACTTTACCGACTCCAGAAATCGGGTAAGCTTGCGATTGGTTTGTGACGTGAAACGATACAATTCACTGAGCTCCCCAAGGATGATCAAGCCGGTAAGTATCGCAGCGAAGATCATGTTCGGATGGTTGACCATGTATACAAACAGGGACATGGTGACGCCGATGATGACGACACGGAATGCGATTCGAAACCTGAAATCCCTCAGGAGCTTCATGAAAGTGATAACGTTTATTGTGTCTAAACGTTCGGCGGCGAAAGTTACACTAAACGCAGAACGTTAACCCCCGGAACTTAGAATGTTATAGTCCGTGTTTCTCCAGCCGTCGGTACAAGGAGGAGCGGGTAAGCCCCAGTTCGGCGGCAGCTTGTGTAATGTTGCCGTTGTATTTTTTCAGAACTTTCCGGATCAACAACTTCTCCACTTCATCCAGGTTGTATTGATCCAGGTTAAGCGGTTGATCGTTTTCTTTTCCGGAACTGGTGTTGAAATTAAAATCCTCCGGTTGTAATACTGAACTGTTAGACAGGATCACCGCGCGCTCAATGGAATGTTGCAGCTCCCGGATGTTCCCAGGCCAGGGATGCTTGTTCATACGGGTCATCGCACCGTCGCTGATTTTCGTTACGTTCTTGTGATACTTCTCGGCATAGTGGCGTAAGAAATGGTTGGAAAGCAAGGGGATGTCTTCCATACGATCGCGCAAGGAGGGAATCTCAATTTCTATGGTATTGATCCGGTATAAAAGATCCTGCCTGAACCGGTTTTCCTTTACCATGTCGTACAAGGGAAGGTTCGTTGCGCAAATCAATCTGATATTCACAGGCGTTTCCTTGTTCGATCCCACACGGCTTACGCGTCGATTCTGAATCACGGTCAGGAGCTTGGCCTGCAATGGCATGGAAAGATTTCCAATCTCGTCGAGAAATAGAGTGCCATTGTTGGCAATCTCAAATCTTCCGGGCCTGTCGTCTTTGGCGTCCGTAAAAGAACCTCTCTTATGGCCGAAAAGCTCGCTTTCAAATAGTGTCTCTGTGATGGAGCCCAGATCCACATTTACAAAAGTCTCTTTTCCCCTCGATGAATGTCGATGGATCGCCCGGGCAATCAACTCTTTTCCGGTTCCGTTTTCACCCAGTATCAAAACATTCGCGTCGGTGTGGGCGACCCGGTCGATAGTTTGAAAAATTCGTTGGATGGCGGCGCTTTGGCCTATGATTTCTACATAGCGGTCGTTTATCGCCTGGTTAATCTCCTGATTTTTAATCTTAAGGGTGTGTACCTCGTCGCGTGTTTCCCGCAGACGCATCGACGAATAGAGCGTCGCCAGAAGTTTTTCATTCTCCCAGGGTTTCAACACAAAGTCCGTAGCGCCAGCCTTGATCGCCTTCACAGCCATTTGAATATCGCCATAAGCTGTAATGAGCACAACAACCGCGGAAGGATCTATGCTTAATATTTTCTCCAGCCAATAATAACCTTCTGATCCACTGCTCACGTCTTTGGTGAAATTCATGTCGAGCAGGATGACGTCATAATCCTCATTGCTCATCAGAGCGGGTATTGCCTCAGGATTTTTCTCGATATCAACTTGAGCAAAGTGCCGCTTGAGATGCATCTTCGCCGCTTTCAGCAAATCTTCATTGTCGTCTACGATGAGGATCTTTCCCTGTTTCTGGTCAGACATTCGGTTTGATTTTAGTTGCGTTTCTCATGTGTTTTTCTGGTCTTGGCAAAGTTGATACCGTTATTATGAAACCGCATTCGGGCTTCATTTTCGGACAATTGTGCTCGTTTTAGTAAAAGCCGTTCGTCCGTTTGCGGACATGTACGTTCATCATTGAACGGGAAAATCGAACAAAAGATAGCTTTCTTCCGTATTTGACGGTGAACCCGCCTGTAAAAGTGGTTGGCACGGTAGTTGGCAAAGGCCATGCATCAACACCGCATGCAGACGGTTTGAATTTTAAAACGTTATAGAATGGATAAGAAGATTGCAAAAAAAACCTGGACACTGAAGCGAATTGGTACCTACGGAGGCATTGGGATTTTCGTCATTTTCGTTGCCTGGCAGTTCGTGTTCGCAGACCGCCGTCCCACGCTGAAAGTCGAAAAAGATAAAATTACGATCTCTGAAGTAAAACGCGGAGAGTTTAAAGAATACATCCCTCAAACAGGTATCGTAGAACCAAGCCGCCAGGTTTTCCTGGATGCAATAGAAGGTGGTAACATCAAGCGTGTGATTCGGGAAAGCGGAGCCATCGTTAAGAAGGGCGATATGATCCTCGAGATTTCGAATCTTAACCGGGAAATAGCTGTTCTACAGCAAGAGGCCGATTTGGTTCAGAGCATAAATCGTTCTCGGGACACACGGCTCGCAATTCTGACGAATGACCTGAATCAGCGGCAGTCCCTTGCACAAATTGACAATGCATTGCAAATTCTGGAGCCCCAATATAGACGCCAAAAAGTTTTGCTTGAAAAGAAGTTGATTGCAAAACAGGATTTTGAACGTACGGAGGCAGATTATATTTATAACGTAGATCGCCGCAAATTTACATATGAGGCATATCATCGTGATTCACTCAGTCGCGTTTTGAGTCTGAAAGATATTGACATATCTGAAGACAGAATGAAGCAGAACCTCATTTCGGTAAGGACAATCTTAGAAAACCTCAATATCAAAGCGCCGATTGATGGTCAATTGACCATGGGTCATTGGGAAATAGGACAGGCCGTTACGACGGGCCAGCGCCTTGGACAAGTTGATATCGTAGGAGAATACAAAGTACGCGTCCCCATCGATGAATTGTATCTTCCGAGGATTTCTACTGGGCTCGCAGCAACTACTGATTTTGCGGGGAAGACCTACAATCTTAAGATCACGTATGTTTATCCCAATATCACGAATGGTCGCTTCGAAGTGGACATGGACTTTGATGGTGAAACTCCCTCAGGAATTCGTCGCGGTCAGTCGTTGCGCATGAGAATTGAATTGGGACAGTCATCGGAGGAATTGCTGTTGCCGATGGGCGGCTTCTACAAGGATACCGGTGGAAACTGGGTATTTATCCTCGAGAATGATGGCAAGGCTGTTCGTCGTGATATTAAGCTTGGACGTAAGATGGGAAGTGAGTATTTTGAAGTACTGGATGGCCTGAAACCGGGCGACCGTGTAATCACCTCATCATACGAGAACTTCGGTACCAACGAAGTTTTAGTGCTGGATTGATGCAACTATTTGGAAATACCGGCGTCTAATGGACTGTAACTATTTTGAATAACGGGAGTATTTAATAAAACTTTTTTGAAACCAAAGACATCTAACCTCTAAACTGCTTTACCTTATGATACTATTAAAAAATCTGGAAAAAGTCTACACCACGGAAGAAGTGGAAACCACTGCGCTCAACAGCATCAACCTCGAAATCAAGGATGGTGAATTTGTAGCGATCATGGGTCCTTCAGGGTGCGGTAAATCCACATTACTTAACATCCTCGGTCTTCTCGATAACCCCACCAGCGGCGAATATCACTTCGGTGAACACGAGGTGGCGAAATACAGCGAACGTCAGCGTGCGCAGCTTCGCAAGGGATCAATCGGATTCGTGTTCCAGAGCTTTAATCTCATCGATGAATTGACAGTTTTTGAAAACGTCGAGCTTCCGCTGCTGTACATGAAAGTGCCTTCCAACGAAAGAAAGCAACGCGTTGAAGAAGTGTTGGAGCGCATGAACATCATGCACCGCAGAAACCACTTCCCGCAGCAGCTTTCTGGTGGTCAGCAACAGCGTGTTGCGATTTCGCGCGCGATCGTTGCAAAGCCAAAAGTGATCCTCGCCGATGAACCTACGGGTAACCTCGATTCAGCAAACGGTGAAGAAGTGATGAAGCTTCTCTCCCAATTGAACGAGGAAGGGACTACCATCGTAATGGTGACACACTCACCGTATGACGCAAATTACGCCCATCGCATCGTCAACCTGTTTGACGGTAAGGTGGTAACAGAAAATATCAAAGAGCATTTCCACGTTTAGCCCTGAAGGAGCTAGCGCCCTTCAGGCCGTCCTGAAGGTAACGTCCCCGTTGGGATGGAATAAGACTTCAAGGTGCAACGCCTTGATTCGTTCTTCATAGTTTAGGTTTAGGTTAGAATAAGACCCAGTTTGTTGGTGACTTTCCGAAGTCTCAATGACCTGGGTTTTATTTTTTACCGGCGCTAAGACAAATCCCGGTGTTGGTACTGTAAGCTATTGTACACTCCACCGTTCATCTTTGAACACACCACCCTCCAAAACGGGTTTAATTCACGCCCAATCCGACTGGCATAATTGTAGACGATGCAACCTCCCGGGTAGGGGACGGTCTTATTTCAGTTGTCATCTAACCATCAAACGTATCCTAAACACCATGATCAAAAACTATTTCCTGATCACGTTGCGCAGTTTGCTGAAAAACAAGCTTTTCATTTTCATCAACATCGCAGGTCTGAGTGTAGCTATTGCGTGCTGCATCATTGGCTACTTCAATTTTGAATTCAACCAGAGTTTCGATAAGAATCACCTCAACGCCGCCTCAATCTACCGTGTGAATTCCATACGCGAATTTCAGAATGAGCTGACTTCGTATGGATATGCTCCTATTGCACTACGCAATGCGATCAGGCAAAATGTTTCAGACGTTCAGCAGGTGGCGGGCTTACTCCTTGGCGGCGGGAGTTTCAGAGTGGGGCAAGAACTTTTTCGATCTAATCTTCACTACGTGGACCCTGCTTTTTTCAACCTGTTCACTTTCGAATTTATCGAAGGAAATGGAGCGCTGAATAATAAAAGCGAGATATGTATCAGCGATCAGTTGGCGCTGAAGTATTTCGGAAGAGAGCCAGCACTGGGTAAAAGTATTACGCAGGTATTGGACAGCGGAAAATTGAAGCAATATGTGGTCGCGGGAGTCTTTAAGAAACAGCCAAACAATTCGAGTTTTTATTCGGAGGCCTATTCGCATTATGATAACGCATTCACCGGTTCGGATCCCACCTACACAGAAAATTCCTGGAAATTTCGCCAGACGTTGTTTTTGCAAATCGCAGATCCTTCACGTATCGCCGTGATAGCGGGCCAGTTGTTGCCATTTACCGAAAACAACAATAAGATTCGTGAGGATTTTATTATCAAAAGATTTGAGTTAGATCCTTTTGTTGGTATGGCCGTGCGCGATGGCTACGAGGAGCGCCCGGGTACATGGACCAGCGATGGCTCACCGCTTGCGGCCATTGTTGGGATCGGGATGATGGGCATTTTTATTTTGCTTATAGGATGCTTTAACCTGACCAACACTGCCGTTGCGATTTCATCCAGGCGACTGAAAGAGATTGGGATCAGGAAAGTAATGGGAAGCAGCCGAAAACATTTAATCGCCCAATTTATCGGTGAAACCACCCTGATTTGTTTTGCTTCATTGATTCTCGGAATTCTGCTCGGCGA
Organism: Cyclobacteriaceae bacterium; assembly: GCA_044227305.1. Taxonomy (GTDB): domain Bacteria; phylum Bacteroidota; class Bacteroidia; order Cytophagales; family Cyclobacteriaceae; genus ELB16-189. Next base: position 435,919 of record JBGAFJ010000002.1, on the reverse strand, counting down.
ATTCTTATTGATACCTGCGTTCAATCAGCTCTGGCCAGACCTTAAACTCGAGCCGCATTATTTCGACAAACCGGATTTTCTCCTTTTCATGACTGCAACTTTGCTATTTACAAGCCTGTTGGCGGGGAGTTATCCGGCCTTTTACATCAGTAAGTTCCAGCCCACCAGTATTTTAAAGGGGAAGGCAAAGTTCGGGGGTACCAGTTGGTTTACGAGAGTACTCCTTGCAGGTCAGTTTGTAATATCCCTCACCGCGATCGTGAGCAGCATTGCATTCATTGAAAATGCGCGATTCCAGAAAGCGCTGGACCTGGGCTTTAACCAGGATGGGCTGGTATATACTTTTGTTACCGACCGTTCGGAATACGAGACGTACAGAAATGCATTGTTGGAGAACCAGGACATTCGTTTGATCACAGGTTCAGAACATCACCTCTATGCATCCAGTTTCAATGATCCAATCAAGCACGACGGACGTGAGATCGAGGTAGACATCCTGGACATCAGTGATGGCTATATCAGCACGGTGGGGTTGACACTGAAGGAGGGCAGGGATTTCGAAAAAGATTCTGAGAATGATCACAAGGAATCGGTTATTATTACCGAGGGTCTTGCGAGAAAACTGGATATGAAAAACGCTATTGGCAAAGAGATCATCTGGATGGACACCGTTAAATATTATGTGGTGGGTGTTGTTAAAGACATTTACAACCGTGGCCTGTGGGAAAAGATGGAGCCGGTAATGTTCCGCTACGGCAACAAGGATAAAGTCAGACATGTGCTTGTCAGCGCCCCGATTGATAAGATTAAATCTGTGAATGAGTACATGGAGAAGCGTTGGAAAGAATTATTTCCAAATAAAATGTATACAAGTCGTTACATGAACGATGATATGGTGGAAGCCAACACGGTGAACAACAACATCGTAATCATGTTTGTGTTTCTTGGTATCGTTGCTTTGTTCCTGTCTGCCACGGGCTTGTTTACGCTGGTGTCTCTGAACATCATAAAAAAGATGAAAGAGATCGGTGTGCGAAAGGTGCTGGGAGCGTCGATGGGCAACATATCACGCGTGATCAATGCTGAATTTGTGATTATCCTGATTATTGGTTCAATATTGGGTGGGGTGCTCGGATCGTGGATGTCGACTTTGCTGATGTCCAACATCTGGCATTATTATCAGCCGGCAACCGTATTTACGCTGGTTATTTCCGCTGCGATCCTGTTTATTACTTCAGCTTTGTCGATCGGACAAAAAGTATATGCTACGACCAGACTGAATCCGGCAAACGTGTTGCGGGATGAATGATGTAACTTTTTTGGCGACGACGTCGTCTCAGACATAGAATTTCCCTAACCCTCCCATTATGATCAAAAACTACCTGCTGATCACGTTCAGGAACCTGATGAAGAACAAACTGTTCATTTTCATCAATGTGTTTGGAATGGGCATCGCCATTGCCTGCTGCATAACGGGGTATTTGAATTGGGATTTTTCAAATAAGTGGGATGCGGGTCAAAAAAATGCGGACAACATTTACCGCGTGCAGTTCACCCGCGATTTTCAGGGTAATCATGAACGATACGGAATGGCTCCCATTCCGCTCGGCAATTACATTCGTCAGAATTTCAAGGACGTCAAAAAAGTGGTCCGCTATATGTCCGCTTATTCCGACATACGGATCGGTGAGGAGGTATTTGGCACAGGCATGGCGTTCGCCGATTCTGCTTTCTTCGATTTCTTCACATTTGAATTGAAGTACGGTTCGTTTGCGAATTTTCACAACAAAGGACAGGTGTTCATCAGCGATGAGGTGGCCAGGAAGTATTACAACAGTGAGGATGTGATTGGCAAACCCATCACCCAGGTGGTTCTGGGTCGTGACGGTTTAAGACATCCCAAAGAGTTTGAAGTAGGTGGCGTGTTTAAAAAGATGCCGCTAAATTCGAGTTTCGGCTTTGAAGTGATCACGTTGATCGACAACTACTGGGGTATCAATCCACAGGCTGATATTGAAGAAACCGATTGGAAAAAATGGACTCATGTTTTGTTTCTTCAGATCGATGATCCGGGTCTTGTAGCCGACATTACGCAGCAGCTTCAGCAATACGTTGAGCCTCAGAACAAGGTGCGTGAAGACTTTAAAATCACGAGTTACTACCTGCAGAATTTCAACGGAATGATGAAACGAAATCGTCAGCAGCCGCGGGTTGACAGCGATTACCTTCGTGGAGGAATACCGGACGAAGCCATCACCGTGCCGGCAGTGCTTGCTGGGATGCTTCTGCTGCTCGCGTGTTTTAATTTCACAAATACGTCGATCGCGATTTCGAGCCAGCGTCTCAAGGAAATTGGCATCAGAAAGGTTATGGGCGGCATGCGGATCCAGCTCATCGCACAATTCCTCGGAGAAAATCTTATTTTATGTTTCTTCGGGTTGCTCGCGGGCCTCTTGATGGCGGAAATACTGGTTCCAACTTACGATTCACTTTGGCCTTGGCTCGAATTAAAGTTAAGCTATACCGAAAATGCCACATTTCTGCTGTTCATCGTGTTATTGCTCGTGATTACAGCTTTGATCGCAGGCTCTTATCCTTCATTTTATGTTACATCTTTCGAGCCTGTGAGTATTTTGAAGGGCAAAGCGAAGTTTGGAGGTACCAATTGGTTCACCCGTGTGTTGTTGGGAGGACAATTTGTGATTTCTCTGACCCTTATCATTTTCAGTTTTGCATTTTATCAGAACGGACAGTTTCAGAAGAATTATGATCTTGGATATGCAACGCATGGAGTAATCTCAACCTGGGTGAACAACGAAGGTGGATACAACACTTACCGTGATGCGTTGGCCTCGAACAAGGACATCAAGGTCATCGCAGGCACAAAGGACCATATCGCTACTTCTTTCTACAATGACCCCGTGAAATATGAATCTGTGGTGAAAGAAATTGATATCATGGACGTTGGCGACAACTACTTTGAAGCGATGGACATGACCCTGGTATCCGGTCGAAAGTTCCAAAAGGATTCGGAGACCGACAAAAAGGAATCAGTGATTGTAACGGAAGAACTGATCAAACAATTTGGTTGGAAAGATGATCCGATTGGAAAACGTCTGGTGTGGATGGATACCGTCCAGTTTTATGTCATCGGTGTGGCCCGTGACGTGTATGCCCGTGCTTTGTGGCAGCCTGTGAGGCCGTTAATGATCCGGTATGCCGGGCCGGACAAATACCGCCAGCTCATCGTGAAAATGGACGCATCCAAGGCTACCGAGGTGAATGCCTTCATGGAGCAAAAATGGAAAGAAGTGTTCCCTAACGCGCAATACACTGGACAGATGATCGAGAATGAATTACAGGAGACCCTGGAGATCAATAAGAATGTCGTAACCATGTTTGGGTTCCTGGGGTTCTTTGGCGCTTTGATGACTGGAATTGGTTTGTATACCCTGGTTTCATTGAATATTGTGAAACGGATGAAAGAGATTGGTGTTAGAAAAGTATTGGGCGCTTCGATTGCGAATATTGCAGGCGTAATCAATTTTGAATTTGTGGTGAACCTGGGTATTGCCACGATTGTCGGAGGTGCCTTGGGTTATCTGGCTACGAACTGGCTGATGGATTCGATCTGGGAATATTTCCTGCCATTCGGTGTCACAGGACTGGTGCTTTCCGTCGTCGTAATGACATTGATCGCATTTTTATCGGTCGGATATAAAACAGTCACCACCGCTTCGTTGAATCCCACGAAGACACTTCGGGACGAGTAATTTTTAATACGCTGCAACTTCAGACGGCCTGATGGCGTCTAAGGTCCGGATCACTGAAAATTCCCAGTCGCGACATAGGGGCAAGAGTAGGTGAAGGTGTCTTCTATTTGAAAAAATATCTTAATTGCTATGCTGAAGAATTATTTCAAAGTTGCTTTCCGCAACATTCTCAAGTACAAGTTTTTTTCTTTCATCAATATTTTCGGCATGGCGGTGGGCATTACTTCCTGCCTACTGATCATTTTATACATCGCTGACGAACTGAGCTATGATAGATTTCACAAGGACGCTGACCGCATATACCAGGTTGGACTCCACGGTCTGATCGGTGGCCAGGAAGTTTATACCTCCAATACCTGCCCGCCCATGGCAGCTACGCTGGTAGCAGATTTTCCCGCCGTGGAATCTTCAACCCGACTCAACAATGACGGGCCGATGGTAATCCGAAAAGGTGACCATATTTTTCGTGAAGAAAAGATCTACTACGCAGACTCCAATTTTTTCTATTTTTTCAGCTACGCGCTGAAGGAAGGAGATCCGCTCACCGCGCTCGTTGAACCTAACTCAATCGTGCTTACTGAGCGCACGGCTCAAAAATATTTTGCGGGTGAGAATCCCATGGGGCAACTGGTCACCATTGGTAATGATAAGCGCACATTCAAAGTCACAGGTATCGTCACAAATCCACCAACCAATTCGCATTTCACTTTCAATGTTTTACTATCGGCGATATCCAATGAAAGGATGAAGACCCATGTGTGGCTTAATAATTTCATGTATACGTATTTCAAACTGAAACCGAACACCACGGTCGATCAGGTGACAGACAAATTTGCAGCCATGACCGAGAAGTATGTCGGCCCGGAAATTGAGAAGTTCATGGGTACGACCCTCAAGCAGTTGAGGGAATCAGGTGGAGAATTTGGATACAATGCGATCAATATCCAGGATATTCATCTCCGGCCTTTAGCAACGGATGGCATGGAACCCGCCGGAAATGTCATGTACGTGTACTTCTTCGGAGGCATTGGTGTATTTATCATCATTATCGCTTGCATCAACTTCATGAATCTTTCAACGGCACGCTCTGCAGGGCGTGCGAAGGAGGTAGGTTTGAGAAAAGCGTTAGGTTCCCTGAGAACCCAGATGGTGAACCAGTTTCTCGCCGAATCGATGCTGTATGCGATCGTATCGATTCTCGTGGCAGTAGCTGCTTGTTACTTTTTATTGCCGGCTTTCAATCTCATCTCCGGAAAGGAATTGGGTATGGCGGTATTCTCCGAACCGGTATTTATTGCTGCGATCGTAGGCCTTGCGCTGGTAATCGGACTGGCCGCCGGCAGTTATCCGGCTTTTTATCTCACGTCTTTCAGCGCCGTTGAAGTGTTGAAAGGGAAAATTCGTTCGGGTGTGAAGAGTAAAGGCATCCGCAGTTTTTTGGTGGTATTTCAATTCTTCCTGTCCATATTCCTTATCATTTTCACAGCCGAGGTTTATCAGCAGATTCGTTTCATGCAGAATCGAAACATTGGCATCGACAAGAATAACGTGCTGATCATTCCTGCGGCTTACCGACTCGGCGCAAACAAAGAGCCATTCAAGAATGCACTTTCACAGGAATCGAATGTGGTGAAGGTCAGTTTCACGAATAATTACTTTCCGGGTGTCAACAATACCACCGTTATCAAAACGGTGGGTTCAGAGCAAGATCATATCATGGGACAATACTATGCAGACTATGATCACCAGGATGTGATGAAATTTGAGATGCGTGAGGGGCGGTATTTTTCCAGGGAGTTTCCTTCCGATACGATGGCCGTTGTGATCAACGAAGCGGCGGCAAGCGAATTTGGATTTAAGCCGGGCTCTGCTGTGGGTGGGGAGATCATTTTCAATGACGATGGAGCCAGAAAATTGACGGTGGTTGGTGTTGTAAAAGACTTCAATTTTGAATCGCTGAAAAGCAAAGTGAGGCCTATTTCAATCATGCTGCATAAAAATGCAGGCAACATCCTGGTTCGTTATTCAGGCAATCCGCAGGATTTCATTAAGACCACAGAACGCCTGTGGAAGCAATACGGATCGGATGAGCCATTTGAATACACGTTCCTCGATCAGGAGTTTGATCAGTTGTTCCGGTCGGAGCAGCGCATGGGCAAAATCTTCACGATTTTTACCGGCATAGCGATTCTGATCGCATGCCTTGGATTGTTTGCGCTGGCTGCTTTTACTTCTGAGCAAAGAACCAAGGAAATTGGCATACGAAAGTCAATGGGCGCCACGGTATTCGGGCTCACGGTCCTTTTGTCCAAAGAGTTTACCCGGTTGGTGGTTTTTGCATTCGTGCCCGCAGCACTGCTTGCGTGGTACGTTTCATACACCTGGTTGCAGGGATTTGCTTATCGCGTTGATATAAATCCGATTGTATTTGTGTTAAGTGGCCTGGCGGCGATTGTGATCTCCTGGCTGACTGTAAGTTATCAATCGGTCCGGGCTGCATCGGCGAATCCGGTTGAATCACTTCGATACGAGTAGTTTTCACCCTTCAGCATTCATAAGCCTTCCCTCATATGTTCAAAAACAACCTTAAAATCGCTTTCAGAAATATCCTGAAACACAAGTTTTTTTCAGGTATCAACATCGCGGGGCTTGTCATCGGCATGTCTTGCTGCCTTTTCATTTTTGTCTATGTTCTCGATGAGATCAGTTACGACAAGTTTCATGTTGATCATGCGAACCTGTTCCGGGTAGCGCTGCACGGAAAAATTTCCGGTCAGGAGATTTACACGTCCACAACCAGTCTTCCCCTGGCACCTACCATGAAGGCTGAAATACCTGGCATTGAATCTACGGTTCGGATCATTCCTACCGGTGGTGGATTTATGGCATTGCGCTATGAGGACAAATCCTTCATCGAGGAAAAAGTTTATTACACTGATTCTAATTTTTATGATTTCTTCAGTTTCCGATTGATTAAAGGAGATGCGAAGACGGCGCTGAAAGAACCGAACTCGATCGTCATCACAAAGGCAATTGCTGATAAATATTTTGGCGCTGATGAGCCTTTGGGAAAAACTTTGGTTGTCGGAAACAACAAGATTGCTGTTAAAGTCACCGGTATCACCGAGCCCGCGCCCTCCAATTCCTCCCTACAGTTCAATGGTCTGATTTCATTCAGCACCGTTGAAAAAAATTACGATGGAAATTGGACTGGAAACTCATTCCAGACGTACGTCCGTAAAACACCAGGCACCAAAGTAGAAGACATCAACTCAAAGCTTGAAGACATTGTTGAAAAATATGTCGGACAGGAGGTCCAGCAGGGTCTTGGAATCAGTTTCGATCAATTCAGGAAACAGGGAGGAATTTATAGCTACTTCATATATCCAATCACTGATTCCCATTTAAACTCAGCAGTTTCTGACGATCTCGAGCCTACCAACGATATCCGGTATGTCTACATTTTTTCAGGCGTGGGCGTTTTCATCCTCCTGATTGCGTGCATCAACTTCATGAACCTGTCGACTGCGCAGTCTGCCGGAAGGGCTAAGGAAGTGGGGTTGAGAAAAACGCTGGGCTCACTGCGTACGCAAATGATCTGGCAGTTTCTGTCGGAGTCATTTATTTACGGACTGGTTGCTGTGATCCTCGCGGCGGGCCTCAGTTTCGTCGCGTTGCCGTATTTTAATATGCTGGCGGGGAAGCAGCTTACACTCGCTGCCCTGATGAATCCCATGTTTCTGCTTGCCATCTTCGCGTTGATTGTGATTGTTGGATTTGTGGCAGGCAGCTACCCGGCATTCTATCTCACGTCGTTCAATGTGGTTGAAGTGCTGAAGGGTAAGCTCAGAAGTGGTGTGAAGAGCAAGGGGGTGCGGAGTTCTTTGGTTGTGGTGCAATTTGCAGTATCTACCTTCCTCATCATCACCACCATGGTTGTTTTCCAGCAGTTGAGCTATATGCAGGGCAAAAGTCTGGGTTTGGATAAAAATAGCGTGATCAGCGTAACAGGCATGAAGAGACTGGGCTCGAACCAAAAAGCTTTTAAAGATGCGGTGGAAGCTCAATCAGGTATTGTGCGAGCCAGTTTCACCGACAATACTTTCCCTGGAATGAACAACACGACGATCCTCCGGGAGAAGGGGAGTGAAGTTGATCACTTAGTCGGATTGTACTACGCAGACTGGGATCATCAGGATGTCATGAAGATGCAGTTGTCACAGGGACGTTTTTTTAATCGCGATTTTAAGACGGACACCATGGCTTGCGTCATCAATGAAGCGGCGGTCAAGGAGTTTGGGCTGGCAGATCCACTGAACACGGAGATGACCACTTATGAAGGAGAAAAGCCACAAAATGTGCGGATCGTAGGGGTCGTGAAAGACTTCAACTTTGAGTCTTTAAAAACTAAAGTAAGGCCAGTAGTGATTCGCCTGGCTGATGTGAATCGCACCATGATGATTCGCTATGCTGGGAATCCACAGCAAGCCGTCAAGGCCATCGAGCAGCAATGGAAGAGTCTTGCGGCCGGGGAACCTTTCGACTACACGTTCCTGGATCAGGATTTCGATTCATTGTTTAGAAGTGAGATGCGGCTACGCGATATTTTTACGGTATTCTCAACGCTTGCAATTTTGATCGCTTGCCTGGGATTATTTGCTCTTGCTGCTTTTACTACGGAGCAACGCACGAAAGAAATCGGCGTCCGCAAGGCTTTGGGTGCGTCGGTCTATAGCCTTACGTTGCTGTTGTCCAAAGAATTTACAACGCTGGTTTTGATAGCCATTATACCAGCGATCGTCGGGGGTTGGTTTGTTGCCAATTGGTGGTTGAATGATTTCTCCTACCGGATCGATCTGAATCCGCTCATGTTCATAGGAAGCGGACTGCTCGCGATTGTAATTGCTTGGATTACAGTGTCTTATCAATCCATTAAAGCGGCTTCTACAAATCCAGTTAGCTCACTGCGTTACGAATAGCCGGGCTGAATTTAGGTTATTTGTCCACATTACTGGACGGAAAGCGCTGTAAGTCAGCGCTTTTGCTTTGTGGAAAACATGTGCAGTTCTTAGGGTAATCTGCCATTAATAATCCGGACACGTGTGGTTAGATTTGGTGAGTATAAAACATCACTCGATCATGGAAAACAAAAAAGTGTCTAAAAAGGCATTGCGCAGCTTGCTGAAAGATTCTCTCCAACAATCAATCGGACATCTCGAGTTGCCCAAACCCAACAAGAGAGTGAAAAAGATTATCAACCGCACCACCAAAAAAATGGCGATTGAATTTTCTCACCTGCTGAAAAAAGAATTTAAGCGAAGCGAGCCTCGCGCGAAAAAGGAGGCGCCGAGAGCGGAAGCTGCATAAAAAAGATAAGCCATAGCTTTTAAGAGCTAGGGGCGACGGGTGAAAGCCTGTCGCTCTTTTTTTTTAAAACTTTGCGTTACTTAATCTTTACAAACGATCCTTCATCAATCTTGCCATCCTTCACATTATAGACAGTAACACCTGATGGCATTTTGAAGCCGTCGCCTTCCACGGGACCTACAATCGCCGCCGATTGTTCGAAGCGTGTTGTCTGCCCTTCCGTTTGCAGGAAGAATAGTTGTCGGGTGTGATGATGACCACCAAGAGCGAGTGGAAACGGATGCGATCTGAGGATACCGATAATCTCATGCGCGTTGGATACAACGTGCCTGAACTTCAACTCACCGCGTTCCAGTTCCAGGGTGCGGCCAGGTCCATTGGCGGTGAAACCAGAAATACTGAGTTCACCTGAAATAAATGGCACATGCTGAAACGTGACCACCGGAGTCGACGGCGGTAGCACGGCAAGATCTTTTCTGAGCCACTCACGCTGGACCGAATCGATTGATCCGTAATACCAAAGGTCTTCGAACTCGAGCGAGTTAAGAGCAATGAAATGAATGCCGCCATAATTGAAAGAATAATAGTCTGGTCCGAGATAGTGCCGGAACATTTTGCGCCCATATAACGGATGCTGTTGACTGACAAGCGACAAGTGTCTTTCTATGCCGAATATTTCATGATTGCCCGGTACATTCCACACTGGTATTTTTATCCGGGAGCTTTCTGTTTTGAACATTTCGTAGAGAGAAGTTGCTTCCTTTTCGCCCACGCGGAGCGCATCGCGTACGAGGTCACCGGTGATGATCACAAAATCGGGCTTGATCGAATCGACCGCAGCGCGGAATTTATTAAAACGATCAAGGCTTTTATCGCTGATGTGCGTGTCGGAAGCATGGACAAATTTGAATTGAGCGGGTGCCGGGATCTTTGCAAGTGCGAAATCCGCTTGCAAGCTTAATTGACTTGGGTCGATGATCCTGTAATAGGATTGAACAGGTTTGTATCCCTGAGGCAAGCTTACGAATACCACACCAAATCCTCTTGAATCCTTGATTTGGTAGTTGCCCTCTGCGTCAGTCACCACCACATCGACCTGATCGGAGACGGCGACACCTTTGATTCCCGCTTCGTTCCTGTCTTTTATCCCATTACCATTGGAGTCTATAAATACACTGCCTGAAATGGTGGTCGCGAAGGATGTTATGGAGATCAGTATCAGGGAGGGAAGGGTCAGGAATTTCATATTTCTATTTTTTCTTTGCCGGATTTGCGTTGGAGGAATTCAAAAATAGTGACATTCATGAGGATCAGTAACATTCCATAAAATACATCTTCAAACGGAATCGTCATCATACGGATGCCCAGATTTTCATTGTTGTTATACCACACAACCGGTTCAGGAAGGCCCGTGCCGGTCAGGATACCATTTACGACGAAGAATGGGATCAGAATGAATATATATGCAAAGTAAAACCTTCCGAGGTAACGTGGACGTACTACCAATTGGTGGAAAAGAAGGAAAGATGCCATAAAAGTAAATGTGACCGACGTGTACAGTCTGTTGTAATTTATTATCCCCACCATCAGAAGCCCGGCAATCAATACCCAGGTTACCCGGCGACCGCCGTCGGGAAGCGGGTCTTGCTTTTGATAAAAGTTAACGGCGTTATAGGTAAAAATGCATGCGTAAGGAATGCACACGAAGAATAGGATCTCTTCAATCGGAAGGTTGCCGATATACACTCCGCTCACATACCTGGGATTAAATCCCCATACCGCGATACCTGTAAAAATGAAATCCCAAACGATGAAGACTATAGCAGGCAGGGCAATTGCAGGAAGGAGCAACTTCCAGCTTGCTCCAAAATTGAACTTGGGATAAAAACTGAATGCAAACGGAATCAATAAGCAGGCCAGGTCAAGGATCAGATAGTAATACCTCTCCACGGCTTACTGAGTTTCGGTTCGGTCTTCTCTGAGTGTGAAGTTCTTCGGTTCATATTTTTTCAATGCCACGAGGAATGAAAAAGCTTCACAACCTTCTTTGGTGTGTTTTGCGTGATGAATGTAGTGTGCATTGATCATGCGCTGAAGATATTTGCTTCTCTTTTGCGGCCGCCAGTGTATGCGCTGATGTACGATGATATCATGGAATATCAGATAAAACAAACCGTAACAAAAGATACCCAATCCCACCGCAATGAGATAAGGATTATAAACGACTACGGTTCCATAGTAAATCAAGCCGATGGACGGAAGGCTGAACACTACCCCGAACCAGTCATTTTTTTCCAGGGTATGGTCGTGCCGCGTGTGATGGGATTTATGCCAGATCCACAAGACGCCATGCATGATGTACTTGTGAGTAAACCAGGCGACAAACTCCCAGAACAAAAATGTTCCGATCACAATGAGGCTGCACCACAAGATCGTCTGCCACGTCATACCAACTCCGATTTTATTCCAGTCTGAAAGTAATTTTCGAGAACACGATACCGATAATCAAAAATAGCATTTACCTCAGCCCGCACAAACGCTGCATGTACCAAGCGTCCCAGGATGCCGAAAGGCAATGCGTAGTCCACTTCGTCAGTCATAAGGGTACCGCCTTCCGTATCCTCAAAGTGATGTTTATGGTGCCAAAGCGCATAGGGACCGAACCGCTGCTCGTCTACAAAATAATCGGGTGCTGAAACGTGGGTGATCTCTGTAACCCAGCGAAGCCTCACGAAAGGCAGAACCGTGACCTTGTAACTGATTACTTGCCCTGCGTACATCCTCCCTTTTCCGGAAATAGATTGAATCTTAAAATTCATTTTTTGCGGCGTGATCAGACTGAGGTTCTGTGGCGAGGAAAAAAAATCCCAGGCCTGGGCCCGGGTGATGGGCAATTTCTGAGTGCGGCGGAGGTTGTAAATCTTCATCTGACATCATAAACAGCTGGACAGAAAAAGGGTTTTAAAAGTTCTTTTAAATCATCAATTTAGTCAGCTGTTTGGTATGAAAATCAGTTTTTGGCCGTGGCTTGTTGTGTGGTGTGCTCTTGCGTCTTGCCGGCGCGAGCGATCTGTGTCGTTGGTGAATGATTCGGTTGATTTTAACCTCCACATTCGTCCGATACTTTCTGACCGGTGTTTCAAATGTCATGGGCCGGACGCCAACCAGCGCAAAGCGAATCTCCGGCTTGATATACGGGAGAACGCGCTGGCAGCATTAAAGGATAATCCGCGCGGCCACGCCATCGTACCAGGAAATGCGGCTGAGTCGGAAGTTTTTCGCCGTATATCGTCGTTGGATACAGCAGAGGTTATGCCTCCTGCAAATTCTAACTTGTCGCTTAACCAAACGGAGATCGCCCTGATCGCCAAATGGATTGATCAGGGTGCCAAATACAAAAGACACTGGGCGTTTATTCCGCCTCAAAAAACGCCGACACCTGAAACCAATGATCAGGACTGGCCTTCGAGCGAGATCGACCAATTCATTTTAGCAAAAATGGATGCCGCGGGTCTGTCGCCAAGCGAAGAGGCAGACAAAGAACGACTGCTTAAGCGCATTTCACTTGATATCACAGGACTGCCGCCCGGCATCAAAATGCAGGAGGAGTTTCTGAATGACGATCGTGCCGATGCCTATGAGAAAATGGTTGATAAGCTGCTTTCTCAACCACAATACGGCGAAAAGATGGCGGCTTACTGGATGGACATTGCCCGTTATGCGGATTCGCATGGCTACCAGGATGACGGGTACCGCACCATGTGGCCATGGCGCGACTGGGTTATTCACGCGTTTAACAAGAACTATCCTTACGATCAGTTTGTGACGTGGCAACTGGCCGGGGATCTGTTGCCTAATCCAACCAAAGAGCAGTTGCTGGCCACGGGATTTAATCGCAATCATAAGATCACGCAGGAAGGCGGAATCATCCAGGAAGAATATCGCATTGAGTATGTCACCGACCGGACGAACACGTTTGGTAAAGCGTTTCTGGCTCTGACTTTTGAATGTGCGCACTGCCACGATCATAAATACGATCCCATTTCGCAGAAGGCATATTACAGCACTTTCGCATTCTTCAATCAGGTTCCTGAAAAAGGGTTGGTGGGTGATATAACACTCGCATCTCTGGCCGATCCGCCAAGAATCAAGATCACATCGAAAGAAATACAGGATATTCTCACGTTCATCAATAAGAGAGATACAGCACCGGTTCAGGTAATGGTGATGAGGGACTCATCCTGGCGGCGACCAACCTATATCCTGAAGAGAGGCGTCTATGACGCGCACGGTGAAGCAGTTACGATGGATTTGCCGGAGGCGATTTTGCCGTTTGACTCGATGCAGTACGGAGCTAACCGGTTGGGTTTGGCGAAATGGCTCTTCGACAAGAGAAATCCACTTACTGCCAGGGTGTTTGTTAACCGGATGTGGCAGGAATTTTTTGGACGAGGACTGGTGAAAACCTCCGGTGATTTTGGTATGCAGGGCGACATGCCGTCACACCCGGAACTTCTCGATTGGCTTGCGCTGGACTTCATGAACAATGGATGGAATATCAAGCGATTGGTAAAGCAAATTGTAATGTCTTCCACTTATCGACAGTCTTCGGTTGTTACAGCCGATAAACTGGCCATCGATCCGGAAAATATTTTGTTGTCGAGAGGTCCCAGGATCAGGATGAGCGCCGAGACGGTAAGGGACGTGGCGCTCGCCAGCAGCGGTCTGTTGGTTGACGAGATCGGTGGACCGAGTGTCAAGATCTATCAACCCAAAGGAATCTGGGAACAGTCGACCTCCGGGAGAGGCATTCTTGCCCACTATGTGCAGGACCATGGCGACAAACTTTATCGCCGGGGGTTGTATAATTTTATAAAACGTACGGTACCTCCGCCTGGGATGCTGGTATTTGATGCCAGTAACCGTGATCAATGCGAGGTGAAACGCTTGCGCACGAACACACCGCTTCAGGCGTTGATCATGATGAATGACCCTTCCATGCTCGAAGCATCGCGCGTGTTCGCAGAAAGACTCATGAAGGAAAATGTGAGTGATGAAGAAAGGATCGAGCGGGCTTTCAGATCCATTGTATGCAGGGTGGCCCGTCCCGAGGAGATTTCGATACTGAAGAGTTATTTCGACGAAGAGAAGAAGAAGTTCTCCACCTCAAATGAACAAGCAAAAGCGTTGATTTCCACAGGTGAATACCCCTCGGCTAACATCCCGGATGTTGCATCCCTGGCTGCCTTGATGCAAGTGGTTCACACGATCTATAACATGGAAGAGTCGATCACAAAGACCTGAACTATGAAAGATGAATTTTTAGAAAGCAGGTTTCATGTCAACCGCCGGCATTTCCTGGGAAAGTTGGGACTTGGCATTGGCTCGGCCGCGCTGGGCTCTCTTCTGATCCCGGACTTATTCAGTAGCAAAGAATCGGTGTCCGCTCCAATTGGCATTCCTCACTTTGCGCCGAAAGCCAAGCGCGTGATTTATCTGTTTCAAAACGGTGCTCCTTCTCAACTCGAGAGTTTTGATTATAAACCACTTCTTAACAAGATGACGGGAGAGGAATTGCCCGAATCGGTGCGCGGTGGTCAACGTCTTACCGGTATGACTTCCGGTCAAAAGAAATTTCCATTGATTGGATCCCATTTTAAGTTCAGTCAGTATGGGCAATCCGCTGCATGGATCAGTGAAATGTTCCCGAACATTGCAAACATCGCTGATGAGATGTGCATCGTGCGATCTATGCATACCGAAGCGATCAATCATGATCCGGCACTTACGTTCATGCAGACCGGCGCTCAACAGGGAAATCGTCCCAGCATGGGGGCATGGCTCAGCTATGGCCTTGGGAGCGAAAACAAAAACCTTCCTGCGTTTTGTGTCTTGCTTTCACGGGGTCGGGGAAACGGCCAGGGGGTTTATTCGAAACTATGGACCAACGGATTTCTTGACAGCGTCCATCAGGGTGTCCAATTCAGCAGCAGTGAAGAGCGTGTACTTTATCTAAAAGATCCACAAGGACGAGACCGTGCGGCCAGCCGTAAAATGCTCGACCATCTTGCGCAATTGAATGACCTTAACTACAAGGAATTTGGCGATCCGGAAATTCAGACGCGTGTGCAGCAATATGAGATGGCTTACCGTATGCAAATGGCCATGCCCGAGCTCACTGACCTTTCCAAAGAACCGGACAGTATTGTGAAAATGTATGGCGCCGATTGCTTGTCGCCCGGGACCTATGCCTCCAATTGCCTGCTGGCGCGCAAGCTTTCGGAAGCTGGCGTTCGATTTGTGCAGCTTTATCATCAAGGTTGGGATCAGCACGGCAACATGGTAGGAGAAATGCCTTTACAGGCTCAGGACGTCGATCGCCCAACCGCGGGACTTGTTATGGATTTGAAGCAAAGGGGATTACTCGATGAAACATTAGTCATCTGGGGTGGTGAATTTGGGCGGACAAACTATTGCCAGGGAGACCTCTCAAAAGAAAATTACGGCCGTGATCATCACCCGCGATGCTATTCTATCTGGATGGCTGGAGGAGGAGTGAAGCCGGGACTCGTTTATGGTGAGACTGATGAATTTGGTTACAACATTATCAAAGATCCGGTTCATGTAAATGATTTTCATGCAACGGTCCTTCATTTGATGGGGCTTAATCACGAGCAGCTTACGTTCAAACACCTGGGGCGGAGATACAGGCTTACGGATGTCGCCGGTAAAGTGGTTAATGGAATTATTGCCTGATGTTCATGCAGCGGGCAAACAGGTTTCTTCTCAATCTGATCTTCTTCTTTCAGGTCTTGCTGTTATTCCTGCTTTTTTTTGAAAGCAGGGTTGTTCTTCCGTCGTGGCTGCAAATTGCAGGGCGATTGCATCCCGCCATCCTTCATGTACCCATCGGGTTGTTGGTTTTTCTGGGCATTCTGCTGTTAGCGAGAAATGAGTTTAAGGAAAAACCTTTCAGAAGGATTCTGTTGATTTTACTGACATCCATCGCAATCACCACATCTATTGCTGCACTTTTCGGCTTTTTTCTGTCATTGCAAGGTGGATATGACGAAGAAGTTATTGTCCAGCACAAGATCGCTGGCATTTTTCTGAGTTTCCTTTGCTACGCAATGCTGCTCATTTTTCAAAACAGCGATCGCGCCACTCCGGCATTTTACACACTCACGGCTATTGCGATTGGACTCCTGTTTTTCGCAGGTCATAGTGGAGGTTCAATCACACACGGAGGAAATTTCGTATTTGCCCCGCTTACTCAGGTTGCCGCAGCGCCGGAGGAGAATGCTTCAATTTATCAGTCGGTGATATTTCCGGTTCTTGAAAAAAAATGTATTGCGTGTCACAATGAAGCGAAGGCAAAAGGCAAGTTGATCATGACGTCGACCGATGATTTTTTACGCGGCGGCGAGCACGGCAAGGAGTGGGTTGAAGGCAAGCCGGAGGAGAGCAGGCTTATCAAGTTTATCCATCTGCCGATCTCTGATGACAATCACATGCCGCCGGATGGCAAACCGCAGCTTTCGAAACAGGAGATCGTTTTATTGGAGCAATGGATAAAAAACGGTGCGGACTTCAATGTGACTGCAGATGCGCTCAAGGAATCAGATTCCCTGCGCATGATAGCCGCCTCCATGGAGACGACGGGGCACAAAAAAGTTCAGGATTATGCTTTCAGTGCCGTTTCTGAGTCCACGATTCGTAACCTTACTTCACCTGGTCGCGTCGTGTTTCCGCTGTTTCAGAACAGTCCAGCGTTACAGGCGGATTTCTTTATGGCAGAATCATTTAACATGAAGGCGCTTGAGGAGATGGAGCCGGTCAAAGAACAACTCGTTATTCTGAATCTTTCAAAAATGCCTGTCACGGACGATGGTCTTTCTGTAATTGCTGGATTTAGAAATCTTGAACGGCTTAATATTAATTTTACAGAGATCAGTGGTGCTGGACTAAGCCGGTTGCGTGCATTGGAAAAGCTGCAGTCTTTGTCGTTAGCCGGGACTAACGTGGATGCCAACGGTATCAAAGTGTTATTTGATTTGCCACAGCTTACAGAGCTGTACGTTTGGAACACGAAAATTACCGAGGAGGACAAATCGACATTTGAAAAACAATTTCCGCAGGTTACAGTTGTCACCACGCAATTCAAAAACGATAAGATTCTTAGGCTGGGTAAACCTGGTTTAGCGAACGAGGGCATCGTCAGGCAGGGCGAGCCGGTAGCACTAAGGCATTCGATGCCCGCTGTTAAGATATATTACACCCTTGACGGAACTCAGCCGGATACAACGAAAGGCGATGTCTTTCGTGATCCCTTTAAATTAGAGTCGACAAAGAAAGTGAAGGCCATTGCCTGTAAGGAAGGCTGGTACTGTAGTAGCATGTTTGAGATCACCTGCTTCCTGGATGGATATACTCCGGAAAAAACTGAACTGCTGACCAAAACAGATTCCTATTTCCGAGGCGATGGTGTCAAAGCACTTACCGACAAGGAGATAGGCTTTATCGAAGTATTGAATGCGCCGCCATGGATTGGCTACAAGGAAACGGATTTCGCCGCTGGTTTTGACTTCGGCTCGAAGCCGCCGGAGGTAAAAGAGATTGTCATAAGCTATGCGGATAGTCCCGGAGGCTCTTTTTTTCCTCCGGAAGAAGTAGAAGTGTGGGGTGGTAGCGGCCGGGATCGCTTGAGGTTGATCACTTCACTGCGGCCGCAGATGCCGGAGAAATATCGTGCTCAGCAGGTAGAGGCGCTTCGCGTACCCGTTACACCTTCCCAATTTCCCTATTACAAGATTGTTGCGAAGCCCATCGCGAAACTTCCGGCCTGGCACAACTCCAAAGGAAAGAAGGGATGGCTCCTGATCGACGAGGTGATCTTCAATTAAGAACCCAACGCTTCCTTGTAGACCTTAAGTACCCTTTCACGAGCTTGCTTGTGATCGACAATGGGTTTTGGGTATTGGGGTGACTCGAATTCGGGTACCCACTTTTTGATGTACTTGAAGTCGGGATCAAATTTTTCTGTTTGAAGTGCGGGATTGAATACCCGGAAATACGGCGCTGCATCGTTGCCCGATCCGGCGGCCCATTGCCAGCCGCCATTGTTTGCCGCGAGATCAAAGTCTAAGAGTTTTTCAGCGAAGTAGGCTTCCCCCCATCGCCAGTCGATCAGTAAGTGTTTGGTGAGAAAACTGGCCACGATCATTCGAACCCGGTTGTGCATGAATCCCGTGGTATTCAATTCGCGCATGCCCGCGTCCACGATGGGGTAGCCGGTTCGTCCCTCACACCAAGCATTGAATTCCTGAGGGTTATTACGCCATGCGATGTTGTCGTAAGCGGGCTTGAAAGCCTTTTCGGGGTGAGGAAAATGCCAGAGTATCATCTGATAAAAGTCACGCCAGATCAATTCATTCAGCCACACCTCATTTTTCTTAAGAGCGATTTCAGATAACATCCGAATGCTTACTGTGCCAAAGCGAAGGTGAACACTCAGGCGGGTTGTGCCCTCAATCGCCGGAAAGTTCCGCTGCTTATCATAAGCGGCGATGATGGATTGCCTGACCTTGCGTTCCGGGAATACAGCATCCGATTTCTTGAACCCAATATCTTTTAATTTGGGAAAGGGTTGCGGGTCTATTTTTTTTAATGAGCTGAAATATTTGTCCGTTGGATAACTTCTAAGGTAAAACGTATTGAGCGTCGCTTTCCATTTTCGGCTGTAGGGTGTGAACACTGTATACGGGGTGCCATCGTCTTTCAGTATCTCATTTTTCTCAAAGATGACCTGGTCTTTATAAGATTTGAATACGACACCCTTCGAGGAAAGTATCTCCAGGATCCGTGCATCACGTTTCGTCGCATAAGGCTCGTAGTCGTGGTTGGTATAGACGGCTTTGGGATGTAGTTGATTGTAGATCGACACGGGATCGCCATACAAGACGCAGAGGGAGGATCCTACATTCTCAAGATCTTTTTTTAACTCAAGCAGGGAGTTGTGGATGAATTCCACCCTCGCATCGGTTTTGTTCACAAGCTTGTCGAGGATCACTGAGTCAAAGATAAAAAGAGGTACTACGTTTTTGTTCTCTTTCAGTGCGCGGAAAAGCCCGGCGTTATCTTTCAAGCGTAAGTCGCGCCGGAACCAGAACAAAGTTGTTGTGTGATCGATGGGTGTGGAAGGGGAAAGGTCCATGTTTTAAAAACAATGCTCCGGGTTGAATGTTTACCGCAATTAAACGGAGCCACCATTCAAATAATGTGCGACCGAAATAACGGTAATTATTTCGAAGTTAGGCCCTCAATCGATGAAGAGGCTCAGCGTTCAAATAATTTTGTTTTCAACGCTCCTGTGCACCTGTCAGGAAGCGGTTGGCCAGATCGGGGCGGAGGCGCAAGGCGGCAGACTGACCACGTGGTTTGCAGTAGGATTGGATCAGGAGATCTCAAAAAGGATCACGTCGGTAACCGATTTTGGGTTTGGCAGGCATAGTGATCCCACCAATCTCACGCTTTTTGAGAAGCAAGGCCTGATCGTCTTCACACAGGATTTTATTTACCGTTTGAATGAGCATTGGAGGATTGCGACCTCCTTCGGCTATTGGCGTCGTAACTATTACTCAGACAGTCCGCCGTACGAACCAACGCAAGGGCTTGAATACCGGAACGAGGTTCGTCCTTTTCAGCGTATTTACTATGACCAGAAGATCGGCAACATGCGCTTGACGCACACCGTTCGGCTGGATTACCGTTTTTATTGGGTACCCGAATTTAAAGACCGATGGGCAACTCCTTTCGAATTTCGCGCCCGCTATATGGCGAACCTGAAAATACCCATCACGAGCGATCGCGTAAATCAAGTCATCATCAATGATGAGATACTCACCGCTGTCGACAAGCTAAATTCAGCAGACGCAACGCTCGCACAACAAAAATGGACGGCCTTTAAGTTGACAGAAAACCGATTTTCTCTTTATTACCGCCGTCAACTTTCCCACTTACATGCAGACCTTGACCTCGGATTCATGCATCAATATTGGCGTGAGGTGAAAGCGTCTGAGTTCACAACCTCTTTTAATGTCATGGTGGACCTGATCGTCTACAATCCGTTTGGCCGGAAGAAAGAAGCTCCGGGTGAGGAGTGATTAACCCTGCTTCAAGGCTCCGAACGGATTCACAAACAATAAGTCGAAAGAAAGGTAGGAGGTGTATTCGAGTTTTTGTTCGCTATCCTCCCACAGTTGATGCATCACGCCAAGGTCCAGAAATACCCGTGGCTTTGTGAATGTATGTCTGAAGAAAGTACCCAGCCTGTCTTCGGTAAATTGAAAAGACGACCACTTCAGCTGAGCATTTTCGGAGGTGGCGCCAAGCCATTCATTAGCAACTACCAGCGCGTTGTTTCTGGATTGATTCAGGGGAATGTTGACCTGAATTTTTGCTCTCAACCTGATTTGCACCGGTGAAATCCAGGTGTCGCCATCGGGAGTGAAGAAGGTTCTGTATTCGGGTCGGAAAGAATAGGTCCAGGATAGTTTGCCTTTCTGCTGCCGGTAAAACAGACGTAAGTAGTGACGTATCTCCTTTCGCCAAGGAGGAT
The DNA here is from genome assembly GCA_044227305.1 of Cyclobacteriaceae bacterium. Lineage (GTDB taxonomy): Bacteria > Bacteroidota > Bacteroidia > Cytophagales > Cyclobacteriaceae > ELB16-189. Next base: position 415,162 of record JBGAFJ010000002.1, on the reverse strand, counting down.
CTTCTGCTGTGTAAGGTGCTGCTTCATCATAAACAAATTGCCAACGCAAGCTCGTGCATAGTGCCAGCTGCCACGTTGCGTTGAATTGGTAGAGCGTCTCCTGGTTGAGAATAAAAATGGCAGGTTTACGGAACGTCGAGAAGTTGTCAGGATCGCTTTGGGAGGATCCGCCGGCATAAATGGTTGTGGATATTTTTCCTGAGTATTGTTGACTTGCGCCGATCGCTCCCCAGCTGACTAGTCTGGCGCCGTCCAGGCCGGGCGGCGAGAGCTGCCCATATGCAGTGCTGGTGACTACACTAAAAAATAGCATCGCAGGAGATAGGAAATGGATTTTGGACACTTTCAGTGGTTTCTTCAAATATCTGAAATACCTCATGTTAAGCCAATGTTAACTCTATGTTAAAAACATAAAATTCGGGTAACATAGTGGTCATTACTTTTGTAACACCTAACAAAATGATTACAAGACGGTAATGATCAGATCACTCTCGCTGACCTTGTTTTTCATCGCCGGTTTTTATTGCGCCTTCGCCCAAATCGAGAAAGCCGAACAGTCCATTGAATGGTTTGGACTAACAAATAATATCAAGGTAAGTAAGCGATTGACGGTGCTGGCGGAGGGTCAGTTCCGATATGTCGGCTCATTTCAACCGATGCAATTCCAGGCACGAACAGGTCTCAGCATTAAGATCAACGACCATTTCTCCATCATGCCTTTGGCTTATGTCTATTCGTGGAATCCGATCTACGGAGTTCAGCCCGCGACGTATGCGAACAATGAACACAGGACTTTTCAGCAGTTTCAATACAAGCATACCGTTGGTATAATCAATCTGGACTATCGTGTTCGATTTGAGCAGCGGTTTATTCAGGTGCACGAGACCAACAATGGGGAGGTCATCAGCAAAGGGTATACACTTTACCTCAACCGTATGAGAACTCGGGTCGCGGCGCAGGTGCCGATCAACCATAAGACCATCGAGCCAAAGACTGTTTTTGCTTCGTTCTATGATGAATTGTTTGTTGAATTTGGAGGCGCCACCATATACACCGACCCTGATCAAAACCGCGTCTTCGTGGGTGGTGGCTATCAGGTGAATAAAGCGATCAACGTTCAGGCTGGATTCCTCTACCAAATGCTGATCAAACTGTCTGGCGTGAAACAGGAAAATAATTTTGGATTCCAGCTGGTGCTAACCCATAATTTAGATCTCACCAAAAAGAAGGCGAACTAAAGCCTCGTCATCACTTCTTTGAAGTTCATTAAATCTTACGCGAATGCCGACGTGATTTGTGCAGATGATCATATTTTTATGACTTATGATCCGACTGTTTAAGGTTTGGCTCTTCCTTTTCGTTTCCACGGTTGTTCATGGTTACGGACAGGCGCCCGCCGTAGTAAACCAGCCCATTCAATGGTTGTCTGTGTTCGCCAATTTCAAGTACGCAAAGCATCTTTCGCTCTATACCGACATGCACATTCGGCATGTAGAGGATTTTCAACCGATGCAAAACCAGTACCGCGTGGGTTTGGAATACCTGGTAAACGACAAGATTTCTTTCATACCGATCGGATATGTTTATACCCGCAATTTTATTTATGGTGCTCAGCCGACGACCTACGAAAACAATGAACGGAGAATCTTTCAGCAATTTATGATTCGCCATAAGGCAGGCCGCTTCAGGTTTTTTCAACGCATTCGATTTGAAGAGAGATTCCTTCAGGTCCACAGTAAGGATGCGGCGGGTGAAGTCATCGACGACGGCTTCGGAGAAAATTTCCAGTTCCGCTTCCGTTATCGGTTCAACGCGACATATCCTTTAGGTGCTGAATCAATTACGCCGAATAAATTTTTTCTTACCGCGTACGACGAGCTTTTTATCAGCCGCGGCGAGAGGGTAAGTGTAAGTTATCCGGATCAGAACCGTTTTTTTGCCGGAGCTGGCTACCAGTTCACCAAAGGCATTTCGGCAAATGCGGGATATCTCTATCAGATCATTGTCAAGCCCAGCGGTCAGCAACAAGAGAATAACATGGGCGCTTTGATTCAGTTCTTTCTCAACTTTGACTTCGCAAAAGCAGACTAGTTCGTGAGCTCAAGAAGACCGGGGTGATTGAGAATCTTGCGAAACCAGAAAGTATACCGGTCGGGATTGTTTGAAATGTCCTGCCTGAGTTCAATCACGGGTGTAAATTTCCAATCGTCTACCTCCTGTTTGTTGATGACGGGTATCCCATCAAATGTGCCGGTAAAGACATGATCGATTTCATGTTCCACCAGACCCTCTTCAAGTTCTGTGCGATAGGTAAATTTGAACCGAAACGCCGTATCGCTGGCGATGCCCATTTCCTGCATCAGCTTTCGCGCGGTTGCGTCACGCATCGATTCGCCGGGTTTGGGGTGACTGCAGCAGGTATTGGTCCAGAGTCCTGGACTGTGATATTTTGAGCCAGCGCGTTTCTGCAGGAGCATTTCTCCCCTGGAGTTGAAAAGTAGTATCGAAAACGCGCGATGAAGTACGCCTTTCCGGTGAGCCTCAATCTTTTCCATGGTACCGATCTCGCGGTCCTGTGGGTCCACCAAAATCACCTCCTCCATTTACAAAAGATTAAGTCGATGCCGGACAAATGAATAACCCAGGATTGCGAGCTTGTACCGGTTCGGAACACGAACGCGGCTTTTCATGACATGTTCGCAAGGGAGACTGCTGATCTTTCTGAACAACGTTTTGTAATACAGGTAAGCAACGTATACGCCGAGCCGCGCTCCTCGCGGGAGCTGACGAATGCCGGCGTATCCTTCGAGAAAATCTGACTCAATAGATGCCTCAATTTTTTTCTTCTCAGCTTCGTCGAAGCGTTCCATGTTTACTTCAGGAAAATAGGCTCTTCCCAATTCTTTATAATCGGCGTGGAGATCGCGTAGAAAATTTACTTTTTGAAATGCTGAGCCGAGTTTCATCGCGGAAGGACTTAGTTTATTGTAAGCTTCCTTTTCACCACGGCAAAATACGCGAAGACACATGAGGCCCACCACTTCTGCCGACCCAAGAATATATTTCTCAAACGACTGTTGATTATGTTCTTTTTTCACTAAGTCCATTTCCATGCTCTCCAGAAATTGTTCAATGACATTTCGCTCGATGCCATACTGATGTACGGTGGCCTGAAAGCTATTTAGAATTGGATTAAGGCTGATGCGCTGCTCGATGGCAAGCCAGGTATCCTCGCGGAATCGGGCTAGTAACGCCGATTTATTGTAGTCATGGAAAGTATCCACGATCTCGTCGGCAAAACGCACAAACCCGTAAATAGCGCAAATCGGATTACGAAGATCTTTCTCAAGACAACCGATTCCCAGCGAAAAAGAAGTGCTATAAGACCGGGCTGTGAGGCGACTCATCTTTATGCAAACCTTGTCAAAAAGCGATTTTTGGGTCATACCAATTGATTTGGCCTCAAAATTTACCATTTAAAATTCGTTTCAGTTTCTACGCTTCATGATCTCGCCGGCGACCACCTGACCTGATATGATTGAAGGAGGTACGCCCGGTCCTGGAACAGTAAGCTGTCCTGTATAAAACAGGTTTGGAACGTTTTTGTTAACGATAGAGGGTTTCAGATTGGCAGTTTGGGAAAGGGTATTCGCGAGCCCGTAAGCATTTCCCTTAAACGCATGATAGTCGGCCACGAAATCGCGATGAGCGTAGCTTTTTTTGAAAATGACATGCGAACGAATCGCTTGCCGGGTTAATGTTTCAAGCCTTGATATCACCAGATTGTAATAGTGTTCGCGGATGGCCTCGTTATCCTCGAGCCCGGATGCGGTGGGAATGAGAATGAATACGTTCTCGCAGCCTGCGGGCGCCACGGTACTGTCTGTCTTCGAAGGGCAGCACACGTAGAAGAGAGGTTTCTCAGGCCATCGCGGCTCTTGATAGATATCTAAAGCATGACGCTCGAAGTCCTCGTCAAAGAACAAATTGTGATGGAGCAGACCACTCAGCGGCTTGTTGATTCCGAGGTAAAAAAGAATTGAAGAAGGCGCCATTTTTCGGCGTTCCCAATATGAATCAGAGTATCTTCTGAGTGCCCTGGGAAGCAGTTGCTGTTCCACATGGTGATAGTCTGCCGAAGCGACTACGATATCTGTGTTCACCTCATTTCCGTTGGCTGTTAAGGAGGTGATGCCGCGAGTGCCGAATTTGAATCCGCTCACTTCGCTGCCGGGCGAGAATTTTACACCTTGTTCACGCGCGATCGCAAACATCGCTTCGATGATTTTGTACATGCCACCGATTGGATACCAGGTACCTAGACAAAGATCCGCGTAATTCATCAAGCTGTATAAGGCCGGAATCTGCGATGCGGTGGCGCCCAGAAACAACGCCGGGAACTCGAGCAGGTGAACCAGCCCTGGATCCTTGATGTGTTTTCGGATGGTTCCTGACAAGGGACTCAGCAGCTGTAGCCTGAAGAAACCTTTGAATACTTCTTTGTCAAAGAGTTCTGTGAGCGATAAACCAGGTTTATAAACAAGGTTGTTGATTCCGGTTTCATATTTGAAACGCGCCGCTTCCAGGAATTCACGCAGATACCGGCTGCTGCCGCGTTCCCGTTGTTCGAACATTGCATAGAGAGCATCGATTCCAGCGGGAACGTCAAGCGTATCCGTGCCGGAAAAAAAAATTCTGTAAGACGGATCCAGTCGTTTTAATTCATAAAAATCGGATGCTTTTTTTCCAAATCTGGCGTAGAATTTCTCAAACACGTCCGGCATCCAATACCAGCTTGGGCCCATATCGAAAACGAAGCCATCCGCGATCAATTGCCTCGCTCTTCCCCCTGGTGTTTCATGTTTTTCGAATACCGTGACATCATAACCTGACTGCGCGAGACAAGCAGCAGCAGACAGCCCGGAGAACCCAGCGCCAATGACAGAGACCGTAGGCATCAACTCAAATGTATTTATTGATAACCTACCAATTTTTTCTGGATTTCCTTCCGCGCGTGGAAGATTCTGTTCTTTACTGTACCGATCGGTATATTCAGTTGTTGCGCGATCTCGTGGTACTTATACCCCGTAGTGTACATCTTAAACGGTATCAGGAGTTCTTCCCGGATCGAATTCATCTCTCTCCATACTTCTTTGAACTCAACACTTTCCTGGGGGCGGTTGAAAGTATGTTCATCCTCCACATTCAGTGTGTATAAGTCTTTTGATGAATCATGTGTCGTTTTTTCCCGTTGCGTCTTCCTGTAGCTGTTTATATAAGTGTTGCGCATGATGGTGAACAGCCACCCTTTCAGGTTTGTATCTTCCCTGAATTTGTTGCGATAGGTGAGCGCTTTCAGGATCGTGTCCTGAATCAGGTCACGGGATTCCTCCCGGTTCGATGTAAACCGATAGGTGAACGTCTTTAGCGTGGAGCTTAAACCGGCAATTTTATCGTTAAAGTCTACAGCTGACACCTGGTTGGTTTGTTTAATGTTTCCGACTATTTATTAAACAAAATTCACCCTTCTGTGCCAAACAATCCGGTTTTGTTTAACAGCAAAATTTGAGATCAGCGCGCCAGGAGCGCCTTTAGCTCGCGGATGTTCGAATATAAATGCAAGTTTTTGGGCATTTTTAATGCTGTTTTCCGAATTACGAGACCCGAAGCGAGGACTTTGGCCTTCGGAACGGCTGCGCACAACCGGCTCAGATAACCTTGAACAAGATTAGCCGCTGGGGAGCTTGTTATGGATGTGATGAGATAGGCCGGGCCGTATTTTTCGCACAGCGAAACGACATCTTTGAAAGGAACCGTTTGTCCGAGATAATAGGTGTGGAAACCATTCTTCCGGGCGACATAATGATAGAACAGCAGTCCGAGCTCATGCAATTCACCTTCCGGCAGGAAGAGCACCGCGCCGGGCCGGCTTCGGGGAGGTATCGGCAAGGAATCGATTGCCGTGAGGATCTTCTGCCTCAATAAGTTGGAGATGAAATGTTCCTGTGCCGGCGATATGTTTCCGGTTTGCCAGAGAACACCGATTTTTTCTAAGAAGGGATATACGATTTCAACGATGGTGCTTTCAAAGCCATATTTGGCGGTCATTTCCTGCATCAACTTATGAAACTGTGGTTCATCGATATCGACCATTGCGACAATGAGTCTGTCGATGTGAACATCCAGCCGCCCAGCGGACTGACTTAGCTCTGCTACTTTGTTGGCTATTTCCCCTGACGACAGCAGAGCAATCTTCGATATCTTTAATCCGTTGTTGTTGAGCAGGGAAACGTTGATAATCTTTTTCAAATCATCGTCGGAGTAGTACCGGATGTTTGAATGGGAGCGTTGAGGGTCAACAATGCCATACCTTTTTTCCCAAATCCGTATGGTGTGGGCTTTGATGCCCGAAAGTTTTTCTAATTCTTTGATTAAATATTGGCCCATTCGGATACGATATGCTAAATAACCTGTAACGGAGTGAATTGTTTAAAGCTTTTTTTTGCAAATAATGAGCGATACCAGAATTGACCTCGGGCGGGCTTGGTTTGGAAGCATGGGCTGGAGGCCTTTTCCATTTCAAACCGAGGCTTGGGAGGCTTTGCTGGGTGGCCGTAGCGGTTTGATCAATGCGCCCACAGGCAGCGGAAAAACGTATTCATTGGCGGTCCCAATCTTCCTGGAAGGGATGGAGAGCAAATCCAGAAAAGTCCAGGCGATCTGGATCGCACCAATCCGCGCGCTGGGCAAGGAAATCTTTCTGGCCGCCTCCCGGGCGGGTGAGGGGCTCGGATCAAAATGGAAGGTGGCCATACGTTCCGGCGATACAAGCTTCGCCGAAAAAACAAGGCAAAAAGAGAAGCCACCTCAATTCCTCATCACCACACCTGAGAGTCTCCATTTACTACTGTCGCAAAAGGGCTACGAGGAATATTTTTCGGAATTAAAAACCATTGTTGTCGATGAATGGCATGAGCTGATGGGATCTAAGCGCGGTGTGCAAATGGAACTCGCGCTATCCCGCCTCAAGGCTATCGCGCCCGGCCTGAAGATCTGGGGTATTTCTGCAACCATCGGAAATATGGAACAGTCGCTTGAAGTTTTGCTGGGCTCACAGTACCATAAAAAAGAGCACCGGGTTATAAAGGCAGACATCGAAAAGAAAGTTGAGATCGTATCCGTCTTTCCTGACCAACTTGATCTGTTACCATGGGCAGGTCATGTCGGAATTCATCTTTTGCAAAAGGCCATCGAAATCGTGAAGGACAGTACCACCACGCTTATCTTTATGAATACCCGTTCCTTTGCCGAGATATGGTATCAAAAGATGCTCGATGCGGCGCCGGAATTATCAGGTCTCATCGCCATGCATCATGGCTCGATCAGTTTTGAACTGCGTCACTGGGTGGAAGAACAACTTCATGAGGGGAGACTGAAAGCAGTGATCTGTACTTCCAGTCTGGATCTCGGTGTTGACTTCCGACCGGTGGAAACCATTATACAAGTCGGAAGTCCGAAAGGGGTTGCAAGGTTTCTGCAGCGAGCTGGTCGGAGCGGACATAGCCCCGGAGCCGTGAGCAAGATTTATTTTCTGCCTACGCATTCACTTGAATTGATCGAGGCATCTGCCGTGCGTGAGGCGATGCACCGGAAAGTTGTTGAAGAACGCTATCCATACGTCCGGTCATTCGACGTGCTGGTGCAATATCTGATCACCCTAGCTGTATCAAATGGCTTCCGGCAGGAAGAGATATACAATGAAATCAAGTCAACGTTCAGTTACCAATCGGTTTCCCCGGAAGAGTGGGATTGGGCTTTGCGATTTATTACCACGGGTGGTGAATCACTCACGGCGTATGATGAATACAGGAAAGTGGAAGTTGAGAATGGACTCTATCGCGTTGACAACCGGCGCATTGCGCTCAAGCACCGATTGTCCATTGGCACCATCGTGGGAGATGTTTCGTTGAACGTGAGGTTCGTTTCCGGGAAACATCTGGGAACCATCGAGGAGGGTTTTATCTCCTCTTTGAATCCGGGTGACACGTTTTGGTTCGCGGGCCAGACCCTGGAGCTCGTTCGCGTGAAAGATATGGAAGCGCAGGTACGAAAATCAAAACGTAAGTCGGGTCGTGTGCCATCGTGGGAGGGCGGCAGAATGCCGTTGTCATCACAAATGAGCGAAATGCTGAGGGTCAAGGTGAATGAAGCTGCGGACGGCATCTATGCTGATCAGGAGATGAAATTCATGAAGCCTTTGCTTGAATTACAGGCCAAGCGATCCAGAATTCCGAAAAAGAATGAGTTTCTGATTGAATACATGGAGAGTAGTGAGGGGCACCATGTGGTGATGTTTCCATTCGAAGGGCGGCTGGTGCACGAAGGTTTGGCGTCACTGGTGGCGTATCGTATCTCACGCATAAAACCGATCACATTCTCAATCGCGATGAATGATTACGGCTTCGAATTGCTTTCCGATCAGGAGATACCGATTTATGAAGCAATCGAAGAGGACCTGCTCGGGGTCGATAATCTGCTGAAGGATATTCAGGCGAGCATCAATTCGGTGGAGATGGCACGCAGAAAATTCCGTGACATCGCAGCCATTGCCGGTTTGGTATTCAAAGGATATCCCGGACAACGCATACGAGACAGGCACATCCAGTCTTCATCGCAGCTGTTCTTTAACGTCTTCAATGACTATGATTCAACGAATCTCCTGTTGCATCAGGCTTACGAGGAGGTTATGGATTTTCAATTGGAGGAAGCCCGGATGCGCCTTGCGTTGGAACGGATCGCGAAACAGAAAATTGTGATCACCGAGCCCAGCAGTCCTACGCCATTTGCATTCCCCATCATGGTAGACCGGCTCTCACGCGACAAGCTCACTTCTGAAACACTGGAAGACCGTGTTAAAAAGATGATGATACGGGCGATTGAGTAATCCTAAAAAATACTTCTGAAGATCAGGAAGAGCGTGCCTGACATCAACACAACTACCGGCAAAGTAAGACACCACGCGATGATGATGTTGCGAACGGTGTCAGGCTGGAGGTTTTTGACTCCCTTGCTGGCAACCATACTGCCTGCGATGCCCGACGAGAGTACCTGTGTGGTACTAACCGGAAGTCCATAACTGGTTGCCAGTCCGATTGTGGCAGCGGCAACAAGCTCCGCGCTGCCTCCCTGCGCATAGGAGAGATGTTCCTTCCCGATTTTCTCTCCAATCGTTTTCACGATTCGCTTCCAGCCGATCATCGTTCCAAGGCCCAATGAAAGGGATATCATTACGATCACCCAGTTCGGTGAGTAGTCAACAACTTTTCGGACCGTTGTCAAATTATCTTTCAGTGCCTTTTTGTCTTTTTGACTCAGTCGGGCCTCTTCTTTTTTCATGAGCGCATTGATGTCGCGATCAAGAACGATAATATCCTTTCGCACACTGAAACGCTCCGATCTGGGCAGGTCGTCTATGCTGTTGATCCCACCGGTAACCTTCTGAATTGACATTTGTGTGGAAATGGCTCTGCTTAACTTTTTCTGGTCGGGCTCGGAAAGCGGTTCCGCATCGATTGTTTTTAAGACACTTTCTATTTTTATCAGAGGTTCATTGAGGTTGCGTGGATCGAATGAGGCGTTGAGTGCAAAGAATCCCGGAGCCACACCAATCAAGATGAGCATGATCAAGCCAACGCCTTTTTGGCCGTCGTTCTGACCATGGTAAAAACTTACAAATCCGCATGTCATCCATAAACTAATTCGTATCCACCAGGGTGGAGGCGTATTTTTCTTTGGTTCCTTAAAGAGATCATCTCCATAGGATCGCCCCTTCGTGGTGGTCCTCAGGACATACATCAGAATAATCGTGAGTGTGAAACCCAGGAACGGTGAAAACAGTAGTGCCAATCCGGTCTCTTGCGCTTTCGTCCAATTTACGGCTGCCGCTTCAACCCCGGGCAGAAATGAATATGCGATACCTACACCTAGTATCGAGCCCAGCAATGTATGAGAACTGGAACACGGGATTCCAAGGTACCAGGTCAATAGATTCCAGAAGATTGCACTTAATAGCAACGCACCCACCATGGAAAGGCTATGTGCAATATTTTGATCGATCAGTGTTTCGACTGGAAGAAGATTTACGATCCCCATGGCAACCGCAATTCCTCCGAAGAATACCCCCATGGAGTTCATTAGGCCAGACAAAATTACTGCCACCCAGGGCTTCAGGGAGTTCGTGTAAATGACCGTCGCTACGGCGTTCGCGGTATCATGAAAACCGTTGACGAATTCAAATCCACAAGCCGCCACAAGGCAGATGATCAGCAACACAGAATAGGAGAGGTCTAGCTCAAACATGCGATAGGTTTAGGTTCACGCAATTCGCGCCTAAGGTAAGGTGTGGGTCTATGCCCTGTGTTATGTCAGTGTTAATAAATTTTTGACGGCAAACGGGGCAAATTTACCCGCCTGGGCAAGCCATTTTTGATTAAAAATCATATCATTAGGGCATTAATCCCGACGTCGCCGCCAACCCATTTTTGACGGCGTATTTTTGCGATATGGTGAACCCTGACAAACGTCATGAAAATTTGCTACTGCTTCCGGAGAAGGCTATTTTCCTGAAGAACGAAAGGGTGTTGGTTGTGGCTGATTTGCATTTCGGAAAAGTGAATCACTTCCGGCGGGCCGGACTCCCCGTTCCATCCGCCGCCAATCAGAAAAATGCGGAATTAATGATCGACCTCGTCAACCGGCATAAACCTTTGCGCACGATTTTTTTAGGAGATCTGTTTCATAGCCACTACAATGAGGAATGGGAAGTGGTTGGTCAGATCGTTAAGCATTTCCCTGGTACGCAATTCGAATTGGTTCGCGGAAATCATGACATTATGAGTGAGCAGCAATATGATCGCAAAGGAATTAAGGTCCTGGATTGCGATCGCATCGGACTTTTCCTGTTGACGCACGAACCGATGGAACCTGCCTCGATACCCCATGGCATTGTGAATGTGGCTGGACATATTCATCCCGCTGCACGCCTGCTTGGAAAGGGAAGGCAGTCCGTGACATTGCCTTGTTTTTGGTGTTCGAAAAATCAAATCATCCTTCCTGCTTTCGGTTCATTCACGGGATTCGTTCCCATACACCCGGCAGCCGATGATCAGGTGTTCGTGGTGCTTGAAGATAAAGTGGTGGAAGTCCTTAAAGAACCGAAGCAGGAAAAATCCCGGGTGCGATGAAGAACTGGATGGCGATGTTATTAGTCTGCGTGTGGACCTGGTCGTATGCCCAGGACACATTGAAGATCTCTCTGCTCTTCACGGGTGACATCATGCAGCACGAATCCCAGATATACGGTGCTTTCAATCCGGACACTGGACAATACGACTACAAACCGTGCTTTCAGTTTATCAAACCCGTACTCTCCGCGCCTGACCTCACCATCGGGAATCTGGAGTTAACGCTGGCGGGCCCGCCCTTCAAAGGGTACCCCCAGTTCAGTGCGCCCGACGAACTACTCGACGCGCTGAAAGACGCCGGGTACGATGTATTGGTGACTGCAAATAATCATTGCGTGGATCGGGGTAAAAAAGGTCTGGAAAGAACGATTGACATGCTCGATAGCATGGGCTTTCCGCACACAGGCACCTTCAAGGACACGTTAGATTGGCTGAATGATTATCCATTGATAATTGAGGCGAAGGGATTTCGATTCGCGTTGCTGAACTATACGTATGGAACCAATGGATTGCCGGTGTATTCACCAAACATCGTCAATCGGATCGATACGGCGGTGATCCATCGCGATCTGGACAACGCAAAAAACCAAAAAACGGATGCGGTCATTGTCTTTTTTCACTGGGGTCAGGAGTATCAGAATCTTCCGAATAAATTACAAAGAGATCTTGCCAACTTCTGTTTTGAGAAAGGGGCGAAGTTTGTGATCGGTGCGCATCCGCATGTGTTGCAACCCATGGAGTGGAGGAAGGAAACCGATCAGGTTGTTGCCTATTCTCTGGGTAATTTTGTTTCCGGTCAGCGCGAACGATATCGCAACGGTGGCGCGATGATTCATATTGATCTGCAAAAAATTACTCAACGCGACAGTTCATCCTTTGTTCAGATCAATGATGTTTCCTATTCGCTCGATGCGGTGTATCGTGCTCCCAACGCAAGGAAGACTTACCACATCCTGCCAGTCGAACAGTTTGAAAGCGACACCACGTTTGTAAAGGGAAAGATTCCCCATGATATGATTGTACAGTTTCGTGATGACTCACGGGCGTTGTATAATAAACACAATGTTAACGTGAAAGAACGGATTCGTTAGGTTGTCACCTGCTACCTGTAACCTGTAACATGTAACCTGTAACATTTTCCCTACCTCCGTTTGCCCGTTTGGAAGATGATCCCGATTGAAAATTCCAATCCTGTAAAATCCACCTTTGCCTCTTTGTATTCGGCGAGTATAGTCTGGTTTGTTCCGCCCAGCGTGCCACCTGAATAACTGCCCGACATCGGTATACCGGATTGCCCGGCGAGGTAATTGGTCTCCAGGGAAATGCCCCATTGCCGCGTAACGTCCACCGTCAGCTCGAAGCCCCCCTGTAATCCGAAGCCCGGTTTATTCTCAAAGGAGAATTGAGAGTTGGCAACATCCCAGCTTTGAAATTGACGGATGGCCCTGTCAAGATTTCCATAATTCAGACGCTGGTCGAAGGCGTAGAAGAAGAAGCCACCCGCTTTAATATCGAACTCAACCCCTTTGCCCTTCAATTGGAAGACAAGCTCACCAGGGATGTATACGGTGAAATTCGGGCCTGTTAACGCCGACTTACTTTCAAACGGTAGGTCAATGACGTTGAGACCTGACATTCTGTATAATGAAATGCCGGTTTCCAATGCGATGAAGTTGTTGAGATCCACACCAATGCCACGGATCGAAAAGGGGCTAATCGGAGTGGAGAATTCACCGTTCCGGGGAATAAAGTAAGAAAAAGAAAGGCCCACGTTCTGCGCTTTTGCCGACAGGCACATCATCAGGATTAAAGCGGTGAGAATACGTTTCATGCACGTCTGGTTATTCCATCGCGAAGATAGTCTAATGTGCTGATCCGCTGTTCACCACCAGACTCCGTTGTTCGTTTCCGCACTTTTAGTTTTTCACCGTTTTCATCACATTGTGATTTCAAACGACTGTTATGAGAAAATATTTCGTTTTGCTGCTTCCGATCGCGTTAGGGTTTGCTATCGCAGCCTGCACATCCAAGAAGACTCCTGCTGACCTGATCATTTCCGGTGGCACCATTTACACCATGGATGTAAAAAATCCGGTTGTGGAAGCGGTCGCTGTCAAAGCCGATACGATTGTTTTTGCGGGATCACTGAAAGATGCCGAAGCATTCAAAGACGATAGGACACAATCGCTCGATTTGAAGGGAGCCACGATGACTCCGGGATTCATAGAATCACATGGTCACATCATGGGATTGGGATACAGCGAGCTGCGATTGGACCTTATGAATATCAAGAGTTACGACGAGCTTGTCGCCATGGTGAAAGAGGCGGTCGCGAAAGCACAGCCGGGTCAGTGGATTGTCGGTCACGGATGGCATCAGGATAAATGGGATCAGAAGCCTGAAAAAATGGTAAAGGGTTTTCAAACCCATGAATTACTGAGCGAGGTTTCTCCAAATAATCCCGTGTACCTCAGTCATGCCAGCGGTCACGCTGGTTTTGCCAACGCCAAGGCAATGCAAATCGCTGGCGTCAATCAATTGTCTGTCGAAAAACTGGAGTCTGGATTAGGCGAAGGAGGCGAGATTATTCGTGACAAGCTCGGAAACCCGACTGGCATTTTTAACGAAAGAGCGCAAGGGTTGATAACGAAGTTCATTCCCGACAACACAGAAGAAAATAATACACAGGCATTGGAACTCGCCATGACGGCCTGTGCGCGAAATGGCATCACCAGCTTTCATGATGCCGGTGCATCCAGGGAAAATCTCGAGCTGTTTAAGAAATTCAGGCAGGAAGGAAAACTGAAAACCAGACTTTATGAAATGATCACCGGTTGGGACCGGCCGTTGATCTATGAATATTATAAGAAGGGACCTGAGATCGATCCGCGCGGTGTGACGATCCGTGCGATCAAATTGAATTGTGATGGGGCGCTGGGATCGCGGGGAGCGTGGCTACTGGAACCTTACACCGACCGTCCTGATTTTTCCGGCATGGCAACTTTTTCCATGGATTCGGTTTTAAAAACATCACGTGACGCATTGAAATTTGGGTTCCAGGTTTGTTCACACGCGATAGGGGATCGGGCAAACCATGAGATCCTCGATCGTTACGAAACTGCGTTCAAAGAAAATCCGGAAAAGAAAGACCCGCGCTTCAGGATTGAACATGCACAGCATCTCCATCCGAACGATATTCCCCGGTTTGGTCAGTTGGGCGTGATCCCCGCCATGCAGGCAATCCATCTTTCATCTGACCGACCCTGGGCGATTGAGCGTCTTGGTGAGAAGCGTATCAAAGAGGGTGCTTACATGTGGCAGTCCTTGTTGAAGACCGGCGCAAAAGTCATCAATGGCACTGACGTGCCCGTGGAGCCGATTAACCCGGTGGCCAGTTTCTACGCATCGGTTACAAGACAAACTCTGAAAGGAGAACCCGCGGGAGGATTTGAACCTGAAGAGAAAATGACCCGCGAACAGGCGTTGAGATCGTATACGCTCGATGCGGCGTATGGTGCTTTCGAGGAGAACATCAAAGGCTCTATCGAGCCTGGTAAGCTCGCCGACTTTACAGTGTTCTCCAAAGACATCATGAAAGTGCCGGATGGAGAATTGTTGAGTACAGAAATTATGCGAACCATTTTGGGAGGCGCGACCATTTACGAAAAAAAATAACCCTGCAGTAAGATTACTACAGGGTCAGGTTAGGTTTAGAAAAGAACTTTATTTCCTACTTGAGGAATTTGTGTGCCCGCGCCATGAGCGCTTTGCGATCAGAGGTGATCGTGGGGTCACTGTAAATTTTGCTTGAAAGTTCCGCTACCACTTTCTTGTCGTAGCCCAATTTCTCCGCTATTTGCTCGCAAAAATGAATCTCACTTTTGAAAACGTGGCCATCGCTTTTCATGAGCTGAATGAGATGATATAAGTTCTCAAATTTTTGATCTTCCGTAAAGCCATGGAGGTTACCGATCGGCTGCGGAGACTTCATCATGTTATCTACTTCCTCCTTGGAGAGTCCGTTGGCTTTGCCAATCATGTGGATGGTTTTTGCCTCTTTTTCTCCAACATTCCTGTCGCTGGCCGCGAGGTTAATCAAAACATTAAGTTGTTCTTTGATCATAACTTTTATTTTTGCGTCAAGGTATTGGTTGAAATCATCGAAATTTATATAAAAATCGGGGAATTCTTACATCAATCCAAAAAATTACCAGAAATGCGGATCAGATTGTGCAACCTTGTCAAAAGCCGGCAGTCAATCGAACAATAAATCTATAAAGCGATGAAAATGAAAGTTTTAATTCTGATTGGATGCCTCGTTTCGGCCGTTGCGATGGGTCAGAAAAGTGAGGTCAGAAGCATCGGAACTTTCAAAGGTGTCAAAGCCGGGCAGGCTATTGATGTGTACCTCAAAAAAGGCGACAAGGAAAGCGCGAAAGTTGAGACAACGGGTGTCGATCCTTCGGAGATCCTCACTGAGATTTCGGGCAGCTACCTCAAGATACAGATGGCGCCAGGAACTCATCGGAACCGGGGAAGCGTTAAAGTATATGTCACCTATGTTGAGCTTGACAAAATCGTGGCAACTTCAGCGTCCAATGTATTTTCTGAAGGTCAGATCAAATCCAATAGCATGGAGCTGCACGCTGCGAGCGCTGCTACCATTGAAGTAAGTGTTGATGTAAATGATATTCAGATCTCAGTATCCAGCGCCGCCGATGTTAACGTCGAAGGAAAAACAAAAACCCTGGATGCGGAAGCCAGCAGCGCCGGCGAAGTGGATGCATATTCCCTGGTAGCGGAATCTGCTACGGTGAGTGCCAGCAGCGCGGGCGATGTAAAGTGCAACGTGTCGTCAGCCCTCGAAGCCAAGGCGAGCAGCGGCGGAAGCATCCGTTATCGCGGCAACCCCACCAAAACCAACACAAACTCCAGCAGTGGAGGATCGGTCAAGCGATCCAACTAGGGGCTCACCATTGGTTCGCTGGCTGCGGCCACGCCTAAATGCTCACTGTTGACGGTTTACCACATTTTTGTGACACTTCGTCCCGAAGTTGTTCAAATTACGGTCATCGCTTGACGATTTTCCTGATCTTTGCATTATGGCAGAGCTCATCACCAGCGGTAGTGGCGACAGGTTTCTCGTCATCCTGCTCATTATCTTTTTCAGATATTTATTTTTTGCGTCGATCGCGTTTCTGATCTTCTACGTTTGGAAAAAGAAAGATTGGTCGTTCAAAAAGATCCAATCCAGCTTTCCGGTTGTTGGTGATTACAATCGGGAATTTCTCTACTCGGTCTCGACCACATTAATTTTCGCAGCGATGGGGTATTTCGTATTCTATGGACCCTTTGCTAAATACAATCTGATCTATAAGGACATCAGCGACCACAGTGTAATATACTTTGTCTTCACCATTGCACTGATCCTGCTCATTCATGATACGTACTTTTATTGGGCCCACCGGTTCATGCATCACCCGAAAGTTTTTAGATATTTTCATAAAGTGCATCACCTTTCTACAAACCCGTCGCCATGGGCAGCGATGGCTTTCCATCCATTAGAGGCTGTTGTTGAATTCGGGATCATCGCGTTTGTTCCCTATCTGTTTCCCATCCATCCGCTCGCGATTTTTATCTTTCTGTTGATTATGATGATCTACAATGTGTATGGCCATCTCGGTTACGAACTCTATCCAAAAGGATTTTCAAAGAGTGCGATCGGGAAATGGATCAACACCTCTGTGAATCACAATCAGCATCATGAGCATTTTACCGGGAACTACGGACTATATTTTCTCTGGTGGGATCGATGGATGGGGACACTGCGGAAGGATTATGATGATCGATTCGAAGCGGTCAAAGCCAAGAAGTGAATCGACTGAATTTATCCCAATAGAATTATTTCTTCGGAATCCGCGCCTTGTCGGACCGATCTTCAAAATATCCGAATATCTGGCGAATCAATAAAAAGCCAATACAGCCGGTGACCAATCCACCCGCGATGTCTGTGAAGTTATGAACCCCCAGTACGATTCGTGACAACATCATCACAATAGCCCATGTGAGGCAAAAGACAGTTGCCAATGGAGTGCGGAATAGGATCAATGCGAACCCCAGCATGGCCGCTGTTACTTCGGCGGTGTGTCCGGATGGAAATGAATTGCTGCCCCCCACGCTCCATTGTGTGATGCGCGCATCCACTTCGTATGGACGCGGCTCCCTGAACGTTCTTTTGATCGTTTGTGCAATGATGCCGGAAAGTCCCATCGCCAGGAGGATCATGAACGCGTTTCTGATAAATGTTTTTTTCTTCATCATGAGCCCTGTGATAAGGAACACCACTGGTACGCCGATGTTTAGGAACTTGCCGTAGTCTGAAATGATTTGAAAGAATCTGAGGGAAAATGGTGTTTGCCACGCCTGAAGTTGCGACATGATGTCCTGCTCCTTCAATTTCAGGGGAGATAAACGGAGCCACAGCAATGCGGCCAAGATGATCACGAGCGCTGCGAGCGCCACCCAGAAATTGAACCTCGTTTTCAAAGCGCCAAAAATAGAGAAACAGCATTTCAGTTCCCAAAAGGTGATTGCGACCGGTTGGTTAAACAAATACTTTAAATGTGGGGTGTGCTCTGACCCATCGATGTGAAAAAAGTGTGTAATTTTTTTGAAGGCAGGGTTAAAAAATACCTTCGCAATACAAAAAATCATATACTTTTGGCGCTTAATTGACCAAAACAACCACCACTTATGGCACAATTACGATTTGAGGCCTTGAAAAAACTGACTTCCAGGCCTAAAGTCACAGTAGAACCGGCGAATCCGCACATCTCCGAGTTTTTCGGACAAAATGTATTTGGTATCGACCAAATGCGTGCAACGCTGGCTCCCGCTGTTTTTAAGAAAGTCAGCGCTGCGATCAAGAACCATGAAAAGATTGATGAAACGACTGCGGATGCAGTAGCTTCTGCAGCCAAGTCATGGGCCATCAGCAAAGGCGCGACACACTTTACACACTGGTTTCAACCGATGACCGGCGGAACTGCCGAAAAGCACGACTCGTTTTTTGACGCGCTTGCCGGCATCGAAAGATTTAAAGGAAGCGAACTTGTCCAGCAAGAGCCGGATGCTTCTTCGTTTCCCAGCGGTGGAATACGAAGCACCTTTGAAGCACGTGGATACACGGCGTGGGATCCTACTTCGCCGATGTTTCTTTATGGAAAAACATTGAGTATCCCCACGATCTTCGTTTCATATACGGGTGAAACATTGGATACAAAGTCACCCCTGCTGAAAGCTCTGAAAGCGGTGGATGTCGCGGCTACGAAGGTGTGCCAGCTTTTTGATAAAGACATTCAGCATGTGGTTGCATCACTCGGGCCAGAGCAGGAATACTTCGCCGTT
This sequence comes from Cyclobacteriaceae bacterium, assembly GCA_044227305.1. Lineage (GTDB taxonomy): Bacteria > Bacteroidota > Bacteroidia > Cytophagales > Cyclobacteriaceae > ELB16-189. Next base: position 396,512 of record JBGAFJ010000002.1, on the reverse strand, counting down.
GATCTTGGACTGTTCAACGCACGCCCTGACCTCGTGATGGCCGGACGTACCGTGTTTGGACATGCTCCTGCGCGTGGTCAGCAGCTTGAAGATCATTACTTCGGATCGATCCCGGGTCGTGTGTATGACTTTATGAAAGAGTTCGAGATTGAGTCCTGGAAACTCGGCATTCCGGTCCGCACACGTCACAATGAAGTGGCACCAAGCCAGTTTGAGGTAGCGCCGTTGTTTGAAGAAGTAAACGTAGCCAACGACCACAATCAGCTTATGATGGATGTGATGGGTCGCGTGGGAGAGAAGCATGGCTTGAAAATATTGTTCCATGAAAAACCTTTTGCAGGTTTGAATGGAAGCGGAAAGCATAACAACTGGTCTTTGATCACCGACACCGGAGTAAACCTGTATGCTCCATCCAGTTCTGCCCGTGACAACCTCTTGTTCCTCACATTCTTCATCACGACGATCAAAGCCGTCCACCAGTACGCAGACCTGCTGCGCGCCAGCATCGCCACGGCTGCCAACGACTTCCGTCTCGGCGCGAACGAAGCGCCGCCGGCGATCATGTCTGTGTTCATTGGTTCACAGATGACTGCTGTATTGGATGAACTTGAGAAGAAAGGCAACGTGAAGATTGAGAAGGGTGATAACATGTATATGAAGCTCGGTATAGATCAGATTCCCGAGATCATCCTCGACGCCACCGATCGTAACCGTACCTCGCCGTTTGCTTTCACCGGGAATAAATTTGAATTCCGCGCAGTGGGCGGTAGTGACAATTGCGGAACACCGATGACAGCCCTCAATCTGATCGTGGCTGAACAACTCACGCAATTCTTTGACGCAGTAACCAAAGAAACCGACAAGGGCACTGAGAAACGCCTCGCGATCGTCAACATACTCCGGAAGTATATCAAAGAATCCAAGGCAGTTCGGTTTGAAGGAGATGGATATTCGGATGAGTGGGTGAAGGAGGCTGCGAAACGCGGTTTGAAAAATATCAAAACCATGCCCCGCGCCGTGGAGGCCTACACTTCCAAAGAATCTGTAGCACTGTTCGAAAAGCACGGTGTACTCAGCCACAAAGAGGTGGAGGCGCGCAACGAGATCAGACTGGAGAGCTATATCAAGAAGGTCCAGATCGAGTCGCGGGTGATGGGTGACCTGGCAATGAATCACATCATTCCTACTGCAATCGCATATCAAAATAAATTGATCCAGAACGCGAATGGCCTGAAGGGATTGGGTGTTGACAACAAACCGGTACTTACCACCATCAAAGAGATTTCCGGTCACATTGAGACGATCAAGAACGGTGTCCGTGATATGATCGAAGAACGGAAACGCATTAACAAAATCACGGACACGCACAAGCGTGCGTTCGCGTACTGTGATGATGTTAAGGAGAAGTATTTCGAGGACATCCGTGATGCGGTTGATAAGCTCGAACTGCTGGTGGATGACCAGGATTGGCCGCTTGTGAAGTACAGAGAGTTGCTCTTCCTGAAATAATGCTGCATTAATTTTTTATACCTAAACCAGAAACGGGGCGACGTCGAAAGGCGTCGCCTTTTTCTTTTATGGAAAAGACTTAGATTGCCCAAAAATATCCCAACGAATGAAAAAAATACTTTCCGCGATCGTTCTTGTCGCGTTCATCTCAACATCCGCCGCGCAGACTCAGAAAAAATCTACTACTGCTGCGCCGAAAATCATTGCGGACATTGAAAAACTCGTTACACGTTCTGAAGTCGAAGCACCTCTGACATTTCTTTCAGCCGATGAGATGCGGGGCCGTGATACAGGCTCACCGGAGTTGGACATCGCTGCGAATTATATCGCATCGAATTTTCATCAGCTGGGAGTAAAGACCTTACCCGGTGCAGACCGGTATTTTCAATCAGTGGACATTATGAAAACCGAACCCCTCACTGGCGGTGAATTGAGGCTGGGGTCCGACGGATTCACGTTCAAAGAAAATTTCGTCGCGTTGGATTGGTCCAACCTGGACTGGAACGGTGAGTTTGTTTATGTAGGATATGGGGCGGAAGGTGAAATACCCGCCGACGTCAAAGGCAAAATGGTGGTTGCGATAGCCGGGGCTCCTGATGCAAAAGGTGTGAATGCAATTTTCATCGCCTCGATGGAGAAGTTAGCACGCGTCAAAGCGGCGGGTGGAGCCGGGCTCATTGAATATTTTGTAACCCTGCCTTTTCCGTGGCCGGCGGTGGCCAGTTATTTCGCATCCAATCCAAAGATCGCACTTGATGCCGGAAACGCCGTACCTCATCTCTGGATGAAAGACTCTGAAGCAGCGGGGATGAAAGAGCTTAAGGAAAAGAAAAAGGTGAACGGTTCTATAAAGCTGACATCCGGCAAGCAGAATAAAATCCCGGCGAAAAATGTAATCGGCAAGATTGAGGGCACCGATCCCAAACTCAAGGAGGAATATCTCGTGATATCAGCTCATTACGATCATGTTGGAGTCGGTGCGAAAAAGAACCAGGATTCAATCTACAATGGCGCCCGTGACAATGCTCTGGGCACCGTAGGTATGCTCACCGCTGCAAGATTCTTTTCAAAATTCCCGCCCAAGCGCTCTATCCTATTGATGGCTTTGACTGCTGAGGAGAAAGGATTGTTGGGGAGTGCGTGGTATGCCGAACACCCGCTGGTGCCTTTGGAAAAAACGATTTTCGACCTGGATTGCGATGGCGCAGGTTACAATGACACCACAGTGACTACCGTCATCGGTCTCGAGCGCACATCCGCCGAAATGGATATTGCCAAAGCGAATACGCAATTTGGATTAAAGGCGATTAAGGATCCTGTGCCGCAGGAAAATCTATATGAGCGCTCTGACAACTACAACTTTGCAAAGAAGGGAGTGCCGGCGGTTGACTTTGCACCGGGCGTCACGGCCTTCGATGCTGAGATCATGAAATATTATCATCAGCCGGCGGATGAAGTCGGAAGTCTCAGTTTTGGCTATCTCGTCAGGTTCTACCGGGCATTTGTGTATGCTAACTATTTGATTGCCAACGGCGACAAGGCTCCGAGCTGGACGCCAGGAGATAAATTTGAGCCTGTGGGCAAATCATTGTACAGGAAATAATCCCCATCAATCCAATTGCCGGGACAACAAATTGATTACCCGGCGTTCTTTAACGTCGCTTCCTCGAGGTCGAGTTCGTATTCGACTTTGCGAAGTACTTCATCGCCAAATTGATTTTTCCTTCTCAGGGATTTCAGCTCACGGCGTTCGAAGTTGATCATGTGGATTTGCAGCTTGTTGTATTCCCGAAAGACGTCTTCCGAGTGGCGGCTCATATCGGCGGTGAGCATTCGCCGGTTGATCTGATCCATCTGTCGCTCATATTTTGTTTTGATGTGATGGAGTGCATCGCGCGTGGCGTCTTCCTGAGCGTAGTTTCCTTCGATAAATTCTATCGCAGCATAAGCGAGATGCATGCGGAGATTTTTTTCCTCGTCCTGCGGGGTATCATCCGGAATGTTGAAGATTCTTATCAGGAAAGGAAGTGTCAATCCCTGAACCACCAGGGTCATCAGGATGACGCAGAAAGTGATGAACAAGATTACGTTCCTGAAGGGGAAGGGATGATTCGTTGAGTCGAACAAGGGGAGGGCCAATGCAGCTGCGAGTGAAACCACGCCCCGCATACCAGACCATCCTACAATCACGACAGCCTTCCAGCTGGGTGGCTTTTCTTTTCGAACGGTCTTTGATAACAATCGCGGCAGGTATGTGGCCGGGAATATCCACAACATTCTGACGATGATGACCAACATGCTGATGGTGAGTCCGAATACAATAGCCTGCGACAGTGTAAATCCGTCCAGGTCTTTGATGATCATTGGTAATTGCAGGCCGATCATTACAAATACGACTCCGTTGAGAATGAAAATGATGGTATCCCACACGCCAAATGCCTGGATCCTGGTCTCGTAGTTGAATATCTCGTCTGACCGCCAGGAGAGATATAAACCCGCTGTAACCACAGAAAGCACACCGGAGAAATGATAATACTCGGCAACGAGGTAGCAGAAGTAAGGCGAAATCAAGGTGATCGCTGTATCCACGCTCGGCGTGGTGGGGAGGAATCGATGAATCAGATAAAGAATGTTTGCAATGATCAACCCGATTACGACGCCCATAAAAGACACCAGAACAAATTGGCCCGTAGCATTTCCAAATGAGAACAACCCCGTCAGTGCCGCAGCGAGCGCGAATCGATATATGATAAGGCTTGATGCATCGTTGATAAGGCTCTCCCCTTCAAGAATAGTAGACAATCGCTTGGGAACCGTGAGGCCCTGCATTACAGACGTTGCTGCAACTGCGTCGGGCGGAGAGATGATACCACCCAGCAGGAAGCCCAACGCAAGGGTGAATCCGGGGATGAGGTAAATGGAGAAATAGGCAACGACCGTGGAGGTGAAAATCACAAGCCCGAATGCCAGCAAGAGGATGGCACGGCGCCATTTCCAGAAATCATTCCATGATGTTTGCCAGGCAGCGGCGTACAACAAAGGTGGTAGAAATATGAAGAAAACCACATCGGGATTCATCTCCATCGACGGGACGCCCGGGATAAGCCAAATGAAAAGGCCTGCCAGCACGAGCAGAATGGGATAGGAGACTTTGATTTTATCGGCGACGACCGAAAGAAGAGAGACGCAAAAAAGAAGAAAAACAAAAATGATCAGCTGTTCCGTCATGCATTAAAGATAAAAGACGATTTTCCATTTCTAAAAGTTCGTCATCAGAAAGGAAAAGTTTATTTCTGCTACGGCCAGGAGATAACAGCCAATCCGTTCAGTGCCATCCAATGGAGCCAGAGACAAAATCCGAGGTATAACGCTGTGAGTAAAACAGTTAATTTGAGCGCACTCTCTCTGGTAAACTGAATCAAGACTGCTGCAACGAGTGGAATCATCTGCAAGCCATGCAGTGTAAAAAAATGTGCCATCCGAATATCTCCGGCTACTGTACTCCAGTTGAAAAAGGGTACTCCCTTTCCGCCATCGGGTGCGCCCACGGTGTGGGCCAGGCGTGCCGACATGATACCCCCGGAGATCCCTCCAAGAAAGAAGAGGATCAGTCCGAACCGCCAGGCCCACAACATGACCACATCAAGTTTCACTCCCTTATTAAAAAATTGTTTTATCGTGTAGAGTACGATCAGGGTATTGATAAGAATAAACATCCCCATCGTACTGAACACGGAGGCATTAAAAGAGCTTGAGATGTTGAAGTGAGAGCGCACGCCACGGAATGCCTGCATATAGATCAATACATTTTCGACGGTCATGCAGAGAATGATCACCGCGGTAATGATGTTGACTTGCTTCTTTTTGGGTAGGTAAACGAGCAGCCAGGCAAAAGTCCATGCATATAGGGTGATGGAAATTGAAAATTTTATGGGTTTGATCCACGCATTCACGCCAGTGATCATCGTGGCATCCGTGAAATACATGATCAAAGCCAGCACGATCGCTGAAATGTTCAGCCACCCAAACCAATACAATGCGCTGTTTCTGGCTTTCAGATTGGCCAGGGTCAGTTTTTCAGAAATTTCAGGATTCATGTATAACCTTTTTGGTTTTTACCGCCCGAACAGCGAAATACAGAAGCAGGCCGATGGGTCCAAACATGAACGTCAGGATGAGGCAGGGAATAACGAGGAAGTGAGAAATGCTATGTTTAACACTGTCGTTTACTTCCCATGCGCCGATGAACATATCAAAGGCGAGATAATGAATCCAGCCTGCGGTGAGTGCGAAGGGATTTTCAAACAGCTGAGAAACGCCTTGCAATGATCCGAAGTTGCCGTCTGCTTCGCCGAAATAGAGCACGATGAGAGTCAGGTAAACAAGTCCCAACAACAATGGATATATGCCAGACAATACCAACCGTTTGGTTACAATCCACCGCGGCGCGATGATCATCAGCAGCCAGCCAACCGGAGCTGCCATGTTGCAAATTGAGAATATTTGTTCGGCAGACATGGTGTGAGGATTTGTTTAAATCTACCATTTTTCGCAACGAAGAACAATGGATGGGGGCGACTGGGACGTTAACCCAAGGTGAATTTTAATCAATAGCGACCGGAATAAGCAACATCATGAATCTGTCGCTTCTGAATTACTTCACTTTTAAATTTTTTAATTTATTTCTTCGCTTGACTTGTCTCAGTCAATAGTTCCAGGACGGCATTCCGTATGAGTTCAGGATGACTCCACGGAACAAAATGATTCATGTTGTCGACCAAAACGATTTTTACATTGGCGTTCGTCATCATTTTTCTCGCAAAGTCAGCATTGCCGGGCGGAACGAGGGTATCCTTTTTTCCCTGGATGACAATCGTGTGGGCTTTGATCCCTGACCAGAGAGGGACCATCTTTTCAAGTTCTGGTTTCAATTTATAGATCTCATCATTGGACGCCCGTATCGAGCGCGGGAGCATCCACTTCAGGAACGGCAATGCAAGTGGTCCGCGAAACCATTCGTGCGGTTCAAGTTCCGGGTCGATGCTGGGAGCCACCATCACTAGACCATCAATCAGATCGGGATAGTCCATCGCCATCCGCGCGATGAGCGGACCGCCGAGAGAATGACCAACCAGGATGACAGGTCGTTGCTGGTTGTGTTTTTTGAGAATGGGTTTCAGGAAGGCTGCTTGTTTTTCCAGTGAAGGTTCAGCATAACCAAAATTTGATGCGCCGAAACCGGGCCGATCGACGGTGATGAGTTGTGCTTTGGCGAGCAAAGTCGTGTCGGCCATGAAATCGATGAATGCGCTCAGTGATCCCGGTGATCCGTGCACAAAAACCACCAGAGGCAGTGTGCTGTCGCCAACTTCGAGATACGAGAGAACGCGTTTGCCGGACTCGTATTTATGAAGGACACCTTTTTTCTGCTTGTTGGCGAAATACGTGTCAATCTCAGACTTACTCATCCGGAATTGCATACATCCATCCATGAGAAACATAAGCCCTGAAAAAAGCAAAACAGGCGATAACCAGGCAAGCCACTTTTTCCGGATAAAGGACATCTTACAAATTCAGAATCTTTTTATACTCGGTCGGATTGTTTAGAATATCGATGCTGGCTTTGACCTCAGGGTCCTGACCAAATCCGACCTCAGCCTGGCCGCGTTCGAGGTAATATCTTGAAACAATATCTTTTTCTAGCAAAAGTTTGATTTGATCTTTGTAGGTAATCAAATCGTTTTTCCTGTTCTCTGCGAGTCGTGCCTGGATTTGGTCGATCTGTGGTTTCAGATCAGTGAAGAAACGTTCGGACCTTGCTTCTTCGGAAAGCTGACTCAGTTTCAACTCAAGCGATGACCTGTAGTTGTACTCTTTCGTCTTCATCCAGGCGACGAAATCTGCATATTCGGCTTCCGTGAGCGTGAAGTTTTTGGCTTCGGTGATTGTGGGATGCTTTGAAGCATACATCGTACCGTAGTCGAAGATATATCCTCCAGCATACAAGACCTGCGTGATGGCACTCGGATCCTGGGTTGGAATGTTTATGTCTGGGTCGATGCCACCTCCGTCAAATACGGTTCTTCCATGCGATGTCTTGAAAGCTTTTTTCAGAGAATCCGGAATCGAGGCAACGCTCCCATCGTCGCGACGGTGTGTGTAATCAAGGACCTGAATGCAGCGGCCTGTTGGTGTGTAATATTTTGCAGTTGTAATTTTGACCTGGGCATTGTAGGTCAATGGACGCGGTATCTGAACGAGCCCTTTTCCATATGACCTTTCCCCGATGACGATCGCGCGATCATAGTCCTGTAAAGTGCCCGCAACAATCTCAGCGGCTGACGCACTGCCACGGTTGATCAACACAGCCACCGGAATATCCAGGTCCACGGGCGCGTTCAGTGTTTCGTAGCTGACGTTATGGTCGGGGATTTTTCCCTTTGTACTGACCACGTGTTTACTTTTCGGCAGGAAGATGTTGCAAATGTTGACCGCTTCGAAAAGAAGCCCGCCCGGATTACCGCGCAGATCGAGAACAATTGATTTTGCTCCTTTTTCTTTCAGATTGATAACAGCATTCTTTACTTCTTTACCCGCGTCGGGCGTAAAATCAGATAACTGAACATAGCCCACGTTTTGTGACAGCATTCCGAAATAGGGGACGTTGCTTACTTTGATCTTTTCGCGCCTGAACTCCAGCCTGATCGGTTCTTTCACTCCATATCTTCTTACTGTGAGTGAAACTGAAGTTCCAACCTGCCCGCGCATCAGATGATTTGCTTCTTCGGTACTGATCTTCGACAGCTCCACTTCATCCATTTTTATTACTTCATCGCCGATCTTGAGTCCTCCTTTGTAAGCGGGATATCCTTCATACATCATCGTTACCAGCGTCCGTCGTCCCACTTCACGAGTGACCGCGCCAATACCGCCGTATTGACCGGTGTTCAACGTACGGAAATCTTCGACCTCGTCTTCGGGGATGTAGTTTGTGTAGGGATCGAGCGAGTTGAGCATCGCGTCGATGCCGGTTCTTACCAGTTTATTGGGATTTACATCGTCGACGTATAGTGCATTGACTTCTTTGAACAGGGTCGCGAAAATGTCGAGGTTTTTCGCGATTTCGAAGTAACGATCGGCAGGCGGCGTGAATGCGAATAAAACCAGTGCTAAAAAGAATACCCCAATTAGTGCTACCCGCTTTTTCATAGTCCCTCAAATGATGATCAGTGAACGAAACTTCACTGATTTTTGATATGCAAAATACGACAATTGGGGAATTCGCTAATTCGTTGATTCGGTAATTTGTTGATGTCCCTTTTCAGGATCGCCCAATTACCGAATCATCGGATTTTAGAATTGTCGGACTAAAACTTATCGGGAATCTGTACGATGCGCACCACGATCTCGTGCGGGTCGCCGTCCTTGTCGAGGAGACTGAACTTGACCATCGGGTTGTCACGCTTGATGTTACTTTCCACGTTGACGATCTTATTGTCCTGGAGATGTTTTTCGATATCTTTTTGGAGAATAAACAGAGCGTTTGCAAAGTCCACTTCGAGTGGACTGGGATTGTAGGCAGCAGTCTTCATAGGGTTTTTTCTCTTGCGCAGTTACCAGCGAATCAAAGCAGAGGCCCATGTGAAACCGCTGCCGAAAGCCGCTAAACAAATTACGTCATTTTCCCGGACTCTTCCTTCAGCCCAGGCCTCACTTAACGCAATCGGGATTGAGGCTGCGGTAGTGTTGCCATACCTCATAATATTGTTATACACCTGGTCATCGCGCAACGTCATTTTTTCCTGTATATATTGACTGATACGAAGGTTGGCCTGGTGCGGGACCAGCAAGTTGATATCCTCTTTTTTGAGATTGTTTTTGTTCAGTGCCTCCTGGATTACTTCCATGAATCGTACAACCGCATGTTTGAAAACCTGGTTTCCGTTCATGACTACTTTATACCCTGTGGTGTCCAGAATTTGTTCGGCCTGCCGCTCTTCGCGTGGCCGGCTGCTGCCAGGATCTTTTACATAGAGTTCTTCCGCGAAGCGACCGTCGGAATGAAGGTGTGTAGAGAGCACGCCCGGTTTGTCTGATGCCTGAACGATCGCGGCACCAGCACCGTCGCCAAAGATGACGGATACATTGCGGCCGCGGTCAGTGACGTCCAGCGCGGTGGACTGGATCTCGGCGCCCACGACAAGAATGGTTTTATACATTCCTGACTTAATGAACTGGTCAGCTGTACTCAGGGCATAAATAAATCCAGAGCATGCATTTCTGATATCAAGTGCGCCGATGCTTTCAAGTCCGAGTTCACGCTGTAAAAGGACGCCGGAACCGGGGAAGAAATAATCAGGGGTGATGGTGGCGAACACGATGAACTCAATATCTTTTTCAGTGAGCTTCGCCCTTTCGAGAGCCATGCGTGTGGCTTTGGCAGCCATGTTTGCCACGGTATCTTTTTTTGGATCCATCCAGCGCCGTTCTTTGATACCTGTGCGTTCAGTGATCCAGGCATCGGAAGTATCCATCACGGTGGACAGGTAGGCGTTGGTAATCACAGTTTCCGGAACGTGGTGGCCAAGGCCAACAATCTTTGAATAGGGCATGATTTTTCTAGACTTGCGCTAAGGTAATAAATTGTAAAACAAGCCTTTAACCGAATAGGGTATGGCTGTGATGCAATTTTTTCCTTACATTCAGACTATGAAACGGTGCTTCCTTGTGCTGATCGTTTTAGGCGGGGTAATCTCGGCGGAGGCGCAGGTGATTTTCCGCAATGACTTCGTTATCGGCAAGCACGCAAAAATCAAAAACAAGGGTCTGACTTTTATCACCATCAATCTGGATCGCCATCCCAATTTGAATCAATTGGTAAATGGGAGGGGAGGCAGAACTTTAGTAATTGACGTCAACGCCATCCGCTACCCGCAAAAAAAGTTTACTTACACTGAGGCGGCAGAAAAAATTTACATGCCTTCACCTGTTTACCGACCTAGTCTTGAGCCAGTGCCTATGTTTTTGTTGTTACCGCCGCCGGCACCGTTGAAGATGCCGGAATTCACGACGAGGCACCTCTAGAAAATTGATGTTGACGACAAGCCTTCGACTCCGCTCAGGCTGACCCTTCGACTCCGCTCAGGCTGACCCTTCGACTCCGCTCAGGCCGACCCTTCGACTCCGCTCAGGCTGACCCTTCGACTCCGCTCAGGCTGACCCTTCGATTCCGCTCAGGTTGACTCTTCGACTCCGTTCAGGGTAACCCTTCGATTCCGCTCAGGGTAACCCTTCGACTCCGCTCAGGCTGACCCTTCGACTCCGCTCAGGCTGACCCTTCGACTCCGCTCAGGCTGACCCTTCAACTCCGCTCAGGGTGACTCTTCGATTCCGCTCAGGCTGACGCCCCTCACTTCGACTCTAACTTGCTGCGCGAGTTCAGTTGACAAATCCCAGTTTGTCATTTTCCACTTTCTCAGTTAGTACCTGCTAATCCAAACTAGCCATGTTGTCCATCGCCGAACGTAGTGAGGGATTGTCAACTGCCAATTGATCTCAATATTAAATAACCACATTCACGATCTTCCCGGGCACCACGATCACTTTCTTAGGTGGTTTGCCTTCAGTCCACTTCGTAACGATCTCTGAAGCAAGCACCAGTTTTTCGATGTCTTCCTTCGGCATGTCGAGCGCGAAATTCATTTGGGCGCGAACTTTCCCGTTGATCGAGATCGGATAATTGAACGCATTTTCCCTGAGGTACTCTTCTTTTACTTCCGGGAACCGCGCATTCAAAACGGTGTCTTTGTGACCGAGCTCTTCCCAAAGTTCTTCAGCGATGTGCGGCGCAAAAGGAGCGAGGGCAATCACCAGCGGCTCGACTACCGCGCGCTTGTTGCATTTCAATGATGTCAATTCATTGGCGCAAATCATAAATTCGCTCACCGCAGTATTGAAGGAGAAGTTGTTGATATCCGACTCCACTTTTTTCAACGTCTTGTGAAGAACTTTCAATTCCTCGCGGGTAGGCTCATCGCTGCTCACCTTGAAATTGCCTTGCGCGTCGTGGAGGAGGTTCCAGAATCTTCTTAAGAATTTGAATACACCATCAATACCATTGGTATTCCATGGTTTGGATTGTTCGATCGGGCCAAGGAACATTTCATACATGCGGAGCGTGTCTGCACCGTAATCGTCAACAATGTCATCGGGATTGACGACGTTGTATTTTGATTTTGACATCTTTTCGATGGCGGAGCCACAGATGTATTCCCCGTTTTCCAGTTCGAATTCGGCATTGGAAAAGTCTACTCTCCAATTTTGAAAACGTTCGGTATTCAAAACAAGGCCATTGACCAGACTCACATCAACATGCAATTGATCAGTTTGATCTGGGTATTTAGATAACAAACCAGCGGAAATAAATTTGTTGGTTCCACGCAAGCGATAAACAAACCTCGAATCGCCCGTGATCTTTCCCTGGTTGATAAGTTTTTTAAATGGCTCGTCAAATTTCAGATAGCCAAGATCGGCAAGAACTTTCACCCATAAACGCGCGTACAGCAAGTGCGCAACAGCATGCTCCGAGCCGCCAATGTACACGTCAACCTGTCCCCAATAGTCCAACGTCTCTTTGCCGGCGAACTCCCTGGTATTATGAGGGTCCATATACCTCAGGAAATACCACGCCGCACCAGCATGCGTAGGCATGGTATTCGAATCGTGCTTTTTGCCCGGCTCGAAGTTGATCCACTCAGGAAGATTTGCCAACGGACCTTCACCTGTGCCGGAAGGCTTAAAGTTATTTAGCGGAGGCAATTCCAGCGGCAATTCACTTTCCTTCATCGCATACGGGATGTCATCTTTAAAGACGACAGGGAACGGTTCACCCCAGTAACGCTGACGGCTCCAGCCTGCGTCGCGCATCTTGTAATTCACCTGGCGTGTACCAATGCCCATTTCTTCGAGTTTCTTCACCACCACGTCAATCGCGGCCCGCATGGTCACACCATTGAGGAAATCAGAGTTCTCCAACGTGGCATCGTAAGTGGGATTGGCGTCAGTGCCGTCATAATGGCTGCCAATGATGTTGGTGATCGGAAGGTTGAAATGTTTCGCAAACTTATGATCGCGTTCATCACCGCAAGGGACGGCCATGATCGCCCCGGTCCCATATCCTGCTAAAACGTATTCACTGATCCAGATCGGAATTTCTTTTTTGCTGAAGGGATTGATTGCATACGCTCCCGTGAATGCACCGGTGATCTTCTTCACCTCGGCCATCCTGTCCACTTCGGAGCGGCTCTCAACATATTTCAGATACTTATCAACTTCGGTTTGTTGCGCTTGGGACGTGATGTCTTTCACCATCTCATGTTCCGGCGCGACGACCATGAAGTCCACACCGAAAATTGTGTCTGGGCGAGTCGTGAAAACCGTCATGCTGGGAACAACAGACTTTTCGCTCTTCACCTTGAAGTTGATCCGGGCGCCCACGCTTTTCCCGATCCAGTTGCGCTGGATCTCTTTCATGGAGTCGCTGAAGTCGATCTCATCGAGACCTTTCAACAGACGTTCGGCATATTCGGTAATGCGCAAGCTCCACTGGCGCATCTGGCGTTTCACAACAGGAAATCCCCCGCGATAGCTAACACCATTAATCACTTCATCGTTCGCGAGCACGGTTCCTAATGCCTCGCACCAGTTCACATCGGTATAGGCGAGGTAGGCGAGTCGGTACTCCATCAATACTTTCTGTCGACTCAGTTCATCAAATGATTTCCATTCAGCAGCAGTGAAACGATCTTTTCCTGAAGGCAATCTGAACTTCGTGTTTGGGAACGCGTGGTTCTCGTTTCCTTCTTTTTCAAAAATCTTTATCAGGTCAGCGATCCTTTCCGCCTTCTGGGTTTTCCGATTGAACCAGCTGTCGAAGATCTGGAGGAAGATCCATTGCGTCCATTTGTAGTATGACGGATCACAGGTTTGTACTTCGCGGGTCCAGTCATAGCAGAAGCCGATCTTCGACATCTGTCGCTTGAAGTTCTGGATGTTCTCCTGAGTGGAAATGGCCGGGTGAACTCCATGTTCGAGTGCGTACTGTTCCGCCGGCAAGCCAAAGGCATCGAAACCCATGGGGTGCAGCACATTAAAACCCTTGATGCGCTTGTAACGCGCTACGATATCCGAAGCGATGTAACCCAGCGGGTGGCCCACATGGAGTCCTGCGCCTGAGGGATAAGGGAACATGTCAAGCGCGTAGTATTTGGGTTTTGAGGGGTCCAGTTTCGTTTCATAGACTTTCCTCTCCACCCACTGGCGGCGCCATTTTTCTTCAATTCTCCTGATCTCTTCGCGCGAATATTCGGCCATGACTGCTGATATAGTTATAGGTAAGGAGCAAAAATACTCTAAAAGCGGATTTCCCCCCAAGATCGGTTTACGTGTTTGCAGGGGCGATACTCAGAAAGTAAAAAAAATGCCCTACTTCTGAACGCGGACATAGAAGTAAAAAACCTTGTGTGCTTCGCGGGAAAAGAATTAAATTCATGAGTCGCAATTTTCGCCGTCTCTAAGAACCCCGGTTTCTTCATCGTATTTCTCAGTAGTGTCGTCAAGAGTCGTTTTGTCACGATTTGGATTGTTGAATTTTTACCTAACCCAACAAACATATGAACATACTAAATTTCATGAAGCCCTGGCTTATGTTAAAGCTCGGTGCGATCACAATGGCAGTTTATTATATTTTTACTTTCAGCATCTCGTCTGATGAGGCGTCGGTATTGCTTGCTGACTACGTGAACAACAAAGCGATCAACGAGGTTACGCACGGTACACTCGGCGGCACGTTCCCCGCGAATGAAGTGTACGACGAAAATGAAAGAAATATCGGTGTAAAATTTTGGTACTGCCTCAATACGTCGGATCCGCAATACCCCCGGTTCTTCCTGGTTGCGGAAAAGGTTTCGACCATTTCCAGAATTTCCGTTGACGACGAACCGGGTAGTGATCTTTTGGTAACCTGCGATCAAACTTTTGCTTACCGTGGAATCCAGTCACCGAAACCGACGGACATGTTGAGTTACATAAGATCCGAGCGCGAACATTTCGGATGCAACCTGCAAATATCCAAAGCGGATGTTATAAAGTATACAAAGGCTTTCCGGGAATCCTCTTTGGGAAATTATGCCAAGTATCCTTTTTGTTTCTTTTTCGATGACAATTCCGGTGACTTTAAAAAACTGGTAAGCCAGCCGGACGTCAGCTACATCCGATACTTTATGGGTTTTGACGAAAAGGAAAGCGTAAATCAGATTCGAGTCGTGCTAATGGGTGTTGACTCCAAAGGATTCAATGTGGCCCATGCAAAAGCAATTATCCTGCAGAAATCGATACCTCCGCCACCAGGTAACTAACGTCTGCCGACCATTGAACTTAGCCCTCATTAGCGCCCATTAGGTCCGCACCAATGAGGGCTAAGCCTAACGGTTTCTTTTGATACCTCTCAATACCGCGACCACCTTGGGCAGTCACTCCTGACAACTCATCGTCCCCAATTGACAGTCCGGTAACTCACGTTTCGAATCCGAGCCCGTTGCGGGCATTTTTGTCGTGTAATCGCAGAAACGGCAAGAATGAAAATAATTTTACTCCTCCTTATTTCCCTCCCGGCATTCACGCAAACGATCGTGTCCGGGAAAATCACCGATGAAAAAGGCGAAGCGATTCCCGGTGCTAATGTATCGATCAAAGGATCTTACGACGGTGCCAGTTCGTCTGTCGACGGCTCCTTCCGATTCACTACCCAGGAAACTGGTACGCAAATACTCGTTGCAACTTTTGTTGGATATAAGACGGTGGAAGTTTCAATTCAGTTAAATGGCAAGCCCGTTGAACTGAACCTGACTTTGCGAGAGGAGATCAACCAGTTGGAGGCAGTTACCGTTTCAGCAGGATCTTTTACCGCCGGCGACGAGAAGCGGCGCACTATTCTCAAAGCAATCGATATCGCTACCACCGCCGGCGCAACGGTCGACATAGCCGGGGTACTCAACACGCTGCCGGGAACGACGAAAGTGGGAGAGACGGGCAGGTTGTTCGTTCGTGGCGGCGACAGCAACGAGACGCGAACGTTCATCGACGGCATGGCGGTGTTTGATGCCTATAACCCTTCAGCACCGAACACACCATCACGCGGAAGATTTCTTCCGTTCATGTTCAAAGGCACAAGCTTCAGTACGGGTGGCTATTCTGCGGAGTATGGACAGGCCCTGTCTTCGGCACTGGTATTGAATTCCAAAGACAAAGCAGAGATTAATCAGACAGACATCGGAATCTTGTCGGTGGGCGGCGATGTTGCCCACACCCAAGTGTGGGACCGCTCATCTTTTTCCGGCAAAGTGCAGTACACCGATATCAGGCCCTACTTTGGCGTCATTGACCAGCGCGTAGATTGGAACAGCCCGCTGGTTTCCATCCAGGCAAGTTCAGCGTATCGCCAGCAAGTGGGAAAAGATGGCATGCTCAAAGTATATGGGAATTTCAATCGCTCGAACTTCTCATTATACAACCATGATGTTGCTCAGCCGGATACGAAGCAGCTTTTCGAACTGACCAATACCTATGGATATGGAAACGTGGCATACCGGCAGCCGCTGAACGAAAAATGGTCACTTCGTGGGGGACTCGCTTATAACTATAATGACAATGCAGCCAGGTTTGACGGAAGTCCCGCGGGCGAAGTTGAGAAAGGCGTGCATTCAAAAGCGGTGCTGGAGAATACGATCTCTGATCGCGCTGAACTCAGAATAGGTGTTGAGAATATTTCGCGAAACTACGTAGCCTCCAAACTGGACAGCGAAACTCATCAAACACTCAGTCAGTCATTCAATGAAGTGATCACGGGTTCGTTTGTGGAGCTGGAGGCTTATGCCAATAAGCATCTCGTTGCAAAAACAGGTCTACGCGCTGAGTATAATTCCCTCTTGAAAACGGTTGGTGTGGATCCGCGTCTTTCGATCGCGTACAAACCAGGCGCCCGGGGACAATTCTCGTTTGCTTACGGCATGTTCCGTCAGTCTGCACGGAATCTGTACTTAAGAGTCAACCCTGATCTCTTCAATGAGAAAGCTGAGCACTTCATTTTGAACTATCAGATAATTACCCACGCGCGCACTTTCCGGGTTGAGACGTATTACAAAAGGTACTATGATCTCGTTAAGTTCATCGATGGTGATGAAACGCGATTGAACAATGCGGGCACAGGCTATGCGAAGGGTATTGAGTTTTTCTGGCGCGACAACAGCTCCTTCAAGAACGTTGACTATTGGGTTTCCTATTCATTTCTCGACACGAAGCGTGATTACCTGAATTTTCCTTACGCAGCCGTACCCTCATTTGCGTCGACTCATAATTTTTCATTTGTGTACAAACATTTTGTGCCTGTTCTCAAATCGCAAGTAGGTTTCACGTATTCCTACAGCAGTCCCCGGACTTATTACAATCCGAACAAGACAGATTTCAATTCTGATCAGACGCCCTACTACCAGGATCTGAGTATGAATTTTTCTTACCTGCCCAAGAATTGGCTGATCATTCATTTCTCCTGCACCAACTTACTGAACCGCGATAATATTTTCGGATATACTTTCAGTGCGACGCCCGACGCCAACGGCGTGTACGCGAGTCGCGCGATCCGCCAGCCAGCGAGTCACTTCATTTTTCTGGGAGTCCTGATCACTCTCTCAAAGAATAAAACTATCAATCAATTACCTAATCTCTGAAATTCAATCATCCACTTAAAAATTACAAACATGAAAACTCAATTCACGCTTCTTTTGGTATTGTCGTCGATCGGATCGTCATTTTCCAATGACAAACGATACGATGAGGCGATGGCAAAAAACATCGAGATTGTTTACAATGCGCAAACCGCTGACGAGCTGCAGCAGGCGGTCAACCAACTCGATCGAGTGGGGTCGGCGGAAAAAACAAAGTGGGAACCGTTCTACTACGCAACATTCGGTTACATCATGATGGCCAACAAAACCAACGCCCCCGCGAAGAAAGATGCCTACCTCGATCAGGCTAAGTCCATGCTGGAAAAAGCCTCGTCGATCAATGCGGATGAGTCCGAGATTGTGACTTTAGAGGGATTTATCAGTTTAATCCGTGTTACGGTTGACCCTCAGACACGCGGCCAGCAATTCACCGGGCTTGCGGGGCAATCATTTAAGAAAGCTTTGGAGCTGAATCCGGAGAATCCCCGCGCGTGGATGCTTATTGCACAGATGCAATTTGGTATGGCAAGGTTTTTTAATTCACCAACCGATGAAGCGTGCGGAACCACCCGTAAGGCACTCGAAAAATTTGCGAGCTATCGCTCACCAAATCCTTACGCGCCGGCCTGGGGAAAGGGCGTCACGGAGGGACTTTTGGCGCAGTGCAAGTAGTCTGTTAAATTTCAGCAAACAACAGAAAAGGATTTCTAATTCTGATCTTGGGAGGGTATGAACAACTGGAAACGTTACGTACGGATTGTGTTTGCTTCGATGGCAGGCGCCACCACCATCACGTACTTCACCTGCATTAATTGCAGAGTCAATCCCACCAATTACCTTCTGATCACAACTTTTTCTACGTTGCTTTGGATTGCACTGTGGTTGGGTAATGAAGGAATCAACGATTTCTTTGGTGCCAGAATCTCCTGGGTGAAGTTCCCGATCAAACGTCTGATCGTGAGTTTCACAGCCACGGTTGTATACACCGTATCCGTGGTAATCCTGCTTGTGTTTCTTTGGGAAACATTTGCGCAGTTCAATTTCGACGGATATTTGGAGGTGGTGATGCCGGCGCTGGTGATCACGTTTCTGATTTCAACCTTTCTTCATGGCCGTCAATTTCTCCTCAACTGGAAGAAATCAGAACTCAATGCTGAGCGACTGGAGAAAGAGCGGGTGCGTGCGCAATATGATAGCCTTCGCAATCAAGTCAATCCACATTTTTTGTTTAACAGTCTCAATGCCCTCACCAACCTTGTCTATGAAGACCCGGACAAGGCGGCTAAATTCATCAAACAACTTTCTGAAGTGTACCGATACGTACTCGATTCAAAAGATAAAGAGGTTGTGCCTCTGAATGACGAGCTGGCATTTCTGAATTCGTACCTATTTCTTCAACGCATCCGGTTCGGCGAAAAACTGAACGTGGAGATGAGCCTGGACCGTACCGATTCATTCATAGCCCCTTTGGCGCTGCAAATGCTGATTGAGAATGCAATCAAGCACAATGAAATCTCTTTCGATAACCCATTGTCCATTAAAGTGTTTAATGAGGATGGATTTATTATTGTGAAGAACAAGATAAACAAGAGATCGAGCCTGCCTGAGCCATCATCTGGAACGGGTTTGGATAACATCACCCGTCGCTACGAATTTCTGTCAGCTCAAAAAGTACAGGTGGTTTCCGGTCACGGTGATTTCATAGTCAAACTACCTTTACTGAATCTCTCATGAACATTCTGATCGTTGAAGACGAACCGCAGGCTGCTGATCGCCTCGCCACACTCGTCCAAAGTGAACGACCATCCTGGATCATCCAGGCGAAACTGGATTCGGTCAGACGTGCAGTACACTGGCTCAAAGAACACCCGATGCCAGAATTGATCTTTCTGGATATTCAACTTGCGGATGGACTGAGTTTTGAAATCTTCGAACAAACCAATGTGACCGCTCCGATCATATTCACCACGGCGTACAATGAGTATGCATTGAAGGCGTTTAAGGTCAACAGCATTGATTATTTGCTGAAGCCGGTTGACCCGGATGAACTGAAGGCTGCTTTGAAAAAATTTGATACGCTTTCAGGGGGTGTGGTACCCCAGGCAAAGATTATGGAAAGTATTACCTATGCCATGCAGATGCTGACAAAGAAGTACAAGGAACGGTTTGTGCTGAAGGTAGGAGAGCATTTAAAATCAATTGAAGTCAAGGACATACTTTTTTTCTACAGCCTCGAGAAAACCACCTTTGCACAGAGTGTCGATGGGCGAAAACACATTCTTGATTTTACGCTTGATCAGCTGGAGGGCTTGTTGAATCCGGATCGTTATTTCAGGATCAATCGAAAATACATCGTGTCTGCGGACGCCATCAATGATATGGTGAGTTATACGAACAGTCGACTCAAGCTGGCAATGAAACACAGTGATGATGCTGACGTCGTCGTAGCCCGCGAGCGGGTCCAGGAATTTAAGGATTGGCTGGATAGATAATCTGCCTTACATTTGAATACGACCTGAACCCCCTCATGACCTGCATTAATTGTAGTACTGAATTTGAAGGAAAATTTTGCCCGAACTGCGGGCAGCGCGCGAACGTAAAGCGCATGTCACTGAGAGAAAGTTGGACTGACTTCTGGTCACGCGTGTATGGATTTGACGGGATGTTTCCGAGAACAATGACCGATCTCACCGTCCGGCCGGGTGTCGCAGCGAAAAGATTTATTGGCGGAAACCGGGTGATGTACTATGGTCCTGTCGGCTACTTCTTTCTGATGATCACGGTCTGTCTTCTTGTCTTCGGTATGATCGGGATCGACTACTTCGATTTTATTAAGGGAATGCAAAAGGCGATAAGTCAAGTCAGTCAGTCTCCGAAGGCTTCTGAGAAGATATCGGATTATATTCAGCGGCTCGTCGCCGACAACCTCAAGATTTTTGCGTTCCTGATTATCCCCTTTGAAGCGTTCACGGCGCGATACTTGGTATTCCGGAAAAGCGGTTTCAATTTCCTTGAACACTCGGTACTGCCTTTTTACATGCAAGGACACCTTTATTGGTTCACGATCTTTCTGGGTATGGTCTACGCGTGGACCGGATTCGCATCAATTGTCCTGACCTCCGTGGTTTCTGTGCTGTACATCGCATTTGGTTATGCTACCATGATGACCTATCAATCGAAAACCAAAGCTTTCATGAAAGGAATCCTTCTATACTTCATTTCGCAAGCTCTATTCACGATGGTTGTGGTAGCGATTGCCTCGTTGGTGATACTCGGCTTGTTTTATTTTGATCCTGCGGCGTTTGATGCCATCAGCTCTTCCAGTAACCGTTAGGCTGTTTCAGAAAATTGTTTCATCGTGATGCTTGGCTTCCCAAGCATACGCCAAGCTTCATCCGATTCAAATTTCTCGGGGTAGAAGTTTAACGCCTCGACAATGTGGGCTCCATAGTTCGCTGTTCCGGACAAAAGACCGAAAAATTTGAGTATTCCCAGTGGCAGCTTGCTGAGTGTAAGCTTTTCCTTCTTGTAGTTGGCGAGGAAAATAGCGGCAGCCCGTTCCTGTGTAAGTGGGTCTGGTCCCTGTATAACATATTCCTGGTTGCCATCGATGGTCAGAGATTGTGCCACCTGTCGTCCGTAATCCTCAGCCGCGATGTAATACATGGGATATTGGGAGGTGCCGGCAAGAAGTATGCGCTTGCCTTGCTTGTATTTTCCCAGGAAACTTTCCATGAATGTGGATGGATAGAAGACGGTGTAGGGTATTCCCGATTTCTTCACCATCTCTATGGATTGTTCTTTGATGTTGAATACCCACCAGTTGAAATGGTTCATCCCCTGGTAACGCTGTACCAGTGAGGACAGCAACAGAATCCGCTGAAGGGGGATATTCTTCGCGGCCGCAAGAATGTTGCGCACACCGTCCGTCTCCGCGTGCCAGTCTTTTTCACGCTCATCCTGCGTGACTGACAAACTCACATACACAGCGTCCTGATCTCTCAAAAGTTTTTCGATGTCTGAAATATTTTTTAGATCTCCTTGCACTAACTCAATGCCTGCCAGCTCTTTCCCTGCCTTTTCCGGATTTCTGACTAGCGCACGCACTGAGAAGCCGGCCTTTACCAATTGCATTGCAACCGGTTTGCCCAACATTCCGGTTGCGCCGATGAAAGCTATTTTCTTTATCATCGTTTTAACCTTAAACCTTTAACCTTAAACCTTAAACCTTCTCCTATCTCATAAAGTCCGCGACCAGTCTGTGAAAATGGTGCGTTCCGGTTTCGCGCGTAACGGAGTAACGTCCGAATTTGTAGAAACGCGACCGGATTCCTTTCTGTACGTTTTGCACGATCTCTTCGTCCTCCAGTTCCACTTTGTGAAGGTCGGCTCCGGCGCCTTGCCTCAATTTGTTTTCGTCCCACACGTAAGAAAGGAATTTCACCTTTGTACGCGAAGGACTTACCGGGCAGATGACATTCAACGAGAGTCCCCAAGGATAAAAATTGAACATCATGTTTGGGAAAACCCAGAAGTAGTAGCTCGCAACACGCTTGCCATGATCCGGTGAGGAGGGTGGGAGATCGAAAACGAGTTCACCTTCTTTTCCGATCCCGATCTGCAGGCTGGAGAAACGATACAATTCAACAGAGTAGCTGGCGTAGTCGATGATCGAATTAAGTCCTGCATGTACAAACGGAATATGAAAACCTTCGAGGTAGTTTTCGCAATACAAAGCCCAGTTAGCCTCCACGATATATTCTTTGGACAGATCGGGTCGGAACACAAATTGATCAAAGGGCATCCAGGAAACGCGCTCCATCATGTCCTTGAAAAATACTTCCGCCGGCTGGGCGGCATTCAAAGAAGAGAATAGCCATTTGCCAAACCTGAAAACGGGAAGCGAATGAAGGTTGTCAGATTCTGTGGGAAAGTTTTTCACCTCGCGGAACTCTGGCATTGAAGCATACTTTCCATCGAGATGAAAACGGCGACCGTGATACTTGCAGCGGAGGTCGTTCACCTGGCATGGCTTTTCAACCACGAGGTTTCCGCGATGAGTACAGACGTTGGAGAGACAGTGTATGGCTCCTTGTTTGTCTTTTGAAATGATGAGGCGTTCGTCAATAAACTGCTCAAGCAGCGTGACGGGAGTGACCCAGCCCGGATCCTTCACCTGATCGGTATCACCCAGAAACTGCCACGTTCGGGCAAATATTTTTTCACGGGAGTTGCGGAAATGATCGTCCGCGAGGTAGAATTCCACGGGAAGCGTGTGTGCTATTGATATATCGGGATCGACAAAAAAGGACATGAAATTCAATTTTCATAAATTTATGAAATCGCCAGAATTTGTCTTTTGACTGACAAACCATTCCTGCGCGTTTCAGTTTCATTGCATCACAATGTGTGTACCTAAAACCCCCCTCTCATGACAGTAAAGAATGTAGTCTATTGGTTGGCCAGAATTGTAGCAGCCGTTATCATGTTACAGACTTTGTATTTCAAGTTTACCGCTTCGCCGGAATCAGTCTATATTTTCACAACGGTGGGCATGGAGCCCTGGGGTAGAATTGGTGTTGGCGTGCTCGAATTGATCGCATCTTTTTTGCTGATCATTACTGCAACCGCCTGGTTGGGAGCTGGGCTGGGTTTGGGTCTGATGGCCGGTGCGATCGGGATGCACCTGACCAAATTGGGCATCGAAGTAGGTGGCGATCACGGGCAACTTTTTCTTTATGCGGTGATCGTTGCATTGTGCTCGCTGTATGTCCTGTGGGTTGATAAGGATAAGATCATCATGTTCCTGGAACGCTTCGCGGTGAAAAAATAATTGCGATCTGAGATCGCAATTATTTTGAGCCCGTGCCTGACGATTGCCAGGGCCGGTGATGGACATTTATTTTACAAGCAGGGAGGCGACGTTCTCGAACTTCGCAAGTAATTCAGGTGAATCTTTCAGAATGTTTCTCAATCCGTCAAATTGATACTTAGGCACGGTCAGGTGGTGTTGTGTTTTATCGAGCATATCGGACACAATATCCACCGCATCACGTTTCCCTGCGATTGATGACAGGTCGATACTGCTTCGCAGGTCGGTAAGCGCTATAATTCTTGAATCGCTCTCCTGAACCCGGGCGCTCAACATCGCTTTAGTTTGGTCTTCGATGCACAGGTTGTATTCGGCGATAATCTTGTCAAGATCTTTTCGGCCCAATTCCTCTTTTTGAATCCTCGCCTTCATGCCGCTGCATTCAGAAAGAAAATTGGACATCACTTTTTTGAAACTGAGGTTGGGAACCTCAATGGCATCCCCGTCTTTTTTTACCAGAAACGGGGTGTCATAATAGTAACTGTCTCCCGTAACGCTACTCGGCTTCCGCCCAAGATACAAGCTGACAAACCCCGACCTCACCAGCTTCATCATCCGGTAGCCCTGGTCGGTTCGTACCGGGTTATAAATCTCATCAGCCAACGAAATCATCTTCAGTTGAATAGCAGTAAAAACGGTCTTCTTTTTGTCCGCGGTTATTATCTGAACATGGTCGATAATGCCGTAGGTCTGGATGCTTAGTTTTCCGGTAAGGGTGTCGTTTTTCATCGTTACCAGGTAATCGGCCGCAAAGGCCCCGGTCACCCCAAAAATCAAAATGCACACTAAAATCGTTTTTCTCATACTTTTATAATCTATTCTGTTTTTGAATACGGTCGACAGTTGCAAGTTTAACGCTTAAAAATTTTAGTTTATTGGTTTTTTTTGGAGAAAGCCCATATTTCAATCTGACTTAAATCACATGGTAGATTACAACCCCAAGTCCTGGTTCTCACTCATCACCCATTCCTATAGCCGGCACGTCATGCGCACCCTGCAGCCGGTGCTGCTGTTCATGACGATTTATTCCGGGCTCACCTGCTACCTGATCCTGGATGTATTCAAACTGCATGAGAAGGATTTTCATAGCACGATTTCCATGCACTCCCTGCTCGGTATTGTACTCGGATTGTTTCTCGTGTTTCGAACCAACTCTGCCTACGACCGCTGGTGGGAGGGGAGAAAACTCTGGGGTTTGATGGTGAATAATACCAGAAACTTTTCTTTCAAGATCAACTCGTTCCTGCCAAAGGACGATCTTGACAACCGGAGTTTCTTTTCGAAAATGATCTACAATTTTGTGTATTCGGTGCGCGAAAATCTCAGACAGGGGGTGGATCTGACAAAGCTGGAACCCGTGGGTGAAAATTTTCTTTCCAAATTCAATGGGATCAAACATGTCCCCAACAAAGTCTCCGCCATGATGTATGAGCGTGTCAATCAGCTGTATCAGGATAAAAAAATAACCGGCGACCAGCTGTTTCTCATGGACAAGGAGTTAAAAGAATTTTCAGATATTCTCGGAGGATGTGAACGCATTCGCAACACGCCCATCCCGTACTCCTATTCGATGTACATCAAGAAATTCATATTCATATATATTGTGACACTGCCTTTCGGCTTTGTCACACAGACTGAATACATCACCGTACCTATCGTAGTGCTTATTTCCTTTGTGATCTTCAGTGTCGAACTGATTGCGGAAGAGATCGAAGATCCGTTCGGCAGAGACATCAACGATTTGCCAACCGATGAACTAACGACCAAGATCCGTGACAATGTCAACGAGATTCTTCACGGTCAGCCGGCCGCCAGGGTGTAAATGGCATACAATATTATTAACAAAATCATAACGGCGTACATGATGAGGTCAACGCGCACGTACGCACGGTATTGATTGTAAAGCTCCTTCAACTTCCGGAACATTCCTTTTAATTTTTGGTTGAATGTAACCATTTAAACAATTTTGCCGTCTTCGTGGTTGTGAAAAGTATGAGATTGATTTTTGTCGCGCTGCTGGTGCTTTCCTGCTGGTCCTTGAAAGCTCAGGAAAAGTTTACCATCAATGGCTTTGTTAAGGACGCATCGAATGGAGAGGCGCTCATCGGTGCCACCCTCTTTGTTCAGGAGATTAAAGGTGGCGCCACAACCAACGAATATGGCTTTTATTCGATTACGCTCCCCCCGGCGGCATATAACATCACAATTTCCTATGTGGGATTTCTTTCGACGTCGCAATCGGTGACGCTGGATAAAAACACGCAGCTGAACATTGAACTAGCCCCGGAAAACGCGCAGTTGGAAGAGGTGGTCGTGAAGGGCGACCTGGAGCAGGCCAATGTTCAGAATTTCGAAATGAGCACGAACAAGCTCGAAATGAAGACCATTCTCCGTATCCCCACGCTTTTCGGAGAGACCGATGTATTGCGAAGTCTGCTCCTGCTTCCTGGCGTAAGCACCGTGGGCGAAGGCGCCTCAGGCTTCAATGTTCGGGGCGGTAGCGTGGGGCAGAACCTCATTCTTCTGGACGAGGCACCGGTATATAATTCGTCGCACCTTTTTGGATTCTTTTCGGTGTTTAATCCTGACGCCGTCAAAGACACCAAATTGTACAAGGGCGCCATCTCGCCCCGCTATGGCGGAAGACTTGCTTCTATCCTCGACGTAAGGATGAAAGAGGGTAACAGTAAAAAATTTGAAGTCACCGGTGGTGTCGGCTCGATCTTCAGCCGGGTGGCTGTGGAGGGACCGCTGTTAAAAAACAAAGCATCATTCATCGTGGCCGCCCGGCGGTCATACATTGATGTGCTGGCCCGCCCGTTTGTTCAATTGCTGAAAGATGGTGGCGCTTTGAATTTCTACGACCTCACGCTTAAAACGAACTACAATATCGATCGCCGGAACCGACTTTACCTATCGGGATATTTCGGCCGTGATAATTTTATGTTCGATAAGACGCAAGGCTTCAATTGGGGTAACGCCACGTCGAGTCTTCGGTGGAATCATTTGTTTAACGAGCGCCTATTCTCCAACCTCACCCTGATCTATAGTAAGTACGACTACTCGCTGCAGTTTGGAAAAGATGACCGCAACCGGTTTACTTGGAACTCATCGATATCAAATTTTATTTTCAAGCCTCAGTTCACTTACTTCATCAACAGCGGAAATGAGTTGAATTTTGGGGGAGAAGCAACGTACTATACTTTCGAGCCTGCTAATGCTGTCGGTGTTACGAATGGAAACTCCGTTGACATCAGTATCGACAAGAAGTACAATCTTGAGACGGCTCTGCACATCGGTAACAATCAAAAAATCTCAGAGAATCTCGCCATCGAATACGGCATCCGGTTTTCACACTTTCAATATTTCGGTCCCGGAACGGCATATTACTACCGGGACACAATTCCCGGCGTAAGAAAGCCTGTTGCCGCATCGAAAAAGTTTAACGATGGTGAAGCCATCGCCACCTATTACAATTGGGAGCCGCGTTTCTCTTTCAGGGTTCAAACCAGTCCGGTGAGTTCGGTGAAGGGAAGTTATAACCGCATGGCGCAATACCTGCACCTTATCTCCAACACCACAGCATCCAACCCCCTTGATGTGTGGAACCCAAGTTCGAATAATATAAAGCCCGAACTGGCGGATCAGTTTACATTAGGCTATTTCAGAGATGTCGGTGAGGAAAAAGATTATGAAGTATCGCTGGAAGGATATTTGCGCTTCACGCAAAATCAGATTGACTACATCGACGGCGCGGATTTGCTGATCAACCGATACCTGGAAGGCGACCTGCTGACGGGTATGGGGCGTGCTTACGGCCTTGAAGCGTATGTTCAGAAAAAGACGGGGAGACTTACAGGTTGGTTGAGTTATACCCTGGGACGAAGCGAACTCAAAGTGGACGGAATCAACCGCAACGATTGGTATGAGACCCGCTTCAACCAGACCCATAATCTGAAGGTGGCTGGATTTTACGACATCAACTCCCGATGGTCTGCGTCGGCCAATTTTGTGTACACGTCAGGCACGCCGACCACTTTTCCAACCTCGCGATATATTGAGCAGGGTATCCTGATTCCGTACAATGCGAATGAGTCGCGCAACAACGTTCACTTGCCGGCCTATCACCGCCTTGATATTTCATTCAGACTGGAGGGAAAGAAATTTAATAGCCGCGGCAAAGAGCGGAAGAACACGGACTACTGGGTGTTCTCTTTCTACAATGTTTACGGCCGCCGCAATCCCTTCTCAATTTATTTTTCACAAACAGACCAGCGGCTGCCACAAGGTCAGGCGTTGCAATCGCAGGCTACACAACTGTCGATCATCGGAACGATTGTTCCTTCAGTGTCTTACAACTTTAAATTTTAGGCGCATGAAGAAAATGAAACTTCTTTTGATAGGAATGTCACTGGCGGGTTTGTTCGCAGCCTGCGAAGATAAAATCAATCCTAAACTGGAGCCCGCTGCACCCATCCTGGTCGTGGACGCCTGGGTAAATAACATGGCCGGAACACAAACGATTATACTGACGCAGTCGCAATCGTATTTTGACAACACACTTCCGCCGGGAGTAAAAGGTGCCTCGGTAACTGTGACCGATGATGAGGGCAAAGCATACACTTTCACCGAGGATGACAAGAACCCTGGGTATTATTTATGGAAACCGTCTGGAAGCGAAGTCTTTGGAACAGTAGGGCGTAAGTACAAATTACAGATCGCCGTCAATGGTGAGACGTTTATCTCGGAGACCAGAATGGGCCGCGTCCCTCCGATTGACAGTGTCACATTCGATAAGTCCAAGCGCATTGGCTCAAAAGATTCGATAGTGCGTGGGGAATTTTGGGCGACAGACCCAGAGGGTCCCGGTGATGCCTATTTTATCAGGTCGTATAAGAACGGAGTTTTGCTCAACAAGCCGAGCGAAATTAACATCGCTTTTGATGCCGGCTTTTCGGCGGGTGGAGAAACAGATGGCGTCACGTTTATCACACCAATCCGAAGAGGTATCAATCCGAACGATGAGGATGACGACGGTTTATTGTTGTCGCCCTTCAAGGAAGGTGATTCTGTAAATGTGCAGATCCATTCTATTTCCGTTGCGGCGTTCACTTACCTGAATCAGGTTTCTGTTCAAACGGATCGGCCTGGCGGATTTCAGGAACTATTCGCCCGGCCGCTTGCCAATGTATCTACCAATATATCCAATGTGAATACAGCTGGCTCTAAGGTGCTCGGTTTTTTCAACGTAGCCTCTGTATCTTCGGGGGGTAAACGTTATCAAAAGAAATAGGCAGACCAGTCACTTACCCTAACCCGGTGATTTTAGGCTCCGGGTTTTTATTTTGGGTTTTCCTGACGTAGTTTTCAAACCTAAACCTTATTCATGTTACGGCGTAGTGGCACCGCACTCCTGAGTTATTTTGTCCTGGTTGTAAGCGCATTCGCGCAGGAAACGGTGACACAGGAGACCAACCCTCCCGGCGTGAAATGGTATCAGCTCAACACATCCAATTTCAGATTACTGTACCCCGAGGGGTTTGATGTGCAGGCCCAACGGGTTGCCAACACCCTTGAAACCATACGTGAGCCCGAAGGGAAGTCGATGGGTACATTACCCAAAAAGATTTCAATAATCCTTCAAAGTAAGTCGTCGCTGTCGAATGGATTTGTCACACTCGCACCCCGGCGGGCGGAGTTTTACGGGATGCCGGCACAGAACTACAATTTCGTTGGTAACAACGATTGGTTGTCATTGCTATCGTCTCATGAATACCGGCACATGGTTCAATTCCAGCGAAGCATTACGGGTCTTAATAAGTTGGTGTATTATGTTTTCGGACAGCAGGCCCTCGCAGGATTTTCTTTTGCTGCCGCACCGCAATGGTTTTGGGAAGGTGACGCCGTGGCCACTGAGACGGCGTTCTCTCACGGTGGACGCGGGCGTATTCCAAACTTCGACCTGGTCTTCAGAACGAATATCCAGGAAGGGAGGGTTTTTAACTATGAAAAACAATACCTCAGGTCCTACAAGCACAACATCCCGAATCACTACGTGTTGGGTTATAACATGGTGTCTTACCTCCGCAGAAAAACCAACGATCCCATGATCTGGGAAAAGATTGCAGGACGTTCATGGAGTCTCCCATTTATTCCATTCGCTTTTTCGAACGCGATAAAAAAGGAGACTGGAATGTATGTGAAAGATTTATATAAAGAGATGGCGCAGGAACGTGCGAAAGATTACCAGGATGCGATTCGCGATTTGAAGTTCACCGACTTCACAACCATGACGCAACGGAAGTCGACCGCTTACACGGATTACCTTTATCCGCAGGCGATGGACAATGGTCGGGTGGTTGTCGTCAAATCCGGCATCGGTGATATCGAAACACTGGTGTCTTTGAATGCTGACGGTTCAGAAGGTTCCCGCTATGTCCAGGGCTTTATCAATGATGCCGGCATGCTCTCGGCTGCGAAAAACCGGGTAGTCTGGAATGAGTTCCGTTACGATCCGCGCTGGCTTGTACGAAACTACTCGGTGATTAAGGCGTACGACTTTGACACGAAGATATCGAAAGTAATTTCGCACAACAGCAGATATTCTTCTGCCGCGATTTCTCCCAATGGTGACAACGTCGCGACCATTGAAACCACCACGGAGTACAAGACTCAATTGGTAATAATTAATTATGCCACCGAAGGAATAGTTGCTACGCTTCCAAATCCGGATAACGACTTTCTTTCGATGCCTCGTTGGACACCTGATGGAAAGAGCATCATTGCGTTGCGAAGCAACAAAAAGGGGAAGACCATCACGCAATTCGACATCGCTTCGAATAGCGCTACCAACCTGATGCCGTTCACCGATGAAAACAAAGGTTACCCGGTGCCTGTGGATGATTTTGTTTTATTCAACTCACCGGCCAGTGGACTGGATAACATCTACGCCTGGAAGATTTCAACGGGCGAACGTTTTCAGGTCACGACCAGCAAGTATGGCGCGTACAATCCATCGGTTTCGCAGGATGGAAAAACATTATATTATAATGAGCAGACCCGCGACGGTATGAATGTGGTGAAGACTGATTTTGATCCATCGAAATGGGTCAGACAGGAAACGCCACCTTCACCGGCAAGGTCATTCTTCCAGGCTTTGGTTGAGCAGGAGGCACAGCCTGACTTACTTCAGAATGTTACCAGCAACACCTATCCAACGAAGCGGTACCACCGTGCCAGCGGAATGATCAACCCACATAGCTGGGGACCTTATTTTGTAAATACATTGACCCGTGTCAATGTAGGAATTACGTCACAAGACATTTTGAGTACTACCTCCATCGATGCAGGATATTCATTTGATGTCAATGAAAGAACCGGTGCCTGGCGCGCGGCTGTGAGTTATCAGGGATTCTATCCAATCCTCGACGTTACTGCGACCCGGGCCACTCGTTCAAGTGACGAAGGAATCATCGAGTACGCGAGGCGCGTCGGTCCAACGACAGTCACGACGGTTCAAAAAGACCTGAAGTTTGATTGGGATGAAACAACGATCGAGGGTGGTCTGAGAATCCCCTTACTTACAACGACATCGAAGTACTATGGTAATCTATTTGTCTCCAATTATGTTGGCCTCACGCGTGTCGAAAATTTCAAGAACAGTATTGACGGCGGGGGACGACTACTGCCTACAGATACGGTGCAGCATTTTTACAGGAATTATCAAGGCAATGGAAACTTATTGTACAACCATTTTGCCTTTACCGCCACACGCCTCCTGAAACAGAGCCGTCGCGATATTTACAGTAAGTGGGGACAAGTGCTTTATATCGATCTTTTCAATACCCCTTACGGAGGTGACTATTCCGGAAATCAGTTTTCGATTTATGGTCAGATGTATTTTCCCGGTTTTGCAAAGCATCATTCTGTCTGGGGTTATTGGGCTTATCAGAATACAGCCGTTCCACTCGCAAACCTTTCAACCGGGGCAGGTCTTGATAATTACACTTTCCGAAATCAGATCCCCCTTCCGCGCGGGCAGTCTGTTTTCCGATATCAGGATTTTTATTCCATGTCACTCAACTACACTTTGCCGCTTTGGTACCCGGATATCGCGATGGGACCCGTGCTCAATGTCCAGCGCCTTCGCGCGAACCTTTTTGGCGACTACGGTTTTGGACGGAGTACCTTGAATTCCACTTTTACACAAGCCTATACAAGCGTGGGGGCAGAACTGAAACTGGACATCAACGTGATGAGGTTCTTGCCTCAGTTCAATGTTGGCGTTCGATACAGCTACGGGATAACGCCGTCCGTTACGCGCTTCGAAGTTCTTGTGGGCAGCTTCAATTTCTAGGTTTTCCGAAAGTATCATGTGGCGCTTGAAATTCGCCTCATTACGCCTATTTTTGGTTCCTTATCCAATCTAAAAACAAGCAATGGCAGAAATTGTCAGGATGCCAAAGATGAGCGATACCATGACCGAGGGGGTTATCGCAAAGTGGCATAAAAAAGTCGGTGACACGGTTAAATCAGGGGAGTTGATGGCGGAAATCGAGACTGACAAAGCCACGATGGACTATGAGTCGTTCAACACGGGGGTTGTGCTCTACCTGGGCGCAAAAGAAGGTCAACCCGTGAAAATCAACGATGTGTTGGCGATTGTCGGAAAGCAGGGTGAAGACTATGCGGCGCTCCTCGCGGGTGCTCAGAACGCTGCTGCCGCGGGCGGAAAGGCGGAAGTGAAGGCGGAACCTGCCGTGGCCGTTGCTACAGTGCCAGCCATCGACACCACAGGAATCAAGGCAGAAATCGTGCTCATGCCGAAGATGAGCGATACCATGTCAGAAGGTGTTATCGCCGCGTGGCATAAGAAGGTGGGGGATGCTGTGAAGTCGGGAGAACTGCTTGCTGAAATCGAGACTGACAAGGCGACGATGGAATACGAGTCTTATAATACAGGCACGTTGCTGTACATCGGTGCGAAAGAAAAAGAACCAGTCGCTGTAAACGGTGTGTTGGCTATCATAGGAGATAAGAACGCTGATTGGCAGACGTTGCTGAAAGCACACCAGGCGAAAGGAGCACAACCCAAAGGCGGCTCTGCGCCGGCTCAAGGAAATCAGCCTGTCGCGCAACCCTCTACGACTACTCTGCCAGTTGCTGAGGCATCCCATTCAAACGGCCGTGTGAAAGCTTCGCCGCTTGCGAAGAAGATGGCAAAAGACCTTGGGTACGACATTTCAAAGGTGAACGGATCAGGTGAGGGTGGACGTGTTACGAAGAAGGATGTGGAAAACTACAAGCCGTCGGCTGCGCCTGCTAAAGATGGCAAAGCGGCTGCTCCGACGATCGTATTGCCACAGGTGGTTGGCCAGGAAAGCTTTGAAGAAGTTCCGGTGTCTCAGATGCGCAAGACCATCGCGCGCCGTTTGGCGGAGAGCAAGTTTAGCGCACCTCACTTCTACCTGACCATGGAAATCAACATGGACAAAGCGGTGGAAGCCCGGAAGAGCATGAACGAAATATCGCCAGTCAAGATTTCTTTCAACGACATGGTGATCAAAGCGGTGGCCGCGGCTCTGAGGCAGCATCCAGACGTAAATGTTAGCTGGCTTGGAGATAAGATGCGTAAGAATCATCACATTCACATCGGCGTTGCTGTTGCGGTTCAGGATGGTTTGCTGGTCCCGGTAGTTCGTTTTGCGGATAACAAGTCATTGTCTCATATCGCAACAGAAGTTAAGGCATTGGCACAAAAAGCCCACGACAAGAAACTTCAGCCAGCGGACTGGGAGGGAAGCACCTTCACGATTTCTAACTTAGGTATGTTCGGGATTGAAGACTTCACTGCGATCATTAATCCACCGGACGCCTGCATCCTTGCTGTGGGTGGAATCAAAGAGACAGCAGTTGTGAAGAACGGGCAGCTTGTTCCAGGCAATGTGATGAAGGTGACCATGTCATGCGATCACCGCGCTGTAGACGGGGCTGTGGGCGCTGCGTTCCTCAAGACCCTCAAGGGCCTTCTCGAAGATCCGGTCAGGATTCTCATCTAATTGAGCACCGTGAATCAAACGATACACGCTACAACCATCCTGGCTGTTCAGCACAATGGACAAGTCGCTATTGGTGGTGACGGTCAGGCGACGCTTGGCAATACCATCGCGAAAAGCAACGTGAAAAAGATTCGCAAGCTGCAGGACGGCAAAGTGATCGTTGGTTTTGCGGGATCAACTGCAGACGCCTTTACTCTGTTGGACCGTTTCGACGAAAAACTGAACGCGTTCGGCGGCAATATGAAACGGGCTGCTATCGAACTCGCAAAAGACTGGCGCACCGACCGATTCCTCCGAAGGCTGGAAGCAATGCTGATTACCGCTAGCAAGGACGATATGCTCATCCTTTCAGGTACCGGCGACGTGATCGAGCCTGATCATCAGGTTGCTGCCATTGGTTCGGGTGCCATGTATGCACAGTCAGCAGCGCTGGCTATGAAAAAATTCGCGCCACAGATGTCAGCAGAAGAGATCGTAAGAGAGAGCCTTCACATTGCGGCAGACATATGCATCTACACGAATCATAATCTGATTGTCGAGAAGCTTTAGGATTCTGTCATCTTTACCCCAGCCCATCGGATTCACGATACACGGGTCCAATCTATCCTTCCGCTGCCACAAACCGGCGAGCGGAGCCGGGCAACTGGCAACATTTCTCCATCAACTTTTCTCAATCGCCTCACGGATCACCTCACATGCGGCTTTGATCTCAGTAGAGGTGATTGTAAGTGGTGGCGCGATGCGGAAGCTTGCCGGATGGGAAAGAAACCAATAGCAGATTACACCTTTGTCTTTGGCAAAGTTAACGATGCGATTGACGCGCTCTTCATTATCAAAATCAATCGCAAAGAGTAATCCCTTGCGTCTGATCTCTTTGATTTTCGGGTGACGGATGAGTTGTTCAATCAGCCGACCTTTTGCTTCGACTTCATCCAGAAGGCGCTCGTTTTCGATGACTTCCAGGGTCGCCAGCGCTGAAGCACAGCAAACCGGATTTCCGCCGAATGTGGTTATATGGCCAAGCATTGGATCGTGCGTGAGTTGGCTCATGTTTTCTTTTGAAGAGATAAATGCTGCGATCGGCAAACCACCTCCAAATGCTTTCCCGATCGTGAGGACGTCGGGAGCAATTCCGTAATGTTCAAAGGCAAAGAGTTTTCCTGTACGGCCCATGCCGCATTGGATCTCGTCAAGGATTAACATCGCTCCGGTGTCGGAACAGCGCTTTCTCAATGCTTTTAGATATTCAGGGGAAGGAATACGGACACCAGCATCACCCTGGATCGTCTCCACGATGACGCAGGCGGTGCTTTCGGTGATGGATTCAAGTTGCGATGCGACATTAAAATCGATAAACCGGACTCCGGGCAAAAGAGGGCGGAAAGCGTTCTTCTTCACTTCGTTTCCGGAGACACTCAAAGAACCGTGCGTGCTGCCGTGATAAGACTTTCTAAAAGAAATAATCTCGCTTCTGCCCGTGCAGCGCTTAGCGAGTTTGAGAGCTGCCTCGTTGGCTTCCGTTCCCGAATTCACAAAATAGGCGCACTGAAGTCCGGGGGGTAGAAGCGACGCAAGTTTCGCAGCGAGCATATTTGACGGAGACTGGATGTACTCCCCATAAACCATCACGTGGAGGTGCCGGTCTACCTGGTCTTTGATTGCCTGTACTACATGTGGATGACGGTGGCCAATATTGCTTA
Source organism: Cyclobacteriaceae bacterium (assembly GCA_044227305.1). Lineage (GTDB taxonomy): Bacteria > Bacteroidota > Bacteroidia > Cytophagales > Cyclobacteriaceae > ELB16-189. The sequence goes on along the minus strand of JBGAFJ010000002.1, from coordinate 361,594 downwards.
CTCCGATGCCCGATATCATATCGACAAAACGCTTTCCGTCGGGCCCATACAAGTATATCCCTTCGGCCTTTTCAATGGCGATTCCGAACGGGTAAGGCGAGGTTTGGGCCAGGTGGTTGAAGAAGATGTTTTGATCGAAGTTCATTCGCGGCTGGAAGGCGGTAAAATTAAAAATGTTAGACTTTAAATGTAAAATTTAAAAGTTTGGCCATCGGGGGACTGATCAGCGAGCCATGCCGGATGTTTAAATCTACAGGGGATGGCGTTTTGAACTCCGTGAAAAATGAAATAGCCCTGCATCACTTCTGATACAGGGCCGGTATTTGGGTTTTATGTGTTACTGAAAATCCAACGTGATTGATTGGCAAGGACGAAATTCTGTTGAAGAAAATCAGCCTGGATTAGTTGGATGAAGCGATCCTTCCGGGTGTGTCAGTTTCAGCCATCGGCTTCACCTTCACGTGGCGGCTCGCAATCATAACTTTTTTCGGCGAGTAATTCGTCCTTTTCTTGTGCAGAAGGTAACAAGTCTGGTTTGAATTCCGGTGCACGATTGAACTCGTCTTGTGGCTCTTACCGTACTTCAGGGGCCTGGGACCTGCTTCTGCCGGAAGGCTAAACAGTAGACCCGCGAAGATGAAGATCATGAGAACCATGATCTGTGCGATTCTCTGCTTGATGCTGACGTTTGATACATAGTGTGCCATAAATCCTTTTTTTTTGTGTCGTCCGACCGGGTCGGATGATTTTCTGTTCCGCTGATGCAAAGGTGCAGCAACACCCGCGACTAAAATTTCAAAAAGGAGTGCCAATCTTACATCGGTACACTAACTTCCTGTGAGGATGCGATCTGAAGGGTATGCTGTGGTGAACTGCTGAATTATATGCAGAAAGGCAAAATTTATTCTGCAAATCATACCTAAGAATCGGCAGAAGAGACGTGCGGGGTCAGGTTCAATGAAAAGCAGATCATAACCTTCGTGTCCCTTTGCGCCTTCGCGGCTTAGTGTCCATTAAATAAAAAAACCCCCGCGGCGAACCGCGGAGGCTTATCACTAAACACCCCTGTCTTTAATTTCCGGATTTTGTGCCGTCAGTTTCTGCCAATGCCATCGAGCCTTTGCGTGAACGCTTGTTGCTCGCCAGCAATGACGCGTGGTGCTTCCGGAAAGAATTTCTTTTTTTGCTAAGAATGTGGCAGGTTTTGTCGCCGCTCTTGTGAACCGCGATCCTGTATTTTGCTTTGTTATAAGTTGGATTAACACCCTGTGCCTTCGCCGTCGTCGAGAAGAACACGACCCCCAATGCGAGGATCATGAACATAATCAAACGGATCAATCGGGGTCGTACGCTGCTTGATGTGTAAATGTTGTTCGCCATAGTCGCCTCCTTCGTTCTTGTCATGATGCAAAGGTGCAGCACCCGGCAGCCGCAAATTGTCGAAAAACGGGTCAAATCCTACATCCGTTTGACTACCTCGGAACTGTGGCCTGTTATGGCGGGAATAGCTCCTGAATTGATGGTAAGTGGCTGATTATCAAATGGAATAGACTTCCATCGAAGAGTGGAAAAATGGTTTCAAAATGCATCCATTGTATGTCGGACCTGATGGATTGACGGGAATCCGGTCGAATCTTACACCGAGATAAATCCCTGAAAATGAGGTTACCCCGCAATTCTTCACGTCTGAGCAGAAAAACCGCTGCAAACCGACTTTTTGACTTTCTTGCGCCCATGTTTTCGCCCGGAGTCAGATACATGTTGTTGGCCACTTTTTTCTTCGGGCTGATGAACGCGGCGGTCAAACTCCTGGGGCGCATTCCAGCCGTGGAAATAGCCTTTCTTCGTTCGGTGGTGTCGCTTATCATGGCGTTTGGAATTATTCGATTTCATCGGATTCCGTTGCCCGGCAACAATCGCAAAGCCTTGTTACTGCGCGGTTTGTTCGGATCGAGCTCCCTGGTTTTGTTTTTTATAACCCTGCAACACATGCCCCTGGCGAGCGCAGTCACTGTTCAATATCTCTCGCCGATATTCACGGCTATCATGGGAATAACCATGGTGAAAGAAGGAGTGAAGCCTCTTCAATGGCTGTTCTTCCTGATTTCTTTCTCCGGCGTAGTGATGGTGCAGGGCTTTGACAACCGGATAGAACCTGTTTTTCTCCTCGTGGGCATTGGATCGGCATTCTTCGCGGGGCTTGCCTACAACACCATCCGCCAATTGAAACAAACTGAGCATCCTTTGGTGATCACCTTCTATTTTCCATTGGTTTCCCTGGCGGTCACATTGTTGCTGATGATTGGCACTGATTGGGTAAGCCCAACATGGAATGACTGGCTGGTTCTTTTGTTTATCGGTATCGCGGCCCAGACCGCACAGTATTATATGACACGCGCTTACCAGTCTTCCGATGAGATCTCCAAAGTGGCAAGTTTGAAATACGTGGGCGTGGTGTATGCGTTGACGTTTGGTTATTTCATTTTTGGTGAGACCTACCCCGCAGCCGCTTATGCCGGGATGATAATCGTGATTGTGGGAGTAATCTTTAATGTATGGTATAAAAAGGAGAGTCTGGTCCAAAATCCGGACTCACCCACTGAACAGACTGAGAGTCGCTAGTTCGATCGTCTCCTTACAGGATCTTTGGTTACTCACTTTTGAGATTATCGACAGGCTTCACAAACGTTGCGCGGAGAGTTTGAGACCCCACCGTAATTACTCCGAAGAACATCAATAGCAACACACTGATGGCGATGACGCCTGGGCTAACCGTAGTGTGGTATGCGATCAACTCCAGCCACAGGTTATTGACAAACCATACCAAGGGGATGCCGATGATTACACTGATCAGTAGTATCCCAAGGAAGCCCTTTGAGAGTAACATCACCAATGCGAGCCCGCTGGATCCAAGCACTTTCCGGATCGAGATTTCGCGGAGGCGCGTCTCCGTCGCATAAGTGGCCATGCCTAATAGTCCAAGACAAGAGATGATGATCGCGAGAAATGAAACGAACGCCAGCACTTTTGAAAGATCTCCGAAAACGATGTTGTAGAATTGGTTGATCTCTGATTCGACTTCGATATAATCCGCTTTCAAGCCTGGATTCACAGATGACCAGGCTTTTTCGATCGAAAGAATTGCTTTTTCATACGACCCGTTATAAGCTACCTGCACGATACTAAACGATTCGGGTTTGTAGAGCAACAACATTGGGGTGATTTCGCGGGTCAGATCTCGGTGATTGTAGTCGCTCACGACACCCAATATTATTTTGGTTGTTGTGTCGTTAGGAAATACAATGGCCTCACCGACTGCATCCTGGGGGCGGCTGAAATGCGCCTGTTTTGACGCTGTCTCGTTGATCACAACGAAGTTCTTATTGGAGGCTCCCTTTTCTGCATTGAAAAATTCTCCGGCAAGCAGTCTTAATTGCATGTTGCGGGCATAGTCTTCATCTACCTGGAAAATGCCCGCATTAATCGACGCAAGGTCTTCCAATTTTCTTTTGAATTCATTGCCCATCGATGTTCCTGCCGCGGGCACATGAGAGGCTGCGGATACCGCTGTGATGTTGTTGTATTTCTGGAGTTCGGTTTTAAAATTTTGATAAGATGTATTGTTGAGCTTCACTACTACATTGTTCTTCATGTTGAAGCCGTGGTCGTGGTGGGTGAACAGGTTCAGTTGATTGTAAATAATGATCACAGTCGCGATAAAAAACAATGACAAGCTGAACTGAGAAACCAGTAACGCTTTACGCATTCCCATTCTTGAGAAAAGCCGGACATTGCTCAGGTTCTTAAGCACTTTTACCGGCTGAAATCCTGACAACACCACAGCAGGGAAGAGACCTGCCATCATACCCACGACGATGGCGAATAGCGCGAAAATCGCATACACCATTGTGCCGTCATAAAGGTCCCAGCGAAATAACTGGGCAAGGTTCAGTTGCAAAATCATCGGTTTCAAAAAAATCAGCATCGCGACTGCCATGACAAGCGCAGCACCTGCGACAAGAACAGATTCGGTGATGAACTGCGAAAATATCTGCAGCCGTCCTGCTCCCGAAACCTTTCTCACCCCGATCTCACGGGCGCGCGTGAGGGAACGTGCAATGGAAAGATTCGTGAAGTTGAAGCATGACGTCAACAGGATTACCAGGGATAGACCGCCGAGAAAGTAAACAAATTGCCAGGGTAGCTGAGGTCCGATCGAATTGTTCATGATCGAACCCGGCGTGATTCGCAGCAGTGGCTGCAAGCCAAACTTCATTTTGTTGTCACCGGGCTTGGCGGTCGTAATGTATTGTTCATAGATCCGGTCTAGGCGCGATTGAATCTCTTCTTCCGTTTTGCCTTCCTCCAGTCGGATGTAAGTCCAGCCGGTCCAGTAGTTGTGCCACTCTTCGGCACCCCTGGTCAGTTTACCGGACTGTTCAAGACTTTCCGCCGACCCCATACTGGCGAGCGCTTCAAAAACAATGTGCGACTTGTTGCTAGTGTCTTTGAGTACGCCGGTGACCGTATAAAGTCCCTGATCTCCGACTTTGATTGTTTTGCCAACGGGATTTTCATCCTTGAATAGTTTGTTCGCGGCCTTGCGTGTGAGTACGACAGAAAACGGATTCTTGAGTGCAGTGGCCGGGTCGCCGTACTGCAACTCATATTCAAAGAAAGACAGCACGTTGGGATCGGCGAAGAATCCTGCCAGTGGTACGTTGACATCCTGGTTCTCGATTGCCATCCACCCATTCCCAAAGCTGCGGCGCAGTCGTACGGCTTCGGCCACACCAGTATAGTTTGTCGTCAACTCCGGCGCAAGGGGCAAAGGACTCGCCGCATTCCATTGGCTGTCCGTTATGTTTCCCTGATCGTCCACGTCTATGGTTTTGACGCGATATATTCGCTGCGCATTGGAGTTGTGGCGGTCGTAGCTCACCTGGTCTGCCACCAGCATGATCATCGCCATGCAAATCGACATCGCGATAGCAAGTCCGAAAATATTGATAAAAGAAAAGAAGCGATGGCGCCTGAGGTTTCGGAGGCCCGTGAGGATGTAGTTGGAGAGCATGGGAATTTTTTTGTGTTAGACTCCAGGTTTAGGATGGATGTTGCAGCTCGGCAAAAAACACACCGCTTGCATTTTGGGTGAATTTTGGCTTTAAATGAAACTATCACCGTGTGGGGTGGACATAAACGGACAGAACGGACAAATAATGTGGACAGCGAGCGAGGAATCACAACGCGATTGACTTCCATCCCTTGTTGGGTGTTCCGATGCTCGCATTTGTTCAGTCTCGAACACCAACATATAAATTTTGATAATCTCAATACCGAAAGCCCGAATCGGGTCACCAACAACAATCACCGCGACCTTGGTACCACCATCCTTTTGCAATGACCTAGGAAGTTCCATAAGAATACGCTCTAACGATCGTAGGTTAAAGGCATCGGAACGCCAACCACGGATGGACACAATAAGCAATATTAACGATACCGGAATGCAGGATATTCAATGAGCATTGATAGTTGCGGTTCGGCGCGGACTATTCCTCCTTTAACTACTCCCATGTAGTCGTACCGACTACAGAATCCCCGTTTATTCTAAAGATTTTTAAAGTCCAACTCTGAGATTCTTTGCACACCGAGTCTCCTACTTGTATAAACTCTCTGATATTAGGTTGGTAATGGTCCAAATAATAATAGTTTCCATCAACCAAAATGTCAGGAATTTGCCGCGGCGATAATTTGATCATTTTAACCCTCCCCATAATTTTAGATTCATAAAATACTGCAAGGCTATCCTGGCCCGATCTAAAAAGTATCACAACCGCAACAATGAATATCACTACGATGGCCGTCGTAACGATCCGATTTATGTTTTTCATGCCGCCTGAATTAGTGATTAATAATTGGAATAGAGTATCCTATCGTCACACCCCTATTTGGCACGGGGCAACGTCTGTTGTTGGTGTTCCGATGACGCATTTGCTCCGTCTCAGGCACCAGCGTTTTATATATTACGACAATCTCACGACCGAAAACCTTATCGGGCCGCACACAAAAATCACCGACACGTGGTACCGCTATCCCTTAGTGACTTAGAAAGCTCCACGTTTTCTTTTTGCAATATAGAACGTGGCGCTTACCTATTTGTATTTTTAAAAATGCTACTTGTACAGACAGAAAAAAATCATGGTTTCAAGACGGTTTTTTTAAGGTTGTTGGTGACCCGATGCAGATTTAAAAAAAAACTAAAGAAATTTAAGAATGCGTTCCAACGATCTTAGGTTAAAGGCATCGGAACACCAACAACGGAGTGGGTGGCGCTTCATAGGTTAAAGGCATCGGAACACAACAACGGAGGTGTTGAACGAAGCCAAAATGCTGCTGAAATGGAAAGATCAAGTGGCATGATTGCACTAAATCAAAAAAACCCGAATCGATGCTTCAGGGTCCGCGTCCATCGCGGACGCTTCACCGCGATAAAGTCACAAGCCTGAAAACATCCTCCAACTAGGCAGAATATCTTCAGGCTTGTGTACTTTATCGTAGTCCGTACGGGAATCGAACCCGTGTTACCAGAATGAAAATCTGGTGTCCTAACCCCTAGACGAACGGACCGTCTTTTTTTACGAGCCGCAAAGATATAAGGCCTCCGGTATTTGGCAAAGGTGCGCCCCCTTATTTTCCTTCCCTGAAGGACACTTAGTTGCTTCCCTGAAGGACACTTTGTGCCTTCAGGGGAACATATTCCGTTGGTTTTACCTTATTAGTGTATATTTTTACGCCTCCAAATTTAACCCGGAAAAGAAATGACAAAGATTGGCATTAATGGATTCGGCCGCATCGGGCGCCTCGCTTTCAGGGCCGCCGTCGACCGCAAAGACGTCGAAATCGTGGGTATTAACGATCTTGTTGACCCCGAGTACATGGCCTACATGCTTAAGTACGATTCAACACACGGAAAATTCAAAGGAACGGTTGAAGTAAAGGATAAACACCTGGTAGTCAACGGCAAGACGATCCGTGTGACAGCTGAGAAAGATCCGGCCAATCTGAAGTGGAACGAAGTAGGAGCGGAGATCGTCATAGAATCCACAGGCCTTTTCCTCACCAAAGCTGATGCTCAAAAACACATTACCGCGGGCGCGAAAAAAGTCGTGATGTCAGCACCCGCCAAAGACGACACGCCGACCTTCGTAATGGGCGTTAACCATAAAAACCTCAAGGCTGAGCACACGATCGTGTCGAACGCCTCTTGTACAACCAACTGCCTCGCTCCCCTCGCGAAGGTGCTTAACGACAAGTTTGGCATCGTGGAAGGGCTCATGAGCACGGTGCACGCCGTAACGGCAACTCAGAAAACCGTCGACGGTCCTTCAGGAAAAGACTGGAGAGGTGGCCGCGGCGCATATCAGAATATCATTCCTTCTTCCACAGGTGCTGCAAAGGCCGTTGCGCTGGTAATCCCTGAATTGAAAGGAAAACTTACCGGCATGTCATTCCGCGTTCCTGTCGCTGACGTGTCTGTGGTTGATCTTACCGTGCGTCTTGCTAAATCTGCAACTTACGATCAGATCAAAGCTGCAATGAAGGAAGCCGCTGATGGTGAACTGAAGGGCATACTTGGATATACTGAGGATGAAGTCGTTTCAACGGACTTCATAGGTGATCCCCGCACTTCCATCTTCGATGCGAAAGCAGGTATCGCTCTCAATGACAACTTTGTGAAAGTAGTATCCTGGTACGACAACGAGTGGGGTTATTCCAACAAGATCATCGATCTCGTTCAGGAGCTCGCGAAACTCGGATAATATTATCTCAGATTAATAAAAAAACCACTGCGATCAATGATTGCAGTGGTTTTTTTATTGCTTGCAACCAAGCGGCTTATTTAGTTAGCAAAAGTAAAACAAATTAATTACTTTCACGTTTGCTAAGTAAATACAATGAACCAACAAAGTTTAGGTGAGTTCGAAGAATTGGTCTTGCTCACCGTCGCAGCCCTTTACGATGAAGCGTATGGCGTGGCCATTCTGGATGCGCTGAAAGCAGATCTTAAAAAGGACCTGAACATAAGCGCGGTGCATGTGGCGCTCCGAAGAATGGAAAATAAAGGCTTTCTGAAATCACGCGTGGGCGGGATCACGGAAGAGCGTGGAGGCCGGAGAAAGCGATATTATGTGATCACAGCCTTGGGCAAGCGTATGGTGGACGCCCAAAGGGATCTCCGCAATACGATCTACAAACGCATTCCTAAAATCGCCTTCGGATGACAAAGCCGCCGAAAAAAATACAGGCATTCCTGCGTTGGTTTTGTCGGGCTGATTGCATCGATGAGATCGAAGGGGATATCACCGAACTATTCGCCCGCGAAAGCAAAGAGTCTCCGCTTAAGGCGCGGTGGAAATTCGCATGGCGGGTGTTGAAATGTTTACGACCTGAATTCATCAAATCCTTTGAGTCATACCAACCTGCACATTCTGCTATGCTTAAAAACTACATCAAGATCAGCTGGCGCAGCCTGAAAAAAAACTCAACGTTCTCCGTCATCAACGTGATCGGGCTTTCTGCGAGTCTGGCCGTCGGACTGTTCCTCATCGCTGTGCTCTCCGATATATCGGCGTTTGACCGCTTTCATATTAATTACAAAAACGTTTATCGTGTCATCAGCAGGTACGAATATCTTGGCAACAAAGACGATAACTACGTCGCGACAACTTCACTGCTCACTGCAAAAGCAATTCGTGAATCTTTTACGGGTGTCGAATCAATGGCTGTGCTACGAAGAGGCTTTGATGGTGATGTAAGTGTCCTTCAAAAGACCATTCCTTTGTCAGGATATTTTGCCAATGACAACCTGTTCGACGTGTTTACTTTCCCCTTCATTCAGGGCAACCCTGCGACGGCTTTGAAGGAGCCTTTCTCTATCGTCATGACGGAGAAGTCAGCCGCAAAATTATTCGGAACAGAAAACGCCATGGGCGCCGTGGTACACTTGAACGACCATGACTACACCGTCACGGGTATTTTGAAGGACGTGCCTTTGTTTTCGCACATGCACTTTGATATGTTGGGTTCTCTGTCGACGCGCGAGGTTACAGAAAAAGATAATAATCGCGAGTTGGCATGGGATAATATGTGGAACACCTGGGTGTACGTAGTGATCCGCGATCCCGAGAACCTTCCAGCAGTTAATGAAAACCTGAGAAGGCTAAGTGCCCGCGAAGATCAAACCATCAAAAACACGCACATAGAATTAAGTCTTCAGCCGCTGTCAGACATCATGACTGGCGATGACCTCAGCAATCAGCTAGGTCGAACGTTGGGTCGTTCTTTGATCCTCGTTTTCTTCGGTCTTACAACCGTGATTATCCTGTCCGCGTGTTTTAACTACACGAATCTTTCTGTGGCACGTTCATTCAGGCGAGCACGGGAGGTCGGGATACGCAAAGTGGTGGGTGCCGGAAAGTGGCAGGTCAGAGCGCAATTTGTCGTAGAAGCCGTGATCATCTCGATGATGTCGCTCGTTGCCGCGGTACTCTTTTTCCAACTTGTCAAGCCATACTTCCTGGCGTTAAATCCCGACCTTTCCGAACTGCTCAGGCTCGAACTTTCTCCGTCACTGCTGATCTCGTTCTTCCTTTTTTCTCTTTTTATTGGCCTCGTGGCAGGTCTATTTCCCGGCTTGTACTTCTCCCGTGTGAACGCGATTCTGGTTCTGAAAGGCCAGGCCAGCCGCGTCATTGGCAATCTGACCGGCCGCAAAGCGCTGATCGTTGCACAGTACTGTATTTCCTTGATGCTGATCACCAGCACGTTTCTGATGTACAGGCAGTACAAACATTTTCTGAACTTTGACCTGGGTTTCAATACCAAAGATGTTATCAATATCAACCTGCAGGGAAACAAACCTGACATCCTGATCAACGAACTGCGCGAGATCCCGGAAGTTCGGAACATCGCACGCGCGGGGATTATCACCAGTGTCGGGACTGTGTGGGGTGAAATGATGAGGAACCCTGGCAACGTGGCTGACTCCGCCGCCGTGCGTACGAATCTGGTGGATGAAAACTATTTGCCGCTGCTCGAGCACCAATTGCTGGCGGGAAGAAATTTTAACCACGAAAACGATGGTACTGTAGTTCACGAAGTGATCGTGAACGAGCAAGTATTAAAACGCTTTGACATCGCAGACCGCATTCCGTCGGGAGCGATCGGGGAGGTGGTGCGTTTCGCAGGCAGAGACATGACTATTATCGGCGTTGTGAAGGACTTTCAATATGGACGTGCCAACAACCGGTCTGGCGAAGAGGTAGTATTCCGGTATGTCGACGATAAACCAGATTACTTGCTGGTGAAATTCGATGGCAACAAGCCGAGTGATGTCCAAAGCAAACTGGAAGCAGTTTGGAAGAAGGTTGATCCCGTTCATGGTTACGATGGCCGGCTCTATGAAGATCAAATTCGGGCGGGCTTCGGGGGTTTGGATGCTTCGATGAAAGTGGCTGCATTCATCGCAGCGCTCGCTATCATCATTGCTTCTTTAGGGATGTTGGGCATGGTGGTCTACACGACTGAAACCCGCGTCAAAGAAGTGGGTATTCGTAAAGTGATGGGCGCCTCAAACCGAACATTGCTCTACTTGCTCGGGAAAGGGTTTATCATGTTGCTCGCAGTAGCGTCACTGATCTCGTTGCCGGTGACCTTCCTCTTTTTCGATAAGATCATGCTTCCGATGTTGGCCAACCACGCGCCGATTTTATTTTTCGACATGACTTTCGGGGCGCTCATCGTGATGACCATTGCCCTTATCCTCATCGGTAGTCAGACGATCAAAATCACGCGAACGAACCCGGCGTCGGTGCTGAAGAACGAATAGTTCTACAGGGAAAAGGAATGCCTCAGGGCGCCGGGTCCGTTCATATTGATCTAGTGTTCCAGTTTCAACGTCGCTTTCAGTGGAGGAAGCCCGCCGGTCATGATCGTGTTGAGTGTTGAAAGGTGCCCATCCAGTTCCTTCGACAGCTCTTCAAACACTTTATAAGCCCCAGCCGTTGGTTTATTATCACCCGTTTCGAGACTTCTCCTTAACGCTGAGATTCGGTTGCCGAGTCTGATGGGGAAGTTGAGGGGATCCTGGCCGCTGCGGTTTTTGACCTGATACAGTTCTTCTTCAATGATGGTGATCTTTCTCAGTAAATCGTTGGCGGCCGCGACCGCACTCTGATCTGTAGTTTGTTTCAGCGCGGCTTCGAATTCTGTACGCACCTTGCGAATTTGTATCACGGCTTCGTTCGCCGCACTTTCCTTGTCGCGGATCTTCATCGCCAAAGCAAAAGTTTCTTTCAAATCTGCCACCGTGACGCCTTTGAGGTTTGGGTTTATCTTCACCTCGAACGGATACGTCATCGTGTATCCTTTGGAAGTGAACCGGACCTGGTATTTTCCGGGCGCTGCCATCGGACCATTCTTGGCGTTGGCGCCCCACAAGATCATTCCATCGAACGTAGTCGCGCCGGGATACCTGAGGTTCCATGAAAAAATATTGAGACCGGCAGCAGTAGTCGGCTTTGCAGGCTCGCGTTCCCAACGCGGTACGTTGGGGTCGACTTTATATTCAGGTTTATCACCGATAAACTTTCTTACGAGCGTTCCTTTTTCGTCAAGTATCTCAATTTTCACAGAGTCCGTAGCGTCCGTAAAGTAGTATTGAAACGACGCATTGCTGATGCCGCGAATTGCATCGCCGGGTTTAAAGAATATCGCATTCTGTTTCATTAAATCGGGCGTGAGTTGACGAAGGGGCTGGATGTCGTCAAGGATCCAAAAGCCTCTTCCATGCGTTCCTAAAACCACGTCGTTATCTTTTACAACAAGGTCGCGAATAGGAGTGTCCGGTAAGTTGAGCTGGAGTGATTGCCAATGGCCTCCCGCATCAAAAGAGACATAGGCGCCATGTTCTGTTCCAAGAAATAAAAGACCGGGCCGGGTATTGTCTTCGCGGATGCTTCTTGCAAAATGACCGTCTTTGATTCCTGTTACGATTTTCGTCCACGTCTTTCCGTAATCTTTTGTTCGGAATACATACGGTTGACGATCATCTACCTGATAACGGAAGGCTGCAACATACGCTGTTCCCGGTGTATGTCTTGATTCATCGATGATGGCGACGACAGAATTTTTCGGAAGATCTTTGGGTGTAATCTCCGTCCATTTTTTGCCACCATCGCGTGTGATCTGGATTTTTCCGTCGTCGGATCCCGCCCATATTGTGTTCACATCGTGGAACGATGGCGCGAGAGCAAACACCGTCGCATATATCTCAGGGCCATTCATGTCTTTGGTGATCTCGCCACCTGTAGGTCCCAGCGTTTCCGGGTCGGCATAGGTTAAGTCAGGACTTATTTGCGTCCAGCTTTGACCATCATCTGTAGTTTTCCATACGTGCTGTGAACACGTGAATAGAATATTCGGATCAAGTGGTGAGAACACAATCGGAAATGTCCATTGCCATCTCTCCGGCAGCGCGCTTGCCGGCTCACCTGAGAAAAATCTTGGGTAAACCTGGATGTCCCGTATTTGACCGTTGCTTCTGTCATAGCGTGTGAGTAAGGCGCCCTGGCTTCCGGCATAGTAGACATCGGGATTATTCGGATGGGAAACGATGTAGCCACTTTCACCGCCACCTACTTCATAACCCCAGTCGCCGAACACATCCATATTGTCCCAGCCGTCACTGGGCACAGCAATGGTTGAGTTATCCTGTTGTGCACCGGCAACATGATAGGGCACGTGATTGGTTGTGGTTACGTGGTATAGTTGCGCTGTGATATAATCCTGATCGGTCCACGATTTACCTCCGTTGACTGTCACAACACCGCCGCCATCATCTGCCAGGATCATGCGTTGCGGATTATTCGGATCAATCCATAGATCATGGTGATCACCGTGTTTGGTTTGTATCAGTTCGAACTTAGCGCCACCATCTGTCGATTTGAAAAAATCCACGTTGAGGCAATACACCGTTTCGCGATCGAAGGGATCGGCGTAGATCCGTGTATAGTAAAAAGCGCGTTGTCTGAGTTTTCGTTCGTCGTTTGTTTTCTTCCACGTTGCGCCCGCGTCGTCTGATCTGAACACGCCGCCTTCATTGGCTTCGACGATGGCCCACAAACGTCGCGGGTCGGCAGGAGATACCGTGATCCCGATCTTTCCGAAAGGAGGCGCGGGCATTCCCGGATTGCGCGTCAACTCCGTCCATGTGTCGCCCCCGTTTTCTGATTTCCACAACTTGCAATCGGGGCCGCCGTCCCAGAGTTTCCAGGTCCTGCGATAAACATTCCAGGTGGTGGCATATACGACTTTAGGATTTGTCCTATCGATGATCAGATCGGCGACACCTGTTTTGGGGTTGATGTAAAGAATTTTTTTCCAGGTGTTCCCGCCGTCTGTTGATTTGAAAACGCCCCGTTCTTCATTATCGCCATAAGGGTGGCCCAGCGCTGCTACATAAACGATGTCAGGATTTGTTGGATGGATCCGAATTCTCGAGATGGCTTGCGTCTCTTTAAGGCCGAGTGAGCGCCATGTTTTTCCCGCATCGGTTGATTTATAAACGCCATCGCCCTGAGTGATGCTTCCGCGAAGTTGCGTTTCGCCTCCGCCGATGTAGATCACATCCGGATTCGTTTCCGCAACGGCAACTGCACCGATCGATGAACTGCTGATCTGACCATCCGTGACCGGTTCCCACTCCAGCCCACCATCAATTGTCTTCCATAATCCACCGCCGGTAGCGCCGAAATAGTATTCATTGGGGCGCCCCGGGCTTCCGGTGGCTCCCAATGACCTTCCACCACGTTTTGGACCGATGTTGCGCCATTTGAGTTTGTTATAAAACTTTTGGTCGTAGGATTCGGTGGGCGCTTGCGCGTCCGCAATTTGAACCCATGCGATGAAGATGAGAAGTGAGAGTTTAAGTTTCATAGAGTCGAATTTAAAATAAGCCCCGACTTTTCAGATCGGGGCTTTTGTTCATTACGGTCAGCGCTTATTGATTCAGTTAGCGCGTGTTGTGTTTTTTATCACAAACGGACCACCGACGTTATTTTTTCGAAGCTGCTCCTGGATGGCAGGCAGATCACGCTCCATGAGCTGGTTGAATTTCTGCTGCGAATCGTTGAGTCTCTTTTGCAATACCTGATGCACTTCCTGGTGTTGATCGGTAGGGCGGAAATCTCCGGTCTCAACGCCGTTCCCCAGGTATTGAAGTTTCTCCACAGTTTGCGCGGGATATCGCAGAATACTTTGTCCCTCCGGCGCAGTGCGCAGTTGAAGCAGTTCGCCTTCAATTTCAATAAGTTGATTTTCGAGCGACTCGATTACCTTAACGGCTTCCTTGTTGTCCTTCACATTCTCCTTGAGGTCACTGGCTTGTTGACGGATCGACTCGAGTTGATTCACCATATCAGCAGCTTTGCTAAGATCTTTTTTTATCTGCGACTTCAGTAAGGTCTGCGCTTCGATGTCGGCTTCTGTTCCTTCTGAATTTGGATCCTTCAGTATCTTGATTGGTTTCGCATAGGATTTCCCGTTCACAGTAAGCGTGACGGTATAATCTCCCGGTTTGACCAAGGGCGCATATCCGTTGGGAGCACCGGGAGCGGGGATCGCACGTTTATCACCCAGGTTTATCCAATCAGAATAAAGAGGCTTGTTGCGAATCAGGATTTTGGTTGATGGATCTTCTCTCAGGTTCCACCAGATCCTGTTGATACCTGCCTTTCCTCCTTTGTGGTAAAGTGTTCTTGCGACGTTACCGCCTGCATCTTTAATTACAATAGCAAGACTGTCTTTATCTTTCACATCTGATCCGAGCCAGAAGCTGATGGGTGCTCCTGGTGGTGGATTCTCACCTACTGTCTGATCGTCTGACATCGCATAGGGGGTGGTCAACGGCATGAGCCTGTAGGTATTTCGAGGTGAAAACAAAAACGCTTCTGAACTGGTGACTTCGTTGGTCAATTGTTGAATCGGAGTGATGTCGTCGAGTATCCAGATTCCGCGGCCATAGGTTCCAATCACCATGTCATTAAAATTCTCCTGAATCTGAATCCAATACATCGGTGACGAAGGGATATCGGTCATGATGGATTGCCAATGCAAGCCGTCGTCGAAGGAGGCATAGAGGGCGTTCTCAGTTCCAAGATACAGGAGGCCCGCTCGCTTCGGATCCTCGCGGATGTTGCAGGCATAACTCAGATTGCTTTTCGGAACGCCATCGCTGATCTTCACCCACGTTTTACCAAAGTCTTCTGTTTTGTATACCCACGGTTCAAAGTTGCCAACCTGGTGAAAGTCTACGGTGATGTAGGCTTTACCCGCCTTGTACCTGGAAGCGTCGATATTTCGTACCGTCCCGAGAGGAGGAAGACCCTTGATATTTTTGGTAACGTTCTCCCAGGTTTTTCCGCCATCGGTACTTACGTTCACCAAGCCATCATTGGTTCCGGTCCACAACACATCTTTTTGGATCGGAGATTCGTCCATCGCATAGATGACACAACAATATTCGACTCCGATATTATCCGGAGTGAGTCCACCGGAGATGTTTTGCTTGCTTTTGTCATTGGTGGTGAGATCCGGACTTACCACGGACCATGATTGACCTCCGTTGGTTGTCTTGTGAACATTCTGACTGGTAACATAAATGGTGTTCCGGTCATGTGGCGAAATGAGGAAAGGGAATGTCCACTGAAATCTATACTTGACATCTTTTGCAGCTGAGCCCAGGGTGGACTCCGGCCACACTTCGATATCACGGAATTGTCTGACCTTTTCATTGAAACGGACTACAATGCCTCCTGCCGCACCGGAGCCAGAGGCGGTAGACCAGATGATGTTTGGATCAACGGGATCAGGAGTTGCAAAACCACTTTCACCGCCACCCACACTGTGCCATTCGCCGCGAGGGATGCCAGACAACAGGAAATCTTCGTGCGTGAACCGACTTGGACCTCTTGATGAAGGACCATCCTGACGGTTTGTATAGACGTAATAAGGAACTGCATTGTCCACGGTTACGTGGTAGAGCTGCGCAACTGGTAATTGAACTCTTAACCAGGTCTTACCGCGATTGTTTGAAATTGAAATTCCGCCATCACCGGCAACAGCCTGTCGGTTGCCATTCGTGGGGTCGATCCACATTTCATGGTGATCCCAGTTTGGTGTTGATGTAGGCGAAGTAATAACACTTGTTTTGCCGCCGTCCTTTGATAAACTGTATGCTGCTGCGAAGAAATAAATTTCATCGGGATTGTCGGGATTGACTTTGCAGCGGGTGTAATAAGCACCGCGACCCGTGAGGTCCATGTCTTTGCTTACGAGCATCCATTTTTCCCCACCGTCATCTGATCGCCAGAGTTCACCGCTTTCTCTCGGCTTGCCGTTCAACGGAGCGCCGTCTGCAGTTTCCATGAGAGCGTACACCCGTTTAGAGTCTGCTTTAGGAATAGTCAATGCGATTTTCCCGACTGGATCTTTGGGCAATCCATTTCCGGAGAGTCGTTTCCAGGTGTCACCACCATCCCGCGTCATATAGATGCCACTTCCTTTGCCACCGCTTTGACGGCCCCAGGTTTTAATATCAACCTGCCACATGCCGGCGAATAAGATTCTCGGGTTGTTTGGATCCATAACCAGGTCAGAGGCACCCGTGCTGTCGTTCACAGACAGAACTTTGGTCCAATTCTTTCCGCCATCAGTTGTCCGGTAAATACCACGTTCTTTTTGTGGAGCGTATGCGTGACCAAGTGCTGCTGCATAGACGATATCTGGATTGGAGGGATGAACGATCATTCGGCTGATTCTGAACGTACTTTCGAGGCCCATGTGTTGCCAGGTGGTTCCTCCGTCCAGGGATTTCCAGACGCCATTTCCCACTGAAACATTTGAGCGAATGTGAGGTTCGCCGGTGCCCGCCCAGACAATTTGGGGATCGGAGGGAGCAAGCGTGATCGCTCCGATGGCATGCACTGGTTGACCATCAAAAATTGGTTTCCAATTGATGCCACCATCTTCTGTTTTCCAGATTCCTCCGGAGGCAGCGCCGACATAGTATACCAGCGGGTCGCCCGGAATACCTGCGACGGTGACCACCCTGTTACCTACCGGGCCGATGTGGCGGTAGTGGAGAGGTTTCATCTGCTGCAGATCTATTTTTTGAGCATGGACCGCAAACGTTGCCGTCAGCAACAGCCACGACAAAGCAATAAAACGGGAATGGAGTTTGGGTTTACAGGTAGGCATAGGCATGTGTGTATTTGGTATTTAAATATAAGCCAAATGCCCCGCGAACACTTGGCAAAAAGCCTCGCCTGACCCGAACTTTTATAGTCGGTTAAAAGGAAATGTGAATTGCTATTTGGTCGGCTTCCGAAGGGACAGGCGGTAGAAGGAGAAGCTGATAATTATCAGACAGCATAGAATGACAAATATTTTTTCTGCGTCGAACCAATCGATCGGTCGGTCCTGGAGTTTGGGATCGGTGATCACGCTGTGGAGAACGAGAGGCAGCACGGCGAAATAGGAGAGGTAGTGGAGCAAACGCCAGGCTCGAAGTTTCATGTTGCTTTTGAAATAGGAGCTGATCACAACCAGCGCAAGCAGATAGAGTGCAACGGCACCGAACGTGTTCGCCAGCGGTTGATGTTTCGTCCACGCCGGCAGCAATAGGTCACCCCATGTAAATTCTGATAAAGGGTCGAGCGGGATCAGCAGGATGTGGACCAGAATCGATATTGCTGCGGAGTATCCTGTAAACTTATGAAGCTGGAGCAAGGTCAGTCCAAAAGGGATTTTTATTCCAAAGGGTAATTTCGCATTTGACCATATCGTAATCCCGATGATGAAATTGCAGGCCAGTGCCGCCAGTGCTATCATTCCGATGATTCCTGATATTTCAATTGTTTCCATGCTTTGCTAGAATTTTTTGCTTCGTTGATTCATTCGAAAAATAGGTAAAAGGATCCGTTCTTTTCATTGCTATGAATAACGGGTTCCAGTTGAAATGCGTCCCTGATGTTTGCCGGCGTGAAAACTTGCTCCCGTTCTCCACCTGCCAGCGCCTTTCCTTTCGAAAGCAAAAGTATTCTTTCGCCGAAGCGTGCCGCGAGATTGAGATCGTGAACTACACCGACCACGACAAGGTCTGTTCGCTTAAGAAGTCTTTCCAGCGTGTGCATGAACGCAAATTGATAGTGTACGTCCAGGAAAGTCAGGGGCTCGTCGAGTAGCAGATAACGGCACTCGTCAACCGGGAACCAAAGTTGCGCCAGAACCCGTGCGAAGTGGACGCGTTGTTTCTCGCCACCACTCAGGGTTGTGTAGTCGCGATCGCGTAAAGACTGCACGTCAAAAACAGCCATCGCCTCTTCCACGGCATGCTGGTCGTTACCAGAAGGGCGGTTTGTAAAATGGGGATAGCGCCCCATCATCACCACCTCCCAAACTTTCAGCGGAAACGCGAGGAAAATATTTTGAGACAAAACAGCCCGGCATCTGGACAGTTGCTGCGTGGACAGCGACACAAGATCGCGGTCTCCGTATAAAACTTTCCCTTTACCCGGGGTCATCTGACCTGAGAGTACTTTGATCAAAGTTGATTTCCCGGCGCCATTGGGTCCGATGATCAGGTTTATTTTTCCAGGCTCAAAGGAAACGGAAACATTTTGCAACAACACTTTGTCGCCGACTTTCACTTCTATGTTTTCCGCTTTCAGCATTCGGCTAAAAATAATACTGGTTCCTCCTGAGTAAGAAGATAAAAACAGGAACCCCCACTACTGAGGTCACGATCCCGATAGGCAACTCCGCCGGAGCGAGCGCCAGTCTCGCGGTCAGGTCTGCGAGACTGAGAAGAATGCCGCCCAGCATGGCACTGCTGATGATTAAGTATCGGTTATCGGAGCCTTTTGCCAGACGAAGCAGGTGAGGGACGATCAGACCAACAAAGCTGATCACGCCGACGAATGCTGTTGCCACCGCAACCAGAATTATGTTGATCGCCATGATCTTAACCTGGAGTCTCTTGATATTCACACCGAGAAGGTGCGCTTCGTCTTCACCCATCATCAGCGCATTGAGGTATTTTGTTTCGCGCAAGGCGAAGAGGAGACATCCTACTGAAGAAATAAGAATGATCGTAAACGAATTCCAGTTTGGGCCGGAGAGAGTTCCAAGGTTCCAGAATGTTATTGAGCGAGCTTGTGGATCACGGGCAATGTAAGAAAGGAAACCTACTCCGCTGAGGAAAATTGCGTTCACGGCGATACCGGTGAGCAGAAGAGAAATAACGGAGCTTCTTCCTTCAGACTTGTTTCTTGAAAGGAGAAATACAATCACCGTAGCCAACGCTCCGCCGAGACTTGCTGCGATCGGCAGCGTCCAGGTGCCGGCGTTGAATTTAAATGTGGCCCCCAGTACAAAATATAATGCTGCGCCGAAGGCTGCACCACTGGAAGTTCCTATCAAACCGGGTTCCACGATCGGGTTTCTGAAAAGTGCCTGCATAAGCACTCCCGACATCGCAAGGCTGGCGCCAACAACGACACAAGCCAGCGCACGAGGCAGGCGGATGTCAAGGAAAATCCGTTCCGTGAGTGTGAGTTCTTCGGGGGAGGAGATCAGTTTTCCTACTGCACTCGAAATGTCGGACCAGGTGATGATGATCGCGCCAAATCGAATTGAAAATAATGTGACAATAACCGATAAGACGAGTAGTGAGACGAAAACTCCGCCATACCGGTTACTGGATGTTACCATCTTGGCGTATAAGCTTCTGCAACATCAAAACATTTTCTCCTGTGCGGGGACCAACATACACCATGTCGTGTTCTTCGACGCGATAAATCCGGTTGCTTTTCGCCGCCCTGGTTTCTGCAATACCCGGCAAAGTCTTGATTTGATCCAGAGACCCGAGCTTATCATATCCAAAATCGGTGAGCAGTATTACATCAGGGTCGGCTTTGGCAATGATCTCAGCGGAAAGCTGCATCATACCGCGTTCTCCTTCCACCGGGATTTCGCCGCCGGCCCATTCAATCATTTTTCCGCCGGTAGTATTTTTGGTTAGCGTCAGATATACGTTGTTGGCGCGGCCAAAATGGATCACAACCACTTTAGGCTTGTCTTTCAGCCCGGCCGCTGCACCCAATGCGTTCGCCATGTCGTCATCCAGTTTTTTATTCAATGCTTCTGCCTCTTTTTCCTTGTGGAAATACCCACCCATCTCAGTGATCAGCAATTTGGTGGTAGCAATGTCTTCGCCTTTCGTCTCAAAAACCTTCATCGGTATTTTCAGTTCCGTCAATTGAGTCATCACTTGCTCGGGTCCCACATTATTATCATGGATAATCAGCGTGGGTTTGGTGGCGAGAATTCCTTCCGCGCTCAGCGCCCTGTGATAGCCCACGGTTGGGATCTTTTTTATTTCCGGCGGATAGGTGCTCGACAAGTCAACACCAACAAGGTCCTTCTCCGCTCCCAAAGCAAAAATGATCTCATTATATTGCTTGGAGAGACACACAATGCGGGCTTCACTTTGATGATCACCCTCCTTGTTGCTGAAACGACCGCAAGCGATGAGCGCCAGCAAGCAAAGACTGATGTATTTTTTCATGGATGAAGTGTCAGTTATAATCACTCAAGTTAGAAATTGTATTTCAGTGTCACGCCGCCGAAATAATTGGCCTTGTTCGGGCCCGGGAGATACGCGTCGGGTACCTGGTTGACAAACACCATTTGATAATATTGCACGCTGGTGATGTTGTTTGCGCCGAAATGCGCGTCGATGTCAAACTTCGAACCCAGGCTCCGGCGAAATCCCACTTTGGCGTTTAACAATCCATAGGCGCCTGCACGATTCAGGCCGTCGGGTGTGTAGGGCATTCCATCCCGGAACATGTATACCACATCGCCATAGATTCCGGGAGCGAAAGTAAAATCAACGCCACCATTGGCAACGATCTTGGGAACACCAGCTACCGGCATTCCAGAGTAGTCAGCCGGAGGTGTCAGGACGTTATTCTGGAATGTGAAATTGTCATACTTGAAGTCGGAGTAAGTCATGTTTGCAAAAACTTTCACCAACCGGACTGCGCCTTCGGACTGATACACCTTGTATTTCAAGAGTGCTTCAATTCCTTTATTGAGATACTTGCCACTGTTGATGACGTAGCTGTACAGAGTGGCGGTGTTGGTTGCGTTGGGTACTCCCACGAGTGTCATCTTATCCGAGAATGTCGCATCGAACAACGCCACCTCATAACCTAGTTTGTCGTTGAGAAGGCTGCCTTTCGTTCCGATTTCGAATTGTTCACCCTTTTCCGGGCGCAAGCCTGTGTTGACAGTGCCTGCCAGCGGGGTGTAGATGCTTGAAGATACCGGAGCTTTGTAACCGACGCTATAGGATGCGTACACAGACACATTTTTATTGATGATCTTGTTGACCGCGAGGTGTGGTGATATCAAACTCGGGTATGAGGTGTTATAGGTGGTTGGCGTTGTGTTGGTCGGCGTGTTGTTCGCGGCCACATAGAATTTATCGATCAATGTGATGTTCATCGAACTCGATCCGATGCCTGCCGTCACCGAAAAATCATTGGGCATCGATAAAGTCCATTGTGTGAAGATGGAATAAGTTCCACTGATGTTCGTTTGATTGCTGCGGATGGCTCCGATAATGTTGTATCCGGCCGGATCCGCGTTATTGACGAGCATCGGATAGCCAATCGTCTGTGCATTCTGCTTTTGTGCTTCGATCCCGGTCATGCCTGATAATTTGAGACTCTCCCCAAAGGAAAATCGCGTGTCAAATACGGAACGGAGACCATAGTTCAATGCGACCTTATCAGTCCATCCTCCGGCTGAGGAGTTGTTGTTGCTCAGGCCCGTGCCGAATACTGACGTGGTATTGGAAATGTTATCTGTGAAACGATACGTATGCCCGAATCCTGCCCTGAAGCTGATGATATTCGAATGCGCATCATTTTTTATGTAGGCCGGATTTCCACTGTAATCAAGGTTATCATACTGATCAGAAGTGAGTTCACCGTTACGTGCGTCGTAGCTGTTGCTCCAGCCTACATAGCTGGTAATGGATTGCTTGCTGTTGGGCCGGAAGTCGCCGACCACATTCACGAAATCCTTGGTTGAGTTGGTGTGATCCATAAAGCCGGTATAATTCTGCTTCCCATAATTAATGAGCATGGAGCTTTTTTCCCCACCGATTTGCAGGCGGGTGGTCATCCGATTGAGTCCATAGCTTCCGACTAAAACATCCTGTGAAACTGAACTCTTCCCTTTTTCCGGTTGAACGGTCTGCAGGTTGATTACGCCGGCCACCGCGAGGCCATACAAAGTTCCAGCCGGACCTTTAGTGATTTCAACATTGCCGATGGATCCGAAATCGATGTCATCGAAAACAGAAATGCCTTCTGCATCGGTAATAGGAATGCCGTTCAGATAAGCTTTGATTCCCTGCTGATCGAAGTTGCTGTTAATACCGCGCACGCCAGGGCCGCCTCCGCCATAGCCACGAATATTAAATGACTGGCCGCCGGCTATTGACCTGCGTTGCATGAACACGCCCGGCACGTTGGCGTTGATGGCATCGTCCATGAAGAGCCCTGTGCCGCGCTTGATCTCCGGTGTTCCCATTTTTGAGATAGAGGAGGGTTGTGCGAGGAGTGAGCGGTTCAATTCAGAAGTAGCCGTGATCTCCACTTCGTCAAGGGTGGAGTTGGAAGCGGCTAACTCGATGTTCAGTTGCTCGGAGCAATCATTTACACGCCGTGTAAAAGTCTGATAGCCGACGAATGATACCGTCAGGTCGGTGGCGCCGGAGCAGGGAATAGTGAATTCGCCGTTCCGGTCGCTGATGGTTCCGGCTTCCTGGCCGTAGCGGACGGAAGCGCCCTGCAGAGGTTGTGAAGTTCCTTTATCGATGATCCGTCCTTTCAATGTGGCCTCCTGCGCGAAGCCTGAAAAACAAATCAGGACCAGCAGGAAGGCAAGGGTTTTTTTCATTATGCTAGGGATATTGGGTAAGGTTATTTTGCGTCGTGATTTTAAATCTTTTCAGATCAATTTCAACTACCGTTCCAAAAAATAGATAAAAGTCAGTAGTCCGTTTGTGGACGCTATACCATTCAAAAAGATCGTCTGGCATTCCGTTCTGATTTTGCCAAACTTAGGGTGTAAACCCAAGATCATACGTAATCATCAAATTATGAAAAAATTACTCCTACTGTTCCTCTCCAGTATTCTTCTGGTTTGGAGCCCCTCGGTTTCAGCGCAAAGATCAGGTAAACCCACCACCACATCGATGCCCGTGATGTACGATTCGGTTTTTGCCGGAATCAAATTCAGAAATATAGGACCCGCTTTCATGTCTGGTCGCATCGCCGATGTGGCGATACATCCTGTGAATGAGAATATTTTTTATGTCGCTGTGGCTTCTGGAGGAGTGTGGAAGACAGTGAATGAAGGAACGACGTGGACGCCGGTGTTTGATGAACAGAAATCATACTCTATTGGATGTGTTACCATTGATTCAAAGAATCCACACATCGTATGGGTGGGGACCGGAGAGAATGTGGGTGGCCGGCACATGGGATATGGTGACGGAATCTACAGAAGCGACGATGATGGTGCGCATTGGAAAAATATGGGACTTAAGAATTCTGAACATATCTCACGCATCATCACACACCCCGACAATTCAGATATCGTCTGGGTGGCGGTGCAGGGTCCGATGTGGAACAAAGGCGGCGATCGTGGCTTGTACAAAACAACCGACGGCGGCAAGACGTGGAAGAAAACGCTGGGTGATAGTGAATGGGTCGGAGTAACGGAAATCGTGATCGACCCCAGGAATCCTAATCAGCTTTACGCGGCTACGTGGCAACGACATCGCACAGTAGCGGCCTATCTCGGCGGTGGTCCAGGCTCAGGTTTATACCGAAGCTCCGATGGAGGAGAAACATGGACGAAATTGACAGCAGGTCTTCCCACCAGCGACATGGGAAAGATTGGACTTGCGATCTCAACACAGCAACCGGATATTCTTTATGCTGATATCGAACTCGATCGAAAAAAAGGTGGTTTGTATCGGTCGACCGACAAGGGGAGCACGTGGACAAAAATGTCCGACATGGTTTCCGGAGGAACGGGTCCGCATTACTACCAGGAACTGTACGCTTCGCCGCATCAGTTCGATCGTCTGTATTTGATGGATGCAACCGCACACATCTCAGAAGATGGTGGAAAAACTTTTACGGATTTTAATACGATGGATCGTCACGGCGACAACCATGCCATTGCCTTTCGCAAGCATGATCCAAATTATATCTTACTCGGCACCGATGGCGGATTGTATGAAAGCTTTGACCTCGGAGCTTCGTGGCGATACTTTGAGAATCTTCCCGTAACACAATTCTATAAGGTTGCGCTGGACGATCGCATGCCGTTCTATCACATTTATGGCGGCACGCAGGATAACAGTTCGGAAGGAGGCCCATCGAGAACGGACAACATTCATGGTATTCGCAACTCCGACTGGAAAGTGATTCTCGATTGGGACGGACATCAGCCAGCGACTGAGCCGGGAAATCCCGATGTGATGTATGCTGAAAGACAGGAGGGAACTTTGTCCCGTCTGGATCTCACCACCGGTGAAGTGGTGGACATACAACCACAACCGGAACCGAATGAAAATTATGAACGCTTTAACTGGGACGCGCCGATACTCGTGAGTCCGCACATGCCGTCGCGAATTTATTTTGCGTCGAGCCGCGTGTGGAGATCAGACAACCGGGGAGACAAGTGGGTTGCTATTTCCGGCGACCTCACCAGAAACCAGGATCGCTTTACACTTCCCATTATGGGCAAGATGCAAAGCTGGGATGAACCGTGGGATGTCGGTGCGATGTCGAACTATAACACCATTACTTCACTGGCTGAATCGCCCAAACAGGAAGGGTTGATTTATGTAGGTACAGATGATGGTTTAATACAAGTGACGGAAAACGGCGGAACGACCTGGCGAAAAATCGAAGTGGGAACGATACCTGGCATCCCGGCAACGGCCTTTGTCAATGATGTAAAGGCAGATTTGTTCGATGCCAACACCGTGTACGTTGCCATGGACAACCATAAGTATGGAGACTACACTCCTTACCTCGTGCGAAGCACTGACCGTGGAAAGACCTGGCAGTCCATCCGCAGCAATTTACCGGATCGTACTTTGGTGTGGCGACTGGTTCAGGACCATGTGAAACCCGAATTGATGTTCGCAGCGACGGAGTTTGGGATTTATTTTACGGTTACGAAGGGCGATCGATGGATAAAACTCACGGGCGGAGTTCCTACGATTTCATTCAGGGATCTTGCCATACAGCGTCGTGAAAATGACCTGGTCGGTGCGTCGTTCGGCAGGGGGTTTTTTGTGTTGGATGATTATTCAATACTCCGGGAAATCTCCGATGCTCAGTTGCAGCAAGAAGCCACCTTATTCCCGACACGCAAAGCATGGTGGTATATTCCACGCGGTGTGCTCAGTTTTGATGATCAAAAGGGAACACAAGGAACGGATCATTATGTAGCACCCAACCCTCCCTTTGGAGCGGTCCTTACTTATTATTTAAAAGATGGGCTAAAAACCAAAGAGACCTTGCGTAAGGAGTCGGAAGCACCTTTGCGCAAACAAAACAAAAATATACCGTTCCCGGGATGGGACGCATTGGAAATGGAACGAAGACAGGATGCGCCTCATGTCTGGCTTACGATTAAAGACGCTGGCGGCAATGTGGTGCGAAGAATTGAAGGCCCTGTAGGGCAGGGATTTCATCGGATCGCCTGGGATCTGACATATCCTTCCGCGGACGCGATTCGCCTGGACGGATCTTCAGGCAGCGGAGCATCGGGATTTATGGCAGCGCCTGGAACTTATACGGCATCGCTTTCAAAGCAAGTCGATGGTGTTGTTACGGAATTGTCGAAGCCAATCACGTTCAGCGTGGAGCCCTTGCGCAACGGTGTGCTTCCGGGAGCAAAACCTGCTGTAGTGGCAGATTTTTGGAGGACTTATGAAAAAGCAGTCCGCACCTCTTCGGCGCTCAATCTCAGACTTGAGGGTGCGATGAAGAAAGTTGGTGCGATGGAGAAAGCACTTGCACGCGCAAAATCTTCGCCGGGTAATCTTGACAAGGAGCTGCATGATGTTAAACAGGAGTTACTTGAACTCAATAAGCAACTCAATGGGGACGGACCCAAACAGGAGGTGGGGCAGAAGTCGAGGCCGGTCATCGGTCAACGTTTGTTTGCGGTAAGCCGGGCGGTTTACCGGTCAACGTATGGTCCCACGGAAACAGCCAAACGCGGAATAGAAATCATCGAAGCCGAGATGAAAGATATTGACACGAAACTCAATGCGACAACTGCTAAAATGAACACCCTCTCAAAATCCTTAAGAGATGCGGGTGCGCCCTGGGTTGAAGGAGACTCGCAGAATTGACAATCGGAATAAAAGAAAGAGGTCGTTGTGTTTGTACGCAACGACCTCTTTTTGTTTTTAGAGTACTATTTTTTCCAGGTCACTACAATGGGTTTCACACCATTTTCATCGAGCTGTTTCATGAAGCTCGCGACATCTCCTTTTAGCAGAGCGTCCATATCATTTTGCACTTGTGTCAATTGCGTCTTCAGCATCGCGTACACTTCTTTGTGCTGGTCGGGAGGGCTAAAGTCGGCAGTGGCAACAGCGCCACCCACATAGGCTATCCTTCCGATGAGCATTTCGGGGTATCGCACATCATCCTGACCTGTGCCGGTATACTTCAGCTGGACAAGTTTCGATTCAACTTTCATGATCGCTGTGTCGAGTTTGCCCGCGGCTTCCACCAGTTTTTTGTTTTTGCTCTTTCCTTTCAAAACATCGCGAAGATCGTACACTTGCCGGCGTATGGTTTCGAGCTCGTTCACCATGTCGGCCATTGTGTTCATGTCCTTATAGATGTTGGCGAGCATGTCCGTCTGTGCCTTAATATCCTCGAGGGTACCATCGGAATGCGGATCCTTCAGGATATTGATTGTGCTGTTGAACTTAAGTGTTCCGGTGGTCATGATGACGTTGTAGGTCCCCGGAGGCACGAGGTAAGATTTGAACTGTCCGACATGAGCGGGGCGCTTGCGATCTTTATCGAGAGGAACCCAATCTGCCCCGACCGGTGTGGTGCGCGCGAAAATATCTTTGGTGGGTTTGTTTTGCAGATCCCACCACACGCGATTAATTCCAGTCTTTCCTTTTTGTTTGAAAGTGCGAATGGTATCTCCCTTTGAGTCGGTGATGTAAAGCTTCACACTGTCTTTGTCTGAATTGGTCCAGTAGTTGATCGAAGCACCATAAGGAGGATCGAATCCCCAAGAGGGCTCTGGCAAAGCTTGCAGCAGACTTGTTTGTGGTTGAAAGCGATAGGCATCCTTCGGATTGAACAAAGCCGCCTTCGTGTCCGCTGCGTTCGCCGGCAATTGCTGCAGTGGGGTGAGATCGTCGAGGATCCACACGCCGCGACCATAGGTTCCAATAACAAGATCATTAAAGTGTTCCTGCACTTCGAGCCAATAGAATGGTGTGTGGGGCAGATTGTTCATAAAGGTTTGCCACGTCTCACCATCATCAAACGAGATGTAAAGTGATGTTTCTGTTCCGAGGTAGAGTAACCCTTTGCGTTTCGGATCTTCTTTGATGCTCCGGCAATAGCTGATACCTGGTTCAATTCCCTTTACAATCTTCTTCCAGGTCTTGCCGTAATTCTCGGTTTTGTAAACATAAGGTTGAAAGTTTCCCTGCTCGTGAAAGTCAACCACCAGAAATGCTTTACCTTCCGCATACCGTGAGGCTTCTATATTTCTGACAGCGCCTTGTGCAGGAAGATCGAGGAAGTTCTTGGAAACATTCGTCCAGGTTCCGCCGCCATCTTGTGAGATATTAATCTGACCGTCGCTGCTTCCTGTCCAGAGCAGACCTTGCTTCAGAGGGGACTCTTCAAACGAAGAAATAACATTCGCATACTCAACACCAATGTTGTCGGGTGTGAGTCCTCCGGATTGTTGTTGTTGCTTTTTGTCATTGAGCGTCAGGTCCGGACTGATCACCTGCCAGCTTTGTCCGCCATTGGTTGTTTTGTGAACGAACTGACTTGTAGCATACACCGTGTTGTGATCGTGAGGTGAAATCAGCAGCGGGAACGTCCACTGAAAGCGGTATTTGACGTCGGCTGCTGGTGTACCTGGTACATATTCAGGCCAGATCTCGACCTGACGGAATTGGCGGTTCTTTTCGTTGTAGCGCACTACCACGCCACCCACAGCACCGGTGCCGGAAGCGGTCGAATAGATGAGGTTGGGATCTTTTGGATCGGGCGTAGCAAATCCACTCTCGCCGCCGCCCACTTCATGCCACATGCCTGAAGAGATGGTGGGTATTCCTTGCGCACCGAAAAAGGCCGCTCCACCACTGCGACTGGGTCCTCGCATCGAAGGGCCGTCTTGTTTATTGGTGAGGACGTTGTAAGGGATGTTGTTATCTACCGTAACATGGTATAACTGCGCGATGGGTAGTGCGATACGGTTCCAGGTTTTGCAACGGTCGCGCGAAATTGAAATTCCGCCATCGTGCGAAACGATCGAACGCTTGGGGTTCATCGGATCAATCCACATGTCGTGATGATCACCATAGGGTTGAGACAAGAAATCCGTAATCGGCTCCAATGTTTTGCCGCCGTCAATACTTGTAAAGAATCCTGCATTGATAAAATGAATTTCATTGGCATTGTCTGGGGACACCTGGCAGCGCGTGTAATACGCTTGCCGTCCCGACATATTGCGATCCGAGTTTATCAACGTCCAATTTTTTCCTTTATCCTCTGAGCGCCACAGTTCTCCACTTTCGGGTTTCTTTCCCATGGTCTCAACGCCGTCACCGGTTTCGATCAACGCATAAACCCGGTTCGGTGCTGCCGGCGACATCGTCAGCGCAATTTTTCCAACGGGACCTTCCGGCAGTCCGTTGCCCGTAAGTTTTTTCCAGGTATCTCCGCCATCGGTGGACATATGTAATCCGCTGCCAGGACCACCGCTGGTGCGATTCCAGTTCTTCAAAGAAAGCTGCCACATGCCTGCGAACAGTATCCTTGGGTTCGTGGGATCCATCACCAGGTCTGATGCACCTGTGTTCTCATCAACGAACAACACCTGCTTCCAGCTTTTTCCGCCGTCAACGGATTTATAAACGCCGCGATCTTTCTGCGGTGCGTAGGCGTGACCCATCGCACAAACAAATATGATATCGGGATTGGTAGGGTGGATGACGATCCGCGAAACCCGCCCCGAGTTTTCAAGCCCGGACAATGTCCACGTTTCACCACCATCGGTGGATTTGTACACACCATTGCCGATGGTGACATTGGACCGAATAAAACTTTCGCCGGTTCCTGCGAACATGATCTGCGGATCAGAAGGTGCTGCGGCCAACGCGCAAACGGACGATACAGCTTTGTCATCAAACACAGGTCGCCAGGCGAGACCTCCGTCGGTGGTCTTCCAAAGTCCTCCGGAGGCAGCGCCGGCAAAATAAACCAAGTCATTCCCCGGTATTCCTATTGCACAGCTGACACGATTGCCTACGGGTCCGATATATCGGAACTTAAGCTGCTCGATGGTTTCCTTTTTCAAAACCTGCGAGAAACCCGTTTGCCAGATTAGCAAGACGAGTATAGGGATCCATTTGTTGAATTTCATGGTTTTTAGGTTGGATTTAATGTGACGGAAAGTAGCGGTATCCAGCGAAAAAGAAAAGGCCAATGTTTGTGGCCGGCGAACGGTTTTCGTGTTTTCTCCTCCAAAAATCAATAGGATGACATTCTATCAAATGTCGTCTCTTTTGCTCCTGGTGTTTAGTTGATAGGTTCTGTTCTGTTTTATCAACGACAACGCTCGAGTACTTTTTCATGAGGTCGGTTTAAAACCTGTTAACTTAACGGCCATGAAAATCAGAAACATCCTGTTCCTCCTGCTGGTCGCCGCGTTACACGGTAATACCCTGGCTCAGAAAAAGAATCCATTTACAGAAATTGAAAGAATAATAACCGATGGCGAGACGCAACCTCCGCTGCGCTTTCTGGCGGCTGATGAAATGCGTGGTCGCGATACGGGTTCGCCGGAACTGAATATCGCGGCAAACTATATCGCATCGCAGTTTCAGCGATGGGGTGTGTCGAAGGTCCCTGGAACAAACAGTTACTTTCAGCAAGTGCCGCTCGAAAAAAGAAAGGGTCCTCAGGCTGCAACGCTGCAGGTAGGCACAGCATCCGTCGCCTTGAATACTGACATCATCGTGTTGAACAGCGATCAAGTCAACTGGTCGGGTGAATTCGTCATGATCAGTTCTGATGATGAAATCAATGCAAGTTTAAAAGACAAGATTGTGGTGTATGTGATGAGTGGTGATGAGACACTTTCTTTTTCGAGGGCCCGTACGGCATCGGGGCTCCGGTATGCGAAACTCAATTCATTCGGTGCTGCCGGGCTGGTAGAAATTGTGGAGAAGGTTCCCAATCCATGGGAAACCCTGGTGAGTCGTTATGCTGAATCGGTACTTTCGATTCGCAAAGATGAGAAGGTTATGCCGAGGCTGTGGATGAGATCTTCGGATAACGAAGTCATCCGGTCGTTACAGAGTAAGAAGAGTGCATCGGGGTCATTGCAGATTAGTCGCGAACCTGCTAAGCAGTTGAATACAAAAAATGTAGTAGGCTTTATTCCCGGCACAGACGCCAGGTTGCGGGAAGAGTACATCATGATCTGTGCGCATTATGATCATATCGGGGTCGGGAAACCGGTGGATGGTGATTCTATTTACAACGGTGCCCGCGACAATGCGGTAGGCACTGTGGCCATGTTATCGGCTGCCCAATACTTCTCGAAATTCCCCGCCAAACGTTCGGTGCTTGTTATGGCGTGTACAGCGGAGGAGAGGGGATTGTTGGGGAGTGAGTGGTATGTGGATCATCCGCTTGTGCCTTTGAACAAAACTGTATTCAATGTCACCGCCGACGGTGCCGGCTACAACGACAAAACACGGGCAATTGTGCTGGGTATGGATCGCATTGATAAAAATAATGCTATTGCTCAGGCATGTACTACAGCGGGTCTGCGAGCGAGCGACAACCTGAAACCTGAAATGGATTTTTACGGCGGATCAGACAACTTTCCCTTCGCGAAAAAGGGTGTTACGGCGATAGACTTCTCGCCGGGGTTTACAGGCTTCGGTCCCGATATCACGAAGTACTACCATCAGCCCGCTGACAGCCCCGATGATCTCGATTATCAATATTTGTTAAAGTATTTCAGAGCATTTGTTTTTACTAATCATCTGATCGCAAATATGGATATCGTTCCATTTTGGAAGGCAGGCGATCGCTTTGAGTCCAAGGGACGCGAACTCTACAAGAAATGACTTTAATTTTCTAGAGAGACCGCAGACATGCGGCATAACATCGAGCGATCTCTGTGATTGACCCGTTGACAGGGTATCCGGTCATTATGTCAAAATCAAGCGCTGCAACTAAGTCGTCAGGATTTCCGACTCCTTAATAAAAAAAGGTGTCGGACACTTTAATTGTCCGACACGTAAGAAAATGTCTGGAAAACAGTTTCTGGAATTTTTTCAGATCCGATTTATCCTTGTAGGTAATCATGCGTCTACGAATAACTTTCTTTGTGGAATTTGGTGGCAGACATTCTTTCCTGTTAGCTCTGTTTTGTCATTTTCTCAAAGACTTCATGCTGCTCGATCAGTGCCTTCACACGGTCAGCTGGTTCTGTGCGGCATTCCAGCAAGATCCAACCTGAATAATCGATTTTTATAAAAAGATTCATAAGATCCTGGTAGGGGTAGGCTCCGATGTTGAGCTCCCGAACGTGCACCGTGTCACCCAGCCGACTTTTTACCAGATTGAAATTTATTTCAAGACCACCGCCCAGGAGATCTTCGTCGTTACAGTTCCAGCAGACGTATACGTTTGGATTATTCGCGACATCCATGATCGCTTTTATGTTCGGCAGTTCCTGCGTTTCGTTGCCATGAACTTCAAGTCTGATCTTTTGACCGTAGTCGGCACCGAATTTCCCGACTTCATTAAGCGCTTTGCCGATCTGTTCAATGGTTTCCTCATGCGTCACTTCAGGGTGGAATGCGTTGGGCTTCACTTTGACCCCACCGCCGCCAATGTCCGCGCCTAACTTGATGAACGCTTTGGTTCGTTCAATGGACTCTTTTAATTTATCAGGTTCGATAAAATCATATTGTTGATTCGTTCCTAAACCGACAATCTTCACAGGGCTATCCGCAAACATTTTCTTCACGTCTTTTCGCCTTTGCGGCGAAATCGATGGTTCGACACCGTGTGCGTGTTCGGTGCGTAATTCGACTCCATAAATTTTTGATTTGGAGCAGTTGGTGATCAGGGTCGGGATATCCCAGTCTTTCCCCCAGAGGTAGGTGACAAGCCCGAGTTTCATTTTTGAGGCTTTCGGCCCGGCCCAGGTAATGCCCGGAAGCATGGATGCGCCGGTTATCAGAGCTAAATCTTTGATAAATGCTCTTCGATTGTTTTTTTTCATTGTACGGTAATTCAAAATGACCGACGGTGACCCCCAGTTATCAGGCGTTTCTTAAAACGAGTGCCCCTTCCGTTTCAGCCCCCCAAAATGTCCGTCATGATAAATAAATAATCGGATTTTGTAAGGATTTGGCCCAATTTAGTCGTCATAATTCCGGTACGAACCTGAACCAGAGTCTTTCAAAAAATGAAAAAAACCCTCTTTTTAGTAGCGCTGCTTTCTGCTGCCTTTCATTCCTTTTCACAAAGCAATGGGGAATGGGAAATACTCTTTAATGGCAAAGACCTGACAGGCTGGAAACAGCTGAATGGTAACGCCAGGTATGAAGTAAAAAACAAGGAGATCATCGGCACCACGGTGGCAGGTGAACCCAATTCGTTTATTGCAACTGAAAAGGACTATGAAGATTTTGTACTTGAGCTGGAATACAACGTGCCGGAGGGCATGAATTCAGGCATTCAGTTTCGAAGCCAAAGTAAACCGGATTATCAGAATGGTCGCGTGCATGGATACCAATTTGAGATCGACCCGTCTCCCCGTGCCTGGACCGGAGGAATTTATGACGAGGCTACCGGCAGGGAGTGGCTCTACCCGATGGAATTCAATCCTGACGCAAAAAAATCTTTCAAACAAGGTGAATGGAATAAAGTGAGGGTGGAATGTGTGGGCAACAGCATAAGGACTTTTGTTAACGGCATCGCGGCGGCAGCGGTGTATGATGATGCCAGACCAAAAGGTTTCATCGCATTGCAGGTGCATGCACTTCAGAAAGATGAAGTCGCGGGCAAGCAGATTTTCTGGAGAAATGTTCGCATACAAACGAAGAATCTGAAACTCACGCCTCCTGATAATTTATTTGTGATGAACTTCGTCCCAAACGTGGTCTCAGAACAAGAACAGAAAAACGGGGTGATATTGTTGTGGGATGGGAAATCGACGACAGGCTGGAGAGGAGCTTACAAAGATAAATTTCCGGACAAAGGATGGGAGATCAAGGATGGTACCATCAGCGTCATCAAGTCTGCGGGCGGGGAATCACAGAATGGTGGAGACATTGTTACGGAAAAAGAATTTGGTCCTATGGACCTCACTTTTGAATTCAAATTAACAGAAGGAGCCAACAGCGGCGTGAAATATTTTGTTACTGAAAAAGAAGGAAACAAAGGATCGGCGATCGGACTTGAATACCAGATCCTCGATGATGAAAAGCATCCCGATGCAAAGCAGGGAGTAGTGGGCAACCGTACACTCGCATCCTTGTATGATCTGATCCCCTCGGTGAAAGTCCGGCGCGGTCAGCATAAGATCGGCGAATGGAACTGGGCGCGTATTGTCGTTTACCCGGACAATCGGGTCGAGCATTGGCTGAATGGCTATAAAGTGGTTGAATACACACGCGGATCACCGACGTATGCCGCGCTGGTGGCTCGTAGTAAATATGCGCAATGGGAAGATTTTGGCATGGCACCCAAAGGACGTTTACTTTTGCAGGATCATGGAGACAATGTCTCTTTCAGAAGCATCAAAATCAAGGAACTCAAATAACCTTAACAACGATAATTTCAACTCCCATGAAAAATTCCAGAAGAGATTTCATAAAAAAATCCACAATGGTCACTGCAGGTGCATACCTGGGGGCCATGGCGTTCAGCCCTAAAAGCTATGGCAACATCATTGGTGCCAATGATCGCGTACGGGTTGGAATCGTAGGTTTTTCTGACCGCTTCAAGAGCAGCCTGGTACCTTCTTTTCTAGACCACTGCAAAGAATTGAACTTCGACATGGTCGCCGTGTCCGACATCTGGAAGTATAAGCGTGAGGCCGGTGTGGCACACCTCAAAGAGAAATTCGGGCACGACATCAAAGCCTGCCGTAACAATGATGAATTGTATGGTGGAAAAGATATTGACGCGGTGATCATCAGCACAGCAGACTTTCAACATGCGCTGCACTGTGCGGAAGCCGTGCGTGCTGGCTGCGACGCCTATTGTGAAAAGCCGTTTGCTGAGACCATGGAGGATGCGCGCACAGCGCTTAAGGCGGTGAAAGATACCGGTAAGATTGTTCAGATCGGGTCGCAGCGAAGGAGTGGTTCCAACTATCACGCTGCAGCGAAATTTATCAAAGAAGGAAAGTTTGGTCCCATCACCATGGTGGAACTTACCTGGAACGTGAATCAGCCGGGCCGCTGGCGCAGAAATGACATGGTGGCTCTGATGAAAGAGGAAGACACCGATTGGAAAAGGTTCCTTATGAATCGCCCGGTTGAAGCGTTCGATCCGCGCAAGCATCTTGAATTCAGATTGTTCTGGCCGTATTCTTCGGGATTACCCGGCCAGTGGATGAGCCACCAGATCGATACTGTGCACTGGTTCTCAGGATTGAAACACCCAAGAAGTGTAACGGCCAACGGTGGCATCTATATGTGGAAAGACGGTCGCAAAAATTGGGACACGATTACCGCCGTGTTTGAATATGGTCCTGAAAATGATCCGTCATCCGGCTTTCAGGTCACATTTGCATCACGCATGCACAATGGCGACGAAAATCCCAAAGAGATCTATTATTCCAACGGCGGCGAAATGAACCTGTCCACCAACAAAGTTTCTCCCGTTGGCGGCCTGACGGAACGGTTTGCCAAGCCGATGAACATGAAGGCTAATCTTTTGCCAGAAGTGGATCTGAATGTGAGCGATGAGAAGGTTGTCGCTTCCGCAAACACTGGTGGTGACGTGCTTACTTCGAATCATATGCGCAACTGGATGGAATGCGTGCGCAGTCGAAAAGAACCAAACGCACCTGTAGAGGCAGGGTATATGCATGCCATTGCCTGCATCATGACTACGGCAGCCTCGCATACGGGTCAGAAGGCAACATTCGATGAAAAGAATCAGGAAGTGATGGTAGGAGGGAAAGTGTTCAAATATTGATCAACAAAACGGCATGATGAATATTAAAGCGGGACTTCTGTTTGTCTTTGTGTTGATGGCCGGTGCGGTTACGGCCCAAAAAACAGAAGTACAATTCGTTGCCGACGAAAAGAATAAGAAAGTCGATGTCTTGATCGATGGCAAATTGTTTACCTCTTATATCTATCCTGATGATCTTGACAAACCGGTCTTATACCCGGTCTTTACTTCGAAAGGGACCGTGATCACACGGGGTTTTCCCCGCGATCCACGCCCCGGTGAACGGATCGATCATCCACATCATGTAGGCATTTGGTTTAACTACGGCGATGTGAATGGGCTCGATTTCTGGAATAATTCATACGCGATACCAGCTGATCAAAAAGATAAGTTTGGCAGTGTGAAGCACCAGAAAGTGGTGAAGGCAGAAAACGGAGAAGACAAGGGCACCCTTTCAGTTCTTACCTACTGGGTTGACTCGAAAGGAAATGTCTTGTTGTCCGAAGAAACAACCTTCATATTTTCCGGAGTCGGTGAGCTTCGCAGCATTGATCGAAATACGAAACTCACCGCGAAATCCAGGGTGGTATTTAAGGATAATAAGGAAGGGATGATGGCCATCAGGCTCGACCGCGCATTTGAAGAGCCTTCCACCAAGCCGGAGGTCTTCACGGATGCCAGCGGCAATCCTACAACCGTTGCTGTCATGAACAATGAAGGTGTGAATGGTGTTTACCGGAATAGTCATGGCGTGGAGAAGGGTGACGTGTGGGGGAAGCGTGCAGACTGGGTCTCCCTTTCCGCAACCAAGAACAATGAACCCATCACGGTTGCTATGATAGACCATAGCAAAAATCCGGGTTACCCGGCCCACTGGCATGCGAGAACCTACGGCCTGTTTTCTATTAATAACCTCGGATCAAGAGTGTACGTGCCAACCGATCCTGAATCAATATATACATTAGAACCCGGGCAGTCTCTCGTGTTTAATCATCGGATACTCGTGAACTCGGGTGGTTTTCTCGATGCAGCATTTATGAATCAGCAATTCAAGAACTTTAACCGATAAGCTAACTACAATATCATGGAACGAGTCGATGTGAAATCAAAGTTTCTGAGGGAAGATTTTTTGCTGCAGTCTGAAGCGGCGGAGGCTCTTTATAATAATTACGCGGCGCGCGCTGCCATCATCGACTTTCACAATCATCTGTCACCGAAAGACATTGCCGAGAACCGTCGATTCACAAACCTCACCGAAATTTGGCTCGAAGGCGACCACTATAAATGGCGTGCTATGCGCACCAATGGAGTAGACGAAAAGTTTTGCACCGGCAACGCAAGCCCTGAAGATAAGTTCCGTAAATGGGCGGAGACAGTTCCGGCAACGATGCGCAATCCTTTGTACCACTGGACGCACATGGAGCTGAAATCTTATTTCGGCATCGATCGCGTTCTTAATCCGCAATCATCGCGTGAGATCTACGAAGAATGTTCAGCCCTTCTTCAGACCGATGACTTCCGGGTTTTGGGTCTTTTAAAAAAAATGAATGCGGAAGTGGTCTGTACCACCGACGATCCATGCGATGACTTGATTTATCATGCCGTCGTTTCAAAAGCGGGGACGGTCAGGATGTTTCCCACTTTCCGCCCTGACAAGGCGTATGCATTTGATGACCCGGGCACTTACGTAAAATACATTGACAAGCTCGCCGAGATCTCAGGTGTTGATATTAATTCCATCACTAAACTTTTCGATGCCCTTGAGAAACGTGTCGATTTTTTCCACAGCAAGGGTGGCCGTGCATCCGACCATGGTCTCGAAGTATTGCCTTATGCTGAGATCTCAGAACCCGATGCCAATAAGTTGTTCATGCTTGTTCGAAGAGGTATTCCCCTGGGCGAGCATGAATCTGTTGCTTTGCGCTCATTCATCCTTACACAGCTTTGTCGGTTTTACCATGCGAAAGGCTGGGTACAGCAGTTTCACCTCGGCGCGCTCAGAAATAACAGTTCACGTTTGAAGCGAATGCTGGGTGTGGATACGGGTTTCGATTCAATTGGCGACTTCCCGCAAGCAAGATCAATGGCTAAGTTTTTCGATCGCCTGGATACTGACAACCAGCTCGCCAAGACAATCATCTACAACCTCAACCCCGCCGACAATGAACTTTTTGCAACAATGACGGGCAACTTTAACGATGGCTCGATTGCCGGCAAGATGCAGTGGGGCAGTGGGTGGTGGTTTCTGGACCAAAAAGATGGTATGGAGAACCAGATGAACACTTTGTCCAACATGGGATTGCTCTCCCGCTTTGTGGGTATGGTCACAGACTCCCGTAGTTTCCTTTCATTCCCGCGTCACGAATATTTCAGAAGAATCCTCTGCAATCTTGTGGGTAACGATATCGATAGAGGTGAATTGCCTGACGACCTGGCACTGGCAGGCGAAATGATAACAGATATCTGTTACCGCAACGCAAAAAATTATTTTGGCTTTTAGAGATCAGATCGTCGGTGAGTCCTTCTGATTCCGGTGTAACAGGTGAGCTGAGATATCGGTTACTTCTTTTTCGGAGTCTTCCCGTTGTTGTGCGGATAAACCATCTTCGGTATTGGCTTTGAATGCCGTTCCTTGAATTTAGATTTGGTTGTAATGATTCTGGAGATACCAAAAGTCGCCGATAAAAAGACATCGCGACGCTGGCCGTAAAGGTCGGGTGCGCCGGGATTGCCATTTACGTCATTGGGTCCGGAAGGGTTTTTTAATTGATCGATATAAGCGCTCGTCCTTGAATCAAACAATCCGAAGTTCGCACGCCCATCGACCATGACGCTCCAGTTCTCACTCAGATCAAGATCAGCACGCACACCGATGCCCCCGAAGATCTGGAATGCATTGAACTTGTCTTTGGATACATAGATCTGTTTCGACATAGCGGGGACAAACACTCCGTCATAAGCAATCGTATAACCAGGATCCGTCGGTACCGAGACGCCTGCGGGATATCGCAGTTTCGAAGCAACTGTCGTCAGCGTTTCCTTGCCATCCAGCATAAGACAGAAATCCGCCGCCGCCACCATACTGAGCCGGAAGAAGGACAAATCATTGACATGAAATTTCAGCGCGATTGGAAGGCTGAAATAGCCCATCGATATATCGCGCGTTCCGACGTCGCCGCCGGTAGAATTCTTGATGGTATACTTTTGTCCGATCGTCAGATAACTGGGAGATATCACGTAGCCGAGCCCCGGCCGGTCGTATCCGTAATGGAACCCAACAGGGGTACCACGGATGAGAAACACCGATTGAAACCGGGTGTCTTTCTCAAGGCCTTTGTCGATGGTGATTGGGATGTTGAATCCTCCAAATACCCCGAACGACTCAATGTTTTGGGAATGGAGATCGAGGAAAGAAGCCAACAATAGCACGCAAAATGCGGATCTCCTCATGAAACAGGTTTAGGTCGACGGGGCAAAATACAACGCATAGCGTTCATTTACGGTATCTGCTAATTACAAAACTAAGACAAAATCGCTATTTCCAGCCCTTTTTTAGGGCATATTCGCGTATTTTTGCGGCCTTAAATGGCGTGAAGAACTTGCTCGAACGGCTTACATCAGGTTTTAAATGGCGCGGAAATATCTATCTGGCGTTGGCGCAGTCTCTTTTGCTTTTAATGATGCTGTACATGGTGTGTCGCATGGCATTCTATATGTACAATCAGGAGTTTTTTCCAGGGATGACGGTGCCGCGATTTGCCCGCATCACGCTCGGAGGAATACGTTTTGATTTGTCGGCAATCCTCTATCTCAACTCGCTTTTTATACTGCTCCTGATTGTCCCGTTTCCTTTCCGGTTTCATCTCCTATATCGCTCGTTTGCCAAATGGCTTTTCCTGGTAGTTAATGCACTGGGTTTGGCCGCCAATGTTTGCGACACAATCTATTACGAATACACACTCCGCCGTACAACGCTCAGTGTGTTTCGCCAATTTGAAAATGAGAAAAACGGTGGACGTCTGCTGCTGAGCTTTCTCATTGACTATTGGTATGCACTCCTGTTTTGGGCGTTGCTTGTATGGCTGATGCACTTTCTTTTCAAAAAGATAAGAATAGACGGTCCTCAACTGAAAGACAAACGCGTTTCTTATTTTGCCGGAACGATGGCCATGCTGGTGATTGTCGGATTGGTTGTCGCCGGCATGCGCGGTGGATTTGGTGAAAGCACACGCCCGATCACGCTAAGCAATGCGGCGGAATATGCGGCAACCCCTAAGGACATTAACCTGGTGCTGAATACACCTTTCGCGCTGCTGAGGACCGCCAAGACTCCTGTGATTCAGCGTGTGAATTATATGACTGAAAACGAAGCGGAAAAAATATTTTCGCCGGTTCATGTTCCACTCGATACGCTGGGGTTCAAACCAAAAAACGTGGTGGTCATTATTTTGGAAAGTTTCTCAAAAGAATTTTTTGGAATTTATAATCAGGACGTTCAGAATGGACAATACAAGGGGTACACACCTTTTCTCGACTCGTTGATTCAGCATTCCCGCGGATACCGTTATTCGTTTGCCAATGGCCGCAAGTCGATCGACGCGATGCCCTCAGTCATTTGCAGCATTCCGTCAATAGAAGTTCCTTATGTGCTATCGCACTATTCAGGCAACAAGGTCAATAGCCTCGCCAGCATCCTGAACGAAAAGGGATACTATACCGCTTTTTTCCACGGGGCTCCCAATGGCTCAATGGGATTTCAGGCATTCGCGAACCTCTGCGGGTTCAAGAACTATTTTGGAAAGGATGAGTATAACAACAATGCCGATTACGATGGCATCTGGGGAATCTGGGATCATAAATTTCTACAGTACTACGCGTCGAGGATGAACGAATTTAAAGAACCTTTCTATACCAATTTCTTTTCTGTGTCATCACATCACCCCTACAATCTGCCTGAAGAATTTAAGGGCAAGTTTAAGGAAGGGGAGATGACGATTTACAAGTGCATCGAGTACACGGATTATTCCTTAAAGAAATTTTTTGAAACGGCGCGCAAGATGCCGTGGTATAAGAACACAATTTTTGTTGTTTGTGCCGACCACGCGTCCGCGCAGATCCGGGTACCGGAATACAATACCCCTTGGGGTTATTTTGCGATTCCCATTTTCTTCTATGAACCGGGTGTTGACGGCGGAGGACTGCAGCCTGAAATGACTCAGCAAATTGATATCATGCCTACCGTGCTCGGAGCCCTTCATTATGATAAACCCTACATCGCATTTGGCCGTGATGTCATCAATGATTCTTCCCGGCCATTCGCTTTCAACTATCTGGACAATGTGTACCAGGCTTTCCGGGGCGACTACTTATTGCAATTTGATGGACAGAAATCGATCGGTTTGTATGATTTCAAACGCGACAGACTTCTTGCTTCAGATCTGAAATTGCAGCTTCCGGATACGCTGAAGTCGATGGAACTCCAGCTAAAAGCCTTCGTCCAACAATACAATGATCGAATGATCGATGACAATCTGACCACCGAAGGGGCGTTGTCACCGGCAAAACAAAATTGAATTTTCGGGATCGGGTAGGGGAGAATACCATTTCGGTTGTCATGGGGACAAAACCTCCCCATTATGAAATGCCTCAATTTCTGTAGTATTATCGCTTTCGTGTTGGTTGCAGGATCGTGCCTGCGCGAACAGGATCCAGGCCCCCTGCAAAGCGACGAGAGAAATTATAATTACCTGGATTTTGATCGCCTTGAGATGGGTGATTCCTTCATCATTACAGTCACACAAAGCCCCGTGTATTCATTGGTGATCCGTGGCGATCGTCGCAACCTTGATGATCTGATTGTTTCAAAACTAGGTTCAACATTGAAGGTTGCTTTTCCGAATAATTATCCACGCGACCACGCCACTTTCATAACGATCAGTATGCCGTCGTTCCGGGGCGCATCATTTTCCGGCGCATCAAGCTCTACGATCACGGGTTTCAAAAGTGATGCTTTAGACCTGGTGTTGACAGGCGCATCGGTTTCACAACTGAACGTCGAGTCGAAACAGTCCAATGTCAATCTTTCAGGTGCATCCAGGTTGACGTTGTCCGGAAAGGGCGAAACGATGACTGCGAAAGTGTCAGGAGCTTCCGAGCTGTATGCTTACGATTTCACAGTTTCTGCTGTCGAAACAGACGCCTCAGGTGCCAGTAAAGTGAACGTATTCGCATCGTCGTCACTGAAAGCAACAGCCAGTGGTGCCAGTCTGATTTATTACAAGGGTAATCCCGTAGTGACCACGTCTACGTCCGGGGCCAGTTCGGTTATTTCAGAAAACTAGACGAATTCTTGTAGTCCCGGATATAGCGCTGAACGGGGTGAACAAACCACTATGCCAGGTTGTGATACACGTTCTGGACGTCGTCATCTTCTTCCAGTGCGGTGACGCACTCCATCACTTCGTCCTGTTGCGCTTCGGAAAGTTCCTTGGTTGCGTTGGGAATGTATTGCAGCTCTGAGCTTTTTGCTACGAGGTTTTTCGATTCGAGGAATTTCTGCATATGACCGAACTCGGTGAATTTGGTATATACAATGATCTCTTCTTCGTCTTTCTGAATGTCTTCAGCTCCCGCGTCGATGAGGTCAAGTTCGAATTCATCGAGGTTTAATTTACTGGGATCAAATTTGAAAACACCTTTGCGTTCAAACATGAATGAAACTGATCCGGAATTTCCCATGTTCCCGCCGTTCTTTGAAAATTTGAGGCGGATGTTCGCAACCGTACGAGTTGGATTGTCTGTAGCGCATTCAACCAGTACCGGTACACCGTGGGGAGCATACCCCTCGTAGATTACTTCCTGAAAATCTTTTTCTTCTTTAGATGAGGCACGTTTGATTGCCGCTTCCACGCGATCCTTGGGCATGTTCATCCCCTTGGCATTTTGAATTGCCATGCGCAGGCGCGGGTTGTTGTCAGGGTTGGGGCCACCCTGTTTTACGGCGATTGCGATATCTTTTCCCACCCGCGTGAATCCTTTGGCCATGCGGTCAAAGCGGGCGAACATTTTGTGCTTACGTTTTTCGAAAATCCTTCCCATGGTAACGAATGATTCTAACAGGCCGTAAAAATAATGCGGCCTTCTGACAATGAAAAATGCGATCTAAGCCAGGCCTGTATGATATAAATTGAATTCCAACGGACTGGCTGCATCGAAGCCGTCCTGTTTAAGATCATCGAAGATTTGTTCGTCGAACTCGAGATCCCTGCTTTCTACGTGACCGTCGGACGAAACTGTAATCTCCGTTCCCTTCCAGTGGATAGGGTTCACTTTCACGATGATTTTTACTCCCTCCATCTCTTTTTTGAAGTACTGATGAACGATATTTGAGCTGTTTGCCATGGTTGCTGAATGAAACTGACTATTGCCGAGTATTATGAAACGGATCGGGTTCGTTTGACGCGCTTAAAGTACGAAGAAGCCGAAGAAATATTCTATACTTATGCCAGCAAACCGGAGGCAACCCGGTTTATGTCGTGGCCCACACACCGTACACTCGAAGACACCCGCAGTTTTTTGAAACATACAATTCAAGGTTGGGCTGCCGGAACGGATTACTCGTTTGCAATACGGCTCAAAGATGCGAACCGTATGATCGGAAGCTGCGGCATTCTGAACGATGAAGGCAAGGTGCAATTCGGTTATGTCTTCAGCCCCACGCATTGGGGACGTGGATACGCTACCGAGGTATGTAGAAAGATGATGGAGATTTTGAGGGCACAACATGAAGTGTATCGGGTGAGCACTTTTGTTGATGTGGACAATGTGGCATCGGCGCGTGTGTTGATGAAGTCGGGCCTCGTCGAAGAGGCGCGTCTCGAAAAGTGGTTCAAATTCATTAATCAGGATAATCAACCGAAAGACTGCTGGCTGTTCAGATTGCCACTCTGATTGGCAGACTCCTCCGTCATCAGTCAAAGAAAGTAATGCTTTTGAGTACTATATTTGGTAATGCGGTGTCTACTGCCTGGCTTAATCTCACTGCTGAGTGTGTCCATTGGTCTTGCTCAA
Source organism: Cyclobacteriaceae bacterium (assembly GCA_044227305.1). Classification (GTDB taxonomy): domain Bacteria; phylum Bacteroidota; class Bacteroidia; order Cytophagales; family Cyclobacteriaceae; genus ELB16-189. Next base: position 317,867 of record JBGAFJ010000002.1, on the reverse strand, counting down.
CAAGACTCCGTATCACACCAGATCATCTTTATAGGTGACGCGGGTACCTCGCAGGTGCAGGACCTTGCGCCTCTGATTCAGCAACATGTGCACATCGGTGCTGTCCCCACTTCTTTTGTTTTCCTCGGCGATAACATCTACCCGCGCGGACTTCCGGATCCAGGTTCTAAAGACCGGGCGAAGAGCGAACGGGTCTTGTTGGATCAGGTGAGCCTCACGCAAGGCGCAGATAATGTATTTTTTGTACCCGGAAATCATGACTGGAAAAATGGTCATCACGACGGCCTCCGTTACAGATCGAATCAACAGGCATTTCTTGACTCATTAAAAAACAAATCGCTGCATTTTCTCCCCAAAGATGGATGCCCTGGCCCTGAAGAGATTCATCTCGGCAACGACGTGGTACTGGTATTGATCGACACAGAATGGTTCCTCTATCCCTGGACAAAGCCCGAAGGCGAGGAGAGCCCTTGTGAATCAAAAACGGCAGTGGATGCAGCCATTGCATTGGATGACATCTTGAACCGCAATCAGGGAAAACGCGTGATTGTTTCGGCGCACCATCCTGTCTATACCTACGGCGAACATGGAGGTGTTTTTAAACTCAATGATCATCTCTTCCCTTTGACAGAGGCACAGAAAAATCTTTATATCCCACTACCCATAGTGGGGTCAATTCTGCCGCTTTACCGAAAGATGTTCGGCAACATACAGGATATAGCACATCCGCTGAACAGGTCATTGAGACGTTCGCTGGAAGATGTGATGCTCGAATATCCCGGAACCATCTATGCCAGTGGACACGAACACGCGCAGCAATACATTGTCAAAGACAGCATCTATTATATCGGTTCGGGAGCCGGGGCCAAGTCGACGGCGGTCAAAAAGAAAGGGTTCAGTTTGTTTGCTTCATCAGAGCAAGGGTTCGCCCGGTTGTTGATCCTGAACGACGGCCGCGCTCATGTTGATTTTTATTCTGCGAAAGGAAAACTATACACAGCTTCTATACAGGCACCAAAACAGCAACGGGTAAGCCTTGCCACGGGTGGTATGAATGATACGTTGTGGGTGTTGACCAACGCCAGCTACCGGTATGAAGCGGGCAAATTCAGACAGCGTTTACTCGGTGAGAACTATCGCGCAGAATGGGCTGAGAAAATTGAATTGAGTGCCTTTGACATAGGCCGGGAAAAAGGGGGGTTGCAAATTATCCGCAAAGGTGGTGGCGCAGAAACCATGGCTTTGCGTCTCAGGGATTCGTCGGGACATGAGTACAACCTACGGTCAATAGAAAAATATCCTTCACAGGGTTTGCCGCCTGCGTTTCGAAACACGTTCATTCAAGCCGTCAAACAAGATCAGGTGTCCGCGTCGCACCCTTACGCAGCGTTGGTCGTTGCACCCCTGGAAGACAAAGCCGGAATTTTTCACACGAATCCGCGAATCACTTTTGCGCCAAGTGATCAGCGTTGGGGTGTCTATCGCAGAGACTTCGAAGGAAAGCCCATGTTGTTTGAAGAGAGACCGGATGGGGACGGCTCCGGCATGCCTTTTTTTGGCAGCCCTCATCGTATGATCAGCACGCGACGATTGTTGGAGCGGATGCATGAAGACAATGATGTGCAGGTGGATCAGAAGCTTGCTCTACGCGCGCGCCTGTTTGACATGTGGATTGGTGACTGGGACCGTCACGATGATCAATGGCGATGGGGTGAGTTTGACCAGAAGAAGGTGAAGCTTTTTAAACCCATTCCGCGCGATCGTGATCACGCGTTTTTTGTTAACCAGGGATTTGCACCCCATCGTTGGCGCAGACGGCATATCTTTCCAAATCTGGAAGGCTTTGATTATGACATTCGCTGGGCTCCCGGAATCATGCTTGCCGGGCGCTACTTTGACAGGACCTTTTTGAATCAAATGACCGAGTCGGACTTCGCGGCCGCCGCAAAAGATCTTGCCGCGCACATGACCAATAATGTAATTGACTCCGCCATGCATGCGTGGCCCGAGAGCATCCGCAAATATCATGGTGATGTCATCGCGTCCAAGCTGATCGCCCGCCGCGCTATTCTGGCGAAAAATGCCAGGGTATATTATAAATTTCTCGCGAAGCAGGTTGATGTGGTGGGCTCAAACAAACGAGAATGGATTGATGCAGAGTGGCTGCCGGGTGGAAACCTTGAAGTGAAAATGTTTAAGCGCGATAAGGATGGCGGCAAGGGAAGGCTTTTATATGAAAGAAAATTTATCGATGCCGAAACGAAAGAACTTCGATTTTATGGATTGGGCGGCGATGACATGTTTCATTTTAGCGGTTCAGCCAACGCCGCGATCAAGACGCGAATCGTCGGCGGCGAGGGCAACGATGAAGTCGATAACGAAGCTTCCGGACCGTCCAGGATTTTTGTGTACGATAACAAAAACGGAATCGTCTTCAAGGGAAACAAGATCCGCAACCGTACATCCGACGATCCGAATGTCAACGACTACGATCGCAAAGCATACGAATACAATAAAATCGCTCCAAAGAATACTGTTATTTATAATATCGATGACGGTATTTTTGTCGGGACCGGTTTTTCAACAATCGTTCATGGCTTTAGAAAAAAACCGTATCAATCGCACCACATGCTGCAGGGCAGTTATGCGATTAAGACACAATCATTTAACATCCGATATGAAGGACGCTTTCCACGGCTTATCGGCAAATGGGATCTGGAACTGGATGCCGACGTAAAGTCCCCCAACTATGTCAATAACTTTTTTGGTTGGGGAAATGAATCTGTGTTCGATCAAAATATCAATACCACGGCCTCGGTCGACGTCGCCAGTCCGATCGATTATTATCGCCTCCGGTTCAGAGACATCAGGGCCGAAGTAAAGATTCATCGCCGGATCGGACAGTGGGGATATTTTAAGATCGGGCCTGTTTATCAAAGAGGGCAGGTGGTCGATCCCAACACCGCGAGATTCATCAAAGACTATAGTGCAACGCTACCCGAGCCGATACTTGGGGTATCAAAGGATTTTGGAGGTCTTGCTTACGCCTGGGGCATTGACCGGCGTGACAACCCGGGTTACACCACGCGAGGGATCGTTTTCAGACAGTCGTCACGCATCATGAACGAATTTGGTGGCAGTGGTTTCACGTTCAATACCGCTACGTTCACGCTGTATCAGTCATTTCGCTTACCGGCGCGCGTCACTTATGTATTCAATGCCGGAGCTGGACACAACACTGGTTCTTATCAGCTCTATCAGGCGCAGGCGCTTGACGGTAAAACGGAAATACGGGGCTTCAGGAAGACGCGTTTCTATGGCGACACGAAATTGTATTTCAACAACGAGGTGCGCATTAAACTGGCGACCCTTCACACGTATCTCTTCCCGGCGGCTTTGGGTGTGCATGCTTTTTATGATGTGGGACGCGTGTGGTATCACGACGAAAATGGTATAGATCCATCAGCCGCGAATGGAAGTTCAAACAAATGGCATAAAGGTTACGGCGGCGGAGTGTGGTTCCGGCCCTATGACCTGACTACGATCGTGACCGAGGTGGGCAGCTCTGAGGAGGGCACCCTCTTTTATCTCCGGCTTGGTTTCCTTTTTTAACTATTTTTGGAATAGTTCAATGATCATGAACATAGGCTTGAGAGTATGGCGCGCTTCTTTTTTTCTCGTAGCAGTGATTCTGCCGGTCACCGGCCTGTGGGCTCAAAAGGCGCGTGAACTGTCGGTGGTGGTTGATGATGTTGTTGAAAAGTTGAATAAGACATCCACCGCCGCGACACCACTACGACTCGCCGTTGTACCGTTGGCCAATACCCAATCCAGAAATTTTAACAAGTTTGGCGAGTACGCCACCGAATCCATCATCAGCAAACTTTCAGGCAATACTGGCAAATTCAAAATATTCGAAAGGAAGCGGCTGGACGCCATCATCAAAGAAGACGAATTGATGCTCTCTGACTTGATGTTGCCTGAGGCTGCTCAGAAACTTGGAAAACTGGTTCCGATCGATGCGCTGTTTTCAGGGACCTATACCAAGCTGAAGTCATACGTAGATATCAACGCCCGACTTCTGGATGTGTCCACTGGTGAGATTATTGTAAGTTTTTCCGAGCGCGTGAAGATGACGCGCAATCTGAAGAGCCTGTTTGCGGACGATGCCGAAAGTGGTGATTCTCCAAATGTTGTTCCTGCGGTCATTACCAGCAAAGAAGAATCCAATAAGAATCAACCGACTAAACAATCATCCCGCAAAGATGTCTGTGATCAACTGGAAAAAGATTTTAAAGTCAAGCTGAGCGACTTGTCTTCTCCGGAGAAAATCAAAACGGTTGCTCACGACGCCATGGGAGTGCCCTTCGACCTTTCTTGTGGTAAGGTACACTTTGGGGTGATGTATTCCTTTGGTAGATACAAAGTCAAAGTTCCCGAGTACGAATCGTTCCTGTTAGCGACGGTCGATACCATCGCGTTTCCCAGTCAGGATGAGCGTGCCTACGAGGTGTTCCGGTTCCTGACACGCGATAGTCTCGTCACCGATCGTGAATGGCGTGCCGGTATCCATGCAATTTCCAAAATCGGGGACTATACCATTTCAAGCTATCTCAATTTTCTTCTGGCGAGGACAAAGTCACCGGAGCAGGAACTCCATGACCGCATTGACGCTTACTTCAAGCTGGCCAACGACAGAAAGATAGGCTTGCCGCAACCGATCCCTTTCAATGTTGCCTTTTTTGAAATGATGGAGGCATTGAATAGCAATCAGCCATTGAGGCAATATGTATATCAGAATTTCGCAGGAAGTGTCGTGCTGGATGCCAGGTCGGCATCGACCATATATAGCGAATTGCACAGCATGTATGCGGAAGAGAATAACCCGGGAAGGAAGACCGAGATCATCCGATGGATTGCTGACTACTTCAATTCGCACGCAGATGAGAAATCACACGAGCACCTTTATGATATGGCGCGTTCCTTTGAATTGACGCTGAACGACCAGAGGAACAAGAATATTCAACAACAATTTCCCGAAGCTGATTTGGCGCGGTTGGTTGAACTTACGCGGGCAAAGTTCTCTGAATACGCGATGAAGACACCTTATCAGAGCCAGCAGGAAGACCGTATTAACCTGTGTGTGAAGTACAATGTTCCCGTGCCAGGAGTGATTCCGACGATGCCGGAAGCAGAAAAAATTCTTCAGGGTAGCGACATCAACGAACAGCTCCGGATCATGAAACTTATTGTGCAAATGGGTGATCGCCCGAAATTGATCGAAGGATCCATGATTAAATTGTTTTCACGCCGCAGCCTTGATGACCGCGATAAGTTGACAGAGATTCAGTCGCTTGCCATGGTTGCCCTGGGTCATATCAAAACCCCGAATCAGCAGGCGATAGACTACATGGCATCGAAGATTGCCAGCTTTAATTACCTGGAGTCGGACAATGCCTCGGGTGCCCTGGTGGAGATTGGTAAGCCCGCTGTGGTACCGTTGATAAAACTTCTCGATAAAACGAGTGAACAGGACGGAGGGCTACGTTACAAGATTGTAGTGCTCCTTGGGAAGATCGGATCCGCTGCAAAACCCGCGGAAGGATCTCTTAAAAAGCTCTTAGCTTCAAATTCCAATGCGGATATCCGATATGCGATAGAGGCAGCGTTGGAAGCTATTAAATAGACAGGGCTTCAGCCGGAGTTTCGATCGATTCCAGTTGGATGTGACTCAGTAATTCTGTTTCGAGGACGGTGATCCACGCGTTCAGGTATTTTAAAACATCAGCCTTCACGTTGTGGCAAAGATTTCTTTCGTCAGCTGGCAGCGTCAGCAGTATGGTCTGAGCAGACAAACGTTCAAGGTGCTTCAGATCGTCGCTATCGAATCCAAACGCAATTAATTCGGAGATCATATCGTCCATGGGCAGCCCGCTCGCCTCGCAATAGTCGTTGAGTTGTTCATTCCAGTCTCCGTGACGCAGCATCGCGCGCCTGTGAATTTCTTCTTTAGAAAGCTGCGTTATCTGCTGAGCAAGAAAGCCGCAATTGCAAAGACCCATATGCCCCCATTGATACGATGGGCTCGATGCAAGCTTTTTTGCGGTGGCGCGCAGCGCACCAATGACTTCGGGTGTTGCTTTTGCCATAAAATCCTTACTGGAATATACTCAATTGTTGGTTATTTCTCTGCGCCGGCGCATTCGTCGGATTGTTCAGATAACTCATTATGATCCCTTCCGGTTCAGAATTCATTGAAGAAAATTTGATTGGATGATCAGGCTGTACTGCCTTTTCTAACCTCCGTGCTTGAATCGAATGTAAGATGATACATTCTTCGTCGTCGCCTTTCAGTACACAATGACCGATAGGGCGGTATGCGGGTGAATAGCGATGCACCTTCGCTCGTTTGGGCGTGACGTTGGAAATCGAACTCCGGAAGTACGTTAAGTGACCGGATAAGGTTGTGAATCAGCTAATTAAGCGGATATGTATGTCGCTGATTTTGTTAATTTCAAGTTCCGTGCTATACTTGCCGAAATATTTTTAAAGACAGCAATGGGAAGAGGTGATAAAAAATCGAAGAAAGGTAAAAGATGGCTGGGGTCTTATGGAGTCTCCAGAAACAAAAAAGCGATCAAAGCCCGATTGAAAAGAGTAACTTCCGCGAAACCTGCGGCAGCCGCTGTCGCGGAAGAGAAACCTAAAGCGAAACGCGCTCCCCGTAAAAAGGAAGCCGCTGAATAAGATGACGAAAGTTTATGCATCAGCTTGGTGGTGGCACCGTTCGTATTTCGATCGGCGCAAGGCTATTGCATAATTTATAATAAAGAGAACTTTACATAAGCCCGCTCCGATCCGTCGGGGCGGGCTTTTGCTTTTCCAGGCGGACAGGGCGCAAACAAAAAAACATGAAATTCAAACTGACGATCCTGGAGAAAAAGCTGCTGGCGGATACATTGACTCCGGTGAATATCTATCTCAAGCTCCGGGACGTGTTTGCCGGCAGTATCCTGCTCGAAAGCTCAGACTACCATGGACATGAGAATAGCCTTTCGTTTATCTGCTGCGACCCAATCGCTTCTTTTCAGATAAAAAACGATTGGATTGAAAAAAGATTTCCTAACGGACAACGGGCAAGCGAACCCATCGAGCAACCCGGGCAGGTGCTTAAGAACCTGGATGATTTCCGCTCGTCATTCCAAGTCTTGACGACTGCGTCGAAAGCTGTGTCCGCAGGACTGTTTGGCTATATGACCTACGACTCTGTCGCATATTTTGAGGATCTGCCCATCACGAAATCCGAACGCCTCGTACCGGACATCATCTACAAACTTTATCGCTATGTGGTGGTGGTGGATCATTTCTCGAATGAATTGACTCTGGTCGAAAATTGTGTGGAGGGCACTGATCAAGGCGATGGACTTGAAAAGCTTGAGCAAATAATATACAGCAATCGATTTTCTACGTTTTCGTTTAAGCTCACGCAGGAGGAGTCAGTAAATACTTCAGACGAGCAGTTTGTCGAAATGATAGAGGCCGGCAGACAACATTGCTTTCGCGGAGATGTTTTTCAGATCGTATTATCCAGGCGATTCAGCAGCGGATTTAACGGTGATGAATTCAACGTCTACAGGTCGTTGAGATCGATCAATCCATCACCTTATCTCTTCTACTTCGACTATGGGAGTTTCAGAATTTTTGGTTCTTCGCCGGAGGCGCAGATTCAGATACATAAAGACCAGGCCAGTATTTTTCCGATTGCAGGGACCTTCAGGAGATCAGGCAATGATCAGGAAGATTCTGCCATCGCGAGGCGCCTGTCTGAAGATGAAAAGGAGAATGCAGAACATGTCATGCTCGTAGACTTGGCGCGCAATGACCTCAGTCGCGATTCGGATCATGTACAGGTGGAAGTATTCAAAGAGATTCAATACTATTCGCACGTGATCCATCTTGTTTCGAAAGTGACCGGAAAGTTAAGGGCCGGTTCATCTCCGTTAAAACTTGCTGCCGATACGTTTCCCGCCGGTACGTTGTCAGGCGCGCCTAAATACAAGGCGATGTCGCTCATCAATCAGATCGAGAATGTGAACCGGAGCTTCTACGGAGGTGCGATTGGGTTCATCGGATTCAACGGTGATTACAATCACGCCATCATGATCCGGACTTTTTTGAGCAAGGATAATAAACTCATCTATCAGGCCGGTGCGGGTGTGGTGGCGAAATCGAACCCGGCCAGCGAGCTCCAGGAGGTGAACAACAAACTGGAAGCGTTGCGCAAAGCATTGAAAATGGCGGAAAAAATCTGACACCTATGAAAGTACTTGTTCTCGATAACTACGATTCATTCACCTACAACCTGGTGCACATCATCCGTGAACTGAAGTATCCTGTGGATATTTTCAGAAACGACAAGATTCCCATCGGGGAGGTCGGTCAATATGATAAAATACTCTTATCACCCGGCCCTGGGATACCTGACGAGGCGGGCATTATGAAAGAAGTGGTCCGTCGATACGGCTCCTCCAAGAGTATTCTGGGTGTCTGTCTTGGTCACCAGGGAATCGGGGAAGTGTATGGTGCACGTTTGTTCAATCTGCCGTCGGTGCTTCATGGAATCACTTCATCGGTCCGGGTGAAGGTAAAGTCCGAAAAGATATTTGAAGGTGTTCCGGCATCCTTCGAGGGAACACACTATCACTCCTGGGCGATTGTTTCGGAAAGTATACCGCCTGAACTGGAGGTAACTGCGGTGAATGCCGATGGACTGGTCATGGCAATTACTCACAGGAAATTCAACGTGCGTGGCGTGCAGTTCCACCCGGAATCGGTGATGACCATCGAGGGAAAGAAGATTATTGCAAACTGGCTTAAGCTATGAAAGAGATTTTGAATGAATTGACGGAACATCGAGCGTTGAGTCAGTCGACCGCCCGACAGGTATTGATTGATCTGGCGTCAGGTAAGTACAATGCCAGCCAAATGACTGCATTTATGACCGTATACATGATGCGTGCCATTACCGTCCAGGAATTGCAGGGCTTTCGTGATGCCATGCTGGAGTTATGCATCCCGATGAGGTTCGACGCACCGGTGATTGATGTGTGCGGCACAGGGGGGGACGGAAAAAACACGTTTAACATTTCCACGTTGTCGGCATTTGTGGTGGCAGCTGCCGGCCAACCGGTGGCCAAACATGGCAACTACGGAGTTTCATCGGTGAGCGGATCATCCAATGTTCTTGAATTTTTCGGCTATAAGTTCACCAATGATAAAGATGCTTTAAAGAGAAGCCTGGAACGGGCTAACATCCTTTTTATGCACGCCCCGATGTTTCATCCTGCGATGAAGAACGTGGCTCCCATTCGTAAGGAACTCGGAGTCAAAACTTTTTTCAATATGCTGGGCCCGATGGTGAACCCCGCATTCCCGCCCCGACAGTTCGTAGGCGTGTTCAGCCTGGAACTGGCGCGACAGTATGGTTATCTATACCAGCAAACGCAACGATCATTCGGCATTGTACATGATATTCAGGGCTACGATGAGATTTCTCTAACAGGTCCATTTAAACTATTCTCCAACGACGGTGAGAAAGTCCTGGAACCTGAAGATCTCGGTCTGCATGAGATTGATGCTTCACAGATCTGTGGCGGAAAGACTGTGGAGGAATCTGCAAAGCTCTTCATGAAAATACTGGAAGGCAGAGGGACTGATGCGCAGAATAGCGTCGTAGCTGCCAACGCGGGCATGGCTTTGTATTGTGGCAACCGGAAAGAAGTTTTGGCGGATGCGGTCCTGAGGGCGAAAGAGACGTTGATAAGTGGCCACGCGCTTGAAACGTTCAAAGCCTTTCTCGGGAATTAATAATCACGCCATTAATTTAATGAGTGTATGTCGATTCTTGAGAAAATTCTGACACATAAGAGTGAGGAAGTGGATGAAAGAAAGACACGCGTACCCATACGTGTTCTTGAGCAAAGTATCTACTTCGAAAGGCAGCCCGTTTCCATGCGCGCTGCTTTGATAAATCCGGACAAATCCGGAATCATCACCGAAATCAAACGCAAGTCACCCTCCAGGGGCGTGATCAATTCAGATATTTCCGTGGTGAAGGTTTCCACTGGTTATGCGCGTGCGGGAGCTTCAGCGATATCGGTGCTTACGGATACAAAATTTTTTGGAGGGAGTAATGAGGATTTGATGTCCGTGCGGGATGTGAATGAGTGCCCAATCCTCAGGAAAGATTTTGTTATCGAAGAATACCAGATTGTTGAAGCAAGGTCGATCGGTGCCGATGCAATCCTGCTTATCGCAGCAGCGCTCGAACCATCGCAGATCAAAGAACTTTGTGACTTTGCCCACAGTCTTCGCCTGGAGGTGTTGCTTGAGGTGCACGATGAAAAGGAACTTGAAGCAAACCTCGATGCGGGCGCCGATATGATCGGTGTGAACAATCGCAATCTCAAGACCTTTGAACTGAATGTTGATCTGAGCCGCAAATTGGCGCCAGCTATTCCTGAATCATTTGTGAAAGTTTCTGAAAGCGGCATCGAATCTCCTGATGTAATTCTTGATTTGAAGGCGTACGGGTTTCGTGGGTTCCTGATTGGCCAGACGTTCATGCAGGCCGCGGATCCAGAACTTGCTGCCCTTGAATTTATCAATCAATTAAATGCACTCGAACGTGCCCGGAAGTAATATGAAGCTCAAAGTCTGTGGTATGCGCGACGAAGTAAACATATCGGAGGTGGCTTCTTTGCGTCCCGACTATATGGGTTTCATTTTTTATCCGAACTCAAAGCGTTACGTCGGCGATGATTTTATTGTGCCTGAAACTCTGCCATCGGAAATTCCAAGGGTGGGGGTGTTTGTTGACGAACTAAAGGATGTGATTCTTCAAAAAGCCGCCGTATCTAAATTGCGGTACGTCCAATTGCATGGGATCGAAACTGCTGAATTTTGCGCAGATCTTAAGGAGAACGGTTTGGGTGTGATAAAGGCTTTTGGTGTCGACATCCGGTTCGACTTCAATAATCTCGCCCCTTACAGACGCGTTGTTGATTTCTTTCTTTTTGACGCCAGAGGTGAAATGGCGGGAGGCAACGGGATCACCTTTGATTGGAGAAGCCTGCAACGCTACGATCAGAAGGTGCCCTTTTTTCTAAGCGGTGGTTTATCACCCGAAAATATTACCGATGTTCGGGACCTGAATAATATGAATCTCCACGCAGTAGATATCAATAGTGGGGTTGAGATCAGGCCGGGGCTCAAAGACCCGGCGCGCATCCGTGATTTACAAAACAAAATGCCAGCATGATGAGATACACTGTCGATGAAAGAGGATACTATGGTCAGTTCGGTGGTGCCTACATCCCTGAAATGCTCTATCCGAACGTCGAAGAGCTTCGCGATAACTATTTGCAAATTGTTGCTGATCCTGCTTTCAAGGATGAATTTAACGGGCTCCTTAAGAACTATGTAGGCCGGCCCACACCTTTATATTTCGCTTCGAGGCTATCAGAAAAATATCGCGCGAAAGTTTATCTCAAACGGGAAGATCTTTGTCACACGGGTGCCCACAAAATCAACAACACGATCGGCCAGATCCTCGTGGCGAAGCGATTGGGTAAGAAAAAGATCATTGCTGAAACGGGGGCGGGTCAACATGGCGTTGCGACCGCCACGGTTTGCGCGTTGATGGGCATGGAGTGTGTCGTCTACATGGGAAGTGTGGACATGGAGCGCCAGAGGCCAAATGTGGAGCGTATGAGGATTCTCGGCGCGCAGGTCGTTCCCGCTAAAAGCGGCAGCAAGACGTTAAAGGATGCCACCAACGAAGCGATGCGTCATTGGATTAATCATCCCTCCGATACGCATTATATTATTGGCTCCGTGGTGGGCCCGCATCCCTATCCCGACATGGTGGCGAGGTTTCAATCCGTAATCAGCGAAGAAATCAGAAACCAGCTCACGGAACTTGAGGGCCAGCCCTTTCCGGATTATGTCATCGCCTGTGTGGGTGGAGGAAGTAACGCGGCAGGAGCATTTTATCATTATCTCGATGCGCTGCACGTGAATTTGATTGCGGTGGAGGCAGCCGGTAAGGGAGTCGATTCCGGTGAGTCGGCGGCGACAACCGCTCTGGGTAAGCCAGGTGTGTTGCATGGCAGCAAGACGTTGCTCATGCAAACCGAAGATGGTCAGGTTATTGAACCTTACTCGATATCAGCAGGATTGGATTACCCGGGGATTGGCCCGCAGCACGCGCATCTTTTTGAAACGGGTCGCGTGTCCTTCATGAGTGCCACAGATGATGAAGCCATGGAAGCAGGGATTGAAATGGGTAGGATGGAGGGAATTATTCCTGCGATCGAGTCTGCTCACGCATCCAGCGTGTTGGGGAAAATTGATTTTGATCCCGATGATATAGTGGTGGTCAATCTTTCGGGTCGTGGCGATAAGGACCTTGAAACATATATCAAATGGGGAAAATATTAGTTCAAAAAACTCAAACGATGAAAAATCTGTATGTAATGATCGCGTTGCTTGCCGCAACAGCGTGTGCGCCGAAAAAAGACTCACTTCCGGCCGTTGATCCGGCTGCTTACAAAGCGGAGATCGATGCGTGGCATGAGAAACGAATCGAGGAACTGAAGGGCGCAAAGGGCTGGCTGAATATCGCGGGTTTGTTTTGGCTTAAGGATGGTATTAATACATTCGGGAGTGATCCGACAAACGACATCATTTTTCCGGAGGGAAAGATTCCGGGCCGGGCTGGTTTTTTTGTACTGAAACAAAATGCAGTCACACTCGAGTCTGCGAACGGCGTCGACATCACATCCAACGGCAAACCGGTAAAGCGCCTTGTTGCATTCAATCCCGACTCGGCGCGTCAGGCTTCTTCCATGAGCTATGGTTCTCTTGAATGGTTTATTATCAGGCGTGAAGATAAATTCGGCGTGCGCCTCCGTGACTTCAAAAATCCTGCGCTGGAAAATTTTACTGGGATTGAAAGGTTTCCGGTCGATTCAAAATGGCGGATCCGCGCTGAATTTGAAAAGGCGGATTCGACGAAGACGATCGACATTACAAACGTGCTGGGTCAGACCAGTGCTCAGCCGTCTCCCGGCACGCTGGTCTTTGAAATCGAAGGAAACAGTTATCGTCTCGATGCTCTGGACGAGGGTGGCGACGAGTATTTTATAATCGTTGGCGACGAGACGAATACACAAACAACCTATGGAGCAGGACGCTATCTGTACGTCGCGAAACCGGATGCCAAGGGTGTCGTGATCATTGACTTTAATAAAGCATACAATCCTCCGTGTGCCTTTACCGCTTTCGCAACCTGTCCCTTGCCTCCCAAACAAAATATTCTGACTGTTGCAATAACAGCAGGCGAAAAAAATTATGCAGAACGACACTAACCGATTGAACAAACTTTTCGGTTCCAAAAAACGCGCGGTACTCTCCGTTTTTTTTACAGCAGGATTTCCTCATCTTGAAGATACGGTCACCATTGCCAGCGCGCTCCAGGAGGCAGGGGTAGATCTGATTGAAATAGGTATTCCTTTTTCAGATCCTGTGGCGGATGGTCCCGTGATACAAGACAGTAACACGGTGGCGATCCACAACGGGATGACATTAAGAAAACTTCTCGAACAAATTAAAAAGATACGTGAGACCGTGACCATGCCGATCCTGTTGATGGGCTACCTGAATCCTGTGATGCAATATGGTGTTGACACTTTTTGCCGGGACTTTAGTGCTGCCGGCGCAGATGGAGTGATACTGCCCGATTTGCCTATGGACGTCTATCAAAATGAATACGGCGGTGTATTTAAAAAATATGGTCTGAAGAATGTGTTTCTGATCTCACCCACGACATCGACGGAGCGAATCCGTGTGATTGACGAAGCGACCGACGGATTTATCTATGCGGTGTCATCTTCCAGCACTACCGGCGCGCAGCACTCATTTTCCTCTGAGCAGGAGGCGTATTTCACCCGGTTAAAACAGCTCGCCCTGAAAAACCCGTTTTTGATTGGGTTTGGCGTTTCGTCGCGTGAATCGTTTTTAAACGTGTGCGAATACGGTGCCGGAGCAATTGTTGGCAGCGCTTTTATTTCCATGTTGAAGACTTCCCGTGATATCAAGTCTGATATCCGTAAATTTGTGGAGGACATCAGCAACTAATTTTTTTGGAGTATGGTCCTTTACGGAATAAAAAATTGCAACACGGTGAAGTCAGCGGTGGAGTGGTTGAAAAAAAATAAGATCGACTTTGAATTTCATGACTATAAGATCAAGGGGATTGATGCCGCAAAGCTGAAAAACTGGAGCGGGCAAGTCGGCTGGGAGTCGCTCGTCAACAAGCGGGGTGCCACATGGCGACAACTGGATGAAAAAATCCAGACTTCGATCGTCAATGAGGAAGCCGCCATCCGCTTGATGATGAATAAAACCAGCGTGATCAAACGTCCCCTGATCGAAGACAATAACAAAGTTGTTGTGCTTGGATTCGATGAGCTGGCATATAGAAAGGCGTTTCTGTAGTCGAATTGTGTCGGGCGCCTGACAGTTGCCTGATTAAAATGATGTCGACTTTTGAGAGGAACAGAAACAAAAACTGAAATTTGTACTGTTGACGTTTTCTGCCATGAGCCGAGTTTTGTGCATCCTGATATTTTTTTCCTGTGCGCCAGCATACGCGCAGGAATATTGGGACTTGAAATATCACGAGGGAGCGGACGCTGCGAAATTCAACAACGACCCAACATTTCAGGGAAACCTGCATCGCGATCCACGTCTTCGAAACAAGGAAAACGTGGAAACGCGAACCCCCGCCTTGAAAACTACATCCCGGGAAAGCAAACGGCTTCTGCAAAAACTGGATGCTGAGAAAAAGCAGGCAATTAATTTCCTTGACTCGTTGTCAAAGGCACGCGGCGGGCAGTTATTAATTTGTAGCTATTGCCCTGGTACTGGTATTATCCCGTGTGGCACTTGTCTCGGCAGTGGCGCAACAGAATGCTCGGCATGCCACGGAGCGAGTGGGCTCACCTGCAGGTCATGCTTTGGATCCGGTCTTGTCAACGAGCAACAGTGTCCGGCGTGCGAGGGCAATGGGAAAAAGGTGTGCCAATTTTGTCACGGGAAGATGTTAACCTGCGAGACTTGCAAGGGCATCGGCTTCGATAACTGTGCACACTGCCGCGGAGCGGGTCACATGCTTTGGATCGAATCGACGGGCGACACCCTGCGTGTCGGCGATCACCTTGCAAGGCCCGAGACTGAGGCTGTGCGCAAGCGGGGAAAATCCAGATAAATAATACGATTCAATAAGGTTGAGCTGACCTCCGGATATGGGCCGATTCGCCGGGTTTATTCAGATCGCTTTCCTGTAGCGCCTTCTCCGGGCGTTTGTGAATCATGGCAAGCTTAACCATCTGCGACACTTCGATCATGAGGACTCCGAAATCTTCAGTCACCTTTCCAGTGATACGGTAAAACCCACGTCCCCGAAACGGAAATGATTTCGCAATGCCAGGAAAATGAAGTGTGTCGAATACATCACCTTTTGCGTCATAAAATGTCCCGAAGTGCATAAGGTCCCCTTTTGAGGTCCGTGTGTCTTTCGTCGTAACCACGTACCCGATGATCTGCACGATTTGTCCGACATGGGTATGCAGGTTGCGGCTATAAACGCCGGGCGATTCCTGGTGTGGAAGCAGTCTGAATGGATCGCCCAGAGGGAAACCCAGAAGTTCAATCTCGTCGAAGGCATCTTCGGATGATTGGCGTTCGAGGGTTGGCAGAGGAAACTCTTTAGGTTCTGTATCAAACAGATCTACCGTTGTCGAGGGCTTGCTGCGCGTATGGTTGAAATACAGCATCGCCTCCCACAATAGTTTCTGTTTGGTCTTGTGGATGAACCGAAAGGCACCGATCCGGATCAATAGCCGGAGTTGCTCCAATCCGATCGTCGGTGTGCGGCGCAAAAAATTGTCGAGACTTTTATATTCTCCGTTTGCCTCCCGTTCGACTGCGATATTTTCAGCAATCTTTTTCTCCAGACCTTTCAGGTGAATGAACCCCATGAAGATGCTTTTTCCATGAATCGTGCTCAGGTACTCACTCTGGTTGACGCAGGGAGCTTCGATCAACGCTCCCAGCATGCGCGCTTCATGAAAATAGAACTCCGTGCGGTAAAAGCCACCGAAGTTGTTGATCACGCTCACCATAAATTCCAGCGGGTAGTGGGCTTTCAGAAACAGGCTTTGATAGCTCTCTACTGCGTAGCTCGCCGAATGTCCTTTCGCGAAAGAGTATCCCGAAAAACTCTCGATCTCGAACCAGACGCGTTCCGTGACCTTGCGGTCATAACCTTGCCGGGCACAGTTCTGAAAGAATTTCTCCCGCACACCCTGAAACTCGGCGCGTGATCTGTACTTCCCGGACATCCCACGCCGTAACACGTCTGCTTCCGTTAGAGTGAGCCCGGCAAACTCGTGCGCTACTTTAATCACATCTTCCTGATACACCATTACGCCAAATGTGTCGCGCATGAGCTCATCCATTTTGGGATGAATCGACTCGTATGTTTCGCCGCGTCTCACCGCATGAAAACGTTCAATATAAGCGCGCATCATCCCCGAACGCGCCACACCCGGACGGATGATCGAACTCGCAGCCACCAGGGTGAGGTAGTCATCGCAGCGTAGTTTGCCCAACAACATTCGCATCGCCGGCGACTCCACGTAAAAACATCCCATTGCGCGGCTTTGCCGGAGGAGGTCTTTTACTTTGACGTCCTGTTTGAATTCTTCGACGCGATGCACGTCGACGTCAATCCCCTGGTTGCGTCGAACGTGTTTTACCGTTTCACGTATGTGGCCCAATCCCCTTTGACTGAGGATATCGAACTTAAAAATTCCGAAATCTTCGGCACTGTGCATTTCAAAGTGAGTGACCGGGTAACCCTTTGCCGGAACGGTGGTTGCGGTGTAAGTGTAAATTGGTTTCTCTGTGATCAATACGCCGCCGGCATGTATGGAGAAATTTGCGGGGAGCTCGCGGCTGATCATTAACTCTGCATACACATGGATCAGCTCTCCGATGTGATCGCGACCCTTGTTGAACGCACGATTGTCTACAAGGTCATCGATCTCATCCTTGGGAAGGCCGAATACTTTTGCAAGTTCACGCAGAATGGATTTTTCCTGATAAGTGACGTGGGTGCCGAGCAGGCAGGCGTGATCGCTTCCATATTTCGTGAAGATGTATTCATAAATATCGTCCCGGTTATCCCACGAAAAATCGATGTCGAAGTCAGGAGGGGAGGTGCGCTCCTCATTAAGGAACCTTTCAAAATACAGATTGAGATCGATCGGGTTGACATTTGTTATCCCCAGGCAAAAGGCGACGGTGCTGTTGGCGCCGCTTCCCCGTCCCACAAAATCGAAATTCCTGCGCTTCGCGAAATTGATCAGGTCATGTGTTATCAGGTAGTAGGCTGTGAAATTCTTCTTCTGAATGATATCCAGTTCTTTTTCGATTCGCTTCCAAACCTGCTTGTCCTGGTCGTCAGGAAAGATTCTCTCATAACCCCGCGTTGTTTCGCGGCGGAGTAGTTCTACGTCTTCGTGATGGCTGCCCGTAAATGTTTTCCGGTTTTTATCGGTGTGGAGCTCACAGTCGATGGAACATTCGTTCAACAATCTCGAAGCGTTTGCCACCAATTGTGGGTAGCGACTGAATTGTTGCTGTAGAGCTTCCTCGGAAATCAGAAACTCATCGCGTGAAGCACATTGCTCCGGAGCAATTTTGCTGAGAAGGGTATTGTTTGCAATGCAACGCAGCAGCCGATGGATGTTGTGGTCCTGGTAAACCAGTTTGCCCGCTTTGTTTTGTGGCGGCAAGAATGTGACGGTGTGCAATGCGACAAATTTCTGAGTGTGCTCCAAGAATCCTTCAACGGCATGTAAACCGGATAAATCATGGTGCCTTACACCGATATACTCGTGGGGTTGCAATTGCGCGCATTCACGTCGGCCGACCGGATAGATGATACTGACATTCTTTTCAAATACGGGAGCCGGAAAGGGAATGGGCATCTCCGTCTCGTTGTGGTATGAGAGAAAACGATTGATGGATTCGAACCCGTCATTGTTTTGTGCCAGGGCGATGTAAAGCAACTCATCATCACGACGGAACTCAATCCCGACAGCGATCTCCAGATTATAAGCCGGGTCTGCCGCGCGATTTTCTGCACACAATCTCAACATCTCCAGGTAGGAGGCCGTGTTGTTGATCTCAGTCACCGCCAGCTTGTGAACACCACACCGCCGCGCTTCTTCAAAAAGAGCGCGTGGCGAAAGTGTGCCATACTTAAAACTAAAACCCGTATGACAGTTGAGGAACATGGATCAATGTGGGCTCAGGAGGAAGGGTTGTTCTGTTGGCATGGCACTTAAGCGGAATCTCGGTATAATGCAGCCAACGCCGCTTTGAACGCCTCAATACTTTGATGCGATCGCAGATGAACTTTGTACTGTAGGGTGAGGCTGTGAGGCTGCTCCAGGCTTTTTGAAAATCCGGCTTGGCAAGATTCTTTGCGATGGTGACGTGTGGTACGCCGTCGTAGGGCAGCCGGGTGATGCTTTCGAACACATCATGTACTGCATCTTTGTTGACGATGTCAAGAAAAATGGTTTTTGAGCTGAAGAACGCATTGAAATCTTTGATTTGAATTTCGAATGGATCTATCGCAGACAGGCGGCAGTCAATCTCACTCAATGACGTTTCGATGCAGCTGCCCGAATCTTTGTGAAGAGAGATATGTCCGATCGACAGTTCTGCCTCGAACGGCCTGCCGATCGATTGCCGTACTTGCCTTTTCATATTTGCGATCTGTCGCAGAATATCCGCCGGAGGGGATATAATGAAGAACAATTCTTCTGAATGGAGATTCGACGTTTTCATTTCTATCGGTTTAGCATTCGGTCCGATTTTCCGTTAAAAACATTTACCTCGGAATGGATGCGGTTGTTTAACCCCAATGTTGTAGCACGTATCAACTTCTCCACGCCGTGCTTATGCTTGATGAAGTCCATGGCTTCGTACAGATTAATGTCTTCTTCCGTGTCGTCGAAGAGATTGATCTGGTGATTCCCCTGCACGAGATTGCTCAACCGCACACCCACCAGGCGTATCAGCATGCGGCGACTGTACAGTTTGTCAAACAGGTCCTGCACGACTTTCAGCAAGATGTGGTCGGAACTTGTGTAAGGAATATGAATTTGTTTCGTCTCCGTATCGAAATTTGAATAGCGGATCTTCACAGTCACACAGGAGGTTAGCTTTTTTTGCTCCCGCAGTTGGAAGCCCACCTTCTCCACCATGGCAATAAGAATCGATTTCAGTCTTCTCACGTCGATGGTATCTTCTTCAAAGGTGGATTCAGTAGATATTGATTTTTGTTCGTGATAAGGAACGACCGGTGATTCGTCTATGCCGCGTGCTTTGTTGTAAAGCGACATTCCATTCTTACCAAACGCGCTGATTAAAAACTTCACCGGCATCTCCCGAAGAGTTGCAACCGTGCGTACACCCATATCATACAGAAATGCGCTGGTTTGTTTCCCAATCATCGGAATCTTATCGACCGCGAGGGGAGAAAGGAAATTAACTTCTTCGCCCGCCGGAATATGTTTCGTCCCATTGGGCTTGAACTCCCCCGTAATCACTTTTGAGACAAGCTTATTCACCGAGAGCCCCATGGAAATCGGCAGGTCAGATTCTTTTTTGATTCGTTGCTGCAGTTCCATGGCCCACTTGAATGCACCGAAAAATTTATCCATTCCGCTCGCGTCGATATAGAACTCATCAATCGATGCTTTTTCGAATGATGGTGCTGCATCCGCGATGATATCACTGACCAGGTGAGAGTGTTGACTGTATGCCTCCATATCGCCCGATATCACCGTAGCATCAGGGCAGAGCTGAAGAGCCAGATACATGGGCATCGCCGAATGGACACCGAAGTGCCGGGCCTCATAACTGCAGGCCGCAACCACACCGCGCCGGCTTTGCCCCCCGACGATCAGGGGACGGCCCCGAAGCTTTGGTTCTTTCTTGCATTCCACCGCCACATAAAAGGCGTCCAGGTCGAGATGAATGATGTTCCGTTCCACGTGGTGAAATACTAATATTTGTGACACAAATACTAAAAATATTAGTAAAATATTTTAAAAGGCGCTATTTTGCCCAAAAAAGCGGCTTTCAATGACTGAAATGGTATTATCTGAAAAGACACTGTATTCGCGAATCCACGTAGTGCGAAAACATAAGGTGATGCTGAGCCCGGATTTGGCCACATTATATGAGGTAGACGTAAAGGTTTTGAACCAAGCTGTAAAGCGAAACCAAACCCGGTTTCCGCCTGACTTTATGTTCCAGTTGTCCAAAGGGGAATGGGATTTTCTAAGGTCACAGATTGTGACCTTAGAGGAATTCGGTCGCGGGAAGCATTCCAAATACTTGCCTTACGCATTTACAGAACAAGGCGTCTCGATGTTGTCCAGTGTGCTCAACAGTCCGCGGGCCATTGCCGTCAACATTCAGATTATGCGGCTTTTTGTGAAGATGCGACAGATGGCATTTGACTATGCTGAGCTGCAGAAAAGGATTGAGAAACTTGAAGAGAATCAGTTTAACCAGGACCGGGATATCGCGAACATTTTCAAATTGATCCGCGAACTCCTGGAACCGGCTGTCAGGACCCGCGAACCGGTGGGATTTAAGTTACCCAAGCAGTAGAGGCCATCTGAAAAATTTCCGCGGGCGTTGATTCCACTCGGGTATTGTAGCGCAAACTGGCAACTAATACGACTTGCACTTCATCACTTTGTTCTACATCTTGCCCATGGTCAATCTAAATCCCATGCGCACCAACCTCTTTCTTGCCGCCCTTATTATTCTCTTGATTTCTTGCCAGAATCCAAAGCCGAAAGAAGAGATCAATGCCGTTGCATCAGTCGACAGCCTGTTCCGTGAGTATAATGCGTTTAAGATGCGCATCAATCCCATTGAATCGACCAAAGCTGGTGAAACGATGTACAACGATCGCGTCGAAAATTATATCTCCGATCCGTACCAAAAAGATTTGATTGAAAATTACAGCGCCTTCGCAAAAGCAGCGTCGGCATATGATTCGACAGAACTCACGCCGTCCCAGTGGCTCAGTCTCGGTGTGTTGAAGTGGGATTGTGAAATCAAGCTCGAAGGTCTTCAGGACTCCCTGGTCAGCATTGCTTCGCCGATGTTCGATATGCCGTCGATGGAGCTCACGCCGATCATGCAGATCCAGTCGTTGCACTTATATATGTCGCAGCTCGCCGGGGGACAAAGTCTGCAGCCATTCAACACAGTGAAAGATTATGAAAATTGGCTTCACCGGATCGACGACTTCCTGCCTTTCATTGACACGGCGATCGTGAAGATGAATGAGGGAATCACAAAAAAAGTAGTCCTTCCGAAAGTTATCATCGAAAGAATGATCCCGCAGGTCCAGAATTTCGTGAAGCTTCCCGCTGAACAAAATCTGTTTTATTCTCCAATTGGTCTGATGCCGACGAATTTTTCAGAGACCGACAAGCAACGGTTGATCACGGCTTATAAAGAGATGATTACAAACAAGCTTGTTCCAAAATATAAGAAGTTGCTTGACTTCCTCAGGAACACCTATCTGCCTGCAGGCCGGGAGACACATGGAATCAGTGCGGTTCCCCATGGTACGCGTGCCTTCAATCACCTGATTCGATACTTCACCACGACGGGAATGACTGCTGCGGAAATTCATGAGCTCGGAAAAAAAGAGGTGGAGCGCATTGGAGCCGAAATGGAAAAGGTAAAATCGCAATTGGGTTTCAAAGGAGATATGAAAAGTTTTTGCGATTTCGTGCGGGCAGATAAAAATCAAATGCCATTCTCCGCGCCGGAACAGGTCATCGCAAACTTCAACGCGATCCATGACCGGATCAAACCGAAACTCAATGAGCTCTTCGACCTGAAACCCAAAGGTCAGTTTGAGGTCCGACGCACGGAAGCTTTCAGGGAAGCTTCTGCGAGCGCAGAATTTTTGCCGGGAAACAAAGACGGGTCCCGGCCCGGGATCTTTTATGTCCCAATTCCCGACGTGAAACGCTATAATAAATTTGCTGATGAAGCGCTCTTCCTTCACGAAGCTATTCCAGGTCACTACTATCAACTCACGCTGCAGCAGGAGAATAATGAGTTGCCCGAATTTCTGCACCCGGAAAGTATCAGCGTTTTTGTCGAAGGATGGGCTTTGTATGCTGAATCGCTCGGCAAAGAACTTGGCTTATATGAAGATCCTTATCAATATTTCGGGATGCTCAGTATGGAGATGCACCGGGCCATCAGGCTTGTGCTTGAAACGGGCATTCACACCATGGGATGGACACGTGAGCGAGCGATCGCATACTCCCTAGCCCATGAAGCGGAATCTCCCGAAAAAATTGCCGTGGAGGTGGAGCGCTACATCGCTACACCTGGGGCTGCACTATGTTACAAGGTCGGTCAGCTGAAGATCCGTGAATTGCGGACGCGCGCCGAACAAATTCTCGGTGACAAGTTCTCCATCAAAGAATTTCACAACCAGGTTTTGAATTCCGGAAGCCTTCCGCTGATGTTGCTGGAAAAGAAGATCAATGCCTGGATCGCGAAGGCGCAGCGCGGCTAGTTTGTACCAGCCTACCGGTTTCTGCTTTCGGGCCATTTAGTCTAAATTTGCCATTTCAAACGGTAGCATGGCAGAGACGAGCGCACCCGGTAAAGCAAAATCACAGGTAAAATCAGAGGTTCTTCTTCGTGCGTACGAGCTGATGTGCACAGCGCGGAGAATGGCGGAAACCTATGACGAGCAGCAGTCCGTCGCGGCACGTTACGTTCATAGCACATCGCGAGGTCATGAAGCCATCCAGCTGGCTGCGGGCTTGCAACTTGAGTCCTATGACTTTGCGGCTCCATACTATCGTGACGAATCTATGCTGCTGGCGATCGGAATGGAACCTTATGAACTGATGCTTCAGCTGATGGCCAAGCGCGATGATCCCTTTTCAGGAGGACGCAGTTACTACGGACATCCCTGTTTGCGCCGAGAAGGATTTCCCACCATTCCTCATCAAAGTTCCGCCACCGGCATGCAGGCGATCCCCGCAACGGGAATGGCCCATGGCATCGCTTACCTCGAGTCACAAAAATTGCTGAAAGGAAAAAATCGTCCCGTTGTTCTTTGCTCGCTGGGGGACGGCTCCGTAACGGAAGGGGAAGTAGCCGAAGCTTTTCAAATGGCGGTGCTTAAAAAACTGCCGATCATTTATTTAGTACAGGATAATGACTGGGGTATATCGGCTACAGGTCCGGAGATGCGAACGATGGACGCGTACGAATATGCTGCGGGGTTTAAAGGAATGGAAAGGATGCGGACCGATGGCGCCGACTTCGTCAGGAGTTATTTGAACGTAAAAAAGGCAATCGACTTCGTCAGGGAAAATCGTTCACCACTGTTGCTTCACGCGACTTGTCCATTGCTGGGTCATCATACTTCGGGTGTGAGGAAGGAGTGGTACAGGGGTGAAGATCTTGCGAAGCATCAAAAGAATGATCCACTGGTCAAGCTCAGGCATTCTCTAACAGAGGAAGGTATTGATGAACTCACATTAAAAGGCATTGAGCAAAAAGCAGCTTCGAAAGTCAAGTCTGATTTTGAAAAAGCGGTCGCGGCTGCCGACCCTGATCTCGATGACTTTGATTCGCATGAATTTGCGCCTGCTGCTACGCTGGAGGAAGCGGGTACGCGCACTCCTGAAAAGGGAGAGAAAGTGGTGATGGTGGATGCGGCGCTTCATGCTGTTGATGAAATTCTGAAGAAACATCCCGAAGCGTTGTTTTACGGGCAGGACGTAGGTAGAAGATTAGGAGGTGTTTTCAGGGAAGCGGCCACGTTGGCGCAAAAGTATGGCGACGAGCGGGTTTTCAACACACCGATTCAGGAAGCATACATCGTTGGCTCAACTGCGGGAATGTCTGCCGTGGGATGCAAGGCGATTGTTGAAATACAATTCGCCGACTACATCTGGCCGGCCATGAACCAGCTCGTAGAAGAACTTTCGAAGAGTTGCTATCTCACAAAAGGAAAATTCCCAATCCAATCTTTGATCCGCGTGCCGATCGGGGCTTATGGCGGCGGTGGACCTTACCACAGTGGCAGCATCGAATCGACATTGCTTACGATCAGAGGAATAAAGGTGGTATATCCCTCCAATGCGGCCGACATGAAAGGTTTGCTCAAAGCATCGTTTTATGACCCCAATCCAGTTGTGTTACTCGAACACAAAGGTTTGTATTGGAGTAAGGTTCCGGGTACGCCGGAGGCAAAGACTATCGAACCTGACGAAGACTATATTATTCCGCTTGGCAAAGCGAATATTGTTCTGAGCGCTTCAGCAGAAAAGGTCAAGGAAGGTTTGTCGGCCGTGATCATCACCTACGGTATGGGAGTTTATTGGGCGAAGGAAGCTGCGAAAGAGTTTCCCGGGCAGGTGGAGATCGTCGACTTGCGTACTCTCAATCCCCTCGATTGGAACTGTGTTGTCGAAGCGGTGAAGCGCCACGGACGCGCTTTCGTGCTCACAGAAGAACCGCTGATGAACTCATTCGCCGAATCCCTCGCGGGAAGAATTTCAAAAGAGTGTTTCACAGACCTCGATGCGCCGGTATGGACTCTTGGCGCTTCGAACTTACCCGCCGTTCCGCTGAATGCGGAATTGGAAAAAATGATGCTGCCCTCAGCGGAAAAGGTGAGTGTTGAATTGAAGAGGTTGCTTGGGTACTGAATTCATAGACTGCGTTTTGAATTAAATTTCGAAGTCAGTCACACTGAGGGGAGTCGAAGTGAGTCACACTGAGCGTAGTCGAAGTGAGTCATACTGAGCGGAGTCGAAGTGAGTCATACTGAGCGTAGTCGAAGTCAGTCATACTGAGCGGAGTCGAAGTGAGTCACACTGAGCGGAGTCGAAGTGAGTCACACTGAGCGGAGTCGAAGTGAGACGTGTAGATTTCTTGACTCCGCTTAGCCCGGCTACCGCAACGTAAACACCTCCCAACCTTCCTAACTTAAAAAGGATAGCCGATACCAACGTTCCAGATGACGGGTTCCCTCACGTTCGAATAGGTCCCGTCTGCATTCTTATGTGCGTAGGGTTTGAAGAAACTTAAGCGATCCAGAACAAAACGATCACCGGGGGCACGTGCAGGATCCCAGGCTTTGATACCGATATCAAGGCGGAGCACGAGAAAGTTAAAATCGAAACGAAGTCCAAAGCCGGTGCCGACTGCTATCTCCTTATAGAACTGATCGAAATAAAACTTTGTGTTACCCTGCTGCGCCCATGACGCCACATTCTCGGCAGCGTCGGGTGGTTTTACCTGTTGGAAAGACCAGACGTTTCCGGCGTCGATGAAAATGGCTCCGTTGACAAAACCGAAAAGCCGCTTGCGCCATTCGATGCTGGCCTCCAGTAGAATTTCCCCCGGTTTTTCATATTGATAGTTAAACGTTCCGTCGCTTGCGGGATTTGTGGTAATGGGGGGAGGCGATGAGCCCACACCCAGGCGACGCGGTCGCCACGCCCTGACACTGTTGCTTCCTCCCACGAAGAAATATTTTTCGTAGGGAAGGGAGTTGTCACCACCGTACGAATAAGCAACGCCGGTGTTGAAACGGTAGGCTATCGACGTGTTTTTGTCGATGATCAATTTTTTTCGCAGGTCAAGGCTGGCCCGGAGGTATTTGTAAACCTGTAGTCCGTTGTCCGTGGCAAGGGTAGGTGTATAGATGTTAAACAATGTACCGCCGCTTTCCGCGGTGAACCGCATAAAGAATGAGCTACGTTCAGCATTTCCATAATTGTTCGGATTCCATGTCATCGTGAAGATCATGGAGCTGACCAGGGAGGGCTTGAATGAGTTCTTCAGGTTGTTACCCTGTTTTGTTTGAAGATCGGTGAGGAGGGAATCAAACGCATTGGTAAGCGTAGACTGTATGATCTGGAGGTTGGTGAGCGTAAACGAATAATTGGTAGTACGTTTGTTCTGCCATGTATAGGTATTTGAGATGGTGACATTGGATCGTTGGTATTCCGGGCGATCGGTGTAGGTGTAACCTGCGAGCAACCGTGTCTTCGGGTTGAACTTTCCGAGTTGGTCGGCATATCTACCTGTTGGAAAGAGAAATTGGGGGAACGTGACCGACGAATTGATCCCTGCTTCTGTGCTGCGATAGACACCGCCGATCTCGGTGGCAGCGGCCACCCCTTCAAAACCGAACCGTCCATTCAATTCAAATATCTCGAGTCCTTTGAAGATGTTTCTCTTTTTAAAAGAAAGGCTGTAGTACGGACCGGGGAAACCCTGTGTCACCGTGACCCCAGCCTCGTTTGTCCAGGCGTACCGGTCCAGTGGACTCGTAAAAATGTTGGCGACGAATTTTCCGCCGGAGGTATCATAGTTCACATTGACGAATTTGAAAATATCCAGGTTGGCAAGCTGACGTTGTGTTTGCAATGTGTTCGAGCGGCTATACAGACTATCGCGATGGAGGAACTCCCGATTCGTCAGAATTTTTTTACTGTATTGATACACATAGTAGTGAAAATTGACATCCTTGAATTTCGAAGATTTTCGTTTGGATGAAGTAGTTGGTTTTACACTGGCGTCGGTAGTGAAATTAACGGAGTCGATTTTAAATATCCGGTGTGAATCGTGGTACACGGGATCCGAGATGGACATTTGCAGCGCGATGGCATGATTATGCCCGTAGGTGGTGTCGATCTGGAAATCGATGTATTGCTTGGAGAAGTCATAATAGCCATGATCTTTCATGATCAGGTCGATACGGTCGCGCTCGTCGCTGATTTTTTTCTGATCGTAGCGCTCGCCGATTTTGATCTTGCTTTCGACTTCAAACTGCCGGACCAGCCGAAGCACAGCACTGTCTGCCACACGATAGAAAATTGTATCATACAAAAAAGGCTGCCCCGGGACAATCACATATTTTACCGACACTTTTTTTTCCTTTTCTCTGATTTCCGGAATGGTCTTGCCCAGAAAATAGCCGTGATTGAAGAGATAGGTATTTAACTTTTCAACGGTAGCCTGCACATTGGCAGAATCATACACAGAAACTTTCTCACCCCACTGCATCGGAAGGTTTCCATATTCGATCTTGAAGTTGAATGCGTCGCTTTTTTGTTGTTTTCTGAACTGAAGATTTGCGATGCGTCGTGGATTTTTTGTCGCTGCGATCTTCCGGTCGAATTTCTTTTCCTTGACTTCTTTTTTCCTGACAAAATCTTTTTTGCTGTGGATCGGCCAAGAGGTTTCTTTATTGAAGGATTTTAATCCCCAGTAGTACATTCCTGTGAGACTGTTGAACACCCAAAGGAACTTCCGGTTTGCTTTCTGAACGTAGTAATCGTTGAGTTCGGATTTATCGAAGCCCTTGGGCGCCTCAATCGACTGTTTGTACAGCAGCTTCTGGTTTTTGTCGAGGTATCGCGTACTGCTGCAAGCCCAAAGCATGATACAGGCAACAACAGCCCATGAAATTTTGGTAACTTTCCGGCTAACGCCCTGTATGCTTTCAAAAGCCAAAGTTCGCTTCATTAAACAGTTGCAAGTAAAGAAATACCGCCTCGCGGAACAATCCTTTGTCGTACACGGAAACAAAGTGGTGAAGGAAACACTGGCGTCAGACTTCGATGTTAAAATCCTGCTGGGCACAGAGAGTTTTTTGAATGTGTTGTCACCCAAACTATCCGCCAAAGCAGGGGAAGTGATCATCGTGAATGAACAGGAACTTGCCTCCATCGGATCGGTGGAGACCAACAATGCAGCGCTTGCTGTTGTTTCTATGGCGACTCCGAAACCCCTGAGTCAGAACGGCTGGACGATCGCACTTGATGACATCCGTGATCCGGGCAACCTGGGCACGATCATACGCACAGCGGATTGGTATGGTGTAAGACAGATCGTTGCGTCTCCGGAGACAACAGATTTCTATAATCCGAAAGTGATCAGCGCTACCATGGGTTCATTCCTTCGCATCAGCATGCACTACACTTCCCTTCCCGTTTTTTTATCTAAACCGGCAATTCCTGTTTATGGGGCTTTTTTGAAAGGGGAGAACGTGCATACCCAAACGTTTGACAAACAGGGCATCCTCGTCATTGGGAATGAGTCGCGCGGAATATCCGGTGACGTGGAGAAATTGATTACTCATCGCATCACCATTCCGAAATTCGGTGACGCTGAATCGTTGAATGCTTCGGTTGCCACAGCGGTAATCCTTGATAATATTTTCCGCTCTTCATAAGTGATTTCGTTACAGAAACTTCTCACTCTGATTCGCTGATTCTTCAGACAATTGGTGTGCGGCTTCCTTGCCCAGGTAGTTGTCGATCAGTTGATGGCCGAGATAAATCAATGGCGTGAGCGCGACAGCCATAGAAAATTTGTAGATATAGTTGGTGATCCCGATGGCGACGATCTGCGTGTTGGAGAACGTTCCGTAAAATGCGATAAACAATACCACGAAACTGTCTACCAGCTGCGATACAATGGTGGAGCCCGTAGCCCGCAGCCACAGCTTTTTCGCGCCGGTCAGTTTTCGCAACTTTTGAAATACGTAAACATCTGCAAGCTGGCCGATCAAAAAAGCCGAAAGTGAACCAAGGATGATGCGTTGGCCCTGGCCGAATATTTTATTGAAGGCGAAGTCCATGTTGAAATAGTTTCCCGCGCTGTCGACGCTGTTGGCTTCGAGCCACCAACCCGCGGGAGGCAGATGCATGGTGACGAAGACGACGGCAAAAGCGTAAGCGATCAGTCCTGCAGCGAGGTAGCTTATTTTCTTAACGCCGGGTTTTCCAAAATATTCATTGATCAGGTCGGAAGTGATGAATACCACCGGCCAGATCACGGCACCAGCGGTAAGATTGAAGTCCATGGTGAAGCCAAGGATATTCAGATTCGCGGGATGAAGCCCCAGGGTCTCTTCCGCGGAGAAAATCTTAATTCCGATCATTTCGGCCATCAGCGCGTTGGTGAGAAAGATTCCGCTAAGGACCATGAAGAGGTTATGTTTTTTGCGTTCGAGCATTTAGGTCTTAGGGATTAGGGCTTAGGTGTTGGCTGTAAATTACTGGATTCGTCAATCTTATCGAAACGTTATCGTGAGGGAGTCAGCCTGAGCGCCTGCCTGCGCATACCCGCTTCGGAAAAGGCAGGGAGTCGAACGCAATTGGGTGATCCTTCGAAAAGGGTTCGACTTCGCTCAGCCTGACATCGTCCCGGTCGCCAATTGCAACAGCAAGTTCATAGTATCAGTCTTTCAACTCAAAACTTTCTCCTTCAATCGCCAAAGACGTATTCTCAAAAACGCGTCTCGCTTCTTCAAGTACGGGATTGAGGTCTTTATAGCGAGCCGAGAAATGTCCTATCAAAAGTTTTCCCGCCTGCGCCTCTCGTGCTACTTCCGCCGCCTCCGCTGCAGTGCTGTGTCTGGTCTGGCGTGCTTTCTCTTTTTCGTCTTCCAGAAAAGTAGCTTCATGGTAAAGGATATTCACCTTTTTGATCTGCTCTGTGATCCTGGGGTCAGGTTGGGTATCTGAGCAATATGCATAAGAGAATGACGGTCGTGGCGGCAGGGTATAGTCTTTACTTCGGAAAAGCACGTTGCCAGTTTCGTCCACAACATCTTCTCCAGCCTTGAGCCTCACGATGTGCTGCAACAACAACTCATCGCCGAGTTTTGTTTTGTCCATGCGGAGACTTTTTGATTTTTCACGAAACAGAAAGCCGGAAGTATGGATTTTGTGTACCAGTGGAATTGTCTCCACAGTCAAAGCATCATCCTCGTAGATTATTTCGGATTTGTTTTCGGTCAGACGATGAAAAATAATTTTGTAGTTGAGCGATGAATTCGAATGCTTGAATTGAGCCAGCAGGATTTCTTCCAGGCCGCGGAAAGCATACAGGTGAAGATCCGATTCCCGCTTTTGCAGGTGCATGGAAAAGATCAGCCCGGTTAAGCCGAGGTAATGATCGCCATGCAGGTGGCTGATAAAGATATGATCGATCTTATGGATGCCGATGCCGTATTGAGCAAGACGCATCTGAGTGCCTTCGCCGCTGTCAATAAGAAAGTGACGATTTTGAATGGTAACGTATTGTGAGGAAGGAAATCTGCCGTAAGCAGGCAATGCTCCACTGGAGCCCAGGATGGTAAGCTTGAGCGACAATCAGTTGGTCTCGTCTTTCATATCCTTTTCGATCTCATGCATGAAAACACTGTCTACCGCTTCTTCCACGGTGGGAACAATGGACAGTACGCTGTCCAGTTGTGAGATCTTGATGAGTTTCAACGTATGATCGGAAAGCGCTGCGAGTACAAATACGCCGCCGTCCTCCTGTAAGATGCGATTACCAACCAGGAGAGCGCTTAATCCGGAGCTATCTGTGTATTTCACTTCAGCCAGGTCAAGAATGATGTTCCGGATCCCTTCCGCATGCAGCGTAATCAATTCAGATTTGAGGGCCGGAGCCACATTGGAATCTAATTTCTCTTCGTGCAGGCGTAGAAGGCTGTATTTCTCCTGTTTGTCGATCGTGTACTTCATGCGGTGTCTGGTATCAGGCCCTAAAATTAATTCAATTTAGGTAATTAACGATGCTCTGTTCAATCCGCTCGTAAATACTTTTTGAACTGAGCACGGCGAGCTTTTCTCCCGTCATCTGCTCATACAATTCACGGTAGCGATCTGCAATCGAATCAACGATCGCATCCGTCATTTCGGGTACCCGCTGACCCTCTTTTCCCTGGAAGCCATTTTCGATCAGCCACTGCCTTACAAATTCTTTTGAAAGTTGCTTTTGCGCTTCACCGGTAGCCTGCCGTTGCTCATAACCCTGCTTATAGAAATACCGTGATGAGTCCGGTGTGTGGACTTCGTCGATCAGGAATATTTTTCCGTTGTGTTTACCGAATTCATATTTGGTGTCCACCAGAATCAACCCGCGCCGTGCAGCAAGCTCGGTTCCCTTCTTGAATAAGGTGAGTGCATATTTCTCCAGCGTGGAATAATCTTCTTCACTTACGATTTTTCTCTTCAGAATTTCCTCACGCGAAATGTCTTCGTCATGGCCCACGTGCGCTTTTGTCGTGGGTGTGATGATAGGCTGGGGAAGAGGGTCATTTTCGTGAAGCCCTTCAGGTAGATTCACTCCACACAAGATTCGCTTGCCCGCCTTGTACTCCCGACCTGCATGACCCGCGAGGTATCCACGCACCACCATTTCCACGGCATAAGTGTCGCACTTGAATCCCACGGTCACGTTGGGATCGGGTGTGGCCTGAACCCAGTTCGGAACCAACTCCTTGGTTTGCCCCAGGTTTAATGCGGCAATCTGGTTAAGCACACGCCCTTTGTCGGGAATCGCCCTGGGCAGCACCACATCGAACGCAGAGATACGATCCGTAGCCACCATCACCATGCGGTCGCCGAAATAGTAAACATCACGGACTTTGCCGCGGTAGAATCCTGTCTGACCCTTGAATTTGAAATTGGTTTCCTTGATCGCGCTCATGGCGCACAAAATACAAGGTGATTTGCTAATGTGCTAATTTGCTAATGTGCTGATGTGCTGATTTGCTAATGACTGCCTGCGCGCCGTGCCTGACCGGCAGGTGCCAATAGGTGCCGATAGTTATCGGGATCCTTAAGTTGGGTAAACTGCAATGAACTGCCACCAACGTGCGACTTGCACCTTAGAACCTGCGACCTTCAAATCACTTCTCCTCAGCCAGAATCCCGGCCTTGAACAAATACGTCTTCGTCACATTCCCGTTCTCATCGAACTCTTTCCACTCCTTGTTTTTCTTGCCCGCGACGTACTCTCCTTGTTCTTTGATCTTGCCGTTGGGGTGGTAACTGGTGAAGAGCCCATGCGGGCGACTGGCGCGGAACTCGGCTACAGACTCCTGTTTCCCGTTTTCATAGTAAGTTTTGACCGGCCCCGTGATCAGGTTGAACTGGTAAGTCTCTTCCATTTTTTTCTCGCCGTTGGGAAAAAACTGGGTTCGCACGCCATGAAGTTTTCCGTTTTCGTAAGTTTCTTTTATTGAAGGGGTCTTCCCGTCGCTGAAGTAATACGTCCAGACTCCTTGCTGCTTCAGCTTCCGGAAATGTTTTTCATAGGTCTGCTTGCCCTTGTCATCAAAACCGTCTTCGGTCAGGTCAATCCCATTCAGTGCAACGGTCTCTTTCGTTTTCACCTGACCGTTGGCATGGTACTCATAGTTGGTCCCTGTCTTGGCTCCTTCTTTATATTGGAATTTGTGACGTATCGTGCCGTCCGGGTAGTATGCCGTGTTGTCGCCCGTTAATTTGCCGGCTTCAAAAAATCCTTCCAGCAAAAGATGTCCTTCCTTGTCGTAGTTCTTAAAGTTGCCGGTTTTTTCACCGTCCTTCATGGTGGACACGGTCTCAAGCTGACTGTTTGGATAGTACTTTTTGTAATAGCCGTTGATCACGCCATCCTTGAAATTAGCTTCTTCGTAGAGCACACCTGATTCATAATAAATCTTCGTCGGCCCATTGGGCTTCTTATTCTGATAGGTAATTTCTTTATGAATTTTTCCTGACGGGTAATATTCTTTCACCAATCCATCGGGTTTTCCTTTTACAAAGTTGGTTTCCTGTTTGGTCAAACCGGTCTGATAAAATGACTTCAGGCTGTCAACCAGCAAGTTGTTCTGATAGGAAGCTTTTTGAATTTGCTGGCCCGTCTCATCGTACACTTCAACCGGTCCGTGTCGAAGCCCGTTGAGGTAGGTTATCTTTCGTTGCAGTTTGCCATTGGGAAAATACTCCATGAAAGTACCGGAGCGACGGCCATCAGAGTAGGCGCCCTCCATTTCCAGCTGGCCATTGGGAAAATATCGTTTGTAGGGACCTTCGAGAATCTCTTCGTTGTTCTTTTGAACGTAGTAGTCCTCCTGGATGTGTTTTTTAGCGCCATCGTAATAATGGACCACGTGCTTTTGGGCGAACACGCCTGATGAGCTGAGCAATATGATGGCCAGATAGCGGAACATTCCCAGGGAACGAATTTCAAAACGAAATAAAGGTCTGCTTGTTGTGTTCGTTACGACAGGCGTTCCAACACGATCGCCGAAGCGCCGCCGCCACCGTTGCAGATACCCGCCACCCCAATGGATGCATTGTTCTGTTTCAATACGCTGGCGAGTGTGACGGTGATGCGTGCACCCGAGGCGCCGAGCGGATGACCCAAAGCAACAGCGCCGCCATTGACATTCACTTTTGATGGATCGAGTCCGAGCTTCATGTTGTTGGCAATGGCAACCGCTGAGAACGCTTCGTTGATTTCGTAGTAAGCCACGCTCTTGGCGTCAACACCTGCTGCTTTTATCGCTTTCGGAATGGCGATCGAAGGTGTTGTGGTAAACCACATCGGATCCTGCGCCGCATCTGCGAAACCAAGAATTTTTGCAATGGGTTTAATGCCCAATTCCTGTGCTTTCTCCTTGCTCATCAGAATGACTGCCGCCGCGCCGTCATTTAATGTGGAAGCGTTTGCTGCAGTCACCGTTCCGTCTTTCGTAAATGCAGGTTTGAGGCCCGGTATTTTGTCAAAGTTCACACTCTTGTACTCCTCATCTTCTGCAAAAAGTGTGACGTCACCTTTTTTACCTGTGATCTCTACCGGAATAATTTCGTCTTTGAATTTTCCGGCTGACCACGCGGCTGCCGATCTTTTATAGGAATCAATTGCGAAGGAGTCCTGATCCTGCCGGCTGATCTTCATCTCTTTGGCGGTATTGTCGGCGCACACACCCATCGCGCAGTGATTGTAAACGTCGGTGAGTCCATCGAATGACAATCCGTCGATCAATTGTCCATCGCCGAACTTATAACCCGTCCGCGCTTTCATGAGGTAGTAGGGGATGTTGCTCATGCTCTCCATACCACCCGCAACCACAACGTCATTCAGCCCGAGCATAATTGACTCAGCGCCGAGCATGATGGCTTTCATTCCTGAAGCGCAAACTTTGTTTATGATCGTGCACGGTATCTCAAATCCCAGACCGGCGCCAGCAGCAACTTGCGTAGCCGGCGCTTGCCCCAGTCCGGCGGAGACCACATTGCCGAATAGAACTTCGTTAACGTGCTTTCCCTCCAGGTTAATTTTTTGCAGGGCACCTTTCACGGCAGCAGATCCGAGTTTTATTGCTGTCACGCTCGCGAGTGAACCCCCGAAACTTCCGATCGGTGTACGCACGGCAGATACGATATATACTTCTTTCATAGTTGGTTGTTGGCTGTTGGATTTTGGCTATTGGCTGTTGGTAGTTGGTAGTGTACCCCAGTGGAACACTTGTCGTATGCTTATCCTGCTGCACTCCTTCCATTCTCTCATTCTCCTATTCTCCCATTCTCCTATTCTTCCATTCTTCCATTCTCCCATTCTCCCATTCTCAACTTCACTCCTCCATGCTCACCAATCCGGCTTACCCTTACCTTTTGGTTTAGTAGCCTTTCTCTTATTCTGTTGAAGGTACTGCACTTCCTGGTTTTTCATGGCTTCCAATACCATACGCGCTTTCTCTTCGGTGATTTTCATGTCTTTTAGCTTCTCGGAAACAGAGGGAGGGATTTCTTTGTCGTTTTTCTTGTCCTTGCTGTCCTTGTCCTGCTGTTCCTGGTTTTTCTTTTCCTGATCTTTCTTTTCTTTTTCTTTCTGCTCCTGGTCCTTCTTCTCCTGATCTTGCTTTTCTTTTTCCTGTTGATCCCCTTTTCCTTTTTCGTCTTTGTTGTCTTTCTTGTCTTTTTGATCCTTATCACTCTTCTGCTTGTCGTCTTTCTTCTGATCCTTGTTTTGTTGTTTCTGCTGTTCTTCCTGCTTTTTCTTTTCTTCCAGTTTCTTCTTTACGATTTCATAGTTGAAGCGCGCCTCGTCGTTGGTTGGGTCAGCTTTCAGAGCATTTTTAAAATAGTTCAGAGCCTCTTCAATTTTTCCGGTACGGTTGGCCATTACCCCAAGTTGCTGGTTTGCTACAGATCGAAACTTCGGATTGGCACTGTTCGTGAGCGGGAGATAATTGTTTTGAGCATTGGTGGTGTCGTTCAACTGGAAGTAGGAGTGGGCCAGGTTCATCGACACTTCTTCTTCATTCACGCCCAGTGAATCGATCAGGGTCTTGTAGTCTGCCGCCGCTTCCTTGTATTCCCCGCGTTGGAAATGTTCTTTCGCATCTGATTTAGCAGAGTTGATCTTGCCAATCTTTCCTGGAGGATCGATTAATAGAAAAAGCGAAAAAAGTGCAATGTACTTCATATGCTCACAGTCTTCACACTTAACAATACATCCAGTACCAGAATCAAAAGCGCTCCCAACAGGAAATAAAAATAGCGATTCGCGGAAACATCCACGAGGCGCGCATCGCGGGTTTCTCCCTCGATGCGGCTGATGGTATTAATGAGACGCGACACGTCATTGCCGGTGTCGTTTATTTCAAAATACTGGCCGCCCGTTTGGCTCGCCAGCCTTTCGAGCGAGCCCGAATTGAGTTTTGACACGACCGTATTTCCTCGCTGATCAGTCTTAAACCCGCGACCTGTGTTGATCTGACTTCCGCGTTCGGTGCCAATCCCAAGAGTAAATAGTTTGATGTCTTTGTTCTCGACCTCTTTTGCGATCTCATCAGTCTCTTCACCGAAGTCTTCGCCGTCACTGATCAGAATAATGACTTTGGATTTCGGCGTGGAACGTGATGTGCCTTCCTGGTCATCGAGTTTTTGCAGCGCCATACGCAACGGTGGACCGAAGTCGGTGCCGGATGCGGGTACCAGGTTGGTGTTCATCGTCTCGATAAACAACTCGAGGGCATTTTGATCATAAGTCAACGGACATTGCATAAAGGCCTCCGACGAAAAAATGATGACGCCGATCCTGTCAGAGTTGAACGCCGCCACCACCTTCTTTAGTTCAAATTTAATTTTCTCAAGGCGGGTGGGGGCAATGTCGAATGCGTCCATAGACTTCGACAGGTCCACGCAGATCATAATGTCTTTCCCGACCGATTTGATCTCCCGTTTGGAATCACCGAAGGAAGGGCCGAGGAAGGCGATGAGGAGGAGAACAAAGAAGATCGTCCTTAGGATCAGTTTAGCAAAAACGGCGGTGTATGGAGTGTTCAGCACCCGGCTGATGCGCACGACCCGCAAGATGTAAAGGATATATAAAACTACGAAGGCCAGGGTAACGGCTATCTCCACCCAGCCGAATTCACGGAACCACACCATGGGGTAAAATTAGTCGGGAAAGGGCAAAGTAAAACCCCGGATTTGTAAAAAAATGATGCATTTATTGGGGGATGATGTCGGAAAAGTTTATTGCTGGTCAAGGTAGGCGAGGCAATTCTTTTGGTTGAATTGACAAAAGATGATGGGAAGGACTCAAGGACGGCGTTTACGACGATAATGATTTTCGTATGGCGATTGAGCTAAATGCGAAAGACTAAAATGAAAAAAGCTTCAACATCGTTGAAGCTTTTATTTTGTCGGGGCGGCCAGATTCGAACTGACGATCTCTTGGTCCCAAACCAAGCGCGATACCGGGCTACGCTACGCCCCGAATGGTCATCGAGGGCGCGAAGATATTAATACTTGGCGAATCGACAAACGATACGCTTGACTGTGCAATCGATGAAAACTCTGATTGCATTAAAATCATGACTTCAGATGTTGGTGCTGGGCTCAGACGTGAGGTTTAGAAAACCAGGGATGGGAGATACGTTAGGGGTAAAATAGTGCCTGTATCGCCCGTGAACGATGATTCCGTTGTATCACAAGCGATTTCACTGCACTGGTTTGAATTGCTGTCTGTCGCCTCATTTGATGAGTGTAGTGGTTTTATTGACTTTAAACCCCGTCTCAAGAACATCGATGAGTCTGTTAGCGACATGGACTTGGTTGAAAGATTTTCTTTTCGATCGATGAGTTGCCGGAGGTTGAATCTGTGATTTTCTCATAAATTTTTAACAACCAGCTGGAGGAATAATTCTTGACATACAGGGTGAATCTTTGGAGATTGGGAGCTTGGCGGGTGAGGTGCCCGAAAGGATGTTGGGGTCCGGTTACAACATTTTCCCCAGCGAAATAAATCGGTGCGCTTGAAACGACTGCATGCTAATCTCTAAAAAATCTTTGTTGACCATGTGGAAATGGTTGTTGGTAGTTGTCCTTGTTCTTGGTGTGGCTTTCTATGTTTTTTTATTAAAAAAATTCGATACCACCACGCCCGAATATCATTGGGTGAAAGTGACGGATCACGCGAATTTTCTTCCGCGCGATGGTGCAGGTGCACTCGTATATCGTGATTCCCTCTATTTGATTGGTGGATGGAATCCGTACGATACTATTTATTTCCCGCGTACTTGCAGTAATGACGTGTGGTCGTCTAAGGATGGTAATTCGTGGAAACTAGTAAAGCGCAATTCCTTCGCGAATAAGGATTTTAACCCAAACAGCGATTGGGAAGGGCGTCACACTGCCGGATATGTTGTTTTTGATGGTAAAATGTGGATCGTAGGGGGTGATTTAAGCCAAAACCATTATCAATTTGGTGTGTGGAATTCGACTAATGGAAAGGACTGGGTTCGGGTAAATAAGGACAAACCTGTACCGTGGGGCCCTCGCGTCCTGCACATTACAGCCACGTTCAAAGACAAGATTTGGGTAATTGGAGGACAGACACTCCCGCAGTTCGCAGAGTCAGAGGAAAAACTGTTCAACGACATTTGGAATTCGTCAGATGGGATTACCTGGACAAAAGTGGAAATTGCCGGCGATCAGTTTAAGCCTCGTGGAGCGATTTGCGGGTCGGTTGTTTTCAAAGACAGGCTATGGATCATCGGTGGGGGTACCTACGATACACCGAGCTCACCAGAGCGGGTTTGCTACAGTGACGTATGGAGTACCGCCGACGGTGTGAACTGGAAATGTCATACAGAAAATGCGGGATGGCGCCCACGGGAATATCACAATGTCATCACCTTTGATGGAAAGATGTGGGTGTTGGGTGGCGCAAGTACGGGTAAGGAAAATTATAATGATGTTTGGTATTCAGACGATGGAGAAAATTGGAAGGAATTAAAGAACACACCGTGGCTACCAAGACACGCGGCGAGTGTGTTTGTTTCGCAGGAAAATATAGTGTTCACTTCAGGCAGTGTCCGCGAAGACAAAAGGAAAGGCTCGCGGTTAGTAAATGATGTGTGGAAACTTGTGAGAAATAAGCCTCAATTCGTGACAGAATCAAAAGCCACGACCAAGTAGAATCTCAGCCCATGATGTGATCCCGGCTGGATTCGAACCAGCGACCTACTGCTTAGAAGGCAGTTGCTCTATCCAGCTGAGCTACGAGACCTTGATTTCGCCTGCCCACGCGCTGGGCTCGCCAGGGCAAATTTTTGCGGAGAGGGGGGGATTCGAACCCCCGGTACAGTTTAACCCGTACGACAGTTTAGCAAACTGTTGGTTTCAGCCACTCACCCACCTCTCCAAAGGCCTGGTTTTGCAAAAACAGACGGCAAATATAGCCGAACGAGGCAATTTTACCACGTCCCGGATAAAATTCAGATTTACGTTCTGCAATTAGTCTTTTGTGATTTTTCGAGTCGTCCAGTTCGGTGATCAACCAATGATCACAAACCACAGACGAGGTTTTAGCGGAACATTTATCCTCCAGATATATGTCGCTTACCTGATCCGAGCCAGCTGCGAACCTTAATCAGTATGAATCCCGATAAATATTGTGAGCGGGTAATTTACTTCGACCGCTTCAGCAACGCCCCCGTCAATGCGGCAAAGCCCGCCGGAAGTCCACCAATGATAGCGGTCACGAGAAAGAGAAGTGCCGGTGTTTTTGTGGGAAATATCCGCGCCACCTTTTCAGTCATAATCGACTGTGTTTGCACATCGATCGTGAACGCGACAGCAAACCATAACAAACCAACGGCCAGCAACCCGGAAAGAAATGAGATGCCGCCGCTGTTGCCGAAATAGTATCCGCCGACAAAGGCGCCCAGGGCCAACGTCCACCAGGGAAGAAAATATTGCAACACCAGGCATGCAGCGATTGTAAAAAGAGTTTGCTTCAGGAAGTTCATTTTGAAACGGTAAGTTGGGTGGTGGAATATTTTGACTGACTCAATGCATCCGGGGAATTCACGAATTGCATTTTGAAATAATTCGCTTTCGTCCAGGGCTCAATCATATTATTATAAAAAGGACTGCCGGGGTTCCCGCTTTGTCCACCCGGGTAAACGCCCCAGGCTTTTATGCCGTCTTTCTCGAGACTCACGACCATACGCCACGAAGGACCATGGGTTTTTGAATGAGCATTTACAATATCATGATTGCCGCCATGAACTACGTGGTAGCTCAGCGCT
This sequence comes from Cyclobacteriaceae bacterium, assembly GCA_044227305.1. Classification (GTDB taxonomy): domain Bacteria; phylum Bacteroidota; class Bacteroidia; order Cytophagales; family Cyclobacteriaceae; genus ELB16-189. Next base: position 278,245 of record JBGAFJ010000002.1, on the reverse strand, counting down.
TCCTGGCGCAGGAGGTGTCCGATCACGGCGTCTTTGAACGTTGCCCACTGAGGATCTTTTTTGTTTTTTGATTTCCATTCTTCGATATTTTTCACACCGACGGAAAATGCCTTTCTGAGAACTTCGCGGGCGGTCTCCTTTTCAGGCGTCGCGAGTTGATCAAAGAAAGATAGATCGGGCTTGTTTTTGATTAGCCAGATCGTGTTGAACGTTGTGGGATATCGCATCTCCACGTGGGCGCTGTCCATTTCATCCCAGATCATCGGCATGAGCGCGTCCCACCAGGCTTCGTAGTAAGAAGCGCCCAGAGATTCGATGTTGTTGTAGAGATCCCATGACTTCAGGATTGTGTAAGCACTCTTTTCCGTTTCATTGAATTGGGATGAATCGAGATGACTCAGGAATAATGGCAGACTTTCGGCAGCTTTCAGGTTGTAGTTGTCATTCTGAAGGTTCATCATGTCCTTGGGAGTCACATTCTTAGAATCCGTCAATACCTGGTTGATTCTTCGGTTCCGATAGGCTTCAAACGAGGAACCGCCCACATAATAAGGATACGTTGCATCGACGGGATACTGGTTGGCAGAGCTTGCGAATCCACGGTCTGGATTCCGGTACATGACATTCTGCTCATTGGGAATAAATGCCTGCCATTCGTTGGAAGTCTTTGTGCCATCCAGAATAAACTTGCCCTCTTCTTTTCTCCTCACCGGATATTTTCCCTGGATTCGCATCGCGATGTCACCGTCCACGCATGCAAATACGAAATTCTGTGCGGGACTTGCATAATGATCGAGTGCATCTGAATAGTCCTTGTAATTTTTTCCGCGATTGAGTTTATAAAATGTCATGATCTCTTCGGAAGGATCATGAGCAATCCAGCGAAAAGCGTAGTCTGCTTCCTCGCGCTCTTTGTGGAAACTGTCGTCGAAGACCACAGGTCCATGATGGGTGTAGGTCACGGTGTCATAGAATGGCGCGCCATTCTTCACAATAAATTTTTCAACAACTTTTTTTGCAGGCCTCCACGCGCTGTCGCTGAAGTATTCGCTCCGTGATTTGTCTTTGAATTGAATTTTGTACCAGTCGACCAAATCGCGCTGCGCATTGGTGACACCCCACGCGATTGAATCATTGAAGCCACTGATCACAGCGGGTGACCCTGGAAGCGATGCGCCCATAGTATTCACACCGGGAGCATTCAAATGGATGATATACCAGATTGAAGGAAGGCTTAAATTCAGGTGTGGATCATTGCATAAAATAGGAGAGCCCGTGGCCGTCTTCGATCCGCTGACAGCCCAGTTGTTGCTTCCCACGTCAGGTGGAGATTTTTCAAACGGTTTTAAGGAGATCAGCTGATCGGGCAACGCAAGTGGCGTTTTGTCCAAAGAAACGGGGGTAAATGTCCACTTCCCGGTGTTGTCTACAATCGGATCACCCACCGGCTCCTGGTCAGGATAAAGGATATCGAGTGTTTCTTTTCCAAAAAGCTTCAGCGTGTTGGTCATCTCCAGATCTTTTTCTCCGGTATTCAGCGTTTGCGCCATATTCTTCAGAAGGAGCGCGCATTTCAGATTGGTCCAGGGTTCGGGATCGTAGCCGAGCAATTTGTATTCAAATGGGTAGTCTTCGTACGAAAGTGATGAGATGTATTTGTTGATACCCGCTGTATAACTTTCTACCATCATTTTACTGAGGGGTTCTTTCTCCATTTCAATCAACGCATTTTGCGCCGCGAACAGCATTCCCAAACGCCTCTGTCTCCGGTCGTAATCGAGCGCGACTGCGCCGAGTATTTCTGAAATTCTGCCGGCTGCCGCATGCGTCTGAAACTCCATTTGCCAGAGGCGATCATTTGCTGTTACATATCCCTGGGCCAGATAGAGGTCCGCATCATTTTTTGCAAAAACGTGCGGGATGTATGCACTGTCGTAGAGTACGGTTACTTCTGCTGTGAGGCCAGGTATGGAGACATTAAGGTCTTGGGAGCCGGATGACTCAGCATTCTGCCAAAAACCGTGAAAGGGGTCGAGGAATCTTGCAAGCGGCGGGATGGGTTGACCGATGTTCCAGCCCCGATCGAGCGAATAAAGAAGTGTAAGTGTTATGATTCCTGCGAGGGCGCCCTTGATTATTCTCATGGATACCTTGTTTTTTTAGTAAAGTAAAAAGGTTTTGCTAATTTTCAGGCTTGTTAACTCAGGAATGTTCAAATCCCGATTAGGTCGCAAAGTCGTTCAACATCTTTTGTCCAGATGCTGTCGTAATTCATTCGTTGTCATGGTGTTGTCGGTCTTCGCCACGGCCTGCGTGACGAACCAGAAATACCAGATGCTTCAGAAAAATGACGTGAATAAATCGAATTTGAAGCCAGACACGGTGGTCAGGGTTTATGAGAAAGAGAAATTTGAGTACAAGATTCAGACGAACGACATCATCTCCGTTCGATTTGAAAGTCTTTCAGCGAAGGAATATGATTTCCTCTCCAGCCCTACAGGAACGACAGCGAATATCCAGATTGGTGGCGCCCTCCTGCTGGGTGACTTAGTAGATGAAAACGGAGAGATCCCTTTTCCCTTTGTAGGAAAAGTAAAGGTTGCCGGATTTACTATTTTCCAGATTCAGGACAACCTCCAAACGCTCGCCGCAAAATACTTAGAGTCACCCACAGTGAAAGTGAGGCTGGTAAATTTCAGAGCAACTTTTCTGGGTGAGATGAACAAAGAAGGGGTTGTGATTCTGAATAACAACCGGGTTAACATGTTGGAAGCCATCGGCCATGCGGGTGGCTTGACGGACCTTGCTGATAAGACGAACGTCAAGTTAATACGTCAGCACGGCGACGTCACAGAGGTGGTTTATCTCAATCTTCTGGACGAGAATTTCATTAACTCCCCGTATTACTACGTAAATCAAAACGACGTGCTGGTGGTCCCACCGCTCCGTCAACGCCCATTCAGAAAATATTTCGGTCAGAACCTCTCTCTTGTTCTGTCCTCCTTATCATTGTTGATCGTTGCCATTGTCTACACCAAATAGCTCATTTTGACTACTGAATCAAACATGTTGAATGACCTGAGCGGCAAGGATCTGCACTCCAGTCTGATCGACTACAAGCGCATTGGTTATCGCTCACTGCGGTATTGGTATCTGGTGGTAATTTCACTCGCGATTGCCATCGCGATCGCCTTTTATAATAACCGCTACTCCCAACGCATTTATCCGGTATATGCCTCCATCATCATTCGGGAACGTGAAGAAACCACCGGTGCGGAGTTATTGTATAAGAATTCGCCCCTGATCGATCAATATAGAAATTATCTTAATGAACCCTACATCATCCGATCTTATCCGTTGATCGAGCGCGTTGTTGAAGAACTTAATTTCGCCATGACCTTCTATCGTGAGGGTTTCTTTATGACCACGGAAGCGTACGACTTTGTTCCTGTCCGTGCCAAACTCATTAAGATTGTCAAGTCGAATGGCGGGCGCTTTATTATGAACATCCTCAGTGAAAACCGGATTTCCCTCGAGGTTTTCGGAGGTTCAAAGATCCCCCGTCAGGAGTTTAACCTGAATGAAAATATTGTGTATGCAGGGTATGAGTTGCGGTTCGAAAGAATCAAGGATCGCGAACTGGAAAACCTCATCAACGTTCCGTTTTTATTGGTGATCGATGATCCGTTTTCGGTGGCGTCAGAATACGTTTCAAAATTGGCAGTGGACTGGGCAGAGGAAGGTTCCGGCGTAGTCAATATCACCGTCAGCGGCCCAAATCCAAAGAAGGAAATAGACTTTATCAATGGGCTGGTGAATAACTACCAGAAGTATGATCTGGAAAAGAAGAATCAGACCGCCGATCGTACCGTGAAGTTTATCAACAAACAGCTTATCAAGATTTCAGATTCCTTGCGTTTGTTTGAAGGACAGCTGCAGAAATTTAAGGCCAACAACAAAACATCCGGCAACCTGGGTCAGGAAGCTCAGCGGATCTTTTCAAAGGTGGAAGTCCTCGAAGCGCAAAAGGGCGAATTGCTCATGAAGGAGAATTATTACGAGTACCTCAGAAAGTACATTGGAGAAAGTAAGAATCTTGACCAGGTAATCCTTCCGACGTCGCTGGGGATCAATGATCCGGTCCTGACTTCCTTGATAACAAAACTGGTCGATCTGCAGCTTGAACTCAAATTACTGGTAGATAGAAAGATGGAAAATCCCATCGTCACTTCGAGGCTTCAGCGCCTGGCTGAATTGCGGCACGATATCACCGAGTCGCTTCTGGGTTTGAAAGCAACGGATCAGATCAAGTTAGATTTCGTGAATAGTCAGATCGCGGTGGCTGAGAGGCAAATGGATCGTCTTCCATCAGCGGAGCGTCAATTGATTACGATACAGCGAAACTATTCATTGCTTGAAAACCTATACGTGTTCCTGATGCAGAAAATGTCCGAAGCGGAAATTTCCCAGGCATCCAATGTTTCTGATATCATTATGGTCAATCCGCCCCGACAAGGTGGTGCAACTTCGCCCAAGGTTTCCAGAAATTACCTGATGGCAGTTACAGCGGGATTACTCATTCCCTTTATGCTGTTTGTGGCGTTCGAACTCCTCAACAATAAAGTTCAGTCGCGCGAGGATATCGAGAAACTTACTTCCGCGCCATTCCTTGGCGGGATTGGGCACAATCCCATTGAATCAAACCTGATCGTTCAGCAGAAACCAAAGTCAGCTGTGTCTGAATCTTTCAGGGCATTGCGTTCCAATCTCAATTTCTTTACCGGGAATGAGACCAACAAGATCTTCATGATCAGCAGTTCGATCAGTGGCGAAGGAAAAACCTTCACCACCATCAACCTGGCGACCGTGTTTGCATTGTCGGGAAAGAAAACGCTGATCATTGGTGCGGATATGAGGCGCCCAAAAATCTTCTCTGATTTTGAACTGAGTAACGAAAAAGGACTCAGCGGGTTCCTTTCGAATCTGAACACTTTTGAAGAAGTAGTTCAGTCAACCAAGATCACCAATCTGGATTTGGTGAGCGGAGGTCCGGTACCGCCGAACCCTTCAGAGCTTTTGCTAACCCCGCGGTTCGAAAGTTTTCTGGCAGAAGCGAAGAAGAGATATGATTACGTGCTGATCGATACACCTCCGCTGGCATTGGTAACGGACGCTTTTGTTATGTCTAAGTACTCCGATCACACGGTGTTTGTGATGAGACAGAATTATACGCCGAAATCATTCATTCGGGCCATTGAAGATTATAGTAAGAATGGCCGGATTCCCCGTGTGAGCATTCTGTTGAACGATATTTATAAATCCGGCCTTGGGTATGGTTATGGTGTAGGCTATGGCTATAACTATGCTTATTCTTACGGATATGGTTACGGTTACCGCAGAAGATCACGTGATGGTGCGGGCTATTATGACGAAACATGAAACGGGAGTTCGACAACATGGTAACCTTCATTCGCCCTCAGCGGGGATGGCGACTGATTGATCTGGGAGAATTGGTACGATACCGCGACCTTCTGTATTTCTTAACCGTTCGTGGCATTAAAGCAAAATATGCTCAATCAATCCTGGGCGTAAGTTGGGCAATTATTCAACCCCTTTTTTCAACGTTGGTCTTCACGGTCGTGTTCGGCAACCTCGCACAGGTGAGTTCGGATGGGGTTCCGTATTTCATGTTCAGCCTGGTTGCCATCGTTCCCTGGCTATTTTTTTCGACCACGCTTACAGAAGCCTCGAACAGTTTAGTTGCCAATGCGTCCATGATCAGCAAGGTCTACTTCCCAAGACTGATCCTGCCCTTGTCTTCTGCTTTATCAAAGTCGCTTGATTTTTCGATCGGCATGATCATGATCGTTATTGCTATGGTCGTATTTAACGTGCCGTTCACGATTGACGCTCTTCTGATACCGTTGCTGGTCCTGTTACTTCTTATTGCGTCGTTGGGACTCAGTATGCTTTTTTCGGCATTGGCGGTTCAATATCGAGATGTGAAGCATGCCTTGTCGTTTGCGGTTCAACTACTGATGTACGCGGCACCCGTTGTGTACCCGACGTCAAAAATTCCGGAAAGGTTCAGGGATGTATATGCGTTGGATCCTATGGTCGGCGTGATCGAAGGATTCAGATCAGTCTTATTACATACCCAGCCGTTCCCAACAACCTGGGTACTAATCGGTACCGCTGTTGCCATCGTCACGTTTGTGGTGGGGCTGCTCAGCTTTCGAAAGATGGAACGATTATTCGCCGACGTGGTATGACCGAAACGGTAATTGAAATCAAAGGACTCGGTAAAAAATACAGAATCGGAAAGTCTGTGAAGCGGGCCGACACTTTCGCGCAGGCGGTTATTGGTATTCTGAAAGCGCCATTTGAAAATTTTCGGGCCATCCGGAATCTGGGACGCCTTGAGCACGATGTAGATTCCACTTTCTGGGCGCTCCGAGATGTCAGCTTCAATGTAACACGCGGTGAGGTGGTTGGCGTGATTGGTCACAACGGCGCTGGTAAAAGCACGCTTCTCAAAATTCTATCTCGGATCACCGACCCCACCGATGGCGAAGTGATCATCCACGGGAGGGTCTCTTCTTTACTGGAGGTTGGAACCGGGTTTCATCAGGAATTGACCGGTCGGGACAATATATATATGAATGGCACCATCCTCGGGATGACGTGGAGTGAGATTGATTCGAAGTTTAATGAGATCGTTGCTTTCAGTGGCATCGATCGTTACATCGACACGCCGGTGAAATTCTATTCGTCCGGGATGAAGGTTCGCCTTGGATTTTCAGTAGCTGCCCATCTTGACCCGGAAATTTTGATCATCGATGAAGTGCTCGCGGTTGGTGATGTGGAATTCCAACGCAAGTGCCTTGGTAAAATCCACTCGGTGGCGGAGTCGGGGAGGACCGTAATCTTCGTCAGTCACCACATGCCGTCTATCAAAAATCTTTGTTCACGATGCATCAGCCTCAATCATGGTGTTGTTGAATTTGACGGGGAAGTCAGTAAAGCGATCGATCATTATTTGTCGCACGGATTAAAGGTCCACGAACTTGGGGTGATCCCGCTCGACTTCCCGCGCGACTACGGCACGTTTGAAGCCAAGTTCACCCGTGTGGTCATGATCAATCGCAAGAATGAAATTCATCGAGATTTTCTGTTCACTGAGGATGTCAGGGTGCGGGCTGAATTCACTGTGTTTAAGCCTATCCCGAACTATGTGATCTCGGTGATGGTGGGTACGCTCGATGGGGAACGGATTGTTTATTCAGAGATCACCAGTGAAAATGACAACAAGGGTTATCCGAAGGAATTTTCCGAGGGTAACTATTCGGTCGAACTGGATATTCATAACAAACTCCTGCCGGGATCCTATTCCCTCTACCTTGGGTTTGCATTTATGAATGGAAAGACCATTGACTGGCTTGAAAGGATTTATGACTTCCAGGTCATGAAAACCGGTGTAGAAGCCAATGGTCACTACCGGTGGGACGAGTCCCACGGTTTTGTGTTGAATGAAACTGCATGGAAAGTAGAAAAAATATGAAATACGATCTGAAAGATTCGAAGGTATTGGTGATCGGGGGCGCCGGATTCATTGGCGGATTCCTTGTGTCTGAGCTTCTGAAGACCCAAGTCCGCGAAGTGGTGATATTCGACAACTTCGCCCGGGGTAAAATGGAAAACATCGGAATTTCCCTGGATGACAAACGATGCACGATATTTCCATTTGGTGGCGATGTTCGTGAGACTGACATCCTGGACAAGGCGTTTGAAGGTGTTGATTATGTATTCCACCTCGCGGCGATGTGGCTTTTGCACTGCAAAGACTTTCCCCGTACCGCTTTTGATGTGAATATTGCCGGCACTTTTAACGTGCTGGAAGCCTGCGTCAAACATGGCGTTAAAAAACTGATTTATTCGTCGTCGGCTTCGGTGTATGGCGATGCCGTAGAGCTGCCTATGACGGAAGATCATCCGTTTAACAACCGCAATTTCTATGGCGCGACAAAAATTGCCGGCGAGGCCATGTGCACGGCATTCAATGATCGCTACGGTCTTTCAGTGATCGGGCTTCGCTACATGAACGTGTATGGCCCCGGCCAGGATCAGCACGCTGTGTATAGCGGAGTGGTTCCCATCATGCTGAACAAAATCGCCGCGCATGAATCCCCAGTCATTAATGGTGACGGAAGTCAGGCTTACGATTTTATATATGTGGAGGATGTGGCGCGGTCGAATGTGAGTGCACTGACGTCAGATCGTACGATTGGCTTTTACAATGTGGCCACAGAGGTGCAGACCTCGGTGAAGACACTGTGTGATACAATTCTTGAATTGAAAAAATCCGATCTAAAAGTGATTTACAAACCCTACTCAGCCGATGATGCAAGACAACTTGTACAAAACCGAATCGGATCGGCGAAGAAAGCGAAAGACGAGATCGGCTTCACTTATCAATATTCATTGCGAGAAGGTTTATCAAAATTGATCGACTGGCGCATTACACAAGGCATAGACAAGAAATGACCAAACGAGAAATCCAGATTTCCCTGCCCGTCACTGGCGACGAAGAGTGGAATGCCGTGCGCGAGCCGTTGTCGACCGGATGGCTGACATCGGGACCCAAAGTGCGTGAGTTCGAAAAACTTTTCGCGGAAAGGCACCAGGTCCGGCATGCGATGGCCGTCACCAGCGCCACCACCGCGCTGCACCTTGCCTTGGTGGCCCTTGACGTGAAGCCCGGTGATGAAGTGATTGTTCCCGCGTTCACCTGGGTGTCAACGGCGAATGTGGTACTGTACTGTGGTGCAACCGTTGTCTTTGCCGACATTGACCCGGTAACATTCAACCTTTCTGTTGAAAACCTGAAGAAAAAAATAACGACGAAAACAAAAGCGATCATTCCGGTGCATTTGTTTGGGTTGTGTGCAGACATGGATTCGATTCGCCAAGCGGCGCCTGGAATCCCGTTGGTGGAAGATGGAGCCTGCGCGGCAGGAGCCGGGTATAAAGGCAAGCCAGCCGGGTCGCTGGGAGAGCTTGGTTGTTTTTCCTTTCATCCGAGAAAATCAGTTACCACCGGAGAGGGTGGAATGGTGACCACGAATGATGATGCGCTTGCAGAAAAGGTTGGTATGCTGCGCAACCACGGTGCATCGATCTCAGAAGAGCAGCGTCATAAGGGGCCGCGACCTTATATCCTTCCTGACTTTAACCTCATGGGGTTCAATTACAGGATGACGGATCTCCAGGGAGCGGTCGGGGTTGTGCAAATAAAAAAACTTGATCGCTTTATTGAAGAGCGGAATCGTTGGGCCGAGTACTACGCCGAGGCGTTCGCAGGCATAGGCTGGCTTCGCACACCGAAAGCGCCGGATGGCTATTCCCACGGGTGGCAGTCGTATGTAACATTTATTGACGAATCGAAGGCGCCTCATTCTCGAAACGATATCATGGAAAAGCTGCAGGAACGTGGAATCAGCACGCGCCCCGGAACCCACGCGGTGCACATGTTGTCGTATTACAAGGATAAATATGGACTGAAGGCGTCGGACTATCCCGGAGCGGAAGCGGCCAATAATTTTTCGATGTCGATCCCGTTGCACAACAGGATGTCTCCCGATGACTACGCGTATGTGGTGGAGGTCATCAAAAATCTTTGAATCATGTGTGGTATAGTCGGGGTTTTCAATTTTAATGGCAGTACTTTTTCAGAAAGTCACCTGAAGAAGATGACCGATGCCATTGCACATCGGGGACCCGATGCTCAGGGCAGCTTTTTCGAAAACGGCATTGCGTTAGGTCATCGTCGGCTTTCCATTATTGATACTTCGTCCCGTGGAACTCAGCCCATGACTTCCGGCAATGGAGAATGGACGATCGTGTTCAACGGGTGCATCTACAACTATCGAACGCTGCGCGAGGATTTGAAAAATAAGGGACATCGATTTAAAAGCACGACGGATACAGAGGTCATTGCCGAAGGCCTGGCAGAATATGGGGCGAAATTTTTTCAGACCTTAAACGGCATGTTTGCGATCGCCGCCTGGAACAGCACAGAAAAAGCGCTTTATCTGAGTCGCGACCGCTATGGCGTAAAACCATTGTACTATTGGCATACTGGGCGGAGCATCGTATTCGCATCGGAGGTGAAGGCAATTATTCAACACCCGGAGTTTAAAGTGGATGTAGACCTGGGGGCTCTGAATGAGTACTTCACTTTTCAGAATCTGTTCTCTTTCCGGACTCTTTTCAAGGGCGTTTTTTTGATACCTCCCGCCAATACAATTCGTCTGGCGTCCGATTCAACCGTCGTGAGGCACCAGGCTTGGTGGGACTACGACTTTAGTGTCTCGGATGAGAAAATGACCTTTGAAGACGCGCGCGAAGAAACATCGCGTTTGTTCCAGCAGGCAGTCGTGCGTCAAATGGTCGCTGATGTTCCGATCGGTTCTTACTTGTCGGGAGGGATGGATTCAGGATCGATCACCGGTATTGCCAGCAGACACGTAAAGCGTTTATACACGTTTACCTGCGGTTTTGACATGAGCGAGGTAACAGGGGTGGAAGCTAATTATGATGAGCGCCGGGATGCTGAATTGACCGCTAATTTTTTCAAGACTGAGCACTATGAGCAAGTCATGAATGCCGGCGATCTCCGGTGGAGCCTGCCCAAACTCGTCTATCATCTGGAGGATTTAAGGGTCGGTATGAGTTATCCAAACTATTACATCGCGAGGCTTGCCGGTAAGTTTGTAAAAGTTTGCCTGCAAGGCACGGGTGGTGATGAGCTGTTTGGTGGTTACCCTTGGCGCTACTACCGTATTTTTCAGTCCCTCGGGCAAAAAGATTTCTTCGACAACTACTATCATTTCTGGCAGCGTTTGGTTCCTGATACCGATCGCGGCAGACTGTTCGATCCGGAGATTACAAAATCTATAGATAATCATGAGCCCCGTGATATTTTTGAACGGGTTTTCACCTTCAATAACCGGTTGAAGTATTCTACGGCAGAAGAGCACATCAATAATTCGCTGTATTTCGAGATCAAGACTTTTCTCCCGGGATTGTTATTGGTTGGCGACAAATTAAGTATGGCCCATGGTCTGGAGGAACGATTCCCCTTCCTTGACAATGACTTGGTCCAATTTGCGCAGCATGTGCCGGTGCGGCATAAGCTTGGCAATCTGGAAAAGATGATTAAAATTGACGAGAATGAATTTCGCGATAAAAAGAATCTCTATACTGAGCATGACGATGGGAAAAACGTATTGAGAAAGGCCATGCTCGATTTTCTGCCTGAAAAAATTGTCAATCGGAAGAAGCAGGGATTTAGTGCCCCTGATGAGAGTTGGTACCGGGGCGAGAACGCGCAATATGTGAAAGATCTGCTCTTAAATAAAGATACCGTTTCGACTCAATTTATCAGTCGAAATTACCTGCAACAGATCGTTGATGAGCACGTCAACAAGCGGATCAATCACCGACTACTCATCTGGAGTTTTATGAATTTTGAATGGTGGTGCAGAATTTTCTTAAACGGAGAAAGAATCAATATCGAATGAAAGCGAGATTGAACAACATACTGAAGAATCGGTTTACATTAAACGGTAATTACATTATTGAGGAAGTCGAAAACCAGCCTGTTGATAACAATCAGCTTCAGACTACCGGCATTTTTGGCACGAAGTGGGATGAAGTTTCTAAAATGGAAGACGTTAACAAGCTGTATGAATTTCAGTTTGAATGGTTCCTTAAACTTTATGGATTTTCTTCCGAACAGGCTTTTGCAGATTATCTAAGTACCAGGAAAGTGATCGTGGATACAGGATGTGGCCTTGGCTACAAGGCTGACTGGTTTGCGAGGCTGGCACCTCAATCCATGGTCATTGGAATTGATATTTCTTCGTCGGTCCATCATGCCGCCAGGAACTTTTCCCATCGTGAGAATTTGTTTTTTATCCAGGGCGATATTGCACGGACCCCGTTTAGAAACAACTCGATCGATTTTGTTGTTTGCGATCAGGTGATCATGCATACGGAAGTGCCCGAAAAAACATTTAGCCATCTGGCGGATATTACCTCAAAGAACGGTGAATTTGCTTGTTATGTGTATCGAAAAAAGGCTGTGCCCCGCGAGCTCCTGGACGACTATTTCCGGACCAGGACTCACGAAATTCCGGACGAGCAGATGTGGGAATTTTCTTCTCAACTGACTGAGTTGGGAAAGCGACTGTCGGAACTAAATGTCTCGTTTGAATCGCCGGAGATTCCATTGTTGGGAATCAAGGCGGGAACCTATGACGTTCAAAGATTTATCTATTGGAATTTTCTGAAATGTTTTTGGAAACCGGAGTGGGGGTTTGATTTGAGTAAATCCACCAATTACGATTGGTATGCTCCGAGTAATGCCAAGCGGTTCAGTGAAATGGAGTTTCTTGCAATGGCGGAAAACAGCAAGCTAAAGACGATTTTTTTTCATGAAGAAGAGGCGTGTTATTCAGCTCGTTTTTTGAAACAGGACGCGGTCTAGATTATGATTGACGCAATTGTAAAGTGGTATTTAAGGAGGAAGCGGAAATGGATGCATCGCAAATACGATCGTGTATTGCCCGTCAATGAATTATTGACTGATCGATGGGAGAAAGCGAAGTACCTTCAATTTGGAGAAAAAGTATCCGTTTATGATTCTGCTTTGATTTTTGGTAAAGTCGAAGTAGGGGAAAATACATGGATAGGACCCTTCACGATTCTCGATGGGTCAGCAGGTTTGCAAATTGGAAAAAATTGCTCGATCTCAGCAGGTGTACAGATCTATACCCATGACACGGTACAATGGGCGGTGTCCGGGGGAAACTTGCCTTACGAGTATGCGCCGGTCACCATTGGTGACCATTGCTACATTGGTCCAAACTCCATCATTGCAAAAGGAGTTACACTGGGAAATGGAACCATCGTGGGAGCGAATAGTTTTGTGAATCGGTCTTTTCCGGAAAACAGTCGAATTGCCGGGTCACCTGCCAAGCCCTTGCCTCAGTCATGATGTATTCCGGAAAAATCTGCTCACGTTGCATTTATGATGACAGAACACCGTCGATTGTTTTTGATGACGAAGGTGTGTGTAATTATTGCCGTTCTGTGGACGCACTGATTGCGGAATATCAAACGGGATTGCCAGCCGGCGAACGGAAGATATTGGAAATTGTTGAACAAATTAAGAAAGATGGTGTAGGAAAAAAATACGACTGCGTGGTCGGTGTAAGCGGCGGTACAGATTCTTCCTACATGATATATTGGGCGCTTCAGAACGGACTCCGGCCGCTGGCGGTACACTATGATAACACATGGAACACCGCAACCGCTACTGAAAACATCAGAAAGGTTCTTACCAAGCTACAGGTCGATCTCTTCACACTTGTGGTTAATAACAAAGAGGTCGACGACATTTTTCGGTCTTTCTTTCTCGCTGGTGTCCCTGAGCTGGACGCGTGTACAGACCTTGCTTTGGCAGAAACCATGTATCGTGCCGCGTCGCAATATGGTGTGAAGTATGTGCTCGAGGGACACTCTTTTGTTGCAGAAGGAGTGACACCGCTTGGAAAAAATTATTTCGACGGAAAATACATCGCGTCAATACATCAGGCATATGGAAGAATGCCACTCAAGACTTATCCGCTCATGACCTTCGCAAAATTTATGAAGTGGACGGTCTTTAAGCGGATTAAGAAGATTAGACCCCTCTGGTATATTAAATATAACAAGGAGGATGCGCGTGTTTTTCTTGAGAAAGAATTCGGTTGGCAATACTACGGGGGGCATCATCTTGAAAATAGAATGACCGCTTTCAATCACAGTTATTACTTTCCAAAGAAGTTTAACATTGACTATCGCAACAATTCGCTTTCTGCTGCGGTGAGGAGCGGACACATGGACCGGGCTCAGGCGATAGACGAATATTACAATCATCCGCCTTACCTTGAAACCGATCTTCTGGCGTATTTTAAAAAACGCCTTGGTTTCAGCGATTCCGACTTTGAACATATCATGAAAGAGCCACCGCATTACTGGTACGAATTTCCAACATATAAAACCAGATTCGAACGGCTTAAACCATTGTTCTATGTACTGATGCGCGCTCAATTAGTGCCCCATTCTTTTTATATGAAATATTGTTTTCCATCAAGTCCAAACCGATGATCACGATTGTTGACTATGGGATGGGCAACCTGGGGTCGGTTGTGAATATGTTCAAACGAATCGGTGTGAAGGCAATTGTTACATCCAGCCTTGACGAGATCGGTAAGGCAGATAAAGTTCTGCTGCCGGGTGTGGGTGCTTTTGATACAGCGATGAGAAGAATACGGGAGGCTGGCATGCGCGATGTGCTTGATCACAAAGCAAAGGTTGAGAAGATTCCCGTTCTGGGTATTTGCCTGGGAATGCAATTGCTAATGAATGGGAGTGAGGAAGGTGTTGAACCCGGACTGGGCTGGATTGCGGGGAACGTCCGTCGTTTTTCCTTCGATGATCCGTCTCTTAAAGTCCCGCACATGGGCTGGAATCAAGTCATTCAAAAGGGAGATTGTTCAATAACAGCCAACCTCCCCGATGAGCCCCGGTTTTATTTTGTACATTCTTATTATGTCCAGGTAGACAACGAAAATGACTGTGTGACGAAAACGTTTTATGGTCACGAATTTGATTCCATTGTTCAACACGGTAATATTTTTGGTGCACAATTCCACCCCGAAAAAAGCCATCGCTTCGGTATGAAATTGCTTGAAAACTTTTCAAAGATCTGAAATGCTCCGAAAGCGCGTCATTCCCTGTTTGCTGCTCAACGATGAAAGTCTTGTGAAGACCGTTCAGTTCAGGAATTTTAATTACATCGGCGATCCGGCAAATACCGTCAGGATATTCAATGAATTGGAGGTGGATGAGCTTTGTTTTCTTGACATCCGTGCTTCCGTCGAAAAAAGAGAACCGAATTTTAGAGTGTTGCGTGAGATCGCCGACGAATGCTTCATGCCCCTGAGCTACGGCGGCGGTATTCGGGATGCCGAGACCGCAAGGAAAATTTTGAATACAGGATTTGAAAAGGTGATCCTGAATTCGGTTGCTTTCGATCATCCGTCTGTCGTGACAGACATAGCGGATTATTCCGGAAGCCAGAGTGTCATCGGATCACTCGATGTTAAGAAAAATCTCTGGGGTACGTACCACGTTTATTCCCACGGGGGCACCAAAAAACAGAAATCAAATCCCCTGGAATGGGCCAAATACCTGGAGTCATTGGGGGTAGGTGAGATTCTGGTGACCTCCATGGACCGGGAGGGGACATGGGATGGCTTTGATGTGGAGATCACCCGGGAAATTGCGAAAGCGGTAAAAGTACCTGTCATCGCGAACGGCGGCGCGGGAACAATCCATCACATCGGTGCCGTGATGAGGGATGGCGGCGCATCTGCGGTCGCGTTGGGTTCGATGGTGGTTTACCAGAAAAAAGGTATGGGAGTTTTGGTTAACTTTCCCGACAAAAAAGAACTAGAAAAGGTCATCCGGTAACGCTCACATGCCTTTATTCACATTTGACTATATCCGAAAGGAATTCGAAAGACTGCAATCATTTGGTTATCGTTTTGCAACCTGCGAGGAGTTTGTGGCCCTGAAGAGAAGTTCCCTTCCTCCTAAGCTTGTTGTCAATCGTGTTGACATTGATTTATCGGTGAAAAAAGCAGAGCGGCTTGTAGATATCTTTAATGCCCTGAACATCCGCGCCACGTTTTTTCTTAGGCTGCACGCCCCTGAATACAATCCCTTTTCTTTCGAGAACTACCGCATTCTAAAAAAAATGATTGCAACAGGACACGAGTTGGGTTATCATTCCGAAGTCGTGGATCAGGCGATGATTTGGAACGAGGACGCTGCCGATTGCCTCAGGCGGGACATCCGGATCATAAATGAAATGTTCAAAATCTCGATCACGGGTGTGGCAAGCCATGGAGGAATGACCGGATTGAATAATCTTGATTTTTGGAAGGATAAAAACGCGTCGGATTTTGGCCTCTTGTATGAAGGATACGACAAGCAGCCGGCGTTCAATTTATTTCAGGAAGGTTTTTACGTTTCTGACTCAGAGTGGGTCCGCTGGAAGTGTTATGATAAGGGAGTTCTCAAAGCAGGCGACACAAGGAGTCTGTCTGACCATGCCGCTGACGGGCATCCGCTGATCTATTCTCTCATCCATCCGGATACCTACTTCGATCACCACTTCTATGACAGCGAACGCTAAGCCAGTAACGGTTTTAATTCCGTCGGCGGGATTTGCCGCTCCTGATCTGATCACACACCTCACTGGACATCGTGAGCAGCCATACCGCGTGGTAATGACCGATATGAATGACGCAATACCCACGCGCCACCTGGGTCACGCATTTTATCAATCACCGCCAACCCGGTCAGAAACATACTTTGATTTTATTGTAGACATCTGTAAACGCGAAAACATTGATTTGATTCTGCCTGGCAAAAGTGCAGACGCCGAATTTTTTTCCAGGAACAAAAATGAACTGGCGAATCAAGGCATTCAGGTAATGATTTCAGAATACGAGTCGATGCAGTCCGTGCTTGATAAAGGGAAGTCGTATGAGGTGCTAAAGGGAAAGGTTCCGATCCCGGATTCGTATGAGGTAACCACGAAGGCTGGATTTCGCGATGCGATTCGCGCGCTCGGATATCCAGGCAAACCCGTGTGCATCAAACCGGCGGTGTATCCTTCTGAAAGTGGAAGAGGCTTCCGGATCCTTGATCCCTCGCAGGATGTATACCGGCGATTTTTTTTTGAACAACCCTCCGAACTTTATTATACGAATGAACGCCAGGTTGAAGAGGCCATGGATCATGTAGTTGGTTTTCCAAAATTACTGGTGATGGAATATCTTCCTCATGAGGAGTATAGTGTGTACTGCTTTTGCGACAAGGGTGACGCTGTTTATATCGTCCCCAACAAAAGATTAAGTCTCTATCAGATGTCGACGCTCGAAGGGGTGGTTGAGCACAATCCGGAGGTGGAAGACATATGCCGTACCATCTGCGCTGTGTTCGGGTTTGATTATTGCATCAACATTCAACTGAAATATTCTGCGGACCGAATTCCTAAACTGGTTGAAGTCAACCCGAGGGTGGCCGGAACCATTATGTTGCCGATTAGGGCCGGCATCGACATGATTCATTTTGGTATCATGAAAGCGCTGGGTAGGAAATACCCGAAACAAGACCCGATAAAATTCGGCGTAGGAATAAAACGGGAATTTATTGCGAGTTACTATGGAGTATAAAAGAAGGTGGCAAAAATTTGCTGAACTGTTGGGGAACGGCGACGGTCAAATGCACACAACGTATACGGATGGAAAGAGCGAGCCCGAAGCATATTTTAAGCAAGCGGAAGAGAATGGATTATCGTTCATCTTATTTTCCGAGCACGTAAGAAGGGTTACCACATACGATTACCTGAAATTCAAGGAACATGTGTATCGCGCCGGTGCGCGTAGCAAAGTGAGGTTCGCAGTAGGGGCGGAAGCAAAAGTGCTAGACTTGCATGGAAATCTCGACTTGTCGGATGAGATCGCACGCGAATCGGAGATGAATTTATTTTCTTTTCATACACCTGCCTTTAAGACCCCGCAGGAATATGTGCAGGCGGCTTGTGCCGCGGCGGCAAATCCACTTGCTGACGTTTTTGCTCACCCTACTTTTTATCACAACTGGCAGGAGATGAAGCTGCAACGGTCCGACTGGGAGACAATCTTGTTGAAACTCAAAACTGAAAATGTCTGCTATGAATTTAACAAGAAGTATCCGTTGCCGGGGGTGGATGAACTTGCCGCGTTAAAAAAAGTAGGTGGAAATTTCATTTACGGAAGTGATGCTCATGATAGCAAAGATCTCCTCACACAACAGGATATTGCGGAATTCAGAAGGTTGCTCGCATGAGTAAAGTAGTGACAATACATCAGCCGGATTTTATGCCCTGGCTGGGCCTGTACAACAAAATTGCACGTGCCGACGAGTTGGTGATCCTGGACCATGTTACTAATAATCCACGCGATGGATTCTGGTGCCGTCGTGTAATGATGATGGTGGGTGGCAAACCGGCCTGGGTATCTCTGCCCCTGGTAAAAGAGGAGGGCAAGGTAGCGATACCGATCAATCAAATGGAAATCAATCCGACCCAGTTTCGGGTTCTTCGGAAGTCATTCGACAGCATACGGTTCAATTATACCAAGGCGCCCTATTTCAAAGAAGTTTTTCCTTTGGTGGAGGAATATTTTGCGAGCGAAGACAATAACCTGGCCCGGCGAAATTCCAAATTCCTAATCGACACCATGCATCGGTTGAATATCAACACGGAAATCGTGTTCAGCAGTGACCTTGATTGCAATCAGAAATCCACACATTTGCTGGTGGAAATTCTGAAAAAGAGAAATGCAACGGAGTACCTCTGCGGCGCCGGCGCTTCTGGTTATCAGGACGATAGTTTATTCGGCCAATCCGGCATTCAGCTTCGGTATAATAATTTTCAACACCCACAATATCCTCAGTTTAATACCACGTCATTTCAAAAGGGCTTATCGATTATAGATGCGCTCATGAACGTGGGCTTTAGTGAAACGGAGCGATTGATTAAACTTTCCAGATGAAAGTAGCAGCGATAGGAAATACCAACAATGCTTTGTTTGTGGTGGCTCGTTACTTGCGCCTGCGCGGTCACGAGGTTCACTTGTATCTTTATAATAATGCCTACGAATTATTTCATCCTTCCGCCGATTCTTTTTCAGATGAATACCTGGAATACACTTCGGTTCTGGACTGGAATTTTTCCGGCTTGTATTCATATGATGCCGATAAAATCAGGAGGGAGTTTCAATCCTATGATTTTATTATCGCCAACGGATATGGCCTGGCGTATCTGGCGAAGGCCAACATCAGCGTTGATCTCTTTATACCGTACGGTTATGACTTGTACAATTTGCCAATGTATTCATGGTCTAAGGAGTTTGGTATCAAACGAAATATCAAGAACCTGCTCTTTAGCTATTATCAACGGAAGGCAGTACATCATTCTGGTAAGATTAGCCTTGACTATACGAACGACAACTTTGAAGGCATTGTATCCGGTCTGAAGTTCAAACGGCAGAGGATCCAGGTCGGTAGCCCCATTCTGTTTATTCCTGAGTATACGCCGGAGAATATTGAACGCCATAAACATCAATTAAAGTATTATTCCATTTTTGAAAAACTGCGTGAAGAGAATGACCTGCTGGTATTCCAACACTGTTCGCAACATTGGAAAAACGTCCCTTATAAATTCCATAACAAGGGAAATGATAAATTGGTGAAGGGATTCGCGCGATTGATCAGGGAAGGAGTCAATTTAAGAATGCGCCTGGTGCTGTGGGAATATGGCTATGAACATGCTCCTGAAGACACGAAACAACTGATCGCGGAGCTTGGGATCGGGCAATACGTAACGTGGGTGCCCGCCATGCCGCGAAAAGAGGTGATGGCAGCTATCTCGTTGTGCGATATCGGCGTGGCAGAGATAGGAGAGAGCTGGTTTGCTTACGGAACTGTATATGAATATATCGCCATGGGTAAACCCGTGATCTATCGCCGGGAGGACAGTTTGTATGAAAAATACTATGAAGAACGGTTTCCTTTTTATGATGCGAAGGATGAGTCTGATGTGTACACGCACCTGCGAAATATCGCTTCAGATAAAAAGAGTTTTCAAAAGACGGGGCAGTTGGCGCGTGAATGGTTTATCAAATACGGGATCAACAAACCGATCGATATATACGATGGTCTGATACGGAGTAAAAAGAAAAAAACGGATGAGCAATAGTCATTTTAAGTCGAACATCGATCTCTATGATCATGCAGACCAGGTAAAATTTTACAGCGAATTCAGAGGCCTGGTACCCGCTGAAAGTCACTTGTTGAACAAGTGGTTTGCCCCTTCCCGTGTGTTGGATCTCGGCTGCGGCTCCGGAAGAACATCCGTGGAATTGAAACAATTGGGTCATGATGTTGTGGCGATCGATTTGTCTGACAGTTTGCTGCAAATCGCTAAGGAACGTTATCCCAACATCCGGTTTCTGAATATGGATGCGTCTGCTTTAACATTTGACGCTGAATCGTTCGACAACGTATTATTTTCATTCAATGGCATCGATTGCCTTTACCCGCAAAGCCTGCGTGACAAGGTCATCGACGAGGCTCATCGCGTACTGAAGAAAAATGGGATATTTTATTACTCCAGCCACAGTGCTCCGGGATACCTAAGCCGGGAATGGGCCCGCGGTCGGGTAGCCTACAAAAAGATTCTTCGTTTCGCGCGCGCGCAAAATGTCACACGTGCGCTGCGCGGGTTCTGGAACTTTAAGGAAGGAGACCAGGACAATATTCTTTTTGCACGATCAGCAAGGAAGAATGTACAAGCGCTTGATCCTAAAAAATGGAAAGTAGAGGAATCTTTAGGATCCTCTCATTACCGCGACGAAAATTTTCAAGTTCTTTTTGATGGAACGACGTGGATGACGCCATACGACCTTCCGCACAATCACTTCATCGTGAGGAAAGTATGAAGGGGTCCGGCCTGACTACAGTTTCTGATGATTTCGAAGTTATTCCCGCTATACAACATGAATGGAATGACCTGGTCGGACGTTTTACTCATTCAAGTTTATTTTACACTGCTGAATTCGTCTACACCTGGTATAAAATCTTTTCAAAGCCGGGCGAAGTGCAAATTGTTTTGATACGCTCTGCGGATGGAGAATTGCGTCTTGTGGCTCCTTTTGTAAACCGTGGGGATGGCTGGTTGAGATTGGCGGGATACGAACGCGGCGACTACAATGCCGTTATCTTCGACAGTCGCTATCCTGAAGTGGTGAACGATTTGATTTCCTGGGCTGCTGGTGGGCGCGCGAAGATCATCTTTTCTAACCTCAACGAGCACAATACGATGCCGCAACTGTTTCTGCATCCTTTTCTCGGGGGCTCGCACGGCTTCCTGAGATACTCTTGGTTGAAAACATGGGCACCTTATCCTTTTGTAATCTATAAATCAAAGAGCGCCTGCCCCTTTGTGCCCGCGTCGCAGTTTGGGGCGATCAAAAGCCAGATTGAAGGCAGCCGGAATGCAAAACGAAAATGGAATCAGCTTAATCGCATTGGAGAAGTGGTTTATCACCATACCCATGACAAAGATTTCATCAGGCAAAACCTCCCGGTTCTGTTTGATATGCACAAGCGTGAATGGATTTCCAAAGGCCAGTCAAGCCTTTTTAACAATCAACAAAACATTGACTTTTATTATGCCCTCGTGGAGCATTTGCCATCGCACAACCTGCGGGTGGACTATTTAATAAGAGATGGAAGAATACTGGCTATTCACTTTGGTTTTGTGTGGAATACCACGTTCTATTTCTATAAACCTTGCTATGACCCTGACCTCTCTAAAGATAGTCCGGGTGTGATCCTCCTGAATTGTATGCTTTTGAATACGCTCGAAAAAGGATTCGACTTTGACTTCCTGAAAGGCACCGAAGAATACAAAAGTAACTACGCAACGGAAACGAAGGCGCTTAACCATATGATCTGGCAGCCCTCGTTCCTTGCTCGGATATTCCCCTCACTTCAACAGAAAATTAAATCTTGACATGGGTTTTCTAGGGTCTTTCATATCAGCTGCCAAAGGGCTAAAGAAAAAAGTCTATGTCATCACCTATCATGGGATTGTTGAAGAACGCGCTCATGCTTTTTGGGAGAGAAACTTTACACGCTTTGCGGACTTTAAAGATCACCTAGATTTCTTTTCCAAATACAAGATATTGTCGACCGATGAATTGATCGAGCATCTTAAAACTGCGCGACCCACAGAAGGTCCTTGTTTTTACATAACCTTCGACGATGGTTATAAAAACAATCTCATCGCGGCAGAATTTCTGGCCAAACGACGCATCCCCTGGACTATTTTTCTCTCTACCGGGTGTATCTCGCAGGGTGATTATATCTGGACCGTCGACCTGGGCCTGATGTTTCGCTATTCGAAAGTTTCTGCACTGCACTTTGGGGGCGCCGTGTACGCGATGACAACGGAAGATCAGAAGGTCGCGTCCTTTAACGCAATCCGGAAATTGATAAAAAAAATGAATGCGCATGATCGCAAGCAGGTCATGGTGACACTTCAGGATCTTACCGGCGCGCAGGACCTTGCGTCATTGCGGGAGAAAGCACCCTCATTTGAAATGCTAAACTGGGATAGCGCAAGGCAGTTGTCTGGCGCGGCGGAAATTGGGTCTCATGGTGTTTACCACGAGCTTCTTCACAAGGATCAGGATCCTTCCGTAACGGAATATGAGCTTCATGAATCGCGTCGGCAGATCGAAATGAATATCGGTACGCCATGTCGTGTTCTGGCATATCCAAATGGTGATTTTAGTGATAAGACTAAGGAGGTTGCCGCGTCTTGCCAGTATCAGCTCGCTTTTTCGGTGATCGAGGGAGCGCTTGCTTTCCCGGCCGACCGATTCGCCTTGCCCCGGATTGATGCCCTTGGCTCTCTGGCGAAACTGAAACAAAAATTAACGACGTTGTAAAATGACATCCAGTGGCGCTTGCACACTTTAAACCGTAGCCTACTTTAATAAACAAATGCCATATTTGCCAACGTGAAAGTTCTTGAGATTCTCAACTCTTATCCGGGTGAAAATTTCCTGCGCGAGCATGCTCGTGCGATGGCATGTCAAGGCGACATCGAACTGTCGTGGGCATTCTGGCAAACCAGCCGTGTGGGGAAGATGAAAAATGTCGTCGAAGGACTTAAAGAAAGCGTCGGACTCGTCAATGCCAATCGTTCGTCGCGATTCAAAAAGCTATTGACGAGATTGAGGCATCCGCTGAGTCATGATGCGTTTGAAGCTGAATTTGAACGTCAGATTAACAAGATGCGACCGGATGTTATTCATTTTCAGTTCGCCTCTCTGGCGTCGATTCATTATCGTCGGCTTGTGAATATGTCCCGACCGTTCACGTTTAGTGTGCGTGGATCCGACGTTCAGGTGGACCCGTTAATATTGCCCGGTTACACTGAAAAATTAAAAAATATGTGTGACGCGGCGTCTGGCATACACACAGTCTCCGAAAGCCTTACCGACGTGTTATCCAGGCTTGGTTGTAAAAAAGAGAAGATCACGACGATCAGGACCTCCATCAGCTCCGCCTGGACGGAGATTCGGCGTACGCCCGATCCCGGCACTCTGATATCAGTGGGAAGACTGCACTGGACCAAAGGATACCCTGATCTGATATTGGCATGCAAACATTTGGATGATCTTAACATCCCGTTCCGACTCGTTATCATTGGTGAGGGCCCGCAGCGACAGCAACTCGAGTTTATGATCCGTGATCTGTCTTTGAAAGATCGGATCGTGCTCGCCGGCGGGATGTCTCATGCAGAAATGGTCAACCTTTTCGAACGGGCCGATTTATTTGTGCTGTCAAGCGTCCTGGAGGGGTTTCCAAACACTTTGGCTGAGGCGATGATGGCAGGCGTACCGTTCGTGAGCACGGAAGTAGGTGGCGTACGCGAAATCTTAAAAAGGGAGTTCGATGATTTTATTTGTCCGCCGGCGTCGCCCGTGAAGCTCGCGCAGACCATCGCGCGATATTTTGAAACGCGGGAGTTTCCATCCAAAATCTCTCAACAGCTTGCGCTGGAAAATTTCTCGTTCGCGGGCCATGCGAATCAATTCAGAACGTTCTGGCAACGTGCCGCTGGCTCATGAAAGAAAAGCAAAAACGAATACTGATCATCGTCGGGAGGTGGCCCAGCAAGACGCACCCGTATTTGTCAGCATTATTTCTGAAATTAAAAGAACATTATCCCGCACTTAGGTTGTTCAGGTGGGATGCTTCGTCGGACATGGACAGTTGGTTGCAGCCGTCGGACGTCGCCAGGGTTCTCAGGGGTAGCCTGGTCCGGCAGAAGGGTCTCATGAACCCTTTGATTCATATGAAGGTTTGGATGCGGGTGATTATTCACCTTCCGCACGTGGTTGAGATTGTTAAGGAAGGCGTTCAAAAGGAGATGAGCTTTTTCAGGATCTATAGTCAGCTGTTTTATTTTAACGCGCTGCTGGGAGAGCGATTTCATCTCGTTCATATCAACGCGCTTCAAACCGCTTTTCATTTTAAACTCTTTTCGTTTTTCAGAAATGCTGCTGTTGTCTCAAGTTCCAGAGGGCAGGATTTTGATTTTTATCCCGATCGTTATGACCACGTACTACAGGCGATCCAGGGTCTTCATGTACTGGGAAAATATCTCGAATCGCAGGCAGTTTCGCGTGATTTTCCCAAAGAAAAAATTTGCATCATTCCCCCCGTGAGCGCACTGGGTGAGCAAAAAAAGACAGCCGCCGTCAGGTTCCATGAAAAAACAGGGGTTCACATCGCGACCGCTGCCCGTTTGTCGTGGCTCAAAGGCCATGTATATGTAATTCGTGCCCTGGGCATGCTGAAGGTATCAAACCCCAGCCTCAATATTACCTATCATATATTCGGCGACGGTGATGACCTGCCCAATTTGATCATCGAGGTGAACCGGTTGCAATTGCAGGATAACGTTAAATTTCACGGATGGGTATCACACGAACAATTGGAAAAAAGTCTGGAGGGAATGGATTTGTATGTTCTTACTTCTTTCGCCGAAGGATTTAATAACTCAGTTCTGCTTGCACAGGCTATGGGATTGCCGTGTATTGTAAGTGACGCCGGTGGTTTGCCCGAGAGTATTGAGCCGGGAGTAACCGGTCTCGTGGTACCAAGATATTCAGCGACAGCAATCGCCGACGCGATCCTGAAAATAGTGAATAGTGGTGCCGAATGGGAGGTCATGTCGGCGCATGCCCGTAAGCGGGCTGATTTTTTCAGTATTGATCAACAGGTTACCCGTTATATTTCCTGGTATGACAGTTTCTTAAATAAATTAAAGTGAAGGCGCTTACCTGGAAAAATTTTCTGGCAGTGATGAGTGTTCTCGCATGGACACTTCTATTCAGACGCATATTGCTCGTCACTTTTGGGTCTCCGGGTGATTTGCTGATGGTCAATGGTGTTTTGAAAAATAAGTTTGACCATGATGGTAGGCGTTACCGGCTTGTAATGAAAAACCAGGAACTGACGAGAGGTCTCGAGTTCGTACAAGGGATAGCAGCCGGCACGCCTGCATATTACGTTACCTCCCGTTTGCGGAAATTGTATCCACGGATCACCCTTGTTAATTATGGTCCGCTTGATCCGAAACTCCAATCGCATTTGATGGAGCGCATCGCGGAAAAATTGAATTATGTCTTGCACGGTGATTTCCGTCCTTACTTAAAACTGCGCGACGAAGACTTTGCCGGTTTGCCGGATCTTCCCGAACGGTATCTCACAATGCAATCATCAGCATCTACGGGTTACACCGTAAACAAGAACTGGGTCAGTGGCCGCATGAATGAGGTGACTCACGCGATATCGCCGTTGATCGCCACCGTGCAGGTCGGACTAGCGTCTGACGAGCCTCTTGACTGTCGCTTAAAATTAAACGGCTCACTGACCTTCCGGCAATCGATGGCAGTGATTTCAAAGGCGCAGCTCATCATTGGGCTTGAAGGAGCACTCATGCATGCGGCAGCGGCGCTTCAAGTCCCTGCGGTTATCGTTTTCGGTGGTTATATCCACCCGCAACACACCGGGTACTCATCGGTCACTGCATTCAAGACTGACACCGACTGCTCACCCTGTTTCCTGCTGACGCCCTGCCCCTTTAATAAAAAGTGTATGACCGTAATATCATCGAATCGCGTAGCGGAAGCGGTCATGAGCGCAATTCAAACAAATAAATCCTGATGAAGTTGAATGATCTGCCTCCGTTCGACCTCGTCATCTGTACGTACAATCGTCCTGAGTCGGTTGCGCGGCTGACTGCGCAGGTGCAAGCGACGAGCCGTCCGCCGCAGAATACAATCATCGTTGATTCATCGGATGTCGAAAATGCAGAACTGAAAAATGTGGATCGAGTTACGTATCTCCGTTCGTCGCATAAAAATCAGCCGTATCAAAGATTTCTCGGTTACACTCTTTCAACGGCAGACGTTGTTGTTTTCCTCGATGATGATCTTGAGGTCGTTGATCTGCAATGCTTCGAAATAATGCTTTCACGCTATAGCAATCCCAAGGTCCGCGGTGTCTCAGTGGGCTTTGACCATCAACATGGAATTGGCAATAAGGTGGAGAGTTTTAGTGAAGGAAGTTCTCTGTTGTTTAGGATTATCAATTTTATCTCCGGTGTTCCACGATTAAAAACCGGAAAGATTTACATGGCCGGCCTCGCCGGACCCAAGCCCGCCGTCGAAGGACCCGTTGAATCATTTAACGGCGCGATCATGTCCTTTTACCGGAAGGAATTGGATCATTTGTTTGATCCGGCGTTGTTTGCGCTGTTCGAAAAAAAATTAGGAATGGGTGAGGACAAGGTAATCAGCATTAAGATTGGTTTGGAGAAGATGCTCTGGTACGTGCCTGGAACATACTTCAGACATCCTCCGGTTGACAGCCACTACTTTCAATCGATGCGACAGTTTCAAAGGAAGGTTACTTACTCGCGTTTGTATATTTCGCAGCGCTACGGAGATATCAAACATAGGCTTAAGGCCTTTGTATATCTGCACTATTATTATTTTTCATTCTGGCGCATTTTAATAGGCTTGGGTAGGTTGGCCGTCAAACCCAAACTACAGTATTGGGAAAGTCTAAGAGGGGCAATTGACGGTATTATTCTTACTTTTAGGGTGCCATTTGATGCCGAACGGTTGACTCCGGGCATTGATTGGAGGAAAGATGCAGACCGCGATACAAAACGCACACGATAGTCAGATCATTCAGGTTCGTCAACGGCTCGGGCGGCTGTTGTTTTGGTACGCGTTCTTCATGGCCTTCCCGGGAATTCTCATCTTTCAGAATATCTCCATATACATTTTTCCCTTTCTGTTGCTTACAGTATATGAGCTGACCGGAAGGGTCTTCACGATCCGCTACAAGCTTCAGTTTCTGGCCATTGCATTTGCAATTGGAGCCATTGTGTCCACCATGAACATTCCTGTAAACCTGCCCAGTGACAGTACTTCACGTGCGCTTGAAGTCTTGCCGAACTACATCTACTGGGTAGTTCTGATCCTTTTTCTTACATCGAACTTCAGTCTCATATCCTTGCCGGTAGTTTATGAAGGCTTGTTTTGGGGAGTGGCAGCGTCGACTTTGTATTATTTTTTTTTTCAAAACCTCGGAATTGCCGCGCTTCCAATTTTCAAGCTGCTGAGTCAGAACACGTACGCGTTCCTGCTGATTTGTTACACACCTATTGTGGTCTGGTATGTTTCCCATCGATACGGATTTTGGCGCGCCTTCATACTGCTTGTCATTCTCTCAGCGTGTGGCTTCTTGTCCGGCAGCCGGTCTGGCTCGCTGCTGACGCTGTCAGGCGGTGCGCTCACACTCATTCTTGATCGAAAAAGCATCAGTGGAATTTTCCTCATCGGAGTGACCGGGTATGTCGTTGCTGTCTCCTTATTGAACACCATTCTGGTCAAAGAGATCATCAGCGGCCTCAATCGCCGCACCTATGATCTGATCTACAGCTATGACAAGATTCTTGATGAAGATCGCTCGCACCTGGTGCGACTGGCACAAATTGAGAAGGCGACGCTGATCTTTGCGAAGTACCCGGTGAGCGGCATCGGACTCAATAATTTTGCTAACTACAAAATCAAGCTGCCCGGAAACTTTGTAAACGCAGACTTCGTGGTGAGTAAGAAGGGGATCGATCGCAAGAGCGCTCACAACTCGTATTATGGATTTTTGGCGGAAGGGGGGTTGATCTTGTTTATACCGTTTGCACTTTTGTTAGGTACGTGCATCATTTGGTTCTTCCTTCGGCTGAGGACACTCGCCTCCGAATACAAACCGATCTTTGTCGGCATAGTCCATATGAGTATTCACTTGTACTTTATCTATGCGATACTCAATGTGTTTGCCTGGTTCCTGATAGGACTGGGATGTCTGATCATTGTAAAGAACAGAGGATGATCCTCGGATTTCATTACCACATCCCGGCACAGGAACGCGATGGAAAGATTTATACCGCGGGATTTTTGGGGGTGTTCCTCGATGGGCTGGCGGAAAAAGTAGAAACGCTGATCTGTTTCTTACACACACCGCTTCCAGCCGAGATGGCGATCATGGATTACACACTCACCCAAAAAAACATCAGGTTTGTTTCACTGGGCCCGCATGATTCTGTGCCTCGCAGGCTTTTGCGTGCGCGCTCAACCATCCGGAATGTCCATGAAGCTTTGAAAGGCGTGGATGTGTTGCTGCTGCGTTGTCCTACGCCTTTGCTGCCGACTTTTGCAAAGGTGAAGAACGTCAACAAGGCTTTCCTGATCGTGGGCGATTACGAAAAGAGCGCCAGGGATCTGGATCAACCTTTCTTCCGAAAGAAAGCTATTCAGATGTGGGCTTCATTTAATAAGTGGCGCCAGAATCAGGCTATCAAAGGAGCCGTAGTATTTGTTAACAATGGACTGATTTACGAAGAATTAAAAGAAGCCACTCCAAGGCTTTTCCTGATCCGTACGACGACGCTGCAGAATGATGATTTTTTCCGACGCGACGACACCTGCCTGAATCCCGTTGTCAACCTGCTTTACGCGGGGCGACTCGACGCATCCAAGGGCCTGATGGAGATGATCGACGCTTTGAAGGTTGTGCGTGAACATGGCGTTGATGCACGTCTGCATTTTGTCGGATGGGAAGAAAAAAACGCGACGAAAGTGACTGAGGCGCTCAGGAGCCACGCCGCTTTGTACGGCCTGGACCAAGTGGTTGCTTTTCATGGCAAAAAAACCGTCGGCGCTGAATTGAATTCTTTTTACAGAATGGCCGATATTTACATGATCGCATCTAAGGTGAACGAAGGATTTCCACGCACAATTTGGGAAGCATTTGCCAACTCGGTTCCGGTGATCGCCAGCACCGTAGGGTCGATTCCCCTCTTTCTCCAAAACCAAATTCATGCGGTTCTCATCCCCCCAGGCGACCACGATGCGATCGCGTCTGCCATTTTGAAGGTGACCCGCAACCCGGATCTCAGAAAGGTGTTGATCAGAAATGGTTTCGCCATGGCCCAGGAGACAACCGTTGCTATTCAGGCAAAAAAAATGGTAGACATAATGAAAGAGCAATTTAATCTTCGTGGATGAGTAAGCTGTTTAGACTGTTGCGATACGACTGGCCGCTTCACCTGGTGTTGCTGTTCTCCAACTGGCTGCCCGACAATGTTGTTTTTCTGAGATTGCGTGGGTTCTTGTGTTCCTTTTTCTTCCGGAAATGCGGAAGCAACCTGCGACTCGGTCGCAATAATGTTTTCTATAATCCATCCGGGTTTGTGATTGGTGATGATGTATACATCGGTTACAACAATTGGATGTGTGCTGGTGAAGTAATAACCATTGGAAATCAGGTGATGATTGGTCCTTTGAATGTGATTGTGTCGGCAAATCACACCCTGGAGGATAAGTCATTCAGATTTGCGGCGCCAACGATGGAGCCTATTACCATCGGGGAGGGCAGCTGGATATCGTCGCATTGCGTGATCTCTTCCGGCAGTGACATCGGCAAAGGATGCCTCATCGCCGCCAATTCTGTGGTCCGGGGAAAACTTCCCGATCTGGGGCAGTATGCGGGTTCCCCCGCCGTTCGAATCAAAGACCTATCGTAACCGGCATGTCAAAAACGGTTCTGTTCGTTGGCAATTTTCTGAGTGGAAAAAGCGGATCGCTGGGTGTCTCTGAGCAGATTGCCGCCCACCTCAACGAAGATGACAGATTTCGGATTCTCCTGTCTTCATCACGAGCAAACAAGTATTTCCGTTTTCTTGAAATCGTTGGCGCTTGTGCATCGGCCGCTTATGACATGCTCCACATCGACGTGTACAGTGGCAACTCTTTTACCTTTGCGAAGGTCGCTGCTTCGATAGCCCGGTTGCGCAAAAAGCCATTTGTGCTCACCCTACACGGTGGCTCGCTTCATGAGTTTTATGTTGGCCGGGAGCGCGCCTTTGAGGATCTGTTTTCGGGAGCCATTGTTCATTCACCTTCATTATTTCTCTGCCAGTTCTTCGTTGAACATGGCTTTAAAGTGGATTACTGGCCCAACCCCATTGATACCACCCATTTCCCTTTGAGAAACCATCCGGTGAGGAACAGGTCACTGCTTTGGGTCAGGGCATTTTCGGCCATCTATAATCCGGTTATTGCAGTGGAGGTGCTGAATGCTGTTTTGAGAAAATATCCTTCGGCGTCTCTTACCATGATCGGCCCGGATAAAGGCCTACTCAAAGATACCATCGCACGCATCAATCAATTGAAGCTTCAGGAACGTGTGCATATTCCTGGACCGGTTACAAACGCGGAGTTATACAAATACTACAATTCCCATGAAGTTTATATCAACACGACTTCGTATGAAAGTTTCGGTATGTCGATGATGGAGGCCGCGTGCTGCGGAATACCCATCGTATCCAACCGGGTTGGTGAAGTGCCTCACTTATGGATTGAAGGAGAGGAGATCGTCATGTCAAAAGTCAACGATGTTGAAATGCTGGCTGCATCTGTGGAAAGGATATTTGCCGATGAACATTTCTCGAATTCTCTTTCTGCCAATGCCCGGAAAAAGGCGGAACAGTTTTCATGGACCATGATGGGTGAACGTTGGACTAAGTTTTTATTGAGTTGACATGAGTGCTACGAGCTCCTTGTATAAAATGCTCCCGGTGTCCGGCCAAAATATCGCCGTGTCTCTCTTTGGTCTGGGTTGGAAAAAAAGAAGGTTTGGAGGTGTCTTTGAAAGTGAGTTGGTGAAATTCAAGGAGCGTGAATCATACTCAGCAGATCAATGGCACGACTTTCAGACACAGGCGCTGAAAAAATTATTAATCCACGCATATCACACCGTGCCCTTTTATAAGCAGGCGTTCGTTAGACACGGTCTGAACATAAACCAGTTGGAGCAGCTCACGGCCTCCCGGATGTCTGCTTTGCCAATTCTCGAAAAGAATGACCTGAGACAATTTGGAACCACCACGTTGGTGTCTTCTTCGCCGGAGCGTAAAGGCGAGTTCTTCGCAAGCAGCGGAAGTACCGGAACGCCTACACAGATACTCTTTTCACATGCCATGCACCAACGTTGGAGTGCCGCATTTGAATCCCGCATCCGCCATTGGGCAGGAGTAACCCGCTTTGACGCACGCGGGACCATCGGTGGCAGGCGTGTACTCCCCGATGGGGAAGCACAGCCGCCGTACTACCGATTTAATTTTTTTGAAAGGCAAGCCTACTTCTCCGCGTACCATATATCGCGCTTGACCGCGGCCGACTATCTCAAAGGCATCCGCAATCATCATCTCCAATACATGACAGGTTATGCGATGAGTAATTTTTTCCTCGCACGATTTCTCGTCGAGCTCGGACTTGAATCGCCTGCGTTGAAGGCTGTGATTACCTCCAGTGAGAAGCTGACTCCGGAAATGCGGAAAGTGTTTGCCACAGCCTACCATTGTAAAACCTATGACAGCTGGAGTGGAATAGAAGCATGTGGTCTTGTGTCGGAGTGTGAACATGGCTCATTGCATCTCAGCCCCGACGTGGGCATAGTTGAAATTGTCGACGATCAGGGTCGGCCCGTCAACCCGGGGGAAACTGGCGAAGTCATTTGTACCGGATTAATAAATTTTGACCAGCCGCTGATTCGCTATCGCATCGGCGACAGGATGCGATTGAGCGCAAAGGTATGTTCTTGTGGCCGCAACATGCCTGTAATCGATGAGATCATGGGTCGGGAAGAAGACGTCGTCGTGGGTGCAGACGGGAGAGAGCTGGTACGTTTTCACGGGATATTTGTTGGACTGCCCGATCTGCTGCAGGGGCAGGTAGTGCAGGAAACCTTAACTGATTTTACAATTCGCATCGTTGTTCAGCCTGGATGGAATTCTGAAAATGAAGCAGTGATCAGGGTAAGAATGAAATCTCAACTGGGAGAAGTGAATCTCAAAATTGTAAAGACAGACGCCATACCCACAGGTCCGAACGGCAAGTTCAAGGCAGTCATTTCACATGTGAAGAGAAATGCATAGCATGGCGAAAAGCATCACCATACTCACGCAGTATTACCCGCCGGAGACCGGTGCGCCGCAGAACCGGCTGCACAGCCTCGCAAAGTTTCTTGTGAGAAATGGGTACACAGTAAGGGTGGTTACTGCATTACCCAACTATCCGACGAATCGGATTTTTGATTCGTACCGCGGAAAACGATTCGTGCGCGAAAGTATTGATCATGTTGAGGTGTTCCGCACGTGGATATTTGTTAGCGATTCAAGAAGTGTCTTCGCGCGGCTGCTCAATTATTTTTCATTTACGATCAGTTCAGCTTTCTTCCTCCTTCGACGCGATGCCACGGATCTGATTTTGTGCGAATCGCCGCCGCTCTTTCTGGGTATCACAGCGGTGCTGGTGCGTAAGATTAAAAAATCAAAGTTGATCTTTAATGTTTCTGACTTATGGCCCGCTTCTGCTGAGAAACTGAATATCGTGAAGAACCAAATGCTGCTGAGGTGGGCATATAAGCTGGAGGCGTGGATTTATCGCAACGCGGATCTCATTTCAGGGCAAACGCAAGGAATCGTAAATGACATTCGTCGCAGGTTTCCGGAAAAGCACATTGTTTGGTTCCCAAATGGCGTCGACTTTGATTTTTTTGAAACCTCTAACACTGAATTTCGATGGCGGGATTTACTGGGTTTGTCGCCCTCCGATTTTGTGCTTTGCTATGCGGGCATCATCGGACACGCTCAGGGACTTGAGATCATCGTCGGGGCGGCAGAAAAACTGAAAGGGCTTTCTGAAATAAAATTCATCATCGCGGGAGAAGGACCGGAAAAAATTCAACTCATGGAAAGAACCCGGCAAGCCGGGCTCACAAACGTATTCTTTGTAGATCACATTGAGAAAAAGAAAATTCCTTCATTGATTGCTTCCTGCGACGCATTCATAATTCCCTTGCGCAAGTTGGATATATTTATGGGTGCTATTCCTTCCAAACTGTTCGAGCCCCTCGCCATGAAGAAACCATTGCTTTTGGGCGTTGATGGCGAGGCAAGGGAGTTGTTCATTAATCAGGGCGCTGCCGGCATCTATTTTGAACCGGAAAATGTTTCTTCGCTGGTCGAGGGGATCGTAACCATGAAATCTGATGCCATGACGAGACAATCGTACGGAGACGCCGGCTATAAATTCGCGAAAGAAAACTTTGATCGCGAAAAAATACACGCGGGGATCCTCACACAACTACAGCAAATCGGATAACGACGATGGAAACGAATCTGAGGTTTGCTTCGAAACAGGATTTGCGGATGGTTGCGCAGTGCCATCGCAAGGCTTTTCCATCTGCGCTGTCCTCTGCCATGGGCATTGCTTACGTTACCAAAATGCTTGAATGGTACATTGCGAGCGGTCATAGTTTCTTATTTTTAATTGAATCGGGAGGCAAATGTCTGGGGTATTGTGGCGCAATCGTGAACGACGGAAGTCTCGCTCACGGATCGGCCAGCAGCATGACGCAGTTTAGTTTTAACGCGGCTGTGAAAGCGATCCTCTTAAGACCCTGGCTTTTGGTACACCGGGAATTCCTTAAAAAATATTCCCTGGTGGTACGCAATATTTATTACAGAATGATGCCCGGCATCGAGAAGAAATTAGTCGAACAGAAAGCGGCCACAAAAGCGATAAAAAAAATAGGTTTGGTTGTTATCGGCGTCGATCCGGACCACCGCGGCATGGGCCTGGGTTCCCAACTGTTAAATGAATTTGATCGTGAATCAATGAGGCGCAACATATACGATTTAGAATTGACCGTGAAGAGCGATAATTTCGCAGCGATTAAAACCTATTATAAAAATGGCTGGGTGACCGCCTCAGACGTGAATGGGGCGACCACGATGCGTAAAAAGCTTTCATGAAAGTTCCTTTTTCTCCACCATACATCGACGCCGAAGTGAAGGCGGCCGTTCTTAGTGCACTTGACTCTGGTTGGATCACAACGGGTCCCATGGTTCGTGATCTTCAAAAGGCCGTGGCCGAGTCGGTGGGGGTCACCGATGTCCTTTGTTGCAATTCCGCGACATCAGCTTTAATGCTTGCGCTTCATTGGTTCGGCATTGGCAGGGGAGACGAAGTGATTATTCCAGCCTACACCTACGCTGCCACCGCCCTTGCGGTGCTACATACCGGGGCGAAACCGGTCATGATCGACAGTGGAACTGATTTTAATATCGATGTAGCTAAAATCAAATCGCAGATCACAACGCGTACCAAAGCGATCATACCGGTTGATATAGCGGGCTGGCCCTGTGATTACGATGAATTGAATGCTGTCGTTGCTTCGCAGGAAATTCGTTCGCTTTTTAAGCCCGCAAACGATACTCAGAAAAAACTGAATCGGATCCTTATCCTGGCGGATGCCGCCCATTCGCTCGGCGCTGTATATAAGAATGTTCCCTCCGGCCGCCTTACAGACATGACGGTTTTTTCTTTTCATGCCGTAAAGAATATTACGACCGCCGAAGGCGGTGCCATTTCCCTGAATCTGCCTGAGCCATTCCGTAACGACGAAATCTATAGCACACTTAGATTGTGGTCCCTCAACGGCCAAACAAAAGACGCATTCACCAAAACCACCGGAGGCGGCTGGCGATACGATATTGTTTATCCAGGATTCAAGATCAACATGCCGGATGTGTTGGCGGCGATCGGTTTGGCGCAGTTTCGCCAATATGTGTCCAAACTTCTTCCGGAGAGAAAAAAAATATTTGCGCGATACGCCGAAGCCTTCAGCAAACGGCCCTGGGCAGAATTACCTCAATGGTCAAATGAATACAAAAGTTCTTCGTGTCATATTTTCCCACTTAGAATAAAAGGTATATCGGAAGCGCAGCGTGATCAAATGATTTCATTCATTTCATCCCGCGAAGTCTCAGTGAACGTACACTTTCAGCCTCTGCCGCTGTTGTCATACTTCAGGGAATTGGGGTATTCCATCCAGTCGTTTCCCGTTGCTTTCGATGCATACGCACGGGAGATTTCGCTGCCGGTCTATTCAGGCTTGACGGATGAACAGATTCAATTCGTTGTTGATGCCGTTGAGAGTGCCTACACCCATGTATCCGGAAATGAAAAGGTTGTTTGATATACTGGTGTCCGCGGCCGGTCTCATGGTGCTGTTTCCGGTTTTTGTTATACTGATTCCATGGATAAGAATAACCTCACCCGGGGACGCGTTTTACAGGCAGGAGCGCATCGGAAAGGATGCGAAACCTTTTTACATTCTTAAGTTTCGTACCATGAAGATGGGGGCTGACAAAGGCCCGGCCATCACGATCGGCGAAATGGATTCACGCATCACAGGTGTGGGCGCCTTCCTCAGGAAGTATAAACTCGATGAGCTGCCGCAATTGATCAATGTGCTCCGCGGTGATATGAGCCTGGTGGGGCCGCGACCGGAGGTGCGGAAGTTTACAGACCTCTACACACCCGAACAGCGGAAAGTATTTTCGATTCGCCCTGGAATTACAGACCTCGCTTCGATCTCTTTCAGGAGTGAGAATAAGCTCCTCGAAGGCAAACCTGATCCAATCCAATATTATATCGAGGTGATCATGCCTGAAAAATTAGAGATGAATCTGTATTACGTGAAAGAAAGATCTTTCTGGCTGGATATCAAGATTATCGTCCGCACGGTCTGGTCGATCGTTAAGCCTTGAGATCATGTACCCTAAACTGATCAAGCCTGTGACTGACTACCTCACCGCGGTACTGTTGTTGGTCGCCACCAGTTGGGTCTTCCTCCTGGTGTCGGTTATACTTAAGATGAGTCGTGATGGCTCGGTTTTCTTCCGTCAGCAGCGTAGCGGTAAAAACGGACGACCTTTCACAATCCTGAAATTCAGAACCTTACGGTCCGACACTTCGCTGCCCGTGGAACAAAGACGAACACGGTTTGGAGATTTTCTACGGGCGACATCACTCGATGAATTGCCCCAGTTGCTCAATATCCTTCGGGGAGAAATGTCGCTTATCGGTCCCCGGCCTTTGCCTGTCGAATATTGGCCTTTGATGAAAGAATCACAGCAAAGGAGAAACGATGTCCTTCCCGGAATTACCGGACTGACGCAGGTGAACGACCGTCACACGCTATCCTGGCAAAAGAAATTCGAGCTGGACTTGCTGTACGTGCAAACTATTTCTTTCCGCCTGGACATGTCCATTGTCATCAAAACATTATTTGTTGTTCTGTCTTTTAAGAAGGATATTTCCCTGAGGGAGAAACCTTTTACAGGATATTGAAAAAAATTGCGATTTACGGCGCCGGTGGATTTGGACGGGAAACCGCATTGCTGATCAGGCAAATAAACCAGGTCACACCCACCTGGGAACTGACGGGTTTCTTCGATGATGGATTAGTGGCAGGCACTTCCGTCGACGACGTGAAGGTGCTGGGGGGAGTGCAATCATTTAAAACATCAGGAATCCCACATCTCGTCATGGCGATTGCGGATCCGTCTTCGCGCAACACCCTGGTTTTGAAGATCGGCGAAGGTGCCGTGTTCCCAACCCTGATTCACCCACGTTGTGAGCTGGGGGATTCCGCGAATAAGTTTGGTAAAGGTTGCATCTTCACATCCGGAGTCATCATGACCACGCATATAGAACTGGGTGACTTCGTCATCGTCAACCTTGCTTCGACGCTTGGTCACGATGTCAAGGTGGGCGATTTTTCGATCATCATGCCGGGGTGCAGCATCTCCGGAAATGTGCGAATCGGTCGCAGTAATATCATTGGAACGGGAGCCAGGATACTTCAGAACCTGACCATCGGTGATGATTGCAGGATCGGAGCAGGCGCGGTGGTAACACAAAATTTCGGGAGCAATAAAACCATAGTCGGCGTACCGGCTTATGAAAAATGAACAAACCATCTTCCGGCGATTCAGGCCGGCCTTACGCTTCCTCCTGATTTTTGTAGGTGCATACCTGATCGGGAATATTTTTTACGGCCTGTTCATCGAATATTACCGCCCCGGACCTGACCCACTGACTGTGTGGGTGTCGCAACAAACCGCTTTCATCATTGGTGTGCTGGGCGATGAGGTAGCAACGGTAGTGAGCGATGATGCTCCCTATATTCTGATCGTACAAGGCGGTAAGACCATACTCCGTGTATTCGAAGGTTGTAACGGGCTGAACGTGATGATTGTGTTCGGAGCGTTCCTGCTGGCGTTCGGCGGCCCGGCGTCGCACCGGATCGTTTTTTTTCTGGCCGGTTGTGTTGTTCTGCATATCGCCAATCTTCTGAGAGTTCTGTTGCTTTTTTATACGGCAATCCACCGACCTATTTTCTTCTACTATTTCCATAAGTATTTCTTTACAGCGGCCCTTTATGCCATCGTGTTTGCATTGTGGTTTCTATGGATACACTTCAAATCAAAGACCCGTGAATCTGCTCAGGCATAATTGGTTAAGAGGTTTGCTGGGTCTGATAGCGATCTTGCTGATGGTGCTTACGTATTTGTTTCAGAAATTCGATTTCTCATCGCTGGCCGGGGAATATTCAAACGTGACAAAGTTTGTCGTAAATCGTACGGTGCGGTTTATCTTCAACGACATCGCCTGCCTGTTGATGATCATCGCGATCTTTAATAAAAATGACTACCTGAAATTAAGCGTGTGGATTTTTTTTACCGAATTGTTCATTTTGTTGCCCGGGTATTTTGTGGCTAAACTCTCCCTGGAAGGCGACTCAGAGATATCTTCACCATTGCTGTCCCAGATACATCGCATGATCGTCAACCCATTGTTAATGATTATTCTGATCATGGGGCTCCTGTACCAGGATTATTTTTATAAAAAGAACCTATAACGTGCCGAGCATTCCGTTGTCGTCGACTCCTATCAACTCATCGGCTATCGCCGGGGTGCTGGAGCGTTATGCGGATCAACCGGCCTCACGCCTGGTCGCTGACTTTGAGAGTAGTCTTGCCGCCTACCTGGGTTCTGTGCATGTGCTGGCGGTGAATTCCGGCACCGCGGCTATCCATCTCGGCCTTCGGGCCCTCGGCGTAAAACCGGGCGATGTGGTGCTGGCACCCACATCCACCTATGTCGCAACAATTTTCCCAATTCTGTATCTCGGTGCTGAACCTGTATTCATCGACAATGAGCCAACGACCTGGAGCATGGATCCCAATCTGCTGGAGACTGCCATCGCCGTACTCAGGAAGGAAAAGAAACGCATCGGGTGTGCTATCGTCGTTGACAACTACGGAGCACCGGCCTGTCTAAACGAGATACGCCAGATCTGCTCGAGGTTTGAAGTACCTCTTCTGGAAGATGCGGCAGCTGCACTCGGAGCCAGCTATCAGGGAGAGAAGGCGGCGACGCTCGGCGACATTTCTGTCGTCTCTTTCAACAACAATAAAACGATCACCACTTATGGGGGAGGAGCCCTGATCACCAAAAACAGGGAATTGCACCGAAAAGCGGCTTTTTGGGCCTCGCAAGCCCGGGAAGACCGGCCCTTTTATCAGCATTCCGAGCTTGGCTACAATTACGGAATGTCGGCGATGAGTGCTGCCGTGGGGTTGGCAAATGTTCCCTATATTGAAGAGAAAGTGGCTCGGCGCCGGCAAGTATTTGAACTGTATCGCACGTCACTGAAGAAAATCGAGGGGTTGGAATGGCAAGCAGAGCTTGAGAATACCCGGTCGAGTCGATGGCTGAGTTGCTTTTATCATAAGGAATTGAAAAACAATGATTTAGCCACACAAATGCAAGCAAAAGGGATTGAATGCCGGCGACTATGGAATCCGATGCACAAGCAGCCTGCGTTTATTCATTGCAGGAGTTTTTTGTCGGGACACGCGGAGAAATTGTTTAACCAGGGATTAGGCCTTCCGTCGTCTGATTTGGCACACGTCGAGCCGGTTTGCGATGCGTTGGTAGGGTTTTTGTGACGGGAGTCGCGCGGGTTTTTGCCGAGGGGTTACTTAGGGTAAATAAAGGGTATCTAGGTTGTCAAATTCCATCTATTTTCTCGTAAAATGCTATCTTTGAAACTTGTCTAATTAGTTACTATGGGAAGACTGCTACTACTATTGGGCTACATCATTACTCCGGTAGGGGCGTTGTGTAGAACAGCCTCTTTCAAGGCTTTGGCCGCGCTTGCTATAGTGGTTTTTTCGGCTTCAACGGAAGGTTTTTCGCAAAATCCATTTAGGACGAGACAGTCGGGGCCTTGGAACGATCCGAATACTTGGGAGGAAGATGCGGGTGGCGGTTTTGCTGTCACCTCAAACACTCCGGACTTCAACTCAGGAACGATTACGATTAGAAGCCCACATGTTGTAACAGTAACCGCCGATGTCACCATAGATGAATCGACTGTCAATTCGGGAGGATCAATTGTTATCAATTCTGGAATTACCCTTTACTTGAACGAAGATTTTTCCGGAGGTACGATATTAGGAATTTCATCAGGCGCCACATTGACGAATAACGGCACATTCGATCTCAATGGATTGATATTTAGCCCTTGCATGGTTGATGGAAATATTATCAACACAGGATCAATTTTAACGCCTGTCGCCGACGTTCTTTCATTCAACAGTGGATCTACTTATTTTCATCAATTTATCACAGGAGGAAATATCCCCATTGCTCATTGGGACCCAGCATCCGTTTGTGAAATTAACAGCCTGACGCAGAGTTCTCCTGCGTCGCCAGTCAATCTTGATCAGGATTTTGGAACACTTCGATGGAATTGCCCGTCGATGGGTTCGACCAGCACTTTTGCATGGGCAGCTATGCCGACGTCGATCGGTGGCAATCTTGAATTCATTACGACCAATGGAAAGTCGATGAGGATGAAGAGCGCAACAGCGCCTGGGTACTCATTGACGATCGAAGGTGATGTGATCAACCAGGGAGTTGCTGTGATACTTGGACAGAATCTAACGAGTGCCACTTCGATAGTCATCAAGGGAAATTTCACTCAGTCGAAGCCAGGGAGCACAATACCGTCTTTCACTTATGGTGTGACAAACTCCGGGGACATCAGCCTAGAAGTTCGTGGAAACTTTTCGTCAACCGCTGGAACTTTTAACAAAGGTTCGGGCACGTTCAATGCTTCTTTGAGTTTCGCCAAAGTGGGCAACCAATCCTTCAGCTATACGACAACAACTTTTAGCGGAGCGTTCATTTATACGATAGTGAATGGATCGATCCTAGACGCGGGCACGTCAGCATTCGTAGGGACAGGCGCAACCTTCAACCTTCAGGGCGGAGCGACTTTAAAAGTGGGACACGCAAATGGTTTGAACACTGGAACTACCGCCGGGAACGGAAATGTCTTGGTAAGCGGGACCAGAACTTATGCTCCCAATTCTAACATTATCTATAATGGTGGGGCAGCCCAGATTCTCGGAACCGAGTGGAGTTCGTCGGGTGCACTTAACGGCGTGGCTGTTAATCTTGAAATCGCAAATTCGAATGGGGTCACTAATAATATCGTTGGTAGTACCAGTTTAGTTGGAATTCTTACACTGACTTCCGGGTCTCTGAATATTGGAAACTCTAACACCCTGCAAATTCAAGGAATATATAACGGCAACGGTGGCACGATAGGTGGAGACCCCACCTCCAATCTGGTGTTTTCCGTCGGCTCAGGGGCAATAAATGGCAATCTGGCTTTTAAGACTGGCGCTGAAAACCTTAACAATTTCACCATTGCTCGTACCGGTCAGACCATCAATTTGACAACTCCGTTAACTGTCGCAGGAACTCTGTCATTCTCGAGTACTAGTAACCTAAGATTTAACGGAGTGACTCTTACTGTGAACGGCGACATCGTTCAATCGGGTTCGGGTGGATTGACGAGAACTAGTGGATTATCTAATTTGGTAATTGGTGGTTCGGGCGCATTGTCGGCGTTGCCTTTCGTTGGCGCTCCCCAACTGAACAACGTTACTCTTGGTCGAGGTAGTGGGAGTTACACTTGGGGCTCAGCCGCAAGCGTGACGGGGACGCTTGATTTGACAGCGGGATCACTGACTCATTCTTCTGGCCTAACTATGGCGTCAGGCTCCACTTTTTCGAGAAGTGCCTCAACGTCGTACACAGGAGTTTCGCCAAGTATATCGGGTCTTCCGGCGAGTTACAATGT
This sequence comes from Cyclobacteriaceae bacterium, assembly GCA_044227305.1. GTDB lineage: Bacteria > Bacteroidota > Bacteroidia > Cytophagales > Cyclobacteriaceae > ELB16-189. The sequence goes on along the minus strand of JBGAFJ010000002.1, from coordinate 236,797 downwards.
GGCTTATACCGGAACGAACACCACCGGCAATGAGCTCCCAGCGAGTCCGGGTCTTAATAACCTAACGATTTCCGGAAATGTTACGCTAGCTAAGACAATAACAATTAACGGTGACCTCAATATCAATAGTGGAACCTTCGATGCTGCTCTATTCAATGTGACTGTAGCTGGTCCTAACTTCCTTATCAACGGCGGTGCATTTGTCATCAATTCTGCTGCTTTGGTGACATTCGCGGCCTCTGGATCCACAACTCTGGGAGGAAGTTCGCTGAGCGGAATCCAATTCGGTAATCTTACAATCAATGGCGGCACTACTTTGGTTGTCAGTAATGCGATCAGCCCGACCATCAACGTGTCTGGCACATGGGACAACAACGGCAGTTTTACGCCAAATACGAGTACGATTGCATTCAATGGTGCTAGTCAGGGTATCGATCCAAACGGGCAGCCATTTAATGCTGTAACTTTTGGTGGTACTGGGACGAAAACTTTGGCTGGCGCGCTCGTGGCGACTGGCGCCCTGACAATCACTTCGACTTCGACATTAGACGTAGGATCCAATAATCCCATCAACGTAGCGGGTTCATGGAACAACAGCGGCACGTTTAACCCCAATGGTGGTACCGTTACTTTTAATGGTACGTCGCAATCCATAAATTCTGCTGGACAGTCTTTTTATAATCTGACACTTTCAAATAGTGGAACAAAATCACTGGCTGCGAATATTGATATTGATGGGATATTAACAATCGATCCAACTGTGACCTTTGATGTTACGTCTGCGCCTTATTCCGTGACTATTGGCGGCAATTGGATCAATAACGGTACGTTTAACCGTAGAACAGGTCTTGTGACTTTCGACGGAACGACCACCATTTCAGGTAGCGGTGCTGCTAATTTTAGCAACGTAACGATCACCGGTTCTTTAACTGCGCCATCTGCTACGATGGATATCTCTGGCAATTGGGTACAAACAAGCGGATCGTTCATAGCTGGAACCAGCACGCTTAATTTCAGCGGAAGTACGCAATCAATTACACCAGGTGGCCAAGCATTTAACAACCTGACAATAGCGGGTACCAACACGAAAACTCTTCAAGGTTCGGCGATTATCAACGGCGCATTAACCTTTACCTCGGGAACCTTTAACTCTAATGGAAACTCGATGGACCTGAAGGGTAACCTGATTAGCAATTCAACATCAACGCTTACTGCCAGTGCGATCACATTCTCAGGAACAACAACAATCAGCGGAAGTTCAGTGCCGACTTTCGGTGGCATTACTGTCACAGGCATTCTCACACCGTCAGCCAGCTTTAATGTGAATGGCAACCTTATTAACAACGGTACGCTGAATGCCAGCGCTGGTACGGTAACTTTCGGTGGAAATACTACTATCTCCGGCTCCAGCACTTGCACATTCAGTAACGTGACTATTAACGGAACGCTTGTTGCACCTTCAGGTAATGTCAACGTAGCAGGTAACTGGAATAACAGTGGAACGTTTACGGCTAGTTCTGGGACGGTCACATTTACGGGGACGACAAACTTCTCGGGATCATCCACAACTAACTTTGCTAATATTGCAATTAGCGGCACTGTAAATGCTCCAACTACGCTCAACGTTGCTGGCAACTTCGCCAACAATGGGACATTCAATCGTGGCACGGGTACAGTCGTTTTCAATGGCTCGTCGACGCAATCTATCTCGGGATCGACTGTCACAGATTTCAATAACATAACGGTATCGAATAACGTCAACTCACCGGCCGTACAGGTGCAGAGTAACCACAACTTACGTGGCGTATTGACACTTTCAGGGACGAATACAGTCTTTGATGCTGACGGATCTGCTAACACAAGTATTTTCAGGGTAATGTCCACAGCTGACAACCCAACCTTGGACGCCAGCATTGCGACACTTCCGACTGGAACGTCTGTTTCAGGCAACGTGACGGTGCAACGTTACATGTCTATCGAAGGTGCGAATAGTGCTCGGATTTATCGTTACATCGCATCGCCGGTAACAAATGCCCCAGTATCACAACTTCAAAGTTTCATCCCGGTTACAGGCGCATTTACCGGTGCAAGTTCATGCAGTGGCTGCGGTACAAGCCAATCGATGTTCTCCTACGATGAGACAGTCACAACAGATACAAACCTGAGTGGAACTGCTGACCTTAATGATGGGTATATAAATTTTCCAGCTGCAGCAAATTCTGAGCAATTTGCGCCGGGAAGAGGTTATACCGTCTTTGTACGAGGGAACATAGCACCAGTTTCAGGTGCTGGTTCGGCCCTTTGGGAATTAAGAGGACCTATTAACGCTGGGAACGTCTCTCTGCCCGTGAGCTTTACAAGCTCAGGCAATGCACCTGACGACGGGTGGAACCTTGTCGGCAATCCCTACCCGTCTACGATTGATTGGAATGCAGCGGGATGGACAAAAACTAACATCAATAATGCCACTTACGTTCTTGACAATGGCCTGACTACGCCAGTATATGCAACTTATATTGGTGGGGTTGGCGCTAACGGTGGTTCTCAGTACATAGCCGCAGGCCAAGCCTTTTTTGTCAAAGCCAGTGGTGCACCTGTATTGACTGCTACCGAAGCTGTAAAGGTTGCAGGAACGCAAACCACATATTTCAGGCAAAGTGCTGTTCCTGATATGGTCAGGGTCACCTTACGTCAGGGAACTGTGGCGGACGAAGCCGTGATTCGTTTTACGAGTGCAGCGACTTCTGTATTCGATTCACAATGGGACGCTCATAAGCTTACCAATCCTGGAACATTTAATCTTTCATCATTGACTGCCGATAATGTTAAGTTGGCGATCAACTCTATGCCTCCTTTGGAATCGTGCCTGGCCACAGTGAAGATCGATGTAAGCAACGTCACACCTGGCTCATACAAGCTCGACTTTTCTGATTATGATTCGTTTACCGATGTTGGTACTAAACTTATACTCGTGGACTCTTACACCAATCAGAGTATAGATGTTCGCGCGAACAACTCGTATCCTTTTGAAGTAACAACAAATGCGGCATCGTTTGGCAGTAGCCGATTCTCACTGACCGTGGGAGAATCTCTGAAGACCATTACGGCTACAGACGGAACAGGATGCGGTAAAGGTTCGGTAACCTTGACAGCAAGCGGAGCGTCTGACGGCAACTATCGCTGGTACGATTCGGCCGTAGGAGGTTCGCCCATCGACGGTGCCGTGAATGGAACGTTCAGTACACCGGTAATTAATAAAACCACAACCTTCTATGTGGCCGCTGCCAACTCGGCTGGTTGCACATCAAGTCAAAGAATTCCGGTTGTCGCCACAGTCACGGTGATCGACCCGGTGGTCATTTCGGTGGATGGCGTTTCGCTGAAATCAAGCTATAGCCAGGGTAACCAATGGTATGTCGACGGCGTCGCGATACCCGGTGCCACTTCGCAATTCTACACGCCGTTGAAGTCAGGCGTATACAAAGTAGCAGCAAGTAGTCAGAACTGTACTACTTCGGCCGAGCGGGAATTTGTGGTGACCGGACTCGAAGACACCGCGTTGCCATCACATATCACCGTGTATCCGAATCCGACCGAGGGTAATGTATCGGTGGCCGTTAAATCTGCGAACGAGGTTACGGCGCGCGTATTATCTCTGAACGGCTCGCTGTTGCAGGAAAAGCCGCTCGAGGGCACTACGGTGAAACGTGGATCTTTTAATTTGGAAGATCAGGCAGCAGGGATGTATATCATGATAATCCAGGACGGTAATCAGACATTTAGAACACGACTTATTAAGAACAGATGAGATCCATAAGCACCCCAGTTTTAATTCTCATCCTGGTGATACTTCCCTTGATGGCTATTTCCCAACCCGGGAACCCGGGTGGAGATCCCGATGTCCCAATAACGGGAATTGAGTTGTTGCTTGGCGGAGGAGCATTGCTTGGATTGCGTCAAATGTTTAAATCCAGAAAAAACAAGTCGTGAGGCTTTGGATCAAGCTTGTCAGAAATTTGCGCATACTTCCGAGATGGGTTATCATCTTCATTGATCTTTTTTTTATTTCATTTTCCGCCTTCCTGGGCTATTTACTTCGATTCAATTTTGCGTGGGACGACCTGGTGCGTTACCGGTTCTTCGATGGCATACTGATCTATTCTTTTTTTGGATTTCTTTCAATCCTGATCACGGGTAGCTACCGCGGTATTATTCGTTATACCGGAATCCAGGACGGCGTGCGTATCTTTTTTATGGTGGTGCTGAACTGCGCGTTTGCAGTCGTTGTCAATATTTTATTTTATTACAATGGACGCAACAACGCCGTTCCCTATTCGGTGGTGATGATCAGTCTGCTCTCCTCATTTCTCTTCTTATTTAACTACAGACTTCTCGTCAAATACATTTTTTCCTTTTACAAGGATCACCTTTTAAAGCGTACACGCACGATGATTTTCGGTGCGGGTCAAACCGGCATCATTACCCGACATGTGATAGATTCGTCCATGAAGATGCGGACCACGGGCTTTCTCGAAGATGACTCCGACAAGGTCGACAAGGTTTTGGATGGTGTGAAGATATATAGCGCGCAACGGAAAAATCTGATCGACATGCTTAATGCCCAGGCCTTTGACGAACTGGTCATCGCCGCAAAGGATGTCAGCGTGGAAAGACGAAATGAGTTGGTAGATACCTGCATACAGTATCGGGTGAGGGTGCGCACCATCCCACCCATTGATAAATGGGCCAACGGTGAACTGAGCTTTAATCAGATCAAGGAGATCAATATCGAAGACCTGCTAGGCCGTGAAACCATTCGCCTGAGCGAAGAAAATGTTGAGAGAGATTTAAAAGGCAAACGCATTTGTATTACAGGGGCGGCAGGATCAATCGGCAAAGAATTGGTCCATCAGCTTATCAATTATCACCCGGACTGCATTATCGCCATTGATCAGGCAGAATCTGCACTGTATGAGCTTGAACGTGAGTTGATTGCGATGGATATTAAGACCAAAGTAGTCACCTACCTGGCCGACATCACAAACCGGGAAAGAATAGCAACCATATTCAGAGAGCAGAAACCCGAATTCGTATACCACGCAGCGGCATATAAGCACGTACCCGTTATCGAGAGTAATCCCTCGGAAGCCATTGAGTGCAATATTCTCGGAACGAAAATATTGGCGGACCTCGCCGTGGAGAACCACGTAAAAAAGTTTGTGATGATTTCCACAGACAAGGCTGTGAATCCAACTAACGTCATGGGATGTTCGAAGCGGATTGCGGAAATCTATGTGCAATCTTTAAACGGGCATCAGGACATCAATAACGGATTTAGAACGGCGTTTGTCACCACGCGATTTGGAAATGTACTCGGTTCAAATGGTTCGGTAATACCGATCTTTAAACGGCAGATCGAGCAGGGCGGGCCTGTTACCGTCACGCACCCGGAGATCACGAGGTATTTCATGACCATCCCAGAGGCATGTCAACTCGTGCTGGAAGCGGGTACCATGGGAAGGGGTGGAGAGATCTTCATTTTTGACATGGGTAAGTCAACCAAGATCCTTGACCTGGCCAAGAAAATGATCTGGCTTTCAGGCCTTGAACCCCACACTGATATCGAAATTCACTTCACAGGCCTTCGCGAAGGAGAAAAACTGTTTGAGGAACTTCTCACGAACGCTGAGAATACGATTCCAACCCATCATGAAAAGATCATGATTGCCAAGGTGCAAGAGTATACTTATTCAGACGTCAATAAATACGTTGAATTATTCTCGGACCTCATTCACGACCGCAATGAACTTAAGATGGTCGCGCTGATGAAGGAACTTGTTCCGGAATACAAGAGCAACTACTCGAGATTTGAAGTGCTTGACCAAAAGCACGTTGAAGATTTCAACTGATTACTTTTTCAAACCGCCGCGCTTGTTATAGCGGTAGAAGGACTTACGCTTGTTTTTGAACGTCTTTTGCTGGCTGTTACGCCCTTCCAGGAAGTTCACAGGCAGATAGTATTCGATTCTGACGTTATAAAGGATGTAGTAATCCATAGAGGATGAATTCCCACGCTTCGTGCCATCCGGCACGGCAGCTACGCCTAGCTCCGGGCGACGATCCGAAAGTGCCGCAGCAAGCGGGTCGCTGAATTTCGACGCGTCGTGATGCACGGTGCTCACATCATCGAGGTAGTCAGAAAAGGTCTTTCTCATCCCTGCTTCGAAGCACACGTTCATGAACGGACCCATCTTAAACCTGAAGCCGCCCCCAACCGGTATCACAGGGGTGATCTGGCTGTAATTAACAAGCTCTGTATGCAACGGGGCAAGCGCTATGGTTCGTCCCTGATATTGGGTGGTAGGATTGAAATAACAAAGACCAATGCCCGCAAAAGCATAAATGTTGAAAGCAGGCCGCTGGTAAAAGCTGCGTCCCTGGCGGTAAAGATTGAATATTGCGATGGTGCTGAATTCGAAATTGTTGGAGCTGAAGGACAAATTCCTAGGCCGGTGGCTTTCAATCGTGGATTTGGCATCGGAGCCGGTCAACTGGAACCAGGTTAAATCAGCCCGCACGCCGATGCGGTTGTTCAGGTACATCTGGAGGCCAGCCGTAATATTGGGTTTGGCTTGCAGATAATCACCCTCATTAGACAGTTCTCCAATGTACGTCGCCGTCCCGATCCCCCCGGTAAACAGGAGTGATCTGTTGCGACGCATCGCAAAGAAACTCTGCCCGGACACCAGTTCAGGCAGGAGTAACGTCACAAGCGTAACAGCCAAGACGGTTCTCTTCATTAGAAAAAGCTTTAATTCAAGCAATTTATCAAAATAATGCCAAGAAGGAAACCACCCCACTCAGGCTAATACCTCTTTTATTCTTTGGGCGGCATCCTTTAACAGAATAGCGGAAAATACCTTCAAACCTGATTGCTGGATGATTTTAGCGCCTTCTTCGGCATTTGTGCCCTGAAGACGTACTATGATGGGTACAGGTATATTTCCGACCTTCTTGTAAGCTTCCACAACTCCGCTTGCCACCCGGTCGCAACGGACAATACCGCCAAAAATATTGATCAGAATCGCTTTTACATTGGGATCTTTCAAGATAATCCGGAAGCCAGCTTCTACCGTTTCGGCGTTTGCACCACCCCCAACGTCCAGGAAGTTAGCGGGCTCCCCGCCCGAAAGTTTGATTATATCCATAGTGGCCATGGCCAGACCGGCGCCATTGACCATACAACCCACGTTTCCGTCAAGTTTCACATAATTCAACCCCGACTTGCCTGCCTCCACTTCGAGCGGATCTTCTTCCGTGACGTCACGGAGTTCGGCCAGATCCTTATGTCTGTAAAGCGCATTGTCGTCCAGGTTCACTTTGCCGTCTACCGCAAGTATCTTATTATCAGAGGTTTTGAGCACGGGGTTGATCTCGAACATAGATGCATCGATGCTCACATACGCATTGTAAAGTGCGTTCACAAACTTGATCATCTCCTTGAATGCATTGCCTTCCAGACCCAGCGCAAATGCTACTTTTCTGGCCTGGAATGGCTGCAATCCAATACCCGGATCGACCCATTCCTTGATGATCTTCTCCGGCGTCGCAGCGGCCACATCCTCGATATTCATACCGCCTTCCGTGGAGGCCATGATCACGGGTTTGCTTTTCGACCTGTCCAACAGAATACTCATATAATATTCTTTTGGCTGCGATTCGCCAGGATAGTAAACATCTTCCGCAATAAGGACTTTGTTGACCTTTTTTCCTGTGGGACCTGTCTGATGGGTCACTAAAGTCCCGCCCAATATGGCTTTCGACTTTTCGAAAACTTCGTCAATACTTTTAGCCAGTACAACTCCCTTAGAGCCAGTCTCTTTGATCGAACCTTTGCCACGACCGCCAGCATGGATTTGCGATTTCACCACGAACCATTTCGTGCCGGTTTCTGCCTGAAGTTCCTTGGCAGCCACCACGGCGCGATCCGGAGTGTCGGCAACTATGCCGCCCTGTACCGCGACTCCATATTTCTTCAGAATGTCTTTTGCCTGGTATTCGTGAATATTCATAAGGTTAATATTTCAGGTGAGCGTTGAGAAACCGGAACCATTTACGGTCGCGGTTTTGCAAGCAAGCTAGTTTTTTTAAACCTTTATTTCAAGAACGCATTTTATGTTGGAAGCCATCGGTATCGAAAAGTCTTATGGAGCGCTAAAGGTCCTGAAAGGGGTCGATCTCCGTGTTGCGCGGGGTGAGGTGGTTGCGATTGTGGGTGCCTCGGGTGCCGGCAAAAGCACCCTTCTTCACATGTTAGGTACGCTGGACCTTCCGGATAAAGGATCGATTTCTATCGGCGGCACGAACATACTGGCTCAGAGTACGAACCAGTTAGCGGAATTCAGGAACAAGCACATTGGTTTCGTATTCCAATTTCATAATCTGTTGCCGGAATTCACTGCGCTGGAGAATGTAATGATACCCGGATTTCTCGCAGGAACGAAAGACGATGATGTAAGAACACGCGCGTCGGAATTGCTGGATGAACTGGGTTTGGCAGACCGGAAGCATCACAAACCGTCGGAGATGTCGGGTGGAGAGCAGCAACGAACTGCAGTAGCCCGCGCCCTGATTAATTCGCCTGACCTGATCCTCGCAGACGAACCGACCGGGAACCTCGACTCCAAAAACGCCCAGGAACTTCATGAACTTTTCTTCAGCCTCCGAAAGAAAATGGGGCAGACGTTTATCATTGTCACACACAACGCGGCTTTCGCAGACATGGCGGATCGAAAAGTTCAGATGCAGGACGGAGTGATTCGCAGTTAAACGCGGAAGCACACGAGTCGCGTTTGCCGAACGGCATTAGTGATGCAACACCTCTTCAGCTTCTTCGATCAGTGCAAGCCCCTTGTCGCTGATTCCGGTGATCCGGATATGCTTCGTTTCGTGAATCAACAAGGGGTCATACGATGCAGTGACCCGAACGTAATTCTCGGTGAAGCCATGCATCATACCTTCTTCGACATCGTTTTCAAAAAGTACGGTGCGTTCTGAGCCGATGTTTTGCTCGTAAAAGATCCGGCGTTTCTTATCAGAGAGATTGTGCAACATGCGCGACCGTTCGGCGCGTTCTTTTGCCGGCACGACACCAGGCATTTGAATGGCAACGGTGTTTTCCCTTTCGGAGTACGTGAAGACGTGGAGGTACGAGATATCAAGTTCATTGAGAAAATGATACGTGTCCAGGAAATCTTCGTGCGTTTCCCCCGGGAATCCAACAATCACATCAACGCCAATGCAGGCGAAGGGCATGGCTGCCTTGATGGCAGCAACACGCTCGACGTATAAGGCGCGTTGATACCGCCGTCGCATCAATTTCAGGATTTTATCGGAGCCGGATTGAAGCGGCACATGAAAGTGAGGCACAAATCGCCGGGATTCAGAAACAAATTTGATGATGTCGGAAGAAAGCAGGTTGGGTTCTATCGACGAGATCCGGAAACGCTCAATGTTTTCAACTTGATCCAGGGCGCGGATCAGATCGATAAATCGCTCCGACCGAATGCCGTTCCTGATTCCAAAGTCGCCGGTGTTGACACCCGTCAATACAATCTCTTTCACGCCCGTCGCTCCGATATCACGCGCCGTCTTCACAATATTCTCAATCGTATCGCTGCGGCTGTTTCCGCGCGCCAGAGGGATGGTGCAAAAACTGCAACTGTAATCGCACCCGTCCTGAACTTTCAGAAATGTGCGCGTCCGGTCATGCATTGAATACGACGTATTGAATGACGACGCCGTTTCGATTTCACGAGCCATCACCACGGGTTCAGGCGGTCGCACAAAGCCGTCTAATAATTCTACGAGCCTGAATTTTTCAGAAGCCCCAAGCACCGCATCGACACCCGGTATTTCAGAGATTTCCTTTGGCTTCAGTTGTGCATAGCAACCAATGATCGCTACATAGGCATGTGGGGAGATACTGCGTGCTTCCCTTACAATCTTATGGCATTTCTTGTCCGCATTCTCGGTAACAGAGCACGTATTGATAATGAAGATGTCCGGAGTCTCGGTGAAATCCACTTTTCGGTACCCTTTTTCCTCGAATTTTCTGGAAATGGTGGATGTCTCTGAGTAGTTCAGCTTGCATCCAAGGGTATAAAAAGCGACTTTTTTCACGGTTTGGAGGGCAAATATACGCAACTCCCCAAAAGGGGAATAGGTTCTTCGTCACCGCATCGGATCCGTTTAGGTGCGCTCAGCCAACAGACGTCGGTGATAATTTACTTGCCCCAAATGGTAACTCAAATGGGCGCTGAGGTGAACAAGGAAGAACAGAGTCTTGATGGGATAGCCAAATACTTCGGCCGGGTAATCCGATTCAAGTTGGTGTTCGGTGAGACGAGGCAGAGTACTTGAAACCGCGGCTTTGGCTTTGGAGATTTCAAGCAGTAACTCCGCGCGAGGAATATCTTTGGCTGCGAATTCGTTGTCACGGTTTCGTTTGTAGGGAATCCCGCCCAATACAAATCCGATGTAATGTTGCAGGTTACCGCAGAGGTGAAGAGCAAGATTGCCAGCGGAATTTTTGATGCCTGCGTGGACTGCCCAGATGGAAATTTCATCGGGATAAAGTTTCAGTTCGGCTTCCAGTTTTTCGAGATCGCGGACGAGCAACCCTTTCACCGAATCCAGGAGTAGGTCTTTCATCGCACTACGTCTTTTTCGATGGCCGCGATCTTTTCGTCCAGATGCTTGTTGGCTAACTCAAAATTTTCCGGTTTTGACAGCCGCAGATTGACGCTCACATAAAACTTGATCTTCGGCTCAGTGCCGGACGGACGAACGGATATTTTGCCGCCTTCCCAGGTGGTGAATTGAAGCACATCTGATTTTGGGAGGTCGATTTGGCGGGTATGTCCGTTCAGAAGATTTCTTTCTTCGCTGGTTTTGTAGTCGAACACGCGAATAACCTTCTGCCCAGCGATCACATGCGGAGGATTGTTGCGGAAACGATCCATCATATACTTGATCTGCTGTTCACCTTCGGCACCTTTTCTCACCACATTGACCAGTCCTTCTTTGTACAAGCCGTATTCAAGGTACATTTCCACCATCCATGAATACAGGCTGTGGCCCTCGTCTTTGGCTGCTGCCGCCATGGCGCCAAAAAACGCACATGCGGAAACAGCATCCTTGTCCCGTACGAAGTCGCCTACCATGTAGCCATAACTTTCTTCTCCCGCGGCGATAAATCTTTTCTTGCCTTCGTTTTTCCGGATCAACTCCGCCACATATTTAAAGCCCGTCAGGGTGTTGATGCATTCAATCCCTAACTGTTCCGCCATCTTATCAATAAGGTCAGTAGTGACAATGGTCTTGACGATGTAGGCATTGGTCTTGTCCTTCAGATTTTTAAGAATGAACCACATCATCAACGACAACGCCTGGTTGCCATTCAGTAAAAAGAAATCGCCGGCGTTGTTCTTAATGCCAATGCCGACCCGATCCGTATCTGGATCGGTGGCCATCACCAGATCTGCATGGATCTCTTTCGCTTTTTTTAGCGCCAGATCCATCGCGGAGCGCTCTTCTGGGTTTGGAGATGCAATCGTAGGGAAGTTTCCGTCAGGTGTCTTCTGTTCTTCGATCACATTCAGGTTCTCGAAGCCGAGACGTTTCATACACTCTGGAACCATCGTGATGCCGGCACCATGAAGACTGGAATACACAATCGATATGTTCTTCTGTCTCCTGATGCTGTCCTGCTTCGGAATCAGTTTGATCACTTCTTTGAAATACGCTTCTTCGACTTCGGGGCCAATGGTCTTAATCTTCGACGGGTCGGCCGTGAATTTGATTTGCCCAAAATCAGTAATGGCATTGACTTCTCTGATCACATTTCCGTCATGGGGGGGAACCAGCTGCGCACCGTCGATCCAGTACGCTTTGTAACCATTGTATTCCTTCGGATTATGTGACGCCGTGATCACGACGCCCGATTGGCACTTCAGGTAACGGATTGCGAACGACAGGAGGGGCGTGGGACGAAGTTCCGGAAAGATGTTTACCACAATACCATTCGCGGAGAATACGTCGGCGACAACTCCTGCGAATAGCTTGTTGTTGTTCCTGCTATCGTAGGCGATGGCCACCTGGATGGGCTCATTAGGGAAAGATTTTTTCAGGTAGTTGGCGAGCCCCTGGGTGGCAGCGCCGACGGTGTAACGATTCATGCAATTCGAACCTACACCCATGATCCCGCGAAGGCCGCCGGTTCCAAACTCAAGGTCCTTATAAAAACTGTCTATGAGTTGTTTGGGATCCTCCCCTTCGAGAAGCGCCTTTATTTGCTTCTTTGAGTCTTCATCAATGGAAGGGCTCTTAAGCCATGTTTCAGCTTTGGCCTTCGATTGCTTTAATAAGTCGCTGTTCATAAACAATTATTTATAGTGTTCGCGTAGAGGATTAAACACATCATGAAGTTTGTGTGACACAATCGCATGGCCGGAGTGCCTTACTGAGTAGAAACCATCCGGTAGATCCGGGCACCGTTTGCCGCGGCGCAAGTTTCTTAAGTTCCTGGATCATCTTGAGAATTAAAGATTGCCGCGCAGCGCCTGCTCGCGTTCTATGGATTCGAAAAGCGCTTTGAAATTTCCTTTACCAAACGACTTGGCGCCATTCCTTTCTATGATTTCAAAAAAAACGGTCGGTCGGTCCTGGATCGGTTTTGTAAAGATCTGCAAAAGATAGCCTTCCTCGTCTTTGTCAATCAGAATGTTCTGATCTTTCAGCTCTTTCCAGTCTTCATTGATCTTACCCACGCGCTGCGCCACGTCATCGTAGTAGTTGTCTGGCACATAAAGGAACTCAACGCCTCGTCTGCGGAGCTCGCGGACCGTGTGGATGATGTCATCGGTTGCGATAGCGATATGTTGTACTCCCGGTCCCTTGTAGAAATCCAGATATTCTTCGATCTGTGACTTTTTCTTTCCTTCCGCGGGCTCATTGATAGGAAACTTGATATAGCCGTTTCCATTGGAGACTACTTTCGACATCAGTGCGCTGTACTCCGTGGAGATGTCGCTGTCGTCAAAGGTGACGAGGAGGCTGAAGCCCATCACTTTTTCGTAGAACTCAACCCAATGATTCATTTTTCCCAACTCCACATTTCCAACACAATGATCGACGTGTTTCAAGCCGATGCCGGTTGCTTTGAAGGCGCTTTTCGCCGGCTTGTAACCGGGAAGAAACGCGCCTTTGTAGTTCTTTCGTTCAACGAAAGTGTGGATGGTTTCTCCATAAGTATGAATGGCCGAGAGGGTCACTTCCCCGAATTCATCCTTTAAGGTCTGAGGAGCAAAAGCCGGGTGCGCGCCCCGGACAACGGTCTCGTTGAACGAGCGTGTGGCGTCATCGACCCACAGGGCCAGCACTTTGACACCATCACCGTGTTTTCTTACATGTTCGGCCACCTCTGAATTGGGATTCAAAGAAGTGGTAAGCACGAGTCGGATCTTGTTTTGTTGTAAAACATACGAGGCGCGGTCACGAACGCCGGTTTCCGGTCCTGCATAGGCAACCAGATCAAAGCCGAAACAATGCTGGTAGAAAAGCGAGGTTTGCTTCGCGTTGCCTACATAAAATTCAATGTGATCTGTGCCGTTGATGGGAAGGAAATCCTGCTTCATACCGTTATCGTTTGAAATAGCAAAATTAACCATTCGGAGGCTTTGGTTTTAATATCTGCCGCCATTTCTCTAATCTTGCCAAAATTCCAAAAAAATGGACGTCAAAGCGCTCGACAAAGCCCTGCAGGAAATCATTAAAAACCGTATGGAGTTGTCCAAACTGGACTACAACAATCCGAAGTATGACGACCTGGAGGAAAAGCTTCACGATCTTGAAGATAGCTTTCAGGACACCTTCGGTGAAGAACTGGAAAATGCCCTCCAGGAAATTCATGATGAATATTGCCCCGACAGCGATGTGCTCGTTCCCATTGCCTACATCGCAAAACAATATTCGGTGAGTGGAAAGAATGAATACACCGTCACAAACAGTGAGGGCGTGTTTGTGGAGATGGATGATTACCCCGGCAAAGACACCCGCCTCGTGATACTGCCCAACCCAGTCAGGATTGTGCTTAACATCGGCAACGACGTGCAAAAGGTAGTTTGGAGTGTGAAGTGATTGAGGCGTTGTTGATTTCTGCTTCGAGAAGTACTACATGCTGTAAGCCGTAAACCGTAAGTTGTAAGCCGTCAATTTCGGTTCAATTTTCCGTGCATTATACTATGCGAACGTCAGCGTGCTGGAGATATGCTCACAGTGGATATTGACAGGTTTTCTGAAGAAATTTTCAACAAAAAAATCTTGAATCATCTCCAACGGTTTACGACTCACGCCTTACAATTTATTACGGATCATTAATCCCGAAACCCCAACTTCCTCCTAACGCGCTCCATCGTCACGGCCGCCATCTCCCTCGCTCTTGCTTCACCCTCTTCCAGCTTTTTATTCAGTTCATCGGGGTGGCTCATGAGATACTGAAACGCCTCACGTTCTTTTTTAAAGGTGTCGATCAACAATCCAAGCAGTTCCTGTTTCGCGTGTCCGTATCCGAAATTTCCCGCGAGGTACTTTTTCCGCAGTTCCAACGTCTGATTTGCATCCGCAATGAGTTTATAGATAGCAAACACATTATCCTTGTCCGGATCTTTAGGAGACTCAAGGGGTGTGCTGTCGGTAACGATTGACATCACCTGTTTTTTTAATTCCTTTTCAGGAAGAAAAATATCGATAATGTTGCCGTAAGATTTACTCATCTTTTGTCCATCGGTCCCGGGAATTGTCATTACACTCTCTTCGATCCGGGCTTCGGGAATCACGAACGTCTCGCCAAATTGATTGTTAAACGCCGTGGCAATATCGCGGGCTATTTCCAGATGCTGACGCTGGTCTTTCCCAACGGGCACAATATTCGCGTCATATAATATGATATCTGCCGTCATCAATACCGGATAGGTAAACAAGCCCGCGTTCACATCGGAAAGACGATCGGATTTGTCTTTGAAAGAATGGGCATTCTGAAGCATGGGAAAAGGTGTGATGCAGCTCAGATACCAGGTGAGCTCACACACTTCCGGAATGCGACTTTGACGATACAACAGATTTTTTTTCGTGTCGAATCCAAACGCCAGCCAGGCAGCCGCAACTGCCAATGTATTCCGCTGTCGCTGAGCGCCGTCCTTGATCGTTGTGAGCGAATGGAGATCGGCAATGAAAAACAGGGAGTCGTTGCCCGGCTTCCTGGAAAGCTCGATACCAGGGATAATTGCCCCTAACAGATTGCCAAGATGCGGCAGGCCGCTGCTCTGGATGCCAGTAAGAATTCGTGCCATAGTGGTGCAAATAAAAGGGGGTTCGGGCAATTCCCCTTATTTTTGTAAATAATTTGTAGTCTATGAAGAAGTTGATGGTGTTGATTTTGATTTTGTTCGCGGTCACAACGGGCCGGTGCCAACAAGTGGAGCAGTTGATCTTCCGTGAAAAAGTTTACGACTTTGGGAGCATCGAAGAATCCCGGGGTGCTGCCGACCATGAATTTATCTTCACCAACAACAGTGGCAGGCCGGTGAAGATTCTTTCAGTACATGCATCCTGCGGCTGCACAACGCCCGGTTGGTCTCAAAGCCCCGTAGCCCAGGGCAAGACCGGGTTCATCAAGGCAAGCTTCGACCCCAAGGGAAGGCCAGGATACTTTAACAAATCCCTTACGATAACAACGGATCTCGACGCGAATCCAATCATCCTTGAGATCAAGGGCCAGGTGGTTGATAAGGTAGCGGCAGAATCGAGTGATTTTCCCATAGCAAATGGGAGTCTGTATTTCAAAACAAAAACCATCAACATGGGTACGATCTTTATCAACAGATCGGCGGCCCAGAAGCAGTACGAGGTAATGAACAAGGGGGACCAGCCTGTGAAGTTCCTTAACGTTTCAGGCCCTGCTTATATGAAGGTGGAAATGCCGGCTACCCTGGATCCAAAGCAAACCGGTGTCATCAAAGTGACCTATGATGCGCGACAGAGAAATCGCTTTGGTTTTGCGTCCGACAACATCCAAATCACGACAGACGACCAGGGAAGCGAACTAAAACAGTTTTCAGTTTTTGCAACGCTTGAGGAATTTTATACGATCCCGGTTGGGGAGGAGGCGACTAAAGCGCCTGTGCTGATCGTACGGGAACCCAGCATCGACCTGGGCAGGATTTCGCAAAGTCGTCAGCTCGAACGTGCAGTCGTTTTAAAGAATGCGGGGAAAAGCAACCTTCAACTGAAAGCGTTCCAGGGAAATTGTTCGTGTATTACCGCCATTCCCGAAAAGGAAAACATTGCCCCCGGAGATTCCATCAGCGTGAAAGTTTTATTCACACCGCAGGCAAGAGAAGGTACGCAGCAGAAAGCGATCACCTTATATTCCAATGATCCCAGGAACCCTGTGCAGAGAATTATGGTGCAGGTGTATGTGGAATGATGTGCTGATGCGTGCCCGACGAAGCGCTTCGCGCAGGCGGGTGCTGATTTGCTAATGGGCTGATCGCAGCACTTCCTGAACGATTTTTGAAGCGGCATCTCCTGCACCGTAGAGCGGTTTTGTGGGAACAACTTTATCAAGAGCGGCATTGAATCCTTTCATGATCATCAGCGGGTCTGCACCAACCAGTGTATTGGCACCCGCTTCCACAAGTTCGACCCATTCGGTCTGATCACGGAGTGTGAGGCAGAACTTTTGAAAGAAGTAAGCTTCTTTTTGCAGACCACCACTGTCGGTCATCACCAGTTTGCAGTTGTCGAGCAGAGTGAGCATATCGAAGTAACCAGCCGGCTCAATGGTTTTCACTTTTAGTTCAATGTTGTTCGCTTTGAGGTAGGAGCGGGTGCGCGGGTGAAGGGGTAACACGACTGGCAGCGTTCTATGGATTTCATTGAATGCGGCTGTTATATTCCTCAACCTGCTGGGGTCATTTGTGTTTTCCGCACGGTGCAGGGTTGCTAGAACGAAGTTATTTTTAGTGAGGCCTTCGGTTGAAAGAATTTTTGAAAAGGTTTTCGCTTTCTCCTTGTAGTACAATACCGCATCGTACATCACGTCTCCCGATTTGTATATCTCACAATCAAATGTGGAAAATCCTTCTTTGTTGAGATTGCTTACTGCTGTGTCGGTGGGGCAGAAGAGAAGTTTGCTCACGCGATCGGTAAGGATGCGATTGATTTCTTCCGGCATCTCCATATTGAAACTGCGAAGGCCAGCCTCAACGTGTGCAATCGGGATGTGAAGTTTGGATGCGGCCAATGCACCTGCGAGCGTTGAATTTGTGTCTCCATAGACCAGTACCATGTCAGGCTTTTCCTTGAGAAGCAATTCTTCAATTTTTTCCAGCATTCTCCCAGTCATCGCACCGTGGCCCAGATTGTTGATCTCGAGGTGATAATCGGGGGTGGGAATATCCATTTCCCGGAAAAACACCTCCGACATATTTTCGTCGAAGTGCTGCCCCGTATGAACAATGATTTCCTGAACGCCGGCGTCCCGGAACGCGCGAGACACGGTTGCAGCTTTTATGAATTGTGGACGAGCACCAATTACGGTCAATATCTTCATATGAAAATAGAAGGCTTTCTAAAATTGGTATCCGAAATGTTTTGGGGCATTTGATTTGGATACATCGATAGTGTTGGATAGACAGTTTTGAGGTGATGGATATTACATTTGAAACTCATCTGTCTCGATGGTATTACTGTCATGAAACTCCCGATCAGTTGCAAACATTCGCAACTTGATCTTCTTTCCTTTAAAGACGATTCGATAAAAGTTAGATTGGAATCGAACTACTGCGTGCAGCGATGTCTTGCTAACCTGAATCAGCGTGAACGGCCCAGATTGGTAGATACTTCCAAAACTGGTGGGATTGCTTGAAAGTTGGGGCACCCGACCGGAAAACGGAGACGCGCATTGTGGATATCCAAATGCTTTTTCGATATCATAAACCACCCATTGACCGGGAGATGATTCATATAGAAGATCAACGGTAAGGTTGTAGAAATACTTATTGAATCGTGTATAAACGGTATCCACTACCTGTTTTTGACCATCTGAAAAAGGGGCAACTGACCATCGCGTGCAGTTAAAAGGTTGAACAAATTTGGGCAATGTGTCAAGTGGGGAATTCTTCCGGTCACTGTATTTAATAACCTGGCTGAGCGGTGTTGTTTTTCCGACAGCATTTAAATCGATTGACGTGCCATCGGCTTTTAAAACTACGTTGCGCCAATTGTAGGGTGGAGCTGCCACTTGGTCCAATCCATAATCTCCATCGCCATCTAAGATCGTCATCGCAACAACCAGGGTGTCAGGAGCAGCAGGATCTTTCGACGTTCTGAATTCAGATTTCTCAAACTTCAGCATGGGTTCGGCCAATGTGTACTCCGGCTCTACATCGGTTGATGTCTTCGAACATCCCACGACCAGAATAAAACAATAAAAAGTGAATGATCTATTCATCTCAGCTAAACGCCGGAATACCTGTAATCTCATTGCCCAATATCAGTAAGTGGATATCGTGTGTTCCTTCATAGGTAACCACAGACTCCAGGTTCATCATATGTCTCATGATGGGATATTCACCCGTGATGCCCATGGCGCCATGGATCTGTCGGGCTTCGCGTGCGATGTCCAGGGCCAAAGCAACGTTGTTTCTTTTTGCCAGTGAGATCTGCTGCGTAGTGCCTTTATGTTCATTCATCAACGTGCCTAATCTCCAATTCAGGAGCTGAGCTTTGGTGATCTCGGTGAGCATTTCGGCCAGCTTCTTCTGAACGAGTTGAAACGAAGCGATGGGTTTGCCAAACTGAATACGTTCAGCAGCGTACCTGCGTGCCGACTCGTAACAGTCCATGGCAGCACCGAGCGCGCCCCAGGCGATGCCATAGCGCGCTGAATCGAGACACATCAACGGAGCACCCAGGCCGTTCTTGCCAGGGAGTAAGTTTTCTTTGGGAACTTTCACGTTATCAAAAACGAGCTCCCCCGTAGCGCTTGCGCGAAGTGACCATTTTCCATGGGTTTCCGGAGTGGAAAATCCTGGCATGCCGCGTTCGACGATCAGACCGTGAATGCGTCCGTGCTCGTTCTTCGCCCACACCACAGCAACATCAGCTTTTGGGGAATTTGAAATCCACATCTTTGCGCCATTCAGAAGGTAATGATCCCCCATGTCTTTGAAGTTAGTAACCATGCCGCTGGGATTGGATCCGTGATCAGGTTCAGTCAATCCAAAACAACCCAGCCATTCGCCGGACGCCAGCTTTGGTAAATATTTTTTACGCTGTGCTTCGTTGCCGAATTTGTAAATGGGATACATGACCAGCGATCCTTGCACCGAGGCAGTCGATCGCATCCCCGAATCGCCGCGTTCGATCTCCTGCATGATGATTCCATATGAAATATAGTCCAGGCCACCGCCGCCATATTCAATCGGAATGGTTGGTCCAAAGGCTCCTATGTCGCCGAACTTCTTAACGATCTCGAAAGGAAAATGCGCGCGTTGCGCCCAATCTTCTATGTAGGGTGATATCTCGCGTTTTACAAAATCACGGATTGAACTCCGTACCAGTTTGTGTTCTTCGGTCAGAAGACTGTCGATCTGATAAAAATCAGGGTGATCGTACACATCTTGCTTGAGTGACTTTTTTGCTTTTGCGGAATGAGTCGTAACGGATGACATACTATTTGCTAATTTGCCTCAAATTTAACCAATTGAATGGATTCATCGCTTGATCCAAAACTGCAAGAACAACTTTTGAAATTGCAGCAGAAGTATGCCGTGATGGGGCAGGACCTGGGTTCATACCTCGATGGCCTCCTCTATGCTGATTACCTGACGTATTGGGATTATATACATCTCGACACGCTGTTGAGTCTTCAAAATCCCAAGACCCAATTTCCGGATGAACGCATATTTATCACCTACCACCAGATCACTGAATTGTATTTTAATCTTGTGCTTTGGGAAATCGAACAGATCGGCCAGCAGGAATCGCTCAATAAGAAGTTTTTTATTGAGCGTGTAAAGCGGATGATCCGGTACTTCCATAACCTCACCGATTCGTTTGCGATTATGGTAGATGGCATGGAACGCGAACAGTTCCTGAAATTCAGGATGTCTTTATTGCCAGCGAGTGGGTTCCAGTCAGCACAATACCGATTGATTGAGATCTGTTCTACAGACCTCATCAATCTCGTCGATACCCAGGTTCGCGAAGAGATGCGTGAAAACAGCGACATAGGTCAGCAAGTGGATAAATTGTACTGGCGAAGTGGCGCCACTGAACTCGCATCCGGAAAAAAAACACTCACACTTCAGCAGTTCGAAGAGAAATATATGAAGCACTTTCGCGAGACGGGTATGGCTCACCGTGAGAAGAATCTTCGCAAGCTATATCTCAAGTATTTTGCCTCTGATGCTGACGTTGCCAAAGTCCTGCGTGAGTATGACGAACTGGCGAATGTATTTTGGCCCATGGCCCACATGCGATCGGCTGCACGTTATCTGCAGAAAGATCCCGAAGACGTGAAGGCTACAGGCGGCACAAATTGGCAAAAATATCTCCCCCCCAGATTTCAAAAGATCATGTTCTTTCCGGAATTGTGGACCGAGACAGAGAAGGCGGAGTGGGGGAAAGCGGGTGTTGAGCGGGCGCTCCAGCAGTAATCTTGAACGTTACCAGTCTCCGTTCCTTGGGAACCAGTCAAGCGCTGCAAATGAAGCTTAGTTACTTACTCTCACCGGCAACCGGTGACAGGCAACTGGCGACGGCTAGTGCCCTCAAATCCTTTTAAATTCATACCTTTAAAGTGTTAATATTCCCCTCTTTGTGAAGCGGTTTACCTGGTTGGTGCCTGTGTTTGGGTTTTGTCTAGTATTTGGCGGGCGAACGGCTCAGGCTCAAGGCGTTACGCGGTATGTTTACTATGATGCCGCCAGGAAAAACGTGAAGGAGATTTACCAGGTTAAAGACACGGTTCAGAACATTCTTCAGGGGCGATACATCTCCTATTTTCTGAACGGAAACATCGAATCCAAGGGTCAGTTTGTCAATAATGAAACCACGGGCGTTTGGGAATTTTATTTTGAGACTGGCAACCTCCGCATGCGGGGCATTCTACGGGCAAGTTCCAACTATGGCACGTGGGAGTATTTCTTTGAAAACGGTGTCAAGAGCATGGAGGGAACGGTGGATGGAAAGAATAAGGAAGGGGAATGGAAGATCTATTACGAAAGTGGTGAGTTGAAAGAAAAAGGAGACTACGTAAAAGATAAGAGATCCGGACTTTGGAACACCTACTTTGAAGATGGAACGCGCCGGGGTGACATCGAATATACCGATGACCATGGTGTCTTCACAGAATACTACCACTCAGGAAAAGTTTATGCTGAAGGTCCTAAGGCGGGTCCGCGCAACGTGGGCCATTGGAGGTACTTTGCTGAAGACGGTCTCCTTGAAAGCGAAGGGGAGTATATAAATGGAAAGCGAACCGGTGAGTGGAAACATTATTATGCTTCGGGAAAAGTGTCATCGGCTGGGATGTATGAAAATGATAAACCTTCCGGACTATGGACTTATTATTTTGAAGATGGCAAAATAAGTTCGAAGGGAGAATTTGTCGGCGGCACCAAGAACGGCTATTGGAGCACGTTTAATGCAGATGGTTCGCTTCGGAGCGAGATCACGTACAGCAACGGCACGGGAGAATACCGTGCTTACTATTCCGACAAGAAGCTAAAGACGAAAGGGCAGATTGTAAATAGTAAGAATGAAGGCAAATGGGAGTATTATTACGCCGATGGTAAGCTCGAAGGAGAGTGCGATTACAAAAGTGGTAAAGGAATTTATCGCGGATATTACCCCAGCGGCAACCTGCAGACCAAAGGTCAGATGGAAGACGACCTCCGGGTAGGAACCTGGGAGCTTTATGAGCCTGACGGAACGCTGTCGGGCTACTACAAACCATTCTATGAGAACAATCAGCTGGCCAGTGAAATCAATTCGCTGCTCAACAAGAATAAAAGTTCAACCATTTCCGTTTCAAGAAACGCGCGCCGCCAGGGTTTCTATTATTTTCAACCACGCTTCCCTGAGTATCGCGGGGTCATCATAGCCGGCAATCCGATGATGTCGTTTATTGGCCGCATGCCGCTGGCGATCGAATTCTACAATCAACAGCGTTTGGGACATGAGTTTGAGTTTGAGGGTATCCGGTCGCCGTTCTTCACAGCAGACTCGGAGGTGGCTTCCGGGAAAGTTTTTCAACGCGGATATTCGATCGCACTCAAACAGAAATTTTATAACAATCTGAAGATGGGGATGTGGTACTTCGGACATGAAGTAAGGTTTACTAACATAGGCTATTTTAACAACCTGAGTTTTGCGCAGTCACCCAATAACATCATCACAGCCAGCGCGTCGGAGCAGCGGGCTGAGTATGGCGTCATGCTGGGCACCCGGCTCATGCAGTTCAATGATGGGGACGGATTCACCATTGATGCTGCCATCGGCTATAATATTGGCTACCGGGCTTTCGATGTTGAACCAATTTATAAGGATGTGTTCTCCGGCCTCAAACAAAATGGATTGTCCAGTGGCGTCCGGTTTACACTGAACTTTGGTTATTCGTTTTCGTTTGACGGACGAAAATGAGATGGATATGACTAAAACAGTAAATCGTTGTCCGTGATAAAGTGATGCCACACGGATCGTTTGACTGTTACTTATTGACAAGTAGTATACAACTGCATTAAGGGTTAACTGCCTTTCATGAGCAAACCAATTGAATTGTCGTTGACGCCGCAACAGGCTTTTGACGGCGAAATTTTCAAAAAGACGATCGCGGAGAAATTGCGGCTTGCGCCTGCTGGCGACGAGACTTTCAGGTTGCTGAAACGATCCATCGATGCGCGCAGCAGACAGGTCAGCGTCCGGATCATAGGTGAACTTGTGTCACGGGAAGAGGCTGCAACAATCAGTTATTCAAAGGATTACGAGAATGTTTCAGCATCCCGCCCTGTTGTAATTGTAGGTGCAGGTCCGGCGGGACTATTCGCAGCATTGAAACTGATTGAAAATGGAATAAAGCCTATTGTGTTGGAGCGCGGCAGCGATGTGCAGGCTCGCCGACGTGACCTGGCAGCCATCAATAAAGAACACATTGTAAATCCGGAGTCGAACTACTGCTTCGGTGAAGGTGGAGCGGGAACGTACTCTGATGGTAAATTATATACACGGTCAACCAAGCGTGGTGACGTGAAGGAAATCCTCGAAATACTCGTGGCCCATGGAGCAGCCGAGGATATCCTGTATGATGCGCATCCACACATTGGCACCAACAAACTTCCGAAGCTTGTTCAGGCGCTTCGCGAAACGATCATCAAGTTTGGCGGTGAAGTTCACTTCAATACCAAGCTGATTGATTTCTCACTGGCTAATGAATCTTTGAACTCCGTGACTACAGCTTCCGGCGATAAGATTTCGTGCGAGGCAATGATTCTCGCCACTGGACATTCCGCGCGCGACATCTTCGAATTGTTGCATAGGAAAGGCGTGGCGATAGAGGCTAAACCCTTTGCCCTTGGTGTACGGGTTGAACATTCACAGCAACTGATCGATCGCATTCAATATCATTGCGATGATCGTGGACCGTATTTACCGGCGTCATCTTATTCGCTTGTGCATCAAGCTGAAATCGGTGACCAGCAACGCGGCGTGTTTTCTTTTTGCATGTGCCCTGGAGGATTTATAGTCCCTGCTGCGACAGCGCCCGGCGAAATTGTTGTGAATGGCATGAGTCCTTCTCGCCGCGATTCCAGGTTTGCCAATTCGGGAATCGTTGTCGCTGTGGAACTGGCTGATTTCAAAAAATACGAGAGGCATGGCCCGTTGGCAGGATTATATTTTCAAAAGGAAATAGAACAGAACGCCTGTGTGGCAGCGGGCGGGCGGCAAGCAGCGCCAGCGCAATTGCTTCAGGATTTTGTTGATAAAAAGCCGTCTTCAAAACTGTTGGATACATCCTATCAGCCGGGTCTGGTGGCAACTGATGTTGCTTCATTGTTTCCGTCTTTTATCGCCGAAAGCCTTCGCCAGGGATTCAGGAACTTTGGAACACGTATGCGTGGTTATCTATCCAATGAGGCGCAGGTAGTGGGGGTGGAAAGCAGAACTTCCTCTCCGGTGCGTATCCCACGTGACAGAGAAACGTTGGAACATCCGCAGGTTGGAGGATTATTTCCCTGCGGTGAAGGAGCGGGATATGCCGGGGGCATCGTTTCAGCAGCGATGGATGGAATACGGTGCGCTGAAGCGGTAAAAAGGAAAGTAAGAAGATGAGTAAGAAGACCGTCATAGTGGGTGCCTCTCCAAACCCGGGGCGATACGCGTACCTGGCCGCGGGTATGCTTTCAGAACACGGTCATGAATTTGTTCCCGTAGGAATACGCAGAGGGGAAGTGGGGGGAAAACCGATCCTGAACATCCGGGAAAAACCTGCCATCGCGAATGTCGATACAGTAACCCTATACATCGGCCCACAGCGTCAACCAGAATGGTACGATTATATACTCAGTCTCAAACCGAAGCGAGTAATTTTCAATCCGGGTACAGAGAATAATGAATTTGTCGAAATGGTCAACGACCATGGAATTGAAGCCCTCGAAGCATGCACGCTCGTGATGCTGCGTTCAAAACAATATTGAAATTATCTCGCAGGGTATTTCGCGTTGGCAATGAGGCATATAATCCTCCATTTGCCTTCCTTGTCTTTTTCCAGCACACGTGTTTCTGAGGTGACATCAACATCGATACCGTCGGTGGCCTTCTGAACAAAACGAGCATAGGCACCTTTGCCATACACGCGGATGTCGAGCCACTCTCTGTCGATCTTTGCTTTGGATGGCTTCGCAGTTTTAAAATACTCATCGAAGTTTTTGCGGATGTTCTCCGTTCCTTCCACCGAACTACCTCCCGTTGAATCCGCGTAAGCCCAGTAGGCGTAAGGAACATCCAACCAGTTTGTCTGCCAGTTGTTTTGATCCACGTTAAAAAAAGAGGTGGTTTCCCTCTCGATGGTTTTTTTGATAGCAAGCATGTCTGCTTTCTCGTCCTGCGCTGCCAGCGTCAACGAAACCAAAACCAACCAGGTCGTGTGCAGGATCTTCATGGAACACAAATGTCTGGTAAAATAGCGAATGATGTACAAATTTCAATGTTTTTGACCCTGCCATAAATCAACCCCTGCACTTTCGCTGATTCAGATCCGATCCGTTACATTTCGGAATAATCATACAGGGTATGGCAAAAAACAAAGACCACGTCAAGATCAAATACTTCCGGGTTGAACCCGAAACCCGGGTCAGGTTAAAAGACTATGCTACAGGTTATACCGGAAATACACTTGAAAAGAAAGAAGCAGCGGAACTGCTGGAGGCCAGTCGCGTCGACCTTGCAAAAATTCAGGACACTTTATATGCCCATAACCGTTACTCGGTATTGATTGTCTTTCAAGCTATGGATGCAGCGGGCAAAGATGGAGCGGTGAAGCATATCATGTCGGGATTTAACCCATTGGGTGTTAAGGTTTATAGTTTCAAAGCACCCAACTCGAATGAACTCGATCATACCTATTTCTGGAGGCATGAACTCGCACTGCCTGCCCGCGGGGAAATAGCAATCCACAACCGCAGCCATTATGAAAATGTGCTCGTGACCAGGGTACACCCTGAGTTTATCATGAATGAAAACCTCCCTGGCGTCGAATCTTTGAAAGACATTGGCTCGAAATTCTGGGAACGTCGCTTCAAACAGATCCGCCGCTTCGAGAAAAATCTTACTGACAACGGCATGGTGATCCTTAAATTCTTCCTGCACGTGTCTAAGAAGGAGCAAAAGAAAAGATTCCTCGAACGCATCGACGACCCCAGCAAGAATTGGAAGTTTTCCCTTTCCGATCTCAAAGAACGCGGCCATTGGGACGCGTATCAGAAAGCCTATGAGGAAGCAATCAGCGCCACGTCTGTAGATACGGCGCCTTGGTTCATTATCCCGGCAGATGACAAATGGTATGCTCGTCTGGCCATTGCCTCCGTGATCCATGACCAGTTTAAGAGACTTGATCTGAGTTATCCAAAGGTCACCCAGGCGCAGCGCGAACAGCTTCAAAAAGCGAGGGTGCAGTTGATGGCAGAGGAGGCGGAGAAGGCCTCTAAAAAGGGTTCAAAATCACGTAAAAAGGCGGATCAGAAATGACCGTTTTTAAGACCTGAACAAAGCCCTGTAATCAGGCCCCGTTAAGCCTAAATTATCTTTCTTTTCTGAGGTAAAAAATGCATTTTTTACTATCAAAAGGCTTATTTTTGACCCTTTTGTAAATCACCGAAATGAACGCAGAAAAGTCTAAGAAGTCGGCCGAATATTCGGCCAGCAATATCCAGGTTTTAGAGGGTTTGGAAGCCGTCAGAAAACGCCCCGCCATGTACATCGGCGACGTGAGCGTAAAAGGTCTTCACCACCTCGTTTGGGAAGTGGTTGATAACTCTATTGACGAGGCTCTTGCGGGGTATTGCGATGAGATAAAAGTCACCATTCTGCCAAACAACGCAGTGCGTGTTGAAGACAACGGAAGAGGTATTCCAACCGACTTGCATGAAAAAGAAAAGCGTTCCGCGCTTGAGGTGGTAATGACCGTGCTCCACGCGGGAGGTAAATTCGATAAAGACACCTACAAAGTTTCTGGTGGATTGCACGGGGTTGGCGTGTCCTGCGTCAATGCGCTCTCCGAAGATCTTAAAGTTACGGTTTACCGCGACGAAAAAATTTCTCAACAGGAATACAAACGCGGCGTGCCACAATACCCCGTCAAGGTGGTTGGTCAATCTCAACGAACAGGTACTACCGTAGAATTTAAGCCTGACTTTGAAATTTTCCAGGTGTTGGAGTACAACTATGAGACCGTTGCCGCGCGTTTGCGTGAGCTGGCCTTCCTCAACCCGGGCATCAAAATCCTTCTCGCTGACGACCGCGAAAAAGACGAGCAGGGAAATCCCAGGTCAGATACTTTCTTTTCTGAAGGGGGACTCCGTGAATTTGTCCTGTATATGGATTCGAATCGCGAGAAACTTATTTCCGCTCCGATCTATGTGGAGAACGACAAAGGCGTTACGCCTGTACAGGTTGCGATGAGCTACAATACTTCTTTCAGTGAGAACCTGGTTTCATACGTTAACAACATCAACACCCATGAAGGCGGAACTCACGTGGCTGGTTTCCGCCGGGCACTCACCAGAACGCTGAAAGCATATGCAGATAAATCGGGTCTCCTTGAAAAAGCAAAGATTGAGATATCAGGCGATGATTTCCGCGAAGGACTGACTGCGGTGATTTCAGTTAAGGTTGCTGAACCCCAATTCGAAGGACAGACCAAAACTAAGCTTGGCAACTCCGAGGTAATGGGCGCCGTCGACCAGGCTGTCGGTGAGGTCCTGCAAAACTTCCTTGAAGAACATCCCAAAGACGCAAAACTTATTGTCAATAAAGTGATTCTGGCCGCCCAGGCCCGCCATGCAGCCAGGAAGGCGCGCGAAATGGTGCAACGCAAAAACGTCCTCACGGGAACGGGATTACCCGGCAAACTGGCCGACTGTGCCAGCACGGACCCGGGTATTTCAGAATTGTATCTGGTGGAGGGTGACTCTGCAGGCGGATCAGCAAAGCAGGGCAGGAACCGTCACTTCCAGGCCATTCTCCCGCTGCGGGGAAAAATTCTCAATGTCGAGAAGGCGCAGGAACATAAGATTTATGAGAACGAAGAGATCAAGAACATGATCACTGCGTTGGGTATCAGTTTCGGTACGGCCGAGGATGAAAAGGCGATCAACCTGAGCAAGCTTCGTTATCACAAGATTATTATCATGACCGACGCCGACGTGGACGGAAGCCACATCCGCACATTGATCCTTACTTTTTTCTTCCGGTATATGCGCGATCTCATCGAGCAAGGTTACGTGTACATCGCATTGCCGCCGCTTTATCTGTTGAAGCGCGGAAAAGAAGAACGCTACTGCTGGACCGAGGAAGAACGCACGGAGTTGATTAAAGAACTGGCGCGCGATGGCAAAGAAGACGCTGTAAACGTTCAACGTTATAAAGGTCTTGGTGAAATGAACCCTGAGCAACTCTGGACCACGACCATGGATCCTGCAAAAAGGACGCTCAAAGTGGTGAACATCGAATCTGCAGCAGAAGCAGATCATCTCTTCTCCATGTTGATGGGTGACGAAGTGGCTCCACGCCGCGAGTTCATCGAGAAAAATGCCAAGTACGCGAGAATAGATATCTGATCAGTATGGAACGCGGTGAGGAAGAAGTGATCTCTGTTCCGGCCAATGCACACCAGCAGATTGCCGAAAGTAATTACATAAGCCGTGATTTGAGCTGGCTTCAGTTCAACTATCGGGTGCTTGACCAGGCGCGCCATACTGACCGGAGCTTGTTCGACAGGCTGAAGTTTTTTGCCATCACGGCTTCCAACCTGGATGAGTTTTGTACAATCAGACTCGGCAGTCTCTATAACTACCTCGATTTTGGGAAGGAACGTTTCGACTACAGTGGTTTGAGGGAGGCTCCTTTCCGGTTTCTTCTGTTGCAGGAGATTCAAAAATTCATCCGCGACCAGAATCAGTTTTATCTGGAGAATCTGAAACCTGAATTTGATAAGAATGGTTTCAGGATCAGTGAATATCCTTCTTTATCGGAGCAGGATAAAAATCGTGTAGACCAGTATTTTCAAAAGACGATCTATCCGATGCTTACTCCGATGATGTTCGACACGTATCACACGTTTCCGACATTGAAGAATAACCGCCTTTTGATCGGCGTTGTCACGAAAAATCCGGCGGATGCACACCATCACCAGAAAGCATCGTTTATCCAGATACCGAGTAACATCGGTAGGTTTTTTGAGATCCTGCAAATGGATGGCACCATTGCCTTCGTGCCGATTGAAAGCATCATTACGCACAATGTTCATCATCTTTTCAGGAATGTGGAGGTGTTGAGCGTCAACCTGTTTCGCATCAACCGCAACGGGGATTTTACACTGGAAGAAAGTGAAGATATCGAGTCCAATTTTCTGGAGGAGCTGAAGCGAAAACTTCAGACACGTCGTACCGGACGGGTCGTTCGCATGGATATCCTGGAGGGCAGCGATCCCTGGATGCTGCGGTTGCTGAAGATTCAATGGGATCTGGACGACCTCAACATATTTACTATACCTAAAAACAGTCTGCTTGATCTGGGCGGACTAAACCAAATCATTGGTCATAAGGAATTTAAGGATAAGAAAGCCCAACCTCGGCCGCCGATAAAACCGGTGACTTTTCCGGAACAGGGGGTGCGCGATCTGTTTGAAGTGCTGAAAGAGCGCGATATCGTATTACATCATCCTTATAATTCCATGGATCCGGTCATTGAGTTGCTTGAAAAGGCAGCCGACGACCCGCTCGTACTTTCGATCAAGATCACTATTTACCGCCTCGCAAAGGAATCACGCGTAAGCGCTGCGTTGCTGAAAGCGGCAGAAGCAGGCAAGCACGTGTCGGTATTGTTCGAAGTGAAAGCCCGGTTCGATGAAGAGAATAACCTGCGCGAAGCCCAGCGCTTACAAAAGTCGGGATGCTTTGTGATCTATGGCTTCGGCGCGTTGAAGACCCACACCAAACTGCTGCTCATCGTACTGCGGGAACCCGACGACCGCGTATATCGGTATGTCCACATATCAAGCGGGAATTACAATGAGGTGACGGCGCGTCACTATACAGACATTGGTCTGTTGAGTACGAAGGAGAGCTATGCCGATGACGTCTCGGAATTTTTCAATGTCATAACCGGTCATTCCCAACCCTCGTCATACAGGAATCTTATCACCTCTCCGCGTGATATGCGCATCCAGTTGATTGCTTTGGTGAGAAAGGAAGCGGAAAACGCACGAGCCGGACTGCCGGCCGGTATTATAATTAAACTGAATTCGATTCAGGATAAAGAGTTCATCGATTCACTTTATGAGGCAAGCCAGGCTGGCGTTACCGTCAAACTGATTGTTCGCGGTATGTGCTGCCTGAGGCCCGGTAGAAAGGGTCTGAGCGAGAATATTCAGGTAATTTCGATCGTAGGGGAGTACCTTGAACACTCCAGGGTATATTATTTCCACAATAACAACGATCCGAAGGTTTACACAGGCAGCGCCGACGCCATGGTCAGAAGTTTCGACCGCCGTATCGAATCTTTGGTGCTGCTTAATCAAGAGACCGTTAAGAAGCAGGTAATGAATATCCTGAATTACAACCTGAAAGATAACGTTAACTCCTACACGATGCAGGAAGACGGAAGCTACGTGAAACGTGAACTCAACGGTGAGCCGCCGTTTAATATTCACAAAGAGTTTTATAATATCACCAAGGAGATTATCGCACAGGTGAAGCTCTTTTAGGCGTTGAAGAGTGGCCACACCGAGCGGAGTCGAAGTGTGGGGTGTGAAAGCGCTTTAACCGTGGGCTGTAACACTGAGCGGAGTCGAAGTGTGAGGTGTGGAAGCGCTTTAACCGTGGAATGTCACACTGAGCGGAGTCGAAGTGTGAGGTGTGGAAGCGCTTTAACCGTGGAATGTCACACTGAGCGGAGTCGAAGTGTGAGGTGTGGAAGCGCTTTAACCGTGGAATGTCACACTGAGCGGAGTCGAAGTGGGACTCACCACTTACTTTCTCCTCCGAACACTCCTCACGACCGAAACCTTCCTTCCCTTCGACTGGTCCTCCGTATTCACAAACTCGATCTTTTTTCTGGACACGTTCTTTTCGAACAACTTCAATAGGATGCCGTCTTTCAGCCCCACTTCAGGTACGATGATGTTTTTGGAATGAGCCCATTCCATTACTTTGATGTAAATGTCACTGGCCGGGACAATAACATCCGCACGGTCAGGGTTCATCTGAAGATCATAAATGCGTTCCTCCATGGTGTGCTTCTCGATCTTTTTCTTGATGTTTCTTACTTTCTGTAGAGACATCGTCTTTCCGGGTTTAAGCTGCGCGAGCTCAAATATTTTACTGATGTTGCCACCGGTTCCGACTGCCGTGACGGGACCGTACGCCTTTTTCATATTGTCGGTAATCCACTTTTCCATATCTACCCACATCAATGGGGAGTCGTGGTGCTCCAGAACGCGAACAGAGCCAATTTTGAATGATTGTGTCTTGATCTTATGCCCACCAGTGAAAAGGTTTAACTCTGTACTTCCACCCCCGACGTCTATGTGCAGGTAGGTCTTGTCCGTCAGGTAAGAGGATATGGCTTTATTGATCAGTTCGGCCTCCAGTTGCCCATCAATAATATGGATTGTGATTCCATATTGTTCCAACACCTGACGCGCCAGTTCAGCTCCATTTTCAGATTCGCGCATGGCTGAAGTGGCACAAAACATGTAATCGTCGACTTCGTAGAGTTCCAACAACAACTGATAGGCCTTCATCAGCTTCATGAACTTCGCAATGCTGGCTTCACTGATCCGATTGGTGCTGAAAACATCATGACCCAAACGCAACGGAAAACGGACGTATTCCAGTTTTTTGAACATAATCTTGTTGTTGTGCTCAAGTACGCTGGACACCTGAAAACGAATGGCATTGGAACCAATATCGATGGCTGCAAGTTTCATGTATGCAAAGCGCAAAGTAAGCGGTTATTAGCCCCTATTGGTTATCCATTTGTTATAAAATCATCGGTGATTTTTCATTTTTAACTACTTATTGATTTTCTTTGCATTGCTTATCCAGAAAGACCGAGGGACAGGGCCCGATGAAGTCTTAGCAACCTTGCAGAAGCGTGGTGCTAACTCCCTTTTCCGATAGCTATCGGGATGAAGATAAGCGGCCAACCTACAAAGGCTCTTTCTGGAAAAAAGTGTGGTTTTAAACCCGGAAAGAGTGAAAATAGAAGACATTTTAAAAGAACGAATCATGGTGCTGGATGGCGCCATGGGTACGATGATCCAGAAACACAAACTGGAAGAGGCTGATTTTCGGGGTGAAAGGTTCAAGAATCACCCGTATCCGCTGAAGGGTAATAACGATATTTTATCCCTTACTCGTCCAGACATCATCAAGAGCATACATGCTCTCTATTTCGAGGCGGGTGCCGACATCGCTGAAACGAACACCTTCAGCGGAACTTCCATTGCCCAGGCCGACTATCACCTGGAAGATATCGTGTATGATCTTAACTTCCAGTCAGCGAAGATTGCCCGTGAAGTAGCAGATGAGTTCACGAAACGTGAACCTCAAAAGCCCCGTTTCGTCGCTGGTGCCATGGGCCCCACCAACAAGACTGCTTCTCTTTCACCGGATGTCAATAATCCTGGCTTCCGCGCCATTACATTTGACCAGCTCAAGGAAGCATTTAAGCTCCAGGTAAAAGGGCTGATCGATGGTGGAGTAGATGTCCTGCTGTTTGAAACCATTATTGACACGCTCAACGCCAAAGCAGCGTTGTTTGCCGCAACTGAAGTATTTGATGAAATCGGGCGAGAGCTTCCCATCATGGTTTCCGGTACGATCACCGATGCGAGTGGACGCACCTTATCGGGTCAAACCACCGAGGCATTTTTGATTTCCGTGTCCCACGTCCCGCTATTAAGCATCGGATTGAATTGTGCGTTGGGTGCAAAGGCGCTGAGGCCGTATCTCCAGGTTCTGAACGAGCAAGCACCGTTTTATGTAAGTGCCTACCCGAATGCGGGTCTTCCAAATGAATTTGGTCAGTATGATCAAGGCCCTGCAGAAATGGGGGAACAGATTGAGGAATTCCTAAAAGAAGGTCTGGTGAATATTGTGGGGGGATGTTGCGGCACGACGCCGGATCATATCAAAGTCATCGCGCAGCTCGCAGCGAAATACAAACCACGGGAGGTAGCTATTCATGCCTGATTCTTATCTTAAACTCAGTGGCCTCGAAGCGGTCACCGTCACCCCCGCGTCCAATTTTATAAATATCGGTGAGCGGACCAACGTCACAGGGTCAGCGAAATTTCTGAAGCTCATCAAAGAAGATCACTTTGATGAAGCGCTCACGGTCGCCCTCGACCAGGTACGCGGTGGAGCGCAGGTCATCGATGTCAACATGGACGAGGGTATGCTCGACTCCAAGGCGGCCATGGTAAGATTTCTGAACCTCATGGCCTCTGAGCCTGAGATCGCCCGCATCCCGGTGATGATCGATTCATCTAAGTGGGATGTGATCGAAGCCGGATTGAAATGCCTTCAGGGAAAAAGCATTGTCAATTCCATCAGCCTCAAGGGCGGAGAGGAAGAATTTATTCGGCAAGCCAAACTGGTGAAGCGATACGGAGCCGCTGCGGTGGTGATGGCATTTGATGAGCAGGGGCAGGCGGATACCTACCAAAGACGTATTGATATATGTAAGCGGGCTTATGACATACTCGTGAATGTGGTAAAGTTTCCGCCACAGGATATCATATTCGATCCAAACATCTTTCCGGTTGCTACAGGAATCGAGGAGCACAGAAACTATGCGTTGGACTTCTTCAAGGCAGCGAACTGGATCCGTCAGAATCTTCCCCATGCGCACGTGAGTGGTGGTGTGAGCAACGTCTCATTCAGTTTTCGCGGAAATCAGATCGTGCGGGAAGCGATGCACTCCGCGTTTTTGTATCACGCCATTAAAAACGGTATGGACATGGGTATTGTCAATCCGACCATGCTGGCCGTTTACGACGATATCCCAAAAGACTTGTTGGAAAGGGTGGAAGACGTACTTCTCAATCGTCGCGAGGATTCCACCGAACGTCTTCTCGAGTTTGCAGAGACGGTAAAAGGTACCGTCAAGAAAAAAGATCAGGATGATGAGTGGCGCAAAGGAACTGTTGAAGAAAGGATCACGCACTCACTCGTAAAGGGAATCATTGATTTTATCGATCAGGATATTGAAGAGGTTCGTCATAAGTTTGACAAACCCCTTCAGGTAATCGAAGGCCCTCTGATGGATGGCATGAACGTAGTAGGAGATTTGTTCGGCGCAGGCAAAATGTTCTTACCCCAGGTTGTGAAGAGCGCCCGTGTGATGAAGAAAGCAGTTTCCGTTTTAACGCCCTACCTCGAAGAGGAAAAGAGACGAAGCGGTCAGGTTGGTAAGCCAGCCGCCAGAATTTTGATGGCGACGGTCAAGGGCGATGTGCATGATATCGGTAAAAATATTGTAGGTGTCGTTCTGTCCTGCAACAATTACGACGTCGTGGACCTGGGCGTCATGGTGCCTTCAGAGAAGATCATCGAAGCTGCAAAACGTGAAAAAGTTGACATTATCGGCTTGAGCGGACTTATTACACCATCCCTGGATGAGATGGTGCACGTGGCCAAGGAGATGCAGCACGAAAAAATGACGCTGCCTCTGTTGATCGGCGGCGCGACCACGTCGAGAATTCATACGGCGGTCAAGATTGACCCCGTCTATGACGGACCGGTAGTGCATGTGCTGGATGCGTCACGATCGGTACCGGTAGCCAGTGAGTTCATCAATGAACAAACGCGTGGGAATTTTAAAACGAGGATCAAGCAGGAGTATGTTCAGTTGAGGAAGGACCATGAAAGCCGCCAGCAGGAAAAAAACTACATCCCGCTGTCGGAAGCAAGAAAGAACAAGACTGCTATTGATTGGCAGAAGTTTGAGCCGGCGAAGCCTTCATTCCTCGGACGCAAGGCATTTTTGAATTATCCCCTCGAAGAAATCCGAAAGTACATCGACTGGACTCCGTTTTTCCAAACCTGGATGTTGTTCGGTCGTTATCCCGACATCTTCAAAGATGATAAAGTGGGAATTGAAGCGAAGAAGTTATTCGACGATGCGCAGGTAATGCTCGATCAGATCATTGCCGGCCGAAAGCTGACTGCCAATGCGGTTGTTGCTTTCTATCCAGCCCAGGCGACCGATACCGACGACGTGATCTTGTACAAAGACAAGGACTTCAGCGAAAAGTTGGTGGAACTTCACTTCCTGCGTCAGCAAAACAAGAAAGCTCAAAACCTTCCGAATTTCTGCTTGTCAGACCTTATCGCCCCTGCGTCGAGCGGGAAGCGCGACTATATCGGGATGTTCGCCGTGAGTGCAGGTGGCGGCATCGATCGATTGATTGAAAAGTATAAATCGCTCAACGACGACTATTCAGAGATCATGGTGAAAGCCCTTGCGGACCGGATGGCGGAAGCGTTCGCGGAGTTGATGCACGAAAAAGTGCGAAAGGAATTGTGGGGGTACGCGAAGAGCGAAACACTTCCGATGGATGAGATCATCAAAGAGAAGTATCAGGGAATCCGTCCGGCACCGGGATATCCAGCGTGTCCGGACCACACCGAGAAACAAACTATTTTCAATCTGTTGGATGCGGGGAAAGAAGCGGGGATCACGTTGACTGAATCTTTTGCCATGTTTCCTGCTTCGTCCGTGAGCGGATACTATTTCTCAAATGCCGAGTCGAAATATTTTGGGCTTGGAAAGATTGAGAAGGACCAGGTGAAGGAATACGCAGGAAGGAAGGGTATGAGTGTGGAAGAGGTGGAGAGGTGGTTGGCGCCGAATCTGGCTTATTAGGTTCGATGTGTTAATGTGCTAAAGCGTTTGGTGTTGAGGTGTGGAATTTGATGCGTGTAGATTGTCAGGTTTTCATGTCGGCTGTTTGTTGGTGGTAATTCTTTGTTCGGATACTTTGCTTAAAATATTTCTCGCAAAGACGCAAAAGAAACACACGCAAAGGGCTCAAAAATGACTGAGAACGAATTATCCTATAAGATTATTGGTGTCGCAATTAATCTGCATCGTACGTTGGGTCCTGGTCTTTTAGAATCGGCTTATGAAGCTGCTATGGTACATGATTTAGTTGAGGCGGGACTTAGTGTAGAGCGTCAGGTGGCGTTGCCATTCATGTACAAGGATATTGCTATGGACGCTGCATACAGAATTGATATATTGGTTGAGAAAAGAGTAATACTGGAACTTAAGGCTATTGAATCGTTAGCTCCTGTTCATTTTGCGCAGACCTTAACTTACCTAAAACTGTCAAACATTAAACTGGGATTGCTGATTAACTTCAATGTAAGAACGCTCAGGGAACACATTCATCGA
Source organism: Cyclobacteriaceae bacterium (assembly GCA_044227305.1). GTDB lineage: Bacteria > Bacteroidota > Bacteroidia > Cytophagales > Cyclobacteriaceae > ELB16-189. The sequence continues at coordinate 200,491 of JBGAFJ010000002.1, read as the reverse complement.
GTCGTTAATAACTTATGATTTGCGTTCTTTGCGTCCTATCTTTGCGCCCTTTGCGCGAAACTACCGATTATGAAAGTCACTGATCACATAAAAAACGCCTCGGGCAAAACCCTCTTCTCTATAGAGATTCTCCCGCCTTTGAAAGGGGAGAACATCAAGTCGTTGTATGACAACCTCGATCCGTTGATGGAGTTCAAGCCTCCCTTCATAGATGTCACCTATCACCGGGAAGAGTATGTCTACAAGAAGAAAGAGAATGGTTTGCTCGAAAAGATTTCTACACGCAAGCGTCCCGGAACGGTGGGCATCTGTGCGGCACTACAAAACCATTATAAAGTGGATACTGTGCCGCACATCATTTGCGGCGGCTTTACCAAAGAAGAGACGGAGAACGCCCTCATCGATTTGCATTTTCTGGGTATTGACAACGTGCTTGCTTTGCAGGGCGATGCCATCAAAACCGAAGCACGGTTCGTAGCTGAGCCCGGCGGTCATCGGTTCGCTTCCGAGCTGCTGGAACAGATCGTCAGCATGAACAATGGAAAGTTTCTTGATGAAGATCTCGGCAGCGCGTCACCCACGAATTTCTGTATCGGTGTTGCTGGTTATCCGGAGAAGCATTTTTCAGCACCTAATCTTAAGACGGATCTGAAATACCTGAAACAAAAGGTGGATTCGGGAGCAGAATACATTGTCACACAAATGTTTTTTGACAACCAGAAGTACTTCGCATTTGTACAACAATGCCGCGAGGCAGGAATAAACGTACCAATTATTCCGGGTATTAAACCAATCACTGCTAAAGTGCAGGCTACCGTACTCCCCACCATATTTCACATTGATTTCCCGGATGAGCTATCTGATGCGATCGATAAATGCAAAGACAACGCCGCTGTGAAACAAGTGGGCGTGGAGTGGGCGATTGCCCAATCTAAGGAGTTGATGAAATTCGGTGTGCCGACGTTGCATTTTTATTCGATGGGGAAATCTGATCCGATCTACAGGATTGCGAAAGAGTTGTTTTAGAGAATATCAAACCCCAAAAAAAAGACCACCCGAAAGAGTGGTCTTTTTTTTGGGGCAAGTTGTAATTATGGGTTTACAGGCAAACCGGTCGCTGAATAAGCGCTGAGGTTCGCTTTTGGTATCACAGCTTGGAAACCGTTGTTGATCGCGTCTATGAATATATTTGCTGTAAAGGCGTATCCGCGAGAATTTGGATGAAGTCCATCTTCCGACCATATACCGGTGGGTGGTGCGAAACTTGGTGTGATTAACACGTTGTCTGAAACTCCACCTTTGGCAGCGACAAAATCATTGTATCCTTTTCTCACATCAGCCAGGACCAGACGTCCCCCGCTGCCACTAACAGCAGCAGAAATGGTGCTGTTGAGGGCTGCTGTTCTTGTCAGAATCGCCGTCGTCTCTGCCGCGGTAAGGATGTATTGATCGCTCACCGGATAGCTAACGCCATAAACCGCAGTCGCGACGTTACCGTTCAGACATGTACCAAGAATCGACCCCGCAGCCAGCGGAACAAGGTCAGTCGCCGTTGCTTGACGTGCTTTTGCGAACGGAGCCAAACCGGCGTAAAGGCCGGTCATGTACGGAGCAAGGTTGGTAAGATCTTCATCTGTCATAAGAATGCCATTTTTTCCGGCAACGTGAGTGAGTTTCCTCTTGTCGCGCTCTGCAGCGGTGATGATGCTGTTTGCAACCATGCCATCAAGAAATGCATTGTAGTTTACATCAAGGCTAGATGTCACAGTCGCGGCTGTGGCTGCGTCAAGGGTGATATTGTTCCACGTTACAGTGTAGAAATAGGGCAGACTGGTGAAGTCAGGGATGTTTCCTACTACGCCTTTAAAAGTGGTGCCACCTAAAAGTGTTGCGATCGCACCATTGTAATAAGTTCCAAACGCACCGGCATCCGTCATCGGATACGTGCCGGTTGTCACGCCGTCAGCACCGGTTGCTGCATACAGCAGCACGTCGTCGATCCCCAACCAAATCATATAGAATGTTCCGGCGGCAGCTTTTGCGTCTCCGATAATAGTTGAGCCCGTAGTTCCGTTCGTGCTGGGATTAGAAGCAAATCTCTGATAGAATGGAGTGAATGCCGGATTTGCTGCTGGATTCGCGCCAGGGTTCGGTCCTCCGGTCGCTGGCGTGAGAGTCTGAGCTGTGTAGATCAACGGTACGGCGAAGTTGTTGAGTGTGGTTTTGTTTCCTGTATATGCCCCCGGAAGATCTGCGGTGTTATAGGGGGCGGGAACAGCCGGAGTTGATACTACAGAAGGGCATCCAACACTCAATGCTGGTGTATGTGCTGCGGCCGGTCCTGCAGAGCGCGTCCCGGACTTACCATCGGCACTGGTTGGACCATCGGGATCGAATAATACAAGGCGACCGAGAATCAATCCTACGCCTACGTTGGAAGAGATGGGATTGAATCCATTGACTGAATTGATGTCAGGTTGATTGAAGGTGGTTGAACCTCCTACCGACTCAAACTGTTTGGCTAAAATGCGGGGCAACGAATTCGCTTGACCATCATTGAAAAGAGCCTGAGCCTGCATACCTGCTGTGAATGAAGTTCCCACCGAAACAAACTTGCTGAAGTCAGCATTTCCTTTGCTCGGTGTCGTGGTCGTTGTTGTTGTCGTCGGAGGTGTTGTTTGTATCACATCCTGTTTGCAAGCGCCGATCATCACGATTGTAGCAAGGGCGACATATGAATAATTAAACTTTTTCATGTGTTTGAAATTTTTTAAGCCTTCAGCAATTAATTGAGGAACTCGTCAAATGTAACCGAGATGTAGTAAGTCTGCCCGATAAACGGCGATCCAAGGTTCGTACGGTAATCGCTTCCGCCAATGTTTGTTCCGCCCAGCTTGAAAATGGTTTTGATGGAAGGTACTTTGTAATTGACCTGTGCATCTAATACTCCAAAGCTCGGCACGTTCCAAGTTCCGTAAGATGATTGCCAGAGGAATGTGTCCTGATAGCGGAAGTTCACATTGAATCCAAGGTTCTTGGCGACTTTCCTGTTGCCCACTCCAATGCTATACTTGTTGGTTGGTGTATTGAAACCGGCCCTGAAGTCAGAGGAAGGATTCTCATTGGCCGTGTAGGTCGCCCAGTTATAGCTGCCGTTCACCACGAAGTTTCTGGGTAAATTATAAGTCAAGCCCAAACCCACGCCTTGTGAATTAACATTTTCAGTTGAATTCACATAGGGAGAGAAAAGTGAGCCGGCGTTGATCTGTTTGCCCTGATGAGAAGTAGCTGCTTTGCTGACGATGATTTGACTCCCGATAAATCCGGTGTAGCTGGTATAGTAATAGTTCAGATCCACCAGCAATGATTTTGCGATAACACCCTTATAGCCGACTTCATAGGCTTGCAATTGTTCGGGTTTCACATAGCCTACATTAGCAGTTTGGAGCAACGAAGCGTTTCCGCCGACGGTTGCTCCGGTGTTCGGGTCTATGGTTCCACCTGATGCCTGGAATGCCTGATATGAAGGATAAGTATATGCACCTCCGTTATGAACGCCATACCGTGCCGCGTTAGCTTCTACGCTTCCCAACAATGTGCCACTCGACGAAGGAAAAAAGATGTATTGAGCCTGGGTATCAGGTATCCTGAAACCGGTCTGGAATGACGCGCGGAAGCTGTTGTTCGGATCGACCGAATACACAGCAGAAATCCTCGGGGTAGGATGGCCGTCGAAGTTATCACTCTTATCGTAACGGATTGAACCGGTTAGTTTCAGTTTCTCGGCCAACGTTTTCGATATCTGTGTATACACGCCGTACTGGCTGATGCGGACTCTGGTGAAGTTAGGATTATTGGATAAGTCAAGTGTGGGTGACTCGTTGAAAATTGTTCCGTTTGAGAACAGGTCGTACTGACGCCAATTTCCGCCCACCACTATTTCCGCCCAGCTGATTTTCTTGAAATTGTAGTAGCCCTCAACGTGCCATAGCCTTGAGTTATCATAGAATGATGCTCCGCCCTGAGCTGGTAAATTCGTAATAGGATTGACCGCAGAGGCCGTGTTGTATGGAGAGGGTGGTGTCCATGTCCCATTCGCCGCCTTCTGAAAGAAATTTGCTCTTACCAAATCCATCAGCGAATTAAACTCCGGCGTACCGGGCTGCGGACGTTTCCGATCCGCATATGCTCGCGCTGACGCCGGATCCCCTGCGATCACTGTGCCGGTATATGCAGGATCCTCCTTATAGCCTTGCATGGCTTTTATGAAATCAGGCACCCAAGTAGTTGCTGACGGACTATAGGTCTCATTGGCATATGCGCCGAGTGCAGATAAGTTGTAGGATTTACCAGCATCGGTGGCTGACAAATATCCTCTCAGAAAAAAATTGTCACCCTTTAATTCCACTTTGTGAAATTGTTGATTGAAATCCCTTAGTGCGTATTTTTCGGTCCCTTGATAAATGGAATTTCCACCACCATAGCGATACGCGTATATAGCTTCCACTTTGTCATTAATACGGTAATGAAGCGCTAGATCACCTTTAATGGTTGTGGCGTTCCGATTGTCGAGGATGTCTTGCTCCCGGAAACCGGTTCTTGTGATGATGCCTACGTTGGCAAGAGGAGTCGTAATTTGCGTCTCATCCCCATATAGATTAAGCCCGTCAAAATTTCTGTTTTTACTAAGGTCTGTTTTTGATTCAGGATTGGTGCGATCAGTAGTGTAATCATTACTAGTCCAATCTGTTGCATTCATGGCAGAGAAGTTCACCTTAAAAGCAAATTTATTATTGAACGCTTTTGCATAACGGATACTGTATTGCGTCATTGGATTTGAGCCACCTGCCGTTGAGCTTGTCACGCCTCCTTTCAATTGGGCGCTGAGTCCCTGGTATTCGAAGGGACTTTTGCTTTTCATGATCATAATACCATTGAAGGCATTGGGGCCATACAGCGCAGAAGCGGCGCCGGGGATCAATTCAATACTTTCAGCGTCAAGTTCTCCGAGACCCATAATCGTACCGGTGGGAAAGTTGAGGAGGGGAGCCTGTGTATCCATTCCATCCACCCACTGCACGAAACGTGTGTTGGCGATGGTGGCGAACCCACGAGTGTTCACCGCCGTGAAGTTCATACTTCCACTGTTGACTGAAACGCCTTTCATGTTGGCGAGTGCGTCGTAATAATCCGGCGCTGCTGACTGCTTGATTTGAAGTACGTCCATCTTTTCGATTGTGACGGGCGATTTCAGAATACTTTCTTCAATACGTGATGCCGATACGACCACTTCTTGTCCAAGCAGGGTTTGCTCGGCAAGGGCAATTTCAAGGCCGCTTGTGTTGGCATCTTTGATCTCGATCTCCTGGGTTTGAAATCCCACAAAAGAGAATACGAGGGTGAGGGGAGGAGCATCGTTCACTTTGAGGTTGTATTCTCCTTTCGCATCACTGATGGTACCGATCACTCTTCCTTTTACCACAATGTTCACACCCGCGAGCGTCTCTCCCGTCGCGTCTTTCACGGTGCCGGAGATAGTGGTCTGCGCTAGCAGACAAGTCGCGCCGGACAAAAGGAACAGTAACGGCAGGAGCGACCTTACGTAAAGTTTATTCATATGGGTTCAGATAGTTTATTTCTTAAATCTACAAGAATTTGCCCAAAAACAAACGATTACGGGGGCTTTTTTGGCCCCCGTACGTGGATGATTTTCGTCTGAAAATTCCGGTCAGTTCAGCCCTTGCCTGACGCGATCACGTGCTGCGCAAGCCGGTCGCAAAGGGCGTTCATTTCGCTTGCTATGAACTCATCTCCTGTGGAACTTAACACGCTCTGACTTAACCCACCGACGCAGTCGATGTAAAAACGCTTCATGTCGTCTACGGGCATATCCTTAGCCCACAGGTCTATGCGCATGGTGTTCTTTTGCTCATGGTCCCACAGGTTTATGCTGATCGCCTTCGTTTCCGAAATCCCGGATTCAGGTTTTTCTGTTGCATCCCATTCTATTTTTTCCGGAATATTTTTATCGTCGAGGTGGACTGTAAATTGAATTGTCGATTTTTTCATCTGTTAGTGTGTAGAAAATTAATGATACTCTAATAATTGGTTTTATAAAATCATCTCCGGAACGTCGCCTTCGATCATAAGTTTGCCTTCTGTCGCCTTCTTAATTTCATCCACGCTCACACCAGGGGCACGCTCAAGGAGTTTGAATCCGCCGTCAGGCAATACATCGAGTACGGCAAGGTCCGAAACGATTCGCTTCACGCACCGAAGCCCCGTGATGGGCAAGGTACATTTTTTCAAAAGCTTCGAGGCGCCTTCCTTACTGCAGTGTTGCATGGCTACAATGATGTGTTTGGCGGAAGCCACAAGGTCCATAGCACCTCCCATGCCTTTTACCATTTTGCCGGGAACTTTCCAATTGGCAATATCTCCCCGTTCGGAAACTTCCATGGCGCCCAGGATGGTGAGATCAACTTTACCGCTGCGTATCATTCCAAAGCTTTCTGCCGAACTAAACAGCGCCGAACCAGGCATCATCGTTACGGTCTGCTTGCCGGCATTGATCAAGTCTGCGTCAACCTGATCCTCTTTCGGGAATGGTCCGATGCCCAGCAACCCGTTCTCAGATTGCAGCACAACATTCATATTCTTCGGAATGTAGTTGGCGACCAAGGTCGGAATACCTATTCCTAAATTGATATACATGCCATCATGGACTTCCTGGGCGATGCGTTTGGCGATTCCGATTTTATCGAGCATAATTGATTTGAAAATTAGAAAATTTGAAGATGAGTAAGCCCGCGCTATCGGTTTTCATTTCTTCCATTCCTGGTTTATTAGATGTTGATATTATTTTTGAAATGATGTTGGTTATCGATGACAATTCTTTTAATAGTTCATTCGGGTTTGGATATGTTTTTGATTGCTGGCATATTCTTAACCAATAGTGTGTTTCGTCTGCTTCTTTTGCCGCGATTTTAAACTTGTGAATGAAATCGGCTGGACTTTTTCAAATCTCCACAAGGTTATTTAGAGATGGTTCTCTGTTCAATTCTCTTTTCGTAGTTCAATCCCTTAAAAATACGATGCACAAAGATCCCCGGTGTGTGAATTGAGTTGGGATCCAGTTCACCAGCCGGAACAAGCTCCTCGACTTCGGCGATTGTAATACGACCCGCCGTCGCCATCATGGGATTAAAATTTCTTGCTGTGCCTCGATAGATCAGGTTGCCCGCCGTATCGCCCTTCCAGGCTTTCACCAATGAAAAATCAGCGCGAAGCCAGCTTTCCATCAGGTACACTTTGCCCTCGAATTCACGTGTTTCTTTCCCTTCCGCGACTTCAGTCCCAACGCCCGCGGGCGTAAAGAATGCGGGAATACCGGCGCCTCCCGCACGGCAGCGCTCTGCCAAAGTACCTTGTGGTATCAACTCTACTTCCAGTTCCCCCGAGAGGAGCTGACGCTCGAATTCCGCGTTCTCGCCGACGTAGGAGGAAATCATCTTCTTCACCTGTCGGGTCTTGAGCATGAGTCCAATTCCAAAGTCATCGACCCCGGCATTGTTGGAGATGCACGTTAATCCTTTGATGCCTTTCCGGAGAATGGCAGCAATCGAATTTTCTGGTATGCCACAGAGTCCAAAACCTCCCAGCATCAAAACGGCATTGTCCGGTATATCTTTCACCGCCTCATCGGCATTGGCAACTACTTTATTGATCATGAGGTATGCGTTAATGGTATTCAGTCCTACATCTGCTGGTCCAGCGCTTTCAAGGCTTCTTCTTTGTCCTTATGAAGCTGGTTCTTCAGCGCTTCCAGATCCTTGAACTTCGAATCCAGTCGCAGCAGTTTTTCAAAGGAAACCCTGATCTCTTCACCATAAATATCCCTGTCAAAATTAAAGATATTTACTTCAATCGACGGGCCGGCACCTTCGATCGTGGGGCGCGTGCCAACATACAGCATGCTCTTATATTGAAGCCCGGCGTGTGTGACGTACGCAGCATAAATACCCGAAGAAGGAATGAGTTTATGGTGAGAATCCACGTCAATGTTTGCGGTGGGGAAGCCCAGCACGCGGCCCAGGCGATTTCCCTTCACAACACGTCCTGTGATGGAATAGGATTTACCCAAAAGGGTGCGCGCACCTACCACGTTACCTTCATCAAGCCACTTCCTGATTTGGGATGAGCTGACGCCGATATGGTCAATATCCTGTCGGGGGATCTCCTCGACGTCGAAACCATACCGCGGGCCGTTTGCCTTGAGTTCTTCGAAACTGCCTTCGCGATTTTTCCCGAATCTGTGATCATAGCCGATGACCAACTTCCGGGTTCCAATCTGGTCCACCAGAATATTCCTGATAAAATCAATCGATGATATCTGTGAAAACTCTTTCGTGAATGGTATTCTCAACAAATGTTGAATTCCTTGCGCTTTCAATAGCTCGGCTTTTTCTTCGAAAGTGTTCAGCAACCGCAAGGATTGATCGTCTGGTTTCAGTACGAGGCGGGGATGTGGCCAGAAAGTAATCACCACCGTTTCACCCCCGTTTCTTTCGGATATCTCCTTCAGGCGTAAAAGAATTTTTTGATGACCCAGGTGCACGCCATCGAAGGTTCCGCTGGTTACGACTGCGTAGGGCAGTCGGGTGAAGTCATCCAGTGTATGATAAATCTTCATGCGTTCCTGAATCTTTCCTGAAGTTCCTCAATCGTTTGGGCGTCTTCCAGCCTAAAATTCCCGATTCGTGTTCTGCAAAGCTCCGAAAGAAACCCGCCGACTCCCAATGCGACGCCCAGATCGTTTGCCAAACTTCGTATGTAGGTGCCTTTCGAGCAAACGATCCTAAAGCGAACTGTGGGCTTGTTGACGGATACGATTTCAAATGTTTTCACTTCGACCTCACGTGCCTTTAACTGGGGATCTTTGCCTTTGCGTGCGAGCGTGTATGCCCTTTTGCCATCCACCTTGATTGAGGAATGCGCGGGGGGTGTCTGTTGAATGATGCCCGTAAATTTTTTGGCAGCCATGCGAATTTCTTCTTCGGAGATATGATCCACGGCGACCGGTGCAGATGGAAGTGTTTCCAGATCGTAAGATGGAGTTGACTGACCAATGGTGATGACTCCTGTGTATTCCTTTTCCATACCCTGGAACTCCTCGATGCGCTTGGTCATTTTGCCTGCACAGATGATAAGTAATCCAGTGGCCAGTGGATCGAGGGTGCCGGCGTGACCGATCTTTTTGGTTTTGAGAATGTAACGGAGCTTATTCACCACGTCGAACGACGTCCATTCAAGCGGCTTGTTGACAAGGAAGAAAGCGCCTTCAGCGGGATCAATCACAATACTTCCATTTCTGCGCCAAAGTAGTACAACAGCAGCAGGATGGCGCCGACCACAAGACGATAGTAACCGAAAACTTTGAACCCGTGCCTGGTTACATATCCTATAAAGTATTTGATCGCCAGCATGGCAACAACAAACGCAGCCATGTTTCCGACTGCGAGCAAAGCCAACTCATTAGATCCGAAAGAATTTCCACTCAGGTAGAATTTTAAAAGCTTGTACCCCGTGGCAGCTGCCATGGTGGGTACCGCCAGAAAGAATGAGAATTCAGCCGCGGTTTTTTTGTTGAGACCTTGCGTAAGACCACCGACAATAGTTGCCGCAGACCGCGACACACCGGGGATCATTGCGATGCACTGGAAGAGTCCGATCTTGATTGCCTGCGGGTAGGTCACCGTGCTTTCGTCTGCCGTATTGGCGTCGGGGAAAAGCCGGTCGATGAACAGCAGAATGATGCCTCCCAGGATGAGCATCCAGCCCACGACGTCGACGCGCTCCAGAAGTTGATCGATGAAGTCGTTGAGCAGCAGGCCGGCGATTGCTGCGGGAACAAATCCTGCAATGAGGACGAAGTAGAAGTTAAATGTTTGAAAGAATTTTCTCCAATACAGTGCGACTACAGAAACGATCGCACCGAGTTGTATGGCCACCGTGAATGTTTTAACGAAAGGATCAGAACCGATGCCCATGAAATACGATCCGATGATCATGTGTCCCGTTGATGACACGGGGAGGAACTCAGTAAGTCCTTCTATGATCGCCAGTATGATTGCCTGGATCGCTGACATAGAGTGCGGTCAGTGATCAGAGGGACGATGTAAGATCGCGAATATCTCAACGACAAATCCTGCCAGTGCGATCATGGGGCCCAGTGTGAGGCCGGCAAACCCGAATCCATGGGGTTGTGTGTCCAGTGTCATGATGATAAAGCCGATCGCCAGAATGACGACCCCAATCACCATCCATTGATAGTTCTTCTTTCCGAAAGGGAGCTTGTTCATTTCAATACAGTTCGTCCAGTGAAAGCCTCAGATACTTCTGAACAGCACGCCACGTGCTGATAACGGCCACAAAAATACCCAAAGCCAGCAGACTGCCAAGGAGTAACAGGATACGCTGCTCATTTTCCACCAGCTGGAGCTCTTCGACGCGTTTGTGTCCATAACTGATCACACCCCAAAGAATCGCGCTTGCCAGGGCGCCTGCCAATGCGCCGTGCAATGCGGCCCGGTACAAAAAGGGCCATTGAATGAACGCGCGTGTTGCGCCGACCAATTGCATACTTCGGATCAGGAACCGTTGCGAGAACAATGCAAGGCGGAGTGTGCTGTTGATCAGTAAAACCACAACGAGCAGCAAAATGAATGCGACACCGAACAAAACGAGCCCGATCTGGGCTATGTTGCTATTTACTTTCTCGATCACCTGAGCCTCGTAGTGCACCTGAAAAACGCCATCCATTTTTTCAACGCGAGTCTTGATGTCACTGAGTTTCTTTTTGCTTTGATAGGCCGTATCTACGTTGATAAGGAATGAGTTGCGGAGCGGATTTTCACCGAGAAAATTAAAGTCTTCACCGGTATCTTTTATGAATTGTTTTGCGGCTGCATCTTTGGAGATGAAGACCACCGTTTTTTGGTTCGGAATCTTTAATACAAAGTCGGCGTCAGTGAGTTTCTTTTCGAGGGCCTTTATCTCTTCGTCCGTGAGCTGATTCTTGAGATACACCTGCACCTTCACATTTTCCTTAACAATGCGGGCCAGTTCACTGGAGTAAATGATCAGGACGCCAAAGAGGCCGACAACGAAAAGGGCGAGTGTAATGCTGAATACAACGCTGAAGAACGGATAGCTTCCCAGTTTCTTCTTTTTGCCTTTGAATTCACCTGCCATTTGGTTGTAAAGATAGGAAATTGATAGTTGACAACGAGCTTGCCAGGAGAGTTTAACGGTTGACAAAAGGCTCAAACGGGATAATTACTGTTCGGGTCAGTTGCCACCATGGGGGTGGGTCCATTTTTCGTCAATTGCCCGGGCGAAGCGAGGGGATCGACTCTCATCCTTCAAAAAATAAAAACGGAGCCAGACTTTTGATCGGGCTCCGTTTTCGAAGTTCGTGAATTTATCGTCCCCGGTATTCGCGTAGTTTTTTGAGCAGCGCGCTGTCGCTGATGGGACGAAGTTGAGTGATATTCGCCTGGGCTTCATCCAGCAGGTAATAGTTCTCCTTATAGTAGAGGAACACCGCATGACCATCGCCATGGATTTCCAGGATTTCATACAAGCTCTTATCGAATGGTCCATAGAGCATCAGTTTACCTTTTGCAAACTGATAATGGAAGTTGTATTTCCTGTTATCGATGTCAGTGATCACTTCCATCTTTGAAGTCGAGATCGCTGAGCGGGCCGCGCCGGAAGCTGCGGCGTCCGTATCTTCGTCTGCAGAAAGCTCATTTGAAGGATCGACAACATTTATGTCAGGTTTATGAACCGGGGAAGATATCTTCTTTTCTTCCCTGGCCGATATTTCTTTTCCTTTATCTGCAATCTTTGTATTCTCTTTCACACCGGCCTTTTCCACTTTCGTTTCGACAGCCGGTGTTTCGGTAACGACCTCTTCCGCCTTGCTGATTTCTTCTTTCTTCGGTTCAACGATCACTTCAACAGGCGTTTCTTTTTTCACCTCAGTCGGTTTCGCTTCATCGTTCATGTTGAGATACACCAGTGTTGATATAACACCTGCGGATACAACTGCCGCCGCGATCTTCGCTCCACCCCATGCGCTACCACCAGGGACAGGAACATGATTCAACATAGATTTCAGCTCCGCCATTCTCGCATGGCGAACGCCTTCAACAACGCGCCGCTGAAATTCAACCTCTTCCTGAAGAGAGGGATCACCCGCCAATTGTTGCTCAAATGCTTTTGTCTCCTGCTCACTGAGCCGGTTGGAGAGGTAGTCATCTATTTGCTCAAAATTAATCATGACATTAGTCCAAAAAGTCCCGCTCGGAGTACTGTGCTTTCACCAGTTCATCGAGCTTTTGTTTACACTTATATTTTTTCGTCTTCGCGGTGTCGGTGTTGGCGAATCCCAGCTTGTCTGCGATCTCCTGCATCGACAATTCATCAAAGTAGTAGAACATCAAAACCTTCCTGCAGGTTTCTCCCAGCTGCTCCAGGCACTGGGCGATGATCTTTTCACGTTCCGGGCTGTCGAGGTCCATGGACTCCGAAGAGTCTTTCTCCTCATTCGACAGCCTTTTCTTCCTGTCGAGTTCCTTTCTCCACAGATTCTGGCAGATGCTGTAGATGTAGGTACTCATTTTTGAGGTCAGCACCAGATTTCCTGATCGCGCCTTTTGCCAAAAAACAACGAGCGCGTCCTGATAGACGTCACGGGCCTCTTCCTCGGTACCACTGTTTGTGATGACCAGTTTGGTCATCATCCGGTAATACTTCTTGTAGATGAACTCCAGGGCCTTTTCGTCGCCTTTCTGGATCCTCTCGAAGAGCTCCTTCTCACTTGTTTCTGACCCGGTCTTAAATACGCGAAATGCCACTGGGGTAACCTTAAACTTAGTTGAGTGAATGATAAAGGGGATAAACTTCCATATTTGGCGATAACCGGTGCTACTCAGTCCTTAACCATGTCTGAGTACGGTAAAAAGGGCCCCAGTAACCACGGACTTTAAGATCCTTGCCTTCGAGCCAGATCTTAGACCGGTATATTTTGCCATTTTCGGGGTCCAAAATCTCTCCACCCGAGTATTCCTGGCCGTTTTTCAATAGGCCTGTAATAATTTCCATCCCGATGACTTTCTTTTTGAAGCGAGGGTCGGAGGGGGCGCATTTGTCGCACACAGGGTCGGGATCTTCGTTCGGTTTGGGAAACAGCCTCACGATTTTCCCATAAATCTTCCCGCCGGACTCTGTGATTTCTACGACCGATCTCGGCTGGCCGCTGTTCTCGTCGATTGATTTCCACTTGCCCAACACGGTCTGTGCATCAGCTGAAAAAATAAGGAACAGAAATACCAGGATCAGGATTGATTTCATGGCGGATGTTATCTCGAAAGTAATAAAAAAAGAGCCACGGAAATTCGTGGCTCTCGGTGCAGTTTTTATGCCTAAACTATTTGCCGGGTGTTTGTTCTGCCTGGATGGTGTTCACCACCTCGGTGTTAGTCTTAGGCGTTTCTTTTTTCGCAGTAGTTGCGCTGTCAGCAACCAACAGCGGGGCGAGAACCAACGCCACAATAGACATCAGTTTAATAAGGATGTTCAGTGAAGGACCTGAAGTATCTTTAAAGGGGTCGCCCACGGTATCACCCGTAACGGCTGCCTTGTGCGGCTCCGACTTCTTGTAGTACATCTTTCCGTTTATCTCAACACCTTCTTCGAAGCTCTTCTTCGCATTGTCCCATGCGCCGCCAGCGTTGGATTGGAAGATGGCCATTAACACGCCTGTAACCGTAACACCGGCAAGCATGCCGCCCAAAGCTTCTACGCCAAATCCCGGAAGGAAGGCGATCACCACGGGCACGATGACGGCCATGAGTCCAGGAACGATCATTTGCTTCAGTGCGGCTTGCGTGGAAATCTCTACGCATTTACCATACTCCGCTTTTCCATCGGCTTCATGGAATACTTTCTGCTCCTCCGCACTCCACTCTTCAACTGGTTTATCACCGTTCTTTTTCATGAGAGCCAAAGCCGCCTTCAAAGCGGGGATGTCATTGAACTGCCGTCTGACCTCTTCGATCATACTCATGGCTGCTCGTCCTACAGCACCCATGGCCAGGGCTGAGAATACAAATGGAAGCATGCCACCGATGAACAATCCGGCCATTACGTTCGCCTTCGATACATCGATTGCCTTCACATGTGCTGTGGTCATGAAAGCGCCAAACAATGCCAACGCTGTCAAGGCTGCCGAAGCAATAGCAAACCCTTTACCGATCGCTGCGGTCGTATTGCCCACAGCATCCAACTTGTCGGTGCGTGAACGCACTTCCTTGGGAAGTTCTGACATCTCAGCGACACCGCCGGCGTTGTCAGAAATAGGACCGTATGCATCTACCGCGAGTTGTATTCCAAGGTTAGAAAGCATGCCGACTGCTGCGATGGCGATACCATACAATCCACCGAATTGGAAGGCACCGATGATCGCAACGGCGATGATCAACGTGGGCCACATGGTCGACATCATGCCGACTCCAAGACCGGCAATAATGTTTGTTGCCGCGCCAGTCGAAGATTGCCTTACGATGGAATTAACGGGGCCTTTGCCCATGCCTGTGTAATGTTCTGTAATAAGTCCGATCACAACGCCGGCTACAAGACCAATAACGGTTGAGTAGAAGATGCCGGTTGATGTGTAGAGTGTTCCTTTCACTGGATCGCTCCATGTATAAAGCGGGTCCTGGAACCACCACTCTGCGGGCAGCATCCATTTGATGATGAACCATGAAGCAATGATCATAAACACGGATGAAACAATTTCACCCAGGTTCAACGCCTTTTGAGGGTCTCCGCCCTCTTTTACTTTCACAAAGAATGTTCCTAAGAACGACATCACGATCCCTACGCCTGCAAGCGCCAAGGGGAGGAGCACGGCAGACAATCCTTTGAATTGACCGTCAAGCACAACATATTCTGCCGTCATGAACGCTGCGCCAAGCACCATCGTACCGACGATTGAGCCTACATAGGATTCGAAAAGGTCAGCACCCATGCCAGCCACATCGCCCACGTTGTCACCCACGTTATCTGCTATGGTTGCGGGATTGAGCGGGTGATCTTCAGGAATACCAGCTTCCACTTTCCCAACGAGGTCGGCACCGACGTCTGCCGCCTTTGTATAGATACCGCCGCCAACGCGTGCAAAGAGCGCGATCGAGGAAGCACCGAATGAGAATCCTGTGATGATTGTGATCACGCGGGTAACATTTTCCTGCGTGTCAATACCGAACATATTTGAATAGACGATGAGCAAGACGCTGAGTCCAAGGACACCGATGCCCACAACGCCCATCCCCATTACGGAGCCGCCAGTGAAGGCAACTTCAAGTGCTTTTCCGAGGCTCGTACGGGCCGCATTGGTAGTTCTGACGTTGGCTTTGGTAGCCACCTTCATTCCTATGAATCCTGCCAGCGCCGAACTGAATGCACCCAGAACAAAGGATAGACCTACGAGCGGAGAGGACGTTTCAGAACTTGCAGTGACACCCAGCAGGATGGCAACGCAAGCCACAAACACGGCCAATACTTTATACTCCGCCTTCAAAAAGGCCATTGCACCCTCTGCAATGTGGCCGGCAATCTTCTTCATTTTATCCGTGCCGGCGTCCTGGCTGGCTACCCAGTTACTTTTCCAAACGACATAGAGGAGTCCCAGCAGGCCAAACACCGGAAGAGAATACATTAGATTTTGCATACGGTAATTTTAGTTCGGTTTGATACAAATGCCGCACTTTGTTAATACGGCACCAAAAAAGTCCCGCAAATATAGAAGAAGCCAAAATATTACCAAAAAGGGCGTTTTAGGGGTAGTGTCTCAGTTTCCACTGAGGCGGCAGACTGCCTTAGGATTGAAATACCGCTTTCAGTGTGCCCCAGAGCTTTCTCTTGGCGGCATCGTCATTGATGAGGGTGCTGAGAGGGTCTGAAAATACCACTGTACTTTCACCAGCAGGCACCGCTTCATAAGAGGACAGCCCTTTGGGTGGGGCGATAAACGCGATGATTCGGGAGGGCTTCTCTACCCACGATGAAATGTCGAACGACTCCTGTTCCAATACTTTCACCCCTTCCAGCGATTTACCGATGGCGATCAGGATTTTCGATAAAAGCTGCAATTGATCTTCCTTCAGATGACTCCAGGGAACACCTATGATCACGGTGACAGGTGCGGCAATCGAATATACCTCTTCCGTATAGGTATTTTTGAACAGTTCGCTACTGGTATTCATCAACCTTTCTTAATGTCAAACAGTGATTTCAATTCCTTTGCCTCTTCGGGTTTCATCCTTCCCGAAAGGATAAGTCTCACCTGACGTCTGCGGAGCGCGCCATCGTATTGCGCTTTTTCTTCTTCTGTTTCGGGAACAACCTCCGGTATCTCGACGGGGTTGCCGTTCTTATCTACAGCGACGAAAGTAAAGTATGCTGAGTTGCTGGCCACTTTTTTGCCTTCGGGAATATTTTCTGCGTCGACGTCGATCCGTACCTCGACGGACGTGTTGAAAGCGCGGGTGACTTTGGCCTTCAGGGTGACAACATTGCCAAGTTGAATCGGTGTTCTGAAGGAAATGTTGTCGACCGACGCGGTGACGACAATGCTGTTGCAGTGCTTCTGACCGGCGATCGCTGACACCACATCCATCCAGTGCATGAGCCGGCCGCCCATGAGGTTGTTGAGGGTGTTGGTGTCGTTGGGGAGCACGAGCTCCGTCATACTCACATAGGATTCTTTAGGGGTCTTTTGCTTGCGCGACATTTTTTGATTGCTATCGATTTAACGATGCGATTTACAACTTTTTAAGATAACGAACGCCTCTGGATGATACACCTATTAATCGTTAGTAAGTGTTCTGCTCTGGCAAAAATCATAAAAATAACTTGCAATCCACGCACTGGAATCCTTATTTGCCTTCATAATGGCAATCGGCACAACATCCATCATCGCTACAATCACGACCACCATTACGGGGTAGCGCCCGCCATTCATTTATTACCCGCCCATTTTCTTTTTGTTTTTTAGTCGACTGATCTGATCAGCGCTACACTTCCTTTATCTATCCTTATGAAAGTTTTAAAATTTGGTGGTTCATCCGTTGCGTCACCCGAAAGAATAAAGTCTGTTATCAACATCCTGCGACCTTATGTTGAAGAGGAAAAAATTACTGTCGTGTTCTCGGCGTTTGGCGGCGTTACGGATACGCTCATTCAGCTTAGCAACCAGGCGCTTACCGCTGATGTGGCCTACCGAACAACCATAAAACATCTTGAGGAACGACACCTCGACGCAGTGCGCACTCTCATCAGTATTCAAAGGCAGAGTAGTGTTTTGGCGACTGTCAAGACCATGATCAATGAGCTTGAAGACGTAATTCATGGAATCTTTCTCGTAAGAGAACGAACACCACGTGTGCTCGATTTTGTCATGAGTTTTGGAGAGCGATTTTCCGCTTACATCATCAGCGAAGCGTTGATCGATGCGAAGGTACCTTGTGAATTCCTCGACGCGCGTACCGTCATCCGCACGGACAACAATTTTGGACATGCCCGGGTTGATTTTACCTCCACCAACAAATTAATACAGGACCATTTCGCGTCTCATCAGAGTCTGCAGATTGTAACTGGATTTATAGCGACTTCCGAAAGTGGCGAGACGACTACGCTTGGAAGGAGCGGCTCGGATTATACCGCTGCGATCTTTGCCGGCGCGCTGCGGGCCGAGTCGCTGGAAATATGGACTGACGTGGATGGCATGATGACAGCGGATCCACGCAAAGTGAAAAAGGCGTTTACCGTTAAAGAGATGACGTATCAGGAGGCTATGGAGCTTTCGCATTTCGGGGCGAAGGTGATCTTCCCGGCCACGATGCAGCCGGCGATGGTCAACAACATCCCGATCTGGATCAAAAACACATTTAATCCCTCGTTTCCCGGCACGATCATCAGCGCGGATGGGAATGGGAAGGATCTGATCATCAAAGGTATTTCATCGATGAGCGGAATGAGCCTGTTGAGTGTGCAGGGGTCAGGACTGCAAGGCGTAGTCGGTGTTTCGATGCGCCTCTTTGCCGCTTTGGCGCGGGCGCAAGTCAACGTGATCCTGATCAGCCAGGCATCCTCCGAGCATTCTATTTGCTTCGCGGTCGATCAACTCGTGGCGAGCACCGCCCGGGATGCCATCGAAAAAGAATTTATGTATGAGATGCGCAGCAATGAGATGGATGGAGTCCAGGTTGAAAACGGACTTGCCATCGTAGCGATCGTGGGGGAGAATATGCGACATAACCCTGGCACCAGTGGTCGTATGTTCCATTCATTGGGTAACAGTGGTGTTAATATTTTCGCCATCGCTCAGGGTTCATCAGAATTGAATATTTCCGCTGTGATCCGTGAATCTGATGTGGGCAAAGCGCTCAACGTTTTGCACGAAGCTTTTTTCCTTTCGGATAAGAGGGTGGTGAACGTGTTCCTTGCGGGAACCGGCCTCATCGGAAAGGAGCTTTTGAAAATGATACATGCACAGTTTGGTTCTCTTGCAAAGCACAACAGGCTGGAGGTGAATACGATTGGCGTTGCAAACAGCCGCAAAATGTTTCTTGATCCGCAGGGCCTGAACACGGCGTCCTGTGTGGAGGAAATGCAGGTTAAAGGTCAGCCTATGAACCTTGATGTTTTCGTGTCAAACATGCAAAGCATGAATTTGTCCAATAGTATTTTTGTGGATTGCACCTCCAGCGAGGAGGTTACCAAAAAATATATGGAGATACTCGATTCTAACATTTCGATCGTAACTCCGAATAAGCGCGCCAATTCCGGACCGATGGACCGATACCTCGCGCTCAAGAACAATTGCTCGCGGCGAGGTGTTCGTTTTCTGTATGAAACGAATGTAGGTGCCGGGTTGCCTGTGATCAACACACTCAACGATCTTATACTGAGCGGCGATAAATTGATAAGAATAGAAGCTGTGCTTAGCGGAACTCTGAATTTCATCTTTAGCTCTTTCGATAGCGACCGATCGTTTAGTGATATCGTCCGTGAGGCGAAAGAAAAAGGTTATACGGAACCAGACCCACGGGATGACCTGAATGGCATGGACGTCGCGAGGAAAGTGCTTATTCTGGCAAGAGAATCAGGTTTTGAAATGGAACTTGCCGACGTGCGGGTCGAAGGTCTTGTGCCTGAGGATTGCCTGGCCGTGAGTTCCGTGGATGAGTTTTTAGTGAAGCTGAAAGATCACGACAAGATGTTTGAGGACCTTCGTCAACGCGCAGAGGCAAAACAGGAGAAACTGAGATACATGGCTGTTTTAGAAAACGGAAAAGCAAAAGTCTCACTGGCGAGTGTTGGCGGCGATCATCCTTTCTACACGTTGAAAGGGAGCGACAACATCATACTCCTCACAACCGAACGTTACCACGATAGGCCCATGGTGATTCGTGGCCCAGGAGCGGGTGCGGGCGTTACGGCAGCCGGGGTCTTTGCCGACATCATCAGGATTGGCAATTACTCAGTGAGATGAAAACCATCAGAGCATTTGCGCCGGCGACAGTCGCCAACGTATGTTGTGGAT
This sequence comes from Cyclobacteriaceae bacterium, assembly GCA_044227305.1. GTDB lineage: Bacteria > Bacteroidota > Bacteroidia > Cytophagales > Cyclobacteriaceae > ELB16-189. The sequence goes on along the minus strand of JBGAFJ010000002.1, from coordinate 180,816 downwards.
TCGATGTGCTGGGTTTTGCGGTCGACGCACCCGCGGACGAAGTGATCGTTTCGTTGAAAGATCAACCCGGCGTTGTTGTCGAAAAAATAGACGGGGACGAGGGACGCCTTTCAAAAGAAAGCCAGAAAAATACGGCGAGTGTTGCCGTGTTATCATTGCTGAAAGAACTTCGCTCCAGTCAGGGGGTTAGCATTCATCTGATTAAGAGGCTTCCGTTGGGAAGTGGGATGGGTTCAAGTGCGGCAAGTGCCGTTGCGGCTCTCGTGGCAGTCAACCGTTTGCTTGGTGAACCTTTGTCGAGAAAACAGCTGGTAGTTCACGCCATGGAAGCTGAGCGCGTTGCCTGCGGATCAGCGCACGCGGACAATGCCGCGCCATCATTGATGGGTGGATTCGTGCTCGTCAGATCGTATGACCCGCTCGATATTATTCCCGTTCCCTGCAAGGCTGACTTGGTCTGTACGTTGATCCATCCGCACATGGAGTTAAAGACCCTCGATTCGAGAAGGGTTCTTCGTCAATCGATCCCAATGAAAGATTCAATTGCCCAAAGTGGAAACCTCGCGGCGTTGATGATTGGGTTGGGTAGCGCCGATTATAGTCTGATCTCCCGGTCGCTCGAGGATGTTATTGCTGAGCCGGTTCGTTCTGTTTTCATCCCGGGGTTCAATAACCTGAAAGCGAAAATCCTCGCGTCAGGATCGCTGGGATTTGGTATTTCCGGATCGGGGCCTACCGTTTTTGTGTTGAGCAAAAACCGAAATGAAGCTGAACGTTCCGGAAGTATCGCCGTGGAGCACTTCAAAAGTCAGGGATTGGAATCCGAATTTTTTATTTCAGGCGTCAATACGAAAGGAGCGACATTGGGATGAAGTTTTACAGCACAAAAGACAAAGCCCTTCGTTTTGGGTTTGAAGACGCAGTAAAATCTGGCCTGGCACCCGACGGAGGATTGTTCATGCCAGAGAGCATTCAGAAACTTCCATCTGACTTCTGGCGCACTTTCGACACGAAGAGTTTTCAGGAATTGGCGGTTGATATCGCGTCACAATTTTTGACAGACTCCATTTCCATTCCGGACTTAAGGAAAATTATTGATCGGGCGATTGTCTTCGATGCGCCGCTGGTCAAGGTTGAAGAGAATGTGTACGCCCTCGAATTGTTTCATGGACCTACACTAGCCTTTAAAGATTTTGGAGCGAGATTCCTCGCTTCGGTTGTGGGCCATTTTGCTGAGAAGAAAAAGGAGCACGTAACTATTCTTGTGGCTACCTCCGGTGACACCGGGAGTGCAGTCGCACATGGGTTTTATGAAATTCCAGGTGTAAGGGTGATTGTGTTGTATCCGTCCGGTAAAGTCAGTGAGCTTCAGGAAAAGCAGTTTACTACGTTGGGTAAAAATATCTTGGCACTGGAAGTAAATGGTACCTTCGATGATTGTCAGCGACTCGTGAAAGAAGCTTTCGCCGATCACGAAATTCGATCCCATCTCACGCTCACGTCTGCAAACTCCATTAACATCGCGAGGTTGTTGCCGCAAATGTTTTATTATTTCCGTGCGTTGCAGCAATTGCCCCAGGAGGAAAGAGCTCATTGTGTTGTGTCTGTTCCGAGTGGCAACTTCGGAAACCTGACGGCTGGGTTGATGGCCTCAAAAATGGGGCTGCCCGTGGAGAAATTTATTGCATCCACCAACGCCAATGATGTAGTGCCCGACTATCTCAAGGGCGGAGTATTTAATCCCAGACAATCGGTTGCCACGATCAGCAATGCAATGGATGTCGGAAACCCCAGCAACTTCTTCCGCATGACGGACTTGTTCCCATGGGAAAAGTTGAATGAAGCAGTGACAGGAATCTCATGCAGTGACACAGAGACCCGAGAGGCCATAGTGGATGTCTATACACGTTCAGGTTATATCATGGATCCACACGGTGCTGTTGCATATCTCGGGTTGAAGAAAGCGATGCGCGCCAGTCCCCGACGCGTTGGAATATTTTTTGAGACGGCGCATCCCGGAAAATTCAAGGAGGTAGTAGAGGAAGCCATCGGGGAGAAGCTGGACCTTCCGTCATCTCTTACCGCGTTGATAGGAAAGAAGAAAATAGCGGAGCGGATGAGCGCCACTTTTCCCGACTTAAAGAAATATCTTTTGAAGTGATCGCTACTTGGATTTACTATCCCAACCTTTCTCCCCCAGCAGAGGAACGAATGAAAAGAAGTCGAATTCTTGCCTGATCAGTTTATCACCTTTCTTCGTGATCTTCAGCATCATCTGTTTGTCGCGGTTCCCCACCGGCACGACAAGAATTCCCTGGTCTGCAAGCTGACTGATCAAAGCATCGGGAACGGAAGGCGCACCGGCAGTCACAATGATTTTATCATAAGGAGCCCGTACAGGAAGTCCCTTTGATCCATCGCCAAAAAAGAAGAATGGATTGTACCCGAGCTGCGGGAGAAATTCGCGCGTGGTCTGGTAAAGCTTCCGATTGTATTCGATGGTGTACACCTTGGCGCCCATTTCGAGGAGTACGCACGCCTGGTAGCCGGAGCCCGTGCCGATCTCAAGGACTTTGTCACCGGGTTTAATTTCGAGCTGTTCGGTCTGAAATGCCACGGTGTATGGCTGCGAAATGGTCTGGCCCTCTCCGATGGGGAAGGCTTTGTCCTCGTAGGCGTGGGAAAGCAGCGCGTCATCGAAAAAAACATGCCTGGGCACCTTTCCAATGGCTTTTAAAACGGCTTTGTCGCGGATGCCTTTTTTCATCAGTTTCTCCACCAGTTTCCCGCGGAGGCCGCGCTGCTTGTAATTGTCTTCAATCATGCTTTCCAACCCCTAAAAAGCCCATTTTTCGCACCAAAACAAAGTTTTTTAGAATTCTTAGGAAAATTGAAACCTATCAGCCTACTTTGAAGTTCCCTTAAGCACTGTGCGAAACTATTTTGCCATAGCGTTCACATTAGTGTACCTGACCATGGCAGTAGGAGTGGCTAAAACCACTCACTACTGCATGGGACAGGAAAAACACTCCTCCCTCTTTTCATTTACAACTAAGAAATGCCCCTGTTCCCTTGCCGCGAGGGAGAAAATGCCATGTTGTGACGACGAGCAGGAAGTCCTCAGGATCGAAGACGATCATGCGAACACGCATATAACCGTTTCACCCGTACCCCAATTCAGTCTGATCTGCGAGGTAATATCTCCGGAGTTTGGCACGGAAACTTATTCAGTTGCTTTTTTTGCCGAGGCGGACTCTTCTGGGCCGCCACCTAAGGTTCCTCGCTACCAGTCTTTCTGCAGTCTGGTTTTCTACGATGTTCTAGTTTAAGGTTGTCCTGAACAGACCGTTCAATGACCTCTGTCAGCGGTCATTCTTTTTTACCTTAAATTTTAATTCATCATGAAAACGAAACTAATCCTTACATCCCTTTTTATAATTCTTATATCTGCTTTCGCGGTGGCGCAATCCAAGACGGTAACTGCTTCGATCAAAGTCTACGGCAATTGTGTTATGTGTAAAAAACGAATTGAAACTGTGCTTGACCACAAAGGAGTCAAACTTGCCAGCTGGGATACAAAAACGAAAGAGCTAAAGGTGGTTTACAATTCGGACAAAGTTAGTGAACTGCAGATCCATGAGCTCGTGGCTTCGGCTGGGCACGACACGGATAAGGTGAAAGCAAAAGACGAAGTGTATGCAGCCCTTCCATTTTGCTGCCTGTACCGCGATCATGCTCACAACGGAAAGGATCATCACTAATCCTTTTACGTCATGAAAATTATTTTTTTAAGCAGCCTTCTGGTTGTGCTCCTTCCATCTTTTTTATTCGCCCAAAGACTGATGGGCCTTGTGGTGGAAAGAGATAAATACGGAAAAGACCAACCTTTGCCAGGCGCAAATGTCTTCTGGTTAGGCACCGGCAAAGGAACGACCACACGTGACAATGGTGTATTTCTCATCGACAAAATACCCGACATCGATAAACTGGTTATCAGTTTTGTTGGATATCGGGCTGACACCATTACCATAACGAATCAAACCAACGTGAAGGTGGAACTGAAATCCGATCAGCAGCTGCAGGAGATCACAATACAAGGATGGAAACCGTCTACTGCGTTTGATCACACCAGCGCCGCCAACGTGATCGTGATGAATGAGAAGGAGTTGTTTAAAGCCGCTTGCTGCAACCTTTCTGAAAGCTTTGAAACCAATCCTTCCGTGGATGTTGCATTTACAGATGCTATCACAGGCACGCGACAAATTCAGATGTTGGGATTGTCGGGTCCGAACACCATGATTTCTTTGGAGAACATGCCTGGGGTGCGCGGCCTCGCCTCCAGCCAGGGTATCCAGTTTATACCTGGCACCTGGATCAACTCAATACAAGTCACAAAAGGTGTTGGCTCTGTCGTGAATGGATATGAAAGTATCGCCGGCCAGATTAACGTTGAGTTAAAGAAACCGCAGGAAAGTGATAAGGTCTACGTAAATGGTTACGTGAACAGTTCGGGGAGATCTGAAACGAACCTGATTTATACTGTGCAGACTGGGAAGAAATGGGGTACAACTTTTCTGTTGCACGGCAGCGTGCGCCCCTTTGAAATGGATCAAAATGGCGACAGTTTCCTCGACTTTCCCACCGGGAAACAGGTCAACTTCGTGAATCGCTGGGTTTACAATTCCGGCAACGGTTGGCTTGGCCAACTGTCGGTCAAGTACCTGAAGGATGACAAACAAGGCGGACAAACTTTTTTTCGTCCTGAACGAGACAAATTCACAACGAACCGTTATGGTCTGGAAATAAACACGGAGCGGGCCGAGTTTGTTGGTAAGCTGGGATATCAGTTCTCCGACAAACCCTATAAAAGCTTTGGCCTCCAGCTCAACGGCGTGGATCACCTCCATGATAGCTACTTCGGATTTAATCAGTACAACGCCCGTGAAAAGTCTCTGTATGCAAACCTCATCTTCCAGTCGATCATTGGCAGCACGCTGCATAAATTCAAAACGGGTTTAAGTATGTTGTTCGATGAGTATCATGAGACGTTGGATCAGGTTGGATCCTCAGTTGGTTTGGTGTTCGACCGGACTGAACAGGTACCGGGAGCTTTCTTCGAATACTCGTACGATGATTCAAAGAAGTTTTCTTTGATCGCTGGTGTGCGCGTCGATCAGCACAACTTGTTCGGAACGTTGTTTGTACCGCGGCTGCATGCCAAGTATGACATCACGCCGACGACTACACTTCGCGCATCGGCGGGTCGTGGTATCCGTGTTGCCAACATCATCGCTGAGAATACCGGATTTCTTGCCTCATCGCGCGCGCTGATGTTTCAAAGCAAGACGTCATCGCAGGGGTATGGCTTTGTTCCCGACATGGCCTGGAACTATGGATTGAACTTCCTGCAGGAATTCAACCTCGGCTATCGCCCCGGTTCATTCAGCCTCGATTATTTTTTTACTGATTTTGAAAACCAGGTCGTGATGGATCTTGACAACAATCCACGGCAGGTAACTTTCTTCGGTTTGCAAGGGAAATCTTTTTCACACAGCGTCCAGGCCCAGATTGATTATCAACTGGCGCGACGACTTGATGTACGTCTGGCATACCGCTGGCTCGATGTGGAAACGGATTACCTGACCGGCAGACGACAACGCCCACTCATTCCGAAGGATCGCGCGTTCGTGAACCTGTCTTATAAAACGAAGAATAATTGGGTGTTCGATGGAACTTGGCAGCGGGTGGGGCGGCAACGTCTTCCAGACACGTCAGCCAACCCGGGCGAATATGTGCTTTCATCTTTCTCCGACGCCTATCTGATGATCAACAGCCAGGTGACCAAGGATATCGGCGACAAGTGGAGTGTGTATTTGGGTGTTGAAAACCTGACAGACTTTAAACTTTCAAACCCCATAGTAGCCGCCAATGATCCATTCGGACCCTACTTCGATAGCTCGATGGTTTGGGGCCCCGTGTTTGGGCGCATGTATTATGCGGGGTTCAGGTATCGGGTGAGGTAAATGGAATAATGAAACCGCGGAGAACATCTCTCTGCGGTTTTGTTTTTAATATCCAATCAACACGAACGGAGCCCAATAGTAGGGAGCAGCATATTTGCCTTCCGAGATCATCTTGATTTTTGCGGTTCTCAACGCCTGACTGAAGTCGGGCTTCGGTTGATTCAGGAGATTTTTATAGAAGTCGGTCATCAGGCCGGCAGTGGATTCATCGGCAACGCTCCAATAAGAGACCATGATGCTTCTTGCCCCTGCATAGACCAGCGCCCTTGAAAGTCCGATCACGCCTTCGCCTTTTGAGAATTTACCAAGCCCGGTCTGACAAGCCGAAAGCACAGCAAGGTCTGCATTGAGTTTCAAATTGAAGATCTCCCCGGAAAAGACATTTCCATCCTCGGCGTCTGCTGATTGCAGGAAAATGCGCGACAGCTCGGGTGACTTTTCGTCAACGACGCCGTGGGTCGCAAAGTGCAGGTACCGGTAATCGGCAAGCTTCCCCGATTTGATCAGTGATTCATTTGCATCGTTGCGCTTTGCGATGAGTTTATTGGATGCAAACAACTCCCCGATGTTATTGACTTCGAGATCAGTGCCGGGCAGATCGTCGAGTTTGTCTTTTTCCGGGAAGGAGATCGGAGCACAGAGGAAGATAGATTGACTCTGGCTTGGCTTGGTGTTTTTTGTTTTTTGAAGGAGTATCCCGGCAGAGAATTCATAGCTCACGCCGTATTTTTTGACAAGGTAGTCTGTGGTGCTGAACGTGAATTGCTCAGGTACCCGGGTAGCGGAGAGTGCTTCGAAAGGCAGTGTGCTCAGTCTGCCTGCGGGAATAATCATGAGATTTTTATACGACGAAGACAATCCACGGAACAGGATTCCGGTTAACGCGTTGGAGGCGGTTCTGTATGAATCAGGAACGGAATAGTATAAACTATTATTAAAACCTTTTATCGTTCGATCGAAATCTGCCGGAAGGGTAGAGCTGTAGATCCTGAAATTATTTTTACTGATGATGAACGAATAGATCTTCCCGCCCTTTTCCTCGACGAAGTAGCTTACGATCGCAGTTTGATCGTCCAGTATTTTTTGCAGATCAGCGGTGGATGGATTCGCATGATTGAATTTCAGATTGTAGTATTCCGGAAACTCTTTTTCGAGACGCTGCGTGAATTGCTCGTAACGCTGATTGGCCGCAAAAAGATCTGCGCGCAGTTTTCTTTCTTCAGCATCACTGGGTTTATCAGAAAGTTTTTGTGAAAGCAGTGCGATTGTAGCTTTCAATTGGTTTTCGTCATCGAGCAGGGTGGAAGGGATGCCGGCGAAAGATTTGGCTTCCGCATCGGCGATCGACTCCTGCAGCACAGCGGATTTACTTTTCTCTGCGAAGTAGAACGTCTCTTCGCGATATTTTTTGAAATCGAATGACATTTCGCTCATCGCGAACGCAAGACGTACACCCAAGGCATATACCTCGCTTGCAGAGCTACCCAGTTCGATTTTATCATTTTCGTCTGAACTGTGGTAGCGGATATCATCAATCAGAGAATCGCATGAATGCAGGCTTGCCAACGCAAGTTTGAGTTCGTCAAACTTTAGCGTCTTGCCGAAATATTTAGATTCAAGTACTTGAGCTTTCAACCGAAGGGAGTACAGAAGAACTTTTCCATTGTAATATTCATTCACGCGCGGGTTGGCATTGATATTTCTATTGTTGAATGACGGCGTATTCGAGCAGATGGCTTCCTGAATATTTTTTAAGCTCTCGTCGTAATTGTTTTCACCTAATCTGATTACGGCCATCTGGTTGTAAACGAATGACAATGCCGGGTGCTTTTCGCCATATGACTTCCTGTAGATGTCAATGGCTCTTTCGTAATAACCCAATGCCGACTTGGGGTTCCCCATTGCTTTGTAAGTCATGCCCAGATTAACCAGGGCCAGCGCCTGGTTGGGGTGCCCATTGGGATAAATCTTTTTCCAAATGGATTCTGCGGTTTCAAAGTTATTGACAGCGTCACCATAGAGTTCCAGTTGCCGGTACAAAAACCCGATGTTGGTGTTGGCGATTGCGATTTTTGGGTGATCTGAGGTATGAAGCTTCTTGTAAACAGCAAGGGCTTTTTCATAATAGTCGAGCGCCTTGTCCGGATCGCTTTGGCTATACACCAATCCCAAGTCATTGTATGAAGCCGCGACTTCTTCACTGGTTTCGCCTTTGGAGGCTTGATTGATCTGAAGTGCAATCAACCCGTTGGCTTCGGCCTGATTGAGTTTTCCTGTGCTCAGATACAAAGAGCTTAGGTAAGAGAGGCATTTTGCCGCTTCCGGAGAATTTCCCTTCCCGGAATTTTGAAACATGGTGAGAGCCTGTTGAAGTGTTTGAAGGGCAAGGTCATTGCGTGCTTTGTTGAGATATAGGAATCCCTGAATGGTTCTGAACATGGCCTGGTGGTATTCATCGCCGAAAAAGCTGGCCTTGCTCACCGCCTGAAGTGTTGAATCGGCTTTGTCCAGTTTTCCCTGTACGATCTGAATTTCTGCCAGCCGACTTGCTAATATCGTCAGTTGGTCAGCCTTGTCCGGACTGTTACTGCCGGCAATCAGTTGATTCAGTTTTTTTTCTGCCTCAGGATAAGCGGGGATTGCAATCAGTGCGTCGACCTCCTTCAAGATATCTTGCGAACATGCAGGAACAACAAGCGCACAGAAAAGAATAAACGTGAGGATCTTATTCATCTCAGAACCTGTAGGAGTAAGTGAATGACGTTACCAGTTCCCGCGTCAATCCATCGGGACTGAATTCACGCTGCACGATCTTGTGTCCTACCAGGAGTTTAATCGCCGACCGGGTATTGAAACTGTATCCGGCTGTTGTGATCCACGACATCGCGAGTCCTTTGGCTTCGTTACCAGCCAGATCAAATGATGTACGTGCACCGAGAAAATTGGTGATCTGGTCCGGTACAATGCGATAGATGGGAAGTAATCCGACCGAAAAATTAAAGCGGCTGAGTCTGAAGTTTCGTTCCACCCGAAGCATGATGTCTGTGCCGCGCCTCAGCTCGGTCGCGTTTGCATAGCGTTGCACGTATGCAATTTCGTCGGGGTCATTGTCTACCCAGCGGTGCCAGTCGAACTGATTTTTGTTCGCATTCAGCGGGACCTGGATACCGGTTGCAAATAACCACTTACGATTAATCAGGGAAAGGCCCGCGATCAGATCATACGTTCCCAGGCTGGTCTGGTAGTACATCGGTAGGGCATTTCCTTCATCTGATTTAAAGTCTGAATGGTTTGTGGGGATCTTTGCGCCAAAGGATACGTTCAGGTCAAAACGGTCGGAAGAAACCAGATTATGTGTGAAGCAAATAGAAATGTCACTCAATGAAGAGGTTTGTGCGAGCCGTCCGGTTACATACTGAAACGGAACTTTTAGCTGTAATGTGTTTTTGCGGTTGATGCTGAAGTTCATATCCGCCGTGGCGACGTAGACGATCGGAGTAAGCGTCGTTGTGCCGCGATAGAAGCTCAGGTCGATCGAATTGAGTTTGAAGTCGATCTTTTTATTGTAAGGCTGATCCGGTTTCATAGCACCCATCGTGCAGAATCCTGCATCGCTGCAACCCTGGGCATGAGCTGCAAAGGGGATCAGGGTTAGTGCCAGGAGGGGTAGGAGTTTCATCGTGTGATTCTTTTGCAATTTATGATTCTCCCGGGAAATTAGTTGGCAGTCCACAGTTGGCAGCTGGCAAAGTGTTCGCCATGCATGAAGATTGATTTTCTATGCTAACTGCAGACTGCCAACTGCCAACTTTAACAGACCAGGCAATTAAAATCAATGAAATAAGAGTAGGATTTTAAACGAACTCACATCCCCAACGCCTGGTTCTCAATCGAAGCGAGTTCGATGATTTTCGCGTACTCAGCAGGATTGAGGTCGTTGAAGAAATAGTGGACCGGATTCACTTGTGCTCCATTGATGAACACTTCGTAGTGGAGGTGTGGTGCTGTTGAAAGTCCTGTGTCGCCAACGAAGCCGATGAGCTCGCCGCGTTTTACGTGTTGCCCGTTGCGAACTGCGAAGGCATGCATATGCGCGTAACGGGTGCGATATCCAAAACCATGATTAATCTCCACTTTTTTACCATAGCCGGTAAAACTTACCTCTACGTTGTCGACGATGCCATCCGCAGTAGCATAAATCGGTGTTCCGATCGGCGCTGCGAAGTCCATGCCCGTGTGCATCTTACGTACTTTATAAATCGGATGTATCCTGATGCCGAAGCCTGAAGCAAGAACCACCGTTGCTTTCTTAGGAACGGGCTGTATCGCAGGAATAGCGGCGTAAAGTTTTTCTTTGTTTTCAGCAAGCTGAATGATCTCGTCGTGTGATTTCGATTCGATATAGATCTGCCGGCTGAGTTTATCGAGCGCCTCGCTCAATTGCACGATGACTTCTTCATGTGCAATGTCCTTGTTGCGGATGTCTTCGTAACGGTCTGCGCCGCCGACACCAGCTTCACGCACCGACTTGTCGATGGGTTCGGCCCCGAGTACTACGCGATAGATATTGTCATCGCGATAGGACATGTCGGTGAGTATCTTGTCGAGGTTGGTGACTTTCTTCTGAAGTTCTTCGTAGTAGAACTCCATGTCTTTGACTTCGTTCTTGAGGATCAGTTCTTTGGGCGACTCGAAGTAATTGGCGTGGAGAAACACGAGGCCCACGGCCATTGAAATGGTCAGTGACAGGATGCCCAGCGCATTCAGCACAATGTCACCGGTGGTGGTCTTCACCCGGATGTATTTGCAGGATTCGGTATCGTAATAGTACTTGATCTTTGCCATACGAATGATTTATTGAGCCGCCGGACGGAACGCTTTTATTACCAATTCATTGCATTCCAGAAAGGGCGCACCCAGCAAATCTAAGCAATAAGGAATTGCCGGAAAAACGGCATCCAGACATTGCCGGATCGCCTTAGGTTTTCCGGGAAGGTTCACAATCAGCGTCTTACCCCGAATTCCGGCCGTTTGGCGGGAAAGTATGGCCGTGGGCACGAATTTGAGGCTTTCCTGGCGCATCAGCTCCCCAAATCCAGGCATCATCTTGTCACAAACAGCCTCTGTTGCCTCCGGAGTCACGTCCCGTTTCGCGGGCCCGGTCCCCCCGGAAGTCACGATCAGGCAGCACCCTTTCCGGTCTGCCATGTCGATCAGGGTTTCTTCGATCAGGGGCTGTTCGTCAGGTATGACGGCGTACTCTTTCTCCCAGGGTGTGATCAGATATTCATTCAACGTCGCAACGATCGCCTTACCCGGAAGATCTTCATAGATCCCTTTGCTTGCCCGATCCGAAACATTGATGATGCCTATCCGAACCATGCGTATTGTTTAACTCTTCTGTCTGAATTTGATGTTCGAAGACCGGCCTTTCTTATACACCATTCGGCCCTGCGCTTTTCCTTTCCGCATTTCTTTCTGATGATCGGCGGGAAGAGCGATCACTTCAGCGCATTCAACAGAACAACAGCCGTTAAATTTTTCTTTGCACTCATCACATTGAATGAAAAGCAAGTGACACGCCTCATTTCTGCAATTGGTATGGGTGTCACATGGTTTGCCGCACTGATGACAAACGCTGATGATTTCGTGTGAGATGCGTTCCCCAAGGCGTTCGTCGAATACGAAGTTTTTTCCGATGAACTTATTCGGCAGGTTCTGAGCTTTGGCTTGACGTGTATATTCGATAATACCCCCTTCCAGCTGAAATACGTTCGTGAACCCGCGGTGCTTCATCCATGCACTTGCTTTTTCGCAACGGATGCCACCAGTACAATACATGACAATGGGTTTGTCTTTCTTGTCCTCCAACAGCTTCTCCACCAACGGAAGAGAAGCTTTGAATGTGTCCACATCGGGGCAGATCGCATTTTTGAAATGGCCCACCTCACTTTCATAGTGATTGCGCATGTCGACGACAATGGTATCTTTTTGATCTGTGATTTTGTTGAATCCGACGGCGTCAAGGTGTATGCCTGAATTGGTCACATCGAAATCATCATCGCGCAATCCATCGGCTACAATTTTCTTTTTGAGCTGAATTTTTAGTACAAAAAAAGATTTCCCATCATCCTCGATCGCGATGTTAAGACGGACGCCGTTGAGGAAGTCAATTGCATACAATGACTTTTTGAATTCATCGAATTTTTCATTCTCCACACTGATCTGGGCGTTAATCCCTTCGGATGCGACATAGGTTCTCCCCAACACGCCCAGTTCAGACCACTGGCGATACAGGGTGTCACGAAATGCCTGGGGGTCGGCAATCTGATGGTATTTATAGAAGGAGAGGGTGACCCTGTTCTGGGGATTTCCGTGCAGCCTTTCCTTGAGGACCTTTTTGTCGTGTTTGTTGAATAAAGCGCTCATATGGAAGCGCAAAAATAATCGAATTTTTTTCGCCGCGAAGATGGGGCGGTTTGGTCAGGAAAACTTCGCTGGTCCTTTGAATCTTCGCCGGAATGAGATTCTCGCTATTGTCGCGACAAGTGCATCGGTATGCGGATCGAACTTACTTTGCTTTCGATGCTTTCAGCAGACCGCGTATAAGCTGGTTATATTGATCGCAGGTGAGTTGACCATGGGTATCACAATACGGACAGGTGGCATAGGTTTCGCCGAGGTATCCCTTCTTGACAATAACCGTGCTTCCGTTGCACACCGGACAGGTAACTTTTCCCGAGGGCCCGCAGTCGATGTTATAATCTTTTGAAAGTGTTTCGAGGGCGCGCACCGTTTCGCCCTTGTGCTGATCGAGAAGTCCTGCTTCAGCCTTCTTCTTCCAGTCCACGGCTTCCTGGGAATAGGCACCAGACATTCCCTTCAGTTGAATGTATTTTTGCAACCAGTCAATGCTCTGTCTGAACTTGCCGAGGAAGTATGAATTCTTTCCAAAGTAGAATGTGAGGTCGGACGGAATGCTCCTCATGTTGTTGAGGGCATACAGGAATTTCTTATCTGCGATTTCGTACTCCTCGCGGTCCATGTAATAAACCCCGGAATCCATCTGCTGGCGAACCAATCGCGCTCGTTCGAATTCCCGTTGCTGTTCGAGTTGCCGTATCTTTTCTTTTTCCGCCTCTTGAGCAAAGGATGAGAGGGTTACGGTCATCCCGATGAAAAAAAGAAAAATGGCTTTCATTGAAATTTGCTCTTGGGGATATTCAACCATTCCAGCGTCGAGTTAGCAAAAATATCCTCTTTTACCTTTTTGGAGAAATTACCATCCTCGATGAATTTGCCGATCTCCAGGTCGCCGAGAGGGAAAGGATAATCAGACCCCAGGGTCACTCGTTTGGATCCCACCAGTTTGACTACATATTCAAGCATCAAGGGATCATGTGTTATACTGTCCACCCAGAATTTTCCAAGGTACTTTTTGGGTTCAACCTGATTGTCGATCGCCACCAGATCGGGGCGGCAGTCAAATCCCTGCTGAATCCTGCCGATGGTGGGAAGAAAAGAGCCGCCGGCATGAGCGAAGTTCACACGCAGTTTTGGAAGTCTTTCTAAAATTCCACCAAAGATCATAGAGCATATGGCGCGCGACGTTTCAGCCGGCATTCCTACCAGCCAGGGTAGCCAGTAGCGTGCCATTTTTTTCTCACCCATCATGTTCCAGGGATGAACGAGTATCGCCATTCCCGATTTTTCACAAGCTTCGAACAATGGGAAGAACCTTTCTTCATTCAGATTCTCATCGTTGATATTTGATCCGATCTGTATTCCATGCAACCCGATGTCTTTGCAGCGAAGCAGTTCTTCGACTGCAAGTTCGGTATCCTGCATGGGCACCGTACCCAATCCCACATACTGCTTTGGATATTTATGTACAAGCTTTGCGATGTGGTCATTCAGAAACATAGAGATATCGAGACCGTCATCGGGCTTCGCCCAATAAGAGAACATCACAGGAATGGTGCAGACCACCTGAACCTGGGTGTTGTACTCTTCGTATTCCCGGATGCGAACCTCAGCGTTCCAGCAGTTTTCTTTGATCTCCCGGAAGAACTGGTTGCCGCGCATCATCTTTGCAAATCCTTTCTTATGATGCTGTAGATAGATGAAATCGCCATAGCCGAATTTCTCCGACCAGTTGGGCATCTTGCGGGGAAGAATATGCGTATGGCTGTCAATTTTTAGCACCGCGCAATTTATCGGGTAATTCCGTTATTCGATGTGATTCAGATCAAAACATTTTGATAATCGCCTCCACGGCAAAGTGGTCTGAAAGATCCTGATGCAAGTCACTCCATTTTTGACGTATGATCTGAACTTTCCTGATGATCACATAGGGTTCGGGGCGGTTTGGGCGGACAAGGATGTAGTCGAGAAGCAGGCGGTATTCCTTGCGCGCGACGCAGAGGTCGTTATAGGGCCGGTCCATCGTGAACTGCTGATCACCGATCAGGTCACCATCAACGGCATCCAGCGTTTCGAGCATGACGGCATATCGGGCCAGTCGATCGGCAAAACTTTGCGACACGCCTTCGGGCAGCTGCGGTGGCAGGGTTTTCAAGGTGTTGAAGTCGCCACAAACGAATTGAGGGACGTCCGCTTTTTGATTGGGTATTAACAGGGCGTTATGTAGTTGTCGGTATTGATCCTCCATGATGCTTTGTGTGCCAAAGGCCTGCAGGTGCGTTCCTGCGATCTGCACTTCCTTCCCATGGAAATCGATTTGTACAAGCATGGCACCTTTTCGCGATAAGCGATCAAAACCTGATCTGGACTTGTATCGGATTTCCTTGCCGTCGATGATCTTGTGCTTGCTTATGATCATCACTCCGCCGTTCGTTTTCAAACTGATCAGTCTTCGATTCAGCACGGGTGTTTGATAATGAAATGCACCGCCGAGTTCACTTCGTATGATTTTCCTTGCCCTGCGATGGAATACTTCCTGAAAGACGATTACATCATCGTTGCGTTGTTTGAGTTGGTCAACAATGGCCCGGGCCCGCGTCGCACGGCTGTTTCCTTTGGTGATGTTGGGGAGCATCTGCACGTTCCAGGTCAGCAGCCGCAACGTATCCTGACCAAAGATTGGCTCACTCAAAAAGAGAATCACCAACAGCGATACTAATTTATTCTTCACGAATGAAGTTACAGGATTTCATGCACCCTGGCGTGATACAGCAACATGATGGTCTTCGCATCTTTGATCTCGCCCGTTTTGATCATGTTTAATGCCTTATCAAAGGGAAGCTCCAGTACATCGATGTCTTCATCTTCGAGGCCGCCGCCTTCGTTGACTTTTTTATCCTTTGAATATTCGGCAATGAAAAAGTACAGAATTTCGGTTACCGATCCGGGAGACATGTACGATTCGAATATCTTGGTGACCTCCTTGATCTGGTAGCCGGTTTCTTCTTCGGTCTCGCGTTTGATGGCCACCTCGGGCTGATCGGCGTCCAACAATCCCGCACAGGCTTCGATCATCATGCCCGACGCATTGCCGTTGATGAATGTTGGCAGCCGGAATTGGCGCGTCAGGATGACGGTCCTTTGCTGCGTGTTGTATAAAAGTATAACAGCTCCATTGCCACGATCATACGCTTCGCGGCTTTGAGTTTGCCACGTTCCGTCCTTTTTCCGATAGTCAAATGTGATCTTTTTGAGGACGTACCAATTCTTTGAAAGAATTTCCTCTTTGGTGATCCGGATCTGTGGCATGTGCGCGTTGTAAATGATGAATGGTGATCAGTCCATGGCAGCCCATGAACCAATCACCATACCTGGATCACTTATAAAGAGTAGGGTGCGCGATATTCACGCTTAACGAATTGGTTCGCCTGCTCGAAGTTCGTCACCTTCATATTAGCGCCGTCCCACAACAGTTTGATGTTTCTGCCGGGATAGTCAAATTCATTGGGCTTGTCGGCTTTCGGGAAACGGATGTCGTGGCTCCTTATAGCAAGATTACCCATGAGGATCGTTTCAGTAAGTGGCCCGGCTGTGTCAAACGGTGAGCTCACTTCCATTTTGCCATAACCGGCAAGGCATGCTTCTACCCATTGCGCATAGTGGCCTTCGGCACTGCCGGGAACCCGCTTGATGGTCTGTGGAATTTTTACCTCGCCATTTTTTGAAGTTGGAATGAGAGACGGTTGCGCTCCATACACGCCACACATCATTTTTCCTTTTGTTCCAATAAACAGCGCTCCATTGCGTCCTTCGGGATCTCCCATTTTTTCGTTGGGACCTAACTCTTCGGGACGCTGTGGCTGTATGCCGCCATCCATCCAGTGAAGCGTTACAGGAGGCTTTCCGTCGTGACCCGGGAAACTATAGATGATATAAGAAGAAGGAGGACCGCCATCAGGAAAGTAGCCGCGTTTAAACTCATCAACATAAACACTGCCAACACTGGCCGTCACATCTGTGGGATACTTAAGACCAAGCACCCTGAAAGGCGGTTCGATGATATGGCAACCCATGTCGCCCAAGGCTCCTGTCCCATAGTCCCACCAGCCGCGCCAGTTGAACGGGATGAGATGGTCAACGTATTCGCGATAGGGGGCCGTGCCGAGCCAAAGATCCCAGTCGAGTTCCGCGGGGACCGATGACGATTTTGCGGGCCATGCAACACCTTGCGGCCACACCGGACGATCGGTCCAGCAATAGACTGTGTGGACATCGCCAAGAAGGCCCGCGTTATACCATTCCATGAGTTGACGTACGCCGTCGCCGGATGCGCCCTGGTTACCCATCTGCGTAACGACCTTGTATTTCTTGGCAGCTTCAGTAAGCATCCGCGCTTCATATACGTCGTGCGTCAATGGCTTCTGAACATAAACGTGTTTTCCGAGTTTCATGGCGGCCATTGCCTGGACAGCATGGCTATGGTCGGGAGTTGAGACAGAAACCGCATCGATGCTTTTGTGCTCGGCTTCAAGCATCTTGCGATAATCTTTGTAATATTTTGCTTTGGGGAAGCTTTTTACAGTATTCGCCGCGCGACGGTCATCGACATCGCAAAGGAATGCAATTTCAGCTTTTCCGCTCTTTGCAAAGCTCGCAATGTCACTTTCACCTTTACCGCCGGCACCGATGCCAGCCACATAAAGTTTGTCACTGGGTGCAAGGAAACCTTTTCCTCCGATTACATGCCTTGGGACGATGGTAAATGCTGCTGATGCGAGTCCTAATGTTTTGAGAAAATTTCTCCTGGATTGAGTGGTCATACCTGAGACGAGTTTAAGATGTGAGTTTTTCTTTGGTTGCTGGGTGCTAGGTGCTAGGTGGTTTCAAATTTAACAGATTCCGCCAGCGTGCGGTCGTCGTATTTTAATCCGTATTGATCCAGTACGTCCTGAGGTACCCCATTCCATTGATTCGGGCGATTGCCGGCGTAGCCAAGATCTTTGATCCCCATTTGTGTAGTAAAAAATCCTGTTGCCGTCAGGTCGCGCATGAGATTGAAGAACGCAACCCCTTGTTGCATTTCGGGTTTCGCTTTTTCAGGCCATGCAATTTCGTCGACCACCTCCATTTGTTGCTGCGCGGTGGCATCCGTGAAGACTTTCTCATAGCGTTTCAAACATTGTATGTCCAGCCATTTGATACCGCCACGAAGGGGCAGCTGATGTCTGGGCATATCCTTCGCGATGAATTCTATAAAGTCCGGAACGCCGGCCTCGGTCGCGCTGCCTGATACATCATCTTTTGGAATGATTATATCAACCAGAATTTCGATGGTACGCCTCTCGTGATCATCAAAGAATTTTTCAGCTGAGATTTTTTTGAAATGCGCGATCTCTGCGGGTTGCCGATCGGGACCGCCCTGCTCTTTGGCGAGATCCTGCGGCGTTGTTTCTTTTTTCTCTGGTGCGCATGATTCCAGCAACACACCTGTCGAGAGTGTTCCGACAGCAAGCGTCTTCAGATATTTTCTCCTATCCATGGTTGGTTGCGGTTAAATGTTCTTTTTCTTCATTTCCTCAATAATATACTCCGATGCGCGCATGGACAGCGCGAGTATGGTCCAGGTGGGGTTTTTGTCAGCCTGTGATACAAACGGCCCTCCGTCAACCACGAAAAGATTTTTGCATTCGTGCGACTGGTTATATTTATTCAAAGCAGATTTTTTTGGATCGTCGCCCATTCGCACGGTACCCACTTCATGAATAATGCGACCGGGTGCTTCCAGCCCGTAGTTATCTTCCTTGCCTTTGATACCCCACGTAATTTCTCCACCCATCTTGTGAATAATCTCCTGAAAGGTCTCCTGCATGTGTTTGGCCTGGTTGATTTCGTAGTCACTCCATTGGTAGTGAAAGCGCAGAACCGGAATGCCATATTTGTCAACGACGTTGGGATCGATCTCGCAGTAATTGTCTTCACGGGCCACCGCTTCGCCGCGGCCTGCCATGCCGAAGCCGGCGCCATAAAAATAACGGTAGTCGTCTTTCAAGGATGCGCCATAACCACCCGCTTCTTTCTTCACACCATTTCGTGCGGGATATTTTCCGTTGATGTTCTGCATGCCAAAGCCAAATCCATAGCTGGGCATGCCCATACCACCACCATATTCAATATGGTATCCGCGTGGGAAATCCAGTTTTTTATTATCAAGCCACCAGGGACTATACACGTGGAGTCCCCCCACACCGTCTTCGTTGTACCGTTTGCGATTAAACAGTTTGGGCATGATTCCACCCATTCCCACGCCGGTTGAATCGTGGATGTATTTGCCAACCACATTGCTCCCGTTGGCAAGTCCATTTGGATAACGGGCTGATTTTGAATTGAGCAACAAGCGGGCAGATTCGCCAGCGCTCGCCGCGAGCACCACGATTCCTGCATTTACCTGATATTCCTGCAAATCATTTTTATCGACATAAGAAATACCGACTGCTTTACCGTCGGCATCCACGAGTACTTCGCGTGCCATGGCATTTGCAATCACGTCAACGTTCCCGGTTTTCAATGCTGGCTTCACGAGCACCGATGAGGACGAGAAATCGCCGTAGACCGTACAGCCGCGGTTGCATTGACTGCAATAAAAACATGCTTTCCGGTCGTTGTTGTCTGGTAGTGGTTTGGTGAGGATAGAAAGCCGGGATGGAATTACCGGAATACCCAATGCTGTTCCCGCATCTTTGATTATCAACTCGTGGAGACGCGGTTTAGGCGGCGGAAGAAAGATTCCATCCGGTTCGTTGAGGATATTTTCTTTTGAACCAAAGACTCCAATGAGCCTGTCCACTTTGTCGTAGAACGGAGCGACGTCATCGTAACCAATCGGCCAGTCGTCGCCAAGACCATCTATGCTTCTGCGTTTAAAATCTTTCGGTCCGAACCGCAAAGAAATGCGTCCCCAGTGATTTGTGCGTCCACCGAGCATGCGAGAGCGAAACCAATCGAACTGTGTTCCATTTTTTCGTGTATACGGTTCTCCTTCAATCTCCCAACCGCCATAGGCAGCATCGAAATCACCGAAGGGTCGGCCCGTATGACCGGCTCCGCGTCGGGGAGATTCCCATGGCCATTTTAGCTGAGTGGTATTTTTCGCAGGATCATAGAGTGGACCCGCTTCGAGAAGTACAACCTTGATTCCTGCGTTTGCCAGGGTATAAGCCGCCATGCCACCGCCTGCTCCGGATCCTACTATGCACACATCGTAGGTTTTGGGATTTTTCTTGATTCCGAATTCTTTCATAAAAGAGTTAACCTCTTAAATGTGGTAATAATTAGGGAATTCGGCAACGAAAGTTAATCGACAATTGCTGGTCGCGTTAGCAGTAAGGACGACTCAATAAAATCTCCCCAACATGGGATGGTCGACGATGAGTGATTTCATCCTGGCGGGATCGATCGGGCCTTGCTTTGCGTAAACAATTTTTCCGCCGGGTTCTACGAGTATCGTGTAAGGGAGTGCGCCCTGCCATTTTGGATCAACCGCCTCAATCAATTTATACTTGTCTTCGATGCTGAAAAGGTAGTTTTTGACCGAGGATTCTTTCTTCTTCAGGAACTTGAGTACACTTTCCTTTTTAGAGGGATCATCTGCACTGATGCTGATAAATTCAAAGTCGCGGCCACGATACATCCTGTTGATGGTAATGAAGTCAGCATACTCTGCCACGCATGGGCCACACCAGGTAGCCCACACATTAATCAGACGCAGTTTGTCCGACGGATTGGCGATGAGTTCACGGATCCCTTTTTCATCGATCATTTCCACGGTCACCGGTTCAGCGGCCCACTTGTCGCGAAAGCGTTGCACTTCATCACCTTTCTCAGCCCACTTTACGGAGCAACCAAAGACTTTTGTTGTTTTCACCGGAACATCTTTGCCAGCCAACAACGCATCCAGGGCATTGCGCGCATCAAAATTGTTCGGGGTTTTGGTCGGTTTCTCCACATCATCGATACGTCCCTGGTAGGCAAGTTTCCGGTTGGAATCGAAGATGAAAATGTGAGGCGTGGCGACAGCGCCGAATGCTTTTGATACAGATTGTGTTTCCCCGTCGAAAAGATAGGGAAAGGTATAACCGCGATCTTTGGCGCGTGTTTTCATTTCTTCAAATGAGTCGCCGAGATCCGCGTAACCCAGTTCATCCAACCTGACCGAGTTTGGATCATTCGGAGAGATCGCAATCAACGCGACACCTTTCGGCGCGTAATCCTTTGCCAATTGAATGATACGAGCCTCATAGGCCTGCGCCGTGGGACAATGATTGCATGTAAAAACTACTGCAAGCACTTTGGATTTCGCGAAAGAAGCCAAAGAGTAATTTTTCCCGTCTGTACCCGGCAGTTTGAAGTCCGGCGCGGGTTCGCCGATAGACAAAGTGACGGGGTCGTACGGAGGAGTAAATGACAAGAGCACAACCGCAAAGCATGCAACAACTAAATGTTTCATAACTTTTTTTTGAGAAGGTACGAAGATGAACCGAAATTCGCTTACCCTTTTTACAACCCGTCTTTGTTAATCCAACCCTTGATAGATCTCCAATGAAGGGACAGAAAGAAAATGAAGATCACAAGAGGTAGCAATTGAAGTGACAACTCGACTTTACCGCTTAATATGGCCAGGCCTGCACCGATTTTAATAAAGTAGTTAGTAAACGCGATGACGTTAATGGTTGCTAACAATAAACCAAAGCCAAGAATAAAATTGGAAATCCGGTGGTTGATGAAATACAATATTGCAGCCAGTACGCCGATCAAATATCCCACCCCTAATCTTACACCAATCTCGAAATCGTTCAGTACCCAATCGATGGTTGTGATCAACAACATCAGGATGACTGCGGCGAGAGGAATGATTTTCATTGAACTGGAATTTCCTCACGCTTTCCTTTTTGGGACTGGGTCATACCCATGCGTTCCCCATGGATGACATCTTCCAATTCGTTTTGCACCGAGCCAGATCCCTTTTATCACACCCCATTCCTGAATGGCTTCAACCGTATATTGAGAACAAGAAGGCGTATGACGGCAGCCCGCACCAAGATAAGGGGAGAGGGTCACTTGATACACCCGTATCGGAAGGATGAAGAGCTTTTTGAGAAGATCGTTCATGAATCAATTTACAGTTGACAAAAAGCGGTTGACAAAAGTTCCGTGAACCAATGTATCAATTCTCGATCGAATAGGTGATCTCGCCGTCTTTTCCGTCTTTCAGTTGCACGCCAATGGCTTTGAGATCATCGCGGATCTTGTCGGAGAGAGCATAATTTCGATCGGTGCGCGCTTTCTTGCGCAGCTCGATCAGCACTTTGACGGTTCCGTCGAGCAACTTGTCATCCTGCGCCGACTCCTCGCGAAGGCCGAGTACATCTTCCATGAATCCCACGAAAGCCCCTTTGAATTCATTGAACGTATTCGTGTCGATTTTTGAAAGGTCGAGATTTCCTGACTTGAGATCGTTGATGCGTGAAGACATTTCAAACAGGACAGCCAGCGTTTTGGCGGTGTTAAAGTCGTCGCTCATGAATTGGTAGCATTGCGCCACCAGGGATAACAGTTGCTCGTTGACTTCTTTGTCGGGATTACTTTTTTCAGCAGCAGTCATGGATTTGATCGCCGCTAATGCCGCATTGAGCTTCTTATATCCCTTTTCCGCAGCACCCAATGCTTCGTTTGAAAAATCCAGGGTGCTGGAATAGTGAGATTGCAGCATGAAGAATCGCACGGTCATCGGACTATAGCCTTTGTCGAGCAATTTGTGACTGCCGCTGAAGAGTTCAGATGGCAGGAATGAATTTCCAAGCGACTTGCTCATCTTCTGGCCATTGACCGTAAGCATGTTTGAATGCAGCCAGTAACGCACCGGTGATTTTCCACTCGCGCCTGTGGCTTGTGCAATTTCACACTCATGATGCGGGAACTTGAGGTCCATACCTCCGCCGTGAATGTCGAATGTGTCACCCAGATATTTCGTACTCATCACCGTGCACTCAATGTGCCAACCGGGAAACCCATCGCCCCAGGGTGAAGGCCAGCGCATGATGTGGGCAGGAGAGGCCTTCTTCCACAATGCGAAGTCAATTTTTTCGCGCTTTTCATCCTGGCTGTCGAGATCGCGTCCGCTCTCCATGAGTTCTTCGATGTTGCGGCCTGAAAGAATTCCGTAATGATGGGAGTTGTTGTATTTTTTTACGTCGAAATAAACCGAGCCGTTCACTTCATAAGCCAGTCCGAGCGAGATTAGTTTTTCAGTAATTTGAATCTGTTCGACGATGTGACCCGTTGCCGAAGGTTCAATGCTGGGCGGCAGGATATTGAATTGGCGCATGACCGTATGGAAATCCTCGGTGTAGCGTTTTACTATTTCCATCGGTTCAAGCTGCTCGAGCCTGGCTTTCTTCCCGATTTTATCTTCTCCCTCGTCGCCGTCGTTCTCAAGATGACCTACGTCGGTTATGTTCCGCACATACCTCACCTTATACCCCACGAACCGGAGGTATCGCGAGATCACGTCAAAGGACATGAATGTGCGGGCATTGCCCAGATGGACATAATTATATACGGTGGGTCCACACACGTACATGCCAACAAAGCCGTCGGTGATGGGTTTGAATTGTTCTTTTTTTCCCGTCAGGGAATTAGTGAGGGAGACGGGGTATTTTTCGTACGCCTTCATGAGAGAATTTGACGGCGAAACTACTAAAAAGGTGTTTCTTATTTTTTTGTGACCTTAAATTCCACGCGCCGGTTCATACGGCGATGCTCCTCGGTATCATTTTTAAAAAGGGGATTTTCAGGTCCGTAACCTTCACCCGTGATGCGGCGTGCTGCGATGCCTTTGCTTACCATATAGTTTTTTACCGTGCCTACCCGGTCCATTGAAAGTGCGATCAGGCTTACCGGCCTGCCAATGTTGTCCGTGTACCCGTTCAAAGCAATTTCCATCGTAGGGTTTTCTTTCATGATCTGAACCAGTCGGTCCAGTTCAGGAAACGATTCGGGTTTCAGCACGGCGCGGGCTTGTTCAAAGAAAACGTTGTTCAACTGAATGGCTTGTCCGATTTCGATGGGTACCAGGTAAAGGTCTTTTTCCATTTCTGAATAAGAACTTACCGTCAGCAGTTCCAGATTTTCATTCACTGAAAGGTATCCCGCTGCGGCGCCATGGAATCCATACGTGAAACCATAGGGGAGGACGATCTTGTAGTCTCCGGTTTGGGGATCTGAAATCGCTTCACCGACCTCCTTATTCAAGCCGAGGTTGTCAATATGAATGTCTGCGCTGATGGGTTTTTTCGTTTTTGCGTCAAGGGTTTTTCCATGTATCAAAACCACAGGATCAGGCTTGATCTCCTGCGGCAACTTAATCTGAACGATGTCCGCTTTTCCAAAGCCACCGATGTCCGAAACCATATATGCATAGGCTCCGGATGCTGGCACTACATAGTAGGCATCGAATCCCCCCGAATTAATTTCAGGTCCGAGATTGACGGGCTCAGTCCATTGTGTCCAACTGTTGCCTATTCGTTTGGACATGAAAACATCGCTACCCCCATAGCCGGGCTTGCCATCGGTGGAGTAATACAACGTGCGGCCATCGGCGGCGAGAAATGGAGAAGTTTCATCGCCACTGGTATTGATCGTGCGTCCGAGATTGATGGGCGGTCCCCACGTGCCGTCAGGTTGTAAGGCGGAGGCATAGATATCGCGCTCTTCACCATGACCGTAGTAAAGGTTGTCTTTATTCTGCGTTGCAAACAGGATCGCTTTCCCATCGGGCGACAAGGTTGCCTCGAAGTGATTCGCCTCATTGGTATAAGACAGTCCCATCTCTTCAGGCGCGCCCCATCCCGACTCATTACGTCGCTGGATCATGAACTTGGTCCCGCTCGAGAAGATAAATGAATTATTGTCGGTACTGAAGGATGCGATGTTGTCTACTTTATCTGAGTTTATCGGAGCTCCCATGTTCTGTGCGACGCTCCAGGATGTTCCGTCAAAATTGGAAATATAAAAATCCTCGCCATCCTGGTCGCCGCCTATGTTTCCTGAATAATACTCTCTTCCGAAATACAAGGTCTTGCCATCGGCGGATATGCGCGGTGAAAGATCGTCCGCTGCACAATTGACGTTCGGGCCGAGATTTTCCTTGATGAGTCCCTTGGTAAGATTAGGCGGTAGGTTAATCGTGAATCCAGGCTGCTCGAAAAGGAAATCGTCGTAGTCCACATTCATTTGAATAAATGAAGTGACACCGATTTCACGGCCAGGCCATTTGAAAGCCGGGGTAGAAAACACCGGGGTGCCGTTGATGGTGAAATGGAGTATGTTTTGTTTTTGTTCTACCGTGAGCACGTTGGTTGCCGGCATCGGTTTGATGGCCGCAGATTGCACCCATTCCCGAATACCTTTTGTCTGGGGCGCCCCGTCATTTCCATTGTAGATATAGAAATAGCCGTTCGAGCTGATCAGGAAATAGTTATTGGACGCGGTTTTGCGATTGTAACCCCACACGAGTCCGGTTCCGTTGGTGCCTCCGCTTGTCTGTGTTTGGGATATCTGAAGTTTGAAATCTTTGTCAGGCATTACAAAAGGAGAGATCGCCAGCACCCACCCTTTTTCCGGGTAGCTTACGCGAAGCTTTCCATCGCGAACGTGTTCGGCGCCGCCGTTGAGGTCACCTTCCCACCATTTGTTATGATTGTCGTCGAACGTGTCTTTGATCGTAAACGTTTGTGCGGCCAGTGTTCCCGATGTGAGTAACAAAACGCCGGTCAGGATGCGTCTGAAATTCATGGGAACAATGTATTACATTATTCCCATTCCCACGCATCGTCGTTGATCAATTCTGCGACTACAGCTGTCCAACCGGTTTGATGGGTGGCGCCCACTCCACGCCCGGTATCCCCGTGAAAATATTCATAGAATAAAACGAGATCCTGATTTTCAGGGCGGTTATAGAACGCTTCGTGGTCGCGATGAACGGGGCGGTGTCCGTCAGGACCTTTTTCAAAAATCGTTACACACCGTTTTGCGAGCGCGTCCGAAATTCGTTCCAGGTTCAGATAATTACCTGATCCGCTTGGATACTCAAGTTTTAAACTTTCACCATAGTATTGATGATATTTTTTCAACGCTTTGATCAGCAGGTAATTTGTCGGTAACCACACAGGTCCTCTCCAGTTCGAGTTTCCGCCGAACATTCCGGAGGTTGATTCGCCTGGGTCGTAACTGATGCAGTACTTTCCACCTGCGACAAAAATGCAGTACGGGGCCTGTTCGTGGAATTTTGAAACCGCTCGTATGCCGCCGGGCGAAAGGAATTCATTTTCGTCCAGAAGTCTTTGCAGGATGCGCACCAGTTTTTCCTTTTTCACGAGCGAGATGAGAATATTTTCTCCTTCCTTCACCTGCTCATTGGGAAGGTACTTTCCTGTTTTGATCCGGTAGTTCTTAAAGTATTCAACGCGCTTCCGGAAGTCTTTCAGCTTTTCGATCTTTTTAAAATCGATGATGCTCACCGCAAATAAGACGCTAAGTCCCACGGTGGAGTGAACTTTGAGTGGAATGGCTTCACCGTCCGGCATAGTAAGCAAATCATAAAAGAATCCATCTTCTTCGTCCCACAGTTTGGCTTCGTTGATTGATTCTGCAATCAGTACGTAGTGCTCATAGAATTTGGTGGCGACGTCTTCAAAGGAGATGTCAACCACGGCAATCTCGAGCGCGATGTCCATCATGTTCAAAGCATACATGGCCATCCAGCTCGTGCCATCTACCTGCTCCAGCAAGGCACCCTTTGGGATTTCATTGCGATTAAACACGCCAATGTTGTCGAGTCCCAGAAATCCGCCTTCGAAGATGTTATTGTCATTTTCATCCTTTCTATTTACCCACCAGGTGAAGTTGATAAGGAGTTTTTGAAAAACGCGTTTGAGAAAGTCGACATCTCCTTTGCCCTTGATCGTTTTTTCGATACGATACACGCAAAGAGCTGCCCAGGCATGCACAGGTGGGTTTACGTCGGAGAAGTTCCACTCGTAAGCGGGGATCTGGCCCGCAGGGTTCATGTACCACTCCCGCATCACAAGGAGCAGCTGATTTTTTGCAAACACCGGATCGATCAGCGACATCGGTATGCAATGAAAGGCAAGATCCCATGCCGCATACCATGGATATTCCCAGGTGTCGGGCATTGAAATAATGTCTTCGTTCTTGAGGTACTTCCACAATCCGTTCCGTCCATACTTCCTGCTTTCAGGAGGCGGAGGCAAACCCGGATCTCCTGCCAGCCATCGTTCTACATCATAGTGATAGTATTGCTTGCTCCACAGGAGACTGGCGAAAACCTGCCGCTGAACATTCTTTGTGTCGGCCGAAGCGTTCTTTGGTGCGAACCCATCGAAAAATTTGTTCGCCTCCTCCAATCGCTGGGCGAAGATTTCGTCTTTATAAGCAAAAGGATTTTTGTTTTCGTTTCTGGTTAAACGCAGCAATATTTTTTCGGTGCCCTTTCCTTTCACCAGTAGTCTGTACACAGGCGCAAACTTCGTTCCGTCATTCTTCTCATCCAGAATATGTTCGTGCCCGTTCACAATCACGTGATGAAAAGCATCTTTTACGTACGAGGTGTTGTCAGGCACACCAAACAGGCGTTCCTTGTTGGTTTCGTTTTCGGTGAACAGAACTTTGTCAGCGGACTGATAGTAGAAATAGTATGCGCCGAGCTTCTCATGGTCAGTCACCACACATCCACAGTCTTTCAGGCTTTTTGACAGCTTGATACCCGGCTTCTTCTCCACATCCCCGCATTCCCATTTATTGGCGAACCAAAGTGTAGGAAGCACAGTGAGTTCCGCTGCTTTTTTTCCGCGATTGACCACTTCGATTTCTATCAGAATATCTTCGTCGTCTTTCTTCGCGTAGGTGACATACACATCAAAGTATTGATTATCATCAAAGATGCCGGTATCGAGCAGTTCGTACTCGGGATCCATTTTCCCCCGGGCGGCATTCACACGGATGAGTTCTTCGTAAGGGTAGGCTGCCTGGGGATACTTGTAGAGCATCTTCATGTAGAAGTGCGTGGGGGTGTTATCAAGGAAATAGTAGAGTTCTTTACAATCTTCCCCGTGATTTCCTTCACTGTTGGTGAGACCGAAAAAACGTTCTTTGAGGATCGGGTCTTTACCGTTCCACAACGCTAATGCAAAGCAGAGATTTTGGTTGGTGTCTGAGATACCCGCAATTCCATCCTCACCCCAGCGATAGGCCCGTGACCGTGAAGCGTCGTGAGTGATATAGTTCCACGCATCACCATTTGCACTATAATCTTCCCGGACTGTTCCCCATTGCCGTTCAGATAAGTAAGGTCCCCATTTGACAAGTGGTACGATCTTCTTTGCATTCTCATCTAATCGCTGTTGTTCGGAGTTCGCTGCCATGGGATTGGGAAAGTAATAAAATGAAAGGCTCGATTTGCAAAAGGATTTTATCCGCCGGTGGCGAATCCTTCGAAGACCGTCATGCCGCCATCGATGAAGATGCTTGCGCCCGTGATGTAGTCGCTGTCGTCGGAAGATAGAAACACAGCAAGTTTGCCAATATCTGAAGGCTGACCGATCCTGTTATACGGTATCAATGACATCAGGCTGTTCAGTGCTTCCGGCGTACTCCACGCGGGCGTATTGATGGGGGTTTGAATGGCGCCCGGGCAGATGCTGTTTACCCGGATTTTCCGGTCACCGTATTCCTGCGCAAGACTTTGCATGAACATGCGAATGGCTCCTTTTGATGAGGCATAATTAACATGGCCGGCCCAGGGTATCAGTTCGTGCACTGAACTGATACAAATGATTTTCCCGGCGCATGGTGATTTGGATTCAACAACCCCGCGGCGAAGGAATTCACGAATGGCCTCGCGCGCGCACAGAAATTGCCCCGTCAGGTTCACGTTCATCACCATGTTCCATTGATCCAACGTCATTTCATCAAATTTCGCATCACGTTGCAAGCCGGCGTTATTAACCAGGATGTCAACGGTACCGAATTCTTTGATGGTTTGCTTGAACATACTGATCACCTGGGCTTCGTTGCTGACGTCGGCCTGTATGGCGACTGCCTTGCTGCCGAAAGATTTGATCTTGTCGACGACGGCTTGAGCGGTTTCCGGTTTGGCAACGTAGTTTACGATAACGGTGGCGCCCGCTTCACCCAGTGAAAGTGCGATACCTTCGCCGATGCCGGAGTTCGCACCGGTGACCAGCGCAACATTTCCGGCCAGTTTCTTGTCTGCCATGATTTCAGGTTTAAGGTTATAAATGGGAAATAAGGTTAAGGAATCTGGGCCGGTTAAGCAAGAACTTAAGATCATCTAATTCCGGTGGTGACCAAAATTTACAGGCCGGAGACGAAGAAGGAAGAAATATGCGATGCAAATAACGCGCAGTACCTTTTAGTAGTGATAACACCGCGCGCTGTACTTGGGAAAAGAAACAGGCACATCGCGAAGGTTTTTTGCGATGTGCCCGTTGTGTTTGGTTAATGGTTAGAATTTCGGATTTTCGAGAAATCCATTCACCTGGTCATAGAACCATTGCGGATCGTCGTACATCAGGAAATGTTTGCCGACGTCACTGAGGACAATTTTTTTATTGGACATTCTGGCATATTGCGTCTCAAAGATTTTCATCGTGCTTTCCCTGGTTGCACCGTACTGTTTGTAAGCAACCCAGGCACCGAGGATAAGCGTCGGGGATTTTATTTTGGCAACATCATCGCGCAAGTCAGTGGTCTGAAGTTCATACATTGCCTGAGCTACTGAGTTTGCATCAGATTCAATGCCCCATTGCGAGATGATGTTCATTTTTTCTTTGTTGCTGACCATTCCAAGTAAGAAATATTTCTGACTCTCTTTGGTTTGCTCCGG
This sequence comes from Cyclobacteriaceae bacterium, assembly GCA_044227305.1. GTDB lineage: Bacteria > Bacteroidota > Bacteroidia > Cytophagales > Cyclobacteriaceae > ELB16-189. Next base: position 151,389 of record JBGAFJ010000002.1, on the reverse strand, counting down.
TGTTGCGTTCGTCATTTGGTCACGCATTTTTTGCGCCATCGGCCTTACTGTTTCTGGTGTCGCATTGGGATCCTGAGTTGCGCCGAGGAAGGGGAGGGAATCGACAATGATCATAGATGAAACGAGATTAGGTTGTGCGGACGCGATGGAGAGGCCCAGGAATCCACCGAGACTATGGCCAACGATAATGGGCTTCTTCAGCTTTTTGGTTTTTATATAAGCGATAATTTCTTCGCGCAGCGAAAGGAGGTATTGATCGTATTTCACCGCCGGCTGACCTGCAAAGCCTGGTAATGTCAGCACGTGGCAGGTATATTTTTCTTTCAGGTTCGCCAGCGTTTCATCCCATACTGCGCCGGGGCATGTGAGGCCGGGAATAAATATGATCGCTTGCTTTCCGTTGCCATGGATGTCCACTTTAAATGACGGCGCTGCCTGTGTACATACCGCGAGGGCTGCAAAAATGAGGGTGATTAACTTTTTCATTGACTGGGATTTATTGTATGAATGAGTTGCTTGACTTTGATGGATGCGGAGTCTACACTTCGCTGGATCGCCTGTCCGATCTTGTTGTCGATCGAATGGTCTGTTGCAGAACGTTTGTTGCTCTCAATAAACAGCATCACGATCACGCATGCCGCGATTATGCCAGTGATAAGTCTCAGCCCGCGGCTAATCTTATTTACAAACCAGTTTATTTTATAAACCAAACTCATAAAAAAAATTATTTGGTGATATACTGTTTCAGAGCCTGCACATATTCTTCAAAAGCTTTCAGGCCTTTTTTGGTGATGCGACAGGTGGTTAGAGGCTTTTTGCCTTTGAAGGATTTTGCGATTTCAATGTATCCCGCTTCTGAAAGTTTGTCGAGTTGTACGCTGAGGTTTCCCGCCGTTGAATTCGTTTTCTCTTTGAGGTACGTAAATTCAGCTGACTCTGCGTTCATCAGCAGGGACATGACACCAAGCCTGAGTTGGGAGTGAAGCAACGGATCCAGTTCTTTCAGCATGACTCTCAGTGGTTACGTTTTCTCAACGCGTAGCCCGGAATAATGTATCCCATGGAGATGCCGGTGGCAGCAATCAGTAATTGATTTTCGTCGCGGATCATGAAGGCGAGTATGCCCGTAAGCCAAAACGCAATACCTCCGAATTTCAATGGGTTGAAACGAAGAATCACACCGGAGACAAAGGTGGGAACAGCGGCACATGTCAATATCACCGGATTGATTTGCCAGTTGATTTGTTTTCCGAAGAACACGATGATGAAGCAGGTGATACCGAATCCCATCCATATCCATTTAGTAATCGAATCGAGGTGGGTGATCACGAGCGCGTTGCGTTCCATGCGCGATCCGTAAACTCCGGAAATGATTGCTGAAGGAATCACGACAGCCCAGAAGAGAAACGGGTTAGGGTAGTCGGTGAACTTGATGAGTGCATACACACCCAGATTGGCGATCAGGATTGTCCAGCCCCACAGCAGAAAATAGAAACTGTTTTTCTGCATGTTGCCCTGCGCCTGGCTGATCATCGACGTGATCACATCCAGGCTTTGTTGCGGCGACAGGTTTTCGTTTTCAGTGGTCATATTGGTGGTTTTAGCTTCTATTGCTGTCGAACGACACAAACATAAAATAGTTTATAAAATAAACCAAATTTATCTGAAAACACCCCCTGGACTCAAAATCACCGATTTCTGATGCAAATAGAGGCGGGAAAATCAAATCTAAAGGTTGGATAAATTACAGACAGCAGGTGAGGACGAACTTTGAAAATCACCTCTGTCTACCAAAAGACTTTCTCTACTGCCAAAGTGGACTGCAAAAATCCCTGAGATAAATCAGAACATACGATTGTTTCCCTTTTCACCACAGAGTTATCGGATTGTGCAATCCTTTCCGTTCATAAAACACTTTTGCTGTTTTTGGCGGAACTCTCTACCTTCTGGCACCAAACCTAAACCCATGAAAAGACTCTGCTCAGTCCTGATCACGTTGCTCGCACTGACGACAACAATTTCCCGCGCACAAACCACTGACGAAAAAATAAAAAAACTCAAAGCCGAGGCAATGGCCGAGGTAGAGAAGCAATACACGCTCGGTCAGCAGATCAACGACATGCTTTTCAGCTTCTCCGAACTAGGCTTTCAGGAAGTCGAAACACAGAATTATCTGTGTGGTATTCTGGAAAAGAACGGATTCAAAATTCAACGCGGCGTCGCGGGCATTCCCACTGCATGGACTGCTACCTGGGGCTCGGGCAAACCTTACATCGCGTTAGGTTCCGATGTCGACTGCATTCCTAAGGCTTCACAGAAACCCGGCGTCGCATATCATGATCCCATTGTAGAAGGTGCACCCGGTCACGGCGAAGGCCATAACTCAGGGCAGGCATTGAATATTGTCGCTGCACTCACCATCAAGAAAATTATGGAGCGCGAAAAAATGTCCGGCACATTGATGCTTTGGCCGGGCATCGCGGAAGAGCTGTTGGGAACAAAGGCCTATTATATAAGAGCCGGCATATTCAAAGATGTTGATGCGTGTATTTTCACACACGTGGCCAGCAACTTCGGCGTGGGCTACGGTGATGGTGGTTACAATGGAATGATTTCGGCACGCTTCACATTCGAAGGAGCCGCGGCCCATGCTGCCGGAGCGCCCTGGCGGGGAAGGAGCGCACTGGATGCTGTCGAGCTGATGAATGTAGGCTGGAATTTCCGCCGCGAACACCTCGAACTCACCCAACGCACACACTATGTAATCTCGGATGGAGGAGATCAGCCAAACGTGGTGCCGTCGAAAGCGTCTGTTTGGTATTATTTCAGAGAACGCACTTATCCGGCCATCAAAGCATTGTATGACAAAGGTGTCAAGACCGCCGAAGGAGCCGCCTTAATGACCGACACAAAATTCACCGTGGAAATACTCGGATCGGCGTGGCCCGGCCATTTCAATAAGCCGATGGCGGCTGTGATGTATGACAATATCAAGACCGTGGGATTGCCCAAATGGTCAGAACAAGATAATCAGCTCGCACTGGCTACGCAGATCGAACTCAAAGCAAAAACGGTAGAAGGTCTTGCTACCAAGCTCGACACGATGCAGATGCCTAATGATGTGAAGCCCGTGATCATGGGTGGACGCACGCTCTACTCCATGGGCGGCGGATCAGACGATATCTCCGACATTTCATGGTCGTTGCCGACGATCGTGTTGACCTATCCTTCCAATATACCCAACCTGCAGGGTCACCATTGGGGTGACGCTATTGCCATGGCGACACCCATCGCCCATAAAGGAATTATTGCAGGCGCAAAGGCTGAAGCGATGACGCTCATCGACCTGTTGACCAAACCGCAGATCATCAAAGATGCCTGGGATTATTATAACAACGAGCAGACCAAAGAGCAGAAGTATATTCCGTTGATCAGTGAAAAAGACCAGCCGGCAATTCAACTCAACGCCAAAATCATGGCAGATTTTAAACCCAAATTGAAACCTTTTTATTACGATCCGACCAAATACAAAACCTATCTAGAACAATTAGGCATCCAGTACCCTACGCTGAGACCTGATCAGAAGGAAGCCATATCCAAAATCAAATTGAAGTAGATCATGAAAAGATTAATCGCATCCGTTGTCGTTTTATTTTTTTTCATGAGCGTATTCGCTCAGAAAGAAGTGCAGCAGGTTGAGAAACTGAAAGCAGAAGCAGTAAAAGAAGTGGAGAAGAACGCAGTGCTGGGCCAGCAAATCAACGACATGCTTTTCAGTTTTTCTGAATTGGGTTTCCAGGAATACGAAACATTTGCTTACCTCACCACTTTGCTCGAAAAGAATGGGTTCAAGGTGCAGAAGGGTGTAGCCGGGATTCCAACCGCGTGGATTGCTACGTGGGGAAGCGGCAAACCGGTGATCGCATTGGGATCTGATGTCGATTGTATTCCCAAAGCATCGCAGAAGCCCGGAGTTGCTTACCACGATCCGATCGTCGACGGCGCGCCGGGTCATGGCGAAGGTCACAACTCAGGACAAGCGTTAAATATCATCTCTGCGCTCGCGCTGAAAAAAATCATGGAGCGTGAAAAGATTCAAGGTACAATCATGTTATGGCCTGGTGTCGCCGAAGAACTGGTGGGCACGAAAGCGTTTTATGTGCGTGCCGGATATTTCAAAGATGTTGACGCCTGTATTTTTACTCACGTTGCCAGCAACCTGGGAGTCTCTTATGGTGACGCAGGCAATAATGGGCTTGTATCCGTGCGTTTCAACTTCGAAGGCGCGGCTGCGCATGCTGCGGGCGCACCGTGGCGGGGCAGGAGCGCGCTCGACGCCGTTGAGTTGATGAACATCGGCTGGAACTTCCGCCGCGAGCATCTTGAACTGACTCAACGTTCTCATTATGTCATTCCCGATGGGGGCGATCAGCCGAACGTAGTTCCATCCAAAGCTTCTGTCTGGTATTATTTCCGTGAGCGAACCTATCCCAACATCAAGGCTTTGTTTGATAAAGGCGTGAAAACTGCTGAAGGCGCTGCGTTGATGACAGACACAAAATTCACTTATGACGTGCTCGGTTCGGCCTGGCCCGGACATTTCAACCGGCCGATTGCGGAGGCTATGTATGAGAACATCAAGAAGGTGGGATTGCCTACTTGGTCTGAAGAAGACCAACTGCTCGCCAAAGCAACCCAAATTGAATTGAAAGCACCAAAGATCGAAGGTCTTGCGACGAAACTGGATACCCTGGGTTTGCCTACGCCGACCGGCACGGTTAACGTAATGGGTCGTCAGTTAATGGCCATGGGCGGCGGTTCGGACGACATTGCCGATATCAGCTGGTCTCTGCCAACTATTGTGTTGAGATATCCTTCCAATATTCCGGGATTGCCTGGCCACCATTGGTCCAATGCGATTTCGATGGCGACACCCATTGCACACAAAGGTATTGTGTATGGTGCCAAAGCTGAAGTGATGACATTGCTGGACCTGTTTACGAAACCAGAACTGCTTGCCAATGCGTGGACTTACTATAAATCCGAACAAACAAAGGATATTCAGTACACGCCGCTGATTGGTGAAAAGGACAATCCTGCAGTATACCTTAATCAGAAGATCATGACGGAATATGCTCCGAAATTGAAAGCGACATACTACAACCCGGCCAAATACAAATCATATCTGGAACAATTGGGAATTCAGTATCCGACCATTCGCCCCGATCAGCGAGAAGCTGTTTCTAAATTACCTGCACTGAAAAAATAACGTGATGCCAACATTTCTCAACTTGCAGGGCCAGACTTCGAAAAGAAGTTTGGCTCTTGCCATTTTATGCCTTCTAATAAATGCCAACCTCATAGCTCAGGAGGTGAAGGTTTCTGTTAAAAAAGGAACCAACATGGCTGGCGCTCTATCGCCAGACGGCAAAACAATTGCCATAGATCTTCAGGGAACAATTTTCACGCTGCCAGGCTCCGGTGGCACAGCGACCGCCCTCACGGATGGTATGGGAGACGAGCGTCAGCCTGCGTGGTCACCCGATGGCAATAAGATTGTCTTCCAATCTTACCGCGATGGCAATTTTCATTTGTGGGAGATCAATAAGGATGGATCGGGACTCAGACAGATCACGTTTGGAAAATACGACGACCGTGAACCTTTTTGGTCGCCGGATGGAACCCGTATCGTGTTCGCTTCGGATCGCGGAGGCAATTATGACATCTGGTCTTTGTCTTTAACCACCGGGGATATTACCCAGATCACCACTGATCCGGCCAATGATTTCAATCCTGCTATCTCACCGGATGGAAAACGAATAGCATTTATTTCTGCGCGGCAGAAGGGAGGGCTTATGATCATCGATGCAAGTGGGAGCGAACGTGTGGTGGTTCCGGCTCAGGGCACTTTCAATGGGCCTTCCTGGAGTCCCGATGGAAAACAGATATCCTTCACGAGTTCGTATGTAGGGAAGAACGCACTCAACGTGGTGGCAGAAGCGTCTGGTGTGATGCAGACTTGGAGCCTGCCCGGAGCCGATGTGTTTCCGTTTCGTGTGTCCTGGATAACTGATCATCAGCTATTGTATACAAGCGATGGTAAGATACTGACGAAAACTCTGGACAAGCAGCCTGCTAAAGAAATACCTTTTTCAGTTGCGCTCGCTTTGCAACGCCCGGTTTACAAGAAAAAAGTCCGGGACTTTGACGGAGCCGCTCCTCATACAGTTCAGGGCATCTTTGGTCCTGTGGTTTCACCCGACGGTAACTCAACGGCATTCACGGCACTCGGCGATTTGTACCTGCTGAAACATGGAACACCAATGCCCATCCGACTGACCAATGACCATGCATTGGATATTGATCCGGCATGGTCGTACGACGGTACCAGGCTTGCGTTTGCATCTGATCGCGCGGGCAACAACATGAATATCTGGATCCATGACATGGCAACGTCGACCGATAAGCAGATCACGAAGTTTGAAACGCATGCATTGCAACCGGCTTTCTCGCCCGACGGGAAAAAGATTGCATTTCTTCTCGATGGGGGTCCGCTCGCGTATAGTCCGGTTACGCTTCATGTGCTTGACCTAGAATCAGGAAACCTGAAGGCGTTGCACAAGCCGATGTTCGCACCTGGTAAACCGTGTTGGTCTGCCGACGGAAAGCTGATTGTGCTGGCTGCGCTGGCGCCCTATTCGTCCCGTTACCGGGAAGGCCTGTCGAAAATTCTTGTGGTCCCGGAAAACGGAGATCCAGTGCGCTTCTTTTCGCCGGTGGATGCGCGGTCTATAGGTCAGCGTGGAAAGAATGGTCCTGTCTGGTCGCCGGATGGAAGCAAGATTGCATTCATACAGGATGGTGTGCTGTGGTCGATGCAGGTGGACAAGATGGGAAATCCCATTCACGCGCCGTCACGGCTTACGAGCGAAATGTCAGAAGCGCCGAGTTGGACCGGCGATTCGCAATCAATCGTTTATATCTCGAATGACAAATTAAAAAAAGTGAGATTGTCGGATGGCGAGACGGCAGAAATTCCGATGAATCTAAATTGGAATTTTCAAAAGCCGGAAGGCCAGATACTGATCCATGCGAGCCAGTTGTTCGATGGCAAGTCGTCCACGTATTTGAAGGATGTGGATATTTTGATTGAAGGCAATCGAATCAAAGAAATTACGCCTCATAAACCCCATAACGTGTCACATGTTGTGGACGCTATCGGCAAGACCGTTATGCCCGGGCTTATCGAAATGCACACACATCAAAATGGCTCCGGTGGCGAGATGCTCGGAAGGAACTGGCTTGCGTATGGAATTACGTCGGTTCGTGAAACCGGTGGTGATCCCTATGATGCGTTAGAACGAAAAGAGTCGTGGAACTCCGGCGCCCGGCCCGGGCCCCGTATGTTTTTTACAGGACCCCTTATGGAAGGTTCACGGGTCTATTATGAACTGGCAACCAGTGTATCCACGCCACTTCATCTTGACATGGAACTGCAGCGCAGTGCAGTACTGGGTTATGATTTCATCAAGACGTACGTGAGGATGCCAGATTACTTTCAACGCAGGGTGACAGCTTTTGCGCATGAACATGGGATTCCTGTGTCATCGCACGAAATCTATCCGGCCGCAACGTACGGTGTGGATGCGGTAGAACATATGAGTGCCACCAGCCGGAGAGGGTATTCTCCCAAATTGACTGGGCTTAATCTCGACTATGACGATGTGGTTCAGATTCTTTCGAAATCCGGGATGAGTATGACGCCTACCGTTGCACTGTATGGTGGCTTTTATATCGGATGGCAGAAGGATCCGGCGATATCATCCAACCGGCAGGTGAATGCTTTGTACTCGAAAGCCTACATCGAAGGTGTGAACAAGTACACCAAAGCAATTGTGGATGAAAATAACGCTGCGGGTGAACGCTTCTCCGACATGCTGAAGACGCTGAAAAAAATGCACGCCGCGGGTGTAAGGATCACCGCGGGTACTGATTCACCCTTTATCACCTATGGACTGAGTTTACATGTTGAGCTTCAGAATTTTGAAGAAGCGGGGTTAACTCCTTATCAGGTGTTGCAATCGACGACGATTCACGCCGCGGAAGCAATTGGAGTCGACAAAGACCTGGGATCGATTGAAGTCGGAAAACTGGCCGACATCGTAATCGTCAACGGTGATCCTTTGAAGCAAGTGAAGGATGCGATGAATACGGAAGTCGTTTTCAAGAACGGCATCAAGTATACGATCGATGATCTCTTAAAGCCTTCAAAATGAACTCGTGACTAAAATTCACAAAGACGCTGGATAAAATCATGTGGCGTGCCTTAACTTCGCGCCATGTTTACCGGAATCATTGAGGCACTTGGCAAAGTTGAGAAAATCGAGACGGAGGGCACGAACAGGCATTTTTTGATTTCCAGTCCTATCAGTGATGAACTGAAGGTCGATCAAAGCATTTCTCACAATGGCGTTTGCCTAACCGTCGTGCGGAGGGAGCCTGGAATGCACTGGGTTACTGCAGTGAAAGAGACTTTGCAGGCCTCGAACCTCAGCGGCGTGAAAGTCGGCAATCACCTGAACCTGGAACGTTGCATGTTGAACAACGGGAGGTTTGATGGCCACATCGTGCAGGGTCATGTCGACCAAACCGGGTCGGTTTCATCTATCAAAGAGGAGGGCGGAAGCTGGTTATTTCAATTCAAATATGATCCTGCAAAGGGTAACGTCACCGTTGAAAAAGGATCTGTATCTGTGAATGGTGTAAGCCTGACTTGCTTTCATTCTGATAATCAGTCTTTTTCCGTTGCTATCATACCCTATACCTTTGAGCACACCACATTCCATGAACTTGAGCCCGGGAGCGTAGTGAATCTCGAGTTCGACATCATTGGCAAGTATGTTAAGCGCTTGCTTGGCAATCCGTAACACAATCGGTCTTTTTTTGTTATCACCTAGAACTTTGCAGAAGAGTTTATCGTTTTTGGGTGTTGGTTACTTTTGGCCTACAAAACAGTTAGATGTAATAATTCGGCCTGATTTGCAGAAATTGAACTGCGAAATAGTTGGTAATTTGATCATATAAATTTTTTAAACATGTTTGAGCCGCTTTTTAAGATCGTAGAGCAGAACGCCCAGAAGAGCATTATTCAGAATAATTCGATTCCCGATCAGCTGAACAATGCTGCTATCAAGGAAGTCACAAACCAGATTTTCACTAACCTGAAAGGACAGGTTTCGCAAGGAAACATGCAGCAAGTGATTGCGATGTTTCATACCAGCTCGAAAGGCATGAATACGCACCCGGTGGTAAATGCGATTGTATCGTCAGTTTCTGAAAGTCTGATGTCGAAATTCAACATTCCCGCCGCTGTGGCTCAGAATGTTGCCACCACGATGGTGCCGACGGTGTTGAATGAAGTTATCAGAAAGGCTAACGATCCAAAGGACATCGAGTTCGACCTGCAGCAGATGATGCGTGGTATGACGGGTAACAGCGCGTTGGATATCTCTGACATGTTGCCGAAAACACAGCGAAGCTCCATTGGTAAGATGGGAGATATGCTCGGGAAGCTGTTTGGTAAATAGGATATTCGCTGCCCTGCGGGATCGTAACTCCTGATTCAATATCCCGCATTCCTTTTGATTGCCTCTCGTTTGTGCGGGCGCTCTAATTACTTTTGACTGTCGGATATTTCTTCTTCAGGAAAAAGTATAACCTGTATCCAGCATATCCACTGAAAAGGCCCACGAGCGCCCCGAAGAGTATGTCGCCAGGATAATGTACTCCAAGGTATAGTCGCGTGTAACTCATGATAAACGCCCAGATAAATATGAGCCAGGTCATCTTGTAATGATCCCTTAAAACCATATACACCAAAAAGGCTACACCCAATGTGTTGGCTGCGTGGCTTGAAGCGAAGCCATACAGTCCGCCGCGATAGCCATTCACCAGATGAAGAACCCCTTCAAGGGCGGGCTCGTTGGACGGGCGGAGCCTGTGAAAGAAAGGCTTCATCAATCCGGATGTGATCTGATCAGCAAGCAGCACCGTAAGAACAACTCCAGCCATTACCCACCAACCTTCCTTTCTATAGGTTTTGAAAATCAAAAAGATGAGTACCAGGAACAGGGGTGTCCAAACGTCGGTGCGGGTCGCAACCAGCATAACAGGATCCAGCGAATCGGTGTGAAATCCATTGATGAACAATAGCAGCGCTTCGTCCCATTGTTTTAGTTTCTCGATCATCCCGGTAAAGATAGTTTTTGACTAAGAATAAACACGCTCCGGAAACTGCCTACCAAAATCGGCAGGAATCATCTATTAAATCATTGGAAAAGCTGATCGAGTACCTAATTTAGGGTTCTTAAACCTGGCTTTAATCTACTATGGAACGATTTGATCTGGTTGTCATTGGCGCCGGCCCTTCCGGATACGCCGCAGCCATGCGCTCTCTGGATTTCAAAAAGAAAACTCTACTGGTGGAAAAAAACCGGGTTGGAGGTGCAGGTGTTACCAACGGCGCCCTCTCTTCCAAAACCTGGTGGGAGCTGTCGCGCGAAACGTTCGCTTTCCGCAAAAGCCTGAAACGATACAACATCCAGTCACCCAGCGTGAGCTATCAGGAGATTTCCCGGGAAGTTCAGAAGGCAGTACAGGAGCGACTGGGTTTGCTTGAAGAACAGATGGATTTTCTTCGCAATGAAAGTGACCACCTGCTCACGTTCAAGAAAGGTGAAGCAAAGTTGATCAGTCAACATGAAATTGAGATCACCAACGGTGCACATAAGGAAATCGTTTGGGCCGATTACATCGTGCTTGCAACGGGCAGTAGACCTCGTAATCTCCCCGAGCTTCCCATCGACGAGAAGATCGTGATGACCAGTGACGGCATCGAGGCCATGACCGATTTCCCGGAAAGCATGGTGATCGTCGGAGCGGGGGTAATTGGTTGCGAATATGCAACCATCTTCAGCGGCTTCGGGAATACGAAGGTTCACCTGATCGACAAGGGCGACCGCATTTTGCCTTTCGAAGACGAAGATGCAGTGCGGATCATCGAGCGCAATATGGAGAACAACGGAGTGCTCATTCACAGAAATTCACGACTGATCCGTATGGCGATCGTGAATGGCAGGGTGGAATATGAGCTTGAGTACACAGATAATACCCGACAAATTTTTAATGTAGAGAAAGCACTGGTGTCAGTGGGCCGCATCCCGAACCTGGAAGAATTGTGGGATGATAAGGTTGGCATCAATACGTCAAAACGGGGCATTGAGAACAACGATACACAAACCAACGTCTCAAACATTTATGCGATCGGCGATCTGACTGCCGATATTTCACTGGTGAATGTGGGTGAACTCGAAGGACGCTACGCGGTTGAGCGAATCTTTGGGAAGCCGGATCGCAAACTCGTTTATGAAAACATCAGTACGATCATGTTCCTGAATCCGGAGGTTGCTGGTGTGGGTCTGAATGAAACACAGGCGAAGGAAAAGGGGATGGAATATAAAGTGGTGACTCTGGAGTACAGCACCATCTCTCGCGCGATCGCCAAACGCAACACGCAGGGTTTTATCAAACTGCTCGTGACCAATGACGATCACATGAAGATACTGGGAATGAAAGTCGTTGGGAATCATGCTTCCAGCGCGATCCAGGCGGTGGCCGTACTCATCTCTATGAATAAAGGGATCGAGGAACTCGCCGAATGTGTGCATCCACATCCCTCAATCACAGAAGGTATCCAGGAGTGTGTTCGCATGCTGATGGGAAAGTCCTTGCTGAAGCCCCTGGCACTTTCCGGACGCCTTTCCTGCTGCCGCTTTGTTGGTGGCAAATACGAGAATATTGTTTTTTAGAAATATTTTCCGCTGATCTTCACAATTCGATCAGCGGAAATACGGAAGACTGTTGATTCGAATGAAAGGGATGGAGAACTTTTAGCCACGCCTGCCTGCGCGTAGCCGCTTCGGCGAAGGCAGGGAAAACACGGATGAGCACGGATGAATTCATCGAAGAATAATCTGTGCATCTGTGGACAATTTCAATCTTTGATTTCTGCGGTTCATGTATGTAACCCGTGATCGCCGGCTGTCTTACCCTGAAAAACCTTGGGAAGGTTCTGAATAGTCACAAGGTAAGTTTTGAAGATTTCTTCTGCGATCTGGATTATGCTCTAGTGAGGAAGTGAAATGGAAAAAGAAACCCCGGTGATGAGCCGGGTTTTTTGTTGTGAGATATAGAGTGGTCGATGGCTGATTCAGGTGCTCAACGGTCCAATTTTTGGAGTTCTGATATTAGACTCGGAGCGGATATTTTCTCCAAATCCAGATTTAGTCGCATATCCGATTCGGTTATTATCTTTTCCTTTTTCCATACTATTTGCCCATCTAGTTTGTCGATCACGATCAAATGGGTTATTCGTTTTTTGGAGATCTGACTAACAGTTCCATTGCCATTCGCATTAAATTCAACCGGTATAACAGAATTCAGTTCTTCGAACACCAGAAAGCCAATGGGTTTGTTAAATTTTTTCAACGTAATCTCAAGGTTAATTGCCCCAGTTTCGTTCACAAATCGGTCGCAATTAATCCATCCAAGTTTCTTGAATTGAAAAGTGTAATAGGGTGGACGTGTATCTCCAGGGTTTCCTTCTGTCGAATCGAAGATGCCGGAATAGCTTAATTCGAAGATCGTGTCGGACACGTGTTCTTTGCGGCCATCGATATAATTGAAAGTTGTTCTTAATACTCTCGTCTTGCCATCAGCTTTTTGCCATATGCTGTCAATCTGAACTAGGCTATCACTATTTCCGACATACTTCCAATTCAGTATATCGCCAGAATCGTCGCCATAAAACAATTTGCCGTCTGCGCCACTTCTTTTGTTTGGAATAATTCCGGTAATCGACATGTTCTCTTTGATTTTCAGCTCACGGTCTGATGCAGTAGCCTTAATGTGAATCATGCCAAAGGATTCCAGCAGACGGGAGTCCGAAACCGTATTCAGAACATTCACTATCATCTCCGATTTCTTTAATACCTCAGTTATATAAATTTTGATATTATCTGAGACGTCTTTCCCATCAAGATAACTGAATGCACCAGGTGGTATTATTAATTTCACCCCATTTGCAGTTTCGACTGTGTCGCCTTTATCATTACTAATGACAAAAACCGCTGGCGGATCGGTGAGTTTCCGGAGTTCTTCTTTTATGGTGAGTTTTTCTTCATCGACACAGCCCGTGAGTGTCAAGATTATAACGGCGGAAATGGAGGCTATTGATCGCATATGCACTTTTCCACCTAATGTGCGATGTACGAAAAAGTCACGGGCGATTTGTCGCGTTCGCCGCCGTGTCGCAAATTTCTATGACTTTGGCTCCCCATGCCTTCCCCTCAACACCTGCTCCACGTCAGCCAGGGAAGAGCCTTTCGCCGATAACAACACCAAATAATGATACATCAGATCCGCCGCCTCGTTTAAAAACTTCTCGCGGTCGTTGTCTTTAGCTTCGATCACCAGCTCCACAGCTTCTTCCCCCACTTTTTGCGCAATCTTGTTGATGCCGGAATCAAACAATCGGTTTGTATAGGAACCTTCTTTTGGATTCTTCTTCCTTTCTGAAATCACATTTTCAAGAAAGGAGATGCCCGCCTTTACGTTCTTTTCGCGAAAACACGTATCGGCCCCGGTATGACATGCGGGGCCATGGGGTCGCACTTTGACCAGCAAGGTGTCGTTGTCGCAGTCTTGCAGGATATCCACAAGAGACAAGTAATTGCCCGATGTTTCGCCTTTGGTCCAAAGCCGCTGCTTGGACCGGCTGTAAAAAGTGACTCTCTTGTCCGCTTTGGTTTTGCGCAAAGCTTCTTCATTCATGAAGCCAAGCATCAATACTTTCCCGGTGTCGGCATCCTGGGCAATGGCCGGCAGTAAGCCGTTCATCTTTGTGAAATTGAGTTCTGAATTATTCATAGGGGGTGTGGTGGGTGAGTCTTACTGCGACGGAATTACTAAACAGAAATTGTTTCAAAGCGGGGATCGGAACTTCATTGAAGTGGAAAATTCCCGCCGCCAGCGCGGCGTCGGCGCGACCGATGGTAAATGCTTCGAGAAAATCTTCCTTTCTGCCTGCGCCACCCGAGGCAATGACGGGAATGGAAAGTAATTCATTCAGCTTGGCGAGTGGATCAATGGCAAAGCCGGCGCGGGTGCCATCGTGATCCATGCTGGTAAAGAGTATTTCTCCGGCTCCGCGGTTCTGACCTTCTTTCGACCAGGAGAAGAGTTTTTTGTCCGTTGCCCTGGATCCGCCATGTGTGTGCACGGTCCATTGGTTGCCAATTTTTTTTGCGTCGATCGCGAGCACAATAAACTGTGACCCGAATTCGCGGGATAGGGTATCGATCAAATCGGGATCGTTTACGGCCGCTGAATTGATGCTGATCTTATCGGCGCCCGCGTCCAGCAGGGGAGCTACGTCTTTTATGGAACTGATGCCGCCGCCCACGGTAAAAGGGATATTGATTCGACGAGCAATCTCGCGCACCAGCGCGGTGAGTGTTTTGCGTTCTTCCTGAGTTGCGCTGATGTCAAGGAACACCAATTCATCCGCGCCTTCTCGTGCATAACGGTCCGCGAGCTCCACAGGGTCTCCGGCGTCGCGAAGGTCTTTGAAGTGGGTGCCTTTTACCGTGCGACCGTTTTTAATGTCAAGACAGGGAATTACTCGTTTGGTCAGCACGGCGTTAGATCTTTCTTAGTTCTGATAATTTTATCTTGTTCTCGTAGATCGCCTTGCCCACGATAATGGCGTACACTTTCTGATACTTCAATTCCTCCAGATCCTCGATGGAACTAATGCCACCACTTGCAATGATATTGAGGTTCGGGAATTTGCTCCTTAGTTTCTTATAAAGACCGAAGTTGGGACCGTTCAGCATGCCGTCCGCGCTGATGTCTGTGCACGTGAGGAATTGCAAACCATTTTTCTCGAAACTAGTGGCAAGATCAAAAATTGACGTGCCGGATGTTTCGGTCCATCCAGCCATTTGAACTTGCTCATTTCGGACGTCGGCGCTGAGTATGAAGTTGTCGGTCCCATATTTTTTAAGAAACGTTCTGAACAATTCAGGATCTTTTACCGCGAGACTTCCGATGTTGATTCTTTCGATCCCCAGATCCAGTAGCTCTTCAACTTCCGCCTCCGTCTTGACGCCACCACCGAAATCAACCTTTAAAGCTGTCTCCGCCTGGATAGATTCGATGATCTTCCAATTTGTAACCCTGCCTTTCTTCGCGCCGTCAAGATCCACAAGATGAAGGTATTCTAGGTCGGCATTTTCAAATTCCTTTGCAACCTCTACCGGGTCTTCACGATACACTTTCATTTTGCCGTAGTCGCCTTGCGTGAGACGGACACACTTGCCATTGATAATGTCGATTGCGGGTATAACTTTCATCTTAAATTTTCAGGAAATTTTCGAGTATGAGAATCCCTGCATCGGCAGATTTTTCCGGGTGGAATTGCACTGCATAAAAATTGTCTTTACGCATGCTTGCGCTGAAAGATAATCCGTATGTGGTCTCGGAAGTTGTGCAGGAATTCAAGGGCACGTAGTAGCTGTGAACAAAGTAAACGTAACTTTTTTCGAGCGTAGGCGCCAGCCAATCTCTTGTTTTTTCGATTGTATTCCACCCCATGTGCGGTACTTTGAGATCACCTGAGTCAAAACGGATTACGTTTTCATCAAAAATCCCCAGACAAGCAGTGTCGTTCTCATCAGAATGCCGACACATCAGTTGCATCCCCAGGCATATTCCGAGCGTAGGTTGCCTCAGATCTTTGATTATAACATCAAGATTCCGGGTCTGAAGATATTGCATCGTCGACCGTGCTTCACCCACACCCGGAAAGATCACCTTGTCAGCTTTTTTAATTTCCTCAGCTGAATCAGTGAGTATAAAATCTACACCGAGTCGCTCTAAGGCGAATGCAACGGAACGGATATTTCCAGCATTATATGTTATCACGGCTACCTTCATATCAGAGCGCGCCTTTAGTAGACGGCAGTATGCCGGATTCATCCTGATGTACCGCCATCTTAACCGCTTTGGCGAAAGCCTTGAAAATGGCTTCTATCTTATGGTGTTCATTCTGACCCTCGGCTTTGATGTTGAGGTTGCAGCGGGCTGCATCTGCAAATGATTTAAAAAAATGAAAAAACATCTCCGTAGGCATGTCACCGACTTTTTCTCTTTTAAAATCAGCTTCCCACACAAGCCACGGACGGCCGCCAAAATCGACTGCAACCTGCGCAAGACAGTCATCCATGGGAAGACAAAATCCATATCGAGCAAGGCCGCGCTTGTCGGAAAGTGCTTTGCCAAACGCTTCCCCGATAGCCAACGCAGTATCTTCAATGGTATGATGTTCGTCAATATGGAGATCACCCGCCACTTTGACCGAGAGGTTCAATTGACCATGGCGTGCAAGTTGTTCGAGCATGTGATTGAAAAATCCCAGGCCAGTGTCGATCGAGGCTCGACCCGTTCCATCAGGATTGAGTTCAATGTGGATTGACGTTTCGTTTGTTTTGCGTTGGTGGCTGACGAACCGCCGCGTCGAATTGACATGATTTCGTATGTCGCTCCAGGAAGTAGTGGTGAGAGAACAGTGTGCCTCAAGTTCTTTTTTCCTGAGTTCTTCTCCCTTTCCTCCGGAGTCCAAAAGAATTGCTTTGGCGCCGAGATTTTTCGCCAATTCCACATCGGTTATCCGGTCACCGATCACGTAGGAATTTGGAAGATCGTACGCAGAGGAGAAAAATTCTGTGAGCAATCCGGTTCCGGGCTTCCTGGTATCCCTTTTTTCGTGGGCAAAAGATTTGTCAATGAAGATTTTGTGAAATACAATACCCTCATTTTTGAATGCGGTTAACATTTTTTCGTGAGCCGGCCAGAACTTTTCTTCAGGAAAGGAAGGGGTCCCCAGACCATCCTGATTGGTGATCATCACCAGTTCATAGGCGCCGCTGCGTGCGATCCGGCCGAGTTCGGTGAATACGCCTGGATAGAATTCCAATTTCTCGAGACTATCGATCTGTTCGTCGGCGGGCTCGATGATAAGTGTGCCATCGCGGTCAATGAATAATACTTTTTTCATAAGGAGTTTATGGCTTCGATCAGTCTGTCATTTTCTTCGGGTGTCCCCACTGTAATCCGGAGACAATTTTCACATAACAAAACGCCGGAACGGTCCCGGACAATGATCCCTCGTTTCATCAATTGATCATAAACATGCTTCGCCCGGTTCACTTTCACAAGAATAAAATTCGCATCAGACGGAAATATTTTTTCCACGATGCCTGATGTCTGAAGCGACGCGACGAGTTTTTTTCTTTCCTTGGTGATTGCAGCCACCGCTTGCTCTTTCCCGGCCTTATGAGTGATTAAGATTTCAACGGCGGTTTTTTGCGTGAGTCCACTGATGTTGTAGGGTGGTTTTATTTTGTTGAGAAGATCAATGATCGGTTTGCCGGCGAAGGCCATCCCAATCCGCAGGGATGCGAGCCCCCACGCCTTTGACAAGGTTTGTAAGACCACCAGATTTGGAAATTTCGCAAGACGCGTGGTCCAACTGGGAGCGTCGACAAAGTCTATGTACGCTTCGTCGAGTGCTACGATGCCGTGGAAGCCTTTTAATAGGGATTCAAGCTGCTTGCTATCAAGTATATTTCCCGAAGGGTTATTAGGACTGCAGAGAAAGATAATTTTCGTTACAGGTGTTATATGTTTCAAAACTTCTGAGGCAGACAGTTCGAAATCGCGGCTCAGAGGCACGACATCGATGGCGACGTCGTTTACACCGGCGCTCACCTGGTACATTCCGTACGTGGGTTGTGTGATAATGACACGATCTCGTCCTGGTTCGCAAAATATGCGGAACAAAAGATCAATAGCTTCGTCGCTGCCATTACCGAGGAAGATGTTCTCGGAGCTCACACCTTTCATCTCTGAGATGACCTTCTTCAATTCTTTTTGATGCGGGTCCGGATAACGATTGAAGTCTGAAGGGAAGGGGTTTTCGTTCGCATCAAGGAAAACAGAAGCCTGCCCTTTAAATTCATCGCGGGCTGTAGAGTACGCCGTCAGTTTCTTCACGTTGTCGCGTACCATGGATAAAATCTCCTGATCACTCATTGTACCTGCTTTAATCTTATTGAGACTGCATTGCGATGTCCTTCCAGCTGTTCGGCGCGCGCCAGCGTTTCTGTGTAGGGTCCCACTACTTTCATTCCTTCGCGTGTCAGTTTTTGAAACGTCAAGGCTTTCATGAAACTCTCAAGGGAGACTCCACTGTATGCTTTCGCGAAACCATTGGTAGGGAGTGTGTGATTTGGTCCGGATGCATAGTCGCCGATGGCTTCTGGTGAATACGGTCCCAGAAAGACCGAACCGGCGTTGATCACTTGTTCACAGAGCACATCGCAGTCGCTTGTATTGATGATCAAATGTTCCGGTGCGTAATAATTTGCGAACGCCATGCATTGGCTTTTGTCCTTAAAACAAATCGCCAGGCTGTTCTCAAGCGCTTGCATAGCTATTTTTTTTCTTGGAAGCTGTTCCAGCTGAGCATCCAGTTCTTTTTGGACCTGGTCTAGTTTCGATTCATCAGTTGAAAGCAGCACCACCTGACTGTCGGCACCGTGCTCAGCCTGCGATAGGAGGTCCGCAGCTACGAACGACGGATCGGCTGTAGAATCTGTCAGCACCATCACTTCAGAAGGACCTGCCAGAAGATCTATTGCGATGCCTTCCAGGTTAACCATTTGTTTGGCTTTGGTGACATACTGATTACCGGGACCAAAGATCTTGTATACCGCAGGGATGGTGTTGGTGCCATAGGCCATGGCAGCTATGGCCTGCGCTCCGCCCACTTTAAAGATTCGAGTGACGCCGCTGATGGATGCTGCAAACAAAATCGCACTGTTGATGCTGCCATCTGCCGAAGGGGGCGTACACATGATGACTTCCGTGCAACCGGCGATCTGGGCCGGTATGGCCAGCATCAGGACGGTGGAAAAAAGCGGTGCGGATCCGCCTGGAATGTACAAGCCTACTTTTTCGATCGGCACGAATTTTCTCCAGCAAGAGACACCTGGCATGGTATCAAGTTTTGAAACGGGACTTCGCTGGGCGAGATGGAATTTTCTGATATTTTCAGCCGCGATGATGATGGCTGACTTGAGATCATTGTCCACCGAGGCAATTGCTTTTTGGATTTCATCCGGTGACACCTCTAACTGATCGATCGTTGCACCATCAAAGCGTTTGGAGAATTCTTTTAGTACCAGATCGCCGGATGCTTGCACACGATTCAAAATGTTTCTGACTGAGCTTTCGAGAAATTCCAGTTCCAGTTGCGGACGTCTTGCGAGGTCGATCCAGTCTTTGCGATCGGGGTTGTTATATCTTTTCATGCGATCATCTTTTCAATAGGTATTACGAGAATTCCTTCGGCACCCAAACTTTTTAATTGCCCGATTTTCTCCCAAAAATCGTTTTCATTGACAACGGAATGAAGTGAGGACCAACCAGGCCGGGTCAGGGGCATAATGGTAGGGCTTTTCATTCCCGGAATAACTGCCGTGATGCCAGCTATGGATTCGTTGGGACAGTTGAGGAGTATGTATTTATTGCTCTTTGCTGAATTAACCGCTTCGATACGAAACAGCAGTTGATCGAGGATGTTTTGCTTTTGTGCGGAAAGTTGCGTTGCCGCGATCAACACTGCCTCCGATTGCATCACGGGTTCCACTTCTTTCAAACCATTGCTTAAGAGCGTGCTGCCCGTGCTCACGATATCGCAGATGGCGTCCGCCAGTCCAATGCCTGGCGCGATTTCGACAGAACCGCTGATTTCGTGAATTCCAGCCTGAATCCCTTTTGATTCCAGAAAACGTTTTACGATTACGGGGTAGGAGGTGGCAATGTTTTTTCCGTTGAGCCAGGAGGTATCTGAATAGGTTTCAGACCTTGGCACCGCAATCGAGAGTCTGCATTTTGCAAAGTCGAGTCGCTTGACGAGCCGGTTCTTCCGCTCTTTTTCAACAAGCACGTTTTCGCCTACGATCCCTACATCGGCCACATTGTCTTCAATGTATTGGGGGATATCATCATCGCGTAGGAAAAGGACCTCAACCGGGAAATTTCTTGCCTGGGTTTTCAGTTGATCCCGCCCGTTGCTGATCGAAAGTCCACTTTCCTTCAAAAGTTCAAGGGACCCTTCCTGGAGCCGTCCTGATTTCTGGATTGCTATTCTCAATAACTCTTTCATAATCTTATGGATCAAAAAAAAAGGCCTGCCGGTTGGCAAGCCTTTTAATATGCTTTGTATACCTATCAAAACATAAACCTGCCGATCAAACATGTGTGTGCATGATGATGGTGCAGATGGATGTTTTGGATGTTTCTCATTGTTGACACAAATAAAGGCGTGATTTCTGAATAATCAAAATCATTCTTTAGAAAAAAACCTTCCGAACGCCGGTAATCAGCAAGATTAATCCGAGCCCGCCACACGCCAACATGATCGGATATCGCTCCATGAAAATATCAATGATGATATCGTTGGGATTTTTAGGATCTATTAGCAGATTGACAGCGTCACCTTCATTCAATGTTTGAACGTTAGAAGCTGTATTACCTGTGATCGTTTTTGTTTCGCCTTTATAGGTGTATGTGATTATTATTTTAGAGACTTCTTTTTTAGCAGTTGTCCCGGCAACAGAGTTTTGAAAGCCGCTCACAGTTCCGGTCACCTTTTCGCGATGGGAGACGGAGGAATAATCACGCCAGAACAGAACGACGCCGATGGCCAGCAGGATCGCGCCTGCAAGGATTGAAAGAATATTTCGAATCCTGTACTTCTGATAAGAGATTTCGTCAGCAATGTTTTTTACCTGGTCTGCGTTTTCTTTTACCTTTTCGCGGATGAATGCTTTTCCAGCTTCAAAGTCATCATTCATAGGATGGGGTTTAGAAGGTGTAGGATAAGCTTGCGCCTAGGGAACTTGAACTCGGTGCAAGTATGATTTCATTGTATCGGTCGATTCCTTTTTTGATCTGGTACTTGGCGCAGAGATCCAAACCTATGATCGCCACCAGGGATGCACCGATCACCGTGTACATCGAAGTTGCGTCAAAATGGCGGCGGCGGTTGCCGGGAAAGTTTGCGGCCAGATAAACAGCCGGCACCAGGGCAACGGCCACTTCCGCAGTCCTGAACTTTCGAAAGTTCTTGTAGCGATGGTTGACTTCATCATCATTCAGACTTTGCAGCGGTATCTGAATACCCTTCGCGCCGCCATATACTTTCTTGAAACCATAATAGTATCTGAACCCCTGGTGATGGATGGGCTTTAGTTCGATGGTCTTCTGCTGCTGCGCGGTCGAAAGGGACATCATACAAGTAAAAAAGCAGGAGAGGGCGATTTTAATCGTCACCGATTTGGAGTTTTAGTCAAAACAAATGAAGATTACACCTGTTTTAATATCCATGAAGTTAGTTTTATTTTTGATTTTCCCAATCCTTCTGTGCGCCTGTGGAGACAGTGACGAAGCAAGAATGCAAAAATTTCTTTTGAAGGGAAACCTTGCATTGAAAGAGCAGGATCAACCCCAAGCTATAAAATATTTTGAGGAAGCGTTAAAAATCGATCCTTGTTTTGCGGATGCATTGAATAATCTGGGTACAGTTGCTCACCAGGAAAAGCATTTTGCCGAAGCGGTCTCTTACTACACAAAAGCAATCAGGTGTCGCCCGAAATTTCTGACGCCGTATTTTAATCGCGCGAATTCCTATTATGAATTAAAGGAATATTACAGTGCGCAGAAAGATGTGAAATTCCTATTGTCACAGAAACCCGATACGTCGATCGTCTATTTCACGCAAGGGCTGATTGCTGCGAAAATGTTCGACTTTAAGTTCGCCATCGAATCATTTGATCATGCCATTGAACTGGATTCAAGCAACACAGATTTTCTTGTGAATCGTGGAACGGTTTACTATTATCTGAGGCAGTACGATGACGCGCTAAAAGACCTGGCAGTCGCCGCCCGCAAGAATCCCAATGAGCCGAATATTTATAACACCCGATCTATGATTGAGGTCGCCAAAGGAGAAATTGATGCGGCTTTTTCTGACGTACAAAGGGCCCTTCAGCTTGCCCCCAACCACCCTTATTTTCTCAACAACCGGGGTTATATCTACCTTCAGCAAAAGAAACTTCCTGAAGCACTGAAAGACATTGATCAGAGTATTGTACTCGATTCTGACAACGCTTGGGCATATCGCAACAAAGGAATCTACCGGCTTATGACAGGCGATTATGTGAACGCGATCAGGCTTTTTGAGCAGGCGATCCGGATGGATAAATTTGTTGAGAAAGTCCATTTCTACCTGGGTACTGCATACGCCCGGGACGGTCAGAAGAAAATGGCGTGTGATGAATTCAGAAAATCGGAAAGAATGGGAGACAAGATGGTACCAGCAGACTGGTTGAAGGCATGTCGTTAGATTTTGATTCTTTTATTGTCGGACTAAGTGGGCGTCTTCGCAAGCCCTTACCCGGTGTCATAGCGCACGAACCCCTGAGGGCAACACCAACGGGAAACATAAAACCGGACTTCACTCACAAAACTCCTCCGAAGCCAGGTGCCGTGCTGATTCTGCTGTACCCGGAGGAAGGCAAGATTGTGTTCCCGCTCACCAAACGAGCCGAATACAAGGGTGCACACAGCGGTCAAATCAGTTTACCCGGTGGCAAGTCAGAAGGAGAAGAAAGTGCAACAGAAACGGCTTTGCGCGAAGGAGAGGAGGAGATCGGCATTCGCAGGAGCGAGATTAAAGTAATCGGAACTCTCACCGATTTTTTTGTAATCCCCAGTAATTTCCTGGTCACTCCGGTGATCGCTTATCAGACAAAGAGACCTTCTCTCACTCCCGATCCCGTAGAAGTTTTTCGGATACTCGAATGTGATGTGAGTGAAATTCTTGATGATGCTGCCATTCATACCAGTGAAATTCTGGTAGCGAAGACTTTTCAGATGATGGCACCTCATTTCCTGGTTGACAAAGAAATTGTGTGGGGCGCGACGGCAATGATGTTGAATGAGTTTAGGATGGTGGTGAAAGATGTGGTTGGGTGACAGGTGACAGGTGACAAGTTGCAGTAATGAAAAAGGCGACCCTTTCGAGTCACCTTCTCTTTTATTGATAACGGATTAATTGCTGCCGTTTACTTTTTCTTCTTCGCTGCCTTCTTTTTGGCTGCTTTCTTCTTGGCCACTTTCTTCACAGCCTTTTTCTTCGCGGCCTTGCGAACCACCTTTTTGGCAGCCTTCTTAACGGCTTTCTTCTTGGCAGCCTTTTTAGCAACTTTCTTCGCTGCTTTTTTGGCTGGCGCCTTCGCAGCAGGTGCCGTCTTCGCGCGCTCTGCAATTTGTTTTGCCATCAGATTCAACGCTGAGCCAGCTTTAAACCAACCGATTTGACCTGCATTGTAGGTGTGGTTCACCTTGATCGTGTCTTTCGAACCATCTTTATGATTCAATACGATCGTAAGTTGTTTATCGGGAGCGAATGACGTGAGATCGGTAAAGTCAAAAGTGTCGTCCTCCTGGATCTTATCGTAGTCAGCTTCATTGGAGAACGTGATGGCAAGCATCCCTTGCTTCTTCAGGTTCGTCTCATGGATGCGGGCAAATGATTTTACCAGGATCGCCTTGATACCGAGGTGACGGGGCTGCATCGCCGCATGTTCGCGTGAAGACCCTTCGCCATAATTCTGATCTCCCACTACGATCGTCCCCACGCCAGCAGCTTTATAAGCGCGTTGCGTTGCCGGTACGGGACCATACTGACCTGTGAGTTCATTCTTCACGCTATCTGTCTTGTCGTTGAAGAAATTGGTTGCACCCGTCAACGTGTTATCGGAAATATTATCGAGGTGACCACGGAAACGCAGCCAGGGACCAGCCATCGAGATGTGATCGGTCGTGCATTTCCCCTTGGCTTTGATGAGCAATTTCAAACCGGTCCAGTTCTTCCCATCCCATGCCGCGAAGGGGCTCAATGCCTGAAGGCGTTTTGATTTGGGATCAATCTTCACCTGAACCTTGCTGCCGTCTTTCGCCGGGGCGATGAACCCCGGGTCTTTGACGTCAAATCCTTTTGGAGGAAACTCGACTCCCTTGGGTTCATCGAGTTTCACGGCAACGCCGTCTTCGTTGAGGAGCGTATCTTTTAAAGGATTGAACGTAAGGTCACCCGCGATCGCAAACGCAGTCGTGATCTCCGGCGACGCCACAAACGCGTGGGTGTTGGGATTGCCATCATTGCGTTTTGCAAAGTTTCTGTTGAATGACGTGATGATGGAATTTTTCCGATTCGGATCGTTGGTGTGACGTGACCACTGACCAATGCAAGGTCCGCAGGCGTTCGCAAGGACTACACCTCCCATTTTGCCGAAGATATCCAGGTAGCCGTCGCGGTCAACAGTATATCTCACTTTTTCAGAACCGGGAGTTATCGTGAACTCCGCCTTTGCTTTTAGTTTCTTATCAACGGCTTGTTTCGCGAGAGAAGCGGAACGTGTGATATCTTCATACGAAGAGTTTGTGCATGAGCCGATCAATCCCACTTCAAGTCTCTGCGGCCATCCGTTTGATTTCACTTCGTTGGCGAATTGCGAAATGGGGATAGCGCGGTCCGGAGTGAATGGGCCGTTTACGTGGGGTTCAAGCGTTGACAGATCGATCTCAATAACTTCATCGAAGTATTTTTTAGGATCTGCATAAACTTCAGGATCGCCGGTCAGGTGTTCTTTGACTTTGTCAGCAAGCTTGGCCACTTCAGCGCGGTCTGTGCCGCGGAGATACTGCGCCATCTTCTCATCATATCCGAACGTTGAAGTGGTAGCGCCGATCTCTGCGCCCATGTTACAAATCGTTCCTTTGCCAGTACAAGAAAGTGTCAGCGCTCCGGGGCCGAAATATTCCACGATCGCACCGGTCCCGCCTTTTACGGTCAGAATTCCTGCCACTTTCAGAATTACGTCTTTAGAAGAGGTCCATCCGTTCAGTTTTCCGGTGAGTTTCACACCGATCAGCTTGGGCCATTTCAATTCCCAGGGCATACCAGACATAACGTCCACGGCATCTGCGCCACCCACTCCGATGGCCACCATACCAAGACCACCTGCGTTCACGGTATGAGAGTCAGTTCCAATCATCATTCCACCCGGGAACGCATAATTTTCCAATACAACCTGGTGAATGATACCGGCGCCTGGTTTCCAGAAGCCAATGCCGTACTTATTGGACACGGATTCGAGGAAGTTGAACACTTCGCCGCTTGCCGATATAGATTCCGCGAGATCTTGTTTGGCGCCGTTCTTTGCCAGGATCAGGTGATCACAATGAACCGTGGATGGCACCATTACTTTTGGAATACCACCAGACATGAATTGCAACAGTGCCATCTGGGCAGTAGCATCCTGCATGGCTACGCGGTCGGGCGCGAAGTCAACATATGATTTCCCGCGTCCGAAAGCCTGAACAGACTGGCTCGCGTGGAGGTGGGAGTAAAGGATTTTTTCAGAGAGTGTCAGTGGCTTGCCCACAACTTTTCGGGCAGCGGCGATGCGGCCCGGCATTGCTGCGTAAAAGGCCCGTATCATGTCTAGATCAAATACCATAAGTAGTTAGGATTCAAGGTTAGTTGAAGGGCTAAATCTACAACATGTAAGGGGACGTTTACAAGCGCATAAAAGCCTTCCGTGACGCTGTTTTCACGATTTTATTGCTATTCAGAAAGCTTCTAAGGGTTCCGGGGAACGCCTGGTCAATACTGGTAAGTCGACTGTGGACTGTTTATGAAATTGAGGAATTCCCGTTTCACGTTCTGGTCTTTGAACTTGCCTGAAAAGTACGCTGTGCCGGTTTTGCTATTGGTATCACCCACACCACGCATCGCCACGCACATGTGATTGGCGTCGATTACAATGCCTACGTCTTCCGTGCGCAGGATCCGCTGAAGCTCTTTACCGATCTGTACCGTAAGCCTTTCCTGGACCTGGGGGCGTTTTGCAAAATATTGAACGATGCGATTGATCTTGGAGAGGCCGATCACTTTGCCTGATGAAAAGTATGCAACGTGTGCGCGTCCGTAAATTGGCACCAGGTGGTGTTCGCAATGAGAGTAGAAAGTGATTTCTTTCTCGACCAGCATTTGGTCGTAGTGATATTTGTTTTCAAACAAGCGCGTTTGCGGCCGGTTTTTTGGATTTAATCCGCTGAATACTTCTTTGACGTACATCTTTGCTACCCGTTTAGGCGTACCGCTGAGGCTGTCGTCGTTGAGATCGAGACCAAGCGTCTGCATAATCTCCCGTACATGTACTTCTATTTTGTCGATTTTCTCCTCGTCACTTAACGCAAACGCATCGTCACGCAACGGGGTGTTGTAGTTCACTTGCTCATTGGAGTCAGTAGTATCTTTATACGGCTGGATATTCAACGAAATTTCTTTCTGTCTCATAGAGTTTAATTTTCAATTCAAACTTCGGATCGATTTGCTGCCGCAAGATTCTCCAGATGACCATCGCGATATTTTCCGCAGTTGGATTCAGGGTCTTGAAGTAGGGAGTATCCAAATTAAGATTTTTATGATCAAAATGTGCGATAATGTTTTCCTGTATGATGTCGCTGAGCTGCTTTAGATCGTAGACATATCCAGTCATTGGATCAGTTTCCCCGATAAGGGTTACAATTAAATCGTAATTATGCCCATGAAAATTCGGGTTATTGCATTTTCCGAAAACCCGGTCATTTTGCTCATCGCTCCATTCGGGGTTGTACAACCGGTGGGCGGCGTTAAAATGTTCGAGCCGTGATACAGACATGCGCATGAAGTATAAACAGGGGTAAGGTTAATTGGTTCCGTTTAAGAGACAGATAGTATCTTTATTTTAGGACCACACACAACCTTTTTTTCTTAAGGTATTGGGGATCAGTTCCCTGGGGTTATTGAGCGCCGTGCCTTTTCCACAACCAAAATACAAAGCCTACGTTGGTTGCACTTTTAGCAACGATCGCTTTCCGAAACTCCCTGGAATCGAAAATGATTTAACGCCTGACGGAGAGATAGCCCTCCAACTTTTCACGGCCGGAATTGCCGAGGAATTCAATAACGTAGAAATACACTCCGCCGGGCAGCTCTGTGCCGCTGGTGGACTGACCGCGGAATACATTGGTTGTGTTGTTATAATCCCGGGCTTCAAAAACTTTGTCGCCCCAACGGTTAAAGATGGTAACCTTGTTGAGTGGCTCCAGGGTTTCGATATTTTGGATATAAAAGACCGGATTCAGATTATCACTGTTCGGTGACATGGCATTGAATACGACGAGTTCATCCGTGACCTGAAGCGTAACTGTGTTCGATGTGGTATTGCTTATGGATTCTCCGTCCGTAATGGAAAACAGTACGACCCGGTCGCCCTGTGTTGGTTTGGTGGAAATATTTCTGTACTGCACAGACCGCAATGCAGCCTGGTAATTGGCTACGCTGGATGTTCCGGCCAAGGACAGGGTTCCGGTTGCGGAAGAAAATGTCCCGCTGATTCCGTTTTGATTCACGAAGTCGAGCACATCCTCTGTGGCGACATACTTTGAAGGATCAAATTTAATCGTCGCGCCAGCCAGGTTGGAATCGTCGGCATCCGTAATAGTCACTGCCCCGTCGACTGAAATCGGTGTAGAGGAATATTGCACAGGTGTGCCGGTGGAAGCCAGTGAGGGCGAGGAGTTAGAGAATGAAATCTGCAGGGCGAACACCCTGGGCGTACCCGCAGTTTTGTCCGCATCCTCTGCAATCACACTCAAAGTTCGGTTCAATAACACACTCTTCGACCCCTCGGAAGGTTTCCTTCCGCCGATTTCCGATTTTGAACCAGTAAACTGGTAAGAAATAGTTTTTAATACGGCATTATAGTCTGCAACGGTTCCCTTGCCACTCAGTGTCAGTACGCCCGTTGTGGGATTGAACGAACCTGTGACCGGCGCTATGGGTGTGAATGTGATAACTTCCTTCCCCGTGTTAAAATTTTGAATGGTGACAATCAACCGGTTGATCACGTCGTTGTCCTGATCCGTTAGTGTCATATTCGGATCCAGGATGATCTTGTTGTTTCCCTGCACAGGCACATTCGCCACTCCGGTAATTACAGGCGCAGGGTTGGTATTCACGAAGTAATCAAATCGTCCCACTTGCTGATATCCGTCGTCTTCCTGGTGCCCGACAAAAGCATCCTGATCACCATCCTTGTCGAAATCAATAAATTTCAGAAGAGATTCCTGATACAGATCTTCGCTTTTGAAAGGGCTCATCCTTTCCGTGAACGAAGGGGTCGTAGGCGTGCCTGTGTTTTCAAAAAAGATGATTGAATTGGGTACAACGTTGAATCCGTCTGAATCAAGCGTCACCGAGGAGTGCCCCACCAACGCGTCAAAGTCGCCATCATTGTCAAGGTCTACGAACCTGATGTTGGCAACACTCGCGGTGTGGTAGTAAGGTCGGGGAACGTGCAGGTTTCCCATAGGATTCAAATTATCCACAGGGTCATAGTTTCCGTCCCGGGCACCTTGCTTGTTCAGGACCCCGCCATCGTTGCGGAAAAAATCAATGTAGCCATATTTTGACCCTATGAATAAATCCAGGTCACCATCGGCGTCTATGTCTACGAATGCGGGAACTCCCGGGGTCTGCTCGTCATCCGAATAGAAATTAAGATCCGATGTATCGAATGGATTACTTGCACCGTTTGGCTGAAGGGCGTACGTACCATTGTCGTTTTTAAAGTATAAAATGTCACCGCGTGTATTGGATGAGATAAAATCCGGATCGCCATCTTTGTCGAAGTCCACAAGTTGTCCGGCCGCACCATTGCTCAAACTTCCAAGGTGAGCATTGCTGAAGGGATTGGAAGCATCCGGAGCGAGCGAAAAAATGCCGTTAAAATTAAAGTACAGATCGACTTTATTCGCCCCACTCCCTGAAACGATTGCGTCAGGCTGCCCGTCTCCATTGATGTCTTTGAAATCGACCGTGGCAAGACCCATTGTTTCTACGCCACCGAGGGGATCCAACAGGCCGTTAACCCGTTGAAAATTCCCCTGGCCGTTGTTCTGCAGGAAATACATCAGTTCAGCCGGGGCATAGGCTGGCGGTCCTGAGTTGAACCCAATCATCGCGTCGATTTTGCCATCTCCGTTGAAGTCACCCAGGGCAAGACTTGTCTCCAGAAATCCGCTATTATAGGCGTGGGGTTGAAGCTGATCAAAAGGATTTCCGGTTTTCGTGGACGCATTCCAAGGACCGGTCTGTTCCGTGAACGTCCCTGATCCGTTATTGGAATAGAAATAAATTCCGCCGTCGATGTCGCCAATCACCAGATCCTGATCGCCATCCCCATCGACATCACCAAAGTTGAGGTCTTCATTGGCCCTGGTAGTATTCGGCTGGAAAGTGGATTGTGAAAAGTTGCCGTTGCCATCATTGAGGAAGTAGGATACGGCAGTCGGTTCGGCATCAATGTCGTAGCTCACAATCAGATCCTGGTCACCGTCTTTGTCCAGGTCGACGAACGCTGGCATGACATGCGTGTCATAAATCAGCAGGTTAACCGGGTTTCCTGCTTTTGTGGTGACGTTGTACGGCCCTTTTTGTTCATTCGCCACGAACTCACCGGGGGCGAGTTCTGTCCAAAATTTTCCATTCTGGTTTACGAAGTAATGAATGCTGCCATTGGTAGGAGAGTCTGTATCATTGAACTCTTCGCCTATAAACATGTCGAGATCTCCATCTTTGTCGAGATCGGCAAACGCGGCTGCTGACCAACCCGACACAGCGTTGAGTGGATTGTTGCCATTCACGAGCTCAACATAAAGGGGATTGGTGGTTGTGCCATCGTTTCTGAAATACCGGTAGTCGCCGTTGTAAGTGCCAAGAGCAAGATCCAGATCTCCGTCTTTGTCCAGGTCCACCGCCGTAGGCTTGTTGTGGACGTTGCGCATCGTGCCGGGCCGAAGGGGATTATGGGCGCGATCGCTCAGCGTAAATGGCCCCAGCGCTGTGGCGGCCGGTCCGGGAACCGGAATCTGCGCTTCAGCCGTACCTGCGGCGAACACCAGTGCTGTGGCCGCTGCAGCCATACGCAGGGTACTACTTAACTCAATAATTCTTTTCTGCAGTTTTCGGAGCTTGATAACCAGGCGGTTGTACCGCGACACCGTCTGTCGGTCACGAGCGGTCCAGTTTGTTTCTTTAAGGAGTCGTTTCAGCCTTGCAAACTTGCGAAGCTTACGCGTTAACAATGGAGATATCCTATTCGATGACATTGCGCAGTTATGTCAATTTTGATCCGAATGGGTAAAGATAAAGATTTTCGCTGCTAAATTATCGCTTCGATGAACGCGACATTCATACCAATCACGCCGACGATCCCGGAAAAATTTACCGGGATGGTACAGCAATTCATCGCGGATCTTAACCCGGCGGTTGCCTTACGGGGCTGGAGTCCGGCTGTGATAGCGAAAAAGGATGACAATACGATCGCCGATTTATCCGTGGTGAGGAAAGTGGTCGTGCCGGCGATTAACAATCATACTGTGTTTGAATGCAGATGTGTGGCATTGGGCGATGAAGCGCTCACGATGCGGCTACTGTTTGAAACAGCATCTTCGCTCCAGCCCCTTGCGAAATCTGAAGGAACGGTTGGTATAATGACCATTCTGGAGCCCGGCATCAGAACTACCGCTATGCGCCGTGCTGCATGGCCGGAGTACCGATTCTTTTTGATGGGCTTCACGAAATCGGATCGGCCGATTTATATCCACTATTTCAACCACGCTCGCATCTGATGGATATTGACACGGGTGATCTGATCCTTGAATATTACGGTAAGAAAGAACTGTCCGATCGCAGCGATGTGGTTGAATTTTGGGAACAACATGCACCAGGACTCAGCGCGGAACAAATACAAAAGCGTCTTGAACAACTCGTTTATGTGGTGCGGAGAAAGACTGATCGCAGTATTGTTGCCGAGTCTACGGCAGAGGAGATCTTTGTGAAACAGCTTCGCAACTACTTTTTCAACATCCGGTTTATGGTGGTGCGGGAAAAAGTTCTGTCGCCAGGTTTGCTGGGAAAACTTATCACAGAAACTTTTCATACGCTTGAAGAGAAACGCAGTGTTCACCGGAGTATTGGCGTGATCACATTGATCGAACATGAGAAGCTGAAGCAAGTGTTGACAAAGGCGATCCTTCCTGCATCGGGACTTGTATTCATTGGCAACTCACCGCGTGGTCATCAGATCCGGGTGAGGTATTTTGAGAATGCGTTGATCAACTGATCGTCACGGGTAGACTTTTGAGTCCCCGGATCGCGAGATTCTTTTTCCAGGAGAGTGTGCTGGTCGCAAGACGGATGTTTGGAAAACGTCTCACAAATTCACGAAGCGCGATTTGCATCTGGAGTTTTCCCAACCAATCGCCGAGGCAAAAGTGAATTCCGGTGCTGAAGCTGAGATGAGGATTGGGGGTACGATTCGGGATCAATTGATCGGCTTCTTTGAATTGGTTTGGATCCCGGTTTGCGCTGCCAAGCAGCAGCGTGAGGTTTGCATTCGCGGGTATCGATTTTCCGCCGATCTCAATATTTCTTTTCGCGATTCTTCCCAGCAATTGTACAGGAGCATCGTATCTCAGTAACTCATCAACTATTGAAGAGATCTTTTCAGGATGTTGCCGAAGCGCTGCATAGATCTCAGGATGCCGTATCAGGTGCAGAAGCCCGGTACCAATTC
Organism: Cyclobacteriaceae bacterium; assembly: GCA_044227305.1. Taxonomy (GTDB): domain Bacteria; phylum Bacteroidota; class Bacteroidia; order Cytophagales; family Cyclobacteriaceae; genus ELB16-189. Next base: position 119,449 of record JBGAFJ010000002.1, on the reverse strand, counting down.
CATTGGCGGTGGTTTCTTCGCCTGCAGTGAAGAGAAAAATCAGCAGGGATATCAAATGCTTTTCCTCCAATACACCGCGTGAAGGACTATGCACAAGTTTGCTTATAAGGCCTTCATCGGGATGAATGGTTTTTCGGTTGATCGCATCCCTGAAATACGCGACGAACTGTTTTGACGCTTCATTTAAGGTAACGAGGTCCTTATAGGAATGATAGAGATCCAATGAGCGGTGCATTTGGACTCCTAGTTCACGGAGCTTTCTGTAGTCTTCGGAAGGAATGCCCATGATATCGGCAATAACAAAAACGGGAACGGGCTGACCAAACTCTTCCATAACATCAAACGACTGCTCTTTGATGGTATCGAGTTGCCGGGTTACATGCGCAGTGATGGTATTTTCGACCAAACGATTGTCCCACGCTTTCATCACATAACTACGAATGATTTGGTGATCGGGGGGATTCAAAAAAAGGAGGAATGTATAGATGGCGTCATGGATGGATTGGAAATCCTGTTCGCTGTTGCCGAGGTATTTGATCCCCCGGCTGAGCCATTCCAGACGGTTGCCGCTCCGGAAATCTAGACTTTTCAATACGAACTTAACATCGTCATAACGCGACACGATCCATTCGTTGGTCTGTGCAAGGTGCACCGGATCTTCTTCCCGCAACCTCCTGTACATGCTGTACGGATCTTCCGCAAATTGCGGTTCGTGCGGCGCCCAAAGGTGGTGGCTCATGACGATATCCTGACGAGCTGGCTGGCGAGGAAGTCCGCAAAAGACCCGACGGTAGGATAATCCCACATGTGCAAGGGATTCAGTTCGAGATTGATCTGGTCTTCGATGTTATTGAGGATGACGATCGAACTCAACGAGTCAATGCCGAGGTCAGAAAACGAAGTGGATTCAAGAATGGAGGAACCCGGGTGCCCGGTTTCTTCGGCAATTGCCTGCGTGATGATGTGTACAAGTTGATCGCGGGTCATGGACGTTAAGATACGCACAATCATTTCTGAAAATAAAAAAAGGGCCGGAGCCCTTCTCTGGATTTTTCAAAAATTGCCTAGCAGAACTCGTCGAATACCTCGACAAGATGTTCGCCGATCATCTGGGCGTTGCGGCCTTCGATGTGGTGTCTCTCTACAAAGTGTAGCAACTCTCCGTCTTTAAATAATGCGATCGACGGCGATGAGGGAGGGTAAGGCATCGTTAACTGCCTGGCCTTTGAAACAGCCTCGGTGTCGACACCGGCAAAAACCGTTGCGAGATGATCAGGTTTCTTGGCGCTGTTTTGTAATGCCCACTTTACCCCGGGCCGTGCGGCACCCGCTGCGCAGCCGCAGACAGAATTGATCACCAATAAAGTGGTTCCTTTGCCATCCTTTATCTCCTTTTCAACCTCTGCAGGAGTTTTTAATTCTTTGAATCCAGCGCTGGTGAGGTCTGTCCTCATCGGAGCCACCAGTTGTTCAGGATACATGCTCATAATTGTAAGATTTAAAGAGATTTTGGTCTCAGGTTAGTATAACAAAATTAAAGAAATCCAAGTTCAAGTTTTGCCGCTTCGCTCATCATATCCTGGGAGTAGGGCGGATCCCAGGTAATTTCCACCTTCACGTCGTTCACGCCACTGATAGCCTTCACTTTTTGCTCTACTTCCGAGGGGATCGCCTCGGCAGAAGGGCACGACGGAGAAGTCAGGGTCATTAAAATATGCACGTTGTTCACCGGGTATACACTGATCTCATAGATGAGACCCAGTTCATAAATGTCAACCGGAATTTCAGGGTCGTATACAGTCTTCAAAGCTGCCATGATCTTCTCACGCAGTTCCGGAACTTCCAATGCGGGCTTCGATTCAGTACTTACTTCACTCATGCCGGAGTTCTGGTTTGAATTTTAGATTGGGTTTGAAACGCCAGTGCATAGATCCGCAATTGCTTGATCATGGCGGCGAATCCGTTTGATCGTTGCGTTCCGATAAACCGCTCCATGCCGATTTTCTGCATGAAAAAAAGCTCACCGCTCAGTATCTCGTCGGGTGTGTGTCCATTAAATATTCTGATAAGAAGACTTGCAAGGCCTTTTGTGATGGCGGTATTACTGTCGCCGTTAAAGAATACACGACCATGCTGCAAACCAGCCGTAAGCCAGACCTTCGATTGGCACCCTTTGACAATGTTGTCATCGGTCTTGTCCGTTTCAGGCATGATTGGCAGTTTCTGTCCGAGTTCCATCAGGTACATAACCGACATTTCCAGGTCGCCGTCGAGGAGCGAAAATTCATTGATTATCTCGTTTTGTGTTTCGGCGATTGTCATTTTAAAAACCGGATAATCCTGTCCACACCCTCAATAAGTTTATTGACTTCCTCTTTTGTGTTGTAAACAGCAAATGAGGCTCTTACAGTTCCTTCGATTCCGAAGCTCGTCATCAATGGCTCACAGCAGTGATGCCCGGTGCGCACTGCCACACCACGGGCATCCAGCATCTGCCCGATGTCGAAGGGATGGATTCCATCGATGATGAATGATTGCACACTCACTTTGTTTTCTGCGGTGCCGATCAGTTTCACACCGCCCAGGTGACGCAGTTCTTTCGCAGCATATTGCAGAAGTTCGTTTTCATGAGCTGCCATGGCGGATTTGCCGATACTCTGGATGAATGTGAACGAATCTTTATAAGCGACAACGTCGCCAATGTTTGGAGTACCGGCTTCGAATTTGTAAGGCAGGTCGTTGTAGGTAGTCTTTTCGAAGGATACGTTTTTGATCATTTCACCACCCCCCATATAAGGAGGCATTTTCTCGAGGAGCGACTTTTTCCCATAAAGGAATCCGACTCCGGTAGGGCCGTACATTTTGTGCCCGGAGACACAGTAGAAGTCGCAGTCCAGTTCCTGTACATCGATATCAATGTGGGCTGCTGATTGCGCACCATCGATCAGAACGACCGCACCCGCGTCATGGGCTTTCGAAATAATATGATGAATGGGATTGATCGTACCCAGGCTGTTCGATGCATGGTTAACGGCAACTATTTTTGTTTTTGAACTGATGAGTTTGTTGAAACCTTCAAGGTCAAATTCCCCCGATGGTAAAATGGGTATGATTTTAATGGCGCATTTCTTTTCCTCGCACAGCAGTTGCCATGGAACAATGTTGGAATGGTGCTCCAGACCAGAAATGATGACCTCGTCGCCCGCTTTGAGGAACGCACGCCCGTAGGTAGACGCAACCAGGTTGATCGCCTCGGTGACCCCGCGCAGAAAAATAATTTCTTCACGGTACTCTGCGTTTACAAATTGCCGTGCGGCATCGCGGGTCTCTTCAAATGCTTTGGTTGCTTTTTCCGCGAGGGTATGGATACCACGATGGATGTTGGCGTTAAAGCTTGTGTAGTAATTCGTTAGAGAATCAATTACTGATTTGGGTTTTTGGGATGTCGCCGCATTATCAAAATAGACGAGATCATACCCATTTACCTTCTGATGAAGGATCGGAAACTGTTTACGAATCGCTTGAACGTCTATGGTTGTTGAAACTTCCATGATCACGCTCCGTGATGGAGCTTCTCTGCAATGATATGGGACACAAAATCTCTGACGTAGTCATTCTTCAGTGAGGCCAGCGTTTCTGTTGCAAACGCTGAAAGCATCATTCCTCTTGCCTGTTCTTTTGGAATTCCGCGTGATCGAAGGTAGAACAATGCCTCTTCGTCCAGTTGGCCCGTGGTGCAGCCGTGGGAGCATTTTACGTCGTCGGCCCAGATTTCAAGCTGTGGCTTCGTGTTGATCGTAGCCGTTTCGCTGAGGAGTAGGTTACGGTTCGACTGAAATGCGTTCGTTTTTTGTGCATCGGGCCTGACGTAGATCTTGCCGTTGAAGACACCTTTGGAGTTTCCGTCCATCACGCCCTTGTACAATTCGTTGCTCGATGAATTAGGCTGACGATGATCGACGACCGTGTGGTTGTCAGCGATGGTATGTTTCGAAAGAAGGTACAGTCCATAAAGATGGGCGTCGGCACCCTGGCCATCCACGCAAAGAGTGAGATTATTGCGGACCAGTTGGCCGTCGAACGTGAAGGTAAAACAAGCGGCGCGTGACGAGTTTGTCATCGTTACGGTTGAATTGTTCACCTGAATTTCACCTGCATTGTTTTGAATAAGGGTGTACTCCAAACCTGCATTTTCGCCGACTGTTGTGAAGCTCTGCCTGTTGTTGAAATAGATAGCGCCTGGCTCGCAGAAAGTTAATTCAAGCATCGACACTTCCGCATTTTTTCCGACGTTGAGAGACCAGCGTGGGTTCGCGAAAACAAAGCCACCCGCAGTGAAGTGGTGGAGGATCGCGATGGGATGCTGCAATATTTTTCCCGCGCCGATAGAGAGGTTGACTTCAGTTTCAGCAAAGGCGTCATTCAAAAGACCGAATGGGTCCGTGGGTGTTTCGCCTGCTGCACTTCGGCAGGTGAGGGTCAAGGCAGGTTCGAGGATAGAGGAGTGTTTTTCTGAAAAAACACCATTGATGAATGCGATCACATTACACTTCAGACCCGGGACATTGATTGCTTTGAATTCAGACCCCGCGAACGAATCTGCTGTGAACACTTTCTCGAGCGCGCGAGTAATCGGTGTGAATTTATACTCTTCAGTTTTCGAGCCCGGTAGTCCTTTGTTTAGAAATTGATCCAAAGCGTTTTTGCGCACCGGTGAGTTTTCAAGCCCACGCAGTTGAAAAGCTTCTTTAATTTTCTGGCTGAGGTCCTTCTTTTCAGTAGTTGCTTCCATCCCGATTATGCCAGCGACAATTCTTCTTTAATCCAATCGTACCCTTTGGCCTCCAACTCAAGTGCAAGTTCCTTGGTGCCTGATTTGACAATCCGCCCCTTGTAAAGCACATGAACAAAATCAGGAACTATATGCTCGAGCAGTCTTTGGTAGTGTGTCACAACAATCGTCGCATTGTTCTTCGAACGGAGCTTGTTTACCCCATTTGCCACAATGCGCAAAGCGTCGATATCGAGGCCTGAATCAGTTTCGTCAAGAATGGCCAGGCGGGGTTCTAGCATGGCCATTTGAAAAATTTCATTTCGTTTCTTTTCTCCACCTGAAAAGCCTTCATTCAGAGAGCGATTCAGCAGGGCCTGATCAATCTCCACCAGTTTCATCTTCTCTTTCATGAGCTGGAGGAATGAGACTGCGTCCAGTGTCGATTGACCGCGATGTTCGCGGATCTTGTTCAAAGCCGTCTTCATGAAATTGACAGTGCTCACGCCTGGGATTTCTACCGGATATTGAAAAGCCAGGAACACGCCTTCCTGCGCGCGTTCTTCGGGCTCCATCTCCAGCAGATTCTTTCCCATATATTCCACTTCACCGCCGGTGACAACATATTCCTCGCGGCCCGATAACACGGAAGCAAGCGTGCTCTTGCCGGAGCCGTTGGGTCCCATGATGGCATGCACCTCGCCGGCTTTAACCTCGAGGTTGATGCCGTTGAGTATCTGTTTGTCATCAATGCGCGCCTGTAAATTCTTTATACGTAGCATAACATAGATTCAAAAATTCTTAACCGACACTTCCTTCGAGTGTCAACGCAAGCAGCTTCTGTGCTTCCACGGCAAACTCCATCGGAAGCTGACTTAACACTTCTTTGGCATATCCATTCACGATTAAAGCCACGGCGGCCTCTTCATCAATGCCGCGCTGCCTGCAATAAAATATCTGGTCTTCACCGATCTTCGACGTGGTTGCTTCATGCTCCACCTTTGCGGTGTTGTTCTCGACGTCGATGTAAGGGAATGTATGTGCTCCGCACTTGTCGCCCATCAGCAATGAATCACACTGAGAAAAGTTTCTCGCGTTTTCAGCACGCTTCAACACGTGCACCTGTCCGCGATAACTGTTCTGCGATTTGCCGGCCGAAATACCTTTTGAAACAATCCGTGAACGCGTGTTCCTTCCGATATGGATCATCTTCGTGCCCGTGTCGGCCTGCTGATAATTGTTCGTAACCGCAACGGAATAGAATTCACCGATCGAATGGTCGCCTTTCAATACGCAGGAGGGGTACTTCCAGGTGATCGCTGAACCGGTCTCGACCTGCGTCCAGCTAATTTTTGAATGATCACCTGCACAAAGCCCACGTTTTGTTACAAAGTTGTAAATGCCGCCGACACCTTCCTTGTTCCCTGGATACCAGTTCTGGACGGTTGAATATTTTATCTCAGCATTCTTCATCGCATACAGCTCTACAACGGCAGCATGAAGTTGATTTTCGTCGCGCATTGGAGCGGTGCAACCTTCGAGATAGCTGACATAACTTCCTTCTTCAGCGACGATCAGCGTTCTTTCGAATTGACCCGTGTTGGCGGCGTTGATCCGAAAGTAGGTTGATAGTTCCATAGGACAACGCACCCCCTTCGGAATGTAACAGAATGATCCATCGGAGAATACAGCCGAGTTCAGCGCAGCGAAGTAATTGTCGTTTGCGGGTACCACGGACCCAAGGTATTTCTTCACCAATTCAGGGTGTTCTTTGACGGCCTCACTGAAGGAGCAGAAAATAATTCCGAGCTCACCGAGTTTTTCCTTGAAGGTGGTCGCTACTGAAACGCTGTCGAACACCGCATCGACCGCGATGCCCGTGAGTCTTTTTTGTTCGGTCAGTGATATTCCCAGTTTCTCAAAAGTCTTGAGCAACTCCGGGTCGATATCCTCAAGATTCTTAGGTGTCGCTTTTTGCTTGGGTGCGGAGTAATAGATTATGTCCTGGTAATTGATTGCCGGATACTTGACATTGGGCCACGTGGGCTCCTTCATCTTTGTCCAGTTGCGGTAGGCATGGAGACGCCACTCAAGCAACCAGTCCGGTTCATTCTTTCTGGCTGAGATGAATCGCACAATCTCCTCGCTCAGACCTTTGGGAGCCGAGTCGGTCTCAAGGTTCACGGCCCATCCGTGCTCGTATTCCTTGGACGTAATTTCTTCCAGGAGCTGATTGTCCTTACCCACCAGGTTGTTATTTAGATTAGATTTAAATAAACGTCAAAAATATTAACAAATATCGTCTCTTAAGGTTCTTTGGAGGTAATAATTATTCCGCAAGGAGGACATTTCGATCAAGGCTTTCTTCGAGAGAAATCATGGTTTCAGTCCGTTCTATGCCTTCAACTTGCTGCATTTTATCATGCAAAACTTCCTTTAGATGGTTCGTATCCCGGCAGTGAATCTTGACGAACATGGAGTAGTTGCCCGTGGTGTAGTGTATGTTGGTGATCTCGGGAATTTGCTTAAGTTTTTCAAGAACTTGCTCGTATAAAGCGCTCTTTTCCAGGTATATACCTATGAACGCCGTGATGTCAAAGCCCAACTTGGCATAGTTGATTTTTAGGGTGGTTTTCTCCACGATGCCGGCCTCCTGCATTTTATTCATGCGAACGTGCACGGTTCCCTGTGAAACAAAGACCTTCTTGGCGACCTCCGTATAAGGCTTTTTGGCATCCTGAATCAGGATTTCAAGAATTTTGAGATCGGTTTTGTCAATTCCATAATTGTCGGACTTCTGGATAGTCATTTTTTGAATTTTTTATATTGAATGATAAAAATATTGAAAATAATGAAAACTTTGATGACTTGTATTGAATGAAATATCAGTCATTGCTTTACTTTGTTGCATCAATCGCAATGAAACGGGCAGGCGGCCCAGTAAATTGCAAAAATTGTAGGGTGTTGAATCCCGATCCCGATCCCGATCCCGATAGCTATCGGGACTATCGGGACTATCGGGAGGCAGACAGCCCAGAAATTGAAAAACAACAATGTAGGGTGTTGAATCCCGATGGCTATCGGGAGGCAGACAGCCCGGAAATTGAAAAACAACAATGTAGGGTGTTGAATCCCGATCCCGATCCCGATAGCTTTCGGGACTATCGGGGCTATCGGGAGGCAGACAGCCCAGAAATTGAAAAACAACAATGTAGGGTGTTGAAATTGGCAGACAAGCCCTCCTGTCTCGAGGGTGGGGATCAAGGGATAAACGCAGGATAATGCCCGCCTTAACCGGCGGACAAGGGGTTGACCACCTCACTGGCGCAAGCCAGAACTGTCCTGCAGCTAACCTCCCCGTGAAGGTTCGAACCCTTCCTCTACAGCTACATCAGTAAAAAGCCCTGACTTCCAGACGCACGTGCATCGGGAGCAGGGTTTTTCTTTTTACAGACACCGCTTTTATTACGAGGGTTTGTTAGCCATCTTCGTGAGCATTGACGAATGCATAGGCTATGACGAAAGAATTCCCCTGGTTCAAACACTATCCTGCCGGTATACCAAATGAAATTGGCCCGCTTGAATACAATTCACTCGTAGAACTTTTTGACGCAGCCAGTAAAAGATACGCTGACCGCGTTGCGTATGATAACCTTGGCGCAACCATCACTTTCAGAGAAGTGGATCGCCTGTCCACTGCGTTCGCCGCTTATCTGCAGAAAGAACTTGGGCTCAAAAAAGGAGATCGCATCGCCATTCAGATGCCCAATCTCCTGCAATTTCCCGTTGCTTTCATAGGTGCTATGAAGGCAGGGCTCATCGTGGTGAATACAAATCCTTTGTACACGCCTCGCGAGATGGAACATCAATTCAAAGATGCAGGTATATCCGCCGTTTTGATCCTCGACAATTTTGCATCCCATCTGGAAAGCATTCTCGGAAAAATTCCTGCCAAACATATTATCGTAACCCGGATGGGAGATATGATGGGAACAATGAAAGGCATGCTCGTCAACTTCGTAGTAAAGACCATCAAGAAGATGGTGCCAGCCTATCACATTCCGAATGCAATTTCTTTCAAGGAAGTGATCCGGAAGGGATTGACGCTTACGCTCGACAGACCAAAGACTGACGTGGAAGACCTGGTGCTGCTTCAGTACACGGGAGGAACGACAGGCGTGGCCAAAGGAGCTCAGTTGTCGCATCGTAATATCATCGCGCACAACATGATGATAACCCATTGGTTCAAGCCTTATCTGGACGCCGCAAAAGAAAATATTATGATCACTGCGCTGCCGATGTATCACATCTTCGGCTTGACTGTCAATGGCGCTCTCATGTATTCAACCGGTGTTAAGAATGTGCTCATCACCAACCCTAGAGATATACCCGGTTTTGTCAAAGAGCTGAAGAAACATAAGTTCACGATCATCACCGGCGTAAATACACTGTTCAATGGCCTGATGAACAACGAACATTTTAAAGAGGTCGACTTCAGTCATCTTCATGGGGCCGTGGCAGGTGCAATGGCTGTTCAGGATGCCGTTGCCGACCGTTGGGAGAAGATCACCAAGACGGCAATTGTGGAGGGATACGGCCTCAGTGAGACGTCTCCGGTGTTGTGTTGCAATCCGTTGGACGGAAAACACAAACGCGGTACGATTGGTATCCCCATGCCCAGCACGGAGGTGGGTATTTTTGACGATGATGGAAACCAGCTTGCACAGGGTGAAACCGGTGAAATCTGCGCACGCGGTCCTCAGGTGATGCGTGGCTATTGGCAAAACAGCAACGAAGGCGTGTTCTTTCACAATGAGTGGTTCAGAACTGGTGACATCGGAGTCATGGATACCGACGGATTCTTCAAGATCGTGGACCGGAAAAAGGATATGATAAAAGTTTCGGGATTTAATGTGTACCCGAACGAGATCGAGAATGTATTGGCTTCTAATCCCAAGGTATTGGAGGTGGCTGCAATTGGTGTCCCAGATCCAAAATCGGGCGAAGTCATCAAAGTATTTATCGTGAAACGTGATCAAAGTCTGTCGGAAGACGAACTTCGTGCGTTCTGCCACGCCAACCTCACAAACTATAAGGTGCCGAAATACTTTGAGTTCAGGACCGAGCTTCCAAAGACAAACGTTGGAAAGATATTGAGGCGGGCCTTGAAAGAACAGGAAGCTGCCAAGGCGGCATAAATTATCCGTGACGAGGTATTAACCCATCTCCATACCTTTTAATTTGCGCGAAATTCTATAACCCATGAAATACGTTTCCATTTTCCTGCTGGTCCTCAGTGTGGCATTTTTCTCTTTTCAGAACGATAAAAACGAATTGAAATACCCCGAAGAGAAGCACTTGTCTAACCTTCGTCAATTGACCTACGGCGCTGACAATGCGGAAGGGTACTGGAGTTTCGACAGCAAAAAGATCAGCTTCCAGTCAAACAACAAAAAATGGGGGTTCAATTGCGACCAGATATTTTATATGCCGATCACAGAGTCGTTGAAGGATGGAAAGAAGCCGCAGTTGATCAGCACGGGTCAGGGGAGAACCACGTGTTCATTCTTTATGCCTGACGGCAAACATATTTTGTATGCTTCCACGCATTTGGGCGGTAAAGAATGCCCGCCCGAACCTGAACGCAAGCCTGGTGGCAAATACCTGTGGCCGATTTATGATACCTACGACATTTTCGTCGCCGACCTCAATGGTAAGATCGTAAAGCAACTTACCAATACGCCCGGATATGATGCAGAAGCGACTGTTTCACCGAAGAAGGACAAGATCGTATTCACATCAACCCGGAATGGCGACCTGGATCTGTATGTAATGGATATCGATGGGAGCAACGTAAAACAAATTACAAACGAGTTGGGCTATGATGGCGGCGCATTCTTTTCGCCGGATGGAAAGAAGATCGTCTTTCGCGCATCACGATTCAAAACGGAGGAAGCTAGAAAAGAATATCAGGACTATCTGAAGCAGGGACTCGTGGCGCCGACAGCCATGGAAATATTTGTTTGTAACGCCGATGGCAGCGACCTCAGACAAGTGACCAACCTGGGAAAGGCGAACTGGGCGCCATTCTATCATCCCAGTGGCAAAAAGATCATCTTCAGTTCAAATCACAAAGGCACCCGTGGATTTGAATTTAATCTCTTTATGGTCAACGAGGATGGAACCGGTCTGGAGCAGATCACCTACGATAAAGTATTCGATTCGTTTGCCATGTTTTCACCCGACGGAAAGAAACTCATCTTCTCATCCAACAGAAACAACGGCGGGACACGCGACACGAATTTGTTCGTAGCCGACTGGGTGGAGTAGTGGGGTCTGGCTGTTGGCTGTTAGCTTTTGGCTCTTGGCTGTTGGCTTTACCGAAACAGTCCCCCCTTTCGATCTAGATACTGATCCAATAATAGGTCTTATAAATCAGGAACAGGCGATAGAGGAAAAAGCCTGAAAGGATAATGATGTGGAAAGGCTGGTTTCGGGTAAAGATACCAGTGACGCTAGCTGCGATCTGAACTGCAACGCCGACGAAATAGCTCGGTCCAATCCTGGCTATGTGCTCATCACCTTTCAGAATTGTGTCAAAGACATCAAGAACACTGGTGCACGCCAGTAATGTAAAGAACCACTTTTTCCGATCGTAGAAATACTCACGGTAGTCGGGGTGAGGCTCGAGTGAATCAGGGAACAGGATCGTGGCGATGACGTAGAAAAGCGTTGTGTAAAGAACGATGTTGAAGAAATCTATAAAATCCCAGTCGCGGACTTTAATGAGCGCAAACTCCCACCACCAGAAGTGAATGATCAGCAGGAAGATGTACGCTGCCCAGCATAAGTGCAGCCAATACGCCTTTTCGCGGCGCGAAGATTCAATCAGAGATACAGAGCCTTTTAGTAAGTGTGTGAGCGCGAGGCCAAAGATAATTCCAAGCAGGACTCTGATATGGATGAATTCGTCCATGGATAGCTGTCAGCCTTTGACTGTCGGCAGCTAGTTGAACAGCCATTCCAATCCAAAGTACTTATCGGTAATTACCAGCACGGACATAACGCTGAGTACAATCGGGCAGAACCAGAGGATCGAGAAGTTAATGAATGCCTGAACGAACGATCCGCCGTAGTTGAGATTTCCGATGCTCAATTCTTCATTCATATTATTGATCTTCCATTTATAACGGATGAAGAAGCACATGATGCAACCGCCGGTCACAAGCATAATGTCGCAAAGGTCGGCCACGAACGAAAGGAAATCCGGGGAGTTGTGCAGAGGCAGTTTATTCAGGAAGGGTACCAGTCCCTGGCTGAACATGCTGGGTAACCCGAGCAGGAAAATGAATCCAGCCATGCTCCACACGACCGCTTTGCGCGGGAATTTTTTCTGATCAACAAGAAAAGCCACCGGTACCTCGAGCAGAGAGAGCGTAGATGTAAGAGCGGCAAAACAGATCAGAAGAAAGAACGAGCCACCAACAATGCGGCCTGTAATCGGTCCCATGCTTTGAAATGCTTGCGTGAGCACAATGAATATCAAGGGAGGGCCTTCTGTAGGCTTTGCGCCCAATGAGAATACCAAAGGAAACACCATGAGTCCTGCGAGAAATGCGACCGATGTATCGGCCATTGAAATGATGGCTGCTGATTTTACAATGTTCTGATCCTTGTTTACGTACGAACCGTAGGTGATGAGACATCCCATTCCCAATGAAAGTGAGAAGAAAGCCTGTCGCAACGCATCGAAAATGGTTCGTGATGTGATCTCATCGAGGTTGGGAACGAGGTAGAACTTAACTCCCTCCATTGCGTTCGGCAAGGTGAGACTATACACGATCAATCCGATCAGAATCAGGTATAATCCTGGCATCATGATCTTGTTTGCGGCTTCAATTCCTTTGGAGATGCCCTGCGCGACGATGTAAGCCGTGATGACCATGAAGCTGAATGAAAAAATAAACAGTCTTCCCACTGAGTTTACGTAACCACCGAAGAATGAACCCAGATCTGTGTTGGTCAATAAAGTGCCGAACGTGACTTCTGTGAAATACCCGAAAGCCCATCCTGCCACGACGTTGTAATAGGACAGAATAAGAACGCCCGCTAAAATTCCGTATAGTCCGAGATAGCCCCACATGCCACCACCCAGTTTCTTGTATGAACCGTAGGCATCGCTGCCGACTTTTCTGCCGATCGCGATCTCTCCAACCATCACCGGAAAACAAAGAGCGAGGATGCAAATCAGATAGATTATTAAGAATCCGGCGCCACCGTTTGTTCCCGCCAGATAGGGGAATCGCCAGATGTTGCCGAGCCCGACCGCCGAGCCGGCAGCGGCAAGAATGAAACCGATTCGCGTTGAGAAGTTGCCTCTATTGGACATAGGGTTGGGTTTTGCGGCAAAATAGATGTTAAACCATTATTATCAAAAACCCGTTATGTAGGTGACCTGAATTAAGTTCAGCGCTCTTCATGATGGTTCTGGGAAGAATCTTAAATTTGAGAGCCTGATTTTTTAAACTGTATGGAAGAAATAAAAAAGATTACTACACAGGAGAAGGCGCTTCAGATCAATCTGAGTAAATCCATTTACGGATCTTTTGCCGAAATCGGTGCGGGCCAGGAAGTGGCTGCCAATTTTTTCAAAGTGGGTGGTGCATCGGGCACGATCGCGAAGACCATCTCGGCGTATGACATGAAATTTTCCGATGCCATTTATGGACAAGGCGAAAGATATGTCTGTGAAGACCGGTTGGTGAAAATGCTTGAAAAGGAATACCTGCTTTTGCTTGAGCGCCTTCCTCACCGCGCAGATCAGGTCAAGTTCTTTGCCTTTGCGGATACTATTGAAGTGTTGAACTATGAACGCACGAACCAGGGGCACGGATGGATCGGCTTGCGTTTTCAAACTAAACCGAAAGGGGAGTATAATGATTGTGTGATTCACGTAAAGATGCATGACAATGATCCGCTCCAGCAGCAATTTGCAATCGGTGTGGTTGGTGTGAACCTGTTGTTTGCGTGTATGTTCCTCACCGATCCGGAGGAGATATTGCTCTCATTGATCGATGGATTGACTACGCGCCGGATAGAAGTGGATACCTTCCGGTTGACGGGTCCGGATTTTAAACATGTGGATAATCGTCTCATGGCCCTAAAGCTCGTCAAGAACGGGTTGACGAAGGCCGCCATGTTCGGCCCTGATGGAAATGTTTTGTTGCCGTCGGAGGTGCTTTACAAAAGGAATGTGTTGGTACTACGCGGCCGGTTCAGACCTGTTACTCACGTGAACGTGGATATGCTGCTCGCTTCGCGAAGGCATTTTAAGTCCGAACCCGATGTTGACAAATCAAAGATCGTGATGGTGAGTGAGCTTACGCTGACTGACCTGGGTGCTGATGGTAAGATTGACGAGAAGGATTTTCTTTATCGTGCCGATATCATTTGTTCACTGGGACAGACTGTGCTCGTATCCAATTATTTCGAATACTACCGGCTTGTGGATTATCTGTCTAAGATTACTAAAGGAAACAAGATCGGTATTATCATGGGTATTTATGCGCTGCAGAAGGTTTTTGAGGAAAAGACCTATGAAAATCTGCGCGGTGGTATCCTGGAAAGTTTCGCGTCGCTTTTTGGCACGAACGTGAAGCTGTACATCTATCCTGCGTGGAAGAAAAATTCTCATGAGTTGTTTACGTTGAAAGACTTCCAGGAGCAATTGCCTTCGAACACAAAGAATCTCTTCCGGTATCTCATGGACAACAACAAGCTGGAGGATATCAGGGATGCCAACGTGGGCAACCTTCATATCATTTCAGACAACGTGCTGGCAATGATCAAGAAGGGAGAGATTGGTTGGGAGAAGTTTGTTCCACACAAAGTGGAGACCGCGATCAAGGAACATGGTCTGTTTGATTATCCCTATCAAAAGGACGCTCAAAGCGCCGTTGCGGAAACGGTCAAATAGAAGAAAGATCTTATTATTTGGTGGGTGGAGTGCATGCGTATTTATAGCTTGAACCGCCTACCTGGGACGGGTACCCACTGGCGTTGTAAATAACCTGTGTTTCGCTTTTTGGTGAGGACTGACCTGCATACGAGATCACTTCGGTTGATGTTATATTATTCTCTGAATTCGTGTTTGAGGTTGCTGTGTTGAATAATTCATATTCGGCTGGATAGGGCTTTACATGTGTATCATAGGTATATTTGAAGGTTGCATTGAGTGTTGCATTCTGCATATAAACATTGTAAAAGTCAACCTGGGTCGGATTGTTTCCTGTGTACTCATACGAAACATATTTATAAAGTACTGAAGCATTGCCGGATCTGATATAAAAGTTGCGCTTTACGGCGTGACCTGAGGTATCGTAAATGTATTCTACGGAGTCCGACTTGGTACCGTTATACAACAGGGCGGAGCCAACCATTTTTCCCGAACTATTGTAAGTAAAGCTATAGGTTGCTGTGGGTCCATCAACCTTTTGAAGAATCTTGTTTTTGTAGCTAAAACTGTATACCACTCCAGAACCTTCAAATGAGGAAATTTGTCCGTCTGAATTGTAGAAGAATTTTGTGGAAATGCCGCCGTTGATTTCTTCAGAAAGATAGTAAGTGTTGCAACTGGGTTCTGAATCCTTCTTTGAGCAAGCCGACCACAAAAAGGATACTCCCAGGATCAGAATTAATAATGACCTCATATTTCTTTTCGTTGTTGTTCACGTTGAGACCAGGCCTCTTGCGCTTCTTCGGCGCGGAGTCTTGTGAAATAGGCTTTCGCTTCTTTCATCACTTTCGGCGCCAGTATGAATCCTGAGACCATCGTAGGGACAGCCATGATCGCATAGGCAATGTCGATAATGTTCATTACATCCGCCATGGACGAAACAGATCCGATCACAATCGTGGCCAGATAGAAATAATCGTAGTAGCGACCCGCCTTGACACCGGCAAGGAATGAGATCGACTTTCCACCATAATATGAATAAGAAAATAGCGACGTGATTGCGAAGAAGAACGCGCACAGTAACAAAAGGTATTTCCCTGTCATGCCCAGTGAATTTTCAAATGCCGTGGCGGTGAGCGATACTCCATTGGCATCGGATGTCTTCCAGACCCCCGTGACGAGGATTGCAAGGGCCGTAAGCGTACATACTATTAAAGTGTCGATCGCGGGACTAAGCATGGAAACCAACCCTTCACGGATGGGCTGTGTGCTCTGTGAAGCCCCCAAAGCCATAGGGGCGGTTCCGATCCCAGCTTCATTTGAAAATGACGCTCTTCGTACCCCGGCAACGATCAGTCCCCCCACCAATCCCCCCAGCGCAGGTTGCCCCCGATAACTGTCAGCCGCGAATGCGTCGGTGATAATCATCCACAGATAATGCGGCACCTCTGTGATGTTGATCAAAAGTATCGCGAGCACTGATCCAAAATAGATGATGATCATTAACGGTACCATTTTACCGGCCCAGCTTCCAATGCGCTGAATTCCCCCGATGATCACGATAGCAGAAATAATCGTAAGAACGACACCAATGATAAATTTCAATGTATTGATTTCGAATCCCAGAAAACCAAAAGACCAGGCTCTGGTTTCCGGAGAATTGACACCGATATCGATGATGGCTTGTGTAAGTTGATTCGCCTGGAAAATAGGTAAACAACCAACCATACAACATACGCAAAACAGGACAGCCAGGGGCATCCAACGCTGGCCCAAAGCTTCACGAATCACATACATGGGGCCTCCCTGAATCACACCGGCCGAGTCTTTGCCTCGATACATCACAGAAAGTGATGAGGTGAAAAAATTGGTTGACATACCAACGAAGGCGGTGACCCACATCCAGAACAAAGCTCCGGGACCTCCGATACTGATCGCGGCCGCTACACCGGCGATGTTGCCCATACCCACTGTTGACGCAAGCGCTGTCGATAACGCTTCGTAAGGACTGATTTGTCCAGGATCATTCGGGTTGTGATACTTTCCCCGAAGAATAGCAATGCAGTGATAGAAGTATTTGTAATGGATGAATCGCGAATAAAAGAAGAAGAACAACCCGCCGAGAATCAAAAGAAAAAGTACAGGAGTCCATACGCCGGTTGCAACAGTGCTGATGAGTTCGCTCATTGTTTGAGATTAACAGATGGCAAAATAGTGATTAGTTGCCAGTAATGATTATGGCGACCAAGCCTCTAACGATTTGTCACCGCAGCCCAGTTTGAAAGTTGCCACAGAATACGTGAGCCCACGTTAGCATCCCAATCATTGTCGTTGCCGTCGGGATTTGAACCCGCAACTTCGCAGAGATCGAAGCCGATGATTCGACGACTGCTTTTGACAACCGCTCTGATCAGCGTAACTGCCTGGTGGAAGTCAAGCCCGCCGGGAACCGGTGTGCCGGTGTTGGGGCAGAGTTTCGGATCCAGTCCGTCGATATCGAAGCTGACATAGACTTTGTCGGGCAGGTTGCGGATCATCTCGGCGCAAAGGTTTTCCCAGGAAGAGTTCCTGTCGAGTTTCGATCTCAGATCATCATCGAAGAATGATTGTATCCGACCTTTACTTTGAGCGATGGTATTGTATTCTTCTTCACAGAGATCGCGTATACCTACCTGAACCAATTTTGTTATCGCTGGTAATTTCAATGCATTATGCATAATCGATCCATGGGAATATGTGAACCCTTCGTATGCTTTGCGCAGGTCGGCATGCGCATCAACATGCAGCACACCAAACTGATCGTGGATTTCAGAAAGAGCGCGCATTAACCCAAGTGGTGTACTGTGATCACCACCCAAGACGCCAACCACTTTTCCGGAACGCAGCAAGTCGCTGGTAGTCTTTTTCACGAAAATGTTTAACGCTTCCGAGCTCTCATTGATCTTCGCAGCAAGCATAGATGTGTCGGTGCCCTTGCCTTCCTGGCTTCGCATCTTGTCAACGATTTCCCGCAGGCGATCACTTTCGGATTTGATCTCTCCGGACACGGGAAGCATGGTTACGCCGAGCTTCCATGCATCAGGAATTTCTTTCATGAAGAAGTCCACCTGTCGCGATGCCTTGAGCACGGATGTGGGCCCTGCGGCAGCGCCAGTGCGATACGTCACGGTTGCTTCCCACGGAACCGGTACGATCACGATCTTAGAATCCTTCAGTTCGAAAGGGAGACCGAATAATTTTCCCTCAATGCCGGGACCGTTGGGATTAAATTGTGTTGGATCGGAATGATTCATGGTAGCAAGCGCAATATCACCTTACCAGTCGAATGGATCTCTGTCCAGGCAGATGTGTTGAACTGAAAACCGATCAATTCACAGGGAGAAAGTTCGAGCATTTGTCCGGCAAACTCGCTGGCGAGCAGCGATAGGTGAGGATTGTGACCGACCAGGAGAATGGATTTTGTATGTTCGGATATACCCTGAATTTGATCACGCCATTCAATGGCAGATGCTTCATAAAGTTCCTTTTTGAATTCAATTTTGTCGCTTGAAAGATGAAGCGCCTCATTCACGACTTCGGTAGTTTGCCTGGTCCTCAAGGCCGCGCTTGAAAGTATCAGATCGGGATGAAAATGGTCTTCTGCTAATTTTTTTCCAAGATCACGTGCCGCAGTCATGCCCGCGGCCGTTAGCTCGCGGTCATAATCTTGCTGGCCCCCCTGTTTACCAGCACTTTGCGCGTGACGCAACACAAGAATTATTTTGCTCATTCAGAGGTGTAAAATCTCTTGCGAGATGCTCAAAATTATTCACAAATGAGATGTGCAAAAATTGATTTTTTAAAAAATTCTGATATTTGGGGCCTTTGACTGTCTTCGGACAGGTACGTAACCAACTTTTTTTGATGGCAAAGAACCTTGTGATTGTTGAGTCTCCCGCGAAAGCCAAGACCATTGAAGGTTATCTCGGAAAAGATTATAAAGTAGCATCAAGCATGGGTCACATTCGTGATTTACGCAAAGGAAATGCTGCGATCGATATTGAGAATAATTTCGCGCCAACGTACGAAGTAAGTGCGGAGAAGAAGGATGTTATTTCAAATCTGAAAAAGCTTTCAAGCGATGCGGAGATGGTCTATCTCGCGTCCGATGAAGACCGTGAAGGGGAGGCCATTTCCTGGCACCTGAAGGAAGTTCTTGACCTCAAGGATGCGAAAACCCGAAGGATTGTTTTTACGGAGATTACCAAGAAGGCCATCCTCAATGCCATAGAAAATCCGCGTGGTATTGACATCGATCTGGTCAATGCGCAGCAGGCAAGGCGGGTTCTGGACAGGTTGGTGGGTTTTGAGCTTTCACCCATTCTTTGGAAAAAAATTAAGACCGGCCTTTCTGCGGGGCGCGTTCAATCCGTAGCGGTTCGCCTGGTGGTTGAGCGCGAACGAGAGATTGACAAGTTCGAAGCGAAGTCATCGTATAAAGTGTCGGCGATTTTTGACCTGGGAAAAGGGAAATCGTTGGTTGCCGAACTCGGAGAGAAATTCGATTCTGAAAAAGAAGCTGTTGATTTCCTGGAATCCTGCAAAGGCGCGGCCTTTACCATCGGAGATCTGCAGAAAAAGCCAGCTAAAAAATCTCCTTCGCCTCCATTTACTACGTCCACTTTGCAGCAGGAGGCGGGGCGAAAACTGGGTTTCTCAGTTTTGCAAACCATGGTGGTTGCGCAGAAGCTCTATGAAGCTGGTAAGATCTCTTATATGAGAACTGATTCGGTGAATTTGTCTGACGAAGCAGTGGCCGGAGCTACGAAACAAATTGAATCAGCCTTTGGAAAAGAGTTCATTCAAACCCGTCGCTATAAAACAAAGTCATCCGGGGCTCAAGAAGCTCACGAAGCGATCAGACCCACCGATTTTTCTTTGACGGAAGCGGGCGCCGACCGAAATGGGCAGCGCTTATATGAACTAATCTGGAAACGTGCCATCGCATCGCAGATGGCTGACGCGGAACTTGAGCGAACCACGGCCATCATCAAAATATCGACCAATCCCCGCACGCTGACAGCGTCAGGTGAGGTGATTAAGTTCGAAGGATTTCTCAAAGTATATATGGAGTCCAAAGACGAGGATGACTCCGAAAGCGAGGAAGATGGAAGCAAAGTACTTCCTCCGTTGAACGTGGGACAGGAGTTGAAGCTCAACGAGATGTCTGCGACAGAGACCTTCTCAAGACACCCTGCACGGTACACAGAACCTACGCTGGTCAAGAAGCTTGAAGAGCTTGGCATCGGGCGACCATCGACTTATGCGCCCACGATTTCTACCATTCAGAAACGGGGTTATGTTGTAAAAGAAGCCAGGGAAGGGAAAGAGCGTAAGTACAACGTGTATACCCTCGCCAGTGATAAAGTTTCGAAGGTCGTTGAATCCGAGATCACAGGCGCCGAGAAGAACAAATTATTCCCTACCAATATTGCCATGGTCGTCAATGACTTTTTGGTAGAACATTTCCCGGACATCACGGACTATTCTTTCACGGCCACGATCGAACAGGAGTTTGATGAGATCGCCAATGGCAAGATTCAGTGGCAAAAAATGATTGACCAGTTTTACAGACCGTTCCATAAGACGGTTTCAAAAACGGAACTGGTCGAACGGTCATCTGTTCAAAACAAGAGTCGTGAGCTGGGGGTTGATCCGAAATCGGGAAAGAATGTGTATGTGAAGCTGGGACGATTCGGTGCCTATGTGCAGATCGGTGAGAATCCGGAAGAGGGAAGTACAGTGAAGCCGAAGTTCGCGGGTTTGCGTCCCGGGCAGTTCATTGAGAATATTACCCTCGAGGACGCGCTGGAGCTGATGAAGATGCCGCGCGACCTGGGATTATTCGAAGAGAAGCCGGTAGTCGCAAACATCGGACGCTTCGGCCCCTATGTGTTGCACGACAAGAAGTTTGTTTCCATTCCCAAAGAAGAAGACCCTTACACGATCACGCCTGAGCGCGCGGTAGAACTGATCGAAGCGAAACGCATCGCCGACGCCAATAAGCTCATTAAGGCGTTCCCTGAAAATCCGGATATACAAATTCTCAACGGCCGGTTTGGACCTTATATAAAGGCGGGTAAAAAGAATGTTAAAATCCCGAAAGGAAAAACTCCCGCAGACCTTACGCTTGAGGAATGCGTGACGCTCGCAGAGAACGCGCCGGAACGCAAAGGAAGATTTGGATTCCGAAAGAAGAAGGAGTAGTAGGGTTTTCTGATCGACCCCGTCCCCTTGAGAACTTTCCGAACTGAAGGGTAGAGCTCCCAATCCTTTTTTTCAGGTCGCAGGTAGGCAGGTTGCAGTGCGCCTTCGGAAGAGGTGCGACCAATTTTTTGGATACTTCCTCCGGAACCTGAACCCTGCAACCTGTCTTCCCATTTTTACTAACTTTCATTTCCAAACCCAATACTGTTATGATCAGGTTCGTCGCCTTATTTCTCTGCGCGTCAATCAGCGCTTATCCGCAGGCTGTGCTCGAAAAATTCATCAGTCATCCTATCGAAACGGGCTTTGCGTCCTCGTCGGATGGAAAAACAATTGCCTGGGTGGTAAATGACCACGGCAAACGCAACATCATGATTAAGTCCGGATCGGAGATGCCACGCATGCTTACCGATTACCAACAGGATGACGGACAGGAAATAACTCAGTTGAATTTTTCACCGAACGGATTGCGCTTGCTGTACGTGCGAGGTGGCTCTCCGAACCGGGCGGGACAAAACCCCAATCCGGCGAGCCTCGCAGAAGGTGCAGAGCAGGCGATCTATGTGAAAGAGATCACGTCGAAAAACCTTCCGGCAAAGATCACAACGGGTAGTAATCCTGTTTTCAATAAAATCAATGCGATCAAATTTTTGCTGACAAAAGGCGGCCAGATCTATGAATCTTCGATGGATATCAATGCAACGCCGAAACTCTTATTCTCAGCGCGTGGCACCAATACTGACCCAAAATTTTCTCCCGATGGCCGTGAAGTGTTGTTTACCAGCGACCGCGGTGATCACGCTTTTATTGGTGTGTATAATATTGAGAAAAATGCGATTCGATGGATTGCTCCCGACGTGAGTAATGACCAGAATCCAGTCTGGTCGCCGGATGGTACCCGCATTGCTTTCATCCGAACTCCTGGAACGAAAGTGAACGAACTTCAAAATCTTACTGGCGGTACTAAATTTTCCGTTTGGGTAGCGGATGCAGCTACAGGCAAAGCTTCGAAGATCTGGAATTCTCCTTCTGACGATGGTGGATTTTCGCAGTACTACTCCAGCACGCCGCTTGCCTGGACCAAGTCAAACCGCATCCTATTCTTTTCGGAACATACCGGATGGAACCATGTGTTTTCTGTCAATCCGGATGGCAGCGATCTGAAAGATATCACACCGGGTGATGGGGAAGTGGAGAACTACACGCAGGATCCAACAGGTCAAGCCATCTATTTCGATGGCAACCGGGAAGATATCAACCGGCGCCATATCTGGATGTCGGATGTGACGAAGGGAAATCCATTGGCCATCACTTCCGGGGAAAGTATTGAAATGAACCCTGCTTTTGCGGGCAATGATCTTTATTGCTTCCGGTCGACCTATAATTCATCACGGTCGCTGGTGAAAGTTGACCTCACCAAAAAGGTGTCTGTTCCGATGACCATTCAGAAGTCTGCCGTGTTTTCACCCGCTGATTTTGTAAAACCTGAGCCGGTGACTTTCAAATCGGCAGATGGACTTACGATCCACGGTCAATTATTTATCAATCGGGCGGTGCCTGGTAAGCGCGCAGGAATTGTGTTTATGCATGGTGGTCCGGTTCGTCAGATGCTGCTTGGATTTCATTATGGAGACTATTACATCAATACTTACGCTTTCAATCAATTCCTGGCAAATCAAGGATATGCTGTTATCTCTGTAAACTTCCGGTCCGGCACCGGCTACGGGAAGGATTTCAGGAGAGCGAAAAATCAGGGACCGCGCGGTGCCAGCGAATACCAGGACGTAGTTGCGGCAGCGAAATATTTGCAGTCTCTGCCAGAAGTGGAGCCCGCAAAGATCGGCTTGTGGGGCGGCTCCTACGGCGGGTTTCTCACCGCGATGGGCTTGTCACGCAACCCTGAAATTTTCAAAGCGGGCGTTGACATTCATGGTGTCCACGACTGGTCTTTCCGCGCGCGCGAATTTTCACCTGGCGGAGGTTGGGGTATTGGAGCGGCGGACATGGATCTTGCGTATAAGAGTTCCCCTTCATCGGACTTGAGTAAATGGACTGCGCCTGTGTTATTCATTCATGGTGATGACGACCGCAACGTTCAGTTCCAGGAGACTACCGATCTGGCTGAAAAACTGCGTGACAAGAATGTGCCTGTTGAAGTACTTGTCTTGCCGGATGAAGTACACGGATTTCTCCGATATGAAAGCTGGACAAAAGTATTCAGTGCAGCCAAAGATTTCTTTGATCGAAAACTGAAGTGAAGGATGCGACAGCGACTGGTGGCGTTGACAGGCGCGGGGATCAGCGCAGAAAGTGGTATTCCTACTTTTCGCGATGCCGGTGGCTTATGGGAAGGATATCCTGTTGAAGACGTAGCGACGCCTGAAGGCTGGAGGAAAAACCGGGCGTTGGTTTTGGAATTTTATAATCAACGAAGAAAAAAAGCATTGGAAGTGTTACCCAATCGTGGTCATGAAATTCTCGCCGAGTTGGAACGTAATTTTGATGTCACCGTTGTGACACAAAATGTAGACAACCTGCATGAGCGAGCCGGATCCTCGAATGTCATTCACCTACATGGCAGTTTGTTTGAATCGCGCAGCACCGTTGACGAGTCGCTGGTGTATCCGATCGAAGGCTGGGAACTGAAGATTGGTGATACCTGCGAAAAGGGCTCGCAGCTTCGGCCGAACATCGTCTGGTTTGGGGAGATGGTGCCTATGATGGAAGTGGCTGCGAAAATTGCCGCGCAAGCAGAGGTTTTCCTGGTGGTTGGAACATCCATGGTGGTGTATCCTGCCGCGGGACTGATTGATTACGTTGCATCGAAAGTTCCTAAATACATTGTTGACCCCAACGTACCTTCTGTTCGTTCGATGCCGAACCTGCATTTCATCGCAGAGAAAGCAAGTGTTGGGATGGAGGAAGTAAGGAGAAGACTTGTGATGTGACCTGGCGGCTAGAATCCAGAACCCAGCTCAATTGATTTAAGAATAAAGAATGAAGATTTTAGATTTTTGAAGTGAGTCCACGCGACTCGACGCCGACTGTCGAGCTGCAATACTCCAGCGGTGTAAGGTGGAGACACGCCCAGAACTCAGCTCATTTGATTTAAGAATTAAGAATGAAGATTTTAGATTTTTTGAGGTGAGTCGACGCGACTCGACGCCGACTTTCGAGCTGCAATACTCCAATCTGCATAATGTGGATTCGCGCCCAGAATTTAGAACTCACTTCGGCATAGGAATCCCCGTATGCTTCGAGATATCCTCCAGGTCGGCGATCACGGGAGCCACCAGCGGAACTCCCTGAACTTTTCGAATAGCTTCCTCTTCATGTTCCGGATCACCGGGAATAATAACCCCGGAAGTACCTGCTGCTGGTTTTGTGTTGCGGAAGACTTCAATCCATACATCGATTCTTTTTTTGAATTCAGTGGCGTCCATAAAGCCTTCGATTTCCATCGCGCCGAAAAAATGACCGATACCTTTTCCGACACTGCGTGAGGGAATTTCCTGACGCAAGGCAAAAGGAGGTGCGAACGGTCCCCAATTGGCTCCACTCAGCACAGAAGTGAGAATGTCAACCATGGCCGATAATGCGTATCCTTTATGGCCGCCGAGCTCGCGCTCCGAACCCAACGGCAACAGCGCACCGCCGTTGATCATGTCATCGGGTGCAGTAGACATGTTGCCTGCATGATCGATGATCCAGCCTTTGGGAACCGCCTGACCTTTGCGTCTTGCGATTTCAATTTTTCCATAGGCTGCTGCGCTCGTGGCAAGGTCCACCACGATCGGAGGATTTTTATAACCGGGAAATGCGATTGAAATCGGATTGGTACCCAACATCCGTTCAGCACCCCACAAGGGTGCTACGAGTTTGGTTGTATTGGTCATCGACCATCCAATCATGTCGCGCTCAAGCGCTTTCAGGGAGTAATAAGATGCGATGCCGTAATGATTCGTATTGCAGACACTGACCCAACCTGAGCCATATTGTGCTGCTTTGTCCATGGCGATGGCGTTGGCTTGAGGTCCAACGACCAGTCCGAGGCCGTTGTCGCCGTCTACGGTGCAGGCACTTTTTCGTTCGCGAACAATTTTTATTTTAGGAGTCGGATTGATCCGCTTGAGCGTGAGCATCTCAAAATAGGTGTGCAAGCGGGCGACGCCATGCGAATCGATTCCTCTCAGGTCGGACAGACCCAAAACTTCCGCAGCGGTTTCTGCGTCGTTCGCGGGTATTCCAAAATGGATAAATACCTGTTTGGAAAATTCGATCAGATCTTCGTTTTTGAATCGCCGCAGTTCTGTACTCATAATTCAAAAATTTTCTTCATCAGCATCCACTTTTCACCGACTTCTGCGTGGGGCAGTGGTTGTTGAAATTTCCACATCAGATTTTCCCACTCCTGAACCTTTGGATTGGCAGCATCGGCAGCCGCTTTCTTTTCAAGTGAAAATGTTTCGTTGGTTTCCATGATCATGAACAGCCTGTTGCCGGCCCGGTAGATGTCCATGCTTGTAATACCAGCGGTTTTAATACTTGATTCGATCTCAGGCCAGATTTTCCTGTGATAGTTTTCGTATTCCGAGATGAGTGCCGGATCATCTTTGAGGTCGAGGGCAAAGCAGTAACGCATAGTAATGAATGATCAACAATTAATAAAACGAAAAAAAATTAAGCTTCCGGATCAGGCTTCACCTTGTAGCCGCGCCATCCGAAGTAGAGAACAAAAAGAAATCCAACAAAAGGCACAAGCAGAGCATTGCGCATGCCGGTTTGTGACACAAGGCCGGTAAGAGGAGGCAGCACACCGCCGCCAATGATGGCCATGATTACAAAAGATCCACCCAGATTGATTTGGTTCCCCAGATTTTTGATTGACAAGGAAAAAATCGTTGGAAACATAATAGACATAAAGAAGTAGACCAGCATAATTGCCAGCACGGCCACCAATCCGCTCGAAGCAAACGCAATCGCCAGCAATGCCATGCTGCACAGTGCGTAAATGCCAAGGAGCGAGTTGGCTCTGAATTTGGTCAGAAGCCAGGTGCCGATGAACCGCCCTAACATAAAGAGCATGAATCCGAAAGACGCGTGATATCCGGCAATCTGAGACGGAGTCATTTGTGAAACGACTCCGACAATATCCTGCATAAACTCCCCATACTTTACTGCCAAACTGAAATGTTCGTCCCGGGCGTAGAATAATTTAAAATTGACAAAGTATCCGAAGATGGCGGTCTGTGCTCCAACATAAAAAAACTGAGCAACGACACCCCAAACCAGGTGTTTATGTCGGAAGATACCTTTCATGGAAACCATGCTCTTTGAAAGTGGTTCAGGCATTTTCACCAGGGAAAACATAATCGCAACAAAAAGAACAACACCTGAAAGGGCCAGGTAAGGTAGTTGAACGGAATGTGCTTCCTCTATACGTATCTGCAATGCCTGCTCGGCCGGGAGCGCATTTAACATCTCATTGGTATGTTCAGTACTTGAGAAAATGAATAGGCTGCCGATCACGGGGGCAACGATGGTGGAAAGGCCGTTAAATGATTGCGCAAAGTTTATTCTTTTTTCAGCGCCCGCGGGATCACCCAGAATCGTGACGTACGGATTAGCTGCAGTCTCAAGAAACGCAAGGCCGCAGGCGATAATAAACAGCGCCCCTAGAAAAAACGCATACACCCTTACTTCAGCAGCAGGATAGAACAATGCGGCTCCAAATGAAAAAAGAAGTAGCCCGACAATGATGCCCCTCTTATATCCAAACTTGTTAATGATCAATGCTGCAGGCAAGGCCATGACAAAATACCCGATGTAGAATGCCGAATCTATGATCCCGGCCTGGAAGAGACTTAAATTCAATGCAGTCTGGAAATGTTTTATCAGCGTACCATTTAGCGTGTTCGCGATCCCCCACAGAAAAAAGAGACTGGCGACCAAAGAAAATGCGAAGACGTACGACTTTCCGGATTTTTCGGTCGATTGAAGTGATGATGATTCGATGGGGGCGCTGGGCATGGGTTGTGATTCAAGATTCCTGATTCCAAGTATTGACTACATCATTTCTATTGCGTTCCGATGGCCCGGTCAAGGTGAGCATACCCGCCGTCAACACTGATCCACTGACCGGTGATGTGACTGGATCGATCGGAAAGGAGCATGACCACCATGTTCGCAATTTCTTCCGGTGTTGTCATGCGTTTTTCCAGGGGTATCATCTGTTCGATCTGCTGCTTCTTCCCGGCTGGATTTTCAAACGTGTTAATCCACTTCTCATAGAGTGGTGTCCACACTTCTGCGGGCAAGATCGCGTTGACGCGGATCGAGTAGGGGAGCAGCTCAACAGCCCACTCACGGGTCAGCGCCAGGATGGCGCCTTTCGCTGCTGCATATCCCGACGTATTGCCCTGTCCGGTGACGGCAACCTTTGAGGCGATGTTCACAACACTGCCCTTGAGTTTTTTCAGATGGGGGAGCGCATAGTGGACAAGTGAATAGAAATGTCCGGTGTTGCTGTTCATGGATTGGAGAAATTTCTTCGGGTCTCCTTTCTCTAAACCAACGCCGTCATTGTAACCCGCGTTATTCACCACTCCATCGATATGACCAAACCGATTGGATGTGTCTGCGATCGCTTTCTGACACGCCAGGGCATCGCTCAGGTCGAGGGCAATGAATTGTGATCGTTTATGTGATTTAATAAAATCATTTCCCGCGGTTTCATCTTTGTCAAGCAGAACAGGTACTGCGCCCTCTTCAAGAAGTTGAATGCAAATCGCCCGGCCGATGCCTTTCGCGCCCCCTGAGACGATGAACACTTTATCTTTTAAATGCAAATCCATGAGTCAATGACTAAGGTGATAAAATCTAACCGCATTTTCACCCATGATGGCTTTCTTTTCTCCGGGTGAAAATGGTTCTATGAAGTTCTTTACGAGCTCAAGTTGTTGCTCGTACCGCGCTGCCACCAGGCAAACCGGCCAGTCGGATCCATACATCAAACGCTTCGTGCCGAACGCGTTTAGAACGACCTCCAGGTATCTTTCAAAATCACTTGATTTCCAATTAGTTACATCGGCTTCGGTGACCATGCCTGAAATTTTGCAATACACGTTTTCGCATTTTCCGATCGAGGACATCCGCTCTTTCCACGGACTCAGCTCCTGTTTTTTAATGAACGGCTTTGCCAGGTGGTCGACGACGAAGGGCTGATCAGGAAATTTTTTTACGAACTCGAGGGTAGATGAAAGATGTTTCGGATAAATCAAAATGTCGTAAGTAAAATCATATTGCTTTAGCAAAGAGATGCCGCGACAGAAATCCGGATCCTGAAAAAAGTCTTCGCGCTCGGCCTGTACAATGTGCCGAAAGCCCTTTACCTCAGGGAATTGGTGATAGTATTCCAGTCGTGGCTGAAGCTGTGGTGATCGCAAATCAGTCCAGCCCACAATGCCTTTGATGAAATTATTTTCACGCGCGAGTTTGACGAGGAACTCGGTTTCTTTTTCGGTTTGATCTACCTGAACGGTAACGCAACCTTCAATCTTGTTGGCTTTGAGAATCGGTTCAAGATCAGCGGGCACGAAATCCCAGCGGATCACCTTCATTGTTTCATCGATCCATGCGTGCCGCTGGGGACTGAAGTTCCAGAAATGCTGATGGGAGTCTACTGTCATCGCGCAATCAGACTACCTGCTGGCGTTGTTCACCGAGCCCCTCGATACCCAGTTCAACCACGTCACCCGCCTTAAGATATTGAGGTGGCTTCATGCCCATGCCAACACCTGCGGGTGTGCCGGTAGAGATCACATCGCCGGGGAGAAGCGTCATGAACTGACTGAGGTAACTGATGATAAACGGGATTTTAAATACGAGATGTTTTGAATTGCTGTCCTGCATCATCTTGCCATTCACCTTCAGCCACATCCGTAAGTTGTTGACGTCCTCTAATTCTCCCGGCGTCATGAGAAAAGGTCCAAGAGGGGCAAAGGTATCGCAGCTTTTACCCTTTACCCATTGCCCGCCGCGCTCGAGCTGAAACTCACGTTCGCTGTAATCATTGTGAAGGCAATAGCCGGCGATGTATTGTTCGGCATCTTGCTCCTGCACATACGAAGCTGTCTTTCCGATTACCACCGCAAGTTCGACTTCCCAATCCGTCTTTACGCTGTTTTTCGGAATACGAAGGTTGTCATTGGGTCCCATCATCGCACTGGTTGCTTTGAAGAAAATCACGGGCTCCTTCGGGAGTTCCATGTTTGCTTCACGTGCGTGATCAATATAATTCAAGCCGATGCAAATGATCTTCGACGGTCTTTGAAAAGGTGCTCCGATCCTCACGTCATCCGACATCACGGGAAGATTCTTCAGGTTTTGCTCCACCCATTTACGCAACCGGGCTATTCCATCGCTTTCAAAGAACTTCTCATTGTAGTCCTGTTCGAACCCGGAGACGTCGACGATCTTTCCTTTCAACATTATGCCCGGACGCTCTTTCCCCGCGGCACCAAATCGAAGCAGTTTCATTTCTTCTGGTTTTAATTTATTGTTTATCCATTCAATCGTGTGAAGCCCCCATCGATGGCATAATCGCATCCCGTGACAAAAGAGGCTTCATCGGAACACAGATACAAGGCGAGGTAGGCAATTTCTGCCGGTGTTCCCATGCGTCCGATGGGCTGTATCTTCGACAGCTTTTCAAACATTTCTTTCTCCCGTCCCGGATAAGTTGCCTTGAGAAAGCCGTCGACGAAAGGCGTATGAACACGGGCCGGAGAGATGCAATTGCATCGAATGTTGTGGGCGAGATAGTCTTTTGCCACCGACATCGTCATGCTGATGACTGCACCTTTGCTCATGCTGTATGCAAACCGGTCGGCGATCCCCAGCGTACCAGCAATAGAAGCCACGTTCAGGATCACGCCCTTTCCTTTTTTCCTAAGGTGAGGCATTGCGGAGAACATCGAATTGTACATGCCTTTCACATTGACCTGAAATATTTTTTCAAAATCCGATTCTGATGTGGTCTCCAGATTGGAAACTTTTGCGATCCCGGCGGAGTTCACAAGGATATCGATGCCATTGAAGCTTGTCGCGATTTCATTCATGGTATGGACCACCCCTCGCTGGTCTGTTACATCACATGAAAATCCGGTGGCTGTTCCACCCAGATCTCTGATCCCTTCAGCCACAGACCTGGCCGCGCCTACATTAAGGTCTACTACCGCAACGCTGGCACCTTGCGAAGCGAAACACTCCGCGATGGCTTTACCGATGCCGCTGCCGCCGCCTGTGACGACCGCTGACTTGTTATGAAGGCTGAAGATCATATCTATTGGCTAAGCCCCTCGAGAAACTTTTGAAACTTCGGGGTATCGTATCGCATGCTTCCTACTTCTTTGCGTACAACTTTGCCGTCCTTTGAAATAATGAAGGTTGTGGGAATGGATGGCACTTTAAGTTGATCGGGCAAATATCCGGACGGCATGAACCCCTGAAATGTAAATTTTCTTTTTTGAAGGTAGGAGATGACCTTTTGTTTGTCGGTATCGCGATCCAGCGACAACATGATGAAGGTGATTTTCTCTTTATCAACATTTTCGTAGAGTTTTTGAATGCCTGCCATTTCTGCGCGGCACGGCCCACACCAGGTGGCCCACAGGTTGAGAAAGATCACTTTGCCCCGGAATTGATCAAACCCAACTTTATTCCCTGCGAGATCCTGTATGTCGAAGTTGAAGTTGAATTCATTTTCCTTGTCATCTCTCTCGTCCGTAGCGTCCTTGATACCAGATTGGAGTATCATCCAATTACTTGCGTAGGACACGTAGCTGATCAATCCAGTGACTCGTAAGAAGAGAATAATCACCAGCGATACGGCCACCGGCTTTATGATGGCTGCCGCGCTGCCCACGAATTTTCCAATCCTGTAATGCCTGTTCATCAAATCGCCTTTAATTGACTAATTTGCCTTCAATTTAAAATTCAAAAATGAATATTAAATCACTGGCAGGGTTCTTTCTTCTGATGGTTGTTTTTTCGTCCGGTATTGCTCAGAAAATCAAGTACAAGGACCTTTTTGTTTTGCTCAATGCCAAGCGTTATGCCGAAGCCGAGCCTTTCTTGAAGAAGTATCTCAGAGAGAACGACGACAATCCCAATGCATACCTGTATATGGGTTTCATTTATCAGGAAAAGGCTGCGAAACTTGACGTGTTAAAAGATACACGCCAGTTGGTTTCTCAAATCGATTCGGCGGTTTTGTTTTATGATAAAGCCTTTAAGACGATCACCGAGAAGGAGCTAAGCAGAAACGACGAGTACTACCAGATTTATAGCCGCCGCGATTTACGAACGGGCAAATTCGGAATCAAACTGTCGGATGTACAGCTGGATCTGGAGACGCGAATGAAAATAAAAGAAAGAGCCACAAATATGTTAACGTTGAAGGGTCACTTCACGGCTGCGGAAAATTATTTTCAGAAGGCCCAAAAGTTGTTCCTGGAAATTCAAAAAATGTATGCCGGGCAAAAGGAGCTTTACCTTCGCGCAGATGATGAGACCATTGCACGAATGACGAAGCTTGCACAGTTATATGACTCTTGTCATATGGCGTTCAATGATTACAAAGCCACGTCTGAGACGCTGGGCAAGACCGGATACAATCAGGACCTGGACCCGCAGGAAATAACCGATTTCAAAAAAGACGGTACCACGCCGGTCGATTTTTATCGCGATGATTTGAAGATTTGGGATTACAAAAGATGGGCGTTGAAGACGGAGGAGACCATCGCCAAAGAAATTCGCCCGATCCAGGAACAATTGGTCGCAGTGGATGCGGAGATCAGTAAACTCCAGCAGAAAATCAAGAGTGACTCGGTACCCGTCAAAACGGAGCTGATGACGCTGACGAAAAAGACTGACTTTCCCGCGTTGCGTGCCATAGACCCTTCGCCGCTGCCAATGAAGGTGTTCGCAATGAGATTGGCCGAAGTAGCCTACAGTTCGCAGGTCGCCGAGGATAAGCCCGTCCGTGACTCCGCGTCTTATGTATCATCCGGATTGAAGAAAGAAATATTGCTCGCGAAAAAGCTCGATAGTATCGCAACGGCTTTAGACGAAAAGGATCTTATGCCGGAAATAGAGAACTATCAGGGTTTTGTGACTTCGGCATACGGGAATACCGGCGTGTTGAAAAATCTGATAAAATCAACCCGTGAGTTCGGAGCCAGAGAAATAAACCGGAAGGAAACTGAGTATAAAAAACGCGAGGCACAGTTGCGTTGGATCATCGATGCGCAGGATTCTGTGCCATTGTTTCTCGATGTAGCATCAGTAAGCAAGCTGAAGCCGTTGATTGTTCAAAGCGAAAAATATACGGCTGGCCTGAAGTACGTCGATTCGGTCGCTACCGGCTATTTCTATCTGATCTTACCTTCCAGACGGCCTGAACATAGGGCCAGCTTTCCGGTAGATAACCAGGTTTTCACGAAGAGAAATCTTCCATTCACGCGGGCGCTGACCATTCAGGACGAGAAGGGGCTGGTTTCATTTGTTCTTTTTTATACGGAAGTGAAACAGAAAGACAAGTTTCCGGCTACTATCGCGAAGATCTATAAAGCCGAAGGTCTGGCGTGGAGCATCAATTATGGATTTGATCAACTCCCGGATGAAATTGTGTTTCATCCAGAGTCTTTTGAGATCTCCGTCAAAACGAAAAGCTCGATCGGGGAGTCCTTTGTAGTAACTTTTGATAAAAACGGGAAACCGGTTAAATGACTTGAAGATTCGGAGATGTGAAGATGTGAAGATTTGATTGACTGCTACACATCTACACATCTCCTCATCTACACATCTCCTCAATTACTTTGTAGGGTCACGGTATTCGGTTGCGCGCTCACCCAGGTTCCACTTGTTATTCTTCCGGTTGATGTCCGCCATACGCTGGCTTGGGTCTATTTCGATGGATAGAATAGAATTCAACGGCTTGCCCACTTTCACCGAATAGGTTGGATTCACCCACGGCCATGGAGTAAGATCTGTGCGCAGGATGGATCTATCGTTTGGTTTTCCACCCAGCATCTCATTCAAAGAGATGTAGTACATTTCCTTTGAACCGTCGCTGTACGTAACCACCAGATCTACGGGCATCGGGAATTCTCCAACGCGTTCAAGAGTGATGAAGCTGGCACCATCCTTTTCAATCACCGAATTAATTCCATAGTCAATCCGTTTCGTAGTGTTGATCAAATACCGAAGGTACCAATGCAGCTGAAGTCCGGACGTCTTTTCCATGATCCGAATGAAATCGTTCGGCTCGGGATGCCGCATCTTCCAGGTGTTGTAATAACGCATCATTCCCTTGTAAAAGGCCTCTTCCCCGACGATGTATTTCAATTGATTGAGAAAAATGGCGCCCATGGAATAAGCCATCGTGCCGTAAGCCCGGTTGGTATTGAAATGGTCAGACGCCTGACTGGCAGGTTCCTGAAGCCCGCTGTTTACCAACGAGAAATAGGCAGCATAGCTACCGGCGTGAGGGTCTCCGGCTCCATTCATAAAGGACGCCATCGCTTCGCTGCTTGCGAAATCTGTAAACCCTTCGTCCATCCAGGGATAAAGCGTTTCATTCGATGCGAGTGTCATCTGATACCAACTGTGCGCTACCTCATGCGCCATGGTTCCGGCCACACCGTTCAAACCGCCTTCACCCAGGATCATCGTACACATCGGGTATTCCATTCCCCCGTCCCCGCCCTGTATTACAGAATAAGAATCGAACGGATACTTGCCGAAATGTTGATTCAGATACTCAAAGGTCTTGACCGCGTAGGTTTCCATTTTAGGCCATATATCCTGAGTCTTTTCATTTTTTTGATAGAAGAAATGGAGTTCCGGACCGTTCGGTACCTGCGCCTTGTCGTGGGTGTAATCGGGGTCGGCTGCCCACGCAAAGTCTATTACATTTTTTGCCAGAAAGTGCCAGGTAAGGTTGCCTGCGGGGCGGTTTACTTTTTCACTAGGCTTTTCATAGCCAAACCCGATCTTGTCAGCATTCTGTAGTTTTCCGGTACCGCAAACAATGAATGTAGGGTCTATGGTGATGTTCACATCAAAGTCGCCCCAGGGTGCATGAAATTCACGGGCAACATACTGGTTTGCGTGCCATCCCTGGAAGTCGTATTCCGCCATTTCTGGATACCATTGCGTCATGGTGTAGGCGATCCCTTCGCGGTTATTTCTGCCTGAGCGGCGTATTTGTATCGGCACCTGTGACTCAAACTTCATGTCAAATACAGCCTTTGTTTTTGGAAGCATGGGTTTGTTAAGGATCACTTCCAGCAACGTTCCATTCACTTTCATGGAGACGTCTTTTCCATCTTGCTGGAGGGACTGTATGTGTTGAAAGCCAATCTCTGAATCGGAAAGCTTAGAGATACGATCCATGACGCGGCGATCGGGGTCAGGCAGATTGCGTGACCGAACGTCCATCATACTGCCGGGTTGAAACGCATTGAAATACAGGTGGTAGTATACCTTGGTGAGGGTGTCAGGGGAGTTGTTATAGTACACCAGGTGCTGGGTACCGTTCACACGGTGAGTGGTCACATCCAGCGCCACATTCATTGTGTATTCCACACGCTGCTGCCATCGGTAATCCTGGGCATTCATGCTTAGAGCGATAAGAAACACCAGGCTGGACACATAAAAAGCTTTCATTGCGAATAAGGGTTTTCAGATTTGAAAGTATCAAAACCCTGATTGTAAGCAAAGAATTCTTATTCGGTTCTAAAAATCAAAATACCGTGTGACCGAGAACGACAAGTAGCCTGAATTCTGAAGGCTGGTGTCTTCACCCTGTAGTGATTGGGGAAAATTATAGGTGTATCCCAACAGAAACGACCAGTTTTTTTCAGTGATGGTGATGGGCACTGAAAAGGAATAGTTCATGACGCCAAACACGGTGTAATTAACTTCTTTCACCAGGGGCAGTTTCGGGGTGTTGACGCGATTGTATAAAAGTCTGGCAAGCAGGTTGGGATACAATTCGTAGCGCGTAGCGTCATCGGAACCGTACAGTACATTAAAGGTTGGGTATATCGAAACGCGATCCAGTCCCAACCATTTTTTTTTGACCAGGTTGAGTCCTATGCTCGGCATGATCCGGTGAGCGTTCTTGTCACCGAAATAGTAGTAATAATCAAGTCTGAAAACAATGGGCTTGAAATCGAAATAATTAGTGATACCGACATTGTTGGTGTAGGGTACGTACACACTGCTGTCTTTGGGCTGATTGTAGAAGTAGTGACTGTACTCAGCGAGCAGGGAGTAATATTTTCCAAACGACTTTAGGTACCCCACTGATCCGATACTCAGATACAAATGGGGATCGAATTCCTGGCTCCAGTAAGCGGAGTAATCCGCATATAATCCGGTTTTGTGATAGTAGGAAATACCAGGGGCCAGCCCAAACTGATCGATGTTGAAAGTTCGGTTGTCAGCAAGGATGTTGCTGTTGTACGCCATTCGCACCGCCATCATCGAACGGTCTTTGGGTACATCCAGCTTGAGCATGCTGTCAATCAGCATGAATACATCAAGTGAATCTTCATGTGTAAAGAAATTGTTGAGATCGGCGAGTGTAACAGAATCTTTCTTGAGTTCAGATAGGGAATCAACGGGCTGGACATGAATCAGTGAGTCGGCCTGCTGTGCTCGCGCGTGCAGGCCGACCAAAGTGAGAAACACGAAAAGCGTGAGTACTTTTTTCAAACAGGAGAGATCATTTTCGGTTCGGCTTGAGCCGTTGATTTTTGTCTCGAATGTTCTCCTTTCGTTGCTGGATGGCCCTGCGTCGCGCCAGCTCATTCATGATATACTGCCTGAAGTCTTGTTCCGCTTTTCTGAGGTTGAGCAGCTGCTGTGCTGTGATCACATTCATGATCCTGCCTGAATAATCTTTTTCAAGGTTCAATTCTTTCTGTTTGAGTTGAAGGCCGAGATCCACGAGCGCGGCATTTTTTTTCGGGTCGGGATTATTGGGATCTATTCCCTGCTGTGCAATTCGGAATTCCCGGTTGATCTCCTGGCGTTTTTGCGTGAACTCGCGATAGATGGGCCAGAACTTTTCTGCCTGGTCTGGCGTCAGTCCCAGCCGATTAGTAATCAAAGCGATCCTCGCAGCTTCCACTTTTTCACGAACCTTCGGATTCATCTGCTGGGGATCGGGCTCTTCATCCTGCGCGACGGCGGCAAAAGAAAAGGCGAAAAGAAAGATCCAGGTCAACCAGTTTTTCGGGGCTTTCATAGGCGGTTCAATATTCAATTCCAATTTCATCCTTCAGGTACTCAGCGTCAAATTCGTCGGCATCGATCTCATCGTTCGTTTCATCCTGTATTGCGTCCGCTTCGGTATAATCAAGCGGAATCGCCTCAAGTAAATCTTCCGTTGTCACCTCACTCTCATCGAGATAGGCGGCCAGATCAACGGAATCAATAGAGGCGATGAGTTCCTCTGTGGATTGCATTGCAGGTCTGTTTAAATAAAAAATGGCTGCCATCGCAATCATGAGTGCGGGCAAAGCGTAGCGAAGTCCAAACCGCAACGAGGGAAGCCAGGATGGGGTTGAGCTTTTTTCGGCGATCCGGGCCTGAATGACACCTGGCAGCCGGTCAAAGTACCCCTCGGGGGCTTCAAAAAGGTCTTTTTTCGGTATGTCTTCAAGCTTTTTCATCGCTGGCCCATTTGACATTTCAAGTTCAGTAAAGTTTAATCATTCTTTAAAAAATCCTCTATTTTCTTCATCGCGTGGTGGTAGTTGGCCTTTAAAGCGCCTTCTGAAGTTCCTGTCACCGACGCCATTTCCTCGTACGGCATGTCTTCATAATACCTCAGGTTAAAAACAAGTCGCTGTTTGTCTGGTAACGTAAGAAGTGCCTTTTGAAGTTTCTTCTGGATCTCGTCACCGTCCAGCGAAGGCATGGCATCCACTTTTGATGAAAGCTCGCGATTCACGTCATCGATGGAGAAGAAAAAGCGCCTTCTTTTTTTGTTAAGAAAATTCAGGGCCTCATTGGTGGCGATCCGGTAAATCCATGTATAGAGCTGTGAATCTTCCCTGAAATTGTCGATGGATTTGTGGATTTTAATAAATACTTCCTGTGTGAGGTCGTCGGCATCGTCGTGGTCGATTACCATTTTTCGCACCAGTCCATAGACCCTTTGCTGATACGCGCGTACCAGCATATTGAACCCGTAGTTCCGCGTTTCGGCGCTCCGGATCTTGGCTAACAACTCCTGGTCGTTCAAGGAAGTAGGCTAAAACTGCTAATTTAATTCTTGGACAATAATACGGAGCACTGGTTTAATGAATATCAAATTTTAATTTGAAGTTAACGATCACGATCTTGGGTTTTTTGCCAGTGTCTTCGACGATCACGGGTTTATGTCGGGCTCAAATTAATTAACAAAATGCCGAATCCCGGTGAATGATCTAATTAATATTAACCCAGCCAACTTCTTCGTTCTTTCTGGAATTCTCCAGAGCGTTTTGGTCGCGTTTGCCTTGTTCTTTCTGAAGAGTGGTGATGCGCAGTCAAACAGACTTTTAGGTGCATTTGTCCTCACCTCCAGCCTCAATACTTTGTGGCCCCTTATTATCGATACCAATATCGACAGCATCTTTCCCTCAGTTCTTTGGATACTGAATTCCTGTTTACTTGCGATCGGACCTCTGATCTTTTTATACACCCGTTGTCTGACCCATCCAAGAGCGCGCGTAGTTACGAATGATCTGACTCTGTTTCTTCCATTTTTGATGGAGCTGGTTGTGCAGGGGTTATTCATTTCTGAGAGCATACGAACGGGAGAGATGATTTATAACGTAAGTGGATTTTTCTTTTTTCGTATTGCTGACTTGGTTGCAGCCACAGTCTCCATAACCATATATGGAGCGAAGAGCTTGAAACTGATAAACACCCACGAAAGGTGGGTGATCGGAAATTACTCTAACAAAAAAGACATTACCCTGGCGTGGCTTTTTGATTTGGTGAAGTACTTGCGCGTGGTTTGGATTGCCGGAATGGTCTTCGAGATTTCGTTTATACTGTTCAGGAGATTTGAAATGTATGTGATGCCTGCCTACGTTGTGCTGTATGGACTGCTGGGGGTCGTTGCATACAGCACGTACTGGATCGGGCTCAAGGGCTTTCAATATTCTGAAACAGTATTGGAGAATATCGATCAGAAGAAAGAGAGTGTTGAGAATGGCGGTGTCTATTTTAAATTGACCGACGTGGAATTGACGAGCCTGGCAAACTCCATTGACCAATTAATGTCGAGTGAAAAACTGTATTTGCACGAAACACTGAGTTTGACCATGCTTGCAGGCTATCTGCGCAAAGATCCCAACCTGATTTCGTACGTCTTGAATAACAAGATCAATAAGTCGTTTTATGACTACGTCAATGAGTTCAGGGTTGCGGCGGTAAAATCGAAAATTGGTGATCCTGCCTACGCGCACCTTAAAATAGTGGAGGTGGCTTTTGACTGTGGATTCAATTCAAAGGCCACATTCAACCGCGTTTTTAAGAAAGTGGTAGGGCAGTCACCTTCAAGCTACCGAGCTGAACATCAATTGCCTCCAGCTTCTTGAAATTTGCATGTCTCAATCTATAGATTGAGACCTTTTTCGCACCGCATACTCATACATTCGCCAAAAAAAATTGATGAAATACTCTGGATTAATCTTTTTGGTTTTCATGGCAATAGCGGCTGCTGCCCAACAGGGGAGTGATGCTTTACGAGCACAGGACTTAACGCGGTATGTCGGCAAATATCAACTCCGCGGATATGTGATTCAGATTGTTGTAGATCAAGGAGTGTTGTCGTTGGTGGTGCCCGGAGCTCCATTTCAGAGGCTTAGACGGCTAGGTCCGAACCAGTTCAAAAGCGAGACGTTTGAAAACGAGACATTTACTTTTAAGGAGGAAAATGAGAGAATAGCGGGTTTGGTCAGCAGGCGACCGGGTCATTCAATGAAATTCAAGAGGATATCTGACGCGGCTGATGATTTTAGCTCAGGTGATTCGATACTCAACAACAAGAAGTTGACTCCTCATTTTAGTTTTAGTTTCACTGAACAGGACGTTGCGTTCGTCGACACGATATCCCGGAGCCTCGAAAAAGACTATGTTAAAATAAAAAAAGACTTCAGATTGGATAGTCTGCCTGTGATTTGTGTGAAGATTTATCCCGACCGAAGAAGTTTTAACACGGGCATCAATTATCCTGCTGCTCCCGATCATGTTTTGGCAACAGCATTCGGCAAAGATGATATCCGCATCATGTCACCCATTGGTATGGGTGACGATAGTGTCATGATGGTAAAGGGCATGCTGCATGAATTTGTTCACTG
Source organism: Cyclobacteriaceae bacterium (assembly GCA_044227305.1). GTDB lineage: Bacteria > Bacteroidota > Bacteroidia > Cytophagales > Cyclobacteriaceae > ELB16-189. The sequence goes on along the minus strand of JBGAFJ010000002.1, from coordinate 80,049 downwards.
TGTCCATTTGAATATTGACTATTCACCAAACAATCCACGTTGGTTGTGGGAAGGATTGGCCCAGTTTGAATCGAATTGGTTTTTTGATCCATCAGAAATCGACGAGATCAGGAAAAGGAAATTTCCGCGACTTGCTCGCCTGGGTGGTGGACAGGAGTATACGCTCGGATACGCCCTCATAGAAGCGATTACTGATCTCTGGGGTTTTGATGTCGTAATAGAGTTGGTTAAAAAAAGAGGAGATGTCAATGCCGTGCTAGGCCTGAGTCAGAAGCAATTTGAAACGTCGGTTTTCAACCACATTTATACGAAATATGTTGAAAAAAAATAACGATCGTAAAAAATAGGTGTTGCCTTATTTTGGGTCTTATTCAAAACTCTCAATCGCATCAGCAAGCAGCTCGAAATGTTCTTTGGAGTGTGCCGGGAAATTTGCAAAACGAAGTTGTGAATTCCTGAATTCACCGTAGCCATCGCCCGGATACAGCCCGATTTTTTGCAGACGGTCAGCGAGGGTATTCGTTTTGTCGCCGCAGTCTGCCACGATTACCGTTTTTGATTTGCTCTGCTTTTCTTCTACGAATGCGCGCACCGACTTGCTTCTTTCGAGCGCCTGATATAACAGTTGGGCTTTGTATAAAGTCTCAGAGCGAATCACATTTACACCACGGGCAAGAAAATCGCTAACGACCTTCCCCAGCAGGTAGATGCCGAGTACGTTCGGTGTTTCGGGAGTTTGATTTTTGCGTGCGAAGGAAACCAACGATGGCAACGAATGGTAGGTCCCAATGTGATAACCTTTTGCATGAAGCTGTTCAGCGCGTTGCAAGCATTTCTCATTTACGATCCACACGCCCAGGCCAGCGGGGAGGCCAAATCCTTTTTGAACAGAAAAGAAGACCGAATCAATTTTCGAATAATCGAATTCCGGAAAGGGGAGAGAGCTGACGGCATCGACAACGATAACACTATCCGGGTTCAGTTCACGTAAGGCATGAAGAACAGGTAACGCCATGGAAACACCTGTGCTGGTTTCGTTGTGAGTGATGGCTACCAGTTCGCTGTGCGTTGCTATTGCTTGTTCAAATCCCTTTCCTGCCGGAACTTCAGCTTTCTTAGGGCTCTTGCCCAGTTGCTGAGCGATCTCAAAAAAGCGCTTTGAAAAAGCACCGTTTACAAAATGAAACGATTGTTCAGCGACCAGATTCTGAATGACGCGTTCCCATATTTCTGTAGCAGAACCGGTGAACACAACATGAAAATCCTGTGGAATATTGAGCAAGTCTCTCAGTCCCTGCGTTGTGGCGATGTAGATTGTTTCGAACTGTTTGCTTCGATGGGATAGGGATGGAATGCCTTCGCGGAAAGCTTTCTTCACATGGTCGGGCACCGTAAAGTACAGTTGTGACGGACCTGGTGTGAAGTTGACCATGACACGGCAAAGTTAATCTAAAATCACATTTGGATTTCAGAATCGTTAGTGCTGGAACAAAGAAGTGGTTGGGAAGAAGGTGAAGCTCAATCTTCACGTCCTGTTGCTTGCGACTTGACTTCAGGTATTGAAATTCGGAAGGATCGCGAACTACCCGATCAGATTTTGGTCGAGATGGAACGGCGTGCAGGCTGCGGTTCGGCGCAATAATAGTGCCATTGCAACGGGAGCCATGGAACTTTCCGGTGTTTAAAAAATTATAGTTAAGTCAAGCGTTGCGTCGAATGAGATTTTTGTACGTTTGAAACAAGAAATTCACTTGGACTTGGGACACGTTTGCTGAACCTAACATAGAAAACAATTCCGAGCGAACGTCGTCAAACAAAATCAGGCCTCATCCCGATAGTCCCGATAATTATCGGGATCGGGACCTCGCCCAAAAAGCAGGTTAACAGAAGAAGGTTGCGGTTGAAGACAGCTCAAAACTTGTCGTAATTGGGGTTCAGAAACTCCTCCTGGTCCTTGTGAATTTTTTGCCCTTCTGCGCTTTTCTCTTTTCTGAGCGACAAAAGCTTGCGAATTCTGCTTACTTTCGTCAAATTTTTTGTATTCAAAGCAATATGAAGTGGTGCCATAGGCTATTCCAGACCCTGTTACTTGTTGTTTTTGTCGTCTTGACTTCGCTGGCCCAACCCGGTGGCGTCGGAGGGAGCCGCCTTTGGCTGAAAGCGAACGCGGGTACCACATTGAGTCCCTCCACAGAAGTTCAACAATGGAATGACCAAAGCGGAAACGGATTCAACGCGACCCAGGCCACTGTGGTTAATCGACCGCTTCAAATTTCGAACCGGCTGAATTTTAATCCTTCTATACAATTCACTCAGGCAAATTCACAACGCTTGTTGATTACCAACGGGATCATGGGCGCGGCTACCCGAAATAACTTCAATGTGTTCATAGTAAGCCGGGCGGCGAGTGTTTCGGCTGGTTCTATCTTTTATGAAGACCAGGCTTCCGGAGGTCGCATCAACACACACATTCCATGGAGCGATGGAATTTTGTATTGGGACGCGGGTTCGGCCGTGAGCCCAACGCGCCTTTCAACAGCTTGGACTGGTGCGACAGGTCAGAGCTACCTGTGGACTTTGATGTCAAGCAATACCGGAACGACACCATCAGGGCAGAAGCAAGACATTTATAAGAACGGCCTTCTGCTCGCAAGCGATAACGATATGGCGGCCTTTCAGGGTAGCAACAGTACCATGACCATCGGATCACTGAACGCTGGAAATTATTTTGACGGTGAGATTTCAGAGATCATCATGTATACAGCGAACCTTACTTCGCCACAGATGCAACGAATCAATTCATATCTGGCGCTGAAGTATGGACTTACGATGGACCAGACTACTGCCACCAATTATCTGGCGTCAAACAGCACGGTAATCTGGGATGCAACCGCTCAGGCTGCCTACAAATTTGATATTGCGGGCATCGGTCGCGATGCAACTTCTGTGCTCGACCAACCTAAATCGACAAGCAGCAACACGCCTTCGGATCTTATTACGATAGCGAATTCCAGCATCTCCGCGCCCGTATCGCTGGCGGACCTTCAATTTCTTACCTGGGGTAACAATGGGATCGTTGCAGCTGCCGATCCCAATGCAGCTGCTTTTAATCACAACGGACCCGTCACCAATATTAAAGCGTCGCTGCGAAGAATATGGAGTTCAAAACTCACGGGTGCACCGGGTGGCAATGCCATCATTGAATTCAACATGAATCTGGTCAGCGGCCCAACAGGATATGGAACAAACGCGAATGCAGCCCTCGTCCTGTTAATCGATGACGATGCCGTTTTTAATAACGGGTCTGCCGGTGAAGCAACCATTTCACCCACCGGGGGATTCTCAGCGTCGGGCGGCGTAGTGGATTTCTCAGTTCCGTATACAAACCTTACCGGTCAGAAATTTTTTACGCTGGCGTCAACCAACAATACGACCTGTCCGCTTTCAGTTCCGCTTCCTGGTGCGGCGCTCGCAACCCTTAAACTTTGGCTTAAAGCAGATGCAGGCGTCACAGGCAATCCCGTTTCTTCGTGGCTTGATAAAAGCGGATATGGTTTTGATGCGGCACAGACCACGGTGGGAGCCAGACCCACACCTTTGGCAAATCGCGTAAACTTTAATCCCTCCATTCAATTCAATGGTTCGACACATGAATTGAAGATTACGGGAGGAATCATGGGGAGTGCTGTTTATAACGACATCAATGTTTGCGCCGTCACCCGCACCAATACGATCGCGGCGAGTTCGATATTTTTCGAAACGCAAGCCGGAGGAAATCGAATCAATGCACACGTTCCCTGGAGCGACGGCTTCCTTTTTTGGGATGCGGGTGCAGTCAGCGCCAGCCAGCGACTTAGTGTCGGATGGGGTGGCGTGGTCAACAAGTATTACCTATGGGATCTTACCGCCAGCACTACAGCTACACCTTCGGGGTTGAAGCAGGATATCTATCGTGATGGCGCTATTATATCCAATGATAATACGATGTCATCTTTTACAGGAGGCAATCAGGATATGTACATCGGGTCGATGGGCGGCTTCAATTTGTTTAATGGAGAAATCGCCGAACTCTTAATTTATACCAGTGCCTTAACTGCGCCTCAATTGCAAAATATCAACTCGCACCTTGCGGTCAAATACGGAATTACACTGAATCAATCAACTCCAACCGACTACACGGCCTCAAACTGGAATGGAACCACAGGTACAAAAATCTGGGACGCTACCGCGGCAGGAGCTTACAAAAATGACATTGCGGCTATCGCCAGGGATGACAATTCGGCATTAAACCAAAAGCAATCCGGAAGCAGTAACAGTGGTAATGTCCTTTTTATAGCAAACACAGCTTTTGCGACGGACAATCCCACGAACGCCAATACATTAAGCGCGGACAAGTCATTCCTCTCATGGGCGCACAATGGTGGCGTGCTCGCAGCGTCTGGTGTAGGAGACTTCACCGGTCCCACAATTAAAGGACGTTTGGCGCGTGTGTGGAAAGCTCAAGAAACGGGGACGGTAGGCAACGTTACCATCCGATTTGACCTGTCAACTGTGCCGGGTGTTGGGGGTGTGGCCGGCGCCAACGACTTGAACAACACCAGGCTGATGGTTGATGCAGATGGAGTATTTGCGGCTGGTGCAACTTTGATTGCACCCTCGTCCGTCAATAATGGAACGCAAGTCGTAGAGTTTATCACTGACTTTGCAGCCGGTACGGGCTTCTATTTCACGGTCGGTACAACCAATACAACCACCACGCCGCTGCCGGTTCAGCTCGTTTCCTTTAGCGCGAAAGCCAGTGATGAGCAGGTTGATTTGTCTTGGGTGACAGAAAGTGAATTGAACAACGATTATTTCGTGGTGGAGTCTTCGCAGGATGGCGAGTCCTGGAACAAGATTTTGCAGGTGCCTGGACAGGGAACAATCACGCGGAGATCTGAATACACGGCTGTTGATGCACAGCCTTTCCAGGGTACCTCGTATTACCGCCTGCGTCAGGTTGATTTTGGAGGTGAAGCACATCTTTCCAAAATCGTTGCAGTCAAGTTTGACGGAATCGCTACGGGTCTTAAAATGTATCCCAATCCCGCCGCGGGCGAAGTGAATTTTGAATTGTCAGGAAAGTACCGCGCGACCGGAATTCGAATCTCAAATTTGTCCGGTGCGGAATTATTCAAGACTGCATTGAGTGATGGTGATGCGCAGAAGCAGAAATTCACTGTCGACCTTTCAGGCTACCAGGCAGGACTTTATATAGTTACCCTGTATGCTGCAGATGCCCTTCATCACGTGAAGCTTGTCATCAAATAATAACTAATACAACACCCGGAACTTGATCGTGTTTTCGATCGCACGCAGCTCCTTGATCACTTCTTTGTTGTATTCTTTGTTGATGTCGGTGATCACGTAACCGATCATCTCATTGGTCTTCAGATACTGTCCAGCGATGTTGATCGAATGATCTGCAAGCACTTTATTGATCTTTGCTAGGATGCCCGGTACGTTGTTGTGAATATGAATCAGGCGATGGGCATTTTCAAGTGTCGGAAGAGTCAGGTTGGGAAAATTCACACTGTTGCTGGTACTCCCCGTGTTGATGTAATCCATCATTTTACCGGGGACAAAGTTGCCGATGTTTTCCTGTGCTTCCGCGGTGCTGCCGCCGATATGGGGGGTGAGGATGGTATTCGGGAGACCCCGCAGCTCTGACTTGAATTCCTCGTTGTTGTCAATCGGTTCGTAAGGAAAAACATCTACGGCACATCCCGCGATCTTCCCGCTGAGAATATTTTCGCGCAAAGCCATGATATCCACGACATGTCCACGGCTAAGATTAAGGAAAATAACTCCCGTCTTCATTTGATTAAACTCTCCCCGGCTGATGACGTTGGTGTTGCTTTCACGCCCGTCGATATGGATCGTTATTACGTCTGAAATTTCGAGCAGCTCTTTCAGGCTTTTGCATTTGACTGCGTTGCCCATGGCCAGTTTCTCTTCACGGTCATAATAGTAAACCCGCATCCCCAGATTTTCTGCAAGCACCGATAACTGTGCGCCGATGTTTCCATATCCCACGATGCCCAACTTCTTGCCGCGCACTTCAAAACTTCCTTTTGCGGATTTATCCCATTTGCCGTCGTGCATTTTGTTGGACTTGCCAACGATGCCTCGCATAAGCATGATCATTTCTGCGATCACCAGTTCCACCACAGAGCGCGTATTCGAAAATGGCGCATTGAATACAGCAATTCCGCGCTTCGTGGCTTCTTTTAGTTCGATTTGATTCGTTCCTATGCAAAATGCTCCAATGGCCATCAAGCGGTTGGCATGTGCCAGTACTTTTGCTGTTACCTGGGTCTTGGAGCGTATCCCCAGAACAGATACGTTTTTGACCTTTTCACAAAGCTCATCTTCTTCTAATCCGGCCGGGTAGGACTCCACGTTGAAACCTTCGGCTTTCATGAGTTCAATGGCAACCGGATGGACATTCTCCAGCAACAGGACATTGATGCGATTCTTCGGATAGGAGATGGCTGTGTTTAGTTTGTTCAAATACAGGAATTCATCAAGACTGGGTGCGATATGGTCTGCTTTGCTTGAAACGCTTTCACGCTCAACATTCTCGGTGAAGGCGTAGAACTTATTGGCGAGTCCTGAATGCTTGATTTCATAATCTGTATAGCCGTCACCAATTACATAAATATCGCCGGGCAGATTGAGACGTTTCAGTTGTTCTGTCTTTCCCTGGTTCAGCGAGAGAGGATTCTCTTTGTCGAACCCGGTGACTTTACCCTGACTGTCGAACGTGAATTCGTTGGCAAGAATGTTTGAAGGTTTGATTCCGAATTCCGTAACGACGGGTTCGATAAACTCCCGGAAGCCGTTGGATACGATGTAAATATTGTCTGCGTAGGTGTTGAAAAAATCCTTGTTTCTTTTAAACGATTCTGACACTTTTTGCCTTAGCAATTCGACGAGTTGCGGGAGGTGCCGCTTTTCGGCGCTCAGCAAAGCAAGTCTTTTCTCAAGGGATTCTCGGAATGAAATGCTGCCCGCCATACCCTGGGCCGTGATATCCTCAATCTGTTTTTTGATCTTTTCCTTTTCAGGATGGCCATTCAGGGAGATGTCGGCAAGGACATCAAAAGCCTCCACTTTAGTAAAAGTGCTGTCGAAATCGATTACGAAATACTTATTGAGCTTCATTCGTGCTAAAAAGAAGTCAAATGTAACATCGGAAGAAGGATATTAAAACAAAACCCGCCGTGTAAGCGACGGGTTTTGAACCAAGGAAAAGTTTTAGCGCACTTTACATGTGTTATCGCATCATCAGAATTTTCGCAGCTTCATCGATCTGATTGGCATAGGCGTCAATCGCCCGCGATGCAATCTCAATCTGTTCTTGCGCTTCGGTCCAGCTGCGTTGCTCGATGGCTTCACGAATGCCTGGCAATGTCTTTACACCATACCCCGTGTAAAAACCTGGCGCATAGATGGTGTGTTTGTACCATCCGCGGCGCGGCAATCCGCTCGGCGACAATAACTTCTGCTCTGCCTGGTACAACAGCTGATTCAATTTGTTGAGGTTCGTATTGGGTTTCGGATTCGCGGCGTACAAGTCTGCAAACCTGCCCGCACTTTTTTCAAGCTTGCTGATCGCATTCTGAAGGCTGGAGAAATTAATGTAAGGAACGGGCTCTTTTGTTGTGGGCGCTACATACTTGATTTTCGGATCGGAAGCTTGAACGTATCTCTGTTCGCGGATCATCTGGTTATCCACGTCGGTTGATTCACGAAGGTTATCTATTAAGGCTGTTACTTCAGCGAGATATCCTTTTACTGTATTGTGAAAGCTTTTGAAATCGAATGGCAGTACATCGGCGTCAGCTATTCGCAACGTCACCCGACCGGCAGTTTTGGCCAGCGCAATTCCGTATTGAAATTTCGGATCTCCGTATTTCGTGTAATGATCATAAGAATCGTAGATGGAATGATACACGCCCGCACCATCTTCGCCGCCGAAGCCAATGTTCAGAGAAGGAATTCCAAGATGTTGAATGAACGGTGAATAGTCGGATCCTGACCCCAATGCATCGATCTCCATCGTCTTTTTTCCGAGGATGTCCTTTCTTGCTTTGGTCGATCCCGCGTAAAGCAATCGGGCCGATCTGTTTCGTTCAAGAACACTCACGCCAGTCTGAGGATCATTTACGTCGCGAGCCACTTCATTGATAAGTGTCTCAAGTGTATGCGAACCCTGCACACCGAGGAATCCTCTTCCGTTTCCATCCGAGTTGATATATGTGACCGCTTTTTGCTGCAGTTCCTGTGCATGATGCTCCACCCATTCCGTGGAACCCATCAGTCCCGGCTCCTCGCCGTCCCAGGCGCAATAGACGATAGTGCGCTTCGGTTTCCACCCCGATTTCACAAGTTCACCAAGAGCCCGTGCTTCCTCCATCTCTGCGACCAGTCCGCTGATCGGATCGTTGGCGCCATTCACCCAACCGTCGTGGTGGTTGCCACGAATAACCCACTCGCCGGCGAGCTCATTGCCCTTGAGTTTTGCAATGATATTGAGGCAATCCACCATCTTCCAGTCGAACTGAAGGTTCAGATGAACTTTTGCGGGCCCGGGGCCCACATGATAAGTGATGGGGAGGCTGCCGCGCCATTTTTCAGGAGCGACGGGACCTGTGAGTGCAGCCAGCAGTGGCTGTGCATCCGCATAGGAAATCGGGAGTACCGGAATTTTAATAAGATTGGGCGCAGATAATCTTTCAAGTCGTTTTGCATCGGCAGTGGCGCCAATGCCGGGTGTAAGCGGATCGCCGGGATACACAGGCATGTCCATCACCGAGCCTCTTTGTGCGCCATCTTTTGGACGATATGCACCTTTTGGATAAACGTCACCCTCGTGGTAACCGTCTTCTTTTGGATCTGAATAGATCAGGCAACCTACTGCACCATGCTCCTGGGCAACTTTAGGTTTGATACCGCGCCATGAACCGCCATACTTCGCAATCACAATTTTTCCTTTCACATCGATTCCCATTCGTTCGAGCTGTTCGTAGTCGTCGGGTACTCCGTAATTCACAAACACCAGCTCACCGGTGACATCACCGTCGGCAGACCAGGCGTTGTACACCGGCAATTGTTCAGAAATTTGTCCTGAAGTTCCATCTTCTTTCAGAGCAGGTTCCGAAATCTTTGCAACAAATTTCGTCGGACCAGTCATTTCCAGTACGCGCACTTTTGGTGTGGGGAAGAGAACTTTGTAAGTCTCTATTTCGGCATCATAGCCCCAGCTCCTGAATTGATCACGAATGAATTCAGCGTTGGTTTTTCCATAAGGTGAACTGATGTGGTGAGGATGGGCGGTCAATTTTTTCATCCAGGCGTCCAGATTTTCAGCCTTGAGCTGGGCATCAAATTTTTCTTCCAGATTAAATTCAACTTTGGCAGCATCTGTTGTATATCCGATCATGGATTTTTGCTGGGCCCAGGCACAGCACGTGATGCCTGCGGCAAGCATCAGGGGCATTAGTCTTTTCATGGAATTGGATGGTTTAGGTCCACAATATATAGCTCGTGCAGCAATTCCCGAGAAAAGCGGGGGACAAATTCTGTACCCGACTCGCCGCGTCAACGGCTTGTGCCTACTTTCTCCCTAAATAATCAACGCCTTCCCAGTTTAGGTACACAGTGCTGTATTTCCCGGATCCATCTTTGAAGAAAACGATGCGACCGCGCTCACCCAGTGTAAACGATGTATCAGTCTGGCGGAGCAGCGCGATCTTTCGAGGCCCTTTACCCTCAAACATCAGCTGATTGTCGTCGAGTGAGATGATGATCTTTTCATCCTTTGAAAGGTTAAATATGCCAGTGAACAGAAAATTATTGTGAACCGGCACTGGTGCTTTGGGTGTAATTGCTCTTAATGCATCGATCTCTTTGTTGATTCCGGCAACCATTGCTTCTACGACCACTTCACCTTTTTCCCGCGTGGCCAACGTGGCGTCGCCATAGATTCCGGTTGGAGAGTAGCGGCCATTTTGATTGGTCGAATCGAGGGTAAGGGGTCCTGGTCCGTCAATCTTCGGAATGTCACGGGCAGCGCGCTCCATGTCTACAGCATCAGGAGCTATGTATAACATCATGGAGGTCTCGATCTCATCTGCATGTGTGCCCGCGGGTTGTTTCCTGATCTTTTTTTCAGCGTCGGCGGCAACATGTAGAATGTCAGTATAGGTCATCGTAATGCCTTGCATAGCGAGCATCTCTTTGGAAACTTTTAGCGGACCGAGCGTGGACACACCTGTGTTCAGGATGTAAAACTTTTTCGGGCCGTGTGCAGAGATGACGCGGCACAAATCCACAATCATGGAAGCAGCAGTTTCAAATCGAAGGGACGTGGAGCCGGCATATTCCAGGAAGGCCGGATAGAAATGATAGTCGACAATCGGATAGATCACCACTTGTTGTTCGAGTGCGATGCGATCGGTGAGATATTTTGCTATCAGATAGTCATTTTCGAGCGGTAGGTGAGGGCCATGTTCCTTGGCAGCCGCCCCCAACGGGATAACTACGATCGTTGACTCATTCAGGAACTTCGTTGCTTCTGTCCAGCGAGCATACTGAACATAGATCGCCTTGCCTGGTTGGGCATACGACTGGCCACATCCCAGGAACATACAAAGGAGCCATAAAAATTTTTTCATAGTCGATCGTCTTGATAGAGTAGGCCAAATAATCCAAACTGCGCTAACCCTGTAAATGTTAATTAAACGTTAAACAACGATAGCCCGAAACCATTGCAAAGTAAGGACGTATCAACGCCATATGAATGCATCGCAGCCCGTTAAAAGTAAGTTGTGGATATGGATTCTGGTCACTGCAATTGTTGCGTTAATTCCCTGGGTTGCCATTGCGATGGGCTGGATCTGACCGCCTACTTCTTTTTCTTTGCCGCTGATTTCTTCACCACTTTCTTCGCAGTTTTTTTAGCCGGTTTGGCTGAGGCTTTCCGCGCCGGTGTCGGTACCGTCAGATTTTGTTTCAGTATCTGGCCAGCGTGGTTTTTCGTATCCACTTTTTCGATGACTTCGGCGATGATACCGTCTTCGTTGATCACGTAAGTGATGCGTGCGGTACCCATGTATTTACGGCCGTACATCGACTTCTCAACCCACGCCTCATATTTTGTGTGCACAGACTTATCCGTGTCTGCGAGCAAACGGAATGGAAGCTTCTCCTTCGCAATAAATTTTTTGTGTGATTTTTCATCATCGGTGCTGATGCCGAAAATTTCGTAGCCGGCTTTCTGCAGCGCCTTATAATTATCACGTAGGCTGCAGGCTTCAGCGGTACAACCTGGTGTCATATCGCGGGGGTAGAAGTAGAGCACTATCTTCTTCCCTTTCAGCTTGGAGAGTGTAACATCGTTGCCGTCCTGATCTTTGGTGGTGAAGTCAGGAGCTTTTGTTCCGTTGGTAAGAGACATGATCAGAGAATTTTTTGCCTGAAGATACGCTCATTCCCGGCGCGATCAACGACCTTCAGTTCAAAATCTCCTTTGAGCGGTTTGGCGGGATTCAGGCGATCTGATTGCAAAATGCCTGATTTGAAATCATAGCACATCAGGAGCCATTCTCCGTCGATAGTGGCTTCATAGTAAGAGATTCCTGAGAGACCGTCCCGGGTTCTGAACCTGGCCGAATAGCGGTCTAGTTTGATGCGCGTAATCACGGGAGCTACGGTGTCGGTAGCAAAAGTAAATTCACCCAGTTCCCGAGTAGCAAAACGCACTTTTCCGTTGATCCACTCGCCCCCAACATACGACAGGCGGCTGCCTTCCCGTCGGTACACGGCAAGATTTTTCGCTGGAGTCTGATACAGCGTCGGCTTCAGCGTAATCAATAGGTTAGAGTGGATGGGGACTGTTCTTTGTCCAATGACAAACGATTCGCTTTGATTGTCAATCACATAATGATCCACATTCAGGAACAAAGTGTCATACAGTGCCCTGTCCGGAAACCGGATGTCTACCCAGTCGCCGTAATAGGCATATTCCGTGCCGGATGGAACCACATCTTTGAAGTGGAAGATCAGGTTACCCGAGCAAGAGACGACGGAGTCCGGTTGGCTCTTGCGCAGATCGATCAGATAAACGTTCTGATTGGCTCCTTTGTAGCTATAGTTTATTTCGGCGCGCTGACCTTTGCTGAAAATCTGAAGTTTATCTGCCGCGCCAGGACATGATGCTGAGGTTACGCTCATGAAATTTCCAAGTAAGTCGGCTTCGATCCTGAATGCCCGTTTTGTAGCGAGGATCATCTCATCCGAAACCGGGTTGCTTTTTAACCGGAACGTGGCATTGCTTTTATTGCCCGATTCATCACGCATCGCGATTCGGACCGCACGATCGGTTCCGTCCACACGAATGATGCCGCTGTTGGTGGATGTATAAAAATCCAGGTTGTTTCCATCGTCGATGTACAGTTTGTTAAAGCGTTTGCCTTTGATCTCCAAGGTTTTGTAATCCATCAGAGCCAGTATGCTTCGCGTCTCATCCAGGTCAACTTTCTCGATGGTTTGCGTGAAAACCTGCTGGCTGTCAGCGAACATTTCAATGTAGTTGATGCCGCATCGGGCATGGGTCTCGTCCATGCGATCGTCGGCAAGAAGTTCTACGCCTATGTTTCCGTGCGCGAGAATGGGTGCGGGTAAAATAAATTCGGTGGCGGATTTTCTGATCATCGTGAATTCAAACCGCCCGAAACGATCGTTGATTCTCGATTGATCATCGAGTGTTTTTAAAGCAATCTTCTGGGCAGCGGGAGGGATGTTATCTTTGATCTCTTTAAATCCAAACTTCAACGGATTCAGAACGTAGTTGCCATCACGGATTTCAAAGTGAAGATGTGGACCGGACGAAGATCCGGTGTTACCTGAGAAGGCGATGGTATCTCCCTTTCTTACCGGGAATTCACCGGGTTTGAAAAAAAGGTCAATCTCAAAACTTTTTTTCTGGTATTGTTGCTGCCTGATGAAGGTGGCCAGCTTGCCGTTGTATTTGTCGAGATGTCCGTAAACAGAAGTCTTCCCATCCGGATGAGTGATGAAAAGGGCTGTTCCATAGCTGAACGCGCTCACGCTGGCGCGCGTGATGAAGCCGTCCTGGGTGGTCAGCACCGGTAAACCGATCCGATTGTTCGTCCGGATGTCGATACCTCCATGAAAATGGGTATTGCGAAGCTCACCCATTGTCCCGGCTAGAAAGTTTGGCTTGCCTGGGTTGATGGGAAAAAGATAGGCATCGTTTGCAGCATTTTTTGACGATGCACCATCGCCATCAGCAAACTGCGCGTAAACGCCGAAGGGAAGAACTGCCAGTACTAGTATCTTACTTAACTTCGAACTCCAGCAACTTCTCATCCTCGATAAATGCAGACAATTTATTTCCATGGGTCACGGGTCCAACTCCCTTCGGAGTGCCGGTAAAAATCAAGTCACCAGTTTTAAGTGTAAAAAATTGTGCCAGATAGGCTATTATGGTATCAAACGGGAATAGCATCAGGCTGGTATTTCCTGCTTGCTGTAACTTCCCATCCACTTCCAATTTGAAATTGATGTTCTTCACATCTTTGAATTCTGAAACTGGGATAAACTTATTAGAGATGGGTGCGGACCCATTAAAACCCTTCGCAATATCCCAGGGCAATCCTTTTTCCTTAAGCTTTTGCTGCAAGTCGCGCGCAGTGAAATCAATGCCGATACCGATTGCATCGTAATATTTGCTTGCAAATTGTGGCTCGATGTTCTTGCCCTCCTTGCAGATTCTTAACACCAACTCGACTTCATGATGGACATCCTTTGAGAAGGAGGGGTAGTAGAAAGGGCCATTGTCTCTGATGATCGCGGTATCCGGCTTGGTGAATATCACCGGATCGGTCGGCTTCTCGTTATTCAACTCCTGAATGTGTTCCACATAGTTCCGACCGACGCAAAATATTCTCATAGATGGTTTGGCATGGTATTTTAGCAAAGTTATCAACAAAACGCGTTAAAAACACTTTTCCTCCATTATTTGAGAGAATTTTTAAACTCAGGTCTTTAATTTTGCTGCAGATAAAAACGGCCAACTATTTTCCTTATGAAAAAGATTTCAATCGCCTTCACTTTGATTTCAATGATCTATGCCTGCGCCACAGTTCCACTGACCGGACGTAAACAATTGAATCTCGTCTCAAACTCCGAGCTCATCCCGATGGCATCGCAGGAATACCGCGATGTGATTGCTAAGGGACCGCTATCGAAAGATGCCCAGCAGGTTGAAATGATTCGCCGGGTTGGGGGAAGAATACAACGTGCCGTCGAGCAGTACATGGCGAGCCAGAATCTTTCCAATGAATTGGCGGGCTTCGCCTGGGAATTTAACGTGATCGACGATCCCAAGACGGTCAATGCCTGGTGTATGCCTGGCGGCAAAGTGGCTTTCTATACAGGCATCCTGCCAATTTGTAAAGATGAAACTGGTGTTGCCATTGTGATGGGACATGAGGTGGCACACGCCATCGCAAACCACGGACGTGAACGAATGAGCCAGCAGATGCTTGAACAACTGGGGTTGAGTTCTTTGAGCGCCGTGATGGGAGCGAATCCGTCTGCCGGTAAGCAACTTTTGCTTCAGGCCGTCGGTGCAGGTTCAAGCATCGGCATGCTCAAGTTCAGCAGGCAGGATGAATCGGAGGCCGATCATTTGGGTCTGATCTTCATGTCGCTGGCCGGATATGATCCCAATCAGGCGCCCATTTTCTGGCAGCGCATGAGTGAGCAGGCCGGCGGCCAGGCACCCCCCGAGTTTCTTTCTACCCACCCCTCCAACGATACGCGCATCAAGGATTTACAGGGATGGATACCGGAGGCGATGACGTTTTATAAGAAGTGATGGGTTGATGGGTAGATGTGTAGATGTGTAGATGTGTAGATGTGTAGGTATTTGGCAAGTGCCTGTCGCTATCATTTTGCAACCAATTCCAATTACCTTCGTTGCAATCAACTTTGGATAAACCTGATACATGGTAGAGGCATACAACTTCATTGGTTCATGGCAATTATTTCCTGAGAAAGGAACCTATGAGTTCGCAGCCCGTCCGAAGTCAGGCATCTATCGTATCGAGTACGGTGAAAAGAAAGACGAACTGAAAGTGTCGATGAACTGGGTGACGATTGAGGATCATGCTTTTCATTCAGACTACGTGATGATCCCGGATGGAGACGATCACACATTTTCAAATCCCGACATCGCCGACACGATCAAGACTACATTCACTGAAACCACACTGTTTGAAAGTCATTTCTATAAAGGAGGCCGTGAAATATTGCTGGTCACTCACGAGATCACACCGAAAGGCTACCTGAAGATCACGCAAAAAAGCATTTCAGAAGAGGGGTCTGTAGCAACGAATACAGAGATATATCACAGGCAGCTAAGCGTGCTTCCCTATTCTGCTTCTGTTTCCGGCGCGCTGATCAAACCGAATGAAGAGGGGATGATCAGGCACCATGCGTTGACCGCCATGGAGGAACAGACCAATATGCAACTGACGCAGATCCGTCAGCAGATTGAACTACTGGCCATCCAGGCGAAAGAGATTCAACAGCGGAAAGAGCTTTCTGTGATCATCTATGACGCGAAACTCAGTTTCAGCCCAGTGATCGGGCAGATTTATTACCTCTATGAAAAGGAAGACGGATCACACCTGGTATCCATGGTCGGTCCGAAGGAGTGGGGCTCCAAGATTCCGTTCAAAGCTTTTGTGGCGGCGGTAAAGTTGCTTGCCGATCATACCTGGAAAGAAGTTTGAGTGAGGAACTCAGGCTTTGACTTCCTGCTTCCTGCTTCCTGTTTCCTGTTTCCTGTTTCCTGTTATACTCTTCCACATACCTTTGTATCACCCGTTTTTTAATTTTGTTTTTGTCGTTATCGACCTGCACCCGAACCTCAGGTTCGTAGGACAAGGGTAGATATTTTCCGTTAAATCTTTGACAATGAGTGCGTTGTACGTCGTAGCCCCTAAAACGAAAGGGCTGCAATCTACTTGTCGTTCAGAATCATCGGACTCTTTCCATCCGTGACAATAACCTTCGAGTTGGGCGATGTCACCAATCCCTTCATGACCTGGATACTGTTCCATTTGATCATCAGTTCAGAGAGACTTTCGGACACGGTTCTGTTATAGTTTTTGATGGCCTCCGCTTCGATCTGCATGCGCTCCGCTTCTTTCTTTTGCTTGTTGATGACAAATTCCATCTGCAAAGCCTCCTGTTCTGCTTTCAGTTTGTTCTCAACGGCCTGGAATATCTGGGGCGGCATCGTAATGCTCTTCAGTAAGACGGCGTCAGTGACAAATCCCTTGTCCCAGATGCCGGCCGCTATTTCGTCGTAGATTTCTTTTTCAATCTTCTTGCGGTCTACCGCAAACAATTCTTTGGCGAAGTACATACCGCAGATATGTCGCACCACTGCACGGAAGTTCGCTTCGACGATTACTTCCTGGTAGTTCATACCATATTTGGTATACACTTCACGCGCAGCTTCCGGTTTCACATGATACAGCAATGCGATCTCGGACTTTACCGTAAGCCCTTCTTTCGTTGGAACTTCGAGTGTGTTAAAGGCTTCAACGGTCCTGACGGGAATCTTAAGGATGCGTGTGGTAAACGGATTAAATACATACGGACCCTGGGCCAGATGATCGCTTTTTATCTTACCAAGTTTTTGCTTGATGCCAACTTCTCCCGGACGAACGATTGCGCAACCAGAAAGCAATGCGGTAACAGAAAGGCCCAAAAGCCAATGATTGGTTTTCATAGGAAGTGGATTTTAGTTAAGACAGCGTATAGATATTGCTGCTACAAGAGTGGACCAGGTTTCTCAGTATTAAGAGAATCCCATAGTCTCCCAGTCACAGTCCTGGCTTACTTATTTTTCAGTGCGCTTAGCTTGATTTCAGTGAGGCGCCGCTTTGTATCAAGCGAGAAGTCTCCGTTCATCATCCAATCGTAATAAGCTGCTTCTTCTTTCAGCACCGCGAGGACGCCTTTGTTTTTGTGCTTACCGAAATTGAAGATGGCTTCCCCTTTGCTATTGAGGACCATTCGACCGGCGAGATCGATCATGTTGGATGAGGTGAGTTTATTGAGTTCATCCAGATCGTTTTTGATCACTCCCAGCGATTCACCCATCGGATCTACGACGGGTTGATTTTCATATCGCTCGACCTGCGCCAGCAGCACTTCCAGGGAAGCCCGCGTGTCCGCTTCGGCGGTATGCGAATCTTCGAGATTCTTATTGCAGTAGAATTGATAAGCCGCTGCGAGGTTCCTTTTCTCCATCAAATGATAGATTCGCTGGGAGTCAATAATGCGTTTGCGTGTATAATCGAAATCGACACCTGCACGGAGAAACTCCTCCACCAGCATAGGTACGTCAAACTTGGTGATGCTGAAGCCGCTGAGATCGGCACCCTCGAAAAATTTGGCGTACTCCTTTGCCAGCTCTTTAAACGTCGGCTTTCCCACGACATCTTCATTGGAGATTCCATGGACCGCGGTCGACTCTGCGGGGATCGGGATCGTAGGGTTTACGAGGTTGGCCTTCGAGATGGTTTCGCCGTTGGGCATGAGTTTGATGACAGCGATCTCCACGATCCGGTCCTGGCTGATGTTCGTCCCGGTGGTTTCCAGGTCGAAAAAACAAAGCGGAATTTTCAGATTCAGTTTCATGTGCTCAGTGAGCGGTCGGTTCGAAGCTTGGCACTGCTTGGTAGAACATTTCGTTGGTTACGCCGATTCTTTTTAAGGTCTCATGTGCGGCGCTGATATTCTGCATGTTATGCTTTCCTGAAATCTTCAGCGGAAGCTTGGTCTTATCCGGCGTTACCAGATATTCCTGACCACCCTCGAAGACACTTGGATGGGTTTTGTAGGGCACAAAAACCACGTCCGGTTTATTCATATTCGGCAAGGCCGTGACGACGGGGTCCAACTCAAAATAGATCAACGCACCGCCCTTGGGAGTAGAAGCCCCGAAGTGGCCGAACTGCCTGACATATTCATCCCGCGTGGGATAGAGACTGGACGTCTGCCATTCGATCCCGTTGATGACGCCGATGTGATGGTGGTACTTCAGAAAGCAGGGAGTGGGATCCCAGACTGAAGCGCTAACATCCTGACCCTCAATAATTATGACCGGTGCATCTGAAAGTTTTACAACACCTTCGAAACCATGCGGTCTGCCGCCAGTGAAATAGTCGAACTTCCTTTTGTTGAATGCCAGGACATGAACGATCAGAGCGGTTATCAATGCCTTGCCGTGATTTCCGGTAACGACCACCCGCTGTTTGTCTTTCGACACCTCGTAAACAAACTCCGGGACTGAAAATATCGGCAGTTTCAGTTCCTGGGCGCGCCGTATTTCAAGGCTGTCTTTATTAATGTGCGGACTTACAATGACGGCTTGCACCGTATGATCTATCTTTTCAGCTTCAACCTTGGTGTTCAGGATGTTGTGTCTCAATAACTTATCCTGTTCCGGGCCGGTGATCTCATCGAATGAACAAGTGATGATGTTGCCCGCATTCTTGAGCTCGATGGCGAGATCGTTTATGCTTCTGTCGCCTAGCCCTGCAAAATGTATTTTCCTGGCGTTGCTCAATTTTACTTGTTATTTCCGGGCTTGAAGTAAGTTAAAATGTTTGTCGTTTGAAAGGGTTCATTGTTAGGAGATTACGCATTTGAATCAATCTTTCCCGGATCGACACCTAATTAAACGGAATTCATCGCAGGAAATTTATTCACACCTTTCTTCGTTTTGTTTGTGGATTGTTTAGAAGTTGTGGAGATGAAAGAATTGTAACTGTGTTTCAATTTTTAGGTTTGTCTCCCTTTTTAAAAAGAAACACATACAACAACCACGAGTATGGAGCAAAGATCGACGCCGGTGAGGTCAGGCAGCACCAAAATTGCCAAACTGGTTCCACGGGATATCTCGGAGAACCTTGGCAAGTTGCCGCCTCAGGCGCTTGATCTGGAAGAAGCAGTACTGGGGGCTTTGATGCTGGAAAAGAACGCATTAACGGCTGTCGTTGAGTATCTGCGACCAGAACATTTTTACACCGAACAGCACAAAGAAATATTCCAGGCAATCATCGACCTGTTCAAAGGATCACAACCCGTGGACATGCGCACAGTGGTAGCGCAGCTACGAAAAAACGGGAGGCTGGAAGTCGTTGGAGGGGCATATTACATAGCTGAACTGACCTCGCGCGTTAGTTCCGCGGCAAACATCGAGTACCATGCGCGTATCATTATTGAAATGGCGATCAAGCGTGAGCTGATTACCATTTCATCCCAGATACAGCAGGACGCCTATGAGGACACCACCGATGTATTCGATCTTTTAGATAAAACCGAACAAGCCGTTTTCGCGATTTCTGATTCCAACCTCAGAAAGAACTACGATTCCATGAAGGCATTGATGTCGAGGGCTGTTCAGGAGCTTCAGGAGCGCAAAAATCACAAAGATGGACTCACGGGTGTTCCCACAGGATTTACCAAACTGGACCGCATTCTGAGCGGATGGCAGAAGTCGGACCTTGTGATCATTGCGGCTCGCCCCGGTATGGGTAAGACGGCCTTCGTCGTCTCGGCACTCCGCAATGCTGCGGTGGATTTTAATTTCCCCGTCGCGATTTTTTCCCTGGAGATGGCGTCCCTGCAATTGGTGAATCGTCTCATCTCTGCCGAAGCCGAATTGGAGTCCGAAAAGATCAAGCGTGGCAACCTGGCCGACTTCGAATGGCAGCAATTGGTTCATAAGACCAATCGCCTGTCTTCGGCTCCCATATTCATTGATGATACGCCCGCGCTTTCGATCCTTGAGCTCCGTGCAAAGTGCCGGAGACTGAAGGCAGAGCACAACGTGCAGATGATCGTGATCGACTACCTGCAGCTTATGAAAGGTGACAGCCAGGGAAACCGTGAGCAGGAGATCGCGTCTATTTCGCGAGCGCTGAAAGGGATTGCCAAGGAACTCGAAGTTCCGGTCATCGCGCTTTCTCAGTTGAGTCGCGGTGTGGAAACGCGCGGAGGAGATAAACGCCCGCAGCTTTCTGACTTGCGCGAATCCGGTTCTATTGAACAGGATGCTGACATCGTTATGTTTCTGTATCGTCCCGAATACTACAAAATCACGCAGGATGAAGAAGGCCTCCCAACGCAAGGTATGGCTGAAGTAATCGTTGCCAAGCATAGAAATGGCTCGCTGGATACAGTCAAGCTGAAGTTTATTGGGAAGTTCACGAAGTTCGCCGACTTCGATGGGCCTTCCGAGGGTTCATTCGGAAGTGTCACCCGTGAAAGCCGGTTGAACACATTCCGCGATGAGTTGCCGCCTCCATCACCGCGCGGAGGAGAAGATGAGATGCCATTCTAATGAATAGTTGCTAGTTTTGACGGATGCCCCGCTCGTTAAAACTCCTGATCATTTTGGTGTTGTGCATGACTGCAGAGGAATCGCTGTCGCAGCGATCGGTCAATAGCTTCTGCTTGCAGTCAAAATCATTTGCGTCTCAGCATAAGCTGAAGGAGGCCATACAGTTTGCTGATTCGGCCGTTGCCCTCGCTGGCAATTCAGGCAATCCCGACACCCTGGCCGTCGCCTACCGCTGGAGATCGGGCGTTCGCGCCGAGATGAAAGACTACAAGAATGCCCTCGAAGATTATATGCTTGCGGAGGACTATGGGAAAAAATCCGGTGCGGAAGCGGTGGCGCAAAAAGACTTGCAGTTGCGGGGAGAGCTGCTGCGTGAGCAGGAAGCGCGTCGCAAAGACAATATTCTCTTCAATGCGCGCATCAACGCGTTTGAGCAGACCACCCATCAACAATGGCGGTATACGCTCATTGCTGCTGTGAGTCTGATTGCGCTTGCGGCAGTCGCCATAGTTTTGTTTCTGAGAAAAAGAAGCGAATTGAATTCGCTTATGAACCAGGCTTCTGAGGAGGTGAGCACGTTGCGTGCGTCACGGGATCAGATGCTAACTGCATTGTCTGAACGCCTTAAGGAATCGCGCCTGATGCTGGACAACCTGGAACAGGATGTTGCCCTGCAGGCCAAGTCCGCGAAAGGGGACCAAAGGGATTCGCTCGAGAGCGCCGTGGTGAGTACCGGAGCATTGAAGGCCTATGTAGAGGACGTAATACGTTGGCTGGAAGTCGGCCACGATTCAGCGAATTATCACCCTGAAGTATTTGATTGTAAGGGACTTACCGAGCTCACCTTGTTAAAATTTCGGACCCAACTTGAGGCTAAGAAAATGAAGAGCGAAGTCTACATGTCTGAAGGCCAGTTGGTGAAGGCCGACCGGGTGATGGTGGCGATCGTATTGGAGAACCTCATTTCAAATGCGATCAAGTTTACTCCACAGGGAGGGTCGATATCCTGCTTCTCAGGCGTAAGTGATGGCATTGTCAGCGTGGGTGTAAAAGATTCCGGTATCGGGATGGATCAACAGACGTTATCGGGGTTGTTTGGTAAAAATGCAGGTAGAAAAGGAGCCCTCGGACTTATTCTAAGCAAAGACCTTGTAGAAAGGAATGGTGGAAGAATGTACGCTGAAAGTGAAGTAGGAAAAGGAAGTACATTCTACTTCACACTGGCGGCAGGAACAATCAAATAAATTCCCTGTTTATTCATTATTATTTCCGTTTATTTTGAAATTATTCACCCCCATATTTTTTATTGAATGAAAGCACTAGTGCTTACGGGACCTGGACAGATTGAATGGCGTGACACAGACAAGCCGGCATTATCAGCCGGGAAAGTGTTGGTAAAAATCAAGGCCATTGCTTTGAATCGCCGCGATGAGTGGATCAAAGAAGGCAAATATCCCAACATCCGTTATGGCGGCATCCTTGGCTCGGATGGCTCCGGGATTGTCGAGGCGGCGGCGGATGAAAAGGATAATTATCTGGTTGGGAAGGAAGTTGTAATTAATCCTAATATCGACTGGGGATCTGATCCGGATGTTCAGTCGAAGAACTACACGATTTTGGGAATGCCCGTCAACGGCACCTTTGCGGAATATTGTCTTGTGAATGCAGATCGAGTCCAGGCAAAACCCATGCACCTCGACTTCCTGCAGGCTGCCGCGCTGCCGCTGAGTGGGCTTACAGCGTATCGCGCGTTGTTCAGAAAAGGAGATCTTAAAGCGGGTCAGAATATTTTGATCTCCGGATTTGGCGGTGGCGTTGCCCAGTTTGCTTTTCTTTTTGCAACCGCCGCCGGGGCGAACGTGTATGTTACTTCAGGAAGTGACGAAAAAATTGCGCGTGCGTTGAAGATGGGAGCGAAAGGAGCGTATAACTATAAGAAAGAATCTCAATACGCCGACCTGTGGAAAACAAAAGGTGGGTTCGATCTGATCATTGACTCCGCAGGCGGTGATCAACTCAATAATTTTATCAAGATACTCAAGCCCAAGGGCAAGATTGTATTCTATGGTGCTACGAACGGACTGCCCGGTAAGATTGATCTTTACAAAATGTTCTGGAATCAGCTTTCATTGCAAGGCACTACCATGGGTAATGACGCTGAGTTTATTGAGATGCTGAACTTTGTGAGCAATTACAAGATTCGTCCCCTGGTTGATTCAATCAGACCCTTCTCGAAGCTGGCGGAGTCGTTCGCCGATATCACGCTCCCGAATAAGGTGGGGAAAATAGTTTTTCAGGTGTAAATGGGACTATTCCTTCAGATACTGCCAGTCCATAAACGCGGCCTGTAGCTCGCGCATGGTTTTCATGTCTCCGGCTTTTTTTGCCGCCTGAATTCCATTCTGGAAAGTCTGTTCTGCAAGAGCAACCTCCTTGCGTTCGGCAAGCAACTGCGCGTAGGGATAATAAGTCGGCAAATAGTCGGGATGCGATAGGAGGAGGCTCTTAAAAATTTCATGAGCCTCATCCGGATTACTCTTGAGGTATTCGAGGGCCAGTGCGTAATAGTTGAATGGGTCGTCGGGCT
Source organism: Cyclobacteriaceae bacterium (assembly GCA_044227305.1). Classification (GTDB taxonomy): domain Bacteria; phylum Bacteroidota; class Bacteroidia; order Cytophagales; family Cyclobacteriaceae; genus ELB16-189. Next base: position 56,962 of record JBGAFJ010000002.1, on the reverse strand, counting down.
CTTCCGCCGCAAATTGTTTCAGTTGTTCGAGTCGGGTCATTTGTGCTGATAAAAGTAATGCCAATTCAAATTAAATGACTTAATAACAATCTGGCGTTTTACTATCTTGCCGTAGCGAAAAACATGATTGATTTAACTTCTTGACTATGAAGATTTTAGTGTGCATAACGCATGTTCCCGATACAACTTCCAGGATCAATTTTGTCGATAACAATACCCGGTTCGATACCACGGGTGTACAATTTATTATAGGTCCATACGACGACTACGCTCTGGCTCGCGCAATCGAACTGAAGGAGAGCTCCGGCGCTGCAGTTACCGTTCTGAATGTGGGGCTTGCGGATACGGAACCCACCATCCGGAAGGCACTTGCCATCGGGGCTGATGATGCGATTCGCGTGAACGCAGATCCGACCGACTCTTTTTTTGTGGCGTCACAGATCGCGGAGCACGCGAAAGGATTTGATCTGATCCTGATGGGTCGTGAATCGATCGACTTCAATGGTGGCGTGGTGCATGCAATGGTTGGGGAGCTGCTTGGTTTGCCAGCCATTTCTCCGGTGATGAAACTCGATATCGACGGATCGAAAGTGAAGATGGCACGCGAGATTGAAGGTGGAAAGGAACTTGTTGAAGCAAACCTTCCGCTGGTAGCCGGATGTCAGGAGCCTATTGCGGAATGGAAGATTCCAAACATGCGGGGCATCATGAGCGCCCGGACAAAACCATTGAAAGTTGTTGAACCCAAAGCAGTCGACAAATCAGTGGCAACGCAGAAATTTGTATTACCTCCGCCGAAAGGAGCTGTTAAGATGATCTCTGCCGATAACGTCGCAGAACTCGTGACAAAATTAAAAACGGAAGCGAAGGTGTTGTAAACCCAAAGCTCAGAACCCACTATTCAGAACCTTGAACTTTGAACTTTGAACTTTAAGCCTTATGACCTCACTTGTATTTGTTGAAAGCGCCGAAGGAAAACTCAGGAAGACATCTCTGGAGGCAGTCGCGTATGCGAAAGCAATGGGCGGTACGGTAGTAGCCGTTGTCCTCGGAACCGTGGATGCCTCCGAGTTGGAAACGCTCGGAAAGCTGGGTGCGTCAAAAGTACTTCATGCATCGGATGCGCGATTTGATCAACCGGTCATTCAAGTGTATTCATCCGCTCTGATCCAGGCGATACAGCAGGAGAGTGCCGACAACCTCGTGCTGGCAAATTCGTCGTTGGGAACACCAGTGGCTGCTAAGGTTTCTGTGAAGATCGGCGCTGCCTTCGCATCGAATGTGGTAGAATTACCAGATACTTCATCGGGGTTTGTTGTGAAGAGAAGTATTTACACCGGCAAGGCCTTCTCTTTTGTAGATATGAAGACCGCGAAGAAGGTGCTCGCCATCCGGAAGAATGCGGCCGAGTTGAAAGAGACCGGCAGCGCGGTTGCTCCGACGGCATTCAATCCCACGTTGAATGATGCTGACTTCAACACAAAAATTCTATCGACAGAAAAAGCGAGCGGCGAGATATCGTTGCCAGAAGCAAATATTGTTGTTTCCGGAGGGCGGGGTATGAAAGGACCGGAGCATTGGGGCATCCTGGAGGACCTTGCCAAAACTTTGCATGCTGCAACGGGCTGCAGCAAGCCAGTTTCAGACATGGGATGGAGGCCTCATCACGAACACGTAGGCCAGACAGGTGTGAAGGTGGCGCCTCAGTTATACATAGCGGTTGGAATTTCCGGCGCTATCCAACACCTGGCAGGAGTAAACTCGTCAAAATGTATTGTGGTTATTAACAAGGACGCTGATGCGCCATTTTTTAAAGCCGCAGACTATGGGATCGTGGGAGACGCTTTTGAAGTGGTGCCGAAACTGACGGCTGCCCTGAAAGCCTCAAAATAATCACTAAATTGCACCCCGGACGGCCCAGGTTATAGTTGTATAGATCGTCTAAAGGAAGCCATTGAAGAAAATAAAGCTTGAAATTTTAGGATTGTCATCCAGCCAGTCACAGACAGGATCTTTTGCGCTGGTGTTAGGTGAGGCAGACGGAAACCGGAGATTGCCGATCATCATCGGGATGTTCGAAGCGCAGGCAATCGCCATCGAAATCGAGAAGATCATTCCGAATCGGCCAATGACTCATGATCTCTTCAAGTCTTTCGCCAATGCATTTCATTTTCATGTCGATGAGATCGTGATCTCAGATCTGAAAGAAGGCGTTTTTTTCGCGAAGATCATTTGCACAGATGGATTGAAAAAAACGGAGATCGACGCGCGCCCTTCGGATGCCATCGCCGTCGGATTGCGATTCGATGCTCCCATTTTTACGTTTGAAAACATCCTGGCTGAAGCCGGCATCGTGTTGACTGACGAAGAGGAGGAAGAAGAAAAGGCCGAACCCAAAGCCGAGAAGAAAGTCAAAGTCAAAAAAGAAACTTCCAAAAAGGGCGACGACTATAAGAGCTATTCAGTAGATAAGCTCAACGAACTTCTCAAAGACGCCATCGACAAAGAAGACTATGAGCGGGCCGCCAAGATCCGCGACGAGCTGGGGAAGAGGAATTGATGAGTAGATTTGAAGATGTGGAGATTTGAAGATTTGAAGATTTGAAGATTGAGGCATCTCCAACAACCTATACTGTCTCGTTACGGCATCTTCACATTTCCTCATTTCCACATCTTCAAATCATTTTGCGCATTTCCGCGAAAAGCCATAGCTTTCGTTTAACGCTAACGAACGCAAATGAACCTCAAGCTCCGTCTCACCATCATGAATTTCCTCGAGTTCTTTGTGTGGGGTTCATGGCTTATTTCATTGGGCGGCTATATGATCGTCACGTTGAAGTTCACGGGCTTTGAAGTAGGGAAGATCTATGCCACCATGGGGATCGCATCGTTGTTTATGCCAGCGCTGCTGGGCATTGTTGCGGACCGGTGGATGAATGCGGAAAGAGTGCTGGGTCTTGCCCATATCATCGGTGCAGGACTGCTGGTCATAGCATCAAGGGTAACAGACTATGACACCATGTACGTGGTCATGTTGCTGAATGCGATGGTGTACATGCCGACCATTGCATTGAACAATGCGGTGTCATACAAAGTGCTGGAGAAATTCGGTTTTGATTGTGTTAAAGTATTCCCTCCGATTCGCGTGTGGGGTACGGTTGGCTTCGTTGCCGCCATGTGGGTGGTGGACCTTTTTCATTGGACACTCAGCCCCATGCAATTGTACGTGAGTGCCGGCTCCGGACTGCTTTTAGGAATTTATGCGTTCACCATGCCGAAGTGTCCACCCGAAAAATCGAAGAACTCCGGTACATGGATATCAACATTAGGTCTTGATGCAATTGTTTTGTTCAAACGCAGGAAGATGGTGATCTTCTTCGTATTTGCCATGCTACTAGGCGCGGCGTTGCAGATAACCAATACATTCGGTGAAGCGTTCCTTCATGACTTCGCTTCCACATACCCCGACTCGTTCGCTGTTCAGCATCCTGGCTTGCTGATGTCGGTTTCACAAATTTCAGAGACACTCTTCATTCTTACCATTCCTTTCTTCCTGATAAGATTCGGCATCAAACGCGTCATGTTGCTGAGCATCTTCGCCTGGTTTTTCCGGTTTGCACTCTTTGGGATCGGCAACCCGGGAAGCGGCTTGATCCTTCTCGTCCTTTCAATGATCATCTACGGACTTGCCTTCGACTTTTTTAATATCTCCGGTTCGCTGTTTGTCAAGACTGAAGCAGACAGCAATATGGTAGCCAGTGCACAAGGACTTTTTATGCTAATGACCAATGGGATTGGTGCATTCGTGGGGGGTACCTTAAGTGGCATCGTGGTGGACTACTTTACTCACGATGGTATCAAAGACTGGCAAAGCATCTGGTTCACATTCGCCGCTTACTCACTCATCCTGGGAATCGTCTTCCCGCTGGTGTTCAAATACAGGCATGACCCGAAAGCGATCGGGGCTGTATCACACTGAAATCTCGAGTTATAGATTAAGTATCTGCTTTTTAGTTTTCCGGATATAAAATTGACAGTTGACACATCTGGCGTTAAGTCACTTACTGGCATCGAATTGTGGTGCTGGTACTGTTTCAGTTGGGTAACTATTGTCAATTGCCTTTTGTAAACTGTCAACTGAGCGAGAGTGTGGCGAAATTCATTTGCATAAACACCATAATACGCTCATTTTTAATTATTTATGGCTAGCAATCGTTTGCGTTAAACAAAGGTCAAGTAAAGCCCCCAGGCCGTTGTACATCGCTTTCAGGACACCTATATTGTACCGATTAAATTATGCGAAATGCCGTCCTCTTTCTCTGTGTCTTCGCTGTCGGTGTATGGCAGTGCAGCACCCCTCAATCTAAAATTCCACCCCTCCCCGAAATGACTCCCACCGGCGACAAACTCGTGATCTACCAGATGATGACCCGGCTGTTCGGGAATGTGAAAACGCTTAACAAGCCGTACGGCACGATCGATGAAAACGGATGCGGGAAGTTTGAAGACATCACCGATAAGGCATTGGCTGGAATCCGGGAACTGGGCGTTACGCATGTGTGGTATACCGGGGTTCTTGAACATGCTGTGCTCAATGACTATACGGCGTTCGGAATCCCCCTGGATGACGCAGACGTCGTCAAAGGCAGGGCCGGCTCACCGTATGCTATCAAAGACTATTATGACGTTAATCCGGATCTTGCTGTCGACGTCAAGAACCGGATGATGGAATTTGACCGGCTCGTGGAGCGGACACACCAGGCGAAAATGGGTGTCATTATCGACTTTGTTCCCAACCACGTGGCACGACAGTATCACTCCGATGTAAAGCCGGAGGGTGAGAAAGACCTTGGTGAAGCGGATGATAAATCGAAAGCCTTCGATCCCAACAACAATTTCTATTACCTGCCTGGTCAGTCTTTCCAGGTACCCAAAGGATTCAACTCCCTGGGTGCGAATTCATTCCCAACCAAGGACGGAAAATTTGATGAAACACCGGCCAAGGCCACCGGCAATGATCAGTTCACTGCAACCCCTTCTGTTAACGATTGGTTTGAGACCATCAAGCTCAATTATGGTGTCGACTATATGAATGGGAGAAGAGGTTACTTTGACTCGATTCCCGACACCTGGCAGAAGATGCGGAACATACTCGTGTTCTGGGCATCGAAAAATATCGATGGCGTCCGGTGCGATATGGCCGAGATGGTTCCGGTCGAGTTCTGGCATTGGGTGATTCCACAGGTGAAAGCCGTGAATGCCAACATCATTTTCATTGCGGAGATATACAACCCGCAGCAATATCGAAATTATATCGATCATGGTCGTTTTGATTTTCTCTACGACAAGGTGCAATTGTATGATACATTGCGGATGCTGATCGGTTCGAAAGGAAGCACCACATGGATACCCGGCATACAGCGATCACTGAGCGGCATCAATCACAACATGGTTCACTTTCTCGAGAATCACGACGAGCAAAGAATCGCTTCACCATTTTTTGTTGGCGACCCATGGAAAGCTTTGCCAGGGATGGTGGTCAGTGCAACCATTGATAAGGGACCCGTGATGATCTATTTCGGCCAGGAAGTGGGAGAGCCCGGGGCTGGCGCAGAAGGTTTTAGTGGTGAAGACGGCAGGACTACCATGTTTGACTATTGGGGCGTGCCTGAACATCAGAAGTGGGTCAACGGAAAAAAATATGATGGCGGCCAGTTGAGTGACGAACAAAAGGCGCTGCGCCAATTCTATGGTGACATACTCAATTTGTCAGTAAAGAATCCGGCCATTGCCCGTGGTGATTATTTCGACCTCACCGAAAGCAACGTCAATGCAAAGAACTGCTCCGACCGGATTGTTTCTTATGCAAGAATCAGCGGCGAAGAACGCATCGTGGTCGTTGCCAGTTTCAACGACAAAATGGAACACGTGAAAATCAGCCTGGGAGAAGTTGCTTCTGCACTCAAACTCAATCCGGGAACGGTTTACGTGGGTCGCGACCTGCTGCGCAGCGGCGCTGACATCGGATTGGACAACCAGTTTTCTTTTGGGATTGACGTGCCCCCTTTCAGTTCATTTGTACTTAAGATCAAGTAGGGATGAAAAGATTATTCACATATCTATCGATCTTTTCTTTTGCCATCTCCTGCAGCGAAAAGCAGGTGGCGCGATGGCCCTATGGGGTTAACTATGAAGTATTCGTGATGTCCTTTGCAGACAGCAATGGCGACGGAAAAGGTGACTTCAAGGGACTTACCGCAAAGCTCGACTACCTGAAAGATCTTGGTATCGGAGGATTATGGCTGATGCCCATTATGCCATCTGACACCTATCACAAATATCACGTGATAGACTATAAAGGCATCGATCCGGATTATGGAACGGTAGAAGATTTCCGCGAATTTGTCAAGGAGGCGCACAAACGGGATATTAAAGTAATCACCGATTTTGTTATCAATCACACTGGCAACAAACACCCCTGGTTCCTCGAAGCAAGCAAGGGGAAAGACAATCCCTACCGCGATTATTATGTCTGGGCGAAGAAAGATTCGATCAAAGGACAGCTCTTTAAGAAAGCAATTACGGCGGACTCTTATAATCTCAGGAAATGGCACCCGGTGGATGGCGATACGATCAGCGAACAATACTATGGGTATTTTAATGGCTTGTGCCCCGACCTCAACATGGACAATCCGCGGGTGAAAAAGGAAATTATCGATGTGTCAAAATTCTGGCTGGAAGATCTGGGAGTTGATGGATTTCGTCTCGATGCTGCAAGACATGTTTTTCCCGATGACAGAAATCCGGACAACTACGCTTTCTGGGAATGGTTTCGCGCAGAGATGATCAAGATCAAACCCGATGTTTACCTGGTGGGTGAAGTCTGGCAGGAGGCAAAAGAGGTCGCTCCGTACCTGAAAGGACTGCCATCACTGTTTAATTTCGATTTAGGGTATGCCATTGTCACCGACGTGCAAGTTGGCCGTGATACCGTTCAACTCGTAAAGAAGTATAAAGACATCAGCGACTACTACAATTCGTTTAACAAAGACTTCCTCGATGCCACTTTCATTCGAAACCACGATCAGATGCGGCTTCTTACCGAACTGAAAGGTGACGTCGAAAAGAACAAGGTTGCTGCGGGTATCTTAATGACATTTCCGGGCACACCCTATGTGTATTATGGAGAAGAGATAGGCATGCTGGGTGATAAGTCGATGAACTATGAAACCATCCTTGGTCCGGACATCTACATCCGGGAGCCTTTCATCTGGGACCAAGGCAAGAACGATAAGCTCCAAACTTCGTGGATGGATGCTAAAATGAGCAACGATCAAACGGTCGTGCCGCTTTCAAAACAATTGAATGATCCAAAGTCACTCTATAATTTTTACAAAAAGCTTATCCACTACAGAAACAGCAGGAAGGAACTTACCTATGGAGACATAGATTATTCGCCGCTCAGCAGGGCTGAGGTAGTGAGTTTTAAAAGATCCTTCAAGGGGAAAACTCTGGTGGTGCTGCATAACATTTCTGATGTGGAGGTGACGATCCCTATGGAAGAGCTTTCCACGTTCGATGAGATTGATTTTGCCACGAAGGAAGGCACCGTGATTTCGGAGGGCAAAATTGCGATGCCGGCTTTCAGCACCGTGGTGCTCAAGCAATGAAGAACAAAGATGATCAACGGACAACAGCGCGTCATTATTGAGAACGTTCAGCCGCAGGTTGACGGCGGTAGATATTCAGCCAAGCGTACGGTGGGCGAGCGTGTTGACGTCACCGCCGATATTTTTGCCGATGGTCACGATCACCTGCGCGCTGAGGTGAAATATCGCAAAGGTTCAGATCCATGGAAAGTCATTGAAATGAAAGATACCGGGAACGACCGGTGGCTTGCGGCTTTTTATGTAGAGGAAACAGGTATCTACCATTTCACAGTCAGCGCCTGGGTCGATCACTTCGATACATGGTTCGATGGCTTTCGAAAAAAAGTGGCGGCCAAGGTTGATGTGAAAGTGGAACTGATGGAAGGTGCGGAGTTTCTCCGGGCTGTTGCGAAAGACGATCTACAAGTGCTCGCGGTAGCCGATAAACTTGAGAACAAGAAGAATTATCAGGCGTCAGTCGATGCCGTCATGAATGGTTCTTTCGCTGATGTGGTGCGTCGTTATCCCTGGCGAAAGCATGAGACTAAAATTGAGCAGGAACTGACAGTTCGTGTTGAGCATGCGAAGGCGTTGTTCAGCACCTGGTACGAACTTTTCCCGCGTTCGAGTGCGTTGGAAGGCGGGCGGCATGGCACGTTTCGTGACACGATCCGGTTGCTGCCGCGCATCGCGGCGATGAACTTTGACGTATTGTATCTTCCGCCGATCCATCCGATCGGTAAAGTCAACCGAAAGGGCAAGAATAACAATGTGAAAGCACTGGCCGGTGAACCCGGGTCTCCGTGGGCGATCGGCAGCGACGAAGGAGGGCATAAATCGGTGCACCCTGAACTCGGCACACTCAATGATTACAAAGAGCTGATCCGTGAAGCAAAGAAACTGGGTATCGATATCGCGTTGGATCTCGCGTTTCAATGTGCGCCGGATCATCCCTACGTGAAGGAACACCCCGAATGGTTTCGTCAGCGACCCGATGGATCAATTCAATATGCGGAGAACCCCCCGAAAAAGTACCAGGATATCTATCCATTCAATTTTGAAACAGAGTATTGGAGGGAGCTGTGGGAAGAATTGCGTGACGTGGTTTTCTTTTGGATTGAAACGGGAGTGAAGATATTTCGCGTCGATAACCCGCATACAAAACCGATTCCTTTTTGGGAGTGGGTTATTGCGGAAACCAATAAAAAGTATCCTGACATTATTTTTCTTGCCGAAGCATTTACACGTCCGAAGATCATGGCCTCTCTGGCGAAGGTTGGATTCACGCAGTCATACACCTATTTCACCTGGCGGGTAAGCAAGCAGGAGATCATCGACTACATGACTGAGTTGACCAACAGCCCTTCGCGAAATTATTTCAGACCCAATTTCTGGCCCAACACACCTGACATACTCCCTTGGCACCTGCAGCACCAGGGTGAGAATATTTTCATCCTGCGGCTGGCATTGGCGGCTACTCTGTCTTCAAACTTCGGAATGTATGGGCCTCCGTATGAGTTTTGCGAAAACGTTCCGGTAGACGGAAGAGAGGAATACTTCAACTCCGAAAAGTATGAGATCAAATCATACGAATGGCGAAAGACCAATCGGATGACCGATATTATTACGTTGCTTAACAAAGCGCGACGTGAGAACCCTGCGTTGCAATCAACGTGGAATGTGCAGTTTTTGACCATCGAAAATCCGCACCTCGTGGCGTTTATCAAAACAACGGATGATTTGTCCAATATCATTTTGATGGTTGTGAACCTGGATGCGCATTCAAAACAGCAAGGATATGTCCAGGTACCCAAAGCGTTGCTCAAACTCGGAGACAAGATCAATCTGAAGCTTCATGACCTGGTCATGGAAGAGAATTATATGTGGACACAGGAGTGGAATTACGTGGAACTGGAACCGAATAAAATGCCATTTCATTTATTTAAACTAGAAGTACATATTTCCCAGATGTAAGCATGGCGATTCAAAGTAAAACGGATCCTTTATGGTTTAAAGATGCGGTCATCTATGAATTGAGCGTACGTGCTTTTTATGACAGCAACGGCGATGGCATTGGTGACTTTCCCGGGTTGCTGCAAAAGCTTGATTACCTTGAAGACCTCGGTGTCAACACCCTGTGGCTGTTGCCGTTTTATCCGTCACCGTTGAAGGACGATGGCTATGACATCATCGATCACTGCGATGTTCATCCGGACTACGGGACACTCGCTGACTTCAAGGCATTTCTGAAGGAAGCCCATCGCCGCGGCATACGCGTGATCACTGAACTCGCACTGAACCACACGTCCGATCAGCATCCGTGGTTCCAAAAATCCCGTAAGGCCCGCGCTGGTTCCCGCTACAAGAACTACTATGTGTGGAGCGACTCACCGGATAAGTATAAAGAGGCACGCGTACTATTCTCGGACATGACTTCCAATTGGTCGTGGGATCAGGAAATGGAAGCTTACTACTGGCATCGCTTTTACCCTTATCAGCCGGAACTGAATTTTGACAACCCCGAAGTGCAGTTGGAGATGATCAAAGTCGCGGACTTCTGGCTGAAGATGGGCGTGGACGGTTTTCGATTGCCGTCAGCTCCGTTCCTGTTTGAAGAAGAAGGTACAAGTTCTGAAAACCTTCCGAAGACACACGACTTCCTCAAGCGCATCAGGGCGCACATAGATAAGGAATATAAAGATCGCGTTTTGATCGCGGAAGCGAACCTCTGGCCTGAGGACGCAGCATCCTACTTTGGAGATGGAAAAGAATGCCATATGACATTCAACTATCCTTTGATGCCGAGACTATTTCTCGCCCTTCGCACTGAAGACAGCTATCCGATCATCGATATCATGGAGCAGACTCCGGAAACGCCGCCCAACAGTCAGTGGGCGTTGTTCCTGCGCAACCATGATGAGATCGGACTCGAGATGGTGACCGAGGAAGAAAAGGATTACTTGTTCAAGGCGTACGCCAACGATCCCCAGACCAAACACAGGTTGGGAATTCGGCGACGGCTCGCGCCTATGATGAGCAATGACCGCAGGAAAATCGAATTACTCCATACCATATTACTTTCCCTGCCAGGTACTCCTGTGCTTTATTATGGTGATGAGATCGGGATGGGCGACAATGTGTACCTCGGCGATCGTTACGGAATACGGACGCCGATGCAGTGGAATATGAATATCAACGCGGGCTTCTCGACTGCAAACCCGCAGAAACTTTATCTCCCAGTCATCTCAGATCCGGTTTACCGCTACGAATCCGTGAACGTAGCCACCCAAGAAGAAAATTTCTCTTCTCTGGTCTGGTGGGTAAAAAACGTCCTCGCGATGCGCAAGCGACTACACGTATTCGGAAGGGGAGATCTGAAATTTATTGAAAGTACGAACGCCAAAGTATTGTGTTTCGCGCGAACTTTTGAAAAATATCGCATTATCGTGGTGGCAAACCTGTCGCAATTCTCGCAAGCCACCACGCTGAACCTTTCCGAATATAAAGACAGCGATATTACGGAAGCGTTTAGTCAAAACAGATTCATGAGCGTAACCGATGGAGACTACCCGATCACCATCGGTCCTTACGGCTACTTCTGGTTCCAGGTCGACGATCAGGAAAAAAAGGAAACTTCGGGATCAAACGGAGAATTACAGCTCTTCAAGACGGATGCTTCCTGGGAAAAAGTATTCAATCACTACGATGAGATCCGCACGCTTGAAAGAAAGGTGTTGCAGCCTTTTATGAAAAAGTGCCGGTGGTTTGGCGGCAAAGCCAAGATCATCAGTAAAATGAGTATCCACAAAGTGATCCCGTTGAAGGTGGATGGAAATACTCACTATCTGCTGATTATTGAAGTACATTATGTTCAGCGGCTACCCGAGTTGTATTTTTTGCCCTTGACCTTTGTGCCATCAGAAATTCTGCTCGAACGCATTGAGTATACAGCTCAGAGCGTTGTTTGCCGCGCGGAGATACAGAATAAAACAGGATTTATTCTGGACAGCAGTTATGACCGCGTGTTCAGAGATTTCCTGTTCGCAAGCATGAACAAGGATGTGCGCGTAAAGGAATCGGATGGCGTGCTGGAATTTAACTCCAGCGTGTTCGCGAAATTCAAAGCCGACATCATTGATTCCAAAGTGTTGAAGGCCGACTCAAGCAACACCGCGATGGTGTTTAATGATAAATACTTCTTCAAGTTTTACAGGAAGATTGAGAAAGAGATCAACCCGGACCTCGAGATCGTTCGCTTCCTTTCGGAGAACACCAATTTCAGAAACAGTCCTAAATACTCGGGGAGTGTAGAGTTCCAGGAAGCCGACGGCAGGACCATCGTGTTTGGTTTGCTTCAGGAAAAAGTGGACAACCAGGGCGATGCCTGGCAGATGACAATCGATTCGGTCGGGCGTTTTTATGAGCGTGTGATGGCGAATGCGAAAAAGGAGAAGCTGCCGAAACTTTTGAACAAGGCTGCTATTCAGTTCGAAGAAGCTCCTGAGCTCTTGCAGGAATATATCGGCCGTGGATTTTATGAGCGTGTCGTCAGGCTGGGGCAGCGTACCGCAGAGATGCATATCGCGCTTGCTTCCGATACCTCGAATCCTGCTTTTGCCCCTGAATACTTCACGAGCAATTATCAACGCTCGCTGTACTCTTCACTGCGCAAACTTCTGAAAGACCGTTTCAAGTTGCTCAGGCAGTCGATGGGTAAACTGAATAAAGAAACACAGGAGCTCGCGGAGCGGGTTCTTAAATTGGAGGATGGCGTTCTCGAATGTTTCAGCGAGATATATCAGACACGCATCAACGGTATCAAGACCCGTATTCACGGGGACTATCATTTGGGTCAGGTGCTGTTTACCGGAAAGGATTTCATCATCATCGACTTCGAAGGAGAACCCGGATTCAGCTTTAGTGAGCGGCGTCTGAAGAAGAGCCCTTATAAAGATGTGGCTGGCATGATGCGATCGTTCCACTATGCGGCATTCGGAAAAATTCTTTTAAATGAAAATTACCGTGAGCAGGATTTGGTATTCCTGGAGTCATGGGCGGAACAGTGGCAACACTATGTCGGAAGGTTTTATCTGGGAGCCTACATGGAGAAGATGGGATTGGGAACGGAGCTGCCACAGGAAGATGATATTTTGATCAGAACTTATCTCATAGAGAAAGCGGTTTATGAACTGGGTTACGAACTCAATGGGCGCCCCGACTGGACGGCGATACCCTTGCGTGGAATCGAATACCAGGTGAACCGTTATTTTATGGAGAAGGAGAATAGGAAAAAGAAGTAAAGAATTTGAGAATTGAGTAGTTGAGCTGTGAGAACTAACGAGCGGATGCGCGACTTCTAAACTACTCACTTCTCGACTTCTCAACTAAATTAGAATCCCATGAGTAAAAAGTCTTCATCCAAAGACAAAGCGGAGAAAGCGGATACGTTCAGCTTGCTTACCGACTTCGACATTCACCTGTTCAAGTCAGGGAAGCATTTTAAACTTTATGAAAAACTGGGAGCGCATTTTTGCGAGTTTGGCGGCGAGAAGGGAACGTATTTCGCCGTGTGGGCTCCGAATGCAAAAGCAGTTTCAGTCATCGGCAATTTCAATCATTGGGAAAGTGATAAAAGCAAACTTAATCCGCGTTGGGATGAGTCGGGAATATGGGAAGGATTCTTTCCCGGCCTGAAGAAAGGTGAGGCTTATAAATATGCGATCCATTCTAACTCGGGTGAATATCTCGAAAAAGCAGACCCGTTTGCATTCTATGCCGAAATCGCTCCGAAGACCGCGTCGATAACCTGGTCGACAGACTATCAATGGAAAGACAGCCCCTGGCTTGAGAAAAGAAAAAAGGGTGTTGGGAAACAACGACCCTACTCCGTGTATGAAGTTCATGCCGGAAGCTGGCGCCGCAAAATCGAAGACGGAAACCGTTCGCTGAGTTATGGAGAACTGGCCGATGAGCTAGTGAAATATGTTAAAGACATGGGATTCACCCACGTTGAATTTCTTCCCGTGATGGAGCATCCGTTCTTCGGATCGTGGGGCTATCAGCTTACCGGGTATTTCGCGCCCACCAGCCGCTATGGTGCCCCTGAAGATTTTATGTATCTCGTCGACAAGTTTCATGAGGCGGGTATCGGCGTGATCCTCGACTGGGTGCCTTCTCACTTTCCGGGCGATGCGCATGGTTTGTTTCACTTCGATGGGACACATCTCTATGAGCATGCCGATCCCCGCAAAGGTTTTCATCCCGACTGGAGCAGCTACATCTATAATTATGGCAGGCCTGAAGTGCGGGCGTTTCTGATCAGCAACGCTTTGTTTTGGCTGGATAAATTTCATATCGACGGATTGCGCGTAGATGCCGTAGCGTCGATGCTGTATCTTGATTATTCCCGGAAGGCAGGGGAGTGGATCCCCAATGAATACGGCGGCAACGAAAACATCGAGTCGATTTCTTTTCTTAAAGAATTCAATGAGACGGTCTATGGCCAATTCCCGGATGTAGTCACGATCGCGGAAGAATCTACGGCATGGCCCGGTGTTTCAAAGCCGACCTATCTTGGGGGCCTTGGCTTCGGACAAAAGTGGATGATGGGCTGGATGCACGATACGTTGCGCTATTTTAAGAATGATCCCATTCACCGCAAGTATCATCAGAATGACATCACGTTCAGTATTATGTATGCCTTCACCGAGAACTTCATGCTGCCATTATCGCACGATGAAGTGGTTCACGGCAAAGGCTCTCTCATCGGCAGGATGCCTGGAGATGAGTGGTCGCGTTTTGCAAACCTGCGTCTGATGTTTTCCTATATGTTCACCCACCCCGGGACGAAATTGCTGTTCATGGGTGGCGAATTTGGTCAGACCGCCGAGTGGAATCACGACCGCAGTCTCGACTGGCATTTGACATCATACGATACACACAAAGGAGTGATGCGATTGATTCAGGATCTCAATCACCTTTATAAAACGGAACCTGCGTTGTATCAACTTCCATTTGAAGCGAAGGGTTTTGAATGGGTGGATTATGGCGATCGCGAAAACAGTGTCATCGTCTTCATGCGGAAGGGCGAGAATCCTGAGGACAACCTCGTGATCTCATTTAATTTTACGCCGCAGCCGAGACATTTATATCGCGTCGGTGTGCCGGCACGTGGGTCGTGGAAAGAAATTTTTAATTCTGATGATCTTAAGTATGCCGGCAGTGGTCTTATTAATCAGGCGCTGATGAATACATCACCGGTAAAATACCATGGCAAAGATTTTTCTGTAACCTATACATTGTCGCCGCTCGCCGTTTCGGTGCTCAAGCTCCATGAAGAGGTCAAAGAGTTTGAGATTGGCAGTTGAGTAAATTATTGTAAAGATTTTGGCACAGAACAAGTACATCTGCATTCACGGTCATTTCTATCAGCCGCCGCGGGAAAATGCATGGCTGGAGGTCATTGAAATTCAGGACAGTGCACATCCCTACCACGACTGGAATGAGCGCATCAGCGCGGAGTGCTACGCACCCAATACCGCTTCCCGCATCCTTGACAAAGTAGGAGGAGTGATCAAAAACATCATCAACAATTACAGCCGCATCAGTTTCAACTTCGGTCCGACGCTGCTTTCGTGGATGGAAGTATATGACAAGGAAACCTACAAGTCGATTCTGGATGCTGACAAGGAAAGTATCGAACGTTTTGGCCATGGGTCAGCGATGGCGCAGGTGTTCAATCACATCATCCTGCCTTTGGCAAATCGCCGCGACAAGGAATCACAGGTGATCTGGGGTATTCGCGATTTTGAAAAACGGTTCAAGAGAAAGCCCGAAGGCATGTGGCTTGCTGAGACCGCCGTCGACACCGAGTCACTTGAAATTCTCGCCGAGCATGATATCAAATTCACAGTGCTGGCACCACGGCAGGCGAGGGCTGTGCGTAAAGTCGCAACAGAAGAATGGTCGGATGTCAACGATCAGACGATTGATACCAGAAAGGCGTATCGATGCAATCTTCCCTCGGGAAAAAGCATAACCCTGTTTTTCTATGACGGAAACATTGCTCAGGGTGTGGCTTTCAATGGCCTGCTGTACGACGGGAAGCAGTTCGCCGAGCGATTGGTAAACTCTTTCAATGCTTCGGATGATTCACCGCAAGTGGTGCATATCGCGACCGACGGAGAAACGTACGGTCACCATCACAAGCATGGCGACATGGCGCTCGCTTTCTGCCTCGACTACATCGAGAAGTATGAAGATGTGAACCTGATCAACTATGCGGCTTTTGCTGCGAAGTTTGCACCCGAGCATGAAGCGCAAATCATTGAGAACAGTTCATGGAGCTGTGTACATGGCGTGGAGCGGTGGCGCAGCAACTGCGGATGCAATTCAGGAAAACCCGGTTATACGCAAACCTGGAGAATGCCCTTGCGGGAAGCATTGGATTGGCTGCGGGATACGCTCGCCGATATTTTCGAACAGGAAGGTCGCAAGCTTTTCAAAGATCCGTGGCAGGCGCGCAATGAATACATCAATGTCATTCTGAAGAGAAATGATGAGACCGTTAAGAAATTCATAAAGAGCAATGCGGTCGTTGATGTCGATATTAACAAGGCATTGCGTCTTATGGAACTGCAGCGGCACGCGATGCTGATGTACACGAGTTGTGGTTGGTTCTTCGACGAGATCTCGGGCATAGAAACTGTTCAAGTCATGCAATATGCCTGCCGTGCGATTCAGTTGTCGCGTCAGCTCACGGAGCAGGATCTGGAAGGAGAATTTTTGGCAAAGCTCGAAGCAGCGCCCAGCAACTTGCCGCAATATGGCACCGGTGCAACCGTGTATCGTAAGCTGGTACTTCCTTCGAAGACCAACTTGTCGCGTGTGGGTATGCACTACGCCGTGTCATCGATTTTCGAAGATGAACCTGAGAACATGCCGTTGTTTAATTACCAGGCCACGAACGAGTTTTTTGTGAAGAAAGAGGCGGGTGAACAGAAGTTGGTTCTGGGTATCACAAAAGTAAAGTCACTGGTGACGCGTTCGGAAAAACGTTTCCAGTTTGCGGTGATCTATCTCGGCAAGCACGACCTCATTGGAAATCTGTCACTCGACATCGAGCTCGACAAGTTTTCGAGCATGCAGTTCAGGATGATAGACGCATTTGAAGACGGAAGACTCGGTGATGTGATCAGCATCATGCAAACGTATTTCGGACCCGAAAAATATTCGATCTGGTCTTTGTTTAAGGAAGAGAAGCGCAAGATCCTTGATACGATCGCGCGCCAGGGCATGGAAGACATCGAGAGTTCGCTGCGACGCACCTACAACCGCGACTACCCGCTGGTGAACGCGTTGTCGAATAACGACATTCCGATACCCAATGCATATAAGACTACATTCGAATATATCCTAAACGCTGATGTATTGAAATGTTTTCAACCCGATCGCATCAACGTAAAAACCCTCGAGCGCATCGTCGGGGAATTGGATCGCTGGAACCTCAAGATCGAGGACCCAGGCAGGGTAGAGCGCATCGCGGGCGAGAGTATATATAAAGAGTTGCAACGCGTGCGCAGCGAGCAAACCAACCTCAAGCGCATTCAAAGACTCAACCGGATGTTTGCCGTGCTGGCCAAACTCAGTCTGGGCCCTAACTTATACCTTAGTCAGAATCTTTACTTCGAGATGTCGCTTGAGTTCAGGAAACGTCCCGTGGAAGAATCACACCAGGAGTGGATGGAGCAGTTTATGCTCCTTGGTACGAACTTGGGTATTAAAGTGGAGTAATTTTGATGTGTTGATGTGTTGATGTGTTGATGTGCTGATGTGGTCAGGCTGAGGGGAGTCGAAGCGGGGGAGTCAGTTTCATGTTGCAAGTCAGGCTGAGCGGAGTCGAAGCCGAGATCAAAAGTCGCCCGTCACCGGTTCCCAGTCGCCGGTTAGTGTGCCCACCTTTGACGCTAGCAACATCAGCGAAAGTGATTGCCAGCTTAGCCATTCATAATTTTTTC
The DNA here is from genome assembly GCA_044227305.1 of Cyclobacteriaceae bacterium. Taxonomy (GTDB): domain Bacteria; phylum Bacteroidota; class Bacteroidia; order Cytophagales; family Cyclobacteriaceae; genus ELB16-189. The sequence goes on along the minus strand of JBGAFJ010000002.1, from coordinate 39,297 downwards.
CCACAGATCCCGATAGCTATCGGAACGCTGATGTAATGCACGGTGATCAACGCCGATTTAACACAAGTCAGTTTAAATTAGTACCAGTGGTTGAGTAGCAGGGAGCCAGTCTCATGTTGCATGTCAGGCTGAGCGAAGTCGAAGCCGGGATTAAAGGTCACCTGTCGCCGGCTCCCAGTCGCCGGTTAAAGTACCCACATTTTTTCGTTGGCAATCACGTGGCAAAGTTTCTCTAAACGACACAAAATTCTCAGGCAGATTAAAAACAAAGCAGTCAAAAAATACCACCAGCGGTTAAGTAGCAACCAGCCAGTCTCATGTTGCATGTCAGCCTGAGCGGAGTCGAAGCCTTCGTATGAAAGTGGCTCTAAGTCGCACTTCGACTCCCTGCCTGCCGACAGGCACGGCGCTCAGTGTGACATTCTTCGAATCAGTAATGCTCAATCTGCGAAAATCTGCGCTACTCAATCTGCGTGAATCTGCGGGAAAAAAAAGTCATTTAGTCGCCAGTTGTCCTTGATCAGTTTGCCGTCAACGTTCAACCATGGAGCACCTAACTCGCGACAAGCAGCAGGTGACCGGCAACAAAAAGAGCCAACCTTTATCGCTGACTGCACCCTGAAACCTGCAACTTGCAACCTATAACTATTTTTCCTACTTCTTCCCCTTCAAATTAATCGCCACACCCACCCGCAAGGTGAGCCTTTCCGGAAACGCGTCTTTCAGTTTGCGATCGAAGTTGTAGAGCATCTGCATGTTGCCTGTAACAGACCGGCTGATGTTGAAGTTGTTTTGAATCCCCACGATAGCCTGCCAGCGCCAGGAGCGTTGCAGTGAGCCATCGGGATTCGCCAAGGCCATTGGAGAATTCACCGCATCGGTTTCAATCCGCAGTCTCGTCGCATTGAAAAGCTTGACTGTGGAGAACATGGTTAATCCCCAGACCGGGTTAGCCTGATCGAACGAATTGTTTTTTGTGTTGAAGTGCAGCCTGTAAAGTGCACCAACACCCGCTTCAATGCGACCCGAAATCTGGTAGTTGGCGTTCGGGAAAAGATCCAGGTTGAAGGTGTCTTTTCGCGTGTTGTATCCCAGGTTCATACCCGGATGGAAGCGTTCACGAAACGGTTTGCCCTTGAGTCCATTAACCGGCTGCCACCATTTCATCTTTTTGGCGTCGGCGAGGCTGCCCAGAGAGTGGTATTTCTTTTTGTATTTCGCCATTTCATCCATCGACTTTTGGAGAACCTCTTCCTTTCCCGCGAAGTGATTGACAGCCTGCTTCTTCACTTCCGACTGCATGCCTTCCTGCGTTTTCATCTTGTCGGCAACCTGCATGGCTTCGTTGCCCTTCATCAATTTGTCGGCGGACGAGATTTCGGTATTCAAAGCCTTCACATCACCCACTTGTCCAATGGCATTTTCTGCCGCTTTCGAAGGGTCTTTGAGCATGGCGCCCGCACTGCCGATTTGCTGAGTTGCGTTGCTCAATGGACTATTCGACAACCCTGGAATATTTTTTCCCAGTTGATTGAGTTGCCCCATGGACGGCACCGACATGTTGCCACCGATGGATGAGAGTTCTTTTGATAAACCCAGGCCCTGAAAATCGCCCGTATTCAGTGCCGGCATTTTGGGAAGTCCGGGGATGTTTTGATTCAAGCCCGGCGTTTTAACGCCGGGTAAATTGGTCGAAACTCCATTGATGTTGGGCTGTTTCAAGCCCGGTATTTGATTCGGCATTTTTATTCCGAGAGAGTCCAGTTTGAGTTTTGAGCGCACGGAACCTTCCCATTTTGAATAGCGACCTGCTACCTTTTGCTGGAGGTCCTGTTGTTTTTTGCTGACCTCCGCGATCATCTTTTGTTGTTTCTGAGCCAGCTTGTCCGCCTGGCGCGTGTATTTCGATGTGGGTAGTTTTATTTTCTTGAGACTATCCTGTTTGCTTCTGAGGAGCTGATATACTTTAGAAGAAGGGTCAGCTACTTTCAGCAGGCTGTCCGTTTTTCTTTTGTATCGGTTCGTGGACAAGGCCAGTTTTTCGAGGCTATCCGGTGAGTGGGAGAGGCCGCCGCGAAGTTTAGAAAAGTGTTTGTTCACTTTCATTCGCATGCTGTCGCCCCAGGTGAGGATTTTTAGAGAGTCGGAATAGCGGGAGAGTTTGGCGGTGTTGAGGAGGCTGTCGGATTGGGTGAGGTAATTGAGCGTCAAAGAATCTGCTGACCGTTGTATCTGATCCTGTGCCAGAATGCTTTTAGTGGCAAACATTAACAAGGCCATCAATATGATCTTTTTGCACTTGATCAATTGAGGTCAGTTTTTTGAACTGTTATTACGGAAGGATTTCCGCTTGAACGACGTGCGGCCTGAGTAATCATTAAACTGTAATTTAATAAACATTTTACGGGAGCCTTTACCTTCAGTTGAATATTTACCTGACAGCATTGATCATGTGTTTGTCGAGCATGAGAAGGAATCTGGGTGGATTTTTTGCGTTTGCCGTTCATCCCAATTTCTCCGGAAAACCTGTCGTTGGTATGTCTGGTTTTTCTAAATAATCATTTAGAAAAACTAAAGGATCATTTAGAACAATCTGAGTTTGCAACGAGTGATTGATGTAAGGTTTGTTGGGATAATTAAGAAAGTTCGATAAAAGTATTGAGATTTAAGAATATTTACTCAGGTTATTGATTTTTCGAGATGTAATGAATCGTCGATTTTTAACGAGAGCAGCTCGTGTAAAATCTATCGTTGTATTGAAGATTAGCAGCAATACTTACAAAATGATTTCTGAGCTCATCTGACTGTGTTTTTGGAGTGGGATTCTAAAATGAATTCTATAAGATTTCGCGAATAAGTTTTTGTGATTTGTGATTTGGTACGATGTGTTGCTTGCTTTTTTCGAAGTCGTATTCTAGATGAGCCTGGGAAATAATGCAGTGCGGTCCGTTTCAGTGGGAAGTGAAGACCTTAAGTAAGAAAACTAATCGCAATCAATTTATATGTTTACTTCCCGTTGTTCATTTTGGCCTCATTTCCTATTGATGATTTTCTCGTTGACATCACTTGTGTCGTCAGCGCAGAACGGAGCGATGTCGATCGTTCCGCCTTCCCCCAATGTGGCTTCGCTTGGAAAATACGGTGCTGTGCCAGTCAGCACTTACACAGGTATACCAAATATTTCCATTCCATTATATGAAGTGCAAATCGGTACCCTGAAATTGCCGATCACAATTTCATACCATGCAGGTGGAGTAAAGGTGGAAGAAATTGCATCTTCAGTTGGTTTGGGGTGGTCCTTGAACGCAGGAGGTGTTATTAGCAGGTCCGTCCAGGGATTGCCGGATGAGGCACATTATTGGAATTCACAACCGATTAATAAAAGAATTGAAACTTACAAACTAAACTATGACGGGAATTATGTAGTGATGGACTCTATAGCGCGCAATGTAGAGTACGGATTCATCGACGGAGAACCAGACATGTATTTTTTCAATTTTGGGCCTTACACCGGAAAATACATTTATGATCAAGCTGGCAAAATCCACACAATCCCGACTAAACGATTGGAGTTTATAGATTTAGGGACGGGGTGGAAAGTAATTGGCGAGGACGGAACGATTTACACTTTTAATAACACAGAGCATACTGGGATCTCTGTTGGGTCATTCGATCAGGAGGTCGTTTCTGCATGGCAGGTATCAAGTATACAAAGTGCCGACGGAGTCCACAGTATAAATTTTACTTATGAGAATGTTTCTTATGTGACTTACTCACTTTCTGAAGAAACAAAGTATTTCGCTCAGAATGGGGTTGGTGAGTGTTTGCAAACACCACAAACAATGACGGCAAGTAACTTACACAGGACTCAACGCCTTACAAGGATTGATTTCGAGGAGGGTTATTTGAAATTTATTTATAACAATCCCCGTTGTGATTTGGATGGCGACAAATCGTTGGACCTGCTTGAGGTCTATACGAAGGACCAAAGCCTTGTCAAGCGATTTACTTTCAACTATGGATATTTTGGAGACAATTCTGATGGCTGCCAATATCTCACGGCGCCTAAGAAACGCCTGAAGCTTCTCTCCGTGATGGAGCAGGGCCCGACAGAAAACAAACCGCCTCACAAGTTTGAATACAATGAGTCGATTAATCTCCCGTCGCGAACATCTTATGCGCAGGATCATTGGGGCTACTTTAACGGAAAGCTTTACAATTCAGGATTGGTATCAAATGCCCCCTATGTCGTGTATTCAGGCGTATACCTTTTACCAGAAGGGGCCGATCGTCGAACAGATCCAACGAGCGCCCAAGCCGCTATATTAAAAAAAATCATTTATCCCACGGGCGGCGAAACGTTGTTTACTTATGAAAGTAATATGGTGAATGACGACAGGGTGGAACCCGAAACATTTGTTCAGTATTTAGACCTCAGCCAGCCACAAGACAACCTGATTCTTCATATGCCTGTTCCTTTCGAATCAGACAGTAAAGTAGTACCTGTCAGCGGAGCACGAGTTACAATTCATGCGTCGGGTCTTGACTCACAACTTTGGTCCGGTTGTGATATTGTCGAGTGCTTTGTAATAAAAGATGATGATGTAGTACATCCTTTCAGAAAAATAACGAGTCTCACCAATGGTAGTACCGAATTATGGCCTCAAGGAAGCTATAAACTCAGATTGAATACCGAGTGCTCGAATAGTTCCACCGCAGAATTTTCTGTATCCATATCGATGGAGTCGACTGAAGTGGTGTCAAGCAGCCAACGTGCCGTTGGCGGGCTTCGCATTAAGCAAATAGAAGATCGAGGCATGATCGGCACCGCGCCAATGATCACAAGTTATCGCTACACTTTACCGAGCGATTCATCAAAATCCAGTGGTACACTCACCAACTTTCCTGTCTATGATTATTTATTAAACGTAAGCAAATTGCTGCTTGATGATTTTGGATACCCTGCTGGACCGCCGCCGATAGAGTGCGTGTATGTTGTGAGGAAATCGTCGAGTTGCTATCCGCTTGCGACAACGATGGGTAGTTATGTGGGATATTCCTACGTCGTTGAAGATCACGGAACTAATGGAGAGACGCACTATGAATACACCGCATATCCGGATGGCGTCAATCCGGTGTTTCCATTTCCGCCTATCGAAAGTTTTGATTGGCGCCGGGGCGCGCTGGTCAGTCGGAAGGATTATGTTCGACAGGGTAGCGAACTCAAACTTGCGAAAGAACAGACAAATTCGTGGTCATCATTTAATGAATATACTACTTATGGACTCAAGGTTGGTCGAGATCGCATTGATATCAATATGCCGCCACTTGTGATACCGGTAGCGCCTAAGTATGCGTTTTATCCAATCCTTACAGAGTTTTACTACCTGTCAGGATCAAATGAAAAGTTCTTTGATGTCGATGATCCGACGAAATTCTCGGAAAAGTTTACATCATATACCTATAGTCCCATTCACCTTCAATCAATACAAACAACTATAAATACGAGTTTTAGCAATGTGACGACCTCTGATCAAATCGTTTCAACTCGTAAATATCCATTTGATTTTACATTCACAGGAACGCCGTCCGGCGACGCTGCGCTTGGAATAAAGAAACTGCAGGATCAAAAAATATCGTCTGCCGTGGTGGAGGAATTTGCGACCCGGCAGAGTGTATCAAGTGGGCAGATTTCTAATCAGAGAATAATCAGTGGGGCGGTGAATATATATTTTCCGAACCGCCCGTATGTCGCTCAACAATTCAGACTTGAAATGCCTTTAACGATCCCTGTTGCAAATTTCGGTGTCGGATCTTCATTGAGCAATAATGCATTTCAGATGAACTCCAATTATAAAGTGTCTGTGGATTTGTTGGATTATGACATCAAAGGAAATCTAATCACGCAGCGCAAAGTATCGGATGTTCAGACTTCATACATTTGGGAAAATAGCATGTTTATGCCAATCGCCGCTGTGTCTAATGCTGACCCGGCATCCATAGCGCACACAAGCTTTGAGAATGGAAGCAGCGAAGGTGGGTTCTTATTCAATCTTGTGCCATCACCAGAGTCGAAGACAGGGGTAGCCTGTCACAACGTTGGTTCGGCAAACCTTATAAGAAATGGTCTAAATATTTCCAATACCTACGTTCTTTCTTATTGGGCGAAAAGCGGAATCCCGATAGTTAGTGCTGGCGTGATCACGTCGAACGACATGAATTCCCAAGGAGATGATGGTTGGCGATACTTCGAAAAAATTATTAGTGGGGTGAGTTCGGTGACTATTTCCGGGCCGCCCGGTACTTTGATTGATGAGGTTCGAATGTATCCCAAAGGGGCCACGATGACAACATTCACTCATGTTCCCCTGATCGGACTTCGATCAAAAACCGACCAGAATAGCCGAACAACCTATTACGAATATGATCTTACAGGAAGGCTTTCGCTCATCAGGGATCACAATAGGAATATTGTGAAGCGCTACAAATACCACATCCTGCAAGAGGAGGACTATAACCACTAAGACTCTGATGCAAACAAAATAATATAAGCATGAGCAACGAAATTTTTTTTGCGCAAAAAATAAGATTCATTGGTGGTTTCTTATTCTTCCTGGCGAGTGCCGGGACTTCTGTGGCCCAAAATTTATATATTGGCAATGCCTGCGCTGGGAACCCGGTTAGCATTTCGGCACAGTCTTATTGCAGCTTTGCAAAGGTCAACAGCCCCTATGACTGGGAGTTTACACCACAACCTGACCAACTCCAGTTCCAGGCGAATACAGATCCTATAACACAGCAAACAGTCTATGATTACACGATTGCTTATGCAACGTGGAACAATCCCGGAAGTGTCAATGTCGCCGTGTATAATATTTACTGCGACGGAACGTGGTCGAATGGAACGAACAAATCCTTTCAGGTAAGTACGGCAACAGCGCCAACTTTAAATTTTTCGGCCACCTCCCAAATTTGCCAAAACGCAGGTATCACTTTCACGGCGTCGACAAATATGGGCGGAACTGTCAATTACTACATTGATAATTTTATTGCTTACTCCGGCCCTCCTGGGACGCATACGATAAGCACCCAAAGCTATAACCTTTCACCTGGTGTCCATTCTACCCATGGTGTTTTTACACCCTCAGATCCTTGCGCTTCTCCTTCGTATAAAATATCCGACCCCCTCGCGCTGACAGTTACTTCTTTCGAAACACTAGACATCCACATCGTTCCTTCTCAATCTGTAGTTTGTGAGTCCAATATGACTTTTCAAATGAAAGCGGAGGGCACGAGTCTTGGAAATCTTAGTTATGCCTGGTATGTCAATGACCACGCATTGGCAGACGAAAATAATATACAGCTCCGTACACAATCTGTAACTATTGACCCTAGAAATTATATGAGTGGGAGTGTATTTTCCTGCACTGTGAATTCGGATTATGTTTGCGGCGGAAGTTTTGTTGAGCCAAGCTTTACCTTGATTAAGACTGCTAACCCAGTCCCTCCAGTTGTTCATGTAGGGCTTGTTGAGACGTCCATTTGTCCTGGCAACCCAATTTCATTCTTTGTTACTGGCGATCCCGCGGGTTCGAACATTTCTTGGAAATTGAATTCGAACCTTGTCGCCTCTGGGCCGAATGTCACTTTGACCACTGCTTTGACCGGAGACAACTTCTTTACTCCAACTAGTATGCTTCAGGTTATAGTCTTACCACCAACGCCTCCAAACGGGTGCCCTTACCCATATGCCAGCGGTGACGCGGTGTCTGGTGAAGCGATTGAATTTAAAACGCTGCCCAACCCCGCTGGTGGACCTACAACATTCCGGCGCTGTGGCGGAGGTTCCATTACTTTGGCCCCAGCTTCGTACGGAAACAATCTAAAATGGTATTTCCCAGATGGATCTACCCAGATTACCACGTCGGCTGGACTTCCTATCAACCTCGAAAGTGGCTCGGTCCAATATCAGGTTGCGACCTACAGCGCCTTCACAAGTTGTGAGAGTGCAACGAAAGCAACCATTACTGCAATTGTGAATATTCCGCCAGACACGCCGTCGCCGACAGGGTCTAACTCACATTTTGGACCCGGACATGTAACGCTGCAAGCGCAACCACACACCTGGGGTCATGAAATTCATTGGTACGGTCTTGCACCTGGCGTGCTGACTGGCTTAGAGCAAGTCACACCGTTTATTAGTTCCAATACTGTATATCATATCGCCAGCTATGACCCAATTTCCACTTGCGAAAGCACACAAGTCCCTATCACTGCGATAATATTTCCATCCGGGGGCAATTGGATAAAAGATTATACAATAACAATACCGGGAATTACTGACTCTACTGCAGTCGGCGCATTGCCAGTGTCACAAATGAACAAGGCAACGACCTACTTTGATGGGTTGGGCAGGCCAGTACAAAGCGTTATCAAGCAGAGCTCTCCCTCTTTAAGAGACGTTGTTACGCCGGTTGTTTACGATGAGTTCGGTCGCGAATCGATCCAGTATCTACCATACGTTTCAATAGAAAACACAGGCGGATACAAAGATGTTACCGTGGATAATAACGGGAGTTATGTCAACTCACCTCAATACAAATTCTACAATGACGGCACCTCGGTAGCTATTGCCCGTGACGCCGCACCGTATGTGCAAACACTATTTGAGCCGAGTCCGCTTAACCGGATTGCGAGACATGGCGCGTCGGGTCAGGCGTGGCAACCTAGCCTTACGAATGGAGCAGATAAGGCTGTTCATAAAGCTTATAAAATTAATGACGAAGTAAATAAGGTTTTATTATTTAGTTATGATGCCTCAACTTCCAGTGTATCGCTACCTCCTGATCCGAACCTAAAGTGGTATGCTTCTAACCAGCTTAGCGCAATCATTACGACAGACGAGCATGGCTTTGATATTGTTGAATTTATGGATAAAGATGGACGTGTTATTTGTAAGAAAGTACAGTATGGTGCGAATAGTGGCGGGAAGTTGTATGCCTCTACATACTATCTCTACGATGACTTCGGAAACCTCGTTGCAGTTCTCCCACCGGAGGCTTTGAAACAAATCGGAGAAAAGTAAACCAAGCCCCCTCCAATGAAAAACCTAACCCTGCTCTCATTGCTGCTTCTGGTTTGTGTTGCACTCTACGCACAACCGGCGAATGACAACTTCGCAAATGCTACGACGCTCTCGAATTTGTCCGGGTGGACGAGTTCAGATGCCGCCTATACCAGTTTATCAGCGACTGCCGACGGATCCGCTGGCTCGTGTCAGTCAGTTTATAAAAACGTTTGGTTTAAATTTCAGGCGACCGGCACTGACATTGAGCTGAAAGTTACCGTGGGCGGGACAAAAGGCACGATGCAGTATGCGGTGCTTACATTATATAACTCTTCGGGTGTGCCCTTGCAGTGTCATAAGATCACCTCGGCTACCGGGGTGGCGTTTATTCAGAATACAAGTTTAACCAGCGGTAATTGGTATTATTTATCAGTGGATACACAAGCCAATTCGGGATATCCGGGCACGTTCACGCTCAGTGCTACCAGTACCATTGGCTACGATTTATTTTCGAAAGCGCAGACCATTATGCTGTCGTCAAATCTTTATACCAGCGCGGACGCAGCCTATACAACAGTGGGTTCAACACCCGACGGATCCGCGGGTTCCTGTCAAAGTGTACTTCAGAATGTTTGGTTTAAATTTCAGGCCGCTTCAACAGACATGGAAATCAAGGTACTGACCGGGGGCCCCAAAGGGACAATCGGATTCGCAGCGTTGACTCTTTATAATGCAGCGGGCACTGCGTTACAGTGCCACAGAACGCCAACACAGACAGGAATTTCTTTCATTCAGACTACAACTCTTACAGCCGGAAACTGGTACTACTTCTCCGTAGATCCGATGAGTTCGCTTTATACCGGCACCTTCACATTAACCATGACCGACGCCATTGGATACGACTTGTTTGCCAAGGCGCAAGTGGTAACGCTCTCGTCACATGTTTTTACAAGTGCGGACGCCGCGTACTCAACGTCTGTTGCTACGCCCGACGGCACTGCGGGCTCGTGCCAGGTGGTCTATCAAAATGTCTGGTTCAAATTCCAGGCCGCCACCAATGAGGCAGAAATAAAGATCATAAACGGTGGTTCGAAAGGAACAATCAGCTTTCCTGCTCTTACGCTTTATAATTCATCAGGTACAGCATTACAATGCCATCGCACCGCCACTCAATATGGCGTCTCTTTCATTCAGACTACGTCCTTGACTGCAGGGAACTGGTATTATTTTTCAGTTGATCCTCTAAATATCAGCTACACCGGCACGTTTACAATGCAGATGACAGACGTCATTGGTAATGATTTATTTCAAAAAGCGACAGAGGTTGTTTTTACCAGTGGTACTTACAACAGCGCTGACGCTGCCTTTAGCACGCTAAACGCAACGCCAGACGGTGCTAGTGGAACATGTGCGAATGTTTTTAGAAACCTTTGGTTCAAGTTTCAAGCCACTACCCCTGAGGTGGAACTGCGCGCTTTAATAGGGGGTACAAAGGGTACGATGCAATTCCCAATCGTTACGCTTTATAACGCGTCGGGCACCCCATTACAATGCAAAAGCATTTCCTCCTATGTCAGCATGGCTTTCATTCAAGCAACCGGTTTAACGGTAGGCAACTGGTATTATTTTTCAGTCGACACGCAAACGAATTCAGGCTACCCTGGTTCCTTTACGCTATTTGCAACGAATACGATCGGCTATGACCTCTTCTCGAAAGCTCAGACCATAACGCTTTCGGGCCATTCTTATGTAAGTGCCGACGCAGCGTTTACAACTGTCAATGCCACACCCGATGGAACTGCAGGCACTTGCACAGGCATATACAGAAATGTTTGGTTCAAGTTCCAGGCTGCGTCCACTGATATGGAAATAAAGGTGACCACGGGGGGAACTAAGGGTACCATTGCCGTCCCTATGGTCATGCTATACAGTTCATCTGGCGTCCCGATTCAATGCAATATCACAACATCCGGGGTGACTGTAGCATACATCCAGACAACCTCTCTGACAGCTGGCGCCTGGTATTATATCTCTGTCGACTCGTTCAATAATTCCACCTACCCGGGCACTTTCACTCTCAGTATGACCGATATTATCGGTTATGACTTATTTCAGAAAGCCCAACTGATAACTTTATCGGCTCACAATTATAACAGTGCCAATGCGGCATTCACAACGGTGAACGCAACGCCAGATGGCACGGCAGGAACATGTCAGGCAGCTGTTCAGAACGTTTGGTTTAAATTCCAGGCCGCGGCTGCCGAAATGGAAATAAAGGTATTGACAGGAGGAGCGCTTGGAACGATTGGCTATCCGGCTGTTACATTGTATCAAGCATCCGGAGTGGCCATCCAATGTAACCGCAGCCCGATTCAAACTTCAACCGCATTTATTCAGACACTTTCCCTCACGCCCGGCAACTGGTACTATTTTTCTGTTGATCCACTCAACGCCACGCTTTCCGGAAGTTTTTCGCTCGCAATGACTGATGCGATAGGTTACGACCTGCGTGCGCGCGCTGTGCAGATCCCCTCCGACAACTGGACAAGCGGTGATGCAGCGTACAGCAACGTTGGTGCGACTTTGGATGGACCGAGCGGGACCTGTCAAACGGCATATAGAAATGTTTGGTTCTCTTTTTATGCCTCAACTGCGTCCCCGGAAATCAAAATTACAAATGGAGGTACGAAGGGTACTATCAGCAACCCGGTTCTTACGCTTTATGACGCCGGGGGAAGCCCCATCCAATGTATTTCTTTGGGCATAGCCACCGGAGTTATAGATATGAAAACATCCGGCCTCAGTCCTGGAGCACAGTACTATTTTTCCGTAGACCATTTTGCAAATGTGAACTACTCCGGCAGTTTCACGGTGGAGATAAATAATGGCATTTCGAATATTTTGGATGCGTATTGCTTTAAGTACAAATACGACGCGCGCCGTCGTATGACTCACAAGAAAGTTCCGGGTACGAACGATTGGACTTACATGGTGTATGATTCTCGCGATCGCCTGGTGATGACGCAGGATGCCAAGCAACGTGTAGGCGTGGGCCCCACAAAATACTGGAGCTTCACAAAATATGATCAACTCAATCGTCCTATTTTAAGTGGAATCTGGGATACAAGCACAATTTATACCCAGGAAGCAATGCAAGCGCTTGTTGACAGTTATTATGCCAGTGGTTCAGTCCCGATGTTCGAGACCTATGTTGGAAACGTGGGCGGAAATGTGCATGGATATTCAAACTCATCTTATCCCACAACAACCAGCGGATCCGGTGGTGTCGACCTGTTCAAATATTTGACGGTTACTTATTACGACAACTACACAGCCGCTGCTTCATTTGGCTCCGACTACAATTACGTGAACGAATGCTACGGTGCGAATAACTGCCTTTCTGCACAGGACATCAACGGCGTAACCTATTCACTACCCGCCTCAAGTAATCCCAGAGTGGTTGGCCAGGTAACAGCCACGAAAGTGAAAGTATTGGATGGCGGCGTGACCGGGGGCTTCACCTTTCTAAAAACTGTGAATTATTATGACGAAAAGTATCGTTTGATCCAGGTTTATGCCGATAACTATCGTGGTGGCATTGACCGGACGTCAAATGTGGTCGACTTTGTGGGTAAAGTACTAAAAACGAAAACCCGGCAAACTCGCTATGCGGTCACCTGGACGGAAAAGACCAACGTGAAGCAAGAGGGAAATAGGTTAATCGCGACTGCATTGCCCGCGCAGTGGGGTGGCGGAGCCAGGTCTATGGAAGTACTTCCGGCTGGGGTTGACGGATGGGTTGAGTACACGCTCTCCCAAAATACACCTATTATTGGACTGAATGATTCTAATTCTGGAGGCACCAGTCAGAACGACATTAATTATTCATTTCAGTTTTACAACAACACAACTCTTTATCCGATGCAAAACACCCAGTTTTTGGCCACAATATCGGGTGCTGTGTATGGCGACGTGGTTCGTATCCAGCGAATTGGGACTGCGATCAGATTCAAAAAAAACGGAGTGGATTTGAATATCTCCGGTGTTTCTTCGTCGACTACGGCGTTATTTGTTGATAACTCATTCCAATTACCGGGAGTCGCTGCAACCAATGTCCGCGCTTCGTTTGCGTATCGCGCTGACTCGGTAACCCGCGCGTTTTCTTTTGATCATGCCGGACGGTTGAAATCCACCTACCATAAATTGAATAACAATGCTGAAGTATTGATGACTCAAAATGTGTACAATGAGCTGGGTCAATTGGTTGACAAAAACCTGCATTCGAATGATAACGGGACGAGCTTTAAGCAGAGCGTCGACTATCGTTACAACATCCGCGGTTGGCTTACCTCTATAAATAACTCACGTTTGAGCGTCAATGAAATGAACGACGACATCAACGACCTTTTTGGTATGGAATTGGGGTACAATCAGGATGTCTTTGACACCAATGCGGAAGGTCTTTTCAATGGAAACATAAGTGGCGTTAAATGGAGTAAAGGCATTGCAACCAATGGAGCCGATGTTGGGTATCGTTATACTTACGATACCCTTAACAGGGTCAAATCTGCCCAATTTAAAGCGAACAATGGCGCCTGGTCCAATTCGAATTCATTTTCAGAATCGGGCTACCGCTATGACCTGAATGGAAATATCTTGTCATTGATACGGAACGGTGCAGATGGAAGTCCCATGGACAATCTTACCTATACTTACGGGCCTCCTGGGGCTAGGTCCAATCGTCTGTTGCGAGTCTACGACGCGGCTGATGACAATAAAGGCTTTACAGAATTAAACACTGTGGTCGATGATTATACCTATGATGCCAATGGTAACATGACAGCCGACTTCAATAAACCGGGTGTAGAGGTTGTGCAAAACGGTAACTTCTCCAACGGGAGTGCCAATTGGACAGTCACCGACCCTGGCTCGCGTTTCACGTTCTCAGGCGGCCAGCTTGCAATTGCGAGTGGGGCTACCAATTCCACAATCATGCAAAGTTCAATACTGAGAGCAAATCAGTTGCATGCATTGACACTCAACTTCACTAGGACGTCTGGTACGGGGACGCTGACCGTTGACATTGGGCTTACGATAGCTACCTACACGGCAACCGGTGGTACGTTTGTTGTTATCTGTGGAACCGGAACTGACTTTAAGATCACGGCCAGCAGCGGATTCGTAGGTACCATTACAGGAGTCTCGATGCGCGGGATGACACAGATTACTTACAACTATCTCAATTTACCGGAGCAAGTGTCGAACAGCGGCAACAATCAGCTTAGATATATTTATGATGCCGCCGGACGGAAATTGAACCAAACCGTTTTTGATGCTACCAGTCCCAGGACCGATTATGCGGGGGAATATATATTCAAGAATGATACACTTCAATTCATCAACACCGAAGAAGGACGTATTATCCCAAAAGGAACTTCACCGGAATACCAATACCACCTCAAAGATCATCTCGGCAACGTTCGCCTGACATTCACCACGGTGAACTCCACAGACCAGGCTACAGGCACCCTCGAAGATGCCAACCTGACCACAGAGCAGAGTAAGTTTTTGAGATACAGCGATGCCAAGCGCGTAAATTCTATTCTTTTTGATCACACGAACGGGGCATCGACCGGTTATGCCGAAAGACTTAACGGCACTTCGAATGAGAAATTTGGTGTTGCTCGTTCGTTAAGTGTGATGCCGGGTGATACCTTAAAGCTGGAGGTTTATGGGAAATATGTAAATTCGGACTCTACGACTTGGATTAATGCATTACCCGGATTGATGGCAAATGTGAGATCACATGCGGCAGGAGTAGTGGTGGACGGAGTTAATTATGCCACAAGCACCGTGTCATTTCCATTTGCGGGTTTGATCAACACTTCCAGAAGTACAGGCGGACCGAAGGCATATTTGAATTGGGCTGTTTTTGACAGAGACTACAATTTTATTTCAGCACAGAGTGGCTATACCCGCATGAGCGCCAACCCGAATGAACACGGACAGGATGTGGCCCATGAAAAGCTCTCATCGCCCAACATCATCATCGCCCAGCCGGGATATGTTTACACGTGGGTAAGTAATGAAAACCCGACGCCGGTGGAAGTTTACTTTGATGATTTTAAGGTGACGCTAGGGAAAGGGCCGGTGGTGCAGAGTGATGATTATTATCCGTTTGGGCTGGCGTTCAATGAGTATCAACGCGAGAACAGCGTTCCTAATCAATACTTGTATAACAAAGGTTCTGAGAGGCAGGATGATTTAGGCTTAGGCGTTTATCAGACTCACTTCCGAATATTAGATCCTGCCCTGGGTCGTTGGTGGCAAGTTGATCCTAAGCCGTCTTACAACATGAGTGTTTATAACTCAATGGACAACAATCCTATTTTACACAATGATCCATTGGGGGATGAGGTAGACATCAAGTATGGTGGTTTTCTAGGCATTGGTAGAAAAACGGCGGTATACGGTGATGATGGTAAACTGACAAATAAAGGTGGGAGTGCTTTTACTGGTAAAGTAAAAGGCTATTTAGCAAAGGCTACTAGTGCACTCAACACGATACGAGCGAATGGTGGTCAAGGCGGAGTTTCAACTTTAGTTCAATCCAAAAATGTATTTACTATACAAAGAAAAGGAGATAGAAATTCCACAAATCCCCTTGATAAAGCAAATGCATCTAACGGCATGGGTACTGGAGCAACCATCACATGGAAGCCTGGCAATACAAACGGTGGACCTGATCAAAATGGATCTTCCAGAAGACCAAGTTTTATCGGCTTAGCCCATGAATTAGGACATTCTTTATCAGCTAATAGTGGAACTGTGAATTCAAATCCATATCGAGATCCCTCCTTTACGCAGCAATTTATTAATCAGTCACTCGGATTTGGTAGCCTTCCAGCCAAGGATGATTTTAATGCCGCTCATTTTGAAAATATAGTAAGGGCAGGATCAAATCTCCCGTTGAGAGAGTTTTATGCAATGCACTCTTCCGGGGTTGGTTATATGCGATTTATTGCACCCAATTCTAATGTCAGTAGCCAAAACGGTTTTGATTACAAAAATCCGACATATAATCAGCCTGAATTTTAGTTTCCTTAAATACTGGGTTTTTAAAAAATAAATGAGTAGAAAGTGAGATTAAATAATGTCAAGGCTATTATATTTTTATTTACCCTTATTAGTTGTGGTAAAATTGCAATACCTCTTAATTCAAACCTTCCAACAAATAAAAGTCTTGTTATTGTGAAAGGAGACGAAGCAGCTCTTTATTTCTTAAAAGAAGACATACTAGCGCAATTGCAAAAAGAAATAGTTAGTAATGGAAGGGATGCTCGACGAATAGATAGCCTATATCAATTAATGAAGAACACTGTATTTGATACATTGTCGTTCCCTATTTTCTTTCAGAAGATTACCGATAGTAATAAAAAAAATTTCCACTCTACGTCATTTATTTGGATCACTCCCTTGATGAATCAAGGTAAGGTCTGGGCACTTAGCATGAAGTCGAATAAGTTTGGAAATAAGATGTTTAGGCGAAAGATGAGAAAGAACAAGCTTTTTTATCTTTCAACTGGGGAATTGCTTTATATGACGCCAAATTCTCTTTATTAGTATTAGGACAAAATGGCAATAAGTTTTGGCAATGATGTGGAAGTTTACATTACTACGCCGCATAGGCGTTCCTAGTTTTAGCATCCCGGAGAAAAGTGTCCATCATTGAGAAGAGAGTTCTCTTATCATCTTCGGCCAGATGCTCAATATCTTTTAAGCTCTTCAATGTCTGCCTATTAAATGAACTAAGGTAAGCTACGGGAAATGGGTTCCGAATCCTGTAGTAAGCTGCTTGCGCTATGACTAATCCAATTGTCGGTCGCTGGCGCACTTGAAAGCTATCCTTCCTTCGTCACATTTGAAACTATAAAATTCCAGTCATAATTGACATCCTGTTGGAATGTGGGAAACTCCTCTTTTGAAAAATTTTGATTGTGGAGTTTTCCATATTTCAACAGGAACTGATGAGGCGTCAGATAGCCTAAGGAACTATGTGGCCTTTCATTGTTGTAAACCCACATCCAGGCCTGGGTGGCTAAGCGCGCCTGGTTGAGGCTCTCGAAGGCGAACAGGTCAAGCACTTCATCGCGGTAAGTTCTGTTGAAGCGTTCAACGAACCCGTTTTGGTGTGGCTTGCCTTTTTGAATGAAGATGAGCTGAGTTTGATCTCCGCACCAGTCTTGTAAAGCTTGCGCGATGAATTCTGGGCCGTTATCCACGCGCAGTTGCTCTGGCCTGCCTCTCCAGTCAATAAGTTTGTTCAGCTCACGGACCACACGTTGACTTGTCAAACTCGTATCGATCGCAATGGATAAGACTTCGCGATTGAAATCATCAATAATATTGAATGCCCGAAAGGGCTTGCCTTGAAAGAGGCCATCATGAACAAAGTCCATTGACCATGTCAGGTTGTGCCGCAAAGGTTGAACTAAAGGCTGCTTGATTCGCATTGGAAGCCGCTTTTTGTATTTTCGGCGAAGATTTAGTCTCATGTCAGTATAGATTCGATAAACCCGTTTATTGTTGTCTTTGAAGTTCAGTGCACGAAGCCGATGATACATCATCCAGAAACCCCAACGGCTATGCAGGTCAGCCATCTGGCGCAGCTGAACCCGAATAGATTCATCGTCTTTCGGTTTTGGTTTGTAGCGAACAACTGAAGGGGTGGTACCCACCAGTCTGCAGGCCTTGCGAAGACTGATCGCGTAACTCTCCTGGGAGTACGCAACAGCCTGCCGCTTCTCACAAGGCCCTAGAATTTTTTTTGAGTTAAGATCCTTCAGGATTCGATTGTCAAGTGTCAACTCCGCTACAAGCCTCTTGTATTGCGACACTTCGCCCTCAAGTTCCTTAACACGTTTGAGTTGGTTCACATCAAGTCCTGAATATTTGCTTTTCCATTGGTAAAATGTCGGCTGGCTAATCCCATGCTCCCGGCACAGATCGACCACCTTCTTACCCTGTTCCTGCTCTTTGAGAATACCAATAATCTGGCTCTCAGTGAATTTTGATTTCTTCATTTGATCCCAATTTTAACGATTAATCTCTATTTTTAATCGTGACGTTTTTTGGGATAGCTTTCAAGGGGAGTCAGGCCCCCGTCCTTCCGTTGTAGGTGTTCCGATGCCCTAGTCTGTGATCGACAATGACAAGAGGCGTCAATTTCCCATACTGTTTTTGAAACTTGCATCGGGTCACCAACAACCTTAGGAGCAAATTCATCACGAAAACCTGATTTCTTTTTATTGGTTCCCTTGACATTTTTGAAGATGCAGCCAATCCGGAGGTATCCTGATTTCATGACCACGACATGCCTCGAATGGAAGTCATTGCTGGCACGAGAGTCACATAAGGAGATAATAATCGATAGCCTCCGGTATCTGACAACAAAGGAGCGAGTTTTGGTAAATGGATTTGTGCTGATGAGCAACCATTTTCACGTTATCTGGCAAATAATTGGTGAAGAACTCAACATGAATGTTCAACGTGATTTTCTTAAGTACACGTCTCAGACGATCCTAAGAAGCATTAAGGTGAATGAGCCTTCAATACTTACGGACCTCTGCGTGAATTCCGTCGACCGGAAATATCAGATATGGGAGCGAAACTCATTGAGCGTAGCATTGACGAATGAGCGGTTCTAAATTCAGAAGTTGAATTACATTCACAACAACCCAGTGAAGGCAGGATTGTGCAAATATCCCGAGGAGTATAAATACTCGAGCGCAGGATTTTATATTTGTAATGAAAGGCATTGGGATTTCCTGAGTCACTACCAGGGCTAGTGACATAAGAAGTCAAAGGTGTTGTTGGTGACCCGATGCACGTTTTCAAAAATAAGAGATCAGAAATTGAGGCATTTGGATTTGGAACTGATAAAATGCGAGCGTCGGAATACCAACAACGGATGAATTGGTTCTGGCTTAAAATTTGCAACCGATTACACTATTAATATGTACGAAAAGAACGTCAATTATTTATTTAGCCCTAAATGAGTACACTGCAAGATAATAGCGACAAGAAAGGCTCTCCGCTTGCTGTTGTGGTCTGGTTGGGATTGGGTGTATTCATGATATATCTTATTTCCAAGCAGATCGACTTATCGGCTAACCACCGATACTCAGTAGGGGTTACAGAGGGGAATGAAGGATCCGGTCGAGGCACTTTTGTTAAATATTCATTTGAGGTCAGAGGTGCAAGATACACTGGAAACCGGCAATTAGAAGAATATGACCCAATCCGAAAAGGTGGGCGATATTTTGTAATGTTTTCACCAGAAGATCCCACTGTAAATCAGATTCTTTGGGATCAGCCTGTGCCTGAACACATTGCGAATGCGCCTCGAAATGGGTGGAAAGAAATTCCTGATACCAGGCAGCATTCGCAAAAATAGACTATCGGCTCCATTGTTGGTGCTCTGATGCCTTAATCCCGTAGAAAGAGAAGGGACTACTGATCCATGCCTGGTGTTTAATGACAAGTCATCTGCACATGATGATCAGCAAAGACGGTGAACCCTTACCCGGTATCCTGCGCGACTTTAAGAAATTCACCGCGCGCGAAATATTTCAGTCGATTAATACAGTTTATGAAAGCCGCCGGGAATGGATGAAAAGATTATTCTTTGAGTCAGGTGAGGAACTTAGAAGGATCACCAACTACAAAATCCACTACAATCCCGTTGTAGAAGAAATTGTAGACGAGCCAGAGCATTATCTGTATAGTTCAGCTCGTGACTACGCAACCAACAGGAAGGGGTTACTTGAGATAGACTTTATCCGAACGTAGTGGATTGTTGCCACTACTTTTTTGTAGTTTCACAACTGAGTGAATGGCATCAGCGTTTCAGAAACAGTTTTCACCGGCACGCCTGCCTGCGCGTAGTCGCTTCGGCGAAGGCAGGCGTCAGAGACGCCGCGCCATAGCGCACGAACGTGGAGTGGCCAATGGAACACGCGCGCTATATGGGGAGAAAGATGGCAAAGTGTTGACGGTAGCAATAAATCCGAATTGGCTATGGTATCGATTACTCAATTTCAAAAGGCTGATGAAAGCAAATTCTTACCGGTTCTTCTTCGATTATATTTACTACAGAATTACAAAAACTTACTTCAAGTGGGATGGACGAACAGGAGGCACGGCAATAGTACTGATCACAGTTATGCAGGTGTTTTTCCTGTTTGATGTTTATGTAATGCTGACAAGATTTGCTTTTGACATTCGACTGATGCTTAGGCCCTACGCTCAGCAAATTGTATATTGTGCGATGGCGATTTTTATTGTTATTTTTTTCTTGAACTACAGAAAATATAACGGATCCTACAGTAAGATGAAGGCTTACTGGAACGATGAATCAGCAAAGCATTACATTATAAACGGTTTTCTTGTGTTACTTGCACTGGTATTTCCATTTATCTTCTTAATTCTGTTGGAATTTATGTGAGGGTCAAAAATAACCCTCATATAGTGCGGGTGTTCGAGGGGTGCGGCTGTTGCGCGAAGTCCCGATAGCCATTGAAACGCCGCGCTGTGGTTCACGAACGTGGCTTTATAATAAGAACACGCGCGCTATATTGGTATACTTGTTGGGACGATAGAATGGGGTGAGACAACGTTTTTTAAACACGCGGACCCTAAACACAAGAACTGGCCATGATGATTCGACATCTGCTTTTCTTATTTACATGCTTTGGGTACACTATGCTATATGCACAGGAAAGGCTCAGTCAATATCACCTAACTGGTGTTGGCGATGATTCGTTATATACTTTAAGTCTAAATCATGAAATTGGAACCGATTTTACATCCGTTTCAGTCAAAGGGCATGAGTTGAAGATTTTTGGAGTGTTGGACGTTGTTGGTATTCATGTCTTTGTTGATACATTTTTGGAGCTTCGTTTTAGAGTTCGTAGTGGTACTGGAGGAAAGGTTAGAAGGAGTGTTTTGCTATGTGTGTCAAAAGGCAAAATATACAAAGCCATGGATTTTAATTCGGAATCTATCTGGAGGGTCGCTCAAGTGTTTGACACGATGGCCGACAGCTTGAAGTTGTTCGATGAAAAATCGGATTATCGTGCATCCCTTTCCATTCAAAAGATAGAGAACTCTTATGAGGCTATTCTTTCGGAGACCGACAAAGTTGAATCGAAGCATAACCCAGCGCAAAATGTTTCTTTTGAAAAATCCTTCAAATTGGAGTTTGATTTAAATGGAAGGTATTTTTACAATGAAACGAAACGACTTAACAAGCGATACAAAATATATCTGAGTAAGGAAGGCAGGGTCATTGAAAAGTTTATTACCGAAGAGGTTCCTTGTGTACAACTCCAAGAGAACGTTTATCTGATCACTGAATACGGTTGGTGTTCAGAAAACGACGATGACACTCTTACTTGCAATCAAGAATGAATTGCCCATCCGTTGATTTTGTCATAGAAATCAACGGACGAAGTTCATGAACTCGGCTCCATAATAAGAACACGCGCGCTATATTAGGAAGCGGATGGGACATGGCAGACTCTGGATTTTTTAGGGGTTACAAGGTAACGCTTATTTCAAAGTCCGTGAGTCGTGGAGATGGTGAAATCGAATACCGTTTTAGCATTAAAAGGACCACGCGGTCATTGAGTCATTCTGCGCCACTTGATGAATTCTATGTCCGAAAATCCAGCGGGTTTACAAAATTGAATTTCCGCGGTAATCAGATGGAAATTTCCTGTATAGTTAGCTAAGTGTATCGGTTTCGAGTTGGTCAGGGCTGCGGTTCGCCCCCATGTTAGCCCAGATGTTCTTTCCTATTTGAAAAAAATAGATAGAACGCGAGTTGGTCGGGATCCCTGCCTTCGTGGGGCACTTCGGCAGGCAGGTCCGATCCTCGACCCATCCCAACGCCCATCTGTCTGTGTAACCGGATCTCCAGATCCTCCCAAATTCAATCTACGATCACCATCCTGTAGGTTTATGGTGATGTGATTTCCTGGCAATAAATCATCACCCCCTTCCGTTGGTGTTCCGAAGCCTTCAACCGGCGATCGTTAGAGCTTCTTTCTTGAATTTTCTGAGTGTTTTTGAAACCTGCATCGGGTCACCAACAACAGATAAAAAGCCGTCAAGAAAACATTATTTTTTTCTGTCTGTACAGGTAGCATTTCTGGGGGCGCAAATACTCAAACTCCGGGTTCTATATTTGCAATAAGTAAACATGGCACGTCGGAGCCAATACAAAGGTTAAAGGTTTCAGAGGTCGGTGATTGTTGTTGGTGACCCGATGCGCGTTCTCGGTGGTCAGATTATCAAAATTTAGGCGCTGGTGTATGAGGCGGAATAAATGGAAGCATCGGAACACCAACAACGGACGAAGTTGCCGCTATCTATGGTATTGTCGATATTTATGTCGGAATTAAGACGGGATATTCAATCACAGACCGTATTGGAATTGCAGTTGACTATTCAAATCGCCGATGATAATTAACTCTTGAACAATGCTCAGAATTTTCGTTTTTGAATATGGCTATTACCGGTTGTTTCATTTGAATTCAAATAAGGGAAACTATCAGGGAATTCCCGCAGCTGTTGTAATTAGCTTGGTGCAAATCATTATGCTACTTGACTTGGAGGTAATTGTATTCAGGATTATTCCATTTCATGCGGAATTGCAATCGTATGGGACACAACTTGGTTATTTTGGAATGGTTTTATTCGTGACTTTTCTCATTTTTAATTATAAGAACTATCAGGCCAGGTTCTTGAATTTCGAGAACCGATGGGGAAATCAAAGCGGCAATTTGAAATCCTTAAGAGATCTGATGCTGCTCATTCTAATCATTGGACCTTTTTTTTTGTTGTACATTCTGACTTGATTCACCCCTATAGCGCGCGTGTTCGAAGGGTGTAATTATGGCACGGCGTCTCCGACGCCTGCCTTCGCCGAAGCAGCTACGCGCAGGCAGGCGTGCCCGTGCAAACGTGCCTTAAGTTCAGGTGTGTCAGATTATTTCAGTAGCCTAATTTTAGAATCAAGTGATCAATTAATTTATGAAACCAAAGAAGGCGGCTCGCGGGGTTCCAGGGCCTTGAAAATTATTTCAATAGCGGTGTATGCAACCGATCCTGCTCTGATTGGCAACGGAAACGCATTAGGTGAATTGCCAGGAACGCGGACTAACATTTTTGTAAGCAAAGACATTGATCCAACTGGGCAAATTTTTGACAACCCCGGGCATATCGAGTTTTCTCACGATTATTCACTGGGCGTTTTTATGCCGATGGGACGGGGTATCGATTCATAATTAAATGGCAACAATTAGAAGGCAGATAATACGGTGGTGAGGTTTAACGTTTGCATTGCAGTTTTGCTCCTCTATGGTACTGGTTTTTCTCAGTCCTTAGACGAAGTGATACCTTTCGCTTCCTTGAAGAATTACGATTCGATTTTGGTGTTTGATGATTTCATGCGCGTCGAAATTCGTGCTGAATATCGAGATCGTTTACTGACGCAAATCTTTTTTTTCGACAGCACTAAATTTCTTCATTCAGTCAATAGATTCGAATACAACAACGAACGGCAATTGACGATTGAAGAGGGTAAGAGTTGTCTGAGGGGCATCTTGGATAAACGTAATAGATGTGTCAACTCCTACACTCGTTTTCGAAGGTACTTTTACTATGACAGTCGAGGCCGAATAGAAAAAGAAGTTACTATTCTAGGAACAAGAATGCACGACACATTAAGAGCAGAATATTCTTACCAAAGACGAATGACCGTCATTAAGAATTCTGGCTATCTTCGCAATACCAGTCAGGTAAAGTATGATCGAGGCGGTCGTATTCAAATGAAACGGGATTTAACTCCTGGAGGTGAGGTGATAAAGATTGAATACTATAAATATGGAAAGTACGAGTATTCAATTCACAAGGAATTGTTCCGTGATTATTTCGGCCAAAAGCAATTTTCACCACCGTTTAAATCCGATTGGAAAATTTACTTGGATAACTCAGGCAGGATTGATGGACTTTTCCAAAAAGAGTTTCATCATTTAACCTATTGGCCTAGTCGGTAATGCTCCAGACATTAGACAACCATCTCATCTTCTGTCAAAATAAATAATCTACTTAAACGGCAGGCGATCCTGTTACCTAAGTTAGCCAAGTTAGTCCGGATATGCCGTTGGTCGGGGTGTGTAACTCCGACCCTTCATTGAATGCGCTGTCCACGAAACCCGGATCCCTGCCTGCCGGCAGGCAGGTGTGATCCGCCTACTTGTGCCGCGTGGAGTCCCGGCACGAGATAAAATCATCACGAAAACCTGATTTCGATCCTTGAACTATGAATCTATTTTTATCGGATGGGATTCAAATACAGGATCCGCAGCGATAACTCAGGTTAGCCCAGATGTTCTTTCAGTCTGGCGCGTGAAGTAAGTAACGCGGGTTGGTTGGAATCTTCACAGGTCGCGAACTTGCGGAGGTTAATTATTTCCAGTCCTTTCCTACCTCGCCACCATCCACCCAACCACCACCCCAATCACATCATAAAACGCATGCGCCGACACCGCCTCCCAGGCCATTCGCTTTCTGAGATAGACCAACGCGAAAAGCAATCCGGATGCTCCGGCGGAGATTGCACTGTTAGGTCCTTGATACAAATGGCCCATTCCAAAAACGATGGTGCCCGCAAGTAATGATAGGATCAATCCGGGTGTCCCGAGCCATTTCTCAAATCGTGTTAAAATAAAAATGCGCTGAAACTCCTCGACGAAGCCGCCTCCAAAAATCACCAACGGAATCCACACGAGCACATTCCTGAATTCCCGAAAGTACTGGGCCATGTTTATGCGCTGCAATTCATTGTCGGGCAACAGATATTTAATCACGGGATTCAATCCGATGTGGATGATGAGCCAAATCAATATTCCGAAAAGGATCCCCCTAAGAATTTGTCTACGAAGTCCGGTCCACCTAAACCCGAGGTCATTCAAAGACTCGCCCTCAAAAGTCAGAAGCAGGAAAAGGATTGCCAGTGTGACTATTTTGGCAAACAATATACTTGTCACTACAGAAGTCAAATCTTCCGGGGGTGCGATTGAGTCACTTTGCGATGAGAAAACTGCAAAAACCCAATAGGCGATGATCAGGATGATCGACACCAGGAGCCGGCTACGGGAAGTCATACGTCACTGACGTCAAATGCATTGAAAAAGTTACATAGAGACAATTAATGACCGAACCAGGTGCTGAGAGGGATCAAGATCAACGCATTTCGACTTACTTCCTTATCCTCACAACATCTTTCGCCACCTGGGGAAATTTGGAGAATACCAAAACGTCATGCCCCGGGATGATCAGATCTACATCTTTTACCATTTCCCGCATCCTTTTAAGGTTCGCTGTGTATCCTTTTGAATCAAAGGTCATCGGAATAGGTAACTGATTAACTACGTTGTAATAAAACCAGCTGTTGTCGGATGCGATAATCACTTTGTCAGTGCTTGTGTTAATCAGCAAAAATTGTGATTCATGCGTGTGCTTCGAACCTATAAAGACTTTTATCCCTGGAATAATTTCCAGATCGTCTCCCTTTACCAATGTGAGCTTCTTATCCAGATTCCTCTGAACTATTTTGATTACATCGTTCTTGATGAATCCGGTGTTGAAACCTCCCTTTTGCCACGCGTTTCCAACGAAATAATCAAAGTCGTCTTTTTGCATCCAAACCATGGCGTCAGGAAACAAGTCAATGCCGTCGATGTGGTCTCGATGTGGATGTGTAATGATGATGTCCGTAATGTCGCCTGGATGAACATTTATCCGTTGCAGGGCTAAATCGGGTCGTATATGTTGATGGAGATTTGGAACACCCGTGGTGTCCGTGAATCCTGTATCAACCAAAATATTCTTTCCGTTGGTTCCTTTCAACAACCACATCATGTAGCATATCTGCACACTGTCTTTTGTTGAGGCGCCGACAGCCACTGCTGAAATGGGTACTTTTGCGCCGCTCGCAATTTTTATCGCAAAAACTTCGTATGTGGTGTTCTGACTGAATGCCTCGGCAAACGTGCATAGTGATAAAAGAATACTTACTGCCAGGTTCTTTGCAAAGCGTTTGTTGCGTCTCTGGTTCATAGATGATTATGTTGTGTTTGAAAATCTCAATCGTTTAACGAATTGACGTGGCAGGTGCAATGTAGTGTTGGCGGTTGCGCGTTCAATCACCTCAACGGGGTGATCGTTAGGTTCGAAGGAGGCCTTGGCGCCAAAAAAAGGAATCCTGGCACCTCAATTCAGAAAAATCTGCTCGAAGTGACTAAATTTGAAGAGCGTCAAAACTTCTATACATGAGATTCATTCTGATCCTCGCAGCACTCTCTTTGACGCTCATGGGATGTCCTCCCGGCTGTGGTATACCTGAATCCATTGGGGCCTGCGGAAGCAAAGATCCAGTTGGAGAGATCCCGTGGTTGAAGTCCGAAGTTGAAGCTGCGAAAAATAATAACACCACAATCGCTGACTATTCAGTCACCCAAGCGACATATAAAGGTGTCACAGTTTTCTGGGTTGGGATATGCTGTCCAACTTGTGATACTTTGCCACCGACAGTCAGGTACTGCGACGGAACTACCGCTGGCCAGCTGCTGATAACGATTCAGGATAGTGAAATCAGCAACAGCAAAGTGATCTGGGGTACGAACAACGGCGTCTGTCGGTGAGAAGTTTCACGCAAAGGGCGCAAAGGCAATACACAAAGACCGCTGAGTTATTTCAGAGAAAGGAGAAGCAATCCGTGCATCTGTGGCAATTTTTTTCGTTTCTCGCAAAGGTCGCTGAATTATTTTCGAGGCAAGAGATTTCATCCGTGCATCTGTGGCAGTCTTTATCGCTTCTCGCAAAGAGCGCAAAGATAGCGCGCAAAGGCCGCTGAATTATTTCCGAGGCAAGAGATTTCATCCGTGCATCTGTGGCAATCTTTTTCGTTTCTCGCAAAGGGCGCAAAGATAAATCGCAAAGGCCACTGAATTATTTTCGAGGCAAGAGATTTCATCCGTGCATCTGTGGCAATCTTTTTCGTTTCTCGCAAAGAGCGCAAAGATAAATCGCGATGGCCGCTGGGTTATTTCCGAGGCAAGAGACTTCACCCGTGCATCTGTGGTAATCTTTTTTTTCTCGCAAAGAGCGCAAAGATAAATCGCGATGGCCGCTGGGTTATTTCCGAGGCAAAAGACTTCACCCGTGCATCTGTGGTAATCTTTTTTTTTCTCGCAAAGAGCGCAAAGATAAATCGCGATGGCCGCTGGGTTATTTCCGAGGTAAGAGATTTCACCCGTGCATCTGTGGTAATCTTTTTTTTTCTCGCAAAGGGCGCAAAGATAAATCGCAAAGGCCACTGAATTATTTTCGAGGCAAGAGATTTCATCCGTGCATCTGTGGTAATCTTTTTTTTCTCGCAAAGAGCGCAAAGATAAATCGCAAAGGCCGCTGACTTTTTCTAAGACACGGGCCTATATCTGTGCATCTGTGGCAATATTTTATTGCTTCATGCTAATTCCCAATTCCTAATCCCTAATCCCTAATCCCTAATCCCTAATCCCTAATCCCTAATCCCCAAGCCCCAACACCGAACCGTACGGTTTGCCTGACGTAATGACCTGACCTCTTGCCTTACCCATCCTGCATTGTCTTTCTTGCCCGCACATCAAACAATGCACGTCATGAAATTTTTACATCCCGGATTTCTGTTGGTCACCATCGTGATTTTTTCGGATCAGTTCAACGTCGTTGCGCAAGATTCTGAACCATCACAGTTCACTACGCAGGTGTCGCCGATGACACCCAACGCCGCGGCGCTCGCAAAATATGTCGACGTACCTGTGAGTTACTATACAGGCACGCCGCAGATATCAGTGCCGTTGTATGAACTCAAAAGCGGCTCGCTATCAGTTCCCATCGCGCTGAGTTATCATGCTTCGGGTAATAGGGTGTCGGACGCCGCGTCGAACGTGGGACTGGGTTGGACGCTGATTGCAGGTGGAAGTATTTCCCGATCGGTGAGGGGCCTGCCGGATGAAGCATCCCATGGCTATCTCTCGGAAGGAAGAAAGATCAACAATCCCTACTTCGGATGTAACGGTGACCCGGGAGATCATTGCGATTACCTGAGAAACATCTCCGTTGAAAACGCGATCGACTCCGAACCGGATGTGTTCTTTCTGAGCCTTCCTGCAGGCGAGGGAGTCAAGTTCGTGTTTGATTACAATGGAAACATCGTCATGCAAAACTACCAGCAGATTCAGATCACCAAAGATGCGGCGATGCTTAACTGGACGGTAATTACCGAAGACGGCACGCGATATAAATTCGGACGCACAGGCATCTATGGCGGACGGGACTCTACGTCTGTAACTCTCGTAGGCGCCGGCTTCCGCACGTATCCAAGCGCGTGGCACTTGAGCCAGGTCATTTCTCCGGACAGGCAAGACACGATTTCATTCGGATACAAGTGGTCATCCCAGTACCAGTTTGATGACCCAAAACAGGAAATCATCTATCAAAAGGATGTGTACGCAACCTGGATGAGAAGTCATGTCGATCCCAACATCGTGAATTGTCCTGATAAGCCGCACGCTTCCTTTTCACCCGGATCTACTGCCATGGTTCAGCGAATGATTTCAAAAATATCAACCCGTCATGCATCTGTAGAATTCTTTCTTTCGCCCAACACACGCTATGATCTTATTGGCGATAGAAGCCTCGACTCCATTGCGATTCGGAGAACCGACGCTTCCATCATTAAAACGTTTGGACTGAAGCACGGATACTTTGGAAAAAACTCTGAAGAAAACACGCGGCTCAAACTTTCTAAAGTGATAGAATATTCCGCCGCAGGTAGCTCTTTGCCGCCCTATGAATTCTATTACAACGAGAAAAATAGCTTGCCGCCGCGCGACTCCTATAAGCAGGATCACTGGGGCTACTATAACAACAATCCCGCTCAGACTTTCATACCAAAGACTGTATATAGTCCGGGGGCTGCCTCCATTACGTTTGCCAATGGCGGCAACCGTGACACAGACTCGACGCTCGTCAAGACCGGTATGCTGACAAAAATTGTCTACCCGGAAGGTGGGTTTGATGTGTTTGAGTTTGAAGCAAATGATATCTACCAGATCGGAGGTCAGGTTGCTAAAGAACCCTACGACGAGACCTACAAATTCAGGGCTTCAACATACGCCAGGAAAGCTTCGATGGTGATCGACACAATCTTTGCCATCACGGCCACCACCAGCGCTTCTATTTCAGTAGGTGGCGCATGTCACGGACTATGTGGATGGAAAGGGAATTGTGAGAAAGCAGCAGCTTCTGCTTCTTTTGGCGGGATTGGCGTTCTGGCTAATTATAATAATATGGGTTGGGGGTGTTTGTCAACGCCCCGCGTCACGGAAGTGCTTCTGGTTCCAGGCCAGTACACCATAAACGTTCAGGCGGACTGGATTGCTCCGGAGGTATACTCTAACGCCTATGTGGAGGTTACGCTTCACAAGTTTCGGGATGCGGCGGGACCTTCATACTTCCCAGTGGGTGGTGTTCGCATCAAACGCATAAAACGATACAGCGCTCCCGGGACTCAGCCGATCGTGCGGCGCTTCAGATACAAAACAACAAAGGGTGGATACGAAAGATCGAGTGGGGTGTTGGTGCGGACTCCGTTGTACTATGGCAACGTCGTTGCACAGGGATGGACTCCAGTAAGTTCAGACCTGATATGCTACTATCAGGCGGGCTACTCGGAATCCAGGGTTTCATTCGGTGAAGGAACACACATTGGATACAGCGAAGTGAAGGTGTTGCAGGGGGAACGGGGCGAGAATGGGTACGAAATATTTAAATATACCACTGCTCTGGACTGGCCTGACTCCGGAGAATATAAGTTTCCGAATCCACCATTTCTCTCACGCGACAACCGCCGCGGTCGCCTCATTGAGCATAGCATTTATGACAAGGATAATAATCCAGTGGCAAAAACTTTCAACTCCTACCAGCTCAGCTATGCGTATCGCAAGTCGGCCAAGGGATTGAAAGCCGGCATGGTGATCCCCAGGAGGAACGATTATTTCCCCGATGACTATTCCGTCGCGGGTTATTACTTCCGCCAGGAATGGCACTATCCGGATACGGTGCGCGAACGGGTATACAGTTCCACGCATGATGGGAGCTTCACAGAAGTGACAACCCGCAATTACTTTGACCGCACTTTAAACCACACGCAGATGACCATGCAGGATGTATCTCAATCGGACGGATCCTGGTTGAGAACGAGCTTCAAATACCCTCAGGATTATGGAGTAAGCAAGGAGCTTGCAAATATTAACAGGCTGGTTACTCGTCATATCTACTCGCCGCCAATAGAAATCCAAACGTGGAAATTGTCAAGCGCTCCTCCTTTGCTGCTTGCCGGCCGGATCACGGACTTTGATTCCGTCACTGCTAAACCGTCCAAAGCCTTTGCGCTCAATACCCGTAAGCCGCTAAACTATCTGGATCATGAGGTTCGTGTTGGTGAAAAGTTTAACACGTTGCTAAGTGACAGCGGAAAGTATGAGTTGCGGGCAAAGATGTCGTATAATCAAGGCAAAGTTATTTCCCAAACCAAGGACAACGGGACTCCGAATTCTTACGTCTGGGGATACAACAACACCCAACCGATAGCCGAAGCTTCGAACGCCGATGCAGCGTCGATCGCATATACAGGTTTTGAGATCCGGAGCGATGGAAATTGGATTATCCCTTCCAAAGCGAGAGAAAATAGTGGGTTCACTGGCTTGAAAAGCTATTCCCTTTCGAATGGAAATATTACTAAAACTGGTTTGGACGCGTCCAAATCTTATACCATAAGCTTTTGGAGTAAAGTTGGAACGACATGGGTCAATAGTAAATCTCCCGTGGCGGTGACGACGGTAAACGGATGGACGCTTAATGTGATTACAGCAACCGGGTCATCCATTACCATCTCTGGAAACGCGTTGATCGATGACCTGCGATTGCATCCCGTGGATGCGCAAATGACTTCTTACACATACGATCCGCCTGTGGGGGTTACCTCTGTAATGGATGCAAATAACCGTGTAACCTACTATGAATATGATGGTTTTCAACGACTTAGCCTGATAAAGGACTTCAGCGGAAATATTCTCAAGCGCTACACCTATAACTACGCAACACGCTAAACACGACAGCCATGAATAGAATAATAGCTACTCTGATTCTAGTGTCAGTATTCTCGCTAACAACAGGATTGTCCATCGCTCAGCAGCTTGTCATTGGATCAAATACCTGCTCGCGAACTTCCATTCGGGTAAGTATTGTGGGAGACAGCCGTTGTTCAGGTGTAAAAGTGACGTCGCCGGGAGAATGGAGCGTGAGCCCCGCACCGACTTCGTTCACGGTCAATTACACGGGCACGGGATCCAATAAGAATTATTCGTCAATAGATGTGGTCTGGAATGCTGGAGGAATGAAAACAGTCTCTGTTGCAAACTACACCTGTTCAGGAAGGGTCGGGGACGGAAATCCTGTGACATCGTTTATGGTCAGCGATCCAGTGACTCCGTCAGTGACGATCAACGGACCGACAGAACACTGTCCGGTCAGCCCCGGAACGTTTATCGCAACGGCAATGAATGCAGGGGTTAATCCCACCATCGGTTGGCGTATTAATGGAAACGTCATGTCGAGTGGAGTTTCGCCTTCGAATACTTCTGTGTTTACGCCTCTGTCTTTAAGTCAGGGCGACGTGGTGAATGCCTTCGTGGTTGCTATAAATGGTTCTTGCTTCACGACTGCCACAGCCGAATCCAATGTGATTGCAGTTTCAGTGCTAAACCCGCAATCCACTGTTTCAATCATTGGCCCTGCTTCACGGTGCCCCGGCGACGTGGCCACATTCAACGTGGTCTCCACAACAAATGCGGGAACAAGCCCGGGCTTCAATTGGTATGTCAATGGTCAGGGGATCAACAATGGCGAAGAGGGGATCACAATATCCGGCGGAGGAACGCACATGCAAGTTGCAAAATGGAGTTATGATAATAACTCGATTGTCACTTGCTCTATGATTTCAAACTCCAGCTGTCATTCAGGAAGCGCGCTCTCCAATGCGATCACTGTGTCTCGGACGCAGCCCCGCACTTTGCTGGGTGGAATTTCGGTGAAGCCGTCTTTGAGCGGTGGCATGCGATTCTGTCAAGGGGAGGCAATCACATTCAATGGGTCGTCCAGCCTTCCCGCAGATCTGAATTGGAGTCAATATGGATACACGGGAACATCAGGTGCAAGTTTTACTACGACAGATCTGGATCCAGATTATGATGGATCGAATAACAAGATCTCGCTTCGGATCAGGACGAATGAGTATTGTGTTGTGAATCCGGAAATCATTGTCAACTATGACGTGAGTACAATTCAGATCAGCCCGAGTCCGTCCGATCCGGTGGTTAGTGACAAGACAGTCGCTCATAATTCCAGCACGATATTAACTGCGCGTGGTGCGGGTGATCAGCAAACCTATAACTGGTATGCTGCGAATGGTGACTTTCTGAGTCAGGGCAACCTCTATGCAACACCGGTACTCACGCAGAATGAAATATTTTATGTTGCCATCTATAACAGCCAAACGTCATGCAGCAGTGCTATGGTGCCGTTTTCAATTACCGTAAATCACGCACCCCTCGCCGACGCAGGCCAGGATCAGGTGTTGACAGCGCCGGTCTCGTCAGCAGTTTTTTCAGGCTCCGCGACAGATAGTGACGGCGTAATCACAGGTTATTCATGGGCGCAATTATCCGGGCCGCCACTTAGGATCAGTGGTCAGGATACTGGAAGCCTTACCGTTATAAGTCCGCCTGGCGGCGTGTATACATTTCGATTGACGGTCACTGACAATAGTGGATTAACAGGTTATGACGACGTAAATCTCACGGTCAACTATTTTCCGCTTAACAGAAATTTCATCAAAGAAGAACGGATTACTCTCGGTGGGATCGTGACGCCATCATCGATCGATGCGCTCACTTCGAACAAGAAGAACCTGACCATCGATTACTTTGACGGCATTGGAAGAAGCGAACAAGTTATTGATTGGCAGGCGTCTCCGTTAAAAAAAGATATCGTAACGGCAGCTGCTTACGACCGGTTTGGGAGGGATAGCTTGATGTTTCTACCCTTTGCGTCAAATTCTTCTGATTCTTACTACAAACAGACGGCCACGCGGCTTAATGGCCGTTACGCAGGATCTGAGCATAGTAGGTTTTATAGCAATGGATCTTCGGATGGAGTTGCGGACGATTCCAGTCCCTTCGCACGCGCAACCTTTGAATCAAACCCATTGAATAGAGTTTTGAAACAAGGCTCTCCCGGCAGCGCCTGGCAGCCAGATGCTACCAATTCATACAATTCACTCGACAAGACCATCAAAAAGTCTTATGAAATGATCAACTCGTCCGAAGTTTTACAATGGACGTATGCCTATCCTAGCAGTTCGTTTCCTTTTGGCAGAGTAGATGTGAAGATGTCTGGAACGCCTGTTTATAGCGGTGCGAATACAATACGTCGTACGCGAACGCGTGATGAACACGGTAATGATGTGATTGAATACGTCAACCACGCTGGTAAGCCGGTACTCAAGCGCATCCAGGCCGTTGCAGGTCAGGTAGCAGTCAATGATACTACTTGTGCCAGCACATATTATATATATGATGACTTTCAGAACCTCGTCTGCGTCATTCCACCTGAGGCCACCCGTCGGCTGCCCAAAGAATTCTATCAAGCCGGAGCTACCGCAACGACAAAGGAAGCCTTTCTGTCCCGGTGGGCATTTCGTTACAGATATGACGGCAGAAAGCGGGTTGCTTTAAAGCAGGTGCCAGGCGTCGATTCGGTGAAGATGGTCTATGATAAGCAAGATCGGCTCATTATGACGCAGGACGGTAATCAACGTGCCACTTCGGTCAAGTTTTGGAGTTTTACTAAGTATGATCAGTTCGGCCGGGTCATTATGACCGGAATTCGTGATACTGCCGCAGAGGTTTCTCAGCAGGTCATGCAGTCAATTGCCGACAAACATTTTTCAAAACGCTCATCAAGGCCGAATGAAACTTATATCGGTGCAACGCCTGGTAATGTTCATGGATACTCAAATCGGGCATACCCAGCCAGGACGGGCAGCTCGAACGAGATTGACCCTGATAAATACCTGACCATTAAATATTATGATAACTATGATTTTAAATCACGCTGGATAGGAGAGTATGGCTACATGAACGAGGGTCTTTCTGAGACAGATCCTTTGTCGGGTGTAACCTATTATCAACCACCGTCCGAAAACCTGGCTATGACCGGGCAACTCACCGGTTCAAAAACAAAGATCCTCGACGGCGGTATGACTGGCAGTAGCACATGGCTCAAGTCGGTGACTTACTATGACGATAAATACAGGGTTATTCAAACCCTGGAAGATAATTATAAAGGTGGCGTCGATAGACTGAGCATCGTCGTTGATTTTTCAGGGAAGACACTGAAGTCAAAGGAAACACATGTCGAAGCCGATGTTTTTTGGACAAACAAAGTGGGCGTAAAGGAATTTGGAACGACAATCGTAAATAAGAATACCGTTGACGGCTGGAATACCAGCGGCGCGGTGTCCCGACAACAATTAGCCGCCAGACAGGACGGATGGTTTGAAATGACAACGAGTTCAAGGTCAACCTATCAGATATCCGGACTTTCTGATGTGGACACAGATCAGGGGTACGCCTCAATTGATTTCGCGTTTTATCAGACCAACGGCTACTTGTTCATTTTCGAAAATGGAATTCAACGCGCCAATCTGGGTTCCTTTGTTCCGGGGGAGGTGCTTCGAATTGAACGGAAGGACACTACAATCATGTACCGGCGGAATGGGAATTGGGTGTATACTTCGCCAACATCCTCCAAGTCTATGTTGATGGTTGATGCTGCAATCTACAGCGGCGGCGCAAGCCTGGCGGGTATTCGCAGTTCTTTCAGTACTACAAGTCATGTAATCACCCGCCGTTTTGTGTATGATCATAAAGGCAGACTTACAAATACGTTTCATCGAATTGACATGAATCCGGAAATCCTGTTGGCTCAAAATAGCTACAATGAGATGGGACAACTGATTGACAAGAAACTCCATTCAAAGGACGGAGGCGCCACATTCAAACAAAGTGCCGACTTTCGCTATAACATCCGGGGATGGCTTCTTTCTGTAAACAATTCTAGGTTGACGAACGATGCGGGAATAACCAACAATGATTCAAATGATCTGTTCGGATTCGAACTTGGCTACAATGAAGGGCTGGGAACTTCCGGTGCTAAACTCTACAACGGGAATATCCAGTCCATGAAATGGAGTTCAAATCTGGGTCTGGGCTTGATAAAAGATGTGGCGTACAACTATACCTACGATCCCATGGGTAGATTATTGGGGGCCGACTTCCTGAGAAATTCAACTTCAGGCTGGGGAAACAGCCTGGGTATGTTCTCTGAAAATGGTTACAGCTATGACCTGAATGGTAATATTAAAGGCATCACCAGGAAAGATTCAGGAGGCTCCGGGTTGGATATCCTAAGTTATAACTACGGATCGACGGCGGGAAATCAACTCGCGAAGGTTTCTGATGCGGGTGACAAGTCCAAAGGATTTATTGAGCCAGCATCCACTCCGGGAAATGATTACCTGTACGACGCCAATGGCAACATGACCCTCGATCAGAACAAAGGAATATCTTCGATTACTTACAACGCTTTGAACTTGCCCATGCAGGTGGTGAAGGGCACGGACAAGATCAACTATTACTATGATGCAACAGGTCGAAAGTGGTCCCAGATCGTAACGTCCGGAGCGAGTCAGAAGAAATCAGATTATGTGGGAATGTTTTTTTATGAGAACGATACCTTGCAGTTCATATCTACCGATGAGGGTCGTGTGGTGATGAAGACACCCGGGAATTATGAGTATCAGTATAATCTCAAAGATCACTTGGGGAATGTGCGCATCACTTTTACCACTGCGAACTCCAGGGACATTGCGCAGGCGACATTGGAAAATGCAAAACTTGCCGGTGAGCAAAGCAATTTTCTCCGATATGGAAATGCCCGGCGCGTATATGCCGCCGTATTCGATCATACCAATGGCAGTTTGCCAGGTTACTCGCAGCGCCTCAATGGCACACTGAACGAAAAGTTTGGTATTGCGCGGTCATTGAGCGTGATGCCCGGAGACACTGTCAAACTGGAGGTTTATGGAAAATATGTAGATTCGAATACGGCAACGTGGACTGCCGCATTCAATTCGCTGATGGCTCAAGTATCTTCTCAATCTGCCAGTGTGGTGATCGATGGTGCAAGTTACGCATCGAGCACAGCATCGTTTCCATTTGTCGGTGTGATCAACACGGCGGGAAGTACCGGGGGACCAAAGGCTTACCTCAATTGGGCGGTGTTTGATAACAACTACAATGTCATTACCGCACAGAGCGGATACGCGCGCATGGGGACAAGGGCCTCGGAACATGGTCAGGATACAGAACATGAAAAACTCGAATCTCCGAACATCATCATTTCACAACCCGGGTATGTGTACACGTGGTTGAGCAACGAAGAGAATGTGGAAGTGTATTTTGATGACTTCAAAGTAACCCTTGCTCGCGGACCGGTGGTTCAGATGCAGGATTACTATCCTTTTGGGATGACGTTCAACAAGTATCAACGAGAGAATTCGCTGCCGAATAGTTTTCAATACAATGGCAAGGAGAAACAGGATGAACTGGGATTGGATTGGTTGGACTACGGTGCGAGGATGTACATGCCGGAGATTGGCAGGTGGGGAGTGGCTGATCCGGTTTCAGAGAGTTATTTTACTTACAGCCCTTATAACTATGTTCGGAATAATCCAATCCTACGTGTAGATGAGGTTGGAAATTGGGATATAACGGTTCATGTGGCGAGAGATCGGGAAAAATATGGATATGGTTTTGCAGTATTGACCGATCGAAACGGGAATGAGTTATATCATTTTTATGTTCGGGCCGAGGGCGTAGGTGGGCGCGATAGAATGGTCACTGATTCTGACACACCCTTAGGTGTTTATGATATACCCGATGAAAATATGTGGAGGCAGGGATATTCAATTGGAGATCTGCGTAAAAGCTATGGCCAATATGACAGACTAGTTATGAATGGCCAATCTGGAGAAATCATTGATTCCGGAAGAGATCTAATTAGAATTCACGGAGGTCGGCAAGAAACGTACAATGTTGCGACCGGAGAATGGGAAAGAGCAGATCCAATATTATTGGAACGAACGAAAGGATGTTTAAGAGCATATGATTCTGATGTAAGGAAATTGAAAGAGATTACCGACAATTTAAAAAATGAAGATGGCGAGGAATTTGGCGGTACTGTCACAGTCGTTGACGATCTGGATGAATATATGCGCATAAGGACGGAACAAAATGAAGAACAAATGGCTATTCAACGAGAGCAATTCTGGAGCAGTTTTGGTAAAGCCTTTGACCAAGGCATAGACTCAATCAGTAACTGGTTAAAGGAGCACGGCTATTTACAGAAGTGAAATGAAATATCTATACTATTCTGCTATTGCTTTTTTACTCTGTTTTCAATGCGTCATTGCAAATGCGCGATTTAGTGCTAGCAAACAAAAGGCTGTCCTAAAGGTAGACGTGTGCAGGTTAAGAAACCTTCCAATAGATTCTGCACGATCAATATTTATATCGAACCCTCAACAAGTGATTCATTCGATCGCCCGGAATGCCTACAGCGAGGATTGTTTCTATCAGATTGTTGAAAAATTAACGCTACTGGAAAATCTGGATAATCGAACATTTCTTGCTTTGGAGAAAATCGACGATTTCAGTGATGGTTTTTTAGGTGAATATTTTATGGACGTAGCAGCGGGTTTATTTGAAAAAAAATTCGAAATATTTTTTAAATATATATATGCTAACCCTAAATCTAGTTTGGTTGAAAGTGCGATTGATGGAATCAGTATGGAACTTGGCTTACGCAAGAAAAACAAAAACGAAATGAGGGTGGAATTCTTGAAAAGACTTAAACACGCCAACCAAAGAAAGTTTCTTGATCAAATTTTTGATCGAATTGATCCTACAAAATTTGATTAGGTTCTATGCTCCGAAAAACAAAGGATTGCAGAGATACTTCGCTGCTAATGGAAGTGTTTTGGGGCAAGTAGGTAGTGTTACCGATGCCAAAGTTATCAATTCCACAATGACCAATCAACAAGCCAAGATCTGAGTACTCAAGTTATCAAGTATCCGAGGTCAGAAAAAATAATTGATTCTATGAAGTTGCCTATTACGATGCTGATATTACTGTCCTTTTTGTGCTGTTCAAACTGCATCAGGAATAAAGATCGAAACATGACTCAATCATGGGTCAATGTTAAGTATGCTGCCTGTGTGGGGAACGAGCTTCCGTGTGAATGTGAACGGACCATCAATGGCTATTTCTCGTTAGTTCTTGACACAAATAGAAATAGCAACAGGTTTGGCGTTGCGCTTTCAAGTTTTGAAGAAATGGAACCAGATATTTATCCCATTAAAAAAATAAATGTTGATGAATTTTTGGTTCTCAAAAGTTTACAAGACCCCTCAGCTTGGGCGGAAGTCACACTTAAAAATGACACGGCGAGCATTTCCATAGGAGGGAAGACAGACAAATTTGTCAGATCCCTGAGTTCAAAGACTTATGATCTTGATCATTACTATAAAGACAATATTAAGCTGTTAAATGAAGCGTTCCATTTTCGCGGCTATCTTGAACTAGAGAAGATTTTGAAAAGGGACTCGCTCAATTGTGATTGCAATAAGTGGATGGGACATGTCAATTTAGTATCTGTGCAGGGGGCGCCGGCTGCATGGATATTATCGATCGAACGTGATAGTCTTAAAATTCGGACGATTGTAAATCCTGAAAGGGTAGCGTCTAAGTAACTGTGTAAAGGTACGATTGACCTCTGGTGTCTGTAGATGGAAAGCTACAGGCGTCAGGTCAATCGATGGTATTCAATTACTTACCTTTAAACAGTTAAACAATGAAAGAGAAAAAAGAGAAAT
>JBGAFJ010000001.1:0-1071255 GCA_044227305.1 Cyclobacteriaceae bacterium | reverse complement strand
AAAAAGTGGACCTTCCCGGTGAGAAACTGGAGCTTGATTGTAAATCAGTTTATTAACATCTTCGGAGAGCGGTGCAAATTATAATGCCCTTTACGCAGTTACTTAGACGCGACACTTACACACTTAAATGGACAGTGTCTACTTTGAAATGCAAGTCTCAATCATCTGTGGCAATAAATGCGAGTTTGTTGCGGTGACAATCTAAATATCCCAGTCCAATCCCAGCTTATCTTTCAAATCCCAAAGCTTCGGATTCTTCTCCGCGAGGTGTTCAAATTTTTCCTTGGAAGTGTAAACAACTTTTTTTCCGGCTGCTTTCTGTAAACTGGTGGCAATGGTAAGCTCAGAGTTCTTCAGTCGGTCGCGAAGGAACTGAATAAAATCGCGTTTGAAATTTTCCAGCAAAGGCTCTTCAACAGAGTTTGTCAGGGTGACCATGATCACCGGATACTCAAACTGGAATTCACGCCTCAGGATCTGGTATTCGGCAATCTGATTTTTGCGTGTCGCTGCAAATTCATCCCATGCGATCCGGAGATTCTCAAACGAGACGGTTGTGTTGACAACTGCTTGCGCAACCACCTCAGGCTGTTTTTCAGTCGGGGTTCCCTGGCTGCCATTAACGAGCCCAAGACCCGATAGCGTGGGCGTTGCTTTGGGCTTGTTGCTTTTTGCGGAAAGGGTGCCATTACTTGTCGGGAGAGCTGGCCGGTCCGGTGTTTTCGTTTCCGCCGGAGGTTCATTTGTTGTCGCGGCGACAATGTTTTTCTGAGGAACCGGCTCTGATGCAATGTCCGGTGCCTCCACGGTGGGAGCCTCGTTCGCTACACTAATTTTTTTTTTAATCCTGCGTCTGCAGGTTCGTTGAGAGGACCTCTCACAACCGACTTTACATGCGCCATTTTCATCAGCGCCAGTTCGACCAGCAGGCGCTGATTTTTGCTCATTTTATAATTAACATCGCATTGGTTGGCGATGCTGAGCCACGACAGAAGCAATGCGTAAGGCGATGCTTTGGCCTGCTCGACATATTTTTTCTTGATGGTGTCGGGCACTTCCATGAGCTGCACAGTGCGAGCATCTTGAGCCACCATCAGGTTGCGTATGTGTTCGCTCAGTCCAACAATGAAATTTTGTCCGTCGAATCCTTTCTGAAGCACTTCATCAAAAATCAATAGCGGTACCGTTGGGTTTTCTGCCAACAGGGCATCCGCCACTTTGAAATAATATTCGTAATCGAGGATGTGGAGGTTTTTGATTACATCCTGGAACGATACGCCTTTTCCTGATGAGAAGGTGACCATCAGGTCGAAGATCGACAGCGCGTCGCGGAGCGCTCCATCCGCTTTTTGTGCGATGAGGTGCAAGGCTGCCTCTTCGGTCTTTATTTTTTCGCGATCGGCAATCTTCTTAAGCTGCTTTGCGATATCGGAGATTTGTATCCGGTTGAAATCAAATATCTGGCAACGGGACAGGATTGTTGGAATGACTTTGTGCTTCTCGGTGGTAGCCAATATAAAAATGGCGTAGGAGGGTGGCTCTTCGAGTGTTTTCAGAAACGCGTTGAAAGCCGCGTTCGAGAGCATGTGCACCTCGTCGATAATATACACCTTGAATTTGCCGTATTGCGGTGGATAACGAACCTGGTCGATCAGGTTGCGGATGTCTTCAACGGAGTTGTTGGATGCGGCGTCAAGTTCGAAGATGTTGAGGGAATTGACTTCCGCCTTTTCTTCGAAGCCGTTGATCATGCGGGCCACAATTCTCGCGCACGTGGTTTTGCCGACGCCGCGGGGTCCGCAGAACAGGAGCGCCTGCGCCAGCTTGTTGCTGTCGATTGCGTTTTTTAGGGTTGTTGTAATGTGTTCCTGCCCAACGACTTCTTCGAAGCCGAGCGGTCTGTACTTGCGCGCAGAAACAACAAAATTATCCATCTGGCCGAAAGATAATAAAAGGTATGAACGCCGATTGTGGGTGTGGAAAACTTGTCAGGTTTTTTTGAGAATCGGCCTTTGGCTATTAGCCATCGGCTTTTGGCGGTAACCCTTAAAGCAGCGTGTAAGTCCTCTGGCTTAACGGAGATAGATTTGAAGTTTCCAGAGTATAAGTTCTTTTAATTTTTCCACCAGCCAGCACTACAATTTTTCCACCAATACGGCAAGAAATGTTTTCACGGCATCCATATAATTCCCCACCCGGATGTTTTCATTTTCAGCATGCTGATTATTATCGGGGTTGACAGTAGGCACAGCGACGGCCGGGATTCCCAGCGTGATCACAAAAGGAGAGATGGGTATTGATCCACCCGTCATCCGGATACGAATAGGCTCCTTGCCGAATGCGTTTACCATGGCGCGCGTCAACCAAAGCCCGCACTCGGAATTGAACGGTGTCTGGAATGCGCCGTAGGACACTGACGATCTGAATGATGCGATCTTTGGATATTTCATCCGTTCTTCTTCAGTAGGTTCTTTGTCAACGAGATAGTAACCCTGATCCTGAACGTGCTTCTTCACGATACTGATTAACCGTTGTGGATCGCTGGAGGGCACCAGGCGAATATCGATTTCAGCCGTAGCCGTAGCCGGAATAAGCGTCCTGACTTGATCTCCAACAAACAACGAGTTCAGACCACGGATATTAAGGGTGGGATACTGGATCGCTTCCTGAAAATTGTTTCCCACCTTATCAGGTGCCGCGATCCCAAGAAATTTATTGATTGCGGCTGGATCGTCGGGAACCTGCGCAAGGATTTTCTTCTCCTCGTCAGTGATGCTCACGCCGTCATAAAATCCCGGCAGCGTGACGACGCCATCTTCATTCTTCATGGACGCAAGGAGGGATGCCAGTCGGAGGGCTGGGTTAGGCGTGTAGTTTCCATAGTTGCCGCTGTGGACGGGGTTGCGCGGTCCGAAGGTGGTGAGCGTGATCTCGCATATTCCCCTTGCCCCGAAACTCAATGTGGGTTGATTGCTGATGTGGCGGGGGCCATCGTAAATGATCAGCATGTCAGCGCTCAATTCCTTTTTGTACGTGAAGACTGCAGCGGGAAGATTCGGTGAACCGAGTTCTTCTTCAAAATCCATGATGACTTTGATGTTATAGTTGGGCGACAAGCCTGTCTCCTTCAATGCATCAAGCGCTGCTATGAAGGCCATGGCTGGCCCTTTGGCGTCCGAAGCAGCCCGCGCAAAAATTCGCCAGTCGGGATTCAAATTCTGCCGGAGATTTTCGTAAGGAATAATTTTCCATCGGCCGTCTGCCCCTTTTTCTTTTAGCACAGGTTTCCAGGGGTCTTCCTGTTCCCATTGGGAAGGGTTCACGGGCTGACCGTCGATCTGCAGGTAGATGAGAACCGTTTTCTTCGCATTCTTTACAGCTCGCTCCGCAAGCAGTAACGGCACTGTAGGCGTTTTCAAACGCATCGTTGTGAATGACCTTTTTACAAAAGCAGCCTCACACCATTGGATGTTTTTTTCAATATCATTCGGGAAATGGGCGTCGTTCTTGAGGCTGAGCAGGTCATAAAGTTCCTGAAAGGATGCGATCGCATGTTTCCGTGAAACAGATTCAAGGTCGGTTTTTTGCTTTTGCGCGAATGCTGAAACGGATATGAAACATCCGATGTATAAAAATATTCTCATGCATGTTGATATTTAATGCCTGTTCACAACGACCACCCAAACAGCGTTGTTAATTGCTGCGCTTCGTCGTCGCCCGACATTTTTGAACAGGCGACTATTTACTTCACATACTTCTCAGGCAGCGGGAATCCCATGCTTTCGGCACACCAGAAAATATTGATTACGTAATAACGCTTGCCATCGAAGAACAATTGGATGCTGTTAATCCCGCGGTTTGTTACAG
The DNA here is from genome assembly GCA_044227305.1 of Cyclobacteriaceae bacterium. GTDB lineage: Bacteria > Bacteroidota > Bacteroidia > Cytophagales > Cyclobacteriaceae > ELB16-189. Next base: position 1,067,388 of record JBGAFJ010000001.1, on the reverse strand, counting down.
GACCATCTTTCTTTTCTTTGGTTTCATACGTGCTGAAGGCATGCGTCACCGTTCCATACGATTCTGTTTTCCGGTGGAGCTCCTTTTCAAAGAAACCGGTTGAGATGCGGGTTGAGAAAAGCTGAACGTACTCTTCAGGTGTCATAGCTTTCAGAGTTAGTTCGCCTTTGTCGTCTTTGCGGGTGGGTATCAGCCGCGTTTCAGGTTTGAACAGATTGCGAAAGCGATCCCAGTCGCGCGATTGGCCCGGGTCCCCGGAGATCACGTCATAAAGGGCGGCGATAACGGCATCGACGGATTTGACGTCGGCAGAATAATCTTTTTGTTGCGCAAATGATGTTGATGTAATGATGAGGAGAACGAAAAGCGGGATGATCTTTTTCATACGAGGTTTAATATTATTGTTTTAATCTTTAAAAGTCGCTACGCACCAGGCATTCACCGCAAAGGCGCCGAGACGCAAATGCCCGCAAAGAGAATTACTAAAAAACTACGTGTTCTCTTTGCTCTCTGTGTCCTCTTTGGTTTAAAGTGTTCATCCAGTGCGAGCGAGTTACTTTATCAACACTTCCATCTCATCCAACTCCGGCCCGCCCCCGCGATTGCCTGCACCCGACACCGTATAAATTTTTCCGTTTAACACCACGGCTCCAGTTCCATGCCTGCCTTGAATCAGGTTGGGAAGTTTTTCCCATTTATTTGTTTTTGGATTATAAGCTTCCACTTCATTGTGAGCTTTTACGTGCGCGTCGCTTTCTCCTCCTATGAAGAGCGCTCTTCCCTCGAAAGCAAGTGCGGGACCACCTGCGCGTTTGGTAGGAATGTTGTTCGAAGGATCCAGCGTGGACCACTTGCGGGTTTTGAAATCATAGACATCAGTTTCCGCAACGGTAGTATTGAGTACGTTGTTTGTGCGGGCGGTTGACAAGCGTCCACCGGCTACGACAAGCTTATTGTCGACGACGGCAACCTGCACGTGGTCTCTCGCCCTGGGCGCATCAGCCAGCTTTGTCCATTTGTCAGTTGCTGGATCATATTCATCGAACCACGCAACATGGCCATCCCAATGACCATCCTGTTCACCACACACGACATAGATTTTATTCTTAAAAACAAAAACTCCAGCCGCGCCGCGTCTTCTATCTGCCGGAATTTCAGCGCCTTTTCTCCATGCATTCTTCTTTGGATTGAAAATATATATCTCGGGGACCGGTGTTTCGTGAGGATAGGGGCCTGTGAATGCGCCAAGCACGTAAATCTCATCCTTAAAGGATATTGCCTGAAAGTGGTGAATTTCGATTGGCGATTCGTTTAACGCGCGCCATGTATTTGTTTTCGGGTCGAACTCATCGACAGGTTTGATACCACGCCCACCAACCAGATAGATTTTTCCACCCACGGCAGCTACTGCACATTCATTTCTTTTGGTTGGAGCGCCAATTGTCTCCACTACTTTCCATGTTTGCGCAAAAGCGCAGCAAGACAGAGCGCAAAAAAGAATGGTTCCTGTAATTTTCATGGCTATACAATAATAGTTCATTTAGCATGAAGTCAGAAGCCATTCTTGTTGATCGCTGGCTTCAGATACCAGCCTTCTCTTTGACAAACCCAAGTCCATATCCTGTGAGCTGAACGATCGCCGACGGCACAGCCAATAGTGAAACAATCAAGACGCGAAACATTTTGAATCCGGGAACTTCTTGTGAGTCATCGACTTGTTGCCTTATGACCCAACCATTTTCGATGAAACAGCTCAGGAAAATGATGACTAAATAAAAATAGAGCGGAAGGGACGCCAGGACGCGCCATTCAGATTGAATCAGGAATAAGGCAATCAGAATGATGAAATAGATCAGGAACACGGATGGAAACCAATGGGTCATCTTCACCGTTGCCGGATGAATTTTACCCACCCGAACCCTTCCCCTTCCAAACCCTTCCACTTGCCTGAAAAACTGCAGCAAATCGGTGCGGCGCTTATGATAAACAAATGCGTCAGGTATCAACGCGACCTGAAATCCTGATTCTCTCATCCGGATGCTCAACTCGATATCTTCCGCGAGCCGGTCGAAAGCAAATCCTTTGGTCTTATGCCAGACGTTTCTGCTGAATCCCATGTTGAAACTCCGCGGCTGAAATTTGTCAGCCTGATTTTTCCCACCCCGTATTCCACCGGTGGTCCAGAACGATTGCATCGTATAAGCCATCGCCTGTTGGAGAACTGTAAAATTTTCATGCCCACGATCGGGGCCACCCCATGCATCGACACGATGGTCTCTCATGAAATTTTCCACTGCCTCAAAATAGGTGTGCGGGATGATGCAATCAGAATCGAACATAACAAAGTAATCTCCGCTCGCTTTCTCAAATCCGAAATTCCGGGTTGGGCCGGGCCCTGAATTCAGCTTGAAAAAATATTTGATCGTAAGCCGGTCTGAAAATTCATCACAGACAGCCTGCGATGGTTCATCGGAACCGTCATCGACGATGATTACTTCGAAGTTTTTTGAGGTTTGACGCGTAAGACTATCCAGCAATTCTCTCAGTTCCGCCGGGCGATTGTATACCGGCACGATGATGGAGTACTTCGGAGGAGTCATTTTTCAAAAATAAGAAATTGCCAAACCTGATTCGGGCTCACCGTGTGACCAACGTCTCAAGCACTTTTTCATCGACCTCGTGCTTGCCGTCGAAAACGATCTTCTCGGGTGTGATCCCAAGCTTGTGAGCAAGCAGATCGAATTCTTTCATGCGCTCGGCATTGACAAACGGATCCTGATTCCCCACTACCATAATGGTTTTACGGGAGGCGAAGGCTGCCTTGTCCGTTTCGAAGTTCATGTCCGGTGGAAACAAGCCAGCCCATAGGATGAGCTTTTCAAAATTGATCTTCCCGGAAGCTGCCCATCTGCAAACTGTCGCGCATCCCTGGGAAAAGCCCAAAAGCGTGACGGGCACATTGAATCCACTCAGCTCATGATTATACACCGTGGTGAGATAAGAGATATAGTTTTCAATATCCATCAGACGATTTTCGCTGGTCATCCACACCGCACCGACGCGATTGTTTTTTCTGCCTTGCTCTGTGAATTCCGATAAATAATATTTTGATAACCCTTCGGGTGCGATCACGCAGATGTTGTGATCGGTCAGTTTTTGAAATTTTTTTAAAAAGTATTGTGCAAGTTGCCCGTAGCCATGCAGGACAAGCCAAACCTGCTTCGTCTGTGCGTTCAGCGAACCGAGTTTGTAATAGCGCGCCTTAAATTCGAAGCTGATCGCTTTTTCTTCCATCCTGCTTAACCTTTCAGACTCGAGGAATCGAAACTGATGGGTAAAAGACTATCGATGGAGTTGCTCTTCGCCCACTTGTTGTCGGGAGCGAACATGATGAGCTCGATAGGAGTTCCTTGTTTTTGCTCGTATTCAAGCATCACCTGGCGGCAAGCACCACACGGTGTTGCACTCGTGAGTTCCTTATGATTTTTTTTGTGTGCCACGACCGCAACCTTCTTGATCAATTTTCCCGGATGCTGAGACGCTGCCGCATAAAATGCCACCCGCTCTGCGCACATACACAAAGGATAGGATGCATTCTCCTGGTTTGCGCCAACAACAACCGTTTCGTCTTCAAGCAAAACAGCCGCGCCCACTTCGAACTTCGAATAGGGAGCGTAAGCCAGATGCGTTGCCTCTTTCGCTTTATGAACCAAATACTTCGACTCCGCGTCGAGTTCTTCGATTTGATTGTAGAAAGTGATGTCTTTCATTTTTCCAAGAGCATGAAGTTACATTTTTTTTCGCCACAAAGACCCGAATTCACAAAGGTCTGTTACAGTTGCTGAAAATATCTTCGTGCCACTTCGTGCCTTTGTGACTTTGTGACCAGTAAATTAGCGCCATGAAATCAATCCTTATCCTCGGCGCGGGGCGGTCTTCTTCGGCTCTCATTGACTATGTACTGGCGCACGCCTCTGAAAATAAATGGCAGGTATCGGTGGGTGACGTTTCAATCGACGCGGCGCGTGAGCGAATCGGTCAATCGCCTGCCGGTAAAGCGATCGCATTTGATATCACGCAGGAAGCAGCAAAAGAAGTTGTGAGTGAACACGATGTGGTGATTTCATTGATCCCCGCGGCACTTCATCCAAAAGTCGCAAAACTTTGCCTGCAGCTCGGAAAGCATCTTCTCACTGCAAGCTATGTCTCAGACGAAATGAAGGCGTTTGATGCAGAGGCGAAGAGAAAAGGACTTCTTTTTCTGAATGAGTGCGGACTTGATCCGGGCATCGATCACATGAGCGCGATGCAGGTGATTGATAACATTCGAGCCAGGGGTGGTGAGATGGTTTCATTTGAGTCGTTCACGGGAGGACTCATCGCGCCAGACACGGACTCTGAGAATCCATGGCGTTACAAATTCACCTGGAACCCCCGCAACGTGGTGATGGCGGGGCAGGGCACCGCGAAGTTTCTTCAAAATGGACAATATAAGTTCATTCCCTACCAGCAACTATTCAGACGGGTTACTCCAATTCATGTTCCCGGCTACGGGGATTACGAAGGATATGCCAATCGCGATTCTTTAAAATACAGAGAGACCTATGGCCTCGAAAAAGTGAAGACCATGTTGCGGGGTACGCTGCGCAATAAAGGATTTTGTTCGGCCTGGGATATTCTTGTTCAGCTGGGCTGCGCCGATGATACCTACCAGGTAGACGATGTGAAACGCATGACGCACAATGATTTCATCAATGCGTTCCTGGACTTTCATCCCGAGCGGACGGTGGAGCAAAAAATTATTCACAGGTTCCATATCGCAGAGGACGGTCCGGAGATGGAACGTTTGAACTGGTCCGGATTTTTCGACAACGAACCCGTGGGATTGACACAGGGAACGCCGGCTCAAATCCTGGAACATATTCTGAACAAGCGGTGGAAACTCAATCCACACGACAAAGATCTGATCGTTATGTGGCATCGCTTTGCATTCTTAAAAGACGGAAACGAAAAAGAAATTCAGGCGTCGTTGGTTGTGGAAGGTGAGGATGCTGTGCATACCGCTATGGCAAAAACAGTGGGTTTGCCCATTGCAATCGCCACGAAGCTATTGATGGAAGGAAAGATAAAACAACGGGGTATTGTGATTCCGGTTATCAAGGAGATTTATGAACCGGTGCTGAAGGAACTCGGTGAGGTGGGGGTGAGGTTGGTGGAAAGGGAACTCTGAGGTATCGCTTCTGGGTTCTGGGCACTGGGTTCTTGTAGTGTGCGGTTCACACCTAGTGCCCAATTAATTTGTCATGAAAACCTGATTGACTCAGGCGACAAATATTCTGTACCTATCGTTAGCAAATCACTTTGATTCGTTGTTGGTTTTCATTTAAAGCTGCCTTCCCCCGCTGGGCGGGGGTCAAGGGAGTGGAATTTTTATGGATATTGATCGAAATCTTGGATATAACAAAAACCTTCGGCCGTTTGCTAACGACCTTCGTCATCGGATGACCCCGGGCGGAAGTATTTCTTTGGAAGCATGCATTGCGCGCGAGTGGAGTAAAGGGCTATCAATTTAGACGTCAACGACCTGTCTTAAATTATATAGCTGATTTCATGTGTAAGAGTTTGCGATTGATCATCGAGGTGGATGGATTTTCTCATTCGTTCCCGGAACAGCTGCAAAAAGATATGGTTAGACAAAAACGACTCGAGGAGGCAGGTTTCATCGTAATCCGATTTACAGATAATGAAGTGTTGGACAAATTCGAATGGGTGGTTAAGGAAATAGAAAACGTTATAGCAGAGATTGAATCCTCCCCCTCGCCCCCCTCCGGGAGGGGGAAGCCTCCTATCGAATGAAATGCTTGTTCAACTTCGGAACTCCGCGGTTCAATTGGCTTTACTTTCCTCATACCCCGCATCCACCTCCAGATCATATCCCTGAGCTGCGGAAACCGCGAGTTGATCGCATCTCTCATTTTCCGGGTGGCCGTTGTGACCGCGTATCCACACAAACTCCGGCTTGAATTTCTTGTGAAGTACAATGTAACGCTTCCAAAGATCCGGGTTCGCTTTCTTTTTGAAATCAGTTTTTTCCCAGCCCCAGATCCATCCTTGCTTCACGGCTTCAACGACATATTTTGAATCGGAGTAAATCGTGACCGGTATTCCAAGTTTCTTGATTGCACTGAGCCCGGCAATCACCGCCATCAACTCCATCCGGTTGTTGGTAGTAAGTCGGTACCCCTGGCTCAGTTCTTTTTCATGGCCTTCAAATCTGAGTATCGCGCCATAGCCACCCGGACCCGGATTACCCTGCGCTGCGCCGTCGGTGTACAGACGAATCATCCAAAATTTGATTTAACGATTTTCACGGCGATGGCGAGAAGAATCACCCCGAAAACTCTTCGCAAAACGGCGAATCCGGATTTTCCGATTTTAAATTCCAGCCAGGTACTGACCCGCAACACCACATACACCAATGCGAGGTTGATGATGATCCCGACGAGTATGTTTGCCTCTTCATACACGGCGCGCAGGGAGAGAATCGTACTCAAGGTACCAGCGCCTGCGATGATCGGAAACGCCAACGGCACAATCGAGCCGGTTCCTTTCGCGTCGGGATCGTTCTTGATGAGCGTAATCCCGAGAATCATTTCCATGGCAATGATGAAGATGATGATCGCACCCGCCACCGCGAATGAGGCCACGTCAAGTCCGAAAAGATTTAATATAGATTGCCCAAGGTAAAGAAAGCTCACCATCAGCACTGCGGAAATCACCGTCGCTGCCTCTGCGTGGATGCGCCCTTCCCTCTGTCGTATCAGTATAATCGAGGGAATAGCCCCTAGAATATCGATTACAGAAAAGAGAATGAGTGTGACGGAAAATATCTCGGTTAAATTCATGATAATGAGATCACCATTCAAATCTAGAAAACATTTGATAAATTCCTCGCGTGGGGGAGATGGGGAGATGGGGAGATGAGGAGATGTGGAGATGAGAAGATGTGGAGATGTGAAAATATGGAGATGTAAAACGGACTCTCTTGATAACTAAAGTAACCAACCTAATGATGAAGCAGAGATTTTTATGCGTGCTGTTACTGACTGCCAACGCACTTGCACTAACGGCACAACCTGATCTGAAGCTGTGGTATGATAAGCCGGCCGCTAACTGGAACGAAGCACTCCCCATAGGCAATGGCAGGATAGGGGCGATGATCTTTGGGGATCCTCATGAGGAAGTTATTCAATTGAATGAAGGCACACTTTGGTCGGGTGGACCCGCAAACACGAATCCCAATCCACTGGCGGCAAAATTCCTTCTCGGTATCCGCAGTGAACTTGCACAGGGTCATTACAAAGAAGCCGGGGAACTCGCCAAAAGAATGCATGGACCCTTCACGGAATCCTTTGAACCTCTTGGTGACATTCTGATCAAACAGGATTATGGCGGCGCGGAACGAGAATATTATCGTGATGTCGATATTTCACGGGCCGTTGCCACCACGCGATTCAAAAGCGGCGATGTGGAATTTACCCGCGAACACTTTGTCTCTTTCCCAAAGCAGGTCATGGTATTAAAGCTCTCTTCATCGCGGCCAGGCGCTCTGAACTTCACAATCTCAACGATCAGCCCCCTGTTTTCGACCAGCGAAGTGCTTCCTTCCGAGCTCGTCCTGCGGGGCAGAGCACCTTCCCACACGGATCCAAGCTACATGCAGACGATGCAATTGCCCGTGATCTACAACGATCCGGCTCACTGTAAGGGCATGCGCTTCCAGCTTCGTATCAAACTGCAGGCTACCGACGGCAAAGTTGAAAAAACCGCGGAAGGTCTCCGCATATCACAAGGTTCCAGCGCCTGGTTTCTGATATCGGCGGCAACCAGCTTCAACGGTTTTGATAAATGTCCGGATAAAGAAGGCGCCGATGAACAGCAGTTGGCTTTGAACTACCTCACCCAGGCTGCAACCATGGATTTTGATCAACTCAAAAAGGAGCACATTGACGACTACCAGACTTATTTCAATCGTGTTTCATTGAACGTCGGAGCAGATGCCTCAAACCGTCCCACCGATGAACGTTTACTGGCCTATACCAAAGGAGGTCGCGACGCGGGTCTCGAGTTGCTCTACTTTCAGTTTGGACGGTACTTGCTGATCTCCTCGTCAAGACCGGGCGGTCAGCCTGCAAACCTGCAAGGGATCTGGAACAATCACGTTCGGCCACCGTGGAGCAGTAACTACACGATCAACATCAATACGGAAATGAATTACTGGATGGCCGAGACAGCCAACCTTTCGCAGATGCATGAACCACTGATGGATTTTATAAAGAGACTATCGATCACCGGTAAGGAGACAGCAACCAATTTCTACAACGCACCGGGTTGGGTTGCGCACCACAACAGCGACTTGTGGGCAGCATCCAATCCCATGAGCGGCAATCCCGAGTGGGCCAACTGGCCTATGGGTGGCGCGTGGTTGTGTCAACATTTGTGGGAGCACTATCAGTTTACACGCGACATTGAATTTTTGAAGAACGCATATCCAATCATGAAAGGAGCTGCACAGTTTTGCAGCGAATGGCTCGTGGAAGATCAGAATGGAAAGCTGGTGACCATGCCCTCGACATCACCGGAAAATGTTTTCATCACGGACACAGGGTTCAAAGGAGCTGTTTCAGTTGCGACGACCATGGACATGTCCATCATTCGCGATCTTTTTTCGAATGTGATTGATGCATCCGCAAAGCTGGGTGTGGACGAAGATTTCAGACGGAAACTTACAAGTCAGCGCGCTCAGCTTTTCCCGTTTCAAGTCGGTAAGAAAGGAAATCTGCAGGAGTGGTATAAGGATTGGGAAGATGCGGAACCACAACACCGGCACGTGTCTCATCTGTTTGGATTGTTTCCGGGTCGTGAGTTATCACCGATCACCACCCCGGATCTCGCGAATGCGGCGCGCAAGACCCTCGAGATTCGTGGTGATGGAGGTACCGGTTGGTCCAAAGGATGGAAGATCAATTTGTGGGCACACCTCCTGGATGGTAATCATGCCTATAAACTTTTGCGCGAACAACTCACGATCACAGGGCGTGAAGGTGTTGATTACTCCAATGCGGGTGGAACCTATCCCAATCTTTTTGATGCCCATCCGCCTTTCCAGATCGACGGAAATTTTGGGGGCTCTTCAGGAATCACGGAGATGCTGCTGCAAAGCAACATGGGCAGTGTGCATTTGCTGCCTGCTCTACCTGATGCATGGCCGTCCGGAAATGTGAAAGGTCTGCGTGCACGCGGAGGATTTGAAGTTGACATAACATGGAGTAACGGCGCATTAAAAGAAGCTCAGATTCAGTCAATGGCGGGTGAAGATTGTGTGCTGCGGACGAAAAACCGTGTGAGCGTTGCGGGCGCGAAGATCAAGAGTGTGAAAACGGAGTTTGGGTATTTGACGTCGTTTAAGACTGAGAAAGGAAGACGTTACACGGTCAGTTCAAAGTAAAAGACACAAAGACGCCAGGTCACAAAGAGTCACGAAGGTTTTGCCTGTTTGCGCTTTAGTGTTTTTGCGTCAAAGGCAGATTTCGGCATTCTTCGGCTCCGTAGTGCCATCCTGACTTCGGAACGAAAAAGCCTCGTGCATTCTTTGTGCTCTTTGGTGCTTTTGTGGCTTTGTGACGTTAGCATTATTCTAATGACTTTCTATAATCCCCCGCCCCTTGCTGGTCGTATATTTGCATTCTGCGCAAAATGAAAGTTGTAAAGTTATTCCTGTATGCGGCGATGCTGCTCACCATTTGCGAGGTGACCGGAATCTCGTTCCTGGCACGACAGGACAAGGCCTTTTGCAACGCGGTCGGCGAGTTTGAAACACCCACCGAGGAAGACGAAACCCGCGATGAACTGGAAGATACCGACGATTTTTTCTTTGATTCTCATTTTTCACTTCCCCTGCTCACAGCGACGAGCAAAATATTTGGTTTGACTGCGCAAATAATGTTTACACAACCGCTCACCGAGATTGTAGTCCCTCCGCCGCAGGCATAACCTGCTTCCCCTTACCTGGTCTCATTCAAAATTTCTAAAATGATCAATCCCCTTATGGAGGAGAAAATTTCGTTTCGTCCTGTTGACAATCTTGTGCACGATATCCCTGCATCGCTGGTGGTATTTCTTGTTGCGCTTCCTCTATGTCTCGGAATCGCCCTGGCATCCGGAGCACCGCTCTTCTCTGGGCTCATCGCGGGAATAACGGGCGGTATCGTTGGTGGGTTTCTAAGCAAGTCGCCAGTGAGTGTGAGCGGTCCTGCTGCGGGACTGACTTCGATCGTCATCGCTTCGATTTCAGACCTTGGATCATTTCCCGTTTTTCTCACGTGCGTAGTGATCGCGGGTATGATTCAGCTGGCGTTGGGCTTTCTGAAAGCCGGCACCATTGGACATTTTTTCCCGGCTGCCGTGGTGAAGGGAATGCTCGCCGCAATTGGTTTGATCCTCATCCTGAAACAGATTCCACATGCGCTCGGCTACGATGCCGACTTCGAAGGTGATGAGGCTTTTTTTCAAATGGATGGACAAAATACTTTCACGGAGATTGTTAATTCCATCTTCAATCCGACGCCGGGCGCCATTGTGATTTGTTTGGTATCCGTTGTGATGCTTTATGTGCTGTCAACAGACCGCGTTAAGAAAGTTAAACTATTTGATTTCATTCCGGGACCGCTGGTGGTTGTTGTGATGGGCATTGTCGCCAATGTGATCTTTAACAAGTTCATCCCATTTCTGGATATCAGGGAAGCACACATGGTTGATCTGCCGGAGTTCAACAGCATCTTCGATAAGAGCTTGTGGATTATGCCCGACATCAACGCCGTATCGAATCCTAAAGTCTACGTTATTGCGTTGACGCTGGCGATCGTTGCGAGCCTGGAAACTTTGTTGAGCCTTGAGGCAGCCGACAAACTCGACCCGCTGAGACGCGTGACGCCGTTGAATCATGAGTTGAAATCGCAGGGAATTGCCAATATCGTCTCAGGAATATTAGGGGGTTTGCCGTTGACTGCTGTCATCGTTCGGACATCCGCAAACGTGCAGGCCGGGGCACGAACGAAGACGTCGACCATTGTGCACGGTGTCTTGCTTGCGTTGATGGTGTTTCTTTTTCCAAAAGTGCTCGAAGCCATTCCATTGGCATCACTGGCTGCGATTCTGTTAATGGTTGGATACAAACTCACGACTCCCACTTTATTCAAAGAGATGTACAGAAAGGGAAAGGATCAGTTTTTTCCTTTTATCGTCACCGTGGCTGCGATACTCTTCACCGACTTGCTGACAGGAATCTTCATCGGGATATTGGCTGCCGTATTTTTCGTATTAAAGACCAACTTCAAGTCGGCGTTTATTCTGGTGAACAATGACGATCAATATCTGCTAAAATTCACAAAGGATGTTTCATTCGTCCATAAGTCTTCACTTCGCAATGCGCTGGATCGCGTACCCAAACGATCCTCACTCATCATCGACGGTTCCAAGAGCCAGTTTCTGGACGCCGACATTGTTGAAACCATCGAAGACTTCATCAAGAGCAGTGTCACGAAGAAGATCCGGGTAGAACTCAAGAAGACCCATGACGCAACGAATCCGTTGTTCCGTATCGACAACGGCGATTTACGTCGCAATGGGCAACACCTCCATAAAGATGGCACTGCCATCAACACATGAGCAAATTAACGCCGACTGCGCGAGACGCTTCGTCGGGCAGGCATCAGCACCCGACTACGCGAAGCGCTTCGTCGGGCAAGCATCTGCACCCGACTGCGCGAAACGCTTCGTCGGGCAAGCATCAGCACCTGACTGCGCGAAACGCTTCGTCGGGCGGGCATCAGCACCCGACTGCGCGAGACGCTTCGTCGGGTAAGCATCAGCACCCGACTGCGCGAAACGCTTCGTCGGGCAGGCATCAGCACCCGACTGCGCGAGACGCTTCGTCGGGCAGGCATCAGCACCCGACTACGCGAAGCGCTTCGTCGGGCAAGCATCAGCACCTGACTGCGCGAAACGCTTCGTCGGGCGGGCATCAGCACCCGACTGCGCGAGACGCTTCGTCGGGTAAGCATCAGCACATTAACACATTAGAATCATGCGCTCTTACGAAAAGTTACTTTTAGAAAACAAGGCCTGGGCTGCCGAACAGATTGGTCGCGACCCGAAGTATTTCTCACGCCTCGCCGACATACAGACACCTGAGTTCCTCTGGATCGGTTGTTCCGATAGCAGGGTGCCGGCCAACGAGATTACCAACACGCAGCCTGGTGAGATATTCGTACACCGCAACATTGCCAACCTCGTCGTAGAAAACGACTTGAACATTCTCAGCGTGCTGCAATATGCTGTGGAAGTTTTGAAGGTGAAGCACGTGATCGTTTGTGGTCATTACGGTTGTGGAGGCGTCAAGGCTTCCATGGGCGATCAGGACCTGGGGTTGATCAATCACTGGCTGAAGAACATCAAAGACGTTCACGCGGCGCACAAGTTCGAGCTCGACGGAATCAGTGATGCTGCTGGCCGCGCCGACCGCCTTGCTGAACTCAGCGTGGAGCAGCAAGTGCGCAACCTCGCCAACACGGACATCATCAGAAACACCTGGAATTCAGAAGCGCGCCCCGTGCTGCATGGATGGATCTATGGATTGAGTGATGGAATATTGAAGAGCTTGGTGAAGATTGAGAGGGGAGTGGAAGTGAAATATGATATGATTTAACCATAGTCGATTAATTCCCTCGTTTCGATGTGCGTTGATCTCTCTAAAAAAAGGTCTCACCGGTTACCCTAGCATCAAATTTTTAGACTGCGCAAAATCCGATGGCAAGAGGCCGGTGAGATGTGTTCCCTGTGGGGGAATGGGGTTTAGAGGATATTTTCCGGGTGAAGTCACACTTGAGCTTTGCAAATTTGTAAATGGTAAGCTGTAAGGGCGTCGATTCCGGTGAGCGAGGAGAATAGGTGCGGATTTGGAATGCGCAATACCAGGGTCGTAAGTTGTAAGCGGTAAGTCGTAAGGGCGTCGATTGCTGCAAATTGAACAGCGTGGACGTTGATTATAATCGGACCGGTTGTATATCGCGGGCGAGGTTCCTGCAGATTTCCGCGGATTGAGTATCGCAGATTGCGCAGATTTTTTGGTTCGCCCGCATGACGTTTCTTTGTGACTTGGCGCCTTCGAGGATTCTTTGTGTTACTCGGTATCTTAGCGCTTTATGGCAAAGATTCTTTGTCTTACCTAGCGTCTTTGTGATTTGTTACGAAACAAAATCTTCGTGTTACTTCGTGCGTTTGTGACTTCGTGACAAAAAAAACTCTTCGTGTTACTTAGTGCTTTTGTGACTTCGTGGCGAAAAAATATTCGAGTTACTTCGCGTCTTCGTGCCAAAAAAACAGGCACAAATCATCTGTGTATCTGTGGCAAAAATTCCGATTATGTGTATTCCTGCCGAAGGCAGACTTAGTGGCTTCCGTATATACAGGTCTGGTGAAATTTCTTCGTGTTACTTAGTGCGTTTGTGACTTCGTGACAAAAAAAACTCTTCGTGTTACTTAGTGCTTTTGTGACTTCGTGGCGAAAAAATCTTCGAGTTACTTCGCGTCTTCGTGCCGAAAAACATGGACAAATCATCTGTGTATCTGTGGCGAAAATTCCGATTATGTGTATTCCTGCCGAAGGCAGACTTAGTGGCTTCCGTATATCAAGTGTGGCAAAATTTCTTCGTGTTACTTAGTGCTTTTGTGACTTCGTGGCGAAAAAATCTTCGAGTTATTTAGCGCCTTCGTGCCGAAAAACATGGACAGATCATCTGTGATTCTGTGGCGAAAATTCCGATTATGTCTATTCCTGCCGCAGGCAGGCTTAGTGGCTTCGGCAGACATGTGTGGCTAAAGATTCTTCGTGATACTTCGTGTCGTCGTGCCTTCGTGGCGAAAGTATCTTATAAATACGCCCTCAGAAATCCCATCAACTTCTTGATCTCTCCCTCTTTCAACGCAGGAAAATTCGCAATACGAAATGTCTCTGATTTCATCTTACCGTAACCCTCGCCCAGCAGCAACCCCTTCTTCTTCGCTTCACCTTTGACTCTTTCGATCAACGTGGGATCACCTTTCACGGCGATGACAGTCTTCGATTGAATAGCCGGATTTGAACTGACAACGCTGAGTGTCTTGCTTTTCTTGAAAAACACATTCCATGCTTTCTGCTGACGGGTTAGCCTCTTGTCGACGGCGCTGATGGGTGACGCCTTTTTCATTGCGCAGTTCAAAAAATAAATTCCCAACACGTTCGGCGTGCACGAGGTCTGCCATTTTTCCATCATCGTGTGCATGAAGGACAAGCTGTTGTAGTGATTGAGTTCGTTCAGCACATGCATTTTGCGGATCGCCTTTGGCGAACAAACCAGTATCGCCAGCCCCGCGGGAAGGCCAAAGCATTTCTGAACCGATGCGAACCATACGTCGGCGTTCACAAACTCTAAGTCAACACCTGCCATCGATGAAGTTGCATCCACCGCGATGAGGTGATTCGGATTCTTATTTTGTACGGCCCGGATGATTTTGTTTTCAACCTGCGTTCCGTTAGACGTTTCATTCTGGGTAATGCAGATCACTTCGCCATCGCGGAAGATGAGGTCAATAGGATTCAGTTTTACGTTGATCTCAAAAGGCTCCGACACGGCGTATGGCCGCAGCCTACGGGTATAGTCAAACCACTTTTCTCCGAAAGCGCCATTGTGAATGTGAATGCTTTTTCTTTCAATCAACGACTGCGCGATGATCTCCCAGCATTCCGTAGCCGAAGAAGTAAAATAGATCGTGTAGTCGTTTGGAATGTTCAGTTTCGTCTTCAGCAACTTCACGGTCTCCCTGGAAAGATCCATGAACTCTGTGCTGCGGTGGTTCATGCTGAGAATGCCCTGCTTCGCGGCGGCGGCTGTCCACTTCGGGATTTCATCATGGACGCGTGATGGGCCGGGATAAAAAGAGATCATAAGAAATTTGAACCTATTAAACCTTGAACCTTAAACCTTGAACCTTAAACCTTAAACCTTAAACCTTAAACCTTAAACCTTAGACTTTATACTCTACGCCGGTTTGTTCAACAAGTACACCAATGCCAACGCATAGCTCTGAAGTCCGAAGCCAGTGATCAACCCGGCGCACTTGGAGGTGATGATGCTGGTGTGCCTGAATTCCTCCCGTGCATAAATATTTGAGATGTGAACCTCCACTACGGGCGCGGTGACGGCAGCGATGGCATCGTGGATGGCGATCGAGGTGTGCGTGTAAGCTCCAGCGTTCAGAATGATCCCTTCAAATTCAAATCCAACTTCCTGGATGATGTTTACCAGGTCACCTTCAACGTTTGATTGGAAATAATGAAGTTCGACCTGTGGAAAACTTTGTGTCAACGTTTGAAAGAATGCTTCAAAGGTTTGACCTCCGTAAACATGGGGTTCACGTTTTCCTAACAGATTCAGGTTGGGACCGTTGATGATTTGGATGCGCATAAAAACACACTGAATAATGTTCCGCAAGTTAAGCTAAATTTGAGTTTGAATCAGAGTCGATACGCGGTTCCTTCGTTCTGTGGACAATGGTTGTGTCAGCCTGAGTGTTGCGCCAGCCAAAGCGTTTCGCGTCGGTTGGAAGTCGAAGGTGATTTTAGTATTAAGTTTTTTTCGGAATGTCGGAAGGCCCCTGGAATAGATACATCAAGGACTACAGGAACTACCTGAAGCTGGAGCGATCGCTCTCAGAAAACTCGATCGAAGCGTACGTGCATGATGTGGAACTCCTGAGTGGATACGCTGAGGTATCGAAACTCGGCATCAACCCGATGGGGGTCACGTCGAAGCACCTGCAGGGATTTCTGGCATACATCAACGGCTTGGGGATGAGCCCGCATAGCCAGGCCCGTATACTTTCGGGCATCAAAGGTTTTTATAAATACCTGCTCTTTGAAGAACTCATTGAAAAAGATCCCACGGCACTCATCGAAGGGCCACGTCTGGGACGGAAACTTCCGGATACGCTGGAATACGTTGAGATCGTAAAACTATTGGAGGCTATTGATTTGTCGACCCCGGAAGGGGCTCGCAACCGCGCCATGCTTGAAGTATTGTACAGTTCGGGTTTGCGCGTCTCGGAATTGGTAGAGCTCAAACGCGCTAACGTCTATTTTGACTTAGGCTTCCTACGCGTTTTAGGAAAAGGAAACAAGGAAAGACTCGTGCCGATCGGCCGCGATGCGATGAAATTCTTAAAAATATACCTGGACGAGGTCAGGGTTCATATCCGTGTGCAAAAAGGTTTTGAAGGTCATGTTTTTCTGAACAAGAGAGGAAAAAAAATTTCCCGGGTGATGGTGTTCCTGATCATTAAAGCACTCGCCGCAGCCATTGGTTTGAAGAAAGATATTAGTCCACACACCTTCAGACACTCTTTTGCAACACACCTCATCGAAGGGGGAGCTGACCTGCGTGCGGTTCAGGAGATGTTGGGCCACGAATCGATTACCACCACGGAGATTTATACTCACCTCGATCGTGATTATCTGAAACAAGTGATCCGCGATTTTCATCCGCGTAGCTGAATACGCCGTACTAAAAAGTTCTATCTTTGTTCATGCGCCTGCCTTTTCTGGTCCTCCTTTTTGTGATCCCGATGCTTGCCCCGGCTCAGGATATCAATGTCGAGTATGATAAAAACCGTGACCTCTCGCGTTATAAGTCTTTTTCGATCGGCGAGAGCGAAATTATCACCCCCAAGGAACAGCGGCAACCCGGCGACAGCATGGTTTTGAAATGGATAGCGAAGTCTGTTTCTGAAGAGCTTGCGGAAAAGGGATTACAGAAGAAAGATTCGCTCGGCGACCTGATCGTTTCCTACGTGATTGGATCTCAGGAAAAGACGGAACTCAGCAATCTCGGGCCGCTTGGAGTAAGTCCGGGCAACAACAGCCAGATCTGGTCCCGCGATTTCCGGATGGGAAGCCTGATCATTGACCTGAATGACAAGAGCAACAATCTGATCTGGCGCGTCAATGCCACCACCAACAATTCAGCGGCAGACACACCGCGCATGATTGACGAAATTGTCGCCGCCGGATTCAAGAAATTCTCCACCAAGCCGAAAAAGCAGAAGAAATAATTCTTCATGTACAAACTGATTATCCGGCCGCTTCTTTTTCTAATCGACCCGGAGACCGTCCATCATTTCACATTTCTCTGCATTCGTTTTGGATGCAAGATCCCTGGCGTGAAGTTTCTGCTCAGGAAATTCTATTCGTCGGATCATCCAGGATTGGAAAGAAAAATTTTCGGACTAACCTTCAGTAACCCCGTGGGTCTCGCCGCGGGCTTCGATAAAGATGCTAAGCTCATCGATGAACTCGCCTGTTTTGGGTTCGGTTTCATAGAAATTGGCACACTGACCCCGAAGGCACAAAGCGGTAATGAAAAACCGCGTCTGTTTCGATTGCCGCAAGATGAAGCAGTAATCAATCGTATGGGTTTTAATAACGAGGGTGCGGCCGCTGCGGTAGAACGACTGAAGAACAGAAAATCCAGGGTCATCGTCGGCGGAAATATTGGCAAGAATAAAGTCACTTCTAATGAAGATGCTTTTTCCGATTATGCGCAAAGCTTCGAAACGTTGTTTCCTTACGTGGACTATTTTGTCATCAACGTAAGCTCACCGAACACTCCAGGACTGAGGGCGCTCCAGGAGAAGCAGCCGCTTTTGGAATTGCTGCAGGGAATCAAGAAACTCTCGGCTTCCAAATCAGATCCAAAGCCCGTCTTGTTGAAAATTGCTCCTGACCTCACGAGTTCCCAGTTGGATGATGTGGTGGATATACTTCAGCAAACCAAAACAGACGGAGTCATCGCCACCAACACCACCATTTCAAGAGATCATCTGGTCACCGATAAAAATAAAGTAAGTGCTATCGGCGCGGGGGGTCTTAGTGGCAAACCGTTGAGAGACCGTTCAACGCAAGTGATCAAATATCTTCGGCAGAAGCTGGGTCCAGGCTACCCAATCATCGGTGTAGGAGGGATCATGAGCGCCGAGGATGCGGTCGGTAAAATAGAAGCCGGAGCCGATTTAGTTCAGATATATACTGGGTTTATTTATGAAGGGCCGGCGATTGTGAGAAAAATTAATAGAGAATTAAGCAAGTCGTGAGTTGTGGTGCCGGTATCCGTTGGGTTACCCGTTAAGTTGTTCCTGTAGATTAAGTGGAAGAAAAGGTTCCCACGGATAAACACAGATTAAGTATCACACAGATTTGCACTGATCTGTTTTAATTCGCGTGCATAAATCGGTGTTGATCCGAGGGAAAACTATCAATGAACTAATTTTATTCGGTGATCCCGCACAGATCTAACAGGAATGCTTGTCTTCTTGCTTCCTCTGAGATCGCTCTGAATCTTCCTGACGCTCCGCCGTGTCCTGCATCCATATTCGTATATAACAACAATAAGTTGTTGTCAGTCTTCATATCACGAAGTTTTGCAACCCACTTCGCGGGTTCCCAGTATTGCACCTGGCTGTCGTGGAGGCCCGTGGTAACGAGCAGGTTGGGATAGTTCTTTCTTTCCACCTGGTCATAGGGTGAATAGGAAAGCATGTATTCATATTGTTCCTGGATATTCGGATTCCCCCACTCACGCCATTCGAAAGTGGTGAGCGGAATACTTTCATCCATCATTGTGGTGATCACATCCACAAAAGGTACGGCCGCGATCACACCTTTATACAATTCAGGTTGCATGTTGGTAATGGCGCCCATGAGCAAACCACCGGCGCTCCCGCCGTATGCAAAGAGTTTATCCTTTGCGGAATATTTATTGACTACCAGGAAGTCCCCGCAGTCGACGAAATCATAGAAAGTATTTTTCTTTTTCATCATCTTTCCATCCTCATACCATTGCCCGCCCATTTCCTGTCCGCCGCGTACATGCGCGATGGCATAAACGAACCCACGGTCTAGCAGGCTGATCCGATTTGAGGAGAAGGTGGCATAGGTGCTGGAGCCATAAGACCCGTAGGCATATTCGAGGCATGGGTTGGTTCCGTCTTTTTTGAATTTGTCTTTGCGATAGACGATCGAGACAGGAATTTTTGTTCCATCGCGTCCGGTCGCCATCACGCGTTCGGTCTGATAATTACCCGCGTTGAATCCACCCAGCACCTCACGCTGCTTAAGCAGTGTCTTTTCCTTTGTGTCCATATTGTAATCGTAAGTCGACGGCGGCGTGGTCATGGACTGATAGGAGTACCGGATCACAGGGGTGTCGAATTCGCGACCGTCGCTGATTGATGCCACATAAGCGGGTTCGCCGAAGTCGATGGCAGATTCGGACTTGTCTGACCACTTGATCAAGCGGATGCGTGTGAGACCTTCACTCTCATCTTCAATGGCCAGATAGTTTTTGAAAAGAGCAAAGCTTGATAGGAACACGTTAGCCCGGTTCGGAACAACGTCTTTCCAGCTTTCCTTTCCGGGTTTTGTTTCGGGCGCTTCCACGAGACGATAGTTGCGTGCGTTGAGGTTGGTCCGGATATAGAATTTTCCGGCGGCGTGGTCAACCTGATAGTCCACGTCATTCTGAAGAGGCTCGATTGTTTTTGGTTTGTCGTTAATATTTCCCGCATCAAGATATTGAGCAAAAGAAGCATCCGTACGTCCGGAATTGATAACGATGTACTTATCGGATTTTGTTTTGGTGACATAACAGGACAAGGTCTCGTCTTTTTCTTCATAGATGAGCTTGTCGGCAGCGTTTGAACCCAGCGTATGGCGATGGATTTCTGACGATCTCAGCGTCTCCGCATTCTGGCGCCCAAAGAATACCGTTGCGTTGTCATTGGCCCATTCCACATTTCCGGTCGTGCTTCCGATCTGGTCGGGAAGCATCGCGCCAGTAGTCATGTTCTTAAATTTAATGGTGTAAAACCGGCGACCGATCGTGTCGATACTGAAAGCGACGATGTCGTGTTGCGGACTCGGCGTGATGGCCATGTTGAAATATTTCTGATTTTTCCCCAGTTCGTTGCCGTTTGCAATCACTTCCTCGGCTGCGTCGAGGGTCCCTTTTTTGCGGCAATAGATTGGATAGTCATATCCTTCTTCAAAACGCGTATAGTAATAGTAGTCTCGGTCTTTATAAGGCACAGACTCGTCTTTCTCTTTGATCCTTGATTTCATCTCATTGTAGAGTTTCTCCTGCAGCGCCTTGGTGCCGGTCATCATGGTATCAAGATATTTGTTCTCTGCTGTGAGATAGTTTGTTACAGAAGAATCTTCACGATTCTTAAGCCAATAGTAGTTATCGATCCTTTTATGTCCGTGTTTGGCCACGATCTCATAGGGTCTCTTTTGTGCCACGGGAGGTTTTACATCAGGACGACCAGGTTTTTCTTTGCCGGGGGAACAGGCGGCCAACAAGAAGAGGACCAGGAGACAGCGAAGTGTGTTTTTGTTAAGCATATAGGAGGAATAAGACTTAAAACTATTAACTTATTACTGAAGTGAAAAGAGATGATTACTTAGGCGTTCTGGACCGTTCCGGTGTAGCGCGGAAGTTTGTGCTCATTCGAATTAGCAATCGTGGCATCCTGCCTGCCACCAACGTAAGCACCTAAGCACATCTGCATTTGAGATGTGGTCAGCGTTTCAGAGAGAGATATCCGGTGAGTGGCGCCCGGCCCGAAGAGAACTGA
The DNA here is from genome assembly GCA_044227305.1 of Cyclobacteriaceae bacterium. Classification (GTDB taxonomy): domain Bacteria; phylum Bacteroidota; class Bacteroidia; order Cytophagales; family Cyclobacteriaceae; genus ELB16-189. The sequence goes on along the minus strand of JBGAFJ010000001.1, from coordinate 1,046,604 downwards.
ATCTTATAGAAGTAAGTGCCAGCGGGCAAATCGTTGCCACTCTTGCCAACTCCTTTGAATTGGCGGTTGTTGTTGTCGTAATCGTCGACTTCAAAAACTATATTTCCCCAACGGTCGAATATCGATACGTGATTGGATTTTGTTTCCGGAAGCGCGTCTATGTTCTGAATGATCCACACGTCATTCTTTCCGTCTGAATTGGGTGAAATGCCGTTATAGACATGCACGTCGCCTGTCACCTCAATGGTGATATCCTGTTGCGTGCACGAATTAAGCAGGTCGCAAACCTCGATCGTCAATTGATCCTGTCCCGAAAATGAGATTCCAGTGTAGTCGACTTTCAGACTAAAAGCCGCGTCGATCGTTGCCCGTGCTCCACTGATGGGCTGCTTTTTGACATTCAATGATGCGAGGTTCAGGTTATTGTCGGGATCGGAGAGCAGTGGTAGCAGGCTCACGGAAGTCACGCCGCCGATGGCAGTTGTGCTGTTCGCTGTGACTATCACAGGTGCCTGGTTTGTGACACAAGGATTGATGGTGGCGGTGACCATCGACCTCGGGCCCTCGCACAAGCCGTTGTCAATGGAAACGTAGTACGACGTTGTGATACTAAGGACAGGAGTCGTAAACGTTCCGTTTGTTTCTCCGCTGATCGCGGTGCCTCCCGTGGCGGATGTATACCAACGATATGCTCCGCTTGAACCACCTGTGGCCGTAAGCGTTACCGCTACAGATCCACATGCGGAAGCGCCGCTAACCGATGGAGCAAGGGGAACAGGATTCACGGTTGCCACCGCCGGGGTCCGAGGACTTTCACACGCGCCCAGATTGATGGCTGCATAATAGGTTGTGGTTGAGCTGATGGAAGGTGTGACAAAAATTGCGTTCGTTTCGCCGCTGATCGCACTGCCACCCGTGGAAGCCGTGTACCATCGGTATTGACCCGCGGATCCGCCATTTGCAGCGAGCGTAACGGTGCCGGTACCACAAACTGATCCGGGTGACGTAGAGGGTGGTGACACACTACCAATCGATGCAAGCACAGAAGATCGTGAACCCTCGCAAAAACCGTTATTGATGGCAACATAAAACGTGGCCGTTGTCGTGAGTACAGGAGTCGTATAGGTTGCACTGGTTTCTCCTGCGATGGCTGTTCCTCCGCTCGATACTGTATACCAACGATATTGTCCTGCCGACCCACCGCTCGCCGTAAGTGTTACGGCACCGGGTCCGCATGAAGATCCTGGCGTTGTTCCCGGTGCACTGGGAACCGAATTAATGGTAGCAAGGACTGATGTTCGATTGCTTTCGCAAGTTCCATTGTTGATTGCCACATAATATGTTGTGGTGATGCTGATGGTAGGTGCATAGGTCGCACTGGTTTGTCCTGCAATGGCAGTACCGCCACTCGCTACGGTATACCAACGATACTGTCCAGCCGAACCACCACTCGCGGTGAGTGTTACTGTTCCGGGTCCGCAGTTTGATCCTGGCGTCACACCCGGTGCACTGGGAACTGGGTTAATAGTGTAGCGAGTGGAGGAACTGCCATCGCAGGACAAACCAGTGCGACCTATGCACCGACCATCAGCATCACCACAACGTATTATGTGGCAATCAACAACAGCAAGTGGTGGTTCGGCTGGACAGTATCGTTGGTATACCGTAGCGAGCGGAGGAACTGCCATCGCAGGACAAACCAGTGCGACCTATTCTCCGACCATCAGCATCACCACAACATATTACGTGTGACGTTGCGACATGCATTGTAGGTCACAGGACTTATGTTAAACACACCCGGACTTGTTGCTGTTCCGCACGAAGTGGTCACGGTCACGCTGCCGGTTGTTGCACTTGTGGGAACAATTACAGTCAAGGCGCCGGGTGTTGCTGAACTAACGATGGCCGTTGTGCCATTGAACTTTACCGTGTTGTTTGCGGCCGTGGCGTTGAAATTTGACCCTGAAATAACTACAGTCCAACCCGGCGATGATGAAGATGGTGTGATTGAAGTAATCGTGGGTATGCCGGTGGGCGAAATGTATGCCAGTGGGGGTGTGCCGATCTCGCTGCCAACGAAGTCAATCACGCCAGCCGATCCGGCATTATTGATAAGCTTGAACGTTTGGCTGCCATCCATGGGAAATTGGAAGATGCCAGTCGCGCAACCGAGGGTTCCCGATGCAAGTAGGTTCAACCCATCGTTTGAAACGACCCAACCGAAATTGATAACGTCACCGGCGCCAAGGTTGGTGAGCTGAGTTAATCCGCTGCCGTCGGGTTTGATTTTGAAAATGTTGACAAGAGGACCAGACGGACTCGCATAACGACCGAAGACAATCCATTGTCCGTCGGGTGACCAGCTTGACCAGTAATCGTTGGGCGCGGTATTAGGGATGGCCACCCGGCCACTTCCGTCGGAGTTCATAAAGAAGAGGCCATTGAATTGGTTGTGAAACGCGACCGCACCATCGGTGAGACGAACGGCCGGAACGTCGTCGTAGCAATTGGAGCCGGTTATGCTTACCACGCCGCTGCCATCGCGATTCATAGACCACATGTTGCAGCTATAATCAAAATAGATTTTGCTCCCATCGGGAGACCAGGCCGTGGAGACAATGTAGTCACTTGTATTGTTGTAGACTTTAGTGACAACATTTGTTAATAAATCCTTGGTGTAGATGCTATTTTGAAAACTAGATGCAGGCGTCGGTCCATTCACGTAGAGCAGGTATCTGCCATCGGGTGAAAGATGAGGTCGGTAACCGGAAGCCAATTGTTTATCAGCCGATCCATCACCTGCTGTTGACCAGATGGTTCCATCGGTACGGCTATAGATGATCCGGTTGTTGTCGAAGAGAGATGTAATCTTATTTTCAAAAATTGTCAGTGCGTTGGCGGGTGATGACGCTCCGCCATCGCCTACGATAAGAATATCTGGTTTCGTATCGGAGTTGATGTCTCCGATTGCCAGAGCCTGCGGATTGCGCGTGAGTGCAAAGTTTACGCCGCCAGCGAAACTGATGCTGCCACTGGAACTATTATTCTTGAAGACAGTAAATGATCCGGGACCCGGATTGGGTCGGTGGATCACGACGATTTCCGAAGCACCATCTCCGTCGAGATCCTGAGCGGCAAGGTTGTATCCCTTGTTGGTCGAAGGAAGATCTACAGCCGTCGCAAAACTGATATCTCCTGGTGAGCTGATGTTGCGATACACAGAGACGAAGGCAGAATTAAAGTATGAAATCGCAAGATCAATCTTTCCATCGCCATCAAAATCAGAAGCCGCAAGTCCATTAGGTTGGGAACCACTGCTCGAATAATGCCCAAGCAACGCAAATGAGGACGTGGTAATAGGGCCAGCCACCTTGCTGTTCAGATAAATTGTAATGCTGTTGCTGGATTGATTCGCAGCAATGATGTCGTCATAACCATCTCCGTCGAAGTCAGCAGTGGCTAAGCCCAGGCTGCCGGTTTGGGTCGGAAGGTTGGTGGCACTTTGACCGAATGTATAAGAGGCGTTGACTGCGACGAAGTTTCCACGCGAACTGAGATTTTCAGAAATCGTAACGTTCGTAGAGGCGTTCGCAATCACATAATCCAGCTTACCGTCTTTGTTAATATCTGACACTGAGTAACGATTGCCACCCACGCCGGAGTTTACCAACGAACCGAACGTGATGGAGCCCGCCGGACTTGTGTTTTTATAGATACCGCTGCCGCTGACGATATCGGTTTTTCCATCGCCATCGATGTCGTAGACCGTTGAATTAAATCCGCCCGTCAGTGTAGTCCCGAGCAGTGTGAGTGATGAAGATGTTATTGGAGTGCCGGCTATTGCCTGCGAGTTTTGAAAAATTCTTAGGTTATTGAAGTTTTCCGTAGCCATCACATCCACTCTGCCGTCATCATCAAAGTCGCCAACAGCCAATGCGTCACGGGTGTTGAACGCCAATGCAAAGTCCACAGAGGATGAGAAAGTGGATGAATTGATAATACGGTTGGTATTGAATGTGTACTGAAGGGGTTTTCCAACACTGGTCAAACCGTGATTGGTATAATGCACCTTACCGCCGATCGCGCCAAGCGGAACGGTAAAGTCCGTTTCGGTATTTCCCAGAGGCGTTGAAGTGGCGACCTGCGTTCCGATGCGAACTACCGGTGACGTACTGGTTCCTGTATTTAAAAGACTTCCGTTCGTTGCAATCGTGGTTCCCAGCCCGGCCGACGTGGGTGACAGATTGGTTATCACGGGTACCGGGAAACTCTCATTGTGAAAAATATAGATCCCTTTTTCTGCAGCACTTGCGCCGCTGGCAGAATATGCCATCACAACTTCTGCTTTGTTGTCGCCGTCGAGATCTGCGATGACCGGCCCGACATTTGAAAGGATGGCGCCAGAAGCGCTGCCCTGAAACACCCGACCACTCATGAAGTACGACGTGTTCAGAAGTCCCGTTCCGACGTTTTGAAAAATCGCCATGTCATATAACCCCACACCGACGATATCGGGCTTTCCATCAGCGTTGATGTCGCCGACATTTAGATCTGAAGTCGAATTAAGCGCTGAAGAAAAAACAAAATCTGAGGAGAAGGATGCCGCAGTCAAAGGACCTGTATCGTGAAGGTTCCCTTTTGCATAAATGTTTCCGTTGTTTGCCGTCCAGACCAGGTCCGGATTGAGGTCATTGTCCATATCGATCACCCTGAAGTTGGTCGTGGCTGATGTGGCGATGTTGGCAGTTAGCGTAAAATTGGTGGTCAATGAAATACTACCGGGAACTGAATTGTTGGTGAGAAAAACGAATTTGTTGCTGTTGGCCAGGATTATCTCATCTTTTCCGTCGTTGTCCATGTCACCGGTGCCTATAGCAGCGAACCCTGTATTCGGTCCGAACAGTTGTCCATACTCAAAGTCAACGTTTCCCGGCGTACTCTGATTTCGCGCAACATAAAGGTTGCTCGGCGATGTGCCCGTGCAGGCGAGCAAATCAATTCGTCCGTCGCCATCGATATCGGAGGTGTGCACTTTGAGTGTGGAGTAAAATGGCATCGGAAAGTATTGCGCCGCTGCGAATGATATCGTTCCGGAGGTACTTGTATTTTGAAACACCGTGAAGTAAGAAGTTCCCGGATTTCCCGAGCATAGTACCACGACGTCAACTTTGCCGTCGGAGTCGATGTCTGCAACCTTCATGTTCGTCAATGAAGGCCCTCCTCCAGGTACCGTTGAAAGTGTGGGCAAAGTGATCGCAGATCCAAATGAAGCTGCCGACACGGTTCCGCCCGTGCCGAGGTTCCGGTATGCGAAAACTTTATTAGTGGCTGTTTCGGTCACGACGAAATCCACCCATCCATCGCCATCAAAATCCGCTTTGTCGATGCTTCCGAAGTTGTTGGAGTTGTTTCCCTGCGGAATGAATGTGCTGTTGCCGCGGAGCATGGTGGCAGGAATGATCATTCCGCCGTAGTCTTTATTATTGTCGAACAGAAGATTGAAAGTTTGTTTGCTCATAGCCTGCAAGCCCGTGCTTACATCGGAGACGGTGACGGGTCCGGGAGCCGCACTGTTGGGAACTTTTACAATCAGTTGAGTCGCTGAAGCCGTAGTGACGGTTGCCTTTACACCGTTGAAGAACACTGCATTTTGGGAAGCGGTTGTGTTGAAATTGATTCCCGTGATGGTGACGCTTGCTCCGGTCAATGCGGTGGTGGGAGAAATTGACAAGATCGATGGAGGAGTGCCTAAGCCTACTACGTTGAGAATGACGTTGTCAATCGACCCTGTTACAGTAAAAGTGTTCGTTGTGATGTGCTTCGTACGGATTCGAAAGGATGTGATGTTGCTTAAAACGGCTTTCATCTGATCCTTCGTAGGCGCTGGACCCGTCGGGCTGCTGTAATGCCAGCCTGTGAATGTTTCAACAAGCTGAACAACATGGTTTACAAAACTCGTAGTGGGATTAGAGGGCAGCATATAAAAAAGAGTAATGCCCGCCGCTGAGTTTTGAATCACCACATCGCCATTGACGACGTCCGAACCTGGATTTGATTCTTTGATATCAAACGAAAAATTCTGCTTGTAGGCATTGCTTTGATTGCCTTTGAATTTTGCGGGTGCCTCGGCGTAAAGAATTGTTCCACCGCCTGACGTGCCGTTGTCATCAATGTAACCGGTGGGATTGCCGCCTGCGCTGTTCCAATGTGCGGCCGTTGATGAACCGTTGCTGGTATTGAATATGGTCCAGCCGTCGTTGTCGACACTGAAGTCACTTTTGATCTGAGATTGAGCCAGGGTTACCTGACAGAGCGCAATGAACCCAACGAGGAGAGCTACCCGGTAGCGAATACTCATGCATGAGATGATTAAATGAACAGATGTAAACCCAAAATGTGGATCAAGCGCAGTTCTCACAAAGATAAAACTTGATGGTAATCAATCGCAGAAAATTTCGTTCAATGGGTGGTACCTTAAAATGGCTAATCCGGTTAGGCGAAATCACAGTTCATATGAACCGAACGGGATCGTTTTGCTGAGTTCACGGTGCGTGTTCTGCTTTGAATTCCGCCCGTGCGGTCAGATTTTTTAAACCCCCTGATTTTCTTAGTTTTGAGTACTTTTTAAACTTAAATGGCAGAAAACACCTACAAGTCCAACACCTTTAAAAAACCCGAGAAAGAAAAGAAGAGTAAGAGTAAGTCGAAATCACGTTTCAATCTTGATTTTTTTAGAGACCCGCGGTTCCATCTGGCGCTGGGATTTTTTCTTCTGGTCGTTTCATTCTTCCTGTTCACGGCATTTGTCTCATACCTCTTCACGGGTAAAGCAGATCAAAGTGTGATCGAAGGATTAAGCGAAAGCCCGGTCGTGGAATCCGGTAAAGAAACCGACAACTGGCTTGGCTTCGCAGGTGCATTCGTCTCTCATTATTTTATCTTCCGCTGGTTCGGCCTCTCCGCATTCTTCATACCGCCGCTCTTGTTCCTGTTGGGATTCAGAACGGTCTTCAAGCGTGATATCATCTCGTTCTTCCCTGCGTTTACGTTCTCACTCTTCGCGGGATTGTGGCTCTGTCTTTTGATGGGATATCTGACGCACAGTATCTCTGGCGCAACGGAAGTCAGCTTCCTTGCCGGCGGACTGGGTTATGAACTGGCTTATCTCGCAGACAGCCTTCTGGGCTGGGGAACTTTCCTGCTGCTGGTCCTTACGCTCTTTATATTTATCATTTATTTCTTCAACGTCACGTCGATCAATGCTTTCCAGGTAAAAGATCCCAAACCGATGGGTACCGATGCATTGGTTGCCGCTTCAAACGACCCCGCCCCAACGTACACCGACGAAAGAGACAACTGGCCTGATCTTACGGTGCCGGAGGCTGAACCTGAAATCGTTGCTGTAAAAACGGAAGAGCCAGCGATCAATCTCGAAATCGAACCTAAGAAAGAAGAGAAAAAGAAAGAAGAACCCGTTTTCACGATCGAAGAACCGAAAACCGAAACGGACGAGATTGCAGAACAAATCGTCGACAAGCAGGGCTTCTACGATCCCACACTGGATCTAAGTAAATACAAATTCCCTCCGCTTGAACTCCTGAACGAGTATGAAACGGGGAAAGTACAGGTGACACAGGAGGAATTGAATCAGAACAAAGACAAGATTCTTGCTACGCTCACGAATTTCAAAATTGGAATTCAGAGTATCAAAGCCACCATCGGACCCACCGTCACACTCTATGAGATCGTTCCGGACGCGGGGATCAAGATATCGCGCATCAAAAATCTTGAAGATGACATCGCATTGAGTCTGTCTGCGTTGGGAATCCGTATCATCGCGCCGATTCCGGGAAAAGGAACCATCGGCATTGAGGTACCGAATAAAAATCGCGAAATGGTCAGTATACGTTCCGTGCTTGCTACAGAACGATTCCAGAAATCAGACCGTGACCTGCCTATTGCGATCGGTAAAACCATTTCGAATGAATTGCTTGTGATCGATCTGGCGAAGATGCCGCACTTGTTGGTTGCCGGTGCTACAGGTCAGGGTAAGTCAGTAGGTCTGAACGTGATCCTCACTTCATTGCTTTACAAATTGCATCCGAGCATGTTGAAGTTCGTACTGGTCGATCCGAAGAAGGTGGAGATGTCTTTGTTCAGTAAAATTGAAAGACATTATCTCGCTAAACTTCCCAACAGTGAAGAGGCCATTATCACCGATACAAAAAAAGTGGTGCACACACTCAACTCACTTTGTATCGAGATGGAGAACCGCTATGAGATTCTGAAAGATGCGGGCGCCAGGAACCTCAAGGAATACAACGCAAAGTTTGTTGGCCGGAAACTGAATCCCAAAGAGGGTCACCGCTTCCTGCCGTACATCGTGCTGGTGATCGATGAGTTGGCTGACTTGATGATGACCGCCGGCAAAGAGGTGGAGACACCTATCGCCAGGTTGGCACAGCTGGCACGTGCGATCGGTATCCACCTTGTCGTGGCCACACAGCGTCCTTCAGTAAATGTTATTACAGGTGTGATCAAAGCCAACTTCCCAGCACGCTTGTCTTTCAGGGTGACTTCTAAAGTCGATTCGCGCACGATCCTCGATGCGGGTGGTGCCGATCAGCTCGTGGGTATGGGCGACATGCTGTTTTCTTCGGGATCTGATGTGATTCGTTTGCAGAGTCCGTTTGTGGATACGCCTGAAATTGAAAAAGTCTGCGAATTTATTGGCTCACAGCGCGGATATGATTCAGCCTACCTGTTGCCTGAATTTGAAGGGGAAGATGAGGGTGGTGCGAGTGATATCGACCTTTCGGAACGCGACGCGTTGTTCGAAGATGCCGCTAAACTCATTGTCATGCATCAGCAGGGCAGCACGTCACTCATACAGCGTAAATTGAAGCTGGGTTATAACCGCGCCGGACGCCTCATCGATCAATTGGAGGCGGCAGGTATTGTTGGGCCATTTGAAGGATCCAAGGCCCGGGAGGTACTTATTAAGGACGATATGAGTTTGGAACAATTATTGAATAGTCTGAAAGAAAAGCACGGGCAATAGTTAAATTTGCCCGCGTTTTTATGAAAAACCAACTTCCTTCATGAAAAAAGTAGTTCTGTTCCTTGCTCTCTGCGTAGCATCAAACGAGCTTTTTGCCCAGTACGACCCCAAGGCGCTTGAGATCCTCGAAGCCATGGCGAAGAAATACAAAGCTGTGCCCTCGTTCGAAGCCGCATTTTCCTATACACTTACCAACGATGTTGAAAAAATCAACGAGGAGTTCAAGGGTCGGATGACCGTCAAGGGCGATAAATACAAGCTGGCTCTGCCGGAACAGGAAGTGGTGAATAACGGCACCACCATCTGGACTTATCTCCCGGACGCAAAAGAAGTGAACATCGATAACTTCGATCCCAATTCTGATGACCTGAACCCTTCCAAGTTTTATGATATCTATAAAAAAGGATTCAAGTACATCTATCTCGAAGACAGAACTGAGGGCGGGGTGATGTGCGAAGTGGTGGACCTGGTTCCGGAAAAGAAGGACGCACAATATTATAAGGTGAGAATGAACATCGTGAAGAAGGACAAGAGTATCCAGAGCTGGACGATGTTTGATAAGTCGGGAAACCGCTATAAGTATCTCATCACCAAGTTTACCCCCAATTATAAAGTGGAGGACACGTTTTTCACATTCGACCCGAAAAAATATCCAGGCGTAGAAGTCATTGACCTCCGATAAGAAAATATGGCCAGAAAGGCAAAAAGCCCTGCAGCATGTGCTACAGGGCTTTTTTATTGTACGGAAAATCTGACAATCTTAATTCTTCGAAATAACCGAACGCACATTTATATAAATTTAACTTCATGAACCGCTCCCAGCTTTATCAGCAGATCATCAACAAGAAATCCTACCTGTGTGTCGGACTCGACACGGACATCACGAAAATTCCAAAACACTTACTTCATACGGCCGATCCGGTTTTTGAATTCAACCGTCAGATCATTGACTCGACATACAAGTACTGTGTGGCGATCAAGCCGAACATTGCCTTTTACGAAGCGCGTGGACCGAAAGGGTGGGAGAGCTTGCAACGTACGATCGATTACATTCCGAAAGAACTATTTACCATCGCTGATGCTAAGCGAGGTGACATCGGAAACACGTCTAAGCTTTATGCCCGTGCATTCTTTGAAGAAATGACTTTTGACTCGATCACCGTGGCCCCCTACATGGGCGAAGATTCCGTTACTCCGTTTCTCGAGTTCAAGAACAAATGGGTTATCCTGCTCGCACACACTTCAAACGTGGGTGCTGATGATTTTCAATTGCTCGAAACAAAAGGAGGTCACAGGCTTTACGAAGAAGTTATTCTGAGATCGCAAAAGTGGGGCACTCCAGACAACCTGATGTACGTCGTCGGTGCGACGCAGGCCGAGAAGATAGGCAGCATTCGCAAACTCGCACCCGAACATTTCTTTCTCGTGCCCGGAATCGGCGCACAGGGCGGCGATCTCCAGGAAGTGTCGAGACAAGGGATGAATAAGCAGTGCGGCCTGCTCGTGAACTCGTCACGCAGCATCATTTACGCATCATCAGAAAAGGATTTTGCAAGCTGTGCTGCCGCGGAAGCGCAAAAGGTTCAACAGGAAATGCAAATCCTGCTTGAAAAAATGTTGTAAGACAACCCGTCTGCCATGCATGAGTCGTTTCTTCACTATCTGTGGCAGATGCAATACTTCGACAAATCCAACCTGGTCACGACGGGGGGTGAAAGGGTTGAGATTTTTAATCAGGGAAATGCAAACACCAACGCCGGCCCCGATTTTTTCAATGCCCGTGTGAGGATTGGGTCGATCGACTGGATTGGAAGCGTGGAGGTGCACGTGAATTCGTCCATGTGGTTCGAGCATCATCATGAAGCAGACAGTGCTTACGATAATGTCATTCTTCATCTTGTCTGGAAACACGATAAGGACGTGGTTCGCACGGATGGTACCGTGTTGCCAACGCTTGAAATCCGCGGCAGGGTGGAGGATTCTCTCATCCGAAAGTATCGTCAACTGTCGGGAAGTGCGTTTTCAATACCCTGCAAAAGATCATTGCCGGACGTGAATGAAGTCATCCGTCTCTCCATGCTGGACAAAGCGCTCCTTCAGCGCCTGGAACGAAAGGCATCTGAAGTGATGCAACTTTATCAGCAAAATGGAAATGATTGGGAAGAAACGCTGTATCAACTGCTCGCAAGAAACTTTGGATTCAAGATCAACGCTGATCCTTTTCTGCGACTCGCGAAACTTCTTCCTTATAAACTACTGCGTAAGCATGCGGACAAGCCTGAGAAGATTGAAGCGCTTCTCTTTGGTCAGAGTGGTTTTCTCGACAGAACCAAAGGCGATTCATATTACCTGATGCTCCGGCGCGAACATAAAATGCTGGCTCATAAGTATGGAATCAACGAACATAAAATGTCACGATCCCAGTGGAAGTTTCTGAGACTTCGACCCGCAAATTTTCCTTCGCTGAGGATTGCGCAGTTCTCAGCTTTGATCTACTCAGGCAATTGCAGTTTCTCTACAATTACTTCCGCGCAGATCCTTGCGGATGTCAAGTCTGTTCTCACCGTCGTGCCCGGTGCGTATTGGCGAGACCACTATCAATTCGGCAAAAAGTCTGCTGCCGCATGCCATGAGATCGGTGAGTCAAGTGTTGCAAGCATCATCATTAATTCCGTCACGCCGCTGCTGGCCGCCTATGGCCGTTACCATGACCGTCAGGATTTTGTTGATCGCGCGATGCAGATTCTTCAGCAGCTGCCCCCGGAGGGAAACCGGATTACGCGCACATGGCAGGACATCGGCCTGGTGGCTGGTTCGGCTTTTGACTCGCAGGCGCTTATCGAGCTCTACAACAATTTCTGTCAGCAGAATAACTGCCTGAATTGTAATATTGGGGCAGCTTTAATCCGCCCGGCGAGATGACCACGATCTTATTGTTTGTCGATTTTTTTGGCCTCGCTGCACTGGCGTGGTGGGTGTATCGCCGGCAACCGGTAACGCTACAGAAATTTTATTGGCCAGCGCTGGTCTTGAAGTTGGTGGCGGGGTTCGGTGTGGGCATACTTTACTTTTATCACTATGGGTACGGTGACACGATTAAATTCTGGCAGGATTCCGTAATCGTATCCAGGAATCTTTGGTCAAATCCAATAGAAACACTTGACATATTGTGGAACGAAGACTCCATCCAGGATGGTCCCTTGCCGGGTTTGTCCTACAGAATTGATCGCTCTTTCTTTTTTGTGAAGATACTGGGAATCGTAGCGTTTTTGTTCGGCAACAACTATTGGATGATGGCTTCCGCACTCTCATTCATTTCTTTCCTGGCAGCCTGGTTCCTGATCAGAAGAATCGTTGAATGTTTTCCTGATGCTACAATCCCATCGGTCATTGCCTTTCTGTTTTTTCCAACCGTTGTTTTTTGGTCTGCGGGAGTTATTAAGGAAAGTGTGGGTTTAGCAGCGCTCTACGTGGTTGCCGCCAGATGTCTCAGGTGGGTATATCAGCACAAGGCAAGGTTTGCAGACGTTCCCGCCATCGTGCTGGCTGTTTGGGTGGGATGGAGCCTTAAGTACTACTGGATTGTGATTTTTGTCGCAGCGGCGATACCATTTGTGATTGTAAGTCTTTGCGCTCAAAAGGTGAACATGATTCATCGCTACCGGTTGCCCATCTGGCTTGCTCTAACCCTCGTGATGATTTTGGCGAGCATGAATGCCCACCCAAATTTTGACCCGGGCAGATTATTTCTTGTCATCGATGAGAACAATGAAGCCTTGATGAGGTTGAGCACCGAGGAAAACGCCGTGCGATATAACCTCACTCCTGATTTTCGCAGCCTGATAATGAATTCCCCGAAAGCGTTGGTCACGGGATTGTTCCGCCCTTTTCTTTGGGAGAGCTTCAACACGTTGTCTTTTTTTTCCGCCCTTGCGAATACTTTTGTTCTGATCGCTTCGATCCTCGCCCTCCCGTCTTTGAAAAAATTGCTCACTTCCGAAGACAATCTTTTGGCTATCAGTATTTTTTTTTACGTAACCCTGCTCGCGATATTCCTCGCCCTTTCAACACCTAATTTTGGAACGCTTGATCGGCTGAAGATCGGTTACACTCCCTTTTTCCTGTGCCTCGTGTTGTATCACAATCCGTTGGTCAAAAGAATTTTTTCACACCACTCGGGTCTAAACAGCTAACTTTGCGGTCGTTTAAAGTAAATAGATGGAAAATCCTGTTATTATTTTTGGAGCTAACGCCCTCGGGCGCACAGCGAAGGAAATTTTCGAAAGCAATGAAGTGGTAGTATATGGCTTCCTCGACGACAACAAAAAACTCCACAACACGGAGGTCGACGACGTGGTCGTATTGGGAAGTACCGATGACGATGGCTTCCTGAAGCTCATTGGCAAAAAATGTGAAGCGTTCGTCGCGGTTGATGACAATAAGCTGAGAAAAGGTTTGGTGAAAATTTTACAAGAGGTGCGTCATGTCCAGCCTGTGAACGCTACCCACAAGAATGCGCTGTTGTCACCCCGCCTGGAATTAGGTCATGGCAATTTTTTTGACACCGGGTTTACCTCAGGTCCGGGTGTTAAGATTGGCAGCCATTGCCTGTTTCATGCAAAGAGTCACCTGGGTGCCGAGTGCGTAGTGGGAAATTTTGTGCAGGTGGGTGCAGGAACTACGGTGAACGCAAATGTGACCATCGAAGACGAAGCCTTCATCGGTACGGGAGCCACAGTCATTTCAGGAGTGACCATTGGAAAAGGAGCCCGTGTTGGCGCAGGCTCCATAGTAATAGCGTCTGTAAAGGCCGGAGAAACAGTCTTTGGTAATCCGGCGCAAAAAATCAAAGATTAGCCGCAAACACCGGCCCGTCATTCAAGAACCTTTCGCGATTACGCGGCAGTCATGCTATCCATTCGAATGATATGCTTTGCAGCCCGGTAAGCATCATTGTTATAAAATCCTGAAAGGATTCTATGTGCAATCTGTTCCACAACCAATTCATCTTCCGACTTGCCTTCTTTGCCTCTCCAAAACACACGTTTGGGATGGTTTTTCATATCCTCGACGTACGACTTGGCGTGCAGATATTGCTCGTCGGTGAAGGTGATTGTAAAGCAGGTTTTAACTTTTTGTGTGTCCATAGTAAGTTGGATTTACAATGCGTATGCCATATTTAAAGCTCTATTTTAAATAAAATATCAAAATCAAGTCAAGAAACCCGACCGGATACGAGCATTTGTGTTCGTACCTGAGACAAGTCGCTAACCCACTTTATCTTGCGAACCTTATGAGAGAAAATACCATCCACGTTTTGAAGAATGGCATCAGGCTGGTACATAACCGCGTCACAGCCACTAAAATTGTCCATTGTGGCATCATGCTGGATATCGGTAGCCGGGATGAAAATCCCTCCAATCAGGGGATCGCGCACTTTTGGGAGCATATGGCTTTCAAGGGCACCCGTAAGCGCAAGGCATTCCACATCCTTAATCGACTTGAGTCATTGGGTGGAGAGTTGAACGCGTTCACTGACAAAGAGAAGATTCTTTTTTTCGCTTCGATACGCGACGACTACTTTGAACGAGCCGTCGATCTGCTCGCCGATATCACCTTTGAATCTGTGTTTCCCTCGGAACAGATCGACAAGGAACGACATGTGATCCTGGAAGAAATGTCAATGTATCTCGACGATCCGGAAGGTTCCCTGCAGGATGAATTCGACTCTCTGGTGTTTAAGGGGCACGCCTTAGGAATGAATATTCTCGGAACTGAAAAAACTGTACGGTCTTTCGGGAGATCCGACTTCCGTTCTTTTGTGAAACAGCACATCGATACCCGCCGCATCGTCTTTTCTGTCACCGGCAATGTTTCATTGGATGAGTCGGTTCGCCTCGCAGAAAAATACATGGGGCATTTGCCCCGCATTATTTCGCGACAGTTGCGGAAGAAATTCAAAGGATATAAACCGAGAGAGTTAACACTGAAACGACCGGTGAAGCAGTCGCGATGTGCGATCGGACGGACTTCCTATTCGTTGATGGACAAAAAACGGGGCGCATTTTATTTATTGAATAATATCCTTGGAGGCCCTGGCATGAATTCCCGCCTGAATCTGTCTCTTCGGGAGAAATACGGCTTTGTGTACTCGATCGGGTCGCAGTTTGTACCCTTTACAGACACGGGTCTTTTCGTAATCACTTTTGGAACTGAGCCCACCCAGCTATCGAAAAGTATCAGGCTCGTTTCGGCAGAGCTCAGAAAACTTCGCGATGAGAAAATGGGAGTTAAACAACTTGCATCCGCCAAAGAGCAGATCATGGGGCAAGCGGCCATGGGAGAGGAGAGCAATATAACTTTCATGGTGGCTATGGCACGGAGCGTATTGGATCTGGGGCGTGTTCCCTCCCTGGAAGAGAATTTTGACCGTATTCGTCAAACGTCTGCGGTGGATATTATGGAGATGGCGAACGAGATGTTTGATGAAGAGAAGATGAGCTATCTGATGATGGAGCCCATTCAATGACATTGCTGATTCATAAGATTGCGCTGCATGGAAATAATTAACCTTGAGATTAACCAATACGCGGAGGAACATTCGTCGCCTGAGTCTGATCTTTTAAGAAAGATCAATCGCGACACGCATGCTGAAGTGCTGATGCCACGTATGTTGTCAGGACATTTGCAAGGGCGATTCCTCGCAATGATCAGCGGTATGATTCAGCCACAGTCGATTCTTGAGATCGGCACCTACACCGGTTATTCAGCCCTTTGCCTGGCCGAAGGATTGCGCAAGGGAGGTACTTTGATAACCCTGGATATCAATGAAGAACTGGAAAGTCGTGTGCGGAAATATTTTGAACAGTCCAATGGAAAATCTATCGACTACCGGATCGGAGACGCGGCAGAGATCATTCCTTCGCTACCCGGGCCTTTTGATCTAGTCTGGATCGATGCCGATAAAAAGAACTACACTTTATACTACGACCTGGTACTAGACAAGGTGAGTTCCGGTGGATTTATTCTCGCGGATAACGTGCTTTGGAGCGGTAAAGTGCTTTCTGACAAGCCCGATAAAGACACTCGAGCAATAATGAATTTCAACGACAAGATTCAGGCTGACCACCGTGTAAAAAATGTCCTGTTACCGGTCAGGGACGGGATCATGATGATACAGAAACTATAGCGTCCTGCGGTGGAGCCTTGCACCAACTGGGCACGCAACAATTCCTCGCAAGCATGAGGAGCAAGGTTTGGATGCCGTATGTTTTGATGCACACACAATCTGCTTCGGAGGTGTTCGTTTTTAAGTAAGGTTTTACCTAACTTTGCAATACCAATGAAGTTTTTGGCTCCAGCACTTATTTTTTGCGGAGCAGCCGCATTAGGCCAGTCTCCGCAAGTGCCCCACAAAATGCAATTTGCGGGCATTACCCTTACCATCCGCGATGACGCCAGACGGGAGATTCAGAAAGATGTGGATGCACTCACGCTGCATCCGAAATATTTCAACATCAAGGCTGAACGAGCCAAAACGTACTTTCCCATCATAGAAAAGATATTCGCCGAGGAGCGTCTCCCGGATGACTTCAAATATTTGTCACTGCAGGAAAGTGCGTTGGTGCCTGATGCAGTGTCTTCATCGAACGCCGTCGGTTTCTGGCAATTCAAGGATTTCACTGCCCGTGAGATGGGTCTCAGGATCGATGATGAGGTCGATGAACGTATGAACATCGCGAGTGCCAGCCGCGGGGCCGCAAAATATCTGAAGCAGTGCAATCACTATTTTAATAACTGGGTGTATGCATTGCAGGCCTATCAAATGGGTGCCGGTGGAGTGATGCGCGCGGTCGGCGATAAGGACCTGGGAGCACGGAACATGGAGATCACCATGGAGACATACTGGTATGTCAGGAAATACATTGCTCACAAGGTGGCATTTGAGAATGCAGTGACAGGTAAGCCGATGCAGGAAGTGACGCATTTTTATACAGGTGGCAAATCGCTGAGCGAGATAGCGAAGGAAGGCTCTGTCGATGAACAAAGACTGAAAGAATTCAACAAGTGGCTCAAGGCGGAACGAATACCGTCTGATCGTGAGTATGCCATAGTGATTCCGCATGGTGCGGTCAATCCCGAATTTGGCATCCTGGCGGTAGTGCAAAAGAAAGAGAATGATGTGAACGCGTTGGTTGAAAAAAGCCTTGAGGAGCCTCTTGAGATCAATGGCGTTGCAGTCATCAGGGCTATACAGGGTGAGTCGCTGACGGCCATTGCAAAACGAGGTGATGTAAGTATCTCTGCTTTCCTGCATAACAATGACATGAAGATAGATAAACCGGTCATCGCCGGTCAGCTATACTTCCTTCATAAGAAAAAGAAAAAGGCAACGCAGGAGCTTTATACACTAAAACCGGGCGAAGACATATGGGTCGTGAGTCAAAGGTTTGGTGTGCAGCAAAAGTCAATCCTGAAGTTCAATGGTTTGGATGATCCCATGCAGGCCAGACCGGGCACGACCCTTTACCTAAGCAACAGGAAACCATCCGGCACAGATTCAAAGGAAGAAGGCGTGGTTGTCGCAGAAGTTGATGAAGACCAAACCTTCAACTGGGATCAACCGATGCGTGCCGGTGTAGCTTCGTTGAAGTCGATGCCGGCATTGGATGATGACGCGGATGCTCAGGAAGATGTTTCTCAAAAAAGTGCAGCGGAACTCCATGAAGTGAAGTCGACGGATACCCTTTACAGTGTGGCCCGTCAATATGGGGTCACCATCAAAGAACTCATGGAGTGGAATGATAAGAAGGACTTCAGTCTTTCCGTCGGCGAAAAACTCAAAGTCAAGTCCCGTTGATATGATTGCCCGGACCTATGCGGGTACACATGATTTTTGACAGAATCAGTGAATATCTTACCTCATTCTTTTGAATATTTTTTGCGGGGGTTTTGTTTCTGGGGAAAAAAGATAATTTTGCGGGCACCCTGTTAATTTAACAGATCAGGGCACATTTAACGAAGCATGGATAACGCTGTGAGGACTATTGATCTTGTGATGTTGGTCGACGATAACGACACCGATAATTTTATAAGTAAACGGATAGTAGAAATAACCAAGTTTGCCCGCCGTGTGGAGGTGAAGAACTCTGGTAAGAGCGCCCTCGACTATCTTACTGAAAATCAGAATAACCCTGAAAACCTTCCGAATATCATATTCCTGGATATCAACATGCCGGTGGTGGATGGATTTGTGTTTCTGTATGAATTTGAGAAGTTGAAAGAATTAGTGCGCACCAAGTGCAAAGTCATTATTCTTTCCAGTTCCGACAACAAGCGTGACATTGACCGGATTGTGAACAACAACTACGTGATCAAGTTCATTACAAAACCTCTCACGGAACTTGCACTCGACGAGATCAAGTTAAACAATATTTAAATCGCGGTTTTGTTTTTGTAATTTGGGGCGCCAAATCAGGTTCCCATGAAAAAACGTTTACAAATTGTCTTATCGGCTGCGATAATTGCATGCTTTTCTTACCAGGCCCAGGCGCAAATTGTGAAGATCGACTCCCTCTCGGAGTGGAAAAAAGCATTCAAGGCCGGCTTGAACCTCAATCAGGCCTCTTTCACATCGAATTGGAAGGCAGGGGGAGTCAATTCATTTGGCTTTAATGCCCTCCTTAATTACAAAGCCAATTATAAAAGCGGTAACAAGTCCTGGGACAACGAGATAGATATGTTGTTCGGTATGGTGAACAATGCAGGACAGGGATATCGTAAAACACTTGATCGGATATTTATTGATACCCGGTATGGGCAAGCAATGAGTTCCAAATGGGACCTGATCGTCGCCGCCAACCTCGTGACACAATTTGCAAAAGGGTATAAGTATGTTAAAGATGCCAATGGGCTAGAACAGGGCGTATTGATATCCGATACTTTTGCCCCGGCGTTTGTTACCCTCAACCTCGGGGCTGAGTGGCATCCGAACGATTTTTTCAAAGTTCGGTTTTCACCCATCGCACCACGTGTGACCTTGCTGCCGAAAAACGACGGTAGGTATGCGGCCGTTGACTCGATCAAGCCGTATGGCGTAGAGGTCGGAAAAACCGCGCGCTTTGAGTGGTATGCATTCCAGATGATCGCAGAGTTTAACAAAGACATCGCCACCAATATCAACCTCAAGTGGCGCTATATGATGTTTGCCGATTACCAGTCGCTCGCTGCGAATAAGGTCGACCATCGTGTTGATTTGAATCTCACGGCCAAGGTGAACAAGTTCATCAATGTTACTGTGGGCGGGATATTTATTTATGACTTCGATCAAGACATCAGTCCGCAGTACAGCCAGGCGTTTTCTTTGGGGGTGTTATACACCTTTCAGAATTACAAGGACAAATAGCCGCGAAAGCATTTTTGGTTATTCATGTTAGAGATCAGGCGGGCCCAACCGAAAGATATTCAGCAGCTGCGTGAAATCTCCATCCAGACACAAATGGATACGTTTGCTGACCAGAACACACCCGAGGTCATGGAGGCGCATATCGAATCTATGTTCAATCCGGTCACCTTTGAAAATGATTTTTACGCCCCTGATTCTGCCTATTATATAGCGTGGGAGGGCGGGGAGATGGCCGGATTTTCAAGGGTTCGGATTACAGATGAGGCTGCTGAACACCTGGGTACAAATGCATTGGAGCTGCATCGCATCTACGTCACAAAGAAATTTCTCGGCAGGGGTATTGGGTTCGCGCTAGTGAAACATGCCATTGACTATGCGCGCGAACGAAAATTTGAATGGCTGTGGCTGGGTGTTTGGGAAAAGAATGTCCGTGCTCAGGAGTTTTATGCAAAGTGTGGTTTTGTGCGCTTCGCCGAACACATTTATATGATGGGTCATGAACCGCAAAATGACTGGCTCTTGAAGTTTAAGTTGTAGCAGGTAAAGTGCTGGTTTAACTGTTAAAATACCCGATTAACCAGTTGTTCAATCGGTTTTTAACTCAATTCAATCGAATTCTATAATTTTTTTCGGCAGATAGGGTCAAATTTTACCCTAATGTTCCGAAATTCATGCAAAATTTTAGAAACCAGACCCATGAGCAAACCAAAGCCCCGGTACATTGTCATATTTGTAGTGCTGGCAGCGCTTCAGTTGCTGGTGCTGTTCAACAGCTCAAATCCTGAGACGACCACAGCCGACGCAATCGACAAAGCGGACACAGCCTGGATGATTGTGGCCGCTGCGTTTGTTCTCTTCATGACGCCCGGGCTCTCATTTTTTTATGGGGGAATGGTGAACGCCAAAAATGTCATTTCCACGATGCTGCAAAGTTTTATTGCGCTGGGTGTTATCAGCCTTCTTTGGTATTTGGTTGGATTCAGCCTGGCCTTTGGTGAAAGCTGGAATGGCCTGATCGGAAATCCAACCACATTTTTCGCATTTCGCAATGTGGGACTCAGCCCTAACCCCGCGTTCGCATCAACCTTTCCCTTTCTGCTTTTCGCATTGTTTCAACTGAAGTTTGCCATCATCACGCCAGCGTTGATCACGGGCAGCTTTGCCGAGCGCGTAAAATTCACTTCGTACCTGATTTTCATTTGCCTTTTTTCATTGCTGATTTATGCGCCGCTTGCGCATTGGACCTGGCATCCTGAAGGGTTCCTTCGGAAATGGGGCGTTCTGGATTTTGCGGGGGGTGCCGTCGTGCACATGTCAGCAGGATTTGCAGCCCTCGCCGGTGCCTATGTTCTGGGGAAAAGAGAACATAAGTCGGTTCAGCCGGCTAACATTCCTTTTATCATTCTTGGGACGGCCATGCTCTGGTTCGGGTGGTTTGGATTCAACGCAGGATCGGCCTTGTCGGCCAACGGCCAGGCGGTGCAGGCTTTTGCTACAACCAATTTCGCTTCTGCATCTGCGATGATTACCTGGGTATTGTTCGACGCCCTGGTGGGAAGAAAGATATCGGCGATGGGTGCATGCATCGGCGCTGTGGTCGGCCTGGTGGCCATTACTCCGGCAGCAGGGTACGTTAACCTTGGGCAAAGCATATTTATCGGCTTCGCTGCCGCGATCGTCAGCAACCTGGCTGTTTATTACAAACAACGCACTTCCCTCGACGATACACTGGACGTATTCCCTTGCCACGGAGTAGGTGGAATTGTAGGCATGATCCTTACCGCTGTTTTTGCAAAGGATGTCGGTTTGATCTATGGACAGTTTGAAACATTCAAATACCACATCATAGCCTTGTTTATCGTCGGTGCATTTACGTTTGTTGGATCCTTCCTTATTTTCAAACTCACAAGCTTGATCACCCGTTTGCGCGTGTCACCGGAAGAAGAACGACTGGGCCTTGACATCAGCCAACATGCTGAGACGATCCAGTCCGATGTGAAAGAATCTTCGACGACGGGGCCTTCCGGCAAGATGGAGGTCGCTGCTTAGTTCAAAGAATGGCCAGATAGGGCTTGACTTTTTCAAGCCATGCAGTCGTGAGGAGGGGTATCTCCAGGAGCTTTTCTGCCGAATCGAATCGTCCGTGTTGTTTTCTGTAGGCTATGATGGCTTGCGCCTCTCTTCTCGTGATATAAGGATGTCGAAGGGTTTCGATGTGATCTGTATTCAGATCAATCTGCCGGGGAGTAAAGGAAGGAGCAACAAAGAAATCAGTTTGAAGCCGTGCGCGCACTGTGCTGTCAAGACCATAGACTTCGGACAGCTGATCCATGGAAATAAAACCTCCCAGTTTTTCGCGATACGTTTGGATGCGTTTTGACAGTGCGGGTCCAATGCCGAACACACTCATCAGTTGGATCGAATCGGCGGCATTAATATCAATTCTTTCTTTGGGTTGAACCTTCTTTGGTGAGTGAAGTGGGACCTTTGCCGTCGGTTCACGATTTGTAGACTCCGGAATGCGTATCCAGCGTTCCGCTTCGTGGAACCACGCTGAGTCCATCCCATAGATCTTTAATAAATCGGTTTTTTGTTTAATCTTGCCGCCTTTCTCGCGGTATCGCAGGACGCGCGACGCAAGATATGGCTTAAGTCCCAGTGCAATCCAATCTTTTTCCCCGATGGTGTTAGGGTTAAATTCGTGAAAACTGAAAACAGGTCTTTCCGGAGTTTTGGAACTCATGGAGTCAACTTGTAAAAAAGTTAACGAAGTCAGGACACTGTCTGCGTAATGTTGATCAAATATCATTTCGTCCCCTCCGCTCATTTTCCAAGAGTGATAGACCGGCTCCGAAATCAGGATGATCAACATCAGCGGAAGAAGAATCAGGAATGCGTTGGTTTCCTTACGGGAAAAACCGAAAAAGCTCCGGACCCAAACCCTGATGCGATGCATGATCCAAGCTATCGCAGAGGACGGGCTTACGGAATTTTTGAGACGAAGGAAAACCGGATGAATTTTCCTGGAATCGCGTAAGAATTAATTTATAAAGAGCTTATTCTGTGCCAGGCAATCGGCAAGGTGTCGGTATGTGTTTTTGATTGCCTGCGGCGATGATTCGCCGTTCAGATTTTTTAGAATCCTGTCCGACAATGTGCCTTCGTTGAGGATGATCTCTATTTCGGGCCGGGATTTTTCAAGATGAACATTGCCCATGTTCAAAAGTCGCTGGAAAATATGTTTCCATAATTCAAGGGCCGTGCAGGGTGCCTGCAGCCCAAAGATCAACGGATATTCAGACGATAGTATTTCCGCCTTTTGTCCCAATTGTGATACGTCGTCAAGAATACCTGCGAGAATTTCGGTGCGGGCCCGCATTTGCTCTTCCAGATTCGCAAAGTGTTCAGATACCAATACTTTCAATGTTTCGATCACGAGGGTCTGAACGGCGAGATCTGCGGGCGGGCATTCCTGAATATCCATGATGCGGATTTCGATAGAGCCCCGGTCGAAGCGGGGGATAGCGCCTCGTGAGTTCACCCAAATGGGATTCAGGATGTTGTGGGGGTCGTGTGGGGCGATGTCGTTTTTGATCCTCTCGTAAATCGTATTCAGGTATTGTCGCTTCGAAAACACACCTTCCGGGACAACCTTCCCTGTAATGGAAGGAATCCTTGCCTGATTGCTTTTGTAATAGCTCATCCGTGTGTCCATCATACCTGTGATCTTCCCATTGAGGATCGGAGAGCTGGCACACAACGCGGGTAGAATCGGCAATATGATTCTCACCGCTGCATGAAGCTTGGCAAACTCTTCGTCATCGTAAAAGGGCAGGTTCAGGTGCGTGCTTTGCAAATTGCTCCATCCATGGCCGCGACAGTCAAAAAGCCGGTTGTAGATCTCGTAGACTTCATTGCTTTCGTGCGGCCAAAGACGCGTTTCTGTAAGCGGATCCATCCAGGGATGCGCCGCCGAAGGGAGCAGCATCGCATTCCAGTTCTCCAATACTTTATTGATTTGTTTTACGTTATCTGCGAAAGCATTTTCCAGGGAACTGAAATTCGCTTCCGGCTTAGTCGACTTGAGCTCAATGACGTGAGAGACCAGTTCGTTGGACCACGTTACAACACCGTTTTCAAAATCGCTTCCGATTTCTCCGATTTCATGTTTTAGCAAGTCGTCAGCGATAGGACGTACGTTGAGCGTTTCGCGGTCTACGATCATGTACTCCAGCTCCACGCCGTAGGCCTGAAAGAGATGCAATCGGGAAGGTTGAATCATTTTACAGACTTGATTTTATCCAGAATGACTTCCATAATGATATCGTACAGTTTTTCCTTGAGAATTTTGTCTTCAATGCCGGCATCAATATTAGGATTGTCATTGATTTCTATAATATAGAACTTTCCGTCCACTTCCTTCATGTCCACGCCGTAAAGTCCTGATCCGATGAGTGCTGTAGCCCGAAGTGCAGCCTTTAAAAGCCCGGCCGGCGCCTGATCTACGGGAATGCTTTCCACATCTCCGTCCCTGAGTTCTTCCCGCTTTGCACTCCAGTTGACGATCTGCCAATGCTTGCTGGCCATGAAATATTTGCAAACAAAGATCACCTGGCCGTCAATCACACCCACACGCCAGTCGAACGGTGTAGGCAAAAACTCCTGCGCAATGATCAAGTCTGACTTCTCGAACATGGTCTCGCGTTCTTTCTTAAACTCAGCAGCATCATTCACTTTTACAACTCCTTTTGAAAACGCGCCATCGGGCTGTTTGAGTATAAACGGGAAATTCATTTTCTCCAGGATACCACCGCAATTTTCCTCCGTGATGACATACGATTTGGGCGTTAAAATTTTATTGGCATTCAGCAATTCATGGAGATAAACTTTGTTGGTACACTTGAGGATCGATTCCGGGTCATCGATCACGGCGAGTCCCAGAGATTCTGCTTTTTTGGCAAAACGGAAAGTATGGTGGTTGACGTTGGTGGTTTCGCGGATAAATAATGCATCGTACTGAATCAGCTTATCGATGTCATTCTTTGTGATAAACTCTGTATTGAAACCTGCTTCGAGAGACGCTTTGTAAAAACGTTTCAGGGCGCGGTCATCTGAAGGGCGGTACACCTCGTCGGGATTGACGAGGATCGCTAAGTCGTATTTTTTTTTGTCTGTTTTGAATTCACGCTTCCTGAGCAGGTATTTTTCCAGGGCTCTTTCCAACACCGGCTGATCGGTCTCAGGCATTTCACTCAGGCTCACCGGACGAATGCTCTGCAGAACCCATTTGCTTTTTTTCGTAAAACTCGCGCGAACCAACGGTGCCTGAACGAGCTGAAATAACTGATGAGCCAGTTTATTCAAATGCTCGGCTTGCGCTGAGCCAAAATAGATGTTGAATTCCACGCGATCGTAAGGCTCATGCTTGAACGTATTCTGTATGAGTTCGTCAAAATCCATTGAGTCATCTCTGAGGATGGAGGGAAACCGGAGATCCTGGATCGTAGATACTTCTGGAAGAACTTTATGACCGCGGGCCTCTGCCAGCAATGAAACATAGTAGCCTTCACTTTGATATTGATAGGACTTGCAAAGGTTCAGGACTTTAAGGTTCCGGATGGATTGGTATAGAACGTCAGTGATGTAGGCGCCGGGTGTAACCACTTCTACGTCGTTCAAACGCAGGTTCCAACTTTCGGGCTTCTCAACGACAATCAATTTGGGCATGCGATCTATTTGGGCAGAATCACCAGCAGGTTGGCATCGTAGGTAACGATTCCAAGCATGATGCTGTTGATAAGCCGGTCAAAGGATACGTTGTAGTATTGACTTTTCAGGGGATTGGGGTTCATGGGGTCAGCGAGTGACACTGAGCCGGAGCCGGCATCATAACCGTTGATAATCGCAAAATGCCCCACGGGCTCACCCTTGATGCTGTCGTATTTGTTGGAAGAAGAGATCTCCCGGGGGGTTCCGTAAAGATACGTAGCACTCAGACCTGTTAATATGGGAGCTGATTTTTTCAGATAGCCCTTGATCAGTTTTTCGTCCAACTCATCATTCAGTAGTTTCCCGCCTGCTTCCAGGAACTTAATATACGCGCGACTTGCCACGAGAAGTTTTCTCCTTGTAAACTTATACCGCATTTGTTTTTTCAGATTTGATATAACCTTGGCAGTGGGTAGCGCGAACCAGGTCGGATCAAATATATTGAGGTTGTAGGTATAAATATAAGCCTGATAGCCTCGTTGCAATGCATGGCTACCCATCATGACGGCAAGTGTGCCGCCGTTTTTCAGCTGTTTCACTTCTTTGATAACCTGTTTCAGGCTGATGTCATCCTTATAATATTGATACAACGCATGAAGACAGGTCGGACCGCAGGTGACTTCGTCCGGTTGTGCCTTGATGTCAAAGTCCAGAAAGAGTGCGTGTCGGTTCATAAGTATATCTGCCTGTCTTACGCAGAGCCGAAAGTTTTAACGGTCCTTTCCTTATCCAAAGTTAACTTTAATATCATGGTTTTAAATTTGGCTTTTTGTTGAAAACACTAATATTGTGCTACAATTCATTTCCATGAAAAAAACACTCTCGCTGTTCCTGTTTGTTTGTTTGATCGCTACCCAATCCTACGGATGGGGTGCAACAGGTCACCGCGTCACGGGCTACATCGCTGATCAGTACCTGAATGCAAAAGCCAGAAAAAAGATCGCCATGATCCTCGGCCAGGAGTCGCTTGCCATGGCCAGCACCTGGATGGATGAAATCAGATCTGACTCCACTTACAATTACACAGCAGACTGGCACTATACGACGATTCCGGACGGCAAGCGGTATGAAGATGTGGAATCCAATCCGGATGGGAAGTTGGTGATGATGATCGAGAAGATTATGAAAGAGCTTGGAACAGGCAAACTTTCGCAAAAACAGGAACTCGAGTATTTACGGATGCTGATTCATATGGTCGGCGACATTCACCAGCCTTTGCACGTAGGCAAGCCTGGTGATAAAGGAGCGAATGATATCAAGTTGACTTGGTTTGGCGGCAATTCGAACTTACACCGCGTTTGGGACAGCGAGATGATCGACGATAGCAAACTTAGCTACACAGAGCTCGCAGGATTCCTGCCCAAACCGGACGCCGCTACCGTAAAGAAATTGCAGAGCGCGTCGGTAAGGGATTGGGCCATGGAGGACCTGACCTTTCGCCCTCAGGTGTATGATATCGGCAACGCGAAACTGGGTTATGTTTATACCTACAAGTATTTCGGGATCGCCAAACAGCGACTGCTCACGGCAGGGATCAGGCTCGCCGGAGTACTGAATGCGATCTATGGAAAATAAGGTGACAATTGACAAACCGCGCTGCGCGAAGCAATTGGCAACGTCTCGGTATGTTTATTTGGTTTGTTAACGCCATCATCTCTCTGGACAGAACATTGTCAAATATTCTCTTGTCAACTGTCAATTGATCACCAGCATTAAAACGGCCATTCCCACCATCAGCGCATCTTCCACGATTGTCACGGTACTCATCGGCAGGTTAAACACAGCGCCCAGGCAGGCACACTGTATTTTTTTCTTATTCAGCACGCTTGCAATAACACCTACACTGCTTATTCCCATAACGGTAATGGTAATCAGGTTCGTGATAAACAGGTTGATGCTGGTGAGGTAGGCAAACCCCAGACTGAGTTCGATGAAAGGGTATATGTATCCGTAGGTTTTCATTTTCATCGCTACCACATCGTACATAGCATAGCTTGCCGCGAAAGATTTCAAATCGAGTAATTTAAAAAATGAGAATACCAGGAAGAATCCGGCCATGAATGTGTTCATGAAATTCATCCAACTTACTCCCTCCGAAGCCCAGGAGGTACTCAGTGAGACTGACGTGATCAACGCAAAAATCAGGAGAATCGGCTTGTACGTTTCAATCCATGAACGTGTGACCTGCATTTCCACTTGCGAATGCGCACCTTCGCTGACATGGTATTTTGTATTCCCGATAGCCTGTTGGAGATCGTGTGCGGTGAGGTGTCTTGACATCGATACGACCGCTTGGTGATGATCAAGGTCGATATCGGCTGCGAGCACATCAGGATGCCTCAGGAGTGCACTTTTTACAGAAGCTGCGCATCCGTCGCAAGTCATGCCGGAAATGTTGTACGTGTGGGTCATAGTCAGACTGCAAATAAAACCAGATTTTATGGCGGAAAGTTGCAAACAGCAATTGGAAATTGCTTCCGATTGCGCCCCAATTTTTACCTTTACAGCTTTTCAGAAACGAAATGATTGAGGAAAAGAGTTTGAACTTCCTGGAGGAGATCGTTGAGGCCGACCTGAAGTCGGGGAAACACAAAACGATTGTCACACGGTTTCCGCCGGAACCCAATGGCTACCTGCACCTGGGCCATGCAAAGAGTATCTGTCTGAATTTCGGACTGGCACTCAAATATGGCGGGAGTACCAATCTTCGGTTTGACGACACGAACCCTGTCACCGAGGAGACTGAATATGTCGAGGGTATCAAAGGCGATGTGCGTTGGTTAGGATTTCAATGGGCCAATGAGTTGTATGCGTCAGATTATTTTGGCCAATTGTTTGAGTTTGCGGTCACACTCATAAAGAAGGAACTGGCTTACGTAGATGACAGTACCAGCGATGAAATAGCTGCACAAAAAGGCACGCCCACCCGGCCCGGGACACCAAATGCGTTTCGCAGCCGGTCGGTAGAAGAAAATCTGCGACTGTTCAATGACATGAAGGCCGGTAAATATAAAGATGGTGAGAAGGTGCTTCGCGTAAAAGGAGATCTGGCAAGCCCGAACATGCACATGCGTGATCCTATCATTTATCGGATCAAGCATGCCCATCACCACCGGACCGGTGATGCCTGGTGCATCTATCCGATGTATGATTTCGCACACGGTCAGAGTGATGCCATTGAACATGTCACACACAGCATTTGTACCCTGGAGTTTATTCCTCACCGCGAGCTGTATGACTGGTTCATAGAGAAACTTGGAATCTATCCGTCCCATCAATATGAATTTGCCCGGCTGAACCTGACCTACACAGTCATGAGCAAGCGTAAACTGCTTCAGTTGGTGAACGAGAACCATGTGCGGGGGTGGGATGATCCCCGCATGCCGACGATCACAGCCATGAGGAGGCGCGGTTACACTCCTGAAAGCATCCGGGAGTTCTGTGAAAAGATAGGCGTGGCCAAAAGAGAGAATCTCATTGACATTGGCCTGCTGGAGTTTTGTGTACGGGAGCATCTCAATAAGATCGCTTTGCGTCGCATGGTTGTATCTGATCCGTTGAAGATAGTAATCACCAATTACCCGGAAGAAAAAACCGAAATGCTTCCTTCGGAAAATAATCCCGAAGACCCTGCTGGCGGCTCACGTGAACTTCCGTTCAGCCGGGAACTGTATATTGAGCGTGATGACTTTATGGAAATCCCGGCAAAAAAGTATTTCAGACTTGCGCCAGGGCAAATGGTACGATTGAAGAGCGCCTACATCATCAAATGTGAAGAAGTTCTGAAGAATGATCTTGGCGAGATTATTCAGGTAAACTGCTCCTACATTCCCGAGAGCAAGAGTGGATCGGATGTTTCGGGCTTTAATGTAAAAGGAGTGATTCATTGGGTGAGTATTCCTCATGCCGTTGAAGCAGAGGTCCGGTTGTATGATCGGTTGTTCAAAGTGGAGGATCTCAATGAAATGGAGGGTGATTTTAAGGAGTACCTCAATCCCGATTCGTTGAAAGTGCTTTCCAGAGTTTATGCGGAGCCCTCCTTGAAGAGTGCAAGACCCGAAGATCGTTTTCAGTTTATGAGAATCGGTTATTTCTGCGTTGATCCGGATTCAGCTTCGGGAAAACCCGTATTCAATCGTACCGTCACCTTACGTGACATGTGGGCAAAAGAGAAAGGCAAGGGGTAACATCTTGACCGCCTGACCAATCCCAAACTAATCTTTGATAAATGACACCTGGCCTCTCGGATAGTCGCGGATGAGTTCGCGCATACCAAGATACGTTTCGTACGGACCCTGGTGCGAGAACATATTGACAATCCAACCCGGAACGGATCCGCCGAGGTCCATCTCGAGAAAATAGTCCACTTGAATCGTCTCGCTGTTGATCGGTGTTACCGTCCAGCGGGCTTTCGAGAAAGGCACCCGGACGATTCCGTCTTTATGCGGAATGTATTCCGGTACGCTGACGAGATCGATCCACAGCAGTTTGGTATGCGGATCCTGGTTTATGGTCATTTCGATGACGAAGTCGCGGTTGTTCACGACGGGTGCTTCGATCTCCGTATAATAGATGTAATGCTGATCGCTGATTTTTTTAACCAGAGAAGCGCTCTTTGTTTTGTATTGCCAGTTCTTGTGACCATCCAGATCAAGCACCAACGCCGTAAGCTGAGAAGGAGTGCCCGTCATCAGGAAAGTAGACTTGACCGCCTTGAACTTACTGTTCTTAGAGGGGCACGTCCAGATTTTCACGCTGTCCTTGTCGAGTTTAGACGTACAGTCATCCTGAGCCCATCCCTGGATGCAGAGGTTTGCGAAAACAAAAAGCAACAAAGATTTCATTGTTGTGACCGGAACTCTTAACGCCGTTTAGTCAAAATCGTTCCCGGATGTAACGGGTTTTCGGATTACGGTTGAGAACTCATAGGTTTTATCAAATCCTGAGAGGTCGTCTTTCAGAAAATGGGAAATGACATGAACTTTATCTCCGGTTCGGGAGAGGGTCAGATAATGGAACATCGGCTTGTAATCTAACGCCGCATCGTCTAGGGTATTGCGCAAAGGCTGATGAAGTCCGCCGCCTCCGCCTATTACGAGAAAGTCTTTGCCGGATTTCTTAAAGTGCTCGAAGGTGTGAGAGTGCCCCGTTATGAAAAGCCGGGCCTTCAATGAATTGATAAAGGATGGAACAAAGTGTGTCTGGACAGGTTTCGACGACCCCACCAGCTTGCTATTTGAGTACGGCGCATGATGACAGGTAACAATTACAGCTTTCACTTCAGGGTTTTTATCGAGTGCATAAAGGGTTGAATCGTACCACCGTTGCTGGAGATCAATTTCTTCCGTCGTCAACTTGCCGAAATTGGAATTAACCATCACGACTCCTATGGAATCAATGATCGAAACATAGCCTGTGCGGACATGATCAGGAAATCTCTTTTGAAAATTATTTTCACCTTTTTGTGGACGACCCATTACGTCGTGATTGCCGAGTAGTGCATGAAATTCTATGCCCTGCTCACGGCATTTTTCAAGGTACTGGTCAATGGACTTCCATTTTGCATCCCGGTAGCCCAGAGATACCACGTCGCCGAGAATGAACAGCGCACGTGGTTTGTTTTTGATGATGTTGTCGAAGATCAGGCCGGTGGCTTTTTTGTTTTGATTGCTCTTCAGAAAAACATTCTCAATCCAGAGAGGCGCCTGGGTGTCGCTGACGAATGCGATCTCGGTGGATCTCACTTTTTGAGCTTTCGTTTCGGGGGAGACAAAAACCATAAGAAAGGCCACGAGAAGGCCCAATGGCATGGTTGTTTTTATGCTGTCGATCTGCATCGGAATACTAAATCCTGCGAGTGAATCTAACCCTTCCATTTGACAATTACGCATGGCGGCCGCGGATCCGGTTCGTCAATTAACGCACCAGCATCCGGTCGCATTCCAACGGTGATTTGATGACTGATTTTCGGTCGGTGGCGAGTGGGAAGTTTCAAAACTAAAGGCAACTCATTTCTCAACGACTTCCTTTATCACGCGGTTCCTCATCAGCAAAAAACGCGTCATGTATCGTTTCAATAGCCATGCATCAAAGAGCCAGCCAGCCATTCCAAAGGGAACTTCATAATGAAATTTATCAGTCATGACCGTTAACCCATCCTGGACTTCAAAAAAATGTTCATGACGCATGCTTTTGAAAGTACCCTTGATCATCCGGTCTTCAAAGAAAACCGGCCTATCCATTTTCGTGATCTCAACGGTCATCCTCTGCTTAATTCCAAAATGAACCGCTTCCCAGGTAATCGTATCGCCCATTTCGCACAGGCCTGATGTGCGGCCCGCGATGGCTCTTTCCTTTGTTTTTGCCATGGATTGCAGATGGAGGTCAATGCTCCTTGACGCATCAAAACATTTTTCGATGCCTGCATAAAATCTCGTAGTAACGTGAATAGTGGTCATTTGGCTCTGAAAACACTCTTCCACCAGCTCTGAAAAACCACGAGCCCCCAGACGCGTGCGTGTACATCGCCGGGACTAATAGAAAACAATTGTCGCTTCAGTTTGCGGATCTCTTTGTAATTAAAAATCCCTTGTTCATGGATCAATTTTTCCGACAGGAGATCATCTTTGATCATCGGCTTCATGTCGTTGCGAAGCCACTTGAGCAACGGTACTTCGAAGCCTTTCTTCGGACGATTATAAAGTTCCGGTGGTAAAATGTCACGGAAAGAGTCCTGCAGAATCCTCTTTCTGAGCGAGGCATTGATTTTGAAATCAGAAGGCAGTGAGAATGAGTAGTTGACAAGTTCATAGTCCAGGAACGGAACGCGTACCTCCAGACCATTCGCCATGCTCATCAAGTCCACTTTTGTAAGCATGTCGTTGGGCAGCACAACGTTCATATCAGTCAGCAGAACGTCGTTCATGTCTTCGTTTGTGGGGATGGTGGACGTCAGTTCTTTCTTTCTGATTTCAAAATCCTGCAGTGACAATTGCTCCAGACTTTGTTCTGAAAATAGCCTGGCCGCCTGCGACTCTTTTGCAAATCCCGCCCACCGCCAATACCGTTCCCTGGAATTTAATTTTGCACCCGAGGCGAAGCGGTCCAACTGCCGGAATTTATTTGAAAACGGGGCGTTTCTGGATTTCGGCATAACCGACCAGAGAGGCCCCAGTGCCGATGCTGCTTTTTCAGTCAAACCAGGATGGAGCACGCGATACGAAGCGGCATGCTTGTTATATCCACCCAACAGTTCGTCGGCGCCGTCGCCGGAAAGCGCAACCGTTGCATGTTTGCGTGTTTGCTGACTCAAAGCGTAGACGGCAATTGCGGAAGAGTCGGCAAATGGCTCGTCGGTATATTCGAGTATCGTCTGCAGGTTTTCAAACATCTCTTTGTTTGTGAGATGAAACTCTGTGTGCAGGGTATTGAATTTTTTGGCTACCAACCTTGAATACCCGGTCTCATCGAAAAATTTCTCATCCTTGAATCCGATCGAAAAAGTGTGGAGTCCTTCCTTGTGTTTGCTCGCCAGGGCAGTAATTACCGATGAATCAATCCCCCCACTCAGAAAGCACCCCAATGGCACGTCGGCGATGAGCCGTCGTTTCACAGACGCTTCTAACAACGACTTGAATTGTTCTTTCGCATGATCATAAGAGACCGTACCGGCATCCGTCTCAGTCGGATTGTAGGGAATGGTGTAATATTTTCTGATTTCTATCTGCTGACTTTTAACCTTGATAAAATGTCCGGGCAGAAGCTTCTTCACCTTATCAAAAATTGTATCCGGCGCGGGGATATAATTCAGCTGGAGGTAGGTGTAAAGGGCCGCATAGTCGATTTTTTTGTCGATGCCGTATGCGACGATCGATTTCATTTCCGACCCAAAAATGAATTTGTCATCATCGAACAGATACAAAAGCGGTTTTATTCCGAAACGATCGCGCGCGAGAAACAGCGATTGCTCCTTCTTATCGTAAATGCAGAATGAAAAAAACCCGTTGAGTTTGTTCAGGCACTTTTCCTTTTCAAGAATGAACAGCTTCAGCAGAACTTCAGAGTCTGATTCGGTGAAGAAAGAAAACCCTTTTTGAATCAATTCCTGTTTGAGCTCCCGGTAGTTGAAAATCTCGCCATTAAAGATGAGACCGTAGCGATTGCTTTCGTCCCACATAGGCTGATTTGCTACAGAGCGGGTATCTATGATGGAGAGACGGCGATGACCGAGGCAAACCCATTCGTCGGTGTAGATGTCTTGAAAATCAGGGCCGCGGCGCGATAATGACATCGTAGCCGCGGCCACATTGATCTTGCTGAATTTCCCTACGAGGTTGAACGCAAAAACGCCCGTGATGCCGCACATGAGTTGGTTGTTTGTCTCCTGTTGTCCCCGTCCTGTTTTTGTACCAAAAATCAGTTGACATTTGGCAATACCTCACTTCGTTCGGTCAATTGGCAAAAAACGTCCCCAATGATCCGTATCAGACATTGAGATCAGGCACTACAAACGAATAAATTTTCGAGCGCCGTTGTCAACTGCCCTTTGTCAACTCAACATTTATATGTTGAAGATTGATCTTGGGTTAAAGTGTTTTGATCATCACATTTTTGAACCACACTTCACCACCGTGATCCTGGAGGTCGATAAAGCCCTCGGGTGCCTGACCATATTTGGGATATTCTTTCCATTTGCTGGCGGCCACACGGGTCTTCCAGTCTTCGGAATTCAGTTCATATTCTACCACCTTGCTGCCGTTCAACCAATGTTCAACATGATTTCCGTTGACGATGATCTTCGCATTGTTCCATGAACCGATGGGATTGATTTTGCCGTTTTGCGCTGCATGTACATCGTAGTTGGCTGCGGTTTTGTTGACGTCTTTTACGCCGCCGGGATAGTTGTCGTCGTCGATCAGCTGGAACTCAGGTCCCGTTGCGTAGGGAACTTCGAATTCTTCTGTCACGCGGAACATCACACCGCTGTTTTGTTTTTCGGAAATTTTCCAATCGAAAGACAACTCGAAATTTTTGTAGGTTTCTGTTGTGCGAAGATCGGCGCGCTTCGTAGCGGTTGAGTCGCCTGGGAGTTTACAGTGCAGGGTACCGTCCACGACTTCCCAGGTGTCGTTCTCGTTCCCTTTGTAAAATTGCCACCCGTTCAGAGTTTGGCCGTCAAACAGCAGTTTCCAACCTTCGGCTTTCTGGGCTTCGGTCAAAGTATTATCTGCCGTTGCGGGAGCCGCTGTCGATTCTTCATTAGAAGGTTTAGTGCCGCAAGCTGCAAATATTGCCGCGACGAAGAGAAATGGAATAAGACGTTTCATTGGTATTTGGTTTAGAAAGATAAAGATAGCAAGATCAAAAGGAATTTGAACAGGCTATTATGTGCCGGCTATTCGAGAAGATAAAGCTGACGTTCCTCGGGAGAGGTGTCAGGACATTACGTATCTCCGGCAACAGGTATCTAAAAGATTTTACCCGGATTCAGTATACCATTCGGATCGAAGACCTTTTTGATACCACGCATCAGCTGCAGATTCATCTCGCCCAATGCGATGTTCATGTAAGGTTTTTTGGCGATTCCGATACCATGCTCACCCGAGAGCGTTCCACCCAGGCTGACGGTAAGTTTAAATATTTCACCAATTCCTTCCGGAATTCTGGTTTCCCAGTCGTGCTCGGAAATATCCTCTTTCAAAATATTGACGTGAAGGTTCCCGTCGCCGAGATGCCCGAAGCAAACGGTATTGAAGTTGTAACGTTTGCCGATCGCTTTGATGCCGGCGATCAATTTGGGCAGGTTGGCCCGCGGTACCACCACGTCATCCGACTTGGTCAGTGTGTACCAGTTCACGGCGGGAGAAATATTTTTTCTGATTTTCCAGAGCTCGTCTTTTTGGGCGGCACTTTCAGCAAATAATACTTCACCCGCATTGAATTTTTCAACCACGTTCATGACCCTTTCGGCGTCGCGCATCAACACCTCTTCATCATTACCGTCAAGTTCACACAACAGATAGGCATCCATGCCGTCGGTGAGTTTTGTGGTCACCGGGCTATTGAGAACTTTTTCACAATACTCAAACGTTTTTGCCGCGGCCTCACGCTCAAAAAATTCCATTCCGGACGGCTGAATGCCGGCAACGAAAATTGCCGCAATCGCTTTGCATGCCTCTTCATTCGTTATGAAGGGGATCATCATCAACACCGTCTTTTGCGGGAAACCGCGAAGCTTGAACACAATCTTTGTTATGATTCCCAGTGTGCCTTCACTTCCGCACATCAGCTGGGTGAGGTTGTATCCCGTGGAGTTTTTCAGCACATTGGCTGCTGTCCAGATGATTTCGCCGGTGGGGAGGACAACTTCCATATTGATGACGTAATCTCGTGTTACGCCATATTTGACTGCTTTGGGGCCGCCGGAATTGTTGGCAAGGTTCCCACCCAGGAAACACGACCCGCGACTCGCGGGATCCGGCGGATAAAACAAACCCTTTTCTTTGACCGCGTTTTGAAATACTTCTGTAATTACACCCGGCTCTACGGTTGCTTGCAGGTTCAACTCATCGATCTGCAGGATCTTGTTGAACCGCTCCATAGAGATAATGACACCCTTGCGGATGGGCAGCGCACCGCCACTCAGGCCTGTACCTGCGCCCCGAGGTGTAACCGGAATTCTATGGGTATTGCAGATTTTAAGTATTTCACTGATTTCTTCAGGTGTTCTGGGCTTCAATACGATGTCCGGGAGAAAAAAATAGTCTTCCGTTTTATCATGACCATAATCTTCACGGCGGATTTCATCCACAATCGCATTTTCCCTGCCAACGATCGCCGCGAGTTGATCCGCGACGGAGGATTGTAAATGGCTTTCAACAACTTCCGCCACTTTAGCTTGTCCCATGAATCTGTTAAATTTGTTAATGCTTTAAAAAACAATGAAACAGCGCAAAGTTACGCAAATCCGGTTGCACCCCGGCGGCGTATATTTTTTACTTTTTGCTGCTTTGATGTCTTGTGCCGGCCCCCGCAAAGCCCGCGTCCACGACCAGAAAGTAGATGCCGTTATTCAAAAGGCAAGAACGTTTACCGGCACGCCGTATAAATGGGGTGGTACAACGCGATCAGGCATTGATTGCTCGGGTCTAACCTCAAACGCCTACAGTGCCATCAACATCCAATTGCCCAGGCAGGCAGAAACGCAGGCCAACGTAGGGGAAAAGGTGAAGATATCGGAACTGCGACCTGGTGATTTGCTTTTTTTTGCAACGGGCAAAAAGAAAAAAGTTATTACACACGTGGGTATCGTGGTGTCGGTAAAGGGAAGCTCGGACGTCAAATTCATTCACGCTTCAACATCGTTGGGTGTGGTGGAGACAAATCTTTACTCCGACTATTATATCAAACGTTTTCGAACGGCGCGACGGGTGATTGATAAGTGAAGTGTTGAAGTGTGGAAGTAAAGGGAGTGCTTAAGTGCGTGGTCATACGAAGTCAATTAATTTTATTTCGCGGTCATATTGTTTTCAAGCCGCACGGTGCCCGCTGGCACACCTTTTCCCGGTTGATAGGGTACTTTGGTAGACCGCAGATCATTCCCGGTGAGCAATATGTTTTTGGATTTAGCTCCTTCCACAGATAGGAAAGTCTGGTTCCCGCCCGTAGTTGAATTACGTATCACGGCGTGATCGACTTGATTTAGTTTTATGGTTGCTGCATTGTTTGAAAACGAAACTCCTGAAAAACCATCGATTTGCAATCCCTGAACTTCCTCCACAACCAGTGCACTTTCCCATTTGTCATACTGTCCGTCCCAGGAGATAGAGAGATCTTTCAACTTGAGATTTTTTACTTTCTGAAACACCAGCGCGTGTTTCGACTTATCATAAGCCGCTGAGGCATCGTGGGCTATGGTCAGGTGGACATTATTCAGCGTGATATCCTCAAGCCAACTCTCGGGATGGCCATTGCAAATGCTCGAACCATAACCGGAAGCGATGACATTGGTGATCAAAACCCGTTTGATCTTGCCAGCGGGATTCTTGTCATCGGCAGGTTTGATGGACTTATGCACTTCGCTTCTTCTTTTTATATTGAAATGGATGGGGTCGCCATCGCCCCACCAAAACCAATCGCGGCGCGTACATTCAATCGTCAGGTTCGACAAAACCACGTCGCTCACGACGCCTCCGTCAAAATTCATGAACGCAATGCCCCGGTTCGACGCCCGGATCACGCAATTATCGATGGTGACATTCCGGATGGCGTTCATATTTCCGTCACAAAATTTGATCGCGCTGGAAGAGGAGGTAAGTCTGCAATTGGTGACGGTAATATTTTCACAGGGTGTAGGTGCTCCGAACCAATTCATAGAATAAAATACGATGGCGTCATCTCCTGTTTCGATCGTGCAGTTGTTGATGCGAACGTCTTTGCAGCCGTCCGGGTCGATTCCATCAGCCCACACGCCATCCTTGAGACTGGAGCGGATATAGAGTCCATCAATCACGAGACGTTCGCAGCTGACCGGATGGAGAGTCCAGCTTGGTGAGTCGATCAAAGACAGATCTTTTATCTGAACGTCTTTGCATCGCAGCAGCAAGATCAGTTTTCCGAATTGATCTTTCTTTGGGAAAGACCTCAAGGGTACTTTGCCCAGTGCGGTCATTTGCTCAAGGTTGGGTCGGATAAAATCATCTTCGATGTCGTTTTCGTGCCATTCGTATCGTCCTTGCCCGTCCACAGTACCCTTTCCTTCGATGGAGATATTTTCAAGGTCTTCACCATAAATCAGGGCGTCTTTGTCGAACGCGGATTTTTCTTTTATCGACAATAATGTCGCGCCGGCTTCTATATGCAGTCGCACATGGCTTTTCAGGTGCAGCGTACCGGAGGAGTATTGTCCTGGCGGAAAGTAGACCATCCCGCCGCCAGCTGCCGCACAGGCATCGATTGTTTTTTGAATCGCCGCCTGGGCGTTGGTATCCTTTTGACCCGTTGCCCCATAGTCCCGCACGTTGAACACGGACATCTTTTGAGCGAAGGAAATTGTTCCGACAGAGATAAATCCGAACAAGAAAATAGTTTTTCCAAGGGTTGGCATAACAGCGCGGGTTATGGAAAGGAATTTATGCTTTTCTTGCTACATTTTGTAAAAGAATCCAACATGAAATCCACCCGCAGGAAATTTATTAAGGCAAGCCTCACACTGTCTTCCGCCATCACAGCGGCGGAGTTGTTTGCAACGCCGGCCGCTGAGGTAACAAAACCACTGGTGATATCCACGTGGGATTTTGGCAAACCTGCTAACGCCGAAGCGTGGAAAGTTCTGGTGGGCAATGGCCGGGCACTCGATGCAGTCGAGAAAGGAGTACAGGTCCCGGAAGGCGATCCAAAGATTACCACAGTCGGACTCGGCGGCGCACCTGATCGTGACGGCCACGTCACGCTCGATGCCTGCATCATGGATGAATATTCAAATTGCGGCGCGGTGGCGGGCCTGGAGCATATCGTTCATCCTATTTCTGTGGCCAGGCGGGTCATGGAAAAAACACCACACGTGATGCTCATCGGAGACGGCGCTTTACAATTTGCACTGGCTCAAGGATTCAAAAAACAAAATCTGCTCACCCCTGAATCAGAGAAGGCGTGGAAGGAATGGCTAAAAGAAAAGAATTATAAGCCTGTGGTGAATATTGAGAATCACGACACCATCGGTATGCTGGCTTTGGATTCAAAACAGAATCTTTCCGGCGCATGCACTACGAGTGGGATGGCTTATAAAATGCGCGGGCGAATCGGCGACTCACCCATCATCGGTGCGGGGCTGTTTGTTGACAACGAGATTGGCGCCGCTACTTCAACAGGTGTGGGAGAGGAAGTGATACGTATTTGCGGGTCGCATCTGGTGGTGGAGCTTATGAGACAGGGGAATTCGCCTCAGAAGGCATGTCAGGAAGCGGTGATGCGCATAGTAAAAAATCAGCCGCAGAAATCACGTGAGATGCAGGTGGGGTTCCTGGCAATTAACAAAGCCGGTGAGTATGGCGCGTATGCGCTGCAAAAAGGATTCACTTACGCGGTGCAGTCTGCCAAAGTGGCCAACGAGCTGTTCGAAGCAAAAAGTTATTACTGATCTCAATGAGGAATATCAAAGCGGAAGTAGTTGTATACAACGTCGAGTCAGCTTTCAAAGCGCAGGATGGCGGTGCGGATCGCATCGAACTTTGCGACAACCCGGCGGATGGTGGCACTACTCCGTCGGCGGGAACGATCGAAGTGGTGCGCGCGAACGTCACCATGGACGTGATGGTGATGCTGAGGCCGCGGGGCGGTGACTTTTGCTACAGCAGTTATGAATATCATGCGATGAAGCGGGACCTGTACGCTATTCAAAAGATCAGCGTGGATGGTTTTGTCTTCGGGATCCTGAATTCGGATGGCACCATCGACAAGAAGCGCTGCAAGGAACTGGTGGAGAAAGCCAAACCACTCAAGGTAACGTGTCATCGCGCGTTTGACATGACGCGCGATCCATTTGAAGCCCTGGAGGATTGCATTGAAGTGGGGTTCACACGGATACTTACATCGGGCCAAAAGCCCAATGCGTATGAAGGAAGAGAATTGATCCGGCAGCTTGTAGAGCGCGCCAACAGCAGGATTTCCATCATGGCTGGCTCGGGTGTAAATGAAAAGACAGTTGCGGAAATTGTTTCTCACACCAATGTGCACGAGATCCATTTCTCAGCAACTTCAATGCGCCCAAGTCAGATGGCTTTTAAGAATCCGTCCATCGCCGCCATGGGAGAAAAAGGAGAGGATGAATATGCGGTGAGGACCGTGGATCCGGAGCGGGTGAGGAGGATTATTGAGTTGGGAGGGGGAGCGTGATTGGTTGATTCGAAGATTCAACTCATCACCCAATTACCAAGTTAACATTACCACACCGATTTCATCTCCCACGCTTTGATCTTGAACTCTGCATTTCCATTGTCAGAGTAAGACTCCACCAGATAATCTGATTGCGTTGGGAATGCTTGTTCGCAGAGTGCCTGTTCACCATCATTAACAAACACCTCAATGATGGAATGATCGAGGAACACCTTCAGGCGCACCTTGCCATCGATGGGATTTATTTTCACCCGTTCCATGCTTGCAAAATCTTTGTGAAAGTCGACTTTCCCGGAACGGGTGCGGTCGATGAAAACTTCTTTCGTGAGCGGGGCGTAACCGATGATCGTTTCTTCATTGCCGCTTTTGAAGATCTTGATACCGGCCTCAGCAGCGTCCTGCGGATCGATCTGGATGTCCAGTTCGAGCGCTTTTCCTGAAATCTTTGTCGGGTCTGTGATCTCACTCAGTCGCAGTGTACTGACTTGCTGCAGAGGTACCTGTACCAATCTGATTCCTTCTTCCGTCTGCTTCAAAGAAAGTTCGCGCGGCAAAGCCATCGCGCTGCGCCAGGGGTGCGTCGGAATGTTTGCGCCATAAGTCCAGTTGTTGGCCCACCCGATCATGACAGCCCGTCTGTCTTCACGAAGAAAATTGTTGTATACAATTCCTGCATAAAAATCTTTTCCGTAATCGACATACAAAGGTTGTTGTTTGGGATCATCGGCTTTAAAAGAAACACCATCAAAATCACCGACAAAATATTGCATGCCGACGAAGCCCGGACCTTGCGGATGGCTTCCGGATAGTGATAGTACCCATTTTGTTTTACCGGGGATGTTTTCCACTGGTAGTTCGAAGAGGTCGGGACATTCCCAGATCTTCGACCGGTCGCCGATGTCGCCAAATTCACTGAGAAGCTTCCAGTCGCGCAAATTTTTGGATTGATACAACTGCACTTTGTACAGATCAGGTACCACCAGCGCCATTACCCAATACTGTTTCGGTTCATACCAGAAGACCTTTGGATCACGGAAATCTTTTCTCTGGATGTCGAGCACGGGATTTTTAGCATAGAGTTCCCACGTCCTTCCTTTGTCGTTGCTGTAGGCTAGGCTTTGGTGCTGACGCAGACCTTCTGTGCCTCGAAACACATGAGACGTGAAAATGGCGACCATACATTCTTTGCCTTTGCACAAGCCACTGGTGTTGTTTTTATCAACGACCACCGTTCCGGAAAAGATCATGGTGCTGTCTCCTGAAGATCGGTCCTCGAATTCTTTGATAGCAATGGGCAAATGTTTCCAATGGAGCAAGTCTTCACTGACGGCATGGCCCCAGCTCATGTGTCCCCACGTATCGCCGTAAGGATTTTTTTGATAGAATAAATGATACTCGCCCTCATAAAACACAAGTCCATTGGGGTCGTTGGTCCAGTTGGTTTCGGGGCTGAAATGAAATTGTGGCCTGTACTCTTCGGCATACATCACATGAGACGCCGGCGTGGATTTTTCCTTTGTTTTCATGCAGGAAAAAAGTGTTGTAGTTAAGACGAAGGCCAGAACAGGCTTCATGCGAAAATTATTGTTTTTCAACGTGGATTATCGAAGCGGAATTTATGCAATATCTCAATCCGCTGGGCATGGGACCATCGGGAAAAATATGGCCAAGGTGCGCGTCGCATACATTGCAGGTGACTTCCACGCGGACCATTCCATAGCTGCTGTCTTGATGATAGGCGATCACGTTGTCTGCAACTGGTTGGGTAAAACTGGGCCATCCGGTACCTGATTCGAACTTCAGTGTGGAATCAAACAACAGGGTCTCGCAACAACGGCATGCATAGAGGCCGGGCTCATGGGCTTCACAATACTCGCCGGTAAAGGCCCTTTCAGTGCCTTTTTTCCGCGCGATCATATATTGTTCCGGCGTTAATATCTTCTTCCATTCGTCGTCACTTTTTTCAACGCGGCGTGGTGGCGTGGGATTGCCTTTGCCGGCGAACCGGATTACATCATTCCATTTCAACATGATTGTGAGGTTTAAATTGGGAAAATTACCTAGGATGGCAGTCTCACTTCGAACTGCGATCCTACTGCTAACTGCGATTTTGCGCTGATGGTTCCGTTCAGTTTGGTCACCGCTTCTCTGACGATGTAAAGGCCCAGTCCCGAGCCCTCGGAATTTTCATGCGCCTGGAAGAACATGTCGAAGATCTTGGGCAGATACGCGTCTGGAATTCCAAGGCCGTTGTCTTCAACCCTGAAATAAACATGAGTGGTATTGGTGTGAACTGCAACGGTTACGTACGGTATTTCCTTGTGTGGGTCCACGTATTTGAAAGCGTTAGAGAGGAGGTTACTCAGGATCAATTGCAGTCGTGTGCGATCGGTGGTGATCTCGAAGTCCGGCTCAACTTGTATTGAGACTTTCATTTTCTCTGCGCCCGGGTAGAATTTGAGATTCCCTATGATCTCATGGACCACTTTGCTAACATTGACAGGTTGCTTGTCGATCTCGGTTCTCGCATTGCGCGAATATTCGGA
This sequence comes from Cyclobacteriaceae bacterium, assembly GCA_044227305.1. Taxonomy (GTDB): domain Bacteria; phylum Bacteroidota; class Bacteroidia; order Cytophagales; family Cyclobacteriaceae; genus ELB16-189. The sequence continues at coordinate 1,003,931 of JBGAFJ010000001.1, read as the reverse complement.
AATATCCTTGATGAATTTATTCAAGCTCGCCAACCGTTCTTCCATCATCAACATATAGGATCTGATCTCGGTGGGGTTGTCGGTCATCTTGGCGAGCTGGATGAGCCCCAGCACGGAACTAATTGGCGAACGAAGATCATGAGAAGTACTGTACATAAACCGGTCCAGCTCAGTATTAAGTTTCGTCAGTTCCTCATTTTTTGAGATCATCTCACGCTCGTTATTTTTCAAAGCCTGTTCGGAGCGGAAATGGAGATTGATAAGAAAGACAACAATCACCGTGGACGCTCCCAGGGATATGACAAAATTGACAAAGATGTTGAATTTGATGTATGCCTCGTCACCGGAGATTCGTCCAAAAGGACAGAAATCGTAATACAGGAACAGCGTGAAAAGAAATACGGAAAAACAGACGAAGGTGAAAGCAGTCTTTCGTTCGGCGTAGCCGAACACGGCCACAGTACCGATGTTGATAGCGATAAAGAAAAGATAAATCCCGATTTCTATCGGCTCCGTGGTTGACAAAAAGTAAACGGTGACGTTAGTGCTCAGGATCAATGCCACCCGGGCCAGCCAGTGGCGGCCTGACCGGTTCAACAGAAATGCGACGATGGAAAGCGCCACACAGCCAGCTTGCAGGAACAATACACGGGAGAGACCCTGTGCGATGTCCAGCGAAATGAAAATCAGGCATACGACGATCGTGAGCAGACTCAATTGTCCGGTCAACACGACCCGTTTGAATTCTCCGTGAGAAGGGATGAACGGGTGTTTGCCCAGGATGAGTTTTTTTATGAAGCTGCCCGTCATGCGTTCAAATTAGAAAAACCACAGTTTAATCGCCATGGCTATGATGGAAAGAATCATGATGCGCTTGATCCACACATCGCCCGCACGAACCGACCAGCGGCTGGCAAACCAGCCACCCAATGCATGACCGATGGCCAGAACCAGTCCCACCTCCCAGTAAATTTTTCCCTGCCAGGCAAATACAACCACAGAGACGCCCGTATAGACGATGGCCGCAAATACTTTTACGTAGTTGCTCTTTACCAGCGTCAGCCTGTTCACAAGACTTAACACGGCGATAACGAGAAAGCCTATCCCTGCCTGTACGAATCCGCCGTAAATCCCGATAAAGAAGAAGAGGATGCTACCAACCAGTTGGCTTTTGAAGTCCATTTTTTCCTCTCCACTCGACTTGAATGGGTCGTAGATAATCAAAGCCACCGCGATGAACATCACAGCCACGAAAATTTTTGTAAAAGAAGCATCGCTGATTTGTGACGCCAGAAACGAGCCGATCACTCCACCACCCAACGAAGCGAGACCGAGGTATAGGCTGTAGGGCCAGGGCAACTCAACGCCTTTGCTGCGAAATCCGACTACAGCGAAGATGTTCTGAAAAAGAATCGCCACACGACTCGTCGCATTGGCAAAGGTGATGGGCATACCAATAAAGGTGAGAATCGGGACTGAAAACAGTGATCCGCCACCTCCCACGGTGTTGAGAAACGCGGCGCCGAATCCGACAATGATGATGAGAATGTATTCGTACCAGTTGAGCGTCACCGTACTTTAGCTTTACGTACAATGCGGGCAAATAACGCCGGAAAAAAACGATTGAGATATACGGCCGAGACTTCTTTGAGGCCGCCAATGTATACTTCTTTTTTCCGGCTCCGTATCGCGGAAGCTATCTTCTCAGCAACCCTTTTTGGATCAAGGCCGTCGTCAGTTGTGGAGTCCATTTGGTTTAGCTTCGTACCATCACCGATGAGAGCATTGATCGAAACATTGGTCTTTACCCAGCCCGGACAGATCATCGTAACATGGATCGACCGGCTGTCTTTCCACAACTCGGCACGCAATGAATCAAAGAAACCATGCAGCGCATGTTTTGCTGCCGCATAGCCCGACCGGTACGGAGTACCGATCAGCCCCATCACGCTGCTCACGTTTACGAAGTGCCCACTTTTTCTCATCAGGAAATGGGGAAGAAGATGCTTGGTTATCGTAATTGTCCCGAAGAAGTCAACTTCCATGATCCTGCGGTCCACTTCGAGTAACGTATCTTTTGCAAGACTCCGTTGGCTGATGCCTCCGTTGTTTACCAGTACATCGATGTGTCCGAAATACTGAATGGCGAGTTCCGTAATCAGTTTTAGTGTAGGCGCTTCCGAAAGATCCATGGGCAGGATGCGGATATTTGCCTGACTCGCGGTAAGGCAATTCCCCTTCACGCGCTCCAGCTCTTCCTTGCGGCGGGCAGAAAGGATCAAACGCGCTTTTTGCCGGGCAAGCTCGTAGGCTAAAGCCTCACCAATTCCCGAGGACGCACCTGTAATCCAGATGACTTTGTTTTCAAGAGAGGCCATCGCCGTCAGTTGGCGGGCGCCGCCTTCGCAGCTTTCTGATCTTCAAAGTATATCCAGATCGCATATACACCTATCGCAGTGCCGATCGGGAAGGAGATCAGTTTCAGGCAACCCAGGATAAGGGCCAGGGTCATTGCCCAAGATGCTTTGTTCAGCAGTCCAATGCCCGCAATCAGTGAAGGCACGGAAAAAATGATTATGATCCAGGGTATATATTCAAATATCAAGGACACGAACTCCAACGGCAAAGCGTCACCCGCATCGGCCTGGGACAAAACAAAAGTCCACAACGCCGAAAAAAAGATGTTTAAGAGCAATGCGGTGAGAATCGAAAGAATTGATGTAATGGTGAAGATGAAGCCGAGAATTCTTTTGTGGCTGTCCATGGGTCCGGGGTTTGGGTTCCGATAGCTATCGGAATGTGAAGTTAACGCAAACGATCGTACACAACAAAATCAAAGGCAAAGGCGTGTCGCTCGTCAGCAGGGTGGTGACGTCGCGATGTTTCTTTCCACTCCTTTCGATCGAAATCAGGAAAGAATACGTCACCGTCGATTTCCGCCTGGATCTCGGTGAGATACATCCGGTTGGTGACACTCATGCCGAGTTTGAAAAGTTCCGCGCCACCAATATTGAACACTTCTGCGCCGCCTGCATTTTTAGAGGCAAGGATGGCGTCTTCAAAAGAATGCACAACCTGGCAACCTGGCGCTGTAAAATTTTGACGCCGCGTGACTACAATATTGGTACGGTTGGGCAGCGGTTTGAATCTTTGCGGAAGTGAGTCATAATTTTTCCGTCCCATGATCACGGTATTTCCACGCGTGGTTTCCATGAAATATTTCATGTCATCCGGAAGCTTCCATGGAAGATCATTGTTACGGCCAATAACCCTGTTGCGGGAAAGCGCTGCTATAATTGAAATGGTCATGTTGCCAGTGGCCGGTTTCCTGTCGCCGGTTTTTTGTCTCATTATGAATAGATCTCCCAACTCATTACATGGCTGCTACCACCGGACACGAGTGACCGGCAAACCGGTGACTTTATATTTTATTTCCTTTTAAGTAATCACCTATGCGCATTCTCTTCTTCCCCTCAGCCTGCAGCTCCTCCACGGCAATCCATCCGTCGTTGGTTGCGACATAAAGATAAGTTGAATTATCGGTCCTGACAGACCCGGGGTCGGCGGGTGCGCCGTGGGGTTCAGTCACGCGGAATATTTTGAAATTCCTCCCGTTGAGGGTAGTCCATGCTGCCGGATACGGACTTAGTCCGCGAACAAAATTTCTCAATTGCGAGGATGTTGTTTTCCAATCGATCTCGCAGGTCTCTTTGAAAATTTTTGGAGCGTGTTTTAAAGCCCCGCTTTCTGGCTGCGGTAAATTCGGGTAAGAGCCGGCTTCAATCGCTTTCACAGTTTTGAGAACGAGTTGCCCACCTTTCGTCATCAATCTTTCATAAAGAGATCCGGCATCATCGGTATCCGTGATCGATTCTTTTTCCTGGAATATGATTCCGCCGGTATCGATCTCGTGTTTGAGAAAAAAGGTAGTGACTCCGGTTTCTTTTTCCCCGTTAATGATCGCCCAGTTGATAGGAGCGGCACCACGATATTGCGGCAACAGCGACGCATGGAGATTGAATGTGCCCAATGCCGGCATCGACCAAACCAATTCCGGCAGCATTCTGAATGCAACCACCACCTGAAGATTCGCCTGATAACTTCTTAATTCTTCAATGAAGGCAGATGACTTCAGGTTGGTGGGCTGCAGCACAGGGATGTTGTATCGCAGTGCACATTCTTTGACCGGCGATGCTACCAGTTTCTGCCCGCGTCCCTGGGGTTTGTCAGGAGCGGTGATCACGGCCACCACATTGAATTTGTTTTCAATCAGGATTTCGAGGCTTGGAACCGCGAATTCCGGTGTGCCCATGAAGATGATGCGTAAGGCTGTCAAGAAATTTTGTTTTCGCGTGCAAATATCACAACAAATTGAAAATGTTCTGTTTTATCAGACGTACCGGGCTGCCCTAATCTCTTAACTCTTTCCGGATATATTTTTTGCATATCGGACATTCTTTCCAATTGTGGCCGCGTGCTGTGCAATACTCTCTTCCGAAATAGATGATCTGAAGGTGAGCCTTATTCCATTTTTTTTCCGGGATCACCGCTTTCAGGTCACGCTCCGTCTGTTCCACACTCTTGCCGTCTGAAAGTCCCCAGCGATAAGCCAGGCGGTGAATGTGTGTGTCGACAGGGAAAGCCGGTTTGCCAAACCATTGTGTCATGACGACTGACGCAGTTTTGTGTCCCACGGCTGGGAGTGCCTCCAGTTCCTCGAATGTCTGCGGTACTTCTCCTTTATATTTTTCAACCAGGATTTTGGACAGACCAGCAATACCCTTTGACTTCATCGGCGACAATCCGCAGGGTTTGATCACCTCGCGAATTTCATCAGCCGTGAACTTCATCATATCATAGGGGTTATCGGCCATTGCGAACAGAGCCGGCGTTGTCTTGTTCACTCGCTCATCAGTACATTGCGCGGAGAGTAAAACAGAAATCAGCAAGGTATAAGCATCCTTGTGTTTCAAGGGCACCTCCGGATTCGGATAGAGCTTATTGAGGATTTTTAGAATGTCGGATGCTTTTTCTGCTTTGGTCATAATATTTAGCCACGGATTACACGGATAGACACGGAGAAATTAAAAGCGGAGTCGAACCGTCAGCCTGAGCGCCGTGCCTGCCGAAGATTCAGCGTAGGCAGGCAGTCGAAGGCTATTCCGTATATAAAAGATACTTCTTCCTCATCTCCTTGTATTTCTTCAGATCCGGTTCCCAGCTTTTCCTAATCTGTTCTTCATTCCAGCCATCCTTAACCTGCTTTCGCAACGAAGCAGTCCCCGCCAGTTTTTCGAAATAAGGGATGAAGAATTTTTCTTTATCGGGATAAGCTCTATAAAAACTAAGCAGGTAACTCAGGTCAATAAATCTTTTTGTTGTTGCAGTCCGAAGGTCTATCCCATAGCATAGCTTGTTTTCCTGAGGAGGATTGTTGGTAACTCCTTTGATGGATACTGGTGTGAACTCGAACGGCATATGTTTCAATTCGGGATTACCCAATATCTGAAAGGGCATCGCTGTTCCGCGTCCTACACTGATCTGCGTACCCTCAAACAAGCAAATAGAAGGGTACAGACGAATAGCCTGGTCGTTGGGCAGGTTTGGTGAGGGTCGCACAGGCAATGCGTAGGGATCGGAATGTTTCCAGTTTTGAAGTTTGATGACTTCCAGGTCGCATTTTCTTTTGCCATCGAGCCATCCCTCACCGTTGATCATCAAACTCAGCTCACCGATCGTGAGACCATAGGCGATCGGGATGGGATGCATTCCCACGTAAGACATAAATTCTTTTTGCATCAACGGCCCATCGACGAATGCATTGGGGTTCGGACGGTCCAGTATGATGAGCTTCTTGCCGTTTTCGGCGCAAGCCTCCATCACGTAATGAAGCGTACTGGTATAGGTATAAAACCGGCAGCCCACATCCTGGATGTCGAAAATGATAATATCTACATCTTTTAGCGCCTCTGGTTTAGGCTTGTAATTTTTCCCGTATAGAGAGACGATTTTCACACCCGTGCGAACATCCAGGCTGTCATTAATCAACTCACCGTCTGCCGCATTTCCTCTGAAGCCATGCTCCGGTGCAAAGGCTTTCACCACCTGTACGCTTCTGGTTTTCAAGGTATCGGCAAGATGGGTTTTTCCAACGATCGCGGTTTGATTCACCACCAGGGCAATGCGTTTGCCTGAAAGTTTCGGCAATAATGCCTCCACCTGGTCGGCCCCGGTCATGAGTTTGCCGCGTTGCGACATACATGATAAACCCGAAAGGGTAATGCACAGGAAGAGAAAAAGTCTTTTCATTTTAGTTTCTTTGCTATGGACCCGATCCCGATAGTCCCGATAAGGATCGGGATCGGGACGTCAAAATTACGCCACAATCTTGAACCTTTCCTATTTCATAGCCAGACGCATCAGCCGGGAACAGAAAGGTGGCTTTGCATCGACGATCCATACGATTGCGATTGTTACACTTACGGTCGGACTTGCAGCCTCGATTATTTCGTTTCTGATTATGGAGGGATTTCAGTCGACCGTTAAAAACAGGATCTATAGTTTCACTTCCAATATTCTCATCACCAAGCTCAGTTTGAATAATTCGATGGAGGAACAACCTTTCTTCATCAATATACCGATCTATAAAAACCCGGAACTGTTTCCTGATGTGCGTCACGTGCAGGAGTTCAGTCATAAGGCCGGATTGATCAAGGCTGGCGATGAGGTGCTGGGCATCGCTTTCAAAGGGGTCGGAAAGTCCTTTGACCAGCAAATGTTTCGTGAAAATATCCGCGAAGGAGAATTTATTCACTTTTCAGATTCCGGGTATTCGAAAGAGGTAATGCTGAGCCAGATCATAGCTGACAAAATCAACGCGAAAGTTGGCGATGAGATCACGATCCATTTTTTTCAAAATCCCCCGCGCTTCAGAAGACTTATTGTTTCCGGTATCTATGAAACTAATCTTTCGGAATATTTTGACAGTAAGATCATCATCGGAGACATTAAACTCATTGCCCGTCTAAATAATTGGGCTGATAGTGTCGCGGGTGGAATCGAGGTCTATGTGAAGGATATCAACAACGTCGACCGGACCTATCTCAGCATTGCGGAAAGCATGGACTACGATCTTTTCATTGAGAAAGTCAGCGACAAATTCATACAAGTCTTTGAATGGCTTGGGCTCGTAAGCCGGCAAGTGAAAATTTTGCTCGGAGTGATTCTGTCAGTGGTATGCGTGAACATGATCTCGGTAGTTCTGATACTGGTCATGGAACGTACCCAGATGGTGGGCTTGCTGAAAGCCATGGGAGCGAAAGATTCAATGATACGTTCCATCTTTGTGTACCAGGGCATCAACCTGATCGCACGTGGACTGCTTTTTGGCAACCTGCTCGGCCTGGGTCTTTGTTTCCTGCAGGATCAATTCAAACTTGTGAAACTCAATGCACATGATTATTACATGAGCTATGTTCCCATCGAATGGGACTGGACAGCAGTGATCCTGTTGAACGTCTTGATTTTTGTAATCGTCTCCGTGGTGCTGATTATTCCCACGGCAATCACCGCGAGAATCAATCCCATCAAAGCGATACGTTTCGATTAGGGATTGGCCACTAAGCCACGATAACACAAAGAAACACGAAGGAATTCAAACATAAAAAACACTTAGTCCTTAGTGTCTTGGCTTTTGTGGCGGCTGCGCGAAGAAATCCAATGACAAGAAAAAAACTTAGTGCGCCTTGGTGTCCTGGTGGCTTTGTGGCCGGGTGACTTTGTGGCTTATTACTTCTTATAGCTCTTAAACCAGCTCCTGATTTTTAGCATCACCACACCGAAAAGCGCTTCTTTGAAAATGCCGGCCGATAGTTTTGATTGACCTTTTACACGGTCCGTAAAGATGATCGGTATCTCCTTGATCTTGAAGCCATACTTCCAGGTGTTGAATTTCATTTCGATCTGAAAGCCGTAACCGATGGCCCGGATGTTATCAAGCGGCAGCGTTTCAAGAACCCTGCGATGGTAACACACGAAGCCTGCTGTGGTGTCACGAATAGTCATACCAGTGATCAGGCGCACATAAGCACTCGCAAAGTAGGACAACAACACGCGGCTCATGGGCCAGTTCACTACATTGACGCCGGTGATGTAACGGGAGCCGATCGAGAGTTCGGCGCCACCTTCGGCGCAAGCGAGGTAGAGATAGTTCAGGTCTTTCGGGTCGTGGGAAAAATCCGCGTCCATTTCGAGGAGGTAATCATACCCCTTGTTCAGTCCGAACTTGAACCCTTCGATGTATGCCGTTCCCAGGCCGAGTTTGCCAGCGCGCTCCAACAAATGGAGTTTTGTTTCCGTGGTGTTAAACCGGGCCTGCAGCGACGTCACGATCGCCCCCGTGCCGTCGGGAGACCCGTCGTCCACGATCAGCAAATGAAAATCCTTGGGCTGGGCAAAAACCGCCTCAATGATGCTTTGAATGTTTTCGCGCTCATTGTACGTGGGTATTATGACGAGGGCATTGCTCATCGCAAAAGGATAAGCGCCAAAGCTAATGAAAAAGCCTCCAATTGCAGATATTTGCCGCCATGAACAAATGCGTTTTTCTGGATCGTGATGGCGTGCTCAACGCAGATGATCCGAACTATACTTTTCTGGTTGAGAAGTTCAAAATTTTGCCTGGTGTTCCGGAAGCATTAGCTGCATTAAAGAAATCCGGTTACAAGCTTGTAGTCGTCACCAACCAATCGGGCATTGCAAAAGGGATTTATACCATTCCTCAAATGCGGGCCTGCCATGACTACCTTCAGCAGGTCTGTCATCACGCCATTGATGCGTTTTATTTTTCACCTTACCATGTCAGTGTCACAAGTTCCCTGCTGACTAAACCGGACACCCTCATGTTTGAGCGCGCGATCGCACGATTCGAGGTCGATATCAGCGCATCATGGATGGTAGGTGACCGGGGACGTGATATTATTCCTGCCCGTAATCTCGGCATCAAGACCATTCAGATCGGCGACGAGATCGAAGAGAAAGACAAGGCTGATTTTAAAGTTGAAAGCCTGTTGGAAGCAGCGCATTTGATTCTGAAAAAATAAGTGGCATCTCAGATTTGTACCTCAATCGGTGTACGCGGCGATTTTTCAACAGTTCTGATCGATGCTTTGCGTCGATAATCGATTGCGAGGACAGTTCAAATAACAGATATTTGATCCAATATATTTCCGGCCGAATATTTGTAACACGCACACCTCATAAAACCGATTAACTATGAAAAAACTATTGATGATGATTGCCCTTGTGCTCGTGGTGATGACTTCAAAAGGTCAGAACTTCGAAGGCACTGTAAAATGGACAATGAAGATGGATATCACCGATCCGAAGATGAAAGCCGAAATGGAGAAGATGAATGATCCGGCCAACCAGGCTAAGATGAAACAACTCCAGGACAAGATGAACGATCCGGCATTCAAAGCGCAGATGGATGCGAATCCGCAGATGAAAGCGCAAATGGAAGCGATGATGAAAAGCATGACGGCTGGTGCCGGCGGTGGTGGCAATCCGGGTTCAATGATCGGATCGGGCTTCCTGTTAAAAATTAAAGACGGCAATACAGTAACCATCATGCAAGGTGGTATGATGGACGGAATGGAGCTCCTTCATCAGAAAGACAAGAATCAAACCATCCGCATTGACCGCAAAGCAAAAACCTGGTCCGTGATGGGCGGTCCGCCTGCGGGTGCATCTCAGGCAGCTGAACCCAAATTCAAAATCACAAAGACCAGCGAAACTCAAAAGATACTCGGCTACAACACCACGAAGTACATCGCAGAAGGCACGGAAGGCGGCCGACCCGTGAGTGTGCTCATTTGGTCAACAACAGAAATCAAGGACATCGATTTCAAGGCATTGACCAAGCAGCGCATGAGTGGCGGCAGAAGCATGTTGCCCGAAGGAGTTGAAGGGGTGCCGCTGAAAATCGAAAGCTCGATGAAAGAAGGAAACATGGTCATGGAAGTATCAGAGATCAAACGCGAATCGCTTGCTGCTTCCGACTTCGTGGTTCCCGCTGACTTCAAGGAGACCAAAGGATTCGGGGGAAGGCCGTAACCAGGAAATCTAAAGACATGAAAAAGTCCGGCTGTGAGGCTGGACTTTTTTTGTTACAGGTCGCTGGTCTCAGGGTATCAGCAACCGTTGAAATATCAATTATCGGTTGACTTGTAGCCGGCTGTCGCCTGGGTTGGTGGGGTTCAACGGAATCTGTGCGCGCTCCGGCATCGGGTTTTCGTAACCCAGCACTTTCATCATCGAGTCCGCTTTTTGCTCCGGTGCGAAAAGGCTGGTGACAATCTCACCGTCTTCATTCCGGCTCACCAGTACATGTTTTGGAGCAGGTACAAGGCAATGCTGTATGCCGCCGTAACCGCCCAATGATTCCTGATACGCGCCTGTGTGAAAGAATCCGATGTACAAAGGTTCTTCGTCGTTGATCATGGGGAGAAACACCTCACCGATGTGGGCTTCGGAGTTATAGTAATCCATGCTGTCGCAGGTGAGGCCACCGATGTTGACCTTATGATAAGGGTCGTCCCATTTATTGACAGCGAGCAGAATGTATTTCTGGTTCAGGCCCCACGCGTCCGGCATTTGGGTGATGAACGAGCCGTCGATCATATACCACAGCTCCTTGTCGTTTTGAAGTTTCTGGTCGACCAATGAATACAGAATCGCGCCGCTTTCTCCCACCGTGTAGCTTCCGAATTCAGTGAAAATATTCGGGACGGGCACGTTGTTCTTATCGCAAATCCACTTGATGTTCTCCACGATCTGCTCGATCATGTATTTGTAATCGTAGCTGAAGGTCAATGAAGTCTTGATCGGGAATCCCCCGCCGATGTCGATGGAGTCCAGGGTGTCGCAAATCTTTCTGAGCTCGCAGTATTTGAAAATAAAGCGGCTCAATTCACTCCAGTAGTAGGCGGTATCCTTGATGCCCGTGTTGATGAAGAAATGCAGCATCTTCAGCGAAGCCTTCGAGCTGGGGGCAATTTTTTCTTTATAGAGATTTACGATGTCGCTGTAGCGTATTCCAAGGCGCGATGTATAGAATTCAAATTTAGGCTCTTCATCAGAAGCGACCCGAATACCCACCTGATAGGGCTTGTTCACCTTCTTTTCGTACACGTCGATCTCGCCCAACGTGTCGAGGATGGGCACGCAATTAACAAACCCGTCGTTCAGGAGATTGGAAATGTTCTCCGTGTATTGCGGCATCTTGAAGCCGTTGCAGATCACATAAAGGTCCTTGTTGATTTTTCCACGTTCGTGCAAAGAGCGAACAATGTTGATATCGAAAGCCGAAGACGTTTCGATGTGGACGTTATTTTTCAACGCCTCTTCAACCACAAAAGAGAAATGCGAGGACTTCGTACAATAGCAATACGTGTATTTGCCGTTGTATTTGAATCGTTCCATGGCATTGTTGAACGTGGCCTGGACGAATCGTACGTTTTCACTGATCCGCGGGAGGTAGGTAAGCTTCAGCGGCGTGCCATACTCCTTGATAATGTCCATCAATGGGACATCGTTGAACAGTAACTCGTGTTCCCAGACTTTGAATTCCTCTTGTGGAAACTCGAAAGTCTGTTCGATGAGTTCGCGGTAGCTCTTCATTTCACAATCATCAGTTTAACGCCTGCACGGTGGGATTATCGCTAAAAACGCAATATTGAGATAAATTTGCGATCTTTGCAATACATCGAATTGTATGGCGCCTCGCCTCGTTTTCATCGCATCCTCCGCGGCACATCCGTTGCCCGATCGTTGACGTCTACCCATCCCAACCCGGTGTCGGGAGTCTGTTGGAGAGATCGTTTCATTATTTAATTGTTAACTGAGTTGTTGTGAGCGAGAAATTGAAAATCATAGAGGTAAAATCCGAGATCGGCGCCGGCACGCGTGGTGCCAGCCTTGGTGTGGGCGCTATCAAGATCGCCAGCCTGGATATGAAGTCCGATTTTTTCCGTCAAAATGAGAGTGTCGAGGTAGACAACGTGAACGAATTGCTTTTCAACAGTGCCGAACACGCCTACGCGAAGTTCATCGACGGGGTTCTGATCATGGAGGAACGCGTTTGTCTGGAAGTATATGAGCAGATGTTCGACGGTTTCTTCCCGATCGTCATCGCCGGCGACCACAGCACAGCGTACGGGACAATCGCCGGCATCAAGAAAATGTATCCCAAAAAACGCCTCGGTGTGGTCTGGATCGACGCACATGCCGATTTCCATACTCCTTATACTACGCCTTCAGGCAACATGCATGGCATGACGCTGGCCATGGCTTGTGACATCGACAACCTCGAGTGCAAGGTCAACGATCCGAAAGGGGAGACCATCGAATACTGGGAACAGATCATGAGCGTAGGTACTCCGGGTGCGAAAATCTATCCTGAAGACATCGTTTTCATTTCGTTGCGCGACCTTGAGAAGCCGGAGAACTATCTCATCAACAAGCACGGCATCACAAACTTTACCGCTTCTGATGTGCGGAAAATGGGCTCAGAGGCCGTAGCCCAGGAGACGCTGAAACTGCTCGATCACTGCGATCTTATTTACGTCTCTTTTGATGTGGACAGTATGGACAGTCGCATCTCCACCGGCACGGGCACTCCCGTTCCCAACGGGTTGACCGTCGAAGAAGCGAAAGCGCTCAATATGGAACTTGCCAAAAGTCCGAAGTTGTGTTGCTGGGAGATTGCAGAAGTGAACCCCACACTCGACACGCAGAACAGTATGGCTGAAAATGCTTTTGAAATTCTCGAAGCGACCGCGCGGGTGATTGAGTCAAGGCCGGCTGCGGTTGATTCACCGAGAAAGGACAAGGTGGTGCGTACTTCCCGTAAGCCGAGAAAGCAAGATAGCAGGGGACCGATTGGGACTATTTGAGGAAGTTGTTCCCGATGGCTATCGGGAACAAAATGTTCCCACGGGACTTAGTAGAGTTTCTGAATTTATATTGTTGTAGTGATCAGCGAATCACGATAGCTATCGGGAGTGATATTGAATCTGCGGGAAATTTGAATTTTATGAATCTCGGCCACGGCTCCACACAGCGGGACAAACCAAGAAAAGCCTTTGAGTCATCGAAGGATAATAAGAGATTAGACTTTGGTGAATCGTCAATCCCGCAGGGAAGCGTTTATCGGGCAAGAGGTAAAGAACAAAAGTCTTGGGTGTGGATTATTGCGAAGTTGATAGTGCTCGGATTTATTCTGGTGTTTCTCGGCGCGATAATCGTTGAAATAGTGTCCGATAACCTTCGTCACCGTTAATGCTCAATCCACCGCATACCTAACCCCGCCTTGCCTCCTAATCTCATCACTCACCTCCGCCATTATCAAACTCAACGAATGTGGCATCAATTCACTTTCTGTCTTCTTCGCGCTTAAGCATTGCGCGACATGTTCAATCTGAAATTCGAAGCCGTTGCCAGAGTGGGGAAAATTAAATCCCTTTTCTTCGCCCGTGTTGAGCTTCAACGTCACTTTCTGCGATTTATGCCACGGCGATTGTACAGCAATTCGCCCGAGCGTTCCTACTACGTGTGCCTCCTTCATGGAGTCAGCGACGATCGACGACATCACGTGAGCGATGGCGCCGTCTTTATATTTTAACAATGCACTCGTAGTCAAATCCGCGCCCGTAGGTGCAAGCTCGCTGAATGCTTTCACCTCAGAGGGCTTTCCCAAAACAAGCAAGGCAAAGAACAACGAATAAACTCCAACATCAAGCTGGGCGCCGCCACCCAATGTCATATTATAAAGACGGTTGTTCAAGTCCACAGGCCCGGCAAATCCAAAGTCGGCATGAACAAACTTTACATCACCGATCGCACCGGATTTGATTAGCTCCAATGTCTTGTGAGTGGTGGCAAAGAACCGCGACCACATTCCTTCCATCAGAAAGTTCTTCTTTGACCTCGCGAGATCGATCATTTCTTTCGTCTGCTTCAGGTTCAGCGACATTGGCTTTTCACAGAGCACCGCTTTGCCGTGGTTCAGGCAAAGTAGAGTCTGCTCATAATGATAGGGGTGAGGTGTTGCGATGTAGATCACATCCACTTCTGGATCGCTGCAGAGTGCCTCATAGTTCGGATGCACTTTCGGGATGTTCTTTTTCCCAGCGAACTCCTTCGCTTTATTCTCATCACGCGATGCCACGGCGACGACTCTCGCGGATGGGACGTGAATAAACGCGTCTACAAAACGGTTGGCGATCTTGCCGGGGCCAAGGATGCCGAAGTTGATCTGTTTCATGACTGAAAGATAAGCGCGGAATTATTTTTTAGCCACGGAGGACACCGATTGGCACGAATTCCTTTGCAAGTCAGGTCTTTTGAAACAAAATTAGAATGTGGAGAAACCGCGGAGGCCGCAAAGCACGCGGAGAAACTAAGGTGCTATCTTTGCGATCTCCGCGTCCTCAGCGGTTCTTGCCCACATCCGTGTTGATCCGTGTCCTCGGTGGCAAACTTCGCGCTTGCGCGACTTATCATTGACCTATTTTTCCTTAATTTCGCCCCAAAATTTTCAACAACCATGAGTCAAAACCGCCCCATCTCCGCCTTCATCGAAAAGAATTTTCTGCATTTCAACTCTGCCGCACTGGTAGATGCAGCTAAAGCCTACAAAAAGCATATCGCGGAAGGAAAAAAAATGATGGTAACACTGGCGGGAGCCATGAGCACAGGCGAACTCGGGATCAGCTTCGCTGAAATGATCCGGCGCAACCAGGTGCATATCATTTCATGTACCGGCGCTAACCTCGAAGAAGATATCATGAATCTCGTGGCCCACTCTCACTATAAGCGCATTCCCCACTATCGCGACTTAACGCCGCAAGACGAATGGGAACTGCTGGGAAACCATCTTAACCGCGTTACAGATACCTGTATTCCAGAGGAAGAAGCTTTTCGCAGGCTGCAGGCGCACCTGTTTAAAGTGTGGAAGGATGCTGAAGACAAAGGTGAGCGATTGTTCCCTCATGAATTCATGTTCCGCATGATCAACAGCGGCGTCCTGAAACAGTACTATGAGATTGACCCCAGGAACTCGTGGATGATCGCCGCCGCGGAAAAGAACATGCCGATGGTTGTTCCCGGTTGGGAGGACTCAACCATGGGCAACATCTTCGCCTCGTACGTGCTTACCGGCGAGCTCAAAGCCTCGACGATGAAGTCAGGTATTGAGTATATGGTATGGCTTGCGGATTGGTACACAAACAATTCCGGAAAAGACGGTATAGGCTTCTTTCAGATTGGCGGTGGTATTGCAGGTGACTTCCCGATCTGCGTGGTACCTATGCTCCATCAGGACCTCGAGCGCGACAACGTGCCGTTCTGGAGCTACTTCTGTCAGATCAGTGACTCCACCACCAGCTATGGATCTTATTCGGGCGCCGTCCCCAACGAAAAAATCACGTGGGGTAAGTTGAGCATCGAAACACCTAAGTTTATTGTTGAGAGTGATGCGACCATCGTAGCACCTTTGATGTTTGCCTACATCCTTGATATGTGATTGTTGATTTTGAAGATTTTAAAATGGGGTTGACTCTCCGCGTTCTCTGCGCCCTTCGCGGTTTCTGTATTTAAAATGAATTTAGAGCAAGTTCTACGCAATGAAATAAAAGCAGCTTCGACGGAGTTATTCGGTCAGGCTGTGGACAATATTCAGTTACAGCCCACCAATCCCGAGTTTGAAGGATCCTACACACTGGTTTGTTTTCCGTTGGCGAAAATTTCCCGCAAAAGCCCGGAAGCGACTGCCCAGACCATCGGAGATTACCTCAAAGCCAACACAAAACTTGTCGACCGATTCAATGTGGTGAAGGGGTTTCTCAACCTCGTCATCGCTGACAGTTTCTGGGTAGAAGCATTCAAAGCCATTTTTGAAGATAAAAATTTCGGAATAGCAGCTGCGACCGGAAGAGAGATCATGGTGGAATATTCTTCCCCGAACACCAACAAGCCTCTCCACCTCGGCCACTTGAGAAATAATTTTTTGGGATGGAGTGTCGCGGAAATTTACAAGGCGATCGGATATACAGTACACAAAGTGCAGATTATTAATG
Source organism: Cyclobacteriaceae bacterium (assembly GCA_044227305.1). GTDB lineage: Bacteria > Bacteroidota > Bacteroidia > Cytophagales > Cyclobacteriaceae > ELB16-189. The sequence goes on along the minus strand of JBGAFJ010000001.1, from coordinate 987,795 downwards.
ACCGGGGAATCCACATCTGTAAATCGATGGCCGCATGGAAGCTGTTTGGGAAGGGGGAGACGCCGGAAAGTAGTGGAATAAAAGGAGATAAGCTTGTCGGCAAGTACTACGTTGAATTCGACAAAGTTTATAAAGCGCAAGTCAAAGAACTGGAGGACAAAGGAGTTTCGAAAGAAGCTGCAGAGAAAGAAGCCCCGATCATGAAGCTTGCCGTGGAAATGCTGCAAAAGTGGGAACAGAAAGATTCCGAAGTGTTAAAGCTGTGGTCGTCAATGAACGGGTGGGTGTACAAAGGTTTTGATGTTACCTATCGACGCATGGGCGTTGACTTTGAAAAACTCTACTACGAGTCGGAGACTTATCTGTTGGGTAAAGAGGAGGTAATGAAGGGGCTCGCACAAGGTGTTTTCTTTCAGAAGGATGATGGATCTGTGTGGGTGGATCTGACTTCAGATGGACTTGATCAAAAATTATTGCTGCGTTCAGATGGGACATCTGTTTACATGACGCAGGATTTTGGCACGGCGATCATGCGCTTTCGCGAATTTCCTAAAATCGAGAGGCAGGTATATACCGTCGGTAATGAGCAGGAGTATCATTTCAAAGTATTGTTCCTGATCCTTGCGAAGCTGGGTTATGCATGGGCGAAGGAATGTTATCACCTGTCTTATGGAATGGTCGATCTTCCGTCAGGGAAAATGAAAAGCCGTGAAGGAACGGTGGTAGATGCGGATGATTTGATGCAGGAGATGGTTGATGAAGCAGCGGCACAGACGAAGGAGTTGGGGAAAATCGATGAGATGAGCGCTGCCGAGATCACGGAGCTTTCCGAAACAGTCGGACTGGGCGCGTTGAAATTCTTCCTGTTGAAAGTCGATCCGCGAAAACGTATGTTGTTTGATCCCGCCGAATCGATACAACTTCAGGGGCATACGGGTCCTTTCGTTCAATACGCCTATGCACGAATTCGTTCTATCGTAAGAAAGGCAGAAAGTCAAAACATTGAAGCTTCTGTAGGTGATTTGCGGTCGCTGGAGCCTGCCGAGCGCGACATCGTGTTTTTGATCTCGCAGTATCCGGCCAAAGTAGTCGAAGCCGCGCGTGAATATTCTCCTGCCGTGATCGCGAACTACGCCTACGATCTTGCAAAAGAATACAACCATTTTTATCAGTCCATTCCTGTCTTTTCCGAAACAGATTCCGTCAAATTGAAATTCAGGATTGCATTTTCAAAAACAACCGGGGAAGTGCTGAAGCACGCGATGGGCTTGCTTGGCATTCGGGTACCTGAGCGAATGTAAGCCCGGCGTTTAAACGCCGGGATCATGAGCGACCCCCTTTTTTCCGGGTTTAGTCTTTGTGGCTTCGTGGCTAAAAAAACTTACTTTTAACGTCCGGCTTCGAAGATGAAACCCACCCTCAGAAAATTCACTAACGAAGACACACCCTTGCTGCTGCGGCTGTTTTACGAAACAGTGCATACAATCAACGCGAAGGATTATTCGCCGGACCTTCTCAAAGCCTGGGCACCAGAGATGCCTGATGTAAAAAAATGGCAGACGCGCTTCAAGGCTGCGAAAACTGTCGTGGCCGAGCTGGATGGAAAGATTGTTGGATTTGGAAATGTCGAACGAGGCGCAATCGGGATGTTGTATGTGGATAAAGATCACCAGCGTCAACATGTGGCTTCGACGTTGCTCGATAAGATTGAGAAGAGATTGACGAAAAAGGGAGTGCGAACTGCTGTCGCGGAAGTCAGCATTACGGCGAAACCTTTTTTTGAAAAAAAAGGATATGCTGTAGTCCGGGAAAACAGGAAGATGCTCAACGGGCAATCGTTCATGAACTACATCATGGAAAAGGCTCTCCCATTAAAAATGGATAAACCCATGAAAGAGAAGCAGAAGCGCCCCGACGGATTTCGTTGGCGGGATTTGTTTGTGAACAAAGTGTTCGATCTGATGATCGTGATCGCCGGTGTGTCGATAGCGTTCCAGTTGAATAACCTGAAACTGGATGATGATCAGGTCAAGCTCGAGCAGTTCTACTATAAAAGCCTCATTACTGATCTTGATAAGGATATTGAAGATATCTCCAGGATTGTGAAGGACATGGAGAGGGATGAAAGGTTGGCAAAATTTTATATCAGCAATATCAATAATGAGCAGATGATGCTAGATTCGGCCGGGACCGTTTATGTTAATCTGATGGCGCTTGAGACGTTCTCCGGAAACCAAAGTACCTACCGGACGATGGTTTCAGGCAGCGGCCTCAGTAATTTAGGTGATGAAGACATCAGGCGCCAGATTACGGATTACTATACCTTGTATCCCTACATCGAACGTTTCGAAGATGTACATACCGAGTTGATCTTCAAATTCCTTTACTACCTCTCTCCAAGCTTTGACCTCGCCGCAAGAAAGGTTACGAATCCTACGGTGATACAAAATGTCGAAACAAAGAACTTTGTGAGCGTATTTTCCATCAACCTTTCCAGCGGAAAAGAAGATTATCTTAGTCTGATTGAGAAAGCCAGAGCCCTGAAGACTGCAATTACAGCTAAGGCGAAATAAGTCGCGAATGGATTTAACAAAACGTTAGCACAATTGTTTGTATAGCTGCGGAAAATGACTTGAGAAAGTGGGTCTTTAAACCTAATATTTGTGCTTCAAACCAATAAAAAACTATGAAAGCCTTGATATCCATGATTCTTATCACGCTGTTTGCGGCACCGTCGACAGTGTATGAATTTAAAAAGAACGCCATTGATGGAAAAACGATCGATTTTTCGCAGTACAAAGGAAAGACGTTGCTGATTGTAAACGTTGCGTCAAAATGCGGTTATACACCACAGTACAAAGAACTTCAGGAACTCAACGATACCTACGGCGGCAAAGTGACAATCCTGGGTTTTCCGGCTAACAATTTCAAAGGACAAGAGCCAGGAACAAATGCCGAAATCGCTTCTTTCTGCAAGCAGAATTATGGCGTGACTTTCCAGATGTTTGAAAAAATTTCTGTTATCGGTGCAGACCAGGATCCCCTCTATACCTGGTTGAAAGAAAAAACCGGCAAAGAACCCACCTGGAACTTCTGCAAGTACCTCGTAAAGCCCGATGGCACTGTAAAATTCTTCCCTTCTGCTGTCAAGCCGACGGCGAAAGAGATTACCGATGAGCTTATTTAAGGTTGTTGCCGGAATCGTTATTGTTATGGGTGTTGTTACCTATGTGTCAGGAATGTTCAGTCATGGAACCAAATCAGAAGTGAGCGGCACGATCTACGACTTTAAAATGAAATCGCTTGAAGGCAAAGAGATCGATTTCGCGCAGTACAAGGGAAAGTACATGCTGATCGTGAATACCGCCTCTAAGTGTGGCTACACCCCACAGTATTCGGATCTTGAAAAATTGCATGAACAGTTTGGCGACAAGGTTCACGTGCTGGGATTCCCCGCTAACAACTTTCTCTGGCAGGAACCGGGTTCTAACGAAGAGATCGCAACTTTTTGTGAGCGGAACTACGGCGTCAAATTCCAGATGTTTGAAAAAATATCCGTTAAAGGAAAAGACACCGCTCCACTCTATAAATGGCTCGAAGCCAAAACCGGGGAGAAACCCTCTTGGAATTTTTGTAAATATTTGATCGGCCCCTCCGGTGAGGTGCTTGGATTTTTTCCACCCAAGGTCAAACCACTGGATCCGGAGATCATGACATTAATAAAAATATAGCAACGCGCTCACGCTCGCGACGAAGACGCAAGGGCTCAGGGAGGATTATTAAGATCCTTTGTGAAACTTTGTGTCTTCGCGCCTTCGTGGCGAATGTGAACGAAGTGAACAAAATCTATGATAAAAAAACTTTGGACTACAAGCCCATTCGCTACTGACCTCGGCTTATTGATCCTGCGATTGGTGTGTGGCTTTTTTCTTGCGACACATGGTTGGGGTAAATTCATACACTACGGCGAAAACGCAGCAAAATTTCCTGATCCGTTACATGTAACGCCTCAGGTTTCTGCTCTGCTCACAATATTTGCAGAACTCTTTTGTTCCGTTTTTCTGATGCTGGGCCTTTTTACACGCCTCGCGCTGATTCCTCTGATGATCACCATGGTCATGATCATTTTTGTGATCCATGGCAGCGACCCCCTTGGCGATAAGGAACATGCCGCCTTATTTTTGGCTCCGTTTATTTTATTGTTTCTTTCCGGACCAGGTAGTTACTCGCTGGACCGGTTGCTAAAAAGGTAGTTCAATATGGCTGTCAAAACATGGATCGGTGCATTCCGCCTTCGTACACTGCCTCTGTCACTTTCCTGCATTGGGATGGGGGGATTTCTTGCCGCAGCTGCGGACAAATTCAACGGGTTGATTTTTACATTGTGCTGCCTCACGACCGTGTTCCTTCAGATCCTATCGAATCTGGCCAACGATTATGGTGACTCCATACACGGGGCCGATCACGCTGACCGGAAGGGTCCTCGACGCGCCGTGCAGTCAGGTGCAATCACTTCAGGTCAAATGAAATCAGCAGTGGTGATCTTTGTACTGCTGAGTCTGGCGTGTGGAATTTCTTTGCTGTTCGTTTCTTTCGGCGCTGACTGGAACTCATTGTTGGTTTTTTTGGTGTTGGGTCTGTTGTGTATCGCAGCTGCGATTGCTTATACGGTTGGTAATAAGCCTTACGGCTATCTGGGATTGGGAGATCTTTCTGTTTTGATATTTTTTGGTTTGGTGGGCGTGATGGGCTCGGTGTATCTGTTCACCCGGGAAATAGACTGGACGAACAGTCTGCCTGCATTAAGTTGTGGTTTGTTTTCTATCGCGGTACTCAATGTGAACAACATCCGCGACATCGAATCAGATCGGGCTGCGGGAAAATTTTCCGTTCCAGTTAGGATCGGACGGGACCATGCGATACGGTATCACTGGTTTTTACTGATTGCAGGATTAAGCGCTGCGATTGTCTACGTGTCAATCAATTATCATTCACCATTCCAGTTTCTTTTTTTGCTGGCGGCACCGTTGCTGATCGCCAATGGTCGGGCTGTCACCACGAAACCGTCTGAAGCCCTCGATCCCTATCTCAAACAAATGGCAATGTCGACATTGTTGTTTGTGATATTGTTTGGAACCGGAAGTTTGATTTAGTCATCGAATAACTTTATATCGTAAGACTTATGGAAAAAATATTCTCGCCCAACGCACCGAAGGCCATTGGCCCCTATTCGCACGCAATTCAGTCCGGTAACCTGATTTTTTGTTCGGGTCAGACACCGTTGAACCCGGCCACCATGGTGATCGAAGGCGCAACTGCGTCGGAGCAGACGACTTTGGTGTTGAACAACCTCGAAACCGTTTTGAAAGCGGCAGGCAGTGACCGCTCGAAAGTTTTGAAAACATCTGTGTTCCTGAAAAACTTTGCCGATTTCGAAAAGATGAACAAAGCCTACGAAGCTTTTTTCGGAGAACATAAGCCTGCGCGCACGACTGTTGAAGTGAGTCGCCTGCCCAAAGACGCGCTGGTGGAGATTGAGTGTGTCGCCGAGATCAAATAAGTGCGGTAAAAAAATTCCGGACAAATCAACGAACCGCGGAGGTTTCGCAATGGGCGCCAAGGGGTTAAACTTTCATTAGGAGCCACGCTCCGTCAGAAGAAACACATCATTACCCTCCACGCTTTGCGCTCTTAAAATCACGAGCAAAAATGTATTGATTTCTCTTCGCGCTCTTTGTGTTAAAATTTTTTCCGGATGGTTTTGCCGCGAAGGCACCAAGACGCGACGAAGTACAAAGTCATTCAATCAGAAGCGAATCCTTGTGGCAGGCGTTAAAATTTTTCCGGATGGCTTTCTGAACTTCACCTACCTCCTCATTAAAAAAGAAAAATGCTCAAACACATATTTCTTTCTCAATGAATCAACGATAACTGGCTTTTGTTTGCCATTCTTAACGTCTACATAGGCAGCTTTCAATTCGGAGAGACGGACCGGTTCAGCTACCGGGAAATTATGTGCGGGATGAACACGTTTTAAGATCGGCACCAGGTCAGCATACAGTCCAATACTTCTTTCATATGCTTCGAGATCGGTGCCAGGGAAATACAACCAGATCGTAGCTTCATAGAACATATCACCTGTCCAGAGCAGGCCATGTGCCTTGTCGTATAGCGCGATGGCGTCAGGAGTATGACCCGGTGAACTGATGACTTCCAGTTTTCTGCCACCAAGGTCGACCACATGATGATTTCTGATTAACTGTCGTATTGTGAAAGGCTTGATCGCATAAGCCGCTGTATCGAAACCAGGAATTTTTTCAAGACAGATTGCTTCTGAAGTAACTTCCCCGCGCACCCGGTCGTGGACCCAGCCTTTTTCGGCGTTTTCCTTTGTGTAGGCTGTGTCCATGGCCAATGCGTTTTCAAACTCTGCGTTGCCACCGATGTGGTCGTAGTGGGTATGCGAATTGAGAACCGTTATAGGAAGGGCTGTGAGTTCTTTGACCAGCAAGCTGATCGAATCTATGCCGTTGCCCGTGTCGAATAATAGTGCTTTTTCTTTTCCCAGAATGAGGTATGAGATAACCTCTTGAAAACTATAGGGTTCGTAAATGGCCAAAACGCTGTCGCCAACGTCATATACTTTGAACCATGGTCTTGAAGTAGGAATTTCTTTCAATGCTGCATATTCCGGCCGCAACGGCATCGAACACCAGGGTGTAATTTCTTTTTTTTCAGGTTTCGCTCCACACGACGCAAGAAAAACCACAGCGCTTAACAGCGCAGCAAATGAAATAAAACCGGACACCACAGGTCTTGCCATTTTCACATCTTCAAATTTTCGCATCAGCACATCACTGAAGCAGCTTAATCAACTTCTCCATCTCTCTCTGATTTGGCGATGTATTCAGAGTTTCCACGACGTCTCTTTTTTCTTTCGAAGTCAATCGCCAGCTTAAAGACGCGCGGACACTATGCTGCCGGATGCTGTCCATGTTTTGAAGAATATCCGAGTAGCTGATCGGCAGATATTGAATATCAACGCGATCGATCGGTCCTTTGAACCAGGTTCTGGCATACCCCACGAGATTGTCATTGGTGATATCCTGGAAATTTTCAAAATTGTTGTACACGCTGGCGATCGGCTGGGTGAAATCGTCCATGAGTGTATTGTTGCTCTGTGCAGCAACTGGTGCAAGCTTTGGCGAATCCCGGATAGATAGGATCACAATACCAGACGTATTTGCCGAGATCCATTCACGGAACGAATAGATAAATCTCACTGCATCGGCAATACCAAAATTGTCAGAGATGCCGGCGTCCATAATTTGTATGGGCGGCTGCGTAGGCAAGGTGGTGTTAGGTGTGATGTAGGGGAACGTCGCACTCATGCGCAATGCAGACAGAAATCTCAGGTTGGCGCCGCCATGTTGTTCGAACATCTTCTGAAAATCCACGCCACTTAATTTTGAATTGCGATAATTGGGGAAATTCAGAATATCCGAATTGAGGTAGGCGACTGGCTGCGGCGAGATATACAATTTTCGTCCATCGTTCACAATGGTGGGAGAGAGGATCACCATCGGGATGACCGCATCTTCTTCTGGTTTTTGGTACGCCGAGATCGGCTTATCCATTAAACCTTCTGTGTCAAGGTTCAGTTGTTCTTCGAAAGTGTAACCCCGATCGCGCGAATAACGCTGATTTGCGTACTCGAATTTCGTGAAGCCGACGAACAGATCATTTGCAAGCAAGCTAAAAATCAAAGGATTCAGATTGTCTGTGGCAATGTTCCTCTGGTGACGCGGTGAGTAAGGCGAGATTTTTTCGCCCATTTTTTCCCGTAACACAACCTCTCGGAAATAGCTCGCGCCGATCAATCCGCCGGACGCACCGGTAATGAGTACGGTTTGTTTCATCAGGTTTCCACCGCTCAGGCTGTCGGCTTGTTGCAGCGTCGCCAACGTCCAGAGTGCAGCCCTTTTACCGCCACCACTGGAACAAACAAACACAATCTTGGGTGCTTTGCCGCTTCCGAATTTTTTCTTCCAGTTCTCTAAAATGTGAAGGGTGTGTTTTCGCGCGGAAGTGATGCTGGATGTATCATTGACGGCTTTGAGTTCCTTGATGGTATACTCGATGGGTGCCATTTTATAATTCAGTCCAAACGCCTGGTACTTTTTTGTAAGCCACCCTTCGCCGACGAGGTAGTTCACAAACAGAAAAAGCATCAAGACCACCGTGATCGACCAACCGCCAAACCAGTATGAGAATGCACCGGAGAGCATCACAAAGATCGTGAGGAATATCATGAAGCTGGCGGCGGCCGGAAATTGAAATGCAGCGTAGTCTTTAAAAATCCCAAGGATGATCACCAATGCCAGGATCAACAATTCGATGATCACCAGGTTAAATTGATTTTGATCGAACACCTGGATGATGGCATTCTTATCATAAAAGTCCTTCTCCTCGTCGTTTACCTTGCGCAGCCGCAGACCACCGTCGAAATAGTTGTCGACACGCACCTGTTTTTTGCGGGCAACATCCAGTTTCTTCATAGCGCTGGCACGAGTAACCTTCACCGTCTGCTTCAACTTCTCATCGAGACGGCAGATCATGTATTTGAAAATATCATTTTGCGTCAGGGCAAAGTAGATCTGCAGCAACCCCGTCATCACCACATACCCGGTGAAAAACCCGAGGATATTCATCGCGAGCTCCATACCCGTCGTGTACTCGTTGTTCACCTGAAATCGGATCATTTCGTACAGGTAGGTAGCCAGAAAGGCGATCGGCAGAATGCTGTTGTTGACGCAGAATTTTATGAAGGGATGCGGCAGTGCGCCGATAAATGAAAAACGGTGACCGTCGGCGATGTAGCAGGTGATGTTGAATGCCGCCGTGAAACCCGCCACCATCACACCCATGATGAAGAAGCTGGTGAAATTGACGTCGTTTAAGTATTCAGGGTCGAGGAAGAGGTAGGGTATGCCAAGGTATTTCCCAAAATTGCCAGTGACCATCGCGAAAAGGATGATCCAGCAAAGCAGCAGCACCTGGTTGCGTTTGAAATTGTTCAGCAGAAGCTGTACAGGGAATGAATAAAAGAAAGAGTCTGCAATCTTTGCAAGCCGGGCCATAGGCGCAGAATTATTTCAAGGTAGGGAAAATTTAACGTCGAACAACGCGCTACTGAGGTGATCTATTGCCTGTTTTGAGCCTGAATTTGGTCACAAGTTGCAGGCCGCAGGAGCCAGGTTCCAGATGAAGATGCTGACTTGCAACCTTTCGCCTGCAACCTGTAACTTACTGCCTTGTATTTTTGGAACAGGTAACTTCATCCACACTGAAAACCTTTACAGTATACAGATCCTCCGCTGGCTCCGGCAAGACACGCACGTTAGCAAAGGAATATCTCAAACTTGCGCTTCGCAACAAGGCGTCGTATTTCCGCCATATCCTGGCTGTCACTTTCGCCAACAAGGCGACCCAGGAAATGAAAGATCGCATCCTTCATTACCTGGACATATTCATCAAAGGGATTCCTGATCCGCTCGCTGATGAATTGAAAAGCGATCTGAAGATTGATAACCAGACGTTTGTTCAGAATTGTACGGAACTGCGCTCTGAGATTCTGCATCAGTACGATCAGTTCTCCATTTCCACCATCGATGCTTTTTTCCAAAGGGTGATACGTGCCTTCACCCGCGAGTCCGGACTGATCGGCGACTATCGGTTGGAAGTGGATCAGGATACCGTGCTGGAAGAAGTGATCAACGATCTCATTGATGAATTGGGTGAAAACAAGGAGCTGACGCGATGGGTGGTTGAATTTGCGAAAGAGAACCTGGAAAATGATCGCGCGTGGGATGTGCGCACAAGCCTGATCGAATTCGCCAAAGAGATCTTCCGGGAGGAGTTCAAAGCCATTGAGAAAGAAGTGCGTGAGGGATCCGCTGACCCTAATTTTTTCGTGACGCTGAAGGACAAACTGTGGAGGATCAGAAGTGATTTTACGAAAAGTGTCTCACGGCCTGCCCGCCGTGCGTTAGAAACAATCGGGGCAGGGAGGTGGACGGATTTTGATTTTAGTTACGGGAAGAATTCCGGGATACTTTCTTTTTATAACGCCTTCGCAGGTACGGCACTGGCGCCCATGAACAAAGAGTGGGACCGTATGCGTAGCTACTTTATGTTCGCCAAAAACTGGCCATCGAAAAATACGATGAAGCGGGATCAGATCATGGCCGCTGCCGACCAGGTACTGATCCCTGCCATTGAGGAAATTCTTGCCGTTTTTGATAAGGATTACAAGAAAGCGTTGTCCGCGGATGTGGCGTTGAAAAATATGTATGTGTTCGGACTTCTTTCAGACATAGCCAGAAAACTGCAGGACTATAAAGCCGAAAACAACCTGATGCTCTTGGCCGATGCGCCAAAATTCCTGAATGAAATTATTCAAGACAGTGATACCCCGTTCATCTATGAAAAGATCGGCTCTTACTATAGGAATTATCTCATCGATGAATTTCAGGATACCTCCGGATTTCAATGGAAAAATTTTCTTCCCTTGCTCACTAATGGACTGGATCAGGGTTACTCCAGTCTCATCGTTGGTGACGTCAAGCAAGCCATCTATCGTTGGCGGGGCGGCGACCTGACTCTTCTCCAGCAGGAGGTGGAAAGGGCCATCGGAAAAGATCGGGTGCGTATTGAAGAGCTGGATAGGAACTTCCGGAGCGCCGCAAATATCGTTCGCTTCAACAATGCGCTTTTTAAAACCGCCGCCAATATCGTAGCCGCTGACACAGGATCTTCGCTGGCCTCCGCAGCCTACGAAGATGCTGCACAACATGAATCGCGCGAGAATGCAGGGTTCGTAAAAATTGATTTCGTGAAAGATGAACGCGATGGCAAGCGATGGAAGGATGCGGCGATGGAAATGATTCCGCAATACCTGGAAAAGCTGCAGCTACAAGGTGTCCCACTTAGTGACATCGCAATCCTCGTTCGCTTCAACAACGAAGGCCAGGACGTCGCGTCTTACCTCCTGGAATATAAAAATTCACCCAGCGCGTTAAAAAATTGCCGCTATGATGTTGTATCGAATGAATCGCTCCGTATGGAGGGTTCTGCGTCAGTTAATCTGCTCCTCGGCGCACTAAGATACCTACTCAATCCAGAAGATCCTATTGCCCGCGCCCAACTCGCCTTTGAGTACGCGCGGCTTCACGCGCCCGAACGCAACAGTGTAGAAGTGTTCGAAGTAACGAATCAAGTGGTGTTCGAGAGCCAGTTGCCTGATCGTTTTACAAAGGAAAAACTGTCGTTAAAAAAATTGCCGCTGTTCGAACTTACAGAAACACTGATTGATATTTTCAAACTCGGCCGGGAGAGGGGTGAATTAGCGTATCTGATCGGGTTCCAGGATCAGGTGCTGGAATTTTACAGCCGGGAAAGAAATGACATTGCGGCATTCCTTGAATGGTGGGAGGAACACAAAGACCAGGAAAAAACATCCATTAAGATTTCCGGCGAGGTGGACGCAGTCAAGATCATGAGCATTCACAAGTCGAAAGGGCTGCAGTTCAGATATGTGATCGTGCCGTTCTGCGCATGGAGCGTAGATCATACCCGTCCACCCAATCTCTGGGTCAAATCGGATGAAATCCCTTTTCGCGACGCAGGTTTTCTTCCCGTTCCCTATTCAAGTGCTTTAGACAATACCTATTTCCGTGAAGCGTATCTGCAAGAAAAAACCGCGGTGTATTTAGACAATCTCAATCTTTTGTATGTGGCGCTGAGTCGCGCCGAAGAAGGTTTGATTGTAACCAGTGCGAAGTTATGGGGCAAAACCGTGGCGAAGTGGCTATCCGATTCGATTATCCAGGACGACTTTTTGAAATCTCACTTCAATGAAACTACGCAGGAGTTCCGGTTGGGTGATTGGGATATGAAAGAAGAAAGTCAGGAGCGCAAACCTACACCCGCTGTCGAATTGAAATCTTACCCTTCGTCGCGGTGGCGTGATACGATTGTGATTCGACAGACGGGAACCAGTTTCTTTGAAGGCGTTGAGACCGAAGCACGTGTTAAAATCAATTATGGAATTCACCTGCATGCCGTGCTATCGCGAATTCAATATGCGTCCGATGTGGATCAGGCTGTCGAGCGCCTTGTTCGTGAAGGAACAATCCTCGAGGAAGAGGTGGCGGGCTTGCGTACGCAATTGGACGCCCTTATGAATCACCCGGTGATAGGCCGGTGGTTTGAAGCAGGGTGGGATGTGCGAACGGAAGTGCCTATCCTCATGCCTGCCGGGGCAGAAAACCGAATTGATCGCCTGTTGATCAAAGACAAGAAAGCGATCGTTATCGACTTTAAAACGGGCGTGAAAGCCAAGTCTGATCAGCAACAGGTATTGCAGTACATCGAAGTTCTGAAGCAAATGGAGTTTACAGAAGTGGAAGGTTATCTGTTATATGTGCGCGAACAGGAAGTAATCTCCCTGGCGGAAGGCGCACAGAAAGTGGTTAAAAAGAAAAAGAATGAAAGTCAGTTAGGTCTGGACTTTGGCGGATAGAAACATGAAATCATTTCTTTTTGAACTTGCGGAAAAAATAATAAAGGCAAATCCTGACCTGGATAAGCTCACTTTTGTATTCCCCAACCGCCGCGCTGTACTGTATTTCAGAAAGCACCTGACCGACCTTATCAAGTCCCCTGTTTTTTCGCCCCGGTTCACTACCGTCGAGGATTTCATGGCGGCTTATTCTCCCTACGAGGTGCCCGACAAACTCGAGCTGGTACACAGACTTTATAAGTCGTACTACGAGGTACTCTCCGGAGAAAAGGATAGCGCCGCCCCGGAGTCATTCGATAAATTTTATTTCTGGGGTGATATGCTGCTTCGTGATTTTGATGAAGTGGATAAGTACATGGTGGACGCGCCCCAACTATTCCGCGACTTGAGCAACCAGAAAGAGATCGACTCGGGATTCGACTTCCTCACGCCGGAACAGTTGCAATTCCTAAAGGAATTTTGGGGAAATTTTGACGAAGACCTCACCGCCAACAAGCGGAAATTCCTGCATGTCTGGAGACAGCTTCCCGAAGTATACAAAATGTATCGAAAGCAACTCGCGGATGCGGGTCTTGCCTACGAAGGCATGCTTCACCGTGATGTGGCAGAGCGGGCCAGGGAACTTGCCGCAAGCCCGTCTGACTCGCGCAAAATAGTATTTGCAGGATTTAACGCACTCACCATTGCTGAGGAGAAAGTAATAACGGCTTTTGTGGACCGCGGAGCTGAAGTGTATTGGGACATGGATCATTACTATGTAAACAACAATACCCAGGAGGCCGGCAGATTCTTCCGGCAATATCAGGAACACAGCTCCCTCGCAAAGACTTTTCAAGCCGACATACCGTCGAACTTTAATTCCGAAAAAAATGTGAGGATTGTAGGCGCCGCACAAAACATAGGACAAACCAAAATACTCGCACAGTTTCTGGATGAACTTCTGAAAGCCAAGAAAGTTAATCCCGAAGAAACTTTGATCGTTTTGCCGGATGAAAAAATGCTTCTTCCTGTATTGCATGGAATATCCGGCTCCGTGGAGAAACTCAACGTGACGATGGGTTTTCCGCTTGCCAGTACGCCGGTATTTAACTTGATCGAATTCCTGGTCGAACTGCAGGCCGGGAGGCGCGAAGGATCATTTAATCATCGCCACGTTCTTTCTATTCTTACTCATCCATACATCCTGGGTGCCGATGCGTTGAAAGCGAACAACAAACGCAAGGAAATTATCGATAAGAACAAGGTAGCCGTAGCGCCCGAAGAACTGAACGATCTTGCAATCTGGCAATCCATCTTTACGTTCGTCCGCGAAAGAGAATGGCTTGTGTATCTGCGGAATGTGATCACCCTGCTCGGATCTCTGCCGTCCCTTACCGTGCTTGATAAGGAATTTACTTTTCATATCCTGAAACTAATTAACCGGTTTGAGGAGGTCACCAGAGACGAAATTCTTCCTGCGGGTGACGGCGATCCTGAAAAGCGGTTTCAATCCGAACTAAAGTCTTTTCTGCGCTTGTTCAGGCAGCTGGTGAAGACTCAAAAAATTCCATTTTCAGGTGAACCGCTGCGTGGTCTTCAGGTGATGGGAGTGCTGGAGACGCGCAACCTCGACTATAAAAATGTTTTTGTGCTTTCGTTAAACGAAGGCGCGCTGCCAGCTTCGGGCAACAAACCATCCTATATTCCTTTCAACATCCGAAAAGCCTATGGCCTCCCCACCGCCGAACACCAGGATGCATTTTATGCATACCTATTTTACCGGGTGTTGCAGCGCGCCGAAAATGTTTTTCTGTTTTATAACACCGAAACCGACGTGTTGGGGCAGGGGGAGATGAGTCGTTATCTCCAACAGATCACCTTTGAGTCCGGGTGGACACCTGTCCATGACGTTTTGCACAATCCCATTCAACCGCATCCGATACAACCGATCGAAATAAAGAAGGATGCCACGGTACTGAAAAATCTCGCTAAGCTGAACGAAGGAAGTTACCGGTCAAAGGGAATCTCGCCTTCGGCTTTGAGTACCTACATCGAATGTCAGCTTCAGTTCTATCTGAAACACATCGCAAAAATCCGCGAAGCCAATGAAGTGGAAGAGGACCTCGACGCACGATGGCTCGGAAACATACTTCACGACGTGATGGAGCAATTCTACCTGGGCCTTCAGAAGAAAAAGAAATCCAATGTCATTGAGAAAAACGATCTGGAAGGATATGAGGCGACTACGGATCAACTCATCGACCGCGTATTTATTCGCAACTATTCCCTGGACCCTCAAAGAAAGGTTGTCTATGAGGGCCAACGTTTGATCGTGCGGGAGGTGGTTCGGGGGTTCATCGCGCGCATTATCCGATATGACGCTGAGTATGCGCCTTTCTCGATTGAAGGACTTGAACACCAGGAAATGCTTTATCCGATTCCCATATCCCATGCGCCCGGTAAGGCAATCATTGGCGGTAAGATCGACAGGCTCGATAAGAAAGGCGACGTGGTCCGTGTGATCGATTACAAGACGGGCCGGGCGGAACTCGAATTTGAAAGTGTTGAATCTCTATTCGGGCGTGAAGGAAAACGCAACAAAGCTGCCTTCCAGATTCTTTTGTATGCGCTGTTGTATCGTGAGAGTAACAAAACTTCAGACAAGATCAGACCTGAACTTGTCAATCGCATGAACCTTTTCGAGGATGAATTCAGATTCGGCCTGGTGAAAAACAAGGAGAATATCTATGATGCCGTACCGCTCCTCGATGAGCTGAAGGAAAGACTGAAAGTTTTGCTCGAAGAGTTGTTCAATCCGGATGAAACGTTCAAGCAGACCACGAACGCTGACAATTGCAAGTTTTGCGCATACAAACGAATTTGTTACCGCTGATATGAGGGTGCTGGGAATCATTATGGGCAGCGCTTTAACAGCCATGTTTTTGTTCATGATCTGGCGATTGATTGGATCATTTTTTCCAGGAAAGAAAGACCGGGGGAGAGACCAGAACGATGAAGACCCGTCCTGATGGTTATCGAAAGGGCTTTTTCATGTCTGCGTGTACGCAATAACCGGTACCTTTGAGGCATGTTTGATAAATATCTCACAGCGGCACACAACAAGTCTGCTGAGAACAAGAAATTTCTTCAGGGATTGAAGAAGAAAGATGCCCGGAAGGTGGACGATGCATTTCACCGGCAACACGAAGAGGTATTTGCGGAAATTGATTGCCTGATGTGCGCCAATTGTTGTAAAACCACAAGCCCAATTTTTTATCAGAACGACATTGAAAGACTCGCTAAGAGCATGCGAATGAAGCCCGGTGAATTTATTGACCGGTATCTCCACATTGACGGCGACGGCGATTATGTACTCAATGTCGCGCCTTGCCCTTTTCTTCTTCCCGATAATTATTGCTCAGTCTATGAAAACCGACCCAAAGCGTGTCGTGAGTACCCACATACTGACCGAAAAAAAATGTTTCAGATCATGAACCTCACCCACAAGAATACATTGGTTTGTCCTGCGGTGTCTGAAATGGTCGAACGCCTCAAGAAGGCCGGAATCTAGTTTACTCCAGCAAAGTGTTATAATATTGGATCACAGCGGTGAGGCTTCGCTCATCGCTTAAGAAGATCTTGTTATTCTTTATAAATTGTTCGATCTTCTCCGACTTGTCGCCAAAGAATGGCATCATCTTCTTCTTATTCTTGAACACGAAAATCTGACCATCTTTTGCGTATAAGAGTTCCGAGCGCTTCTTGAGCCTCGTATCGCGACTGCCCGCATTCAACGCAGGATGATAGTCAGGTGCTTTTACATCGATCGAATACTTGCGAAAAACCTGAGCGGGTCCGTCCTGCAGCAGCAATAAAAGTCCGGTAAGCGGAATGCCATCGAGTTGATATTCCTTGGCATTAATGAATTTCAGGTCGGCAGAATCTTTCATCACGAAACTCTGCACCTTCGACGCTTCAATCGCGCGAACACCTTTTTGTGTCTTGAACTCCAGCTCGTCGAAGTAGATATTATACCGCATATAGTATCCCTCGATCATCTCCTCGTAATCGTATAGCTTGAGCGACGTGAGGCGCCAACCACTAACATACGGATCACCCTGGATTCCACTCGGTGGCCGTGAAATGGGCATACCATTCATCAGGTCAGTGAAGTAAACATTGCGTCTAGCGCCTGCTGACAGATTTTGCGCTTCTGTCGAAATAACTGAGAGGATCAGCAGACCGAGAGCGAAGTAAAAATTTGTTAAAGACCGTTTCATAGGGATTGGGATTTGCGGTTACCAAATTTAAAAAAAAAGCCAGTGGACTAATCCACTGGCTCGCATTTCAAATTGGGGGATTCTTATTACGCCACCTGTGCCTGCAGCTTGGACGACAGTACCGATTTGGGTACCGCACCGATCTGCTTATCTACTATCTGACCGTTCTTAAAAACGAGCAGCGTGGGGATTGAACGCACACCGAAGCGCGCCGTAACTTCCGGGTTCTCATCCACATTCAATTTGCCGATCACAGCCTTGCCCTCGTAATCACCCGCAAGTTCTTCAACGGCAGGACCAATCATTTTACAAGGTCCGCACCACTCAGCCCAGAAATCAACCAGGACAGGCTTGTCGGATTTAATGGTCTCATCAAAGTTTGCATCGGTAAGTACTAGTGCTTTTCCCATTTTAGTAAGTATTTAAAAGATGTTTAAAATGTGTTTTAAGTCTGCGTTTCAGGTCTAACTATCCTGTTCTACGGTATCCAACACTAAGGTAGGAGAAATTGTTCCAATCCCGGTAGCCCCCTGCTCGGGTTTTACAGGCACATCGGTCAGCCAGCGGACAAAGTTTTTTTCGGTGATAAAGCCCACATCTGCAAATCGTTTCAGTTCCCTGATAAAAGTGTTGCTCGGTTTGATACGCGCATTTCTCGATAACATAGGGACTTCAACATCATCTTTGAGATAAATCTGGAGTGCAGATCCGCCCGCATTTTTCTTACACAGTTTATCCAGGGTGTCGATAAGCTCGGTGGTCACGTCGTGAGCAGAAACCCTGACGGCTAAGCCCTGGACTTTCTTTGCGGCGATGTCATTCAATATCTCCACATTCCTGATCTTGAATTCCAGATTCATTTCACCCCAGGTTTTGCGGATCACCACACCTTCGACAAACAGAAACAATCCCGGCATCAGGAAAGATTTAAATCGCATGTAGTCATCACTCCACAACACAAACTCATACTTTCCGGAATAATCTTCTAATCCAAGTTTACCGAAAGGACGCCCGGTTTTGGTCATTCGATGTTCTACCGTAGACACGATCCCGCCCAGTTTGAGTTCTTTGCCTTCACAGCTGTCAAGGTCATTGAGAGCGGTCACGCCAGCTGTACAGAAAGTATCGATCTCGAATTTAAAATTATCCAGTGGGTGTCCGGAGATGTAAACCCCGACGACCTCTTTTTCATAGTGCAATTTTTCAATCTCGCTGAACGGCTCCACGGGATCAACTTTTGGTTTCGGTACTTCCGTACCGGTCGAACCTCCAAACATGCTGACCTGTGCGCTTGACTGCTCCTGCGCAAGCTTCGCGGAATAACGGGTCGCTTTCTCCGTGAGGTTAATGTCGCCTTCCTTGGAATAAACGTACTGCCTGCGATGATATTCCGTAAAGCAATCAAATGCGCCCGATAACGCCAATGACTCAAAGGTTTTCTTATTCACCGCACGCGAGCTCAGTCTCTTGGCAAAGTCAAAAATGTCGGAATAAGCGCCATGCGCATCTCGCTCCTGAATAATGGATTCCACGGCGGCGTCTCCGGCCCCTTTGATGGCGCCAAGTCCAAACCGTATCGCCCCATTCTTATTCACTTCAAAATACACGCCGGATTCGTTCACGTGAGGACCCAGAACCTCAATGCCCATCTTACGGCATTCTTCAATGAAGAACGTCACATTCTCCAGGTTGCTCTGTGAGTGCGTCAGCACGGCTGCCATGTACTCAGCAGGAAAATTCGCTTTCAGGTAGGCGGTGTGATAGGCGACCAGCGAATAACAGGTTGAATGAGATTTATTGAAAGCATATTGAGCAAACGCTTCCCAGTCCTTCCAGATTTTGTCCGCCACACGTTCATCATGACCGTTTTTCTTACAGCCCTGAATGAATTTGTCCTTCATCTTGTCAAGAACTTCTTTCTGCTTTTTACCCATCGCTTTTCGCAAGACATCGGCGTCGCCTTTTGAAAACCCGGCGAGCTTTTGCGAAAGCAACATCACCTGCTCCTGATACACGGTAATGCCGTACGTATCCTTGAGAAATTCTTCCATCTCCGGCAAGTCATAGCGGATGGGTTCGCGGCCATGCTTTCTCAGGATAAAATTGGGAATATATTCCATCGGACCCGGCCGGTATAGCGCGTTCATCGCGATGAGGTCTTCAAACTTATCCGGCTTCAATGCCTTCAGATAGTTGATCATTCCCTCACTCTCAAACTGGAATGTTCCGATCGTTTCCCCGCGCTGATAAAGCTGGTAGGTCTTTGGATCGGTGAGTGGTATCTTCTCAATATCAACAACGATTCCCCTTCGCTTTTTGATGTTCTTCAAGGCCGTCTTGATGATTGTGAGCGTGGTAAGCCCCAAAAAGTCCATCTTCAGCATGCCCGCACTCTCGACAACACTGTTATCGAACTGGGTGACAAGCATCGTTGAATCCTTGGCCGTCGAAACCGGGATCAACTTCGTCATGTCTTCTGGAGTAATAATCACACCGCACGCATGGGTACCTGTATTGCGAAGTGATCCTTCGATAACGATGGCCTGTTTCAAAACGTCAGCGCGCTTGTCGGCCCCCTTTTTAACATCCGCGAGCTCCCGGATTTCTTCGAAAGCTTTGGTGAGTGTTGTGCCGGGTCGCTCGGGGACAAGCTTGGCAAGGTTGTTCGCGTCGGCCAATGGCAACTCCATCACCCGCGCAGCGTCCCGGATCGACGATTTGGCGGCCATCGTACCGTAGGTAATAATCTGTGCCACCTGATTGTGGCCATATTTCTCAATCACATATCTCAACACACTGTCGCGACCTTCGTCGTCGAAGTCAATGTCAATATCAGGAAGCGATACGCGATCGGGATTGAGGAAACGCTCGAATAGAAGGTCGTACGCGATCGGATCCACGTTCGTGATACCTGTACAAAACGCAACAACCGATCCCGCCGCGGATCCGCGGCCCGGTCCGACAGATACCCCCATCTCGCGCGCTTTCGAAGTGAAATCCTGGACGATGAGAAAGTAACCTGGATAACCTGTCTTTTTAATGGTCTCCAACTCGAAGTCGATCCGCTCTTTGATTTCTGGCGTAATGGATGGGTATCTCTTTTTTGCACCTTCATACGTCAGGTGCCGGAGATAGTCATCCTCTGTTTTGAAATCCTTGGGTATGGCAAACTTCGGCAATGCTACTTTCCGCTCGAGCTTGTAGCTTTCAATCTTGTCTACGATCTCGGTCAGCGTGTCGATGGCCTCAGGTAAGTCACGAAAGAGATTTTTCATTTCCTCCTGCGACTTGAAATAGAACTCATTGTTTGGGAGACCGTATCGCTTGCCGCGACCTTCGCCAATCGGTGTTGACTGAAACTCGCCCTCCTTGATGCATAGGAGCACGTCATGAGCATTAGCCTGCTCTTTTTCAAGGTAGAAGACTTCGTTCGCGGCGAAATATTTCACTTTATACTTTTCGCAAAATTTCAGCAACGTCTGATTTACGTGGTCTTCTTCAGGAATGCTGTGCCGGTTCAGTTCAACATAAAAATCTTTCTTGAATGTTTTGTGCCACCATACGAAGGCTTCTTCAGCTTGTCGCTCGCCTACGTGCAGGATCAAATAAGGGATTTCGCTGTGGAGCCCACCGGTGGTAGCGATGAGCCCTTCTTTGTATTCTTCGATGAGGGCTTTATCAATCCGAGGATAAATTCCATACAACCCCTCGATAAAACCCAGCGAGCTCAGTTTGGCCAGGTTGTGATAGCCATCTTTGTTTTTCGCAATGAGTACCTGGTTGAAGCGCCTGTCGGGATTGTCTTTTGTAAATTTTGTTTTCTTCCGTTCATCGGCAACAAAAAATTCACAGCCTACGATTGGTTTCATTTCGTGCCTGAGGGCCTCGCTTACGAATTTGAACGCACCGAAAAGATTCCCAAGATCAGTCAGAGCCACTGCCGACATGCCGTACGACTTTGCCTTCGCAACAATGCTCTGAACATTTGCTGTGGCTTGAAGAACCGAATACTGTGAGTGTAAGTGGAGATGGTAAAATGGTTTGTCTGTGAGCCCGGTACTGTCACCTTCAGAAGTATAGGTGGTGCGTTTTCTCCGTTCCCGCTTGCTGGCATTCCCCGCTTCCAGGTTGGGCTCTTCATATTCGATTTCAAAAAGGGGCGTCGCGTCGAAGGGACTTACCACTTTTTGTTTGATCAGTCCAAAGAAGGATCGCGCCGTAGCGGCCACGTCATAAGAAGCATCGTGTGCGTCGTCAAATCCTTTCCCAAAAAGTTTTTCATGCAACTCAGTGAGGCGCGGCATCTTCAGTCTGCCGCCTGGTCCGCCGGACAACTGACAGAATTCAACCGAAACAATGCCGGTGTCTACATTGTTAGTAGATAAGAGTTTTTCAGTCGGCATCTTTTGGCGGATCAATTCCGCACCTAGAATGTTGATGTCGAACTCTATATTATGACCAACGAGAACGGCAGTCTTTTCGAGATCGGCCGCAAACAGGTCGAGAACTTTCTTCAGCGGATGACCTTGTTCCATCGCCCGCTTGGTGGAGATGCCATGAACCTGTTCGGCTTTATAAGGAATGTCGAAGCCCTCAGGCTTGACGATGTAATTATGCTGGGACAGGAGGGCGCCTTTGCTATCATGCAACTCCCAGGCGATCTGGACGATGCGAGGCCAGTTCTCCAGGTCAGTCAAAGGCGCAGTCTTATTGTGCGGAACCCCCGTGGTTTCCGTATCGAAAATCAAATACATGAACTAAGTACTACTAGTGGTTGGACAGTAAAAGTAATGCAGCCCGCGTCAAAGCCAAAGGAAAGAAAACGTAATGCTTTCCGGTCTAATTTGGACTCATTTAAAATCCTTTCAGATTGCTTCATAAACCTCCGGACAGTACTTTTGGTTCGTTTGAAAAACCCCTAACCTCCAACTATGAAGTGGTTTGTCGATTTGTTTTCCAGCACCCTTGGCAGGAAACTGGTCATGGCGCTTACCGGCCTTTTTTTGATTACTTTCCTGTTGATTCACCTCATCGGGAATCTTCAGCTTTTGAAAAATGATGGTGGCCTGGCATTCAACACGTATGCGGAATTCATGGGTCACAATCCGCTCATTCAGACCGTTTCGAAAGTAAACTTTGGGCTCATTCTGATGCACATCGTCTGGTCTCTTTTACTAACGATACGGAACCGTCAGGCCCGCGGCCCTCAACCCTATGCGATTACCGGGAAATCCTCGATCTGGTCTTCGCGCAACATGGGAATTCTCGGCACCTTCATTCTGATATTCCTCGTCGTGCACCTCAAAGACTTTTACTGGCAGCAGCATTTTAACGAAGCCATGCCGCGACAGACTTACGACGGAAAGGAAGTGAAGGACCTTTATACGATCGTCGGCTTTGCATTTAGCCAGGCCTGGTATGTCATTCTGTATGTTATATGTATGATCGCTCTCGCATTTCACCTCTTTCACGGATTTGGAAGTGCATTTCAGACGCTGGGTCTGAACCATTTGAAGTACAACCCCATTATCAAGGTAGTAGGGGTGGCTTTCTCGCTGATCGTCCCGGCGCTGTTTGCGCTGATCCCGATCGTTATGTTTTTTAATAAGTGATCTTAATACCTCCTTCGATATGACTCTCGATTCAAAAGTTCCTGCCGGCCCGCTGAACGAAAAGTGGTCCAAGCACAAGTTCAACCTCAAACTTGTAAATCCGGCTAACAAAAGGAAGTATGACATTATTGTCGTGGGTACCGGACTCGCCGGCGCGTCAGCTGCGGCGTCCCTCGGAGAACTTGGGTACAATGTGAAAGCATTCTGTTTCCAGGATAGCCCGCGCCGCGCACATTCCATTGCAGCACAGGGTGGTATAAACGCTGCTAAGAATTATCAAAATGATGGTGACAGTGTTTACCGCCTGTTCTATGATACCATCAAAGGGGGAGACTATCGGGCACGCGAAGCAAATGTACATCGCCTTGCGGAAGTAAGTGTCAACATCATCGACCAATGCGTGGCTCAGGGTGTTCCGTTCGCCCGCGAGTATGGCGGCTTGCTCGCCAACCGCTCATTTGGCGGATCGCAGGTATCACGCACATTCTATGCACGCGGTCAAACCGGACAGCAATTGTTGCTGGGCGCTTATTCTGCCCTCAACCGGCAGATCGCCAATGGTAAGGTGAAAATGTATCCGCGCACGGAAATGCTTGACGTCGTCATGGTGGACGGCAAAGCTCGCGGTATCATCACACGCAACCTCATCACGGGAAAAATTGAGTCGCATGCAGCTCATGCCGTTTTGCTTTGTACGGGTGGATACGGAAACGTGTTTTACCTTTCTACCAATGCGAAAGGATCGAACGTAACGGCAGCGTGGCGGGCCCACAAGAGAGGTGCTTTGTTCGGCAATCCCTGCTTTACGCAAATTCACCCGACTTGTATCCCGGTTTCTGGTGATCATCAATCAAAACTGACCCTGATGTCTGAATCACTTCGTAACGATGGTCGTGTGTGGGCACCCAAAGTGGCGATGAAAGGACTGAAGGCAAAAGATGCCGCCAAGATTGCGGAGGCCGATCGCGATTACTTTCTGGAGAGACGCTATCCTTCCTTTGGAAACCTGGTGCCCCGCGATGTGGCGTCTCGTAATGCCAAAATGATTTGCGATGAAGGCCGCGGTGTGGGTGCCACAGGCCTCGCAGTGTTCCTCGACTTCGCTGACGCAATCAAACGTGACGGGCGCGCTGTGATCGAAGCAAAGTATGGCAACCTTTTCGACATGTATCAGCAGATCACAGGTGATAATCCCTACGAAATGCCAATGATGATCTATCCCGCCGTGCACTATACCATGGGTGGATTATGGGTCGATTACAACCTGATGACTACGGTACCGGGCCTCTACGCACTTGGCGAGGCGAACTTCTCGGATCACGGAGCAAACCGTCTTGGAGCCTCGGCGTTGATGCAAGGCCTCGCAGATGGATACTTTGTCATTCCTTACACAATCGGAGACTATCTCGCCACGTTGGGTTGGGAAAAAATAGGAACGGACCGCCCCGAATTCAAAGAAGCGATGGACGCTGTACAGAATCGCGTCACCAAACTTCTCTCCATCAAAGGAAAAAAGACTGTTGATGAACTTCATCGCGAGCTGGGACATATTATGTGGGAATACTGTGGGATGTCGCGCAATGAAGCCGGCTTGAAAAAAGCAAAGGGAAAAATTCAGGAATTGAAGAAAGAATTCTGGTCGAATGTGAATGTGTTAGGTGGACCGAATGAATTGAATCAGGAGCTCGAAAAGGCGGGCCGCGTCGCCGACTTCATTGAATTGGGTGAACTGATGGTCGACGATGCGCTCAACCGCTCAGAATCCTGCGGAGGGCACTTTCGTGAAGAATCATCCACTCCGGATGGCGAAGCCATGAGGAAAGATGATGAGTTCGCTTACGCGGCCGCCTGGGAATTCAAAGGTGAAGATCAACCTGAGGCTTTGCATAAGGAGCAGCTGATCTTCGAAAACGTCAAGCTCACACAAAGGAGCTACAAGTAGTCACCCAATTGCCGAACTATTGAATTGAACACTATGAAAATCAACCTGAAAGTCTGGAGACAAAAAAGTCACGATTCAAAAGGTGAATTCAAGACCTACAAACTTGAGCACGTTTCACAGGACATGTCGTTTCTCGAGATGTTCGATGTGTTGAATGCAGAGTTGATTAAGAAAAATGAAGACCCTATCGCTTTCGATCACGACTGCAGAGAGGGCATCTGCGGGATGTGTAGTATGTATATCAACGGCCGTCCGCACGGTCCTCTACAGACCACCGCGTGCCAGCTTCACATGCGCACTTTTAAAGATGGCGACACCATCACCGTTGAACCCTGGAGAGCCAAGGCATTCCCGGTGGTGAAAGACTTGGTCGTTGATCGCTCCGCTTTTGACAGGATCCAGCAGGCCGGAGGTTATGTTTCGGTAAATACAGGAGGCGTCCCTGACGGAAACGTCATTCCGATTCCTAAGAAAGTGGCTGATGAGGCGATGGACGCAGCAACCTGTATTGGCTGTGGTGCCTGTGTTGCCGCCTGCAAGAACGCATCAGCCATGTTGTTCGTCAGTGCCAAGGTTTCTCAGTTTGCGTTATTACCGCAGGGCAAGCCTGAACGGAAAGAGCGCGTCGAGAAAATGGTCGCTCAAATGGACAAGGAAGGATTTGGGGCGTGCACCAACACATATGCATGCGAAGCAGAGTGTCCCAAGGCAATTAAAGTCACCAACATTGCACGCATGAACCGCGAGTACTTGTCTTCGATGATTACGTCCTACGCCATTGAGACGAAGGGCGGAGGAGATTGATGCTGTAAGCAATGACTCAAGGGCTGATGTCAGCCTGAGCGCAGTCGAAGGCGATTCGAGGAAGCCTACATCACTCACGCTTCGACTCCGTCACACTTCGACTCCGTCACACTTCGACTCCGCTCAGTGTGACCGCAACCCGAAGTCAGCGAGCTCTTAAAATCAGAGGATTGTACGCAAACGGAAGTCTTCGAAGAATCTGTCTAAATATTTGGCAGCTAATGACGGGTAACAGGAGACTGTAGACCGGCAACTTTTCTACTCGCTCTTACAAACCGCAACTCCCAATCTTCCACCTGCGATGTTTGCACTCACGGCAGACCCTATGTTACCTGCCGCCAAGATAACATCGCGATCGGCTCCGGTGTCGCCCAGGTGGATTTTGATACAGGCATTGAGGTCGGAAAGCCTTGTATAGTCAATGGTAGATTCATCAGCGAGCATCCGGAATGTGGTTTCGCTCGTGCCATTTTTTCCGAAAACGGGATTCAGTAACAATGCAACATCGGCGGAAGCTTTTGAGATGTCTCCAAGGTGAAGATGAGCCGGAAATTTCGCATCGCCATCGAGTCCTTTCAGCGCGATCGATGCTGTAACTTGACCGTCCTTCCTTTCACGAAAAGTGATAGTTCCGCTTACCGCGAATTGGGAACCCTGCTGCAAGGCGTAGGTGACTTCATTGCCGGTGAAATTGGAAACGGCTTCATTTTTCTGGCATCCTAACGCCAGTACAGCAATCGCGATAATTCCCACAAGCTTTTTCATACCCTGCCTTCGATTTGAATTAAAATTAAAAAATTTCTAAAATGTCCCTTTGAGTGATTTACCCATTTTAGCTTTACGTTGAAAATTACCCCATATTCTGGCATGAATGTGGTTTATTTGACATTGAAACAACCTTCCCCTGCCGTGAAACGAATTTTAATCGCTTTTCTTATCCTTTCGGCCTGCAGTCCGACGGTAACCACATCCAGTCAGAAACATAAGAAAAAGAAAGAGGAAAATGCGAAGCCAGCTTGGCTAAGCGCAAAACCTGCGACAGACTCCTATTATGTGGGGATCGGCCACAGTACCAAAGGGGGTACAAATAACTACGTTCAGGAGGCAAAAAAGAGTGCCCTGGAAGATCTTGTATCAGAAATAAAAGTCAACATCTCGTCAAGCTCTGTGCTCACTTCGATCGATGTGAACAAAGAATTTCACGACAAGTACGAACAAATGATCCAGACCACGGCTGCGGATGAGATTCAGGAATTTGAAATGGTGGATACGTGGGAGGATGAAGTAAACTACTGGGTGTATTACCGACTTTCGAAACAAACTTATCGCGACATCAAAGAGCAGCAGAAACGCGATGCCGTTAAACTTGCACTCGACTATTTTACGAAGGCAAAAGCCTCGGAACGCGACAACAATGCTGTGCAGGCGTTGGGGTTCTATTACCAGGGATTTCGTGCCGTAGAGAAATACCTGGCAGAACCCATCACACTCACCTGGGAAGGAAAAGAGATCATTCTAACCAATGAGATCTATGCGAGCATGCAGGAGCTGCTGGACAATATCCAGATTGCTTTGAATCCGTCACAGCTGAGTTTGAACAGGAGGGTGGCACAAAGTAGTATTTCAGTAGTGGCAACGGCTACTGACAAAAAACGCAAAGTGAACTTGCCAGACCTGCCGCTTCGCGCAGCATTCGACAAAGGTTCCGGAGACGTATTTCCGACGTACAAAACCGACGTAGCCGGCCAGGCAAAAATTCTTTTGACCAAGATTGGATCCCGCGACCTGGAGCAATCCGTCGCAGTCACGGTCGACTTGCTGGCATTTGCAGGCGCGAATCCATCAGAGATTTTTACCCTGGTATCTTCAAAAATGGCAGTTCCGAAAGCGGTGGTTGTCATGGCGGTGCAAAGGCCACTGGTTTACATCAGTTCCCTTGAGAAAAATTTCGGCGTGGTGAAAACAAACATGCAACTGACTAACAAGATCAAGAATTTCCTTGCAAACCAGGGATTTGAATTTACCGATCAGAAAAATAAAGCAGAGCTGTGGGTGGATATCACCTCAGATTCTGAAAAAGGATCGGTGTCTGGAAACATCCACATTGCTTTTGTGACCAGCGAAATTCACGTCAGTACCTTGAAGGACAACAAGGAGATTTACGCTACTACGTTGGATCGCATCAAAGGCTACAGCCTGGACTATGAGCGTTCCAGTCAGGACGCATACAACAAGTCCCTGGAAGTGCTGGACAAGGAGAAAATGCCGGAATTGCTAAACGCTATTTTGCAGTAAAAACCATGTTTTTGCTGAAAATTAACCTAAAAACGTTCATTTTTAACTGTGGCCTGTAGTTTGCAATGATTAAATTGCACGACCAAATTTGATAAATAATAAATGGTCAATTCAAAGCACCATGCAAAATAGTGGTGAGTCGTGAGTGACCATAGCCATGACCCTAAAATCTAATAACTAAAAAAATGAAAAACGTAATCCGTCTCTCGTATGTAGTAGTGGTAGCTGCTGCTGCTGTATTCGCTGGTTGTAAATCGAAGCAACCGATGCCCTCCGGCGAAAAAGAAGTAGTGGTTCCTTGCTCTGGTCCTGATTATTTCACAAACAGCAAAGTTTTCAGGGCAAACTCAATCGGTGAAAGCATGGACCAGGTAACTTCTAAAAAGAAGGCCTTGACCAACGCGCGCAACGAACTGGCTCAAGCCATTAATACGACCGTGAAGACTGTCACTGACAACTACACGAACTCAAGGACGATGAACCAGAAGGAAGAACTCGAACAAAAATTCGAGCAGCTTAATCGCGAGGTGGTAGAGCAGTCACTGCAAGGTGTCCGCACCATCTGTGAGAAACTGGTCCAGACAAAAGAGGGCACGTACAAAACATACGTGGCGCTTGAGCTCTCTGCGGATGACCTCGTGAAGCAGTACAACGCAAGAATGTCTGCCGACGATCGTCTCAAAATCGATTACGACTATGAGAAGTTCAAAGACACTTTCAACGCTGAGATGGAAAAGAAAAAGAACGGCAACTAATTGGTCGCTGGACTTCAAAACAAACCCTGGTCGAGAGACCGGGTTTTTTTTTGGACTATATGCATCTTGTTAAACCATTTAAGACTTTTTCCGACAACTATTATCTTTTAGATTCAGTCCCATGGCAGGATATTCGGGAACACCCCTGTTAAAAAATGCTTGGCATTAAGGAAGGGCATGTCATTATGGTCATTGGCGAACCGCCAAGCTATTGGAAGCTGATCGGGACGATGCCGGCAGCGGTGACTGTGAAACCAAAATTGGCCAATGGTACGCACGATTTTATCCATCTGTTCGTGAAGGAAAAAAAGGTTTACGAAAAGGAAGTTTTGCGATGCCGAAAAAGCATTAAACAAGATGGCATGATCTGGGTTTCGTGGCCTAAGAAGTCATCCGGCGTGACCACAGACCTGAGCGAGGATGTCATTCGCGATTTTGCTCTTAAACACAGCCTCGTGGATATCAAAGTCTGCGCTGTTGATGATATTTGGTCCGGATTGAAACTGGTAATTCCGGTAAAAGATCGCAAGCCTTGAAAGCCTGAACTTCTAATGTATTCCCAGCGATCGCTGAATCCCTTCCAGTGATTGCCCCTTCGTTTCGGGCAGAACCTTCCAGACGAAAATAAGATGAGCAAACATCATCACACTGAAAAAAGTGAATGCGTAGGCGCCCCCGAGCGCCGATGATTCAGCAAAAATCGGGAACGTCCAGGAAATAATCGCGGCCATAATCCAATGGGTAAAACTCCCCAGGGTCTGTCCCTGAGCGCGCACTTTGTTGGGAAATATTTCAGACATAAATACCCAGATCACGGCGCCTTGAGAGAAGGCAAAGAAGGCAATGAAACCCACCAGGTACAGCATCACAAGATATCCTCCGAAATTTCCGGTAAAAAAGGCGAAAGCAACAGCCCCGAGGAACGCGACCATCCCAAACGAACCGATAATCAACAACGTCTTTCTGCCATACTTGTCGATCACAGAGATTGCCAGAAGCGTGAACAGCATATTGGTGGCACCAATGGAAATGGCCTGCAACAAAGCGGTGTCTTTGGCAAGACCGGTCATTTCAAATATTCGCGGGGCATAATACATAATAGCGTTTATGCCGGATAGCTGATTAAACATGGCGAGCACGACCACATATAGGATTGGCTTGTTGAACTTGCCCGAGAAAAGACTTTCCTTCACTCCCGTATTGTCCTGTTCCAGGGAATGACGGATCCCGTTCATCTCCCCGTCTATGTTTTTTTCACCGATGGAATTCAGCACCTCTTTCGCTTCACTTTCCCTTTTTTGCTTCATCAGCCAGCGCGGACTTTCGGGCACCATAAAAACTAATGTAAAAAACAGGAATGAAGGAATGGCCTGTACGCCCAACATCCAACGCCACGAGTCTTCGCTGATGCCGTTCAATAGATAATTGGATATGAATGCGATCAATATTCCACTCACCACATTGAACTGAAACAATGCTACCAGCCGGCCGCGTGAGTGGGCGGGCGATATTTCAGAAATATACATCGGACCCACGACGGATGAAGCACCCACCCCAATACCGCCTAGAAACCGGAAGATTACAAACGGCAGCCATGAAGGCGTAAGCGCTGTGACCAGTGATGTGACCAGATACAAGAGGCCAATCGCCTGCAGTACTTTTTTGCGACCATATTTTTCTGCCGGCGCTCCAGCAATCAACGAGCCCAAGACCGTTCCAAACAAAGCACAGGCTACCGTAAATCCATGTTCGGAAACATCCAATGACCATAATACCTGGATGGATTTCTCGACGCCTGAGATGACTGCTGTATCGAAACCAAACAGAAAGCCACCCAAGGCTGCAACGATGGAATTGCGAAACGCAGAGGATGAATTGTTCATAGGCCGGGTTTGAAAAAGTGGTCTTAAAGTAAGTAAAATCCTGCACCTTTATTTAAGACGACCCGCCCGTTATCAATTTTTTGAGTTCAACAAGAACAGTAAAACGCCAGGTAATCATAAACGTTTACTACCTTATCCATTCATTAAAATCCAAATATTATGGACAAGAACCTCATTACTACCTCCACTGAACTTCCCGGTTATAAAATTGTCTCGAACCTTGGCGTCGTGAGGGGAATTACTGTGCGATCAAGAAATGTTTTTATGAACATCGGAGCAAGTTTCCAAACACTGCTTGGCGGCAACATCTCGATCTATTCAGAACTCTGCGAAAAAGCGAGGGCTGAAGCTTTCGATTTGATGGTGCAGCATGCCGATGAAAAAGGGGCCGATGCGCTGATTGCGATTCGCTATGACGCCAATGAAATCATGGCAGGTGTTACGGAAGTATTGGTATATGGAACGGCGGTGAAGGCTCAGAAGATATAGCACTTTCAGGTTGCCTGGCGGGCCGCGGAATAATGATAGTTTTTTTCAGATCGATGCTTTACTTTCATGAAACACGATCATGCAACATGTTTCTTGTTGCATTTTTGATTGTTCATAAAAGCAAACGCAAATGAAGTATATCAAAGTTTCCGCAACAGTTTTGTTCACAACTCTGTTGACCGTCGCCCTGGGACAAAACCCCATTGGCATTTTCGACAACCACGATGATGTAGGGAATCCCAAACTGAAGGGATCGGCCGTCTACAACGCGGAAAATCAAACCTATACGGTATCCTCTGCAGGCAAAAACATGTGGTTTGCAGAAGATCAGTTTCACTTCCTGTGGAAGAAGATCAAGGGAGATTTTATCATTCAGGCCACAGTGCAGTTTGTGGGCAAGGGAACGGACGATCATCGCAAGATGGGCATCATCGCAAGAGATAATCTTAACACCAATTCGAAGTACGCCGATGGGTGTGTGCATGGAGATATCCTCACATCGCTTCAGTTCCGGCCTGCCGATGGAGAAGCAACCGACCAGGTAGCCGTGTCAAGTTACCATCCAACCCATATTCAATTTGAAAGGTCCGGTAATACCTTCATTTTTTCGGCCGCCGCCGCAGGCGAGAATTATAAGTCGGTCACCAAAGAACTTGCTCTCAACGAAGAAGTATATGCCGGCATTTTCCTGTGTTCTCATCGGGAAGATGTCATGGAGCAGGCTATCTTCAGCAATGTGAGGATCATCATCCCGGCAGCGAAAGACTTTAAGCCCTACACAGATTACATCGGAAGTCACCTCGAAATAATGGATATCACGACGGGAAATCGGAAGGTGGTGTACAGTGCCCCGAATTCATTGCAGGCCCCCAACTGGACTCCGGACAACAAGTCGCTCATCTATAACTCTGACGGACTGATCTACGCCTATGACCTCGCCAACGGGTCCGTTGCAAAGCTGAACACAGGCGATCTCAACGACAATAACAACGATCACGTACTCTCTTTTGACGGCAAGATGCTCGGCCTCAGCAATCACATGGGCGCCAGATCAACGATCTACATCATGCCTGCGACCGGAAGCGACAAACCCACGCAAATTACAGAGGAAGCCTCGGGTCCTTCGTACTTACACGGCTGGTCTCCGGACAAGAAGACCTTGATATTCACCGGGCAGCGCAATAAAGTCTTTGATATCTGGGCTGTTGATGTCGCCACGAAAAAGGAAACGCCGCTTACACAGAGTTCCACACTGGATGATGGTCCGGAGTATTCGCCGGACGGCAAGTATATTTATTTTAATTCAGTGCGCACCGGTACCATGAAACTCTGGCGCATGAAACCGGATGGCAGCCACCAGGAACAAATCACTTTCGATGAGTATAACGACTGGTTCCCGCACATCTCGCCCGATGGAAAATGGATCGTCTTTATTTCCTTTCCGAAGGAAATTGACCCCACGCAGCACCCATTCTATAAGCATTGTTATATCCGGTTGATGCCAGTAGCAGGAGGCGTTCCACGGAACATAGCTTACGTTTACGGAGGTCAAGGCACCATCAACGTGCCAAGTTGGTCACCCGACAGTAAGAAGATTGCTTTTGTCTCCAATTCGAAATAGTAGACATGTAGAGTGACCTGCGACCTTTTGCAGTCACAGGCCTCCCATGCTCAACAAAGCACACTTTATCCATTAATCATCGACCTTTTTTGTCAGGTATATCAACTGCCCGCGATGATAACTCATATGGATGGTGCGGTTGATCAATAAATTCAATTTGTTGCGATGCGGTTCTTTGGCAAAGTCTGCTTCCGAAACGGCTGTATGACGATTGAACCAGTCGTCCGCTGACATTTTCTGGATGTGCGAGGAGATCTTGGCGTTGATAGTTTTCCACTGCTCGCGCAGAGTTGAGAGATTGGGCCTCGGCAAACCGGCTTTCTCGGCGTTCGCCAAAAACGGAGCATCCAGGTCTTTTAATGACCGTTCTTCCCATCCCAGCAGCGCAAGCATACCATCGCTGACTGCCACCAGGTGGCCTAATAAATAATGACCTGAGTTCCGGCCCGGAGCTGTCTCGTTGGACAACGCATCATCGCCCGTGCTTTCAAGGATTTTGGAGACGCGGCTCACTTCAGTTTCCCAGGCGCTTACGCCCATTTTCACGAATACATCTTTTTGATCGCTCATCTTGTTTGGTTATAGGTTAAAGTTAATGGTTCATGTACTCCCGGGTACGGACAGTGTTCACGAACCAACTGAAAATGGATTTTTGATAAAAATAGTTTAACGGTCCGAAAATAGTCTTACATATCATTCAAATTCAAAGTATTACAATGAGCCGCCTCGAAAAAAAAACCCTTGGCGACGCTGCCACGTCTGGATGAATACGATCGAATTGCACCTGTTTCGAATGATAAATCGAGGTGGTCCAGGAGAAAGCGCCTGGCGAAATATGTTTGGGAAAATGAATTCGCATTGACTAAGTCGTCACCCTCAAAGCGAGGCTTCATTTGTTCATAATCAGTGCCTTTTAAAGTACTGCACCTCCCGCTCGTGTTTGCGGGCGGCGGCGAGAGATTTGAAAGTCCCAAGATTCCTTCTCTTGCCCGTTTTTGGGCTTTTTTTCCGCGAATAAAGCCGGTAGACACCGGATGAAAGTTTTCGTATCATAGCCCATTCTAAACTCCTTTCGCACAAAATAAGTGCCGCGAGCATAAAAAACTCGGTTCATTGTCGCGGTTCCTAACCTCTGCTTATCGCGCGCGTTTAAAGCTAAATCAAACTGGTTACTATGAGACGGATTTTTTTCAGGCAGCGTCGCGGTGAGAACAAGGAAACGGACGAAAAGCCCAAATCATTTTGGCGTGAATGGTCCGATGCAGTTGTGTTCGCGGTGGTCGTCGCGACCTTCATTCGGTGGTCCGCAGTACAGGCGTTCGTGATTCCAACACCATCTATGGAGAATTCACTGTTGGTTGGTGATTTCCTTTTCGTAAGTAAGTTTCACTATGGACCCCAGACTCCCCGAACGCCGCTTCAGATTCCGCTTACACATCAAAAGATATGGGGCACTGATATTCCATCTTACCTCAATTGGGTGCAGCTTCCAACGTATCGTTTCCCTGGCATCTCCCACATCAAACGAAATGACGTAGTGGTTTTTAATGTTCCACCCAGAAATCTGAATGACAACAATGATTATCCTGTTGATTTGAAAAACAATTACGTGAAACGATGTGTTGCCCTTGCGGGCGATACATTGCAAATCGCAAACAAGGAGATTTTCGTCAATGGTGTAATTCAGCCTTTTCCGGACTACAAGAAGTTCGCTTACCTGGTTACAGCGCGCGACGAGATCAACAAGCGAAACTGGAGAAAGATGGGACTCGACGGCGATGATTATCACTACCTGGGAAAGTTATCTGAACATGATGCGGTGTACCGGATGTATCTCACCGTTGAGCAAGTGGAGCAGGTGAAGGCAGCTGCGTTCGTGAAAAGAGTGGAAGAAGACGATACGCGTAGTGCGGGGCCTGAGGTTTCTATATTCCCTTCCCTCAAGTACACTTCGTGGAATGGCGACCAGTATGGCCCACTGATCATTCCTCATGCAGGATTGAAAATTCCCGTGAACGATTCGACGATGAATTTTTACGGGGAGACGATCCGTTTATACGATCACAATAAAGATGTGGAAATCGAAAACGGAAAGCTTTTTATTGATCGTAAACCCGTTACGGAATACACTTTCAAGCAGGACTATTATTTCATGGTCGGCGACAACCGTCACGATTCGTGGGATTCACGGTATTGGGGCTTTGTTCCCGAAGACCATATTGTCGGCAAAGCACTTTTCATCTGGATGTCACTCGATGAGGAAGCTGACCTGCTCCATAAGGTCAGGTGGAGCCGGATTGGGAATATCATTCACTAGCAGTCTATTCTGATCTCAGACTGTTTACCGGGTTCATCAATGCTGCTTTTATAGCCTGGAAGCTCACTGTGGTGATCGTGACTACCAAAGCGCCGATGCACGATGCAGCCAATATCCAGACTGATATCTCGGTACGATATTCGAACTTCGTGAGCCAGTTTTGCAGGAAGTAAAACGATGTCGGCACTGCGATGAGACAGGAGATCACAACCAGCAGCACGAAATCCTTCGAAAGCATCTGCCATAAACTTCTGACTGACGCGCCCATTACTTTGCGCACGCCGATCTCTTTGGTTCGTTGTTCCGTAACGAAAGATGCAAGTCCAAACAATCCAAGACAACTGATGATGATTGCCAGGATTGCGAAGACAGACGCCAGCTTGCCAATTCTTTCCTCCGAGTTAAATTTCGAAGCGTAGGACTCATCCACAAACTTGTAGTCAAATGCTGCTGAGGGTATATTCTTCTTAAATATAGCTTCGACAGCAGCCAGCGATTCACCTGTACTCTTTGCCGGATTAAGCTTCATGATCATCCATTCGGTCTCCCCAATCAAATAGATCGCCGGCCTGACCGGGTTATAGGGATTCGTCATAACCATGTCTGAAACAACTCCAACGACGCGGTAGGTATTGTTATCACCCCACTTGATTTGCATACCGATCACGTTCTCAGCGTTAATGAATTTTTCGGCGGCTTCATTAATGACAACGGACGTTGAGTCACCGGTAAACTCCTGTGAATGACTGCGTCCTTTGAGAATTTTCCATCCCACTGCCTTGCCATACTCGGGTGTGATCCACAAGGTGGCAAACTCGCCATTCAAAGCGGGATCTTTGCCTTCCCAGCTGAATCCGCCACTGTTGGACCAGATCGAAGTGAGCGGACTCGACGACTCGGCAAAAGCTTCTACAGCGCCTGACGCGAGTAGGTC
This sequence comes from Cyclobacteriaceae bacterium, assembly GCA_044227305.1. Lineage (GTDB taxonomy): Bacteria > Bacteroidota > Bacteroidia > Cytophagales > Cyclobacteriaceae > ELB16-189. Next base: position 952,301 of record JBGAFJ010000001.1, on the reverse strand, counting down.
ATTTTTCATGATGTCATGTTTTCCAAAAAATTCGGGGGACTTCTTCTGGATCATGATCAAACCATTCTGATCATAGCCCAGGGGCCGGTTTTTTGCAAACTGGATCTGTTGATACACGACTATCGTGCCGATGATCAGAGTAACGGAAATGGTGAACTGAAGCACTACCAATATCTTGCGCGGCAGTGACGCAAGCCGACCGGCTTTAAAAGATCCCTTAAGAATCTTGACCGGCTGAAAAGAAGAAAGGTAGAGCGCTGGATAGGACCCCGCCAGCAAACTCGTGACAACCACAAATACTAGGCTGAATATCCAAAACAAGGGGCTGGCCCACTGAATCTTCATGTGCTTATCAGCGAGGTTGTTGAATGCAGGAAAAGATGCTGCCACGATCAGCAAAGCCAGCGCAAAAGATAAGAACACAACGAGAAATGATTCGCTCAGGAATTGTGCGATCAATTGACGGCGCACGGAACCGATGGTCATTCGTATGCCAACTTCCTTAGCGCGCTTCTCGGAGCGTGCTGTGCTCAGGTTCATGAAATTAATGCAGGCAAGAAGCACCACGAACACGCCAATGGTTCCAAAAAGCCATACCATTTGAATTCGCCCGCCATTGTTTACACCATTTTTCCAGTTTTTATACAAATGCCAGTCATGCATGGGGAAGAGGAATATTTCCGGATTGAACCTGGCTTCATCGGGCTTACCCATGACTTTCACTTTTTTAATCTTTGCAGAAATGCTTCCGAAGTCGCTTCCATCGGGTATCTGGACGAAGCACTGAAAGGAATTGTTTCCCCATTGTTCCAGTGCGTTTTTGATCCACGGTGCTGTGGTAATGTAGAGTTCCCAACTGGCGATAAAGTCTGTATCCGAAAACGATGTATTGTCCGGAAAGTCCTCGTATATGCCCGTCACTTTTACCGGATAGTTTCCGTCGATCAGGATCGATTCGTTGAGCGGGTCTTTGTCTCCGAATATTGACTGTGCGGTTGAGACAGAAAGCAAAATTGACGACTGATCTTTCAGTGCATCGATCGTGCCGGATTTCATCTTTAGCGAAAATATTTTTTGGAAATCGGTCTGCGCATAACATCCATTTTTTGTGAATTTTTTTTCTCCTACTGTCAACATATGCTCTCCCATCCAGGAACACATGGAGATGTATGTAAAATCGCTCCCATAGTTGTTGCGCAATGCCATTTCGAGCGGACGAGGCACAGCTTCGCCAGTTCCAGTTCTTCCATTGCTGGTCTGGTGCTGCATGATCTGAGCGATACGATCAAAGTTTTCGAAACTTTTATTATATGATAGTTCATCGAACACCCACAAGCCAATGAGGATTGCGATGGCCATGCCTGCTGCGAGGCCACCGATGTTGATGAAAGAATAGCCCGTGTTCTTCCTTAGATTTCTGAACCCAACTTTAAAATAATTATTGAACATCGTTATGTTATTTGATGGAGTTAATCTTGATTTTCTGATCGCAAATGGCCGGATGTAGTGAATGACTTGAAGCCAGTAGTTGAACTTCGCCCTTGCGGGTGATTTTCTGCTCATCGTTTGAAATTTTTCCTCCAGGTCGCCACTTACTTCTTCTGTGAGTTCGTCGCGGAGGAAACGAAGGAGCAATTGCTCTGCAAGTTTGGGAGGTCGCGGTGTCACGATTCTTAGAAGTTGAACCCGGGAGTCATTTTCACACTGAACGCAGGGTACTGCTTCCACAACGCCATGCGGAAGTCACGTGACGCCTGTACTACGCGCTTTCCGCTCGCCGTGATTGTGTATATCCTTTTACGTCTTCCGCCTCGTTCCGCAGTCGCTTTTCCCATTTTGGAATCGAGGAAGCCTTTATCCTCCAGCCTGGTCAATGCGGAATGAGAGGCGCCGATAGACACCGCCCGCCCAGTTTGCGCTTCGAATTCCTCGGCGATGCGATAGGCGTAAGCTTCTTCGCCCAATATGCCCACCAAAAGCATAATGACCTCTTCAAATTCTCCCAGCCGTGTTTCTTTCATGATTTTTCTCGGAATATGGTTCTAAAATGTAGAAGTAATGATACTAGAAAATCAAGATTAGTTCTACGTTTTAGTATGAAATACTCAGGGATTTATGAAAGGTTGCAGGTTTTTCTAAAAAAAATCACCACAGCGGCCGGAGCAGGCCCTCTGCCGGAATGATTTACATTTTCTTTAATTTGGATAGGGTAGCCCATGTCAACCCCCATAGCCATGAAATATCCTGCAGTCCAGAATTTTGTCAACGGTGAATTCGTCCCAACGACTTCGACCCGCATCCTTGAAGTCACGTCTCCATTGGATGGAAGTCCGCTCTCGACGGTTCCGCTATCAAATAATGAAGACTTGAATCATGCGGTGGGGGCTGCTAGAGCGGCATTTGCTGGTTGGTCGAAAACACCCATCAAAGAAAGGGTCCAGGTTTTCTTCCGTTACCGTAATCTTTTGGAAAAAAACCTGAAGGAGCTCGCGGAACTCATTCGTGAAGAGAACGGAAAAACGTATTCCGAAGCGGTGGCTGAGATTGAAAAGAGTATTGAACTGAGTGAGTTCGCAACTTCTTTGCCGCAGATTGTAACCGGTGAAGTGCTGGAAGTAAGCAAGGGTGTTGAATGCCGGACGGAACATGCGCCGATCGGCGTGGTAGCCTCAATAGTGCCCTTCAACTTTCCGGCGATGGTACCGAATTGGACGATCCCCAACGCAATTGCATTAGGTAACTGTATGATCATAAAACCGTCAGAGAAAGTTCCTTTGACGGTCGGTCGACTGGCGATGCTCCTCAAAGAAGCCGGTCTTCCCCCTGGAGTTTTTAATGTGGTTCATGGCGATGTGGAGATTGTCGAAGCGATTTGCGAACATCCAGGTATCGAGGCGGTGTCATTTGTTGGGTCGACGAAAGTTGCGAAGCTGGTGTACCAGAGAGCAACCCATCATTATAAGAGATGCCTGGCTTTGGGCGGCGCAAAAAATCATTTGCTGGTTTTACCTGATGCGATTCCCGACATGACGGCGCAAAATGTTGCGGCGGCCATGAGTGGATGTGCCGGGCAGCGCTGCATGGCGGCGTCGGCGATGGTTGCGGTCGGTCAGGTGGATCATATTATTTCGAAGATCTGCGATGAAGCGAGGAAGGTTGTTCCAGGTAAGAACCTCGGTGCCGTGATCGACAGGCAAGCGAAGGAGAGGATCGAACGCTACATCACAGAAGCGGAGCAACAGGGAGCAAAGATCCTGGTCGATGGTCGCAATGCTGTTGTGCAGGGAAAGGAGCAGGGTTCGTATGTGGGTCCTACCGTGATAGATTTTGTGAAACCTGAGATGGCTGTTGCCCGGGAAGAAATATTCGGACCTGTGATCAGCATTATGCGGAGCCGGACTGTTGAGGAGGCGTTGGCCATTGAGAATTCAAATCCTTATGGAAACGCTGCTTCCGTGTTCACGCAAAGCGGTGGCGTAGCGCGTTATATCATCGATCATGCCAGCGCGGGCATGGTGGGTGTGAATGTGGGTGTTCCCGTGCCGCGTGAACCATTTTCTTTCGGAGGATGGAATGAAAGTAAATTTGGAGTGGGCGATATCACCGGCAAGAGTTCCATTGAGTTTTGGACGAAATTGAAAAAGACTACTACGAAATGGAATCCGGAGGCTGGTATTAATTGGATGAGTTGAATTCAACACCCGGGTGTAGAATCAGGCAGGGATGTATTATTGTTTTTGAAACGAACAACCTATGGAAAAAACTTTGTCACAAGCACATGGAATTATTCATGACAATCTTGACTATACACTTTTTTCGTGGAGTAAGCAAAAAGGCATTTCACCTATCGCGGTAAAACATGGTGAAGGTGTTTACCTCTATGACTATGATGACAAACGGTACATTGACTTCTCTTCCGGGTTGATGAATGTCAACATTGGTCACGGCAACCAACGCGTTACGCGGGCCGTGATGGAACAAATGCAACAGGTGAGCTACGTCACGCCCTCTTGCGTCACCAAAGTGCGCGGAGACCTCGGCAGGAAATTGGCTGAACTGTGTCCTGGGGATCTCAATAAGGCATTCTTTACACTATGCGGTGCGACGTCTATAGAGAACGCGATAAAGCTGGCACGCATGTATACTGGGCGCCACAAAGTGCTGGCACGCTACCAATCCTACCATGGATCAACATACGGCGTGATGGCGGCGGGCGGAGATCCGCGCAAACTTCCTGCTGACGCGCAGCAGGCACCGAACTTTGTACACATCGATATTCCGTATCTCTACCGTTGGCCTCACAGTGCGGATTCTTTGCTGACTGATGCTGTATCCCAACTGGAGCGGGTGATCGCATTCGAAGGACCCGGTAACATTGCGGCAATCCTTCTCGAAGGAGAATCAGGTTCTTCGGGCTGCCTGAAGTATCCGGTGGGGTATCTGAAAGCAGTGCGAGAGCTTTGCCACAAGCATGGAATTCTTCTGATTATGGATGAGGTAATGAGTGGCTTTGGCCGCACGGGCAAATGGTTTGGATTTCAGCATCATGATATTATTCCTGATATGATTGCCATGGCAAAGGGTCTTACATCGGGTTACTTGCCCTTTGGTTGCCTGATGGTGAGCGATCGGATTGCTGCAAAATATGATGACAATCTTTTGGCACTCGGACTTACTTATTCTGCTCATCCGGTAAGTTGTGCAGCCGCACTTGAGGTGCTGAAAATCTATGAAGACGATGATTTGATTGGCAATGCTGCTGCCATGGGAAGGTACATGGATGACCAAATTGAGAAAATGAAATCAAAGCATCCTTCCATTGGCGACTATCGTAATACAGGATTGCTGGGATGCATTGAACTGGTCAGGAATCGCAAGACCAAAGAACCGATGGCTCCGTTCAACGCCAGACCCGAAGAGATGGCGGTGATGAATAAAGTTGCGGCAAAGATTAAGGAATTGGGTATGTATACTTTCGTAAGGTGGGGATTCATATTCGTGGCGCCACCATTGTGCGTCACTCAATCGCAAATAGATGAGGGGCTATCGATCATAGGGGAGGCGTTGAAGATCGCGGATGCAGAGGTAAGGAGTTAGGCATTAGGGATTAGGTCCGAACAGAGAAACCTAATGAAATGGTCGGTGGCTTTTGAAAGACTGAATTGATGGGATTTGGTGAGTGGCCTGAAAGGAACAGTTTCAACCCTCATTTTCTTTTTTTCAACGTGCTGCTTCCATGTGCCCGCGATCTTTCCCTCCAGTATAATCATCCGGTTAAACACAGGATTGCCGCGACTCACGGTGTAAGACAAATCCTCCTTGTCCAGAATCGCGCTGCGATCTTTGTAACTCATACCATACTCATCATAGTCAGGCATGAGGAACGACGATAGTTTTCCGGCGGCCGCTTTGACCGCCATCGCCGGAGAAGATTTGGCGAGCCAATACTTTTTACCGTCAATGGTTTCAGCGACAAGTTTTGATTGTATAGACTCGAATCCTGCTTGAGCATCTTTCAATGTCAGCCCAGACCATGTGCAAAAATCCTGCAGCGTCGCGGGGCCCCGCGAGATAAGGTATCGCAAAAGTAGTTCTGAACGCGCATCCTCTATAACCGAAAGCTTTGACTGAGGAGCCCTTTCGTCGATCAATGCATAGGTGAATTGTTTACCCCTTCGTTTTCCACTGCAGACCACTGCTTCCAGTTCAGCATTCATCATGATGTAACCGAGTTTGAAGCCGTCCGCGACTATGTTCTTTTCCTTTAATAGGGACTGAAGTTCTGTACGGGTGAGATGACGTTCACCTTCGAGCGCACGGGCAATAACATCAATACTTTTATTAAAGATTTTGCTGTCCAAACCTGACTGCCGGTACATGTATGCACTTGCTGCGTGTACGCGTGGCGCTGTGAGGGCCAGTAACCACCGGATGTCTGCGGGTGTAACAAAATGCCAGGTAGGACGCATGACGTGTGTACGCAGAATCTTCCCCTGATCCAGTGCTTTTTCAACATCGCCATCAGTGGACCCAGGCAGCCGCAGTCCTATTGCCCAACGTGCCATCGCATATTCCTGTGCCTGCATGGCGATCATCCAGGATACGATCTGTTCTGGTCGTTTGAATTTTGTTTCTGCAATTTGCTGGTTGATCAAACGGTGGCGAATCAGATCGAACGAATTCATGCATCAATCATTTCTTTTTGAAGATGATGCCCTGGGCGCGTCCTTGCGAAAGCGTGAACCCATCGATCGCACCTTTTCCATCCCGCGTAAACTTAATCGCGCCGAGGTCGCACGTAAATGAATCTTTGACGACCGGCGTGAGCGGTCTTTTCGTCATGCGATCCGTTTTCAGTATGAGTTTTTCACCCTGGTGCATCGTTTCATAAGTAACGTCTATTTCTTCACTATAGAAGGATCCCGCATATTCACTGAGCAGAGTTTCATCAGGGGAAAAAGGGGTAAATAGCTCCAGGTGGGAAGATGGGCTGCCGGAAATATCGAATCCGTTGATTTTACTTTTTGAATCTGAAGTGAAAGTAATGGTAAGGTCAACGTCATTCATTCTGAATTGATCTTTGGCAATTGGCGACAAAGGGCTTTCGCTGCCGGGACCACGAACATAAAAAAGCGTTCCGTCACGGAGCACGATTTGACGTACAAACTCATCCGCCGGTCTTCGGTATGAACCCTGATATTTGACAAGGTCGGATGCTTTTATTTTAAATGTGGGTTTCGATGCTGCGACTTTTTGCGCTGGTTTTTCAAATTTGTCGGCGAGATAGACATCAGCCACCTGCATGGCAAGCCCTGAAGGATTCATGCTTCCCAGGTTACACAAACAGATGACGGAAAATTTTTCTTGTGGAAAACGTGCGAGCTCTGCACGATAGCCAGCCCAGGCGCCACCGTGGCTCACGCGATCGAGTCCTTTGTATTTGTTCATGGAAAGACCCAGGCCGTAATGATGTTTCTCACCGTTGTTGAATTTACCGACGGTCGTGAGTGCGGTGATCAATTCGGCTCCGCCCACTTTGGGATTATAGAAATTGTCATCCCAAAGCTTAAGATCTTCTATGGTTGTTTGAACGGCGCCGTCTCCGGTTTGCTCCCAATTTGACATGCTGATTTTGAATCCATCGCCTTCTCTCGGGTCATATCCTGTAGCGCGATTGGGTACAATTTTCGTGTGATCATCCAGGAACATGGTATTCTTCATGCCCAGCGGTGAGAAAATATTTTCCGTGGCGAACTCATTCATCGTTTTCCCTGAGACACGCTCCACGATGATCGCTGCGAGGAAAAATCCAGTGTTGCTATAGAGCCATTCTTCACCAGGATTGAAGTTCAGTGCTTTTTGTTTCGATATTACATCGAGCGCTTCCTGGCGGTTGGTGACAGTCTCCAACTGGTAGCCCGCCAGTTCCATCAGGCTGGGATAGTCGCGCAATCCACTGGTGTGATTTAATAAATGCCGAATGGTGATTGGCTTCCCGTAGTCGGGAAGTTCGGGTATGTACTTTCTGACCTCATCATCGATCGATAGTTTCGCACGCTGACTTAGCAACACGATGCATGTTGCAGTGAACTGTTTCGACGTGGATCCAATGTCGAAAACCGAAATCGGAGAGATAGGGATATTATGTTCCAGATTGGCCATGCCGTATCCTCTCTTGTAAATGAAAGCACCGTCCTTGATGACAGCTAATGCGCAACCGGGTGATGTGGGTTTATCCCAATTTGCAAAGAGCGAGTCAGTTTTGAGTTGTTCACGGGTCTTGCTTTGCGCGAAACAGGCAAGGGTGAGAAACACACAGGCGGAAAGAAGCAACGATTTTGTCATAATCAAAGTATTTTTGGCGTGTTCTTGCGATAAATACGCCGATGACGATCCGGCAATCTTTTATTTCCTGCTAAGATAGGCGAGGTTCCGGATTGCAATAGAATTCACGGCTTCATTATTTCAACGAAGTGAGAGTGCCTGACGGATTCGAAGCGTCAATTCCTCATTCTACGGCATGCAACTATTTTCAGGTTGCCTAAAGTTAACCTCCGATGGTAGCATCAGGTGTTGCCCTGGTAGATTTTTATGGATAATTTCCTCCCGTCTAAAACAACCAAACCCATGAATACTCGACGCGATTTTCTCTATAAAATAGGCCTGTCTGCGATAGGTCTTCCTTTGCTGAATCTGAGCGAAGCAAAAGCAGAAGCTTCTAACCTGTTAACCGACGCACCGTATGAAGGTCCGGTCCTGCGTGTGGCTATTTGTGGGTTGGGCAGCTACGGAGCACGCGTAGCAGAAGCCATGCTGGCCTGTAAGAAGGCGAAACTGGTAGGTGTGGTAAGTGGCACGCCATCGAAAATCGCTGACTGGCAGAAAAAATATAATATCCCGGCGGCCAATTGCTATAGCTATGGCAACATGGATAAGTTGAAAGACAACAAAGACATCGATGCTGTTTATGTGATTACTCCGAATGCACTGCACAAGGAGCATACCATCAAAGTTGCCAATGCGGGAAAGCATGTGATCTGCGAGAAACCTATGTCGGTGAATGCGAAAGACGCAAAGGATATGCTTGATGCATGCAGGAAAGCCAACGTGAAATTGCTGATTGGTTACCGCATGCACTTCGAGCCGAAAACGCTGGAGATTGTCCGCATGAGAAAAGACGGCGAACTCGGGAAGGTCCTTTTCTTTCAGGGCTTGAGCGGATTCAGGATCGGCGATCCCACCCAGTGGAGGTTGAACAAACAACTGGCGGGTGGTGGTGCCCTGATGGACATCGGTGTATACTCCATCAATGGATCACGCTACATGATTGGCGAGGAACCGGTATGGGTCACGGCTCAGGAAACGAAAACGGATCCTGTGAAATTCAAGGAAGGTGTTGACGAAACCATTCAGTTTCAACTGGGATTTCCCAGCGGCGCAGTTGCTTCATGCCTGTCAACGTATGCAATGAATAACCTGGATCGTTTTTTTCTAGATGGTGAAAAAGGCTGGGCTGAACTTTTCCCGGCCACGGGTTACGGTCCAATCAAGGGACGGACGATGAAGGGTGAACTCGAAGCAACGCATGTCACGCATCAAACTGTTCAGATGGAAGAGATGGCGGCGATTATCCTGGAGAACAAACAACCGGTTGTTCCCGTGGATGGGGAAGAGGGTGTAAAAGATATGAAGATCATCGATGCGATATTCGAAGCGGTGAAGACGGGAAAGAAGGTCATGCTGTCTTAATTTCTTGGCACCTGAAGAAAATTATCCGGCTTCCTGGTCAGCAAGTTTTGAATTTCAATTCATGATTTGGGGCTCAAAACTTCTGTAAGCACGCTTCGAAGTTTTGTACCGAGATCGTGCGGAGATGAGTAGACAATCGAATAATCGGAGATGCCTGATGCTGTGGTGGAATGTTCTGTGGAAGCATGACGAACATAAATGACAGGTTTCCGTTGGGCTTTCGCATACCCCACTTCGATGCCAACACCGATGGCTTTTTCAGACAGTTCGGCAATAAGCACATCACAATTGCTGATATCAGTCATGGCTTGCTGCATCATCTCTTTTTCCTGGGATGAGTTGAAATGATATTTGTCGACGAAAACGTGAGCGCCGATGTTGCGATCTGAAAGCTGCTGTTGAATGGCCGAAATTACCACGTCCATTTTTTTTCTGGAATGAAGTGCGATGGCGATGTATGCTTTCATTTGACCGCTGCAAGCAAGCGCAGGAGTTTTTTGTTGAAGTCGGCTGTTCCCGAGCCCAGGGATTTGAAGAAGTCGTTGTCAAATTGTTCTACAGCTTTCACAGCAGGTTTTACCAATTTAACGCCCGCTTCAGTCAATGCTACCATTTTCGCCCGGGTGTCAGTGCTGTGTTCCTGCCGTTTTATCAATCCTTTGGTCTGAAGCGTTCGCAATACTTGTGACGTAGTCATCGGATCGATCTTCGAGTGATTCGAAAGCAATACTTGTGTCACTTCCTGTTTGCCGAGCGTAAGCCAGTGGACACTCGCCAGCAGTACGAATTGCGCGTGCGTAAGGTCAAATTTGGAAAGCGCTTTTCGTATTTCGCGCTGCCAGAGGCTCGTTACCTGCCACAAAAGGAAGCCGGAACTTTCCTCGGCAACGCTGAACTGGAACGGGTTTTCGGATTTGCTCATAATTTGGATGCGGCCTTCACCTGCTGGGGCATTTCGTGAGGCAGTGCGTCGGCGATTCCTTGCGCCACCAGTTTCCTCCACAGGAAGCCCAGCGGACCTTCCACTTTCATTGTGGTGGTAATCTTCAGCCCCTCGGGCGTTTCTTCAAAGATATGCTCGCCATACATCTTTGCCAATGGAAAGCGCGTCAGGTCCGTGAATTTATTGTTTTCAATGGTCTCGATGAGTTCGATGTTCACTTGGGGGCCGCCTTTTGGCTTCAGTGTGAAGCGATTGCCTTTCTCAAACGATCCGGATATGCTGGCCGATTCTATGCCTTCATCCCAGGTGTGCCAGTTATTCACATCGGCAAACAACTTCCACATTTGCTCTTTGGTTGCTTCTTTGGTTACGATGGTGTGTGATTGTGTCCACATAAATTGATAATTTTTAATTTAATATGCGCAAATATAATATGTATACATATTAAATGCAAACCCTTCTTTTTGATGAAATTCGGACGAAATCCCGCCTAAAGGGCATTGAGTTTCTTCAGGATGGCCTGCCGGTCGGCGTCCGTTCGGGCCATTTTATAAGCAGTCTGAAAATGGTCTCTGGCCTTTTCGTTGTCGATGGAAGTATACAGCTCACCCAACAACATAAAATAAAACCGGTTTTCGGTCAGGTTCAGCTTTTCAGCTTCGCGAATCGCTTCTTCTTTTCCATTGGACTTAGACAATGCGTAGGTTCTGTTGAGAGCGGCAATGGGAGAGTATTCAACCAGTAGTAATTGATTGTACAACTGGAGTATATGTTCCCACTTTTCGTTGCGGTCTTCTTTTTGAGTATGCCAGTAGGCGATCGCAGCTTCCAGGTGATAGCGTGATAACTTGTTACCTGTAGCTGCCAGGTTCAAATAAAATTCGCCCCGCCCGATCAGATCGGCGTTCCAAAGACTGGTATCTTGATCTTCATATAAAATAATCTCTCCGTTCTTTCCGATCCGGGCATCAAACCGGGATGCGTGAAAACACATCAATGCTAATAACGCTTTTGCCGCTGGTGTATTGGTGTCCGGATGTTCGACTAACATCAGGCATAGGCGCATGGCTTCAAGGCACAACTCTTTACGTAAGGTTGTCTTCGGCCCACCGGAATAATAGCCTTCGTTGAAAAGAAGGTACAGCGTTGTCAAAACGGTTTGCATCCGCGCCTCAATCTGATGGGTAGCAGGCATCTCGATCTTCAGATTTTCAATACGGAGTTTTTCCCTGCCGCGAAATAATCTTTTGTTGATGGTCTCCTTATTCGTGAGAAATGCATCGGCGATTTCGTCGATTCCGAAACCGCAAAGTATTCTTAAACAAAGTCCCACCTGGGCCTCTGCAGGAATGGAGGGTTGGCAAATGGCAAACATCATCTGTAGCTGGCTATCGATGATGTTCTTCGCTGACAGGTCAACGTCGGCATCGATCGCCTCTTGCGCCGACCCGGCTATTTCGGGACTGATCTTGTTTTGAAAGACCTGGTCACGCTGCAACTGGTTCCTCGCCTTGTTTTTGGCGACCGTGTAAAGCCATGCGACAGGATTTTCCGGCAGCCCTTTCAGTCCCCAAGTCTCTGAGGCAGCCAGAAAAGTTTCGCTGGCGATGTCTTCAGCAACTTCGATGTGTCGAATGCCGAATAGCTTTACCAGCACAGAAGTGATTTTTCTGTATTCTGATCGGAAAAGGTGCGGTATAAGTTCGTTTTTTTGCACGCGTTTCTTTTCTTGACACAAAGACACCAGGACACTAAGCCACACAAAGAATTATTTAGACTTCAATAACAAAAATCTTAGTGAGTGCTAGTGTCTCGGTGTTTTAGATGTCTGAACTATAATTTACTGATCCCCCTCACTTCCACGGTGCCACCCAACGTCAGTCCGGGGCATCCTTCGGCGAGTTTGACCGCTTCATCGAGCGAGGCTGCCCTCACGATCGAATAGCCGCCGATGGATTCCTTGATATCCATGTAAGGTCCATCTGTGGTAACATGTTTCGGTCTTAAAACTTTGCCCGTTCGCTCAAGCCTGTTGCCCCGGTCAACGAGTTTGTTTTGTGCTGCGATGCTGCCAATCCAGTCCATCCAGCGCTTGGTCAGAGCCTGCATTTCTTCGGGCGAGGAAGTGGGAATGGATAACGCGTCCGTCCTGTAAACAAATAAGAAATCTTTCATTTTAGTTTGAATTAAGGGTTAATAATTGATTTAATACCCTTATTACAAAGGTAGGGAGGAGGATTGGACGGAGATTGAGACAAATCTGTTTACTGTTCTGCCATGTCGATAAACGCCGGGGTCGACTCCGAATGCTATACTTTGTCCTGGCCTTAGCGGCCCGGTAAATTTCTGTGCCACAGTCTTCCAACGAGTAGTTCCTTGTTGATGCAGGTGGATGGGTAGTTTGAAAATTACTTTTCGCCTGTATAGTTTCCTTTTGCAAGACCTTTGATAATCGCATAGATACCGATGATGGCAAGAATCGGTGGGTAATAGAACACGTATCCTGCCGCCAGTCCGACGACGAACCAAACGATAGCAATGAGTAGCATGATGACGCCGCCCATGAGGCCCTTTTTGATGCCGGCTTTCTCCGGTGCAAACGAGCCGTTTGCAGTTTGTTCTTCTTCCTTGGCTCTTTGCTCAATCGCCAGCAGGCGGTCAGCCTCTGGCTGATCAATGCGGAAGGTCGGGCATTGGTTTTCGAAAGCAGGCTTTTGATCGGTGAGGCCACAAACCAGGCCAATGGCTGGATTCATCTTCCTGTTTTCACAGATCCTACAGTATTGCAACTGTTGTTCGAGTGTCATGTCGAAATTAGTCTATTAAGGTGGGGATTGAAATGTATTCAATTTACAATTGATTCTCGGCACCCTTGATGATCCGGATGTATAAATTATCTCGTCAGTACAAAAGTGCCATAGACGGAATTTTCTCCGTTGACAGAACCTGAAGAGACGCGATATCCTTCGTTGGCAAGTTTATTCAATGTACTGGTCACCACCTGCCAGTTCAGTTGTTGTGAATCTGCCGGAAGTTTGGGAAGTTTTATCTCTTCAACCTTTACATCGGCGCGGTAGATTTGTATCGTGGATGAATTTACGTTCGGAATCATGATAACTTTGACGATTACCACGGAAGCTTTGGTGTCCTGGTCATCATCGGACTTGAACGCGAATATTCCCACGGTCAGTGACAAAATCAGCGTGACAGCAAGAAGATGATATTTTTTCATAGGTTTTGGAATTGGTTTCTTTTACTGAATATAATAATAATGGATTTGATAATTAACTTAGGTCTCTCCATGAAGTTTCAATTATCATTACTGCTGCTGGTTGGGTGGATTTATGGTTTTGCGCAACAGGGTCCGCACAGAAAGGCACATGCACATAACGATTATGAACACGCACGACCGTTGTTTGACGCGTTGGCCAATCGATTTAATTCTGTGGAGGCAGATGTTCATCTGAAAAATGGAGTGTTGTTGGTTGCGCATAACCGGGCTACGGATCGCTCACCGAGGCTGGACCAGCTTTATATACGTCCACTGGACAGTCTTTTGAAACTCAACAGCGGATCCGTTTACGGAACCGCAAGTACATTTTACCTGATGATTGACATCAAAACCCGGGGCGAGGAGACGTATCGTGCGATTCGTGCACTGCTTGACGATTATCCGGCTTTGAAATGCAAGGCCCCAAACTGTGCCGTCAAAATCTATTTATCCGGTAACAGACCTGTGACAGCGATGATGGGAGATGGTTATGATGGACTGGCCATTGATGGGCGCCCTGCGGATTTAGGAAAAGGATATTCCGTGGAATGGATGCCGGTAATCAGCGACACCTATTCCAACTGGTCAGCATGGGATGGAAAGACCCACGCAACAGCAAGCGATTTGCGACGGATCAAAGATCTCGCTGCGAAGGTTCATGCGGAAGGAAAGAAGCTGAGGTTATGGGCCATCCCGGATAACATTCTGGCATGGAGGGAATTGTCCAATGCGGGTGTTGACCTGATCAACACAGATCATTTGGAAGATTTGAATAGATATTTGACCCAGCGCGGATATTAGTCTGATCAGGGAAGTTTGACAAACATGCCGTCTTCCGCATTGACAACCAGGGCTTGATAGAAATATACGTAGCCTGGTGCCCGGCTACGAATGACGCGGAGCAATGTGGGCGTGTCAACAACCTCGATTAGATCCGGGTATTTTTTTATGATTTCCTTTCTTGGAAACTCGTAAGGGGCTACTTGTTGATCATCCTTATTGATCAGAATTTTATGGACCTTCACAGGTTGGTCGTTCCATACCCTTTCTTTGGAAGCGCTTTGCGCCAAGACTCGTAGACTGGTTATTACTGAGACTGTTGAGGTGTCTGTAAACAGAGGGTCGATTTTGCGGAAAAAATTTCGATTGGCTGGCAGAGAGGGGTGCAACACGATATCGGCGGTAACCCAATCCGCTCCTGGAATGGTCGTGCAGTAGTCCGTAACATCAACGAAAATGCAATGCTTCAATTTCTTTCTTGCCTTATCAAATTCATTTTTTTCGACGAATACGATTGAGTCGCTCAGACCCCATGCCTCTCTGAACTCTGCTTTGATCTTTGTGTTTATGATTTCCAACTGGGCGCGCGCCTTTGCTGCGTCATTTTTATTTAGCGCTTTAATATTTTCATCGCTGAGAGAGGCGCGGCAGACAAAAACCGGGACTGATTTTATGTAAGCAATTCTTTCAGCGGGTGCAATAGTCTTCTGGCCGTAAGCCGACACGACACTACAGAAAACAAAGAGAAGCGTGCGATGAAAAAAAAGAACTGGCATTTTGAATGAGTATTTATATAAAATAGAAAATTCCGTTTGTTTTTGATGTTTGCCGGATCCTGCATGGTAACTATATGATGTTCATTTCCGACGAAAAGGCTGAAGTTTCCAGTAGGTCAGCGTTCGCCATACCCATTCGAGCGGCCCGAACAGAAAACCCCTGAGCCAAAGGGGACTGAGCCAAAGCTGGAAAAGCCATACGGCTGCAACAACATAGAATAGCTGGTAATATTCAAGTTCGCCAAAGAAGTTCAGGCCATAGCCAAAGAAAATCAGCGAACAGAAAATGGATTGCATCACATAGTTTGTGAATGCCATCCGTCCTACAGCGGCGAGCCGATTTGTGAACCCGCTCAGCACGCCTGATTTCAAAACCAATAAAATAGCACTGGCGTGCCCGAGAGATATCAGTATGCGTTGGGCATCGTAAGTCAGGTCGACCCAATTGACAGGATGATCGGCAAGATGACGCAAAAATGCTGCCGTCGTAGGGACATGGATGACATTGTACGCATAGCTGAAAATTACCAGCGGCAATCCAATTCCATAACCGATGAAGAGAGTCTTCAGGTATTTCTTTCTGGGCCACTCACCAGAGAGAAAACCCCATTTGAAAAGGGCCATTCCCAGAAGCATCAGTGCGAGAGGATCCCAGATTTCATAGACCAGATATTCTGTCTGCGCTTTCCACGCTTCAGGCCTTATATAAGATGCCACGGTTGCATAATCAGATTTCATTTTACGTGTGTGATCCGCAGCGTCTTCTTTATTCGGAATAAATTCTTTTTCCACTTCGCGCCAATCGGCGAGTGCCTTCTGTTGGGTTTCGGTGAGTGTGGTGTTTTTTTCCTGCGCCGCCTTTGCATCGTTGTAGGCGAGGAGTTGTGTGCGAATGCCTTGCATAAAGTAGGTCGCCGATGTGAATCCGATTATTGAAACCAGAGGGATTCCGGCAGCCAGGTAAATGGGTTTCATCTTTCGGAACAGGTAGGCAATCAATCCGCACACACCATATACATAAAGAATGTCACCTATCCACAGGAGCAGATGTGCGTCGGCGAGACCAAAGAGAATCAGCCAGACCATGCGTTTGTAGTAGAGGCCGGTGACCTGCCAGCCGTTGTCTTCTTTCCGCATCGTGAAAAGCAAAATGCCAACGCCGAATATCATAGAGAATAGCGCCCGCATTTTTCCCTCAAACAACGTGGTAACTACGGCATCGTACCAAAAGTTGAAATTGGATGTATCTGCGCTCCAGGGTTCGGAATAATAATCCTGCATCGCAAACAAGGGAATGTTCATCATCAGAATGCCCAGCAATGCCGCGCCACGAATGACGTCGACATTTACCAGCCGGTCATTCTCAGAAATGGGGGAAAGCTTCGACATGGAACTCTAAACTTGAACTTTTCAACTTTCAACTTTCAACTTTCAACTTTTAAACCTACATCCACCTTCTCACCTTCGCACAATATTCCCCGTATTCCTTTCCGAAATCTCGCCTGAGTCTTGGCTCCTCGAAAAACACAATATACAGATTGAATGCGGCAAAAATCAGGATACTGTAGACCCACAGTACGGATGACTGTGTGAAGACAGACTCACCTATCAGCAAACCCATAACACCGACATACATCGGGTTGCGTGAATATGTATACAACCCTTTGATGACAAGCCGCTTCGTGGGGTCCGCGGGAGAGAGTGTGCCCTTTCCCTCCACAGCGAACCGCACGATGCAGCTTATCATGATCGCAAATCCAACTGCACTGATTCCAATACCCAGATGTTGCTGCGTGCTGAAAGGTTGCTCGATCCTGTAAATGAATTCCTCTCTTCCTATCAGCCATGGGAAATATCCGGCGACCAAACCGGGTTGAAGGATGGTAAAAAACAAGTTGGAGAGTGCGAGTGAGAAGGCGGAGCGGGTATTCATGTGAATGAAGATAGTGCAGCCATGCAAAATAGGTGGTTTAAACTTAGCGAAGTGTGGTGAAACGACGCTGAGGTGCATAATCGAGGGGCTTCCGTGTCGTGTTACACGGAAGATTTTTTCAGGCCAGCAGAGAAGTGCCCGTGAACCCTTAATCGTTCCTCAATGATTTTACGGGATTTTCAAAAGCGGCCCGCACCGATTTAAAGCTAACCGTGAGCCCGGCAAGCAGTACTGCCCCGAAAATGGCAACTGCATAAAATTTCCAATCGACAGCAACGTGATATGAAAAACCGCCAAGCCATTTTTCAGCCAGCCAAACCATCAAAGGGGCTGTTGCAACCGCTCCGAAGAATACCGGCTTCATGAAATTGCCGTAGAGTAATTTGAGCAAGTTTCCCAAAGTCGCACCCAGAACTTTCCGGATGGCGAGTTCCTTGGTTTTCTCTTCGACGATGTAACTGGTTAATCCCAGCAGTCCCAGCACCGCGATCACGATTGCAATGAAAGCAAACATATTAGAGAGTGTTCCCAGCTTGACATCGGCGTTGTGCAGCCGCAGAAAGCTGTCGTTGGCGAAGCGCAGATCGAACCCCCCAGCGGGCTCATATTTTTTCCATAGTTTTTCGATCAGAGCCAGCGTCTCAGGCAGCTGGTCGTCGGCCTTTAGTTTGATGGATGTGAATTCAAAGTATCCGGGTGAAGGTGGGTACAACATAACCAGCGGACCTATTTTCGAGTGGAGTGAACCCAGGTGAAAATCCCTGGTAACGCCGGTGACGGTTCCCTGTACATAATTGTTTTGCCACCCGATGCGCTTTCCAATCGCTTCTTCAGGTGAAGACCAACCAAGATAGCGTACAGCTTCCTCGTTTATGAGAAATTTTGCGTTTACGGTGTCGGTGCGCCGGATGAGATTGGCGCCCGAAGCGAGTTGTATGTGAAACGCATCCAGAAAATTTTCATCGATGGCGAAACTTTCCATGTCACGGATCTTGTCTGACCCCTCGGCAATGATTGGACGCTGGTCGAAGCTGTCTTCGTTGGCCGGCATGCGTGATGAATTGGTAACTGCAAGAATGGATTCGTGTGTTTTAAGTTCATTTAAGAAGGCGTCGGAATTGGCAATCGCAGGCACGTACACCATTTGTGAAATTTCTGCCCCAAGATTTTTGTTCCGGATGAACGATACTTGTTCGCGAATCAACAGGGAGCCAAAGATCATCAATGACGCGATGGCAAATTGGAATACCACGAGGGACTTTCTCAAAGCTGCGCCTCCCGCGGTAATTCGCACACGGGCAGTCCGCAGTAGTCCGTCAGCATTCAACGACGACAGGAAGAACGCCGGGTATAAACCGGCGGCGAGTGTTACGGTTACCACCACAGTGCTTAATACGATCAAAATGTCCCCATTGATTTCGGGATTAAAACGGCGACCCGACAGCGTTGCTATTTCTTTGGAGAATGTTTCCAGGATCATGAGTGCTATGAAAATTCCGGTCAGGGAAAGAACCAGTGATTCCTTGAGGAATAGTAACACCAGTTGGGTCCGGCGTGCTCCGACAATTTTCCGGATGCTAACCTCCTTTACTTTCTTCAAAGCCCTGGCAGTTGAAAGACTGATGAAATTAAAACAAATCATTCCGAAAATGAGTAATGCGATCCCACCAATCGAATAAACAAAATTGATATCGCTGGTGGGCTTCATTTGAAGATCGAGTCTCGAGTGCAATTGTATATCGAACAATGGCTCAAGTCGAGAATAAATGAAGCGCCCCTCCTCCAATTTTTCATTTTCAGGAACGTGACTGCTGAGATAATTTGTGAATTGTGCACTGAGCACGGCAGTATTTTGATTTTCTTTCAGGAGAATATACGTCCATAGCGACGGCCATTGAGTCCAGAGCGTCTGCCGGAGATCGAGGCTCTTCATGGACGCCAGGTAATCGAATTTAAAGTGCGTGTTTGACGGGAGATCCTCAAGCACCCCCGTGATCTTCAATTGTCGTTCGCCTCCTGAGCCATTGTATCCAATGACCTTACCGACAACGTCCACCGATCCGAATAAACGTAGGGCTGTTTCGTGGGTGAGTAAGACCGTGTTGGGTTCATCCAACGCGCTACGGGCTCCACTTTTCAATTTGAAGTCGAACATTGACAGTACAGCAGGGTCGACGTAGTAGAAATCGGGTTCTTTGTAAGTTTTGTCTCCGATTGAAACAACGGCGCGGTAGGCATTGCGGAAGCGCGCAAACTCTTCGACCGCAGGGAAGTTATCTTTCAATACGGGTCCGTACGGAAAAGGTGTGTTGGCTGAATTGATGTTTGGATCCGCCTTGTATGTATCGGCAGCCAGCAACCTGTAGATATTTTTGCCTTTCGTGTGAAAATGATCGTACGATAGATCGTCATGAATGATATAGATGATCACCAGGATGCAACTCAGTCCAAGTGCAAGCCCCGTAATATTCAGCAGTGAAAATAGTTTGTCTTTAAGAAGGCTGCGGATCGTGTTTTTGAACGACATGTGTGGTGAGTTCGTGATTTAGATGCGAGGGTCTTCCAAATCAGGTGCCAGTTATAACGGTGCGGATTATTGAAAAAAGCAACCTCCTGCGCGGCGCACCTTTCGTAATGGGACAAAAGTGTTCGGAAGTGGGAGTATAATTGTCAATAGCATGCCAGTAAATCGCAAGCAGTAAATCACGATTTCACGACATACTGCTTACGGCTTACTTTCATCCAAGTCTACTTTCCCCCCGGTACCGCCTGATCATCCAACCCAATCATCATGAACGCACCCCAGAAAATCGGTTCCGGATATTCAGCGCGCAGTTCTTTCTTGGCATCAATGAAACTCTGACGGAGATTTCCGGTCGCGAGCCATTTTTTGTAGAAGTTCAGAATCAGTTTCTGCGTCGCTTCGTCATCGACTTTGAACATCGACATGATCAGAACTTTGGCTCCAGCCACAAAAAACGCACGTTGAAGTCCGTAAACACCTTCACCGTTGGAAATTTCTCCGAGCCCGGTTTCGCAGGCGCTAAGAACGACCAGGTCCGTGCGATCCAGGTTGAGACTCATCGCTTCGTAAGCTGTGAGCACGCCACTCTCGATGTTATAGTTGTATTGAGTTTTAGCCAGGATATCGCCGGCGCCTTTCAACAGCAAACCCGATTTCATAAGTGGGTTCTCGGCCATCATCGCTTCATTTTCCGTCATCTGTTTCTGAACGTTCGCATCTTCGGCTTTGGTGTAGAAACCGTGTGTGGCGATGTGAAAGATTCGTGGATTGTCGAGCGCCTTTACCTTTTCTTCACTTGCGCTGCCTTCCATATATTCATCCGTAGCCCAACCTTGTTGTTTCAAAAGTTTCTGCAGTTCGTCGACTTCTTTTTCAGTTCCGGGCAAATCCGAGATCGACCTTGTGGCTGAAGCGGTAAGATAAAACTGCGGGTTGCCAAACATCGAAGCGTTCTTGACGTTGCCCACAACCGTCTTGCCCTTCAACTTCCGCAGATAAAGATCTTTTGTATTACTCACCATCACGATGTTGGAATTGTCGATCACATATTTACCGTCAGGAGTTGGGATGGCTTCCAGGTTGATTTGATTGTAGACGCCATCGGGCGAGATATAGATGGTGGCATATTGACCAATTTCCTTTTGGATGGGTTCCCAGAAAACTTTGTATGAGAATTGGTCGGGTAACTTGTTTATGATTGAGTTGCGATAATATCTGAAGTAGCGCGTTTCCATGCGGTGCCCTTCGGGCAGTTCCACTGCTTTTGGTCTTCCTTTCTCGCCTTTCACGTACAAGGCCACATAAATAATGGAATCTGTGAAGGTATGGTTGAAGTAGCGATAGCGAACCATCTCTACCGCGACATCACGGGGCCCCAGTGCCGACTGCACATTTTCGTAGGTAATGCGTTTGTTTTCCAGGCTGGATCCGAAAATCTCCGATTTTTCACTGAGTTCGCGCTCGAGTCTTTCTACTTCGTTCCCGAGCGATACTGGGTCAATATTGTTATCGGCAAGCTGCTGGGTACTCATCGAAAGTGCGTTAGTCAGGAATTCCTTTTTCTGCACCCAAAGCGTATAGCTGGTCTTCAAAGCTTCATCCTTGCTGTTGAGGATTCGTTCACGGATCTTGATCGAACTGCTCAATAGGAGTGCCTTCGTGAGGAGCTGGTAGTTGTAAACTTTCCCGCTGAGGTCTTTGAAGTCATCTAATGAGCCAAAGGCAAGTGTATTATAAAATTCAAAGTCGCCTTTGATCGTGTTCCAGTATTTCGCCTTCTCGCGTTCACTGAGGGCGGGAAAATACTGCTTGATAAAAGTCTCGTATGTATTCAGTGCCTGCTCAATGTTTTTCTTAGCGCCCTTGTAATCCTTCTCCATGTAGTCGACGCGGGCGAGTTTGGAAAGGATCTTCACATATTCGGGGTGCTTGTCGCTGAAGTATTTCTCATAGAGGCCCTTTCCTTTTTCGTAAAATTCCTGCGCCTTCACGTAGTTCTTTAGTTGATAATATACATCGCCGGTCAGTGCAAAAATTGACGCGGCTTGAATGCTGTTCTTCCTGCCCGTTTTGGTCCTCCATATTGATTCAGCCTGCGTGAGTGAACTGAACGCCACATCATATTTTTTTTCTGAGATGTACAGCACGGCCATATTCTTCAGGATATCCGCATATTGAGGATTGTCTTTGCCAAGACGCGCACCCATGATGTCGCGGGCTTCCAGCATCAGTTTCTCAACCTGATTCTTGTCGTCGCCCTTGTAGAATTTGATAAGCGCCAGTTGGGCAAGCGATTTCGCTACGTCGATGTGTTTGCGACCAAACTGTTTCTCCTGGCTTGCCAATGCCTTCGTGATGTTGTCTTCGGCCTTGTCATAGTCACCGATGGTATAGTCGATGTCGCTTAGTAGTTTTTGCGTTGATGCGGTTTTAGTCGACTTTTCGGTATAGGTATTTACCGCGATCTGGTTCGCGCGTAAGGCCACCTTGTCGGCGGCTGTATAATCTCCCTGCGCCAGCAGAAGTTTCCCTTTGTTCACCAGGGGCTCGATCAACCGGATAGAATTAGGCCCATAAGTTTTTTCGTACTCCTCAAGAAGTTCGGTGAGAATGTCGTCTGTTTCCGAATATTGTCCGAGCTGGATGAACAGACTGGTGAGATCCTGGGCTGTACTAAGGCCTGTGACGCCCAAGTCGGTGTCGGCTTTGCGGATAATCTTACCTGATTTGTTCAGTGCATCTTCAGCTTCATCGAACAGACCTTTGATGCCAAACAAAGTCGCCTGGGTGTCGATCGCGGCGACGAGCAATCCTTTTTTCGTTTCGTCTTTTCTGAATTCATCAAGAATTTTCAGCGATAGGTTGATATTTTTCTCCGCGTCTTCATATTGACCGAGTTTGATCTGCAGCTTCGCAATCAAAGTCAATTCGTCGGCGTATTTGAAGTCCTTGTCGTCATACTTGCTGCGCGCCACCAGTGACGCTTTGTTAAGGGTAGCGACTGCCTTCGTGTACTGGTCTGTGAGCTCGTAGTAGATGGCGAGGTGGTTGAGTATATCCAGGTTGTCTTTGTGCCACGCCCGGATCTCTTTCTCTACGACTTTTGTAAAACTCTCGTCATAGATCTTTCCGGCCTCCTGTATTTTATTGGTCTGGTCAACGAGGAAGTTGGCGAGGCGAAGTTTAGCCAGATGAGACTCGGGTGAATCCGCACCGTACAGGTCATCAGAAATTTTCACAATTTCGTTCAGATAACTTTCTGCTCCAGGAAACTTTCTCTCCTGGATGGCGAAGTTCGCGAGGAAGTCGAGCACTTCAATGGTAGTAGCATTATTGTGAGGGAGGCTTGGAGTATTGTTCACCACGTTAACAGCGGCGCTCTCCAGATTTTTAGTTTTATCCTTATTAAGTTTCGTATCAAATTCAACAGCCTTCAGCCTCACTTTATAAATGCTGCTGGCCGGGAATTCTTTATTGATGATCTTTTCGTACTCGTCTTTGGTGTTATAAAAACGGGCTGTACTTTCTTCCCGCATCAACTCCTTCATGTATTCTTCATACAGCCTGATCGCCAGGTAGTGCGTGGGTTTGAAAAATGTCTTCACGATGAGGAGTGTTCGATCATATTGAAGATCTTTCGGGAGGTTTACATTTCCGTTTTCCACCAGCATATTGGCATATTCAAACTGGTTGCGTGCGTAGATCAGCGAATGGTCTGTGATGTTCTTGTCGATCCACTGCGAAGCATAGAGGAAAACGGAGTCTGCGCTGCGAAGACTTCCCTGGGCGCCGTAGGCAATGCCCAGGTCTGTGAGCATGCGGGCATAGTCACCGAAGCGTTGTTTCACCTCAGCATCGGAAAGCTTCCGGCTCTTCAGACCGCCTTTGTCGTCAGGTGCCGTTTCGGATTTGACAGCCCGTCCGATGAGATAGGGTTCACGCGCTTTCAGGATCTCGATGGCCTCGTTGTAAAAGCCCTGGCCAGTGAGTGTTTCCGCCATTGCGAGATCGAAGCGGGTTTTGATGGGATCTTTCAGCCAACCTCCGGCGTCGAGTGTTTTCCGCGCTTTGAGTAAGTACTCCTTTGCGATGCGATAGGAGCCATTGAGGTTGTGCAGTTCCGCACCCTCGATGAGAAGCGACCCGTATTTTTCACTGTTTTCCGTGTTGAGTGCCGCACTTGCAGAGAGCGCGCTCTGAAGATTGGCTTCGAAGTCAAAGGGCATGCCCATGCCCAGGTCGTACTTCGCCTGCATGAGGTACATGGCCGCCGTGTATTGGTTTTGTTGACCCAGTTTTCCGTTGATCTTCTTCTTGATCTTGGCTAGATTTTTTTTCGCGGTGTTGTAGTCGCCTATTTCGTAGGCTGCTTCGGCCTTCGCGAGCCCTTTGTCGTATTTGCTTTGCGCGAAAAGTGATTGAGAAAAGAGCGCAAGAACAACCAGAAATGCAGTCTTGTTGATTTTCATAGGGGTGAAAATTTTCGGAGATGAAAGATACAAAAAAGAGAGATGATGGGTGGGGGAGGGAGGGGTGGGTATGCTTACGACCAAAATTATACCGTAATATAATTTTCAAACTTGTTTCTATCCTCCATGATATTCTTCAAACCATTGATGTTATCCATGCGGGGATGTTTACTCACCACCCATTTTATCCCGGCCCCGATCTTAATTTGATTCCGAAGGAAATCGATTGTTGACCCGCCTCCGGTAAAATAAATACCGGCTGCCATGGCTTTCGTAAGGTCAGGATGGGCACTCACTCTTTCGATCGTTCCGATGAGTTCGTCGTTCACGATGGCAAACACACTGTTAAGCACGGCCAGAATTTCAGCTACCTTTACAGTAGTGAATTGAATTTTGACGCCATCTATAGGTTTCCTCAATTCGTGCCATAGAAAATCGATTTCACGATCGCTTACTTCCAGCTTATATTCTCGTCTAAAGAAATTTTTCAGAAGCTGAATTATCTTTGATGTGCCCATTCTGACGGTGCCTATCGATATCGCAACGCTGTTGGCAAAAACTGCCATCTCAATTTTACTACGACTGAAGTCTATTAGGATAAAGTGTTTCTGTGTTGCTAAAAGCCCCATACCGATAGCGGAACAATAGCACTGATAAATTATATATAAATCTGTAACCCCGCTCTGTTGGGCAGCATCGCGAAAAGCCCTCTTCTCGATTTCTGTTGAACTGGTTGGGATAGCCAGGTACATCTTGTACGATCTGGAAAAAAATGATTTTGAATTAATACCCATTTTTAGAGCGCCCCTCAGGAATATTTCAAAAGCATTAATGTCTGAAATTGCGTAGTCTACGGGATTGAAAACCACTGTGTCATCTGAAGGCGAATTATTCCTTCCACTAACCACATCCCGTATTTTGTTTAGCACGACTTGATTCTTGGCGTCGAAGATTATTTCTCCCCCTTTAATGATCCGTAGGTGGTCGCTCCCAGGATCAACTCCGACTACTACTTTGAATGAATCGAAAATAGCCCAGATGGTGTCACCGATTGTCATGACGTTGCTGCTTTTTGTGCTAAGGCTAATGTGAAACTTTTGTCGTGGGAATTATTTCCGATTTTAATCCTTTCAGCAACGCGAACCTTTTCACCCCTGTGACCGATACATGAGTCTATCGATCTTATTTCCTCCCCATCAACTTCCCCAGCACCACTTTCGCTGCCTCTGTCACCAGTGTTCCCGGACCAAATATTCCGGTGACGCCTGCCTCGTAAAGAAAATCATAATCTTTTTGAGGGATCACACCACCCGTCACAACGAGAATGTCGGGCCTGCCGGATTTTTTTAACGAAGCGATCAGCTCAGGCACCAAAGTCTTATGTCCACCTGCGAGACTCGAGATACCGACCACATGTACGTCGTTCTCAATCGCCTGCTTCGCCACCTCATCGGGTGTCTGGAACAACGGGCCGATGTCTACATCAAACCCGAGATCCGCGAAACCCGTCGCGATGATCTTCGCGCCACGATCGTGACCATCCTGGCCCATCTTGGCAACGAGTATACGCGCGCGTCGCCCGTCTAAAGCGGCGAACTGGTCGGACAATGCTCTCACTTCGTTGACAGCAGCGTTTTTCATCTGACTTGAATATACACCGGAAATCGTGCGCATCGAAGCAGTATATCTTCCAAAAGTTTTTTCCAATGCAGAAGAAATTTCACCAAGCGTCGCCCGTTCGCGTGCAGCATCCACGGCGAGCTTCAGCAGATTTCCCTTTCCCGACGCAGCACATTCTTCCAGCGCTGTCAATGTGGCTTTTACTTTTTCACTGTTGCGATCCTTGCGCAGTTGCTTCAGACGGGCTACTTGTTCAGCACGCACTGCTGCGTTGTCAACCTCCAAAATTTCGAAGTCTGGTTTCTCTTCAGTTGTATAACGATTCACACCTACAATCACATCGGTACCGGAATCAATGCGTGCCTGTTTGGCTGCAGCAGCTTCCTCGATGCGAAGCTTCGGAATCCCTTTTTCGATAGCTTCGGTCATGCCGCCAAGGCTTTCAACTTCCTGGATCAACGCCCAGGATTTTTTCACGAGCTGATCGGTAAGGTATTCTACATAATAGGAGCCACCCATCGGATCGACAACCCGCGTGATGCCAGTTTCTTTCTGCAGATACAGTTGTGTATTACGTGCGATACGTGCGGAAAAATCGGTTGGTAATGCGATGGCTTCATCCAACGAGTTGGTATGCAGCGATTGTGTACCTCCAAATACTGCCGCCATGGCTTCGATCGTGGTCCGCGTTACATTGTTATAAGGATCCTGTTCCGTCAAACTCCAACCGCTAGTCTGACAATGCGTTCGCAACGCCATCGACTTTGGGTTCTTCGGCTTGAAGCGCTCCACGATCTTTGCCCACAGCAATCGCGCGGCGCGCATCTTCGCGATCTCCATGAAGAAGTTCATGCCGATGCCCCAGAAGAAGGAGAGTCTGGGTGCGAAATCGTCAATGTCGATGCCGGCTTTCAAGCCAATCCTCAGGTATTCCAACCCATCTGCAAGCGTGTACGCAAGTTCCAGGTGTGCAGGTGCGCCTGCTTCGTGCATGTGGTATCCACTGATGCTGATCGAGTTGAACTTGGGCATCTCCTTCGCGCAATAAGAAAAAATATCGGCGACGATTCTCATGGAAGGCCCTGGTGGATATATATAGGTATTGCGCACCATGAATTCTTTTAGAATGTCATTCTGGATGGTGCCGCTCAACTGGGCAGGCTTTACACCTTGCTCCTCAGCCGCTACGATATAAAATGCCAACACCGGTAACACTGCGCCGTTCATCGTCATCGACACCGAGATCTGATCGAGTGGGATCTGATCAAAAAGTATTTTCATGTCGAGTACAGAATCTATAGCAACACCTGCTTTGCCCACATCTCCGGAAACGCGGGGGTGATCGGAATCATATCCCCGGTGCGTGGCGAGATCGAATGCTACTGATAAACCTTTTTGACCCGCGGCGAGGTTTCGACGATAGAATTCATTCGACTCTTTTGCGGTTGAAAATCCTGCGTACTGTCTGATCGTCCACGGGCGCATCGTGTACATTGTCGCATAAGGTCCGCGAACGAAAGGAGGGAGGCCCGCAGTGAATTTGAGATGCTCGAAGTCCTGCTTGCGGTACTCTTGAGCAACCTCAATCCTTTCGGGCGACAGCCATGAGTTTGTATTGTTGCTCATGGCTTCTCGATTAACTTCCATGCACCTTCTGCGATCTGCTGCGTGAGATCTTCAATGAAATAAGATCCTGCGGTCGGATCAGCCACTTTTGACAGGAAAGATTCCTCACGTAAT
This sequence comes from Cyclobacteriaceae bacterium, assembly GCA_044227305.1. Taxonomy (GTDB): domain Bacteria; phylum Bacteroidota; class Bacteroidia; order Cytophagales; family Cyclobacteriaceae; genus ELB16-189. Next base: position 924,996 of record JBGAFJ010000001.1, on the reverse strand, counting down.
ATATTCGACACATTCCTGGCGATGCGTGACGTCATCATCTGATCATTGTTCTCAGCGTCCACAGTAAGTAAGTCACAACCTCCAAGGATCGCAGCCATCGCGGCGGTTGTTGACTTGAGCATATTCCCGTGCGGTTCGAAGTTTTTCTCAACCCAGGGAGTAGCAACCGCGTGAATCAGGAGTTGTGAGTGGGTGAGTTTTCTTTTCTCAATCAATTTTTTCCAAACTTGTCTGATCGCACGCAGTTTGCACAGTTCGATGAAGAAATCCGTTCCAAGATTCACGCTCACCGCTAACTGGTTATGATCAAAAATTTGTTCAGCGAAAATGCGAAAGCCCGCGGCAATCGATTCGGACGGGTTTGCGTGGTCCGGAATGGAGAACCCGGAAAAACGGAAATTGCTTTCAGTCGAAGTTGTAATGCATTCATTTCCAAAAAATGCTCCCGGCAACATAGGAATCGTTGCTATCCTCCCGGCGAGAAACTGACGTAGCGCCGCGGCCACCTGAAACTGATTGTTCCTGACTAAAAAATTGAGCGAACAATAGCCCGGGTCAATTTTTGCAAGTAGATCATTGAAATTAACGGAGTTCTGGAGTTCGAATAGAATGCCGTCTGCGCCTTGCTGAAGGAAAGACAATGCCAGATCGTTTGCTTTCTCAGTGTCCGTCACCCGTATTCGCGGACAGTTGAACCAGGTCCGGGCACCGAGGTATTCGTTTTTTGAAACCTCAAGCAATGGCGCCGCGTTGGGCGCGTTTTCAACAGAATAATATGGGTGGATTATCCAACCTTCACCCCGGCGATCAAGTTTTTCCCATGGGTTTTCGCCGTTGAGTTCTTCGCGGGCGGCTGCTTCCCACGCTTTGAGGGTTGCCGCATTGAATGCGGCGAAATCAGTAGCGCTATCGTCTGCAATGGCCCCCATAATTCAGTTTTCAAATTGAAGCATATAAAGCATTTATTGCAAATCTGATTCCGCGACGAAAGAAAGAGTGTGGGTCTAACGACTGGATGTGATTTTTCCTAGTTAACAATTAAAAATTTATTTCCTGTGGGTATTTTTTTTAAAATCAGCCTGTCTGTGCTGATTCTTTTGTTGCAGGGCAATGATTCGTGATCACGTAAAACCGCGATAAAAAATCAAGGAAGATTTTAGTTTTTTTGTTGTTCTATTTTTTACACTTTTGTCTCCCTTCGTAATTCCGGGGGTAAAAAAATTCCATTTGACGCTACTCTATTATGGAAGTTGACTCTGCAACTGTTTGGACAGACTGTCTCGAAATAATCAAGAAACAAGTTGACGAACAAAACTTTACGACGTGGTTTCAGCCGATCGTTCCATTGCGTCATGAAGGAGATGTGCTCACCATCCAGGTTCCGTCGCAGTTCTTTTACGAATGGCTGGAGGAGAATTATGTCCCGGTTTTGAAGAAGGCGATCCACGCAGTATTGGGTGAAAAGGCCAGGTTGGAATATTCGGTCATTATCGACAGCGGTAACCAACGCAACGCGCCCCTGACGGTGAATTATCCCAATGGAAATGGAAAAGTGAACCCGAATGCAAACGGGAATGCTCATTTGGAAGAGTATTCACCGTTTTCACTCCGTTCCCTTGACCCTCGTACGATCAATTCGAGACTGAATCCAAGCTACCGTTTTGAGAATTTTGTGGAGGGAGATTGTAACCGACTGGCACGTTCAGCGGGTGTTGCGGTAGCGAAGAAGCCCGGAATCACATCGTTCAATCCCCTCATGCTCTATGGCGGTGTCGGTGTGGGAAAAACGCACTTGGTTCAGGCAATTGGAAACGAGATCAAGCAAAAGCTTCCGGATAAAATTGTATTGTACGTCGATCAGAATGATTTCACGAATCAGTTTCTGAACGCGTTGCAAAATCACAAGCTTCAGGATTTCCAGAATTTCTATTTGCAGGTAGACCTGCTCATTCTCGACGACGTGCAATTTCTTGCCGGCCGCGAGAAAACGCAGGAGATGTTCTTCCATATCTTCAACCAGCTTCACCAGACGGGCAAGCAGATTATCATGACGAGCGATTGCCCGCCCCGTGATCTGAAGGGCTTCCAGGAACGTCTGTTGTCAAGATTCAAGTGGGGACTTACGGCCGACCTCCAGGAGCCTGACTTCGAAACAAAGCTCGCCATCATTCACAACAAGATGGAGTCTGACGGTATTCAGATTCCGACGGAAGTGGCCGAATACCTCGCCTATAGTGTCGACACCAACCTGCGCGACATGGAAGGCGTGCTGAACTCACTGATCTTCCATGCAACACTCCTTAAGAAAGAGATCGATCTCGACCTCGCCAAAGAGGTGATGAAGAACATCGTGAAAGAAATTCAGTCGGACGTTAGCGTTGATTTCATTCAAAAGACCGTTGGCGACTATTTCCGTGTCGACCTCGATGCGATGAAGGGTAAGATCAAAAAACGTGAGATCGTCATTCCAAGGCAGGTTGCCATGTATTTCTGCAAGCGTTACACCCAACTTACGCTCGCCCTGATCGGCGAAAACTTCGGCGGCCGTGACCACTCTACCGTGATCCACGCCCTCGAGTCCGTTGAAGACATGATGAAAGCGGATCCAAACTTCAAAAACTCTGTTGAAGAGCTTACGAAGAAGCTGAAGATGAGGATGGCATCGTAGTTCAAGAGTTCAAAGTTTAAGGTATTTTCCGTTAAATCTTAGTTCGGTATTCCGAACTCAAATTTGATGCTGGATCAGCGAATTGATTTGCATCTTCGTTCATGGAAAATGCAGATCGTTTTGAGGATCTCGACGTTTGGAAAAAAGCCCGCGAGTTATCTACTGAGATTTTTCTTAAAACAAAAGTTGCACCGTTTAGCCGCGACTTTGGGCTTGCAAATCAAATAAACAGAGCGACCGGTTCAATAATTGACAACATTGCGGAAGGCTTTGAGCGAAATGGAAATGGAGAATATGCCTATTTCCTTACCGTAGCCAAAGGTTCAGCTGGTGAAGTGCGCGCTCAGTTATATCGTGCCTTTGACAGAAATTACTTGACTGAGATTGAATTTGAGGATTTGAGAGAAAAATCATATTCGGTTTCAAGAATGCTCTCAACGCTCCGCAAGCGCGTTATTGAAAGTGACCATAGAGGCTCCCGTTTCAAAAAACTCGCATAGAAAGAGAAATTATTTGATAAGGATAAGCTTTAAAGAAGCAGTTCACCCTCCTCTTCACGTGATGAAACTTAATCGCAGTGCATATGCCTGTGCCTGTGTTGAAAGTTCACCCTTCAACCTTCACCTTTGAACTTATTGCAACATAAACTGCAGAGGCATCTCCTGCTTTGCTGCGTTAATGCCATACAGCAGCACCCGTCCTCGGTACTTACGAAAGAAATCCTGGACATCCTGCGGATCTTTTATGCGCTCCCGATTGATCGAAATAATGGTATAATTTTCGGGAATCCCCAGGCGTTTGAACACTCCGTCTTTGATCTTGGAAATCCTCACCCCATAGTCCACCGCTTCCAGGCTAATACCCAAACCATCGTCGACGATGATCTTGCGGCGCATGAGATTGGCGTCACCGAACTTATTTACTAATGAAACTGGTACTGTGGCAACTTTCCCGTCGCGGATAAAGGTGACATTGATTTTGTCACCAGGATAATGATAGCTCAGCTCTTCTTCGAATTCACTTTTGCTGTTAATGTCATCGTTATCAATTTTGATGATAATGTCACCAAGTTTGAGGCCGGATGTAGTTGCCACACCTTTCTTTTCTATTTCAGCAAGAACAACACCTTTGAAGTCTTTACCAGTGGGAAGATTGTACGTCGCCGCCGTTGAATAATCATAGTCAATCACGTTTCCGCCCAGCAGCGCTTTTTGTACCAAACCAAATTTGATAAGGTCGTTGACTACTTTCTTGGCGATGTCGATAGGGACGGCAAACGCATAACCTGTGTAGGATCCGGTTCTTGAAAGGATGGCTGTATTGATGCCCACGAGTTCTCCTTTTTTGTTGACGAGCGCTCCGCCGCTGTTTCCCGGGTTGATGGCAGCATCAGTTTGTATGAAGGATTCAATCGGGAATTTATCTTCCACCACATTGATACGTCTGCCTTTCGCACTCACAATACCTGCTGTCACTGTTGACGACAGTGAAAAGGGATTCCCTACAGCCACAACCCATTCACCAACCGCAAGCGTTCTTGAACTTCCCAGGGTCACTGCTGGAAGATTTGTGTCTTTGATCTTCAATACCCCAAGATCCGTAGATGGATCGGTGCCGATCAGTTCGGCGTCATACACTTTCTTGTTATAGATCACCTGAATCTTTTCCGCCGCTTCAACCACGTGGTTGTTGGTGACAATATATCCGTCAGAAGTGAAAATCACACCCGACCCACTGCTTACCTGGGGTTGTTGACTGCCGCCACCGAAGAGCTGATCCCAATAAGAATAAGAAGCTCCGCTTTGTGAGATGCTATTGATGTAGACCACACTCGGGATCGCTTTCGATGCAGCGGCGCTGAAGTCGACCGCATCCGGATCGGCGTCGGTGGACGCCGGCACAGAAGAGGGTTTGAAATTTTCCTCTGTAGCCAGCGATATGGGCTTGAACTCAGGCTGGACCTCCGGGGTATTCTTTTCCTGTACATAAAAGAAAGTGTATGCGCCCAGCAGCCCGGCCAGGAACCCAACGATGGTAGTTCTGAGGATATTTCCCATAATTAACGAACGTCTTAAAAGAAACGACAAATATAAAACGACGCCGATTTTATTAAGTTCCGAAGGGGCGCCACCTTTGCATTTTGTAACTCGGACCATGGGAATCAGATCTATTCTTGCCAAACCCTTTGCCGCCCGCATCGCACGCCAGACGCGGGAGTGGGCGTCGAAGCCTACACTTTCTCAACAGAAAGTTTTTCAGGACCTGATCACGGGTGGATTGCAAACAGCTTTCGGGAAGGATCATGGCTTCGGAGATATAAAAAGTCACGCGGATTTTGCGCGTCAGGTGCCCGTCCGCGACTACGAAGACCTTAAACCATACATCGAAAAAATCCTTCATGGCGAACAGAATGTATTGTGGCCAGGTAAGCCGATTTATTTTGCCAAAACATCCGGTACTACTTCTGGAACAAAATATATCCCGATCACCAGGCAGTCGATTCCCAATCACATCAACAGCGCACGCAATGCACTGTTGAACTACATTCATGAAAGCGGCAACGCAGCATTTACAGATGGCAATCTCATATTCCTTTCCGGAAGCCCGGAATTGGATGAAAAAGCTGGGATCAAAACCGGCAGATTGTCGGGCATTGTGAATCATCATGTGCCTGGATATTTAAGGGCGAATCAGAAGCCGAGCTACGCGACCAATACCATTGAAGATTGGGAAATCAAACTTGAAAAAATCATCGACGAAACGATTCACTCCAACATGACTTTGATCTCCGGCATTCCGCCCTGGGTTCAGATGTATTTTGACCGGATCCAGTCGCGTACTGGAAAAAAGATTAAGGACGTCTTTCCCGATTTTTCTGTCTTCGTCTATGGCGGCGTAAACTTTGAGCCCTACCGCGCAAAGTTGTTTGAGTCGATTGGAAAGAAGATTGACTCAGTGGAGCTCTATCCAGCCTCCGAGGGATTCATTGCCTATCAGGACTCTCAGAAAGACGAGGGGTTGTTGCTGCTGCTGAATACAGGAATATTTTTTGAATTCATTCCGGCAGAAGAATTTTTCAATGAAAAACCGACACGCCTGAGCATAGAAGAGGTTGAACTCGGAAAAAACTACGCACTTATCATCAACAACAACGCCGGACTTTGGGGTTACTCCATCGGTGATACGGTGAAGTTCGTTTCGAAAAATCCTTATCGAATAGTCGTCAGCGGACGTATCAAGCACTTTATCTCTGCATTTGGTGAACACGTCATCGGAGAGGAAGTGGAAAAAGCTATGAAATTCACGATGCGGCAATTTCCGGAAGTTGAACTCGTGGAGTTTACCGTTGCGCCGCAGGTAACCCCTGCGAACGGGCTTCCACATCACGAGTGGCTCGTCGAGTTTGCCAAATCGCCCCGCGATAAAGCTGCCTTTGTGTCCGCGCTTGATAAACATTTGCGCGACCTCAATGTTTATTATGATGATTTGATAGCCGGCAGTATTCTTCGTCCGTTGGAGTTGACCGATCTGAGAAGGAACGCCTTTGTTGATTATATGAAGTCGCAAGGGAAATTGGGCGGACAGAACAAAGTACCGAGGCTGTCGAATGACAGGAAGATTGCTGATGTGTTGGGCAGGTATTTATGATGTCGCCGGTCACCTGTTTCCGGTCGCCGGTTAGAAACTCCACCTGAACCAATTTGGGTACACATAACTGGAAACAGGTAACCGGAGACTGGCGACAATTGCTATGTTGCACGTTACACGTTTCCGATATAATATTGAATTTAGTTCTGAACCTTTGACACCTAAACGTCTCGCAATTCTTGGCTCCACCGGCTCGATCGGCCGTCAAACACTCGACGTGGTTGCTTCAAACCCCGACTCTTTCGAAGTGGAGGTGCTCACAGCACAAAACAACGCCGACCTGTTGATAGAGCAGGCACGAAGATTCAAACCGAATGCCGTTGTGATCGGTAATGAGGAGCATTATAATAAAGTCAATGACGCGCTGAAGAAAGATGTAAAAGTCTTCGCTGGGGAGAATGCACTCGCGTCCGTCGTACAAATGGATTCAGTGGACCTCGTGGTTGCTGCATTGGTCGGATACTCCGGATTGAAATCCACCATCAAAGCGATCGAGGCCGGTAAAACACTTGCACTCGCCAATAAAGAAACGCTCGTGGTGGCTGGCGACCTCATCACCAAACTTGCGAGTGAAAAGGGTGTGAATATTCTTCCCGTTGATTCAGAACACTCCGCAATATTTCAATGCATCGTTGGAGAATTTCACAACAGAATTGAGAAGATCATACTCACCGCGTCGGGCGGACCGTTCAGGGGAAAGACAAAAAAAGATCTGTCGACGGTCACACGCAATGAAGCACTCAAGCACCCAAACTGGAGCATGGGTGCCAAAGTGACCATCGATTCTGCCACACTGATGAACAAAGGTCTGGAAGTAATTGAGGCAAAATGGTTGTTTGGGCTTAGACCACAGCAAGTGGAAGTGGTGGTTCATCCCCAGTCGATCATCCATTCACTGGTCCAGTTCGAGGATGGTTCGATAAAGGCTCAAATGGGTTTGCCTGATATGCGTCTGCCGATACAATTTGCCCTTTCCTACCCAAAAAGGTTGAAAAGCGACTTCCCCAGGTTCGATTTTGCAGGCTATCCGGCGCTCACTTTTGAGAAGCCCGATACGGAAACTTTTCGTAATCTTGCGCTCGCTTTTGCCGCACTGGATCGGGGTGGAAATATGCCCTGTGTGCTGAATGCGGCGAACGAGGTTGCGGTGTCGGAGTTTCTCAAAGACCGCATCGGGTTTCTGGAAATGTCCGAAATTGTCGAGCAGTGTTTGTTAAAATCGGAATTCATCCGCGAACCCAGGCTGGAAGATTACGTTGAGACCGACAAACTGACGCGCATTCGGGCAAACGAATTGATAAAGTGCTAAACACCAAATAAAAATTAGGCGATGGAGGGAATGATCATGGCGGCGCAGCTGCTGCTGAGCTTGTCGATATTGATTGTAGTTCACGAATGGGGCCATTTCATCTCGGCTCGTATGTTCGGTATCCGGGTTGAGAAATTTTACCTCTTCTTCGACTTTCTGTTCCCGATGGCCAACGTCCTCAATTTCTCGTTGCTGAAATTCAAGAAGGGCGACACCGAATATGGAGTAGGTTGGTTTCCTCTGGGTGGATATGTAAAGATCGCCGGCATGGTAGACGAGAGCATGGACAAAGAAGCCATGAAAGCGCCTGCGCAGGAGTGGGAGTTCAGATCGAAGAAACCCTGGCAGCGACTGATCGTGATGCTGGGGGGTATCATCGTCAATGTGTTTGTTGGCGTAATGATCTTCGTGGGATTGACTTATTTCCTCGGCGATACATATATCCCGAATAAGTATGTCAATGAGCACGGTGGCATTTATGCGTTAGACCTCGCACAGCAGCTCGGGCTGCAGACGGGGGATAAGTTCGTAGATATTAACGGTAAGCCGCTCGAAGATTTCCTGGATGTGGCGAAACCCGATGCGTTGCTCTCACAGAATTCCTATTACACCGTCCTCCGTGATGGTAAGGAAGTGAGGATCGATATTCCGGGGAACTTCATCGAGAATTTTAACAAGAAAAGCGCGGCAAGTAATTTCGTTTCGCCACGCGTTCCCGCTGTCGTGGGTGAAATTTCGAAAGAAGGTGATGTAAGTAACATCGAGATTGTGAATAAACCGGATGGTAAAGTGGATACCATCCAACATAAAACGAAACTTCCAACCATCGCTGCTAAGATTGGACTCAAGCCCGGTGATCGCGTTATTGAAGTGGAGGGAAGCCCCGTTACCTATCAGGATGAATTATTGAAAGTTGTGAAAGGCGCTCCGCTGGATTCTATCTCTTTCAAGATAGATCGTGGCGGACAAATTCTTGCCTTCAAAGAAGATTTTAAAGGACGAGACATGATCGGATTCCTGCCGCAGGGGCTCGATAAAAAAGATCTGGCCTATGTTCACTATGGCTTTGCTGAGAGCATCGGTTTGGGCACATCCCGCGCCTTTGGAATTATTTTCGTTCAGCTTAAGGCGTTTAAGAAATTATTTACCGGTGAGCTTTCTGTGAAAAATTCTTTATCGGGTCCAGTAGGAATGGCACGAGCATTCGGATCGGAGTGGGACTGGGAAAGATTCTGGCACATGACGGGAACCCTTTCGATGGTGCTTGCTTTTATGAACCTTCTTCCGATACCCGGACTTGATGGCGGCTACGTGGTGTTCCTGTTGTACGAAATGGTCAGCGGTCGCGAACCCAATGAAAAAGTATTCGAAACTGCGCTTAAGGTCGGTATGGCGATCTTGTTGGTACTGATGGTTTTCGTGTTCTATAATGACATTGCGAAAGCGATCACCGGGAATTTTTGAAGGCATTCTCAATAAGTAGTCAAGAGGTTCAGGTTCGATCCTGGACCTTTTTAATTTAGCCGACTACCTGAGACTCGTGGGCGCAATCCTTATTTGAGGTTTATACTGAGTATTTAGCAGGTAACTACCAAAAGCCAATACCTAACCGCCAACAGCTATTTAATAATCTCAAACTCCACCCTTCGGTTCAGTTGCTTATGTTCGTCCGTGATCTCCTGTGTGGCGGGCTTCGCACTTCCATAGCCGATGGCCGTGATGCGGGCGGTATCAACTTTGAATTCATCTCCCAGGAATTTTTTGATTGCATCGGCACGCGCCTGGCTAAGACGAAGATTTTGTTCTTCTTTTCCCGCAGAGTCTGTGTGTCCTGAGATCTTTAATTTAAAGTTCGGGTGGTCGATGAGAAAATTGGCGAGTTTTTCCAGGTCGTCATGCATGGCGGGCAGAATGTTCGCTTTACCATTTTCGAATTCCAGGGATGTGAAAGCGATCTTGCTTTCGATCGGTTCGGCAATTTTATTGATCTCCATGTCGCCGTCGAGGAAGAAGATTTCTTCGATGCGAAAGAACTCATCACCCTGAATGATCAGCAGGTAATTTCTCTTGTTGATCAGGCTGAAATCGAAGCTTCCATCTTCCCGCAGAAATCGTGGAGACACTTCAACCCCCTGATCCAGATCGATGATGGAGACAATTCCTTTCATAGGCTTGCCTTCGTTGTCTTTCAGAGATCCTTTGAGTTGCGTTACGGCTTCCGGCTGGGCTTCCATCGGCACTGCGAAAGAAAAAAGATCCAGATTCTTCTTGTCCGTTTCTTCTGATCGTGCATAGTAGAGATTCTTCGATTCGGAATCAATGGTAAAATAATATTCACTGCCTGCACCGTTCACCAACGGACCGATGTTCTTTGGTTCCGTCCAGACTTTGTTATGGTGGTTTGATTTATAAATATCGAAATCGCCGAAGTTCAAGGGATGTCCGTTGGAGCTGAAGTACAGTACATTGAATTTATGATGAAAGAATGGACTCACTTCGCTGTTTACGGTGTTGATCACAGGTCCGGCGTTCAGCGCTTCGCCCCAAGCACCTTTTTCGTCCTTGACTGAGAAATAGATATCTGACAAACCAAAACTTCCTACCCGGTTTGATGCGAAATACAACGTGTCTCCTTTGTGGGTGAGCGATGGATGCGAATCCCATCCACTACTGTTGATATTTGCACCCATATTCCTGATGTTGGTCCAGGTACTGTCGGCTCCCATTTCAGCCATGTATAGATCACAGTTTCCCAGGGACTCAGGGGTATTGCAACGTGAGAAGAAAAGAAATTTTCCATCCTGACTCAGGCATGCCGAACCTTCGTTGTAGGTCGTGTTTATTTTCTTGAACTCTTTGGCGGGATTCCAGTAGTCACCGTCACGCGTGCTATAAAAAAGATCCTCGTCGTAGCTGCGCTCACCTTGCAGATGCTTGTTGCGCTTTGAAGTGAACAGAAGAATGTTGTCGGTGTTGCCTATCGTCGGACCATAATCCTCAGTTTTGGAATTGATGTCATCTCCCATATTCACCAAAACCGAGTGCGGTTGCCGTAAGGTGTCAATCTCTTTTCTGTAATCGACGAGTTGATAGTAATATTCGAGGGGAACAAAGTAACGCGCCTTGTCACGTTCGAGTGAATCGTATTCTCGAAAAATATTCTGGATATTTAATCCCTGGCGATGGTGCTTCAGCACCAGCTTATAAAACAGGATCGACTCTCCCGGAGGTCCAAATTGTTTTGAAAGTTTTGCAAGCTCCCAGAGCATGGCGGTGTTTTGATGAAAGTTTTCGATGCCAAACCTGCCGACGTATTCTTTTAGTGCCTGGTAATATTCCTGTGAGGGGCCGGCCTTCTTCAGCACCTGAAGCCTTTGAATCTTTGGTGCATCATAGTATCCATGAACCGTATTTACGTTGGGAAATGTAAATATGTCAGACTGGCTGAAAGTGGTGATCGAATCGTTTAGCTGGATCGTGCCGCCCTGTTTGAATTTCTTTTTTTGTTTTTGAGCGTGCCCTGAAAAGCTCAAAAAACAGAGAATGAGGACGATGAGTACAAAAAAATGGGATTTCACGGCCTGGGAAAAAATTGATTCGACCCCTGTATTACCGAAAGTTCAAATAAATTTGACTGATAAACAACGCTTTGGCACCCCTATTGCCCATATTGTCGCTCTTTAGAATCAAGCACACGGCACGATAAGGGTGTGTCATATTGGCATCGAAAAATGTTTAAATCACTAGAAATAACCCCCAACATCCAGGAAGATTCAGAAGAACTCGTTCAGCTGATTAACCCTGAACAGGAGTCAGATCTGAAGCCGGAGGACCTTCCCGAGGAGTTGCTCATACTTCCCATCAAGAATACAGTACTGTTTCCTGGCGTCGTGATCCCAATTACCGTTACGCGGCAGAAGTCTATTAAACTGATCAAGAAAGCATACCAGGGCAATCGCATCATCGGCGTGATTGCCCAGAAGAATAAACAAGTCGAAGATCCGCTCCTGGAAGACATTTATCGTTTTGGCACAGTAGCCCGCATCATTAAAATGCTGGTCCTTCCGGATGGCAACACCACGATCATCATCCAAGGTAAGAATAGATTTTCAGTGCGCGAGTTCGTCCAGGAAGATCCGCATTTGACTGCACGAATTGAATTACTGACCGAACCTGTACTCAACCTCGACAGCAAGGAAGTCAAGGCGCTGGTGCAGTCTCTTAAAGATGCCGCAGGAAAAATACTTCGTCTGAACCCTGACATCCCCCAAGAGGCTCAGATGGCGCTCGATAACATTCAAAGCACGTCGTTCCTCATTCACTTTCTCTCATCCAACCTGAACGTTGAGGTGAGTGATAAGCAAAAAATTCTTGAAACGGTAAATATCATTGAGCGCGGCACGGTCCTACTTCAGTACATGCTGAAAGAGATCCAGATGCTGGAGATCAAGCATGAAATCCATAAAAAGGTTCATACCGATATCGATCAGCAACAGCGCGATTATTTCCTGCGTCAGCAGATCAAAGTGTTGCAGGACGAACTTGGATACGATGGTCCTGAAAAGGAAATTGAAAAACTTCGCAAGCGCGGCCTGACAAAAAAGTGGCCGCAAGCCGCTGCCGCACACTTTAACAAAGAGATTGACAAGCTTACGCGCATGAATCCGCAGGCGGCGGAATTTCCGGTTTCAATGAATTATGTTGAGTTGATGCTGGATCTGCCCTGGGAAGAATACACTGTCGATGATTTTGATTTGCGCCGTGCAGAAAAGATTCTTGATAAGGATCATTTCGGTCTTGAGAAAGTTAAGACCCGCATTCTGGAGTATCTCGCGGTTCTGAAATTGAAACAGGATATGAAGGGTCCGATCCTATGTTTATATGGACCTCCCGGCGTAGGAAAGACCTCCCTTGGGAAGTCGATTGCCCGATCCCTTCAACGAAACTACGCTCGACTCTCTTTGGGCGGGATGCATGATGAGGCGGAGATTCGCGGGCATAGGAAAACGTATATCGGCGCTATGCCCGGCAAGGTGATTCAGAACATCAAGAAGGCTAAATCATCAAACCCCGTCTTTGTTCTTGACGAGATTGACAAGATTAGAACCGATTTCCGTGGCGACCCGTCGTCAGCCCTTTTGGAAGTTCTTGACCCGGAACAGAACAATGCGTTTAATGACAATTACCTGGAAGTGGAATATGATCTGTCGAAGGTGTTGTTCATCGCAACGGCGAACTCACTCGACACGATCCAGCCTGCCTTGCGCGACCGCATGGAGGTAATAGAGTTGACCGGATACACCGTAGAGGAAAAGCTGCAGATCGCGATCAGGCATCTCGTTCCGAAGCAATTGAAAGAGCACGGATTAAAAATTACCGATGCGAAATTCTCTAAAGAGGCATTGCTGAAGATAATCGGACATTACACACGTGAATCCGGTGTTCGTAATCTGGAGCGTAAAATAGCTTCAGTGGTTCGAAACATCGCGAAGTCCGTGGCTATGGAAGAGAAGATCGATCGTGAGATCAGCGAGGCCTATGTGACGAAGGTGTTGGGGGCGGAGGTTTTCGACGAAGAGCTCTATCAGGATAACGAAACCGCCGGGGTGGTTACAGGACTTGCCTGGACACAGGTCGGTGGAGATATATTATTCGTGGAGTCCAGTGTAAGTCGCGGCAGGGGCCAGCTTACGCTCTCCGGGCAGTTGGGTGATGTGATGAAGGAGTCGGCGGTGGCTGCCTTATCGTATTTAAAATCGAATGCGGAAAGTCTGAACATTGACCATCGTGTGTTTCAGCAATATGATTTGCATGTACATGTTCCTGCTGGCGCAGTGCCTAAGGATGGGCCATCAGCAGGGATAACGATGCTTACCTCGCTTGCTTCCATTTACACCCAACGGAAAGTGAAAGCCAAGCTCGCGATGACTGGCGAGATCACGCTTCGTGGTAAAGTGCTGCCTGTGGGCGGTATTAAGGAAAAAATATTGGCAGCCAAACGGAGCGGAATCCGCGAAATAATCCTGAGTTCCAAAAACAGAAGAGACATCGAGGAGATCGAAAAGCATTATCTGAAGGGTCTGACCTTCGATTATGTTGATACGGTAGACCAGGTGTTGAAAAAAGCCCTGCTCAAGGAGAAAGTCAAGAACCCTGTAGAATTTAACCTTGAGACACGACCTGCCCAAAGCGCACCTTAAAAGAAATTCAGGATTTCACCGTGTGACTGCGCTGAATCGGCGGAGTTGCCCCTAACTTTGCCTGTATTCCATTCAAATCGAGGAGATGATAAACGCGTTGACGCCCCAACAGATTGTAGCAGAACTTGATAAGTACATTATCGGTCAGGTAGATGCAAAGAGAAATGTAGCGATAGCCCTTCGTAACCGTTGGAGGCGCATGAACGTGCAATCTGACATTCAGGATGACATCGTTCCAAACAACATCCTGATGATCGGAGCGACCGGTGTTGGCAAGACCGAAATTGCACGACGTCTCGCAAAGATTGCTGATGCACCCTTTGTGAAAGTCGAGGCTTCAAAGTTCACAGAAGTGGGATATGTAGGCCGGGATGTTGAGAGTATGGTGCGTGACTTGGTGGAGCAATCCGTGAATATGGTGCGTGCCAGGAAGAAGGAGGAAGTGAAAGAAAAAGCGGCGGGTATTGTAGAAGATATTATTCTCGATGCACTCATTCCGGCAATCAAATCTCCAGCCAGGCCATCGATCGCACCGGGGAATGGCGGCGACGAAATCCCAACGAGCGATGTTGAACTTAACGAGCGAACGAGGACACTCTTCCGTGAGAAGATCAGAAACGGCGACCTGGATGATCGAAAGATTGAGATTGACATTAAACAGGGCGGAAACGGCAATGTGGGGATGATTGGCGCGGGCATGATGGACGAAGTTTCCATGATGAACCTCCAGGAAATGCTCAGTGGCATGATGCCGAAGAAAGCTAAGCGGAGAAAAGTAACAGTCAGCGAGGCGAGGAAGATATTGTTGGATGAGGAGGCGGCCCGTCTCATCGACATGGACGAAGTGAAGGAGGAAGCTTTGCGCAGGGCTGAGCAGGCGGGCATCATCTTCATCGATGAAATTGATAAAGTCGCATCGGGCAGCGGAAAGGGTAGTGGCCCCGACGTGAGCCGGGAAGGGGTTCAACGGGATTTGCTGCCAATTGTGGAAGGGAGTACGGTGAATACCAAGCATGGTATGATCAAGACTGATCACGTGTTGTTCATCGCCGCAGGCGCTTTCCATATTTCGAAGCCGTCTGACCTGATTCCGGAACTTCAAGGCCGATTCCCGATTCGGGTAGAGCTCAGCAGCCTGACGAAAGATGATTTCATACGGATATTGAGGGAGCCCAAAAACGCGTTGACCAAACAATATACTGCGTTGTTTGAATCGGAGGGAGTGAAAATCGCTTTTACTGACGATGCGATAGAGGCCATCGCCGAGACGGCATTTTCAATTAATGCCGAACTGGAGAACATTGGTGCGCGAAGACTCCAGACTGTGATCAGTAAATTGCTGAACGAATTTTTATTCGATGTGCCGGATAAAATCGCAGCGGGAAGTACTTTGCAGATCAACGGAGATATGGTGAAAGTGAAAATGGAGGGATTGATCCGGAACAAAGACCTGAGCGAATATATTTTGTGATGTTCTGCATGCGTCTGCTGCCGTTCGTCTTCCTGGTTTTATCAGTTGGCCTTTTAAATGCACAATCAACCGATTCGGTTCACAATCAATACATTAAATCCTACCCGGATAAATTTTTCCTGTGGCCAGTCCTCAAACAGCGCACGCTTACGTTTGAGCTTCAGGATCCCAAACTGTTGGGAAATACGGTACGGTTCCGGCCGAACAATTCTTACGGGTTAGGTTTAGGTATGTACGTGTTTGATCTGGGTCTTGAATTGGTGCTTGCGATTCCAGTGGATGACAAAAAAGAAAATGCCTTTGGGAAGACCTCTGCCCAGGACCTGCAATTAAATATTATTAGCCGCAAGTGGGGTGGCGATATCTTTTATCAACATTATCGCGGCTTTTATCTGTCAAACCCAGACAGCCCACTCGGACCGGATGGTGAATATCCGCAACGGCCGGACATTGAAACACGCAACATCGGACTTTCAGCTTTTTATGTATTCAACTCCAGCAAGTTCTCACTTCGGTCGGCGTTCACCTTCGCCGACCGTCAACTGAGAAGTGCAGGCTCATTTTTGGTCAGCACTGGTTTTAATTCTTTTTCATTGAAAGCGGACTCTGCTATACTGAATAAGCACTATGCTTCACGCATTGGCATGAGCAACCCGTTTATGTCACTCGATAATCAAACATTCAGTGTTGCTCCCGGCTATTCCTATAACTTCATCATCCATAAAAATTTCTTCTTCAGTGCATCCCTCGTGTTAGGACCGGCTGTTCAATGGGTGAATTATAAAGACGTATCGGGTCTTCATCATTCGCACACTACGGTAAACACTTTTGCAGATGGTCGCCTCGCGTTGGGGTATAGCAATGACAGATTTTTTACGGGAGTGACCTTTATGAACCAATCCCGGACTACGAAATTCGAGGATACTCAATTTCAGAATTCCAATAGTACGTTTCGTTTGCTATTCGGGTGGCGGTTTCAGGAGTCAGGTATTCTGAAAAAAAGTGTTTGGAGTTTGTTGCCTTCATTTCGTCGGGCCTAGCCTATGCTTTTAGTGATTTCGGTGTGTCGAATGAAATCATTTTCCCGCAACCCCAGCGTGTATCTACCCAGTGTGTGATTTTTAATTCGACACGAATGATGGCGCAAGTTGGTAAGTTTTCAATCTCCTGATCGACCAGATTATTGACGAAGTACATGAGGCCCGGGTTATGGCCGACCAGCATCACGCAATTTTTTCCATCGGGAATATTCCTGATGATCTCCAGCAACGCCTCCGGGTCTGCATGGTAAACTTTGCGGTTTGTTATGATTGATTCCACCGGAAACCCGATTGCCTCGCAAATGATTTTAGCGGTGGTCAGAGCTCGGACTGCAGGACTTGTGACAACGAGGTCCGGAAACTGTTTGTATTCTTTGAGTTTGGCCCCCATACGTGGCGCGTCATTTTCGCCACGTTCAGCAAGCGGACGATCGAAGTCGGCGAGATCAGGGTGATCCCAACTGGATTTGGCGTGCCGCACGATGTATAGAGTCTTCATCGTAACTATATATTAGTAAACAGCGCTATCTTTGTTACTTACCTTATGGCCGGTCGACCCCTACGAAAAGAAATCAAGTATACCCTTCTCTATTGGTTCGTTCGGTTCCTGATCTTTTCTTCAAACCTGATGCCACGGACCTGGTGGCTTGCTTTCTGTGGTTTTCTTGGACGCTTGGGATACCTATTTTCACCTAAGTCAAGAAAACTGGCGCAAAGTCATTTACATCTGGTTTTCTCAAAAGATAAGTCAGCAAAAGAGATTAAAAAACTGAGCCGGCAGATGTTTGTGATGCTCGGCAAGAATGCAGGTGAGATTATGCGCGCGCGTGCCGTTCGGACACTCGCCGACATGGAGAAATTCGTGGTGGTTCATGGATGGGAAAACGTTGAAACAGCACATGCAAAAGGAAAGGGGATCATTTTCCTCGCTTGTCACCTTGGCGCGTTTGATCTCATGATCACGTTCGTGGGGCTCATGGGTATGAAACCTATGATCGTGGGAACGCCGCTGAAAGATGAGAGGTTGAATGAACTTTTGTTTGCTTATCGCAACGCGCATGGTGCCGTTGCCGTCGAGCGCGGAAAGGAAACGGTGCGGCTTTTCAAGGGGCTGAAGATGGGAGGGTCTACCGCTATCCTCATCGACCAGGATACCAAAGTGAAGAGCCGGTTTGTAAACTTCTTTGGCATGCCAGCGGCAACGCCGATCGGAGCTACTTTTCTTGCGCTCAAGTCCGGATGTGCAATGATACCCTCTTACATTCACCTGGGAAAGGATAACATGCAGCACATCACCTTCCTTCCGGAAATTCCGACCGAGGTTACAGGCGATGAGGAGAAGGATCTTGTCACGAATACCCAGAACTATACCAATTACATCGAAGATGTGGTGCGCCGCCACCCGGATCAATGGGTTTGGATGCACGAGCGTTGGAAGACCAGACCCGGAGAAGAAATCAGGTAAATTTTTATTCCGGTGATATAAAAAGGTCTGCACCAGAGCAGTTGTTGGATTAAATTACATCCTTAATCCAATATTCATGATCCCTGTAAAATCATACGCGGCACAGAGTGCAACTACTCCCTTGGCTCCCTGGAATTTCAATCGCAGAGACGTCGGAGCAAAAGACGTTTTGGTCGAGATACTATATTGCGGCGTGTGTCATTCGGACATTCACCAGGCACGCGACGAATGGGGCGGTTCTTTTTTTCCGATGGTGCCAGGTCACGAGATTGTGGGTCGCGTGACAAAAGTGGGAAAGGATGTCACCAATTTTAAGGTGGGAGATCTTGCGGGTGTGGGAGTCTTTGTTGATTCATGCCGCGTATGTGAAAACTGCAAGGACGATTTGCAGCAATATTGTGAGCAGGGGATGAGTGGCACGTATAACGGCTACGAGCGCGATGGAAAAACACCGACGTACGGTGGCTACTCTTCACAGATTGTCGTTGATGAAAACTACACGCTTCACGTTGCTGACAATCTGGACCTGACCCGTGTGGGACCCCTGTTATGCGCGGGAATCACCACCTACTCACCCATCATGCATTGGAAAATAGGCAATGGTCATCGTGTCGGTGTGTTGGGATTGGGTGGGCTTGGTCACATGGCTGTTAAGTTTGCAGCGTCCCTGGGATCAGAGGTTACTGTGTTAAGCACGACAAAGAATAAAGAAGCGGACGCAAAGAAGCTGGGCGCTCACAACTTCATTCATACCAGGGATGAGAATCAAATGAAATCAGCGAAACGACAATTTGATTTCATCATCGACACTGTATCAGCTGAGCATGATATTGAAACATACCTCGGTCTCCTGCGTCGCGATGGTGCCCACATCGTAGTGGGGATACCGCCTTCGCCCTCAGCAGTCGGTCATGGCGCATTGATAGCGGGCCGCAAAACACTGGCTGGTTCCATGATTGGGGGGATCAAAGAAACCCAGGAGATGCTGGACTATTGCGCTGAAAGAAACATCATGGCCGACGTAGAAGTAATCGCCGCAAAAGACATCAACCATGCGTATGAACGGATGATCAAGAACGATGTGAAGTATCGTTTCGTAATCGATATGTCGACATTGTAGAAACTGATTTGGAACTAAGACCTCGCCTTGAATTTTCGCCGGTCTGCAGGTGATTTTTTTGGTTTCATTCCCATTACAATCAAGCTGGTGCCTGTCGCTATCGGCGTGATGACGATCCATAAGAAGCTCAGGGGCCCCATATACGCCTGAATGCCAAGAGAAGATCGCATCGTGACGCCAACTGCGATTCCGCAGATGAGGAACATAAACCCGACAAATAGCAACAACCTGCTTTGAATACCATTTTGATTTTTGAAAGCGGCATGAAGAGTGATCTCGTCTATTTTTAAAATAAGGTCTTTTATTTCCGACTCTGGATAGTTCCGCTTTTGCAGATCTTCCCTGACTTTGGAAAATGACTCACCAGCCTTTATCCATGCAGCGTATTTATCGAGATC
This sequence comes from Cyclobacteriaceae bacterium, assembly GCA_044227305.1. Lineage (GTDB taxonomy): Bacteria > Bacteroidota > Bacteroidia > Cytophagales > Cyclobacteriaceae > ELB16-189. The sequence continues at coordinate 905,677 of JBGAFJ010000001.1, read as the reverse complement.
CTCCTGCAACATTTCATTCTATTTTTTAAATATAAAATAAACAGCCAAGATCAGGAAGCCGAAACCGATGATGTGATTCATCCGAAGGGTTTCGTTTTTGAAAAATACGAGGGAGAAAACAACAAACACGGACAACGTGATCACTTCCTGGATAACCTTCAGCTGTACCAAAGAAAAGGGTCCACCGTATTCCTTAAACCCGATCCGGTTGGCAGGGACCTGTAAGATGTACTCAAACAGCGCGATGCCCCAACTGATTAGAATGACAGACACCAACCCAAGGTTTTGGCTCCAGCTCATTTCTTTGAACTTCAGATGACCATACCAGGCGAAGGTCATGAAAGTGTTGGAGGCGACGAGGAGGATGATGGTGAGAAGCGTTTTCATTTGCTGCTTGTATCGATCCAGTTGCTGATTTTATTTGACTGTTTCTTATTGATGTCGTACACATAGAGTTGCTTGTCCTTTGCACTGATGTATGCAATACGATCTCCAGCGTGGCTCCAGGACGAAAGTGTGGCATCGCGAAGAATAGGCTCTTTCAAATCTTTAGATGGGTCATCGGTCAGGTAAATGTCATTTTTCTTGGCTATCAAAAACAGTCCTGCCTCGCGCGAATAGGCAAGGTGATCAATACCCTTTCTCTTTTCAAAAATCTTTGTGAGTGCCTCCGTTCTTACCGAGTATTTGTAAAGGGATAATTGCACTTCAAACGAGGGCTGGGAAAACTTAGCCAAATAGACCTCGTCGTTGTCTTTTGTCCATCCCAGGGGCGTGACATCAATTAAAGGGATTGCCTGTTTCGACTTATTTTCGAGAGAATGAAGTTCAAGCAGATCGATGTCGTTTTTTTGCTTTGTTTTCCTTAGGATAACATATTGTCCATCAGGGGACCACTGCAAAGGAAACATGGCCGGTGGATTTGCGTATCGCATGAGGGTGTCAACCTTATTAGTCCGTGGATCAAGATTGCAAACTTTTACGCTGTCAGCGCTGAGGTTGAGAAATGCAACCCTCCCCGCCCAGGATGGCATGTGGTAGGCGGACGTTTTTGTGTCATGCGGCGTTGAAATCTTCCCGGTGCTGAGGTCATAGGACACCAGCCGCTCAGCAAGCAGACTGTATTTATATCTGAAGAACAGTCGATTTTCATCGATCCAGGTTGTCCTTCCAATTCCGGCGTAGGGTATTACAATTTCATTTCCGGTTGCCACGTTTAAGATCAAGCCTTTTTGATCCATTTGCCTGAAGTAATTATGCGACACATTGCTCGTAGTCAAAAAAATATGGTTGTCATTGGGAGACCACAGCAGCCCGCGGTTCACAAAATCGTAAGCCGATGTTTCATTTTTTGGTACTTCCAGTTTTCTGTTTGAAGGAGTCACGCCGGCTTTATGGCCATAGATTGAAAATATCGATTTCGCTTTTCCCGATGATGCCTTCAGTTCAGGACATAACTCATTGCAGAGGACGAAATCAACAGCAAACAGGCAAGTTACGGGACCTTCTTCGTCTCGTCCGGCAATCCAGATATTGGGAATTTCATTGAAATCCTTCAGAAGTTCATCTTTGATAATTTTTTTGGACTCATTCAGAACCGTCGGATTTCGGGCTATGCCATCGGAGTGCACCTCGAACATCAAACTGAATGTAGTTGGTGCCATTCGGTATGCGTCACGCGGGATTGAAAATTTCTTACCAAGTTCTTCAATCAGCAATACTTCAGGGCCATGAAAACGGCAAGGCACCTTAAGCTTGCCGGTTGTAACGATGCCATTTTTGATGTAGGTGAATGTGGAAGTGTCCGGGTGTACATACAAAAGCTTACCCTTTGTGTAGTCAATCCGGAGCGCAAGTTCCTCAGGGGTGTCATAATATTCCCAAAGGCCTACAGTTCTTCCATCGATCATTGTCCCACGCGCCAGCGGTGTTTCAATGACTTCTTTTTGTTGGGCGCAAACGCTGCTGCTCGCGAGGATTGCGAGTACGATGACTCTGAACAAAAACATAATTCTATCTAGAAAATAATAGCCAAAGGCTACTTCACAAGTTTCTTATACTTAATCCGGTGAGGCTGGTCATCTCCCAATCTCTTTTTCTTGTTTTCCTCGTATTCACTGAATGTCCCTTCGAACCAGAACACCTGTGAATCTCCTTCAAACGCCAGAATGTGGGTACATACTCGATCGAGGAACCAACGGTCGTGGGAGATGATCACCGCACAGCCGCCGAAGTTCTCAAGGGCTTCTTCCAACGCACGCAACGTGTTTACATCAAGGTCGTTGGTAGGTTCATCGAGCAGTAACAAGTTGCCGCCTTGCTTCAACGCGATGGCGAGGTGCGCACGATTTCGCATACCTCCGGAAAGCTCTTTTACTTTTTTCTGTTGATCGGTGCCGCTGAAATTGAATTTGCTCACGTAGGCCCTTGAGTTCATCTCTTTTCCACCTAACATGATCAGATCGTTTCCGCCCGTGATCGCCTGGAATACCGTATCATCCGGTTTCAGGTCGTCGTGCTCCTGATCAACATAAGCGATCTTGACCGTTTCGCCTACGCTGAACGTTCCCGCATCGGGCTTCTCCTTGCCAATGATCATTTTGAACAGAGTGGTCTTTCCAGCTCCATTGGGACCAATGATGCCTACGATGCCGGCTGGCGGAAGAGAGAAAGTCAGGTTCTCATAAAGCAACTTGTCGCCGTAAGCTTTGGAAACACCTTCAGCTTGTATGACCTTGTTTCCGAGGCGCGGCCCGGGTGGTATGTACAGTTCCAGTTTTTCTTCTTTCTCGCGGCCTTCCTGTCCGATGAGTTTTTCGTACGCAGACAAACGCGCCTTACCTTTGGCATGTCTGCCCTTAGGATTCATGCGAACCCATTCAAGTTCCCGCTCGAGGGCTTTCTGGCGTTTTGATTCTGTTTTCTCTTCGGATGCCAATCTTTTTTGTTTCTGGTCGAGCCAAGAAGAATAATTTCCTTTCCATGGAATTCCTTCCCCGCGATCCAATTCGAGGATCCAACCCGCTACGTTGTCTAGAAAATAGCGGTCGTGCGTTACGGCGATGATCGTTCCTTTGTATTGTCTCAGGTGCTCTTCAAGCCATTGCACCGACTCGGCGTCGAGGTGGTTGGTGGGTTCATCCAGCAACAATACATCGGGCTCCTGAAGCAGAAGTCTGCACAGCGCGATTCGCCTTTTCTCACCACCTGAAAGGTGTTCAACTTTGGAGTCGGGAGGAGGGCAGCGTAATGCATCCATCGCGCGTTCCAGTTTATGATCCAACTCCCAGGCGCCAACGGCATCGAGTTTTTCCTGTAGTGCTCCCTGTTTTTCAATGAGCTTCTCCATTTTGTCGGGATCCTCCAGCACAGCCGGGTCTGCAAATTTTTCATTGATGGCTTCAAACTCTTTGAGCAAGTCTGAAACCTCTTTCACCCCTTCCTCAACGATCTCTTTGACCGTTTTTGTTTTATCCAGCTGCGGCTCCTGTTCAAGCAATCCCACCGTGAAACTGAGATCGGAAACAACCTCACCCTGGAATTCTTTATCGATGCCCGCGATGATTCGAAGCAGCGATGATTTCCCTGATCCATTCAAACCGAGTACGCCAATTTTGGCCCCGTAGAAAAATGACAGGTAGATATTTTTTAGAACTTGTTTTCCGGGCGGATAGATTTTGTTTACGCCCGTCATCGAAAAGATGATTTTTTCGTCAGCCATGAAGGTTTTGTTAGAATGGCAAATATGGTTGTTTTGAGCCGAAATCCATTGCCATTCGTCCCGCCGGAAGGCCTCAGGGAGGTTACTTTTCGCGTTTTTAAACTATCGACCAGCAACTCTTGACTATGGCCTATTTAATTCTATTTTTGCGAAAATTTTAACTGCGACTATGTACTGGACATTGGAACTGGCATCTTACCTGGAGGACGCTCCGTGGCCTGCCACGAAAGATGAATTGATTGACTTCTCCATCAGGTCTGGTGCGCCGCTGGAAGTGGTTGAAAACCTTCAGGAATTGGAGGACGACGGTCAACCCTATGAAAGCATCGAAGAGATCTGGCCGGACTACCCTACGAAGGAAGATTTCTTCTTCAATGAAGACGAATATTGATATTCTTTTGGATACCTAGACCCTAAACCTCGCTCTCAGCGGGGTTTTTTTATGTCAGCGAAAACAGTAGAATTTCTATTAGTAATAAATAATTATCTCTTCGACAAAAGAGCTTCCGCGATTGCCAGATCTTCCTGTGTTGTGATCTTGATGTTTTCATAACTGCCTTCGAACAACGAGATCTTGTGCCCGGCCTGTTCGGCGACGCTTGCATCATCCGTGAGACTCAGGTCTTCCTTCATTTTGTACGCTTCCTTGATCAGTCGCACGTCGAAAGTTTGCGGCGTCTGGATGAGTCTGAATTTAGACCGGTCAACCGCACGAGTTGTATCCTGATCGGTCATACGGATGGATTCCTTTAACCGCACCGCTGCTACAGCGGATTGGTGTACCGCGGCGAGTCGGAATGAAGCTCCGATGATGTCGGGGCTAACCAGTGGTCTTACGCCATCATGGATGGCAACCAGACCTTCCCCTTCAATGTTTTCTAATCCATTGCGAACCGATTGAAAACGCGTCTCACCGCCTTTTTGAAGCACAAGATTTTTTCGAAATCCATGCTTTGCTGCGAGGGTGCGCCACGTTTCGAAATCCTCCTCCGGTAAAACAAGGATAATTTTGAGATCAGCAGAATAGCGTATGAAAGCCTGCAGCGTATGGATCAATACCGGTGTGCCGTTCAATTCGATGAATTGTTTGGGCAGCGCACTCTTAATGCGAGTTCCCTTTCCACCGGCAACAATCAATGCGTATTCCAAGCGATCCAGATTGATTCAGTAACTTTCCAAAAATAAGCAATTCCCCTTATGCTGATTGTTCGCTTCCTGTTGCTGGCGCTCAATGCCACGGCCGTCGGTTTTCTGATCGCAAGGATTCTGAAGATTTACGACTCCGGAGCAAGTCCTCAGAGAAAATGGACCATGATCACCGGGGGCGTCCTCATGTTATTATTGCCTGTGACGATGATTTTTGATTTTATAAAACCCACGCCAGCCTACCTGGTGATGTACCCGGTCGCGATTTTCATTTTCATATACTTCTTCCGGATGCCTGAGTAGAACCTCATACAACCCTCGGATATTCAGCGCCTCGCGACGGGCAACGTTTAGATAATCAACATGGCATCCCCGTACGTGAGGAATTTATACTTTTCTTTTTTTGCAACCTGATACGCCTGCATGGTGAGATCGTAGCCTCCAAAGGCACACGCCATCATCAACAGTGTTGATTCGGGTTGATGAAAATTTGTTACCAGCGCACTGCAAATCTTGAAATCGTAAGGTGGGAAAATGAATTTGTCTGTCCAGCCTTCGCGTTCTTTCAGACGATTGCTGGCGGAGACAGCGGTCTCCAGTGAACGCATTGATGTTGTACCAATCGCGCAGATTCGGTTTTTATTGTCCAATGCATTGTTCACCATCTTGACCGCCTCAGGCCCGACAATAAAATTCTCGGAGTCCATTTTGTGTTTGGTCAGATCCTCTACGTCTACAGCGCGGAATGTACCGAGGCCGATATGCAGCGTTACGTACGTCATGTCGATACCTTTTAACTGCATGCGCTTCAACAGCTGGCGCGTGAAGTGCAGTCCAGCAGTAGGTGCAGAGACTGCACCTTTTTTCTTTGCATAAATGGTTTGAAATCGTTCTTTGTCGCCCGGCTCGATTTTTCTTTTGATGTATTTTGGAAGCGGCGTTTCTCCCAGCGTCTCCACGATTTTATCGAAGGCTTCTGAGTCGCCATCAAAAAGGAAGCGGATCGTGCGGCCGCGTGATGTGGTGTTATCGATCACTTCAGCAACAAGATCTCCATCACCGAAATAAAGCTTGTTGCCGACACGGATTTTGCGGGCAGGATCGACAAGCACGTCCCACAGGTGCATTTCTGCATTCAACTCGCGAAGAAGGAACACTTCAATCTTGGCGCCTGTCTTTTCCTTACGACCATACAGGCGTGCCGGAAAAACCATCGTGTCGTTGCCAACGAAAACATCGCCTGCATCGAAATAATTAACAATATCCTTAAAGATCTTGTGTTCGATTTTTCCGGTATCCCGATGAACCACCATCATCCGCGCTTCGTCGCGGTTTTCGGCCGGGTGCAAGGCAATGAGGTTGTTGGGAAGATCGAACTTGAATCCTGATAATTTCATGCGTAGTTAATTTAAGCTTAGGAGTTTCTAGACTGAATCTGGAGAGGAGGGATGCCCGGAAAGGGAGTGTAACAAAGAGACCTGGACATCGTCATAAAGCTTACGGGCTTTTTAATAAGGTTGCAAAAATAACCTCATTTTGACCCGTTGGTGATCCGGATTTGAAAAAATTTTTACAACCGAAATACGCTTTTTAGCGTTTATTTGCGCAATGCTCGAAGTTCGACTCATCGGCGAAAGCCTCGCGTTTGCCTGGAAGGCCCTAAAATCCAACGTGCTTCGCACAATACTGTCTCTGCTCGGTGTCACCGTCGGAATCTTCGCCATCATTGCTGTATTTACTTTGGTGGACTCCCTTGAGAGAAACATAAAGTCAAGTTTCGACTTTCTGGGAACGAGCGTCATTTACGTTGGTAAATGGCCTTTTACCCCTGAAGGCAATGGTCCTTACAAATGGTGGGAGTATTGGAGAAGGCCTACTCCATCCGTGAACGAGTTCAAATTCCTTAATGCTACCCTTCGTAACAAGACAGCGATTTCAATTTTTGCAGTAAAAGGTAATGTGATCATCCGCCAGGGCAGCAACAGCATTGGACAAATTTCAGTGCGGGGCGCGGGCGAAGGCTACGAGGGAATTTCTGAGATTAACGTAGAAAACGGACGCTATTTTACCGGTGACGAAGTAGAGGCCGGGAGAAATATGGCCATCCTGGGCTTTGAAGTAGCGCAGGCACTTTTTCCGACGGGTGATCCGATTGGTAAATCTGTCAAGATCAAGGACCTTAAGTATATGGTCATCGGAGTGATGAAGCGCGAAGGCCAGAGTTTTTTAGGTACACCGAGCAACGACTATTCGGTGATCATCCCGTATCCGTCTTTCCGAAAATTGTATCAAACGGGTACCGGACTTTGGAACGAACTGCAATCTACCATCGGTATCAAAGGAAGTGAATATGATCTCGGACTTGTCGAGCTGGAGAATGAAGTCAAGGGATTGTTGCGTGGAAGGCGCGGGCTGCGTCCTTATGAAAAAGACAACTTTGCGCTGAACCGGCCGGAAGCAATTGCCAACGCCATCAGCGGATTATTTGATGTGGTAGGAATTGCGGGGTGGATTATAGGAGGATTCTCGATCCTCGTGGGGGGGTTTGGTATTGCTAACATCATGTTTGTTTCTGTAAAAGAACGCACGAGTATTATAGGGCTACAGAAATCGCTCGGAGCGAAAAATTATTTCATACTATTTCAATTTCTTTTTGAAGCGGTGTTCCTCAGTCTCATCGGCGGATTGGCCGGCATATTACTTGTGTTTGGATTGACATTCCTTCCTTTCGGAAGCCTTGAGGTTACACTAAGCGCGAAAAACATCGTGCTGGGTCTCGGCGTATCGTCCGTAATAGGGTTGATCGCTGGTATCGTTCCGGCAGCAGTTGCATCAAGACTCGACCCGGTGATTGCGATCAGATCGACCTGATCGATCTCAATTAGAAAGTATTTTACAGAAGGTCACACGATTCATGTGACCTTTTTTATTTTTATCTAACCGTATCAAACCCATTATGAAAAACTATTTACCAGTCATTGCATTGCTTTTTGTTGCAACATCAACAACTCACGCGCAGAAAGCCGCGAAGTGGGATGTCAGCAACCCCGCCGGTTGGAGTTTCAAGGAAGTTCAGCTCTCAACCGATGAAGGAACCTGGATGAACGTCGACATCAGTTCTGACGGAAAAGAAATCGTATTCGATCTGCTGGGTGACATTTATATCATGCCTGCAACGGGCGGCACAGCCAAGGCGCTCCGAAGTGGCCTGCCTTTCGAAGTGCAACCACGATTCAGTCCGGATGGAAAGTTTATTTCCTTCACGAGCGATGCAGGCGGCGGCGACAACATTTGGGTGATGAAACGCGATGGGTCAGACGCTCATCAGGTCACTAAAGAAGATTTCAGGCTGTTGAACAATGCGGTGTGGTCGGCAGATGGAAACTACCTCATTGCGCGGAAGCACTTCACTTCGCAGCGTTCATTGGGTGCCGGAGAAATGTGGATGTATCATAAATCCGGAGGAAGCGGACTTCAACTCACGAAACGAAAGAACGATCAGCAGGACGTGAATGAACCGGTAGCATCACCAGACGGTCAGTACTTGTACTATAGCGAGGACGTTTATCCGGGTGGGTTCTTCCAATACAATAAAAATCCGAATCAGCAGATCTACGCCATCAAGCGTTATTCCTTTGAAACCGGCGACATCGATCAACTCACGGGTGGATCGGGTGGAGCAGCCCGTCCACAAATATCCCGTGACGGAAAGAAGCTGGCGTTTGTCAGAAGGGTCCGTGAAAAAACGGTGTTGTACACGCATGATCTGCAAACCGGTGAGGAGAAACCGGTGTATGATGATCTGAACAAAGATCAGCAGGAAGCATGGGCCATCTTTGGTGTCTATCCGCAGTTTAATTGGACACCGGACAATGCTGCGATCATTATATGGTCAAAGGGTAAAATCAAACGAATTGATCTTGCTTCTTTGAAAGTGTCAGATATTCCATTTCAGGTCACGAATACAATTAAGATTGCAGATGCGCTCCATTTTAAAAATTCAGCTTTCGCAGACGAGTTTTCGCCAGTTGCCATACGTCAGGCCGTTACTTCCCCTGACGGAAAAATGCTGCTGTTCAATGCAGCCGGATACATCTGGAAAAAAGATCTTCCGGATGGAATTCCCCAGAGACTTACAACGGGAACGGATCTGGAGTTTGAGCCGGCGTTTTCATCCAATGGAGGCGAGATTGCCTATGTGACCTGGAACGATGAGGGGATGGGAGCGATCCAAAAGCTGAACATCAAAGTGAAAGGATCGAAGCCGCAAAAGCTCACCGTAGAAAAAGGAATTTTCAGAACGCCATCATTCTCCCAGGATGGAAGCAAGATCGTATTTGTAAAAGAAGACGGGAATGACCACCAGGGCTTCTCGTTCACAAAAAACCCAGGCATTTATTGGATACCTGCTACTGGAGGTGCTTCGAAGATGATCAAAGACCAGGGTTCCTACCCGCAATTCAACAGGGACGGTTCACGGGTATTTTATCAAACCGGAGGTGGAACCAGGAATTTGAAGAGCGTGAAGATGGATGGCACGGATGAGCGAACTTTGATGTCCTCAAAGAACGCGACCCGCTTTGTAGTCAGTCCTGACGAGAAATGGGTTGCGTTTAACCAATTCTTCCGCGCCTATGTAGCGACGATGCCTGTAACAGGCAAACCGGTAGATCTGGATGCAAAGGGATCCGACTTTCCCGTGAGTCAGGTCGCTAAAGACGCCGGCATTAACCTTCATTGGTCGGCCGATTCAAAAAAAATTATGTGGACGCTGGGCGACCAGTACTTCACCAATGAGATTAAAAACAGGTTTCTATTCCTCGATGGTTCGCCGGCAAAGCTGCCGGCAGTGGATTCAGTAGGAGTCAAGATCGCGCTGAAGATCAAGTCCGATGTTCCGGATGGCCGGGTTGCTTTTACGGGTGTGCGAATCATTACGATGGAGGGGAACGAAGTGATCGAGGATGGGACCATCGTGATCAACAGGAATAAAATTGAAGCGGTGGGGAAGTCGGGTGACATCGTTGTCCCTGCCGGAGCGAAAGTGATCGACGCGCGGGGAAAGACCATCATGCCAGGGCTCATCGACGCACATGCTCACATCGGCAACTTCCGGTTTGGGCTAAGTCCGCAGAAGCAGTGGGAATACTATGCAAACGTGGCGTACGGTGTAACGTCAGCACACGACCCTTCTTCTAACACGGAAATGATTTTTTCGCAAAGTGAAATGATCAAGGCCGGTAACATGGTGGGACCACGTATTTTTTCAACAGGTACCATTCTGTACGGGGCGGAAGGTGATTTCAAGGCGGTGGTGAACAATATAGACGATGCTCGCAGTGCCATTCGCCGAACCAAAGCCTTCGGTGCCTTTTCGGTGAAGAGTTATAATCAGCCAAGGCGTGAACAGCGACAGCAAATCATACAGGCTGCACGGGAGTTAAATGTGGAAGTAGTGCCGGAGGGCGGCTCCACTTTCTATACGAACTTATCGATGATTATGGATGGACATACAGGAATTGAACACAATATCCCGGTGGCACCCGTGTATAAAGATGTGGTCACTCTTTGGAGCAACAGCAAGAGTGGTTACACACCCACTTTGATCGTGAATTACGCGGGCCTGTCTGGTGAATATTATTGGTATCAGCACACCAACGTATGGGAAAATGAGAAACTACTAAACTTTACCCCACGCGGCGACATCGACGCACGCAGCAGACATCGTACCATGGTGCCTGAGAAAGAATATGAAAACGGGCACATTCTTACATCAAAAGTTTGCAATGAACTGAACAAAGCAGGTGTTAAAATCAATCTCGGTGCGCACGGTCAGTTGCAGGGTCTGGGCGTACACTGGGAGCTATGGATGCTGGTGCAGGGCGGTATGAGCCAGCTTGATGCATTGAAATGCGCAACCATCAACGGTGCATCTTATTTGGGAATGGACGATCAGATCGGATCGTTGAAAGCTGGCAAGCTTGCAGACATTATCGTACTGGATAAGAATCCTCTTGAAAATATTCAGAATTCAAACTCCGTGGTTTACACGATGCTCAACGGCCATCTCTATGACTCAAACACGTTGAATGAAGTTGGCAACTACAACAAGCCACGTTCTAAATTCTATTGGGAGCAGAGCGGCTACGCACCGAATTTTAACTGGCATGAGGAATCTGATACAGAGCAAACACCGGGATGTGTTTGCGGGAAGCATTAGGTGCCACCGGTTTCCGGTCACTGGTTTTCCTGCCGGGTGGCCAAAAAAGAAAAAGCTCCCTTATCGGAGCTTTCTTTTTGGCTGTAGCCCTATCGGAGTGGGCTTACCCTGTACTTTAAAAGTGCAGGTTTAGGCTTCCTTCTCTTCCAGCACTTTCGCGCCTTCCGGAGAGATCAATTTGTCTTTGATCTTTTTCTCGAGCTCTTCCATGAGTTCAGGATTATCTTCAATCAGTTGTTTCACTGCATCGCGACCCTGGCCGAGTTTATTGCCATTATATGCGAACCATGACCCCGATTTCTGGATAACATTCAATTCTACGCCGATGTCCACGATCTCACCTGATTTAGAAATACCGCGGCCATACATGATGTCGAATTCGACAACCTTGAAAGGAGGCGCAACTTTGTTCTTCACCACTTTCACTTTCACCCTGTTTCCGGTGATGTCGTCGCTGCTTTCCTTGATTTGTCCGATGCGGCGGATATCCAGACGCACGGAAGCATAAAACTTCAGGGCGTTACCGCCGGTTGTTGTCTCGGGGTTTCCGAACATGATACCGATCTTTTCACGAAGCTGGTTGATGAAAATGCACGCACATCCCGTTTTTGCAATCGTGCCGGTAAGCTTTCTCAATGCCTGTGACATAAGTCTGGCCTGCAGACCCATCTTGCTTTCTCCCATCTCACCTTCGAGTTCGGCTTTCGGCACGAGGGCCGCTACCGAGTCGATGACAATGATGTCGATCGCGCCTGAACGAATCAGATGTTCTGCAATTTCCAGCGCCTGCTCGCCATTGTCAGGTTGTGAGATCAGCAGGTTTTCGGTATCGATACCTAGTTTCTCTGCGTAAGTCTTATCGAACGCGTGTTCAGCGTCTATGAACGCCGCAAGGCCGCCGCGTCTTTGCGCTTCAGCAATGCAATGCATTGTTAAAGTAGTTTTACCCGAAGATTCCGGACCATAAATCTCCGTAACACGACCGCGCGGAATGCCGCCGATGCCCAGCGCAATATCCAATCCCAACGATCCCGTAGAGATCGCAGGAACGTCCATGACTTTCTGATCATCAAGCTTCATTACGGTTCCTTTTCCGTAAGTCTTTTCCAGCTTGTCGATGGTCAGCTGAAGTGCCTTCAACTTCTCCTTGTTGTCGATACCATTGCTTTTACTGTCGCTCATATGTGTATGTTATTGATTACCTATTGATTGTAGAATTCCCGTTGCAGCTTTATGGGCTGTTTTAATTATCACGAGTCAAATATGGGAAGAAAACAAAGAATACTAAAATTTTTAGCGTAAGAAAATCCTGACATATTTTTTAACTCTCTTACTGCTAATGATTAACGGGTAACAGTCTTAATTTGCACTTTCATGAAAATTCGCCGTTTTACTGTCCTCTTTTTCCTGTGCTTTTCGGCGATTTCGGGGTCCGCCCAGCTCAATAACACGGTTTTTGAGGATAGAATGGCGGTTGAGGAAGCGGATTCGGGCAGGCTTTACGCGGGTCTCAATGCCCTGGGGTTTTTCAAAAACAACGAATATGTCCGGACTATCATCGACGGATATACCCTTTTCGGGTATCAGATTCAGCCCTTTTTAAGCTATCACATTACTAAAAATCTTCGCATCGACGCGGGTGGCTATTTTCAAAAGGATTTTGGCAACAGCAAATTTTCCACTACCGCACCCATTTTTTCGATCAAATGGAGGAAAAAAGAGTACTCTGTCATCTTCGGCAACCTTGAAAGCAGCCTCAACCACCGATTGATCGAACCGCTCTATGATTTTGAGCGCATGCTGAACAACCGCCTGGAAACAGGTGTACAGATGCAGATAAACCGGGAGGATCTTTTTGTTGATATGTGGATCGACTGGCAATACATGCAATACTGGAAAGACACGAAACAGGAACAGCTGGTGGCTGGCCTTTCCGCACAAAAGCGAATATTCAAAGTCGGTGGAAGCACTTTCAGCATCCCATTCCAGATTATCACCCGACATCAGGGTGGGCAGCTGGACGTTGCGGGGCTGCCGATACAAACTTTGTTCAACACGGCAATCGGTGTGAACTGGTCTGCCAATTCAAATGGTTTGATCCGCAAGGTTACCGCGAACGGATTTTATCTGTACGATAAAGACATTACCAATTCACGACAGGTTTATCAGGACGGCGATGGGCTGTATTTCAATGGCACACTTTCCACCAAGTATGGCCTTGACATCATGGCGAGCTATTGGAAGGCCAATGAATTCATGTCATTTGAAGGGGGAAAAATCTATCCAGCAGTTTCCTACTTCGACCCCAACCGCATTCAACCAACACCCAATCTTCTGATCCTGCGTTTTCTCTATGACTATAAGATCGCTGACAATGTCTACCTGACTTTGCGCTACGAACCTTATTATGATCTTTCTTTTAAGACGTTCCAATATTCATATGGGGTGTACGTCAATTACCGCGATCGTTATTTTCTAAACAAGAGAAAGTGAGATGCTGAAGAAAATCCTTTGGATGCTCTTGTTGGTGATCGTGGTGCTGTGCCTCTACTACCGTGAATTGATTGCATACGGCGTTGCTCAGGGTCTTGGTCAGTTAAAGATCATCCGGGAGGCGCGCCCTGTGGAAGAGTTTTTAACGGACCCTTCTTTTCCTGATTCACTAAAGTCCAAACTCAGACTTGTCGAACAAGCCAGAAAATTTGCGATCGACTCGCTGGGTCTCACGGATACCGACAACTATAAAACCATGTACGACCAGAAGGGGCAGGAGCTCATGTGGGTCGTGCTGGCGTGTGAACCTTTCAGACTCAAAGAAAAGCGGTGGGATTTTCCGGTCATCGGCTCCGTGCCTTACAAAGGATATTTTGATAAAGAAAAAGCTCTGAAGGAGCGTGAGCATCTTGAAAAAGAAAACTGGGATGTGAGTATACGCAATCCCGGCGGGTGGAGTACGCTCGGTTGGTTCACCGATCCGATCCTCAGTGGCATGCTCCGAAGAAGTGATGGGGATCTCGCGAGCCTGATCATCCACGAAACTGTTCACGCTACCATTTATGTGCGCGACAGTTCCGATTTCAACGAGAACCTGGCATCTTTCATCGGTGATCGTGGCGCGGAAATATTTCTCGCCAGGACTTTCGGCGACAGTTCGAAGCAATACAAGGAATACATGTACGAGGACAGCGACTACCGGAAGGTGTCAGAACACATGCTGCGGGCCACCCGGAAGCTGGATAGTCTTTACAATACATTCAGGGAATCGGATTCCGTATCCTATAAAAAAGAGCAGAAACTGGCGCTCATTCAAAAGATCGTGGACAAGATTGATACGCTGTCTCTGAGTGGCCCCCCGCGGGCACGTCGCTTTGGCGGCAGGCTTCCGAACAACACGTATTTCATGTCTTACAAAACCTACGAGTCAAAGCACGACGCTATGCTGGATGATTGGGTGAATCGTTTTGGAAGAAATCTGAAGACGATGATTAGTTTTTATAAAAAGGAGTATCCTTCGCTTTAGTGGCTGTTGGGTTTTGGCTGTTGGCTGTTGGCTTTAGTGGTTTATCATTATGTCAATGCTTCCGATAAACAAAAAGGCAGCACGCATTTGCGTTCACCTAAGATTCGCGTCGAAAAAAATGAAATGTAGATTTAAGTGCGCACGACCAAAAGCCAAAGACCAAAAGCCAAAATCCTCTCCTCATTATCTCCAAATTAAGGATTTGTTAAGAACTTAACGCTGGTTTTTTATTGGAATGAATCTGTATACTTTTGGTCATCAATAAAAAATTCCATGGGTAAAAAAGCCGCTTACAAAGTATTGGTGGTAGATGACGAAGAGCCCATTCTTGAACTGCTGAAATACAATCTCGAGAAGGAAGGATACGATGTAAAGGTTGCCAACAACGGTCACCTGGGTGTTGACATCGCAAGGAAATTCAAACCGGATCTGGTGTTGCTCGACATCATGATGCCGCACATGGACGGCGTGGAGGCATGTCGCCAGTTGCGCGCGCAATCCGATCTGATCAACACCTTTATTGTTTTTTTGACTGCCCGGTCCGAAGAATATTCAGAGGTGGCCGCGTTCGACGTGGGCGCCGATGATTATATCACCAAGCCGATCAAGCCGCGTGCTCTGATGAGCCGCATCAATGCGCTTTTCCGCCGCGATTCGAAAGGGAAAACCGCATCGGCGCAAATTGCAGTGGGAGACCTGGTGATCGACCGTTCAAGCTATACGATCAAAGTAAAAAACAAGGAGATTAACCTTCCCAAAAAGGAATTTGAGCTTTTGTTCTTTCTGGCTCAGAATCCAAATAAGGTGTTCTCACGCGACGACCTTCTCCAGAACATTTGGGGCTCAGACGTGTATGTGCTGGCCCGCACAGTCGATGTTCACATCAGAAAAGTGAGAGAAAAGATCGGAGATGACTACATTACAACCGTAAAAGGAGTCGGTTACAAATTCAATCTGATCTGACACATGGTTTATAGCGCCCGGACGATGGCCCTGCTCCTGGCGGTGTTCATCGCGCTGGTGACGGTCCTGTTCCTGTCTCTGGTTCAAAGCGTGGACCGCAACGGTCTGATCGTTGCCGGTGTGATCAGTTTTTCGGGATCGTATCTGTTGATCTATGCCGTGCTGGAGTTCCTGGTGTTCCGCGAGATCAACAAGATTTACAAAATGCTGGGTAAGCTCAGGAAAAAAGAGCTGGGCGGGATCAAACGCGAAAAATCCGGCGCACTTAATCCGCTGAAGAATATAAATGAAGAGATCTATTCCTTCGCGCTGCTGAAGCAAAAGGAGATCGACGAACTCAAAAAACTTGAGGCGTTTCGCCGCGAATTCATCGCAGACGTTTCCCACGAACTCAAGACGCCAATCTTTGCAGCGCAGGGATTTGTGCACACCTTGCTCGACGGAGCGGTAAATGATAAGAATGTACGCAATAAGTTTCTCAAAAAAGCGGCACGAAGTCTTGATGGACTCGATGTGCTCGTGCAGGATTTGTTGACGCTGTCACAGATCGAATCCGGCGACATCAAAATGAAATTCGAGTCGATCGATCTCTGGAAGCTCTCGACTGAAGTGGTCGATCAGTTTGAAGAAAAAGCACAGAAAAAAAATATTAAACTGAAGCTTGTCGATCCCGGACACAAAATGCAGGTTCATGCCGACTGGCAACGGATCACGCAGGTGATGACCAACCTCATCTCAAACGCCATCAACTACACACTCGAAGGCGGCGACGTCACGGTGTCCTTCGACGTCGGAAAAAAGAATATAACAACCCTCGTCAACGATACAGGAGAAGGAATTCCGGCGCAGCATATTCACCGCATCTTTGAACGCTTTTACCGGGTTGATAAAAGCCGCAGTCGCGAGAAGGGCGGAACGGGTCTCGGGCTTGCCATTGTTAAACACATCCTTGAGGGGCACAGCTCGCGTGCCGATGTCGAGAGCGTAGTGGGGAAAGGCTCGACGTTTAGTTTCAAATTGCCAAAGTCGAAACCAGAAGATGAATAAAACGTGAGTTGAATAACTATAAAAATGAGGTTGTATGAGAAGTTGGATTTTAGTTTTAGTGTGTTCAGCGAGCTGCTTGAACACGCTGGCTCAGCAGGTAACTGAAGACGGTCCGGTAACTGAGGGCAGGAGACGATTCATCAGCCTAAGTTTCGGTGCGAGCTTCCCTCTCGGTCTGTTCAGGGCGCAAAATTCTTACAACCTGGGAAACGGGTTTGCCGCCAGTGGGATTCACTACCAGGTAGAGTATGCGGGCTTTTGGATGAAACACGTTGGGTTCGGCGTACAGGTAGGCGCATTTAATAATGCGCTAAATGCCAATGCGTACACGCGCGATTTTTCAACAGCCCTCAACGCCGTCTATCCGATCACACCAGGTCTTTCATTAAAAACTACTGATCCTACTTCCTGGAAATCGAACTATATCATGACCGGCCCCTATTTCAGGTTGCCGATGAAAGATTTGGTCATTGATTTCAAAGCCCTGGGTGGAGTCCTCATCTGTTCAACACCAGGACATTCTTATTCGGTGCGAAACACTTTCACTTTTCCAGTCACGACTGTCATTAATGATAATGTGCCCTCCGTTTCGGCGACCGCCTTTGCTTATGAACTTGGGATGAACGCAAGGTTGAAAGTGTCTCCGGGTACACAGATAAGATTTGGTTTGGAATACCTTCAGAGTTACGTTGACGAAGGACAGCAGGCCCGATCGGGGCCAGGAGGAAATTCCTTTGCATGGGGAGGATTTCAAAGCGTCGCTGTCCTCAATCTCTCCTGGGGAATAAGTTTTAGGCTGAAGTAAATACCATTGCAATTTCGCGTCAGTCATTAAGCGGCGAAATTTCTATCTAACTTGCCGGTTCAAGTTGTGCCTGCGTGAAGCCCGTTAAATTTAAGGACCTGATTCTGTTTGAGGATGATGACTATGTGCTCATTAATAAGCCTCCCTTTATTTCGACATTGGAAGACCGTCATGAGCCAGTAAATATTTTAGCCTTAGCGAGGGACTATACTCAAGACGCGCAGGTTTGCCATCGCCTCGACAAGGATACATCAGGCGTGCTTGCCATCGCAAAAAATCCGGAGGCATACCGTCATTTGTCCATGCAATTCGAGCACCGTGGGGTGAAGAAAATCTATCACGCCATCGCCGACGGCATTCACCATTTTGACAACCGTATTGTGAGCGCCAGAATACTGAAGCAAAATGACGGAACGGTGAGACTCAGTTCGAAAGGAAAAGATGCGGAAACATCGTTTTTAACTGCAGAAGTGTTTTCGAGGCATACGCTGGTGGAATGCCGGCCTGTGACCGGGCGGATGCACCAGATCCGGATTCATTTGTCTTCTATGGGAGCCCCCATCAGCGGCGACTCAGTCTATGGAGGCAGGCCATTTCTGGTCTCCGAACTCAAGAGGAATTTCAGAGTTAAAAAGGACACTGAGGAGGAGCCCCTCATGAAAAGGATGGCCTTGCATGCATTTTCGCTTGAATTTGCAGGGCTGTCGGGAATGCCGGTTTCGGTCGAGGCGCCTTATCCCAGGGATTTCGCCGCAGTGCTTAGGCAGTTGAGGAACTCAATTTGAAGATTTGAGAATATGGGGATTAAAAAATGACAGGCTCCGGTCAGTGGTGCGGGTTGATATTTCAAGACCCAAAAACTCCAAAACGGGTGAAAAACCCCTTGAATAGGCTGGATTTCGGCATTATTTCACTGTCGCTAAAAGTAGATCACCCCTTGGAATTTCTATTTATTGGGCCTACTTTTGTGTCCCTTTTTGAGAGGGGACAGTGATTTTAGGAGTTTAACCGATAATTCAAGTGGATTCGATCAGTTATAAGACAAAGAACGTCAACAAGGCCACCGCCGAGAAGAACTGGGTGTTGGTGGATGCTGAAAACCAGGTACTTGGCCGTGTTGCGAGCCAGATCGCGAAAGTGATCAGAGGCAAGCACAAGCCCAACTATACACCCCATGTTGACTGCGGTGATCATGTGATTGTGATCAATGCCGAGAAAGTAAAAATGACGGGCAAGAAGTGGACGGACCGTGTGATCTTCACACACTCCGGCTATAACGGTGGTCAGAGGGAGCATACGCCTAATATGATTAAGCGCAAGCACCCTGAAAGACTGATTGAATATGCGGTTCGCGGCATGCTGCCTAAGAACACCATCGGTCGTGAACTTTTCAGAAGCCTTCATGTGTATGTGGGTACAAACCACCCACACGAAGCTCAACAACCCAAAGCATTAAAATTCTGAACTAAACATTCATGGAGATCATTAATACAATAGGTCGCAGAAAAACATCCATCGCCAGGGTCTATGTAAAGCCGGGCAAAGGAACGATTACAGTCAACAACCGCGACCTGAAAGACTACTTTACTTCTGAGATTCAGCAGATCACAGTGAAACAAGCGCTGACGATCGCCAAGGCAGAAGGAAACTATGATGTCACTGTGAATGTTGAAGGTGGCGGCAATAAAGGCCAGGCAGAGGCTATCCGTTTAGGGATCGCCCGAGCTTTGGTGAAAATGAATACGGAGGTTAAGTCTCCGCTGCGGAAAGAAGGTTTGATGACCCGCGATTCAAGAATGGTGGAGCGAAAGAAGCCGGGCCGCAGAAAGGCAAGAAGAAGATTCCAATTCAGCAAACGTTAATAGATACGATCGAAGAAGCATGGCAGATAAAATAACAACCCAGGAATTGATGGAAGCCGGTGTTCACTTCGGGCACCTGACCCGCAAGTGGAATCCGAGAATGTCGGAATACATTTTCATGGAGAACAATGGCATTCACATCATTGATCTCAACAAGACACTGAAGTGCCTGGAAGATGCGACGTTTGCGATCAAGAATATTGTGAGATCGGGCCGCAAGATTATGCTGGTAGCCACCAAAAAGCAGGCGAAAGACATCATCGTGGAAGAGGCTACCCGTCTCAACATGCCGTATGTGACGGAGCGTTGGCTGGGTGGCATGCTTACCAACTTCGCGACGATCCGCAAGTCATTGAAAAAACTGGCTCAGATCGATAAGTTGATGAAGGATGAAGCATTCAACAACCTGGCGAAACGCGAGCGTCTGATGGTCTCCCGTGAGAAAGCCAAGTTGGAGAAATTGCTCGGGGGTATCGCGGATCTTAACCGTCTGCCCGCTGCCTTGTTTGTGATTGACGTGAAGCGCGAGCACATCGCCGTAGCTGAAGCTCAGAAACTGAACATCCCCGTGTTCGCGATGGTGGATACCAATTCAGACCCTTCTGATATCGATTTCCCGATTCCTGCAAACGACGATGCTTTCAAATCGATCTCTATCGTTACCAAGCACATTGGAAAGGCGATCGAAGAGGCGTTGATGGAGCGTAAGAAAGACAAGGAAGAAGCAGGTGTAAAGAAAGAAGAAGAGGAAAAGCGCAAAGTGGATGAAGCGATCCAGGAAGCGTAGTCGATAGTAGAATTTAAAAAATGTCCTGCTTATCACTCGCTGATGGCAGGACGTTTTGTTTACGGAAAGGCTATTGGGTGTTGGCCCCTTAGCCTTCGGCAGGGGGCCAATAGCAAATAGCCAAAAGCCTTAAAGGCCAGCAACAGTTGTTAGTAAAATAGATTTAAACTTTAGATAAAATTTTATGTCAGCAATCACAGCACAGGATGTAAATAAGCTGCGTACCATGACGGGCGCAGGAATGATGGACTGCAAAAAAGCATTGACAGAAGCCGATGGGGATTTTGAAAAAGCCATTGAGATTCTGAGAAAAAAAGGACAAAAAGTATCCGCTTCCCGTCTCGACAAAGAAGCGAAAGAAGGGTCTGTATTCATAAAAGTTTCTGATGACAAGAAGGAAGCGGTATTGATCGCCTTGAATTGCGAGACCGACTTCGTGGCAAAGAATGAGGAGTTTCAAAACCTCGGCAAGCTGATTGCAGAGACCGCATTCGCAAAAAAGCCGGCGAATACCGAAGCATTGCTCGCTGAAAAAGTGGGTTCACTCACGCTCGGCGACAAGATCACAGAACTGGTTGGTAAAATCGGGGAGAAGCTTGAAGTGAGCTCTTTTGTTCACATGAAAGGCGAAGCTATCGTTCCTTACATCCATGCCGGCAGCAAGCTTGGCGTGTTGGTGTCATTGAAAGGTGTGAATGGAAAAGATGTTACCGAAGCGGGCAAAGATGTTGGCATGCAAATCGCAGCGATGAACCCTGTTTCAGTCGACGAGAAGTCGGTGGATAAGGATGTGATCGCGAAAGAACTGGAGATTGCAAAAGCCCAGATCATTGCCGAAGGCAAGCCTGAAAACATGGTCGAGAAGATCGCGGCAGGCAAGCTGAACAAGTTCTTCAAAGAAAGCACGTTGCTGCCACAGGCATTCGTGAAAGACAATTCAAAGACGGTTGCACAA
Source organism: Cyclobacteriaceae bacterium (assembly GCA_044227305.1). Classification (GTDB taxonomy): domain Bacteria; phylum Bacteroidota; class Bacteroidia; order Cytophagales; family Cyclobacteriaceae; genus ELB16-189. The sequence goes on along the minus strand of JBGAFJ010000001.1, from coordinate 884,651 downwards.
TATTTGGATGGCGTGACGAAGGGTTTGACGGTGGTTGAATTCAAACGTGTTGCGATTGGGTAACGCGTGAAAGTGTTAAAGTGTTGAAGTGTTAAAGTGCTAAAGTGTTTACGTTGGGCTCAACTTAAACGCTTCTCAACCTAAACACCTTAACGCTTCGAAAAGGGCTTCGGCCCTTTTTTTATGTTCAGAGGGGCCGTGTGCTTTAACTCGATAGATTCGTTGTAACCTGTTTTCGGTAGTTATAAAAAGGTGATTCATGGATCGCAAAATTGCCTGACCTTAGTATAAGCTGTTTGGGTTTGAATCGCGCAGAGTGGGTTATCGTGATTCATCGAATAAAGCGTACCTTAAATATTCAATGAGGCTATCTGAAAGAACGCTAGTGACGAGATGCGGAATGGTTGCCATCTTGCTCATTGCCGGTTTTGCGGCGTACGCACAGACCGCTACGTTGTCCGGCCGCATTGTCGACTCTGAATCACAAGAACCACTCCCTTTCACCAACGTCTTTGTTAACAACACCACGATCGGCACAGCAGCCGATGCGAATGGCACTTTCCAATTGAGCGGTATTCCTGCCGGACCCGGTGAGGTCGTTTTTTCATTTGTCGGCTATCAGCTTTTTAAACTGAGGGTGGATCTCAAGCCGGGTCAAATTATGCAAACCGAAGTGCGACTCATCGCTGACGGGAAAATTCTTGAAAATGTGAAGGTCGAGGGGAAGCGCGATAAAGTTTGGGAGAATCAATTCAAGCGATTTACAAAAACCTTCCTGGGCTCAGGAAAGCGCGCCGACAAGTGTAAGATTCTGAATCCCTGGGCGCTGGAATTCAAAGAAGACGGAAAGAATCTCGCCGCGGAAGCAAAGCAAATTCTGGAGATAGAAAATGCAGGGCTGGGGTACAAAATTTATTATGCACTAAAAAAATTTACGACCGATGGTCAGAGTTATGCGATCATTGGGGATGGTCGCTTTGAGACCATGAAGCCTGCTGATGAAAAGACTGCGGAAGAATGGAATCGCAACAGGCTCAACGCATATCTTGGATCGCAACGACATTTGATGCGGGCGATTATCACAAACACCATTCGTCATGAAAACTTCAGATTGTATGTCGACAGGATCGGATTTGAGAACAGTCCCAAATATGCCGTGTTTGCGAGGGAGCTGGAGCGATCAATCGAAGTGTTTGACACCACACGCATTCAGATGATCAAGGGCTCTTCCGTTAATAGTATCCAGATTTCGCTCCCAAGAAAACTAGAGGTCCATTACGTTGCCGGTGTTTCACGCGTCACCAGTTATGATGATGTGATTTATCCCGTTTCCTGGCTTGAGCTTCGCAAAGGCACGGTAAAAGTGAACGAACAAGGCGTAGTACTTGATCCTGAAAATATCATCGCCTCTGGATACATCGCTTCGTTGCGAATGGCGGATATGCTGCCGAACAACTATCAACCGACACCAGCTGAAGTTGATCAGGTAGTTATTAAACCCACTATAGAATACTACGAAAAAACATACGTTCATACAGACAAACCTTACTACTATCCCGGAGAGCGGATATGGTTCAAGGTCTATATGAACTATTATTTTCAACCGGTTCGGGATTCACTGAGCAAAGTGCTGCACGTTGAACTCATTGATCCATCCCGCAAAATCATAGCCGCCAAGATTCTCCGGTTGGATAGTGGCCTGACTTCAGGTGGTTTTTCTCTCGCCGATACCATCCGTTCCGGCAAGTACTTCCTACGCGCTTACACACAGTTTCAAAGAAATTTTGGAAATAAAAATTTACTCATGGTGCCAATTCCGGTTTTGAAAGCTACCTCCAAGCCTGAATACGTTCAAGAGAAGTCAAACCCATCTGATAAACTCATCGTTACCGCCGACAAGCCTTCCTATACAAAACGTGAAAAGGTAACGCTTGCAATCAAGCTTGACGAGGAAGAATCTGGACCCATCGCCGGTAACTTTTCGATTTCTGTGACGGATGCTTCGCAGGTCATGCAAATCGGGAACGGTGGCGGAATCAGGGATCAATTCCCGATCCGCGATGATGAGCACGTTAAGTCAGCTGAAAAAATGTGGCGCGTAGAAAAAGGAATGACGATAGGAGGTCAGTTTCTGAACGGCAAAGGCGGAGGTGTGAAGACGCAGTTGAACGTGATACAGTTTGCACCCAACCGTGTGATGATCGTTGACACGGACGAACATGGTTTTTTTGAGGTGACCGATTTACAGTTTTATGGTCCGTCTTCTTTTTCGATCCAGCCTTCGAAGACCGGAAAGCTGAGTGCGACTGGTAAAGTCCGGATGATCCAACCTGAAACGCCTCCCGTCGTCGTTGATGCACCGGAACAAATCATTCCACTGATGGAAATGAATTCTGTTCAACGAATCCAGTCGGTATACGAAAAGCCGGATGATTCCCGAATGCTGGCGGAGGTTGAGGTAAAAGGGGCACGGGAAAACGCTACCCTGGAGAATGTCGCATCCACAGCGAGGCCTTATGGAAAGCCTGATTATGCTTTCGATGAGACCAGGATCAAGACTCAATTTCCAAACTTGTTGTACACACTTCAGGCGTTGAATGTTCCCGGACTCGTCGTGAATCCAAACACAGCCACCGTTTTTTTTGCCCGGAACTCCAAGCCGGTATTGTATGTCGCACCGGGAGCTACTGTTGAAGAAGTAGAGAAGCAATACACTCCGCTGGTGACCGTGGACAATATGCCGATGACGGGAGGGTCGGCGGGTGAGATTTTGCAAAGTATCCCGCCGGATTATGTAGCGTCAATTGAGCTCACGAAGGGAGGCAGCAGCATTCGGGGAACGCAAGCCCCCTTCGGCGTCATTGCTGTTTATACGAAGAAGAAAATCTTGACAACACAATCATCCGCCAATCTCAACCTGATCACCGTGGAAGGATATGCATTGCCTGAACGCTTTGTCCATCCTAACTACGAGTATCCGTCACCTGAACACTCATCTCCGGATTACCGATCGACGCTTTATTGGAATCCCAACGTTTCAATTGGACGGTCTGGTTTGCCGGCAGAGGTCAGTTTTTATACTTCTGATCTGACGGGGACCTATCGTGTTGTTGTGGAAGGTATCAACGGAAATGGCGAGCCCGTGCGTAGTGTAACTTTTATCAAAGTGAATGAGTGACCCGCTCGTTGTTGTGGGTGTTGATGTCTAAATTAATTTGCCTTACGCAAGAAAAGTATCAAGGGGATTGTGATGGCGATGAATCCAATCGGGAAAATTGCCATAGCATACTGGAATCCATACATAAATCCATCCGCAAGCCGCAGTCCTGGTGTTGTTTCGAGCTCATCGAACATGAAAGTCAATCCAAAAGTTATTGCGAAAGCCGCCCAGGCCCACAGGAATAAGATGGAGTGTTTCACGATTCGAATCAGGTGCTCATTCGTGCGCACCCTTCGAAGTCGCATCCACAAGGCATACGTGATCCCGCCGTTGGCAGCGAGCGAGACGGGTATCGGAATCGCTGCGACGAGTCCCAACAGCGAGATCAATATGTTTAATGCACTATGCATTTATGCTGCCTGGGTCCGGGACAAATTCAATCCGATGTAGGCTAGTAATGAATGACAGAAAATGATCAGACCATACTCAACGGTGATTACTGCTACTTTCAAACCTCCACAGATGACCTGAAATGGAATGACCTCCTTGGATGCTTCGATTGCATCAAAAGCATAAAACAATCCCAGTATCGTCGACCATGTACCCCAGGCAGCGGCGAACCCACCGATCTGCTTGATGGTGTCCAGCCAACGGTCATGAATTACCTCCCCCTGTGCGACCCTGAAAGTGACATAAAGAATAAGGGCAGCGTTCGCTACGAACAAGATGTTCAGGAGCACCATAAAAGGCAACCCTCCCTGGATGTTAAGATCATTCGATGTTAGGAAATACATGATCCAGGCCGCAATTCCCGTGAGCAACACAGCGAAGAGTGTTAGGGAAATCTTTTTCATAAACATTCAATTAAAGTTGGTTTATTTTTTTCTTACAACAAGATTACGCTTCAATTCTTGTCAAATGTTTTTTTTGCGATTAATCTGGCCGATCGTCGCGGATAAAACATGTTTACAAAAGGTTGTGGCGAAAGCACTCCTGAAATCGTCGAAAAGTCATTTTGCTATGTTTTGAATGGGCGGTAAGCGTATTTTAAGAAACCATGAACCAATCGCAACCCTTTGCGGGATACGTTTTTGAGCGACAACGTTGGGTTGTTCACGTGCTATTCTGGCTGGTGGTGCTGGCGTTTTATGTGGTGTTTTTCGGCAGGAGCAACAGCAACTACCTTCAGACATTCTTTTTCGTAGGGTTGTTGATGCCGGTGACCATTGCCACCACTTATTTTCTGAACTACTATCTCGTGCCCCGCTATCTGATGCGCGAGCGGTATGGTTTGTTCATGCTGTATTTTCTATACACGCTGGTCGCATCGCTGTACTTTGAAATGATGATCGCGATGCTCACGCTGATTGTGATGGCTGAACTGAACATCCGTGAAATGAGTCCGGCCTCTTTCGATGTGTTCTTCATGCTGACGTCTCTGTTGCTGGTCATATTCTTTGCGATAGGGATTAAAATGATGCTTATCTGGCGCACCACGGAGCGCGATCATCAAAGACTGATGTCTGATAAAATTGCAGCGGAGCTTAAGTTTCTGAAGGGTCAGTTGAACCCGCATTTTCTGTTCAATACACTCAACAACCTGTACTACCTCTCTACGCAGAAATCTGACAAAACGCCGAAAGCGATTCTTCAGCTAAGTGAAATGTTGGACTACGTGATGAATTCCGGCAAGACGGTTTTTGTTCCGCTTGAGCGCGAACTCCGGGAGGCGGAAAACTACATCGCATTAGAGATGCTCCGTTATGAGGGACGGGTAAAAACCGAATTCAAAGTCGACGGTGAAACCACTGCCCAGTTCATCGGGCCGATGATCCTCATCACACTGATCGAAAACGCATTCAAGCATGGCGTAATGCAGTCGACGCAAGCTTCATGGATAAAAATTTACATTGCATGCGATGAGAAACGAATTATGATATCTATTTCCAACAGCATTGGAAACATATTGCCTGGCAAAGGCATAGGACTCGAGAACCTGAGAAGTCAGTTGAACTATCTTTACGAAGGCAAACATACTTTTTCGACAGAAGAAAAAAGCGAAACGTTTGAGATCAAACTGGTGTTGGGCAAATGAAATACAGATACCTTATCGTTGATGATGAACCACTGGCGAGGAAATTGATCGCGTCGCATGCTTCCAAGATTGATGACCTGGAGGCGGCTGGTGAATGTGCGAATGCTATTGAGGCGGCGACTTTCCTTAGAAATGAGCGGGTCGATTTGATCTTTCTGGATATTCAAATGCCGGAAGTGAGTGGTCTTCAGTTTCTGAAAACGATCCGCAATCCTCCCGCCGTTATTCTCACCACTGCGTTTCGCGATTTTGCGCTGGATGCGTTCGAACTGGATGCTGTCGACTATCTGCTCAAGCCCATTTCATTCGACCGTTGGCTCAAAGCGGTAAATAAATTCTTCGAACGGCAGATCAGCAAAGATCGCGGAAGCGAAAAAGAAGCAGAATCGTTTTTACATGTTAAGTCCGACCGTCAGATAAACAAAGTGAAGCTTGACGATATTGCTCATATAGAAAGTCTGGATGATTACGTGAAGGTGCATCTGAATGATCGTTTCCTCGTAACCCGTGAGAACATCAGCACCTTTGAAGATCGTTTATCGCCGGCGCAATTCGTTCGCATTCATCGATCGTTTATCGTCAATATGAAATGGGTAGAGGCCGTGTCGGCGGAAGGGGTGCAGTTGAAGAAGACTTTGCTTCCTTTTGGTCGGGTTTTTAAAAGAAGCGCTTTGGAAAAATTGAATATTGAATTGTAGGTTCAGGGACCGTATTCGTTCCATTGATTCTTCCTTCTTTCTAAACTTTTTTGCACTTTTGCCGTACTCAACGCCTATGAAGATCATTGCCTGACCCGATACTTCGGGTCTGATCTGGCTCCGGTCCAGATTTCTTTCTTGAAAACCACCCGTTCCGGGGTGATTTCCCTTTTTTTTTAATCTTCTTAATCGTTAACAATGAAAGTTTTTACAAAAACAGTTTCTCTATTTCGTCTTTTTAAAGAGGCCCTCAACGGCTCCGAACAGAATTTCACGGAGGGCAGCATCAACCGGGCAATTTTTCTTTTGTCTATTCCAATGATCCTGGAAATGGCGATGGAATCGCTCCTCGCCGTCGTGGATATCTATTTCATAAGTAAACTCAACGACAATAATGCAGTGACCGCCGTAGGTCTTACCGAGTCTGTAATCGCCATTGTTTATTCGATGGCCATGGGACTTGGGATGGCGGCAACGGCAATGGTCGCCCGTCGTATCGGTGAAAAGGATGCGCCTGGCGCCGCTGTTTCCGCAGTCAATGCATTCTATATTGGCATCTCACTTTCTCTCGTGATCAGTGTGGTCAGCATCTTTTTCTATAAAGATGTACTTCAACTCATGGGAGCTAACCAGAACATCGTTGATGTCGGATCTGGTTATACACTCTGGATGTTGGGCGGGAATTTTACCATCGTGGCACTGTTCCTTTGCAACGCTATTTTCAGAGGGGCCGGCAACGCCGCGGTCGCGATGCGTTCGCTGTGGATCGCCAACATTCTTAACATGATATTGGATCCGATCATGATATTCGGCTGGGGTCCATTTCCATCCTGGGGAGTTGAAGGGGCAGCGATTGCAACAAACATCGGGCGCGCAGCGGGTGTGCTCTATCAGATTTACTACCTCGCGGGAGACAAAGGAATCATTAAAATAAAAAAAGAGAATATCCGTATCGATTGGGACATCATCAACAAGTTGTTGAAAGTGTCTGCCGGTAACGTAGGACAATTTTTAATATCAACCGCCAGCTGGCTTTTCCTTGCAAGGATTATTGTGAATTCCGGCGCGACTGCTTTTGCCGGATATCAGATTGCGATTCGCGTGATCATTTTTACGATCCTTCCTTCCTGGGGAATGGCAAATGCCGCTGCGACCCTGGTGGGTCAAAACCTGGGTGCGCAGCAGCCAGAGCGTGCCGAAAAATCCGTCTGGACTGCGGGATTTCTTAATATGATCTTCCTTGGACTTATCTCAGTTGTATTCTTTTTCGCTTCTCGCGCGGTGATGAGTCTTTTCACATCGGATCCCGGAGTGATTGAGTACGGCACGGAATGTCTTCGCATCGTCACGTTCGGTTATGTGTTCTTTGGCTATGGGATGGTGATTGTACAGGCGTTCAATGGCGCAGGTGATTCGCGCACACCTACCATTCTGAATCTCTTTGGTTACTGGATGTTTCAGATACCCCTTGCATACATACTCGGTATCAAACTGCAGTTCGGCGCATCGGGTTCATTCTGGGCGATTGCCATCGCCGAGTCGGTGCTTGCGATCGTGGCGATCATCATTTTCCGGAGAGGCACCTGGAAGCATGTGAAGATCTAACAGGGCCTGGGACTTAGGGCTTGGGAGTTTGCACCTGAATCGGAGTAAATACTTCGATTCAAGTGCGAACGTTGCCAACTGCGTCGCGCAGCGACGGCTTGCCAACTGTCAACTTTTTTTCCTCTCCTCACTGCGAAAAGCCGCCTTCACCGCCTTCTCCAGCTCCTCACCGGCTTTCTTCAAACTTGTTTCCACTTCCTTCCATTTCTCCTTGTTCTTGGAATCGTTTTTTATTTTTTCGGCGGACGCCTTTAATTCCTCATATTTTTTCTGAAGGTCTTTCTCCATTTTCGCGCTCGCCACTTTCGCTTCTCCCATAAACTGGTCGAGTTTTTTGCCAAAATCCTTGAAAAAAGCCTCTGCCTTTCCTTCCTGTTTTTCCTCCATAGCCGATTGTATTGTTTTTTGAATACCTAAATTACAGACTTAAATCCCAGATTTCAATGGAGCAGGAGTTAGATGCAATCGACCACATTCAACGATTGCTGGAGAATAAATCTCAGGCCAAACAGGTCACCTATCACAAGCTGATCAACGCTTTCGAAGTGCTTGCGAAAGAATCCAAACGCATTGCCACTGAACTCAAAAAGAAAACAAAAGCAACCACCGACCACGACGTGACAGTCGATTTTAAACGGATCAACGACCACGAATTCCAGGTGAAACTCGCAGGCGATCTCCTCATCTTCGTGCTGCATACCAACATCGTTACTTTCGATGATGAAAATGAAGTGATGAAAAATCCCTACATCAGGGAGAAGGAGATCAACCGTTATTTCGGTCAAATCATGATCTATAACTTCATGTCGGATTCTTTAAAATTTAATCGCGTGAACGATCCTGGATATTTGCTGGCCCGTCTGCTGATCAATCATGAAGGCCGTTACATCGTGGAAGGAGAGGGCAAACTGGGTGTGGTGTATAGCCAGGTTTCTCCCGAGCCGATCACCGAAGCAGATCTCAACGTGTTAGTGAAACTTGCACTTACGCTCGCCATCGAAAATGATCTTATGGCGCCTCCGTATCCCCAGGTCAAATTCATCACGCTCTTTCAGAAGCTGGAGAAAACCCAGGAACTGGGCGCGGGACAGAAAATTGGTTTCCGGATGAGCTACCACGGCAAAATTGAAGGCTAGAATATTTTTAAATTTTGAACAAACCCCTATCACCCAGAACCTGGCGCCTTGTACCTTAGCACCATGTTCCGGAAACGCATTCTCACGTCTATTACACTCGCTTTAATTGTGGTGCTCGCATCCTGCGCCTCTTCCCGTCATACGCACAAGAAGTTGAAAAGAGGAAAGCCGATACCCTGTCCGCTCAAAGACTGCTGAGATGCGAAAGATCATCATCGCCATAGACGGATATTCAGCCTGCGGCAAAAGCACCGCGGCAAAAGAAACCGCGAAAATATTGGGATTCCGTTACATCGACTCGGGTGCCATGTATCGAGCGGTCACACTTTTCTTCCTGGATAATCATGTCTCGCTGACAAACCCAAAGGAAATTGATCGCGCCCTACAGCAGATCCGCATCACGTTCCATGTGAACCCTCATGGGAAAACGGAGACGTTCCTCAACGGAGTGATCGTCGAAAAAGAGATCCGCGACATGCGTGTCTCTGAGTTTGTGAGCCAGGTAAGCACGCTGCCCACCGTGCGCTATGCCATGGTCGATCAGCAACGGCGCATGGGCAAGGAGAGGGCGATCGTTATGGATGGGAGGGACATCGGCACCGTGGTTTTTCCCGACGCGGAACTGAAGCTGTTTCTCACCGCCGACATCCTCGTGCGGGCATTCCGTCGGCAGAAGGAACTGCTGGAGCGTGATGAAATGGTCGACATCGATTCCATTGTGGAAAATCTTCAAAAAAGAGATCAGATGGACAGTACCCGCAAGGAGAGTCCGCTCCGAAAAGCGAGTGACGCGATCGACATGGACACCACCCACATTACCATCGAGGAAGAGGTCGATGAAGTGGTCAGATTGGCGCTAGGTAAAATGCTGAGAAAAGGATGATTGCGGACCCCGGCCGCTCAACCTAAAAAGCCCAACAAAACCCCAAAAAAACCTTGCCAGGCACGGAGAATTGTTAATTTTGCGACCGGCCTAAAACTTATTGTTGCCACTTAGATTCATGGGCAAATTTATTCGTCTCAAGAAGGGATTTTCAATCAACCTTGCCGGCAAAGCCGCCCCCAAAATAATAGAAACGGAAACCGCTGAAACTGTCTCCGTAAAACCCGCCGACTTTCACGGCCTGTACATGCCGAAAGTGGTTGTAAATGTGGGGGATACCGTAAAAGCCGGAAGCCCGCTCTTTCACGACAAGAAACTCGAAAACGTGCAATTCACATCTCCTGTATCCGGAGAGGTGGTGGAAGTGGTTCGTGGTGAGAAAAGAAAGCTGATCGAAGTCAAAGTGCTCGCCGATAAGCGTAACGAATTCTTAAATTTTAAGAAATACTCGATCTCTGACGTCGTCAACCTGCCGGCTGAAGAGATCAAAGCCCAGCTCACCGCATCCGGCGCGTGGCTCAATTTCGTGCAAAGACCTTTTGGCACCATCGCAGATCCGGCCGTCACCCCCAAGGCGATCCACGTTTCGGCGTTTGACACAAGCCCGCTTGCTCCAGACTATAGCATCCTGTTCAGAGGGCAGGATCAGTTCTTTCAGGCAGGGATAGATATTATTAAGAAACTCACCAGCGGTCAGGTTCACGTCAACACTCATACGACCAGCGAAATTTCCACAGTCTTCTCACAGGTGAAAGGTGCTGAGGTTAATAAATTCTCCGGCCCGCACCCGGCAGGATGTGTCGGCGTGCAGATCCACCACATCGACCCGATCAATAAGGGCGACATCGTGTGGACGATCAACCCGTTTGGCGTGATCCAGATAGGAAAACTTTTTCTCAATGGGGTTTATGATGCGTCAAAGATCATAGCAGTGGCAGGTTCGGAAGTAAAAAATCCGCAGTACTACAAGACTGTCACCGGCGCGTCGATCAAGAAGTTTGTTGCTGATAATGTGAAGGGCGAAAATGTGCGATACATCTCGGGTAATCCGTTGACCGGATCGTCGATTGGCAAAGACGGACATCTTGGATTCCACGATTTGCAACTCACGGTTCTTCCGGAAGGAAACGAATATGAATTCCTTGGATGGATTTTGCCCGGCAAAAACAAGCTGAGCTTGTCACGCGCCTGGGGGCTTATGTCGTTCCTCACGCCTGGAAAAGAATTCAAGCTCGACACGAATACACACGGCGAACCCCGTGCATTTGTGCAGACGGGTGTGTTCGAAAAAGTGGTCCCCATGGACATTCTCCCGACACATTTGATAAAGAGTATTCTCGCAGAAGATATCGATGAGATGGAGGCGCTTGGTATTTATGAAGTGGTGGAAGAAGATCTGGCACTCTGCGAATTTGTTGACGTATCCAAACACAATATTCAGGGCATCCTGCGCGATGGACTTGAGTTGATCAGATTGAGTTAAGACAATTATGAGTTTTTTGAGGAACCAGCTTGATAAGGTCAAGCACAATTTTGAAAAGGGACAGAAGTGGGAAAAGTTTTATTTCGCCTATGAAGCCCTCGACACATTTCTGTATGCTCCCAACACCACGGCGGAGGTAAAAGGGGTTCAGATCCGCGACGCGGTCGATCTGAAACGATTGATGATGACGGTGATCATCGCGATGGTGCCCTGCCTCATTTTCGGAATGTGGAACGTGGGACATCAACACAACCTCGCACTCGGCCAGGTTTCTTCCTTCGGTGAAGAGTTCTGGTTTGGATTCCTGAAAACCCTTCCCATCATCATCGTTTCCTATGGAGTAGGTCTGGGCATCGAATTTCTTTTCTCGACGCTTCGCAGACACCCGGTCAACGAAGGATTCCTGGTAACGGGGATGCTCATTCCTTTGGTCATGCCGGCAAGCATCCCACTGTGGCAAGTTGCGATCGCAACAGCTTTTGCTGTGGTCATCGGAAAAGAAGCTTTCGGCGGAACTGGTATGAACGTTCTGAACGTAGCGCTGACAGCACGCGCATTCCTCTACTTTGCTTATCCTTCCCAGATTTCAGGGGAAGTATGGACTGTGCTCGGCGAGGGTGCCAAGACGGTGTCGGGTTATTCCGGCGCAACACCGCTCGCGCTGGCTTCTGCGTCAACCGGAAATGTAGTCAATGACCTGAATTCCTTCGGTGCCGGCTGGGCCGATGGAATTTATAGTTTCTGGAATATGTTCATAGGAGTGATGCCTGGCTCAATCGGAGAAACATCAACGCTGATGTGCCTGATTGGTGCAGCGATCCTGATCATTTCAGGAGTTGGAAGCTGGAAAATTATTGTGAGTGTATTCGGTGGCGCCTATGCGATGGGATTTTTGTTGAATGTGTTGGGAACTACCCCCTTTACACAGTTGCCTCCGGAATATCACCTTGTGATCGGAGGTCTGGCTTTCGGCGCTGTGTTTATGGCAACCGATCCGGTGACGGCGTCACAGACCGAGACCGGAAAGTGGATTTACGGTTTTATGATCGGTATCTTTACTGTGCTGGTGAGGGTGTTTAATCCGGCTTATCCGGAAGGCATCATGCTGGCGATATTGCTGATGAATGTATTCGCTCCACTGATCGATTATTTCGTGGTAGCAGCCAACAAAAAACGGAGATTACAACGTGCGACAGTCTAACACCTACATCATTCTTTATTCCGCGGCGATCACGGTGGTCTGCGGCGGATTGCTTGCATTTGCTGCAGTGAGCCTCAAGCCTGCCCAGGATGCGAACATTGCCCTGGAACAAAAACAAAACATTCTTTCTTCTGTGATCACACTTCAGGAGGGCGACGACATCGAAGCGATATACAGCAAGCGAGTCAAAGCGTTTGTGATCGATTACGAAGGAAACGTAAAGCCCGGTTTGAAACCTGAGCAGGTTGTGGTGGCTGCTGAGTACAAGAAGGCACCTAAAGACAGATTGCTTCCTGTTTACGAATTCAGAAGTGAAGCCGACTCATCCAAAGTGGAATATGCTGTGATGCCTGTGTATGGTTACGGACTCTGGAACAACATCTGGGGATTTGTCGCTGTAAAATCCGATTTCAGTACGGTGCAAGGTGTGAAGTTCCAGCATGCCGGCGAAACACCAGGTCTCGGCGCCCGCATCGAGTCTGAAGAAATTCAGGAACGATTCAAAGGCAAGACCATCTTTGACGGCGGAACCCTTACTTCCATCACCATACAAAAAGGGGAAGGACAGGATTATTCAAACAGCCCGCACAAAGTAGATGGCATGTCGGGTGCGACACTCACCGGAAAAGGTGTGAACAACATGCTGAAGGACTACCTCGCATGTTACGAGAACTATTTGAAGAAGAAGGCAGACGCGAATAAACAAGCATCATTATGAGCACAGAAGCAGCTGTTGTAGAACAAGCACCGGAGAAGAAATCAGAACCGCTCTTCTCGAAGAAGAATGTAAAACTTCTCAAGAATCCCCTCGACATCGAGAATCCGATTACCGTGCAGATCCTGGGAGTGTGCTCGGCGCTGGCTGTGACTACGCAGATGAAGCCAGCATTCGTCATGTCGCTCGGTCTTACCATCGTAACGGCTTGTTCGAACGTGGCGATCTCCACATTAAGAAATTCAATCCCTTCCCGGATCCGTATTATCGTTCAGCTCGCCGTGGTGTCATTGTGGGTGATCCTGGTAGACCAGATCCTGAAGGCCTATGTGTATGATGTGTCCAAGCAGTTGTCTGTCTTTGTAGGTTTGATCATCACCAATTGCATTGTGATGGGTCGCCTTGAAGCCTATGCGATGGGGAACAAACCGTGGCCTTCATTCCTGGATGGAATCGGTAACGGACTTGGGTATGGAATGATCCTGATGACTCTGGCGTTTGTGCGCGAGTTGTTCGGAGGCGGATCAGTTTTTGGTTTCAAAGTGTGGGCTTCGATGGGAATTCCGTATCAGGGCAATGGATTGTTGTTGCTGCCGGCTGGAGCCTGTATCCTCCTGGGTATCATCATCTGGGTGCAGCGGTCGTTGAATGGTTATCGTGAGTCTCATTAATTCTTAGCGGTATGAAAGATCTATTTAATATTTTCATCAGGTCGACTTTCATCGACAACATGATTTTCGCTTACTTCCTCGGAATGTGTTCATTCCTGGCGATCTCCAAAAAAGTATCAACCGCTTTCGGACTGGGCATCGCCGTGATCTTCGTGATCGGCGTAACGGTACCCATCAACTGGATCATTCAAAACTATGTCCTCACTGCAGGATCGCTGGCATGGCTGGGACCCAGCTTTGCGGACATCGACCTGAGTTTCCTTCAGTTCATCGTATTCATTTCTGTGATCGCGGCCATGACACAGCTCACTGAGATGGCGGTGGAAAAATTCTCGCCCGCATTGTATGGCACACTTGGTATATTCCTTCCCCTCATCGCGGTGAACTGCTCTGTGTTGGGTGCAGCCCTTTTTATGGTGGGCAGACCCTACAACCTAGCAGAAGCAACCGTATTTGGATTTGGATCCGCTACCGGTTGGATGATCGCCATCGTGGCGTTGGCCGGCGTGCGTGAGAAGATGAAATATTCAAACGTTCCTGCGCCCCTCCGCGGACTTGGGATCACTTTTATTCTTGTGGGATTAATGTCCCTCGGGTTCCTGAGCTTCCTTGGGTTTTCGCTTTAAGCTTGTTGCTGGTCCCGATAGTCCCGATAGTCCCGATAGCTATCGGGATCGGGATCGGGATCGGGATCGGGATCGGGATAGTTGCTAGGTTCTAGGTGTGTACCCACATTTCTTAGTTGGTACCATTCGCATTTGAGAATCGTTGCTGGCTTCTAGTTCCTTGGTTCCAGGTGTGTACCCACACTTCTTCCTTGGTTCTAATTAAGATATGGTACCCACGTTGCGTAACTTTGGGCCCCAATCCCTAATGCCCAATCCCCAATGCCTAATCCCTAATCCCCAATCCCTAATACCATGAAGAAGTTCTTCGGCCGCGTTGTTCGTTATTTCTTCAACGGCACGTTGTTCATTGTGCCTTTGGTAGCGACCATCTATTTCATCATTCAATCCTTTCAATGGCTCGACAGTCGGCTCGATCTGCCGTACCCGGGCGTGGGATTCGCGATCATTCTGAGTGTGATCACACTGTTTGGATATTTCACTTCGAACTTTGCATTTCAGACCATCACAGAATGGTTCGAGGCCGTGATCAACCGCATACCTCTGGTGAAGCTGATCTATTCTTCGATCAAGGATCTGCTCGCAGCCTTCGTTGGTGATAAGAGAAAATTCGACAAACCTGTGCTGGTGACCATCAACAAGGAGAACACCTTGCATCGCATCGGGTTCATCACACAGCAGGACCTTTCGGAGATCGGGTTAAAAGATATGGTTGTCGTTTATTTTCCACAGTCGTACGCATTTGCCGGCGATCACTTTGTGGTCTCCAGGGAAAACATCAAGGAGCTCGATATCAACGGAGCTGTGGCGATGAAGTTTATTGTGTCGGGTGGGATATCGGGGTTTAAGGATGAGAAGTAGGGAGGAGGAGTTGAGTAGTTGAGTAGTTGAGAATGGAAGGAGTTGAGAATGGAAGGAGAGGGAGACTCTCATTGGCATGCAGCTCCCGCGACGCCCTTACGACTTACGAATTCCCCCAATCTCCCTATCTTTACAAACCATGAAGAAGCTTGTCGCCATCCTACTTGTTACCCTCGCCGGCTGCCAGGTCAACGAAGCCGACGCGCCGGAGATGAGCACAGACGATGCGCAGCAGATCGGATCGACCAGCGTGGTGATGGGGGCTTCAATCAAAGAGATCGGCCCAATCCGCCCGATGAATTACGGGTTCCTGTGGGATGTGCAGTCGGATCTTTCGATCATCAATGCCGCCAACAAAAAAGTTTTGGGCAGCGCCAGTGGTCCCAAGATCTACAGCATCCGCCTCGATAACCTCACGAAGTCGACTACCTACTATTACCGTTCGTTCACCGCGAACGAGGATTATTCAAAAATCTTCTACGGGAACACCGTAAATTTTAAGACCCTGGATTGAGGGCAGCCCTACGCGGGTGGATTGGAATTGGAATAGGGATATATCGGAAATAAAGTTGCCGATATACAAACGTTGCCAGCCATAGGGTCGGGACAATTTGGTTTTCAAACAAAACGGCTGACGACTTACAATAAAGATTCTTCACGTGGACAAGTAAGCGACTCGGTGACGACTTGGTCTTTGAAAAATTAAACGGGGGACAGATTAAAATTAATACAGTCGGCCCTTCACTTTTTTAAGAAGATTCGCCTCCGAAATCCCCGCGCATTTGGCACATGCCATAGCCGCGCAAACCCACCGCGACACACCAAGCTATGGCAAGAGCCAAATTCCCATCCGCCCAGTAAAGTCATATTTATCAGAGAATATCTGGACAAAATTTTGCGCAGTCACATAGCTTCGCATATATTCGCAGTCAAATAGCTGATAATGGATTTAAGAAGAGATGTCTTTCAAGCAATCGCAGACCCAACGAGAAGAACTATAATAACACTTATTGCCGCCAACGCAATGACACCGACTGCAATTGCCGAACACTTTAATAGTACGAGACAAACAATTTCAAAGCACATTCAGATTTTAACTGAATGTGAGCTTTTAGAACAGGAACAAAAAGGAAGGGAAATTTACTATCACTTTAATCCAAAAAAAATGAAAGAAGTCAGCGATTGGTTAAAACCATTCTACAAGATGTGGGATGACAGGTTTAACAGACTAGATAATTTACTAAACAAGCAAAAAAACAAAAATGGAAAATAGCAACCTCACAAAAATTATTGCCAAAGAAGGCAAACAGGAACTGTTTATTATTAGAGAGTTTGACGCACCAAGGCAGAGGGTATTCGAAGCGTTCAGCACACCCGAGTTATTAATGACGTTTTTTGCTCCGTTTGGTAATATAATGCATTTCCATTTTCATAACTACGAAAGTGGTGGCAACTATAGTTGGTATCAAACTGATGCTTCTGGTAAAATACTTTGTACGTTCAATGGAGTGATACATGAACTAAAAGCACCTGAAAGAATCATATATACTTCTGAGTTCATGGAAATACCAGAAAGAGGACACGTAGTAATGGAGGCCATGTTATTTGAAGAACTACCGAATAACCGAACTAAACTGACTCTCCATGATGTATGCTTTTCAGTTGAAGACAGGGATGCAATGATTAAGAGTGGAATGGAAGCGGGCTTAACTGAGATATTTAAACAATTGGACAAACTAATTAAAGAAGGTTTATGAAAAGCGTAATTGCAGCCCAACTTTCAATTGCCATGGGAATCATTGAAATTCTGCTCCTTGCCGCTTTGCACTTCCTTAGCCCAGAGTTTGACCCAACCTGGCGTGTTATCAGCGAATATGCACTTGGCAATTTTAGTTGGGTGTTGTCGCTGTTGTTTATATCGGGAACGTTGAATGTTTGGTGCTTGGCATATAGCCTTCACAAAGAGTTGGTAACAATGTGGGGCAAAATTGGTTTAGGGTTCTTGATTGCATCTGGTATAGGCTCTGCTTTGGCTTCTGTGTTTGAGATTCCTCACCCATTGCACAATCTTGCAGGGCTAATTGGTGTACTAAGTCTGCCAACGGCTTCAATGTTAATAAGCTTCCATCTAAACCGAATTCCTAAGTGGTCTGGTTCAAAAAACATAATTAAATGGACAGCTAACCTTACTTGGATTGGTCTTTTATCATTTGTAATAAGCATGATAATTCTAATGGTCACTTATACTCAATCAGGGGGAGATATGAACGTCATGCCTGATGCGGTAGTAAAACTTCTACCAAGGGGAACTATCGCATTTAATGGGATTACTAACAGAATCCTTATCCTGCTTACGCCACTGTGGACAATAATTGTATCCAGACAGTTCATTCGTTTAAGTAAATAATCAGTACATAAAAATGATAAAAAGTAAGCCAAAGAACTTTGCTGAGTATATGGCAGAATTCCCTAGACCTACACAAATTGCTTTAAAGCAAATTCGTGAAATCATAAAAACAACAGTTCCTCAGGCCGAAGAAACAATTAGCTACGGAATGCCCACATTCATGTTAAATGGGCACTACTTAATCTATTTTGCAGGTTATAAAAAACACATAGGGTTATATCCTGCTCCAAGCGGCAATAAGACATTTGAAAAAGATTTTGCGGCTTATAAAACCTCCGGCAAAGGAACTATACAATTTCCCTTAGGCCAATCCTTGCCGACATCTTTAATAAAAAAGATAATAAAATACAGGTTGTCGGAGAATTTGAAAACTTCAAAGACTAAGAAAAATGATTGAACTAATAAGCTAAAGATTAAGAAACACTCGAATATGAAATATCTGGTGGTAATTGTGGGTGTTTTTGCCTTGGGACAACTTTCAAACGACCAACAAAATACCTATCATTGACTATTGACTTAGAAGTTTCTCATAAGAAACCGAAAGTGTTGTAAGACCTAGTGAAATGACACTACGAAATCGCGCACACTTTGCCAGGCCGCACTTGCAGCCCATATCCAAAGCCAGTCAAAGAGTGTGCTCAGTGTAGTGTAAGTGGAGAAAGTAGTCAATGAAAAAAGCCCCACCGCACCTTTACTAAGAAAGATTGAAGTAAATTAACGGGTGACAGGAATGCAGGCTTCGAATGAAGTGGGGAGAATGACCCTACGGCTGGCAACAGTATGTTTCTGCAATGGTGCCGTGACGAGTTGGTATTAATTTTTATCTTCGTTCCACGCTATCGTTTCGTGGGACAGGACGCGGCTTCGAGAAGGCAGCACTGCAGAAACACAAACGTTGCCAGCAATTTTTACCGGACAGAGTAGACTTCAAATAACAAGGACGGATTGATGAAAGTACAGAAAAGAATTAACGACCCGACAGACATAGATATTGACTTCATCGACAAAGAATTACAGGCTGACAAACATGTCATCGTTCAATTCTCCGACAAAACGTACACTGATAGACAACTTCCAATTATTGACGAACTTTGTAAAAAGAATGACAAAGACTTTGGAGTACGATTTTATGTACACTACTCCGGTGCTTTTGATTTCAAGACTTTGTTAAAAATACCAAACGTAAAATGCCTTTACGTGGACTGTTTGCTGAAGGCTGACAATATTGAAGTTATCGGACAGCTTAACAATTTGGATAAATTATGCTTGGGTGTATTTGAATTAAAGGAGACAGAACTATTAAATGTTGACTCCTTAAAAAAAATTAGCGAACTGATTTTAACAGAGACAAGAACAAAAGCCTTTAATCTTGAATATCTAAAGTACTTTAAGAATCTTAGGCTTCTGATAATTGGAGAACATCACAAGAATATTGAGTCGGTTGGAGGACTTTCTGACCTGGAATTCCTTTCGCTAAATTCACTCAAGAAGACACCGGTTAGCTTTGTGAATCGGTTAAAGAAACTGAAGACACTAAAATTCATTTTAGGCGGGCGGGAGAATATTCAGGAGATTGAAGAAAACGAAATTGAAAATCTTGAACTTGTCTGGGTAAGAGGCTTCAATGACCTAAGTAACATCTCAAAATTTAAAAAGATAAGGACTCTCCATGTAGAGGACAACATTCAACTTCCAAAAATCCACTTTGACACGGAGTTAAAAGGACTAAAAGACTTAAAAATATTGAACTGCAAAACGCTTGACTCATTGACAGGATTGGATAAACTAAGTTTCCTTGAGCAGTTAAGAATTTACAAGACAGCAATTGACTTTGACTCTTTCTCAAATCAACGACTACCGGCGAGCTTGAAGACATTGGCATTTTATACGACAAAGAAAAAGGTTGATGACAAAATAAGAGAAACGTTAGATAAGCGTGGCTTTAAAGAGTGGAGTGACAGGTAAAAACAGCTGGAAACAAAATGTTTATGCAATGCGGGGCTTCAGTGTAGGTATAAAAAGTATTTTCCTAATTTGGTTCGGTGTCGGGGGGCAGAGACGTGCAGGACGGGCTAAACATTTCGCTGCGCTACATTTTTTAGCCCTCCTATTCCCCGCACTGCATAAACACGACCGTTGGCAGTAATTGCGCAAATGAAGATTCTCCATACCGACAAATTGAAAATACTCTTGGTGACAATGATTCCAATCGTTTTGAGTTGCGACAAACATTGCGACATAAGACTTAAAAACGAGATGGACAACGAAATTAAGATTATGACTCGCAGGACTGGTTATCAAAACCAGGTACTTGCGGACACGGTGACTCTTAGGACAGGAGAAGAATTCAAAATTGGGGACTGTATTAACTGTAGCGTAATTGACGACAACGAAATTGACTATGAACAAATGACATTGGACTTAGGGTCAGCTATACTTGAGATGGAAACGAAAGGAGACATAATTTCCTACATAAATGACTGGGGCGGTCCAAAGGACTGTGTTGTTAAGGTTATCAAATAAAGAGCGGGGACTGCGCTACTACTGCCAACCATGTGCATGTGCCACAGCGGAGGTTCAGTGTCGCGTTGTAGTTTTAGTTTCATAATTTCGTTCATCACGTGGGACAAGTCGCAACTGGTCGGTCTTGGCATTCCGCTTCGCTTCATTGGCAAGCCCTCCTATTCCGGCCACTGCGCAAGCACTCACGTTGTGTGCAACTATAAACAACAGAAACACATCGATAATTGGCGGATATGAGAACTGAAATAAGTCATTTTTGGCTAGGATTTTTTGAAAAGGAAAATGATTTCTTTGACTTTTTAGGTGAAGATCCCAATTATTACAACGATGAAAGTGATTTGGAAGAAAAGTATATTTCAAAGTTTGCTGAAAGTCAAGGCGAAAATTGGATAGATCATGATTTAATGGAATGTGGCTTTCAAAGTTCAGACTTTCCTTTTGCTGAAAGATTCAAAGGTTACTCGTATTCAAAGAAATGGATACCTGAAATAGAGCGGAGAATAAAAACACCTAAAATTGAAAAAGTAAATTCAATCGTGTTTGTGTCAAAAAGGGCAATTAAAAAACCGATTGATGTGATTCGGGCAAACTTTTCGTTGATTTATATTGGAGAGATCGAATATGAAATTCAAGACTGACAAACCGATCACGACCAGCAGCACAGTTATCATTTTAAATACAACATACAACCCGTTATGATTTACTCAATCGATCAATGGCGTGAGAAAGGCAAGTGGCTCACGTACAATGGTCATCAAATATTTTATGTGGCCGAAGGGAGTGGTGAGCCTTTGGTTTTGCTTCATGGTTTTCCTACAGCATCCTGGGACTGGCACAAATTATGGGACACACTCAGCCAAACCTACAGGGTGATCGCATTGGACTTCATTGGATATGGCTTTTCGGCCAAACCGAAAAATTATGCTTATTCGGTAAAGGATCAAGCCAGCCTGGTTGAACAGCTGCTTTTCAATTTGCAGATAGGCCATTATCATCTGCTTGCTCATGATTATGGAGATACCGTCGCTCAGGAGCTTCTCGCCAGGCAATTAGATCGCGGAGAAAACAATATTAAGTCTTGCTGTCTTCTTAATGGTGGTCTATTTCCGGAAACTCACCGGGCAACCCACACGCAGAAATTGCTGCTTGGTTGGTTTGGTTCAATAGTGGCTAAGATGTCTACGTATAAACGATTTGTCAATTCGTTTACAATTCTTTTTCCTGACCAAACGAAACCTTCAGAAGATGAAATGCGCAGCCTTTATGATTTAATCAGACACAATAACGGGCATGAAATAACGCATTTGTTGATAAGGTATATTATTGAAAGACAACAAAACAGAAACCGTTGGGTTACTGCTTTGCAAAAAGCAAAAATCCCTCTAAGACTTATTGATGGAATGGATGATCCGGTCTCGGGAGCACATATGGTTGTAAGATATAAGGAACTCATTCCTGATCCGGACATTGTTGAAATTTCCGGTTGTGGGCATTATCCCCAAATGGAGGTGCCTGAAAAAGTTCTTGAAAGTTACTTTCAGTTCAGAAGCGAGCACATTTCTTCGCCCAATATGGATAGTGATAAATCGAAACCGTAACCAGCACGATCAATGATACATATTCACGACAATGTGTAAAAACTTTGCCGGTTAGCCTTCTTTTTCCCAGGCGGGAAGTATCCGTTTATGTTATTGATCGACTTTGATAAAATTTGAACTTTGAAAAAACGAAATATCTGCGCATTTGACGTGGTTCCATCTCGACTCGCGAAGTCACCCACAGGCCGGTATTATTAAATTTATTTTAACTGGCATACAGCGTTATTAAACTTTTGATGTTAATTAAACATTGGTATCAAAGCGAGTTCAGCCTTTGATTGACATCTAAAATTCAATAACGATGAAAGGAAAGCTACTTCTCTTTATTTGCCTGTTGCTTGTATTCAACATGTGCACTAGTCCTGGTGATTCCCCCACAACAAAGCTCCCTAAACCATCAGGAAAATATAAATTAGGAACGCAAATCCTGAGATTAGATCGGGATTATCCAGATAGCGTTGTCAATAATCTGATTCGGCGGATTAATATTCAGCTTTATTATCCTTCAAACCCACCTGGTAATCTTCCGTTTGCGAATTATTTATATGATTCCATGCTACTGAGTTCCATGAGAAATGATTCGTATCTGAATTTAAAAAATGAAGTCTTGAACGGTTGGGCCGGAATGAAAACATATTCGAAGTTTAATGCGAAAATATCGGAAGGTGTGTTCCCGCTTGTCCTGCTCTCTCATGGATTTGGAATGTCTCGTGTAAACTACACAGCATTTGCCGAAGACTTAGCAAGCCATGGTTATATGGTTGTCACGGTTGATCATCCTGGAAGTGGTTTGACCGTTTTTGATAAAGAAGAAATTTTGGGGCTCGTACCAAATCCAAACGGCCCTGATGGAAAGGTGATTGAGTTTTGTAACGATGCATCTTTTATTATAGATGAATTGTTGCGTAAGGCTGAGATTAGTAAGCATATTGACAAAGACAAAATAGGAATGATGGGACATTCCTTGGGAGGGGCCGCAGCGTTAAACGTGGATCTCTATGATCCGCGATTTAAGGCGGTGATAAATTTAGATGGTTATGCTTTCGGGCGACTTTTCAGTGAAGGCGTTAAGATTCCGTTTATTGCAATACTGCAAAATCCTCGTGGGGCTGTGGAAGCTTCCGATTCTATGAGGAGGGAGCGTCAAAAGGAGTGGAAGTCGATCGTTGATAAATCAAGTAAGGACTCATTCGTGGTCAGTATTAATGGTTATATGCACTTTGATTTTAGTGACCTGCCATTTATTGTTCCCGACAGTATTCGTACTAAAAATGGCGGCACTTTGAAAAGTGAAATCGGTTTCTCAGAGATTACTCGCCTTACACAGGTTTTCTTTGACCAATACCTAAAGGGGAAGCCAGTCGAACTGAAAGACGAAATAAGAAAATACCGGGAGATCAGCAATGTACTGCAAGACTAATCGGATCAAAAATAAAGTTTTTCTAACTGAACCTTTGAGACATTTTTGAAGTGTTCCGTTTTGCTGAAAAGGAATCTCATTTCTTTTTACGACTGAATGTAAGCTTGGGTTGGTTATATTTCGTTACGAAATGCGCAACGAGAAAATTGAGCTTCCTTTCAAGGTCCCGCGAATCCTCAAAATTCTTGGGATCGTTGCGTTTGTTGTCTTCGGGATAATTTCCATGCGTTATCAGCGAAACAGGAATATTTAAGACGGTGAATTATTTTATCTGGCTGATATTAACGGCGTAATTGAAAAAGTCGGGAAGGGATCAGGCGGATGGCACCCCATATATTTGGCCGACGGTAGAACATTTCGATTCTGTCCGAGGGGTTCATACCTGGACGAACAAATTGCCAAAGGAGATACAATCGTCAAACCATCCAGGTCAGACACTGTATTCTTTGTCAATAATAAAAAGCGGCTGAAAATCACGTTTCAGTAGAAATCAAGTCAGACCAAATGCCTTGCATTCATCTAGGAGCACCTTGGGAGGCGGTGTTTCGCGGCTTGAAAAAAATTTAATTCGATATCTTCGTTTCGCACGGGCAACAATGCGTAGCAGAAAAAATCAGATCCGTCATAAATTCTGAGTTGCATATTAAACCCGAAAAAGTGAATAGCCTTAACCAAAAAATATGATCGCTCAAAAAATAACACCTTACCTCTGGGTAGAGAAAGACGCCAAAGCCGTGGCGGAGTACTACCTGTCAATATTTAAAGGCGGTAAACTAAAAGACTTTCGCAAGTTCGGCAGCGATGAAAGTGGAAACGATGCGGGGATAGAAACGGCGGTCATCGAAATAGCAGGTATGGAGTTTAGCATATTGGCTGCCGGTCCGCTGTTCAAATTCAATGAGGCTGTGTCTTTTGTAATCAACACAAAAGACCAGGCCGAGACTGATTACTATTGGGAGGCGCTTACTGCCAATGGCGGCGAAGAAGGCTCCTGCGGATGGTGTAAGGACAAATATGGATTATCCTGGCAGGTGGTGCCCACGGAATATTTTGAATTAATACATAGTGATAATCCAGTCGTGCGGGAAAAAGCAATGAAGAACACTTTGCTGCAGAAGAAATTGATCCTTGCGGAACTGAAATAAATTTAGATTGTAGATCATTTTGGAAAAAGCGACTCCAACCTGAAGGCAATGAGGAAAGTGCTTCAAATATTAGTCTTAATAGTTCCCTTTCTGGCTATGGGTCAATCGAAATATGAAGGGACCTATCTATTTCCGACAAAGAGAGTTTATGAGGTCGTGACCGAGGTATTGTCGATTGAGGCTGATGGACGCTTCAAGTATTTTTACTATGATCAGGTGTTTGTGAAACTGGGGCAGGGAAAAATCATAGAGTCTAAAGATTCCCTGATCCTGAAATTTGAGAGGATCGCCGGAGCTGATTATAAAGACATTCAGACAAAATCCGAGAGAGGAGATTCGATTTCAATTCATCTAAAGGTTCTTTTTAAAGGCGTTTCCCCACCAAGAGTAGGAGGTCGGGCATTAATAAGAAAGTTGCTGGTAGGGGCGGAGATTGACCCACGTGGATTATCTCAATTTAGATCACCGCGACCGAAGACAACAGACACCCTGGAGGTAAATCAGTTTGGATATTTTCCGATTGTCATACCCATTGATCCGAAATATTCATCGGTAAACGGGATTGTGATTATGTCCAACACATTTTATTTTGACAAAGGAGATGTTTTGAAATACCATGTCGATGAAAAGAGAAGAATTCAATGTTATCCGGGGAACTATTATTACTCGAAAACCTCAAAAGATAAAGCCAGGAAAATAATTGACGACTGGGGTAGGAAAGATGTGAAATTGACATTGTGAATGAATCTCAAGGCCGTCCGTCATAGCGTATCGATGGTAGTCTAATGAGAGCTTAAAAAAATATGTCCATTCAAGATCAAATCAGTAACTATATCGCGAGTCAACCTCAACCAAAGCAGGCTGATCTCCAATCACTGCACAACGCCATCCTGAAGATTAAACCCAAATGCAAGCTCTGGTTCCTGGACGGAAAGAACGATCAGGGAAAAACGGTTTCCAATCCAAACATTGGGTATGGACTGCAGACCATGAAACTGGCCGGTGGCAAGTCCCGTGAGTTTTATCAGATTGGTCTCAGTGCAAATACCACGGGAATCTCAGTTTACATTCTCGGCATTGCGGACAAAAAATATCTGGCGAATACCTACGGAAAAAAGCTTGGCAAAGCCAGTGTGACTGGATATTGCATCAAGTTCAAAACGCTGAAGGATATCCACGTTGATGTGCTTTGGGAAGCAATAGGGTACGGGTTTGAGGCGTCTCTTGATAATTAAGGTTCTAGGTTCTGGGAGCGGTCACATAAATCTGGGTGGTGTAGGCAATCGAAAATTGAGACATATCGCTCAGTTGTGGGGGCTACTTTCTTAAATCTGAATTTTGATTTCTTATATTGTGTTCCCCTATTCTCACAGTGAAAAAGCTCTTCCGCGTCCTATTTTTCATTTTTGCGGTGCTTTATGTCGTCATTCATCTATTCGATTCTATCGAACCTGAAACGACCGTCTCCGAAGAATTCGACGGAGACTATGACTCAACTTTTATGGCCGGCAGTCAGGAGGGCATACTCCATCATCGGGTCTGGAAAGATCTGGATGACTCCCAACATGCGTTGACTTTTTCGCTCGCCGCATCGGACAACGAGGCATCCTTCCATCACCGTGATGAAGTGGAAGTACCTGAAGACGGAACGGAAAAAGGTTTTTGGCGCAATTTGTACCTGGATCTCTATGACCACGATAAAGCGACGCTCCAGCCGCTGTCGGATTCGCTACTATCCCTTGCCAACCGGGATAACCTGATAGAAAATGGATTGGTATACGCCACGGTATCCATGGTGCAGGATGTTCGATACAATTACATCTTGCAATCGGATAGTTGCTTTACACACACCGATTATCCCTGCGTTCCTCTGCAGCGTTATGGTGTCTTGTCTCCGGTGGAATTCATGTATTCGTTGGCGGGGGATTGTGATACCCGCACGTTGCTTTTATTCACGCTTCTGAAAAATCTTGGATACGACCCGATTATTGTCAACAGCTATCAATACAAACATTCGATGCTCGCCGTGGATCTTCCTGTTACTGGCGACTATTTTATTCACAAAGGGAGGAAGTTTTATTTCTGGGAGACGACTTCAAAAGGTTGGCTTCCCGGTATGCTTCCACCGGATATGAGCAACCCTGATTACTGGACCATAATTCTTGACTATGAATTCCAAGCTGACCCTTCTCGCACTTATTGAGATCCTCACCGCCCTGAGCCTGGGTGTCGCGATCCTCGCGTCAACTTATCTGCTGCTGAAATACATCGGGCGGCGCCGTTATGGCATCAGCCAGAACAATCAGGCTTATGGAATATTTACCGCGAGCGTGCTTTTTTCAGTAGGATACATTGTAAGCGGTGTAATCCAGCCGCTGCTTTCTTTGTTCAGGATACTCTCAACAAAAGATACGAGCACCGTCCACCTGGCGCTTTCGTTTTTTGGGATTGGTTCTATCTACATCTTTTCAACCTTCGCCGTCGCATTGCTCGTCTGCCTGCTCGGAATGATGCTCTATAATTATATCACACCCATTGATGAAATGACTGAGCTGCGCAACAACAACCTCGCGGTAGCCCTGGTGCTGGGAAGTATCATCATTACCCTCAGCCTTATGACCCGTGATGGGGTAAGTCTGCTGATGGAATCGTTTATACCTTACCCGGAAATGTATCCCAAGGGTTAATCCTGGTCGTAACACCTTTTTCTGACCCACTCGCCAGGCAGCGTTTAGGTGTTTCAGGGTGTCTTGGGTATATAAAGCTCAAGACCGTGGAAACATATTTTAAAAAGTCCTATGCCCTTGTCGCGCTGATCGCCGTGGTGTCGTCTTGCGACGTTTTCCAAAAAGATGCTTCACCGACCACCAGTCAGAATATTTCTATGTTGGTGCCCCCGAATTCGAGTGCCGTAATCGATTTGGGTCAGGTGATTCCTGATTTCCGTTCCGTGAACGTCGTCGAAACGTCCAACCTGCAAAAACTTGACGCCAACTATTTGGGCTATCAGGCTGGGGCCGTCAACAGGGATCAGTTTTCTTTCTCCGCTAATTCCAATAGCGGTGCCAAGACCATCGTCAACGTGAGTGTGGCACCTCAGTCTCAAACCAACAACAGCCGCTGTGATGCGAATGGTGCATTTACGTATGCAAAGATTCGGAAGAACTCGTCCCTGGTGGTGAACGTGTTGAACAACGCTGAGTTTTGTGGGTATGCTCCGTTTCCGGAACAGGTCAGTGCGGTGAAATGTGAGGCCGCTGACGTTTGGATAAAGACCTACTCTTGGGTAGCGAAGGGAATTTTTATCGCCATTGTCACTTACACACCCCCGGTCGATTTTGTTGGTGTGGTCAAGTTCAAATACTACCTCGGTATTGGACACAAACCCCTGGAGAACCTCGTAGGGGTGGAAGGGATTGGAGATCCAGGACTTTACGACTTCTATTCCGAACATGAGGCGACCATCGAGGTCATAGAATGAGTGTTTTTATAGTCGATTTATTGTAGATAAATGGTTAACCCCGCCTCCGGGGTTTTTTCCATCGAAGATGATTCAGGAAATCGGTTCCATCATAGAAGGATGCAAGCGTGGGGAAATAAAATCCCAAACGTCTCTTTTTCACGCTTACAAGAAAAAATGGATGGGTGTGTGCGTTCGTTACGTGAAGGACAATCAGGAGGCTCAGGATGTATTTCAGGATGCAGCTGTCAGTTTATTTCGTGAAATAAAATCGCTGAAAGATTCAGACGCGTTTGAAGGATGGGCGAGAAGGATCTTCGTGAACTATTCGCTGAATTTTCTTCGAAAGAAAAAGCGCTATGTCGTGATGTTGCAGGAATATACCGGACGTTACGAAGACGATTTTGCTGAAGATGTCCTGGTAGCCCGGGAGTTGGATACAGAAGAATTACTGAAAGTGATCGGGCGACTGCCTGATGGTTACCGCCTGGTGCTTAACCTGGCATTGGTTGACGGATATAAGCACAGCGAAATTGCAAAGATGCTTTCAATTTCAGCAAGCACTTCACGATCACAATTGAACAAAGCGAGAAAATATCTTCAGCGTTTGCTGGAGAGTCAAAAGACAGCCGAAAATGCACGGATCGCAGGATGAACTAAGGAGTATTCTCCAGGAGAAGCTCTTCGACTATGAAGGCAAGGTGCCCGGCGCACTGACGGACAATATCTTTACCAAGCTGAAATCTGCCCGCCGGTACGGACGTTGGAAAGCAGCTGCGCGTTATACCGCGACGACTGTAGTATTTCTGACTGTGCTATGGTTTTTTAATAAAGATGTCCCGGAGGCTAAGAGTGAAGGAATTGAAATTCTTCAGGCAGAGAGTTACACACCTGGAAAGGGCATAGCTCTTGACGGGGTTGCCAAAACAAATCTGAGCGTTAAACACGCGGCCCTGTCTGTCGAAAAAGTGGATGATGAGTCGAACGATTCGCGCCAGTTTCAACGGGAAGCCCTAAGGGTTACGGATAGCCAGTCGTTGGTTGATGATAATTCTCAAGGTGAATTTGTGGAAACAGAGCGTTCAATAGCAAAAGATGAATTCCTTAAGACTTCGGTCGTTGCTGCACCTCATCACGAAAAATCAAAGCCACAACCTCCTTCCAAATTCCGGATTGGAATAAACGTGATGCCATTGCTCACCTTCAGTCATGCAGTCCCTAATGGCAATGACGGTGTGATCCTTTCGAATTTCAAATCACCGCGCACCCTTGCCGACCGTGTCGGTGTGAAAGTTGGAATATCTATGGACTACGCTGTGGGAAGAAACAATTTTATATATGGAGAACTCTCTTATTTTGATTTCCGTACGGCTTTCTCATACAAAGCCGACGAGACGCTGCCCGGTTTGAATATAGATAACAGTGTCAATCAGAAATACTTCGGTGTCGGGGCGGCGGTAGGGGTTCGCATGCCTCTTCGCTTTGCGAATATTCGCAATCAGTTTGTGAGTGTCGGTGCTGAAGCACAATTAGTTTCCGGAGGCGCAGCTGCGAAATCGGCCTGGATGCTGCAGGCTTCTTATATGAAAGAAATTGTCGTGGGACCTGGTATGATCAGAATTCAGCCAACTATTAACTACTCGCTTACGAAGTACCAATACCCCGGTCTATCGGTGCACCCTTTCATGGTCGGGCTGGGGATTGGATATGTATTGCCTGTCAATTGATCACTCCTGATCCGATGAGTTCTTCATCCTGGTACCAGGCTGCAAATTGACCGGGCGTCACGCCGCGTTGAGGGCGATCAAAAACAATGTAGAGCCCATCCGGTTTTTTGTAAAGTGTACAGGGCTCCAGCGGCTGACGGTAGCGAATGCGCACCGAATATTTTTTGGATTCGCCAGTGGCCAGTTTTAAATCTTCACGCAGCCAGTGCTCGTCGTTTTCACGAATGAACAAACCTTTGCGGTAAAGACCGGGATGGTCGTCACCGCTTCCTGTATAAATCACATTTTTTTCCGTGTCGGTACCGATCACGAACAGCGGTTTTTCATACCCGCCGATATTCAATCCGCGGCGCTGGCCGATGGTATAATAGTGCGCGCCATTGTGTTCGCCCACCACTTCGCCCAACTCCGGACTCAATGTATATGGCTCCGTTATTTTCGCAAGATTGTCATCGGCGTGTCCATTCTTAAACGCAGTGGAATCAAAAGGAACTTCGATCACTTTTCCTTTTTTGGGCTCAAGTCTTTGTTGCAAGAAATCGGGTAGATGAACTTTGCCTACAAAGCAAAGACCTTGAGAATCTTTTTTCTCCGCGGTGACCAGACCTGCCTTGCGAGCAAGCTCCCGGACTTCGGGTTTGAGAATATCTCCGATCGGAAACAGTGCCTTAGAAAGCTGTTGCTGTGTCAGTTGGCAGAGGAAGTAGCTCTGATCTTTATTGGGATCTTTCCCCGCCAGCAACCGGTAAATGGTTTTTCCATCCCTTACGATTTCGTCCTTGCGGCAATAATGACCTGTTGCGACAAAGTCAGCTCCGAGTTTCATGGCGGCATTCAGGAAGACATCAAACTTAATTTCACGGTTGCAAAGGATATCCGGATTCGGTGTGCGCCCCCTTTGGTATTCGGCAAACATGTAGTCGACGATTCTTTCTTTGTACTCATGGCTGAGATCAATCGCCTGAAAAGGAATCCCCAAATGCTGGGCGACGATCATCGCATCATTGCTGTCATCCAGCCAGGGGCATTCGTTGCTGATGGTCACCGAGTCGTCGTGCCAGTTTTTCATAAACATGCCGATTACTTCGTATCCCTGGTCTTTCAACAGCAACGCGGACACGGAGGAATCGACACCTCCGGAGAGGCCGACGACGACACGTTTGTTTTTACCAACAGCCATACTATTTTTTCCCTGAAGCGAGGTTTTCACTTAAGAGTTCATTCACCATTTCGTTGAAACGTTGTTTGAATTGCTCATAATAAATACCCGTGCCCGGTCCTTCGAATCCGGTGCGGATGTGTTTCACTTTCCCGTCACGGCCCACAAAGATGGTGGTGGGGAACGCCAGCACTTTGTTCAACATTGGCAAAGTTTCAGCCGCTTTTTCTTTGTCGTTCGTGCCAGCGATGACAAACCCATAGGGGACATTTAGTTTTTCCTGCATTTTTTTCACGCGGCTGCCGGCGTATTCAAAATCATCCTTGCGCTCATACGCGAGCCCGAGAATTTCCACGCCACGATCGCTGTTTTGGCGGTACCACTCTGAAAGAAATTTTGTTTCATCCATACAGTTTGGGCACCACGTTCCAAAGATCTGAAGAATCAATACTTTGTTTTTGAATTTTTCGTCAGACGGCGAGACGAGATTGCCATTCACATCTTTGAATTTAAAATCGACTTTATCGAATCCCTCTTTCAGATACGTGAGTGCCTCTGCATCCGGCATCTTCGCGTTGTCGTCCTTGATACCTGTCCAGATTTCATGGCTGCTTTTCCCTGACCAATAATCCCCGATCAGCCTGTTCTCTTTATCTTTGGCCGCGATGAATAGGAACGCATGGTTGCCATCGAAAGTGCTGAGGTATAATTTTTCCTGGATCACATTGCCTTCGAGATACCGATAGTCGCCGGTGGGTGTGAGGAAGGTTCCTTCTGCATAGTTTCCCTTTTGAGTGAAAATACCAACGGAGACGGTGGTGTCTTTTGCGTCGCTGATGAAAGTCACTGCATATTTTCCGCTGAAGTCAACGGCAGGTGCTTCGTTTATTTTTTCAAACCGGAAGTCCTCACCGAAGGTGGCATCGAAGGGTAGCTTAAAACTCTTGTCGTAATTTTTGTAATAAAATCCATTCAGAGTTTTTTCATTGACTTTTGCGCGCAGCTCTGCGTCGAAGATGTGCAACACCATTTTCACGGAGTCATTCTCTATGCTGATCTCGTCCAATTTTATTTTTTCTGAAGCGTTCTTGAGCCACGCTACGTATTTTCCCTGCTCATTGCCGATTTCAAAAGTAAAAGGGAGTTCCTGGCCCTGCATTTTGATCACTCCGCGGTAGACGCCCGATTTCAGTTCGACAGGTTTGCGGGTACATGAAAAAATCACCGCCACCAGCAAAAAAAAGTAGAGAATTCGCATGATTTCCTGAATTTGTACTGAGAACGCAAAAATGCATTAAATGATTCTATTTTCGTCGGTCCGTTAACAAACGATTAAGAAATATATAGCGTGGCAATCCTGAAAGATATTCGCGTTTTGGAACTTGCTTCTGTTCTTGCGGGCCCGAGTGTAGGACAATTCCTCGCTGAGTTGGGCGCAGAGGTTATCAAGGTCGAGAACCTTCGTACAGGTGGTGACGTCACACGTTCATGGAAAGCCGCGGGCGAAGGGTCAGATGATGTCTCTGCGTACTTCAGCTGTTGCAATTGGGGCAAGAAGTCAGTAGGAGTGGATTTAACCAGCGCTCCGGGCCGCAAGGCCATTCAAAAACTTGCAGCAAAGTCGGATATCGTAATTGCAAGTTACAAAGCTGGAGATGCTGAAAAATTGGGAGTTTCGTACGATCAGCTGAAGATCGAAAATCCAAAATTGATCTATGGGCAGATCAGTGGCTATGGGCCTCACAATAATCGAGTGGGTTATGATGCAGTGATCCAGGCTGAGGCGGGATTCATGGACTTAAATGGTGAGAAAAATGGTCCACCGATAAAAATGCCGGTGGCGTTGATTGATGTTCTTGCCGCGCATCACTTAAAGGAAGGGCTCCTGCTCGGATTGCTCAATCTTCAAAAAACAGGAAAGGGTTCCTTGATTGAGGTATCATTGATACAGGCGGCTGTGTCGTCGCTTGCAAACCAGGCATCGAACTGGCTCATAAATAAAAAGCTTCCCATCCGGCAAGGTTCAGAACATCCGAATATTGCGCCTTACGGAGATGTTTTTTTGACCCGGGACGGCCGGCGGATATTGTTGGCAGTGGGAAGTGACCGGCAATTCACGGATTTGATTCACGTTCTTGACATATCCAACGTAGAGCAGGAGCGTTTTTCAACAAACCAGGATCGTGTTGTCCACCGCAATGCATTAAATGGCTTGCTGTCTGCCAGAATCTCGGCCCTCACCGCTGGAGAACTTCTTCCTAAACTGAACAAACTCAATATCCCGGCCGGCATTATCCAGAATCTCGAGCAGACCTTTGAGATGGAGGAAGTAAGGGAGATGATCATGACTGCCCGGGAATTGGCCGGTATCCGGAATTTCGCTGCGACATCATCGTCCTGGAGCCCGCTTCAATTAACTCCACCTCCACATTTTGGAGAACATACCGGAGAAGTACTCGACAGTTAATTCACCAAGCTGGATTTTGGATATCGACTCTATCGGACTGATCTTAAAGACTTGGAGTTACGCGGCATTATGTTATACAACAAGATCAAAAGAAACGAACCATCTCCTGCCTCTCAGTATGTGATACAACATCGCTAAAGATTGTGTGGATCAGGTTTTAAGGCGTCTTTCGTTTTCCCCGCAAATTCTAATCACCTGAATCATAGTTGATTAAAAAATAGTTTTAAGTTTTTATTACATGGATCTGAATTGATTCACGGCATTTTTCTACATTATATCTAGATCACAACACTTTATGAGAATTCAAGAAAGCGCTCGAAGGCGCCTTGGGATTTTTATGTGCCTGTTTTGTTCGGTCGGATCATTGACTGCGCAGAGCAACAGTGAAACCCTGCAGCAAAAAAACGTTCAGGTACTTTCTCCAAACGTTGCTTCGATTGGGAAGTACCTGGATATCCCCGTTAGCAATCATACCGGCGTCCCGAAAATCAATGTTCCTATCTATACGATAGAGGCGGGTCCGCTCAAAGTACCCATCAGTATCGAGTATCATGCCTCGGGATTGAAAGTCATGGAGCAGGCAAGTTGGGTCGGGGCGGGATGGTCGCTGATGGCCGGCGGACTTGTTACGAGGACTATTCGGGGAAATGCTGATGAAAAACTTCATCCACCTCCGTCACTGACGCCTAATGCAACTTCTTACTTTAACAACAATGGGTATTACGACTATCAGTTCAATACGCAAGGTGATCTTGACTATTTGAACTTCACCAACGGCTATAAGGACGGTGAACCCGATCTTTTCTTTTTCAACTTTAATGGATACACAGGAAAGTTTTATTTCAGGGCCGATGGCACGCCGGTACTTCTCCCAAAACAAGATATTAAGATCCAACGGCGACTTTGCGACGGAAACTCCCCCGTTCCCTGCAATCAAGCGAGTGAAAGACTATATGGCTGGATCATTACCACACCGGATGGGGCAGTGTACACCTTTGGAAAAACGGAGGATACGGAAGTTTATCCGTTCGAACGTACAAACACGATGTCCGTGGAAGGTGTCGACTCTTTTGCAGACCTCATTTCAACCTGGTACCTCACTAGCATCAAATCTCCGGATGGAGAATTTGAAATAAAATTCTTTTATGAAAAGGAAGAATACAGTTTTTATGGATTGTCGATGTATCCAACCCTTGACGGCGGAGGAATGGACCTTATCAAGAACTATATCCATGGCGTTCAGATCGACAGCATCGCATTTCCGAATGGATGGGTAACGTTTGTCACAGACTCCAATCCACGCCAGGATCTTTCTGATGACGTGGGCGCCCCCGGCGGCTTCACCGATCAGGATAACGTGAAGGCGAAACCATTGAAAGAGATCCGGATAGCAAGCCCGACATTTTGTAAGAAGTTTGAACTCGGGCATTCCTATTTTGTAAGCGATAAGCCACTTGTAGGCACTTACGATATTTCCGCCGGGGTGGAGGCGTCTTTAAACCTGCATACGGATAAGAAAAGACTGAAGCTTGTTTCTTTGACTGAAAAGGGCTGTTATCAACCTGAGGTTAGACCTCCCTATTTTTTTTCCTACTACGATGAGACTTCAGTACCCCGAACACTTTCGTTGGCACAAGATCACTGGGGCTATTACAATGGGGCTGACGATAACGAAGACCTGGTACCACCTCTTTCGACAGATGGCGGCTACCTTTTCGAAGAAGGTGGCACTGCAAATCGTGAATCGTCTTGGCCCGCAGTTCGCGCGGGCGCGTTAAAGAAAATTCAATACCCCACAGGTGGATCGACGGAATTTAAGTATGGCCCCAATGAAGTCTTTATCTACAGACCAAAATACGTTCAGACACCACCGAGCTACGACATCAGCGCGCAGGGCAGCGGCAGCGGCCAGGTTGTAACCGTTCAAGTTCCGGTATCAAGCACGGCGGTGTACAAATTAAGTGTCCGAACGATTGGGGGTGGTAACGGCACGGTGTCATTTGGAAACAAAAGCATTTCGCCATCGTCAGCTAATTATGTTGATTATCTGGCAAAAGCTGATGCTGGCACCCAACCCTTCAGAGCGCAGGCAGGCAATGGGCTATTCAATGGGCAAGGAGTTCAGGCCACGCTGGTGAGGCTTGACCAATTCTATCAATGGGAAAAGGTAACAGTTGGCGGGCTCCGCATCGACACGTTAATCCATGATCCGGGTCCGGGTTCTGTGCCCGTAATCACGCGTTACAAGTACACGGATTCGCTGGGATACCTTCAAGGCATACTCTATGCGAGACCCAACTACATTACACTGGCCAAGAACGACTATGCCCTTCAAACGAAAATCTGGATTGGTATGGATGGCAATTTTCACATCACCGGAACACTCAGTGATGGTTGCGCGAAGTCGAACTTTGAAGGTACGGAAAATGCTTTCCTGGTTTCTCCTGGCAGTATCCATCCGATGCGTAAGTCGCAAGGTTATCACATTGGTTATAATGAGGTACGAGTGATACAAGGCGATGGTGGTTTCACAAAATACAACTAT
Organism: Cyclobacteriaceae bacterium; assembly: GCA_044227305.1. Taxonomy (GTDB): domain Bacteria; phylum Bacteroidota; class Bacteroidia; order Cytophagales; family Cyclobacteriaceae; genus ELB16-189. Next base: position 849,066 of record JBGAFJ010000001.1, on the reverse strand, counting down.
GCACTTGGTACCAACCCGGCTGAGGATGTCAGTAAAAAAGTGATCGACATTTCGATATGTGACCCGTCCGCTCCAAACATTCCGCCTGCACCCGAGCCTTATGACTTCCATCGCGGTGAATTGCAGCGTGTAAGGGTTTACACCGCGGACAGTATTAAATTGAAGGACACCCGCTATTCATCGGTATTTCAACCGGAGCAGACCGGAGTTTCCGGCATGATCGTCAGGTTCATAGAAACGAACTTTGCAACGTTCATAACCCACTATGAACAGAAGACTGCAAAAAAAGTGAAGACAACCGAGGACGAACTTATCTATTCGCGCGAAAATCCAGGAAGGCCTCCGCTGCACAAAGTGACCGAAACATTTTATGAGTCGTCGAGTCATGAGATGCCAACACGCATCACTTTCTCCGAGAGCACTGGTGGGACCATCCTCCGGGAGATCCGGAATGCTTACGTGCCCGATCTTGCATTACCCGCCTGTACCACCAATGATTGTACTATTTATTACTACCCGCAATACGACGCAAGCGGTTGCGCATCCAACGACGCTGCTTGCCGTCTTCAGGCCTGGAAAACCTATGCTGCGGCGCTGAATAATACATGGAAAACGGATGTGCGGGATTGCGGAATTCAAACCCGGCCGATTATCAATAACTGCTTTGCGACCGCGAAAACGAATGCAAACGAGCAAACAAAAAACCTTTTCAGGCTCCGCGACATGAATCAGGTGAGTCAGCTGATTGAAGTGTCCAGATGGCGAAATGGAAAATTTCTGGAATCGGCATTCACCTCTTTTAAGAACTATGGTTCAGGCGATGAAATTCACGTATATCCTGATTCACTTCTTTTCCTCAGTGCAAGCCCGACCGGGAGCACGGTGTTTGCACCTGCGATAAAAAATACTTCCCTTGTTCATGACGGCAAATACCGCTACGAGGAGCTTTATCGCTTTGAAAGCGGAACGCTTGTTGAACGAATAAACAAAGCGGGACTTCCCACTTCATTCATCTGGAGTTACCAAAAAACGCGACCCGTGGTGAAAGCTGTGGGTGTACCGTACCTCACACTCAAATCTGCTTACCAGAACCTCGTTCAGCCAGACCCCGATCTCAACGGACTACGTTCGTTGCCGGGAATGATTTCGACCTATTCCTATGATCCACTTTTTGGAATGACCCGAGAAACCGATCCAAACAAGGTGTCGATTAACTATGAATATGACAAACTGGGCCGGTTGAAACTTATCAGAGACCAGAAGAATAATATCCTGAAGAAGTACGTGTACGAGTACTACAAGCCATGAGAAGAATCCTACTTATCTGTTGCATGATGCTGCCCGTGATTGCGTTTTCACAGACCACGGTATGCCGTAACTCCATCATCGCGTATTCCAATTTTGATACGCCTCCCGGGTTTCAGAGCAGCAACTGGATCGTGGTGGGGGGTACCCTGATTAATCCAACCACAAATAACACCAGTGTTCAATGGACGGGAAGCGGTCCGGGAAGCTTGAAACGGAGTATCAACTTCGTATTCATGGGGCAGAATCAAAATACGGTGTCAAACGTTGCCTCCGTGAACATCATCGACGTTCCGGCCGCGCCGAACAATCCTTTTGTTCAGTCCTACAATTGCAACAGCGCGGTCCTTTCATTTTCCGGATCACCTGGCAGCGGCAATACCTGGTACTGGCAAACTTCGCCGGGGGATACTCAAACTTCAAACAGCGCGTCAACGTGGACAGTTGGAGCGCCCGCGACTTATTACTTAAGAGCAAACAACAATTGTGGATGGAGTTCTGCCGTATCGGTGTCTACGGCAGGGGGATGGCTTACAAGTCCCCCACCGCCATCTGTTTCGCAGGACCCGGCTTGTTCCTCTTTTGGGACAGCACCGATCACATTCCGATCATCAAGTACCAGTGATCGATGGTACAACGCGCCGAGTGGCGGGTCAATACTTGCGGTGTCAAATACGTTCCAGATAAGCAGAGGTGATGGCGGCACTTACTACGTTGAATCAGTGTCTGGTGCAGGATGCCCGAGTGCGTCACGGACGGCTATCTCCGCTTCGTTCCTTTCCTGTCAGGAGGTATGTGTTGGGACGACAGTGCAATACACCGATCCTACTACTTATCCATTCACCATTCTGACCAGCAACTGGACTGTCACGGGCGGTACGATCACTGCTGATTTTGGAAGTTCGGTGAACGTGCAGTGGACAACGGCAGGGCCGGGAACCGTGCGTCGGGCAATTACCTACTTTTTTAGCGGGCAGAATGGCAGCAGCGTTCAAAGTATTGCTAACGTGTACGAAGAAACATTGCCGCCCGTGCCCAATGCTCCCACCGTGTTATCATATGGTTGTGGATCCGCAGTATTAACCGTGACAGGTTCACCCCCAGCTGGGGATCCTCCATCGAATGTTACTACCTGGTATTGGCAATCGGTTTCAGGCGGAACTTCAACATCGGTGACGGGTTCTTCCTGGACGATCAGTTCCCCTGGCGTTTATTACTTGAGATCAAAGAATAATTGTGGGTGGGGACCCGAAGTATCGGTATCCGCAATCAGCGGCTGGAAAACACCTCCAGCTGCGCCAGTGGTTACACAAGATGATGTGTGCAGTAGTTATGGTCCATCTGTTGCAACTTTCCACTCAAGCAACACCACTGATAAATGGTACACCGCCCCAAGCGGGGGCACACTTGTAAATACAGGTAACACCTATTCAATTCCTAAAACGGACGCGGCGACCTATTACGTGGAAGCGACGGCGAACGGCTGCGTGAGTTCGCGAACTGCGATATCGGTAACGCTGAGGAGTTGTTCTCCAGTATGTCAAGGGCAAAGTACGCACTATGTGGCGACTTCATATCCAAGTCTTCAGATTTTGAGTTATAACTGGATAGCACTGAACGGAACAAAACAAAACACTACCGAGTTTACCACTGACGTTCTCTGGTCCGCGGTTGGCATCGGACGGATCAGGAAAGATTTCACCTACACCTCGGCCAGTGATCCTACACACACGGTTTATACGGCAACAATTCTGGATCAATGGGTCTACGTTGCCAAACCAGCGTTGGTGCCCAACGCGCCTTCGATATTTTCAATTTCGTGTGGAAGCGTCGTACTCACGATGAATGGTACCCCGCCCGTAGGTGATCCTCCATCAAATGTTACCCATTGGTACTGGCAGACTGATGTCAACGGCACATCGGAAGCGAATGGCAGTACGCAATGGACAGTCACATCACCTGCGGTGTATTTCCTGAGAGCGAAAAATGATTGCGGATGGAGTGTGGCGGTGTCCATATCGACGATTCCAGTCTGGGAACAAGTGCCAAATGATCCGGTTGTCACCCAAGACCCTGCGTGTAGTCAGTTCGATTCAGTTATCACTTTCCATTCAACCAGCACAACGGATCGCTGGTATATCAACAATCCTGCTACACCGGCGTTTACTGGAAACAGTTTTCAAATCAATATTTCCGACCTAAGCACATTCTCCGGATCTGTAGAGGCGATCTCAGCGAACGGATGCTTGAGTAACCGTGTGCCAATTCAACCGTACGTGCCTTATTGTAATGTCGTTTGCACAAATCAACCGACGCCGTATTACGATAACCAAACCTATGATGGTGTTGTCACTTCGAGCAGCTGGCAGGCCGTGGGCGGAGTTGTTGATGGGACGGGGACATCCGTGTCTGTGACGTGGACAACGCCGGGGTCGGGCGTCCTTAAAAGAACAGTAAACTATACCTATCTCGGGCAGCCTTTAACGCAGATTGTCTTGATTGATGTCATTTATGCGCGTAATTGTATCTACCAGCCGCGTATCACAACCATGGTTATCACATCCCCTGGCTTCACTCAAGAAAACACGCTCGATGCTTTAGACTTGGATAACAATGATGCACAAACCAACTACTTGGATGGGTTGGGGCGTGCTCAGCAGAATATTTTCATTGGTAAGTCCCCGGGACGAAAAGATATGATTGACTATTTACAATATGATAATGTTGGACGGAGTAATCGGTCAAACCTTCCATACGCAGCGCAAACCACAGACGGTTATTTCCACGATAACGCAGCATCGGAACAGGCAGTGTTTTATCAGAACACTTCAAAGGTAGCCTCCTCTTCAGCCCCCTATTCAGTTCGCCTCTTTGATCAAAGCCCGCTGAATTTGCCGTTGAAGGACGGCGGCGCAGGGACCGCTTGGCAACCCGTTGATACGAATCCTTTGAGTACTGCTGACAATACAATAAAACGCAGATACGAAATTAACGGCGCCAGCGAAGTGCACATTTTTAATTACGATCCATTAACCGCAAACATCACTCACGCAGGATTTTATGCTCAAAGCCAGCTCACGGCCAAGTACAGGATCAATGAAAAAAATAATACGACGATTGAATATGCTGATAAGCTCGGACGACTTATCTGTAAAATGGTGCAGTATAAAAATGATGAAACCAGTGGAGCAAAACTTTTTGCCAGCACATATTATATATATGACGACTACGGCAATCTCGTTGTGGTATTGCCACCGGAGGCTGTAAGAAGAATACTAAGATGATGAAACCGTTACTGTTATTGCTGAACCCGTTCAGCATCAGACCTGGAATGCGTGCCCTGCTATTCGCAACGCTCGCGCTCTGTCTTGCATTCGAGGAAGCAAGCGCTCAATGTACGCTGTTTAACGTCACAGGCGGCGGAACAATCTGTGCTGGGGCAGCTGGCCTCACCATCTCTCTTTCAGGCTCCACGTCTGGTGTTTCGTACCAACTGAAAAATGGAGCCACCAACGTTGGGGCTGCAAAGAATGGAACCGGCGCAGCACTGTCCTGGACAGGTAACACGGCCGCCGGCACGTATACTGTCGTAGCAACGAAGTCAACGGCACCGACTTGCTCAGCAACCATGAACGGCAGCGCCGTAATCGTAGTCAACGCGGTTCCAAGCAATGCCCCGTCAGTAGGTGGAGGTGGAACGATATGCTCGGGGGCAACCGGCCCGTCGATCACGTTGTCTACATCGTTCTCCGGAGTCAACTATCAGTTAAAACGCGGCGCCACCAATGTTGGATCGGCGTTGGCAGGAACAGGTTCATTGCTCACCTGGACGAACAATGCAACGGCTGGCACATACACGGTGGTCGCGACTGATGCCACCACCGGATGCACGGCCACGATGACCGGAAACGCAGTGGTTGTTGTGAATACGTTACCAAACGCCGCCACGGTGACTGGAACAGGAAGCTACTGTGCCGGAGGAAGTGGTCTCACCATCTCATTGTCGGCATCACAAACTGGTGTGAATTATCAACTTTTGCTTGGTGGGGCGAATGTTGGGGCACCGCTTGCAGGAACGGGATCACCGCTCAACTGGATTAACGTGACAGCCGGGGGGACTTATACAGTTGTCGGAACTAATGCAACTACCAGTTGTCAGCGGACGATGACATCCAGTGCAATAATTACGGTGGTGCCAATCCCGACTGCGTTTAGTGTTACCGGCGGCGGATCTATGTGCACTGGCGCGACAGGATTAACGATCGGACTTTCAGGCTCTACTACCGGAGTGAATTATCAACTTAAGAATGGTGGAACCAATGTTGGTGCCGCCAAAGCCGGAACGGGAGCGGCCCTAAGTTGGACTAACAACGCTACTGCCGGAACTTATACAATCAGTGCTGCGAGCGCGACAAATGCAACATGTTCGGCGACGATGACGGGAAGTGCAATCATTGTGGTAAATCCACTTCCCACCTTGTATAACGTGTCCGGTACCGGTTCAATCTGCGCAGGAAGTCCGGGCCTTACGGTAGCCCTTTCCGGATCTTCAACAGGTATCAACTATCAACTTAAGCGCGGCAGCACGCTCGTTGGAAGTGCCATAGCCGGAACGGGGAGCAGCTTGTCATGGCCCAATAACACTACCGCCGGAACTTACACTGTAACGGCCACCAATGCGACGACCTCCTGTACTGCTACGATGACGGGTAGCGCAGTAATTACTGTGAATGCTATTCCGACGGCCTTTACCGTCGGCGGCGGGGGCGCTTATTGTTCTGGGGGAACGGGTGTTTCCATAACACTGAGCAGTTCAACGGTGGGAGTAAACTATCAACTTCGTTTATCCGGAGTAAATCTGGGATTGCCAGTGGCAGGAACAGGTGCGTTGATTACATGGAGCAATATCACGGGGGCTGGAACTTATACGGTGTTTGCAACCAATGCTTCAACAGGCTGTACTAATACGATGGCGAGCAGCAAGACCGTAACCATAAATCCATTGCCGACCCAATTTAATGTTTCAGGCGGTTCGACTTGTGTCGCTGCGACTGGCTCCATCGTTGTTGGTTTATCCGGCTCTCAAACAGGAATTAACTATCAGCTAAAACTTAACGGTGCTAATTCAGGCGCGGTGAAAGCGGGAACCAACAGTGCGTTGTCCTGGGGAACTCTGACGTCTTCGGGGACATACACAGTTGTCGCAACCAACGCAACGACTTCGTGTTCTCAAACTATGGTAGGTTCAGCGGGAATCTATATTATCCCCACGGCTTTTACGATTACGGGGGGCGGCGAGTACTGCACAGGTACCGGATTGACGTTGACCCTTAATGGTTCTCAAGCCGGGACAAGCTATCAGTTGAAGATTGACGGGACCAATACTGGTTCGCCCATAGCGGGAACGGGATTGTCAATTGCGTGGCCGGATCAGAAAGTGGCGGGAACTTATACCGTCACGGCTTTCACTCCCAACTGCACGGCCGGGATGAGTGGAAATACGATCATTACTGTCAACGCAGTTTGCAACGCACTTGACAACTGGGCCTACCGGTATAAATATGACGACCGCCATAGGATGGTGCAGAAAAAAGTTCCCGGGGCAGACTGGACATTTATGGTTTATGACGGCAATGACCGCCTGATATTCACCCAGGATGCCCAACAGCGGACGCTGAATCAATGGTACTATACGGAATATGATTGGCTGGATAGGCCTGTTATCACCGGTATTTATACACATCCTTCGACGATCGATCAGGCAACCATGACTTCACTGATCGCGAATACATCGTTCACCGAATCTTATAATGGCGTTGCCCCTCATGGATATAGCCAGGCTGCTTTCGCGACCGCCAACTTTGCGGCGGGTAGTACACAGGTATTGACGGTAACCTATTATGACAGCTACAGCTTCATGTCACTACTTAATGATGCCAGGTTCAACTACGAAAAAAATGATTTTCCCGGCGAGCAATACACGTATGATGTGAATGGCGGAAGCAATCCCGATGTAAAAGGTGAAGTCACGGGAAGTAAGGTGAATATCCTTGGTCAGTCCACTTTTTTGTGGAATGTGAACTATTACGACGACCGATATCGTACAATCCAGGCGATTTCTTCAAACAACCTGAGTGGAATTGATCGTGCAACGAATGTGTTCGACTTTGCCGGAAAAGTCAAGAAATCAAAGCTGACCCACGTTGCGACAGTAAATTCGGTATTGACGACCAACACCGTGACTCGCACGCTCGATTATGATCATGCGGGCCGCCTGCGACAGACCACACACCAGGTCAACGGTGGCCCGGCGGTGGTGCTTTCGGGAGGTGAATACAATGCCCTTGGTCAACTCGTGGATAAAAAACTCTACTCCGAAGACAACGGATCGACGTTTGCTCAAAGCGTGGATTATCGCTACAACATCAGGGGATGGGTTGAGTCGATCAATAATCCGCAACTCACCCCCGATCCGTCCAATGACGATTCCAATGATCTTTTTGGAATGAAAATATTATACAATAATGTCGATACCGACGTAAATAATTCGCCGGAATTCAACGGCAGCATTTCCGGAACGCAGTGGAGCCGTTACGCTGGTTACCGATATGCATACAACTATTATTACGATACCCTCGATCGCATCCGTCAGGCGGACTTCTTTAAAGACTCACTTGCGACATGGTCTGCCCCGAATTCATTTCGTGAATCGGGTTACAGATATGATCTCAATGGCAACATTAAATCGCTCGTTCGCAGGAATTCCGCAGGTGCAGTTATGGACAACCTCACCTTTGACTACGGCTCGGCCGATGTGAAAAGCAATCAGCTTTTGGCGATAACGGATACCGGCACGTCGGCTGGTTTTATTGACGGCAACACGGGTTCAACAGATTATACTTACGATAAGAACGGCAACATGACGGTCGACAAGAACAAAAGTATAACCGGAATTAGTTACAATTACCTGAATCTTGCTCGGCAGGTCACTAAGAATACAGGTGAATATGTAAAATACACCTATGATGCGACCGGCCGCAAGTTGAAACAAGAGGTGTTTTCATCCACCGGTGTTTTGAAAAAGAAATCGGACTATAGTGGTGACTATTTTTATGAAAATGATACTCTGAAGTTTATTTCTCACGAGGAAGGCAGGATCTTGATGACAACAGCCACCCCGGAATATCAATATTACCTGAAAGATCATCTTGGTAGCGTCCGTACGACGTTTACGACCAAACCGGGGACACAGTCCAGTGTTGCCACATTGGAAACGGCCAATGCCGGATCGGAACAGGCGGCTTTTCTCAACTACAGTGAGGCAGTGAAGCTGAATTCGCCGTTGTTCGATCACAGCCACAGAACCCCGCAAGGCGCGGGTAACACCACCTTTTATTCAACCAGACTTTCCGGGGCGACAACCAACGAGAAAATTGGATTGGCGAAGTCGATCAGCGTTTTGCCCGGTGATCATATCACCATCGAAGTATTTGCAAAGTACCTTGATCCGGTATCGTCGAATTGGTCGGTTCCACTTACCAATTTCCTGGCGTCGATTCAGCCGGGTGGTGGAGCGCCTGCCAATACATTCATCGACGGCGGACTTCCGGGAAGCCTGGGCAGCAACATTTTTCCGTTTGCGTCCATTTTTTTACGTACGAACGATACGGGCACCGGTCCGAAAGCATACCTGAACTATATCGTCTTTGATCAGAATTTTATTCCGTTGGATATGGGCTTCAGAAGACTCAGTGCGACGCCCAGGGAGAATGGACAAGATATTGCGCCCGAGCGCCTGGCCGTCGAGGGCAGTAACATCACGATATCAAAGGCTGGATATGTCTACACCTGGATCTCCAACGAAAACGACACGCCACTTGAAGTGTACTTCGATGATTTCAAGGTTGTTCAGACGAATTCACCCGTCATTCAGGTACAGGACTATTATCCATACGGACTGCCGTTTAACGAACATCTTCGGGATAACAATCTTGTGAACAATTTTCAGTTCAATGGAAAAGAAAGACAGGAGGAGTTGAGTATCGGCTGGCTCGACTATGGCGCCAGGATGTATATGCCTGAGATCGGACGTTGGGGCGCAGTGGATCCATTAACCCAACTGTCGAGGAGGTGGAGTCCGTATTCCTACACGTATGACAATCCAGTTCGTTTTATAGATGTGGATGGGATGTATCCGGATGATGACTTAATACTTGCACAAATTGAGAAAGATGAGCAGGACAAAGAAGAACCCCGGGGTGCAGATAATCTGAACAATGAAGAGTGGCTTGAGCAATTTCACTTGGTGGAGACCGAGCTAGATGAAGAAGAAGAGGAAGAAGAAGAGCCCGAGGGTGAGGGCGTCGAAATTCATGATGAAATGGAAGAGGAACGGGATAGCCCCGACTTTGATGGTCCAGTCTCTTCCAATCTAAATTTCGTTTCCATCGATCCTGTCTCTATCGATCCGGCTACTTACCGGTGGTTCGATACGGGTGCGGGGTGCCGTGCGTCGTTTGTTTCGCAATTGCTGTTTTTCAACCATCATGAAGACAGGCCTTTATTGTCTTCAGGTGTTACGATGAATTTATCGCTCGTGATTCAGTTGCCGGAATCGGTGACTATGCTTGAGAAAAATAAAGGGGTCAAAGAATTCATCAGCCCTAATGAGGCGTCAAGAATTCTTTCCAAAAGCATTGATGCCGCACGCATACTCACGTCATCCAGCTTTAGAGCTGCAAGTCCGGATGCAGCGGGCATGCAATCTGACCTCACCAGGCTTTTTCAGCAACAACTTCAAAAGCAGCTCTCGGCGCGATTTCCGGGAAGCACGGTAAAGGTCAACTGATCCCCCGGCCTCAACTCAACCAAGCCGCGTCACAGGCTGAAATGCAGTAATCATCGGAACGTTAAAGAAGCCCGGCCATGCACCGGGTTTTTTTTAGTTTCCACAAATGCCCAAAAGTCCGGTATGGAATCACGCAAGTGCAATCAGATGCATTGCCGGGGCCAGAAGCAAAGACACCGCCTGTAAAGCAATCGTGGTGCCGGCGATCAAGTAAGGGCGGAATTAAAAATTCAACGGGCTTGCGATTTAAATATAAAGCGCTAGTTGATGCCAACTCTTCCCCTCACCAGTTCGAAGATCCTCCTGGAATTGTATCCGGTGCCGTTCTTGAAAACCAAATCAACTTTACGGATGTCCGAAATATTCTTCGAAGGATCTCCGTCGATAACGACCAGGTCGGCCTCTTTTCCAACTTCTATGGAACCGATCTGTTTGTCTTTACCCAACGCGATGGCTCCGTTCATGGTTGCGATCTTAATGGCCTGAAGAGGTGTGAAGCCTTCGGCGACTAGTAATTCGATTGCGCGCTGATTGCCGTAACCCGCGATCACGCCGCCATTGCCGGTAGGATCAGTGCCTACGGTCAGCAGGCCGCCAGCGTCATAGAACATCTTCTCGAGCTTCATGCAATTTTTTAATGCGGTCTTGAAAGTTTCTGTACGCGGTTTGACGAGTTTATAATATTCTTCTTTTGTGTTCGCAGCCATCGCTTCTGTGACTTCGGGGTACGGCGCGTCTATGTCGAATACAGCCAGTGTTGAATTAATAGCCACTTTTTTGTCCACGAGATGTTTGATGAGGCTCTTTGCTTCTTCACCGTCCGGATTCATGTCAGCCAAACCGTTCTGCGCAGGGCACTCATCTTTTACTTTGTTTTTGGCGAAGTCGGTAGACGCAAGAAAGCCATGTTCAAGGTGATCGATGCCCAGGTTCGCAGCTTCCCGGTAGGTGACCGAGCAAAGATGTCCCGTTACTTTCAACCCTCGTTGATGTGCGGTCTCGATGGCTGCCCCCAAAGTTGCCTGATCGATCTTCATATATGATTTGAATGACGTCATGCCCGCATCCGCCCAGTAGTTCACAAATTTTCTCGCTTCTTCCGGATTCCGAAGCTGATACATCTGCGGCGCAAAAGCACCGGCTCCTTCCAGATAAGGTCCGGTGGGTTCGATAGTGGGAGCGATAATTTTATTCTGATCGGATTCCTTCATCAGACTGATGTCTGAATAGGGTTCCAGGCTGCCGCCGGTACGAATGGTGGTTGTGCCTGAAGCCAGATACATTTTTGGAAACGTGAAAGGCAATTGTTTGAAATGTGCGTAAAACGGCTTGAGTGAGTATGCGGGATAATACATGTGCTCGTGCAGCATCACGAATCCCGGCAGCAGTGCTTTTCCTTTCAGGTCCAGCGTAGTTGCGTCGGATGGAATCTTGATTTTGGCTGCATCTCCAACTGCTTCGATCTTTCCATTCCGAATGATGACGGTTTGATTGGGTCGTGCCGGATTTTCTTTGCCGTCAATAACCAGTGCATTGGTGAGGGCAATAACAGGAGCATCTACATCGACATACGCTTTTACGTCGGGAGGTAATACGCCTTGAGCGCCGGTTGGGAGTGAACCCAGCAGGCAGATGGAGAAGATCAATAAGTTTTTCATGGATAAAAGATAGCGACATGCCGTTGCAATACAAGTTTACAAGGAACGTCTGGTAGCCCGCGGGTGGTAAGCGGTTGCAAATCGATGTTCCTTTTGCGTTATATTTCGTGATGAACATTTTTGCGCGCAAATCTATCGAAGCGGCCATGCAGGGCAGCGACGACCACGGAAAAGGAATGAAACGATCGTTGGGTGCCGGTAATCTGGTGGCGCTGGGAATCGGGGCAGTCATTGGTGCCGGCCTTTTCGTGCGAACCGCGGAGGCCGCCGGTGAAGCGGCAGGACCAGCCGTAGTCATTTCGTTTATAATTGCAGCCATTGGATGTGCGCTTGCCGGTTTTTGCTATGCGGAATTTGCCGCAATGATTCCAATTTCGGGTAGCGCCTACACCTACACGTACATCACGATGGGTGAAGTGGTCGCGTGGGTGATCGGTTGGCTCCTGATCCTCGAATATGCCCTGGGTGCTTCAATGGTTTCGGTGGCGTGGAGCGAATACCTGAATAGTTTATTGGGCGGTGCCATACCTTATCAATGGTGTCATTCACCGTTCGAAACATCACCAGTCGGCGTTTCGGGAATTATGAACGTGCCGTCGATGGTGATCCTTACCATCTTAAGCCTCGTGCTGATCAAGGGTGTGAAAGAGTCCGCTACGGTGAATGCAATCATTGTCTTTATTAAGGTGGCGATTGTGTTGGTGGTGATCGTGGTGGGGTGGCAGTTCGTCAATCCCACGAACTACGTACCGTTTGTGATACCCGATGGAACTCCGGGCCACGAAGCGTGGAACCGTCACGGTTGGTTTGGCGTGTTGGGTGGTGCCGGCATTGTATTCTATGCGTTCATTGGGTTTGACGGTGTGTCGACAGCAGCCCAGGAGTGTCGCAACCCGCGACGGGATATGCCCATCGGTATTCTCGGGTCATTGCTGGTATGTACCATCCTTTACGTTTTATTTTCCCGCGTGATGACTGGTGTTGCCAACTGGAGCGAATTTCTCGTTGCCGGCAAAGAGGCATCGGTCGTGTACGTTATTGAAAAATACATGCATGGCTATGAATGGCTGGCAACGTGGGTCAACGTGGCGATACTGGCAGGCTTCTCTTCGGTGATATTGGTTTTGTTGCTGGGACAGTCGCGCGTTTTTTATACGATGTCTCGTGATGGATTGCTGCCGTCGATTTTCTCTGATCTCCATCCCACATTCAGGACACCCTACAAGACCAACCTGGTGTTGTTATTTTTTGCATGCATCTTCGGAGGATTTATTCCCGGCAGTGTATCGGGCAACCTGACCAGTTTTGGTACGCTCTTCGCCTTCGCTATTGTATGTCTTGGCATCTGGGTGCTGCGCAAGAAGGATCCACATACCCACCGACCTTTCAAAACACCACTCGTGCCTCTGGTTCCTTTGCTCGGCGCCGCCGTTTGTTTCACGATGATGGTATCCCTGGGAAAGCAGACGATCGTTGGCGCCATGGTGTGGTTGTCAATAGGGCTTGTGATCTATTTTGGGTATGGCAGGCACAGAAGCAAGCTCAACGCAAAGTCTTAAATCAAAAGCTGGGTTATTCCATATACACCCACACTCAGGATCGACAGAACACTGATCCAGAACGCTACGTCGTAGACTATTCCCGTTTTGATGGGCTGCGCCATTTTGTATTTGTAATAAATCGCGGCAAACACAACCAGGAAAAGCATGATCGATCCTATGACGCCACCTGAAAGAACCATGAGCACCGGGAGTTGAATAAACAGGTACGCCAATGCCCACAATACCGGAAACACACACGCGAGTATTTTGATGAGCCGATAGCGTTTTTCGGTGTCGAAGAAATTAATCACACCGATCTGTCCGAAGATGTCGGGGAACAAGCGTGTCCAGAAGGCGGCGGTCGCATACACACTTGAAAACAAAACAAAAAAAGCGCCCACCAGATACACCGTCTTGATACCAGGTCCGAGTGATTCAGTATAAATGAATGCCAGGGTTTCGATGACGCCATTTCCTTGTGGGATTTCTCCGCGCCCGTGGAGCACCGAAGCGCCTAGCAGGTAGAATGAAACGGTCACTGTAGTGTAGATGATCATGGCCACTGTGGCGTCGAGGTACATGACTTTGATCCAGCCTTTTGCACGATGCCGCCACACCTCCGTGTTTGCGTAGGGCCCCGTGTACGCCGCATATCCTTTTTCAAGGCACCAATAGTTGTATGCGATGATCTCATCACTGGCCACCCCGGTAATGCCGAACGCACCAATCGCGACGCCAACGATTTCTCCTGAAAGCTCAAATCGAAACCCACTGAACAAGTCAGCCAGTGATAGAGCGTAGGGGGTCGATTGAAATGAGATGAGTGACGTGAGGGTGAGTATCGTGAACAGGCCTATCATACCAATCGAAACTTTTTCAACGGCTCCATACTTTCCGTTGTAGATCAGCATAGCGACAAACACGGCAACTACCACCGACCACATCGTAATGGATAGACCGGAATACAGCATGTTGAGTACGACCACCGTTCCGCCAAGGATGCCACCTACTTGGATGGCCTTTATCGAAACGAGCAACAGCATGACCCACACCGTCCAGCGGCCTTTTCCGAAAATCGGGCCAGGCAGTTTATTGAATGACTGCATGCAAGTCTCGCCTGTGATAATTGCATGCTTTCCAAACTCAAGTTGCACAGCCACCTTCGCGAGGCAACTGACGATAATGATCCACATGGCGGTGAAACCCGCCTTGGCCCCCAGGATGGTTGTTGCGATCAATTCTCCGGACCCCACGATCGACGCCGAGAGAATAAAACCCGGCCCCAGGAAACCAAATGTTTTCAGAAGTGTCGCCGGGGGCGACTTGACGTTTTTTTCGGTGATGATGTAGGGATCTTTCACCGGACTTTATATGAGGAATCCGATAACACACAGAGTGATGGCGGCAACAATTCCGACTACCAGCGTACCCATTGTAAATAAACTGAACCCCGTCTTTACGTCCATGCCACTGAGTTGTGTCACGACCCAGAACAGGCTGTCGTTGGCATGCGATACGAGCATCGACCCGGCACCGATGGAAACCACTACCAAAGCTTTCAAAGTCTCGGATTCAAATCCCAGGGTTGACATAAGCGGTGCAAGGATGGAGGCTGTGGTGATCATAGCAACCGTGGAAGATCCCTGAGCAGTTTTAATTGCTGCAGCAAGAAGCAGGGGGAGCATCAAGCCGATGTGGATACCCGACATCACTTCGCCAAAGATGTTTGCAATGCCGGAGTTCTGAAGAATTTTTCCAAAGACACCGCCGGCACCCGTCACGAGCAAAATGATGGACGCTCCCGACAGCGAGTTCCCGACCCAGCCTGACGTAGAGAGCATATTCCTGTCGAAATTTTTAGGAAGAGTGAATGCAGCAAGCATTCCCAATAACAAGGCAACTACAGGCTGCCCGATGAATGAAAGTATTTTGACCAATAATGAATCGTTTATCCCGTCGGCAAGCGACTTGGCCACGATCAAGACAATAGGTAGTAATATCGGAATGAATGAGCGGATCGCACCCGGAGCATCCTTCATCACTTTTTCAATTTCCTGCTGCGACATATTTGGTGCCGGATCGACAAAAGTTTTTGACGCAACTTTCGATGAATAAATCACTCCGGCGATCATAGCAATAAAACTTACCGGAAGTCCCCACAGGATGACCAGCCCCAGGTCCGCGTCAAGAATTCCGGCTGCGCCAATCGGGCCTGGCGTGGGCGGCACCATACAATGCGTTGCGTAAAGACCAAGGCCCAACGCTACTGCAGTACCTGCAAGCGAAATGCCGGCGCGTTTCGACAGGCTTTTATTTAATGGACTGAGAATCACAAATCCGCTGTCGCAAAACACCGGAATCGACACGATCCATCCTATGATTCCCATCGCGGTGGGCACACGATTCTTGCCGATCACTTTCAGCACGGCTTCTGCCATCGCAAAGGCTCCTCCTGATTTTTCCAGAAACTCACCGATGATCACGCCGATGACGATTACCAATCCGATTTTACCGAGTGTACTTCCAAAGCCATCGTTGATTGATTCGATGATGACCTGGAGGGGCATGCCTGCTAACAACGCAAACCCGATCGCCGCAAAAAGCAAAGCGAGAAAAGGATGCACCTGGAATTTTGTGGTGAGCACCACAATCGCAACAACCGACAGCAGTAATAGGATTACGAGATACATACTGCTGGAAGTTCAGGATTTTAAGTGTAAACATCAAAGCATGCGTGAACCTGCGACCTCGCAACTTTCTCGCGGCAACTTGAAACTTGCAACCTGCACCTCCAGCCCGTCATTCTCGATAAACGTCGAACGATTATTTCCCAGGCGTATACTTTACAACTTGATTCGCCATCGGCGCTACCGTTTTGAGATAAGCATGGATCGCCGAGAGATCCTCCCGCTTCATATCCGCATACATGGTCCAGGGCATGATCGTGTTGAATTCGCCGGCGGCGACAGCCGGGAGCACGAAAGATGAGTCAGAGTACATTTTAAACCTTTGGATGAACATATCTTCAGTCCATGCGCCGATTCCCGTTGCCGGGTCCGGAGTAAGGTTCGAAGAACGTATGATGGAACCATCCGGGAACATGAACTCGCGTCCGCCGGCGAATGCCACGGTGAGATCGATCTGACCTTTATCTGCCTGCGTATGACATTCGCGGCACCCGGAAGCGTTTGTCATGTAAGCGCCATAAGCGATAATGTCGGATGGATCGGGTCTTTTCTGAGGAACGCCTTTCTGCGGAAGCGTGTTCAGAATAAAATTCATGGGAAAATCAGGAACTGAATTGGGTACTTCGTTTTTTATCGGGTCGATGGACCGTACATACGCAATGATGGAATGAATGTCGTCAGGGTCCATGCGTCCGTAGTAAGTGAAGGGCATTAAGGGGAACATCGCCTTTCCTTCTTTATTCACGCCGGTGGTGATGACGCGAAAGAGCTCACCATCGGTATAGCGACTTATTCCATGCGGCGTAATATTTTTCGCATAGAAAACGCCGGGCATTCCCAGCGACTGATCAAACCGGTCTCCGCCCATTCCAAATGTACCCGGGGTAAGGGGTCCGGAAAATTTGGAAAAATCGCGTTTTGAATGGCAATCCATACAAACGGTGACATGATTGGCGAGATAACGCCCGCGTTCGATGCGTTCGGGTGTGTATTCAATTTTGAGTTCTGTCGCTTCACCGACGTTGGGCAGCGCCACGGTCACATAGGTGAGCAGCGCTCCGATGACCACGACGAGGGTGATAAGCACGTAAGCAACGATTTTCAGAATTTTCATCAGGGGTAGATTTGGGTCGCTTTCAAATTATGAAAAATGACCTTAAAGTCAATGCTACCGAATGAACGCGAGATATAGAAAAAGCAGGATGAGGAGCACGGCGATGATTTGTGTCCAATAACTCGACGTAGGAAATTCATATCCACAGATTGGGCAGGTCTTGCTGCTGGATTTTATTTCCATCGCACAAGAGGGGCATTCTTTTGTCTTGGACACTTCGGAAAGTTAACAACAAAAAGGGAATACTGGTCAGCTCTGGCGTTCACTGCAAAGGCCCGCAAAGCAGGCTTTAAATTTGGAAAAGACAGAAAATTTGTCTGGAATTCCTCGTTCGGAATTTTTCCTAATTATTAAAGTGATTCGGTAATTGAGTTAACAATTTTCTATGACAACAGAACAGTACAACTATTTCTCCTCGAAGATTTTGAATGCCGCCCTTTCGGTCCATCGGGAGATGGGTCCGGGTTTGCTCGAGGCTATTTATCATCATTGTATGATTCAGGAATTTCTTGACCAACAAATCAAGTTTGACACCATGTTTTCTGTCCCACTTGTATACAAAGGACAAGTTTTGAACAAAAACTATGTTGTTGATCTGATGGTTGAAAATGAAATCGTGGTGGAACTGAAAGCCGTGGAAGTGTTATTGCCTGTTCATGAAGCACAAATCATAAGTTACCTGAAGCTTGCTGACAAGCGGCTTGGTTTTTTAATAAACTTTAATGTTCCGCTGATTAAGAATGGTTTCAAACGATTCGTCAACAAATTCTGAAGTCTTTCCCCACAGTCAAAGTCTTTTGACAGACGAGGTTCGTTATTGATCGTCAAACCCTCAGCGTCCCTTTGCGCCCTTGCGCCTCTGCGGTTTTTTCAGTGAGCGCAGCGAACCATGTATTCAACTACCTGACGTCTTCAGTTCTGGTTGATGACATTTGACTGATACAATTGTTATTGTTCTTCGAAACCTCAGCGTTCCTCTGCGCCCTTGCGCCTCTGCGGTTTTTTCAATGAGCGAAGCGAACCATGTATTCAACTACCTGACGTCTTCAGTTCCGGTTGATGACATTTGACTGATACGATTGTTATTGTTCTTCAAACCCTCAGCGTCCCCCTACACCCTTGCGCCTCTGCAGTTTTTTCAGTGAGCGGAGCGAACTACGTATTCAACCACCTCATGAACCTTCCCCACGCTGTTTTGGGTTCTGGTTTAGGCGGAGCCGTAACGGGAGCTTCTTCCTCCACTTCCCGAAGATTCTTTACGGCTCTCGTCGGTTGTCTCGAATTCATTTTCTTCATGTAAGTCAACGTCTTTCTTTCCTTTTCGCGTTCCATTTGTTCGCGTTTCCGGGCCTCAGCCTCGCGCGCTTCTTTCTCACGCTGGAGAACAATTGGATTTTTCGCGGGACGTTCCTGTCTGCGGTCGGTTCGATTCCGTTGATCACGGTATTCACGCCGCGGTTTGCTCTCCGCTTGGCCAGCTACATCAGATGCTTCTGTTGGCGCTTCTTTTTTCTTTGGTTCCGGCAAGTCGATTTTGCCTAGTACTTTCAGACCCGACAATTCTATTTTGGGAGCCTTGATGAGCTCTATTTTTTGATCAGCCTCCGGCTGCGCACTGGAGTCTTCGATGGGGGCGGAGGCTTCTTCCGTTGCAGGTGGGGTGACCACAGATTCAGATTCTACCTCTGCTTCAGTCGTGTCGGCCGATGTGAACTCAAGTCCACCCGGCGCGAATTTTTCAATCAACATGGGGATATGATGATCTTCGATCTTGGTGTTCCCGCCATTATCGATTTCAATGCCTTTCGTAGCCAGGAATTCGACTATCTCTACAGGTTTGACCCCTAGTTTTCTGGCTAATTGCCCCAGTCTCATGGTTTTGTGGTACTTCTGATGAATTCAGCAGGCAAATATACCCTTGGGTAAAGAGATTTTAAAGGGCAAAATTTTGTGCGGATTCTCTTTATTCTGCAGCCGGCAGGGGAAAGGTTGTCACCAGATGTCAAGCGTGCTTTAGAATGAGCCTACCACCGGTACGCAACAGATGTAAACCTTAAAGAAATAGTAAAGATTGAAAAAGCACACAACAAGCAATAATGTGGTGTCCCAGTTGAACTGCGCCCGCATTTTACTGACCGACTGGATGAACATGCCGGCCGAAGTGATCAGGCATACCAGCAGGATGGCAGCGGTGAACAAATCTGAGTCTCCCTCAGCTTGCGCGCGAGACGCAGCATAGTTGATCAGTACGACGTTCAGGATGGTAGGTATCAACAGGCGAATGAGCCTGACCATAAAAACCGGAAGCGAAAAACCCTTCGTGAAACTAATGCTGTTGCGTGTTGGTTGATAGATGTAAATTTAACAGATAACCACCAACCGAAAATATGAAGAAAACAAAACTTCAACCGTCCGGAATTTCAGTGTCGAGGCTGGGGCTTGGATGCATGGGTATGTCCGACTTTTATGGATCATTTAATGATGACGAATCCATCAGGGTGATCCATCGCTCCATCGATCTGGGTATGACTTTCCTCGACACCGCCGACGCGTACGGACCTTTCACTAATGAAACCCTGGTGGGTAAAGCCATCCGCGGGAAGCGGGACCAGGTGACCCTTGCAACAAAATTTGGCATAGTACGGGACCCGAATGATCCCATGAAAAGAGGTTTCAATGGTAAACCCGATTATGTCAAATCAAGTTGTGAAGGAAGTCTGAAGCGACTGAACACCGACGTCATCGACCTGTACTATCTCCATCGGAAAGATCCGGATACTTCTATTGAGGAAACAGTAGGTGCGATGGCAGACCTGGTGAAGCAGGGCAAGATCCGAGCCATCGGATTATCAGAAGTTTCCCCGGAGACCCTTCGCAAAGCTCACGCTGTCCATCCCATCGCAGCCGTCCAGACTGAATATTCACTGTGGAGTCGCGATCCGGAAGATGAGATACTCAAGACATGCCGGGACCTGGGTATAGCATTTGTTGCCTACTCACCGCTGGGTAGAGGATTTCTAACGGGTCAGATCAAACGATTTGAAGACCTCGAAGCTTCAGACTACCGAAGACATTCACCGAGATTCCAGGGAGATAACTTTGGAAAAAATCTGGAGGTGGTGAAAAGAATCGGCGAAATGGCAAAAGAGAAAGGGTGTACCACTTCTCAGTTGGCATTAGCATGGGTTCTGGCACAGGGAGATTTTATTTTCCCGATACCGGGTACAAAAAAAATGAAGTTCCTTGAAGAGAATGCAAAATCCACGGATGTGAAATTGTCACTGGATGAGCTCGCATTGATTGAAGAAATGTCACCGAAAGGATTTGCTTCCGGTGCACGCTATCCTGAAAACATGATCAGGAGTTTAAACCGGTAATTTTTCCGCGCCCGTGTAACTTTGGGGCTCACAGCAGGTATTACATTCAAATTGCGCTCGCCCTTTAGAAAGATTGAGCGCAACTCATGGCAAGGTTAAGGTTAGGATTGACGATAGCCGAGATTTGAATGGAGCAGATATTCACTGTGTTCCAAACAGATCGACGGCTATCGTCATGAATACAGGTGCGGCGTTTAATTTCCAGTAACTTTGTGGTTTAAATTATACCGTGCTTTCACCCGGCGAGTACTTCAGGGAAGTCAGAAAATTCACGACCAGTCAATATTGGTATACAGGCCTGCGCATCACGGCCGGAGTGATGCTGCCCACGTTGGTTCTGGAGCATTACAACTGGCTAAGTGAAGGAATGCCTTTCTTATGGGGAGCGCTGTTTGTCAGTATCAGCGATGCACCCGGCCCAATCAACCATCGGCGCAATGGACTCCTTGCGGCCGTCGCAATCAATACCCTGGTTGTATTGATCACTTTATTAATTCGCAACCACCCATTCCTGGTCGTTGGCGA
Organism: Cyclobacteriaceae bacterium; assembly: GCA_044227305.1. Lineage (GTDB taxonomy): Bacteria > Bacteroidota > Bacteroidia > Cytophagales > Cyclobacteriaceae > ELB16-189. Next base: position 828,011 of record JBGAFJ010000001.1, on the reverse strand, counting down.
GCTTCTGATTTTTACTTTTTTCTTTTCACTTTTTGGAATTTACGGTAACCGCGCCAGTGCTGTAGGTACATTGGGAATCGTCATGATGATTCTTAATCTTCTGTCGAGAACGCAGCCCACCGAGAGTGAATGGCTTACACCCTTGCTTACTTTCGCTGGTGGCATTTGGTATACAGGATTCAGTTTAGTGTTGTATGGCATCAGACCTTACAAGCTCGCTGAGCAAGCCATCGGCGAAAACCTGATTGCCATCGCGGGCTACCTGGAAGCGCGTGCGGAACTTTATGATACGCGAAAAGACATTGCGAGCACCTTTAACAATGTGATGCTGGAGCAGAGTACGGTGTTGAAATGCCAGGATCAGGCGCGGGAAATATTGTTCAAAACCCGTCAATTCGTCGTTGACTCAAGCCCCAGGAGTCGCAGCATGATGATGATCTTTATCGATTCGGCGGATTTGCTGGAACAAACCATGGCTTCCTACCAGGACTACGAGCGCCTTCGGGGCGATCTGAAGAAGACAGATCTGCTGGATAAGTTCAGAGATACTGCTCTTGTTTTGGCAGCTGAATTGGAACGCATTGGATACATCGTGCAGTCGGGTGCTGAAGTGCGTGATGATGTTTCGCTCAACCTCCGTCTCCATCAGCTCGAAGTTTCAGTACAGGAAGCTTTGAACAACCCGGATCACAAGGAAGTAGTCACAAGCATCCGCGCGTTGGAACGGACCATCGTAAACCTCCGCAGGATTTCAAATTTGCTGCAGCGCCTGGTGATGTATTCGCGTTCGGAGGGTAAACTTCCAACCACCTATTCAGCCATCATCGAAGCCAACAAGGCCGCGGTGACGCAGCCCATCTCATGGGTGACCCTTCGTGTGAACCTCACCTTTCAATCGAACACCTTTCGGCATGCGTTCCGACTGACTGCGGCGGTGATGCTGGGCTATGGTGTCTCTTTTTTTCTGCCGCTGAATCATGTCTATTGGGTGTTGCTCACCATAGTCACAGTCTTGCGGCCTGTTTATGCCGTCTCGAGGAAGCGCAACATCGAACGGGTGGCCGGTACGCTCGTGGGAGCGATCGCCGCCATTGCGATCTTATATTTTATTTCAGGTCGCGGCTATTTGCTGACCATCATGATCAGCAGTATGATCATGAGCTATAGCCTGTTTCGTGTCAACTATTTCAGTTTCGTACTGTTTCTCACAGTTTATGTGATCATCACATTTCATTTCTTAAACCCTTCTGACTTCAGAAACCTGATCGAGGAACGCCTCATTGACACCCTCATTGGTTCAGTGATCGCCGCACTGGCCGCCCGTTTTATTTTGCCGGTGTGGGGACGTGAAGAAATAAAAACTTATATGGCTGAGATGATTAGCGCCGAGCGAAAGTACCTCGACGCTGTTTGGAATCTCCGGACTTCTTCGGGTACCGCGGTGGATCCTTACAAGGCAGCGCGGAAAGCAGCGGTGGTAGCGCTGACTAATTTGTCGGAAAATTTTCAGAACGTACTGTCGGAACCCCGTAATACAAAGCAGTCCGAACAGATACACCAGTTTGTAATCGCAAATCATTTGTTGATGGGTCACATTGCGGCACTGTCTCGCGAACATATAAAGGCGGAAACTATTTCAGGTCCCGACGTTGATCGTTTGCTGGTGGAGGTTCGGCTCAATCTTGGTGATGCTGAAAAAAATCTTCGGCCTGGCCACGAGAGTGCACAACGGCTTGAGAAATCTGAAGAGCCATCGGGTCCTGTTCCGCACGCCTTGGTGATGATCCAGAATCTGTCACATGAAGTATTGGCGATCTCTTCAAAGTTGAAAAATGAATAAATTTTTTCTCCGGCGGAGAATTACTGGAAGTGATAAAGGAAGACCAGCAACCCTTTGAATGCAGGCTTGGCGTTATCTTTGATCTCCAGGGTGACCTCTACTTCAAACTTCGTAACGCCACGCAGGTTGGCAATTGAATGCAGGCTTGCCCTGAGACGCACCTCGTTATTTACAAGCACCGGCTGGTTGAATTTTAATTTTTCAATACCGTAGTTGATCATCATTTTCACATTGCGAAACTCCGTAATTTCATCCCACAAGTGCGGCACGAGCGACAAAGTCAGGTAACCGTGAGCAATGGTTGACTTGAAAGGCGTTTCGACTGCGGCGCGCGCGGGATCAGTATGAATCCACTGATGATCGAGTGTCGAGTCGGCGAACATGTTGATCTGTTCCTGTGAAATGGCGATGTAGTCTGAGACGCCGAGCTCTTTACCGAGATATTTTTCAAACTCAGCGTGGCTTTGTATAATGAGTTTACCCATGCGATGCGGATAATTCCTTCAAGATAAGCAGTAAAAGATGGATTTTGACCCTTTTCGTCCCCTTTTTGTCTCCAACGCAATCCCACGGCACGCGTTTATTATGCTGTTATTGTCACATCAACTTAAGCCTATGAAAAAAATGCTTCTCCTGTTTGCCTGCCTGGCATTCGTGTCCGCTTCAAAAGCGCAGGATCAACAACTCCTTGTAACGCCCCAATGGCTCAATGAGCATCTGAAAGATCCAAAGCTTGTGATCCTCCAGGTGGGAACCCTGGAATATGACTATAATAAGGAACACATCCCGGGCGCACAATATCTATGGCCGGAATGGCTTGCGCCAAATTCACCGAAAGGCGCATTCAATGCTCCCGATCCTAAGAAAGCAACTGAACTTTTAAGAAACTATGGGGTGTCAGTTGACTCACGTGTAGTGTTGATTTTCGTCCGCAACCAGGTGAGTGTCACGTCCAGAATGTTCCTGACGCTGGAAAACCTGGGACTTCGCGGCAAAGTTTCGTTGCTCGACGGCGGGCTGGACGCGTGGAAGAAAGCGGGCTATGCAGTTACACAAGAGGTGCCAGCCGCGAAAAAAGGAAACTTCACGGCGACTCAGGGAAACCTGTTGGTTGATAAAGATTACGTTCTAAAAGATCTGAATTCGGGCGCCGGTGTGATCGTGGATGCGCGCATGCAAAGATTTTATGACGGAGAACCCACTGGAAATCCACGCGACGGCCATATCACAGGTGCAAAAAATATCCCTTTTACTGAAATGGTAGATGCGTCAAACCTTTTTAAACCACAATCAGAACTGCAGGCTTATTTCACTCCGGTGATTCCGGATAAGAATAAGGAAATTGTAACCTACTGTTTTATCGGTCAGACTGCCAGTGTGGTCTATCTCGCTGGGAGGATCCTCGGCTACGATATGAAACTTTATGATGGCTCACTTGAAGAGTGGAGTCGCCTAGATAATCTTCCGATGGAAGTCACTAAAAAGTAGCTATTCGCTTGGGTAGTCAATAGTGGGGGATGCCTTCACTATTGACTATTTTATTTTTGGCATATATCAAACCGTCGAAAACTAAGTAACCTTCTGAAGCATCATAGGTTTACCAATCAAACCTACAGCCTATGATCGCAAGCTACTTCACCACAGCAGCCCGGAATTTCAAAAAAAATAAGGTTCACACCCTCATCACCATCACCGGTCTCAGCCTGGGATTGATGGCCAGCATCCTGGCGCTGATGTTTATTATGGATGAAAAGTCGTTCGACCAGTTTCATTCAAAAAAAACCCGGCTGTACCGGTTGAATAAGATCTTCATTGACGCCAATGGAGTCGGTAGCAAAAACGGTGAGAGTTCCGGTCTGATTGGCCCCACCCTGCATGAAGATTTTCCGGAAGTCGAAGACTTCGTACGCTACCATCCCTGGTACGATGAAACTGTTTTGAGTTATGGGGATAAAAAAGTGTTGCTCAACCAGGGAGATCTTGGTTTTGCGGACAGTAGTTTTTTTCAGGTTTTTGATTTTCCACTGGTAAATGGCGATCCGCAAGCGGTACTCAAGCGTCCGTCGACTATGGTCATCTCCGAGGATGTCGCGAAGTCTCTGTTTGGCAATGAGGACCCCATCGGCAAGACCGTGGTGGGAGTTTCGAATGTCGACTTCGAGGTGACTGGGGTTTGCAGAGCGACACCTCGAAACTCTCACCTTCAATTCAAAGGATTGATGTCATGGACTTCTACCGTTCCGGGGCTTGGCCCACAACCGATGCAACAGGATTGGATGAACAACTGGATTGCTCAGGGCATTCGAACTTACCTTCTGCTAAGAGAAGATACAGATCCAAAAACCCTTGAAGCAAAATTCCCGGCCTTTATGGTCAAACATTCACCGGACCGGGCGGATCGATACAAACCTTACCTGCAAAAGTTCTCAGACATATACCTGAATTCTTCGGACACTGCCTTCACAAATCTTGCGGTGAGCGGGAATGTGCAATTCATCAATTTATTTTTTGTGATCGCGGGCTTTATGCTGGCAATTGCGTGCATCAACTACGTCAACATCAGTACATCCCGGTCAACCCGCCGTGCACGTGAGGTGGGTATGCGTAAGACGATGGGTGCAAGTCGGCGCCAGCTGATCAATCAATTTATGGGGGAATCTTTCCTGCTGGTCATCGCTTCTGCAATCTTCGCCTTGGCACTGACTTATCTCGCTTTACCTTTGTTCAATGAACTAACCGGAAAGACAATTCCCGTGGAACAATTGTTCAACCCGCTAGTCCTGGGTGGAACTTTGATCCTGATCGCGTTGGTCGCGATCCTTTCGGGTAGTTATCCTGCGTTGCTCATTGCATCTTTCAATGCGTCGGAAGTGCTGCGGGGGAGTGGTAAGAATAAGGTCTCCGGCAATTTGCCCCGATATGTGTTGATCACATTTCAGTTCACTGCTTCGATCATCATGATCGCAGCGACGCTGTTCGTATATCAACAAATCAAATTCATTCAATCCAAAGACCTTGGCTTTGACAAGGAACATATTCTGATCGTAGAACTGACCGATGGACTGAAAGAGAAGAAAGAGGTTCTGCAAAATTCCATTGAGGCATTTCCAGGTGTAGTCAGCACTTCGATGACCCGAACCGCGCTGGGTGGTCGCGGCTCCGGCTCCACGTATGTTGTGCCCGAAGGATTTAATCCTGATGAGGTCGAGGTAAGAATGTTTCCCGTCGACGGCTATTTCCAGAAAACCTATCAGCTTCAAATGGCGCAGGGAAGATTTTTTGATCCTACCCGGGCCAGCGATTCCAGCGCCTTCGTAATCAATGAGACACTGGCAAAGCGGCTCAAGTGGGACAACCCCGTCGGGAAGACGATTAAGTTTGGACCGGGTGAACCTTTGCAGACCGTTATCGGTGTGTTGAAGGATTTTAACTACAATTCATTATACAGCGATATGGAGTCGATGGTGATGTGGATGTCGAAAAGGAAGCCCAACTACTTATCCGTGCGTTTCGATGGAAACCCTGCGCCGCTTATTTCCTTCCTTGATAAACAATGGAAAATATATGAAAGCCGCTACCCATTCCGGTATTCTTTCCTTGACCAGGACTACGACAAAATGTACGCCTCGGAAGAAAAACTATTCAAGACACTGATCACTTTTGCCGGGCTGAGCATACTGATCGCCTGTCTTGGACTTTACGGGTTGGTCTCCTTCACGGTAGAGCAGCGGACAAAGGAATTTGGAATCCGAAAAGTGCTGGGAGCGAGTGTTTCGAGCCTGAACATTCTGGTTAATAAAAAATTTGTGTTCATGGTAGCGATCGCAGCCATCGTAGCGGTGCCGGTGGTTATTCCGCTTATCGAGGCCTGGCTGTCGAAGTTCAAGTCCCGTACAGTGCTTGGACCGGAGCCGTTTGTGACCGCGATCCTCATCACCCTGGTTGTGACGATCATCGCCGTGAGTATTCACGCAATCCGGGTTGCGAGAGCCAACCCTGTGGAATCGTTAAGACATGAGTAAAAACTGTTCGTCACAAAGACACCAGGATACAAAGAGACACTAGAATTTTTTGTGTGACTTGGTGTCCTGGTGTCTTTGTGGCTTGTACTCTTATTGCCTCAACACAGCATCTCCTGATCCTGTTCCAACTTTGATTTTGTTGGTGGCTTTTCCTTTTACAGCCGTCTTGCGTACCGTGATGTTGTCGCCATTGCCGCGTGAAATTTCTTCGGTCTTGTCGAATTCAAAAGGCGCTTGAATATTTCCGTGGCGTTTGCTGGCTTCCATGGTAATTTCACCGGCGATGGCGTTTCCATTAAAATTCAGTTCGGCGTCACCGGATCCACTATTCACCATGATGTCATGTTGAGGAGAGGCAGCCAACGTGATCGTAGCGTTACCAGATCCTGAATTGAATTTGCTCGAGCCCGCGAGACTCACCGCATTCCCTTTGATGTTGCCACTGCCTGTGTTGAGACGGAATGCCGCTTTGCTTTGATTGATCCTGATGTTCCCCGATCCGCAGTTGATATCAATATCTCCTTCACTGTTCTCAATACTCGCCGAACCCGATCCTACATTGATGTTCAGCTCACCTTTATAACCTGACAGCTCAAGGTCGCCAGACCCTGTGTTTCCGGTGAATACCCCCGTTACATTGGTTATCCTGATGTCGCCTGATCCGCTGGTTGCGTTGATATCTGCTTTCAGATTCTCGACTTCGATGGAGCCGGATCCCGTGTTGTAGCGAACCGAAGTGCCATCCGGGATGGAGAGGGTCCAGTTTGAACTACCACGGACATGATCTGCAAGGTATTTTTCACGGATCACGAGACGGTCACCGTCCTGCTCCATGGTGTTCTCGACATCGCCTTCATCATACGTGTATTGTAATTTCACCGTGACGGTGGCATCCGCACTTTTCACGAAGCGGCAACTGCCTGAGGCGTTGCTCATTTTGATCGTTTTGATCCCTTTGAAGGTCTTCGTTTGTTCCTTTTGTCCAAAGGATAATGCAGGTGCCAGCAGGCCGAGCACAAGCAGGAGAAACATTGATTTTTTCATGGCAGCAGATTTTGAATTCTTTACTGGCAGAGAGCGGAAAGGTTACCGAGGGTTGCTTGCGCGCTGATAATTTGTTTCGCGTTAGATTCGCAACCTGTTTTTTTTAACTTCCTGAATGGATTTCAGGCGGATTGATCCCCCAAATAGGCTTAAGAACGTACTGGAATGTTTCTGGATTGCAGAGGGCGATGACCCGCAGCCTGTGCTTCAAAAGATCATTCCGGACGGCTTTCCGGAAATCATATTCCACTTCGGCGACCCCTACAGGATTAAACTGAAAGACAAGTGGGAACTTCAATCACGCAGCCTCCTGGCCGGACAAATCACCCGGCACTTTTTCCTCGAAAACACCGGGCAATCCAGCATGATGGGTCTGAAATTTAAACCGGCTGCCTTGACAAATCTTTTTGAAATACCAATGCACCCATTCACAGATGCGGTGGTCGACCTGAAAAACCACGACAAATTGATTGCACTTGAGACCAGCGTAAGAATTCCAGGTGATTACGAAACGCGAACGCAGCGAGCCATCGATTTTCTGACTGGCATTCCGGAAAAAAATGAACAAATCGTAGGAACATCTCTGGAATTGATTTTCAAAAGCAACGGCAATATCAATGTGGCCGAACTTTGTGAGGTGTGCGGCGTCAGCGAGCGACAAGTGGAGCGTCTCTTTAAGAAGTATGTTGGTTTGTCACCAAAATTCTACGCGCGCATCATTCGTTTCTCAAAGATTTTTGATATGGTTAAAGCCGAAGGCCACAACTGGACTCAATTTGGACTCGAAGCCGGATTTTATGATCAATCGCATTTTATCCGGGACTTCAAGGCGTTTACAGGGGAGGATCCCTCATCATACGTGTTTGACGATCCCGGTCTCGGAAATTTCTTTATGAAAAAATGACGGTCCGTTCATATGTCGGATTTGTACAATACCAGGTTTGATCAACGATCGTTTTTTGTTGGCGAAATGCAGGCCATTTATTCGAACCTTAAAAATCACGCATGAGAATCAAGAACCTTATCTTTCCCATTCTATTCGTATTGATCGCGCCCATCACCAGGGGTCAATCGGCCTCCGATTTTAAAAAACTTACTTGGCTGGAAGGCTCGTGGATACGGACGAACGCAAAGCCAGGCAGGTCAGGTGTGGAGTGGTGGAAGATGGCAGGTGTGAATGAATTGACAGGCCGGGGGATATCCTTGAAGGGCGTCGATACCACTTTTGTTGAAAAGCTGCGGATCACAATCCACGATAACGTCATTTGTTATGTGGCCGATGTACCTGAAAACAAGGAGCCAGTCTATTTCAGATTTACATCGCTGACCGGCAATAGTTTTGTTTGTGAAAATCCTGCACATGATTTTCCGAAAAAGATCTCTTATTCACTGGACGGTCGCAAACTCACTGCCATAGTTTCTGGCGACGGTAAGGAGATCGTCTATTTGTTTGAGCGGAACTAAGGGTAGACGTGCTGAAGTTTAAAGGAGCTGAGGTTCGCCCCAATCGAAGGAAAAAAATTTCAACACGAACTCCCATCAACCGTTCCAAACTTAAACACTTCAAAACTTCAACACCTCAACACTTCCCTCCATTCGCTTACTCATTTCTCAGAGAATTCACAGGATTGGCGTGGGCTGCACGCAAGGCCTGGGTTGCCACGATCACGAGGGCAAAGGACAAAGCAACAACACCTGTTACCGGAAACACCCACCACGGTATCTCGATCCGGTATTGATATTTGTCCAGCACCATATTATTCAACAGCCACCACGATGCCGGGGAGGAGATCACAAGCGCGATCATGACCAGGATCGAAAAATCTTTTGAGATCAAACCCACCAGTCCCGGTACCGATGCGCCCATCACTTTGCGGATGCCGATCTCTTTGGTACGTTGCTCCGCTGTGAACGCAGCAAGTCCGAAGAGGCCAAGCCCTGTAATGATGATGGCAAGTGTGGCAAATAAAACGGCGAGGCTGCTGATCATGTTAATCGACGAGAATTTCTTTGCGAATTCTACATCGGCAAAATCATACGTGAAGGGATATGCAGGATTGTATTTCTTGAATATCTCTTCGACTTTCTTGAGCGATGCGGGCAGATCGGATGTTTTTGAAAGGCGGATCGTCACCGAATTACTCCATTCAGGGTCCATCACCATAAACATCGGGTTGATGGGCTGATAAGGAGAACCCATCAGGACGTTGTCAACAATGCCGATCAGCGTGCGTTTCTTCCCCCAGAGATCCAATTGTGTTCCCAACGGGTTTTCCAGGTTCATCAGATCGAGGCCGGCTTTGTTGATGATGATGGCCGTCGTGTCGCTTTTGAAATCTTCTGAAAAATCCCTGCCCTCGAGGATCTTGATCCCCATGGTTTTCAGGTAGTCATATTCACAAGCAATCGTGGTGAAAATAACTTTGCGTTCTTCCGGTTTGCCGGGCCATCCCAGAAAATTATTCGACCAGATATCCGTGATCGGGCTGTTGGATTTTGTGACCGACGCAACGACCCCCGACGTCAGCAGTTCCTGTTTGAGCGGTCTGAAATTTTTTGCGATTCCATCCGTGTATTCGACGGTGATCAGATTTTCCTGATCGTAGCCTAGGTCGCGGGCTTTTACATATTGGATTTGTTTGTATACCACGATCGTGCCGATGATCAACAAGATCGAAAACCCGAACTGCATCGTCACCAACACTTTGCGCGGCGTGCTGGCGCTCTTGCCAACCTGCACCTTACCCTTCAGCACCTTTACCGGCTGGAATGACGAAAGATAAAACGCAGGATAACTTCCCGCGAGAATGCCGGTAAGAAATATCAGGCTTGTCGCGAACAGCAGGAATTGGGTAGAGAGGTAGTCGATGAAAAGTTTTTTACTTACCAGTGTATTGTAGAACGGTAGTGCGAGTTCGGTGAGAAGGATCGCAATTCCGAAAGCCAATAATGATATAAACAGGGATTCGCCGATAAACTGAAAAATGATCTCTACGCGCTTGGATCCTACACTCTTGCGTATCCCCACTTCACGCGCGCGCCGTTCCGATCGGGCCGTGGCAAGATTCATGAAGTTGATGCACGCGATGACCAGAACGAAAATGGCGATGGTGCTAAACATCCGGACATATTCGATCCGGCCGCCGGTTGCTTTTCCATTCTCAAAATTGGAGTGCAGTTGCCAGTCGAGAAGGGGATGGAAAAAGAGTTGCCTGTCAAAATCCTTTTCCTTTTCATGCTCCATGATCAGATTGGCGACGGCTTTTTCCGTTTCAGCCTGTTTCGACGGATCACTCAGTTCCACATACATCTGAAAGGAATTGTTTCCCCAGTTATCAAGATTTCGTTTTACCCAGTCTCGCGTGATGTAGAGGCTCCACGGGAGCAAAAACCCAAATTGAAACGATGAATTGGGCGGCACATCTTTTAGCACCGCTACCACTTTCAACTCGTCTTTGTTGTCGAGTTTGATAATTTGATTCAGGGGATCCTGATCGCCGAACAAAGCTTTTGCGGTTCCTTCCGTGATAACGATCGAAGACGGATCCTTCAACGCCTGGTCGGCCGGCGCGCCCCTGAGGATCGGGAATTCAAACATGGTTAAAAACTCATCGCCGACATAATATCCCCTCGGTTCGATGCGTGTTTCACCCACGGTGAGCAAATGCGAGCCGCCCCAGTCAGACGCCGTGGTGTTCTTAATGTTGGGATGCTGATTTTTCAGACCCATATGGACCGGCAAGGGGAGCGACGTCCAGCTGTTGATCTTTCCATCAAACTCAGCGTTGATCCAGACCCGGTACAGGCGATCTGCCTTCGGAATAAAACGATCAAACGAGAGTTCGTCGTAGACCCAAAGCAGGATGAGCAGGCTGCAGGCGATGCCTATGGAAAGGCCGGCAATATTAATAAAAGAGTAAACCTTGTTTTTGAGCAGGTTTCTGAGTGTGACAAGGAAGTAGTTTTTGAACATGGTTTGATGGGATGTCTTGGAAGTACCCGTAATGATTGAAAAGGTTACCGGCCAGCCCGCAGTAACCCTATAAAGAGATCGGACGCATCCAATGGTTGCGTGGGCACATGTTTGTGTCTGAAATATTGGGTTGGCGGTCGAAAAAGTGCCTTGGAGAATCCACAGCCTCAAAAAAACGCCATAAAAGGCGAGAAAGTGCATAAAGTGGAGTAAAGTGGGGGAAAGTGGTTGAAAATGTGAATTTTCTCCTTATGTTTGCTTATAGGAGAAAAGGACAACCACTACGTCTATGACTTTCTTCACCAGTGAGTACGAGAGTAAGCTTGATGCCAAGGGCAGAATGGTGCTGCCTGCGCGGATCAAATCCCAGCTTCCGCCCGACGGCGGGCAGCAGGAATTGGTTATTCGCCGCGGTTTCGAGCCTTGCCTGATCGTATACCCAATGGTGGAGTTCAAAAAGGTCTTCTCAAAAATTTCAGGTCTCAACGAGTTCAATGAGGAATACCGCAAGCTCCAGCGGAATTTCTTGTCGGGGGTGGTAACAGTGGAATTGGACGGAAACGGCCGGTTCCTGATCCCCAAGAACATGCTGACGTACGCACAGATCGACAAAGACGCGATCCTGGTGGGTACCGGTAACAAGGTTGAGGTTTGGAATCCCTCTATCTATGAGAAGCATCTGATCCAGGACCCTGGTGAGTTGTCCAAGCTGGCGGAAAAATACCTCAATGAGTAATGGATGCGGGTCACCGGTATCATCGGCCCGTCATGCTCAGCGAATGTATTGATGCACTGCAGGTAAATCCGGAAGGCATCTATGTAGATGTCACGTTCGGTGGCGGTGGGCACAGTTTAAAAATTCTCGAAAACCTGAGAGGTGGGCGATTGATCACCTTTGATCAGGATGAAGACGCGAAGAAGCAGGCTGAAAATATAGCGAGTCGTTCTTTCACATTTTGTCAGGCAAACTTCCGGTACATGAAGCAGTACCTCAGGTTGAATGGAGTGACGCAGGTAGACGGCGTGCTGGCTGACCTGGGCATCTCATCGCACCAGATCGATTCGCCCGAACGCGGTTTTTCAACGCGCTTCGACGGTCCGCTGGACATGAGAATGGACAAGCGATCATCGATCACTGCCGCCAGAATACTCAATGAGTATCCGGCGGAAAAACTTCACAGAATCTTCGGCATGTACGGAGAGGTGAAGAATGCGAAGACCCTCGCGGCGATGATTGAACAGCGGCGTGCGGAGAAAAAACTGGAAATGAGCACGGATCTCATTGAACTCCTGAAGTCGATGGCCCCACGGGGAAAGGAATTCAAGTATTACGCGCAGGTGTTCCAGGCATTGAGGATCGAAGTGAACGAAGAGATGCAGGCTCTGGAAGAATTTCTGGTGCAGTGCGGCGAAGTGATCCGGGTAGGTGGCAGATTGGTGATCATGAGTTATCACTCGCTCGAAGACAGAATGGTAAAGAATTACATCGCGACCGGAAAGGTGTACGGTGAACTGGAAAAAGATTTTTACGGAAACCCGATAAAACCTTTTCAGGCAGTAAACCGGAAGCCGATCGAAGCGAGTAACGAGGAGGTGGAAGAGAACAATCGGGCCCGGAGCGCAAAGTTGAGAGTAGCAGAAAAGATAGTAATGAAACAGTGAATCAGTAATGGAAAATAAGTTCAGGATAGGATCACAAGAGCGGCAAAGCAACGAGCCGCGCCCCGATAGCAATCGGGGCAGGCAGTCATCGTCAGGGGGTGATGGTTCAAGTATTTTTTCCGGAGTGGAAAAGCGATTGAAGCTGGAAACCTATTTCGAAGAGGGATTCCCCGTGCAATACCTGCCGAAAATACTGTTCGTGATGGTGATCGGTTTATTGTACATCGGTAACACGCACTATGCTGAAAAAACGGTCAGGAGAATTGATGCCGCGCAATCCGAAGTGGAAGACCTCCGCGCTGACTACACGACACTCAAATCGGATCTGATGTTTGCCAGCAAGCAAAGTGAAGTAGCCCGGAAAGTGAAATCGATTGGTTTGAAAGAAAGTTTAACACCGCCGACAAAAGTAGTTGTAGAAGAAGGTGAATATTAAGAAATCCATATTGATCAGGGTACGCCTCGCATTTCTTGCGGTGGTGATTTTTGCTGTATGCGTGGCCGCGAAGGTGGGCCATATCCAATTCGCAGAAGGGGATAAGTGGATCCGCATGGGCAACGAGATCTCATTCGATTATAAGAAAATCAAAGCAACACGCGGCAATATTTTTTCCGACAACGGAAGCTTGCTGGCAACCTCATTACCCTTTTATAAAGTGGCGATGGATCCCACGCTTGTAAAAGAGGAAATCTTCAGGCGCGATATTGACTCATTGTCATATTTTTTGTCGCGCTACTATAAAGACCGCTCAGCCGTGGATTACAAACGCATGCTGCGCGATGCCCGGGAAACCGGCGACAAATACCTCGTCATCAACCGCAAGCAGATCAACTACCAAACGAAGAAGGAAATGTCCTCGTGGCCCATCTTCCGCGAAGGAAGGCTGCGCGGCGGTGTCTTGTTTGAAAAAATCGATGTGCGGTACAGGCCTTTCTCCAACCTCAGCCGCCGTACAATCGGGTTCGTCAACGAAAATGGAAAGGGCGCGGGCCTTGAATACAGTTTTGAAGATGCACTTGGAGGACAAAACGGCGAAGCTTTATTCCAGAAGATTGCCGGCGGCACCTGGATGCCTGTATTTGATGCAGACAACGTGAAAGCGATCGATGGATTGGATATCCAAACGACCATCGATATCAACCTGCAGGATGTTGCGGAGACATCGCTGTATCGCGCGATGCAGGCACACAACGCCGACCAGGGAACGGTGGTAGTGATGGAAGTGAAGACGGGCCACATTAAAGCCATTTCAAATCTCACCAACGACGGCCATGGTGGATTCTATGAAGAGCTGAACCATGCGGTAGGTGGATCCATTGAGCCGGGCTCAACTTTCAAGCTGGTCACCATGATGGCGTTGCTGGAGGATACCAACATCTCTCTTTCAGACAGCATCAACACGGGAGATGGTGTGTATACCATTTACAAGGAAAAAGTCCGCGATCATCAGGAGGGTGGCTATGGAAGGATCACTGTTCAACAGGCCTTTGAGAAGTCGTCAAACATTGCGATGGCGAAACTCCTTGATAAGCATTTTGGTACAAAGCCTTCCAAGTTTCTTGAATATGTTGACAAACTGAAATTGTCAAAGCCGCTCGGTCTTCAAATCGTGGGTGAAGCCGTTCCAAAAATATCACGGCCCAAAGACAAAAACTGGAGTGGTATCACTTTGCCCTGGATGGCGTATGGTTACGGGTTTGAGATATCGCCCCTCCATACTCTGGCATTGTATAACGCGGTCGCCAACGACGGCAAGATGATCAAACCGATTTTCGTCACCTCGATCAGTCAGGCTGATGAAGTGAAGAAGACGTTTGAAACGGAAGTCCTCAATTCAAAAATCTGTTCTGGAAAAACACTGAATCAGCTCAAGCTTCTTCTCGAAGGGGTTGTAGACCGCGGCACGGCCATGAACCTTCGAAACTCATATTACCGCATTGCAGGCAAAACGGGTACTGCGCAAATGCTGACCAATGGTCACTATGAAAAGAAATACATCACATCGTTTGCTGGTTACTTCCCTGCCCACGCACCGAAGTACTCAGCAATCGTGCTGATCAAAAATCCGAAAGGTATTTATCAATATGGAAACAGTGTGGCAGGACCTGTGTTCAAGGAAATCGCAGACAATATCTATTCGCGCGATCTGCAGCTGCACATGCCTATGGTTAAGAACCTGGCCCAGGAGGTGGGTGTGTTCCCGGTTATTCGCGCGGGCAAGCAGGATGAGTTAACGATGCTTTGCAACGAGCTGGGCGTTTCAAACCATTCTGCCACCGAAGAAGAGTGGATCAAAGCTGCCAAGAACGGCAACGCAGTTACCTGGAGAAAGAATGCCATCGTCAAAGACCATGTGCCTGATGTGATGGGCATGACGCTCCGTGACGCAATCTTCCTATTAGAGAAAAACGGACTCCGCGTGGTCCATGAAGGAAAAGGCCGGGTGAATGAACAATCCCTGTCGCCGGGAACGAGAATCTCGAAGGGTTCCAGAATTTATATACGCTTGAGCTAATGGCTGAACTGAGAGACATATTATATACAGTACGCATCACGTCAACGTCGGGTGATATGAACGTGGATGTGAAGGGCGTCGCTTTTGACTCCCGGAAAGTTCAGCCAGGCTTTTTGTTTGTGGCCGTGAAGGGCACTCAGTCGGATGGCCACACTTTCATAGAAAAGTCAATAATCGCCGGCGCGATCGCGATTGTTTGCGAAGCGTTGCCCGAAAATATCGACGAACGGGTAACCTATGTTACAGTAAAAAACAGCGCCCGTTCACTGGGACTTATCTGCAGTAATTTTTACGGAAACCCTTCGAGGAAACTAAAACTGGTGGGAGTAACGGGTACAAACGGAAAAACGACCGTTGCGACAATATTATATAAGCTGTTTGGAACACTCGGGTACAAGTCGGGCCTTTTATCCACCGTTGAAAACCGGATCATCGACCAGGTGATCCCATCGACCCACACAACACCTGATTCCATCCAACTCAATGAATTGCTGGTGAAAATGCTTGAAGCGGGCTGCACCCATGCGTTTATGGAAGTGAGTTCGCACGCGGTAGATCAGGGAAGGGTGGAGGGAATTCACTTTACCGGCGCGCTGTTTACAAACATCACGCACGATCACCTCGACTACCACCGCACATTTGAAAGCTACATCCGCGCGAAGAAAGGATTGTTTGACGGACTTTCATCAGACGCCTTTGCACTCGTGAATGTGGACGATAAGCGTGGGATGGTGATGCTGCAGAACTGCAAGGCCAAAAAGCAGACTTACGCGCTGCAGAAAATGGCTGACTTCAAAGCAAAAATTGTCACCAATTCAATCGAAGGTCTTGAGCTGGAGCTGGAAAATAAGAATGTATGGTTCCGACTGATCGGAGATTTCAATGCCTATAATCTGCTGGCTGTTTACGGCGCGGCGGTGTTGCTGGGTGAAGACAAGGAAGATGTTTTACTGAGGCTGTCATCCATGACCGGAGCGATCGGAAGATTCGAACTTGTGTTGCCGGGATCAAAGTTCACAGCCATTGTCGATTACGCCCACACGCCTGACGCTTTGAAAAACGTGCTCGAAACCATTTCTCATTTCCGTTCAGGTCAGGAGCAGGTGATTTCAATTTTCGGCTGCGGTGGTAATCGCGACAAAACGAAGCGCCCCCTGATGGCGGCCATTGCCTGTAAATATTCCGATAAAGTCATTTTCACTTCAGACAATCCACGGGATGAAGATCCCATCGAGATTATCCGCGAGATGCAGAAAGGGGTTGGCCCGGCGGAAGCAAAGAAGACCCTCGTGATGGTCGATCGTGAAGAAGCGATCAAGACGGCTTGCATGATGGCGAGAGAGAAAGACATCATCCTGGTGGCGGGCAAAGGACACGAGACCTATCAGGAAGTGAAAGGTGTGAAGCGCCCTTTTGATGACCGGGAAGTATTGTTAAGAATGTTAAAAATGTTTGCGAACTGATGTTATACTATCTGTTCAGCTATATCGACAGGCAGTTTGATTTCCCCGGAGCCGGTGTGTTTCAATACATATCGTTCCGCGCCGGAGCGGCTGCGGTTTTGTCGTTGCTGATCACCATCACGTTCGGCAAGCGTTTGATCAACTTCCTTCGTCGTAAACAGGTGGGTGAAGAAATCCGCGATCTGGGACTTGAGGGTCAGATGGCGAAGAAGGGCACACCGACCATGGGTGGGATCATTATTCTTGCTGCCATTTTAGTTCCCACATTGCTTTTCGCGCAACTCGACAACGTGTACATCATCCTGTTGATCGTTGCTACCGTGGGCCTCGGATTGATCGGGTTCCTCGACGACTATATAAAGGTGTTCAAAAAGAACAAGGAAGGTCTGGCGGGACGATTCAAGATCGTGGGTCAGGTCGCCATTGGATTGATCGTCGGGTTGACCCTTTACTTCAACCGCAATGTGGTAATCCGCGAAAAGGTGTCACCAGCCGAGACCGCAATAGAGTCTACTCAGGGCGTAGCAGAGCAAGGTGTGAAGTCGACCAAGACGACCGTTCCATTCCTGAAGAATAACGAATTTGATTATAGCAATCTGCTACCGTGGATCGGCAAAGATTACACATGGATCATCTATGTACTGATCGTGGTGTTTATTGTGACGGCGGTTTCAAACGGCGCGAACATTACGGATGGCATCGATGGTCTGGCGGCCGGCACATCTGCGATCATTGGATTGACCCTGGCCATTTTCGCATACCTCTCTGGCCGAGTCGACTTCAGTTCGTATCTGAATATCATGTACATACCAAACCTGGGTGAGCTCGTGATTTTTTGCACCGCCTTTGTAGGCGCGTGTCTCGGGTTCCTCTGGTACAATGCCTACCCTGCGCAGGTGTTCATGGGCGACACCGGGAGCCTGTCGCTGGGAGGTATTATTGCTGTGGTTGCGTTGGCTGTAAGGAAGGAGCTGATGATTCCTGTGCTGTGCGGCGTGTTCCTGGTGGAAAACCTGTCCGTGATGATGCAGGTTTCCTACTTCAAATACACCAAAAAAAAATACGGCGAGGGTCGCAGAATCCTGTTGATGTCGCCGCTCCATCATCATTACCAAAAGAAAAACATACACGAAGCCAAGATCGTCACACGGTTCTGGATCGTTGGAATATTACTGGCAATTTTTTGTCTCGCAACATTGAAACTCAGATAACAACATGGCAGAGCGTATAGTCATATTAGGCGGTGGCGAGAGCGGAACGGGAGCGGCAATTCTTGCGAAGGCCAAGGGCTTTGAGGTATTTGTTTCTGATCAGGGTCAATTGAAAGATAAATACAAGAAGGACCTGGTAGATCAAAAAATTGAATTCGAAGAAGGAAAACATACAGAAGAAAAAATTCTGAACGCCCATCTCGTGATCAAAAGTCCGGGAATTCCTGACAAGGCGGAGATCGTAAAGAAAGTAAGGTCTAAGAAGATTCAGATCATTGATGAGATCGAGTTTGCATTCCGGTATTTAAAAGGAAAAGTGATCGCGATCACCGGAACGAATGGCAAGACAACAACCACCTTGCTCACTTATCATTTGCTGAAGAACGCAGATAAGAAAGTTGCCCTTGCGGGGAATGTTGGCGAGAGCCTCGCGCGCAAAGTGGCAACGGAAGAATACGACTGGTATGTGCTCGAAGTGAGCAGCTATCAACTGGACGGCACGGTCACGTTCCGGCCACACATTGGCGTGTTGCTCAACATCACGCCCGATCACCTGGATCGTTATGACAAAAAAATGAACAACTATATCAATAGTAAGTTCAGGCTGGTCAAGAACATGGGATCGAAGGATTACTTCGTGTACTACGTAGATGATCCGATCTCCGGTCCCGAAGCAAAACACCGTACGATGGAAGCGTACCGCGTCGAAATTTCACTCGATCACGAGGCCATCACGTCTGCCCACTATGACGGCAAAAAGATGGTGTTTCAGTTCGGAAAAAAGTCTTTCAAGATTGCACAATCCGATACGACGCTGAAGGGAACGCACAACCTGATCAATACGATGGCCGCGGTATCGGCAGCGTACCTGGCGAAGGTACCGGATTCCAAAATCCGTGAAGGACTCAAGACATTCAAGAATGCACCGCACCGGTTAGAGCCTGTGGGCACCATACACGGCGTGGAGTTCATCAATGATTCCAAGGCGACCAATGTTGACTCAGTGATCTATGCGTTGGGAAGCTACGAGAAACCGTTGATCTGGGTAGCCGGTGGTATTGATAAAGGCAATGACTACAACCTGATCCGTGAAGAGGTGGAGAAAAAAGTGAAGATGTTGATCTGCCTGGGCAAAGACAACGACAAGCTTAAGAAATTCTTTGGAAAGATCGTGCCCAAGATCGTAGAGACACAGAGCATGAAAGAAGTGGTGAAGATCGCCATGGATTATGCGCTCAAAGGGGATATCGTTTTGCTGTCGCCGGCGTGTGCAAGCTTCGATTTGTTCAATAACTATGAGGACCGCGGAAACCAGTTTCGCGAAGCGGTGACGAAGATGAAAGAGGAGGCTGAAAAAGTAAAAGCGTAGGTTATGAAGAACGTCAAAGAATGGTTCGACAAAAATCTGAAGGGAGATCCGGTCATTTGGGCCGTGGTTTTCGCTTTGTCGATGATCAGCATCCTGGTCGTTTACAGTTCTATCGGAACACTCGCCTACAAGAGGACGGTGGCACCCGAGATGTACCTGATCAAACATACTTTTATGGTCGGTCTGGGTCTGGCAGCCATGTGGGTGGCTCACAAGATCGATTACCGGTACTATTCAAAAATATCACGCTTCGCCCTGTGGGTGAGCGTACCCTTGCTGATTTATACGTTTACAAACGGAACTACGATCAACGATGCCGCACGCTGGATCACACTGCCCATCATCGGTACCTCGTTCCAGCCTTCAGACTTTGCCAGTCTTGCACTGATCATCAACCTGGCGAGCATGCTCTCCAAGAAGCAACAGAACATCGACGACATCAAAGATTCTTTGATACCCATTCTCCTGTGGTGCGGATTGATCTGCGCGCTGATTGCACTCACAAACCTGTCCACGGCCGTGCTGCTCTTCGCAACCTGCATGCTGATTATGTTCATCGGCCGGGTGCCGGTGAAATACCTCGCGATGTTGGTGCTGGTGGGATTGCTGGCAGGTGGTATCGGATTGCGATTCGGTCAACGGTGGGAAACTGCCAAGAGTCGGGTGATGAATTTTGTCAACGGTACCGAACTTCCTTTCCAGGCAAAGCATGGACGTATCGCATTGGCGACGGGCGGCATTTTCGGAAAAGGTCCGGGTAACAGTGATCAAAGAAACATTCTTCCCCATCCTTATTCCGACTTCGTCTATGCCATTGTGGTGGAAGAGTACGGGTTGGTCGGAGGCGTGATCGTGCTGCTGTTGTATCTCGTGTTGCTGCACCGTGGTATGAAGGCGGCTTATAATTCGGAGCGCGCTTTCGGCGGACTGCTTTCCGCGGGACTTGCATTCGATCTTGTCTGTCAGGCGATGGTCAATATGGGAGTTGTGGTGGGACTGGGTCCGATCACCGGACAGCCCTTGCCGCTCATCAGTATGGGTGGTACCGCAATGATTTTCACCGGACTTTCCATCGGAATCATTCTCAGTGTGAGCAGGGGAGAGCAAGAAGAGAATTGGGGACAGGCTTCGGAAGTTGAAGAATCAAGGAGTAACAAAAACATGGAGGCGAAAGCGGCATAGTATGAAGACAAACGGTAGCGCATTGATGAAGCTTTCTCTATTGATCGAGGGCTGTTGGCTGTTGGCCGTTGGCGGTTGGAGACCCCGCTGTAGAATCGAGGATCTCTTTTATCCGGAGAAATTTTCCCACGTGGGTACTCTGCCAATGGCCATACCGATAGCTATCGGTAGCCAAAGACTAATAGCCATAAAGGTATCAGCACGATGAGTCTGAATGGACCATATCGGATCATCATCAGCGGTGGAGGCACCGGGGGACACGTGTTCCCGGCGATCGCCATTGCCAATGCGTTCCGTGAACGTCATCCTGATGCGGATATACTTTTTGTGGGTGCTGAGGGAAGAATGGAGATGACGCGCGTTCCGGAAGCGGGCTACAAGATCATTGGTCTGTGGATCAGTGGACTCACGCGCAGGCTTTCATGGTCTTTGTTGATGTTTCCGTTCAAACTGATCTCAAGCTACTGGAAAGCAAGAAAGATTGTGAAAGATTTTAGTCCGCACGTGGCGATAGGTACCGGTGGTTATGCGAGCGGACCTTTGATGATGGCCGCCAGCCGCAAGAAAATTCCTATGGTTCTTCAGGAACAAAATTCTTACGCTGGTCTCACAAACAAACAACTCGCTGACAAAGTGAAGCGCGTGTGTGTGGCTTATCCGGGTATGGAGAAATATTTCCCGGAGGAAAAAGTTACGCTTACCGGAAACCCGGTAAGGAAAGATATCATCAACCTGGAATCGAAGCGTGACAAGGCATTAACCCACTTCGGTTTCAATGCCAACGGAAAAACCCTGTTGGTACTTGGAGGAAGCGGCGGCGCGAGAACGATCAACGAAAGTGTGCTCGCGGGTTTGGACAGGATTATCGGTTCTAATGTGCAACTGATCTGGCAAACGGGGAAAGTTTATTATGAAAGCGTCAAAGCGCAGGTGGTTGATAAGGATTTGAGCAACGTGCGCATGTTCGACTTCCTGAGGGAGATGGACCTGGCTTACGCAGCATCGGATGTGGTGATCTCCCGCGCCGGGGCATTGTCGATTTCGGAATTGTGCCTGGCAAAAAAACCTTCCGTGCTGGTGCCTTCGCCCAATGTTGCCGAAGATCATCAGACTAAAAATGCGCAGACGCTGGTAAACGAACAGGCTGCCATCATGATCCGCGACAGCGAAGCGAAGGAGAAACTGGTGAGTCAGGCTTTGGAGTTGTTGAACGATCATAACCGTTGCAAACAACTGAGTGAAAACATAGGCAAGCTGGGGAAACCCCATGCTGCAGAAGACATAGTAACAGAGATCGAAAAATTATTGGTGTGAAGTTCAACGATTACGATAGCATCTATTTCCTGGGCATCGGGGGCATCGGCATGAGCGCACTGGCTCGCTGGTTCAAACGCAAAGGCCTTCGCGTTGCTGGATATGATCGCACGCCCACACCGTTGACGCACGAGCTCATCGAAGAAGGCATGGAACTTCATTTCGATGACAAAGTGGAATTCATGCCCGGATATCTCACTAAAGAGAAGACGCTCGTGATTTTCACGCCGGCTATTCCAAAAGATCACGCAGAGTACAATTACCTCAAAGACCAGGGCTTCACCATCATGAAGCGGTCTGAAGTACTCGGGCTGATATCAAAAGACTATAAAACGATCGCCGTTGCCGGAACACACGGCAAGACCACCACGTCAACTATGATTGCGCATATTCTGCATGAAGCAGGTCGGAATATGGTTGCCTTTCTGGGTGGGATTTCTTCGAATTACGATTCCAACCTGGTCATGCAGGGAGAGGTTGGAAAGGATACAATTGTAGTCGCAGAAGCCGATGAATTCGATCGGTCATTCCTGCGCCTGTTTCCGGATATCGCGGTGGTGACCTCAGCGGATCCGGATCACCTTGATATTTATGGCGACCATGAAAGCATGCTCACGTCATTCCGTGATTTCGTTAAGCAGGTTGATGGAAATGGCACCTTAGTGATTCACAATTCGGTGAAGGCGCTCGCGGAAAGCAACAAGACCGTTCATAAGAAAACCTATGGTATAGATCAGGGACAATTTTTTGCCGGCAATCTCTCCACGAAAGGAGGTTTTTTCAGCTTCGATCTGATGGATCCGGAAGGAAAAAAGATTGAAAACATTCAGCTCGGTGTCCCCGGCTTCCATAATGTGGAGAATGCGATCGCGGCAGCCATAGCAACGAGGGCAGCTGGTATCGATGATGCGACAATTAAAAAGGCGCTCCATTCTTTCAAAGGTGCAAAGCGTCGATTTGAGTTCATCTTCCAGCGCAACAACAGGATTTTTATCGACGACTATGCGCATCACCCCGCGGAGATCGAAGCCTTTCTCAGATCGCTCAAGGCCATGTACCCCGATAAGAGACTAACGGTCGTGTTTCAGCCGCACCTGTACACGCGCACCCGTGACTTTGCAGCCGGTTTTGCGAAAAGCCTCAGCCTCGCTGACACCATGGTGATGATGGACATTTATCCGGCACGTGAACTTCCGATTCCGGGGGTTACCTCTGATATGATCTTCAAGGATGTGACAAGTCCGGTGAAGATCCGGAGCAGCAAGAAAGACCTGCTTTCAAAACTGGAGAGCCTCGACGTCGAAGTGATTGCAACGGTAGGCGCGGGAGATATCGACACGTTTATAAAGCCGATCAAAGAAATGATGATGAAGAAATATGAAGGCTAAGTTCAATATAAAGAAAGAAATCAGGGTCACCGCCGCGCTCATCGGGCTGTCGTTCCTCATCGCCTTCAGTGAACGCAAGCAGGCTGGTGTGGTTTGCAAGGATATTGTTGTCGAACTCGAGAATATCAATGACAACCACTTCCTCGATGAGAACGATGTGTTGCGCCTCGTGGAGAACAGCGGTGAATCGATCAAAGGCACGGGTATCGGCCGGATCGATCTGCGGTCAATCGAAAAGAAGCTGAAGTACGATAAGCACATCAAAGAAGCAGAACTGTACGGCGATCTGAAGGGCAACCTGATGGTGATGGTGGAGATGAGAAGACCCATCGCACGAATCGTGCAGGAAGATGGCCCCGATGCATACATCTCCGAAGAAGGGGTGGTTATGGGTGTTTCCGACAAATTCTCATCACGCGTGATGATCGTGAGCGGGAGGTTTGTGAAACGACTGCTGGAGATCGGCGACCTGAGGAAAATGGAAGAAGGGCAGCGGTTGCTTGAGATGATCCATTTTATAAATGAAAATAAATTCTGGAAGGCGCAGGTGGCACAACTCGACATCACCTCGCAGGGTGACATCACCATGTATCCCCAGATCACAGGACAGTTGGTGGAGTTCGGCACATCAGAGGACTTCGAAGAGAAGTTCAGGAAGCTGATGGTCTTTTATAAAGAGATCCTTCCTGAAAAAGGTTGGACCAGGTATGAGCGGGTGAATTTAAAGTATCAAGGTCAGGTCGTAGCAGAATAAACTAAATGCAATTTTTTAAACAACCACTATAAATAGTCAACAACCATGGAAAAGGAAAAGATAGTCGTCGGGCTCGATATTGGGACAACAAAAATATGTGCCATTGTCGGCCGTAAAAATGAATATGGCAAGCTTGAAGTCCTTGGCCTCGGTAAAGCTGAGTCCGAGGGCGTCATCAAGGGGATTGTCACCAACATCGATAAGACCGTATATGCCATTGAGCGGGCTGTGAAAGAAGCCAGCGACATGTCGGGTATCGACATCGGCGTGGTGAATGTGGGTATCGCAGGTCAGCACATCCGAAGCACAATCCAGCATGGCAGCATTACCCGCTCATCGAATGATGAGGAAGTAAGCATCGAGGACGTGAGCCGCCTCACGGAAGATATGTATCGTATTGTAATTCCTCCCGGCAGTGAGATCATCCACGTTATGCCCCAGGATTATACCGTCGACTACGAGGAAGGCATCAAAGACCCGGTGGGTATGAGCGGTGTGAAGCTGGAAGCGGATTTCCACATCATCACCGCGCAAACCAGCGCTATCAATAACATTAACAAGTGTGTGCGGCGTGCTGGTCTCGAGATTGAAGACCTGATCCTCGAACCGCTCGCATCGAGCCTCGCGGTATTGAGCGATGAGGAGAAAGAAGCCGGCGTTTGTCTTATCGACATCGGCGGCGGCACCACAGACATCGCGATCTTCTACGACAACATTATCCGTCATACTTCAGTGATTCCCTTCGGCGGCAACATTCTCACCAACGATATCCAGACTGGGTTGATGGTGATGGCGAAACAGGCCGAACAATTGAAGACGAAATTCGGAAAAGCGATCGCTGAAGAGGCGAGCCCCAATGAAATCGTTTCGATTCCCGGCATCCGCAACCGCGCTGCGAAGGAAATTTCTGTGAAGAATCTTTCGAACATCATTCAGGCAAGAATGGAAGAGATTGTGGAAATGGTCCACACAGAGATCATCAGTTGCGGCTTTGAAAACCGTCTTGCAGGAGGTATCGTGATCACCGGCGGCGGTTCACAGCTTCACAGCCTGAAGCACCTCGTGGAGTACATGACTGGTATGGATACACGCATCGGCTACCCGAATGAGCACCTCGGCAAGAGCAAACTCGAAGCGGTGAAGAGCCCGATGTATGCAACAGCAGTCGGACTGGTGCTGGCCGGATTCCGCTCCCTGGACGAGCGCGAAGAGCGCTACCGCGAAGCGAAAGAGAACAAGGTGATGGCGAAAGTGAAGAAGGCAAAACCTGCTTCCGATTTCTTCAGCAGCATTCTCAACAAAACGAAAGGTTTGCTGATCGACGATCTCGATGGAAAAAATGAATACTGACATTAACCACTACTAAACACAATACGTCATGTTTCAATCAGGAGCTACATACAAATTTGACTTGCCGAGCCGGCACAACCGGTCGATCATCAAGGTGATCGGCGTAGGTGGCGGTGGAAGCAATGCGGTCAATCACATGTTCCGACTCGGCATCAAGGATGTTGAGTTCATCGTGTGCAATACAGATTTACAGGCGCTCAACAGCAGCCCTGTGCCCACCAAATTGCAGATCGGGTCCAACCTCACGGAAGGTCTCGGTTGCGGAGCCAACCCTGAAGTCGGTCGTGCCGCGGCGTTGGAAAGCAAGGAAATGATCCGCGAAGCGCTCGCCGGCACCAAGATGGTGTTCATCACCGCTGGTATGGGTGGCGGAACCGGAACTGGTGCCGCACCCGTGATCGCGAAGATTGCCAAAGAGATGGATATTCTCACGGTGGGTATTGTTACCATGCCATTTGGATTTGAAGGAAAGAAGAAACATTCACAGGGCAACGGCGGTTTGGATGCGATGCGCCAAAGCTGTGACACGGTGATTGCGATCCTCAACGACAAGCTTCGTCAGATGTTTGGAAATCTTTCGATCAGCCAGGCCTTCGGTGAAGCGGACAGCGTACTGACCACGGCAGCCAAAGGCATTGCGGAGATCATCACGCTCGCCGGATACGTCAACGTCGACTTTCAGGATGTTCGTACGGTCATGCTCAATGCCGGTGCAGCGGTGATGGGATCTGCGGAGACTGCAGGAGAAGGACGTGCGTTGCGTGCCGCCGAGCAGGCGCTTGCATCACCCTTGCTTGACAATAAGGACATCATGGGAGCGAAAAGAATCCTGTTGTCGATCATCTCCGGCGAAGAGGCCGAATTGCAAATGGACGAACTCAGTCAGATCACGGAATATATTCAGAGCCAATCGGGAGATGAGTGTGAAGTGATCTTCGGTCACGGGGTGGATGCCGCGCTCGGTAATTCGATACGCGTGACTGTGATTGCCACAGGTTTTGCGGGTGACAACAAACCTTCGCCCCGGAAGCGGGAGAAGAAAGTGCTTGACCTCGAGAAAAGCCAGTCGCCCGTGGTGGAGGTTCACGACAATTCGGTGAACGAGCGCAATCATGATGTGGAGTTGAAGATGGCGGATGAGATGTTTTATGCGGATCCCGTGAAGGACGAGCCGTACATGGACTTCGAAGAGAGAGTTGTCACGCGCGAGCCTGAGCCTCAACCCGAAAAGAAGATTGAGACGGCTCCCGTGCTGAAGCAGGAAGAAGTGATCGTTCCGAAGAAGACCGAAGAGAAGCCCGTTTATGTGAAGCCGGTGGAAAAACCTTTCCGGAAAGAAGAGACACCCCTTGAAGAGCGCAGCTATACCCTGAGTTTGTTTGATGATCAGAACATGGTCACCTCAAAGATTGACGATGATGATGAGGATGAAGACATCAGCCATTCGAAAGAAGATGACGATGAATTTGAGATCGGCAAAGAACTATCTGCCGACCAGGTTATCAACGATGATGGATTGATGGAAGTGCGGAAGACCAAGGCGCGCCTTGAGCAGCAGGCCAAGGAGCGGAGAGAGCGGCTGAAGCAGGCGAAGAAGGCGGAGATGAGCAAAGAGGAGTTCAACGAGAAGTGGACTTTGCCCGCTTATCTGAGACGAGGTGTGAAGATGGAAAGCGTGCCTCATTCATCGGAGCGCTTCATTTCAAAGTATAATCTGAATGATGACAACAATTTGTTAGGCAATAACAAGTTCCTTCACGACAATGTTGACTAAGAGAAAGTTAGCGGTTATCAGTAATCCGTTGAGGGGAATCCTGACCCAATCGACTGATCACGGATATGCCGTGCGCTTTCTGAAGATATGGCATTTCCGGCATGACTGGTTATTTACTCCATTCGTAGTGGTTGTTGGTTGTAAATATTTTTTGCCGGTGCCGGAATGCCTTCTTTTTGATCAGGCCCTGAAGCACATCCCGATAGCTATCGGGATGGCTTCAGGGAAATCCTGAAGTAGCGCGAGCTTACTTCAGGAGAGCGGGATAACATTTTTTACCGCACCTGGTCGATTGTATTTTTTAAGCTGGAAAGCCGGACGCTATGGTCCGGCTTTTCGATTGTGGGGCTCACCGTTCACAGATTCATCCGTTGGTGTCTGAGACGGAACAAAATGTGAGATCGGAACATCAACAACGGACCGACGAACACGTGTGTCATATAGAAGGTATAAAAAAGACAAGAGCCTTAACTTCACTTGCTACCGTAAATACTTCGTACACCTAAAATATCGCCATCTTGCAAAGTTGAAAAAACACTGAGTCTGTCTGGATTCATCACATTTTCGCTTGCAACATGTCCTAATCCCAGAACGTGTCCCATTTCATGAAGTGCAATGGCCAGTGTTTGATTACACTTTGGATTAATAATCAAAAGTCCTGCAATCTGATTGCATGGCTGACTGTCAAGAGCCGGATAACCAAGTCCACAAACTGACCCGCTATTCGAGATTCCAATTGGCAGGAAGGCCGAAATAATCGTTATATCCGCCTTCTCATTACCAGCTTTCTCATCAAATTTCACGTCAGCAACAGATGACCATTGTAAAATTGCACTCCGGATTTTTGATTTGTCACCATCGGTAAACTGCATACTTATACCGCGATCTTGTAGGCTTGATTGAAATTCTACATTGCCATCAAGAAACTTATAAGAGAGAGAGCTTACACCCACTTGTGGTCCTGGAATTCCAGGCCCCCCAGGAATAAAGGGACTTGAACCTCCCCATTTGAAACCAAACGTACAGTATGGAACATACGTCACATTTGCACATGAGCCCAATAAGTCATTGCAAGGATAGAATGTAGGTAAATCTCCATTTTGTTCGTCGTGGCAGGCGAAGGATAGAAGAAACACGAATAAAACAATTCTGATCCGCCTTTTCATAGTCAATGAATCTTATACACAATAAAAAAATTCATCTGATGAACAACAGACGAAGTTGTTTCAAATTTGGTCAATGTATAATACTGAAATTGATAGTCTAGGCGACCCTCCCAGCGAGTTGAAAAAAATTTTGTGTATGAGACCCGGGCACCTGTATTGGAGAAATCCCCGGTCCATACCAAGCCTCTTGCATTCTTAAACCCTCCAAAACTATAACCCATTATTGCTGTCCACGCTTGCATGGTGAGCAAATCGGCCCCAAAAGGCATTTCAAATAGAGCCGATGGACTTAAAGTGATGTTTGACTCCAGAGTGGTGAAGGGATATGAGTATGAATATGAATTACCTCTTTCACTGTACTTTAAATACGAGCCGTTTATTTCTCCCACACCGCCAACGAAAAATCTTGCGTTGTTTCTAAAATTTTTAATACATCTGTGTTGAGAATATTGCAGGTATCCACTTTTATCTCGTGTCAGCAGATTATTCGATGTAAGGTGTGGAGCCGTCAACAACAACTGAACGTGATGCCTGGTGCCAGCGTTATCTGACCTAAAGAAGAAAAGGATGGACATGGATGTTCCGGAATTATTTGAAGCACTAATTGCTTCATCTTGAAACGTTTTATTGTAAACACCAGTGCCGAATCCAATTTGCTTGTCATTGACACTTTGTGCATAGCCATGGAGTGACAAAACAAAAATGGCATGGAACAGTGTCATGCTGTGTTTCGTTAGCAAAAAGGCATTTAAATTTCTGAGGAAGAATTGTGGATCTAAACGCATTCAGGGTAACATCTTGGAATAAATTTAGGGACTTGCTTGAATAAAAGCAGTGCTTGAGAATTAATTCCATCCCTTGTTGGGGTTCTGATGCCTCTAACCTGCGGTTGTTCGAGATCCTTGTTGAATTTCCTGAAGTTTTTTTGAAACCCTGCATCGAGTCACAAACAACACGTAAAAACACTATACAAGTAGCATTTTGAAGATGCAGATACTCAAGCGCCCATCCGTTGTTGGTGTTCCGATGCCCGAGCCTGAGATCGGCAATGACAAGAGGCGTCAATTTCCCATACTGTTTTTGAAACTTGCATCGGATCACCAACAACCTAACGGGCAAATTCACAACGAAAACCTGATTTCTTTTTATCGGTTCCGTCGACAGGAAATATCAGATATGGGAGCGAAACTCATTGAGCGTAGCATTGACGAATGAGCGGTCAAATATCCTGAGGAATATAAATGTTCGAGCACAGGATTCTATATTTGTAATGAAGGGCATTAGGATTTCCTGAGTCACTACAAGGGCTAAACGAAATAAGAAGTCACAGTTGTTGTTGGTGACCCGATGCGTGGTTTCAAAAATAAGAGATCAGAAATTGAGACAGTTGGATTTGGAACTGATGAAATGTGAGCATCGGAACACCAACAACGGATGGATCAATGGGGTTTTTGGTGTTTGAGTTGTTAATGTTTAGACGTTGGTGTCTGAGACGGAACATGTGAGCATCGGAGGCACCAACTACGGTGGGATTAAATAAACTTGTTCGATGAAGATCAAAATAGGTTGGAATACTTTTTTGATAATCGTATTGATGAATTGCGGTGGGGTTGAAAGTTACAGGGATGACATCGTTCTCGAGCAGACTATTGGTTCTGTCCTTAAGTCTGTTGTATCGGAATTCGGAATCAAAAGCGAAGTAATAATGCTCCACAACGAGGTATATCCTGACCTTGCAAAGATTATGTCCGTCAGGAGAGCCGATTCCCTTAATATACTAGGCGATGCTGTCCTTAGCGCGGCATTGGTGAAAGCAATCAATGATTCGGTAAATTTTCATTTTAAGTCAAGTCGGTATGGCAATTTGTATGTTGCCGATGTAAATAATGAACAAGACCCAATTTTTAATGATCCCCGATTGATCGCCACCATTAACCTATCAAACTCCGTCTCACATGGCGGACTCGGTTGCTACTACCTCGCAATCAATTGCGGTAATCATTGCAGCGCCGGCTTTATCGTTTTAGCTTACTATGCCAATAAAAAGTGGATTAATAAAGAGATGAAACAAGTTTGGAACGGTTGAAGGGACCTTTCCTACCAATCTATTTATTAGCCGGAAAAAAATCTTCGTATCGCAGGGTTTGGTTGCCTTCCGTCTTAAGCCGCAGCGGTGTGCGATAGAACAAGGAAATAGCACACAAAATAAGCGCAATGGCGTAGCCTGCGTGAATCAATGTCCTGTTGAGATCAAGCACCATGATAAAAGCGTAAATATTGTACGAAGCGACCAGTACAAATGCTCCCATACTCAGCGCACTGATCCAGGCACCGGAGCGATTGATCAACAGAGCCTGAACAATACTGTAAGCGCTGTATGCGGCTAAGAACAGTCCGAGAATCTGAAGAAACGTCAGCAGGGGCATCAGCCCACCGGATGGAATGAAAATGATCAGCACCAAAGACACCAGTGAGGTGATCTGAAAAAATACTTGCGCCGGTTTCTTAAACTCCCGGGGATAAATACTTCCCATGAACATCGCCGCGGTGATAATGATCAAAGGCACCGTAGCGTATTCAATCTTCGCGGCAACAATCCAAGGCAGGTCGATGCCAAAATCGGTTGCCAGGTATAGATCTGAAAACAGGAACCGCAGCATATAGGCGAAACTCAAAAAAGAAAAATAAAGGATATTGACAGGGCGTGAATAGTAAAAAATGATCATTCCAGTCAACCAAAGCAATGCGCAAAAAATGACTAACGTTTTGCCCGTCGTATGGTAAACGCCGTCAAGCCAGGTCAGGTGATCTGCTTCGCCAATGCGCATGACTTCAGCGCAACCGCCGCGGGTGTTTTGAAAATTGGAGATTTGAAATACGACGTTGATGGTTTGAGACGGAACTTTCACCTTCACCGTGTTGGGTTTCCACCGTGGTATGGTTTTATCCGGCCTTGACCCCACTTGTCCACTGGCACAAATCAGTTTATCGTTGACCCAGAACGAATAGCAGTTAAAGACCGCCGGCACTTCAAAGGCCACTTCTTTGAGGTCTGCCGGAAGTTTGATCCGCAACGCGTACGTAGCATATCCCACATTGGGAAACGTCTTCCCGTCAATAAGTTGCTCATTCCACGGAATCGACACCTGTGCAAATGAAAAAGGATTCTGATCCAGTTGGTCCGCCGTCAGCAAGTCTTGCCAGTAGAAGCGCCATTCGCCGGTGAGGGGTATCACCGATTCGCGATGCGGGTCCCAGTTGGTCAGATCGAGTTCTCCTTTGACTATGCGGCCAGCCTCTGAATAGGCTGACAGGTGGGCGCAAAAGATGAAAACCAGCAGCAGAGGTAATTTCATGGGGTGGCAAAAGTAGTTGAAAGCTGAAATCTTTCGTAACTGAAATACAGACACAAATTGATTGGTAACCCTTTTCATGTATAAGTCCCTGTGAATCAATGCAAAGTTTGATTAATATGAGTTACTGATGTTCGTCAGTACACGATCAAAAACAAGTAGTTGGCATATTTGTTCTGGGCGGGGAATTCTCGGACCAGACTGACGAAATACGCCCGATCGGTTAGCGCCCAAAGACGATATATCCCATCCGCTTGTATTATCTTGTAAGAAATCTCCCTTCTATGGCTGCAAGAATACTCACGATAACGTGGCTGGTCTGCGTTTTTTGTTGTTCCCCAAAAACTCAAACAAAGATGTCGAAGGCAGACCTTCAGACCGCGTTGAAGGAATCACAGCAGAAACTCAATGAAGCGAATGAGAAATTAAAAAATGCGGAAGCGCAGGTCAGCCAACTGCAGCGGCAGGTGGAACTAACTCAACGCATGGCGGAAAGGGCGGAAGGCGAAGCAAATAGACAACGATACATATCGGTCGCAAAGGCGATGGCCCTGAAATCATTGGAGTTAAGCTTTGATCCGGAACTGGAAGGACTCATGGCACAAACTGCATATAATTTCAACAAGAAATACGGTGGTAACCCTTTGGATAATGACATCTATGCCGGACTCAATACGGCATTGATTAATTTGAAAGAGCCTTCTTTGCAGAGCTTTGGTGCCGGGATATTGGCGCTCGCAGCCGGCGAGAATTATCTGATCTCGGGCGGAATCGATGGCAGTATTTTATCCTGGAAACAGGAAAACGGCAACTGGCGTTCAGAGCCAGTCGCCAACGCCAGAAAAACAACCGCAGTAAAGTCACTGACCATCAATAAGTCGTTGCTCCTGGCAGTTGCGGACAAGGGTACACAGGGATCGA
Organism: Cyclobacteriaceae bacterium; assembly: GCA_044227305.1. Classification (GTDB taxonomy): domain Bacteria; phylum Bacteroidota; class Bacteroidia; order Cytophagales; family Cyclobacteriaceae; genus ELB16-189. Next base: position 795,709 of record JBGAFJ010000001.1, on the reverse strand, counting down.
TCATTGAACTTTATGATTTGCAAAATCGTAAGGTTAAACCCAGAATTTTTCCTTCCAGTGTCAGCATCCGATCAGCATGCTATTCTCCAGCCAACAAAGTTATTTATGCTTTAACCAATTCCGGCAAGGAGATATTGTTATTCGATTCCACCGGCACGAAGACTATGTTGTCACCAGAAAAAATCAACTCGATTGCGATCGATGAAGAAGGAAACCACCTTGCTGCCGCTGGTCTAACGAGTGTATTTGTCTGGGATCTCCGAACCAATTTTTCAGCGGCGAAGATTTTTTCGGGAAATGTACCCCTGACCCAGATCGTATTTTCGCCAGATGGTCAACGGATCGTTGTGGGAGATCAAAGTGGAGTAGTGCGCGTTGTACAGCTTTCGTCATCGCTTCAACGGGTGCTTACAGGTCACCGCGGAAGGATCATGAATATCGTGTTTGCGCCGTCCGGAAAATTCCTGGCTACCGTCGGCGATGACAGTTCAGTAAGGCTTTGGAGCTGGTCGCAAATCACAATGCCCCCGATTGTGATTCGAAAATCAGAAGTTGGAATACCATCCTCCGTCGTTTTTTCGTTACCTGGCGATCAGATCCTGATGGCAGTCCCGCAAGCACCACTAAACAAAAGTATTCAGACCGCATTCACTGATCCCGCTGCGATGAGTGATAAGATCTGTGGATTAGTTACTAGAAACATGACCGCAGACGAGTGGGTAAACGTTGTTGGGCCAGACTTGAAATATGAGAGAACCTGCGAGACATTCCCGGCGAACAAAAAATAAATTTGCTTCCGTAAAACCTTCCCTATCTTTATTAACCACAATCCAATCCTATGTCGCGCAAATTCGTCTTCATCACATTTCCGATCATTTTGTTGGTGGTTATTTACTTTCTCGGACCAGAACCCGATGCGCCCGTGTGGGACATGTCCATGCCCACTGTGCCACAGGAACCCGCGATGCTGGATGCTTATGTTTCCGCTCAGGAAGCTAAACACAAACTCAGACCCGACAACGAAGCCCGCATTGTCTGGGCAGACTCTTCAAAGAGAAAGACTGAATATTCAATAGTCTATCTGCATGGCTTTTCCGCAAGCCAGGGCGAAGGCGATCCTGTTCATCGGGATTTTGCGAAAATGTTTGGCTGCAACCTCTACCTCGCACGCCTCGCTGACCATGGCGTCGATACCACAGAGCAACTTCTCTATTTTACTCCTGATCGTTTTTGGCAGAGTACCAAGGAAGCCCTCGCCATCGGCAATGCCATCGGCGAAAAAGTCATTATAATGAGTACTTCTACCGGCGGTACCGTGGGGCTGATCCTCGCTGCTGAATATCCTGATGATGTCTATGCATTGATCAACATGTCTCCCAACATCGCCATCAATGATCCGCTCGCCTTTGTCGCCAACAACCCGTGGGGCGTACAAGTAGCGCGCCTTGTATTCGGTGGCAATTACAATATCAAGAAACATATTCCTGGTGAGGACTCGGTGATTATAGACCGGTATTGGAATAACAAATATCGATTGGAGTCAGTAAGCCAGCTGCAGGAACTGCTCGAAAGCAAAATGAACGACGCTGAATTTAGAAAGGTGAAAGCGCCGTGCCTGACGGTCTATTATTATAAAAATGAAAAGGAGCAGGACCCCCAGGTAAAGGTGAGTGCTATGCTCCACATGAATGAAACCATCAGCACGCCGGCGTCTATGAAAGAGGCCATTGCCATTCCAACGGCGGGCGGACATGTGATGGGATCAAAATATGTTTCCAAAGACGTCCCTGCTGTCTTTGATGCTGTCAAAAAATTCGCTGTTCAGAAATTAAGGATGGAGCCCGTTGGTGAGTGAGCTCTTCATATAAGCCCTTGCTTTTTCGAGATCCTCCGGCGTGTCAATGCACATGCCGTCTTCAATATCCGTTTCAACCGTCTTGATTCTGAAGCCGTTTTCAATCCAACGCAACTGTTCCAATGACTCCGCTTTCTCAAGCAGCGACACGGGTAGTTTGGTAATTTTTTTCAGAATGTCGTTGCGATAGGCATAAAGGCCTACATGCCTGTAGAAAGTCGTTTTTTGAAGCCATTCTTTTTGGTCAGTCTTCTGAACAAATGGAATGGGCGACCTGCTGAAATACATCGCCTCTTGGTTGGTGTTGATCACAACCTTCGCTTCGCCCAGGGAAAGAATCTGGTCCAGTGTTTTTATTTTTTGAATCAATGTTGCCAGCTCCGTCGTGGGATCCAGCGTGCCGCACAGGAGATCGATTTGATGTGGATCAATGAAGGGTTCGTCACCCTGTATGTTGACTACGAAATCAAATTTTTCGGTTTGCGCTTCCATCGCTTCGCAGCAGCGATCGGTGCCGCTCGGATGATGGTCGGAGGTAAGCACAGCCTTCCCGCCGAATTCTACAACGTGATCATAGATTTTCTGATGATCCGTCGCAACCACAAGGTCCGTTAGCTTTTTTGACTTCCTGCATTGTAAGTATACCCGTTGCACCATCGACTTGCCCAACAGGTCGGCGAGTGGTTTGCCGGGAAAACGGGATGAGGCGAACCTCGCAGGGATGACTCCTAATATTTTCATGCTGTTATTTTCCTCACACGCAGCGTCGAACTTTCGAAACTGATCACTTCAACCGGCTCATCTTTTTCAACGTACTCGCCGCGCGTGAACGCGTCGTAAATCTTTCCGTCAATCATCACTTTTCCACCCGGACGGAGTACAGTGAACGCACTTCCTGTTTTGCCGATCATCGAATCGCCGTAGAAGTTAGCCGTATACCCTTGCGCTTTTTCCTGCGTATCGGTAAGTGCCATGCGTTGGAAGGCTTTTGTCTTTGTAAGACTTCCGCCTCCGAAAATTAAGAGCAATGCAGCGCCCAACAGTCCGCCGAAAGCGGATACGGTTGCAACGACAATGTCGCCGAAGGGCACAAATTCAAAATTGAAGAAGTCATTGTTCAGCATGATCAGCACCAGCGAACCAATGGTGAAGGCGATGCCCAGCACGCCAGCAATACCAAAGCCGGGAATGATAAATATTTCAGCGACCAGCAGAAGCAATCCTGTTATCAATGTCAGTATCTCCCAGTATTCGGCAAGTCCGTTGAGATAATAAGGAATCAAATACAACACGAGGGCAATGATTGCAGCAAATAATGGGAACCCGATTCCAGGTGTTTGCATTTCGAAATAAATTCCGCCAATAATGACAAGAATCAGCAATCCGCTAATGAAAGGATTCAGGAAAAATGCGATGATGTGCTCAACGGGGCCGAGTTTGAAATAGGAGAGGTCGTAGTCCGTGATGTTGTTGCGCTTCAGAATCTCTTCGATGGACTCCACTTTGGCTTCGCAATAGCCATGCTTTAACGCTTCAGCAGTTGTCAGCGTGATGACCTTCCCAGCCTGTTTTATGCTGTCAATCACAACCCGCTCGTCGACCATGCCTTCAGCAATTCGGGGATCACGCCCATTTTCTTCGGCTGTGGCACGCATGATCGATCTCATGTACGATTGATACTTGTCGGGTGCCGCCTGACCACCAGAACCCTCAACTACCGTGGCGGCGCCGATGCTAGCGCCGGGCGACATGTAAATGCTGTCACAGGCAATGGAGATAAGGGCGCCAGCTGAAGCTGCATCTGAATTGATATACACCCAGATCGGCTTTTTGAAATCCATGATCAGGTCGACGATCTCTTTCGCATCGGTCAGCACCCCACCATAGGTATCCATCTCAACGATCACATAATCAGCTTTTATTTTTTCTGCATGCTCGAGGGCCAGCTTTACGTAGCGAAGCATCCTCGGATCAATTTCAGCTTTTATCTCCATCACCATCACCTTCTTTTTTTCCTGGGCATGGACTGAGAAAGAAAGACCCACCAGGCAGAAAAGAGTCAGAACAAACGCCTTCATATTCACGGTTTCGCCAAAAATACTAAGTTAATTGACGTTTTTGGGTTGGTGTATGCACGATTGAAGTGGTAATTTTCGTTGAATTTGTGCTTTATGTTAGGAATACTGCTTTTGACACTCACAGGCTTCGTGCCCGCCGACTCACTCCGAACCGAGACCATCAATGGTAAACTCTATGTGGTGCACCAGGTCGAGGAAAAGGAAACGTTGTACAGCATTTCCCGGCGCTATGGTGCGACAATTCTTGCCATTCTTGAGCAAAACCCCGCAGCCGATGCAGGCATCGAAGTGGGACAAATATTGAAGGTTCCCTATACTCCAAAAGGAAAAACGTCGGCACCTGTTCAGACTCAGGAAGGATTCTTACACCGTGTAGAGGCAAAAGAGACTTTGTTTTCCATCGCCCGCCAATACAACGTATCGGTCGATGATATTAAGACCTGGAATAGTCTCAAAGACAACGCCCTTTCACTTGGGCAGACGTTGCTGATCAGAAAGAAACAGCCAACCGAAACGGTTGTGACAACGCCGGTAACCCAGCCCGTAACAACTGCAAAGACTCACACGGTGGCAGCCAAAGAAACTTTGTTCTCCATCGCACGCCAGTATGGCGTCACCTGGCAACAAATTCAGGAATGGAACGGAATCAAAGACACGGAATTGAAAATCGGACAAGTGCTTTCTGTCTCGGGACCTGCGGCTGCTCCAACGGCCGGGACGATAACATCCGCCACCACGACGGTTACTACGCCCGTCACAGGCAATCCAGTGACAACGGTGAAACCCATCACCGGCGGTGTGACCATTTCGGAAGGTGTGAATGGGACGGATGAGATCCGGGAGACCGGCATGGGCGAACTGATCGAAGGATCTGAAGGAAACAGAAAATACCTCGGACAACACCGCACAATAAAACCAGGGACCATTCTCAAAGTGAGAAACATGTCCAACAACCAGGAAGTGTTTGTGCGCATTACCGCACCGATCACAGGTTCTGACCCTGCTACCATTATCCGTATTTCCAAATCAGCATACGACCGGCTAGGCGCATCGGAAGGAAAATTCCGCGCTGAGATTATCTATTATAAATAGACAATGAAACCGCTGTTGGTTTTCGTCTTGTTTATAGTCGCGCGAATCGCTGTCGCTCAGGATCCATCAACCAGGAACCTCGTGATGAACCCGAGCTTCGAAGAGCATTTTCGTTGTCCGAATAATTTTGTTACCAATCCAAAAGAATTTGTGTTGCCTGGCTGGCGCTCGGGAAATTCCGGCACGCCTGACTACTATCATCAGTGCAGCTGGGGTGACTGTGATGTCCCTTTCAACTGGGCTGGCGAATCAAACGCTCACTCCGGTTTTGGTTATGCCGGCATCTATGTTTGGAACCGTCCCAACAACAAGCCCAGAAGCTATCGGGAATATTTGCTGGGTGAACTGAAAGAGCCATTAAAACCGGGGAAGCGCTACAAACTCGAATTTTTTTTCAAGCTCGCATCCTATTCTGTGTACTCTGCCGACCGGATCGGCATGTTGGTAACGGATACGTTGACGCAAAAATCCGGCGACCAGGTGATCCAACGTGTTCCCACGCTTTCCATCATCCGGAATGAGCCGATTACAAAGAACGGCTGGGATCAGGGGGAAATAGAATACATCGCAAAAGGAGGGGAGCGTTATGTTTTGATTGGAAATTTTTTCGACAACCTCTCGACGCAGTTCACGCAAATGGACAATCGCAAAGGGAAAAGTCCGATGTTATCCGGCAGCGCATACTTTTATGTCGATGATGTTTCTGTGACTCCGCTGGATCCCGATCCGGTGCCTGTCATTGAGCCGATCGTATGGACTGATGGAAGAGAGATAAAGCCCGAAGAAACTTACATATTAAAGAACATTCAGTTCGAGTTCGACAAGTATGTGTTGTTGCCGGTTTCATTTCCTGAGCTCGACAAACTTGTGAAGATTCTGTTGGAAAAATCGGACTGGAAGGCGGAAGTCAACGGACATACCGACGATGTGGGAAGTGATCAATACAACCTCGAGTTGTCGCAAAACCGTGCTGAGAGTGTAGTCGAGTATCTCAAATCGAAAGGCATTGCAGGTGATCGCCTGCTGATCCACGGATACGGTAAGCAGAAACCGTTAGTCGAGTCGAAAGATGAATCTGCACGCACCTTGAACCGAAGGGTGGAGGTCCGGTTCCTTAAATAAGCCATGGCGAAACTCGCTGACCTGAAAGATTTTCTCGACGAGAAAGTCCAAAAGTATAATCGTCCCGGTTTTATTGTCAACGATCCTGTTTCGATTCCGCATTTGTTTTCAAAAAAGCAGGACATTGAAATCGCCGGACTTTTCGCAGCGACTCTTGCCTGGGGACAGCGTGCAACCATCATCAAAAATTGTCTGGATCTCATGGAGAAAATGGGTCACGCTCCCTATGATTTCATTCTCAATCACAAACCCAGCGATCTCAAACTCTTGCTTGGATTCAAGCACCGTACTTTTAATGACACGGACCTCTTGTATTTCATCCGCTTCCTACGGCATCATTATAAGAAGTTTGATTCTTTGGAAGATCTATTCAACCGCGACGGGAATCAAGCCACGGTCGAATCCGGGCTTATTGACTTTCATAATGCTTTTTTTGATTTGCCCGATTCCCCGCCGCGAACGCGTAAGCACATTGCCACACCCGCGCGAAAGTCGGCGTGCAAGCGCATGAATATGTACCTGCGCTGGATGGTGCGCGCCGACAAACACGGAGTTGATTTTGGAATCTGGAATCGTATCTCACCAGCTATACTTGTTTGCCCCGTTGATCTTCATGTTGAGCGCGTTGCGAGAAAACTCAAGCTCATTAAACGAAAGAATGCAGATTGGGAGATGGCACTGGAGCTCACCAACAACCTCAAGCGTTTTGATCCACTTGACCCGGTGAAGTATGATTTTGCTTTGTTTGGATTGGGGATTGAAGAGAAGTTTTGATCTTTCTCCACCATTTCTTCGCAAACCGATTGACTATACCTGCGCAGCCGCCCGTCTTAACCGATCATTGATCGCACGACCTAAGCCTTCATTCGGAACTTCTTCAGCTAGAACAACCTCTATGCTCATCTGATCAAATTGGCGCAACATGCTGAATAGATTATGAGCGGCCTCTGTCAGACTCGAGGAAGGCGATAATACCAGTTGATTTTCTTTTGGAATGCCTGAAAAGTTTTTTGAGAAAGAGAGTATTCCCACCTGCCTGCCCGCGTTTGACTTTGCCAGCTTCTCCAGGTCTCCGAGCAGGAACTTTTTCCGTGGCGCGTAATGACTTTGTAGCTGCCCTGGTGCCTGGGGATTGGAAGAAGAATGTGTCTGCACGCTGACTTTTCCGATCACCGATTCGATTTGTTCCACACTAATACCTCCCATTCTATAAATCACCGGTCTGGAATTTTCCCATCCGATCACGGTCGATTCAATGCCAACCGTGCACGCTCCACCATCGAGGATGTACGGGATTTTGTCGCCGAGTTGATCTTGTACGTGTTGCGCCGTGGTCGGGCTCACGTAGCCAAAAGGATTGGCGCTGGGTGCTGCCAATGGAAAAGAAAGTTGTTCGAGCAATGTCCTGGTCAGTGGATGATCCGGACAGCGTATTCCCACCCGATCCAAACCGGACGTTACGATATCCGGGATCTTTTCTGTTTTGTTCAACAAAATGGTCAGGGGCCCCGGCCATAGTTGATTGACCAGACAATGAGCTTGGTCGGGAATTTCTTTCACAAATTCGCGGGCACGGTCAAGCGAAGCTACATGCACGATCAGTGGATCGAAAGAGGGGCGATTCTTGACTTCAAAGATCCGGGCAACGGCAAGCGGTTCGAGCGCATTTGCCGCGAGGCCATACACGGTTTCAGTTGGAATCGCTACCAACGCGCCGCCTTCGAGGTACTGTTTTGCTTTTTCTAAATCCTGACCGATGATTGCCACGGCGCAAATATAATCGTTGCCAGTCGCCTGCTACTTGTTTCCAATCTGCGTACCCTGGTAAGGAGCAGACGTAGCCCAATGTATCTACTAACTGGCAATTGGAAACCTGCGACCGGTGACTTTATCCCTCATTCTCAGCAGCGCACGCTCATGGTTGAAATTCTCCAGTTCACGAAGCGCCACCCACTTCACATCATGCGACTCTTCACTGACAACGATCTTCTCCGCCATAGAGGCCCGCAGCAGATACCGCACATCGTAGTGATCATGTTGTGGGAAATCTTTCCTCGCCGGAATGACATGGATATCAAGATCGAAAATTCCGGGCTGCAATAATTCCAGGTTTTTCAATCCTGTCTCTTCGTTTGCTTCGCGAATCGCAACGCCAACTACATGGGCATCACCGTCAGCGTGTCCGCCTGGCTGCAGCCAGCGATTCAACTTGGCGTGATGAACCAGCAACGTGTATTGGGCATCATGAGAAATGATAAACGCCGATCCGGTGATGTGTCCGGGCAGATGCGTTCGTTGAAATGCATCGGAGTGCTTCAGCAGTTCCAGGAATCTGGACTTGAACGCAGTTTCTTCTTTTGTTGGACTATAATGCAGCAGATCGGATTCAAACGCGTGCAAATCCCCGGAAGCACTCATTGAATTACAACCGTCGCCTTGTTGATCCTTTTCTCTTCCAGCTTGCCAGTCTGCTCACCGCCGCCGGCATTGTCTTTATCGTCTTTTCTTGCCAGGATGTAATAGGCGATCGCCTTCAGATTTTTGAATTTGACAACCCCTTTCTCGTCGGTGACACCTTCCGCAGCCGGATTTTTTTCAGCGGTATAATCAGCCTGGTTCTCGAATATTTTTACTGTGGCACCTGCGACGGTGTTGCCGAGGTCATCACGCACGGTCATCGTCAAAGAAGTTTTTATGATCTGCGCTTCAGCAGAAGCCGCGAGGAAAATTACAAAGAGGAGCGGAGCGAATTTTTTCATGGCAACGGGTTTTTGATCGTACCGCATAGTTAACGATCTGTGCCGACTTTTTAAAGTGAATTTCGATTAGCGGAGGAGGGCCACACCGCCGCGCTTCTCTTGTACCCCACGTTCCGGATGGAAAGAGCTCACATATTTGATGACCCATGCATAGGAACCGCCAGGGAGTGGCTGACTCAAATTGTTGTTGTAGCCACCATTCCATTTGAAATCACGATCCGCACTGGTATACACGAGCTCACCCCATCGATTATAAATGAATATCTGGAAGTTGGTGTCTGTGATAAAGAAAGTGAATGCGTAGAAATCTTTGTTTTCGGTAATGGATGAACTCGGTCTGAAGGCGTTGGGGACATCAATTTGCGGGATACACTCGCTGCGAACTTCCGTTTCATCGGATGCCACACATCCAAATGAATTCGTAAGATCAACGCGATAAATTCCCTGGCTCGTTGCGTTGTAAACCTGTTTTGTGTAGTTCAGACTCAATTCATTCTTATACCAGTCGTACTTTGTGAACGTACCCGGATCAAGGTCCACATTGTTTGTTTTGGGATCCTTGTTGTCGGGATCATTGCAAATCGTAGTGCGATTCGGGAGCGTACCGACAGGAAGAGGGTTTCTCAAGACGGTAACTTGCGAGGTAGCCTTACAGGTTGCCTTCGAGATCTCTACTTTATAAGTGGTTTCGTCAGTCTGGCTTGTAGTTGCACTGGTCTGACCCGCGATCAAGGTGTTGCTCTTAAACCATGCGTAGGTGACTCCCGTCGCGGAAGTCACTGCAGTCAATGTAAACGGTTTCCCATCAGCACACGCAGGAGATGCCGTAATGCCGGCTGTGACTGCCCCGACTACGCGAACTGTTTTCGGGTTGGATTTAAAGCTACAGCCGTTTTGAGGATTGTAATATTCCACCTGATAGGAAGCGTTATCGTCTGCGGTGCCAATCACAATCTGCGCGCCCTGAAGTCCGGATTGAAACACACCGCCTTTGTACCAACGATAAGTATAAGTACTTGAAATCAAATTCGCCTTGAGCACCACATTCGATTGACAAGCATCGCTCTGCGTGAAGTCAGGAACGGGATTATCAAGAATTACGACTTGATTGATGGTGTTGGGACAGCCTGCGGCTGGTGTCACGGTAACCGAATAAGTGAATTGCCCCTGACCAGAAACCGTCACGGTGGCTTGGTTAGCCGGTCCGACGATGCCAGGACCAGTCCATGCATAGGTGGCTAATCCAGGAGCACTTGCAGTTAAAGTCGGCGGTGATGCACACACATTGGAGGTGACCGTAACCGCGACCGGTGTTGTTGGGTTGACCACGAAGTTATTGATGCTGAATGTACAGGTGCCATATTTCAAAGTGATGGTGTACGTTCCTGCTGAGAGAGCGGTCGGCATGTTGAATACGGTCAACGCGTTCTCAGTGAACGGACCGATGATGGTCGATGGCGTTGCGTTATTGATTGCTTGATATTGAATCGGAAAACTCATCCCCGAGGTAGTGATCCGGATTGTTTCCGGATCGCAGGTGGTAATGGGTGCTGCCGTGGCTGAACCCACCTGTGTATCATTAATCGCCACAGACTGCGTAATCGCACATTGACTGATCTGATCCTGGACGGTTGCAGAATAAACGCCGGCACCTAACGCATGCCCGGGTTGATTGTATACATACGCAGGATGCGGAAATGCCTGATCAATCAGCTGATCATTGAATCCACCGGGACCAGTGAAGAAAAGACTGTAAGGTCCGCCCGGAGGGGTAGAGGGTGAAGGGGTAAGGGTAATTGTGCCGTCTGTGTTTCCACAGCCACTGGTGTTTGCGCTGGTCAACGTAAACACAGGTCCCGGATTAATAGTATAGGTCACGCTGCCGGTAAACGTGCAAGCGGGTCCATGATTAGCGTCATTGATATATCCGGTGAGCTCGTATTTATAGGTCCCTGGCGTTGCGGTGTTGATGGGTTGTGGCTGACTACCCGGCACACCAGTGGCTACGCCATTTATATACCATGCTGCAACCACCTGAGGGTTGCTGGCATAGGGTGACTGAAGTGCAGGCAGCACTTCGTTTTGACAATGCACCTGATCAGGACCAAAGCTTGGGAACAAATTATCATAGAATATCAAACCCTTTCGCGGACATCCAAATTGATTGGTGACAACAAGCGTCCCTTGTGTTGGCTCAGTGGGATAGATAACCCGGGTGGTTTCGCCATCTGGCCATAAATAGGTAAGCCCTGGAATATTCACTTTGTACGCGCCTATTTCCGGTGGCGGGCAATATAAATAGTACACGTCTAGGGGAGGCGGGAGATCGTGTATGGTTACCGTTTTAGTAACCAATAATGGGTTCTTGCCTTCTTCTCTAAGGCACCGATTATCGATCTTCATAGTGACCACATAATCCCTTGCAAAAGGATAAATCGTAGAGTCCTTAGGATTGCTCAGTGGTACTGCGGCAACGAAACTCGCAGTCGCGTCGAATTGCCAACTGAATTCGTCAATTTGATCAGTAGGTACACCCAGGAAGCGGGTGGTATCACCTAAACAAAGTCCAGTAAAAGAAAAGTCAGGCCCACCGAAAGCATTGTTCTGATGTTGAATAAAATTCGGGAGACCAAAATGACTCTTCGGTCCTTTGAGATCGAGTCCGTTTGCCTGAAAACCATTTATCGATAAACGAGTTGAATCCTCATCAGGAGCAAAACGCCCTGCAAAGTTACTCCCCTCAATCGCCACGTAGATCTGTCCGTCCGGACCGATCTGAAGTTCGCCAATATTATTTTGTTTAATTGGATTATTCAGGTTCGGCGTTCCTGGTGGGTAAGGCATAAGGTGAGGATGCCCTTTGTAGTCAATGAAGTACTCAAACATTTTACCCTGCCCAGTACCTGGCGGCGTACTTGGCGCCCGCATGGTCACGTAGAGTTTCCGTGCACCAGGAGAAAACTCAACTCCATAAACTTGCCCGTTGGCATCATTCAAATCAATTTTCTGATAATTTGTAATTTTTCCCGTTGTGTCATTCAGGTGAAAAAGTTCCACCAGGTTCGAGCCGGGTTGTGGCAACGCGACCGCAAGAAAATTTTTGGGCCCCAGTTTCATATAACCGGTTCCTGTCAATGTGCTGGTGGATACATGATCGGAGCCGATTGCAGTGAGAACCGGTTCACCGATTCCTGCAGCTGAGAATGGATAGACTCTAAACGTATTATTACCCCATTCGTGGATGATAACCCATTTACCACTCGCCGTAATGCGTTCGGTACTTCTGCTAAACAGTACTTGATTCTTGACAACCACGTCGCCTTTGCCGTTTTTTAGCTTGATATCAAAGAGCGAATACTTCGTGATATTCGTACCCCCTTCGATGACTTCATTGGTGAATATATAATATAAGGTCTCGTCTCCGGGCACGGGTACGATGATCGCGGACTGGGAAGCATCGTTGTTTCCTCCGATGTTCGTACCATTTGCTGTCGGGGTATTGGTCTTATCGTATACTGTGTTTCCGTCAGTATAGAAGAGCGGCTGGCCATTTCGATCGCAGATGATTGCACATCCTTCGGGTGTGATCATTTGACTGGTATTTTCTTTTGCTTGTGCTGGTGTCTTATTAAAATCGATTCCGGCCTTATCACCGAAAAACCAAATATTAGATCTTTGATCTTGCAACCCGTATTCTTTCACGTTCACGCCTGCGTAAGTTGAACATCCGGACGCGTCGTTCGCGACCACATAATAATATCCGGCAGAATCTGGCTTCAAAGTAGGCCCCGTGTCGCCATTCGACCACGTCCACGATGTCGGCGTTCCCTGGTCCGCCTTTGCGGTCACAGAAAATTGTTTCGGCGACGAGGTTCCTCGGGGTGGTGGAAATTCACTTTTGCATGCGGTTGTATCCTGAACGAGACTGATCTTTAAAGTAAAGTTGGTTATCGTCACTGGTTTCGTAACCGTCTGCGTTTGTCCTCCGACAAAGGCTGTGAGCTTAACACTGAAGGTTTGGGCTTGCCCATACTTGTGCACGGGGCTCCAATCGTTCGACCCTTTACCGCCATCTCCAAAATCCCAGTTCACACTGTCAGGCGCTGGCGTCACAGCGGGGAAAAAAGTGGTGTTATTATTCTGACAGGTTCCGATCGAAGTAAAATCAACGGTGATGGTCACATTCGACTTCGGCGCGAACGAAGGAAATTGAATTCCCTGCAGGTCCGTCGATGTGACTTGTGAGGTTTTATACTTCACTTTAGCCGCTACCGAATCAGGCGCGGTGATGGCCCCCATGAGGATCGAACCACCTGAGGCAGTTTGATATAGGTGGTAGATGTTGCTGTCGGGAGCCATTTGCACACCGAAACTTCTGAATACAGGCGCGGGTAAAATAGAAGTGAGCGGTGAGAACTGATCGGTGTAATCGTATTGAAAGAGATCCGCCTGGATGCCTGTATCACCAAAGCGTGAGAGATAAAGGAAATTACTGTTGGCAGCCCATTCGATGTCATAGATCGATTGATGGGTGGCACCAGTCGCCGTGCCGGAATTCTTGATGGTGCCGTTCACACCGACCGGCGCACCCGTGATCGCACCGGTTGCCGGATCAAACGAAAGTATAATGGCATCGGTATTGGGATCTTGTGCAGAAACAGCAAAAATATTTCTCTTCGAGTTATAGGCTATGTTTCCCGCGAGAATGGGAGGACTCACCACCAGCGATGGGCTCGGAAATGTAAATGTTCCCCCGGCGCTGGCTGCATTAATGAGAGCTGCTGAAAAGGTTGTGCTCGTTGCAGTAGGTTGCTGTGCGATAATTAACCAGAAGTCCACACCATTGGTGTGCGGCACGATCGTCATTCCTTCTGCCACACCGTTTATTCCGATTAACACATCAGTACCAAGCAACGCGCCGAGGGGAGGAGTCGGGAACGGTGCGCTGCCGCCCGCCGTCATATCAACCATGGCCATTCGTATCGACCCGGGCGTTGTAAAGCTTGCTGAGTTGGTAAATATGAAATATTTGTCAGGCTGCCCTGGTACAGCACAAATGGCAACCGGCTGATTTCCGTTGGAGTCGCCGTGAAGCGATCCCATGGACGCACTGCTGGCATCAAATATTTTTTGTCCATCTGTGTAAAATAAAAGATTGGCATTGGTAGCGCTTGAGGCGGTTCCGCCTCCTGCCGTTCCGAATGGTGCAGCTTTGGTAACGATCGATGGTTTACCGCTTGTGCGATTGAACCGGACTGCTTGTGTGGACCCTCCGAAATACCAATTGTAGCGTTCCAGATTTTGTGAAAAACCTGACCAGGCACTCAATGAGAATATTAAAAAAAGGACAAGTTTTCGCATTCGGGAAAGAGCCAAACTCCGGATCATCACACAACCTCCTGATTCATAAAAACATTCGCAATTTAAAAACGATCAAACTCCACTAAAGTATATAATTTGACGGAATTTGTCGTTAACTAATCGACCGGGACACATTTTCATAAGACAATCAAATAGATTTACTTTGCTCAAATGAGGCGATTGATTTACCCCACGCTGGTGTATCGGATTCTCCCGACACTGTCGCTCGCAGGATTGATGCTGTTGATGGCACTTCGGGTAACTGCCCAGGATCCACAGTTTTCTCAGTTCTATGCGGCGCCTCTTTATTTGAATCCAGCTTTCGCCGGATCAACGCAACAGGCACGTGTGGGTATGAACTACCGCAATCAGTGGCCTGCCATCGACGCCAATTTCTCCACGATATCGGCATACGGAGACTTTTACATCGAAGACAAGAACAGTGGCGTGGGCGCTCTCCTCACACGTGATTATGTCGGTATCGTTGGGCTTCAATCCATCAGTTTCGCTGTTCAATATGCTTATCAGGTGCAGATCACGAAGGACTTAATGTTTCGTCCGGGTGTTCAGGTGGGTATTGTAAACCGTTCCATCAACTTCGGCGATCTTACTTTCGGAGATCAATTTGATCCCAGCACCGGACAGATCACCAAAGCAACGGCAGAAGCTTTGAATACCGGGCAGAGTAAATTTTTTCCGGACCTGACATTCGGAGGCTTGCTCTTCTCCAGAAATGCATGGCTTGGTGTTACTGCCGCGCACATCACACAACCGAACCAATCGATCCTGGGTTCAAAAGATCAGCTCGATATGAAATTGTCGGTGCATGGAGGTTATAAATTTTTCTTCCGGCCCGGCGTATTGGGAACAGGTGTGTTCTCCAGGCCGCGTGAAAGAAGTATCGCCCCGGTTTTTCAATACCGCCACCAGGGTCAATTTGACCAGGCCGACCTCGGACTATATTACACATTCGAGCCACTGATCATCGGTACCTGGTATCGTGGAATACCATTCAAGAATGTAAACGGTTTTGCAAACAATGAATCGATCGTGTTGCTTGTTGGACTTACTTTGAAGGGTGAAAAAGATATTTTGAATATCGGCTACAGCTACGACTACACCATTTCCAAACTAGGGCCCGGCAGTGGGGGAGCACATGAGTTCAGCCTCGTGTACTCGTGGCCTACACGCAATCCCCGCAAGCCACCGAAGGATAAGTTGATAATACCCTGCCCGGATTTCTGACAGAGTTGCCTGTCGTCGGTTACCCAGACCAGCAACGGGAAACGGGTGACGTGCAACCTGTCACCTGAAACTTCTAAACCAAAAATTGAGTTGGAAGGTGCTGCGCTTTAATCAGCTCACTCCTCACCCCCTCCATCCAGTTTACAATGGTCATCCATTCCAATATGCAGTAACGCATCGCCTGCGTTGACGACCGGATTATTATTGAGTCCAACTACGTAGCCTGTCACTTGTGATTTCACGGCTTCGGTGAACTCTCCGAACGGGTCGGTGATTGTGCCCACGTGTTGATTTTTGTGAATGAGATCACCTGCGTTGATAACAGGATGGAAGAGACCGGCGGTCCTTGCTCTGATCCACGCCGAGCTCCACACAATGCGATTGGTTTCTTTTGGAGATGGTGCGTGGTCGATCATGTTGAGAAATTTCATGAGCCGCAAAGTGCCGTTGATTCCTTCCTCAATGGCATGTGGATCGATGCGTAACGATTCACCGCCTTCATACACAATGATGTTCTTTCCTTTTTTTGCTGCGGTCTGACGTAGGGAATGCGGGCGGAAGGGTGAATCAATTGTGAAAGGTGCATGGAATGCATGGGCAAGTTCTACGTTGCGTGGCTCCTGCATCATACATCGTACCTGCGGGTAATTTGTGCGCATCGCGCCGCCCGTATGAAAGTCTATGCCGGCATCGATGAACGGGATCACATCATGCGTCATGTGATACGCGACCCGGGATGCAAGCGATCCCGTTTTACTGCCGGGAAAAGACCGGTTTACGTCTTTGCCGTCGGGCACTTCCCGCGAGTAGTTGAGGAATCCATAGACATTAATAATAGGCATACAAACCGTTGTGCCCCGCAGCACTTTATGATGACCGTTGTCTATAATCCTCCTGACGATCTCCATCCCGTTGATCTCGTCACCATGCATACCGGCCGTAAGTGCGAGAACGGGCCCATCTTCCGGCGCGCGGTACACATATATAGGAGTGTCTATTTGTGTCCGTGACGGGAGACGCGCAATGTTGATATTGATTTCTTTGAATTCACCCGGGCGGATTACCTGGTCGGCTATCGTGACTTCCTTCATGATAACAAGCTTAGCAGAAGGGAGCTGATAAAACAAAATCCGGCGATCACCATTCCGGCTAACGGAATCCGGAACCAATATTTTTTACCAAGAAAAATATAGAATGCTACGGTGAGGATATTGATCATCGGCAAAGCAAAGGATTGAATCAAAATCCCTGGATCAACGATGACCAGAACGATATTGATCAACCCGATGTACATCGCGCCACTGCTGTGACTGGCATTAAAACCTATCCACGCTTTCCACATGGTGGTACCACGAGTTAGACGTGGCGATGTGTTATTCATCTCGGAGGCTAATCCGGGATTTCTTGGAAGAAATTTATCGGAGAAGAAAGTATAATAAAGGTGCAGGCTCCCCAATAGAAGAAAGATGGATGAGCCGGAGACAATCAGTATTTTTTGTATCAGTGCGATCATGGTGCAGACAAGTGATTATGAAGACCGCGCCAGACCTCAGGCATTGATTTTATCTTTTTGGATTTTCTTTTTGCCGGCGTGGTCTTCCAGGTATTGAATAATTTTACCGGCTATGTCCACTTTGGTTGCGCCCTCGATTCCTTCGAGTCCAGGCGAGGAGTTCACTTCAATGATCAGCGGGCCGCGGTTGGAAGGAAGCATATCGACACCTGCCACACTGAGTCCCAGTTTCTTTGCAGCGATGACGGCGGCATGTTTTTGCTGGCGATCCAGTTTCACAACCTGGGCATGACCACCGCGGTGCAGGTTGGATCTGAATTCGCCGTCACGTGCCTGGCGTTTCATCGCGCCGATCACTTCGCCGTTAACAACAAACGCACGGATGTCTGCTCCCTTTGCTTCCTTGATAAATTCCTGAACAATAATCCGGGCTTTTACACCGTGAAAAGCTTCAATGACGGACTGAGCGGCTTTCTTATTTTCTGCAAGCACCACGCCAAGGCCCTGGGTTCCTTCAAGCAATTTGATGACAACAGGAGCGCCGCCTACGGCTTCGATTACCCCTTCCGTATCCTTGGAATAATCCATAAAGATCGTTTTGGGAAGACCCAATCCCGCCCGTGAAAGAATCTGCATACTGCGAAGCTTGTCGCGTGAACGGATGAGAGCCTGAGATTCCACGGCACTGAACACTTTCATCATCTCAAATTGCCGGACCACCGCGGCGCCAAAGAAAGTGACCGACGCGCCAATGCGCGGAATGATCGCATCGATGTAGTCGAGTTTGCGCCCGTTGTACCAAACCATGGGGTTTTTCTTTTCAATCAGCAACACGCATTTCATGTGATCGATGATCTCAACGCGATGTCCCCGTTTCTCGCCGGCTTCTTTCAATCTTCTGGTTGAATAAAGTTTGGCGTCACGTGAAAGGATGGCAATGTTCATGCGGGAAGTGACCGTTAAGACTTGCGGTTCTGTTTGTGAATGAAAGATAAATCTTTTTTGGTGACGTCTATTAAAAAACGGTGCCGTAGGATTTTTCTTCCTAGCAGTACCGGAAATTTCAGGTTGCCGCGGTTGCTCAAAGAAAATTCTGCGCGGATGGTTTTGTCGAATAGCCGCACTTTTGTTTTGATGACATATCGCAGCTCCGCTTCACCAAACGAATTTTTTATTTCGCGTTGATCAAATTTTTTCATGGTGTACTTGATGCCAGTGAATTCCGGGTGCTCCTCATCGAGCAGAACAAATTCGAGAACCCCATCTTTTACTTCTGCGCGCAAGCAATGAAGGCTGCTCGTATACGCACCCGTATCTATTTTGGCATGTATGTCCTCCAGCCCGAGGCCGGGGAGATCCACACGATCGGATCGTCCCAAAATTTCCATGAAAAAATGATTTTAAGCCGACACAATATGATTTTGTACGCAGATGAGCAAGACTTTTTTGCAAAATCGGATTGATGAAAATCAGCTTGCAGAGTGAATAGTCATATTTGGTGGGCGACAACTTTGGAAACCAGCCAGTCAATTTTGGCCGTCTTGAATAAAAACGACACTTTTTTTTAATGAGGAGGGTGCGAAATCAATCGTTTGTTAACGGTTTTGTAATTTTTTTTTAATAAAATCTTTCTTTTACGAGCGGAAAGAATCAATTTATGTCTTTAATCTAAACCAAAAATCTATGAAAAGACTATTACTAACGTACTTGGTAATGCTCTTTGCATTTGCGGTTTCAGCCCAGGAACGGGTTATTACCGGAAAAGTAACGAGCAGTGAGGACGGGTCAGTAATCCCTGGCGCCAACGTGGTACTGAAAGGTACTTCTAACGGAACCGTGACCGGCGCTGACGGAAATTACAGACTTACAGTGCCTGCCTCAGGCGGAACGCTGGTGTTCTCCTTCATCGGGATGCAAACCCAGGAGGAAGCAATCGGCGAAAGGTCTGTAATCGACCTGGGTCTGAAGGCAGACGTTCAGCAGTTGAATGAGGTGATTGTAACGGCCATCGGTGAAAAGGTGGACAAAGACAAATTCGCTTCTTCTGTATCCACTGTACAAGGTGGAAATGTGGCTAAATCCGGTGAAACGGGTGTTCTCCAGGGCCTCATGGGTAAGACTGCTGGTGTGTTGATCACGCGAAGCGGTGGTGACCCGGGTGCCGGTGCTTACATCCAGATTCGTGGTCAGAACACGATCAACGGTAACTCTCAGCCTCTCTTTATTGTAGACGGTGTTCCGATCTCAAACGCGAACGAAGGATTCTCTCAAGGAGGTAACACACTGGCCGGTGCTGGTAACGCCATCGTTATGCAATCACGTGTTAATGACATCAACCCGGAAGACATTGCGTCAATGGAAGTATTGAAAGGTGCTTCTGCCGCTGCTCTTTGGGGAACTCGCGCTGCAAACGGCGTGGTGATCATTACTACCAAAAAAGGCTCTGATACAAAAGGAAAGGTTAATATTTCCTTCAAATCAACGCTTTCTGTAGACCAGGTTAACAAAGTTCACGGCCTCCAGACTGTGTTTGGCGGTGGTAACAATGGACACTATATCCAGGGAAACAGGGAATCATGGGGTGATCAGATTGCCGACCGTAAGGGTGGAGCAGACTCGTTCATCACAGATCCTTCGGCTGCTGGGTACAACGGTTTTGTAACATTCGCTGATGGAACAAAACGTTACGCAATTGCTCCTGGTACAGGCACATCCATTGATGGTACCGGTGCAGCTGCTCACGGCGGTAAGAATTCACGCGACACCTACGACCACAAAATGGATGCATTCCAGAATGGTCACTTTGTTGATAACAACCTGACGATCAGCGGTGGTAACCAGAGATCAAACTTCCTGGTGAGCTACTCAAACCTGAATCAGCAAGGTATCATCAAGTCATTCAGCGATTACATCAGAAATACTGCCCGCGTAAACCTGTCAAGCCAGGTAACGGATTGGTTCAGAATTTCTGCCAACGCATCGTATATCAATTCATATTCTACCCGCGCACAAGGTGGTGACAACGTGGATGGTTTGTTCCTCGGTGGTCTGCGTACTTCTCCTGATTTTGACAACTCGTACTATCAGGGAGACTACACTACGGCCGCTGGACTCGTACTTCCGGACCGTCACGTATCCTATCGTAACCCGCTCGGAAAGAACCAGGGCCCTTCGTATTCAAACCCGTTGTGGAACATCCATAACAACAAGAATACAACAGATGTGGATCGCGTTATCGGAAATATCGAAATGGCCATCGATCCTACCTCATGGTTGAATTTGACTGGTCGTATGGGTGTTGACTCATACACAGACCACAACAACGAGCGCTTCCCGCAGAAATCCGCTACTTTCCCTAATGGTTACATTCAGAGAAACATCAACTCTGAGACGCAGTATAACATGGACTTTTTCGCGCGTGCCAGCAAGCAGTTTAACAGCAATTTCACTGGAAACCTGCTCGTAGGCGCAAACTACAACCAGCGTACTAGAGAGACCCTGCACACACAGATCACAGACTTCATCATACCTGAAGCGCCGGATTTGTTGACGAACGCGTTGAACACCAATCTCCAGGCTTTCAACTATCGCACGTTGATCCGTACGTATGCATATTATGCGCAAGCTGACCTGCAAGCCTACGATCAGGTGTTCTTGACTTTGACAGGACGCCAGGAAAGTGCTTCGACTTTTGCGAATTCTTTCTTCTTCCCTTCGGCAGCCGTAGCATGGCAGTTCACGAAGCTTCCGGGCCTTGCGAATAACAGCCTGTTGAGCTTTGGTAAATTAAGATTGTCAGCTGGCCAGGTGGGTATCCAGCCCCAGCCTTATCTTGGTATTACTCAGTACAACCCTGCCTTCTATGGTGATAGCTACGCTTATGGTTTGGCAGCGCTCAGCGGATTGTATGGTGGCGGATTCTTCAGAAGTGGTCTCCTCGGAAACCCGAACCTGAAGCCTGAGGTGAAGACTGAATTTGAAATCGGTACAGACTTGAGATTCTTTAACAACAAACTTTCTGTATCTGCTACAGTTTACTACAACCACACCGACGATGTGATTCTGACTTTGAACCTGCCTTATTCAACAGGTTATACAACGCAGAATCAGAACGCAGCTCAATTGGAAAACAAAGGTCTTGAAATTGAATTGGGCTATGACGTGATCCAGAAAGGGGATTTCAAGTGGAATATCTCTGGAAACTGGTCAGCGAACCGCAACAAGGTGGTTTCTTTGGGTGGTTCTGAAGCTCAGGGCGTCCCCGGAAACGGTGCTTACGGCGGTCAGTCTCTTATCGCAGGACAACCTTTCGGCGTGTTCTATGGCACAGACTTCCTGAAGAAATCAGACGGTTCGGGCAAGTATGACCTCGATCCGAACGGCTTCCCTCAGTCGGGTGTGCAAAACGAAGTGATCGGAAATCCGAACCCAGGATGGCGCGCCGGCCTTGGTACTACGGTGAGCTACAAGGGAGTCTCATTGTATGTTCTCTTCGATAAGATCTTCGGAAACGACTACTGGAACGGAACACGTGGTGCTCTTTACACCTTCGGAACTTCAGTTGACAATGGAAACATTGTAACTTATCCGACTGCACTGAAAGATATTGATGGAAATACAATTCCTGCAAACACTCCTTTCCGTGGAAACGTGAAGGATTTCGGTGGTGGCCCTGTCGCTTTGACTCAGTCTTGGTACAAAGGATTCGGTACATCGTTCAACGGCGCTTCGGCGAAGCAGTTTGTTGAAGATGGTGGTTCATCCCGTCTCCGCGAAGTCACGCTGAGCTACAGCCTTCGCAGCCAGGGATTCCGCAATGCAACGAAACTTTCATCAATCGACTTTAGCCTCACTGGCAGAAACCTGCTGTTGTGGACTAACTACACTGGTGTTGACCCTGATACAAACATCTCAGGTGCGTCCGTTGCACGTGGTTCAGACTGGTTCACAAACCCGTCTACCAAGTCAGTATTGTTCTCTGTTAAGATTACTTACTAAGCGAACAATTAACACTTAAAAAGATACTACGATGAAAAAAATAATATATAGCAAAGCAGCCGCAGCCCTGATAGCCGTGTTCGTGTTATCATCCTGCAAAGACCTGCTGAATTCGCCGGACATCAACAAGAACCCTAACGCACCGGCAGATGCTCCAATAGACGTGTTGTTGTCTGGTGTTGAAGTGGGCGTTGCAACAGCCCACGAGGATACGGACACACGCATTGCAAGTTATTGGACCGGCGTGATGGCTGGCCAAAGCCGTCAGCAGGCCGGTTTTCAGATTTATAACGTGACCGCTGGAACCTTTGACAACAGCTGGTACCTGTTGTACCATCCCGTTGCCAACGCAAGATTGGTTCAGGCAAAAGCAGCTCCGCTTAATAACAAGGTGGCATTGGGTATTGCTCAAGTACTCGAAGCGTTGCAAATGGCGAAGGCTACTTCTCTCTATGGAGATATGCCTTACTCTCAGGCCGCTGATATCGTAAAATATCCGAAGCCCGTGTTCGACAAGCAGGCTGACATCTATGCTTCACTTATAGCTCTGTTGAACTCTGCTTACGGAAATCTTACTGCACCCCTGGGTACAGTTTCTGGAGCAGGTGATTTCTTCTACGGTGGTGACGAGACGAAGTGGGCAAAAGCTGCAAAAACCTTGCAGGCACGTTTGTACCTCCACCTCAAGGATTATCCAAATGCGATCGCAGCTGCTTCTCTTGGGATCAATTCGTCATCGGATGATTTGCTGGTTCCTCACGGAGGTTCACAACAAATCGACTTGAACCTTAACTTCGATATGTTTGAAAATTCCCGTCCTGGTGACTGCGGATTTGACGACGCTTACCTTCCGAAATTTATGGTTTCGGCCACGGATCCTGTTACAGGTAAGCCGACTGCGTTTAATAGGAATTCCAAAACAAATGATCAAGCGCTTTACAACCACCTTTTTAAGGTTGGTGTTTACACGTCAGGCCTCGATCCCAATACGGTAGATGGTGCCTTCCAGGGCGATTCACATCATCCGATACTGTCGTATTATGAGAATCAGTTGATTCTGGCAGAAGCTCAAGCTCGACTGGGTACTGGTGCGGCCAATTTGCAGGCTGCGGTTGACGCGCTCAACTCAGTGAGAGCAGACCTGGTGTCAGGATTGACTCCTCCGATCGTGCCTCCTCCCGGCGTCCAGTTGGAAGTATCAGCATCGATTTATGGTAATCCTGTCGCCACGAAGTATATAAAGAGTGGAACGAAAGGAGTTAGCGGCGGCCAGATGCAGTACGACCCTTATGTATTAGCTGATTTCGTGCCCTCAGCGGGACTAGCAGATGCTGGTCAAGGCTCGCAGCAGAAGAACATCATTTACGAGATTCTTGCTACGAAGTACACATTGAACAACCTGCAATACGAAGCATTCAACGATTTGAGAAGAACGCAAGTGGTAACTCCGGTTGTTAAGCTTCCGATTCCTTTCAATACTCCTACAGCGACTCAGTATCCTGCAAGGTTTATCTACTCTCAGAACGAGATCAACACAAACCCGAACGTACCTAAGACAGGCGGCGGGGGTGTAGCTGATATCTACCAGAAGCTTCCGATCTTCCAATAGGAATATCAATAGCCTCTAAATAAAAAAGCCGCTCCGACTTAGTCGGGGCGGCTTTTTCTTTGGACTTAAAAGCCTATCCTTTGACGTTGAATGCCACCTGGGTGTTTTCCCACTTGATGACAACCTGTCCTTTTTCAACAGCAATGTTAAAAGTCTCCACCAGACCTGAAGTCTTTGTTGGTTTTACAGCTACGCGGATTACATCCTCATCCTGTTTGTAGGTGTAGGCACCCCACTTAATCCCCTTGTTGATGATGATGGTCCACTCATTCTCACCAGGGATGGTAAACAAGCCGTACTTACCGGCTGCCACATCCTTACCTTCTACTTTCACCGGAGCACTGAACTCAATGGTGGTAGTTTCATTAGCGCCAGTACGCCACACTTCACCAAAGGGAACGAGTCCGCCCATAATCTTCCTTCCTTTCATGGAAGGCTGGTGGTAGTTGATTGTGATCTTGGCAGCGCCTGCTGTTCCTTCCGCTTTCGCAGGAGGGCTCGCCATTTTTTCCTGTGCAAAGACCAATGTGGCCGCGAAGACCAGCATCATAACAGAAATGGTTTGTTTCATAGATTATTTGTTTTGGTTAATAAAATTGGTTTCTAATGCATACAAAAATGCCCCATTTTGAGGGGCATTTTTGGAATTTTAAATTGAACGACCAGTAAACATACGGTGTAACGCGAAAGGTATCCGAATAGTTTTTATTTCAAAATGTGTCAAATCTATTTCAAAAAACAGGCCGCTGAGAATCTTAGCGCCCAAAAGGATTCAAGGCCGACAGCGCACGTTTTCCGCCACCCATTTTATTCATGGTCTTCATCATTTTCCGCATCTCTTCGAATTGTTTGAGCAGCTGATTCACCTGCTGTACCGTCGTTCCGCTGCCTTTGGCGATCCGGTTTTTACGACTGCTGTTGATCAGATCGGAATTGCCCCGCTCTTCGGGAGTCATCGACCGGATGATGGCTTCAATAGGCTTGAAGGAATTATCATCGATGTCGACGTCTTTGATGGCTTTGCCCACGCCGGGAATCATTCCCAGCAGATCTTTCATATTTCCCATCTTTTTGATCTGTTCCAGCTGGGAAAGAAAGTCATCGAAATCAAATTGATTCTTACGTAGCTTTTTCTGAAGTCGGGCGGCCTCGTCTGCGTTAAAAGTCTCCTGCGCTTTTTCAACGAGGCTCACCACGTCGCCCATGCCCAGGATGCGACCGGCCATACGGTCGGGGTAGAAGCGATCCAGGGCTTCCATTTTTTCACCTGAACTTACAAACTTGATGGGTTTCTCTACCACACGACGAATCGAAAGGGCAGCTCCACCACGGGTGTCGCCGTCCATCTTTGTAAGCACCACGCCATCAAAATTCAGGCGGTCGTTGAAAGTCTTGGCTGTGTTTACTGCATCCTGACCCGTCATCGAGTCCACGACAAAAAGGGTCTCTGCAGGATTTAATGACTCCTTCAGTCTGGAAATCTCATTCATCATTTCCTCGTCCACCGCGAGGCGACCCGCGGTATCTACGATCACCACACGGAAATTATTTTTCTTCGCAAACTCTACAGCCGATCGGGCAATGCTGATCGCATCTTTGTTTTCGGGTTCAGCATACACTTCAACGCCTACTTGCTGACCTAATACTTTTAATTGATCAATGGCGGCCGGACGATAGATATCGCATGCGGTGAGTAACACCTGACGCCCCTGACGCTTCAGGTAGCTTGCGAGCTTTCCGGAGAAAGTCGTCTTACCTGAACCTTGTAAGCCTGAAATAAGAATGATCGAAGGATTGCCTTCAATTTTGATGTCCTCACTCTGACCGCCCATCAGGCGGGTGAGTTCGTCGTTCGTGATTTTTGTAAGGAGCTGACCGGGGCTGATGGCGGTGAGTACATTCTGACCCATCGCCTTTTCTCTGATCTCGTCCGTTACCTCTTTTGCAACCTTGTAATTTACGTCGGCGTCAATCAACGCTTTGCGGATCTCCTTGACGGTGTTTGCAACGTTGATCTCGGTGATGCGTCCCTGGCCTTTCAGTGTCTGAAAAGCTTTTTCGAGTTTTAAACTTAAATTATCGAACATGTTTGACTGTGAATTCTGTTATGGAATGTCTTTTACTTAAAGACAAGGACGCAAAGTTACAGGGATATGAAAGGCCTTGCAAATCCGATTAATCATCAGATTTACAGTTACTTATGTAATCCGCGACCCTCTTTTCCAGCAGTAAGGCGGCATCGGTTATCGCCTCTGTCTCGGTGGTGGATGTGTCCACAAGGGTGATCACTTCGTCGATTCCCACTGCTTTCAATTGCTGTTTGTTGAGGTCCGACTTGCCAGCAAACGCAATACATTTTTTTTTATGTTTCGTGGCGAGCGCAGCGACACCCTTCACAACCTTGCCCGACAGCGTTTGGGTATCCACTTTGCCTTCTCCTGTGATGACCATATCTGCCGAATTTATTTTTTCATCCAGGCCGGTAAAGTGTGCGATATATTCGAATCCGCGCATGATGGTGGCGCCAAGAAAGATTTTTGCACCTGCCCCGAGACCACCCGCGGCCCCTGCACCCGGGAAATCAGCATCTACACCAAATTCCTTTTTCACAACCTTCTCAAAATTTTGCAGGCCTTGATTCAGCGCTTGCACCTGTTCCGGAAGAGCGCCTTTTTGCGGGGCAAAAACCCAGGCAGCGCCGTTGATACCGTAGAGCGGATTGTCGACGTCGCACAAGACGGTGAATTTTGTTTTTGCGAGGCGCGGGTGTGCATTGGCTTTCTTAATTGCACGAAGCGATAGAAGATCCCGGCCAACGGGAACAATGACATCGCCTTCATCCGAAATAAAATCAAACCCCAGTGCTGCGGCCATCCCAACACCAGCATCATTGGTTGCACTTCCGCCGATGCCCATCACAATATTTTCGACTCCTTGCTCTAACGCGTAACGGATCATCTGACCGGTTCCAATGGTCGATGTGTTCATTGGATTTCGATCGCGAAGCGCGAGCAACTGCAAACCAGAAGCCTTTGCCATTTCTATGAAAGCCGTCTTACCGTCTTTCGAAATCCCCAAATCTGCGCGCACGGGTTTTAAATCGGGACCAGTTACTTCGAGGGTAATCATTTGTCCCCCTGCAAATCGAGTCAGGATTGCGGCAGTGCCTTCTCCACCGTCGGCCAGTGGAACCGAGATTATTTTTGAAGCAGGAGAAACTTTGTGAACACCTTTTTCAACGGCTTCACAGACCTGATCTGCGGTAAGAGATCCTTTGAATTTATCAGGTGCAATAACGATGGTCACCGGAATGCCTGTCTGAATGAAATGAAGGGAAATGCTTCTCCTTTTTTGAATGAATTCTTCTCTAACGGCAACTCAAGGAATCCATCTGCTTTTTTGAGGTTTGTAAAGTCGCCGGATCCGCCTCCTTCCTGCGGATAAGCAGTAAGAACACCGTTTTCATTCTTCACGCGTACCTGCAAAAAGCAGGTGAGGGGTTGGTTGAAATCAAAGTCGGTGGCTAAGCGTGCAAAGGCCGGCATGTTTTCAAAGCCCATGCTTCTCAACAGCCAGGGTTTGATATACTTGTGAAAGCAAAGGAATGTAGATACGGGATTTCCCGGAAGGGCAAATACGGTTTGACGTTTTGATACGCCGAACCAAAATGGTTTGCCGGGTTTCTGACTTACCTGGTGAAATAGATTTTTGACTCCCAGCGCTTCCAGAACTTCAGGTACGAAGTCGAATTTTCCTTTGGAGACGCCTCCGGTCATGATGATCAACTGATGATCCACAAATATCTTGTGGAGTTCCTTCTCCATTTTGTTTCGGTCGTCGGTGAGGTGGAACAGCGAAGACCTGTTCCCGAGGGGCACCAAAGCGGATTGAATCATATGTGCGTTTGATCGCCTGATCTGATGCGGCTGTGGAACCGTATTGACATCCACAAGTTCATCACCGGTGGTCACGATCGCGGTCTTCATACCGAGGTACGATTCTGTCTTTGCACGTCCAACGGATGCCATGAGCGCTATTTCAGCTGGTGAGATCATAATCCCCGGTTCGAGCAAAGTGTCACCGCGCCTCGCATCGTGGCCCCTCAGATGCACACTTTGATTTTTTTCGAGCGTATTAAGTTTTACGTGCGCAATTTTGTTCACGATCGATACGTCCTCATATCTGATCACGGCATCGCATCCGATCGGCAGCATCGCACCGGTCATCACCTCGATGCAGTTGTTCGGATCTTTCAAAGTGAGTCTTGGTTTCCCGGCAGGCTGTACGCCTTCCACCTTGAAGTCGCGCCACCCTTCCTGAAACGAGTCGAAGCGAATGGCAATACCATCCATCGCCACGCGGTCAAATGGCGGCAGGTCGCGGTCCGCTTTCACCACTTCGGCAAGAATCCGTCCGTCTGCATTTTCAAGGTCAACCCGCTCTTTTTCCGGTTTGAAAAGGTGTTGTTGAATTATGGATGTTGCTTCCGAAACACTGACCATGAAATGTCTATTTTTGGTTCAAGATAGCCCTAACGCAATTGAATATGAAGCGCAAGCTGAGTCATATTGACAAGTCGGGAAACCCCGCCATGGTTGACGTGTCAGGAAAGTCCGTCACGAGGCGCACGGCCAAAGCACAGGCGGTAGTTCATCTGGGCAAAGAGATCATGGCACAGCTTGTTGGGGAGGAAATTATTTCAAAAAAGGGGCCGGTATTCCAGACGGCAATTATCGCCGGCGTGATGGCAGCGAAACGAACTGCAGCGCTTATTCCATTCTGTCATCCAGTTGGATTGAATGATTGTCAGATTAACATCCACGTCAAAGGAAAGCGGGCCATCATAGAGGCTTCAGCGGCGGTAGAAGCAAAAACGGGAGTAGAAATGGAGGCCCTTACCGCTGCGTCGGTGGCGGCGTTGACCGTTTACGACATGTGCAAAGCGATGTCGCATAAGATCACTATAGAAGAAATCAAGCTTCTGGAGAAAACGGGCGGGAAGCTTAACTTTCGCCGCCGTTGATTTTCGTGCAAAAAAATGCAACGGCTATTGGAATATTACATCTTCCTCTCATAACCCTTCCGGCCACAGGTCATATTCTGAAGTTACACAGAATGAAGCTGTTGCGGCCCGTGACTTTAATTGCTGATTAAATTTTTAGCTAACGGAAATTTTCCTTTTGCCGTCAATCTTCTGGAAAAACTTACAGAATCTCTAAGGCAGGGTCAAATGCGGAACTTTTCGTGGGTCGTCGCGGTATCTTAGTTGGAAATAGTTGGCTATGAAATTCAAGTTTTACACCCCGGAAATAAACCCGATTTACCGGGACATGCTCATCGTGGTAGTGGCGGGACTGCTGGTCTCGGTGGCATTTGTTACGGTTGGGTTTATGATTCTTTCCCGGATATAGATCAATGTGTGTGGGGTTGACCCTTCGGGGCTGCCTCGACCCATTCTTCCCCATCTTCGAAAACTTCCTTTTTGAAGATAGGAACAGTTTCTTTCAGCTTATCAATGATGAACTGACACGCTTCGAATGATTCTTTCCGATGGCGCGTGGCAACGGCTACGGCAACAGCAATTTCGCCAGGTTTGAGCGTACCGACGCGGTGACTAACAGCCCAGCCGAGAAGATTCCATCTCGCCGCCGCCGCGTCAATGATTTTTCGCGTTTCAGATACGGCCATACTTTCATAGGCCTCATACTGGAGCCAAATCACGTTTTTGTTATGCGCAGTATTTCGAACTGAACCAATAAAAACGTTGACAGCGCCCGCACCAAGGCTGGAAGCCGTTTCGATGACCTTCTGAACGTCGATCGGTTTTTCGGTAATTTTAATCATAACAATCAGGTTGTTGTTTTTTGGAAAGGCAAATGAAAAATAGGGAATCAGGCTATCAATATCAACCTCATCGGCTGCGACGATCAAATCGAATTCTGTCAGTAACTTTAATGCCCGGCAGAAAAATATGATGTTGACAAAAGAAGAATTACTTCGATACAATCGCCAGATGCTGCTTCCCGAATTCGGCAAGGAGGGTCAGGAGCGATTGAAGGCCGGGAGTGTTCTCGTCGTGGGGGCAGGCGGTTTGGGTTCTCCTGCCTTGCTGTATTTGGCGGCGGCCGGAGCAGGCCGGATCGGAATCCTTGATTTCGATAAGGTGGATGTAAGCAACCTTCAGCGGCAAATACTTTATGCCGCGACCGATGCTGGCAGCTACAAATCGTTGACAGCAAAGGAGAGGCTTGCAGCGTTAAACCCATTCATTCAGATTCACACGCACAACACCTTCCTCAACGTAAGCAACGCCATTGATATCATCTCTGGCTATGATGTTGTTATTGACGGATCCGACAATCTCCCCACGCGATATCTTGTCAATGATGCGTGTGTCCTGCAAAAAAAGACATTGATCTACGGTGCGATTTTTCAATTCGAAGGACATGTCAGTGTCTTTAATCAGCCCGATGAAAGTGGGAATCGAGGTCCTAACTATCGCGATCTTTTTCCGGATCCGCCTCCTCCTGAAATGGTACCTGCCTGTAATATAAGCGGCGTGATGGGTTCTCTTCCGGGCATCATCGGCACGATGCAGGCCCATGAAGCGATCAAGGTCATCTCGCGAATGGGAACCACTTTATCGGGCAGACTTTTCATTCTGGACAGTCTTGATTTTTCGACACGCTTTGTTAATGTCAAAAGGAATCCGAAGGCAGGCCCGATTACTTCGCTCATTGACTATGAAGCGTTCTGTAATCCTGAGAGCAAGACCTCACTCCGCGAGATCACCGCAGGGGAAGTAAAGATGATGCTGGACGAGCGAATTTCAATTCAACTCATCGATGTGCGTGAGCCGTTCGAATTCGATATGAGTAATCTTGGAGGCAGCAACATTCCGGTGAACATCATCCATCAACATCTCCATTCCATAAGCAGAGAGGTTCCTGTGGTTTTGTACTGCAAGAGCGGTCAAAGGAGCTACATCGCTGCCAAAAGGCTTTCAGACGAAGGATTTGAGAATATTTTTCACCTGAAGGGCGGATTGATTGCATGGAAGAATGCCGTCGACCATGAGTTTCAACTCTACTGAATTATTTACGCGCCAGTGAACGCGATGTAATTTACCGTGGCCAGGTTTTGGGTGATCAACGACCACGAGTGTCCGTTATCATGGGACACGTACACGTTACCATTGTTTGTGCCAAACGCGAGCGTGTCCGATTTCTTTGCGAAGGAATGTCTGAGCACAATATCGAACACATTTTTGCCGGGTAAACCGTTCGTAATTCGCCTCCAGTTTTTTCCGCCGTCTTCCGTTTTGCACACCACCAGCGCCAGATCCACGGGGATTCTCAATTCATCACTGTGAGCTGGAATAACCCAAGCCACGTCCGGATTGTTCTTATCTATCGCAAGCGAAAAACCATACTTAGGGAATCCATCTTTGCCGCTGACTTCATTCCAGTGCTCGCCCGCATCTGTTGACCGGAAAATTCCACAGTGATTTTGTTGCCACACTACGTCCGGAAATTTCTCACAAACAAAAATCCTGTGAGGGTCATGTCCGAGTTCGCTGGTGGGATTGGGCAAATAGGCGGCTACCAATCCTTTGTTTCTGGGGGTCCAGGTTTTCCCCGAGTCGGTTGTCTTGAATATCCCCGCGCAGCTGACACCGACATAGACGTGATCACTATTTCTCGGATCGATAGCAATAGAATGAATGAAGGGATAATCTTTTCCGGCGCCGAACCATTGATTCGCATTGAGCCGGCTGGGATGGTTCCAAAGACTTTCATTTAAATGGAAGGAACGTCCACCATCGTCACTGAAAAACAATCCGCCAGGTTCAGTTCCAAGCCAAAGACATCCAGGCTTATCGACGCCAGCTTGTTGCATCACCCAGATCTTCTTTAACGCAGCCGGTTTTTCTAGTTTGTATGTGTGGCCCGCGTAGGAGGGGATCGCCACTTCACTCCAGGTGAGTCCTTTGTTGGTTGATGTGTGCAATTTCTCCCCCCAATGCCGGTGTGATATTGCTACCCACCAGGTGTTTGTTCGCTCGTCGACAAAAACCATCGAGATGCTCAGCCCCTCAAAATAAATGGCTGCGATATCCCATCCCTTTTCATCTTTTTCAAAGACAACCAGTCCTTTTGATGTGCCGGCGAGTAGTTTCATGCTGTGTGAGTCTATCCGCCGGACAAAGCCTGGAAAATCAACAATTCATCTTCAGGGCTTACGAGGTCATTCAGTGTGGTGCGGTCCTGAATCAGTTCTCCCCTGAGAAATATATTGACGTGCTTTCTCAGTTCACCGTTTTCATCCACGAGGTAGTTCAGTATCCCCGGGTAAGTACGTTCTATATTTTCAAGTGCTTCTCTGACCGTATGCCCTTGCACGGGACCCTCTGTGAGTGTTGGGAAAAATCTCTTCAACGCAGATGTAAATCGTACCTTCGCCATGACGAATGGAATTGCTTTATTTTGCAAAAGCGACCTTTCAAAATTATAGTATTTCCCCGTAAAATGATTCGATAAATGACGGACCACTTGGAAACCCTCAAGACATGGATTGGCGAACGACGGCCCTTTGTGGTCGCACGCGTGCTCCAGACATGGGGATCTTCACCTCGCCCTGCGGGGTCGCTGCTGTTGATTTCTGATCGCGGTGAGATGCATGGGTCGGTGAGTGGAGGTTGTGTCGAAGGTGCGGTCGTCAAGGAAGCCCAGAAGATCATGGGTAGCGGCGCAATTAAAGTGCTCGACTATGGCGTGAGCGATGAGGACGCATGGACGGTGGGACTTTCATGCGGCGGAAAACTTAAGGTGTT
Organism: Cyclobacteriaceae bacterium; assembly: GCA_044227305.1. GTDB lineage: Bacteria > Bacteroidota > Bacteroidia > Cytophagales > Cyclobacteriaceae > ELB16-189. The sequence goes on along the minus strand of JBGAFJ010000001.1, from coordinate 763,244 downwards.
GCTGCAGGATGGATCCGGGTTATGGAACTTACTGGAGATCCTGTTGCAGAAAATTAATTCAAATCAACCCTGTGTCTGGCTCACTGAACTCAAAGAGTCCGGTGGTCGGGATTTGATTGCCGATGCCGGTGGCTTGTGGCCCGCCGGAGTCAAGACGGATCTGCATACCGAAGATTTATTGAGGGGACGGACGAATGAAATTATTCCGGGATCCGGAGTTGAATATTTTGTTCACCGGTTTCCTAAGAAAAGCCAATTGCTGATCATCGGGGCGGCCCACATCGCGTCGGCGTTAGTGAAGCTGGCACATGAATTCGATTTTGAGACCGTGGTGATTGATCCACGTCAGACTTTTGCGAGCAAAACATTTTTTGAAACCGCACCGGACCGGGTTGTTGATGCCTATCCATCGGAAGTTCTGAGTGAGTTCGCGCTTGACGAGAACACGTTCGCGGTGGTCTTATCGCACGATCCGAAGATTGATGATAATGCGTTGGAAATATTATTACGATCGGACGTTGCTTACATCGGCGCGCTTGGTAGTCGTAAGACCCATGAAAAAAGAGTGAGCCGCCTCAAAGCTGTTGGTTTTTCCGAGGCAGAATTGATAAGGATTGAGTCGCCGGTAGGCATGGATATCAATGCCATGGGTGCGAAAGAGATCGCGTTAAGTATCGTTGGATCACTGATCAAAACGCGAAATAGATCGCGTTAACCGCCGCTCACGGGCGGGATAATCGCCACTTCGTCCTCATCGGATAGTACATAAGTGTCTTCCTGGTAATTTTCTCCAACCGCCAGAGACAATACTTTCAGCTTTGAAAAATCCGGATACTTGTGAAGTAGTTTTTCTTTCAAGGAGGCAACGGTTTCTCCCGGTTGAATCGGGAACTCTGTAGATCGTGCCTGGATGATCTCCTTTGCAATCCCGAATGCCAGTAACTTTACTTTCATAGTTCCCATTGAACGTTAATTCCCTTTTTTTGATTCCAGATACTTTTTCATTTCAAGCCAGGGCAAGGTAGCGCAGTCACGTCGCTCGGGGAATTCCTGCAGACCTTTAAATCCTTCGAACTCCGGATAGTCAGGATTTTCGCCCGATGGCAGCTCATTATGGACATACCGAAGAAAATGTTCGCAGATTTTCAATGCCTGATCAAATGATTGGCCTTCAAGAAGTTTCGACATGATCGATGTCGACGCTTTTGAAATGGCGCATCCAAATCCAAAGAAGTAGAGTTTGTCGAATGTCGTCGACGCGGACTGTAAATAGATTTCAAATTTATCGCCGCACATTGGATTGTATGCCTGAAAGGCGGAAGGGGGACGCTTTTCGAAATGGTGGGGATGCTCCGCGTGGGTTTTGATGATTTCCGGATAGAGTTTGTGAACGTTGTTACTCATGACCAGAATTTTTTTACTCCCATTACACCCGCCACGAGCGCATCGACATCTTCAATAGAATTGTACATAGCAAAGGAGGCGCGAACCGCCGCTCCGATATGTAGTCTGTCCATCAATGGCTGCGCGCAATGATGTCCCGCACGAACCGCAATATTTTTGTCTGCGAGGAAACTGGCTACATCGTGGGGATGAATGTTTGAAATATTAAATGACACGATCCCGGTCTGCGACTTGCCATAGATTTCGACAAAAGTAAGTCGACTGAGTTTCTCAATCAGTGTTGTCGCGAGATACACCGTATGCTGATGGCAAGCGTTCAAGTCAACGTTTTGAATGAATTCCAGCGCGGCTCCGAATCCGACCACACCCGCAGCATCAGGCGTGCCGGCTTCGAGTTTAGCCGGATAGTCCAAAAAAATCGTCTCTTTTTCTGTTACCGCTTTTATAGCCCCGCCACCCAAGTTCAAAGGTTCTATTTCATTTTTGAATTTTGGATGGGCGTAAAGCACTCCGACACCCATCGGGCCAAACATCTTATGGGCGGAGAAAGTTAAGAAGTCCACTTCCAGATCTTTCACACTGACGGGTATGTGACCGACAGATTGCGCAGCATCAACCAAAACGGGAACATTCATCCGATGGCAGGCATCGACGATTTGTATTATGGGGTTGATCGTACCCAGTACATTCGAAATCTGCGTGATCGCAACCAGCTTGGTGTTTGCGTCCAGTTTTCTTTTAAAGTCATGAAGATCCAGTTCACCTTCTGGAGTGAGTCCTGCTATTCTTAACTCAGCTGTTTTTTCGCGACAGACCTGTTGCCAGGGAATAAAATTCGCGTGATGTTCCAGAGCGGAAACAATCACATTGTTGCCAGGCTGTAAGCGGGATTTTAGAAAGCCGCCTGCAACAAGGTTGATCGATTCTGTAGTGCCCTTGGTGAATGCGATACAAAACGGATCCCTGGCGTCAATCCATTTGGCTGTCTGTGCTCTCACATTTTCGTAAGCTCGTGAGGCTTTGGAAGAAAGTGTATAAAGCCCCCGGTGAACGTTGGCATTTGACCGCTCGTAGAAATCAGCGATGGCGCGAATCACCGGCGAGGGTTTTTGGGACGTCGCCGCATTGTCGAGATATACCAGATCAGAGTGGTGGCTGAAAATGGGGAACTGGGATTTTATCGCGGCTACGTCAAAGGCCATCCTTAAATATAATGTGCCGCCACTGCATTCGCGTATTTTTGCTGATCTTCGTACGATGGCAGACGCGCAAATCTTCGATAACCATGGCCGGCCGATTAATTACCTCCGGCTGGCTGTGACCGACCGATGCAACCTGCGCTGTTATTATTGCATGCCTGAAACCGGCATCAAGTACCTGCCGAAGAAAGACCTTCTCACGTTTGAGGAAATCGAAAGGCTGGTGACCATTCTCGCATCGATGGGAATTTCCAAGATCCGATTGACCGGTGGAGAGCCGTTTGTGAGGACCGATCTGATGGACCTCATCAGAACGCTTTCCAAAATCAAAGGAATCAGCGATCTGCACCTCACCACGAACGGGATTCTGACGACGCCTTATATTCCGGAACTGAAGCAGTTGGGTATTAAGTCGATTAATCTCAGCATGGACACACTGGATCGCGAACGGTTTAAAATAATTACGCGCCGCGATGAGTTCGGAAAGACTTTTGACACGCTGCAGTCATTGATCGAGCATGGGATTGCGGTAAAGATCAACACGGTTGTCATGGATGGAAAAAATATCGAGGATATTATTCCGATTGTCCGCCTGGCTCAGACGAAAGACGTATCCGTGAGATTTATTGAAGAAATGCCGTTCAATGGAGAGGGTAGCCACTACGCGGAGTTGAAGTGGACACACAAGAAAATACTTGACCACATACGTCAGGAATTTCCCGGCATTCAAAAAGCGGCCCGTCCCTCAAATTCCACAGCCGATCTTTACACGATCCCGGGCTTCAAAGGAACCATCGGGATCATCGCGTCTTTCACCCGAACTTTCTGCGGCAGTTGCAACCGAATACGAGTCACTGCACAGGGTACGTTGAAAACCTGTCTTTATGACGATGGAGTCTTGAATGTGAAAGATCTCATGCGCGGTGGAGAGAGTGATGCGGTGATTACTGAGGCGTTGTTAGCCGCATTTTCAAGCAGGCCAAAAGATGGCTTCGAAGCTGAACAGCGCCGAAAACAACACGTCGTATCAGAATCCATGTCTACAATCGGAGGATAGTCAATAAAACCAAAATGAAAGGAAGTTTATTAGTCATCTTGATGTTTGCAGCGCTCGCCGCGGCAGGTCAGAAGAAGGAAGTCATGAACCCGACTTCATCTTTTACGATTTCGGGTGAAGTGAAGTCACCTGTCACCATACAGATTGCTGATCTGAAGAAATGGAATGCGGTCAACATTGGTGATGTGGGTATCACGAACCACCTCGGTGAAAAGAAAAGCGACGCCAAAGGTTTGAAAGGTATTCTGTTGAAAGAAATACTCGCATCCGCAGAGATTAATGCCGAGAGCCCGAAAATACTGAGTGAATATTATTTCGTTTGCAAAGCCAATGATAACTACACGGTGGTGTACTCGTGGAATGAAATATTCAATTCCGCGGTGGGAGAGTCTTGCTACATCATCACTGAACGGGAAGGGAAGCCCGCTTCCTCTTTGGACGATTCTATCCTCATGATCTCGTCGAAAGATAAAGCAACCGGCAGGCGCTATGTGAAGAGCCTGTCAGCGATTGAGGTAAAGCGTGCGAAGTAGTATGGATTTCTATATCCTGCTGATTTCGTTTTTTGTCATTGCCCTTATTTATTCTTCGGTTGGCTTTGGAGGTGGATCGAGTTACCTGGCCCTGTTGGCCCTGCCCGTCTTTGCTTTGATGTTTCCGGTGATCCGGTCCACTGCGTTGTTTTGCAACATCATCGTTGTCACCGGTGGAATTATCATCTTCTATCGCGAAGGCAAGCTTTCCCTGAGAGAATCATGGCCCTACTTGATTAGCAGCGTACCGATGGCGTATGTGGGAGGATTCTGGCCGATCCAGGAACAGACCTTTTTCGTATTGCTGGGTGTCACGCTCATCATTGTACCTTTTTTACTTTGGTTTCAAAATGGAAAAACCGAGAGTTCCGACGCTCCTGGAATTCAGGAGACAAACGGATTAAAGCTTGCCCTTGGCGGAGCGATTGGATTGTTGTCGGGGCTGGTGGGAATTGGAGGAGGCATCTTTCTTTCACCGATACTTCATATACTTCGGTGGTCGGAGCCAAAGAGAATTTCTGCAATCGCCAGCCTCTTCATTCTGGTCAATTCAATCGGCGGGCTGGCGGGCCAGTTCTACCGTGGCGTTCCTGAACTGAGTTTGTCTTTTTTGATACCCTTGCTCGCTGCGGTACTTGTGGGGGGTCAGATCGGATCTCGACTGGGCGCCAGGAAATTCAATCCAATGTATATTCGCAGGATAACCGCTGTTCTCATTTTTATCGCCGGAATTAATATTTTAAAAGATCATCTATGAAAATTGTGTTGAGTGCCGTTTTTGTCCTATCCCTCTCGTCACTTTATGCGCAGACGCCGGGACGCGTGAACCCTGTTATCAAAAATTTCGGGGGCATTTTTGAGATACCTTACGCGGCCGAGAAGCCCGACCCAACCATGACTTACAATGTGGTAATCGAAGTGGAGCGAGCCAGTGAAAAGCCTGACACAATCAATTGGGCATTGAACAATGTGGCGCGTATGATCAACTTACATGCCGTGGGGGGAGTGTCACCTAAAAATATTAACGTGGTGCTGGCGATTCACGGAGGTGCCACTTACACGGTGATGAACAATGAAGCGTATAAGGCAAAATACAAAGTCGACAACCCGAATCTTAAACTCTACAAAGAACTGGCAGACGCAGGTGTTAAGATTTTTGTCTGTGGTCAATCCATGATCGCGCGCGAAGTCGATCGGACCCGTATGGTGCCGGAGGTGAAAATATCTGTGTCGATGCTTACTATTCTGACTACGTATCAATTGAAAGGATACGCACTGTTGAAGTTCTGACTACCGGCCGTCAAACCATTCTTTAAATTCATTCACCTTTTCACGGCTCACAATAATCTCTTTGTCCCAGGTGGGCTGGGTCGTGATCTTCAGGCGGCTGTTGGAGTACATGACCACATCCTGGATGAAGTGAATGCTCATGATATAGGTGCGGTTCACACGGAAAAAATTCTTAGGCTCCAGCACTTCTTCCAGGGCTTCCAGGGTAAAATCAATGATGAATTTTCGCATTTGCTGCGTCACCAGATACACATCGCGACCATCGGCGAAGAAGAAGATTATCTGGTCTGTGGTGATGGACCGGATGTGATCGCCGACCTTCACCATGAACCGGTTCTTATAGACCTTCGATGAAGCATCTCCTGCGAGCGCTTTGATTTTCTCCAGCTTTACATCATTGACCACAAGCTGATCGCGGAGGTTTTCCAGTTTCTGGAGACTTCCGGTCAAGTCGGAAAAGGTGACAGGTTTCAGGAGATAATCGATGCTGTTGACTTTGAATGCATCGAGCGCATATTCGTTATAGGCGGTAATAAAGATTACGGGCTTTTGTACGGACACTTGTGAAAATATCCTGAAGCTGAGGCCGTCCTTCAACTGAATGTCCATAAAAATCAGGTCGATACCAGCCTGATTTTCTCTTAACCAATTCACCGCTGACTCCACGGAATCGCAAACGCCCGCTACAGTGATCGATGCACTGTACTTTTGGAGGTACCGCTCAAGCTTCTCCACAGCCGGTGTTTCATCTTCAATGATCAAAACTTTCAAAGAAACACTCATGCCACTTCGTTTATGGTTTGATCGACGGTGATCAGCGGAAATTTAATATAATTTTCACGACCTGCTTTTACCTGAACGAAAGGTCTGTCGCTGTATACCGAATACGATCGCTGCAGCCGCTGAAATGCCAACATACTTTCGGCGTGAATCTGGAGTTTGTCGTTCAGATCATGATGAAGCACGAAATAATCTTCATCTTCCTGCTCCAGGGAAAGCACCAAAGGCATATCCTCGGAGATCAAGGTGTTCCGGATGATGCTGTCTACTGCGGTGATCAGAGCGCCAGGCATCAGCTGGATTTCTCCGGACCGGCTGATGGAGCTATTCCATCGGATGTTGTTGTGATGTTTTTGATTGGCGAGTCGCAACAAATGCCTGACAGCCTGAACTTCCTCTTCCAGAGTAACAAATTCGCTTTGACGGTGAATGAGTTGGTACCGATATAACGCAGCGAGGCTATCGATTAATTCTTCAGAAACTTCTGAATTCTTGTGCAGGCACAGGATCAATTCTTCGAGACTCTCATACAGTAAGTCGGGATTGATCTCCTGACGGAATGAAGTGAACTCTGATTCCAGACTTTCACGTAGTTTTTGTTCCTGTTCAATCCTTAACGTGTTTTCTTCCTGTAAGAATTGGTTGCCGATGTACAGGCAGTTATACAGCAAGGCAGTCAATGTGAATATCACTCCAAATCCAACCGTTTCCCGCGGGCTGATATCAAATCCGATCACCCACTTGAAATAGAGTGAGATGGCTATCAGTACCATGGTGACGCTGACCAATGATGTGAGGATAACCTGTGGGATAGCCTTGTTCCTGAATGGGAGCTTGATTTTACCGAGTCCGAGGATGGTGAAGCGCATGGACTCAAAGGAGATGAGTGCCAGCACAATGCTTACATAAACCTCCTGATTGCTGAACAGCGTACCCAGTTGTTCGACGTTGTTATTGAACAGCAGAATAATCAGATACACCAGCATTCCATATACGGGAGCCGCGAGGATTCGAAAGAAAGGATTATGTATGAATATCCTTTTCATGCGGTCCGCACCGTGTTTTTGAGTATTGGTAATTGAACAAGAAATTTTTCTTCGTCACGCACGAATACCTTGCTTTTCGTAAAGAAGCTGTATCGTTTGTGAATGTTTTCAAGCCCGACGCGGAAGCTGGTCGCGGGTTTCACGGCGCTGGTTTTTGTGTTGTAAACCTGGATGTGGGTATTGTCTACAGCTCCGATATACACCAGGAGCGGCTGTTCCCTGCTGATCGCATTGTGCTTTACTGCATTTTCCACCAACAGTTGCAATGTCATCGGCGGAATCAATGTGTCGAGAATATGCTGGCCCAGGTTGATCTCCATTTTCAGGTGATATTCATATCGCACCTGGAGGAGAAAATAATACGACTTCACAAATTCGATTTCTTCGCGCAGCGTCACCAGTTTTTGCTTCTGGTGGGTGAGCACGTAGCGGAACGTGTCTGCCATTCTGCGAATAAATTCTTCTGCGACGCGGGTGTCTTTATATAAGAGACTTGAAACGGTATTCAGGCAATTAAAAAGATAGTGCGGACTGATTTGATTTTTGAGTGATTCAAACTGAAGCTCGAGCTGCCACCGTTCTGACCGGAGCTGTTCGGCCTGCGTGACGGCATAGTAGCGATACGAAAAGAATAGTCCATAAAAGATTTCATAAATGAACACCGTAATCACAAACAGGATATTCAGCTTCAGGGTCTCTTCACGCTCCAGATGGATGAGCCAGTTGCTTGAGGCGCTGGAATAGAACACCACGATGAGGATGTTGGCACCGAGTCCACTGATGAAACGGAGAAGGAAATTATTCTTCCAGTGGAGCAGCCGATCGAGAAGCCGGTCGGTAGTGAAGACGATAATGCCCAGCACGATCGTGAGCACAACAGCCATCGCATATTCTCCTGCTTTCGACCGAAGAGGCGGAAACGAACCGGTCTGGCTGAAGTGGATATACATGTAAGACAGGCATCCCAACACAGTGCACCCTAAAATCAGAAGAACATACTTTCTCATTGCGTAAAGTTGACTGGGCATACGTATCCGGAATCTACTGAATTTTGATGATCCCTGATACGGTGGGTGGTGATTATTCGATCGCCTTCATGGCGCGACCATAGTACGTGTCGGACTCAATTTTCTTCGCGGCAAGACGGTATGCATCTCTCAAAGAAGCGTCGTTTAGGGTCTTGATACGAGGAGCGACCTCCGAAAGCACTTCCGTGATGTAATGATCCGATTCCATCTTTGCAGCAGCATTCAGGATGGCTGCAATATTTTGCTTGCTCAGGTTCGGTCTCTCCATCGCGTTTTTCAAAAACACCGACACATAATAATCGCTGTCGTGTTGACCGATCGCGTCGAGGAGTTTTTGAAACACATCATCGGTGAGGTTTTGCCGTTTTATCATTTCGTTGGCAACGGTGGTGATGTAGTGATCCGATTCTATCGAGGTCACCACATTGATCAGGTTGGCCTGAGCCTCCGGGGTCATGTTGTTGCGCAGAAGGTCTGTAAGCACTTCGGTCTTGTAGTGATCCGACTCGATATCTTTTACAGATTCCACAACCCGCATGTATGACGTGGGGGACAAGCCTTCCTTACCGAGTGCGCGTTTCAAAACCTGAGTGCGGTAGTGATCCGACTCAATCGACTTCGTAGCACTGATCATTTCGGCGATCACCGCGTCATTCAGATTGCTCTGACGCAGGAGAGAATTCAGCACCTCGGATTTATAATGGTCCGATTCCATGGTGCTCGCAGCCTGCAGCACGATCTTCACGTTTTCAATCGTGGCTGGACCGCTCCGCAACGCCTCTTTGATCACTTCTGTTTTATAGTGGTCAGATTCCATTTTCTGCGTGGCAGTAAACAGCGCTTCCGTCGCCTCCTTGTTGAGTAGGAATTTGCTCAAATTCTTTTTGAGGAACTCCGTGCGATAATGATCTGAATCTGTCATGTCGGTGAATTTTGTGATCACCGTACCGTATTCTTTTTCCGGAATGTTCAGGCTCATCAGTACGGAAGCGTAGTGTGTCTTCACGTGATCACTTTCCATGCGTCCCATCTCATCAAGAACTCGCTTGGTGCCGCCTTGCTTGTAGAAACGATTGACACGACTCTCAGCACCGATGGTGGTATTCTGAACAACTTCAGGCAGTATCTCCGACAGCCATTTGCGGCCATCCGGCTCGAACGCGACCTGGGTCCTTCCTTCATAGTATTCGTATTTCACTCCGTTGGAACCAGGCGTGATCACCACGGAGCGTCGGTTTCCAAAGACGGTCTTAGTGATTTCGAGGTAGCCATCCGGCGACATGCTTTTGATATCCTTGTCGTCGTCGGAGAGCTCAAATTTTCCCCGCGACTCGACCTGGAAATTGGAACTGCCAAAACTCGTCCTGTAGGTAGTCTTGTTGTTCCTGGAGATATTGATGGAAGAGTATTCCTGACCCTGCGCGCCAAAGGCTAACGCTGCGCCGAGAATGAGAAACACGATGGTCCTGCGGTTCATAAATAGTTCGTTTTTATGCTATAGACGGCACAAAGGTGGGGCGGGGATACACCCTAACCTATCATTATGACATGAGTTGTGGAAATACTGTAGTGAAGTCAGGTGGGGAAGTGTGGAAGGTGGAAAGTGTGGAAGGTGGGAAGTGCTGAAGTTGGCAAGTACCGAAGTTGGAAGTGCCGAACTTGAGAAGGTGCGTTAGCAGCGGTACATACTTACGACCAGACCTCAACACCTCCCAACTTTCAACTCACGGTGAACTGGGAAGCTGCGGGTATTTTCTTTGGTTTTCACAGGGCTCCACCTATGATTTATTTGGTTTCACAAAAATTACTCCCCTCGCGAAGCCGTGAGCATGTGAAGGCATTATCTTTGCAAAGGAATTCGTTCCTCAACCGATTGCATCGGTTCTCAAAGTGGTTAGAGGAATTCAGAGCAGCTCCCGACGGGAGTCTGCGATAAGGGCTGGACAAGTGTGCCGGCTTCGAAATATCAGGAAATGCAAAATAGATCTGGCGGCGGATTACACAAGGACTTTGCCGCGGTCCATGGGCGATTCGGATCCCGAACCCGCTGCGTTTTTCTGCGTGGTAGTTTTCTTATATTGAGTTTTTTAAAGGCAGAATTGAAGTAACAAAAATGAATTTGATAAAGAAGGTTTTAGAGAGCGGATTCCGGAAGTCTGACGATTACCAGCAACGCCGAATCACACTACTCACCAACAGTATTTCGCTGATCCTGGTGGGAATGATGTTGGTATTGTTCGTCGTTCGGGTGATGCATTACAGCTTTTTCTCTACGCCGATGGAATTATTTGTTGCTGCTGCGCTGTGTACGACGCCTGTTTTTCTCAATCATTTCAGGTGGCATGCGTTCAGCAGATTGTTGCTTTCAATCGGACCGATACTTTTTATCTGGTATGCGTTCATCGCGGGCATGCGGTCGCAGCCCGAAGTCCCCATCACCATATTCGATGGTTTACGCCTGTACCTTTTGGCGACCAGTTGCATTCCATTCCTGGTATTCGGCAAAGACAACCGTAGACTTTTTATCATCGGAGTCATTCCGTCGATCCTTTCAGTGGTTGGTTTTGAGCTGATTATGAATGCATTGGGCGTGAAGCGTGAGGTCCCGGCAGATCAGGATTATGTTTTGATGCAGGTCCGGTTCGTTATGTCGTATAGTCTGATTGCGATCAGCTGTTATGTATTACAGAGAACGATCTTTAAGAACGATCAAATCAATAACCGGCTTTTGAAAAGACTCCAGGAAAAGAATGCCATCATCGAATCACAAAACCGCGAATTGCTGGTGAGTCGCACGGAACTGAGCGACTTAAACAGGCAACTGGAGGAGCTGCTCGAACAGCGGGCGCGAAAGATTTATTCACAAAAGAAGAGCATCTTATCCTATGCCTATGCTAATTCACATTATGTGCGGGGTCCTGTGGCGAGGCTGATGGGCGCGATTGAGCTTTTCAAGATCGACAAAGAGGTGGGGTGCGATTGGCTGGTGGAGACTGTCGATCGGGAAGCCCGCCAAATGGATATCACCATCCGCCGGCTTTCCCGTGAGATGGGACCACTCGACTAATCCGGAACCAGTTTCAACGGTCGATTTAGCCTTCGGAACCGTTCATCAAAAAACATGTAGACAGACTTGTCTGGATGACGGCAGTTTTCTTGCTTTGTCATCCATGCAAACCGAGGAAATCACCGTCAGGGAGCATATTCTGCAGACTGCTACCCACTTGTTCCATGAGCAAGGTTATAACCTCACAGGCATCAACCAGATCATCGAAGAAGCGGGCGTTGCGAAGGCAAGTCTCTACTATCACTTTCCGTCCAAAGAGGATCTGTGTGTAGCCTATCTCCAACGCAGGAACGCTTTGTGGTTCTCCGGACTTGACACCTATCTCAACGGCACCCGCGATCCGAAGCAGCGCGTCATCAAAACGTTTGATTACCGCGCCATCCACATGAAGAAAAACAACTTTGGCGGCTGCAGTCATATAAGGATCATCTCGGAACTGCCGCAACGTGGCGAAAAAATTGACCAGGCGGTGAAGCTTCAGAAGCAAAAGCACCGGAAATTTTTTCTCACGCTTACCGAAGCGATTGAAGACGACAAGAAAAGAGCAGCCGAGCTGGCTGAAACGATATTCCTGCTTTTCGACGGAGCGACCATGCAGTGCCAGGTGTTTCGCGACACCGCGCCATTGCAGTCAGCGAAGAAAGCGGTAATCGGATTGTTGAACAGGAAGAAGACTTAATAACCTATGTGGATCGTATACCTGGCCTTGCGCAGACCCTACACCATCGGTGTATCGGCATTCTTCATCCTTATTATGGGGGTGTTGTCGATCCGCACGATGTTGATCGATATCTTCCCCGTGATCGATATCCCAGTCGTTGCGATGGTATGGTCTTATCCCGGCTTGTCGGCGGATGAAATGGAGCGGCGCGTGACGTTGATCAGTGAACGCGGTATCTCTACGACAGTAAATGGCGTGGAGAGAATCGAGTCGCAGTCGTTACCCGGTATCGGATACCTGAAGGTGTATTTTCAACCAGGTACCGACATAGGCTCTGCGATCGCCCAGATGGCGGCGGTGTCGAATACCTCGGTGAGAAACATGCCGCCGGGAATGACACCACCGGGTATTCTTCAGTTCAACGCCTCCAACCTTCCCGTCGCGCAGCTCACACTGAGCAGCAAGACATTAACCGAAGACAGAATGTATGACTACGGTCTCAACTTTCTGCGCCTGCGGCTCTTCACAATACCGGGATTGTCTACGCCGTGGCCTTTCGGAGGGAAGACGAGACAGATCGTGGTGGATCTTGATCCGCTTGCGATGAGCGCGAAAGGATTGTCGCCATCGGACATCATGGCCGCCATCCAAACTTCCAACGTGATCATCCCCGCTGGCACAGCCCGCATCGGCACAACCGAATATAACGTGGCTTTGAATTCGAGCCCGGATGCCGTAGATCAGTTTGGAGAAATTCCCGTGAAGGTTGTCAATGGTATACCTGTCAAGCTCGGCGACGTGGCGCGTATCTCGGATAGCTTTGCCGACCAGACCAACATCGTACGCGTGAACCGAACACGGTCAACGTATCTCACCATTCTCAAGAAATCGAATGCCTCCACACTTGCCGTGGTGGAAGCTGCGAAAGATATTATTCCTTCCATCAAGGAAGTGGCGCCGGAAGGATTGGACATGCGAATCGACTTCGATCAGTCTGTGTTTGTGCGCAGCGCCATCACAAGCGTGCTCGACGAAGGTGTAGCCGCTTCGGTGCTGGTGTCGTTGATGATCCTGTTCTTCCTGGGAAGCTGGAGGAGTGTGATCATCGTGTGTACTTCGATTCCATTGGCGATCCTGGTATCGATCATCGGTCTGAATCTCACGGGAAATTCGCTCAACATCATGACCCTCGGCGGGTTGTCGCTTGCGATCGGTATGCTGGTCGACGACGCAACCGTGACTGTGGAGAATATCCACCGCAACAGGCTGCTGGGCAAACCATTGACCATTGCGATCCTGGATGGTGCGCGTGAGATCTCGATTCCCGCCCTGATGGCGACACTCGCTATTTGTATTGTGTTTTTCCCGGTGGTGTTGCTGACCGGACCGTCCCGGTTCTTGTTCACTCCGATGGCACTCTCCGTGGTGATGGCCATGCTTGCATCCTATGTGCTCTCAAGGACACTGGTGCCGACGCTTTCGCGGATGCTGATGGAAAAAGAGCATTTGCACCACGATGAACTGGCTCCTGGTCACACCAAGATGAAATTCTCACAGCGATTTAATGCATGGCGTGACCGACACTTCGACCGGTTCCGTGAAAGCTATGGACGGATTCTCAACACGTTGCTCATCCATAAAAAATTTACGCTGTGGACTGCGGTGATCGTGTTGATCATTTCTTCGGCCCTGCTTGGCGTGGTGGGCACCGACTTCTTTCCGAGCACAGACACAGGATTGATGAAACTTCATTTCCGCGCACCCTCCGGCACACGCATTGAAGAAACTGAGAAACTGATAGACCAGGCCGAGGACCGGATCCAAAAGATTATTCCACCCGACGAGCTGCAGGCGATTAACGATATGATCGGCGCGCCGTCTTATGTTAACACGGCCTTTATTCAAACTGACAACTCCAGTGGAATGGATGCTGACATTCTCATTTCGCTGCAGCCCAAACACAGGCCTACTAAGGAGTATATGCAAAAGATCCGGGAAGACTTCGCGCAGAACTTCCCCGGTTGTCTCGTCTACTTTCAGTCCGCAGACATTGTTACGCAGGTGTTGAACTTCGGACTGTCGTCGCCGATCAACGTTCAGATCACGTTCCCGAACTATACGGTGGCCTACCAGTACGCCAGGAAGTTGCGCGATGAGATCAAAAAAATTCCGGGCACGCAGGACGTGAGCATCAAGCAAATATTGGATTACCCGACGCTGAAGTTGAACGTGGATCGCGTGCGTGCGGCGCAGCTTGGACTGAGTCAGCGCGACGTTGCCAATGACATGCTCATTTCCCTTTCGTCAAGTGTGACGGTATCGCCATCGTGGTACATCAATCCCACGAACAATGTGAACTACCCAGTTGCGGTGAAAGTGCCGATGGCCAGACTCAACAGCGTGGAACGAATCCTCGCATCCCCGTTGAATGCGCCGGGCGGACTCGCGAGAAATTCAGCACGCTCGCTGACGGAGCTGCCTGGGTCGCAAACCCAGACGCTGGGCAACATTGCCACTTTGTCGACGGAGGCAAGGTTCAACATCATCAGTCACTACACCGTGGCGCGCGTGATTGATATCAACGCCAACGTGGAGGGCCGCGACCTGGGATCGGTATCATCGGAGATTCAGAAAAAAATCGATGAGATGGAGGATTTGCCGGCCGGCATGCGTATCGTTTTGCGCGGACAGAGTCAGGAGATGAATTCATCATTCAAAACGCTGGGACTGGGCATGGTGCTCGCCATCGTGCTGGTCTATCTGCTGATGGTGGTGTTGTTTCAATCGTGGCTGGATCCATTTATCATCATGATTGCCGTGCCCGGCGCGTTCATCGGAATTCTTTGGATGCTTGCTGTTACCGGGACCACCATCAACGTAGTCTCGCTGATGGGTTCGATCGTGGCGATCGGTATCGCCGTGTCGAATTCCATTCTGCTCGTGAGCTTCGCAAACGAAGTGAGAATTGAAAAGAACCTTGACTCTTTTCATGCTGCCCTCGAAGCCGGCAAGACTCGTTTGCGTCCCGTGCTGATGACGGCCCTTGCCATGATACTGGGAATGATCCCGATGGCGATCGGATCAGGAACGGGAGGGGAGCAAAACGCGCCGTTGGGACGCGCCGTGATCGGAGGATTAATTGTCGCTACTTTCGTGACCCTTTTCGTAGTGCCGGTTGTCTATTCGATCCTTCGTAAGGCACTGCCATCGCTCCACCTGCTCGACACCAAGTTTGAGGCGGAATCAACGGAACCTTATCACCCATCGGAAAAATAGTTTACACTATGTCACAACCCAATAAAACTTCATCGCGAAGAATTTTTGTAGGAGGCGTCGTTATCCTGCTCGCTGCCGCCATCGGCGTTGTCATTTTGTTTTTGAAACAGAATGAAAGCGTAGCCGCAGATCGTGAAGCGCGGGCCGCCAAACTCGAGGCTGGCCCAATCGTCAGGACCATCAAAGCAACGAAGTCAAAGGGAGGACATGAGTTTACACTGATCGGTGAGGTGAGGCCCTTTCAGTCGGTGACACTGTATGCCAAAACCAGCGGCTACATGGATAAGATCATGGTGGACAAAGGAGACAAAGTGAAGAAAGGTGATCTCATTGCGACCATTGTTGCTCCCGAAATTGATCAGGAGTACAATTCCGCCGTGGCCGACCTTGAAAACAAGAAGAGGATTCTGAAACGAGACGAAGCATTGCTGGCGAAGAACTACATCTCCGCGCAGGAGAAGGAACAATCGGAGACTGCAGTACGGATTGCGCAGGCCCGCATGAAGTCAATCACCGATCAGCAGCAGTACCGCGTACTTCGTGCTCCCTTTGACGGAACCGTTACAGCTCGCTATGCCGACGTTGGAGCGCTCGTGCAGAATGCAGCGAACGCCTCATCAGGCGCGTTGCCAGTGGTCATGGTTTCACAGCTCGATAAGGTGAGGATCTATACTTACGTAGAACAGAAAGATGCATCTTATATTAAAAATGGCTACCCGGTGGAAATTATTCTTTTCGAGAAGTCGAACGAAAAGATCAGTGCCACCGTCACACGCATTTCCGGGGAGCTTGATCCGCGTACGCGTATGATGTTGACGGAAGTGGACCTGGACAATTCAGACAACAAAGTGATACCGGGCAGTTTTGTGCAGGTTAGAATTCAATCACCGGGAGAACCGAAGTTGCAGATTCCCCGCGAGGGATTAATCATTAAGGAGGGGAAATACTCCGTGGCCACGGTAACGGCGGCGGGTACATTGCATTTTCAGCCGGTGAAGATAGGAGAGAATACTGGCGACAGGATTGTGATACTGGATGGGTTGAATGAGGGGGATGTGGTTGCGCTTAATATTGGTGATAGTCAGGAGGAAGGTCAGAAGGTGATTGTTCAAAAGTAAGCCACGGATTACACGGATTACACGGATGAATAAACAGGGATTTTTGCGATCGTTCATAAAGAAATTTGCCACGGATGACACGGATGAATACAGATAGGACATTGCAAACAAGCCACGGATCCCGATGGCTATCGGGACACAGATGAATAAACAGGGATTTTTGCGATCGTTCATAAAAGAAATTTGCCACAGATGACACGGATTACACGGATGAATGCAAGGGGGATAATTAGTTTATGCAGCGTGTTATGCTGCTTCATGCTCTTCAGTCTGAATTCCTGGGGACAAGAAGCTGTGAAGGCTTTGACGCTTGATGAAAGCGTACAGATTGCTGTTACCAATTCAACAGTTGTATTGAAGGGAACGAATGCGGTGGAGTTGTCCGGGGCTCAGGTATTGGCCGCGCATGGACAGTTTCTTCCCGACGCGGTGTTGAGTGGTAGTTATACTTACAACAACGGGAATAACCTGCTCGGCTTCACGACACTTCAGTTGGTGAACCTTCAACGCAGCAACGTGCTCTATCAGGTAGTAAGCAGCATCAACATTTACAACGGTTATGCCAACCGGTCGGCGCTGCAGGCTGCGCTGTTGACGAAGGAGATGTCGGAGCTTTCGCTGGAGCGTGCGAAACAACAAGTAGCACTCGACGTCACGCAGGCGTATCTACAGGTCGTGCTCGACAAACAAGTTGTGGAATTCGGGCAGCAGAATTTTCAGACCTCGCAGAAACGTGAAGAACAATTGAAAGAGCTGGTGCAGGTAGGGCGGAGGCCTCAATCCGATCTCTACCAGCAGCAGTCGCAGACCAGCCTCGACCAACAGTTCCTCACGAATGCGATCAACAAGCTTAATATTGATAAGATACTCCTGTTGCAACGCCTTCGCATGGATCCGGCGGGCGTTTACGATGTTGACAATGTGATCATTGATGAAAACCCATTGCCGGCGGAGTTTGCTGACGAAACCGCGATGATCAACCGTGCCCTGGGTCAGCGTGCTGATCTGAAATCATCGCAGCGGATGCAAGATGCGGCGCTGTGGTACATCAAGCGATCGAGAAGCGGGTACCTTCCGCGCGTGACCGCCAGTGCCGGCGCGTATGGTGTAGGTATTTTGTTCCATGGTCTCACCGTGAACGGAACCGATGCTTTGCCGACAAACCAGCGCGGGCTTGGCACACAGCTTACGGATCAAGTGTATGGTGGACTTTCTTTAAACCTCGGCTGGAACATCTTTGACAAGTATGTGACCAAGTCGAACGTAGCGGCGGCGCGCATCAATGCAGCCAATGCGCGTATCGACTTTGAGAATACCGGCATCCAAATCTCGGCGGAGGTGAAGCAGGCATTGAGTAATTATAAGACTGCGTTGGCACAGACAGAAACTTCTGAGAAGGGATTGCTGGCTGCGAACCAGGCGTTTGAAACATTGACGGCGCGGTATAACGTGGGGTCGGCGAATTTTATTGAGCTCTCAAACGCGCAAAACAATTTGCTGTTAGCCAAACAGAACCGGGCGCAGGCGGCGATAAGTTTGTATCTGCAGAAGAGGGCGATAGATTTTTATCTGGGGAATTAAATTCTCCCTAATTCAATAACGGAAGCGTGTGACTCGCCACGTATAATTGTTTTTATCTTAAAAATTCTTTCCATCGTCGAGCCTTTTCAGTCGATTGATTAACCCGATATTGGGGTTATTCTCCTTGAATATATGTTTGGCGCGACATTTTTGAGCGAGTAGAGCGATAATTCTCCTGTCCTCGATCTCGGTAGCCTTGTAATCTTTATTAAAATTTAATGTTGCAAACACATCTGATAAGAAAAAAGAATTTTTATCTAACCCGACGATATAAGTGTCAATGATTTTATTCCATCCTTTCGGTCGTTCAGAGATTATTAATAACATTAATTCGTGTTTGATCAGGCTATTTGTCTCGATCACGGCTTTATCGATCAATAGTGGGCCAATTTTTGTCGAAAACAAATCGTCCTTAAAAAACTTTACAATATTTGATGGAACAGATAAAAGGACAGCCAATCTTTTTTCCTCCGCATTCGCAATATCGAAATACTCATCATCTAAATAGAACTTCGCGCCTTCGAAGGCGACATTTCCCTTGTCAGCAAGTAGGGGAGAAAGGGCAATTAGTAGTTTGTTAATCTCGTTCCAGGATTGTGTAATCTTTCCGAGTAAGTCCTTTTTCAGTTTCGCGTCTGCGAAATCACTATTTCTTAACGCCCTGGAGCTCGCAGAAATTTGTCGCATCAATACTAAAAACGAATAATCGCGAATTACGGAATTTATGACTTGGTTGTAGGGTCTAATTTGATTGTATTGCTTGTCGTCATACTTGTCTTTTATTTCGTCAGGCAAACCTGATGAAATGACATTTTCGCCAATTTTTGCCTCCTCCTTTTCTAGGGCAGACACATCTGGGTTCCAGGAAATTGATTTGTACGGATTTAGATTATCAGGGATGTTTACTTTGCTGCGTACAGTAGCAAGCGTCTCTTCTAGATCCTTGCTCAGTATTTCAAGTGCATCTTCTCTATTCCTATCGATTCCTGTGTAGAATTCAATGATTTCTGGATAATCGATGTATTTTTTGTCTGCATATATCTTCTTTAAAAATTCTTTGCTCATACTCATTCTTTGGGCAATGAAATAGTACACCCAATAGGTATTCTTGAAATAAAGCAAGTCGGAAACTTTTCCAAATATTGAGTTATCGATAAGTACCGCTAGCAAGTAGTTCAAATCCAACTCGATAAAATTTGATTTGCAAAAATCTGTGAGCGTACTTTTAAATAGATCCGCAGTAAATTGAAATTCATTCCTGGTAACTAGTACTTCGCAAAAATATCCCAGCACAAACCCGCAATCCTTCACGTCCGGCTTTTTATCATGATATGTAGGAATTTCATATTCTTCGAAAATGGTATTTAAAATTGTGTCAAGTAACTTTGTTCTATTGACAGGGCTATACTTTGTTCCGATTTTAGAAGAAGCACGTAAAATTGAGATGCAGTTCTTGGCTGTTCGATGCAGATTAAGAGATGTTAAATCTTTGTTAATCTTACTCAAAATTACATCGCTGTCCTCCTCAAGAGATTTTATTGTTGAATACGAAGTCACAAGCTTTCTTAGTTCTTTTTGTGGAAGGGGTAAAAGGTAGAGCGATGTAAACTTTCGTTTAATTTCCACTTTGTCATCCTCATTTGATTTCAGAAAGAAGTTATTATCGAGTGTGTTAAAGATAATCAACGGAGTTTCGGCAAAGCCATCGCATATGTTTTTCACCATATGCATTGTTCCCTCCTCTTCGAAATAAACGGAATCCAAAAGGATGCAATCGAGTCGACTATTTGTTTTTAAGAAGTAACTTTCTAGCTCTTTATGGATATCTCTTACAACTTTATGTTTTCTGGTTTTTTTAGCGTCGATAAACAAAAAAGTTTTCCCTACTTTCCACGCTTCCAATTTCAAATAGTGAGCCAATGATGTCAATCCAAATTCTGATGGCGCCTTTATTACAATATCCTTCGGAGCTTCAATTAGTGTATTCAATTCTATTCTATCAGTATAATTCATTGCCGGATTGTTTGGTATCTCCCTTTTTGAACTTATTATTGGTTCAATCCAAACTGGACTTTTTTCATTATATGTTTTGAGCGACTCACTTAAATCATCTTCCATTTTTTTTAAAACAAGATCTACCTCTTTTATCTTCTCGTCTGGCCGGTCTAGCGGAGAATAGTCTATAATGAACAGTTCTAACTTTTCTTTGAAGGCTTTTTCAAAATTTTCAATACCTTGAAAATCCGTGTAAAGGCCTTTGTTGCTGATGTTACCTTTAAAATTCTTGACTTTCTGATATTGATCGTGATCAAAATTGTCGGGGTCAATGCTTTCTTTCCCGAAAAAGAATAGGATTTTGGGTAAGTTTTCGGTGTCGTTTTTTTTTTTCTATTGAGGGCGTCGTTGAATTCGTGTTCGGTTCCGCTTCCGGCTTTTTTGGTTGGATGGCCAAACCGATTTTTCATTATCCCTACGAAAATGTCATAGTTGGATTTTTGTACATACTCGTCTATGATTTCCTGACCCGATTTCCCGACATCCGGCAGTACGTCATATTCCCACATGAATGTCTCAAAACTTAATCCGAGATGTTTTGCTAAACCGTTATTTATTTGATCGATTACCTTCTCGCAGGATTCCCTTTCGCGTTGGCAATCCCCTGGAGAAGAAATGAAACATCTGTAGATTTTTCGTGTTTCCATAATTCTTAATTTCTTTTAAGATAGTTACGAATTATAAACGGTTCGGTATCAGAATTTTAAAATTTAGAAGAAAGTAGAATAAGGATTTGGATGCCTCAATGTAAATGAACTCAAGAACTAATCCACTAAGTTATTACGAAGTTGAGATGGTACGACCACACACCCAAAGTCGTGAGTAGTTCCAACTATTTTTTCATTTGATATTTAAGATTTGGGAGGAGTCTTATCCCAATTCTCCTAGTGCTCTTACAAATGTGTCTAATTCATCGGTAGTCGTATATACATTCGGCGTGATCCTGCATCCCTGCACATTGGCAACATCAATGGCAACCGTGTAGATCTTGTATTTATCCAACAGCGTTTTCGCCAAATCTCCCGGCTTCATGGCTTTGATACCCACGTTCGCGATGCCGCAGCAACGGGTTTGATCTGCAGGAGTGTTTATAACAACATGTGACAGGTTGCGGACTTTTGAAGTCCAGTAGTTCTGGAGATAGCGGAGGCGCGCTTCCTTTCTTTCGGGACCCAGGGTTGTGTAGAAATCTAAGGCGTTGGCGATGGCGAGGTCGGTGTGGACCGGGTGCGTGCCGATGTGGTTTAGTCTTCCGATGTCGTCAGGCTTGCGCGTGTCACTGTCGGCGAGGAGGGGCCATACCTTCGCGATGTTGTCTTTCTTCACGTACAGGAATCCGGCACCGAGGGGAACGCTCAGCCACTTGTGCAGGCTGGTGCCATAATAATCGCAGCCGAGGTCGGGGATATTAAATTGTATGTGAGCGAACGCATGCGCACCGTCCACCATCACTTGTACACCTTTGCTATGTGCCATGTCGCAGATCTTGCGAACGGGAAGGATGTGTCCCGTGATGTTGATCATGTGACCGATCATCAGTAGGCGTGTCTTCGGTGTGATGGCTTTAGAATATAGTTCAACGAGTTCGTCATCGGATTTGGGGTGGTTGGGCACGGAGACGACTTTGTTTACCACACCATATCTTTTTGCGATGAGCTTGAAGTGGTCAAGCATGGCGCCGTAATCTTGTTCGGCCATGACGGCTTCGTCACCGGCTTTCCAGTCGAGGCCGCCGATGACCATGTCAAGGGATTCGGTGGTGTTGCGCGTAATGATGAGTTCGTCGGGGGAACAGCCGGCAAGTTTGGCGAGCCTCGCGGCGATGTTTTTCTTGTTGTCGAACTGCACGGTGCGCATATAGTACGAGCCCTGGTAGTTCACTTCACGGACGTGGTTGATGAAGTTCTCGAGGGTTTCCTGTGGGAGGATACAATAATAGCCGTTCTCGAGGTTGATGTAGTCGGGCTTGAGTTTGTAGCCGCCGCGTATGGATAGCCAGAAGTCTTCGTTGGCGGCGACCTCGTCAGGGGAGAGGTGGGAGATGAGCGATACCTGATTGGCGAGGGCTTCGAAAGAGGCCATCCCGAGGGTCATGAGGGTGGCGCTTTTGAGGAAGGTTCGTTTGTCCATA
Source organism: Cyclobacteriaceae bacterium (assembly GCA_044227305.1). Taxonomy (GTDB): domain Bacteria; phylum Bacteroidota; class Bacteroidia; order Cytophagales; family Cyclobacteriaceae; genus ELB16-189. The sequence goes on along the minus strand of JBGAFJ010000001.1, from coordinate 741,018 downwards.
TGGGATATTTTTCGGTTATAATTTACCAAAAACATTTCCCAGTTAAGTGCATTTTTTTTTGCCACGGAGGACACGGATGAACACGGATAAGAAATGCACTAAATCCGTGTCTGTCCGTGTCCCGATGGCTATCGGGATCAGTGGCTTATAACTTAATTCTTACAGATCTCACCCATCACACTCAACACGTAACTAATCTCTTCCTCCGTATTATAAATCGAAATTCCCATCCGCGTTACTCCACCTTTTTCATAAAGTCCCAAAACCTCAATGGGTCGTATCGCGAAGAAATTTCCATCCCACGCGCAGATGTTTTTCTCAGCCAGTTTCTCGCAGACTGCGACAGGGTCTTTGCCTTTCACTGTAAATGAAACCGTTGGTGTTCGTGCAGGAGACGAAAAATCCTGACCGACTAGTGTCACGCCTTCGAGTTTTTTCAGTCCTGAATAAAGTTTGCTCGCCAAAGCATGCTCGTGCTTGGCGATGGCTGCGTAGGCGTTGCTCAGTTTTTCACGCAACGTGTTTCCACTTCCAACGCTCGCAATGAAATCCACCGCCACAGTCACACCGGCAATCGCGGCGTGGTTCAGGGTTCCGGTTTCAATGCGGTCGGGAGCCCATTGATCCTGCGTACGCAACCTGTCAACAGGAAGTCTTTCAAGGAGTCCCGGCCGGCAGTACAAAATCCCAACATGGGGTCCATAGAACTTATAAGCTGAACAAAGCAGAAAATCGCATCCGATATCCTGCACGTCGATTGAAAAATGGGGTGCGTAATGCACGGCGTCAAGAAGGAGCCATGCACCATATTTATAAGTAAGTTCTCTTACGAGTTTGAAATCATTCACCGTACCGATGGAGTTCGCCGACATGCCCATGCACACCAACCTCGTGTTCTCGTTGATCTTGGCAGCAAAGTCGTCGTAGTCGAGCATGCCGTTTTGATTGAGCCGCACTTCACGCACTTTGATGCCATGTTCACGAAGAGTAAGCCAGGGACCGCGGTTCGCTTCGTGGTCGAGTTGTGTGATCAAAACTTCTTCCCCCGGCTGTATGCGTCGCGACATCGCGCGTGCCAGCGCAAAATTCAACGTGGTCATGTTTTGTCCGATAGAGATGCACCGTGAACTATCCGCATTCAGGAACGTCGCCATCGCCTGCCGCATGCCTGCGATTACTTTGTCAGTCTCGTTCGTGGTGACAAAGGCACCATGCGTATTGGCATTGGAGTTTTTGTAGTAATGTGTGATGCCATCAATGACGTTTTGAGGCACCTGCGTTCCCGCGGGGCCGTCGATGAAGACAAGGGGCTTGCCATTGTGGAGGCGTTGTAACGAGGGAAATTGTTTTCGGACGGTGGCGGAATCAAATTGAGAGTTCATGTTGGTAAGGTCATTTATTGAGTACTGGTCGAAAAGTTAATGATTTATGATTTAATGCAGGGTCGCGTCGTGGGTGCGGGCGACGTGCGGCCCCCACCGCTCCTGTAACCGTTTCGCAAACGTCTCATTTTTCTTTTTACATTTCCTGCCTTGATAATAAAACCCACACCGTTGCTATGAATTTGAAATACCGATGGGCCATTCTTACCATGGTCCTTTTCCTACCCGCCTTGGCGTTCGGCCAGGATGACAAGGAGCTCGTTCCCGTCACGCGAACGTATGCGATCACCAACGTCACGGTCATACAGGCTCCCGGCCGGAAAATAGAGGGTGCCACCGTAGTAATTAAAGACGGACTCATCAGTGCCGTCGCGAAGAGCGCACCCATCCCGTCTGATGCCATTACCATTAAAGGCGACTCCATGTACGTGTATGCCGGCTTCATTGACGGTCTTACACGCGCGGGTGTCTCAAAGCCAAAAGACGAAAACAAAGACAAGATCAAGGATCCGGGCAATCCACCCAACGAGAGGGCCGGCGTCAATCCGCAGATAGACGTAAGAAATTTCCTAAACCCGGCAGACAAAGCTTTGGAAGACCTCCGCAACCTCGGCTTCACTGTGGCTCACGTTGTGCCCCACGGCAATTTACTTCCTGGCCAGGCCGCGATCGTGTTGACCAGTGGTGAGTCGCCCGATAAAATGGTGCTTGAATCAAAGTCTGCTATGTACTCAGAACTTACCGGTGCCTCACAGATGTATCCGGCAACCATCCTGGGTGTGATGGCCAAATGGCGCGACCTCTATCGGCAGGCGTCTTTGGCAAAATCCTATGCGTCGACGTATGCGTCGAACAGGGTAGGGCTTGAGCATCCGGTCACAGACCGCACCCTGGAACCGTTTTATCCGGTAATCGATCAAAGAATGCCTGTGCTTTTCAAAGCCGAGAAGATCAACGATGTAAACCGCGTGCTGGCATTGAAAAGTGACCTCGGATTTTCCCTGATGCTTGCTGACGTGAAGGAGTCATGGCCGCTTGTTAATAAGGTAAAAGGATCAGGCGCTAAAGTTTTTCTGTCCTTGGATCTACCCGAAGAGGTGAAGAAAGACGACAAAAAAGATAAGGACAAGAAAGCCGATGCGGGTGCAAAGACCAGTGCGCAGCTTGAGAAAGAAGCGTTGGACAAGCGCCGCACGGATGCGATCGCGGCTTATGTAGGTCAGGCAGCAGCGTTCCAAAAGGCAGGTGTTCCATTTGGATTTTCGACGATGTCGGTGAAAACAAAAGATATTCCCGCGAACCTGAGGAGAATGATCGCGGCGGGTTTGTCGGAAGACGCGGCACTTGCAGCGCTTACCACAGCACCGGCGACGTTGCTTGGATTGTCGGACCGGATGGGAACCGTAGACAATGGGAAAATGGCGAACCTCGTCATCACCAATAAGCCTTATTTCAATGAGAAGGCTAAAGTTGTTTACGTGTTTGTGGACGGCGTGATGAATAAGTTGGAAGCCAAAGAGGTGAAGAAAGCCGACGGCAATAGTGCGGTGGCTCAGATCGAGGGTTCGTGGTCATCGATGACGCAAAGCCCACAGGGCAACACCGATGGTAAATGGACTTTCAAGAAAGACGGAAACAATTATAGCGGAACCGTTTCGGGAGGCAGACTTCCCACCCCGGTCGAGATGAAAGATATTTCGCTCGAGGGTTCAAACCTATCCTTTAATTACACTTTGAGTTTTGGGGCAAACGTGATCAAAGTCGAAGTGGAAGTGACTTTCGAGGGAGATACATTCAGAGGCACTTCATCAGTTGGTTCTTTTGGTTCTTTCCCTACTGAAGGCACGAGGGATCCTAAAAACTAGTTCATATCTCAAATCAGAAAAAGATGAAAAAAATATTCATACTCATCGCAAGCATCGCTTTCTCATCCGCTCACGCGCAGATCGAGAAAGGAACTTTGCTGATCAAGAACGGAACGGTGCTTACCATCACAAAAGGCAATCTCGAAAGCACGGACGTACTGGTCAAAGACGGTAAGATCGCGCAGATCGGAAAGAACATATCTGCACCCGCGGGTGTAAGAGTGATCGACGCCACAGGCCTGTTCGTCATGCCTGGCATTGTTGACGCGCACTCTCACATCGCCCTTGACGCAATCAATGAGGGTACAAACGCCATCACACCCGAAGTCTGGACAGGTGATGCAATCAATCCTTTCCAGGTGAGCATTTACCGCGCGTTGGCGGGTGGCTGCACAGTTTCTCACGCTTTGCACGGATCGGCCAATGCAATCGGAGGACAATCACAAACTATCAAACATCGCTACGGAGTTTATGATGGAGATTTGTTGAAGATGGAGGGCGCGCCCCGCACCATCAAATTCGCGTTAGGTGAAAATGTCACGGGTCACGGCCGACGAGACGGACAGCAGCCTCAAAGCCGTATGGGTGTTGAGTTTGTGATTCGTCAGGCTTTCTCAGAAGCGAGACAGTACCGAGACAAGTGGAACACCTATAACAAAAACAAGCAGGTAACTGGTTGGAGAGGCACACCGCCTCATTACAGCCTGCGCTACGAGACACTCGCCGATATTCTTGACGGTAAGATCATTCTGCATTGTCACAGCTACCGCGCTGATGAGATCAATATGTTGTTGAAGGTTTGTAAGGATTTCGGTATCAAACGTCTTGTGTTCCAGCACACCAATGAAGGTTTCAAGGTGGCACCCGAACTGGCTGCTCAAGGCGCGATGGCGTCTGTGTTCGCCGACTGGTGGCAATATAAACTTGAGGTATATTATTCGACTGCTTACAATGCGGCGATCCTCGTGCGAAATGGCGTGGTAACGTCGATCAATTCCGATTCACCCGATCTCATCCGTCACTTGTATCACGAAGCTGGTAAGACACAGAAGTACGGTGGCCTTACCGACGACGAAGCACTTGCAACCATCACCATCAACCCTGCCAAGCAATTGGGTATCGAGAACAGAGTGGGGTCGTTGGAAGTTGGAAAGGATGGAGATGTTGCGATCTTCAAAGAGCACCCGCTCTCCATTTATACCGTCCCGCTTTACACGATTGTTGACGGTATCGTGAGGTTCGATAAAGCCAAAGATCCAGCCGACATGCGCATCATGATCGACCCCAAGGAGACCATCGACGTGACCTTCCAGGAGAATGGACACAATCATGATAACTGCATGCAAGGCGTCGGCGGAGCGCAACAGGGAGTTCACTTTCTGAAACTTTTCGGACGATTTGAAAACAAAAACTGACAATGACCATGAGAAAGATGAAAGCTATATATGGGATCTTGGTAGTGCTGATGGGTTTAGTGGCCCTTCAGTCAAACGCGCAGAATCCTAAGGCGAAAGGAGGCACCTTCGCCCTGATCAACGCCACCATTCAGACCGTCACGAAGGGAACGATCCAGGGCGGAACCGTTGTGATCAGCAATGGAAAGATTGCTGCTGTCGGTACAGGCATTGCAATTCCCGAAGGAGCGGAAGTCATTGACTGCAAAGGTCAGTTCGTGTATCCCGGCATGATCGACAGCGGCACCAAGATTGGTCTGCTCGAGATCGGCCAGATTCCTCAGGCCACAGATGAGAAAGAAGAGGGCGAAGTAATTCCTCAGATGAAGGCACTTACTGCGGTTAATCCGAATGCAACGGCCATTCCCATTACACGCATCAGCGGCGTGACGACTACGCTGGTGGTTCCGGAAGGTGGATTGTTGCCCGGCACTGCTGGTTTGGTAAACCTTTATGGATATACACCGGATCAAATGGCGGCGGGATTTGAGGGCGTTGTGGTGACTTTTCCAAATACCGGCCGCCGCGGTTTTTTTGATCGCCGCACCGACGATGAGATTAAAAAAGGAATGGAGAAGTCATTGAAGCAACTCAATGAAGTTTGGGAAAAGGCGGTTCAATATCATAAGCTCGATTCAGCTACCGGTGGAAAAGGCCTTGCTTACTATCCGGAGATGCAGGCGATGTTGCCTGTGGTACGTGGAAACACCGCGCTGATGATTGAGGTGAATGCTCAGAAAGATATTCAGGCTGCACTGAAGTGGGTGAAAGATCACAAAGTGAAGAAGGTAGTGTTCATGGGTGTGACCGAAGGCTGGCGTGAGGCGGAGAGCATCGCGAAGGCGGGTATCCCCTGTATCGTTGGGCCGGTGATCGGCATTCCGACCCGTGACTACGATCGTTATGATGCGGTATATGCGAATGCCGGATTGCTGAGAAAGGCTGGTGTGAAAGTGGCGATCCGCAGCTCTGAAGATGGCAACGGTAACTACCGGAACCTTCCTTACCACGCCGGTTTCGCCGTTGCGTATGGGATGAGCAAAGAGGATGCGCTCAAAGCCATAACGATTGCTCCCGCAGAGATGATGGGATTGGGCGATAAACTTGGGTCCATCGAAGTAGGCAAGAACGCTAATTTGTTCGTCGCTAACGGCGATATTTTTGAAACCAAGACGCAAGTGAGCAACGTCTTCATCGACGGTTACCAGATGCCGATGCAAAGCAGGCAGACATTACTTTACGATGAGTTCCTGAAACGCGAACCCGGCATCATTAAGAACCCTGAGCAAAAGGTGATGCGGAAGAAAGATCAATAAGGCAAAAATATTTCACGCAAAGATCGCAAAAGGCTTAGCGATCTTTGCGTTTTCTTACCTTCGCGACCTTTACGTGAAACTACAGACTGCGACTGTGGTTCTTGAACCCCCGCTGCCGCATTGCTTCGAACACAACCACGGCCGCCGCCGTCGACACATTCATCGAGTCGATTTTTCCCTGCATGGGAATGATGATGTTCGCAGATGCATTTTGCACCCACACGTTCGATAAACCGGTTGACTCCGTTCCCATGACGATGGCAGAAGGAATTTTGTAGTCCACCTCATTGTAAGGTTTGGACGCTTTCAGATAGGTGCAATAGGGTGTGATGTTATTTTTTTTCAACCACGCGATCGCCTCTTCGGATGTAGCGGAGGCTATCTGTTTGGTGAATACACATCCGAGGCTGGAGCGGACCACGTTTGGATTGTAGAAGTCTGTGGTGGGATCGCAGATGATTACGGCGTCAACGCCTGCGGCATCGCTCGTGCGCAGGACGGCGCCCAGGTTACCCGGTTTTTCCACCGACTCCAGGATCAGCACCAGGGGATTTTTGCTGAGTTGAATGTCGTCGATGCGGTGGGTCTTCATCTCCGCTACGGCGACAACGCCTCCTGAATTCTCACGCATGGCGATCTTGTCGAATACCTCCTGGGTTACAGGCACCAGAAACTTATCCTCGATGTGTAACGACTGAAGGTCTTTTTCGGGAAAAATGTCAACGCAGTAGAAGAGGTTTCCGATTTTATAACCGGCCTCGAGTGCGAGACCGATTTCTTTTTTCCCTTCGATGATGAACAGCTGTTGCCGGCGGCGTTCACGCGGTTTTTCAAGCGAAAGCAGGCTCTTTACTTTCGGATTGTGCGTGCTGGTGATGACGGTGCCGGCTTTCACGTTTGATCGTTACCCAAATATAGTTTGATTAAATTTCGCGAATCAATTTTCTTTCTGACATGGAGGTGCCAAACTTCTGGATAAAGAATAAAGTTTTTGGTGAGATTATTTGATTCCGCCCTGATTGATTTTCACGGCGAAAAATTAAGTTGCTTCTTTGTAGCCTAGAATTTCCGATGAAACTTCTTTACCCCACGGGTTGGCACGACTACGAACTATTGGACTCCGGCCATGGCGAAAAGCTGGAGCGCTTTGGTAAGTACACTTTGATACGTCCTGAGCCGCAGGCGATCTGGCAGCCATTTCTGCCTGAAGGCGACTGGGAAAAGATGGCTCACGCCCATTTTACACGCGAGCAAAATGATAAGTTTCGTTTTACTGACGAGGTGAAAGGAGGGTGGAAGAAGTTGAAGGACATGCCGGAGAGCTGGCAAATCAATTATTCCGATGATGATCTCAGTGTTGTGCTGCGTCTCGCGCTGACAGGCTTCGGTCATGTGGGCGTATTTCCTGAGCAGGGTGAGAACTGGAATTTTATCCATGAAACGATTCAAGGTTGGAAGACGAAGGGGAGGGTACTCAACCTTTTTGCCTATACCGGCGCTGCGTCGGTCGTGGCACGGCGTGCAGGCGCTGAAGTCACGCATTGCGACGCATCACGGCCTGGATTGAATTGGGCCAACCAGAACATGCAGCTCAATAGTCTGGATAACATCCGTTGGGTGTATGAGGATGCATTCAAGTTTGTGAAGCGCGAAGTGAAGAGAGGTAACAAATACAATGGCATCATCATGGACCCACCGCCCTACGGACGCGGTCCGGATGGAGAGAAGTGGACTTTGCAGGAACAGCTCGATGAACTGATCGGGATGGCAAAAAACCTGCTGTCCGAAGAGCAGTATTTTTTTATTCTGTCGATGTATGCGGTGGGTCTCTCGTCAACTGTGGGGTACAATGTTGTGAAAACACATTTTCCGAAGGCCGACATTGAAACGGGAGAGTTTTTTCTTCACCCGAAGAAGGGTTACGATTTGCCGATGGGCACGTTCTGCAGGTTTAAGTCTTAGCGAGAAATGCAGTCCCGACCTGAGTTGAGAGCCCGCAGCTTTAGCTGCGGGCTATGAAGCGCCCCACATCACCCTGGGGCTTTAGCCCCATCTATACCATACATAATCGTCACCTCGTTGTATTCCTCATCGAAGGTTTTAACCGCATGATGCTGTTCCTGATTAATAATATAATCACGTACCGATTGAATGGATTTATAATCCACGGATCCGGCATAATATTCTTCCTGCCATCGCAGGGCGGGCTTTATTAATTTTTGTTTGTTCGCCCAATTGGCTGATTCACCTTTTATCAATTGAATCGTTTTTGCGATGGTCTGCTCTTTCCCCAGCCGAAACAGACAATGAACATGATCTATGTATCCACCAATTGTGTCAATATAGATTCCTTTCGAACGCGCATTTGCTATGATGTGATCAAACAGGATGGACCGGTGTTCACGGGTCAGTATCGGTTGGCGGTATTTCGTGGACCACACAGCGTGAATGTAAACCTGGAGGAAGCTGGTCATAAAAAATCCCGGGCTGAAGCCCGCCAGTTTATCAACTATGCGAAATTGACGATGATGCGACAAAAATGACAGTTAAATCCACGACGGTTTTCCAGATGATTCCAACGGGATTGATAAACATGAAATGCAATGGGTGGGCTATGCGGATAGCTATGTTGACATGGCAACGCGTCAATACCCCTCTGCGGTCTCGTGAGTGAACCTTGAATCGACAGCACCTGTTAACGCTTTCAATTCCGCATTATATAATATCCCTGTTGCCGATCCCTGGTACGACGTTTCAAAAAGCGTATGACCTTTTCTTTTCAGGATTTCCTGCGTGTCTGCCGACAAAGAAAATTTTTCATAATCAATCCGGTCGGGGAGCCATTGATGGTGAATACGCCCGGCGTCCATCGCTTCGCCGATGCTCATGCCGTGGTCGATGCAATTGAGAATCGTTTGTAAAACGGTTGTGATGATCGTGCGGCCACCTTCCGCGCCAACGACCATAACCACGCGTCCGTCTTTGGTCAGAATCGCAGGTGTCATACTCGATAGCATTCTCTTCCCGGCCTTCGCGAAATTGGGCGGCGTTCCGATATCACCCTGACTGTTGGTGACATTTGGAATCGCATTGAAGTCGCCCATCTCATTATTCAGAAAAAACCCGAGGCCGTCTGCAATGATCTGCGAACCGAATCCCTGTTCGATGGTGTAGGTGAGCGAGACACCGTTGCCTTCGGCATCCATGACGGACAAATGGGTTGTGTGAGTTCCTTCATAGCCCTTCGCGAAACGTGTCGAGTCGCTGGCAGAGGCTTTTTCCAAATTGATGCCTGCTCTTAATGTGTTGGCGTAATCTTTCGAAATTAGTTTATCAATGGGCATCGCCGGGTTAAAATCCGGATCACCCAGGTATTCGGCACGGTTAGCATACGCCCGACGCATCGTTTCTGAAAGAAGGTGGACATATTCCGCTGAATTGTATCCGATCTTTTTGAGATCATAACCCTCGAGGATGTTCAACATTTGAATCAGGGTTACTCCTCCCGAACTGGGTGGAGGCATGGAATAAACCTTATACCCCCGATACGTACCTGTGACTGGTTTCCGTTCCACCGCCTGATATTGCTCCAGGTCTTCTTTTGTGATGAGCCCTTTGTTTTGTTTGAAGAACGCGGCCAGCTTTTCAGCGGTCTCGCCTTTGTAAAACCCATCTCTACCCTTATCGCGAATCCTTTTGAGTGCGGCTGCCAGGTCTGGCTGTCTCCACATTTCCCCCGGTTGATAGAAGTCGCCGTTTGCTTTAAACATCACCCGCGCGGTAGAGGGATAGGATCTCCACTGCTTCTCGTAATACTTCGCGCCGAGATACAGATCATAGGGGAACACAAACCCCTCTTCTGCCAGCTTCACGGCGGGCTCCACAACTTTCCCCCAGGGAAGCTTTCCATATTTGCTGTGTGCAAGATGTAGTCCGGCGACGGTACCGGGTACACCAACCGATAACAGTCCCGTATGGGCAAGGTCCTGAATGTATTTCCCTTTTGCATCTACGAACATATTTTGAGTTGCCGCAGCGGACGCCTTCTCGCGGAAATCGATCGTCGTAGCATTGCCTTTGTTGTCATGATAAACCAGGAACCCGCCACCACCGATGTTGCCAGCTGCAGGAAATGTTACGGCCATGGCAAACGCCGTCGCGACTGCGGCATCGACAACGTTGCCACCTTGTGCATAAATCTCTTTCCCCACTTTCGACGCCAACTGGCTGTCCGAGGCAACAATCACTTTATTCGCGTAGAGCGGTGATCTGCTGAAGAATGGCTGGTGAGCCGGGAGCACAAACAAGAAAAGCAGTGAAAGGAGCGTGGCGCCGATTTTCATAATGACTGATTTATCTTGAAATTTAGTGACCAGAACCGGATTGTTAATCCTGGTTTACTAGATCAAAATGCCATTTATCACATTTGTCAAATGAAAACTCAGGGTATTGCAATTCTTGCTCTTACGGTAACGCTGGTATGTCTCGTTGCCTGTGAATCATCGAAAGACAAGCTGAAGAAAGATGTATCAGATGAATTCGAGAAAACGGCAGGAACCTTTGCCGTTGCTTTTAAGGACCTGAACACCGGTGAAGAAATATTGATCAACGAGCATGATCTTTTTCACGCCGCCAGCACGATGAAGACGCCTGTGATGATCGAAGTATTCAAACAAGCTCATGCCGGAAAGCTTTCTTTGAAAGATTCAGTTCTGGTGAAAGATGAATTCAAAAGTATTGTGGACGGCAGCCCGTATAGATTGTCCGCTTCGAACGACAGCTATGCCAGGATCTACAGTCAGGTTGGAACAAAAATGCCTTTGGATTCGCTGGTTTACTACATGATTACTGCCAGCAGCAACCTCGCTACCAATATTGTCATTGAGTTGGTCGATGCTAAGAATGTGACGCAATCCATGCGCGATCTCGGTGCCCGTGACATACAGGTTCTTCGCGGCGTCGAAGACAGCAAGGCTTTCCAGGCAGGACTGAATAATCAAGTGACTGCCTACGATTTGATGTTAATATTTGAGAAACTGGCAAAAGGCGAGGTGGTGGACAAAACATCTTCTGACCAGATGCTTAAGATTCTTGGTGACCAGGACTTCAATGACATCATCCCTGCCAGGCTTCCCGCGGGCACGACCGTTGCCCACAAGACCGGATGGATCACGGGGCTACACCACGATTCCGGCGTCGTATATCCCGGACAAGGAAATCCATACGTACTGGTGTTGCTCTCTCGAGAATTGAAAGATGAGGAGGCGGGTGTCGAAGCCATGGCAAATGTGTCAAAGATGATCTACGACTATGCAACCCGTGAAAAATAGATTTGCGGTGTAATTGCGACTCTGGTATTCAGTTTTTTTTCGTTAATTAAGAATTCAATTTGTCCACGATATGAAAAAGAACAACCGCAGGGAATTTTTGGCCAAGGCGATCGCCCTGGGATCAGCCGCCGCAATGCCTCTTTCCAGTCTTGCCGGAACAGAAGCGTCGCATGTGTCAATGCCTCTGCCTTCGTTGAAGGGCAGGAAAGTTCTTTTTGTATACGGAGGATGGCCCGGCCACGAGCCCGATAAGTTCGCCGGCTACATGGTGCCGTGGCTGAAAGAGGAGGGTGCGGATGTGCAAGTGTTTCAAACGCTGGACCCTTATGCCGACAAAACTCTGATGAGTTCCATCGATCTCGTCATTCAGGTATTCACCATGTCGAAAATATCAAAGGAACAGGAAGCAGGTCTTCTCGAAGCTGTGCAGGTAAACGGAACGGCGATGGCGGGTTGGCATGGCGGTATGTGCGATGCATTCCGCGAAAATCCTGACTATCAATTCATGACTGGCGGGCAATGGGTTGTGCACCCAGGCGGCGTAGTCGACTACGAAGTAAAAATTGTGGACCATCAGGATGAGGTCACCAAAGGATTGAAAGATTTCAAAATGAGAAGCGAGCAGTATTATATGCTCGTCGACCCGAACGTAAAAGTGCTGGCGACCACGCGATTCAATGGCAACATCAAACCCGAAGGCGATCAACCCTGGCAAAAGCAAACTCCCTGGATCGACGGTGCGGTGATCCCGGTCACCTGGAAGAAGATGCATGGCAAGGGACGCATATTTTATACTTCAGTAGGTCACAACCTGGCGCACGTTCTCGAGCAACCTGAAGCGATTGAAATGATGAAGCGTGGTATCCGTTGGGCCAGCGCCAGCAAATATGAGCCGGCAGAAAAATGGCTAAATCCCATTTACGGTAAAATGTAGTCCCTGCGGTGTGTTGTTACGATGTGACCTGTAACCTTTGACTTGTCACCTACATCCCTGCGACTTGCAACCCTGCAACACTGAGACCTGCAACTTTGAGACCTGCAACATTGAGATCTGCAACTTTGACACCTGCAACTATTTTAGATCGCATCCGGCGCCGCAGACTGTTGCTTTAATGTAAAGCCGCCCGGCGTATGACTGTCTACCTGCATTTGTTCTCCGTACGACGCGACTACCTTTGAGGTCATGTCAGGCAATTCATTGTAATAGATATAACTGTTGCCAATGAATAACACACGCATTGGTTTCGCTGACTTTTTCTGAGCAATACCTGGAAGGGACGCAAGCAGAATCAGTGCGCAGACACATTTCTTCATGTTGCCTTAATTTTAACTTTAGAAAGATATAATCCTTTCGTCAACCTTAATGGGCGGGAGTCGTCAACGCGGGATTGTTTCGGCAAATTCAGCTATCTTTGCGGCTCATTTCATTAAAAAGCGAGATTTCAAGGATTTATGGAGGTTAGTAAGATCAGGAACATTGCAATTATTGCTCACGTCGACCACGGAAAGACAACTTTGGTGGATAAACTGCTGCACGCAGGCCACCTTTTTAAAGCCCACGAAAACCCGGGCGAATTGATCATGGACAGCAATCCCCTCGAGCGGGAACGCGGGATTACCATCCTGGCGAAAAACGTGTCTGTGCGTTACAAAGACTACAAGATCAATATTATTGATACCCCTGGTCACAGCGACTTTGGTGGTGAGGTGGAGCGAGTGCTCAACATGGCAGATGGTTGTCTGTTGCTGGTGGATGCTTTTGAGGGTCCTATGCCCCAAACCCGTTTCGTATTGCAGAAAGCGCTCCAGATGGGATTGAAACCCATCGTGGTTGTAAATAAAGTAGATAAGAAAAACTGTACGCCTGACGAAGTTCACGAAGCAGTTTTTGACCTGATGTTTTCTTTGGATGCGTCCGAAGAACAATTGGACTTCCCGACTTTCTATGGTTCCGCCAAGAATGGTTGGATGAGCACAGACTGGAAAAACCCAACGACAGACATTACGCCGTTGTTGGACGGTATTGTAAAATACATCCCGGCTCCGGTTGTCGAACAGGGAACGACTCAAATGCTGATCACCTCGCTTGAATATTCATCCTACATCGGACGTGTGGCGATTGGACGGGTTCACCGTGGTTCGGTGAAAACAGGCCAGCAGGTTGTGTTGATGAAGCGCGATGGAGGTCCTATCGTCAAGACACGCATCAAAGAACTTTATGTGTTCGAAGGATTCGAAAAACAGAAAGCTGAAGAAGTGATGGCGGGCGAGATTTGTGCGTTGGTGGGACTGGAAGGGTTTGAAATCGGTGATACTGTCGCAGATCCTTCTAATCCGGAAGCCATGGCATCTATCGCCATCGATGAGCCCACCATGAGCATGCTGTTTACGATCAACAACTCACCTTTTTATGGAAAAGAAGGAAAGTATGTAACGTCGCGTCACATCAAAGATCGATTGAATCTGGAACTTGAGAAGAATCTTGCATTGCGAACAGCCGACACCGGCTCCGCAGACAGCACGCTGGTATTCGGACGAGGTGTGCTTCACCTTTCTGTGTTGATTGAAACGATGCGTCGCGAAGGATATGAATTACAAATCGGTCAGCCGCAGGTTATCTATAAAGAGATCGACGGTGTGAAATGCGAGCCGATGGAAGAGTTAACAATCGACCTGCCCGAAACAGATTCAGGAAAGGCCATTGAAACCGTGTCCATGCGCAAAGGTGAAATGACCAACATGGAGCCCAAAGGTGACCGGATGATCCTTAAATTCATGATGCCTTCACGGGGTATCATCGGACTGAGAAACTACCTATTGAACGTGACGGCCGGAGAAGCTGTAGTTACACACCGCTTCAAGGAGTATGCGCCTTACCGCGGTGAAATACCGGGCCGTATCAGTGGTTCGTTGATCTCCATGGAACAAGGAGAAGCAATCCCTTATAGTTTGCACAACCTGCAGGATCGTGGAAAATTTTTCGTTGAACCGAGCGACCCCGTTTACGAAGGTCAGGTGATCGGTGAACATAGTCGCGGAGGAGATTTGGTAGTGAACATCACAAAAACCAAGAAGCTCACGAACATGCGCGCGACTGGTTCTGAAGAAAAGATGCGTATCGCTCCGGCGGTGAAATTCTCTTTAGAAGAAGCATTGGAGTACATTCAGGCCGACGAATACGTTGAAGTAACGCCCAAGTCCATTCGGTTGAGGAAGATTTACCTCAATGAGAATGACCGCAAGCGTGAACGAAACAAGGCTGTTGCGGCCAACTGATTTTAAGAAGAACTTGGATTAAATGACGGTTCTGAATAAAACGAAGGAAGTATTGCGTTACACATGCTTGTTGCTTTGCATTTCGTTCGTCTCCTATGCGCAGAACGCGAAATGGAAGCGATACGAGGCAGACGGCGACAGTGCTTATAACCAGCAGAACTTCGAGAAAGCAATCAAGCTGTACACCAAAGCCATTGATGCCAGCCAGTTGAAGGGAAAAGAGACCTATCGTGCCGTCTACAATCGCGCTTTGAGTTATTATAAGTTGGAACGATACGAGGAGGCATTGAAAGACGTTGACCTGTTCATCCCTCAATATCCGCAGGTTTCTCAAGCCAGGCTTTTCAGAGCAATCATTTATCGTGAGTTGGGCGACGATGACCAGCAACTTGTTAATCTCAACGCGGCGATGAATGACGCGGATCCTCAGCCGGAGTTGCTGAAGTGGCGCGGCGTCCTCTACCTTCAGAAATCAGAGTTTGCCAAAGCCAAATCAGACCTCAGACTCGCACAGGCGTTGCAGGATGACCCTGAAGTGGAAACCTATCTGGGGTTGTATTATCACGAGACCCAGAATCGGGACAGCTCCTATTTGTGCTTCAATAAGTCGATTGACCTGGACGCCACGTTTACTGCGTCCTATATGTATGCTGCTTCATCAGCGATCGAAGACAATAATTTTACTCTCGCGCTTGAGTACGTCAACCTTCTGTTGCGCATCGAACCGCATAACGAAGAAGGTATCTTTTATAAGGGCATTGCACTTATTGAGATGGGTAGGGTGGATGAAGGTTGTAGCTGCGTCAACAAAGCTTTTTACTCGGGCGTTGATCGCGCGGGCGGCTACCTCCAGGACTACTGTTACCCGACAGAAGATCATTAGTTTTTTGTTGCCAAGGACTTGTTGCTTGAATTCGCATGGTCTTTTGCTCCCTTTTCCTGCGGTTATTTTTTTGTGCTTCCTGCTGACGTTGTGGCTGACCCGTGACTTTTTGGTCTTCTTCGATTGGTAGTTAAAAGCTTTTGGGCCGGCATGAGGCAGTCACACCGAAGTATTTGGCGCGCATTTATTTTCCTTCCGACTTTTTAAACACGCGCTCGCCCTCTATTTTTGCGCATGGCAGAGCAGATTCTCATCCTCGATTTCGGTTCCCAATACACACAATTGATTGCCAGGCGGATACGTGAGTTGAACGTGTATTGCGAGATCCACCCCTTCAACAAGATCCCATCCATCACCGCCGACATCAAGGGCATTATTCTCTCAGGGAGCCCCTGCTCGGTGCGGGACGCCGGTTCGCCGGATGTGGACCTTTCTCTTTTTAAAAACCTTCCGGTACTCGGAATCTGCTACGGCGCCCAACTCATCGCGCAGAAGACTGGTGGGAAAGTTCTTCCTTCATCAACGCGGGAATACGGACGTGCACGCCTGACCACAGTAGACCACCACAACGAACTTCTTAAAGAAATCTCCATCGATTCACAGGTATGGATGTCGCACGCGGATACCATTGACTCGATCGGTCCCGACTTCGAAATCATTGCCAGCACTTCATCTGTGAAAGTGGCGGCGTTCAGAAAGAAAAACGAAAACATTTTCTGCATTCAGTTCCACCCCGAGGTGACGCATACGCTCGAAGGAAAAAATCTCCTTCGCAACTTTGTAGTACACATTTGCGGCTGCGCCCAGGATTGGACACCTGACCAATTTGTAGATACCACGGTGGAGGGCCTCAAAGCAAAGCTGGGCAATGATAAAGTTGTGATGGCTTTATCCGGCGGCGTCGATTCTACAGTAGCTGCGATGCTTGTTCACAAGGCCATCGGCAAGAACCTTTATTGCATCTTCGTCGACAACGGCTTGCTCCGTAAAAACGAGTTTGAGCAGGTTCTCAACTCATACCAGGGAATGGGACTCAATATCAAGGGCGTGGATGCGAAGGGAAAATTCTACGCAGCCCTGAAAGATTTGTCTGATCCTGAAGCTAAAAGAAAAGCCATTGGACGAACATTCATCGAAGTGTTCGACGAAGAATCACACAAGATCAGCGACGTGAAATGGCTTGGACAGGGTACTATCTATCCTGATGTAATCGAATCGGTTTCTGTGAAAGGACCTTCTGTGACTATCAAATCACATCATAACGTGGGTGGACTACCGGAGAAAATGAAGTTGAAAGTGGTAGAGCCTCTGAATACGTTATTTAAAGATGAGGTACGACTGGTAGGAAAGACCCTGAAGATTGATCCTGCTATTCTCGGGCGCCATCCGTTTCCGGGTCCTGGGCTGGGAATTCGCATTCTCGGGGACATTACGCCCGAAAAGGTACGGATATTGCAGGATGTCGATCACATTTTTATCCAGGGACTAAGAAATCATAACTTGTACGATAAAGTGTGGCAGGCTGGCGCGATTTTGCTTCCGGTGCAAGCTGTGGGTGTGATGGGTGACGAAAGGACTTATGAAAAGGTGGTGGCGTTGAGGGCTGTGATCAGTGTGGATGGAATGACGGCTGATTGGTCGCACCTGCCGTATGAATTCTTAAGTGAGATGTCGTCCGAGATCATTAATAAAGTGAAGGGAGTTAACAGAGTGGTGTATGATATCAGTTCAAAACCACCGGCAACGATAGAATGGGAATAGCAAAGAAATACAAGTCGGTTGGCAAGTTCGCTAAACACGTAGTTGTTTTGATTCTGCTCGTCTTTCTTTTTCAATCCTCTTTTTCGCAGGATTTCAAAAAGCAATACAAAAATGCCAAGGACTATTTCAACCAGGGAAAATACAACCTGTCCATGGAGATGTTTAAGCTCTTGCTGGTTTATGACAAGAACAATCCATACCCTGAATACGCAGGATTTTACTACGCCATAGCCGCGTATCGCCAGGGTTTCAAAGCAGTCGCAAAAGATCAACTCCTTCATATTAAAAAAACTTATCCCGATTGGGATCAGATGAGTGAGGTGAATTACTGGCTCGCATTGATCTATTTCGATCTGCATGAATACTTCCAGGCGATGCATATGCTGAAGCAGGTGAAGCAGGAAGATTACATCGCTATTCAGGAGACTGCTAGACTGGAGCGAATCAGTTTGACGGGTATATCCGATCCCGAGATTCTGCGGATGATGTGGGAAGAATACCCGGATGATGTGGAGGTCGGCAAGGCACTGGCCCGTGCGATCAGCCGTCAGCCCGCGGCGGTGGCTGACAAGCATCTTCTCGACACGGTAGTTACCCGGTTTGGACTACCTCGCGATCAATACACTTTGTCACTTCCTCTACAAGAAATTAAAAAAGAGAAATATAATGTGTCTGTTCTGTTTCCTTTCCTGACTTCCTCTCTTGACCCTTCTCCGACAAGAAAGCCGAATCAGATTATGCTGGACCTTTATGATGGCATGCGCCTGGCGAATGACTCCCTGAAGAACACAGGTATCAACGTCAGCCTGCTCGCCTATGATACGGACCGCAACCCGGAAACGGTCAAAAAACTTTTACAATCGGAGGAGTTGCGAAATACCGATCTGATTGTAGGTCCGCTTTTTCGTGATGAAGTGAAACCCGTATTGGACTTTTCGCAAACCAATCAGACGAATATGTTCAATCCGGTGCAAAATTATTCGGATTACATCAACGAAGATCCTTTTGCATACCTCTATCAGCCATCTTACGAAACGATGGCAGCAAAGTCGGCTGACTTGCTCTCGAAAAGAATCCGTAACAAGAACACGATGATTATCTATGGCGACAAGCCGAAGGATTCAATCATGGCTGTCAGCTTTGCAAACCAGGCGAAAGCAGCCGGATTGACGATCACCTGGTCGGAAGAGTTTCGCAAGGAGACAGCGGGCCGCATATTGACCATCCTGGCGACGCCGACCGAATTTGATGAATTCAAGAACCCGAAACAATTTAAACTCAAGCGTGATAGCATTGGAAGTATTTTCGTTGCATCAGATGACCCGTTGATTTACACGAAGGTGATCAGCAGTGTGGAGGCGAGGGGAGATTCAGTTGTGGTAATCGGAGGAGAATCATGGCTCGACAATACTTCGGTGGATCTTACCAAATATGAGCGGCTTCATGTCATGTTTGCTGCTCCGAATTTCACCCCCGTGAATGCCCCGGCGTTTGTCACGTTCAGAAAAAAATACATTAAGACTCATGGTTCTTTCCCGCCCGAATATCTTAACTATACGAAGATCGGATACGACTTCATGATGTTCACCGGTCGCGCGATGTATAGGTACGGCGTAAATTTCCAGGAAGGCCTTGCGAAAGACGGCCTCTTTCCGGGTTGGCTTACAAAAGGATACAAGCTTTCGGCTAACCGCGACAATGAAGAAGTACCCTTTATTTATTTCAGAAACGGAGAGCTTGTCGCTGTGGATTAGCCCCTAATGCCCAATGCCTAATGCCCAATTCCTAATCCCTAATTCCCAATTCCTAATCCCTAATCCCTAATCCCTAATCCCTAATGCCCAATCCCTAACACCAAACAGGCATAACCCAGCAACCGCTTCGATGAACCTTCTGGTCACCAACATTAAATCTCTTTTTCAGGTACGGGACTCCACGCCTTCCTTCGTCGCTGGCGACGCCATGGCAATTCTCCCTGCCATCGACAACGCCTATCTCACTACTGAGGGCGACAAGATCTCCGGGTATGGAAAAATGATCGATGCCCCTTCCGCAACAGGCTATCAGGTAATCGATGCCAAGGGTGGGTTTCTATTTCCAAGCTTTGTTGATAGTCATACGCATCTCGTCTTCGCCGCCTACCGTGAAGAAGAGTTTGTGCTGAAGATCAAAGGTGCTACCTATGAACAGATTGCGGCAAACGGCGGTGGGATTCTGAATTCTTCCAAAAAACTGCAGGCAATTTCTGAAGATGAGTTATTTGAAAGATCGCTGCCGCGCGCGTGGGAGATTATCAGGACCGGGACAGGTGCCGTTGAAATCAAAAGCGGTTATGGTCTCACCGTTAAAGATGAAATGAAAATGCTCCGTGTGGCGAGACGTATTGGAAAGGAGACGCCGCTGCTGGTGCGGACCACTTTCCTCGGGGCACATGCTGTACCGCGTGAGATGAAGAAAGAAGATTACATCAAGTTGATCCTTGATGAAATGATTCCTGCCATCGCTGAGCAAAAGCTGGCGGATTACATCGACGCATTTTGTGAAGAAGGCTTTTTTACGCAAGATGAAACGGAGAAGATTATGGAACGCGGAAAGCGGTTCGGTATGATACCCCGTATCCATGCCAACCAGCTTCATCGTTCTGGCGGTGTCCAGGCTGGTGTGAAGACCGGTGCCATCAGCGTAGATCATTTGGAAAACATTGGCGACGAAGAGATCGAGTTGTTGAAAGGAACCAAGACGATGCCCACAGCACTTCCGGGAGCAGCATTCTTCTTAAACCTTTCGATGCCTCCCGCGCGCAAGATGCTTCAGGCCGGACTGCCGCTGGCCATTGCCTCTGATTACAATCCGGGCAGTGCGCCGTCTGGAAATATGTTGCAGATGATCTCGCTTGCCTGCATCCGGATGAAGATCACGCCTGAGGAGGCGATCAATGCAGCGACGATTAATACTGCTTATACAATGGGTCTTCTTGCCTCACACGGCAGCATCACAAAAGGAAAGGCTGCAAATTTCTTCCTGACGAAACCCATGCCGTCGCTGGCGTATATGCCTTATAGCTTTGGCGAGAAACATGTGGAAAAGGTGGTGTTGGGTGGAGAAGTGATGAATCAGGATGCATAACTTCGACACCAAGTTTTAAGTCGATTCACATCAACTTAGTCACTGTTGCGCTTTTTCTGACATCTGTAGCCTCCGCGGTTTGCTTTAATTGGAATTTGATTCATTTACACACGGCAAGATTGACGGTGTCAACGCGATTAATTATTAACTTGACCGGGTTCGAAAACAAAAAACTCTTTTCCGAATGAAAAACAGATTGTTCGTATTGCTTGTTATTTTGACCCTGGCCAGCTGCCAGACTTCTTTACCAACGGAGGCACCTGCTTCCTCCTTCAAATCAAAAAAAGGCATGATCAAAGTGACGATTCTGTACCCCAAAACAGACAGCGCAACTTTTGACATGGATTATTACCAGAACAAGCACTTTCCGTTGCTGGAAAAACTCCTCGGCGACTCTTTAAAATTTACAGAGATCGATAAAGGAATTGCTGGCCGGACTCCTGAGGATCCCATTCCATACGCGGCGATAGGCTATCTGTATTTCGACAAAGTATCAGCTTACAAGAATTCATTTGGCCCCCACGCACAGGAGATCAGAGACGATATCAAAAAATACACGAACATCGTGCCGGTTGTCCAGATCAGTGAAGTTGTGAAGTAGCATACTGCATTGGGTTAATAAATCACAATTTCATAGACCATGAATCGATACCTGTTCGCAATTTTATTCATCACGCAGGCGGTCGCAGCCTTTGGACAGCAGGATATCGCAGCAAAAGAAGCGGCTACGGCACGATGTCTGAATGATAAAGTTAGACCTGCTGATTGGGAATACATCACCCGGTATTTCGAATCCTACCTTGTTGACAATGGCTTAGGCAAAGTCGATCAAATTGAAAAGGCATATTTGGAGTTTATTGAATGGAGGAGAACGGCCCGACCATTACCGCCTCTACCAAACAGAGCTTCCCTCAAACAACGACTTGTCAAGGCAAAAATTATTGACGGCACAAAGACATACGGATTTCCATTTGTAGAATGCTTTTATGAACCTTATCATGATTATGAAACTTACCCAGACAGCGTTTTTAAGGACATTGTCTCAGTGGCGTATGTCATGACCCAGGTGGATGTGAGTATGCAATTGATCATGGGTGGTTTGAAAGTCTGCATGACCGAACGAGCTCTCGAGAAAGATATTTATAAACGCGTCGTCATACTTTTGGGATTTGTGGATATGGTATACTTGGAGGAATATGTCGAAGGTCAGGCAAAAGACGATAATCCGATTTTCAGAATGTTCAAAGAAGAGAGAGTAGGGAAGACAGGTTCTGCGGATGACGTCGTTCCTCCTGCACCTGATGCGGGATACAAGTTATACAACATGTGGATTTATAATAATAACAAGATGTTGCGGAAGAAAGAGGAGTTGGGCAATTCTTACCGCACGATAGTTCGGGGTGAGGTCGATGAAAGAGGAAACCTGATCAATATTGGTGTCTGGCGTGGGATCGGGCGGGGTTTTGATGAAGAAGCTTATCGTCTGATTAAAGGTCACGCGGCCAGGAAATGGAGGCCGGGACTTGTAAATGGTAAACCTCAAAAAATGGATGTGGACATTGAAGTTGATTTCAGAATAAAATAAAAAGAATCTATTCGCAGACGGTGTTTCAAAATATTGCGATGATTGTTTTATCAGCCACATTGTTCCACTTTTAATAGCATGACAGCAACGGTTCAGATTTTTGAGATTCCCAATAAGCTGACCATTATCATAAAGCCCAACCCAACTTTTGTATTGAAGTTTGTTGCCTGGTTTTTTTATGTCCCTACGATGTTGAGCGGGGTGGCGGCAATATACTGGATTCTGTTCGAGATGAATCGCTTCTACTTCGAGTCTTTGTATCAACTCGCGGTAGGTGCATTATTTGTATTTTTTGCCCGCGCCTTTCTCAAAAGAATTCATACAAGAGAAATTGTGACTGTTACCAGCCAGTCGCTTGTGGTAGAGTCACGGTTTCTTTTGACCCGCAGACGATCGGAATATAAAAAGGAGAGAGTCGCCGACTTAAAAGTCCTGGGGCGAGAGCAGTTCACCAATCATCCCCTGGACACGAAAGGCTTTGACTACATCGGACTTGAGACCACTGAAAAGGAAGCCCAGTTCCTGGTTGAAGATGGGCGGGTTGGATTTAAGTATCAGGGTGACACCGTCAGGTTCGGTAAACATGTTTGGGACGAAGGCGGCGAGCTGATTGTCAAGCGAATTGAGAAGTTCTGGAATCGAACCCTCTAGCTACAAGACACGCCGGTTTTTATTCTAATTTTCATCCAGCGGAAAGCATTATTTTGTGAACTTTGCTTCTTCGTGGCTTAATGGACGAAAAAAATATGAAAACAGTAGTCATCGGTGAGTCCTCCGGCGCAACCATGGAAAAAATCATGTCCGTCTATCCACGGCATAAGATCGTTGTGGACAAATTCGTAAAGCGAGGCGTTGTGATAGGCATCGGTCCGTTTTCCGATCTTGGGAATATGGCGATCTTCAAAGACCGAAGCGCTGCGGAAGAGTTTGTGAAAGAAGACCCGTTTATTCTGGAGGGCATTGTAAAGTCCTTTACCATTCGCGACTGGAATGATAATCTGATTCCGGAATAAAACGTTTTCACTAGCTCACAACCATCAACCTAACGCTAAAAAAACTTTGTGATACCTCCGTGTCCTGGAGCCTTCGTGACGTAAAAAATGAACCGGCCCTTTCATATTTATCTTACCAACATGCTATTGTTCCTGTTTTGCTGGTACAAGACTACCAGAAGTCAGTCTGAACTGGCGCAATGGAGTTGGAGCATCCTGGGGATCGTTTTGTTTGCTTCGTTTTTATACACACTGGTCAAGCCTCACTATTTTGAGGTAAAAGGCGGGCAACTGATCATTAACAGTGATTTTTTCAGGACGACCGTTATCAATCTCGATGACATTCAAAAGATTGAGATCGCAGCGGAACCCTTTACCTACTCACGGATCGTTCTGAAGGACCAATCGAAAATAAAATACATGGGTAGTCAGGTCAATGATAAAGACCTGAAAGCATTCGTCAAACAGTTCAATATTCCAATAGAAGATCGCAAATGAAAAACTCCGAAGCCGCCGGGCAGTCTTCATCGCCGATGCTTGGCTTGATCAAAATCATTCTGGATGCAAGCGCAGCGATCACGGCCTTGGCAATCCTCAGCGTCTTCTACCTGAAGAGTGTTGATTGGTTTTTGAAAGATTGGTTTGGTGACAATGAATTTATGTCATCTCTTGCCGGCGGCGCGGCCTTCGTCAATGTCACCACTTTTTACATTATTATTTTTGCTACGCTACCTGCCATCGGGCTATTGCTGATGAGCGCGTTGATTAACAAAGTAAGGAGACTTCCGGCGTTTGCCGGCATGCTGGCCCAGGGGAAAATGGCGCTCTTAACCGCATTGCTCGTTGTAGCCTGGGTTATTATTTTAGTGTTGGTGGATCGTTGAAAAAAGGGACGGTGACTTTCGCGCAATACGGGGGGAAGGAGACCGAATGATTTCTCTTGTGACATGGATCAGCCAGTAAGCATTAACCTATTGGATCGATTGGATCGAAAGGCCATTCAGGAAGTTGCCGGATGGTATCTTACTGAGTGGCAGATTCCCGAACGCACCACCATCGAACGGCTTACGAATCAATCGAAGGATGATATCGTATCGCATTTTGTGGCTTCTGTCGATGGGCGCATCGTTGCCACGGGCGGTCTTCATAAAAAAGTCGGCATTCTGAAAGTCTATCCGGGGATGGGGGAGTTCGGACCCTGGGTAGCTGTACTGTATACAATTCCGCACTACAGGAAGCGGGGAATTGGCGAGCAGCTGATGGCGCGGATTGAAGAAGCCGCAAGGGAAGCAGATTTTAAGAAAATATACCTATACACCTATACAGCCGAGTCACTTTACCGCAAATGTGGATGGAAAGAAATTGGGCGCGTGCGATACAAAGGACACAACTGTGCGCTGATGGAGAAAAGCTTATGACTGCCTCGAACTTGTAACCACTCATTTCAAAGCACGACGCGACGAACTCATTCTTCAGTATTTTTCTTTCCTGCTATCACCTCAAATCCATAAAAATTTTTTCGGTAGGTGAGTGCGGCGTAGCTGGTAACTATCGCTGAAAGCAGTATCAATGGAATTTTAAACAAGATCAGTAGGAACAGCATCATACCGAAGACGAACACCGTCGTCGTCAGGCTTTCAAACGCAATGTGCTTTTTCAATAAAAAACTGTAACCGGCCAGAAGAAGCGACAATCCAAAAATGATTATTTCAGCGAAATGGATCCAGGTCAGGTCCTCCGGATAAAACCAGGACGTCACGATGATCTCCGGAATGCTCAGCACAATCATACACAAAATGAAGTGCAATAAGCGCATCCACATTGCGATGGGCAGGTTTCTCAATATTCCAAAACGACTGTTCTCAAACAACACATATTGGTATACAAAAGCCAGGCTCGAGCAGAAAGATACCAGAGCCGACATCGCGAGAAGCCGCTGGTCGTACGAATCGTACCGATATAACTGACACACGCCAAAAATTAAAACACAACTTGCTGCCTTGGTGAAAAACACCATCCCGGGATGGGTTCTCACGAGCCATTCGGTGAATATTCTTGTATGATTTTTTTCAAAACGTTCGTCCAGTCGGCTTTTCAGCCATGAAATTTTCATCTCATATTGGGGATGACGAATACTTTTTTCCAGAAACCAGGTGGTTATAGCAATTAATGTGATCAGGGCGGTGATCAGGATTATCACTTCGGACCATGCGTTGTTTCTGACACCAACCAGAATCACGAATGCTCCGTAACCTATCGCCGGCAGGGATTGATTGACCGCAACGAGTATCAACGGCACCACCCGCTCATTCCATGGAAGCAAAATAAAATCAAAAACAAACCTCATTTCCGGAAGACGACTGCTCCGGATATTGAAGCTTATTATTTTGAACGCATAGAATGTCCAGATAGAAATAGGGATCAACGTGCAGATCGGTGCCGCGATAATAAATTGCGCGAGAGCCATGTGCTCGTTGCCGCGCATGAATCCAAAGGCCGCTCCGATTACCAACAGGAAGAACATCGCATTCTGTGAGTAGAATTCAGTCACATAAGTGCGTTGCAGGACTTTGCTCAATATCCTCACAGTGTGACGATCGTTTTGTTTTGAATCTCGTAGGTGTTTCGAACCGGGAGAACCGAGGTGTCCATGCTTTGATGTGAAGACATCAGGAAAGTGACTTTCGGGGCTCACAGCTTCGCTAAGATGAGTTCCATGAGAGCTGCCCGTGCGGCAATGTCGAGTGTTACCAAAGGCTCGTCGAGTATGATGAGCTTTGGATTGCCAAGGAATGAGATAGCCAGCGACATTTTTTTTAACATCCCCGAAGAAAAAGCGCCGCAAGGTTTGTTGAAGTACTCGCTGACGCCCAGTTTATCGCAATAAAAAGACTGTTCCTGCTCGGGGGACCCTTTGGCTTTTCCAATAAATCTCACCAGATCTTTCGCAGTCAGAAATGAAGGATAATCCGGTTCGGCTTCGGAGTAGTTGACAATTTTTCTGAATCCGACAGGATCTTTTTTCAGATTGAGAGAATCGAATGTCACTTCTCCTTCGAAGGGCAAGATGCCTGCCAGCGATTTAAAAAAAGATGTCTTACCAGCACCGTTGATTCCTTTTAGCCAACTGATGCCGGGGGGAATGTCAAGGGATTCTATTGAAAGAACGTGATGTGACTGATAGCTTTTGCTAAAATTTCGGATCTGTAGCATGTCTTATCCAGGTCTTTTGACCTTGACAGAGAACGTAATTTCCGCTTTCAGGGATGAAGCCACGGAGCAGTATTTTTCCAGTGCGAGCGCTGATATTTTTTGAAGTTCCTCTTCGGTGGCGTCAGTTGAGGTCACAATAAATGTGACATGAATCTTTGTGAAGTAGTGCGGGGCCGGATCATGTTTCGTACCGTCAGTTTCAATGACAAATTCATCAATAGATTTTTTACGCTTTCGAAGCATGGAGATGACGTCCACGCCACTGCATCCGGCGAGTGCAGACAATACCATTTCGGTCGGAGAGAGATTTACTTTTTCCGGACCTTTTCTTAGATCAACTTTGACGGTGTTGCCCGCCTCGTTCTTTCCTTCGAACAACTCATCACCCAACATCCTGGTAACTATCTTCATAATTGTGCTTGTGTGTCTATCGGGAGCAATTTACTATTTTGCGGGCTATGACACTACCCGATAAGATCAAGTCGCTGCTTCGCGACGTTCCGGATTTTCCAAAACCTGGTGTGATCTTTAAAGACATAACTCCCTTGCTGGCCACGCCGGATGTGCGCACCGAGGTGGTCGACGCCATCGCAGACCATTTCCGGCCGATGATGCCCAACGCGTTGGCTGCCGTGGAAGCACGCGGCTTTATTTTCGGTATGCTCATCGCTGATAGACTAAACATACCATTTGTGCCTGTTCGGAAGGCAGGAAAACTCCCTTTCAAAAAGATCAGGCAGGAGTATTCCTTAGAATATGGCACCGCGGAGATCGAGATGCATGAAGATGCGGTGCTGCGCGGCTCGCGTGTCATTATTCATGATGACCTGATGGCAACAGGAGGTACCGCGATCGCCGCTGGAAAACTCGTCCAGCAGCTTGGGGGAATCGTAGCTGGGTATTCGTTTCTGATCAATTTGTCCTTTTTGCCCGGAGAAACGCGATTGCGTGAGGAGTTTGGTGTCCAGCCGCACTACCTGGTCAGTTTTTAGACCGTTCTGAATAACTTTCGTATAACTTTACTGTTATAGACCAGTATGGCGGATCACGTACGAATACCGATGTTTCCCCTTACAATATTTCCTTTGCCGGGGGAACTGGTTCCACTTCATATTTTTGAGCCGCGATACCGGCAACTGCTGGTCGACGCCGAAGAGCGCGACATCTCTTTTGGTATCTATTTCAATCATACCATCAATACCGAAAAGCTAGGCTCACTGGTAAAACTGGAGAGCGTAATCAAACGTTACGACGGCGGCGAATCGGACATCATTGTCAAGTGTCTCGACCTTTTCCGGATGGAAACTCTTTTCAGGACCTATAAAGATAAATTGTATCCGGGTGGAGAAGTTGAATATTGGCATACCGACCTCCAAAAACCCATTACTACCAAACTGCATGGAGAGTTCGAAGAGTTCATGCGGATCCTGAAAATCACAAAAATTCCTTCGCCATGCTCAATCTTCCACGTTGCCAATGAGCTCAGCCTCGATCTTGAAGACAAGATCAAATTCGTCTCAGCGGAGGATGACAAGCGGGAGAATTTTTTATCAACGCGCCTCAAATTCCAAAAGCACCTGCTCTCAGAAGCAGAAAAGTCTAAAGACGTATTCCATTTGAATTAGCTTTTGTTTAAGCTCCGAGCCCACGAATGATTCACTTACAAGTGAACAGAACTTCGTGGTTTTTTTTCTTTGTCTTGTGCCTTGATAGCTCAGTATAGAGCACCTCTCTTTTTTCTGTAAAAATTTATAGTGAATGCGAGCCTTTCATTAAACCCAGGCTCACGAAAAAATATTCTGCACGACTCGGTGTTTCGGCGATGCATATCAAAGCTCCATGCCTGCATCATTGCAATCGATTCCGGCTTCAAATAAAATTAATGAAGAGAGAAACGCGTCAATTAAGGCCATCCTGACTCCATCAATTTTGTAGAATTTGAGTCTTCTTACCGCAAACGATTTTTTAAATTAAAAATCAGGTTTCCTTACAGCGAACGATCTCTGCTTCAATCGCCCCGTACATTTGCATCATAGACAAACAGAAAAAAATAAAAAACTAACAACTATGAAAACAAGATTTTTTATGATCGCCGTGATTGTACTGGTTGGTACTGCGGCATTTGCAGAGCCGGTGGTACCGCGCGTTGCAGTAGTGAACCTCAACGGCGGCACTTTCAAAGTGATCTATCAGGGCAGTCAGATCGGCGCAGTAAAACTGACGATCCTCAACGAAAATGAACAAGTGGTTTTCTCTGAGATCACCAGAAACGTGAATGGCTTCATCCGCAAGGTGAACTTCAACGGTATGACCGAAGGGGAGTATACCATTGAAATAGCCGACAAGGTTGGTAAATCCACACAGACTATTGTCTATGGTAAAAAATCGACTGTGAAGGCCGTTCATGTTACACGCATAGGCAATGAGCAAAAGTACTTGCTGGCGGTTGCCAATACTGGTGCGGAGCAATTGAATGTGCGCATCTTTGACGGATCGGATAACCTGGTCCACACGGAAGTGCGCAACATCGAAGGTAACTTCGGACTGGTTTATAACCTGGCGAGTGTTTCAGGAACACCCCGCTTCGAGGTTGTGGACGGAACTGGAAGCGTACATGTGATCAAATAATATTTTCGTTAACCTAAACTAAGAAGGGGCCTGTCCGGACGGATGGGCCCTTTTTTATTGGACAACTTGGGGTTTCTGAGTTACCTGCATTTTGGATTTTACATTTCCAGTGGTTTACATTTTACATTGATGGCGTCATAGGAAGTCAATAATGTAAAATGCTGAATGTGAAATTTAAAAGCGTTGCAGTGTTAAAACACTACATGTTTCTCCGGTACTGACCTCCCACCTCGAACAACGCTTTGGTGATTTGACCCAGTGAACACACCTTGCAGGCTTCCATCAATGCCTCAAAAACATTCTTGTTCATGACTGCTTTTTCCTGGAGCTTCTGCAATTGTGCCGGCGTCGTGTCGGCATTTGCCTTGTTCAAAGAGCGCAGCATCTTGATCTGATATTCCTTCTCTTCTGTCGTGGCACGAATCACTTCCTGCGGAATGATCGTTGGAGAACCTTTGGAGCTAAGAAATGTATTTACTCCGATGATCGGATATTCTCCGGTGTGCTTCAGCGTCTCGTAGTAAAGACTTTCCTCCTGAATTTTTCCTCGTTGGTACATGGTTTCCATAGCTCCGAGTACGCCGCCACGTTCCGTAATCCGGTCAAACTCGGCAAGTACCGCTTCTTCCACAAGGTCAGTTAATTCTTCAATGATAAATGATCCCTGTAAAGGATTTTCATTTTTTGCCAATCCCAGCTCTTTATTAATGATCAGCTGGATCGCCATCGCGCGCCGGACCGATTCTTCAGTAGGCGTGGTGATGGCTTCATCATAGGCGTTTGTGTGCAGCGAATTGCAGTTGTCATAGATCGCGTAAAGCGCCTGCAGCGTGGTGCGAATATCGTTGAAGTCAATTTCCTGGGCATGCAACGAACGGCCGGAGGTCTGGATGTGATACTTCAGCATCTGACCTCTTGAATTGGCGCCGTACTTATTCTTCATGGCTTTTGCCCACAGCCTGCGGGCCACTCTTCCGATCACAGCGTACTCTGGGTCTATGCCGTTGCTGAAGAAAAATGACAGGTTGGGAGCGAAGTCATTGATGTCCATCCCGCGGCTGAGGTAGTACTCCACGTAAGTGAAACCATTTGCCAGGGTGAAAGCCAGCTGAGATATGGGATTGGCACCTGCTTCTGCGATATGATATCCGGAGATTGACACCGAATAGAAATTCCTTACATCGTGGTCAATGAAATATTGCTGCACGTCACCCATAAGACGCAGCGCAAATTCCGTTGAGAAGATGCACGTATTTTGTGCCTGGTCTTCTTTCAGAATATCGGCCTGCACCGTTCCGCGAACCTGGGTGAGTGTTTCCGCTTTGATTTTCTCATACACCTCTTTAGGAAGGACCTGATCGCCGGTAACGCCAAGCAGCATGAGTCCGAGTCCGTTGTTTCCTTTCGGAAGGGCACCTTGATAATGGGGACGCTCTATGCCTTTCGCATCATAGATCGATTTAATTTTTTCTTCTACCTGGGTCTCCAGTCCTTGTTTCGTGATGTATCGCTCGCACTGCTGATCGATGGCGGCATTGAGAAAAAATCCAAGCAACATGGGCGCGGGACCGTTGATCGTCATCGATACCGATGTTTTTGGATCAACGAGATCGAAGCCGCTGTAAAGCTTCTTCGCATCATCCAGACAACAGATGCTTACACCGGAGTTTCCTATTTTTCCATAGATATCGGGCCGGTAATCCGGATCATTGCCATACAGGGTCACGGAATCGAAAGCCGTCGACAGTCGTTTCGCGGGCATCGTGAGGCTCACATAGTGGAATCGTCTGTTTGTTCTCTCAGGGCCACCCTCACCGGCAAACATCCGGGTGGGATCTTCGCCTTCGCGTTTGAATGGGTAAATGCCGGAGGTAAATGGAAATTCACCGGGAACGTTCTCTTGCAAGGTCCATTTCAATAAGTCGCCCCACGCTTCATACCTGGGCAGTGCGATCTTGGGGATCTGCAGATGCGAAAGAGATTCTGCATGCGTCTTGATGCCGATTTCCTTATCGCGAACCTTGAACCTGAAAACCGGGTCTTTGTACGATTTCACTCTGGCAGGCCACTCCTCAATCAGTTTCTGGTTTTTGGGATCGATGTTGAGTTTAAGTTTCGAAATCTCTTCCTCTATTTTTTGGCCCGTCGCCGTTTCGTTCTTCAAAAGCGTCCTTACTTTATGCAGCGCATACAATTGCTGGGCGGTTTCACTCTGTTCATTTACCCATTTGTCGTAAGCCCGGTTATTTTCAGAAATTTCGCTCAGGTAACGGGTGCGACCGGGAGGGATGACAAATATTTTTTCCGACATCTGTCGGTTAGCGTGAAATGTTGACTTGAGTGCCGCTCCGGTTTTAACAGATATTTTTTCTATGACCTCAACGTAAAGTTGATTGGTACCCGGGTCATTGAATTGTGATGCAATCGTTCCAAACACCGGCATCTCGTCGACCTTCTTATCCCACAGTTTGTGATTGCGCTGATATTGTTTTTTCACGTCACGCAAGGCATCGAGGGCGCCGCGTTTATCGAACTTGTTCAGGGCGATCACATCCGCGAAATCGAGCATGTCGATTTTTTCCAACTGCGTCGCGGCTCCGTACTCGGGAGTCATCACATACAACGCGACGTCGCTGTGATCAATGATCTCGGTATCACTCTGACCAATGCCTGAAGTTTCGAGAATGATCAAATCATACTGAGCAGCCTTTAACACCTGGATCGCCTCCTTCACATACGCCGACAGCGCCAGGTTCGACTGACGGGTCGCCAGCGAGCGCATGAACACGCGCGGATGGTTGATGGCATTCATACGAATCCGATCGCCCAACAACGCGCCGCCTGTTTTGCGTTTGGAGGGATCCACGGAGATAAGTCCTATGCTTTTGTCTTTAAAATCCAGAAGGAATCGGCGCACGATTTCATCCACCATCGAAGATTTTCCGGCGCCGCCCGTTCCAGTGATTCCCAAAACAGGAATCTTATTTTTCTCTGCCAGTGAATTGATTTGTTGGAACACTTCCTTGTGCTGGTCATAAAAATTTTCGGCTGCCGAGATCAGGCGGGCGATCGCCACAGGATTTTTGTCTTTGAGTTTTTTCGTTTCATCCGTGAGCTTGTCGCCAAGTGGATAGTCACTTTGCTCAACCAGGTCGTTGATCATTCCTTGCAGCCCCATGGCGCGACCGTCGTCGGGAGAGTAGATGCGCGTGATTCCGTAGTCCATCAGCTCCCTGATCTCTTCGGGCAGGATTACACCACCGCCGCCTGCGAAGATCTTGATGTGACCTGCACCTTTCTCTTTCAGCAGGTCGAACATATATTTAAAATATTCCGTGTGCCCGCCCTGATAGCTGGTCATGGCGATAGCTTGTGCGTCTTCCTGGATGGCGGTGTTCACGACCTCGTCTACACTGCGGTCATGCCCGAGGTGGATAACTTCGCAACCGGTCGCCTGAATGATGCGGCGCATGATGTTAATGGCGGCGTCATGACCATCAAACAAGCTGGCTGCCGTTACAATGCGTACCTTATTTTTTGGTGTGTATGGTTGAGGCGCCTGGTGGCCGCCGAGGTTCTTTTTTTCTGTTTTTTCCGGGGATACGGTCTGGCTCATGTGTCTTCGTACTTACGTCAATCAAAAGTACGAAGATTAAGCTAACGGGTGGTAGGTATTGTTGATTTGCTGATGTGCTGATTTGCTGATGTGCTAATGTGCTGGTATACTAATCTCGGGTTTTGGTCAATCCGTTCATGGACTAAAGCTTGGCTCACATTGAAGTTGGAATACCAAATTCAATAAAATAGGTAACTTAAGATATATTGAAATTGCTTTGAGGGAAGGAATTAGTGGTTGCATCATAATACTGATCGTCACCATGTTCGGTGCATGTGATCATGCTCGTACGCGAGTCTATAAAAGGACCGAATACGTCCATGGCATTTACTATAGAGATAAACTTGATTCGATATTTGATGTAAACACCAAAGTGGACATCTTTTACTTAAAAGAACGTTTTGACTTATCTTATAAATTGCCGTATAAGATTGTTGATAAGAGTAAACGAAATCAAAAAGAATCAAATTGGCAGGCCCCGAACGGCAAGAAAGATTATCAGGAAAATTGGGAGAATACCTATACCTATGATAGTCTCGGTCGGCTGATTAATTTTAGCTACTCTGGTTGCTTTATTTGCTCAAGCTTTCCTTATGATTTTGACGTGATCTACAACCCGGAAGGGCAAATCACTGAGATAAGGGCACTGACAAATGGCAACACCAGCTTTCGATTTTACTACAATCAGACCGGGGACATCGTGAGGTATGAGGAATATTGGTCCGACGAATTGATGGACTTAGTTGAACTATTAGACTAGTCGGGTGATCTAAGCTTCAATTTTCTGTGAACGGCCCAGAATTCTTTCCCGTAGTCGACAAATATTTCTTCTCCCTTTTTGATAGCGCGCGTTGCTTCGATGTGGCAATAGCATCCGTAGATCAAAAATTCTGCGTTGTTGCGCAGGCCTTTTACTTTTGAAAACCCGGCAGCGTCGTTGGCGAACCGGCCAAATGTTTTTGAAGGCCGTGCATCGATCGCGACGTGATCGTTGATGCGGAGAAGGTAACCGTTATATCCATCCTGGTTTTTTACCAAACTCCACTTTCTTAATGGACCTGCGTACTCAGTGATCCGATCCCCTTTCTTAAAATCTACGTTGGCGAAAAGTCCGCTTCCTGCTCCAGGCAACTGCGACTGGCTGACATACAAGCGTTTTTCCTTTCGTCTCCTCACTTTCTGGCGTATTAAAATTTTCCCAAAATAAAATTTAACTTGATGTCGATCAAACACGCTAATCCTGACCTCAATATGAATATCTCCAGAAGACAAATCCTGAAAGACCTTGGCTTGAGTACTGTGGCATTAACCGCGTTACCGGCATTGGCGGAAGGTAAAACGATTTTTGACAGCTCGTTCCCTGATGCAGACGATCCGCAGTACTGGAAAAAAATCAGGGACCAGTTCTCCCTTTCGAAAGACAAGGTATTCTTCAATCCGGGTACGGTGGGTGCGATGCCTCGCGTGGTGGTTGATAAAATGGTGGAACATGTTCGCTACCTGGCAGAGAATGTTGCAGACTGGGCTTACAAAGATGATAACAAAGAGGAGTTTATCAGCGGCTACAACAACCTGCTGGGGATCAGGACGAAAGTGGGAGCGTTGTTGAACGCAGACCCCGCGGACATCGCGATGACCGACAACGTTACGCATGGTATGAGTTACATAGCAAACGGCATCACGTTGCAATCGGGGGATGAAGTATTGACCACAGATCAGGAGCACCCCGGCGGCAGAGGGGGCTGGTTGGTAAAAGAGAAGAGGTTTGGTGTTGCGTTCAAGACGGTGGCGATTCCGAAACCTGCGCATAGTCCGCAGGAAGTTCATGATGTTATTGTCAAAGCGTTTACACCGAAGACGAAAGTGCTGATGGTATCCCATATGATCTCGGGAAGCGGCGCGATCCTCCCTGTTAAAGAATTATGCGCTGAAGCTCGCAAGCGCGGGATATTCACGGTGCTTGATGGGGCTCAGACCGTGGGACATATCAAAATCGATATCAAAGACATTGATCCCGATTGTTACCTGGGCTGTTTCCATAAGTGGATGGGTGCACCGGCAGGAACGGGCTTCATGTATGTCCGGAAAGATAAGTTCAAAGATATTTATACCACCGTGGCGAGCACGAAATGGGATGATCATGCCGATGAAGGGTTTCGGTTCACGCAACGCGGTACGGGAAATTTCCCCGTTCTTAAGGGACTCGAAGCCTCTTTGGATTTTCACAATGAGATTGGACCTGATCGATGGTACGCACGGATCAAGTTCCTTGGCGAACGACTTCGTACGGGCTTGAGAAAAAATAAGAAAGTAAAAATCTTTTCTCCGGAGGATGAGTCCATGTGTGCAGGGATCACCGTGTATAACATTGAAGGATTCACCGGGGCGAGGTTGCAGGATGAATATTGGTCCAGGGGCAAAATGCGCCCCAGGTCCAGCGGCGAGGTGTTTGGTGTACGACACTGCACGCATATATTTAATAGTCCTGAAGAAATTGACAAAGCGATTGCGATCATCAATGAACTTGCCGGATAATTTAAGTCCGGTATCGAAGAGGATGGCTGTTACGATAAAAGAGCCTCCCGTTAAGGCGAAACCTTCGGTGGATATGGAGGTGTTGGCCTCCATTCACCCGGAGCTCATGGATGATTCCTATGTGTATGTACACTGTCACTTTGAAAATAAATGGCAGGATATGCTGATCCGCATCTGGAAAACAACTTTCATCATCGATCGGGCTGGTGGTACGCGTTCGCAACTGATCCATGCCGAGAACATTTCCTATGCTCCCCAATGGACGCTCATTCCGGACAATCAACCCTTTACTTTTCTTTTGATCTTTCCCGGTCTTCCGAAATCATGCAAAATGTTTGATATGCTGGAGGACATTTCCGAACCCGGTGGGTTCTTTGTAAAGAACATCGAAAGGAATGATCAGGATGTGTATCATGTTGATTTGATCTAATGCATTTCCCACGGATTGTCACTGAATTAGTATCAAAGAATGCACGGATCAATCCGAATCTGTGGGTATTCAATCTGTGTTTATTTGGGGGAAACATTATTAATGTAAGCCTCTTGCTGATTATTTGTTCCTGTTCCGAAAAAAAACCTACGATCCCCGATCAAGAAAAGAATTTTTGCGAAAGTATTCATCGAAATGATTCCATCAGCCTCTCCAAATCGCTTAAGCCGTTCGAACAGAAGATGCATGACAGCACCGGTGTGTATGTGCTGGAGGATGGCGGTGGTTCGATGGTGGCGCGTGCATGGCTGAGCGAGTACGCGGAGAAATCAATCGACGTTCAATATTTTATTTTCTCACCCGACAATGTAGGACTCATCGCCTGTGATTATCTCGTTCGTGCCGCTGACCGCGGCGTGAAAGTGCGGATCATTGTGGATGACATCATGGTGGAGGCTGGTGTGCACGAGATCCTCACACTCGATTCACACGAAAATATTTCAATCAAGATATATAATCCGGGTACCAACCTGGGTAAAAATATCCTTGATAAGATCGAAAAGTTGTCAACTGATTTCAGGAGTGCGAATCAACGCATGCACAACAAAACTTTTATCGTTGACGAGAAGATTGTCATCACAGGAGGCAGAAACATCGCCGATGAGTATTTTGATTACGATCACGAATACAATTTTCGCGATCGGGATGTTTTATTAATGGGGAAGGCCGTTGCCAATGTTCACAATTCATTTGAGCTGTTCTGGCAGAATGAGCTGGCTGTACCAGTGGATCAACTTGTTCATGAGGCATCCGACACTACAAGCAGTCGCGATAAATTTGATCGCCTTCACCGCTATGCCTGCAATCCGGAAAATTTCTGGCCGCAGGTGAGGACACGTATTCAAAATCTTCCAACGGCATTCAGCGCCATTGAAAAGTCGGGAGCGTTTGTGTGGACCGACAGCGTCACGTTTGTTTCAGATGTACCTGGTAAGAACGATGGCTCCCACGGACTCGGCGGCGGAGGCGCGACGACTGACGCATTGTTAAAGCTCGTCAAAGAAGCCAGGTACTCGCTCGATATACAATCACCTTATTTGATCACCACGGATGTGGCGAGACAGGCGTTTGCGGACGCAGTGAAACGAGGAGTGAAGATCAGGATTCTTACGAACAGCCTCGCGTCCACCGACAACCTCGAAGCGTTTAGCGGATATCGCCGCGATCGTGAAAAATTACTGGCAACCGGTGTGAGGATATTTGAATTCCGACCGGATGCGGCGGAGCGTTATAAAGTGATGACCGGTGAACTGCAGAAGAAGCTTGACTTTACGCCGATCTTTGGGTTGCATGCCAAATCCATGGTGGTCGATGGACGCATAGCCGTCGTCGGAACTTTCAATCTTGACCCGCGGAGCGCGAACCTGAATACGGAATGCGTCACCATTATTGAATCGCGAGCCATCGCACAAGGTGTGTTGCGTGGAATGGAGCTGGAGCTTACCCCCGAAAATTCATGGGAGACCACCACCACTTTTAATCCTGACGCGAAAGCTGGTTTTAGGAAAAATCTGAAAACCGACACGAGGCGCCTGATCCCCAAAGGCATACTCTGACCGTCTGCGTAATTTCTCCGGTGTGTTCCTTACGGCGCTGTGGTTTTGTGCGACCACCAAACTAGCTTCCATTTAAATTCAAATACTATGAAAATACTCGTTCCGGTTTTCCTGGTCGCGTGCTGCTCTCAGCTTCTTGCGCAATCCACGCTTGATGCATTTGTAGAATCGAAGATCCGGAACCTCAATATCGCAGGAGCTTCTGTTTTGGTTACGCAGCAAGGCAAGACGCTCCTTAACAAAGGGTACGGGTTTGCCGATTTGTCACACGGGGTGAAGACGACTCCGGAGACTACTTATTTCCTCGTCGGGCCCGGTGGGTTTATTCTCTCTGCGTCGATTATGCAACTTGTGGAGCAGGGTAAAATCTCTCTGGATGATGAGCTGTCAAAATATCTTCCGGATTTTCCCCTGCAGGGAAGAAAGGTGACGATAAGACACTTAATTACTTCTACGTCTGGTATTATCGACTATCACTACCTCGGTGATCCGCTTGAAAGTACCTATCGCACGCCCAAGGCCTCGGATGAAGTGAGGGCATTGTTCTCGGGAAGGGCCTTTACCACGGATGCGCCGGGAAGCAAATGGGATTGGTCGATATCGAACTTTGCTTTGCTGGTGGAAGTGCTTGAAAAAGTAACGGCGATGAGTTACCCCGACTACCTGCAAAAGAACGTAATTATTCCCCTCAACCTCCAGGCCACGCGTTACATCGAAGAGAAAGTAATCATCAGGAACCTCGCGCGAGGTTATGGAAAACAAGGGGAAGATTTGTATCCCACCTATCAGTCAATGATCACTTACGATCCTTCCCTTCGAATCAGCATCTCCACCGGCGATCTGTTGAAGATCTGGGAAGGAATTAAAAATAATAAGCTTGTTTCGTCGGAAAGTTTTAGCGCGATGACAACACCGGAAGGTGCAGCCCGTCAGATCAGTGCTGTGGATCCCACATTGCAGTTTGGATACATTTTAAGAATCAAAAAAGTGGGCGATCAAACCGTGATCGGATTGCACGGTGCTTTGCCCGGCTACAGCAGTCACTGTTATCACTTCCGGGAGAAAAACATCAGCATCGTGGTGCTTGCCAACACATCAAATCAGTATGCGAATGAAATAGGCGAAGCGATTGGTCTGCACCTGCTCGGCTTGCCACCCACACCCGAACGGTTGTCACCAAAAAATGAGCTCGCCGACAATCCACTCACCGCTTCTGAACGGCAGGGACTAACCGGAACCTTCAAATGGAAACTGGCACCAGATCCCGGACGGCACCGATCATACGATTTTTACCAGCGCACACTTCGTGTGATGGTAGAGGGGGGCAGACTGAAACTACAGAGGCTTGGTGACACGCCTGAGTTTTTTTTAAAGCAAAATGACGGAACGTTTGCGATACGATCGTCGCCCTCCCAGCGATGGACTTTCATGGCGGGTGGCATATCGGTGTCTGAGAACGGAAAGGTGACGGCAGAATGCAAGCGCATCGGAAACGCAGACGTGAATACATTCCACAAGGCTGGCTGGGCCGATCAATGACGTTGATCACGACCTTCAGTGGGATTCGGAGTTGGAGCAGATGCTGCCTTTTTTGTAGGTATTTGATCTGTTTGTTTCTGCCAGAACTCTTTTCTGAAAAACAATAAATTAAAGTGGGTTTCGTCTCTAACTTGCAACCCTATTTCCTAACCCATGGCGAAGCAAAAAGTCACGCTCTATCAAGTCTTCAAAACAATTATCTGGCCCAGAAGGGGAATTCTCCTTGTTGGGTTGATCCTGATCATCATCAGTCGTTTATCAGGCCTTGTTTTGCCTGGCGCCAGCAAGTATTTAATGGACGATGTGATCGGGCAGCACGATTTGCAGATGTTAAAAGTGCTGCTGGCGATCATCGTGGCATCGATTTCAATCCAGGCGGTGACATCTTATATTTTGACCCAAATCCTCAGTGTGGAGGCGCAGCGGCTGATTTCGATCCTGCGGGCGGACGTGGGTCGACAGGTGCTGCGGCTGCCAATCCGTTTTTTCGACAACAACAAGTCAGGAGCGTTGGTAAGTCGGATCATGAACGATGTTGAGGGCGTGCGCAACCTGGTTGGAACCGGATTGGTTCAATTGGTGGGCGGTGTACTCACTTCGATTATTTGTCTTGTGTTGCTGATCCGGATCAGTCCGATGATGACGCTCTATGTGTTGGTGCCGGTTCTTGTTTTTGGAGTTATTTCATTGAAGGCTTTCGCGAAGATCAGACCCATATTCCGCGAACGGGGTAAGATTACCGCCGAGGTTACCGGACGCCTAACGGAAACATTGAACGGAGTTCGTGTGATCAAAGGCTTCAATGCCGAAAAGCAGGAGATCAATACGTTCGAAAAAGGAGTTGAGCGCCTTTTCCTGAACATCAAGTCGAGTCTCACGGCCACGAGTCTTATCACGAGTTCCGCCACATTTTTGCTGGGCCTTGCTTCGGCCGGCATTCTTGGAATCGGAGGATATATGATTATGGAAGGAAATCTCACGATAGGAGATTTTATTTCGTTCACTTTGTTCCTCGGCTTTATGATCGCTCCCATCGTGCAGATGAGCAACATCGGCAGTCAGCTTTCGGAGGCGTTCGCTGGGCTGGATCGCACGGAAGAGCTGATGAACATGTCGCCGGAAGACGATGGGAGCACGCGCACCATCAAGATTGGTGCGATCAAAGGTGATATTGAGTTTAAAGATGTTTCCTTTTCATATGAAGAAGGCAAGGATGTAGTCAGGAATATTACTTTCAGTGCGCCATCAGGTTCGGTCACAGCGCTCGTAGGCACTTCTGGTTCTGGAAAGACAACGACCGCAGGCCTCGCAGCTTCTTTTCTCACACCACAATCCGGAATCATCACGGTTGACGGCATTGACTTGTCGAAAGTCTCGCTGGAAACTTACCGGAGTCAGTTGGGTGTGGTTCTTCAGGATGACTTCTTATTTGAAGGCTCCATTCGCGAAAATATATTATTTCCCAGACCCCAGGCGACTGAACAACAGCTGCTGGCTGCTGTCAGGGCAGCCCATGTGGATGAGTTCACCGAGCGCTTTGAGAAAGGACTGGACACGGTGATTGGCGAACGCGGTGTGAAACTCAGCGGCGGTCAGCGTCAGCGTATCGCTATCGCGCGAGCCATTCTCGCTGATCCGCGGATATTGATTCTCGATGAAGCCACCTCCAACCTGGATACTGAAAGTGAATCTTATATACAGGAAAGTTTGAAAGGCTTGATGCAGGGAAGAACCACGTTTGTCATTGCGCACAGACTCAGCACCATCCGGCAGGCTGATCAGATCCTGGTTGTGGAAAACGGAGTGATCGTAGAAAGAGGAAGACACCAGGAGTTGATTGATAAAAAAGGAAGGTACTTCGAGTTGTATACGTATCAGGCGAGGATTTAGACGGTCGCCGGTTGCCAGTTACCTGTCACCTGTATCGGTTTGACAGTGACTCGCAACTGTTCAACATGCTATAAGTAACGACGTAATGTGATAAGGTTCTCCGGTATCGCGAAGGCGTTCCAATGTTTATGGATTGCCAAAGCAGCACCCAGCGAAGTTGACTGGGCAATCGCCGCTCCATAAATTTCTTTTTCCGGAAACGCGCTGGCCAGCATATTCATGAAAAGCGAGTTCTTACTAAAGCCGCCGTCAACGAAGATTTTATCTACCGGGGAGTTTCGTAAAACCAGTTCGATGGAAGCCTTTTGCATGGCGATGATGTCGTACATGAGTTGATAATAGGCTTCTTCGCCTGTTAAGAAGTCTTTCAGATCACGGTTCTCAAAAACTGAGTTACCCAAGCCGATCCGGTCTCCGGCGTGTTTGGCTGTCATTACCGGAGACTTCAGTTGACTCAATTTATCACGTGTGAAATCGATCGACTTGAAAAAGTCTTGTGCAAGATTGAAGTGCGCGGCAATTTTACGAGTATGGGTTTCGTGCTCATGGCCCGCGAAAAGGCGCGACGCCTTCACAGGTGTTCCTTTGAAGCTGAGATAACACAAGCAGTCCTTTTTCAACTCCTCTTCAGTCAATGGAATGTGATTGAAAGGATTGAGACTGATGCACCAGGTGCCTGTCGATACCAATACGAAGGGTTCCTGGAACGTCATCAGGTAGGGTATGAGGGCAGCAGAGCTGTCATGAAGCCCGCCGCCAACCGGAATGTCCAACGCTTCCGTGCGAACGACATCATCGCTGGCGAGTATGGGTGCCATCTTGCTATCAATACCCTCCCTGTACACCCACGCATGATAACTCTCACTGTAAAAATTCCAGAGGTTTGTATGACACCCGATGCTTGTGATATCTGTGTGCCGCTTCCCTGTGATGATGTGGCTGATGTATTGCGGAAGATGCAGGGAGCAGCTTATGGTTTTGAAAACTTTGGCGCGTTCATGTTTGAGCCAATACAATTGCATGCCCGAATTGAGGTTCCCCAAAACCGGCGAGGCTGTTTCCATCGAAAACTTCAATTCACCGCCATACGTTTCGTAAAACCTGTTCTTCAGCTTTTCGGGGTAGGGTCGGAGATAATTGTAAAGGGGTGTTACGAGCTCAGAGTTCTTGCCAATGTTCACGAAGCTCGCTCCGTAGGCCGACACATTGATGGCTTTGAGGGAGATGGCTTGATCGAGATAAAGATCCGACAAAGTCTTTTTTACCCAATCTATGA
Source organism: Cyclobacteriaceae bacterium (assembly GCA_044227305.1). Taxonomy (GTDB): domain Bacteria; phylum Bacteroidota; class Bacteroidia; order Cytophagales; family Cyclobacteriaceae; genus ELB16-189. The sequence goes on along the minus strand of JBGAFJ010000001.1, from coordinate 699,305 downwards.
TGGCCATGATGTTTTCACACGGCTGATCATCTTCATCTTTGATTTCTGCAAATTGTACAACATCCTCGCGCACCATTGAATATTTTTCGTCGAACAGAATAATTTTCTTGTTCGTTTTGCCGATGTCAAATATGGCGATGACAGGAACGCTTTGCACGGGAGAAGATTATAAACCGGTTGCCCTGTTTTTACTTCCACGTTCTTTAATCAGCTGATCTCTAACCGCCAGATCACGGAACAAGGCGATGGGATTGATCGCAGCACCTGCCCGAAGCCGCGCCTCTGCCAGGAGCGGCCGGAGATCTGTTCGATACGCTTCCTGAAGAATTTCCTGTGCGAGCGCCACGTCATTGTGTTGCCTGGCGGTCTCCAATGCTCTGTCATCGATCACCAACGCTTGTGCATAGGCGAGTTTGATCGCTTCCACGGACTGTAAAATATCTTCGAGGGGATCTTTTACGTTGTGTGATGCATCAATCATCCACGCCAGACCATCAGCGTGGTTCATACCCAGGTTATTCATGCCTTCCACGAGCTCATTGAAGATGAGGAATAGTTGATACGGATTGATGCTTCCCACCGTCAGATCGTCGTCGCCGTATTTTGAATCGTTGAAGTGAAAACCTCCGAGTTTTTTCTCCATTAAAAGCAAAGAGACGATTTGCTCGATATTGGCATGCGGCAGGTGATGCCCAAGGTCTACCAACGTGTAGGCTTTGGGTCCCAGCTTCGAACTGTATAACAAGGCCTGGCCCCAGTCACCGACTGACATGGAATAAAAATTGGGTTCGAACGCCTTGTATTCAACAAACATCTTCCAATCGGACGGTAACGCCTGATAAATTTCTCCGAGTCCTGCGAGGGTGCGTTGAAAAGCTTGTCTGAAATTGAGCTGTCCGGGAAAACACGAGCCATCAGAGAGCCATACGGTAATAGATTTCGATCCCAGTGCTTCTCCCCATTTGATCACTTCAAGGTTGTGGTGAATCGCCTGCGATCTTACTTTTTTGTCGACGTGCTGAAGGGAACCGAACTTATAGCTTAACGGCTGACCTTCCTGGTCCTGAAACGTGTTGGAATTGACCGCATCAAAACGAATACCCAGGTCGGCAGCTTGTTTTTTTGTGGCGGCCGGATCTTTTGGAATATCCCAAGGGATATGTAGCGAGATGGCTCCGCCCGAGGCATTCAGTGCATGCAGCAATCCGATGTCGTCAATTTTTTCTTCGAGGTTCCCCGGTTCGCCGCCGCCCGGGAAGCGGCCAAATCTCGTGCCGCCAGTGCCGAGCGCCCAGCTGGGTATGGCGATCTGAAACGCAATCAGCTTTTTGATAACCTCTTCCTTTTTTTCAACGGAAATCGGAAGCGCCACAAGTTTTTTCTGGTGGGCCTCATATTGTTTTTCGTTGTGAGATTTTACTTCGCTTTTCTGGATTCTCATGGTGATGCCCTTAATGCAAATGAAAAACTTCCTTCAATGGAACAGACACCGGCGAATCATCGAGGTTGGTCTCCATGATATCGCTCATTGCTTTCCACCACTTCTGCATGATCGGATGTTTAGGTAGCTCCGATAATTTACTTCCATCGGTCACGTTCATGGTCGCAAACAAGGCTCCGGTTGATTCGTCGAGATAGATGCTGTAATTGCTGATGCCGGTGGTTTTCAGAAGTTCGCTGAGTTCAGGCCAGATTTCATCATGACGCTTTTTGTAATCGCGCTCATGACCCTTGATAAGTTGCATCTTAAATGCGATACGTTCCATGATGATGATTTGATGTTTACCGTACAAATCCCGCCGCCACACCGCCGTCTATGTTGATTACATTGCCCGTCGACTTATTCAACAATCCTCCGACGAGTGCGAAACAACCATTGGCAATGTCTTCGCCCAGAATGATTTCGTTGAGTAAGGTTCTTTTCGCATAAAAGGCGGGAAGCTCCTCGACTTTTACGCCATAGGCTTTCGCCCTTCCCTCAGCCCAAGCGCCTTTCCAGATCTTGCTGTCTTCGATCACAGCGTCGGGATTAATGACATTCACACGAATGCGATCCTTACCAAGCTCAGCCGCATTCAGATGACTCAAATGTAGTTGGGCTGCTTTCGCGGAACCGTAGCCCGCGTTGTTGGGGCCACTTACCAACGCGTTTTTGCTCACAATATTTATAACATCGCCGCCGAGATTTTGCTTCCGCAGAATGTTGACGCCTGCTTGCGTGATGAGAAATTGCCCTTTCACGAGCACATCGTATAGAAGGTCCCAGTCTTTTTCTGTGTGGTCTTCGAGAGGTTTTGAGATCGAAAGGCCGGCATTGTTGACCAGGATGTCGACACCACCGAATGATAGCGCTGCAAACTTCATCGCTTCTTCTGCCTGGCGAATGTCGGTTACATCGAGTGTCGTGGAATTGAACGCGTCTTTGCCGAAAAGCTTATTGAATTCATCATGCGCTTCCTTGAGCCTGTTGGCATCGTTGTCGCTCAGGATCACACAAGCGCCTTCCGACGCGAATTTTTTTGCGATGGCTTTTCCAATGCCGCCGCCACTCCCGGTAATCAGCGCGATTTTTCCAGACAGGGCTTTGGGTTTCGGCATGCGCTGCAGTTTGGCTTCTTCCAACAGCCAATATTCGATATTGAATGCTTCCTGGTGGGAGAGTGAGGTATATTCAGAAACTGCCTCAGCCCCTTTCATCACATTTATGGCGTTGATGTAGAATTCCGAAGCGACACGCGCCGTCTGTTTATCTTTTGCGAATGTGAACATCCCTACACCCGGATAGAGGATTACAACCGGGTTTGGGTCGCGCATGGCCGGACTATTGGGGTGCTTGCACTTATTATAATATTCGCCGTACATCGCCCTGTAATTATCGAACGCCGGTTGCAGTTTTGCTTTCAGGGCAGCCACATCGGAGAGATCTTCCCTCGCGTCGAGTGTGAGTACCAGCGGGCTGATCTTGGTTCGCAAGAAGTGATCCGGGCAGCTGGTTCCCATCGCAGCCAGTCGAACGAGGTCATTGGAGTTTACGAATTCCAACACGCGCTCATCATCGGTAAAGTGTCCGATCATGCGTGTTTCCGATGAACAGAATCCACGCAACACCGGCGCGAGGGCGGCGGCTTGTTGTAGTCTATCGGCTTTCGGCAGACCCGTTGATTTGGCTCCGCCGAAAACCTGTTTTCGTTTTCCATAATTTTCTTCCAGATATTCCGCGCAACGCTCAACGACGTCAAGTGTATTGACATAACATTCGTAGGCGGTATCGCCCCACGTGAAGAGTCCATGTGATCCGAGCATAATGCCTTTGATGCCCGGATTTTCGTCGAGGCATTTTTTCAATTTCAGTCCGAGATCGAATCCTGGCCGCTGCCATTCGACCCAGCCGATCGATCCATTGAAGAGTTTCGCTGTGATCTGTTTTCCCTCTTTTGCAGCCGCGATGGCGATTGCCGCATCCGGATGTAAATGGTCAATGTGTTTGAAGGGAAGGAATCCGTGCAGCGGTGTATCGATCGACGGAGCTTTCGAAGCGAGATCATAGATGCAGTGATTGAACAGCTCCACCATTTCGTCTTCGTGTTCGATGCCACGATAAATATTTTTTAAACTTCTAAGCCGATCGACATAAAGTGCCGCCAGTCCGCTCTTGGTTAGTGTGCCGATGTCTCCGCCCGAGCCCTTCACCCACATGACTTCCAGATCTTTCCCGGTAAGGGGATCTTTCGCCATGGCTTTGCATGATGTGTTGCCCCCTCCGTAGTTCGTGAGTCTGAGATCGGCTCCCAATAAGTTTGATCGGTAGATGAGCAGTGCCACTTCGTCGCCAGCCATCGTCGCCGCTTTGCTTTCATCCCACAGGTAGCTCACCCGTTTAAATTGTTTCGTTGCAGTCGCCATATTGATATCCTTATATTCTAAAATGCTTTAACTCCGTCACGAATTTCCATATCCCACCAAAACCACCGACGCTACAATGGTGATGATACCCGCGACAATGGTGATCAACGTTTTCCTGCTCACACCCTTCCACTCTTTGAGCACGAAACCCCACATGTTGGAGATGAATATGATGAAAGCCATGTGCAGTATCCATGAACTGGCGCCATTTCCCATGCGGCTTTCACCCATGCCATAAAAAAAGAATTGCAAAAACCACGTCGTGCCGGCCAGCGCGGAGAAGAGATAATTTTTGAAGAGCGGCGTGCTTTTATCAGTGTAGTCTGAAAAGCTTTTGTTTTTTATGTTGAGTATAAGGCACCAGATAAAATTGGTGGTAAGCCCTCCCCAAAGAAGTACGATATAAGTGACGTTATTCTGAAACAAGGGATTGAATCCTTGTGTGACGGCTGCCTCTGCCATCGGTTTACCGGCTTCGATACCGAAGTTGAAGCAAGCGCTGAGTATGCCGGAAATCGTTGCCACGATAAGCCCTTTTATCAAACTGAATTCCTGAACACTGGACCGCTTCGCCTCGGGTGTGAGATCTTTTTCTTTCAGCATGCCGGCGCGTCCACAAATAAAAATTCCCAGTAGACAAACGGCTACACCGAGCAGCACGATCCTGCCGCCAGGAGTCGCGGCCATATCGGACAGGCCCACCTGGCCAGCGGCTGGTATGGCGTCATAATATATTCTGGGAATGATCGATCCGAAGGCGGCACAAAATCCAAGGATGACAGAATTCCCCAATGACATACCGAGATATCTGACTCCGAGTCCGTAGGTCAATCCTCCAATTCCCCAGAGGACGCCCAAGCCATAGGTCCAGCCGATTACAGACGAATCGGTGGTGCTGATAATTTCTGCAAAACCAGGAACGGTAAGCCAAGCCGCTATCGGAGGTACAATCAGCCAGGAAAAAAGTCCGCCGATGATCCAATAGCTTTCCCATCGCCAGTGCTTGACGCCTTTGAATATGATATAGAAACTCCCTGAAGCAAGGCCGCCGATGAAATGGAAGAAAACTCCGGATAAGACGTTCACTGGAAAAGTGTTTGAATGCTTTAGTTAGGAATTTTAGCCCAATTTATGAATAGTGATGTTGAAGGGCGTGATGCCCATTTTACACCCCTCACTGCGAGGTGTCATCGTGCGGGATGGATTGAATAATGAATTTCTTCATGTTGAAGAGGAGAGAGGAATGCCAGTACCTGTGAAAAAATAACCGATACCTACCGCTATCCTGTTTAATCGATCATGGGATTATTTAACAGGCGAACTGAACTTATACACGCCCGACCCCAATTCGATTACAAGATAGTCGGCTTCGACACCTTTGATCATGAATTCTTTTCGTCCGGTAATTGCGTTGCCACTTTCCTTGATGGACTCTTGTATGGCACCAGGAACATAAACTGTTGCACGCGTATTGACGGGAATGGTGACGTTCAGCGACTGAATCCCATCTTTCAGCAACCAGTCCGATTCCACTTTGCCATAGGGTGTCTGAAGTGTTGCAGTTCCTTTATCGAGGCGCGGTCTCAGGTGTGGCCTGATGACAATCTCTTTATATCCTGGTGCGCTGTCTTTTGTGTCGATGCCTGCCACCACGCGGTATATCCAGTCGCCGATTGCACCGTAAGCATAATGGTTGAATGAATTCATGGAGGGTACCTGAAATGTGCTGTCAGGTTTGATGCCATCCCATCGTTCCCAGATGGTAGTGGCGCCCATCTTTACAGGGTACAACCAGGACGGGTAAGATTCCTGAAGCAAAAGGTCGTAAGCGACATCGTCGAAACCAAAACGCGTGAGCACGTGAGTCAGATAGGGTGTTCCTAAGAAGCCGGTGGTTAAGTGGTTGTCATAAGACTTGATGTTGTCAACCAACCTTTGAGCTGTTGATTGACGCACCGATTCCGGAAGCATATCGAAGTTCAATGCCAGCACATACGCCGTCTGTGTACTTGATACAAGTCGGCCATTGGCAGTCACGTATTCCTTGTTAAACGCGTCTTTGATCTTTTGGAGGAGCGCTGTGTATTTGGCTGCATCTTCCTTTTTTCCCAACACATTTGCCGCGTTGATGAGCAGTTGGGTTGAATGCGCGTAGAACGTTTGCGCGATCAGATATTTATCTGTGACGGCAGAGCGTCCATCGTTGTCATCAAACGGCCGGTAAAACAACCAATCGCCAAAATGAAATCCGGTGTTCCAAAGGTTGTTGATGTTTTTGCGCTGGATCCAATCCACCCACGCTTTCATGCTGTTGTATTGATCTTCCAGAATTTTCTTATCTCCGTAAGCGAGATACATATTCCACGGGATGATCGTGGCGGCGTCACCCCAACCGGCAGAACCGGAGGCGCCCGGCCCGAGCACATTGGGCACTACGAACGGCACGCTGCCGTCAACCTGGTCGGCTTCAACATCTTTCAACCATTTTGCGAAGAAGTTGTGGACGCCCATGTTGAACGCTGCGGTCCTCGAAAAAGCCTGCGCATCGCCGGTCCATCCGAGACGTTCATCGCGTTGAGGACAGTCGGTGGGTACATCGAGAAAGTTCCCCTTTTGTCCCCATTGAATGTTGTGCTGAAGTTGGTTGATGAGTGGATTCGAACTGGTGAAGGAGCCTGTTGTCCTGATGTCCGAGTATAATACCGCCGCTTGAAAGTCGTCCAGTTTGATACTGTTGTACCCCTCGATTTTGACGTACCGGAATCCCTGGAAGGTAAAATGAGGTTCAAAATATTCTTCCGCACCTCCTTTGAGAATATAAGTATTGAGTTGCTTTGCCGGCCTTAGATTTTCTGTGTAGAAATTTCCTTTTTTGTCGAGGACCTCAGCGTGATAAATTTGAATTTTATCACCGGCATTTCCTTTCACTTTGAATTGCACCCATCCCGTCAGATTCTGTCCAAAATCGATGACGGTTTCACCCTTGGGCGTTTTGATGAGCTTGACGGCCTTGACTATTTCTTTTTTCCTGATGGGCTCATTGTAGGTTGGAATAATGTTCATCGGCTCACCGGTCATGATCTTGACGGGCATCCAACCGGCGTCTTTATAGCCAGATGTGTTCCAACCAGGTTTGTCAAGACGCGCATCGATCGTTTCCCCATTGTATATCTCCGATGTCAGCACATTTCCTGTGGAGCATTTCCAGGTATCGTCAGTGCCAACCAATTCTTTGGTGCCATCCGTGTAGTTTACCTCTAGTTGAAGGAGCAGTCCCAATTCTTTGCCGTAGTAATTTTTTTGTCCATCAAACCCAATGAATCCGCGGTACCAACCGTTTCCGAGCATGGCACCCACACAATTGTCGCCTTCTTTGAGCAAAGAGGTAACATCGTACTGCTGATACTGCAGCCTCTTGTTGTAGCTGGTCCAGCCCGGAGTGAGGTAGGCATCACCAATGCGTTTGCCGTTGAGGCTGGCTTCGTACAATCCCAGCGCGGTGATGTACGCCGTTGCCGATTTTATTTTTTTGGTGATCTTGAAATCTTTTCGAAAAAGAGGACTCGGTTGTCCGGTGGGTTCTTCATGGTAACTTACTTGTATCCATTTAGCCTTCCAGTCTCCGCTGTTCAGCAGTCCCATTTGCCATGACGCCGGCTGACTCCAGGCTGTTGACTTACCCGCATTATCCCATACCTTGACTTGCCAGAAATATTTTTGTCCGCTTTCAAGTGGCACGCCTTTGTAAGAAACATACGTCGACTGATCGGATTGCACCTTCCCGGAATTCCAGACGTCACCCTTGCTCAAAGTTGAGGGATCTTTGCTGACATGAATTTCGTACGCGGTTTGCATTACGTTCCTTGCTGGTGAAGTGAGGATCCAGCTGAATCGTGGTTCTTTCAAGCCGAGCCCGATGGGATTGGCGAGGTCTTCGCAATAAACGGACTGAATGGTTGTTTGGGAAATTGCTACCGACGCATTCAATAGACTGAATACAATGGCGGTAAATAGTTTTTTCATGGCATGGACTCTTGGTGGTTGTTAAATATCGGAAGAGATTTTAAGAATCAGAATTAATACATGGAAATGTAAGTCTTCGTTTCGAAGCGCGCCGCACGAGAATAACCGTTATTTTGCCGTGTGGAATATCCGGTGCTTGAAATATTGCCCGCGTTGAAGGCGGCGTTGGTGGACAACCAGATCGTGATCCTGCAGGCACCGCCAGGGGCAGGTAAATCGACTATCCTCCCTTTGCAGCTTATCGACGAGCCGTGGCTCGCAAAGAAAAAGATGATGATGCTTGAGCCGAGAAGGCTCGCTGCAAGATCGGTGGCGGAACGAATGTCTCAGCTTCGCGATGAAGAGATCGGTCAAATCGTCGGGTATCGGGTGCGCTTTGATAATAAAGTCACCGCGAAAACAAGAATCGAAGTGGTCACCGAAGGAATTCTCACAAGAATGATTCAGACTGACAACAGCCTGGAAGATATCGGTCTGCTGATCTTCGATGAATTCCATGAACGAAGCCTACATGCTGATCTCGCACTGGCGTTGAGTCTTCAGATCCGCGCGGTGCTTCGCAGTGATCTGCGCATCCTGATCATGTCGGCAACAATTGACGCTGCACAAATCTCAGCGGTGCTGGGTGAAGCGGCAGTGATAACTTCGTCAGGCAAACAATTTCCGGTCGACATCAGATATCAGAAGCAGGAAAGTGATTCACATGTCTCCATCGCCATGGCCGCAGCGATCCGGCGAGCGGTCCGCGATGAAAAGGGCGACATACTCGCTTTCCTGCCGGGCGTGGGGGAGATAAAACGGACGCTTGCGATTTTTGAAGAAGAGCCTGTGGGCGCTACTGTGCTTCCGCTGTACGGCGAACTATCTTTCAGGCAGCAACAGCAAGCCATTGTGCCATTGTCAGATGGTCGCAGAAAAGTTGTACTGGCCACGTCCATCGCAGAAACATCATTGACCATCCAGGGCATAAGCATGGTTGTCGACGGAGGACTCGCGCGGGTGCCGAAGTTTGACCCACGCAGCGGACTGACGCGACTTGAAACCGTTAGGGTAACGCGCGATGCCGCAGATCAGCGCGCGGGTCGCGCAGGTAGATTGGGTCCGGGACTTTGTTACCGACTCTGGACCGAAGCGACACAAAGAAACCTATTGCCTAACCGCAAGCCGGAGATTGCAGAGGCCGATCTCGCTACGTTGGTGCTCGAACTTGACAACTGGGGAGTTAAGGATGTGAATGAAATCACCTGGATCACACCACCGCCACCCGGGGCAGTAAGTCAGGCGCGGGAACTGCTCATCAATCTTCACGCGATCGACAGTCGCGGTATCACTGTTAAAGGGAAGGCGATGCTTGCCTTGCCAACACATCCGCGTATAGCCCATTTGATTTTGTCAGCGAAAACGGAGATTGAGAAAGCGCTCGTTGCCGATCTCGCGGCGGTGCTTGAAGAACGTGATCCTTTGGGTCGTGATGCCGGGGCTGATCTTGATTTAAGAGTCTCGGCGTTGCGAAGCTGGCGGCGGGGCGAGCGGGTGGCGGCCGACAAAAACGTGCTTGAGCGGATTGAAAAACTTGCTTTGAATTGGAGAAAGATCCTTGCGGTGAAACCTGATAATACGGCCCCGGCCCCTTATGACCTTGGACGGTTCGTGATGGAGGCGTATCCGGAACGTATTGCAAAGCAGCAATCAAAGCAAAGTGTAACATATACACTCGCCAATGGGCGTGTAGCGAGGATACCGGACCACGACCCGCTCATGCACGAACCGTGGATTAGTGTCAGTCAGCTTGATGCTGGGGGTCGTGAAGGAAAAATATTTCTTGCTGCAGCGGTTTCAGAAAATGATTTGCAAAGATCAGCAACAGAGTCTACGGTCGTGCGCTGGGATGAAGAACGTGAAATGGTTGTCGCGGTGACCGAGCTCCGGGCAGGGACACTCGTTCTCAAAAATAAACCTGCGGCCAAGCCTGACGAAGAAGAGAAAAATCGTGTGTTGCTGGATATCATTCGGCGCGACGGATTGAGGATTCTGGGATGGAATGATGAGATCGAAGCCATGCGGGCACGCGTGCAGAGCCTTCGCGTGTGGCGGCCGTCGGAAAACTGGCCGGATTTAAGCGACGAATCGCTCTTGAAGACATTGGAAGTATGGCTCACACCGTACCTCACCGGTGTTTATAAAAAATCTGAACTTACAAAGCTTAATCTGAAGGTGATCCTGACAGGTTTGATACCATGGGATTTACAATCCAGGTTTGAAAGTCTGGCGCCGGTACAGATAGAGGTACCGAGTGGATCGAAGATTCATATCAACTACTTCGCCGATGCACGCCCTCCTGTGATGGAGGTGCGACTACAGGAGATGTTCGGACTTCTGGAGACGCCGGCCATCAATGAAGGCCGTACGAAAATATTACTCCATTTGCTGTCACCCGGATATAAGCCCGTTCAGGTGACCCAGGACCTGAAGAGCTTTTGGCAAAATACCTATCACGAAGTCCGGAAGGAGTTGCGTATGAGATACCCGAAGCATTCATGGCCCGAGGACCCGTGGACGGCTGAGGCCGTGAGGGGCGTAAAGAAAAAAAGATGATATATTGATCCACGTCACATTGAAGTAAGATTGAAGAATGAAGTCCCGATTGTTATCGGGATTTAAAATTAAAAAGTGGATCTTCCGCAATGTGTCAGTCACAAACTTCTAAAATCTTAGATCGCTGTTCTGCATTCTAAAATCAAAATGAATAAGATTGAAGAATGAAATCCCGATTGTTATCGGGATTTGAAAATTAAGAAGTGGTTCCCCACAATAAGTCAGTCACAAACTTCTAAAATCTTAAATCGCTATTCTACATTCTTAAATCAAAATGAAAAGATCGAGGAATGAAGTCCCGATTGTTATCGGGATTTAAAATTAAGAAGCGAATCCTCCGCAATGTGTCAGTCACAAACTTCTAAAATCTTAGATCGCTGTTCTGCATTCTTAAATCAAAATGAAAGTTTTGGTTTACGAAGCAGATGGATGATTTGCTGTCAACTCCTTCAAATAGACCTCTACGTATTCACCCACCCGTTTTCTTCTGTACTGCATGATAAACCGTGGATGCGGCAGCGATCTAATTGAATCGAACCATTTTTGTTGTTCATTGAGTTTTGTCAGAAAATTAAAATTCTTTCCTTCGCCGATGCAATAACACACTTGGCGGTTAGTGCCCAGCTTGAGCATCTGTTCAATAGACTTTATGATAAATGGTGTGACCGCTTTTTCAAGTTTTTTGTCATCATAATAGTTTATGTTGATCCCGTTGTGTGTGAATCCCAATGGACATACCGACGAGATGAAATAATGCCGGTAGAATATTTCCGGCCCACCGTAGGCGGCTATCATTCGATATATAAGTCCGCAGACAACTCCGATTTCTTCGGAAGATTGTTCGAGATGCCGAATTCCTTTTCAAGTTTCACCGGATCAGTAAAAGAAATGCCCGTCGCACCGGATCCAAACCGACCGGGGTTGATTCCCAACATCAAGGTGCGTTGGTGATCATCTCTATAAAAACGTGGGTAAAACTGCCTGCATAATCCGAAGGTATAATCATCCTGATAGGGATTCATCACCACAACACCTTTGGGAAGCTTTTGAGTGATCTCGAGCTGCCTGTAAAAGGATAAGATGTTATCTGAAAATGTCATTTTATTGCCACGGATCCCGATGGCTATCGGGACACGGAAAGTCTTTTAAAATTTATCTGTGCCATTCCGTGTCATCCGTGGCTTACACATTCAATTCAAACGAACTCCTATAAAAATTATTCTCCTGCACAAAGGCTATGTAACGTTTCTTAAATATTTATCTGTGTTTGTCTGTGTTATCCGTGGCTTATGTATTAATTCAAAAGAGCTCCCATAAAATTATCCTCCTGCACAAAGGCCATGTAATGTTTCTTAATATTTATCTGTGCCATTCCGTGTGATCCCTGCCTTCGCCGAAGCCGCTACGCGCAGGCAGGCGTGGCTTACACATTCAACTCAAACGAACTCCTATAAAAATTATTCTCCTGCACAAAGTCCAGCAGCTCCCCGTAAAACGGATGCGACGCCAACGTGGCACTGTCTCCAATCATGATCAGTTTCTTTCTAGCACGCGTCATGGCCACATTCGTTCGCCGGATATCGCCCAAAAAGCCGACTTCTCCCTTGTCGTTGCTGCGTACAAAGCTGATGGCAATCACATCACGTTCCTGCCCCTGGAATGCGTCAACGGTATTGACAGCCACCAACTTGCCCAGTGGCTCCAGCACCGACGAGCTCTCAAGCAGCTTGTTGATGTAATCAACCTGTGCGCGGTAAGGTGTGATGATCGCCAGGGTGATCTGCTCTTTCATCCAATGTTCCTGCCCGATTTGGGTTACAAGATCTTCCACCACACGCAGCAGCAACCGGCCTTCTTCTTCATTGAAACGGCTTAGAGTTTCGGGATCCTGTGCCTCAGCGTAACCGGCGCCAGCCGTGTCGATGAAGTCTACAGGCGACAAGTGCGGTCGCAACAACTCATGTTTTACCGATTCATGAGCGATCAGTTCACCTTTATAGAAATACCGCGATGGGAACTCCATGATTTTCTCATGCATACGGTATTGTACCTGCAGCATAGACGAAGCTTCAGGATGGTGCTCAATACCCTTTTCGAACAAAGTCCGGGCAAGTCCGCGACGCGCTGCATCGTTTGACTTGATGGTAGGGGGCAGCTGAAAGTGATCACCCGCAAGGATGACTCTTTCACACCGCAACAATGGTATCCAGCAGGCAGGTTCCAGCGCCTGGGCGGCTTCATCAATAAAAGCAGTTTTAAATTTTCTTCCCTTCAACACCGGGTGCGATGATCCAACCAGCGTGCTGCAGATCACTTCTGAAGTGTTCAGTACATCATTGATGATGTAAAACTCGAGCAAGTCGGCGTCCGCTTTCATCAGCTTTGCCTCTTCCTTCATCAGGCGTCGCTGTTCGCGCTCATGATGTCCGAAGTGCCGTTTGAACTTCGCAGCCTGGGCCCGCAATTGTTCCATCCTTTTTCTCATCGACTTCAATTCCGCAAAGCCTTCATGCGCAGTGATCTTCGCATCAAGTGTCTTACTCATCGACTGTTCTGTTACGCGTGCAGGATGTCCGATGCGCGTGACCACCAACCCAATCTCACTGAGTTTTTCCACGAGAAGATCGGTCGCCGCATTGCTGGGTGCGCAAACGAGCACCTGACGTTCAGATTTTACAGTAAAATAGATCGCCTGTGACAGCGTGGTGGTTTTACCTGTTCCGGGTGGGCCGTGGACGAAGGCGACGTCAGGGGCGGATAGAATATTTTGGAGTGCACTATTTTGACTCTGGTTAAGGAGTGAAGAAGTTGCATGTTGCAGGTCACGGGTTTCATGTGAACCTGCAACCTGCAACCTGACACCTGAGGTTTCGGAGTTGCCACCTAATAACAGATCTCTCAGCGTGGCCACGCGATTCCCTTCTGCCGTCATCACCATCTTCATCGCGTACTCCATCTCCTTATATGTCATCTCGTCGAACATCACGTCGACACCGAGCATACCATCGTCAATCCAATCCGGTAGTTCATCCCCGTTGAGTGTTACAACGAGCGTGTTGTCACGCACATAGTTTACCACCCCGTTTATATGTTCTTTTTCGGGCTTGCCGGAAGCGTTACAAAATACGCTTACCAGTTTACCACTTTGAAAACTGTGTGGCTGATCGAGGTGGTTTGTTTTCTCAAGTTCTATGATGATCCGCTCACCCGTGCCGATATAGTCGCGTCTGAATTTTACGGGATACCAGGTCACACCCTCTTTCGTGCGGTCGCTGAGCGATCGGAGAAGAACTTTTTGACGGTATTGCTCCAGGTCAGCAGCCCTTTCCAGTTTAATCAGTTCAAGGGTCTCGCGAAGTTGCTGCTGGATGCCGTTCATATAACTTTCAAAAGTAGTGAAGGCCTGGGGCAGTTCAACTTTTTAATTTTTGGTAATTTTCACCTATGAAGAATATTCTCGCCACGGTGATCGTGCTGTTCACAGGAACGGTCCTTCACGCCCAGCAGTTGGACTACATCATTTACAACGGCAAGATTATCGACGGCTCCGGAAATTCATGGTATTATGGTGATGTCGGCATTAAGGACGGCAAAATCGTTCGAATAGGGAAAGGAACAAATTGGACCGCGAAGCGCACGATCGACGCAAAAGGACTCATCGTCGCACCTGGTTTTGTGGATGTTCACACCCACATCGAAGGCAATGATCTGAAAGTGCCCACCGCAAACAACTTCATTATGGATGGTGTAACCTCCGTGGTGACGGGAAACTGCGGAAGCTCTAATGTGGATGTGGCAAAATACTTCGCACGACTCGACAGTGTCAAAACTTCAATCAACGTGGCGACTTTGATTGGTCATAACAGCGTTCGTACGGCCGCCATGGGAGGGCAGCAACGTGATCCATCCCCTGAAGAGCAGAAGAAGATGGAGGCACTGGTCGAAAAAGCCATGCAAGACGGAGCGGTAGGATTTTCAACGGGATTGATTTACGTACCGGGCACCTATTCAAAGACGCCAGAGGTAATTGGGTTGGCGAAGGCGGCTTCGAAACACAATGGCGTGTATGCGTCACATATCCGCGATGAAGGCGATTTTGTGACCGATGCCGTGGAGGAAGCCATCAACATCGGCAGACAAGCGAATATTCCTGTTGAGATCTCTCATTTCAAAGTCACTTACAAGCCCAATTGGGGAAAATCCACGGGTACCCTTGCGCAGGTGGAGCAAGCGCGTAAGGAAGGGATTGACGTCACGATCGATCAATATCCGTATGTTGCCAGCAGCACTACACTGAACACTCAAATTCCGAGCTGGGCACTTTCAGGCGGAACTGATTCGCTGATCGCGCGGCTGAAGAATCCTAAGATCCGTGCAAAGATCAAGACTGAAGTCATCGAGGGGATACGCAAGAAGCAAATGAACAGCTATGACTTCGCGGTCGTTGCCTATTACGAAGCTGACACTTCATACAATGGCAAGAAGATCTCCGAGATCAATCTTCTCCGAAAGAGAAAGCCGGTGCTTGCCGACGAAGCAGAGACCGTTCTGGAAATGGTGGAGAACGGAAGCGCGGCGATGATTTATTTCAGTATGAATGAAGAAGATCTGAAACGCATCATGCGATATCCATTCAATATGTTTGCCTCGGACGCAGGGATTGCAAAATTTGGATCCGGTATGCCACACCCGCGTGCATACGGAACGAATTCAAGGGTGCTGGGGCAGTATGTCCGCGACGCGAAAGTGATCACACTCGAGGAAGCGATCCGGCGAATGACCTCGTTGCCGGCGCAGAAGTTTCAACTTCGCGACCGCGGCTTAATCCGTGAAGGAATGGCTGCTGACATCGTCGTGTTCGATGAGCGCAAAGTCGGTGATGTCGCAACGTTCATAAAGCCACACGGTTACGCCAATGGCTTTCAATTCGTTTTGGTCAACGGACAGTTGGTGGTTGACAACGGCAAGCATACGGGAGTTCGCAGCGGCCAGGTGTTGAAGGGACCGGGTGCCTACTCAAAGAATTAGCCTTACTGACGTCGCCGATTCTATTTTACGTTGAGGTCATCCGAGCCTGGCTATTTTATTCTGGAGCAACTGTTTCTCTGTGTTTGAATTCGTCAAGGAAATCGCGCGTTCAAAATATTTTTTAGCCGCGGGTTTATCTCCCAGCTGAGCATGCCATTCGCCGAGCACGGCCGGGTACAAAAAATAATTCTTCATTCTGTCGGCGTCGCGGAGCGATTCTATTTCTATCAATCCTGCGGCGGGTCCGCGTAATTCACCGAACGCGATCAACCGGTTCAGTGCGATCAGCGGATCCGGTTTCATCTCGTAAAGCCACCCGTACAGGCTCAATATCTTCTCCCAGTTTGTCGATCCATAATCTTTGGCCGCACAATGTTCGTGGGCAATCGCAGCTTCGAGATGATAGCTTGACACTTTCTCTCCCTGGGAAGCCTGATCGAGAAAAGAGACGCCGAGCCGGATCATTGCCGCATTCCACAGGTTGCGATCCTGATCCTTCAGTTGAATGAGATTGCCGTTGACATCAACACGCGCCGGGAGGCGGGCGGATTGAAAACACATGAGTGCCACCAGCGCCAGGCTTTCAGGAAGTTTGGTGAGGGGATGATCCGTCAACATCTTGCCCAATCGCAATGCTTCTTCCACCAGGTCTTCGCGGACGATCGAATCGTGGTACGATGAATTGTATCCTTCATTGAAGATGAGATAGATGGCCGTCAACACATTGTCGAGACGTGTTTGAAGATCTTGAGGGGAAGGCATCTCGAATGCAACCTTCTTTTCGCGGAAATGTTCGCGTGCACGATAAAGCCGTTTGGTGATGGTCTCTTCAGAGGTCAGGAATGCTTTCGCGATTTCACCGACACTGAATCCGCACAGGGTCTTCAAAATGAGCGCCACCTGTCCCTCTTCTGATATCGAAGGGTGGCAGCACACGAACATCATGCGCAGCTGCTCATCTTCGATCTCATTTTCGGTCAACACGTTTTTGAGTGTCGGCGTGATGGAGTATTCCGATTTCAAAAAGGGAGATAATTCCGCTGCGAACTCTTTGTGATTTCGTTCCCGCCTCAGTACGTCGAGTGCTTTGTTACGCGCTGCGGTAAACAGCCACGCCGAGGGATTATCGGGAGTGCCATGAAATTTCCAATGCTCCAAAGCTTTCAATAATGTGTCTTGAACCACATCTTCCGCGAGCTCCAGATTATGCGGTCCGAATATTTTTGTCAACACCGAAACCATCTTGCCCGACTCGCGGCGGAAGAGGTGTTCGAGGGTTGTGGACGTTTCTGAGGCCAAAGTGTGTTTAAGTTACAGATTTGATACCGGTTAGCCGGGTCTCCATTTGCAGCCTCCGTTTTGTGGGCCCAATTTCAGGAGATTGCGGCCTGATATTCCGAAGTCACGTACCAGTAACGGGATGCGGGCAACATGTACAGCCGTTTCTTGATCAAAATTAGGTCTTGGAATTGCACCGAAATCCCTATTTTTATTGACTCAAAACGAAAAAATTCCCTAATCCTATGAAAAAAATACTTGTCCCCACAGATTTTTCCAAGGCTGCAGCCACCGCCACCGATGTTGCTTTTGACATCGCCAAGAAATCCGGCGCCAGTATCGTTTTATTGCATGTGATCGACCAGGCGTTGGGTGGGTCGTTCAACGTGGAGGGGCAGGTGGGTTCGGGCGATATGACCACCAAACTTTTTAATCTGCAACAGATCAAAAGGGCGAAAGCGCAACTCACGAAAGTGGTGAATGACCCCCGGTATGCCGCGGTGAAAGTGGACGGCGAGCTCAGAATGGGGAATCCTTATCACGGTATGGTGACCATCATCGGCGAAAATAAAGTTGATCTCGTGGTGATGGGAACTGCTGGTAAAACGGGTAAGTCCAACATGTTGATCGGGTCGAACACCGAAAAAGTGATTCGCAGTTCGCGGTGTCCCGTGCTCACGGTGACGAGCAAGCCTGCGACTACCAACTTCAAAAATATTGTGTACGCCACTTCCATGTCAAAAGGAGAAGAGTTGTTTGCACGCATCGTGAAGCAAACGCAGGCGATTTACAACTCCACCATTCACATCGTGCGCGTCAACACACCGGGCGACTTCCAGCGCGACTACATCGTGAAAGGGTACATGAATGACTTCGCGAAGAAACTTGGTTTTAAGAATTTCACGCTGAATATCTTCAATGACCTCACCGTTGAGGAAGGTGTGATCCGTTTTTCAGACGGCATAGACGCCGATCTGATCACGATGGCCACCCATGGACGCTCAGGCTTCGCACATGTGATCGCGGGCAGTGTTGCCGAAGACGTAGCCAATCATTCGAAGAGGCCCATCTTGACTTTTGTGGTGAAGTAGCCACGAAAGTCGTCCCATGAAGGACTACTATAAGATATTACGGGTAAGCAGGCAGGCGAGCAGGGAGGATATCAAGAAAGCTTACCGGAGGCTTGCCATTGTCTTTCATCCCGATAAAAATCCTTCGGCGGAATCATCGGCGCTCTTTCAGGAGATCAACGAGGCACACGCGATCTTGTCTGATCCGGATAAGCGTACTCAATACGATTATCTGTTGTCGCAACCCTATGACACCCTCACGGTTGAGCCTGCGGCTCAGACGAAATGGCATCGCGATCCGGCTTATCGGAGACGACAGCAGGCAGGTTATAAACCTTCGCCGCCAAAGCCTTCGGAGCGGTTGCTGATGATGGCACATTTTCTACGATATCAAACGCTGGTCGCTTTGGCTGGTATTGTGTTGTGCGCGATCCTTTTCCTGGACTACATGCTGCCGAACAAACAGTTTACCGAACGCGTGTTGCCGGAAAGTGAACGTGTGATGAGTTGGCAGTATCATCATGTTCCCAATGTGGTGGTCACCGATCAAGGGCATCAATTTCCTGTGCCGGCCGAAGGAGCGCAGTATTTCCCAGCAAATTCAATCGCCACAATTGTCACAACCCCGATGCTCAATGTGCCGGTGAGGATTGTTTCATCGGGCAATTTTTATAAGATCGAAGGATTGGCAACAATTTATTCAAGTTTCGTTGGGGGTCCGGTGATTCTGTTGATCATGTGTTTGATCTGCCTCGCCATGAAGACAGGCATCGAATACAGGTTTAACATGATGGTGTCAATCTGCGTGGTTCTTTTTTTCAACGCGATTTTTATATTTTACTCGATCTTATGAAAAAGAACGACTGGAAGAAACGCGATGGTGTGGTCTACTCGACCAATTCCGAGTTTCAATTTCAATATCAAGCTGCCGGGGAGTCTGAAACTTTGCCACCCGGACAGCAGAACCTGAAGATTTTTATCGACCGAAGTCTGCGCGCCGGCAAACAAGTGACGATCATTTCGGGATTCGTCGGGCGCAACGAAGATCTTGAATCACTAACCAAACTCATCAAGACAAAATGCGGTGTGGGCGGTTCTTGCAAAGATGGGGAGATCCTGATTCAGGGTGACGTGCGTGATAAAGTGATCGGGATACTTACTCAGGCGGGATATAAGGCGAAGAAAGCGGGAGGGTGAGGGGCTGGGCTCCAGTTGCTAGGTTCTGGGTGCTTGATGTATCTCCAACTTAGACGTTTGGTTCCTCTCGCTTCGCCTCCGTTTTTGAGTCGGGTGGGTCACCGTCAGCCTGAGCGCCTGCCTGCCGGCAGGCAGGGAGTCGAAGGCTATTCGAAGGCTTCGTCTTCACTCATGTTTCGACTTCGCTCACGCTTCGTCTTCGCTCAGCGTGACCGGCTTCGACTCGCTCTCGGTTCCCTGTCTTCGTCGAGCCCACATCGGCACACCAACACATCAGCACATCAACACATCAACACATTCTCACTCAGATTTCAACGTATCCGCCGGATTCACCCTCGCTATTTTAATGGTCAGATAACTCAGCGTTGTCCACGCAACAACAATCAGCAGCAAACCCGATCCCACGAAGACCAATGGGTTGATCGTAGTGCGGTAAGTGAAATTTTGCAGCCAGCTATTCATCAGCCACCAGGTGAGCGGCACGGCAAATACGATCGCGAAGAGTACCATGCGCGTAAAATCCTTGATGAGCAGGAAAGTCAGGCTGGCCAGCGTGGCACCGAGTACTTTTCGTACGCTGACTTCCTTCGTCTTTTGCCTGAATGTGAGCGCCGCGATCGCAAGCAGTCCGAAGCAGGCGATGACCATGGCGATAATTGAAAATAACAACAACACGTTCGCCATGTTTTGTTCCTGAGCATATTGCTTATTCAGATTCTCTTTCAGGAAGGAGAACTCGAACTCGAATTGATTGTCGAATTTTTTCCAGGTAGTTTCAACTGATTTTATGGTGGCGGGAAAATCGTTTGTGTTCAACTTTACAATCACATAGTTATAGTAGGGCATAAGTCTGAATAGCAACGGGCGTACCGGCTGATGCAAAGATTGAAAGTGAAAGTTTTTTACAACGCCAATCACTGTTCCTCGTACCATTCCCGGATCAAAGTCCCACGAGAATTCTTTACCCAAAGCGCCTTCCGGGAATAAATTATTTGCGGCGGTTTCGTTGATGATAAATCCATCTTTGTCGGCAGGGTTCTCCCGCGAGAAAGGCCGGCCTTCCTTAAACTCAATACCCATCACATCGAAAAAGTCGTAGTCGATCAACGCCTCCGATGCAGCACTCTGCCTGGAAGGATCTTTTGTTGCGAAGACTGGATTTTGATTGTAGGAAGTGCCCGGCACATTTGATGCGGCCGATAC
Organism: Cyclobacteriaceae bacterium; assembly: GCA_044227305.1. Lineage (GTDB taxonomy): Bacteria > Bacteroidota > Bacteroidia > Cytophagales > Cyclobacteriaceae > ELB16-189. The sequence continues at coordinate 679,008 of JBGAFJ010000001.1, read as the reverse complement.
GCCCTTAACACCAGGAACTTTTAGAAGTTCGTTGCGGAGTTCATCGATCCTCGGTGTGATGTCATCCCGGTTTTTGATCGGCAGCACGATAGTTTCTTCCGGGTCAAAGCCCAGTGAACGAGTCTGGATGAAATTCAGCTGCGAATAGATGATCACACTGCAGGAGATCAGCATCATGGAAGCAAAAAACTGGAACGTAGTGAATACCTGGCGGAGCCCAGTACCGCCTGCGTTCTGTAGGAATTTTCCTTTGAGGATCAATCCCGGTTTCGCGGATGCCAGAAAGAATGAAGGAAATACTCCCGCGAGCATGCCGGTTAGCAACGCCAGCCCGAATAGTACGGACAAAAAGAACGGATGGCTTATCGACAATGAAGTACCGGTCACCGAAGTGAAGAAGGGTATGGCAATTTCGAGCGCGATTGCTGCCAGCGCCGCCGCCAGCAGACTGATCAGCACCGACTCGCCTGTGAACTGGATCGCGAGTTGACCTTTGAACGCCCCGAGCGATTTCCTTATGCCGATCTCTTTTGCGCGCTCTGCCGATTGCGCCGTGGAGAGATTTATAAAATTCACGCATCCGATGAAGAGGATCAGCAATGCAGCCGCCACCATCATGTACACGTAGGCGATGTATCCATTTGGCTCCAGCTCCCACCGTATATGCGAGTGGAGATGGATATCTGTGATTGGCTGCAACCGGAAGCCGTAACCGTTAGCCGCTATGTTCGCGAACGATTCGTCCGATAAGTTGAAATATTTTCTTATCCAGGGAAGGAGTTTTGCTTCAAGCTCTTTTGCGTCTGTACCCGGTTTTAAACGGATATAATTATAATGACCAAAATCCTTCCAGGTAAAATACTCGCTGTCTTCGTCTTCCCCGGCTTTTTCGCGAACATAAGAGACGAGGAAGTCAAAATGAAAATGGGATGCTTCGGGAACGTCCTTGAACACGCCAGCAACTTCTATGGTGGAGCGATCGCCGTTGATAGAAAGATGTTTGCCAATTGGGTTCTCATCGCCGAAATATTTTTTTGCCATCGACTCCGACATGAGGAGCACATCGGGATTTTTCAGGATCTGCTTCCCATCACCATACACCATTGGGAAAGTGAAAACGTCGAAGAACGTAGTATCCACCGCGAGGATGTTTTTCTCATCGAACCTTACATCTTTCTCCGGGTTACGGAATGAAAATGTCTCACGCGTGAGGCCGACGCCCCAAAGCGGCGTGAGGCTTACTGCGCTCTCGACTTCCGGGAAGTCCGCGACCATCGCCTGCGCCATCGGGTGCGGGGTGCGAGTCTGCGGATTTTCATCTTCCCATGAGATGCGATAAATGTTTTCCGCACTCTGATGAAAGCGATCGTAAGAAAGTTCGTGTTTCAAATACTGAACAATCAGGCAGACACACGCAAGGCCAAGGGCAAGTCCTATGATGTTTACCGCCGAATAGGTCTTGTTCTTGAACAAACTCCGTACAGCGATCTTGAGATAATTGAAAAACATAGGTGACGTTTGGCGCCTGTATTCCAATAGTGATGCCAGTTGTGAATTTAGCTGCTTGGAGTCTTAAATACCGCCCCCTAAGCGATTTGTTTGTACGATATTGAGGGAGAGTGTTCGAAAATGAAACCCTTCCAATGTGCTATTGCGCTGATTTGCTGATGTGAAGATGTGGAGATGTGAAGATGTGGAGATGTGAAGATGTAGAGATGTGGAGATGTGAAGATGTGAAGATTTGAAGATGTGAAGATGGTGGGAGGTGAGGCTTAAGGGCTAAGAATCAGAAAACGCAAAAAGGGCGCGAAGTGCGCAAAGAATTATCTCCGCGTTCCCCGCGCCCTACGCGGTTTCATTCTTCAAACCAGGCGTGGATGCCCATGAGCGTAGTGTTGCGATTACACTACGCCCTTACGACTTACCACTTACGCTTATTTTCCTTCTTGAAGTTTCTTCAACTCCCCCTCATACAGACCCTTGTTGTTTTTCTGATTCTCAGGAAGATTCGCGATCGCTAACTGCCAGTATTTGATGGCGTTTTTCTTGTCGCCGAGAGCGGTATATCCTCGTGCGAGCCCAACGTTGGGAGTGAACTTCTCTTCGGGGTGTGCCTTCGCGTTGTACTGGAATACCTCCATGGCTTTGTCTTTGAAGCCGCCATTGAGCAGTGTCCTTCCATACTGATGGATCTGCTGCACACCCACGCCTGGCAGATGAATGGCTTTGTCCATCACCTGTGCTGCCTCCTGACCTTTACCTTGAGCGTTGAGCACCGCGGCTTTTGCCTGCAATGCATTGAAGTCTGTGGTGCCGCCGATGTTTGGATCCATCGCTTTGTCGGCCCAGGTCAAAGCTTCATCGAGATTGATTTTATTGTTAGCGCAGAACAATGCAGCACCGGAGAAATTTCTTGAATCAAAGCCCGGGGAAGAGCGCAGGTCGTCGCGCATCTTTGCAACCCAGAGGTCGTTCACATTCGGCACTTCGATTTTGAAGGAGATCTTTTTGGTTTCCCATTGGAGAAACGCGGTTGCGGAGTTGGCCTTCCGATCGTCGAAGCCATAGGTGAGGTTCTCCGTGTAAGCGCCGTCTTTTGCATTGACATCAACGCGCAGCACATCTTCAGATGGATTGTAGAAATAACTTCCCCAGCTTCCGCTGTTCTTTGAAAAAACCCAGGTCCACGGTGCTCCATCTTTTCCAACGGCCAGGAACAGACCATACGTTCCGGCTTTGAGATCTTTTCCTTCGATCTTCACATCATTAGAAAATCTGATCACCGTGTTTTCATTGGCGCCTGCGCGCCACGGAGCCGGGATGCCTGCACCGAAGCCCTGATCAACGAAACCATAATGAGCGATGGGTGTTCCCCAGATCTTGCCGGTGCGATCTTCACCATTGGGACCATGCACATCAGGGCTGCTGTAATCAATGCTTACTTCCACAGGACCGATCCACTGGATCACCTTCGATTTCTGGTTGTCTCCGTTCGGTGGACCCGACAGCGCCTGGCCCATAGCGAAGCCGGCGATCAGAACGAAGAGAGAGAGTAAAAAGCTTTTTTTCATACGTTTTGGTTTAAAATGGGATTGACCAACGGCTTATACGAGCGCGGAATGAAAATCGGACAAACCTGTGAGGGGTATTTTTCCTCGCCCGACGAAGCGTCTCGCGTAGTCGGGTGAAGATGCGTGCCCGCAGCGAAATCGGGGTGTTGATGAGTGACCGCGTCGGTCTGTGGGTGAGTTCCTTTCGAAGCCAGTCACACTGAGCGGAGTCGAAGTGTGAGCGGAGTCGAAGTGTGAGCGGAGTCGAAGTGTGAGCGGAGTCGAAGTGTGAGCGGAGTCGAAGTGTGAGCGCCTGCCTGCCGGCAGGCAGGGAGTCGAAGCTTGCGCTAAAGCTTCAGCGTCGGCGCGCGAGGGCAGGGAGTCGAAGTAGGTCAGGCTGAGCGAAGTCGAAGCCCAGAATAGCCTTCGACTTCGCTCAGGCTGACAGGGAACCCGGAGAGAGTCGAAGCCTTCGAATAGCCTTCGACTTCGCTCAGGCTGACGGGGAACCCTTCCGACTAAACACCAGCAGCGAAGCGAGAGTACCCAACCCTCTAACGTGGGAACACACCCAGAACCCAGAACCTAGTACCCAGCACCAAGCACCAGCTTCAAAACTTCAACCTTGTGTTTCCTGGCACAATCATCTTGAGGGATGCGGGCTTGATGGTGATATCGAATTCACTGGCGGGGTCCATGCTTTCACCATCGATGTGGAAAGGCATGGGCTTATTGAATTTGAGATGGATGTCTCTTCCATGAAAGATGTCGACGAACCGTGATTTGTTGATATGCCCGGTGAACATTCTTCTCGCAAAGTCGACGGCGCGGGTCAAGGGTACTTTTTTTATTAAACAGATATCGATCAATTCATCGCAGACCGATGCATGGGGTGCAACACGCGCGTTGTTTCCAAATTGAGATGAGTTGGCGAGTGCCAGAATAAAGATCTTCCGGTTCATCGCCTTGCCGTCGATGGTCAGCTTGATCGGAAACTCTCGGAAGCTGAGGAACTCGCGCATCACCAGTTTTCCGTAACCCAGCAATCCGCGTTTTCCATTTTTGCCAAACTGTCCGGCGATGTGGGCGTCGAACCCGATGCCCGACACATTCACGGAAAGTCGGTCGTTGACGCTGAAGGTGTCCATGGAAATGACCTGGTGGTTGTCGAGGAGACGAAGAGCGCCCGGTGTTCGCAACGGGATTTTCAGGTGCCGCGCCAAACCGTTACCGGAACCTTTCGGCAGGATGCCCATGGCAGTATCAGTATGTACCAATCCCTGCGCTACTTCATTTACAGTACCATCGCCGCCCATCGCAAACACGCGGGGAAACCCATCGGCTACTGCCTGCCGTGCGAGTTGTGTTGCGTGTCCTTTGTGTTGGGTGTATTCAATGGTGGCCTCCAGTTTCAATCTCGCGCAGGTGTCGATGATCCTTCCCTCGACGGAATCGCGAAAGCCCGTGCCCGAGTATTTGTTGATAATGAAGAAGACTTTGTTGGTCATTCGAGGGGCAAAGATAACAGTGTGGAACGGGATTATTGAATGGGGTGTATGTTATGAAATTGTAAGTGGTAAGGTCGTCACCGCCTCTTGAGGACTTACAAGTTCCGCATTCAGAAAATGAAATGCGTGCGTTATATTTGTCCCGACCAGCACGCAATGGATCCTATCGAACACAAGTCTCGCAAGATCAAATTCAAAGCCTGGGATACGGAGTCAAAGTTGCTCATGCGGCTCAACAGCATCGACTGCAACAAAGGAGAGCTCATCAAAAAGAACCACATCTTATTACAGTTTACCGGCATGACCGATTTGAATGGTGATGAGATTTACGACATGGACACGTTGCTGGTGTCTGACGAAAAGTATGTAGTCTGTTGGAACGACACGATCACCGGCTGGTATTTTTATCCCATCAAAAATCCCAAGGACTTAAAACCTTTCCTCGCCGGGCAGGCCGCCAAGATGACGCGCCTTGGCAATTATTTTGAACTCAACTTTCCGCCAGGCCCGAAGGAGAAGAAGAGTAGGTGGGAGTGAGGGGTGTTTGTAGTAAGCGGTAAGTAATAAGTAGTAAGTCTGGCGGTGAGACTTCTTACGTCAGGGCTTGACCTTATTGCTTATGTACTGGACGGCTTCACTGATCGTCTGCATTTTTTCAGCATCGTCGTCCGGAATTTTGATATCGAAAGCTTGTTCAAACTCCATGACGAGTTCGGCGTAGTCCAATGAATCTATGCCCAGATCTTTAACAAAACTCGCATCAGGCGTTATTTCCGATTCGGGGATTCCAAGTTTGTCTGTGAGGATGGAGGTGACTTTCTTCTGGATGTCTTTCATGGCGCCCAAATGTAGAAAATCTTGGAGAAACGCGCTAGGGGTGGGGATTGTGGGATAAAGGATGAAAGCTGGAAATTCTGCGGGAACGAGCCACGGAAGACACGGATGGACACAGATTAGTGTTCATTCTGTTGCTTCTGAAGACTCGCCTGATCAGAGATAAGGCGCGCCATTTCATTTACAAGGAGGGCATGGATGAACAGAGATATTTGCTCGAATCAGGTGTGGACAAAGTTATCCGGAAATCCTGATTGCTTGCTGTACTCGCTTGCCCACATATTTAGCTCGTGAATAAAACCTCCGGCCAGAATCCCAAACTCTTTCTCGAATCAGAAACGTTTGAAATTATCGGCGTCTGTATGTCCGTTCATACGGCACTTGGTCACGGATTTCTCGAAATTGTTTATAAAGATGCCATTGAATTGGAGCTAAGGGCAAAAGCAATCCCTTATTCTCGTGAGCAGGCTTTTACCATACACTATAAAGGCAATGTGTTACCTCATAGATTTTTTGCAGATTTTGTCGTCAAGGATCAAATTATCCTGGAGGTAAAGGCGCAGGAAGGAGGTTTTGCATATGAACAGGTGCCGCAGGTAATCAATTATCTCAAGGCATCAGGATGCAAAGTTGCTCTACTCGTTAACTTCGGACGAACCAAACTTGAGTTTAAAAGACTTGTCTTTTAAATACCTTGTGCCTAGCCGTGTCCTTCTGCATCTCCAGCATCGACCGTATTTATCCATGTTCTCCGAGGCTCAAATTAAAACCTATCCGTGTTCATCTGTCCCGATAGCTATCGGGATCCGTGGCTCAAAAAAATCTACTGATATTTTCCGTGTTCATCCGTCCCGATAGCTATCGGGATCCGTGGCTCAAAAAAATCTACTGATATTTTCCGTGTTCATCCGTGTCCCGATAGCTATCTGGATCCGTGGCTCAAAATCTAAACCTATCCGTGTTAATCCGTGTCCTCCGTGGCTCATCCCTTAAAACCTCAACAAAAACTCCGTCCCTTCGCCCACCGTCGACTTCACGGTAATCCTTCCTTCGTGCACACGCATGATCTGGCGTGACAAACTCAGTCCGATACCTGAACCGGTCTTCTTCGTGGAGAAGAATGGAATGAAAATTTTCTCGAGGGCTTCGGGGTCGATGCCGGCGCCATTGTCGCTGACGCTGATGATGGGTCTTCCTTTTTCGCTTGTATAAGCTGCGAGCTCGATCTTCCGGCCGGCCTTTTCCCGACTGCTATCGGAATCGTCGAAAGCCTGGATGGCGTTCTTGATCAGGTTGATCAGCACTTGCTCGATCATGTTCTTGTCGGCGAGTACAGTGAGTTGTGGCGGATCGATCTTTACAGTGATCTCCACATTGCGATCGGCCAGTTCTTTTTTGTGCAGCATCGCCATCTCATCCAACAACGGCTGTATCGCGATCTCCGTCATGCGCGGGTTCGGCACCTGCGTGAGGCTCCTGAACTCTTTCACAAAGCGTATCAACCCCGCACTGCGACGCGTGATCGTCTGCAGGGAGAGGTGCATGTCTTCGAGTTCACTTTTCGGAATCTCTACCTTTTCGTTTCTCAGCTGTCTGCCCAGCTCTTCTTCTACCGTTCCAGCCAAAGAAGAAATGGGAGTGACCGAGTTCATGATCTCATGGGTGAGCACGCGCACGAGGTTCTGCCATGCTTCCATCTCCTTTTCTTCGAGTTCGCTCTGGATGTTGCTCATCGAGATCAACTTGATCTCTTCGCCGCGCAGGGTGAGTTCTATGGCAAACACCGAAAGCTGCACCGTGTCGTCGCCGATCTTCAGACGGATCAACTCGCGACCGCCGGTCTTTAGTTTTTGAAATGCTTCGACCAGGGTATCACTGGTGTTGTTGAGTTCGCTGATGTTCTGAATTTGATTTACCCGCAGCAGTTTCCGCGCCGCGCTGTTGATGATCTGCACCGTGCCATCCTTTTTGAAGGTGAGTAACCCGATGCCTACGTGCTGCACGATGTTTCTGAAGAACTGGTAGTCAGAATCGCGTTCGCGTTTCGCTGCCTTGGTTGCATTGAACGCCTCGTTCATCTTGTTGCTTTGCTCCTGGACTTTCGTATCACCCGACGAGCTTTTGAAAGTCTGCGTCACTTCATCAAAGAGGATGGACGAAAGATCCGGAGGTGACGGGGGCACATTGACGTCTTCGAAGATGTGTGCGAAACGGATCAGCTGAAATCCCAGCGCCACCAACGACAACACCACCAGCACGCTCAGGCTCCCTTTCGCCAGGAAGAAGGCGAATATGAACAGCGTTGCTGAGAAGATCAGCAGCCGGGTCATGAGCGGGGAGCGCCAGTTGAGGTTATTCACAGTTTGTTAGAGGAGCGTTTTGTTTTTGAATCTGTTTTATCTTACAACCTCTTCAATTCTCATAAAGCACCGGATTTAGCCGCGTATCAATCACCTCGCCAACCTTCGCACCTGGACACCATGTATTCCAATCCTGCACCTGGTTTTCGTTCTCCGGTTCTTTGAGCTTCATGTCTTTATCCATGTAGATCACCGTCATCACCGCGCGCATCTGATTTGTTTTGTTGGCGCCCGCGCGATGATACAGCCAACCCGTATGAAAGCTCACCTCGCCGACTTCAAAAGCACCCGATTCTGTCTTGTATCCTTCCTGTTTTAGTGTTTCTTCCAGCATCTGCTGACTTTCATCGCTGATCTTCAGGTTGCGCCCCTTGGTAAGATGATTGCTTTTCGCGCTGAATTCCAGCGGACCGAGTTCTTTCGGCGTGGCCTGCAGGGGAGCCCATAGCGTCACGGTCTTATCCGACGACAGCGGCCAGTAATATTGATCCGCATGCCAGGGTGTGATGCCACCGCCCGCCTCCTTATATAATGCCTGGTCGTGGTAGAGACGCACGCCTTCCACTTCGAGGAGGTCCGCCGCCAGCTTCGCAAAACGTTTGCTGAACACAATCTCTTTCACCGGTTCCGACTGCGTCCAGATGTTCATGATCTGGAGGAACGCTTTGCCATACGTATCCCGTTGCTCCAGCGGCAGATGTTGCGTGTTGAGACGCTTCACTTCCGCGGAGATCGTCTTGTTCATATATGCCATCAGTTCCGGTGACAACACCGACTTCAGTTTGATGAAGCCATTGTCACGGAACCAGGTAACTTCTTTTTTGGAGATGGGATAAGGAGTATTGAGTTCGAGAGAGATGTTTGAGGGAGGCATGGTGATGAATCTTGTTTCTGGGTTCTGGGTTCTGGGTACTAGGTACTGGGTTCTGGGTTCTGGGTGCTAGGTGTGTCTCCTCGTTAGACGTTGGGTACTATCGCTTCGTTGTTGGTGTTTATTCGAGTGGGTCATAACTTCTAAAATCTAATCCCGATAACAATCGGGACTTCATTCGTCATTCGTAGATCTTGTTTCTGGGTTCTAGGTGTATTCCCACTTTATACGTTTTCGGTTCTTCAGCTTCGCTGGCGGTTATGAGTCGCTAGGGGACCCTGTCAGCCTGAGCGAAGTCGAAGGCTATTCTGGGCTTCGACTTCGCTCAGCGTGACCTCCTTCGAAAGCAACTCGCCGCATAAACCAACGCCCACACGCATCTTCACCCGACTACGCGAGGCGCTTCGTCGGGCAAGCATCTCCACATCAACTACACCCCATACTTCTCCATCCTCCTATACAAACTCGCCCTCGTCAGCCCCAACTCATCCGCGGCTTTCGAAATATTTCCATTATGCAACTGCAATGCTTTCACGACCGCTGCCTTCTCCACTTCGTCGAGGTTCAGCGTGTCCAGGTTCGTGGCGGTGTCCGACTTGCGGCTGAAGAGGAAGTCACTCTCCTGAAGCGTGGGAGAGTCTGCCATGATCACCGCGCGCTCGATGGCATGCTGCAGCTCGCGCACGTTGCCGGGCCACGCATACTTTTTCAGTTTGGTGATCGCATCCGGGGAGATAGACAACACCTCCTTGCGATACTTCTTGGAATAATGATCCAGGAAGTGGTTGGCGAGCACCGGTATGTCTTCCACACGTTCGCCGAGAGGAGGGAGCTGGATCTCCACGGTATTGATCCTATATAATAAGTCTTGTCTGAACCTGCCGTCTTTCACCATCTGGTGCAGCGGCATGTTCGTAGCGCAGATCAATCGGATATCTACGTCGATGGCGTTGTTGGAACCCACGCGCGTCACCTTCCGCGACTGCAAGGCGCTTAAGAGTTTGCTTTGCAGCGCCATGCTCAGGTTGCCGATCTCATCGAGGAACAGCGTGCCCTCGTTGGCGAGTTCGAAGCGGCCGGGGCGATCTTCGCGCGCGTCAGTGAACGCACCTTTCTTGTGACCGAACAGTTCGCTTTCAAATAACGTCTCTGTGATGGCGCCCATGTCTACGGCGACGAACGAGTTGTCGGCGCGCAGCGACTTCTGGTGGATGGCGCGGGCGATGAGTTCCTTTCCCGTACCGTTCTCACCGAGGATGAGCACGTTGGCATCGGTCTTGGCGACGCGGTCGATGAGAGAGTACACTTCTTTCATCGCCGGTGCTGTGCCGATGATGTCTCTGAACGGCTGGCTGATCTGCTCTTCGAGCATCTGCTTGGCCTTGCGGAGTTTATCGACCTCGTTGTAAGATTTCTTGAGTTTGATGGCAGTGGATATCGTGGCGATGAGCTTTTCATTCTGCCACGGTTTGAGGATGAAGTCTGTGGCGCCGTCTTTGAGCGCGCGCACCGCCATCTCCACATCGCCGAACGCCGTGATCATGATGACCACAGCCTGCGGATCCTTCTCCCTGATTTTCCCGAGCCACTCGAAGCCCTCCTTGCCGGAGGTGGTGTCCTTGCTGAAGTTCATATCCAGCAGGATGACATCGTAGGTATCGTTGTTGAGCAGGAACGGAATCTTATTCGGGTTCTTCTCAATGATGACCTGGTAGTTGTATTTTTTGAGAAGCATCTTGGCCGCCAACAGGACGTCCTCATCATCATCGATCATTAATATTTTGCCTTCGTTCACGGGAGTGCTCAGGTTTAGAGTGGGGTAATCAGGAAAATTCGTGCCAGTGGGCAGAGGGGCCAAAATGGAGGTTTTTCATACAATGCACTGGACGTCAGAGTGCAATATTGTACGAATTCGGACACAATACAAGATGTGACAAAAAACATGTTTCAGGCGAGTTAAGTGTCACGATTTGTTATGTTTTGTCGGGAAAATTACAACCGGAGTTACAAACGAGATTTTTCTTTTTGGACTTAGTTTATGGACAAACACGCGGGCTACTTACGTGTGGTTCTGCTCACAGATTGATCAAAGTGTGCAAAAATAAAAATTATTGTACCCTAAGAAGAAGTTTGAGCTATTTCTTCTTCTCTATAAATTTTGAGACGTAATTTCGACGCTCAACGTTATTGGAGTTCGTGTCAGAATATTCCCTTATCAGCTTAGCGTCAACTCGCATGAATTTGAAATTAGTCTTTGGGTGTAACCAATAATGATAATCCTTGAAAATCCAATCTGGATCCAGGTTTGAAAGGATATCATATTTTTCTAGCCATTCAGCGAACTGATAAACGCCATTCCTTTTTTTTCCTCGCTCACTTGTCGAGTCGTAAAATATCAGACATAATTCGTCTTGTGATAACTGTGCCTGAAGAATGTCCATATATCGCTTGGTTTCGAATTGACCAAGTTGATTTTCGTCTATAAACTTGATGATATTGTACACGTATCTGAAATAATGAGCGAGGTTTGATTTATGATTATGGTCGTTCATTAGGATATCAAATGTTTTGCAAACATATTCTCTCAAGTCATTAACACCTCCATTCAGTATTTGACCGCTTCCATTTATTTCTTTAAATGCCCCGGTTGTCATGTCAACTTGGAAATTCGTTGAATTCATTTTAAATAAGTTCCTTAAGATTGCGACGGCCTGTTGAAGGTATTCGCGGCCTTTGAATACCTTAGATTCATCGCTGTCAACTCTTGCTAGCGTGTCGTTTTGAATATTTATTCGCTGCGACATTCCCTGGATAATACTTTCAAGCATAGCTAACATATTGAAGAATGCGCTATCAATTTTTTGCAACCTAAGTGCAGACGTTGTCGCCTTTAACTCTTTTTGCTGAGAATGGTATGTTCGATAGAGTAACACAGTGGCATAACATGAAACGCCCGCTGCGAGCAATGATGAGAACCCCCCGACGAGCGTCCCCCAATCTGTTGATAGTGGTAATGAGAAACGAATAGAATTTTCGTGAATGGAATTTGCAACACCGAAGCCGACGAAATATGCACTGATCCCGGTTGACAATGCTACGAAAATTAGAAGTGCAAGCCTTTTTGCCTTGATCTTTGTGCGCCATGAATTCCGTTTGGTGTTCATTTGGATATGGGGGATAAAAACAAATAGTAACCTATGCTGAAACTCGTGCAGTCATTGGGTGTCCGATAAGTTTGTACCGGTGACAAATTCAGAGCTGCCCTTTCAGTGTTGCTCTGTGAGATCAAAAGATAAACTATAGCCAGCTACGCGGGACCAAGTATGCGTTGTTTTCTTCTCCTCGCCATCTACGCAATTTATTTACATTTTTTAGATCTGACCAAGCATAGTCCCCTACATGTTCGACAACAATGATCTGCAATTTGTTTGATGTCCTTATGAGGCATTGTGAGAACGCATCGAATATCCTCTTGACTTTTTGCACATCTTCATCCTTTGTGTCTTCACTTTCGGATTTGTCTGGAAAATAGACTTGACTTGGCTGGTCAAATACAATAAAGCTTGGAACGGGTGAATTTTTATGATCCAAGAAAAATTCATGGAGGGCTAGTAGAGTGGAAATGTGGTAAGCCATATAGTTTTCGCCTCCACCGATTTCAAATAATTTATTTTCTCGACCATCTCTGGAGAGAAAGTCAAGACTAAGATTATTTTCATCGAAATTTATCGCGTCTTTGGAGTACTCGGCTTTGAAGAGTTCAGCATATTCTTCAATTTTTTTTGAAATAATTTTCTTCGCTGATTTCATTTTTCGATTGACTTTCGTTTCGTCAATTGCATTCTCCAGAACCTCTATTTGATCTTGTAGATCTTGAATCTTCTTTTGCAGCGACCGGTTATCATTAAGTTCTTCATAATTCTTTATTTCAGATTCTAGACTGCCTACAAAGCGGAAAATTTCATAGACATTTTGAAGTCTTGCATTTGCTATAGCGTCAGAACTTCTCAGTAAATCCATTTCTTTCCTTAAAATATTGATTGAGGACTCAGCCTCAGAAATATCCTTCTTAACCCTTCTAGATTCTAGAGAAAGGGCATTGTAGTTGTCGTTAATCCTGGCACCCTTCCGTAAGATATCCTTATTGGCCTCCAAGAGTTTTTTTACAGAAATTACCGCGTTATTATTTTCATTTCCACAAAGTGGACATGACGTTTTGTCCTCTAGATATTTGTTAAACCAACTTACTGTCTTTAGTCTTTCGTGTTGATTGACTAATGAATCCCGATACTCTTTGCTTGATTCTTCTATTTTCCTTATCAATTCATACCTATGTTTTAGAACATGAAGTTGGTGAGAGAGCTCGATTTCTTTGCTGTTTAGTTGATTTACACGATCCGAAACTCTAGAGGAAACTCCTTCTTTAATTGTTGGTAATTCTCCATTGAAGTTAATTGAAACCTGCTTCAGATAATTGATGTATACCGGCGCGGCCCACGAGTCGTCTGGGAATGGTGTATCCAATAATAGTCCGAATTCGATCGCGCGAACATAATTTGATCGTAATTCTGCAATCCATTTGCCGACCAATTTCGTTCTCTTCTCAAATTCTTTAGTCAGTGAGTTTAGATCCGCTTTCAAATCTTTTATCTCATCTTTGCTTTTCAAATAGTCGTCGTCAACTGCCCCAAGAACATAAGGAAGAATTGTGCGTAGTTTTTCTCGATGTTGGAAAATATCAGTTTTGTAAAACAATGTGGACTGATTCGCAATGAGGTGTTGCGGCTGAAAATTGAATGCAATCAAATCGCGGAAACTTGGTCTCGATTTGAAACCAGGCGAATCGACACTATCTGAAAACCCAAATCGAGTGAGACCGGCTAAATCATCCAGGCGATTCTTGACTTCATTAACTTTGATGTTGCTTATTAGCTTGGACGGAATTTCCAGATCAATTGATTCGCGGAAATACATATCTGTTGTCGAGATACTGGGGTCTTGCCTGCCTAGTAGTATGGTCGCGTTATTTTGGAGTTCAACTATGATCCCAAACCAAGCAGTTTTGTCTCGGATCGTTCGGGTCGGGATTCGGCAGGTTCCAGCGCCAAGACAATAGTCAATTATATTTAAGATTGCTGATTTGCCGCGCGAGCTTCCGCCTGTTATCACATCTACTTTATTTAGGCTGAACTTGATGTCAACTATTTCCAGTTCTTCGTTTTTTGGCCACAGGATGAGATGTTTGATCTTAAATTGCATATCAGAATCTAATATTGAAATATGTTGTTATTTGGAAAAGCTCCAGTTGTCCGAACCACGCCCCAATTCTTTTTGCAGATTGAATGACTTTATCGTAGTCCTCGTTAATGTTTAAATCAGCTTTCGGAAAAGTATTCTTGAGTGGAATTAGTCTGGTCGATTTCTGGTCAAACTCTAAGACCTTAAATGAAACGGCATTATTAATTGACCGGAGCGTCAATGGTGCCATGCTCTCCATCCGCTCCTGAAGCCCGACATATATGTCTCTATTTTCATTAATTGTTCGAAAAAGACTACCTTCTTTGAAGTTCCTATTATTGATCTCGTCTCTAGCGCGCAGATTAAATACTATCGGCAGCACCGGTAGACATAGAATCAAGTAGGGGTATTCATTTTTGGTGTTGTATTCATGGTAGTAAAGGCTGAATTGCCATATGGCATGTGCCCCTATTACATCATTCTGAATAATTTGGAATTCCCCCAGGGTACTCATTTGAATTTCTTTTTCCAATCTGGATGCCATCCTAGTTCGGGTATGTTTGAAAGATGATGATAAGCGCCCTTGAATGTGTAGGTTTGTTCCGGTACTTGTCCGTCTAAACTTCCTCGATATTTAAGAGTTTCATAATACACTTCGTATCCGACTTGCTCGGATGGCGTCCCCTTTTTTAATCGGGTAGTTGGGTTGAAAATAGCGGTCCAATTTTCCTTGAGATCTCTGTAATACTCCGTGAACTTGGATTCGAGAATGTTACATTCGAATGCATATCTACTTTTTTCAGCCTTCGAGCGCAGGTAGTGCCCAATTGCGTCAATTATTTCCGTTTCATCGCAGCCAATTGCAATTAACTGTTCTACAAATCGATTGCATTTATGCTTTTCAATATCTTCTTTATCGACGGGGAGTAAATCAATCGTTTTTTCAACGAATGTTTTCGATACATACCTTGCTGTGATTTTATTTGACTCTCCAAGAATTGTCTCACGCTCTAACGTGAAAGTTTCTCCATTTCTCCACTTCGTTATGATCAACTCCGTCAAATAGCCCAATAATTCCCTGTAAATCAAATCAATAGGTAAATCATTGCCTATTCCTAAATTGGATCGAACAAATTTCTTAATGTCCTTTGTGTTCTCGACATTATCAGGGAAGTATAGTTCCACACGGCCAAATATGTCAGCAAGGCGATCGAAGGGGCAGGCTAGTACTTTATTCGCAAATGGTTTTATTGTTTTGCGGGCAACTTTGCCAATTTCCAGCAACGCATTGATTAGTTTCTTGAATTCTGCTTGGTCATTCTTTGATGCGACGATCCTTTTGATAAGTCTGTTCGATGGTAAGGGTTTGTTTGTGACCAGAGAATAGTAAACTTTGGAAGTATCATCATTTCGCTCGACCCAAATACTTAGCGTTTTCCACAATTCTAAACTACTATCGGACAGCGGAACCTTCTCAGATATTGAATGCTTTGCTTGTTCAAGAATTTTTTCAGCATCTCTGGTTCCTTTGAATGAGGCAACAATATCATCTTCAGTTTCGAGCGCTACTATTTCGACATCTGATTGACTTAGCCAATACAAAACTCTTTCTATTTGAAACAGATATCCGGCAAATGGACCGCTTGCTGAATGAACATTATTACTCCTCGACATTGACTCTTTTACGTCTGAATTGCAATGGTAATGAGCCCAACGCTCCTGACGATGCTATGATTGGAATGGAATGAATGGGCTGTCCTGTAAGATAATCAAAAGTTTTTGTTTAAGGAGCAATTATCAGGTAGTCTCGGTTAAACTCTGGGTTAAGTAACAGCTTTATTTTTGGTGCCCGAGGGCAAATAATCCTAAAATCGTGTAAATCATCGCAGAGTCAATCACTAAAGGACCTGATGTTAACGCCAGCTTTTTCAAGCTCTTCGAATATCACACGAATAGATTGTCGGGCCTGATTTGTGAATCTAAATCCCTCTCTTTTTTTGCTAAAGGTGAATATCACGCGAAGCTTTGCTCGCGAGAGTGCAACAAAAAATGTTGATTTGTCTTCGTCAGGTTGTGTGTTAAATGACCAGAATGCTCCGTCTTCAAGGCCAACGAAAACAATCGTGTGATACTCCAGGCCTTTGCTTTTGTGAACCGTCATGACCGGGATGGTATCAAGACCTAAAAATTGATTTAAAGCATCAAGGAAGGTTTTTGCTGTCGCGACGTATGAGCCAAGGCTTTT
This sequence comes from Cyclobacteriaceae bacterium, assembly GCA_044227305.1. Taxonomy (GTDB): domain Bacteria; phylum Bacteroidota; class Bacteroidia; order Cytophagales; family Cyclobacteriaceae; genus ELB16-189. Next base: position 662,902 of record JBGAFJ010000001.1, on the reverse strand, counting down.
TTCAAAGTCAGTAATCATCTTAATTAAGTATGCTTTTTGACGATATTGAGGTATAATAGCTCTAATTCTATCTTCGTTCGCATAGTTGAGAAGGGCTTTGACAAGCGCTTTAATCTCAGCACTTCCGATGTTCTTATTGAGGTACGCGAGTCGAGTACGCTTCATAAAAGATGATAGACTATTCTCAAGTTTGAGCAGTTGTTGATCAGATAATTCATTGTTGACGCGGCTTAGGAATGAAAATACAATGCTCTTCGATTCTGCTCTTGGCGCGTTCAGTACCAGGTAAAGAGCATGGACGATGTACAACACTAATTCATCAGCCAGAAAGTCTTGATATAGGGCTTCATCTCTAGCGCTAATTCCACTAACATTTAGCATTGTGATGAGATCAGCTACATATTTGGCCAGGGATCCCTTAACTAAAATGCAAATTTGACGAGGATCCAACTTCTCTTTAATGACCCAGTTTCGGATCGCATTAACTAAGTTTTTAGCCTCCTTATTCTGATCCTTAAATTCCCAGATTGCGCATTCTCCTTCATTGCCTTTCCATTTCGGTGAAGGCGTGGCGAAGTCGTTTTTATTAAGTAACGATTTTATCAAGCTATTTTGAACTTTGACTAATAACGGAGCCGAACGAAAATTCATTTTTAATGGAACGCGCTTTGCCTGATAGTCGGCTTGAAATTCTTCAAACGCATTTTTTTTTGCGCCAGCCCATAACATAATACGCTGCTTGTCGTCACCAACTGCGGTCAAAACCCGGTCACTTCCTAGGAAAGATGAGTTCAGAAGGTCGTATTGAATGGATGTAGTATCTTGGAATTCATCAAGGAAGATATGATCATAAGTCATCCGCAAATAGTCTGTTATTTTTGGATTCGATGCCAGCAAGAATTCAGATAGACGCATGATCATTTTGAAAGTCAGTTGTCCGCGCTCGAGCGCCATCATCCAGACATCATATCGAAGCTTGTCTATCTTGCTAGATTGTTTCAATGGTAGACGCGCGTCAGTAAATGCTGCTAAGATTCCAGCCTTGCTATTAGTATTTACAAAATCGTCGTCTTTAGACCTGTACATGTCAATTATGTGGTCGTCATATATTATTTCGTATTGAATTGGAAGGGCGTATTCCTTGGGAAGGGCTGAACTGAAACGATCAACTAGTTGCTTCGCAAATGCGTCGAAGGTCATTGAATCAAATCGGCCCGCCAATTCATTGCCAGCGCGCAAAGTTACTCTCTCTTTTAAATTGAAAGCGGCATCTCTTTTAAAGCTAATTGCAAGTATCCGACGAGGAAACTTGCAGAAATTTGTCCGTAAAAGGAAGCAGGCTCGTTGAGCAAGTAACTCTGTTTTACCCGCGCCGGGGCCTGCAACGACTAGTGTATTGCGAGCCGGTTCCCGAACTACCACCTCGGCATTTGACTCCAGGATCAAGCCATCAACGGGCAGCCACTCATCTTGGCGAGTTGCTTTCATGAGGACTTTGTGAGGATTGTTTTAATTCGAGCAAAAAGTCTACTGAACACTGGCGGAAGATTATTCTTAACATCTTCTTCCGACATTTTGGATAGGACGAGAATGTGAGTGGCAGGCTTGCCTCGACTAAGGAAATGATATTGGTACCAGATCATGAGTTCTTGCTGTTGTTCGGAGTACGCTTTTGCTGTGGCATTTTCAGACTTTAATGTCGCTTGGATAGCTGAATCGCAACGGAGTTTGTATTTGGGGAGATCAGTTATTTTATTGGGCAATGTAGGACCACCGCCTGGCGGAATTTCGGATTTGTAGAAACTAGGATAGTGTTCGAGCATCAAAAAGTCAATGTCCAATGGGAATGAAAAGAATATGTTGTACCCCTCAAGGCGATCTATCCATGATTGAATTTTTTTGATGTTGATTTCTCGTCCTCCCATTTCCGCGAGCCGCTCGTCCGACAAAACAGAACCGTCTGGCAATGCCAATAACTTTTTCTTCGGTGCGCCCCTAAGAATGAGTTGATCTAAAGCATATTTGATTCGGCCCCATCCACCTCCATTTCGTTCGAGGTCGAGGTCCAACAAGGTAACGTAAGGGATTTTCAGGCCCTTTAAAAGCTTCCAAATGTGATGCACGAATCGATGACCAAGTGGAGCAAATGTTATAAGATTGTCATCGAAGTTCACCTTAAGATCTTCCGTCAACCTATTGATAATAACTTGTTCACTATCTCCTTCGCCGATTACCACTAGTTTTGCGAAGTATATTTCGGGGAAGTTATGGACGGCCTCCTTTATAAACTTATACGCCTCGTCAATCGCATCAGGAAGGATTATTGTATTGACTTCAGTCTGATAGTCGGAATTTATTCGAAAGTGACAAATTGACTGCGGTGGTATCCGCTTAACTATCGCTGGTGTGTGGGAGGATAAGAATACTTGCGCATTTGACGCCGAAGAAATCGAATTGAGGATAGACGTCACACGGCCCAGTAGCTGAGGGGCTATATGGTTCTCGGGCTCTTCAATCGCAAGTATTGTAATCAGTGGTCTTGTTATTCCGATCTCATCGTCTTCAGTGGCTAGGCTTTCCTCAACTTCTAGAAGGGCGCACACAAGCGTAAGGTAGAATAGGGAGCGGTACCCTTCCCCGAGCTCATTCACGCTGAATGGTCTGTGGATGCCGCTCGGGCTAAAAGACACCTCAATCCGTTTTAGCACGGATTCGAAATCACTTTGACCGAAGCCTAGGGTTGTTGTGCTATATCTGGCATCCGTATGGAACATTTGCCAAAATTTCGTTATCGTTTCCTGAATAGTGTTGAATTCAACCAGGCCTCCAAATAAATCCCCAATTTCATTGATCTTGGTCTCAAAACCCGCCTTAAATTCGTCTCCCCATTTTATTTTTCTCAAAACCCTGTAGAGAATTGATCCAGAGGCGTATCTGATTTGGTCAGAAGGCTTTCTTATCGCTGGGACGTACAAGATTTGAATAAGTTGTCGTAGATGATTGGGAAACATTCTCTTAGAATCTTCAGACTCAGTTGCTCCTTCTGGTACGTTTATAAAGAAGAGTTTGCTGTCGACATCACCTTCTTGATGGAATGCGGAGGCTTCCCACCTAGCTTCGAGGCGAATTCTTATATACGGTGGCTCACCGTGAGCATCAACAACCATGTCGGAAAAGAAGTGCGCAATTGAATCCTTGTCATCTTCTGAGAACTGAAAGTGAGTTTCGATAGACAGCGCTTTTTCTTTAAGGTTCATGTCGTCCTCACCAGGCGCGACGTGGAAATCCTCTCTTTTGACGTCACGCTCGGAACCAAATGAGCCGAATAGCTTACGGAGTGCTTCAAGAGCTGCTGTTTTTCCCGTGCTATTGCAGCCAATAAAGGTTGTGAGTTTACCTGTAGCTGGGATGGTTACAGGTTCGCCAAATGAGCGAAAACCGATAATAATGATCTTTGACAAGTTCATGGAGCAGTCGACGGTTATAGATTTGTTTGTCTTTCGGCTTAGGCCGTGTTGGTAATTTAAACGTCTATTTCTAGATATCCCGATTGACTAAAGGCAATTTGATTGAATGACCCGGTTTTGGTAGTGCAGCAAGGAATCTTATAAAGGATTATTTAGATTATGAAACTCAGTACGTTCGAGTCCTAGAATATGAAAGAACACGTGTTCCCCATTTCGCGCGGGGCGATTATAAATAAAAGCATTTGAAGAAGCGGCTTATTTTTTCCAGAGATCGCCGAGTGTATCGAACAATGAAATTCCATCGTCGATTTCAAATAATGGCTCAGAGTTTACTAGGAATAGATGTTTCTTTGTTCTGGTTAGGGCAACATACTTAAGATTTCGCTCCTGAGTTCTTTCCCAGTCTTTCTGTCCGTCCCTATACAATGGTAGAACGTCAAAGTCTAGTATAAATACTGTTTCATTTTCAAGGCCTTTGGCCCGATGGATGGTCGATAATTTAACTGCGTCTTTTCCACCGGAGAAAAGCTGTTCTATCCTTTTCAATAAAGCGTTGATATTTTGAATTCCTGGATTAATGGATAGCTGTTTCTTGATAAAATCAATCTTAGCTTCTATCAAATGCCGTTCTTCAATCAGGAAATTTTCTTTCTCCTGCTTTGACCTTATTTTCTGGCTTTTCTTTTCAGCGAAATAAACATTTCGATCCACTATCTTTTCGAAAAAATCATTTCCGTCTCGATAAATTGAAGATGTGCTTAGTTCCTCCTTGGAGAATAGAAAGCGTAACTCGTTCATAAAGTCTTTTACTTCATCTTCGTGGACTTCAATTACGATACTTTTGTCGATCATCTTGAAGATTAGAACTTGAAGGGGAGCTTTCGTTCTCGAAATGATAAGATTTCCCGGTTTGACATGCTGGATCACTTCGTCGTATTGTATTTTGTTAATGAAGCCTTCCTTCGAGGAAAAAGGAAAAATGTCATTCCTGAAGTGTTGCGCTAATTCGATCACATTATCGGGACACCTGAAACATTTTGATAAGGAGAGTGTAACAGTGTTAGGTAGGCTTCTTATTTGATTAAATGATTCGATGTCGGCACCTGTGAATCCATAGATTGACTGATGTGGATCGCCCACCGAAAGAATTCTACCTTCTTTTTTAACATACTTAAGAGCGACAGCCAATTGTGACTTTGAAAGGTCTTGACATTCATCGATAAAAAGGAGATCAAATCGTGATAGGGGTGTCAAATTCCATTCAAATGGGAGATAGAGCATGTCAGCAAAGTCTATCAGAAAGGTTCGTTTAGCCAGGTCATTGCCTTTGGATATGATTTCCTTAGCGATTAAAAAATATAAATTGATTTCTTCATCAACGAATTTTGAACCAAGCTTTCGTTCATTGAAAACATTGTAATGCTTCACTAAATTTGAAAATGCTTCAAGTTCAAATCGCGTTAAAGTCAGTCTGAGTTTTGTAGATGCGTCTAATGCAGTTGCCTTAACAACTGATCGAAAAGCTTTTAACTGATACTGATCGATTTTGTTCTGTGAGTCAATCGGTATATCGTTGATTTCGCATAGCCGTCGAAGAATTTCCTCGGAAGTTTCTTGCTCTAGAAATTGGTCGATCAATTTTGAATATTTGTCGTTTTCAAGGCGGAACGTGCCGGCGAAGTTAGTTTTTAAGATTTCTAGACCGAGTGCATGCATGGTCTTTACTTGCACCGCAGCCATCCCTTTTTGGAGAAATCGGTTGGAGATTTCTTTCGCGATACTGTTATTGAATGCGCAAAACAGTATTTTTTTCGACGAGTCAATGAGGCTCGCACTATCTATGATGGTTGTCGTCTTTCCCGATCCAGCGACGGCGTCTATAATTCCGTGATTGGATTCATATTTCACGAAATTGAATATCTTCAGTTGCTCGTCCGTGTATTCCATAACGATTGTATTCTCTAAGACTTGAATTTACGAATTCAGGTTAACTTGGTAATTGTGATGCTCAAGTGCCAGTTGAGGCTCCGAAATTGATTGATCAATGATTATTCGATCTCCTAGGAGGGCTTTGGGATTAAATGCGGCGGCTTACAAGCTATTTTTTGGGGAGTATTGAACAGAATTGAACTCGGTGCAATTTAGAATCCTCTCAAAGGTCAAACTTTGAATGCCTCGAATCGCTGAGGCAAGTGAATGCGCCTTGGTAACAGGTTTCAATAGTCGAATCGCTTTTCTTATCTTGATGCGTAGTAGCAAATGTCACTACCCACGTTACAACGACCGTTTGTAATTCATTGAGCATCAGAGCAGAGTTCAATTCTGTTCATTTCAGAACACATCACCGATTGGCCTTCAATTTCAAGCTTAATTGGCCATCCGTGAAAGCTAGCAACACCCCTCAAAAAAATTTCCCGTCGCGCGGATTGGATTTCGCAGATTCACGCTGATTAAATGCATGTGAGTGAGAATTCAACCTAAGATAGACACAGATACACTCCCTCCGTGTTAATCCGTGTCATCCGTGGCTCACCCTCAATCCCCCTACAAAAACTTCAACCTCCCCATCAACTCCGCCTTATACGAATCCCCAATCGGGATCAGCTTCTTGTCGATCACGATCAGCGGGTCGTCGATGGAGTTGATTTTGTCGAGGCGGACTATGAAAGAACGGTGTACGCGGATGAACTGGTCGGCGGGGAGTTTGTTTTCCATGCCTTTCATGGTGCCGTGGACTACGAGACGGTCGGCGCCGGCGTAGATGTTTACGTAGTCGCCGTAGGCTTCGATGTACTTGATGTCGCGGAGCTGGATGCTGGAGATCTGGTTGTTCGCTTTCACGAACACAGATTCGTTGTCGGTATAATTTTCGTTGTCGCTTTCGAGTCTTCTTTCGATGCGCTCCACAGTTTTCATAAACCGGTCGCGGGTGGGAGGTTTCAACAGGTAGTCGGTGACCTCGTATTCGAAGGCATCGATCGCGTATTTTTCTTTGGAGGAAATGATCACCACCTCTGGCTGTACTTTGATGATCTTCAGAAGCTCGAGCCCGGAGATGTCGGGCATCTCCACGTCGAGAAAGAGGACATCAACATCGGAATGTTGGAGGACATTGCGAGCCTCCATCGCATTCGTGCAGCTGCTCACCACTTTCCACGAGGTGATCTGGCTAATCAGCTGCTCGAACATCTTGCGCGATGCGGCATCATCATCAACGATCAGGCATTTGACCATTTTCCAAATTAAATAGATTGCGTGAGCATCCCAAAATGTGAGAATTCATGTAGAAAAAGCCGTTTTTCGATGAACGGGCCCCGAATTTCGATGAAGCCTTTTTTTGCCGGAAGGCCCCTTCTCAAATTGCAGTTCAATTTTGTGGCAAACAATATTTAAATTAAAGAGAAGATATGTACGGCATCGTCAACAAAGCAATCGAAGATCTCGTCACCGAAAACTTCGGCGCAGAAAAATGGGAGAGGGTGAAAGAGAGGAGTCAGGTCGATGTTGATTTTTTTATCAGCAACGAGCCCTACAATGATGACATCACGTTCAAGCTGGCCGCGGCGGCATCAGAAGAACTCAACATCGGACTCGGCGACGTACTCCAGGCTTTCGGTGAATGGTGGATACTCCGGACCAGCAAAGAGAAATACGGCGCCATGATGTCGGCGGGAGGCGGCAGTCTCAGGGAGTTTCTAATCAACCTGCCGGTGTTTCATACGCGCGTGATGCTGATGTATCCCAAACTCACGCCACCGGAATTCAAAATATCAGACATCACAGCCGACAGCCTTCTTGTGCATTACTTTTCAAAGCGGGAGGGTTTACAAGACTTTGTGAGAGGTCTGTTGAGTGGGTTGGCGAAAATGTACAACACAGACGTGAAGATCGATTTGCTTGAATCAAGAGGCGAAGGAGCGGATCATGAAGTTTTTAAGATCACCTGGAAATAACTATGCACAGCATCGTACTTCAGTGCGATCTGATCAATAAGCTCTTTCCTTTCTTTCTTCATTTCGATCAGGAGTTAAGAGTTGTGGATTGTGGTGACAGTCTCAGAAAATTATTGCCTGACGCTGTCGGAAAATCAATGGATGAAATCTGCACCGTCCAGCGACCCAGCAGCGTAAAGGCTGATTTCTTTACCCTGCGGCAAATTACCGACAAGCTGGTAGTCCTCACCTTGAAGGACAAACGCGAAACTTCCTTGCGTGGTCAGTTTGAATACATGGAGGAAGCTGAGCGGTTTCTTTTTGTGGGCTCGCCCTGGTTTAGTTCCATTGAGCAACTCACGGACGCACAGCTAAGCCTGCGAGACTTTGCCTATCACGATCAGATGATCGACTTACTCCATTTGATCAAATCACAGGAGATCACCACCAACGACCTGACGGCTTTGCTGAAGACGATCAGCAAGCAGAAAAATACCTTGCTTGAAAATGAGCAACGTCTGCGCGTGCTTTCGCAGATTGCCGAAGACAACATCAACGCGGTGATCATCGCCGACGAGCAGGGGAGGATCACGTGGGCCAACCGGAGTTTCTCGTCGATGACCGGCTATTCACCGGAAGAATATACGGGCAAGAAGCCGGGCCATTTATTACAAGGTGTCGATTCTGATCCGGCGACGATCGCTTATTTGAAATTTCAATTGAGTCATGCCTTACCGTTCAACGCGGAGATATTGAATTATTCCAAGAGCGGGAAAGAATATTGGGTGCGAATTCAGGGTCAGCCCATCTTTAACAACAAAAATGAGCTGGCCGGCTTTTTTGCCATCGAAGAAAACATAACGCGCGAGCGTAAAGTCCAGGATCAGCTGCTTGATTCGGAACGCAAGCTGCGGTTGTCGCTCGAAAAAATTGGCGACAACGTGTGGGAGTATGACTTTCGCACCAACATCACCTCTTTTTCAAAGAGCAGTGACAAATTCATCGATCAGGCCACCAGCTCAGAGGATGACAAAACGAACTGGTGGTGGTCCCATGTTCATCCTCAGGATCGCCACATTCTGGAGGAGAATGATCTTAAAATCAGAAGTGGTGAAGCTGATTCCCATAACCTCCGTTACCGGATGGTCGAGGACGATGGTTCCGTACGCTGGGTACTGGACCGCGGCGTAGTGATTGAGAAAGACGAAAAGGGTTTGCCCCTAAAGATGATCGGCACACATACCGACATCACTAAAATGAAGGAGACTGAAGCGGAACTGGCCGCGCGCGTGAGTCAGTTCAAGTCCCTTTCTGAAAATATTCCGGCCGTCATCTACGAATACATCTTCCGGCACGACGGGACACACGGCATGAAGTATGTGAGTCCGTCGATGGAAAGTATTTTCGGAATTCCTGCGGAAGATTTCAAAAACGATCCCGCGAAGTATGTCCATCCCGACGACATGGAGATGCTTCAGATTGAGAACGAAAAATCAAGCAGGTATCTTAAGCGGTTTTCGGTGGAAGCGCGTTTGGTACTGCCGAGCGGGCGAATTTTATGGCATCATGCGTCGTCTGCCTTCGCACAGCGCACCGAAGAAGGTGATTTGATTTTCTCGGGCATCATGCTCAACACCACCGACCAGAAAAATGCGGAGGATGCGCTGCGGGCGAATGAAGAAAAGTACAGGAACATTATTTCCAACATGAACCTGGGTCTTCTGGAAGTGACCACGGATGAGACGATTACGTTTGCCAACGAATCCTTTGCCCGGATGACAGGATATTCCATCGAGGAGATGTTGGGCAAGAAGGCCAGTGAATTGTTCCTTACCGACAACACAGACCTCGGTGTGATCAACGAGAAGTCAGAAATCCGCAAGCAAGGTTTTTCCGATGCGTATGAGATCCGGTTGTACGACCGCAACAGAAATCCCCGCTGGGTCATGATCAGTGGAGCACCACGCTACAATGACAAAGGTGAGTTCATCGGCTCCATCGGAATTCATATTGATATCACGGAACAAAAGAAGCTCGAAGAACTCCTGGTGAGGGCGAAGGAAGAAGCGCTGCAGCTGGCAAAAGCCAAAGAGTTGTTTTTGGCCAACATGAGCCATGAAATCCGGACGCCATTGAACGCGGTGATCGGCATGGTGCGGGAGTTGAGATACACGTCGATGGATTCCTATCAGATGCAGTTGGTAAAGAACGCGGACGCATCCAGTGCACACCTGCTTTCCCTGATGAACAACGTGTTGGATCTGTCGAAGATCAACTCAGGCAACTTCGAGCTGGACAGCGAAGTCTTCCGGTGGAGCGATTTGTTCGAAGAAGTGAAATCCATCACACAGAAATCTGCCAGCGACAAATTAATTGACCTGATTTTCGATAACCAGATTGATCCCCACGATCAATTTAAGGGTGATGCGGGCCGTATCCGGCAGATCCTGATCAACGTCATCGGTAATGCGGTCAAGTTTACCAAGGAAGGATACGTGCTGGTGCGCAGCAAAAAAGGAAAAGTGTCTGCGACGAAAACCGAGCTGTTGCTTTCAGTCATTGACACGGGGATCGGTATGGAGCCTGCTTTCCTAAATTTGATCTTTGAAAAATTCACGCAGGAGAACAACAGCATTCAAAGGAAATATGGCGGCACAGGTCTGGGTATGTCGATCACGAAACAGCTCGCCGAGTTGATGGATGGCCGAATCGATGTGAAGAGTGAGCCCGGCCGGGGCACCCAATTCAATATTTATTTGTCGATCGAAAATGCAGAACCTGCACAGGATATATCCAGCCCCGAGGCGAAAACGGAAATTTCACTGGAGGGAAAAAATGTGCTGGTGGTTGAAGACAACGAAATGAACCGACTTGTCGCAAAGGGATTGCTGGTACGGCAGCGCATTAATGTATCCTTTGCTGAGAACGGGCTCGAAGCGTTGAATCAATTGAGCGGCCGAAAATTTGATTTGATTCTGATGGATTTGCAGATGCCTGTCATGGACGGGTTGGAGGCGGCGAAGAGGATACGTCAGATTCCCGACGACACACCGATCATTGCGCTCACCGCCAATGCATTCAAAAATGAGATTGATCGCGCCCTTCAGTCTGGTATGAATGATTTTGTGTCGAAGCCTTTTGATGAGGGAACCCTGTTGAAAAAGATGAAAGTGGCGCTGAGTCACACGACAGTCAACGGAGTGACTCATACGGCTGAGCCTGAGATCAAAGCTGCGCCGGTAGCGCAAAACCTCGTCGATGAGAGTTATCTGGACAGTATTTCACCGGATAATATTGAATTCAAAAAAGAGATCTTTAAGATATTCCTGAGTCAGTCGGAAAATTTCATTGCGCAGACCCGGATTTATTTAGACAACAAAAAGTGGTTGGAACTCGGGAGGTTGGCACATCAATTCAAGCCACAGGGATCCTACATCGGTGTGAACGAGTTGACCAAGCAGGTGGCGTTGGTGGAGAAAGGATGTGCGGCACCGGATACCGAGGCTTTGAAAAAGACGCTGGAAATTATTGCTGATTTGATCAGGAGAGTTCGTGGGGAGTTAGAGGTGAAGTTGAAGGGGTGGGAGGGAGCTGCGGAGAAACAGGGATGAATGCATTTTGAACCGCGGAGGACGCGGAGATAAATTTTGCTTTCGCAGTGTTCCCCTTAAGGTTCTAGCCACGGATCCCGATAGCCATCGGGACACGGAGAGACACGGATAATAAAGGAACCGCGGAGGACGCGGAGAAACATTTTGCTTTCGCAATGCGCTTCCTAAGGTGGTAGCCACAGAATTGGAACTTACGACCTCACTACCACAACACGCTTCACTGTAATCGTGCCATTCACCTCAACCTGTACCAGGTACGTCCCCTGCGCCACATCGTGTAGATCTATAAGCATGAGGTCGCCGTGCCACTTGAAATCAACGGGTTGAACATCTTTGCCATTGAGGTCGGTAATTTTCACTTTGACACTGTTTGACGACGAGAATCCACCAGCCAATGTGAGATATCTTGAAGTGGGGTTGGGTGAAAGAGAAATCTCTTTGGAACCAGTGTCTTCAAGGCCGGTCAACGCGAAGTTGAATTCCGCCGATGTCGCTGAACATCCTTTTGTGGTCACTTCGACCTTGTACTTTCCATCCTGCAACGGAGAAAAAGTTTGGGATGTAGCATTCGCAATCAACTGACCATTTAACAGCCACCGGTAGGAGTCACCTGGCGTGGAGCCAAGAACACCCGGCGCGACCATCGCGATCGCGGGCACAGGCAATGGATTGACGGTGATCGTCACCGGGTCCGAACTCACACTGGTGCATCCTGTGATCAAATCGTTCACTTTTACAGAATAGATTCCGGAGGTAGTAACGTTTGTTGATTGATTCGTAGATCCATTCGACCAGAGATATCCGAAGCCGGGCGGCGCTGTAAGCACGGTTGACAGACCCTGACAAAATTCCGTGGCACCTGCGACAGTGATCGATGGCTTCGCGACAGTAGGCAGGAGTGTGATTGTAACAGGTGCGGATTCTTTGGAGCAGTTAGCTGTTGAGACTACCACGGTGTACGACCCCGCTGCATTCGCGGAGAATGTTGATGACGTTGCGCCGCTGATGGCTACGTTGTCCTTCTTCCAGACATAGCTGTATGAAGCATGAGAAGTCGTCTGAAGGCTTGCCGTCGATCCCGGGCATATTGTTGCACTACCTGTCATGGTGACGACCGGCGAGATATCTACGAAGGAAACCTTAAGGCCATCAGTACTTTTACATCCATTCGCGTCTTCGACTATGACGAAGACCGTTCTGAAACCGTTATGAAAAGTGGTATCACTGGCACTGGTCGGTGGCTGAACAGTGAATGTTCTTTGATTTGCGTTGACTCCCCAATAGTAAGCGTAGGAGGTGAAATTTGGGCCTGCATCCAGCGTTATTGCACCAGCATCCGGACAGGCGACGATATCGGGTCCCAGCTCAACCGGCTCATAAAATGTTTTTGTGAAGGTCAGGGAATTGTCGGCTGCATGCTGATCGGGATTGTTGTTGGGTATTCCCAGAGACACATTGATGGAAAGTGACTGTGCCGGCGGTGCCGTGTAGCCAACGAAATAATACACTATTTCCGCACCCCGGGTCAAATAGCCGGACCAGGTTCGCGGTGGCATCGCCTGGCCGTTTACGGTCCAGGTGATTGGGATGGAAGTAACCGTGTTGTAGCCCTTGTTCTTGATGGTGATTCCGAATGTCTGTGGTATTTTGCAAACGTCGATCGGCTTATCGCGTATCATGACGTCCCACGCGCGTGGTGAACCAAACTCATCCGCACCGACCGTCGGAAATTGGACATCACGCGATTGACCGTCGATATCGGTGGTAACGAACTCATCGCCGATGCCAGCACCGGTTAGCTCATCGGTGTTCGTGTGGAGGTCAGTATCTGAAACAAATACAGGATCAGTGAGGAAGTTGCCCTCGCCGATCCGACTACTCGCAAGTTGATCGACTGACGTATAAGGATATCCAATTTTAGGACCCGTGGCAGAGATGCCATTGTATTCAAACACGAGGGGATTCTGGAGTGTATAGCCTCCTGTGATGGAGAAGCAAAGCCCGCCCCCACGATTGACAAGTAAATTATCACGTACAACGAAATCGTAAGTGACCAAGGGTCTCGTGAGGTCAACACACGTGCTCGATGGATCGGTGTCAAGCATAAGAATGGTGTTGAATGAAATATGGCATTTACTGCACTCGAGAAACCTGATTCCAAAAGACGATTGTAAAACCCCGTCATCCTTTATCGTAACGAAATTGTTTGCCGCAAAGCAGCGGAGCATTTGTTCCATGCTGATGCCGGATCCATAGGTGAATATTCGATTTGATACAGTCTGTGAGCGCTGCGTATTGTATGAGCTGATCGCTTGATAAGTATTTGCCCCCTTATTGTCCTGGGTAATGATATTCTTGGCGATGAGTATGTTGAAAGCGTCCGTTACACGAACTCCGTATTGATATTGATTTTTTATCTGATTGTTGAAAATCGAATCGCGCGTGTCAGCATGGTAATCCAGACTGGCAGTGACACCCATGCCGCCACCTTGTAAAAGATTGTTCTTTACGGACGAAGAGGTGGTATTCGTCATCGAAACCAATACCTTTTGATTGCTGGTTGAGGCGTCTGCATTTTCAGGTGAGATGATCTTATTGCCTGTCAGCTGGATCGCGGTGCCTGAGAGCGCAATGCCGTTGGAAAATTCCGTGCCGGTTGCTTCAATCGTGATGTTTCGAATGGTGATGTGATCAGCCTGGTCGACTTTGACCACGAAATTGTCCGCTACACTGGTTGCGCCGTGCCGAATGATCACCGAAGAACGATCGCCGCTCTCTGATTGAAGTATGATTCTGTTTGTATCAGACGTTCCCGGGATCGCCGGGATTGTTACTTGTTCATCGTAAACCCCGTTACGCACGTTCAGAATGACCGTCCCGCATACGGTTGACTGTACAAGCGCGTTCACAGCGTCTGTGATGGTTGGGAAATCAGGAGTGGAGCCACCGATGGTGATGATGCCCGAAACCGACGGTTCAATTCCGGTGAGGGTTTTCTCGTCGTTAGATGCATCAGGGTCAGTCAGGTCATTGGGTGAAGTGGTGCGTGCAGTGATTGTGTAATTTCCACCTGTGCTGAATTGAATTGAACCGATTCTGAACGATGTCGACACAGTACCGGCGACCACACTACCGGTCCATATATAAGGAGTTTGTGACACGCCGTTTACCTCCCAGGTGATGGTCGTTTTGCCGAGTAAATTGGAACTGAAGTTCCGGACGGAAACGAACACGTCGTTGGAACCGATGCACGTGTTAGGCACTGCGACTACATCGATGCCAGCATCGACAGGAGGAACGTCGAATTCGTTGGCTCCAATGTCCGGTGGGTTGTTTCTTATCACACCGTCGATGTCCGTTGTTACGGAAGGTAAGTAGGTGCCCCTTCCATTTAGTCCGGGATTCGTTGCATGTAAGTCTGCTGTCGATATATATAATGGGTCTACGGTGATCGAATGTGCATCAACACCAACGATCGTTTGATATTCCGCGAAGGTCGGGATCACGGCGAGCTTGCCATTGTACCGGAACGTGAGTGCCGGTTCGGGTGCCCAATAGTTGTTATAGTCGATCACCGCTGTAGCTTTCTCAAGAGCGTCAATGTCAGCACCCGTTCCTGGTCCGTCGTACGCAAAATTGTTATTCTGTACCGTAACAGAAGAATCAAGCTTTGAATAAATGCCAATGGCGTAATATGGCAGATTGCCTTTTACATAGATGTTGTTGAAAAGATATTTCAACCCGTTCGTGTTTACCGAGCTGATGCCGATCGCCGGAGTATACCGGGAGGGAATGGGTGTCACGGAGATCATGTTGTTCACGATCGTACCGCCAGTAAGGAGCGATCCGGAGGATTGCATATCAAGACCCGTAGCGTAAGTTCCGGAGATCTTGTTTTTTTCAATGTTGAGAGATCCTGTGTTCCCGATAACGCGTATGGCTGCTACGGCATTGTCTGCGGACGTGGTAATCGTGTTGCTCAGTATGTTCGTAGAGGAATTAATTCCATTCAGCCAAATTCCGGAAAGGCCCTGGCTGGTCAGGGTGTTTCCTGTAATGCTTGTGCTGGTAAACGATCCGTTGCTGTCCAGATACAGACCAGTCATGCTGCCCAGGAAAATGTTGTTATCAATTCTTGTGTCTTTGAAAGTACCTCTGAAGAACTTCAGATACGCTGCGTCCGGAAAATTGTAGAGATCCTGCCTCGGATCATTTTCAAAGGTATTATTGAGGAACTCAACTCCCGTAGCTTCACCACGTATGCCCATCCCATAGACCTGAGTGGCGTATGCGCGGAAGCGAAGATCCTGAAAGGTGATGTAATCTGTGTCGTCAAGCAACATCATGAAATATCCGTTGTCAGGTGGAAGCGGCGCGATCGAACCGGATTGAATCGTAGCCTGCTCCAGCAGCGACGACATGAACGTGATTCGATTTGTTGGTGACGAACCTTCAATGGCGGGAATGATGATATTTGCTTCGTACGCGCCTGGGTTCAAAGTAAAAGAGACTGGTCCGCAGATACCAACGCGTTTAAGATATGCTACCGCGGTGACAAAGTTGGGAAAATGAGCCATGGGCCCGCCAATGGAATAGCCTCCACTGAGCTGTTGATAAACTCTGTCCTGCCTGGTGGTGTCGTTGATAAGCTCGCCATCCACTACGCCATTGGGAAGCATCGTCCATGCCTGGATTCTGAAACTGTCGGCTGCCGCAAAATGCATTGGACCCAGATCGATTTCGGCTGACTCTGTGCCGGGAGCAAGAGATCCGCTCCACGACACGATTTGTTGTTCCGTGCCTTCTTTCACTGACCAGTGGATCTCTGCACTGGTCAGGGTGTTGGTACCATAATTATGGATCACTGCTTTCATCGATTGATCTTCACCGCATTCGGCAGGACGTGAGAGTCGAACAATACCGGCATCATTGGGCACAGGTGTGTGAACGAATTCATCGGCACCGATGTCTGGTGTGGTGACATTCCTGGAGTCGCCGTCAAAATCCGTATTGAATGGGATGGCTGTTCCTTTGCCTTTCAAACGCACATCGTCAAGTATGTGAAGATCCGTTGACGAAACAAAGCGTGGCATCAGGGCAAGCGAATGAAGATCCTGACTGGAATATTTCTGCCATTGGAACAACCCGCGAAACTCGCGGAATTGATGATTACCAAGCGGAGGTATTGAATAAGAGGTGAGGTTCAATCCATTTGTGTATAGGATGTTATAGTCGGAAGCAATACCTGCGCCCTGTTGGTACATCAACGCGGGGCCGCCTGCGGTAGCAAATAAAATGTTGTTCTTCACTTCCATGCGGTCTCCATAGCGGGAGGGATCGACCTGCAGATTGATCGCAAGGGGCACCACGCTTTTAATGGTGTTGTTGATCAGACGGAAATTGTCGGAACTGCTGGCGTTGAATCCCGATCCATCAGCGTCCGTTACGCGAATGAAATTGTTGCTGATCATCCCCAAGGTTTCACCAAAATTCATGCATCCTGCCATCACCAGGCCTGTCGCATTCACACTGATGTCATTGCCCGAAATCTCATATTCACCAAAGGAATAGTTTATGCTAATGCCCTGCAGTGCCTGAATCCTGTTATTACTGAAAATAAAATTCTCCTGGTAAGCGAGGTACGCAGCGAAAGGAACCTGGTTCACCCTGTTCCGCCGGAACACATTACCTCGTTCATAGTGTGGACCTCCTTCAAAGCTGATGGCGGTCGTTTGGCTGTAACCATCGATCATGAAGTCATTGTCCTCGATCGTGTTGTACTCATCACTTGCCGATGCCGATGAATGGAGTTCGATGATCGTGTTGAATGCGATGAACTTGTTCGACCGGATGGTGTTATGATTTGATTCACCCCCCAATACGAGCAAATCAATAAATGGTGTGCTGGTGGTCAGGCTGACCTCCGCGATAGTGATCCAGTCGCCTCCCTGAAAAAAGACCGGTGTCGCCGCCGGGTTGATGAGTACGGTTGTGTTATCGTGTGCTTCGGACTGAATGACCAATGGATTTTGTTGTGATACACCGGGGAACTCAGGCAATACCAGTTGTTCAGTGTACGTGCCAGGCCTGATGTTGAATGTCACCGGCCCGCATGCACCGGCCGCCCTCAATGCGTTAAGGGCTGCATTGATGGTGGAGAAATTCGGCCCGCTTCCACCGATGGTGTAGGCGCCGCTCATTCCACCCATCATGAATTGTACCGACTGCGTGTCGTTGCGAGCGATGGCATCACCGGCAGCTGACACACGAACCGCCGTTGTATGATTGCCATTGGTAAGAGAGAATGAACCCAGCGATACGTCCACGTAACTTCCAACTGCGAGAACCGTGGGCACGTTGATGGGAGACTGGTCCGCACCATCTATCGTTAACGTGATATTAAAACCGGAGACAGAGGCCGCGCCATAGTTTGTGACGCGTGCTGTGATCGATCGGGTACCGGTACAGGTGACCTCCTTTCCGTTGTTGAAGCTTACGCCAATGTCTGTGACAGGGATGTCGAATTCATCGGCACCAATGTCGGGTGTGGTGGCGTTGCGGGTTTGACCATCGATGTCATCGGTAACCTCGGTAAGGTGGGTACCGGCATTATTAATGACGTAGTTCGAAGAGAATAAGGGTATGTGGGGATCACCTGCCGTAAGTTGCGGATCAGTATAAATAGAATGAAGATCAAAACCGGTGGCGGCGCGCCAGCTTACCAAATCAGCACTTGCTGTGGGAAGGCCGCCCACCAGAGAAATGCTCCCGACGCCATCCCGGGCGAAGATGCTGTTGTAATCAACTGTTTTAGGCTTGCCGCCTGATAAAACATAGGCCAGACCCTTGCCATAATTCGCGATGATGTTATTTTTAACGAATGCCGTACCGAACATGCCGACTGCTGCCGCATAAGTGCCGCTGTTGATATAAAATGTGTTATTGTATATGTGGTACGATCCTATCTCATCGGTGCTGACTCCCACGAGTCTGGCTGTGCCCCCGTTTGAAAGATTGAAATAGTTATTGACCAGCGTGTAAACGCCTTCTGACAACCCGAAAGATGTGGCTGCATAAACATTTGTACCGGAAGCAGCCGGGAAAAATCTGTTTCGCCGCAGGCTCATGTCCGGTTTGACTTGTGTGACGTAAATACCAGATGAAATTTGGCCTTCGAATGAATTTTCCTCAATAATGATTGAAGTCGGCGTAGCCAGGTTGACATTTGAGTAACTGATGCCTGTTGAGGCACCCAGGAAACGGTTTTTCCTGATGACAATGTCAGTTGTATTTCCATTGCTGATGATGAAACACGCGTTGTTTAAATTACCCGTCCGGTCTACGATGTTGTTCTCAAATAGTAACGTTCCGGTCTGACCCAGGAAACGAACGGCATCGTAGCCATTAACACTGCTTTTGAATGTCAATCCCCGAAACGTCAGGAACGAAATATTTCGGATGTCAACTACGGTACCCGAAAACTGAAGCGTCACATCGGCGGGGTTTCCGCTTTGTGATTGATAGGTGACCGTGTTGGCAGCTGAAATATTAGGAATCTCTGCAAGCGATATTTGCTCATTATAAACGCCGGCCTTCAGGCTGAGCACAACGTCGTCGCAAACACCATAAGTGCTCAGGAGTTGTGTGGGCTCGGTGACGGTGTCGAAATCAGCACCCGGACCTACTACGTAGCTGCCGACCATCTTATTAAACTTCTCAATTTGTTGAATGGCGTCGTTAGGTGTGTACTCGTCAGGTTGCCCATTGGGATTTTCGGACCAGACTTTGACCGTAAAGTCGCGTGCGGTCCGGTTGAAGTCGAAGCTACCGACCGTGATCACCGACGAGGTATCTCCCGACGTCACGCTGCCTGTCCAGTTGAAAGGCGTCTGCTCTACATTATTGACAGACCATCGCAGTGTCGCAGACGTGAGCAGGTTCGTTCCCTGGTTAACCAGTGATAGTGTCACAGGATAAATTCCACGGCAGAGATTCACCGGATACTCGACCAGGTTGATTGTCTCGGCTTCGTTCTGTGGGAGAGGGTCGCCAAGTGTTGCTGTGGAGTACGCGCTGAGATTGACAGAGCTTTCAGAGTCGCGAGCATGAACGAATCCGCCGTAAGATGTTTTATTAAAGTCGAAAATATCAATGTACTTCGTCCCGATCACCCGCTGTGGTGACCAGAATTTTCCGCCGTCGGTTGTCTTGTAGAGTCCTTTCAATGTGGCGACAAACCCCGTGAGGTTGTTGACGAACTGAACCTTTTTGAAATAGTATTGCCGGAGGTTACTGTTGTGAGGACCCCAGGATGTTCCGCCATTAGTTGTTTTCAGCAACTTCAGATCATTGGTCACTGCAAAGCCGTTAAGAGCGTCTGTCATGGCTAGCGAAGTAAAAATGTAATTCCCATCCACGACAGTCCATGTGGCACCGCCATTTGAAGTTTGTATCACAACGTTGTCGCCGGCTGCGACTGCGTGATTGCTATCGATAAACTGAACGCTGCGGAGATTTTTTGTTGTGCCGCTTGAGACCACCGTCCAGTTCGCACCGCCATCTGTTGTTTTTAATACATGGCCGTTCAGACCGACTGCCAGACCAGTGGTCGGAGACACGAATGACATGTCGAGTAGCTGGCTGTTGTACTGGGAGTGTACAAGCGTCCAGTTCGCACCGCCGTCTGCGGTTCGCGCTATGGTTTCATAGGTGAACCCGCCGCCTCCAAAGCTGAATCCGGTGTTGCCGTCAAGAAAGTAAACTTGCTCGTTCGACACGGTGTAGAGAAAAGGCTGGCTCGGGTTGTAGTTCGTGAACTGCTTATTAATAACAGTCCATGTCTGTCCCGCATCGGTTGACTTCTGGAGGGTCGTTCCAGCCACTTCAAAAATGACGTTTGGGCTGGCGACAGCCACATCATTGAGAAAATAGTTATTCGGACGTTGAACCCATTGACCCAGAAGCAGATGCGAAAGACCGAAAGCCCAGAAAAAGGTCAATAGTCGTTTCATTAACGCAGAAAGGGTAAATTAAAAGTAGGCCTGCAGGGCGGAAAAAGCAAACGACTTATATCACCTAAATTGGTATTCCAGTCATATTCGTTCTTAGCGCTCTCTCTGGTTTAATCGCCATCGAACCTCAATCTTCCTTCAGCGCTTTCACCGGATTTATAACTGCCGTCTTTAACGTTTGGTGAAGCGTCGTAAACAGCACCACGAGGCCCGTGCCGACCGCTGCGACGATGAATGGCAACAATCCAACCGGGATGCGGTAAGCAAATGAATTCAGCCACGATGTCGAAACATAGAAACCGATGGGTACAGCAATAAGAATCGATAACAAAACGATCCATGTAAACTCCTCTGAGAGCGACCAAAACACCTGATAAGTAGTTGCACCCATCACTTTCCGGATGCTTGCTTCTTTTTGCTTTTGGTGATTGATGTAGGCGGAAAGCCCGAAAATGCCCAGCGATGAAATGAAAAGGGCAATCACTGAAAAGTAATTAATCAGCTGACCAAACTTTCTCTCTTTTTCATAACTGCTGTATAGCTGCTGATCGAGAAACCTGAATTCAAATACGCGTTCCGGAAAGACTTCTTCCCAGGATTTTTTTACGGCATCAATGGCTTGGGTCATATTTCCGCCCTTGAGTCTTACAGAGAAAGCGGTAAACTTTCCTGCGGCTACTTCGAGCAGGAGAGGTCTTAGTGGTTGCTGTAACCCTTCAAAGTGATAGTCTTTGATTACGCCGATGACCGTGCCTTTTTTGTCGAGCGCTTCGATGTATTTTCCGACCGCATTCTGCGCCGTTTTCCATCCCAGCAGTTTCACTGCCTGTTCATTAATGATAAACGCCTGAAGGTGATCGGTACCGGCGTAGCGCGTAAAATTTCTTCCGGCCAACAACTGAATATTGTAAGTTTGGAGGAAGTCATAGTCCACGGCAACCACCGGTACAAATACATTATCCTGATCGGTGATGATATCAGTTTTTACAAGGGCTCTCACCGAACTGTTACCAGGCAGAACGGACGATACAGTCACCGCTTCGATTTGTGAGTTTTGTAAGAGTTTTTCTTCAAACACATTCATGCGGCCGCGCAGAGCCCCGTCCACGCCACCTCCGAGGATTGAGTTGGGGTTGTCGCTGAAGATGGGCAGCGTCATTATAAAATCCTTTTGAAAACCGAGCGGACTTTCGTTGACGAATCTGAGTTGCTGGTATATGATGATCGAAAAAACAGCAAGCACGATAGAGGCAGTGAACTGAGTCACTACCAGAATCCTTCTCAGTCCAAGGCTCTGGTTCGTCGCGACATTTTTGCCTCCTTTCAGAGCTGCTACAGCGTTGAACCTGCTGATAAAAAACGCAGGATACGTTCCTGAGATGATTGCGGTCAGTATCAGGATTGCGAGCATCCCCGCCATGACCCAGGGTGCTGCGAGCATATTGATATGGAGCTGTTTGCCGGAAAGATCATTGATGGTTGGCAGAATAAAATACAACAGTCCAATTCCTAATATACCGGCAACCCCTACGTACAATCCTGATTCCAACAGAAACTGCCAGGCCAGACTTCTTTGTTCGGCCCCGAGCACTTTTCGCACGCCAATTTCACGCGACCGTTTTAACGAGTGGACCGTTGCGAGATTGACAAAATTTATCGCGGCGATCACGAGTATGAGAAACCCGATCGAAGAAAAAATATAGACATACTGAATCCGGTTCTGCCCGCTTTCAAATGTGAAATCGGAAAACAAATGAATGTCTAGTAAGGGCTGAAGCTCATACGTCAGATTTTTCTTAACCCGTTCATCAGCATATTGTTCATTCAGGGCGTTGATCTTTGCAGCGAGCTCTTCGACCTGCACTCCGGGTTGCAGCAAAACGTAGGTCGAAACCGGACTATAAAGCCAATCTCGTTTCAGGTATTCGCGAATTTCGGGAGTCTCTACATTGAAATAATTTTCAAAATGCGATATCAGATCGATTTGAAGATGCGATTGATCCGGAATATTTTCGATCACTGCCGAGACGACGAGTGGGATCGTGCCCTCCAGCTGGATCATCTTGCCGATTGCGCCATCTACAGATCCAAAGTACTTCTGGGCAATTTTTCTGGTGATAATCAGACGGCTCGGATCTGAAAGGGCTGACGCTTGATCTCCAGCGAGGAATGTGAATGTGAATATTTTTAGTGCTTCGGGATCGGCAAAGAAGAAGTGATCTTCCTTATACTTCTGATCTGCGATGAGGCTGCTGTCGCTCGCGACAATCTGCAGGGTCGCCTGCCGGTTAAACATGCGGGCGGTTTGTTCGGCTCCTGGGATATCACTTCGGATGGCTACAGCCAGCGGTGTTGAAGTCGTTGAATAGCGATTTTCATTTCCATTGAAATGAGAGGTTGAATTGACACGGTAGATGTCGTGCGCATTTTTGTTATACGTGTCATACCGGAAGTCATCAGCGACATGAAGGAAAATCGCCGTAACACAGCAGATGCCAAGTGTTAAGCCGGCTATGTTGATAACCGAGAAAGATTTGTTGCGGAGAAAATTTCTCCATGCCGTCTTAATCCACATGTGCTTTATTTTTCTAGATTCTCATTCCAGGGCAGATCGAGCCTATTTTTTTGGCAACGCGCCGAGCTTCACATAGATTTGGTAAATGACTTTGCCCTTAAACATGGACCTGAATGTCCATTTCTTCAGGTCGTCGCCCCCAGTAAACTTATAATCTAAATCGTCCAGTTTGATGTAGGCGACCGCGTCCTTGAGGGGAATATTGTTTTTAGCGGCTTTTTCTGCCTCCCGGAGGTACGAAACAAATGCCTCCTGCTCAAGTTTTACATAATTCAGATCGTGTTGAACGACTCCGTGACCGGGTATGACAATCGACGGATTGAGATCGATGATTTGCTGCAGCGCTTTCACCATGCCGGGTGCATTGGATTGTGTTTCGTAGGGAGTCGGACCCACCACGATATCTCCGGTTATCACGATGCGCCGGCGCGGCATCCACACCATCACATCTCCTTCGGAGTGCGCATATTGTTTTAAGTGAATGAGTTTCAAAGTCTGCGTTCCCCAGAAAAAAGTAAGGCTATCGCTGAATGTGATGTCTGCTGGCACAACGGCTACCGGCTTGAAGTAATCTCTGATGAGATCTTTAGCCTCCTGAATCTGCAGATCCCAAAACCACACCATGGAGTCAGTGATGGGAAATCCATTGCTTGTCTTCCTGGTCTTGCGTTCGTTTTCCAGTTGCGCCAGTGCCTGCTTGCTGCTCTCCAGGTCGGTTTCAAGGACAGCCTTCACGTTGGTCTTCATGAAATAGTTTGTGGAATCATGCATGATGAATTTGCAGTCCGGAAATGTCTTCTTGAAAATTTCATTGCCCACCACGTGATCGTAGTGCCAATGTGTGTTTAACACATATTTGACGGGGAGTTTCGATACGGTTTTTAGTTTCTCAATCGCTTCCAGTGCGTAGGTAGGCATGATGAAGGTGTCCACGAAAAAAATGCCGTCACTGCCTATGATGGCAACCCCGTTGCCATGTGTCCAGTCTATTTTTGGTTTAAAAACAAAGACGCTGTCAGTGACTTTGATCAACTCGATTTTGTTTTGCCCCAGACAGGTGACTGATAGGGACAGTGTCGCCGCACACAGCCATAAAAAGACAAGTCTTCTCATATTTTTATTGTTTAAGCCAGCAAATAGTTAAAAGGAATATTTCGGGACATCACCTGTAAAAGGTGAAGCCAGTAGACGTGCATCAAGCCGCAGAGATGGGACACACTGCGGAACCATGAGTAATCAATTCACCTTCGTGATTTTCAGTTTTGTGAAATACGCTTCTGTGCCAAGGCCGATCCATAGACCAATAGCTCCCTCATTGTCAGCACCGAGCTTCAGATCGTTCACCACGAGTGTCGGTTGACTGGCGCCGTGGACAAATAACTTTGCTTTGTCTCCCTGCACTTCAATTTTCAATTTGGTCCATTCACCAGGCACGAGATCTACATAGGACTCATATTTTTCAGTGTTCTCTTTTCGCAACCGCTGCCAAGGATAGTCGGGCGTTGAAGTATATTGAACAGAATGATTTCTGCGCACCTGGTCATCGGACCTGCCGTTGGTTGGCCGCAGGTAAAAACATTCCATTTTGCTGTTGTCTTCACTGATCCTGAATGCGATGCCGACGAATCCACGGGCTCCATCAAAAGCGCCCGGTGCGACAGTGCCCGCCACTTCTGTCTCAATGATTCCGTTTTTGAATGTCAGGTCTTTGATTTTTATGAATTGTTCACCGGGGTCGCGTGGAATCTCAACGACTTTTATGGCTTTCCTGCCTTTGTATTTTACAGGGGCATAAGTGACATGCAACGCCGCGAGGCGGTCTGTCTGCTTCTGCGGATCAAAGACAATGGTTTCCTGTGCACTTGCGATGTGACTTAACACCAGCGGCAATATGTATAGCAATACTTTCATGGTATCGGGTTAGTGAATCACTGCACGCCTCGCATTAGCGCGGCTTCAACCAGGCATTTCGTACAGCCATTTGTTCAGACGTAGGCTGATCCATCATGGTCAGCACATGTTTTTGTACAACCTCCACTTTCGCGACAGGTGCACGAAGTTCAACTTCATGTTCTGCACCCGACTCATCTTTTCTGACGACTGTGTAGGTCAGGGCGTTCCCTTCGGCAAGTTGCGCCTTATGCTTTTCGAGAAATACTCCGAGTTCAGGGCCGGGTTCAGGAATTTTTTCACCGTTTATTTTTTCGAGAATGTCTTCGTTTTTGAAGTTGAGTTTTTTCCCCTGATCATTCAATTTTTCAATGTCTACGATGATTAATTTTTTTACGCCTTTGATGTCTGTGACGGAGACCGCATCGGCTTTGAAACCGAGACTGAATTCGCTGCTTATTTTTTCGGATTGATAGGCCACGCCCACCAGGTCAAAGACTTCTGCGAGTGGAAGTTTTTCGGGTCCGCCCACATATCTTTTTAAGAACTCACCCACTTCCGGATACGTGAGTTTTTCAATATCAGAAAAAAGGTCATCGTCCCGGAAGGGTTGATTCTTACCATATTTTTTGGCCAGGTCTGCCAGAAGGTTTTGCATCCCGTAACTGCCGCCGGATAGTTTCCGGAGTTTGATGTCGAGACACATTCCGATCAGAGCACCTTTTTGATACACGTTGTAGTATTGATCGGCGTAGCGGTCGAGCGTGTATTTACTGATATCAGTAAATGCGACATCGTCCAGGAAATTTGAAGCGATAAGTAATTTCTGGCGGAGGACCGACAAGTATCGCGCCTGTGAAATCAGTCCATATTTTACCTGCACATTTCCGGCAAAATATTCGGTCACCCCTTCATACAGCCAGAGGTGCGTTGACATTTTTGGATTATTGAAACCAAAGTGATGTATTTCCTCCGAATGAATATTGAGGGGCGTTACGATATGAAAGAACTCATGCGCGGCAAAATCCCGGAGTTGTTGCTGCATTTGCCCGATGGGCTGTTCGGGCATATAGTAAAAGGAAGAGTACCAATGTTCGAGCGCGCCATAGGATACGACCGGCTTGTCGGTAAAGAAGAAAAGAAACGCATATTTCTCCACCGGTAACTTTCCTCCCAGATATTTAGATTGCGCAATCAGTACCTCCCTGACGGTGCTCGCAATCTCCCGCGCGGATACCTTTCCTGTGGGGGAATAGCATCCGATCAAGACTTCTGTACCGGCCACTCTAACCACGGCGGTGTCCGGTTTGGCGTACATCAAAGGCGAATCGATCAGACGGTCGTAATTTTCCAGCTGATACCGGTCGATGCGTGCTTCGGGGTTAGGTTTATCAATCTCTTTTTTCACTTTAGGCAACAGCAGGCCAGTCTCCAGAGCGATCATTCCTGTCGATCCATAGAACTCTTTCGGTCGTATGATGTCGAGATTGACGGGAATGTCTTTGGTGTTTTCAAAATAGCCGAAGAAGCCACTGGGATTGATTACAAAATTTTTGCCTTCTTCAATGTTGGTTGCGGCCATGGGGTAAATGCCCGGCCCGTTCCTTTTGTCATCCATGATGTCGTCGACCCAGTAAGTGACCCGGGCAAGTTTTCCTGCGTTGGAGATTTTCCAACTGTTGCTGTCAATTTTCAGCAGCGTTAATTCATTACCCTTTTTGTCGAACGCCTTGACATCAGCTATGTAGCGACCGTAGTCCGCAATCGAATACGTACCAGGTATGATTTTGGGCAGATGGAAAATCGTTTCATCGACATTGAGCTGCGGCACTTGCAGGGTCACCAAGACGCGGTCGTTCACAACGCGCGAGAGGTCCACGGTAAATTTGATCGTCTTCTTTTGGGCGGAAAGTGTTCCAGCGATCAGGCAGAAGGCCCATGAAAGGAGCAAAGTATGTTTCATAACACGCATCGGCTCAAATATAGATGGGTCCCTATGCACGAGAATCACCAGAAAGGGGTGATCAACATGAACGGCGCAGTGAGAAAAACTTGCGATCAACTAACACCCGGTGTGCGTGACTGTGCGCGCCGTATTTTCAATCACACCAAATTGTCCTTGCGTGCCTTGATGACCGCTTCGGATTTGTTGTTTACCTGCAGCTTATCGTAAATATGTTTGATGTGTGTCTTCACGGTGTCTTTGCTGACACCCAGATCGCGCGCTATGTAATCGTACGTTTTCCCGCTTGCCAACTGCTTCAGTACGTCGGTTTCTCTTTCGGTAAGTGGTGTTTCCGGATTGCGGTGATATGACTTGATGATCAGTGTAGCAATCTTTGGACTCATCGGCGCGCCCCCGTCGAGCGCCTGTTTGATGGCTGAAATAAGATCGTTGTGATTCAGATCTTTGGTGATATAGCCGATGGCACCCGCGCACAATGCCTGGAATACATGTTCGGAATCATCGTGTACCGTGACCACGAGTATTTTTACATCGTGATTGATCTTTCTTATTTTACCAGTCCCCTCAATGCCATTCATTCCCGGCAAGGACAAATCAATGAGGATCAGATCCGGATTGTCTTTGCCTAATTTTTTCAGAGCATCTTCACAGTTCGCGTAGGTATTTACGACGGTAAAGTCTTCGAAGCTTCTGATCAAAGCTTCATAAGCATCCCGCAAGTCTTTGTTGTCTTCTATGATAACAATCCTGTAGGATAGGTTTCTTTCAAAACTTTTCATCTCATTTACATTTTGATTGAGAGCGAAACAATGGTCCGGTCGTGAAGGCGGCTTAAAACGAGGTCCGCGTTCATTTTGGATGCCCGCAGACGCATGTTTTTCACTCCGTTTCCGGATTGGATCGCTTCGGACCAGATTCCGTCGTCGGAAAAAGTCAAGTTAACCGTTCCATCCTTCAAATCTGCCCCGAAGAAAACGTTTTTACAATTTGAATGTTTCAGTGCGTTCGTCATGGCTTCCTTGAAAATCAAAATGATTTGCCGGTTATATCCCTCGGGAAGCAACAAACTGAATGCGTCGTCCTGGATATTTTCTTCCACATGAAATGTCACTTTGTTCCTTTCAAAAAAATTGTATCCGAACTCACGCAGGTAGAGAATTACTTCTTTCAGGTTATTGGATTCGATGTGGGTGGACCAGATAAAATCTTTGGTGCCGTGGTAGATCGCGTAGGAGGTCTTTTCGAAATAGTCGAACACGCTGACCCATTCCGTCTCTTTGTGCTTCAGTTTCAGCAGACTTGATTGGGCCAGCATACCCGCTAGCTTGTTTCCCATCTCATCGTGGAAGTCCATAGCCATCTGTTTCCTGATTTTCACCGCTTCTTCTGCCCGGATGGCCATTTCTGTTTTGTGTTTTCTTATTTTGTAATTACTCACCAGGCTGATGATCAAGATGATCGCCCCCACTGTAGCGGCAATCATGCTGAAAGCGAATGCTGACGTCTGCCAGAAGGCGGGAATAATCTCAAACGCGTATTGGCTGATGTTTCCGAAGACTTTGTCTTCGCCAATCGCCTGCACTTTAAAGACGTAACTGCCCGGGGGAAGATTGGAATAGATCACCTGCGTTGAGGTCGTGGGAGCGGACCAACTGTTCTCGATGCCAACGAGTTGATGCCGAAAGGTTATATTGTTTGGATTCTCGAGGTTGTTGTAGTCGTATGAAAAAGTGATTCGGTTTTGATCGTATCGTAATTTAGGATTTACAGGGATGCGGAAATATCCAGCCGTGCGATCCGTATTCGTGGGTTTGGATTGATTACTCCACTCAACCTGAGTAAGGTATACGCAAGTCGCGGAGATATTCGCTTCTTCGTTGTTTGAGTGGTAAGCATACGCACCGCCGACCGTGCCCACCACGATTTCACCGGGTGCTGTTTGCACCGAGGATGCGCCGTACAATTCTTCACCCCCATAACCATCTGCTTTCCCGTATTTCTTCACATTAATTACCGTGTCGCCCGCGAAAGAGACTTTGAAAAGGCCGTCATTGGATCCGATGATGGCAGTAGCGGGATCGAGAAATTCTGCGATCAACACATTCGATGTGAAAGCGCTGAGATCGATGGTCCTTTGGAACTTGAATTGTTCGTCGAAGAAAAACAGTTTGGGGAACTCGCCCGTAACCAGGTATCCGCCCTGTTTTTGTTTTCTGATATTATAAATCGTCGAGTGATTCAAGAATTCAGGACCGACCTGAATGATGCTGTCTCCCGAAACCTTCAATAGCCCGGCTGACATTCCCGCAGCATAAATTTCCCGCCCGACCAGGGTAGGTAGGGTGATGGAAACCCAACGGCCATTGATCTTTTTCTGGTACCGCGTTGTTTCATTCCCTTTGATCACATACAGCGCATCATGCGTGCCTGCCACAATCATTTGACCGTCGCTCGCTACACCATGAACGTATTGGATGGGAGAGGTACCCAGTTGAATTTTTGAAATTGACTGATTGCAGATTTTGAACAATCCGCTTTCCAGGGTGGCTGCCAGCAGGCAGTTGTTGTCGAGTGTTGCCAGGCTCGTGATTGGTTTGCCAACGAGCAAAGGTCTGTCTAGGCCGATCAACCCGTTTGCGTATGTGCCCAGTAACAATTTTCTGGTGGAAGGCTGAAAGGACATGCAGGTGATATCGCTGCCCGACCCCTCGGTGATCTTCTTCCAGGCGTGCATCTTGTACTTCAGGATGCCGATCCCGTCAACCGAAATCCAGATATCTCCCTGTGCATCGAGAAATAAGCAGTTGGAATAATTTCCCGGCAGACTTTCAGTGCCGCTGACCATCGACAGTTTTTTTTCTGTGTCGATGACAAACAGTTTGTTGGCCACAAGCACCCAGATCAACCCGTGCCGGTCCCTGGCTATATTCTTAATGATATGCTTATTAACTGATTCTGGTAACTCAGTATGGATATGTTGTTGGCCGCTGATTTCGTCGATAGTTCCGATTGTTGAAAGAATCGTTGAACCCGCCGACGGAATCACCTCCATCAGGGGTGAATGAAGCTCCCATGAAACTTTTCCCCGCGTGATGACGCCGGCAGGAGTGATGCTGACCAACAGCCCTTTCGACGTATGGAAGATCAGGTTTTCGTTTTCAAAATAATATCCCCAGATCGGAGAATCAGCAAGTGATGTGATGTCGGATCGGAGTTTCAGTGAATCGTTTTTTGCCTGAAACACACTTCCTTTGTCGTCAATGAGCCAGATGTTTTGCTTCTTATCAAGAAAGAGCTTCGTTCTCACGTCACCGGCAAACGCAACGGTTGAATAAATTTTTTTTGTCGCGGATCCATCAAACTTCAGCAGTCCTTGGTTGGTGAGCGCCCAAATCTGGTTGTCGGCGTCTGCAAGAATTTTGAACGTTACCAGACTGCCCTCAGACCCGGGAACTGAGATTTTGTGCTGGTAGAACTTCTTCCCATCAAACCGATAGATCGCCTGGCTGCTGGTGCCCAGCCACAGATTTCCGTTTCGATCCTGAGTAATGTCCAGTACTTGCGTATGGGCGAGCCCTTCCTGTTGCCCGTATCGCACGAAAGTGTAGTCCTGCGCGTTGACAATCATCGCGATCACGCAGAGAATAATCGTTACCGAATACCGGGTCATGGGCATCATTATTTTTTTCAAAGATAGATGTTTGCGAAAAACCGGCTTACCAATCTGGATTACACGCAAGTCGCATGCGAATGATTCATGCGAATCTGTACGGATTATTTTGTTTGACCGTGATGGAGTTTAAAGTGAGACTCTGCAAATTCCTTCAAACTTCTCAGATCATTCACGGCGCGCGCCTTGCCGAACGGCAGCATGAGCCAGGCGATCCATCCATGGATTCCTTTCAATAACGTTTCATGCTTAAGGATCAGCGCCGTTTGTGAATCTATTTTTATTAAATGGAAATGGAATAAGTATTCGCCTCTGCGTGAGGTCCCTTTCCATCCGTTGATCTTCAGATGCAGCTGTAGTCCGGGCAAGGCGGCATAGGTTTCGTAGACGTCACTGCTGAATGCTCCTCCAATTTTTCTTTCCTCGCGCCAGATTGAATCCTCATTGACGAAGTCGGGATATCCTGAAAGTACGCGGATGCTTGTCAAACCCCTCTTCCACTTTTGATAGGTCTCATACGTAGTCAGGATTTCGTATACGAATTGGTGAGGGGCGGCGATATGTTCCACGATAATAAACTCAATCTTCATTCTCAATTCATTCTTGTTTGCCAAAGTCTTCGAAAAAACTCTCCCGTGAATCACCTGCAAGAGGTGACAACCGCCGCGTGGTAAACGGGCTTTTCAGATTTTCCACTGGCGATTGTTTATTCTATGATGTTACGCTGATGCTTTTTCATGATCGCCTTAATCGGGTGATTCAAGCTGGGATGGTTTTTCTGTTTTTTGAAAAAAATAGATATGAGATCGACGATTGCGTACGGGCTTGTTTTGTTGGCAGGGCTGATGCTTGTTGAATGTACCTCCGGAAAAGGTGACCCGGCGCCAGCGACCGTCACACAGTGGACGAAGAGTTCGTCGGGCACATCGGAAGTGTTGCTGGGCGTTTCTTTTGTGAATGAGACCGTTGGATACATCGTCGGAACGAACGGTACTATCCGGGTGACGAATGACAGCGGTACCTCCTGGACATCACAGTCCAGTGGTGTAACGAAGTTTCTTCGTGATGTCTGCTTCACCAATTCCACAACAGGAACTATTGTCGGAGAGTCAGGACTTATCTTGAGGACAACGGATGGCAAGACATGGACTGCACAGACCAGCGGCACGACTGAACATTTGGTGCATGTACACTTCGTCAACGCGACCGTTGGGATGGCCACTGGACAGGGCGGCGTGATTTTGAAGACCGTAGACGGAGGCGCCACCTGGGTGAAGCAAACCAGCGGTACGTCAGTTGAACTGCCGGGTGTTTATATGTTGAGTGAATCAATAGCCGTTGCGGTCGGCTTTGGTGGGAAAATTTTGCGTACCACCGACGGCGGTGTGAACTGGGAGACAATCGTGGTGCCCGGCCTATCGTCAGACTTGCGCGGTGTGCACTTTTCCGGAAACAACGGTGTGATCGTGTCGATAGGCGGCACCATCCTGCGAACATCAGACGGGGGGAAAACATGGAGCATAGCCCCGAATACCGGAACAGGGAATTTGTATTGCGTTGCTTTTGGTGATGCAAGTGTCGTGTTTGCCGCAGGACCTGGAAGGTTATTGATGTCAAATGACTCGGGGGCAAACTGGACGTCCCTCTCAACGGACAAATTCAGTGAAGATCTGTATGGCATTTCTATCAAAGCCACAAGCGGGTGGGCTGTCGGACAAAATGGGCTTTTACTACGCAAGGTGAATTGAAGTTGTCTGCACGCAATAAGTTCCTTGCGTCAAAGCAGTAATGTAGGTCATGTATTCTAAGAACGGGAGGTGGATATGTTGTCTCTAAGGAACGTATGTGCGATGTTGTTTTGCGTTACAGTGAGTTGCGCGCATGCGCAGGAACGCTATCCATCGCGGATCGACTCATTGATGCATGTTTTTCACAACAACACAGACTTCAATGGCGTTATTCTCGTCGCTGACAAAGGAGAAGTCATCTATAAGAAAGCGTTTGGTTATGCTAATCTGGAATGGAAAAATCTCAATACAACCGACACAAAGTTTAGGCTCGCATCGTTAGGCAAACAGTTTACAGCGTTGTTGATCCTGCAACTTGTGGAAGAAGGCAGGATTCGGTTGGATGGCACCATCAGTGATTACCTGCCCGAGTACCCCATCGCGAAAGGAAAACACATCACCATTCACCAGCTTTTGTCTCACACTTCCGGCATCCCCAATTCCACCGCCTTGCCTGATTTCGAGCAGAAGTATGCTCCCTTATCATTATCCAGAACAGAAGTGCTCGACCTATTCAAGAATCTTGAATTGCTTTTTGAACCTGGTACCGATTTCGCATATACAGACTTTGGCTATTTCATGCTGGCATACATCGCAGAGCGCGTAACCGGAAAAAATTTTGACGACTTGCTTCAAAGCAGAATATTTTCACCTGCGGGTATGATTCATACCTGTACTGAGGCAAAAAAGGAAGTAGTGGAAAAACTTGCCTATGGCTACCAAAATGTTTACACGGCCTTTGAACTGGCCGCCTATCGAAATTACTCTTCGATCCTCGGTGCCGGACATGTGATCACGTCTGCGGAGGATTTTTTTCGCTACGACCAGGCTTTAAGAAATAACATGTTGCTCTCGAAAAAATTTCAGACGATCATGTTTCAGCCGAACCGAAATGATTATGCCTGCGGATGGGAGATTATGAATTATCCTTTAACTGAAAATAATTCTGTTACGTTGGCTTCACACAGTGGAGGCACTGCTGGTTTCATCACCCTTGCTTACAGATTTATTGAAAGTGACCGCCTGATCGTGGTGTTGAGCAACGTGAGCCCCTATGACATTTATCCTGTGGCCAGAAATATTGCAAGAATTCTGCACGGCAAAAAGTTGGATGTTGTCAAGAAAGCTTATGCGATGCGATTTGCAAAGACCACCAAAGAGTCTGGATGGAAAACTGCTTTGGCTGAATACCGCGATCTTAAGAACTCCAAGCCAACCGAATATGAAAATAATGGCACGATGTTCAACAACCTGGGTCTGCGGTACCTTGAAAAAGGCATGTATGATGAAGCCATTGCCGTGTTCAACATCAATGAAGAAGAATTTCCCAGGGAGGTCATGTCATTTGTGAATGCGGCAGATGCCTACTTCGGAAAAGGTGACAAGAAAGGGGCTGTAGCGCATTGTAAAAGAGCACTTGAATTGGATCCATCGAACGCGTACGCCAAAGCGATGCTTGCGAAGCTTCAGGCAAACTAGGTAGGTTGTAAAAGAGAAGCGCTGGCTTAGTTTATTTTTTTCGCTGATTCCCAGGTGACACCATCATTGGCACTAACGCTTACAGCAATGACTTGTCCATTTTCATTTCTCACAAACCGGAGTGCAGCCTGAGGCACGATTTCCAGTCCAAACTCGTCTGTTTTTGTGGCTACCATTTTCAATGCCGTCCCTGCCAGCCGCTTGATGTAAAGTGAGCCATCCGCTGCAAGTGAAATTGTTCGCCCTCCTTCATAACTGCCGGTAAGGTCCTGATAGCGAACATTCGAAACTACGGCCGCTGGTTGATGTACGAATTTTTCAAGCTTCATAAGCCTGTTGGATGGATCGAAAGTGCAATTCATCTGACGGCTGAAAGTGACTCCCATGTTGGCGGCGGGAATGATGTCGTTGATAATTACAGTTGGATTTTCAAAAACCAGATTGCCAATCCTAAACGGTTTTTTCAGTTTTGCTTCGCGGATCTCGAATTGATTTGCAACGGTTTGTGCGCGCCCAACAATTTTCGGTTCACCATCCATAATTTCCGGTGTGATATCGGCGCTATGGAATGTTAGCCCACCCATATTTCCGGTATCAAAATTCATGTTAATATTTTTTCCGTTTAGCGATGCGGAAATAACGGGGATGCCGCGATCGAAGTTGTAGGGAATTGTGTTCGGGGCGCTCGGTTCAAGCCGACCCTTGCTGATGATCATTTGGTTCCGCTCGAAGACTAACTCGACGAGTACATTTCTGAAATAGCCGAGTCCGATTACGCCGTCAATTCTGTCTGCTCCTAGCTTGTTATAGTTTCTGACTAGCGCGCGGGTGTTGGAAATGTTGTAGCCACCCAGTGAAATGTTGTTGATCTGAACCATAGGCAGCCAGCGGTCATTCTTCCCCGATCCGTCACCCACCCGAACCGAATCAATCATTTTTAGATTCCACCCTTTTGCGACCTTCTCATCCAGGCGCAAATCATAAGCAGCCCCCGTGTCGAACATGAACCTGAAAGGCCCTTGTCCGTTTACCATCACTTCGATAACAGGGTTCGCTCCGTTTCGGTAAAACATTGGCAATTCGACCCGGTTCGGTTTGAACTCAACTGTAAAGTTGTTGTCAGGAACTGGTCCGACTTGAGCCCGGGAAGTAACGGAGGAGATTAACAAAACCATAACGAGCATTGAACATTTCATAGTTTAAAATTTATAGAGTCAAGAAAGAGGTCTTCTGTGTTAATAAAGGTTAAGATGGTGTGAAAGGGTTTGATCGCGTGCAGGCGGAGGGCTGGTCAGAAAACGTCACCTTTTAATAGTGACTAAATACGCGATTCCCTAAATTGAACGGAGTAAGCTATACGTGTGAATGCAGAAATGTGAGGATGCCTGCCCCGATGCAGCGAAGCGAAATCTTGGTGGAGATGTGAAGATGCCTGTCCGACGAAGCGTCTCGCGGCGGTGAGTGAAGATTGGCGGTTGCGTTGATATTTTGGGTGAATGTCTTTCGAAGCATGTCAGACTGAGCGAAGTCGAAGTCCTTGCATCTTCCTTTCGAATAGCCTTCGACTTCGCTCAGGCTGACAAAGACCCCGGCGACTCGAAACCAGCCATGAAGCCACTGTACTGAAAATGTATAATATGGGAACACACCCAGAACCTAGACCTCAGAACCCATGAAGAGACGACACTTTATCAAATCAGTTGCCATCGCTAGCGGATCCGCCGTTGTAATCCCAACCTTTGGTTTCACGAAAGAAATATTTTCAGCGCCGGATGCGTGGTACGATAAATCCATGCGTTGGGCACAGCTCGCGTTTGTAGAAAGTGACCCTGGACAATTCGACCCTGATTTCTGGTTGAGTTATTTCAAACGCATTCACGCTGATGGCGCATTGCTCAGCGCCGGTGGTGTCGTGGCGTTTTATCCCACGAACGTGCCGCTTCATCATCGCAGCGACTTTTTGGGAAACAGCGATCCGCTGGGCTACCTCGTGAACGGATGCAGGAAGTTGGACATGTCTATTCTCTTGCGCACCGATCCGCATGCTGCGAGGCAGGACGTATACGATGCGCATCCCGACTGGATCGCCGTGAGCGCCGATGGAACCAGGCGCCGTCACTGGGCCAATCCTGATTTGTGGGTCACCTGCGCGCTAGGGCCTTTCAACTTCGACTTCATGACGCGTGTGAACGCCGAGATCATGGATCGCTTTCAACCCGATGGAATTTTTTCCAACCGTTGGAGCGGTCACGGTATCTGCTACTGTGAGCATTGTGTAAAAAATTTTAAAGCGTATTCAGGCGGAATGGATCTCCCGATCTCTCTCCATAATGCGCTCAGCACGGCGATGCCTGCCGGAGACATTAACAATCCTGCGTATGTCAAGTACCGGAGCTGGCGAACGGACCGCCTTAAAGACCTTTGGTTTCTGTGGGATACAGAGATCAGGAAGAAAAAAACGACTTCACGTTTTATCCCGAATGGTTTTCCGGATCGGTTGATCACCGGCCAGGCTTCCGATTTTTTTATTGCAGACCAGCAGGGCAGGAGTGGAGTGATTCCACCCTGGGCCAACGCAAAGCACGCCAAGGAGCTTCGGGCAACCATGGGCATGAAACCACAGATAGGTCTCTTCAGTGTCGGTGTGGAAGAGACCTACCGATGGAAAGATTCCGTGACATCGAACGCGGAGATTTCCATCTGGTGTTCGGAAGGTGTTGCAAACGGATTGCGTCCTGCGTGGGTGAAGTTTGGTGCAAACATCTACGACAAACGATGGATGGACACCGTTGCTGGATTGTATGACCGGTATTATAAGAATGAAAAATATTTAATGAACACCAATTCGCTGGCGCGGGTGGGGTTGGTTTATTCAGAAGCCAGTGAACAAAACTATGGTACGAAAGACTGGCAGAAAAATCATCGTGATCATGCCCACGGAATGTACCATGCCTTGATCGAAGGCCGGTTGCCATTCGAGATGGTAAACGACCGCCTTCTCGATGTGGGCCACCTGAGCGCATTTAAGCTCCTCATACTCCCCAACATTGCTGCACTTTCCGATGCGCAATGCAAGCAGCTTACGGATTATGTGAATAATGGAGGAAGCCTCATGGCTACGTATGAAACATCTTTATATGAAACCGATGGCAAACCCCGCAAGGATTTTGGACTCGCTGGTTTGTTCGGTGTGTCACTTAACGGTGGCGCTCACGGTCCATTGCAAAACAGCTACCTGCGCATCAAGGCCGATGCTTCCGGAAAATTCCACCCGGTAACGAAAGGTCTGGAGGATGCATACCGTATTATCAACACCACTTATGAAGTGAAGGTGAAGCCCCATGGAGATTTTCCTTCACCGGTGACGATTATTCCCACCTATCCAGACCTCCCGATGGAAGATGTTTATCCACGCACGAAGGATACTGAAAACACATCACGTGGCGTGTACCTGCGGCAGGTTGGAAAGGGCAGGGTTGCATATTTCCCCGGGGACATCGACCGGGCATTCTGGCAAATACTCAGCGATGATCACGGTAAGTTGATCCGTAACGTGATTCACTGGTCGCTCGACGAAGATCCTATGATTAAAGTTGAGGGCAAAGGCCTCGTTGACGTGACCACTTGGAAGCAGCTCGGCTCCATAACTGTTCATCTCGTGAATCTCTCGAACCCCATGATGATGAAAGGACCCTTTCGTGAGTTGATCCCCGTTGAAGTGGATGTCAAAATCCGCGTGCCCGGAAATGTGAAAGGTGTGAAGTTATTGTTTTCCGGAAAGGAAGTAACCGTACAGAATGTAGGCGGGGAGATTACACTGAAAGGTGTGCCCATACTCGATCATGAGATTGTGGCCATAGATCTTGGGTAAATGTTTTAAAGTAAACCCATAGCATCGGAACAGTCTACAAATTTCTTTATGGGTCAACGAGCAGTGGAAAAGTTTGTAACTTGGATGGCTCTAGCTAACCCAAGCGCCACCATGAAAAAGCACGCTGCCTTATCGCTGATCTTTATCATCATTGTCAGTGCCTGTAACAGCAAAAAGTGGAACGAAACTTCTAAAGGATCTTATGTTGTTGTCACGAATGAAGGCGGACAGACATTGGGATATTCCCAGAGCTCAGGTGTGAAACTTTTAACAGTCGAAGGTTGGGCCTTCAAAGACCTGAGCAAGAATGGCAAGCTCGATCGTTATGAAGACTGGCGCCTGTCTTATGACGAGCGCGCACAAGATCTTGCATCGCAGTTGACCATCGAAGAAATCGGAGGCTTGATGCTCTATTCAAGTCATCAGTCTATTCCTGCCAGACCTACAGGATATTTTGCGGGCACTTACGATGGAAAACCTTTCCAGGAAGGGGTTACAGATCCAAGTAATCTGAGCGATCAACAAAAAGCATTTCTGGAAAAAGACAACCTGCGCCATGTGCTGGTGACTACCGTTCAGTCGCCATCGATTGCCGCTCAATGGAGCAATAAACTTCAGGCCTTCTGTGAAGCATTGGCCAAAGGTATTCCCGCGAACAACAGCTCCGACCCGAGACATGGTACTGATGCCAAAGCAGAATACAATGCAGCAGCAGGTGGCGATATTTCTATGTGGCCCAGTTCCTTGGGAATGGCAGCGACATTTGATCCTGCGGTGGTCAAAAAGTTTGGCGAGATAGCCGCCAAAGAGTATCGTGCTCTGGGAATCTCAACCGCGTTGTCGCCACAAATTGACATTGCTACGGAACCTCGCTGGTTGCGTTTCAGCGGAACCTTTGGCGAAAGTCCTAAACTTTCGGCTGCAATGGCTGTCGCCTATTGCGATGGATTTCAGACATCGGCAGGTGCGGATGAAATTGCGAATGGCTGGGGATACGCCAGCGTCAATGCCATGGTTAAACACTGGCCGGGTGGCGGCTCGGGAGAAAGTGGCAGAGATGCGCATTATGGCAGTGGCAAATTTGCTGTTTATCCCGGCAATAATTTCAACGATCATCTGATTCCCTTCCTTGAAGGTGCATTCAAATTAGCGGGACCAACAAAATCTGCTGCAGCAGTGATGCCTTATTACACCATTTCGTGGAAACAGGATAAACAAAACGGTGAAGAAGTCGGCAATAGTTACAGCAAGTTTTTGGTGGGCGATCTGCTTCGCGATAAATATCAGTACGATGGGGTGATATGTACAGATTGGAATATCACCCATGATCACAGAGCAATGGATTCTTTTATTGATGGCAAACCGTGGGGCGTCGAGAATCTCTCCGAAGGTGAAAGACATTATAAGTTGATCAAAAACGGTGTCGATCAGTTTGGAGGCAATAATGATTTGAAACCGGTGCTTGAGGCGTACAGGCTAGGTGTTACTGAAATCGGCGAAGAAAAAATGCGTACGCGTATGGAGCAATCTGCAGTCCGACTGCTTAGAAATATTTTCCGTACTGGACTTTTTGAGAATCCCTATGTCGACCCGGCTGCCACTGATGCCCTCGTGGGAAGTCCTGAGTTTATGAAAGCCGGGTTTGATGCACAGCTGAAGTCGGTGGTGATGCTCAAGAACCATGACAAGACATTGCCGCTGAAAGAAAAGGCAAAAGTCTACATTCCAAGAAGGTTCGTTCCCGCAAGCAGAAATTTTCTTGGCATGGAACTGCCGGAGAGCAACGACTATCCCGTCAATATGGAAATCGCCAAAAAATACTTTGAAATAACAGATGACCCCGGCCAGGCTGATGTCGCCCTGGTCTTTATCGTGAATCCTTCGACTGGAATTGGTTATGACGCCGCCGATCTAAAAAGAGGAGGGAACGGATATATGCCCATTAGTCTGCAGTATCGTCCGTACAAGGCCGTCGACGCGAGAGCCAAAAGCATCGCTGGTGGTGACCCCCTGGAAAAATCAACTGACCGGAACTACAAAGGTAAAATTGTCTCCGCCTCTAATGTCACTGATGCCGACCTTGTGAACCAGACGAAAGTAAAAATGAAGGGCAAACCTGTTGTGGTGGTGATGAATGCGTCCAATCCCATGATCTTTAGTGAAATTGAAAGTCTTACCTCAGCACTGCTTACTCATTTCGGAGTTCAGGATCAGGCCGTTTTTGAAATCCTGTCCGGTAAAGCGGAGCCATCAGGTTTGTTGCCCATGCAGATGCCGGCCAGTATGAGTGTGGTCGAGAAGCAAGCCGAAGACGTTCCATTCGATATGGATTGCTATTCAGATGTCGATGGCAACCGGTATGATTTTGCATTTGGCCTCAACTGGAACGGCGTGATTAGTGATGAGCGGGTGAAAAAGTATCGTTGACAGGTTCAAATGTGGATGGACTTGGTTAGACGTGTCAGCACAGAGAAAGGACGGGATAAAAGCCTGGTCAGATGATGACCGTCGGATCAGGGATTTTAGAAAGCCGACTTTCCAAACAGCAACAAGGCTACTCCGAGCGTAATCAAAATGTTAAAAGCCTGCGCCATCAAAAAAGCAACCAAAGGCTTTTGGTTGGAGGCATTAAAAATGTCGGAGAATTTCGTTTCAAGACCGATCGCGCTGAAACCCATCACGAAGAATAGGGTCTGTATACTTTTCAAAGGATCTTTTACAGAAGCTACTGCTTCAGATGAAATTGCGAATGAGAACAGCAGCGATGCACCAATGAATCCCAGTAGGAATTTTGGAAACCGATCCCAGATCAATGCAATCGTGGGTTTTTCTGTTTGCTGAGAATTTTTTTTCGAATACGTCCAGTATACACTGATCACGAACGCAGCGACACCCAGCAATACATTTTGCGAGAACTTGACGATGGTACTCATCTTTAAAGCGGTTTCTCCTGCGATGGTCCCGGCCGCCGCAACAGCCCCCGTGGTGTCTATGGTGCCACCCAGCCACGCGCCGGTTACTTCCTGTGATAGCCCCATGTATTGGGCGAGGTAGGGCATGCCGATCATCATCGGAATCGCTGTGATCAGCACCAGCGAGATCACATATGATAATTTCTTTGGATCGCCTTTGATCGCGCCGGCTGTAGCAATGGCTGCGGACACGCCACAGATCGAGACCGCACTCGAAAGCATGAAGGTAAGTTCGTCGTCGAGTTTTAGTTTTTGGCATATCCAGTAACAAACGTACCAGACAGAAAATACAACGATCACGGATTGTATCAATCCGAGTGACCCGGCCTTCAGGATGTCAGAAAATATGACGGTCGTTCCGAGCAATACGAGCCCAACTTTGATGTACCACTCTGAAGACAACGCGGTCCGCCAGGTGTCGGGTATTTTGATCGTATGACTTATCAGAAGCCCCAGTAACAGACTGAAAATGACTGGTTCCAGGTTGTACGATTTTATCCACGCATTCCCAGCGAGCACCAGGGCCAGTTGGGCTATGATGAAAAGAACAACGACCACCTTCAGGGAAGTAAGAACATTCTTTCCCGAACCGTATGATGCCAATCCCGTCAGCATGACCACGAGACCAAGTTGTTTGAGAATCGCTAGGAGACTGGTGGGCGAAAATACCTTCGATGACAAGTCGCCCCATCCATAGGATGGAATTGCAGCGGCAGGCGTCATGAGCAGGATGACCGCCAAACCCAGCAGTGTCGCGATCCAATCTTCGGATAGTTTGATTTTTGCCATAGCCTACTGTAAAAATAATTCCATTCTCCAGTTGCTCAAAAGCTGCGATTGCTGCGAGATTCCATTGGCTTGAGTAGTCTCTTATTTGGCTTCGCCCATGTTTTTGCCTTCCGCATCCTCCTTTGTGGATTCTGATTTGTCTCTTATTTACCTTAGCAAAACTCAATATATTTTTATGAAACCAATTTATGTTCTGTGGCTGGCCGCGCTGCTAATCACATCATGCTCGTCCACCGAAACGAAGATTGGTCCCGTAGATATTTTCTCATTCGACATTCCGCCGACGACTCCTCCCGACAGTATCAACTCAGCCATCGGAAAGGCATTTCTCAAACGATATGCTTTGATGGATACGTCCATGATTGCGACAGGCGAGGTCGTTCCTGCAACCATCCTGAGTTATGACAGTGCAACAAAAAGCAGCAAATGTGTTTCCGGGTACTACATCGTGGTTGCACACGAGCCTAAACCAGACCCCAATTTTGAAGGCGACTGGCATGGTAGCCCGTCAGCAATCTATTTCTTTACGGGCAAAGACAATCACTTTGACGTGACCAACAAACCTATTGTGACACGGGGCAGCGAGGAGGATGCTCAGGAAGAACTGTCCATCACGCTGGATTACAAAGCCAATGGAGCGTGTGCAATGCTGGGTGTGAGGATCAATAATCCCGTGCTGGTAGTAGGACTGACAATGGACGAACACATTACCTTTTATTATTGGGATGAAAATGCCGGTAGGTTGAGGCCGACGATTGTCTTTGAGACAGGATATTCTAATTCGACGATATCCTATGGCGCTCAGCGAAACGGCGCGATTACCTTCATTCCCTCGGCCAATGCATTGTATGATATCGAATACAAAGGCACCGGCGACTCCACCTACACGGCGCGCTACGTGTGGGACAATGGGATCTATCGTCAATTGCATACCGAAGACGATCAGTCCAGCTATGTGTTGGTGGCAGATTCTATACCTGGTGTGCGATACCCTGTTTTCAAATCTAAAATAAATTCACGCGCGGCAGATGCGGTTAACAAAGCCTTGCAGTTGGAAGACTTTGGTGAGTTGATCACTGACAACAACCGCGACCAGTTCTTCCCGGAGAACGATACGGTCGATCGGCAGTATTTCGTGAAACGAATCAATGATAATATGTTGCTGGTCTCCACCGCGATTTCGTATGGAGAAGACCATGACTACACCCGCGAGTATCAGCAGCGCTATTTTAATGCGCGCACAGGCGATGAAATTCGTGTTGGCGACCTGATCGTAGCTGACAGCAGCCAGGCGTTCGTTAAAATGGTTACACGAGAACTCGTCAGGGCGATGCAGCGTGCGGGAGTGGGTAAATCCAAATGTGTGTCTTTCCTTCGTAAGGCTTGGGAAGAAGATCGGGTATTGATGGGCATAAGGAAATCAAATGGTCCCATTCTCACCTTTCAGACTCCGGTATGCAACCTGGAAGGGTACAAGACCTCGCCCGCCTTTGATTTGTGGAAGGGTGAATTGCGGATGGATGAAATTGAACCCTACTTGACGGAGTACTTTTTCCATTTGGCGCAAGACGAAGTGTCGGATCCCTTCACCGATCCTTTTGCCCGTACGTGGCATGGTACCCTTGATGGGGAAACCCATGTGACAATGATCCTCCGAACCCCCACCAGCGAAGGATACCCAATGTACGGCGGCTATTTTGTGTATAATGACATTGGTAAGCCAGTCAATTTTCAGGCAACAACGAATGGAGACGATAAACTTACAGTTGTAGAATTGGACGAAACGGGAAAGAATGAGGTTGCCACGTTCGAGGCCTTGCTGC
The DNA here is from genome assembly GCA_044227305.1 of Cyclobacteriaceae bacterium. Taxonomy (GTDB): domain Bacteria; phylum Bacteroidota; class Bacteroidia; order Cytophagales; family Cyclobacteriaceae; genus ELB16-189. The sequence goes on along the minus strand of JBGAFJ010000001.1, from coordinate 620,059 downwards.
AGGATGGAAAATTAGTAGGTACCTGCAAAAAGAAAGATGGAACCGTGACGCAGTTTGAGGCCGTCACAGGGAAGTAAGGGTTGATTGTTAATGTGCTGATGTGCTAATGTGCTGATGTGTTGATGGGCTTTTCGGCCATGCAATCGGTTTCATAATACCCGGCCTGTCAGACACACTTCATGCCTTAAAAGTTACACCCCAAAAAACTTTTTTCCATTTATCTAACAACGTACAAACCCGGCATCACCAATTGCCGTGTAGTTCGGTATTAAAAAAATTCCATGAAAAAGATCAATTGGACCGAAATCGTTGTTGCATCTCCGGCGGCATTGTCATTGGCAGGCGCGGTGGGTATTAAAAGTGTATTAGTTACAGGTATCGTGCTTGTGGCAGCGACGGTCTTCGCAAAATGGGGCTCTCTGATTTTTGCAAATCGTGTGGTGGAAAAAACAGCGCTTGCTAAGTAAGCGCGCCGCCACTTGCCCGATGCCTACAATTTCTTATTCCGTTGCCTTTGCTTCCGCTGCCTGTATTACTTTGATGAGCGCCTTTTCCTCATCAGTCAGCATGTTGTCTACATTGTCATACCGGGGCTGGTACCACGGAAATTGTGAGAAATATTCCCGCAGGTCTGCCGACTTGAATCGAAGGCCATAACGTGCGAAGATGTGATTGCGATACTGCCGCAATCCCGAACGATTGAATGAGCTGAGCACATACCAGCCATCGAAATGATGTACGAAATAATCAGTTACGGCGCCGGATGATACTTTAATGAAGGTTGAGGCAATGGGCGTAATCTCGGCGATTGATGAAGTAGCTGTCACCACTTCGTCCAGCGAGGAAGGAAACGCGCGGTAATTCCCAATGAATACCGCACGATAAAATCTCTCGGTCAACCCGGCTTTATTCTTACGATCTCCATACGCAATAACAGCCAGGCCGTCGCCAAGCTGGATGGGTACTGACGCTGCATATAAAGGGCCATGAACAGCAAATACTTGCGGTCCCTCGTCCAGTTCAGCACCTGGTCCTGTGCAGCTCGCCAACATCTTTTCTACATACCACGGACGCTTCGGCTGGGCGTGAAGCTCCGAAAGTGGAATTAGCATGAAAAATATGAGCAAGCGAAGCATTGGACTTACCTGTCCTTCAATATAATCATTGATCGCTGTTACTTAAAGTGATAGGTGACCGAAACTCCTGCGGCACCGGGGGCGGCCATCGGTTCAATCTCCCAGGTTTTTTTGAGGTGCGACAATTTAGTGGAGTAGATAATTCCGGCAACGAGGCCCATTCCACCAATCACATAACTTGCGTCACCGAATGTTTTTAGAATGGAGGAATGACTTGAGCTGGTACTCTTGTCATAGACCAGCCTGTCTATCCAGTGATAGTAAAGTCCCATCGGAATGAACAGCGCCGCCGTGCTGTATGCAAGCGTTGCTTTTCGACGAAGGCTCAACGATTGCCTGCGATAGTTCGCCTGCCGTTCCTGTGCCTGAACGGCTAAAGGATCCTGCTCCATCTCACGATAGTAGGTTCTCTCATGAGGTAAACGGAGGTAGCTCAAGTTGCTGTTCCCCACCTGACGAGTCAGATTGACCGCCAACCCCGTGCGCTCATTTGCATTCACCTGAATGACGGTGTCGTAGCGGAAGTAATATTTTTTATGTATTGAAATTTTTGTGATCCCCTCCAACGCGATTGTAGAAGGTGTTTTGTATGCTGTCTCCACGTCATTGATCGCGATGGAGGCATCCGGCGGATCTGACACAATGGAGATAAAACCTTTCCCGAAGCTGGCGTCATCCGCCACCTGCTTCACAACAAAACCGATTACTTCTCCCGATTGTGGATTGACGATTCCCATTGTTTTCTCAACCATTCCATCAGCGCCCACAAAGAGCAATTGCTTCACGGGTTTCACATATAACTCATAACGACCTACATTGCTGTTGTATGTCTGCCTTTCGATGGCCGACATGGAGCTGTTGAATGTAAGATCCGGGATTTCGCTCTGAACAAAAACCAGGGCATCGTTGTCAAATGAATTATTAGACAGCAACATCTGTGTGTCCTGAATGTCTTTTTCGGAAACCGGTATGCGGTCTACCGCCAGGTTCATGGCTGGATTGTTGACTTTCCAGGTTGCGTCAACCGGCGCGATGACTCCATCCATTGTTTTGCTCACCATGAACTCGTCGTTGGCATTGAGTCGCAGCGTAATCTCTTTGAGTCCGGATACGTTCAGTCTTGGTGTACGCTCAATGCTCAACAGTCGCCCTCCGGAAAGCCATTCAAACTGCCGTACGGCAATATGCCGAACCACCGGTGTCAGCCAAACCCGATCGCCGACCACTTGTGAAGTAAAATCCAGCCTGATGATCCCCGACATGTCCGCTTCGAAACTTACTTCGCGACTGATTTGCACGTGATCGCTGATGTCGACGAGCTCGGCTTCGACAGGTGGAGGTGCAAGCGTTAGCTTCCCGTTAAACCGTGTGATCTTTCCGTCGGGGCTCATGATGATGTCCATCGTATTGTTGTCACGATCAACACTGCCGCGTGCGCCATATTCCGGCAGGTCGATCACGAACTTCATATTGGTTCCTTCCGCGCCGGCCAATGACAAAGTCATTTTGAGTTGTTGCTCGGGATAGTCCGGATTTTCGCGCACGCCTGTGCAGGTCATGTTGATATTCGCCAGGTAGGTCCGGAGATATGACTGAAGATAGTTGCGGACGTTGCCGATGTGGCGTGTGTCAGAATTGTATTCGATAGGATACGGCGTCAAGTAGGTGTGGAGGTAGGCGGTGTACAGGTCGGGAAGAAAATCCACATGCTGGGATTCCTTTTGTTCCGCCAATTGCAAGTATTGATGGACGCGTGAAGCTACCTCAGTCGAGCTCGATTCCAGATCTTTTTTACTCACGTACGCCATCACCGTGACGCCATTTTTCTTGCTCTTGTCGCAGGTGACATAAGACACACCTTTGAGGTGCAGTACGGAAGTGGCCTTGCTTACACTGGAGTACGTCTGGCGTTCACCTTTTGTGATTACATCGGTCTTCGACGAAACGACAGAGGAAATATTTTCCGACAGCATCGATAACGCATTGATTCTTGCATCTTCCTCGATGTCAGCCGTAGCAGAAGCACTAAAATAAAGTGACGAACGCATGACATCGCTGCAGTTTTTTTGCGCGTAACTGCCTGTACTAATGGCGAGGAAGATGATGACGACTGCTTTTTTCATGGTGGTTAGGTTCCGGCGGAAATCGCGGTTTTAAGGGGTATTATTTGGATGCCAGCGGCACTGTTTTGTCACAATTGAAAAGAGCGTTTATTTGGCGTACGGCGGTCTTGTACGTCCGACTGAAGTCTTGCAGTTTAAGGATGTTCATTTTTCCAGACATAAATCATTAAATTCATTCATGCGAATTCTACCAGCCATTTTATTTGTGCTCTCCGGATCTGCATTTGCACAGACGTACAAACCGTTTAAAGTTGGCGTTGGATTCGGTCCGGTGGTAAGTATTTCCGGACGTTTTGCTGCCGGTTTCTTAATGTATGTTGAACCGTCCTACCGGATCAATGACAATTTCGCCATGGGAATCAGAATCGAGACCGTGGGATCTTCCGGTGAAATTGGTGTGATTGGATCCTACTCGCTGTCGACTCAATACTACTTTAGTGCGGCTCGTAAAGTTCGATTTTTCACCGGCGCGGGTACGGGTCTTTATACCATGGATCGTGCGCCTTTGGCAACTTGCACCTGCGAGGGTCAGAGCGGCGAAAATGTATGGGGCTTTTATCCGCGGCTTGGCCTGGAAGATGGGCACTTTAATCTGATGCTCGAATATAATTTCATCCAGTCAGTACAACGTAAGTCTGTATCTGATCCGACTGCAAAATTGATATCCTACCACGATGTTATGCCAGGCTATTTCTCCCTGAAACTTGGATGGACAATAGGAGGGGGAACGATCAGCGGAAATGTGAATTGATCTCACATCGCATCGATCACACCATGTGAAAAGGTCACGGCGTGTCCGCCGATTAAAACCCGATCTCCTTCGTCAGTGCAAAACAATTCACCTTTGCGTGCGGAAATCTGCCACGCATGCAGACTTTTCTTTTTCAGTCGCTGGCTCCAGAAGGGAACCAGGCTGCAATGAGCCGATCCGGTCACCGGATCTTCAAAGATGGAAGCCTGCGGTGTGAAGAATCTTGATACAAAGTCGACTTTCGTGCCGGCCGCGGTTACAATCACGCCACCAGGGTCAATGTTGACCTGATCCATGATGGATTTATCCGGATTGATATGGTAAATCTGTTCCTCGTTGTCGTATAACAACACATAATCGCGTGCCTTAAAGACTTCAGCGGGCTGTAGGTTCAGAGACTGCGCGATCGGCTCCGGCAAAACTGTGGGTATGGGCGGCCGCGATGGAAAATCAAGAATGTATTGATCATCCTTCGTCATGACTTTTAGCGGACCACTCGCCGAAGAGAAATAAATCTCACTTTTTTGAAATCCTAAATGTCGCTTGATCACATGGGCGGTCGCCAGCGTTGCATGTCCGCAAAGGTCCATCTCGATTTCCGGCGTGAACCAACGGATGTGAAATCCTTCCTGCGTGGAAATAAAAAAGGCAGTTTCAGCCACGTTGTTTTCGCCTGCCAGTTGAAGCATTTCCAGGTCGCTTAACCAATTCTCCAATGGAATCACACACGCCGTGTTTCCTCCAAAAACTTTGCTTGTAAAAGCGTCGATACGATAACAGCTCAGCATCCCGGATATGAATCGTTCAAATGTAAATGAAATGGTGGTAAAAAATTATGTAGACTTGAACCTTAACTGAAAGTTATGGCATCCTCAGGTGAGACCAATCTTGCAATCATATTGAAGAATATCTCCCCGGTTTTGAATAAGGGCCAGTATGTTTTCTGTACCGGATCTGAATTGCCGGTCGGAATAGAATGCATTGGCTCGTTCCGGGAGAAGGAGGGATGGTCCTTTATTCTTGAAAAGTCGCTGGCTGATCGGTACAAGTTTTCTTATTCGTCGGTGATGTCCTGGATCACGCTGGACATCCATACTTCGGTTGACGGCGTTGGATTCACAGCCGCGTTTTCAAAAGCATTGGATGACAGCAACATCAGTTGCAATGTGGTGGCAGCATTTTATCACGATCACATTTTTGTTCCGGAGAAGGACGCTGAAAAGGCGATTCGGGTATTAAAAAACTTATCCGGGCAATGACCTATTTGTTTACCAACGGCTTCACTTTTTGACCGATCAACTCTATCGCTGTCATCAGTTTTTCATGCGGCAGCTCCGCCGTGTCCATCTGGAATGTAAGTCTCGAAATTCCTCCGAGTGCTTCGGCATGACGCAGGATCTTGGCGGCAACATCTTCCGGGCCACCCACAATCAAGGCGCCTGTCGGTCCAGCCTGTGCTTCAAAATGAGCACGAGTGGTAGGAGGCCATCCGCGTTCGCGACCAATCTTCGTCATCGCGGCAGCATAACCTGGAAAAAAATCGTTTACCGCTTCTTCTGTGGTTTTACCCACGTATCCCAGTGAGTGAAGTCCTACCGTAAGTCTTTCCGCGCTGTGACCGGCTCTCTTGCCCGCTTCACGATACAGATCAATCAATGGACGAAAACGGTGCGTTTCACCGCCGATTACGGCAACCATCAAAGGAAGTCCCAGCGCGCCCGCACGAATAAAAGATTCAGGGGTTCCGCCCACGCCGATCCAAATCGGAATGAGTGGTTGATGGGGTCTTGGGTATACTCCGACATTTTTTAGTGCGGGTCTGAATTTTCCGGACCACGTCACAAACTCACTTTCACGGATCTGAAGCAGTAGTTCAAGTTTTTCAGAAAACAACTCATCATAGTCATTGAGATCATAGCCGAACAATGGAAATGCTTCGATGAATGAGCCTCGCCCAACAACCATTTCGGCGCGTCCGCCGGAAATCAGGTCCAGCGTCGCGAAATTTTGAAACACCCGCACCGGGTCGGCCGCGCTAAGTACCGTGACGGCGCTGGTGAGCCGGATTTTTTTGGTACGCGCCGCTGCCGCTGCCAGGATCATGGATGGAGCCGAATCGAGAAATCCCTTCCGGTGATGTTCGCCGATTCCGAAGATGTCAAGTCCCGATTGGTCAGCATGTTCAATCCTCTTTAGTAGCTGATCCATAGCCACTGTGTCGTCGGGCGTTGCTTTGTTCGTGCCGCTGAACATGGCGGCGAAACTGTCGATACCTATTTGCATATGAGATTAACACAACAAGATACGGCGTGAAATTGTTCTTGCCGCATTAATCAATCGGGCCTGCGTCTGGTAGTGAAAAAAAGAAGGTGGCTCCTTTATTCACTTCAGCTTCCACCCACACTTTGCCACCGTGTTTGGTCATGATCCTGTTTACCAGCGCAAGCCCCACGCCTGTGCCCGGAAATTCCTCAACGCTATGGAGCCGTTGAAAAACGTTGAATAGCCGGTCGGCATACTGCATGTCGAAGCCTACTCCGTTGTCATGAACGCTAAAAATTATCTCCCCATCTTTTTTCTCGCAGCCTATCTCAACCAAAGGTTCTGAAACTTTGGAGGAATATTTAATGGCGTTCGAGATCAGGTTAGTCCACACCTGAAGGAGCAGTGACTCGTCACCATAGACATTGGGAAGCGGCCCGATTTGAATTACGGCTTCGCTGCCGGCCGCAACTTTTTGATCGTGGGCAGCCTGCCGGGCCAACGCGTGCATGTCCACCAGGATTTTTTCGATGTCATTTCTTCCCAGGCGCGCGAAGTCAAGCAGGTCGTCGATCAGTTTATTCATTCTATTGACGCCTTTTTGAATCGTTCGAACCATCTTACGGCCCTCGTCATCAAGTTTATCAAGGTAGTCTTCTTCAAGCATCGATGCGTATCCGGAGACCAGGCGAAGGGGTGCCCGCAGGTCGTGTGAAACAGAATAGGAGAAAGATTCCAGTTGTTTGTTGGCGTCACGCAGCTGTTCGTCGCGTTTCTTCAGTTCGGTGATGTCCAGTGCAGCGGATAAGAAGTTGATGTTACCTTCTGCGTCTGTAATTGGAAATACATTGGTCGTCAGCCAGACTGATCTCCCGTCCTTGCGATGGGCCATTAGTTCGAAATTATTAACCGGTCCCAATCTCAGTTTTTCTGCGATGGCTTCCGTGTACTTTTCTTCCACATACCCTTTTCCTGCTGGAAGAGAAAGCAGTTCTTCCCTGGAGCTGAACCCCAGGATGTCGACAGCAGCCTGGTTTGCGTCAATGATTTTTCCCTCGGCGTTCGAAAGAGTGATCGAGACCGGTGCCACGTCCATCAGTTGGGTGAACCTTGCTTCTGACGACCTCAGCGCCCTCTCCATTTTGAGACGATCCGTGATATCGATGATGAAATTGATGGCATATTTTTCACCCTTCAGCATGAACGTCTCAATAGACGCAAGAACTTCTTTTAACTCACCTGATTTTGTACGCACGGTGAGCTCAATGCCTTTTGCTGCACCTTGTTCCCGCACCATGGCCAGCACTTCATTGCGTTTCGCGAAGTCAACAATAAGTCCATATTCCCCGGATGTGTGACCAATCAACTCCTGTCGTGAATAGCCGGTCATCTCAACAAATGTTCCGTTCACATCCAGGAATGTGGAGTCGGAAAGTCGTGTCATTGAAATGGCTGCGGCACTCGCCTGGAACGCGCGTTGAAATCGCTCCTCGCTTTCCTCCAGTTTGCTGATCTGATCGTTCAGCTGTGCCGTACGGTCCGCCACCCGTTGTTCGAGTTCGGCATTCAGTGCACGGATTTTCTCATCAGCGATCTTTTGATGCGTCATATCCCGAATGATTCCGCTGAAGTGAACCTCGTCTCCACGTTTCCAGGATGTTATAGACAGGTCGATCGGGAATATCTCTCCGTTTTTTCGGCGTCCTTCCATGGAGATCACTTGTCCGATGACTCGCTTCTCTCCAGTGGCTAAAAATCGCTTCATGCCGTTTGCATGGAGTACATGGTACTTTTCAGGCATGATCATCGTGAGGGGTTTTCCCAGTGCTTCCGTTATGGCATATCCGAAGATCACTTCCGCACCTTGATTCCAAAACGTGATGTTTCCCGATTCATCCGCCAATAGGATCGCATCGAAAGCTGTTTCCGATAAGTTGCGGAAAGTTTCTTCGCTTACATCCAGGTTTTCGTCCGGTGATTTTTCTTTTCGCCTTCCTTTTTTGGTTTCCTTCTTCATGCGGCACAGTTGGGTGTAGAAACGCCTCCAGAGCTGAAGCGATGCCACAGCCATGGTTGATAGGTAGCTACCGGGATTTTTGAGGATTGACTACTGTTAATCTAACCATTTCACGACAAGAGAGCAAGATGATTTGCAATATTTACGAACTACATATTGAGAGCGATTGATCTCAGATAAAATGCGGCCCCGGCTATGACAGGGTACTAATTAGATGGGCTAATAGTTCGCCTCCACTTCTTTCAACAACCAACGCTCCGCTTCTCCAGACTCTGTGAAAATCTTAAAATCAAATCCACGCCTCAAGCATATATCCTCCCAGAATTTTTCCATTTCCAACTCATTCGGATTGATAATGATGCTGATGCACAGGGAGTATAATATGGGTGCCGCATTCTCATAAATCCGTGTGATATTGAACACATCGGTGTTGCTTACGGTTGTCACTAGTTCGGTGTAGTCGAGCAGAACAAAACGCGAATGGGTCTTTTCAATGATTTCCGCTAACCTCTGGGTGCTGTCGTAGATTGCTTGAAGATTTTTCCTGACGCCGGTGCCCTTTACGTACAGGTACGAATCGCGCTCCTCGTAGCGCAGCTGAAAGTCATCCATGCGTAATGAAATGCATCCTGAAAATTGAAGCGGCTAATGTAGCCCATTTACCGATGCCCGGAAAGACTTTCGGACCGCGCGGGTAAATTTTCACAGTCTGTGGCCGGACTTGGAATAATCTGATATTAAGCGTCGCGATTGGATGCTCCTTTTGAGGAAAGGAACAATGGAAGAAAAATTGGTGCTGAGGTACATTTCTCTTCCCGGCGATTCCCTTACTGTTTAAACTCCATGATGGTAACTTTGTTGGTATCGATCGCATACAAATAGTCGTCGCGCAGCAAAGCAAACCGGCAGTTGACCGGGAGATCCAGTGTTCTTTTCTCATTCGTATAAAGATCCGTCAGGAGCAATTGACCGTTTTTTTTGAAATAGATCTCCTCGCCAAAAAAATTAAAGTAGGTCATACCGCTTTCGCCAAGGGTCTTAACGAATTTTCCGAGGCTGTTGTACACATGGACGCCTGTGTTCTTGTCCAACAGGAAAAGGTAGTTCTGATACTCGCGCATGTAGATAAAGTCCTCAATGTGTTTGGAGGGGAGATGGATGATCACAGATTCAAGCGAGATGGCCGAAGATTTCATCTTCGTTTTCTTGATGCTGAAATCAGCCGAATCAAGTATCCACAGTTCATGCAGTGAAGGGCAAACCAGCCAGGGTCTCACAGCGAACGCTGGATCAACAGGGTGCCTGGTCACGGATGAGAGATCCGAAGAGATATTTCCAAACACTTCCGCTGCTTCATTAAAATAGAACGCCTGCACGCCGTCGAGGGGATCCAGCAGGGTAGGAGGAGTTTGAAATCCATGGCTGCCGATCCTCTTTCCGTCTTTATCATATTTCACAACCTCACCCGTCGCCAGTAACAGAAAAAGATCTCCGGGCCGGTCAACGCCCGCCCACTCAATTTCAGATGTTGTCTCAAAGGATATTTTTCTTTGTGCATGCAAGGCCAGGATGGGCGCGCAGATGAGTGCTATCGTAATAATTTGTCTCACGATTCGAAGCGCTTCAGTTCAAGCTGAGACCCGTTGTAAACTGCATAGGTTGCTCCGTGTACCCACTCGCCAGTATTGACATACCGTGCGTCTGCGGCAAGCGCAAGATCAAGCGATAAATGACGATGCCCAAACAGATAGTAATCGTGATGAGATTTTTTTTCGTATTCCCGGCACCATACGAACAAATACTCATTTTCTGCTCCGTTGAATTTTTCTTCGCGTTTCATGTTGCTGATCCGGCTTTGACGACTCCAGTAGTTAGCAATGCTCATGCCGAGATTCGGGTGGATTCGTGCGAACAGCCATTGACATATCTTACTATTGAAAAACGCCTTCAGGAATTTGTAAGAAGTTTCTCCGGGCCCCAGGCCGTCGCCATGTCCGATGATCATTTTTTGTGTTCCGATGATCAATTCGATGGGTTCACGATGAATCGGTATTCCAAGTTCCTTCGGAAAATAATCGAACATCCACATGTCATGATTCCCTGTGAAGAAGGCAATTTCAATCCCAGCATCCCTCAACTCAGCAAGCTTTCCCTGAAGTCGGATAAATCCCTTAGGAATGGTGAACTTGTATTCAAACCAGAAGTCGAAGATGTCACCCAGAAGGTAAATGATATGCGCATCTTTCCGTACGGATTCGAGCCAGCGAACGACCTTCTTTTCCCGCGCAAGACTGGTTACCGCATCGGGGACACCCAGGTGGAAATCAGAGGCGAAAAAAATTTTCTTTCCGTCAGGCAAAGAGATTTGCTGTGATTCCATCAACGAATTGTAGCCAAACGACAAATTAACTCTTTATAAAAGGAATTAAAAAAACCCGGTCCCGATAGTCCCGATAGTCCCGATAGCTATCGGGATCGGGATCGGGATCGGGATCGGGACCGGGACCTTTTAACTTTTAACCTTTTACTCCATCAACTTCCAACCGGTAAATCTCTTGGGATATCGGAAGGTTCTGTGAGGGGCTCTTTTTTAGGCGCTTCACCCTGGTCATCTTTCTTGTCCAGTCCATTCACAGCGTTCGTAAACTTTTCGTAGCTGGTCTGGCTGTTGAAAGGACGTTTTCCAATCAGACGCTCAAGATCGGTCTGGAATAGAATTTCTTTTTCAAGAAGTTCTTTTGCGATGATCTCGAGATGTTCACGATGATCGTTCAGGAGTTTCTTGGTGCGTTGATAACAAAAATCCACCAAAGCCCTCACCTCTTTATCAATCGTTTCAGCCGTCGCGTCAGAGTATGGTTTCTGGAAATTGTATTCCGACTGCTTGCTGTCGTAAAACGATATGTTTCCAATCACTTTGTTCATGCCGTATACGGTCACAATGCTATAGGCCATTTTTGTTATACGCTCGAGATCGCTCAACGCGCCGGTGGATATCTTTCCGAACACGATATCTTCTGCAACGCGCCCTCCGAATGACATACACATCTCGTCGATTAATTGATCAGTTTGATACAAGAATTGCTCCTTCGGCAAATACTGCGCGTATCCGAGTGCTGCAATTCCGCGTGGCACGATGCTCACCTTTACGAGTGGATCTGCATGCTCGAGGAACCACCCGGCGACGGCGTGACCCGATTCGTGATAAGCAACAATCTTCTTCTCTTCCGGTGAGATAATTTTATTTTTCTTCTCCAGTCCGCCAATGACACGATCGATCGCATCATGGAAATCCTTCATCTCAACTTCTTTCTTGTCTTTGCGGGCAGCAATCAACGCGGCTTCGTTGCAGACGTTCGCAATTTCAGCGCCGGCGAATCCGGGAGTCTGTGCCGCGAGTTTTTTTGTATCAACTTCTTTTGAAAGCTTAATGGGTTTAAGGTGAACTTTGAAGATCGCCTCTCGCCCGATAATGTCTGGTTTGTCGATACTGATTTGTCTGTCGAAGCGGCCAGGGCGAAGCAGCGCCGAGTCAAGAACGTCAGGACGGTTGGTAGCTGCTAATATGATAACGCCACTATCCGTAGCAAATCCATCCATTTCCACGAGCAGTGAGTTCAGGGTGTTCTCACGTTCGTCGTTGGCACCAGGCACTTGCCCGCGTCCACGCGAACGACCAATGGCGTCGATCTCGTCGATGAAAATAATACAAGGTGCTTTCTCTTTGGCTTGTTTGAATAAGTCGCGTACCCGTGCGGCACCCACGCCCACAAACATCTCAACGAAGTCGGATCCTGATAATGAGAAGAATGGAACGCCTGCTTCACCCGCTACTGCTTTCGCGAGCAGTGTCTTTCCCGTTCCGGGAGGACCTACCAGCAACGCACCTTTGGGAATTTTGCCACCGAGTTTGGTGAACTTACCCGGGTTCTTGAGGAACTCGACGATCTCCATGATCTCTTCTTTCGCCTCGTCGAGACCGGCTGCATCTTCGAACGTGATCTTCACCTTGCTTTCTGCATCGAACAGCGCAGCCTTTGATTTACCGATGTTGAAAATTTGTCCTCCGGGTCCGCCGCCACCGGTCATGCGGCGCATCAGCATCCAGAATCCAAACAACAGGAGGAACAGAAATCCCCATTGGAGCAACACACCACCTACGTCGTTCTTGTCGTCGTAAGTGAGATATACTTTATCCTGACGTGGAATATTTTTAGTCAGCTCTTCATATTTCTCAATGAATTTGTCAACCGACCCGATTTTCATCTTGTAGTGCGGTCCGTTGTTACTGAGTCCCAACGGGCTGTTCTTCTCGACCTCCTGCTTGTATTTCGCATTTTTCAGAGCTTCCTGATTCAGCGTGATCTCGACGACTTTATCATTCTGGTATAACACCAGTTTTTTGATGTCGCGACTTTGTACCATGTCTTCAAACTTGCTGAACGGCAGTTCCGGCAATTCCCCGGTCTTGAAATAACTTACTCCCAAAATCACCGCCACCAGTCCCAGGATGATCCAGATCTGGTAGTTCGGGCGCGGTACGCGCGGGGGAACCATTTTATCTTTTCTTTCTTTGTCAGGCATCTTCTTTATTCAACTTAGAGTTTCTGTTTTCTTTTTGTTTACCAGCGCGCTACCAACGCCGCGCCAGTGAGATTCATAGTGTTTTTCAATAACGATTTAGCGTCCATTTGGTTCGGCTCCGGGAAAACGTCTGCTACTCCTCAATTTCTGTGATTTCGGCATCGCCCCAGAGTTTTTCAAGTGCGTAAAAGCTTCGCCGGTCTCTTTTAAACACATGAGCAACTACGTTTGTATAGTCGAGCAACACCCACTCTTTATTGTTTTTTCCCTCCTTATGCCAAGGCTCCTCCTTAAGGGCTTTGTAGACCTCTTCGTCGATGGATTCAGCGATCGCATCAAGCTGTTTATCTGAATTACCAGAACATATCACGAAGAAATCAGCCACCGCATTTCTCACTTTCCGCAAGTCCATCAGCACAATCTCGCTGGCCTTCTTTTCCTGCATTCCCTTCACAACTAGCTGGCTTAATTTTTCGGAATGATCAGCCTTCCTTCTCTTAGGCATTCACTATCTTCGGTTGGTGAAAAAACAATCTGTAAAGCTAACTAAAATCCCTTGTATAAAATTCCTGCCAATACGCTTTTCGTGGGCCAAAACCTCATTTTTGTGCCAGAATGTCACTCCACAAATTCTCTTATTAATGAACTAAATAACCAATCCAACCTCACTGAGGGCACGATTGTGATAACGAACAACCAGACCGAAGGCAGAGGTCAGCGAGGTAATACATGGGAGGCGTATCCGGGCTTAAATCTTACATTCTCCATTTTGTTGCGGCCCGTGTTTATGGCGGCGACGGATCAATTCAGGCTGAATATGGCAATTTCAGTCGCCATCGGCAGAGCGCTGAGCAGGATATCGGGCGCCGATGTAAAGCTCAAATGGCCGAACGACATTTTCACAGACGGAAAAAAAATGGGAGGGATTTTGATCGAGAATCAGGTGCAGGGTGCTTCCATATCATCGTCTGTGGTGGGCATTGGGCTGAACATAAATCAAAAAAATTTCTCTTTTCCGGGCGCGGTTTCATTATCGTCGATTACAGGTCACGACCACAATCTTGGCGATACATTTCGTGAGCTTATCGAGTCGATTGAAATTGAATACCTCGACCTCCGCAGCGGAAAAATTGCCTCCCTGAAAGAGCGATACCTTGCATCTTTGTTCAGGTTTGGCGAGGAACAGCCTTTTCAATCTTCAGGCGTCCGTTTCATTGGGGTGATACAGGATGTGGACCATGATGGAAAGCTGTGCGTAAATGCCCAGGGAACGTCTCGAAAATTCGCATTCAAAGAAGTAGCATTTCTTCCTGACTGATGCAGACAGCCATTGGCAGACCGTGAGAAGTTGAGTCGACGGACGGGGGCACTCCGGATACGGACAGTCCGTTCTTCAAATTCTATCCCAAATAATTGATTGCGACCATATAAAACCACTAACTTCCCCAGTCCCAAAATAAACTGTCATGTACTTAAACACAGAACTACAGAAAAACAACTCATTCGACGCGATTGTTGTCGGTACGGGTATCAGCGGAGGCTGGGCTGCGAAGGAACTCACGGAAAAAGGTTTGAAGACGCTTGTGTTGGAGCGGGGAAGAATGGTAAAGCACCCCGACTATCCGACGGCCACAAAAGATCCGTGGGATCTGCCCAACGGCGATCGCCCTACGCAGGAAGACTTGAAGCAGCAAGGTGTTCAAAACAGAACGGGTTATACAGTCCGTCAATCCAGTAAGCATTGGTTTGTCAACGATCTTGAAAATCCATACACAGAAACAAAGCGTTTCGACTGGATGCGTGGCTATCACGTCGGCGGCCGCTCGATTACCTGGGGGCGCCAAAGCTATCGCCTGGGAGATATGGACTTCGAAGCAAACGCGAAGGATGGAATTGGTGTTGATTGGCCTGTGCGCTATGCAGAGATATCACCTTGGTACGATTATGTTGAACAATACATCGGTGTGAGCGGACAGAATGAAGGACTTTATCAACTACCGGATGGAAAATACCTGCCACCAATGGAATTGACTTGCGCGGAGCAAGGTTTAAAGAAGTCCATGATGGATAAATTTGGTCGCATGTTGACCATCGGTCGCACAGCGCACCTGACAGCACCTCTGGCACATAGTCCGCAAAGAGGTACTTGTCAGTTTAGAAATCTTTGCATCCGCGGATGTCCTTACGGAGCTTATTTCAGCAGCTTGTCGTCTACGCTGGTTGCAGCGGAGAAAACCAACAACATGACCCTGCGTCCCAACTCCATCGTGCATGGACTTATCTATGATGAACAGAAAGGGCGGGCCACAGGAGTGAGGATTCAGGATGCTGAGACAGGTGAGCAGGTGGAGTTTTATGCCAACGTGATATTCCTCTGTGCATCAACCTTTGGGTCAACACACATTTTGCTGAATTCCACTTCGAATCGTTTCCCGAACGGATTTGGTAACGACAGTGGTGAACTTGGCTGCAACATCATGGACCACCATCTCAATGCGGGAGCCAATGGCGAGTTGCCGGGTATGGAAGACAAGTACCATTCCGGAAGACGTGCCAATGGATTTTATATCCCACGATATCGCAACGTTGGCAAAGACAAGCGTGACTATTTGCGCGGCTTTGGCTATCAGGGCGGCGGCAGTCGCCAGGGTTGGTCAAGGATGGTTGCTGAATATGCGATTGGCAAGGAGCTGAAGGATGCGGCGATGACGCCAGGCATGTGGTCGATCGGAATGGGTGGCTTCGGCGAATTCCTTCCCAATCATGACAACCGTGTGACGTTGGACAAAGACAAGAAAGATAAATACGGATTGCCTATTCTCAACTTTGATGTGGAACTGAAGGAGAATGAATACAAGATGAGAAAGGATATGGTGAACGATGCCGCCGAGATGCTTGAGGCAGCGGGTGTGATCAACATCAGGACCAGTGACAATCCTGGGGGCCCTGGTCTTGGTATACACGAAATGGGAACGGCTCGCATGGGCAAAGATCCCAAGACTTCGGTGTTGAATAAGTTCAACCAGGTGCATGCCTGCAAAAACGTGTTCGTGACAGACGGTTCTTTCATGACATCGTCTGCATGTGTGAATCCATCGTTGACTTATATGGCGTTTACCGCCCGTGCTGTGGATCATGCTGTGAGCGAATTGAAAAAGAAAAATATCTGATCAGATCAAAATATTGAATTTATGAACAGAAGAGAAGCAATACAGCGGGCGGGACTTGTGCTCGGTTACGCCGTGTCAGCGCCGGTTCTCGCCGGCATTATGAATGGCTGCAAAGCCGCACCCGAGCTTACTTACAAGCCGGTATTTTTCAGCAACGATCAGGCGGCGCTTGTGAGTGAAGTCGCCCAGGTCATCATACCAATGACAGACACTCCGGGAGCCAAAGAGGCAGGCGTTCCCTCATTCATCGATCAGATTCTTCGCGAGTGTTACAAAAAACGCGATCAGGATCGTTTCCTTGCGTCGATCAATGCTTTTGATGAGGAAGCCAAGAAGTCGACTGGGGACAGTTTCATGGATCTTGACGCCGCTAAGCAAGTGGAATTGATCACAAGACTGAATAAGGAAGCAGTGGATCGTTTCAGAAACCTTGAAGCGATCAAGAAGAAAGTTGTCGGCAAAGTATATGACGACGCTTTCATCGCAGAGATACAAAAAGAGTATGGTACGCCTGAAGCGGTGGAAGCGGCAGACAGCACGAGTCTTGTAAACTATTACCGTACCGGAAATTTCAGTTTTACGGTTGGTAAAGAAGACAATAAGATCAAGGAGGTGGCAGCGCATCCTGATGCGCTTCATTTTGTGCTGACAACGAAAGAACTGACCGTTTCCGGATTCTTCACTTCACAACCCGGTGCTGAGCAGGTGCTTCATTACGAAGCGGTGCCCGGCGCATTCCATGGTTGTGTGCCTTTGGCGGAGGTGGGAAAGACCTGGGCTACGAGCTAGTGTTAGATTAGAATTTATTATTTGAAGAGGCAGCTGGTGTTAATCGGCTGCCTTTTTTAATGCAAGCTGGGTGATCTATCGGGTTGACTTTGCCAATAAAGTACGTCCGGGGTTAGAGAATTTACCGGCCCTTCGTAAATTTAAATACCCCGAGTTTTTCAATTCCCCGCATGCTTTCAAAAAACAAATCGAGGATTCCCTCTGGTTTTTGCTATCATTTTCAAATGATAGCACTCGTATTGCTGCTGACGACTTGCAAAGAAAAGGATAACGCTCCAAGCCTCCCGCAGGTCAATGATCAGTTCAAGGAATATGTTCTTCGATTCATTTCTGAGGCAAAAGCGCGAAATGTACAGGTCGATGTAGGCAATCTCAAAATTGAATCGGTCATGCAGGCCATCGCGATGAATGGTGTGAACTATTGCGGCTATACGTTTTCAACACTCCCATCGCCCTCTGTTCAAATCGCATTAACCAGTTACTGCTGGAACGATCAGACCGATCTGAACAAGGAGATTTTGATTTTTCATGAACTGGGGCACGCGTTGTTGCGCCGTAGTCATGATGATGCGATGCTTTCCAATGGGCTGAAGAAATCGATGATGCAGTCTGGCAATCAGTTCGACATGTATACTGAGTTTACCCCATTGCTTCGGGCCTACTACCTGGATGAATTGTTCGACCCTTCCGCATCGCCATCGTCCGTGGTTATCCAGCATTCAAACTCCCGAATTATTTTTCAGGATTCGATCTCATCTCCTTCGAACTGGGAGTTCATTATGTCTTCAGGATCGCCGCCCCATACGGGGACCATCAGCAGTACAGAGTATGCTTCACCCCGTCATGCGTTGTCTATCCGTTCGTCGGAGGCGACAGGCGTAAACCAATTCAGTTATTTTGGTAGGTCCATTACAGTGACCGGGGTCCCCGCGACTTCTGAATTGATTATCAATGTAATGATCAAACTGAAAGGGGTAACCAAGGGAGCCTCTATAGCGGTGGACGTTATTTCGCAAGGCAAACGATCAGCTTTTTATACTACGCAGGGAGCGATCAATTTAACGGGCACACAGGATTTTACACAATACCCTGTCAAAATCCCGGTTCTTCCGGAGAAGGCTGATAGAATCTATGTCTACCTGATTTTTTTTGGAGAGAACACCGGGACTATTCTCTTCGACGACATACAAGTGGTCAATAACTTTTAAAGTTGTAGACCCGCGCGCTTCTGAAAATAGGGCTTTAATACAGTGCGGTCCAGTACAACAAATGCCAACGCGAGGTTTAATCCCACAAGGATCTTAATGATCATTCTTCCATTGATTGAAATCTGATGTAAGGAAGGCTGAATGTACTTCTGAAGTTGAGTAGTCTGATCCAGGGGGAGTGTTTCTTTAAAACCATCGAATATTCCTGAACCCATCAGGGCAATCAACACACCGGCTGCTACGATAATTCCGCTGAGTAACATCAATCCGTTACGCGGAGACATGGAGGATTGAGGAGGAGAAACGTGAAGGTTTTTCATCACCTTTTCGGTGAACATGAAGGATGGCGACTCCAGTTGTGTATGAGCGAGCGTGCGATGCACAATGCGGAGCTGTTCCAGACGGGCGCGCATCGCCGCCGAATCTTCCAACTCTTTTCTCAACTGCGCCAGGCCGGTGCCATCGAGCTTGCCGTCGAGGTAGTCGAGGAGCCTGTTGTCCTGTTCGCCTGTGATCTGTTCCATACCTATAAAGTTAATGCTTCTTCCTTTAATATTTTTTTGAGTTCATCGGCAAGTCTCTGACGTGCCCGATGTACCCTTACTTTGAGCGTATTCATATTTTGCCCCATCATGGCTGCCACTTCTTCCAGGGAGAATTCCTTGAGATAGTAAAGTTGGATGGCCAGTTTATCCGCTTCGTTAAGTTGTTCCATGGCCTGGGCTACATAGGCCTGCCGGTCGTCTTTTTCCAGAGTCGTATCGGTGTCGGCGGCCTTGTCGTGGTGCTCGATGCTTGACAAGGCCTGCTTGTTTTTCCGTTTATAACTCACCGCGGTATTGAATACGATCCTGTACAGCCAGGTGGAGAAACGGGCCTGACGATTGAAGTTCTTCAGGTAATGGAATGCTTTAATGAACGCATCCTGAGCCGCTTCTTCCGCGTCCGGCCGGTTGTTCAATATCTTCAGCGCGATCGTGAAAGCATAGCTTTTGTATTCATCGACAAGGGATGCAAAAGCATCTTCCTTGCCGGCAAGTACCTGGTCAATAAGATCGTTTTCAACCTGAAGTGAAAGCACTTGCTAAACGTTCTAAGTTCTATGTTTGAAGTTCTGAGTTCTGTATTCGAAGTTCGAAGTTGTTACTTCTTATTCTCCACGAAGTACGCCAGTCCAAGACCCAGGCCCCCAAAGATGAAGAGCATCGAAAAGTAACCGGTTTCTTCCATGCGAAACGCTTCGTCGAGCCAGTATCCCATCAGAAAACCGATACCCACGCCTATCATCAAAAAAGACCAACGGATGGTGGTATTGATGGAGCGCTCTTTCTTAAAGAAGTCGGGCGCCAGACCTTTCTCAATGATGGTCATCCTTTCAAGGTTCTCGAACTTTCTCAGGTAAACTACCATGATAAAGGCGCCCAGTGTAATGATGATCGGCAGGAGGACACCTAAAACGGGCACTACGATTGAATCTTCCATAATTTGTTTGTTTTTGCCTCTTTGACGCCAGCGGCAGGTCTGCCGGTTACAGCTTTTTAGAAAGTTTTTGTGTGTTGCGGGTTGACGGTGTTTACGTCGGTAAACACCCGAAAACAAAGACCCTTAAACACCTCCACACCTCCACACCTCCGCAATTCCACACATCGACACTTCACACTTCAAAATATCCATTGCACTAAGGTCAGCGCAAGTATCGTAATGATCGCGAGACTGAAAAGATTTAGTAGAAAACCAGTTTTGATCATTTCTTTCATTTTGATATAGCCCGTTGCGAACAATACTGCATTGGGCGGCGTCGAAATCGGCATCATAAAGGCACAGCTTGCGGCGAAAGTTACCGGCATCGCCAGCCAAATCGGGTTGATGTGAAAGCCGTCAGCAATTCCAAACACAACCGGAACGAAGATGGTGACCAGTGCGACGTTGCTCATCAGTTCGGTGAGGCCCATGGAGATGGCCGTCAATGAAAATGCGAGTACGCCTGGGTTAATCCCCTGTTGTCCCGAGAAATAATTTCCAACAATCTGCACCAGTCCGGATTTTTCCATTCCGTCGGCAAGACAAAGTCCTCCGCCAAAGAGCAGGAGAATCCCCCAAGGAAGTTCTTTCATATCGCTCCAGTCGAGCAGGAATTTTTGCTCCTTGAGATCGATGGGAATCAGAAACATAATCACTCCGCCGGCCATCGCGATGGTCGTGTCATCCAACAGATTTTTGCCGATGAGACCATTCAGATTCTGACGGAAGATCCAGAAGAAGCAGGTTACTGAAAATACCGCGAGCACAAACTTTTCTTCTCTGCTGATTTTCCCAAGCTCGTTTAGCTTTCTTTGGATTAATTCTTTTGAACCCTGTATTGACGGAAGATTATTCCTGAAGAGGATTCTGGTGATAATGAAATAGCACGATCCGAGGATTGCCAGCATCAACGGAATGCCGACAAACATCCATTTGGTGAAACTTACGTCGAGGTTATAAAACCTTTTCATATAGCCAACCATCACCACATTCGGAGGTGTCCCGATAATGGTAGCCAGGCCACCGATGCTGGCTGAATAAGCAATGCCCAGCATGAGCCCAGTTGCGAATTTTTGAAAGCGCGGGTCGTTTTCCTGCCCGGCCTCTTTAGCAAGCAGCGCGGTGACGGAGCTGGCAATGGGCAGCATCATGATGGCCGTGGCGGTGTTGCTGATCCACATACTGATCAGCGCGGTGGAGAGCATAAATCCCATAATAATTCCGTTACCGCTCGTGCCGGTAAGCTTAATGAGATTGAGTGCGATGCGTTGATGCAGGTTATGTCTCTCCAGTCCCAGAGCGAGTATAAAGCCACCCATAAAAAGAAATATTACAGGGTCGCCGTAGGGAGCGGATGCTTCGCGTACTGTGGAGACCCCGAGCAGTGGAAATATTATCATTGGCATGAGTGCCGTCACAGGGATCGGCATTGCTTCCGTTACCCACCAGGTCACCATCCAGGCGCCGAGCGCCAACACCACGATACTTTTTTCAGAAAGTACGCCAGGCACCACGCCGAAATAAATGAGGCAAAACAAGGCGGGGCCTACAACGAGTCCGATGAGTTTGGTTTTCGAGAGGATGCTATCCACGTGGTCAGATTTGGGTTGTAAGCAAGATAGGGATTTTTGAAGATGTGAAGATGTGGAGATGGGGAGATGTGGAGATGAGCGATTGCTCACGCCCCCTCAATCAACTCCTTCGCGTTCGCTCTTGCTGTAGCCGATGGCTTTGCGCCGCCAATCATTTTCGCGATTTCGTCGATGCGCTCATTGGCAGAGAGTTGCTTGATCTCGCTCACGGTTTTCTTGCTGGAGTTGTCTTTGTAAACCAGGAAGTGGGAATTCCCTGTGGCTGCGATCTGCGGTAAGTGGGTGATGGCCATAATCTGGTGTCGCTCCGACATCGTCTTCATCATCTTACCAAGCTGCACCGCAATTTCTCCTGACACCCCCGTATCAATCTCATCGAGTACTAAGGTGGGTAAAGAAGTTTTTTCAGCCATTACATATTTCACACAGAACATCAACCGTGAAAATTCTCCTCCGGATGCAACCTCCGCAAGAGGCCGCGGAGCAACTCCCTTGTTGGCACTAAACAATATCTCAACCTGATCAGACCCGGTGGGAGCCGGCTCGGTTTTTTGGGATTCAATTTTAATAACTGCATCAGGGATGCCGAGATCTTTCAGCAGCTTCATCAACTGCTTACCCAAAGGCTGAAATACTTTCTCCCTCGCGGCACTTAGTTTCTGCGCGGCACTAGATAGCTCTTTCCTCGAAGCGTCAAGTTTCCTGGATGCCTTCGCAAGATCCTCGTCGAGGTTTACGGTTTTGCTCGCCT
Source organism: Cyclobacteriaceae bacterium (assembly GCA_044227305.1). GTDB lineage: Bacteria > Bacteroidota > Bacteroidia > Cytophagales > Cyclobacteriaceae > ELB16-189. The sequence goes on along the minus strand of JBGAFJ010000001.1, from coordinate 598,155 downwards.
GCAATGCAAAGGCCTCCTGTAAAACCAGCAAGGCTTTTACATCGGACACCCGGTGCTTCTGAAGCAGTCCGTACAGCAGATCGAGACGTTCCTGAGTCTGTCGGGTTTTCTTCGGGTCGAACTCTATCTGCTCTTCTTCATGCTCTAGTTCGCGAACGATATCCGTGAGTTCGATGCGTATGCTGTTAAGGCGACCTGCAATAGATTCATATTGAGGTGAAAAATTCTGGATCGGATGCAACGTGCTCAAAGCTTCGGACATCGCAGACAATACCGACGCGTCGGCGTTTCCAAGCATGGTGAGCACCAGGTTCAACCGTGTCTTAATGTCCTCGCCATGTTCTCCGATTTTGAGATTGGACTCGAGCTCTTCCTGCTCGCCCTCACGAAAAGAGCTTTTCTCCAATTCATCGAGCTGGAATTTTATGAATTCAAATTCGCTCTTCAGCCGGCCCGATTCGGAAGATAATTCGTCATAGGTTCTTTTAGCAAGGATAAAATCTTTCCAGGCGTCCTGATAAGTCGCCAGGAGGGATGCGTTAGACCCATAGCTGTCAATGAGTGACAATTGTAGTTGGTGGCTCCCCAGTTCGAGCGTCTCGTGTTGTGAGTGAACGTCCATCAACCGGTCGCCGATTTTTCTCATCACGTCCAGCGTTACCGGCGTATCGTTGATAAACGCCCGACTCTTTCCACCCGGACTGATCTCTCTGCGAATAACAGTCTGGTCGCTGTAATCCAGATCATGCTCTTCGAAGAACTTCTTCAGCCGGTATGCCTTGATTTCAAAGGTGCCTTCCGTGATGCATTTTTCGGACTCATCCCACAGCACTTTGGTGTCCGCCCGGTTTCCCAGCAGCAGACCGATCGCACCCAGCATAATGGATTTTCCGGCCCCGGTTTCCCCGGTGATCACAGACAATTGTTCCGATGGCCGCATTTCGAGGTGGCGGATCAGGGCATAGTTGCGGATGGTCAGCTGTGCGAGCATATCTGACCAAAATTAAGAATCGAAATTAATTTGAGGAGATAATCTTTTGATAGACGTTCCGCTTGGCGTCCAATTGTGTAAGAATATCGTAGGCTTCGCGACGAACGTTGAGATTTCCTTCGGAAAACACGTTGACCAGCTCGTTTGACTTGGCGTCGAAAAAGGAAATCACGAAAATTGAGTTCGGATAAATGGACCACACATTTTTTACATTCTTCAGACAATTGAGTATAGTGGTACGGCTGTCATCGGGAGTTTTGTCGAAGGTATCCAATGCCAGCCGGTGGTATTTGTAAGTGTTCTTTCGCAGCTCGACCATCTGCGGGTTGTTGATGTTTTCAATCAGGTTGTAGCGATTCCTGTTGCTGCCAATGGATGCCCAGCCAGGTCGGTTCGATTGCTGCGCATTGTTCACCACCATTAATGCCTTTTGGAAATGGGGATCTCCGCCTTTTTCAGCGAACGAATCTGCGTCCATGCCGATAATGATATAGGCGTAGAACGCGAGCATGGACGTGAGGTTATTGATATAGGTGTTGTCGTTGTATTCCAGAGGTTGCGATTCGATGTACTCGAATTCCCATTCCCGGTCGGCGAAATTCAACAATACCGTTTCATAGTTGGAATTGTAAACCGGTCTCGCTACGGTGATTTGAGCACTGGCCAGGTAAGAACCGATAGAAGGTGTCCCGCGACTGAAGTTGAGGAAAATGCTGCAGTTGATCCGCTCGTAATTCTTATAAGAGTCGTTCGTCCATTTCCGGCTGTTCATGAACAGGGCGATCGCACGTTCCATGTCTTTAAATACCGAGCGGTCTGTACTTTGGATCTGATCGGCGTTGATCGTGACTTTGCAATTTAACTCCTGGGCAAAACCCTGTGAGACTACGAAGAGACCTATCGCGAGGAGGAGGCTACGCATGTTGCTGATCAAGAATTGCATTCACGATATCCTGGGCAACCTCTTTCTTTCCCTTGAGGTCAAATTTCTTCGAACCGTTTTTCCGGCTGATGATTTCGATCTTATTGGTATCGACTCCGAATCCGGCGCCCTTGTCGTTGAGTGAATTCAATACGATGAGATCGAAATTTTTTGATACGAGTTTCTTTTCGGCATTGGCTTTTTCGTTCTCGGTTTCCAGGGCGAACCCAACGACAATCTGACCGTCTTTCTTAATCTTGCCCAGCGACGCCGCAATGTCTGTGGTCTTCGTCAACTCGATGTGAAGATTGCTGTCGGATTTCTTGATTTTCTGGTCGGCGCGATGCAAGGGCTTGTAGTCTGCTACGGCTGCGGCCAGCACAGCGATATCCGACGACGGGAACAACGCACTGCACTGGTTAAACATTTCGTCAGCGGAGACTACAGGATGCACGGTTACTCCTTTTTGCTGGGAGGTTTCACGGGTAGGCCCGGTGACCAGGTCAACCTGTGCGCCTGCCTGCGCGAGTGCATCCGCAATAGCAAAACCCATTTTTCCGCTTGAATGATTTCCTATAAAACGAACGGGATCGATGGCCTCGTATGTGGGGCCGGCAGTTACCAACGCCTTTTTACCGGTCAGTTTTTTTTTACCCGAAAAGTGGCTTTCCAGTTCCTTGACGATTTCTTCAGGCTCGGCCATCCGGCCCGTTCCCACAAGCCCCGAGGCAAGGTCGCCATAACCTGGGTCGATGATGTGGTTTCCTGACTGTGTTAGCGTGACGATGTTTCTGGTCGTAGCGGGATGTTTGAGCATGTCCAGATCCATCGCGGGAGCGAAGAAGACGGGGCAGCGCGCAGAGAGGTATGTGGCGAGCAGCAGATTGTCGCAGATGCCATTCGCCATTTTCGCAAGGGTATTGGCACTGGCTGGCGCGATGATCATGGCATCAGCCCAAAGGCCGAGTTCCACATGATTATTCCATTCTCCGGTTTCTCCTTTCTGAAATTCAATCAGGACCGGATTTTTTGAAAGCGTTGAGAGTGTGAGAGGTGTGATAAAATCGACCGCCGGGCGCGTCATGATTATTTTCACTTCCGCCTGCTCTTTGACCAGCAAGCGGGTGAGGAGTGCCGCCTTATAAGCGGCAATGCTCCCGGTAATTCCCAGCAAGATTTTCTTGCCCTTCATCGTCAGATTACTCTGCCTTCACTTCTTCCGTGCGGCGGCGAGACATCACTTTGCCTTCGAGGAATTCTTCGAGTGCAGTGGTAGTCGGTTTGGGAAGGCGCTCATAGAATTTGGAGATCTCAATCTGTTCACGGTTTTCAAAAACCTCTTCGAGGTTGTCGACCGTGGTTGCAAATTCCGCGAGTTTGTTATTCAGTTCTTCCTTGATATTGATTGCAATCTGACGGGCGCGTTTGGAGATGATCACCACGGATTCATACACATTTCCGGTTTGACCAGCGATTTTGTCGACGTCGCGCGTAACGATTGAAGGTTGAGTAGCCATGCTTACGATGTTTTATTTGGTTTTAATTTATTGATCTGTGCCATGCTGTCGGTATACATTTTTTCGGCATCCTTGGCATAGATGCTGTTCGGGTAACTGTCGATAAATTCCTGATAGAATGTGACCACTGCGGTATAGCGTTCGAGCTGAAATTTCTGAAAGCTTTGCAGCGCCAGTTTGTATTCAGCCTGCACCTTCAGAAAAGATATTTCTTCGAGATAATGCGAATCCGGAAAGCTCTGTCGGAAATTATTGAATGCGATCACCGCAGCTTTATAACTTTTCACACGGAGGTACTGCACCGCGTTGTCATATCCCTTCTTTTCAAGCTTCTCCTGGCAGGTGGTGATAACCTGTGTGGCCTGATCCAGGAATTTGCTTTCCGGGTAGCGATTTAAAAAGTTCTGCATTGCGTCCATCGCTTCCACGGAGCTCTTTTGATCCAGATTTGAAGCGGGTGATGCCACATACAACGAGTAGGCGTACATGAAGTAGGCTTCCTGTGCCAGTTGACTTCTGCCGTACGTTTCGAAAAATGTTTTAAACTGGTTGGATGCCAACAGATAAGTCTTCTCGTAGTACTGGCAGTAGGCGAGGTAGAATTCAACCTTTTCACCTTCCGGCAGACCCCGCACAACCGGCAGGATCTCCTCAAAAAGGATGGCGGTGTGGTAGTAGTCTTTCTTTTCGTAGTAATTCAGCCCAGCATCGTATTTCACGCGCCAGTCTTCACTTTTTTGGATTCTCCGGAAACGGGTACATGACGTATCCAGGACCAACAGGCCTGCGGCCACCCCAACGAAAATCAACAGTCTTCTGATCATAAAAAGAAGGGCGCAAATATAACGATTCAACTCACCATAAGTGAAATTTATCTGAAAACGATCTTTCCCGTGAATTATTTCCTGACGATAAGTTTGCGGGTGAGCACACCGATGTTATCCAGGTAAACAGTATAAAAATACACGCCAGGCGTAAGTTCCTCAGCCTGAATCTTCACTTTCGACTCAAAAACGGGCAGGTCATAATGGCCCACAGAGCTCCCCAGGATGTTGTGGATAACCACTTTTGCCTTGAGCATTTCATTATAAATCCTGTAATCTATGAATGCCTGGTCTATGACCGGGTTTGGATATACATCGTGGATAATGATGTCTTTGGACTGAAAAACGAGTGATTTGGCTGGTTTTTCGTCGACAGAAAGCGAGATGGACTGTTCGACACCGATTTGCGGATTTCCTCTTGGGAACACCTCAAAGCGAAGCGTGTTGCTGGTAGTGACCAAACCTGTTTCAACCTGGAAATAGAGGTTATTCAGCGTCTCACCGGGTTCCAGCTTTTTGGTAAACTGATCTATGCCCGGATCGAGGCATTGGTCTCCAAGGCAGAAGTATCCCTTTTGATTTTGACTGAGATCTGCATGTGCCTTTTTGATGACGTAGAACTGAGTTTTTTCGGTGGTGTTCCTGATCTTGATGGGTATCCTCAAAGACTGACCTACGCCAGCCTGAAAACTCTCCTGACGATCCAGCCACTCCAGGCTTTGGGCGGAGACGGTCAATCCAGCTGCGCAAAACACAAGGATGAAAACATACCGTTTCATAACCGCTACACTGAGTCAATTGAAAATATAGCGCAAAACTGAGGCAACTCAAAGGGATTTTCTAAAAAAGTAGATTATCAAAACAATATTAGCGACGCAATTGCCGTTGCGGAGTTCCGCTAACGTTTGCGGACGGCTTTGATAGCACTTTGCGTCTGTTTGTGCACTACCTCATCCCGGGTGGGGCGATCGGTGCCTCGCCAATTAAACCCTCGCAGCTTTGCGTCTTCGGGTTTCAATTCATGAGGTGGAATAAAAGTGGCATCAGGCTTAATGTAGAAGCTGATGTTGTGAATTTTCCCTTCCTTAAAATTGATCTTCATGTTGCTGCAGATGATTTTGTTCATCCCGGACACGATCTGAAATTTTTCTTTTTTCCCTTCCACGTCGGCCTCCTTTTCCTGCAAAGCATAATAGATGCTCTCTCCGTTTCCCGTCACATTCACGTGTTCGATGGCATTTTTTTCAAAGTAAGCTGTCATTTGCCGGCCCTTGATCTGATTAAAATTCATCAGCGTGTCGGACGAGGCCACAAATGAATTCGAGACCAGGTAGACGCGATTGATTTTTTTATTGAGAATCAGAATCCGGATCGAGTCGGCCGTCATCTGATTCTCCCCGTTCCAAAGCACGGGGTCACGATAAAAATACAGCGTTGAATCTTTAGAGATGTAAACCAGCGAGTCGGCAACACCCTGCATGTCGCGTTTAAAAATTTTTACGTGATGATAGGCGAGGAGGCGTTTCTTCGCGGGGTCAACGCTCTCCACCGACATGAGCGTATCGGCCGAAATGAAGATGGTGTCTTTTTCGTCCGTGACTTTGGCAACGTAGGCATTGCCCCACACTTTCGACATGCCATTTTTCTTGTCGTAGTAGCCGTCATCACCATAAATGTGCATGTTCTCTTCCTTCGAAGTCATCACCACATTGCCCTTGGCTTTATAAAATTTCCGGATTTCATCGAGGAATAGCCGGCTGCCGCGGAGCCTGTAGGTGGGGGTCTGGAAATCTCCTTTCGCGAGGTCTGACTTTTTCTGACGTGTATCATAATAGCCATTTTCATAATACGCTACGCCGCCTTCCTTGTCTTCAAGCTTTGTCAACGCGCGGAAGAAAATGAGTTTGTTCTTCGAATCGTACTGAAGCGTATCGGAACTGAGGGTGTAATCCTTATTCACTCCCACCACGTCGGTCTTGAAGGAAGCGAGGTTTGTTCTGAGATCGTAATACCCTTTTTTGCTGGTCAGTGTGTTGGTGCTGTCGACCAGCTTGCCCTTGTTGAAGTACTTCGCTACATTTTTCTTCCGGTCAAAGTCCAGGAAGTCAGTATATAGTGTAGCGGTTTGAAGTTTATTGAAGATCACATTCTGGCGCAGGTAGGCGATTTTCTGATTCCCATCGTAGGTCAGCCGGGAAGCGGTGACCGTTACCGAATCTCCTTCCGTGATCCGGATTCTGCCGTATGCTTCCACCGAATTCCTGCTTCGGTCGAAAATCGCTGAATCGCAATAGATCGTGGTCTGATTCTGTACAAAGACGACTTCGCCAATCACCCAGTCGGTCCGAACCCCATTCACGGCAGTCCCTTTCAGTGTATTGGCGTGCTTGAGTTTAACCTTGCGCTGCCCGAATGCTGCGACGGTGCATATCATCAACAGGGTAATAATCAGCGCTCTTTTCATATTCAGCATCGCAAAGTTAGAAAAGGCTGACAGACCGCCCGACTTTTGATAAATTTGAATGATGCTCGATCGGTTTAAAGATTTTATTCAGATCAATGATCTTTTTGATCCACACGATCAGGTCTTGCTGGCGGTGAGCGCAGGCGTGGATTCGATGGTCATGGCCGATCTGTTCCTGAAGGCGCAGTTCAACTTCGGGGTCGCGCATTGCAATTTTCAGCTTCGTGGAAAAGATTCCGATGAAGACCAAACGTTTGTGGAGCGCTATTGCCGAAAACATTCTATTCCTTTTTTTGCGGAGAAATTTCTTCCCAAGAATTATGCCGAAGAAAACGGGGTGAGTATTCAGATGGCGGCCCGGGAACTACGTTATTCCTGGTTCACAGCCATCGCAGAAAAGCACGGCTACCACTGGATCGCCACGGCTCACCAATTGAATGATAACATAGAAACCGTTTTATTTCGATTGACACATGGTGCCGGACTGGACCAATTGACCGGGATTCCATTAAAGAACAAACGTGTTGTCCGGCCGCTGCTGTTTGCATCGCGGGATGAGATTTACGAACACGCAGTTCAATACAAAATCCAATGGCGGGAGGATTCGAGCAACGGTACAGACCACTATGCCAGAAATTTTATTCGCCATGAGATCGTGCCAAAGTTGAAGCAACTTAATCCATCCGTCGAACATGCTTTTCAGGATGCCATCACAAAAATGCAAGGCGCTCATGAGTTGGCGGGTCGTGCCCTCGAACAACTGAAAGACAGCATGGTACATCAGGAGGATGGTCATCTTTATATCGATAAGAACTTATTGTTGTTGATGAACAATCCCCGATATGTGTGCCATGAGTTGCTGAAGGAGTACGGTTTCGATTGGGATCGGTGTATGCAAATGGTGAACTCACTTGAGAGTCAATCGGGAAAGAAATTTCTTTCGGCCACCCATCAGGCAGTTATTGACCGGGAGCAAATTATTGTCAGCCGCCTAAGTGAATGGGCAGGGGAGGTGCTTATCGAAGATGGCCAGGACAAAGCGGGTCTGGGTCCGTGGCTTTTTGCGATGAAGAAGACATCGAATACCGCCATCACCAGGGAGCCTAATCATGCATGTCTGGATCTTGCAAAACTTCGTTTCCCGATCCTTTGGCGCAAATGGAAAAGTGGGGATTCATTTGTCCCGCTCGGCATGAAGCAACGAAAGAAAGTAAGTGATTTGCTGATCGACAGGAAGGTGAGCCTCAGTGACAAGAGCGACGTGACCGTGGTAGAATCCGGCGGCGAAATCGTTTGGGTAGCAGGATACCGCATCGACGAGCGGTTTAAGGTTACGCCGGAAACAAAAAAGGTGCTGGAGATCACCATCAGTCATATTTAAATAATCCTTTTTGTTTCTTACGGGGATTAATAAATTGCGCCCCGAAAAAATATTAAATCACCAAACCAATGAAAGTAACTGTAGTCGGCGCCGGAAATGTGGGTGCCACGTGTGCGGATGTGCTGGCGTACAAGGAAATTGCGAACGAGATCGTATTAGTTGACATCAAGGAGGGGCTCGCCGAAGGCAAGTCGCTGGATATTTGGCAGAAAGCCCCCATCGACCTTTACGACACGCGCACGATCGGTTCCACCAACGATTACACGAAAAGTGCAAAGTCTGACGTGGTGGTGATTACGTCTGGGCTTCCCCGCAAGCCTGGCATGAGCCGCGACGATTTGATAGGAACGAATGCCGGTATCGTCAAGACGGTGACTGAGAATGTGGTGAAGCATTCACCCAATGCAATCATTATTGTGGTGTCCAATCCACTTGACGTAATGACGTATCAGGCGCACATGACCTCAAAATTCCCGCGAACCCGCGTGATTGGGATGGCGGGTATCCTCGATACGGCCCGTTATCGCGCATTTCTGGCGGAGGCGTTGAACGTTTCCCCGAAAGATATTCAGGCGATGTTGCTGGGCGGCCATGGCGATACAATGGTGCCGCTTCCGCGCTATACTACCGTTGGCGGAATCCCGGTCACCGAACTCATCAATACTGAAAAGCTGAACGCAATCATTGAGCGCACCAAGTTTGGTGGTGGCGAGCTCGTAAAGTTGATGGGAACTTCAGCATGGTATGCGCCTGGATCAGCAGCCGCTCAGATGGTTGAAGCCATTGTGAAAGATCAAAGAAGAGTGCTACCGGTATGTATGCAGTTGGACGGTGAATATGGCATCAAGAATTGTTACCTCGGAGTCCCGGTGATCCTTGGCAAGAATGGTGTTGAAAAGGTAATCGAACTCGATCTCAATGAAGATGAAGCCGCGCTGCTCGAGACCAGCCGCCAGCACGTCAATGAGGTGATGGAGGTGTTGGATAAGCTGGGGAAATGATTTGCTGGTGTGCTGATTTGCTGATGCGTGCCCGACGAAGCGTTTCGCGCAGGCGGTGCTGATGCGTGCCCGACGAAGCGCATCGCGAAGGCGGTGCTGATGCGTGCCCGACGAAGCGCATCGCGAAGGCGGGTGAAGATGAGAGGCAGCGTTGATTTGTCAATGTTTACTTAGCAGATAGTGCGCCAGTGCCAGATCCTGAATTGCATTTCCCACTGACTTGAAGATCGTAATCTCATTATGAGATCTTCTTCCTTTGTTCGGGTCATCCACAATTTCTCCCAATTCTGCTTTGATGTGATCTTTCGTGATCAATCCTTTCGATAGTGGTATCACGATATCACCGGCTTCCTCGAGTGAGGCGGCGCGTTGATCGACGACCAACGTCGCCATCTTGACAAGTTCTTCGGGAATCTCCTGCATATCCGGTTTGAATGAACCGATGCCATTGATGTGAGCACCTCCCTTTACATCGGCCGAATTAAAAACCGGACTGGTTGAAGTTGTAGCTGTACAGATGATGTCGGCGCGCTTCAGGTCGGAGACGTAGCCAGGATAAATCCTGGTTTTGTTTTCATTGCCGGCTTTTTTACAGAAGTCAGCGATCTTTTCCCGGTTTTGTCCGAATACAATTACTTCTTCGATCTTTCTCACAGCCAGTATGCCTTCCAACTGTGTTTTAGCCTGACCGCCCGTTCCGAAAAGCGCCAATATTTTTGACTCTTTTCCTGAAAGTATCTCCGTGGCCAATCCCGATGCTGCTCCCGTGCGCAATGCGGTGAGGTATTCGGCGTCGAACGTTGCGAGTGGTGTACCTGTCTTTCCATCCATCACCATCATCAGACCCTGAATTGCGGGTAATGCATGGCTGGGATTATTTGCAAAAACAGAAACCATCTTCAATCCGAACAGATTATAAGCAGGGGAATAAGATGGCATGAACAGAGCGCGTCCTGACTTATCTTCCGTGTCGATGACTGTGCGAACAGGGACGATTGCTTTCCCTGAACTTAGTTGACGAAATGCACCCTTCATCAACGTGATCGCTGTTGACATTGAGATATTTTTGCGGATGTCGGGTGCGGTGAAGTGGAGCATGGGCTCTGGGTTCTAGGTTCTAGGTTCTAGGTGCTAGGTTCTAGGTGCTAGGTGTAGCGCCACATGAATAAGTTTGAACCTCGCAGCTTGCATGGGTAATTTTGGGTCGCATCGGTTAACTTCTAAATTCTAAATTCTAAATTCTTAAATCGTAAATCAAAAAGTCTTGAGGAAAGTATCAACCTCAGATCTCTAATGCAGCTGCGATGGAATTCTCCTGATACCAGAACCTAACCTGACGAATTATTTTTTAATCCCCCGATAAATCACCTCATTCCGCGATATCCCATACCTGAAACACTCTTCATTCGATAAGGATTTAGCAAACTCATTGGCTTCGGGCGTCAATCCGCTTTCCGCAATCCGCTGCGCATAATCTTTACCAAATTTTCTCACGTGATCATCCTGTCCGAATGCTTTTTCGCGTTCACGTGGATCGGTAATCGATTTGTCTTCAACGGTAGTTTCAGGAACCGGTGAGAAGAAGGGTACCTGCATGATGGCCCATCCACCTTTGCGGAGAACGCGGTTGATCTCACGCATCGCGAGTATGTCGTTATCGACGTGTTCAAGAACGTGATTACACAGCACGGCGTCGAATTCGTTGTCGTCAAAGGGAATCTGATGAATATCCATTTTTACCTTTGCGAGCGGCGATTCGATATCAGCCGTTATATAATTTTCGCCATGAATTTTTTCGAATCGTTTCATGAAGCAGGGTTCCGGCGCAATGTGCAGTACACGAAGTTTTTGTGTAAGAAAATTCGTTTTCGTCTGAAGGAACAACCAGATCAGACGGTGACGTTCCAGTGAAAGGCAGGAAGGGCAAAGTGCATTCGGTCGTGGGTTGATCCGTCCATAGGGTAGAAATGTGCGATAGTGATTTTTGCAGATGGGGCATTCCACCGCGCTGCCGGCGTAGAATGCACCTACTACTTTCAAACCCACGCCGCTAAACAGTTGTAGATACTTTCTGGGGACGTTTCGGATCAGAAGCGAGATGATTTTTTTCATGCGAAACAAAGATAGGAACTGGGTCGCAGGTGCCGGACGCCAGGCCCGGCAGCGTTAAAACTATTTCTTAAGTTCGATCATCTAATATCCAGAAGCGCTTAAAATAAATGGCCAAAACCTTGCCCGACGTGCCCTTAATGCATTCTGACCTCCTCATCGCGAAGGCCCGCGAAGGGGACCGGCATGCCCAGGGGAAGCTGGTGCAGGTGTGGTACAAGCGTATCTACAACTTCAGCTACAAATTTTTCTGCGACCATGATCTGGCCATGGAAGTAGCTCAGCGGACGTTTATATCGATGCACCGGAACATCGTGTACCTACAGGACGCTGCCAGGTTCCGTTCGTGGCTGTACACCATCGCGGTGAATTTTTGTCGCGAGGAGCTGAGGAAAAAAAAGAGCGCTCGGGCGGTGTCGCTTGATGACCTGAGGCCGGGTGAAAACGAGGACAGCCAGAGGTGGGAGGTTGCCGGTGATCGCAGGGAGAATCCAGAGCGCTCGTTGCGCCTGACCGAGTTGTCGGATCTTCTCCAGGATTGCCTTATGAGACTGAGCGAAGAGCAACGTGAAGTGGTGATTATGAAGGAATACGAGGGACTGAAGTTCCGGGAGATTGCTGAGGCACTCAATATTTCGGAGAACACGGTGAAGTCGAGAATGTATTACGGGCTGGAGGCGATGAAAAGAATTTTGGAGAAGAAGAATATCACACAGGAAACAATTGGTTATGAGTTATAAACCTGATGAAGCGACGTTGATCTCGTATCTCTACGGAGAACTGGAGCACGAGGAGCGGAAAATGGTGGAGGCGTATCTGGAAAAAAATCCGGAGGAAAGAAGGCGCATCGAGGACTGGGGATTCACTCGAATGGCAATGGGACGATTGCCCGACAAGGAAGTGATCGCCCCACCGATTATCCTGGGTGATGACGTGCCGGACGCGAGGTCGATTCCGTTCTGGAAGCAGAGTTATTTCAGAATGCCGGTCGGAATAGCTGCTTCACTTTTTGCGGTGATGCTCGCGGCGAAGTTGCTTGGACTGTCGATCGGTTATTCTGGCAATGAGTTGAGAATAAGCTTCGGTACCCCATTGCCATCAACCCAGCCGCAGGCATTAACAGAACAACGCGTGGGTGAGATGATCAATCAATCCCTGGCGAACAACAACCAGGCGCTGCAGGCTTCCTGGGGTGAAGACCGGAAAGTTTTAGAGGCTTCTATACAGAAGAATCTGAACACGAGCTCGCAAAAAATCAATCAACTGATGAAGACGGCTTCGGTAGCCAATGAACGTGAGGTCAGGGGTTTTGTGTCACAGATGCAAAATGACAACCTCAAGTTGTTAAAAGATTACATGCAGTTATCGTCCGCCGGACAGAAGGAATACATCGAAGGGTTGTTGGTCGACTTTGCAAAGTACCTGCAGGAGCAACGTAACCAGGATCTGGCTTTTTTCCAGACCCGCATGAATACTGTGGAGAAGAATACAGACCAGCTGAAAGCAGAGACCGAAGAACTGCTGACGAGCCTTGTGTCAAGTACAAGTTTGAACAATCAAAAAAGAAACTAAAAGTCTATAGCGTTATGAAAAAGGTAGTGTTGATTTTGGTGGGGTTGCTGACGGCATGCGGAAGTTATTTCGCGATGGCTCAGAAGATGGATGATCCGCGCATGGGTCAGGATATTGAAGTGGCGGAGAACATTCTATCAACGCTGATTCGTCAGCAATTCGGTAAGCGTGTGTTTTTGCCGATGGATGTCCATGGCAGCTATACTGCTGGATTTGGTGTAACATTCCGGTTGCCGCAATCGGGTGGCTTTGGATTCATGAAAATGCCAGCAGGTGATAATTTCGATGTGATGTTTGCTCCGGAAATAGCGCCTGCCATTTCATATTCTTATTCCTATCATTCCGACGACCGGGATACTGAAGCCGCAGAGCGGGAAGCGAAGGACGCAGCCCGCCGAGCCGCCGACAGCGAGCGCAGAGCGAAGGATGTAGAGCGCGAAGCGAAAGACGTTGAACGTAAAGCGAAAGACGTTCAGCGCGATGCCCAGGCAAAATCGGAAGGTCGAACCACCATCCTGAGATCAGGACGTGGTGTCACAGCCGTGCTCAATCGTGATAGCCTGCGCACCGTATCAGACGCACGCTTTATTGAAGTAGCAAAAAGTTTTTTGGCCGACTATGGAGACGTGCTGAGTCAACTGAAGCCGGAGGAAAGGATATTGATCACGAACCGGGGTGACGGCTTCGACAACTTCTACGTATGGAAAGATCAGGCGAGACGCGCGAGCCTGGTTTCGGTAGAAGCGAAAAGGGATGATATTATTCAATTGCGTCAGGGCAAGATCACGCGTGATCAGTTCCTCGCGAAGTTAAAGGTCATCAATACGGAGTCTTCCGATGAGCTAGACCCCGACCTGGAAGTGTTCGCGAGCATGTTTAACCGATTGTACCGTGAGGACCTTTCGAAGACTTACTACACGGAAGGCAGTGTCAATTATGAGCGTATGAAAGACTTTGGAGTGATCTACTATATGCGTGTTTACTCCAGTGTAGAACAGGATGAGAAGAGGTTTTACCTTCCTACCGTCGCTGCTGGCAACCTCAATCAGGCTGAGCGTGACAAGAAAGTGAAAGAACTGTATCCGGCCTTTGAAGCAAGCCTGAAAGACAATCTGCTTGAGTATGGACGCACTTTGCGCAGTCTGAAGGATGACGAACAAATTATTTTCAATATCAAGCTCACCAAATGTGAAGGTTGTGGAATTCCCGAGTCCATCGAGGTAAGTGTGAAAGAATCGGTATTGAAAGATTATGCCGCAAGCAAGCTCAGTAAACAGGACGGGCTGGCGAAGGTAAGTGTGAAGAAAGTGGGGGTGCAGTGATGTGTTGATGCGTGCCCGACGAAGCGCTTAGCGCAGGCGGGTGCTGATGCGTGCCCGACGAAGCGCTTCGCGCAGGCGGGTGCTGATGTGCTAATGTGCCTATGCGTGCCCGATGAAGCCCCGGTTTGTATTTACAAGGCACGAATGCGTCACAAAGGCACCAGGTCACTAAGAAGCACCAAGGGGAATAAGAACCAGCGTCTGAAGAAACGCTTGGAATTTTCTTTGTGAATCTTCGTGGCTTAGAGGCTTCGCGGCGAAAATGAGCGGAGCGACCTACTTCCTTAAATAGCTATCCGATTTATCAATCCAATCCTTCCTCGGAGGAGAGAATGTATCGATTTCCACCACGTCACCAATCATTCTCGCTTTGTGAGGCCGGTTTCCCTTGATGATCAAAGTATCGCCGGGACGAAGTTCGATGTAGTTGCTTTCGTCGTTGTCGAACCAGAATCGCATCGTACCTGATACCACTTCTGTGATTTGTTCGTTTTCGTGGGAGTGCCACGGTACTTCGAAGTTGTTCGCTAGTTCAAGCCTGGCAATCATGATCTTTTCGCCATAAATGAATTTCCGTTTCATGTGCGGATTCACTTGCTCGGCGGGTATGTTGTTCCAGTTTATGTTCATAACGTTTCTAAGATTCTATGTACTAAATTCTACGGTTCCCAACACTTATTCCCTAATTCCTAATTCCTAATCCCTAATGCCTAATCCCTAATGCCTAATCCCTAATCCCAATTTATTGAACCAATGCCGGCTCGGTTACAGGAATAAGCCACCCCCGCTTATCAGCGATGCGGCCCGCGCGAAGTCCGTTGATCTCATCGAACAGCATTTTACTGATGGTTCGTTTCTCTGCAGGCAACGTCATCACCAGATCTCCGTGGGTGATCTCGGCAATGTGAGAAACCACAGCGGCGGTCCCTGAACCAAATGCTTCGATCAATTGACCTTTCTTATAGGCATCGACGACTTCATCGATAAAGATATCGCGCACCTCGATGGTGATATTTTTTTCTTTGAGAATGTCGATGAAGTAGGTGCGGGTAGTTCCTTTTAAAACTGCGCCTGTGAGCTGTGGTGTGATCACTTTATCACCGATCACAAAGAATAAGTTCATCATGCCAGCTTCCTGCACCTTTTTGAAATCAGGACTTTCCAACCAAATAATCTGATCAAAACCTTTTTGTTTGGCGAGCTGACTGGCCATCAATGAGCCCGCATAGTTGCCGCCGGTCTTGGCTTCACCCGTGCCGCCGGGAACCGCGCGAATCAATTTTCTTTCAGTGACCAGTTTCACCGGCGTGGTGAAGTAGGGTTGTACCGGCCCCGTGTAGATGTAAAATGTATAGGTGCTCGACGGCACGACCGAAAGTGCGTTTTCAGTCGCAAACATGGTTGGTCGAACATAAAGCGCACTTCCTTCCGCGGTGGGGATCCAGGCCGCATCCAGCGCGATAAGTTTTTTCAGCGCTTCAAGAAAGAGGTCTTCAGGCACGGTAGGCATGCACATGCGTTCTGCTGAAAGATTGAATCGCTTGATATTGAGATCGGGGCGTAGCAATCGGGGAACGCCATCAGCACCCATCGTCGCTTTCATCCCTTCGAAGATGCACTGACAATATTGTATCGCCTTGGATTGCGGATCGAGTGTAAATCCCTGGTAAGGGATGATTCTCAGATCATTCCATTTCCCATCGGCATAATCCATCACGAACATGTGATCGGAGGTAAATTTTCCAAAAGGAATGTTATTAAAATCGATGCTGGTGAGGTTGGATCTGGTCGTCAGGGTAACCGGAATGTTCATAGGAATGTAGTTGCAAGGGCTAAGTTAATAACAAATAATTTTAACAGTGGGGGGAATTATGTGTGAATGAGGCAGAAGCACTTACTAGAGGCTCGCTGGATTCTGCCGATTGTCGAATAGGCGAACGACCGTTATATTTTTCCTTGCGGTAACGTAGTAAATGGTGATATGCGGAGTGAGAACAGACCTTCTAAGGTTCCGTCGCGGTTTTCTCGTCGAAGGGAACAGTCTGGGATTAAGAACTATAAGATTTAATCTTTTATCCAGTCTCCTTGCAAAATTTTGGACTTCGCGCTTAGTCCAGTTTTCAGATAGGTAATTTATTATTTTTTGGAGATCGTTCAGCGCGTTCCGTGACCAGAAAAGTCTAAAGCCACTTTCCATAGATCGCCAAAGCGGCTGAGTGTGGTTTTATTTTTCGATTCTTAACATCCGCAAGTCCTTTGTTGATGGAAAACCGCTCGTGATCTGAAATTTCACTCCACCAGTCACCGGCTTTTGACCGGTCACGAAGCATTTTGAGACGTTCAAATGAAGTGTCATTTTTAAGATTTGAAACCCAATCGATGATTTCCTGTTTTTCGCGCTCGAAAGCGTTTTCAGATGTTTTTAGTTTCATAAATCAAATTTAGCACACACCTTTCAAATCGCGTAAAATTCAGCTTTCGGTTTTCCGGACAGTATTCGATGTAGGCACCACTTGGCATTTTAGATGATTTGGTTTGGTGCGCAGTGAACACAATCGGAAGAATCAGTGCCTAGCCGTTTGGCTTCAATGGCCGCTACATCGTTTGCTGTTGCATAGGAAGGAAACGGTCCCAACCATCCTCCGTTCGTAGTTGACGGCCCGTTGTCATGTTTTATAGCATGACCGCATTCTACTTTATGTATAACAACCTTTTTCGTGGGATCGTTGTAGTAAATGAGATAGGCATCACCAATTATACCCGTGTACCAATCGGGCCGTACAAGTTTCAATCTCTTTTTCACAGCATCGCTCACGTTCAGTCCATCAATGAACGCTGCGAGCGTTTCCCGTGTAATCTTTTCGTTTTTGCGGGTGAGGTCTTTTAATGCTTCGTATGGATTGGGATAACCTTCCCGTCGCAGGATAGTCTGGATGGCTTCGGCAACAACTGCCCAGTTGTCATCCAGGTCTGCATCGATCGCGGATTTGTTCAATTCGAGTTTTCCAATACCTTTCTCCAATGACTGCAATGCTATAAATGTGTGGGCGAGAGGCACTCCAATATTTCTCAATACGGTCGAATCGGTAAGATCCCTTTGTAATCTGGATATCGGCAGTTTTGCCGACAGGTGTTCGAAGATGGCGTTGGCCAATCCAAGATTACCCTCGGCATTTTCAAAATCAATAGGATTCACCTTATGCGGCATGGCCGACGAACCTATTTCTCCAGCCTTGATAGTCTGTTTGAAATAGTTCATCGAAATGTATTGCCAAACGTCACGACTATAATCAATGAGAATGGTGTTGATGCGTTTGAGGTTGTCGAACAGTGCAGCCGCATTGTCATAGTGTTCAATCTGCGTGGTCGGATGACTTCTTGAAAGACCCAGGTACTTCGAAACAAATCGATCTGCAAATTTTAACCAATCAATTTCAGGATACGCGATATGGTGTGCATTAAAATTCCCTGTGGCCCCACCGAATTTTGCAGAATGAGGAATGGTTTTCAACAGCTCAAGTTGGTTTTTGATGCGTTGTGAAAACACCATCATCTCCTTGCCAAGGCGTGTAGGTGATGCAGGTTGGCCGTGAGTTCGTGCAAGCATGGCCACATCTTTCCACGCAACCGTCTGTTTATCTATGAGTGCAACAACCTTGTTCAACTTTGGTAAAAACTCTGCTTCAATAAACTCTTTCAGCAGCAAGGGTGTGGCAGTGTTGTTAATGTCTTGGGAGGTAAGCCCGAAGTGAATGAACTCTTTGTAATTGGACAATCCGGCCTCATCAAATTTTTCTTTCAGAAAATATTCGACGGCCTTTACGTCATGATTCGTAATTTTCTCCGTCGCCTTGATTTTGTCTGCAGCGGTTTCCGTAAAGTCTTTATAAAACCCCCTCAGCGTCGCGAATTTTTCCTTTGGAAAGCTTTTTAATTCCGGAACCGGCCATTCGCACAGAGCGATAAAGTATTCAACCTCAACACGCACGCGGTATTGTATCAGAGCATATTCAGAGAAGTAAGCCGATAGAGTAGAAGTTGTCTGAAAATAACGGCCATCGATCGGGGAAATGGCCGTGAGAGGGTTGAGCTGCACGTCGCGCTTGTTAAGCCGCTAAAATAAATCTTTTTAACGAATCATTAACGTTTCCGTTTGTTCGACAAACGATTGAAAATCCGTGAAAGGAATTATTTTTGCACGCCTTATGGTCCGACGTCTCTCTATTTTTTTGACTTTACTGTTCCTGCTGTCTCTCGTGACCGTATTCGCACAGCAGAAAAAAATTCCCAGGAACCTGCCGGGCAAAGAACTCCACATTAAAAAAGCCAAAGGGGAGATCAAACTTGACGGTATACTCGACGAAGAGGACTGGAAAGAGGCAGACGTAGCCAATAACTTCTACCTGAATTACCCTGTTGATTCAGCAGCAGCACCTTTTCAGTCAGAAGCGCGGCTCACATTCACCGATCATGCCTTATATGTTTCGTATGTGTGTTACGACGATGGCAGACGTGATATCGTGCAATCGCTCCGCCGTGATTTCGACTTCAGCACCAACGATCACATCGGCATGTACTTCGGCCCGTACAACGACGGGATCAACGGCTTTTATTTTCAAATTACTCCGTATAGCGTTCAGTCGGAGGGAACCATTTCAGGTGCCGGTGCCGAGGACGGGAGTTTCAGCTCCAATTGGGACAACAAATGGTACGGCAAATCTGTGAAGTACGGCGACCGGTGGATCGCGGAGATTATGATCCCGTTCAAAAGCTTCCGCTTCAAAAGTGGGTTGCGCGAATGGAACATTACCTTTCTCCGGAACGACGTAAAACGAAACCATATTTCCAGCTGGATCGCCACACCCATACAATTTATACCAGCCTCATTCGCCTATTCGGGCAAACTGATCTGGGATGATCTGCCTCACCACACGACCAATATTTCTTTGATCCCATACGTCGCTGGCGGAACGAGCCGCGACAACACGGTAACACCTCCGACAAAAGACGAAGAGCTACAGGTTGGATTTGATGCAAAAGTTGGCGTAACGCCATCATTGAATCTCGATCTCACGGTCAATCCTGATTTTTCGCAAGTCGAGGTGGACCGGCAGGTAATCAACCTCACGCGATTTGAATTTCAGTTCCCCGAGCGACGGCAGTTCTTTTTGGAAAACAGTGATTTGTTTGATCGCATGGGTTTTCCGGAAGCCCGGCCTTTCTTCTCGCGAAGGGTGGGCCTCGCGCGCGATACGGCTGGAATTCTCAGACGAGTGCCAATCGCTTATGGTGCGAGGTTAAGTGGTTCGCTTTCGAAGAAATGGAGAATGAGTGTTCTGAACATGCAAACCAAAGAGGCGCCGGTGCTCGGATTGCCCGCGCAGAATTTTACGGTGGCGGCGATTCAAAGAAACTTTTGGGCACAGTCTAACATCCAGTTTTCTTTCACTAACAAGCAGTCGATCGGTATAACCAATCACGGTGACTCCACGCGGTATTTTAACAAAGACCTGTGGCGAAAAAAGACGTACGGTCCGGATACGTCCTCTTACGTACTTGACAGTTATAACCGGACGATGTCGGTAGATCTTGAATCGAGGAGCAAGGATAACAAATGGTACCTGAGCGCCTACTACACCAAATCATTCGATGATTTTAACAAAGATCACACTTCGTCGGGCGGAGGATTTTTGCAGTACACCAAACGAAACATTACGTTTTTCACCGGAAGCACATTTATTCAGAAGAATTACAACGCAGAAGCCGGGTATGTGCCGAGCAAAGGCGTATATCCTGGCGTTCAGAATATTTTTGCAAGTCTGTACGGAACGATTTACCCAAAAAATTCACGGCTGGTCAATATTCGTTCTATGCTGGACCTGACAGGCACTGTCATTCCGTCGGGCGACATGGCTGACAGACAACTGGCGTTGACTTATAATTTCAATTTCCTAAACACAGCGTTCTTCAGCCTGTTGTACAACAACACGTATCAGCTGCTGACAAACAATTTCAATCCGGCTGATGCTGATAAGTACACGAATTTTTTAATTGGTGAGCATTACAACTGGAATCGCTATGGAATTGCCTACCAGTCTGATCAGAGAAAGCGTTTTAAGTATTTGATTGGCGCTACCAAGGGAGGATTTTATAACGGTGAGAACTTCAATATGAATGGTGAAATCAATTATCGTTACCAGCCTTTTGGCAGCGTATCCATCCGATTCGATTACAATGATCTCAATCTGCCGGCAAACTACGGAAAAGAGAAACTGTTTGTGGTGTCGCCGCGCTTTGACCTGACATTTACACGCACCGTGTTTCTCACCACGTTCGTGCAATACAATACGCTCCTGGACAATGTCAATCTGAACGCGCGATTCCAGTGGCGTTACAAGCCAGCCAGCGATTTTTTTGTTGTGTACACAGAGAACTATCTGCCTGAAAATCTTTCGAGCAAGACTCGGTCGCTGGTGTTTAAATTGACCTACTGGCTGAATATCTAAAGCTCGCTGGCGCTTGGGGCAATCACCATAAAGACCCGCAAAGAACTTTATTTTAGTATTGACGCTGCTCGTTCGCGTCATCGTTACTTCGTGGCAAAAAACTTCTAGCTTTGCATTGTAGTTAATATCAAAAAATGGCTTTCAGTTTATTTAAGAAGTCGGAAAAGAAGGAAGAATCCCACAGCGGCCCGCGCTATTACGATCTCAAAGTCAAGAATATAGTCCAGGAGACGAAAGATGCTATCTCGATCGTGTTTGAGCATCCGTCATCCGGAAAAATGCCTTATAAATCCGGCCAGTTCCTGACTCTGATCACTTCGGTCCAGGGCAAGGAAGTAAGAAGGGCCTATTCGCTGTGCTCGTCACCATTCGTTGACGAAGACCTCGCCGTTTCTGTGAAGCGGGTGGATAATGGATTGATGTCCAACTGGCTTCCCGACAACCTGAAAGTGGGCAGCACCCTGAAGGTGATGGAGGCGATGGGGCAGTTTACGACTGAATTTGACAGAATGAAGAAGCGCCACCTCATCCTGTTTGCAGGTGGCAGCGGAATCACCCCGATGATGTCGATCATCAAAAGCCTGTTGACCCAGGAACCGGAAAGTATTGTTTCGCTGATCTACTGCAATCGCAATATAGACAGCGTCATTTTTAAAGAAGACCTTTCGAAGCTTGAATCCAAGTACGAAGGCCGCCTTCACGTAATTCATGTTTTGGACGAAGCGCCAATGAATTGGCAGGGATATTCAGGACTGCTGAATCATGACATGCTGGTGAAACTTTTCGAACGCATCCCGAACTGGGGAATTGACAAGTCCACGTACCTGATGTGCGGACCGGAAGGCATGATGAAGAACGTGGAGACGTTATTGCAGTCGCATAGCATTCCAAAGGAAAAGATCTTCAAAGAAAGTTTTGTCTCCCCCACGATTGCAAAAGATCAGAAGAAAGAGGAGCAGACTGGATCCGGAGAAAACAAAGCGCGGGAGGTCACGATCCGTTACGATGGACAGGAATATAAGATCATGGTTCAACCCAATCGCGCCATCCTTGAGACTGCTTTAGATGCGGGCATTGACTTGCCTTATTCATGTCAGAGCGGCCTATGTACTGCCTGTCGGGGTAAGGCACTTTCAGGAAAAGTAAAACTCGATGAAGAGGAAGGCTTATCGCAGTCGGAAAGGGCAGAGGGTTACGTGCTCACCTGTGTGGGTCACCCTCTGACTGATGATGTCGTTATCGAGATCGGATAATAATCAGGATTTGTGGTTTAAAAACAATGAAGCCAGAAAGTCTCGGGCGACCGAACTCTCTGGCTTCCATTCTTCCATTCTTCCATTCTCCTATTCTCCTATTCTCCTATTCTCCTATTCCCCCACCAACCTCACTTCACCTTCTTGAAATCCAGTCCGTCAAAGCTTACCGATTTCACTTTTCCATCCGCGCCAAGGCTGAAAGTTGCGTTTACTTTTCCATACCACTTATGTTCAAACCAGCCGCGGAACGTATCGTAATTCCAATGTTCGAAGGATGCTGAGAGAACATTGTTGACACTGGCTTTGAGGATATTTCCCGAAGCAGTAATGATGCAATCGCCGTATAGAGGATCTGAATAGGTACCGGCATAGGCTTCGACCGGGAGCGAAGGTTTTGTGTTTAATACGCGGTTCGCCTCGAAGTCTGCTTCGGCCTTCTTGCCCTTTTCCCACATGCCGGTATACAGTTTGTAGAACTCGGTGCTCCAGTCGCGGTTGCCGCCGAGTGCGAAAAGGTCGAGTGCCTTATACATCAATGCGTGTCGCAGTTCGGCGTGGTCGTAATTTTCGAAAATGTAGAAACCGATGTTCTCATCCTGAATCTTCGCGTTGATGGCTGTGAGGCCTGCGAGACTTCCGGTATGGAAATCAAGCTTTTTGCCTTTGTAGTCGTGCTGGAACCAGCCAAGTGCGTACGTTTTCCAGTTGGGTTTTGTGATTTGTGAGGTAGGGTAAAATTCGCTGTCTGTGACAATGGTTTGTGGTTTGAACATTTCGACCCAGGTTTCTTTTTTAATGAGCCGACCGCCTTTGTACTTGCTGCTGTCGAGCATGCAGACCACCCATTTGCCCATATCTTCAATCGATGCCCAGACAGAACCCGCCGGGCCTACCGCGTCGTCTTTGGTGTAGCCGATCGGAACAATTTTTTCTTCGACTTTAAAGTGTGGGTGGGTCTGGTTGTCGTCTTTGATGTACTTTCTCATGGGCACCGTCCTTGTCATTCCCAGCGGGGTAAAAATTCTCTCCTGTATGAAGACTTCCCAGGGTTTGCCACTCACTTTTTTGATCACTTCGCCTGCTGCGATGTAGAATATGTTCTGATAGATAAAACCTGCACGCATGGAGTAGCTTGGCTTTACGTCGCGCATCTTTTTCAGGATCTCTTCCGGCGAGATGTCCATGATGGTCCAAACGAAATCTGCATTGCCCACGCCGCTGTTGTGAATGAACAGATCACGTATTCTCAATTCGCGTGTGACAGCAGGATCATAAAGTTGATATTCAGGCAAATAGTCGATGACCTTGTCGTCCCATTTGATCTTTCCTTCATCCACCAGCATACCCATGCAAACGGCCGTCATCGCCTTGGTCGTAGATGCGCAGGCGAACATTGTTTGCGTATCCACATTGCCGGGTTTTCCGAGCTCTCGCACGCCATATCCTTTAGCAAAGATCACCTGCCCATCTTTTACAACAGTCAGTGCAAGTCCGGGAACTTCCCATTGCTTTTGGCCCGCAGTTACATACGCATCGAATTCTTTGATCTTGGCATCGAGTGCAGGGTTCTTGGTCGACTTCTGAGCGAATGCGGCACCGGCCATTAAAAAGATAAATAGTGTCTTAATGAATTTCATTTTGTATTGGGTTGGATTTGAGTTCTTTATTTGGGTCTTAGGTCTTAGGTCTTAGGGCTTAGGGCTTGGGCATGAGCTTGAGATGCCTGCCGGCTCCGCAATGTTTTGTTATTTTCTTAGTTTGATTCTCAGCAAATACATATCATTTGTAACGAACAAGGTCTTTTCATCTGTGGTCAGCGCGCAATTTGACGAAGGGTTGGGCAGCTTTATTTTCCCCAGCAATTTGCCGTCAAGGTTGAAGATGAACACACCTCCCGGACCGGTAGCAAAAATGTTTCCTTTGCTGTCGATCTTCATGCCATCGGGCAGACCGGGCTCAGTCGCGGTGAGTGAAGTTGCATCGTATAATATTTTTCCGTCGGTAAGCGTTACCACGCGATCATCGCTTCCGGTCTCGGACTTCACAGCATACTTCGTCCAGATCGCTCTCGCGGGATCGGAGTTTGCCACGAAAAGAAAATTTCCATCTGGCGAAAAGGCGATGCCATTGGGGCGCGACAAGGAGTCTGTTAACAAAGAAACATTTCCATTGGGATCAACCCGGTACACGCCGCAAAATGGAGTTTCTCTGGCGGGGTCATCGAACTGTTTCTCCATACCATACGCCGGGTCCGTGATGTAAAAGTCACCTTTGTATAAAATAGCATCATTCGGACTGTTGAATTTTTTTCCATCCCACTTGTCAGCGATGGTCTGGAAATCCGATTTGGGCGCATCGAGAGGTGCGAGCATCGTTGCCAACCGGCGGTCGCCATGCTGGCACAATACGAGGTTTCCTTCGTCATCGAGGAGCAAACCATTAGAGCCGAGCTCGCCGCCACGTTGTCTGGAACCGGTGTAGCCAGAAGGCTTCAGGTAAGGCTCAAGTCCTCCCTCTTCGGACCATTTGAAAACTGCATTTTGAGGGATATCTGAAAACAGCACCATTTTCTGGCTTTCCACCCACAGTGGTCCTTCGGTCCATTCGAATTCGTCGGCGACGATTTCCACTGCAGCATCCGGGGAAATGATGCTGTCCAGCGCGGGATCAAGCCGTTCGATTGTTCCGATGGTTCTCATTTCATTTTTGGTTTGGCAGGCGAAGGCCACAAGTAAGATCACCGCCGGGATAAAGAGTCGGTTCATGGGTATAGGGGATAAGAAATCTAAACATTAGGGTCGCTTCGTAAGTTTAGTAAAAAAAGCCAAGATGGTCTCATTTCTCAAAGTTTTCCTCGGCGCAGTGTGGGTTTTTATGGTGTATATGGTCGTGTCCACAAGCCTGGAAAGCAGCCTGTTTAAAGAGTGGGACTTTCTTGGGTCCATTCCATGGATGCGGGCGACACTGTGGGATTTCTACGCGAACGTGCTGGTTATTTATCTCTGGGTGTTATTTCGCGAGCGCAGCATTTTCCTTAAGATCCTTTGGGCCATTCTGTTCTTCACCTTAGGCAGCATTGGCACGATCGGATATGTATTGATCCAGCTCTTCGCGCTGAAACGCGGTGAAGGAATTTTGGAAATTCTCAAACCCAAAACGGCTGCACTTTGAAAGATATATTATCCTTGTTTCTGTATGGCGGCATGTGCTTGCTGATTGTATTCACAATTACGTGGTTGATTCAGTTGTGGACTAAAAATGCGGCGATGGTTGATACGGTTTGGTCTGCGAGCTTTCCATTGCTGGCGGTAATCTATTTTGGATGGGTCGACTTTGGCGGCGCACGACAACTGTTGGTGCTTGGAACGGTGTCAATCTGGGGACTGCGGCTGGCGATCCATCTTTATCTGCGTACCATCGGGCATCCGGAAGATGTTCGATACACAGCTTTAAGAAAGGAGTGGGGCGACAAACAGAATATCCTGATGTTGAGGTTCTTTTATGTGCAAGCGGTACTTGCGTTACTGCTCTCGCTGCCGTTCGCTTTAATGATGATCAATACAGCAACGGAACCAGGCGTGTTTGAAATCACGGGCACAGTGATCTGGCTCATAGCCGTTGTCGGCGAAAGTATTGCGGATGCGCAGCTCAGAAAATTTAAATCGGATCCGGCAAACAAAGGAAAGATCTGCGATCGCGGACTTTGGTATTACTCACGTCACCCGAACTATTTCTTTGAATGGCTTGTGTGGGTTGGATTTTTTGTCATGGCACTCGGGTCGCCCTGGGGTGCCATCAGTATAGTCTGTCCGTTGATCATGTTCTTTTTTCTTACGAAAGTCACTGGCATCGTCTATACGGAACGGGAGATGTTAAAATCGCGTGGGCAGGCTTTCGCCGAATATCAAAAAACAACCTCGCCATTCCTGCTGCTTCCGAAAAGGAAAGCATGATCTCATTTTGAAAATTATGTGGTATAACTCATTGCTTGAAAAAAATCAGCTGCCGGATTTTTTGATCCGGACGGGGATCAGAAAAATATGCGCACAACGACTGAAGGAGGAGACGGTCGGTGACTTTGAAAAACAACACGACAAGTTTATGTCGTTTGTCAACATGCTCAAAGAAAGTCCAATTGCGGTGGAAACCAGGGCAGCCAACGAGCAACATTACGAGGTGCCCACGAAATTCTTTCAGCTGACACTGGGCAAGCACCTGAAGTACAGTTCCGGATACTGGCGCGAAGGCGTTACATCTTTGGATCAATCGGAGGAGGACATGCTGAGTCTGACGTGCGACCGCGCCCAGTTGAAAGATGGCATGCGAATCCTGGAGTGTGGATGCGGCTGGGGATCTCTTTCGCTGTTTATGGCTGCGAAATATCCTAACAGCAAGATCATTGGTGTATCCAATTCCAGAACACAGAAGGCCTTTATCGATGAGGTTGCCAAAGCCCGCGGTATCACCAACTTGTCCATCATTACGGCGGATATGAATTTTTTTCAGACTCCTGAAAAGTTCGACCGCATCGTATCGGTGGAAATGTTCGAGCACATGAGGAATTACAAATCCCTCCTTAGTAAGCTGTCAGGTTTTCTTGATACAAAAGGAAAAATGTTCGTTCACATTTTCACGCATAAATATCTGAGCTACCTCTATGAAGTGAAAGATGAATCAGACTGGATGGCTAAGTATTTCTTTTCGGGTGGCATCATGCCCAGTGATCATTTGCTTTTGTATTTCGCTGATGATTTTAAGATAGAGCGGCATTGGCGTGTCAACGGTAATCACTACAGTAAAACGTCGGAAGCCTGGCTTTCGCGCATGGATGCGAATAAAACCGAAATCATGCCTCTGTTTGAAGCGACCTACGGCAAAGACCAGGCGGTGAAGTGGTGGGTGTACTGGCGGATCTTTTTTATGGCCTGCGCAGAATTATTTGGCTATAACGACGGCCAGGAATGGATGGTGAGTCATTACTTGTTTGAAAAACGATAACATGGAGTCAATCGCAATCATAGGAACTGGTATTGCAGGGATGGGCTGCGGCCACTTTTTACACAAATATTACGATCTGGATTTCTATGAACAGAATTCATACATCGGCGGCCACACCAACACGGTTTATGTGGATGAGGAGGGGACGAAGATTCCTATTGATACAGGCTTCATTGTCTTTAATGATGTCACGTATCCCAACCTGGTTAAATTATTCAGGCAACTGAAAGTGGAGGTGAAGCCGACAAATATGTCGTTTGGTGTGCAGTATCTGCCCACGGGATTGGAATACAGTAGCCAGGATTTGTTTGCACAGAAGAAAAACTATTTCAACATCAGTTATTGGCGCATGCTTTTGCAGATCCAGAGATTCTACAGGGAAGCTGAGGAGATTCTGACTGATGATAAGTTTGAGTTCTATTCCGTTCACGACTACATCAAAGAGAAAGGTTACGGAGATCATTTCCTCTATCAATACATCGTGCCGATGACTTCGGCGCTGTGGTCTACGCCAACAGACGTTACTTTGAAATATCCGGCAAGGGCTCTCGTACAGTTCTTTAAGAATCATGGCTTGCTGGGGATCAACACACAATTTCAATGGCATACCGTACACAACGGCAGTTGGCAATATCGGGATAGGCTCATCGCGCCTTTCAGGGAAAAGATTCACACTGGTGTCGCAGTGGCGAGCGTTGTACGGGATGGCGCCACAGCAACCATTGTCACATCGACAGGGGAAGTGAAGACTTATGACAAAGTAATTTTCGCCTGTCATGCAGATCAGGCGATGAGACTGCTGAAAAATGGGAATGACTGGGAGCGTGCATTGCTGAAGCCGTTTGAATATCAGAAGAACATCGCCACACTCCACACGGACGAAGCCGTGATGCCGCGGCTGAGGTCAACCTGGTCGGCCTGGAACTACCGTGTGGAAAAGATCGGCGAACAACTTACTTCCACCACGATCTACGATATGAATTGTCTGCAGCAGGTTTCCAGTAAAAAAAACTATTTCGTTTCAATTAATGATCCCGGTGTTGTGGATGAGAGCCAGGTGATCAGGCGCATTGAATATGAACATCCGATTTTCACGCCAGAAACGGCGCGCGCCCAGAAATTTTTGCCGGAGTTGAATCGCAATGGTGTAACCTTTTTTTGTGGAAGCTATTTCAGGTTTGGATTTCATGAAGATGCGTTTACCAGCGCCCTAAACTGCTGCACACAATTGTTGGGCAGAGATGCGTGGAAAGAAGAAAATCCGGTTGCATTGGCATTTTCGTAAATGGACTGAAAGCCAAACCAGGATGAATTCATGCCTTTATCGATGCCAGGTGATGCACCATAGGCTGACGCCCCGGGAGCACAAATTCTCTTACGAGGTCTTTATGTTTTATTTTGACCTGGATGAGATTGAAATGCTTCACCGCAGTTTCAGGCTCCTGAGTTATAATAAATTCAATTGGTTCAACTTCCGAGACAGAGATCACCTTCAGTTTCCCCTGGGCGCCGGGCGCAATGGCAAAAGCGTAAAACAGAACGTGGTAGATTACCTCTCCAGCCTGGGTGTCGAGGCGAATGGAAAGATTATGTTGCTGACCAATGTGGCGACGATGGGGTATGCATTCAATCCCATCTCTTTTTATCTCTGCTTTGATAAAGCCGGTCAGCCTCTTTGCTCCATCGCTGAAGTTTGCAACACACACGGTGAGATGAAATTGTACCTGCTCGACAGCGGCAGCCTTAATGCGGAGGTATTTCAACGTGTAGTCTCAAAATATTTTTACGTGTCGCCTTTTACTGACCTGGCTGCCTCGTTCAACTTTATATTCAGAGTACCAGATGAAAAGATGTTGATGCGGGTCGATGATTATCAGGCTGGGAAAAGATTTCTGGTCACGTCGTTGACCGGGGAGCGAAAGGAGATGAGTGATTTCAGGCTGCTGGTCTATGCGTTCCGTTTTCCGCTCATCACGATAAAAATAATTGCAGCCATTTACTGGCAGGCTTTTCGTTTGAAACTGAAAAAGATCCCGTTTCAAAAAAAAGACTTCAACCTTCATTTGCAACAGGAGAAATATCAATACAAATAAGTATAATCTATGCCATCGAGTGCACTCACCCTCACCAGAAAATTCTCATTGACCGAAACGTTGTTGTTTAATGTGTTCAATAAATTGCCGCTGGGATCATTGAGACTTGAACTCCCGGATGGCCATACCATGTACTTTGGCGGCGGCAATGAAGTGAAAGCAAACATCCGGGTATCCAGCAACAACTTCTTTACGAAATCGGTACTCTATGGAGACGTGGGCTTTGCTGAATCATACCTCGATGGGGACTGGTATACCGACAGCATTTACAATATCATTCATTGGTTCATCATCAACCTGGATTACAACCCTGCTTTGAGCGGGAAGGGGATTAAAAAGTACGCACTTAATCTTTTGCGCGTAGTCAATAACCTCTACCACAGCGCGCGCAAAAACACGATCGCGGGTTCTAAAAGGAATATCGTTGAGCACTACGATCTCGGAAATGATTTTTATAAACTGTTCCTCGACAAAACGATGACGTATTCCAGCGCCATCTTCGCCTCGCCGGACCAAAGTCTGGAACATGCGCAGTCTGAAAAATATGATCGTCTTTGTCGCCAGATCAAACTGACATCCAGTGACCACCTGCTCGAGATTGGCAGCGGATGGGGAGGATTTGCCGTGCACGCGGCGAAGAACTACGGCTGCCGCATCACGACCATCACCATCTCCGAAGAGCAGTTCAGGTACGCGAAGGCACGCTTTGAAGCAGAAGGTCTTGATGACAAGATTACCATCCTTTGCCAGGACTATCGGAAACTCGAAGGTAGTTTTGACAAAGTCGTTTCGATCGAGATGCTGGAAGCCGTGGGGCATGAATTTTTGCCAGTGTACTTCGGCAAGATCAACTCGCTCCTGAAACCGAATGGCAGTGTGGCCTTGCAAGTCATCACCTCTCAGGACAAGCGCTATGAGGAGTTTCGTAATGATGTGGACTTCATTATGAAACACATCTTTCCTGGTTCGCAGACTCCTTCGATTACAGCTTTACAGAATGCGATTACAAAAGTTTCAGACCTCGTCCTGCATGATGCCAAAGACATCGGTCAGCACTACGCCAAAACATTGAGGATGTGGTTCGATTCGTTCAATCACAGCCTGGACGATGTCAGGATGCTCGGTATGAACGATAAATTTATCCGCAAATGGAACTACTACCTTCAATACTGTGAAGCCGCGTTCAGGTTAAGGCACGTGACCGTGATGCAGTTGATTTATACGCGACCGGGAAATACAAGCATCTGATTCCCCAAACTGCTTTCCCTGCGCCTTGTTTTGATTTCAGAAGGTAGGGAGACTGACGACGCGCATGCCCCGGATTCAGGAAGGTGTTTTCAATGAATTTTTTATTGCGACTTGCCTTAGCGACAAAAAACTCAGTCCATAGGCAAGCGGTACCAGCAATCCGGGGAGCCAGATAAACGGAAACGTTGTTACGATGGTGTTGGCGGGTTCGTTCATGAAGTATCTGAACGGAGTCGGCATCGAGAGTACGGCGACTGCCAGAATGTTAGCAAGCAAAGCGAGTGAGAAGATGTTCCAGACTACCAATCCTATGCGATTGTTGGCAAGGAAATACGCCGCGAAAGGAGCTGTAAGCCCTGAAAGTACGTCGAAGTTGCGTCCCTCGAATGTCATTTGTACCGGCAGGAGGTTTTGCAAAAACAATATCCAAAGCAAGATTTCAACGAAGACACGAAAGAACTGAAGACCGACAAGCGATTTTGCGGGGATGTTCATCAATACTTCGCGGGTTGAGGTCGAAAACAGGACGGTCAGCAGCCCGATCATAGGCGCCACTAATACGATCACTACACGTGGTGGAAATTTTGTGAAATCACTGAGAACGCCGCTGATCGATGCCCCACTGATGAAGATTGTCCACGTGAGCAGAGTGATTACAATTTTTGAGAATGTACTTTTCTTTCGCGCTTCGTCCCAGGCAGTTGCTGCTATACCCTTTCTGAGTTCCACGAGGAGCAATACGTACATCACGACTGTCAGCACGATGAATCCAATTTGCACGACCACCATTGAGTTCATAAAACGGGTTGTTTTGTGTATGCTAAGATACGGGGGGAGCTACAGGAGGTAATGACAAAAATTGCTAAAAGTGGTTGGAGGCGAGGGGCCGAAGGCTTAATTCACTCTCGACAATCCGTCCCTTGCTTCTTTTAACCCCGGTTCGAGGTTCAGTGATGTCAGGAAGCATTTTCGGGCAAGCTCGCGTTGCCCCTTTTTTTCATAAAGCAAACCGAGGTTCAAATGAGCATCTGAATGGGCTGGCTCATTGGGGTGCGGCGTGTAGGCGAGGTATTGCGTCAGCCATTTAATCCCCCGATCCACTGCAATGCCCGATCGTGCGCTGGCGGCTCCCAGATGAAAAGCGATTACCATGTTCTGCGGATGCTGCGCCATGTAAGATTCATAGAGTGTCACCGCCTGCTTATACTGTTTCTGTCCAAAATAAAACTGCGCAAGGGCAAAAGTATTTTCCCAGTTGCCGGGTTCGGCACGGAGAGCCTCTGTAAGTTCCTTTTCAGCCAGAGAATTCTTGCCTTGTTCTGCGTGGATAAAACCCAACGCTCTCAATCCCTGGATACGATCGTGTTTCGAGATAACCCCGGCACACATCAATGCTTTCTCCCAGCTGCCCCCGAGAAAACCAGGTGCCTTTGTGTAATAGTTGATCAAGCCCCATTGAGTCTGGAGATTTTCGGGATCGAGGCGCGCCGATTCTTCGAATTGATTCCTGATCTTCGGCGCATAGTATGCTTGCCTGATCGGATTACTGCTCATCGCAACCACGCCGTACATCACACCGAGCCAGTTATGATACTCGGCAACATGTGGGTTTGCGGCGATAGCCTTTTCAAACATTTCAATTGAAAGGCCATAGTCACGCTCTTCCACCGCGATGCGGCCAAAAAAATAAAGCGCCTCCGGATATTCGTTGCTGTCTTTGCTGATCGTGGAAAGCTGTGCTTTTGCGGCGGTAAAATTCCGCACTTCAAACCATTTGCGGATTGTTGCCAGGGACTGGGTTTGTGACCAGCTCGCAAATGAGAGAAAGACACACCCAGGCAAAAGGAAAAAAAGCCGGACAGGACGGATTAATCCCATGATCAAGACATACGGAGCAGAAGCTGAGATCGGATTTCAGCGCAGGGATGCGCGAAAGTGGGATGGATATGCGCCCACCTGACTTTTGAACGCGCGGCTGAAAGTGCTTGAATCTTTAAATCCCACCTGCGACCCAATCGCCTGGATATCACTGCGGGTTTTCAGAAGCAGCGTTTTCGCTTTTTCGATTTTCAAACGGGTAATGAATTGATGAGGTGTTTCGTTGAAAGCCGTTTTGAATAAACGAGGAAATGAAACTTCGAAAGGCAACTGACTGCCGCCAGTTCGTCAAGGGAGGGATTTTGGTCAAAAAACGTGTAGAGATAATCGGTGGTGATGAAAAGACGTTTCACGATCTCTTCGCGTGTTGAAACTTTTACCGAAGCGAGCCGGGTTTCTATTTTTCGAATTTTGTTTTGCTCTCCAACCAGCAGGCCGAGAAGTTCAAATAATCTTTCGTCAATGAAAAGACTATCACCGTGCTGTTCTTGCAGGCTCGAAATAATGTTTTTAAATCCCATGCTGGCATAGACGATCCGGTTGTGAAATCCGAAGTCCTGGATACGACTGAG
Source organism: Cyclobacteriaceae bacterium (assembly GCA_044227305.1). GTDB lineage: Bacteria > Bacteroidota > Bacteroidia > Cytophagales > Cyclobacteriaceae > ELB16-189. Next base: position 565,501 of record JBGAFJ010000001.1, on the reverse strand, counting down.
TTCGTTTTGCAGCAAACTTTCATCCGAATTGAAAATGCCAGCCAACGCATTCTTGACAAACCGGTCTCCGAAATGAATGTTGAAAGTTTCGGTGGTGGCGTTGGTGAGCTCCAGCGTATAGGGTTGTTGTGAGTTGGTGATGAAGAATGTTTGCGGAGTTACACCAGCCCGCTTGGTGCCCGCAGAGACAAAACTTGTTCCGGAAAGATTTGTGAAGATGGAAAGGGGCCCGATAATATGGTCCCTTACGACGGAATGTGCTCTGGTGTTCAGGATCACCGAGGGCCAACCCGGGTCCCTGAGTTCAATGCCACCCACGCCGCGCCGGTTGCCGAACCGGGATGCGGCCTGAGCTTTGAGCCACTGCAGATTGGGAAATTCATGAAGAACCATGGCGCTTCAAACGCAGATTGTGAAGTGAAGTTCCGGAAAATAAATATCATTCCTTTTTTTAAGTGGCCTCTGATATTGCCATGAAAGCTTTCTAATTTTACCCGATCATGACTGAAACAATTCAAATTCCGAAGCGCCCGGCGCGCAAGTTCCTGAAGGAATCATTCACCGTCACCACATGGGAAGAGTTGAAGCCGTATTTCGATACACTGCTTTCAAAGGAGATCAATTCTCTATCAGACCTTAAGGAATGGATGCGTGATCGAAGTGAGTTGGAATCCGCGATCAGCGAGGACCTCGGATGGCGCTACATCCGCATGACCTGCTATACCGAAAATAAAGAGTACGGCGAAAAGTACCAGGATTTTATTCAGAACATTCAACCACAGATTGCGCCGGTTTCCGATCAGCTCAATAAGAAAGCTGCCGCGTCGCCTTACCTCAAGGAACTCGCAAACGAACAGGGTTATGATATCCTGGTTCGTAACCTGAAAAAAGACATAGAGATATTCAGGGAAGCGAACGTGCCACTGTATACCGAGATCAACACCGAGACACAAAAGTATGCACAGATTTCAGGTGCGATGACCGTTGAATGGAAAGGGCGTGAACTCACCTTGCAGCAAGCTTCAGTTCTTTTGCTTGAAACCGATCGCGCTGTTCGTGAGGAGGCTTATAAAAAAATATCCGAGCGTCGCCTGAAAGACAAGGAAACACTCGATAATCTTTATACAAAACTGATTCAGCTTCGCGATAAGGTTGCTTCCAACGCCGATTTTAAGAATTTCCGCGATTACATGTTCAAATCCTACGGCCGTTTCGACTACACGCCGAAGGATTGCTTTGATTTCCATGATTCGATTTCATCCGAAGTCGTGCCGCTGCTCGAAGAACTGGCAGAAAACAGGAAAGCACAATTGAATGTCGACGCACTTCATCCCTGGGACAAAGCCGTTGACACCGAAGGGCGCCCTGCGTTAAAGGCCTTCGATGGTGGAAAGGATCTGACAGAAAAATCGATTGAAACATTCAAAAGACTGAACCCATACCTCGGTCAATGCCTCAACATCATGAACAAGATGGGGCACCTTGATCTTGAGTCAAGAAAAGGAAAAGCTCCCGGAGGATACAATTACCCCCTTGCGGAGATCGGCGTGCCTTTCATTTTTATGAATGCGACGTCTACCATGCGCGACATGACAACCATCATGCACGAAGGAGGTCATGCGGTTCATAATTTTCTTACCAAAGATCTTGCTATGGGTGATTTCAAAAGCCCTCCCATGGAAGTGGCCGAATTGGCGTCGATGTCGATGGAACTTATTTCAATGGACCACTGGGATGTTTTCTTCACGAATCCTGAAGATTTGAAACGGGCCCGTGCCGAGCAACTGGAAGATATCATTGAGACTCTTCCGTGGGTTGCAACGATCGACAAATTTCAGCATTGGGTTTATGAAAATCCCGATCACTCTCTGACCAAACGCAAGGAAAACTGGAATCGCATTTTTCATGAATTTGCCGATACGGTAACGGATTGGCGTGGACTAGAGGAAGTGAAAGACTATCTCTGGCAAAAACAGCTCCATTTGTATGAAGTGCCGTTTTATTATATCGAATACGGCATGGCGCAATTGGGCGCGATAGCGATCTGGAGGAATTTTAAGCGCGACCGCGAGAAGGGACTCGAAGGCTATATGAACGCGTTGAAGCTCGGTAACCTTCGTACGATTCCTGAAATCTATAAGGCAGCCGGCATCAAATTCGATTTCAGCAAGCCATACATTCGGGAACTGATGAGTTTCGTGAGGGCGGAGATGGGGTTGGCAAATTAGCCGATAGTTTAAACTGCGGACGGGTTTCGCTATTTTAGCGCTCCTCATTCCGCTATGAAGAAAATCACTTTTGCCGACGTCCAGCCACACCTCCTGGCGATCCTTGCGTTTCTTATTGTCACTCTCGTTTTCTTCAGTCCGGTCTTCATCGACAACAAGGTCCTGGACCAGCAGGATATTCAACAACACAGCGGTTCAAGCAAGGCGCTCCGTGACTACCGGGAGTCAACCGGCGAAGAAGGTCTTTGGGCCTCATCGATGTTCAGTGGTATGCCTGCCTACCTGGTCAACTTGCAATGGAGCGATGGCGTGGTGGTGACCATGAAGAAGGTGTTGACGCTGTTCATGCCGCACCCTGTACGAAACATCTTCGCAGCATTTGTCTGCTATTACATCCTGTTGCTTGCTTTTCGAGTCAGGCCATATCTCGCCATAGCAGGGGCGCTTGCCTTCGGATTGTCTTCCTATATGATCATCGGACTGGCGGTCGGCCATAATGCGCGCATCGGTGCGATCGCTTTTGTTCCGTTGATCTTGGCCGGTATCCATCTCGTTTTTTCGGGAAAACGGATTCTTGGTTTTGCGGTCACAGCTGCTGCCATGGCGTTCCATCTGCGTGAGAATCACCTGCAGATAACCTACTACGCGATGTTGATCGTGGGTATTTATGGACTTGTGCAGTTGATCTATGCATTGCGCGAAAAGCAATTGAAAGAATTTTTTGTGTCGATCGCGATATTGATCCCGGCGGTGGTGATCGCTGCCGCAACTTTCTTTGGACAATTCTGGGCCATCACAGAATACACACACTACTCCATGCGTGGTCAGGCGGAACTGGTGAAACCGGAATCAGGGCAAGCGACCAGTGGTTTGAACCGGGACTATGCCTTTGCCTACATCTATGGGATTTATGAACCAGTTACCTTGCTCGTACCTGAGTTTTACGGCGGCTCGAGCGCGAAAAGTTTTCTGGAAAATCAAAACTCTGCCACGTACCGTGCACTGATGAACGCCGGCGATCAACAAATGGCCAACCAACTGGCGAGATTTTCCGGTGGCTACTGGGGTCCGCAGGATGGAACCATCGGCCCTTATTATGGTGGCGCAATTGTTGTTTTTCTTTTTGTTTTAGGAATACTCACCGCTGAAAAAAAATACGTGTGGTGGTTGGCATCCGTCGCCGTGCTTGGAATATTGCTTAGCTGGGGCAGCAGCTTTTCTTCATTTAATTATTTTCTCTTCGACTACCTGCCGGGCTACAATAAGTTTAGGTCGTTCGGCTTTGCGCTGATGATGACTTTGATCGCGATGCCACTGCTCGGGATGATCGGTCTTGAAAAATTTCTTTCTACAGGATTGAATCCAGAAACGAAACGAAAACTCCTGATTGCCTTCGCGGCAACGGGTGGTGTCTGCTTACTGATGATCGTGTTCGCAGGCATGGGAAGTTATGCGAAGGAAGGTGAGTCACAATTGCCCGCATGGTTCTTACGCGCTTTGCAGGAAGACCGTCGGGGCCTTTTGCGCGGTGATGCGATTCGTTCCCTCGCATTCATCTCGTCGATATTTATTATGCTTTTCTTCAATGTACCGAAGAAGATTGCGCCCGTTGGATTTGCGGTGTTTCTCATTCTGGCTGTTACGTTCGACTTATCCATCGTTGACAAGAGGTACTTCACCAAGGACAACTATCAACGCAAGCGTGAAAATTCATTCGCGGAGGCCACACCCGCCGATCAGCAAATTCTTACTGACAAGAGTTATTACAGAGTTTATTCCCTACAAGAGCCGTGGAGTATGGGTGCACGTACTTCATACTATCATCATTCTCTGAGTGGATATCACGGTGCCAAGATTCGTCGATATCAGGATTTGTATGATTCATGTATATCGAAGGAGACCAGCGAACTGATAACCGATGCCCAGGCAGGTCAACTTGATTTCAAAAAATATGGCGTGTTGGATATGCTCAACACGAAATACATTGTGTATGGACCGGAACGCGAAAATATTATTCCTAACGATGCAGCAAACGGCCCGGCTTGGTTTGTCAAAGAGGTGAAGGCAGTCCAGTCACCAGCAGAAGAACTTAAAGCTACCGGTGAAATTGATACGCGACACGTTGCCGTGATCGATGTGTCGAAGTTTAAGTCAGCAGTCGTGGGCACAACGGATAGCGCGGCAACGATTAAGTTGATTGATCAGAAGCCTTATTGGCTTAAATACGAGTCGGAGTCAGCTTCCGATGGACTCGCAGTCTTCTCGGAGATTTATTACCCCAAAGGCTGGACTGCTTCCGTAGATGGTAAAGTGGTGCCGATACTTCGTGTGAACTATGTATTGCGGGCTCTCCAGATACCTGTAGGCAAACATGTAATTGAATTTGCTTTTGCTCCGAAGCCCTATATCATCGGAAATAAAATAACGCTGGCTTCGAGTTGGTTGCTGCTGGTGATTGTGCTCGGCGGAATTGTCTGGAGTTTCAAGGAAGAAAAGTGAACCCCTTCAGAACAATTTGGGTAAGAACAGATCCAACCCTTGAATATTTCCTGAAGCCCGAGAACAGGAGGTATGACATCCTGCACCTTATTTGGATATCTGCCTTCGCGTATGGGTTGAATCGTGCATTGGCTACAAGAGGCCCATTCAGCATCTCGATTTTTATCCTGGTTTCCGTTTTTGTTGCTGTGTTTCTCCGGTTCATTGCACCGTGGATGCTTTTCAAAACAGGCACCCTATTCAAAGGCAAGGCGACCATAGAAGACCTGCGAATAGCCGTCAGTCTTTCTTCGATACCCGCCTTGCTTGAACTTTTTTATCTGGTGCTGGTAGCCATCGTTCCGGGCGAACAGCATTTAGAGCATATTGTAATCTACTTTGCATCCGGATACTTTTGGATCAAGATACTTACCTACGGTGTGGCAAAAGCTGAACAAATTCCATGCACACACGCGTTCGTACTTATATTTCTTACCTACTTGATTGGATTTATTGCGATCATTATTCTTTTATTTATTCTAACAAGCATTTTTTACATTGCCTGAAATGGATCTGGAGAAGAAAATAGCAAACGCCTTTCGGTCACACTTCCGGAAAGAACCCCTTCTCTTCGTCGCACCGGGACGTATCAACCTGATCGGCGAACATGTTGACTACAATGAGGGTTTCGTAATGCCTGCTGCCATCAACAGGCATTTTGTTTTCGCCATCGCACCCAGTGGCAACGACAAGTGTAATATCTACGCGGATGACCTCGAAGAAGGCGTATCGTTTACAGTGCGCGACCTCAACCCCGGTGAAGCCTGGCTCAATTACCTGATGGGTGTACTGGATGCTTTCGATCGCAAGGGAATGCTGCGCGGTGGTGTCGACTGCGTGTTCGGCAGTACCATACCCGCGGGAGCTGGCATGTCTTCTTCGGCTGCATTGTGTTGCGGATTCGGTTATGCTTTCAATGAAATATACAAGTTGGGTCTTGATCGCAGAAGCCTTGCGAAGATGGCGCAATATGCGGAACACGAATTTGCCGGCGCTAACGTCGGCATCATGGATCAGTACGCAAGTCTCTTTGGTGAAAAAGAATCAGCACTTTTGCTGGATTGCAGAAGCCTGACTCACGAGGTACTTCCTTTTGATTTTCCGTTCTACAGTATTCTCCTTATTGACACAAAAGTGAAACATGCCATTGCCGGCAGTGGATACAACGAACGTCGTGAATCATGCGAGGAAGGTGTCAGGGTTCTTCAAAAAACAAATCCGTGGATTAAATCATTGCGTGATGCAACCACAGAAATCTTGTTGCAAAGCCGCCAGGAAATGGGGGAGGACGTGTTTGTGAAATGCCTGTTCGTTGTGGAGGAAATGGCCCGCACGCAGACTGCCGCTGCCTTATTGAAGGAGAAAAATATCACCGGGTTCGGGACGCTGATGTTCCAGACCCACTGGGGGTTGAGTCAGGCCTATGAAGTCAGTTGCCCGGAGTTAGATCACCTCGTCATGACCGCGGAACAGGATAAACAACTCGTTGTCGGGGCCAGGATGATGGGCGGTGGTTTTGGAGGATGCACGATCAATCTCGTCAGCAAGGGACAGGAAGAGCAATTTATCCGGAAGGTGAGAGAAAATTATTTTGCTACTTTCAAAAAAGAACCGGATTTTTATTCGGTGACATTAACACAAGGCGTTCACCAGATCGAAGTTTAGTTTGAAAAAACATTCCACATAGAAACTCCGCCCATCCCCACAACCTGAAACCTATGCAGAAACTCCAGACACTCGATTACATCATCTTTTTGATCTATTTCGTGATCGTGGCATCCTATGGGTATTGGATCTACAATCGCAAAAAGAAGGCGCAGTCTGATTCAAAAGATTTCTTCCTGGCAGAAGGCTCTCTAACCTGGTGGGCGATCGGTGCTTCGTTGATCGCTTCAAACATCTCCGCAGAGCAAATGATTGGCATGTCAGGCTCGGGATTTAAAATGGGCCTTGCCATCTCGACTTACGAATGGATGGCGGCGGCAACTCTGATGATCGTGGCGATCTTCTTTATGCCGATCTATCTCAAGAATAAGATTTATACAATGCCTCAGTTCCTCACCCAACGCTACAGCGGCACGGTGAGCACGATCATGGCAGTATTCTGGTTATTGCTCTATGTGATCGTAAACCTTACGTCCATCCTCTATCTCGGCGCGCTGGCGGTGAGCGCGATCTCCGGCATCGACTTCTGGGTCTGTATGACAGGCCTGGCCGTGTTTGCAGTGATTATCACCCTGGGCGGAATGAAAGTGATCGGGTACACCGATGTGATTCAGGTTTTCTTTTTGATCCTCGGAGGGTTGGCGACTACATACCTCGCCCTCGGTCTTGTTGCAGAACACTACAATACCACCGGCGTGGTCAATGGATTTAACCTGATGGTCGAGCACGCCGAAGATCATTTCCACATGGTGATCAAACACGACAACGCCAACTTCCTCGACCTGCCCGGTCTTACCGTTTTGTTGGGTGGGATGTGGATCGTGAACCTGAACTACTGGGGATGCAATCAATACATCACCCAACGCGCCCTGGGAGCAGACCTTCCCACAGCACGCAATGGAATTCTCTTTGGCGCCTTCTTGAAACTGCTCATGCCGGTCATCGTGGTGTTGCCAGGTATCGCAGCATACGTATTGCACCAGGACGGGATGTTTCAACAGGAAATGGGAATCGGCAGCGAGATAAATCCTGATCGCGCATATCCTATCATTCTCAATTTGTTGCCCATGGGTTTGAAGGGTCTTGCATTTGCGGCACTTACCGCCGCAATTGTTGCTTCACTCGCGGGGAAAGCCAACAGTATCTCTACAATCTTCACGCTTGACATCTATAAGAAGTTCTTCAATACCAATGCGTCGGAGAAAAACCTTGTGTATACCGGCCGCGTGGCCATCGTTATCGCGATGATCATTGCCGTGTTGATATCGCCGTTCCTTGGCATTGACAAAAAGGGTGGATTCCAATACATTCAGGAGTATACGGGCTTCGTATCGCCGGGTATTTTCGCGATTTTCATTTTGGGATTTTTCTGGAAACGTACGACCGCGCTCGCAGCGTTGGTTGCTGCGTTGATTACTTTCCCGCTATCCCTGTTTTTGAAATTCCTCCCCAAATGGGCAGACCTGTCTCCCCTGAGTTCGTTGGGTTTCTCATCGCTCAACGCTGAAAGCGGTCTTTATGAGATTCCTTTCCTCGACAGGATGGGATTTGTGTTCCTGATTTGTTTCGCGATCATGGTGCTCCTCAGTCTGCTTGGACCCAAGGAAAACCCCAAAGGACTCGAAGTCGACTCATCCATGTTCAAGCCCAAAGGAGGCTTCGCGATAGGTGCCGTGATAGTGTTTGGGATATTGGCTGCGCTGTATATTGTCTTCTGGTAGGGAGACACTAAGGCACAAAAACACAAAGAACCACAAAGCTATAGGATGATTCTTGTGATGCCATCCTTAATAAGCGGGACGTGAAAGTTTATCAAATAACCAAGTCGGAACTTGCCGAGTCGTAAGTGGCTCAGCACCTGGGAGGCCCAAACGGGATTTAATTCGTCGGCCGCTTTGACTTCGATAACAATTTTCTTTTCGACCAGTATGTCGAGCCGTAGCCCTTCGTCAAAGGTGTGGTTGTCGTAAACGATTGGCATTTCGATTTGGCGTTCAACTAAAAAATCTGATTTCCTGAGCTCATAAATCAGACAAGCTTCATATATCTTTTCCAATAACCCGCTTCCGAGCTTTTTGTGAACTTGAAAGGCGGCGTTTACAATTGCTTTACCAATAGCTTCTTCGGTTGACGAAAGGGGTGAATGTTTTGAGGTCATGGAGTCCAAACTTCTGTCAAAGTGATGATTTAAAAAATCATGATTTCCAGATCATTTTATCAGACTTTGTGTGCCTTTGTGCCATTGCGCCTTTGTGTCAGATTTCTCCTTTACCTAACTTCGGGTCTTCCCCATGAACCGCATCGACCGCCTCACCGCTATCCTCATTCAACTTCAATCCAAAAAGATTGTGAAGGCAGAAGAGATTGCCGACCGCTTCGAGATCAGCCTTCGCACGGTTTATCGTGATGTGAAAGCCCTGATGGAAGCAGGAGTCCCCATCGGGTCGGAGGCAGGTACAGGTTATTTCATCGTCGATGGATATCATCTTCCTCCGGTGATGTTCAACCAAGAAGAGGCGAGCGCCATGATGATGGCGGGTAAGCTCGTTGAAAAAATGACGGACGAATCGGTACGCAAAGCATTTGAGTCCGCGTTGCTGAAGATCAAATCCGTGCTGAATGATTCTGAAAAAGATCATCTCGAGATGTTGCAGTCTTATGTCTCCGTGGCCCGCATGCCCAGTCCGGAATCCGCGAAGTTCCCAAATAATTTTCTGACGGATATTCAGAAGGCTTTGGTAAGCAAGGAAGTGTTGGAGATTGAATATCAGTCCACCCAGGAAGAATATTCCAAACGTGAGATAGAACCCATCGGAATACAATATTACAGTTCAAACTGGCACCTGATCGGTTGGTGCCGCCTGCGTGAGGGTTATCGCGACTTCCGGGCTGATCGCATCAGGTCGCTGTCGACCAACGGAAAAAAATTTGACAGCCGTAACCTGGTCAGCCTGCAGGAATATCTGCAGTCACTTATGCAGTCGTATGAGTCGCTTGAAAAGGCAGTCATCACCGTCGATAAGTCGGTCTTCAAATCCCGCAAACCCTTCTATGGATTTGCGTCAGAAGAAGATCTGGGCGATCGTGTCCGCCTTACTTTTTTGATGGACAATGTGAACTGGCTGGCGAAATGGCTGTTGTCATTTGGCACCGCAGTACACGTGGAGCAGCCCGAAAAACTGCGGGCCGCAATAGGTGATGCCGTCGAAGAACTGTACAACCATTACCTCGTCGCCAACCTAAGCGCATAAACACTCAGCATCTAAGTTTTTTCTATGAAAGACACACCCAGGACCGGTACAGAAAGAAGAACCTTCCTTAAACAACTACTCGCCGGGTCAGTTACTACCCTAGCCATTCCTTCATTCGGGATGGCAATGGCGGATGAATCCCGATCTGCTCAGTTCAAATTGCCGGTCGCTGATTTTGCTGATGAACAATATTGGGATCTGGTAAAAAAACAATTCAGCGTTCCGTCTAATCTGGTCATGCTGAATGCCGCCAACCTTTGCCCGAGTCCCTTTTTCATCAACGACCTGGTGAATACTACCCTGCGTGATTTGTCCCGGGATGTTTCTTTCCAGTTCCGACACCGGTTTGCAGAGAAACGTGCGAAAGCACTGGATGCCTTGTCGGGGTACCTGGGATGCACAAAAGATGAAATTGGAATTGTTCGCAATACCACGGAAGGGAATACGATCATAGTGAACGGCATCGATTTCAAACCTGGAGATGAAATTCTTCTCTGGGATCAGAATCACCCTTCAAATAATGTGGCATGGGAACAAAGGGCCAGGCGATCCGGCATTGTGGTAAAGAAGGTTTCGGTTGCAGCCGAGCCAAAATCCAAAGATGATTTGATTGCGCCTTTCACGAAAGCGATTACTGCAAAAACCAGGCTGATTTCTTTCTCACACATTTCCAATGTCAGTGGCATTGCATTGCCCGCTAAAGAACTTTGTCAACTGGCAAAGTCAAAAAACATACTTTCACAGGTCGACGGTGCTCAGTCACTGGGTTTGTTGGACCTCAATTTGAAAGATCTTGATTGTGATTTCTATACCGGCAGTACACACAAGTGGCTGATGGGGCCGTTTGAAAACGGTGTGTTGTATGTACGGCGCGAGAGGCTGGCGCAAATCTGGCCCAATGTGATCAGCGCGGGTTGGAAGGAGGGCAGTACCACCGTCGATGAGAAACTATGTGTATTGGGTCAACGAAATGAGACCACTCCGTTTGCGTTGCCGGAGATTGTGGAGTTCCACAATTCCATTGGCAAGAAAAATGTTGAAGATCGGGTGAGAAAGTTGAATGCGTATCTAAAAGATCAGATCCGGTCAAAAATTCCGGCGAGCACATTTGTCACGCCGCTGGCTCCGGAAATGAGTGCGGGGATTACTGTAATCAACATCCCTGGCAAACCCTCACAGGAGATCTTTCAAAAACTCTATGATGTGCATGGCATCGCCTGCGCATCCACAACCGGCATCAGGCTATCGCCGCATATCTATAATTCCATGGAGGATCTGAATAAATTGGTTGAGGCTATAAAGGGATTGGCAGGTTAAGATAGCCCGCGTGGTACGGTGGATTGAGGCTTGAGAGTGAAGGCGCTCAACGAACAGCCAGTTAGACTAAGCCTGAAGTTAAATACTGTGTTTTGACGCAAATTTTATTTGCTCACAACTTTGTTGTTTCGTCTGTCAAGCATTATGAGCTTCTGGGCATATTTCTCAGTTAAATCTTTGATGCCGAATCGTTTATAAAGTTCCAGGAAGTACATGAATTGTTCATTGGTTTTTTTTTCACCCAATAGTACACGGTAAGTTCCATAGAGTCGTTTCGCGTCGGAGGTATCTCCGTCGCTTAGTAACTTGTCCGTCAGCGCATAGACCAGCGTTGGGTTAAAGATCGGTGCATTAGGCTCGATGGAATGATATTTTCGCAGCAAAGCAATGGCCTCTTCAATGTGTTTATTTTCTATGAGGGTTTTAAGTTGTCGTGGCGTTGGCAAACTCCCTGTTTCTGCCAGTTTCACAGGCTTTGGTTCACCTGGCAATGCTTTTTCAATATGAGGTTCAAGCCCAAGCTTTGACTGTGTTGACTTCAAAATCAAGCTATCCCATGTCTTATTTTGATCTTTTAAATTCGAATTTAGAAAGGCTAATATGACTTTGGACAAAGTCGAATATTTGCGATTGGCGTCGACAAATACTTTCTGTTTTTCTCTGTCGAGTTCCTTATTCAGAAATTTTCGTTGAATACCTTGAGAAATGAAATCGTTATGGTCAACGTCTGGTAACGTGAGATAGTACCTGGTGGCGTTTTTCATACCATCCGCGAGTTGATGAATTGCATGGGGGTTGCTGGCAAACAAGAAATTTCCCTTGGCATCTTCCGAATGTTCCTGCACATAGTTTACGAATGGCCACAGATCCTGATCGCCGAAATAGTACTCCTGAGTACTCTCAAGAAAAATCATAGCGTCAAAAGGTGAATGTCTCTGCACCGCAATGTAGTTCATGGTTTGAGCGCCCAAGCTGTGTCCGATCATCGCGGAACGCTGCCAATCGATGAATTGAAATTTTTGGGCCCAGTTAAGTAAGAATCCGATGTCGCGCCAGGAACCTTCTTTGCTTCCGGGTGATAGGCGTCCATCGTCTGCTTGAAATGAACAACCTACTACTACAAATCCGTAACTGGCAAGCCATTCGCAAAAAATGGCATTGTCATCAAAACTTGAACCGGCGCCGGAATGATAAATAACAAGCGGAAACTTACCGTCTCTGGGAGTATTGTCTTTTATTACCCAAGTCTCATGATTTAGAACCAACTTCAGCGAAGATTTCTCTTGATCATTAAGCTGTTGTGTATTTTTTTTAAACCACTCGCTAACGGCGGTTGAAAGGGTATAGTCGAGGTATTTATTGCTCCATTTTTCAAGCGATTTGTCTTTTATTTCGAAATGATCATAATACACGTTCCATTTTTCATGTGGTCTATTAGTTTGAATAGAGGGATACCATAGGTTGATGATCAAAGGCTTTGGACACTTTGCGGTTCCGCGGCCCGAGTCATCCAGAAACGGGTAGTTCTGTGAATAATCGAGCTCTAGCATTCTTGAAAATCCCACCGAGTAATGCCCTAATGGTAGTTGGCTTCGGATTTCGATTTGCCCAAATGAGATACAAGAACAGATAAGAATGACAAATGGAACTATGTTTATTTTCGCCAGCCAGCCGATCCTGAGGTTCCTAGTAGATCGATTTAACATAAATTGAAAATTCGGTTAAATAACTTGTCATGGGTCCTTTACTACTCTCGGTGGAAATGGTTACAAGCCAAAATAGATTCTGACGGTCGCCAGATGTAAATGCTAGTTCATACATCTTGAACCTTTAAGTATACCGCCCCGCAGAGGGGTATTCAATCATTTGCGCCGTGTGCTCTGTAAGTACTTTTAGAAATCCATTAGTCACATTGGAACCTGTATGCAGGATTCCGGATAATTCGACTAAATTTTTCAAGAAAAATTACCCATCCAAAAACCTCCTGACATAGGGCTGTCAGTGAAGTAGTGATATTTGTAGTAAACAACTTTAAACATGGAAATCCGAGAAATTAAACCGATCAACTTTCTTTTCCATCGCGAGGTACTGACGCTGAACGACTTGCAACGAATGGTCCCGGTGTCCCAGGCGCTGTATGTCGAAGCCGTGAGGCTCAAGCTCCAGATCACCGGCCCGATCCATTGGCACTACTTCGGCCTCACCACGAAGGAAACGCCATTCACGCTTGAAGTGTCCCTCCCGGTGGCGGAGGTTCCCAGGGACTATGATGGGAAGTACCATTTCAAACGCACTGATACCTTCAAATGCCTGGTACACACGCACGAGGGGGGCTTCGACAATTTTGAAAAGACGTATGAGAAATTGTTTGCTTACATCGGACAAAACAAGATGATCCCTAACGGGATCTGCAGGGAAGTCTACATCAATGTGGATTTTGCAAACCCGGATGCCAATATTGCTGAAGCCCAAATCGGTATTCAGTAGCCATGAACGTACTCGTATTTTCAACGTCTGTAGCGTCGGAGAGTGACGTCCGGGAACTTGCTCCGCTCCTGAATGCATTTGCCGGCCAAGGGCACTGGAACTTTGCGCTCGACGACTGTGATCACGTACTCAGGATCGTTTCCGCTGAGGTTCAGGTACGGTCGACCGTTCAGTTGCTGAACTCCCTGGGGTACGAGTGCAAAGAACTTGAAGACTGCATACCATTGGGAGCAAAGTGACAATGTGCGCGCCAACGAGTCTTCGTAGATCTTGACTAACTTTACGATGTAATTCCAGTACATCGGTGACTATCGAAGAAAAAGTTGAGGCGGTTGAAAAGGTATTTACTAAACTGGATGCGGCCATCGCCGCGTTTCAGTCTTCGTCAACATTGCATTGCGGGTATGGTTGCGGAAAATGTTGTTTCAAACCCGACATCGAAGCTACGACTCTTGAATTCCTGCCTTTCGCTTTGCATTTGTTTAAAACCGGTCAGGCAGAGGAGTGGTATGACCGACTTAAATCTACAACAGATACAGTCTGTCTGATACTGAACCCTACACAGACCGGTGCGGGCTTGTGCTCATCCTATGCGTATCGTGGACTGATCTGTAGATTGTTTGGATATTCCGCGCGCACCAACAAATACGGAAGACGGGAGCTGGTCACTTGTCAGATTATTAAAACGGAACAGGCTTCAGCGTATCAGGTGGCTCATGGAAAGGTTACCGAAGGGGGTGAGGTGCCCGTGATGACTGATTACTATATGCAGCTTCATGCCATCGATCAGAATTTGACGCGTGACTTTTTTCCGATCAATGGGGCGATCCGGAATGCACTTGAAGTCGTTATGCAGTATTACGCCTACCGGTGAAGGAAGGAGACCTTCCTGGAGATCAGAGTAGCTTCGAGATATCAATCTTCTCAAGTGTCTTCTTGATCAACTGCGTGGGGGAAGGGCGGGCGAGTTTCTTGATGCTCTCAGGTGTATGCCGAGCGATGAAGTTATTGTTAAACAGCAGCGTGATGGCGATAACCGTCGCAACCGCAACGCCCAGTGCCAGCACCCAAATCCGTTTATTATAACTTTTCATAACGCGACCAGTTTTGCAAACTCAATACCAATTCTAAGAAACCTCAAAATTCCCTCGTTTTCGGGGGTGAGGTGATGCCCTTGTTCAGACTTGAACACCAACCCCGACCTTTTTCGTACATAATACCCCGGGAAAATCGCCGGGTTACTCTCAAGGCCCGATAATTATATATCAATCAGGACCTCTTTTACAGTTATATTTGTTGCTGGATGAAGGTGAAAAATTACAAGACGATGAAAAAATTCCTTCTTTTCTGCTGTGTCGCGTTTGCCGCCGTCGCGAAAGCGCAGGACGCACAATCCACACATGCCGGTCCTGTCCATTGGATGACCTTCGAGGAGGCCATCGAGAAATCGAAAACTGAGAAGAAGAAAATATTCATTGATGTATACACGGATTGGTGCGGATGGTGTAAGGTGATGGATAAAAATACGTTCAGCGAACCGCACGTAGCAGAAATTCTTAACCGCGATTTTTATCCTGTAAAATTCAATGCAGAACAGCGCGAGGACCTCATCTTCAAAGGCACTACGTTCAAGTTTGTTCCCTACGGCAACAGTGGGTCACACCAGCTGGCCATGGCACTTCTCAACAACCAGATGTCATATCCTACCGTGGTCTTTCTTGACGAAGAATTTGCGATGATCCAGCCGCTTCCGGGCTACCAAAAACCTGAGGAGTTTCACAAGATCATTCAGTTTATCGGAGAAAATCAATTTAAGAAAATGAAGTGGGCTGATTGGCAAACAGTCTACAAGTCACCCTTCGCGCCTGCCGCCAACGGATCAGGTAACTAAACATCTGTTTTGATGCCACCGCCGCCCGAGTTGGTGTTTTTCACCAACAAGACCCAAGCGTCCTTCGCCAACTGCTCCATAAATTTTAGCATGGATCAATAAAAAACCCCAACGATTCCGTTGAGGTCACTTGTATTGGGTAACTAACTAAGAACCAGCGTTGGTTATGCCACCAACAACTATGATGTCCGTCAGTGATTTTCGCGTTCTTCCTGTTCTTTCTTCACTTTGCGCGCGTCAACGAATGCCAGCGCATTAACGAATCCAAAAATAACTGCCACACAAAGGAGGAATATGTTGGCACCATTTCCGACTACTTGATCAAAAAACATAATTTGTTGGTTTTTACGATTTTCAAAGGTAACAGATCGCCTCAAAACGCAAAGGGAAAATGATGTAAAAATTGCACGTCCGAGCCTTCCAACGTCATATTCCCAGTTCCGCCCGGTTTGCACGAAGTACTTCGATGATGAACGAAATGTGATCTCCAAGCTCGACGCCGAGGAGTTCCGCTCCCTTGTACACCTCTTCACGATCCACTTTGGCGGCGAAGCTCTTGTCCTTCAATTTCTTGACCACCGATTTAGTCTCAAGCGTTGCAATGCCATCGGGTCTGATTTGCGCACAGGCCACAATAAACCCAGTCAGTTCATCCGAAGCGAGCAGCGCCTTGTCCAAGGTGGTGTCGTAAGAGACACCCCATTTCGTGTAATGAGCGGAAATCGCATGCGCGACTTTCTCCTCGCCCATATCCCTTAGTTTCCGGACAATGATCTGGGGATGCTCGTCAGGGTGCGCCTCATAGTCCGCATCATGCAGGAGGCCGGTGACCGCCCATTCGTCCGCATCTTCTCCTAACTTTCTGGCGTATGCTTCCATCACTAATTCCACGGTGCGCATATGCCTTAGCAGGCTGGCACTCTGTGTCATGGATTCCAGTATCTGTCGTGCTTCCGTTCGGGTCATAATTTATTTCCTCTTCATAAACAGGTTCAACAATGCTACCCCGGCAATTAAGGCCAATACCACCGAAGTGATTACGATCTGCGTGTTCCTTAATTCCAAAGTCTTCATTTTGTCGTCGAGGATCAGGCTATCGATCTGCTTTTCTTTGTCCTGAAGCTGCAGCGCGACTTCCATTTGTGCGATCCTGCGTGAGCTCTCTTCACCATACACCTGCTCTCGTGCCTCATCATATTTGAGCATGATTTCATACGCTTCCTTCATCTTGCCCTGACGGGAAAAATTTCCTGCCATACTTTTATAGATCTGGGGAAAATAGAATGACGCATTCAGGTCCTGGGCAAGCTTAAGGGCTTGATCCAGATAAGGCTGCGCTTGCGCAGGTTGATTGGCTTTGGTGAAAGTCTCTCCAAGGTTGGCCAGAAGGGCAAGTTCGCTGACCCGGTCATTTTGTTTTTTTACAATGTCCAGGGCGCGGAGGTAGTATTCAACGGCTCGCTGATAGTTGGCTTGTTTATAATAGAGATTACCGATGTTGCTGAGCGGTTCAGCGATCAACAGATTCGACTTTTCAGCCATCTTCCACGCTTCCGTATAAAAATTCAAAGCCTGCTCATAAAGTTTGAGGTCGCTGTGCAGATTTCCCAGGTTATTCATCGAGCCGATCATTTTCGGCGTGTCAGCCAGCGCAATAAATCCGTTGTGGGAATCTTCAAAATACTTAAGCGCCTGGCTGTAATCGCGTTTCATGGAATAGATGTTCGCGATATTGTTTTTTGTGGTCGCGATACCCTCCGCGTTCTGTAGTGACGTGTAGATTTCAAGCGAGTGCATATAGTTTTCCAAAGCCATATCCAGCGCGCCTTGATTCTTGTAGGATACTCCAATGTTGTTGTAGCACGCGGCAATGCCTTTCTGATCAGCGATGTTAGTGGCCAGCGTCAGCGCCTCGCGGGTGTAACCAATAGCCTTCACCGGGTCAGAGTTGATGTACGCGCGGAATAACTCGTTCATGATTTTAACCTTCTTGTCGCCCACCGCGGTCTTCAGCAGATTTTCAAGACTATCAACCGGATTCCCGTATCCCTGAAAAAAAGCAGCCATCACGATAAGACAGGTAAGAGTGGATTTCCTCATAATCTGTGTCGGGTTAAAGGGCGAATTTAATCATTTGGGTACTAACACAGTGAGGGGGTTTTTGACGGAAAAATGGGTATGCGGTCCAAGTTTTTGTATGTTCGCTTTTAATGATCTTTGGGTATAAATGAAAATGATATGAAAATCACACTGCTCGCATTCGCTTTTTTTGTCTCTGTTTTTGCTTCGGCGCAGGATCATAAGAAAATCATGGAGCCGGTTCACCAACTCTTTGAGGGAATGAAAAAAGGCGACAGTGCAATGGTTCACAAAACGTTTTCTCCGAACCCGCGCATGTTCACTGTACTCATGGATCCCAAAACCAGCAAACCGATGTTGAGAGCCAGCGAACTGGGCGGGTTCCTGAAAGCGATTGGTACACCGCATCCTGAAGTGTGGAGCGAAATGATCTGGTCACCGAGAATTGAAGTCGATGGAAACCTCGCCCAGGTATGGGTTCCGTACGCGCTCTATATCGGCAAGAAATTCAGCCACTGCGGAGTGGATGCATTCCACCTTTTTCAGAATGAAAACGGCGAGTGGAAGATATTCCATCTTGCTGATACACGGCAAAAGGAAGGATGTAATATTCCGAAAGAAGTGAGTGATCAATTCAAATAATCCGGAAAACCTGGAGATAACGACATGGTTAGGTGGATCTTTCTCTCACTACTTGTGCTCGCCGATGTTGTATCGTCGAGCGCGCAATCGAAGGTCACCACCTATATTCTTTTGCGTCACGCTGAGAAGGCCGATGATGGTACAAAAGATCCGGATCTGTCAGATGCCGGGATGGAGCGCGCTGAGCACCTGGTGAGCGTGCTGAAGAAAGCGAAGGTGAGTGCAATCTATTCCACGCCCTTCAGGCGCACACGAGGCACGGTAACACCCTTGGCAAAAAGCAAAGCTGTGGCCATACAGGATTATGATCCCGCGAAACTTGAAGATGTTTTGGTTGCTTCAAAAAACGCCGGTGGGTCTGTTGTTGTAATTTGCGGTCACTCCAATACGACACCAGCCCTCCTCAACCTGCTGGTGGGATCAAATGACTACAAATCTTTCGATGATGGCGACTACGGCAAACTGATTATCGTGTCGGTTGCTGAGGGTGCACCGCCAAAAATCGTTTGGAAGACGTTTTGATTTCGCTGCAGAAATATTAATCCAGCTTCATTAATTTTTACGACTTGCCTGTCGTAATTTAGAATATGGCTCGGCTACTCTCCGGTCTGGTGTTTGTGCTCGCAGCGACAGCCTGCTACTCACAAGAGCAGGAAATCCGGAAGAGCATATTCTTCGACGGCGGCAGCTATTATATCGACGAGTATCAGGTAACCGATCTTTCCCGCTGGCTTGATTCCATCCCCAACCTCCTTGACAAGTATGAAATCCAACTCATCAGTCACACCGATCCCATCGGAGGGAAGGAGTACAACGCATGGCTTTCGCGTATGCGCAGCGAGTCTGTGTTTCAAATTCTTCTCGATAAAGACATTCCGGAAAAGCTTATTCACATAAAAGACTGGGGACTCGACAATCCCGTTTATTCCAATCAATCCTTTCGGGGTATGATCATGAATCGGAGAGTGGATGTGATCCTGAGACCGATTGTGTTTTGAAAATTTTGGTGGAATTGAAAAGTTACCTCGTTTTCGCCATCATTAACCCGAGTAACACTCAGATCTAAGTACGCGTGTTGTCAATTGCGCTTTTATCAACTGTCAACTGACTTCTATTTAAGCTTTGTATTTCAAGCAACATCTCCTTTCCAAAAGCCATTTGTTTTTTCAAAAACGCCCGCTTTCGGACACCAATTTTCACACCCGGACGGATATTTTGCAACCATTCTTAAATTCAGCCGTCTAATGCTAGAAATGCGAATGGCATTATTGTTGGCAATAGGAACCGGGCTTAAAACGGCCAACCCGGTGGCATAACCACAGAACAGATGATCAAACTCAGCAACATCGACAAGTACATTGACTCCCGTTTTCAGCGCACGTTCATTCTGAAGGGCATCGACCTCGAAGTTAAACAAGGTGAATTCTTAACGATTATGGGACCCAGCGGAGCCGGGAAATCTTCACTGATGAATATCATTGGTATGCTTGACGAACCGTCTGCGGGTGAATACTACTTTTTTGACGAGCCGGTTCATAAAATGAAAGAGCGTCAGAAAAGTGAGATGCATAAGAACTACATCGGCTTCATTTTTCAGGCTTATCACCTGATCGATGAATTGACGGTGTATGAAAATATTGAAACACCGCTTTTGTATAAAGGGGTTAACTCCGGTCAACGCAAAAGCATGGTCGCGGAGCTTCTCGACCGCTTCAACATGGTGGCTAAAAAAGATCTTTTTCCCGAGCAGCTCAGTGGTGGGCAGCAACAGCTGGTGGGCATTGCCCGCGCCATTGTAGGGGAGCCCAAACTTTTGTTGGCCGATGAACCTACCGGAAACCTTCATTCCGATCAGGGCAAAGCCATCATGGATATTTTTCAGAAGCTGAACGAAGAGGGCATTACCATCATTCAGGTGACGCACTCTGAAGAGAACGCCAGACGAAGCAAACGCATCGTCAAAGTAGTGGATGGTGCCATTGAATCAGATGTACAAGTAGCCAATTTAAGCGCAGTATGAGAAGTGTATTATTTGTTGTTGCAGCATGTATAGTGGTCAACGCGTGGTCGCAGGATCAAAGCAATGGCATTTTGACACGTCTTCCTTTTGAAGATGCCGTTAAGATTGCGTTGCAGAATAATGTGAATCTTAACACGCAGAAGAATAATATGTATGTAGCGAATGCAAGAAAGTTACAAGCCTATTCTGGCTATCTGCCCGGTATCACCGGTCAGGCATTTGCCCAACGCGCAAACGGTCTCCAGATCGACCCCACAACGGGCGTTGGAAGTAACGTTCAGGCCGACAATATTCAAGGTTCACTGAATGCGAATTATACAGTTTTCAACGGTTTCAATAGGTACAACACCATCAAGCAGGCAAATAACAACTTGCTGGCCCAGACAGCTTTGGTTCAACGTACAAACCAGGATGTGATTTTCAACGTCGCGTCACAATACCTGACTGTATTGCTGGATCAGCAATTGCTCGCAATCGCAGAGGAAAATGCAAAAACGCAGCGCGTGATCTTTGATCAGATGAAAGCCCAGGTCGACTTGGGTGCCCGCGCCCAGGCAGATGAATACACTCAAAATTCGCTCACCAAGAATGCCGAAGTTGCTGCCATGCGAGCGAAGATGACACTTGAAAACGATCGGTCGCTGCTTGCGCAGACCCTCCAATTGGATCCTTCAACTGCCTTCGAAGTGGTTATGCCAACCTGGGAAACCGACTTGAACTATTTTGAGACACACTCTCTTGATAGTCTCTACAATATCGCCATTAACAATCGTGCTGACATTAAACAACAAAACTATCTTGCTGATGGATGGAAGTATTCGATGCGTGCTAACTCCTCAGGATATTACCCCACGCTGGCGCTGTTCACAAGCTATGGTTCTACGTATTTTGCGAGTGATGCCTACAAAAAAACCGGCGGAACACCGCCGTTGGATTTCAAAGACCAATTCGTCAATAACAATCCGCAGTTCGCTTACGGCCTTCAGTTGAACATCCCAATCTTCGATCGTTTCCAGACAAGAACTAATCGGATTGTTTCGAAAATAAGCTACCAGAATACCGAGTTGATTCGAGACAATTTGTACAAGACGGCGAAAATTGATGTGCAGCGCAGTTTCAAAAACTACCAGACCGCCATTGAAAGCTACCGTGCAAGCTTATCGCAGGTCGAAGCCGGTGAACTGGCATTCCGGGTTCAAAAAGAAAGTTACGACCTCGGCGTTGCGAGTCAGGTAGCATTGGCTACAGCCAATCAAGCCTATGTAACTGCAATTTCATCAAAGGCCCAGGCAGAAGTAACGCTTCTGTTCCAAAAGATACTGCTTGAGTATGCACTCGGTACCCTTAAGCTTGAAGACTTCCAGTAGCTCTTTGAAAAAAGAGGATCTAGACATCTGTATCTCAAAGGTGGCCCTTGATAGCCACCTTTTTTTGGGTTGATTGGAGTCTATGAATCTGCATACCGTTTCGGGGAGCAGTAGGCTATTCCATAATCTGACTAGCCCCGCTCGTTTCAGGAAATCTCATTATATTTGCGGCCCCGAATCGACCCCGATAACTATCTGGAGACCGATTCAGGGCCGTTTTGATTGGTTTCAGAGCGGATAACCAAATTTGCCGCAGACGGGCCTGGTCTGTTGCATGTATTCCGAGGGCAGAATTATGGCTAAAGGACAGAAAGGCGACTCTAAGCCCGCCAAAGACGAATCAGCGTCAAAGAAGCCTCTCGCAGTAAAGGGAGCAGAATCACCAGTAGACGTAAAATCGGCAGAAGTTGAACTGGAACAGGACGAACTCGCGGCTTTCAAGGCAGCGAAGCGCGCCGAAGAAGAAGAAGGCATCCAGCGCGTGATCAAAGACGTGACGGCCCGCAAAGCGGCATCCGCTCCGACGATTTCACGCGAGCAGTTTGACTGGGACGCATTCGAAAGGAAAGGTTTCGGCGAAGGATACAGCTCCGGCGACCGCGACAACATGATGAAACTTTACTCAGGCACCGTCACCACGGTAAGCAACAGTGAAGTGGTATCCGGAACCGTGGTGGGTATCAATAACCGCGACGTGATCCTCAACATCGGATTCAAGTCAGATGGTCTCGTGCCTCTGGCGGAATTCAAAGACATGCCCAACCTCAAGATTGGCGACCAGGTGGATCTCTTCATCGAAGAAAGAGAGAACGCCATGGGCCAACTCGTGCTGTCACGCCGCAAGGCGAAGCTCGTGAAGGGCTGGGAATATGTTCAGAAAGCTTTGGACAAAGACGAAGTCATCGAAGGTTTTGTGAAACGCAGAACCAAGGGTGGTTTGATCGTTGACGTGTTTGGTATCGAGGCGTTCTTGCCCGGTTCACAGATCGATGTGAAACCGATCCGCGATTTCGATATCTACGTCAATAAGAATATTGAAGTGAAAGTTGTGAAGATCAACTACACGAACGATAACGTGGTAGTATCTCACAAGGTGCTCATCGAGAAAGATCTCGAGCAGCAGAAGGCAGCCATCCTCACCAACCTCGACAAGGGTCAGGTGCTTGAAGGGGTAATCAAGAACATGACCAACTTCGGTGTGTTCATCGACCTCGGCGGTGTAGACGGTTTGCTCCACATCACGGATATCTCATGGGGACGCATTTCACATCCGGAAGAAGTGCTCAAACTCGACCAGACTGTGAAAGTGGTAGTGCTCGACTTCGATCACGACAAGAAGCGCATCTCGCTCGGTATGAAGCAACTCACGCCTCATCCTTGGGAATCTCTTCCCGCCGACATTCAGGTTGGCTCGAAAGTGAAGGGCAAGATTGTGAACGTGGCCGACTACGGTGCGTTCCTCGAATTGCAGCCTGGCGTTGAAGGCCTCATCCACGTAAGTGAAATGAGCTGGTCACAGCACCTCAGAAACCCTCAGGACTTCATCAAAGTGGGCGATGTGATTGAAGCCGTTGTACTGACCATCGACCGTGCTGAACGCAAGATGTCACTCGGCATCAAGCAGCTCACGGAAGACCCCTGGACAAGACAGGATGTGCTCACCAAATATGCGGTGGGTACGGTTCATAAAGGTATCGTTCGCAACCTTACCAACTTTGGATTGTTCCTCGAGTTGGAAGAAGGCATCGACGGCCTTGTACACGTATCTGATCTGAGCTGGACTAAGAAAGTGAAACATCCTTCTGAGTTCGTGAAAGTGGGAGATACCCTCGAAGTGAAAGTGCTTGAACTCGATGGTGCAAACCGTCGCCTGGCGCTGAGCCACAAGCACCTCGAAGAAAACCCTTGGGATACGTTCGAGAACATCTTCTCAGTGGGATCTGTACACAAAGGAACCGTTGTCAACAAGAACGACAAGGGATTCGTGGTGGAACTTCCCTACGGTATCGAAGGCTTTGTTTCAATGAAGAACGCTGCCAAGGAAGACAACTCGAAGACCGAAATTGGCGAAAGCCTCGACTTCAAAGTGCTGGAGTTTTCGAAGGAAGATCGCCGCATCTCTCTCAGCCACCGCGCGATGTGGTCCGCTGAAGAGGAGAAGCCGGCACCTGCTGCGAAGAAGAAGCCTGAGTCGAAAGGCAAGACGATTGCTAACATCAACCAACAGAGTGAAAAGTCTACGTTGGGCGACCTCGAAGCGTTGAGTGCGCTGAAAGAGAAGATGTCAGCTTCGAAAAACGATGATGAGAATAAGTAAGTCGTAACAGACTTAGAGTTTTGAAAGGCGATCCGGGAGGGTCGCCTTTTTTATTGCGAAGAAATGTGCGGTACGAAACCACGGTATTTGTTCCATCGCTTTGGAATATCCTCCGATAATCCTGCAGGCGGAAGTAACACCGTGATTGGAGCGAGGGAAAAACTTACCGGGCGTCAGTTTTTATTTTGACTTTTCTCCAACGATTTCACAATGGCTTTAGCATTTTTATTATTGGGATCTATCTGTAGCGATTTCTGGTAATTCAAGAGCGCTAGGGTTTTATCGCCGACTTTCAGGTAAGCCTCGCCCAGGCTGTCGAAGGCATTCGCGTTTTCAGGAAATTCCTGAGTTTGTATAATAAAGACTCCAATGGCCTCATTGACTTTGTTTTGATTCAATAACCTGTATCCAACGTCATTCAGTTCACCCGCGTCAATATCGAATCGAGTGGTCCTATCTTTTTTCAACGCTGCCAGCCAGTCTTTTGCAGTGTCAATCCCTTTTGTGTTAACGATATGATATATCAGCTCGGCAGCTGAGCGTTTGGGTAACAAATTCATATCACCGTTACCTATGAAGGTTGTTGATTTTGAGTCGCCAACTTTCACTTCCATCTTGTTTCTATTTTCGTGATCAAGGTGCGAGAAAAGTATTGAAATTGATCTGCCGTTCGCTACATCGAAACCGACAAATTCGCCCTCTGCCGGTTTCAAAATAAATGTCATTGGATAGCGAATGCGACTACCGCCCAGGCCAGCTACCTTATCATTGCCATTCCATTCTAGTCTAAATAGCTGCGTCTTTTTCTCAAATGTTAAAGCAAACCAAGTCGCAATTTCTGCTTGGTAATTGCCACTCCACATATTGGCAGACCCTAGTATGCTGATTTTTTGAATGCGTCCGTATCTTTTTTCCAGCGATGTCAGGTTACCTGAAATGATCGTTTTCATTTTTTCAAATGAATCATTGTCGTTTGTCAGGGCTTTCAACAAAGTAAACTCTTTTCTATTCGCTTCCTCGAGAATGGTCCTTGTGATTTTATTTTTTTCAGTGTAGGTTTTTGTATCGAAGAATGTTGATGCCACAGAGTCTCCGATGGGACTTGCCAGCAATTGTCCTGAATTATTTAGCCAGATATGATAACTTATGTTTTCTGATTGGGTGTACACGCCTTCCCATTGTTCGACTTCTGACTCAACATAATTTCCTAATGGCCCTCGCGGTAATTCTAGATTAGCATATGTGAAGGCCGAGGGGAGTACCAATCGTTGTAGCATAGACGTGATCACGGCAGACCACGAAGTGCCGGAATACAGGCCGCCGTTTGAGGCGACAAATATCTTCACGTGATCATCAGGAAAATCCAGGTAGTCAACATTATGACCTATGCCAGTATCGTCTCCGCTGTGGCCGAAGATTTTGGTGCCTCTGATGGTGGTACCGAGAGTAAATCCGTATCCATAATTGGCACCACTATTCTTATTCCTGGGGGAAAGCATGGCATCTACCGTACCTGCATCCAGTATTTTATTTGACGTAAAAGCAATGTCCAGTTTGAATAGATCTTCTACGGAAAGAACCATTCCCGCGCGCCCCTTTCTCCCCCACGTGGGTTTTATATCATTTAATGTTCTGTAGTAAGAGTCGTCAATTGGCAAAGCGAGCTGCTCGGGAGCGATTGCGTTCAAGCCACCTACAAAAGCCGGGATTTCTTTTTCTGGAAAGCTAATCCCTGCCGGTGCAAGAATGTTTTTCGACACATAATTTTCGAATGTATCTTTTGATGCTATTTCGATGATCGCCGCGAGCAGTGTATAATTATCGCCAGAGTAATTGAACTTTGTGCCGGGCGCGGAAAGTTGCGGCGTTTCATTTAAAATGATTTTAATCGCTAGTTCACGACTTGCAATTTCATCACAAGAATACGTGTGATCCAGACCAGATGTATGGGTGAGTAATTGCTCAACACTTATGCCTCGTCTGTTTTTTGGCACGCCGGAAAAATATTTTGGTAGGGCATCATCGAGTCGCACTTTCTTTTGTTCAACTAACTTCATTATTGCCATGGCGGTAATGGGCTTGCTGACTGAAGCGATATAGTATGCGGTCTGCGGTGTGTTTTTGATACCTTTTGCTGTATTTGCAAAACCATAACCCTTGCTCAAAACTGTTTTTCCATCCTTCACAATAAGAACAGATCCACTGAACCCGAACTTTTCCTCCCATTGAAGAAGGTTGTCAATATCGATTATCGATTCGTCTATCCTAGGTCCTTTATCTATTTCATAGTAATGATTGAATTTCAACCTGGCTTCTTTGAAAGAAGGTATCTCAGGACCAAATGCCTGCAATGAGAAATAGTTTGCCCCCTTCAACCATGTGCTGCGTTGAGTTTGTGAGAAACCAGGCTGATAAGCAGCTACAAGGATGAGGAGCATTCGAAGCAAGAGTGCAAAGATTATTTTCATGTTTATATTTTTTGTTAGCCAATATTCAATGATTGAAGTGTGGCATGAAAGCAGATGATCATCACTTGGAGACAACCTGTATTCAGTAGGCATATTACTGTTATGAACTGTAGGTAAGACTTTATAAAAAAGGTAAGGTATCGTCGGAATGCATAAAATGGCTCGCCTTGAGAGTGCACGGATTTCAAACCGCAGAGATCCTGAGACGCAAAGATGAATGATCATGAATTCCTGATTGCACATCTGAGATGCAGTTGAGCAAATTGCATGTAAACTATTCGACGTGACTGAGAACCAATTGCCGAAAAAGTGATAGGGTGTGCGATTAGAGTACATAAAGAACTTGGGCCGGAGCTTCTTGAGTCATCCTATGAAGCTGCTCTTTGTTTTGAGCTCGTGGATGCGGGATTAAACATTGAAAAGCAGGTACCCTTACCAATGGTTTATAGAGATGTAAAACTTGACTGTGGATATAGGATAGATATACTCGTGGAACGTAAAGTGATATTGGAATTAAAGTCTGTTGGTGCTTTTACACCGGTGCACTTGGCACAAGTGTTAACTTATCTCAAGCTTTCTAATCCTAGGCTTAGCCTATTGCTGAATTTTCAATGTAGTTCCAACTAAGAGTGGTATAAAAAGAGTCGCAAACAATCTCTAAACTCTGCGCCCTCCGCGATCTCCGCGGTTTTTGTATTTCCCCGTTCTCCGCTTAAACTTCTTTCCTTGCTTTACTTTCACCACGCAGCTACCTTATTCCCATGAAAAACCTTTTTATCCTTATTACGCTTTTTGTTTGCGCATGCACACCAGCATCAGAAAACAAATCCACCATCGTGGCTTTCACCGGCGCGACCATCCTTGACGGTGCAGCACCGCCGATCACAGATGGTGTGTTACTCGTTGATCAGGGCAAAGTGTTGGCTGCAGGCAGTAGGACGGATGTTGCCATTCCTGAAGGAGCTCAGATCAATGACGTCACCGGAAAATTCATTATACCTGGTCTTATCAACTCACACGGACACGTGGGTGAGGTGAAAGGCATCGAGGGAGGCCATTACTCACGCGACAACATTCGCGAGAACCTTGAACTCTATGCCCGTTATGGTGTCACGACCGTGGTAAGCCTTGGCGGCGACAAAGCAGAAGCCGAAGAATTTCGTGCCGTGCATGATTCGATGACCACGGGCCGTGCCCGCCTTTATGTGGCAGGAACCGTGATCATAGGCAGGACACCTGAAGAAGGCAATTCCATCGTTGACGCCAACCATGCGATGGGCGTAGACTTCATGAAGATCCGTATCGACGACAACCTGGGAATCGTTCCGAAAATATCTGAAGACGTTTATCGTGCTGCGATTGCACGCTCACACGAACTGGGATACAAGTTTGCAAGCCACATGTACTACCTCGGTGATGCAAAAAAACTGCTTGATGCCGGCAGCGACATGATGGCACACAGCGTTCGCGACAAGCCGGTTGATGAAGATTTTATCAAAGGCATGAAGGCGCGGAATGTATGTTATTGTCCGACGCTCATGCGGGAAGTGGTGATGTATGTGTATGCGGACAGCGCTGCATTTTTTAAGGATCCTTTTTTTAATCAAGAAAAAGAGTTCCGTAGCGAAGTGGTGAAACCCTTGTTAGATCCTACGCGCATGAAAGAGGTTGGGGAAAGCTGGGCGGCAAAGGTTTACAGGCAACAACTTCCCGTTGCGATGGCAAACTTGAAAACTTTGTCGGATGCTGGTGTGCCGATTGTGATGGGCACCGACAGCGGCGTGCCGACCCGATTTATGGGATACTTCGAACACCTGGAAATGGAAAAGATGGTGGAGGCGGGGCTCACCCCATCACAGGTTCTTCAATCAGCAACAACAACGGCGGCTTCCTGCATGGGTTTGAAAAATGTAGGGAGCCTTCAGTCCGGGAACTGGGCAGATTTTATTGTACTTGATGAAGATCCGTTGGTGGATATCAAGAATACCCGGAAAATCAGCGCGGTGTATGTGAGTGGAGTGCGGGTGAGTAGGTGAGTAGTAAATACACCACAAATAGCAGTGGCGGAAGGACTACCAGAAGATTATGAACCCAGGCAACTGCGTCCAAAATTTGTGTCCCTGTTTCGGAATTACTTTGTTGGAACTGGTAAATCATTGTCGGCAGGCGCAACGAATTGGATTAAGACACGTCGAAGGTGGAGGCTAAATTACGTATTACCATTATGAAAGATATTCTGGTTTTTAATCTATTCATCTTGCTCGTTTTTTCCGCTGCTGGACAAGACAGCATGATTCAGGGGCGATGGAAGGGAGAGATACAAAGGGAAGGCAAAAATTGGAGTGTTGAAGTAAATATACGCC
The DNA here is from genome assembly GCA_044227305.1 of Cyclobacteriaceae bacterium. Taxonomy (GTDB): domain Bacteria; phylum Bacteroidota; class Bacteroidia; order Cytophagales; family Cyclobacteriaceae; genus ELB16-189. Next base: position 536,868 of record JBGAFJ010000001.1, on the reverse strand, counting down.
CAACAGATCAGGGATTTAAAGGTGACTTCGATCTCCCGGACTACGGCCTTCATCACCTTGTATTCAGTGATATCCAATTGGATCGTTCAACAATTAGGTTGAAGTATTCGGATAAGAATTCCGTGGCCAACTTCCATGGCGCATTAGATGGAAAGAGAATAATGGGTGATTGGGAGGGCCTTGGCATCAAAGCAACCTTTGTTATCAAGAAAGAAAGTGACATCGCGTTACAGTACCGTACAGAAGAAATCGTAATTGCAAATTCGGACGCGACTTTGGCGGGCACCTTAGTTCTTCCAAATAGCGAGGGCCCTTTTCCTGCCATCGTTCAGGTTCATGGCTCCGGCAATCAAACCCGCACGGAAGATTTTTACAGGTCCAGAGCATACTTGTTTGCAAGAAATGGAATTGCTGTGTTAATATATGATCGGCGTGGCAAAGGGCTTTCAACCGGGACAGAGGTGTCAATGGAATTATTAGCCGATGATGCGATTGCCGGCGTTCATTGGCTTCAGAACCATAAGTCAATAGCAAAGGACAGAGTTGGGATTATGGGATTTAGTCAGGGTGGATATGTAGCGCCGCTTGCTGCAAGTCGCTCGAAGGACATCACTTTTTTGATCGTTGGGTCAGCGCCCGGTGTGACACCGGACGAACAAAATGATTTCGACGTGCAAAACGCCCTACGGCGAGTGAGACTTCCCGAAGATTCAATAGTGATGATATTGAAATTCAGAAAGGAGCTGCGAGACTATCAGTACAACAGCGTTGGCGACAAAAGTCGGCTAGAGTCCAGTTTGTCTTCTTTCCGTTCGAAGCGATGGTTTAAAAGTGCTTTGTTATCCAATGAAACCGTCGGGCCGTCGGATGAAGGAGTAAAGAAATGGTTGTCGTTTGATCCGCTCCCGGTTTGGAGGCAGGTTTCTGTTCCGAAACTGATGATCTGGGGAGAGCTTGACAATGTGGTGCCAGTTGCGAAAAGTAAAAAATTAATCGAGGCGGCTCTTATCGACGCCGGCAGTAAAAATTTTGAAATCCTTATCTACAAGAATGCCAGTCATGGCATCAGTATAGTAGATAGTGGGAAGGAGTGGGATTGGCCTCGCCTGGCCATCGGTTATCACAATGCGCTCATTAGCTGGACGCGAAAGACGGTGAAATAACTCGGGGGCGCACAAAAAAAGCTGTCTGGAAAGACAGCCTTTGAGAGGTCTCGAGCGGATTCGAACCGCTGTAGGAGCTTTTGCAGAGCTCAGCCTAGCCACTCGGCCACGAGACCTTATTTGGTGGGTGCAAAACTAACATTTACCCTGGATATGACAAGGAAATCCGTGGCCCGGCGGCCCTTTCTGATGTCAGCTGTCTACCTTTGATTGGTTCGCGGAGGAAGCGGCTTAAAGGTATATTTGCGGCTCACTTCCCCGCCTTTCCCAAATGAAACAGCGCCAGCACTTCAGCATCCGACAACGCTTTGTTGAATACCCGTAAGTCATCGATCGCAAAACTTGCGAACGGATTTGACGCAGACCGTGGCGGTGCGTTCGCGAACCCCAGATCACTGCATCCGAGTCCTCCGATGACGACCAGAGCAGGCGTGGAGATTACCAAAGCACCCATCGCAGGGTGATCATCAAATCCACCTATCGAAGTTCCGTCTCCGAAAATTTGTAATTGGTGTGTTGTCGAATTCCAACGCGCCACTACATGACTCCATTTGTTGGCACCCAGGAACCAGGAGCCTTTGCTTCCATTCGGTTTGGAAATATTTTCTTCACGCGTGCCTGTGGGTGTGGTAATGACTGCTCGCAGCTCCAACGTATCCGACTGCGGTTTGTAGTGACCTGTCTCCGCACCGAAGACTATGTTTCCCCAGCCGTCGGTACTGTTGCTCGCAACAAGGGAAAAGACTGGAGTGAATGCATTGTTTATTCCTTTTTGTCCCTGGATGTTTAGCCACAAGCTGATGGTAAAATCGGGAAGGCCGTCTGCCTTGCTAAGATTGGGGATCAAAGGATAGGCCATGGTGGCTCCGTCGAGTCGGATCGCGTCTCCGATCTGGCCTTTCAGGGGCACAATAGTTTCACGTGTGATTGAGGCGAACCGGGCTGTAAAAAATTCGACGTTGTTTCTGTTGAAGCTCCAGTATGCCACCAGGTCTGACGCTGCCACTTCATTGGAGGTATGGTAGCCGTCGATGGTGAGGTCCTCATTTTTTTTCGCGCACGCCACCCATACGAATGCAAAAACGACGAAATAGAAAAATATTTTTCTGCGCAGGATCATTTCGGTACGGGATTGTTCCGACAGAAGACACTTGCCACTTGCCAATCGCTGCCTTTGGCGCCGTCTTTTTGCATACGATGCCGCGGCGCGAGCGTCCGGGTGGCCCCACGGGACCGCGGCAGGTTTTCTTGGTTAGCGCCCATTTTCAGTATTTTTGTTTCGTAAAAACAATGTGCATGAAATTCATTTTCACAGCCCTGGCGCTACTGGCTTTTAGTCTTACCGTTGCTCAGAATCTTGACGAGCTCGATAAGAAAGCAGGCTTTAAGGAATTCAAGATCGGAGACAGTCTGGCCGTCCACCAGGAAAAGATCAAATTCATGAAGACCCTTGAGAATGCAGACACGAAATTATACCTCGTGAAAAATACTGTGAGCGTGAAGAGCTACACCGGTGAGATCGAGTTGGAGTTCTACAAAGGAAAAGTGCAGGAGATCATCGTCTCTTTTAAGAATTCAACTCCTGCTAATTATGACGACATCCTCGGTTCATTGGAGACCTTGTACGGTAAGTCGGAGAAGAGCAAGGAAAAAGACAATCGCTTCGAACGGATTCAAAACTGGTCTGGTAAGAAAATCAAGCTTCGGCTCGCTTACGACGAAAACTATAAGCTCACCGAGATGGTATTTTCCGGTCACGATAGCCTTGAGAAACTGAAGGATGAATTCTGATTTTCTCGGGCTGCTATAAGTCTCCTCATGTGTCCTTTTGGATTTGTTAGTCAACATAGCCCGGGCCAGGGTCCTGTATCAGATTTCGCGGGGATCGCAAATGTTTGCCCGCTTTGATGGGATGAATGGATTCTTTGCCGCAAACCTAACTGTGAAGTCGGTGAACACCTCCATCATCGATCCCAAAGATCAGGAAGGCCTGTATCTGATTGAGCTCATCGTCACGATGCCCGAAAAGGATAAGCCCAATACACCCAAGTGGCGGTATAGCCAATCCGTCGTTGATGAAAGAGAAAAGATCTTTATCCCCTTTAAACGAATTTTTTCCGTGTCTTTTCGGCGTCCTCAGTAGCTAAACAATCTATACACTAAAATTCCTAAATTGGACGATGCGTTTTTCTTCCCTGCAGCCATCTGAGGCGTTACGCCCTTTCATCCAGTGCTACATGGTGGCTGATGCACGGGCTACCACAGAGCGCGGTGAATACACCATGTTCCCCAACGGATACTCAGGCGTGTTTTTCAATTTCGGCAATTCAGGAAGTCTTATTATCAAGGAAGAATATAAAACACCCGCTGTCAGTGTGTTCGGTCAGATCGATCGCCATTTTACCGCCGTACATTGGCCCGGATTTTATTCCATCGGTGTGATCGTAAGGCCAGCGGTTCTTTCATCGCTTCTGAAAATCAACATGTCGGAGTTGACAAACCGGGCAGTAGATGGCTTGTTGATCGATAAGAGGTTCAGAGATTTTCATGAGCAATTAACCAGAGTGGTGGGTACCCGGGACCAAATTGACCTCATTGAAAGATTCTTCATAAGGTTACTAAAACACGATGGAGGTGGCCTCATAGGGAATGCCCTTCACTTGCTGGAGTTTCGCCCCGACCTGGGCATCGAGCAGGTGGCTGCGAAACTGGGCGTCAGCCAACGATACCTGGAGGTCCGTTTCAAACACGATGTAGGTCTTTCTCCCAAGACGTATTCTTTGATCATGCGTTTCAAGGCAATCGAGGAGAAAATGCGCAACATGTCTTCGATCCGGTGGCGTAATATGTCTTTCACACATTTGTATCACGACCAAAACCATTTCATTAAGGATTTCAAGCGTTTTACAGGGCATACGCCATCAGGATACCTGATGAATAGTTTTGAGGTGGGAAGGTCTTATCTGAGCGCCAGATAATCGGATCCGGCTCAGACTTCGCGATTCGCCTGTTCAACTGTGCGCATGGCTAGAAGCACGAAGAAAATCCAAATTGAAAGCCGTCCCGAACCGCAAAGACCCAAAAATTGCGGCTTATTTAATAACTTTTTAGACTAGTCTAGGATTTGTTTCTTATCCGTAAAACTTAATAACGCCTTCCGTGCTTCAGCCTAGTACGTGAGGCCATACCCAATGCCGATTTTGTCGCTCACCCGAATCGGAAGCTTGCCGGAAGGCTTAAGCTCACCTTTTAATATTCTGATAAAAGAACTGAAGTAGACTTTTTGATTGCCGTAAAATCCACCCTCGCCGTACCCGACTATGAATGAAGGGATCTGGTCGATCTTTCTGATGAGATGTGGATTTCCGAAAGACATCACCACCATCTTACCGGCTTTCATAGCACTGAGTTTATGGATAAGATCGACATCTTCGCTTCTGATCGGCGCCGCGTCGCCGTGACGATCTCGCTGAATGAACAGCGAGACCACAACATGATTTGCATTCGCTGCGGCTTTAAGAACTTCATCATATACCGTCCGGTCGCCCCCGGGTTTCAAAGAATAATGCTTCATACCCGCAAAGGCTGCTGACATTTCTTTAATCAACGTCCTTACGTTCGGCTGGTCTTCATCTTTTTGAATCGTGATGTGAAGGGTTTTTGCGGGGTCGAAGCCTTTCAGCGGCAACACACCTTCGTTGCGAAGCAGCGTTACCGAACGGTCAGCGACTTCCTGGACAACCGCTTTGTGTTCCGCCGTTCCCACCACTTTTGTAATATGTTCAATGTTGATGATCTTGTTTTTATCCAGACCCAGCGCAAATTTTTTATACAACAGCTTAAAGACCGACTGATCGATTTGTTCCTGACTGAGTTTTCCTTTTTTCACAGCATCGGTAATGGCCTGGATCGTCGCGATGGGATCTTTTGGCTTCAACACGATATCGTGCCCGGCCTGCAATGCCATAATGGCTACTTCTTCTTTTCCGAATCGTGCGATGACATGATCATACCAAAGATCATCTGAAGTGATAATTCCTTTGAATCCGAGTTTATCCCGGATAATCCCCTTCACCAGTTTGGGCTCAACGCTTGCAGGAAGCATGGACCCACCTGTGATGTTGGGGATTGCGATATGCTCTGTCATCATAAAGTCCACACCAGCGTCTATCGCATGTCTGAAGGCCGTGAATTCATTGGCTTCAAGCTCCGCTGCGGATTTGTTCAGGGTTGTAAAAGATGGATAGGCGGGCCCTCCCTTCATATCACCCCGACCGGGAAAGTGTTTCGATGTGGTGAGCATGCCGGTTTCATGATATCCTTTCACGTAGGCGTTGAGCATTTTTTTCATGAGGCCCAGGTCTGCGCCAAATGACCGTCCGCTTTCCTGGGGATTGTCCGGCGACAATGAAACATCTGACACCGGAGTATAAGTCAAATGGATGCCCAGCGCCTTTCCTTCACTGCCCATGATCTTCGCGGCGCGATACATCAGATCGTCATCACCGGCAGCAGCGAAAGCCATATTGGAGGGGAATTCGCTTGCACCGGCAACCTGTTGCCCCGGACCACCTTCGAAGTCAGTGGAAATAAGAATGGGAATGTTTGCTGCCTGTTGAAGTTTATTCAAAAGGATCCCGACGCTGTGAGGCGTTCCTCCATAGATAACAAACCCTCCAATACCATGATCACGCGCAAGCGCCAGCCATGATTGATATTTCGGATCATCTTCCGCGATGTAGTTTCCGGAAATCTCGGCGCATACCAGTTGGGCGGCTTTCTTTTCAAGGGACAGGCCGGCGACTGTTTTTTTAGCCAGGTCAGCGGCGGGGTCGAATTGTGCCGATGCGTGAGTGATCAATAATAAAGCGGCTGCAGAAAGAAAGAATGATTTCATGTCAGAACGGAGTTGCTCTGACAATTTAGAAGAAAATCTTTCGATTATGATTTCTTAAAAAACTGATCTTTAAACGGAGCTGATTTGATGCAGACGTGTGCCAGTCACATCTTTGTTTTCAGATCTTCGAGAAAACGCTTGCGGTAGGTTTCAAAATTCGCCTGAGTTCTGTCAGGATCGACAGCCAGCGCACTTCGCAATAAGTTCAGGGCATTCAGCTTCTCGTCGATCTCTTTCAGGAGTTGCGCTTTGGTGAGCTTGCTGGCGACTTTTTTCATACGTTTTGATCAATCCGGGTTCGCAAAGAGATATATGTTAAATGTAGCACCTTTTCCCAATTCACTTGAAGGTGCGTTCACTGTAATCGGGCTCAAAGCCGGCGTCAAGGTCACCGAGTTTAATATCCACGTCGTGAATGGTTTTTCAGCCCGCCGGATTTGTTCTAAAATCCTTCCATCACTTCCTGCTTGGCAATGCCGCCCGATTCCAATACTTTTCATAGCATCTTAACCCTAATGTCTATGTTCAGAAAATGTTTTGGATTCGCGGTTTTCCTGCTGACTGTCGTTCCAGGCCTGGCTCAAAAAATCGATGAAGTCTATAATCAGAAAATAAAGGAATACACTACCGACAAAAGGTTTCTTCCGGCATCTGTACTCAACCTGATCGACGATCCCAAAATACCTTCACCAAGAAAATATTTCGGGGAGATCATCGGTGCGCCCGGCGTGATGCATCATACGAGTGAGATTTACAACTACTATAAAAAATTGGCAGAAGTTTCTCCGATGGTGAAGATAGAGCAGGTTGGTACTTCAGAGGAAGGACGCCCGATTCAGCTCATTGTGGTTGGCAACGACGAAACGATGAAAAGACTCGACCACTACAAAAAGCAGGTTGCGTTGCTGGCTGATCCCCGCAAGCTGGGCCCACAGGATGTGAGTGCGGTCATCAACGATTCGAAGGCGATTTATTATTTCAATGCCGGCTTGCACTCTCCGGAGATGGGCTCGCCCGAAATGACGATGGAGTTGATCTATCGCCTGATAACCGACCCAACCCCCGAAATAAAGAAAGTGTTGGATAATGTGATCATTATCCTTAACCCCGCTTCCGAACCGGACGGTCGTGACAAACAGGTGGATTGGTACTATCGCTACACCAAGGCACGCACGGAATTTGATGATGGGTTTCCGCATTCACCGCCCTATTGGGGTCGTTATGTTTTTCATGACAACAACCGGGATGGTCTCCAGAATTCACAACAACTAACGAAAGCAGTTTATAAAATTTATTATGACTGGCATCCCACGGTCATGCATGATTTGCATGAGTCCGTCCCGCTCATTTATATGTCCACTGGCACGGGTCCATACAATGAGACGATAGACCCCATCACGGTGGGAGAGTGGCAGGTGTTTGCCAATCATGATGTCACCGCACTTGCCTCGCAGGGATTACCCGGTGCTTTCACCTGGGCGTTCTATGATGGCTGGTATCCGGGCTATGTATTCTGGGTTGCCAACAACCACAATGCGATCGGTAGATTCTATGAAACTTTCGGTAACGCCGGCGCCAACACGTACGTGCGTGATCTTTCAGACGACAGCTACGCCGGGGATCCGGTAACCAGAAGAGAATGGTATCGCCCCGATCCGGCCACCGAAAAAGTAAACTGGTCTTCACGCAATAACGTGAACTACATGGAGGCGGGTGTACTGGCATCCCTTGCTTACACGGCCGACAATAGAAAATTATTATTGCAGAATTTTTATCAGAAAGGTTTGAACAATATCAATAAAGGAAGGCATGAAAAACCAAAGGCTTTTGTGATCCCGGGAGATCAACGTGATCCGTATATGGCCGCTTACCTGGTGAACCAACTCCGTGTCCAGGATATTGAAGTTCATAGTGCGAAGAACGGAGACTATGTGATCAAGCTTGATCAACCCTACCGCGCGCTGGCGATGTCTTTGCTGACGAAACAAAACTATCCCAAAGAAGCAAAATTTCCACCCTACGATGATATTGCATGGACTTTGAGTTATCTCTATGGTGTAGAGGTCAAGGCAAAAGACAGTGTAGAATATAACGCCTCCGACCTCACCTTGTTAAAAAACGATGTGAAGTATGAAGGAAAGACCGAAGGAGAGAGCGGCACCTATGTACTGAATTACAAAGCTCAAAACACAGCGATCTCTGCATTGTATTGGCTGAAATCCAGAAATGCAAAAGCAAAAGCGTCCGTTCTCGAAGTAAAAGCCAACATCGACGGCGCAAAAGATTCATTGAATGCAGGGTCAATTTTCTTCCAGGGAGTATCGTCGGATCAGGCTAAATCGATTTCATCACAGTTTGGGCTGGACATCACATCTGTGAAATCCACAGGCAACGCGAAGCTGCATGATATCAACTTGCCTCGCATCGCCATCTACCATACTTGGTACAACACGCAGGACGAAGGTTGGGCGCGTTTCACTTTCGACCAACGCGGCATCCCGTATACCAACATCGACAAGGATGAATTGAAAGCCGGTGGGCTTCGTGCAAAATTTGACGTCATACTCATCCCGCGTGTAAGAGGCGCAGCGAGTAATTTTATTCATGAGATCGACAAAAAGTTTGGACCGATGCCTTTTACCAAAACGGCAGAATTTCCTTCTCATGGCGTTCCCGACGCAACGAACGATATGACCGGTGGGCCCGGGTTTGACGGAATTGATAAATTAAAACAATTTGTGGAGGCAGGAGGTGTCATCATCTCACTGGACAATGCCTCGCGCATCATGTCGGAGTTGGGAATCGCCAGAAGCCTTTCGTCGGCGAACGCAGGAAGTCTGTTCCATCCTGGTTCCGTGGTGATGGCGAAGGTGAGAAAGTCGGATTCACCCGTCTTATATGGCTACCCGGAAGTGTTTCCGATCTTCCGTGGTATTGTTCCGATCCTGCAGGTCGATCGTCAGGATAGAAATATGATGTTGCTTCAATATGGCACGAAAGCACTGAAAGATGAGGACGATTACAACGGGCCGATTATGGGATTGCCCGATGTGAAGCCCGTGAAGGCGCCGATCACGAAGCCCGCGAAAGAAATACCGTACGTGGTTTCGGGCATGGTCAGAAATGAGCAAGCCATCATTGGCCATGGTGCCATATTCAATGTTCCCGCAGGCACCGGAAGAGTGGTCGCATTCACGTTTGATCCCTTGCACCGGTATCTCAACCTTCATGAAGCCCCCATGGTGTTTAACACCCTCATGCATTGGGACCATCTCAAATGATCTGAAACCAAACATTCCTCCACCCATCAAATTTTTCTTTATGTTAGATCATTAATTGATCTCTTTTGTAATGAATAATTCCCCCTCGACATGAGAAAACGCTTAAACCTTATTTTCGCTTTGACATTCAGTGTGGTCGCCGCCATCGCACAGTCTGTCCCCAGTCCGAAGGAACACTTTGGATTCAACATTGGTGATGACTACATGCTCGCCACCTACACACAAACCGAAGCATACTTCAAAAAACTTGCTGCCTCCGACCGGGTAAAAATGGTTGACCTGGGGTTGACCGAAGAAGGCCGCCACCAGTGGCAAATGATCGTTACCTCGCCGGAGAACCACAAGAAGCTGGATCGTTACAAAGAAATTTCAGTGAAGATGGCGCGTGCCGACGGTGTTTCCGAAGACGAAGCCAAAGCTCTCTCCGCCGAAGGTAAAGCCATCGTGTGGATCGACGGCGGTCTCCATGCAACAGAAACGGTGGGTACACATCAATTGATAGAAACCCTCTACGATTTTGTGAGCCGAACCGATCCGGAGACGATGCGCATCCTTGACAAGGTTGTGATCCTCTTCGTCCACGCTAACCCGGACGGCCAGGAACTAGTGTCAAACTGGTACATGCGCAACAGCACGCCGGCAAAGAGGTCTCTCGAAGATCTCCCACGCCTTTATCAGAAATACATTGGCCACGACAACAACCGTGATTTCTACATGCTCAACATGAAGGAAACTCAGAATATGGCTCGGCAGCTTTTTATCGAATGGATCCCTCAGATTATGTACAATCACCATCAAAGTGGTCCCGCAGGCTCTATCGTAGCGGGTCCTCCTTATCGCGATCCATTTAACTATGTGTTCGATCCGATGATGATTACCGGCATCGATGCGGTAGGTGCCGCAATGATCAATCGCCTCAATGCCGAAAAGAAACCCGGCTTCACCAGGCTTGGAGGTTCAGTATTTTCGACCTGGTATAACGGTGGGCTTCGTACCACAACGCATTTCCATAACATGATCGGCTTGCTTACGGAGACAGTAGGGAGCCCGACTCCTGCAGAGGTGCCGCTCGTTCCAGGCCGGCTTATTCCTAATAACAACACGCCAAACCCGGTAACACCTCAGAAGTGGCATTTCCGTCAGTCGATCGATTACTCCGTCACAATGAATTATGCCGTACTCGACTACGCAGCACGTAACAGCGATCAGTTGCTGATGAACATCTGGCGCATGGGCAGAAACTCGATAGACCGTGGTAGTATGGATTACTGGACACCGTATCCGAGTCGTGTGGAAGCAATCAATACGGCCTGGAAGAATCGCCCGAAAAAAGATGAAAAACCAAAAATTGAATCAGAGCAGTCGGGGTTGATGGGAGGAAGGTCTGAGATCCCCGGTCGTTATTATGACAGCATTTTCAAAGCTCCGTCGTTACGAGACGCGAGAGGTTATGTGATACCTTCGGATCAGGCCGATTTCGCAACAGCGGTACGTTATATCAACGCCCTGCTGCGCACAGGTATCCGCGTCGAAACCGCCAAGTCAGACTTTACGGTTGGAAAGAAAAAATATCCGGCAGGATCGTATATCGTTAAGACAAACCAGGCGTTCCGCCCGCATATCATTGATTTGTTCGAACCCCAGGATCACCCCAATGATTTTCAATATCCGGGTGGTCCTCCCATTCGACCTTATGATGCCGCAGGTTGGACGCTCGCCTATCAGATGGGTGTTCAGTTCGACAGGTTTATCGAAGATTTCACAGGACCCTTTGAGCAAATTAAGTATGGTGAACTTCAGTTACCGAAAGGTCATGTCGATGCATCAGCAACGGCGGGATATCTGTTGAATGCAAAAGCAAATAATTCTTTCGTTACCGTCAATGATCTTTTGAAGGAAGGCGCAGACGTATACCGATTACCCAACGGAGCGGGAAAAAATACTTCTGCCGGAACCTTTTATGTACCTGCAACCGCCAAAGCGAAGTCGGTTATAGAAAAAAATGCGGATGCCTTTGGATTGGTGGCTACCGGAGTGAGCAAAGCTCCATCGGATGGTTTGGCAAAAGTTTCGACAGCACGCATTGCGCTCTGGGATGAGTACGGTGGATCCATGCCTTCAGGCTGGGTGCGTTGGCTGATGGAGCAATATCATTTCAATGCGACTGTCATCTATCCAAAAGATATAGATGCAGGGGACCTCAATAAGAAATTTGATGTGATCATATTCGTGCGAGGTGCGATACCCTCCATCGTGAAGGAGCCACCTCCCGAGTGGGGTTATCCCCGCGAGCCGAAGGAAGAGAATATTCCTGCAGAATGGCACAAGACGATGGGCAAAATCACACCCGAGAAATCCATTCCGGCGTTGAAAAAATTCCTGGAAGAGGGAGGGAAGATCGTTACCATCGGTACCAGCACGAACCTTGCCTATCACCTCGGGCTGCCCGTGAAAAACGCGTTAACCGAAATTGGCCCCAACGGCGTTGAGCGTAGACTTCCCGGAGACAAGTATTATGTGCCGGGCAGCATTCTGCGTATCAACCTCGACTCAGCGCAGAGTGCAACCTGGGGAATGTCTAATAAAGCGGATGTGTATTTTGAAAATAGTCCGGTGTTTAAACTCGCTCCCGAAGCAATTGCTTCCGGCAAAGTGAAACCACTTGCTTGGTTCACGGATGAAGCACCCTTGCGTAGCGGATGGGCCTGGGGCCAGCCCTACCTTAAAGGTGGAGTGACTGCTTTCGAAGCGCCTGTCGGAAAGGGAACTTTGTATGCTTTTGGTCCGGAAATTACTTTCCGCGGTCAATCACATGGAACATTTAAGATGCTGTTCAACGAATTGATTTCAGTGGATCAACCAAAACGCTCCATCAAACTCGATGCGAAACGATAGGCGGAATTTGCGCAGCAATTAAACCGTGGCAGAGTAAAACGAAACGCCGTCACCAAAAACGCTCTTCAGGAATGAGGAGCGTTTTTTATTTAATGACGGGCAAACACCAACGGCGGCAAATAGTTCCGGGATGTGTGAATTGTAGCCCGACAACCGGAATATGCAGCCGGATCGCCTCATACAGCCAAATATCAGCGCTCTGAGCCCATTTCCTGCTGGCAAGTCTTTTGCAATAATACCGGCAATAAATTCCGGCTCGCTCGTTACTTCAGAGTCAAAACCGGATCAAAATGTTATGAAAACTGTCGAAAAAGTTTTGTTGTCAGGTGTGGCAATCTTCACATTTTGCTTCACCATCAATGCGCAGGGTTATCAGGATAGTCTCCGGCAAGATGACGATGATATTGTATCATCCATTGCGCCTTACCCTGCCGATGTGAGAGATGCGATATTGAATATCTCTCAGTATCCGCAAAAACTGGTGAAGCTCGAACGTATTCAGGGCCGCTCTAGTCAATCATTTCAGGATTTGTTGAATCCCTTTCCGCGCGCAACGCAGGAAAAATTTTACGACATCGCCAGATATCCGGATCTCATTCATCAATTGGTTGCCGCTGGACCCATGAGTGCCGACCAGGTGAGTGCGCTCGTTGCTTCGTACCCTCAGCAGGTCGCAGCAACGGTCAGTGAACTTTATCCGGCTCACACAAACGAACTGAAAGCGATGGAAAAAACCTATCAGGATTCCCAGGATGCCATGGAGAATGTCATCCGATCTATGCCTGCGGAAGTTCAAAATGATATGCGAAAGATTGTGGGTATGCCTGATGTGATGAATTTACTCACCGATCGGATTGACTTGACGGTGAGTTTAGGAGAAGCGTACAAAGATGATCCCAATGGCGTGCGTCAGAATCTCACCAATCTCAATGCGCAGCTGGCATCGGAAAACTCCAAAGAACTTGAAGAATATAAGCAGAAGGTTGCCAATGATCCCCAGTTGCAGCAAGAAATGAAACAGTCTGCTCAGGATTTCGCGGATAACTATTCTGAAACGGAAGATGGTACGGCGCCAACTGTGATCAATAATTATTACAACACTTCACCATACCCGTATTGGTTCGGCTATCCTTACTGGTATCCTACGGCGATTTGGTATCCGAGACCGCTTTACTACCACACTGGATTTTACATTGGTGCGGGTGGGAACATGGTAATCCTCGGGCTGCCTTCCTACGGTTATTCGAACTGGTTTTTTAACTATGGATACAGAAGGTATCCCCGCATGTACGGTTGGTATCATGGTTACTATAACAATTACCGCGCTTACAGGCCTGGATTCAATGTGTACCGCGGTTATCACTCAGCGGTAAGGGATCACTTCAATTTTATTAATCGTCAGGGTGCCAATTATGGAACGAACGGTAGAACGCGGCCAACGAACGACACCCGCACACGCAGTACCCAGCAGACACAACCCGCTCGTGAGCGTTTCAACAGTCAGATGAACGGGCGTACGGTGAATCCCGGCCATGACGCCAGTAATTTCAGAAATTCTATCAATGGATCGAACTTCAACCAGCAGAGGTTCAACAACTTTCAATCTCAACAGTTTCATCAGCAGGGCTGGGGTGGTGTGAGAGGAGGAGGTATGCAACGCAGTTCTGGTGGCACGATGCGTGGTGGCTTCGGAGGAGGTGGAGGAGGCAACCATGGTGGCAGCCGCCGCAGATAAAAGGCTCAATTTACAGGGAGTCTAATTCAAGGAGCGTTTGTAGCAATACATTCGCTCCTTTTTCTATTTGATCCTCGGAACTGAATTCATCAATGGCATGACTCACGCCGTTTTTTGAAGGTATGAAGATCATTGCGCTGGGATATTTCGAAGAAAGCAGCTGTGCATCATGTCCTGCACCACTGATCATCCTCCGGGATGTTAATCCGAGAGAAACGCAACTCTTTTCGATGGCGGCTACCACACCTTGATCAAATTTTATAGCGTTGATGTCGACCAGATCTTCCCAGCTTGTGTGGAGGCCGCTGAATGAAGGATGTTGATTGGTAAAAGCATGAATTTCTTCCAGCGCTTTCTTCGCAACGCCGTCGTCGGGATGACGGAGGTCTAGGGTGGCGATCACTTTTTTCGGAACGACATTGATCACATTAGGAACAAGTTGCATGGTGCCTATCGTGATCATCAGGCCATTTTCTTTTATACAAAGCTCGCGTGCGTGCGCAGACAGGCAGCTCATCGCATAAAAACTGTCTCTTCGATACTCAACGGGTGTGGTGCCGGCGTGCGCACTACGCCCTTCGATGGTAATACGCTTCCAGTGAATTGATTGAACGGCCTCAACCACCCCGATGTCCTGGTTGGCTTTTTCCAGGATGGGACCTTGCTCAATATGTAGTTCCACAAACCCGTCGAACGCAAGTGATCCACACGGCATACTCCCCAGGTATCCGATACGCTTCAATTCCTCCCCGACGCTTCGGCCGTCGTCATGTGCCAGGGACTTGTGCAATTCCGGGATTAACTTCGGATTGGCGTATCCCAGGCTGCCCATCATATCAGGTGTAAAGCGGGTGCCTTCTTCGTTGGTGAAGTTCGCCAGTACCAGTGTATGGTTGGGCTGATACTTCTTTTCTTTCAATGATGAAAGAACTTCGAGTCCTGCCATCACGCCCAACGCCCCATCATACAAGCCACCGGTGGGAACGGTGTCGAGGTGCGAACCTGTGCCGATCATCTTATTGGTTCGGCCGCGCCACACACCGAACATGTTTCCCATTTCGTCTACGTGCAGTTCAAGTCCCAGTGCCGTAACGCGCGATGCAAACCAGTCGCGTGCTTTCCGGTCTTCGTCGGAAAGTGATGGCCGCGAAACACCGCCTCCGGGCAACGCTCCGAATTGATTGACATCACGTAGAAACGCTGACAACCGCTGGATATTAATGCGCATTGCCTAATCTCCAATTATTTTATCTCAAGATCAAGCAATTCACCGGTACCTTCGAAAGTAACAACGGCTCCTTCGATGCGCCCCATGTTAACCGGATTGGGGAAGTTGTAGATAGGGGTATCATTCAGGATTACTTTCAAATGGTTGTTGACGACCACAAACTTGATCTCCTGCGCTTTGGAAAAATCGCATCCGAATGCCGAAAGGTCCGTTTCTTTCCCATTGATAGAAACGCCGGCGATATAAGCTGAAATTGCAGATGTGCAACCTTTGCCGCAAAGTGGCACCGAGATCACTTCATTTTCTCCAATCAGGAGAATCCCTGCGTTCTGACAAACCGCCTGTTCACGTGATGAGGTATTCCGTAGCGTTGCCTTCATAGTGAAATTAAAAGGGTCGACTGAGTCATAAGAATGAAGATTGTAAAAGCCCGTGGCGATTCCGTTGAACACCACCTTGCCGGTTTTCGCGCTCAGGGTCTCTGCATCGATCCGCATGCTGTTGCCGTGTAATCCAATCTCCTCGCTGGCCAGGTAAGTAGGGACGGGCTCCTGAGCGATAATTCCTTTCCAACCTTTAGTCTGGATGTAGACGTTTTCTTGTTTGACGATTTGGTCATCAACAATAAGTTTCGCCTGGAAGACCCCAGGGTAATAGTAAATAGACGTGTGTTGTTTATTCCTGGCCGGCACTTTTTCACGCCTTCGAGGATCCCAGGATTGCTGGATCAATACACTATCAACACGCGTATTGCCTACATTAAAATCGAACACCACAGAGTTGGGTAGATCATCAGAAAGTACGTGAGGCAAAAACTCAATGTTTTTATGATCAATTCGCGTGCGGGGCGAGAGATTAAAGTAAAGTATCGTGACTGCAATGGAGAGCACAACGGGGATCGCAAGCTTCCAAACCGAAGGTGCAGATGTTTTCTTTTCTGAAGGTAGGGGTGCCGTAGCCTGCTTTACCTGCGAATCGATTTCTGTCTTATGCACACCGTTTCCATTGATTTGGGTGTTCCCGAATTTGGCCTGCACCTGCGACCTGAAATTTCTCCAGTTCTCATAACCCGAAAACTGCGCGAGAGTATTTAACGTGGTGAGGGTGGGGGCGGAGTCATATTTTACTTTGCCCCACACGCGTTTCAGAGTGGATGCACTTAGCCGGACGCCGGTTTTTTCAAACACGAG
Source organism: Cyclobacteriaceae bacterium (assembly GCA_044227305.1). GTDB lineage: Bacteria > Bacteroidota > Bacteroidia > Cytophagales > Cyclobacteriaceae > ELB16-189. The sequence continues at coordinate 520,479 of JBGAFJ010000001.1, read as the reverse complement.
CTCACACAGTTTTTCAAAATCCTGATTGGTCCATTCACTGCTGCTGCCCCACCCCAGGTGAGCTTCACTTTCCTTCTTATAAATCTCCAGATAGTCTTTTTCCTGCAGAATCATCTTTCAAAGTTATGACGGTTGCGGACGTTGTCAACGTAATCGTCCGTTTTTGGGTCAGTGAATTTTTCGATTTTTATCAACGATATTGCAATGGGGCGTGGACCATCCATCCTAACCAGTATGCCTTGAGTATTCGGCATCTGAACAGAATTGAATTTTTTTGAACACCTGAATTGGACCGGACTTTATTAACCACAAGAGACCTTTGGAACGTGTAAGTTGAAATCATCAAACCTCCATGAAGCATCTAAGATCTTTGATTATTGCAGCTTTTGCGACCCTTGTATCGATTCACTGCGCCGGTCAGAGCTTGGCGATCACAGCCTCTTCTTTCGAAGCACCTGGTTGCAAAGTAGAAGACGTATCCTTTAAAGGAAGTAAAGTGATCAAAGTAACGGCGGCAGGCGATAGTGATCCGACAGCAATACTGAAAGGACTAGAATTTAGGAATGGAACAATAGAGATTGAATTGTCCGGAGCACCCGCCAGAGGGTCAGACTCCACCAATCGCGGATTTGTTGGTGTTGCGTTCCGGATCCAATCCCGGAGGGATACACTCGTCTACGAGGCCATCTACATCAGGCCCACCAATGGAAGATCCACCGATCAGCTCAGAAGAAATCATTCAGTTCAATATGTTTCCGAACCTAAGTATACATGGTTCAGACTGCGAAAAGAATTTCCAGGTGTTTATGAATCCTATGCAGACATGGCCCCCGGTGAATGGATCAAAGTGAAGATTGTCGTGAAGGGCAAACAGGCGAAATTATTTCTGCATGATGCACCCCAACCCTGCCTGATCGTCAATGACCTTAAACTGGGGGAGACATCTGGTTCGATAGGACTATTTACCAATCCCGGTGTAGATTCCTATTACAGGAACCTTAAGGTGATAAAGTCTAATTGATAAAGTCTAATTAATAGCTGCACTGTACGTTGTCGTCACGTTCTGGATTGACAATAAACTGAAAGGTATTAACCTTAGAATGGGGTATTCATCGTTCCTAAAAAACTTTCATCTTGCCGTTATCGTAAGATGGCGACATGAAGCATATCAAATCACTTATCCTCTTATCATTCTTCACGTTTTTTGCGGGAAGGACTTTTTCGCAGCATTTTTCTCCGGCTCTGCAGTCTCTGATTAATGCCGAAAAAGCTTTCGCCTACAGGTCGAAGGAAACCAACACCAGGCGTGCGTTCCTGGACTTTCTTGCACCCGACGCGATACTTCTGGATGGTGGTAAAGAAGTGAATGGTATTCAGCTATGGACTACGAGACCGGAAAGTTCCAGTTTGTTGTTTTGGGAGCCGGTATACGCTGATATCGCGTCGTCCAACGATTTTGGATGGACCACCGGCCCGTATTGGTTGTACAAAACAAGATCAGACACGGTAGCTGCCTTTAAAGGCTATTACAGTACGGTGTGGGGCAAACAGCCTGATGGCACCTGGAAAGTATTATTTGACCTGGGTGGCGGCATTCCGGACGGCAAAAAGTTGACGCTGTCCACATCGGCGATAAAAGCCAAATCTTCAAGATTGATCGACACGGAAAGTGAGCTTAAAAATCTGCTGAAGTTCGATGGGGAGTATAGTGGCAAGCTATCCTCGAGCGGGACTTCGTTCGAGATTAATTATTTCAGTGCCGAAGGCAGGGTGCACCGCGCCGGTCGTGTTCCGGCTGTTGGATTGACAGATATCAAGCAGATAGACGAACGCGATCGCAAGTACGAATTCATCCCGATTCATGGGAGGATCGCATCGTCCGGCGACATGGCCTACACCTACGGTCGTGGAAAAGTTGCCATTGGCGGAAGCAATCCCAGGGTTGTGGAATTTGCATCTTTCCGCATCTGGAAGAAGGAAGATGGCCAGCAGTGGAAGATTGTGCTGGACGTGCTGGGTCAATAAAACTGCCTTATTCAGACTGAATTGTACACTTTTTTGTACTGTACGACGATTTTGCCGGCTATATATAACTTTCTTAAGTATACAACGTTCCGATACTTCAGTATCAATTTCTGAATGTTAAACTCTCAAGCTTGAACTCGAAAGAACTGATAAAAGGTACGCTCCGCGTTATTGTCCTGAAACTGCTTGCTGAACGGCGGCAAATGTATGGTTACGAAATCACCCAGGTCGTAAAAGATCTCACACGCGATGAGCTTAAGTTGACATTTGGTGCGTTGTATCCAACGTTACACAAGCTTGAAGCGGAAGGTCTGCTCACCACACGAACGGTGACGATCGACGGACGTGCACGGAAATATTATTCATTAACGTCAGTTGGATCCAGGACGGCGGTCGCGGAGGTGAAAGATTATTTTGACTTCGCAAAGGCGATGACCCTGGTGTTGAAATAATGAAACTCAGCGTTTACGATATACAATATGTTCGCTACGACCTGAAAAATCGAGGTCTTTCTCAGCCTGACTTGTTCGAAGAGCTGGTGGATCACGTCTGCTGCGAGGTTGAATTGGAAATGGCACGAGGCATTCCGTTCAAGATGGCTTATGAGAAAATATTGGCAGAGCTCCATCCGTCAGAACTCACTACACTTCAGAATAAAGTGATCCGATCGCAAAACTCTAAACCAACTCGTATGCTCAGCAATACCTGGAAAATCATGTTTCGCAATCTCAAAAAGCATAGCGCTCATACTGCGATAAATGTCGCCGGACTCGTGCTGGGACTTACCTGCTTTATCGTGATTGCCCTGTATGTGAAGCATGAGGTGGGGTATGACCGGCAGTTTAAAAAATCGGCGTCGATCTATCGCATTACAATGTCGTCTACGGTAGGCGGCACGGACAATTTCATTCCCACTGCTTATCCTCCACTCGCGCCGGCGATTGAGGCGCGATCAAAAGATGTAACGAGCTATACCCGTATTATTAATTACAAGTATACGCGCATGGTTCCAACGTTCCGGTTCAACGAAAATGTTTTTTATGAAGATAAAGTGATCTTTGCAGACTCCACTTTTTTCAACCTTTTCGATTTTCCGTTCATCGCTGGCAATCCCGCCACAGCGTTGTCTCATCCCAATTCCGTAGTAATCACCGAAGGTGTGGCTCATAAGTACTTTGGTGATGCTGATGCACTTGGCAAACATTTGAACTTTAACGGAAAGGCGGACCTCGAAGTGACCGGTGTGCTACAAGGCCTTCCTTCTAATACCCATTTGCAATTTGATTTTGTGATACCGCTTTCGGGGATTGGAAATTCGGGAGTGTTTCAGAGCACCGGTATTTTGGAAAACTGGAACGTAGATTGGTTTTGGACGTATCTTACTATCCCTGACCCTGCACGGGTTGCAGATGTTGAACTAGACCTCAACATGCTGGCCTCCGAAAAAATCAAGGATACACAACAGGAATTTAATTTAAAGTTCTATATACAGCCTTTGCGTGATATACATCTTCATTCGCATTTTGATTATAACACTGACCTCACACAAAACGGAGATATTAATAATCTATTCATATTTATTTCTGTTGGTGTGCTGGTGCTGTTGATTTCAGCCATCAACTTTATCAATATCACGATGGCCACAGCGACACGCAGGTACAAAGAAATTGGTGTGAGCAAAGTTCTGGGCGCGATGAAGTCCCACCTCCGGCTTCAATTTCTGCTTGAGTCGATCAGCATATGTCTGGTATCCCTCGTGCTGGCATTCCTCTTGTCACCTGTGGTCTTACCGTTGTTCAGCCAGCTCCTGGGTGTCTCACTCAGGCTGAATGTATTAAAGGATGTATTGCTGACGGGCGGTATCGCATTGTTTACTATTATCGTCGGCATCGCATCGGGAATGTATCCTGCTTTTTTTGTCTCCTCCCTCGAGCCTCAACGAGTATTGAAAGGTGTCTGGAAGCCTGGACAGGGTGGGGCCAATTTCCGGAAAGTGCTTATCGGTTTGCAGGTTGTGATTTCAATCTTCCTGATTATCGGAACCCTCGTGATCTGGGAACAGCTCCGGTTTATGCAGAACAAATCGCTCGGATACGATCAGGACCAGATTGTCATGCTGACCATCAGGGGCACTAACCTCTCCAAGTCCTATCATGCTTTCAAGAATAAATTGCAAAATGAAACTTCAATTCAAAGTGTAACCTCTGTCTCCGAGCCTATCGGGCGGGAAGTGCAGTTTATGAGTTTTACTGTCGAAGGTCAGGAGAAAACCCAGTTTATCAAGATCCTCAACGTGACTCATGATTTTGTGAAGACGATGGGCCTGGAGATCGTTCAAGGCCGCGACTTTTCGCGCGACAACCCTGCCGATTCGGTTTCAGGATTCATCATCAATGAAGCGGCAGCGCGCTCTTTCGGATGGAATGAGTCGGTGGGTAAATCACTGGATCATTCCTTCAGACCGGTGAAACAAGGAACCGTGATCGGAGTTGTGAGAGATTTCAATTTTGAACCGCTCCAAAAGCAGATCGATCCGATCGTGATTTGGTTTGGGCGCCCATTCTGGTATGCGGCCGTAAAAATTCAGCCGGGGCATACAGCAGAAGCTCTCGCCAGTATGGAAAATGCATGGAAAAATTTAGAGCCCGAAAAGCCATTCTCTTTCCAATTCCTCAATCAGTCTATTCAACATGTCTATGAGAAGGAGCAGAGGTTGAGTAAGGTTTTTTTATTCTTTTCAATCTTATCCATTGTCACGGCTGTGCTGGGACTTTACGGATTGATTTCTTTCATCGCAGAGCAAAGGCTGGCTGAGATCGGCATTCGCAAAGTGATGGGTGCGTCAGTGAAAAGCATTCTTTTCCTGCTGTCGAAGGAATACGTTGTGCTCGTTGTGACGGCATTTGTTGTTTCAGCTCCATTGACATATCTTATTTTGAATCAATGGCTTCAGACTTTCGCGTTCAGAATCGCCTGGAGTCCGGTATATTTCGTTGCTGGATTATTTTTGAGTGGCTTGATCGTAATTGCCACGGTAGTGCTCAAAGCAATGCGGGCAGCAGGTGCAAATCCGGCTGAAGTACTCAGGATGGAGTAATTTGGCAGATTACAAAAAACCCGTTAATCGCCGGTATTGTCCCGTTTGGATTTTATTCACCGATTTGGTTTTGTGAGAAAGTAGCTGTTCGCGATTTATTTCGCTGCTACCTGATAGGCACGTTCTCCATTTTTCTCCACTTGCTTCAGCACACGGGTCTGTTGCAACTCATTGAGCATCGCGTTCAGTTGTGCCTCGTCTGCGGAAGCAAGGTGACCTCGGATTTCCGAGTAGGTTTTGATCTCGTTAGGAGCCTTCCTGAAATCGGTGATGAAGTTGAGAATGTCGATTTTTTTCATTGCCAAACCTTTTTTGGGATCCAAGTATCCCGAAAATAACGGAATCAGTCAACCCAATGTTTCGCTTTCGGACGCTTGAAACTTCAACTTTGCACCTCACCATTTGTCCGCCCGCAGCTTGATCACCATGGTGATGATGCCACGCAGCGTGAGCCCGAGAATAAATACCAGTGTAAGAATGTTCATGACGAATGGTGTTTTGGTCATGAAACGGGCTGAACCCCAGAGAAGGCGACAACTTACCCCTTCATTGAAAGTCGAACGTTGAAAATAACAATTGGGATGTGTCGATTGCCCCCTGAACCGCAGCCCGGCTTACTACTTACCACTTACCCTCTCAACCCTCACCACTACACTCTTACTAACAGGCGTACCACTCTTGTCTGCCACCATCCCTATTGGTACCAGCACATTAGTCTCGGGGAAATAAGTTGCGCAACAATCCTTCGCGATGGGATAGGAAACAACAATGAATTTCCGGACAACACGTTCAACGTCGTAGTTACTGAAAATGTCCACCATATCGCCTTCGTTCAAATTGCGTTCTGCCATATCCGAGGCGTTCATCAGGATAACCCTGCGCTCATTGTAGATTCCGCGATAGCGATCGTTCAGTCCATAAATCGTGGTGTTGAACTGATCGTGGCTTCGGATGGTCATCATGATCAGCTCGCCGGATTTTATTATGGTTGCTGATGGTAATGCGATGTTAAACTGCGCCTTCAGATCTGAAGTATCAAAATTTCCTTCACGGGCCCCGTTCGGTAAATAAAATCCTGCGGGTTGTCTTACCCGGGCGTTATATTGATCGAAACCAGGTATGGTTCTCTCAATATCATCCCGGATGGTATCGTAGTTCAGGTACCGGTCCCAGTCAATCTTCGAACGATTGCCCAGTGTGGCTTTCGCCATTTGAATAACAATCGCGGGCTCGCTCAACAGGTTTTCTGAAACGGGCTTCAAATTTCCTTTCGAAGACTGCACCACGCCCATTGAATTCTCGCAGGAAATGAATTGAAGAGTGTTATTTGTATGGTCTTCGTCACTGCGGGCGAGACAGGGTAGGATGATGGCTTCCTCTCCGTGCACGAGATGACTTCGATTCAATTTGGTGGAAACGTGAACGGTCAGCTTGCACTTGACTAAAGCTTGCGCTGTATAGGTTGTGTCAGGTGTTGCGGAAAGAAAATTGCCGCCCATACCAAAAAACACCTTTGCTTTCCCATCGTGCATTGCTCGGATCGACTCCACCACGTCGTAGCCTGGTTGCTGTGGTGGTTTGAATTGAAAATTCTTTTCAATGGAGTTGAGGAATTTGACAGAGGGTTTTTCGTTGATACCCATCGTGCGATCTCCCTGCACGTTGCTGTGACCACGCACAGGACAGGTGCCGGCTCCCGGCTTGCCGATGCTTCCTTTCAGCAGCAACAGATTCACGATTTCCCTGATCGTAACCACAGCATTCTTATGTTGCGTAAGGCCCATCGCCCAGCATGCGATGATTTTGTTTTTCTTTTTGAGAACTTCGACGGCTTCCTTAATCTTCATAGGATCAACACCTGTTGTGGAGACAAGATGTTCGAAATCCTGGGAATTAAGATGCTGCCGGAACGCTTCGAAACCGGTTGTTTTATGTTTGATAAAGTCGAGATCGAGAACGGATCCCGGGTTGGGTTTATCGGCCTCAAGCAATTTGATTTCTATAGCTTGTAGTAATTCAAGGTCGGTATTGATCTTCACCTGCAGGAAGATGTCCGTGAGATCCGTTTTCATCCCCAGCAGCCCACCGATCTGTTGTGGATTTCTGAATCCCATCAGTCCTGTTTCCGGGATCGGATTAATCGCAATGATGATCGCCCCTTTTGCTTTTGCCTTTTGTAACGCGGTCAGCATACGCGGATGATTTGTGCCGGGATTCTGACCAAGTATCACGATCACTTCAGCCTGGTAAAAATCATCGAGCGTCACCGATCCCTTTCCGATGCCTAGTGCCTCACTCAACGCAACGCCGCTGCTTTCATGGCACAGGTTGCTGCAGTCGGGCAGATTATTGGTTCCAAATTCACGAACAAACAATTGGTAGATAAAGGCAGCTTCGTTGCTGGTTCTACCCGATGTATAAAACACCGCTTCGTCTGAAGACGACAAAGTGTTTAATGTTGTGCCTATTTTTTTGAAGGCGTCTTCCCACGAGATTGATTGATAATGTGAAGCTCCTTTCCCGAGATAAACAGGCTCCGCGATTCGACCTTTTTTCCCGATCTCAAAATCACTCAGTGCTGCAAGTGATGCAACAGAATGCGCTGCGAAAAAATCGGCATGAAGCCTTTTAGATGTAGCCTCTTCAGCGACGGCACGCGCACCGTTTTCGCAATACTCACCGAGGCCAGAACGCTCATCGTCGGGATCGGGCCAAGCACAACTCGGGCAGTCGAACCCACCTTTTTTATTCAATTGCGAAAGAGCTTTGAAACCACGCTCCACGCCGGCCTCCTCCACAACCGATTTGAAGCTTGACACGATTGCCGGGATACCCGCCGCGGCTTTCTTGATCCCACCTTTTCGAAGACCGGTAAACTGTTCGGGATTTTCAACTCCTTTTACTTCGTCTGTCATGCTCCAATGATTCTTTGATGCCCTGAGTAAATGTTGAAATGAGATTTACGCAGAAATCCGATCAACGTCATATTGTTTTCGACGGCCATTTGAACTGCCAGACTGGAAGGCGCACCAATAGCGGCCACGATTTTTATTCCAGCCATGCGCGCCTTTTGAATCAACTCGAAACTCGCCCGCCCGCTCAGCAGCAGGATGTGATGATCCAAGGGTAGCTGATCTTGCAGGAACTTTGAACCGATTAATTTGTCGAGGGCATTGTGCCGCCCCACATCTTCGCGCACGTCAATCAGAGATCCCTGCACGCTGAACAAACCTGATGCATGTAATCCCCCGGTATTTAAGAACACCTCCTGTTGATTGCGGAGTGCGGATTCCAACTGCTGAAATATTTTACGATCGACGCGAATCTCGTCTTCCGTGAGTTGAAATGGCGAAATGGTCTTGATGGATTCGATGCTCGCTTTCCCGCATACCCCACAACTCGATGTCGTATAGAAATTGCGCTCACTGTTACGGAGCACTGCGTTTTCATTTTCCTTTAAAGATACCACGATGCGATTGCTGCCTGCTGAACTGACTACTGCGATCTGTTTGACATGGGTGATAATGCCTTCAGTAAAAAGAAATCCAACAGCCAGTTCATCGTCATTGCCAGGTGTGCGCATCGTCACGGAAAGGCTCTGGCGTTTTGATCCCGATTCCAGTTGAATCTCCAAAGGATCTTCGATCGCCAGATGATCTTCCTGCGCCCGCAGTTCGCCATCAACCGCTTTCAGTATATTGAAGTGTCCCACCATTTCATTTTCCAGCGTTTGCATAAATCCTCTCGTTAGTTTTACGCCACATCTCAGGCGTATCAATGCTTAACATAGAATCCTGTTCACGCGGGAAGTACCGCCCTGCCTGCATGTCTTTTAGGAATCCCTGCAATGAAAAGTTTCCGATTTCGAATCTTTTTTGAAGCGGATCAAAACATCGATGCGAGTAGTAACCCAGCACCGGCTCGAATAAATTCTGAGTTTCGTTGAAGAACACAGACGCGTCCAGCTGTGGTTTTATTGAAACTATAAAATCGCCAAGCTCCGATGCCGACAACAAAGGATAATCGCAGCCAACCACCAAAAGATGCTTGCGTGGATATTTTTTCCAGGTTGTAAGCAAAGCAGCCATAGGCCCTGATTTCTCGAATAACTTGTCGTCATGGATGATCGGGTATCGACTGTCGAATCGGGACGCCAGCGTGGAGTTGCTGGAAATGAATATGTCGTTACAAAAATTTTTCAGCAGCTCGAATACATGGTAACACTGGGGTATTCCATGATAGTCAATAAAACATTTATCGGTACCCATTCTTTCACTGGCACCACCGCATAGCACAAGGCCGCAGGCTTCGAATTGCATAGGTTAAAATTAGCAATATTGCACTCCTCAAATAGAGATTTTGCCAAATACGTTATTTACTTAACTTTCCCGCATGGTCGAGTTATCCGTGGCTGCGCGTTGATTTTTTAACCGTGTGATATTAGAACAGAACGTATGCCAGCCAAACATCTTGATGTAGTTTCCATCGGCAACAACGTAATGAAATTGAATGCCACAAGTTTTGGTGGCAGAATTATTTCTCTTTTTGTGCCTGATAGAAATGGTGTCGAAAGCAATGTGGTACTGGGTTATGAAGACGTAAAAAAATACCTCACCGGCAATCCTTATTTCGGCGCTTTGATCGGCCGCTTCGGAAATCGTATTAGCAAAGGCAGATTTTCCCTCGACGGTAAGAATTATCAGTTGGCCACCAATAATGGCGCGAATGCCCTGCATGGTGGTCCCAAAGGATTTCATAACGTGCACTGGGAAATTGAAAAGAAAGATCCGGCCACGCTGGAAATGAATTACATAAGTGCTGATGGGGAGGAGGGTTACCCTGGAACGTTGCATGCCAAGGTTACTTATCGTGTTTCTGATCGGAACGAGCTGGTCATCGACTACGAAGCGACGACTGATAAAACCACCATCGTTAATCTAACACATCATTCTTTTTTCAATCTAGCTGGCGAAGGCAGTGGCGACGTATTAGAACATAAGCTCGCTATCAACGCCAACTACTTTTGCCCTGTTCACCCGGGACTGATTCCAACCGGTGAGCTCAGACCTGTGAAGGGAACTCCTTTTGACTTTACACATGCCCATCGGATCGGCGATGAGATCGATGCTGCAGATGAGCAGCTGCGATCAGGAAAGGGCTACGACCACAATTGGGTGCTGAATAAAAAGGGAAGGGAACTTTCGTTGGCGGCATCAGTTTCGGAGGACACAACGGGTCGCATCATGGAAGTGTGGACCACAGAACCCGGACTGCAATTTTATAGTGGCAATTTTTTAACGGGAAGCGACGTTGGGCCAGGTGGGGTTTACGGATTTCGATCCGGCTTCTGTCTTGAAGCACAACATTTCCCTGATTCACCTAACCATCCGGAATTTCCCTCTACGACACTGCATCGGGGAGAAGTCTACAAGCAGAAAACGATTTATCGATTTCTGACAATGCCCTAGCAATGGGTCTGTATTAGACGAGGGCGTCCGTCACCCATTCTCCCAGCGCTGGTCCATGTTTGAACCCATGCCCGGATCCACCTCCCAGAAAAACCACATTGGACGCACCGGGATGACATTCAAATATGAAATTTCCATCGGGCGAATTTTCATAAGGACATACGCGGCTTTCAACGAGCGGTGCATCTTTTAATCCCGGAAACCGGTGGGCAATAAATTTTCTGGCGTGTTCCAGGACGGCCGGGTCGAGGACTCTTTCGCCCGATGTAGGATCAAATTTTGCCCCGCGCCGATCGACGCCGATCTTAAATCCTCGCTGCGTGCTGCCTGGAATGCCGTAATAGAAGTCACGACCGTCGACATCAACCCAAACAGGTAGTGAATCGTAAGCTTCAGCCTCCTGTGGAGGAACTCCGAAATAATAGGCTTCCTGCCTGGTGCAAGTGATCACATCTTTCAAAACATCCGGAAAGACCTGGTCCATCCATGAGCCACAGGCGAACAAGTAAGCGTCGGCCTGTATTTGCGATCCTTCTGTGGTCACTACTTCCTGAAGTATTCCGTTCTTGATTGATCCAGGTTTGATGAAGGATTGAATGTAGTTACCACCTTCCTTGACAAAGTTCTCAACCACAGCCTGGCAGCTTTCCCTCGCTTTGAGATAACCACCAAAGGGATCAAAGTAGGCGTGATGAATATCAGTTGTGTTGATCTGGGGAAATCGTTTTTTCAATTCACCTTTATCAAGGTACGCGTATTCCATGTCATGCTTCTCAGCAAATGGAATGGAGTCGTCCACCAAAGGTGTTTTTTCCTGATAGCACATCCACAAAACTCCCGTGTTGAAAAAGAACTTTCTATTCCATTTTTTTTCCGACTCTTTCCATAGCTCAAGGGAGCGCACGTTCAAATCAAAATAGAACTCGTTGTCGCCATAAGTGGAGCGGATTACTCGGGTCTCGTCGCCGGAGCTACTGCGTGAATTCCCAGGCCCCCACGCATCAAAAAGTGTGACATCCAGCCCCCGGCGTCGGAGATTCAACGCAGTCCATCCGCCAAACGCGCCCGCCCCGACCACAACAACCGAAGATTTGGTTGAAAGTGCCGGCAAGTTGTGTGGCTTTTGAAACGTGGATCGGGGGGCGAACGTGTTGAGTGTCATAAGGAGAATGTCGCTTCAAAATACTGATAACTATTAATCATTAATATCTGGCGGTTCTAAAAAGCCTCCCCAAAACGAATCGACGAAGCTTCCTCTACCCATACAAAGGAAAACGCGACAACCAACCAGGCAGATTCACCCGATCAGCCATGTATCCCAATTAATCACAATAACCACCACCAACACCAGTAGCAATCCCACCGCCAATATCTTGTGAAGTGTTTCGTTCCGCTGATTTCCGATAGCAATCCATCCGGTAACAGTAAACAGCGCAACCAACAGGAGTTGATCCGCCGTAAAGCCTGTCACCATCACATTGCTGATGATCGACAGTACAATCAGTATCATAAAGCAGAGAAAGAACTTTCTGAAATTCGCGAAGTAGAACGCCCTCAGGTCGATCGGCCCGTCGGAGGGTGCGTAAGGGAAAAGGATTCTTGCCAGTATGAATAAACTTACCGGGTACAGCGTGAAGAAAAGGAAAGTTGGCAGACGCCAGGTTTCAAATGCTTGCTTTAGATCGTAGGTGATCCACCATTCCTGAACATGCATAATGAATACGAGTAATACCCAGAGCGAGTGTGGCCAGTACAACTTCACCTTCTCCCACTGGTGCACCATGTCGGCAATGCCAGTCATGATCTGCGTAATGCCGAGTCCGAGTATGATGGAGATGAGAACGATGACATATTCAAAAGGGCTCATTTCATTCGAAATTTAAATAAATTTCCCCTAGTTTAAATCAATTCTAAATTGTGAATAACTTTTGTAATCACAGGAAATTAGGCGCGCATTAAAGTTGAGAAATGTTAACGAAAGACAAGTTTTTCACCACTCAAACAATCATCCCAAAGCACAAAATTTTATTTGAAATAATGGCATCGGGGTGTAGATTTGTGCACTTCCGTATAAAAAGCGGACGCCTAACCCATGACGAAGCGATCGACCCCCGGTTTCTCCATTGTTGTTGTCTTCCTGATTTGTCTTCTTCTCTCAAATTTTGCTAAAGCCCAGGACATCCCCTCGGATGCCGCAGCCATCTCAGCCGGAGAACAACTCTTCAATGCCAATTGTAAAACTTGTCATAGGGTAAACACAAAGCTCATAGGCCCTGCGCTGGCAGGTATTGATCAGCGCGCCCCATCAGTTAAATGGATTATCGACTGGGTGCATAACTCAGCCAAAGTGATCGCAAGCGGCGATGAATACGGTAACAAGATTTACAACGAGTACGCTAAAAGCCAGATGACTGCCTTCACCGGCTTGAAGGACGAACAGATCCTCCAGATTCTGGCATATGTAAAGAACTACAAGGAACCGGAAGCTGTAAAACCAGTTGCTGCAAGCGACGGCGGCAGTGGTGCCGGAGTTCCTCAAGGCTATGTCGACGCCATCCTCATCGGAATGGTCGTGATATTAGTGCTCCTCGTCATTATTCTGTCTCTGATCGTCAGCGCGTTGCGCAAATTCCTCGAACAGAAAAGCCTCAGTGAAGAAGACCGTGAGGTGGTGGTTTCACCCATCAGCTTTACCTCCATAACTACCAGCCCGGGCTTCATTTTCATTGTCGTGTTCCTGGTCGGAATGCTCACTTTCAAAAATGTAATAGACGGTTTGTATTCAATTGGCGTTCAGCAGAATTACCAACCGAGCCAGCCTATTGCTTTTTCGCACAAAATCCACGCGGGTCAATACGAGATTGAATGTAAGTATTGCCACACCGGTGCCGCGAAAGGCAAACAAGCAAACATTCCAAGTACCAACATCTGTATGAACTGCCACTCGCAGATCAAAACAGGTACGAATACCGGAGAAGGTGAGATCGCATTGATCTATAAGGCCGCGGGTTTTGATCCCACTACCAATACGTATACAGGCAAGACTCAGCCCGTTGAGTGGGTCCGTATCCACAACCTTCCGGATCTGGCGTATTTCAATCACTCTCAGCACGTTAACGTAGGCGGAATTCAGTGCCAGACTTGCCATGGACCCATCCAGGAAATGGATGTCGTGAAGCAATATTCCCTGCTTACGATGGGTTGGTGCATTGACTGCCACCGCAAGACCGATGTGAACACCAAAGGCAATGCTTATTACGATAAGCTTCTCGAAGTACATGCGGGCAAGAAAGGCATGAAGGTGGAGGATATTGGTGGCCTTGAGTGTTCGAAGTGCCACTATTGATGAACAGACTTAAAAGCAACTAGATAAAAGACAAGGGACAACCTGACGCTATGGGTACTAACAATAAGACATACTGGAAAGGACTGGAACAACTCAAAAACGATCCGGCATACGTAAAGAATGCTGACAAGGAGTTTGTCAATCTCGGTGCAGAAGAAGATCCCGGCCATTCCCGCAGAGATTTCCTCAAAATGATGGGCTTTAGTGTGGCCGCTGCGTCGCTCGCAGCCTGCGAAGCTCCCGTCCGCATGGCGATCCCGCTCGTCAACAAGCCCATGGACAGCGATCCGGGCATCCCTAACTACTACGCTTCCACCTATGTAGATGGTGGCGACTACTGCAGCATCCTGGTAAAAACCCGCGAAGGCCGTCCTATTAAGATCGACGGCAACGCGCTTTCAAGCGTTTCAAAAGGAGGGACAAGCGCACAAGTTGAGGCTTCGGTCCTCTCTTTATATGATAACTACCGCCTGCGCGGACCCAAAATCGCTGACAAGGCATCAGAATGGGCCACGATCGACGGAGAGATCATCCAGAAACTGAAGGCTTCGAATTCGATCCGTATCGTTTCGAACACAATTCTGAGCCCGAGCACAAAGGCCGCAATTGAAAAATTCAAAGCCACGTATCCTTCAACGCAACACGTACAATACGATCCCACATCGTATTACGGTATTTGGAAAGCCAACGAAGCTTCTTTTGGAAGTGGCTGGATTCCTTCATACGATTTTAGCAAAGCCATGACGATCGTGAGCTTTGGCGCCGACTTCCTCGGCACCTGGCTTTCGTCGATCGAATTCACCAAGCAATATGCCGTGAATCGCACGATCGATGAAGATCGTCGTGAAATGTCACGTCACTATCAATTCGAAGCAAACTTGTCATTGACCGGCGCGAATGCAGACTACCGTTCAATGGTTAAGCCTTCTCAGAGCGGCCTCGCAGTGGCCCAACTGTATAACCTGATCGCTGAAAAAGCTGGCAAGAGCAAGCTTTCCGCAGGTCTCGACAAGGTCGAAAACCTTGAAAAAGCTGCTGAAGATCTTTGGGCGAATAAAGGAGCTTCGCTCGTAATATCAGGCTCAAATGATAAGAATGTTCAGATCCTGATCAATGGCATCAACGATATGCTTGGCAACTATGGAAGTACCATTCTTCCGGGTCTGCCAGTTAACTTCCGTCAGGGAAATGATGAAGCAATGGCCGCGTTCATTGAAGATGCGGCGGGTGGAAAAGTAGATGCGGTAATTTTCTATAACTGCAATCCTGTATATGATCACCCGATGGGTTCCAAACTGGGCGGTGCGCTTAAAAATATTGCGCTGACAGTTTCAACGGGCTATACAGAAGATGAAACCGGTTCTTCCGTAAACTACAAGGCTCCGGATCACCACTACCTCGAATCATGGAATGACTTCGAGCCGAAAAAAGGCCTCTACAGTTTATCTCAGCCAGCAATCACACCGATCTTCAAATCACGCCAGGCGCAGGAAAGTTTCCTCGTTTGGGCTGGCGTTGAAAAGCCTGATTACTATTCAATTCTTGCAGACAACTGGAAAAATTGGTTCTATGCGAAGGCAAGCAACGCAGGAGACTTCCAGTCGTGGTGGGACAAATGTGTTTACGAGGGGGTTTATGAAACGGCCAATGGCGGATCAAATTCCGTCTCTTTCTCCGGAGATATCAACGCAGCTGCATCCGCGGTAGGATCGTCATACCAGGCAGCAAATGCTGGTCTGGAGCTCGCTGTGTATGAGAGCTATGGGGTCGGAAATGGTTCGCAGGCAAACAATCCTCTGCTCCAGGAACTTCCCGATCCAATCACGAAAGTGGTGTGGGATCATCCGATCACCATCTCACAATCCGATGCAACGAAACTCAATTTCACCAATGATGGTGAAAGCAATACGCAACTTGCGACCCTCAAAGTAGGTGCAGCATCTGTCACGGTTCCCGTGTTGATCCAACCAGGACAAGCACCCGGCACCATTGGTATCTCATTGGGGTACGGCAGAACGAAAGTTGGGAAAGTGGCGGAAAATCTTGGCGTAAACGCATATCAGTTCCTTGCATTGGTTAACGGTTCGATTTCATCGGATGTGATTACTGCCGTCACACTGACAAAAACGTCCACCGATTTCCAACTCGCACAGACACAGACTCACGCGACTTACATGGGACGCCATAACGTCATCCAGGAGTCTGTACTCGACGAATTCAAAAAAGACGCACGCGCAGGCCGCCACGACGAAAAGATCAGCAAGTGGTCAGAAAAGGTTGATCCTTCTTCTCTGAGCTTGTGGAAAGGTCACGCTTATAACAATCACCACTGGGGAATGTCCATCGACCTGAACACTTGTACCGGTTGTGGTTCCTGTGTTGTGGCTTGTAACGTGGAAAATAACGTAGCCATGGTCGGCAAGGATGAAGTGATCCGCCGCCGCGAAATGCATTGGCTGCGCATTGACAGATACTACAGCAGCAATGCATCGGTAGATGATCTCCAGGGCCTCGAAAAAGCAGCTGAGAATCCGGAGGTTGTTTTCCAGCCGATGTTGTGCCAGCATTGCAACAACGCACCTTGCGAAACGGTATGTCCTGTGGCAGCAACAACCCACAGCACCGAAGGTCTCAACCAAATGACCTACAACCGTTGTATCGGTACTCGCTATTGCGCTAACAACTGTCCTTATAAAGTAAGACGCTTCAACTGGTTTAAGTATCACGACAACCAGCAGTTCTATCAGCAGAACCCTGCGATGAACACGGACCTCGGTCGCATGGTGCTTAACCCTGAAGTTACGGTTCGCTCGCGCGGTGTGATGGAGAAATGTTCATTCTGCGTGCAGCGCATCCAGGCAGGAAAAGTAGCTGCGAAGAGAGAACGTCGCCCTGTAAAAGACGGTGAAGTGATCACCGCTTGCCAGGCAGCTTGCTCAACCGGCGCGATTGTTTTTGGAGACATGAACGATCCGGAAAGCCGCATCAGCAAACTCCTCAAGATTTCAAAAGACGAGAAAGGCGCAGCCGCTTCGGATAAGAAAGTTGGAAACCCCCGCGCGTATCGCGTGTTGGAGGAAATCGGCGTGAAGCCGAACATCTTCTATCTCACGAAGATCCGCAATAAGGAAAAAGCAGCAGGTGCCAAAGAGCACGCATAATTGATAGCAGTTAAATAAGAAAAAGGAACGAGCCATATGCACGCAGAATCAGTACTAAGAGAACCACTAGTAACCGGGGGAAAGACGGTCCACGATGTGTCCCACGACATCAGCCGTCAGGTTGAAGGGAAACCCACGCAACTGTGGTGGATTTCGTTCGGCATTTCGCTGGTATTGCTCACATACGGCGGCTACTGCTGCTGGATGATGTTGTGGCATGGTATCGGCATGTGGGGTTTGAACAAGACCGTAGGTTGGGCGTGGGACATCACGAACTTCGTTTGGTGGGTCGGTATCGGTCACGCCGGAACGTTGATCTCTGCCATCCTTTTGCTGTTCCGTCAACGTTGGAGAATGTCGATCAACCGCGCGGCAGAGGCGATGACAATCTTCGCCGTGATCTGCGCATTGAGCTTTCCCGGATTCCACATGGGCCGCCTCTGGCTCGGATTCTATTGGGCGCTTCCTTTCCCTAACGCCTTCGGATCGTTGTGGGTGAACTTCAACTCGCCACTCCTTTGGGACGTGTTCGCGATCTCAACATACTTCTCAGTGTCATTGGTCTTCTGGTACATGGGTCTTATCCCTGACTTCGCCGTCATTCGTGACCGCGCGGTGGTAATGGGCCACAAAACCCGCGCAATGATCTACAATGGATTGAGCTTCGGATGGGACGGAGCTGCAAAAACATGGATGCGTTACGAGTCGGTTGCATTGATTCTCGCCGGCCTCTCAACACCTCTCGTGCTTTCAGTGCATACGATAGTGTCCATGGACTTCGCTACATCGGTTATTCCGGGGTGGCACACTACGATCTTCCCGCCTTACTTCGTTGCAGGGGCGATCTTCTCAGGGTTCGCGATGGTATTGACCCTGCTCCTCGTGACCAGGAAAGTGTTTAAACTTGAAGATTATATCACGATCTATCACGTGGAGTTGATGAATATCATCATCATCGTAACCGGATCGATTGTAGGTATCGCATACATCACTGAATTCTTTATAGCATGGTACGGACGGGTTCCTGCTGAATCGTACGCGTTTATCAACAGGGCTACGGGTCCTTACTGGTGGGCATACTGGTCGATGATGACCTGTAACGTGATATCGCCGCAGCTCTTCTGGTTCAAGAAATTGAGAACTAACCTCGTGGCAACATTCGTGATTTCGATCATCGTGAACATTGGAATGTGGTTCGAGCGTTTTGTTATCATCGTAACCTCGCTGCATAGAGATTATGTTCCGTCGAGCTGGACAATGTTCCACCCAACGATGTATGATATTGGTCAGTACCTGTTTACGTTCGGCATTTTCTTCACAGCGTTTTTCCTCTTTGCGAAGTTCTTCCCTGTGATCAATATGGCCGAAGTAAAAAGTATTGTAAAACGCACGTCTGAGAAAAAAGGCGGCGCGCAAACACACTAAAAGTTCAGAGTCAATGCATTCGAAAGAAAATTTTCTGGTTGGAATTTTTGATGATGAGGATGTGCTCCTCAGCGCTGTGGAGAACATCCGCGACAAAGGCGTGAAAATCAAAGAAGTGTATTCTCCTTTTCCCGTTCACGGCCTGGATGAAGCACTGGGCTACAAACGCACACGCCTCCCGATCGCGGCATTCCTGTTTGGCTTGTGCGGATGTATCACCGCACTTTCTACGCAGATATGGATGCTGGGCTTCGACTGGCCGATGATCATCGGTGGTAAGAATCACTATTCGATTCCGCCTTTTATCCCGGTAACCTTTGAGTTCACCGTGCTTTGTACTGCATTCGGTATGGTAGGAACGTTTCTTATCGTCAGCGACATGAAACCTTACAAGTGGCCCCGTCAGTACGATATCCGCACCACCGACGACAAGCACGCCATGGTACTCGATCTGGGTACAAACAAAAACAGCAAAGACGAGCTTAGCCGGATATTGAAAGACAATGGTGCTTCGGAAGTGAACGAAAAAAGCTTTTAGGACATGAGACTTATGAATATAAAGAGTATCGCCGCCGGCTTGTCAACTGCAGTAATCCTGTTGGGATGTACTGCGCATGGTGATAACCCGGGTCGGGAATATGCACCCAATATGTATCACTCGGTGGCCTACGAGCCGCTGTCTCAAATCGTTGACGAGAGTGCCGGTACCTGGGTGAACTCACTCGATAACAACAGGGGTGAATATTTCAATTCGAATAAATACAATCCAAACCGGATGAATCAGCGTATGCCACCGCCGCATACCATCAAGAGAAATCAATACAACTGGCTTCCCTATCACGGTAAGAACGTAGCGAAAGACAGCGTGCCGATCGTAACAGCGAACCTTAAAAGCCCCCTCGATTCAACAGCAGCTTTTGTAGCGCAGGGTCAGGCGATGTTTGAAGTTTATTGCAAACACTGCCACGGTGCCAAAGGAATGGGTGACGGAAAAGTGGCAGACAAATATGCCGGCGTTGCAAACCTGAAAGGGGATGCTTACCTGAACATTACCGAAGGACATATTTTCCATGTAATTACCTACGGTGCAGGTTTGATGGGCTCACATGGCTCACAGATCAGCCCCGAAGACCGCTGGAAGATTGCCAGATATGTGAAAGCATTGCAGGCTCAAAAATAATTTGATAAACGATCGCAAGAATGGCTCATCATACAACAGTAATAGCGGACGAAAAATACGATTTCAAATCGGCCACCCGATCCAAGCTTTTCATGCTTTTCGGGGCTGGACTGGTTCTCTTTATTCTCGGAGTTTTTCTGGCGAAGGCGCCTGCTCCTTCACATGGAGGTGGTGAGCACGGTGGGAAAACTGAACATGCTTCAGCTCAGATTTCAGATAAACTTGTAGCCAGCGCAGATCAGGATCACTCAGAGCATGGCGCAAAAACCGAAGAGAAGCATGGCGGTGCCGGTGAACATCACGGAAGTCCGGTTTGGTTGAAAAGGATCTATGCTTCTTTATGGATGAACAACGTATTCTTTACAGGACTCGGCATCATCGGACTTTTCTTTATCGCAATTCAATATGCTGCGCAGGCTGGCTGGTCGGCCGGACTGAAACGCATTCCGTTGGCTATGGGACATTGGATCCCCATAGCCGGCGTTTTGATGCTGATCCTGTGGTTTGTTGTGAAAGGTGACGTGTTCCATTGGACTCACGCGTCACTATATGACCCAGCGGGAGCAGACTATGATAAGATCATCGACGAAAAGAGCGGCTACTTTTTCTGGCTTGGCACAAAGGGTGGCTTCCCTACATTCTACATTCTCCGCATGGTTGTCTTCTTCGGCGTATGGTATATGTTCTTCCTTTGGATCAAAAAGGAAATGCTGGCCGAAGACCTGGATGGAGGAATCGAACATTGGAAAAAGTCACGCAAGTTCGCAACGATCTTCCTCATATTCTTTGGATACAGTTCTTCTGTAGCAGCGTGGGATTGGGTGATGAGCATTGATACACACTGGTTCAGCACCATGATGGGCTGGTATGTGTTTGCGAGCTGGTGGGTATGCGGCTTGGCGATGATCACCTTCATCGCGGGAATGCTGAAGCGCGCAGGATACCTTGCTGTGGTGAATGAAAACCACCTGCATGACCTTGGAAAATTCGTGTTTGCGTTCAGCATCTTCTGGACTTATATCTGGTTCAGCCAGTTTATGCTGATTTTTTATGCAAACATCCCCGAAGAAACCGTGTATTTCGTCGAACGCAGAACCGTTGCGCCATACAGCTGGCTCTTCTTTGTTAATCTCGTTGTAAACTTTGTGCTCCCTTTCTTGTTATTAATGACGAGGGATGCGAAGAGAAAGGTTTCCTTCTTGTTGGTTGTATGCCCGATCGTAATCGTTGGTCATTGGATCGATTACTTCCAGATGATCACGCCAGGCATCATGCAATACGATGGCGGTCTTGGATTCCTGGAAATTGGAATGGCGATGATGTTCCTGGCAGCGTTCCTGCTTGTGACTCTCACCAACTTGTCGAAGTTCCCGCTCGTCGCGAAGAACGACCCGATGTTGCAGGAAAGCCTTGGACACCACATTTAATATAGAAACGACAGAACGTTAACGTTAGAGAATATGATGAATCTAGTTATTGGAATCGGAGTGGTGCTGGTGCTGCTGATCCTTTTCATGATCTTCAGGATCACGACTTTGGTCAGTGTCGTGAAAGGTGATGAAGGAACAGACTCGCGCAATAAACTCAATGCGTTCCTTTTTCCGGTGTTTTGTGTTGTGGCTCTGGTGCTCTTTTTCTGGTACTCATATGTTCACTTTGATAAGTATGTCCTGCCGGTAGCCTCCGAACACGGAAAAGTCACTGACTCACTGTTCTGGATTACGATGGCGATCTGCGTGATTGCCTTTGTCATTATATCCATCGTAATGTTTTGGTTCACCTATAAGTACCAATACGACCCGAACCGCAAGGCAACGTTTTTTGCCGACAGCCACGTTCTGGAATTGACCTGGACACTGGTTCCGGCAGCGGTCATGGCCTTGCTTATCTTCCGTGGCCTTAATACATGGAATGAGATCACGGGACCTGCTTCGAAAGAGGCCGTGGTAATTGAACTGATCGGTCAGCAATTCGCGTGGACGGCACGGTATCCGGGCCAGAAAGATGAAGCGCTTGGCAAAACAGATTTTCGCCTGATCGACGCAACCAATGAATTCGGTTTGGATCTCACCGATCCCAATTCACAGGATGACTTCAAAGCAGCTGAACTTCACCTGCCTGTTGGCAAAGAAGTGCTGCTCAAGATCAGGGCCAAGGATGTGCTCCACAGCGTTTACCTGCCACACTTCCGCGTGAAAATGGATGCGGTTCCCGGTATGCAGACGGTCTTTAAGTTTGTACCGACCATGACTACTGAGGAAATGAGATCGAAGACAAAAAATCCCAACTTTAATTATGAATTGGCTTGCGCCGAGATCTGCGGAAAAGGTCATTTTACTATGAGATTCCCGGTGATCGTAGAAGATGAAGAGTCTTATATGAAATGGAAATTAGCGCAGGAGTCATGGTTGAAACAAAATCCTGACTACCTGAAGAATATTCCGGCCGACAAACGCGAAGCCGCTATGATTCGCGCAGGTATTACGCCTGATAACGGATCACTTCAACAAGGACAATCGGTTTCAATCGCTAAATAGAGATAAAATACAATGGCAACTGTCGATATACACGCACACACGGATGTTCACCACGATGATCACGAGGAGCATGAGCACCACCATGGTAACTTCTGGACAAACTACATTTTCTGTCAAGACCATAAAGTAATTGCCAAGCAGTTCCTGATTACAGGGATGGCGTGGGCGCTACTGGGTGGTACACTGTCAGTGATCTTCCGTATCCAGCTCGGATTCCCCGATGCAAGTGTGGAGTGGATGCGTCCTCTGCTCGGCGGATGGATTACCCCTGAAGGAAAACTCGATCCCGAATTTTACCTGGCGCTTGTTACCATGCATGGAACGATCATGGTGTTCTTTGTATTGACTGCCGGTCTCTCAGGCACATTCTCAAACTTCCTGATTCCGCTTCAGGTGGGCGCCCGCGATATGGCGTCGGGATTCATGAACATGCTCTCTTACTGGTTCTTCTTCCTGTCAAGCGTAGTAATGTTCTCGTCCTTCTTCATTTCAACAGGACCTGCGTCCGGTGGCTGGACCACTTATCCGCCACTTAGCGCTCTGCCGCAAGCGATGGATGGTTCCGGACTGGGGATGACGCTGTGGCTTGTGTCTATGGCTTTGTTCATAGTGAGCACGTTGCTCGGTGGTATCAATTACATCACGACAGTTATCAACATGCGAACCCAGGGAATGTCCTTTACAAGACTCCCTCTCACGATCTGGGCGTTCTTTTTTACGGCGATCATTGGCTTGCTTTCATTCCCGGTATTGTTCGGCGCGGCATTGCTCCTGATCTTCGACCGCAGCTTCGGCACGAGTTTCTATTTGTCTGATATTTACATCGGTGGTGAAGCATTGCCTCACGTGGGTGGAAGCCCGATCCTGTTCCAGCACTTGTTCTGGTTCCTCGGTCACCCGGAAGTGTACATAGTGTTGCTCCCTGCATTGGGTATCACTTCTGAAATTATTGCGACCAACTCCCGCAAGCCCATCTTTGGATATAAAGCGATGGTGGGATCGATGCTCTTCATCGCGATCCTTTCATTTGTTGTGTGGGCGCACCATATGTTCGTAACCGGAATGAACCCGTTCCTGGGCTCCATCTTCACACTGCTCACGCTGATCATCGCGGTGCCTTCCGCTGTGAAGATATTCAACTACGTGACTACACTCTGGCAAGGGAATATCAAGTTCACCTCTGCGATGTTGTTCTCGATTGGTCTCGTTTCATTCTTCCTTACCGGAGGTATAACAGGACTTTTCCTCGGTAACTCCGCAGTAGACATCCAGCTCCATGATACCTATTTTGTGGTGGCGCACTTTCACCTTGTAATGGGCAGTGCGTCGTTCTTCGGAATGATTGCCGGTATCTATCATTGGTTCCCGAAAATGTTCGGTCGTATGATGGATGAGCGTCTCGGTACGATTCACTTCTGGGTCACTTTTGCCGGTGTGTATATGGTGTTCTTCCCTATGCACTATATCGGTATCGCCGGGTTCCCACGCCGATACTATTCATGGACGAATTTCGAAGCATTCAGTGGATTTGCTGATCTGAACATGCTGGTGAGTATCGCCGCGGTCGTTACGTTATCCGCGCAGTTTATCTTCCTGTTCAACTTCTTCTACAGCATCTTCCGTGGTCGTCTCGCTCCGGCAAACCCCTGGAACTCGACAACGATCGAATGGACTACACCACGCCATCCTCAGCATGGCAACTGGCCTGGTGAGCTTCCTACGGTATATCGTTGGCCATATGACTACAGCAAGCCTGGCGCGAAAGAGGATTTCATTCCCCAGACCATCCCATATTCAGAAACGCCTGAATCGAACCTGCCGCATGAAAACGAGCTGGTCAAGTTGGAGATGGGGAATACTGGCGCAATTGTAGTTGACAATACAAAGCATCACTGAGGAAAAAGTAATTGAATTCGACAGCGACCACGCGGCTCCATAAGCTCAGCTTATCCACGTTGGTCGCTGTTTATATTTTAATCCTGGTTGGTGGTATCGTAAGAAGCACCGGCTCAGGGATGGGCTGCCCGGATTGGCCCACCTGCTTCGGAAGACTGGTTCCTCCAACATCTGTTTCCCAGCTTCCCGAAGACTACAAGGAACAATATGCTTCCTACCGCAACGAAAAGAATCAGAAATTTGCACGGTATCTGTCGCTAATAGGACTGCAAGCAACGGCAGACCAGATTCGTTCCGATAAATCAATCCTTATTGAAGCGGACTTCAATGCAACCAAGACCTGGGTGGAATATGTCAATCGACTCGTGGGCGTTGTCATTGGGCTAATGATCATTGCCTTGTTTTTGGTTGCGTGGCGAACCCGTCGCGCAGAGCGCGCTTTGTTCCTGGGTTCACTGGCCGCGCTCATTTTGGTAATCATTCAGGGTTGGTTTGGATCAATCGTCGTCTCCACTAACCTCACCACATGGACGATAACGGTCCACATGTTTCTCGCGATGGTGATCGTTGCTATACTCGTGTGGATTTATGTAAGGTCGGGAAAGGTGGCGACCATCCACGCGCCTGGGATCAGAACCTGGCTTCTCGCTGGCATGGGCGTTCTCCTGGTGCAAACTTTCCTAGGCACGCAGGTGCGAGAAACTATCGACGTTTTGGCTGCTACTTTGCCTCGAAATGAATGGATTTCCAATGCTGGAATTGATTTTCTGATCCATCGTTCATTTTCGTGGGTGGTGTTCCTAATTCAGCTTGTTTTGTGGCTTAAACTAAAAAAAACAACCTCCGAAAAGTCTTTATCGCTAGTCCCTTTCGTACTAATTTTGACGTCCGTTCTTACAGGTATTCTAATCGCCTACCTGGCCGTCCCGCCGTTCCTGCAACCTGTACACTTGTTGCTCGCGGTGGTAACGTTCGGCTGGCTGTTTCAGATTTATCTGTCTGTTGGAGCAGTTAAAAACGCCGCATGATTTTCAGCAAGGGAGAAAATATCGAGACTTATAACACAAGCGTTCGCGTGCGTGCCTTCGCAGAACTGCTGAAACCACGGCTCTCATTGCTGATTGCCTTTTCCTGTGCGTTCGGGTACGGCCTGGCAGCGCGTGGTGCAGTGGATTGGTTCACGCTTACCGTGCTCACCTTTGCCGGGTTTTTGCTTTCCGGCGCTTCCGTAACGATCAATCAGGTGATCGAGAAGGAGTACGACAAGCTGATGGAGCGCACCAAAACGCGGCCTCTTCCCACAAACAAGATCTCAGTTAATGAGGCGTTGATATTCGCCGCTTTATGCGCCGCCATGAGCATTACCCTGCTGGCGATATATACCAATGCCCTTACCGTTACTTTATCCATCGTGTCAATGGTTTTGTATTGCTTCGCGTACACACCGTTGAAGAGGATAGGCCCCATTGCTGTTTTTGTTGGAGCATTCCCCGGCGCATTGCCGCCACTACTCGGATGGACAGCTGCTACGGGCGCGATAACCCATGAAGCAATGATCATTTTTGGAATACAATTCATCTGGCAGTTTCCACATTTCTGGGCCATCGCCTGGGTGGCCGATGACGACTATAAGAAGGCTGGGTTCAAGCTTTTGCCATCCGGTGGTGGCAAGGATTTGAATACATGCATTCAGATTATGACTTATACTATGTTTTTGATCCCGTTGGGATTGCTGCCGGCCAAGTTTGGAATGACGGGTTTGAACTCGGCGATCATTGCCACGGTCTGTGGCGCTGCGTTCTTCGCTCAGACTTTTTCTTTGATGAAGACCGGAAGCCGCAAGTCTGCGCTTCGGATCATGTTTGGATCATTCTTGTATCTGCCGATCGTGCAGATCGCTTATCTATTGGATAAAACAAATTGAGGATATGGAGACGTTGAGAACTGATATGAAGATTGTAGAGGAACCCAGGAAGCCCCTGGCGATGCATCCGAAGAAATTCGCGATGTGGTTGTTTATTTGTACCGTTTTTATGCTTTTCGCCTCTTTGACATCAGCCTACATTGTCAGGCAGGCAGAAGGGAACTGGCTGTATTTTGAATTGCCCGACTTATTCTATTACACCACAGCAATCATAGTGGTTAGCAGTATCACGATGCAGCTGGCATACTTCGCAGCGAAGCGCAATGAGCTCGGCAAGGTAAAACTGCTAGTAATCATTACATCCGTGTTAGGTGTCTCTTTCCTGGTTGGGCAGTTTTTGGCCTGGGGCGATCTCGTCCGGCACAGTGTTTACTTTGTTGGAAATCCATCGGGATCCTTCCTTTATGTGCTCACAGGATTGCATGGCCTGCATCTCGTCAGCGCAGTGGTCTATCTGTTGATTGTCCTTGTGTCTGCTATCAAAATGCGGATCAACTCTGGCAATATGGCCCAGATGGAAATGTGCACAACCTATTGGCACTTTTTAGGCGTTCTGTGGCTGTATTTGTTTGTATTTTTAACCGTTTATCGTTGAAAATTCGCTGGAATTTTCTCGATTCTGTAGTAGATTAGCGCTGTTTAATAACCTGTAAAACCCAACCTCTATGTCACAACCGACCGCCGCCGTAGCCCATAGTAAAAGTGTATGGGATGGCGGTACTTCCCCCATGGGAGTGAGCTATGGTAAGCTCATGATGTGGTTCTTCCTGATGTCAGATGCCTTCACTTTCTCAGGACTCCTTATCACCTATGGCTTGGTCCGTTCTTCAAACCCTGCTTACACAGGTACTGTCGACGCATTTACATTCTCATCAGAATATTGGCCAATACCCGAAAAGGTATTCGAAGCGATACCGTTCTTCCATGGCGTTCCGCTGCCTCTTGTGTTCGTTGGTTTTATGACGTTCGTGCTCATCATGAGCTCAGTAACCATGGTGCTTGCGGTGGAAGCAGGTCATCGCATGGACCGTCCTGCCGTTGAAAAGTGGATGCTTTGGACAATTCTTGGCGGTATCACCTTCCTCAGCTGTCAGGCGTGGGAATGGACTCACTTCATCGTAGGGACTGATACACCGACAATGATGAAAATATTCAATGATGCAACGGGCCTCTGGGAAATGGCGCCGGTAACAGGAGCCAACCTTCACTACAATCAGTACGGACCGCCAGCATTTGCAGATTTCTTCTTTTTCATCACCGGATTCCATGGATTTCACGTGTTCTCAGGTGTTCTGTTCAACTTCATGGTATACTTTAATGCGGTAACCGGTGTATATGACCGCAGAGGTCATTATGAAATGGTTGAAAAGATCGGCTTGTACTGGCACTTTGTGGACTTGGTTTGGGTATTTGTATTCACTTTCTTCTATCTGGTTTAAAATCTTAATTCGAAATATCGCATGGCACATCACGAACCGCAGGTAACCGTACTTCCGCCCAACAAAGAAAAAATCAAGGCGCTGTGGAGGGTAGCTCTTTACCTGCTCATCATTACCATGATTGAATTTGCATTTGCGTTTACACTCGATCATGGTCCGCTGAAAACTTCAATTTTCGTTTTGTTAACGATCGTGAAGGCAGGATATATCGTAGGTGAGTTTATGCACTTGCGTCATGAAGTAAAAGTGCTCTTCTGGTCAGTGCTCATCCCGATGATCTTCATTGTGTGGATGCTCGTGGCTTTTGTTTACGAAGGAAGCAAGATCATCAGAGACTGAAATTAATAACTAAAGGCCTGGTCAACCGGGCCAGCCTGTGCAGGTAGCCTCTTTCGGCGAAGTCAGGCTTTCGAAGGCTAAGGTTGCAGAACTTTAGCCTTCTTTATTTGAATATGAAATCGAAAAAACCCCTCTACCTTCTTCTGGCACTCCTGCTTCCGATTCTCATATTCTTATTTCTGAAGTTTGCGGGACGAAATGAGTTCAATATTCCGGTCTTCTATGAGCAGGGGGTTATGGATTCAACCTCCGTTTGCGATCAAGTGCCGGATAAACCTTACACAGTCAGACGGTGGCAGGGAATTCCGGAGAAAGCCTGGAGACCCGCCAATGTCGTTCTGTTTCCCCAGGAAGGATTTGATCCCTTGAAAGCCATCTCCCGGCTGGGCGAGGAATTTAGTTCAGAGGAGCTGTCTGTCATTGATGCATGCCGCCTGGATAGCGCGGAATGCGCCCGTTGGCGTCGATGTGTTTTCTATGCGCCCACCACCCGGGAAACGATTCTCTTTGATAAGAGTGGTAGAATCCGTGGTTACTACGATCTTCGCACCCGGGAAGAGGAGGACAGATTACGCGTGGAATTGAAGGTGTTATTGAAGAAATACTAATGGAACAGCCAGAACCCTATAAAAAATTAATCATCACATTGTCGATCGTCATTCCGGTTGCTGTAGCCATTTTGTTTGGCGTGCCTCCAATCGAGGGATACGACTTCACCTTCCTGCCGCCGATTTACGCAACGATCAATGGAATTACTGCGGTGTTGCTGATGGCCTCTTTTTTTGCAATTAAGAACAGGAAGCAGAAACTGCATGAAAGCCTTAATAAGATATGCATCGGGTTGTCCGCCACATTTCTCGTCATGTATGTTGCCTACCACATGACCACCGCCGCAACAAAGTTTGGCGGGGAAGGGATATGGCGGGGTATTTATTTCTTTATTCTGATATCTCACATCGTGTTGTCGGTCGTAGTGATTCCGTTCGTGCTTTTCACTTTCTCGCGGGCTCTGGCGGGCAACTTTGAACGGCATCGCAGAATCGCTAAATTTACGTTCCCGATCTGGTTGTACGTAGCGGTGACTGGGGTCATTGTCTATTTGATGATTAGTCCATACTACAAATGAAGAAGTTTCTGACCGTTTTGTTTTTCGTGTGCGTGGGAGTGATCCCGGTGAGCGCCCAATGTGCGATGTGCAGGGCCACACTCGAAAATAATATCAGCAATGGGAACATCGGCATAGCGGCCGGGATCAATTTCGGGATCATGTATCTTTTCTTTGCCCCGTATCTTGCCATCGGAGTGATTGGCTATATGTGGTATCGCGCCAGCAAATCCAATGAACGAAAACGATTCGATGAACGCGCTATTCTCCGGTAAGTGCCCCGCGTGTCATAAGGGAGATGTTTTCAAATACCCCATTTCACGTATCTCCCATTTTGCAGAGATGAATCTGAAATGTCCTGTTTGCGGATCGAGCTTCGAACGCGAGCCTGGCTTTTACTACGGAGCCATGTTCATCACGTATGCATTTAATGCCGCATTGGTCATTGTAGCTGGTGTTTGTGTGTTTTATCTGTTTAATTTTTCCGAGATGACATCGCTGATCATCATCGGTTTATTGGCCGTGCTGCTCACCCCCGTTTCGTTCCGGTTCTCCCGGATCATTTGGTTGTACTGGTTCGGAGGCCTTCACTACGACCCCGATCGCAAAGTCTAGCGGGGTTTGGTATCTTCGTGATACCGACATGAACTTAAGATCAGGCTGGTTTTTTCTTCTTGCTTTAGTCTTTTTTGTCGCTGGCTTGGCGATACGAAGCCGGTATTCTGCCAATTTCAACGAAAACCTTGCGGGCGATGTCTCCTCAGCGCTTGCACGCGCCCTGGACGGTATGGACGAGGAGGCGGACCAGTTTCTGAAACCTGGCCTATCCGACTCATCAGAATTCTGGAATTCTGCAAAGAATTTTTTTCTTCACATAGAGGGCAACCGCGTGTTGGCGTGGAGTCGAAATGAATACTTTCCGGACATTCAATCGCTTCATGAGGCCGGCGACATTTCGTGTGTTTTTTCTGCACGCGGTGAGTTTATTGTAAAGAATTGGTCACTCCCGAACGGCACTTCACTCGTCGGAATATTGCGTTTGACCGATCGTTATCCCATCATTAACAGCTTCCTGTCGCCGCAATGGAACTCGTCCCTGATTCGTGTTTCCAATGCCCGAATTCTTCCTTCCTCGGAGGTTCAGGGATATCCGGTGATCGTGAAAGGTAAAACTCTGTTTAAGCTTTTTCCGGAAACGCAGGATCAGCACGAAAGTTTTATCTCATTTCTGTTGATGGGACTGGCCTTTGTGCTGTCGGGTATCGCCATCGTGAAAGTCAAGATCTTTATTGAAGAGCGCTATGGATTCGATCTGTCTTTCGCGTTTTTGTTTGTTTCATTGATTCTCATGCGCATATCAATGATCGCGGTCTCATTCCCGTCCTCATTTTTTCCGGTGGATGTTTTTGATGCCCGAACGTTCGCGTCATCTTCACTCAATGGGTCGATTGGTGAATTGTTTTTAAACGCAGTCACGCTATTGTTATTGGTGATCTATCTTTTTCAGAACTTTAAGAAATTCAAGACAACAGAGTGGATTTTTCAATTGACTGGAGCGCGCCGGCACGTTGTGGGTGTATTGTCATTGCTGCTGTGCTTCCTGGCCCTACTCTTTCCCTACGATTTCATAGAGGCTATCTACCATAACTCGGCCCTTTCTCTTGACATTGCTCAGTCAGTCGCGTTTAGCGGTGTGCGTATCGTTGCCGTCGCTTCGGTGCTCACCGCCTGTTTCACAAGCTTCCTGTTTATAAACGTATTTTTCTTTCTAGCCAACCACTTGTTTGGCAAGCAAAATATTTTTTTTCTGATCGCACTGGTCGTGGCTTCGTTGCTGTTCGCAGCTGAGTTTTACCTC
Organism: Cyclobacteriaceae bacterium; assembly: GCA_044227305.1. GTDB lineage: Bacteria > Bacteroidota > Bacteroidia > Cytophagales > Cyclobacteriaceae > ELB16-189. Next base: position 489,679 of record JBGAFJ010000001.1, on the reverse strand, counting down.
ACGGGCCGCATCCTGTGGACTACATTGGCTCTTGGACTGTTTTATTTCACTGTTCTTAAGTTGTCCGCATTGAGCGGCATGTTCCGTGTTTCATTTCAATTGTTCATTTATCTAATTTTTTCCCTGACTGTCTTTAGCATCCAAAACTCAGTAGCCGTTCGTCATTTTCAGAATGAACGCCAGGTAAGAGATCAAATAAGATTCGGAAAGGATTTTCTCACGGAACGGGACGTGCTTGGAGAGTATCTCCTGGAACAGGCCAGCAAGCGAATCGCTGCAGATCAATTTATTCAAACGCGGATGGCGAGTCCTTTCCTCAGTAAATCGGTAATTGCCGATAAAATCCGCCGCGCACACCTTAATAACTATTTCGATCGCTACGAAATTTCCATTCTCACGAAAACGGAAGAGCAGAAATTGGAGGATGAATTTGATGGGAGAGATAGCCTGAATGTACTGCCGCTGAATACCTTCGTGCCTACTGGTTATGCAGGTATTTCCTATGCGAAGACCTCCGATGGAAATACCGTAAAGCGATATCGTGTACAAATACCAATCTATTTTCAGCGCCCTGTGGGATTTGTTGAACTTGATCTTTCTTTAAAAAGAATTGTCCCCGAAAACGTTTATCCTGAGCTCCTGGTAGATAATCGTTTCAGTCAGATCTATCGTAACCGGGATTTCAGTTACGCGGTATTTTCAAAAGGCAAAGTAATCAGTGCTTCAGGACCTTTTAATTATCAGAGAGATTTTGGAACAAATACCTTGACGAATCCCGACTTATTCTCTGATGGTCTGACCATTTCAGGTTACTATCACGTGGCGACGGAAGACACGGATGGGACGATCGCGGTCGTGTCTGCGTCGACATATGCACCTTTTTATTTTATTACGAATGTGTCATTCTGGTTCGTGCTGGGGCTCGCTGTGTTAATCATCGGGCAGACAATTATTGGTGTCAATTTATGGCTTCATGGTGAACAGATAAATTACTCCTCACGTATCCAGCTCTTTATTTTTCTGGCTTTCCTGCTCCCGGTACTCGCAGTCAGCATAACAACCCTTACCCTGATTGGCAGAGCCAGTGAGGAAAAGATTACGGATGACTACGTCGAGCGTTCGGGCTTTGTGGGGCGGCGTATGGCAGACCTCCTGGCAACCGACAGTGTTGCGATCAACAGTCAGATTCTGGAGGGGTGGATCGAGGAAAATGCAGCTTCTTCGAAAATTGATATTACCGTTTATTCTCCGGATGGAAGTCTGCTGGCAACCTCGCAGCCCGCTCTTTTTGAGGACCAGCTCGTGTCACCTTTGATCGACCGAGATGCCTGGAAAAAAATAGTTGTCGATCATGATGCTACCGCCGTGACCAACGAGCAGATCGGAAAACTTCAATATAGTTGTGCGTATTCTGAAGTGAGGTCTCCGGCTACGGGCGAACTTTTTGCGATCGTAGGTCTTCCGTTTTTCGAGTCTGCTATATCGCTGGAGCGGAGCCAATCGGCAATTTTCGCAAATATCCTCATTGTCTTTGTGGTGGTGTTCTTGCTGTTTTCTGTATTGGCATTCGGGGCCTCCCGCAGCCTTACAAGCCCTATTCGATTTATCGCAAAAATGCTTGGACAAACAACATTAACCGGTCAAAACAAACCGATGGAATGGAAGTCTTCCGATGAAATAGGAGCGTTGATTGGAGAATATAATCGCATGTTGGAGAATCTGCAGGCGAGTCGCCGCGCTTTGGCTCAAACTGAAAAGGAACTAGCCTGGCGGGAAATGGCGAAGCAGGTTGCCCACGAAATCAAGAATCCGCTTACGCCGATGAAGCTTACCCTTCAACAAATGGAACAGGCATTAAATGCTGGCGATCTTCCCGTTGCTAAATCACGAAAGTCGGTGGATGTGTTGTTGAAGCAAGTTGATATTCTCAACCAGATTGCCACATCATTCAGCTCATTCGCAAGCATGCCCGCGCAAATTCTGCAGCGCTGCAACCTCGGGGATCTGTTGCAGTCTGTCGTGAATTTCTTTGGGGCCACGGAAAATGCAAACATATCACTGACCCTTTCTGAAAATCCCGTCTATGCGCTCGTGGATCCGGAATCATTCAACCGTGCTGTCTCCAACATCATCATCAATGCGGTCCAGGCACGCAAGGAGAATGTGAAGTTGGAGGTAAATGTTGTCGTTATGACCGAAGGTTTTTCAGTCAGAATTCTTATATCAGACAATGGAAGCGGTATTCCGGCTTCTGTCCAGGAGAAGATATTTCAACCTCATTTCACTACAAAACAGTCCGGATCCGGGCTCGGACTTGCAATGACTCGACAGATTATCTTGCAGGCGGGGGGAAAAATCAGGTTCGAGTCAGTGGCTGGTGTCGGCGCAACGTTTATTATTGAACTCCCGGCAGCATAAAATCAGCCATATCGCGTACAAAATGGACCCGTTTGGGTGTTTTTTCTAATGTAACCTTTCGACTCGTTTGGGGTAATGTTTAGCATTGGACGAGCATCCTTTTGATGTGGATCCGGTCTATCCACAACAAATTCAGCTTATGTTTAAAAACTACCTCGCCGTCGCCCTTCGCAACATCCTGAGAAACAAGATGTTTTCTGTTGTTAACATTCTCGGCCTGGCCTTCGGGATGGGAAGCGCTTTGTTGATTTTTCTTTGGATCAACGATGAAATGGGCGTTGATAAATTTTACGCAGATGCCGACCGCATCTATCGCGTGATGGAGAATCAAAAGTACACAGATGGTCGTCTCTTCACCTTTGCATCGACGCCTGGCCCCATGGCGCCTTTTATCAAAGACAAATACCCGGAGATTACGCTGGCGTCAAGGTTTACATGGCCAGTAAATGAGTTGTTTCAATATGAGGATAAGGCATTTTTTGACGAGGGCCGCTGGGTTGATCAGGATTTTCTTCAGATTTTTTCTTTCAAAGTCCTTTCCGGCAACATAGAAACCGCGCTGAAGGATAAAAGTTCGATGGTGATCACGAAGAAGATGGCGGAAAAATATTTCGGTAAGGAGGACGCGGTTGGCAAAGTTCTCGTAATGAATACAAAAGATTCCTTTACGATAAGAGCCGTGTTGGATGATCTTCCTAAGAACTCCTCGATTCAATTTCAGTACCTACTTCCGTTTGAACTCTTCTTTGATAAGAATAAAGAATGGATTGATCAATGGGGCAATAACAACATAAGAACTTTCGTCCAGCTTGAGAAAGGAACTCACATCGATGATTTTAATGCAAAATTCAAGCATGAAGTAAAGGAGCACAATAAGGACACTAACGTTGAGCTTTTCGTGTACTCGTTTGCGGATTCTTATCTCTACGGTGATTTTGAAAACGGCGTCCAGTCGGGCGGGAGGATTGAGTATGTGAGGATATTCTTCATCGTTGCGGTATTTATTCTCGTCATTGCTTGCATTAATTTTATGAATCTTGCTACTGCCCAGGCTTCCAAGCGGGCAAAAGAAGTGGGATTGCGAAAAGTGATCGGCGCATTTCCACAGCAGCTATTCCGCCAGTTTATGGGGGAATCTTTTTTGACCGTGCTATTGTCTTCCGTGATCGCTTTGATACTGGTGTTTTTTATAATCCCGGCGTTCAATGAACTGACGGGCAAAGAGCTTGGGCTTTTTCTCTTCGACTTCAAAATCGGAATTATATTCCTGATCGTACTTTTGTTTACCTCGTTTCTGGCCGGGAGCTATCCCGCGTTTTTTATCTCCGGGTACAAGCCAGTCGAAGTTTTGAAAGGTCAGCTAAAAAGTGGCAACGCCGCTTCTTTGTTCAGAAAGGTGCTGGTCGTGATGCAGTTTTCGTTCTCTATCATATTGATCGTATCCACAGTGGTCGTGTACCGTCAGATGAACTACATGGAGAACCGCGAAATTGGTTTTGATCGCAACAACGTTTTCTACATGTGGATGCAGGCTGATATGGGTGACAAGTTTGAAACTATACGTCAGCAGTTGCTTTCTGAACCCAACATTGAAAGTGTCACCGCGTCTAGCCAGCTCCCCATCGATATCGGTAACTCAACTTCGGGTGTTGATTGGCAGGGGAAGGACCCTGCAGAACGCATCCTGTTCACGAACCTTACCGTCGATTATGATTTTATTCAAATGATGAAGATGACCATGGCCGAAGGGAGGGCGTTTGATCGCAATCAGGTCAATGACAGTGTGAATTATATCGTGAACGAAAAAGCAGCCTCAAAATTCGGATTCAAAGCGGGCACAGCTGCCCAGGAGCTTACAATGTGGGGCAGGAAAGGGAAAATTGTTGGTGTGGTGAAAGATTTCAATTTCGGATCTCTTCACAATCCCATCGAACCCTTGATCCTGAGAATTCCACGGGGCAATTTTGGCAATGAATACAACTGTTTGCTGATCCGGGTCAGGCCTGGTAAAAACGCTGAGGCTTTGAAGGCTGCCGAGGCGGTTTGGAAACAGTATGCCTCAGTGTACCCGTTCCGTTATTCATTTCTTAATCAGGATTGGGAAAACTTTTACAAAGCGGAGGGTCAGCGGGGCAAGGTGTTTAACTCATTGGCTTTCCTGTCAATCTTTATTTCCTGCCTTGGTTTGTTTGGCCTGTCTGCGTTTTCTGCAGAGCGGCGTACAAAAGAGCTGGGTATTCGTAAGGTGCTTGGCGCATCCAGGACAGGTCTTGTTGGATTGATGGGAAAAGAATTTGCAGTATTGGTGGTGATCGCCGCACTGGTAGGGTGCCCCGTTGGCTGGTACCTTATGAATGAGTGGCTTACCTCATTTGCCTTCCACATTGACGTAGGCTGGGTGTCATTGCTGGGTGCATCTACCGCCTGCCTGGCGGTATCGATGTTCACCGTGGCATATCATTCACTGAAAGTCTCAGCGACAAATCCTGCGAATGCACTGAGGTATGAGTGACCGTGCGGATTGCGGTTACTCCCTCATTACTTTTTTAACCAACACGCGCTCATTTTGGATTGCGCGGAGGATGTAGAGCCCGCTTGTAAATTGACTGGTATCAATTTCAAGCAGGCTTTTGCCCGGGACGTGCTGTTTTGTAATGGTCCTTCCGGCAGTGTCATAAATAATAACGCTTACGGGGAGATTTTCACTAAAAGTGTTCAGATCGACCAGAAGTCGATTTTTGGTAGGATTGGGATAGACTAAAACATCATCGGGCAAATTTTCCTCCAGACCTGTAATTTTCTCGACATTGAAATTACCCGGCGACGACGCGGTATAGTCCTTTATTTTTACTGTTATAGGTCCTGTGGTAGCATTCGCAGGGACAATGGCCTTAAGCGTGGTCGAAGTTGCCGGAGAAGCAAGTGTTGCAGTAACACCATTGAATTGAACAACGTTATCTGAAGAGAAAATACTGAAATTTGTGCCAGTTAAAGTCACCGTTGCTTGAGGCAGTGCACTTGTTGGCGAGACATTTGTAATGGTCTGGTAAAGAACTGTGACGTTAGATAAACTGATGACTTCATCCGTATCAATCCTGACTGATATCTTTCCGCTAGTTGCGCCAATCGGAATGCGAACGTTTAGCTGGGTCGCCGTACTGCTACTCACAGCTGCGTTTACCGAATTTACTTTTACGATATTATTAGCCGGCGTTGTATCGAAATTGCTGCCCGTGATTGATATATCACTTCCCTGATATCCAATTGAGGGTGTCGAGAAAGAAATGACAGGGGGTGAAATAAATGTAAATGTATTGCTGGTTGCAGTCTTTCCATCCACCTTGACTTTGATCGGCCCTGTTGCGGTGCCCGTTGGAACTGTAACCGTAATGGACGTTGCGGATGTGGCTGTTACCAGGGCATCCAAATTATCTACATTGGTGAAAGTAACCTTCACATTTTCGATTTGATCGTCAAAATTACTACCTGAGATGACAATTGATTTGTTTTGGCGCGATGATCCCGGAGTAAATGAATTGATGACAGGGGCCGGTCCGATTCCGTTTCTTAATATCTGAATTCCTGAGCTGGGGGATGTAACTGCGTCCGTTCTGCCATCACCGTTTAAATCTCCAATGGATACGCTGATAGCATTTGATGACGGAAATGCGGTCCGCACAAACGAAGAAGTATTGAGTACGCCAGCAGGCGTAGTGTTTTTGAAAATAGAAGCCTGGGTGTCACCAACAGTTATAAAATCTGGTTTCAGGTCGCCGTCAAAATCGGCGATGGCTAACTGTGAAGTATTAAAGGCACCATCTGCGAAACTGATCGGACCTGAAAAAGAGCTGGTAGTAATCGCGCCCGAGGTGTAGTTATTTTTGTAGACTGAAACCTGATTGACAAAGGCAGAATAGTTTGCGGAAACGATATCGAGCTTGCCATCGGCATCCAGATCGGCAACATCGAGGTGATTTGTGCCTGTCCCATCAGGAGTAGGAATTGACACCTTTGCACCAAAGGAAATTGTTCCACCCGAGCCTAGATTTTCGAAGATCGTAAAATTTCCCTCCCCTGAATTTGCGGCCAGTATATCAGGTTTCCCATCATTGTTGAGATCAGCGGCGGTTGTATAATTGGCATCCATGCCGGTCGTGAGCGTCGAACTCACAAATGACCCTGATGTAATTACGCCAGGTGTAGTGCTATTCTGAAGTATTGTTATATAGCTATTGTTTGCACTGGCAACGATGATCTCTGGTTTCCCATCACCATTGAGGTCCGCTACTGCGGGCTTGCATGCGCGCGTTACAGTAATGTTAACCGGGGCTGCAAAGGAAGACGCAGTGACATTTCCGGGAGACGATGTATTTCTTAATATGGAGACGACATTGCTCAGAACATTTCCGACAACGAGGTCGAGTTTTCCATCACCATCAATGTCGGCCAGATTAACCCGGTTAGAGCCATCGGTTCCGACATTGAAATCGATCGTACTCTGAAAGCTTGCCGAGGAAAGTGCACCCCTGACAGTGCTCGTGTTTCTAAAAATTGAAATCTTGGAGTCGTCGCTGTTGCCATAAACTATATCCGGCTTACCGTCGCCGTCAACGTCGCCGATCTCAGCTAGTAGCGAGTTGGCCTGTAGGGTGGCTGTAGTCGTCAGAGCTGTAGCGTCGATAATGCCAGTAGGAGAGAAAGTTACCGTGAAACGACCCTTAGACAACGCGGTGAGCCCTCCGGTAGTAACTGAAATCCGGGAAAAAGATGCGCCAGATGGAACCTGAACCGTTAAACTTGTAGCCGTTGCGGCTGTTACCATCGCCGTCACTGGCCCGAAATAGACAATATTGTTGGCAATGGATGTGTCGAAATTCGTTCCTGTAATTACCACGGAACTTCCAATAATTCCGCTTTGCGGACTAAATGATGTGATGGTCGGCGCAGTGGCCTGCAGTTCTATGCATAAAATGATACAAAATGCAGAGAGAAAGAGCCGTGAATTTAGCATAGCATTTTATTATTAGGAGATATTGAATTCTCACCCAATTAAAACTAGTGAAACATTGTCATTGGACCAATAAGAAAATTGATCTTATCGGGTACGCGTCTTACGATTTGTCCTTCAGACTGGCCATTACTTTGTTTGAAAATACAAAGTGATCAAGCTCCTGAACTCCCGAATGCATGATGTCCTGGCTGGAGCCTTCCCAGAGCTTGTGTCCTTTGTAAAGGAACATGATTTTTTCACCGATACCCATTACGGAATTCATGTCGTGAGTTACCACGATGGTCGTGATATCGAACTCATGGGTAATTTCGCCAATTAGATCGTCGATCACGATGGATGTTTGAGGATCCAATCCAGAGTTGGGTTCGTCACAGAAAAGGTAATTCGGGTTGTTGACGATGGCGCGTGCGATACCCACCCGTTTTTTCATCCCCCCGGAGATCTCGGAAGGCATCTTCTTGTTTACATTCTCCAGGCCAACACGTTTCAGACAGAAATTAACGCGCTCAATTTTTTCTTCAAAAGACATCTTGGTGAGGATGTCCAACGGAAACATCACGTTCTTCTCAACATTTTTTGAGTCGAACAACGCGCCACCTTGAAAAAGCATCCCGATTTCGCGCCGAATTTCAGCCTTCATTTCCTTGTCAGCTTCTGTAAAGTTTCGCAGATCATAAAAAACGTTCCCCTCGTCGGGGCTTACAAGACCCACAATGCACTTGAGCAAAACGCTTTTCCCGGTCCCGCTTGATCCGATGATCAGATTCGTCTTGCCCTTGTCGAACTCGCCGGAAATTCCCTCGATAATTCTCTTACCGGCGAACGATTTTGCTATGTTCTTGATCTTAATCATCAGCGGACGTAGAGAAGTTGAGCAAGTAAATAGTCAGACGCCAGGACAGCAATGATGCTTCCGGTTACAGCAGCGGTAGTTGCAATCCCCACTTCCAGCGCGCCACCTTGTGTGAAATATCCCTTGAAGGACGAAATAGACGAAATGAGAAATGCAAAAACGACTGATTTGATCAAAGCGAAAGTGATCGCGTATGAATCGAACGAATAGCGGAGCCCATAGACAAAGTCTTCCGGGGTGACGATGTTGGCAACCGACCCGACGAGATAGCCGCCCAGGAGAGCGCAGGCTCCTGCGATGATCACCAACAGCGGATACATCAGAATCGATGCAATTATTTTTGGCAGCACGAGATATGAGGCTGAGTTAATCCCCATGACTTCAAGGGCATCGATCTGTTCCGTGATTCGCATGGTTCCAAGGCCACCCGCCATGCTGGATCCCACTTTTCCTGCGTAAATGATGGCCATGATCGTAGGGGCCAATTCAAGTATTGCCATTTCCCTCACCACTTGTGCAATGATGTATTTGGGGATATAAGGCGCCACCATGTTGTACGCCGTTTGTACCGTTGTCACCGCGCCTATAAAGGTCGCGACAAGAGCCACCAGGGAGATCGACTTTACGCCGATTTGTACACACTCTTCGATGGTAAGCCTATAGTACGTTTTGAATGATTCGCGCCTTACCAGCAGACTGCCCAAAAAAATGACATACTCCCCAAAACCCTTCATGAAAACATTTAACTTGCCCTAAAGATAAAATAATTTCCATGAGTAAAATGGCCGTCGTGACCGGCGGAACCAAAGGTATCGGTAGGGCGATTGCGCTCAAATTTGCTTCTCAGAAATTTGATATCGCAACGTGCGCGCGCAATACCAATGAATTGGTTACGCTAAAGATGCATCTGGAGCAAACCTACGGTGTGACAGTTCATACCATGGAAGCGGACTTGTCCAATAAGGAGCGGGTAAAGGCATTCACAGACTACATCGCGCACCTGCATAAACCCGTTGAGGTATTGGTCAACAACGCCGGTTTCTTTCTTCCCGGCGAAGTTCTAAAAGAAGAGGAGGGAACCCTTGAAAAAATGATTGAAGGCAACGTTTACAGTGCCTATTATACCACACGCGGTTTGACCGAAGGGATGAGACGGCGGAAACAAGGTCATATCTTTAATATTTGTTCGATCGCAAGCATCGTTGCGTACCCTAATGGGGGCTCGTACTCTATATCAAAATTTGCCCTGCTTGGATTCTCCAAAGTATTGCGCGAGGAATTGAAGAATGATGGGGTCAAGGTTACCTCGGTCTTGCCCGGTGCTACTCTGACGGCAAGTTGGGAGGGCACTGATCTGCCGGAAGGACGATTCAGCTCGCCGGAAGATATTGCAGAGGCGGTTTTTGCAGCCTATTCTCTGTCGGAACGAAGCGTGGTTGAAGAGATTATCATCAGACCCCAGCTTGGCGATATCTGATGTGGATGGAAACTTATTTTAGATCATTATAGGTTAAATTTGCACGGTGAATCCATCAGTTGATCAAGTTCGTCAATATTGTAACAGCCTTGTGGCCTACTCGCGTCGTAAGACACGCGAAGTGAACATCGGCGGTATCCCCATGGGTGGAAACAACCCGATCCGGATTCAATCGATGACCACAGTCGATACCATGGACACCCGGGGATCTGTGGAGCAAACGATCCGGATGGTGGAAGCGGGTTGTGAATACGTTCGCATCACAGCGCCCAGCATCAAGGAAGCGCAAAACCTGGCGGAAATAAAAAAGGAATTGCGTTCCAGAGGGTACTCTGTTCCTTTGATTGCCGATATTCATTTTACACCCAACGCCGCTGAACTCGCCGCACGACTGGTTGAGAAAGTGCGGGTGAATCCTGGCAACTATGCCGACAAGAAAAAATTTGAAGAGATTGATTACACAGATTCTGCGTATGAAGCCGAATTGGATCGCATTCGAACAAAATTTACTCCTCTGGTAAAGATTTGCAAGGAGCATGGAACGGCGATGCGCATTGGAACGAATCATGGTTCTCTGTCCGACCGCATCATGAGCCGGTACGGGGATACTCCCCTGGGGATGGTGGAGTCGGCGCTTGAGTTTCTCCGGATCTGCGAAGACCTTTCATACTACGACATTGTTTTGTCGATGAAAGCCAGCAATCCGCAAGTCATGATACAGGCTTACCGTCTGTTGGTTCAGAAACTTGATGAAGAAGGTTTCCAACCGTATCCCCTGCATCTTGGGGTTACAGAAGCGGGCGATGGTGAAGACGGTCGCATAAAATCATCCGTTGGGATTGGTACATTACTGGAAGATGGCCTTGGGGACACCGTGCGCGTATCGTTGACGGAAGAACCGGAAGCTGAAGTACCTGTTTGCAGGGAATTGGTGAGCCGGTATGATCGAAGACTTCCCCATGATCCGATTCCTGATATAAAGCACTATCCGATCGATCCCTTTCATTACACGCGGCGCGTCACGCGCGAAACGGGCAATTTCGGAGGACATCAGGTTCCGCGTGTTATCGCCGATTTTTCGAGAAAAGAAAAGGTGACGCCGGCGTCACTGTTTGCGCTAGGGTATCATTATTCCGTCCCGATGGACAAGTGGACTATTACCGATGCCGCATGTGATTATGTCTTCCTCGACTCAACGATTGCCGGATTTGAAATACCGGGTACGTTGGGATTAATTTACAATCATCAAACCTGGCTCTCCCAGCGAACAAAGCCTCGTACCTATCCCTGGGTCAATGCCGCGGAATATTTGCGGGGAATTGAGATTTCTGACAAATTGAATTTCGTCGTTGCTGATCTTAAGGATTTGTCAGCCGTGCTGATTCAGAAGCTCAAGTCCGATTTTACGGCGGTCCTGGTGATCGACACCAACAATGAGCATGGCTATGCAGAGCAACGCAGATTGTTTGTTGAACTAATCGGGCAGGATTGCGGTGTTCCCGTTGTCATCAGAAGGTTGTATTGCGATTTGGAGCCAGACCAACTGCAATTGTATGCAGCTACCGATATGGGCGGTTTGCTGATCGATGGATTGGGTGACGGCGTGTTTATCGCAGCCGAAAACTGTGGACCTGATAAAATGATCAATGATACTGCATTTAATATTCTGCAGGCAACACGCACGCGCATTTCCAAGACTGAATACATCTCTTGCCCTTCGTGCGGAAGGACGTTGTTCGATCTCCAGGAAACCACGATGAAGATCAGGTCAAGAACGAATCATCTCAAAGGAGTTAAGATCGCTATCATGGGTTGCATTGTAAATGGACCCGGCGAGATGGCTGATGCCGACTATGGATATGTCGGATCCGGCCCCGGAAGGATCACTTTGTATCGAAGCAAAGAGGTGGTCAGACGAAATGTACCGACTGCGCAGGCTGTTGATTCATTGATCGATTTGATCCGTGAGGATGGAAATTGGATTGAATTGGAAAATACAGAACACTGACATGGAAGAGAAACACGTTAAAAAATCGAAGCTATGGAACTTCATCTCCCTGGGTGAGGTAGGAGGATATTTCTTCAGAAAAAAGGATCCGAACAGGCCAACCAATGTCAACATCCGGATCATGCACGGGATCAACAAAATATCTATTATCATCTTCCTGCTGGGAGTAATTTTTATCGTCGTCAAACGTTTTTTTCTTTGAACATCGAATCCTTCCGGGCGTATTGCCTTGCAAAAAAAGGCGTCACAGAAGAATTTCCGTTCGACAACAATACACTCGTATTCAAAGTCATGGGTAAAATGTTTGCTCTGACTGATGTGGAGGAATTCTCAGGAGTCAATCTGAAGGTTGTTCCTGAGGAAGGAGCTGAGCTGCGGGATCAATATGCTTTCATCCGGGCTGCCTATCACATGAATAAAAAGCACTGGATTACCGTAGCAACCGCGGAGGGGATACCCGAAAAGCTCTTGAAAAAACTGATTGACGATTCGTATGCATTGGTAGTGTCAGGCCTTACTAAAAGTAAAAAGTTAGAACTTGGCATTTAATAATTTGATTATCAAATAGTTATTGATATATTTTATTATCAAAACGTACCACTACTTGGGGTTATTTCGTTAATTTTGTTGATTGCAGCTTAATCTATTCATGGCCAGGGTTTTTCCAGTCATAGTTGGTCTTCTAGCCCTGCTCAGCGCCTGTACACAGCGCCTGGCCTGTCCGGCCTATCAAAGCTCATTTATTTATGACAAGGACGCACTCAGACAGAAGTTCAGCTACTTTAATGAGGACTCTACGCCGAAGATTTTGACGGCCAGCAAGAGCAAGTATTTGATTGCTGTACCGGAGTCATACCGCAAGAAATACCGGAGGATGCAGACGGTAGAGATGAAGCCCGTATATCCGAAAATACCAGATTCCCTGAAGACACAGGATCCCGAGATGGCCCTTGCCGAAGCAGATGAAACAGACAGCGCAACGGTAGGCAAGACCGCGAAGGTGGAGCCCGGTGACAGCACTTACGCGATTACGAAAACCAAGGAGAAATTTAATCTCGATCAGGATCTTTACATGTGGTACTTCCGCGAATTCCTGGTTCTGCCGGATGTGAGAGCGGCGATGGAAGACAAATCAGAAAAGAAAGAAGCCGACAATGCGGCGCAGGGCGCGGCCAAGAAGAAAGAGAAATTCTCATTTAAAAATCTGTTTAAGAAAAAACCGAAGCCTGATTCAACGGCGACTACAACGAAGAAAGATGCAACCGGTGTGAACGCTCCCCCGGCACCTAAAAAAGGAGGAGGTCTCTTTAATAAAAAGAAGAAGACCGAGGATCAGCAGCCTGCGAAGAAAAAGGATCCCGCAAAGAAAGAAGGAGACGGATTCTGATCCTTTCAGATTAATCAAATAGCGTAAGATTTCCGAACTGGTCCGCCGCAGGGGCAGGCATGATGATTAATTTACTGTTGCGATCAGGAAAATTTACCTGTTGCGATACAGAGTAATATTCGAGCGGGCTTGGATAGGGTTTTAGACCCGCGATAATTTCGTCTTCGGCCTCGAAGTTAATCCAAAGCTTTCCGTCTTCGGGCAACAAAATCGCAGGCATTCTCTCCGACAGCGGGGCAACCGATGGGTTGGGTTCGGTAGTAATTACGTTGAATGTGTGCTGCATCTCTTCGTTTTCGTCCTCGTATTCTTCCCAAATGCCGGCAAAAAAGAATGGCGTTTTATCTTTTAGCGTGATGCGATAGGGTACACTGGCCTTCTTTCCAATTTTTTTCCAGTCATAATAACCGTCGGCCGGAATAATACATCGATGTTTTGCGATTCGTTTGATGAGCAACGGTTTCTCGCGCACCAACTCGACCCGGGTGTTTATGATCCGTTCACCCAAAGCCTTCTTGTTAGCCCGTGACGGGGGCGCTCCCCAATAGAAGAATGAAAATCCTTTCTGACTGTCCTGGGTGATGACAGGGAGAAGGTGAGTAGGTGCTGCATTGTATTGCGGCTCGTACCCGGACGGCACGTCTACACCAAAAGCCTGCCTGGCTTCGTCCTGCGTACATGTTAACGAATAGCGTATGAACATGAGTTATTAATCAAGGATGAACGCCAGGGCTCTCTTCTCGGACCAATATAAACCTTTCTCTCCGAACGACGAGAAGCCCACATGCCCGCCTTTTTCCGGAAATTCAAAACTTACACTTTCATGATCTTTGAACCTCTCGGAGCGAAAACAATCCTGACTCAGAAACGGATCGTTTTTAGCATTTACCACGAGAGTTGGTATTCGGATATTGTTTACAAAATGAATAGAACTGCACTTCGTATAATAGTCGATAGCATCCCTGAAGCCGTGAATGGGGCCAGTAAAAACATCATCAAATTGAAGCAGAGTTTTGATCTCACCGATGCCGGTTGTCACGAGGTCGGACCGTAATGCTGCCTTCTCATTCACCTTCCGCTTTAGCGCTTTTAGAAATCGCCTGGAATAGATCCAGTTTCCTGGCTTCGAGATTTCCAGACAGCTTGAATACAGGTCTAGTGGAACGGAAAATACCGCCGCTTTTTTTACTGCCGGATTCGGATTCTCGCCCAGGTATTTCAAAGTCAGGTTGCCTCCCAGACTAAATCCCACCAGGAAGATCTCCTGGTAAGACTTTGCCACATGGTCTACGATGGTGCCCAGGTCGTCAGTTGCGCCACTGTGATAGAAACGCAGCTGCCGGTTGACCTCACCACTGCATCCCCGGAAATTCCAAGCGGCTACGTCAATACCTTGATTGAAGAAAGCGCGAGCCATACCTTTCACGTATGACCGTTGGGAATTGCCCTCCAGCCCATGACTGACAATCAGGCAGCGCGACGAAGCGCGTTGGTACCATTCGATATCCAGAAAATCATTGTCCGGGGTGGAAATACGTTCTTTCACCGCAGGCTGCAGTTTCACCTTTCGCAAGAGCGAGGGAAAAATGGTTTCAAGATGCCGGTTGAAAAGAAGGAACGGTGCTTTGTACATGACGGATGCAAATTTACGTCATGCGGCATTTAGTTGCGCTTTACCAATTCATTCTTGCCTTGAGCGAGGTGATGTGTGCCAGGTGGTGATCGCCGTGCCAAGCGTACAAGCCGGTGAGCCGCTCGATGGTGACAAGCTTTCCTGTCTCTGGATGGGTAAAGGCACGCTTCATCTGTTCGGCGCTTAGGTTATTGAGTAGGATAACCCACTTGATATGCAAAGCCTTTAATACTGCGATGGACAGGGCAGGGTCTGCCGTCATTTCGGGAGTTGTCGCCCATTCTTTTTCAAAATAGGCCTTTATCAGCGGGGTATCTTCAGTTAACGTCCACTTCGTGCGGATGTAGGCATTTGAATGGCTATCTGAAACGTGGTGTACGACCTGACGTACAGACCATCCACCGTCCCGATATGGTGTGTCGAGCTGTTTTTGACTAAGGCCGGCAATGGCATTCTCAAATTTGGCTGGCTGCGCCGCTATGCGTGTGATGTGTTGCTCGATTTCAGCAGCGGTGAAGACCTCCTTGGGTTCAAATTTTCCGATTGGGTACTGTAAATCCATGGGAGTGAGTTAATGTTATTTGATAATCGTTGAGTGGTATTGTCGTTCGGAGGTGACTCAGCGGGCCTGTTGTCCCGGATAAGCAATTATTTGTCGAGCTCCTTCATCGCCTCAGCCATTTCTTCTTCACTGAATGGCTTGTTGAGTTTTACCGGTTTGGTTTTTCGTTTCTTCCTCACCCTGATGTTGGTGAGTTCAATGAGCATGGAAAATGCTACAGCGAAATAGATGTATCCTTTTGGAATGACGTAGTGAAGGGCCTCCAGGAACAACATGAATCCGATGAGGATGAGGAATCCGAGCGCCAGCACTTCCATTGAAGGATGTTGTTGTATGAAACGACTGATGGCGCCGCTAAAAAACATCATGACAATAATCGAGACGATTACCGCCAGGATCATGATGATTACTTTGTCGCGGTCTACGATTCCGACGGCGGTGAGGATTGAGTCAAACGAAAAGATGATGTCTAGCAGGATGATTTGAACGATGGTGCCCGACAGCGTAACACCCGGTTTTTTGGCGAGTCCGGGTTCATCGTCGTCGTCATCGCTTCCTTCCATCTCATGGTTGATCTCCATCGTACTTTTTGCGATCAGGAAGAGGCCTCCGAAACCGAGAATGAGATCGCGCCCGCTGATGGGCATGGTGTGATCCATCAGCCAATTTTCAGGAATGGTGAAAAGGGGTTCGGTAAATCCAATGATCCAGGTGATGCCTAGCAGGAAGCCTATGCGAACGATCATCGCCAGCGCAAGTCCCGTGTTACGGGCTCTTTGCCGTTGCTCTTCCGGCAACTTGTTAGAAACAATGGAAATGAAAATGATGTTATCGATACCCAGGACGATTTCAAGAAAGCATAACGTGAGTAGCGCAAGCCAGGCATCTGCTTTAAGAAATATCTCCATGAGGGGGTGAACTTAAGTCAACTTAGATCAACAATGCAGCATCAAATTAATCAAAGGCCCGAAGAATCAAAACTGACCTGCGAAAAGAAAAAAGGGGTTTTTTGATCATGAATTGCTGTTTTAGATTGATGTGATCAGGATCTTAAATCTCATTTCAGAAGTATTTCTTTAAATGTTTTGACCATCACAATGAAAAACAAAGCCCATCCATACGGACGGGCTTTGTTTGTTGGGGTTGATGTAACTCATCAATTTCCTTCGTGTACGACCATCACCTTCTTGCGGGTAAAGTTGCCATTGCCGACGTTGATTTGCAGGATGTAGACACCTGGTGCAAGTTCACCAACATTGAGCGTTTTCTTGCTCTGTCCTGCAGAGATTTGCGAGTCTATCGCAGTACGACCAGTAGCATCGATCAATTGAATGGGTGCAGCTTCTGCCAGAACTCCGGGCATTTCAATGTGCATTTCCTTATTAGCTGGCACCGGGAATATTTTCACATCTTCAGCGTAGACTGGCTCCAGGCCGGTGATGACGTTAGTAGCGGGATCATCAAGATCTTTTACAAGTTCAGCCTGGTACACGACCCGAGTAGCTTCATTCTGCAGGAACACCGTGATGGCCAGATCGCTTGCGGTTGGAGCATACATTTTGGCCACATCAGGTACCCATTCAAATGGTCCGAAAGTGTAGGTAATCGGAATCAACGATCCCGGGGGTGGAGCGACCAGTACCCCAGTGCCTGGCGTTGCATTCGGGTGGGTACTTGTTTTCGTACCACTCGCGCTAGGCAACATTTTCTTCACAACCCACTCGAACTGTGTTTCTCCACTCTTCACGAGTGATTGTTTCGCAGAAGGCAGACTTGCCAACGGTATTTTTTCTTCAACGATGGCGATCTGTAGAATCGTGCTTGCATCGAGATCGATAGTCGGTTGGATATCGACAAAGAATCTCAGCTTACCATTTTTGTTGATATCCGTGGGCTGCGAACCTACAGCCGGATCAGGTCGAATGATAATGTTCGCTTGAGCGAGGTTCAGTGTTCTCGTATCATACTGAAGTTTTTTCCAGATATCGAATGGTTCGTTAGGGATGGTGGCGGCGTGAGGGCCGTCACTTCCATCCATTCGGGCAACCGGCGTGGATTGAATGTTATAGAACAATGCGCGTGAGCTTGGATCTGCAGGATTGTCTTCATTCAAAGGGTCCCTGTTAGGGAAACTGACGTGGTAATTCAGTTTCACCACCTCAGTACCGATTGCAGAGGGAGAGGACTGGAAGCCACTCATCGCGTTGGCCTGTACGAGTTCGGCCGAGTTTGTATTCGAAGCATTGGTAAAGTTTTCAAGCAGGATCGTTCTTGTTCTCTCACCAACGCGGAAATTGTCGAGGCCAAAGCCTTCGAAACCTGGTTGGTTACCTGCACTGGCAAGCGCAAATCTGAAGACCACGTGATCGACCGGAGTTGCACCAGCTGCGGCGTAGACTTCGTCGAGTGTATGCTTAGGTTGAATCCACTCAACACGGTTGTGATCACCCCAGCCTAGGTTGGCAGTTTGTTCACCAGGGCTCGCTGAAATACCCTGGTCTGTAAACCAATCAACGCCTTCACCGATGATTCCGAGCGCTATCCATTGTTTTGTAGGATCCGCCACATTCTTATTGTCGAACGAATACTGTAGGACCACTCCGTCACCGCTTCTCATTTGCACGTAGCTGTCGAATGAGACCATGGGTCGCTTTAAGTCGGTGATATCAAAGCTCGGTGAATACAGAGCAGAGTGCTCATTCGGCAGATATTGACCCGTGGCGGGATCATTGGATTTCCAGAAACTTGCGCCCGTTACACCAGGTGTGGGCACGATCAGGGATGCGCCAGTGGTATTATTATAGGACCACGAATTTGGTCCTGAATGGATGCCACCAGTTGAAACGCTGCCCGTATTAAATACTTGCCATTGTCCACTTCCACCTCTTCCATTCGGCAGGACCGGAGATTCAAAATTTTCCCGGTATGCCGCTGTCTGAGTAGCCTGGTCGCTCTTGAGGATGACAATTGATTTCGCGATGCTGTCTGTACAACCTACGATACTTACAACTCTCAAGCTCGCCGGTTTGGTTGTGCCCGACCCATCGTACACACCAGGATTGACATACTGATGCGTGACATTGCTTTGAGCGTTGCTCTTGGCGCCGTCACCAAACCTCCAGTCAAGTCGTGAAAGGCCATCGCCCAGGGCGACTGCGCTTGGAATGCTGGAGGTGTTATTGAACTGAATGTGATCGGCGTTAGAAACACCAAGGAATCCGAAGGACACCTGCGGAATGGCGCCGACATCAACCAGATGGGTTACGCCAAGCGACACGCACTTCAAGTTGGAGGTCACCGTGAGCAACGGCGAGTACTGGGCGGACTGATTGAACGAGTGTGTCGGCTTAGCGTATGTGCCTCCATTCGAAGGAACAGGACTTGATGCGGTTGGTCCTATCAGGCGATTGGGATTTGCACTTGTTGAGTTTGTTGCGTCGGTGAAATCCCAGTCGTAAGTCTTAATCACCGCGAGCGGACCGGCTACATTTGAACCAGATCCATCAAAGAGAACGGGCTGCTTTTCACAGTGATTTCCCTGCGGGTTAATGGTGGCTGTGGGTACCACAAATTGACTAGGTGCGCTTTTCTGTGTGTATACCGCAACCGGGTTTGCAGCAATGCGGATGTACTGGTAAGCTGTTGATGGACAAGGAGAACCCGTTTGCTGATAGGTATACACGATCTTAATGTCATTGTAGGCGTTATTCAGCAGCAGCGGGTTGAGTTTGGCTGTGCCGTTGCCGTTGTCAACAAAATCTTTTGTTGACGGATTCGGTATGATTTCCGCTCCCCCCACGGTATTGTATATTTTGAAGTAAGCTACATCCGCTGAATTCGTTGGTTTCGGCCAACCATTGATTGCGATATCTCCACTTGCTTCGCAGAATACAGGAGTTCCCAGGTTTCCAGGACGTCCATTATAATCCGTGTCGGTTCCTCTTCCGTTCAGCGGGTCGGTGTTGATTGGTCCGTCCGCCGCATTCAACCCGTCAGCCAGGTACGAGTAGGGCGTCACGACTTCAACGGCGGGGATTGCAGGGAGGAAGAACTCAATGATCTGCCTCCGTTTGATACTGACCGTAGTATTGGACGAGTTTCGGAATGTTCCGGTTAGTTCTACCTTACCCAGTGATCCACCTGTATAATATGTCTGTTGAGGATAGAAGCCATTGGCATCGGTTTTCTTCGCAAACAGGTCATATAAGTACGGGATTGCGCCCAAAGAGATAGCATTCGCATTCACAATCGTTTTATCGTCGAAGGCATAGCTCATGTAGGTGATTGAGTTGATGGGGGGTGACACAACGGAGTCATTGATGAGCTTCTTTTCGATAATATTGACCCACGCCCCACCAAAGTTTGTCGGGTTAATGATTGCTGTAGAAGGAGCATTAGCCGGAATTCTTGCCTTCAGATTCTCAAGGTAATATCCAGGCAAGTTGTTGTATTTCACATTTCGGATTGTCCCGGTGGCAGCAACGAAGGCGTTCTGTTGATCAATTTGGAAGTTGGGATTTTTCGAGCAGTATGGTCCCTGGTCAGGGTTCCCTATGGGAAGTGTGTTGTCTGTAATATTTACTGCCTTGTTGTGATCATACACCAAATATTGCACCGCGTTCTGAGACACACATCCGTTGTTGTCGGTGTGTGTAATCGTAATGTTAAACGGCTCGTCATTAGTAACACCCTTCACATTGAGGATGTTACCACCATTGATACCTTGTCCGCTGAACGTGCTTGGGCCAAAGTCGTAGCTGTTGGAGATATAAGGTGTGAGGACCACGTTCGAATTTGCCACGTTATCCGGGATCGCTGTTTCCGGGGTTTTGGATGGTAATATTGATGGACTGGGCAGAGTCGACGAATAGGTATTATTGAAGTTGATAGGCGCAGCTTCTGCAGCAGAGATGTTCCCGATCGGAGCACCATCACCGATTGAAGGTATTGCGTTTCCCCCGAGCCGGAATATTGAACCAGCCTGAGAACCGGTTGCGAGAATTCTCAGGTTACTGATGATGATCTGATCTCCTGCGCTGTTATTGGTTGCGTTCTGGAAGGTGATCTTCAACACGCTGTTTGACAGGAAGCTAATTGAAGACGCGCCAACAAAGTCAGCACCTCTTAGGGTCAATGTTCCATACTTGGGTACGCCCCCGGACGTTGGGGTGATATCGAACTGGAATCCAGCGGGCAATACCAATGATAACGACTGAGTACCGCCGGTGGGGGCGTTGCTGAAGGTTGTAAGGGTACCTTCAGTGATGACGATTGGCTTGTTCAAGATCTGATAGCTATTGCTGCAGATGGTCAGGCCGCCCGACAGCGTATTGATGGACACGCCGTTTGACGGGGACGCGGCGGCCGCTGAGTTGAATTGGAGGGTTGGCCCGGTGCCGTTGACCACGAAATTGCTGCCTGATCCGCCATATACACCAGTTACAGGAATGGGGACAGTGGTTATGCCAGGCGAAGCAGCTACACTCTTTTTCTCTTTATATGCTTGAGCAACCACCCATACGTTATGGTCTCCGGGAGCGAATGTGCCTGACGACGGGGTCATAATGCCAAACGATGTAACCGTATTGGTGCTTGTGATTGGAAAGCTGCCGGATGCCTGAACTTTGCCAGGATTTGCAATCGCATATGCTGTTGGATTAAACACGTCGTCCTTTGTAGGGGTTGGCGCACCGATGGTCGGTAATACCAGGTAGAAAGCTGTGCCCTGCTTATCAAAGATAGCGTTGATGGTAGCGCTATTGACGTTTTGCGAACCCTGTGCTGGGTTGGGAATGAACGGGTCCAAAGGAGCCGAAGGTGTTGTTAGCAGCCCCAACATTTTAGGTGCAACGTCATCCGAGGTCCGGAAGTAAACCGTGCCGGGATAGGATATGCCTCCAAACAAGTTCAGATTGACATCCATGATACCGGTACCACCGCTTATGCCATCGAAAACACCTTTGTCGACGGTGACAAAGTAATCGTGGTTGGATACCAGCTTTCCAGGGGAGATTTTGAAATGAATCGGCTGTGCATCGTCAGAAGGGATGGTGTAGTCCCCATCCAGGGCCGTTAAAGTTTCTACTAAGACGGGTGTTGCACCACCCGTGTTGTCCCAAAGTTTCACTACGCGATCCAGCGAATAAACAGGTACATTGAACGTGAGTTCAATAGATGGTTGAGTGATATCCACATTAGTCTGCCCCGCCGCAGGATATGAACTCACCAATGTTGGGGGCGCAATGGATGCAAAACTATATGTACTGCCGGTTAACGTCGATCTTTGCGTTCCAACATCCGCCTGGATATTGATCGCAGTTGGGTCTGTGCCGCCAAGATCGATGATGGATGGAGTCATGGTCGGCGTATTTCCGTTCACGTTTACGTTCACATCCACTTTCAGGAAATAGGAGAGATTCGGATTGACCATCAAATCCCGCGGCGTACCCAGGTTGACAACGATATCGTTACCACTTGCATTTACCGTAGCACCACCCACCGTGGTGACGTCTACTGCGGTTGCATAAGAACCGTTTGTAGCTTCAAGAACTGTGAACGCAGAGAACACACCGGCAATCGCGTGGTTAAAAGATATTCTAAAGGAGTTGATTTTCGGATGGTTCGAAATGCTACGCTGTGAACTGAACTGGAAGCCGAAGATCACCTGATTCTTGGAGTTTGCGAGCAGCGGCGATCCGGGTGAAGGTGCCGTTAGGTTCAGCTGAGTGGTAACGTGAATCACTTCGATCGGCTGTGACAATGGATTCACGGCTGAAGAGGGAGTTCCTCCCGTGGAGCTACTGATCGTGCTGCCGAGAACAGGGTTAAACGTTGTCACCGTCAACTGTCCGTCTCCAGTGTTTGAGTACTTCAATTGCCCATTCAGATCAAGCACGCCAGCGGTAAAAGCATAGGTTCCAGTGACGGACGCCGCTGCGCCGGTTACGCTGGCGACCCCGTTGATGTCCGTATCCAACAAGCCATTCTGATCGGTCGCTGACACAACACCCGCACCTGATGATATTGTTTCAAGTCCGAAATAAGCCGGAGGCGCTGCCTGTCCGCTAAAGTCAAGTTTTTTGGCGATGACGTCGATTCGGTTGAAGCCAGCAGGGCTCGCGGCCACATATGACGGATAAAAAGACGGATCCACGCCTCCGATAAGGGTCGGGTAGTTGGTAAAGTCTGAACCACCCGTCGTAGACGCGGCCACGACGGTAATATCCAAAGGATTTTGGTCCACAATCTCTGGCGCGGTAGACTTAAAGCTTACGCGCACACTAAGCGGTGCTGATCCGTCGTCAGGAGCAACCAAATTGATTGCGTTAAAGACGAAGTCAAAAGTGGGCATCAAAGTAGTACCGGGCAACTCTTGAAGTTTACTTCCACCACTGAACAATGCGATGCTTCGGATACTTGCCGGATTACTTACCCTCAGAGTAAGGCTTGTTAAGTTTGTGGTAGCACCGTCAACGTCGCCATTCTGCTTAGCATCTGTATCATTGATGGTCACGAAGTTGCTACCAAAGGGTGCGGAAGTCCTGCCTCCATCGAGGAGGATATACCTCGCTACTTCAACGCTACTGGACGAAATGGGGGCGGCCTCCTGGAACGAGGCATAATCCAAGGTAGGCAGGAAACTGTAGGTTGGATCCTTGATCAACGACGATTCAGCGGATACCTGGATCTGAATTGACGTAGAGGTGCCGCAAATATTGCCACCCGTTCCACATAAAGTTGCTGATGCCGGTCCGGCCGTCATTGAAAGGTCGACATGCACCCCGTTTCCACCTGAGGTAAACTGGAAGTTCGAGTTCATGGTCAATAAACCAGCTGTAAAGGGTGTTGAATTGACCACCGGCTGATTGATCATGGATTGGTTCGTCTGATTCGTGAATGCACGTACCAGTTGTGTGTAATTGAGATCCCTGTTTCCATTGATATCAACTGCCTCAATCTTCACCTGGTCGTTGGGAATCGGGTAGCCCGTATAGTTCGAGTTCAAACTAGCCGAAGCGGGGAGGCCAGCATTGAAACTTAACTTGGTTGCCTGAACATCGACAACATCGGCATTGCCAGAGCTTGCGTTCTCACCACCGATGATGAATGAACTGTTCGCAGCCGTAGAAATATTTACTTGTTGCACTTCAAACTGGAACTGCAACCCATCCACCGTTGCCGGGAGAGATCCAAGCATCGGATTTCTCAGGTGGATTTTGAGTGTATAGTGCTGTGTTCCGTTATCGGGAACATAGCCCAGCGCACCAACAGTCGTTGGAATACCGTTGAAGAATATGAAATTGGATCCGATCGAAGTCTGACCTATTGAGTTACCGTTTCCATCAAACAATGTGGCGTCGGCGATGGCGTTTGACCAGTTATTTCCTATGGAGTTAGAGGTGGGGTTCGCTGTGATGAACAACTGTGTGATCAAGGTGGGCAAACCGTCATCGTTGTTTCCGGAGACCGGTGTTTTATCGTCGATCACGTCGAAATTGAACACGGTAACGGCGGGCCCAGGATTTGTTGAAAGTGAAGAAATCGTAGCAGGTGCTGGAGCTCCTGCTGCGATCTTGGTCGCGGTACCAGCCTGAACCGTGATGGGAATACTAACGGCTTGCGTCAGCACCCCGCTTGTCGCCGTAAGGGTTCCGTCGCCTGTAGTTCCGAATCTGAAATTAGATGGGAACGTATACACGCCGGCGTTAGGAGCAGCATTGTCTGCTGTAAGCGTGCTGGATGGCGTCATCGGAAGTGAACCGACGTTAGACAAACTGACGGAGGCTGCGTAATCCAGGTCAAGGTTGTTTAGCACGTCAAGTGCTTTCAAAACGGGAACAAACACCTGCTGCAATGAAATATCCGTATTGGCCAGCAACGGTGACGTAAAGGCTGTTGTGAACGAAAGTCTTGTAGCGGTGACTTCAATACGGTTGTCGTTTCCTGCAACGGAAGATGTTGCACCGCCTGCATCCAGTAACGCAAATGCAGAGGAAGTCAACGGAGAAGTGTTTGCTGCTATGAACTTGAATGAAAATTGCAGATTGTCCGTAACGGAACTTTTGAAGCTGACCCTCAAACGAATTTGCAGGGAACTACCATCAGGAATCGAGAATGGAGGAAATCCTGAAAAATTCATGATCTGTGAGGTGACAGGTTTGTCACTCGTACTCAACTCGCCACCAAACGTGTCATATACTGCAATGCGTCTGAGTAAAGTCCAGTTTGAGCCTAAGTCGATCGAGAACGAACTCACCGTGGTCGGGGCGCCGTCCGGATCTGCTGCCCCACCGCCGTCGCGGATTACGAAACCGGCGGCAATAATACTGGTTGCCAAATTGCTGATGTCGGTCCCTTCCTGGAAGTTGTTGTATGCAATGTTCGTTGGATAAACGAAAGTCGGATCTTCGATGATATCGGAAGCATTCGATGCTGTAATATTAAAGGTCACGCTGGTTGCGTCCGCGAGTAAACCGTAGTTGGTTGATAATTGTAAACCTGTGCCGGTTTGCGAGTGATTGACGGTTGAGTAGGTTCCCAGACCTGCTGAAAAGGTTGCGTTTTGGGGAGAGGAGAGTAGTGTTCCTGTTGAAAGAACGGGCACAGAAGATGCGAAATCCAAATCGCGAAGCAAGAGTGCGTCTACGGCTTCAATGGTTACGACTGGAGCCATGTTGACTCGCAAGAATGTATTGGTAGGCTGCTGTATGAACCGAAGTTGAGTGGCTGTAACCTGTATTTTGTTTCGATTGAACAAGGTGGGTGTAGAAGCGCCGCCGGCGTTTGCAGCTGCGAAGCCCGAAGAAGTTCCTGCCTGAACATCTGCGGCGTTCACACTGAATACGAAATACTGGCCGTCTACCACACTCGTGGTGAAACTGACGCGTACTGTAAATGATGCGGTTGAGTTGTCCGGGGCGGTCACCGTGAAGCCGCTGAAATTTACGATCTGAGAACCGACGGCCTGCTCCGCCAATTCAACCGTGCCAGTCGCGTCGTACAAGGCGATTCGCCGGATGAAATTGAAGTTACTTCCAAGATCAAGAGATAGGTTGTTGAGGATGGTTGGCGCACCGTCGGCATCGATGATCGCTCCACCACCGTCGCGTACATCAAACTTACCTACCACGATGCTTGTGCCGGAATTTTGAATGTTCGAAGCTTCCTGGAACTGATCATAGGGAATATTCGTCGGTGTAATGAAAAGGGCGTTTGATACAATGTCTGCTGATTTGGCAAAGATGGTTACCGGGTTACTGTCGATCCACGTGAATAATGTGGGAATGTAGGCTTCGATCATGATGCCGGTTCCGGGTACGGAGTGAATAACATTAGGGAACGTGGCAAAACCATTCACAAAGAATCCAACGTTCGGGTTCACCGCGAGAACGCCGTAGGAATACATATCAACCTCGAGATTACAGTCGAGGTCGCGGTTTGCAAACACGTCAACCGCTTCTACGGTAGGGGCCGGTGACATGGCCACGTTCACGATCGTATTGGAGGCTTGCTGAACGAACAGCGGACGCGTCACGGTAACTTCGATACGGTTGTTATCGGATCCAGTCGAAGTTGTTGCTCCCCCTGCATTCGGAACTGTAAAAGTCGACGAAGCATTGGCGAGCGTTCCCGTATTATTGATCTTGATGGAAAACTGTTGGTTATCAGTCACCAGGTTTTTGAAGCTGACGCGCACTGTAAATGGAGTTGACGCGTTGTCGGCGGCAGTGATAGTAAAACCAGACAGGTTAACGATCTGTGAACTTACTGCAGTTTCAGAGCCGGTGAATTCGACCGTACCAGTCGCGTCATACAGTGCTATGCGTCTGATGAAGTTGAAATTCGTTCCCAGGTCAAGGCTCAGCGACGTAAGCACAGTCGGCGCTCCATCAGGATCGGAGTCGTTGATGTCAAACTTACCTACTACAATGCTGGTCCCGGTATTCTGTATGTCAAAGTTTTCCTGGTAGATGTCGTACGGAATATTTTGCGGATAACTAAATCCTCCGTTGACTGTGATATTCGAGTTGGCTGACGAAGTGATATCGAATGTGTTGCTGGTTGGGTTATTAAGGCCGGAATTGGTAGTAAGCTGACGAGCTGTTGCATTTACCGTATGAATGATGTTATTGTAGGTACCCACGCCCAGTACAAAAGTTGCGTTGGTAGGAGACACTGATAGCGTTCCTGTCGAAGTTACACCAACCGTTGAAACGAAGCCTTTGTCGCGGGCGCCATGCGAGTCCGTTGCTTCGATGGTAACGGCCGGTGACATGGCGTTGCCGTTCAAAACATTTGATGTGTTTTGAATGAATCTTAGTTCTGTGGCTATCACGTCGATCACACCGTTGCCCGACCCAGAGTTCACAGTGGATGCGGCGATGCCGCTACCAGTTGCGCCTGCTGTGACGTCGGTATTCACCAATGACAAGACAAGTGTTTGTCCATCAGCGGTAGCCCGGATGGCCGCATTTAGCGGATTGTTCAGATAAACTTTGAGGGTATAAATCTTGGTGGACCCGTTGACGACTTCACCCAGGGCGCCCGCACCATTAGGAATTGCAGAGATGGTAATAGTACCACCTGCGACTACGGCCGCTTTGGAGTTTCCAAGATCGTCGAACAGATCCGCGCCGGCAATGAGCTGGGTCAAAGTGCCAAATGCATTACCTGTGCCTGGTTTGATGACCATGTTACTAATGAGTGTGTTAACTCCATCAGCACCGGCATCGGTCGCCTGGAAAGTGAATACAGCGACTTCCGCACCCACGGTGGTAACCAGTGATGATATCGATGCAGTACCAGATCCTGTGTTGAGTGTCGTTTCTGCAAGCGGCGCCGATGTGGCCTGGTTTTGAATCAGCGGTGTTGTTGTCATGTAACAATCTCCTGCCGTATTGTATTCAAATACAGCAAAGTGATATGTCGTATTGGCGGTCAGGCCTGTAATTGCCACGCTTGTTGCAGGACCGCGGTAAACGATGCGATTGCCGCTACCCTGATCAGTTGCGGAGGTGAACACTGAGTTTATTTGTCCTGCATATGTGGTTCCGCTCGTTGGCGTGAATGAAACTGCTGATCCCTGACGGGCCACCACGATGACACCACCGGTGCCGTCGCCACGTACCCAGTTGTAGGTAAGACCCGTTGTGGAGATTGCAGTGAAAGGTGTCGCGGCAATCGAGGCCTGCGTTGAAGGCGGTACGCAAAGTGTTGTGGCGTTGTCGCTTACGACCGATGCGCTTTGATTTGTCGCCTGGTCCTCGGTAACGGCATACACATAATATTGAGTTCCTCCGAGGAGTGGTGTAATGTTCTTCACGGTATTTGCACCAGCCACAGGGATGACAAAATTTCCTGATGCAATGTGACCTGGACCTGTTCCTGTCTTAATCTCGGCCGGGGTGGGGGGAGTTGCACTTGTGGTCACCTCATAGTAAGCAGTACCTACTTCGCTGGAAGTGATGTTGTAGTCAAATGTGGTCTGTGTAATGTTGGTAATCGAATGTGCGCTGATGGTGGGTGGGGACGTATCATAAGTTACATTCGTCGCGTTTACTGGTGTGGCGGTATTCGTCGCTGCATCGGTAGCCGCAAAAGTAAGCGTGTAGATTGCACCAGAGACAAGTGTTGGCAAACCTGTTGAAATGGTATGGGCGCCACTTGTGAGCTGACCTCCTGAAAGTGTTAAGGTATGATTTGAATCAGCGGTCCCACCAGTATGGGTGTACGTAACTGACGCTGAGGCAACATTTTTGGAAAGCGTGTAAGAGACATCGGCGATTTTGACAAACGCATTATTCCCGGGTGACGTCGCGGAAATGATTGGAGGCTGGTTGTCGTAGTTGATTGTGGTTCCGGCATTGCTCACAAGGTTATTATTTGGCGTGGCTGCCAAGTCCAGAATGCCGGCGCCTGCCGCTATGTTTGCAATAACAGTTCCAACGCCTGTCATGCCCGATGCGGTTATCGTGAAAGTCGTCCCGTCGTTCGGCGCAATTTCAGCAATGGTCGCAGTGGTTGCTCCGGCTGTCCCGGAAAGAGAGACTGTTGACCCCACGAACGTTGCGACATTAATTGCTTCATTAAAAATCACTTTGAAGATTGGGCCAGCATTTGTGGGGTTCGGACCCTGGACTGAAATGGTTGGTGTGGCTCCGGTGACGTCGTGTACATAATTAATTGTGGTATTCGGGTTGCTGACCAGGTTGTCGTTGCCAGATAAGTCAGTGACCTTAGTCGCTGCAATGTTAGCAATCACAGTACCGCTTGCGGTCATCCCGGAAACAGTGATCGTGAATGTCGTTCCGTTATTAGGCGCGATTTCAGCGATGGTAGGAACCAAAGTACCCATTGCTGTTCCCGTGATCGCAACATCTCCAGCTGTGAATGATGCAAGTGTGATAGGCGTAGAGAAGATGACGCGGAACACGGGTTTCCCATTCGTAGGTGTACCGCCATAAACAGAAATCGCAGGAGTAGGCTGGGTCCAGTTTACTATGGCTTGACCTCTAAATCCGCTGCCACCCTTTGCAACAGTTGTATTTCCATTTGCCAAGTTGTCCCAACCGCCGCTGCCACCACCACCGAGTTCAGTGGCATCCACCCCTTGAGAAGCTGTTCCGGAGGCCACGCCAGTAACACCAGCCGCGCCAGCGCCGCTACCGCCGCCACCGACCGCTGCACCAGGCGCATCTTGAACAGCAGCATTTCCATTGGTTGTGCGACTGGCGCCACTGCCACCGCCGCCCGATCCCGTTGCATCTGTTGTTGTGCCTGTAGGTGGAGCTTCACCTCCGGCGCCGCCATTCTTTGTGCCCGTGGGCGCGGTTCCGCCGTTTCCCGTCCGATCAGAGCTGTTGGCTAGCTTTCCACCCCCACCGCCATTTGCAGTAAGGAGTGCGCCAAAAGTAGTATTGCCGCCATCGCCACCGTTGGCAGGGGAGTTTCCACTTGAGCCCCCAGCGCCACCAGCTCCGATAGTCACGGTAACGTTTGTCGAGACCGCAATGTTGGTTCCACTCTGATAGGCGCCACCGGCGCCGCCTCCGCCAGCACGGTTCTCGCTATTGTTACTGTCGGGACCACCGCCACCACCACCAGCGCCCCATGCCTCAACGTTTACAGCATGTATGCCAGTTGTTACGTTGTATGTGTTTGCGCCGACCGTGCTGATGTTTTGAAAAAAGGTTGGGTTTTTTGTACCAGGTGAGAAGATGTAAGTAGGAGTTGCCGCTGCGCCGTTATATTCAAATACCTGTATGTAATATTTGGTGTTGGCAGAAAGTCCCGTTACGGTGATGGGTGACCCGCCGCTGCCATTGAATACGCAACGCACGTTACCAGTAGCGCCGATGTTGGAGCCACCTGTGAAACTCAAGTTTGCAGTTGGTGATGGTGCGCCGTTTGTGGGGGTGTAAGTTCCTGTTGCATCGCCGATGACTACGATGCGGCTTGCACCATCCCCATTGGTCCAATCAAATATCAGTGAGGTGGCACTGGTGGTGACAGGGGTGACGATAATATTAGTTGCAGGAGTTGTGGGTTGAGCAAATACCGCAGCCGACAAACCCAGGAGTATCAAAGGAAGTAAAAGATGCTTACCAGTCCAGCGTATTCTTGCCAACGGAGTAAGTGTGTTGTGAATACGAGTAGTAGGGTCGTTTTTCATAGTCAACTTCTAAAAGGAACTCTTAAAAAAATTTCAAATAGTGAATTTTTATAGTCTAAAGATTCGTCCCCACGTTTCGGGCAACGAGTTCAGTTTATTCGATATTTCCTAGCTTATCAGTTTTTGCCAATACGACAATATCCCGATTGCCCTGGTTGGTAGTGCCAAGCACCACATAGTTTCCATCACTGGCCTGCCGCACGGCGACACCGGTGTCTTTGAAACGGCTTCCGAAATGACTCGGCTTAGGCCATTCCTCATCACCGAACGCATTGATTTTAATGAGATAAAAATCCGTGTCACCTGCTCCTGATATTGCCACGGAGTTCACAGATGCCAGGAGGATCAATCCACCGTCCTGTGTAGAACTAATGGAGTTACCTGTATCGTTTTGAGTGTCTGTCGACGAGAGCGGGAAGGATTTCCGGCTAAGAATGGATCCATCCTGAGCAAGCCTCATGAAAAGGATGTCTTTGTCTGCGCCAGCGGTCACCGCTCCACTTTCAGAAACTTTGGCATTGGTTGAACCCACAATAGCGTATCCAAAGCCAAAACGCGCGAAGTCGCTCGCTTCTTCACTGACACCAGCCAACGGGTTTAAAAGTGTCAAATCGAAATCAGTATTCTGAGCATTCGGAGAGGTTTTCACAACCCGAATGCCGGTAACGTTTGTTTTCGTAACCGTGCTCGACCAGAATATTTTTCCTGTGTCGTCCAGGTACAACTTGTTGTTCAGCGATGTTGATCCCGCATCGTAAGTTCTTGGGGTCCATGCTGTAGACAGATCCGTTTTTTTGAGTTCAGATAGCAACATCTCCGAACTGCCAGCGGCGCTCAATACCGTGTAGTTCCCGGTAGAAGTTACAGCTACTGACTTCCCAAGAATGGAGGTCAAAGGTGCGGTTGGGTTAGGTATGGAAGCGTGATTTGTCATATTTCCAGTTGCGTCCACAGTCAGGACGAGCAAGTTTGTGTTGTTCTGCTGAATATCTTCACCAACAATGACGTAACCAGCATCATTGGGAAGAATCTGCAGCCCACTGGGTTTATAGCTTTTCTGGTCGTCTACGGAGCCGAATTCGGGATAAACATGGCTCCAGGTGACGTTTCCGTTCTCATCGGTTTTTATCAACTTCACTTTATTGCGAACCTTACCGTTGGTCGTCACGGCCACATTAGCGGCTATGATGAACCCGTTGTCGGATGTTTGTTCAAAACCCACAGCGGTGTCGCTGTTGCCACCGTAGTAATACCTGATGAAAGTAGGGGACGTGCCTGGTTCAATACCTTTTTCTGAGAGACACGATCCTAAAAGCAGGGCTATTGAAAAAGTAAAAAATCGTTTCATATTTCTTGCTGTCACTTAACCAGTTTTTTAGGAACAAACCGAGGGAAAAGCACCCCGATCTGGACCATGACATTATTCATCCTATAGTTGTTGTATGATCCGGCATAGTCGAATCCAATCACTTGATTAGTGCGAGACGCAGTGTTAACCACGTTTGACAGGCCGATTTGATACCGAATGTCCGCGGTAACATAGATCTCCCCGATGCGCTTTTTAAGCCCTGCAGTCAAAACAGCGGAGTACACCAGACTGTTAAATGAACCGGTGTCCTCGACCTGCTGCCCAGTGACTGTGTATCCATTCGATCCCGTACCGTACGAAGTTGATGCCTGATTCTTTGAGGATAGGAGGTAGCTAATGCCGGGCCCGGCGCCGAAGTATACATAGAAGTCCTGCGGGTCTTGCCTGGTCTTCATCCGGTACTGCACAATGCCGTTGAAATCAAGCCATTGTTGGCTAAAGACAAATAGCTGGGTACTTACTGTACTATCTGGATTCTGATCCGCAAAATTCAGGTTCGAATTCGCGTAGTTAAACGTTCTCGACACGTAGGCGATTTCGGGGGCGAGAACGAACTTCTCGAATTTTCCCTTGAGATCCTTTTCAAATGCGAGCATTGCGTTGAAGCCCACTGCCATGCCGTATTTCCCAGCGCCACCCGCCTTGCTTCCGACATTGTAGTACTGAAGTGTGTTGGGTTGCGTTGTATTCACGCCCACCTTAAGTCCGTACCGAAATATTGGCTTTGTACGGAACTTCTTATACAAAGCGATAAACTCCGCGGGATCGATGGTCTCATTGATTGAATAAAAGTGATCCGTCTCCAACAACTTCAGCATGTTGATATCAGCGCTGTCAGGCTCTTCCAAATAGATATAAGCCAAGGTGAGGTAACGATACGCCTCGCGTTTTTCCTCCTTTGTGAATCCCTGCTGCCCAGGCCGTGGGTTAAGACACCCGCTTGCCAACTGGGGCAATTCATGGAGCCTGCCCGCCTCATACTGTGCTCGGATCAGGCGTATGGTCTGTGTACAGCTGGTGTTTTGGGAATAGCCAACGGATAGACCGACCGCTAAAAAAATGATGCAAAGGTAAAAACTCCTCATGGTCGCTGTTACTTGTTGTTTGCGGGATAGTTCTCGCAGGTTTTTTCATATTTCAAATCGGGACCCACGTTGTTCACCCATTCTTCACTCGTCATGTTCCTTCCAACATAAGAGCAAAGGAGGTTTGACATGGCAGTCATATCTACTGGCCATACGTGAATAGTTTCTTTCGATTTTTCACCGCCAGATCCGTGTACGCCGACCATCAGTTGCTCATCGTCCGGGGTGAACGCTGCGCTCCAAACCCATTCATCCTGATCTTTCAAAACAATCGGAGGAGTGGATATTTTGTTCCAGTTCCATAGTCGCGCAGTATGATCGCGGCTCGTGGTGGCGAGGAATGTGCCCGCGTTGTTGAACACGATTTGTTCGATGTGTGCCGTGTGACCGGTTAGGATACGGGGAGGAATGGTTGAATTCTCCTGTATGATCTTGACTTGTCCATCTTCATCACCAAATATGATCCGCTGATTGTCGGGTGCGAAAGCCAATGAAGTGATATCAACACCTCTTTTCGCCGTCCCGGTGCCGATTTCGTTCTTATAAATGACCCGCTCCGCGAAATTGTTTGCAATATCCCATACATACAATGAGCCTTGTGAACCTGCGCCTGCCAATCTTCTTCCGTCACTGCTCATCGCGATCGTATGTATCTTCTCTTTCGGTTTGATCACTTCTTTCACGGTGTTAAAGTCGGTGAACTTGATGCTCATACCTGCTTGATCCCTTACATAAACTCCATTTTCATTTTGACCATAAATCAAAGTCTCAACGCCGGAGAAACCAGCGACTCTTTTTGGCGCGCTGCCCGGGGATTTGAGATCGTATACTTCAATGTAGTTCTGGGTCAAATCTCCTGTGGTTGCACCGCCTGCTACGAGAGTGTTCCCGTCAGGGCTCAAGTCAAGGGCATAAACTTGATATGTTGTTCTGCCATTCATAATTGAGTCGGGCGACCAAAAGCCGTTCTTCTTCGTCCATCGCAAGATCCTGCCGTCGCTACCACCCGAGTAAATCTCATTTGACTTCACCCTGGTAACCAGCGCCCGGGCAGCACCCTTGTTGTGCCCCTCGAGATTCTTGGTGAGAGGATCGTTGATGTTTTCGTGGTTGAGCGCCGTATAGAGTCCGTTATAAACGTCGTTATCATATGGCTCACCGCCATATTTGGAATTGAATTTGTAAGCCTGCTGCGCAATCAAGGCTTCCTGCGTATAGTCACTGTCCAATTCCTTTGACTTCACGGCCATGGCCTTAGCTTGAGCGATGTAGCGCTGGCGGTTCGCTTCAGCTTCCGCTCGCTCAGCTGCGCGCTGCGCGACCTCCGCTTCACGTTGCCGTTGTCTTGCTATTTCAGCCTGCGCCTTCGCATCTGCTTCAGCTTTCACAGCGCGAACGAGGTTGGCTTCAGCCTGTAAGCGTTTCTCTTCAGCGTCTTTCCGGGCGATCTGCGCTTGTTCGTTCGCTATGCGTGCGGCCTCTGCTTCTTTGTTGGCACGCTCTGCTTCTGCTTTCGCCAACGCCGCGTTTTTGTCTGCGAGCGCGCGTTGTTCGATTGCCACTTTTTCGTTTTCCTGTGCCTGGATCCTTGCGCGGTTCGCGGCCGTCTGCTGGAAGAACGCGTACACGAAGGCTATAAGAGCTACGATAGCGAGGATACCGAATACCAACGCGGTCGTCCTTGCCCTTTCAAGTCTTCGTTTCTGTTCAAGTTCCTTGATACGTTGCTCGGTCTCCCATTCTTTTTTGGAGTACTCGAGGAATATCATTGTGCGTTCGAAGGCGGGGTTGTAGCGCTGACCCCACACAAGGGTAGGGCGGTGCTTCGCCTGCCAGTTGAGAGCGAGCTGCAAATCCGGTGGTCTCCAGAGACCAGCTTTGCCTACCTGATATTGCGTTGCGGCTTCGGCCAGACGCAGATACATCTGCACGGCATCGGCTTCATCGTCAACCCAGTTCTTCAATCGCACCCAGATACGCATCAAGCTTTCGTGCGAGATGTCGACCATGGATTTGGAACCGAGTGTGACGCCATGTGCCGGTGTGACCAAAGAACGTCCCGGTGCACGGAATTTTTCGATCACCGCGATTACATCGTTTTCCGAAACGTCAGCGATGGCTGCGATCTCATTGAGTCTTGTCGGGCGACGGATACCAAAGTTTTCACCACGTTTTTCAGTGATGGCTTTGAACATGATTTCGCATATCCGCTGTTGCTCTTCATCCAATTCATCGAACGCTTCGTTCGCGTGCATGGACAAAGCTTCTGACATGGTACCGATGGCCTCATAATGTTTGAGGTCAAGGGCTTCGTCATCGTAGTCTTTAAAGCGTTCCCAATAGCTCCAGGTACGCATGAGTGCGTGCTGAAGAATGGGCAGCTGATCGGGGTTGTCGCCCAAGTCATTGAGAAGTTGTTGCGAAAGGCGGGGAGCGATCTTGGCTCCACCCACGGCTACCGGTCCTTCTATCGCGCGACGCTTCTGATCGCGGGTCATTTGAGGAATGAGATAATGACTGTCGTTGATCTTGCGGGTCAGTTCGGGGAACTGCGCGCAATCTCCGATAAAGTCCGAACGCATCGTGATGGCTACGTAGATGGGAGAGTCCTCGTAGTTGACAGCCTCCATCAGGAGGTTGACAAAACTCAGCGTTTCGTTTACTGAGTTCGGGTCGGTGCTGTCCTTGAAGCGGAACAATTCCTCGAACTGGTCGACGAGTATGAGGTAGTTGGTGTCGGTAGAGCGGCGTGACTGCTGAATGGCTTCCACCAATCCCAGTGAGCTGCTTCGAAGCAAAGTGGAAACGATGGTACGCTTGATCTTCTTGTCATCGGGATCGGCGAGGTTGTATTCCTTGCTGACGCCCAGAAGCGATTCTGCCATGTTATCAATGGGGTTGGCCCCGGGCCTTGTTACCACCACTTCCCAGTTGGGGCTGGTGTCTGTGAGGAATCCACCGTAGAGAATCGGCAGCACACCACAGTAGATAAATGATGATTTACCGCTTCCTGAAGGTCCGATGACACCGACGAACCTGCTTTTTGAAAGCTTAAGGAGTACTTCGTCGCTTTGACCCTCGCGGCCGAAGAACAAGTGACTCTCCTCGATTTTAAAAGGGCGCAATCCGGGGAACGGATTGGACGTGATTACCTGGGAAGGGGTGCCGGGTAGTTCGTCTATTTGCTGACTCATACTCGTTAGGGTTTAAATTCCTGTAAAAAGTTCTTTATAGATTCTACTGACTTGCTGGAGTCTCCAGTGATCAGGGTTACGTTCTGATTTTTATAGCTGTCCAGGTTTGATTCCGAGACGATGGCCTTGCCCCGGATGGGTTTGTTTCTTCCGAAGCCCGGGGCTTTGAGTAAGTCGAGTACTTTCATGCGCACCCACTGGTCGTTCACTTTTCCTTTGTAAATGATGGCCGCATCGAAGTTGCGGAGGTTCTCGATGTGTTTCTTTCTCACCTCCATGAGGTCGCCTTCGAAAGCCGGGAAGACCACATTGAATCCAGATTTCTGTATTACGTCTACCAGCGGCGCAACCTGCTGGTGATCGATCTTGTCGTGTACGAGATAGATTGTTTTTCCGGAAGAGGGCTGTTCGCTTCCTGCATTTTGTGAAGAGAGAAGTTCTTCACGCATGATGTTTTTGAAATCCTCGAGTGGATTCTGGAGAATTTCAGCTCCTTCCTGCGCCTCGATGTCTCTTCTCAGTGATTCGATAAAACTTTTTTGCTTCTCACTTGCGTTGCGCAGATTGGGAGCGATCCAGATCAATCTCGAAAACTCTTCTTTGCGGGAACGCTTGATCACCGCATGTTCGGCAGCAAGTTTATTCTGGATATCGACGTTTGATCGATCGGAGCCTTCGGGGATTTCGCCATAGGCGCTTCCGATCAGGTGGATCGATAGACTACATTCCTCCAGGTCCTTGCGAACGATTCGCTCCATTTCTTCGATGCGTGTCGGGAGCACCTGGCTCGGTAATATCATATATCCATGGCGCTGCAATTCGCGCTTAATGATGTTTCGCTGGATCGACATGTCATGACCGGTCTCTGCGAGGAAGATGGTTCTGCGCTTGAAGATGTTTTTGACTTCGCTCTTCGATTGACCTTTCAGGATTACCAATGCCTCGTGGATATCATAAGCGAGGTCAACGAGTTTCATCCAGTATTGCTTCTCTGCTTCCAGACTGAAGAAGTCCGTATATTCCTTCATCAGGCCTGTTTCGTTATCGACCTGGTACATATCGTAACTCAGCAATTCGCGAAGGCGTGGAGGTTGTTCCTGCGGTGAGAGGGGAGATTTTAGCACTTTGAAAACGCGACTGATCTTTGATCCCGCAGTCGCCTTGTAGTATGACTCCACGGTGTCGAGGCAGCGCCCTGACGATGCAAAGTCTTTTGAAAGAATCGTGACCAGCACGGCTGCATTATCCATCGTTGAAGCCGTAAAGTCATCATATTCAGACTTTAATACGATGTTCGCGCGTTCGCCGAGCACCTGATATAACATTAAGTCCAGGAACTTCTTGAACTGTGAGATCCAGCCGGTCTCGTTTTTCTTTCCGGTCTCGTTGTCTTTTTCGGCAAAGGTGATCAATACATCAATTTCGTAAGCCATAGTTTTCTCGTTTTAAAATCAGACTTCCTCGGCAGTCCTGGACTTCGTTACATTTCTTACCAGACCTTGCACCAGTTCATGGTGCTTAGCCATCACGAAATAAAAATCAGCGAGGTTGATCCGGAACACAACGGAGCGTTCGACGGCTTCTGCCTCGGTTATCTTCACAGTGGGTCCCTCCTGAAACAGGTCACCGAACACGGATCCTTTGGTCATTGTACCTACTTCCTCCGCATTTTCTTTCAACTTTACGGTGCCGACCGATACGATGAGGATGGGCCTGTTCTCATCTGGATTGTTGAAAAGGATTTTATCTTTTGGCTTCAGATCGATCGGAATAATCTTGTCGGCGAGATCGCTGAGGATCACGCCAGGAATACCATTAAATGCCGGGAGCGCTTTGATGAACATTACCATCTCAATGCCGAGATAGAATCCGTCATCCAGACCATCGAGCAACTGATTGTTCTCGATTGAAGAATCCAGGAATTTTCTGTCGCGCAACGGAAGGCGGTCAGAAACCACCTTGTACTGTGATTTGTCTTTGTTGTAAATAACCCATGCTGCCGTTTCCTGGAGCAATTTATCCGGGTTGAACATCTGGCCGATCAGACCACGGCTCACGCGAAATTCAGGAATGAAAGCTGAGGAATAAACGGCACACATTTTTGTCCACCTGTTATTCAAATTAAAGTCGCGGTTCAGGATGTAGTTTACGACCTGCACCGGATTATAGCTTTCCCTCGGGAAGTACGTTTGAAGGCGGTTCATTTTCTCCTTCACCGCAATGTCATCAAATATGGGTACGATCTTCGGTTTCAGTTCCTGGTCAACGAACAAGTCGAGAAGTTCGAGTGCGTATGCGATACCATCCGCTGTGCCGGTTTCAACGTTTTCACGAACGAGTTGCACCGACTGAGGATCATACAGGATGGACATCAAAAGAGAGATTTGATCGTAGTTGTCGCGCAACTCCTCACGTAACGCCTCTTTCAAATATCTAAAGTGTTCAGCCTCGGGTAATTCTTCCTGTGCACAGAGATTCCACATGGTTTTGCCGATCTCGGTGTCGAGCAATTCCATGACCTGACGTCTTTCGCGGCCCTTTGCGCTGTAATTTGTGTAGCGCAGAGAATAGAAGATTTGCTTCACCACCCGCTTATCCGGGTAGTCTGATTTTTTCCAGAGCAGCTGCCATGCTTCAGCGCCGCCGATGTGTCCCATGATCTGCACGATCTTGAGCATCACCTGGTCAGTTTGTCCTGATCTGTAGAATGCGGAATCCAAAACCGGAAGCACCGCTTCCCCTGATTCTTTCAAAGCTGCTGTCACCTGGTTGCTATAAGCGGGGGACGACAGCATATCGATCATTACTGGCCAAGTTTCCGGGCGTTTTACCTTTCGCGCGGTAAGGATCGCCTCATTTCGAACTTTCGGATCCGCGTCGCGCAGCAATTCCAGGAGGATGAAGATAGTTCGTTGGGTGACCATCTTTCTGAGCAGCTTGGCGGCTAGTACGCGATCAGATTGGCGAACCGATTTGCCGAGTTTCATCAGTTTATCGGCCGATATCGATAAGAGGTCGCTGTCTTCCGACGCGCCGGCCGCTTGACGGGCAAGGCCCATCATTTCGGTTTCATTCTGGTCCTTATTAATGCCGAGCTCTTCGATTTTATCCAGTGCAAATTTCCTGACCTTTTTCAAGTCACTTTGCGATAGCTTCATGATCGATGATTCGAAAAGCGCGGGCTCGAGTTTCTCCATGAGTTTCAAACCATAGATCACTTTTTCTTCAGCCGTGCTGTTCACTTCTTTCTCAAGAACGCTGTTCAATGTGAATTCACGTACCACATGACCTTCCATGGTGGAGCGGTTGCGTTGTAATGAGTTTTGCAGGGTATCCCGATATCCCTGGTACATCCGGTTGGTGATGAAGTACCATATCGCCAGCAGGGGCAAGGTGAAGAGTGTTATGTAGAGGAGGTTGAAGAAATCAAACTGGTTTATGGCAATGATCAAGCCCCCGGCTATGATGGAAGCGAGGGCGGTGACGATACCTTCAATCTTTGTTTGTGCATCGAGTTTGATTGATTTCTCGATCGGCACATAATAGAATTTGAATACTGGCGTATCAAGTGCGTCCCGCAAGAAGTTCACCAGCAACTTGCTCATGGCAACCATGATGAAGAAGAATAGGTAGGTCTCGGTCGATTTATCGTAGCCGAAGAAAAATCCGAGGGCGAGGGCGCCGGCGGTGAATACGATGGTAAGGATCGGGTTAATAATAAGAGACACCCGAAGACCATACTCTTCCTGGATTCGGTCTGTTACAAATGTCGCGAACGCGAAGCTCACGATAACGACCATGGCTTCGAAAAGGCTCAAGAAGATGGGAAGGTCTTCGGGTTCGAAAACTGAGGTGGTCAGGTTGTAGAACGAATAGTCAATGAATCGAACCGCCGTAAACGAGATCACGATAAAAATCGCCAAAAGCCCGATGTATTTGTAACGGAAAAAGCCGGTAATATTCAGCTTGCTGTTCTCTTTTTCGTTGAATACCCCCTCCACAACTGCTTTATTTAAGTACGTGGATGACAGGACGATAAACAGTATCAAGTAGATCGAAATACTAACTAGGCCAATAGTGAACAAACTCAACACGTCAAGACCGAGGCTGAGCATAATCGGAATCGTGAAGAAAGCCAGGATCTGTGCGATATCCATACCCACGTCCACACTACCGATTACGCGCTTCTGCTGACGCAATGTGAAGAGGCGTGCAAAGGACCCCCAAAACACCAATTGCGTAACGAAAGTGAACGGCAGAATGAGGGCAAACCCGATATAGTATAATCTGGCCGGGTCACTTACTGTGCCCTTGCCAAACTCAAGAAATGCAGTCAAACCGAGGATGATCAGCAGGAAAAGGGTCCCCAGAAAGCGAAAGGATATGCGCCCCATAAGGATATTGAATAATCCTGTAGCAATGAATCCAATACCGCCTCCCAATACGAGCACCTTGGGAAGGTCCGTCTTCTCGTTCACTGTCAAGTCACTCAGGAAAAGTGTTTGGGCGCCTACCGCTACTGTCGCGAGGAAGAGACCCATGAAGAAGCTGATTGCCAGTAGTAAAGCAACGGGTCCGGTCTCTTCAGGCTCGACACCGAGGAACCTGGTTAGTCTTTCTTTCATACAGGGTTACTTGTAGGGTTCAAGTCGACTTGAAATATCAGACAATTCACCGAAAAATCCTATTGATCCGTGGATTTCAAGGCCGTTTATTTAGATTCTCATCACTAGACAGTTAGGCCTATATGGGAAGTTTTTCTTTAACTGTCCTGATACCGTTCGTCGACAAAAATCACATTATCCAAGTTCAGAATCCGGATTATCAACAGTGTTTATCAGGGTAGCAAAAGCGAGCTATCGCCATAACTTAGAAACCGGTAATCTTTTGCCAGTGCCTCCTGGTACACTGTTTTCCAATCCTTTCCGATGAAAGCCGCGATCAATAAAAGCAGAGTCGAGCCGGGCTGATGGAAATTCGTGATTAACGCATTGCATACTCTGAACTGATAACCCGGCACGATGTAAATCGCCGTTTCACCTACTATTCTAGTCAGCCGATTGCGATCAATCATTTCAAGTATTGCTTTAAGCGATTGACTCAGACTTGGCGGATCCAAGTCTTCATAGGGCTCGAATGAAGAGATACTGAATGTGGCCTTTGGATCCTTGCAAAGTTTGGCGCCGTACCAGTAAATACTCTCGAGTGTTCGCATCGCCGTCGTACCCACCGCTACAACTCTTCTTCCGGGAGCCAGCAATTTTTCGATCACAGAACGGTCCACGACCACCTGTTCACGATGCATTGGATGCTCAATGGCATTTTCATTTTTCACGGGCATAAACGTACCCGCACTGACATGTAGTGTGAGGAATTCACACAGGACTCCCTTCGACTGAATACCCTGCAATACATCTTCAGTGAAGTGAAGGCCAGCGGTCGGCGCGGCTACAGCTCCCTCGAAGTGAGCATATACCGTTTGGTACCGCTGCTGATCAGAAGCCTCCGCAGGTCTCCTGATATAAGGTGGCAGGGGTATCTTGCCCGCCTCTTGCAATATTTCTGCGAAAGAGGCCGAACCAGTCCAACTAAACTCAACCTGGCCTGCCTGACGATCCAGCAGACGTGCTTCAAGAATGGTTGTTGCAATGGACTTTCTAAGAACCACGCCTTCGTTCCACCGCTTCAGGTTCCCAATGGTACAAGCCCAGGTTGCGGCAGAAGTCGCCGCCAATGCATCGGACAATATGGTCGACGGTTTCAGAGGATTGAGGAGAAAAATTTCAATGGTCGCGCCGGTTTCCTTTTCGAATAGCAAGCGTGCCGGGATCACCCGCGTATCATTGAAGAATAAAATGTCCCGGGAATCGAGTTCTTCAGGCAGTTGGCGAAAGGATTTATGGGATATCATTCCCCGTTTGTAAACCAACAACTTCGACTCGTCTCTATTGTCAAGCGGGTGGTGCGCAATGCGACCTTCCGGGAGATTGTACGTGTAGTCGCTGATCGGTATGGACCCTGGTTTCATAGCGGCGTCAAAATTATGTCGCGGATTGTATTTACCGTACATCGGCACCATATTCGTAATTGATATGGCGTTACAGGCATCTTTTTCAAGGAAAACGTTCAATTTTTCATTCAAAGCGAGGACTTCGCGAGGGTCTATGACCCAAAAGGATTCCTGGTTTTTGAAGGTATGGGATTCTTCCGATCCGAACGTGTTTGGAATCGGAGAGGCAGGCCCGCTGCCCGGGCTGAGCCCAGAGAAGCCGGAAACGGTAGAGGAGGAATTGACCGCACTCGTTAAACGACTGAAAGGAATTGCACTCCGGGACCTTCAGTCTGCAAGCGATGTTTTCGAAATATTGAAAGGAGAATCACTCTCTTCATCTGTGATGTTTGCGGCAGAGACTGCGTTGCTTGATCTATCCAGGGGAGGTAAACGTGAGATTTTTAAGAATGATTTCGTTTCGGGAAAGCCGATTCCGATCAATGGTCTGGTTTGGATGGGCGGGCTGGACGATATGCTGCAGCAGGTGAGCATCAAACTCTACGAGGGATTTACCTGCATCAAAGTGAAAGTGGGCGGCTTGAATTTTGAAAAGGAGCTGGACATTCTTCAATTCATAAGGAGAAAATATTTTCGTGATCAGGTTACGATCCGGTTAGATGCGAACGGATCGTTCAAGGATG
This sequence comes from Cyclobacteriaceae bacterium, assembly GCA_044227305.1. Lineage (GTDB taxonomy): Bacteria > Bacteroidota > Bacteroidia > Cytophagales > Cyclobacteriaceae > ELB16-189. Next base: position 447,318 of record JBGAFJ010000001.1, on the reverse strand, counting down.
ACGACGCCTTTTATAAATTGATGGACTGCTCGCGATTTGACATTCAGTCGATCGAGCAACCCGTAAAAGTCGGGTCGCCTGTGCTGCCCGAGCTTTGTAAGACCTCACCCATTCCTATCGCGCTGGATGAGGAGTTGATTGGCGTCAGGACGAGGGACGCGAAAGTTGCTTTGCTTGAGCGCGTGAATCCCCCATTTATTATTCTGAAGCCGAGCCTTCATGGCGGACTTCACGGCTGTGAGGAATGGATATCGCTTGCTGCCGAGCGGAAAGTGGGATGGTGGATGACATCCGCGCTGGAGAGCAATATCGGCCTCAACTGCATTGCCCAGTTCACGGCCAATCATCCCCTGGAGATGCATCAAGGCCTCGGCACAGGTATGATCTACAGCGACAATGTTAAGTCGCCCCTGGTGGTAAAAAAGGGTGCGCTTGTCTTTGATTCCCAAGAAAATTGGGATTTATCTGAAATAAGCTAAAAAAATTAGTTTAAATGCTTGCATAGGTGAACTACTCGTGCTTTATTTGGCTAAATATTTTAGCTATGAAGTTAAGGCTTACAAGCAAACGGCTTACATCTGGCCGTTTTCAGGTAAATTTTTCGGCCGATGGTTTTGATCAACCCTGCTACGGATATCTACTGGCCGATCCATCTTCGACTGTTTCGGATGTGGTGGAGAAAATTTCCAGGCACGTTCGCGCGATGCAGAGCAAGGATGCATATTTTCAGCGCAATCTTTTTTCTCTACACTCGAAGAATGTTCACTCAGGCCGTATTCTACTTTTTCCTAAATGACTATGGTAAAACTCAACGAGAATATTCGTTTTCTTAGAAAGCAATTGAACCTGACGCAGGATCAGTTTGCTCAAAAACTGGATATCAAGCGTTCGCTGGTTGGCGCGTATGAGGAAGGCAGGGCTGAGCCACGGCTTGACCTCCTGCAAAAGATGGCTTCTCTCGCTGGCTTATCTGTTGATGTACTGATCGGCAGAGATATCAGTCAGTTGAAGGACTACGAAAAGAAATCATTTAGCAGCAAAGAAGTTCTTGTCGTTACTGTTGACAGCAATGAAAAGGACAATATTGAACTTGTGCCTCACAAGGCAGCCGCTGGTTACCTCAATGGGTACGCTGATCCAGAATACATCAAAGAGCTGCCGCGGTTCAGGCTGCCGGTGCTAAACCGTGGTACTTATCGTGCGTTTGAGATCACGGGTGATTCGATGTTACCGATTTTGCCTGGCACCATCGTTATCGGCGAATGGGTGGAGAACCTGAAACAATTAAAGAATGGGAAATCGTATGTGTTGATTACTCAACGTGAGGGAATTGTTTACAAGCGTGTGTTCAACTACCTGGATGAGAACGGAAAATTGTTTCTCGTGTCTGATAACAGGCAATACTCGCCATACCAGATCGACGCTTCCGATGTGATTGAGGCATGGTCTGCCAAGGCATACATCAGCCTTCAGTTTCCAGATGTGAATTCAAAAAATGAAATGTCTGTAGATCAGCTGGCTGGTGTGGTCATGGAATTGCAGCAGGAACTTCAATCCATGAAGAGCGACAAATCAAAAAAGAAATCTTCTTAGCCTGAATTTCTCCGACCCTCTGTGACAGGAGGGCGGGGACTTTCTACTATTTCTTTCAGCGAAGTTGCTGATTGAATAACGGCTCGCTTATCCACTTTCTGAGTTGCTGTTTCCGGAAACTGAGGAACGGTGACAACCAGCTTGGGTACTTCATACTTGCTGAGGCGCTCCCGCATTTTTGTGTTCAACACTTCTTCGTCCAGGAATAGTGGGAGCGAGCCTTCTATGAACAATCCCACTTGCTCGCCAAATCTTGAGTCGTTGACTCCGGCGACGAACAGCCGGTTTTGAATTCCCCAACCTTGTAAAATTTCAGAAATAATTTTTTCCACCTTGCCCGCTTGTACTTTGATGCCGCCCGTATTAATGACGTCATCATATCGCCCGATCCATCGGAACGTTTTGGCATCGTGAAGATCGACAATGTCGTTGGTGACGATATTCCCGAAATGGGGAGCCGTGAGGACGAGACAACCTCTGTCATCGATCGAAGCTTTGATTCCTGGTAACACATGGAATGAGTCCTGGCGATTTTTTCCATTTACCCTTTGTAGAGCCACATGTGAAATTGTTTCGGTGGCTGCATACGTGGCGTAGATGTTCGTTTTAAAACCCTGAAGTTTTTCGATAACATCTTCGTTCAACGGTGCACCACCCACGATGACAGTATGTATCGCGTCCAGTTTTTTTGGTGTTTGTTCGATCAAAGCATTGATCTGGTAAGGCACAAAGGATGCAAAATCAATTCGATCTGATACGTCCCGTAAAGGATTTGCTGAAGGTGCCTGCACGACGATATTCATCCCCGTCACCAGGCTCCTCACGATCATCATGGCACCAGCGATAAATCTCGCATCGAGGCATACCAACGCATTCCATCCGGGTTGAAGTTGTAAAACATGATGTGTGAGTTGCGCGCTGGCGATCAACTGTGACCTTTCAAGTGTAATGATCTTCGGATCGCTGGTCGAGCCTGAGGTTTGGAAATCAAAAGATTGTTTGCCAGTGGTCCATTCCTGAATAAATCTCAGCACATTTCGCTCCTGCTCATTCAGCGACAAGGGTCCGAAGCCGACCATGTTTCTCAGGTCAAGCCATGATCCGGCAACCTTTAATTTAATTTCCTGAGTCATTGTTTTTTTGCCTGACGGACCTGACAACCAGCTCATCATAGCCGTAGGCAGAATCTTTCTCCCGCACAAATTCGCAATCCGGCAATTCTCCGACAACTATTTCCAATGTGGTATAAACAAGATTCTCATCAAGAAGGTGCCCGCCCGTGGTATGCCCGGTAGCATCCGCAACCGAGATGTGCAAGTGTGCGAAAGTTTCTGAGAATGTGCCCGACAGCGATAATACTTCAACGAATCCTTTTGAAAGCACACCAGCAACCTGGTTTGCGTATCGAATGTTAGATTGCTCAAGACTGCCCACAGCTGACAAGACGCAACCCGCCCTCATTTTATTTCTGCGGGCGAAATCGAGGATGGATTTTTTTACATCGCTGTGCGGAGGAAGGCGAAAAGCATAGGCACGGATCCTGCCTGAAGAGTCCGGTAATTTTTGTTCAACGGACACGGCTCAGGGAAATCTCGGAAATTTTGAGAAATCAGGGTCGCGTTTTTCAAGGAAAGCATTCTTGCCCTCTTTCGCTTCGTCGCTGAGATAGTACAAAAGCGTTGCATTGCCGGCCAACTCCTGTATTCCGGCCTGGCCATCCAGTTCTGCGTTGAAAGCACATTTCAACATACGGATCGCCAAGGGACTCTTGCGAAGGATTTTCTTCGCCCATTCCACATAGGTCTCTTCGAGTTTATCGAGTGGCACCACTTTATTGACCAGACCCATGTCGATGGCTTCTTTGGCATCATACTGATCGCAGAGATACCAAATCTCACGTGCCTTCTTTTGGCCAACGATACGCGCCAGATAAGAGGATCCGAATCCGCCGTCGAAACTGCCGACTTTGGGTCCAGTTTGACCAAAGCGTGCGTTTTCGGCGGCAATAGTCAAGTCACACACTACGTGCAATACATGTCCACCGCCGATAGCCCATCCCGCTACGGCCGCAATCACCGGCTTGGGAATGGAGCGGATCATCTTCTGGAGATCCAGCACATTCAAACGGGGGACCGTATCCGTGCCAACATAACCGCCGTGTCCACGTACACTTTGATCGCCGCCGCTGCAAAATGCTTTTCCACCTTCACCTGTGAGGATAATAACGCCAATCTCCGAGTCTTCCCTGCAGAGGTGCATGGCGTCGATCATCTCCTGCACAGTCAACGGAGTAAATGCGTTGTGAACCTCCGGACGGTTGATACTGATGCGTCCGATGCCTTCGAATTTATGCAACAGGATTTCCTTATATTCTTTTACGGGTTTCCAATCGTACTTAAGCTTCATATGTTTTCTTTAAGTGTTTTCTGAATTCATCAAAGATCTGTTTGTTCAACGCCTGGGAGGAATTGGATTCTAATATCGATGCACTTGATGTTGGGGCTAAAGATTTGATAAAGTCCACTTTCGAAGCGTCTTCGTAATTGAAGCCAAACTCCGCAGCCAATGACTTTGCAGTTAACCGTTGACGCGTTATAAAGAATTCTTCGGCTTCAGGCTGTGACGATGGTCCGTCGATCAGGTTGAAAATAATTCCGCCGTGGTTATTCAATACTACAACGATGAGATTGGGTAGAGCATAATTGTGCCAAAACGCGTTGCGGTCGTAGAAGAAGGCAAGATCACCAGTGATGAGAATGTTGAGTTGGGTACAAGTCAAAGCATGCCCCACTGCCGTACTGGTGCATCCATCGATCCCACTCGTGCCTCGATTTGAATACACCCGGACGCCGCGCTGATCTGATGTCAGTCCGATGTGATTTGCATATCGGACACTCATACTGTTTGCTAAGTGAAGGTTGCAATCCTCAGGCAGAGTTTTGAGCAACCGTTCGACGACTGCGAATTCTGCTTCGGTTTGGACTGCAAAAAAATTCTTTATGGCGGCGCGCGCCTTACTTTCAAAAGTTTCCCACGTGTGCCCGAATTCAGGGTTCGGTGTTATCCGGTCCGCCTGGGTGGTCAACATGCGGAAAAAGTATTCGGGCGGCATCTGAATATGCTTAGTCAGCGACTGAAACGTGTCAGCTGCCGGTTCAGTCCCGATGTGCCAGTGTTCTGGCTTTCGTTTCCTTAAAAAAAGCTTAAGGTTTTTTGCGATCAACGACTTTCCGAATGTAATGATCAGATCCGGAGCGAGTGTTTCCTCTACTGTATCTCTAAGTCTGCCGAGAAATGAATCCGCGTGCGAACAAAAATTGGGAATCTGATGAAGGTTGCTCAGAATATCTCCAGTAACAGGCCAATGCACGAGTTTTAGAAATGACTCAAGATCTTCCCGGAAGGGTGGGTCGTCATGGCGTTGACCGCTCACCACGAGGATTTTTTTGAACGTCCGAAGGTCTTTAACCAAATGATTTAGCGTTGCCTCATCAAGAGTCTGCATTCCTGAGGTGACCGCACCGGTAAACTTAAACGTTCCTGAATTTTTTGACTCGTTGTGCCTGGGATACAAAGGTTCGCGAAAGGGCGCGTTGATATGAACCGGTCCTTGCACGGATCCCTTGGCGATTAACAACGCGTCATTGATGATTCGGTTTGCATGCCAGCGGGCGTCGGGATGTGAATAGTCATGCGGCAACTCGAAATATTCCAGCACATGGGTGCCAAAAAGATTCTTCTGATGAATGGTTTGTCCGTCATATTGATCGATCCATTCTGCAGGACGATCCGCGGTAATTATCATCAAAGGAATTCTTTGGAAGAATGCTTCGGCAACAGCTGGCGCGAAATTGTATGCTGCCGATCCGGAGGTGCACACCAATACAACCGGTGTTTTTGTCTGCTGCGCCATGCCCATTGCAATGAAGGCTGCGCTGCGTTCGTCACTGATTGTCCACGAACGAAGTTGTTTGTTTCTCGCAAAAGCAAGTATCAAAGGTGCGCTCCTCGATCCAGGGCAAAGGACGACATTTGTGACGCCGTGTTGTGCGCATAGATCCGCAACGCTGTCCAGTACTTGAAAAATCACGGTTACAAGGTAGTTCGGGGGGACTTTACTTTGCAATGATTCTGCCCAGTGTGTTCATTTTCATTTCTGTCTCGGTCCACTCTTTGTCCGGATCAGAATCTGCCAACACGCCGGCGCCGGCGTACAACAATGCCTGCCCATCAAATAACTGCATGCACCGGATGTTCACGTACAGGTGACTTTCCTGATTGATGTTTAGCGGACCCAGGAACCCGCTGTAATATTGGCGCTCGTACCCTTCGTGTTTCCGGATGAAATCAAGACTTGCCTGCAAGGGCATTCCACAAACAGCCGAAGTAGGATGGAGCAATTTGAGCATGGTTGTCCCCAATTGCGGAAAGTTCGTGGCCACCATGTCCACTTCGAAATCTGTCTTCAGATGGATTACATTTCCGGCTATCGAAGTCTTTGGCCCGTGTTCATCGTACTCGCGCAGGCGGATTTTCTTGAAGCAGCTGATGATGTAACGTTCGACAAGGGCCTGTTCCTCGATGTCTTTTTGGGTCCATGACACCGACCGAATATCGGTTCCATCAGTGAAAGGTTGAGTTCCGGCAACCGCCGCCGTATGAAAATGTTGATCACGTGTAATACCTGCTAACATTTCCGGTGTGGCACCGACCCAGGTACCACTGATCGGACTTGAAAAAACTGACACCAAAGCGTGCGGATACAGAACTGAAAGTTCATCAAAGACTTTGAGCATGTCAAAATCCCCACCCAAAGAGATGTACTTACACCTCGACGGCACGATCTTCTCAAAAGTTCCACGCAGGACTTCCGCACGTGATTTTTCAACCAACTCTTTATAGCCCGACTGATTAGCTGTGGACACAGGCTGAACGTCGCCGATATGATACTTCCTGGTCTCGTTTTTTTGATCTGTTTTCTTCGAATCATGCGATTGAAGGAAGGGGCCCTGAGAAGATATGATGTGTCCGGAGTTGAAGACGAACAGTTCATCCGCGGGAAGAAAAATTTTATCCTGAGCCGGATCGAAAGGAGCGAACACAAAGCCAGACGCCGATTCCTCCATATTTATCTCCTTTAGTTTCTGGGGTTTATCACTTGCCGCAAAGTGCACCGTATTCGTATGTGGCAGCCTCCACAATGCAAACGAGAAATTGTTCTCGTAATAGAATGCCAAGGCATGCGAAAGAAATTCCCTTTGAGATAATTCGGCTGCTAAAACAGATGTATTCATACTTATCGCTTGTCGATCACCGCCATGGTAATGCGACTGACACAAACCAACTCTTGTTGTTCATTCGTAATACGTATCTCCCACACTTGAGTTCTCCCACCTATATGAATCGGTCGTGCGACACCGGTTACAAAACCCGTTTTCACACTTTTTATATGGTTTGCATTGATCTCAAGTCCAACGCAATATTTATTCTGGTCGTCGACGGTACAATGCGCGGCAACACTTCCCAGGGTTTCAGCTAACGCTACGGATGCTCCTCCATGTAACAGACCGTAAGGCTGATGAGTTCGGTGATCAACAGGCATTTTTGCTTCGATGGAATCATCCCCCAGAGCAGTAATCTGTATACCAAGGTGTTCCACCAGCGTATTTCGAGAGAATGCGTTCAGTTGATCGATTGTGATCGCAGGATTAAATATTTTTTTCACTTGAAATGGAAATTATGTCGAGCGTACGATTTCTCTATCTTTGCGGCCAAATTAGCGGAATTTGATCTCTCAAAAAATATATTTGGTGCGTCACGGACAGACGGACTATAATCTTCAGGGAATCGTTCAGGGCAGTGGCGTCGATGCACCTCTCAATGAAAAAGGTCAGGCCCAGGCCCGTGCTTTTTTCAATTACTACAACTCGGTTCCATTCGATCGGGTATATATTTCAAGGCTCAAGCGAAGCAAGCAATCGGTAATGGGATTTATCGAAAAAGGTATTCCTTTCGAAGAGCATGAATCATTGAATGAAATTTGCTGGGGGAACCGTGAGGGTAAGAAGATTACTCCGGAAGAAGACCATTATTACCATTGGATGCTGGAGCAATGGCAGGAAGGTAAAACAGACCTGCCGATTGAGGGAGGTGAGAGTCCCGACGACGTAGCGGAGAGGCAGAAGGAGTTTTTGAACTTGATCGGATCGAGGCCTCAAGACGAAAATATATTGGTTTGTATGCACGGGCGTGCGATGAGGATATTGCTTTGTCAGTTGTTGAACTATCCTTTAAAATCAATGGATATGTTTGAACATGAAAATCTGGGACTGTATCTGGTTCACAATACCGGTTCACAGTTTGTGATTGATCGATACAACAATGTAGATCACCTGGGTGGTGTGCCGTCGTCTGGTATAAAGGAATCGATTGCCGCTGGACGTGGAATCAGAAGCTAGTTACTTTTCAATTGTTCCAAAGCTGATTTGGCCTTCGTGTCAATGCCGCTTTTATATTCATAGCGTTTGTAACTGAGCGCTTTTTCAAAGTACTTCTTTGCCGATGCCATATCGCCCTGAGCCTGACTGATGTAGCCGAGTTGAAGCGCCGCGTTGGGAGCGAAATACCAGGGTTGGGTTCCGCTCATGTCTATGGTCTGCTGATAAAATAGTTTAGCGGCGCTTAAATCTTCGGTTTTGTGTGCGAGTCGTCCTTTGCGATAATAAAACTCTGTGATGTCCTTCGGTGAATGGAGGTCGGAAGGAGCGATCGATTTCAGCATCTCCTTGGCTTCCGAATAGTAGCCGCCGTCCGTATAAAATCGCGCTTTTAAAATTTTTGGATTAGGAAACACGTCCGCTTCCAGCATGGCAGCGGCGTATTTGTCTGGCTCAGCTGAATTTTTCCCGGTTTTCTTGGCAATCTCAAAGTTCTCTTTGGCACGGGCGATATCGTTCATCAGAAAATAGCAAAGCGAGATCTTGAAGTATGAATCTTTGCGATAACTCTGACTTTTATACTCCTTCAAAAATTTTTGATACGCATTGATGGCAAGAGAATAATCGCCACGCTCAAGCAAAGCTTCTCCGCGCAGGTAGTCGATGTATGCCATCGGCAGACCGTGCGGATTGGCATCGAGGGCACGGATCAATTTCAGTGCCTCTTCGCTCTTCGAATCTTTCATCAGCATGTTGATACCGAGGAAGAGCAGCAGCCGATTGTCAGGATCCTTGACAAGACTTTCCTGGAATCCCTTTGCGGCTTCGCTGAACTGTTGATTGATGAATCCCTTGATTGTGTAAAAGAGTATGTTGGCCTCCATACTCAATGACGATTTGGACAAACGGAGTTCTTCGAGATTTTTCTGCCCCACTTTTACGGAGCCTTTCATGCCGAGTAAACTCATGAACCACTGGTATTTGTCCGGGATGGAACCGACCATGACCTGGATCACGCCATATGTTTTTTTTATGGGGATGAAATTGGGAAATTTTTTAAGACATTCCTGGGTCGCCTGATACGCCTGCCGGATCGCGAGTACCGCGTTGAGTTCTTGTCCGAGATTCAACAAGTTGAATCCGCGCTGCAGACTCAACTCAGCTTTCATAAATAGTGCTTCTGCGGATTCAGCCGACTGACTGAAACGATCTATTCGTTGCTTGAAAGTTTCGTTTACCTTTTCAAATCGCTTTTCATCTTCGGTGATCAGGATGTCGGTGGTTTCGAGGAGGCTTTGTATGTAAAGGCGATGGAGCTCGTTGCCTTGCTTCAGCTTTGCGAGTTCAGCATAGGCCTGGTCGGTGTCGAGATTCAGTACGAGTTTGTAAATGCGTTCAAGCTGGGGATCGAACTGCCACGTATTGTCTGTGGCCGACGAGCGGATCGCCACCAATAAAAAAAAGCAGACGATAAACGCTGCCTTTTTGATTAGATATTTAGACGTGTGGTTAGCCAACTTTCTTCGTACGTCTTGCGGGGGCTGCTTTTTTTGGTTTTGTTTCCTCCTCCATCGACTCCATATCAACGTCGGCAAGAATCCGTCCTGAGTGCTCGTCAATTACGATCTTCTTCTTCTCACGGATTTCTGCGATCTTCTGCGGAGGTATAATGATGTTGCAACCTTCAGCCGCCCCACGTACGACCCTTACAACGGCCAGACCATTTGAAAGGTTTACACGCAAACGCTCGTAGTACTTCAGAAACTTGTCCTCAATTTTCTTTGCAGCCTTCTCGCGATCAGCGAGCAGTTTCTTTTCTTCTTCCTGACTCTCGCCTGAAATCTCTTCAAGTTCTTTTTTCTTGTTGGCCAGATCTTCGCCTCGTTCTTTGATCAACGCTTCGATTTTTCCGATCTCAATCTTCTTCTCTTCGATCTTTTCTTTCCCTTCTTTGATCCGCTTTTCGCAAATCTGTACTTCCAGTTCCTGCAGCTCTATTTCTTTTGTAATCGCGTCGAACTCGCGATTGTTTTTCACATTCTTTTGCTGCTCGTTGTATTTCTTTACGAGCTTTTCAGCTTCCTTAATACCCTCTTTGTTCTTTTTGATTGAATCTTCCAGTTCTTTCTGATCGGTCTCAAATTTGCCCATCCTCACCCGATACCCTTCGATTTCGTCCTCCAGATCCTGAACCTCGTCGGGAAGGTCCCCCCGCAGTTTGCGCAACTGGTCCAGCTTAGTGTCAATTGATTGTAACTTTACAAGTGCTTCTAGTTTCTGCGTAATTGTCTGATTTTCCATCATTTACAGGTAACTTATTGGATTCGTGACAGTTTTTGAAAAATTGACTGCAAAAGTAGTGAATTTTTTGGTCAAAACCTCCAGAAAAAGCTCTTTCGTGAACTGCTCACTTTCGTAGTGACCGATGTCCGCAATCATGATTTTTCCCTCCGCATCAAAGTACTCATGGTATTTGAAATCCGCTGAAACAAACACCTGTGAGCCACTCTGTATTGCGCTGCCCAACATGAAGCTTCCTGCTCCTCCGCAGACCGCAACACGCTTCACCATCCCGGCCACCGGCGCCGTATGACGCACCACCTCTACACTCATCTGGTTTTTCAAACGCCTCAGGAATTCGATTGGTTCCATCGGCGTTTCCAAATCTCCAAACATTCCGGATCCCACTTCCTGATTTTCATTTTCAATCCTTTGAACGTAGTAGGCAACTTCTTCATAGGGATGTGCGCCCTTTAATGCTTGAGTAATGTTCTTTTCCAGATGGGTTGGAAAAATAACTTCCGCCCGAATCTCATTCACGATTTCCTGTTTGCCGGAATGGCCAATGAAGGGATTGGCACCTCCTGTTGGCATAAAGGTTCCCACACCATTCACCTGAAAGCTGCAATTCTTATAGTCTCCAACCTGACCTGCGCCGGCATCATGCAATGCTTGCATTACAGCCTTGACATGATCAGTCGGTATAAATGTAACGAGCTTTGAAAGTGTATCTTTTTTGGGCACCAGCACGCGCAGGTTTTTCAATCCGAGCTTCTCGCAAATTTTCCGGTTGACACCCGCGTGGATATTGTCAAGGTTGGTGTGGGCGGCAAAAATGGCTACACCTTGTCGCAAAGCTGCCATGACGGTGCGTTCTACGTAGTTGCGACCGGTGAGTCTTTTCAAACCCTTGAAGATGACGGGATGATGGGCAACAATCAGGTTGCAGTGGTTGGCTGCTGCCTCTGCGACCACTTCCTCCGTGCAATCGAGGGTCAAAAGAATTCCCTTGACTTCCGTTTCCGGGTCGCCGACCAATAACCCCACGTTGTCGTAGGATTCCTGGTAGGACGTCGGAGCCAATGACTCCAGATAAGCGACAACATCCTTTATCTTTGAAGCTTGCATGTTTCTGTTTTGTTCAAATTTATTGACTTTCGTCTAACTTGGATGAATTGACCCTTGCGGGAACCACGGCCGAATGAAGATTGTGAAGTTTTTGCTTTTTCCTTTTGCGGCGCTCTACAGCCTGGTCATGCACGTTCGCAACTATTTGTACGACATTGGTCACAAGCGATCTGTACTGTTTAACATACCGGTCATTGTTGTTGGGAACCTGAATGTGGGCGGGTCAGGGAAGACCCCAATGGTGGAGTATCTCATCAAATTATTAATGAGAGATTTCAAGGTTGCCACCCTCAGCCGTGGCTACAAGCGGGATACAAAAGGTTACAAGTTTGCCACCGAATCTGATTCTGCAAGGCACATCGGTGACGAACCGATGCAGTTGTTCCGAAAATTCGGACGGGACATCCACGTCGCCGTTGGGGAGGATCGTGTATTTGCCATTCCTAACATCATCAATGAATTTCCGGGAACGCGTGTGATTTTGCTCGACGATGCCATGCAGCATCGATCCGTTCAACCAAAACTGTCCATATTGGTGACCGATTGTGCGCATCCGTTTTATGAAGATTTTGTTTTGCCGATGGGACGGCTGCGTGAGGCGAGGAGTGGAGCGAGCCGGTCCGATATTGTGGTGGTTACTAAATGCAGCGACTCCATTTCTGTCGATGAAAGAAAGCTGATTACTGAAAGTGTTCAGAGGTACGCCGGTCCGAAACCAGTCTTCTTCTCATCTATCCGGTACGGCGAGATACGACCGCTGGGAGACGAGAAGTCCATCAAGAAGAGTGTTGTGCTGGTCAGCGGCATTGCGAAACCGGAATCGCTCAAACTTTTCTGTGGCGCTAATTACACCATACTTAAACACTTTGACTTTGGTGATCATCACCGTTACACAGTCAACGACCTGAAAGCGGTTGAGAGTTATTACAAAAGCCACCGCGGCGACTTGTCGATCATTACCACCGAAAAAGACATGGTCAAGCTGGTGGAACCCGAACTGCAGTCGTTTGTTCAAAGGCTTCCGTGGTTTTATGTTCCCATCCAGCATGAGTTCATTGAAGATGGACTGAAATTTGATAACCTGGTTCTCGCCGCAGTTTCTGGCGGTGAGAAGAACTGATGACTCCCTTATCTTTGCACGTGTTTTTGCGCAAATTCCTGTTTTTTGCAGCTTTTTTGGCCTGCCTGCCATTTGCGGCAATGGCTCAGCCGGGCCGTGCCGGGTCTTCGATCCTTGACGATACTACGCGCAATGTTTACGGACCTACGACATCGATGTGGACCACTGAACAGGATCTATTCGCGAACCGCCCGAACTACAAACCTTTGGATACTGCACTGACGAACTATCATCGATGGACCTACACGCAACGATTCAATTACATGTACCAGGATCTGGGTGTGATGGGCACGGCAATGAACTCAATTTTTCCGATAGCACCGTCAACCATCGGAGCAAACTCAGGATTCACAGCATACCAACTTTACTGGACGACCGATGAGCCAGTGTATTTCGATACGCATTCGCCCTTCACAAAAATGAAACTTATATGGGGTGGTCAGGGTCGTGCGACAACGAAAATCGAATTTAGCCGGAACATCAACCCGCGATGGAACTTCGGGTTTAACTACAGACCGATCCTGATAGACAAACAACCGCAGTATCAGAAGAACACGCCTCAAACGATCAGTCACTATTATGATTTTTACACGACGTATAAATCGCGGGATGAAAAATATTTTTTGTTGTTCAACTTTCGGAGACTTCGCCACCGTGTCAATGAACAGGGCGAACTCCAGTTTCCAGAAGGATCATCACTTTGGAGCCAGAACGCTGCACCTGTTCTGTCGGCTGCTCAAACCGAAGAGTATCGCCGCAATGTTCATTTGTTTCATCAGTATCAGTTGGCCAAGCCTCTTCAGATTTATCACATCATCGACTTCACGAAACAGTCCAACATCTTTCGAGACGATTCAACAAAAGATAGTTACAGATTATTCGATCACGCGGAACTTGACTCCGCCCACATCACCGACGCTGTGACTTTGAATAGTGTGCAGAATGAAATCGGGATCAAGGGAAACGTGGGAAAATTGTTTTATGCCGGCCATGTCAAACTGAGAACGTATTCCTACGAGTCAACATACCTCACAAAAGGCACGGGATTAGAAACCTATTTTGGAGGTCAAATGTCTCTTGCGTTTGATTCCGTGACTCAGATATCAGGTTCGGTAGAGTATCTGCTTCCTAATTATTACCGTATCGAAGGAAGAATTCAGTCTCCCTGGCTGGAAGGATATTTTGTTAGTTCGTTGTCGAAGCCCGGGCTTATGCAGCAGATCTACCGGGGAAGTCATGACCTTTGGGTCAATCAGTTTAATGGCGTCAGTACAACGCAGGCCCAGGGCTTCCTGAAATTCAACGTGAAAACGTTCCAGTTCTGGGGTGGCGCAACATTTAATCTCCTGCACAACACCGTGTATTTCAAAGAGGCTGATCCTCTGCCAGCTTCGCGTAATCAAAAGGTTCTTCCTTATCAGTCCAGCGGATTTCAGTCCAATATTTCGCCGGAAGTTAAAATGTCAATATCGGTATTGAAGCATGTTTTTATCAGACCACAAGTCATTTACACCCTTAAACCCAGCAACGACGACAATGTGCTTCAGATGCCCGACTTCTTCGCCAATTTTCAAATAGCCTACGAGAATCATCTGTTCAATAACCACCTGCAGCTTCAGGCCGGTGTGGATATACACTATCAGTCAGGCTATACGCCCCTGGCTTATGATCCGGCCATTCAGCAATTTTATGTTCAGCGGGAGGACAAGGCGATTGTTAATCCTGCATTTCCGGTAACCGACATTTTTGTCAACGGTAAAATGCGCCGTGCACGTTTGTTTTTCAAGTACAATAACCTGGTGCAGGCTGTGACGAAAACGGGTTACATCCCTACTCCGGGATTCCCGGGTCAGATGAATCTCTTAGATTTCGGTTTTGAATTCCTTCTTTTTGATTGATGGAAAAGCATGTACTTGGACTTGAGTTGCCAACCGACCCACGCTGGGTGGATGTAGCATCCGCGAATCTTAAAGAGATATTAATCGACCATGCATATTGCGAACAAAAGGCTGCGTCCTCCTGTATTTCATTGATCGTGTCATACCCCGACAAAACAGAACTTGTCGAGGCGCTGACACCCATCGTTGCCGAGGAATGGTCGCATTTTGAGCGCGTACTGGAGCAACTGAAATTGCGCGGATGGCAGTTGGGTCCTCAACGGAAAGACGAGTATGTGCTGTTGATCTCAGGATTGGTGAGAAAGGGCGGAGGCCGTGATCAACAGCTGGTGGAAAAACTCTTGCTGAATGCGCTGATCGAAGCGCGAAGCTGCGAGCGTTTCCGGCTGTTATGGAAAGAATTGAATGACAAGGACCTGGCTGGATTTTATTATGAATTGATGGTGTCGGAGGCGGGTCACTATAAGAACTTCCTGTCTCTGGCCAAGCGATATCAGGCCGAAGCAGAAGTGGAATTCAGATGGAGGGAAATGCTTGCCGGAGAAGCTGAGGTAATGAAAAGGCTCGCCGTTCGCAGCGATCGCATGCACTGATCAGGTCTTCTGTTTTTTCTTTTTGGCTGCCGGGAACAATACGTTGTTGAGAATCAACCTGAAGCCCGGTGAATTGGGATGGAGATTGAGATCGGTGGGCTCTTCATACACCGTGTGCTGATAATCTTCTGGATCATGTCCGCCATAGTATGTCCAGAATCCTTTCCCGAACACACCATGCAAATACTTCGCCTCATTGATGTCTTTGTTCTCACCCATGATCACCACGTCCGGTTTCACCAGATTCTTCTTGAAGCCGGTGGTTTGTCCATAAAAACCTTTTATAACTTTGGTATGATTCTGAGTAAGCATTGTGGGGATCGGATCCCACTTCGCTGAGAATTCAAACACGGCGAAATAATCATTGTCCTGACGAAGGCCGCGCTCGGCAGCGTTATTATCGATGTCGGAAAATTCATATTGATAGGGATCTCTCACCAGATGGAAATTTGTGAACGCAAGTGCGTTGTCATAGTTGAGTTTCTCCTGGGCGTGTGGATCGGCGGGGTCCCCATCGTAAATGCGGTCGCAGATGTCTGTGCCTTCGGCAGCCAACGCAATATCAAATGAATCAGTCGCCGAGCACATCGCGAACAAAAATCCCCCGCTGGCGACAAATTCTTTAATGTGTTTAGCCACGGCAAGTTTAAGTTGTGACACTTTTGGAAAACCATGTTTGCGGGCCATATCCTCAGCCTCTTTTTGCTGTTCGAGATACCAGGGCATGGTGCCGAAAGAGGTGTAAAATTTGCCGTACTGCCCGGTAAAATCTTCATGATGTAAGTGTAGCCAGTCGTATTTAGTCAGGTCACCGCGCATCACTTCATCGTCGAAAACCACGTCGTAGGGAATCTCTGCGTAAGTGAGTACCAGCGTTACCGCATCATCCCAGGGCTGCTTTGACTTGGGAGAATACACGGCGATCTTGGGATACTTCTCCAGCTTCATGATGTCATAATTCATCGCCGGGCTGGCGATTTCTCCAAGGATCTGGTTGGCATCAGCGTCGGAGATAATGTCATAGGTAACTCCACGAACCACCAATTCATTCTGGATCTGCGGATGGTATTTGCACATAAAACTGCCACCCCGGTAATTCAACAGCCAATCGACTTCCGTGTCCTTTTTAAGCACCCAGTAGGCAATGCCATACGCTTTCAGATGGTCAGTCTGTTTGTTGTCCATGGGGATGAAAATGTAGTTGGCGCGAGCCGAAACCACAGAAAACAGGCAAAACAAAAAAAGAAGGCGCATCGTTAGAGCATCTGTTGTCAAAGGAACAAATTATTAGTCAAAATAGACCGATGACAAAACGCAAAACAGGGTATTTTTGTGCATTAGAAGCGATATTTATCAAGCATGATTGAAAATTTCAAGGAAGGGCTGAGATCCATTAAGGCGAATTTGCTTCGCTCAATCTTAACTGCAGTCATTGTTACATTCGGAATTACCGCATTGGTGGGTTCGCTCACAGCTGTTGACGGGATCGGTTACACGTTAAATGAGAGCCTATCTTCTCTTGGCGCAAATACATTCGACATCTGGTCGAAACGGAACCGCGGTCAAAGCCAGCAGGGCATCAAGCAAAAGGTCTATAAACCCCTGCAATTGAATGAAGTGCAGCGATTCATTGATCAATACAAGTTTCCGTCCAACATCAGTCTTTCGGCAGAACTCACAGGCATCGCCGAGGTGAAGCATGGCTCAAAAAAGACCAATCCAAATATTGGGGTCAACGGCATCAATGAAGATTACATGGGCGTTAAGGGTCTGAACTTTGAAAAGGGACGTAATTTTTCACCTATCGAAATTCAATACGGCACGAAAGCTTGCGTGATTGGCAAAAAAGTTGCCAACGCGCTTTATGAAGACAACGAAGACCCCATCGGTACTGAAATCTCTTTCAAAGGCACACAGTTCCGGGTCATCGGCGTACTGGTTGAGAAGGGCAATCTTTCTGAAGACAATTATGACAACATGGTATTCGTGCCGGTGTTGGTTGCTAATCAGATGGCATCCGGGCGTGGATTGAGCTATGAGCTGGCTGTCGCAGTACCGGATGCCACCAAAATGGAAATGGCGATGGGAGAGGCCACCGGCCTGATGCGGTCGATCCGCCGCGATCAGATTGGTCAACCCAATTCTTTCGAACTCGACAAGAGCGATACACTGGCAGACCTGAACAACCTCATGAACATCATTACCTGGGTTGGACTGGGTATTGGATTTGTGACGTTACTGGGCTCTTCCATTGCATTGATGAACATCATGCTGGTATCGGTTACTGAGCGTACCCGGGAAGTGGGAGTAAGAAAAGCACTGGGTGCCACACCGATGAAAATACGTCAGCAGTTCATCATTGAAGCAATCGTCGTATGTCTGCTGGGAGGATTGACTGGTATCATCCTTGGAATTCTGATCGGCAATCTCGGAGCCAAAGCCATGGGAATGTCGTTTGTGATGCCGTGGTTGTGGATCATGGTTGGACTCCTCGTCTGTGTTAGTGTTGGCTTGTTATCAGGGTATTACCCGGCGAACAAAGCGGCACAGCTTGACCCCATCGAATCGCTTCGATTCGAGTAAACCTTTCTTCAACGGAATTCATTTTCTTTGCAACCCCGGAGAGGTGCCAGAGTGGCCGATCGGGGCGGTCTCGAAAACCGTTATCCGCGCAAGCGGATCCAGGGTTCGAATCCCTGCCTCTCCGCATATGCCCCCAAAATGGCTTGCTTTGGCCGTTTTGGTACGCTGGATAGGTACGCATTTTTTGGAAAAGAAGACCTCCCTATTGGACTTGCCATTCTTAATCTGAAGCAGTACTTGGAATTCGCGGGGGGAAATACCTCGTCCTGTTTTGGTATATTCATGGCATCTATGCCATCGCACGCTTCTTAGAATTGTGAGGAATAATAAAAAACTTTAATGGCCTTTATAAAGGCTTTTCGAAAAAGGGCATGATGATATACAACCAGGATTTTCTTTAGGATCAAACTGGGAGAGAAAGTTGTAAGCAAAGACTCCATTTATCCCTTAAAAAAATATAAAACGAATAGCTGTTTAATTGGGGAATCTCAGTTAGGTATTTTTCGCACAGAAAAAATGATGCAATGCGCACTGTTTGCATAGCTTTGGTGTTTTCATTGATCTGTTTTGGCCAATGCAAAGAGTCGGATCCACTGACACAGACTCAACGCGCGTGGGTCAATGAATTTGTATCATTAGGTATCACGGTTAACGGATCAGACCCGCAGCTATCGGACGCCGACTTAGTGCCGTTCGACTATTTATCAGATGCAAAAATTGTCGGACTGGGTGAGGGATCTCATGGCGCCCACGAGTTTTTTCAAATGAAGCATCGGATCTTCAAGTACCTGGTCGAAAGGTATTCATTCCGCGCTTTCGCTTTTGAAATGGACTTCGCGGAGGCGATGATTTTCGATGATTACATACAAGGCAAAACCGGGGGAGACTTAAAAGCTTTGATGGTTTCGAAAATGATTTTCTGGACCTGGAAACACAGGAGGTACTTGAACTGTTCGAGTGGATGCGATTCTACAACGTCGGCAAATCTGAATCATCGAAAATTCACCTGTTTGGCGTTGATTGCCAATTCCCTACTTACAATGCCGATTTTCTTGTGCAACGCCTTTCGACGGTTGATCCCGGGTTTGCGTTTGACGCGGCCCAAAAATTGGTGAATTATAAAGGGCTGGATCCGAGGGGTGACAGTACGAACTATGCGTCGCTGCTCAAGAGCGTCACTGAAATTTATAATACAATTGACGCAAGCAGGAGTCAATATTACTCAAAGGGGATGTCAGTCACGGATTACGAACTTACAAAACAGCTCGCGAGAACGATCGTCCAGACCCTTGATGAGATTTATAGAATAAGGATCGCGGACTACAAATTTATATACCGGGATGTGTATATGGCTGAAAATGCACAATGGGTATCGAATTTTGTAGGTGGGAACCAAAAAATATGCCTTTGGGGACATGACGGTCACATCAAAGGCGATGGAAACCGAGATGGAAACAAAATGGGTTATTATTTGACTTTGGCTTTAAAGGGTCAATACAAACGCGTCGGCACTACTTTTTCGAATGGTAGTTTTAATGCAGTAGGAATCCACTCCATCAACTCGGAGCCAATTGAATCGTCAACCAATTTTCTTCTTCGGCAAACTCGGCGGAAAAGTTTCTTAGTCAAAATATCGGACATAACCGGCAGCAGTCCTTTGAATTCCTACGTGTCGAAGTATCACGGAATCCTGGCAACCGGAGCAACATATAACGGTGTGCCTGCCGACAACTATCTTGACACTCAATTGCGCGTCGCGTACGACATTCTAGTGTACTTCGACACCATTACGCCAACGCAATTGTTTAAATAACAAAAATTCGTATCACGCCCTTTCTTTGATACCCATTTGATTGGGTAATGATATCCGAAAAAAATGGTTGCCGGCCCTCCTTGTCCGGTCCGTCCTGCCTGTCCGCTGTTCCCTCCCCGAAAAAACAGCCACCCAGTCGGGGTGAAATATTAAAACTTGGTGAGAAATTACAGCAATTAATTGCCAGGCGGTCTCTAATTTCTTTCCCGGTACAGTTCTGTTTTTGTATTTTGAGACAAATTTATAACTCATGAGACTGCGTCTGATTAACTCTTTGATCCTCATTGTGGCCATTGGTATCGTTACGATCTCTTGTAAGAAGAGTGATCCGGCGCCACTCGGCGCTCAAACAAATGCGAAATTCCTCGCGGGCGCGAATAAGGGAAGCAGCAAAAGCTGGAAGCTCGTTGACTTGACTTATTCTGTTAACTCAGGAGCAGCCACCTCGGCGAACCTCGGTGCATGCTTTAAAGATAACCTGATCACTTTTACTAACAACGATGCGCAGGATTATGCGACCACCGAAGGTGCGTCAAAGTGTACAAGTACCGATGCTGATGCTGTAGAAAAAGGCACCTGGGCGTTCACATTGGATGGATTAATTCTCAATGTCGAGGTTAACACTGTCACAAGCCCTGCGAGCATTTTCTCTCCCTACATCCTATACTATTTCGACGATAACGACACCTTTCAAGGCGCGTCCTGGTCGGGTACGCCGTTTCCTGCTTTCGTAAAGAAGTTGGATGACAGTAACCTTATTCTCGAGATCAATTACTCCGAGCCCGGATACATTTTGAAGGTGACTTACACCTTGATTGCCGCTTAATTCAGGTGCGCAACAGGATTGCAGGATTGATTTTTGCGATGGCTGTGGTCATTAAGGTCGGCGCCCAAAATCCGATTCCGGTAAGATATCTCGCATTAGGTGACTCATATACCATCGGTGAGAGTGTAACTGAGCTTGAACGCTGGCCTGAGCAGTTGGCTGCTGCCCTCCGTGCCAAAGGACAATTCATTGATAAACCGAAGATCATTGCGGTCACCGGCTGGCGTACCGATCAATTGAAAAAAGCGATCGACGAAGCAAATTTGAAGAATGAGTACGGCATGGTCTCGTTGCTCATCGGTGTAAATAATCAATACCAAAAGAAAACTGCTGAAAGCTACGCACCTGAATTTGAGGAACTGCTGAATATGTCCATCACGCTGGCTGGAGGAAAGAAGGAAAATGTTTTTGTTGTATCTATTCCCGACTACGGTTTTACGCCTTTCGGCAAATCAAATCAACAGGAAATTTCGAAAGCAATCGATCAGTTTAATGCAGTGAACAAAGTCATCACGGAAAAGAAAGGTGTTAAGTATATTGAGATCACGGATCTGACAAGAGAAGGATTGTCAAATCCCGCATACGTTGCCGGTGATGGATTACATCCCTCGGGCAAGATGTACACTTTGTGGGTTGAGAAAAGAATACTCCCTGGGCTCAGCAAATAGTCAAAGCAAAGGCATGATGGTTTTGATAACGTTGGATGCCACGATCCGGTGACCTTCTGCGTTTGGGTGAATGCCGTCTGCCTGGTTTAGTTTTTCAATCCCACCGACATTCTCAAGCAGAAAGGGGATCAGGGCTGCATCGTTTTTTTTAGCGAGATCCCTGAATACGTTTTGAAAAGAACTCGCATATTCCTTCCCCATGTTAGGTGGAACCATCATCCCGGCCAGAACGATTTTACACGATGGGTACTTCGCTTTCACTTTATCAATAATGGCTTGCAGATTGTTTTTTGTTTGCTCGATGGGCAATCCGCGAAGGCCATCATTTGCGCCAAGCTCGAGGATAAAAATATCCACAGGCTGCCTGAGGATCCAGTCGACGCGGGTCAGCCCCCCGGCGGAAGTCTCGCCACTCAATCCGGCATTTACCACGCGCACATTACGCCCTGATTTTTGTAGCGACTTTTCAACTTGTGCCGGGAAAGCTTCCTCTGGTGAAAGGCCATAGCCGGCCGTGAGACTGTCTCCAAAAAAGAGAATTACTTTGACCGGAGCAGGTTCAAGCAACAGTGTGAATAAAATAAACAGAGATATTTTGCCGACCATGATGAAGAAGATTGCGTTTAGAGCAATTTTAAGTAATTAACGATTTATTTGTCGATCAGTTAGATATTCTATGGCGGAAATACTTCTCGATGTACAGGATTTAACGAAGGCTTATCCTTCGGGCGAACGAGAGCTGGTTGTTCTCGATCGCGTTTCATTCCAAGTCTCGCAAGGAGCCCGACTCGCTTTAATTGGCCCCTCCGGGAGTGGAAAAACGACCCTTCTGGGCCTTTGCGCCGGCCTTGATGTGCCGTCCAGTGGAACGGTGTCATTGATGGGGTTCAAGCTCAATGCGATGAGCGAAGATGACCGGGCGTATTTGAGAAATCAGTACACAGGATTTGTTTTTCAGAACTTCCAGCTGCTGTCGACTCTTACGGCCATTGAGAATGTGATGGTGCCGCTCGAGCTGCGCGGTGAACGTAATGTCGAATCTAAAGCAAAGAATTTACTCGCCCGGGTTGGTCTTGCCGACCGGGTTCATCATTACCCCACGCAATTGTCGGGTGGAGAGCAGCAACGTGTTGCCATCGCCCGTGCTTTTATTACGTCACCGAAAATATTGTTTGCGGATGAGCCAACCGGTAATCTTGATGAAGAAAATGCCAAGCAGGTGATAGACCTGTTGTTCGGTCTCAATGGAGAAGAGAAGACAACCCTGGTACTTGTCACCCACAACCTGGAGCTCGCACAGATGACTGACCGGATTCTTCAAATGAAGGGTGGCAAACTGATGAATGAAAGAATATTGGTACCGGCATGATCGAATACTTCATCAGGTTAAAACGTAAGACGGTTCCGATTTGGCGCGATCGCTGGGTATGGGTCATGGCATTCCGGGATGCCCGCCATAATTTTTCGCGATTATTCCTGCTGGTGGCTTCACTCATCACAGGCATCGCTGCTGTTGTTTCTATCGGATCTCTGAATTATTCACTGCAGGAAACCCTGGATCAAAATGCCAAGGAATTGCTTGGCGCCGATCTCGTTATCAATAGTAACAAGAAACTTGCTCCGGAAGTCACACAGTTGCTGGACTCGTCGCGCCTCGCAACGGCCGGGGAAGCGGAGATGGCGTCCATGATCATGTTCATGAATACGGGACAATCCCGGTTGATCAAGCTCACTGCCCTGCAGGGCGACTTCCCCTTCTATGGAAAACTTGAGGCACAGCCCGCGAACGCCTATGAGCTGATGAGATCGGGGAGGTTTGCGATGCTTGATGAATCTCTGGCGCGACAGTTTGAGATCAGTTCGGAAGACTCTGTCAAATTGGGTAACACGGTGTTCAAAGTTGCCGGTGTTGTTAATAAGATTCCAGGTGGTGGTGCCCTCACCTCAACCCTGGCACCGTCAGTTTATATTTCAATGAATGAACTCGATTCTACCGGACTTGTTCAGTTCGGAAGCCGAGTCAGCTACAAGACGTTTGTAAAAACAGACACCGAAGAAGAGACGAAGGAGACTATTAGGTTAATTGAACCCATTGCGAAAAAACTTCGGTTTTCCTATGAGACTGTGGAAGGCAGGAAGGAAGGGCTTGGCAGGAGCTTCCGATCTGTGTATCAGTTCTTTTCCTTGCTTGCTTTCATTGCGTTGATACTGGGTTGCATTGGCGTAGCAAGTTCCGTTCACATCTACGCGCGGGAGAAGCGGGATGAAGTTGCTGTGCTGCGATGCATCGGATCTTCCGGCTGGCAGGCGTTCAATATTTATTTTATTCAGGTTTTTTTCCTGGGATTACTGGGAAGTGTACTGGGTGCCGCATTGGGTGCATCGATTCAAAAACTCATCCCGATCGTGTTCAAAAGCTTTATCCCACTGGATATGCCTTTTGCGATATCTTGGGAAGCAGTGGCTGAGGGTTTGCTTTTAGGCGCTGTCGTGTCCGTGCTGTTCGCCATATTACCATTGGTTGCGATTCGATTTGTCCCACCGCTGTCTGTATTGCGTGCAGATTCTGCCCCCCCGAGATCATTTTCTAAAATGAGGTGGACCGCGATCATCCTCATTGCTTTATTTCCGATACTGGCAGCCACCTACCAGACTAAAAATCCGGTAAATGGATTGCTGTTCGCGGTCGGGCTGGGCGTTGCGCTGGGAGCCCTTGCGTTGGTCGCCACTGGCCTATTAAAGCTGATCAGACGATTTTTTCCAAAAGGTGCGGCATTCACTTTCCGGCATGCCCTGTCGAATCTATACCGACCCAACAACCAGACGCAGGTACTCATGGTGACCATCGGACTGGGTGGATTCATCATTGCCACACTGAATATTGTGCAGCACAGCCTTCTTGGACAAGTTGAATTTACGGGTGGCCAAAATCAATCCAACACCATTTTGTTTGATATCCAACCTTCTCAAAAAGGCGGTGTTGTGAAGTTGATCGAGGACCATCATTTGCCTCTGAACCAGCTGGTGCCGATCATTACATGTCGCCTGAAAGGAGTAAAAGGCCGGACCGTGGAGGCGCTAATGGCCGATACGACAAACCACATTCCTGAGTGGGCTCTCTCACGGGAGTACAGAGTAACCTACCGCGACAGTCTTC
This sequence comes from Cyclobacteriaceae bacterium, assembly GCA_044227305.1. GTDB lineage: Bacteria > Bacteroidota > Bacteroidia > Cytophagales > Cyclobacteriaceae > ELB16-189. The sequence continues at coordinate 423,222 of JBGAFJ010000001.1, read as the reverse complement.
ATCATTCAGAGGAATTGGTGAAAGGCGAAATTCAATCTTTGAAGAAAGGGCAGAGAGATTCTGTATGGGTGAGCGTTTCGGAAGGGATGCATGAAACTTTGTCGGTCGACATTGGCGATTCATTGCTGTTCGATATACAGGGCGTTCCTGTTCAGGCGTGGGTAGCTGGAGTACGCAAAGTAGAATGGCCCAAAGATCCACCCAATTTTCTTTTTGTTTTTCCGAAAGGTGCCATTGACGATGCTCCGCAGATTTGGGTTGCGACCACACGCGTGGGCGACACCAACGAGGCAAATCGGTTTCAGCAGGAGCTGGTTATTAACTTTCCCAATGTTTCGCTGGTCGACTTGCGACTGGTGTTGGCAACGGTAGAAGAGCTGTTCGGCAAGATCAGGGTGGTCATTCAATTTCTGGCGCTATTCAGTATTGTCACGGGACTTGTTGTGCTTGCTGGTGCGGTGGTCAACAGCAAGTTTGCGCGAATCCGTGAAAATGTTTTGTTAAGGACCCTGGGAGCGCGTACACGTCAGATCCTGCAAATCACATTGATCGAATACGCCTATCTCGGATTGTTTTCGGCCCTTACCGGAATGGTACTTTCTCTTCTGGGTGGTTGGGTGCTGTGCCGTTTCTTCTTTGAAGTTCAGCTTGGTGTTTCCTGGTCCGACCTCTTTCTGGTTGGTGGTGCGGTCGTGTTCCTCACCATGTTCGTAGGATGGTTCAATTCGCGCGAAGTGATCGGCACACCACCCTTGCAAGTGCTGAGAAAGGAATAGCCTTTATTGCGACAAAAAATCGCGGAGGTGTTCATTGAACTTTTCCGGCTGCTCAACCATGGGCAGGTGTCCGCACGCGTTAATGAATTTTAATTCCGAGTTTGGTAACAGGTCATGAAAGTGCAAGGCCACATCGGGAGGAGTGATCTTGTCGTCAAGGCCCCAGGCCAGCAGTACCGGGTGTGGGAGTTTGCCAAGAAACGGAGAGACGTTGCTGTGCATGGATGAACGGGCGAGTTGTCCGAGTGCCATCCGTTTGGGAATGTTTTGCACGGTCTCATACACTTCCCGGATCAAAGTACCGGGAACAAAGTCTTTGTTGTAGAAGACTTCTCTCACTTTTTCGTCCACGAATGCGAGACTGCTCTCAGACGTGGGGCCTTCAAGGAAAGGAGAGTTCTCGAAAAGTCCTGAACTACCCGTGAGTACAATTTTTCTCACGTTTGATGGATTCAAGTTGGTGTACATGAGCGCCACTTGTCCTCCGATCGCATGACCCACCAACGTTACGTCTGAGCATTGATTCCAATCGAGATATTCGTGGAGGACTTTTGCCAGGAACTTGATATTGGTATGTTCGATGGGGAGATCATACATGGGTAGACGCGGCACTACGACCCGGTAATTTTTCTTAAGGTCTTCGATGACATGCTTCCACATCGCCAGGTTGCCGAACAAGCCATGCAGCAGCACAACCATGGCGCCATCGCCTGTGTCGATATAAGTCTGATTAAATAGGGGTGGATTGTTTTTGCGCATGGCTTCTACGTCACGAATTCGATTTCAGGGGATTTGCCCCCACATAATTTTAGCAAATATACATTTAAATATAAAATCTATAGTATTAGTAGAATAAAAGCAGTAAGAGAATAACTATCAAATCGTTATGCCCGAACAAGCTCAGACGTAACCGGCAACCCAGTAAGCGATGTATCCTGATATTTCTTTGAGCAGGGCGCTCCAGGTTCCGAGGGCTTCGAGTTTTGGAATGAAGAGCACGTCGAAAGAAAAGGTCCTGTAATGGCTCAGGAAGTCGGCGCTGAAACAATCTACAGGCCATCCGGCCTTTGCAAAACACGCGGCGGACCTTCGCATGTGACTGGCTGAAGTAATCAACAGGCATTCCGAAGGGGTCGTGATGCCCTCCAGCATTTTCTTTGCAACCATGGATGACTCGTGTGTATTGCGGGATTCGCTTTCGATGAGGATATCCTCTTTCGGGATACCCATAAGCTGGAGCAGGGATGCCAGCTCATCCGCTTCCCGTTGGCCGATGTCGATCAGCCTTCCGCTGCCGCCGCTAATAAGGACCTTGCGGATGTATCCTAATTTGTAAAGCTGTAAGGTGTGGTTGATGCGGTCGGCCGCGGAACCGATGTACACACGGTCTTTGGGGCCTACCTCAGTTTTGGTGGCGCCTGACAGCAGGATGCCATATTCATAAGTCCTTTTGATCTGTGCGAAAGGGGTAACCGGTATTTCCCACGCACGCATGGCTTCATTGGCGATAAATTCATTGGACAAAAACAGCAGCAGAATGGTGCCTGCGATGAAAAAGCCTTTCTTCCATTTCGGTTTTCTCAGCACAAGGGACAACACGAAACAGCCGCATATGATCACGATCGGTTTGAGCAGATAACTTAATGTTTTTGATAAAATAAAAAACATGTGTGTTTACCTTTTGAGCGAGAGATTGCCAAAGCCGTCTACGATTTTACGAAAGACATTGAAGTAAAGCGTTGCATACAGGAGCAAAGACATCGCCCATATCACCGAAATGTTAAAGACGAGCGTATCGATCGACGCCTTCAGAAAGTGTTTGGTTGACAGATAAAACTGGGCATCGAAGTCGATCAGGTGATCAGGGTCCGGATCTTTGTAAATAGGATAAATCTTTTGAATGAGCCGTCCACGGGATTCAATGATGCGCACGGGGTCGTCCTGATTTTTCACCAGCACGTCGATGGCTTCATTCTGATACCGCTCCCGGAATGAGTCAAAATTTTTCTTACTGCCGAGTTGAGTCACCAGTTCGTCAGTGATTTTTTCCTTTTCCTTATTGGCTGCCTGTGAACGATTGGTATAGTACTGTTTGAGAACGTGAAGGAAGTTCTTTGTTTTCCGATACACCATCGAGTCAAATGACCCGGGGTGCAGGAGTGCTACTTCGAGGAAATGCTTCCGTCCCACAGTGACCAACTCCGCTTCGATCTCCCGCTGAATGAGGTTGAGTCCATACGACACCTCACCAGGATCGACATCTTTCTTTTGGTAATTGAGGTTGATAAAATCGAGTTTTGACTCGAGTGTAGGAATCAGGTAGATGCGTTTATAGTCAGCGTCGGCGAGAATCTTATCCTGATCATAAAACTTGCTTTCAAATTCGTTTTCCTTGAACTGAGCGACCATTTCTGCTTCAAATGCCCACCTCGACGCCATCATGTCGCCAACGAACGGGACTGTTTCTGAATTGCCGATGAGGGGATTGAGTTTATCGAATTTGACCACCACACCACTGAGGATAAGCTGCGGGATGAGCAGGATTGGTATCAGAATATAAATCGTGACGGCTGAATTAAAAGCTGCAGATATGTTCAATCCCAGCATGTTCGCAAAGCAGGAGGCTGCGAAGAGGATGCCCCAGTGTATGAATAACATGCCTTTGATCTCCAGTATTGAATTCCCCACCAGCACAAACAGGAACGTTTGAATGGCCGAGATCATGAACAAGATTCCCACTTTAGAAATCAGATAACTGCTGCGGCTGAGATGCAGGAATGCTTCACGTTTCAATATCTTCTGATCGCGAATGATTTCTTCGGCGCTGACCGTAAGACCCATAAACAAAGCCACGATCACACTCATGAACAGATAGGCCGGAAGGTTCAGGTTCTTCGCAAATACATACCCGGTGTGATAGGGGTCATCTGCGTTGTAATACCGAGTGATAAACGCCAGGATGAACGCCAGCAAAGGAGCCTCCAGGAGGTTGATTGCGAGATATTGACGATTGCTGAGCTTTGACAGCAGATCCCTTGAGCCGAACAACTTCACCTGCTTGAACCAACCTGGAAGATGAAGTGTGGAATGGGGTGGTTCAGTCGAGGTTGTGAACGCCGGCAGTTTTATTTTTTCCTTGAAGAAATGGTTCCACAATTCAGGCGCGATCTTCCTTTCATTGGTGAAGTTTCCAAAATCATCAATGACTTTCGTCTCAATGATGTTAAAGATCTGCTCTGGATTTACGTTGCCACACTCAGGACATTCTCCCTGATCGCTGTTCACCAAATTGATATTCTGTTTGAAATACGTGACGGCATCCACCGGGTTGCCATAGTAGATCTGGAATCCGCCCGTATCCAGGATGACCAGCCGGTCGAACATTTTGAAAATGTCGGAGCTGGGCTGGTGGATTACGGCGAACACAAGCTTTCCTTTCAAGGCTAGTTCTTTCAGCAAGTCGATGATGTTCTCCGAATCCCGCGAGGAAAGGCCAGAAGTCGGTTCATCTACAAAAAGCACCGACGGCTCGCGAAGCAATTCCAGGCCAATGTTTAGGCGCTTTCTCTGACCTCCACTGATGGTTTTTCGAAGTGGTGATCCCACGGTGAGATCTTTGGTTTCTGACAAGCCCAAGTCATCCAGCGTTTTCATTACCAGATCCTGTATTTCCGGTTCTGACAGGTTATTAAAACAAAGTTTCGCTGCAAAGTACAGGTTTTGGTATACGGTCAGGTCCTCAACCAACAGATCATCCTGCGGGACAAACCCAAAAACGCCTTCGACTTTTCCCGCTTCACGGTGAATGTCTATGCCGTTGATCAGCACTTGACCTGCGGACGGTTTTTCAGACCCATTCAGTACCTGCAGGAGGGTCGACTTGCCGGCACCGCTGGCACCCATAAGTGCAATCAGGTTGCCGGATTCTTCAGCGATGTTGATCTGGCGCAGTCCAAGCTTTCCGTTCTTGAATTGGTAGGAAATCGCCTTGGCTTCAAAAGTGGTGCGGGCTCCGCCGCCGAGTTTTTTGAACTGGCTCAGGGTCTCGCCGAAGTAGACTGGGTCGGCGCCTTCCCAACGCATACTGCTGCCATGGGCAAGGGGATTGATGTTGGAAGATTTTTGGGGTACGCCATTGAGGTACACGTCGCCTTTACCGGAGTACTTAAAGAAATAAAGGTCGCCCAGATCAAGGTGCAGGATGGCGATGGTGCCATCGAGTTTTTCGCGGTAGATGTGTTTGCAGCCGGAAGGTTTCTCCCGAATCGAATCGATCACCAGTATACGTTCTGATTCGAAACTGTGGCGGTCGGTGCCGAGAATGTAATGCGTCATTAAGTCGATATCGGCGGCAGATACGTTAAGCATGTTGCCGATCATCTTTGCATACTCATTCTCTTTCTCGGAAATCACGCCGTCGGCGAGTATTACCGTCATGAGTTCGAGCAGAATAATGGCCTTTTGCTTTTGCGTGACTTCGCCGTTGATCTCGGCGCAAAGCGCCTGAATGTTCTTTTCCTGATCTTCGGATAATCCCTTTGCGAATTCGTCGAAGAAGCCAATTTTTTCCATGACCGCTTTGCGGCCCAGGTGATCATTCAGAAAGGCAAGGATGTAATCGCGTTCCTGCTGAGTGACGGAGTCTTCTTTGGCGACGATTGCAAAAAGCCGAAGGATGGCGTTCAATACCGGTTCACTCATAGGTCGAGGGGTTAGAAATTTAAATATACAAGACCCCAAACAAAAAAGGGACTGGTTTGTGCCAATCCCTTTTGTTTGTCAGTCGACTAATTTTTACTGAACGATATCCGTTCTGATTTTCTCCACGGTTGTTGTGATGTCCGCCAGGGTCTTGTCGGTGAGGACGAGGTGGGGTTTGCCTGCTTTGATCTGCTCATCAATATTGAGAGCGGCATAGCTTGCTTCGAGGTTCTTGAGGTCAGCGAGGATCGTCGGGATGGGGCCGGTCTGATCTACTGAACCAAGCATCCGGGTGACTTCACCCACCGACTTCTTTTGGTCGATGATGACGCGCATGATGGGAGTGAGGATCAGGTTGCGTTTGTCGTCGGGAAGGATGTCCCTGGGATACGTTTTAACGATGCCAGTAGAGATGTAGAGGCTTTCGATGAAGCTTCCGGTAACGAGGAGTGCTCCGAGTTTGCTGCGGCTATCGTCTTTAAGGTACTTGTCAGTCTTCTTCATCGCATCGTTCAGGAGTGCGGCGAGTGTATCTTTATTTGAAATGTTTGATTCGAATTTTTCGAGCGTTGCACGATCGAAGGATCCACTTACACCCAGGTTGTCGGCGATGCTTTTACATGCGTTGAGGTAGTCAATGGATTCCTGTGTCTTGCCGTAAGAGCTGAGGTATCCGATATCCGCTGTATATACGCCCAGATTCAATGCGGCCTTTTCGCTTTGGGATTTATAGGAGTCTGCCTTCTTGCGATCGTTGATCAGGCTTTGGTTGTATTCTGCTCCGGACGCTTCGAGGAGGTAAGGGATCTCCGAGGGAGGAGGTACGTTGTACGCGATATCTTTGATCTCTTCCTTCAGTGATTTTTCGGCATCGGCAAATTCATCAGAGTTTTTTTCCTTGTCGCCCTTGGGACCACACGACACTAACGCGAAACAGGCGAGGAGAGGGAGCAGTAAACCAGTCAGTTTGAATTTCATAGGTATGTAATTGGTTATTAAAGGGTCATATGATGCCTAGTTCAAGTAATACCATGTCATATGAATCCTTTTAACAGGTTTTTCACGGTTTTTACGTTTAGGCCTCCAATTTTAGCACATTTTTCATCACCGAAGAACACCCGCCAAATTTAATTTTAGCCTTCGCTGAGTTTTTTTAGGAGTGGTCGCGGGCGAGAATCGCAACGGGCCAAACCTGCCCCCGTTCCGAGGGAAAGCTGGCCCGCGATCGTTGTTGTGGGCCCTGTTGGACTTGAACCAACGGCCACCTGATTATGAGTCAGGTGCTCTAACCGTCTGAGCTAAGGGCCCTTAAAAAGACTGCAAGTTTAAGGAATTTAATTCAGTTGGTAATGGGATGTTAACCCGTAAGAATTTTATTTGCACCGACTCTGAAGAAGTATGGAACTGACACCCAGAAAAGTATTGCTCCACCTGGGGCTTTTTATTCTAACGTTTGCGACGACCACAGTAGCCGGATCAGAATGGGTCTATGGGAAATCGTTGTTGTTCGGTGAGTACACATGGCAAGACTTCATCAGTGGCATGCCCTACTCGGTGCCCTTTCTTCTGATCCTCAGTGTGCATGAGTTTGGTCATTATTTCACAGCGGTGTACCATCGCGTACGCACGTCCCTGCCTTACTACATACCGCTGCCTCCGATATTACCTCTCATGATCGGTACGCTGGGCGCTTTGATCAGGATTAAGTCGCCAATCCCTACCAAACAGCAAAACTTCGACATTGGAATTGCCGGACCACTCGCGGGGTTCGTCGCCGCGCTCGGAGTTCTTTGGTACGGCTTCGCGACGCTGCCGCCCCCTGAATATATTTTCCAGTTTCATCCCGAGTATGAGCAGTATGGTCTCGACTATGCCAAATATGTTTATTCGGCTGATCACATGCCTCCTAATACACTTGACGTGGTGATCGGAAAAAATTTGTTGTTCATGTTTTTTGAAAGATTTGTAGGTGATCCCGCTCGCATTCCGAACGCGCATGAGATCATGCACTACCCTTATCTACTTGCCGGATTTTTGTCTTTGGTGTTCACAAGCATCAACCTGTTACCTATCGGACAACTGGATGGTGGCCATGTTACGTACGGACTTTTCGGGTTTCGTATACACCGGATCATTGCCACGGTGATTTATCTCGGTGCGCTGTTCTTCTCAGGGCTCGGGCTTGTTGAATTCTCTCTCACAAATACAGAGTTGTGGTGGCAGGTCCCCGGATATTTTATGGCGCTGTTCGTCGGCTTGTCCGGGCTGCGGGTACCCTGGCGTGATACCGTGATGTATGTGATGATCGTATTCACGGCGCAGTTTGCTTTAACCGGTTTGTTTCCCGGGGTTCAAGGCTACAACGCGTATTTCTGGTTCATCGTGTTGATCGGCCGCCTGGTGGGCATTCCTCATCCGCCTGCAGAAATTGAAGATCCGCTTACGCCGGGGCGAAAGGTTTTGGGATGGATCGCCTTGCTGGTATTTGTTATTTGCTTTACGCCGATGCCCATCGATCCGTCGATCATTCAGCCAGCCGCGCCGGTTGAGGGAGAAGTAGTCAGTCAGTTAATACCATGACTTTCTCCGTGTGTCGTTTTGCGTCGATGAAATAACGAACCACCACCAGCCCTGAGCTCATGGGTGGAAAGGTCAATGATTTTTTGTCGGTGAGCGTTTCAACCTCGATGTTCAACGGGCGACCGGTCACATCGATCACAGAAATTTCTTCAGCCAGCAGCGGCAGGTAGCAAACTCGGTGGGCGGGATTGGGATACACGGGGGTCACGTCCGATTCGGTCTCTAGGCCGGTGGTTGTATCATCGGACTTCGGCGTTCCGAAGCCCGGCCTTATCATCATACTTCCACGCACGAGCGTATTTTGGATCCATGTGCCATTGGTGTTGTAGTAGATTTTATCCGCGTTATCATTGTTCTTGTCGAGGCCTACCGGAATGTTGGCGGTTGCGAGCTGTTTAAATCCCACGTAAAACTCGTTCAGCACGGGTACATCGTCAGTGAAAACATATCGTGTGAACTTGTTTTGCGTTGTCCGCTTCACCACTACGGTCTGTGCATAAAGAACTGACGCCGGGCTGTCGGATAAATCGCTTCTGATCTGTAACGTTATTGACTGATTGGAGAAATCCCCGAACTGCGGAAAGTAGATGTCGACGTAAGTCATTTTCTCCGCGTGATTTGATTTCAGTTTATACTTAAAGGCGAGGTAAGACCCGGCTTGATTCAAACCCGCTCCATATTCCGCGCCGCCATCATCATAAGCATAATAGGTTGAAAGAACATAATTTGCCCGGATCGAATCGTTGGTTCGGAAATCGATGGGGCTGTACTTCGCAGGGTCATAGTCGCCGTTGAGGGGGCCGGGTGGCACGTTATCTTTTGTCGACATGCCGTACTTGAGGCGTATGCCTATGGAATCGGCTAACGAGTTAAAAGCGGATGGGGGAGGTGTTGCATGCAAGGTGAGGTTCAGGAATTGTTGCCCGATCAGCAGCGTACCTGGGTCTTGCTTTGTATCAAGGGGTACAATTGTTTTGGTGATGGTCGATCCGGTCTTGGTTATGAAACGAGCCTCGGTAGTGTAGTCGAAGGGTTGGAAGTTTCCGGCCTTCATATTATAAAGTGTGAGCGTTGGCTGCCGGATATTGGCTGCCGGATTCTGACTAAAGTGTTTGAGTGGGATTGCGTAGAAGTCGTTGAACAAAGAGGATATCTGGCTGGATACTGAACGGTCGGGATAAGAGGTGTCCGTGCTGCTTCGGCCGGAGTTGAGATAAATATAGTCGACGTTCCAGGTGTCGTAGGGGCCTGATATTCTGGCAAAGTTCCGGATCCGAAACTGAAACTTGTCGTGATAGTAGGCCTGGTCGGTGATTGCGATAGGTGGAATCTGATAAAATGTTTTTGGATCCTGAGAGCCATCATTTTCCAGTATCAGCACATTGTCCCATGAGAGATCGGCTCTTCGAAAAGAAACGATAAGCTGATCGCCGGGATCGGGTGACTCGGCATTACCCTGCACCTGGTAGAAGAAACTGAAAAACACCGTTCCTCGCAAAGCCGGATCAACAAGGTCCATGCGGATGGGCTGCGATACAAGACTGTCGGCGAAACCCTTCGCAAGCTGATCATTTACATTATAGGGTTTTCCGACGGAGTCTGCTCCATCGAACGATGCGACGTTCTTGGTCGGTTGATTGATCCCAATACCGTTGTTGATCAATACACTGGCTCCGTATAACCAAAGCGATCGATTTGGTGTGGCTACCGAGTCCGAAAATGAGAAGTCGTCCCAGAAGGGAAGATTTAGCGAAAGGACCTGAGTTCTTGCCGCGACGGCCGGTTTCTTCTTACTCTGTGAAAAAGATCCCAGCGGGTACTCCACCAATTGGCTGAACGCCGGGAGTGAAAAGAACACCAGGAAAGAGCACAGAAGAATTTTCACACCTAGAATTCAACTTGGTTAATGATTTTCCGGGTTTTCGTCGTCATGAATTTCCGTCCCTTTCGGTCCGATCCAGAAGTTTACCGGATCGCCAATGCTGACAGAATCTCCCGCCACCGGAGATTGCTTTAAAACGAATAATTCCACACCGGTAGTATCCACATCAGCCGGAATTTGAACCACCAGGTGGAGGCTTAGATTGGCGAGACGAAGGCGTGCGTTTTCATAGGGGAGTCCGACGAAATTGCTGATCTGAAAGTCTTTTGGTCCGCCTCCGTCACCCACCACCAGGTCGATGACTGATCCTTTCGGGACGCGGCTTCCGGGCTCAATGACTTTCCCGTTCATTCGCATTTCGAGGATTAGATTTTTGAATGGGCTGCGTTGGTAGATCACACGGCCTCGCCTGAGTTCGTTGCTGCGCAACACAGCCTCCGCATTCGCCAATGAACCACCACCGGCTTCTATCAGGTTGGGCACCGGGAGTGTTGGCGGTGTCTTACGGTTCACCGAGATATAAATCTTTCTGTTTTCTTTCACCCCATGGCCTGCCTTTGGATACTGGCGCAGCACCGTAAGTGGCGGATGGTTTTCGGAATAGGATGAGTCGCCGACTTCATAACGCAAGTTTAATCTTGAGAGCGTGGTTTCCACTTCTATCAGGCCCATGCCCGTAAGATCAGGCAGCGCGATTTCCTCACCATGGTTGGTGGAATTGGGCAGGAACACATAGAAATATCCGATGCTTACAAAGAGTACGATTCCCAACGCAAGCCCTACGTTGGCGAAGAGGCCGCCGAGGGTATCATTTGAGAATGGAAGCTTCAACTTCATGCCGTCAGAATTTTAAAGACGAGGTAAAATTATGCTGAATTCTCTTATTCATTTTGGTCCGGGTGAGCGACAGCTCCACGAGCCTGGTGATCAGGTCAGAGAAAGAGATGCCGCGCTCTTTCCACATCATGGGGTACATGCTCGAGTTTGTGAATCCCGGGATGGTGTTGATTTCGTTGACATAGACCTCGCCTGATTCAGCATAAAAAAGATCCACGCGGGCATAGTCTTCACACTTCAATGCCTGGAAAGCGCGCACCGAGAGATCCCTGATCCTTTCAACCACATGATCCGGAAGCGTTGCAGGCACGTCAATCTTCACGGCTTCTCCGTCAACATACTTTGCATCGAATGTGTAGAACTCATAGTTCTTACTGATGATGATCTCTCCCGGCAAGGAAGCCTGTGGGGGATCATTCCCAAGGATTGCACATTCAATCTCGCGTCCTTTCACGAATCGTTCAAACAATAATTCCTGATCGTATTTGAAAGATGTTTCTATGGCCGCATTAAATTCTCCTTTGGCTTTCACTTTCGTTACACCCACTGAAGAGCCAAGGCTTGCAGATTTAACCATGAACGGAACTCCAAGCTCCTCTTTGACCTCTTCAAAGGTCGGCTTGTGTTTGTCGTAATAATTGAGCGGGATGAAGTCTGTGACAGAAATGCCCGCTTCGCGGCAAAGCCGTTTGGCCACGATCTTGTTCATGGAGAGAGAAGAACCCAGTACGCCCGTGCCAACCACAGGAAGGTCGAGCGCTTTCAAAAGACCCTGGATGCTCCCGTCCTCACCGTCTGTTCCGTGAAGGACCGGGAATACCGCATCGGCTATGATCTTTTGAGCCCCTGCCTTCAATATGGGTTTACGGGGATCGAGTTCAAGTGAAAGCGGCTTCCCTTTCTGAATGTTTTTAGAGACCTCTTTGGTCAGATGCCATTTGCCTTTCTGTGTGATGCCAATCGGGATAGGGATGAATTTCTTCCTATCCATGTATTCGAAAATGTTTCTTGCCGAATTGACGGATACGCCGTGTTCCACAGAACGGCCACCGTACAGAATTACTACCTTTTTTTTGCCCATCGATCGTTAAAATCGATCAAAGATAGAGATTTGGGCCATTAATGACCGATAAAAACTTTGGTTGTACTTACCTGGTCGTCAATCTGCAATCTGAAAAGATAGATGCCTGCTGACTGGGTACCGAGGTCAAAATAGTAGGTTTGGTTGAGGGTGTCGGGTAATGCATTATCTGCAATCAATTGACCCATCATGGAGAAGATCTGTAATCGCACATCCTTTTTTTCCTCCAATGTAAAGGTCAGCGCCACATCGTATTGGGGGAATCGTGTTGGATAGTAAAGTTGGTACGAGAGATTGCTAACGGGCGGTGATGGGTCTTTGCCGGCGAAGATCTCGATGTTATCAAGATAGATATTATTGCCATTGGCATTTACCGCCACGAATGCCAGACGCACGTTTTTGATTCCGGAAATTGAATCCAGGCTAACCACTTCACGGCGCCAGTATTTGTCGGATGGCGGCGACCATTCTGAAAAGAGTGTGCTATCCTGGAAGGCGCTCCCTGATTCATCAAACAGTACTCTTTGGTAGGTTACCCCGCAGTCGGTGGAGGCGATTACTTTCAGACGATCTTCGCGAGGATATTTGAGCGCATAGCTCAGATCAAAGAACAAATTCTGCTGGCTGTATTGCGACAGGTCAAGAATAGGACTCACGAGCCAGGACTCTTGACCCAGAATCGTATTCGTAAAAGCCTTGTATGCGATGGATGTTTTCTTAGGTGTGTTCACGGTCTCCCAGTCCTGCCCGTTGGTTTGCGGAGTGGCCATGACCCACGGAGCTTCCACAGGATTGTCAAACGTCAGTCGAAGCGGTGCCGCATCGGTGGATTGATCGAGGTATGAGTTGAAAGCAAGCGTGTTGTTTGCTGGTGACGAATCCGGTAGTCCGTTCGGGTTATTGATCGTGACGACCAGGTTGTTCTCCCCCTGCTTGAGCGTCACTGGATTCAACGTAATGGTTTTTTCTTCGTCGAGATCAAGATTCACTGTAATAGTTTGCGTTGTAGGCGCGCCGCCGTTGAGTGTTCGCACCACGTCGAAACTTGTAATGACCGCTGTGCTGTAATTTTTGACACTTATTTTGAAGGAGGGTGCGTTCTGGCAATGCACCAGGCCGGGACTCATTACCTCTGTGATTCCCACATCATTCACTTCCTGATCGGATACGATCACTGCATCTACATACAGGTTGTTGCCGTATCCGTTCTTCGCTACGAACGCGAGTTGATACGATGTGGAAGACGAAAGCGTACTGAGTGATTTAACCTGAGTCTGCCATTGAGATGCAGAAGATGGCGTAAACGGCGACGACGTACTTCCGGCAGTAGCCAGTGCTGAACCTGACGCATCGTACAAAAGGATGGCTTGCGAAAGATCACGACTGCACGAAGGGAGCGCATACACAAATAGCTCGTCGCCGGATTCGCCGGGGTACTGCGCGTAAGCGCGGTTAAATTTTAGTTGAGAAGTAGCAGGATTGGATAACGTGAACGATGGGGTGATCAACCAATCCAGCACGCCATCGTCCTGGTAGTCGTTGAAGTTCATGTACATCGCCTTGTTGGATGCGTTCGCATCAGGCGCTGTGACGTTGGCCCAGGTGATCTGGCCATCAGGATTGACTACCTGCCACCCGGATGGAGGACCATTAAAACTTTCAAGGATTGGCAGAGCGATCGATGCCGGGACAGAGACGCTGACAGACAAAGTGTCGTTCGCAGGCTTCGGGTCTGCGCCGCCATTGGTTTGAAGGATCTTAAATAATACTTTCTGACTTGGACCGGAAGTGAAATTCATCGGGTTGTTGAACGCCACGGTCGTCGCCTGGAGTGACGCAAGGCTGACTGAAAAAGTTTTTGTCTCAACAGCAGATCCATTAATGGAAGCTTGGATCTGCACGGAGTCTACTGTGTTGCTTCCGTAATTCCGGATTTCAATTTGAGGCACGATGTTGCTTTTGCACACGGACTCCTGTGGTGAAAGTATTTGTCTAACGCCCGCATCATTGGCAGCGGGCGTGGGGGCTTGTGCGCCGGGTGATGTTAAAAGACTGTTTCGTCGCGGGCTGTTTGCCAGGATTACGACCATCCGATCGATCTGATTTTTTGTAAAGAGATTCATGCACGCGTCATTCGTGTAGTCCATGTAGTTTTGATACATCTTGTGGGGCTTTGAAGCTGCATCACATGATGGCTGTGTACCGGTTGGGCAGCCGGAAGTTGATGAAGACTGAAATGGAGTATCATCTACATAATCGGTGGCACAATTTCCATCGCCCCAGATATGCCGCAGACCCAGGAAGTGACCGATCTCGTGTGTGGCAGTACGGCCTTTGTTGTAAGCTGCATCGAGTACAAAACTTCCTCCCGCACTTGAACCAAAGTCTCTGTAATTGATCATCACGCCATCCGTAAGTCTGTCTGTGGAGGAATCTTCAAGCCCTTGCAGCTGAGTGGAGACCGGGAGTTGCGCGATGCCAATCAACCCACCTGTGAGGTTCATCACCCAGATGTTTAGGTAGTTTTCAGCAGGCCAATAGCTCAATGCCTTGACGGTGCTGTTGTCGGCGATGGTCCAGGATGTCTTCGTGCCAAGTGTTCGCGTGATGCCATTGGTAGCCACGCCTTCAGGATCCTGCTTTGCGAGAACAAAGGTTATGTTGATTTTGCCGGCAAAGGGAGAAAATTCCGAAGGCGTTTTTGTGGTGTCGGCGTTCAATCTTTTATAGTCGTCATTTATCACCTGAATTTGAGAAGCGATCTGTTCGTCAGAGATGTTCGTGCCAGTGCCGTAGGCTTCTCCGTTGTGAATGACATGAACGACCACCGGGATGGTATAGGAAAGGCCTTGAACTCGGTTGGTACCAGTGGTTTTGTTTTTGTTGGCGGCGATCTTCGCGCGGATCCAATCTTCGAACTGAGATTCAGTCTCATGACCTGGTCGGGTGCCGTGGATCATTTTTTCATACGCTACTGTACCGCATCGTTCCTGGGCCCACGTGTTTCCTGTTATCAAGATCCAGCATCCAAGTCCCAACAGGAATGAAGTTCCCTGTCGCGCTTGAAATAGTAAAGCCGGGCCTTTAATTCGTAACCAGATACACGACGTCATTTCTAAAATTCTTCCTTTTAGATGTGTTTTTGCCTGCACGTCTCTTGCTGACCTAACGAAAGACAGGTCAAACTATGATTAATCCGGGAAAAAATAGATCAGTGACCCGGTAGTGACGTCAGATTGACAACTTCTATAGACCGAATTTCGGGTACGGACTTACGAATGGCCTCTTCCACACCAGCTTTGAATGTCATTGTTGACATAGGGCAATTGCCACAATTGCCAACGAATTCCAGTTTGACCACATGATCAGGTGTGATTTCAAGAACACGCACATTTCCGCCATCTGCTTCCAGGTAGGGGCGGATGTTGTCGAGTGACGACTCGATCCTTAGGGCGATTTCTTCAGCTTTTTTCTCAGTGGTTTCTGTGGCTGCGCTCATACGGTGATCTCTACTTTCTTCGTCGTATCAAAGTTAGCATTTCTTATCGCAATTCTGCGGGCCAAGGCTTCAGCCAGCTCGCGGAAAGCATCGGCCGTAACACCCTCTTTCAGTACGGCCGGTAAGCCGCTGTCTCCGCTCTCACGAATTCCCTGGACAAGAGGTATCTGACCCAACAACGGAACGCCGAATTTTTCTGATAAGTTCTTGCCGCCGTCTTTGCCGAAGATATAGTATTTGTTTCCTGGTAATTCTTCCGGAGTAAAATACGCCATGTTCTCCACGACGCCAAGGATCGGAACGTTGATCTGCGGTTGCTTGAACATGGCCAGACCTTTGGTTGCATCGGCGAGCGCAACTTTTTGCGGCGTGGTCACTATCACGGCTCCGGTCACCGGAACGGTTTGTACAAGCGTAAGGTGAATATCGCTCGTGCCTGGAGGTAAGTCGATGAACAGATAATCCAAATCACCCCATATGGTGTCACTGATGAACTGCTTCAATGCAGAGCTGGCCATAGGTCCCCGCCATACTACCGCGCTATCGGGTGGTGCAAGAAATCCGATTGAGATCAGCTTCACACCGTATTGTTCAAGTGGTATTATGAAATTCTTCCCGTTGATGGTCTTCACTTCCGGTTGCTCGCGCTCACAGTTGAACATTACCGGCACGCTGGGACCGAAAATATCCGCATCAATTAGCCCGACTTTTGCGCCGCTCTGGGCTAATGCCACAGCAAGATTGGAAGTGATGGTTGACTTGCCCACGCCGCCTTTGCCTGACGCGATAGCGATGATGTTTTTTACGCCTGGAAGAAGCGGTGCATTATCGCGCAACGACGTGACAGACGACGTCATATGGATGGTGATCTTCGCTGCCGGACCTGCCACTTTTCTGACGGCACTCTCGCAGTCCTTTCGAATCATTTCTTTCAAGGGACAAGCGGGGGTCGTCAGCACAACTGTGAATGTGATTTCTGATTGGCTGACCGTCAGGTCTTTGATCATGTTCAGGGTCACGAGGTCCCGTTTGAGATCGGGGTCGTTAACTGTGGAAAGTGCTTTGAGGACGTCGGCGGAGGTGATGTTCATAACGGGTAAAACACTGCAAGTTATGGCTTGGTTTGCCAATTTTTAAAAAAATGATTCGAGCTCTGAAGGTTGGTTTTGGTGTATCTTTGAACCCCTGTATTTTCAAATACAGAAATCATAAAAAACGCCCTTGATTAGCCGGGAAACCATCGATGAAGTAAAAAACCGCATTGACATCGTCGATGTGATAAGTGATTTCGTGTCGTTGAAGCGTTCGGGGCAGAGCTACAAGGCCTTAAGCCCTTTCGGGAACGAGAAAACGGCTTCTTTTTTCGTGGTTCCCAGCAAAGGAATCTTTAAAGACTTCAGCAGCGGCAAAGGTGGTGATGCGATCACTTTTGTGATGGAGCATGAAGGGATGAGCTATATGGAGGCGATCAGGTTCCTGGCGAAGAAGTATGGCGTAGAGATCAAAGAAGACGCGCAGTCCGATGCCGCCCGCGAACAGCAGACTGAGCGTGAAGGGTTGTACATACTCATGGCTTTCGCGAAGGATTTTTACAAAGACAAGCTTTTCAATTCAGACGAAGGGCGTGGCGTGGGGCTCAGTTATTTCCACGAACGCGGATTCAACGATCGCACGATCAACAAGTTTGAGCTGGGCTATGCCCTGGAAGGCTGGTCCAACCTCAGCGACGCGGCCGTTAAAAATAACTATAACAAAGAGCTGCTTGAGAAAGCGGGCCTCGTTGTAAAAAATGATGAAGGGCGAACTTACGACCGTTTCCGTGGCAGAGTGATATTTCCGGTTCACAATCTATCGGGCAAAGTGATTGCCTTTGGTGCCCGCATGATGGGCAAGGATAAGAATCAACCCAAGTACATCAACTCCCCCGAGACAGAGATATATCACAAAGGGGGCGTACTCTACGGGCTGTATCAGGCAAAGAATATTATACGTCAGAAAGACAATTGTTTTTTGGTTGAAGGATATACCGATGTGATCTCGATGCACCAGGCTGATGTGGAGAACGTAGTGGCGTCGTCAGGAACGGCATTGACAGAAGATCAGATCAAACTCATTCGAAGGTTTACGGAAAATGTAACCGTGCTTTTCGACGGCGACGCAGCGGGAATTAAAGCTGCCTTGCGTGGCATCGATCTGATATTAAAAGGCGGCTTGAATGTGCGTGTGGTTCTGTTCCCTGACGGAGAGGATCCTGATAGCTTTTCACGGAAGGTGGGGACGGCTGAGTTTCAAAAATTCCTCACTGAGAATTCTCAGGATTTTGTTTCATTCAAGGCGGGTCTTTTTGCCAAAGAAGCCGCCGCGGATCCAGTAAAAAAGTCCGAGATGATTCATGATATTGTGAATACGATTTCATTGATACCAGATCATTTGAAACGAACGATTTTTCTTCAGGAGTGTGCCCGGATCATGGCCATACCTTTTCAGTTGATCAACTCAGAAGTGAACAAGATTTTGATTCGGCAGCGCATGGATCAGAAGTCGCAGGTTGCCTCGGAGAAAAAGGTGTCTGCAGGAATAAGCCTCAGCGATGTTCATGAGCTGTCAAAGTCTTTCGTATATGATCCGGTTGCCAGTGTAATCCTGCTGGAGAAAGAATTTTTGAAAGTGCTGATTTTACTCGGCGATCAGAAGACTTCGAATGATGAGTACGTGTATGAGTATCTCCTTCATGAGAGTGAGGATATTCAGTTACTGGACCCCGTGCATCAGGGTATTTTTGATATATACAGAACTGAGGTGGCGAATGGTCAGATACCGAGCGCCAATACATTCGTGAAGATGGTGCCGAGAGAATATTTTCAGGTGGTGTCTGATCTGGTTGTTCAGAAATTTCATGTCAGCGACGGATGGCAAAAAAAGAATATCTACGTGGGTCCGGAGTATCAATCCGATGGAGCTCCTGCAAAAGTGATTTTGCGCCTTAAGTTTGGGGCGTTGAACAAAATGTCTGTCGACAATCTTGAAAAGATTAAGACGACGCCGGATGGAACTGAACTTACAAACCTGATGGACATATTGGAAAATATCAATGCAGTTAAGAATCAGGTGGCGTCCATGCTGAGCATCGTGGTTGCCAGAAATGCGTTAAATCAAGTGGCGGGCTGATACGGAACGTTAAAGCATGGTCTCTTGTTGAATAATCAGAAAAAGATTTGAATCCCGAATGAGCAATACGATAAAACTTGATCCGATAGAAGAAGGTATAGAAGCCATCCGCAATGGCAAGATGATTATTGTGGTCGATGACGAAGACCGCGAGAACGAAGGTGACTTTATCTGCGCTGCCGAAGCCGTTACCTCGGAAATCATCAACTTTATGACCAAAGAGGGAAGAGGTCTGGTATGTGCGCCGTTGATTGAGAGTCGATGCGAAGAGCTGGGTCTGGATATGATGGTGGGAAAAAATACCGCGGTGTTTGAAACGCCATTCACGGTATCGGTCGATCTGATTGGACATGGATGCACCACAGGGATTTCAGCGCAGGACCGATCAAAGACGATCCGTGCTTTGGTAGATCCGAACACAGCGCCCGAAGAATTTGGGAAACCCGGTCACATTTTTCCTCTGAAAGCAAAAAAGGAGGGTGTGTTGCGCCGGGCAGGACATACTGAAGCGGCGATCGATTTTGCGAGATTGGCCGGCTTCCGGCCGGCGGGTGTGCTGGTCGAGATTATGAACGAAGACGGAACCATGGCGCGCCTGGGTGACTTGCGAAAGGTGGCGGATAAGTTTGGGTTGAAGCTGGTGTCTATCAAAGATCTGATCGCGTTCAGAATGAGGGCCGAATGTCAGATCCGGCGTCGCGTCGACGTGAACATGCCTACGGAGCATGGCGACTTCAAGTTGGTGGCCTACGAACAAATCGATTCAGGCGAATTGCACCTTGCATTGGTGAAGGGTGAGTGGGAAAAGGATGAACCTGTTTTGGTGCGCGTTCATTCATCGTGCGTTACTGGCGATATCTTCGGGTCCTGCCGATGTGATTGCGGCACACAGCTGCATGTGGCGATGGACATGGTTGAAAAGGAAGGAAAGGGCGTTGTATTGTACATGAAACAAGAAGGTCGCGGTATCGGGTTACTGAACAAGCTCAAAGCGTACAAATTGCAGGAGGAGGGGTTGGATACGGTGGAAGCAAACCTGCAACTTGGATTTGATATGGATAATCGAGACTACGGCATTGGCGCGCAAATCCTTCACGATCTGGGCATTACAAAGCTGCGATTGATCACTAATAATCCGAAGAAACGTGTGGGTTTGATGGGCTATGGCCTGGAAATTGTTGAAAACGTTCCCATCGAAACAGTGCCCAACAAGCACAACGAAAAATACTTGAAGACCAAAAGAGATAAGCTCGGACATACGATTCTCAAACATCTATGAGGTTGCTGTTTTTCATCGGATTGTTTTTAATCAGTGCTTCGGGTTTTGCACAGCGCTTCCCGTTTGAGTTTTGGCATGAAGGAAAACTAATCCTTGAAGAAGGCGATACACTCCGCGGCAACATTAAATACGATTTGCAAAGCGACCTGATCCAGTTTGAAAAAGACAACAGACTGGAGTCATATACAGCACGTAAAATTGTTTTCTTTGAAATCTTTGATAAGACGGCGAAACGTTATCGTCAGTTTTACTCCTTGCCTTATTCAGCACAGGGCGGATATCGTGCACCGGTTTTTTTTGAACTCCTCACGGAAGGGAAGCTTACGCTGCTATGTCGCGAGGCCGTGGAAATAAAAAGCTACCCGAGTTCTTTCTACTATTATGGATCGTCAAACCGCATGGTATTGGTATACAAATATTTTTTTCTGACGGATAAAGGCGTGATCGAACAATTCGGCGGCAAGAAAAATGATTTGATTTACATGATGGGCAACCAGGGCGACCAGGTTGAAAAATATATGAAGACCAACAAACTGAGTCTTGATAACAAATATCAGTTTGCCCAGATCGTGGACTATTATAACTCCTTTTTTAAGAAAGAATGACCAAGCCCCTTATCCTGGTTTCCAACGACGATGGTATCACCTCGCCGGGTATTAAAAATCTTGTAGAAGTAATGAAAAGCCTTGGCGATGTCATCGTTGTGGCACCCAATAGTCCGCAGTCAGGCATGGGTCACGCCATCACGGTGGGAGATACGTTGCGATTAAAAGAATCTGATATATTCGATGGCGTTCGCTCTTTCGAATGTTCGGGTACGCCGGCGGATTGTGTTAAAATGGCGAGACACTATGTATTAAAAGACCGGCGTCAACCCGACGTGGTAGTAAGCGGCGTCAATCACGGAAGCAACACTTCCATATCGGTGCTCTATTCGGGCACGATGTCCGCGGCAATCGAGGCAGCGATCGAAGGAACTCCAGCCATTGGATTTTCACTATGTGATTTCAGCAGCGCCGCTGACTTTTCTCATACGCACGAATACATAAAAAGGATTACACAGCAAGTACTCGAAAAAGGGTTGCCAAAAGGGGTTGCATTAAACGTGAACTTTCCACCGAAGAGAAATGAACCTCTGAAAGGCATTCGAATTTGCCGGCAGGCCAACGCCAAATGGGTGGAGGAGTTCGATGAGCGACGCGATCCAAATGGCCGTCGCTACTTCTGGATGACAGGTAACTTCGTCAACTTCGACAAAGGCGAGGATAACGACGAGTGGGCGATCGCCAATAACTTTGTTTCGGTAGTCCCTTGTCAGTTTGATCTTACTGCGCATCACGCCATACCTGTGCTTAATGATGACTGGACTTCGATTCTGTTGAGAAGCTGATCAGCAGAAGTTCACATTCCTACTGCAGATGAATCCACCGTAACTGAGCTCTCAAACCGGGTCTACATCAAACACAATACTCACATTTCTAAATGCCTTGTCCTGGCTGAGTTGATGCTCAATCTTTAGCAAGGTGTCTTTGATTGCCGTCAGCTTGCCTTGGTTGCGGGGGATTTTGACAAGCACGGTGTATAAGAATTCATTTCGGATTTTTGATACCGAGGGTTCGCCAGGACCCATTATTCTGACACCTTTGATTGCTTTCCGCGCCATATCGGCTAAATCCTCGGCTGCCCGTCTACTCACGTTTCGGTCGGTATGTTTTATTGTGATCTCGATCAGGCGCGCAAAGGGCGGATAGGTGAACAACTCACGGTCATGGAGTTGTTCATCAAGAAACCCATTGATGTTGTGATCGACAATAAATCCAAAAAGAGGATGTTGCGTGTTCGAAGTCTGGATTACCACTTTTCCCTGTCTCTCGCGTCGGCCGGCGCGGCCACTCACTTGGAGAATCAGCTGAAAAGCCCGTTCATAGGATCTGAAGTCAGGAAAATGCATCATGCGATCAGCGTCGAATACGCCCACGAGTTGAACGCGATCGAAGTCAAGGCCTTTGGTCACCATTTGCGTTCCCACTAAAATATTCGTGTCCCCTTTTTCGAAGTCTTCAATCAAAGATTCATAGCCGCTTCGGGTCCGGGTCGTGTCGAGATCCATCCGACCCACCGTTGCTTCGGGAAAGTACATCTTTAGTTCTTCCTCCATTTTTTCAGTGCCGTATCCGAGGGTAAGGATTCTCCGGGACGTGCACACCGGACATTGCTGTGGAAGCTCTTCACGATATCCGCAGTAATGACAAATTAAGGCATGACGGTATTGATGGTAAGTGAGGCTTACCGCACAGTTGATGCACGTGGGCACCCAGCCGCAATCTTCGCATTGCACCAGGGGTGAATGTCCGCGGCGATTTTGAAAAAGTATAACCTGATCCTTCGCGTCGATGGTGTCTTTGATCTCCTTCAGAAGGAGTGACGAGAACTCACCCTTGTTTGTCTTTTGTCTTCTCTCTTTTGAAAGATCTGCGAAGACGATCTGCGGAATCTTTGCTTCGCCAAATCGGTCCCGAAGCGTTACAACCGAGATCTTCTCCATTTTTGCCTGAAAATAGCTTTCACAGGAGGGCGTAGCGGTTCCAAGCAATACCTTCGCATGGTGTTGTTGTGCCATCATCAGGGCCACATCGCGTGCATGATATCGCGGTGATGGTTCCTGTTGTTTGTAGGATGGATCGTGCTCTTCATCAATGATGACGAGTCCCAGGTTGTCAAATGGCAGAAAGACGGACGATCGAACGCCCACAACGAATTTAAATTTCCCATTCAGCACGCCGTTCCAGACTTCAACACGTTCATTGTCGGAAAATTTCGAATGGTAGACACCCATGGCGGCGCCGAAGATTTTCTTCAGCCGCTGCACAATCTGCGTTGTAAGGGCGATCTCCGGGAGGAGGTATAAGACCTGCGATCCACCGTCTAAAGCGCGTCGTATCAGGTCGATGTATATTTCGGTCTTCCCGCTGCCGGTTACGCCATGCAGAAGAACCGTCCCATGTTTTTCGAAGCCCTGTATGATGTTGTTGCGAGCCTCTTCCTGCTTGTCGCTCAGCAGCAAAGGGTGCTCCGTTTTTACCTCATCGAACCCAAAACGCGGCACAACGATTTCGAACTCTTCGAGAATTTTGTTTTTTACGAGCGTCATCAATGACGACTCAGAAATATCTTCAGAAACAATTTCGTTTTTGGAGAGGCCGCGCTCATTCAGCGTTTTGTCCTGAAAAACCGGAACTTCCTGAAGGTATTTCAGTAACACAGCCTCCTGTTTGGGCTTCGTTGCAAGCGTTTCAAACAGGGATTCGAGTTTTTTCTTTGCGGTATAGTCAGGAGAAAGCCGAAATCGCTTTTCGGTTTTCGGCTTATATTTCTCTTTTACTTTTTCGAAAAGAATAATCGCATCTTTTGATGATAGTGACTTTAAGATGCTGTAAATGGAGCGCACATCCAGCAACTTGGCAACGTCAGAGTAAGACATGGCCTCTGACTTGAGATGATTGATGACGATCTGTTCTTTCTCCGAAAAATCAAATGGCGTCTCGTCGGCATTGAAAGAGGGGTGAAGCTGTACCATGGATTCACTGGAGAGCTTCAGTCCGGACGGAAGTGCGGCGTTAAGCACTTCGCCCACGGTGCACATGTAGTATTGAGCCATCCATTCGTACAGCAAAAACTGATGTGAGGTGATGATCTCGGCTTCATCGAGAAGTTCCAGCAGGTACTTCGCTTCGTATTCGACAGGTGGTTTTTGATGGATCTCTGCGATCACACCAGTGACAATCTTCCTTTGCCCAAAAGGTACAATCGCCCGCTGACCCGGTTTAACCAGCGCATTCCACGCAGCCGGAACTCTGTAGGTGAACAGTTTCGGGATGGGAACCGGCAGAATTAATTCAGCGAAATATGTCTCCTGTGTGCTCAACGGAACTCAATATTCATGGTCGAAGATTGCAATTATTTGCTCAGCCCGGGCGCAGCTGGCTGATTGCTTTCCTGACATTGTCAACCGGCAATTTGCATGTTTTGTTGAAACATACATAAATAAGCGTGTTGCCATCTTTGGATTCACGGCCCTGCAGCAAAGACAGATTGCTGGCGGTTTCAGTTCCCAGGGTGACTGCAAACGGCTGATAATGACTGTGAAACTCCTTTCGCATGGTTTCGCAGTTCTTTCCAGTGATCACCACTTCGGCCAGCCCGGCGGTGAGTTCTGTAAAAAGGATTCCCCAGTACGACATATAGCCCGGCTCTGACTCAGTGAGTTCCGCCAGGCGCCCCGCCATCTCCACGGCCATGCTTTTCCATTCGTCGCTATCCATCATTGTTCCGAGATGATGGAGATTTCTTGCCATCACTGCGTTGGATGAGGGAATGACGTTGTCGAAAATCTCTTTCTTTCTTGC
This sequence comes from Cyclobacteriaceae bacterium, assembly GCA_044227305.1. Lineage (GTDB taxonomy): Bacteria > Bacteroidota > Bacteroidia > Cytophagales > Cyclobacteriaceae > ELB16-189. Next base: position 399,013 of record JBGAFJ010000001.1, on the reverse strand, counting down.
GATGAGCGGCTCACCCGTTGTTGAAGAGAAATGAAAATATCCTTCGGCCGGATCATAAAAGTTTGTGATGGCGTATTCGCAAAACGAGGCACTCTTCCTCAGGAAGCCCTCATCAAAAGTTACCTGGTATAACGCCAAGTAAGCCTGAATCACGAACGCGTAGTCTTCGAGGAATCCTTCAGTCTGTGATCTTTTGTTTTTGAACGCGCGGTATATTCTTCCGTCAGCAATCAGATGCAATTCCAGAAAGGAAATATTTTTGAGCGCGAGCTCAAGAAAGTCTGGGTCACCAAAAGTTCTGAATGCATCCACCAATCCAATCACCGTGATGCCATTCCAGCCGGCAAGAATTTTATCATCCAGGCCTGGTCGTACCCGTTTTGTTCTTGCGTTCAATAGTTTTTTGCGTGCTGATTGGATCGCTTCAGGCGTTGTGTTGCCTTCGAGCTGCAACAGGATATTACGCCCATGTTCCCAGTTGCCTTCGGTGCTGATCTGAAAATATCCAGCCGCCGCACCCAGATCTGACCCCAACGCTTCTTCCAATTCAGGATACGTCCATGTATAAAATTTCCCTTCAGTTCCTTCGCTGTCGGCGTCGAGTGCAGAGTAGAACCCGCCCGCGGGGTCACTCATTTCACGTACCAACCAGGCCGTGGTGTCATAAACTATTTCCCGGAAGAGTGGATTTTGTGTTGCCGCGTAAGCTTCTGAATACAAGCTGAGAAGTTGCCCATTGTCGTAAAGCATTTTTTCAAAGTGCGGCGCAAACCATTGGCCATCGACGGAGTATCTCGAAAAACCACCCCCGACCTGATCATACAGACCGCCGCGCGTCATTTTCTCAAGCGTGAGGGTAACCATTCTTAACGCCTCATTATTTTTTGAAATGTGAAAGTAGCGGAGCAGGAATAGCCAGATTGATGGCATCACAAATTTTGGTGCCTTGTCCATACCACCCCATGACTTATCGAAACGTGCTGTCAGGGTGTTAAACATGCTGTCGAGTGCTTCGCGTGTAAAAGCTTTCGCTTTTGGATCTCTGGCGAATCGCTGGAGATCGCTGGTCTGAAGATGTTGCCCTAACGCTACCGCTGATTCATCAATTTCTTTTCTTCGTTTTTTATAAGCGTCGCTAAGTTGTTGCAACACGCTGGTCCACTGTGCTGGTGGAAAGTAGGTGCCGCCGTAGAAAGGGAGTTTGTCCGGTGTGAGAAAAACATTTAGCGGCCAACCGCCATGTTGCTTCATGGCTTGTACCGCCTCCATATATATCTGATCGATATCGGGCCGCTCTTCGCGATCGACTTTGATGCACACAAAATTTGCGTTCATCATTGCGGCGATGTCTTCTTTTTCAAAACACTCCCTTTCCATCACATGGCACCAATGGCAGGACGAGTATCCGATGCTCACGAGGATAGGCTTGTCTTCCCGCTTTGCTTTTTCAAGTGCTTCGGCGCCCCATTCGAACCAGTCTACAGGATTATATGCATGCTGAAGGAGATAAGGACTTGTTGCGTTTGCGAGCCGGTTCGGAGTTTTCACGAGTATTTCTTTATTTCCTCAAGCTGTTTTTCAAGGCCTTGGATGTACTTGTCAGCAGGAAAAGAGCTGCTTAATTCTTTCAGTTTTGAAATGGTGACTGTCAAAAACGCGATGTGCTCTTTGCTCAGTGGATTGAAGACGCGATGGTTTATCCGGCGCATCGTTTCGCCCCATTGATCCATCGATCGCGCATCGTTGCCTTCAATAAATGAATTTTTAAAAATATTCCAGATGTAGTTTTCAGCAACTTCATTGGGATGGATCATGTCCGGACCATAAAAACGGTAATCCCGGAGGTCGTCCATCATAATTTCAAACGCGGGAAAATATTCAACATGGTTCAGTTCTGAGGCAAGCTGATGACAGGCCAGTCTCAGTACTGCTTTGCTGACGCTGTTTAATGGAAGTGTATCTTTTGTATGTCTCACGGGGCTCACGGTCAGAATGGTCTTGATACCGGGATTGACCGACAGAATGCTCCTGTGCATTTCTTTGAATGATGAAACAATCTCTTCGGTGTGTGTGAGTCGTCGGGTAAAGAGTGATGCGGGCATCTTGTGACAGTTGGCAACTCCCTCGCCCGTGTCGTTCCTTTCAAACAGCCAAGCTGTTCCATACGTGATTATAAGTGCTTTGCATTGCTTTATGAAGTAATGGCTGCTACCAATCGCTTCTTTGATTTCTTTTTTGAGGTCAGCAATGTTGAGAGATCTCAGATTCGAATGAAAATTGTAATTCAAATGAATGTCGTTGTTGACCAGATAGGAATGTTCTGCCGGATATTCAAGATGGATCGCATAATTGATCAGTTGTTGAATTGAAAGCGGGTGGTAGATTGTGCCGAAAGGATTGATCGAGATTTGAAACGCATGCTCCCCGAACTTTTTTCCGATGGATTCGGCGAAACACGATCCGATGGCAAGGATCGGATCTTTAAGTCCGATCTTAAAAGAAGTTGGTTTTAACGAGATTTCAGTACGGAAGTCCAAGACCTAAAGTTATGTTGAATTTGTTGAGAACAATGGTTGGAAAAACTATTTTTACAGACCAAAAATTCAACAATGACATCCGCTTCACCGGTTGAAAAAATTCCGATCAAAATATTCAGCACCTCCGATGAAGGGTCTGTTTTTGTGGCCAACGAAATCGCTTCGTTGATCCGTCAGCGGCAGCGCGAAAAGAAGAATTGTGTGCTCGGGCTCGCCACAGGATCGACACCTACGCGTTTGTATGCGGAACTGGTCAGGCTTCATTCAAAAGGGTTGAGCTTTAAGAATGTGATCACATTCAACCTCGATGAGTATTTTCCGATGCAGCCGGGATCATTGCAAAGCTACGTGCGGTTTATGCGCGAGCATCTCTTCGATCACATCGACATCCCTGAAAGAAATATCAACATTCCAGACGGAACCATTTCCAAGCAGAAAGTTGCGGCTTTCTGTAAGGCTTATGAAAGGAAGATCGAGTCGGTCGGAGGAATTGACATCCAGATACTCGGTGTGGGGAGAACGGGGCACATTGGTTTCAATGAACCGGGGTCTTCTGACCGCACGGAGACACGTCTGATTACCCTGGACCAGGTGACGCGTGTGGATGCAGCGAGCGATTTCTTTGGCGAAGAGAACGTTCCGCAGAAAGCGATTACCATGGGTGTCGGTACCATTCTCAAAGCCCGACGCACGATCATGATGGCGTGGGGCGAGGGTAAAGCCAACATCATACAAAAAGCTGTAGAGGGTCCGGTCACCGATCAGGTACCCTCCACCTTTCTTCAAAAGCATCCTAATCCACTGGTGGTGTTAGACGATGCAGCTTCATCACAATTGACAAGCGTCAAGACACCCTGGCTGCTGAGGAGCGTCGACTGGGATGACCGCCTGATCCGGAAGGCGATTGTCTGGCTGTGTCAGACTGTGAAAAAACCCATCCTCAAGCTCACGAACCACGACTACATGGAGCATGGCATGAGCGACGTGATCACAGAATATGGGTCCGCGTATAAAGTGAACATCAAGGTGTTCAATGAACTGCAACATACCATCACAGGTTGGCCTGGTGGAAAGCCAAAAGCGGATGACTCGCACCGGCCTGAGCGCGCCAAACCATTTCCCAAAAGAGTCATTATATTCAGTCCGCATCCGGATGACGATGTGATTTCGATGGGCGGCACCTTCATACGCCTCGTGGATCAGGGTCACGAAGTGCACGTCGCCTATCAGACTTCCGGCAACATCGCGGTTTTCGATGACGATGCGGTTCGTTTTGCGGACTTTGTACGTGATTTCAATTCGGCGTTCGGACAGAAAAAGTTCGAGGGTGAAAAATTTTACAATCAGATTACTGAATCGATCAAAAAGAAAAAGCCCGGAGAAGTGGATAGCCCCGAAGTGATGACGATCAAGAAACTGATCAGAAGAGGTGAGGCAAAAGCAGGTTGCCGGTATACCGGAATTCCTGATTCACAGGCTCACTTCCTGGACATGCCGTTTTATGAAACTGGAAAAGTCAAGAAGAAGCCTCTGAGCGAAGCAGACGTTCGTATTATTGTAGACCTGATGGAAAAAATAAAACCACATCAGATATACGCGGCCGGCGACTTGTCCGATCCGCATGGCACACACAGGGTTTGTCTCGCTGCAATCTTCAAGGCCATTGCAAGGTTAAAGAGTAAACCCTGGATGAAGCAGTGTTATGTGTGGCTGTACCGCGGCGCGTGGCAGGAGTGGGATATCGATCAGATTGAGATGGCGGTGCCACTGAGTCCCGATGAGCTCCTGAGAAAACGAAAGGCGGTGTTCAAACACCAGTCGCAGAAAGACAGTGCGCTTTTTCCGGGCAATGATCAGCGTGAGTTCTGGGTGCGGGCCGAAGACCGCAATCATGCCACCGCGGCAGCCTACAATCAATTGGGCCTGGCCGAATACGAAGCGATCGAAGCGTTCGTAAGGCATCACTTTTAAACGCCGAACCTTAAACATTCAATCTTCCACTTTCAACCTTCAACCTTCAACATTCAACATTCAACATTCAACATTCAACCTTCAACTTTCAACTTTCAACTTTCAACTTTAAACTCTCCCCATGTCTCTAACCCTCGTCAGCTGGAACGTAAACGGTATCCGGGCCATCATCAAGAAAGGATTTCTGGATAGTGTTAAAGCCATGAAGGCGGACGTTCTTTGCTTGCAGGAGACGAAAGCTGCGGAAGATGAGTCGAAGTCTACGCTCGATGTGTTTGATTCCCATCACGTGTATGCCAATGCGTCGAAGGCGAGGAAGGGTTATTCAGGAACTGCCATTATTTCGAAAGCTGAGCCGATCAATGTGACATATGATATGGCTCTGGAAGAATATGACAATGAAGGTCGGGTGATCACCGCGGAGTATACTAGTTACTTCCTTGTGACGGTGTACACTCCAAATTCAGGTGAAGGACTGTCGAGACTTGATTACCGGGAGAAATGGGATGTTGAATTCAGTGCCTATCTCTCATGGCTTAAGAAAAGAAAACCGGTGATTGTATGCGGGGATTTTAACGTAGCGCATCAACCCATCGATTTGGCTCGCCCCAAGGAAAACTTCAATCGTTCAGCGGGTTATACACAAAAAGAGATCGATGGTTTTACCCGGCTTCTCGAATCCGGGTTTACAGACACGTTCCGTCACTTTTATCCCACAACTGTTAAATACAGCTATTGGGACTACGTTACATTTGCACGGGAAAAGAATGTAGGCTGGCGCATTGACGGTTTTTTGGTTGACAACCGGATGATGCCGGCGGTGAAAGACGCCATGATCTTCAATGAACACATGGGCTCCGATCATTGTCCGGTGGGTATCAAGCTTGACATCAGGGAATAGTTATCAAGAAGCATGGTATAATGCTGCTTGTGATCCTTGCGGCGGGCGAATCCGCGAAGGCGCTTGTGGCAGCGAGCCCGGATTAGGTGAATTAGCCGTCAGGCCGAGCTTGCCCACTTGAATAATTCATTGTGTCCAGCGCACGATCCTGACTATTTTGCATCATAAACCCTCAAAAAATGTCTATCAACCGCAGGAAATTCCTCCTCACATCTGTCGCTTCTGTAGCGGGCACGGCGATAGCGTCTGCTCACACAATCTCAGCCTCAGACATCGAGAACCTTCAGCCGTTGGCGGGGGAAGTTGTGCCTATTTCGGTTGATGAGCGCAAAGCGCGCATTGCGAAAGCGCAAAAGCTGATGGTTGAGAACAAGATCGACGCGATCTATCTCGACGGTGGTACCGCACTGAATTATTTCACAGGCGTGGAGTGGGGGAACAGCGAACGTATGATGGCAGCGATTATTCCTGCAAAAGGAACCGTAAAATATGTGGGGCCGCATTTTGAGGAGGCGCGTCTGCGTGAGCTGATCAAGATCGGTGACGATGTGCGCGTCTGGGAGGAGCATGAAAGTCCTTATAAAGTGGTAGCAGGCATTTTTTCTGATTTCGGAATAAAGATCGGTAAAATTGGAATGGAAGAACGCGTTCGTTTCTTTTTGTTTGATGGCATACGCAAGGAAGCGTCTCATTTGGAGTACGTGAGTGCTGATCCTGTTACCATTCCCTGCAGGCTGTTCAAAAGTCCCGCGGAACTTGCATTGATGCAACGTGCCAATGACATCACGCTCGAGGCTTATAAGGTTGCGGTCGCTTCTCTGGAAGAGGGGATGACACAAGGTGATCTTGCAGGATTGATTGCGCGGGCTCATACCAAGCTAGGAGCAAGGGGAGGAGCGTTTGTTTCTTTTGGTGAGTACACGGCCTTTCCCCACGGCAGCAGTGTACCGCAAAAGCTGAAAAACGGTGATGTGATCCTGATGGACGGTGGATGTAACGTGGGTGGCTATGCATCAGACATCACGCGTACCATCGTGTTTGGTGAACCCACCAAACGTCAACGCGAAATCTGGAATCTGGAGAAAGCATCGCAGGCGGCCGGCTTTGCCGCCGCGAAGCTAGGCGCACCTTGCGAAAACGTTGACATCGCATCTCGCAAAGTGATCACCGATGCCGGCTTCGGTCCCGGGTACAAAGTTCCGGGGTTGCCTCACCGCACCGGCCATGGTATCGGTATGGATGGACACGAGTGGGGCAACATGGTGCTTGGCAACAAGCAATTGCTACAGCCGGGCATGTGCTTCAGCATTGAGCCGACGATTTGTATTTATGGTGAATTTGGTATCCGCCTCGAAGACTGCGCTTACATGACAGAGCAGGGGGTGAAATGGTTTACGCAGCCGAGTGAAAGTATTGATAAGCCGTTCGCTTAGGGAGAGAAAATTTGGCGAACTTTTTCAATGGGGTTGGTGAGAGGCGAACTCAAATAGGAATATAATTCTCTGTGATCAAAATGTCCGAAGCGACATTGTATTTGCATAGATGGGCGGAAATTTGATGGTTGCTGGCTGGTAGCCGCTGTTTGTTAGTAAGGTGGAAAGCGACTAAATTGATGTTCATACCCCTAACCCTATGAAGAAAACTCGCCTATTCTCCTGCCTCGTGATCGCCGTTCTTTTATTTCTTTTACCCACGAAGGCGGTCTTTGCGCAGTGGGAACCCACTGGAAAGTTGGAACGCAAGGAAAAGGCAGTTGACCCGCGCGCTGACCCAGATATTATCCTAGCGAAACCAACACGAATTGCAACGGACAACTCGGGGACTGTGGCAATCACATTTCAAAAGGAGATTTGGAAGAATGCGGGTACCGGGTGGCACCGGGTAGAAGTTCCCAGGTTTCCATTTAGTGCAATCGATGAATTTGAATTTCAGGACGTTGCGGCCTATGAAGGTGTTACCTATCTGGTGTCCGGAAGCGGCAAGATTTACAAGGTCGATGAAAAAAATGGATGGATGGAATTGGGTGGAGAAGAACGCGCCAGACGAATTGCGACTGACAACCATGGCCAACTTTGGATCATAGATAAAAACTACGCCATCAAGTTTTTCGATTCCGGTAACAATACATGGACAGTCTATCCGGGCAACGCCAAAGCTAATGATATCGCTGCCTTCAACGGGACGCCGGTCATTGTGGCGCAGCCGGGGGGAAATATCCTATATGGTACCGGCGCACGATGGGAGCGATTGGGTAACCTGGATTGGAACTGCAACAATGTGAGCATTGACCCGACCAATGGTATGGTATGGATGATCACTGCAACCAAGAACAAAGTATGGGCATACACAGCAACTGGCTGGTTTGAATACCCAGGTGGAGGAACGGCAATTGATGTCTGCGCCTACCAAGGTATCCCATACGCACTGAGTCAGACCAATCAGATCATGAAAGGCAGATCGACGGATGCGGTCTTTGCTGCTGCAGGTTCGATTGGAAAAGCACCGGTTGCCGCTCCTGCAGTTGTCGCGGAAGTCAGTACAGTCGCCGCTACGACCGCCTCATCAACAACCGACCCCTATTTGCGCATAGCAAAAGACACCTATAAGACCAACGAGAATTTTGAAGTGGAATTCGGAAACTTTGAAGGAAGCGCCTTTGATTGGATTGCGTTGGTAGAGAAAGGAAAGCCTGATGATGAGACCGGTACATTCAAATACACCGGGGGTGGTGCCAGCGGCAAGGTAACTTTTTCTTATGGATGGACGGGCACTTATGAATTACGTGGCTTCTTTAACAATGGCAAGGAAGTGAAAGCGCGTGTCATTGTAAAGATAGATTGAGTTTTTGGGCGCGACAGGATAAGAACAGACTTCGATTTGGAAGTTTTCGGAGAGAGGAACGTGAAGCGTTGGCCCCGAACTACTTCCCCCTCAGGGTCACCTCCTTTTTCAGGTACACATTCTCACCCTTAAACACGCCACCTTCAAATTTGAAGTCAGTCTGTAGTTCGCCTTCGCCAAAGCCATCGATAAAAATCTGAATCAGTCCTTCGCTGGCCGTCCATTTACCAGGTTTCTGCTGGGGCTCGTGGGAGACAGTTCCATCAGCTTTGGTCGTCACAAAAATGGTCCAGGTGCACGAACCGTTAGGGGCCAGAACATAGCGGTCTGTCTGCTTGGTAATTTTTTACCCGTTCGCAACCATGCGATACGTACCGGCATATTTTTTCAGGTAAGGATTGGTAGCTGGTTGCGCAGACGAACTTACCGTCGCGCCCAAAAGGAAGATCAGGGTTAGTAGTGTTTTCATTGATTTGACTTTTTAATTGTTGGCGTGATTTGCCGAGCCCAGATCGGCTGGAGTTGGCACTGCGATCCCTTTTATTGCTTCAAGATAAGACCTGATGTCGTCCAATCCAACAGGCCCGTTGGCGGAATTCCATCCCCGCCTCTGGAGATTATTCGTGCCAGTGATCAAGACAACTTCATGGTAAATGTCGTTTCGTGACTATTTGAATGCAATTTGACCGACTGATTTAACGGGATGGCAATGTTATTTGTCATAAATTCACAGCCGACATTTTTAATACTAATCCTATGACAACAAAAGAAGTAGCAGCGAAATTTTATGAGTATATGCAACAGGGACAGTTTGATAAGATCTACCAGGAACTGTTTAGCCCGGACGCAACCAGCGAAGAATCGCCGGGTTCAGATTGGAAGATCGCGAAGGGAATGAAGGAAATCCACGAGAAGGGTAAGAAATGGCAGGCTATGACCGATGAAATGTACGGGGGCACAACGAGTGAGCCGGTGGTTGCCGGAAATTATTTCACCTGCTACATGACGATGGATTTTAAACCGAAGGGAGGTCCGAGAACCAATATGGAGGAGATTGGATTTTATGAGGTGAAGGACGGGAAGATTATTTCGGAGAAGTTTTTCTACGCGATGTAACTGGCGCTCGCGGTAAAGGCGGCCTGTCATCGTTTGACGGCAGCCATTTATTTTATTGAATCTCTGACGACGGTTTCGATTCGGTTAAAACCTTCATAGTCACCATATCCTCTTTCGACAGAAGTAATCCCGTGGTTATCCAACAGGTCCTTTAGTTCTTTTTTGGTGTAAAAGAATTCTTCTGTTATGAAATGATCTTTCTCGTTTAGTTTCGAAACAAAACCAAAGTATCTGAAGATATTAGGGTAAACGATGACAGAGTCATTTTGAATGCGCGCAACCCTGAGGAAGTAATAAAACGTTGTGTCGTTGACGTCCTCACGCATCATATACACATCCCCAACTTTTGGATCTCCAACGAAAAGTGCTTTTTCCTTTTGTTTGTTCAGGTTGGCGATCACCATACTGCCAATCAACACTGCAATTAGGAATGAGCCTGAAAACAGGTAAACAGGTGTTCCTGTTATGGATTTAAAGTGTTCAACCCTCGGATTTAAGTTGTCCGACTGTCCGCATTTGGGGCAGCGGACTCCAAATTTGTTACGACCAAGTGGAAAGAGCGGTATCCAGAATAGATGGAAGTAATCCCGGTAGATTTCAAACTCCAGACCAATGGAATTGCATGACGAGCAAACCCCAATGTGATCGGTAGCCGTTTTGATTTTGGATGTTTTTCGTCCGTAAATGAAAATCATACTTATTTGAATCCGTTTTAAGGCTGTCTGCTAGTCGGCGGCAATTACAAACGAGACACCTGAAAAATGGAATGACCGGCCGTTTCTACGGAATTTAACTTGCCCGCTCGATCTGTGCTCCGAGATTTTTCAATCTTTGTTCGATATCCTGATAACCTCTGTCGATCTGCTCCGCATTTGAGATTTCACTGTCTCCGGATGCAGACAAAGCTGCAATCAACAACGCTACTCCCGCACGAATATCAGGGGAAGACATTTTGATCCCGCGGAGTTTATACTTGCGGTCGATGCCATTCACGGTTGCACGGTGTGGATCACAAAGAATGATCTGCGCGCCCATATCAATAAGTTTATCGACGAAAAAGAGACGGCTCTCGAACATCTTTTGGTGGATCAGGACGCTTCCTTTGGCCTGCGTCGCCACGACCAGAGCCACGCTGATCAAATCAGGTGTGAACCCTGGCCACGGTGCGTCAGAGATGGTCATGATGGATCCATCGATGAAGCTCTCTATTTCAATATGTTCCTGTGCGGGAATAAATATATCGTCACCCCTGAATTCCATCTTAATGCCCAGCTTCCTGAAAGTATCCGGGATGATGCCCAGCATATCAATGCGGCAATTTTTGATCGTGATCTCCGATTGTGTCATCGCGGCAAGCCCGATAAAACTTCCGATCTCAATCATGTCGGGGAGGAGCGTATGTTCTGTGCCGCCCAGTTTCGCGACCCCTTCGATCGTTAATAAATTGGATCCAATACCGCTGATCTTGGCACCCATCCGATTCAGCATCGCGCATAGCTGCTGGAGATAAGGTTCACAGGCCGCGTAGTAGATCGTAGTCGTTCCTTTCGCGAGTGCTGCTGCCATAACGATGTTAGCGGTTCCGGTAACGGACGCCTCATCGAGCAGCATATACGTTCCTTTCAGCCCTGATGCATCGATGTGAAATAGACTCCCCTCAGCATCGAAGTTGAATTTTGCTCCGAGATTCTGAAACCCGATGAAATGTGTATCCAGACGTCTCCTTCCGATCTTGTCACCGCCGGGTTTGGGAATGCTTGCTTTGCCGTACCGGGATAGGATGGGGCCTAGCAACATCACCGACCCGCGAAGCGCCGCGGCTTTCTTGCGGTAGGATTCGGTTTCAAGGTGGCTGATGTTTATTGAGGTCGCAGTAAAACGGTAGGATTGTTTGTCGAGTCGCTCGACTTTACAACCCAGGTCGCCGAGCAGCTCAATGAGTTTATTGACATCGACAATGTCCGGGATGTTGTGAACCGTGACGGGTTCGGAGGTAAGCAATACTGCGCAGAGTATTTGAAGGGCTTCGTTCTTCGCGCCTTGCGGAATGATTTCTCCCTTCAGGCGATTGCCGCCTTTGATACGAAAGGAACTCATTGATCTCTTCTGCGGTGCGGATTGAATCTTTTGAATGGTCTGCCACCGCCGCCCTGACGGTTCTGGTGCCTTCCGCCGCCACCACCACCGCCCTCGCGGTTTTCACGGCCATCGGGACGCGGCTTCTTGCGTTCGCGATAAAGTTTTTCGAAGAGATTGTCCTCACGCACTTTATCAAGATTCATACTCAGCTTGCCACCAGACATCAATTGAATGTCTTTCAGGATCACGGAGTCATCGAGAATTTCTTTGTTCCAGTTGCCGTAGAAAGTCTTCATCAGCTTGCCGAGGTAGATCACGGCGTCTTCCCTTTCCTGCGGATCTTCTTTCTTCAGCGCCTCTTTCACCAGACGCTCAATGTTTTTGCCGTAGTGTTTGAACCGTACTTCGCTTTGCGGATAAGGCACCCGCATCGGTTTCTTGGAGAGGATGTCCCGCTCGGGAGGATTGAAGGGGTTATTTACGTCGAGGTTGAAGTCTGCAATGATAAGCAGGTCATCCCACAGTCGCTGGGGATTTTCTGCTGACTCGCGCACGGTGGGGTTGAGCTGTTTGATCAATTCGATCAGCGTATAGGCCAGTTCGGTTCTTTTTTCCTTGTCGGAAACGGTGCGGATGTACGCTACTATCTTCTGCACGTTCCGGCCGTATTCCTTTAGAATAATGAGCGGACGCTGCGAATTATATTCCGGCATTGTCATGGGCTATAAAAAAAAGTGGTTTGAGTTAGTCACACCGGGAATCGGTCTCTTCAATTCTCGTGTATTTTCAACTTGGCAAAACTAAGCAATAAGGTCTTTTCTCCAAAATCGTCAAACTGGATCTTCGCCTTCCTGTCGCCACCGGTTTCGTCGAGTTTCAGCACCTGACCGAAGCCAAACTTGGGATGCTCCACTTTCATGCCTTCCCGCAGCTTAGACATGTCACTGGGCGTGAAATCGGCGGGTGCCTTGTAACTCGTGGGCCGTGCCACTGGCTGTGAGCTGATCGTTTTCTTGATTCCCGTCACAAAGGTTTTTGCAAAGTTGCTCGCCGGTGCCGAGTCTATCCCCGCGTATTTGGTGCTCACCTTAATGAAGTTGGGATCCACGTCGTCAAGGAATCGGCTCGGTTCACAATTCTTCAGTCGTCCAAAACGGTAACGCGTCAGGGCATAGGACATGAAAAGCCTTTTCTTCGCTCGGGTGATGGCCACATAGAACAGGCGCCTTTCTTCTTCCAGTTCCGCCCGGCTGCTCAGCATCATCTGTGATGGAAACAGATCCTCCTCCATTCCCACGATGTACACATGGCTGAACTCCAATCCCTTCGCCATGTGAATGGTCATCAGCGTCACTTTCTCCGGATCTTTGTCCTTGTCTTCATCCTGACTGGTCACCAGTGACACTTCCTGGAGGAACGCGCCCAATCCTTTGTCTGCTCGCTCGGGGTCATCTACATATTCCTTGATTGCGTTCAGCAATTCCTGCGTGTTCTCGTACCGGCTCAGGCCCTCAACGGTTTTGTCGGCGTACAGCTCGCGGAGCAGACCGGATCCTTTTGCGATCTCAGCGGCCGCTTCATACCCATCTTTGCGCTGCACTTCGAGTTGAAAGCGCTCGATCATCGCAACGAAATCACCAATCTGCCCCACCGCCCGTCCTGAAAGGAAGGAGCCTGCATTCTTGAGGACCTCCCAAATGGAAATCGCATGATCATTCGCCGCGACCACGATTTTGTCAACCGTAGAGTCGCCGATTCCGCGTTTGGGCAGATTGATGATGCGGCGGAAGGATGCCTCATCCTGTTGGTTGATGGAAAATCGCAGATAGGCCAGTAAGTCTTTGATCTCTTTTCGTTGATAAAAGGAGAGACCACCGACCACTTTGTATTTGATGTTCATCCGTCGCAACGCTTCTTCGATGGCGCGGCTTTGACTGTTCGTACGATAGAGAATGACGAAGTCACTGAATTTCGCCTGGTGTTGCATCCGCTCTTCAAAGATCGAAGAAGCGACGAGTTTGCCTTCTTCGTTGTCGGATACAGCTTTAATAAGTTCGATCAGGTTGCCGTCTTCATTCGCAGTCCACACTTCTTTCGGGATCTGCGCGCGGTTCTTCGCGATCACGGAGTTTGCTGCCTGAACAATATTTTTTGTGGAGCGGTAATTCTGCTCCAATTTCACGAGCCGCAGGTCCGGATAGTCTTTTTCGAAATTGAGGATGTTGGAAATATCAGCACCGCGGAAGGCGTAAATGCTTTGCGCGTCGTCGCCCACCACGCAGATGTTTTGCCACACCGCCGCGAGCTTTCGGATGATAAAGTACTGACAGAGGTTCGTATCCTGAAACTCGTCGACGAGGACGTAGTGAATCTTTTGCTGGTATTTGTTCAGTACGTCGAGATGTTCCTTAAACAGCTTGTCTGTGTTAAACAACAAGTCGTCAAAGTCCATAGCCCCGGACTTGAAGCAGCGCTCGGAGTACTTCCTGTAGATATTTCCAATCTCGGGTCGCATGTTGGCAGCGTCGTCGCCCATAAGCATCGCGTTTCCGAGATATTCCTGCCATGAGATCAGCCTGTTTTTTGCGCCGGAAATCCGGTTGTAGACCGCGCTTGGTTTATACTGCGTTTCATCCAGGCCCAGTTCTTTTACCACCTGTTTAATGATCGTCTTGGAATCGTCGGTGTCGTAGATCGTGAAGCTGTTGGGGTAGCCAAGGCGGTGCGCTTCAGCTCTCAGGATCCGGGCAAATACCGAGTGAAAGGTACCCATCCACAGATTCCTGGCATCGTGGCCCACGACCTGTTCGATGCGGTCGCGCATCTCACGTGAAGCTTTGTTGGTGAATGTTAACGCCATGATATTGAATGCGTCAACACCTTTGCTTTTCATGAGGTGGGCGATCCTGTAGGTTAATACACGCGTTTTACCAGAACCGGCTCCGGCAATAAGCATACAAGGACCCTCAGTATTGATGACACCCTCGAGTTGAGGAGGGTTAAGTTTTTCCAGATAATCCATTCCAAATCTTCACGCAAGTTAAACCGGGGAAGCTAATGATTTTGACGATTCTCCTGATAATTTTGGAGGAAAGTCTGCCCGGATGAAACCGCAGTTTCTTAACACAACAAAAAAAGAATCGTTCAAAACGTGGCGGTTCAAAACGTTCCTGAATTGGGTGCCGCTGTATTTCGGAACCGGTGGAAAAGTTTTATTCTGGTCCGGCGATTCGTCGGAGGTACACCTGCGTATTTCCCTCAACATCTGGACGTACAACGCGGTAGGAACGATTTTCGGAGGAAGCCTTTTCTCAGCGGCCGACCCTTTTTATATGCTCATGTTGATGCGTATCCTCGGATCCCGCTATGTGGTGTGGGACAAAATGGCTCACATCCGCTTCAAGAAACCTGCAAAGATCAAATTGTACGCTGTATTGCAAATTCTTCCGGAAGACATTCAGAGCATCAAGAACCAGGTTCGCGATTGCGGTCACGCCACCAAGACTTTTGTGATCAAATGGATGGATCGTGAACAGACGGTTTATGCGGAAATCGAGCGACAGGTATATGTCGCGGACGTGGAGTTTTACCGCAAGCGGAAGGGAGCAACACAGACTTCAAAGTTTTAAAGTGTCGAGGTTGGAAAGTGTTTAGGTTCGTCTGTGGTCGAGTTTCTTCCCAACTTCAACACTTATTGACTTCAACACCTCAACACGTCAACACCTAAACACCTAAACACCTATCTTTACCCGATGCTACAAATCGGCGATATCCTCGTTTCTGACGACATTAAATCCGTTGAGTTCGTCTGTCATCTCGAAAAATGCAAGGGCGCCTGCTGTGTTGAAGGAGACCTCGGCGCGCCGCTGGAAGAAGATGAACTGCAGGTGATGAAGGACATTCAAAAAGCTGTCGCGCCGTATCTCACACCCGACGGCAAAAAGGCAATTGCCGAGCAAGGACCGTACATATTGGATGAAGACGGTGACTATTCAACGCCGACGATCGGAGGGAAGGAATGCGCGTATGCTCATTACGATGAGAAGGGCGTGTTGAAATGCGGGATCGAACAGGCTTACCTCGATAATAAGATCAAGTTTCGCAAGCCTATTTCCTGTCACTTATATCCCATCCGGATCACCAAAAAGAAAGGCTTTGAGGCAGTGAATTATCACAAATGGAGTATTTGTTCAGCGGCCTGCGTGCTCGGGAAATCGCTTGAGGTTCCTCTTTATAAATTTCTGAAAGATCCATTGATCCGTAAGTACGGTAAGAAATGGTACAACGAACTGATTGCGCAGATCGAAACCGATGGTAAATAAAAATGTCGCCATCTGGATGGCGACATTTTCACGTCTTCTTATTTTCAGATCTTCACTTGAACTACTCGGCTTCCACACGAACTTTGATGTCGTGCTTCACTTCTTTATGAAGGTCCAGGTGAGCGATGTATTCACCCAGTTGTTTTGGCTGGTCTTTGAAGAAGATCTTCTTACGATCCACGTCAAAACCTTTTGCTTTCAATGCATCGGATACTTGTAATGAAGTGATGGCACCGAAGATCTTGCCGGTTTCGCCAGCCTTGGTCTTCAGTTCCACGGTCATTTCACCGATCTTGGCAGCGAGTGCAACGGCTTCATCTTTGATCTTGGCAGCTTTGTGTGCCATCTGGCGCACGTTCTCGGCCACCATGCTCTTATTTGAGGCGTTTGCGATCAACGCAAATCCATTCGGGATGAGAAAATTCCTTCCGTATCCCGGCTTCACTTTCACGACGTCGTTCTTGTAGCCAAGTCCTTGTACGTCTTGTTTCAATATTACTTCCATTCTGTGTCAGCGTTTAGGGTTACTTCAATGAATCGCCAAGGTAGGGGAGCAACGCGATGTGACGTGCGCGCTTGATCGCCTGGGCCACTTTCTTCTGGTACTTCCAGCTGTTGCCGGTGAGCCTGCTGGGCAGGATCTTACCTTGCTCATTGACAAACTTCATTAAGAAATCCGGGTTCTTATAGTCGATGTAGCGGATTCCGTTCTTCTTGAAGCGGCAGTATTTCGGTTTGATCTCTGCCCGCTTGATGGGTTCGTTTACAAGTGTCATGCGCGTGCCTCCTCTCTTTCTCTCCTCATTCCGGGAGCAGGTGTGGTTTTAACGTCTTTTTTCTTGTTGAATTCACCCTTGCGTCTGCGTGAGTTGTACTCAGTCGCAAACTTGTCAAGGCTGATGGTCAGGAAGCGCATCACTGACTCGTCCCTTCTGTATTCTGTCTCGAGGGTTGCAATGGTCTCGGGAGCTGCCGCAAATTCGATCAGGTTGTAAAAGCCGGTAGACTTCTTCTGGATGGGATAAGCCATCTTTTTCAGTCCCCACTGCTCTACATTCACTACGTTGGCCTTGTTAGAGGTCAACACCTTCACGAACTTATCGACAGTATCCTTTGCCTGGTCCTCAGACAAAACGGGATTTAAGATGAATACCGTCTCGTAGTTGTTCATGTTTTAATTTGGTTTTAAAATGAGGGGGCAAAGATAGAGAGAACCCGCTAAATAACAAGCCCCGCCGCCTGAAAAAACTGCGTTTTCGGCTGGATTTTAAGGGTCGCAAGGCCAAAGGTCGCAGGTCTCATGTTGCAAGTGGACCGAACGATGGGCAGGGGATTGCATGTTGCCGGTCGCCAGTTTCCGGTCACCTGTTGTGGACCGGACTGACTAGGTTATCGCAGCAAATGAAAATGACGATTTATGGGTACCCAGACCGGGCACTGGAAACCGGCAACAGGTGACTTTACCCAATCTGAGTCCGAAGCCAGCCTGCAACCTGTGACTTGCAACCTGGGACCTGCAACTTGCGACCTGCAACCTGGGACCTTCCAACACCTACTTCACCACAAACGTCGCCCTTCCCATCTCATACCCTTCATTCGCAAAGATCTCAACGGTATAATTGCCGGAAGGATATTCGGAGCCTTTCTCATAAAAGAAGGTGAGCTTCTGTCTGGTGTTGTCAAAGAGGATCTCTTGCTGCGCAGTATAAAATTCCTCTTTGTTATTGAGCATGAATGTTCCTGAACCGCGTGCTACATCAAAGATCACCTGGCCATTTTCGTCGATCACGCGGATCAAAATCTTCTTGCCTTCCACCGGGGCCACCTTGTTCTCGGCAAGTGTGAATTCAACTTTCAGTTTTTCGAACTGCTTGTTCTTGAACGGTGACTCACGCTCTTTTCCTTTGGCGTTGACCGCCATGACAGAGATGTTCTCCGCTTTTAATTGACTCGCGAGTGCAACCTTCGAAGCGAGCTCTGTTTTGGTCGTTGCCAGTCTGTTGATCGAATCATTCAGCACATTCTTTTGGGTCTTCAGCTGCCTGTTTTCAGTGAAAAGCTCTTTGTTTACAGACTGAAGTTTTTCAATTTCATCGTCCTTGAGTTTCAGCAATTCCTCGTATCCCTGTACGCGATCCTTCAGTTCCTTGATTGCCTTTGAGCTCGTGTTGACATTGCGTTTTAGTTGGGCGTCGACTTCGGCTTTAGCTTTTTGGAGGTCGCTGACGTCTCCACCGAGTTTTTGTATCTCAGCGATCTTCTCATCCAGTTCTGTTTGAATTTCCTTGAGTCGCTGCATGGTCGTGGAAAGATCATCTTCCACTTTGGCCTTTTGTTCGGTGATCTCGCCCTTGTCTTTGTAATCCAGATAGATTTTTACGCTCTGTATGATCACCACGATCGAGAGCAGTGCAATAATGATCCCAGCTTTGTTGGACTTTTTTGGTTCGGTCACTTCGGGCATACGCGTGTTTAAAAATTGGCCGCCCAAAGTTACTCCATCCTGTCAATCATTTCAATGACCAGATGAAATGTTGCTTGCGGAGCACAGGATCGAAGAACAGCACCCCACATCGGTACAGGTCAATGCTGCCATAGACCAAAGTATCAGACTTGATTTCCTTCCAGGCTTTTTCCATTTCGGGAGAGCGATGGATATCGTCTATGATGAGAATGCTTTTTTCGTAGAGGCGTTTCGTCAGGAGCTGATAATAGCGCAGCGTGGGGCTGTAGCGGTGATTGGCATCCATCAACGCAAAGTCAATTTTTGCCGTCGATTCAAGAAAACGTGGGAGCGTGCTGTCGATATTGCCTTCAATCAGCTCGATGTTTTTTTTGCCGGCCCACTCAAAATTCGTGAGCGCTATGTTCGCGATATCGTGACTGCCTTCAAAAGTGTAAATGGAAGAGTCCTTTCTCTGTGCAAGGTAAAGCGTGGTAATGCCCAACGACGTGCCAAGTTCGACAACGCGTTTTGCTTTGATGTAATAGATCAGATCGGAATAGAACATGGCCACCTGATAAGGTGTTGAACTCGTCCGGGCGATATCGCCAATTACTCGCTTAGAAGTGGCCAGTGATTTATTCTGCGAGCCTGCTCCGAAATCGGTCACATCCAGCACCGCCTTGTTGCTCTCCATGTCGTAGCGGAGATTTTCAAGCACCGGCAAATCTGACTTGTTGCTTTTCTTTACGATCCTGGAATACAGGTCGAAGAAAAAAGGAGAATGGATCGAGTGATCATCTGTCTCATAGAGCCAATGCCTGATGAAAGTCTTAACCTGAAACAAAGAAGGCACGGCCTGAGGGTTAGTTCTGAAAAATCAATTTAAACGCATGGGGGCAACCATGCTGAACTCCGGAATGTTCACGGTAAAGGTAGTTCCGTCGACGATGCGTTCCATAAGGTAAGTGCCGACCATTTTTCCGATCCCTGATTTGAGATTGCAACCGGAGACATATTGATGTGACTGGCCCGGTTCCAGCACGGGCTGTTGGCCCACAACGCCTTCCCCTTCCACTTCTCGCTGCATAAATCCAGCATCATAAATCTGCCAGTGGCGGCGCATCAACTGAATGGTGAAATCGCCACCATTTTCGATGGTGATACGATAGGTAAACACATAATGATACTGACTGGGACTTGAATAAGAAGGTTGGTATTCTGTCTCAACAGTTACTTTGATTCCCCGTGTGATTTCCGTTACCATTCGGTCAAAAATATTGAATTTTTCTATTTTACAATCTTTTGAAGCCGGAACATGTTTACAGGCGAGATGGCTATGGAGAAACAAGGCCCCAACATGATGTCAATGAGGCGATTCCGTGTGTCAATTTGCGCGATTATTAAACAAAGGATACAATGCCAAGCGATATTAAAATTGAGTCTTCCTGGAAAATCAGATTAGCTGAGGAATTTGAAAAGCCGTATTTCCTGCCGCTCATTGATTTCGTCAGGAATGAGTATCGCACAAACACGGTATATCCGCCTGGTGCCGAAATCTTTCACGCTTTCGACGCATGTTCTTTCGACCAGGTCAAAGTGGTGATCATCGGTCAGGACCCTTATCATGGCCCCGGTCAGGCAAACGGTCTTTGCTTTTCCGTTCGCGACGGAATAAAAATGCCTCCCTCATTGGTGAATATCTTTAAAGAGATCAAGTCGGATTTGGGCAAGCCCATTCCATCTACTGGTAATCTCGAGCGCTGGTCGAAACAAGGGGTGTTGCTTCTGAATGCTACCCTCACTGTGCGAGCTTCATCACCAGGTTCTCATCAAAACAAAGGCTGGGAAGTTTTCACCGATGCAGTGATCAGGAAAATATCAGAAGAGAAAAGTAACGTGGTGTTCCTGCTGTGGGGATCCTATGCTCAAAAGAAGGGTGAGGTTATTGATCGCAGCAAACACCTGGTGCTCATGTCTGCTCATCCATCTCCGTTTTCTGCCGATCGCGGGTTCTTTGGATCCAGGCACTTCAGCAAAACGAATGACTACCTGAAGAAGAACGGAATCCGGGAGATTGAATGGTAAGTTTAGTAGATGAGGCGTGGAGGAGTTAAGTAGTTGAGAATTGGAGTGTCGACTACTCGACTACTCATCCACTCAACTACACAACTACTCAAAATTCTTCTATCGAATCAGATTAAAAAACCTTCCCCAGCGAATCTTGTGCAGGAAGTCTCCATACTTATTGATCGACAACCAGATGAAGAAAGCTTTGCCAACGATGTGATCTTCAGGAACGAATCCCCAGAATCGGGAGTCGAGCGAGTTGTGACGGTTGTCACCCATCATGAAATAGTAATCCTGGTTGAACGTATATTCTGTGATTGCCTTTCCGCCGATGGTAAGTGTAGAATCTGTTAGTACCACATTCTCATTGTGATCGTAGTCACGGATTGTCGTGCCATAATAAGATAACGTAGAGTCGTTGATGGCGATCTTCATTCCTTTCTTAGGAACTGTAAGCGGGCCGTAATTGTCGGCATTCCATGTGCCGGCTTTTGATTGCGGGAAGAAACGAGCGCCGGCGGTATTCTGCACGCGTGCATCATCATTGACGGAGTTGATGTAAGGAAGCTTTTTTACCTCTTCTGCTTTTTCCTTTGTAAGGAACATTTGATAGACTGACTGACCCTGGACGGGCTGCCAGCGATCGTCATAGTCATCGGGATCAAGACCCAGTTTGACGAGGTTGCGATCACTGATGCGATCTTTGGCGGTGACGATATAGCTGAATTGCATCCCCGGGGGATTGGGCAACGGTTGATCATTGATCATCACCTGCCGGTCTTTGATCACGATCACGTCACCCGGCGTGCCGATACATCGCTTGATATAGTTGGTCTTCAGGTCCACTGGATAATCTTTCCCTTCGTTGAGGTCACGCGGAGGGACGTTGAAAACCACCACATCACCGTTCTTCACATGCGATATGCCGGGCAATCGGTATTGAGGCAATTGAATCCAGGTAACATACGATGGAATTTCAGTGAACCATATTTTTTGGTGAGTGAGGGGCACCTGCAGAATGGTTTTAGGTGTGCGGGTACCGTAATGAAATTTGCTCACGAAAAGGAAGTCGCCGACCAGGAGTGAATTCTCCATCGATGGCGTTGGAATAGTATACGCTTCCATGATCAGCCATCGAATGAGCGTTGCAGCAATCACGGCAAACGTAACAGCGTCAAGCCATTCGCGAAAAAAAGATTTCTTCGGTTTAGGTGGTTCGTTTTGAGTTGTTTCCTTCTTCCAGAATTTCCAATTCATGACAGGTCCTATCTTTTTGAGAAAATATACCACCGGCAAAGCGGTGAGGCTTAAAAACCCCGCAAATAAAACTAAAATATTTCGGAAGTGAGCATCAGAGAAAATCGTCCATGCCGAGTACGCCCTTCTTCCCGGGGAGCCATTCCGCCACAGTTACGGCGCCGCGAGCGAAACCTTCCCGGGAGTGGGCGGTGTGGGTGATCTCAATTTCATCCACTTTCGACTGGTATTTTACGGTGTGGGTGCCCGGTGCCGGATCCTCACGAAATGACCGGATCAGGAGTTCATCGGTATCAGGATTTGGGTTTTTTGTCCAGCGCTTCTTTTTTTCCTGATTTTGCAGGATACCCTCAGCGAGTGTGATCGCTGTGCCGCTTGGCGCATCTTTTTTTTGAGTATGATGTGTTTCATCGATGCTCACGTCATATTCAGGGTAAGGCTGCATCATGCGCGCAAGCTTTTCGTTCAGCTTGAAGAAAATGTTGACTCCTAAACTGTAATTCGAAGCATAGAAGAACGTTCCGTTTTTCTTACGGCAATAGTCATCCACTTCAGGTTTATGTTCTGTCCAGCCCGTGGTGCCAGACAACACGGGGATATTGTGATCGAGGCATCGCTTTATGTTTTCAATCGCAGATGCCGGAGTTGTGAACTCGATGGCAGCATCCACAGGAACTTTAAAATCGAAAGACAATGATGCTACCGGATCGATTTTGCCTGCTATCGTATGATTCCTTTCCAGCGCGATCGATTCTATGATCTTGCCCATTTTTCCGTAACCGATCAAAAGTATCCGCATGTTATTAAACGTTCAATCTGTTCTCAACGACATGAAATGCTGACTAACCCGGGAATGTTTGCCCGGCATTCAGCAAATATACACCCTCTAAAAAGTAAGTGTTAACGAAACGCCGGATGCTTGCCCTACCAGGGTTCTTTGTACGCTGGGGGTCAGCGACAATTTGAGCTGAGGATTCAGATCGAATTCCTTCAGGTGCGCGTCTACGTGAGCGTCCACCATCTGCAGGAGGTACCAAAAAGCGCCGATGATAATGAAGTAATCCCGTTGCCGGCGATACGCATCCACCACGTCTCGCAGGGCTTGTGTAGTATACCCACTTGGCGAGGTCGCAGCACCAGTGCGAAGATTTTCAAACAGCTCAGCCTTGTACTTATCGTGGAGTTGCTGGTACGTAGCGGCGATCGTTGTGATCATCCCAAATCCACCATAAACCAGAGGCACCTTCCAGTATTTTTTGTTGTAAATCTGTCCCAGGCCGGGAAATACAGCTGCATAGAGCAGCGCTTTTCTCGGATTGTAGCGTTTCGCATACGCTTCCACAGTAATGATTTTTCCATTCTTCATAATCAGAATGGAATCTCCAGCTGTTCTTGTGGTATCGGTTACTACTTCCACCTGTTGCGCGAAAGCGGCCCGGAGGCACATCACCAGGATTAATATGAGGGGTACTCTTAACATGGAATCAGAGCTTGAAAATATCGAGGATCCTGTTCAGATCCTCAACCGACAGGAAGGGTATTTTGATTTCACCCTTCTTGCCGTCGCTCTTCACACTAACTTTCGTGCCAAAATGTGATGAAAGCTTTCCCTGAAGCTGAACGATCTCGCGTGAGATCACAACGGGAGAGCCAGACGCAGTTTTTTCCTTATTCCCCCGCGCCATCGTGCGGGCAAGTTCTTCCACCTGGCGCACCGACAAGTCTTCTTTTACCGTTCGGTTGAAGATCAGGAGTTGTACCGCAGGATCCTCCACGTTGATTATAGCCCGTGCATGGCCCATCGACAGTTTATTATCGCGCAGCGCAATCTGTATGTCAGGGGGGAGCTTGAGCAAGCGCAGGTAGTTGGTTACGGTCGTACGGTTTTTACCGACGCGTTCACCGAGCTCGTCCTGTTTGAGATTGCATTCTGTAAGCAACCGCTGATAACTTAGCGCGATCTCAATGGGATTGAGATTTTCACGTTGGATGTTTTCAATCAGCGACATCTCCAGCATTTGCTGATCGTCGGCGGACCGGATGTAGGCTGGAATTGTTTTCAATCCGGCCAAACGCGCGGCCTGAAAACGGCGCTCTCCGGAAATCAATTGATATTGATTCCTGGCTAATTTTCTTACCGTGATTGGCTGGATGATGCCATGCACCGTGATTGAGTCGGCCAGTTCGCGCAGCGCTTCCGGGTCGAAGTATTGTCGGGGTTGAAACGGATTGACTTCAATTTCGCCGACAGGCAATTCGTTCATGCTACCCGATGCTGCGGGCGCCTCTTCCAGTTTTCCAACTTCCGGCGTATCACTAAGCAGGGCGCTAAGCCCGCGACCAAGCGCTTTCTTTTTCATCGCTATTTGTCCAATCCGTTTTTATCCAAAATTTCATGCGCCAGGTTCAGGTATGCAATGGAGCCTTTGCTCTCGGCGTCGTGCACGATGGCGGGCAATCCGAAACTGGGTGACTCACTCAACTTCACGTTCCTCGGTATGATGGTCTTAAAGGAAATGTTCCTGAAATGGGTTCGCACTTCCTCCACAACCTGGTTGCCCAGTGACGTGCGCGAATCATACAGCGTCAAAAGGATGCCTTCGATTTCAAGCTGCGGATTTAACCGCGTCTGGATGATTTTGATTGTGTTCAAAAGCTTCCCCAAACCTTCGAGGGCAAAATATTCACATTGAACCGGTATGATCAATGAGTCTGCAGCAGTCAGGGAATTGATGGTAATCAAACCCAAGGAAGGGGAACAATCGATGATAATGAAGTCAAAATCATCCTTGATCTTTTTAAGTGCATCGCGCATACGTTCTTCGCGATGGTCAATGTTTACCATCTCCACCTCCGCACCTACCAGGTCGATGTGCGAGGGAAGCACACTGAGATATTTTAAGTCATTTTTGATGATGGCTTCATGGATGTCGGCATTTTCGACCATGCATTCATAAATGCTCAGCTTAACTCCTTTCGGATCAATGCCAAGACCGGATGACGAATTGGCCTGGGGATCAGCGTCAAGCAACAGTGTTTTCTTCTCCAGTACTGCAAGACTTGCAGCAAGGTTAATGGCGGTAGTGGTTTTGCCCACACCGCCCTTTTGATTCGCTATTGCAATAATTTTCCCCATTCCAAAAGTTGTAGATCAGATAAAAAAATCCAGTCGATCAGAGAATCCCCAACTTGAGCCCAACAGCTTTTGGGATCAGGAAAGCGGATCGGAATGACCGGGCACAAATATAATGTTATTGGATATTCGACACCGTTTTTTTAAACGGCTCGGACTTAGCGTTTTGCCTTTTTCCGGGCTTCTTCACTGGCCTTCATGGCTTCATCAAGCTTCGTCATGAATTTGGATTTCGTTGCAGTTCCAGATGCCATTTTCTTTTTGTGATCTTCCATCACGGATTTGATCTTGTCCTCGTCCACAAAACGCTTGATGATAGCCTGTTGTGCGAACGTAACCAGGTTGGAAACGAAATAATAGAAGCTCAACCCGGCGGAGAACGAATTCAAAATGAATAGGAAAATCACCGGCATGATGTAAGACATGGACTTCATGGGTCCCGTCACAGAACTGATCTGGTTGTTTTGCCAGGTATACACCAACGTGGAGGCGGTCATCAGCAATACAAACAAGCTTACGTGATCGCCATAAAACGGAATCACGAACGGGAGGTGAGCAATAGAGTCGTAGGTTGAAAGATCGTCAGCCCACAAGAAAGGCTGTTGCCTCAGTTCTACCGATACCGGAAAGAAATAGAACATGGCGAAAAGAATCGGCATCTGCAGCAGCAGTGGTATGCAGCCCGCAAATGGATTTACACCCGCCTGCTGATACAACTTCATCTGATCCTGTTGCGCCTGCGTCATGTTGTCGCCATTCTTCTCTTTAATCAGATCCAACTCAGGTTTCAGGAGGCGCATTTTGGCCATACCGAGATAAGAGCTGTAGGAGAGTGGCGTTAATATCAACTTGATGATGATCACCATGATCAGGATGATGAGACCATAGTTGCCAATGAATGTTTCCAGGAAATGGAAAATCGGGATTATCACAAACTTGCTCACCCAACTCACTGGCGGCCAGCCCAATGCAAGGTTGTCGCCGAAACCTTTCGTTACCGAAGTGAGTAGTTCATACTGGTTGGGTCCGAAAAACAATTCATACCGGGCCACGTTGCCAATGATGTCTGATTTGGGAATGAACAACCGCACTTTTGCGGACTTCGCGATCAGTGGGTTCGCCTGATTCACAGAAGTTGAAAGCTCGCCGCCTTTGAATGAACCTTTTGCAATAATGGCGTTCGAGAAAAACATCTGCTTGATACCAACCCATTTGAGTGGTTCGGTGATCACTTCCGTTTCAGCGTCGGTTGAAGATTCAGTGATCTTGTCAAAATTGTTCTCAGTGGTGTACCATGTGATCGTTGAGTTGGCGCGTACAGGTGCAATGTCTTTTTCCTGGTTGGCGATGTGGTCAACCCATTCGAGTGTTAGTTGATCTCCGTTGATGGATTCACTCAAACCCGTGGAACCGATCGAGTAGTTCATCACGTAACCGATCGACGGAATCTGATAAGTCTGTGTGATGGATTTTCCATCAGCGAATCTCGCTGTGAACGTTACGATGGCTGTGTCGCCTGCTCCATTCCTGGATTCGGTTTCATAAAAAATGGAGTACAGGTCCAGGTCTTTCCCTTCAAAAGTTGTGTTGAGCTTGAAGGTCGTAGAGGCCGGGTTTACCAGCAGCAGCGGATTCTTATAATAGGTTTTGAATTTCTTCAGTTCCAGTTCTTTGATAATACCTCCGTGGCTGGAAAAAGTCACGATAAGATCCTGAGTCTCAATCCGCGTAAGCTTCTCTTCTCCGCCAGGAACTGTTGCCAGTGGCCCCTGGTTTCTTGCCGTATCAGTTACGGTAGCAGGTAAGGTCTGCGCAACGCTGTCAACTTGTTCGGTCGTAATCGTCGCGGGCGTTTCTTTCGGCGGCTCCGGAGCGAAGAAATTAAAATACAGGAGCAGCAGTACAGCAATCAATGTGAGCCCTATGGCGGAATTACGATCCATATTTCTAGCGAAAGCGAATTAGTATTTAAGAATCTATTTTTTTGTGGTTCAGCGCAGCTTCTATAAAACGGACGAACAGAGGGTGAGGATTTAATACCGTGCTCTTCAGTTCAGGGTGGAACTGCACACCCACAAACCAAGGATGATCTTTCAATTCAACAATCTCCACCAATCCTGAATCTGGGTTAACGCCCGTGGCTTTCAAACCTGCTTCCTCGATTTGCTCAAGGTATTTATTGTTGAACTCGTAACGATGACGGTGGCGTTCGTTGATGAGTGTTTCGCCATAGATCGCAGCGGCGCGGGATCCCTTTTTGATTTTGCAGGCATAGGACCCAAGACGCATCGTGCCTCCTTTTGTTGTAATCTTCTTTTGCTCCTCCATCATGTCGATGACGGGGTGCTTGGTTTTGGGGTCCAGTTCCGTGGAACTGGCCTCGAGTCCCAGCACGTGGCGGGTGAATTCCACTACCGCGCACTGCATACCGAGGCATATACCCAGGAATGGGATTTTGTTCTCCCTAACGTATTGAATAGCAGCTATTTTGCCTTCCAATCCACGTTCTCCGAAGCCTGGCGCCACCAAAATGCCGTGCAAGCCAGCCAGGACATCTTTTACCGTGTCACGCGAAATGTCTTCTGATGAGATCCACTTCACACTCACTTTAGTATCGTTTTCAGCGCCTGCATGGATGAATGCTTCCGCAATCGACTTGTATGCATCGGGCAGCGATACATACTTGCCCACCAGACCGATCTTGATCTCATCGGTCGGGTTCTTTAGTTTACCCAGGAACGCTTTCCATTGCTCAAGGTCCGGTTCATTTTTCGCATGAGCCTTCAGCTTGGAGAGTACGCGTTCGTCGAGCTTTTCCTTACGCATCAATAGCGGCACGTCATATATAGTATCCGCGTCGATCGCTTCTATTACAGAGTTCAACTGGACGTTGCAGAAAAGGCCTACCTTTTTACGGATTTCCATAGGAAGTGGCATTTCGGACCTGCAAACAAGGATGTCCGGCTGCACCCCTTCCTCCAGGAGTTTTTTTACAGAGTGTTGTGTGGGTTTCGTTTTCAGTTCACCCGCCGCTTTGAGGTAGGGGATAAGCGTGAGATGAATCACCAATGAATGGTTGGAGCCCAGATCCCAGCGTACCTGCCGGACAGCCTCGACAAACGGCAATGACTCGATATCCCCTACAGAGCCTCCTATTTCGGTAATAATAAAGTCGTACTTCCCGCTTTCCCCCAAAAGATAAATGTTGCGTTTGATCTCGTCTGTGATATGGGGAATAACCTGAACCGTTTTGCCCAGAAATTCACCCTTTCGCTCCTTGGTAATGACATTATTATAAATGCGTCCTGTCGTGATGTTATTGGCCTGGGAGGTCCTGATGTTGAGAAACCTTTCGTAGTGTCCCAGATCGAGGTCAGTTTCGGCGCCGTCGTCGGTCACATAACATTCCCCGTGTTCGTAGGGGTTAAGTGTACCGGGGTCAATATTAATATAAGGGTCAAATTTCTGAATGGTCACCGTAAAACCGCGGGCTTGGAGGAGCATTCCGAGAGAGGCGGATATAATGCCTTTTCCCAGCGAGGAGGTTACACCACCGGTAACGAAAATATACTTTGCTGAAGAGGTCATGGGTGGCTAAAAAATACGGCTGCAAAGGTAGATTATTTGGGTGCCGGTAAAACTGTCCTTTGAAATTATTTCATTTTTAAGGACTTTAGGCTCTTTAAACTACCTGAACAGTGCCTGGTTACAAATTGTGTGGGAGGAAGTATTTAATAAGTGATAACCGATCTCCGTTGATGAACCGACCCGTCTTCCACCCAAGTCTCATTGGTTTAGTATGGCTCCTTATCCTCTCCACCAGCGTTCTGGTTTCTGCCCAAACCGCTAAACCTGTTGTAAACGGAGCTGATCCGCGGTACGAAACCTTGCCGCAGAACCAAATTTCCATGCTGTTCGATAACAACGGTTTGGGATCAGTGACGTTGGCGGGTTCGGCCACCGCGGCGGATTTTCAGGTTCGAATCAACGGCTCGGGCGTAGGTATTTCAATCACCTCGGTCAGTGTTGTTTTACCGGACAGAGTCTTGATAACGGCGAATGTATCAGGTTTTGCAGGCCACGGAGGTACCCAGAACTTCTTTAAGCCTGGTGAGGTCGTCACCGTTAGTTTTTCGAATGCATCAGGAACACTAAAAACTGCAGTAAGTAATAATAACGCTTTAGCGACTGCCGGATTTGTGGCGGCAAAAAACAACTTTTCCCCAAGTATAGCGACTTCCTGCAACGAGTTTGGTAAGCGGTCCATAGGTGTTTGGAAGACGCCGGACGTCTGCGCCCCTGTGGTTGCCGACTTCGTCTATTATCAATACGAGATGAGTTTGCGATATCGCAACAGTTCTTTTTTTGCAACCAATCCCCCCGTTTTCTACCTCAACTATCATGATGCGCCGCAGACCACAAACAGCTATTCGCCCATTCAGGTGGATAACTCGGCCAACGGCGGTGTGGCAAGCGCAACTTATTTTGAAAGTTCATTGACCGTCGGAGGGGGAGGTGTACCCGTGATCCTGCTGACTGCAAAACCCAACGACTTTACCTACAATATTCCACCTGCGGGCAATAATATTTGCGGTTTCACTGCGGAAGTTTGGCCCGTATTTCAGGGGGTCAAGCAGTGTAACACGGGTTCCCTGTTGGGTAACTTCGGTTTCAAGTCCTATAGCAATGACAATAGCAACACAGATGCGTCAGGTATCCTCGCATTTACCTACACGACCGGCGTAGGGCGGACTACCAACCGCGTTTGCCCGGGCACTAACCTCAACACACTTTATACTGACAACACCAACCTGAACTGCGCAGGTCCTCCTATCCCCACCTCAGCAGGTAGTTCGCCGAACACAGGACAGCGTTGGATCAGGATCACGTACGGTTATCAAAACAGCCCGCTACCGCAAGGCAATATTCCAAACGTGGTTGTGAATGCTGTCAATGTCACCAACAGTGCTGGCGTGATTTCGCCTGCGGGCGGATACTTTCCGACCACCACTACTATTGCTGGTGCCCCCGTAGACGCGAACGGGGTCATCGATGTCGGCCCGTTGAGTGCTGCCACGGCATCAACTTATATATTGCCAATCACCACATCGACTTTTGCCAACCAGGCTCAGTTCCAAAGATTTTATGTTAGAATAGAATATTGGAACGTTTGTAACCCGTACGATGGAACCGTTGGGTCTCTTGCCAATGCAGTAACCATCAACGACTATATTGAACTTATTGCGAAGCCGGCACCGTTGACCTCTTCCGGTCTGTCGATCTGTTATAACGCAGGTAACTCGAACGCATTCAACTTTACAGTTTCAAGCTCGGCGGGAGGCCGCACCGCGGTAAACTGGTATAAGAACCTTGCCAGCGTGGGCGGAACGCCAATGAATCCTACAGGAAACAGTCTTACGTTCCCGGCGGCAAGCTATACAGTGGCAAACGGTGCTATCGGCGCTCCCTTCAGCAGCAACAATGTCAACGGAAAGATATTCTCTGTATTCGCGACGCAGGTAGTTGGAGGTACCAGTGTCTGTGAGAGTCCACCGATTGAAGTGGTGATCATCCAGCAGCCTCAAATCAGCGCGGGAGCCGACGTTCCCACTACGCCATCAGGACTGGCCAGTATTTGTAATGGTACCACAGGCGTGGCCTATACAACTTCTTCACCGTTGGGTACAGACAAAACGATAGCAATTAACACTGCCACCAACACGGGAGGGTCGGTTTACCTGCCGGTACAAAACGTTTGGACCCATGGGTTTGGTGCTGGTGTCACGATGACGCCAGCCAGTGGTATTGGTAACGGCGTCACAATGGATTACGCGTTTGGTGCTCAGCCAAACCCTTCTACTACTGCTAACCTAAGTGTCAGCCGACGATACATAACTTCGACAAACATTCCGGTGGTGAGTGCAGTGCCGGCGCCTTATACGGTACCGACTTACAATATTAATCCGCAAGCCTGCGCGAACGGCCCGGTTAACCTCTCTGTGACGGTGTGGGGAACAAGTGATGGTGGAACCATCACGGGCAGTCCAACCATATGTGACGGCGCAAGCACAGGAAACATGACTTTAAGTGGTCATCGGGGAGCTGTCCTGCAGTGGGAGCGAAGCTTTAATGGCGGCGCATTTGTGGCTATCGCAGGAACAGCAGGTCTCACAACCTTTTCAGAAGTACCTCCTAACGGAGCCGGCCCGTATAAATACAGAGCGCTGGTCCAGAACCAAAACGCCTCAGGGCCCTGTGCCTCTGCAACGACGATCGTTGCCAACCAAAACCTGGTAACTGTTAACCCGGTCCCGCCGAAGCCGACGATTACTCCTTCAGGAGTTACGACATTCTGTTTGGGTGGCAGTGTCACTTTAACTTCCAGCAACACCAATGCCAGCACCTATCTGTGGTTTAAAAATGGTGTGAGCACTGGAATAACAACGCAAAATATTGTCCTGAATACCGTGGCACAAAGTGGTGACTATACTGTTCAGGTAATCGGTGTGGCGCCCTCATTGTGTACAAGCGTGGTATCAGATCCGACAACGGTAACGATTAACCCACTGCCTACAGTTTCAGGCGCTTCTGGCGGTGGAGCGGTGTGTACGATTGCTGGCGTGCCGCAACCGGCACCGCCGATATCGTTTACATTGACTGGCACACCACCATTCACACTGACCTACACGGTTACAGCTCCGGGTCCCGGTACTTTCGCGGGAATTAACGAGCCGACAAACACATTTACGATACTTGCGCCTAACATCATAGGTACCTACCGAATAACATCTCTTGTCGACGCGAACGGCTGCGTTGCCACTGCGCTGGCACCGACTGCCGCGGTTACTTTGGGAGGAACGGCACCTACTTTTGCTACAGGACCGTCTCTTACACCAACTGCAACTTGCGTTAACGGCGCCTCTACCACAGACCCGCAATTGAACTTCACGCTCGACGCAGGCTCTGCATCGCTCGCTAATTTCACGTTGACATATAAGATTGACGGGGGTTCTAATGCCACCAAGACTTTTAGCACTAACGCAGCCAGTGCACCAACAGCCGCGATCACATTCACAGAAGCCGCTCTGAATGGAACAGCTCCTTCACCTCACACCATCACGATCGTATCCATTCAGTCAAACGCAGGATGTTTATCTATTTTTAATACCCCATTAAGTTTCACTGTCAATCCTTTGCCTTCAGCCCCAACGGGAGGCGTTCCAAACACCTACTGCTCCAATCCCAATACACCGGGAGCGTTAAGTGTTGCGAACCCAGGTGCTGGCTTGACAATTGACTGGTATCAAAATGCATCAGGAGGTGTTGCACTTGCAACAGGAACGCTCACGTATACTCCGACATTGGGTCCTGGGAACTATTTCGCTGAGACACGCAACACGGTAACAGGTTGCGTCAGTGCAACCCGTACTTCAGTAGCTTCTATTCTGGATACGCAACCTGCGACGGCCTCTGCCGGTCCGAACCAGACCAGCATCTGTTCGAGTGCAGGCAGTGTAACCCTTGCCGCAGGAGCGGTGGGATCCGGCGGAATCGGATCGTGGTCTGTTAATACCAAAGTTGCCTACTACCAGAACTTCGCAAACTTCGCCAACGGCGTAACCCGTTCATCGGCTGGAAACGGGTGGTCGATTGATACAAGCAATCCCAACGCATATCCTCAGCAAGGCTCACCCGGAAGTAGTTATTCTGAAGTAAGGTCCAACCGATTTGAGGCGGCCAATACAAATGGTAACCTTGGCGCGGGTGGCGCGAATCAAGGTGAAGTGGTTTGGCTTTCGCCGATCATCAATATCGCGACAATCACTAGTGTAGCTGCTTCGGTTGATGTGATTAACGTCTCTGGCGGATTGTCAGGTACGGATGATAATATTTCGGTGTTCTATCGACTGAACGGAAGCACTTCTGATGTAGCATTCACGACCAACGGCAGCAACTCAGGTAACTTCGCCAACGCGACTGCTTCAGTCACAGGCCTGTCAGGTGCACAGTTGCAGATTGTTGTGCGTATTCGTAATGACGGTGCAGCTGACAAAATAGGTTTTGATAACGTTATCATCCGTGAAGCGTCGGCTGCGGGCGCCGCAATCAGTTTCGCTAACCCTAACTCGCCGACCACAACCGTTTCAGGCTTGCCTGCTCCTGCGGATGGTGCGGCGCCTATCACCACAACATTGACCTGGACTTCGGCCAGTGCTTTGGGAGTTTGTCCCTCAACAACTTCATCGGTAGATATTACAATTAATCCGGCGCCTAAAGTATTAGCTGCACAATCAACCAGTGTGTGCAGTGGCACGGCCGTTAACTATGAGATACTCTTAAGCCCGGCTAACTTCCCGGCAGCTTCAACATTTACCTGGGTTGACCCCGATGGCGCAGGTCCCGCCACCTCGAAGACCAACCTCGCAGCTGACCCTGCTGGTACAAAGCACATTACTGATGTGCTGGTGAATACTTCCGGCGCGACGACCTTTGTAGACTATCAGGTACAACCGAAGAGCGCTCTGGGTTGCGTTGGAGTCACGACTGCAGTGAGAGTCAATACGCTTCCAGCGCCGAAGCTGAACACACCGCAGGCCAAAACGATATGTAGCGGCCAGGCAGTCAACTATGAGATATTGATGACCCCGGCTAATCAACCCGCGGGAACAACCTATAGCTGGCCTGATCCCGATGGTCCCGCTGCCCCTGGTACTGCGAAAACCATAGCCGCTGACCCGGCTGGTACGAAGCACATTACGGATGTGCTAACCAATTTCACTGCTGGTGCAGTCACGACCACTTACGTCGTGACTCCAACTGGTCCTGGCCCAAGCAATTGCGTTGGCGCAAATCAAAATGTGGTCATTACAGTTAATCCGAACCCTGTTGCCAACCCTGTAGTAGGTTCCTCGAATGTTTGCGCGGGTTCTACGGTGCTGTTGTATCAGGTGACTCCCAATGCGGGCTCAACGTATGCATGGACTGTCCCAGCGCCCTTTGTGAAATTTGGTGGAGGAACTCCGACTGACTTCTTTGTGCTTGTTCAATTCCCTGTGGTCGGCTCGGGTAATATTACCATGACTGAAACCAATTCATTTGGTTGCGTGGGCACAGTCAATTCCCTTGCGGTCAATGTTGCCAATGCTCCTGGTGCACTGTCCATCAACGGCGCTGACCCTGTTTGTAAAAACCAGATTGGTGTTGCTTATTCGGTCGCCGCACCGACTCCCGGATCTACTTATAACTGGAGCGCTTCCGGCGCTACCATTACCAGCGCTGCCAGTGGTCCTAACCTGACCACGATTAGCGTGGACTTTGGTCTCGCCGCAGCAGCGACGATCACCGTGAGTGAAGTAAGTACATCAGGATGTACGGGTACTCCCTTTACTAAAAACATTTCGGTTTCGAATATCCCGACGATGACGTCGGCGAATAGCCAAAGTATTTGTAGTGGCACGACTCCCAGTCTTGCCTTTGGGGCATCAATTCCAAGTAACTTCTCGTGGGAAGTAACAAGCATTACAGGTGCGATCACAGCAGCCACCGCTCCAGCGCTGGCGGTGGGAAATACAGGGACGGGCAACCTCGGCGCCACGTTCACGGGTGCACAAGCATTAATAAACAATTCATCGGCTGTCGGTTCGGTGACGTTTGACGTTACTCCGTCCACTTCCGCTGCTCCTTTCTGTCAGGGTCCAACGCAAAGTGTTGTGATCACGGTGAATCCGAAGCCGGTTATACCGGCGCAAGTAGCTACCATATGTAGCGGTGCGACATTCTCCGTAGTACCCGTTGATGGAAATCCTACTGCGGCCACGATAGTTCCGACCGGTACCACTTACACATGGACAGCGCCGGTGGTGTCTGGTGGTATAACGGGGGGAAGTGCGCAAGTAGTTCCGACAACCTCGATCAGTCAGGCACTGACAAACCCAACGAACACAGTTCAATCTGCGACTTATACAGTAACACCGACCTCTGGAGCTGCGGGAACATGTGTTGGTACTTCATTTACGGTAACGGTCACCGTCAATCCAAAACCGGTGATACCAGCTCAGACGGCGACGATTTGTAGCGGGACATCATTCACAGTAACTCCTGCGAACGGCGTACCAGCGGCATCTACCATCGTCCCGACCGGTACTACTTACACATGGGGTGCTCCTGTAGTGACGGGGGGTATCACAGGCGGAAGCGCACAGGTGATTGGTCAACCGAACATCAGTCAGACACTAACCAACCCGACCAGCATTCCGCAGACAGCAACGTATACAGTGACGCCTACCTCGGGAGCCGCGGGAACATGTATTGGCTCAACGTTCAATGTTACAGTTACCGTTAACCCAACTCCGGTTATCCCAATTCAGACTACAACAGTCTGTAGCGCAACTCCTTTTACAATCAGTCCAGCGGATGGTGTACCTACTGCAGCAACAGTTGTACCTGCAGGTACAACCTATACATGGACCGCTCCTGTAGTAACGGGTGGCATGACTGGTGGCAGCGCGCAAGGGGCACCTCAGGCAACAATCAGTCAGACACTTTCTAACCCGACAAGCTCGCCGCAAACAGCTACATACACTGTTACACCGACATCTGGCGCTGCCGGTTCTTGCGTCGGTGCGCCGTTTACAGTAACGGTGACGGTAAACCCTTCTCCGGCAATACCTGCACAGGCACTTACCATATGCAGCACAGGCACTTTTACACTGACTCCGACCAACGGCGTGCCAACAGCAGCAACCGTTGTACCCAGTGGAACAACATACACGTGGACTAATCCTGTAGTAACAGGAGGTATCATTGGCGGAAGTGCTCAGGCTTTTGGACAACCTCAGATAAGCCAAACTTTAACAAATCCCACCAATGCAGTTCAGACTGCGACGTATACCGTAACGCCTACTTCCGGTGCGGCAGGAACTTGTGTGGGTCCGAACTTCACTTTGGTAGTGACCGTGAACCCTATGCCGGTTATTCCGAATCAAGTGGCATCGATCTGTAGCGGAACGGCATTTAACATCGCACCAGCGAATGGTATTCCCTCAGCCGCCACGATCGTTCCTACCGCAACAACATACACATGGACTGCGCCTGTCGTGACGGGCGGTGTAACGGGTGGTAGTGCACAGGCTGTTGGTCAACCCAATATCTCTCAAACTTTAACCAATCCAACGAATACTCCGCAGACAGCAACTTACACGGTGACTCCGACATCCGGTGCGGCAGGTGTGTGCGTGGGTGCTAATTTTACGGTGACAGTAACGATCAATCCGAAACCTGTTATTGCGAATCAGACACCGTCCATTTGTAGTGGTGCGGCTTTTACTATTACGCCGGCTGATGGTGTACCCTCCGCTGCGACTATCGTTCCGGCTGGAACAACATACACTTGGGCAGCTCCCGTTGTAACGGGTGGAGTGACAGGTGCGAGCGCTCAAGCGATTCCACAACCAAACATCAGTCAGACATTAACGAACCCAACTAATGCGGTACAGACAGTTACGTACACAGTCACCCCAACTTCGGGTGCGTCCGGTGCATGCGTGGGATCAAACTTCACGATCACAGTTACAGTTAATCCTAAGCCTGTAATCCCAGCACAGACGGCTACGATTTGCAGCGGTGCAGCATTCTCAATTACACCTGCCGATGGCGTTCCATCTGCAGCGACTATCGTACCAGCCGGAACAACCTACACATGGCCTGCGCCAGTTGTATCTGGTGGAATAACAGGCGGAAGTGCTCAGCTCATAGGTGCCGCGTCTATTTCGCAGACCCTCACTAATCCTACAAGTGTCGTGCAAACGGCGACATATACTGTAACACCTACATCAGGTGCTGCAGGAGCATGCGTTGGTTCCACTTTCACGGTGACGGTAACAGTGAATCCGAAGCCGGTTATCGCAAACCAAACGGCATCGATTTGCAGTGGTACAGCTTTCTCAATAACACCAACTGATGGTCTGCCGACAGCGGCCACTATAGTTCCACTGGGAACCACCTATTCCTGGGGTGCACCGGTTGTAACAGGGGGCGTCACGGGTGGAAGTGCGCAGGCTGGTCAGATTTCGATAGGTCAGGTGTTGACCAACCCTACGAATGTAAACCAGACAGCTACTTATACAGTAACTCCTACGTCGGGAGCGGCAGGAGCCTGCGTGGGGTCGACATTCACTGTCACAGTTACTGTAAACCCAGCGCCGGCGATTCCCAATCAAACCGTTACAATTTGTAGCGGTACTGCATTCACCATTGCACCGGTGAATAACACACCAACAGCAGCAACCGTGGTGCCCAGTGGAACGACCTATACGTGGACGACGCCGGTTGCGACAGGCGGAGTCACGGGTGGAAGCGCCCAGGCAATAGGTCAAACCTCAATCAGTCAAACGCTGACGAATCCGACCAACTCACCTCAAACGGTTACCTATACTGTTACACCTACTTCAGGCGCTTCAGGTTCATGCGATGGACCTGACTTTACAATCACCGTCACAGTCAGCCCGGTTCCTGCAATTCCGGCGCAGGTAGCTACGGTATGTAGTGGCACTGCATTCACAGTTACTCCAGCCAATGGCGTACCTTCAGCAGCCACGATTGTACCTGCAGGAACCACGTATACTTGGGCTGCACCTGTAGTCACTGGTGGATTGACTGGTGGCAGCGCGCAAGCCGTTGGTCAACCCAACATTAGCCAGACGTTAACGAACCCGACAAACAGTACTCAGATTGCTACCTACACAGTAACACCAAAATCGGGATCCTGTACAGGACCGAACTTCACAATTATTGTGTCTGTAAGTCCGAAGCCGGCGATACCCAATCAGTCCACTTCGATTTGTAGCGGGGCGTCATTCACCATCAGCCCGACTGATGGAGTGCCGACCGCCGCAACGATTGTACCGAGTGGTACCACGTATACATGGCCAGCTCCGGCAGTGACGGGTGGCGTGACCGGCGCAAGCGCACAAGCCGTGCCTCAGCCAACGATCTCACAAACACTAACAAATCCGACGAACACACCGCAGACAGTCACCTACACAGTGACGCCGGCATCAGGTTCGTGCACGGGCGCGACCTTTACAGTTGTTATCAACGTAAATCCGAAACCGGCAATACCTGATCAGACACCGACCATCTGTAGTGGAACGTCGTTCACAGTGAGCCCTGCAGATGGTTCGCCCACTGCGGCGACCATCGTCCCAGCCGGAACCACCTATTCGTGGCCAGTACCAGTGGTAACAGGAGGTGTAACAGGCGCAGCGGCTGCTTCGGGTCAGGCCAACATAAGTCAGACCTTGACGAACCCGACGAATACACCGCAAACCGCAACGTATACTGTAACGCCTACATCGGGCGCCACGGGCTCATGTGTTGGAGCAACGTTTACGATTACGGTAACGGTTAATCCGAAGCCTGCAATCCCTGCTCAATCACCCACCATTTGTAGCGGCGCTTCATTTACAGTAAGCCCTGCAGACGGAATTCCGACTGCTGCGACTATTGTTCCTGCGGGAACCACTTATACATGGCCGGCACCTGCCGTGACAGGTGGTGTTACCGGTGCAAGTGCACAGGCAGTGGGAGTGGCGTCGATCAGCCAGACATTGACGAATCCAACCAACACGGTCCAAACGGTCACGTATACAGTAACCCCGACATCAGGTGCTGCCGGATCTTGCGTTGGATCAACATTCACCATCACAGTAACTGTTAATCCGAAGCCGGTTATACCTGCTCAGACAGCAACGATTTGTAGCGGCGCGCTATTCACAGTCACACCTGTGAATAGTGTACCGACCGCGGCGACGATCGTTCCCACGGGTACAACATACACGTGGCCTATACCGGTTGTAACGGGGGGTATCACTGGTGGCACTGCGCAACTAGTAGGCGTCGCGTCGATCAGCCAGACATTAACCAATCCGACGAATGTTCCGCAGACCGCCACTTACACAGTAACACCAACTTCAGGTGCTGCCGGTTCGTGCGTGGGTGCTACGTTCACTGTGACGGTCACCGTGAATCCGCAACCCGTCATACCGAACCA
This sequence comes from Cyclobacteriaceae bacterium, assembly GCA_044227305.1. GTDB lineage: Bacteria > Bacteroidota > Bacteroidia > Cytophagales > Cyclobacteriaceae > ELB16-189. The sequence goes on along the minus strand of JBGAFJ010000001.1, from coordinate 360,293 downwards.
AACTACTTCAATATGTAGTGGCACAGCGTTTTCAGTCACTCCCGCGAACGGAGTGCCTACTTCAGCAACGATTGTTCCTGCCAGCACAACCTATACCTGGCTTGCCCCGGTTGTAACAGGTGGACTCCTCGGTGGTAGTGCACAACCCGCTCCTCAGGCGTCAATATCTCAGACATTGACGAACCCCACGAATACGCCGCAGACAGCAACTTATACAGTAACGCCTACCTCGGGTGCTGCCGGATCTTGCGTTGGCGCCAGCTTCACGGTGACGGTAACAGTAAATCCGAAACCTGCTATTCCTAATCAGACTCCGGCGATCTGTAGCGGAAGTTCATTTACAGTATCGCCTTCAGACGGTCTGCCGACAGCAGCGACGATCGTTCCATCAGGGACAACCTATACATGGCCTGCGCCTGCTGTTACCGGTGGTGTGACAGGATCCAGCGCTCAATTGACTGGTGTGACGTCAATCAGCCAGACACTTACGAACCCTACAAATACGGTGCAGACCGTGACATATACAGTCACTCCAACATCAGGAGCTGCGGGTTCATGCGTAGGATCAACGTTCACGGTGACTGTCACAGTCAACCCTCAGCCAGTCATTCCGAACCAAACAGCTACCATTTGCAGCGGCAATGCATTTACAATAAATCCGATTAACGGATCACCTACGGCCGCGACGATAGTTCCTTCCAGCACAACCTATTCGTGGGCAGTTCCGATCGTGACCGGTGGTGTCACCGGCGGCAGCGCACAGTCAGGACAAGCATCTATCAGCCAAACGCTAACGAATCCGACCAACACAGTTCAAACCGCGACTTACACCGTTACACCAACGTCAGGTGCTGCGGGTTCATGCGTGGGTGCAACATTTACTATCACGGTTACGGTCAATCCGAAACCAGTTATTCCTTCTCAAACAACTGCAATATGTAGTGGCGCTTCATTCTCCATCACACCCGTTGACGGAATCCCGAGTTCTGCTACGATCGTGCCTGCGGGTACAACGTACACATGGACTGCACCCGTAGTAACAGGAGGGGTGACGGGTTCAAGTGCTCAGGCCGTTGGAGTTGCGTCGATCAGTCAGACCTTGACTAACCCGACGAATGCAGTTCAGACAGTAACATATACAGTAACACCTACTTCAGGTGCAGCTGGTGCATGCGTAGGTGCCACGTTTACCGTAACGGTAACTGTTAATCCGAAGCCTTCGATTCCTAACCAATCGCCAGCCATTTGCAGTGGTACAGCTTTCTCAGTAAGTCCCACCGATGGCGTGCCGACTGCTGCTACCATCGTGCCGACAAATACGACTTACACATGGCCGGCACCAGTTGTAACGGGCGGCATCACAGGCGCAAGCGCCCAGACATCACAAACTTCAATTAGCCAGACTTTGGTCAACCCGACCAATGCAGTGCAAACCGCTACATATACCGTGACACCGACATCAGGTGCAGCGGGTGCGTGCGTCGGTACTCCTTTCACAATCGTGGTGAGTGTGAATCCGGTTCCGGCTATCGCTGCCCAGACTGCTACAATATGTAGTGGGACGGCGTTCAATGTTACACCGGTCAACGGAACACCTTCAGCAGCGACCATTGTGCCCGCAGGTACAACGTATGCCTGGGCGGTTCCGATCGTAACCGGTGGAATTACCGGTGGTTCTGCGCAAACCGGACAAACTTCTATCAGCCAAACATTAACGAACCCCACCAACAGCGTTCAGTCAGCGACATATACTGTTACTCCAACTTCGGGTGCAGCGGGTGCATGCGTTGGCTCTGTGTTTACGGTCACTGTAACAGTGAATCCTAAACCCGTGATCCCTGATCAGACCCAGACTGTTTGTAGTGGTGTTGCATTCAATATCAGTCCGACGGACGGTGTACCGACATCAGCAACGATTGTTCCTGCCAGCACAAAATACACCTGGACGGCTCCGGTTGTAACTGGGGGTATTACGGGTGGAAGTGCACAAGCTGTTCCGCAGAATTCTGTGACCCAGACATTGACGAATCCGACCGCTGTTGCGCAGACTGCCACATACACGGTAACTCCGATTTCTGGTGCAGCTGGATCTTGCGTGGGTGCAACATTCCAGGTTGTAGTCACTGTAAACCCGGTGCCGAAAGCACAGGCGGTTTCAACGATACAACGATGCAGCGGTTCGGCCATCAACCTGAACCTGATGGACATCATCAACAACGTAGCGCCGTTTGCAGGTGGAAATTCGGTGAATGCAATATTCTCATACACGGTATTGGCTGACTTCCCGTTGGATGTAGCGCCTGCTGTGTTCCCCGGAACATTTGACCGTGTAGTGGCTTCTGCTGCCAACATCACCAATAGTTTCACAAACGTTTCGAATCATGATGTTACCTTGTCATTCACTGTAACGCCTTACAGTGTGATCGGAAATTGTGCGGGCACGCCATTCACATTGAACGTGGTGTATCACCCGGAGCCCGTCGGTTCAAACCTCACTCAAACCGGTTGTGCGTCGACGCTGAATCATAACATCCAGACTTCACAGATCACTAATGGCTTGGCGAGTGTGTTCACTTACACGGTGGCATCCAGTGATGAAGTGAACGTGCCGACGCCTCCAGCGTTGGATCGGGTGGTTGCAAGCAATGCGCTCATTACGGACACGTTCAACAACCCGACAAGCTCGGTGGTGACCATTACATACACGATCACGCCTTACAATGCGGCTAACCCTACCTGTGCTGGCCTGCCTTTCACTTATAAGGTGGATATCGGTTCATCACCGATCGGCACCAGCGACACGAAAGCGGCCGTTTGCTCGGATGTTTTGTTCACAATCGATCCGCAGAATAACATTACGAACGGTGTAATAAGTACTTTCACCTGGACGGCTGTATACGATGCGGGATTGACTGGAGGAGCGGCATCGGGTTCGGGTATCATCTCGATGGCGTTGACCAACACATCGAATGTTCAAAAGAACGTGACGTTTACGATCACGCCTACAGCAGGACCTTGCCCCGGCACGCCAGCAACATTTACGATCGTGAAACCCGTCGATCCGGAACCTGTCATGGATCCGGCGCTTGCGACCAAGACGATTTGCAGCACGAATCCAACCAGCACGAACAAGGTGAACATCGTGCTCAACACCAATGGAGTTTCGGTTGCAGCTGCGAACTACAACATCACGCTGAAGAGCCAGGATCCGAGCCTTACCGGAACACCGACCACAGGGTTGGGTCTTGCAGCAACCGCGATTCAGAATGACACTTATAATAATGTTACTGCCCTTCCGCTGAATGTGGTGTATACCATCGTGCCGGTAGCAGCAGGTGGTTGTCTTGGAGATCCGTTCGACATCACAGTGACCGTAAATCCTGAGCCAGTCATCAGCAATGCTTTGAGTAATACAGTTTGTAGCACCGATATTTCCAACATCATTCTCAGCACGAATGGAGTTTCTGTTGGCGCAGCCAGCTACAGGCTGGTGAACGTAACCGTTCCCGGTGGCCTGACACCGAACGCAGGTAATACTGCAGTGGGAACGATCAGTGGCATCAATATGATCAAAGGCGATAGCTACACGAACTCAACGAACAGTCCTATCACCGTGATCTACGACATCCGCGCGACGAGCCCTTCGGCTTGTGAAGGTGCGTCGCGGTTGATCAACCTTACTGTGAATCCGGCCCCGGTGCTTGACCCTGCTCTGAACCCGACTCCGGTTTGTAGCGGAGTGGCGTCTGGTGTAACACTCGGTGTTGCTCCCGGATCTGTTGCCGCTTCTACTTATAATATTAATTCGATTCTGTTCCCTGGCCTGACGGCGGGGGGTTCAAACACAGGCATTGGATCCGGTAAAGCTGCCAACGCGATGTTTAACGATGTGTATGTAAACACTACAAGCTCACCGCTGACAGCAACGTACAAGATCGCCCCGGTATCGGCACTGGGTTGTATCGGCCCAGTTGGCACAGTGATCCTGACCATCAATCCGTCTCCCGACCTCGACAATAATCTTGGTAAGACGGTATGCTCTACGAATGCTTCAGGAATCACCTTTACAACAACGGCTGCCAGTGTGGTGGCTGCTAACTACAATCTCATTGGCGTAACGATTACGGGTGGTCTTACGGCAGGCGGCGGCAACGCAGTGTTCCCGGCAACGGGTGTAGCGGCTAACTACATTGCAGCGGATACTTACACAAACCCTGGCAACGTAACGCTCACTGTAACCTATCGCGTTGAGCCCGTGTCTGGCGCAGGATGTAAAGGACCGCAGGAAGATATTGTGTTGACGGTTGAGCCTACTATTAAGTCAACTGCCACCGTGGCACCAGGCACTTCAAACATCTGTAGCAATAGCGCTTCGTCGCCAACCAGTACCGATATTTTGTTGGGGTCGCCTACGATTCCATCCGCTGGTGTTATCACGTTTAACTATACAGCTGTTTCAAGCATCGGGGCTCAAATCGTTGGATTTACGCCTTCCTTAACAAACCTTGCGATCGGCTACAGAATCCAGGATCCGCTGGTTAACAATTCGAATAATGCGGCAACAGTCACGTATACGATCACTCCGGTGGCTGCCGGCGCAAAAGGAGGAGCGGGATGTAGCGGAGCACCTCAGATCATCGTGATTACGGTTGAACCAAGACCTAAACTGGTGGCGACGCCTTCGAACAAGACCGTTTGCGAAGGGGCACCGATTGGTATCGCGCTGAGCACTACAACAGTTCCTTCTGCTGGAACCATTCAATACACATTGGTTTCTACGGTTGCAACAGGTGGTGTCACAGGCATGTCTCCAAATGGAACTGTGTTTGCTGCGACGTCAACTTTGAATGATATTCTCAGCAGCCCGTCCACAACGACCGAATCCGTTACTTATACTTTCCGTCCACGCTCTACAGGTGGTGGTGCAACCCCTGCGTGCGTCGGAGACGATGTGGTTGTGACAGTCAATGTAAACCCTCGTCCGGTTATCAGCGCGGTGGGCGTTCCTTCAGAAATATGTAGCGGAGAGCAGATCAATATTTCGATCGTGTCCGATGTTTCTAATACGGTATCAACCTGGCCCGCACCATCTGTTGCGCCGACTGTAGGATCAGTTACCGGTGGTAGCTCAGGTGCTGGAGATCAGTTGTTCCAGATCTTGTTCAACAAGACCAGCCCGCTGAAGCAGACCGTAACGTACACTGTTACACCTCAGGCCAGCGGCTGTGCCGGAACACCAATCGTTATCAACGTGCCGGTAAATCCGGTACCTGATGTGCTGGGTACATCGAACAAAACAATCTGTCACAATGGAACATTGAATGTGCCTTTGAGCAGTAAAGTAACGTCAGGGGTTGTGTTCGACTGGATCGTTGATAACCCGAGTGGCGTAGGTGGGGCTATAAACAGCCTACCTGCGGGTGAAACGTCAATCAATCAGGTGCTCACCAATACGACTGGCGCTCAGGCATCATTGACTTACACTATAACACCGCGTGTTGCGGCCGCGGGTGTAACAGGTGGATATTGCACCGGCGATACGAAGATCATGATTGTGACGGTGGCACCTCAGATTAGCGCGGTGTTCCTCAATTCATCTCCTGATTATATCTGTGCCAACAATACAGAATATATGGTGATCCAAATCACCGGTCAGGCACCGTTCAACATGTTCTACTCGAAGCAGCAGACCTTGCCTTTGCCTGCAGGCTCTGCAGTGGCTCAAACCGCTCAGACGAACAAAGGCCCTGTCATTGTGATTCAGGAGACATTACCAACAGCGGGTTCGTTCCAGTACCGAATTGACTCAATACAGTCGAAGATCAACGGAAAACTATGCAGTCAGGTAATGAGCGTTCCGTTCGTTGTAAATGTGAGTGACACCGATCCAACCTTTACATTGACGCAAACGCCTCTGTGCGATGCTGCATCTGGACAAAGCTCTACCAGGGCCGTATTTACCTACCAGCAGGTGAGTGGGGTGACGTACACCTGGAGGTATGGTGATGCCGCGGATTCGGTCTATACCGCCACAAGCACGGTCGCCAACAAGCAAGTTGTTCATATTTACACAAATCAAAGTCCGTCAACGACGCTTACTTATCCGGTGTCGCTGCAGACCACTTCGCCTGCTCCGTTCGTTTGCTTCAAAAGCAGTAACACGCAGAATGTGACGATCTTCCCGACGGTTCTTGTAAACGTAGTTCCTGATAAGACTGTGATCTGTAGCGGCGAGGCGGTATCGATCAGAAATCAAAGTGTAGGGGCTACTTCGTCGGCTTGGTCATACCGGATCCAGGGGCAATTGCCTGAAACATCGTTGGGAACAGGTACAAATCTGTTGAACCAGGTATTCACTAACAATACCACGCAAAATCCCATCGTCTATGAAGTACTGTATCGCGGAGGAAACGGACATTGCACGGTTACTTCGATAAATGCAATTACAGTGTACCGAAAAGCAGACGCTGACTTCGATCCGGGTGTAGTTCCGCCTTTCGTGAATGGTCAATCGATTGTGACTTTTACAAATACCTCGAGCATCATCAATGCTACTGACTTCTTCTATGACTGGCAGTTTGGTTCGGACGCGACCCCGGCTTCGCTAAATGATACACCTGCGCCAGGCTCAGTGACCTATGTTAGACCCGGTCCGAAGAATGTCGTTCTCACAGTTACCAACAAGGCGAGCGCTTTGTGTAAGACCTCTAAAGAGACGACGATCAACATCGACCTTCTGCCGCTGGTAGCAACCTTCAAGGCTTCGCCTACAGAATCCTGCTTCCCGTCGAAGATCGTAGTCACGGAAAGCAATATTACCGGAGACGTGATTGAATGGAGGGTATATGACGCGAATGGAAGAACGGCCGCCACATCAAGCGCGGTGTTGCCTACCTTCAACATTCCTTCCGAAGGAAAGTATACGATCACGCTGAAGACGTCGAGCTCGCTGACGGGTCAGTTTGCTAACGCGCAAAACCAGACCGTAACGGTGTATGCGAAACCTTTCGCATCATTCGACGCACGTCCGGATGTGTTGTATGTTCCTGATACTGAATTGACAACATTCAACTTCAGTACCGGTGCGAATCAATATTCATGGGATTTTGGCGATGGCGGAAAATCCGTCGAGGAAGAACCGAAGTATGTTTATAAGATTGAAGGTATCTATGACATACAAATGATCGCGATGTACGACCATGGAAACAACGTGGTATGTGCCGATACACTCACACACAAAGTGGTTGCCAAGCAAGGCGGCGTCACAAAAGTTCCGAACGCATTCACGCCAAACCCGGCTGGCCCTAGCGGCGGCGTTAGCGGAAGTGGCTCGTTCAACGACGTGTTCCTGCCGATCGTGAAAGGCGCTGAGGAGTTCAATCTCCAGATCTTCGACCGATGGGGTAACTTGATCTTTGAGAGCAACAATTCACAGATTGGCTGGGATGGCTACAACATTGATGGCCGACTCCTGCCGGCGGGTGTGTACGTCTATAAGCTGACCATACGACTTTCTGATGGACAGCGATCGACGCAAATTGGTGATGTAACAATGATCAGGTAACTTGAGACGCTATGCTTAGGAAGATTTTGGTATTGATGGGCTTGCTGGGGATGGGCATAGGAGCCTATGCACAGGATCCTCAATTCTCACAATACTACCAGTCGCCACTGTATCTCAATCCTGGTTTCACCGGCATCACGCCACAGCAGCGGGCTACGTTCAATCATCGTATTCAGTGGCCGAATTTACCGCAGGCCTTTTCAACCTTCGCCGCATCTTACGACATCTGGGTGGATGAATTGAAAAGTGGTTTTGGCTTGCTGATGACCACCGACAAAATGGGATCAGCAGGGTGGAGGACTACCACCGCCAGCCTGTTATATAGTTATAAGATCAAGATCAATGAAAACCTGGTGTTCTCACCAGGTCTTTCATTTGGATATGGTATCAATGGCCTCGATCGCACCAAACTCAGATTGGGTGACGGTCTTGAGTTTAATGGTCAGTCACTCGACCCGGACCTGAATAAGATCGGCAATCAGCAATACTTCGACTTTACTTCGGGGTTCCTGCTGTATTCGAAGAGTCTTTGGATCGGTGGTTCATTCGCCCATATGAATACACCCAATCTTTCCATACTCAACAGCATCACACGTCTCTCCATGAAAGTAACGATCCATGGTGGGGCGCGTATTCCATTGCTTAGCGGACTGAGGACATCCTCCCGCGTTTCCTACCTGACTCCTTCCTTCATCTATCAAACTCAGGGTGGTATCTCCCAGTTGAATCTTGGATTGAACTATCACATCGACCCGGTATTTGTGGGATTCTGGTATCGTGGAAAACCATTCGAGAAGACGGCGACAGGAACGGTCCAGCAAGACGCCCTGATCCTACAAATGGGATTTTATCTCGACAAACTCACAATCGGATACAGCTACGACTTCAATACCTCCGGACTTTCCACTTCGTCCGGTGGAGCCCACGAACTATCCATCATGTATGAGTTCAGCGCCAAGCCGATCCATCGTGGTGTTAAAAAACGCAACCGCCTGATTCCATGTCCTACCGGTGGAAGACAGGAGGGATTTTGGAAGTAGCGGATATGCAAGTGATCCGTCTTTTTTACACATTAATCGACTGAGATTGCCATTCACCCCTACGCTTGGTTTCTTTAGGCGATTGTAGTTTATTTAAGTTGTCTAAAGTGGCTTTGATTGGTTGTTTTATAATGGCCGATTAATGATTGTTTCCAAGCGTGTCACTCGCTTCCTGATTTGTCTGATCGCTTTGCTCACGTGGCAGAGTGATAACCTCTTTGCCCAGTGTGGAGGCATCATGGAGCCGGGCTTTGCTTTTCTCACAAGCAGTCGTGGATGCGCTCCTTTCAACGTCAGCATCCAAACCATCTATCTCTCTTCTGTTCCAGGCACACAATATTATGTTGATTGGGGCGACGGCACTCCTGAACAGACTTACAACCAAGTAGGGCCCACAGGAGTGGTCATGACGCACAACTATCCGCTCGCATCCGTCAACTGCGGATATGACGTGGTAATCGATGCTTCGAATGCGTGTAATCCACGAGGGAGCGTTGTGCCGATCACCACCCAGGTAATAGTCTGGACCAACGATGTTGTTTCGGTAAGTCCCGGTGCGTTCAGGGTGTGCGCCGGAGCCGCCGCAGATGTGGTCTTCACTGACAATAGCACATGGAACTGTTTCCCCAGAGCTACCCGTGAGAACAACGCACCACGATGGATACAATGGAAATATGGAACCGGATCGGCAGCCATTCAGATCCCGGGGATAAAAATCAATGGGGTCACACCGGGTGGGTTCTTTTATCTCGACCCTGCTGCAAACCGAAACCCTCGATATCCTGTCACCGCGCCGGGTGTCACCAGTTTGCCGATCAACGTTCCTGTAACGACTCCTGCTGATATCGGAAAGGAATTTGAGATCACCCTCAGAAACTGGAACCAGTGCAATCCTTACGACAACAATATTCTCGATGGAGACCCCAAAAATCCCGTGGGTGGTAACACCATGGATGGAGATAATTTTCCTCAGGAAGCAACCGCCCGCGTAGTGATCGTCGATGCACCCGCACCGGCCTTTGTTACCCGGCTCGGCAATGCCGGTGGTCCGATTCAAAGTGTATTCTGCATCAGCGACAACATTTATTTTGATAATAATACACCTCCGATCCCTGGTGCGTCCTTTTTCGATACGTGGGAGTTCTTTGATAACAATACAGGTACAGGTATTCCACTTTCCACTTCGAACAACACGAATCCAACTTTCTCTTATACCACCTCGGGGCAAAAGCTGATCAGGCTGTCCGTGAAAGATCAGAACGCAGCTGGAAATTGCATTCAGTCTGTTGATGTGTTAGTCACCATCTCACCGTCACTGGTCGCCAAGATTCAAACGACAGATTTTGCAAATGCTCCGATTACGCCCGACTTCTGCCAGGCTTCGGGTGCTCCCTTCAGCACATTTCAGGTGAGATTTAATGATGTTTCAGTGGGATCGGCAACGGCGACTACTGAATGGAAATGGGAGTTCTATGATGAGAACAATGTACTGGTACAACAAGCTCCGGTAGGGGGTGGATTCTCGCCAACCCAATTAGGTCCGTTTGATCAAACGTATACTAATAGGGGTATCTACCGGGCGGTGCTTACGATACGCGATAATGTCACGTCATGTCAAACCATTGATCAAGTGCTGGTGCGCGTTTATGAAAACCCTGTTCCCGAGTTCAATGCGACCAGAGTCTGTCAGGGGCAGCCATCACCATTTGTGGAAAGTTCTACGCTCAATGCGATCAATGGAGAGTCGATTGTGTTGCGTGAATGGGATTTTAACTATGACGGAATAACCTTTAACAAGGACCCTGCTTTTGATAATCAGACCTCATTCAGTCGCTCGCTCGGTGCAGCGGGCACTTACCAGGTCGCTTTGCGCGTGACTGCCAATCAACATGGATGTTCGGCGATATTGGTAAAGCCTGTGGTAGTGGATCCATTGCCGAATGCTTCTTTCACGCCGAATGTAACTTCCGGCTGTAGCGTGCTCACGGTTACGTTCACAAATAATTCGGTGGGTGGTCAGCCAGACGTGATCGACCGGTTTGTATGGGAAATAGATGACGGAACGGGATATACGCCGGTGACTACCGAACATCCAACGGACCCCGGATTCACGGGATTTTTTGTTCATGACTTTGTGAATACACTTCTGGTCAATAAGATATTCAATGTCAGAATGCGGGTGGTGACTGTTAATAACTGTGAGACAGTCTCCGCGCCCACAATGATTACCGTTTTTCCCGGAACCAAATCCGGGTTTATTTCCACCAACTATTCTCCCTTCAATGATAACTGCTCACCGATCAGCGTCAATTTTTCGGTCGATGCGCAAACACAGTCACTGGGCCCGACCAATTATCAATGGGAGATCAGCGACGTGAATGGTGTGATATCCAATGTAAGTACAGGCACGACACCGGCTTACACAGGTGTTTTTACCAATACAACGGCGTTGATTAAGGATTTTAATGTGAAACTTACTACCTCACTTTCCTCAGGTTGCTTTGGCGATTCTACACGGATCATTCGTGTTAGTCCGGTCCCGGCATCACTCTTTGACATTGACACGGTTGTTTTTGATTGTCAACGGATGCGATTGCAGTTCATAGCCCAGCAAAAAGGCCTTCAATATCACTGGGTCATCACGGAAAATGCAGTGATGATGCTTAATACTGCCGGCTCCAGTGATGTGTTGGAGTATGAAGTCACGAGGGTGGGAGTCGATATCAACCTCAGCGTTAGTCTTGATACAAAAAACATTGCGAACTGCAACAGTAACGTAACCACGCAAAGCGTTGTGGTGCCAAAGAAGGATGTGATCAACACTTCATTTACTGCTACACCGGCGTCGCAGATGCTGCCTGCATCGACGGTATTTATTACGAACACAACCAATACCGGACCGTGGACTTATGCGTGGGATTTCGGAGATGGCGCAGCATCAACCAGCGCCGGACCGACCCTGCAGCATACCTACGCGACCTACGGTACTTACGTGATTAAGCTGACCGTTACCAACAATGTTTGTGTTGAAGAGAGAACACAAACCATTGTAATCAATGCGATCCCGCCGGTTGTTGACTTTAGTTATGATCCTGGTTCGGGCTGTCAGCCACTGACGGTGAAATTCAAAAACCTTTCAAAATTTGCCGAGCCCAGCACCTTTGTCTGGAATTTCGGTGATGGACAGGCCACATCAAATGCCATTGATCCGACTTATACATATTTCCAGCCCGGAAAGTATACGGTGAGTCTTTCTGCTTCAAACATCACCGGGCAGGTAGTAACGGAGACTAAACAAAATATCATTGAAATATTTGTCAAGCCGAGCGCCCAGTTTGAGACTAAGCCCAAACTCATCTATATACCCGGCGGTATTTTGTATACGAAGAACAATAGCTTCGACGCCTCTCAGTATGCGTGGGACTTTGGTGATACGGAAACATCTGATCTTCGCGAACCTCAGCACACTTATCAAAATGAAGGCGCTTACACGATCACGATGATCGCCATCAGTGATCATAATTGTTCGGATACAGCCCGTGTTAAGAATGCCGTGCTGGTTCAAAAGGGTGGTCAGGTGCTCGTTCCCAATGCGTTTTCGCCCAACCTGAACGGGCAATCAACCGGGCCGGGAGGAGGATTCAGCGATGGTAAGAATGATGTATTCCTTCCCTTGATGCGGGGAGTGGTTCAATTTGAAATGCTTGTATTTAATCGTTGGGGTGAATTGCTATTTCAGAGTTCCGATGCGCAAACCGGGTGGGATGGCTATTACCAAGGACGCCTTTGTCCGCAAGATGTGTATGTGTACAAGATCACGGCCACGTATGAGAATGGTGAAAAGGTGGTAAGGACCGGGGATATAAATCTGATTCGATGAGGAGAGTTTTTACGATCGCAGGTATTTGTTTTGCTTTATCAGTTCAGGGACAGGATCCGGAATTTTCTCAATACTATGCGGCGCCATTATACCTGAACCCGGCATTTGCAGGCACGACAACGGATCACAGGTTTATCGCCAACTACAGAAATCAATGGCCGAACATCGCGCGCGGTTATGTCACTACGGCGCTATCCTATGACTATGACCTGTATCACTATAACAGTGGAATTGGAGTGATGATAACAGAAGACCGCGCCGGCACCGCGGGCATGCGGTCAACGGAGCTTAATTTTTTGTATTCCTATAAAGTGAGCATCGCACGAAAATGGGTGATCGCATCGGGCATCAACTTTGGTTACGCGTTTCGCACCATTGACCTCAACAAACTGGTGTTTGGAGATCAGCTTGAGTTTGACTCCAAGGGCCAGGTGCCGAGCGATGACCCTGCGTTGTTTAATCTTGGCATGACCAGTTACTTTGATTTCAATGCGGGGATGCTCGCTTATAACAAAACGTTTTGGTTCGGATTTGCGGCCAGCCACCTCAACCAGCCCAACCGATCGCTGTTGGGGCAGGAAGCATATCTCCCCACCAAATGGTCGATTCATGGCGGCGTTCGAATTCCACTCTACGCCGGGCCATTCAAAAAAGAGCGGCAGGCAGTATTGTCGCCTTCTTTCGTTTATAAAAACCAGGGGCGCTTTGACCAGCTGGATGTGGGCGTTTATTTTCTTTATGAACCCATCGTCGTCGGACTTTGGTACCGGGGTATTCCCATTCAGCAAAACGTGAAAGACAATATCAGCCAGGACGCGGTGGTGGTGATACTTGGTTTTCAGCTTCCGCGTGTCGAGATCATGTACAGCTATGACATCACAGTATCTGAGTTGGGTCCCATCTCCGGGGGTACCCATGAACTGGCGCTCAAGTATAAACTGGCAATCCAAATGAGCGCAAAGAAGAAGAAGCCTCAGAAATTTATTCCTTGCCCTACGTTCACCCATCACAGTAAGTAGATTCTTTTTCGGCCACCTGATATGCTTTACCTTTGATATCCCGAGTGGGAAAAAAGGCCGATTGGATGAATTTTTCGAAGCATTTAGCAACCAGCGAGGTATTTAAAGTTGCCGCCGATGCCGCCGCGGTCGAAGGGCTGGAGTGCTACGTCGTTGGAGGTTATGTCAGGGATCTGATTCTCGGGCGTCCAAATAAAGACATTGACTTTGTGTGTGTAGGCAGCGGAATTCATTGGGCGGAGCGTGTGGGAAAGATGCTGGGCGGGCTTCCGGTAACGATCTTTAAGAATTTCGGAACAGCCATGATCCGACATGAAGATTTTGAGCTGGAGTTTGTGGGCGCCCGCAGGGAATCCTATCACAGAGATTCCCGCAAGCCCGTCGTGGAAGATGGTACGCTCGAGGATGATCAGAAGCGACGTGACTTCACAATTAATGCTATGGCCATCAGTTTGAATCCTTCGAACTACGGAGAGTTGATCGACCCATTCGGTGGTGTCACACACCTGGGTGAAAAGATGCTTCGTACACCGCTGGATCCCGACATTACTTTCTCCGATGATCCTTTGCGGATGATGAGGGCTGTTCGGTTTGCCTCTCAATTGAAGTTTGACATCGACCCTGATACGTTCCAGTCTATCATCAAAAACCAGGAACGGTTGAAGATTGTGTCGATGGAGCGCGTGATAGAGGAGGTGAATAAGATCATCCTGTCGCCGGTGCCTTCGTATGGTTTTAAGCTGCTATATCATGCTGGTCTTCTGAAACAATTCTTTCCCGAGATGGTCGCGCTTCAGGGCGTTGATTATGTTGACAACAAGGCCCACAAGGATAATTTTTATCATACCCTGCAGGTGCTGGACAATGTGTCAAAAATGTCTGATGACTTGTGGCTGCGTTGGGCGGCAATCCTCCATGATATTGCCAAGCCTGTGACCAAACGTTTTGAGCAGGGGCACGGCTGGACGTTTCATGGTCATGAGGAGAAAGGTGCGCGCATGGTACCCGGCATTTTCAGGCGTTTGAAACTTCCTCTCAATGAGAAGATGGAGTTTGTAAGAAAACTCGTTCGACTTCACCTGCGACCCATCGCGCTGGCTCATGAAGTTACTGACTCGGCCGTGCGGCGACTTTTATTTGAGGCTGGTGACGATACCGATGCGCTGATGAAATTGTGCCGGGCTGACATCACCTCCAAGAATTCTGAAAAGGTGAAAAAATACCTTAACAATTTTGAAAAGGTAGAACAAAAGATGATCGATGTTGAAAAAAAGGATCATATACGCAATTTTCAACCACCCGTCACAGGCGACGAAATCATCCGGATGTTTAACTTGCCACCCGGACGCATCATTGGTGAGATGAAAGACCAGATCAAGGATGCAATCCTGGACGGTGAAATTAAAAACGATCGTGACGAAGCACTCCGGTTGCTTCATGAGATCGCCAAGAAGAAAGGAATATTAAAAACTGAATATAATCCCTGAACCCGAAATGAAACGAATGATCACCTTGAGCGCACTGGTGCTCCTCACAGCCGTTGTTGGACTGGCACAAACCGACAAGTCGAAGGCAACAACCAACAAACAAACCACCACGAAAGCGACGACTCAACCGGGCGCGAAACAGCAGCAGGCAGAACAGCCGAAGCTCTCACCCATGGCTGAACACTATGCGAGGAAATACTCCATCGCCTCACGATGGAATGATCTCGAGGTAGCCAAGGATGCGCTTTATGATCTGATCGTGGAATTCCCGGACAGTGACTCACTGATTTTCGCGCTTGCATACTACTATTACGAAAATCAGAAATATCCTTCGAGTACTCTGGTAGGACAGGATCTGTTGGGCAGAACCCCTAAGAACTTACAGGTGCTGGAACTTGTGGCCTCCAGTTATGAGAACTTGAATCTATTGGATCGTGCATTACAGAACTATGAAAGCCTGTACCTGTTGACCAACAGCATTCAGACTTTATACAAAATGGCCATCCTTCAATTTCAGTTGAAAAAATATCCGGAGAGTATGACCAATATTGATATCATTCTTGCCAACCCGGATGTGGACAAGATCAAGCTTCTTTTTGCGGATGCAGCGAAGAAGGAGAAGGAATATGTGATGCGCGTGCCCGTCCTGAACCTGAAAGGGATGGTGTATAAGGAGCAAGGTGATAAGGTGAATGCTAAAAAACAGTTTGACGAAGCCCTCAAAATAGCCCCTGATTTCGTTTTTGCCAAGGAAAATGGAGAAACTGTGAAGTGATGCAACCTTCCGGGGCCGGGCTTGTCTTTGTTTATTGAACTATGAGCTTGGAGGCCGGTACTTTGCATATTCACGCGGATATCATTGAAAAATGCCGCCGTGGTGACCGTGAGGCGCATTACCAGCTGTACAGGCTGTATTCAAGAAGCATGTACAACGTGGGCTACCGTATCGTCAATAATGAAGAAGAGGCTGAAGATGTGCTTCAGGAAGCCTTCATCAGTGCGTTCCGCAGTCTGAACCATTACCGGGGTGACGCCACTTTCGGTTCGTGGCTGAAACGCATCGTCGTTAACAAAGCCATCAATGTGCTGAAGAGGCGTAAGGCTGAAAGGCTGCCTGACGATGACCGCTTCGACGTTCCCGAACGGGAAGAAGCGTCTGAGGAATTTCAATTTACGGTTGATCAGGTGCGCGATGCCATCGCAAAATTACCGGACGGCTATCGCTCCGTTTTATCGTTGTATTTGCTGGAGGGGTATGATCACTCGGAAATTGCCGAAATTCTCGGTATTTCTGAATCTACTTCTAAGTCTCAATTTAACAGATCGAAGAAAAAACTCAGGGACATCCTGGAAGGAGGTAAGCTATGAAAGATGCAATGGAAAAATTCGTGAAAGACAACCGGGAAGGCTTCGACAATAGAGTGCCTTCTGAAAAAGTCTGGGGCCGCATTTCCCATTCTGTTTTTCAAAACAACGAAGCTTCGCTTTGGAATTCAGTAGGCCTCTGGCGTGCAGCCGCAATCCTGTTGATGGGTGCCTGTGCATTTTTATTCTTCTCGCGGGATAACTCCCCACTCCAACGTAAAGCGGTGACGGCATCGCAGGATTTCAAAGACGTGGAATCCTTCTATTCCGCTCAGATCACCGAAAAAGCGGCACTCATTTCCAATGAAGGACCCTTCGTGGATGACTCTTTCACACAGGACCTTCAAAAACTGGAGGCCATGTATTCTGTGATGGCAGACGAAATGAAAAAGCATCCTTCTGACAAAGTGAAGGATGCGTTAGTACTCAATATGCTGGTGAGGATCGACCTGCTTAATCAGCAAATTCAAAGACTCGAGGAGTCGAAACAAAAGAAAAACATTGAAGCGTCTATTTGATTTGACGTCAATTAAAAATCCTCTTCGCTTTTTAGCTCGATCAGCTCTTTGTTTGAATCGAGGATTTTTCCCTCTTCACATTTGAGCACCCGATTTGGGAATTTCTTGATCAAGCCATAGCTGTGTGTGGCCATGAGTATTGCCGTGCCACTGCGGTTGATTTGCTGAAACACTTTTAAGATTCCCGCCGACACTTCGGGATCCAGATTCCCTGTGGGCTCATCTGCGATAAGAATATGAGGTTCATTTAACAGGGCACGCGCGATCACCACGCGCTGCTGCTCGCCGCCGGACAACTGGTGCGGCATCTTCTTCTCCACGGAACCCAGACCCACCTGCATCAACACGTCGACGAGGCGGCTCTTCATTTTCAGAGTGTCACGCCAGCCGGTGGCACGCATCACAAACATGAGGTTCTCTGCAACCGTTCGATCAGAGAACAGTTGGAAGTCCTGGAAGATGATGCCAATCTTGCGTCGAAGCAAGGGGATTTTGTTGCTTGAAATCCCCCGGATCGTAAATCCGGCCACGCTGATATCGCCCAGCCGCAAGGGGAGATCTGCATACAGAGTTTTCAGCAACGATGACTTCCCGGAACCGGTGCGGCCCACGAGGAAAACGAAATCGCCTTTCTCTATGTCGAAGCTTATGTTTTGAAGCACTGCATCGCTTCCCTGAAAGATCGAGGCGTCTTTAACTCGGACAACCGGGTCAGAAGAAAACATGGGCTGGCGTTATCGTTTGATTAAGAACGGCGCAATGGGGTGAATCTTATCCATTCACCTTTTTATGGTCTGCGAGGAATTTAGCCAATCCGGCATCCGTCAGGGGATGATTCAAAAGATCCGTAATGACCTTGAGCGGGCAAGTAGCTACATCTGCACCAAGTTCAGCGCACTTCAGCAAGTGAATGGTGTGGCGGATGCTGGCACAAAGTATTTCAGTTTTAAAATCGTAGTTGTTGTAGATCAACCGGATCTGGGCGATCAGTTCAATGCCATCCTGGGAGATGTCGTCGAGTCTGCCGAGAAAAGGAGACACATAAGAGGCTCCTGCTTTTGCCGCAAGCAGTGCCTGGCCACCTGAGAACACCAGCGTGCAATTGGTGCGAATGCCTTCGGCGGTGAGCTTCTTTATCGCTTTGATGCCGTCTTTGATCATCGGCGCCTTCACAACAATTTTTGAATCGATCTTCGCGAGTTCGCGACCCTCTTTGATAATTCCCTCGTAGTCGGTGGCGATTACTTCGGCACTCACGTTGTTGTCAACGATGTTACAGATTGCTTTATAGTGTGCCCTGATATTTTCTGCACCCTTGATGCCTTCTTTCGCCATAAGCGATGGATTGGTTGTAACGCCGTCAAGTACGCCGAGATCCTGGGCTTCCTGGATGTCTTTGAGATTCGCTGTGTCGATGAAGAATTTCATGGGTGAAATAGATTTAAGAGTGTGGGGACAAAGTTAAGATTTTGGGGCTTAAAAAGAGCGCGGCGGTTGATATACAACCCAAATTTGGTAATGCTGAATTTTCCGGAATAGATCAAAAAAAAATGGCAAACCGAACATCGCACCGCTACAACCGCCTACCCTTGCTACCTTCCGGTCCTGGGGGAGTTCAGCAGGAGCTGGTCGTGCCGGCTTGCCGGGTGCAAAGATAAGCGCTTTGGCCGGATTCTGAGCGGCCATTTTTCAGCTTTCTGAAACCTAAACCCCGGTAAGATCCATTGAGCGTGGGTGCAACCCGAAAGTAGATGCGAGCGTCTATGTCCTAGTGCTATCACCGAACTAACCCATGTTTATCAACAATCTTAAGATTGCCTTTAGGACTTTGCTGAAGTTCAAGGGTTACGCCGCCATTAATTTATTAGGTCTGGCTTTGGGCCTCACCGCCGGCATTTTGATTATGATCTACGTTGTCGACGAGCTGTCTTTCGACAAATTCCATGCAAAAGGCGATCGCATTTACCGCGTGGTGACAAGATTCTACCAATCCGATACTGGGGCAGGAGGAACTAACGAAACGAATGGCTGGCCGATCGGCAAAATTCTCGAACAGAATTACCCTGAGGTGGAGGCGGTTTTGTACACGCGTGGCGCGTCCTCGTTGCTGATCAATCACAACGACAAGCGCATCCGTGAAAGGGTACACTACGCGAGCCCTGAATTTTTCACCATGTTTTCGTTTCCGTTGACCGAAGGTAATTCAGACCGCGCGCTCATCGATCCCTACTCTGTTGTGATCTCCGAAGACATGGCGAAGAAATATTTTCCCGGTGGAGACGCTCTGAATAAAACATTACTGATGGCAGATACGGTCAATATGCTGGTCACCGGCATCATGAAAAATATTCCCGCCAACTCACATATTCAGGCCGACATCATCGTGTCGTTTTCAACATTCATGAAACTGAATAGAGATTTCAGTTATGACGATGGCTGGGGAAACATAAACATGCGGAATTATGTCCTGCTGAAAGAAGGTGCGGACTTTTCCTCTTTCGCAGCCAAGACGCAATCCATTTATATGGATCGCGTTTCGGATATGCTGAAAAACTGGGGAACGTCTGCCTCGGTCGAGTACGAACCGCTGCCATCATTGTATCTCACTTCGAAAAGCGGAAACGGGATGGGGCCGATCGGCAGCTTGTCCCGAGTGTATCTCGTGGCAGGTATCGGGATTTTTGTTATTCTTCTGGCATGCATCAATTTCATAAATCTGGCAACCGCGCGGGCTGTGTATCGTGCCAAAGAGGTGGGGCTCAGGAAGGTGGTCGGCTCTACTCGACAAGGCTTGATCAGACAGTTTCTCAGTGAATCGATGATGTTAACTGTTTTCTCATTGATCATCGCATTGCTGTTGACAGGACTTTGCCTCCCATACTTTAATGAACTCCTCGCGAAGAATTATGATATTCTTTCGATAACGAACTTCGGAATTGTGGCGGGGATAGTGGTGCTCGTGTTTATCGTTGCGATTCTTTCCGGATACTATCCGGCGCTCGTGCTTTCAGGCATGAAACCAGTGGAAGTATTGAAAGGTAAAATGCATACCAGCGCGAAAGGTATCCAGCTGCGCAGAACGCTTGTGGTGTTTCAATTCACGATTTCCGTGGGACTTGTTCTTGGGACATTGGTAGTGATGGACCAACTGAACTTCATGCATAAGCAGGCGCTTGGGTTCGATAAGGATCAGATTTTGATCGTCAACGCCGCACGCACGAAATCGCCGAATCCCAGGGCTTATGAGACTTTTAAAAATGAATTGAAGTCGCTGTCTTCTGTTTCTGAAGTGTCATTTGCTGGTGCACTGCCCGGAATTCCGGGATGGGCAGGCCAGATCGCATACCCCGAGGGCAAAGAAGGAGAAGGCTCCATCAGTGTAGAATATTTAACGGTTGATGAAAATTATGTTAATGTCCTTGGACTTCAGATGGTTTCAGGGCGTCCTTTCGACCTGCAACACGAAGCGGAACTTGCCAAGGGGCTTGTTCTTAACGAAGCGGCCGTGGCCGCGTTTGGTTGGAAGTCGGCCGGGGAAGCGATTGGCAAAAAGATCGACTCGCCTTCCGGACATCCGGCTGGTGAGGTGATCGGCGTGGTCAAGGATTATCACCAATCGGGATTACAGCAGAAAATCAAACCGATCACCATGGACTACGCGCCGGAGTTTAGCTATCTGTATGCGGTGAAGTATAAGGCTTCCGAAACAAGCGAATTAATTCCGGCGGTTGAAGCGGTGTGGAAGAAGATTTATCCAGGGTATGACTACAATTATTTATTCCTGGATCAGGATTTTGAAAGACAATATCAATCAGAAAGCAGACTGGCCAACGTTTTTGGATTATTTGCGGTCGTTACCGTGATGATCGGAGTCATCGGATTAATCGGCCTGGTGTCATTCATGGTTGTGGCGCGCACGAAAGAGATCGGTGTACGCAAGATCCTGGGTGCCCGAACTTTTTCAGTGATGGTGATCCTGTCCCGCGAGTTCATGTTGCTGATTGTCGCCGCAAATGCCATTGCGTTTCCGTTGGCGTGGTATTTTTCCAACCAATGGCTTCAGACCTTCGCCTATCATACCGATCTGAATCCGCTTCTGTTTGTATGGACAATGCTTATCGCAATGGGAGTTACTTTACTGGCCGTGAGCTACCAAACCATTCGGGCGGCGATGATGAGTCCGGTGAAAGCAGTTCGTTACGAATAGCGGAATTACACAGGTTCCTTGAGGCTTGCAACCTTAGCCGTTGATGGGGTGTCTCACAGGCCGGTCATTAAAACCTCCGGCCATGTTAAAAAGCACTTTCACCACCGCGATCCGGAATATCTTTCGTCACGGATCCTTTAGTCTTATCAACCTAATTGGGTTAGCGGTAAGCATGTCGCTGGGCATGCTGATCATTATGATCATCAAGGAGCAATACACCTTTGATGATTTTCATAAAGATTCAGAACGTATTTATCGGGTGAATACCAGGGCGTTGCGGACCAATGGGGAGACCGAGCCGTATGCGTCTACACCTTTGCCTTTGGGCAAGGCTTTGATCGATGACTATGCGTTTGCCGAAGAAGTGGTGAGTATTACACGTGCGATGAACAGTGATGCTCTTGTCGGGAGCGCTGAAGTTCCGGTTCGGGGGCTCATAGTCGACCCTGCATTTCTCCGCGTGTTTGAATTCCCTTTGCAAAACGGGGATGTCTCTACGGCTTTACAGGACGCCAAGTCATTGGTGTTGACACGGGCATGTGCGGAAAAGATTTTTGGGAAAGTTGATGCCCTGGGACGGGCGATCACGATAAAGGGGTTTGGGGACTTTACCATTACAGGCATCCTGAAGGAGTTCCCAAGCAAAACGCACTTTGAGTTTGAAATGCTTGCTTCTTCAGACGGGCTCGCAGGCTGGGAGAAAGCCGAAGCCATACCGTCTGTTACAAATCTGTGGACGAACTATTACAGCAGTTATACCTATTTCAAGCTGAAGAAAGGACGGACCCTGAATGAAGTGCAGAATGCATTAGCTGAGATCAGTAAGAAATACTATGCGAATGTAAAACCCGAGACGCGGGACAAAGGGTATGAGTTTTACCTTCAGTCGATCAACGATATCACGCCTGGGCCGCAGCTCTCCAATCAAATGGGGAATGCGTTACCATCACTGATCAGCATTTTCATTGCTGCGCTGGCCACTGTCGTGATCATTATGGCTTGTTTGAATTATACCAACCTGATGATCGCCAAAAGCCTGGCGCGCGCTAAAGAAATCGGGGTGAGGAAAGTAATGGGCGCTCAACGCTGGCAGGTCTTCGTGCAATTTGTAGGTGAGACGATCATCTTTGCTGTTTTTGCATTGATCCTCTCGTACGGAATACTTCAACTTTTGAAGCCTGCATTTATGCAGCTTCATATCACGCGCGAATTTTCAGTGACTCTACACGAAGACCTGGCCACGCTGGGAATGTTTTTCATTTTTGCTTTGGTAGTGGGTATGATTGCGGGTTTACTGCCGGCTGGTTATCTATCGGCGTTTCAGGCTTCAAGAGTTTTGAAGGATGCTGGGAACCTCCGCGTCTACTCGCGACTTTCCATGCGCCAGATACTCATGGTGGTTCAATTCACTTTCTCAATCATCTTCATCGTGTTTGTTTTGATTGTGCAAAGCCAGGTCAATTTCATGATCAATAAAGACTACGGAATTAATGAAAAGAATATCCTGAATGTGCAATTACAAGGTCTGCCTTATGAAAAACTTGCAAACGAGTTGAGAAGTGTGCGGGGTGTGGTTCAGATAGCCGGGATTTCCCACCCGCTGGGAACCTGGCGTGACCGTTCTGACGATTTTAAGAAGTCTCCTGATGGTGAACTTTTTGGAATGCGGGATTTTATCGTGGATGAGAATTACCTCAACAATATCGACGCCCGGTTTGTTGCTGGCAGAAACTTTAGGGAGGAAAGCAACGGTACAACTGAAAAGCATATCATTCTCAATGAGCAGGCACTAAAGGTGTTCGGTTTTGCCGATGCAGTTTCTGCGATAGGACAGCCGGTTTATACTGCGGATTCGCTTACCCTTGAAGTGATTGGAGTAGTCAAAGATTTTAATTTTCGTCCGCTGAGTTATCAGATCGGTCCGGTCGCGTTTCGTTGCGATCCATCGAAACTGTCGGTGGTAAGCGCGCGCATTGCTCCAGGGGAGCGGGATCATGTGGTAGCTCATGTGGAGGCAATCTGGAAACGACTTGATCCCAGTCATCCATTGATTTGGAAGATGATGGATCAGGAGATAGACGACGCGTACGAGGAAGGCGGGTTCACAGACATTGGCGCGGTGGTGGGTTACATTACGTTTCTTGCGATCGTCATAGCATGCTTGGGTATGCTGGGTATGGCCATGTATGCCTCACAAACCCGTATCCGCGAAGTTGGAATTCGGAAAGTGATGGGGGCCAGTGTCAGCGAAATTGCCTTCCTGTTAAGTCGGTCTTTTCTGATGATGATCTCAATTGCGTTGATCATCGGGACGCCGGTGAGCATTTTTCTCGGCCAGAGTTTTCTTACGCTGTACGCCTACAAAGTTGAGATCACGCCGTGGCTCATCCTGGGGGGCGTTTCAATCATCGCTGGCCTGGGCCTACTGACGATTTATTCCCAGACTCTGCGAGCGGCGGCTGCAAATCCGGTGAGCACATTGAGGTATGAATAATGTGATTCAGTCGGTATTTTGAAGCGAAAAAAAGGCGGCTACGAATCTGTGGTCGGTTTTGTTTTGGTGAAAAGCACTTTTTTACTCTTAAAAAATATCAAAAAAGGATAGGGGGTACGCGTGTCGGGATTGTCTGTAGGCAAACACCTAACAATTCAAAACACGTATGAAAAAGAGATTACAATTCACCGTTGTCGCACTACTGCTCGCATTCGGTGGATTCGCGCAGGAACAGGAGGAAGGTCAGAAGCAATCGCTGGATACTTTGAAAAAAGAGGAGGAGAGGTCCACACTTGAGTTTGACCAGGATGAAGATTGGTATGATGCAAGAAGGCACAGGCGTAACCGTGACCGTTACCGTGATCGGGAGATCAGAACTATCTTCAATAACCCTCAACATCCCACTGGATATGGCGCTTTGACCAACAAGTTCACGATGATCCGTGGACAATATGCAAACCTTGCCGGTGTATACGGTGGAGTTTATTTAAACCATGTTGTTTTCCTCGGCGTCGGTGCTTCGGCCGTTACCAACAATTTACCGGTTCCCACTCAATACAGCGTCGATCCTACGTTGAACCTAAGCTGGGAATATGGCCAGGTTGGCCTTGTTACGGAAGTCATCCTTGCATCACACCGCGCGTTCCATGTCGGGTTCAACATGTTTGCAGGTCCTGGATTCACAATTCAGTATCAGCGCTACGGTTATAAGGATTTTAATTTCGGCACCAAGGGTTATCGCGATGAGAACTGGTTTATGGTTGCTGAACCAGGTGTCCAGTTGGAAGTGAACATTTTCAGATGGATGAGATTCAGTCCCGGGTTGTCCTATCGCGCCACCTTCGGAAGCAATGCAGCTGGATTGTCGGACTCTGACTTAAGCGGTATCACCTACAACGCAACGCTGAAATTTGGAAGGTTTTAAGACCGCAAACTCTTTATCTCGATGTGGAAGCACACTGGATGGGTGTGCTTCTTTTTTTTATTGACCCCAGCCTGGCATAGGCAAAAATGCATTGCCAGATAATCGCGCCAAAATAAAACCACACACATGGGTTGTCTTCGACCGCCAACAGCTAAAAGCCAGAAGCCAATAGCCAATACCCCGCTCACTACAACTTTTTTCCATTTCAAGTCATCTCCGTCACAGGTGGAGCGCCCGTGGTTTGCAATCTTGATGGATTGAAGGACTTTAGGCCTCAAACCACTGGAGCTATGTTTAAAAACTACCTCAAAATCGCGTTCCGCTCTCTGCTTCGTAGCAAGGCCCATTCCCTGATCAACGTTCTGGGTCTTGGTCTTGGAATCGGTGTGTGCATCCTCATCGTGCTGTTCGTGCGCGATGAATGGACTTTTGACAAATTTCATAATAATGCGGATCGCATCTACCGCGTTTATGCCCGTGAAGACTGGGGAGAAAACCAGCAATTCTTTGAGACCGCCACCCCTTTCCCCATGGGTCCTACGCTGAAAGACAACTTTCCGGAAGTGGAATTACAGGTTCGCTTCAATAACATGGGATCGATCATAAGGGTCGGTGAGCAGCAATTCACGCAGACCGTTGCTGTGGGTGGGGAGAACTTCTTTAAGATGTTCGATTTCCCTTCTATCTCAGGAGATCCCGAACTGGCCATGCATGATCAGAGCAGTGTAATACTCACACGAGAGACTGCCATTCGTTACTTTGGAAACAGCGAACCGGTTGGCAAAGTGATTTCCATTCAGCTCGGTGAAAGGTTCGAAGACTTTACTGTAAAAGCTGTGCTTGAAAATCTCCCTATTAACTCAAGCCTGCAATTTTCGGTGCTAATATCAGATTTAAATTTTCCGCGCCTGTATAGCGAAAGGGCTCTGACATCCGCGTGGTTTAACATCTCGCCGGAAACCTATGTGATGTTAAAAACTGGAACAAATCCGAAAGATATCGAAGCAAAATTCCCAACTCTTTTTAAAACGATTCTGGGAGAGCAACGCTACAATGAGAGCAAGTATTCGCCGGGTCTCCAGCCTTTAACCGATATTCACCTGAATAACGACTTTCCGGTAGGTATTGCGCAGGTCAGCAACCCTAAGTACGCGTATATTCTCGCAGCGATTTCTGTATTGATCCTCCTGGTGGCATGCATCAATTTCGTCACGTTGGCGGTGGGACGTTCCATCAAACGTGCTAAAGAAGTGGGCATCCGAAAGGTAGTGGGGGCAGAGAGAAAGCAACTGATATTTCAATTCATAGGCGAAGCCGTCATTGTCACACTGATATCTCTTGTGGTCGGGCTCACGCTTGCCGTTGTGGGCCTCCCGACTTTTAATGATGTGGCGGGGAAGCAGCTTCATTTACGGCCCGATTGGTTTATGTTTGGCGTGCTCGGAGGGCTCACTGCGATTATTGGCATTGTTGCGGGCAGTTATCCCGCGTTTGTATTGTCCAATTTCCGACCCATAGCGATACTGAAGGGGAAGATTCAATCGGGCGGGAGCAAGCAAGGAATGAGAAAGGTGCTGGTGGGCGTACAGTTGGTGCTTTCCATCTTTCTCATATCAAGCACCCTGGTGATGAAACGCCAGCTTGAGTTCCTTCAGAATAAAAATCTTGGCTTCAATCGCGAACAACTTGCCGTTGTGCAGATCAACGTTCCAAGATCCGGGAAACTTGCGGATCGGATCAATATTGGCCTGCAGAAAGCAGAGCAATTTAAACTAGAGCTTGCGAAGGTGCCGGGAATTGCTGCCGTCGGTGTATCGTCGCATGATTTTGGCAACGGCGGCTGGACCTCGGCAGGCTATACCGATGATACAGGTGTGTACCGCAATTTCAATATCAACATTGTGGATGAGAATTATATTCCTGCTTTGAAGATGGATATGGTAGCCGGTCGCAACTTCACGAAGGAAAATACCAGCGACCAGAGAAGAGCCATTATCGTAAATGAAGCGTTTGCAAAGGAATATGGGTGGAAGGACGCTATCGGGAAAAAGATTCCCGGAAAGGATTTTGTTGACCATGAAGTGATCGGTGTAGTCAAAGATTTCAACTTCGCATCATTATATACCAAGGTTGGTCCGCTCGTGCTGGCGATGGATCCGGCGCTTCCCACCAGCGGTATTCAAAACATAGGAATCGACAACACTCCGTTTCCCAAATTGATGATACGTCTTCTCCCGGGTGAGATGAATGCGACGATCGATGAAATAAAAACGGTTTGGGACAGACTGACCGCGGGGGAGGAGTTCTCTTTCAATTTCGTGGACCAGGCTTTGGCATCACAATATCGTAATGATCAGAACCTTGGAAAGATCGTGAGTATTGCGACGCTGCTGGCGACCCTTATTGGTAGTCTCGGACTGTATGCGCTCGCGTCGCTGGCGATGCAAAGCAGAACGAAGGAGATCAGCATCCGAAAGGTGATGGGTGCCACGGAGCAATCATTGTTGATATTGTTGTCGAAGGACTATGTGATATTGATTGGGGTCTCACTGATCATATCAGTGCCGCTCACCTATTATGCCATGGAGACGTGGTTGAAATCTTTCGAATATCGTGTTGCCACGGGTTGGACAGCATTTGTGCTTGCAGGAGGAATCTCATTGGTGGTGGCACTCATGACCATAAGCTATCAGGCCGTGAAAACTGCATGGACGCGGCCTGCTGAGACACTGAAGTACGAATAGCCCTGATTTGCGATGGCTGGACTAACGCAAACGGCAGGTTTTTCAAGGGCATGAAGATAAGAAATACATTGATTCTCGTAAACTTGGATAATAAAGACTTGTTATGATCCGAAACTATCTCCTCGTCGCACTGCGGAACCTGGGTCGGCAGTTTTCCTATTCTTTGATCAATGTCTCCGGGCTCGCGATCGGCATTGCGTGTAGCCTGGTCATGTTTCTTTTTGTTTACAATGAATGGAGCTATGATCGCCATTTCGAAAACGGAGAAAGGATTTATAAGATAGGCATATCGTTCTTTAACATGGGACAGTTTGCCGTTGGGCCGGAAGTGTTGGGTGATGTTCTTCCCAAAGAATTCGAAGGAGTAGAAGCCTTCACCCGGATCAAGCAGCAGATGGAGTTACCGATTCAATCCGGTGAAACCACCTTCAACGAACGTGTATTCTATACTGACTCGTCATTCTTCAAAGTTTTCTCCTACAAGTTTGTGGAAGGCGACGCGCGCACAGCCTTGTCGGCGCCGGCAAGCATCGTGATGACGGAATCGGCTGCAAAAAAGTATTTCAACGATGCGGATCCGATGGGCAAGACCGTGCTTACCGGAAAGGATAAGGTTCCTTTTACAGTCACTGGTATTGTCAAAGATGATCCAAGAAGCTCACAGATGAAAGCATCGGTATGGTTATCGATCGAAACCCAACGCAAGTTTGAGAAGGTATGGACTTCAGCGGGTTTTCATTGCTATGCGTTGTTGAAGGAAAAGAATACACAGCAGGATCTGGATAATGCGTTGGATCGCATTCTCGAGAAGCAAGTATTTCCTGCTTCGGGACCTATGTCAACCGGAACTTTTGAGGAATACAAAAACAATCCGCTCTCTGTAAAATTTCAGGTCATTCCCTTCCTCGATGTACACCTGAAATCAACAGCAATGTTCGAGATTTCACCCATCGGCAATGAATCGAACATGTATGCATTTGCTTGTCTGTCGATATTCATTGTGGTGCTGGCGGCTGTGAATTTTATCAACCTTACGACCGCGCGGGCGTCGCGCAGGGCAAAGGAGGTGGGGATTCGTAAAGCCGTGGGATCATCGCGCACAAAACTTGTCGGCCAGTTCACGTTAGAGTCGGTTATGATCAGTATGGCTGCTTTGGCTTTGGCGATGGTTCTTGCGGAGGCATTCGTCCGTCTGTTTGAACTGATCACGGGGGATCAGCTGATCAATACCATTTGGACGAACATACCCGGAATCGCTGGTATTGTCCTGTTCGCTCTTATGGTGGGCTTGGTTTCCGGAATTTATCCGGCCTTCTATCTCACATCATTCAAGCCTGTAAAAGTCTTAAAGGGAAATCTGATGACAAGCGGCTCGGGTAGTTTCAGAAACGTGTTGGTGGTTTTTCAATTCGCCATATCAGTGTGCCTCATGATCTGCTCAGCGATCATTTTTCGTCAAATGAATTTTATGCAGACGAAAGATTTGGGTTTCGATCAACAAAATGTCGTGACTATCGATCGCATGTCGGTGTTGAAAGAGAAAAGTGAAACTTACCGGAATGCCGTTACGCAGTTTGCAGGGGTGCAAAAGACCAGCTTCCATGCCGGCGAACCCGGAAGCAAGATGATTGTCACCGTCAATGTGTTTGAAACTGAAGACATGCCGCAGGGTCTTTCGTTGAGTACGTATAACGGAGATGCTGACTATATAGATTTTATGGGATTTCACGTGGTGAAAGGACGTTCATTCATCAAAGACCTTGCATCCGATTCGTCGTCCATCGTGCTGAACGAAGCAGCGGTAAAAGCACTTAATCTGACGGATCCGATCGGCAAGAAACTTGGGAAAGAAAATCCGCAATATGTGATCGGGGTGGTTCAGGATTTTAATTGGGAATCATTGCGTAATGAGATCGCACCGATGGCTATCGCACTGGGCAAACCGTATCAATTGGGTGTGAAAATCGACCGTAGCCGCGTGCCCGAATTTCTGAAAATGGCGGAGACAGAATGGAAGAAGCTGGCGCCCGACGAGCCTTTCAAGTACCATTTCCTCGACGACAATTTCGGGGAGATGCTGAAACAGGAACGGATATTCAGTAACGCGATAGGATTCTTTACCGCGCTTGCGATTCTTATCTCCTGCCTGGGGTTGTATGGCTTATCCGCGTTCACGGCCGAGCAGCGCACCAAGGAAATCGGAATCCGCAAAGTATTGGGAGCGCGCGTGTCTGATATCGTCAATATGCTCAATTGGAAATTTGCATCCCTCGTGATCATTGCCGTGGTTATCGCCGTTCCGGTGTCGTACTATCTCATGAATAACTGGATGGAGAATTTTGCTTTTCGTGCTGAGATGCGGTGGTGGCTCTATGCAATTTCGATAGTGGCTGCCATGGCAGTCGCACTGCTTACTGTCAGTTTCCATTCGATTCGTGCTGCTACCATCAATCCGGCGCAAACACTGAAATACGAGTGATGGATTAGGTCGTTCCTGACTTTTTTCCTTGTTTTTTGTAGCCCCTGAGGCCTTTGGGCATTTCTTAAACAAAATGCAGACTAATCCGTATATTAGTTTTACAAACTATATACAAATGGCTTCTAAAGAATACCTGGGCGAATTTGAGGAGCTGGTGCTTACGATGGTAGGCATCCTCAAAGACGAGGCATACGGCAACGCGATCGTCACCGCCATCAAAGAGAGGGTGGGGCGGGAATCGACTTTGAGTGCGGTGCATGTTACGTTGTATCGTCTCGAAGACAAGGGGTTGGTGAAATCCTCGATGGGCGGCGCAACGAATGCCCGGGGTGGAAGAAGGAAACGGATCTTCCAGGTCACGAACGCGGGTCTTTCCATGCTGCGTTCTATGAAAGAGGCACGCATGGACCTCTGGAAACTCATTCCGCAGTTGAAGATGATCACTGCGTATTCATAAGATTTTCAATCGTTAAAAGGCGATGAGAAACAGAGAAGGGATGCCTTGGTTTCCCTTTCAACTGCTCGATTGGTTTTGCCCGGTCGGGCTGAAAGAGGGGATCGAAGGTGATTTGGAGGAGCAATTCCGGGAAGACGTCGACAAGGTCGGCATCCGGCGTGCCCGCCGTCGCTTGTTTTGGAATACGCTTCGTTTTCTCAGGCCCGGAATCATTTTAAGAAACAGCTTTTCATTCAGATTAATCAACAGCGCTATGTTTTTCAGCTATCTCACTGTCGCGTTCAGAAATGTGATGAAGAACAAGATCTTCTCAGCTATCAACATTGCTGGACTGAGCATCGGCCTGGCCGCCTGCTTGCTGATTTTTGAATTCGTGAGCTTTGAATTGAGTTACGACACGTTCAATGAAAAACTGGATCGGACCTATCGCATCACCAACGACCGTTCCCAGCATGGAAAAATTATTCAGCACGGCACGATCATGTACCCCACCATCGGGCCCACGATGGCGAAAGATTACTCCGAAGTGGAGTCCTATACGCGCGTGATGCCCAATGGCGAATTGACGGTTCGCATCGACGATAAAGTGTTTCGCGGGGATGAGTTGCTGATGGCAGATGAGTACTTTTTCACGATATTCAGCTATCAATTGCTGGCTGGTGACCGCGCAACCTGTCTTAAGGACCGCGCCTCCATCGTCCTCACCGAAAAGCTCGCGAGGAAGTATTTTGAAATAAAGGGAAATGACTTCTCGGAACTGATCGGAAAGCCAATATTCCTTGGACTGGATACAAATCCCGTTAAGATCACGGGTGTGTGCGCTAATTTCCCGGACAATTCCCACCTCAATTTTGATGCGCTGCAGTCGTACTCCAGTATGATCAGCCCCGAAAACCAGGATGCCGACAATAGCTGGACCTGGTCCGACATGTTCCACTATCTGGTCCTGAAACCGGGTGTTGATTACAAACAGTTCGAAACGAAATTTGATGATTTCAGCATCCGGTATTTTCAGGGCGATAAAGTGTCAGGAAGTTTTGAAAAATTTTATCTGCAACCGCTTAAGGATGCGCACCTGTACTCAGATTACGAATACGATTTCGCGCGAAGGGCTAACGGAAAGGCTGTCTGGATCATGCTCGTCGTTGCTTTTTTTATACTTTTCATTGCGTGGATCAACTACATCAACCTTACTACTTCGAAAGCGTTGGATCGCGCGAAAGAAGTGGGTCTGAGAAAGGTAATGGGAGCTTTCAGGAGCCAGCTGGTAAATCAATTCCTGTTTGAGTCAATATTGATCAGTTTCATCTCCTTCATGGTCGCATTCGCGCTGGTGATCGCATTGCAGAAATCTTTCAACGAGTTGATTTCTTCAAACCTGTCGTTGCTGGGAATTTTTAAAGTTATCGATTCCAACACGCTGATCATTTTCGCTGTCATCATGATCGCCGGTATCTTGCTATCCGGATTTTATCCTGCCTTTGTGCTTTCGGGTTACAAGCCTGTGACGGTTCTGAAAGGAAAATTCCAACGTTCTTCAAGTGGACAGATCCTGCGCAAGTTCCTGGTGATTTTTCAATTTACCGCATCCGCAGCGTTGATTACCGGGACTCTAATCATTTCCAAGCAGATCCGCTTCATGAGTGAAGCTGACCTCGGAATCGACATCCACGATACGATGGTGATCTCGTCACCGGAATTGACCGCGTGGGACTCCACGTTCATTCAGCGTGTAGAGAATTTCAAACATGATCTTACTCAAATAAAAGGCGTCACCAGCGCCGGCACAAGTGGGAGAATCCCTGGTGAAAGACTGGGAAGGAATTTCAATACCGGTCTTTTTGATCAGGGATCGGATGCGACCTATATGTTCAGCTTCATGAATGTTGACTACGGCTTCTTTGATACTTACAAAGTGCGGATTGTGGCAGGAAGAGCTTTTTTGCCGACCGATCATAGCCCTGATTTCAATAAACTAAATAAAGTCATCATCAATGAAAAAGGTGTGAAACTCCTGGGGCTCAAGAGTGCGGAAGAAGCGGTTGGGAAGGAGCTCGGTTGGGGAAACCGGCAGCGCCGTTGGACCATCATCGGTGTAGTCAATGACTTTCACCAGGAGTCATTGAAGAATCCGATGGAGGCGATGATCTTCCGCCCCACGTACAGCACCTATGCCTACACGTCTATTCGCGTGGATGGACAAGATCCACAGCGCATCATTGCTGACGTAGAAAAAACTTATAAGGAATTCTTTCCTGGCAATTCGTTCGACTACTTCTTTTTGAAAGACCGTTACAACAGTCAGTACAGGGATGACCGGCGTTTTGAAAGCATCACGGCGATTTTTACAGCCCTCGCCATCATCATCTCGGTGATGGGCCTGATCGCTTTATCATCCTACACAGCCATTCAGCGGACTAAAGAGATAGGAATTCGTAAGGTACTCGGTGCATCGCTGACAAGTGTGGTGGTATTGCTTTCTACAGACTTCATGAAGCTGATTCTCGTGGCCACACTGGTGTCATTGCCACTGGCCTATTACGCCGGGAGCCAGTGGCTCGAACAATATGCCTATAAGACCGATCTCGCTTGGTGGGTGTTCGTGGCGCCGGTCATGTTGATATTGGTCATCGCCGCATTCACCATGAGTTTTCAGGTGTTCAGAACGGCCCGGACCAACCCGGCAGAAACGCTGAAGTATGAATGAGAGGCAGAAACATATTGAACCGCCGCAGGCAGGACTCAGGTTCTTGTCGTGGTTTTGCCCCGCACCGTTGTATGAAGGAATCGAAGGCGACCTCGTGGAGCAATTCGACGCCGATGTTGCGTCGGTGGGGGTGAAGATCGCGCGCAGACGATTCAGAAGGAACGTCTTCCGGTTCTTCCGGCCAGGAATCATTTTCAGGAATAAATTCATTTTCAGATTAATCGACACATCTATGTTAGCAAGCTATTTCACCATCATGGTGCGGGCCATCAGAAAAAACCTGGCGTACTCACTGATCAATGTGGTAGGGTTGGCGGTGGGAATTGCATCCTGCCTGCTGATCTTCAGTTATGTGCGCTTCGAACAAAGTTTCGATAAGACGCACCCGGATGTGGATCGCCTGTATCGGGTAAATCAAACTGCCATCTGGACGCCGAGCGGTGGCGTCATGACTTCATCCGGACCCCAGTTGGCGATCGCCCTGAAGGAAGATTTTCCGGAAATAGAACAAACGATGCGTATCAATACACCAGGCAATATCATTGTGCGCTACACCGATGGGAACGGTAATGTCAAATCCTTTCATGAACATGACGTGTTGGGTGCCGACTCCAATTTTTTTCAATTCTTTGATTTTAAACTGAAAGAAGGAGATCCCAAAACGGCATTGGTAGGAAAAAACAAGGTGGTCATTTCTCCGGAAGTGGCGAAGAAATTTTTTGGCGATGAACCCGCTCTGGGCAAAACACTTTTGTTTGACACCGCGACTGTCATGGTCAGTGGAGTGACAGAGCCACAGCCCACCAACGTCCACTTCCATTTCGATTACCTCCAGTCGAATTATACCAATCCCGGGATGAAACGCTTCGAGTGGAGCTTTATCTGGTCGCAGGTGGTCACTTACATCAAAGTAAAGCCGAATACCGATGTCGCCGCGCTTGATGAGAAAATACAGTCTGTGGCGGATCGAAGGATCAAACCCTCCTTGAAAAGTATGGAGATGGATTTTGATGAATTCGTAAGGGACAAGGGCGGCTGGCATTTTTATCTTCAGCCAGTAACAGACATCCGGTTGGGTTCGGGCAAAATATTTCAGCGTTACGAAGAAGTGGGCGACCAGGCCTACGTGTACATATTCAGTGGCGTGGCCGGATTTATTTTGCTGATCGCCGCAATCAATTTCATAAATCTTTCCACCGCCCGTGCCACCACGCGCGCCAAAGAAGTGGGGGTGAAGAAGACGATGGGCGCATTGAAAGGATCGTTGGTTGCCCAGTTTCAATTTGAGTCGATATTCATCAGTGCGGTGGCAACCATTTTAGCTCTGGGATTCACCGCCGTGCTCCGACCTCTCATTTTTCAATTCACCGGCTTTGACCTTCCGTTCTCGCTGACAGGCAATTGGGAAGTGATTGCCATCGTGATTGCGTTACCCTTCGTACTTGGATTTATAGCGGGTCTGTATCCGGCGTTTTATCTCACGTCGTTCCAGCCGATCCAGGTGCTCAAAGGAAAGCTTGCCACCGGGATGAAGTCGGGGGGTCTTCGGAACGGATTGGTCACCCTGCAGTTCACCATCGCAATCGCGTTGCTCGCATCAACGCTCATCGTTTTTCAGCAACTCAGTTTTATGAGAAACAAAGACCTGGGTCTGGACAAAGAAAACATCCTGCTGATCGGTCACGCCGATGCATTGGGCGCGCAAATCGAATCGTTTCGGAATGAACTCGCATCAAAAGAGGGAGTGGTCACTGCATCAATCTCCGCGAACGTACCGGGATGGGGTTTTTTCGAAGATGTTTTTACTAAAGAAGGAAGTAGTGAAAACCTGCCCATCGGACAAGTAAAGATCGATGATCAGTTTTTTGCATCTTACGGACTTCATCTTGCGACAGGGCGATTGTTTCGTGAAGGAAGTCCCGCGGATAACAAGTCGATCATTATCAATGAAAATGCAGCCAAACTCTTCGGCTGGACACCGGATGAAGCGTTGGGTAAACACGTGCTCTATCCTGGCGATTATAACCATCCTTTTGAAGTGATTGGTGTCGTGAAAGATTTCAATTTCAGATCACTTCACGCGCCAGTTACGCCGATGATGTTCCTGACCATGAACTCAAATATGTGGGGCGACACCCGTGTGATTTCTGTGAAATTCAAGACCGACGACGTTTCGAAGCTCATGTCAATCATTGAAAGGCGCTGGAAAGAACTGGCGCCGACGGCTCCCGTTGAAATACAGTTTTACGATGAAAAACTTGCGCAACAATACTCCAGCGAGCAAAAACTGGGACGCCTCTTTGGGATTTTTGCTTTCTTCTCGATCGGAGTTGGTATTATCGGCTTGATTGGCCTCGTGGCGTATTCGGCTGAGCAGCGAAAGAAAGAAATAGGTATCCGCAAAGTGTTTGGAGCTTCAATCATGAGAATCTTCATGATGATCAACACGCAGTACATCAAGTTCATCATCGTCGCACTCGTGCTCGCGACCCCTTTCGCGTGGTGGGGTATCGGGCAATGGCTGGATTCTTTCGCCTATCACATCGACATCTCGCCAGTGTTCTTTATTGTCGCCGGACTGGCTGAGATCTTGCTGGCTGTGTTGTGTGTTGGTTATCTTTCGTTGCGCGCCGCTACGTTAAATCCGTCGCAGGTGTTGAAAGATGAGTAGGTGATGTGTTGATGTGTTGATGTTCGCAACCAGTTACTTAGCTTCAGTACCAATCCTCGGTCGCTGCGAGCCATTTTGCCAACTGCCAACTGCCGACTGCCAACTTAGATATCAAGGTTGACTAGCCTCCCTGCTATCCACCAAACTTCAGTACCCCATCCCCGTCGCTGCGAGCCATTTGTCAACTGCTCCTTGTCAATTGCCTATTTAAGTACCAAATGCAGAAGTGTCGAGGGTTAAGGTTCGCTTCCGCCCGGTTTCGGTACAACTTTTTAACAACTCAGTGCATCTCTGATCCATCTGATGGCGGGACGATTTTTGACGGCATGTTGAATATCTACCTTCCGGCAAGCAGGCCTAAAACTTGTAAAACAACCCTATGATCCACAACTACTTCAAGGTCGCAGCGCGAAACATTGTAAAGCGAAAATTATACTCTTTCATCAACGCTTTTGGCCTCAGCATCGGCATCGCGTTTTGTGTCCTCATCTTCCTTTTTATCAGGGATGAGAGGAGCTTCGATAAGTTCCATGTGAGCAAAGACCGTATTTATAGACTGGAAGCAAAGTCGTACAACAGCTTTTCCGAAAATCCCGAAGAGCCGTTTGACACGTTTGTCTGGATCCAAACGGGGATGCTGAATGCCCTTAAGGCCGAGATACCCGAGATTGAGATGGGGACACGCTTCAGTGCTTCAAGTGGTATCATCAGCGCCAACGATAAGGTGTTCACTGAAAAAATCGTTTATGTCGACGCCGATTTCTTCAGGATGTTCTCTTTTAAACTGGTGAAAGGCAATCCCGAGAAGCTTTTTCAAAACAAGTCGGAGATCGTATTGACACCTTCTATTGCCGAAAAATATTTTGGCAACGAGGATCCGATCGGAAAAACGATGTTATTGCAAAGTGGTGACGGAAGAGAACTTTCGTTTCATGTGGTGGGCATCATTTTGCCCGCACCCGCCAACTCGAGCCTCGAATTTCAGATTTTGCTTCCCCAGGAAAACCGGCCCGGCTATGAGCGCAACATGACACAGTTCGGCAATTTCAACACACCGCAGTTTGTACAGGTGGCTCCGGGCACAGACCTGGCCAGGATGAAGAACAACGTCGATAAGGTGACGGACCGGTTGATGGCCGAGAGTCTCAAGCGGACGCGTGATCGATCACCAAAACCTATTCCGGCGGATGTGAAGTTGTTCGAACTTCTGTTTACTAACCTCGCAGACATTCACCTGAGAAAGGAAGTCGGCTGGACCAAAGTCAGTGACCCGCAATATTCACTGATCCTCGGCGGAATTGCGTTGCTGATACTCATCATCGCCTGCATCAATTATGTTTCATTGGCACTCACTACATCCACAGCACGACGGACCGAAGTCGGAATCAGAAAAGTCGTGGGTGCGCAAAAGAATCAACTGGTCTATCAGTTCGGATTGGAGTCTGTCGTGCTGGCACTGATCTCCATGGTGATCGGCATCACGCTCGCCGTACTTTTTCTGCCGGCGTTTAACGTATTCACCCAAAAGGGAATTGCGCTCGATCTCGCCACCGCCGCGCAATTGGTGGGTGTGAGCTTTGTAGTCACCATGATCGTGGGGGTGCTCGCCGGAAGTTACCCAGCCTTGTTCCTGTCAGGCTTCAAGCCCACGGCCGTGTTGAAGGGACGATTTACGTCCAAACTGCAGGCAGGATTCACAAGGCCTCTCGTTGTTCTGCAGTTTGCGCTGTCGGCCTTTCTTATTATCAGCTCCGTGATCATGTACAGGCAGATGCAGTTCGTGACGACCATGGATCTTGGCTACAACAAGGATCAGATCATCGTGGTGCCTACACAGTATGGCTGGACCGACGCATCGGACAAGCTGGTGGCGCGGTTCAGGGAAGTTTCTGGCAGGGAGCCTTCCATCATTTCCGTGGCTGGCACCACGTCTTCTTTTAATCAGGGGTATTCTCGGTACGGCTACAAGATCAAAGACGAGAATAAATCTGCTTACGTCTATGCGGCAGATCCTTACTACATCCCTACACTGGGTATAGAAATCCTGCAGGGAAGAAACTTCGATCTGGCGATCCAAAGTGATTCAAATGCAGTGATCGTCAATGAAGCCCTGGTGAAAGACATGAAGTGGACGGACCCGCTCAACGAGTACCTGAACTGGAAAGAAGATACAGCCAGCATAGGGGCGAAAGTGATTGGCGTGGTGAAAGACTATCATTTTCTCTCACTCGAAGAGCAAATCGAGCCTATGTTTCTCTCGATGGACAAAGAAGGTGTCGGCCACATGATGGCCATGATGATCAAAGTAGGCCCTACAGACTTACCCGGTTCCGTGGAAAAGATCGGAAAGATTTTCAAAGAACTTGCACCGGAGAAGCCCTTCGACTACACCTTTCTCGACGAAGACGTGGCACGTCAATACGAATCCTATCAGCGATGGATGAGCATCATGACATTCGCGACGGGCTTTGCCATTTTGATCTCCTGTCTTGGATTGTTTGGCCTCGCAGGTATCAATGCGATGAACAAAACCAAAGAGATCGGAATCCGGAAAGTGATGGGCGCCGATATCCGCAGCATTTTCATTTTACTCAACAAGCAATATGTGTGGCTGTCGCTGATTGCCTTTGGAATGGCCGCGCCGTTGTCATATTATGTGATGAACAAATGGCTCAGCGACTTCAAATTCAGAATTGAGATGGGGTGGGAGCTGTTCGCTGTGAGCATGGCGGCAGGCCTACTGGTCGCTCTTGCTACGGTGAGCTACCATGCTATGAAGGTGAGCTTGACCAATCCGGCGGAGACGTTGAAGTACGAATAGATGCATTAAACCGCGGCGAACACGGAATAGATGCATTAACCACAGAGAACACGGAGGACACTGAGAATTTTTGTTTTTATGGAATGCATTAGCCACGGAGGACACGGATGGACACTGAGTTTTTTGTTTTTATGGAAATGCATTAGCCACGGAGGACACGGATGGACACTGAGTTTTTGTTTTTCGGAATTAAATTAGCCACGGAGGACAATGAGTCCCCTATACTTCAGCGCTCAATCTCAATCGCTGCCAGCCATTTTGCCAATTGCCAACTGCCAATAGCCAACAGCCAACTGCCAAATTAGGGTACCCGTGTTCTCCGCGTCCTCCGCGTCCTCCGTGGCTAAAAATGTATTTTTCTCCGCGTTCTTCGCGTTCTCCGCGGTTCCTGTATTTCCCATGCAACTTTCTCCCTCCCGTATCGTCTTACTCCCATGATAAAAAACTACTTCACTGTAGCCCTCCGGAATTTCCTCAAGGGACGGCTCTACTCCGTTATCAATGTGGTGGGTCTCGCGGTCGGATTGACCGTGTTTTTGTACATCGCCATCTTCATTTATCATCAGCTCAGCTTTGACCGTTTCAATTCAAAAGCGGACCGAATCTACCGAGTAGCATCCCACCTCGAGATGGGTACCAACATCGCGGAGATGACGGCTACGTATCCCCCGATGGCCGCCGCCATGAGCGCCAGCTTTCCCGAAGTGGAGAAGTCATTGAGACTTTTCATGCAATACGATAAAGTCTTCAAGCACGACGACAAACTCTTCAGTGAGAACATTTTGTACGCCGGACCTGAGTTCTTCGATGTATTCAGCCTCAAACTCCTTTCCGGCGATCCGGCTACCGCCTTGAAAGAAAAATATCAGGTGGTGTTGACACGCGACATGGTGAAAAAATATTTCGGAGAGCAGTCTGACCTCGCCGCAGTGATCGGAAAATCCATCATCATTGACGGCAATCCATGCCAGGTGACGGGCGTGATCCAGAACTGTCCCGCGAACTCGCATTTTCAATATACGTGTGTCGTTTCTATTGAATCTTCGCAACCCGGACAGGATCTGGCGTGGAACAACCTCAACCTGAGCACTTACTTACTTTTAAATCCGGATGCGAATCCAGCAAGCATTGAATCCAAAATACCCGACATGCTCAAGAAGAACGTGCCGGATTTTGATAAGTATGAATCGCAGGGCGTGATCGTAGAATTCTTCTTGCAGCCGCTGACATCCATTCACCTTCATTCCAACCTTGATGGAGAATTGAGTCCCACCGGCAGCATCACCACCATTTACATTCTCGGTTCCATCGCAGCGATTGTGTTGTTGCTGGCATGTGTGAACTTCATGAACCTCACCACCGCGCGATCCTCGAAGCGTGCCAAGGAAGTGGGCATACGCAAAGTGTTGGGATCCAACTCCACCCAGCTCGTGCGGCAATTCACGTTTGAAACGATCCTCATGGTGGCCGTTGCTGCGGTGATCGCACTGCTGTTGGTTCAGTTACTCAAATATCCGTTTATGCTTTTGACAGGGGAGAGGCTTTCATTTGACCTGCTCCTCAACCCGGTTTTTATTGCTGCGGTTGCACTGTTCACCCTCGTGTTGGGCATCCTCGCCGGAAGCTATCCATCGTTTTACCTGGCATCATTCAAACCTGTTGACGTGTTGAAAGGCAAGCTGAAGTCCGGAATGAAATCCAGTGGACTTCGCAACGGACTGGTGGTACTGCAGTTTACGATCTCAATGATACTGATCACGTCTACGTTGATCGTGCAGAATCAGCTTTCCTTCATGCGATCCAAAAAGCTGGGTTTTGATAAAGACGACCTCTTGATCATCAGCAACGCGAACCGGCTGGCGAGCTACGATGGTTTTGTGAATGAATTGAGGAAAAACAAAGACGTCGTTTCTCTTGGCAATGCCAGGTTCAGACCCATCGGAAATTACGACGGCACATCCGTGAGCACGGAGGACGACAAAGACAACCAGCGCCTGCTGAACATGAATTATGTTGGCTACGACTATTTCGAGGCGATGAAGTTTGACCTGGTGGCGGGCCGTGCGTTCTCACGCGATTTCCCTTCCGATAGCGCGGCCATTATCCTCAACCAGGCCGGAGCCGAATATCTGTTCTCCGGTGATCCCATCGGCAAGAAAGTGAACACCGGCGACAACAACTATTACACCGTGGTAGGTGTGGTGGCTGATTTCAATTTTGAGAGTCTGAAGAATGAAGTAAAGCCCCTGATGTTTTTCCTGAACGAGCACCAGCGCTTCTTGCACGTTCGCATCGCGCCGGGCGATCACATTAAGACCATTGCTGCCATTGAGGCACTCTGGAAATCGCAGAACGCCGACTTACCGTTCACCTATTCCTTTGTCGATGACGACTTCGCCGAATCTTTCAAAGAAGAAGCACGTCTTGGAAGCATCTTCAATGTGTTTACCGTGCTCGCACTAGGCATCGCCTGCCTCGGCCTTCTCGGACTCGCCGCATTCACCGCCGAGCAGCGCACGAAAGAGATCAGTGTAAGAAAAGTGATGGGCGCCAGCGTCTCCGGCATCCTAGTTCTGCTCTCGCGCGACTTCGCGAAACTGATTCTGATCTCCATGATCCTCGCCACACCCGCAGCCTATTACTCCATGAAATGGTGGCTCAGCGACTTCGCTTTCAGGACAGACATCAGTCCCTGGAGCCTGGTGGTGGGAAGTGTGTTCACCCTGATCCTCGCGCTGTTGATCATCTGCGCGCAGGGTTTGAAGTCAGCGTTTCTGAATCCGGCGGAGACGTTGAAGTATGAGTAGGGGGATTTCGCGCGATTCCGACCAGCCTTTCAAAAAATGCAACCTTCCTGTAACCCGTTTCACGAAACGTTGTCTAAGAATTAAAAAACGAACCCATGAAATACCCACGTCGTTACCTTGTTTCTCTTGTGTCATTTTTAGCGTTGACATTATCAGTGTTACCGCTACTGGCACAGGAAAAGCAAGTCATGCTGCTCGGGGTGTACCACTTCGCGAGCAACAACGACATGATGAAAACCAGAAAGGACGATGTGATGTCGGAGAGGCGACAAAAAGAAATAAAAGACCTCGCTGCAAAATTGAAGGCGTTTAATCCTGATAAGATATTTGTTGAGTGGAAACAAAGCCAGCGTGGCCGCCTGCTCGACAGCACCTATGCACTCTATCTCGAAGGAAAATTCGAGCTGCAGGCCAACGAAGTCTACCAGATAGGATACAGGCTCGGAAAGATGCTGGGTCACAAAAAACTTTATTGCATGGATGCACCAGGCGATTTTCTTTACGACTCTCTCGTGGCGGCGGCAAAAAAAGGAAATCAGACCGCATCGTTCGAAGCCGATATCAACGTCATGAGAAAGGAATTCTCACTTTTTGATTCCCTTAAATTCAACCGCACGGTAAGCGAGAATTTTATCATCATGAATTCAGAAAGCAAGCGCGACATGTGGCGGGCAAATTTTGTTGCGATGGCGCCTTACCTCGGCGTTCCCGGGGAAT
Source organism: Cyclobacteriaceae bacterium (assembly GCA_044227305.1). Classification (GTDB taxonomy): domain Bacteria; phylum Bacteroidota; class Bacteroidia; order Cytophagales; family Cyclobacteriaceae; genus ELB16-189. Next base: position 318,391 of record JBGAFJ010000001.1, on the reverse strand, counting down.
ATGCAGGCGCCGAATTTCTGGCGCAATGGTACAAGCGTAACATTAGCATGTATTCCAATATCGTCAGGATCGTGGAGCCTCGTGATAAGAAGATACTTGTGATCGTCGGCAACGGACACAGGCCGATCGTGAGCCAAATGTTTGAAATGAACGTCGATTGGAAGATCGTGAGTCCCGTCGAATACCTGAAGAAAAAATAAATAGTCTACTTGGAGTAATTCCATTTCTGGCACAAGCTCACGCCAAAGGCCTGAAAAACCTTGAATGTGGGGATGACTGTTCGGAATTTTACTATAGGTTATAGCGCAAATTCTACATTTTTAGCCCTTGGATTATAGCCCCGTTGGGTCATTTAACCGATCCTTCAAATTCCAGGTGATGAAAAGACCAGTCCTGCTTATCGCGCTCATTCTTTTCTGTTTGTGTGCGTCCCGCGCAATTGCGCAGATGAACATTGTGAGCACGAGTCCCACGGCGTTTGCAAACTTCGTACCGACAACATCAAATATAACCATCACTTTCGATCAGGTCATTAACGGTGCGACGTTGACGGGCGCTACGGTCGTCGTCAGAGGAAGCTTCACTGATGTCGTACCCGGCAGTTTGTCGGCGAGTGCGAACACAATCACATTCATTCCTGACAACGAGTGGAAGGCTGGTGAGGTAGTTAATGTTACGGTCACGACCGGATTGAAAAGTGTGTCGGCGCAAGGTCTGGCTCGCGGCAACACAATAACATTTACGGTGCGCACGGGTACAACCGCCCTCACGCCGCCAGCGTTCTCACCGCGCCGGGTCGACTTTAGCAGCGGCAGCACGCCACTTGAAGATGTGACCCCAATCGACTTTGATCATGACGGGGACATGGATCTTGTTGTGGGCGTGGATGGAGTAATTACCGATTTGACGAACCTTTATGAAAACGACGGAAATGGAAATTTCTGTGACCGGAAAATCGGGGAGTTCCGTCAGGCGGAGGTCTTCGATGTCGACGGTGATGGAGATCTTGATGCCCTGTCGGTGTCCGGCAATGATGACGGTTTCTACTTGTGGAGGAATGATGGATCTGCATTTACGCCCGTGCTCCTGGCCACCACAACAATCACATGGACCATTGCCGGCGGCGATCTTGACAGCGACGGAGACATCGACGCGGTCGCCCCGATTCTGAGCGGTACGAACAGTTTGCGATGGTATAGGAACAACGGAGCCGGGGCTTTCACCATACAACCGGCGATTAGCTCCGGCGGATCATATGACATAAATTCCTACTATCAAATCGTCGATGTCAACGGCGACCGCGCGATGGACATCGTGGCGTTCAACGGAAATTCTCTCGTCTTGAGCTGGTTCCAGAACAACGGCGCACAGGTCTTCACGGAGCACATTATCGCTACGACCACCAGTACGCAGCGCACTTCCTGGGCCGACCTCGATAGCGATGGTGACGTGGATATCCTTTCGGCCAACACCGTCAACACCAACGACCTAGCCTGGTGGGAAAATGACGGAAGCGAGAACTTCACCAAACGTAGTGTGGCAGTTTCAACCACGAACCGGATCAATGCGGTCCGGGCAGTTGATATAGATGGTGACCTGGACATGGATCTTCTCTCCGGGGCATACTGGTTCGAGAACAACGGATCGCAATCTTTTACGCAGCGCGTCCTCAGCTATGGCGCGCTCACAGGACCTGGTGAGTATGCCAACGTTATCAATTATGGCGACATGGATATGGACGGCGATATAGACGTGACCACTGCTGGCGCGCTGGGTAAAGGATTCGTATGGCACGAAAACAACAAGTTCATGACAATAACGAGCACAACGCCCGCCAACAGTGCATTCGGTGTAGCTGCGAACGGAAATATTTCCGTGACATTCAATCAGCCAATCGAAGGTGCGACGGTACACGCAGCCAGCTTTATTGTCCGGAGTCGATCACGTGGCCTCGTTGCAGGCACTTTCAGCGGCGGCGGAACGAACACAATCACATTCGATCCTACTACCAACTTCGTTCCGGGGGAAAAGGTCGAGGTGGCGATCAATGAAAGACTAACAAGCATGACTGGCCACAATCTGAAGGTTAACTATGGTTTTGATTTTACAATCAAACCATCTGTTGCTGGTGCGCCGATATTTACATCTTCAACAGTGATTACTCATGCGGCCGGGGCTTCCGGTTTCGATATTGGCGACGTTGACAGCGATGGCGACCCCGACCTCATCTCGTGCTCTTCAACGGAGATTTTCTGGCACAGAAATAACGGCAGCGGCGGTTTCACCTCGATTCCCATTACGACCAGTGTCACCCCTCGGAGTATTTATATCACCGATATCGATAACGACGGCGATGCAGATTTTATCATGCGTGCGAGTGTCGCAAATTACCTGTACACGAACGATGGCAGTGAGAATTTTACAGAAAGTATTATCCTGCTAAGTTCTACGATCCTGGACGTTGCGGACGTTACGCGTGATGGCGACGTCGACGTGACCGTTATCTCGAATCCGAACGGGTGGGCCTTGGGGCTGTGCAACAAATTCACAGCGGCATCGGTCCCGAGTGTTACAGGTACCGTTCTGGCGATGAGGGCCGCCGACATGGACAACGATGGCGACATTGACTTGATGCGGGCCGGAACGACGGGTGGGACATATTATGCCAATGATGGATTTCTAACTTTTAATAATGCATCGGCATCCGGACTCGATGTGAACGATGTGACGCTGGCAGATGTCGATGGAGATGGCGCGCAGGATGCTATCTACGTTCAGGTCAATAACGCGATCGTCTGGTCGCGAAACAGGCTTCTCATCGATGGCACCTTTGGAGGAAGTGTTACGATCGGATCGCTACCGAATGACCCGCGCTCTGTTGTGGCAGCCGACCTCGATGGCGACGGTGATGCCGACATCGCTGCTGTCAGCAGAACGGATGATAAAATTGTCTGGTTCAAAAACAGACTCAATGAGGCAACCACGGATTTCGCTCCGGCGGCGGCGTTGCCGGCCGCCTCCGATGGACCCATCTTGATAAAGTCTGCGGACTTGAACGGCGACGGCACATTGGATCTCGTTGTTATTTCAGACGTCGATAATAAACTGAACGTATATACTAACATCGCGGCGTCGCTACCGACCATCTCGTCTTTTACTCCAACAAGCGGCCCTATCGGAACCACCGTAACAATCAACGGTACAAACTTCAGTTCTACGCCAGCGAACAATATTGTGTTCTTCGGCGCTACGCGCGCAACGGTAACGGGTGCAACGCCGACGCAGCTCACTGTGACAGTTCCTATAGGTGCGACTTTTCAGTCCATCACCGTAAACGTTGGTGGCTTTATCGCGTCATCGAGCAAACCGTTCCTCACCACTTTTGCCGGGGGCAGCGGAATCAACATCTGTTCGTTCGATCCAAAGATTGACCTTACCACCCCTTCTAACGTAAATGGAAGTGCCGTCGGCGATCTTGACGGAGATGGAAAAGCTGATGTTGTGATCATGCAGGGTAACAATGCCTCTGTGTTTCGCAACACTTCGTCCGGATCAGGCATTGTCTCCTATGCAACCAGGATTGACCATGCAGCCGGATCAAGCGCCGGCAGTGTATCACTTGCTGACTTTGATGGCGACGGTAAGCTGGATATGATTGTGACAAATTCAGGAGGGACGAGTTTGTCCGTGTTCAGAAACCTTAGCAGCGGTCCCGGCAACATTAGCTTCACCACAAAAATTGATTTCACAACCGGCGCCAGCACCATACCCCGATACACGACCATCGCGGACTTCGATGGCGATGCAAGGCTGGACTTCGCAGTCACTCTTCAAACTGCAAACGTTGTGTCGGTGTTCCGCAACACAAGCACCGGTATTGGTAACATCAACTTTGCAGCTAAAGTTGATTTTGCATTGTCTAACACGCCTCAGCAGTTGGCCTCTGCCGACTTCGACCTTGACGGCAAAGTGGACATCGTTGCAACCAATTCAAACCCCACTTCAACGGTATCCGTATTCCGCAACACCAGCACCGGAGCAGGTTCGATCGCTTTCGCCACAAAAGTTGACTTCTCCACTGCGGTTGGACCAAACGGGGTGACAGTGGGAGACCTGGATGGGGATGGCAAGTTTGATATGGCCACGTCAAATTTTTTCTCCAACACCATGTCTGTGTTTCGCAACACAAGCTCTGCTCCGGGAACAATATCTTTCGCGACAAAACAGGATTTTGCAACGGGTACCCAGGCCCATATTGCGGCGATCAGTGACCTCGATGGGGACGGAAAAGCGGACATTGCTTTGGAGAACTTCGGAAGCTCTACGGTGTCAGTGTTCCGCAATACAAGCGCGGCGCCGGGCGCGATCTCTCTTGGGACGAAAGTGGATTTTACATCGGGTTTGAATCCGCGTCACATGTCCATCGCCGATATTGATAGCGACGGAAGACCGGACCTCGTGACCGCCAATCAGAACGGCACGTCTTTTTCGACACTCCTTAATAAGGTGGGATCAGGCGCTAACCCAACCATCGGCGGTTTCAGCCCGACGAATGGTCCGGTGGGAACGCCCGTCACCATCACCGGAACTAATTTCAATGCAATACCGGCAAACAACCTGGTGCAATTCAATGGAACCACTGCCGTGGTAACAGGAGGGACTACCACGAGTCTGACCGCCAATGTCCCTGCCGGCGCGACAACCGGGAGGATTACTGTGAATTCAGGAACGGGATGTACTGCACAGAGCGCGAGCAACTTCACGGTCGATGTTCCCACCATCACCATCGACGAGTATCCTTCAGATTTTGAAGGCTGCGAAAATGAAATTGCAATCTTTACATGCAATGCATCCGGCACCACGAATATCACCTACCGATGGCAGTTCAGCGCTTTCAGTCCCATTGCATTTACCGATATCGTCGATGGCCCCAAGTATTCTGGTGCGACCACCAACACTCTATCAGTTAACACCGCCGGACTTTTTGGGTCGGGATTGTACCGGTGTCGTGTCAATGGGGACTTTGCTTCCGAAGAAATAGCCGGCGACGCTGGTGTTTACACTTATCCGCTTGCAACACCCCCAGTCACGACAGGGGCCACAAGGTGCGATGCCGGAACCTTCACGCTCACGGCAACGGGTGGAGATGACGGTGAATTTCAATGGTACAACGATGCGGCGGGGTTAGACCCAGTGGACGAATACAACGGAACTTATGTAACACCGGTGCTTTCGGTTACAGCGACCTACTATGTATCTGTTACAACAAACAATACATGCGAGAGCAATCGTGTCCCCGTAACCGCAACGATCAACACGCCACCTGCGAAGCCTGCGCTCACCTCGAGTGTCACGGCTTCAGCGGGTGTTGTGACCTTGTGCAGCGGCAACACCGTGACGCTGAGTGCGCCAGCCGGATTCCAGACGTACAGCTGGTCGTCCGGAGCAACCACACAAGCCATAACTGTTTCTGGCGCTGGAAGCTATACCGTCATAGTAACGAACGCCGCCGGGTGCGTGAGTCCCGCATCTGATGCGATCACCGTCAACTTCATCACGGGAACATGCAACAACCAGGCGCCCGTCATCACACCTTCTACTTATATTACGGCGCCGTCGGGGCAAGTGTCAATCGACCTGACCAAGCATATCGCTGACATCGACAACAACCTCGATGTCCTTTCGATCAAAGTGAAAGCCCAGCCTATCAGCGGCGCCAAAGCAACGATCATGTCGCAGCAGCTTGTTGTCGACTACAGCAACGTCACCTTTTCGGGAACAGACCGTGTGGGTATAGAAGCCTGCGACCTCCTGGGGTCTTGTACGCAAAGTGATTTCACCATTGAAGTGGTCGGGGAAATCACAGTCTATAATGCAATGTCTCCCAACGGGGACAGCAAGAATGAGGTCTTCTTTATTCAGTATATTGACGTGATCCCGCAAGCGAAGGACAACAAGGTGCTGATCTTCGACCGGTGGGGAAGCACGGTCTTCGAAGTGGACAACTATGACAACGTCACGCGCGTTTTCCGCGGTCAGGGCTCTAATGGAAATGACCTTCCCGCAGGAACATATTATTATCAGATCGTCTTTCCGACGGGAAGCAAAAGGACTGGGTTCATTGCGCTGAGGCGGTAGCAATATTTCATGTCGCAACGAGAGTATCCTGCAACTTAATTTCGCCTTGAATACGGTGAGTCCAAAAATGTTCTATTGCGGATGCAAATCAATATGTGACAAAAACATGTTTTACGCGGCTCGACTGACTCGATTTGGCTGTGTTTGATGAAGCCATCGCCGGTGTCAGCCGACCGAAGCGCCCGCTTGAATACTTGCGAACAATGAATTTGTCGTTGGATGTCAAAAAGTCTTCACAGCCTTCTCATGCTGGCTGAGCACTCCCATTGAGATCCCTAGCATCAATTCATGTGAGGTGAAATTGAGGCTCGACGCTGAGCTTCCGGGGAGTTCAAAGACGTAGCCGAGGCGGATGTTCTTCAGAAGGGCCTGTACCAGGAGTCCGTAGGTTGCGAAGTTTCGCGTAAAGATTCCAGCGGTATAAAACTCCCTGATATTGAAGCTCGCGTTGATGTCAGCCGAAAATGGCGAACCTTGTGTTCCCCGCAACAATACTGAAGGTTTGAATCGAATGTCTTCGGAAAGGAACAGAACGTAGGATCCAAAAAGGTAATAGTGCTGCTTATAAAGTTCTATTTGCTGACCCCCTTGACTCACTGTTGTGGGCAAAAGTCGCGGTGCTGAAAGTCCTATCATATATCTGTCGTTCTTGAGGATCATACCTGCCCCCGTGTTGAATTTTGTTTCTGTCAGCTGAACGAAAGACGGATCACCTGGATCACGAATGGCGAGCGCGGATGGATCATTACTGTAACGGATGAATCCCGTCTGCAATCCAAATGAAAGTGAAGCGTCATTGATCCTTATTTTATAAGAGTACATGGCGGCAACCTCGGTGTTCTCGGTATCACCGAGTTTATCTTGAACCACCATCATTCCTACGCCGACGCGATTTTGGTACAACGACATGTGGCTGCTGAAGTTCACAGTGACCGGATTGGCATCGAGTCCAGCCCATTGCGTCCTGTATTGCAGTGCGGCATTGAACATATTGTTGCTGCCGGCGTATGCGGGATTGATTGTCAACGGGTTGTTGAGGTATTGCGCATAGATGGGATCTTGCTGAGCGGCTGCCGGAACGAGAGCGCTCAAGATCATTATCATCGGAATGAGTTGTTTCATTGTTTTCATTGCCGTAGGGAAATAAAACCGGTGACGGGTTTGAGGCCACTTCCGAAATCAATCCGGTAGAAATAGGTGCCAGCGGGAAGCTTGTCCCCGTCATTGCCTAAGCCCTGAAATACCCGTTCGTTGTTGTCATAATTGTCAACTTCGTACACGATGCTGCCCCACCTGTTGAATATAGTCATGTGGTTTTGTCGCGTATCGGGAAGGAGTTCGATGTTCTGGACGAAGAACGTTTCATTCTTGCCGTCGCCATTAGGGGATATCGCGTTGAACACTGTGATTTCTCCCTGGACGTCAACGGTGAGTTCCTGCTGACCGCAGTTTCCAACCATGTCACAGGCACGAATGGTGAATCGGTCGGTTCCTGCGAATGCAATCCCTGCGTAATCTATATGGATGGTGCCGGAGGTGATGCTGGTCTTCGCGCCGCTGATGGGAGGGACTATAACATTGAATGAGCTAACGTCGAGTGCGCTCCCGACTGTTGTTACGAGTGCAGGGAGTGGGAGTGACGCTTCGCCGCCAACAGTTGCTGTGAGTATGGCAGTTTTGATCTGCGGAACACATGATTTGATCTCCGCCAACACTGGAATGCGTGCACTTTCACATACTCCATCGTTGATAGAGACGTAGTAAGTGGTGGAGGCAGAAATTGTGGGCGTGATAAAACTACTGTTGGTTTGACCTGCTACCGCGACGCCTCCGCTCACAGCTGTGTACCACCTGTATTGTCCAGTCGCTCCGCCGGATGCAAGGAGTGTGATCGATGAAGACGGTGAGCAGCCTGAACCGGGAGTAACTGATGGCGCGGCCGGCACTGCATTAATAGTTGCCGTCACCGGTGTTCGTGTGCTTTCGCATCCGCCATTGTTGATGGAGACAAAGTAGGTGGTTGTTGTTGACAAGGATGGCGTAACAAATGCGGCATTGGTCTCACCCGGTAGGGCACTCCCGCCTGATGCTGCGGTGTACCACACATAAGCCCCCGGCACGCCGCCGTTCGCGGTAAGAGTCAAGGTCCCTGCTCCACAGCGTGATGCGTTTGTAACTCCAGGGGAGGCAGGCACCGTACACACATTGAAATTCGTAGCGCTTGTTGCCTGACTGCATCCGATCGTAACCGTTATCGGCCCGGATGTTGCGCCGGCGGGAACTGAAGTAGTGATGCTCGTTGCCGTGCTGGCAGTAACTACGGCAGAGGCGCCGTTGAATGTTACAATGTTGCTTGCGGGCGTTGTGTTGAAGTTTGTTCCGGTGATGGTTACCGGGCTGCCCGTGGCACCTGCTGCAGGTGCAAGCAGGGATATAGTCGGGGGCGGAGCATCAGTGATATTTCTATAAATATTCAGCGATTGGCCGTTCATGTTTGTGTTCAACATGTCGACCTTACCATCGCCGTCGATATCTGCGAGCATGATGGACGCTGGTAAAGTTCCGCTTGTGAAACCAACAATCGACGCAAATGAAGAAGCATCAATCGAACCCGGAGTTGACGTGTTCTTGAGAATAGCGACTTTGTTTGTTCCCTGGTTGGTGATCGCTATATCCGCTTTTCCATCTCCATCGACATCGCCGGCAGCAAAATCTACAGATGTGGCACCAGCCGGGAAATCGACCTTTGCCGCAAACGACGCTGAGGAAATAGGCCCTCCTGTAGACACGTTTCGAAAAACAGAAACTGTGTTGGATGCGATGTTGGCAATTGCAATGTCAATCAATCCGTCCCTATCAAAATCTGTCAGGGAGGATGTATGAGGTGTCGTTCCTGTGATCAGGGTTACAGGAGGCGCGAACGAACCCGAATTGATGCTCCCCGCTGTCGCCGTGTTTTCAAAAACGAAGAGGCTGTTGCTTACCAGGTTTGTGACTACGATGTCCGGTTTGCCATCCGAGTTCAAATCGGCGGCTCGCACGACGTAGGGCTCGGTTCCCACTGCAAAATCCACCTTCGCCGCGAAGGATGATGCATTGAAACTCCCGGTTGAAGTGGTGTTTTTATAAATGGATAGCGTGTTGCTGAACCGGTTCACTGCAGCGATGTCCGGTTTTCCGTCCGCGTCAAAATCGGCGATCGCTGCATGTAATGGATCCGCCCCGGCGGGAAAGCTTATGTAATTGTCGAACGAGAGAGACCCAATGGTACTCGTGTTCCTGAAAATTACGACCTCACTCGTTCCGGCAACGGTAAGGACGATGTCTAATTTTCCATCGCCATCGAGGTCTGCTGTCTTGGCATTATATGGGTCACCCGACGGAGGCGTAGCGATGTTAAGGGGGCTAGCGAATGTAGATGCGTCGATTTGTCCGGCAATGGCTGTATTGCGGTACACATAAATAGTTCGCGAGATCCTATTACTCACTCCCGCGTCGACCTTTCCATCTCCGTCAAAGTCGGCGGTCATCAGCGCCCCTGGGCCGACGGCTGTCGCAAAACTAACCGCTGGTTCAAACGAGCATGTGTTAACCGATCCGCCGCCGGGGAACGTCACCAAAAATGGATTCCTGGAGTACCCGGTCAATCCGGCGACCTGAACTGAAATCGGTTCAAAGGTTGACCCGATAGGCACGGTAACGGTGAGTTGTGTCGATGTCGCTGCAGTGACGTTTGCTTTCACCGCACCGAAAAAAACAACGTTGTTGGATGGCGCTGAACTGAAGTTGCTGCCCGTGATGGTGACTGTCGTGCCTGCGGCCCCGGAAGTTGGTGTAAAAGATGTTATGGTTGGAATGAGAACACCCATCCGAACAGTGAGGTAGCTCTGATCATAACTGCAGCTTATCATATCGAGCAAGTGATCACCGTTGAGGTCAGTAAGCAAGACGGGACCTGGGCCCGACAAAGTTGAAATGGTCTGGCCCAATGAGAAGTTCGCAAGTCCGTCGTTGGTGAAAGTTTTCAATGTGCTGGTCGAGAAATTCGGAACAACGAGATCGGTTTTATTGTCTCCGTTAATATCTCTGGCATGGAAGGCCCGTGCAAAATCTGCCGCCAAAAACTGAGGTGTGCCAAACGTGCCATCACCGTTACCGAGGATCAGGCTGAATGAGGTTGTGCCAAGGCCGGCAACGAGGTCGTTTTTGCCATCGTTGTTAAAGTCTTCTGAGATAATCTGTTGATCGCCCGTATACACCCCGGAGATGAGGTCGCTGAAGGTGAAAGTTCCAGCAGCGCTTCCCAGGAAAATTGACACGTTGGGATCCCATCCGTTACCAATGGCTGCATCAAGATTTCCATCGTTATTGAAATCGTTCAGGGCCAAATCAACCGGGTAAGCACCCATGGAATAAGCCGTGAGGTTGATGAATGTTCCCGCGCCTGTCCCAAAGAAAACGTTAAAACCAGCGTAAACAGTGATTATCAAGTCGTCAAAGCCATCGTGGTTAAAATCGCCGGAAGCAACCCGCTGGGGACCAAAACCAATTATATAGTTAAGTCCCGCAGCAAATGTTCCATTGCCATTGCCGAGGAAAATGGTTAGCTCCTGGGTGGTGTTGTTGGTTGTGACAATGTCGATTCGATTGTCGTGGTTGAAGTCTTTTACAAGCACATCAACTGGCACTCCTGGAAGATTGATTTGCGGCTGAGCGGTAAACCCCCCAAGACCATCGCCAAGAAACACAGATACTCCTGAAGGGACAAGCACAACGAAGTCCTTATAGCCATCGCCATTGAAATCTGTTTCATGAAGGCGACCATTGAGACCAGAGACGTTGTAGGTAGTCGGGCTTGCAAATTGCATCACGCCAAAATTGCTGATGACTGTAAAACTGGCGGCGCTTGTCAGTGAATTTCCCGCAACTGTCACCGAGATGGTGCCGGAGGTCGTGCCATTTTTTGGTATTACTATCAGCGTGCTTGACGTGCTCATCAGTACCTCTGCCCGGACACCATTGAATGTGACTATGTTATCAGGCTGATTTGAACTAAAGTTCGTGCCGGTGATTGTTACAAAATCTCCTATCGTACCTGAGGCGGGCGTGAATGACGTGATGGTTGGCGGCCCGGCGACGAGGGTGAAATGGAAAACAACCAAGAGGATCGTTAAAAGCCACCATTTTGAAATGAGGATTATTGGAGTAGGCTTCATAGGTCGTGTTTAGCCAGTTTTTTTATTGTGAAGTCAATACGATTCACCGACAGCTTCCTGTCAATTTTTGTTTCGAGAAAAATTTGATTCCTAACCAGTCAGAAGAGTATTCATCTCTTCCCCGCGGTGCGCCTAAATATAGACCAAACGCCTGTCTATCAACTTGTAAAAATGCGAACAATAATTGGTCGCTGATCATGGTTCAAATGTAATTGCCGAACGTGATCCCTGATAATTCAAATGTTGCAATCTCTCACCAGTTTGTTATCGGAGGATATCAGGCTTTTCCCTGGTTCGCATATTCCCGGACACTCTTCATCTTCACGTTAAAAGTTCTGTTCGCCTCCTTCATATCTATCTCATTCCCGCTCGCATAAATCAGCATCAGGCTGCTAAAGGATTTGCCGAGGTCATCCGGTGCCGCCGCCTTCTGCGCCTGCAACGCAGCGATCGGCACATGTTGTAATTCGAATTTCTTGCCGGACGACTTTTCAAAAATGGATACCACTTCCAGCGGGCTCAATGCAGCCGGACCACCCAGCTCGATCGACTTATTTAGTGCCTGCGGGTTATTTACCGAAGCCACTACAAAGGAGGCAACGTCGACGAGTGATATCCAGCTGATTTTGTTTTTGCCTTCACCGTAGATTGTTGCTTTAGAAGCCGGGTAGTCGAATCCCAGCGCTGGACTTAGCCACATCTCCATAAAAAATGTTGGCTTCAGGATCGTGTAAGACATGCCGCTTTTCTTCAGCCGATCCTCAACGTTCCGCTTTGCGGCGATCAGTGGAGAAGAGTCAGACATTTCCGGGACAGAGACATATATAAAGTGTTTCACGCCAGCTTCAGCTGCGGCCCCGACCAGGGCGGCCTGCCCTTCATTATCCACGCTTTGGATATTGTCTTCGGCCGACTTGCTCATCACGGACGTTGCGGAAGAAATTACCGTGGAGAATCCTTTCAAGGCATTCTTCATTGAGGCGTTGTCTTTGATATCTCCTGCGACAAAACTGACACCGAGCTGTTTAAGCGCCTCGACGCGATCGCTTGGTGTTGCGGTGCGCGAAATGGCAGTGACTTTGGCTCCGGAGGCCGTTAACTGGCGGCAGATTTCCATTCCGAGATATCCCGTTGCACCCACAACGAGAACCGATGTTTGAGTAATGTTGTCCATAACTTGGGGTTTGGTGATGTTATCGGTTAACCTGGCTGGCGGGTACGCCGCGCACCCCGAGTTGTTCGAGGAACTGTAGCAAGTCTGAAATCAGCCAGCTGTGTACGATCATGTTGTTCTTTACTTCATATCCGACCACGTAGGGAACTTCGACCTGCTTGTGCGTTGCCGGTATTCCAAGGAATTCTCCTTCATGGCGGCCACGCAGCCGCGCGCGAACCATTACGCGGTCTCCTTCCGCCAGGATTTCGTCCACCAGCACCTCGTATTTGGGGAACACGCTATCGAAGAAGATAATGTTGTCTACCAGCCCCCGGTCGCTGTTGTATTTTTCGAGGAGGGCGCGGGTTTTCAACGCACCGCTCGTGGCGTTGATGTATCCCATGATAAATTCCTTATTCTTTTTCAGCCTGTTCATCACGCTTCTTCTTTTTTCATCACTCCAAGCTGTTCCATCAGCATGACCTGGTCAGCAATAGCCCAATGGCTTATGATCTTTTCATTCTCGATCTCGTATCCGATAACAAACGGCATGACTATGTGTTTTTGAGTTGGGGGGATGCCGTTGAACTCGCCTCCGTGACGGCCCGTTGCGCGAGCCCTGACGATTACACGATTTCCTTCGGCAGTGATCTCATCCATCACCATTTCGTATTTGGGGAATACAGCGTCGAAGAAGAGGATATGACCTATCAACGATTGATCACTGGTATACTTATCACATAGTTCCCGCGTCTTCACCGCTCCGCTCAACGCGTCGAAATAGCGGATGATGAACTCTTTGTTTTTCTTGCTCATGATTTCACGCAGTTTCTTTTTTCATTACACCCAATTGCTCCATGAGCATGACCTGGTCGGCAATAAGCCAATGGCTAATAATCTTTTCATTCGCGATCTCGTATCCGATTACAAAAGGAAACAACACTTCTTTGTGAGTAGGAGGGATGCCGTTGAACTCGCCTTCGTGACGGCCTTTGACGCGTGCCCTGACGACAACTCGGTCCCCTTCAGCAGTGATCTCATCGAGTAGCATCTCGTATTTCGGAAATACAGCATCGAAGAAAAGGATATGCCCTGTGAGGGATTCATCGGTAATGTATTTCTCACAGAGCTCCCTGGTCTTGACCTGTCCACCAAGCGAATTAAAGTACCCGATGATGAACTCTTTGTTTTTTTTTGCCTGGCTCATATAACGGTTAGGCGTTTTGTTTTTTTTTCTCCAGTCCCAGTTGTTCCATCCAATATTACCTGGTCTGCTGAAAGCCAGTGGCTTTTTGACCTGATTTATATTTGCGACAACGGATCAAAAATACCAGCAACCATCCTGCATGCCGTGATGCAGATGTTGCGTTTTGTTATTCATTTGTTGCGCTTTCCTGTCGCCTGCAAAAAAGCGACGGCTTCACGCCATACTTCTTGGTAAACACCTTGGTGAAGTGAGATGCGGTTTCAAAACCGGTGCGGTACGCTACCTCGCTGATGCGCAGGTCCGTAGTTTCAAACAACTCTTTTGCCTTCTGCAACTTAATCTGCCGGATATAGCTGCCGGGCGACTCCTTAATAATAGGCTTCAGCCTGCGGAAAAGCTGCGTCCGGCTCATGTTCATGAGCTCGCTGAGCTTGTTCGCATCGAATTGACTGTTTTCAAGGTTGGAAGAGATGACCGCATTCACTTTCACAAGGAAAGCCGCTTCGCGGGGGCTGCTTTTCTCCAGCGCGGCGACAAGATTATCTGCCTTGACGAAATGGGAACGCAGTCGCTTGCGTATCTCGACATAATAATCAGGCATAAAGTTGTCGCTCGCAGTTGACAATTCATCACCGGCCGTTTCGAGGTCGTCATCGAACAAATCCACTTCGAGCTCGTACCGGGTCGTGTCTTTTTCATGGGCAATCACCGTGACGGGCTGGCGGCAACTACTAACGACCTCGTTTGCCCGCCCCAGATTAATGCCGGTATTCTGAATAGTAATCTGGCTTTTTTTCGTGCCAACCAACGAGATGGTGACAGAAATGTCCTCCTGCTCAGGTGTGAGCTCTATCAGCTTGGAGAGAATCCCCGTAAGGTCCGCCGCCAGCAATCCCGGATTAAAAACGGCGACCACCGATTGCAACGGACTCCTAAATGATAATTTGATGTCCTCTGCTTGGGCGATGGGCTCCATTGCCAGCGCCAGCTGCCTGACAAACGAAACAAGATCGGCTTTGACGGACTTATTCATGCCTGTAAAACATAGACATGAATAAGGCTAATTGCAAGAAAAACTAAACCCGTGTAAGGTGTTCCTCAGGAGGATTTTTCCAGACTCCTTTGAAGAAACCCATCACAGCGGGGTCGCCGTTGACAGCGATGGTTTCGCCGCGCCAGTCACCTTTGTAAAAGCGGATCAGCGCCGCGAGGGAGAAGAGGAGTTTGCGGGGGAGCGATTTCTTGATGGCGATGTATTGCAAGAGCGAAGGCAGCACACGCACTTTGAATTTGGAAATGGAATTCAGGGAAATGCTGATGAGCTCGTGCTTGATGAAGGGGTTCTGAAAACGTTCGATGACGTCGTCGGCAAATTGTTTTAGTTCGCTCTCCGGCACATCGAGGGTAGGGATGATCTCGTCAAAGACAACGTCTTTTAACTACTTGCCGATCTTTGCATCGTCAATGTATTCACGCACGGTGCGGAGTCCTGCGAGGTGCGCGACAGGCACGAGGGAGGTGTGAGCTCCGTTGAGTATCCTCACTTTGCGTGTCCTGTAAGGGGTGGTCACCCGTCCTTTCACCCACCAACGTTAATACTTCAAAACATTTAAACTTTTAAAGAGATACCCCGCGCTTCCAGGGGATAAAATCATCCTGATTGAGTTCAACGGCTTTCGCTTTTACGCGACCGCTCGCCACCTCAATGATGAAGTCGAGAATTTCTTCACCCACCTGATCAATGCTTTTTTCACCAGAGATAATCGCTCCCGTATTGAAGTCGATGATATCGGGCATGCGTTGTGCAAGCTTGTTGTTGGATGACACTTTGACCACCTGTGAAACGGGATTGCCCGTTGGTGTCCCGAGGCCTGTTGTGAAAAGAATGATTTGTGCGCCTGAACCTGTCGTGCCGGTTGTGCTCTCTACGTCGTTGCCCGGTGTGCAAAGGAGATTGAGTCCGGGTTTCTTGATGTATTCCGCATAACGGAGTACGTCGGCTACAGGTGCCGTGCCGCCCTTTTTTGCTGCCCCTGCAGATTTGATAGCATCGGTGATCAATCCATCTTTGATGTTGCCTGGCGAAGGGTTCATGTCGAAGCCTGAGCCCACAGCCTCAGCCTGCGCCGAATAGGCGCGCATCAGATTCATAAACAGTTCTGCCGAATCGTTGGACACACAACGGTTGATCAACTCCTGTTCAACGCCACAGAGTTCGGGGAATTCTGAAAGTATGGTGCTGCCACCCAACGTCACCAGCAGATCAGAAGTATGCCCGATCGCAGGATTTGAAGAAATTCCTGAAAAGCCATCGGACCCGCCACATTTCAGTCCTACCGTGAGCTTGCTTAGCGGTGCCGGCTTGCGTTCCTGCTTGTCGGCTTCAATCAGTGCGAGGAATGTCTTTTGAATCGCTTGGGTAAGAAGGTCCGTTTCAGTCCCCGATTGTTGTTGGTCGAGTATGAAGACAGGTTTGCTTCCCTGAGGGTCGACTGCTTTGAGTTTGCTTTGAAGGATCTCCACCTGTGCGTTCTGGCAGCCGAGGCTGAGTACCGTGGCACCAGCCACATTAGGATTGTGGATGTAGCCAGCCAGGAGTGTGCAAAGGGTATCTGCATCCTGTCGCGTGCCGCCACATCCGCCTTCATGAAGCAGCATTTTTACGCCATCGATATTTTTGAAAACGCGGGCGCTGCCATTCGACTTGCTTTCATGCATCGTGACGGTTGACAACGATCCGGTCTTTCCTTCCTTATACAGCTTTACCAGGTCGTTTACATAGTTTTTGTAGGGATCCTGTTTGCTGAATCCCAGTCCTTCTTCGAATGCTTTCTTGATTACGTCCACGTTCCTGTTCTCACAAAACACCAGGGGAACGATGAGCCAGTAATTGGCTGTGCCCACCTGACCGTCGGCGCGGTGGTATCCCATGAAAGTTTTGTTTTTGAATTTCGAAACGTCCGGAGGGGTCCAGCGATATTCTTTCGTCTTGCCAGAGTAGGGGGATGCCTTATGTTTGACATTGTGTGTGCCAATGACACCGCCTTTCGATATGGGTTGTATTGCCTTGCCGACCAGGATGCCGTACATGATCACTTCTTCATCGGGACGTAATGCTTTGTCTGTGAATTTGTGTTTGGCCGGGACGTCGTGCGTCAGGGGGAAATTTTCATTGTTGAAATGGATCGTTTCTCCGGCCTTCAAATCGGTGAGTGCTACAAGCACATTGTCGGCAGGATGGATTTTCAGGTATTTCGCTGACATACGGATAAATCAATTATATTGAACAATCGATTGCGCATGGAAGGTACGTAAAGTGTAAAAGAAAAAACGAAAACCAAAGACGCAAAAAACATTGGCAGTAAATTACACGGTGGGTACAAGAGAATGAGAGCCAATGAATATTTTTGCTCAACACCGGATCACCCAATGAAAAGGTGCACAAAAGTTGCGAAATGTTGCACAATACTAAAACCAATAAACCATAACCAGTAAACATCAATGAGTAAGGTCATTACATTCGGAGAAATCATGCTCCGCCTCGCGACACCAGACTTCCTGCGATTTGGACAGGCGACTGAATTCGAAGCCAGCTACGCCGGAGGAGAAGCCAACGTCGCCGTATCACTTGCCAACTACGGCATCGACACCAGCTTCGTGAGCGCCGTGCCGAAAAACGACATCGGTGATGCCGCAATTTCATCACTCAAATCCATGAGCGTGGGCACATCCGACATAGTACGCAGTGGCGACCGCCTGGGAATCTATTTCCTGGAATCCGGTGCCGTGAGCAGGGGAAGCAAAGTGATCTATGACCGCGCCAACAGCTCGTTCGCCAAAATAAAGAAAGGTGCAGTCGACTGGAACAAAGTGTTCGAAGGAGCAACTTGGTTTCACTGGACGGGTATCACGCCGTCGGTTTCGGAAGGTGCCGCCGACGTTTGTCTCGAAGCATGCGAAGTGGCCGCGAAAAAAGGAATTACCATTTCCACCGATCTCAATTACAGGAACAAACTGTGGAAGTGGGGTAAGCCGGCCGGAGAAGTAATGGAGAAACTTGTAGCGCATTGCGAAATCATTCTCGGCAACGAAGAAGATGCGGAGATGGTATTCGGTATCAAACCACAGGGTGTTGATGTAAAGTCGGGACATGTGGAAGGTGCTGCATACGAATCGGTGGGTAAGCAGTTGATGGCCAAATTTCCGAAAGCGAAGAAAGTGATCATCACCTTACGCGGCTCCATCAGTGCCAGCCATAACACATGGTCCGGTGTCCTTTGGGATGGAAAGAAATTGCTCGAAGCACCCACCTACCAGATCACGCACATTGTCGATCGGGTGGGAGGTGGCGACTCATTCATGGGCGGCTTGATCTACGGTCTTATCAAATATCCCAACGACGATCAGAAAGCGCTCAATTTTGCTGTGGCCGCTTCCTGTCTCAAGCATACCATCAAAGGAGATTTCAACCGCGTGACGGTTGATGAAGTTGAAAAACTAATGACCGGTGATGGATCCGGTCGTGTATCCAGATAATATTCAATAGCAACATGAAGACATTTACCAGTGATGCGATCGTTGCCGCGATGCAACAGTCGGGCCTCGTTCCTCTTTTTACCCATGATGATCCGGGTGTTTCCCGCGATGTGATTGAGGCAGCGTATGCGGGCGGAGTCCGCGTATTTGAATTCACGAACCGCAGGGCGAACGCTTTCAACGTGTTCGTGGAAATGCTGAAGCATTTTGAGAAATATCCCGACCTCATGCTGGGGATCGGGACCATCATGGACGCAGCCACTACAAAGAAGTTCGTCGACGCGGGCGCGCATTTTATTATATCGCCTATTCTCAAATTGGAAATGGCTGATTACTGCCTGAAGAACGACAGACCGTGGCTTCCCGGGTGTGCAACATTGACTGAGGCAGTGACGGCCCGGGATCATGGCGCGAAAGTCATTAAGATTTTTCCAGGTTCGGTACTGGGCCCTGGTTTTGTTTCGTCCGTAATGCCTGTCGTGCCTGACATGAAGTTGATGATCACGGGTGGTGTCGAACCGAACGAGCAAAATTTGTCGGCATGGTTCAAGGCCGGAGCGATGTGTGTGGGCATGGGCTCGCAACTGTTCACAAAAGATGTACTGGAAACGAAGAACTGGGATAAACTGAAGCAAACTGTTTCGGATTCGCTGGCGATCATTAAGAAGGTTAGGAAATAATCGCTAACCTGACCTGATGCAAAGCACCACGGAAAAGATCGGTACCTATCGTTGGACCATTTGTGCGCTGGCTTTCGCCGCCACGACGATCAACTACCTCGACCGCGTCGTGATCAGCTTGCTGAAATCAGACCTATCAAAAGAATTCAATTGGAATGATGGCGATTACGCAAACATCGAGATTGCATTCAAGCTTGCGTATGCGTTGGGGATGCTCGGCGCGGGTCGGCTGGTCGACAAGCTTGGAACGAAGATGGGCTACATGGCTGCCACTTTCTTCTGGAGTGTGGCTGCGTTAAGCCATGCGCTCATTACAAATACGATAGGTTTCATTGTGGCGCGCCTTGCGTTGGGTGTGACAGAGTCCGGTAATTTTCCTGCGGCGATCAAGACCACCGCCGAGTGGTTTCCAAAACATGAGCGTGCGCTGGCCACTGGTATATTTAATTCCGGTACCAACATCGGCGCGATCGTAGCACCGTTAACGGTTCCATTTATCGCTGCCAGCTGGGGTTGGAAGTGGGCTTTTGTGATCACCAGTTCATTCGGATTTATCTGGCTGATCTTCTGGTGGTTGTTGTATGAGACACCCGACAAGGCAAAAGGACTTTCCAAGGCAGAATATGATTACATCCATGCCGACAAGGCGGAAGTTGCAGACGATGCGGGTCCACGTATCTCGTGGTTCCGTTTACTCAGGTTCCGTCAGACGTGGGCATTTGTCGTTGGTAAATTCTTAACCGACCCCATCTGGTGGTTTTATCTTTTTTGGTTGCCTGATTTTGTTCAAAGTCAATATGGACTGACGGGTCGGGAGATGGCGTTGCCGGTGGCGGTGGTTTATTCCATTGCTGCGATCGGCAGCGTTTGGGGTGGATGGCTGCCATTCAAGCTGTCGCAGCGGATGGAAGTATTCAAGGCCCGCAAGACGTCAATGCTCGTTTATGCGTTCCTGGTGATGCCGATTGTCTTCGCGCAGATTGCCGGAGACGTCAGCATGTGGCTCGCGGTGCTGGTGATTGGGATAGCAGCTTCGGCGCACCAGGCGTGGAGTGCGAACATTTTTACTACGGTGTCGGATATGTTTCCGAAACGCGCCGTGGCATCAGTCACCGGGATAGGAGGTATGTTCGGCGGAATTGGGGGATTGTTTTTGTCGGCCTTCGTGCAGAAGAATATGTTCGTACACTACAGAGGCATTGGTCAGATCGAGACGGCGTACTACATCATGTTCTTCATCTGCGGCGCCGCGTATTTGCTCGCATGGCTGATCATGCATTTGCTGGTGCCGAGAGTGGACAGGATAAAGTTATAAAAAGATCCAGGTAAGAAGAGATAGCCACAGATGCACAGATGAATGAGGGCGTGCGAGCCCAATCTGTGCATCTGTGGCTTTTTTGTTTAAGATTTCAGGCCGCGTGTTTAATTGCGTGGATGATCAGGCACTTACTATTGCCCAGGGTATGTGAGATCAAAATAAACAGCTATATAAGTAACAAATAATGGCCACAGATGCACAGATGAATTGATGCACACAGGCTTAATCTGTGTCATCCGTGGCAATTTCTCTCTAAGATTTTGTGCCGGGTGTTTCGTTGCATAGCTGATCATGTCAGTTGCCGGTGGCCAGGGTATGTGAGATCAAAAAAAAAACAGTTATATAAGTAACAAATAATGGCCACAGATGCACAGATGAATTGAGGCACACAGGCTTAATCTGTGTCATCCGTGGCAATTTCTCTTTAAGATTTTGTGCCGGGTGTTTTGTTGCATAGCTGATCATGTCAGTTGCCGGTGCCCAGGGTATGTGAGATCAAAAAATAAACAGCTATATAAGTAACAAATAATGACCACAGATGCACCAATGAATAATAGCGTGCCCCTTAATCTGTGTCATCCGTGGCAATTTCTCATTTAGATTTGGCAGGCTTTGCTTATAATGGTTGCCAAAAATCGTCGCCTAGTCCATCCAACAACCGACCGCGCGTTGTATTTTTACCCGGTTTGGCACGATCCATAAAAAGATATTTGGTATACGCAGCCGGATTCTTCGGAGTCCTGATCGTGTCAGTTTGGGGCGCCTCCATTTTTTTCCGCGATGACCTGAGACTCAAAGCCGAAGCCACCATCGACAAGCATGTGGACGCCGTGGTGGTTTTCAGCGACCTGAGCATCAGCCTGTTGAAAGACTTTCCCAACATCACCATCACACTGCATGACCTCGTGGTGAGCGGTAAACGCGAATTTGCCCTCGACACCCTGGCAAAAGCCAAAGAGCTCGACCTCGAACTGAAAACATCGAGCCTGCTGTTCGGCGACAAGACCGAACTCAAGAGCATCCATTTGCACGATCCCGTACTAGCCTTCAAGGTGTTGAAAAACGGTCGCCAGAACTTTGACATTTTCCAGGACTCACAGCCCGACTCAACCGCTGCCACGGGTTCTCCCTCATTGAACATGACACTCGATGAGGTTAGGATTTCCGATGGTCTCATCACCTACAGTGACATACCACGAAAAACGGAAGTGCTCCTTGTTGATGTGGATCACCTCGGATCGGGCGACTTTCAGAAGGATTTGTTTGACTTCACTACGGATACAAAAATAGGTGAGTTGTCCCTCGACTACGGCAAGCTGCGGGTCTTCGATCAGAAAGAAGTGGAAGTTCAGCTCGTAACGGAAATGAATCTTTCGCAACATTCATTCACTTTGAAAGAGAACAACATCCGCATGAATCACTTTACTGTGAAACTCCAGGGCGGTGTTTCTCTCCTGGAGGATGGATATGAATTTGATTTAAGTTTTAATACGAAGAAAACCGATTTCAAAAATATCATCTCACTGGTGCCGGGGATATTCATGGAAGACTTTAAACAGATCACCACCAAAGGCGAGCTCGAAGCCAACGGGTTTGTGACCGGTCAGTATTCCTCCAGTAGCAACCAATTGCCCCAGCTACTCGCGGACTTCAAAGTTTCGGATGCGATGTTCAAGATCGACACGCTGCCCGACCCGATTGAAAATATCCAGATGGAGTTTGTGATCAGCAACCTGTATGGTCATCCCGACAGCACCATTTTTGATCTGAAGAATTTTCAATTTGATATGCGAAAGCACGTTGTGAAAGGCCGCCTCAAGTTCCAGGGCCTTGATCATTATAAGATCGACACCGATATTTTTGCGGATGTGGATCTCGCGGAACTTGAGCAGATGTATCCGATACGCGGCGTGGAGCTGAAGGGCGACGCAAATTTTGAGATCAAAGCAAAAGGACCTATCTCGTTCGGAAAGAAGCCCCGCTTGCCGTCCTTCCATCTTAACCTTCGGCTCAAGGATGGTAGGTTTAAGTATAATCACCTTCCGGCCGCCATCGACAGCATACAATTTCATCTGGTAGCGGACAATCCAACCGGCAATCCCGAGCGATCAGTTTATGACTTCAAGCAACTTCATCTCGACCTTGACAAAAATCGTGTACACGGCTTCATGAAACTGGAGGGACACGAAAATCTAAAGGTAAAGACCGATCTGCAGGCTGATCTGGATCTCGCCGACATTGAGACGATGTTCCCGATGACGGATGTGATAATGAAAGGAAAAGTGAAAATGGACGTGAAAGCTGAGGGTATTTACAATGATTCATTGAAGCGCTTTCCGGCTATTGACGCAAAAGGAACGATCACCGATGGGTATTTGAAAACGTCTGCCTATCCGGAAGCGCTCGAAAATATTCAGTTCACTGGAGAGGTCATCAATGGAACAGGGCACTTTACGGACACAAAACTGGCCATAACGGAACTGACGTATGTTCTTGAGGATGAGCCTTTTGAAGTGAGCGGGACGGTATCCGACTTGGCGAATTATAAGTATGATCTGAAGGTGGATGGCACGGTTGATCTCGAGAAGATGACCAAGATTTATCCGGTGGATGGAATGCAATTGAAGGGGATCATTGAATCGCAAATCGAATCCCATGGTCAGTTATCAGATATTGAATCCGGACACTATGAAAAGACTCGCTCCAAAGGAAGGGTAGTGGTCAGCGGCTTCACTGCGAGCGGGAAAGTGTTGATGCATCCCATGTCGGTGGATAGTGCTGTGTTCAACTTTACGCCGAGAAAGATCATTCTGGAAAAAATGCGTGGAAAGTTCGGAAAGAGTGGTGTGGAAGTTTCAGGTGATCTTTTCAACTACATGTCATTCCTTACGAAAAATAATGGCTCGGTGAAATGCGATCTCAAACTGAAATGCGACACCCTCGATATGAACGAGTGGCTATCCGAAGAAGTGCCCGTGACTTCCCACAAAGACTCGTCCACCCTGAAAATTAAAGTATGGCAGGTGCCTCTGAATTTTAACCTGACTTTTGATTCTGAAATTGATCACGTGTTCTATGAAGACATCCGGATTACAAAACTGGATGGTGAGATCCGGATGAAGGATGGCATTCTCACGCTCCATGAAACCGGTTTCAATACACTGAACGCCGAGTTCAGCCTTTCAGGGAATTATGATACCCGGGATATCAAACGTCCGCTATTCGATGCGGAACTTGATATCAAGGAACTTGATATTCAGAAAGCTTATAACCAGATGAAACTTGTGCGTGAGTTGCTTCCTTCTGCGGGCGATGCAGATGGTATGTTTTCCATTCAATACAAACTGAAGGGCGAGCTGAAGGAAGACTTCTATCCTAAAATGGAAACGCTCGCGGGGGGAGGAGAGATCCGTGTTGCTAATGCGAAGATCAATGGCATGAAGATCTTTGAGGAATTGAGCAAAGCCTCCAAAAAATCAGATGTGAACGATCCTCATTTGAAAGACTTTGTGATGCGTTCGCAGATCAAAGACAGTAGAGTCATCGTCGAGCCGTTCAGTATCAAAGTTTCAGGGTTGGGCGCGGACGTTGAAGGCGTAAGCGACATCAATGGAGCCATCTACTACCTTGTAAAACTGGAACTTCCGCCTCTTGGAATCAAAGTGCCGTTCCACGTCACAGGTACTTACGACAATCCGAAGGTAGCGATCGGCAAAGGTCATTCCCTGCCCGCGGATTCGGTCGCACACTGAATTAATTTATCGCGGATGGCTGATAAGTGGCCTCCATGGTAATCCATGATGGGATTCTACAGGAGATGCCAAGGGAACTATTTTTCTTAGGGCGCTAAACGATATACCCGGGTACACGGGCTATCTTGGAAGGGATTGGATCATTTGAAGAGCTTCCTGATTTTTCTCATCGATCTTCAGCGCCTTGTCAATACACTGTTTTGCTTCCCGAGGTAACTTCAGTTCAATAAGATTTCGTGCAAGTTCTAACTGAACCTCTATATCAGGCGGGAATCGGGTGTCGAGAAATCTGAGTACTTGATTGGATTCTTGCAACCGGCGGCCTCCCATTTTCAAGGCTTTTGCCATTTCCAACAGACCTGCCGAGGTAATCATCACCTCGCAGTTTGGATTTCCTCTTGCTTTTTCTAAAGCCAAATCGGCCTCACGCTCGCCATAATAAATGATAATGTGCGCCAGATCTTCATCGTCAATGACTTCCTTCGCCTTCATTATTTCGACGTCCTGGACAATGCCATTCTTTTTTACTTGTTCTAATACCTCAGCGAACTTGCCGGGCGCTGCCTGATCCTTTTTCAGCGAATGATCTAAAAATGCCAATGACAGGCTACAGGTCGCTTCATAATTTTCTTTACCGGTTTTTAAACTCCGTTCCTTGATCGCAAAAACCGGTGCCTGAGATGGCAGTAATGAGGCTGCAATGGCCACATCCTCGAAGTCACCGTGGCTTCCTTTTGCAATCGTCACCCGATAGCGGTTGGTGTATTCCAGAGATTGAAGAACTTTTGGATCAAAATCTGCATAATTGGCTCTGTATACATTCAGCCAATCCACTTTGATCTTTGGATTGTAAAAACTTTCAATAACCCGGTGACCGTTTTTATGATTCACGTTGCCATCCCAGGTAATCAATGTCTTGATATTAAAATTTGTCATGGCCATGCGCATCGCAAAAACACTTCCGTAGCTGAACCCAATCGCTCCGATATTCGAATAGTCGATGTTGAACTTTCCCCGCAGTTGACTGATGGCAAACTCCATGTCGCGGACATTGGTTTCTTTCCCCCACTCACTAAATCCCCATAATTCCATACTTACATCACCAGCTCCGCTGAACTGAGGGATAGTAACAACAATGTAGCCATGGCTGGCCAGGTATTCCCAGAACGGAATGTTCTCGTTTCGGCGATTGTTCAAGCCTATGAAGTGAACAACCAACGGAAATTTTCCGGGCAGGGAAGGAGCATCTTTCACCGCCTCGGTTGAAAGATTCAATATTTTGTTGATTGAGTTTTCTTTATGATCGGTCCAGTTCAACGTAGCCCAATTGTCAAACTCGTTAAGAGCATGATTAAATGATTCGAAACTCTTTTCGTCCGGCTGTATGCGGATGTATTCGCCGTATTTCATTTTGCCGGATGATATAGCGGCATCTGCCGGATACCAAACAAAAATGCGTATGGGTCTTGCGGTCTCACCCGGGAAGGGTGCACCTGTGATGGGTTGCGGCTGGTGAAATACCCGGGAATAATCATACGTGTAGATGGCCTTAAATCCAACATGATGTGGTCCCTTTTTAAGTTCGCCCCATATCGGTGAAGGCTGTGCACCAGAACTAATGATAGAGCAGACGAGGATTCCTAATGCTACAATTCGAATGCATTGGGAGGTGATGGTATACCTGAAAACGTGCATGGCCGTATCTCAACTAAGTTGGAAGATCAATCACCAAAGTTCTTCATAAGAAACCAGCCGTGATCCACGTTCGAGCATCAGATACCCGAGCGACTTTCTTTGAGTGAACTTGAATGAAGTTGTTAACTCAGGATGTGGCAGATGGTTACTCGACTTGGGATTTTTTCTTTGATCTCAGTTTATCTCCCCACTCAAGTCCAGGGATGAGCCTCACTTCTTCAACTTATCCCCCTTGTAGGTCTTCTTGAAGAGTATAAACCGCGGAACAGACACACCTGAGATATAGGGATTATTCGGGTTCTGCTCGACATAGTTCTGATGGTAATCTTCCGCACGATAAAATGCTTTTAGTTCCTTGACCTCCGTCACGATTGGTCGCTTGAAATTCTTTTGAAAGTCGACCTTGGCCTGTTCAGCGATTGCTTTTTCCTGCTCGCCGCGATAGAATAGTATCGAGCGATAAGAGGTTCCTCTGTCCGGACCTTGACGGTTGAGTGTCGTGGGGTCTTGGGATGAGAAAAAAACTTCAACCAGATCTTTGTAGCTCACAAGTTTAGGATCGTAATAAACGAGAATTGTCTCTGCGTGACCTGTGGTTTCCGTATTGACCAGTTCATAGCTGGGATTGGCGACGTTACCGCCGGCATACCCGGAAATCACGGAATCCACACCCACTACGGCATCATAAATATGTTCCGAACACCAGAAGCACCCTTCAGCGAATGCGGCAATGGCCCTTCCGGGAGGAGGAGTGAGGTGGACGCGCGTGTCTTTTTCTTTCTTCTGCGCGCTGCAGGAGAAATGGAGAAGGGCAAATAATAAGAAGGGGAAAATCCGGATGTAATGTTTCATGGAAGTAAAGGTAGGAAAGGTTTGCCACGGATTACAAGGATATCCTGTTTCCCACGGATTACACAGATTTTAAAACCGTGATCTCACAGAATTAAAAAGGCATCCCAAAAGACAATTCCAATACGTGTTTATGCACCGATGAGATTCTACGGAATTAATTCAAAACGAATCCGTGCAATCTTATTTTTAGTCCGTGAAATCCGTGGCAAATGCATTTATTGTAAGGCAAGCTTTCCCACGGATTGCACGGATTTTAATTCTGAGATCTCACGGAATTAAAAAGGCATCCGAAAAGACAATTTCATTGCGGTTTTTGCACAGATGAAAATTCTATGGAACAAATAAAAAAAATCTGTGTGATCTCATTTTTAATCAGTGAGATCTGTGGGAAACGCATTCTTTCTACGCCAACTCTCTCAAATCCACCGGCACCACCCTGGAAATCCCCTTCTCCACCATCGTAATTCCATAGATCACGTCAGTGGTAGTCATCGTACGCTTGTTGTGAGTGACGATGATGAACTGCGAATCCTTGCTGAAGCTGCGGATGATGTTGTTGAACTTGTCGATGTTGGCGTCATCCAACGGTGCATCCACCTCGTCGAAGATACAGAACGGCGCAGGTTTCAAAAGATACATCGAGAAGAGGAGGGCGGTCGCCGTCAATGTCTTCTCTCCACCACTCAACTGGTTGATCGTGAGTGGACGCTTTCCTTTCGGCTTCGCGATGATGTCGATCTCCGACTCAAGAGGTCTTGAAGGATCAGTAAGTTTCAGGTCGCAGTCGTCACCTTCATTGAAGAGTGATCGGAACACAGTAATAAAGTGCTCTTTGATCCTTTGGAATGCATCCAGGAAAGTCTGGCTGGCAACCCCTTCGATCTCAGAGATGGTATTGAACAGCGATTCCTTCGCTTTGATAAGGTCTTCTTTCTGCGTGTTGATGAAGTCGTTGCGCTCCTTGATCTCGTTGTACGCCTCCATCGCCATGGGATTGATCGGACCCATGCTGTCGAGTTTCTCGCGGATTTTCGATACGTCAGCACGCAACTTTTCTTCGTTGGCGTCGGCCAGCGTCGCGGTTTCTTCCTCCGTAACCTGACCCAGGATATCGTCGATCACGATATTGAACTCGACGGACAATCTTTCTTTAACGGAATTGAGTTCAAGTTTGCTCTCGTTCAGCTCGTTCTGCAACTGCATTAACAACGAATCGATGTTCTCACGCTGATGCTGTATGTTCTTTAATTCTTTTTCTACTGTATCGATGTCGCCACGCGCGGCATAATAATCCCTTTCCGCTTCGTTCACGCCGCGCTCCATTTCGTCTTTCTGGGCATATAGAGCAATCAACTCCTGGTCGCCGGTCTGTGTGCTTTCGAAGATGTTCCGGATCTCGTCCTCGTTATATTTTAATTCCGTGCCGTTTGATTCAACGCGCTGATTGCTTTGCTCTACGGCTTCCTGTTTGAAGCTGATCTCCTGCTCGAGGCTCTTTACGCGGTTTGTCTGCTGATGGAAGAAGATGTTTTGCTCGTTGAACGCGTTCGACTTCGTGCTGAGCAGGTCAGTCTGTGCCGTGAGTTCATCCGTCAACTGCTTCACCCTTTCATCAAAGAGTCCAAGCTCGATGAAAATATTTTCTGAGCGGGGTTTCAGTTCATCCAACTCTCTTTGCAGCACGTCGATCTTTTCCAGGATATCTTCCCTGCGCAAATCGGCGTTGTTGATCATCTCTGCAAACTGCTCCTTCTTAGTCTTTACAGAAATGTATTCGTCGTTGACCTGCTTGATCGCGTTCTGCGCTTCTTCAATGGCAACCTTTAGATTGTTATTTCTCAGGCGCTCCAACTCGCTCTGGCGATCGAGCAGCGAGTGACGAACTTCCTCGAGTTTTTTGTTGAGTTCCTTGATCTCCGCGTCGAGTTTCTCAAGGTTCTTCGCGCGACCTATTTTCTTTCCTTCAAACAACCCGACCGATCCGCCCGAAAGACTGAATCTGCGACGGGTATATTTTCCGCTTTTGGTGATGAAAATGTTATCGTCGTCGGCGGGAAGTTGTTTTAGATCTCCTTCGAAGAAATAAACTCTGTCCAGAATGAAGGACATCAGTTTGCCGTACTTCGGATCGAATTCGATCACCTGGGTAGCAGGGTATGCGTTCGGATAGATCCTGATTGAATTCGGAATAAACTTCTCGAAAGAATCCAGGATGAAGAAGTTAGCCTTTCCCTTGCTCGCGTCGCTGAGGATGTTGATTGCGTCGTAAGCCTCTGACTCGTGATCAACAATATAATAGTTGAGATAAGGCTCGAGATAGTTTTCAATAGCGACCCGGTATTCTTCAGGACAGGTAAGGATATCGGACAGGAGTGGAGCATTTTTCGTCCACTCCACTTTCTTCTTCAGGAACTTAATGGCTTCAGGGAAACCTTCGAGATTCTCTACCAATGATTTCGTGAGTTGATATTCGTTCTGACGAGCGTCGAGCTTTCTGCCGGTTTCGGTGAGCTCTTCACGGATCATGTCGATCGTCTTCTCCAAAGAACTGATGCGCGCGATGACATCGTTTTCTTCCTGCTTGATGCGCTCGAGGGTCTGATTTTTCTCCTTGATCTCGCTCTGCAGCACAACGAGCTTGTTCTCAAACTCTACGAGGCTTGCACTGCGCTGGGTCGTATCGGTAGTCGCGCGATCGATCTCCTGTTTCAGGGATGCAATTTGGATCTCGCGGATCTCAACGCCTTTATTGATCTCAAAATGTTCTTCCTGCTTGGCGCGCTGCTGCTGACGAAGCGCATCCACATCGAGCTGGAGTTGAGCGGTGGTTACTTTCTGAGATTCGAATTCGTTTTTGATGGCCTCAGCTTTCTGAGAGATCTCATTCAGGATCGTGTTTGCGGAGAACTGCTCGCCCTGAAGGCTTTGGATAGCAAACATGCCTCGCTCGGCACTTTTCTTATCCTGATCAATCTGGTCGCGGAGACTTGACGCACGGTCATTGAGGAAACGCAGACGTTCGTTGTTCAGCTGCTTCTCACTTTCGCGCTGACGGATGGTGGTTACATGATCGTTGATCGCTTTCTGACGCGTGGCCAGTGTTTTTTCCTTGACGATCAGTTCCGCTTTTTCTTTTTCAATCGAAGCTTCATGTTCGGCGATCTCGGCAGCGAGCTTGAGCTTGCGATCGTTCTCGCCTTCGATCTGTGCATTCAGTGTGTTGAACTTTTCCTTCTGTTTGTTGACGACCACTTTCGCCAGAAGAATGCTTTTGTCTTTGTAGTCTTCCTTGGCTTTGTAGTATGATTCCGTCTGGCGAGCCTGTTTCTCAAGGCTCTTCATGTTCTTTTCTATCTCGAACAACAGATCGTCCACGCGTTCCAGATCGGCATCGGTATCTTCAAGCTTCTTCAGCGTCTCGCGCTTGCGTTTCTTGAATTTTGAAATGCCAGCGGCTTCTTCGAAGAGTGTTCTTCTGGAGTTGTCACGATCGTTGAGTAGATCGTCAACCATTCCCAACTCGATGATCGCGTAGCTGTTCGAGGCAACTCCGGTGTCGAGGAAAAGATTGGTGATGTCCTTCAGACGGCAGGTAACGCCGTTGAGCAAATATTCACTTTCCCCTGATCTGTAAAGGCGGCGCGTAATAGTAACCTGAGCGTATTCGGTGGGAAGGAGGTTCTTTGTATTGTTGATCGTGAGGGACACCTCAGCCATCTGTAGCGGCGACCGGGAATTGGTACCGTTGAAGATGATGTTTTCCATCTTCTCAGATCTCAGCGCGCTGGTTTTTTGTTCTCCGAGCACCCAGCGAATAGAGTCTACCACGTTGGACTTGCCGCAGCCGTTCGGCCCAACGATTCCCGTTATCCCCTCATCAAAATTAATTACGATTTTATCCGCAAAACTCTTGAATCCCTTGACTTCTAATTTGGCTAATTGCATCCTCTGACTAGTGGTTATTCTTCGTAATAAAGTTGGCAAAGATAGAAGGAAATCTGAATCGACGAGGTCGTTTTTTTCGACAGTTAAAGCATCCCTTTAACGACTTTTTTCTGCACCCGCTGCGTGTTAAAATTTTGGTAAATTTGGTGCACTATGGATCTCGATTTACGAGTCATTCTCTGGATCATCATTGGGTTATTCTACCTCATTTCGAGGTTCAGGAAGAAAGCAGCCGAACAACGCGGGCAACAACAGCCTCGTGAGATGGCACCCGAAGCTCCGGATGCTACGAAGCCCATGACGTTTGAGGAACTGCTGCGTGAAATTGAAGGCTCCAAGAAACCACCTGAGCCTCAGCCTTATGGTTACGAAGAGCCGGAACAGGAACCGAAATCTTACGAATACGAACCCGTTACGGGCAAGAAACCGCTCGAGGATGTCAACTACGACTATCGCAACGAGGACAAGATCTACGAAACTTACGAACGGGCTAGACAAGCTGCGTTTGAGCGACCTTCACTGGAGGAAACCGTGAAGTTGGAAGACACGGTCGTCAGGTTCAAGGAATTCAAGCCTTACGAGTCACGCAAGAGGTCCAGCCTGGCAAACGATTACGTTCAGGAATTGAAGAATCCGTCCAGTTTTAAGAAGGCGTTTATTCTCAGCGAGATTCTCAACAGAAAGTTTTAGACTATACTTTCTCACCGGGTTAGAGCGTCGCCAGAAATTTCATCGTATCCACATTGTCGGCATATTCATAGACCTTCGGGAATTGCGCATCTCCAAAAGCCACACTTTTTTCAAACCAGCCTTTTGCGGAGGCGATCAGTTGGAGTTTTTCTGAATTTGCGCTCAATTTCGATTTGAGGTTTGCCTGGTCGCGGTAGTGCTCGTAGTATAGCACGCTGATAGGAGAGACCAGGCTCGTTTCCTTTTTCAGAATGATGAACTCGCCATCAAGAAACGGCTGCAGGTTGGTAAGCAAGATTGATTTCTGGTAGTCGTAGTTGTTGGCGTATTTGTGATGCTGCACCACATCGCGGTAAGGCTCCCAGCTCCGGATCAGTTTGCCGAAATCAAAATCTTCGGGCACATACAATTTTGAAACATTGCGACACCCCAATCCAAAATAGGTGAATACATCAAGCCCAAGGTCCCGCATGTCCCTTTCGGATTCTTCGCCCATGAGGATCGCACACGAAGACCTGTTCTTCCGGATGATGTGAGGTATGTTTCTAAAGTAGAATTCGAAATAACGCGCCGTGTTGTCGCTGCCGGTGGCAATGATCGCATCCGTATCTTTCAGCCGTTCTTCCACGCTGACCATTTCGCGAAACTTCGGTTCAATGGAAACCAGTTTATCGAAAATGAAACTGAAGAGCACCGAGTCCTGTGAACTCAGCTTGACCTTCAATCGGTGGCCACTGATCAGCACACACAGAAAATCGTGAAACCCCACAAACGGAATATTGCCCGCCATAGCCACACCGACAATTTTGGAAGATGTGACCTCTGGATATTTCATAACCCATTTTACCAATGCATCTTCGGCCAGGAGAATTTCTATACCCTTCAGGGAGAGTCGGATATTATCCGCGGTAAACCAGGGATTTTCTATTCGCGCACGTGTTGCCACCAACTCCAGTTCGTCCTGGGTCAGAGCTTTGATCGATTTTCCAAGGCGGCTGAAGGCTTCGGTTCTTTCAGGTAAATTCATCATGACGTCAAACTTTAGTCAGCCTTCCCTTGTTTTGAATGTAATCCAAAGGGCAGTATTTTTGCCGCAAAAATAGGGGAAACGCTGACAGATGGCGATCAAGATTACAGAAGAATGCATTAACTGCGGAGCCTGCGAGCCCGAGTGTCCAAATACCGCTATTTATGAAGGAGGCCGCGAGTGGACTTGGGCTGGGGGCACAAAACTCACCGAGGTGAAGGAAAATGGCGTTGCGATCGACGCCAAAAAGACCCAACAGCCTGTTTCCAACGAGTTCTATTATATAGTGTCGGGTAAATGCACTGAGTGCACCGGGTTTCATGAGGAACCGCAGTGTGCGGCCGTCTGCCCCGTCGACTGCTGCGTGCCAGACCCTGATCATGTAGAGACCAAGCAGGAACTCACCGCGAAGAAGGCGTATCTACACGCTGAACAACTCCAGTCTTAAGCGTTCTAAGTTCGAAGTGCTAAAGGTTCTAAGTTGGAAGTGCTGAAAGTTCTAAAGTTGACGCTAACGCCGAACATTAAAACTTAGAACTTAAAACGCCGGTCATTTCATTTTCGATCTCTTAATCAGATACGATTGGAGAATTGAGTAGAAATCGGTCTGCGTGTTGGCGGAAATGAAATCGATCTTCAGTTGGTTGCATTTGAGGCGCAGCATGCGATGAAAAGCCTCTAGGGATGAGGTGAAGGCGGTCTTGATCTCAGCAGGATTGAGCTTCAATTTGTCACCGCTCTCGAGATCCACGAATTCGTAGGGCTTGTCTTCGAAATTAAATTCCAGTTCTGTGCTGTGGTCGCTGACGTGAAAAAGCAGCACTTCATGTTTGTTGTGCTTCAGGTGTTGCAGGGATTTGAATACATCTTCCGGATCTTCAGATCCATCGAACATATCGCTGAAGATGATTACCAGGGATCGCTTGTGGATTTTTTCGGCGATCTCGTGGAGAACTTGTGATACCCGGGTGGTTTTTTTTGCCTCCCCGTCCGAGGACAGCGTCCTCTCCAGCAGAGTAAAAACTTTGTCCAGGTGAGAAGAGGTCGACTTTACCGGCGTCAGTTCGTCTACCCGGTCTGAGAACAGACATAAGCCCACCGCATCGCGTTGCTTGTGTAGTAGATAAGCCAACGCCGCCGCAGACTGGACACTAAACTTGAGTTTGGCCCGCGTGTCGGCCGGATAATACATCGAGGATGAGCAGTCGAGTGCGATCAGACAGCGGAGGTTGGTTTCTTCCTCGTACTGCTTGGTGTACAGCCGGTCGGTCCGGGCAAATACCTTCCAGTCGATGTGCCGGGTACTCTGACCCTCATTGTATAGCCGATGCTCGGCAAACTCAACGGAAAAACCGTGATAAGGCGACTTGTGAAGGCCTGTAACAAAACCCTCAACCAGCTGCTTTGCCAGCAATTCGAGGCTGCTGGATTGCTTTATATCGTCAATTTTTGAGCTCAAAAGGCATTGGTAAATGGGGTCTGGTACTCTATTTTGAAGGTTTGAACGGAAAGTAACGACACGGTCACTGAATTTATTGGCTACTGTTTGCTATAATTTTTGAATCTGCTATCTTCGATCAGACCTAATCCTAAATACAACCCTAAACCTACGATCTGTGGAAGAGAATAAGAATGGAAGAGATGAGATTTACTCAGAAAAAGTAAAGGCCGGAAAGCGTACGTATTTCTTTGATGTGAAGTCGACTCGATCGAATGATTACTACCTCACCATTACCGAAAGCAAAAAGCGCTACAACAAAGACGACGAAGGTTTTACCTATGAAAAACACAAAATCTTCCTGTACAAAGAAGATTTTAACAAGTTCATGGAAGCCCTGAACAACACCGTTAACCACGTAAAGAACGAATTGATGCCTGGCGTGGACTTCAGCCAATTTGATCATGTTCGTGAAGAGCGGGAGGAAGCCACAGTGGAGGCTAAGCCCACTACGGCCGAAACAGAACTTAAATGGGACTAATTTTACTTACCTAACCTATACCTAAATGAGTGGCCCCGACTAGTAAGTCGGGGTTTTTTTGTTGCCACGATTGGCACTGTTTCTTTATTGCTCATTTCGCCACGGATGACACGGAATAACACTGAATTGAAACCAATTTTTAGTAACCTCAAGAAAAGCATGCTGCCATCCTTGCCATTCAGCTTTTCCTTTTGTTATTGTTTGTGATAAGGGATCGTTCGTGTAATCCGCGGCTATTTTTTGCTGCGATCGACTAACCCTTATCTGCGGGGGATTATCGCGACTGGCTCCTGTAACCTATATTTGCGCCCTGATTTAATAGCCGTATGGGTCTAAAATGTGGTATCGTAGGATTGCCAAACGTGGGAAAGTCCACGCTTTTTAATGCATTGTCGAATAACAAGGCCGAAGCGGCCAACTTCCCCTTCTGTACCATTGAACCAAACGTTGGGGTAATCTCCGTGCCGGATGAGCGCCTGAATATCCTGTCGGGGCTGGTCAATCCTCAAAAAGTGGTTCCCACTTCGTTTGAGTTCGTTGATATTGCGGGCTTGGTAAAAGGGGCGTCCAAAGGCGAAGGGCTGGGCAATCAATTCCTCGCAAATATCCGCGAGGTGGATGCCATCGCCCACGTGGTACGCTGTTTTGAAAATGACAACATCATTCACGTTGACGGCAGGGTAAACCCGGTCGCCGACAAGGAAATCATCGACACGGAATTGCAGCTGAAGGACCTCGAATCTGTTGAAAAAAAGATCGCAAAAGTCGAACGTACTGCCAAAAGCGGAGATGCAAAAGGGAAGAAGGAACTCGCTGTTCTTCAGCTGTTTCAGGACGCTCTGCAGGCTGGAAAGAATGCCCGTACAGTAAAGACGGATGCAGAAGACCGGAAGGCCATCGAAGACCTGCAACTGTTGACGGACAAGCCTGTGATCTATGTGGCCAACGTAGAAGAATCGGCCGTCCACACTGGAAACAAGCACGTGGACGCACTAAAAGCTCATGTGAAAGACGAAGGGGCAGAGGTGGTGGTAGTTTGTGCTGCCATCGAAGCGCAGATCGCTGAACTTGAGTCCAAAGAGGATCGCGACACATTCCTTGCAGAATACGGCTTAAAGGAGTCAGGGCTGAATAAGCTGATTAAAGCAGCCTACCATTTGCTGGACTTGATCACCTATTTCACTGCGGGCGAGAAGGAGGTCCGCGCCTGGACGATTCACAGAGGATGGAAGGCACCTCAGGCGGCTGGGGTTATCCACACCGACTTCGAGAAAGGGTTCATTCGGGCCGAGGTCATCAAGATTCCGGATTATCAAAAATATAAGTCAGAGGTAGCTATCAAAGAAGCCGGTAAGCTTGCTGTTGAGGGTAAGGAATACACCGTTGAAGATGGTGATGTAATGCATTTTCGATTTAATGTCTGATTTCGTCGGTTTAGTATAATATTCTGATTTTCAATATTTTAAGCCGTTATTGAAATAATCCTTCAATAGACTCTTTCATAGTGCCTGATTTTTAGTACTTTAGCTATCCGCGCGGTAGATTTTTTTGCGCCAGTTGGTGATTTTTTCCCCGCTATAGACCAAAATTTCTGTGAGAATCAGGATCGTTTTTTCGCTGAAGAACAAAGGTGCCTTCGTCCCGTTCCATCATCAGTTTTTGCTGGCACAAACCATTAAGGGTCTTGTTGTATTGGGCAAAGATCCGAAGTTTCAACAGTTCACGCATTTCAATTTCTCTGGCCTGAAAGGGCAGACAAAAATCAGTAGAAAGGGCCTCCACTTTTACTCGTCACGGGTTACGCTTGTATTCTCGACTTCTGATAAGTCGTTCCTGGATTACTTTGTCGGTGTGTTGTTCGAGCAGAAGGAAGTGATGATTGGCACCTTGCAACTGGTCCCGGAACTAGTTGAACACGAGGAACCGATCCCGGTAACGGAAAGCGTCAAGTTCCTTTGTATTTCGCCCATCGTTTTGATGCCGGCCACTTTCAATGACGAATCCGGAAAGCGATTCATCTCTCCGGAGAGCGATGAGTTCTCAGATTTGCTTTACGATCATACCATCAGCCAGATGCAGGCGTCAGGCAAATTCACCGCCGAGCAACTCACTGATGTCTATAAGTTCCAGCTTGTACCTGATAAAGACTATCTCAACAGAATCCAGGCCACGCACAAGAAATTTGCCCGGATCTATCCGTTGTATGATTCCGATATCAAATATGAGGTAAGAGGATATACGTTTCCATTCACGTTGTTTGCGCCACCTACTGTTCAGCAGTTTGTGTATGAGAATGGCCTCGGCCAATTTTCTCATAAGGGATTTGGCATGCTCGATATGGCCCATCACAATTCCATTCGCAAGGAAGCAGACCTCGAGCTCGTTTACGCCTAGCGGGCGTTCACCGGGATCACAAAATAACCCAACAGCAGATCGGCATTAGGCTGGAATGGCTTGTAGTACACCAGTATTTCATATAGGTTTTCAGTCTGGAAGTGATCGCCTTCGATCTGATTGGGAGCACCATCTCCTTCCACCCAATACTGATAGTTGTAAAATCCCTGCTTGAGAAGGAGACGACGTGTGTACATGTTTTGTGCCGCATCAAAATCCATTTTGTTCTCGCCATTCTTGTCCCATCCGTTAAATGCTCCGATTACATACACATCGCCCTGGAGCTTCGGTGACTTCAGTCCAAAATTCACGTACAGGTAGTTGGCGCTGATCCACGGTTCGTCGCTGTAGTCTCTGTTATCAGGGGCGAAGTTGCCATTCATGTCTGGATATTGTGCGTAAGCCTGGGCACCCCGCGGACCGTCAACGGCTACGTAGAGATCGTAGGGCTTGTGGCTTTTATCAAGTCTGAGTGTGTTTTGTCCGGGATAGTTCAACGATCTGAAATCAACGAAACGGAATTCATTGCCCGCGGTGAACGTTTTATCCATGTCAAAAAATCTGTATTCGATGCGGCTCTGATCCTCGCGAAGGAAACTGGGCTTCACGTCGAACTTGGCGTTGTCCCAACGCTGATTCTGACGAATCACCACATGGACGCTACCCATCGGGTTGATGATTTCCATGTCTGAATAATCCACGATAAAATTCAAAGCCTGATTGCTTTCACGTATGTTGCCAAGCCCTGCAATCTGATCGTCTGGCGCGAAAGAGATCCGGCCGTCGTAGATCATCAGTCTTTTGGTCAGCACCAGGTCCTGCCGATTGCCGTCACGGTATACCATGGCTACATAGTTGCCTGGAATTTTCAC
This sequence comes from Cyclobacteriaceae bacterium, assembly GCA_044227305.1. GTDB lineage: Bacteria > Bacteroidota > Bacteroidia > Cytophagales > Cyclobacteriaceae > ELB16-189. Next base: position 280,934 of record JBGAFJ010000001.1, on the reverse strand, counting down.
CGGAGGGATCGGGGCGCGGTAGTGTACGTAGGGTATGTGCGTATTGATGGAATACCCGTAGTCATTGATAGGCAACTCGTTGTAATCACGCATGAAGTCCAGATCCATCAGAGTGGACTTCGTCCAATCGAAATTGCAATGCACCAGCCTCAGGTAATAATTGTTCTTTTGTTCACGAAGGTCATCGAATTCGAGGAGGAGATTCTGTGCGTCCATGCGAGCCGCGGACGGTAGGATCATACTACCTTCGGTCTGCTGATTCGGATAACATTGCACCGACCGGATCTGAGGTTCGTACGTCTTATCTGCGAGGGTGAGTGTCTTCTGGCCGAATACAACCGAAGTTGAGAAGATGAATACCAAAAACGGGGTAATGCGCATGACTCTAAAACTCTTAAATCCCCTGAAAATTGCGTGCCAATCAATCATCTGCGATGCTTTTATGAAGTCGTCTGGGGGGTTACTATGCTCTCTTTTTCCGTATCAATCCCCAAATTCTGGTAATGTATGGAAGCCGTCAACCCGGTCACTAAAAAGCGCATCGCCCGCTATCTCGACGCCATCCTCTTCATTTCGGCTTTGCTGCTCATCAGTTCACTCCTTGAGCTTGTGAGATTTTAGGCTTTTTCAAGCCGGTCTATCTTATTCACCAGATCTTCCCATTTCTGATTACCGGCTTCGAGTGAATCGTTCACTTTTGTGAATTCCGTTTGCACCGCTGACAGGCGGTCGGTATTTGAATACACATCTACTTTGCTCAACTCATTTTCCAGGCGTGATTTTTCCTTTTGTAGCAACTCTATTTCATCTTCCACACGCTTGAGTTCCTTCGAAAGCTTTTTGATTTCCTGTTCTGTAGTCGTGCTAAGTTCTTTTTTCGGTTCCGCCGCCTTTTTTTCCTGCGCAACTATCGTTTTCAACGGAGGGGTTGTGGCAACTGGATTTTGCTTCCTCCAATATTCGTATTCGTCGTAGGTGCCGGGATATTCTTTGATCTGATGGTTGTCGATATACCAGATTTTGTTTGCGATCTGTGAAATGAAGTAACGATTGTGAGATACGACTACGAAGCTTCCCTGGTATTGCTCCAGGGCCTGGATCAGGATGTTCTCGGATATGAAATCCAGGTGGTTTGTGGGTTCGTCAAGCAACAAAAAGTTGGCTTCCGAAATCAAGGTTTTTGCCAATGCCACCCGCGATTTCTCACCTCCCGACAACACTTTGATCTTCTTATATTGATCGTCGTCCGAGAAGAGGAAGCAGCCAAGAATGCCGCGGAGTTCCTGTTCCGTTTTACCGCTTCCGGCTTGTTTTAGTTCTTCCAGGATCTCATTGTCAACATGAAGGGCTTCTAATTGGTGCTGCGCATAAAAGCCCTGGATGACATTGTAGCCGATGACTCTTTCGCCTTCCACCGGCTCACTACCGGATAGAATCCTTAAGAGCGTGGACTTTCCTTTTCCGTTGGCACCGATCAAAGCGATCTTGTCACCACGTTCGATGGTGGCGTCTGTATGACTCAAAATGTTAAGACTGCCGTAAGATTTTGATACATCTTTCAAAGTCACCACATGCCGTCCCGAAGGTTGTTTGAACTTGAACTTAAAATTTACCGCTGCGGTGTCGTCGACAACCTCTTCGATAAGATCCATACGTTCCAATGCCTTTTCGCGGGACTTTACCAGGCGCGCCTTGCTTGCCTTGGCGCGAAATCTTTCTATGAACCTTTCCGCCTGCCGGATCTTCGCCTGCTGATTGTCAAATGCGTTTTGCTGGATTTCCTCCCGCATTTCTTTTTCCTGCAGATAGAAAGAGTAATTGCCTTCGTAAGTTACCAGCTGTTGCTGCGTAACATCGACGGTCTTAGAAATGACGTTGTCAAGAAACTGCCGGTCGTGCGAAACGATAATCACGGCGCCATCGTAGGTGCGCAGGTAATTCTCTACCCATTCGATCGAGGGGAGGTCGAGGTGGTTGGTGGGCTCATCGAGCATAAGCAACGATGGCTTTTCCAACAGGAGTTTGGCCAGCATCACGCGCATGCGCCAGCCGCCGGAGAACTCCTTCAATGGTCTGTGTAGGTCCGCGGTGGCGAATCCGATACCTTCCAGGACTTCTTCCGCTTTGGCCTGCATGGTGTAACCATCCAGTTGCTCGAATTTTTCCTGGAGCTTGGTCAGCTTGTCAACCAAATCATCGGAATACTCGGTCTCCAGTTTGTGTAAAACCTTTTCTATCTGACGCTGGGTCTCCACGGCATCCTTGAAGGCCTCCATGGCCACGGTGAGGATGGCATCGTCAGTCTGGTAGGAAAGCAGATCCTGATTGAGAAACCCGATCGTACAGTCTTTGGACTTGCTGATACTGCCTGCATCGAGGGTCAGATCGCCATTGATAAGTTTGAGTAAGGTAGACTTGCCGCGTCCGTTGAGTCCGATGAGGCCAATTTTGTCGTCGGGGCGTACAAACATCGACGCATTTTCATAAAGCGCCCTGCCACCGATGAAGTAAGAGATGTTCGAGATCGAGATCATTTATATTCCTGCCATGAAAAATCGCGTAAAGATACTATTTGCGGCTTCAAAAAAACTGATGAGTGGGTGGGCAAAGTCGCGCGTCGCGCGTTACCTTGCGGGTCAAATCCAATTCCATGAAAGCTTTGAAGATTGTCCCGCTTGTCGCGATCCTGTTCCTGTGCTGCAGCACGTCGACGAAAGAAGATAAAGGAGAAGTTGCCACAACCAGCGACGATGGCTCCATGCCGGCGCTGACGGACGCGAGCACAACGCTTCCTTTGAACACCATTAAACTTCCGGCAGGGTTTAGGATCGAGGTGTTTGCGGAGGTGGAAAATGCACGTTCCATGGCGATGTCGCCCTCGGGTACCCTCTTTGTAGGCAACCGCAACGAAGACAAGGTATATGCGATCAAGGATACCAATGGCGACTTCAAGGCCGACAAGAAATGGGTGATTGCTTCTGGATTAAATATGCCCAATGGAGTCGCATTTAAAGATGGCGATCTCTACATCGCAGAGGTGAGCAAGATTTCCAAGTTTCCCGGTATCGAATCAAAACTCGATAATCCGGGCAAGCCAGTTACTGTTTACGACAAATATCCAGGCGAAGCGCATCACGGCTGGAAGTATATCGCCTTCGGTCCGGATGGGAAATTATATGTACCTGTTGGTGCGCCTTGCAACATCTGTGAGTCAAAAGATCCGCAGTATGCAAGCATCACACGAATGAACGCAGATGGCACGGGTATGGAAGTGTTTGCCAGCGGAGTACGCAATACCGTGGGATTCACATGGCATCCAGAAACCAAAGATTTGTGGTTCACAGACAATGGTCGCGATATGCTGGGTGATGATATTCCTCCCTGCGAACTGGATGTGGCCACCAAAGCCGGCCAGCATTTTGGCTATCCCTATTGTCATGGCGGAACCATTACCGATCCTGAGTTTGGCAGCAAGAGACCCTGCTCAGACTTTCAGAAGCCGGCACAGAATCTAGGTGCTCACGTGGCACCGCTGGGTTTGAAGTTTTATAACGGCAAGCAGTTTCCTGCTTCTTATCAGGGCAATTTGTTTATCGCCGAACACGGTTCGTGGAATCGTTCGAAGAAGAGTGGTTATAAAATCAGTCTTGTAAAGGTGTCAGGTGGAAAATCGACAGGCTATGAGACTTTCGCCAGCGGTTGGCTTGATGAATCAACGCAGAAGGTGTGGGGAAGACCTGTAGACGTGTTGCTGCTGGCTGATGGGTCGATGCTGGTGAGTGATGATCAGGCGAATGTGATATACAGGATATCGTATAAAGGATAGCGATTCAAGCGGAAAGCCAGCAAACATCCGCAGCGATTACGATCTCATGGTTCTCAAAAATCCTCGGCGATATCGTCGATCTTCTTTCCCTTGTCTTCGATCATCATCTTGAGAACAGGATAGTATCGATAGGTGAGACGTAACTCATTTTTTGAATGGTCTTTGAAGGTCAGGCTCAGGCGTTGCGTCTTCCAATTGTAAGTATCGGTGGTAAGAATATAGGTTGGCTTACCGAATGATTTCTCCATTCCCTTCATCAGTCGCGTATCTTTGTTCGTGATGACGATGATTTCATAGACCATGTCTTTGTACGTTTTCACCTCGACTTTTTTCACCTTCACTTCACCGATGTTTTTGTATTCGGGGTTCTCCACCTCATACAATTTTACGGGGAACTCATTTTTTTCTTTGATGTCTTTTTTGAACTCTGCGGTCCTTACGCTGTCAATCGGCGAGCCGAGTTTGAGATCTTTAAATCCGTTCCGCCGGTCTAATTCCGCCAGGTCCTGTGCAGGGAGTAAGTAGGATAAAAAAATGCCGGCCGAGATTAAAAAATGTTTCTTCATGGCTTCGGTTCTAAAAATTGTATGGGTATGGTCACTTTGGTTTTGTCCCAGGCGAGGATCAGATCTGCCTTGTCGTTCTTCTGATCCAGCTGAATGGTAAAGGCTTCCTGGGGATCGGGTATTGCCATTACTGGCACCGCAAAGCGCAGCACATCAGTTTTGGGATTGTAGTTATAGGATCCCCAGAGCCCGATGTCGGCATTGACAATGAATGTCCAGCTATCTTTTTCCGGGATGGTAAAAATGGAATAGGTGCCTGATTTCAGATCAAGGTTGTTGATCCGGATGTCGCGGGTCAATGTCATTTCAGTCGCTTCATTGGCACCGGTTCTCCAGACCTGTCCGAAGGGTACAACTTGCCCAAAGATGTCCCGCCCTTTTTTTTGAGGCTGTCCGTAAACGATTTTGAGGTAGGTGTCTTTGTAGCGTGCGGCGGTGATCACCGTGGGGCTTGGCCTTTGTTTGACAGGCTCCTGAGCGAATGCCGTCGCAGGCAGGAGGAGGATGAATAATGACCGTCGTAATCCCATCATCTCAAAGATTGATCACAAAATTAAGAATTTTGATGCCATTCCTTACTTTGCAGGATGAAGCGACCCGCGTTTGACGACATATACATGGAATTGGCAGTGAACCTTGCCCGCAGATCGCATTGCATCAAGCGGCATGTGGGAGCGGTACTCACGTTGGATACACGCATCATCTCCATCGGCTACAACGGCCCACCGTCCGGTACTCACAACTGCGATGAGGAGTGGCCTGAGACCGGCTGCCCACGCGATTCAAAGGGAGGTTGCTCACTGGCTATACACGCGGAGCAGAATGCAATCCTGTACGCGGTCAAGAATAAATCTTCCGTAGAGGGAGCAACGTTATATGTCACGCTTTCGCCTTGCCTTTCGTGTGCGCGAATCATTTTTAGCACGGGCATTGCGCGCGTGGTGTACCTGAACTCGTACGCAGAGCACAAAGGTTTAGCCAGCGACGAAGGAGTCGATTTTCTAAAGAAGTTTGGAGTAACCTGCGTGCGTTACACCGGCACACTGACCAATGTCACCCACCTGGTGTAACGGAACTTAATTCTTCAACGCTTTCTCAAGATCAGAGATAAGTTTTGCGGTAACTCCCTTGGTCTTCTTAGACTGCTCTTCTTTGAAGAGAAATACCGCGCGGTCGGCCATTTGGTAGAGTCCTATCGGATTGCCATCATTCAGAAAACTCGAGAGGCACCAGTTGATTTCAGATTGCAATTGATGATCGAGGTCTAACTCGCTGAGTTTTGCAAGCGCCATTTCGCAGGCTTTGAATATCTGTTCGTTGGGAGAGAGGGCTGGTTTCTTGGGGGCAGGGGCTTTCTTTGCAGCTTTCGCCGGCGCTTTGGATGTTGCTTTGGCCATGATGAAGAATTTTGGTTCTGCAAAATTATAGAGATGTTGACTCCGCAAACAAGTTCTCCGGAACATTATTTTACGCAACCGTTGCCAGCAGCGAGTTGGTTTGGTTGAATTTGAGGGTACATGTCAGCCTGAGAGGAATCGAAGTCAGCCTGAGCGCCTGCCTGCAGGGAGGCAGGAAGTCGAAGTCAGCCTGAGCGAAGTCGAAGTCAGCCTGAGCGAAGTCGAAGGCTATTCGTTGCACGCGCTGGATTGTACTCAAAAGACCGTAAAAGTGCATTTTAAATTGTCGGATCTTAGCATGGGTCGTGGGTACATGATCGCCTGAGCGGAGTCGAAGTCTGCGCGGAGTCGAAGTCAGCCTGAGCGCCTGCCTGCCGGGAGGCAGGGAGTCGAAGGCTATTCGAAGCACGCATTATAACCTTCAAACAAGTAATAGATAGTTGTCACACCAACCGCAGTCGAAGAGATCTGAATCACACTGAGCGAAGCCGAAGTGTGAGCGAAGCCGAAGTGTGAGCGAAGTCGAAGTGGGAGCGAAGTCGAAGTGGGAGCGAACTCAAAATGTAAGACGAGTTGAAACTGAATCGAAGTGCAACCCCTATAAAAAGCTAAGAGGGAAGTGATCCTTGATCACTTCCCTCTGCAAGAAGAAAAGGTGTTAACCTAATTACTTCTTTTTCTTAGCTGCTTTCTTTTTCTTCGCAGCCTTCTTAGCTTTTTTTGCCATAGCGTTTAAAATTTTTTAGTTAAGAAATCGTTAAACGTATTCGAAGGTATAATAAAAAACATAATCACAAAAATATTTTACGATTTTTTTTGTGGTGTGATAAATTTCTATAGTACACTCTTCAATGATTCATCAACTATAAATTGATGTGAATGGTGTATCAAATGACATTGACTTCGGTGGTGAGCTTGATGCCAAACTTTTCATAAACCGATGCATTGATCTTCATTGCAAGATCGAAAATTTGTTCACCGTTGCCGTTGTTATAATTCACCAACACAAGTGCCTGGTGCGGATGCACACCTACATCACCGAATCTTTTTCCTTTCCATCCGCATTGTTCGATCAACCAACCTGCTGGTACTTTAACGCTTTGATTATCAACTGGATATGAAGGTATATTCGAATATGATGATTGCAGCGATTGAAATGCGTTGATTGAGATTGTTGGGTTCTTGAAGAAGCTTCCCGCATTACCAATCACACGCGGATCAGGTAGTTTGCTCTGGCGGATGTGAATCACTGCATCACTTACATCTTTTATCGTTGGATCGTCAATTGATCTTTGTTTCAATACATCTTTGATGGCTCCATAGCTCGTAACAACAGTATGGTTCTTTGTGGTTAGTCTTAAAGTAATACTTGAGATAAAAAATTTTTCTTTCAAAGACTGTTTAAAGATGCTTTCGCGGTAACCAAACTCACATTCCTGGTTGGTGAATGACCTTTTTGCACCTGCACTTAAGTCGATTCCTTCTACACTTTCGATCACATCTTTTATCTCAACACCATAGGCACCTATGTTTTGCATTGGCGCAGCGCCTGCAGTACCGGGTATCAACGATAAATTTTCAATGCCGCCATAGTTTTGACTCACCGCATACATCACCAGATCATGCCATTGTTCCCCCGATCCCGCCTTTAACAGTATGTGCTGGTCATTTTTTTTAAAAAGGGCTCTCCCAAGCATCGAAGATTTGATAACCAGACCATCAAAATCACGCGTAAAGAGTATGTTGCTCCCGCCGCCAAGAATTAAGCTCTTGTTATCCCGGTAAACAGGGTCTTTAATCAATGATTGTAATGCACTTTCGGAGGTTACTTCGGTGAAATAACGAGCCTTTGCTTCAATACCGAATGTATTGTACGGCTTCAGCGATACATTTTCTTTGATTCCCTGCATGCGATAAATCGATCCAAGGAATAAAAAAATAAATGAAATAGGAAATTTCTATCTCTGAAGCGACTTGCGGAGCGTAGCTTCTGATATTTTGAAGATGCAGATTCGCGGAAAGCGACCTGCCACATACGTTGTACCGCACACCGCCAGACCCTTATCAGTAGTCACAATCATATTGGCCACTTCAAAAGGATTGGAGAATCCTAAGTAATGGCTGCCTGAAAATGCGCCCGTAGTTTTATCGTAGAAATACAAAGCAATCTGTCTGCTCACCGTGTTGCTGGCATATATCAGGTAATCTTTACCTCCAAGGGTTGCCTGCGTGATCTGTATGGGCGCATCATTCTCCAGTTCCGGGAGCTTGTTACCACCGAAATCCGTTATGGAAGTCACGGCTGATGTGCTGATGGTCGTCTTCGGCAACAAATAGTTGTCGCCGAAATTGAATCGCGCTGCAGCAAATGAATTCCCTTCAAGCGGGTAGACCTGACTGAAGCCGCCTTTGTCTTGTTGACCCTGCGCTACGCCAAGCGGCGTATCTTTCGCAAGGTCCGTGAAAACCAACGACAAGGTGTAGTTATAAAATCCGTTGAAGAAATACAGACCCCCCGACGTTTTCCCAACCTGGAACGGAAGCTGACGGCCGGTTCGAAGGAAATGATTGATGATCGGCTCTTCCACTGCATCGCCTGCACCAATCGAAAACCCTTTCGATTTCAACGCGCTGCCTGACGCTGTGTAAGAAGTTACCAGGCTCTGCTTGTTTGCGACATCATACCCGAGCAATAAAAAATTACTTCCGTCCATGGCGGCCACGGTAGGATAGGACCCACCCACGTCGACCGTCTTTGTTAGCGCGCCGGTATCATCGATTTCTCCCATCTGAGTGGCCAAACCCACGCTTGTCATGCAAAAGAAATAGTACTTGCCATTGGATTCCAACAGCCGGCCCACCGGGTTCACAAAATCCGGATCGACTTCACTGTCTGACACGAATTTTCCGAAAGCATCCACTTTCATCAGATAGATGCCACTGAAATTGGAATTTTGAAGGCTGCGCCCACCCAGCACAATGTAGCCCCCATCCGTTGTTTGTTTGATATCGATGGGGAAATAGGATTTACTGAACTGGATGTTGTCGTAGATTTTTACGAACTCCGTTTTGTCAGCTGCCGGGTCAGGATCGTTCGCACAGCCTGCGCAAAAACTAATCAACAAAAAGATGTATACGTATGTCTTCATATCCATCAACGGTCTAAGGTCTTAAATCCGGTGCCCAGGAATCGCAGCGGGAACAGCACACCGCCAGAGATAATAATGTTGTTAAGCTTCATGTCGTCAAGCGCGTCACCAATCCCGGAGAGCCGGTCGTTCGAAAAACGATTCGAAGTGTTTGTGATATTACTCATCCCTGCCTGATAGCGTATGTCGAGCACCAGCCTCACATTCCCCAAATTGTAATCAGCGCCCACGCCGCCAAGCACGCCCCAGTAGCCTTTGTGATACAAATCGTGTGCACCCACGATGACCGGCTGATTGGTAAACTGATTGCTTCCTCCCGAAGCGAAGTCGGTGCCCTCGACAGTAACCGACTTAGAAGCAGTCGTCAGCAGGGAATAAAACAACCCCAATTGCACATAGGGTCGCAGTTTGGTCCTTGTCAGGTCATACTTTACCAATACGGGCAAATCCACGTAGTCGACTAGGTTCTCCTGTTTGTAATTCAGAACCAGGTGATTGTTCACGTCTTCGTTATCGGTCCATTCAAATTGGTTGGAATAGGTAAACCGGGAATGGCGATAGCCAGGCTGGAAGCTGAATGAAAATCCTTTATAATAAAACGTGATCTCCAGAGATGCCTGGCTGCCGGACTTATTGAAGTTGTCGTAAGCCTTGTCTAACTGCGAAGTGGGGTATCCGCCCGTTCCCGTAAGGACCGTATATCGTTGCTGTGGTGATGCCTGCGCAAAGTTGATTCCGCCCTTCAGTCCAATCCACCATTGCTTCTGTAGGAACTCGTCCTGGCGACGGTTCTTGCCCGCAACCGGTGTACCGCTCTTTTTTTTGGATTGTCGTATTTGCGCGTCAGCAGAGTGGGTAATGAGGGCCAATAGAATTAAGACCGTATAGATTTTATGCATGTTACCGCGCGATTATAAGTTTCTTGCTCTCTTTCAGAAATCCTGATTTGATATGATAAATATAGACGCCTGGGTTGAACTCAGATACGTCCGCTTTGATCCAATGTTCTCCGGGTTCACGCTCTTCATCCAGGAGTGTCTTGATAATCCTGCCCGATCCATCAAGCAGTGAAAGCTGAACGTGGGAGGTTGAATTTAGCCTGAAACCGAAGTTAGCCGTACCCTTTGCCGGATTTGGATAACAATCCAGTAACGAGAAACGATCGGCAACGAAAGATTCATTCACGCCCGTGACAACTTGTGTTGCGAGGGGAAGTGGTTCGTAGTTTCCAGTACCTTCTTCTTTGGGACCGCGGAGAAAATCCTTGAAAAAGATGTCGTTGTTGATAGTAGATTCGTTCACCAGCATCCAGTCTTTCAACAGACCCGCATAGACCTGGCGGTAATCGAACTGCATCTCCACATTGTCTTTCGTGAGATCAGGCACGTTGCCCAGCACACCTGGTTGAACGCCCTTTCCGAAGATAAACATAGGGCCTCCGGTACCGTGATCCGTGCCATAGCTCCCGTTGGAGTGGATGCGCCTTCCGAATTCGGAAGTGGTCACCGTCAGCACGCGGTCTTCAAGTCCACGCGCTCTTAAATCATCCTGAAAGGCTTTCATGGCTGAAGAAATATGATACATCAACGCCGCGTGTGTTCCCATGGTGGGATCATATGACTCAACTTGTGATGCATGCGTGTCGAAACCGCCGACTTTGACCAGAAAGACCTTCGTCTTTACGCCTTGCCCCGCACCACCTCCATCGAGGAGGCGCGCAATAAGTTTGAGTTGCGGTGTGAGTCCATTCCTCAAACTTCCTGTGGGCGCGTTGAAAGGATATTTCTCAGGATATGTTACCGAGGAAGGAGAGGAGCGCTTATAAACCTCATACAGCCGGTCGGCATAGTTCTCTGATTTATCTTCTAATCCGAGTATCCAGTTCAGCTCTTTGCCATAGGGAGAATTGTTTAGGGCTGAGGGTGGTTTACCGCGCGGGTCTACACCCTGATCCTGGAATCCTTCGAGCGAGTCGACGAGGTTTGCAAACTGCTCAGGGTCATTCAATGAAATCGAAGTGGGAATATTTCCTTCCTGGTGGAAGATCAGCGAGACATCGCTGCCCATTTCGATCGCAAGCGGGTCTAACATTTCCGGATTCGGGAAATCACGTGGGTAGACTTTGGGTGCGAACTCCTGCTGCAGGTAGCGTCCTACCCAACCGGAGGAAAAATAATCGTCGAAGCTGCCGCCCATGAACGAGATGTCACGACCTCTGAAGTGAGAACCATTGTTGTTCTTATAAGAAACACCCTGTACGATACACATACGACCCCGGTCGTACATGTCTTTCATCGCGATCATGTCAGGATGGAGACCCACCTGGGCTTCTGTTTTCAGCGTGCTGTCGAGTGGAATCATTTTACGAATGCTGTTCTTCGCCGGTATGGCAATATTGGCCCGCACACTATAATACTGATCGTATTTGTCCACGGGGATCACCGCATTCATACCATCGTTGCCGCCATGCATCTGCAGAATGATGAGAACACGATCATTCACGCTTTGTGCAGCCATTCTCGTGAAGGCGTTTTCTGCAACCGTACGGATTGAAACTCCACCAAGAATCAGCGGCGTGGCAGCCATTGACAGTTGTTTGAGAAAGGTGCGTCGTTTCATTCTCTTCGGTTGGTTTCAGAATAACTGGTACTCAGGTGACTGCATCATTGCATTAAACAGGTTCTCAAGTTGTTTCCTTACTACTTCCGGGTCCACGGGGTTATTCCACCGGAACGACCACGAGCCTTCGGGATCAGCGTCGATCTGCGGCGATTTCAGGAATGCGGTCAGAAAATAATTCAATCTTTCCGCAGTGAGACCTGAATTGTCATCGACTGTTGTATCGTAAGTGAGGTTGTCATTCACCGGCAAAAGATATTTGGCCAGCTCAATGATGAGGTTCTTCGCGTTGCTGGCGGTAGCGTTTGGAATATTCACCCTGACCCAGTTGACCACGTCGACGCCAGGCATTCCTTGATTGTCGGACACCAGTCCTCTTATGAATTCATAACGGCTTGTGAGATAGTTGGTGGATATCCAGCTCCGGTGATAAATCGGATATTGGTGGTAAGCATCATAACCCGCTATGTCGAAAGGATCATAGAAATGCATGCCCATATTGGTGAGGGAAGTCACCATCCCGGATGTCTTTTCATACAGCTGGGCTGCGCCGGTTTGGGGATCGGGGAGGCTGACGCCAAAGAACCGCATCGTACCGACCATCAGATCCAGTGGTGATTTGATTATGGCTCCAAAATTATCGTCGTCGACTCCGCCGCCGGCTTCATAAAAGTGCTGGCTTTGGAACAAGTCTTCCAGAACGGGTTGAATCTTGAATCCATTCGTTCTGAAAGTATCTGCCATCGAAGCGATAATCGAATTATCCAGACCAGCCGTGATATCGTGATACACGTAGTTGCGATAGACCCTCCGGCAAATGTTCATGGCCGTTTCCGGTTTGGCGTAGATCTGCTCCACGAGTTGGCTGATCTCCTCCAGTGCGCTGGCTTCCGTGGCATTGGAGCCATTTAATAGCGTGGGATTTGGTTGAACCACATTGTTGGCGAAGCGATCACTGAATTGCTTTTGTGAATTATCGTGGCTCGACGCATTGGTTGAACTTCCTTTCACCTTACCACGCGGCAGACCCGTGTCGGCATCGATGTTAGAGAAGGTGGTGTCGATATCCCAGCCCGATAGTACTTTGGCTGCTGCCTGAACATCCTGTTCGCGATATAAATAGTAATCGCCGGGATCCGTTACGACGGGCAGCGTTCCGTCGAGGCCGCGGCCGATGGTGAATAATTCATGGAATTCGCGGGCATAGTTTTCGTTGGGGCTTCCTTTTACGTTGAGGTTGCCATCCAACACCCGCAGCATGGCGTTGTCAACACAAATCTTCTTGGCGAGCTCTTTAAAGTTGAATTTCACGCCGGCGGTTTTATCAAAAGCGAATTGTCTGAAGAGCTGATTCTGAAAATAAAGGGCGCGACTGTTGTCAACTTTTGATTGAATGGTGGTGAGGACCGTGTGGAAAAAGAACACCATTTTCTCACGTACTGAAAACGCGAGGGATTGCGAAGGAGAGACCCCCTGACTCATCATCTGCGCGATGAACCATCCTTTGAAAAATTCCTGCAGGTCGGAGTCCCCGCTGTTGGCAGGGGTGGTCCCGGAAACAGCCCATTCTTTGTTCACCGCCGGATCGATAGGAGCGAGCGGTACCGGAAGTCCGGGAGTGAAAAGTTGCGCAACCGCCTGTGGCGCAGTGAGTCCCGCGAAGGCGTCAATCTGATCTTTGGTGGGACCGAACGACGCCCGGTGCAATAAGTGCGCAGCGCGCTTGGGTCCTAAAGTTCCTGCCAGTTGCGGTAAGGCCATAGCTTCAACGATTCAATGCAATTAATCCGGCGGGAAATTAATAAGAGTACAGATTTCGGATGAATCGACATTAATCACGATAGTGTTAATATTTTTTCCTTCATGCGACATTTACCAAATGTCAAATCGGCACTAGTATTCCTCATATTCGCAATCTAAATTCGGCTCCTCGAAAAACCTCGTGTATGAAACTCATTGAATGTCCGCGGGATGCCATGCAGGGGCTGGAAAGATTTATTGCTACAGACGATAAAGTCCGCTACCTCAATCAGTTAATGCGCGTCGGTTTCGACACAATTGACGCCGGTAGTTTTGTTTCACCGAAAGCCATCCCTCAAATGCGCGACACAGCCGAGGTTTTGGACCGAATTGATTTTGGAAACAGCGCATCCAGGTTATTGGCCATTGTCGCTAATGTGCGCGGCGCGCAGGACGCTGTGCAACGAAAGGAAATTACCTACCTGGGATTTCCGCTTTCTCTGTCAGAGACTTTTCAAAAAAGAAATACCAACAAGTCGATACCAGAGGCACTCGATACCCTCAACGAGATACAGGAAGTCTGTGTACGGCACCAAAAAATGCTGGTAACCTATATCAGCATGGGTTTCGGAAATCCTTATGGCGATCCTTATGACATCAATGTTGTGGGAAAATTCGTCGACATCCTTTCGACTCTCGAAGTGAGCATCATTTCTCTTTCTGATACGGTCGGTGTCGCAAAGCCAGATCAGATCTCTTATCTTTTTTCAAACCTTTCCCGCGATTTTCCAGCAATTGAATTTGGTGCCCACCTCCACTCGAATCCTGCAAAGGCGGTTGAAAAGATTGAAGCCGCACTTGCCTCTGGTTGTCAGCGATTTGACGGTGCCATTCGCGGTTTTGGCGGTTGCCCGATGGCGGAGGATGAACTCGTTGGCAATCTCGCCACCGAAACCATCGTGTCTGTGCTTGAATCGAAGGGCATTGCCACGGGTCTCGACAAAGCGGAGTTCGCAAAGGCGTTGCGGATTGCCGATGAGATCCTGGGGTAACGCGCTTTTGAATCGGCTTCGACTCCGCTCAGCCCGACACGCGTCACCCTGAGCAAAGTCGAAGCACGTCACCCTGAGCGGAGTCGAAGCACGTCACCCTGAGCGAAGTCGAAGCAAGTCATCCTGAGCAGAGTCGAAGGATGTCACCCTGCGCGGTGTCGAGGTCACCCTGAGCGAAGTCGAAGGGTGAGCGAAGTCGAAGCAAGTCATCCTGAGCGAAGTCGAAGGATGTCACCCCTTCGGTTTATGGTGATGGCTCGATTTGTTCCGGCATCTCGCAAACTCTTTGAGCCGCTCCCAATTCCTTTCGATCAAAGCTTCCTTCTTTCGCCGGGACCAGCCTTTAACCTGTTTCTCAAATGTGATCGCATGCATGGGTTGATAGAATCGTTCCCAGAAGACGAGTTCTACTGGTAATCTGGTGGCTGTGTAACACCGTGGATAAAAACTGGTTTGGTGTTGGAATAGTCTACTTTCTAGGTTACTGGTTACACCGGTATAATATGAATTGTCGACGCATTTCAGGATGTATACGCAATAATGTTTCATTAGATTTTCGTTGTTCAAAACTTCTCCCTTGAATCAGCTTCGACTTCGCTTAGCCTGACACGCGTCACCCTGAGGAAAGTCGAAGCACGTCACCCTGAGCGAAGTCGAAGGGTGAGCGGAGTCGAAGCACGTCACCCTGAGCGAAGTCGAAGGGTGAGCGTGAAGGGTCACCGTATCCGATACGCTTTCCCCGGCAGCGATACGACGGCGTTCTTGAACTCAAGGGTCAGCAACAACGAAGACAAGTACCCCAATTCCATATTTGTTTTCATGCTGAGCTCGTCGATCCATGTGGGTGTACTTTTCAGCCGTAACGCGTCCAATACTTTTAATTCGTCTTTATCAAATAGCGCGAACTGAAGTTGTGTTTCAGAACCGGACGTCGCTTTCCAGTTCATGATGTACTCAAGATCTGCCACCGACGTGAAAAGATTTGCTTTGTTGATCTTAATCAGCTTGTTGCAGCCCTCAGAATACGTTTCACCAATATTCCCGGGCACTGCAAACACATCTTTGTTGTAGCTGTTGGCAATTTCTGCAGTGATCAACGCACCTCCTTTCATGGCAGCTTCAATCACGATGATCGCGTCGCACAACCCGGCGATGATCCTGTTTCTTGCCGGGAAGTTGTACGCATCGGGCTTTGTCCCAAAGTGATTTTCCGAGACTAGTCCACCCTGGTTCGTCATCTTTTTGGCGACCTCTTTGTGCACGGCTGGATATATGACGTCGATGCCACTCCCCAACACACCAATGGTAGCCAGTCCGCACTTTAGCGCCTGCTTGTGCGCGTGTATGTCGATACCATAGGCAAGTCCGCTTACGATGAGAGCCTGATGGGGGACGAGAGCTTCCACCACCGACTCAACAATACCTTTGCCGTAGGATGTAGCCTGTCGCGTTCCCACAATCGCTACCACCTTGGCAACGTTAAGGTTGATATTTCCCTTCACGTAAAGCAAAATCGGCGCGTCGTCGATAGCGCGCATTCTGGCAGGGTATGCCTTGTCGATAAAAAACAATACGCGCGCGTCTTCACGCTCTGCTTTGCGCAATTCTTTTTCTGCCTGATGAAATGTGCGTCCTTCCGGTATCGCTGACGCTGTGACTTCACCGATCCCCGGTACCTTCAAAAGTTTAGCTTTGGATAATTTAAACACCTGCTGGGCCGATCCGCAGTAACTGACAAGTTGCTTCACCAGGAAGTCGCCAATCCCCGGCACGAAATGTAACGCCATGAGCGAAAGACGTTCCTGATCCATGGATCCGAAGTTCCGGGTGAAAGGGGCTTTGAGACAATCTGGAAAACAAGATCATTTTAAAGACTAATGAATTGGCAGTTGACAAAAAAAGTTGACAACGTGCGCGGTGAGCGCACATTAAATCCTATTTCGCTCAGACGATGTAAGTATGGATGTTGTCAATTGCCCGAGCGCAGCGAGGAATTGCCAACTGTCAACTTTAACGGGTACAAAAACTAAAAAAAGGGATAAAACGAGGTGAAAACCGCGACTACTGCAGTTTATCCTTAACCTCTACGAGGAATTTCCGGATGGATTTCAGCGAGTCGATCATCTCCATCTTGTCCTTGATGGCAACTGCATCGGACTTCAACATTTCTTTGGCTCCGTTGAGTGTGAATCCTTTCTCTTTGACGAGGTGATAAATCAGTCGGATCTGATCGATGTCTTCTTTGGTGAACTGACGATTGCCTTTGCGGTTTTTCTTGGGCTGCAGAATGTCAAATTCTGTTTCCCAAAAACGAATCAGTGAGGGGGCTACATTGAACTGCTCGGCTACTTCTCCGATCGAGTAATATAACTTTTCGATTTCCTTTTCCTTGTAGGCCATGCAGGGTGTTCAGCAGTGTGATTTAACAATCACTTCATGCAAAGTAACAATTCTTTTAAAACTCCATGCAAACATTTGAAATTTATTTAGTCTACAAGATGTCAACATCAGTTTGTGGATTTCCGGACCCAACCATCATCTCCTATGTTGATGGTAGACTCGGGAAAATCTTCCCGGGTTAGTTCTTTAATGCGCTGTAGCACCTTTTTTTCAACATCCACCCTGACTTTTAACCGTTCACTCTGGTCTGTGGAGGTGATGTGTGCCTGATAGAACTCACCTTTTGGATTGGTGTACACTTGTGTGATCGGAGCAAGGCCATTGACACCCGTAATGTTCATGCCATAGGTGCAAAAGTTGCCAAGGCTGTAAGCGATAAAGCGATTTTTATAGACTTCAACAGCCCGGGTATGATGTGGTCCGTGTCCAAATACAACGTCGGCCCCTGCATCGATCACGGCATGTGCAAAAGCGTACACGTTACCGCGATTTTCCCCATGAAATGTCTCCGCTTTTCTGGGCACATGCTGGTATTGGGGACCTTCCGCTCCGCCATGAAAGGAGACGATCACAACATCCACCATCGAATCAAGTTTCGCAACAACTTTTTTGGCATAAGCGAGGTCATTCAAACTCACACAGTTGCTGTTCGGAGCAAAGGCGGCCAGCCCGTAACGCACGCCATCCCGGGTGACGATAGCTATGGGCTTCTGTAACTGTCCCGCAAACTCAATCCCTGCACCTTCAAGGGTACTCATCGTACTTTTTCGCCCCACATCTCCAAAATCCCCTGCGTGATTGTTGGCGATGCTCATCATGTCGAAACCTGCGTTCGCGAGATTCGCTACAAATCTGACTGGCGTGCGGAAAACGTAACACACTTTCGGGTCTTTGCATGTTTTTGCAGTGCCGCCAGAGTCCATCACCACTCCTTCAAGATTCCCAAAAGTGAGATCAGCGCTTTTCAAGAGGTCCTGAACGTCAGCCATCAGTCCGGCGCCGTCTCGCGGGGGTAAGATCCCGCTTCCGTAGTTGCTCCCCATCATAATATCGCCAACGCCAATGATCGATATGGTGTCTTTCAGAGCCCGCCCTGGAACTGAACTCACTTTATCCGTTAACTGCGCAACTGCGGATTGTAGCGTAAAGACGAAGAGAAGACTTGCGATGGATCGGTGTATCATGGCTTATTTCGGTGCGCAAAGAAAATCATTTCGTGTTGAAAAAATGAAACGCTGATTCCTTAAAGACAGGGTAGATAACATCAGCCCGTGTGTGCCATGAAGTTCATGAGTGACTATATGGCCCGAAATTGATAATTTTGGCGTTTCACATGATTTGAAAGATGGATTCGGCTACGATAAGAAAGAAGTTTCTTGATTTTTTTGAAAGCAAAGGACACCAGATTGTCCCGTCAGCACCGCTCGTTTTGAAAAATGACCCGTCCCTGCTATTTACTAATTCCGGGATGGTTCAATTCAAGGACTTTTTTCTCGGCAACAGCGTGCCGAAATACAAGCGTGTGGCCGACACACAAAAATGCCTTCGGGTAAGTGGAAAACATAACGACCTGGAAGATGTGGGCCTCGACACCTACCACCACACGATGTTCGAGATGCTCGGCAATTGGTCGTTTGGTGACTACTTTAAGAAGGAGGCAATCGCCTGGGCATGGGAACTGCTGACGGAAGTATATGGACTCCCAAAAGATCGCCTCTACGCTACCGTGTTTGGCGGCGACAAAACTGATAACCTGCCAGTCGACGAAGAGGCCAAAGAGTATTGGAAGCAATACCTCGGCGAAGACAGAATACTTCACGGCAGTAAGAAGGATAACTTCTGGGAAATGGGAGAGGCCGGCCCTTGCGGTCCTTGTTCGGAGATACACATTGACTTACGACCCGAGGCTGACATAAAGAAAAAACCTGGTCGAGACCTCGTGAATAGTGACCACCCTCAAGTGGTGGAGATATGGAACCTGGTCTTTATTCAATTCAACCGCCTCGCATCGGGGGTCCTCGAAACCTTACCCGATAAACATGTCGATACCGGTATGGGCTTCGAGCGTCTTTGCATGGCAATCCAGGGAAAGACATCGAACTACGACACAGATGTCTTCAGGCCATTAATGGATTTCATCGCATTGAATGCCAACGTTTCGTATGGCAAAGATCAGAAGACAGACATCGCCATCCGCGTCATGGCCGACCACGTGCGGGCAGTTTCTTTTGCTATCTGCGACGGGCAATTGCCTTCGAATACGGGTGCCGGATATGTGATCAGAAGAATTTTGAGACGGGCGGTGCGTTATGGATTCTCGTATCTGAACTTTAAAGAACCGTTTTTATACAGACTTGTTCCGTTGCTCGGTTTGCAACTGAAAAGTGTCTTCCCTGAATTGCATCAGCAAGGCGACTATGTGGGAAAGGTGATTCATGAAGAAGAGATTTCTTTCTTGAGAACGCTGGACCGTGGCTTGAAACGGATAGAACCTTTGAAAACCATCAGTGGAGAACAGGCCTTTGAACTTTATGACACGTTTGGATTTCCTTTTGACTTGACTTCTTTGATCGCAAGGGAGAAAGGTATCACCGTGGATGAGAAGGGCTTCCAGGCTGAAATGCAAAAGCAAAAATCCCGTTCCAAAGTGGATGCTGCCAAGGAGACCGGTGACTGGGTTCTGGTTGGGAATGATTCAAAGACGGAATTTATCGGCTACGATCAGCTTTCATCCTTGTCGAAGATCGTCAAGTATCGGAAAGTGAAGCAAAAGAATAAGGAACTGTTTCAGCTGGTGTTGGACAGAACTCCCTTCTACGCCGAAAGCGGAGGCCAGGTGGGCGATACAGGAATACTTGAGTCAGCCAACGAAAAAATTCACATCACTGACACCCGGAAAGAGAATGATCTGATCATTCATTTTACCGAATCGTTGCCAGAAAGTCTCAACGCTGAATTTCATGCTTCTGTGAGTGAAGGGAAACGAAAGCTCACGATGAACAACCACTCCGCCACGCATTTGCTTCATGCCGCATTGCGCCAGGTGCTGGGGAAACACGTTGAGCAGAAAGGATCGCTGGTGAATGAGAAGATACTTCGCTTCGACTTTTCCCATTTCGCTCCGATGACTGACGTAGAATTAGAAAGAGTCGAGTCGATCGTCAATGAAAAAGTCCGGGCCAACATACCATTGGATGAAAAACGCAACGTCCCGATCGCGCAAGCCAAAGAGATGGGAGCCATGGCGCTCTTTGGTGAGAAGTATGGCGAGTTTGTGCGTGTGATCACCTTCGATCCGAAATTCTCGGTTGAACTCTGCGGGGGAACACACATCCAGGCTACGGGTAACATCGGATTTTTTAAAATCATTTCAGAAAGCTCAGTCGCGGCAGGCGTAAGGAGGATTGAAGCCGTTACCGCGCAGGGAGCGCAGGAGTACGTCAACGAATCGCTCGCACTCCTCAGTTCGGTGAAAACCATTCTTAAGAATCCCAAAGACATTTCTGCATCAGTGCAGACTTTGATCGAAGAGAAGCATTCGCTCGAGAAAAAACTCGAAGCCTTAAACCAGGAGCGCGCGAACCAGATCAAGGATGACCTCGCGCGCAAAGCGGTGAAGTCCAACGGTCATACGCTGATCCTTGAGAAGGTTACATTACCCAATGCCGATGCATTGAAAAATATCGCTTATGGTCTGCGCAACCAGTTCGAAGATCTGCTGTTGGTGCTCGCCGCTGAGATCGATGGTAAACCCCAGGTAGCAGTGATGCTTGGCGAGAAGATTGAGGCTGCGAAAAAATTCCACGCCGGCAACATGGTAAAAGATCTTGCAAAGGAGATCGATGGCGGGGGCGGCGGTCAGCCCTTCTTTGCTACCGCAGGCGGAAAGAACCTTGCCGGCCTTGATGCTGTGATTGCCAAAGCGAGAGAGTTAACCAAGTAGTCTGTGGACAAATACGTTCGCGATAAGTATACGATTGTTATTGGCCTTGAGATTCATGCTCAACTGCTGACCAAAAGCAAGATCTACTCCGGCGACTCCACGGCTTTCGGAGCAGCACCGAACACCCAGGTGAGCGCCATCACACTGGCACATCCGGGCACGCTTCCAAAGCTCAATAAGCACGTTGTCGATCTTGCGATTCGCATGGGGTTCGCGTGTAAATCAGAGATATCCAGATTCCAGATATTCGACCGCAAAAACTATTTCTATCCTGATCTGCCCAAAGGCTATCAACTCACGCAGGACAGGACGCCGATTTGCAAGGGCGGTGAGATCAGAGTTGAAACCAAAGACGGGGGAATGAAACAGGTCCGTCTCAATCGGATTCACATCGAAGAGGATGCGGGAAAATCTATTCATGTGGCCGAGGAAGCTGACACGCTGGTGGATTTTAATCGTGCGGGCGTTCCTCTGATCGAGATCGTAACCGAACCGGTACTCAGAAGTTCGGACGAGGCCTACGCCCTGATGACCGAAGTGAGAAGATTGGTACGTTACCTTGAGATTTGCGACGGCAATATGGAGGAGGGATCGCTGCGTTGTGATGCCAACGTATCTGTGATGTTGAACGGAGCCGCGGAGTACGGGAAGAAAGTCGAGATTAAAAATATGAACTCGGTGCGCAATGTGCAGCGTGCGATCGACTACGAGGCGTTGAGGCAAATTGAGTTATTGGAAAAAGGGGAGAGGATTATCTCAGAAACCCGGACTTTCGACGCCACAACGGGTAAGACCTTCGGAATGCGTACCAAAGAGGAGTTAAACGACTATCGCTATTTTCCCGATCCGGATTTAAGTCCACTGACCGTTACCGACGAATGGTTGAGCGCGGTCAGGGCGTCCATGCCGGCGCTCCCGTGGGAACTGCATGCGATGTTCGTGTCGAAGTACGCGCTATCAGATTATGATGCCGGCGTGCTCACAGGTTCTAAGGAGCTGGCCTTGTATTTTGATGAAGTGTGTGCGCATACGAAAAACTATAAAGCGGCTGCGAATTGGATAATAGGTCCAATTAAATCGTATCTGAATGAAGGGACTGACATCACCGATCTTCCATTGAAACCGGCCCGTCTGGCAGAACTCATTGACCTCGTGGATAACGGAAAAGTCAGCTTCGCGGCAGCTTCGCAAAAAATACTCCCGGAGTTGCTGACTTTATCGAGTGAATCACCGTTTGAAGTTGCAACACGCTTGAACCTGATTCAGAATAGCGACGCAGAATCGATACTTCCGATTGTGGAGGAGGTAATTAGAATTTTTCCTTTGAAGGTCGAAGAATACAGGAATGGTAAGAAAGCGATAATTACTATGTTTATGGGGGAAATCATGAAGCGAAGCAAAGGCAAAGCTGACCCCAAAGTGGCAACACGTTTACTCGAATCGAAATTAAATAACCCATGAAAGCTCTAAGAACGATAGCCCTCGCAAGTGTGGGCGTGATGTTGATCCTCGTGTCGTGCAACACATCACAAAAGAATGATGATGCAAAAGATGAAAAGAAAGATGGATGGGAGATTTCGATCCGCGGGAAAGTGGGATTTCCACAGCAAGGAGAGATCCGACTCGCCGAAATTCGTCAGGACCAACAGGCTCCGGTGGAGGATACCATCCTATTGAAAGGCAATTACACCTTCGATAAGAAGATCCGTATCAAGGAACCCGGTTTCTATCGCCTGAATTTCTATAACAAACAATTTGTTAACGTGATCCTCGATAAAAACAATCTCGAAGTCAACGTAGATGGTAATGATTCAGGCGGTTTCTTCGAAGTCAAAGGCTCTCCGGACATCGATTTAATCAATGAGGTAGATCGCCTCGCACAGGAAGCTCAGAATACGCCGGAGATGCAGGCCATCGCCGCAGATTTCCAGGCCGCGGTTCAGAGTAACAACCAAAAGAAAGCGATGGAGCTTCAGGAGAAGTACATGGCCAATATAGATCTCGTGAACGATAAAGTGGCGGCGTTGATAGAAAATCAACCCGCGTCACTGGGTGTCATCAACATGCTTCAAAACGGTAATACCCTCGACCGCGACAAATATTTTAACGTGTACCTGTCAACCGCGGAAAAAGTGCAGAAGGCCTGGCCTGACAATGCTTACTCAAAAATATTCGTCAACTATGTAAATGGGTTGAAGCGCACCGCGATCGGTCAACCCGCGCCGGAAATATCCCTGCCGGATCCCAATGGAAAAATCATAGCGCTGTCTTCCTTTAAAGGCAAATATGTTCTGGTGGATTTCTGGGCCAAATGGTGCGGCCCCTGTCGCCAGGAGAATCCAAACGTCGTAAAGGCGTACAATAAATTCAAAAGCAAGAAATTCGACATTCTTGGCGTGTCTTTGGACCGTTCGAAAGATGATTGGTTGAAAGCCATCAAAGAAGATGGACTCACCTGGAATCATGTGTCGGATCTTAAATATTTCCAGTCACAGGCAGCGCAGGATTACAACATTTCGGGAATCCCTTTTTCAATTCTCGTCGATCCCAGTGGTGTGATCATCGCAAAGAACTTGCGTGGTGCCGCTCTTGATAAGAAACTGGAAGAAGTGTTGCAGTAACCTGCAACTCCTGGAACTTGCAACATGAAACCTACAACCTGTGACTTCGCTCTAACTTATTCTCAATCGCAGCGGGAGCCTGTAAGTTTTTGGAGCCCCTGACTGGGAACCGGTGACCGGCGACACTAGTTTACAGCCGTAAAGGCAAACGCAATAATATTCGCTCCCATCTGCAGGGCTTCTTGTCGCTTCGCCTCAGGATCGTTATGGATGCGTGGATCTTCCCAGCCATTACCGAGGTCGCATTCGTAAGAATAGAAAACTACCAGCCTTCCTTCATAGAACAAGCCAAGGCCTTGAGCCGGTTTTCCATCGTGCTCATGAATTTTCGGAAGACCTTTGGCGAAGTTGAACTTCTGATGATAGATGGGATGATTAAATGGTAGTTCAACCAATTCGAGTTCAGGAAATACTTTCTTCAGCTCGAGGCGTACAAACTTATCAAGCCCGTAGTTGTCATCAACGTGAAGAAATCCTCCCGCGATCAGATAGTTGCGGAGATTCTGAGCCTCTTCTGTTGAAAACACGACGTTGCCATGGCCCGTCATGTACACATAGGGATACGAGAACAGGTCGCGGCTGCCCACTTCCACCACATCTTCGTCGATCGCGAGGTTTACAGCCAGTTGTTCATTACAGAATTTGATCAGGTTGGGGAGCGCGGTTTTGTTGGCGTACCAATCGCCACCGCCACCGTACTTCAGCTTGGCAATTTTCAATTGGGCCAACGCACCTTCGACGGTTACCAACTGAAGGGTTGCCACAATTAAAAGAGCCGCTACGCGTAAAATGGCGGTTTTTAACTTGAATTCGACCGTTTTTGATTTTTTTTCACACATCGCTTAAACCCTTTTGACCGACCTCTATCTAACAACAAAACAAACTATAACCGACCATTAAAACTATGAAAAAAGTACGCACACTTCGCCTGCCGTATCTCGCAGCAGTGTTTATCGTGTTGCTGGCCGCCTGCAGCGATAATAACAAAATCGATTTCACATCTTCAGACTCCGCCAATGTGGAGGGTGAAGGAACATCGGACGCATATGCAGCTGACGCCATGGATGTTTCCGTTGATGTGGTAGGAGCAGTGCCCGCAACTTCATATTCAGGCCGGGAAAACGAAACGATCCAACCTTCTTTGTACGCTGCATACGAGAAATTCAAATGTGCGACGATCACCATCACGCGTGGGCCCAACTCCACAAAAGACAATCCCCAGGGTACCATCACCATTGTTTACCCTGATGATGGCTCCTGTAAGGATGGACGAGGCATTTCAAGAAAGGGAACGATAACCATTACGTATACCGGTCCACGTTTTGCAGTCGGGTCAAAGATCATCACTACGTTCACTAACTTTTTTATCGGCGGCGTGAAAGTGGAAGGAACCCATACGCTTACCAACGTGACGCCCACCAATCAGTCATATCCCAGATTTAATGTAGTGATCACCGACGGAAAGCTCACTTTCCTGAATGGCAAAACAGTGACCCGCACGCAGAACTTTACCCATGAGTGGCAGCGTGCCACCAACCCGCTTGAAGACAAATGGGTGTTGCTGACCGGTGGAACCGCTGCCGGCACAACCCGCGAAGGAGCGGAGTATTTGATGAATGTCACTAAAGACCTCGTCTATTCACGACCTTGCCAGATCTCCAACAAGGTATTTATAGCCGTGTCAGGTGAGAAAACATTTGTTTCCGGGAATAAGCTGATGACCATCAACTATGGGGATGGCACCTGTGATAACAAGGTGACAATCACGATCAACGGCAAGTCAACTGAAGTGGAGATAAAAGGCGACGGAAATTAATCCAGGCCAGCAATCTTAATTGCTGCGATTTTGAAAATATAAACCCCGGTCCATGAGCTATCTGGATCAGGGTTTTTTGTTTTAATTGCATGAAATTCTTCCACCGTCCATGCGTCAATACCTCGACTTACTGAAAGATATTCTTGAAAATGGCGCACGTAAAACAGACCGAACAGGCACCGGAACGCTCTCAGTTTTCGGCAGGCAGCTCCGGTTCGACCTTGCACAGGGATTTCCCCTGGTGACCACCAAACGTCTTCACCTGAAATCCATCATTCACGAGTTGCTGTGGTTCCTGAAAGGAGACACCAACATCAAATACCTGAATGATCATGGGGTTACGATTTGGGATGAATGGGCTGATGAGCAGGGAAACCTGGGCCCGGTATATGGAAGTCAATGGAGGAGTTGGCCCGCACCAGATGGAAGGCACATCGATCAGATAAGCCAAGTTATCAATCAAATAAAATCAAAGCCTGATTCCCGTCGTCACATTGTTTCGGCCTGGAATCCCGCTGAGGTTGATAACATGGCCTTGCCGCCTTGTCACGCGCTGTTTCAATTTTACGTTGCCGATGGCAGGCTTTCCTGCCAGTTGTATCAGCGTTCATGCGATACCTTTTTGGGACTGCCTTTTAACATCGCAAGCTATGCGTTGCTGACTCATATGTTTGCCCATCAATGCGATCTTGAGCCGGGCGAGTTTGTGTGGACGGGTGGCGACACGCATCTATACACCAATCACCTCGAGCAGGCAAATCTTCAGTTGACCCGGGAACCTTTCCCATTACCAAAGCTTGTAATCAAAAGAAAGCCGGACTCGGTTTTCGATTATCAGTTCGAAGATTTCGAGATCGTAAACTACCAGTATCATCCCGGTATTAAAGCGCCCATCGCTGTATGAGACTTTATATCGCCGTATGTCTCGCGCTTTTCCTTGGCTGCGCGCCAAAAAAGAAAGACACACGGCCACCGCTCGACACGAGCGATAATCTCAAACGTACTTATTTCAAGAACGGTAAAGTCAACACAGAAATCTCCTACAAGAACGGAGAGAAAGATGGGGTTGCCCGCACGTACTACATCAATGGAAACGTCAATCAGGAAATCTATTACAAGAAGGGCAGGCGCGACGGTCTCGCAAAAAGATTTTATGAGAATGGAAAGCTTTACCAGGAGACGCAATATGTGGATGACAAGATGGAAGGCTTTCGTAAGAAGTACGACGAGGATGGGAAGCTTCTCTCCGAAGAGATCTACCGCAATGACTTTCCATGCAAAGGATTAAAGGAATATAACAGCGACGGCAGTCTGCGCTCCTATCCGAAACTGAATATCCAGCCCGTGGATAAGATCAAACAGGAGGGAAAGTTCTACCTCAACTTGTCCATGAGCGACAAAACCAAACGGGTAAAATATTACGAGGGCAAACTTACCTCCGACGGATGTGTCTCACCCGCTCTGTTGCCCATCCTGTTGATCGACAATAAAGGTATTGGTCAAATTACCTATTACATGCCGCCCGGCGGCTTTAAGATGGAAGAGGTGCATGTCATCGCCGTGGTGCAGACCGTGTTTGGTAGCTCTTACGTAACGGAAGCGAGCCACAACCTATCGATCGATAATTGAAAAATCATCTGATCATTTGAAAACGGGTCCTCAACTTATAGTTGCCGGGCGCCAATTCCAGTAACCGGTTTAGCCGCCCTTGCATCTCGTTGTAAACCAATGAGGTTAGCAAGAATAGACTAAATGCGAGTCGCGATTCATTTACGGCTCGAGAAATCCTATTTTTGCGGGCGTTTTTAAGGAATTATGTATTACCTACATCCTTTTAGGGTGATTTTTCGTATTGAAGCCGTATG
Source organism: Cyclobacteriaceae bacterium (assembly GCA_044227305.1). GTDB lineage: Bacteria > Bacteroidota > Bacteroidia > Cytophagales > Cyclobacteriaceae > ELB16-189. The sequence goes on along the minus strand of JBGAFJ010000001.1, from coordinate 253,940 downwards.
CCTGAAAAAAGCAGTGTTTTTGATATGATCGGCCCGGTGATGATCGGCCCTTCAAGTTCTCACACTGCAGGCGTCGTTAGAATCGGCCTGGCTGCCTACAAGATCCTCGGGGGCACTCCTGAAGTGGCTGAAATCACCTTTTATAACTCATTTGCGCGCACCTACGAGGGCCATGGAAGCGATCGCGCGATTCTGGCCGGGTTGCTCGGCTTCAAAACCGACGACAAGCGCATCAAGGACGCGCTGGAAATTGCTGAAAAGGAGGGTCTGAAATATCAATTCAAATCTGTTGGCAACGCCTCGACACTTCACCCCAATTCTGTGCGTCTAATCCTCAAAAAAGGAGATAAGACTGTGGAGGTTCTCGGAGAAAGCCGGGGTGGCGGGTTGATCAATATTGCCGAACTCAATGGCTTCAAAGCCGATTTCACGGCTAGTCTGCATACGATTATCATCACCGCCGAAGATACGAAGGGTAGTATCGCCTTCATCGCTAATGTGCTCGCCCACGACGACTGCAACATCGCTACGATGTCTGTATCGCGCCGGGGCAAGTTCGACCTGGCTTGCCTCGTCATCGAAATGGACTCCGGCATCAAGGGTGTAACATTGGACTACCTGAAGAGTCTTAGCTGGGTGAAAGAAGTCATTTATATACCTCAAATCTGAAACTTGAATATGAAAAGGATTTTTTTGCTTGTTGTGGTGATTGTTGCGGGCCTGGCTACTGTAGGCTTTGGTCAGGAGGCCAAGAAAACTTGGACTCTGAAGGAGTGCGTGGATATCGCGCTGGAGAACAACTTGCGAATCAAGAGGAGCGTATACAATGTAGAGACATTCCGCGCAAACCTTCTTCAAGCAAAAGGGAACTTTCTGCCAACTCTCAACCTACAAGGAGGCTATGGTCTTAACTACGGCCGGGCTATTAACCCTGTAACCAACCAGTACGTGGACCGAAACTCCAATACGTTGAACTTCAACGGGCAATCGAATACAACCATTTTCAATGGCTTGCGCATAACAAATACTTTTCGCTACAGTCAAAAGGATCTGGAAGCTTCAAATTTTGATTTGCAGAAAGCAAAAAACGACGTTATCATAAATGTTGTGACGTTGTACACGAATGTGATATTCAATAAGGAGCTGTATGATAACGCTAACTACCAGCTAAAATCAAGTCAGCAGCAATTGGAAAGGATACAAAAGCAGGTTGCTGCTGGATCCCTTGCGATGACGAATCAGTTGAATCAGGAGGCTCAGGTTGCGACGAACGAATTGAATTTGATAAATCAGGAGAATGCTCTGAATTTATCGCTGCTTCAACTGAAGCAAGCCATGCAAATTCCAGCATCGGAGATAGTTGAGGTCGAGATACCTGACCTTGCCCTCGAGGACCTAGTTCTGGATCAATCGGCGAACGACATCTATAAGATTTCTCTTGAGACGATGCCCGAGATCAAAAGTGCACTACTGAAGAAAGAGAGTGCGGATTTGGCGTTGAGAGCTGCAAGAGGTAATTATTTTCCCCGCCTGACATTTACCGCTGGGGCAACCACGAACTATTCTAGTTTAAGCAATACGGCGAGATACATTCAGCCTAATGATTTGACCAATGGTTATACCGTTAACAACTTAAGACCTGTTGGGCAGGTCGATGGCACAAATCAATTTGTTTATGCGGTCACCCCAAATCCAATATTTGTGGCAAATGATTACAATCAGGCAGCGCAATTAAGCGACAACTTGTTTAAACAATTATCTCTCAATCTTAACATTCCTATTTTGAACGGCTTTCAAACCCGCGCGAACGTGCAGCGGCAAGTTATCACTCAGGAATTGGCCAACATAACAATAAAAGAAACGCAAAACACTTTACGGCAAAGCATCGAGACAGCATATAATGATGCATTAGCTGCCTCGAGATCATATTCGGCATCTCTCAAACAAGTAAATGCTCAAACCGAAGCATATCGCATGAACAAACAGCGCTTCGACGTGGGTGCCCTCAACATCATCGAGTACCAGATCTCCGAAAATGACCTTTATCGCGCCAAGTCAGACCTGACCCGCGCGAAGTACAATTTCATTTTCAAAAAGAAAGTGCTCGACTTCTACCAGGGCAAGCAGATCGAATATTGAACATGATTAACAACTAAGCCCTAAGTCTTAATCCCAAAGTCCTAAGCCCTAATTCCTAATTCCTAACTAAACTCTTTAAACTTTTTTCAACGAAATGGCAAAGCAAACGAAGAAATCCAACAAGACGATGTACTACCTGATCGGAGGCGTCGTCGTTCTCATCGTAGTCCTGTTTGTGGGCAAGTCGATGGGGTGGATCGGGAAGTCAAAAGAATTGGAAGTTGAGCTCGCAAAAGCTAAACTGGTTAACATCGTTGAAAAAGTAAGTGCCTCAGGTACCGTTCAGCCTGTGACGGAAGTCAAACTTGCGCCAGAAGTTTCCGGTGAGATCATCAGCCTCAATGTGGAAGACGGAGACTCTGTAAAGATGGGTCAGCCGCTTGTAAAAATCCGTCCCGACATCTTGCAAAGCCAGCTCGAGAGGAGCGAGGCGGGTCTGAGCCAGCAGCGCGCTAACCTCGAGTCCTCACGCTCGAACCTGAGCCGCTCTGAAGCACAGTTTACCCGCGCTGAACTTGACTTCAAAAGACAGGAAAGACTGTGGAACGAGAAGGTGATCTCTGAAAGTGATTGGCAACTTGCTAAACAGAATTATGAAGTCGCTAAGAACGACCTCGCTTCGGCGAAAGCCGCTGTGGAGGCCGCCCGCTTCATTGTAAACAGCACCGAGGCTTCTGTAAAAGAATCCCGTGAGAATGTTCGTAAAACGCTCGTGGTGGCACCCCTCAAAGGAATTGTATCTAAACTCAGTGTGAAGCTGGGTGAACGTGTCGTCGGAACTGCAACGATGACGGGAACGGAAATGCTTCGCATCGCAGACCTGAATACCATGGAAGTGCGTGTGAATGTCAACGAGAACGACATTGTGCGGGTACACCTCAAAGATTCGGTGTTGATCGACGTGGATGCCTATCAGAACATCAATAAACAGTTCAAAGGGCTAGTGACTAACATCGCCAATACAGCCAAAGACAAAACATCCGCCGACGCGATCACCGAGTTTGAAGTGAGGATCCTGATCCTTCGCTCTTCTTATGAGGATCTCATCAAGAAAGGCAATAAGTATCCTTTTAGACCCGGTATGACCGCAAGTGTGGAGGTGTTGACCAGCCGCAAGCAAAATGTATTGTCTGTTCCTTTGGCTGCCGTCACAACCCGCAATCCGGATGAGAAACCTGCGACCGGTGGCCCGGGACCCGACGGGGGAAACAACAACAATAACAATAATAACAATCGCGCGGAGGACGCCAATAAAAAGGCACCCGTGAAAAAGGATAAGATCGTTGTGTTTGTAAATGATAAAGGCAAGGCAAAAATGGTTGAAGTGAAAACCGGAATCAGCGATTACGACAACATCGAAATCGTTTCGGGCCTTACCGTTGACCAGGAAGTTGTAACCGGACCATTCCTCGCTGTGTCGAAGCGCCTGAAAGATGGTGATGCCATCAAACAAATGAAGAAAGAGGAAAAGAAAAAGGAAGAGCCCAAGTAATAAGTTCTCCAAAACGCAGAAGGGCTGTATCAACACTTTTGATGCAGCCCTTTTTCATTCCGGGTAATATTGGGGATTCAAACGGTTAAGGCTTAATTTTAGAGATTAAATATTGGGTGAAATATGATCAAACATCCCTGGCATGAGGCACCGGTGGGACGAAAAGTTCCTGAGTTTGTCAACGGCATTATCGAAATATCTACTGGCATGCGTGCCAAGTATGAAGTAGACAAAGAAACGGGTTTACTCAAGCTGGATAGAGTGTTGTACTCGTCGGTCTATTACCCCGCCAACTATGGATTTATTCCACAAACACTCGGGGAAGACATGGATCCGCTCGACATCATGATCCTTTCTTTGGTGCCGATACAGCCGCTGTGCCTGGTGCCGGCCCGTGTAATCGGCGTGATGCGAATGATCGATCAGGGGCTCGCCGACGAGAAGATCCTCGCGGTCGCGGAACAGGATGCCAGTGTGAGTCATATCAATGATGTCAGTGAATTGGCGCCACACTTTACGCTTGAATTGAAAGAATTTTTTGAAAGCTACAAGAAACTGGAAAACAAGGTCGTGACGGTTCCTGACTTTCAGGGGAAGGAGACCGCCATGCAGATCATTCAGAAGGCCATGCAGTATTACATCGATAAGATTCAGAACAAACGGTCCTGAAGATGGAGCCGCTCCGCTCGATACTGGTCATTCAAACGGCGTTCATTGGTGATGTAATCCTCGCGACTTCTCTGGTGGAAACCCTTCACAAGAAGTTTCCTGAGGCTCAGATTGATTTTTTGCTCCGTAAAGGGAATGAAAGTCTGTTAGACAGCCATCCCTATCTCCGGGAAGTCATCGTTTTTGATAAATCGAAAAAGTTCAAGAACCTCCTTGCGTTGATAGGCCGGATCAGGAAAACGCGGTATGATCTTGTGGTGAACATCCAGCGCTTTGCCACGAGTGGGATCATGACGGCCTTGTCCGGTGCGCGTACCACCATTGGTTTCGACAAGAATCCCATGTCCTCATTCTTCACGAAGAAAGTCCCGCATAGCGTCGAGGGGCCGCATGAAGTGGAACGCAATCATCTGCTCATATCCAGCCTGGTTGGCGCTCACCCTGCACGGCCGAGATTGTACCCATCAGAGGCGAACTCTGCGCACGTATCCCGGTTCAAAGCAAAACCTTATGTGACGATCTCCCCAGCCTCTGTTTGGTTTACAAAACAGTTCCCCGCCGGAAAATGGATTGAGTTCATAAATATTCTTCCGCAGGACATTCATGTCTATTTGTTAGGTGGAGGAGGGGACAAGGCAGCGTGTGATGAACTGATCAGCAGTTCCGGCAGGCAAAACATAACGAACCTGTCCGGACAACTGAGTTTCCTGGAGTCCGCTTCTTTGATGGAAGGTGCGCTGATGAATTACGCGAATGATTCGGCTCCAATGCACCTGGCATCAGCGGTCAATGCGCCCGTGACGGCGATTTATTGCTCCACCGTTCCTGGCTTCGGCTTTGGTCCTCTTTCAGACAATTCGTTTGTTGTGGAAACGATCGAAAAACTGGATTGCAGACCCTGCGGGCTTCATGGGTTGAAGGCGTGCCCGCTTGGGCATTTTGATTGCGCCATGACCATTCAAAAGGAGCAGCTACTCGCAACAATTGTTCGGGATGAGCCTTCTGTTTGAACCCAGAACCGGAATTCAAGGATCTAAGATTTAAGAATGATGAATGAAGTCTCGATTGTTATCGTGATTAGATTTTAGAATTTGACCATCACGATTCAAAAGAGGCTACTATGCTACCATGCTCAAGCGTCTAACGTGGAGACACAACCCAGCACCTAGAACCCAGAACCTCGAACCCGCACCTTGCGCCCAGTACCAAAGATCTAAGATTTAAGAACCGAAGATTTAAGATTTTAGAAGTTGGCCCGTACGAATCGAAACAATCCAACCGAGCAGCGATACTCAAACGCACAACGTGGAGACGCAACCCAGCACCCAGAACCTCGAACCCGCACCTTGCGCCCAGTACCAAAGATCTAAGATTTAAGAACCGAAGATTTAAGATTTTAGAAGTTGGCCCGTACGAATCGAAACAATCCAACCGAGCTGCGATACTCAAACGCACAACGTGGAGACACAACCCAGCACTTAATACCCAGCACCCAGCTCCTAGAATCCCATCAAATACTTATACACTTTATGCATCGGCAGCCCCATCACGGTGAAGTAAGAGCCGTTGATCTTCTCGATGCCGACCATACCCACCCAATCCTGTGCGCCGTAGGAACCAGCCTTATCGAAAGGTTTGCAGGTTTTGATATAGTAGTCGATCTCCCCGGGTGTGAGTGTTTTGAAAGTAACTTTGGTGATGTCCTGAAATAGTTCCTGCTTGTCCTTCGAAAGCAGACATACTGCTGTAATCACCTTGTGGGTTCTTCCGGAAAGCTGCGTCAGCATCCGGACCGCATCGTCATAGTTCGCGGGTTTGTTAAGAATTTTTCCATCTATGATAACCACGGTGTCGGCGGTCATCACGATTTCATCTTCCGAAAGTTTTGGTTTGAACGACTCAGCTTTTTTTTCTGCAAGATACCGCGGCACCATCTCCACCGGCATGTGATCGGGGAAACTTTCGTCGCTGTCTGGTTTTTCAATTCTGAATTTGAACCCAGCCTCCTGCATGAGAAACTGCCTGCGTGGCGAGGTGGATGCAAGGATCAGTTTGTGTTTGAATTCTTCCATCAAAAGGGGGAGTAGCCGGGTGTTTCAAATTCATCCGGACGAATGGAGCTGAATAAAAATCCGCAAATCACTTTGGGATAGAAATAGGTGGACTTCTGCGGCATCATGTATCCGCTGTTGCAAACTTTCTTCACTTCATCGATTGAAATCTCCTGTGTAATCACGGCCATTTGCGCGTCGCCTTGCATTACTTTGGTCATGCAATCCGAAAAACTCCTGTCAAATCCAATATACTCCGATTGACGTTGATCTTTGCCTGGAATACCCAGCGCTTTTTCGATGACAAAGTAATGCAGCACGGTGAGGTCAAGTTTCTTGATTTCGTCAGGGAAGGGCCAATGGAAGTCCTGAAAGGCTTCGGGCAACAGACGGATTTTGAATGCATTATCGCCGAACAGGAGTCCGAATGTCCAGGGTTTTCCTAAAATGAGTTCATACAGTGTATCAGGTTCATCGACGGGCTTGATGGAAAAATATGGTGCTAACTTTCGCAGAACTTTTTCTTCAGTGAAATCAGGCATGTTTTGAATGAGCCGGTGGGTTGGCATGATTCGGATGTCGTCACCTTCCGTGTTAGACAGGAACATCAGATGGAAATGATAGCCTTCCTTGCCTGTATCCTGCGGATTTGCCTTCTGCATTTTGTGTTTCAGGATCAGCGAGCCTTCGTAGCGGTGATGTCCATCAGCAAGAATGATCTTTCTGGTTCCCATGAATTCGATAATCCTTTTGATGATGCGCGCATCCTGGATGATGGCCAATACGTCGCGTACGCCCTGGTAATCTTCTGATTCGTAAATCGGGTTTGAGATAGCGTCATCCATGTATCCCTCCAGTTCGAAGGACGGATCTGTGTAAAGTCCGTGGGTCGGGCTAGCATGGAGGAGGGTTTCCGCCAGCAATTCAACACGATCATTTACCGATTTGGGAATGGTGTTTTCATGCCGAAGGATCACGCCATCTTCCCAGTCGTAGGTACGGATATGGCAAATGATTCCCTTCCGGCAATACTCCTTGGCAGATCCCGGCATCTTAAAGTACTGGTAGTACACATACAGCCCAGGCAAACGGTCTTGCAGCAAAGTGCCGTCGTCTTTCCATTGCTGCAGGGTCGCGGCAGCACGGGTAGCCGGCTGAGGCGGCAACGGGACCGAGAGATGTATGCTATTGAATGGATTTTTGTAAAGTACCTGCCTTTGTTTTTCGGAGACCACATCAAACAGCGGTGAGGTCAGCGACTCAATATTGCTTCCGAGGTCATCGTTATATCGCCATGCCCGGATCGGGCGTATCTCCGCCATACTAAACTAGTTTTTTCGGTTGGTCCGCCACTTGCTCCGTGCCTGTGAATTGTCTGAAGACATAGCCGCTGGGGTGAGTGAGCTTTCACTCATAACACGCGCTGCCAGCGCACTCGCGAGGAGATCGGACGCAGCATCTTCTCCCAGGTTATTCAATACTTCAGGTTGGAAGTATTGCTCCACAAATTTTGTATCAAAGTGGCCCGACCGAAACGCTTCATGATTCATCACAAACCGGCAGAATCCAAGGGTGGTCTCAACACCAGTGATCTGGTACTCGTCAATGGCGCGTATTGTTTTTTCAATAGCCGCTTCACGAGTTTCTGCATGGCAGATCATCTTTGCGATCATCGGGTCGTAGTAAAAGGGGATCGACATCCCCTCTTCGAATCCATCGTCGACGCGGATGCCGTGTCCCTGCGGACGACGATACGTCTTCAGCGTGCCGATGTCTGGCAGAAAATTGTTGGTAGGATCTTCTGCATACACCCGGACTTCCACGGCGTGACCATTGATCCTCAGATCATCCTGTTTGAAAGGTATTGTGCCACCCTCAGCAACATGGATCTGAAGTTTCACAAGATCGAGGCCAGTAATTTGTTCGGTAACCGGATGCTCCACCTGCAGGCGTGTGTTCATCTCCAGGAAGTAAAAGTTGAGCTTCTCATCGAGGATGAACTCTACGGTGCCTGCATTATAGTATCCGCAGGACTTCGCGACGTTCACAGCCGCTTCACCCATTTTCTTTCTGATTTCCGGTGTAAGCACCGAGGAGGGCGCTTCTTCAACCACTTTCTGATGGCGTCTCTGGATCGAGCACTCGCGTTCGAACAGGTGAACCACGTTGCCGTGTTGATCTCCAAAAATCTGAAATTCGATATGACGAGGTTTGGTTACATACTTCTCAATGAACACCGATCCGTCGCCAAAAGCAGAGATCGCTTCGCTTACGGCCCGTTCCATTTGCTCCGAAAACTCTTCCTCATTCTGAACAATGCGCATACCCTTGCCACCGCCGCCAGCACTCGCTTTAATGAGTACCGGATAGCCAATCTCCTTCGAGAGTTTTTTTGCTTTGGCTATATCGCTAATTGGCTCTGCGGTGCCGGGAACAAGGGGTACATTAAATTTCGCCGCTGCATTTTTCGCCGCGAGCTTGCTGCCCATGATTTCAATGGCTTTGGGCGGGGGGCCGACGAAGATGATGCCGGCGTTTTCGGCCGCTGTTGCAAAATCTTCATTCTCAGATAAGAATCCATAACCCGGATGAATAGCATCTGCACCGGTCTTTTTTGCTGCGTCGATGATCTTTTCGATACGGAGATATGATTCTGAAGACGCAGGCGGGCCGATGTGAACCGCTTCGTCGGCGAAACGCACATGAAGTGACTGACGGTCCGCATCGCTGTATACGGCTACTGTTTTGATTCCAAGCTCGCGGGCGCTGCGCATCACGCGCAAAGCAATTTCACCACGATTGGCAACGAGCAATTTCTTTATTTTGCGGTCAGGGAACATTCACGGCAATGCTACGAAAAATCCTTAAATTGATATAGTAATGAACGGCATTCGACCCTCTCTCTTTTATCAACTCCTCGCCATTCTAGTTATCGCCGCTGCTATCATCGCAATGCCTTTTTCAACCTCTGCACAGGATAGCAAAACTGAAACCGATACCTTTCGCATCAGGAAACGGAGTTTCATATTGCCGCAACCTCTTCCTGCCTGGCAATATTCTCATCTTCTGGGGATCAATTATGTCATCGTTCCGAAAGATTGGTCGCTGGACAATATTCAGGCACCGATGATCAATTACACAGCGCGATACACGCTGCCCTGGGGGTTTAATTTGCAGGCCAACGTGCAAACCCTTTTTCTCTCGAACCGGATTGGCGTGGGACCCGTTTGGAATTTTGCCCTGACCGGGGGACTGCATGTCGGGATTGGGTATCAATTGGCTTTTAACGGAGGCGTATTGAAGGAATTTGGATACAATACCGTTCTGATCGGATGGGAGCAGCAGCCATCAATAACCCTTGGCTACAGTTTTAAACGCTCCGTAATTACGCTTCGCGGTGACGTTACCTACACAACTTCCTTTTCCCTTGAAGAGGGTGGCAATGTGATTAAGTTTCCCGATGGGAATATCAACGGGGCGGCTATCACCACCACCCTTGAACAACGATTGTGGAAGGATCGGTTGATGACCTTCGGAGTCAAACTCGCGGTTGTGCGATACCACATTCTTGCCTGGCCAACATTTCCTGTCAACAAATACCGTTACCTCGTTCCTGAATTTCAAATCGGACTTAAGCTTGGAAAAAAATAATCACATGAAGTTTGGCTGGATCTTCTGGATTCTGATCGTGATATCAGCGTGCAGCAAGAACGATATTACTTTACCGCCAAACAATACGGACTCAAATCTTGCCGGCACAGACTCTGTTGATCAGTCAATCGTAAAGAAAATGGAGGGAATTTATAAACTGGGAAGCGCGCATCCCGGACTGGGAACTAATTTTGTCTGTAAAGTCTCCCGGTTTAAAGTATCCTTCTTCTCCAACACCCGCGGAATAACGATCATCCTGAAATATGGCGTGAACCCTGCCAAAGGATCGCTCGAGTTTTCTGGTTTCTGGCGTGTTACCGAAGATGCATCCCAGGGGCTTGTAAATTTTACCGTCGCAGCCAATGAAGGGGCATCAGACCTTTTGCAAAAAGGAGTTGCGTCAGGCCTCATACTCAAAGGGATATTCAGAAATGAAGCCGGTAATGATGCGGTTCCCATCGTTCTGCAGTTCTCGCGGGAGTTTACACCTTTCGCCAAAAGCAATGACTTCATGATCTTTGGACATCACGGCATATCCACCACTGCCAATCCGCCATATTCCGAAAATTCATTGAAGGCTGCGCGTTACGCGGAGGATTACGGACTCACTGGAATCGAGTACGATGTGCGCCTGACAAAAGACAATGTTCCCATCTGTGTTCACGATCCCTCCATCAATATCCGTCTCACCCTGAAGGGCCCGTTGGCCGGTGACTACGACCAGTATGGGTTTGAATTCCTGCGCAGCGTGGTAGACCTGAAAGATGGACAAAAAATTCCGTCGGTGAGGGAAGTATTGAATGTGGTGATCGATTCAACAAATCTTAAGTATGTATGGCTGGATATCAAAGGTAATCCGAATGTGTTTCAATACCTCGAGCCGGTCGTCCGGGCTGCCTATCTCCGGGCTGCCCTTGCTAAGCGCGACGTAACGATATTTGCAGGTCTCCCTTCGAGCGACGTCATCGCCGAATTCAAGAAACAACCAACCTACTCATCGGGTAAGTTTCCGTTACCCACCCTCTGTGAGCTTAGCTTAAGCGACGTACAGGCAAACGGCTCCCTGTTTTATGGCCCCCGCTATTCGGAGGGGCTATTGCTGGATGAGGTGGAAGCGGCTCACAATATGGGAGTCAGGGTGATCAGTTGGACGTTGAACGACAAAAACATCATCAAAAACTATCTCGAGCGGGGTAAGTTCGACGGATTCATCACCGACTATCCGGCGTATGTGGTCTATGACTTTTACACAATGTACTGATGATCACACCACCAAGCATTCGATCAATCACAGGTAAACTGATTTTTGTCATCATCATGACGCTTACCACGTTGTCTGTGAATGCCCAGGACGACGGGGTGCTCCCTGTAAAACCTCACAGGCATTCTGTTTACCTGGGAGTCGGGCCAAACTACTATTTCAATAACCTGATCCTCCTGAAGAATCAGGTGAATGTTGTAAACTATTCATTTGTGGGAAGGTACATGTGGGAGCCAGAGCATTTGTTAACGATAGGTTTCGAAATGGGATATTACCGTCTTTACAATCTGAAGCTGCCCGGCGCACTGCACAGCAGCATACGTAACAGTGCAGTTCCTTTTCAACTGGTGATTGGGATGAGATTTCTGAAAAAGCAAGGATATTTCAATTTTGGAATTGGCCGCTCACTGCTCATCAATGATATCACGACTGATGCTGACGGCGATTTTGACGCGACCACAATTTCTCTTGCGGATTTCACTACGACGGCAGGATACCGGAAGCAAATCAACGATCGCATTTCATTGAGCAGTGAAATCAAACTCTACTATGCTTCGAAAGCTGCCGACATGAACCTGGCGCTCGCCTTCGTGGTGGGCTATGGATTCAAATAATAGCCCTTCATGATCATCCGCTCACGGGCGTTATAACTTTTAGTCATAGGTCATGCCTTTTTGGTATGAGGGTATTTTTTCTATTTTTGCCCCAAAATTCTACCTAAAAATCAACGAAATGGTCGATTTGTTTGAAAAACTGAAGATGGAAGCAGGGCCTTTGGCCAAGTACTCACATTTGCCGGATGACTACTTTTTCTTTCCGAAGCTGGAAGGAGAAATTGGGCCTCGCATGAAGTTCATGGGCAAAGAAGTTTTGAACTGGAGCCTGAACAACTATCTGGGTTTGGCAAATCATCCGGAGGTGCGGAAGGTAGATGCCGAAGCAACCGCTCAGTACGGATTGGCGAATCCGATGGGAGCCCGTATGATGTCAGGTAACTCTGTGCCCCACCTGGAGTTTGAGAGACAACTCGCTGATTTCGTAAAGAAAGAAGATGCGATGCTTCTCAATTATGGGTACCAGGGGGTGGTGTCGATCATTGATGCGTTGGTTGACCGGAAAGATGTAATTGTTTACGACGCTGAGTCGCACGCGTGTATTATCGACGGCGTGCGGCTGCATATGGGCAAGCGTTTCGTGTTCCCTCACAACAACATGGAGAACCTGGAGAAACAACTCCAGCGCGCCACCAAACTCGCTGATGAAACCGGCGGCGGCATTCTGGTGATCACCGAAGGCGTATTTGGAATGTCAGGTGATATGGGCAACCTGAAGGAGATTGTTGCCATGAAGAAGAAGTACAAGTTCCGTTTGCTGGTGGATGATGCACATGGTTTTGGAACCATGGGTAAGACCGGCGCGGGCGCAGGCGAGGAACAAGGCGTTCAGGACCAGATCGATCTCTATTTCTCGACGTTTGCAAAATCAATGGCCAGCATCGGTGCGTTTGTTGCGGGTCAGAAACATATTCTCAAGTATCTCCGCTACAGCACACGTTCTCAGATCTTCGCGAAGAGCCTGCCACTGCCTTTGGTGGTAGGCGGTATGAAGCGCCTGGAGCTTCTGAAGACGAAACCTGAGCTCAAGGCGAACCTTTGGAAGATCGTCAACGCACTGCAGGGTGGTCTGCGTGACCGCGGGTTCTTTATCGGGCCAACCCAGTCTCCCGTGACGCCGGTTCTGTTTAAGGGTGGAGTGGGAGAAGCCGCCAACATGGCCATGGATCTCCGCGAAAACTTCCATATTTTCTGCTCTGTGATCATCTATCCCGTTGTGCCTAAGGACGTTATAATATTCCGAATTATCCCGACCGCCGCCCATTCCATGGACGACGTAAATGAGACATTATCAGCGTTTTCCGAGCTAAAACACAAGCTTGACGACGGGTTCTACCGGAAGGAAGAACTGGTGGCTGTGACCAAGGGAATGTAAAAAATATCGTTTTTTACTTGTTTTCAAGGGTTTTTACATACCTTAGCGTCCGTAAAATCCTTTGTTTCAACCAAACACTAAATAGCAATGAAAAAATTTGAAGAATTAAAGACCCTTATTGCCTCTATCGAGCTGGACGCTGACAAGTTTTACAACAAAGGCAACAGCGCCGCTGGAACCCGTGTACGCAAAGGAATGCAAGACCTCAAAAACCTCGCGCAATCCATCCGTGCGGAAGTTCAGGAACTGAAAAACAAGGATACTAAATAACCCCGCCAGAACTACAAAAAGAGGGACTGCGTTTAACGTAGTCCCTTTTTTGTGGCCGAATAAATCGATTTGATCTTGGCAGCCAGCTTGTCCGATGCCGGCACTAACGGAAGACGAACATGGGGCCCACACACACCCATCTCTGACAAGAGCTGTTTCACGCCAACCGGATTACTTTCTTCGTACATAGGTCCGTTGATGTCTACGATCTTAAACAGCTCTTTCTGTGCCTTTGAATAATTACCTGCGAGGGCATGCTCCTTCATGGCCTTGAATACGCCAGGAAATGCATTGGCCAAGACGCTGATCACACCGACGCCGCCCAAGGCGTAAATTGGCAAGGTCAGGAGGTCATCGCCGGAGATCAGCATAAAGTCAGAAGGCTTTTCCTTTGCAACCTTCATACACTGTTCCAGGTTTCCTGACGCCTCTTTTACGCCGATGATGTTTTTATTCCGCGCCAGCGTCACGACGGTTTCAGCGGTGAGGTTCGATGCCGTTCTGCCGGGTACATTGTAAAGGATCAGCGGGAGAGGGCTGATATTGGCGATGAGGTTGAAGTGACGGATAATGCCTTCCTGTGAAGGTTTGTTGTAATAAGGACTGACCGAGAGAAGCGCATCCACGTGACTGAGGTCGGTATGCTGGATCTCTTCCAAAACCGCTGCGGTATTGTTACCGCCCACGCCATAGACGATTGGCAGTTTTTTGGGATTATTCTGAAGTACAAATGCCAGTATTCGCTTCTTTTCTTCCTTTGACAGGGTGACAGATTCTCCCGTAGTTCCCATGACTACATAATAGTCGACCGACTTTGCGGTGTGAATCAGAACTTTTTTAAGCGCCGCAAAGTCAATATTCCCCGACTCGTCGAACGGGGTGACCAGCGCCACGCCTGTTCCGTGTAGTTTTTTCATGTTAGCGCAGTTGCTTCGTATACTTATACATGTTGTCGATCATTCCCTTTACGGTGCCTTTGTTTTCAATCATGAGCTCGAAAAAGGATTCGCATTGCTCTTTATAACTGCCCACACGGCAATGAGCTCTGCTTTCGGCAAGCAAGTTAAGGATGAGGGGGTTATGATCCTTATCCAGGTAGTACAGATAGTCAAAATTCGTTTGCACGAACGACGATACCTTTGAATTGTCGATTTTACCCCAGAAGCTAAGATCCTGTAGGGTGAAGAAATCAAAGAGAAATTCAAAGTTCTCTTTCTTCGGCGGGAGAAATTCCAGCACACGCACGATCTTTCCGTCCTGCTCGAGGTGCTTCACAAACTCTTTGATGTCGTCGTGCTTTTGTCTGTCCTCAACACTGAAGATGATGCCGATCGAATTAGATTTCTTGTAAGGTGTGCTGGCACGTGGACTGGTGTTTTTGCGCAGCGCCTTTTGTGTCCTCCATTTCAGAAAGGTGAATTTCAATTGCGGGGGTGTTGGTTAACGGGGGACTAAATTATTAAAAATGTGCTAATGTGCTAACGTGCCCCGCCGAAGCGCTTCGCGAAGGCGGGTGCTTGCTGGCGGGTTGCGATCACCGTGTGTAAATCCTATTATCTTTAATGAATGGAGCCGACTACTTCGAAGAAATTACTCACATCGATAACGATGGTGTACCTTCCCCAGGCCACTATACCGATGCTTTTCGCATTGGTCGTGATCTATTTGAAAAGTACGGGAGCACTTTCACCCGACCCCGCCGCCGCTGAAACCTTTCAACTCGTACTCTTCTCATCGATACCCGTGGGAATTATCGCGGGCTTTGTAATCTACAAACAGAAAATTGGTACCATTTCATCCACACTAACGCTCCGTGAAAAAATCAAGGCACTTCAGGGTGCCATTCTCATCCGGGCTGCTTGTCTTGAAATGCCGGCATTTTTCGGTAGCATCGCGGCATTTTTATCCGGTGACTTGATCTATCTTTTAAGCACCGCGCTCATGGTAATACTGCTGATATATTTCAGGCCCACTCCAGCGACGATTTGCGAGGATCTCCAGTTGTCGGAAGGAGAGAGAAGCGTGTTGATGTCACCAGACGCCGTGATTGAATAATCATTTCAGTCGGAAGAAACTTCCCGGGCACTTGTCTTGTGAAACTCGGTGTCACCGTGCAATGATTACTTGCCGATCATCCGTTGAAATTCATCTTCTGAGATTATCTTCACTTTCAGCTTCTCAGCTTTTTCGCGTTTAGCCGGCCCCATGTTTTCACCAGCAACGAGATAATCCAGTTTGCCGGAAACGCCAGACAATACTTTGCCTCCGTTAGCGACGATCACATCCTTGATGGCGTCACGTTCGTAATTCACAAAAGTGCCGGATACAACAAATGATTTTCCCTCAAGGAGGTTGCTCACCAGCTCTGGTTCCTTCTCCGACGAAACGAACTGGAGGCCAGCTTTGCGCAGCCGCTCGATCTCTTTCAGGTTCGCGCGATCTTTGAAGAATGCAGCAACGCTTTCTGCGATTTTTTCTCCTACTTCCGGTGCGTTTAAAAGTTCATCGTAAGAAGCTTTGATCAGGTTGTCCATGTTCTTGAAATGCCGAGCGAGTTTTTCAGCGACGGTCTTTCCAACGTACCGGATACCGATCGCGAAAAGCACCGACTCAAACGGTGTGGCCTTCGAGTTCTCGATTCCTGAAAGAAGATTTTTTGTCGAAAGATCCTTGAATCCATCGAGCTTCATTACGTCCTCCCGCTTCAGGTCATAAAGGTCGGCTGGAGTTTTTACCAGCCCCAGGTTATAAAGCTGCTCGATCGTTTTCTCGCCAAGTGAATCGATGTTCATCGCCTTGCGCTGAATGAAGTGTTCGATCTTCCCTTTGATCTGCGGCGGGCATCCTTTTTCATTCGGGCAGTAGTGGTTTGCTTCGCCCTCGTGCCGGATCAATTCCGTTCCGCATTCCGGACACTTTGTGATGTATTTGACTGACTTGGTGCCCGGCTTTCTTTTCGATTGATCGACGGCGGTGACCTTGGGAATGATTTCTCCACCTTTCTCAACAAACACGTAATCACCAATGTGAAGGTCCAGCCGGGCAATCTCGTTGGCATTGTGAAGAGAAGCCCGCTTCACAGTGGTTCCGGCGAGGAAAATAGGTTCGAGTTCAGCGACGGGAGTGATAGCCCCGGTTCGTCCTACCTGATACGTGATTCCGTTGAGGCGCGTACTCTGGCTCTCCGGTTTGTACTTGAATGCGATGGCCCACCGCGGACTTTTTGCAGTGAATCCAAGTTGTTGTTGCTGTTCAATGCTGTTCACTTTCACGACTACGCCATCGGTGTCGAGTGGGAGGTCAGCGCGCTTCTTTTCCCATTCATCAATGTATTGGAGCACCTCCTTGATGTTCTTACATTTCTTGTAAGTAGGTGATACATTGAATCCCCATGACTCGAGTTTTTTAATACCGTCTTCATGGGTGGTGATATTCACATTTTCTCCAAGCAGATAATACGCGAAACAGTCGAGTCGGCGGCGCGCTACTTCACGACTGTCCTGCATCTTAACGGTTCCGGACGCAGTATTGCGGGCATTGGCATACGTTTCTTCGCCAATGTCTTCGCGCTCTTTGTTCAGTTTTTCAAATACTTTTTTCGGAAGGAACACTTCGCCACGTACTTCAAAAGATGACGGAATATTTTTTCCTTTCGCCAGCAGCGGAATGGACCTGATTGTCTTCACGTTGGTGGTCACCTCGTCGCCACGGACTCCGTCGCCACGGGTGATACCACGCACGAGTTTACCGTCTTCGTAAATGAGGCTTATAGAAACGCCGTCGAATTTCAGTTCACAGAAATATTCGTAGGGATCCCCATCCAGTCCTTTCGCCACGCGACCATCAAAATCCTGCAGCTCTTCCGCGGAATAGGTGTTGCTCAGAGAAAGCATCGGGTAGCGGTGCGTAATCGTCGCGAACTCCTTCGTGATGCCACCGCCGACGCGTTGAGTTGGAGAGTCTGCTTGCTTTAGGTTCGGGAACTGGGCTTCCAGTTTCGCCAGCTCTTCCAATAATTTATCGAAGTCCAGATCGCTGATCTCTGACTTGCTTTTCTGGTAGTAGAGATCGTTGTGATAGTTGATTTTTTCGGTAAGGGAGGCGATAGATTTTTTAGCTTCGGTAGCGGTCATGATTTTCGAAAAGCTAAAATTAGCCAGAAAGGTCGGTTTAACGCAAAGGCTTGGGTGCCAGGTTCTGGGTTCTAATGGCTAGGTTCTGGGCGTGTACCCACGTTTGAAACATCATGGTACCAAGTGCCGTTTCCGCTCAGCACCTGGAACCCGGCGCCAAGCAACTCTCCTTCGGAGTCAATGGGTGATGCCTACGGCGTATTGATCAAGTTCAGAATCATCACCGCCGTCATGCCTGCCGTTTCGGTACGCAGTCGATTGGTGCCCAGGCTTACCTTTTGAAACCCCGCTGATTGTGCTGATTCAAGTTCGGCTGGAGTAAAATCGCCCTCGGGTCCGATGAGAATCAAATAGTGGCCGCCTGGTTTTGCCAGCGACTTCAGATGGTCAGGATTCTTCTCGTCGACGTGAGCGATAAATTTTGAAAGCTCACGGGCCTGCCTGATGAACGAATCGACAGGCAGCATCCCATTCAATTTTGGCAGCCAGTAATGCTGTGATTGCTTCATGGCATTGATCGCAATTTTTTCGATGCGCTCCATGTTGATGGATTTGCGCTCGGATTTTTTACATTGAATGAATGAGATCGTGTCTACGCCGATCTCGACGCATTTCTCTACCATCCATTCAATGCGGTCGGCATTCTTGGTAGGGGCGATGGCGAGGTGAATAGAGAAGTTTTTAGCTGACGCTGAAATTTGATTTACAATTCTGAACGTGCAGGCTTTTGGATCGGCATGGGTCAGGCTTGCCTCAGCGATCTGACCCTTACCGTCAGTGATTTTGATATGATCGCCGGTAACGAGACGGAGTACACGAGCACAGTGTTTTGAATCTTCGGTATCGAGAGAGCCCGATGAAAAATTTTCAGTATAGAATAGTGGGAGAGATGCCACTGTGATTAAGGATGAGCTATTTAAAACACGACCTTCCCAAAACCATAAACTTAAAGCGTTACGGGTTTCTATGAATACGCCGCCACCAATTTCTTCACCAAATCCACGTACTCCTGCATCGCCTGATCTTTGGACTTTCCTTTCTGAGAAGCCCATGCGTCATATTTGGCAATCGCTTTGAAGTCAAATCCTCCTGGTCTGTCACCGCTCACGTCGCCGTCGGTAGCTTGTTTGAACAACGCATATAAGTCGAGCAGCTCTTCGTTCGAAGGGCGCTTGGGGAGTTCTTTGGAACGGGATACGGCGGATTGGAAATCGTCTTGTAATGCCATGTGATTTGAAGTTGACGTGCTGATGTTGGGACCATCAAAAAACCCCTCCATGTAGTGAAGGGGTTTTTTGTTTTGTTATTTTCTTGAACCGAGGTCGGTGTATTTGCGCAGTTTCTGGCCCGTGTAGATCTGGCGAGGGCGGCCGATGGGCTCTTTGTTCTCACGCATCTCTTTCCATTGCGCAATCCATCCCGGCAAACGGCCCATCGCGAACATGACGGTGAACATATCCACGGGGATTCCGAGTGCGCGATAAATGATACCAGAGTAGAAGTCTACGTTAGGGTACAGTTTACGCTCCACGAAGTAGGAGTCCTTCAGCGCTGCTTCTTCCAGCTTCATGGCGATCTCCAAAACAGGGTCGTTCACGCCCAGTTTTTTCAGCACGTCGTCCGCAGCCTTCTTGATGATCTTCGCACGGGGGTCGAAGTTCTTGTAAACCCTGTGACCAAAGCCCATCAAACGGAAACCGCTGTTCTTATCTTTTGCTTTCGCGATCCACTTGTCGGTGTCGCCGCCATCTTTTCTGATCTGCTCCAGCATAAGGATCACCTCCTGGTTTGCGCCGCCGTGCAGCGGTCCCCAAAGGGCGTTGATGCCTGCGGAGATCGAAGAGTAAATGCTTGCTTTTGAAGAACCTACAATTCTCACCGTAGACGTCGAGCAATTCTGTTCGTGATCGGCGTGGAGAATCAAAAGTTTATCCAGGGCGTTGGCCACAACGGGGTCGACTTCGAACTGCTCAGCGGGCAGTGCATACAGCATCTTCAGGAAGCGGGCGCAATAGCCCAGCGAGTTGTCCGGATAATTAACCGGATGTCCCACCGCGTTCTTATAGGCCCAGGCCGCGAACGTCGGCATTTTAGCAAGTGATCTCACGATGCTGAGATACACGCCTTCGGCGGACCGGTTAGGGTCAAGGGATTCGGGATAGAATGCGGTTTGTGCGCAGAACATCGACGCCAGAACGCCCATCGGGTGCGAAGTAGAAGGAAATCCGTCGAGGATCTTCCTGGTGTCTTCGTGAACGAGCGTATGCGTCTTGATATCGTTCGAGAATTTGTCGAGTTGCGCCTGGGTGGGGAGCTCTCCGAAGATCAGGAGATAGGCCACTTCAAGGAACGTAGATTTTTCGGCGAGGTCTTCAATTGAATACCCGCGATAGCGAAGGATTCCTTTGTCGCCATCGAGGAAAGTGATCGCGCTTTTGGTTGCGCCAGTGTTCTTGTAACCCAGATCCAGGGTAACGGCGCCTGTCTTTTCAAGCAGGTCGCTGATATCAATTCCCACCTCGTCTTCACTGCCTTCAATGATGGGGAATTCATACGTTTTGCCGTCTATAATGAGTTGCGCTGTCTTTGCCATGTTAAACTATTTTGCTCTAAAGTAAACCGGGGTTTCTGTAGTTGGAAGTCCTTTTTATAATTTAATTATTGCCTAAAATCAATGGCATGCCGTCTTTTCCAGAACCTACCACAATAATCTTGGAATTCGGCGATTTGGCAAGTTCCAGGGTAGCCTCTATGCCTCTCATTTTCAGTAGCTTGTCGGTCAAACTGTTGTTGATAATATTGTTTGCGCGAGATTCACCTTCGGCGGCGATTCTCTTCCGTTCAGCCTCGCTTTTTTCTTTGTCAAGACGGAATTGATAGGCGAGGGCCTCCTGCTCCTGCTTCAGTTTATTTTCAATCGCTCCCTTGATCTGCTCGGGAAGCACGATCGACCGGATGAGCACCGCAGTGGCGGTCACGAAGTTGAGGCTTAGAATCTTTTCAGTTTCCGCTTTGATCGCGGCTTCAACTTCAGCACGCTTGGTTGAATAGATTTCTTCGGCAGTGAAACGTCCCATCACCTGCCGAACGGTTGAGCGCACTTCAGGAATGACCAGTACGTCCACGTACGACTGGGTGAATTTCTGATGAACGAAGCCGATCTTGTCAGGGATCGGAAAATAACGAACCGTGATGTCGACGTGGATTGACAAACCGTTCTTGTCGAGAATATCCATGTTCTCATCGGCCGACATTTCATTCACTTTATAAACGTAGACGTCGTTCCACGGAGCTTTCCAATGGGTTCCTTCGCCTACGACATGGTCTTTGTCGAGACCTGACGAGAATGGGTAGAATATCACAGCGCGTTCATTTGATTGAATCGTATAGAACAGGCTGGAGGAGAGTGCCATCACGATGATAAAGGCGATTACGCCGAGTACGATGATGGGAAGTCTTCGATTTTGCATAACTGGAGATTTAAAGGGATTTAGTGGGATTCAGAAAGGATTACAAGTATTAAAGGGAATTTAAAGGTAGCGAATCAGCATCAAGATTCTGAGTCTTCCTGACGGGGCAGTCCCAGCAGCCTTCCAATGATCAGCATGCCGTAGATATTTCCCCACACCGCCTCAATGGTGCTGATGTTGCGGATCAGGCGGCTGGGTTCCAGCCCGGAATCAACACCGCCCAGGATACAAAAACTATACGTCACGCATTCCGAATAATTAGGAAGCCCGAGTTCGATATCGGCCCCGAGTGTTCCGGGGTTGATGATGGTGATCAGATCGTACAAGCTTCCAAATGAGATTCCAATCATCAGAAAAATACAGGCTGCACCCCAGAGTTTATCGCCGGTCATGAAGCCCCCTGAGAATATATCGCGAATTGCAAATGCGATCACGGTTACTTCGATCGGAAAGAGCAGGCTGTGAATGGTCAACAGATACAATTGGCGATTCGGAACGTTGACAATCTGGTAGTAAGGAAATTCCACCAGTGTTCCAGCCACAACAATGCCTGACAACACGACCAGAATGGTTCCGATGAGTGGCCTGCTCTTCGTGAAATTGCGCAACAAGTCCCAAAGGAGGAAGGCATAGGTTGCGCCAAAGAATGAGAATACCGAGATGATGAACTTCGAGATGTCGCTTTTTGAGTCTTTCAGCAAAGGCTCCGAGAGTGTGAGTCCAAATACGATGATGATAATCTGGATCAGGACTACGTTGCGGTAGTCTTTGGTCTTTTCGCGCTGAAGCTCGCGGTTTGAAAGTACGCTCAGCAGAGAAAAATTGAACATGGTCAGGCTTTCGAGGGGGCTTTGAGTTTTGAAGGTAGGTAAGTCTGCAAAGTCTTGCAAAAACCCACAAAAATCAGGAGGTAGGCGCTTAACAGGAAGCGATCTTCGATCACCGGGTGCAGCAGGTACCGGAGCGCGAACATGCATAGGGTCGAGGTTAATATCCACCACCAAAACCTGCGGCTCGATTCGACTACAGAGGTATCGCTATTCAGTGAAATGATTGACATCGCACCGAACCAAAGGAATATGACGACACCGGAATTGGCCAGCGTACCAAGTCCGTCGATGACGCTCTCGCCGTAATGGGCTAAAAGTTGGCCGAGGGTCCAGGCATAAGAATAATCTGAGGTGGTGAACAGATACTCTGCCAGTAGTCCGGTACTGCCAAGGATCACGATCGCGGTGGATACGGAAAGCAGGAAAGTGGTCGTGAGATACACGCTCCTGACTTTGTTGCTCTTATACAACGCCACACAGATCGGGATCATCATGATTACCGCATCGGGCCTTATCGCAATGGAAACGAAGGCTAAAACGATCCCCAGTACTACCGAAGATTCGGCAATGAGATACAAGCCCGTGAACGTAAACAAAGCCGACATTGCGTCGGGTGACGAGTACCGAGCGGGGATAATCATAAACGGGCTGATAGCAAAAAGGAGCGTGGCTCCCGCAGCCAAAGGAGGAATCAGTATTCTTTGAAGCCAGAGGAAAAGCAAGCAGCCTATCAGCACGTAACTCACAATGGAGGGTAGCCACGTGGAGGTTACCAGGTCCACTCCGAGGTTGTAAAGTGCCCTGGTAGTAAACAGGTATATAGGCTTGATTCGAAAATAACGTAGCACATCCTCAAAAGCATTGCTGTTCGCGGCAAGCGATGGCTGTCGGAGCATGATGGCTTCGTAGTCGCGGGGCGGCATTTCTTCTTTTGCTGTCCTGTAAATCAACGCATGGGTAGAATCAAACGGCAACTCGGATTGTGCAGTCAGTGCCATGTAGGGAAACATATCCCAATTGTAGTAGGGGCGCTGGCTCAGGTAAAAAGCAATCACCGCCAGGGCTAGTGCGGTAAAGACAAAGGAGTGGAACTTCTTCAGGGGATGGACTTTGTTTTGAGAAAGATACATATGAAAAGAGCGACTGTTGAAGTCGCTCTCGTCCATATTGGGTGTTGGTCAACACTAGCCCTGTGACCAGCCTTCTTTGAAGTCGTTGCGGGACTCTTCTACTTTGTTCTCGACAGCTTCTTTGATTTCGTTGGCTTTTTCGCTTACCGCGGTCTTAAGTTCTTCTGTCTTTTCAATCACCGCTTGCTTAGCTGCCACTGCGGAAGTGGCGACATTGTCTTTCACGGCTGCTGCTTTCTTAACAACCGCCTTGGCCGTGGCGCCGAGTTTCCTGGCTACCGATTTTTTAGGGGCTTTTTTAGCTTTTTTTACAGCCTTTTTCACAGCTTTTTTCGCTGCCTTAACGACTTTCTTCACGCTTTTCTTTGCTTTCTTCACCGCTTTCCGGGCGGCTTTTTTTGCTTTTTTAGCCATGACTCATTGAATTTAAATGGTGGTTGGTTTTATTAAAATTTTTATACGAGAATTTCTGATGAGGTGCTAAAGTTAAAGTAAGAGTTAACGTGGTTGAAAAGTTAAACTCAATTTATTTTATCCGGACTTAGTATGTTACCTCCATGTTTCTTGAACCACTAATAAAACGTACCGTGACAATGGTTACAGGCTTTCTTCGATCCATTTGCGGAAGCCAGGTGCACCTTCTTTGCTAACGAAGACTTCATCCCTCAAGTCGGGGAGGAGATAGACACGGATCTTGCCGTTATCGGATTTAAAGCGATCGATGGCATTACGATGTGCGATTATTTTCCGGTTGATCCTGAAGAAGACAGCGGGATCAAGGATAGATTCAAGTTCTGCGAGGATTTTGTCGACGATGAATCTGTTGCCGGCAGGGTCTCTGAGAAAAACCACTTTTTGATCACTGTAGAAATAGGCGATGTTGTCCTGCTCAAACGCCATAAATTCGGCACCCTTCTTGGCCAGGATACGCTTCTTCTTCTGCGGTTTTCCCTGGTTTACCAGTTGATGGATTGCGGATTGCAAAAAGTGCTTTTGAAAACTGTGGACTTTTGTCAAAGAGCGCCTGAGTTTATCCTCCGTGATAGGCTTCAGCAGGTAATCGATTGAGTTAAATTCAAAACTCTCCAGCAGGTATTTGTCGTAGGCGGTGGTGAATACCACGGGAAATTCGATGCTGTGATTGCGGAGAATTTCAAATGAATGGTCATCAGACAGCTGGATGTCGATAAAGGCAAGATCAGGCGCTGCATGACTACGTAACCAAGCCAGCGATTCCTTGACACTTCCCAGTACAGCTGCCACTTTGATCGAAGGATCGATGGTCTGCAACATCGCAACGAGTTTTGCCTGTGCCAGGGGTTCGTCCTCTATGATAATGACATTCATGAATGGATGGGCGTTAAGGGAAGATGGATCACAAAGTCATCATTTTCCTTTCCGGCCTTCACTTCCCGACCTGTCAGGATGCGAAACCGTTCGTTCAGATTTTTCAATCCGATTCCGGATGAATGTTGAATAATTCGCTTCTCTCGGATTCGGTTCCGGATCACCAGGCAGCCGTCCTTTAATGAAAGGTCAAACAGCAACGGATGGTGTTCCGAAACTTCGTTGTGTTTTACGGCGTTTTCCAGGGCAACGAAAGCTGACACGGGCGGAAGGAGGTATTCCTGACCTGTTGTTCCATTGAAATGTTTACGCACCTCGATCGCCTTTCCAAACCTTAGCTGCAATAGTTCTGCATATTTTCCAACAAAGGAAAACTCGTCTTCAAGAGTAACCAGATTATAATCTTTCTGTGCGAGGATATAGCGATAAACATCAGCTAGATTTTCAGTGAAGAGCTTTGCTTTCGCCGGATCGGTGTCGATCAGGAACGCCAGGTTGTTGAGCGAATTGAACATGAAGTGGGGGTCCAACTGGTTCTTCAGGGCTTCGAGTTCAGCTACCGCTTTGGCACTGGAAAGCTCCGCGTTTTTAAGCTGTTCACTCTGATGCTCCTTGACGGCGAACACAGTTTCATAAACGTGTGTGATGAACAACACGCAGACTACATTCATGAGTGTTACCACCTGGATTACTTCCCAATGGGGAGATGTAGATCCGGCGAATCGGTACCAGACACAGAGCCATGCGACGGTGAGAGGCGTTGTGTAAAAAATATTATTAACGATCAGAAGAATCAGCTTTTCGGTGGGCTTGTCGAACCACGTAAATCGCTTTCGGGTGCGGAATAATAGATAGCGGTTACCCTGCCATATCATCGCGGAAAGCGCAATGAAATACACAAACCCGATCCAATACGCGGGGTCCTGGTAGGTCAGCCTTCCATACAGTCCCGTCACAAGCGGAATGCAAATGCCGAAAAAGGGGATCCCGATCAACCGAATGGTGCGGTCGTTCAGCTCCATATTGCCACGGGTATCATTTCTTTCCGGTTCGGTGGACATTTCTTCCGTTTTGGAATTTTAATCCTGCATCGCAATATTAAAGATTGCAAATTACATGGGTGAAATAACCAAACTTAAACCCAATAAACATGGATACTTCATTTTTGAATTGGTGGGCGATACTGGCAGCAGCACTTTCAACATTCCTGATTGGAGGGCTCTGGTATTCCCCGGCTGTCCTTGGAAAAATATGGATGCGTGAGAATGGATTCAAGGAAGAAGATATGAGACGGGGGAATATGGCGAAGATTTTCAGTCTTGCTTTCGTGCTTGGCCTGATCGCTGCAATCAATCTGGCTATGTTTCTGGGGCCCACAGCAGATTTAAGTTCGGGAGGTTTCTATGGATTCCTGGCAGGCTTTGGTTGGGTTGCAACTTTCGTGGGAACGCATTACCTGTTTGAAAGAAAATCGTTTACGTTGTTTTTAATCAATGCGGGATACAGTGTCATCGCGCTTACTGTGATGGGATTAATTATCGGAGGATGGCGCTAGGTGTTAAGGTGTTGAAGTGTTAAAGTGTTAAGGTGTTGAAGTGTTAAAGTGTTGAAGTGTTAAAGTGCTAAGTATTTAAGTGTTGAAGTAGGTTAAAATTTACTAAGATGAAAATAATCGGACTTGCGGGTATTGCGTTTATGATTTCGTTAGCCGGATTTGGTCAGAGCAAGGTGGGTTATGATGAAGCGTTGGCGAAGAAATTGGGAGGCGAGAATGGATTAAAAAAGTATGTGTTGGCGTTTCTGAAGTCGGGACCTAACCGGCCGACAGACTCGACAGCGCGTGCGAAGCTACAGGCCGCGCACATGGCTAATATTCAGCGTATGGCTGACGCGGGTA
Organism: Cyclobacteriaceae bacterium; assembly: GCA_044227305.1. Taxonomy (GTDB): domain Bacteria; phylum Bacteroidota; class Bacteroidia; order Cytophagales; family Cyclobacteriaceae; genus ELB16-189. Next base: position 227,611 of record JBGAFJ010000001.1, on the reverse strand, counting down.
AACTCCTTGTCGCCGGTCCTTTCCTTGACGACGGGCAGCTTCGTGGCATTTATATTTTTAATGTCGAATCCCTGGAAGAGGCAAAAGCGCTGACCGAGACCGATCCTGCGGTGAAGGCGGGCAGTTTGATCATGGAACTGCATCCATGGATGAGTTCGGCAGCACTACAGGAGGTACCCGGGATTCATAATTCGATCGTGAAACGATAGGGACGTTCGTTTCCTATTTACTTTTACCTGTACAATTTCAGCACTTTCTTCAACAGACCGTTGATTGCTGTGATGGGAAGATCCTGCTCCGCATCAAACCTCATGATCTTCATCCGGGCGCGTTTTTCCTGAACCAGATTCGGGTGATTAATTTTGGACCCTTCTACGATTCCGAGGTAGGGCTGTGAAGTCTTCTTGTCTGTCCACAGATAGCAAATCATTTTCTTCTTATAGCAAAAGAACGGCATCCCGTACTTCCATGCTTCGGTGATGTTTCCGTCGGCGCTCAAGATGCAGTCGCGCAGGGCGAGCAGGCAGCTTTTTGTGGAATCAGATTTAGATTGGTAGTAGTGGTAGATCTCAGGATTCACAAACGAATTCAGATAATTTTCTCTCTCATTTTTTTCGGTAGATTACTCTTCACCAGTTCATACGACTGAGATGCATAACGCATCCAATCCTTTTTGCTCAACCTGTTGATATCATCCATCCAGACCCACTTGTACCTGGCAACATAAGGTGCGGGTTTGAATCCGGGACGTGTACACATCTCACCAAACTCTTCTTCGCTAACTTTGATTGAAGCTGAGACTGGTTTTTGGTCGAGGCCTATCACACAAAACATTTTCCCGCCAACCAGGAAGCATAAATCGTGACCCCACTTGATATCTTCGGTGACGCCCCGAAAATTTGTGCAAATGTTTTGAATGTCCTCGATCTCCATCCCGCAAATGACGCAAAAAGTTTGCGGAGGCACCGCGGTCCGATGATTGTTATTTCCATTTGAAAAACTGCGCTGGGCGCCCGAAGCGCAGGGCCGGGATGACGAAGTTGAATTTCCATTGAATAAACTGTGCCAATAAAAACAAAAAGGGGCCGCATTTCGTGTGCGGCCCCTCTGTATGATAACAGTAAATCTTACTTACTCAGCTCATACGCTACCACGCTGTTCTTGAAAAACGTAGGTACAAGCAATAATTTTTTCTCAGGGATATAGTCGATGTCGGCGGCGTTGAGGCTGTCAGGGCGTATGTCGAGAATTATGGAAACCTTTCCGGAATTCGGATCCACTAATCTAATCAAGCCGTTCCATGCCGAAACGAGATAGGTTCCGTCACCCACCGCTTCGACGCCGTCGGGGTTTTCGAGACTGTCAGCCTTCATCGTGATCTGTTTGTTGGCATCCACGGAGTTCATGGTCTGATCTTTCCATGAGAGCACCCACAGGTTGCTGCCTTCCGACAAGAGTCCATTGGGGCCGCCCACGTTGGAAAGCCATACAGAGACCATACCGTTGTCGAGTAAATATACATTGCCTGTATTGCTATCGCTGACATACACCTTCCCGGCTTCGTCTATGGTGAGGTCGTTGAGGAATTGTGATCCTTCTACCGGATAAGTTTTCGTGATTTTGCCAGACGCAATATCCACTTCATGAACCTTGTTCACGTCGGCCACATATAGTTTGCCGTTTATGATGCCCATTCCTTTGGGGGCATCCATGCCGTCGATCCAATGCAGGGTTTCAATCTTTCCGTCGAGGGAAATTTTTGATATGAAGCCATTGCCATCCAGTGAGTCGGCTTTTCCATTCATATTGGCGGAATAAATTACATCACCGGATTTGTCATAGATCACAGATTCCACGGTGGTGAGTACGGGCTCGGTCTGCCACTTTGCGGTAAGGGTGACCTTCGGCGTTTCTGTGGTTTCTGCTGGTTTTTTGCCGCATGACGCCAATGCAACAACAACGCATGTCAGGCTCAGATACTTCATAATTTGGTTGGTTTGAATTTGTGAAGACGAAAATAACAAATAGGGCGCGAGGTGAATGTTATTATTGTGCAAACGGAGTGTATTTGATGCAGTCGATCAAAGCGTTGAACCAGGACCGATCTTTTGGGAAATAATTTGATTAAAAATGTAGTTTTTCATCGCGATCCCCGACTAATTATTAAAAGCATATCGAATCATGGAAGTTACGGTCAACGAGGCATTTGTAAGCGAGCTGAACCAGCACTTGCCCATCGCGCGCCGGATTGCCCGCATTTACTTCCCGGATCATGACGACCGGCAGGATGTGCTGCAAGAAATGATGTTTCAATTGTGGCGCTCCTTTCCGGGCTTTGATGGTAGATCTAAGTTCTCCACGTGGATGTATCGCGTGTGTTTGAATACTGCCTTGACCTATGTCAGAAAGAGTAAAAACAGGGACGAGCTGCTGACAAGAGCGCACGATCAGATAGCAGAGGATGTCCCGACTGAAAGGAATGAGCGGATGGAACAACTTATTGCGGCGATTGGGCAATTGACGCCTGTGAACAAGGCCATCATTATGCTCTATCTGGAGGAAATGAGTTACGAAGAAATCGCGTCAATCACCGGATTGACTAAATCGAATGTCAGTGTGAAGATCATGCGTATTAAAAAGGAACTCGAAAGCAGACTCAAAGATTCTCAAAACCCATAAATTCATTCACTCTAAACTCATTTTTTATGTCACTCGATGAATTAAGAAAAGACTGGCAACAAAACAGCGGTGAAGTGAAATCCGCTTTTGACAATGAAAGTCTTCGTAAGATCTTCAAAGCGCGCGTGTCGAAACAGATGCGCGAACCATTCAGATACTTCTGGGCTTCGTTTGTTATGCAGATCCTGTTGTATGCCTTCATGAGTCATCTCATCGTGAAAAACTGGGGGAATGCATCTGTTCAGATTTATAGCCTGATCTGTATTCTTCTGTATATCCCATTCACGTGGGTGTTGCTGAAGAGGTTCAGGCAAATGGCAGCGGGTAAAGTCAATGCAGATGATTCTGTCATCGATAGCCTTACATTTAAGGCCGCCCAGCTACGCAGTTTCTTCTCTTTCAAGAAGAGATATGAAGCCGTTCAGATTCCATTGTGTTGTGCCCTGGGTGTGATACTTCCCTTCGAACTATTTATGCCCGGTGGCGCGATGAGCTACGTGAACGTGATGTTGGTTTGGTTCGTCGTAGGGCTGGTGGTCTGTTTCTTTGCGATCCGCGATGAAAATGAGAGGAGATTCAAGAGGCCTCTGCGCGAACTCGACGCCATGATCGGCGAGCTCAGGGCAGCTTAATTTTTTCTTAACCCACTCACAGAGTGCCAGAAACTCAGTGGGTGGGCATTTGCGCATTACACAGTCTCGTATCTCAGAAACACAACTCCCGATTCGATCTTTTTCATCTCAAGGTTCTTCAATTTCACATGACCTGAAATGTTCGCGAAAAGCGGCATTCCTTTCCCCAGCAAAACCGGGTTCACCATCAAAGAATATTCGTCAATCAGATTAGCCGCCATCAACGCCTTGGATGCGGTTGGACTACCGAATATCAGGATGTCGCCGCCGGGCTCGTTCTTAATAGCGAGGACTTCATCAATCAGGTGACTGCCCACGATCCGGGTGTTGGGTATGTGATGATCCTTCATCGATCGCGATATGACAATTTTGGTGACGCGGTTATACCAATCCGCATGTTCGATATCGTGCCGGCTTGCCCCGAGCTGGTTACCGGCGGTGGGCCAGTAACTGTTCATCATCTCGTAGGTGACGCGGCCATACATCGCGGTATCCGAGTTCGCAGTCGCTTTACCTGCCAAATCGAAGACTTCTTCGTTGGCATTGATCCAGTTCATTTCTCCCTTTGGTCCGGCCACGAATCCGTCAAGAGAGACGTGCATGAACAAACAAATCCTTTTCATTGTATCAGTTTCGAGCATCAAACGGTTTTCAAATCTAATTATTTGATATTTCTGTAAGAATCAGGTGTAGATCCAGTACTAAAGAAGCAAAACACCCCGCCTTTGTGACGGAACACGAGCAAAAACGCATTTTCGATGGTTGGATAAGGCAATACAAAGCACTTTTGTTCAAGATTGTACGTGCCTATGCGTTCACTTCCATGGACCGGGACGATCTTTTTCAGGAAATCACGATCCAGGTCTGGAGATCGGTGTTGTCATTCAGGCACGAGTCATCGGTGGCCACATGGCTCTACCGCATCGCACTCAATGTGGCAATCAAATGGTCAGGCAGGGAGCGACGTTTTTCAGAGGGGCGGGAGGGACTTGAAGGCGTGCAACTTGTATTAAGAGATAATGACATTGCTTACGATGCCAGGCTCGCCTGGCTTTATGAGGAGATAAAGCACCTCGATGAAATTGATCGTTCGATTTCATTGCTGATGCTGGAAGGTTTCAGCTACAAAGAGATGTCCGCAATCACCGGTATGACCGAGTCGAATGTCGGCGTACGAATCAATCGCATTAAAAAACATTTGGTCGAAAGATCAAAAAAAACTACAAGCCATGGAATTTGATGAAATGAAAAAGATCTGGGACTCACAAAACAATCAGTCGCTCTTTATATTGGACGAGGCGGCCATGAACCATCGGATTACGGAAAAAAAGAAGGCTGCTTCTCACATCACGAATTTCAGTGAGATGCTGCTCATTGGCGTAAACGGTACTGCGGGAATCTTTTTACTGGTTATGAATTTATTCAGCGACCGAATCAGCCTCTGGCTCAATGCGATGGCGGGATGGACGATCATAACCGCGGTCTATGTATTGGTCAATCGCATCAAAAGGATGAGCAGGCAAAATATCTTCGACCGATCTATGCTTGGCGACCTTGATTACGCGATTTCGATGGCGCGCTATCAGGTTCGCCTCTCGGGGCTGATGCGATGGAATATTATTCCTGTCGGTGCCTGCCTGGTTCTCTCGGTATGGGAGACCGGCAAATCAGTGTGGATTGCTGTTGTAACGGTGGTGCTCCTCGGAGTTGTTCATTTTGCGAGTGGATGGGAACATAATTATTATGTGAGGAGGAGGAGAGAGTTGGAGGTATTGCGAACGAAGTTGGTTTGATGGACTCTGCGCCTACGTGAGCGTGTCGCCAACACCTCAGTTACTTCAGTGCATCGCGCACTTCCATCAGTGCAAACCCCAGGAGATTCTCTCCGCGCCAGTGATGTGGATTTTCGATGCCTTTGAAGTCGTGGGCAAGACCGATACCCCAGATAGGATCCACCGGGCTCGCTTCAACAATAATTCTTTCGCCAGTGCCTTTCAGAAATTTTTTGAGCTGCACATTTTGATCGAACTTCAATAAGTTACCCTCAACAACAATCTGATATTTGTGGGCATTCCACTTTGATTCGCTAAAGTTTTTGATTTTTCGTCCCAGTTCTTTCGCTTCACCCGGCTTTGTTGAATGGGCGATCGCCTCAAAAATTTCACCATCATCAAATAGGAGAGCCTTGCGCGCCATCATCCAGTGCTCGGCGGTGTTATAGATCCGCCCTTCAAATTCAAAAGGTGAGTGATACCATTGGCTGAACACAAACTTTCCCACAACATCATTGCCGGCAGGCATGTGTCCCCAGAAGAAAATGAATTTTAAGTTTTCTTTTCGGTCGAATTGCTCACGAACCCATTCTATATTGTAGATCATCAGTATCTTTGGCGGCGTCTTACCTATAAAGGTCGAAACTATTTTTCGATTCGCTCCGTTAAGACCGTCTCAATCTAAACCGATGGCTGAAAAAGAGAAGTTATTTACACCTTATCAGGTATTTGTAATCGCAATACTATCAATACTCCAATTCTCTGTAATCCTGGATTTTATGGTGCTCTCACCCTTGGGTGCCATCCTATTGCCTACCCTGAACATTACCACTTCGCAGTTCGGTCTGGTGGTGTCGGCTTACGCGTTCAGCGCGGGGGCGTCTGGTTTACTTGCCGCAGGTTTTGCTGACAAGTTCGACCGGAAGAAGATGCTGTTGTTCTTTTACGTCGGGTTCCTCGGAGGCACTATTTTCTGTGCGATGGCCACGACCTATGAGATGCTGCTGGCGGCTCGCATTGTCACTGGAATTTTTGGCGGTGTTATCGGGTCGATTGGTTTCGCGATCGTAACCGACATGTTCAGGTTTGAAGTGCGTGGGCGCGTGATGGGATTCCTGCAGATGTCGTTTGCAGCAAGTCAGATCCTCGGCTTGCCCATTGGAGTTTTCCTCGCCACCCGGTACAACTGGCACGCACCGTTTTGGTTGATTGTAATCTTTGGAATGCTGGTTGCCGTGCTGATTGCTGTGAAATTAAAGCCCATCAACGAACACCTGAAAGTTAAGTCAGACCGAAATCCGTTCCAGCATCTGGCAAAAGTTATTTCAACATCAGATTACCTGAAGACTTTTATTTGCACCACGCTGCTGGCAACAGGTGGATTCATGATGATGCCTTTCGGAAGTGCATTCAGTACCAACAACCTTGGCATTTCGATCGATGACCTGTGGATATTATACACGGTCACGGGAGTATTTTCAATCGCAACCGGTCCGTTGATCGGAAAGCTTGCCGACAAGACGGGAAAATTCAACGTGTTTGTGTGGGGAACCATTCTTTCTTGTGTCACCGTAGCGATTTATACGCCCCTTGGTGTTACACCGTTCTGGATCATCTGTGCGATAAGTGTTGTGATGTTCATTGGCATCAGTTCGCGTATGATTTCGTCTGGTGCACTCGTTTCGGGCATACCGGCCGCGCCAGACCGCGGCGCTTTTATGGCAATCAATTCCTCCGTGCAGCAGGTTTCCGGAGGCATCGCAGCATGGATAGGAGGCAAAATAATTGTTCAAAACACCAATGGCATGATTGAGCACTATGACAGACTCGGTTATGTTGTCATTGGATCCATGGTGGTGACCATTGCGTTGATGTATTGGGTGGATCGCCATGTAAGGGAAAAAGGCATGCAATCCCCGTCAGCGCAGAAGCAGGCAGCCTGAAAAGCGTAATCTGTTCCGGCGGTCAGAGAACAACCGCGCCCCCTGGCCATCACATTCTTTTTTTGCGTTGGCTTCACTACCTTTCCTCTAAATCATCAATCCATGAAAAAGTTGTTAGCTATCGTTATCGCGGTATTCTGTGTGAGCAATGCATTTGGGCAATTTGTAATTGGCCTCCAAACTGGATCTGTTGGCAAGCAGATGAAAGCTGATGTTCCCGGTACCTTGAAAAAATTAAGCGACTGGGGGGTGAAAGAATTGGAGGGAGGTGTGCCAGCGGGCATGGAAACGGCGGCTTTTCTTAAATTATTAAAAGAAAACAATCTCACCCTGATCGCAACAGGTTCGGACTTCAAAGAACTCGAATCCGACCCACAGAAGGTTGCCGACCGTGTAAAGGCGCTGGGAGTAAAGCAGGTGATTTGTTACTGGATCCCACACACGGGCGATGACTTTACGATCGAGGATGCGAAAAAAGGCGTAACCGTATTTAACAGCGCGGGTGAAGTATTGAAGAAGAATGGACTTTCGCTGGCTTACCATGCCCATGGCTTCGAGTTCCGACCTTTCGAAGGAGGAACGCTCTTCGACTACCTCGCGAAAAATATGAATCCGCAGTTTGCCAACTTCCAGATGGATGTTTTTTGGATCAAGCAGAGTGGAACCGACCCGGTTGCGTTGTTGAAGAAGTATCCAAACCGTTTTATTTCCATGCACCTGAAAGACAGACGCAAAGGAACAGCCGATACAAATAATGGTCACGCGGATGTCGAAGTAAACGTCGTGTTGGGTACCGGAGATGTTAATATCGAATCGATTGTAAAGGCCGGGGTGAAAGCCGGGATCAAGCACTACTTCATCGAAGACGAGTCTTCACGGCAATGGGAACAAGTGCCGGAGAGTGTAGGGTATTTGAAGGCGATCAGGTTTTGAGGCTGGTCACAAATGTCGGACAATTAAAATGTCCGACATCAAGAAATTCCACTGTCATTTTGCAAGTTTGAAATCGAGTTGACTCCGGTCAACTCGGTTTTCCGGATCATTTCTTTCTGCCAGGTCAACGTATTGGTGTAGATGTAATCAGGGTATTCTGACTTGTTTCGCCTCCTTGAGTTGAGCAACGACTTTGTTAATATTCTTTATCAGCGTGTCCTCAGTCTTAATGTTGCTGAGATACTTTAAAATGTCTTTTTTACGAGACTCTGTTAACCCGCTGAATGCTTTTGTGAGTTGATGTTTTTGCAACTCATTTTTCAACTTGGCCGGAAACGAATAGCTTTCATCGAACTTCCTTCGGTCTTGTTCGATTTTGAAATAAGCGACTTTTCCCACCGCCGTTTTGGCACCTTTCATCATGATACCATTGACAAACAATCGATAAGGAGATGCTTTTACAGGTATGAGTGTCGTGCTGAAATCAAAGTCGTTGATTTTTCCCCTGATCTTAATGTACCCTCGACTGACCGCCAGCTGCGAAGTAATTTTCCCGGGTACGTCAACGCACCAATTGATACCAGTTTTGTAAATCAACGCTTTGAACTTAAGCATCATGAGTTGATATTACGGATTCTTCCGTACCACCCTCAACCGACTCATTGGTCATGATGGCTTCTCAATGTCAAGATCGTACTTATCAAGAAGGGCAATGACGCCGGGCAGAGAAAATTTCGCTTTCCTGATTTTATTTATTTCCGGATCAATGGCATAATTGGTGGAAGTTCTGAAATCAGCTTTCTCGAGCACGGTATGTTCAAACTTTGCGTTAAAAAGATCACAATGGTCGAATAGGGCAGAGGTGAGGTCACACTCCGTAAAATCGACATTGTGAAGGTGTGAATTTCTGAACTGCGTCTTTTTGATCTTCTTCCGGAAAAAAGTGGCGTGATCCAGTGCACAATTTTCGAATGTAAATGAAAGCCCGAAATCTTTGCAGCCATCGAACTGAAGTCCCAGCATTTTGCATCCATTGAAGCGTGTGTCCTGGAACATTGCTTGTACCAGTTTTACCATGCTGAGGTTGCAATTGATGAATGTACAATCGATGAATTTACATTCGGAAAAATCAGCATTGGAAAAATCACAGGCATCAAATGTACAACTCTCGTATTCACCCTGCTCAAAGGGGTGGGTCACAAAATCTTTTTTGCTATAATTTGTATTGTCAATTGCTTGTGGCATAATTTCCTCCCCTCATCGATCTTGATTGACTGCAATGCTCCATGTCTTTGAGGTGCATGGCAACGCAAAGATGCAAAAATTCAAATTAAATATTCCTGGGCAACCGTTCGCTATGATATAATCAATCCGATTCCTAATTGCGATTATGTCTGACTTTGAATGCTAGCTTACCTGCCTCGATGATTTATAGGCCGCTCTTGCCGGGTCAATCGCCTAAGTTCCGGAAAGAAGTTTTCGTTCCTGTAGTTCTGTAATGACCTGGATCAAAAGGAGGAATAGCAGTATGTAGAAACCATACAGCATCGTGACGTCGGTCGTCAGGCAATCAACAAAGAATGCGATATTCACGGTCATGTTGGCTTCGAGTGCGGCCAGGCTCCAGCTCTTCCTCTTCAGCAACGGCCAAATGAACAGAGTGATCAGTGAAATGGCGAGGCTAATGCCCATGAGGACACTTCCGATTATGTTTTTGTGATGATAGATAACCCCTAAACCTGAAAGTGAATAAGGTGTTGGCATCAGAAAGAAAAATGCTACTTCCGCCTCCAGGTTTGCTGAATGATCAGAACGGTTGTCAAGCTCTTTTAACCTGGCAATTATGTTTTCTTTTGAGGTGGAATCAGACTCATTAACTAACTCCTCAATCCGCGTGAGTTTGTTGTCGTTGCGTTCCTGTTCATTTCGAATGGCCTCCTCCTTATTGAATGCTTCTTTCGAAGTCCTTCCGTCCGTGCAGGTAGAAAGGAAAAATATGAAAGGCAGGAAGTAACAGCAAACTGTAAGCAGGCGTATCGCGAAGTAGGGGATGTTCATTTTTGCCATAAGCCTAAGCGCGTTTTATTGTCATTTCATTGATCTTATCCATAGAAATCTTATCCGGGGCAATCCAATTTTTCCGGGCCTGCACGGAAAACAGGAGTTCACGCGAATAAAATTTCAGCGGTAACTCCTTGTCTGCATTCCCATCCGCAATAAAGTTATTGATCAATGCTTCGATCGTGTTCTTCTTTCCGGACAGGTAAGTTCTAACCATGCGAAGCCAGAATACCGTCAGCGTTTCGTGATAGCCTGTCGAATCACTGTTCACGGTTCCGACAGCATGGTTATAATTCCGGATCGCGTTTCTGACTGCTATCAGAGCCTCATCTTCATCGTATCTTGATGAATACCAGAATGCAACAACAATATGAGCCTCGTGCGTCCAATCGTTTTTGGGCAGGGTCTGTTTGTTGAATCGATCGACCAGTGACTCAATCGCTGCTTCACTGTATTTCATACGATCTACTTTTGGCAAGCGGCATTTACGGCTCTTATGAACTCCTCGATCTTATCCCAACGGCCTTCTGTGGTTATTCCACATGACGCCGCCAGCGTCGGCGCCACCGTTTTGAAGGTGTCTGAGTTTACGGGGGTCACTGATTTCTTCTCCGTATCGAAGATTAAGTACTCCTTACGGTTGATCTCTATCGCGCCCAGGACTTCTTGCACGGCACTTCCTGCATTTGCTGCGTTCTCGATCGATGAGTTGATATCATTTCCGGATTTGAGTCCGGCAGCCAAAGTGTTGGCAGCAACTTGCGCCGCCAGCGAATCGGACACCTGATTTTTCAAGCCGGTAAAAAACTCGTTTTTGGTTTTGCTGTATGGGTTCCGGCTGAGACGAAAGCGGCCGTCCGCAAGCCTCAATACATAACCGTCAGCGTAACCGTCCCAAATATTTAAAACGCCATTGATATTCTGTCCGAACTCAATCAATTTGCCGCCCTTGATCGAGGACGCCACCTCTGATCCTTCGGGCAGGAATAGAATGGTGTAAATAAAGAAGTCGTAGTCGCTAAAGTCGCGGAGCTGTGCTACTTTTCCGTTCACGCGTTCACCGCTGGGAAGAATGATGTAGCCTGTTTGCAGATTTTTTTCTGGCTTCTTAAAGTTGTTGGGGTATTTTCCTTCATACACTTTTGGGTCAAGAGCGATGGAAGCAATTTCGGCAGCGGGAATCTCGATCTTGTCTTCTTCGGTCTTCACCTTCACGCGTTCAAACTCACCTTTCTTTTTGAAGAAAGTCACCTTTCCTTTGACAAGCTTGCCGTTTTTCAGGGTCACAGTTCCCGGAAAGGGCTGGGTTGAAGTGGTGTTTCCGGTCAGATTTGGATAGTCCAGCTTGTCGACCTCGACGGGCACAACATTGCGGAATGGAACGGGTTGCGACCAGCCAGTCAATGAGATAGCTGTCAGCAGAAGAGAGAATAGGACTTTTTTCATGGGGTGTAGGTTCGGTGGTCAAGTTATCAATTTCTGAACCTTTTACCATCTGGGTAACCCCGCAAATGACATTCAGCGGCTAGGCAGGATGAGTTGTTGTGCAGGTCGCATCATCTATGGTCGGAATGTGGATTCTATTTACCATGAGAATTTATGAGCTGCACGAAAGTTCTAATCTTCTCTGATTGATTGCGGTTTTCAACCACGTGCAGATTGCCGATGTATTTCATGCCCAGGTAACGGGCCGTTTCGCAGAACGGCAGCCAGAAGTTTTCATCGAGGTGGTTACCGACTGAACAACTTACGGCTGCCATGCTTTTGGTTCGGAGTTTCCTACCTAGCTCCTTTTCCACATCGAGAAGGTCGGTGATACGATCGAAAAATACTTTCATGATTCCACTCATGGAATACCAATAGACGGGGGTCGCAAAAATCAGAACATCGTATTTTTCCAGTATGGTTCTCATCAGATCGATATAGCCATCGTCCAGGTTCTTGTGCTCGTAGTCGTAATAACTGAATTTGTATTCGTTGAGATCGATCACATCCCATTGGGTAAGACCAACCATTTCGTCGATGGCTTTTTTTGTTGCTCCGTCTTTCCTCGAACTGCCCAGAATAATCAGAGTGCGCATCGCTACCGGTTTATTCTTTTACCCCATGCTCGGCCGGCCTTTGCCCATATGGAATTATGATCAACAGGCGCGGTTGAGGGCACGTTGGCTTCGACTTCTCTAATATCCCCATCGCCGGAGATGCGCCCCAAATACTTAATCTTATAACCGGCTTCCATAAAGAAGCTACCGATAATTTCAACTTCTACAACATCGCCGGGCGAGTAGGCACTTGCGTCAGCATCGCTTACACTCATGCAATCACGTTCACTCAACCAAAGCCTTGGATGGGTTCCGATTGTACGTTTTGTGATCACGGCTTTAACGAGGGTCTTCATTTTGTTGGCCTTGCTTATGGACAGTCCCTTGAGCAAAAGAAGTACAGCCACGAAATAAAAAATTCCAAGAAAAATGAAGCCTGTTTTGTCAAAAGTAAACTCAATGAAGAACCCGGCTATCGAATACGTGGTAGCGATTGTGAAGGGAACACCAGCGAGAACAAAGTACAATGATTTCAGTTTTCCAAGCTCAGCGTCGGTCATCGGTAGCTGAATGTTTTCGTAGAGCTCTCCATGTTTGCTAATGAACAAAGCATACCGACTCCGAAAGGCATGGGTTGCTTCGCGATCGTCACCGGCATTCAGCATATTGTAACGTCCCTCGCGGATTTATTTGGCTAGTCTTCCCGGCGAAATTCCTTTTCCCGATTCATAGGTGGCACCAACGGCTCCCACCACCGCATGGTGTCTGTCGAGTGAAAGCTTCTTCTGAATCGTAAATACAGCATTGATACCGGTGCAGTGCGCGCCTACAAATTCTGTCAGCCCATAGCCTTTGAGCTTTTCGGCAGTCCAATTCATTTTTTCGTCTGGTAAATCAAAGAGATGAAAACCTCCTATCAATGTTCTTACCGGGAGTGGTCCAACCATTTGGCGCGCGTATTCGACGGTATTGACCACGCCAGCGTGCCCGCACCCGGAAACGATCACCAATCCATCCTTCGTGTTGAATACCAGGGATTGATCTTCGGGTACGTTGTCAATCGAAATCTGCCCATTCGGTAACGCAACTTTTCCGGTTCCGCTCCAGTTTTTCTCGTCATTTTTCCTTGGCACAGGTCCGGTTACCCACACGCCCGGGTAGATCTCGTCGGCATTCTTATACGTGATGAATTTTCCGCCCGACATCTCGTAGTCCGTTTTCATTTTTGTGAGGAATTGGGTGAATTCAGAGTCGGTGGTTCTCGGATAGAAACCTCCTTCTCCAACGCGTGCCAAAGACAGTGCTTTGGGATTCTGCACCGACAAAGCCTTCCTTAATGTATTAAGTCCGCCCGTGTGATCGGAATGCGTGTGGCTGATGAAGACTTCGGTCACACCGGAAAGATCTATGTTCATCTCTTTGGCATTGTTCAAAACGGTCTCGGGTCGCGCGCCGGTATCGAAAAGTATTTTGCGGCCGTCCACTTCGATCAAGGCGCTGAAACCCCATTCGCCAATACCCTCGTCTGCAAGCATCGTCGAAAGAATTGTAACATTGAGTTTGTCAATTTTTTTTGGTTGGGCGACAACTGAGAAGCCCGCTGTTATGAAGACAAAGATGGATGCAAGTCTGAAAAATCGACTATTCATATCTTAAATGATGTGGTTGAAGAGTGAAAATACAAAAACGTGGACCATGTTTCACGCATGAATCCGGGAATGCCGAAGACTGGCAGGCAGGAACTTTAACCTGTACAATAAGCTGTTGGCAATACCGATCTGTCGACTGGAACTAACTTTTCAACTCAAGCTTCCTCGCATTCTTCTGTGCTTTCAATGCGAGCTCCGTAGCCAGGAAACAATGCGCTTGCGTCATCGCAGTCTCGGTGCGATTGACAATGTCACTAACAAGTTGACCACCGTAGGGAAGAGGTTCGTTCGCGCAATCCATATACCTCGTTTCTTTGTTGTCGACGATGAACAAGTGGTTGCCATTGGGATGTCCTGCGATATCAACGTTCTTGCGCAGTTCGATAAAGCCGTCGGTCCCGAGGATCGTAAGACGTCCATCGCCCCAGCTCGCCAGACCATCGGGTGTGAACCAGTCGACACGGATATATCCGGTGCCGCCGTTGCCGCGCACCATCGCATCCCCGAAATCTTCAAACAAGGGATATTGCCGATAGTGAACGTTACCGACCTGTGATGCGAGGACTTCGCCTTCTGTCGAATTAGTAAAGAAAAGAAATTGATCAAACTGATGTGATGCGATGTCGGTGATGATCCCTCCATACTTTCCTTTGTCGAAAAACCATTCCGGCCTGGTGGAGATATTCATTCGGTGTGGCCCCATGCCAATCGTTTGAATCACCTGACCGATCGCGCCTGATTTGACGAGCTCTCCAGCTTTTACCGTGGCACGGTTCTCGAAGCGTTCATTGTACATGATCGAATAGATCCGTTTGGTCGCTTTCTGCACTTTTTTCACTTCCACAAGCTGATCCAACGTAATGATGCCGGGCTTGTCAGACATAAAATCTTTACCATGATTCATCACGCGGATACCCAGTGGCGCACGATCAACCGGGATGGACGCGCTGACAACCAATTGTATCGAACTGTCCTCGAGAATTTCTTTTTCGCTCTTAGCCTGCTTGGCTTGCGGGTAACGTTTGGCAAAAGCTGCGGCTAAATCCGCCTCCGGCGCAAAGAATGACACAAGCTGACCCCCGCCACGAATCACGGCTTCGGTCTGACCATAGATGTGTCCATGATTGAGCCCAATGACTGAAAATCTGATGGAAGGAGATTGCGGATCAGTTAGGACATAGGGCGCTTCAGTTTTCTTGGGGGAAGAATTCGCGGCGAGTTGATTGGATAACGACAGGCCGGCGGCTGCGGTCAGAGAAAGCTTGAGAAATCTACGACGGTCGGTATTTGTTTTCATGATTTTTTGGTTCGATGATTTATTGCGTTGGTAGCATGTTTCTTATCGCAGCGATTTTCCAGCTCCCATTCATATTCACCACCACGAACGTACTCCACATTTTGCGCACGCTGCCATCGTTGCTTTGAATTTCGTATCGCGCGTCCGCGATAGCAGACGTGGATGTGAGTAGCTTGATTTTTTCAACCGTCAATGTTCTTTTGCCCGGGCTGTTTTGCGAACTGCGCAACATGCCCTTGACTGATTCGGATACACCGTTCCGCCACTCACCGGAAGACACGAGTTGATCGACATCTGTCGTAAGTACGCTCTTCAGTAACATCGTGTCTCTTTTTTCGCGCGCTTGAGAATAAATATCGACGACGGCTGTGATGTCTTTTGATTGTCTGGCCGTAGGCGTGCCCTGCGCGAATACACTGATCATGCCCGGACCACTCAATAGCAGGATGTTGATAAATTTCACAATGCGCATGGCTCAATAAATGAAAATTAGTTAAAACCGGCTTTGATGACTTGATAATTAATGTTGCACAAGGGTTGCGTGTACACAGATGGTCAGAGTGACTACCTTTCTGACGTGATGTTTCGCCGGCACCCTTACCCGACATGGCCGATTATCACGGCGAGACTTAGAATTTCAAGGGCGGACCGACTACTTCCATGCCATGATTCGCAGATAACTCCTTAATCTTTGCCAGGTTTTGGGCAATTGCAGTACCCGTTGTTTTGACCTCTTTAAAAAACGCTTCCATGGAACCCGCGGGCTGAAAAAGCACGAGCATCTGCGATTCACCATCATCAATTTTTGCGAACGCATGTGGAATGATTCGGGGTGCGAAGGCAGAGTCGCCGGGATTGAGCATAAATCTGTCTTCACCAACCTGGACAAGAAACTGACCTTTCACCACATAGAACCACTCGTCCTGCTGGTGGTGGAAGTGCAGAGCGGGGCCCCCTTTTTCCTGGCGCGTTGTGTTATAAATGCACAAGTCTCCTTCAGTATCTCTCGAAGAAACAATGCAATTGAAACGTCCACCCATGATGTACATTTCCTCCTGAAAGCGGTCTTTGTTGGCTTCAACCTTGAATCCTTTGCGCGGTCGTTCAAAGTTTGCCAATGCGGAGGTGGCCAACGAAAGGAGAGGAACCTGCAGAAACAGTCGTCGATCCATAACACTCGTGTTTAACTAAAGATAACGATTTTTCGAAGCATGGTTCCACTAAGCATGGCATGGTGGACCGTGTTTCCATTCGTTGAAATATTTTCTGGACAGTTCTTCAAAACGTGTAACTTCAATTTCTACCAACCTTAAACCGGATTACCCATGGCGCAGCGAACAATAGTTTTTATTCATGGCCTGTGGATTCATCCTTCAGCCTGGCAGCCCTGGATGGATTTCTTTAAACAGAAGGGATATGATTCGATCAACCCCTCATGGCCCGGCGATGGTCCCACAGTCGAAGCCAGCCGCGCAAATCCGGAAGCGATCGCAAATCATGGGGTGGAGGAAGTCGTTCAAAGTATTTCCAAAGTGATTGCCGCGCTTCCCCAGCCACCCATCGTCATTGGTCATTCATTCGGTGGACTTATCGCACAAATTATCCTGTCACGTGGACTGGCAGCAGCAGGTGTTGCGATTGACCCGGCACCCATGAAAGGAGTCTGGCAATTGCCATTTTCTGCATTGAAATCATCTTTGCCTGTGCTCGGAAATCCATTCAACATCACCAAAGCAGTATCGCTTACCTTCAATCAATTTAAATATGCATTCGGAAATGCGATCCCTGAAGAGGAAGCAAAACAAATTTATGACCGATGGGTGATGCCCGCCCCTGCGCGGCCACTGTTCCAGGCGGCGATGGCGACGATAGCTGGATCGGAGACAAAGGTGGATACCTCGAATACGAAAAGAGGCCCGTTGCTGATCACCGGAGGTTCGAAGGATAATATCGCGCCGCCTATCTTCGGAAAAGCATCTGCAGGAAAGTATAATAAATCCGTGATCACTGAATTCAAACTCTTTGAAAACCGTGGTCACTCGCTGGCTTCCGATCATGGCTGGACAGAACTCGCGGAATACTCTTTACAATGGTTAAAGGAAAAAGGCTTTTGATAGCAGTTGCATGTTTTTGATAAAGTCAATTTTCGCAAATTTGAACTGACTCAAACTCCGGCACGAATGAGAAAATCATGGACCTACCATAGATGTATCCTGCTGTTCATCATTGCTCTCGGTACGTCACACGTACGTGCGCAACCGGCGGCGGTACACAAAGAATATAGTCAATCCACATATAAAGGAATGAGATATGGTTGGTTTAAACCTTCCGACCTCAGTGCCAACAGGCGATACCCGCTGATCGTTTACCTGCACGGAAGTGGTGACACACTTTCAAGAGACAACTACTGGTACAAAGCTTCCATTCAGAACGATCAGCCTGTGTTTGTGCTTACGCCTAAATGTCTCAATCGTGATCAGGGTTGGGGAAATACCTGGACATCAAAACATACGCCTGAGACAGCAAATACCCTTGCGCTCGTCGACTCGTTAGTGAAGAAATACCCGATTGACGTCAATCGCCTTTATATCTATGGCATTTCCATGGGCGGATTTGGTGTGTTCTCAGTGCTTCAAAAAAATCCGGGAAAATTTGCTGCTGCCTATGCAGTGTGTGGTGGCTCTGATCCGGCTGCAGCTGGCGTAGTGATGAAAACACCGTTATGGATCTTTCATGGTGATGCCGATGATATCGTTCCCGTTTATCTGTCGCGTGACCTTTATAAGGAGATCGTCAAATTGGGCGGGAAGCTTACACGGTATACGGAGTATCCTGGAGTGAAACACAATAGCTGGGACAATGTCAATCAGGAACCTGAACTACCGAGCTGGCTGTTGTCCAAAAAACAAATAAACAGATTAGGGACGCTACGGAAACCTTTAACTTAGCCTCGACCAGCAAAGCAAATACATGATTAAAAACCTCCTTGTCGTTTTCTCCCTCCTGGCAGTAGTAACCTCTTGTTCAGAGAAAAAGTCCGGCGAAGGGACATCTCAAGCAGCCACAACGCTTCGTGCTCCGGCATATCCATTAATCACCATTGATCCCTATACCAGCGCGTGGTCAACTACCGACACGTTATATAGTAGTCCCGTCAGGCATTGGACCGGTAAAGTGCATGGTTTGATCGGCGCGCTTCGCGTTGACGGCAAAACCTACAGGTTCCTGGGCAAGGAAGAATTTCCGATGAAAGCCATTGTCCCGATGGCTGGAGACAGTTTATGGGATGGACGCTACTCAGTAAAGGCTCCGCAATCTGGTTGGGAAAAAGAAAACTTTAACGCAGCGGGTTGGAAAACGGGAAAGGCTGCGTTTGGCTCACCCGATATGAAAGCGGTCCATACGGATTGGCCTTCGAGGGAGATTTGGGTGCGACGCGAATTTGAACTTAGCATTGCAAATTTGAATCGGCCTTTGTTCCTGATGTATTCGCATGATGATGACTTTGAATTATTTGTCAATGGCAAACAGGTGGTGAACACTGGACACAACGCAAAGCATGAAGTGCTCCTGCCCCTTGATCCTTCGCTGTTAAGGACTAAAAATGTGATCGCCGCGCATTGCACCAATACGGGAGGCAAGGCATATGTTGATTTTGGGATTTATGCCAGGAATGAACAGCAAGAGGTTTTTGATATTGCGGCCCTTCAAAAGAAGATTGAAATGACCGCCACACAGACGCTCTACACTTTCGAATGTGGGCCGGTTGACCTTGAATTGAAATTCACGTCGCCGTTGTTGCCCAATAACCTTGATCTCCTTTCCCGGCCTGTAAATTATCTTACCTACAGTATTGTGTCGAATGACGGACAGAAGCATGACGTGGATGTCTACTTTGAAATGACACCGCAATGGGCCGTGAACGAGATCGACCAGGAGGTGAAAATTTCAAAAGGCGCTGCGGCCAGTGTTGATTTTCTGAAGACGGGCACAACTTCCCAAAATGTTCTAGGCAGGGCAGGCGACAACGTCCGTATTGATTGGGGATATGCGTACCTGGCGGCGGCTAAAACTGAACATGCATCTTTCGCGATTGGCGACTATGTCAGAGCTAAAGAAAGCTTTATCAATGGAGGAAGCCTCCTGAGTCCCGACTCCCTGGTCACCGGGATGAAGGCATCGATGCCAGTGCTGTCTTATGTCAATCGACTTGGAAAGAAGACCGACTTCTCCGGTTACGTTATGATTGGCTACGACGATGTTTCTTCGATCCAATACTTTGGCGAGGACAGGCCGGCATGGTGGAAGAAAAATAATACCATCTCGATAGAAGGTACGTTGTCGTCAGCTGCCTCTGAGTACACCTCAGTGATCGATCAATGCAATGCATTCGATGCACGACTCTGGACAGAGGCTGTTACGGCAGGTGGAAAACACTATGCTGATCTGTGCGTGGTTGCGTTCCGTCAATCCATCGCAGCGCATAAACTCACAACAGATCGGAATGGGGAGATACTCTTCCTTTCAAAAGAAAACTTCAGCAATGGGTCGATCGGAACCGTCGACGTAACCTATCCATCAGCACCATTGTTTCTTCATTACAATCCTGAACTGTTGAAAGGGATGATGAATCCGATCTTTTATTTTTCTGAAAGCGGAAAATGGACGAAGCCCTTTGCGGCGCATGATGTAGGAACCTATCCGAAAGCGAACGGTCAGACTTACCCGGAAGACATGCCCGTTGAGGAATGCGGCAACATGTTGATCCTCGCGGCGGCGATCGCCGATGTGGAAGGAAATGCAAACTATGCTGGCAAGCATTGGGATGTCCTGTCAGTTTGGGCGGACTACCTGTTAAAGAACGGGCTTGATCCCGCCAATCAACTGTGTACTGATGACTTTGCCGGACACCTCGCACACAATACCAATCTGTCAGTAAAGGCGATCATGGGAATCGCATCTTACGCCAGGCTGGCCGGCATGCTGGGGAAGTCAGAAGTGGCTTCGAAATTTATGAACGAAGCGAAACGCATGGCTGCCGAATGGGAGACGAAAGCTAACGATGGCAATCATTACCGGCTCACATTTGACCAATCAGGCACCTGGAGCCAGAAGTATAATATGGTGTGGGATAAACTGCTGGGTTTCAATCTCTTTCCGGAAAGTATCGTTCAGAAAGAGCTTGCATACTATCTGACCGTTCAACAACCTTTTGGCCTGCCGCTGGATAGCCGGAAAACGTATTCCAAGTCGGATTGGATTGTATGGACCGCCACCTTGGCGAACGACAGCGTTACGTTCAATAAACTCATCGAACCACTTTATAAATACGCGACAGAAACTCCTACACGCGTTCCCATGTCGGACTGGTATGAGACTACCGACGCTAAGCAGGTTGGTTTTCAGGCGAGATCTGTGGTGGGGGGCTATTTTATCAAACTTCTGGAAAAGAAGAAGGTCAATCCATAAAACGGAAGTCTGGATCATGATTACTCATACAGACCGATCTTCGGTTTAAGATCTTTCATTAATGTCTTGTTGGTAACCGCAGTGTTTATTGCCGCTTTAAGCTTTTCTGGAATCGGAAGAAAAAAGCCAAGTTGCGTGAGCGCTCCGCGGGCTGCTCCGAAATTGTAAGAAAGTCCCATCCGGATAGCAACCTTCCCAGGTTCGACGTGATGGAATGCGAACGAGTTGTACATGCCGTCATCGAAGCGCGCGATGTCGTCGTTTTTGAAACTTTCTGTCAGTTCGGCCAGGTTTTTTGGTGAGGCATCTTCCTGCAAATTGCTCTTGACAAACTTATCCTGCATCAAGGCATTAAAGATGTCGTTTTCGTTGAACAAATCCGTGAGTCGAACGGTCTTGTTTGTATTTGCATCCGTGACTTTAAAGATCCGCTCACGATTGTCGTGCGCAGCGCCTTTCATAAAACTATAGGATGTACTCAACACCGTGAGATAAGGACCCACATAGGAAACGATGTCATACTGTTCACTGAAATCTGTCGTATCACCATCTTCAACCGTGGTGCCGTCTTCATCTTTATAGATTACCTTTTCCTTTCCTGTTGTTGTGTTTTTCGCAATGATGTTCTTTCCCGTTTTCCGGAATGTCCATGCGTCTTGGGCTGACAATTGGAGCGAAAAGGCGAAGAAAGCGAGTGCGAGGATTGTTTTCATCGTGACAAGTTGGTTTCTGAAAATTAAGTTGCCAAGCGTGGATTTGCTACTTTCTGTTAACAAAGGATTTTATTCCTCCCAAACCAAATTCTGTTGGTTTTGTCCTGTCTCCGGCATCGGGATAATTGATAAGCATCCTGATCAGCCTGCCATCGTCGTAACGGAATGTGACCGTGAAGTTTTGAATGTCATAGGTTCCCGAGCCCGTCATCTGATCCTGCATGTCGGAGTTCGATCCCTTCACGTGCCGAAGCCAGTAGATCGCGCCATGATCATCAAACCGGCTGTTGGCACTGAAAGTGATCGTAGGCTCCGGACCGTTGTATGCTGAAGGATTTCTTTCGGCCGTGAACGTCCCATCAAACTTCCAGTTATGCAGTGAAGCCAATTTGGTCCAGGCAACTTTGTCGTAAAGTAGATTGCCATTCTCGATCTTAAAATTGTCTACGGTAGTTGCTGCGTCCCACTGGATCGTTCCGCTTCCATTCGAAAAAGTATAGTGTCCCCAATAATTGGGTTCTCTTGTGCGGGTCGTTGCGTAGTCGGCCAGCCCATCGCTCGGGAGATAGTTGCAGAACGTTCCGTCGTCGAAGAAAGCAATTTGTCTTACTGTCAATGTGCTTCCATACGTAATTTGTGAATAACCGGTACCCGCCGCGTTTGTTATTCCTGAAACTGTCGAATACGTGCCTATACCACGCCAAACGCCGACAATTGCTTTGCCGCTTTTAAACAACGACCCGGCAGCGATTATACTTTGCGCCGCTCCCGCGCTCTTTTGTTGCTGTATCGGGTTGTTTTGCTGGGCCACGGTCTCATTGCCCGCAGACATTTTATCAGCGATCGCTGACTCGACCCTCAAGCTTCCAAAAAACTTTTCGATTTCACCATTGAATCGTTCTGTGTTTACATCCATCCGCACACTCGTGACTCGCTTATGGCCGATGATGCTGAATAGAAAAACGTTGTAGTCTCCTTTTTCAAATTTGACCGGGGATGCTGCATCAATAAAGGTCCAGCCGTCAACGGGGCCCCGGCTGTTGGACGCCGGAACTTCGACCTGTGTGGACTTTTTGATCAGATCGTTCCATTCAAAAACAAACTCCGTCTGTGCATCTCCATTGCCCTCGCGGCTCGCATAGATACCTATTTGGCAGTATTCATTTCCAATACGTTTTAAGAAAATCAAGTAGCCGTCGCCAGAATTCCGCGAATACCCGGGTGGAGTGTCGAACGTTATTATGTCAAATGTCTCACGCTGAGCATGCGCTGATGTCACGAACAGTGACATAAAAAGAAGCATCAGGTGAAGTTTTGCGCGGAAATCAGGACGCTGAGTTCTCCGCCATCGGAATTCGTCGCAGTTTGCCATGGAGGAAGTTAAGAAAAAGTTGTGGCGCGATCCTAGCGTGAAGAGACTTTGGTTGCGCAGTTCTTTGTAATTCGCACATAAACTTGCTACCTTAAAAATCTAATCCTACTTCCATGAAATTCCGACTGATCTCCTGTCTTGTCCTTATAGCTGTCGCATTCAGTTGCACAACCAAAAAAGAAGATGCGAGCGGTGTGGTCACCGAAGCCGTTAAAGCGCGCATCGACTCCACGCTGAAAGCGATGGTGGATTCTTCCAGGATTGCCGGCGCTTCGGCACTCATTTTTGAAAACGACAAGGAAGTTTACTTCAACGCGTTCGGAGCAGAGGATCGTGAAGCTGGAAAACCATTCGACCGCAATACGATTGTCAGAATATTTTCAATGACGAAGCCGGTGACCGGTGTTGCTTTGATGCAGCTATATGAGAAAGGTGCTTTTCAATTGGATGACCCGTTGTCAAAGTATGCACCCGAGTTCGCCGATGTAAAGGTGTTTTCGGGCCTTGATGCGAAAGGCAAGATGATTCTTGTTCCGCCCAAGCGACCCATCACCGTTCGAGATATTACCCGCCACACCGCCGGCTTTGCAAACAATGATCACCCGCAACTCGGTGCCATGGTCAAAGAGGCAAATGCCATGGACAAGGAAAATACGCTTTCGCAGATGGCGGCGAAACTTTCAAAACTGCCGCTGGCTTTCAGCCCCGGTGACCAGTGGTCGTATGGGGTTTGTGTGGATGTGCAGGCATACCTCGTTGAGAAACTTTCGGGGAAACCGTTTGATCAATATGTTCGTGAGAATATTCTCGACCCGCTGAAAATGAATTCAACGCGTTATGTCCCGGTTGACTTCAAACATTTCTCCGCGGTGTATTTTAAGTCAGATAGTTCCCTGAACCGTGTGCCGGATTCATTAGCCAATGTGTTCAACAGCAAAGAGTGGCCATTGAAACCGGGCGGCTTCGGCCTGACTTCCACCGTTGACGACTACATGCGATTTGCCCGGATGCTCGTGCATGAAGGATCATTCGATGGGATCACCATCCTGAAGCCAGAAACGGTGCGGCTGATGGCGACCAATCAGCTGGACGATAGTGTCAAGCAACGCATGTGGTTGCCAAGCAAAGGCCAGGTTGGATTTGGAATCGATTTCGCCGTTCGCCTCCGGGAACCTGCAGACGAAAAAGAAAAGAATGGGGTAGTGGGTGAGTTCTTTTGGGACGGTGCGGCGAGTACATTGTTCTGGGTAGACCCGAAAAACAAACTCACAGCCGTACTCTTTGTCCAGATATTCCCCTTCAGCAACCCTTTGCACAAGAGCTTTAGAGATGCCGTTTATGGCAAGCCAAAAGTGAAATAGGAGGTTATCCATCGTCTTTGCTTTTCGAGGGATTTTGGCGCAAACTGCCAATTGTAATAATTTGATAATCAGCGCCATATTTACCAAAACGTAGGTTAAGGGTGGTTATTATCTGAATCAAAGCCCCGGTTTTCAAAACGGCATGTGACCTTTGTCCTCTTTTATAGTCTAAACCCCTTATAAGAGACGGTTCAGGTGACCGTGGCGCTGCAAACGTGTGTTTGCGCGCTTGTGTCAGAGACCTTGCCTGAGAAACCACTGTCTCATACATTTGCGCCCCGATGAGGAAGCTTTTAGTTGGATATTTTTTTTCGTTGCTCGTTCTCATTGTGATTGCACAAATCAGCGTAGCCGCCGCCGAGTCGTTTACTTCCGAAAACGCTAATTCGGCCCTTCAGAGGAGGGATAACACTGAAACGGCAGGCGATGAGTTTCTCATTAAAAAGCCGAAGTCTTCCAATCACCTGTGGGAATACTTTAAAATAGATGCTACCGAGATCCGGGAACAGGAAGAGGACGATGAAAAGGAGCTCAATCCCTTGAAGAAATGTCTGGAGCAAGGCGGATACCCGGGCGTCAACCAAGTTAAGATTGCTGCATTACGCAAGATCGCGACGGCAGAGCGCGACTTTTCCTATCTTACAGAGTCGGAAAGGTACCTGCTGATTCTGGTCTTCAGGATATGAATCCGGGGCAGGTTTCAGAACTGCCTGGACACCCCCGGTGAATTTTTTACCGGTCTGCATCTCAAAGCGAACGTGATGAATGCACAGACAGTTGACTTGCCAGACGTCGACTACCAGAACTACCAAACTTAGATTGCATTACTTAAAGAACAGATAATAATTATGAAAAGAACCCTCGCAGTGATAATGGGTTTGTGTGTTGCGATGTTTTGCATGCAATGCGGCTCGCACCATGAAGAAAAAGAAGAAGTAAAATTCATCGTCACCAGTCCGCTTGTGAAGGACACGCTGACCACCCGTGAATATGTTTGTCAGATCCGTGCGATTCAGCACATAGAGCTCCGGGCCCTGGAGCGAGGCTACCTGCAGAATATCTATGTGGATGAAGGAAAGTTCATCAAACAAGGTCAGCCTATGTTCCAGATCATGCCTTTGCTATATCAGGCTGAATTGCAGAAAGCACAGGCGGAAGCCAACTTTGCTGAGATCGAGTATTTGAACACAAAAGCCCTTGCAGATAGCAATGTGGTATCCAAAAATGAATTGGCACTGGCAAAAGCAAAATTTGATAAAGCGAATGCAGAGCTTTCACTGGCAAAGGTTCATTTGGGATTCACTAAAATCTCCGCGCCTTTCGATGGCATCATGGACCGCTTCATGGTCCGGCTTGGTAGTCTTGTTGATGAAGGTGACTTGTTAACTACACTTTCCGACAACAGCCAGATGTGGGTCTACTTTAATGTGCCGGAAGCGGAGTACCTCACTTACAAGGCAAACGCCAAACGAGACAGTATTATGCAGGTGAGCCTGAGAATGGCAGACAACGAGATGTTCGAATATCCCGGACTCGTTAAAGCCATTGAAGCCGACTTCAATAATGAAACAGGAAATATTGCCTTTCGTGCGACGTTTCCGAATCCAAAGGGATTATTAAGACACGGCGAAACGGGTAATATCCTCGTAAAGGCCCCACTAAAAAACGCGCTCATTATTCCGCAGAAAGCAACTTTCGAAGTGCTGGAAAAGAAATATGTATTTGTTGTTCAGGCTGACAATACCGTGAAGCAACGGGAAATTAAGATCGGCGCCGAGTTGCCGGATCTGTATATCATTACCGGCGGCTTGAAACCAGACGAGAAGATCATGCTCGAAGGGATCAGGAAAGTGCGTGACAATGATAAGATCGGTGAATACCGATATGAAGATCCTAAAGATGTTCTTCCGAAGCTGAACGTGTACGTAGAATAGTATAACCACTAGATACTTACTTAAATGTTTAATGCATTTATAAAAAGACCGGTACTGGCGATCGTGTTGTCGCTCGTGATCATCTTCATGGGTGTACTGGCTATTACCACACTGCCCACTTCACAGTTCCCTTCCATAGCACCGCCTATGGTCATGGTGTCTGCTTCGTACCCCGGAGCCAGCGCTAAAACACTGACTGAGTCCGTTATTATTCCGCTCGAACAGGCCATCAACGGTGCATGGGGCATGAGGTACATGACCTCTGATGCGACCAGTGCAGGAGAAGCCAACATTCAGGTGATCTTCGAGCCGGGAAGCGACCCGAACCAGGCGCTCGTTCAGATTTCCAACCGCGTTGAACAGGTGAGGAACAGGCTCCCACCGCTCGTGCAAAGGGAAGGCGTGATCATCACGCCGATTATGCCGAGTATGTTGATGTACGTTAACCTGTACAGCACCGATCCGAACGCGAACATGAAGTTCCTATTCAACTATGCCGGTGTCACCATGATCCCGGAATTGCAGCGTATCAATGGTATCGGCCAGGCGAGGATTCTCGGAAGCCGCCAGTACGCCATGCGTGTGTGGCTGAACCCCGAACGCATGCGTGCCTATCGCGTGTCACCCGACGACGTCATGGAGGCTTTGGGTGATCAGAGTATCATCGGTAAGCCAGGGCGTATCGGGCGAGGTGATAGCAAACGCGCAGAAGCACTTGAATATGTATTGGCTTATTCTGACCGATACAACGACCCTAAACAGTATGACAATGTGATCATTCGTGCAAATCCCAATGGCGAACTGTTGCGTCTGAAGGATATCGCGACGGTCGTACTGGGTAGCGAATATTATGACATTTACTCTAACCTGAACGAACACCCTTCAGCTGCAATCGTCTTGAAGCAGACCTATGGCAGTAACGCCAGTCAGGTTATCGCAAACGTAAAAGCCAAGCTGAACGAACTGAAGAAAGACTTTCCTCCGGGAATGGACATTGAGATCAGTTATGACGTGTCCAAATTTCTGGATGCCTCCACTGAAAACGTTATTCACACCCTTCGCGATGCGTTCATTCTCGTTGCGCTGGTGGTGTTTGTGTTTCTTGGCGACTGGAGATCCACGTTGATTCCTACGCTGGCGGTGCCCATCTCATTGATCGGGGCCTTCATCTTCATGCAGTTGTTTGGTCTTACGATCAACATGATCACACTCTTTGCCTTGGTGTTGGCAATCGGTATTGTGGTCGACGATGCGATTGTGGTGGTGGAGGCTGTACACGCCAAGATGGCGGAAAAACATCTTCAGCCACTGCCAGCTGTGAAGCAGGTGCTCGGTGAAATCAGCGGTGCCGTTATCGCGATCACACTTCTCATGACGGCTGTATTCGTGCCGGTTGCCTTCATGTCGGGACCTGTGGGTGTATTCTATCGACAGTTCTCTATAACCATGGCGAGCTCGATCATCCTTTCCGGTATTATCGCACTAACCCTTACACCGGTGCTTTGCGCGATGATCCTTAAGAACACACACGGTCAGCCACGCAAAAGAAATCTGTTGAATCGATCACTTGATTCTTTCAACCGGGGATTCGAGAAGGTCACTGATAAGTATGTCTGGTTACTTCGAAAGATCGCCCATCGCAAGCTGGTGACGTTGGGGTTGTGGCTCGCGTTCGGCGCGGGGATCATACTGATCGCGTCGAATTTGCCGTCAGGTTTTATTCCAAGTGAGGACCAGGGGATGTTGTACGCCATCGTGCAAACACCTCCGGGATCGACCCTTGAAAGAACGAACGACATATCGCGTCAGCTCCAGAAGATTCTTGAAGAGGTGGAGGGGATACAATCGGTTTCATCCATTGCCGGTTATGAGGTGTTGACGGAAGGACGCGGCTCCAATGCGGGTACCTGTCTTATCAACTTGAAACCCTGGAACGAAAGGGATCATACCGTCAGCGAAATCATTCTTGAATTGGAAGAAAAAGCCCTGGAGATCCCCGGCGCGACCATTGAATTCTTCGATCCTCCGGCGGTGCCGGGATACGGTGCTGCGGGTGGTTTTGCATTGCAGCTTCTTGACAAAAATCCTGATGGAACCTATGACGACCTGGAAAGAGTGAAGAACGAATTCATGGACGCCCTTGAAAAGAGGAAGGAACTTACGGGTTTGTTCACTTTTTTCAGTGCAAACTATCCGCAGTACGAGATTGAGATCGACAATCAGCTCGCGATGCAGAAAGGTGTCAGCATTGGTAATGCGATGAACACGCTCTCCATTTTTGTGGGCAGTACGTATGAACTTGGTTTTATCAAGTATCAACGCTTCTTCAAAGTGTTCGTTCAGGCCGCTCCTGAATTCAGAAAGCTTCCTTCGGACGTACTGAATCTGTGGGTGAAGAACGATCGCGGTGAAATGGTGCCATTCTCAGCATTCATGAAAATCAAGAAGAAGCAGGGCGCCAATGAGATCAACCGATACAACATGTATAACACCGCAGCGATTCGGGGAGGTCCCGCAACGGGTTATAGCTCGGGTGAAGCCATCGCCGCCGTTAAGGAAGTGGCGAAAAATCTGCCCCGTGGTTTTGATATTGACTGGGCGGCGCTTTCTTATGACGAAGTACGTCGTGGAAACGAAGCCATCTGGATATTCATCATCGTATTGACTTTCGTTTACCTGGTACTTTGTGCCCAGTATGAAAGTTTCATCATCCCGTTGGCAGTTATTCTTTCTCTACCTGCCGGTGTGTTCGGATCATTCATGCTCATCAAGTCGATGGGACTCGCGAACGATATTTACGCGCAGGTGGGACTGGTCATGCTCGTGGGGCTTCTGGGTAAGAACGCCGTGTTGATCGTGGAGTTCGCGGTTCAGAAAAACAGACAGGGCGCTACGATTTTGGAAGCGGCAATCGAAGGAGCGAGGGTGCGTTTCCGTCCGATCCTTATGACATCGTTCGCCTTTATAGCGGGGTTGATACCGCTGGTAATCGCTCACGGTGCCGGCGCGATCGGCAACCGAACCATCGGGTCATCAGCACTCGGCGGTATGCTCTTTGGAACGATCTTCGGTGTGATTATCGTCCCTGGGCTATATTATATATTCGGCAGCCTTGCTGAAGGACGCCACCTCATCCGAGATGAAGAAGATAAACCCCTCACGGAAGAACCTCACCACCACCATGCTTAAGAAAAGTGTTTTGAAGATAACAGGGATCATTTGTCTTTCCCTGGTGTACGGCGCATGTACGCTGCCCAACTACGGCCGCAGGACAGAGAGTACTGCAACGCCGCCTGATTATTATGGCTCCAACGATACCGTGAACACAGCGCGGGTCCAATGGCGCGATTTCTTTACCGATCCGAATCTTGAAGCGCTGATCGATACGGCGTTGAGAAATAACCAGGAGCTGAACATCGTGATGCAGGAAATCAATATTGCAAAAAATGAAGTGCGCGCAAGGAAAGGGGCGTACCTCCCGTTTGTGAATGGCGAGGCCGGTGCGGGTGTTGAAAAGGTTGGTGACTTCACACGCTCAGGCGCGGTGGAACATACCGATGAAATTGCCCCCGGCAAGACCTTTCCTAATCCATTACCCGATTATTATCTAGGGCTCACTGCATCCTGGGAGCTTGATATCTGGAACAAATTGCGAACGGCCAGGAAGTCTGCGATACTCAGGTATTTGTCGTCTGTGGAGGGTAGGAACTTCATGGTTACTCAGCTCGTAGCCGAGATCGCTAATTCTTACTATGAACTCATGGCGCTCGACAACCAGTTGCAGATCCTGCAACGCAACATCGAGATTCAAACCAATGCGCTGGAGATTGTCAGACTGCAGAAAGTTGCGGCCCGGGTGACTGAATTGGCGGTGCGCAGGTTCGAGGCAGAAGTGTTGAAGAACCAAAGTCGTCAGTATTACATCGTGCAGAGTATTGTAGTCGTGGAAAACAGGATCAATTTTCTGGTGGGGCGATTTCCGCAGCCTGTGAAGAGAAGCTCGGAAGGATTCATCGACCTGGTACCTGCGCCTGTTCGTGCGGGCATTCCGCCGCAGCTCCTTCGCAATCGTCCCGACATCAGGCAGGCTGAAAATATGCTGGCCGCGTCGAAGCTGGATGTAAACGTGGCGCGGAGAAATTTTTACCCGACACTAATGATTACTGCTGGCGTTGGATACGATGCGTTCAATACTTCCTATCTGTTAAAGCCGGAGTCCATGATCTACAGTGCATTTGGTCACCTGGTGGCTCCGCTGGTCAATAGAAATGCCATTAAGGCTGAATATTTTTCGGCGAATGCGAGGCAGATTCAGAACGTATACGAATATGAACGCAAGATTCTGAACGCCTACATCGAAGTGGCGAACCAACTCTCGAACATCAGCAATCTGGAAAAGAGCTATGCCCTGCGTTCTAAGCAGGTGGCGACGTTGACCACTTCCATAGACATTTCTACCGGTTTGTTTAAATCGGCCCGCGCCGATTACATGGAAGTGTTGCTCACGCAACGCGATGCTTTGGAATCGAAATTCGAACTGATCGAAACAAAGAAGCAGCAGATGAATGCGATGGTTAACGTCTATCAGGCACTTGGAGGAGGGTGGAATTGATGGTTACTATTCGCACGGTGAGCGAATTACACGTGTATGATTTTATAGATTCAGAAAGGTCTGAGTTGGCTTTTTACATGTATTTTTGAGTTTTAACCTATTATCGCATCATGGCGAAAATTATCAGACCGACTTATCCGGCGGCGTTTAGTGTAGGGCTTTTGATCCTGATTTTTGCGGTGGCGTTCTTTCTTTCACCGCAAATATTCAATGTGTCGTGGCGGGAACTGATGGAAGGCACCCATGTGTACTTCGGTATGTTCCTGGTGAGCCTCGCAGTTCTGGTGATGGTGCTGGTGCTTTGGGAAGAGTTTTTGTTCCCGATCAAGCTGAAGCCCATGTCAGACATTGTGGAGTTCAGAAACCACCGCAACAAGCTCAAAACGCAGTTGCTGATCTACCTGATCATACCGGTAATCTTCGTTTTTATCTACATGCGGTATGAAGTAAATCATGTCCGCTTTTTCATTTGGGCTGCCATTTGCATCATCATTCCTGTCGCAGGCAAACTGTTCTCGGGAATCAACAACTACAACGATTTTCTCAAGCTTACCAACGATACGATCGAGTTTCGTAACAACGAGAAGATCGGCAACTTCAACCTGGAACATGTGAGTCATCTCGAGTTGGTTCGCGACGAAAGGAATGTTCTTCATAAGATCGAAGTACAAACCGATGATGGTAAATCAACGCTGATCGACCTCGACGAGATGGAACTGGAGGCCTTCCTGGTCGCGATTGATAAATTCATCGTATCACATTACAAAAAGCAACTCGATTCGAAGGGTATCAACTTCGAGGATAATCTCTGACGGAATAGGACTACGTTATCGTACGAAATATTCGAACAAATACATCGAATAGATCCCCCAGAAATTTCCGGTCACCATACTTAGAATTGCTAACAGAATGGCGTGTGGCATCCAATCTCTGTTATAAGCGGCTGTCACCGCCGGCGCAGTAGAAATTCCTCCCAGGTTGGCCATGCTGGCAATCGGCACCCAGGCCATATTCAGCTTCAGTATGCTGGCTATGATTACCATAATCAGGTAGTGCGCAATGATCCACACAATGCATAGCACAACGAACGCGAGCGGGAGGGAGAGCCCGTTAAAATCAAGTCGTAAGCCGAGTATGGCCATGATGACGAGGATCAGGATGCTGCCACATTTAATAACGAATGCGTGGTCCCAGCGAGGCACGATGTTACCAAGCAAGAGTCCTGTTACAGATAAAAGAACGATGCGTATCAGAAATTCTTCAGTAAACCAATTCACGACGGCGGTGGAAAGCAGGAGCGAAGCTGCAGCAATAAGTTTTGAATTGAAGCCAGTACCAGAGGATTCTGACAGTTCGAGTTTTTCTGGCATGGATGCCTGAACTTTGAAGATTGAGTTGAAAGCATCACTTCTTTTAATCGCCTGAAACATCAGGATGGTCCAAATGTTTACCAGCAAATTATCCAGTACCACAACGGAGAGGAACAAAGTTTCCGGACAATCCGCCAGCTCGCGAAGCACCAGTTGGCTAGTGCTTCCACCAATCCAGCTTCCAACAATCGGCACAAGACCTCTCCAGTATTGTTCAGCTACAAAAAGGGTCTTCGCGTCATGGGAAAGGCCAGACCCGATCCATACCAATACAACGGGCAGAGTCGCAATCACCAGCGAACCAGATACAAACAAGATTATGGGTTTGGAACCCACTTGCCTGAGATGGACAACGGAAAGAGCACTCATTACGGTAACCACCGTTAATGGGATAATCCAGTTCCGGGAAAGTGCGTGGAGATACACCTTTGAAAGATCGAGGGAGGCAGCGTGCGTAATCGCAGCTGGAATAAGATAAACGAATAAGATCGCCGGAACCCAGTAAAGGATTTTTTGGATGAACGCGACCTGTTGACGATTAAGCCACAGAATTGCACCTACGGTTGCCACCGTGACCGCAGTCGCGATGACCGCATCGCTCGAATACTCCTGGAAATGAAAATTCATTCTGAAACTAAAGTTATCCATTTCCGTATCAGAAATTATTCCTACATTTAGGAAAAAAGTATCAAAATGAAGAAATTTCAAATGGGGGAGTTCGAAGAAATCGTGATCCTCACCATCGCTATACTGCACAAAGGCGCCTACGGGGTAGCCATAAAGAATGAAATTGAAAGCCGGTTGTCCCGAAACGTGAGCATGGGGGCGATGCACACCGCCCTCGTGCGGCTGGAAGAGAAGGGGTATATAAAATCTCACGACGGAGAAGCCACTGAAGACCGGATGGGCCGCCCCAAAAAGTATTTTCAAATCACCGCGCTTGGTAAAAAAGCAATGGAGTATTCCCGTGAAACCCGCAATGAATTGTGGCGGGCGATTCCCAAAGTGTCGTTGGACATTAAATAACCAGGTATGGTTCATGAACAGAAAATGCCACCTTCATTTTTTCTGAAACTGTTCAGGTGGTACTGTCATCCACGACTTCATTCACACATCGAAGGGGACTTGCTTGAAGTATACGGTGCCCGCAGAAAGAAACTTGGCAAGTTCAAAGCCGACCTGTGGTTTGCACTTGATGTGCTGATGCTTTTTCGGCCCGGCATCATCCGGCCATCAGAGGGTTATCAAAAATTAAACAGTTACGGTATGTACAAAAGCTACGTGAAAGTGGGTTGGCGAAATATGCTCAGGAACAGGGGTTATTCAATCATCAATATATCCGGATTGGCGGTCGGTATGGCTGCTGCGATTCTGAATGGACTGTGGATATGGCATGAAGTATCCTATGACACCTATTTCGACAACTACGACCGGATCGCCCTGGTCGCGGAGGAGGGTAACGATCCAAGGCGCGGAACGTGGTTGAGTTCGACGATGACTTATCCGTTGAGCACTGCTTTGAAAACAAATTACTCACAACATTTTAAGCGTATCGCCCGCAGTACCTGGAGTACGGACAATATCATCATCTCCGGGGAGACAAAGTTATCTGCAAAGGGAATGTACGTAGAGCCCGACTTCCCTGAAATGTTTTCATTTCACATGATTTCCGGTACCAGGACGTCGCTTGGGGAGCCGCACACCATCATGATCTCGGTTGCTTTGGCTCATAGACTGTTCGGAGACGACGATCCAATGAACAAAATAGTCTCGCTCAGTATCAATACTAAAGTGGATGTTCGCGTTGGTGGTGTTTACGAGGATTTTCCGGATAATACAAAGCTTGACGGTGTTCAGTTCTTTGGCGCCTGGAGTTTATATGAGACTGACAACACCTGGATTGGTGCAAGGGCTTTGACCGATTGGCGTAATCATTTTTTTAAACTGTACGTGGAGTTACCTGAAGAAAATTCATTTGAGGGAACAGCTGTATTAGTTAAGAATGCGCTGCAATTCGCACCGGAAGACCAGAAAGACGCAGAGCTGCAAGGACGACATCTACAGCTATATCCCATGAGCAGATGGCATCTGCACCCGGAATTTGTGCGCGGTGGACAGATGTCACCGATATTCCTACTTAAACTGGTTGGTACAGTAGGAATATTCATCCTTCTATTGGCTTGCATCAACTTTGTTAACCTGAGCACCGCACGTGCTGAGAGGCGCGCGAAGGAAATCGGCATTCGCAAAACGATCGGGTCGGTGCGATTACAACTCATTCAACAGTTTTTCAGCGAGTCAATAATGATCGTATTTATTGCATTCGTGGCGGCGCTGTTGTTGACCTACGCATGCTTGCCCGGATTTAATATCATCGCGTCCAAGCAAATCGTCATGCCATGGATGAATCTTCGGTTCTGGCTTGCCAGTATATCTTTTGTTTTACTCACAGGCTTACTCGCAGGCACGTGGCCAGCATTGCATTTATCTTCATTCAATCCTGTTAAAGCGCTGAAGGGAGTCTGGAACGGTGGAAGGTTTCAGGCGACGCCACGTAAGATATTGGTGGTCTTCCAATTTTCGATCTCGGTGGTATTGATCATTGGTACCATCATCGTGTATCGGCAAATCCGTCATGTAAAAGATCGACCGGTAGGATATGACCGTGAGGGTTTGATTGTGGTGCGCAAAAAGAATGCTGAATTTGACGGGAAGTATCATATCCTGCGGAATGAGTTAAAAAATTCCGGAGCTGTGCTGGAAGTTTCTGAAGCAATGGGGTCAATGGCCGAAATCGCGTCGGGGAACGATGGATGGAATTGGAAAGGTCGTGATCCGAACTTCAATAAGAGTTTTGCCACACTTGCGGTCTCGCATTTGCACGGAAAAACCGTAGGGTGGCAGTTTGTTCAGGGGCGTGATTTTGACGTCGAGAATGCCGGCGATTCGTCGGGGCTGGTGATCAATGAATCTGCATTACAAGTTATGCAACTCGTTAATCCGATAGGCGAATCTGTTACGTGGACCTGGTGGATGGATAACCGAATGATGGATTACAAAATTATCGGTGTGGTCAAAGATATGGTGATGGATTCACCGTATGCACCGGCGCTGCCAACGGTTTTCTATTTGAAAGGCTTCAATGGAATGCCCACGGTCATCAACATTAGGGTAAACCCAGCCGTGAGTATGTCGGAGGCGCTCCCGAAGATTGAAGAGGTGTTCAACAAAGTTATTCCCACGGTGCCATTCGAATACCGTTTTGCCGACGAGGAATACGCGGCGAAATTCGGTAAGGAAGAACGAATCGGCATACTTGCCGGCATTTTTGCCTTCATCGCGGTATCCATCAGTTGTCTTGGATTGTTGGGTCTCTCAGCATTTGTTGCAGAGCAGCGTACCAAAGAGATTGGAATCCGTAAAGTGCTGGGTGCGACGGTCGCGGATGTATGGCAAATGCTTTCGCGTGATTTTGTGTTGCTTGTGCTGGTATCGTGCGTGGTTGCTGCGCCTTTAGCCTATTATCTTTTGTTGAGCTGGCTTCAGAATTTCTCCTACCGCATGGAAATATCGTTGTGGATTTTTGTCGCCACGGGAATTGGTGCTGTTGTGCTTACCCTTGGAATGGTTAGCTTTCAGGCAATCAAAACCGCGATGATGAATCCTGTAAAAAGTTTGAGATCGGAGTGATCGCTATATTTGAGGCTGAGGCATCGCCGCAGACTTCATGATACTTGCTCATCATCCACAAATAAAAGCCATCCTTTTCGACCTCGACGGAACGCTCATCGACTCAGAGTCCGTTCACTACAGTTGCTGGAATGAACTACTGGAACCTTATGGTGCGAAGATCGGCATCGAAGACTATGTGGCGAATTTTCAAGGTGTATCGATTACCCGGAATGCAGAACGCCTTCGCTCTGTGTACGGTATACAGCTTGGTGTTGAGGAGTTGATCCACGGACGTGAGGCACTTTACCAGGTCAGACTTTCGCGTGGTGAAATAAAATTGATGCCTTTTGCCACCGAAATTCTTCAGGCGTGTAGTCGTACCGGAGTGCCGATCGGACTTGTTACTTCCAGCGCCCGCAAAGAGGCTGACGTTATTCTCAAAATGACTGGTTTTGATCCGTATTTCAAGGCGAGCGTCACACGTACGGAAGTCCGGAACTTCAAACCCCATCCTGAGCCCTATCTGACTGCAGCCGCTTTGATGGGCTTTGACGCCCCTGATTGCCTGGCAGTGGAAGATACATTCTCCGGGGTCTCTTCTGCCAGGGCGGCGGGCATGTTGTGTTTCGGCGTTCAGCCAGATAGGGTGGAAGCTGAAAAGTTAAAGCCGGTTGCCGACGCCTTTTTCGCCAACTTGCAGGAAGTCAGTCAATTCCTGGAATTATAAAGAATACTTATTAAGTTATAGAAATAATCAATTTGATCTATCGGTGCCAACCAACAATCTTAGGCCTTTAGAAAATTCCCATCATCTTTAAACATACATCATGGAAAACAACGGCAAACAAAAATCATTGGAAGTCAGTGACGGTGCGGCAGCCTGTCCGTTTCACGCGGGCGCGCTCAAGCAAACAGCAGGGGGAGGAACGCGGAATCGCGACTGGTGGCCCAATCAACTGAAACTGAGTGTGCTGCGCGAGCAGTCTTCCTTGTCGAATCCGATGGACAAGGATTTCGACTATGCAAAAGAGTTTAAGTCACTCGACCTGAAAGCCGTAAAGAAGGATCTCTTCGATCTTATGACCACTTCACAGGATTGGTGGCCGGCAGACTACGGACACTATGGTCCGTTTTTCATCCGCATGGCCTGGCACAGCGCAGGCACATACCGTGTTGGTGATGGACGCGGTGGGGCAGGTGCAGGGCAACAACGTTTCGCACCACTCAACAGCTGGCCCGACAATGCAAACCTCGACAAAGCCCGCCTGTTGCTTTGGCCAGTAAAGAAGAAGTATGGTAAGAAGCTTTCGTGGGCCGATCTGATGATCCTCGCAGGCAATTGCGCTTTGGAATCGATGGGCTTCAAGACGTTTGGCTTTGCCGGCGGACGTGAAGATGTGTGGGAACCACAGGAAGATGTGTACTGGGGTTCTGAGAAGAAATGGTTAGGTGATGAGCGTTATACGAAAGACCGTCAACTTGAAGCTCCACTGGGAGCTGTTCAGATGGGCTTGATCTACGTCAATCCAGAAGGTCCTAATGGCAAGGCAGACCCTGTTGCCGCTGCACGTGATATCCGGGAAACGTTCGGCCGTATGGCGATGAATGATGAAGAAACGGTCGCCCTGATTGCAGGGGGTCACACCTTTGGCAAAACGCACGGCGCGGCAGATCCATCCAAGTATGTTGCTCCGGAGCCTGCCGGGGCACCAATCGAAGAGCAGAGCCTGGGTTGGAAGAATAGTTTTGGAAGCGGTAATGGTGCGAATACAATTACCAGCGGACTTGAAGGAGCCTGGACTACGACTCCAACGAAATGGAGCAATAACTTTTTTGAGAACTTGTTCGGCTTTGAATGGGAACTGACCAAGAGTCCAGCCGGTGCACAGCAATGGAAACCGAAAAACGGAGCTGCTTCTAACGCAGTGCCTGATGCTCATGATAAATCAAAACGTCATGCGCCGACTATGTTGACCACAGACCTCGCGTTAAAGTTTGATCCTGTCTACGAAAAAATATCGCGACGTTTTTTTGAAAACCCGGATCAGTTCGCGGATGCGTTTGCACGCGCATGGTTTAAACTGACTCACCGTGACATGGGCCCGCGCGCACGTTACCTGGGCAGCGAAGTACCCGCCGAAGAGCTTGTCTGGCAGGACCCCATTCCAGCTGTGAAGCATAAGCTCATCGATGAAAATGATATTGCATCGTTGAAGTCAAAAGTGCTGGCCTCCGGACTTTCTGTTTCAGAACTGGTTTCGACGGCATGGGCTTCGGCTTCAACGTTCCGTGGTTCCGACAAGCGGGGAGGCGCGAATGGCGCACGAATCCGATTGGCACCGCAAAAGGACTGGGAGGCAAACAACCCGGCTCAGCTCGCGAAGGTTTTGAAAACGCTCGAAGGCATTCAGAAAGAATTCAATGCGTCCGGCAAAACCGTGTCACTGGCAGATCTGATTGTGTTGGCAGGCTGCGCCGCGGTGGAGAAAGCTGCGAAGAATGCCGGACATGATGTAAAAGTTCCATTCACACCCGGTCGCGCAGACGCATCTCAGGAGCAAACCGACGTGGACTCGTTTGAAGTGATGGAGCCTGCGGCCGATGGCTTTAGAAACTATCAAAAATCACATCATGAAGCGTCGGCAGAAGCGTTGCTGGTTGACAAAGCACAACTGCTCACTTTGACAGCTCCTGAAATGACGGTATTGATTGGCGGTCTCCGCGTGCTGAACACGAACTATGACAAGTCGAAGCATGGTGTGTTTACAAATAAACCCGAGACTTTGACGAATGACTTTTTTGTGAATCTCATTGACTTTGGAATTACCTGGTCTGCAACGTCGGATGAACAAACGGTTTTTGAAGCGCGTGACCGGAAGACCGGCGCTGTAAAATGGACTGGCACCCGAGTAGACCTGATCTTTGGTTCCAATTCTGAACTGCGCGCGCTGGCCGAAGTCTATGCGTGCTCCGACGCGAAGGAGAAGTTCGTAAAGGATTTTGTGACTGCCTGGAATAAAGTAATGAACCTGGATCGCTTTGATTTAAAATAAGGGTGCCGGTTGCCAGTCACCCGTTGCCTGTTTGTATGGTCAAAACTATTTCAAGTGGTTATATATACTGGTAGCTGGGTAACAGGAGGTTGGCGACGGTTTTAGCCGCGCACCAGCCTGCCAAACTCTTCCCATTCAAATCCCGACTCAATCCGGTTATGCCGGAGGGTCGGGATTTGTGTTGTTATGATGAGCGTGGTGCCATCGAGATCAGCGCGGTGGTGTTGAGGGATCTTCAGCTTTACAGCTTTTCCCATTTTGAATTTTGCTCTCGGAAAAAACTCCTGAACAGACGTTTTTAACGTGATGATATTGCTCATCCCATACATTAACACGACCGCAGGCTTATACTTTATCATGTTTGAAAGGATGTGATGTATCCTCGACGGATAAAGTGCATCTTCGTAATCCGACCTGCTTTGTAGAAAGGGCAGGTGTTTGACATCGAGCCAACTGTAGTACCAGGCATGATTGTGCGGACTAGGGAGTGGATAAAGAGGAATCAGCGCTTCGTGGTTGGTTGCAAAGTATTTGCGTTGATAGGTGAGGAGGTTGGGAAGTTTTTTGCCTTCATACCCATGCCTGAAAGCAGCTAGATTTTTCCAGATGTTGTTCAATGCTGCACCTTTTTCAAATCTGTATTCGAATAGATTTTTGAAATCTTCTGCTTTCGGACCTTCGCGCCGGAACGTGATCTGTTTATAAAGCTCCCGGATGTTGCAAAGCGATTCTGAGTTGATCTCCGCTTCATAAAAGTAATTCACTCGTTCGGACACGTCGTCGGGCAGATTGCCACCTCCTTCTTCGTGGCTGATGAACCAGTAGTTTGCCCGCCAGGTGCCAAACCCATAGAAGTGATCAATCCAGTATTTCAGTTTAGCTTCGTTGACCTGCATGAGAATTTCGCGAGGTGCAAAATAGGTTTTATCGCAATATCTTTGTGCGCCAATGGCCAGCATTCTAATTAAATCCGATCAAAAAAATACTCGTAAGCCGCTGTCCATCAGGCTCTTCTTTGAATCCATTCAAAAGTAATATCCTCCCAAAAACTCAGTGGAATCCTCCAACAAACATCATCAGCTTTCCGCGGCAGGCGTACTGGTGGCACTTGGTATCATTTATGGCGACATCGGAACATCGCCGATCTACACATTCAAATTCATCGTCGGGGACCGGCCCATTACCGAGGAGCTGATCATTGGAGGCCTTTCGTGCATATTCTGGACGCTGACTCTGATTACGTCGATCAAATACATTTATCTCGCACTCAACGCCGACAACAAAGGAGAAGGTGGGATTTTTGCGCTTTATGCCCTCGTGCGAAAATACAAAGCCCATTGGGTTGTTTATCCGGCAATCATAGGTTGCTGCACGCTGATTGCTGACGGTTTTATAACACCCGCGATCAGTGTCTCCTCTGCTGTGGAAGGTCTGCGGTTGTTGTATCCCAATATTCCAACCACATCGATCGTCATTGTAATCCTCATATTACTATTTCTGTTTCAGCAATTCGGAACGCATATCGTGGGGCGCACTTTCGGTCCGATCATGTCGTTTTGGTTCTTGATGCTGGCCGTTATCGGCTTTATCAATCTGATCGATAATCCGGCTGTGCTCAAGGCGTTGAATCCGGTCTATGCCGTCAACCTGATCATCAATTATCCTGAAGGATTTTGGCTTTTGTCGGCGGTGTTTCTTTGTACTACAGGAGCGGAGGCATTGTATTCCGACCTGGGTCATTGCGGAAAGATCAACGTCCGTATGAGTTGGGGCGTGGTGAAAGTGAGCTTGCTCCTTAATTATTTTGGACAAGGCGCCTGGATGTTGTCGCAGCAGGGCAGAACCCTCGGTGATGAAATTCCTTTTTACTCGATCATGCCCCAGGCATTTTTGTTTGTCGGTGTGGTGGTGGCGACGCTGGCTACTGTGATCGCCAGCCAGGCGCTGATATCCGGAACGTTTTCATTGGTCAATGAAGCGATGAAATTGAAATTCTGGCCGGCGGCCCGGGTACGCTATCCAAGCGAGTCGAGCGGACAGATGTACATCCCTTCTATGAACTGGATCCTGATGTCCGGGAGCATTTTCGTGGTTGCTATTTTTAAAGAGTCTTCAGCCATGGAAGGTGCGTACGGACTTGCCATTACAGTAAATATGCTCATGACCACGTCGTTGCTGGTGTATTATTTCAGCATGGCGAAAAGATCCAATGTTCGGGCGCTGGCAATCGGCCTTGTTTTTTTCGCGTTGGAAGGAGTATTTCTTACTTCGAACCTCAGCAAATTTGAACATGGTGGATGGTTCACCTTTCTGATTGCGATCCTGTTTTTTGTAATGATGTTTGTCCTGCTGAAAGCCCGGGAACGTCGGAACCTGCACACGGAATTTGTTGACCTTAAGCACTACGAAAATGTGTTGTCTGATTTGCAGCGCGACGAATCTGTGCAGAAAGAGGCTTCCCATCTGGTTTATCTTGCTGTGGCCGACGGCAGGAGATTTATCGACTCCAACATTATCTATTCGATCTTCAGGAAGCGCCCAAAACGCGCCGACGTCTATTGGTTTGTTCACGTCACCACCGTGGATAGTCCCTATACCAGTAAGTATTCGGTCGATACCATCATCCCCAGAAAATGTTTCTTTGTGTCCATCAAACTTGGGTTCAAGTCACCCCACCGCGTCAATCTGATTTTCAACAAGATTGTTAATGACATGAATGAGAATCAGGAAATTGATCTCATGAGTCCATACGAGGCGTTGCGCAAACATGACCTTACAGCTGATTTCAAATTCATGATCTTGCACGGCCTGCCTTCGTCAGACAGTGATATTTCCAATTTCGACAGGATTATCATGACGGGATATGAAGTCATCCGGTCCATAAGCCTGTCGACTGAAGGGAAATATGGCTTGGAAACGGCCAATGTTGAAGTCGAGAAAGTTCCGATCTATGTGGGACCCGTTGCCAAAGTCAGGATTAAGCGCGAGTTGCCGTCTGAGGAGCCTGTACTGCGCTGAATGGGGATGAACCCGGGAGACTAATTCTTCACGGACATCTTCTGAAATGCGGCTTCAATCATTTTCTTATAATTAGGCCCGATCGGTAGCGGCGTTGAGCCGATTAAAACTTCTTCCGCGTTGTAGGCGGTAACCTTCGTTTGATTTACGAGGAAGCTCCGATGAATACGCAAAAAACCTTTGCCCAACAGGTCTTCGGCTTCCGAAATCCCCATTTTTGTAAGGATTTTTTCGGCGGTCGTATGAATTGAAATGTACTCGCGCATGCTTTCCACATACAGCACGTCGCTGAAGGTCACACGGGTCATGGTTTTGTTTACATTGAAGAATGCAAAACCATTGTTTGCGGATGATTCACTACCAGGGACTACGACTGGTTGTGATTTGATGGGTACACGCGTTACTGCTTTCAGAAAGCGCTCAAAAGAAAACGGCTTCACGAGGTAATCACACACGTTCAGATCGAACGCATCCAACGCATACTGGGAGTAGGCGGTAGTGACAATTACGTGCGGCAGATTCCTGGCCACTTTTAGAAAATCCATGCCGTTCAGTGACGGGATATGAACGTCCAGGAAAATGAGGTCAACCTGGTTTGCGTTGATATGATCCAGGGCCGCGATAGCATCTCCGAAAACACCCTTCAATTCAATCCACTCGATGCGCGAAAGGAAGGATTTCACCACTTCCTGCGCCGGTGCCTCATCCTCGATGATGATACATTGTAATTTGCTCATTGTTTTTTATCGTTGGTATTTCAAGCCGCACTGCATACTTCTCCGTATCCTGATAAATATTCAATGAATACGCATCTTTATATAAAAGTTCCAATTGACGTTTTACATTCGCAATTCCTTTTCCCATCGAATAGTCACTTCGCTTTTCGTCTACATCATTTTCGATCGATAGCGTGACCGCGTCAGGGCCTGCGTTGATTTGTATTTTTATATGTACTTCACCCCGCATCGTGGAGAGACTATGCTTACAACTATTCTCCACAAAGGGCATCAGCAGGAGCGGGGATACATGGGCGGGTTTGCCCTGTATGTGGGCCTGGTAGTCGATCCGCAGCCGATTGCCATGACGTAGTTTTTCGAGTTGAAGATAGTCTTCGACGACCCTGATTTCCTTCTCGATAGATACAACAGGCAGGCTGCACTCTTCCAGGACGAAGCGCAATAAACTTGAGAGTCTGAGGATAATCTCCTGGCCTTTGTCGCCGCCGACAACACCATCGGAATAAAGGGTGTTGAGGGTATTAAACAAGAAATGCGGATGCATCTGCGCTTTCAGAAATGAAAGCTCCGAGACATTCCGTTCCCTGATCAGCGCCTCGTTATTCCGAACTAATTCGGCGCGCGATTTCAACGTCTTGATCGCTATCGCAGCGAAGATTCCCGGAAGCCAGCGAAAGCTGTCGCGAAGCACTTTCAGAAAATTCCATGGATCCGTGACTTTGGCGATGTTTGTGAACATCGGGTCGATGACAAAAACCCGGTAGACGCGCATGCCATACAGCACAAAAAAAACGGCAAGCACAAGTCCCAGGGTCAGTCTGATCCAGTCGCGGTCTTTTGAATAGCCCGGCAACAAAAAGTAGATAATGAAGTAAGTGATGGCCGCCGCAAGCGGAGCAATCGCAAGGCGCTCCAGAAACAGCTGCGGAATAATTTTGCTTGTTTCAGCGGACAGTACAAGCGCTATCACGAAACAGTCGAGCAGCCAGAAAACGACGTGACGCAGGATTCTGATGTCCGTTCTTGTACTGAATATGAACGAATCGATGAATTTCATCTGTCCGAATGTAATTCTGCTTTCAGGTTTCACAATTCAGAATTATGTCAAAGGCTGTCCGTGATGAAGATCATGGCAATCATATGTTTGAGCGCAAGTCATTTTGCGGTATCTGCGTGATTATTTGTTTCCTCAGGTCATTGAAACGTTGTGATTTGGATCGGTTCGGAC
Source organism: Cyclobacteriaceae bacterium (assembly GCA_044227305.1). Taxonomy (GTDB): domain Bacteria; phylum Bacteroidota; class Bacteroidia; order Cytophagales; family Cyclobacteriaceae; genus ELB16-189. Next base: position 184,064 of record JBGAFJ010000001.1, on the reverse strand, counting down.
GCGTATAGCTTGGTCGCCTTCCAAACATGTTGCCATATTCATCTTCACCAAATAAAAAAAACTGCCCCCTCGCGGTTGCAGTTTTTTTCGAGAACGATAAATCTAAACCAAAAATCTATGTTCTCTACAGCCTTTCAGTCTTCATCACATCAACCCTTCACATAACTTTCTGCGGTTCCGTCGTCTAATCTGTAAGAGCTGTTTAGATATTCCTTGCTGCAACGGGTCACACAATTAGTATGCACTTTTGAAGACCGGCGTCGGATCAAACAAACCGACGTTGTCTTTGGGTACATTCGGGTTCGTGTTGACTTCGATCTGTGAATACAGAAACCTTTTCGGAAAGTCGGTCTTACCGGCGGGCAGCGGAATGTTGAGAAAGTTGTTTGTTCTCCGCATATCGTTGAAGCCTTCGAGTTGCCCGATCAGCGTCACATATCTTTCCTCAATGATCTCACGCAACAATGCCTTGTCCGGATCGATGTTGTCCATGTTTTCCATTCCTCCCGGAGCGAAATCAGCGATAACATAGTCATCGTATTGTACGCCTCCGAGATCCGGATCGGTGACGTACGCCGTGCTGGTACCGAACTGTGCGCCAGTGGCGTAGTACTGCCGTAGTCCATTGAGCGCATCGAGGGCTTGCGTATTTTGACCCAGTTTTGCATTGGCTTCCGCAAGGATCAACTGATTCTCCTGAAAGGTTACAATGGGGAAGGAAGTGACCGCGCCAAAAAAGCCGTCGTGATCGGTGCCTGTACCCCAGTCAAAATCGGCTAACACATTCGGATCGTATTTCGAGCCCGTATTGAGACCGCCCCAGTAAGCAAATGGTGCGAAATAATAATTGAGCCGGCCATTCTCATTGGTTTTTGCATTGCCTCGATAGTTAGGATCCGTGGAATCGAGCAACGTCGGAGCATAGGCGCTGTTATCCGCCATGTAACCGGGCCGGTCATACGTGAGGAAAGAATAATACAAATTGAAAGTCTGGCCGTAAGCATCCCCATGAGTCGCCATCATGTTGTTGCCTGCAGTGCTGATGCCCTGAGTAGCATGTGTAACGGCATTTGCATAGTCACGTGTATGCAAGTATAAACGTGCTTTTACGGTATGGGCGGCCTCTTTCCATTTACTCAGGTTTCCACCATAGAAGAAGTCCTCGGTACCTAACTTACCGGTGCTGGCCGAAAGGTTTGTGATCGCAGAATCAAGCAACGTTTGTGCAGCCGCGTAGACCGATGCCTGCGCGTCGAATTTGGGAGTTGCCACCGCTGGATATCGTACGATCTCACTGAAGGGAACGTCGCCCCAAAGGTCTGCGGCCAGTCCGATGGTCATCGCTTCCATCACCTGAGAAATGCCAACAGCCCACGAGTTGTTTACCTGTCGCGCCTTCTGCTTAATGATCTTTGTGTTATTGAACACCGCATTGTAGATCGTTACCCACTCATTGTCATAGTCCTGCCCGGAGGTTGTATAAACCTGTAGACCGGCGTATTGACGATCCAATCCATCAAAATAGGAAGCCCACATTCCACCGACACGGGTCACGTCTCCTTCGAATACGCCAATCAGTGATGTTTCCACTCCGCTAATGTACTGCGGCACAGGCACCTGTGCTCCATTGGTAATATTTACAGGGTCGGTCGACAAGTTGTCGGTGAGATCCTTACAACCCTGCACGATCGCGATGGCAGCAATTGCCAGCGTGATCTTTGCGATTTTGTTATATAGGTTTTTCATGATGATTCTTTTGTTGGTTAAAATGAAAGCGTCAGCTTGAACAGGATCGAACGCGTGTTCGGATTCTGGAAATAATCTATGCCGCGACCATTGGAACTACCCGTGAGATTGGTATCGGGGTCGATACCCTGATAAGGTGTCCACAACAAAACGTTTCTGCCCGTCACCGAGAATGAAGCGGATTGGAGCTTGGTAACGCGCTTGAATCCCTCTGTATCCAGACGATAGGAGAGTGTAACCTCACGAAGCCTTACCCAGGTAGCATCTTCGACAAACGGAGCATTGACGTTGAATCCGTTGCCAACGCTTTGATAGTATGCCTGGTCAAGCGCCACTTTTCCACCTTCTCCAAAGCTGCTGACCGTTCCGCGGAATGTGAAGGAACCATCCGCGTTGTGAATCGAACGCGGTGAAGTGGCCACGGTATGTCCGTCATAAGTCTTGATATTGGCTGCGTCGGTTGCGCTCACAGTCGTCAAAGAGGATGAGCCCAGGTTTGTACCGAAATTGTACAATGCGCCCAACGTTCCATTCCACATCTGCCCGCCAACTGATGCATCGAACAGGAAGTACAGATTAAAATTCTTGTACGAAAGGGTGTTGCCGAAACTTGCGATGTAATTGGGATTGGGATTGCCGATCGGGCCTGTATTTGAATTCACATATGGAAATCCGTTTGCATCGGTAAACAATGATCCATCAGGATTCTTCTGCCAGTAAGTTCCCCACAGGGTACCGAGGGGCAATCCTTTGGTTGCCACAGAGGCACCATCTGTAAAACCGGCAAGGAACACGTATTGCGCGCCGGCAAGATCGAGAACTTTGTTGCGATAGGCAGACCAGATAAAATTGGAGCTCCATGAAAATCCGCTTGCAGTCTTAACCCAGTTCGCCGTTAAGGTGAGTTCGATACCCTTGTTCTCAATGACACCTGCGTTGCTCACGAAATTTGAAAATCCTGACGTAGGTGCCAGCTGCGTGGGCAGAATGGCATCGGTGGTTTTATTATAATAGGCTGTCGCGCTGAATGCGAAGCGATCGCGAAAGAATCGCAGATCAGTACCAACTTCCACTTCGTGTTTCTTTTCAGGACGCAGATAAGGGTTTCCGGCTATTGTTGAAATGGCATAGCCGCCGATGCCATAGTTGGAAGCCTGAAGGGCTCCTCCAAACGGATCAAAATAGGCCTGGGAACCGTATTGCGTGAGGTTTTGATAAGGATTCGGTTGCTTACCCACAACACCATACGATGCGCGCAACTTACCGAAGCTGAACACATTGTTGGTTCCGGTCAGTTTTGTGAACTGCCATGCCGCCGTAGCGGATGGGTAAAAGAACAGGCTGTTGGCCAGAGGCCCAAACGTTGACGCCGACTCCGCGCGTCCCGTCAGGTTGATGGTAACCTGGTTGAAGATATCCGTATTGATTTGAAAGAATCCGGCCGACGTCCTCTGTGTTTGGGCAACGTTATATGCCACGCGGTTGGCAGGCGGGATGTTTGTAAGATTCGGTGGCGCGTCGGGAACGATAAAGTTTGTGCCGTTTGCTCCTACGTTGTTGTATTGTCTGTTGTTATAGTTGAATCCGACTTGAATGCTTCCTGCAAAATTATCTGAGAAGGTCTTGTGAGCGTTAGCGAAGAGGTTTGTGTTGAATTGAGATTCCTGCACATATTGTTCCTCATAGAAGCCAGTGAGCGCGTTCGCAGATCCGGTGTGCAGATAGTCGGTTCGCCGGTCGACGTAGGTATCGATACCGGTGTTGCCGCGCAATGAAAGCCAATCGTTCGCATCGTACACAAGCTCGAAATTTCCGATGAAGCGGTTTACAACTGAAAGACTTTTATTCTTATTGATAGTCCAATAGGGATTGTCATAGCCGGCATTGCCTGCGCCGATCGGATTTCGGAATGAAATCTGCTTTTCAGGACTCACCAATCCGGTTGCCGACGGATGATAGTCGCCCACATATTGTGAGTTGTCGAAGTCAGGAGCGGAGCGCAGCATACCCAGCAGCAAGCCAGAGGTGTTGCTGCCCTGCTGAATACGATTTGACCGGATGTTGCTGTAGTCCATGTTCACCGTGGCATGCAACTTCGGAAGCAGTTCGGTGGTCACATTCACACGGCCGACGTTCTTAGCGTAGTCGCTGTTTTGTTTGATGATACCTTGTTGCTGTAGGTTTTCATAACTGACGAAAAATTGCGTCTTTTCATTGCCGCTGCTGAGGCTGATGTTATGATCAATGGAGTGTCCATTTTGAAACGCGTCCTTGGTGTGATCGTAAGTCTGTTGCGAATTTTTACCACCGTGGGGATCGGTGGTCGGATCGGTTCCGTTCGCAATGTTCTTACGCGTAGTTCCGTCCGGGAATACTACAAATCCATTTCCACTGTAGGTGTCTGGACCGCCCGATCGATTGGCAATGATGTCGCCATAGGAGAGGTTGTTGAATTGTCCGGTAGACTGGTAGTAGTTATTAGAGCCTTGTCCAAAGGTCGTTTGAAGGCCAGGCATTTTGTTGATCTGATCCACGGAAACGGTTCCCGAATAATTCACATTGATCTTTCCTTTTGAGTTCTTGCCTTTTTTGGTGGTGATCACAATAACACCGTTGGCTGCGCGACTGCCCCAGAGTGCCGCACCCGCCGCGCTTTTAATGATCTCCATACTTTCAATGTCCTGTGGGTTCAGGTCGTTCAGCCGTGACTGTTGCTGAACGCTTCCCACGTTTCCCGCAGCGCTGTTAACACCGCCGGTGGCGTTCACATTGCTGTTGAACATGGGCATACCATCGATGACGATCAGTGGCTGCAGGTCACCTGTGATGGTGCTTTGACCTCGAAGCTGGATATAAGAGCCCGCTCCCGGGTCACCACCATTCCGTGTGATGACAACGCCGGCAGCTTTTCCTGCCATCCCGTTGATGAGCCCCACTTCGCCGGATTGGGTCACCGCGGCGCCGCCTACCGTTGCCGAGGCGATGCCAAGTTTGTCCTTTGACACGTTTTCGCCGATCGCGTTCACTACCACTTCTTCCAGCTGCCTGGAGTCATTCTGCATGGCGACGTCCACTACAGCCCGGTTGTCGATTGCGACCGATTGCGTGGCCATACCCACAAACGAGAAAGTAAGTGTGTTGGAGTTCGATGGAACCGAGATAGAATAATTTCCATTCGCATCGGTTACTGTGCCGTTTGTGGTGCCATTCACAATCACATTGACACCAGGTACCGGCGTTCCGTCATCCTGTGCAGTAACTTTTCCGGTGATGACACGATTTTGCGCCCACGCACCAACTGCACAATAACAGAAGCATAAGAGCAGTACAAGCTTCTTCATAGTTTAACATTTAGGTTTATAGATGCGGTATTTCCGCTGTTGAAAAGTACCCCATTGGTGCATGCGGTTGCGGAATTCTCAACAAACGTACGTCAGGTAAGGATGAATAGATCGTTGCCGGCAATCATGGAGTTTGGTGCGTCGGTAACTCCATTTCATCCAACGGAAAGATGTATTGATTGATGAACAGTGACGAAAACGTGACTCAGATGGTGATGAATGGTTGAGAATGTATTTGGAGAAAGCACTCTCGATTGGGGGAAAATGAACCCGATTGAGTTAATCCGTTCTGGATGAAAGATTAACCTCTTAAACCCAGATGAACTGATGATGTGTTGATCACCCGGCGTGATTTAATCATTTTCCTGGTGGCTTTTTTGTAAGCGCGGTAGGGTTGTGTGTGCAGGTGCTTTCTGGCTGCCGTGTCACTTTCATATGCTTCCAGAATCCAGAAACGTGTCGGGTCGGACTTCTCCTGAACACCGTACATCAGCCATACTCCGGGTTCGTCGTTTGTGCTTGTTCTTAATATTGTTTCTAAAGCGGCTGGGTATTCTGCGAGCATTGAAGATTCAATCTCCAGCTGAACGACTCGGATGAAAGGATTAGCTCCCGGCTGTTTTGCGTTACGACCTAAAAATACAGGATTCACATCCGTTAGTTTCAGGTCGCTCACCATCGAAGCGGTTCCCGTTTTATATTTTAGAAAATGAGCTGTTTTTATGTGGCTTCTATAGGAGCCAGAGTCGGCATAGGTTTCGAAAATGAGGATGTTCTCTGGATGTTGTTTCTCGCTTACAGCACACAGGGTCAGTACGCCGGCTTCTTTTTGGATTGATACGGCGATCTCTTCTTCGAGAAACGATCTATAACTGCCCAGCCGGGTTGAGTCAACGCGTATCGATGCGAGCCTTACCATTTCCTTGCTCCGCTGGGCAGTTGCCTCCCTGTTTATTAAAATGCCAATCAACAGCAAGGCGGAAAATCTGATGGTAGAAATCATATACGTAACGCAATATACCAATACAGAATTTACAGGACTGGCCAAAAACATTCAGTAGCGTGTTGACCTGTCCTTTTAAAATTTCTCTTTCCCAAGTGCTTGATTTCCTGGTCCACCACCTTTTTGCAATCGAAATTGTGAGGGTGTCGTCCCGTAGGTTTTCTTAAATGCAGAATAGAATGCGGATAGCGTATTGAACCCACTCTCGAACGCAATCGCTTCAATCGTGTGAACATTCCTGTCAGACTTCAATAGTTCCTCTGCCTTGGCCAAACGGTATTCAACAACCAGTTCAGAAAAACTTTTTCTGAAGTGATGGTTGATGGCCCGGGAGGCAAGGTAGGGTGGTACTTTTAGACGCATAGCCAGTTTTGAAACGGTTAGCGCTGTGTCTGTATAAACCACTTCACGATCAAACAAAACCAGGATACGCGTACCGAGGTCATTCAAAACTGCCACATTTTCCGGAGGAGAGGTGGGATCCGAAATGAAGATTCTAGCTCGTTTTATTGCCCAAAATGAAAGTGCGTAAAGAACCAATGCTGCGATGATGACATTTGACAGATAGATAGTAGGCTCGTACACGGTGACCTGCAAGACGAAGCTGCTTTCCAGGATCGTAACCGCTGACAAAAACAGGATTGCCCATTGCCAGCGCAGATCATCGGTCTTATAGGTTGTGCTATTTCGAAATAAATGATACCAACTCCACAACGTGTAGAGGATGACATGTGCTGTCATGGCATAGTAGACAGGCGAAAGAAGTTTCCATCCGGAGAATACGAACACAGGAAGGCTGGCTGCAGGCAGGAAATGCAGTAGTTCAATCGGCCGGAAGCGGGCATTTGATGAAAAAAGGCTCCGAATAAACAACAAAAGTACGGGACCTATCGACGCCATGGCGATGACGCCGACCACACTCGTCGTATAACTCATATCGGGCTTGAGCAGCATTTGTACAACCGATTTTCCAATTCGGACTGCCAGTAGGATCAGCAGGATCGCGAGCAGTCTGTTGGAGAGCCTGTGGTTAAGGTACAGCAGCACGGCAGCCATAAAGACCGCATGCCCTACCGCCAGTATGCAGATATATAATATAGCCTCCATCTTTTTTTCGCGAAGAAGATACAAAATTCAATTTCAGAATTGCTGATTCGCGAATCAGGAGGATCTTTTTTGAAGCATCGTCGTCCTTTGTGGAAAAAACACATGATCACAACACCTCAAAATCGCAGGCATTTTCTGAAAATGAGTCTTGGCCTGACCTTGGGTTCAGGCGCCGGCTTTTTTTCTGCAACTACTCATGCTAAACCGAAATTTGAAATGGATTTACAGACCAAAGAACCAATCAAACCTGAAATGGTGAGAGAATATGTTACCAAGGCGCACGGAGACATTGCCCGCGTGAAAGACCTGCTTGAGCAGGAACCTCAATTGCTGAACGCGGCGTGGGATTGGGGTGCCGGGGATTACGAAACCGCAGTAGGCGCCGCAGGCCATGTGGGTCGGGTGGATATCGCAGAATTCCTCATCGCAAAAGGAGCACGGATCGACATTTTCGTTGCAGCGATGTTAGGCAAGATTGAAGTAGTGAAGGCAACCCTCACTGCCTATCCAATATTGAAGTCATCCAAAGGCCCGCACGGACTTACACTCCTTCATCATGCAAGACAGGGCGGCGAAAATGCGAAGGAGGTGTTGCAATACCTGACTGAGCTGGGGGCTTCGTAAATTTCACGATGAACCTGAATCAGGGCATCATTTTAATGCAGTCGCATCGATCTGCTTCTGATCGTTTTTACTTCTGGTTTTTGATGAAATAACACAGGGTCCGGATTGATTCGGAGGCGTTTTCCAATGGGCAGAGCAATTGTTAGATAATGCCTCGGGGCTGATCACTGCAACTGGTGGCCAATGCCTACATTTGCCCTATGCGAAAATATCTGACCGTTTTTTCTTTGCTCGTTGCAACGAGCGTGTTTTCCCAAAAAACAGACATTAACTCAGGCCCGGCATTGATTGAAGCAATGCATGCCCGGTATAAAAAACAATGGTATCCGAATGTGACGTTTGCACAACAGGCGATATTCTATAAGGATGGAAAGATTGACAAGGAAGAAGTTTGGTACGAAGCAGTCAGTCAGGCTAACGGCTTAGTCATTAAACTTCGTGATCTCAACGGTGGAGACGGTGTGATGTACGCAGGTGACAGTCAATACGTCTGGCGTGATAACAAAATCGTGACCCGCGTAAAAAGATTGAATGAATTGTATGTTTTGGGATTTACGGTTTATTATGATCCGCCCGCTGTCACTGCAGCGAAATTAGAAGGTGCGGGGTTCGACTTTGAGAAATTTGCAATCGACGAGTCCAGAGGTAAAAGGGAATATGTGGTGGGAAAAGAAGGAAGCTCGCGTTTTTGGGTCGATCGCGACAGACTTTTGTTCACCAGGCTTCAAAAGAAAGATGCAGAAGGCCACCTCATTGAAATGCAATTCAATAATTATCAGAAGCTTGAAGGTGGCTGGATTGCCGCAGAGGTCGTTTTTCTGCGAGACGGTGAGATCACCTTTCGTGAGATTTACCGCGACATAAAAGCTTCTAAAAGGCTGCCCTTCGATTTCGTTCCGACTGTTGATTTCTCAAAGTTGAAGTGGTAAGGCAAGGCCGCCAGTTACTTTCTGTAAGAGACGGCCTTTGATTCACTTTCTATCACTGCTGAACGAGTCCCTGAAGTCCTTCCACCCATCCTTCGTTTTTTTCCACAGCACCAAGGACTTGCCTTCGTCAACAATCTTACCGTTTGCATCGAAGACCTGGAACCGACTTTCTTCAGTAACAAAGTTGATTCCGTCTCCATACACTGCGATGGTTGTGATCTTACCGCTCCGGACGGGACTGAGTTCGTAGGCGTCTTTGTAGAATTTGGCTATCCCTTCCCGGCCACACAATGCCGGACCGTTTGGAACGAGGATGCACGCGTCATCAGCGAAGAGTTGTGTTACCGATCCGTCATTTTTTGCGTAGAGTTTAAAGTGGATGGCGTTAGCTTTTTCAATCGCTCTTTTCGCCTCTTCCAGTCCTGTGTTCGGCGTTTGCCCACGTGCGTATCCTGCTAATAAGGTAGCCACGAATGTCAGCACAAGTTTATGCGGAGTTTTCATATTGAATGGTTTATATTTTCCGAAAAGAACTCACTTATGAGATTCCGGGATTGTAAAAAAACGAACTGGCCCCGGCGTCTGTCGCTTGTTACAGGCAACCTGCACTTTTGAATTCTAAACCTGTAACTTTCATTTATGGATTTTCCCCACATTCAGCCCTCACCCGCGTTGCGTCCTTATGTCAGTCATTACTGGGTTTGTACTGCCGATCAGGATGTGTCGCAGGAGGTCATGTATCCGACGGGTCACGTGGAGCTATGTGTAGACATTTCTCAGGGGCGGACTATTCGTCACCGCGGGGGAAGAGGAGTCGCCGCACCGGGCATCGAGATCCTCGGACACATGACCGTTCCAACGACCGCTACAGTGACGAAGGGAACGACGCTGTTGATCGCAAAATTAAAACCATTTGCGGGCCCTCTGTTTTTTTCGACGGGCATGGCTGATTTTACAAATGAATCCGTGGATCTGAAGGATGTGCTCCGTAATGAAGCTGAAACTTTTTACGATCAGATTCTCCATGCACCTACATTACCTCAAAAAATTTCGATGCTTGAGACGTTTCTCGTCCAACGGCTGTTGCATACTCAAAGGGATTTTCGGTTGTTGAACCTTGTTGCAAAGGTCTGCGGAGACATCTGCACTCAGGATAAGCGGTTCAGCATCGGGGAGATCGCTTCAACTCTTGGATTTTCTGAGCGATACATACAGAAAGTATTTCGCAGTTGGGTTGGACTCACTCCTAAGAGTTTTCATGCGGTTCATCGATTCAATAGGAGCCTCGATTTGATTCAGACTTCAAGCCATTCACTCACCGAGGTAGCGCATGCATGTGGGTATTACGATCAGGCGCATTTCATTAAGGAGTTCAGAAACTTTACGGGGATGACTCCTTCTCGGGTAAATGCCTGATGACCCGACACAGGGTTTGGTCTTCACAATTTTACGCCGGTCACCTCTTCAAGGGCTGTCATCAGTCGGTCCTGCGCAGCGATGTCATCTGCAAGGTGACTGCACGGTCGTTCTGTTTGATGAAAAAAATAACGACCGCTCACTTTTGCTTCAGCATCTTCGCTCACAGCGAGCCAGGCCTGCGTTTCACATCCCTTTTGTAAATCGTCGGGTGCACGACGTCCACCCATCTTTGTGGGAACCCACCCGGGATTGACCGAATTGGAGTAAACATGAGGCCATTTTCTTGTCATTGCCAACGCAAGCATCACAACATGAAGTTTTGAATCGGAGTAGGTGATGCTTCCTTTTTTGATACCCTCGACATTCAGTCTCCCACCCGCATGGAGGCCGGAGCTGAGATAAATCAGGCGCTTTGGTTTTGGAACGAGGCAGGTCATCATATATGGCGCCAGGGTGTTGACATGAAGGATTTGGTTACCGGGCGCTTCGTATACGCCGGCGTTGTGGATAATCGCGTCGAACGGTCCCAGTTCTTTGAGCTGAAAGGCAAGGTCTTTTGTTTCTGAAATACTGGCGAGGTCGCCAGTCAAAATTCCGGTGGCGCCTGGTGTTCTTTTTAATGCTTCTTTGCCACGCGCGGCGTTGCGTGCGTGTAAGATGACATCGTGACGCTGCTGCACGAGCAGTGCTGCTGCCATTTGACCGAGTCCATCGGTGGAGCCCGTGATAAATATTTTAGCCATTGAGGAAATTCAAATTACCAATATCGCTATTGGCGGCGGTGACAATTGCCCGTCTTCGTGGAATATGAATTATTTCTTTCCTTCTTCCATTTGTATTTGAGCTGCTATCTCCTGCACCTTATCAAGCACACGAAGCAGGTTGCCGCTCCACAAGTTTCCGATCTGTTCCTCGGTATATCCGCGGCGGACCAACTCCAGGGTCACGTTAAAAGTTTCTGAGGCATCATTCCAGCCATCCACGCCGCCGCCGCCATCGAAGTCAGAACTGATACCCACGTGTTCCAGACCGATTTTCTTCACGAGATAGTCGATGTGATCAACGAAGTCTGAAACATTTACCGGCGGAGCTACCGGGTTGACTTCTTTTTCGATCCGGGGTTTCGCCTTTTCTGCAAGCGCGCGGTACTTTGAAATATAAGCCTCGCGCGCACTGTCGGGCAACTTGAACACTTCTGAAAAATCCATCAATTCAAAGCCTTCCGCTTTCGCAATTTCAGCGATGATCACCCGCGATGAATCCGTGTAGGCTGTGTTTTTCTTGCTGTTGACGTAGCTTTTAAACGCCACCGCCTGCACCACACCGCCGTTGGCTTGGATGGCCATCAGTTGTTCATCATCGAGGTTGCGGCTCACATCATTCAAAGCACGTGCGGAAGAGTGTGACGCAATCACAGGAGCTTTCGACAACCTGATCATTTCAAGATTAGCCTCTTTCGAAGGATGTGAAAGGTCGACCATAATTCCCCACTTATTCATTTCTTTAATCGCCGCGCGACCCAGATCGCTCAGGCCATGATGAAGCCAAACGCTGTCACGTTCCCCGGTATTCGAATCACTGAATTGGCTATGTCCGTTGTGTGCGAGTGACATATACCGCGCGCCTCGTTCGGCAAACTCCTTCACTCTTCCGATATCTTTTCCAAGGGGGTAAGCGTTTTCAACTCCAATCATCGCAACTTTCTTGCCTGAAGCAGCGATTCTTCTCACATCGTCAGATGTCAGTGCCAGTTCAATCTTATCAGGTGCGATATCCACACAGAGGCGATGGATAGCTTTGAATTTTTCATCGGCCTGTTTGTAAGCCTTATCAAAGCCCGCCGGAGTGAGTTCCCCTTGTCCCACATACACGACAAACCAAGCTACATCCAGACCCCCTTCGGTCATTTTGGGAAGGTTCACCTGCGTTTCCAGGCGCTGAGTATAATTTTTCTCCATCGTAAAATTCGCTACGTCGATGTCATCATGGGTGTCTAAAGTGATCACACGTTCGTGGATGCCTTTGGCTTTTTCGATGAGTTCAGCTTCCGCTTTTGCAGTGTCGTCTTTTTTTCCGCACGACGAGAAAATCAGAAGGATTGAAACGAAGAGGTAGGGTAGGTTTTTCATGCGCGTTTTGATTTGGGTCAATGGCTAAAATAAGTAATTGCGCCAAAGCCTCAAAGATGATGTGAGGCTCTAGCCAAAAGCATGGATGATTTGATGACGTATGTGCGGCCCTGTGGATTGACTCTGCGGGCTCGCCGGACTTTAGATCTTTTTTACTGAAACGGCCGCCAGGCCTTTCACTGTACGCTCCGTTTGGAACGAGACCTGGTCGTTTTCCTGGATGGGAGTGAGCAATGAGTTGATGTGTACAAAGACGCTGTCCTGAGATTCTGAATCTTTGATGAAGCCATAGCCCTTTGACGCATTGAAGTGAGTTACCCTCCCTTTTCTCAGAGGTTCGGGCTCAGCGCCGCCGATATTCCGGGACCCGATTACGATATCTTTTTCATTGATGTTGCTCTTACGTTTTGGATCGGGGGGTGTGGAAGTGAAATTTCCATTTTCGTCCACGTACACGAGCATGTCTTCGAGAGAGCCAGACTTGGCATTGGCCTGTCTTTCGGCCTTACGTTGTTCTTTTTCTTTTTTCTTTTGCTGCTTACGCTGCTTTACTTCCTTCTTATTGAATGTGTCTGCCATATTTTAGTTAGTGGTTGTTTCTTGTCGTACGTGGAATACAAACTGCTTGTCCATTGAAAAATTAAAGCCTCCGTTGGCGATAAGTTCCGTCGCTTTGGGCGACATCTGCAGAATTTCCCAAAGGTCCTGCGCGACGATGGAATCCCGGGCGCCCGAGACAACGCGGCCCTTTGCAACCGCAAGTGAAAACGAATAGGTTCCCTTTTTCATTTGGTTAAAGGCAAGAAACTCATGACCTGAGAGTTGATAAGATTGCGCTCCGTTCCCGGATTCAATCATCATTTTCAGGATTACCGGTCGATATTTATTCCACAGTCCGGTATATGTTTTTGTCAGCATCTGGATAAGTATGATTGTATGGCCTTGCCGGATCCCACTTGGTCAGCGTACCGGTAAATCCGTTCGGGTGGAGGGAATTCGGTCGTTTTGAATGAAGAACGGATCGGAAAAGCCATCAAAACTACGTCATTTAAGCTGCGAATCCTACTCCGCGGCGACGTAGTTTGATCAAGCAGGCTCTATCATGAATTTTTGCGCTCCAATTGCGAACGTGAGGCACCGATCTGATCGGCAAACCGAAGGAGGAACTGTGCTTTTGAATCGTTATAACGCGACACGCCACCGATCTTATACAAGCAATAGATATAGATCCAGGCGAGATCGAGCTGATTTTTCAGAAATCCTGCCCGGGCGCTTTCGGGGTACATGTGGTGATTGTTGTGCCATTCACCCGAAAAAAGTCCGGGGCGTGTTTGGTTGATGGAAAGGTTACTCCGGTCAAAATCCACACCGTCAACATGCTTGACTTTTCCGCCGCCATGCCCTGTGTAGTTGAAAGCCCTCACAAGCACATACCAAAACAGTGCGCCGCTGAACAAAGCACACGGCAGGGCAGGGCCCCCGATCCAGTTGAGCAACGCAAACCACAACACCCAGTTGATGAGGAGATGCGCCACGGTATAGTATGGATTGGCAATAGATCCCCACTTCTGATATTCCTGATAGGTGTTAACTTTTACGCCCGTGTGGCGAATGAAATTTGCAGCTTTTGCATAGTCCTTTTCATCGAGATCTTTTGCAATCGGTTGGTGATTCACATCCGAGAGCATGCAATACATGATGCCGGCGTTGGAATTATAGGGGTCACCCGGTTTGTCAGATTTCAGATGGTGGACGTGATGAGATACTACATATACTTCTTCCGGAAACGTTCTGATGACAAGATTCTGCGTGATGAATCGCCAAATGGAATTACTGAAAGTGTAGGCTTTGTGGGTGCTGTAACGATGATACCAGATCGTTCCGTGGGTACTCATGATCACCATTGCATACACTACTGCAAGGAACGCCAAAGGCCATGAAAAATAATGGAACACGAAAAGGTATAGAAACGGCAACATGGCGATCGAGATGGCCCAATTGATGAAAGGGATCCAGTTCTTTTTCGATTTGAACACGTTCACTCTTGAAAACGCTTCACTCCACAATTGCCGAAGCGTAGGTTTCACAAGATTTCCATCGCTGTCGGCCCAGTGATAGGACGGATTCTGAAGCACATGATCAATAAAGGCCATATTCGGGTTTTTGGTAGTTCATCTCTTCTGATGAAAGGGGTAATTTCGGAAAGATAACCCTATTTCTGTGAGTTGCTTCAATTTCTTTGCCAGTGGTTTGTCAGTCTTCGTTTTAATGACAATTCACAATAGCAAGACCCCCATCCGGCTGTGTTTTAAGTTTAATCACCGAACTTCCGATCGCTAGGGTATGATTGTACATCTCATCGACGGCACTTACGAATTATTCCGCCATTTTTATGGGCAACGAAGCTTCAACAAAGGCAAAGACAGGCGCTTTGGTGCAGTCTCGGGGGCATTGCACGGTGTTCTGCAGATGATAGAAGAAGGTGCCACGCACATCGGCGTCGCAACCGACCATGTTATTGAGTCGTTTCGCAATGACCTGTGGCCGGACTACAAGACGAGTGAAGGGATCGAAGGTCCTCTGATTGCACAATTCGGGCCGCTGGAAGAGGGGTTGGCCGCTATGGGGATAACCGTCTGGCCCATGGTGGAACTGGAGGCGGACGATGCACTTGCGTCCGCCGCCCATCGCGCCGGAGCCGATCCTAAGGTGCTCAAAGTCTGCATCTGGACACCTGACAAAGATCTTGCTCAATGTGTCCGCGGTGAGCGGGTTGTTCAAATCGATCGACGTGCAAAGATCATTCGCGATGAAGCCGGGGTTCGAAAAAAATTCGGTGTCTCGCCCGCGCAAATTCCCGATTTGCTCGCCCTGGTAGGAGATGCTGCTGACGGTTACCCTGGTATCTCCGGTGTAGGAAAGGCCGGCGCGATACGCATGTTGAATGAGTTTGGTGCCATTGAAAAATTTCCGCCGAAGCTATTGGGTAAACACCATGCGAATGCATTGCTTTTCAAACGTCTGGCGACTTTGAGAACTGATGCGAAACTTTTTAAGAGAACGGATGACATGAAGTGGAGGGGGCCTACGAAGTATTTTGAAAAATTCGCCGCGAAAATCAATGATCCAAAGCTGGTTGAACGCGCAATCGCTGCGGCAGAGAAGAAATAACTATTGCGCAGTCTCGGCCCTGCTCAAAATCCCATAAGACCTCTTACATACTTCGCTTGCTCTTCCGAAGTAAGGCGTTCGAGCAATTTGAAAGCAACTTCGACAGCGGTGGAAGGATTCCAACTGGTGATGATGTTTTGATCCACAACGATGGGTTCGTTTTGAACAGAGACACCCCATTCGCCCAGCTGGTTCTGGCGGACTCCGCCCTGGTTGTAGGTGGTGCCCTTCCTGCCCTTCAAGGCGCCACTCTTGCCAATGGGCAACGCGCCCGTGCAAATGGATGCGATCAGTTTCTTCCGATCATTGAATTGTCTGATGATCGAAGTGAATCGATCACTGTAGCTTTGACTATAGAACTTAAACTCTTCAAAACCTCCCGGTATCGCCAGCGCGTCGTAGTCTGCCACATCGATTTCGTCGATAAGAACATCGGCGATGAGCGTGACTCCAAAGGTTCCCTTGATCTCGCGTTGAAACCCACAAATGACGAGCTCGGTGGTTTTGTCACCCTCGACCCGATTCCAGCCGAGTACATCGATGAATACACTGGCTTCAAAAATTTCGAAGCCGTTAGCGAGGAGGAGGAGTGTTTTTGTTTGCATGATTTTCAGGAATCTGTTTTACGATAATGGGTTATTACCTCTATCCTGATTTACTACCCGTTAATGTAAAGATGCAGTTTTGGTGAAACAAAAATTGTAATTTGTTTTTTAACCTAAACCATTTACTCATGTCTTCATCGAGGCGTTCATTTTTAAAGCGGGCCGGGATAAGCGCTGCTGCGGGTGCCGCTGTTTTCACGAATTTCGGATCAGGTTTCGAAACAGCCGTCGGCAAACAAAATCTGGCTTCTAGTCCCAGCGACCTTAAAATTACGAAAGTCACTTCGGCTTACGTGCTGCCGGATCAGCGCAAGATGTTCATTAAGATTGAAACCAATCAGGGAATAACTGGATACGGTGAGGCGGTGGATGCGGTAGGTGGTACCTACTTTCTCGCCAAGCAATTGGGAGAGAAACTGATAGGAAAGAATCCGATCAACGTAAACCGACTCTTCGATGACCTCCGCAGGGTTACTCAACTGGCGCCGTTTGTGGGTTCTCAGTCGGGAGTTTTTGTTGCCGTGTTGTCCGCGATCGACATTGCTCTTTGGGATGTTGCGGGAAAGGCATTGGGATTGCCTGTGTATCAATTGCTGGGAGGGAAGTTCAGGGATTCCGTTCATCTCTACACCCACCCGGTCGACAACGCAGGCAGTCCGGAAAAGATTGCCGCATCCTGCCTTGCGGGTAAGAATGCCGGTTATGATGCAATCAAGTTCTGGGTTGATTTCTCTGCATTTGAAGACGATCCGAATAAACAGGACACCTACAACCGTACGTACAATAACAAAGAGCTCGCTCGATTGATAAACACCGTAGCTGCAGTACGGTCTGCAGTGGGACCCGAGACGGCTGTTATGATCGACATGCATACGCGTTTTGATTTGCCGACCGCACTGCGAATCGTAAAAGCGCTCGAGCCCTATAATCTCACGTGGATTGAAGAACCTGTGCCGGCGGAAAACATGGAGGCCATGCGCGAGGTTGTTCTTTCTTCAAGCACGCCAATCTGCAACGGCGAAAACCTCTTTCTCACATACCAGTTCGAACAACTACTCCAGATGAAGGCGGCTGACATCATTATGCCGGATGTTCAAAAGTGCGGTGGTATTGGTGAAGCACAGCGCATCGCTACGATTGCTAACGCGCATTATGTTCCGTTTGCACCTCACATGGTTGGCACTCCCTGGGCATTGATGGCTTCAGCCCATATCTGTTCCACCGTCCCGAATTTTCTGATGCTTGAATCAAATCAGGGAACGTTGTCGGATTGGGTCGGAATGGTTGCAGAACCACCTACGATCAAGAATGGCTTTTTGAAAGTGTCAGACAAGCCGGGAATTGGTCTGGAGTTGATTGAAGACGGACTAAAGAAATACGCGACGCCAGGTATACCTTTCTTTGTGTAGCAAAGACAGCCACATAGGCTGTACGTATTCATTTTTACCCACGCTTTTGGCGCAGGATATAAATCGTACATGTTTTAAAACTGATGAAATCCATCAGAAATAAAGCTCAGCACAGTAGGCAATGCCTCTCTCCAATAGGTCCAGTTGTGTCCGCCGTTGCGAATACGGAATTCATGTGGGATTTCTTTTTTGCGCATCGCGATATGAACCAATGAATTTCCTTCGAACAGAAAATCATCATCCCCGCAGTCGATGTACCAGCGTATTTCTTTTTTCTTATCGGCAGCCACGGCGTCTAGGAGCGGCAGTGCTGAATATTTTTTGTAGTAGGCCTCAATCTGTTCTGGAGTTGCTGTGACATTGCGCTGCTCCAGCCACGTTTTCGTTGCCTCCAAAGAGAGTGGCCCGGTCGATGCGCTTAATGGACATGCTGATGCGAAGAGTTCGGGATGATGCAACGCATACATGAACGTTCCGCCGCCTCCCATGGAAAGCCCCGACACCGCACGATAACGCTTCTCTTTTCTGATGCGGTATTTGTTCTCGATGAACGGCATAAATTCCTCAAAGAAAAAATCTTCGTATCGCCATTCGCCTTTGACATCGTTAAAGAAGCCACGCTGGCCGGTGTTGGCGTCCGGCATGACGATAATCATTGCGGTAGCAGAGCCGTCTTCAATTCCTTGATCAGCGATATGTTTCACCTCCCCGAACTGAATCCAGCCACTTTGATCATCGCCGCCGCCATGAAGCAGGTATAAAACCGGGTAGCTGCGTTGTGAGGTTTCGTAATCGGGTGGGAGATAGATGGCATATTTACGATCGCTTTTAAGAATTTTGCTTGGAAGGGTGAGGTTGTCGTAGACTCGACTTTCCTGAGCAAACAATGCTGAGGAGGTCACCATCATAAGGCATAACGCAAATTTTTTCATCGGATCGTTATTTTTTATGAAGGTACTGAACGGACTTCATTCAGCAAACCCATTGGAAAATGCTAACGTTCGGAAAAAGGCGGAAGACTTCATTGCGACGATCGAGGAATTTCACGGGGCTGCCACTTCACCACCACTGGTGTGCGGCAATCACTTTGTGGTGGGGCGTGAGCTGGAGGTGACTGCGAAAAAACATGGACGAATTCAGATGAAGCAGATCATGCTCTACGAAGTGTGGAACGGCAAGATAATCTCAGAACAGTTCTTTTATTGAAACCCTTTTGGTCGGGCCTCTCCACATATGATTTAGCAAACGGTGCGGTTTTACTTCAATTTTTTCAGCACATCTAAGAACTTTGCAACCTCTTCACTTGTGTTAAACAAAGCCGGCGATACGCGCACTTCTTTTTCCTTTAGACGAACCGTAACGTCAATGGTTGCGGCAGTGAAGGCAGACTGTGCCGCCGTAGGGTCCTGTAAATAACAGGTTACGATCGGGGTTTCATTATCGATGGGAGTAAATAATTTTTTACCCTGCCCGACAATTTCATTCCGGAGTTGGCGGCCTAGCTCCAGGGTGTGCTTCCCGATTTTGTCGACGCCCACTTTTTCCAGGTAAGAAAGACCCGCGCCGAGCTGGGCGATCACACCAAATGGAAGCGTGGCATATTCAAAACGTTTGGCCTGATGGGAAAGCTCAAAATTCCCATCGGGAAGTTCTTTTTCCACATGTTTCCATCCAAAGCGGTCCAGCGGAAGTGTTTCAATAAGATCTTTTCGAATATAGAACGGCGCTGCCCCGTACGTACCGAGGAGCCACTTGTACGTGCCGCTGCACATGAAGTCGATTCCCGTGGCATGCACGTCCAACGGAAATGCGCCGACACCCTGAATGCCGTCCACATATATGAACGCATTGTTTGCATGAGCGAGGTCTGCCAGCCTGCGGAGGTCGTGGCGAAATCCATTCAGACTTGATACATAGGAGAGTGCCAGCATCCTGGTTTTTTTGTCGACCACCTTTGCGTAATCCTCCGCCGTCACGGCGCCTCCTTTATTTTTGACAACGCGAACTTGTACTCCTTTCGATTTTTCCAGTTGACGGTAAATGACGAAGCCCGTCTCGTAATGTAGATCGTCGGTGACCACATTGTCGCCGGCAGCCCAGTGGATTCCATTGGTGACGATGTTTTCTCCTTCTGATGTGGATGACAGAAACGCGATCTCTTCAGGCAATGCATGGATCAGGCGCGCATATTGTTCCCGGACTTTTTCTGTTTCTTTCAGCATCGCACCGACCGTGCTCGGCAATTGTGCCTTTCCATTGGCAAAGCCACAAGCAGCATCAACCACCTGTTGCGGAATGGCTGCGGTATAGGCAGCGTTGAGATAGGTGCGCTTTTGTGTAATGGGAAAATCGGCGCGTACACCAAGCGGATCGGAGGTTGATGAATTTGCATCCGAACGACCCGGATCCGCCAGAAAAGCGATGACACTGGCGGCTGCAGTCTTTTGAAGGAACGTTCTTCGTGGATAGTTCATAGGGCGTCGGGGTCGGGGTGTGTTTAATAAAAGTTCGGTGGTGGATTCAGCGTAAGATTTTGACGTTGGTGCCAATAGGGATAAATCGTCGGAACTTCACTGGCTGCGTCGAGAGTTTTGACTTGTTCTTTGGTGAGGTTCCAGCCTACTGCGCCAAGATTTTCCTTCAGTTGATTTTCATTGCGCGCGCCAAACAGAATACTTGAAACGGAAGGTCTTTGCAACACCCAATTCAATGCGACCTGCGCGACAGTCTTCCCCGTTTCTTTGGCGATTGTATCAAGCGCGTCGACCGTATTGTAGAAAACAGATTCATTGATCACCATCTCGGGGATAGGACTTCCTCCCTGTGCGACCCGACTATCCTTTGGTATGGGTTGATTTCTACGGTATTTTCCCCCCAGACGCCCGGCAGCGAGCGGTGACCAGACGATAGCCCCCACACCCTGGTCCAGGGCCAGTGGCATCAGTTCCCATTCGTATTCCCGATTAGCCAAAGAGTAGTACACCTGGTGTGCTGCGTAGCGATTCCAGCCATAGCGGTCACTGATGCTCAATGACTTCATCATATGCCAGCCTGAAAAATTTGAGGCGGCTATGTAACGAATCTTTCCGCTTTGAACGAGGTCGTCCAGCGCCCGCAACGTTTCTTCTACAGATGTGTTCCCATCAAAGCCATGCATATGGTAGATATCCACGTAGTCGGTGCCGAGGCGTTTCAGGCTTCCTTCAATCTGTCTCATGATCCGGAGCCTTGACGAGCCCTGGTTGTTGGGTCCTGAACCGAAGGTAAACGTTGTCTTGGTTGACAGTATCAATGTGTCGCGTCTCTTCCTGGCGATCGCCTTTCCCAGAACTTCTTCCGAGAGTCCGGCAGAATACACGTCTGCTGTATCGAAGAAATTCACTCCGGCATCGAGGCACATGTCGACGAGTTTCTCTGCTTCCTGTGCCTGCGTGCTGCCCCACGCCTTAAAAAAATCGTTGCCACCGCCGAAAGTAGCGGTGCCAAAACTCAAAACGGGCACCGAAAGTCCGGATGCCCCCAGTTGTCTGAATTCCATAATCAGGTCGTCGTTAATTTTAGATGTTACCGAAATTGAAGTAACAAAAAATAGTGAGTTCTAAACGACCCCAAGGAGAAGTTTTTGAGATGGATTCCGCGAAACTTCGGATCATTACAATATTTCCGAGGGTGATGGACTGAGGCGGCATAACGGTCATGCCGCTGCGTATTCTATTGAAGGCTATATGCGATCTTCCTTCACCTTAACAACCCGTGTACCGGGATACTTTTCAAAAATTCTTTTGACCATGCCCGGTATCTTGATTTCAAATTCTTCCGCGTTGTCGACATCGCCTACAATCCAGCCGCGCCAGATCATTTTGCCGGTTGATTTCTGTACCACGTCGATGATGAGCGTACCTTCTTCGTAGTGTACGATCTGTGCAGCATTATAAATTGGTCCGCCGTAAAATATGTAGGGTTGGCGAAGTGGGTATCCGGCCCAGATTCCCGGATAGGCATACGACGGTGAATTCACGATCTGTTGTTGCCGCTCCTCAACGACAACATGAAATCTAATCATGACGTCCGGCGCAGAAGTCTCCACGACATAACCTCGCTTGCTCATTTCATTGATCACACTCTTTTCAATCAGATCGTCGACGATGTCGTTGTTGAAAAGGGGATTTGAAGTACTATCCGCCCTTGGAAGGAAAGCATAGGTGCTGAACCCCGAGAAATCGGCGTCCGGACTTTTCTGAACATACGTTTTGCCGGAGCAACCGGAGAGGATTGCTACCGAGATCAAAAATACCGCCGGGTAAATAATTTGTTTCATATGATTGAAGGTCTGAATTCGTGGCAGAGCCGATTCTGATAAATATCCTGACTGGAGTCTGATTTCCGTCATATTGCCGATCGACTGCACCGCTTGCTCAAATGTTTCAGGCAAGTTAGTTAATAGCTTAGCCGCCTGAAAAAATATTGCTTGGTAAATTCCGCCAGGAACGCATATAATACTACGATGACGAGCATGGTTCCTAGGAGGAGGAGCGGCGGTGATTTGAAACCTAGCAAAGATGCGAATGGCAGGAAGGGCAGAGACAGACTCACCAAGGCGATCGCTACTGTTGCCAACAGAAGAACTTTGTTGGGCGGACTCTTAAACACGGGTCGTCGTGTGCGCATGATCAGCAACGTCAGCAAGCTCGTAAGTATCGATTCCATAAACCAACCCGTTTGAAACATACTTACATCGTTCTTGAACAGCCACAGCAAGGTTCCGAAGGTGATAAAGTCGAACAATGAGCTTTCAATTCCGAACACGATCATGAATTTGCGTATGAGATCTGTGTTCCAATGCCGCGGCGTGTTCAAGGTTTCGGGGTCCACGTGGTCGGATGCGATGGTCATCGCGGGGATGTCGTTCAGGAGATTCAGCAGAAGGATCTGTTTGGGCAAGAGCGGCAGGAAGGGAAGGAAAAGAGAAGTTCCTGCCATGCTGAACATATTTCCGAAGTTGGCACTGGTGGTGATAAAGATGTATTTCAGCGAGTTCATGAATGTTTTCCTGCCTTCCTGGATGCCTGCATACAGTACCTTGATGTCTTTTTTCAGCAAGACTATGTCTGCGGCTTCTTTGGCTACGTCAACGGCGGAATCTACGGAGATGCCAACATCAGCGGCATGAAGGGCTGACACATCGTTAATTCCATCGCCCAGATAGCCTACCACATTTCCACTTTTGCGGAAAGCCCTCACGATCCGCTCTTTCTGATTAGGTTCGGTTTCAGCGAATACTTCGACGTCGCGGATGCGCGCGGGCAATGCTTCATCGCTGATGAGTTTCAAATCGCTTCCGGTGATGATATCGTCTGAGCGCAAGCCAATCGCTAAGCTTGTATGTCTTGCCACCAGGATATTGTCACCGGTAATGACTTTAAGTTTCACACCGGTGGCTGCCAGTTCCCGTATCGCTTCCGCCACATCTGGCTTCAGTATATCCGAGAGCACGACGAAACCTTCGAAAGTCATACCGATCTCATCTTGCTTGGAAATGAAAGGGTCATCCGTGATGTCTTTGCAGCAAATCCCAATGGTACGGAGACCCTCCTCGGAAAATGATGCGTGCGTTTCCAGAATGGTTTTTTTTGCATCGTTAATAGATAGCACGCTGCCATCTTCAAAACGTGCTTCGCTGCAAATCTCGATGATGTTGGTTGGTGCGCCTTTTGTGATGAGAAGGTGTCGCCCTTCATGTTCTGTGACAATGCTGAGTCGCTTGCGAATAAAGTCGTAGGGGATTTCGTCCACTTTCGAGTGGCCTGGAGCCCCTGTTTTTTTCAAGGCGCGGATGGCGTCGTCCAAAGGATTAGTAAATCCGGATTCAAAAAAAGCGTTGAGGTATGCGTGGTCACGAACGAGGTCACTTTGCTGACCTCGACCATCTACCGTTTTCACAACTTTCACGCTGCCCTCGGTGAGCGTGCCGGTTTTGTCGGAGCAAAGGATGTTGATCGCGCCCAGATTCTGAATTGAACCGAGCTTCTTTACAACCACCTGACGTTCGGCCATTCGTGATGCACCCGCAGACAGCGTAATCGTGACGATGGTAGGCAATAGTTCCGGCGCCATTCCTACGGCGAGTGCCAAAGCGAAGAGGAGTGAGTCGCCTACAGGTTTGCCAAAATAGATGTTGACTACGAGAATTGTCACCGAAAGCAGGAGGGTAGCCCGCATCACCATGAACCCGAAATGGCGAAGTCCATCTTCAAAAGCCGTCAGCGGCTGATGTCGCTGCAACGACGCGGAAATGTGTCCAAATTCTGTTTCGGACCCGATCTTTACGACGAGTGCCGACGCGGTCCCGCTGACTACACTTGAACCCTGGAACACGCAGTTGCTTCGCTTGCTCAAAACGTCGGTAACACCGATCACTCCCGGTGCTTTTTCAACAGGAAATGATTCTCCGGTCAGTGTGGACTCGTTCACATGCAGATCGTGCGATTCCATGATGATACAATCAGCCGGAATAATGTCGCCGGCTTTCAGGTGCACCAGGTCGCCTTGCACAATTTCCGACGCTGGCAATTCCAGAATTTTTCCGTCGCGAACGATCGCGCTTGTAATGCGCACAATAGCGCGTAGATCCCTTATGGCGTGGTTTGCTTTTCTTTCTTGCACAAAGCCCAGCACGCCGCTGATTAAAATGATGCCCAGTATGATAAAAGAGTTACTAAACTCCCCGAGGGCACTTGAGATAATAACCGCGACGATCAGAATTACCTGTAACGGACTCTTAAACTGCGACAAGAGTGTTTTGACATCCTGCACAAAGGCGCTTTCGGTGTGCTGCGGCTTGATGAGCCCTTTGCGTGCAGCGGCTTCAGCAGATGTGAGCCCCCTGGCTGATGATTTCAGGATTTTCAGATTATCGTCAATCGAACGACTCCAGTACGGAAGGTTTTCTGACGTTTTGCTCACAATCGGCGCGTAGTTTTTTCACTTTCACTGAGGCCCCACCAGCAGTCGTTTCGTTATCGTGACGGGAAGGTCATCTTCCGTGACGCGGCGAAATTTTTCTCCTGCCGGCAGTCCATGCTGCAGGACAAATTTCCTGATCTGAGAACGGCTCGGTTTAAATCGGTGTGTGCTGTCATTGGAATGAGTGATCTTTCGCAACGCCGCGAGGTCCTCTTCACGCCATGAAGTTACCAATGAAAGTTCATTGTTTTTTGCCGTCATGAGATAAACTTCCCAACCATTGCTGGCCTGTTTATTGAGAAAGTAATACCCTTTGTATTTCCTGAGGACATTCCACGGGGATATGCTGAAGATCGTATCTGCGCGATGAAAACGACCAAATACGGAGTCTCCCACCAACTCAACGTCCAACCTGTTCTCTTCATCATAAAACGCCGTGTCCCCTTTGAATTGATAAGCCGAATCCAATAATGTGCGGGAGACTTTGAATGTTTTGTTCACGAAGCGGACCATTTCGGTAGCGGAAATAAAAAGCAAGCTTGAGTCCTGGACGCTGCGGTATACACCCCACACGGAATTTGGAATCAGCATTTCGTCCGGCACGTTTTCAGGTTGGGGACCTTCAAATTTTACATCACTTACGCAGGCACCGGCAATGAAAACGCCGAGTATGAGAATGAATTTCATAGGGTAAGGGTTTGATGAGTCAATAGTCTGGAAAACCTCAGCCATGGGTGTTGATAAATGGCAGATGTAAATATGACTTTCATCAGCTGAAGTGCAGGGCGAGATCGATAGTATCGCATTCAGTAAATCCTGGTTGGTATGAAACGAATACTGGTTCCCGTTGATTTTTCTGAATATTCATTTGCAGCTGTGAAGACTGCGATAGTGCTAGCCGCAAAGGCGCCGGCCGAAATTTTTTTCTTGCACATTTACCCGGTGAGTGACGATAGAAGTGTGAGGCGGAACGGGTCATCCGCAAACGAAGATGAAGAAAAACGTATCGGGGAATTACGTGCCAGGCTTTCAGCACTCGTCAGGCTGGCTGAACAGAAAGGGGTCAAGGCCTGCATCGAGCTCGTTGTCGGCGACAGTCAAACCTGGATTGAAGATTACCTGAAGCCCTTTGATATTGACCTCGTTGTGATGGGTTCCCGGGGTGCCGGTAAATCGCGAAAATCTGTTTTCGGATCGATCACCCTTCAATTCATACGTCAAGCAACGGTGCCGGTACTGATTATCAAAAAGGCTGCAGACGAGTTGGATGTGCGAAGAATTCTGTTTGCCTCGGATTTTCAAAAAGACCTGATCAAGCCATTTAAGCCTGTTTTTGAACTGGCCTCTGCGTGGAATGCGCACGTCGACTTGCTGTACGTGTGCACGCCGTATCATTTCGTGTCCTCGCGACAGATTGTATCTTCTATGAAACGATTCATGCATCAGTTCAAGGGAATAGTGTATACGCCGCATGTTTATAATGCGACCACGGAAGAAGGAGGTATCGACGAGTTTGCAAAAGATCATGATGTAGACATGATTGTGATGACCACGCAAGGGCGAACGGGTATCCTTCGCTTGCTGAAACCCAGCATTGCGGAAGGTCTTATCAAGCGCGAGAGCAAACCATTGCTCATTGTCAACATTAAGTCAAAGTCACCTGCCCGTGTATGAAACCATTAATCGTTTTTTATTCGAACAGCGGCAACAACACAGCGTTGGCGTACCAACTTGAGAAAAGGCTAAACTGCGACATTGAGGAGATCGTTCCGAAAAGAAAACGCATGGGCTTCGCCATTTTGCTGGATATCGTATTCAACAGGGTTCCCGCTATTAAGCCCTTGCGGGCCGATCTGAGGGAGTATGACATGGTGATCCTGGTGGCGCCTGTGTGGAACGCCAGGATGGCAAGTCCGATGCGGACGTTTGTCAAAGAAAATGGTTCAGTCATTGAAGCGTGCTCTTTCATCAGCCTCTGTGGTGGTCGTGACGGACAGCGGCAAAAGATGGTTGATCAACTGACAGAGCTTCTTCATGACGAACCCATAGCGGTGGAGGAACTGGCGTTAAGAGATTTGTTCAAAGATGGCCGCCATGACGATGTGAGGAATGTATCTACGTACCGAGTGACAGAAAATGACCTTAAATTTTTCGGGGATGCTATTGATAATTTCCTGAGAAGAGTAGGGGTTTTTCCGATGACGGCCGATATGAAAGCGACGTTGCTGCAGACTGAGAAATAGTAAAAAATCCGCGGGTTCCATGACATCAATCATTTTTTTTCCTGACAGTCATCAGGCCACATATATCAGTGCCTGGATAGGTTTGCCTTCATAGTCAATCACACCAAAGGGAAAGCATATGGAAAAGATATTTCAGGGAAAAGTAGCGATTGTTACCGGAGGCAGCTTCGGCATCGGAAAGGCAACAGCCATCGAATTTGCGAAACGCGGCGCCAACGTAGTTGTAGCCGATTGGCTGGATGGCAAGGATACCGTGCTTGCGATTGAGGGTCAGGGAGTCAAAGGTCTTTTCGTTAAATGCGATGTATCCAGAGCATCTGATGTCAAAGCGGTGGTCGATCAAACGATCAGTGAGTTTGGAAGGCTCGATTTTGCTTTTAACAACGCAGGCATTGAAGGGGCGCAGGCTCCCGTACACCAATATACCGAGACGGATTGGGACAAGACTCTGGGCATTAACCTCAAAGGCATCTGGCTGGCCATGAAATTTGAGATTGACCAAATGCTCAATGAAGGAAAAGGAGTGATCGTCAATTGCGCGTCCATTGCAGGTTTGATTGGATTTCCCGGATTGTCTGCTTATGTGGCCAGCAAGCATGCTGTAGTTGGATTGACGAAAACTGCGGCGCTGGAATATGCGAAGCAGGGTATTCGCGTCAATGCTGTTTGCCCTGGAGTGATTCGAACTGCTATGATCGATCGCGTTACAGGAAAGGACAAGGTAGTCGAAAAACAGTATGAAGATATGGAGCCCGTCGGAAGGATGGGGGCTCCCGAAGAAGTTGCCGAAGCTGTGATGTGGCTTTGTTCTGAGTCAGCATCCTTCGTGACGGGAGTTTCATTGCCCGTGGACGGCGGCTGGATTGCACGTTAGAAAACAGACTATGAAAGCACTAAGAAAATACGCCACAGCCCGGATCAAACACCTTGAAGAATTGCTCGACGCATTTGAGGAATTCAAGGAAGTGGAAACGCTCCATGAAATACGCATTGAGATCAAGAAGATAAAGGCTGTTTTGATAGTGATCGGAAAATGTTCCAAAGAATTTAAAGTGCATAAGAATTTCCTCCCGTTCCGGGAGATCTTTCGCAAAGCCGGTGATATCCGCGATCCTGAAGTCGCTTCACGGCTAGCAACTCGTTACGGACTCACGGATGCTCCTCCGAAAAAAGTGGGTGCGGCACCTGAGACTGAAAAGGAACTTTTTGTTTTTGATGCTGAGACCTTTAAGGATCGGGTACACAGTCGTCGTAAATCCATCGGACACGCAGCCACCCAGGTAAAAAAGAAGGATTTCAGAAAGGCCATCGCCAGTTTGAAAGCAACGGTGAAAAAGAGTTTGTTCCCCAAAGCGGATCGTCAGCAATTGCATGCAACGAGAAAGGTGATGAAGCAATTATTGTATTTGTCTGAAATCGAAGACTTTCTCTCAAAAAAGGAACAAAAGTTTCTTTCGGCGGGAGAGATGCTTATCGGGCAGTGGCACGACAAGCAGGTTCTCAGCGCCCTCACCAAAAAGGATGGTCAGGATCCTGCTCACCTGAAAGAAAAAATGAAAGAAGAGATGAAGAGGTTGAGTGCGCTCTCAAAGAATTTCTACAAACCATCGCGTTGATTTCGTTGCGCAGATTAGAAAATTCCTGATTTATAAAAGTTTGATTGCCAGACGATGGTTATAAAGAACGGCTGCCTCAGCCGTGTTTGCAGAGGCCGGTGAGCGGGTTGTGTGATTCAAGACTTAGGCAACCTCGATCTTTTTCTCCTATTTGCTGATGCTCCAACGAACCACTTTTTCGAGTTTGGCAGGTTGTAGTATTTTGATTTTCATCCCCTCAGACTCAATCAAGCCTTCCTGCTTGAATTCCGTAAGAACACGGATCACTGATTCCGAAGCGGTGCCTACAATTCTTGCGAGGTCTTCTCTTGAGATTTCTATAGCCAGCTTGTCATTCTTCATTTGTCCTACCCGCAGGAGTGCTTCAGCGGTGCGTTGGCGCACCGAGCTATAGGCTAGGGTGAGTAGCTGCTTCTCGCGCTCGGCAATTTTTTTGCAGAGCATGGAAATGAATCCAGCGGACACGTCGGGTTGGCCATACATCAGTGTGAGAAAATCTTCGCGTGGAATCAGCACGATTTCCGAATCTTCGAGCGCTATGGCTGACTCCTGGTAAGGTGCGTTATGGAGAATGGACTCGAACCCAAAGAAGTCACCGGGGTTGAGCACTTGTGTGATCAATTCTTTGCCTTCCGGATGGGCTTTGAAGGTCTTCACACTTCCTGTGTTAACATAGAACACCGAAGTGGGAGCGTCGCCCTCACTGAATATCTCCGATTTTTTGCGGAATAGCCTCGAGCGTTTGTCTTTGCAGAGGTCTTTCAGGTGTAATGCCTGACGGGCATCGGCGATAAATGAATCCAGTCCGCCGGCGCCCGAATAGTTCCTTGAGCGAATACTGCTTTTGTACAGTCGGGTCTCCACCGCAGCCAGAAGCTCGGTGTCGTCAAATGGCTTGGTCAAGTAGTCATCTGCGCCAAGTTCCATCCCTTTGCGTATATCCGCTTTCTCAGTTTTTGCCGTGACGAAGATGAATGGAATGGCTGATAGTTCAGGCTTTTTGCTGAGGATATGCAGCACACCATAGCCATCCAACTCGGGCATCATGACGTCGCACAGTATAAGATCCGGGTGCTCTTGTTCGGCAAGGGCAACTCCGATTTTTCCATTCTCTGCAGTAATCACCTCATAGTTGGCGAGCGAGAGAATTTCAGCAGTGTTCTCGCGAACATCGGGGTGGTCCTCGATAACCAGAATTTTTTTCATGGAGGAATTTTTTGACAAGCTATTTCCAGGGTACCGCAAGGGAGATGACTAAAATCATACTGCCCCCTGATTAATGGCAGGCCTGACTTATGTCAGGAAAGATCATGACGGGTGACAGCAAGCGAGGTACGGAAAAGCCTCAATTTGCTTATGTAATCGAAGAATGGACTCAAATAGCAACCACCATGAATGAAACGCTAAAAACCATCTATTTCCGTCGTGCGGTCCGGAAGTACGGACCTGCCCCTGTGCCCAAAAAACTTTTGGAGGACGTTCTTGATGCGGCCCGGATGGCTCCCACCGCGATGAACAAGCAGGAATGGAAGTTCTATGTGGTCACAAACCCGGCAGAAATCAAAAAGATTTCAAGTGAGATTGCGACCGTTGCCAAAGATCTGTTTCACCTTTCAAATGAAATAGCTCAGTCTGCCAGCGAAGATTTTGTTTTTCACGGAGCGCCTGTGGTTGTATTTATTACCATGCCCAAAGACAATGAATGGGGAGCGATAGATGCAGGGATCTGTGCACAGACGATGATGTTGGCCGCAAAGTCACTTGGACTGGATTCCTGCCCGGTTGGCTTTGGTAAATTTGTTGATCAGACACCTGGTTACTCGAATTTAAAGGCGGCTCCATACGAAAAGGTTCAGCTCGCTGTTTTGATCGGCTTCGGTGCAGAGAATCCGGTTACCAAACCACGCAAGAAGGATAACGTTACTGTCATTCAATAATCCTGAATCTCACAGAATTCGGTCAGCTGCACCGGTTCGAGGATCAATAAGCACAGCCTGAGAATCATGGATCAAGAGACGCTGGCGGGAAAATTGAAAGGAGGTGACTTGCGAATGTTGCTAGGCACACATTCTGTGATCGCCCTCGTTAAGACTCAGGCTGACTTTGACGCGCTATTCACCCTGTTGTTCCATCACGACCGTCGTGTGGTGATGAGAGCAGCGGATGCCGTGGAAAAAATTACACGAACTTCCCGCACTTTTCTTTCGCCGCATACCGGTCAGTTGCTTGAACTGCTCAATGATCACGCCAACATTGAGGTCAGATGGCATCTCGCACAATTGTTGCCACGCGTTGCATTAAACGCGAACCAATTAACCGAGGTATGGCAACGCCTGCGTTATTGGGCAGCAAATCAAAACGAGAGTAAGCTCGTCCGGGTCCATGCACTTCAGGGGATGTTTGACCTCATGCAATACCACGCGCACCCCTATATGAAACAGGAATTCCGGGCATTGGTTGCGGCTATATCCAAAGAGCATATTCCATCCATTGACGCTCGGGTGCGTCGCCTCAGAGGCCGGGTTTCAATGAAGAAAGGATCAGTTAAAAGAAATTAGATAGTAATACACGAACTATTTCTTCAGGTTAAAGACCCGACTGAAGTTGAAGCCCAATCGTATTGCTTTGGGGCCATCAAAGAAATTCGTGTTGGTACGACCGAGGAACTGGGGTTCGATCAATCCGGTAGAATTCGTGACCATGATCTGGAAGATGTGACCGCCGGTATCTATGTCTATTCCTAATGCGAACGGATCATAGTACCCACTTCCCAGGCTGTTCGGCCTGTTAAAATAATATTCAGCGGTCAGAGCCATTCGTTTGCTCAGTTTATATCGGCCGCCGATTCCGAGGGCGATCAGTGTGTTTTGCTGATCGGGAGCATCGGTGAGATTTCGGTGAACAACCGTTGGCATGATCTGCATTGAAAAGTTCTCGCTGAATTTGCGGGCGATGAGCAGCTGCCCGGTATAGGCCATGCGGTCAGAACCTGTTCTCACAATGCCGTCATCAGGCCACTTTTCTGTATCAACAGCTGCTGCCGCAAGCGCGGAAATGCTCACGGGCATCGGCGATGAACCGGAGCTTTGTCGCAGAATTTTGTATTTCACATAGACATCATAAGTCGGCGGCGGCACGGTTCCGCCAAGACCGCTGCTGCGTCCGAGACCCACCGCGAGGCGATCGGTAACTCCATAGTCAAACCCAAACCGAATCGACGCCTGATTCATTCCGAAAAAAGTGTACAGTGGATCCTCCAGTGTTCCAAAGCGATGCGAGAACATTACCTGCAAAACTCCTTTTGCAGGATTTTCTACGGAGTGTCCATGAATGAGCCTTGTGCCTTTGAAGGTGGCGGTTGTAAGAGTATTTGAGGCTTTTTCTTTTTCCATTACCAGATCGTCGAGATTTTGTGCGATCGAGTTGAAGCTGATTGACAGCAATGAGATCAGCAGCAGTCCGGTAGATTTATTTTTTGTAAGGCTCATAAGTGAAGTTTGCGTGTACATCTACCGTTTCTGCCAGCTTCTCCCAAAGAATGCGAGGCCGGTCAATGTTATGATCCGCGAGTGTTATTGAAAATTTTAGTTCTGCGTCGAGACGTTCCTTCAAACAGGAGATGTGAACCGGTATGGTGCGAGATCGGCTTACACCGTGAATGTTGAGGATGCCAGTAACTTCCACATCATAAGCTTGACCTGATTCCCATTTAATTTTTTCAAAATTTCCGATTTTTCCTTTGAACTCACTCTTGGGAAATTTTCCGGATTCCATGTAATTCTCGTTGAAATGTTCTTCCATCAACGGTCGCCGAAAGTGAAATTTTTCATTTGGAATGCTCACGATCACTTCACCGGTTGCAAGATTAATGAAGCTGATGGATTGATCGTTTACAGCATCGATGTCTTCAATCGCGGTGCCAGCAAAGAATGAGACTTTCGATGAATTAGCGGCATAGATGGTTTGTGCCTCTGCCCAATGAAACACGAAGATCAGAGACGCGATGGTGAACAGAGATCTGGCCATGATCGGTCGTTAAAAACGGTTTCAGGAGAATACGCGGAGTAAACTTCCGGTTAGCTGTGTTTGATAGGTGGCCAGCGCCTTGTTAGCAGGCCCACGCGTTACAGCCCCAGATGTGCTGAACATCGCGCCGTGGTTGGGACAGTAAAAGTCGTTCTGTGCATTCACAAACTGAAGACTGGTGCCTTCATGGGTGCAGGTGGCCTGAACTGCCAGAAAACTACCGGTTGAAGTGCGAGCTACCAGCACTCCGTTTTTAATGGTATACGTCCCGTTTTGTGACAACGCGCCGGTGGATATGTCGATGGTGAAATCAACATTGGTCGGCGCTGCGGGCGCCTGGTTGTTGCCACACCCGCTAAGCATCCCCAAGCATAGGGGAAGCGACAAACCCGCGATGCCCATTTCCTTGATAAACTCAGCCCGTGTTATTTGTTTCATGTAAGTTATTGATCAGCTGCTGTAAAAGAACGGACGAAATATCGGCTAAAATTTCCATGATAATAATCAGGAAATGCTGGGTTGGTCTACGGTTTTGCGCGAATGGTCTCCCACGCGGCAGGACTCTTCAAAATGGTTGCCTGCGAATTTTACCAAATGTGAGACGAGCTGACGAATATCCGACCAAAGGATGAGTAACGTCAGAGCACGGGGGAACCGATGATGTTAGGTTTGTATCAAAAGAACAAAGATGGGTCACGCGACAAGAATGAATGTTTTGCAGCCTGATGCTCACGAGGTAGCACAATTTCTCGGAGGGCAGTTGGGAGCGGAAGATATGAGCAACTCTATCGTTGTTGCTATGGTTCCGCAGGGGGCACAATTAGGTCTCTCAGTTGCTAAAACGCTGCACCTTCCGCTTCAGGTTTTGCCTCTGAGAGAATTGAAGGACCCCGCGTCGGGAACCCGCTGTATTGGTGCTGTCACCGAGCACGAAATGGTACTGAACCATTGTCCGTTTGACTTGCCTCAGGATTACATCTATCATGAAACGTTGCGTCTGCGCGCGGAGATCGCAAATGAAAAAAAGTCTTACAGTGATGCGGCGACCGCGAGTTCACTAAAGAATAAAGATGTGATTTTGGCGGCGGCCTCGGTGAATTCCAGGAGTGCCATGGAAGCTTGCCTGCAGGAAGTGCGACGTCAATCACCTTCTAAAGTTGTTGTGGCGGTCGCATACATGTCAATTGATGTTGAACGCGATATCAGACCGTTGTGTGATCAGCTCGTTGTGTTTGAGCATCGTCATGGGATGAGTATGGAGTAGAAATTTGGCGAAGAGGTCTTGAAGAGGTGATGGTACGTGAGTCCATTAACGTGTTTCAGACATCACATCGTTTGATTGGTTCAGGACGTCGTATTAAAAAAATAATAGTATGGTATCAGGAAAGACTATTTGGGGTGTATTGGCAGGGCTGGCCGCCGGTACAATCTTAGGCGCGGCCCTGGCGCCGAAGCGTTCGAAAGCACAAAAGAACATTACCCGGAAAGGATCGGATCTGGCCGACGCGCTGAATGCCAAGATCGATGAGAAGTTCGAGGAACTGCTGGGACAAGTTGAGGATAAAATCAACCAGCGGAAGGAACAAAAATCATCCACTGAGAAGTGACTCCATTTTCTTTCAGGCGGCTGCGCTCGCGCCGATGTTAATGATCGGGTGTGTGCTGATCTTCGACTTGATCGAGTTTGAAATGAGGCATGAATCAACCGACTCCGCGATCACCTGCATGGCCAATGCGCGCGCTCCTTCATCAGGGAGGGTCACTGTAGGATGTAGTTTTACTTCTGTCATCATCCAGGTGCCGTCTTTGCGTTCCAGTTTGCCCTCAGACGGGCATGTAAACGCAATGAAGTCAAGTTTTTTCTTCTCCGCGACTGCCAGGAACGTAGTCATTA
This sequence comes from Cyclobacteriaceae bacterium, assembly GCA_044227305.1. Classification (GTDB taxonomy): domain Bacteria; phylum Bacteroidota; class Bacteroidia; order Cytophagales; family Cyclobacteriaceae; genus ELB16-189. Next base: position 149,839 of record JBGAFJ010000001.1, on the reverse strand, counting down.
GGCAGCTCGATACAGCGGCCGTGAAAAGATGTTCCGGTGACCAGATGCCAGGTATTCCCTTTGGAAACTGAGGGGGAGTTGCCACTTCAATACAACCATTGCCTGAAGCATTATTCAATTCCGGCGAACACATCACACCTTGCCTGTTCTTGTTCCAGGCAACATTGACATGATAATAATGGTGATATCCGGGTTTTCCGTCGAGCCGATCATGCTTTAATTTTTTTATCTCCCACGTTTTGATCCCTAGCAGTTTGTATATCGGACAGAAATTTATTACGGCGGTGGCAGCCATGAATATCGCGGCACCCAGCAAAACAAAATGCCAGGGTGCAACGACTCTATCACTCTCAAATAAGATCACTAAGACAATAGCCAGGAGTATTCTGAACGTACGATCACGAAAGGATATGTTGTGAGTCATTGTGAGAAGAGCGATTTAGAATTTTTTGCGAAGGTATCGATCGCAACAAGCCATAATCCTGAGAAGCGTCAGGATAGCGCTTGATTTTTGTCAGCAGGCGCGTTGAGCTGTTCGCTATCAGCCCTCATGGTTCGTGGACGTTGGGTTGTGCGCCAGAATTTGCCACAAGGTTATTTCAGTCGCTTTAATGCTTTCCTCAGCCCAATAAAAATTCGCTTGGATTCTGCTCGGACGAGATGGGCGGCATTTTTACGGCCAGTCACTTTTTCCTTGAGCGAACCAATCATTTCTTGTGCATGCGCTAGCTGTTCACGAAAAGCGTCGTGGACTTTGAACTTGCCGATAATAAACTTGAGCAGGAGGATTTCAAGCTTGAGTTTGAATTTCTCAAGGTCCTGCTGAAACCGGGCGGAATGGAAATCAACATGGAGCCCGCTTCTTTCTACCTTGCCCAGTGCTAATAAAATATTCTGTTTCTGATTCGAATAGGTAATGGCATCGTGTACGGGTTCCTTGCTCAGCGACTCATTCAGATCCTGAATGGCCATTCGCGCGGCGTCGCCGGTTGGGTCGGCCGGTACGATCGAAGAGAGTTCCCGGACCTTTTCTTTGAAATCATCTTTGAGCCGTTGAAACACTTCTACCTCTTCAGGATTGTTCGTTGAAATGTCACTTGCGAATTGTTCAATTTCTTCGCGCGCATCAAAGAGATGCTGGATGATCTGATCGAGCTTGACCTGGTCGTCACTAGGGTTTGTTGACATGGCCTTTGATAGTTTGGTGTGCGGAATCCTTCTTCTGCTTCTCCAGTTTTTTGAAATAATGGCGGAACAGGAAGTTGTGCTTGAGCGCCTCCATATTTTGATTAAAGCCCTCCGTTCCCTTTTCAACGTTCTGAAACGTTTTCCTGAGTCGTGCCGACGAGAGTGAATCGTTCAGGAGCGTGGCGGCGGGACCCTTACCTGTTTTTATAGACCGGATGACTTTGGCAAGGTCTGCGGATATAGAGTCGAGGCGGGCGGAAGATGATTTGACATTTTGCATTGACTCTTCGAGCTTTATTCGTAACAATGTGTCGGTGAAGAGTGATGTGGCCAGTCCTTTGCCATTAGAAAATTTCTGTACAGCCCGATCAGCGCTTAACGTCAGCTCTGCCACGTTTTGACCCGCAAGATTAAAATTTGCCACCCCGGTCTTCAGGTGATAGGCAATCGCGGTGTCTCCCAGAATGCTCCAGAGACTGTTGGAACTGTTTAGCCGTGCCGAAATTTGCTTCAGGTTGTCAGTGATCACGGCGATGTTGTCGTTAGTAACTTTGAGTGTGCGCAGCATTTCATCGGTCTCAACCGGTTCCTGACTCTGTAGCACGCCACCATCCTCCAGAAGTTTTCCCTGTACTGCTCCCGGGTTGATGTTTACCAATTTGTTTCCCATCAAACCATCAGTGCCGATCGACGCGATGGCATTGCTGCGTATAAAGGGTTTGATGTCTTCGTTCAGGATCAACTGCACTGAGACTGATGAATCACTGCTGACGGAAATAGCTTTGACTGTTCCTACATCAATACCGGCAAAGCGGACGTTGTTGCCAGCCACGAGTCCGTTGACGTTAGTGAAGGATGCGGTGACTGTGAAGGTCGACCCGAATAAGTTCTGGTTTTTTCCGATGAGGTACAGCGATAAAACCATAAACAGAACTCCGGCCATTACGAAGGTGCCGAGCCTGATGTTGTCTGATGATTTTGGATTCTTCATACTGGTTCACTGAAAAATTCCCGGACTTTTGGATCCGTCGATTGTTGTAGTTCAGAAAAACGATCTTCTGCATAGCATTTGCCATCAATGAGCATGACCACCCGATTTGACGTGATTTCAATGCAGTTCATATCATGGGAAATGATCAGCGAAGCGGCGTTGTACTTCTGTTGTACCTGGAGAATCAACTTGCTGATTTCACGCGCGGTAATTGGATCCAGGCCTGTGGTGGGTTCATCATACAGGATGATCTCAGGTCGAAGGATCAGGGTTCTTGCCAAGGCAATGCGTTTGCGCATCCCGCCAGACAGTTCAGAGGGCATCATGTCGATGGTGTGAGCCAGTCCTACGTCATTGAGATGTTCCAGGATTATTTTTTCCGAATCGCGGGGCGCGTCTTTGGGCCAATGCCGGCGGAGGGGAAACTCAAGATTTTCCCGCACCGTCATGGAATCGTAAAGCGCATTGCTTTGGAAAAGGAAACCAATCCTTGCCCGCAGTTCGTCCATTGCGTCATGACTCAGGGAGCCAATGTCTTCACCCAGGGCAGTGATTTTACCGGCGTCAGGCTCAATCAACCCAATCACACATTTGATCAACACGGACTTACCCGATCCCGATTTCCCGAGCACAGCGAGATTTTCTCCGCGGCGAAGCGACAATGAAAAATGATTCAGCACGTGATTGTTACCGAAAGATTTACAAAGGTCATTGACCTCCAATACGATCGTATCTTTTTCAATCATGTGAACCCGAGAATGTCAATGACCTGAACTGCAAGGAGATCGATGATAAAAACGAGGAGGGAGGCGACCACCACGGCCGAGTTGGCAGACCTGCCCACACCCTCGGTGCCTTTGGTTGAATTATACCCTTTATAACAACCGACTATGCCTATCGCGAAACCAAAAAAGAAAGTCTTTGTGATCGACGGAACGATATCGGAAAAGTGCAATGAATTGAACACCTGACTCCAATATAGGCTCCAACTCACCGCGCCGCGTATGTTCACGCCGAGGTATCCGCCGTAGATCGAAATCGCGTAAGACAGGCTTGATAGTACAGGAAGCATCAAGGTTGCCGCCAGTACACGTGTCACGATCAGATATTTGAATGGATTCGTACCGGAAACTTCCATGGCATCGATTTGTTCTGTCACTCGCATGGATCCAAGCTCGGCACCCATTCCGGATCCCACTTTGCCCGCACAGATCAACGCAGTGATGACCGGGGCAATCTCACGAACCAATGACACCGAAACCATTTTTGGGAGCATTGACTCCGCACCGAATGCCACCAATGTGGGCCGCGACTGAATGGTCAGAACCAGGCCCATGATGAACGCCGTGATTCCAACGAGTGGCAAAGACTTATAGCCGACCCAATAGCATTGGCGGATGAATTCTTCGACTTCGGGGCGGGGTCTGAACATTTCCCGGAAAAAGTGACCCGTAAAGCGCGCTATGTCGCCAGCTTCCTCCAGCGACGCGAGGAATGACTTTACAGGCCCGATGGTTTTGTTCTTGTGTGGCATGAAACTTTTCGAAAGTAGGTTCATTTCCAAGGCTGCCTGCCTGACTATTGTCAGGGGAAAATTTGATTTACGTCAGAGAAACGTTCGGTTCAAAAAGAAGAAGCCCGGGCTGCCGGGCTTCTGTGACGGGGTGTGTAATTGCTGCTGTCTACTCAACTCCCATTTGAGTCGGTACAGGCCCTGTAAACTCTATTACCTGCGCACTGACTGTTACGGTTCTTAAGAAATAGACAGGAAACAGCCCATCAATGTTTTCTTCAGTGACCAGGTTGACGATTGCGCGGGATCCTTCATTAAGGTTCGCCTTGCTGAGCATTTCCGTGTAAGCCTTCGCGTACAATGATCCCTTCCAGGTGCCTCCCATGAAGAAAAAGTATTGCACCGCCGCCGAGCCTTTAACCTGCTGAACGAACCTGAAGTTATTGCCGGCCAGCACAACCTGCGTGCTATTCTGGTTTTGATTGGTAATGAGTGCACTGCTGACCCCACATGAGGAAAGCAGGAACCAAACAAGAACAAAGCTCGCAACGCGCTTCATGACGCAACTTCCCTGGCAACTTTCCGGTGGAGCTTTTCAACGTACTTTTCGTGATGGAGCGAAAAAGTCCAGATGGGTAAATCGGTGTGGTTTACCACGTCTTCGGCAAGGCTCCCGTTGAGGACGTGTGAAAGACCACGACGGCCATGTGTGGCCATGGCGATCATATCGGCTTTTGAGCGATCCGCATAGTTGAGAATGCCGCCTTCCTTGTCTGCGTCGTTGGCGATATAAAGAGAGTAGTTCTTAAGATTCGTTTCGTGAACGAAGTCTGCCATTAAAGCCCGGACTTCCCCGTCCGTTCTGAAATTTTCCGGGGTATTAACCCACAGAACGTCCAGCGAGGCGCCGAAAAACTCCTGCAGCTTTTTGAGTCTTTGGATAAGGGCAGGGTGATTGGATGATAAATCAGTTGGGAAGAGTATTTTCTTAATCGATGAAAGGGGAACTGCTGATCGAATGGATAATACCGGCACCGTGGAAAAGCGGACAATCTTTTCAGCGTTGGATCCAAACATGTATTCGTTGACTCCATGGGTGCCGTGGGTGCCGATCACGACCAGGTCAATTTGCCGGTTGCTGATGGTGCGCCTTACTGCTTCAGGAACGGAGGCTTGCTCTGCGCAGAATTTCATCGGCGTGTGATGGGAATTCAGCGAGGCCAGTTCATGGTATTTTTTTTCCGCCCACTCTTTCATCTCGTAAGCAAGGGTGGGATCGTACACATACGGCTGTAAATCGAAACCGCCTACAAATACCGGGAGGTCAATCGCGAAAAGCACCGTGATTTCACCGTGAACACGCGAGGCTATGTCAAGGGCAACTTTAAAGGCTTCAATGCTGAGCGCGGAAAAGTCGCAGGGGACTAGAATCTTTTTCATGGCGTTTATTTTTGTACCAAACTATCGAGGTGAAATTATGTACAGCCTGATTCTGCTCATCCCGCAATCTGATCTTCATCAGGTATAAGTCTAGCGGTGAAAGATGTAAACCGGATAGGATGCATTCCTGCTGATCGACCGGGTCAGAGAATGATCAAATACTGAAGTAAAAAATTTGCCATACCGGGAACACAAGGCCATGACGTCAGCGCGGCCTGCATTCATGAAAACCTGTATGCCTTCGGACGGCGTATAAGAGTACAATGCATCAAAAGTAATTTTTACCTCGTCGGCGTATAGACTTTGAATATGTTGTTGCGTTCTTTCGAGCTGCATTTCTGCATGACGCGTAAAACGCTGTTCCATCACCTGCAGAATACAAAGTTCACTGGAAAGTGATTTGGCCAGCTGGACAACGTGGGTCATGGGTGTTTCATGCTCATTCCAATAGTCAAACGCATAAGCAATGCGCGAAATCTCCGAGTATCCGCATCCATTCGGAATCAGGAGGATCGGGACTGAACTCGACCGTATGAATTTGTAGGTGTGACTTCCGAAAAGCCGTTTGTTCAAATCGTCTTCTCCCTGCGTCCCCATCACGACGAGGTCAAAATCCAACGCTTCCTCCCTGATTGCGCTGTTAAGAGAGAACAAACCTGTGGCTACTTTAGCTTCGCAATCGACTTTAAACACCTGCTTCACTTCAAGCGCCTTTTGCTCTAACCGCGACGCGGCAGCCTGACTGTTGTAGTCCTTGCCAAGCACAGCGTCGGCTGGCGTTAAATCAGCCAGCACCTGCACGTTGAATAGCTCCAGGCGAGCGCCAAATTTTTTTGCCAGCTTGGCCGAATAGATCACTGCATTATCGGCTGCGCTTGAGCCGTCAACCGGGCAAAGGATTTTTTTCATAAGGCAATTGTCTTTGTTGCAAAGAAGCTGTTTACACGTCGGCAGGAACCTGATCAAAATCATTTCGATACCTAATTAATATCATGTCGTTGGGGAGAGGTTGAATCTAATTTCGTTCACCATGGAACATCTTCCGCCTGTTCGCCATCGAAGAATCGGTACGGTTGAATGATTCATTTCAGATCAGAGATTTGATTCAAAAACAAAAAGCCTATGAAGACTATGAAGCGTGTCATCTATGCAATGGTTTTTGTGTTGATTGCGATCGCGCTGTTTGCGATTTGGTACAAGGCCACCTATTCCATGGGTATCGCTGCGTCCTACGAATTGAATGACCCAGGGCTGGAGAAACGTCTGTTGATCGTGACCCAGGAAAGCCCTTTCAAAAAGGCACTTACAGAAGATATTGTTAATCGAATAAAAGGTGAGCCAGTCTACATACGCGTCATTGATGTTACGGAATTGAATGGTGTTGATCCGACGACCTGGACTGCGATGGTTGTCATGCACACCTGGGAAATCGGCGAACCAGAGGAGCATGCGGCGGCATTTGTTACCCGTGCACCACGCAGGAACACTATTGTGATCACGACTTCCGGCGGCGGAGATCAGATGATTGCGGGCGTTGACGGAATCACGGCTGCATCAAAAATGGAAGACGTGTCCCGCCTGGCGGCAACGGTAGTTGACAGAATCAATGCGTTAATAAACAATTGAGTTATGAAAACGGATGAAATTCTCCGCAAGGATGTAGAAGACGAGATTCATTGGGATCCAAAGCTTAAGGAAATCTCAAGTCAGATCGCCGTGGCGGCCAGGGATGGAGTAATCTCGCTTTTCGGCAATGTAAAAAGCTACCCTTTGAAACTTGCTGTGGAGCATGCAGCACAACGGGTAGCCGGCGTCAAGGTCGTTGCCTCCGGCCTTAAGGTCAAAGTAAATGACCGCGGTAAAAAGAATGACGTGCAGATTGCTGAAGCAGTTCGCAACGCCTTGCGCGATGACGATTGTGTAAATGAAGATCAAATAGAAGTGAAAGTTGAGAACGAATGGGTTGCTCTCGAAGGGACAGTCGATTGGTCATATCAGAAACTGGCTGCCCAGAAATGCGTTGAAAACCTGCCCTGTATCATGGGCGTGGTCAATAACGTAATTGTTAAACCGCGCCCTGTGGATACCCACGAGATGCTCAAGAGAATCAGTGCAGCCTTTCATCGCAGCGCATCGGTAGACTCTTCCACCATCCGAATCGAAGCAGACGATAAAACCGTCACGTTGCACGGCACCGTTAAATCGTTACTTGAAAAAAGAGCTGCGGAGGAAATCGCCTGGTCTTACCCCGGCGTGATGATGGTGGTCAATAAAATTGACATCGCGGTACCGGTATTCGGATAATGTGAGGGGGGATAGTCATTTTTATGGAGGATCATAAATCGGAGATTCGATTTCTGCGTGGACCGCAGTCACGCTGGGAAGAGTTTCGCTTTACGATAAAAGTGTTGATTGAATTTATCCGCGGTTTCCGGGCGCTGCATTTTGTAGGTCCTTGTGTCACCTTTTTCGGATCGGCTCGCTTCGGGCAGGATCATCCGTACTACGAGCTTACCCGGAAGGTAGCGGTCGAAATTGCGAAGCTCGGATTTACGGTAATGACGGGTGGGGGAGCTGGCTTGATGGAAGCCGCCAACCGGGGTGCCCGTGAGGCTGGGGGAAAGTCGGTGGGGTGTAATATCGTATTGCCCCATGAACAGAAACCAAATGCGTACCTGGACAAGTGGGTTAACATCCGCTACTTTTTTATCCGCAAGACGCTACTCATTAAATATTCCTTCGCCTTTATTGTGATGCCCGGCGGCTTCGGTACCCTGGATGAATTTTTCGAAGCATTGACGTTGACTCAAACACGCAAGATCCAACGGTTTCCGATTATTGTCCTGGGTAAAGAATTTCATGCCGATCTGCTCGCGCACATCGAACTGATGCGGCAGCGTGAGACGATTTCGGCAGATGACTTGAAACTTATTCTGGTCACCGACTCCATCGATGAAGTAATCGAATTCATCCGCGACCAAAGTATCGCCAGATATGGACTCAGGTCTACGTTTCATGAACGACCGCTTGCATGGTTTTTTGAGCGGCGATAAATCTGATCAAAATCAACGACCGGGCTGACGTTTGTCAGGTAGGTCCCTTGCTGTTCAACGGTAGCTTCGTGTTATTAAACAAGATCATTAGATGAACACCCTCAAAGAAACCTTGCTCAGCACCGCCATCAGCCGCAAACGCGCAGTCGTTGATGATTTTAACCAACGAATCAAAGATGCGATGGCCAACGACGGCAATGTGAATGAAGAGGAGTACGATAATCAAAAGCAGGCGTTCGAAGCTCAGCTACTCTTTGATGTCAATCTGCTTACCGAGCAATTGCACATCGCCGAGCGTGATCTGGGCGACCTTCAGAAGATCGACGTCAAAGCCGGAGAGAATGATGCCGTTGGTTTTGGCAGTATTGTAAAAACCGACCAGCGCACTTTTTTTGTCTCCACAGGAATTGAAGATTTCGTGGTCAACGGACAAACCATAACCGGTATCTCGGTACAAAGTCCGATCTACCATGCCATGCAGGGCAAGCGTCCAGGTGAAAAATTCACTCAAAGCGGGATCAGTTATACCATTCGCGAAATTCTTTGAAGATGAAATACGCGACGATTGTTATCATTTGTTTTATTACCGCCTGTAGTAATGAAATACAGGTTCATCGTGATTTTGATCGTTCGACAGAGATTCATCGGAGAACAACCTACTCATGGCTGGACAAAAAAGACATCGAAGCGAGAAATAACCCACTTGTTTACAACGAACTCAATGACAAGCGTATAAAAAATGCGGTCGATCTGCAGTTGCAGAAGAAGGGCTATCGCTTGCAAAGCGAAGGATCAGAACTGGTTGTGCACTATCACATCGTGATCGACAATAAGACAGCAATTTATACCGATCCCCAGGGCTACTACTACAACAATTACTGGTCGATGAAGCGCGTGGACGTGTATCGCTACAGAGAGGGAACCCTGATCATCGACTTTATGGATTCGCGGAATTGCGAATTGATATGGCGCGGCTGGGCTACTTCGATCATGGATCATGATGAGATTTCCGAGCAAAGGATCCGGCAAGCAATCGAAAAAATATTTGAACAGTTTCCGGTCTCAGCATCCAAAGAAGTGGGCACAGAATAACCGGATCCGATACAATCAAATTGTTATGAAAATCAAACTTAAGAACCTGAACGCCACGCTTACCTACAGCCTGGAGTCCATGTATGATGCGGAGAAAAGAATTCAGTCAGAACTGCCGACGCTGGTGAATATGATCGCATCCAACGCCCTGGCTAAAGCGACCACAGCATACGTTGAAACTTCTGCCGATAAGCGTACCAAACTTAAGCGGGTCTTCAGTTATTTGCTGGCTGGCCCTTTTGAAAACATCAGCTGTTCAGCAGAAGGTTTTTTTCTGGATTTGGAGAGGGTCGCGAAAATATCAAGCCCCTCTGCCGTGCGTGATTTGCTCGCCGCAAAAAGCCTGCGTGGACTGGCATTGCATAAATCGTTTGTTTATGAAGGAGCCATGGAGCTCGCAGGTCAACTAGGTCTTGAAAAGGTGAGTGAATTGCTGGAAGAAATTCTTGCCTGGGAGAAGAATTATATAGACACGTTGAAAAAGATAGAATTGTCACTAATCACTTCCTTGCAGAAAGAGACAGTCAAACCGAAAGCGTCATGATCGCGAAGATGTCGCAGGTACAAATCAAGCTGTTCCTTGCACAACAAGTGATCGCTCGCATCGGTTGTTCAGCGGATGGAAAGCCTTACGTGGTCCCGGTTTACTTTGCTTACGACGACAGGACTATTTATTGCCAGTCACGCGAAGGCATGAAACTGAAAATTATGCGTAAGAATCCGCTGGTTTGCCTACTGGTGGACGATATCGCTAATTTTTCCAACTGGAGAAGCGCCGTGGTGTGGGGCAAGTTCACCGAGCTGACCACGGCTTCCGCTGTCAGAAAAGCTGCGTCCGTGATGGAAGCCCAATTTTTTCCATTGCCGACGGGCGGACAAGTTTCTCATTCGCCCGACAGCTCCCGCGCGCCTGAAGTAGTTGAAAAAGGGCTGAAAGCAATCTACTTTCAGGTGAAAATTACCGAGATGAGCGGGCGTTTCGAAAAGATTCAATGACCAATGTTTCACTACAATTTTTGGGCGCTGCCGGTACGGTCACGGGCTCAAAGCATTTACTCAAAACACCGCAGGGAAACCTCCTTATCGATTGCGGCCTGTTCCAGGGTCTGAAATCGTTGCGGCTTCGAAACTGGGAGCCGCTCCCCACCGATGCGCATGCGATTCATGCGATCCTTCTTACCCATGCCCATCTTGATCATTGCGGATATTTGCCTTTGCTGGTTAAGATGGGGTTCTCAGGCAAAATCTACTGCTCTGAACCAACGCGCCAACTCGCCGCAATTATTCTGGCAGACAGCGCACGCATCCAGGAGGAGGACTCCGAGTTTGAGAATCGCGCCGGATATTCGAAACATCAACCTGCGCTGCCTTTATACACCGAAAAGGATGTTGAAAATGTTCTGCCTTTGTTTGAGACCGTACAGGAGGGCGTTGAGGTGGCGCTGATGCCGGATGTGAAGGCGATTTTTCATAGCAACGCACACATCCTTGGCTCTACGTACATCGAACTGCGTTGCTTCGGAAAAACAATCGTGTTTTCAGGCGACCTGGGTCGTCCGGTTTCTGCTCTTCTCCGGCCACCTACGCCTCTTTGCCCCGCAGACTACCTGGTGATGGAAAGCACCTATGGTGACAGGCTTCATCCGGCAACCTTGGCCGAAGATGAATTGGCGGCAGCTATCGTAGATACGTTGTTAAGGAAAGGGAACGTCATCATTCCAAGTTTTGCCGTGGGTCGCGCCCAGGAGCTGATGCACATGATCAATTCTTTAAAGGCTGCGAATCGCATTCCGGATGTTCCTGTATTTATGGATAGTCCGATGGGAGCGATGGCAACCCGGGTGCTGCAGCAGAATCCATCCTGGCATAAGTTGTCGGTTGCGGAATGTGATGCGATCTTTCAAAACATTGGTATTGTTTCAAAGTTTGAAGACACGCTTAAAGTCATCGCGACGAAAGGCTCGAAGATAATTATCGCAGCCAGCGGAATGCTTACTGGAGGCCGCGTGCTTTTTTATCTTGAAAAATATTTGGATGATTCAGCGAATACGATCCTCTTCACGGGATATCAATCCGAGGGAACCCGCGGGCGTGCATTGCTCGACGGCGGCCATGAGATCAAAATCCATGGGAAATATGTTGGTGTGGCAGCACAAGTGCGATCGATCGGATCCATGTCGGGCCATGCAGATCAGAAGGAAATGCTTGCATGGTTGGCGACAGCTCCGAGTCGCCCGCAAAAAATATTTCTCGTCCATGGAGAAAATGGTCCGCGCGAAAGTTTCCGGGTCAAAATAGAGACGGACCTGAAGTGGCTGGTTGTTACACCTGAACAAAACCAGGAGGAAGTCCTGTTCACGGTGTGATCGGGGTATCGTCCGGAGTCTGATTTCAGATTATTCTTTGGGCGGCCTTAATCAGTTTTCTGCAAGATTTTTTTTTAATAGTGCTACGCCACCCAAAATGGTGAGTGTCACCCCAATCAAAGCCATGGCGAGGTGTAACGGATTGAAGATCTGCAGCATGGAGACCTGAATGACGATCCATCCCAACAGAACCAGTCCCTGTACGATAACAAGGTAATTGCTGTACGTAGTCTTCTTCCACGTTGCGATGGCTGCGGTGAGCGGCAATACACCGTTGGCGCAAAACAGAATCAGTCCGGGATAAAAATAATCCAGAAACGGCGAGGTCATCAGTGGATACGTGGACATGTGCATGAGTTTGCCAGTAGGATCCATCATGAAAAAGAACCCTCCATAAAAGGCGCCGAAGGCGGTGAAGAGGAGGAGAGTAATGGTGACGGTGCGGCTCCAGTTTTTCATAACATGAATTGATTAACCATTTATGAACTATGTGACAAATCTTCATTGCAGGTTCTTAGGAACCAAATCAGTATGAAGAGACTGATCAAAGCAAGCATCACCATGGCGATGGTTACAGCCTCTTCGCTTCCCTGTCCGCGCTGCATGAGAATGGACGACAGTGCCGCGATGGTCAGGTCCATAAGGATGAAAAACACCAGGGCGACCGGTGTCAGATAGAGTGCCATTTTCTTTCCTTTCAGCAGCCCGATTCCGAGCATGCATATCGCGGGGAGGAACATGGAAAGGTCGATCACATGCACCGGGTTGGTAGGTAACTCAGCCGCCGCTACACTCTCTGGAATGGTGCCGGAGATCGACGCCGGTATAATTTCTTTTAGCCACAGAATGTAAAACGCCACTGCAACGAACAGAAAATAGTAGGCTGTTACCTTGACAAACGCCTGATTTCTTACCTGGAGGTTTCCCGGCTTCGAGCTGTAAATGAACCAAATGAGTGAAAAAAGTGATAGACCCAGGATTGCGCAATAAAGTCCGAAAAGTGGGTTGAATGTCACGCAGAAACAGTAAATCAAAAAAGTGTAAACCGTATACGCGACGGTTCCACCCCAAATCATCCACGCGAGGCGGTTGCGGACATAAGCATAGAGACCGCTGACCACCAGAAGCGGAGCAAGCACAAAAAGATCGAATGTATCTTGTCCCACGGTTTGTGCCAGCCAGTTGGGCGTCGCGAAGTTGTAGATATCCGGGTACATCAAGCCGATTCCGCTCGATGCGATGATCAGAATTCCCAGTGCGAGGGACAGGGCCAGCACCTGACGTAGGTCCGACCCAGGAATGGCTGATGCTTTGCTCATGAGCCAAATCTCCATCAAACACCAGCCTGTACGATTGACTTTGGTCATCGGCTCCGATGATAATAGTCAGTTCCAACCTTGCGGAATCATCTGACTAAAATCAGGTTTCTGCATGACCAAACTCAAAGCCGCACGAACGTCGTCCGGATACTTTTGAACAAAAAACCACCTGTCATGAAAAAAATCCTTGTTCCCATCGACTTCTCAGAGACCTCAATTCAGGCATTTCGCTTTGCGGTCAGCATTGCGGAAGCCAGTATTGGTGAGGTGCATTTGTTACATGTCATCGAATTGCCCATGTTATATGACTCCAAAGCGGTGCTTTCATTTGAAAAAGCATATATGGACGATATGAAGGAGAAGGGCGAAAAGAGAATGAAGAAACTCGTAGATAAGTGGGCTCCTGATCTGGGAAGAGTCAAATATCATTTTCAATTCGGGAAACTACAGGAGAATATTAAGCGTGTTGCGGAAACAACCAAAGCCGATGTAATCATTGTGGGAACGCACGGAGCCAGTGGATTGCGCGAATTGGCGATCGGCTCCAATGCTGAGAAGCTGGTGAGAACCTCGGAAGTACCGGTGATCACCGTCAAAAAGGCTCCCAAAGAAGTGAAAAATATCGTTTTCGCAACGATTCCGGACGTCTCGCAGGAAGAGCTGACCATGCGTGTGAAGGCGCTACAGGATTTCTTCGATGCTAAACTGCACGTCGTCTTTGTAAACACCCCGGCGCTGTTCAAGACGCAGGCCTTCATCGAAGACTTGTTCAGCAAATTCGCAAAACGTTTTATGCTGAAAAACTATGAGTTCCATGTCTATAATGACATCAACGAAGAGACGGGTATTATCAACTTTTCGAAATCCATCAAAGCCGACATGGTGGTCATGCGGACCCATGGCCGTCGCGGGTTGGCGCACATCACCAGTGGCAGCATTGCAGAAGATGTGGTCAATCATATCGAATGTCCTGTTGCTACTTTCCGTATCAAGTAACTCATGCATACACTCGAAAAGATAAAGTGTTTTCACTGCGGGCAGCCGTGCGAGGATAATGACTTTCGCATCGGTGAAAAGTCGTTTTGCTGCTATGGCTGCAAGGTGATCTATGAAGTTATCAGCGCCAACGACTTGTGTGAGTACTATGATCTGGAACGACATCCTGGCCTGGCTGGTGTAGTGCCGGAAGACAAGAATATCTTTTCCTATGTCGATGAAAACCAGGTACGCAGCAAATTGCTTGAATTTGATTCCGGGGAATTCGCGCGCGTGAAATTTTTTATTCCTGCAATTCATTGTTCGTCGTGCATCTGGCTTTTGGAACATCTTGAGCGAACAGGTGCCGGCATTCTGAAATCGCGCGTGAATTTTTCCGGCAAGATGGTGAGCATTGATTTCAATCCTACGAAAATCAGACTTTCTCAAATCGTAGGTGTCTTGAACTCGTTGGGCTACAATCCGGTGATCAACCTTGAAGGAAAGGAAGGGAACCAAAGAAAAAGCAATACCGCGCTCGTGCTTCGGCTGGCGCTCGCAGGTTTTTGTTTTGGCAACGTGATGCTCTTCAGTTTTCCTGAATATCTCGGGATCAACGATGAAGGCAACCTGAAACAAATTTTCGCATGGCTTAATCTCGTGCTCTCTGTTCCAGTCCTGGTCTACAGCGCGTCAGGATACATTGAATCGACCTACAAGAGCCTTCGGCAAAAGCAAGTTAACATTGACGTCCCGATTACGTTTGGCCTGTTTGCACTTTTCTTTCGAAGTGGATGGGATATTCTAACAGCGACAGGGCCAGGATATCTCGATTCGTTCACCGGTCTGGTGTTTTTTCTTTTGATTGGAAAATGGTTTCAGGATAAGACGTATGAGAGTCTTTCTTTTGAGCGCGATTACAAAAGTTATTTCCCTCTGGCGACGCAGCGACTTTCTCAAAACGTGTGGAAACCCGTAGTGGTATATGAATTGAAGCGCGGTGACCGCATTCGTGTTCGTAATCTTGAGATTGTTCCGGCCGACAGCGTGCTTGCCTCAGAGCGCGCAGAAATAGACTACAGTTTTGTTTCGGGCGAAGCGCGCCCGGTGAATGCCGTTCGAGCGAGTATTGTTTATGCCGGCGGGCGGGTACTGGGTTCTCCTGTGGAGTTGGTCGTTGAAAAGCCAGTTTCTCAGAGTCAGCTGACGGCGCTTTGGAACGACGAAGTCTTTCGTAAAACGGAAGAAAGCAACTACCGGCGGGTGATCGATCAGTTTGCGAGGGGATTTACCTGGATCGTGATGGGAATCGCAGTTGTCACAGCCTTGGTATGGCATTCCCTTGCGCCTGAATCTATGTGGCTGGTGTTCACCTCCGTATTGATGGTGGCCTGTCCCTGCGCGCTGGCACTTGCAGCGCCGTTCACATACGGAAGCATGCTCCGCGTTTTAGGCAGAAACAATTTATACCTGAAAAACGCCGATGTCATAGAGCGACTGGGGGAAGTGGACGCAGTGGTGTTCGACAAAACCGGCACAGTAACTCACGGGAGTACACCGGAAGTTCGCTTCGAAGGAGAGTTGTCAAAAGATGAGCTCAGCGCGATCAAAATCCTGACCAGTTATTCTACGCATCCGCTCAGTACCCTGGTGGGCAGTTCGATCCATTGGTCGGTGAATGGATTGGAAGTTTCCAATTATGCAGAAAACCCGGGAAAGGGAATTGAAGGAGAGGTACAGGGACATCTCTATAGGATTGGGTCTGCCAAATTCACAAAATATAACGGAAGCCTCGTAGGATCCTTTACGCCGGTTTTTGTGTCCATCGATGAGAAGTTGCGCGGATATTTTCTGGTGAAGACTATGGTACGATCGAGTATCAAGGAAATGATTGCACGGCTGAACGGCTTGTGCGCCGGGATGCTATCAGGAGATAATGTGGGCGACCGTGAGGAGATGAAGCGCTTATTTTCTTCCAAAATACCCTTGTTCTTTAATCAACAGCCGGCCGACAAAATGAAATTCATCAAAGAACTTCAGGCGCAGGGAAAAAAAGTCTTGATGGTAGGTGATGGGCTGAATGACGCAGGCGCACTCAGGCAGGCGGATGTTGGCATTGCAGTCACGGATGACACCGGTTTGTTTACACCGGCATGCGACGGAATTGTAAAGGGCGACTCTCTCCAGCACCTGGATAAGTTTATTGATCTGTCCCGTGCGTCCACGAGCATACTCAGGTGGGCTTTTGGAATATCATTTTTCTATAATGCCGTTGCGCTTACGTTTGCAGTGACTGGTAATCTGTCACCTCTGGTTGCGGCGATACTCATGCCCCTCAGCAGCGTCAGCGTTGTAGCATTTTCCTCTTTCGCCGTGCGATTCACAACAAAAAAGAAATTATCGTATTCAATATGACGAACATCGTAAGATATATCGAGGGCGCTGAAGCCATCCGGATGGTTCAACCCGGTCACCGGGTGTTTATCCATGGCGGAGCTGCCACTCCCCATCATTTATTAAAACTTCTGGTCGGTCGTTCGAAAGAACTGTGGAATGTCGAGCTCGTGAGCATGAGCCTGCAGGGGAGTGTTCTTTTTACAGATCCCAAATATAAGTCAAGTTTTCGTCTCAACTCCTTGTTTGTATCTCCGAACGTTCGGGATGCAGTCAATGACGGAAGAGCTGATTACGTACCGGTTTTCCTCAGCGAGATACCGCTGCTGTTCCGAAGAAACATATTGCCTCTTGACGTTGCGTTGGTGCAGGTTTCCACACCTGATGCCCATGGCTATTGCTCCCTGGGAACTTCAGTGGATTGTGCGCTGGCTGCGGTACAGTCGGCCTCTGTCGTCATCGCGCAGGTCAATCCGCGTATGCCGCGAACCTTTGGCGACGGCGTCGTCCACCACTCGAAATTTACTGCGATGGTGTTTCAGGAGCAGGAGTTGCCTGAAGTGGTCAGCTCAACGGAAATTTCTGAAACCGCTTCACGAATTGGCAATCATTGCGCCTCGCTGGTTGAAAATGGTGCGACGCTGCAGATCGGCATCGGCACAATTCCAGATGCTGTTCTCGCCAGTTTGACGCACCACAAGGAGTTGGGAATTCATACAGAGATGTTTTCTGATGGCGTTCTGCCTTTGATCGAAAAGGGAGTGGTCACCAACCAACATAAAAAGAAACACCGCGGAAAAACGGTGGCGACATTCATGGTGGGAAGCCGGAAGCTTTATGACTTTGCGGACAACAATCCGGGAATTGCGATGCTGGCCGTGGATTATGTCAATGATACGTCCGTCATTCGGGTGAATCCTAAAGTTACCGCGATCAACAGCGCGATTGAAGTTGATCTCACCGGCCAGGTATGCTCGGATTCGATGGGTACCTATCACTATTCCGGCGTGGGGGGACAGATGGACTTCATGAGAGGTGCTGCGTTATCGGAGGGAGGAAAGCCCATTATCGCGATGCCGTCATTGGCAGGAAAGAATATTTCCAGGATTGTGTCCACCCTGAAACCCGGAGCCGGTGTGACGACTACAAGAGCACACGCGCAATATGTGGTCACGGAATATGGCATTGCCAATCTGTTTGGGAAGAATATGATGCAGCGGGCCAAAGCATTGATCGATATCGCGCATCCGAATCACCGCGAGGAGCTTGACCGGGCGGCATTTGAGCGTTTTAAGAGCTATCGTTTTGAAAATGCCTATTGAATTATGACCATCATCATCATTTTGATATGCGTAAGTTTGTCGATTGCACTGCTGTTCCTGTTGCTGTTTTTGTGGAGCGTTCGAAGTGGTCAATATGAAGATGTCTATACCCCTTCTGTGAGAATGTTATTTGAAGAGAAAAAGAAAGTCGAAAAAAACAGTGATGCAAAGGAGGGAGAGTCTGCTGATTCAAACCGTGAGGTATCGCGTTGACGTCGATGCGATATTACGCCGATCTTGTTATTTTTTTTCTTGTGACTCTCCTGGCGGAAGTCCTCGGCACAATCGGTGGATTTGGTTCGTCCGTTTTCTTTGTTTCATTTTCACAATTCCTGTTTGATTTCAAAGAGGTTCTGGCGCTGACCGGACTCCTGCATATTTTCAGTAATTCATCTAAAATTTTTCTTTTCCGAAAAACGATCGACTGGCGTCTGGTGGTCACGGTTGGTATTTCAAGTGTGGTCTTCGCCGTGGTCGGTGCGTATCTCAGCGCGACCATGGACTTCTCGTATGCAAAACTTGTTCTGGGGATTTTTCTGACTGGGTTTGCAATCTTCTTTTTGATCAGACCTGATTTCGCTTTGCGGCAGAGTGTGGGCAACGCGGTGAGCGGCGGCGCTATGGCTGGTTTTCTGGCTGGTCTGGTCGGAACCGGCGGTGCCATACGGGGACTTGTGCTCACATCGTTCAACCTGGAAAAAAACCTGTTCGTAGGCACCTCGGCAGCCATCGACATGGGCGTTGATCTGAGCCGTACGGCGATATACTTTTTCAATGATTACACAGATGGGACGCGTTGGTTATATATTCCATTATTGATGGCAGCGTCTTTCCTCGGCAGCTATCTTGGAAAAATTATTCTGGAGAAAATTTCCCAACAAAAGTTCAAGAGGTTGGTTCTCATTTTGATATTGATCATGGGGTTGACTATCATGGCGGGATGGTTGCGGGTTTAAGGTTTCGCGCGCTTGCCCATCAGCGATTCTTTGAGACTGATGAAATCTGAAAGAACGATGATGATGGTAATGAATGAAAGGATCGCTTCCGTCATAACCAGAAACTCAGCTACTGACGACGCAGGTGCTACCGTTACAACACCAAGGTTTCCAAAGATCATGACCGAAAAGAACAGAAATTTAAAAACCAATTCGTACCACGCCAGACCGGCATTGATACCGGTAAAATTACCTGGTTCGATCAGGTAAAGACAAAGGTAGTCGGCGACAAATGAAAAGACCACCAGCATGATGCTCAGTCCGATAAACAGCAGAAAATGATGATACTGCAGGTCAGACTTTGAAAAAATCAGGATTTTGCGAAAACCTGTGACTAAAAAATAGCCGGATTTAATGAGCGAAAAACACACCAACAATACGCGCGAATCAATACCCTCGAATTCGATGTAATCCAGAAAGAATATCGTCACACCAAATAAGATGATCAGCAGATTCTGAACGATCAGGTAATGGAGTTTCATATTTTCTTCATTTGTTTCATGATGTCGTCCATCATTTCGACTTGAACTTTTTGAATTTCGATGAGGTCATGCTGCTGGTGCATGATGAGGTGATCGATCTTGTCGTGAAGAAGACGGATTTCAAGTTCAGATTTTAGGTTGATCATGTAATCGTTTTTGGCTCGCAGTCTGTCTTTTTCTTCCTGGCGGTTCTGGCTCATCATGATGATAGGTGCCTGAAGTGCCGCGAGGCATGAAAGAATGAGATTGAGCAGGATGAAAGGGTAGGGATCGAATTCTTTGCCCAACAGAAAGAATATGTTCATCGCGATCCAGGCAGCCATGAAAAGCACAAACAGAATGATGAAGTTCCAGCTGCCGCCGAACGAAGCCACTTTGTCGGCGAGCCGCTGACCCATCGTCAGCTTTTCCTCGTTTCCTTCAATTTTTCCCACGAGGCTTTTGTTGCCCTCTACCGCCGTGACAACCGTTTCTTCCAGCTCAGACATCTCATCCACTTCTTTCGCAAAGAAGTCAGCGATGTATTTCTGACGGTAGTAATTCAGCTCGGTCATCGAAAGACATCCATTAGAGTCAAATGTTGGATGCTCCTCACAAATCAAAGCCAAAATGGGCTTTCTGACCGTGGAGGCCACCACTTTATCCTGAAGCGGAAATTCTTTGCGTGACAGGTCGCTGATGAATGTTTTCATGGACTCGCTTTTGGACTCAAATCACGAATTCATGCAAGAATTGCAGGCTGACATAAATCAGATTTTTCCCTAATGTCTGTCAGGTTCGCGGAAAACGTCACATTCTACATTTAGGCACTCAAACACAAAACCCGAGAGCCACCTATGGAAATCGAAAAATTCAGTTACGACAACCGGATCGTAAAGGCCTTCGCAATCGCCACCGTCATATTCGGACTCGTGGGGATGCTGGTGGGGCTTACAGCCGCGATCCAACTCTTTTATCCCATCTTCAATTTTGACCTGCAGTACACGACATTTGGCCGGATCCGGCCTCTCCACACCAACGCGATCATTTTTGCGTTCGTGGGTAACGCCATGTTTGGCGGTGTGTATTACTCCATGCAGCGCCTCCTGAAAACCAGGATGTTCAGCGACGCATTGAGTTGGGTACACTTCTGGGGATGGCAGCTCATTATCCTGGCTGCAGCGATCACGTTGCCCCTGGGCATCACAACTTCAAAAGAATATGCCGAACTGGAATGGCCCATCGACATTGCCATCGCATTGATATGGGTGGTCTTCGGGATGAACATGATCGGTACGATCATCAAGCGCCGCGAACGACACATGTATGTTGCGATCTGGTTCTACATCGCTACGTTCGTTACCGTGGCTGTGCTTCACATCGTGAACTCATTTGAAATACCGGTAACATTCTTTAAAAGCTATTCATGGTATGCGGGTGTACAGGATGCCCTGGTACAATGGTGGTATGGACACAACGCGGTGGCGTTCTTCCTCACAACTCCGTTCCTGGGCCTGATGTATTACTTCCTGCCCAAGGCTGCCAACAGGCCGGTATATTCTTACCGGTTGTCGATCATCCACTTCTGGTCACTCATCTTTATATATATCTGGGCCGGCCCGCACCACCTGCTTTACACGGCATTGCCCGACTGGGCACAATCACTCGGCGTGGTCTTTTCGATCATGCTCATCGCGCCATCATGGGGTGGGATGCTGAACGGCCTCATGACACTTCGCGGTGCCTGGGATCGTGTTCGTGAAGATCCGGTTTTGAAGTTTATGGTGGTGGCTGTTACCGCTTATGGTATGGCGACTTTGGAGGGGCCGCTGCTTTCGCTGAAGAATGTGAACGCCATTGCTCACTTCACTGATTGGATCGTCGCTCACGTTCACGTCGGAGGATTGGGATGGAACGGCTTCCTCATCTTCGGTATACTCTATTGGGTGATTCCTAAAATGTGGAACACGAAACTGTTCTCCGTCAAGCTCGCCAACGTTCATTTCTGGCTCGGGACTCTTGGGATTATTTTCTACGCCCTGCCGATGTATGTATCCGGCGTGGTTCAGAGTCTGATGTGGAAAGAATTTAATCCTGAAGGCTTCCTGGTTTATAAAAACTTTTTGGAAACCACGGTTCAGATACTTCCGCTGCACATGCTTCGCGCAGTCGGTGGTGCGTTGTACCTGACTGGTGCGATCATCATGACCTATAACCTGATCAAGACCGCATACGCCGGCAAGTTTGTACCCAATGAACCTGCAGAGGCTATGCCACTCGCCAAGGAGTATACAGCGACTGGCGGCGGATGGCACCATCGCGTACTGGAACACAAACCCGTATTGTTCACGGTGCTTTCATTGGTTGCTATACTCGTTGGGGGTATCATCGAGATGGTGCCCACTTTCCTGATCAAGTCAAACATACCTACAATATCCAGCGTGAAACCGTATTCACCGCTTGAATTGCATGGGCGCGATATCTACATCCGCGAAGGTTGCGTGAATTGTCATACGCAGATGGTGAGGCCTTTCCGTTCGGAGACTGAACGCTATGGTGAGTATTCGAAGGCAGGGGAGTATGTCAATGACCATCCGTTCCTATGGGGTTCAAAACGAACTGGTCCGGATTTACACCGCACAGCCGGGAAGTATTCAAATACCTGGCACTACAATCACATGCTGGCGCCAGACGCCGTGTCAACAGGATCCATTATGCCTGCATATCCCTGGCTTTTCCAACAGGTGATCGACAAAAGCCTGACGGCTGGAAAGATCAAGGCGTTGCGAACCGTTGGAGTGCCTTATGAGGCTGGTTATGAAAATACCGCGAATGAAGACCTGGATACACAAGCCAACCAGATCACGGCCAGTTTGAAAACAGACGGCATTGAAACCATGCCTGATGCAGAGATAGTCGCATTGATCGCTTACCTGCAGCGTTTGGGCAAAGATATCAAGGCCGAGAAAGTGGCTGAAAACCAAGAGCAAAACCCCTAAGAGCCATGTATAAGAATGTCTTGCAAAGTATCGATAACATCGCCATCTGGCCTGTGATATCGTTCGTAATCTTCTTCATTTTTTTCATCTGCCTGGTATGGTGGGCGTTTTCGGTGGACAAGAAGTTCATCGATAAAATGAAATCCCTCCCGGTAGATGATGCAAATCAAGTTCCTCCAAGCTCAAAAATCGAAGTTGTATGAAATGCTGCACCGATAAAGAACACATTCACGCACACGTACAAGGTGTGCCTGTCAAGAAGATGCCATGCCAGAAGGACTGTCCCAATTGCCAGCGCAGGGCAGAAGAGAAGAAGTATGGCAAGTTGAAAAAAGCCGGACCAGTAACCTTGATGCTGATACTGTTGGGTTTCATGGCGGACGCGCAAACTCCGGCCGCGCAGGATTTTTGGACAGACCCAATCAACAGTCCGATGTTGCTGACTTATATCGTCATGTCGTTCCTGATCATCACGGTGATTCTGGTGTTTTTAGTTGCGATCTACCTCAAGAAAGTCGTCGACTTGATGACTTCCGAGATGTTGAAAGAGAAGGCGCTTCGGGCCGGCGTACCCTATGTTGCTCCGCAATCCTGGTGGGACAAATTCTGGCAGGATATGAACGCTGCAGTTCCCGTGTCACAGGAACAGGATATCGACCTGGGCCACAACTACGACGGTATCCGCGAATTGGATAATCACCTGCCGCCTTGGTGGAAAGGTCTTTTCTATGGATGCATAATCTGGGGTGCGATTTATCTTTTCCTGTATCACGTGGTGCCAACTTTTCCTCTTTCCAAAGACGAATACAACAAAGAGTTGGCCGTAGCCGATGAAAAAGCCCGCATACTCAAAGCTTCGATGCCGGCGGAAGCGATCGATGAAGCGAATCTCACATACAAGGAAGACAAGGAGATTATCGGAAAAGGGGAACTTGTGTTCACCGCGAATAACTGTCAGTCGTGTCACCGCGCCGACGGGGGTGGCAATACGATCGGTCCTAACCTGACTGATGCTTACTGGCTACACGGCGGCGATATCAAAAACGTTTTCAGTACCATCAAGAATGGTGTCGTTGAAAAGGGGATGCCTGCCTGGGGCAAGGTGATGAGTACCGCGGATGTAAGAAATGTTGCATTCTATGTGATGAGTCTTCAGGGTACCAATCCCGCCAATGCCAAGGCTCCCCAGGGTCAATTATTTGAGGTAACTAAAGTGGAATCGACGGACTCGGTGAAAGTTAAATGAGTAATAAGGCAACTACAGAGGTAATACAGGATCTTAATCTTTATGAATATGAAGAGGAGTTCCGCAATGCAATCGCTACCGTTGATGAACATGGCAAACGGATTTGGGTTTATCCTAAAAAACCATCCGGAGCACATCACCGGGCCCGTATTGGAGTTGCCATAGGACTGCTGTCGCTTTTGTTTGCGGGTCCATTCCTGAAGATCGGTGGCCAGCCGCTTCTGTTGCTAAACATTTTTGAAAGACGATTTGTGATTCTGGGGCAGGTTTTCTGGCCCCAGGATTTTGTTTTGCTGGCGATCCTTCTCATTACATTTTTTGTGTTCATCATCCTGTTTACGGTTGTCTATGGAAGATTGTGGTGTGGGTGGATGTGTCCGCAAACTCTGTTCATGGAGATGGTATTCCGTAAGATCGAATATCTGATCGAGGGGGACGCCAACGAACAGCGGAGGTTGAACAATGAGCCATGGGGTTTTCGGAAAATATGGAAGAAAGGTCTCAAGCAGTTGATTTTCCTCACGATTGCGACGCTGATTGCTCACACAGTGATGGCTTACCTCGTCGGTGTTGAGGAGACGTGGAAAATCATTTCTCATTCACCGGCGGACCACATGGCTGGATTTATAGGACTGACAGCGTTCACCGCGGTGTTCTATATGGTATTCGCCTGGTTTCGTGAGCAGGCGTGCGTAGTGGTTTGTCCGTACGGAAGATTGCAGAGTGTTTTGTTGGTCAAGGACTCCATCGTGGTCGCTTATGACTGGCTGAGGGGAGAGCCCAGAAGTAAGATTCGCAAACAGGCTACTGAAGAAAAACGCGGTGACTGCATCGACTGTAAACTTTGTGTCCATGTGTGCCCAACAGGCATTGACATCAGGAACGGGACACAACTGGAGTGTGTGAATTGCACTGCCTGCATTGATGCCTGTGATGATGTGATGTTGAAAGTGGGGAAGCCCAAGGGATTGATCCGCTATGCCTCGCACAAAGGAATTGAACAGGGTAATCAAAAAATCTTCACCACACGGGTGATGGGATATTCTGTGGTCCTGCTGGTGTTGTTGAGTTTACTCAGTTTTACGCTGTTTACGCGATCAGATGTGGAGACCACCATGTTAAAAGTACCAGGTACCCTGTATCAGCGTTCGGAAGGAAAGATCACGAATTTGTATAACGTCGAATTTGTGAACAAAACATTCGATGAGATGCAGTTGGATTTGAAAGTCATCTCGCCACAGGAGGCGAGTATACATCGACCGGATCGGGGTGTCACCGTTGTTCCGGCGGGGGATATGGTGAAGACCGTTTGTTTCATTGAGATTCCAGAAGGCGATGTGAAAGAAGTAAGGACAGTTGTCTACATCGGCGTTTATCGTAACGGCGATCTGCTGGAGAAATTAAAAGTGAAGTTTATCGGGCCGATTAAAAACTAATGTTATGAATTGGGGAAAATCCATCATTCTCGTTTTTCTGCTTTTCGCAGTATTCATTTTCAGTCTGGTTGCGGTATGTGTCAAAGAGGATATCAACCTTGTATCTAGTTCATATTATTCCGATGAGCTCAAATACCAGGAACAGATTGATCGAATTTCCAACGTTCATTCACTGGGCGACAGGCCTACATTTGCGATTGATGGCAATTCCCTGATGCTTCGGTTTAAGGGATTTCAAACTTTGGATTCTGGAATGGTTGATGTTTTCCGTCCATCAGACGAAAAATTCGATCAACACTATCCACTCCACCGCGAGTCCACCGACGTCCTCCGGTTTGATGTAAGTAAGTTGCCGCCGGGTTTTTATAAGGTAAGGATGAAGTGGGCGGCGGAGAACAAGGAATATTTTATCGAGGATAGCTTTCAACTGTAGTAGCTCATTGTATGTGGTACACCGCTCTCGTCATGGGGCTTGCCGGCAGCCTGCACTGTTTGGGGATGTGTTCCCCGCTGCTCGTGGCATCTACCAGCGGATCGCCCCAGGTGCGTTCGCGTCGGTTGTATTATAACATAGGACGCATCGCAGTATATTCTGTGCAGGGTGCGCTCGTGAGCTCACTCGGCTTCTTGTTTGATCTTGCTGGCCTTCAGAAGTGGGTTTCGTTTTCGTTGGGTGTGGTGCTGGTGATCATGGGGATTGCCGGCGTCACCTATGTCCGCGTCCCGGTTATTTCAAAAGTGTTGGGCGGTTTCACCGGGATTCTGAAACTATATTTTTCTAAATTATTATCGCGGCGCACTCTTTCTTCCACGTTGGCCCTGGGAGCCCTCAATGGCATACTTCCCTGCGGGTTGACATACATTGCGCTCGCGTATTGCGTTACGCTTGTAGGACCGGCAGATGGATTTCTGTTTATGACCTTCTTTGGGATCGGAACGCTACCCGCGATGTTGGGCGCTGCAGGTTTGATCCAATGGATCATGAAACGGTTTCGCCTCAGTGGGACCATCATCACCACCAGCACGATAATTCTGGTGGGCGCCCTCTTGGTTACGCGTGGTGTCCTTGACGTTCATCGCAAGCACCAGCAAGAAATTACTATTTGCCGTTAACGGGCAACATTCCATCGAATCACTTTCTCAAGCTTTGCAGGCTGAAGTACCCGGATCTTTCCGGTTTCTATTTCAATGAGTCCTTCATCTTTGAATTCAGACAAAACACGAATCACAGACTCAGGTGCCGTGCCCACAATTTTCGACAAGTCGTCACGGGAAATATAGATTTTATCTTCCCCTTCCCTGAGTTTGACGGTCTTCAGCAAAGCTTCCGCAGTACGTTGTCTTACCGAACTGTATGCCAGGTTGAGCAGCTGTCTTTCTTTCTCAGCAACCTTGTGCGACAACATGGAAATGAAGCTGGATGAAACGTCCCGTTGATTGTGCAGAAGGGTAAGAAAATCATTTTTCGGAATGATGACGAGTGTCGTTTGCTGCAGGGCCGTGGCGCTTTCTTCGTAGTCTTTGTTTTCGAGGATGGCTTCAAAGCCGAAAAAATCTCCTTTTTTGTACAAGTCGGTAATCAACTCTTTTCCGTCAGCATGGAACTTAAAAGCTTTGACTTCACCCGACTCGATAAAAAAGACTGAAGACGGTTTGTCGCCCTCGACATAGATCGTCGCCTTCTTTTCGTAGCTGCGGGTCTTTTTGTCTTTGCATAGATCTTTTGCCTGAAGCACTTTGCTGGCGTCTTCGAGAAAGGCTTCGAGCCCGCTGGAAGAGTCGGGGTAATGCTTCTCCCGTATCTCATGTTTTTTGAGGCGCGTTTCGATGGCGCTAAGGAGTTCGGTGTCGCCGAATGGCTTCGTCAGGTAATCGTCGGCGCCCATTTCCATTCCTTTCCGGATATCGGATTTCTCCGTTTTTGCAGTGAGAAAAATAAAAGGGATATCGGATGTTTCAGGATTTTTGGATAGAATGTGGAGTACGCCATATCCATCCAGCTCAGGCATCATAATGTCGCAGAGAATCAGATCCGGCTTTTCCTTTTGAATGGAGTCGATGCCTTTTTTACCGTTCTCAGCCATTCTCACAAAAAATCCTGCGAGCGTCAATATTTCTGAAGTATTCTCGCGGATTTCCGCGTTATCTTCAATGATGAGGATTTGTTTCATGGCGTTTGCTGTGGAATGGTGATGAAGAAGGTGGTACCCTTGGCGTATTCGCTGACGAAATGAACGGAGCCTCCAAGTAAATCAGCGTAGCGCTTTACGATATTCAAACCGAGTCCCGTGCCAGGGATGTTGCCGGCGTTACTCGCCCGGAAAAACCTGTCAAACATGTGCTTCTGGTCTTCAGCAGGAATGCCGATGCCCTCATCACGCACGGTGATCGTCACGGCCCGCGTGCCATTGACGTAAGAGATGTAGATCATTTTTCCGGCTTCTGAATATTTGCTTGCATTCGACAGGAGGTTGACGAGGATATTCCGAAGAATCCGGCTGTCCGTATTGATGATCTTGCTCTGCTCGTTCTCCAAGAGAATTTGCTGACCTTCTTTAAGCTGCAGCTTAATGTCATCGCGGACCTCTGCAAAGAGTTCATTGAGGTTCACAGGTTCACCCTTAACGTCCACTTTTCCTTCTTCAAGTCTGCCCAGGGAAAGGAAGTCATTGAGTATTCCGGTGAGGTGGTTAACAGACGCCTTGCTTCTCGCTGTATGTTTTGTGATTTTCTCCTTGTCACCCCTCGCATTATATTGATCGATCAGCGACAATGAACTTAAAATCGTGCTCAGCGGCGTTCTGAATTCATGGGATGCGATAGAGACGAATTTCGATTTGAGTTCATTGAGTTCTCTCTCTTTTTCCAACGCTTTCTTGGTCTCCTCTTCCGCCCGTTTACGTTCAAGAACTTCTTTCTCCAGACTGGCGACCGATCGATTCAGGTCTTCTGTACGCAACTGCACTTTTTTTTCCAACTCCGCCGCATAGGTAATCAATTGTTCTTCGCCGGCTTTCAGCGCTTCCTCAGCTCTCTTACGGAGGGTGATATCAGTGATAAATGCGATGGCGATGAACGTGTTCCCGGCTTTGGAGTAACTCAGACTTATCTCAACGGGAAACTCGAGGCCATTTTTTTTCAAAGCGGCGAGGTCCCTACCCATCCCCATCCGTCGCGGTGCGGGGTTATCATTAAATTTCGACCGGAATGAAAGGTGCGGGCCACGGTACCTTTCCGGAAGCAGGGTCTCAAGTTGCAACCCGGTCATCTCGTTGGTCTCGTACGCGAACATCTCTTCGGCAACCGGGTTGGCAACCAGGATGCGGCCATTACCGTCAACCACAATAATGCCTTCCGTCATACTGTGGAAAATCTCCCGGAAGGCGTCACTGGAGACGATAGACAGGTCAAAAGGATTAATCACAACCCAATTTACGGTCAAATCCTGATAAAAATCACCCTTGGGACTGATTAATGCTCTCCGAAGATGGCAAAACAGACGCTAGGTTTGAGTCCTATGAATGATGTTGCAAACTATGCAGGAAAAGGTGCCGTGCTAAGTATCATAGACTTCACGGAGCCGTCCATGGAATCCTTGAAATGGGCCTCCCAGACCGCCAGTAAACTCCAGAGCCACCTGACGATTCTTTACCCGTACCGGCTGACCGAATTGAGCCGTTTTGAAGATGTGTCTTCTGTGAAGAAAAACATGGATAAACAGGCCCTGAAATCATTCCATGCCATGGCTGAACCAATTGTCAGAGATAATGGCGTCAGCTACGATTTTCGATCAGAGGTCGGATTCGTCAGTGATCGTGTGTATTCCTATTCCAGCAAAAATGAGATTATGATGATCGTGCTGAGCCGTAAAGTCGCCCAAAACAGCCCTGACGTTCTCAGTGATCTGCTTGCTGTAATACCTGTGCCGCTGGTCATTGTTCCCTGATTCCTGATCCCGGATCTTCTTAATTTTAAAACCATGAAAGCTATTCTCGTTCCCACCGATTTTTCCAACGTGGCCCAATCAGCTATTGATGTTGCTGTGAAGATTTCTAAAAAGGCTGATGGTCAGATTATACTCTTGCATGTTATCGAAGGACCCTGGGAAGGATCATTCAACGTGGAAGGTGAGGTAGCCAAACCGAGCTGGGACAATAAGTTGTTCGAGCTCAAGCTGATTGAGACAGCCAGAACGAAACTCTACCGCCTTACAGACCAACTAAAAGAGAATGGAATCTCTGTGACTCCCGTTCTGAGATTGGGAGATCCTTTTCACGGCATTCAGACCGTTATTAATGAGCAGCAGGCGGATCTGATTGTGATGGGAACAAATGGTCGCCATGGATACAGGGACAGACCGGTGGGAACCAACGCGGAAAAAGTTGTGAGAAGATCTACCTGCCCCGTTTTGGCCGTGTCCGGTGAGCAAAAGAATAATGAGTTCAAATCGATCGTATATCCTACGATGCTGCGCGACGAAGAAGAGAGCGCAATCGATCTGTTGAAAAACACGCAGAAGATGTTTGGCAGTAGGATTCATGTAGTCAGGATCAACACGCCGGGGCTGTTCGAACCAGATTACCAGGTAATGGACAAGATGTCCGTGTTTGTGAAAAAGATGAAACTGAAGGATTACTCCCTCAACACATATAACGATCTCACGGAAGAATCCGGCATCGTTCAATTCGCCAGCAACATCAACGCCGACCTGATTGTGATGGGTACTCATGCAAGAACTGCGCTTTCATACATCCTCAGCGGCAGCATTACGGAAGACGTGGTAAACCATTCAAGTGTGCCGGTACTAACTTGCCACCTCAAGCTGAATAAGCATAAAGTCAAAGCATTGCCGGCTCCGTTCAACTTCTAGAAAATTCATACAGGTTTATTAAAAAACAAAAGGCACCGGGTTGGCGCCTTTTGTTTTTCTTTTTAAACCGGATTTTTGTTAAGTCATTTCTTCCGCGCGGCGGTCGTGGATTTTTCCCAGCGCCTGATTCCGAGAACGCTGTACAGCGGACAATAGCTGATAAATGACGTTGCGAGAAACACCACGGCAACGGCGATAAGCACGGCGCCCCAGGTGCCCGTAATGACGTTAGTAAGGTATAAAACTATAACGGCCGCAGCCAGAATGATTCTGAATATGCGATCCAGGGTTGACATGTTTTTGATCATAATGAAGGCTTTAAAGTTGAAAATTCCTTTAGCTAATTACCGGATCCACACCTGCACTCCTCTGATAAAAGTCAGACGAAAAATGGACTTTTGTCAACAACATGAACGTATCTGTAATCGCAACTCGAAAAGGGACAAAATGAAAAAGCCTGGCTATCGGAGCCAGGCTTGGGTTTAGTCAGAATGAGCTTTCAATCGTATCAGTGCTGGTATATCAAAGAGTTGTCGCGGTAGCCCTTTCCGTTTTCATACCAGTCCTTGAAACTCGTGCCGTTACTGGTTGCCCATGTTTCAAAGAAGAGATAGGCTGACTCAATCGATCGTTTTTCTGCAGGATAATCAAACGTACCAGGTATCAACATCGCCCAGGGCTTATGATCCAAAGTCATGTAGTAGCTGCCCTTCGACGGCTTTGAATTGTCAGCAGAGGTACCAAGCAATTTCTGATTTGCAAGGTCGGTCGGTGCCTGGTTCGGCAGGTGTACTTCTACGGAACGGTCGTTAACAAAAATGAAGCTGTTGTACGGAGCCGTTCCAAGAGATGATTGTGATACGGGCGTTGAGAATGTGACATTGAGGTTCAGTGTCACAGGTTGGATATACTTGTCGCCGATCACGGTATTTGTAAATGACCCACCAGAAGGACGGATGACCTGATGTGCATCATCAAAGAAAGGGAATACGAGACGGGATTGACCGGCCTCAGCACCGTTAATTAACGGTGAACTGCCTGTATACGACGGCGTCATGCTGTATTGCTTCAGGTTTGAACTGCTCACCGGGAGCTGGACAGCAAATCCTATTTTGTTAGCTCCGCCAACGGCTCTGATTTGATACGTCATCTTTACATCCACAACACTATTCGAAGCATTGAGCACTTGCTGAACGTTATAACCCATCACCAGGTCGTTAAAGTCATAGTCGCCACGGCTGGGCCAAAGATCTTCAAATGCCAGAGTATTGAATGAACCTTTTGCAGGGAAATATTGATCGTAAGCGCGGGCAGGATCTTTGGGATATGCATCCAACTTATCCGATACTCCGTCATTGTCCGCATCTGCTGTCTTTTGCAGATCTGCAAGAGGGTCGGTATTGATAGCAGTGTAAGGATTAGCAGTAATTGAGAACAGCACATCATTGAAGTCATTGTCTCCATTGTTGTCGCGGCGGATATCTTCGAAACCGAGAATCGCACGGTTGTATCCCTCATCATTGAGCAGCACATTTTGCTGACGAAGATCCTTATTCGCAATGAAGCTGTTCAGGTCCTGGTTGGAATAGAGCTGCCAGTATCCCGGCGTAACACTTCCATTCGAAAAGCCATTTGAAAACAGCACCCATCCGATCATCTGGCCAGGCTTGAATTTTCCGATGTAAACTTTGTCACCGGATTTCAGGTTTCCACCGCTGCCAGGGAATGACAGGTTAGGGAATATGATCGTAATATTGTCAAGGTCCGCGGTTGTTTTAGGAGGAGACTCCTTGTCGTAGGTGTAATAACCTAGCACGTTCAGGTAACCTGCACCTTCGGAGATGAATGTGATCCATACTTCCGCATCTTCCCGGATCTCAATGCTTTTATCTTCGCTCGTGATGTATCCGGGATTTGTCGTCAAAAGATTTTTTGATTCAGGAAGTGAAGCGTTCAGACGGGAGAGTAATCCGGCGTCGATCACATCACCTTTTGGCTCGAGGTAATCGGGACGCCCTTGGTTATCAAATTTACCCAGGTAATTGACTTTATAGGGCAGTGATGAACCTGCCTCGCGGCCGCCTGTTGAATACTCTTTTACAGAAGGAACGGGATCCTTCATCACCGTAGCCTGTGACCAGTTCGCATTTTCATTGCTTACCGGCACTTTCCAGCGTGCCGGAACACCGGCATAGTTTACTCTTACATATAATGTGTCTACCGCGGTCGGTAAGTTCAGTTTCAACATGCTGCTGCCGGCGCCGGTAGTCACATCGGCCAGGATTGAAGCGCTGTCAAATGCATATTGCGTCGATAATTCATATGGCACATGGGCGAGAATATTACCTTGGTTATCTGTAAATGACGCTTGCAGGTCAACTTCCTGAGTGGATCGATAATCGAATTCACTTTGTAACTCCGGCGTTACCTGACTTGCCGGTTCGTTGCAGGCGTAGAGCGCCATGCAGCTTATCATAACGAAATACAACTTTTTCATTTTCATAGATTTTGGACAAATAGTTTATTTAGAATTTTAGAAAGAGAAATTTCTTCGTAGACCCGCACGTACTCGCGGGCGCTGGCATGCCAATCGAACTTGGACGCTCGTTCCGAGCCGGCTTGTGCGAGCGTCTCACGCAGCGACGCGTCGGTTTCCATGCGGTGCATGGCATGGGCAATTTCATTGACGTTCGCCGGGTTGACCTCCAGGGCAGCACCCTCTGCGATTTCCGGCATTGAGGTGACGTTGGAGGTGATGACAGGGCAGTGGCTTGCCATGGCTTCCACGATGGGTATGCCAAAACTTTCCCGCAGGGAAGGATATAGAAACGCCGTAGCGCGCCGATACAAATAGGAGAGTGTATTTTGTGACAGGTAACCGAGGCTCACTATGTCCTCGAGCAGATAGCCATTGCCTTCGTCAATAAGGATTTTTTCAACCAGTTGACGCGGATAGTCACCAATCACCAGGGGCAATCCACCATCGTAGTTTTGACGGTAGCGCGCATAGGCGCGAATGACGTTCGCGGTATTTTTTTTCGGATCGGTGTTCCCGAGAAACAGAAGGAATGTTGCCGGAAGATTTTGAACCTTCGGATCGACAGGGTCTGGTGCTGATAAAAAAGTACGCGAGGCGGCATTGTAGATTACCCGCACATTGCCTTGCAGTTCCGGAAATTGATTCAGAATCTGCGCGCGCTCGAAATCCGACACCGTAACAACCTTCGATGCTTTATCCACAATAGCCGGAACGTTCCAGCGACGATAGATCGCCCCAAGGCGCTGATACCATTGTTTTGACGGTGCGCCGTTTTCGAGGAAGATCACGTCGTGAAGAGTCAATACAAAGGGTACCGGGCAGAACAGCGATGCTGTATTGCTGGTATAGTGCATGACGTCAATCTTGTGTTTTGCGATGGCCAGCGGCAACCACACTTGTTCCCAGTCTGCATAGGTAAGTCCACCTACGGTGACCACCTTTAATCCGTCGATGTTGTCCAGCACGGTTGAATCTTCGCCAGGGCGGGCAAACACAACATACTCATGTTCGGGCGCCACTTCGGGCAATGCCTTGATGAGCTGCAGGGCCACCATGTCCATGCCATGCTTCTTCGTTCTGAAAATGCGTTGAGCCTCTATGCCGATTCTCATAATATACTTTTTGGATGTGCCTGGTGCGGTGTATGGATAAAACCCTTTCGGGCTTTGCGAATTGACAGCATCGAAATGCACAGTGCGAAGACTGCTTTGGGAAGGTGGAGCGCAACCGACAACAATCGTCCGTTGATATAATGGCGAGGGGTGGTGAGAATCATCGCCAGCGTGGTGGCGGCTGATGAGGCCAGAAAGGCAATGGTAATAACAGGTCCCGAAACGAGGAAGGCGATGGCCGTGGTGAGGTACATGAAAACCACAAGCAGAAGTCGCGACGGCAGAAACATCTGCCACCATTTGTCGAGTACATCGACGCTCGGATTCCTTTTAGCAAACCTGAACCCTTTTCTGATGTTAATAATTTGTGCCGCAAACCACCGGGTTCTCTGTTTTTGCAGGACTTCCAGACTTGCCACTTTCTCATCGAATACCTCGACTGAATCCAGGTACGCGATCCTTATGTTTCTCGAGATAATTTCAAATTCAAGGTCCTTGTCGAAACCATTTGTTGCCTTGATCTGCGACATCGCTTCCTTGAAAAGCTGGTAGTCAAAGGCCATACCTGATCCAGCCAGTGCAGCAGACAAGCCGACGGCGGCGTGTCCTTTTCTGAATAGGTTATTGTTGATTCCCTCGCTGATTGCGTCAAGTACAGAAATAGGAGAGGTAATCTCCTTGGCTACGCGCTTACATTGAATGGCATAATGTCCCTGATTGAATGCAACGTTGATGTGTTCAAGCGCATCGTTTGCGAGATAATTATCGGCGTCAAGCACGACACAGATGTCGTATGCATCGGGCAACGATTTCAAAGCAAGATTTAATGCTTTGGCTTTAGAACGCGGCGTGAGACACATCCTGATCACGATGCAGCCCATGTTGGATAACAACGACATCGTTGACGCGTGCAGCGAGTCAGCGATTAC
Organism: Cyclobacteriaceae bacterium; assembly: GCA_044227305.1. Taxonomy (GTDB): domain Bacteria; phylum Bacteroidota; class Bacteroidia; order Cytophagales; family Cyclobacteriaceae; genus ELB16-189. The sequence goes on along the minus strand of JBGAFJ010000001.1, from coordinate 115,599 downwards.
GATCACGTCGAATTTTGTTTTGTCATACTGCAAGTCAAGCGCCTGTCGGGCACTTTGAAGTACCACGTCGTCTTCTTTGTAAACCGGCAGCATGATCGCGATGCGATTGTTCACTCCGCTCTTTGCCGATTCTTTCTTATAAAAAAAGGAAGCGATCGCAAAGAACAGGAGGTAAAATCCTGCGGTCAGTGTGTACGCGGCGATGAGGCCTGTGATGATTTCCATGCCCCAAAAGTATCTTGATTAACAGGGCGCGGATTTTTTATTCGATCAAACCAAAGCGTGGTTTCGATCAACCGCCGATTCGGTTCGACCAATATTTTTGCCCGAAAAATTCCAAATAATGGCCATGGAAATGTCCAAAATGAGGCCGGTGGGCATCTGTCCCCAAACCTGATTTCCGTAGCTCGCGATGGCGATGCCGGCCACTCCGGCGTATAACGCCATCATCAATCCTTTGATTTCCGGGTCGTCTGTATTTTGAATGCGACGATATCCTTGCACGAGAAAGAATATGATGAAAGCCAGAAAGAGCATCAGCCCGGGAAAGCCCTGCTCGGCGGCAATCTTAACATACCAACTATCAAGCGCCAGGTTGGCCAGGAACGAATTGGGACTGAATCGCAATCCCCAGTATCCTGCTGAACCTACGCCACCACCGAACGGATGCGACTTGAGATATTCAAATAGTCTTTTCTGATTTTCTACCCGCACCAGCAAGGATGGATTGTTGGGATCCAGCGCGGTGCGCATGCGCTGCACTTCGTAGATCCCACTGCCCACTGACGTGTACTTAAGCGCCCCGAAAGCTATGGACATGATGGCGATACCTGTGATCAGCAGGCGCCAGTTTTTTCTCATCAATAGAAATGCGAGTGCTCCTCCAACTGGCACGGCCATCGCGCCGCGCGTGCCGGAGATGAGCAGTCCATACATAAATAGCAGGCTACACGCAAACAACATAATGCGCTTCCTCCCGGATGACTGAATACCAAGGATCGCTGCAACGATACCGGCGTGACCCATACAGGCACCGAACTGCCCGCTGTCACTATAAAAAGAAAATACCCGCAGCTTTCCAAACAGCAGGTGTGTAGTGCGATTTCCGGGTTCAGCAAGCCATTGCAGTTCACCAAAATCCAAACCAACGTAAAGCTGTTTCATGCCCCACAGTACACCCAGGAGCGATAATCCGAACCATACCATAATGAAATGATTGACGTCTCGCATCGTTTTGAAGGTGATGAGTGCCAACGGCACGGTCATGAACATGTAGAAAGCCACCCCACGGCCAGCGTAAAACCATCCAATGAATGTCGGGGCATCCGGGTTCAGTATTTCAAATACGTTGTAAAGCAGCCACGCGAGGGTCCAGTACATCAGACCATTCTTCAGCGCGTCTGTGCTGAAAGGTTTATGAAAATTTGTGATGAAAAAACTGATCCAGGACATGAGTAAAAAAATGTCGACACCCAATCCAAGTGCTGATGCCGGCCCTGAGTCAGTTGGCAGATAACGTTTGATGCCCAGTCCGATGAATGCCCAGGTGAGGGTCATAAACAAACCGCTGGCAGGACTGCGGAAGATGATGACTATGCTGAGGATACCCAGCGGTGCCAGAGAAAGTGCTCCGCCAAGTACAATATTCCCGGACACCAGAACAATCACAAGTGAAACACACCATGCAAGGATCCAGGCGATGATTGCAATCCTGTTCATGCCGGGCTTAGCACAGGATTCAATTTGGGAAACGCCCGCGTTGTGATCAGCCAGTATCCCACACCCACGCCCACCAGAAACGTAAGGATTGACGAGGCGGCGACTGCCGTTATACTGTCTGACATAGTAAGGGCGATGAAATCACCGGCGACATTGAGTGCAAGCATCACCAGCACTTTGATGAGATTCAAGTCAGGCCGTCTCAAGGCCTCCAGCAAGATACCAAGACAACGGTCCGCCGGTATGAGCAAGCAATAGATTGCCATGATCCGAAGAATCGGAACTGCCGAAAGGTAGCGATCACCGGACATCGTTTGGATAAGAAACGGGGCTGCAATAATCAGAAAGGCGCTCACCGGTAAAACCAGGAGTGTTGACTTCATGAAATGGTTCCTGAGTAGCGTCCTCACTTCATCATATTTTTCTGCATTGACCAACGCCGACACTTTATTGTACAGTACAGAACCGAGGCTTCTGACAGGCAACTCCACAAACTCGAGGAATTTCGCCGCCACACTGAAAATCCCTGTAGCATAAGCTCCCAGTTTGAGATTGATAATAAATGTGTCTGAACTGCGCAGCAGATTGGAAGCAACCTGGGTGGCCGTTGCATACTTACCAAAGCTAAGGAGTTTTTTTACGTGAGGCCGATGGGACTCTGAGGGCATGACGGGTACCGGAATGCGCCAAACAACAACAGAAATGACGGCCGTCAGGATGTTGACTGCGGACTGGACATACACCAATGAAGGCAAGTCCTTCGCCAGGAACAAAGCGCACGCAAGGGTACCGGTTCTGTTGAATACACGCAATATGAGAATGTATTGAAATCTGGAATTGGATTGAAGCCACCATTCACTGAGCGTGAATGCGGCGGATGAGATTGCGAGATAGGGGTAGTATTGAAAGATCGTGCTCCAGGTGCTTGAACGATTTTCGATCTGAAACAATCCGACACATAACGCCACTTGCGCAAATGTTATAGTAATCACGATGATTTGTACTGCTGAAAAAAGAGTCTTCTTTTTCTTTTTGGATTGACCCGCGCTGATCTGCAGATAACCAGGAAGTAGTAATCCTGTTCGCGCCATGTCCATCAGGCCGGCCGCGACCTGGAAGATGGTCCACAATCCGAAATCAATGGCCGACAAACGCCTGGAAGTAATTACGAAAAGCAGCAAGCCGCTGAGTGCGGTCACACCATTTCCACCCAACGACCAAAGTGACTGGTGCTTTGAGAAGAATCGCCTGAGTTTCTTTGCGGATTTAATTGCCATGCGACACAGTTTGTATTACTGTTTCAAATTCCTGTGCACGCGCCATCCAAGAGTTGCGATGAGCCGTGTCAATCCGTTTATTTATCTGCTGCGGGGAATTGCCGGCGATGCTGCCGCGAAGCGCCTCGCTGAAGGTTTCGACATGATCAGCTGTCAATACCAGGGATTCAAATTCAGGGAGTTTTGCGAACGAGGTCATTACCACGGGCTTACCCATGGCAAGATATTCGTTGATCTTTAGCGGATAGATTTTCGCGGTAAATGCTGATTTTACAAACGGGATAATTCCTACATCGAATTGAGCGATGTGCTTCGGCAGTTCGGCGTAAGGAACCGGAGCATGCCAACGGACGTTGGAAAAGCAGCGGAGTTTCTCAAAGGTTTGGTCAACGATCTGCCCGATAAACCTGAATTCAAGGTCCGGATTGGCCGATATGACTTCCTCCAGCAATCTGTAGTCCACACGCGAATCAAGACTGCCAACAAACCCTACGACGTTTGATGACTGGTGATGGGTCTCGTTAGTTTTGAAGACGTTGATATCTACACCATTCTTCACGACAAAAGTATTTTTGTTCAGCTTTGCTTTTTCTTCATGAAGCGCATCGGATGTAACAATCACAGCGTCTGTTTTCGATGCAAAGACACGTTCAGGAAGGGCGGCATGCTTGGCTCGCCAGTCGGCCTGGCTGATTTCATCATAACAGTAATAAATCGTCGCGGCTTCATTCAGGTTTCTAAGCAGGTTGATACCCAGCTCTGGGGAAAAAGCATTGACGACAACGGGTTTGTTGATCTTCAACTTTGCCATCGCTCTCAAGATGGCTCTGCGAATCGTCCAGTTATTAATTCTTGTAAGAATGCGGTGAAGAGCCCCTTGTGGAAGAAAATTCTGTGGAATGACGGGCGGCAATGTGAGTATAAACACCTGATTCATCATTCGGATACGGCTCGACAGTCCCAGTATTCTGCGGACCACGTTCCATTTTCCTTTCAACAACAGACCTGCGCAGTCTTTCCAGGTAGAAGCGTAATCCACATACAACACTTTGTGATTGTGGGCAAGCTCTTTCATGAGCAGCACCGTTGACTTTGCATACGGCCCATCCCAGGAGGGCTGCGCAACGCATACGATCGGTGGGGTTTTCATGAGGCAGTGAATTGAAGCGTAACAATTCGTTTTGCCAGCCGCCTGAATTTTGAGCGCTGCTTGGGTAACTCACCCAGCCAGTTTTCAAGACGTGATTCATCAACACCCGCAAGCAGCAATACAGGCTTGTGACCTGCCAGTTTCTCGATCAGTGCTGAGTTCTGTGTATCAGACGGCGTCCAGGTCTGTTCTCCGTCTGCCACAATGATGATCGCATCAACTTGTTTCAATACAGCATAGTGAGGAGTGAGTTCTGCATAGGAGGGGACAGCCAGTATTTCAATATCGGCAGAGGAGTTTTCGGAGTTGCCAAATCCAATGCGGTAATTGGCGCGTTGGAGTTGCTCCGTGAGATCCTTAACTGCTTTTTCTGCATTGGATGATCCGGGCTTACTTACAATGAGCAGTTTGCTCGCCTCTTTTTTCATTCCAATGATCGCGTGGTATCGCAACATCAGGTTGGCATGCGCGACTTCCGCGGCCTTTGTTCCAGTATTTTTCGGGATGGCTCCCAGCAACGTAAGTCCTGTTTTCGCTTCAGCCCGCTCCGGATTCTGCAATGTGCTGTCGAAATACTCCATCAACAGGATTGTTCCAATGATGATACAAATCGTTCCAAACCAGCCCGCTGCTACCAGAATCTTTCTTTTTGAAGATTCGGCTTTCAGGGGCAGGTTTGGTGGATCTACGGTTGCCAGCGTGTTCGATGACTCAGCGCTTTGTTGGCGCAGCCGAGCCTGATTCAAACTGTGCAGCAGATCGAGATATTCACGCTCGGCAACATCCATTTGTCTTTCAAAATTGTGGAGCACTGAACCGAGAGGTGCATAGAAATCGTACTCTTTCTCCTGAACCTTTTTCCTTTTCTCCATCACCACAACCCGTGCCCGTGCTTCGGAAAGCGCGATGAACTTGTCAAGCCATTGATTGAGGATTTCTTTTTTGGAGACACCTTCTTCCGTGCGACCATCTACATATAGCTTGTTGATAGAGCGTCTTAAAAGCGCTTCCTGCTTTTGGATTGAGTCACCCAGTACCTTGAATTCTTTAGAGGTCGGATCGGAAAGCTGCTGTTTGGTGAGCAGGCGCGAGATATCCTGTTGTGAACCGATGATCTCATCGCTGGCGAGCGCCTGTTCAAAGGGGTTGCCCAGTTTTCCGCGCAGGTCAATGAACGCCTGCTCAGAAGCGGCAAGCTTCATCAGCTCATCGTAGTACTGCCCGTTGAGATGTTCTGTTTCAATAGAGGTTAGGTGTGTTTGCTCGTAGTAATTGATGATCCGGTTTTTGACCTGGAATTGCTTCATGTCTTCGGCACATTTGGCGAGGCGCTCGGCGGCTTTGGTAACTTCCTTTTCAAAGAATTGCACCATAGACCCGGCTTCTGTCTGACGAAGGCTTTTGAAGTGCTTTGTAAAAGAGTCGATGAGGTAGGTGAGAGTCTCCTGGCAAATGGATGCTTCGCTGGAAACAAACTGAAGTTCCAGGAGGTCCGAAGATCCGCTTCGCCTGACTTTCAATCCCTCTTTGATTCGAACCGTGCTATATATGCTTTTTTCGTCCACCAACAACCAGCGCATTTCCGGAGTGTCTGTCAGGGATTCGAGAGAACGGATCACTTGATCAGGGCTGCCGCCCTTTTGCTGAGATAATAGCGCAGGATGTTCTTTCCAGAAATTGGCAATGGTAGCCTCCACGTCTTCTTGCTTGCCGATCCGGCTCAAATGAGCAGCCATCAACCGGATGCCGACCTCCTCCAGCACTTGCCGGCTCTGCAAAATGGTTTGGATGTTATCGATCGCGTTGTTCACAGCGAAGACGTCCACACGAGCCTGCACGTTTACTGTGCCGTCACTGGTAGGAACAACGCCCGTGTACAACAGCGCCCGCGAGGTGTACTGCTTGGGTTGCTGCCGGGTGAGAATGAATACGAGGGTAGCTACGACCACCGGAGCGATCAACAGCCAGCGCTTGTGCCGCAAAAGGATGTGTATGAAATCCAGCAGCGTCATACTACTATAATTCAGTAAGTTTTTTTCCGGCGAGTACTTCCAATTGATAATAGGCTTCAAAGAAATCGGCTTTCGCTTTTTCCAATTCCATTTTTGCCTGACCCGCGATCTGCGTCACGCGTGATAGTTCCGAGATCTGAATGTCGCCCGTCTTGAATTCCTGTTCGGCCATGATGATGTGGCTCTCAGCAGCCTGCACACGTTCGTTGCATATTTTGAGAAGGCCCTGGTTTTTTACGGCTTGCTGGTAAGCACTCACGACCATTTGACGGATGACCACCCGCTGTTGGTCGGTGCGTTGCTTCGCTTCCTCCACTTCATATCGCGACCGGTCCACAATGTTCTTTCGAGAAATAATATCGTATAGAGAGAATCGCACGATCAGACCGGTTTGGGATCCAAATACCGGCAGTGCGATGTTTTCATTGGTGTAAAAGGTGTTGTACTGCGAGCCCACCTGCAGCTGGAGCGATTGAAGCCACAACTTACCGTTGCGTTTCATTTCGGCTTCCTGCTTGAAGATAGAAGCCTCCTGAGTTTTGACCAGCGGGCTGTACTGCAATGCAGCAGCCAGCACAGAGTCGAGCGCTGGAAGTTTGATCTCTTGCGAGAACCCCGGGACATGAAGTCCCAGGGTAATCAAACAACACCAAAAAATCAGCTTTTTCATTTTTGTTAAACGGCGATCTTGTAAACCGGCAGCTCTTCGGTATGGAGCGGCACGAAGAACGGCCGACCGATGCTGCGATATTCGAAGCCCAATTGAGCTACGCGCTCTGAATCATACATGTTGCGGCCGTCGAAAATAACGGGCTTGAGCAACGTGCTTTTCAGGAATGCCCAATCCGGATTTCGGAATTCGTTCCATTCTGTGCAGATGATCAGGGCATCGCTTCCGTGAATCGTTTCATTCTTATCTGTGGCCCACTTGATGTCGACCTTCAAAGATTTCAACGCGTTCTCAAGACCTTCCGGATCGTACGCCACTACTTTCGCACCGCGTGCCACCAACTGCTCGATGAGCCAAAGGGCAGGAGCTTCGCGCACGTCGTCAGTATTAGGCTTGAAAGAAAGGCCCCACACCGCAAATTGTTTTCCTTTCACATCGCTGTACTTTTCCAACACCATGTCAAGCAGCCTTTCCCTCTGCTTTTCATTTACATTCATCACCGCGTTCAGAATTTGAAAGTTGTAGCTAAACTCTTTGCTGGTGCGGGCCAGTGCCTGTACGTCTTTCGGAAAACAGCTTCCGCCATAACCGAGTCCGGCATAGAGGAATTGAGAGCCGATACGGCTGTCGCGTCCCATGCCCTGGCGCACGCGTTCAACGTCAGCGCCAGCGCGTTCACAGAGATTTGCGATCTCGTTGATGAAACTGATCTTCATGGCGAGGAATCCGTTGGAAGCATATTTCACCAGTTCGGATGATCTCTCGTCCATCACGATGATCGGGTTGCCATTGCGGACAAACGGTTCGTAGAGTGAACGCATGATTTGAGCAGCGGCCGGATTTCTGGTTCCGATCACTACACGTTCCGGTTTCATAAAGTCTTGCACAGCAGATCCTTCGCGGAGAAACTCCGGGTTGCTCACTACGTCGAAGTGGAATCCGGAACGGAGCCCCTTTGCTTCGAGCGCCGTGCGGATCTTGTCGGCAGTGCCAACGGGAACCGTACTTTTTGTAACGATCAGGCGGTACGTGTCGCCGATCATGCCGGCAAGCTGGTTGGTGACGTTCATGACGTAAGAAAGGTCGGCTGAGCCATCCTCCTGGGGAGGTGTGGGCAACGTCAGGAAGAGGATGGTGCTTTTTTCAACCCCTTCTTCGAGTTTCGTTGTGAAGCGAAGCCTTCCTTCTTTGATTGTTCTGACAAACAGTTCGTCGAGGCCGGGCTCATAGATGGTGAGCTGTCCCTGGCTGAGCTTGTCAACTTTTTTCTGATCTACGTCTACGCAGACCACGTCGTTTCCCATTTCTGCGAATGCCGTTGCACTGACGAGGCCAACGTATCCGGTTCCGATGAATGCAAGTTTCATGATTGTTTTATAGTTTATGATTTGGAGTTATACATTTTCTTTTTGAAGCAAAGCAGGGAACGTCTTCAGCACCAGCTTCAGGTCTCCTGCGAAAGAATATTCCCTGGCGTACAGCTTGTCTAATTCAATTCTCTCTTCTTCTGACATCTCACCCTTGCGACCACGTTTGGTCACTTGCCACAATCCAGTGATTCCGGCAGGTGCCATGAAACGCAGAGCCGCTTCGTCGGTGGTGAGTTTTTCAGCTTCGTAAAGTGGAAGGGGACGGTTGCCAACCAGGGACATGTCACCTTTCAATACATTGATCAACTGCGGCAATTCGTCGAGACTGGTATTGCGCAAGAACTTGCCGATACGCGTAATGCGTGGATCATCTTTGATTTTGAAAAACGCCGAGCCTGTTGTTGCTGCCTCTTTTAATGTTTTTTCGCATGCGTATTTGCCGTCTTTGGTGATCAGCATGGTGCATTGAGAATTCGCGCCGTTGCATTCTTTACATGATCTTGAAGTTTCAGAAGGCTTCGCTCCGTAAAGGTTAAGGTGTTGGAGACTCTTCAGAGCCGCGTCTGCGTTCAGCGACATGGTCCGGAATTTCAAAAGCATGAATATCCTGTAGCCCTGTCCGGCACGCGGTGCCCCATACAATGCGGGACCTTTTGACTCGAGCTTTACCAGGATCGCAATCACGATCATCACTGGTGAAAGCACGATCAAGGCTGAAAGTGATACGAGGATGTCGACTACTCTTTTTAGTGTCATGTGTTCGTTTTTTTATTCAAAAGTATCAGCGGATGCGCTCGTTTCGGGTTTTATTCGATCAACAAGGCTGCCTGACGACCAACGCCGCCACGCAGGCGACTAAATTTTTACTGGATTTTGACGGTTACTATTTGGCATCAGGATGGATATACAAGACCCAATCATTTTTATTTGCCATTCGGCAACGAGATCGTGAAAATTGACCCATGTTCGGGCGACGAACAAACGGTCACGGCGCCGCGCATTTTTTGAACGGTCTCGCGCACCACATAGAGTCCGATGCCGGTGCCGCTGGATTGAGTCGAAGCCCTGAAGAACAGATTGAAGATCTGATCCTGGTACTCCGCCGGAATCCCGATGCCGTTATCTTTGACCGCGATGGTGCAAACCTTCGGTGTGATCTGCACGTCAATCTTTATCATCGTTTTAACAGCATCACCGGCACGACGGAATTGCAGGGAATTTTCGAAAAGGTTTTTGATGCAAAGGGCGATGCGTTGGCGGTCGCCCTTGTAGTCTGCCTCCGATAAGACGTCAAATGAGACAAGGATGCCGTGGCTCATGATCTCCTGCTTGTTCCGCACCAGCAGGTTGTTGATTATTTCATTGAAGTTGATCACTTCGTGGTTTGTCACATCACGGCGCGTGTTCTCCAGGAAATGCTCTATTTCGTCGAGCTGGTGCTCCATTTTGTCGGTGACCTGAGTGATGAGGTCCAGGAACACATCTGAGTTCTTGTCTTCCCGTGGGGTAACGCGAATCAGGTTTACAAGTCCGTAGATGGATTTCAGGGGACCCCGCATGCTGTGTGAGCAACTCGTGATGAACTGGCCGATCACGTCGTGTGCTTTCTGAAGTTCGCCGGCAGGATTCTTTTCTTTTATGATAGAAGTCGTATTCATATGCGAGTGGTTTATAAAAAATGGATCGTTATTTATTCAAAAAGCGGATTTCTTCAGTGGCTGTATTGTGAGGTAAACGACCCTAGTAAGTCGTGATTAAGCTGGTGGTTCAGGTTTGCCAGTGAGCGGATCAAGCCATCGGGAGTGAACCCATAATCAGTCTGGAAAACAGCGATTAACTGTGCAACGAGAATGATTCTTTCCTGGGGCGTTAACTGATGAAATGAGCGTGACTTCGTAATTCCCGAAATAAAACTCTCTTTTCCGGTGAGCCTGCTTTTCTTCAAAGCTTTCATTTTGGCTTTTATGTCGGAGATCATTTGAGTGACTTTCATACTCGGTTGTGTTTTGTTGTTTTAAAAATATTTCAGCGTGATGCGGTGTCTATATCGCGGCGGAACAATCCGGCATCAACTGATGGACGTTGTTGTTGCCACACGCGGCATGGCGAAGGATGCACACTGATTCTTGGCCAAAGCACCGTTGCTTGTACAGGAGTAGATCCCTACGGTAGTGATCAGGAAACTCATGACAGCCGTCCTGATGGCGCGTTGTATAATGGCGGTTATTTTCATAAAATCTGCTGTTAGAATGTGTCCGTTTGGTCTTCGCTTTCGCTTGAACAAATGTGGACCTATCCCGCCCCCAAAGGATCAGGGGAATGAGGGTTCTCAGAAATCAGCAAATGGACGGGACATCAGGGAATTGCTGATGCCGGGAAAGTTGAATCCGCCTTTTTTTGCCTAAAAGGCTATTTTTTCTTGGGATTGATTTCCACCAGATTGTTTTCAATGGCCCATTTGACCAGTTGGGCCGTATTGGAAAGACCGAGTTTGTCCTGGATATGGATCTTATGGGTTTCGACCGTTTTGGCGCTGATGAAAAGTTCTTCACCCACCTCTTTGATACTTTTGCCAGCCGCGATCAGGGCAAGCACTTCTTCTTCGCGCTTGCTCAAGCCGGTTGACTTTTTTGTGGGAAGCCCTTTGCCGCCTTTTTCCTTCATGTAAAAATCCTGGAATACAAGCGCGGTGACTTCGGGACTGAAGTATTTCTCACCCGACAAAACAGTTTTTATGGCTTTCAGGAGAGTCTCGCCGTCGATGTCCTTATTCAGGTAGCCGTCAATGCCGGTTTTTATGCCTGCGGAAATGTAGTCTTTATTGACTTCGCTCGATATCAGAATGATTTTCGTATTTGGATTTTGTTCTTTGATCCATCGGGTCGCCTCAATCCCATTCATGCCCCTCATCACAATGTCCAGAAGGAAAATGTCAGTGGGTGTGTGACGAGCAAAGTTTACAGCTTCTTCGCCACTCGACATTTCCCCCACCAGTTCCACTTCATCCATTTTCTGAAGGAGGGAAGTAATGCCTTGACGCAGCAGTGCGTGATCGTCGGCGATTGCAACTTTGATGAAACTTGCCATGGGTAAATTATTTTTTTGCCAAGATTTTTTCGATCGACTCCAGCAGATGATCAATGGTTGAAGGCTTGTTGATGAAATGATCTGCGCCCAGATCAACCACGCCGGCCGCTGTTTCCGGGATGGAGACTGCGGAATAAACGATGATCGGCACGTCTTTCCATAAATTGTTCTTGCGCACAGCGCGGATCAGATCATAGCCGTCCAGGACCGGCATCACCAGATCAGTGATGATCAGATGTGGTATCGTGTCAATCAGGATTGTGATCGCATCTTTGCCATTTCTGGCGGTGAGCACTCGAAACCCTTCGATTTCCAGTGAATCCTTTAGATTTTCACGAAGGTCTTTGGTATCGTCAACAATGAGTATCGTTCGGGTCATAGTCAGATGGGAAGTGTAACATGAACTGAAGTTCCTTTGCCAATTTCGCTGGTCACCTCAATGGTGCCGTGTAACATATCAACTGCTTTTTTTACGATGCTCAATCCAAGGCCCGTTCCCTCAATCGCCTCGGTGTTGCTGCCTCGAGAAAAACTAACGAAAAGATTTTTCTGATCCTCCGGAGGAATTCCAATGCCGTGATCTGTGATCCGCATGTGGAGCCGGTCATCCGTGCAAACCACGCTCATGGCAACCGATTCTGCATCGGGTGAAAACTTCGCCGCGTTGGTGACCAGGTTGATGATAATGTTGCGGATGAGTTTTTCGTCCGTCAGTAAGTGCCTGTACTTGCACGTTTGCTCAAAAATAAGTTTATGCCGCTTTCCCCTGCTTTGGACCGCTTCCTCGGCGAGTTTGCGGAAAATTCCGGGATCCACCTCGGCCAGGTTGGCCTGCATTTTTCCGGCATCCGATTTTCCAATGGTGAGAATATCATTCAGCAGATACGTCATTTGATGTACCTGTTTTTCTATGCTGTTCAGTTTTCTTTCAACGTCGTCTGGATTCAGTTTATTAAAGTGTTTTCTGATGAACCCCGTAGCAAGCGAAATCGTGGTCAACGGTGTTTTGAATTCATGAGAGGCGATCGAAACAAATTTGCTCTTCAGATCGACCAGCTCTTTTTCTTTCGCGAGGGCTTCGTTGAGTTCGCGAGTACGCTCGGTAACCATTTTTTCCAGGCCTTCCCGATATTGGACAATCTCGGTGACGTCCTGCATCGCTCCGATCATTCGCACCGGTATCCTTTCCTTGTAGACTATATGCGCGCGGTCCAATACGTGTTTATAGGTCTGATTTGCGCATCGATAACGATACTGGAACGATAGATTTCTTTGTCCGGTGTCGAACGCTTTTTGAATCTGATTATTGATGCTGCCATAGTCGTCGGGGTGGATGCGCGATCTCCACCAGTCGTCTGTGGTTTCATGTTGGCGTATTTTGTAACCGAAGATGGACTCAATGCCGTGGTTCCACTGGATCGAATTGCGCAATACATCCCAGTCCCAGATGGCGTCGTTGGTGGCCTTTGACACCAGTTCGTGACGGACGTGGTAGTCCATCAGCTTTTGTTCACTGGTTTTTAATGTTGTCACGTCCATGGTCACCCCGTACAAGGTCACAGCGGTCCCATTTTTATCAAATTCAAAATTGCCCGCGGAAAAAAGAATTTTCTCCACGCCGTTTTTTGTGATGATCCGGTGCGTGAGCGAAAAAGGCCTGAATTCCTCCTGCGCCTTTCTCGTGATCTCCTGCACCCGGGCCAGGTCATCGGGATGAACGTACTTCAAGTACAACTCATAGGAGGGATGCAGGAGATCCCGCTGCAGATCAAAGATTTGATAAGTTTGATCGGACCAGGTGGATTCCTGTGACGGGAGATGCACCGACCAATGGCCGATATTTGCTATTTCTTCCGCTTTCTGAAAATGACTGATGGTCAGCTCCAGGTTTTCAGACATTTTCTCCAGCTGAGTATTGCGTTGTTCCAGCTTGCTGATGAGATCCGAACTGTATTGGTGCATGATCTCGAACGAGAGTTGGCGTTTTTTGTCGGCTGACCGCTGCACAGGGTTTGCCATCAGTTTGTTCGCCGCACTGACCAATACACTTATTTCTGCAGGCTTGCGAATAAACATATCCGCACCCATTTCCAAAGCCATTTTTTCTTCGCTGGCCGATGCGTAGGTAGCACTGAAGATAATAATGGGAATATCACGGAGATGCTCGTTGGTGCGCACTTTGTAACATAAGTAGTACCCATCCACATTCGGCATCAGTATGTCGGAGACGATAAGATCTACCGGTTCTCCTGCAAGGAATTTCATCGCTTCCTGCCCGTCCGATGCAAGCAAAGTCTCAAACCCTTCTGACTGATAGATTGCATTCAGAAGCTTCAGGGACTGCTTGTTATCGTCGGCCAGCAAAATTCTCTTTTTCATCTCGTCAGGTATTCCCGTATCAGGCTCGTGAATTTTCTCGTGTCAATTGGCTTCGTAATGTATCCGTCGCAGCCCGCCGCGAGCGCTTTTTCCCGATCCAATTTCATCGCAAATGCGGTAATGGCAATGATCTTGATATGCGCGGTCTTCCGGTCCGCTTTCAATGTACGTGTCAACGTCAATCCATCAATATCGGGCAGTGCCACGTCCATCAGAATCATATCGGGCGGATGGTCGTCAACGGCCTTCAGGCAACTTTCACCATCAGTGCAGCGAATTACTTCAAACCCATCGTACTCCAGCAGGTCGCCCACCAGCCTGAGATTGGTGGGATTATCATCTACCGCTATGACTCTGGTTTTTGTCATGAAATGACCAAGGTTATGGGCAATGTCACGGTGAACACGCTTCCACTGCCAATCGCGCTGTTCACGTCAATCGTTCCTTTGTGGAGTTCGACTATATTTTTTGTCAGGGCAAGTCCAAGCCCGGACCCTTCATGCTTTCGCGTGAGGCTTGTATCCAATTGCGCGAAGGGCACAAAGAGTTTTTTCTGATCCTCTCTTGAAATTCCGATGCCCGTATCAGCTACCTCAAGCCTGAAAGAATCATTGGTCAGCCGGGTCGTCTCAACCGTGACGATACCGCCAGGATGGTTGAACTTGATGGCATTGGATATCAGGTTGTAGAGTATCTGCCTGAATTTGTTTTTGTCCAGCGACACGTCTTTGAGATCGTGGCTATTCCGCTGAACCAGTTTTACCGATTTCTTGTCAGCTACCGGGTGTAGCACTTTCAAAACGCCTTCGATGATCTCCGCCAGGCTGAAAGGTTCCGGTCGAAGCTCCACTTTACCTGCTTCAATCTTCGACAAGTCCAGCACGTTGTTGATCAATTGAAGCAGGTGGCTGCCGCTTGCATGAATGTCCTGCATATATTCCAGCTGGCGATCCGTGAGCTCACCGGCTTTTTTGTCAATCAGCAGTTCTGAAAATCCCAGGATTGCGTTCATTGGTGTTCGCAGTTCGTGTGACATGCTGGCCAGGAATTCACTTTTGAGCCGATATGATTCCTGCAGCTTGCGTTCCGTGATGTCGATGATCGTAGTCATCACCATCATTCCATCGGGAAACTGAATGGGATTCAGTCCGATCTCAACCGGAAATTCCGCTCCATTCTTCTTCAGGGCAAACAGGTCCCTGCCAGCACCCATCGCTCGGGCAGCAGGCTTAGCAAAAAACTCTTGCCTGAAAAAGGGATGGTGTCCTTTGAATCTTTTAGGAATCAACATCTCCAGCTCCTGGTTCAGAAGTTCGCTCCGGTTATATCCAAACTGCTTTTCAGCAGCGGCATTGACCAGCACAATCTGACCTTTCATGTTCACAAGAAGGATTGCATTCGGGGCGGACTCCACCAGCAGGCGGAACCTTGCTTCTGCGTTCATTCTTTCAGTCAAATCCAGAATTGACGCCAGCACGACCAGCCCTTCCGAGGATTGGATAGGATTAAGTCCGATTTCAACCGGAAATTTTGATCCATCTTTTCTGAGGGCATAGAGGTCTTTGCCAAGACTCATGGGCCTGGCTTCAGCATGACGCTGGAAATTGGCGCGGAGGCCAGGATGTGTCGGCCGGTGTTCTCCAGGTATTAATATTTCAACCGGTTTCCCGAGAAGTTCGCCAGACTTGTAGCCGAAAAGCTGTTCGGCCTTGTGATTTACCAGCGTTATCTGACCCTCTTCATTTACGAGGATTTTTGCAAAAGGGGACCACTCCACCATGAGTTGGAATCGATCCTGAGCGATCTTTTCTTCTGTGATATCCTTGAAGTTCATCACCAGCGCGTTGACGCCGCCATCATTAAACCGGTTGGTGATAAATCCCTCTAACCAGCGATAATCGCCTCGTTTTCGCAACGACCGGAACGTGAGAGGAAGCGATGAGCCCGGTGTTTTTGTAACCTCAGCGATCGCATTTTCCACCCGATCTTTATCTTCGGCATGAACCACATCCAAACGGTCTGATGCGCCAACACGTTCTTCGCTTGACCACCCAAGGATCCTTTCAGCGGCAGGACTTCTGTAAATCATTTTTCCAGCCTCGTCAAAAAGAGTGATAATGTCGTTACCGTTTTCAATGAGATTTCTGAATTGCCGTTCACTCTTCATAAGTTCGGCGGTTCGCTCCAGCATTTTCTGCTCCAGGTCCTGATTTATTTGTGCGAGGGTATGCTCCGCATTTTTACGTTCCTGATCTTGTTTGTTCAAGAGAACGGTCGTGATATGAATTATGATCAGGAAGATGATAATGATGCTGAGTACGTGGATCGAAACGCCGAATTCGGTACCAAACCAACCGCGCCGGTAGCCGATCAATCTCAAGAGTCCCAGAAGGATGGGTGCCAGCACGGCCACCGGAATGAGCAGGCGTGCAGAGAGTCCACCCATGTTAGGGCTGGAATATTCGCGTACAAAACCTGCATCGGCTGTAGCGAACAGCATAGTCAGAGCAAGGAGAAGGAAGGCCACAGCCGTGTGCGCCGGCATTGGCAAATACATGATGACGTTAAGGGAGGCTTCAACGTTATATAAATATCCGAGGATTGAAAAAACCGCGGGGAGGGCTACGATCAACGCCAGGTATTGAACGGTCTTTTTGAAACCTGAACCCTGCAACATGAATACGCCTGATCCAACAAGGATATAGCAGCATGCAGTCGTGATGGCCATTCGTCCCGCAAGCGACATTGCTTCGTCAACGGCCAGCCTTTCCCGAAAGATCATCCGATCGAGCCCAATTGAAAGACCAAACACAAAATCAATAACTCGGAGGACGCCTACCAACACGACGATTAAGGCCAATAGATTGGCACCCGGGTAGAGAGAACGGCGGACGCCTATCTTGATCAAATAGGCCAAACCAACGACGACAAAACAGAGGGCAGTCATCGGGTTCATGGCAACCGGTGTCGGCAGGGGTCTTTTGATGGCGTCGATGCTGAACTGCCAGCCGGCAAGTACAACCAAACCCATGAGCATTATGGCAATGGCTGTATAATGCGCCGCCTTTTTCAAGCGGTTTACCGTCGCCGCATCTACGGCATAAGACAGCGACATCACACGGGGATCAATAGGGTTCCCGGTATTCATAGGGTTTATTCGTTCTAAATAATGCGCCGCTGTCATTGGAGGACGACCACGGTTTCTCATTGGAAAAGCAACTCAAGTTTACTTTCCTCAATCCTGATCAGCCTTAATAAGAATTTGATGCAAAGGATTATTCAATTGATGACACATGAGCAATCAACTGAATAATGAATAGGTTTAAGGTAAAGTAAAAAACTCTTTTTGTTCAATATTTTATCATTTTATTTAAACAGAATTGTAATCGCTAATTAATGCCTTTCTCAATTTCAATGAGTATATTACCAATCAGTTTTCGCACCTGTTCGAAAACGTGCTTTGCTGCGCTATAATCACCTTTCTCTGAAGAGTCTTCCAGCGTACGTATATGGGCAGTGAGACTGATCGCGCCGATGTAGCTGCCGGTGGGTTTCATCCGATGTGCTATTTGACGCATCAACGAAAAGTCGCCGCGCTGCAACTGTGTGTCAAAGTCACGAACGAACTTTTTTGCTTCTTCCCTGAAGGTGTTTAGCATCAAACTGGTGAAATCCGGATCGCCACCAGAAACTTCATTCAGGTAATTCAGATCGAGCGATACGTTTGAACCGTGTTGCATAGATATATGAATTCGTGTCGAGGTTGTTTTAGAAAAAGGACAAACGCGACATCAACATCGGCCTGTATGATTCGCCGATTGGAATCAATTTCTTGCCGATCTGAATAAGCGACTCCTCGATGAGATCAATCTTGTCCTGGCGTACGATGAAAGACCTGTGAACACGTGCAAATTGGTCTGTTGGGAGTCTGGTTTCAACGGCCTTCATGGTACTATGCACCACATACCGCGTCTTGTCTGTGTAAAAGCTTACATAATCGCCGTACGCTTCAATCCATAGTACGTCATTCAGTCTCAGGTTCACCATTTGGTTATCAACCTTGATAAAAAAATATGATGGAGCAGTTGGAGCTTTCGATTCCAGCATGGCTTTCAGTGTCTCAATCATTTGATCCAATGAATCTTTCAGCGTCAGGATGGATTTTTCCGGATCAGGGTTCAGTTTTCGAACGATGCCCTCGACTTCGCCGAAATTGCCCTGCCGCTCGACGATCATATGAACTTCAGGACTACCATTTGTTTTGTGCACGGTTGCCATGGTGTTGTTGGTTGATGGCTCAAAGGTGCGACCAGTCCCGGGGTGGTCCATCAGCAGCCATTGGAAAATGGCAAATCAGGTTTTTGCTGATGAAGACAGGACTGAAACGGAAAAACAGGCATTTGGGGCCGAAAACGAAGATGCCTTATCAGGGTTTTGCTGATTACAGGAAGTTGAGTCGCGCCATCATATCAGCGCGATAGGACTCGCCAATCGGGATGAGTTTTTTGTGGATCACGATCAACGTGTCTTCGATGGCGTTGATCTTATCTGTGCGCACGATGAACGAACGATGTACACGCATGAATTGGTCGGCGGGAATTTTTGCCTGGATCCCTTTCATGGTCGCGTGTACCACAAATCGTTCCTGTTCGGTGAAAATGTTGACATAATCACCAAAGGCTTCAATCCACAGAATATTCCGGAACAGAATCCTGGACATTTGATTGTTGTTGCGCACGAACAAACCCTCCAGGTCGACCGATGCTTCGGAGCCGGAGCTCAGTCTTTCTTCCAGTCGCGTAATGGTTTTCATGAAACGCGACGGCGTGACAGGTTTCAGCAGATAGTCGGCAACATCATGCTCGAATGCCGTCAGTGCATACTTTTCCTGAGAAGATATGAGAACGATTTCCGGCGGTTCTTTCATGGTGGAAAGAAAATCCAGGCCGTTCATATCCGGGAGTTCGATATCCAGGAAGATGACATCAATTTCGTGGATGGCGAGCAGGTCGTGTGCCTCGGCGACGGTAGAGCAGGCTGCGACAATTTTCCAGGTTTTCAGACGCGAGAGCAGCTGTTCAAGCGCCAGCCGGGACATTTTTTCGTCATCGACAACAATGCACTTGATCATATCAGTGATTGATGCGACGCAAAATGGCGTTGATGCGGGCTTCCAGTTCGCGAGGGTTAAAAGGCTTTACCACAAAATCGTCGGCGCCGGCATTCAGACATTGGATACGGTCGTTGCTGCTTTCGGCACTTGACAGCATGATGATCGCCACCCGGTCCAGTTTCGGATTCTGACGCACTTTTTTAATCACCTCCAGACCTGACATGTCAGGCATATTTAAGTCGAGTATCACTACGGCGGCGTCTTCCTTATCGAGGTAATCCAGGCATACTTGCCCGCCATCTACTGTTTCAACAATGAAAGCGTTTTGAAAAAACTGGGTAAGGAGGATTCTCAAAGCGGGTTCATCATCGGCAACAATCAGTGTCGGAAGTTTGCTGGTAGAAGGGCGTAAGGGGCTCAAACGCTTAATTTTTTCGATAGGGCCTGAATGGGTTGTTTTCATTTTTTGTTTGTTTTTGACATTACAAAAGTGCGCGAACCGCTCCTTCCCGGAAAAGATTTGATCGAACAATTCACCCGGTTGATCGAAAAGGAAAAGAGGGGCCTTGGTATTCCTTCTATGTTTGAGCCATCAAAAAAACAACGCACAACATGAAAGGAAATATTTCGCTCGTTACCGGATGCTCAGGATTCATCGGATCCCATGTAGCCCGGGAATTATTAAAGCAGGGACACATCGTTGTCGGAATCGACGATTTGTCCGGAGGTTTTGTGGCCAACAATCCCCAGGGAATGATCTTCGAAAAAGGGTCTGTGGCGGATGTGGCCTTTGTCAATTCGGTGTTCTCTAAATACCGTTTCGACTATGTGTTTCATCTCGCCGCCTATGCTGCGGAAGGGTTAAGCCACTTTATCAGGAACTTCAATTACCAGAATAACCTCATTGCGAGCGTAAACCTGGTCAATGCATCGATTAACCTGGGAACCGTCAAGACATTTGTATTTACTTCGTCGATCGCTGTGTATTCCAGTAAGCAGGCCCCGATGACGGAAGCCCTGGTGCCATCGCCTGAAGATCCCTATGGCGTATCGAAGTTTGCCGTTGAAATGGATCTCGAGGCAGCCCACAAGATGTTTGGTATGAACTACATCATCTTCCGTCCCCACAATGTGTATGGTGAAAATCAGAACATCAGCGATCCCTATCGCAACGTGATCGGAATTTTCATGAACCAGATCATGCAGGGAAAACCGATGACGATTTTTGGCGACGGAACACAGACCCGCGCCTTCAGCTATATCGCCGACGTGGCTCCAATCATTGCTAATTCAATCAATGTAAAGGGCGCAGAGAACCAGGTATTCAACGTCGGTGCTGATAAACCCTATAGTCTGAATGAACTGGCAGTTCAGGTGGCTACCGCCATGGGAGTCAATCCTGAGATCACCTATTTGCAAGCACGAAAAGAAGCGTTGCACGCCTATTGTTCACATGAAAAGGCAAATGCCTATTTCGCTGATCTGTTCTCACACATCGGACTTGAGGAAGGGCTCAGCCGCATGGCGCGTTGGGCAAAATCCACCGGCCCCATGTCGCCTCAGATTTTTGAAAACATAGAAGTAGAAAAGAACATGCCGCCGTCGTGGGCGAAGCTCACACGCAAGCACAAACTGGCGGCTTGATATGATTACCCGGTTAATGTTGATACTGATGATTGCGACAGTGGTTTATGCGTATGCCGGCTACGGCCTGGTGGTGTGGATCCTGTTGCAATGGAGAAAATTCAAAAAGGCGATATGGAACTACCCCAGGTAACCTTGCTGATCGCGGCATATAATGAGCGGGATATTCTCATGCAGAAAGTGAGAAATAGTTATCTCCTCGACTATCCTGCCAGCAAGCTCGATATCGTCTTTGTAACCGACGGATCTACTGACGGTTCAGAAGAATTACTCCAGGATCTCCCGTTGATCCGCGTGTTTCACAACAAAGGCAGAGCGGGAAAACTGGCCGCGGTCAATCGTGCCATGGGCGAAATCACCTCGGAGATCGTAGTATCAACAGACGCCAACTGCATGCTGAACAAGGATGCACTGTTAAAAATTGTCCGTCACTATCAAGACCCCAAAGTGGGAGCGGTGTCGGGAGAAAAACGTGTAATCGCTGAAGGAAACTCTTCCGGAAAAGGAGAGGGCCTTTATTGGAAATACGAGTCGCTCCTGAAAAAGCTTGACAGCGCGTTTAACTCTGTAGTCGGGGCTGCGGGTGAATTGTTTTCATTTCGCCGCAGTCTTTTTGAAGCCCTCCCTGCCGGAATCATCATTGAGGATTTTGTGCTCTCGATGAACATTGCGTCAAAAGGATATCGCGTTGTTTATGAGCCGCAGGCGATCGCGCAGGAGACGGCGTCCTCGAATATGAGAGAAGAATGGCGTCGCAAGGTCCGCATCTGTGCTGGGGGATTTCAAGCCATCAGGATCTATTCATTCCTTTTGAATCCACTCCGGTTTGACACCCTGAGCTTTCAGTTCTTGTCCCATCGCGTATTGCGTTGGGCGGTGATTCCCTTCCTGCTGCCGATCATTTTTTTACTCACTCTGGTACAGGCTGTGGGTGGAGAATTGATCTGGCAATTGATCCTGGGTGCGCAAGTTGTACTGTATGTAGCTGCGTCACTGGGTCTTTTTTATATCCACAAAGAAAAACTTCCAACCCTGATCGGTATACCCTTCCAGTTTGCGATGATGAATGCTGCGGCCTACGCCGGGCTTTTCCGCTACTGGGGTGGAAAACAAAGTGCAGTGTGGGAAAAGTCAAAACGTAAAATTGCATGAAACCAAAAGTCTCTGTTATTCTTCTTAATCTTAACCAACCGTTGCTGACCATAGACTGTGTGAAATCGCTGCAGCGATGCCTGTATCCAAACATTGAAATTATTGTGGTGGATCAGGCCTCTTCAGACGATTCATTGGAATTGCTCAGTCCGTTGAAGAACATCAAGCTGATCGCCAGCAAGACCAATCTCGGCTTTACCGGGGGTAATAACCTGGGAATGAAAGAAGCAACCGGCGCATACTTCCTGCTGCTGAACAATGACACCGAGGTGCATCCTGAGTTCCTGGAGCCGCTGGTAGCAGCCCTGGAGGATGATCCTTCCGCGGGCGCTGCATGTCCTCTGATCCGGTTCTATTCAAACCCTGAAAAAATTCAATACGCTGGCGGACCCTTGAATATTGACCTTGTATTCGGACAAAATTCGTGGCGGGGATGGATGTCAGATTACCCTGGAAAATTCTTTGAAACGGAACCGACTACAGCGGCTCACGGCGCCGCGTTCATGATCAAAAGATCAATGACTGAAAAAATCGGTTTGCTCGACGATCACTTCTTTATCTATTTCGAAGAACTGGACTGGAGCCTGAGAATCACCGAGGCCGGATACAAAATTCTGTTTGTGCCCTCGTCAGAGATACTTCACAAAGAGTCCATGACGATGCCGAAAGAACATCCGTTCCGTGTGCGCATGATGATGCGCAACCGGATTCTATTAAGTCGCAAACACCTTGGAACCATCAAATTCATGGCAAGTCTCGCTTACATCATGCTGATCTCTTTTCCGGTGAATTGCATACGCTACCTCGTGCGTCGTCGCGATGACCTGCTTCGCGCTTACTCCCGTGGATTCTATTTGGGCTTACTAAACAAAAATATTATTTGATTTATGAAACGAATATTAATTACAGGTGGTGCAGGATTTCTGGGTTCACATTTGTGTGATCGCTTCATCGGCGAAGGCTTCCACGTCATCGCCATGGATAACCTGATCACCGGCGACCTCAGAAACATCGAACATCTTTTCCCGGTTAAGCAATTTGAGTTTTATCACCAGGACGTCTCCCGGTATGTGCATATTCCCGGGAAGCTCGATTACATCCTGCATTTTGCTTCTCCAGCCAGTCCGATTGATTATTTGAAAATTCCAATCCAGACATTGAAAGTGAGTTCCCTGGGGACACACAACCTACTTGGGTTGGCGAAGGATAAGGGTGCCCGCATTGTGGTAGCCTCCACTTCAGAGATCTATGGCGACCCCCTGGTACACCCCCAGACAGAAGCCTACTACGGCAACGTGAATACCGTTGGGCCACGCGGCGTATACGACGAGGCGAAACGTTTCCAGGAGGCGATCACCATGGCGTATCACACCTACCACAAAGTGAACACTGGAATGGTGCGAATCTTTAACACGTATGGTCCCCGTATGCGCCTGAACGACGGTCGTGTGCTTCCGGCGTTTATTGGCCAGGCATTGCGTGGTGAAGACCTCACCGTTTTCGGTGACGGCTCGCAAACTCGATCATTTTGTTATGTAGACGATCTGGTTGAAGGGATTGTGAGACTTCTGGTATCAGACTATCACGAACCGGTCAATATTGGCAATCCCGCGGAGATTACAATCCTGCAATTTGCAGAAGAGATTATACGATTAACCAACAGCAAACAGAAGATTGTGATGAAACCTCTGCCCAAAGATGATCCGAAGCAAAGGCAACCAGACATCACGCGCGCGCGACAGATATTGAAGTGGGAGCCGAAGGTTTCCCGTGAAGAGGGCTTGCGGATCACGTATGAATATTTTAAACGTCAGGCAAGCAGCGACCTGATGGCGGCGCACCGGGAGTTCAAACTGGCGAGCTGAGGCGAATCAAGCCATTTCCGGCCTCAGGAGCTCAAGGAGAAAATCGGGGGGCACACCTCCTGACCGTGGAATCGTTAAGTAGCCACATCAAGGTTCTATGCAGGCAGTCTTTTCACAAATTTTTTTGTCCTACGTAATTTCATTCAACCCCGCTCGGGGTTGTTTGCTTTTGGAGCAAATTATTTCAAATCATCCAGTGCACAGATTCTGATCCTGGCTGTAATCCATTGAATGGTCTTATCACAGTATCCAATAACTCTGATCCTTTAATCGGGGATTTGCTGATGCTTATTTCGCCCTGAGGGGTATTGTGGCATGTTTTCTCTGGATGTCGTCAGGGTACAACTGTCAATCTCAGCAATTTCCTGATTCTTCATATTCAGCAATCGGTTGAAGGACGCGGTCGCACAGACTCACACCTTTGACTCAACAAACACGGCGAACAAAGCCGGACTTAAAAAATGACTGTTATGAGAACAATAGCAAAAATTAAATCGAAGCTGGGCGCACTGGTGTTGCTCGCTTACCCGATGTCAGTAGTTGTAATGTTTGTGGTGGTCGGTCTGGCGTCAGGAACATCTGACAAAGCCAAGGCACCCCACACTGTAGAAAAGTCTATTTCAAATAATCGATAACAATTTAAATACTAAAACTATGTACGTGTACAGCCGATTCAAAACCAAAGTAGTGAAGGCGATGGTCCTGTCACTATTCATGATCATGGTCACTCTTTACCAGTGCTTCGCACAGCGACGTTCTGCGGATGACTATACTCAGTTGAAGCCGAAAAACCTGGCGAAAAATCTTAACCTGAGCGCTCGTGCGTTGCCGGTGGTCGAGATCAATAGCCCCTACAATGAGTATAAACCTGGTATTGCTCTCCATGGAAGCACCTTGTACTTCAGCCGGGCCATGCATCCTCTTAATACGGGTGGTGCCGAGGATTTGGAGGATATCTGGTATGCAGATGTGGACAAACTCAATGACGGTAAGATTGCCGATCCGAAGCGCATGGAAAACATGTTGAATAACGCAGGCCCCAATTTTATCAGTTCGGTGAGCGTGACCGGCGACACCGTGATGTTAGGCAACACCTACGGAAAACATGGTAAAATGAGATCGGGCCTTTCTTATAGTGTCAAGTCCGACGGCGCGTGGACTACGCCCAAAGAAATCAAAGTGAAGAACGACTACAACATGTCGGAACATGGCACAGCGCATGTGTTTCCTCGTGCCGGCGTGATCATCTCCGCGGTACAACGGGCTGAGACGCTGGGTCAACGCGACTTATATGTGAGTTTCTGGGTTGGGGGTGAGGCTACAGAGCCGGTAAATATGGGCAACGTGCTCAACACCAATCTTGATGAGTCGTCACCGTATCTCTGTCCTGATAAGAAGACTTTGTACTTTGCTTCAAAAGGACATAACGGTTACGGCGGATTCGACATCTATGTAACGCAACGCCTTGATGAGACCTGGACGAACTGGAGCACACCTGAAAACCTCGGTCCGGTAATCAATGGTCCCATGGACGAAGAATTCTTCGTAGTCACGCACTGCAAAAAGTATGGATATTTCTCCAAGCAGGTTGCAGAAAACAATACAGACATCTATAAAGTATCAATGGCCGAATTGTTCTCTGGCTACACGGCACTGTTCAGATAGGGGTTTATTTTTTGAATAGGGGGTTATCCCGTGTCGCAAACGTGCGACACGGGTTTCTTTTTTCTACTCAACTACTCACTACTCAACTACTTACTACTTTTGACATTCGGCTGCGTGCCAGCGTAGTCAAAGACAAGGTTGCAAAACGCATTCACGCCCACGATCAACCCACTGTCATCAATAAAAAACGACGGCGTGTGGTGGGGTCCTGCGGTCTTCGGGTCCTTTCCTTTCGGGAGACCACCCAATGAGAAAAACAATCCCGGCACTTTCTCTGCGAAATATGAAAAATCCTCGCTGCCAGTAATGGGAGGGGTCAGCTCAATATTCTGCTCACCAGCTGTCTTTGTGAGAGAAGGCAGCATGCGCGATGTCAGCGTGGGATCGTTGTACGTAACGGGATAGCGCGTCGTATAGGGTAACTCCACAATCGCTGTGGCGCCAGCTGCCTGCGCCGTCAGGGTTGCAATTTCACGCACGCGCGTGGTCACCAACTTCTCATCTTCGGGCGTGAGCGTCCGGATGGTGCCCAGCATCTCCACTTTTTCAGAAATAATATTCGAACGATTGCCGCCGTGAATAGAACCAATCGTGACCACAGCAGGATTGTTTACAAGATTGACATTCCGGCTGACAATACTTTGCAATCCGGTGACAATCTGAGCTGCGACCAGTACAGGATCTACGGACGTCCACGGCATCGCTCCATGCGAGGGTTTTCCCACAACGGTAATTTTTACATCATTGACCGACGCTGCCGTACCGCCTGGGCGATAGGCGATCTTTCCCACCTCAAGCGATGATGCAATGTGAATTCCGAAGATCGCATCAACGTTCGGACTCTCGAGAACACCTTCCTTCACCATCAGCTGCGCGCCACCTTCTTCACCTACAGGCGCACCTTCTTCGGCCGGCTGGAAAATAAATTTAACGGTTCCTCTGAGTTGGGATTTCATGGAAGCCAGCACCTCCGCCGCGCCCATCAACATCGCCACGTGCGTATCGTGCCCACACGCATGCATCACACTTACTTCAGCTCCATTGTATGTAGTCTTTGCTTTCGACGCAAAAGGAAGATCATTCTTTTCTTCAACGGGAAGAGCGTCCATATCGGCGCGCAACGCGATCACGGGACCTGGAAGGTCACCCTTCAATATGCCCACCACCCCGGTCTTCGCCACGCCGGTCTTTACCTCAATTCCAAGCGACTGGAGATGTTTCGCGATCAGGGCCGCGGTTCGGGTCTCCTGATTGCCAAGTTCCGGATGCTCGTGAATATCTCTGCGCCAGTTGATGACTTTCTTCTCAACTGCGGCAGCTTTCGATTTTATCGTTTGACGCATCTTATCGGATTGAGCGGCGCTAACGAGTGCGACCCCTAAAAACAAAAGAGTAAGGAAATTTTTCATACAATAATCGGATTTGGGTTTTCTATGTTCTTCAATTAACATATTCTGACTGGTAGTTCATAATTATTTAACGGGCTGATATGCTAAATTGCTGACAAGCACAGGTCGGCGGGCAAGTCTTGTCCGGCATCACGAAAAACAACCGACGATCCTGCTGCCAATTAAGAAATTTGATGTACACCCTCTCTGACAAATCTCAGGTTCAGGCGTCTGCGATCAAAAGTGGTAGACATAAGCTTGCGCCTGGTGATCAGGAAATCCTGGAATGGATATCGGGGAACTTCGGCGTACAAGCGCTGGACTTTTCATGTGAGACGCGGAAAACCGCGGAACATTCCCAACAACTCGTCCATGTCATTCTGGAACGCCCCGATGAAGTGAAGAAAATGCAGGCCGACCGTACAGGATGTTTATCAATTGCTGATAGGTTTTTAGAGTATTTCAAGTCTGCATCACCTCTTGACCCACTGAAGCGTGATGTTCTTACCATCGAAACGCTCTCCACCTCTGACATCATTGTTACCTATAGACCTTTCAAAGAACCGAGCAGGGGGGTATGGGAAGAAATTTTTGCCGACGAAAAGCGCGCCGTGCTTAAAACCTATGAAGATGCCTGGGTACTCTCACAGACGGTAGTTTTTTATTTTACCGATGCGCAAATAAAAGAAAACAACGTCAACGGGACCTCAGCGCAAATCACACAGGCATTGCATAGCGTGGAGCGTATGTTTGGTCTTGTTAAATTGTCTGAGTATCATTTTGACAGCAAAGAAACTTTTGATCGTGAATACCAAAGCAACTGGTACTACTACTGGAAATAGTCGGTGATATGAAACTTAAACTACCTCCTGTTGTCGTTTTACTGCTTAAAAAGCGCGGGGCGGTTATCGATAAAAAGCTTCGCGCGACAAAATCACAATTGATTGATATCTGTCGCACGCAGGGCTATGTGCCACACGCGGCTGTTATTTCTTTCGAATCCGCTTTCGGCGGTCTGCAATTGCCGGATGGTCCTAAAATGAAAAAAGGTGAACCGGTTTGGCTCTTCGGCACCTACGCATGTCTTACAGAAGGTGGACATTCTTCACCGCCGGGCAAAGCAAAGAAGCGGGTGCCCGTGGTGAACTCGCCCAATGATATTATATACTACCTTGATGAGAAGGGTTGCGGCTACGCTGAGGATACCATTGAAGAAGTATCTCCTGTTTACTACGCTGCAGACAAAACATCCCTGGTCAGCCGTATCGTTTTCGATGACGCATTGTTCTCGCGGAAAGACTTTTCCGTGGATCTCCCGGGATTACAGGGAGTGGAGCTGTCAAAGCGTTTTTCGCTAAAACTTGCCAAAGAGGCCAGCGGTACAGACCGTCGTTTTTTCACAGATGCGCGGGGAGAAATAATTGTAGTGGAGGATATCAAATCGAAACAAACACGATTTGCGGGGGTGACTGCCAGGCATCTCAAGCTCGTGATGCCGTCCACTCTGAAGGGGGCTAAGTCATCTCCCGAACTTAAACCTTTTGTAGGTAAACCGCATGTGCGCATCGTCGCCGAACAACGGACTTCGTTGCCCGACTTCTTTGATGAGCTTCCTGATCTCAAAGAACTGGAAGTGAGTAGTAATCGATTGACCGCCTTGCCGGAATCTTTGTTGCGTGCGGAACAACTGACAAGTCTCGATCTGAGTTTCAATCCGATCGACGATCTTCCGGCGGGTATTGCTGGTTTGAAAAGTCTACGATCGTTGTCCTTGCGTGGGTGTCCGATCAAAACACTACCAGAGGCATTGCCAGAGATAAAGAATCTTTCGAATCTGAACTTAAGCGAATGTGCTGAACTGGATGTAGACCTGGCACTGTCTGTGATCAGCCGCTTGCCGAAGCTGAAAGATCTGACGTTGCCGCTGTCGCGCTCGCTCACGTCACTGGCCCCTCTTGCAAATTTTTCTTTAAAATCATTGTATCTCAGCGGCGCCTCGGTTCAGCACCCGGACCGCTTGCCTTCCGGCCTGGGTCAATTGAAAAAACTCGCTGACCTTCGCATTGAGTATGCCGATGATGTGGCCAAATTGCCAGACAGTGCAGAAGATACTAACGCCTTGCGATTGATTTTCTCGCGGAGATTCACTGATGATGATATTCGGAAGAGCGTGGCGAAACAGATGGAAAAGCTTTATTTGCAAGCCTTTGTTAAATCCTTATGACGGCTCGCCGCCCTATTCACAGGCCTGGAATGGTTTATGGTACAGGAATTTGATGTGATCATTTGCGGTGCCGGTCCTGCTGGCAGTACTACCGCCCTCGCGTTGGGTGATTCGGGTTTACGGGTAGCGGTGATTGAAAAAAATGTTTTTCCTCGCGACAAAACCTGTGGCGATTTGATTGCCGCTTACGTCCCCAAAGTGTTTGGCACAATCAACAATGCCCTGAGAAAAAACTTTGAGGATTTTTCTGAAAAAATGAACATGAATACATGTCGGCTGGTTGCACCTAACGAAAAAATGTTCGACTTCCGGTTTAATGAGAATGGATTTGTGTCGCGAAGGATGGATTTGGATAATTTTCTCTTCGAGCAGGCTGCCTCACAGAGTAATACCACATTTTTTTTAAATCATTCGGTGAAAGATGTGTCGATTCATGATGGACAGGTTTTGGTAACAGCGGCTTCCGCCGAACTCAAAGGAAAAATTGTCATAGGTTGTGATGGCGCTCATTCCGTGGTGAGCAAGAAACTTACTGATACGAAACTGGACCCTGACCATCATTGCGGCGCTGTGCGTGCCTATTATCGAAATGTAGCAGGTATTGCTCCTGAGACTTTCGAGATTCACCTGATCAAGGACTTTTTACCGGGATACTTTTGGATTTTTCCGTTGAAAGATAACCTGGCCAATGTCGGTCTGGGTGCGTTGTCGTCGGTGATTTCAAAACGAAAAATGGATTTACGATCATCACTTCAGAAGGTGGTGAGAGAAGTGCCTTACATCAGTGATCGCTTCAAAGCAGCTGAATGCACCGGAAAGATCGAAGGATTCGGACTGCCTTTGGGTTCGCGCAAGGTTCCGATGAGTGGCGATCATTTTATGCTGTGTGGCGATGCTGCTTCCCTGATTGATCCTCTGTCGGGAGAAGGAATTGGACAAGCAATCGTATCAGGCCGTTATGCCGGCTGGCAGGCGAAGAAGTGTTTTGAGAAAAATGATTTTTCGGCCGGACACATGAAGCAATATGATAAACAAGTGTATGATAAGTTCTGGTCGCGACACCAAAAGAACCATGTCATTCAGAAAATGATGAAACACGAATGGCTTCTTAACGCAATTGGCAATGTGGCTGAAAAGAGTCGGCTCGTAAGAAATGTGATTATGAACAACCTCGGTTGATGTGCTGATGTGGTAACGTTTGTAGACGTGCGACCGTCTGACTAAGTCTTATATTTCATGGCACTCCCAGGTAATTTCCGTTTGGAAGTGTTTGGCTAGCGCGGGCATCAAATCGATTTGATTATTGAAAAAACAAAGTCCGCAAAGGGCTTGCACTCCCTTCGCGGACAGACCTGGATGAAGTCGGGCCTTACCGCATCTGTGCAAGGATGTCACTCTGGTTTTCGGTAAGCGGCAGATTTACTTTCTTCAACACTTTGCAGCTGCCATTGATGTCTGCCACGGCAGAGATGAATTGACTCTTGCCTTTGATGTTGACGAAATAACGGGTATCTGTTGATTCACTGAGCTCATACATTTCAACCGCTGACGCAGAATGATATTTGGCCTGCAGGGAAGCAACGGACTTTCTCACCAACGTGGGAGCGTAGGGAAGGTCAATTCTGCGGGCCGTGAGAAGTAAAGCACCATCGCGATTGAAGTAGGCGATAAACTTTTCATGATCTTTCTGGAAGCGACTTTGTAAGATTTCTTTGTCTTCTGTCCACTGGACATCGGTGGTTAAACCGAATTCTTTGCCAAAGGATTCCTGTACAGCTGAAGGAACAGTAATTCGAGTTTGTGCTTTTACCTGCATAGCGCATACCGTGAGAATCACTACTGAAAATTGAATGAGAGTTTTCATGATTTTGAGATGTTTGGTTGAACAATTTGTTGTTTTGATAGATCAAAGGTGCGCTGGTTGCCGCCCGTGGGGAATACTCCTTTGTAGGTAATCTGCACGAGGCGGGATATCTCAATTCTTCGTTTTCTCCTCTGATTTGGAACTATTCCGGACTTTTTAAGGGAAAGGGCGTAATTTCACTGTCCGAACATGCGCCGTGGAACTTCAGCCTAAACTCTTCGAGAAAGTGATGAACCTCACGCGCAGTGATGAGGACCAGACGATGCTGGAGCAGGCGTTGAATCACTACCTGGATAATCCATTCCTCAACAAGATCCAGGTATTCACGAAGCAAGCGGTGAGAATTCTGGATAACGCGAAGCTGAGATACCTCTATGTAAGCGACAGCAATTTTGAGTTAACAGGGTTTACAAAAGAAGAGATCACTAGTGGCGGGTTGTGGTTTACGTACCGAAGAGTTCATCCACTCGATATGCTGAAGTTTGCCAGGGTTGTGCTGAAAGTTAAAAATGCATATCGCAAGCTGAGCGCGGAAGAAAAACTGAGTGCACGTTTCGCTTTCGATTGCAGATTCCGCTGTAAGGACGGCACGTATAAACAGATCCTGCAAAATTGCCACGCACTTTCCATTAGTCCGAAAGGCGATCCTTACATTCTGCTGTTTACTTCCACAGACGTCACTGCTTACAAGAAGACCGAAGGGATGAATTATTCGTACGAAGTTATGCGCGATGGGCACTTCGTTACTGTTCTTTCAGGCACCATGCATCCGGAGAACATGCCGTTGTCCCCGCGGGAACTTGAAATCCTGGGTTTAACCGCACAGGGTCACTCCGAAAAATCAATTGCCGACCTTTTGTTTTTGAGTGTCGAGACCGTGAAGACGCATCGGCGCAACATGTTGCAGAAAGCCGAAGTAAAAAATAGCGTTGAACTGGTGAAAACAGCTATCGCCAATGGGTGGATATGAAGTGGCCGGCGCCTATACGCGCAATCATCTTGACTAACTCTTATACTTCGTGATATCCCATGCCACCCCCATATAATTTCCGTTCGGAAGAATAGAATTAACCCAGGTGAACCAGACTTTCTTTCCATCCCGGGTTACCAGGTTGCTTTCCATGTTCGCTATTTCTTTGGGAACCATACCCGGGTAGTTGAGAATGTATTCCCGCGTGATCCAGCCTTCCCGGAGATTAGACTCCCACCATGCATCTTTCAGCAATTCTTTCGGAGAATAGCCAAGAAGTGATTTGGCCGACGGACTGATGAAGACAATTTCCCCATGTCTATTGGCCACGATTGAGAATACATTCAGTCTTTCAAGATTGGCATATGAATCCTTCAGATCAGAAACAAGTTTTAGTCTGACTTTCATGACCACGCCGAACACGCCCATCGCCATCAGCACATTCAAGAGACCAATCAGGTTTTCGTTTCCTTGCCCAAAACCCCAATGCGCTATCGCAAAAGCGAGAATGGTGATCGTGCATTGCACGCCGTAATAGAGCAGATTGTTGATCACCACGGAACTTGCACCATAGACGAGGATCAGGATGATTACTGTGCTGGGATCAAAGTGGTTGATGATCACAAATGTGACCACATAAAGAAGCGTGGCGAGATAGAGCAGCAGCGAGAAATAAGGTACCACGATTCGCCTGTAGTAAGGGATGAATGTGTATGTAAAAAGAATCACGCCCAGGCCGATGATTCCCCAGCGAATCTGGTTAAAGTCGGCTAAGTCCGGGAGAAACGCGTCATACAACAGCTTGGTCAGTGCCGATGCAACGGTAAACAAGGCGATCACCAGCCGAAACGAGCTGAGGGGTTGCCGCAACAGAACTTTTGTAACAAATGGATCGGAGGGTTCCTGATTCATGAAATGAGAAATTACGTGTGAAGATACTGACTTATTTCAGACATAGGCCGCAAAGGGATATCGCATCGTGAGTATTAAACAAACAATTTACCGCAACGCATTGTTCAGCGTGGCCGTGCTTCACTGGAAGAAAGGTATGGGACTACTGATTAGGGCGACAGTGCCGGGTTCTGTACCAACCGCTTGGGCATAACCTCAGCGATTATCAGAAGTTTCTAAATCGTTTGCGGAAGTTTGAGCGCCAGGAATCCTGATTTATGTCAGCTGTTTTGGAATAGATATGACTTCTAGAGATTCAGCCAATAGGTAAGTTTTACAACCAGCGTTCTCAGCTTGGGTTGTCCGAGGTAAAGGTATTCTCCATGAGAATTCGTCTCGGCGAAATAATTATCAGTATAAACAATAAACAAGTCTGAAACGGGCCGGAATCTCCATTGAAGCCGTGAATTAATATTCACATTGCTGATCTGGTTGTTGTATTGGATGTACGTTGTCCAGAAAACCTTCCGGGAGAAGGTGAAGTCAAACTTAGGACTCAGCACCACGAGGTCGACACTGTTGTAGTTGCTTGGCAGCGAGATGTGATTCAAAGAAAAGTCGAGAGAAATGACGGCATGGGGTTGCATCCGGTAGCTTACCGTGCCATCGAAGTTGGCCCTATGTCCATTATAATACTGACCGAGGCGCGACTGGAACCCGTAAGAGAATTTCCTTCGCGCGTTGGATTGGAAATTCAGGATCACAGAGTTCCAGTAATAGTGTGATCCCTGCACCAGATTTTTTGCAAGGCTGTCGTAAGCCGGGAAGGTGGGATCGAATGGAAAATAGGCGAGTCCGTAGTCCTGTCGGATACGCATGAAAAACTGAGCGGTACTCTGAAAATTGATCTTGTACCAGATATTGTAATCCGCGTCTGTGATGCCAAAGAGATCGTTGTAGATAAAGTCGATGTCAGTGCCGGGGCCATGGTTGTTGATGATCCTGGATTTTGGATACCAGGCATAATAGAACTCGGGCGCAATTCGACTGAATCTTTTTCGTGGGAGGTAGCCGACTTGTGGATCAAAGTTTGCGCCTACCGTTTGTGCGAGAAAATCAATCTCGATCTTGGGTTTAGCGTATGTGAACTGGACAGCGGCGGCATAGGCGCTGTCTTTTTTGAATTCGTCGAACGAATGATGATAAAAGGCTTTTCCGTTGAGTCGATTGTCCTTGCTGCCGAAATTGAAGTCTACACCCGCAAGCCGGTTATAACGATTGGGGCCCAGTGTAAAATCCGTACTGCTCGAATCCTGAAACGCCTGCTTGTTAATCAGCATCAATCCGATGTTTGACCGGGTGAATATCTTACGCTGAACAGCCGCGACGGTATAGTTAATGGAGGGGAGGTTGATCGCCTCGTCTTTCGCTGCCTGCATATTGAGGAATCCGACGCGCCAGTTGTTGTCAACTTTCCCACTCAACCGCACACCGCCGCAAATCCGATTCTGAATATTTTGACCGGTTTGCGGATCGCGTGTGACGCCAATCCTTCGCGAAAAAAAGGGTCGCATATTGCTGTAGCCAAAACTTCCAAAGAGATCTGCATTCTCGAGAAAGAATTGTCTCTTCTCAGGATAGAATATTTCGAACCTACTGAGGTTCACCACTTGTTGGTCAACTTCCACCTGGGAAAAGTCAGGATTTACGGTCAGGTCGAGATTCAGCGCAGGCCCAAGAGCAACTTTCGCATCGCCGCCGATGGAAGGCGCGCGATCTGCCGGCAGTTTGCTTTCGAAGTAATCGATGCTGTGCGCCGCGGCGTACGGGATCACTGAAATATTTCCACCCGGATGTTCGAGCGGTTTATCCCAGATGAGTTGGCGCGAGAAAGCAAGTGCAGTGGGACCATAAACACGGGGTATTGGCGACCATGTGCTCTGTTCCGCTTTGTGACTGTCGATGCGATAAAAGTTTACATACCACGATTCCAGATTTGCCTTAAACCGGATTGTCTTGAATGGAATGGCCATTTCACAAACCCATCGGTCTTCAAGAATTTTCGCATGGCTATACCATTTGTTGTCCCAGCTTAGAGACAGGTCGTCGTTGCCGCCGTTGGTAAGGAGCGCTTCACGCTGCACTCCAAAAGGGTTGACACCAAAGAGAAAAGCATTCGTCTTGTCTTTATAAGTATCCAGGACAAATGAAAATCCGTCAACCGCCTGGCCACGATAGTCACGGCGCAAAGAGGGTGTGACATATTTTCGCGGACCTTTCTCATTATACATCGTAGCGAATACGTAGATGAACCGGTCATCGTACGTGAGTCGCACTTCCGTTTGAGCCTGCGCATACGATGA
Source organism: Cyclobacteriaceae bacterium (assembly GCA_044227305.1). Lineage (GTDB taxonomy): Bacteria > Bacteroidota > Bacteroidia > Cytophagales > Cyclobacteriaceae > ELB16-189. The sequence continues at coordinate 80,796 of JBGAFJ010000001.1, read as the reverse complement.
GTCGAACGGGAAAAGCTGCATGAATTTGCCGGCGACTTCCGCATCCTGCCATTCCGATTCATCCATTTCCGCATCGATGGTGATGTTCCCTGTCGCTTTCTTAATATGGACACCCGGAAGCTGCGCCATCGATGCCGTGCAGAAGCTCGACAAGAGAATCAGGAGGGCGGTGCGGAGACTCATCAAAATCCGTTCGAACCGGCATGATACGAAAAATGATTCTTAAATACCTCCCGGAGGATTTAAGGGGTCACAAGAAGTGATGTGGATCTCCCGCAAAAACGCATCACTTATTTGAACAAGAGCGGCGCTAACTCGTAAAGACTACGCCTCCAGGTCAGGAACTCATGGGCTGTTCCCTCCGAAATGTAAGACACTGCATTGAAGCCGGATTCTTTCAGCGCTGCCGTAGCCGCCTTAACTCCATCCGGACGCTCTTTGCTGCCACAACTCAGGAATATCAGCTTCACTTTGGATTTATCCTTAATGTCCTCGGGTTTGTATACGCCGCCGCTGAGCAACGCGAAATGTGAAAACACCTCTGGCTTGTTGAGGGTGATGAGACGGGTTTCCATGCCGCCCATTGATAATCCCGCCATCGCGCGGTGCGCCTGATCGCCAAGTGTGCGGAAATTTGAATCCACATACGGAATCAATTCTTCAACCATAACAGTCTGGAATTCTGTGATGTCAAATTCGCGCAAGCCGCCGAACTTGATGTGATTGGTCATACCATAGGTCATGACAATAATAAAGGGTTTGATTTTGCCGGCTGAGATCAGGTTATCCATGATCAGGTTAGCATGCCCCTGATTCGTCCATGCCGTTTCATCTTCGCCCCATCCGTGTTGCAGATATAAAACCGGATATCGGGTTTTCTGATTTTTTTCATATCCGGGTGGTGTGTATACAAAAGCCCTGCGCTGTGTGTTGGTACTTTTTGAAGGAAATAGTATCTGCTGAACATTTCCATGCGGAACATCTTTCAGTACGTAAAAGTCCTGGTCGTGAGCCGGTATTTCAATTCCGCTTTCCCAGCGGACTGAGCCGTAGAAATTCAGAGCACCGGGGTCGTTAAACTTGCCGCCATCGATCTTCACATTATAATAGTGAAACCCTTCATCCAGCGGCCCTGCAGTTGTTCCCGTCCAGTATCCATCGTCCCCTTTCGCAAGCTTTGTACCACCACGACCTCCCAGGCCGAGACTCACTCTCACGCTGTCTGCGGCTGGCGCCAGTATTCTGAACCGTGCGTATCCTTGCGAGTTTACCTGGGGATAATCCTGTCCCGGTTGATTTAGCTCCGAAGGCTTAAAGTCATCTTTGATGGCAGAGGTGTCCTGCGCAATCGTACCTGTCACCGTGAGACATGTGCAGAGAAAAACTAAAATGTGTTTCATGCTAAATAGATTTTAAAGGTTACTTAACGTCTTTGAAAATTTGTTGTAATGACTTTGCCAGAAATAGTTTGCAATTCATCCAGGTGTGTCCGCCCGGAACGATGATGGGTTCTACATGCACCTTCTTTCCTTGATACATGGCAATATTTTGTTTCACGCTTTCGTAGAGAAAATCTTCGGTGCCTACGCTGATGGTAAACAATTTCAGCTGCTTATTTAATTTCTGATCGTCTGGATTCCAGTCTGAGAAATTTTTTCTGAATTCGTCTGTAGCAGTATAAGGCGCGTAGGAGCACACGTATGAAAATTTATCGATGTTGATAAATGCGATGTTGAGCGTTTGACCACCGCCGACCGAAAACCCTGCGATCGCACGGCCGCTGCTTTCTTTAATCACAGGATAATTGGATTCAATGAAGGGTATGATGTCAGTAATTACATCACGTGTAAAATCCGCCATTGGTTTCGGACGCACATTGCCATAAGGCATTACAATGATCATCGGTGTTGCTTTGCCCTGTGCAATCAGGTTGTCAGCGATGAGGTTAGCGCGTCCCACCTTGGTCCATGTTTCTTCTGTATCGGATCCACCGTGAATCAAATACAACACCGGATATTTTTTCTTCGCCGCAGCATCAAAACCAGGAGGGGTGTAGACCAGCAGAGGCCGCGTTGTTTCCAGTGTTTTCGATGGATAGTAGCAGTACGTGATCTTGCCATGGGGAACATTCTGCAAGGAGTGAATGAGAGACTGATCACCTGGAATGTCAACGATGCTTCGCTTGAACCGCTCGTTGGCGAATACATAGGTGTTGTTGGGATCTGCGATCTGCACACTGTCTATCCAAAAGCTGTACGGGTAAATATCCGGTATCACCGGCGTGGTTCTTACACTCCATAGCCCTGATGTATCACGAGCCATTGCGATCGGTTTTTTTAAAAATTCGCCGCTGACGTAAACGCGTTTCGCGGTTTTGTTGTAATACTTGAAGGTGATGCTTTTATCTGCATTGACTTCGGGTGAACTGACCGCGGGTGGTCTGGGTGGTTGACCTATCGCATCCATCGCGATGCCGGCAAGAAATAAGATGGCTAAAAATTTCATGGGATATTTTCTGATAGAGAATCCTTATTTGAACAGCAAGGGAGTCGTTTCCGCCAGGTAAGTTTTCACGTTCATCCACGTATGGCCACCTGGTGTGATCAGACTCTTGTGCCTGATATTTTTCTGTTTCAGGAATTCGATAAACTCGGTTGTGGGCTTGTAAAGAAAATCTTCACTGCCAACGCTGATCCACAGGAGCTTTAACTTTTTATTGGTCTCTACCGGATTTTGTCCTATATGCCTGAACGTGCCCTCCATTTCCGTTGGAGACAGATAGGCGCTGTAGCAACATATCCATGAGAACTTATCCAGGTTGCCAAACCCGGTTCGAAGTGTTTGTCCACCTCCCCGTGAAAAACCTCCGATCGCGCGACCTTCTTTGCCTGAAACCGTGCGATAGTTTTTCTCAATGTGGGGTATCACATAATCGATCAGGTCTCTTTCGAAAAGTTTCGACCTCATCAGGGCTTCTTCGCCGTCGCGTACCATCGGGTCGCCGGGCTTCGGCTTTCTTTGTTGTTCCGCAATGCGGGCCAATGGATTTCCATAAGGCATCACAATGATCATAGGAGTCGCTTTTCCGTCAGCGATCAGATTGTCAAGGATGAGATTTACTCGGCCCACTTTGAAAAAAGTTTCTTCTGTGTCAGTGGTCCCGCTGATCAGATAGAACACCGGATACTTTCGTGATGAATTTGTAGTATAGCCGGGTGGTGTGTAGACAGTGACCGAACCCGTTGAACCTTCTACGGAAGGGTAGTATTCATAGGTGACCGTGCCATGAGGAACATTTTTCATAGCGTGAATAAGCGGCATGTTACCCTGAACATCGACCAGACTTGCTTTGAAACGTTCATTGGGAAAGTAGGCTACATTGGCAGGGTCCATCGCTGTAATGCCATCTACCTGAAAAGAGTATGGATAAATGTCCGGCGTAACAGGACCTACCGTCGCACTCCATATTCCGATAGAGTCGCGTAACATTCCTACGGGTTCTTTCAGAAACTGCCCGCTTAGTTTTACTCCTTTTGCAAGGGGCGCGAGGTAACGGAAAGTAACCGTTTTGTCGGCGTTCACCTCGGGAGAGATCACCAGCGGGCCGCGCGGTGGCTGCGCCAGGAGCGAAGTGCCCAGTAATGAAAAGAAGCTGTAAATGATAATTCTCATATCCAAAGACTTTAGAGTCAGCATTCCTTAGGAGTGTTGAGGCGGTTAATTCTCATCAATCATTCTATAAAATATCTGCATGCGGGTAGTGATCCGTTCATCCAAAACCCATGATAAATTTATCATTTTTAATTTTAAAAGTGTTATAATTACACTTATAATAATCCGACTATGAAAAAGCTGGTAATAGGATTCGTTTTAATACATGCTGCTTGGGCAGCATCCGGGCAGCAAATTGTTTCGCAAGCGCCACAGGGTTTCGATATACAGCGAAAAGAAATAGCCCATGGCAGGATAGACACCATCCGTTATAGTTCTAAGACGGTTGGGGTAAATCGCAAAACGTTGATATACACACCACCTGGTTACTCGACCAGAAAGAAGTATCCTGTGTTATATCTATTACATGGCATCGGGGGTGATGAGAAAGAATGGCTTAAGCATGGTCATCCTCAGGTAATATTGGACAACCTGTACGCGGAAAATAAAATTGAGCCGATGATCGTGGTGATGCCCAACGGGCGGGCGATGAAAGATGATCGGGCAATTGGAAACGCGTTCGACAGCGCCAAGGTCCAGGCCTTTGCGACGTTTGAGAAAGATCTGCTCACCGACCTGATGCCCTTTATAGAAAAAAGATATCCCGTATATAAAGATCGTGATCATACTGCGATTGCCGGTCTTTCGATGGGAGGGGGCCAGGCGCTCAATTTCGGTTTAAACAACCTCGATAAGTTTGCGTGGGTGGGTGGATTTTCTTCAGCACCTAACACAAAGACTCCCGAAGTTTTGGTTCCGGATCCGGCGCGTACGAAGGCCATGCTGAAGCTACTCTGGATTTCCTGTGGCGACAAGGATGGACTGATTACATTCAGCAAAAGGACTCATGATTATTTGAAACAAAACAACGTCCCGCATGTATATTATATCGAACCGGGCGTCCATGACTTCAAAGTTTGGAAAAATGGTCTTTACATGTTCTCCCAATTGCTTTTTAAACCCACGGACCCGACTTCGTTCATAAAGTACGGCCTTGTGGGAGAACCCGCTTCAACGAATGTACCCAACGCACTGTTTCCTCAGATCCTTCCAGACAACCGGGTTATATTCAGGATCAAGGCGCCAGACGCGCAAAAAGTGCAAGTCGATCTGGGTAAGAAATATGATATGGTGAAAGACAGCGCGGGATTCTGGATGGTGACCACTGATCCAATCGTCATCGGTTTCCACTATTACTCGATGCTGATTGATGGCGTGGCCGTTGTAGATCCTGCCAGCCAGGCGTTTTATGGAATGGGAAGAATGGCCAGCGGTATTGATATTCCGGAAGCAGGCGTGGATTTCTATTCGCCGAAGAATGTTCCACATGGAGAAATTCGTTCCGTCAATTATTATTCGAACATCACGCGGGCATGGCGACGGACATTCGTGTACACGCCGCCTGGTTACGACTCAAATGTAACTGAGCGTTATCCTGTTCTCTACCTACAACACGGCGGTGGTGAAGATGAAACCGGTTGGCCGACACAAGGCAAAGCAGATCTCATTCTTGACAACCTGATCGCGGGTGGGGAGGCGGTGCCTATGATCGTGGTGATAGACCGGGGTTACGCGACGGATCCCGCCAGAAGACCCAACACAACGGAGACCGGGTTGCGTGCTGCGATGGCAAACAACGCGTTTCCTGATGTGCTGATCAAAGAGATTATCCCAATGATTGATCAACGCTTCAGAACACTGACAGACCGCGACCATCGTGCCATGGCCGGATTGTCGATGGGCGGATTTCAAACGTTTCAGACTGCCATGCCCAATCTGGATAAGTTCTCTTATGTGGGAGGGTTCAGTGGTGCAGCTTTTTTGGAGCCCAACGCGGATCTAAAGGTTGCATTCAACGGCGTATGGGCAGACGCAGATGCGTTTAATAAAAAGATGAAGGTGGTCTATCTAAGCATCGGCACCGCCGAACCAGAGCGCATGTACAATAGCGTCAATGGATTTCATCAAGGTCTTGAAAAAATCGGTATCAAGCACATATACTATGAATCGCCGCTCACCTCACATGAATGGCAAACCTGGCGAAGATCATTGCGTCAGTTCGCTGCTTTGATTTTCAAATAAGGACATCGAAAAACCCAAGAACACTCCCAATCAAATCGCTTTTGTTTTTAAAGTGTATTTCAAAACCAAATAGAAAGATACACCCGTGCTAACCATCGGCAACCCACGATAGAGAGTTCCTGCCTGAGTGAATTTTTGTCTGCCCAATGACCGATCGCAAAAAAGCTGCCGATTGGCGACTGAAATTATGTGGGTGGTTTTAGTTTTAATATTATTTCGCGTTGGCTGCCATTTTTAAGCCCCTGGCCTGCCGAAAAGCCCTATTCAAGTCTGGTTAGCCGGTGCAGCTACTTTACGAAAGCGTTGGTATCGTCGCGTGGACACGGTAAATTTGGCTCTTCGAGGCATAAGGATTTCCATTTTTATTGACAGTGATCTGCGCCTGCGCTGACGATTATCAGATAAGATGCCTATTGGATTAACTGTGGCTGGTAAGTATTTTTAGAAATGTCTCACGTCGAAGGTCACCCAAGTTGTTTTGAAGACCCTCGTTCCGGGGCTCTTGAGAGAGCGCTTGATTTTCTTCCCTATCCTTTTCTGTTGTCGAAGGTAAAGAATGGTGTGCGCGTTAATCTTTTCGTCAACAACAGGTTTCTTGACGAGATTGGTTATGAGTGTGAGGAGATCGCCACCATGGGAGCGTGGTGGGACAAGGCATATCCTGATCCTGATTACAAACGAAGTGTAGCTGACGCGTGGGGTCAGCTTGCGCAAAAAGCAGAAGAGGAGGGGGCAGCCGAGATCGTCATGACGGCAAAGATTACTACCAAAAACCAAGGCCCCGTTTGGTATGAAGTGAGAAGTGCAATAACACCTGAAGCCCACGTGGTGGCATTCGTGAATATTGATGAGAGCATCCGGCGCGAACAGAAACTGAAAGCGCGGGTGGAAACTAAAAACATTGTGCTTTCCACTTTAAGCCATGACCTGCGCAGTCCGATCTCAAGTCTTTTCAGTCTGACTCAACTTGCACTTTCCGGTTCAGTAGCTCCGGAAGAGTTTCGGGAAATTCTTTCGAAGGTGAATAAAAAAACTTCCGAGGTTCTTGGCCTTCTTGACCTTACCCTGGTCTGGACGCGCGCAAATTTCGGTGCCATTCAGGTGAACCGATCATCAGTCGCGGTTCGTGAAATCCTGACCAATGTATTATCTCTTTACGCGGAGGCTTTAAGGGAAAAATCTCTTGCTATTTCCATAGCGAATGAGCTTGATCAAATGGTCGTCATGACGGACCCGCAGATATTTACAATCCTTGTCAGAAATCTCCTTTCGAATGCGATCAAGTTTACTTCCGCGGGAGGCTCGATCCACTTTTTAAATGATCATGATGGCAGGTCCATCACCCTCGTGGACAGTGGCCCAGGCTTTCCCGAAGAGGTCATCCATCGCCTCAGTAGCCATGAGCCCAGTATGATTGACCATAAAATGCTTCTCGGGGCCGGCGCAGGACTGGGATTGAATCTGTGCATCGAACTTGCAAAGCACATTGACGCAACTATTGTCGTAAGAAACGGCGAGAAGACTGGCGCTCGTGTGAGCATTAGGTTTAATGAACTTTGATCGACCCTTCAAGAAATTAAAGCCGACTGATATAAATACTTGGACAGGTATATTATCCGTTCGGTCCGGTCAGGGGCAAGGTTACCGTGAATCGGGTACCCACATTTTCCGTACTGGTGACATCAATAGTTCCATGGAGTAGTTCTACTGCTTTCTTCACGATGGCGAGGCCCAGCCCGGTTCCTTCAATCGCTCCCACGTTGCTGCCCCTGGAAAATGAAGTAAACAGATTCTTTAAGTCATCTGCGGGAATTCCGATTCCCCGATCTTCCACGGTAATGACGACCGCGGAACTTCTCCAGTCTATATCCATGAACACCTCGCTGGATTCAGGTGAGAATTTTGCGGCATTGTTGATGAGGTTGAATATGATGTTTCGAAGCAGCTTTTCATCTGACACAAAGAAGGGCACGCGGTTGTTTTCGCGTATGTTCAGGATATGCGAATTTCTATGCCCATTCAATGCCTCTCTGCCTAATCTTTCAATAACGTCGCCGCTTATCTGGGAGTAGACAGGGCTCAGTTTTCCGGCTTCCGATTTTCCTATCACCAGTACATCATCCAGCAGTTGCGTCATTTGATAGATCTGCCTGTCAATATTTGTAAATTTTTCATCAAGCTGTGCTGGTGTGAGTTTCTGATTGTGCTTCCTGAGGAATCCACTGGCCAGAGAGATGGTGGCGAGGGGAGTCCGGAATTCATGCGATGCGATAGAAACAAACCGGCTCTTCATTTCGACCAGATCTTTTTCCTGTTGTAAAGCCTGTATCAATTCCTGTTCTGCCTGTTTTATCTTGGTCAGATCATTGATTACCACAGCGTAGCCCTCGGTGCCGGCGTTCTCTCCCTTCATCGCTTTGATCGATATGGAGCAAAATATCACTTTGTCATTCCGGTTCTTAAAATATCGGCTGTCTGTAACAAAACCTTTCTCCATGACTTGCTGCCGGAATGAGGCGCGTTCTTGTTGTGTTAAATCCGCTTTAAGAACGGTAACCAGGCGCTCGCCACGTACCTCATCGTACGTATAGCCGAAAAGATTTTCAGCGCCTTTGTTCCATGTGTTTATTCTGAATCGTTCGGAAACAGAGATTACCGCCTCGGAAGTACTTTCAACGAGGAGAGCCAATTTTCGAATCCGGTCCTGTGAAATATTTTCTGCTGTTATATCCCGTGCCAAAATCAAATAACCGGAAGTTTGATTCTTTGCGTCCCGGATGATACTGTACGTTGACATAAAATGAATTGGCACATCCGTTTTGGAGACGACGATTGATTCGCCATGCCAATATCCTTTTTCCGCCAGGATGGGTAAAACAGATTCATGGTTTGGTGTGAGGTTCTTCACTCTTAAAAAGCTGGCCGGTTTCCCAATCATCTCTTCTGCACTCCATCCCAATAGGGATTCGGCACGCGCATTCCACCTTGTAATGTTAAAATTGCGATCCGTGACCATCATCACATCTTCGATGCTCCGCGTAATCGTGGCGAGAAATTCAAGTTGCTTTTCGGTTTCCTTACGTTCGGTGATGTCACGCGCAATGCTGACAAACCCGATTGTTTCGCCGCTGGCATTTTTGATGGCTGAAGTGGAAGCCAATATGTGAATCAGCTTGCCTTCTTTTGTGAAATGTTCCAATTCGTCCTGCCATTTCTCTGAACTTTTGATTTTTTCGCGAATCTTAGTCCGTTGCTCGACGGTCAGGGTCGAGCGGATGAAGTCGTAAACAGATCGACCAATGACCTCTTCAGCCTTAAACCCATAAATTTCTTCTGCCCCTTTGTTCCAGGTCAATACTTTGAAGTCGTTGGTCACGGAGTACATGCCTTCGTTGGTGTTATCGACCATCCTTGCCATAAAGGCAATCTTTGCTTCGTTCCTTCTTTGCTGAGTGATGTCCCGCACCACGGCAAGCGCTCCGATGTTTTCACCTTGTCCACCTTTTAGCTTGCTTAATGTAACCAAAAGGTGTAGCCATTCCCCAGACCTCGTACGACAGCTCAACTCACCCTGCCAGAAGCCTTTGGTATTAAAATCCACGATGGATTGTTCGCGGTCTCCAACCCAGTCACCCACTTTCAAAATTTCTGTAGCAATGGACCCCAGCACCTCATCCTGATTCCATCCAAAGACTTTTTCAGCGGCTTTGTTCCAGTTGATAATCCGGAGTTGGTCGTCTGTGGCAATCACGGGATCCTGTATGTTCTCAGCAATGGTGGCTAAAAACCTGACCTTATCATCAAGCTGTTTCCGATCTGAAATATCCCGGATTGAAGCTGTGACGAGTATTCCATTGGGGGAGTGCAAAGGACTTAATTTGACCTCGGCGGGAAACTCTGAACCATTCTTTCTAACGGCGTTCAACTCCATACCATCGCCTACTGACCGAGCTACAGGATTCTGAAAAAATGACAGGCGGTGTCCGGTATGCCTATCCCTTAACCGCTCCGGTAATAATATTTCGATGGGTTGTCCTATCAACTCTTCTTTTTTGTAGCCAAAATTGAGTTCTGATTGAGCGTTTGCAGTGACAATTTTTCCTGCTTCATTTGCAATTACAAGTGCATCAGGCAATGCCTCCAGTAATGTTTTGAGCCAGGCTTCATTTTTATTTCGCTCTGTGTTATCGAACACAACACTTCTGGTTTTCAAAAACTTTCCATCCGTGTCAACAACAATGGTTGCATTCACCAACGTTGAAAGTATTGAGCCGTCTTTTCTTATGAACTCGAGCTCAAGATTGTTTACAATGCCCCGTGTTTTAAAGATTGGGAAATTTTCAGCGACAATCGCTCTGCTATTTTCCGTAAGTAAATCGGTAATCTTTAGCCGGCCGATCACTTCCGGGGCTGTGTAACCAAGCCATTTCAGTTCGGTCTGATTCATGTTGATAATCAAACCGTCCGTATCGATCGAGTGGTATCCGCAGGGAGCGTGGTTATACAGATCACTTACTTCGTTTGCTGCTGTTTGTAAAAGCTGTTCAATTTTTTTGCGTGTTCGTAATTCGCGATTGAGGAAATAGATCAATGAACTCAGAATAACAGAGAGAAGGATCGTGGCGCTGAAAAGACCGTTGCGAAGGCGCAGCAACCGATCGAGCAACCCGTCGGAATTGTGAATTTCAGGATCAGAGTGAGGGATGGAGCTGGCGATATCAATCAGATACTGAGTTTGCTGAAAGGTGAAGAATCCCAAACCAACCAGCGTTGCGCCAGCGAGTAGAAACAGCCATAGGTCTCTTTTTTTGATATAAACGCCGAGCTTCGTGAGCATACTTTACATGCAATCTACCGCCTGGTTGCCCGGCCAATTCAATCAAAGTCAGGGCTGAATCCTGATATTTGTCAGGAAAGAATCACGATCCCCCGTGGATTCATTTCATTTTAATAGAATGCCCAACTAACGGCGTCTATTGTCACCTTTTAACGGATTGTCACTATGTTGCTACCGGTGCACGACTTTTCCGTCGTCCATCTCAATAACGCGGTGCGTATTCGCGGCGAATTCCTGGTCGTGGGTGACAACTAATAAAGTCTGCCCATGCTTTTCAGCTAAGTTCTTGAATATGTCAAAAACGATGAGGCTATTGTTTTTGTCAAGGTTCCCCGTAGGCTCGTCGCACATGATGATCGCAGGATCGTTGATGAGCGCACGGGCAATAGCTACCCGTTGTTTTTCACCCCCCGACAGTTGATTGGCCCTTTTTGGGGCGAGTTGTCTGATATCCAGTGTTTCCAGGGTTGCTATTGCTTTTTTTCGCACCTCCTGCTCTGAGACGTGGTTGAGTTTGAGTCCCGGAAGCATCACGTTCTCCAGCACGGTGAATTCATTGAGGAGGTAATGGAACTGAAAAACGAATCCGATCTTCTCATTTCGAACCCGCGCAAGCTGGGATTCAGTTTTCGCCCGCATGGATTCGCCCGCAATGAACAGTTCGCCTTCGTAGTCAGTATCCATCGTGGAGAGAATATAAAGTAATGTGGATTTTCCGCATCCTGACTTGCCGGTAATGGAGACGAACTCACCGCGCTCAACCGAAATAGAAATATCTTTTAATACAGGGATCGTCACCGGGTCGTGAAAACTCTTGCTGATGTGGTCTGCCTTCAGTACGATGTCCGCCATTTTACTTCCCCCTGATAATGACAACCGGGTCGATGCGACTGGCTTTGCGTGATGGGGCCCATCCCGCGAGATAGGTTGTAACCATTGAAAACAATATTCCGATGAGATAAAAAGCAGCGTTGTAACTCACTGGATAAGTGCGAATCGTAGGGAGCGAAGGCGAATTGAACGGTAGCTGGTCGATGATCAGTGAAAGTCCATAACCAAACACAAGCCCGATGAGCCCGCCGGAGATTCCGATGCTCAGAGCAATCAGGATAAAGATCGCGTTCACGTCTTTTCCCGAGAAACCAGTTGCTTTCAGGATGGCGATGGAATCCATCTTTTCATAGATCATCATGTTCAGGATATTATAAATCCCAAATCCGGCGACGATCAGCAGCGTGATTCCGACCGCATAAGAGATCAAACTACGGATGAAGGATCCGGTCTCGAATTGAGCGTTGGCGGTTTGTATGTCTTCGGCATCACATTGAAATAATCGGGCGTATTCCCTCGCCACAGAAGGCGCACGCGTGAGGTCGTGTAGCCGGACTTCCAGGTCAGTCACGTAAGAGGAAGGTTTGTTGAGTATCTTCCGAACGGTTGTAAGAGAAGCATAGCTCTGCACCCTATCCAGATCCCGGATTCCCGATTGAAACAAGCCGACCACCCGAAGAGAAAAACGTTGCTGCCTGGTGGTTGTGACGTGCACGACGTCTCCGATGTTGGCGAACAGTGTTTCAGCAAGTCCTTTCCCGAGAATGATGCTGCCAGAAACATCTTGTAGATCACGGGCGTTGCCGGCGACGACATATTCATCGAAATGAAACAGGCGGCTTTCGGCTTCCGCATCAATACCGTTCACCACGCCCGCGATGTCCACTACGCCGTCATTAAAAAAAACCTGCGAACTGATGCGCGGAGTGACGCCCTTGACACGATCATCTTTTTGAATGGAATTAAAAACGGAATTGGCATTGTAAATCTCTTGCCGTTCATTGGCCGGTCGGACGGACCTGATAAAATTGTATGTATCTCTGAACGTGGATACAAGGTCGATGGGTTGGTTAACATTCGGCTTGATTTCGCGATAAAGCCTGACGTGTGCAGTTCTGTTGATGATCAATCCGTCCAGCATGTCGTTGAGTCCTGACATGAAGCTCAGCAGGGCAATAAACATCGTGATGCTGAACGTCACGCCGATCGCTGCGACCAGCGTCTGGCGCCATCTCGCGAAAAGCAGCGACCTGGAAACCTTGAATATGAGCCGGATATTCATGGTGTATTTTTATAGATGACGTCCTTTTCAGTCAGACCATCGATGACTTCCGCTTTTTGAAAGTCTTTGATACCGATTCGAACCCTGCGTTGTTCTCTCTTTCCCGTCATCACGATGGAGTCTCCGATCAGGTAACTACGCGGGATCGTCAGAACTTTTTCCTTCGCACGGATCACAATGTTGGCTTCCAGCGACAGGTTGGCGAACAGTTGCGGCGGACTGGTTACGATATCGGCCTTGACTGTAAATGACCGGGATGCCTGATCCATAAGGGGTTCTATTTTTTCTATCCGGCCTTCAAATACTTTTCCTTTGTAGCTGTCCATGGTGAAGAATACCTGCTGTCCCAATTGAATCCTGGAAATGTCGTATTCGTCGACTTGGAGTTCAAGGTAAAAAGTGCTCGCGTCTCCGATCACCGCTACCGGCGTCAAGGTGCTCACAAATTCTCCAGGCTTCGGAAAAATCTTGTATATCCTGCCATCGCTGCGAGCGTTAATCACATAATCTCCGGCCAACGCTTCGGTGATCTGCAGGTTTTTTTTCGACTGGGCAGATAAGAATTCCAGATCTCTCTTCAGGTCGTTGTAATTCAATACTGCAACTCTATAGCTGGCGAGTGAACTTCGGTAGGCCAGCTCACGTTGCTCAAGTTCAACCCGAGTTCCGACATTTTGTGCGTGCAGCACTTTCTGCCGTACCAGCAGGAGGGAGTCGTTTTTCATCTTTACAAACGCTACGTCGATCGAAACCTGTGCTTCCCTCAATTTGGCGGCGTTTGCTTCGAGGTCCGCATGTGACGCGGCAAGCCTGGCGTTGTCTGTGTTGAGCGCAGACACCACGTTCCGCACGCGCATCAAGGGTTGGCCCTTCTTAATAAGGTCGCCAGCCGTAACCATAATTTCAAGGATGGTTCCGCCTACCGTCGAATAAACCTGGTATTGGTCTTTGCTCTTTACCGTCCCGGATGCGTAGACGGACTCGGTAATATTTTCCAACAACGGGTGAGTTTGTTCGGGTTGAGTTGCGCATGCACTGACTAATGTCATTGCTGCCAGTAACATGATTTTGGTCATAATTTCGAAGCGGGTCGAAAAGTCCAAGTGGTGAGCATAAAAGATTGACCGCCAAATTTCGACAATACCATGCCTCTTAATCTGACCAAAATCATCATTCGATCTGACTTACATCATTCGTCTTTTGCAAGTGTGGAGTTGTGGTCATTATCCGAATCATGCCAAATACTCTCCCAATCACTGTGAAGGCTGACGAACATCACTTGATTCGATTGATTTTTTTCAGCGTAACGGGTGACGATTCAGCAATAGCTTGCACTAAGTTGATATGGGTGCAGAAAAACCGGTGGCCAAATACTGAGTAAGGACAAAGGCTAAAAAATACTGACATAGTGTTGTGAAGGATCGGAGCGTGTTCGTGGATGTTCTCAAACTTATGATTCCCTCGTGGGGAAGACTCATTTTTATTATTGGCATCAGTCTCCTGCATACGGGTGCAAGTCTGATCGAACCCTTGATCTATCGCGAGGCGATTAATGATATCGCCGGAATATTTGTTCAGGACGCCCGTAACCAGGCATTGGAGGAAACGGGTGATAATCCGGAGACACCGATTACAAGTTTTGTCGAAAAAACCATTTCTGCCAAGACGGACAGTTCCGGTACCGCTCCCAACAGGATAGCCGGGAAAGCCCCTCACCGCCGCGGTCATGTAGCTGGCAGAACGCCAGCCCAGGCTATCAATACCCTGATGTGGTCGGTTGCCATCCTGTTTGTGGCCAGCGTCGTCGGGTATGCTCTTCGATGGACGGCGGACAACATGAGCGTGCGACTTTCCTGCGGCATAGAGCAGCGATTTATTTACAAGACATATGACCACGTTCTGCGTATGCCGCTGGATTTTTTTGCCAAACGGTCGAGCGCCGCTCTTACAAAGCAGATAAACCAGGAGGATCAGTTGTATACAATCGTGAATGGGATTTCCCAGCAAATTCTTCCTGAAGTGATCAGTCTGATAGGAATCGTTGTGATTATGTTGACGCAGAATATCAGTTTGACGCTGATTGCCTTTTCGATCATACCGCTCTACTTGTTTATCGCTGTGCGTTCAGCCAACAAGCTCGAGTCCGGACTTTCGCGCTACTATGAACAATGGGAGGGTATATCAACTTGTATTCAGGACTCGCTCACCGGGATCAAAACTGTTAAGCTTTCAGGAGCCGAGGGACGTGAAGCCTCCAGGCTAAAAGCACTGACAGAAGACGCCTACAATGACTATGTGAAACGGTCGATGCTTGCAGATAAATTTATTTTCTTTCAATCCCTGCTCACACGTACCTCAACGGCATTTGTCCTTGCATATGGTGGGTACCTGACCTTGGAGCGGCGGCTAACGCCAGGCGACGTGGTGATGTTTGTTGCTTATCTGGACCGGCTCTACGCGCCGATCGATACCCTCACCGCGCTCTGGGTTCAGTTGCAACAGAACTTAGCGTCGCTGGCAAGGGCTTTCAAACTGAATACGTATAAAGCAGAAGAGACCAAGAAAAACCGGGTGGTAATTGACCCGGGTCGCGTCGAGTTTCGCGATGTGCATTTTGGTTATTTGCCGGGCCGTCAGGTTCTGAAAGGGATTTCATTTATAGCTGAGCCCGGGAAAGTCACGGCGATTGTGGGAAATAGCGGCGCGGGAAAAACCACGACTGTTGATCTGCTCTTGAAACTGTATGAGCCGCAAGCTGGCGAGATTCTTATTGATGGCAATAACATCGCTAACAGCGACACAGCTTCCGTGCGGCAGCAGATCGGAATGGTTGCTGCCGATGGAGCCATCTTTCGTGGGTCGCTAGCCGACAACATCCGTTATAAACGTCCCGATGCCAGTGATGAGGAAGTCGAGGCTGCCGCGCTGGCTGCGGGCATGGAACGAACCATCCAACGCTTACCTGACCATCTTGCATCGGAGATTGGGGAAGGTGGGTTAGGCCTTTCAGTCGGCGAAAAACAACGACTTCAAATCGCCAGAATTCTTGTTGCAAAACCGCGGATTCTCATACTTGATGAAGCCACAGCCAACCTTGACTTCGCGACGGAAGCAGAAGTGATCGCCACCGTGAATTTGATCAAACGCAACCATACGGTGATCATTATCGCGCATCGCTATTCAATGGTACGTGATGCAGACTACGTTGTGGTACTGTCGGATGGAAAAATTCTTGAACAAGGCACGACCGGTGAGCTGTTGAAAAAGAATCAGTGGTATGCCGACTTTGCCTTAAGCGGGCAAACAGAAATGCAACAAGTCAAAACCAGATGACGATGAGAGAGTTTGCAAAGAAAAAGATCGAACAATTACGAACGATTTGGCCCGTGCTTGCCAGTCTTGGCGGAGCGATGGTCATGTTGCTGGCATTTTTCATCCCTTCAGTTCAGGATCAGTGGGACCGATATGAATCACGGAAGATTATCGATAGATACGAGACGTTGGGGAATGAATTTATGTTGGAGGAAGAGTATAAAATGGCCGAAGACGCCTACGCCAGGGCTTTTGAGCTATCCGAGGAAAAAAGGTTGGACATCGAGATGAAGAGACTGGAAGCGAAAATCAGCAGGGTTAATGTGGAGACCGAATGGGGCGCCCCTCTGCCAGAGGATCTCCATGAAATAGATTTCCAGTTCCTGTTACATTTTCTCAAAGTCGACGACCATGACCACCGACGTATTTCTGCCATGGATTGTTATGGTGTTTATCTTGCCCACGCCGGCCGTGAGCAGGAGGCCGAAAAAATATTCCGGAAAATCCTGTCGAAGAATCCGAATGAAACCCTTACGCATCTGAACCTGGGCAACCTGTTGGAACACCAAGGGATGATGCAAGCGGCAGAAGAGTCTTATCATCACGCGATTCGTATTGAGCCTTTGAATGGATGGGCTCATTACTATCTGGCGCACGTGCTTCTAAAACAGGGACGGATTGGTGAAGCCGCGGAAGAACTTGATGAAGCCCGTCGGTTGGATCCGGCCGATCGTGACGTGGCACAGGAGTACGATTCTGTGTTGCGATTGCTCAACGTTCCGGCGGTACCCCATTGACTTTAATCACATCAAATTGTGATGAAAGTCAGGCGCCTCGCAGAGGTTGTTCAGGAGATTTGATCAAAGAAGACATCGGCATAAACTTTAAATCGCAGCAACATGAAATCATATACAGTGCAACTCGAAAAAGTGAGTGGGCGTGATACCGCAACTGTGGGAGGAAAGAATGCGTCATTGGGTGAAATGATTCAAAACTTGTCCTCCGAGGGCATCCGGGTCCCGGGCGGTTTTGCTGTCACCGTAGCAGCCTGGCGCGACTTTATCGCGTACAATAAATTTGAATCTGTATTGGACGAAATACTCACGAAATTCAATCGCACCACGCTTGAGAATCTCGGCGAGGTCGGCAGACAGGCGCGGACATTGATCCTTTCCGGAAGTTTGCCGGAGGAAATCAAAGCAAGCATCAGGAAATCATGGATGGATTTGAAAGGAACGAACGAAAATATTTCAGTTGCTGTGCGCAGCAGCGCATCTGCAGAAGATTCGCCCAGTCTTAGTTTTGCCGGTCAACATGATTCGTTCCTCAACATCAGAACGGTGGATGAGTTGTATGACGCGATAAAAAAATGTTATGCATCCTTGTTTAACGATCGTGCCATCAAGTATCGCATCGACAATGGGATTGGGGCTACCTTGATTGATCTCTCAGTAGGAGTTCAATTGATGGTCCGGTCCGATCTGGCTTCGGCTGGCGTTGCGTTTACAATCGAACCGGAAAACGGGAATAAGAATCTCATCTATATCACCGGAGCATGGGGTCTCGGCGAAAGTGTCGTGCAGGGTGCTGTCACGACAGACGAATTCTATTTCTTCAAAAATGCATTGACCGCGGGAAAAAATGGCCTGGTTTGGAGCCAGCTTGGTCAAAAGGAAATCATGATGACGTGTGCTGCTGATGGTGAGAATGTTGTCTCCATGGAAACACCGCCTGTGCTGAGAGATCAGTTCGTTCTTAATGAAGCTGACTTGCAAATTCTCGCAAACTGGTGCCTTTTGATTGAGCAGCACTACAAAATGCCAATGGATATCGAATGGGCGAAAGATGGCATGACGGGCAACCTGTTTATCGTACAGGCGAGACCCGAGACAATTCATAACAGGGCGGCAAAACCTTCTTTAAAGGAGTATTCGCTGGATACAAAGTCAAAGGCGATTGTGTCTGGGAAGGCGGTGGGAAAAAGCATTGTGTCTGGGACCGTCCGGATTGTAAAATCACTCGCGGATAGCGACAAGGTAAAACAGGGGGATATACTCGTCGCGGACTCAACGAATCCAGACTGGAACGCCTTGCTGAGAAAAGCGGTGAGCATTGTCACTAATAAAGGTGGCCGTACCAGCCACGCATCGATTGTTGCACGGGAACTCGGCATTCCGGCTGTGGTGGGGACGTTGAACGCCACCGAATTACTGAAGGATGGCCAGGTTGTGACGGTCTCCTGTGCTCACGGAGATATCGCTCATGTTTTCGATGGCAAACTTCCATGGGAAGAAAAGGAAATCGCGTTGGCGGAGTTGGGTCAGACACACACGAAGCCCATGTTTATTCTGGCTGATCCGCAAAAAGCTACAACATTGGCTGCCTATCCCAATGAAGGAGTGGGTTTGATGAGGATGGAATTTGCCATCAACAGTCAAATACAAATCCATCCGATGGCGCTCGCGAGATATAGCACGCTGCCTGAAGGAAGCGAAAAGAATCAAATCACAGCTTTGACCAGGCATTATGCCGACAAGAAGGAGTTTTTTATAGCGAAACTTTCGCAAGCGGTAGGCCTTGTGGCTGCGGCTTTTTATCCGAAGAGTGTGATTGTGAGAATGAGCGATTTTAAGACGAATGAATATGCCAAACTTATTGGGGGAAAGTTCTTTGAGCCGGAGGAGGAAAATCCGATGCTGGGTTTTCGTGGCGCAAGCCGCTACTATGATCCGCGCTACAAGGAAGGCTTCGCATTGGAGTGCGCGGCGATCCGGCGGGTGCGGGAAGAAATGGCCCTCGACAATGTGAAAGTGATGATACCGTTTTGCCGCACAGTAGGTGAGGCCCGTCAGGTGCTGGAAACCCTGAAGGAGTTTGGTCTTGAAAGAGGAAAGCTTGGATTGGAAGTGTACATGATGGCGGAGATTCCGAGCAATGTTTTGCTGGCGGAAGACTTTGCGACGCTGTTCGATGGATTCTCAATAGGTTCCAATGACCTGACACAGTTGACACTCGGAATCGATCGTGATTCGGCAATCGTAAGTCATTTATTCCGAGAGGACAATGAAGCTGTAACGAATCTGATCCAACATCTGATTGTGACCGCCCACAAAAAAGATCTGCATGTAGGACTCTGTGGACAGGCACCGAGTGATAACCCTGACTTTGCGAGATTTTTAGTGAGCTGCGGTATCGATTCCATTTCATTTAATGCCGATGCGTTGCTGAAAGGTATTCAGAATATTGTGAAGGCTGAAAAGGAACGAAGTGTGCTCGTAGAATAGTAACGTTACACCTGATGATTTGCTGTGAGTCAGAAAAAATCATGGAATAGGTTAGCGTTATTCTACTTAATCTGCATGCAAAAGTTTTAAAGGATTTTTGGATGCCGCGCGTGACGATTTTGCGCTTACCGTGATGAGTGTAATCAACAACACAGCTATGCCTGTGATTACATAAGTACCAGGACGAATATTCTCCCGGTAAGGAAAACTGCTCAGCCATTGGTTAAGGGCGTAATATGAAATCGGTATGGCTATCAGGAATGAAAGGGCGATCGGCTTAAGGAACTGGAATGACAGCAGTGAAAAAATGCTGGTGACGGTCGCGCCCAGGACTTTTCTGATCCCGAGTTCTTTTTGACGTTGTTCTGCCAGGAAAAGTGCCAGTCCATACAGTCCGAGGCATCCGATGAGAATTCCGGTGAGGGAGAAAAGTGAAAAGATAACCATAAACCGGTCTTCGGTACGGTACTGTTTGTCAAAATCCTGATCAAGAAAACTGTACTCAAAGGCAAGATTGGGTGTTGTGGATTTGAAAGCCTCCTCTAATAATTCAATGGTTGCTGGAAGATCAGCGGAGGAAATTTTAACGGAGAGGAATCTCCTTGCATCGGCGTGGAGAAACATACTGAATGGAAGGATCGGTGAGTTCACGCCGTTATAGTGAAAGTCTTTCAGTACTCCAATAATTGTTCCTTTCTTTCCGCCCCAGTCCTCGAGTAAGAGCTTTCCACCAATCGCGTCTTTTGCACTTTTGTATCCAAGCAGGCTGGCTGCTTTTTCGTTAATTACAAAACTTTGCTGGTCCGATGGGATCGCTTTCGAAAACCCGCGACCTTCCAGGAGCTTTAGGTCGTATAGTGTGATATAATCTTCATCGGTCGCAATTTGGTCCATTACAACCTGCTGGTCGTTTTCATTCCAGCCATTGAAAATAGTCCGCCCGGAAGTTTGCATGCCGGGAACTTTGTTAGAAAACGAAGCCTGTTCCACACCAGCTATTGCAAGAACTGCTTCTTTGGTAGCCGGGCGCGGGTTCCGGATCAGCAAGACGTTCTCCTTGGAAAACCCCAGTTCTGCACTACGCATGAATTTAATGTGATCGAAAATTATCAACGTTCCTGCGATCAGTGAGATGGAAATAACAAATTGGAAAACCACGAGCAGCATACGCAATGGTGCACCCCGCGATGAAGAATGAAAACTTCCTTTCAAAGTATCTGTAGCTTTAAATCCTGAAATCACCCAGGCGGGATAACTTCCGGACAGCACCGCGACAATTACTACGACAAACGCAAGCATGGACCAGAATACAGGATTGGTAAGACTGGTCAGATTCTTTTCCGAATAAGCATTTACGACCGGCATCAACGCATACACGGTAACAATGGAAATAAAAGCACTTAAGAGTGTGGTAATCATTGCTTCGCCGAGGAATTGACTGATCAACTGGGTCCTGGTTGCACCCACCACCTTGCGCACGCCTATTTCTTTTGCGTTACGCATGGAGCGCGCCGTGGCGAGGTTGATGAAGTTGATCGACGCCATCACCAGTACAAACACGCCAACGGTCAGAAAAACATATACGGTGAAAGCCCTGGGATTATTTTCCGACGCAAGGTGAGAATGTAGGTGAATCATTCCGAACGGAGTGATCGAATGGTTTTGCGTGAAGCCTACACTTTTTTCATATTCGGTGATATAGGGCTTAGTAAAATAAGTGACCCTTTCTTCAACATCGGAGATTTGCACATTCGGTTTCAATGTGAAAAAAATTCGCAGAGGATACTCAAACCAATCCTCAGCGGGATTAGCCGGTTCTTCGTGTCGCACCATGAAGTCAATTCTCATATGCGTGTTGTCGGGATAATCCTCCATCACGCCGGTAATTCTCCAGACGGTCGTGTCAGTGGCGATACTGCGAAGTGTTTGCCCCAGAATATCCACCCTGTTGAAATACTTCATTGCGCTTTTGCGAGATAAAACGATTGAATTCCGGTCTGTGAGCAGCCTCTCCTTGTTTCCTGAAATCAAATTGACCGTGAAGACGTCTGTGAATTGAGGATCGACATGATAAACCACTTCCGGAATGTTCTCCTGCATAGATTTTTCAAAAGTCATTCGAAGGGTCTGAACGTGTACAATTTGATCGACTTCAGGAAAGTCTTTTTTAAAGTGTTCTGACACCTTGTACCCTACAAGCGGATAGCTTTGTGAAGAGCCATCCGTCATCGAAGTCCAGCCGCCGTTTAACCGGAATATTTTTTTGTAATTGAGGTGATGGTGATCATAGTTCAATTCATCATACACATACAGAAAAATTGTAAGAAAGCATGTGATGCCCAGCGCAAGACCTGCAATATTTATTACAGCGTGCGCCTTTGCCTTCATCATTTTTCTTGCCATGATCGACAGGTAGTTTATCAACATAATCCTGTTGTTAAATGATAGCGCCCAGATAATTTTGTCATCACTTCAAACGTTCCATAAGAACCTGAAACCGGCGTTCAGTTTTCAATCGGGTCAGGTCGGCATTGTTTTCGAGTTGTCCACGCTCAGAGTAACCCTTGGCAATTAATGTTTCGAGTGCGCCCAAAGCCTCATCGGTCCGCTCAAGTTTTGCGCAGATGATGGCCAGCGTAAGGTAGTGCTCCAACGGAAAGACGTTTTTCGCCGACGCAAGCTTTCGATATACAGGCAGCGCGGCGAGGTAATCGCCATTGGCACGATAAAGGTCGCCAAGCTTTGCAAGCAGGACTGGGCTGTTCGATCCGTCGTCGATGGCGACTTGCAACGTGTTGATCGCCTCTGACTTCAACTGCTGATCAAGCAATTGCATTGCCTTATTGTAAACAGTTGCTTCCTGGTCTTCCATTCGTCTTGACACGTCGCGGCTAATCTGCACCCATGTGCCGCCATCGGAAATTTTGCTCCATACGGTGTCTTTCAATTCCCAAAGAGCAGAGCTTGATGTCATATCTTGTCCAAAACCTCCGTAGCCCGCCGTCACTTTTCTTACGGGATCGTACCCCAGTGCAATTCCCCAGTTGCGGGGCCCACCTTTTGCGACGCGCAGAAGTGTCCTGCCATCCCAACCCCATGTTTCACCCGAAGTGGTATGTGCAAGAACTTTCTTTAGATCGTCACAGTAAATTATGGAGTGAACGGTGGTGAGGCCGATATCCGGAATGCTGAAAGATCTCCAGCTGTTCCCGTCGAATTCCCACAAATCGGCCGGGCCGGGTGCTATCTTCCCGCCAATCAATACAACCCTTTTGCGTGCTGGATCATAGGCGAGTCCGAAGTTGCCGCGAGGACCGGGGCCTGGAATATGCAGGGGAGTAATTTTTTCGCCTTCGATTATCCAGGTAATGGTGTCTGGTTGAAAGTTTTCCGTAAAGCCGCCATACATGACCATCCCACCGAGGTGGTCGGCATAAATCATCTTATGATGGTCGCGAGTTCCAGGGACGGGTGCAGGTATGATGTTCCAGGACGTGCCGGTAAATTTCCAGTAGTCTCCTTTCTTTTCGTCGATCCCCTTGGAGCCCCATCCCCCGGATGTCCACACGTCACCGGTCTTCTTGTCTATGGCCGCCGCGTTCACGATTCGTGGGCCAGGACCAAACGCTTTTATGCTGCGCCATATGTTTCCATCCCGGCTCCAGACGTCGTTTCGTGTGGAGTCCGTTGGAACGCAATATCCATCGATCAGCAGAAGTGCCTTAAGCTGCGGATGATAGATGAGATGCGCCCTCGTTCGTGCATCTGGACGCTCCGGTGTGATTGCCTCCTGATCTGAATTCGCTTGACATGCGCAGATCGCAAGCAAAGTCAATTGAGCGAGTTGGGTTTTTATTCGCAGCATCATGGTTTTCATGATAAGGTTAAAGGACTGCCAAGCGTTACGAACATTGAACAGAGGACGATGTCGTGATGAGGTCGTTTTGTACTGCAAAAGTATAGCATTAACATAGTGCGGAGGGTACTTCAATTCAATATTCGTCTATAATTTTCAGCGCTCCTCTACTATTTGCGGTAGGGGCAATGTTATATCGCGTTCGGTGGATAGGTTTGAACCAAAAGAAACCAATACCACACTATGCTTTCAAAACGCACGACTTTTTTTTCCGCTCTGACATTTCTAATAGCAACCGTTCTGAGTTTCAACATCGTCGCTCAGGCCCCGACCACCAAAGAAGATACAGGTCCGAGCTGGTCGCCCGATGGATCGCGAATCGGATTTTCATCCAATCGATCCGGGAACTTTGAAATTTACACCATGAATATCCAGGGCGGGGACGTCAGGAAAGTGACCAATGATCCTGCGCAGGATCATTATCCCGTTTGGTCTCCGTCCGGTAAACAAATTGCTTTTCAGTCGGATCGCAATGGCGACAACGACATCTACGCTATGAATGCTGACGGAACCGAAGTCACCAACCTCACACGACACCCGTCGAATGATGAGGGCTATGTGAGCTGGTCGGGTGATGGAAAAACGATCGTCTTCACTTCAGATCGTGACGGTAGTCCAGCCGTCTATTCTATGGCTGCTGACGGAAGTAACGTTCGCCGCCTCACAAATTCTAAGGTATGGGACGTGCAACCTGCGTTTACGTCTGACGGAAGAAACATTGTGTTTACTGCCATGGACCCGGTGAAGCATGTGACTGATATTTGTATCATGGATTTGGACGGCAAGAACAGGAGGGTGCTTCAGCCAAACGGAAGTCTGCCAAGACCGTCTTTGAAAGGCAACTTGATTGTGTTTCAAACGGATCGCGACGGGAAGAAAATCCAGGGCAGGGTCCCGGCGGGAGAGCTGTACGTTATGAATGCCGACGGTTCGGCGCCGCGTAATGTATCCTCCAATGATTTCTGGGATTTTTACTGTTTCTTTTCTCCGGATGCGAAACAAATTGTTTTTACAAGTATCCGCGAGGACCAGAACCAGGAAATCTTTGTGATGAATTCAGACGGGTCCCATGTCCGACGACTCACATTTAATTAATCAATCGGGATTGGACAACATCGTTCAAGTCAAACTGTTTTTAGTAATTTGACACAGGATGTGATTCCGCGTTCCCATGAATCGTCTGCGAGAGTATGTAAAAGAAAGCGCCGTTTACCATCTATTGATCGGGTTGTTGCTGATCGTACCGCACGGACTGTCCAGCCTGTACATCGCCAACCAAACAAACCTGGCCTGGTATTTTCTCAATATCCTTATTCTAGACGGCGAGATACTTTTCATCCTGTATGCGACTTTTTATTACCTGATTCCATCGGTTTGGCGAAAGGGGAAGTATGTGCTGTATTACTCCCTGTTGGCGTTATTCATCTTGATGTATGTCTTTAGCGCGGTGGCGCTCAGTCGTTATTTTCAGGCGAGGGTCGGGGGTACGAATAGTATCAGTTACTTTGATTTCGTGTTGTATCTGTCTGATGTGGTCCGTTATATCATCATCGCGTTCCTGCTGTATTCGTTGAAGGAACGTGAGGATCAGAAAAAGAAATTGAAAGAAATGGCCCTGGAAAAATTGCGGACGGAGGTCAACTATCTGCGCGCCCAGATTAACCCACATTTCTTATTCAACACGCTGAACAACCTTTACGGGCTGGCTGTACAGAAATCCGATCGTACTCCTGATGTGATCATTAAACTCTCTAAAATGATGGAGTACATGCTCCATGAACTGAACGGTTCAAAAGTGCTGTTGGAAAGAGATGTGCAATATCTCCGGGATTATGTCGAGATTGAGAAAATACGTTTCAGAGATCATTCGGGAATCGAATTTAGAAGCACGGGCTCAATAGACACGCAAATAATAGAACCATTGTTGCTGTTGCCACTTGTGGAAAATGCATTTAAGCACGGCATGTCTACTTTAAGTGAAGGGGGATTTGTAACGATCGACCTTCACGTAAGCCGGCAGCTCCTTAACTTTAAAGTGTGTAATAGTTATAAAGCCGGTGATCGGCACAAGTCTTCTGGCTCCGGTTTGACTAACCTTCAACGACGTTTGCAACTATTCTATCCAGGTGTCCACTCTCTGCGTGTTACGAACTCAGGCGGTGTTCACGAAGCAGTGCTTACCCTGAATCTCACATGAAGTTCTCCTGTGTGATTGTGGATGATGAGCCGCTGGCACATGAGGTGTTGAGGAGCCATCTCAGCAGGAACGAGCATGTTGAACTGGTGGAGTCGTTCTATAATGGACGTGACGCCGAGCGCTATTTACTTGCAAACCGGGTAGACTTGATCTTCGCAGATATACAGATGCCGGAAATGACTGGGCTGCAGCTGTTACGCGCGCTTCCAATCCGGCCTGTGTGCATACTTTGCACAGCTCACCGTGAATTCGCCATGGAGGGATATGACATTGGCGTAATTGATTATTTGTTAAAACCCGTTTCGTTTGAACGCTTTGAGGTTGCGCTGACGAGGGCGCTTGATTTTTTACGACTTGAGCAGGCTGCAAGTCAGGTGCTCTTGAATCGTAATGACAACTACAATATCCGGATCAAGACGGGCACGCGGCGATTGATTATTGACTATCGAACGATTGATTTCGCGCAAGGCCTGAAAGATTATACTATTCTGCATGCAGGTAAGGCAAGGTATGTGGTGAAGGGTTCTGTAAAAGCATTCGAAGAATTTCTTTCGAAAGATTATTTCATACGCGTTCATAAATCATTTATTGTGGCCAAGGTTAAGATACGATCGATTCGAAAGCAACGGATCGAACTGGCCGATTTCGAGATTCCGATTGGCGGCAGTTACCGTAAAAAGTTTGAGGAATTTATTCGGGACCAGGCTGCGGATCGCTCGGCAATGCAAACTTAAGCATCGCGATAGAATCGAGGCGTCATCATCATTGTCGATGATCATTCCGTTTCCGTCGGAATCAAGGATGCGACAGATTTTTTCGTTGACAGCTCGTACTCGCGTGTTGTCCCGTTCACGCTTTGGTTTCTATCTTTACCGTTCCGCCATGCGTATGTAATGTCAAAAGAGATTCAATTTTCCCGGTATTTTTTCAGCAGTGAGCCCATCTTTGGCCAGCTCCCGAAGAAAGACTTCGATTTGTTTGACGGGCATCTGCGCCTGAAGAAGGTTCCTAAAGGCAGAACGCTGTTTGAAGAAGGGAGCAAACCGCGAATGGTGTTCATTCTGAAAAGGGGCAAGGTGAAGATCTTTCAACAGACTGCGGAT
Source organism: Cyclobacteriaceae bacterium (assembly GCA_044227305.1). GTDB lineage: Bacteria > Bacteroidota > Bacteroidia > Cytophagales > Cyclobacteriaceae > ELB16-189. The sequence continues at coordinate 54,241 of JBGAFJ010000001.1, read as the reverse complement.
GGCGCAGAACAGATTGTATACATCTATTCTGCCGGTGAAATGTTTGGCTATCGTCCGCTCCTGAGTAATGAACCACATCCGACCACTGCGCAGACACTTGAGGAATGTGGAATCTATTTTCTCAGTGACCGCGTGTTTATGAATGTATTGTCAAAATCGCCCGCGTTGTCCAACCTTCTGTTGAAAAACCTGAGTCATGAGTTTTCGGTGCTGGTTAACCGCATCGCAACTTTTTCTCAACGGTCGGCGAAAGAACGCATCGCTCTATGCTTGCTGATCGTCAACGAGAAGTATCGCAGGAAAGCAGGCGCCCTGCCGGAGGTCACAATCTCCCGCGCTGATCTCGCTTCTTTTGCCGGAACCACGGGTGAAACGCTCGCTCGTATACTGACGCGTTTTAAAAATGAAAAAATTATCGGAACAAGAGGTCGCAAACTTTTTGTTCTTAAACCCGAAAAACTTCTGGAGTTGATAGATTAAAAGAGACCTGCAGGACTTGCCGTATATGTAAAATATGAACGGAGTGATCCAAATTTGACATCAATCAATTTTCCAGGGATGCGCTGACGCGTTATTGAACTCTCAAAACACGGCGCATATGACCATACCGGTTGACTTTAACCTGGTTGCAGGGGAATACAATGCTGCTGACCGTCGTCTGATTCTTCTCGACTACGACGGAACGCTGGTACCCTTTGCCAATGATCCTCGGCTCGCGAGGCCCGATGCAAGGTTAATTGCAATCCTCACAAAACTTGCGTCCGATAAATGCAACGATGTCGTTGTGATCAGCGGGCGCACCCGGCAGGACCTTGAGGGCTTCTTCGGGGACGTCGACTTCACACTGGTTGCCGAGCACGGAGGATTTTATAAGCCTCCTTTTGGTGAATGGTGTCAATCCTTTAACATAAGTCCTGATTGGATATCCCCTGTGGCCAAAGCAATAAAAGCACTGACATTCCAACATGAAGGCACCCATCTTGAGGAAAAGCACTACTCCGTTGCTTGGCATTACAGGCCTGTCGTGGATCGTCTCACGGGGCGCGAACTTAATGAGATCGTCGATGCGCTCCGCCGACTCCCGGATCATGGGAAGTTCATCATAGACGACAGTCAGTATACAATTGAGCTTCGCACCCCACTGATTGAAAAGGGTATGTTCCTGGATTGGTGGTGTCGAGAAGAGTACGGCTTTAAGATTGCATTCGGCGACGGCCGAACCGATGAGGACCTCTTTCGCACTTTACGCGGACGTGCCTTTACAGTCAGGATCGGTGAGTCCGGGACTTCAGTGGCAGCATTTCACCTTACTTGTCAGGCTGATGTTCTGCCTTTCCTTACCAAGCTATTGCTGGTCAACGAAGAATTTGAGCGGATGAAACAAGACATTGGCCTTGATCAGGAAGACTTCAGTGCGATCTGATTGTGATCGACTCATAAAAATGAGAATCATGAAGATTGCTGACTCAATGCTTCTTACGCTGGCCGCGATTGACACCTGCCTGGATTTTCACAAAAAAAATGCACCAATTTGATATTTGTCAATTTTCTATATCGTGTGGTGAAATAGTTTTGAACCGCTGCCGCGCAGCACTATGAAGAACATACCTGATTCAGAACTTTTGCGGAACGAGGTGAGAATGAGTATTCACGTTACATCAGGCGTGAATCGTTCACTTGCCGGGATTTTGTTTTTTTGTGTCGCCTTTTTGGTGAACGGTTTACCAGTTTACTCCCAGTGCAAGGAATGGAATTGGCCTGCCGACAAAGCGAAGGCACAGGAAAAGTTTGCCCTTTTCCAGGATGCAGTCCATGCCCGGCTTTACAAGCAGGCCATTCCTCATCTCAACTGGTTTCTTTCCAATGCCCCCACACTGAATACAGCCATCTATATACGGGGCGCTGAGGTTTACGATGGACTTGCTAAAGCTGAGAAAGACCCGGGCCGGAAAAAGAGATATGCGGACTCGCTGATGACCGTTTATGATTTGCGCCTCGAACATTGCGGCGAAGCTGCGTCTGTATTGAACCGCAAGGCCATGGCGTATTTTAAATACAACATCAATGGCCCGGATCCGCAGAAAGTCCTTGCTCTGATGGACACAGCTTTCGCTGTCAACGGAAATTCCGTCCTGGATGTGACACTCGTGCCCTATATGGAGGCTACTGTTGTCACGAAGTTGAAAACAAAACTAATTACTGACGAAGACGTCCTGAGCCGTTACGACAGAATTACAGAATTTATCGCCGAAAAAATAAAGGCGAACGAAAAAAAAAGAGAACCGCTGAACGCTTATCAGAAACAGATTGATGCCTTGTTGCTCAAAGCGGTCAAAGTGGACTGTGAATTTATCCACAGCCAGCTTGAACCAAAATTCAATAGACAACCTGCCGACGTAATATTGGCAAAAAAAATTCTGGGTTATTTGCTGGCGGCAAAATGTGACCCTGATCAACTCTGGCTGCGTACAGCCGCGTTGATCTTTACAAAAGAGCGCGACTTTGGCCTGGCAAAAAATATTGGCGTGCAGTTTTACGCCTTGGACAGCCTGAAACAAGCCGAGAATTATTTTCAGGAGGCATTAACGCTGGCGCCCACCGCGCTGGACAAAGCCGATGTCTACAGCTACCTCGGCGCCCTCGCAACGAAGAGGGGAGACAGACCGCAGGCGCGAAGCATGTTCAAAGAGGCCATTCGCAGCGATCCTGCCAGGAAGGAGTCATTTGATAGAATCGGTGATCTGTACTACAATAGTTTCAAGCAATGCTCAAACGAAAAAAGTATGGCTGACGATCGGATGGTATACCTGCTTGCGTATGATTACTACGAAAGGGCAGGTGACCAGGAGAAGATGCGCCTGGCCATGAAAGCATTTCCTTCGAAGGAAGAAATTTTTCTTATGAATTACTCTGCGGGTCAAAAAGTACACGTTGGTTGCTGGATTGATGAAGACACAATAATTCGTACCCGAGATTGAATGGGCAAGTCAGACACGGGTTCCTGAATTAAATCCATATTAAAAGGACTCATCACCTGATGAATTTGACAGTTGTCAATTTTAGATCGACCTGATCTAATTTTCTTTGTTCCGGACCAAACCTGTCGCTGATGCGTGGAAAACTAATCACTGTTTCCTATCGACTTCCATACCGTTTTTCCGTCGCACAGTCGCGGATCGGAGTATCTGCGAGCCCGGGAGGACTGGCGACGGCACTGCTTTCGTGTTTCGACAACAAGGACATGCGGGAAAGTCAGTTTGAGGGTCTTCACTGGATCGGTATTTCCAACGTGTCAAAGAAAGTGTTTGAGAGGGCTGGCGGACAAATGCCTTTCGTGAAAGAAAGCATAACGATGCATCCCCTTTTTCAGAGCCCGGCCATGAAGGAAAAATTCCATGATGGTTTTTGTAACTCGATTTTGTGGCCCCTGTTCCTTTACTTTCCCTCATTCGTGATTTTCAAGAACGAGTTTTACGAGGCTTATGTCGAGGCCAATCGGTTGGTGTGCGAAGAAATTGAAAATATGTATAAACCCGGTGACGTGATATGGATACATGACTATCACTGGATGCTTCTGCCATCTATGCTTCGGGCAAGGATTCCCGACGCACGAATCGGTTTCTTTCTCCACATTCCTTTCCCGGCATTCGAACTCTTCCGGCTCCTGCCGAAATCCTGGCGTGCGGATATCCTGCGCGGACTTGCTGGCGCCGACGTGGTGGGTTTTCAGACTGACGACTTTGTGAAGCATTACCTGGACTGCGCAAGCCGCACACTCGACGTGATGCCCGTGCATGGTAATGATTATTTTATCGACGAACGCAATGTGAAAGTTGACAAATTTCCCATCAGCATTGACTTCGAGAAATTCGAGGTGGAGTCCCAATTGCCCCGGACCCGACGCCAGGCCAAGTCATTCCGTGACCGGCTCAGGGTGCAGCATATCATTCTCTCCGTGGACCGCCTTGACTACACCAAAGGCATTTTTGCCAGGTTGGAAAGCTTTGAGCTGATGCTCGAGCAAAACCCGGAATTCCGTGAACGCGTGTCATACGTATTGCTGATGGTGCCCACCCGGGAATCGATACAAAAATACAAAGAGAACAAAGCGATCGTTGAAGGCATGATCAGCCGGATCAATGGTCTTCACGGATCAATAGGATGGACCCCGATTGTTTATTATTACCAAACCATGGACCTGCATAACCTGGTGGCGCTTTATGGCGCTGCAGACATCGGACTGGTCGTTCCCTGGCGTGACGGGATGAATCTGGTTGCCAAAGAATTCGTCGCCAGTCGAAGCAATGATGATGGCGTCCTGATCTTAAGCGAAACGGCAGGAGCGGCCGACGAGTTACCCCAGGCGTTGACTGTGAACGCAAATGATCGCCAGGAAATTGCTGATGCTTTGTTGAGGGGAATTTTGATGCAGCCTGAGGAACAACGCGCCCGCATGAGGAATATGAAAGAACATCTGCGTCGTAACACGGTGATGAATTGGGCCGACAAATTCCTCACGGCAATGTCGCGCGCGCAGCTCCAGACGCCGGTATAGTGCCAGGGATTCTGACATCCGTGGACTCATGCCCGCACGATGGTCCGCAGCCAACTGACCAGGTTGAAGCGCGTTCTCCCTACTGCAACCATGCTGTTCTCTCCGGCTGCCTTTACATTTTCTATAGTGTAGAAGGCGGTAGGCAAAATGAACGAAAGATGATTCAGCAGGTCGTCAAGGTCTTCACGTTTGATCACCGTGAACACAAGGTTTTCACCCCCGTCCGGACCGTGCGCGTCAACGCTCGTAAAACGAAAGTCTTTTTCACGAAGAAATTCAAGCAGTACAGCTACATTCTTGCGCGTAATAATCCTTATGATGACTTTGCCATACGCGATCTTTTCCTCAATAATTACTCCCACGAAGATGCCTGCCGCAAATCCACTCGGGTAAGCGACGTAGCAGAGCCAGTTGTCAAGATGTGCGAATATCTGACGCATCGCGATCAGCCAGATAAATGCTTCAAAGAAGCCAAGAAGTGCGGATGCATACCTGCGGCCTCCGAGCATGTAGATGATGCGCAGGGTATTCACCGTCATTTCACAGATCCGGGCAATAAAGATGATCAACGGAAGAATGACGAAGGAAAAAATGTCGTCGTTTACGCCCACGATGTTTTCGAAAAATTCCTTCATCGGATTTTGTAAAAATAGTTGCTGCTACAACAGCCAAATTTGATCGCGGTCAAATTCGGGGTAAAAGAGAGTTGAACCGTACATTTGCATTATACTGATCGCCTGACAATTTGAAATTCTTCAACAACTCATTACGACGGGCAGCGAGCTGGTTGTTCTCCAGCTTGTCAAGCCGGCAGTTCCTGCTGGCGGGGGCAGTGATCGTAGGTCTTTGGGCTGGCCTCTCCGCAGTTGCGCTCAAAGTGTGTGTACATTATTTGCAGGATTTTCTTAAGACGGCCGGCCTCCGATATGGCTGGATCTACCTCATTTCTCCCGCTACCGGGATATTGCTGACCTATCTTTTTATTAAGTACGCGCTTGGGGGAGATCTTATGAAGGGAACTTCTCACGTCATGCTTGCCATCGCTCGAAAGTCTTCCTTCCTGCCACGAACGGAAGTGTATAGTCACCTGGCAACCAGCGCACTGACTGTGGGAATGGGAGGGTCTGCGGGACTCGAGTCGCCAATTGTCCAAACAGGTTCTGCCATTGGCTCGGTCTTCTCTTCTTTCTTTCCGTTGGGGTACCGTGACAGGACGTTGCTGCTTGCTTGCGGCGCAGCGGCAGGAATTGCTACCGCGTTCAATGCCCCGATTGCCGGTGTGCTATTCGCTCTTGAGGTGTTGCTGGTGGACATCAGCGTAGCCGCGTTCATTCCCCTGCTGATTGCCGGTGCCACCGGAGCGCTTTGCTCAAGGATCATATTATCCGAAGGAATACCTCTTTCGTTCCGCGAGATTTCAAATTTCAATTACCTCAACACACCTTATTATATATTGCTGGGAATCGTGTGCGGGCTTCTTTCAGCGTTTTACCTGCGTGCGTTTGCCAAGTCAGAGAATGTCTTCAGGAAATATTTGCCGTCAGCAATCGTCCGTCTCGTTATAGGCGGAGGACTCCTGGGAATATTGATTCTGATCTTTCCTGCATTATTTGGCGAAGGGTATTCATCCATTACATCTCTAGCACGCCTCAGGCCAGACGACCTGTTTCAGGGAAGTCCACTGCAATCAATTCTTTCTGTTACTCAAAGCCGGTGGGCGGCGGCAGTCTTGCTTGTCGCGTTGCTTAAAGTATTTGCCGTCTCGTTTACCCTCAACGCCGGAGGGAACGGCGGAAATTTTGCTCCGGCGCTGTTGGTCGGTGCGTGCCTGGGATTTTCATTCGCCTTCGGTGGTAATTCGTTAGGTATCACGCAACTGCCTGTTCCGAACTTCTGTCTCGTGGCGATGGCGGGCCTGCTCACAGGAATATTTCATTCGCCCCTCACCGCCATATTTCTGATCGCTGAAATAACAGGTGGCTACGAGCTCATCATCCCGCTGATGATTGTCTCGGCACTGAGTACCGCTGTGTCCAAATATCTTAACCCGCTTTCGCTGGATGAAGCAAAGTTGAATCAGAACGGGGGTGCTGTTCGGTTCGGGAGGGATGTCCAAATTCTCTCCGGTCTGACCCTCGATGAATGCGTTGAAAAAGATTTTGTCATGGTGCGCCCTGGCGATTCATTGCGGAAACTCACCGAAGCCGTCGCCCGCTCGCGCCGGAATATTTTCCCCGTCGTTGATTCAAATGAAAAATTAATGGGCCTTATCGCCCTTGAAGACATACGCGAGATCATGTTCGACACGGCGCGCTATGATCAAGTCACCGTGGATCAATTGATGCGACCGCCGGTTGTAACCGCCGACGTTGGCGACGACATGAATACGATCATGGAGAAGTTCGACAAGACCGGAGTCTGGAGTATACCGTTACTCAATCAGGGACGGTATATTGGATTTGTTTCGAAGTCGCGCGTGTTCTCTTTGTACAGAAATCTGCTACGGGAGAATTAATTGTCCGAAAGATGATTAGATCCTCCTCGGTAGTATCATTTTTCCAGAACGTTCAACTTCACATGCTGCCTTTATATTCTCTATCCATCGGCGATTATTTCAGGACCTGGGAGAACCTCATTGCATCGTGTATATAAACAAATAAGCTGCGGCTCCTCCCAGATATCCAATCAAAGCAAGAAAGCTAATGTTCTTCAGGTACCAGATGAAATCCACTTTCTCCATACCCATTACCGCAACTCCTGCAGCTGAACCGATGATCAGCAAACTGCCGCCTGTGCCCGCGCAATAAGCCAGATATTCCCAAATCATATGATCCATAGGGTAGGTTTCTATGGAGTACATCCCCATGCACGCGGCAACGAGCGGAACGTTATCCACGATGGCAGACACCATCCCGATGAATGTGATGATGATCCGGTTATCACCCAACGCGTGACTGAGGTATTCGGCAAAGCGATGAAGCGTTTGCGTCGTCTCCAATGCACCTACTGCGAGAAGAATGCCCATGAAGAAAAGAACGCTCGGAACATCGATCCGCGATAAAGCCGTGGTTGCAGAAAATCGTTTCTTTTCAAACTCGTCCATGTGAGGATTGATCAATTCTGAAACCACCCAAAGCACCCCGAGTCCAAGCAGAATTCCCATATAAGGTGGGAGATGGGTTACAGTCTTGAATATCGGAACACCCACCAGGGCACCCACACCGACAAACAGCATGGTTTTTCCGCCTTTTACATAGTCATGATCTTCTCCATCTTCCCCAATCGTTATGCGCGGTTCCAACCTGCCCTTCAACTTAAATGTCAGATAGATCAGAGGCACAATCAGGCACACGATGCTTGGAATAAATAGCGACGTTATAATAGCCGTTGACGATATCTGCCCCCCAATCCATAGCATCGTGGTGGTTACGTCCCCAATAGGAGACCACGCCCCGCCGGCGTTGGCGGCAACAATGATCATTCCTGCGAAAAACATCCTTTGCTTTGAATCCTGTACAAGCTTGCGCGTCAGTGAAACCATTACGATCGCGGTCGTCAGATTGTCGAGGATGGCAGAAAGAAAAAACGTGACCCAGCAAATGATCCACAGCAGTTTGCGAACGTCGACCGTCTTGATGCGGTCGGTGATGAACCGGAAACCATGGTGCGCGTCGACCAGCTCAACGATGGTCATGGCTCCCATCAGGAAAAACAAAATCGAAGCGATCTGTCCTAAATGAACCGACAGTTCCGAGTGAATGAATGCCTGATAAATTTCTGTTGGCCCCAGACTCGCCGCATTTTTCAGGTTGTCAGCAAAGGACATGTAATGATGGCTGTCGGCCAGGCCCGCCGCAGGTGAGGACAGGGCGACGATTGTCCAGCAGAGTACCCCTGTTATGATTGCGGTGGGTGTTTTATTGATTTTGATGGGGTGCTCCAGCGCAATGAGAATGTAGCCCATGATGAATACAAAAACGGCAAATGATTCCATATCTGAATATTCAGTTTGTTTGGTTTGATTTATTATTCCGGGCTTGTGAGCCGAACGCGATACTGCTCAAAGTAGAGACGATATCTGCGTCACTATCGATTTCGTACCGCGCGCCGGTCGGGCCCCTGCTGTGGAAGCAAATCGTAACAAAGCCTTCCAGCAATTGAAAAAGTCCCTCGTCCTGGTTGTTGCCAACAGCCATGATCAGGTCATAGTGACCATGTCGGGTCATCCAATCAGTGATGAATTTTTCTCGCCCAATCGCTGGGATCGAAAATTCAATCGAGCCGTTATGTTCTCTGAATGTCAGTTCAAATTGCCTGGCCAATGACCTCAAACCCGTTAGAAGCTGCCGCTTTTCTTCTGCCGATATAATGCCTCCGTCTGAATCAAAGTGCCAGGACAACGAAAAGTATTTTTCCTCCAGAAACGAACCGGCATAACGGGTAACCAGCGTCCTCAGAGCCTTCCGGATTGGTTCCTTCCAATCCATTGAATCCGTGATGAAGGGCTGCCATTCTCCGTTCTCGCCTTTTGAAAATCCGCCGTTTTCGGCAACTAAAGTGGCAGCGAGGCCGGAGAGATGGTCCATTTGTTCGCGCGTCCCTTCGCCGAGAATGATCACATCGTTTCCTCGTTCAGACTTTAGTGCGCCGAAGAATTTGATGACCTCAAGATCGTAGAGATTCCCGCAGTTCTGTTTAGTTTTTTCCAGACAGGATGGATTTATGATAATAAGCCGTGTTGCAGCCTCGTTCCAATTCTGCATTATTTGATTGATCTCCTGTGCGTCCATCTATCTTAAGTTTGGTTATCCCGATCCCTTTTTTCTATCGCCGTTCTCCTCTATGGTCAAAAAATATGACACAGGCTGTCAATGGCCAAAGCGGTGCTGGGGATGAACACATTGAATGTTGATGATGAAATTATTAATACAGTGTTTTGCATTGTCTACTGTTTGATTCGAGTGAAAAAAAAGAAAGCTTCAACCGATGAACGCTAAGCGTTCCGTGGTTGATAAGAAGGTAAATGGATGGAGGAGTACTAAGGCGCGTTCGGAGAGATGATCACGCGGAAGAGAACGTAAAAGAACGACTGGTTTACAATTGGACTCAGTCGTTGGTGGATACGCCAAGGTGTGAGACCATGGATATCAGTGATGAATAAAAAACCTGAATCGAGCGCAGGGACCAGTGACACATGAATTGCCAGGTCGGTCCCCTGTCGCAGCTGTGTGCGGGGTTCACGTTCGCCAGGAATTTGATGATGATTGGATCCTTGATGTGATTCAACGAAGGCCGCCGAGGGTCTGGTTTCTTTGGTATGGATGGACAGATTACTAAGAACGTCCTTATCAGATGAGTTCGTCGCTGCGGGAATGCTGCCGTGAACCTCGATCCCAAGCGCGATGAACACCAATATGAATAACTTCTTAATCATCAGCTGGAAAGATAATTAATTTTTCGGAACACGGTTTTATGGCAGAGTTATATAAATCGAAAGGGATGGGCACGAAAGGGTTGTCATGACCTGAAATCCACAGGCGTTGGAACAAAACGTGACGAAGGGCGCCGCGATTGATAGCTGTGTTCCTCAAGGGAACTGTACAAAAGGGCTACCTAGTTATTTTTGGTTTGACATAATCAAATTATTAGAAATCCCTTAGTTGGGTTTTATAATCTGGTCGAACACAACGATGGAATCGACCTGTATCCAGACGATTCTTTTTTCAAGTGTTCCCTTTAATATCTTCATGTAGCGTATGCGGGCCTTTTTTGATTTCAAGGTATCTAGTTCGCTATGATTGAATGAGGTATATGATTTCAGCCAGTAATATTGCTTTGATGTTTTGTCGTAAATGGCCGTCATCGGACCCATCGACCTGATGCTGTCAATGGATATTTCTGTCGAGAAGATGTTGCCGCCGTCATCGTAAGGAATAGCACGGTGGATCAATGAGATGATGCAGACCAGCACCGTCGCTATGCCCCCAAACAAGAATAATCTTTTGAGTCGGCTCGTGTTCATGTCAGTCAAAGATACTTTTAAATTGAATTGGGTTTGATCCTGGCTGACGATGATGAAATCGTTCTGTGAAAATCAAACCACGTCCTCTATTTTTTCTACCGGACTTCGCTGGTTGAGCATCAGGCCAATCATCATGACGATTCCAGTGAAAAGAATTACCACGAACAAGATCCCTTCACTGAGAGATTCGAGTCGGTCTTTCTCTGGGATGCTGTAAAAAAGAAGAATGGTGATCAGGCCTCGCGGTGCGATGAGAGCCAGTAATCCGGCATTGGATTTCAGGAGGTATTTCAGGAATATAAACCTTGTTAATACACTAAGAACTATGATGCCTGCGCCGAGACTCAGGAGTTCGGCAGACAGAAGTAGATGCACGTTGATCGAGTATCCGAACAACAGGAAGAAAAAAGTTCTGATGATAAAAGCGGTCTCCGATGTGATGAGCTTTAGTTCCTTGGCAACCTCAGAGACCCGCTCAATGGAAATAAGACGTCGTACGAACGGAAAATTAAAGGAACCCAGGTTAGCCAGCACCAGGCCGAAGCATAGCACCAGAACGAGCGAGGGGAGGTGCAGGAACTTCGCCAGGGAATAGATCAGTATGAGGATCGCCAGGGTGAGAAAGAAACGCACATTGGTTGTCGAGTGATTCAGCAGAAAGATGAGCGCGACCGTGCTGATGATGGAAATACAGATAATGAGGATCAAATCGCCGCTTAATCCGATCAAAGCCGATGTACCTGACAGCGTTTCGATTGCGACATAATTAAAAGCAATGATGCCAATGATATCAGAAAAAGTACTTTCATAAATAATGAACTCCCTTTTCATTTCTGTCAGGTCTTTGACGCTGGGTATGGCGATTGCGCTGCTGATTACGGAAAGGGGTATCGCATGAGCAAGGGCCTGACGAAAGGGAGCGTTGTAATACTCAACAAAGACCAGTGCGATGAGTCCTGCCGTTACAGCGAAAAGCAAAGCAGCGGAAGCAAGCGCACGTGCAATCAGTGGTAACTTTTCACGCTGAATGGAAAGGTCAAGCGATGCCTCCAGTACGATGAAGATAAGTCCGATAATGCCCAGTATCTCCAAAAGGGTTGCAGTCGGAGGTAGTTCAAAACTAAAATAAGTGGCTGCATACCGGAGTCCGACGCCAGATCCGATCAACAAAAGCACCGAGGGGATTCTCAGCTTGGCCGCAAGAAAATTAAATAAGTAGGACAACACGACCAGTACACTGAGAATGATCAGGATGGAATATGCGTCAATGTTCATTGTGGGTGGTTGTATCCCGCAAAGTTGCTGGAAAATTTGCTAATCCTCCCGGTCTTTTCCCTGATGCTAATGAATCTCTAATAGACCAAAGAACAGTCAGTTGGAAGCTTCATCAACTGACTGCTCAACACAACCATGATAAAAGTAAAGAACCGGATACCGGAGCCCGGTTCTTTACTCTGCGGCTATTGGTTCATTGGCGCAACCACAGCTTCCAGCCTCTTCAGTGCTGATCCCCAGCCATTATAGAAGCCCATTTTTTCCTGTTGCTTGCAGTATTCTTCCGTGGCATGAACCACGCTGAAGGTAAAGTTGGTTACCGCGCCATCCTCTTCAAAGAGTACATGAAGTTCCACGCCTGTGGTCATGGGCTTAAAGTCGGCAGTCGTAACAATTTTCGTATAAGGTTCTATGATCAGGTAAGTTCCTTCGGAGATAAACATATTCCCATCCGGCATGGGCATGCTGTATTTCCATTTTCCGCCCACTTTAAAGTCGTGAGTTACCACATCGATCTTCATTCCGGGAGGGCCCCACCATTTGATGATGTGTTCAGGGTTTGTCCAGGCGTCCCAGACCACCTTTATGGGTGCGTTGAATGCTTTCTTAATCGAGAGTGTACGGTTGGAGGCATCATTTACTTTGCTCATTTTTTTATTTTTTTTGTTTGCAATTCATTCACATAGTTCTCAAAGGCGTCGATCCGTGCGGTCCACTGTTTTTGATATTGTTCCAGCCACAGAAAAGCGGGGACGAGATTTTTTGTATGAAGCTTGTAGTAACGTTCCCTTCCGATCGTTTCCATGTCAACAATGCCACATTCGTTCAGGAATTTTAGTTGTTGCGAGACCGCAGGTTGACTCATTTTGAGTTTTTTGGTAAGGGAGTTCACATTCATGGCCTGTTTTGACACGAGGTCAATGATTTTTCGTCGTGTGGGGTCCGCGATCGCCTGAAAAACATCTCTCCTTGCAATTTCCGCCATTTTCTAACGCATAATCGTTTGCTTATACAACAATAAGCATAAGTATTTGCTTATACAAACTTTTTGAAGTTTAAATGGGGGAGGATCAAGCCTGATTCCATTTTGTTGGAGTCGCGAATTGAAAAGGCTGTTGAAGTCCTTCGTCGCGAAAAGCTGCGGCCGATGGCTGCCTCTATGGCATATCTGTTTCTGGGAGTGGATCGCTATGGCAAGCACGTAAATCGCGGAATCGCAAAATAAAGCGATCAAACTCTTTCGGCATGCCTGATCAGGGAGCTTGTTCGCCTTGCCATTTTTTTAAGTTCGCCATATCCCTGGATACGGTGCGCGAGGCGGCGAACAGGACGAGTGCAAGCACAGCGCAGACCAGCGGGATCACATACATGGCACTGTGCAGACCGGCCGCTTTGTATGGTTCAGTCATGACCGTGTCGCCCGCAGCTGTCATCGCCCGTTTGGCGAAAAAATCACTGAGCATGCCCGTAGCCACGGGTCCGAGGCTAGCACCAAGAATATACATCGCGAAGAAATAAAGCGCCATCGCTGTTCCACGCAGTCTGGGTTCAATCACATCCTGGATGGCGGCATACACACCGGCATAATAAACATAGGCGAACATCGAGCCGGTGCCCATGAGCAGCATGAAGGTAACGGTAGCTCCAGGTGGTTGCTGCAATGCAAAGTAATAGGCTGGTGCCGCAATGGCCATGGCAATGCTGGTCATCAGCAGCTTTCCATCCTTCCTGGTTTTGCCAATCCGGTCGCCAAACCATCCACCTGCCAGCAGTCCGATGATGCCTACTGCGCCCAACACGATCGCGGTCACCGAAGTAGCATCTCTAACCACCATCAGATGCGTGCGCATAAGAAAGGCGGGCAGGAATGCATTGACCGCATAAGCGTTGAAGTTATGAAGCGCACCGGAAACGATAATCCATAATATCGTTGGGATGCCGAGTATAATCCAAAAGGGAGATCCGGCTCTTTGTTTGGTGGCAGCGGGATGTCCTTCCGCGGCGCCCCGCTGAGGTTCTGGGAGGGAAAAAGCCAATACGCCGAGAATGAGGCCTGGGATGCACGCAAAATAAAACGCTTCCCGCCAACTGAAAGCTTGCGCTATCAAACCACTGAGGCGGTAACTAAGAAAAAGTCCGATCGGTATGCCGAGCGTGAAAATGGCAAGTGCCATGGCACGGCGATGTGGGGGAAATAAATCTCCGATGAGCGAGTTAGCCGCCGGCGCGCAGCCCGCTTCACCAACACCCACTGCGAGTCGGCTGGTGAACAGCCATGAGAAATTAGGTGCGAGGCCGGAAGCTGCCGTCAGAATACTCCAGAGACTGACGCTGATGCCAAGAATTTTGCGGCGGCTCCACGTATCTGCGAGTCGTCCCAGGGGAAGCCCCACGACGGCATACATCAGTATGAACGCCGTGCCCAGTGTACCCAACTGCGTATCGGTGAGCGTCCACTCTTTGCGAACCAACTCCGCTACTGCACCAAAAATCTGGCGATCGTAGAAATTCATGGTGTTGATTCCGAAGAGGATCAACAATGCATACCAGGCGCCTTTTTGGTTGGACATAGGGTAAGTTAGAATAAAAATTCCACACCCCTTAAGCGCAGTTTACTTGCCTTTGTATACTACTCCGCCTTTCATGACAAAAGACACGTTCTCTAAAACAGTAATATTGTCCAAAGGATTTTTATCCACTGCAATGATGTCGGCAAATTTTCCTTTTTCGATTGAGCCAACTTTGTTGCTCCAACCCAACAGTTCGGCGGAGTTGATGGTTGCTGTTTGAATGGCTTGCATGGGGGTAAGCCCGTACTTGACCATGTTAGAAAATTGTCTGGCGTTCAGGCCATGTGGAAAAACACCAGCATCCGTACCATAGACAATTTTGACCCCTGCCTTGACTGCTTTCTTGAAACTGATTGCGATAAGCGGAGTGATCATCCTTGCTTTGTTCAGGATCACTTCCGGATATCCTTTTTTCGCGAACTCTTGTATTACATATTCACCGACATAGATGGAAGGATCATAATAGCTGCCTTTGGTTTTCATCAATTGCAATCCCTCATCGTCAATCAAACTGCCGTGCTCCACAGACGCAACACCGGCTTTGATCGCCATTTTTATTGCTTCCGTACCGTGAGCATGTGCGCATGCCTTACGCCCCCAGGTTTTTGCTTCATCGACAATCGCGTTCATTTCCTCCTGGGTATACTGCGGCGCGCCAACACTTTCTTCTTCACTGAGTACACCCGCGCTGGCGCCGAACTTTATTACATCGGCGCCATACTTTACATTATACCGCACTTGTTCCCTCACACCCTCTACGCCATTAGCAACGCCACTCATGTGTTCTGGTGCCTTCCAGTCGAGATAGGGAGAGAAGCCATTCAGGTCTCCATGGCCGCCCGTGGAGCCGATAAAAAAAGTGGCAACCTGGAGACGAGGTCCTTCAACATCTCCTCTGTTGATTGCATTTCGCAAGGCTACATCAATGAGTGCTGTCGAACCTACGTCACGGCAAGTTGTAAAGCCGGCTTGCAGTGTTCGCTTGGCATAAATGGGGGCAACGATGGCAAAATCAACAGGTGTTTTACGAAAGATGTCTCCATAGTAATCCCCGCTCGGCTCCACGGTGATATGCGTATGGCAGTCGATCAACCCGGGAAGCACAGTCGCATTGCTCAGGTCGATGATTTCGGCCCCTGAGGGAATAGAAAGAGACGACCCGACAGCGACGATCGTATCGTTATCGATGAGGATGATCTGATTCTTAAGACTTACTCCTTTGGTAACATCGATTAAATTTCCGGCCTTGATGGCTTTGTACTTATGTTGCGCATGAGCGACGCAGTATACAACGATCAGGAATGTGAGGGATAAATATTTTTTTAACATACACCAGGGTTAGGTCGGCGTGAGAAACTATCAAATATAAATGTTTTAAGAGAATGGGGACCACAGATTCTGATGGTGGCATTTGGGCAAGTATCCCGGCATTACTCTTCGTAAAATCCAAAATCTTCATTATTTTGTTGGCATACATTTTTGGCTACTGATTTGTTGTACGCCCGCCATTTGAATAAAAAATCTGAGAATGAAAAAAACCTACGTGCTATTTGCCTTATTGGTAGGCGCTCAATTTTGTTACAGGAACGTTGCTTATGGGCAGGATACTTCCTCGGTTTCAAGCGTTACGTCACGGGTCGTTGAGGATGGAGGGACGGGACCCTTTAAAGCCATAATGGCTTCCGAAAGTTCTTTACCTACGCACACTGTATTCAGACCTTCCGATTTGGGTGCTGCGACGAAGAAGGGCAAGCTTCCGATTATTGTCTGGGGCAACGGTGCTTGCGCCAATTCTCCGTGGGAACATGTAAACTTTTTGTCGGAGATAGCCTCGTATGGATTTATAGTCATTGCAATCGGCCCAATGCCTAAAGAAGGTGAGAAGACCCGCGACCGGTCCACATCTTCTCTGATGACAGATGGTATCAACTGGGCCATCGCTCAAAATAGTGATAAGGGCAGTCCTTATTTTAATAAGTTGGACACGACGGCGATTGCAGTAAGTGGTATGTCGTGTGGAGGGCTCCAGGCACTGGAGACAGCTCCTGATCCACGCGTCACAACAACGGTCATCTGTAACAGTGGAATTCTGCCCAGCCCCAACAGTGGAATGCCAGGTATGCCTCAGCTTGCAAAAGATCAATTGTTAAAGATCCATACACCAACACTTTACCTGCTGGGTGGTGAGAAAGATATTGCTTACGGAAATGGGATGGACGATTACAGACGCATCAATCATGTTCCAGTTTTTGTTGCCAACATGGATGTCGGGCATGGCGGGACCTACGGACAGCCTCACGGCGGTGCCTTTGCTCAGGTTGCGAGGGCATGGTTCCAGTGGCAACTGAAGAATGATAAAGAGGCTGGTAAATTGTTTAGAGGAAATCCACCGGGGCTTTCGAAAGATGCAAACTGGAAGGTGGAGAGTAAGAACATGAAGTAGTCGATTGAAGAATTGAGATTCCATTATTCAGTTTGATAATTTCAGATTTTACTTCAATCCGTACTTGTCGACAATCGCCTGTCGTTGGTTTCCAAAAGTTGTCACGCCGAATCGTTTGTCAAGATCCTCCATTCTCCGCGCTATCTCGGGATCCATGGGTGTCAGATTTCTTTTGTTCATGTCCGGGATGATTTTAAAGAACAGCTCTTCGAGAAAGTCTTCGAAGTTCTGGTTGAAGTACATATCGGTTGCCAGCACGGGTTGATTACCGGAATTCCAGAAGGTATGCACTATACCGCGGGGTCTGAAATGCCAACCACCTGCCTTTACCTCGGTTACTTCATTTCCAACAAGTACGCTCACCGTCCCCTTGTGAACATACATTAATTCGTCCAGGGCTTCGTGCACGTGCGGAGCTGGTCCCATGGTCTTTGGCGCTACCGCAAAGTCAATGCTTGAGAATTGCAGGTTGGTCTGGCTGCTCCGTACCTTGATGCGGATGTCAAGACCATGTACCGGCTCCAGTGGTGATGGATCAGGCGGAAGATAAAACGACTTCAATGGTTCTTTTGGATCGCTGTCAGTATTCTTTGAAAATCCAGTTAGGGCAATCCCGGCCATGAGTCCGGTTAGAATAAAATCTCTTCGTTCCATGTCGTTGTAATGTTTGTTTATGCAAACATGGATCAAGCAGAGCTAAGCAATTGGTAAAAAAGAGACAAACTTTAATTGTATTAATCGATGCTGTGGCGATACCATGCTTCACTTAAACCAAGTGACCGCTCGGGAGCACGGTCTTCGATTGCGTGGAGAAGGGTGGGCGTGTACGAAGTAAAGTCCTGATAGTCTTTAACCAGATGCTGATAATCACAGTAACCGCACTGAACTGCAATTGTCATCCAATCTAATGAAGGGTTCCTGTTTTTCATCCGGAAAGCCCGGTCGAATCGTGCTATCCTCGAGAATATTTTAGGCATCACACCGGTTCGTTCCCTGAACTTTCGTTCAAATTGTTTTGTGCAAAGGCATGCCTGATCTGCCAGCTTAGTAAGGGAATATCGGTCGTTTTGATGAAGGAGTAATTTACTGATTAGATCGATGCTATGTGAGCCTCTGATATTGCGTTTCTTTATCAGTTCTCGGACGAATGAGTTGGAAATGTCAAGCATTTCATGGTAGGTCTTTGCATGATAAAGCTGTTCATTGACGAGGTCTACGTTCGGAAAAACCGAAGCTCCGTCAAGGTACTGGTCCGTGAATTCATTTGAAGGAATTCCTGTAATTCGGTATAGTCCAGTCGGTTGAAATACTATTTGAAGTATCATGAAATCGTTTCCCACCTGCCGGTTCAACAATTCGGTTTGTTGTCCTGTGAGCGAAGTGCGAAAGTGATTCATCTGCTTCCTGCTTTTGGCGTACTCTACCTTTTCGGTGTCGCGTGGGTAGAATGCCAGGCAGTGCTCTGGTCTGGGAGGATATGCTTTTGTGGGAGTCGGCATATGCTTGTCAAACAAGAAATGCACGATCCGGTAGCATCTCACAAACTCAATGAGGTCTTTCGGGGGAAGAAAGTCTTTTAACAACATGACAGTCTGGTTAAAGACAGTTGTCTTCTTGAATTGGCCGAATGTAGGGAATTATGAATGTTCCACTGTGGTAAATTTTAGACATCGTGAAAACGGGGACAGCTCAAATTCCTGCTAAAACATGCCAACGTTCTCCTTTTTTTGGGCGCTTGGAGTTCACTTTGATAGTCAGTCACTTCCGACTATCACTTCCCAATACAAAACCTCGAGAAAATATTCTCCAACAAATCCTCCGTTGAAATCTCTCCCGTAATCAGTCCCAAATGATGCAACGCATTCCGCACGTCCATCGCGAGGAAATCTCCCGTGACACCTTTGTCCATGCCAGCGAGTACACGGGCGAGTGCGTCATACGTATCCTGTAAACTTTTATAATGACGGAGGTTGGTGATGATCACATCACCCTGCTTCACGTGGTCAACGTGGAATTCTTTCAGGATGCGGTCGTGGAGCTCTTGTAAGTTGGTTTTGTTCGTCGCCGAGATGAAAATGAAATTCAAGTCGGCAAGCTGTTTCAGAAGAGCAGGGGATGCCTTGTCCATCTTGTTGCCGATGCGAATTACCGGAACCGTGAGTGATTCAAGATCTTTCAGTTCTGACTGGATTTGCTGGAGGTCGGTGTTGACGAGGTCAACGACATACAACACCAACGACGCTTTTTTCAGTTGCTCTTTCGTACGACCCACACCGATCGCTTCGATGGTGTCTGTAGTCTCGCGCAGACCTGCCGTGTCGATGAAGCGGAAGTTAATGCCGTCAAGCACCATTTCGTCTTCGATCACGTCGCGGGTGGTGCCGGGGATGTCGGAAACAATCGCCTTCTCTTCTTTCAACAGTACGTTAAGCAAAGTGGACTTTCCCGCATTGGGTCTTCCTGCGATGACGGTCGGCACACCGTTCTTGATCACGTTACCTTGCCGGAACGATTCAATCAATGACGTGAGATAGGATTGTATCGTGAGAATCAGCTTCTTCAGATCTTCCCGTTTGGCAAACTCCACGTCTTCCTCTCCGAAGTCGAGCTCAAGTTCGATCAGCGAAGCAAAGTGAATCAATTCCTCCCGCAGTCTCTTTATCTCTTTCGAAAAACCACCACGCATTTGATTCAGGGCGGCAAGGCGGGCGTTGTCCGTCTCCGATGAAATCAGGTCGGCAACCGCTTCTGCCTGCGCGAGATCAAATCGGCCATTGAGGAAGGCACGCTTCGTAAATTCTCCAGGACCTGCAGGCGTTGCGCCGTTTTTGATCAGCGCCGCAATAATGCGCTGCACGATCACGGGTGAACCATGCGATGAAATTTCAACAGAATTTTCTTTAGTGAAAGAGTTGGGTTCCTTAAAAACTGACACCATCACTTCGTCGATGGGCTCATCACCATCTTTGATCAATCCGAAGTGAAGTGTGTGGGTTGGTTGTTCTTCGAGATTTTTTCCGGTAAAAACTTTCTGGACAACCTTGATGGAATCTTTTCCTGAAAGGCGGATTATGGCAAGGGCGCTTACTCCCGGAGGAGTAGCCGGAGCCACAATAACGTCTGAAAGATTTTCTGGTGATTTCACGGGTGCAAATGTAGCGCCGTTTTTTGTCAGAAGGACAATTTCATTAAACCGTGGAGAGCGCAAAGAACGCAGAGAATAAGCAGGTACTTATTTGATGTTTCTCTCCGCGGGCCTTTGCGTTCGTTGCGTCTTTGCGGTTAATGCCGGAGCGTAGCGACAATTATCGCGGTTCCCTCACGATCAATACCGGAATCTTCACCCGATGCCTCACCGTATCCAACGTAGTTCCAAAGATCAGATCTTTCACAAGATTATGTCCATGCGCGCCCATCACCAGCAGATCCGCGTTGAAGTCGTTCACCATCTGTGGTATCCGCCGCCGGGGGTTGCCATAACCAATCTTGATCTCCACGGAATATCCAATCTCCTGCAGCTGTTGAAGGTATTTCTCCAGCGCCTCTTTGTCTTCTTTTGATTCAAGGTCGGCGATCTCGTTGCCGTAAACCATGGCACCGGCCGTCTCTACCACGTGGATCAGCGCGTAATGCGCGTCTTTTCCTCCCTGTGCCACCGCACTCCTTATAACGAGTTCATCCACTGCCGAGAAATCAACAGTGATGGCAATCGTACGATAGACTGGTTTCTCCAGGTCTGCGAGCTGCACCGCGGTTCCGTGCGGCATCTTCGTTTCCTTTTCCCTCGACCGCTTCTCCATCAAAGGCTTCACTGTCATATATAAAAGGAGTAAGCCCGCGCCCGCGAAAACGGGTACAGCAGTGATCCAAACGATCCAACTGTAATCACCGGCACTTTCGATCCATCCTGTAATTTCTGAGACCACGAGTTTCACATTCAGCGCGATGATGACCCCTGCAATTAACCAAGCCGCGATCCGAACCCAGGGCTTAATTACGAATGCACCCATTTTCTCTTTGTCACTGGTAAAATGGATCAAAGGCACAATGGCAAAACCCAGCTGCATACTTAACACTACCTGGCTGAACACCAGCAGCGCGCCGGTTTCACTTTCACCATAAAAAATGATTACCAGATAAGCAGGGATGATTGCGATCAGGCGCGTAATCAACCTTCTTAGCCAAGCCGCGATGCGCAGGTTGAGATATCCTTCCATCACGATCTGCCCAGCGAGAGTACCAGTAATCGTTGAGCTTTGTCCTGCTGCCACAAGCGCGACGCCAAAAAGCATAGAAGCCCATTCGTTGCCTAACAATGGTGAAAGGAACTTGTATGCATCTTCGATATCAGCGACCTCGTACATGCCGGCCTTAAAAAACGTTGAGGCGGCCAGCACCAGAATTGCGGCGTTCACAAAAAAAGCGGCATTGAGCGCCACAAATGAATCGATGAAGTTGTATTTGATCGCGTTCCAGATTCCTTTTTCCGACCTGTCGATCCGGCGCGTCTGCACGAGAGAGGAGTGGAGATACAGGTTATGAGGCATTACGGTGGCGCCGATGATGCCGATCGCGATGTAGAGCGCTTCGTCATTGGGGAGACTGGGTATAAAACCCTTCGCGAGTTCACCGAAGGCAGGTTTGGCAAAGATCACTTCAACAAGAAACGATCCGCCGATGATGGCGACGAGACTAATGATGAACAACTCAATCTTTCGCATCCCGTAGCTTTGCAGCACGAGCAGTAGCAACGTATCCAGGACGGTAATTGAAACGCCCCATATCAGCGGCAGTCCAAACAAAAGTTTTAACCCGATCGCCATGCCCAACACTTCTGCGAGGTCGCATGCCGCGATGGCAATCTCCGCGAGGATCCACAATACGAAATTGACAGCAGGGTGATAGGTTCTTCGTGATGCCTGAGCCAGGTCCAGTTGGCGCACCACGCCGAGCCTGGCGCTCAGACTTTGCAGCAGAAGTGCCATGATATTTGACATGAGCAATACCCAGATCAACGCATAGCCAAACTTGCTTCCGCCTGCGATGTCTGTGGCCCAGTTGCCCGGGTCCATGTAACCCACACTGACCAGATAGGCAGGGCCGAGGAACGCGAGTACCTTTCGCCACCCTTTTATATGTGTGGCTTCGATGGAGCTGTGTACTTCGCTGAGAGACTTATGGTGAGCAACGTCGTTCATGGCTTGACTCCCACCATGATGTTTTGAGAAACTTCGCGCGAGACGAAGAATTTTTTCTTTTCGAGTGCGATCTCCAACGACTCATCGTAGTCTTCGCGACCGATTACTTCTATTTTCTTTCCGGGAGTGGCGCCGATCTTATCGAGGTATTTCAAAAGATTGGGATCGCTGTCTTTCACGCTGATAATAACTCCCTTTGTACCGGGCTTCACCTTATCAAGTGAGACCTGCGGCTCTGATTTCAGTTTGCCGAACTGATCCGGGATCGGGTCTCCGTGGGGATCGGTCTTTGGAAACCCCAGATATTCATCGAGCTTGTCGATAAGGTGTGATGACTGGATATGTTCAAGCTGCTCCGCTACTTCATGAACTTCATCCCAGGCAAAATCCAGTTTCTGAACCAGAAAAGTTTCCCACAGCCGGTGTTTGCGTATGATTTGAAGGGCCTGCAGCTTGCCTTTGGATGTGATCTTTACACCATAATAGCGCTCGTGATTGACGAGGTCTTTCGCCGACAGCTTCTTGATCATGTCCGTGACCGAAGCAGCCTTCGTTTCCATTTCCTCGGCTAAATCATTGGTGGTCACAGAATTAGAGCCGCCAAGCGAAAGATGATAAATGGCTTTCAGATAGTTTTCTTCTGTCAGACTTAGCATACGAAGGCAAAGGTATGTAAAATTTAGATGAGTCTAAAATATTTTTTAGATGGTGTCGTTCTACCACAGCCACAGCCATAGCCAAAAGCCAACACCCAACTATACAAGCTTCGCCACTGCTTCCAGCAACTTAGGTTCCTCATCGCTCCAGGTAACGCCCGCAGGCAGACAGGGGTAATGATTGCCTGAGCGCAGATCAGCGAGAAGCTGAGGGTAATCCGGTTTGAAGAAATCGAAAAACAAAAACGGATCACACATCGCGTACTGGCTTGTCCATGGCCAGCGTCGATCTACGATGATCGGCAACGCTGCACTCAGATACTCATAGAGTTTTGTGGGATGCGAATTTGAAGTGTGTGCTGAGGGTGGATACGAAATAATTCCCGCGTCGGAGTTTTCTATTGCCTTTTCAATTTCCTGATGAGATACCAGTTTATTACCACCCACCAGGCGGATGTAGTGATGCCCCTTGATTGCTCCGGTAAGCTTTTGTTGCGCACTGGCAAGCGCTGCATAACCCACGATGGTTAGTGAAATGGAAGGATCACGCCTGTGGAGTTCTTTCGCGAGGGTGATGGCTTCAAACACACCTGTACTTTCGCCAAGCGTACCCGAAAAAAGAAGTCGGATGCGGCCGGGAATTTTTTTCCGTTCGCCATGAAAATAATTGCGAGCCTTGTTTTCCAGTACAGTCCATCCGCCGCGATGAAATTTGAATTCATTTTCATAGCCCTTTTCTGCCAGGAAGAAGTGATCGACAGCCGGCGCCAACAACTTTTCCTTCCATCGGACGCCGATCGCCAGGGGCCATCGGATCAACCATGGAAAACTGTCGGTGTGAACAATATTCCGGAAGTAATTTTCACGAATGTCGTAGATGGTCTTTACGGGCAGGAATACTTTCAACCACAAAGAAACTCCGAGCAGTTCATGCGTGTTGAAAATGAAAACGTCCGGCTTCAGGCGGATAACGATCGAAAGCACCCGCCATTTGGCAAACCACCTTTGAAAGCTCAGGCGCCCGAATTTCCCCAGCGGGTGTAATCCGACATCCATCGCGTGACGGTGCGTACCGGCATATCCAACGATATGCACTTCATATATTCCGGAGTTGGCAAGCGTCGCAGCCATCTTCTCAAACATCCGGGTATCGTCCACCGGTTTGAGGATGGACGCAAGGACTATTCTCGTTTTTTTTCGTTCTTGGGCCAAGATTTAAAAATAGGATTTAAATGGAACTCCGCGAACAGATTGAAAATGCCTGGAATAATCGTGAACTGCTGAAAGAAGGTGAAACGCAGAAAGCCATCCGCGAGGTTGTGAGCTGCCTGGATCGGGGAGCCTTGCGTGTCGCGGAACCCTCAGCCGACGGCGACACCTGGACCGTAAACGAATGGATTAAAAAAGCTGTGATTCTTTACTTCCCGATCCAGCAGATGGAGACGATCGAAGTGGGGCCGCTCGAATTCCACGACAAGATCCCTTTGAAAAGAAACTACAAAGAATTAGGTGTGCGTGTAGTGCCGCATGCTATCGCCCGGCACGGATCATTTGTAAGCAAGGGGGTGATCATGATGCCTTCATATATAAACATAGGCGCCTACGTCGACGAAGGAACCATGGTGGACACCTGGGCCACCGTCGGAAGTTGTGCACAAGTCGGAAAGAATGTACACCTCAGTGGTGGTGTTGGACTCGGCGGCGTGCTGGAGCCGGTACAAGCATCACCCGTGATCATCGAAGACAACGCTTTCATTGGATCGCGATGCATTATCGTCGAGGGAGTTCGCGTTGGAAAAGAAGCTGTGTTGGGAGCGAACGTGGTGTTGACAGCAAGTTCTAAAATTATCGACGTGACTGGCTCGAAACCGGTAGAGTACAAAAGCTTCGTGCCGCCGCGATCTGTTGTGATCCCCGGTACAATTCCAAAATCATTTCCTTCCGGTGAATTCCAGGTTCCGTGTGCGTTGATCATCGGAAAGCGGAAGGAGAGTACGGACAAAAAGACCTCATTGAACGACGCTTTGCGCGAAAATCAGATCTCCGTGTAGGGTGGCATACCCTTTGAAGTCATGACTGTAATCGTTTAATTTTGAGATCGTGAGAAGACTGCTCCCAGCCATTGCACTCCTGATAATCTTGTCGGGGTTTCTCGGCATTCAAAAGGTTACGCCTATAACAAAAAACACCAGCTACACAACCGGTGAGGATCTGGAGTATCGTGTTCACCTGGCTTTCTTTACGGTAGGAAAGGCGAGCACGCACGTGGATAAGAAACTCCACAAGATCAATAACAAAACCTGCTACAAAGTTGACGCCTATGGCAAAACGGCTGACTGGATCGGATGGGTTTCCAAGTTTGACGACAACTGGGGTGCATACATTGATACGACGTCTCTGCTGGCGCAGATATCATATCGCAAACTGCAGGAGGGTTCATACCGGCGTGATGAGACGGTGACTTTTGATCATGAAAAAAACAAAGCCGAAGTCAAAGTCAAGAATAACGATACAGGCAAAGATGAGATCAAAGTGTATGATGTACCCGGCAACACCAAGGACCTTGTCGCCGGATTTTTACACCTGCGTATTGTGGATTTTAAAAAGCTTAACCCTAAAGACACCATCGTGATTTCAGGTTTCCTTGAAGACAAGGCTTATAACCTGAAGATCATCTATGTGGGGAAAGAAACCATTTCTACGAAAGTCGGGAAAATTCCTTGTATCAAATTACGCCCTGTGATGCCTGCCAACTCATTGTTCGACGGTGAGGATTCCATCTTCTGCTGGATATCTGACGATCAGAATAAAATTCCCATCAAGCTGCAGGCGAAGATGTTTATTGGGTCGACGGGCCTGGAACTGAGCAGTTTCAGGGGTTTGAGAAATCAACTCAAGATGGTGTTTTGAAAATGTTTGCCGGTTTCCGGTCTCCAGTCTCTTGTTAGTGGCAGTAATGTATTAAGTGTGTAGACCTAATTACTGTTTCGGTTAGGTACAATCTTCATCACGTGGGTATTTGAACCGGCAACTGGTAAACATGCAACCAGCAGCAAACAAACAATGCATACTGCATCAAGTGGGTACACAAACAGGCAACCGGTAACTGGTAACCCTACTTAAACCCTCTCAACAACTCGGAAAATTTTGTCAGGCTGATGGGTTTCTCAACATAGTCACTCACCTCCGGATTTGCTTTCGCGCGATTTAAGTCGCGAGGATCAATGGAGCTGCTCACCATATAGATACGTACCCGCTTAGCGAAATCCTCTTTGAGTTTTTTGAATTCTTCCAGAAACATCCAACCGTCGGTGACGGGCATATTGATGTCCAAAAATATGATATCGGGCAATTTCGCGGCGTTGGCAGAATTCGAGGATAAAAATTCCAGAGCTTCCTGTCCGTTGGGGAACTGCAATATCTGGTCTGTCAGCTTGGTAGCTTTGAGTGTCCGGGACGCTGTAAACTGGTACACCGTGTCATCATCTACTACTGCAATCACCGGTTGGGGGCTATTTTCCATCATGGCGTGAGTTTAACGTAGAAAGTCGTCCCTGTGTTCACTTCACTTTTTACAGAGATCTCTCCACCCATTGATTCGATCTGATTTTTGATAAGAAAAAGTCCCAGGCCCCTGCTTTCGGGATGGTCATGGAACGTCTTTCTCATTTTAAAAATCTGGTGGCCGTACTTGCTCAAGTTAATTCCAAGCCCGTTGTCGGCAACTTCCAGCATTAATTTCTGACCCAGCAGATAAGTCTTCACTTCAATCAGCGGCCTTCGCTCTTTCGCATGATATTTTAATGCATTGCTTAAAAGGTTGAGTAGGATGCTTTCCAGGTAAATGTTCGGGTATGATACGGAGGAAACTTTAAAGTCGGTGCGAACTTCTGCGTTCAGTTCCGTGATGCGGGTACTAAGCATCTGACACACCTTTTCAAATACAATTGCAAATTCAAGTTCCTGCCGGTCGATGTTTTTGCTTTGTTTGATTTTAAGAACGTCATTGAGTTCATTCAAGGTTGCGAGCAAGAGCTTGCTTGAGTTTCTCAGGTGTTGAAGATATTCAGTGCGCTCTTCTTCGCTGGCGAGGTCATACAGGGAGAGGAGGGAAGCGATGTTTCCTGCCGGGGCCCGCAGGTTGTGTGACACGATCTGAGTAAACTCTTCAAGTTGCTCATTCTTGCGCGTCAGGTTATCGGCGATGTCTCCGAGCCTTATGTTTTGTTCACGGATTGCTTCTTCGATTTGCTTGCGTTCAGTGATATCGCGGAACTCCGTGACGCGCAGTTTCTGGTTATTGATCGAAATATTCTTGCCTTTGATCTCCAGGTTAAACCGGGTTCCGTCTTTCTTTAATCCGATGGCATCGTAAGGAATTTCATATCCCACCCTGATCTTCTGAATCACATTTTCACGGTAATCGGGGGCAATCAGCAAGAGTCCATCCATCCCGATCAATTCACTCATCGCATATCCTGTAATATCGGACAATCCCTGATTGGCATCTATAATTTTTCCCTGGTCATGGATGGCGATCCCACCGAAAGAAGCCTCCTGTAATGTTTTGAATCGCTCCTCGCTTTGACGCAATTTGATCTCAGCCTCTTTATTCTCAGTGCGGTCACGTGCCGTGCCAATCACCTGAGTAACTTTTCCTTCTTTGTTTCTTTTGAAGATGGTATCCCTTGCGCCATACCACCGCCAGCGCCCATCGCAGCTTTTCATGCGAAACTCGGATTCGAGCACCTGTTTGTCACTAGTCACATTCTCCCAGCGTGCAAATAGTTTTGGGAGATTGGCGAAATCATCGGGATGGAACAGCGTTTTCAAAACCCCATCGCCCATGGCAATGATCTCAGCTTGCGTATAACCCAAAGACGCGGCAATGTGGTGGTTTGAATAGATATTCGTTCTCTTCTCCAGATCAAACACGTAGATCAGATCCGGCGATGAGGTGGTAATACTTTCAATAAACTTTTCCCGTTCCAGCGCCGCGGCGATAATTTCTTTTCGTTCCGTGATGTCGCGGTTGATCGACATCGTATACTTTTTTCCATTCACTGCCATGAGTCCGACGGCAATGTCAAGGGAAAACAGAGTGCCGTCTTTTTTACGGTGGGAAACTTCAAAGGCGAGATTCTTTCCCTCAAGCACTTTCGCGAGGCGATCATCGAATTTTGCAGCATCCTCATTAGAGTCAAGGTCTTTCACGTTCAGCTTCAGGAACTCATCATGCGTGTAACCATGCATTGCTGCAGCGGCGTGATTGGCGCTTACAATGCTTCCGGTGTTGGCTCCTTCCGCCTCCATAATAAAGATGGCGTCATTGGTATTTTGAAAGAGGATGTTGTAGGCGGACTCCACTTCAGATTTTTCAATAACGGCTTTTTGTTGCTGGCGGATGTCCAGCACGTAAGCAACCAGGCCGTTCACGACTCCGTCGTCGTTTCGGGTGGGATTGTACCGGACTTCAAATGAGAATATCTCGTTTTCATGATTGACCTGTTCCTGGATCACGATGAAAGAATCACCACGGAGGGCTTTGTCAAAACTGTTTCTGGCAGCAGCCCGATCAGCAATCGGTAAGTCGAGCAAACACTCGCCGGTCTTCAGGTGATGCCGATGAATTTTGAAGAAAGCCTGCGCGTAGGAACGGGTGAACCATGTGAGCCGGTAGGAGGTGTCCAATGCCAGAAGCATGGGACCATTTTCCAGGTCTTTAAGACTGTTCAAAAATTGATCGGAACCCTCCACAGGCAGTAGAATAAACCGCTAAAATTGCGAGAAAGGATTGTAATCCAATTGGGGATGTAATATTTTAGTACAAACTCACTTAAAACCTAAACACAAGTTCTTATGTTGAAAGAATTCAAAGCCTTCGCCATCCGTGGCAACGTGATCGATCTCGCAATTGGTGTTGTGATCGGTGCCGCCTTTGGTAAGATCATCAGTTCTTTAATCGATCACGTGATCACACCCTTGCTGCTCAAACCCGCCCTTGACGCCGCAAATTTTCAAAACATCGAAGACCTGACATTGATGGGTACGGTCAAATACGGTTCATTTCTGTCTGCCATCATCAACTTTGTAATCGTTGCATTCGTGTTGTTCATGATCGTGAAGGGCATCAACGCGATGAAAAAGAAAGAAGCCGCTGCTCCTACCGCGCCGCCGCCCGCCGACATCGTGCTGCTCACCGAGATCAGGGACTTGTTGAAAAAGTAGTTGACAATTGGCAAACCTTCGCTACGCGAAGGCAGTTGGCAAAATGTCTCCAATGAATCAAATGGAGAGTTCTGAATGGAGCTAATGAAAATAGTTTCGCCAGAGCAAATTTTGCCAACTGCCTAATGCCAACTGCCAACTATTTCTTGAATCTATCCGCTACTACCAGCTCCTTACTCCCTGGGGTATACTTATAAAACCCGGTTCCACTCTTAACACCCTTATGCCCGGCCTGCACCATGTTGACAAGCAAAGGGCAGGGGGCATACTTTCCGTTGCCGAAACCTTCGTACAACACATTCAGGATGGATACGCAAACGTCCAGGCCAATGAAGTCTGCCAGCTGCAGGGGACCCATCGGATGAGCCATCCCAAGTTTCATGACCGTGTCGATTTCCTCAACACCCGCCACACCTTCATACAATGAATAGACGGCTTCATTAATCATGGGCATCAGAATCCGGTTGGCAATAAAGCCCGGATAATCGTTCACCTCTACCGGCACTTTACCAAGTTTTCTGGAAAGTTCCATGATTGTCGCCGTCACCGCATCACTGGTACTGTATCCCCGGATCACTTCCACCAACTTCATGATCGGCACGGGATTCATAAAATGCATGCCGATCACCTTATCGGGACTTTTTGTAACGGAAGCAATTTTCGTTATCGAGATGGAGGAGGTGTTCGAAGCGAGAATGGTTTCAGGCCTGGTGTTCTCATCGATCTCGCGGAAGATCTTCAGTTTCAAATCGAGGTTTTCCGTGGCCGCCTCTACAACCAGTTCAGCATCCTTCACGCCTTCCTTTAGAAACGTCGTGGTGCTGATATGAGCCAGCGCCATGGTCTTTGCATCTGCGGA
This sequence comes from Cyclobacteriaceae bacterium, assembly GCA_044227305.1. Lineage (GTDB taxonomy): Bacteria > Bacteroidota > Bacteroidia > Cytophagales > Cyclobacteriaceae > ELB16-189. The sequence goes on along the minus strand of JBGAFJ010000001.1, from coordinate 24,435 downwards.
TAGAGTTCCTTTCTCCACCTGCCGACTGAGATTTTTATCAATGGTCGCGACTGCCTTTTTCAGGGCGTCCTCTGAAATGTCGATGAGTGAGACTTTGTATCCGAATTGCGCGAAGGCATGGGCAATCCCATTTCCCATCGTGCCTGAACCTATGACGGCGATATTCTTCATTGTAATGGTAAATTATTGCAGAATTCTGGTGAAAATCAAATGCGTTCTATGGACACCGACTGCGCATAACCCATGGCATTGAAGCGCAATACCAGCCTTTGGGTTATGGAATCGCGCGATGCACAGGGGGGAGCCGGTGAAATGAAGTAGTAGTAGAACTTCTGGTTGCGTTTATACAACTCGTTGGCGTCGGGTCGCCCCAGCAGTTTCACCACATCCATCTCTGCTAACCCCTTCAGTTTTACCATTTCAAGTCGCATGGCGTCTTCCATCGTACGACGTTCACCATGACATGCGTTTTTGTCCGACTTCCACTTGTCCGTGTCAACACCCTCCAGTGCCGGAAGATCTTTCCCGCATCCCGTAAGACAGAAAAGCAAGAGGAGACTAGCGCGCAACAGCATGTGAACGCATCAGGAGATAGAACCAGGTCACGGACACTATCATGTACACCACGGCCACGAGTATCCATAGGGAAGACCATCCGTTAATTAACGCGAGCACAATCAGCAACAAAGGGTATACTACGATGCGGGCCCACTCCGCGAAACGCACCCAGGGTCTGTGCTCGAACAAGACCCCGCAATTCACAACCACGATGGAGATCAGGGCGGCTATAAAAGCTTTCTCCGGCAACGCGAACTTGGTTTGATTGAAAAGGAATAACGAAGTCCCCACCAGGCAAAGCACGTATTGAAAAAGCACATAATAATTTAAACCAAGAGGCGAGGGCGTCCGGTATTTCTTGTAGGTGGCAGGATCAATCGGTGGTGCGGCCTGATATCCTCCCAAGTAATCGGGGAGCCAGCCCGGTTTCATGAACATGTATTTGACTTTGTCTTTCAGCGACCGCATGCGTTTCATATCGCGCGCCATCGACGCATAGTGATCAAAGTTAGCCCACACCGCGTTCCAGCTGTTGATGGGCTTTGTAATACCATACGTCGGCCGCTCTTCCTCGGCCTGAAAGGTGCCGAACATCTTATCCCAGATGATCAGTGATCCTGCGTGGTTTTTATCAATGTATTTCGGATTGCGCCCATGATGTACCCTGTGATGTGATGGCGTATTGAATACATATTCAAACCAACCCATCTTGTTGATGGTTTCGGTATGAATCCAGAATTGATATAACGTGTTGAGCGCCGAGATCAGTACAAAGTCTGTCGTGTTGAAACCGAGTATGGCGATCGGAAGGCTGAACGCGAAAGTCCAAACTACCTGAAAGCTGCTTTGGCGAAGGGCCACAGACAAATTGTATTCTTCGCTTTGATGATGTACCACATGACCTCCCCAAAAGAGATTGATCTCATGGCTCATGCGGTGTGCCCAATAGTAAGCCAGGTCCGTCAGAAGGAAAAGGGCGAGCCAATAGAACCAGTTCCGCTCCAGCGTGAACAATGCAAAATTTTCGGACAGCAGCTCAAAAACTCCAACAGCGAACACGCGCATGAACAGCCCGGAAAGCTGTGAAGTAATCCCGCAACTCAGATTCGCGATCGAGTCGGGGAAATTGTAAAGGTTCTTGTGTGAAAAGCGTTCGACCACCAACTCCACTCCGATGAGGATGAAGAAGATGGGAATTGACAAAACGATCGGGTTAAGATTCATTTCAGTATGCCTTACAAAATTAGCGGAAATGCTCGCGGGTTTCAAGTTGAGGGTCGGCATGCCGCTGATTAAGCCGTGGCAGCTCCCGGGCGCCGGCCAACACGAACCCGAGAGCTTTCTTATTTTTGCGCTGATGATCCGATGGACCTGTGTGTTTGGCATGCTTCTCACGGGCATATTCTCCCAAGCGCAGACCGAGCAGGCTGAATTAAAAGATATCCCCCGGAGAGGAAGCTACCTCTACTATGGTCAGCCCGCATTCGAGGACAACTCGTTTTTGCTGAGCGAGGCGATCAATCAGGAAAAAGGGATCATGCAATTCGTCAACAATTTTTATTTCGACAACGTCAAAGGCGGGAACTTTCTATACAGCTTTACTCACCAGATACCTTTGGGTAGCGAACGCCACCAGTTTAGCTATTCATTGTTTTACTACTTCGGCAACGAAACGACCTCTGCGGCCAAAGGAGGTGGCTTTGGTGACATCGATCTGAGTTATCAATTTATGGCCACAGGAAAGAAAGCCTGGGCGATGGTGGTGCCCTCGTTTACGCTCATCGTCCCGACGGCAAAGAATGGCTACGGTTCGGGCGGGCTCGGTGAAAAGCTGGAGGTATTTATTACCAAACGGCTGTCGCATCAGGTGGTAACGCATTATAACTTCGGATACACCTACATCTCAAGCGCGGATTTGTATGTATCAACGCTCACAGGAAGTCAGGTGGTCGGCTTCGAACGCGACATCGAATACAAGAACATGGGTGCGAGCGTGATTTGGTATCCGCGCAGAAAATTCAATCTTTTTGTCGAGTATGTATCCAATTTTCTCACCGACATCACGACAACGGGGTCGCTGTCGCACACACATCAGCTCACCATCAACCCTGGATTAAGGTTCGTGATTGACCATAAGTTCATGCAGATCGTGCCAGGCGTAAGCGCACCGGTGATCTTCGGAGACGGGACCTACAACCGGACCGGATTGTTTTTTTACCTGTCGCTCGAACCGGAATATTTGCCTTTCACAAAGATGAAGCACCGGTGACGTGTGGCATAAACTTGCTAACTTGCGTGCTGTTTAAAGGGTCAATGATCATAAAAATATTCAAGGGAGTCTGGTTCCTGTCGTTAATGGCAACACTGGGCATATTTCTGTACGTGTATGCGTCTTTGCCGGAAAGCGTTTCCATCGGTGGGGGAGAATCCCCGCAGGTCAGCAGGAATGGATTTTTTTACATCACGGTCGGCCTGCTGGGTTTGATCAATGTTATGGCGGTTCTCTGTTCCCGCCTTTTTTCAAAAGACAGCCCCTACTTCATCGCCTGGATATACGGACTCGTGATCCTGTTCAATGTATTCCTGACGGTCGCGCTTCAGTTCGTGAATGTATCCAACAGCCAGGAGCGCTTTGATTATAAGAGCATCGGCTATATCATTTACGCCAGTGTCACACTGGTGATCATCTGGTCGGTCGCCTGGCCGATTTACAGGATGATTCAAAGATTTTCCAGTAAACAAGCTGTTTGAAATAGCTTGTATTACATGTTGAAAATCAATTGATTACATGCAATCATCTGACAAAAAATTGTAAACTCTGTTTTGAAGCATTTCATTGAAATCAACCTAAAAATTTCGTTCTTAATGACGGTTTGTGACCAAATGATTTTTTTAAACTGTTCGTGCGCTAAGGCACGGCGATTTTTTGATCTGTGATCGTAAACCGAAAACCACTAATTCTTTTTAACCACTGAAGTTAAATGGCGAAGGATCTATTTGAGTATAACGAGTCGAGCATCAAGTCGCTCGACTGGAGGGAGCACATCCGGTTGCGCCCTGGTATGTACATCGGCAAGCTGGGAGACGGTTCAGCAAAAGACGATGGGATTTATGTGCTCGTGAAAGAGGTGATGGACAACTGTATCGACGAGCACATGATGGGCTATGGAAAGTCCATCGACGTGAAGATTACCGACCAGAAGGTAATGGTTCGTGATTATGGCCGCGGAATTCCGTTGGGAAAAGTCGTGGACGTGGTATCCAAAATCAATACGGGTGCGAAGTATGATTCGGGTGCCTTTCAGAAATCAGTTGGTTTGAACGGTGTGGGTACGAAGGCAGTGAATGCGCTCTCCAATTATTTCAAGGTACAGGCCTTCCGCGAGGGACAAACAAAACTCGCTGAGTTCAAGAAAGGTGTACTCACCCATGACCCCAAGCAGTCCAAAAGCGGTGAGCGCAATGGGACACTGGTTGAATTTGAGCCGGACAACAGCATGTTTAAAAACTATCACTTCATCCCCGAGTACCTGGATGACCTGATGTGGAACTATGCCTTTCTGAATGCCGGGCTTACCATCAACTATAACGGAAGAAAATTCTATTCGAAAGACGGTCTGTTGGATCTACTGAAACAGAAGTCCGATCCCGAGGATATCAACTATCCGCCCTTCCACCTGAAAGGCGACGACATCGAAGTTGCGATGACGCACGGGAATCAATATGGCGAAGAGTATTATTCATTCGTGAATGGACAAAATACGACGCAGGGAGGTACACACCTCGCCGCATTCCGCGAAGGACTGATCCGCGGTGTGCGATCCTACTTCAAGAAAGATTATGATGCCTCCGACATTCGCGCCAGCATCATCGCTGCCATCGCGGTGCGGGTTCAGGAACCTGTGTTTGAATCACAAACCAAAACCAAGCTCGGTTCGGTCAATATGGCACCGGATGGGCCGCCAGTAAAAACCTTTGTCGGCGACTTTGTGGCAAAGGAGGTTGAAATCTATCTCAACCAGAACAAGAAGGTGGCGGAGGCGCTTGAGAAAAGGATACTTCAGTCCGAGCGCGAACGCAAAGACATCGCCGGTATTAAAAAGTTGGCGAACGAAAGGGCGAAAAAGGCAAACCTGCACAACAAGAAGCTCCGCGACTGCCGCTATCATTTTGATGATGAAAAGGGGGAGAAGGGTCCTGATTCGGTGATCTTCATTACCGAAGGTGACTCGGCCAGCGGATCGATCACCAAGTCACGTGATGTCGAGACGCAGGCGGTTTTCAGCCTACGGGGGAAACCTCTGAACTGCTTTGGACTGACCAAGAAAGTGGTGTATGAGAATGAAGAGTTCAACCTGCTCCAGCATGCACTCAACATCGAGGATGGCATGGACGGACTGCGCTATAACAAAGTGATCATTGCCACCGATGCCGACGTGGATGGGATGCACATCCGGCTTTTGTTGCTCACGTTCTTCCTGCAATTTTTCCCCGATCTGGTGAAGGCAGGGCATGTGTACATCCTGGAGACCCCGCTGTTCCGTGTGCGCAACAAGAAGGAGACGATCTACTGTTACAGCGACGAAGAACGGCAGGCTGCCATCAGAAAGCTGGGCAACAAGCCCGAGATTACGCGGTTCAAGGGATTGGGTGAAATATCGCCGGAAGAGTTTGGGAACTTCATTGGTGACGAAATACGCCTGCAGCCGGTACGCATCGACAAGGAGAAGCACCTCGTCAAAACCCTGGAGTTTTATATGGGTAAGAACACCCCGGACCGTCAGGATTTCATTATTGAGAACCTGCGGATTGAGTTGGATACGGTGGAGGCCGAAAAGGATGAGGCTTATGCTGAACAGGAGCTATGATCTGCCATTTCAGGAAAAACACCTCGATGCATTTTTTATGCAATCCATTAAGAATTGCATTATTTATGCAATATTCAGTATATTGCATTTTTTGTGCAATATGATCATACTCATGGCGGACATCGTAAGCAGTTCAAAAGCCAAAACCGGCCGCTTGATGAACGATTTCAAGGCCCTGGTAGCCCAGGTGAACAAGGTCCACGCGAAGCATATCGCGTCGCCTCTGACCATCACCCTCGGGGATGAATTCCAGGGTGTAATCAAGTCGGTCGAAGGAGCCGTGGCCATTGCGCTCGATCTGGATCACCGGACCATGCGCCTGAACGCTCCCTTTTCGCTGAGATATGTGATCAACCAGGGATCCATAGACACCCCCATCAATACAAAAATTGCTTACGGAATGCTCGGACCCGGGCTAACGGAAGCCCGCGAGGCTCTGGCTGCGATGAAAACCTCCAGGGCACGATTCAGAGTAATTCTGCATGACTCACTGTTGTCAGAAAAGTTGACACTGGCCCTGCGGGTTTATCAGGGAATCACCGAGGGCTGGACTGCGGCGCAGCAAAAAGTGGTGTCGGTATTCTGGGAGGAGCAGTCGGACTACAGAAAGGTCGCGAAGCGATTGAAGAAAGACCCTACGGTAATGTGGCGCAGGAAGCGCTCGCTGCTCATCGAAGAGATCGAAAGCCTGCGAAGGCTGATATTCATTACCATCAACCCTAAATGGCAGCCGCAATGATGGGAGCAATAGCATTGATCATTGCAGGGGAAGTGCTCATCCATTTCGTGTTTTTCATTTTCAGCCGGATTATTGGAAAGAAAGACAAAGACCGCATCAATGTCGTGTCGGTAACGAAAGGATTTCTGGAGCGGACCTTTGTGGTGACGTCGCTATGGTTCCAAATGACCTCTGCGCTCACGCTGCTGGGAGCGCTTAAGATCGCTACACGCATCAAAGACAATGAAGACAAGGTGTCAAACGACTTCTTCCTGGTGGGCAACCTCATGTCGGTTTTGTTTGGGATCGCCTACTATGTATTGTTAAAACACCTGATCGGATAATCTTATTTTTTCTATAGAGAGACTTATGAGTAAAAAGAAAACGACGAAATCAGACAAGAAGGGAGATGGTGGAGAAGCAGCTCACGAACTGATTTCAATTGACGGATTGTATGAAAACTGGTTCCTGGACTACGCTTCCTATGTGATCCTGGAACGCGCGGTGCCACGCATTGAGGACGGGTTCAAACCCGTGCAGCGAAGGATTGCTCACTCCATAAAAGAAATGGATGATGGCCGCTTCAACAAAGTCGCCAACGTGATCGGTAACACCATGCAGTATCACCCGCACGGCGATGCCGCCATCGGGGAGGCCATTGTAAATATTGGCCAGAAAGACCTGCTGCTCGACACCCAGGGTAACTGGGGCGATGTGCGAACCGGTGATGGAGCGGCAGCACCTCGTTATATCGAAGCAAGGGCCTCCAAGTTTGCGCTCGAAGTGGTCTATAACAACCAAACCACTGAATGGCAGCTTTCATACGATGGCCGCAAGAAGGAACCCGTGACCTTGCCCGTCAAATTTCCTTTGTTGCTGGCACAGGGCGTGGAAGGTATCGCAGTCGGCCTTTCTACGAAGATCTTGCCCCACAACTTTTGCGAGCTGATCAAGGCTTCCATCGATGTGTTGAAGGGAAAGAACCCCAAGATCTATCCCGACTTCCTTACCGGTGGTATTGCCGACTTTTCAGAGTATGACCAGGGCTATCGGGGTGGCAAGATCAAAGTTCGGGCAAAAATTGAAATACTCGATAAGAAATCGTTAGTAATCAGAGAGATACCGTTCGGAACAACGACAACCTCCCTGATGGAATCTATCGTCAAGGCCAGCGAGAAGGGAAAGATCAAAGTGAAACAGGTGATCGACAATACTGCCAAAGATATTGAGATCCAGATTCACCTGCAGCCGGGTATTTCGCCGGATATCGCGATCGATGCGCTCTATGCATTTACAGATTGTGAAGTCTCCATATCGCCCAACGCCTGTGTGATCGTCGAGGACAAGCCGAAGTTCATGAAGGTGAACGATATCCTCAAGTACAACACCGAGCACACGGTCAAGTTGTTGAAGCAGGAACTTGAGATCAAGAAGGCGGAACTCATGGAGAAGATCCTCTTCTCCTCCCTCGAGAAAATTTTCATTGAAAACAGGATCTACAGACAGATTGAAGAATGTGAGACGTTTGAGCTCGTAATCAGTACGGTAGACAAAGGACTTAAACCTTATAAGAAGCAATTCTATCGTGAGATCACGCGTGATGATATCCTTCGATTGCTCGAAATACGCATCAAACGCATTTCAAAATACGATACGTTCAAGGCTGACGAAATGCTGCGCGACCTTGAAAAAGAGTTGAAGGAGACGCTCCATCACCTCAAACATCTCACGGAGTTCGCGATCAGCTATTTCCAGAATCTGTTGGATAAATACGGGAAGGGCCGTGAACGCCGCACGGAGATCCGAAGCTTCCAGTCTGTGACCGCCACCGAGGTGATTGCTAACAACCAGAAGCTCTATGTGAACCGCGCCGACGGCTTCATCGGCTGGGGTCTGAAGAAAGATGAGTTCATTTGCGACTGCTCAGAGCTCGATGACATCATCGCCATCCGCAGTGACGGAAAGGCCGTTGTGAAGCGGATTTCTGAGAAAGTTTTCATGGGTAAAGATATTTTATACGTCGGCGTGTGGAAAAAAGGTGACGAACGCATGGTGTATAACATGATCTATAGCGACGGAAAGACAGGTAAGTCATTTGCCAAGCGTTTTGCCATGCCGGCGATCATTCGCGACAAAGAGTACGCGCTGGATCAGGGTAATCCCAACAGCAGGGTGCATTATCTGAAAGCCAACCCCAATGGGGAGGCGCAGGTGGTGGAAGTGAAACTGACCCAGAGCAGCACCGCCCGTAAGAAGATATTCGAATTCGACTTTTCAGAACTTGAGATCAAAGGCCGCGGCGCGCGTGGAAATACCATCACAAAATACCCGATCCGCCGCGTTGACGTGCTGGAAGAAAAAGGCACCACGTTGAGTGGGCTCGAACTTCACTTCGATCCCGCATCCGGTCGCCTGATCAAAGAAAAGCGGGGCATTTACGTCGGCAAGTTTGACGGCGACGATCAGGTGCTGGCCATCACAAAAGGCGGCAACTATAAGATCACTTCGTATGACATTAACAACCGGTTTGAGTCCGATAACAAAACGATCCTCGTCGAGAGGTTCAATCCCAAAAAGGCCATATCCGCTGTTTACATTGATGGTGAGAGCAAGCAATATTTTGTGAAGCGCTTCAAGATTGAGACGAATACCATAGACAAGGAGTTCAATTTTATTTCCGAAGCCATTGGTTCACGCCTGGAGTACGTTACCACCAGCGACACCCCGGAAGTGGAAGTGGAACTGGTCAAAGGCAAAAGCAAGGAGAAGGAGACGGAGGTCGTCAACCTCGAGGACATCATCGATGTGAAAGGGTGGAAGGCGCTGGGGAACCGACTTTCACAGCATAAGGTGACGAAAGTGAAACCCGTTGAAGACCCGGAAGACTCCGGACTGGAAGAAGGGGACGAAGGCGAGTCACTTGTTGAGGCTACGGAAACCAAAGGTTCTCCGTCGCCAAAAAAAAAATCGGAAACCGATCCCGACCAGGAGCAAAGCAGTCAAACAGACGAGCCGCAAAAGCCCAGGCAGCAAAAAAATCAGGACCAAAAAGCCGCGCAAGTAAGCCTGTTCGGGGAAAGTCCGGAGCCAAAAGAAAAAAGTAAGCCCGCATCTACGCCTGCGGTGACCAAAAAGGCGCCGCCTGCTTCCGATAAGGGAGTCTTTACACCTGGGCAGACGATTGAGCTCGAGTTGTGATATTCACAGACGCCTAACGCCCTTCGCTAAAGCCCGCAGCCAAAGCCCGCAGCCAAAGCCCGCAGCCAAAGCCCGCAGCTTCAGCTGCGGGCTTTAGGTCGACGAAAAATCAAGGGGCTTTAGCCCCTGATATTTGAGTCCTGTCTGTTTATCCGATATCCCAACATCACAAACCCCTTACTGTGCGTACCTTTACGGGGAAACGTGTGGATATGAGATTTATAATGACCGGAGTAATTGCATTCATCACTTGCCTTGGTTTTTCCCAATCTACCGAGATCATCGCGGAGGGAAAAGTCATCGATGCCATCAGCCGGAAGGGCGTGAAAGCGAAGATTTTTTACAAAAGCATTCCTACCGGAAGCATCACCGGCCGATTCAACGATAGTACTTTTTCGTTTTCGATCTTCGGCTCGTCGAAGTATCAGATATCGGCTGATGCTGAAGGTTATATTACCGGCACCGCCATCGTCGACCCGAAAGATATCGATGCAAACCGGAAAGTGGTCCGTGAAATTTTGCTGACCCGAAAAGGGGAGACGATCGTGTTGGATCACCTGATCTTTGAACAAGGCAAGGATGTGATCAACCCCAACTCATTTGCAAGTCTGGATGAATTGGTAGCTCTGATGAAGGACAATACCAAGCTGGTGATTCAGTTGGAAGGGCATACCGACAATCAGGGAAACCCTGCCAAGAACATGGAACTTTCACAGGACCGTGTTGATAACGTAAAAAAGTATCTCGTATCGAAAGGGGTTGAAAAAGACCGCATCAAGACGAAGGCGTTTGGTGGCACGAAACCGTTGCTCAATGCCAGCACCCCGGAGGCACGTTCGAAGAACCGGCGTGTAGAGATGCGGATATTGAAGGATTCTTAACACAGTTTGTTTTGATGGTTTTTAGTTCACCGCAGCGTGTCGCTCATCGGCATGTGATATTGGAATAACCACGCTATCAAAGCAGCGAGCACAAGAGTCAGAATTTATTTCAGTAAACGAATGTGATGAGATCAATATTTATTCTTTTCCCCCTATTTTCAAGCGCGTTGTGCTTGCAGTGTATCGCGCAGGTTTCTAAAAATCTAGGGTTCGTTATTACCAATGAAGGCGATACGATTCGGGGAAAGATCGAGGATTGGGGTTCAATTTCTAGCACGAAATCGGTATATATCATCAAGAATGGTGAATCGAAACCTACGGCCTATACTCCTCCACAGGCGCGCGGCTACGATGTAAATGGAATAGCATATGAGTCCAGGGAAATATTAAATGAAAAAAAAGAACTGCAGAGGTTGTTTTTGATGCCACTGGTAACAGGAAAAATGAGTCTTTATAAAAACGGTGACAAGTTTTATGCAACCCGTGACACACTCGCATTCAACTTAAAAATTTCTAGAGGTGTTTCTGAAAAGAATAGACTTGCGAAAGGACTAGTTAAACTGCTGGTCATTGATTGCCGATCGATTAATGTGGATTCATCGTTCATACGGGAACGTTACCTCAGGGATCTAGCCATCAAATACAATCAGTGTAAAGGTTCTTTGTCAAAGGAATATAAGACGCCTCTCAGGAAAGGAGCGGTTACTTTCGGCGTCATCGTTGGCGAAATTGTCTCCACGCTCAACATGAAAAATGAAATTCAATCAGGCCCGGACTATCGACGGTTCAGCTATCTTGCTGCACGCTCGTTTTTATTTGGGGTTTCGGCAGATTTCGGAATGCGTGACAGCCCTTCATTTTATACGGAGTTGTCGTATTTCAACACTAATTTCCGCGGATCGACATCAAACGCAACTATTTCGTCGACTTCATCGGGTGAAAAGCGTTACGATGCAGGATTTATTCGACTTGCCTTGGGAATGCGCCTGAAGCTGCGGGCTAGATTTGCTCAGCCCTATATCGCCTTGGGAATGTCGCAGCTTTTCACCGCTAAACTTTCAGGCGTTGAGATCGCCACGACGAATGGGTCAACCTCCACACAGAATATTGCATCGCTTAAATCTTCTAATCCGCAAGGACTCTGGATTGGACTCGGACTTCAAAGACGATTTTCCGAATCATTTGGGATTAAGTTGGAAGGACGATTTGAACAGACAAGTGGATTTGTTGCGCCAATGACGGTTATAATTCCTTCACCGGTCAGTGCCCTTACATCATCCTCCACTTTTAGCAACACTTCATTGACCGTGTCTGCGATTTTCTAGCCCGGCAGCGTGGAAAACTGATCATTTGGTATCTGACCTCACTACCAATAATGAACCCCCAACAACCTCGCTAGTTCCACCTTCGCCAGCGTCTGCTGATAGGCGTACTGCAGCCTGAAGAGAAATGCCTGCTGCAGATTGGTCTGCGAGTTCAGCAACTCCACGTAAGTGATCGTTCCATTTTTGAATCTCGACTTCGCGAGTTCCAGTGCCCGTGATGCCTGCGCAACCTGGCTCTCTATATTTCTTAAGCGGTCGGTTGCTGCCTGCAGGTCGGCGAGAGCCTGATCAATGTCTCGTTTGATACCGGCTTCTACCGTTGATGCCGCAAAACGCGCCGCCATCAGCGTGCTTTGTGAAATCTTCAGTTGATCGCGCGTACGATTTCCATTGTAGATCGGGATCACAAGACCAGCACCCAGGAGATAGTTGAACCGCGTCTGAAAGATGTCAGGCTGATATCCATTTCTGAAACCTGCCGATCCGTTAAAATTCAGCGTGGGAAGGAAGTTGCTTTTGCTCAGCGCGACATCGGCCTCCTGAGCCAGGATTCTCTTCTTATTCAGTTGAAGTTCCAGGTTGTTGCGACGTGCGATGGCCATCAATGAATCTGCGGAGACGGCGCCGAGCGGAAAACCGAGGAGGCTTTTTCCGGAAAACCGCGGCTGAGTTTCACCAGTTGAATAGGTGAGGATGTTATACTGGCGTTGCAGTTGATTTTGAAGATCGACTCTTCTGTTGTTGGCCTGATCAATATTACTTTGAGCAGTGAGCGCGTCGAATTCCAATGCGTCTCCACGCTTGATCCGGTTGTCGATCAGTTTCTTGTATTGGTTAAAGTAATCGATCACCGAGTCCTGAACCACCAGCGATTGTTCGAGATAAATGATGTTGAAATAGGTAGCAGATATCTGGGCTGCGAGCGTGGCTTTATTCAGTTCGAGATTGTCCTGAGCGATGAGCACGTCGTATTTTGATTTCTCGACGGATTTTTTGATCCGGCCAAAATCATACAGCACCTGTGTAACACCCACGTTAACATTTTGATTGCTATAGGGTTGTGTCTGTATCTCGTTGACCGTGCCGGGACCTGTAGGAATTTGAATGATGGAAACCGGATTCAGGTACGAGTAGGTGGCATTGCCCGTAAGCGTAGGCCGATAGCCCGATCGGGTCACATCTTCCCGAAGCGAACTGATCTCCACCTGCTGCTCCAGTTCTTTGAGTCGTGGAAAATAGGCAAACGATTTTTGGATCAGCGCTTTCAGGTCACCGTCTACTTCCTGCGCGAATACGTGCTGGAAGAAGATGAACGCAACGAGGGTTAGTTTAAGTTTTTTCATATCGTATCAATGGGCAGACTCCGCAACTTTCTTCATTGTGGCGGCGTCGCTCTTTTTTGTTTTTAACATGAGAATAAATGGCGAGGCAGCGACGAAGAACAAACTGATCAGCAGGAATCCGTCCAGGTAGGCCTGCATATAGCTCTGTTTGGTGACGGCGCCGTCAATGGCGCGGAGTGCTGCTTCGTTCGCTTGTAAAGGATTGATACCGGAAGCAATCATTCCCGCCGTGGTTTGATTCAACCGTTGTGTGAGCTCGGGATCCGTCGCATCCAGATTCGAAACCAGATCCGTACGATGAACCCAATACCGGGTGTTGACATAGGTATTCATGATCGCGATGCCAAACGCTCCACCGACCTGGCGTATCATATTCGTCATAGAAACCGCATAAGGAAGTTGCTGCGGGGCGAGCCCCACCACAGATTGATTGATCAACGGAACGGTAAGCATCGCAGTACCAAGCCCCCTGAAAATCTGCGGGATGATGAAGAAGGAATTGCCTACATCAGGAGTTGCATGAGCCGCTGTGTAGCCGTGCAGGAAAAAGAAAACGAATCCCATCACAACAAACACCAGGGGAGGAACCCCACCTTGCAGCGACCTGCCGATGATGGGCATGACGAAGATCGCGACCAGCGCACCAGGCACGAGCCCCATCCCTGCGTCCGTGGGCGTATATCCCATGACACGCTGCACCAGTACAGGGAAGATGAACACTGAACCAAACAGTCCAAACCCAACCACAAACGTGAGTATGTTACTGGCCGCCAGATTTCGTTCCTTGAGTATCCTGAGATCGATCACCGGTGTATCGGTGAAAAACTCCCAGACCACGAATCCGATCAAGCCGATGGCCGCGATAGCAGTACAAACCACAATCACATTGGAATCAAACCAATCTTCACTGGTGCCTTTTTCAAGTACATATTGTAGCGCACCCACGCCGGCGGCCAGCAATAAGATCCCGGGATAATCGATCTTGATTGATTTGCGGTCGATGTTCAGTTCTTCAGGCTTTTTCTCAACGAATGTATACGTAAGAAATGCCGCCAGGAGTCCGATGGGTATGTTGATCGTGAAGATCAATGGCCATGAATAGTTGTCAATGATGTGACCGCCAAGTATAGGTCCGATGGTTGGTCCCACCACGATGCCCATTCCAAACAATGCCGATGCCATCGGCCGTTTCGGCGGATCAAACGTGTCAAAGAGAATCGATTGAGAGGTAGACAACAGAGCGCCGCCTCCGATGCCTTGAAAGAATCGCGCTATGACAAGGGTCGCGAGATCCGGTGCGTTGCCGCAGACCCAGGATGAGATCGTGAAGATGAAGATCGAAGTGAGGTAGTAATTTTTTCTACCGAAATAACGTGCAAGAAAGCCAGTCATCGGAATGATGATCACGTTCGCGATCGCGTATGCGGTGATCACCCAGGCCGTGTCTTCGATCGTGGCGCCGAGGTTGCCGCTGATCTGCGACAAGCCGACGTTTACGATCGAGACGTCGATCAATTCCATGATAGCCGCCGTGATGACGGTGACGACAATGATCGCCTTCCGGAAATCCATCGCTAGTTCACTTTAACTTCAGCAGTGAGACTCAGGCCGCCGCGAAGTATTGATTTGTATTGACCTACGTTTTCGATCTCGATTCGCACAGGAACGCGCTGAGTGATTTTGACAAAGTTCCCGGTGGAATTATCGGGAGGGAGGAGGGCGAACTTCGATCCCGTAGCCTCACTCATGCTTGAAACCTTTCCCTTGATGTCGACATCTGGAAATCCATCCAGTTCAATGTTGACCGACTGACCTTCTTTCATGCGTTGAAGTTGCGTCTCTTTAAAGTTGGCGATCACCCAGAAGTTGTCGCTGTTGAGAATGGTAAACAGCGTTTGCCCGGGTTGTACATATTGTCCTTTGTCAATGCCCTTGCGGCCGATCTTACCGGAAGCGGGCGCATAGATTTTCGTGAACGACAACCTGAGTTTGGCTTGCTCGACCAGGGCTTTCCGCGTATCAATCTGGGCCTGAGCCTTTTGTATTTGCGCCTGAGCGGTTCTGATCTGCGCCTGTGCCGTTCCAACCTGGTCCACATTTGAATTATAAACCCGCTGGTTGATCAACTGATTCGATTTAGAATCATCGAGTTGCTTCGTGGTAATGGAGCCATCTTCAAACAAAGCCTGGTCGCGTTTCAGATCAGCCTGCGACTTTTCAAGGCGTGCGCGTTGAACTTCCAGGTTGGCTTTGGCAAGCTGAAGACTTTTTTCTGCGTTCAGCAGTCCGGCTTTCGAATTTTCAAGGTCTGCTTCGGCAGATTTCAGATCTGCCATGGCTTGCTGCAAAGCGATTTTGTATTCCCGGTCGTCAATCACGATCAGCAGGTCACCGGCTTTCACCTGACCGTAGTCTGTGACATACAGTGAGTCAACATATCCTGCTACGCGCGCGAGCACCGGCAGATTGGATGCTTCTATGTTGGCGTTGTCGGTGGTTTCATATTCACGGCTGTGCAGCCAGCTACGCACGCCCATGAAGAGCGCGGCGCCGATCACAACCGGGGCTATGAAAATAGCGGGGTTGCGTTTCTTTTTTGGGGATTGGTTTTCCATCGTGTGGTTGTTAACGGGTCAAAAGTAAACCTGGTTGACTAATTTGTCAACTAAATTGACTTTTATTGTCAACTTTGTTGACTAATTCATAATTTCTTAACTTTGCTGCCGGTGCGGCGAGAAACCAATTGACCGCACCATAATATATTTGTTTCATGAAAGCCTCGGACCTCGAAAAAGAGCTTATCCACTTGCAAAAAGTGCGTCATCGCAGCTGGCCCAAACTGGTGAGCCGGCTCAAAAAGCAGCTTGATTACCGCATGGATTGCCTCATCAAAGCGAAAGGGGCCGATGATTTTAAGCTCGGCTTCATGCCATTCCTGATGAACATCGATCTGGAAGGGGTGACGAATACGGAACTGGCAAAGAAATTCGCCGTGACCAAACAGGCGACGAGCAAGATCCTGAACGAATTGGCCGAACTCAAGTACGTGACCATGCAACCCCATGGTGAGGATGGTCGCAGCAGCATCATTCACCTTACGGACAAAGGAAAAAGAATGGTCGTAGACTGCAAGAAAAATATGGAGCGAGCAATGGACGAATACAGAACTCTCCTTGGTAAAAAAGAATTTGACACCTTGATTGAGATGCTGAGCAAGATCGCTGACTACAACGACGCTCAGTCCAAAACTCCTTACATCTGAAAATAAAGTGCGTAGTGTTTGGAACAGTTCGGATTGAACTTTGAATGGCAGGCCGGACAGGAGTTTCCTGAATTCATGTATTCATTGATGGTCAACTCCACGCCGCATACGCCGCACAACACCGCCTTTGAATCCCACTCGGACCGGGGCCATTGAATCGCTGCATGACTTTCGGATTCTTCGTGACAACGATGGCAGGGATAGTACTTGCCGCAACACCTGAACTTGATTGCGATCACGTCTTCAGCAAGGTGGTAATGAACGCACCTGGTTTGGAGGTCGATTGGCTGGCCGAAAACGGGTTTACCAAACACGTCGACAGGGGTTTTCAGGGGACTCAGGGAAGGTGATTTTTGACGGTTGGGAACCATTATTTACTTATCTTTGCAGCCTTAAATATCGAAAATATGCCCGGAAGCGAGCTTTTTGGAGCCGAGGAGAAAAAAGAAATAAATGACGTACTGGAGACCGGAGTCCTCTTCCGGTATAATCACGAAGCACAGCGCAAAGACATTTGGAAAGCGCGAGATTTTGAAGCTGAAGTCAGGAAGATCACGGGAGCAAAATTTGCACACGCGGTATCCAGTGGCTCGACTGCTGTTTCCTGTGCGCTCGCGGCGGCGGGCATCGGTGCAGGTGATGAAGTGATCGTGCCTCCGTTCACGTACATCGCCTCGATCGAAGCAGTTATTTTTTCAGGTGGCATCCCCGTATTCGCTGAAATCGACGAAACGCTCTGCCTGAGTGCCGAAGGTATTCGCAAAGCGATCACACCCAAAACAAAAGCCGTATTGCTGGTACATATGTGCGGGCAAATGGCTGAGATGGATTCGATCCTAAAAGTGATCAAAGAACATAATCTTGCATTGGTGGAAGATGCAGGCCAGGCATTCAGCGCATCCTACAAGGGAAGGCAAGTGGGCACGATTGGAATCACGGGATGTTATTCGTTTGACTTCTTCAAGATTGCCACTGCCGGTGAGGGTGGAGTATTCGTGACGAACGACGAGAACTGTTACAAACTGGCTGACTCCTACAGCGACCATGGTCACGATCACATCGGGACTGTGCGTGGAATGGAGAAACATCCGGTGATAGGGTTTAATTACCGCATCAGTGAAGTACACGCGGCGATCGGCGTTGCCCAGACACGACGCGTACCCCACATTCGCGGAGTCAACAGGAAATATAAAGCCCTGATGATCGAGCGATTGAAAGATATTCCGGGAATCAGTTTCACAAGCATGCCCGATCCGTCCGGCGATTCCGCTGTGTTCCTCAACCTCATGGCGAAAGACGGTGCCTCAGCAAAGAAAATCGTCGATGCATTGAATGCTGACGGCGTCGGTGGTTTCAACTATTGGTACACGAACATGTACCACTTTATCAACCAATGGGATCACCTGAAAGAAATGAAGTCAGCGGCCCCGCTGCCGTTGCATCACTATCAGCGTTCGCAGGACTACTCGAAGCTGAACCTGCCCAAATCGCAGGAAGTGGTCAGCCGTCTGATCTCTTTCGGCATCCGTTGTACCTGGAAGCAGGAAGAAGTCATCGCGTTGACGGACAAGATCAAATCATCTATTGAAAAAGCCCTCGCACTAAAAGCGTATGCATAAGAACTTTAAGGGAATTGAGAAAACGGTTTTTGGAAGAGGATCATTTTCTCAGCTCGGAGATATTGTTGAAGAACGTCGTCATGAAAATGACCACTTCATGTTGTATGTAGTGGACAACTATTTCAAAGGAAAAGACCTCGAGAAAAAGATCCCTGCGAAGAGCAATGACATCGTCGTGTTTATCGACGTCGATCCGGAGGAGCCTACTACAAAGCAGATCGATACACTTCGTGACAACACTAAAAATTCCAAAGGAATACCTTCCGCTGTCATCGGCATCGGCGGGGGCAGTATTATGGATATCGCGAAGGCCGTGTCTCTGATGTTCACCAACGAAGGATCATCCACACAATACCAGGGACTGAACCTCATTAAGAAACCCGGTATCTATCACATCGGAGTGCCCACCATTTCTGGAACCGGCGCCGAGTGTTCCATGACTGCTGTGCTGACAGGTCCCGAGAAGAAATTGGGTTTGAAATGTGAATGGACAGTATTTAACCAGGTTGTGCTGGATCCGGATCTCATAGCGAGTGTTCCCCGCGACAAGTGGTTTTATACTGGGATGGACACGTACATCCATTGTATCGAATCGAGGGATGGTATCCTGAACAACGCATACAGCACGGCTTATGGCGACCAGTCACTGGCCCTTTGCCGCGATATTTATCTCGGCCCCAACTCCGGACAAACACCAGAGAACGATGAGAAACTGATGGTGGCCTCGCTGATGGGCGGACTCAGTCTGACGTATTCAGAAGTTGGGATCGTGCACGCGATGTCGTATGGTTTATCCAAGATCCTGGGCGAGAAACACTGTTATGCAAACTGCCTCGCGTTTCAACATTTGGGAGATTACTACCCGGCAGGTGTCAAAGAATTTGAAACCATGCTTCAGAAGCATAAGATCACTTTGCCGAAAGGCTTATCAAAAAAATGGAGTGAAGAAACCATCACAGCCATGGCGAACGTTTCCATCAAACTTGAACACATGTGGAATCACGCCATCGGCACAGACTGGAAGAGCAAGATCACACTTGATACCGTGAAAGATTTATTCAGAAGATTATAACGTACAGATATGAAGAAGAAAATTGTGAAAGTCGGGAATATATCATGTGGGACAGATGATCTGTTCCTGATATCAGGACCGTGTGTTATTGAAGACGAGTCGATCATGATGAAGACCGCGGAGAAGCTGAAGGAAGTTTCTGCGCGCCTCAACATTCCGATTATTTATAAGTCATCATTTCAGAAAGACAACCGTAGCTCTGCGAAATATTACGATGGTCCGGGTCTTGAGAAAGGCGTGAAAATGCTGGCCAAGATCAAGGAGCAATTCGGGTTTCCGTTGCTTACGGATATTCATTATCCCGACCAGGCGAAGGCTGCCGGTGAAGTAGTAGACGTGTTGCAGATTCCTGCCTACCTCTGCATGCAGACTACGCTTGTGGTTGCTGCGGCGAAAACAGGGCGCGTTGTGAACATCAAGCACGGTCAGTTCCTGGCGCCAGACAATATGAAGCATCCCGTGAAGAAGTGCGAAGAAGCTGGAAATGATAAAGTCATTCTTACGGAACGCGGTTATACCTTCGGTTACAATGATCTTGTGGTTGATCCGAGAAGTTTCTACCACATGAACAACATTGGATACCCGGTTGTGTTTGACATCACGCACAGCATCCGCAAGTATGGAATCCCGAGCGCAGACGCATCGGGTGGTGCACGCGAATTCTTGCCCGTGTTGTCACGCGCAGGAGTTGCCGCCGGTGTGGATGGTGTATTTATTGAAACACACCCTGAGCCGTCAAAGGCACTTTGTGATGCGGCAAGCCAGCTTTGCGTGTATGACCTCGAGGAATTTTTGAAACCCATCCTCGAACTTCACGCCGTGGAGGTGAAGTATCGTGAGAAATCACTTGTATTAGCATAAACTTATCAGCTTAACCCAATAACCATAACATGGAATTATACTTAGACTCAGCCGATCTCAAAGAAATAGAAGACGCATTTAAGCTCGGTTTCCTCGACGGTCTCACGACCACACCTACTTTCATGCACCGCGGCGGCGTGACCGATGTCGATGCGCTGATCGTGAAACTCAGCAAGATGGTGCCGGTACTTCAGATCGAAGCACTCGGCAACACAGCCGAGGAAGTGGTGAAAGAGGCGCACCGCCAGCTGAAGCTGGGTCTGGATCCCAAGAAGACTGTCTTTAAAATTCCCGTATCACTCGAAGGCGTTCGCGCATGTCGCATGCTGCGCAACGAAAACCTGCTCGTGAACGTGCACCTCGTGTACACGCTACAGCAGGCGTATATGGCCATGAAGGCGGGAGCATCTTACGTGTGTCCGCTCGTTGGCCGTCTTCAGGATCAGGGCCACGACGCGCTGGAGCTCGTAGGCCAGTGCGTGTTTGCCGTGGATCACTACGGCTATGACACCAAGATCATGTTCTCATCGGTTCGGAATGCGGAGCACATCCGCAATGCCATCAACGTGGGGGTACACACCATCACCGTGCCTTGGAAGATCATGAAAGGTCTCACAGACAATAACCTGACCACGTTGGGTACAGAACAATTTATTGAGCACACACGCCTCGTCACCATGCGCGTTCGCGATGTGATCAACGGAGTGAATCCGGTGGTGAGCGTGAACACTACCGTTACCGATGCGTTGGTGAAAATGACAGAATACGGGTTCGGTGCGATCACTTTGACAGACGCCGATGGCAACGTGCAGGGAATCTTCACAGACGGAGACATGCGCCGTGCGTTGCAGAAGGATGGTCAGGATGTGCTGAAGAAAAAGATGTCCGACTTCAAATACGGCACGCCGCTTTCTGTTCAGGTCGATGATGCATTGACTGTGGCGAACGACATTTTTAAGCAAAAACACATCGATACGATCCTTGTGCTTGACGGCAAGAAGCCGGTAGGAATGATCGACATTCAGGATCTCGCGCAATGAGCGACAAGATTGTAAAACTGTTTGAAAAAGAAGGAGGAGAGTTTATTACTCCTCCTTCTGCATTTATTGAAAAACTGAAACGCGTGAAAGCGATCCTCTTCGACTGGGATGGGGTTTTCAATGATGGGTATAAGAAAGGTGGGGAGGGGAGTCCTTTTTCAGAAGTTGATGCGATGGGAGGCAACCTGTTGCGATATGCGTTTTGGAAGATCAACGGAGTCCTGCCGAAGGTTGCAGTGATTACGGGTGAGAACAATCCACCGGCGCAGACCCTGGCTCAGCGCGAACATTTTCATGATCTTTATTTTCTTGCCAAGAACAAGAGTATTTCCTTCAAGGCTTTTTGTGATAAGTACTCATTGAAACCCGATGAAGTACTTTTCTTTTTTGATGATGTGTTGGATCTCGAAGTTGCACGTCAGTGTGGGCTACGGGTAATGATCCGGCGGAGATCCAATCCCATGATGAATAGCTTTGTAAGAGAGAACGGCTATGTCGATTATCTCACGGCCCACGATGGAGGTCATAGCGGCTTGCGCGAAGGTTGCGAGCTGGTGATGGGACTGTTGGGCGTGTATGATGAAATTCTGAAGGAGCGGAGCACGTTTTCGGAGAAATACAAGGCGTATGTAGCGGCTCGCAACGAAATTCAGACCGCGATCACACAGCAGAAGGAGAATTGATAACCTGCAACCTGCAACAAAACAGCACTCGTTTACACTTCGTTGGGGAGGCATCAACGATAGCCTATTTCACAATTTCAAACACGGCGCCCACGGTGCTTGTGGACTTATCAAACTTCACGACACCATTCCACTTTACATTTGAGCACACCGGCATGTTGCCGTCATATTCGATGACCGAGTCGATTGTGTCCACATCATGTTCGCGCCATTGCAGAAGCGCACGATAGCCAGTGATTCTCCCCGACACGTCGCCGTAAAAGTTTGCCAAGACCAAATGAGGGTCTTTATCCTTGGTGACAGCGAAATAGGTACGTCCGAGAGTATTCGCTATGGCATGGTTAGCACCGTCAACGACCAGGAAAAGTTTTATTTCATCTTCCTTGTAATAACCGGCGACTGAAGGATTGAGTAAGTTGTTTCCCTGTTTATCCACAACAGTTACTGAGATGCCCGTGTTGGGCCCCGGCGAGCAGCATATCGGGTGGCTGCAGTTTGTTCCTATTAAAGCAACGAGAAATAATGCCAGCAAACTGGTGCGTATCACTATTAATAAGGCGTTGATTGGAGATGTGAATATAGAGATTATTCGCATAAGCATACCGCTTTTCTAACCGCGAGGGGTGGTGATCCTGGAAAACCTTTGTGCCCGACGAAGCATCTCGCGCAGTCGAGCTGATCGTCGCACATTAGATTATGGTGTCTTTAGCGATATTCCCTAAATTCGGAGTGCGGATGGTTTGTATTCGAACTTTTGCCGTAGAGTACCCCAACCCTCGGACGGATATGACACGAACGACATTGACACTTTTCCTCATTCTCACCATAGTCTCATGCAAACAGCCTTCAACTCTGAAAGAAGATGAAAAAGCAAGAATCAGCGAAGAAGTTCGTGAGACGCTGGACAATTATTGCAACGCGATTAAAAAATCAGGGCTGACTGCAGAATTTCAATACCTTGACAATTCCGCAGAATTCTATTGGACTCCGCCGGGGTACACCATGGCTATTTCATATGATAGCGTGGCTGTGATCTTGAATCGAAACGCACGAAATTTTAAATCCGTGGACAATTCATTTGATACGCTAAGAGTTACGCCATTAAACAAAGAATATGCAACATATACGGGGCGAATCACGTCAAGAATGACAGACACATTAGGCCAAACGACAACTTTTTCACTCGTTGAAACAGGCATTGTAATAAAGAGAGAAGACGGTTGGAAATTATTGGGTGGGCAGACGTCTATTTTGAACAAATAAACATGTGTCTGATGGCCGACCTTTGGCGGCAATCCGCGTGAAGGATTGCGTCTTTCACCAGACTACCAAGCGTTATTTCCGAAGGGCCTGGTTGTTGGTCGTTGGTTAAGGCGTCTGCCGAGCAGGCTCGCGGTTTGGAGGTATTTTCTATATTTCGGAGGAAAAATTCACCAAAGAGGGCGCCGGGAATAAGGGTATATCGGAAACTTTGTTTCCGATATACAGTAGGAGACGACAGAGAGGCGATATGCATGTTATCTTAGAGTGCTTGCCACGGCGGGCCGACGCCGGCAAACAGACCGACAACACTGTGTATGCGCCATAGCTGGGTGAAAGTGAATTCAAATATTTATCTTCGTTACTAAGATTGAGTGTAAGCAAATTTTGCAACGGCTCAGGCTTGACATTCCGCTTCGCTGCATTTTCAAGCCCTCGCAGCCAGCTACGGACGCATACACTCACCGTTAGCTGCAATATTTTCAGGACGACCTATCACCAAATGACAGACTCAAAAGTAAAATTTACTAAGTCCAAAATCGACAACATGTTTCGACTTGGTTACAAACTGGCATTTGAGACAAAAGAGAAAAATAAAAAATGGAAAGACATATTTTCTCTTTGGCATTGTGCAGCGACTAATGGACACTTAAGAGCACAATTCTATCTAGGGACTTGTTATGACTTTGGAAATGGGACAAGGAGAAATGTGTCAGAAGCTTTTAACTGGTACATGACGGCTGCGAAAAGAGGAAAGATGGAGGCGCAGTATAATGTTGGCTTCTTTTATAAAGAGGGAGAATTAGTAAAAAGAGATTACAAAAAAGCAGTTCACTGGTATACACTAGCTGCCAAACAAGGCGACACCGAAGCTCAGAGAGATCTGGGTTACTGTTACTTCTATGGACAAGGCGTAAAGAAAGACAATTCAAAAGCAGTCTTTTGGTATAAAAAAGCGACTGATAAAGCAGACGACAAAGCAATGTATAACTTGGGACTTTGCTACGAATTTGGAGACGGTGTGACACGGTCAAATCGTTGGGCTAAATACTACTATTTAAAAGCCAGTAAACTCGGACACAAAAACGCCAAAAGCAAATTGAAACAATTCAAATAGAGTAGTTGAGAATACAGCAGCTAACAAAGTCTATAACGCATGCCGGCACGTTTGATAATAATTTGATATTTTGGTGTGCCGGCACGCGTTATAGCCAAACGTTGTCGGTCATTTGCCGCGGGCTCAAAGAGTAATTTTCATTTAGAAGATTATTTTCGCCCGCTTCCCGACGCGCGAACGCCCGCATTTCATCTGATCAGGTAGGAGACGGCAGAGAGACGATACGCATGTTATCTTAGCGTGCTTGCCACGGCGGACCGACGCTGGCAAACAGACCGACAACACTGTGTATGCGCCATAGCTGGTTGAAAGTGAATTCAAACATTTATCTTCGTTACTAATATTGAGTGTAAACAAACGTAGCAACGGCTCAGGCTTGACATTTCGCTACGCTGCATTTTCAAGCCCCTCGCAGCCAGCTACGGACGCATACACTCACCGTTGTCGGTCATTTGCCGCGGGCTTAAAGAGTAATTTTCATTTAGAAGATTGTTTTCGCCCGCTTCCCGACGCGCGAACGCCCGCATTTCATCTGATCGGGTAGGAGACGACAGAGAGGCGATATGCATGTTATCTTAGAGTGCTTGCCACGGCGGGCCGACGCCGGCAAACAGACCGACAACACTGTGT
>JBGAFJ010000006.1:0-431631 GCA_044227305.1 Cyclobacteriaceae bacterium | reverse complement strand
AAAAGTGGACCTTCCCGGTGAGAAACTGGAGCTTGATTGTAAATCAGTTTATTAACATCTTCGGAGAGCGGTGCAAATTATAATGCCCTTTACGCAGTTACTTAGACGCGACACTTACACACTTAAATGGACAGTGTCCCTGAAAGAGATCCCGATGATTCGGTTAAAACACAACTACTTGCAAGCTATAAATGGAGGTAGCAACTTAATCCTGCTTCAACCTCCTGCTACGGAGCAGCTTTGTGACTTTGCTACCTGCAACTTGCAACTTACAACTTACAACTTGTAACCTATAACCTGTAACCTGTAACCAGTAGTATCTCAGGCAATCGCCTCTTTCGTCTTCTCCAAATAATCCCACACCAGACTGCTTGCGCCAAGGATAGGAGCGGCCTGGTTCTGCATCGCCGAAGGAAGAATCTTCACCTTACCGCGAAACAGCGGCATCAGATTCTGTTCCATGTGATATTGCGTGGGCTCAAAGATCAATGGTCCTGCCTGCGCGAGACCTCCAAATAGAAACACCGCTTCGGGATCTGTATGCACAACTGTATCAGCAAGCTTCATCCCGAGAATTCTTCCCGTGTACTCAAATGCTTCTTTCGCAACGATGTCACCGCGATTGGCCGCTTCAGAGATCATCTTGGTGTTGAGATCTTCGAAACTGATTCCTCGCAACTCGCTGGGCTCCAGGTGGTCTGCCAACAGTTTGTAGACGGTACGCTTAATGCCCGTTGCCGACACGTAGGTTTCCAGGCAACCACGCTTGCCGCAATTGCAATAACGACCCGCCGGGTTTACCGACGTGTGCCCCATTTCCCCTGCGATCCCGTGATGACCGTTCAACAAGATACCCCCACATACGAACCCACTTCCCAATCCGGTACCCAACGTGATCACCACGAAGTCTTTCATGCCCTTCGCATTGCCGTAAATCATTTCTCCCACGGCGGCCGCGTTGGCATCATTGGTAAGAATGCAGGGAACGCCAAACTCATCTCTGAACATTTTGGCCAGCGGTAGCACACCTTTCCACTTCAGGTTTGTCGCGCGTTCAATCGTTCCTTTATAATAGTTTCCATTCGCCGCACCGATGCCAATTCCAACGATGCGGGAATTGTCCGGAAGAAAATGAATTGCCTCCCGCAAGGCGTCTGCCATGGCATCAAAAAAATCATTAAACTCTTCGTAGTCGGTGGTGACAATATTTCCCTGGTGATAAACTTTCCCTTCACGATCAACGATGCCGAACTTCGTATTCGTACCGCCAATGTCGATGCCTACTGTCAGCTCTTTCATCTTTAGATAGATAAAATTTTGGCTAGCCTTAATGATTCCTGATCGATCTCGTGATGCCTTCCGTTCATGATATCATCGAAACGATTGAACACAATCTTGTTGTTGGAAACGCCGACCATCGAATCGGTCTCACCTCTGAGTATTCCCTCCACCGCAGCAACTCCCATCCGGCTCGCCAACACCCGATCGAAATAGGTGGGAGCCCCGCCCCGCTGAAGGTGGCCCAGTATGGTTACCTTAATATCAAAGTACGGAGTGCGTTCAGCGACCTTCTTCGCCAACTCGTTCGCGTCACCAATTTTGGAACCTTCCGCCACCACAACCAGACTCGACTTCTTACTGGTCCTGCCACTTTGTTCAAGCCGTGTGTAAAAATCATCGAACGACAACTCTTCTTCGGGTATGATGATGGCAACAGCACCTCCTGCGATGCCGCTGTTCAGTGCGATATACCCGGAATGTCGCCCCATCACTTCGATGAAAAACAACCGGTTGTGAGAGAGTGCCGTGTCCCGGATTTTGTCAATCGCCTCCACTGCCGTGTTGGTGGCTGTATCATAGCCGATCGTATAATCTGTCCCGGCGATATCGTTGTCAATCGTGCCAGGTATGCACACCGAGGGTATGCCAAACTCCTGATAGAATTTATGAAGTCCTGTGAAAGTACCGTCACCGCCGATGGCCACGAGCGCATCAATGCCGTTCTTTTTAAGATTGTCAAAAGCTTTTTTGCGACCCTCCGGAGTTTTGAAAGTCTCACTGCGGGCTGACTTAAGGATGGTTCCGCCTCGCTGCAGGATGTTACCTACTGATCGGGCACCGAGTTTCACAATCTCCTCATCAATCATCCCCTCGTAGCCGTGAATGATCCCGGACACTTCTTTTTGATAAAAAATGCTGGCACGCACCACCGCACGAATGGCAGCGTTCATGCCCGGAGCGTCACCCCCTGATGTAAAGACTCCGATCTTTGAAATACTCGAGCTCATCAAAGCCAAAAATAGCCTCGCCTACCGGCGGGCAAGCCCTAAAATTACGGGAGAATGGAGGTTTTTCAAGGGTTAACTTTTCAACCGTTTGAAATAGGCAATTAGGCCATTTGTTGAGGAGTCATGTGTTGTAACCTCGCCCGGAGCGCTTAATTCCGGCAGTATCTTCTTGGCAAGCACTTTCCCCAGTTCCACACCCCACTGGTCGAAGCTGAAGATGTTCCAGATCACTCCCTGTACGAAAATCTTGTGCTCATAAAGTGCTATAAGTGTACCCAGCGTCCGTGGTGTAAGTTTCTTAAAAAGGAAAGAGTTACTCGGACGGTTTCCCGAAAAAACGCGATAGGGTAGAAGGGTTTCGATAACTTCATCACTCATGCTTTGTTTCTTCAACTCGCTTCTTACTTCCTCTTCCGTCTTACCCATCATCAGAGCCTCCGTCTGTGCAAAAAAGTTCGATAGAAGAATGGTGTGATGTTCGCCGATCGGGTTTTGACTGATCGCGGGCGCAAGAAAATCACATGGAATAACTTTCGTACCCTGATGGATCAATTGATAGAATGCGTGTTGCCCGTTCGTGCCAGGTTCCCCCCAGATCACAGGGCCGGTTTGATACAACACGGGCTGGCCGCTGCGGTCCACTGACTTGCCGTTGCTCTCCATATTGCCTTGCTGAAAGTAAGCGGCAAACCGATGTAAGTATTGATCGTAAGGAAGTATTGCTTCACTCTGTGCGTCGAAAAAATTTCCATACCAGATGCCAAGTAAGGCCAGGATCACCGGGATGTTTTTTTCCAGCGGCTCGTTTCTGAAATGGTTGTCCGCAGCGTGTGCTCCCTCCAACAGCTGTACAAAATTTTCGAATCCAATGGTGCAGATAATCGACAACCCGATCGAGGACCACAGCGAGTAACGGCCGCCAACCCAATCCCAGAACACAAACATGTTCTCCGGTGCGATTCCAAATTCTTTAACAGCTTTTTCGTTGGTCGAAACGGCCACAAAATGTTTTGCCACATCGCCCGATTGTCCTGACTTCTCGAGGAACCATTTCTTCGCTGACTCCGCATTCGTCATCGTCTCCTGCGTTGTGAAAGTTTTTGATGCGATGATGAAGAGCGTGGTCTCCGCGTTCAGTGGCTTCAGGGTTTCCACCAGATGCGTTCCGTCAATATTCGAAACGAAGTGCGGTGTAATATTTTTCTTGTAAGGCTTGAGTGCCTCCGTTACCATCAGCGGACCAAGATCGGATCCCCCGATCCCGATGTTGACGATGTCGGTGATGACCTTGCCGGAATAACCTTTCCATGATCCTGACAGCAATCGGTCGGAGAATGCCTTCATCTGATCGAGCACTCGATTAACCTCAGGCATTACATCCGCGCCGTTGACAAGTACCGGTTTATTGCTTCGGTTGCGGAGCGCAACGTGCAGCACCGGCCTCCCTTCCGTCTGGTTGATGGCCTGCCCGCTGAACATGGCATCGATGGCTTCTGACAGATTGCATTCCTCGGCAAGCTCAAGCAACTGCTTCACCGTGTAGTCGTTGATGATATTCTTCGAATAGTCGACGAGGATGTCTTCGAACTGGATTTGAAATTTTTTGAAACGATCAGGATCAGATTCGAAAAGCTGCCGCATGTGGGAGGCTTGCATTTCCAGGTAGTGTGCAGTCAGCTTGTGCCAGGCTTGGGTCTCGACGGGATTGACAGTGGGTAACATAGATTTTTAATTCTCCGCCGCTAAAGTACGGCCTGAACCGTACCACTTGCAACCTTTCACCTTCAACCTGTCACTTGTAACCTGTAACCTGTAACTCTATTTCACCCCCCAACCACCTTCTTCAGGTTCTCAATCAGCCCATCCCACAGATCCTGGAGTTCTTCCATGTCATTGAAATCGGAGTAATCGTAAACTTTAAGGAATGTCATTTGTGTGAGCTCGTTGACTTCAAGGCCAAGCTCGAAATAGGACGGATCTTTCTTGTCTTCTGCGGATTCAGGAAGGTATTCGAACCGGACGAAATGATTGGTGCGGTGAGAAGACATGATGGCTTTATGCTCCTCATGATCCCAGATGAATGTGAAAATCTTTTCAGGGCTAATGCGCACATCATCAGCAAACCACTCAGATAAACCGCTGGCAGTCTGTACGTAAGGATACAGCATTTTCACGGATGCATGAAGTTCGTAGTCGGCCGTGAAAAGTTGCTTTTTTGCCATACTGGTTTCCATCTCGGCGATTTGATTGAAGATAAGGAACTACTGATTAAAAACTAAATAAGAGTGAAAGTTAAATCTGCCCTCCAACGCGTAGAGAAACCTGTCATATTTCGGTTCCAGATAAAGGTTACACGCGGAAAAACGGAACCCCGAAGTATGCACTCCGGGGTTCATTTACTATGTAGCGAGGAGCAGACTTGAACTGCCGACCTTCGGGTTATGAATCCGATGCTCTAACCAGCTGAGCTACCTCGCCATAGGGTCAATCCTTCACCTGAGGGCCGCAAATTTATAAACTTTTATGAATTGAACGGCGATTCACGCGAAAGCCCAAAAATGGCCTTATTTTTGACAGTCACCCGCAGTGAAAAAGATCGATAAACTCATATTGGGTTCCTTTATCGGACCTTTCATCCTCACATTCCTCGTGGTGGTCTTCATCTTGCTGCTTCAGCACATGCTCAAGTACTTTGATGATATCATCGGAAAGGACCTGGGCTGGGACGTTGTGGGTGCGCTGCTTTTTTATTTCGCAATTTTCATGACACCCCTTGCGTTGCCTCTGGCAGTGCTCCTCTCGTCACTGATTACTTTTGGTAACCTCAGCGAGCATTTTGAAATCACCGCGATCAAAAGCCTTGGAATTTCTTTGACTCGGGCGCTCGTCCCGATCTTTGTCTTCGTGATCTTCCTTACGATCCTGGCTTTTTATGCCAATAATACCCTCGTCCCGAAGTCTGCACTGGAAGCATACAGCCTGATGTATGATATCAAACAGAAAAAACCTGCACTTGATCTCCAGGAAGGTGCATTCTATGCAGGTATTCCGGATATAAGCATCAAAGTGGGTAAGAAATTTCCGGATGGAAAGACTTTAAAAGATGTGATCATCTATGACCACCGCAACAATTCAGGCAATCGGAAAGTGACCATCGCCGACTCCGGCCGAATGTTCACCATCCTGAACGATCAATATCTCAAGATGGAATTGTTCAAAGGCTACGATTACTCCGAGGGAAACGGTGACCAGTCTGTAGCCTCAGCAACTGCAAATGGTCCGGCTCCCGAATCCATTTCAAAGACGAAGTTTGGAAAATCTGAAATCGTCCTCGATCTCTCTTCCTTCGGCATGGCGCGCACAGACAAGAAATGGTTTCAGGGCAACCGGATTATGCGCAACGTGTTCGAACTCGATAAAGACATGGACTCCATGAACCGTGAGATCAATGGTTCACGGTTAATAATTTACCAGACAAAAACTAATCTGTTCACCTTCCACGAAAAAGTGGACACCGCGGCGTTGCCGCCTGAGTTAGCAAAGCTTAAAGTGGTGAAAGATTCAATTTTGGAAAAGCAAAATCCAGGGGCTGCACAAATGAATATACTCCCGTATAAAATCACCCCGCCAGAGAAAATCACCCGGCAGAACAAAAACTATTCTGACAGCCTCTTCAAATCGGCAAAGTGGAAGCTGGATGAGGTAAGTTCCGCTTTGAATCAGGCGCGTAGTGTAAAAGCTCAGTTGCTCAACTTGAACACAGCGCGCGCCAACTACCGCGCCGAATACATTGTGTTCGAAACCCAATGGCACAAGATTCTGTCGAATTCAATTGCCTGCATTGTCATGTTCCTGATCGGAGCACCGCTGGGCGCTATTATTAAGAAGGGCGGTCTCGGTGTCCCGGTCATTGCTTCCATCTTTTTCTTCATCCTGTTCTATTTGATCACCAGTACCGGCGAAAAGTGGGCTGCTCAGGAAAAGGTGAGTGTGCCTGTTGGTATTTGGGCTGCCGATGTGTTACTCACCATTGTAGGGCTGCTATTCCTGAGACAAGCGCGCCTTGATGCCCGCCTTTTTGAATCCGACTTCTATAGCGTCGTGTGGGACAAGCTGAAAAGACGACTCAGGAATAAGACCTTGCAAGAGGCTACCCCGGCCTGATGCAGAAAAACCCGGAAAGCCACCGTCCTGACACGCCCGACCCTTCAGTATTATGCACCTCTTGGAGTACTTTGTAGAGGTCTCCGAAAATCGGCCTGGATTTGGCGAAATCGAACTTTCCCCTTACTTTTGCGCGATTAAAAAAATAGGAAAAAACAAAAAGCAGCAAAATTTCAAGCGATGAACCTCGATTCAGCAAAAAAGCAGGAACTTTTCAGTAAGCATGGGGCCAAAAAATCCAAGACAGACACAGGATCCCCGGAGTCACAAATTGCCCTTTTCACCCACAGAATCAACTCCCTCACAGAGCATTTGAAAGGTCACAAAAAGGACTTCTCCACGCAGCAGGGTCTTCTCAATCTGGTAGGACAGCGTAAGAAACTTCTAGGCTACCTCCAGAAGACCAATATTGACCGCTATAGGTCAATCATTGCTGACCTTGACTTACGTAAATAAGAATCTTAACACGCAAATAGGGAACCTGTAACGAGGTTCCCTTTTCGCTTTTGTATCAAAAAATTTATGAAACCAAATCCGATTACAAAATCGTGTGCGTTGCCCGATGGGCGCGTCATCACGATCGAGACAGGTAAACTTGCACGTCAGGCTGACGGCGCCGTTGTCCTCCGTATGGGCGACACGATGCTGCTTGCCACAGTTGTTTCAAATAAGGAAGGTAAAGAAGGAGCAGACTTTCTTCCCCTTTCAGTTGACTACCAGGAAAAATTCGCAGCAATGGGTAAAATACCGGGCGGGTTTCTCCGACGCGAAGGAAAGCTCTCTGATTACGAGGTGTTGATCAGCCGGTTGGTAGATCGCGCAATACGTCCTTTATTCCCAGACGATTATCATGCTGAAACGCAGGTTGCCATTCAATTAATTTCAGGATCGGAAGATGCGCTTCCAGACGCTCTCGCTGCATTCGCTGCGTCGGCTGCTCTGTCAGTGTCTGATATTCCTTTTCAAGGCCCCATCTCCGAAGTGCGGGTTGCTCGCGTAGAAGGACAATTTATCGTCAACCCAACATTGCAGCAAAAGGAGAAAGCGGACCTCGACCTCATCGTCGCGGCATCCCTTGACAATATCCTGATGGTTGAAGGAGAGGCTAAGGAAGTCAGCGAGGACGCCATGCTGGAAGGCCTGCGCATCGCTCATGACGCAATCAAAGCCCAGTGTCATCTCCAGATTGAACTTACCAAAGAGACGAACAAAACGCAGAAGCGCGTTTACAGTCACGAAACCAATGATCTCAATCTAAAAGAAGAACTCTTTAAGATGTTCTATGATAAGGTGTATGCGGTTGCCAAACTTCAGACACCCAATAAGGCGAAGAGGGCTGAACTCTTCGATCAGATTGTTGACGATTACCTGGCGAGCCTTCCTGAAGATTCTACCATCGACAAGGGTCTTGTTAAGAAATACTATCATGACATCCAGAAGAAAGCTTCACGCGATCTCGTGCTGAATGAAAGGGTTCGCCTGGACGGCCGCAAGACCACGGAAATCCGCGCGATCTGGTCGGAAGTGGATTACCTTCCTTCTGCTCACGGCTCAGCCGTTTTCACAAGAGGCGAAACACAATCATTGAGCACAGTCACGCTGGGAACCAAGCTTGATGAACAACTCATCGACGGAGCCATGTTCTCCGGTTCAAATAAATTTATCCTTCACTACAACTTCCCTTCATTCTCAACAGGCGAGGTGAAACCAAGCCGTGGTCCGGGAAGAAGAGAGATTGGTCACGGAAACCTGGCCTATCGTTCTTTGAAGCAAGTGCTTCCTCCGGATGAAAGCAATCCTTACACAATCAGGGTTGTATCAGATATTCTCGAATCAAATGGTTCGTCTTCGATGGCAACCGTGTGCGCAGGGTCACTCGCACTCATGGATGCCGGCGTGAAGATCAAAGCTCCTGTTTCCGGTATTGCCATGGGCATGATCTCCGATAAGGGACGATATGCGATTCTTTCCGATATCCTCGGTGATGAAGACCATCTCGGAGATATGGACTTCAAAGTGACGGGTACAGAAAACGGCATCACAGGTTGCCAGATGGACCTCAAAGTAGACGGTCTGACTTATGATGTGTTGAAAGAAGCGTTGCTACAGGCCAAGGAAGGCAGACTTCATATCCTCAATGAGATGAAGAAGACGATCGCCGCATCACGTGACGATCTCAAGCCTCATGCGCCCAGAGCACATACCATGCTGATCGAAAAAGAGATGATCGGTGCGGTGATCGGACCTGGTGGAAAAATTATCCAGGACATCCAGAATACCACCGGAGCTACCGTTGTCATCGAAGAGAAGGACAAGAAAGGTGTTGTAAGCATATTCGCAACGAATCAGACTGCCATGGAAGGTGCGTTGAAGCGCATCAATGCGATTGTGGCAATGCCCGAAGTTGGGGCCGTTTACGATGGGATTGTGAAATCGATCATGCCGTTTGGTGCATTCGTCGAATTCATGCCAGGCAAAGATGGATTGCTGCACATCTCTGAAATCAAGTGGGAACGTCTCGAAACCATGGACGGTGTAATGGAAGTCGGTGAGCAGGTTAAAGTAAAACTTGTAGAGATCGACAAGAAAACAGGCAAATTCAGATTGTCGCGGAAAGTGTTATTGCCAAAACCTCCGGCGAAGCAGGAAGCGGCTAAGGCCTAACTTGCAAAAGCAGCATTTTGGAACTAATTTATCAACTTTCCCTTTTTTAAAAGGCCCCTGGATAACCCATGAGACAGCTAAAAATAAGCAAACAGATTACCAACCGCGAAAGCCAATCGCTGGACAAGTATCTCCAGGAGATTGGTAAGGTTGATTTGCTTACTCCTGACGAAGAGGTGGAGTTGGCGAAGCGCATTAAAGAAGGAGATCAGATCGCATTAGAAAAACTGACAAAAGCCAACTTGCGCTTTGTAGTTTCCGTGGCTAAACAATATCAGAATCAAGGCCTCTCGCTTGGGGATTTGATCAACGAGGGCAATCTCGGTCTTATCAAAGCAGCACAGCGTTTCGATGAAACGCGTGGCTTTAAATTCATCTCCTACGCGGTATGGTGGATCCGTCAGTCGATCCTTCAGGCGCTCGCAGAACAATCACGTATCGTTCGTCTGCCTTTGAATCGTGTGGGGTCATTAAATAAGATATCGAAAACGTTCTCAGAGCTCGAACAGAAATACGAACGCGAACCTTCACCGGAAGAATTGGCTGAAGTGCTTGAAGTGACTACCGCTGAAGTGGTTGATACCATGAAAATCAGTGGCCGCCACGTGTCCATGGATGCCCCGTTCGTGCAAGGTGAAGAAAACAGCCTGCTGGATGTGCTTGAGAACGACGGCGAAGATACACCTGACCAGGGTTTAATGACAGACTCACTCCGAAGAGAAGTGCAGCGAGCCCTTTCGACCCTTACGCAACGCGAGTCGGATGTGATCACGCTGTACTTTGGTTTGAACGGTGAACATGCTATGACCTTGGAAGAGATCGGTGAGAAGTTTAACCTCACCCGTGAGCGTGTTCGTCAAATCAAAGAGAAGGCGATCCGGAGACTTCGCCACACATCAAGGAGCAAGGCTTTGAAGCCCTACCTTGGATAGAAGATTTTGAACGAATAAAAACTAAGGTCTCTTCGTTGAGACCTTTTTTGTAAAAGGACATCGATATGAGTGCAGAAAAAGTAAAAATTTTGATCATTGGTTCAGGACCCGCTGGTTATACAGCCGCTATCTACGCCGCGAGGGCCGGCCTGAAGCCCGTCTTGTACACCGGAGGTCAGCCAGGCGGCCAGCTTACGATCACTGGTGACGTTGAAAACTTTCCGGGTTACCCGAAAGGAATTGATGGACCGCAAATGATGATGGATCTGCAGGCACAGGCTGAGCGATTTGATACAAGCGTTCGGCATGGGTTGGTAACTAAAGTGAACCTGCTTGGTTGGCCGCTGAAAGCAACTGTGGATGAAACGCATGAAATAGAAGCAGAGGCGATTATCATCGCAACGGGCGCGAGTGCAAAATACCTGGGACTTCCTTCCGAGCAGAAGTTTACAAACAAGGGGGTATCCGCCTGCGCCGTGTGTGATGGATTCTTCTATCGAGGTATGGATGTGGCAGTAGTCGGAGCCGGCGACTCGGCAGCGGAGGAGGCCACCTATCTTTCTAAGCTGTGCCCGAAAGTATATCTGATTGTCAGAAAAGATGAGATGCGCGCTTCGCGGATTATGCGCGATCGCGTATTGAACAATCCTAAAATTGAAATTCTCTGGAACACAGAAACCGAGGAGATTCTCGGTGACCATGAAGTTTCAGGTATTCGAATATTAAATAATAAGACAGGCGAGAAAAGGGAGATTCCCGTGAAGGGATTTTTTGTGGCGATCGGACATAAACCCAACACAGATATCTTCAAAGGTCAGTTGGAAATGGACGAGACGGGCTACATTAAAGTTCAGTCCGGATCAACGCGAACAAACATCGAAGGTGTTTTTGCTGTCGGTGATGCGGCGGACAAGGTGTATCGTCAGGCTGTTACTGCCGCCGGTACGGGTTGCATGGGAGCGTTGGACGCCGAAAGATTTCTCGCGGCACGTGAACTGGAAGTTGCCCACTCATGAAACTGGATATACTCGTTTTGGCGGCTCATCCGGATGACGCCGAACTGGGCTGCGGTGGAACCATCCTCAAGCATGTTGCAGCCGGCCGAAAAGTGGGTATCGTTGATTTTACGCATGGGGAACTGGGCACAAGAGGTACACCACAGACGCGCGAGCAGGAAGCTGCTGAATCCGCGAAGATACTCGGTCTCTCGGCTCGTGAAAACCTCGGGCTCGCCGATGGATTTTTTAAAAATGATCAGGCTCATCAGTTGGAAGTCGTCAAGCGCATCAGAAAATATCAGCCGGAAATTGTTTTGTGCAATGCGGTCTACGATCGCCATCCGGATCACGGTCGTGCGTCAAACCTGGCTTTCGAATCCTGTTTTCTCTCCGGGTTGATCAAAATTGAAACATCGTTCGAAGGGCAGGCGCAGAAAGCCTGGAGACCGAAGACCGTTTATCATTACATCCAGAGCCAGTTCTTGGAACCAAGTTTTGTGGTTGACATCTCCGATTTCTGGGAAAAGAAAATGCTGGCAGTGCGTGCGTTCAAGTCTCAGTTTTACGATCCATCGAGTAATGAACCGGAGAGCTACATCTCCAATCCGGCATTTTTAAAAATGGTGGAAGCCCGGGCTATTGAATCAGGGCATGGAGTCGGAGTGAAATATGGAGAGGGATTCATTTCACCGCGATGGATTGGCGTCAAAAACCTGTTTGATTTGTTCTAGTCAGGAATTGCCCACATAGGCAACTACTCACTACTCACCAACCTCACGGCGCCAGCCTGTTAATCTTCCAGCCGCCATCGCTTTTAATATAAACAATCCGGTCATGCAACCGGCTTCGTCTGCCCTGCCAGAATTCAACGAGAAAGGGTTCAACTTTATAGCCACCCCATTGTTTCGGTTTCGGCAAGCGATCCAGTCCCGAATATTTTTTATCGATTTGCTGAGCGCGCTCTTCGAGTATATCGCGTGAAGCTACGACATGGCTCTGTGGTGATGCCCACGCACCAACCTGACTGGAACGGGGACGACTTTGAAAGTAAGCAGTTGACTTTTCTTCAGACACCAGCGAGGCAATGCCTTCAATGCGAACTTGCCGCTCGAGTTCCGGCCAGAAAAAATTGAGTGCACAGGCCGGATTCTCCTGTAACTCTTTGCCCTTCTGACTTTGATAGTTTGTATAAAAGACAAAACCATTTTCTTCCACGGATTTCAGTAGTACGATGCGCGATGATGGTCTTCCGGATTTCGACACGGTGGCCAGGTTCATTGCATTGGGTTCAGGCACATCTGATTGCCTGGCTTCGGCAAACCATTTTTCAAATTGTAAGAATGGATTGCCTGCCACATTTTTGATGTCCAGGTCGGCTTTGGCATACTCGCTCCGTAAATCCTCAATCGATAACATGGTCTTTTTTTATTTACCGCAAAGATGGTGACTTATAGCCATCAATTATGTTAAAATATACCATTTCATTTGGAGGACTAACGAATCGTTGGTTTATTGGAGTAGCTAAATAATGGAGTTTTTCAAGTATAAAAACAAATTAAAACCGGAGAAGGGACGACTCCTGATCTCTGAACCCTATTTGCCCGATCCGAACTTTGAAAGGACCATCATTCTCCTGTGTGAAAATAACGAAGAAGGCTCGTTTGGATTTGTACTGAACAAGCCGTCCCTGGCCAATGTGAGCGAGGTGATGGATGATATCAAGGATTATGACCGTCCCGCGATGGTAGGCGGTCCCGTTCAGCAGGATACCCTGCACTATATCCATCGCTATCCCACGTTGGAAGACTCTGTTGAAATCCTGCCGGGTATTTTTTGGGGAGGAAATTTTGAAAAATTACTTTTCCTTTTGGATACCAGGCAGCTGGCTCATAAAGACATCAGGTTTTTCCTTGGATACAGCGGGTGGACTGGCGGCCAGCTCGAGAGCGAACTTGAACAGGACTCCTGGATCGTCAGCGATAAAGCAAGCGAAGAACTGGTGTTTGACACGGCCCCTGACAGCATGTGGAAAAAAACCCTCACGATCATGGGCGGCAGGTATTCGGTGTACTCAAATTATCCAAAAGACCCCCGTCTAAATTAATTTATATAGCTACTTTTGACCCCTCTTAAACCCTGGAACACATAAGCTGAAAATGATGGAAATGGATGCGAAAGAAGAATTGGTGGAGCTAAAGCATGTTCCGGAGAATGAAATGGCCAATCCCCCTTCGAGTCCCGCGGGGGAAGACATGGAGGATGTTGCTTCCGAGCAGGATTTTTCAAATTTCTCGAAAAAGGAATTTGTTGATCTGTTGAAGGAACTGGCAAAGCAAACTGACTTTAGGAAAATAGACCCCATCCTC
Organism: Cyclobacteriaceae bacterium; assembly: GCA_044227305.1. Lineage (GTDB taxonomy): Bacteria > Bacteroidota > Bacteroidia > Cytophagales > Cyclobacteriaceae > ELB16-189. The sequence continues at coordinate 418,219 of JBGAFJ010000006.1, read as the reverse complement.
AAATCAGTCAGGGCGCACTACGACGACAATCTCGAAAAGGAAAAATCACTCGCCCTCAATAAGTTTCTCTCTGACGGCGGGTCCTCCGACGACTTTGAGTTCAGACAGGATCCACTGGATGTAGCATTTGAAGCGAACTACAAAGTGCTCCGCGACCGCAAGGTGGAGCATATGCGAAATCAGGAAGAACAAAAAAACGACAACTTCAGGAAAAAGAATCAACTGCTCGAGGAACTGAGAGTTCTTGCCGATGGCGACGACAACAAACACAGTTTCGACAAAGTCAAAGATATTCAGCAGCGATGGAAAGCCATCGGTCAAGTGCCGGCTGCGCAGGTACGCCCTCAATGGGCAAGCTATCACGCGCTCCTCGACCGGTTCTATGACAATCGAAACATCTATTTCGAATTAAAAGAACTCGACAGGAAAAAGAACCTCGAAGCGAAAGTGGAATTGTGCGTGCGCGCGGAGAAGTTAGCAGGTGTGGAGAAAATAGGTGACGCGGTTCGTGAACTCAACGAGCTTCACGAAGAGTATAAACACATCGGGCCGGTTGCGCGTGAGGAGAAAGATGCCGTATGGGAACGATTCAAGGCAGCCTCCGACGCCGTGTACGCCCGTCGCGATCAGTTCCTGACCAACTTGCAGGGCGAGCTCGCCAAAAACCTTGAAGCGAAAGAACAGATCATCGGTGAGGTGGCTTTGTATGCATCATTTCAATCCGACCGGATCAAGGAATGGAATCAGAAGACTGCCGAGGTGATTGCGCTGCAAAAGAAATGGGAAGCGGTAGGAGCGGTGCCCAGAAGCAAGGCCAAGGACACGAATAAGAGATTCTGGGCGGGCTTTAAAACTTTCTTCAGCAACAAGGGAGTCTTCTTCAAACAGCTTGATGAATCAAGAGTTCAGAATCTTGAGCTCAAGAAACAATTGGTACAGCAGGCTGAAGCGCTCAAAGACAGTAAGGAATGGGACAAAGCTGCGAATGAGTTGAAGACTCTTCAGAACAAGTGGAAAGAAATCGGTCCCGTGCCTGAAAAGATGCGTGAAAAGATTTTTCAGGAATTCAAAGCTGCCTGTGATTATTTCTTTGATAGCCGACGTGTAAAATTTGAAGAGGCTGATAAGGAGCAAATCGACAACCTGGCGAAGAAACAGGCGATTTGTGAGGCGCTTGAAAAAATGGCAGATGAGAAGTCTGCCACGGTGGGGCAGATCAAGGAAATGCAGAGAAGCTTCCATGGCCTTGGTTTTGTGCCACGCAATGCCGTCAATTCAATCAAGAATCGATTCAATGCGGCGCTTGAGCGTTGCTTGTCATCCGTTGAAGGCATGAACGATCAGGATAAAGACAAAGCGTTGCTTGAGATCCAACTGGAGAGCATGAAGTCGGATCCGGATGCAGGTCATAAGATTTATCAGCGGGAGCAGGCTTTGAAGAAGAAGATCTCTAAAGCAGAAAATGATCTGGCTACGTTAAAGAACAACCTGGAATTCTTCGGTCGTTCAAAAAATGCTGAAAAGATGAAGGCGGAGTTTGCTGCGCAGATCGAAGCCTCGTCACAGGAGGTTGCGAAGCTCAAGGCCGAACTGAAGATGCTTAAGTCGGTGGGCAGTCAGCAGTAGGCAGTCGGCAAAGTGGCTGAACGTGAATCGGTTAAGCTCGCAAACTGCATTTTCAAATAGGTCCCGATAGCCATCGGGAGGTAGAGCAAGTTTTCCTGACCAATCTCATTGAGCCGATTCTTTTCTCGTCCCTCGGAATAACTTCGCTGGTCGTGCGAATTGCCGTCTATATCCTATACTCACCTTCAGCCGATAGATTCTACATAGGTCAGACTATTGATTTCAATCGTCGTTTGGAGTTTCATAATTCAAACGCTTTCAAGCAGAGCTTCACATCACAGGCAAATGATTGGCAGGAATATTTTGTGATCGAATGCTCTTCGAAGCAGCAAGCAATCAAAATTGAGCAGCACATCAAAAGAATGAAATCCCGGAAGTATCTTGAAAATCTGAAGAAATACCCCGATCTCTTGGAGAAAATGAAGTCCAGATTTGCTGCGTCTTAATTTTTGCCGGCCCTTGCAAAACGACCGATTTCATATATTTTTGCACCTCGCTAAACGCGATTTAGCCTCCTTAGCTCAGCTGGTAGAGCAACTGACTTGTAATCAGTAGGTCATTGGTTCGATTCCGATAGGGGGCTCTTAGACCGCTTACTAAAGCGGTTTTTTTGTGCCTATGGACGTTCAAAAACGCTCTATTCTTGCGTTTCAAAAGATCACTTAACAGATAATCAAGAAAATCAATGGAGGAGGTACTATTCGATTTTATATCAAAATACGTTTCTCTGACAGAAGAGGAGAAGAACGTATTACGTTCTTTAAAACTGTTTCGGTCTTTGAAAAAGGGTACGATTTTGCTTGAGAAAGGGCAGAGATCAAAAGATAGCTACTTTGTTCTGAAAGGGTGCATTCGCATTTATTACATCATCGACGGAGAAGAGAAAACTACCGCTTTTTATACTGAAATGGACGCGCTGACGCCTAATTGCGTTATTCATAAGGCTCCTTCTGAGTATTTCGTAAGTTGTGTTGAAGACTGTATCGTAACTGTTTCAGATACTGATATGGAAGCGGAAATCAATACTAAATTTCCAAAATTTGAAACAATGTGTAGAATGATGTCGGAAGAATTGTTGGCAAAACAACAAATTGACTTCGATTCGTTTAAGACCTCTTCACCGGAACAGCGATACCTCAACCTGTTGCAAAAAAGACCCGATCTCCTGCAACGTGTGCCACAAATTCAATTAGCGAGCTATCTAGGGATCACACCTCAATCTTTAAGCAGACTGAGGGCAAGAATTCTTGAAAAAAAGGATTGATCGGCAGTATAATCAATTAATCTTTGATCATTTGGCGAATGGATCTCAGGACGCCATAATCGTTAACCTTTACCTAGGAAACGGAGTCCGGGTTTCACTAATTAACTTTAGTTAACGAGTTACAGCAACTCCCCAATCTAGTTTTGCAGCTCCTCAATTTAAAAGAGGGAGAAATGCAAAAGAAAATTTTATGGATGGGACTTGCCTTCGTATTGGCAACTGGTTTACGGTCCACTGCCCAAAATTCAAACCAAGATTCACCCTACAAAAAGTGGTTAGTAGGAAGTTCACTCTTGATGTTAGGAAACTTAATTCCTAATGATGTAAATCCTCCTGAGTATATACAACTAAACATCGGCTACAGGATAACTCCTAAGAGTGTTGTTTCCTTCAGATTTAAGAGATCCATTTATTCCTGGCCATTAGGTATCCCTTTTGGACCATCATTCGATTCCAAGGGACTGAATTACCCTGGACATGCGCGCATTCTTGCACCTACGCTAGGATACCAGCGTTTTTGGTGGAAGGGAATGTATACCTCCGTGTATGCATTGAATGCTTTCGAAAAATATATGGATGAGAATAAGAAAAAGATCGGAAGCGGATACACCTTATACCTGGACTTCTATGTCGGTTACCAGTTTAATTTTTTTAAAAATCGATTCTTTTTTGAGCCAGCTATCGGATGTAGTTATTGGCCGGTAAGAACTAACCTTCCGGAATCTTTCCGAGCTGCCGAAAAAAAATGGCCCAACTACTTTATCCAACCCGGGCTTGATTTTGGATTTAGGTTTTAAAGCCTTATTGAGAATCAACCGGACATCTTCTCATATATAACCACACATAATAATATCTCAAATGAAAAAAATAAGCACTTGCATCTTCTTACTATCGCTAGCAGCATTTCTTAGTTCATGTGGAATCGGTACCGCCTTTATTGTCAACCACAATCAACAGGCTACTCAGGTACACTTAAGCAATAACAACTTTAAAGTTGTTGACCAGGTGAGCGGAAGTTCAGAGGTGTCTTATATAATGGCAATCGGAGGTGTAAAGAAGACGCAACTCTACGAAAATGCGTATGCTGCAATGTTGAAGAAAGCCAATCTGCTGAACAGTTCCAAAGCCGTGATCAACGTAACGACAGAAGAACATGTCGGAGGTTTTGCACCACTCTTTGTCAGGAGAACCATAACGGTGAGTGCCCAGGTTGTTGAATTTACGAAGTGAGTTGAGCGAATAATAAGACCTCATGAAGAAACAGACCCAAATTGCGACAATCTTTCTGTTGTCGTTTCTCATGCTAACGGCTTTGAGTTGTGCTGATAAAAAGGCAGATCCGTCATCGGTGATCGATGCGGGCACTTTCGGTGGCTATATTTTGGTAACGGACGACCCACAAACAAAACTGGGGTATCTGACGGGTGTGAAAGTTTCTGTAAAATTCAACGGACCGAAGGCCACGGTAAAGATCTCCGCCGACTCCGGGTTCGACAGGGAATACAGTGGTACCGTAGCTAGTCAGACTGTTGGTAGTTACGATATTTCGTTAGATAAACAGACAAGGCCAACGGAGAAAATAGCCGGAGAACGCGTGGTGATTCTGAATAGCAAACTCACGATTCGAGTTGATCTGGCCAATGACGAGGTTACTGCTAAGTCTGATCTAACCGCGACCTCAACCATTGTTATTAAAGGAAAGCTTCAGTTGATTGGGGCAGATTTACTTAAACAATAACACAAGGTCATCTCGGAATTGAATTAAAAAAAGGACCTTAATCTACTTTTGAAAACTAAGAACAACTTCGAAATTGAAGCTAATAATCCCATACATGAAGCAGACCAAGGCTCAAACAAGAAAGGCTGTCAACCGACAGCCTTTTTGCTTTCAAGCGCGCGGCCCGATCTTCAATTGCCCGTAATCTTCTTTTCGAAGTCCTGCCTCGTCACCCGATTCGTCACGGTTTCCAGCGCTTGCATTACGCCAGCCGTTGTGTTGATTTTTTTCCTGATTCTTAATTCCAGAAACTTATCCATTTTCTCTGACCCGATCTGCTCTTCGAGTTGAAGCAGGAGATAGCATCCTTTTGAATAATACCGATCGTACGATGTGCCTCCGTCAAACGCGCCGGCGGGCGAAACGGGTCCCGGTGTTTCAGCTTTCTTCTTAAAGGTGGTATAGGATTGCTCCGCCCGCTCAGGGTCGAACTTTTTCAGCGCGCGCATCATTACAAAATTTGCAAAAGACTCATTCAACCAGGATTCCCGCAGGAAGTCTGCGCCGCTAAACCAGAAGTGGCCGAACTCATGCGCATAGTTACCAAGGTGGGCGTTAAATTCTACACCGGTGATAACAAAACCGTCTCTGGTGGTTTGCGATCCCATGATCTTTCGCGGCACCCGGCGCATGACGATGTCGAATTTTTTCACTGGCCTGGTCTGGCCAAAGGAGCCGTTGTAGTAGGAGATAATGTCGATCATTTTTTTGTTGATCAAATTCAATGTCGAATCAGTAACACTTCCGGGCATGAAATAAGAGATGGAGATGCCACCGGTTTCGATTTTTTTCAGGGTCATGTCCTTTCCGGCGAGAAAGGTGATTTCGGGAACGTTCTGCTTACGCTCGTCGATGACATACGAGTGATCTTGATTTTCCCTGAATGATTGATATGAGTGTAGTGAATAGTCTGAGGGAAGCCCACGTACCACCACGTGGCTCACAAAATTATTGTCAAGATCTGCGGCGTTTGGGAACCAAAGCTGGTCCACCATCATTTCAATCCACTCAAATTCGTTTGGCACAAGCTTGCCCAAGTCTATCACATATTTAAATTGAATGGGCACCACTTTTCCGTCAAAGGGTTTTTCGAATCGCAGCAGATGAAAAGGAAATGGGCGTTCCTTCCTGGGTTTAAAGGCCCGCGACGTTAGTCCCGGCGCGGTGATCTCTGTCACCGTGAATGCCGGATTCAGACTGAAATACACCGAATCCGTTCGATTCTTTTTTGGATGGTAGAAGTACTTTGCCTGCACCATCAGGGTTTTGTTGTTGTTGTATTCAACTTCCATCGCGAGCGAATCAATTCCATCCGTTTGCTTTTTTTGAGCATGCGAGGTGTGAATCCATAACATTAGGATTAAAAGAGTAACGATCTGCTTGTTCATATCGATAGGTTAATGTTTTAACTGCATGTTAGACATGCATGCCTTGATTCTCGTTACGTCTTTTTGTGATTTTTGAGTTTCCGGTGCTTTAATCTACCGCAGAATGGGTTTACTTTGCGGACTTTTCAATTGTAAAGCTTTATCATTTGTCTGTACTCACGCCTGCGAACCGTACTGTTGTAATTCTGATTCTGGGATCGCTTTCTGCCATCGCGCCATTTGCGATCGATATGTATCTGCCCGGTTTTCCGGCCATTGCCGGGGACTTCAACACCTCCGTGGATACCGTTTCATATTCTTTGTCGAGTTTCTTCTTCGGCGTGTGTTTCGGTCAAATCGCCAGTGGGCCGCTGTTGGATCGTTTTGGCAGAAAGCGGATTTTGTACGGAGGTCTGGTGATATTCATTCTTGCATCCGTTGCATGCGCATTTGCAACGTCCATCGAAGCCTTGATATTTTTCAGATTGATCCAGGCGCTCGGTGGCTGTGTCAGCATGGTGGCGCCGCGGGCAATAGTTCGCGATCTATTTCCCGTTGAAGAAAATGCAAAGGTATTGTCGCTTCTGATTCTCATCCTGGGCGTCTCGCCGATCCTGGCGCCGACGATCGGGAGCTACGTGATCTCGACGTTCGGATGGAATTACGTTTTTGTGATCCTCGCGGTCGTTACCAGCCTCGTACTCATTGCGGTCATCTTTCGATTGCCGGAAAGTCGCCAGCCAGATCCTGATTTTTCACTTAAACCCGGACCCATCATTGCCAACTTTATTTTTGTAATAAAGAATCCGCAATTCTATACGAATGCTTTTGCGGGCGGGGTAGCTTCTGCAGGGTTGTTTGCCTACCTGGCGGGCTCGCCGTTTGTGTTTATGAAGTACTTCGGAGTCAGCGAACAACAATACGGAGGAATCTTCAGCCTCATCGCAACGGGTTTAATTGCCAGCAGCCAGCTCAATACATTTTTCCTCCGCCGATTTTCCAGCGCGCAATTGCTGAAGCGGGTTTTGATCTTTCAGGTGACCGCCGGGGTGTTGCTTGTTACCGGGACGACTTTTGACGTCCTTGGCTTATACGGAACAGTATTTCTGATTTTTCTTTTCCTGGGTTGCCAGGGGTTCATTTTTCCGAATTCGGCGGCGTTGTCTATGGCGCCATTTCACAAAGAAGCAGGGAGTGCTTCAGCGCTGATGGGAGCCCTCCAAATGGGGTTAGCCTCTTTGAGTGCAGCGGCCATGGGCCTATTCAATGCGAAGACACCTCTGCCCATGACCGGTATCATGTCTTTGTGCACCATCCTTGGTTTCGTTATTCTCCTGATTGGGAACCGTCACATCCGGTCTCATCGGGAACGAGCTGAAGACGTGAGCGAACAAACGTTGGACTTATTGGAGAAATATTGATTTTTTTCGCCTTCTAATCATTGTTAATCAACGTTAATGCGTGAGATCAATAGGTGATTCTGTAACTCATATCGTGGGAGGCAGTAGCCCTTTCGGTGTGTGATTGATCGCCTTTGTTTCACAATTGAACGCGTTTGTCCGATTAGGGACACCGCGTTATCCGTATCACTTCACGCCGATCAAATAAAAAATTCAAACTAAAGACAACTATTCACCGTTTTCTAGACTCATTGGACTTTAAACCCTGCGCAAAATATGATTCCATTAAATAAGAACCGCGTACTGATTGTAGACGACGATGAGATCATTCGGGAGAGTTTTGTGTACATCGTCAATAACTCTGAAAAGTTTACGGTGGTGGGTGCCTATAATTCTGCCGAAGAAGCCATCTCTGAGGTCGGTAAAAAGAAACCCGACATCGTGCTGATGGATATAAAGCTCCCCGGTATGACGGGCGTAGAGGGTACACAGAGGATCAAAGACCAGTTTCCCCATGTCGAAGTAGTGATCGTATCTGTTTATGAAGACAGTGATCTGGTATTTAATGCACTACGCGCGGGAGCCTCCGGCTACATTACTAAAAGTTCGAACTATCTCGAACTCATCGCCGCACTCGAGGAAATTAAAAAAGGGGGTGCTCCGATTAGCAGTAAGATTGCAAAAATGGTCGTTCAGAGTTTTCATTTGAACCCTCACTCACCGCTGACCAAACGTGAAAAAGAAGTGCTGATACTAATTTCAGAAGGTAAAACGTACACGCAGATTTCTGATCAATTGTTCATCTCCAAGGAAACCGCAAAATCACACATCCGGAACATCTACGGAAAGCTTCAGGTCAATCGCAAGTCGGAAGCGATCGAACATGCCCATTTGAACAAGTTAATTTAAGAGCCCGTACCGCTACTTGTAACCTGTGACCTGTGACCTGTGACCTGTAACCTCACCCAGGCGGCGTGTCACAGGTTTTTGGTTACCAGGTAAATTCAGTTTGCCAGGTAGTAGATGGTTCCCGCGATGATCAGGCCCGCGATTACTGCAAGGGCGATCTTCATAGCACTATAAGGGCGTTCACCTTGCACTTCACCTGTCCGGGCGTTAATCACAAATTGATATACTTTGTTTTTGTACTTGTAAGCGCTGATCCATACCGGCAGGAGGATGTATTTGAAGGTAGGATTGTTATAGGTGGTGTTCACAGAATGCACGCGTTGCTTGTCTCCCCCGATATCGCGGCGAATCGTCCTCAGAATTTCTTCGTGCATTCGATTCTTGCCATCCTGATAAGCTTCAGGCAAGTCGACCTGGTAGTTTTCGGTTCTGAACCCGCTCAGATATTGATCGTTATACGTCACCACATTTTTAAGATCCCAGGGCTCCAGGGCTCTCAGCCTTGCCTTTGGAAGTGACGTGCTTGCTTCGATCAGAATGTCGTCGAAGGTGTTGCTGACATGTCCTGATTTTGAATACCAGTCGGTATGTGTGACCGTCCGTCGTTGAGTCTTCCCCTGGCTGTCGGTATACGTCTCGGTCTCGCGACGGTCGATGCCTTTCTCACCGGTGTAATCCGTTTCTGTCTGTGCGTCGAACGTCCAAAAGGGCAAATACATTCCTGCCAAACGATCGGCACGATCTACGTAATTCTTTAGCTCCGTGGGAGCAAACCAAAGTCGTCTCAGCCAGGTCCGGAAATTTTCAATAGCCTTCTTGTCATCTATGCCAAAGGGAAGCATGTATTGAGGTTTGTAAATAGTTGACGCGCTGCCTTTATTCAGAACGAAAGTCGTCGAGCAGAATGGACACTTGTCTGAGGTGAGTTTGGGATTGACCGTAGAGGTGGCACCACAGGCATCACACTTGATGGTCGTCACCGTGATCTTTTCCTGTGTAGTGGAATGCTTTGCTAGAAATTCTTCCAGATTGTTTTCTATGATTTCAATGCTGGCCTCCTGCTGGATCTCATTCTCAGCGTGACAATATTGGCAAACCAGTTTTGTGGTGCCCGGTTTGAACGTCAGCGTCGCGCCACAACTCTTACAGGCCATTTCTTTCTTGACAACGGTTTCAGCTGCATCCATCGGTAGAAGGTTAGGTGGGTTCAGTACGATTTTGACAAGTGCCGATTATGAAGGAATCGGAGGTGGCATGGAATCGAAGAGATTTTTCAGATCTGCCACATCGCCAGCTTTGGTCCACGCGCCCATTCCTTGTTTCCACACAAGTGTGTCTCGTGTGAGTGTTCCCTGCTGAACCATTTGCCGCAGCGTGTCTGGATTAAACGGTCCTTGCTGAGACCCGTTAACCGCAACATGATAAGGTGCCGCGCCCGGCAACGGCGGCGGACCCGCATGCTGCTGTTGATTCTGGTTTTGATTCATAGCCTGGCCCATTTGTTGTGCCATGGCGAATCCCATGCCCATACCCATACCCTCGGAAGCACCACCGCCAGGGTTCTTTGCGGCTGCTTCCATGGCATTGGCTGCCTGGAATTGCGTGTATTGATTCAGGTTGCCCAGGATGCCCATGCTGCTCCGTTTGTCGAGAGCCGCTTCGACCTCCGGCGGCAAGGAAATGTTTTCTACCAGGTATTTCGTGATCTCTATTCCCAGTTCATTGAACTCGGGATTTATTTTCGTGCTGATAAATTTCGAAAGCTCGTCATAGTTAGCCGCAAGATCGAGGACCGGTATTTTGCTTTCTGCGATCGCGTCTGTGAATCGAGTGATGATCAGGTTACGTAGCTGCTCAGTAACTTCTTCTGTGGTGAAATGAGCCTGCGTACCAGCGATCTCCTTGATAAATTTAGCGGCGTCTACGATTCGGATTGCGTAATTGCCAAATGCACGGATGCGGATCGGCCCAAACTCAGGGTCGCGCAGCATAATGGGGTTTTTTGTTCCCCACTTCTGATCGATAAACTGTTTTGTATTGATGAAATATACTTCTGCTTTGAACGGGCTGTTGAACCCATACTTCCAACCCATCAGCGTTGTGAGGATCGGCATGTTCTGCGTGGTGAGTGTAAAGGTGCCCGGCTGATACACATCACCGATCTTTCCCTCGTTGACGAACACAGCTACCTGACTTTCGCGCACGACGAGTTTGGCACCCATTTTTATTTCATTCTGATACCGGGGAAAGCGCCACACCATCGTGTTGCTGCTGTCGTCGGTCCATTCCAGAATGTCTATTAATTCACCTTTCAGTTTGTCGAACAAGCCCATAGTAGCTAAAGGTTAGGATTTGGTGGAGAGATAAATTTAAACTGTTTCCAAGAAAGTTAAATAAAAACCTATTGCCCCAGTTGTTTTTTTATTTCCTGGGTGATCCGGACTGCTGCGCGGCGGCCACAGTGACCTGCCTGCACAACAAATTCATTGTCGTTGAAACTTTTGAGACGATAGTTGCTGCCATCCTTGTTTTCCCCTTCGATGATCTGCCCAAGACTCCGGTTGCTGGTCAGTTGTTCATTCTTATCGCGATCTGCCTGCCACTTACTCTCGGTTCCACCGCCGGCTTTCATTACCGTGCCGCTTGTTTTCAGATCGGCGAGCGTAACCTCCTGAACCAGGCCGTTGTCCTTCGACTTAACATCTTTTACCGTATCCAGGCGGGTGCTTTCTGTGAGCTCGAGTTGCGTGATCTTCACAATGAATTCCGGGTTGATGCCATCAGCAATCACGTGATCATTGCTGAATTCGGTGAGCATGTCTTTGATGTATGCCTCCCGGTATTCTTCAACGGTGTGGCGTGAAGAGAAATTTGAATTCCCGGTGTTCCTGATGACGACCGGGAAGTCTTTGTTGATAGAGATGTGAACCTCTCGTTCGAGTGGTTTTGCAACGTAACAATTTTGCAGCGTGAGCATCCATGTGCCGATCGTAATCACGTAGAAAAGTTTCATTTTGAATTTGTTTAGGAAGTATTGTACCATTTTTTGTGTATACCCTTGCTTGGGGTAAGCGATTAAGATAGAAATTCTATAATTAGGTGCAAACGAAATGAGGATCGTGATGGCCTCGTGCCGATGAGACGGCAAAGATTGCGCGTCAAATTATTAGTAACTTTGATTTTAGATATTTGAACATGAAAAGGGTATTGATTTGGATGGTGTTGATAGGGACTTTGCTGGCTGCGTGCAGCAAGAGTAGTTCAGGTCCTACCTCGGCGGAAGGTTCCTGGACCTATACCACTGCGGATAGTAAAATCAGTGTTACTTTTCAACTTGTAAAGAACTCATCGGGCTCGCTTGACATCCAGAATCAAACTTTTAAGTTGAACGGCACGGTTTATGAATCTGCTGCGGTCATCTCGGGTGTGGCCTTGCCTGCGATCGCTTCCATCAAGATCAATGCGAACGATGCTAAATTGACGTATCCCTATTACATCTTATTCACAGGTATCACAGTAAGCTCCGACTTTAAAAAGATGAATGTGCCAACCGGCGAGTACCAAACTCAGAGCGGCACCGTCAGTTTGAGCGCAGTTTCAATTACGCGACCTTAGATCCCAGTATGTTAAACCTGAAGTCAAGAGTACTTTTACCACTTCTTTTTTTTGTTTCTGTTGCGAAAGCGCAAACGTCGGAGGCGCCTTTCAAACCGAATGAAGAGTTTCAGCTCACGGTGGACTATAAATTCAAACCGCGACCAACTGCTAACAATTCAAATCTTAACATCGATTATACCAACGACAGCTTCCAGAGGAAATCAGCGGATGGCCCGCTGCCTTACCTGGGGATCAATTTCAAAATGTTGAAGATTAAGGACAACGAAGTGCGTGTCAAGGTTGTCAACAATGCCAACCGCACCGTGCTAACCAAAAAAGCAAAAGAAGGAGAGGAGTTTAAGATAGATATGGGTTATACAGATGACATGAAAGACCGCGTTTCACCCTTCGAGTACAATATTCTCTTTTTATCCGCCGAAAAAGCAGAGATCAGCCGCGTGCATCTTTTCATTCTGGAGGATGGAACATTCCTGGTGAACGGGGAGAAGCGTGGCAAATTCTGACACACGTTGTTCAAGTTTTTTCCGCCGGCAATCCGGCACATCTCGATGTCTAATACTCTGCTAACTTGCGCCACTTTAATTCGTAAATAAGCGGTATGCAAAAGCTCCTCACCCTATTCGTCTTATCTCTATCTTTTTACTATAGTTTAGCGCAGAGCAGGCAACCGGATGCGGCAGGGATTCAGCTCAAATTGAAGAAGCTGAACGTGCTCGCGTCGGTACTTTATGTGGCCGCCCACCCTGACGATGAGAACACACGAGCCATCACATTTATGGCGAATGATAAGCTCGCTGCAACAGCCTATCTTTCCATGACACGTGGCGACGGGGGACAGAATCTCATTGGACCGGAGATACGGGATCAATTGGGACTGATCCGCACTCAGGAGTTGCTCTCCGCCCGACGCATCGATGGAGGTCAACAGTTTTTTACCAGAGCGAATGATTTCGGATTTTCCAAGAACGCGGCGGAGACTTTTTCTATCTGGGGCAAAGAGGAAGTGCTCTCGGATGTCGTCAGAGTATACCGTGAATTCAAACCTGATGTAATCCTAACGAGATTTCCACCTGACGAACGCGCGGGCCATGGACATCATACGGCATCGGCCATACTGGCCCAGGAAGCATTTGACCTTTCGGGAAAACCAGAATATTTACCTGATCAGGTGAAACAATTTGGAGTCTGGCAGGCGAAACGCCTGTATATGAACACCGGCCGGTTCTTTAATCAGTCCATCAATGAAAACACACCAGGTGTGGTCACTGCGAATATGGGAACTTACAGCATTCTGCTGGGAAAGTCACTGTCTGAAATTGCCGCCGAAAGCCGTTCGCAGCATAAGAGTCAGGGCTTTGGATCATCAGGCCGCAGAGGAGACAGCAACGAGTTTTTTGAATTCGTGAGAGGAGAGAAAATGGAAAGGGATTTCTTTGAAGGTGTGAATACCACCTGGACCCGCATTGCGGGCGGAGAAAAAGTTCAGCCGCTTGTTGACAAGGTGATCAGAGAATTCAATCCCGAAAAGCCGTATGCTTCCATTCCAACATTAATACAGATACGAAAACAGATTGATGCGCTGGCGCCATCCGTATGGAAGGAACGCAAGGCAGCTGAAGTAAAACAGCTTATTCAGGATTGCGCTGCCTTGTTCTTCGAAGTGACTTCTGATCAGCCGTGGGTAGCACCGGGGGAAATGGTGACGGCGTCTTTTGAAATGGTGAATCGCTCCACGGCGCCTTTGAAGATCCAGTACATAGGCAGCGCATCGTTGTCCATCGATTCAACCATGAACTATGACCTTGCTTTCAATAAACTTTACGCATTCAAGACAAAAAAAATGCTTAGTTCTGCCGCCGGGTTTTCAGATCCGTATTGGTTGAGGCAGGAACATTCTCTGGGCTTGTTTAACGTGCCGGATGTATCTTTTATCGGAAGACCTGAAAACGGACCCGCTGTGACGATCAACTACGCGATCGATGTGAACGGTGAGCGGATCGAACTAACCACACCACTGATTTATAAATGGACAGACCCGGTTAAGGGTGAGCTTATGCGCCCTTTTGAGATCGTGCCTCCGGTGTTGGTCAATCTTTCACAGAAAGTGTTTCTGTTTCATGACAATGCTCCAAAAGTGATTGGGCTTTTGGTTAAGTCAACCTCGGGCAATAAACTTTCAGGAAGCGTGAAACTTGATCTCCCTCAGGGTTGGAGATCAGAGCCAGCGTCGGCATCATTGGAGATCAATAAACGCGGTGAAGAGAAGAGATTCGAATTTATGGTGTACCCTGGCTCTGGAGAAGGAACATTTTCCATTCTTGCTCATGCCGATATAAACGGCAAGTCCTACAGCAATGCCGTACAAACGATTTCTTATGATCACATTCCTTTTCAAACACTTTTGCCGCCCGCGAAGGCCACTGCCATCCGCATGAACCTGAAGACGGAGGGTAAGCTCGTCGGATACATCAAAGGCGCGGGTGATGAAATTCCCGTCGCACTTCGGAATATGGGCTATGAAGTGTGGGAAATGAAGGATGAAGAAGTGACGGACGCAAATCTTAAAAAACTCGATGCGGTTGTCCTGGGTGTCAGGGCTTTGAACACAAATGAACGCATCCGCCATTACATGGACAACCTCCTCAACTATGTGAAGGAAGGAGGTACCATGATTGTTCAATACAATACAAACTTTGATCTGGAGGTCGAAAAGTTTTCGCCCTATGCGCTCAGCCTTTCCCGCGACCGCGTGACGGAAGAGAATAGTGAAGTACGTATACTGAAACCGGATCACCCCTTGATGACAACGCCAAACAAAATATCTCAGGACGACTTCAAAGGATGGGTGCAGGAGCGGGGCTTGTATTTTCCTGACAAATGGGATCCAAACTTTGAGGCCATTCTATCGATGAATGATGCAGGGGAGAAGCCAAAGGACGGCGGCTTGCTGGTGGCGAAATACGGCAATGGCCATTACGTGTATACCGGCCTTTCATTCTTCCGTGAATTACCGGAAGGTGTTGCGGGCGCCTATAAATTGTTTTCGAACATGACGTCGCTGGGTAAGACACCCAAGCCACAGAATCAAAAAGTAAAGACTACCAAATAATGGAGACATCACAGGATTCCAAGCCGCCCGTCTTCAACAAATGGAGTAGCTGGTATTGGCTCGTGACGGTGGTCATGGTTGTTCAACTTGTGGTCTATCTGATTATCACCCTTTCATTTTCATGATCTTAGTTGACTGGATCGTTTTGTTTGGCACCATCCTGCTCATTGTTGGATACGGTGCGTGGAAAACGCGCGACACCACCAATATGCAGGGGTATCTTCTGGGGAATAAGAGTCTTCCTTGGTGGACCGTTTGTATTTCAATTATGGCTACGCAGGCGAGTGCAATTACCTTCCTGTCGACGACCGGTCAGGCTTATGAGGACGGCATGCGTTTCCTGCAATTCTACTTCGGTCTGCCTCTCGCAATGATCATACTTTCCGTCACCGCAGTGCCGCTGTATCACAGGCTGAAAGTGTTTACTGCCTACGAATACCTGGAGACACGGTTTGATGTCAAAACCAGGACTTTAGCGGCATTCTTCTTCCTGATGCTGCGCGGCTTGTCGGTGGGAATTACGTTGTACGCGCCTTCCCTGATTCTTTCATCGATCCTGGGTTGGAACATCAACTATACGACTGCGCTGATTGGCCTGTTTGTGATGCTTTACACCGTATCTGGCGGAACGAAAGCGGTGAGCATTACGCAAAAATATCAGCTTACTGTGATCATGCTCGGTATGGTGGTAGCAGGATGGATTGCATTCCGCAACCTGCCGGCAGGGATTTCCTTCGGCGATACATTTCACTTTGCCGGTGAGATGGGTAAGATGAATCTGATCAACCTTAACTTCAATCTTTCAGACCGATACAATATCTGGTCGGGATTGATTGGCGGGTTGTTCCTGTACCTGTCATACTTTGGCGCAGATCAATCGCAGGTTGGACGATACTTGTCAGGAAGTTCAGTAACCGAGAGCAGGTTGGGTCTTATTTTCAACGGCTTGCTGAAGATCCCCATGCAGTTCATCATTCTCTATATCGGTATTTTGATTTTTGTGTTTTATCAATTTAACCAGGCGCCGCTTATTCACAATCGCGCGCTTTATGAACAGGCGATCCGCACCCCGGCATCGGCCAAAATCAGCGAGTTGGAGGGGGCATACGATGCGGTTTTCAATCAAAAGAAGAAAGCCGCTGAGGAAATGGTCAGCGCCATCCAGAAAGGCGATAAGACCGGGATTGAATCCCACCGGCAGTCATTGAAAGACATTCAACAGTCAGAAAATAATCTGAGAAATGACCTGAAGGCAACCATCAAAGAAAATGTGCCCACGGCTAATACACTGGACAAAGATTATGTGTTCATTAATTTTGTAATGACCTACCTGCCTCATGGTTTGATCGGTTTGTTGCTGGCCGTCGTTTTTTCGGCGGCGATGTCTTCAATGGCCTCCGAGTTGATGGCATTGGCTTCTACCACGGCGGTGGACATCTACAAGCGATCGGTAAGACCGGGTCAATCCGATCACCATTACTTCCAGGCCTCACGGTGGATGATGGTAGGATGGACACTGTTCGCGATCGCCTTTGCATCATTGGCCAACCTAGCCGAGAATCTTATCCAGTTTGTGAATATCGTAGGCTCATTATTCTATGGAACGATCCTCGGAATTTTCCTGAGCGCCTTTTATCTTAAGTACCTGCGTTCAACGGCGGTTTTTATAGCGGCGATCGTCGCAGAACTTCTGATCTTGTACCTCTATTTTTTCACGGACATCGCATTTCTGCTTTACAATATCATCGGATGTATTGCCGTGGCTGTACTTGCCACGTTAATACAATTTGTTCTGCCGAAGACATCTCCGAAGGCATAAAAAAAATCGTCCCGCGAGCAAGCTGCCCGCGGGACGATTAATATTTACTGGGTATCGGCAGCTTACTTCAACCCGCTCATCAGGTCTACATTGAGTTTCACGTAGTCCATGTTTTTCTCTTTTTCAGCGGCTGCCTTAGAAGCTGTTGCCGATTCCATGGCTCCTTTTTTGTCGCCCATCGCTTTCTGTATTCTGGCTTTTTGATACCAGATCCAATAGGCATTCGGATTGGCCGTTGCGGCTTCGCTGACCCACTTATATGCCTGGTTGATGTCTTTGCCGCTTTCAAAGTAATAAACTCCGGCCTGGAACAGGTTGTTCGGATTTACCTTTGTGCTCGCTTCGATGCTCTTCATCACTTTTGAATCAAAGTCAACGGTGATAGGCATCTTCACGGAAGTGTTCTCCCACATGATCTGCAGATTCGCGGTCTTACTGTTCTCAGACAAATCTGAAATTTCGATGGTAAATGTCTCCACTTTTTCAGTGAGCTTATCAGCCTTCACGGTCACGCGCGCGGCATCCTTCGACTTGTCATAGGCTGACATGTCGCCGCCGATGGATACATCTTTGTAAAGGATCACAGTCCATTCAGTTGCGCCAGGAATAGTCAGCAGGAGGTAGGTTCCTTTGGGGACGTTCGTGCCACCCACGTTCACATCATCACCAAAAGTCACCCTTGAGCCGTTGTTAGCGGCGGTGCGCCACACTTGCCCGAAAGGCACCAGTTCTCCAAAAATCTTGCGGCCTTTTGCCTTGGGTCTGGAGTACTCAACCTTAACATCAGTGAGGCCGACCACCGTGCTTACAGTCGCTGCTGGACTTGGTGCAGGCGACACAACCTGTGCTTCTGCCACCAATCCAACCAACGCAAAGAGCATTACTAAAACTTTTTTCATAGTTGTAACTTTAGGGTTTGTTTTAATTTGGAGGGTCAAAAGTAAACTAGTTTAGGCTATCCAAAAACCTATCAAATCTGTAGAGTAAGATGAAGTTGGAACCGTCTTTTTACCTCGGAAACAACGTTGTAAAGACTGCCAAGGACCTGTTGGGTAAGGTGTTATTCACGCGTAAAGGGGGTAAAACCACGGCTGGAATAATCGTCGAGACTGAAGCCTATTCGAGTCGTGAAAAAGGGTGCCATGCTTACCAGAATCGCCGCACTGAGCGCAATGCCATCATGTTTGGAGAGGGTGGCCACGCTTACGTCTATCTGTGCTACGGAATTCACAATCTGTTCAATGTCGTGACGAACGAAGCGGAAGAGCCTGAGGCCGTGCTGATCCGTGCCCTGGAGCCAGTTGAGGGTACCCCATTGATGGTCAAGCGAATGGCGGCAGCCAGTGAGAAGGGAGTTACCTCTGGTCCCGGCAAACTAACGAAAGCCCTGGGCATTGACCGAACCTATAATGGTAAAGCACTCTGGTCCGATCAGCTTTGGATTGAAGACGCCGGGATGCGGATTGCGAAGAGTGAAATTCTGGCCAGCCCGCGAATTGGTATCGATTATGCGGGGCAGGACGCATTGCTTCCCTGGCGATTTACAATCAAAGGAAATGTCTGGGTCAGTAAGCAATAAGATTTGAATCAGTATAATTTTTTTTAATAAGAATGTCGACGCGCAGTTATTTGAAAGCCATCATTTTTGTCATCGCAGCCACTTTGCAGATCCAGGGTGTTTACGCCCAGATGTCGCAAAAGTCATTCAATCACGTAAACTCTGATTACGACGAGCAAGCGCCGGTCATCAGCCCTGATGGAAAGGTGCTATACTGGACCGTTGCCAACCACCCTGATAATATCGGGGGAAAAAAGGATCGTGGCGATATCTGGTATTCCATCTGGACTGGTGAAGAGTGGTCGCTCGCAATTCACGGCGGCAAATTCATTAATGATGAGAACTATAATTCAGTTGTAGGCTTTTCAGGCGATGGTGAACGCATGTTCCTGTCGAGCCATTACAAGCAGGGCGACAAACCGGCTACTACACAAGGTATCGCTATGTCCGTGAAAGCCCCTGAAGGCTGGTCAGCGCCGGAAAATATTCACATCCCTTATTTTCTTAACAAGTCTCCCGGCACCAACGGCTATTTGTCGACCGCGGTGGGGGCCTTTGTCTATTCAGCCGATGCTTATGGCACGCTCGGCGTCGAAGACATTTATGTGTCGATCCTGCAGGACGGCAAATGGTCAGAGCCCAAAAACCTGGGACCAAAGATCAACACGTCTTATCAGGAGTCTTGCCCCAGTCTGAGCGCTGATGGTAAGTATTTGTTCTTCGCGAGCAATGGAAGGCGAGGCTATGGTGGTTATGATATATTCTATTCAGAGAGGTTGGATGATTCGTGGCTGAACTGGAGCGACCCTGTCAACATGGGCGCTAATGTGAATTCGGAGGGCCGCGAACTATTCTACAATACCTATCCTGCACAGAAATTTGTTCTTTTCACGAGTACACAGAACAGCGATGGTCTGGGAGATATCAAATACTATAAACCTCCGGTAGGTTTGCAGGATTCTTTGTTTCAAATGCGCGTGGACACACTGGTGAAGATTGTGGAGATCAAGAGGGACAAACCAATTACCGGAGAAGAAAAGATATTTCGCGTGTTTGGAAAAGTGACCGATTTAAAAACGGGGAAACCGTTAACCGCTTCAATCATTTTTCACGGCGATTCACTGTACAAGACCAATGCTGATCCGGCGGGGAAATATTCGATCAGGTTCCCATCTGTGAATGAGTATACCATCCGCGTTGAGGCCGCAGGCTATGTGGGAAATTTTGAAAAGCTGGATGTCAGAACGTATGAGATGAAATCGCTGGAGATGAACTTCAAGTTGCAGCCGATCGAGATCGGAGCCGTGGTCAATCTCAGAAGCGTTTTGTTCCAGCAGAGTACTTATAACCTGCTTCCTGAATCCAATGACGAACTTGACCTCGTGGTCTCGTTTTTGAAAACCAATCCCAAGGTTGAGATTGAACTGGAAGGTCACACCGACAACCGTGGCAATCCGGAACACAACCTCCGGCTGTCACAAAAAAGAGTGGAGCGAGTGAAAGCCTACCTGGTATCCAAGGGCATCAACGGAAAGCGGATCACAGGAAAAGGTTTCGGTGGTTCCAAACCGATCGCAGACAATAAGACGGAAGAGACCCGCCGCTTGAACAGGAGGGTGGAGTTTATGATCGTGAAGGACTGATAAATCAATTGACAGTTGAAAATCACTCGCTTTGCTCGGGCAGTTGACAACGCTTCTCAATCAAATTGAATAGGTCAAGCAAACTCGGGTTACAGCTGAATTTGCATCTGGGACTATTTTATCAACTGGCTTCGCGCAGCGATGGATTGACACTCGTCAACTGTTAATATCCTTTTGCCGTATCGTCGCCTCTGGACCGATCTGCGCCGCCTTCCAGCTTTCCATCAGGTAACACCAGAATCGCATCCACACGACCAAAGTTGCCACGAGGTTTGATCACGTGCCCCATGGAAGCAAGCGTGGTGCTGTCTTCCGTGGAGAAGCGCCCGCGTTCGGGGGTGATGATGTCGGGGAGCCATTGGCTGTGGAAACGCTTGGCGTCAACGGCTTCCTGCATACCCATACCGTGCTCCACTACGTTGAGGATGACCTGAAATACCGAAGTAATGATCGTAGTGCCGCCGGGCGTCCCGACGACCATGAAAAGCTTCCCATCCTTTTCAACAATCGTGGGAGACATCGCGCTGAGCATGCGTTTGTTGGGTTCTATTTTGTTTGCTTCGCCTCCGGTGACACCGAACATATTGGGGACCCCAGGTTTGGCACTGAAGTCGTCCATTTCATTATTGAGGAAGAAACCGGAACCTGCCACCACTACGTTGGATCCAAACCAGCCATTGAGTGTGGTAGTCACCGACACCGCGTTGCCCTTTGAATCAACAATTGAGAAGTGCGTGGTCTCCGTGGATTCAAATCCCGGGATCGAGCCAGGTGAAAGCGTTGAACTTGGAGTGGCTTTATCCGGATTGAAGGTGAGCATCCGGTTTGCGATGTAGTCGGTGCTGATCAGTGTCGATACGGGGACCTTAAAGAATTCAGGGTCACCCATATATTTCGAACGGTCAGCAAAAACCCGGCGCTCCGCTTCGACCATCAGGTGTACGGTACGTGGTGAATTGAATCCCCACTCTTTGATGGCAAACGGTTCGACAGACTTCAGGAGTTGCACCACGCAGGTGCCGCCACTCGATGACGGGGGCATCGAGATGATCTTATAGTCCCTGTAGCTGGCAACAACCGGTTCTCTCCAAACGGAATGGTAATTCTTCAGGTCAGCAAGGGAAATCAGACCTTTTCCGCGATTCATCTCCGCAACGATATCTTCGGCCGTTTTACCCTCATAGAATCCTGCACGTCCCTGGTCGCGGATGCGTTCGAGTGTATGCCCCAGTTCGATCCAGCGAATGGAGTCGCCAGCATTCCATTTTTCTTTAATGAGAAACTCAGGCCTGACGGTATTGTATTTGACAAGGTCACCCTGCAGATCGTTGAGCCAGTTGGCTTCCCGCTCAGAGAGTGTGAAGCCTTTCAAAGCCAGGTCAATCGCAGGTTGTACCAGGTCTTTCCATGGCAATGAGCCATACTTTTCATGCGCAGTCACCATGCCGTCAACCGAGCCAGGCACGCCGGAAGCAAGGTGGCCGTCGGTGCTGAGTCCTTCGATCACATTACCCTCTTTATCAAGGTACATATCGGTCGATGCGAGCCCAGGAGCTTTTTCGCGATAATCTAACGTATTGGTCGCTCCGTCTTTGGTGCGGATGACCATAAAGCCGCCACCACCGATATTGCCAGCGGCAGGGAACACTACCGATAACGCGAATTGAACAGCAATCGCCGCGTCTATTGCATTGCCTCCCTTTTTGATGATGTCAACACCTACCTGAGATGCCAGGGGTTGGGCTGAAACAACCATTGCTGAATCGGCAACAAGTCCGATTACCTTCTCTTTTTTCGCTTTCGTGTTGCAGGAAAAAACAAGGGCGATGAGGCCAATCGCCACGAGGAATTTATTCATAAGGGTACAGTTTGTTGAAAATAGTCGCCCGTTGGCATGATATTGTTGTCGGTGTTCCGATAATCAGCAGTGGCTTTAAAAATATGATTTCGACGTCTTAAAGATAAGAAAATCGTGTTCGTGGAATATTGTTAGGCGATTTGATCAGAAATTTCTTATTTCCAACTTGTAGAATGGACTATGAGTTTACGAAAGGAAAAAGCGGCGCGTCTCAAACTTGCAGTTCTGGATCAGACACTGAAACTCATAGGAAAGAAACCTTTCGATGATCTGTATGTGGAGGATATTTGCGAGAAGGTAAAGATATCGAAGGTTACGCTGTTCAAGTATTTTCCCGCCAAGGAAGATATTCTGTCGTACTATTTTCGGATCTGGTGTTTGAGGAGGGTCGTAGAACTGAAAGAAAAGCCGCGGGAAGGGATGCAGGGGGTCTTTTATCTCTTCGAGAAGATCAGCGATGACATGGATTTACACCCGGGCATTATTCTGAGTCTGATCGCGTATTTATCAAATCCCAAGCGTGGTTTAAAACCCTTTCCTGTAAAAGCGGAAGAGAAGAAACTACTTTATCCCAATACACCTGACGTCCAGGCCATCGAGATTCAATCTCTTGATCAGATGTTCGAGAAGTTCTCATTGGAAGCAATATTTAAAAAGGAAGTAACGAAAGTTGCTTCGACACGCGACCTAACGAATCTGCTTAACTCGGTTTTTTACGGATCTATCGTCACGGCGCACCTGAATCAGCTAAGCCCGTTGAAAATCTTTATGAGAAGACATGCAGAACTTGCGTTGAAGGGATTACAGTAAATCGATGCATGTTGCCCTCAACAGGCCCGTGATTAGTTGAATTGAGTTTTTTGACAAAACGTTTATCCACGCATCCTGACCGTCTTCGCACCTTGTTTTTCAAACCAGCGAATACGCACACGGCCAACTTGTAATTTTCGGTGCCAACTGCTGTTCTTATAGTAACCATGGTGGTAGATCGGCTTTTTTACCTTAACCGTATGGCCTTTCCCGCTGACGGACTGAATCAGTTGGCAGGAACTCAGCAACAGCGCTAGGACGATGGCAAAAACCAGTTTCATTCGTGTAACAACGCTCTAAAGTAGTTATTATTCTTGCTAAATTTCCTCACATGAAATCATACAACACCTTGTCGGAAGCCATGACCGCACTGAAGGGCAGGGGATACCGTCTGGACTTCAATCTGCATCCAGAGTGGATCGAGTGTGTGAGCCTCGACCTGCGTCTGCGACCGGAGGAATTTCATATCGACGAAGTGCACCGCTTCGAGGGGATGAGTGACCCCGAGGACAACGATGTACTTTTTGCCATCACCTCCACCAAGGGAGAGAAGGGCTTGCTGACGGATGCCTATGGGGCTTACAGCGAGTCACTCAGTCCGGAGATGATAAAAAAACTGAAAGTTGATGACGCTACGCGCTATAGTTAGTTTTGAAAATCTATTCATTATCAATATTTTAGTACCCTATTGTTAATTTTTTAATCTAATACATATGAGAGCCATCTGGAAAGGTCACATTCGCTTCTCGCTCGTTACAATTCCGATTCGCGTGTACAACGCAATTGATTCCGGCCAGACCCTGAGTTTTAACCTGCTGTCGAAGGAAGGACACAACCAGGTAGCCTACGAAAAAAAGGATAAGGTGACCGGTCAGACGCTGCGAACCGAAGATATTGTGAAGGGATATCAGTACGAGCCTGGCCAGTTTGTGATCATCAATGATGAGGACTTTGGCAAAGTGAGACTGAAGAGCACCCGGGTCATTGATATCGAAGGGTTTGTGAAGGAATCAGAAGTTCATCCGACGCTTTTTGATGCTCCCTATTTTATAGGTCCGGATGGCGACATCGCTGCGAAAACATATTCATTGCTTGCGAAGACTTTGAAAGAATCTGGCAAAGTCGGAGTAGGCCGCGTGGTCCTTCGTGACCGGGAAACCGTGGTGCTTCTGACCCCGGAACAGAACGGGATTCTGCTTTACAAACTTCGTTTTCCGAATGAAGTGAGAAGCCTAAGCGAAGTGCCTCAACTCGTTGAAGATGTCAAGGTTGACAAAGAACAGATCAAGATGGCGAAGATGCTGGTTGATTCCATGACCAAGCAGTTTGTTGATATTGAAATGAAAGATCACTACCAGGACGCGTTGCGTGAGATGATTCAGGCCAAGATCGAAGGCAAGGAAATCGTCACCGTCCAGGAGGAGGAAACTCCGGTGGTGGATATCATGACCGCACTGAAAGCCAGCATCGAAAAAGCCAAGAAGCCGATGGAGAAAGCGAAAGGTGCCGCCGTGAAAGAAACCAAGAAGGCTGCCAAAGAAACGAAGACTGCGAAAAGAAAAGCGAGTTAGTTCACACTTCGACTCCGCTTACTTCGGCTACGCTCAGTACGACTCCGCTTACTTCGACTTCGCTCACTTCGACTTCGCTTACTTCGACTCCGCTCAGTACGACTTCGCTCACTTCGACTTCGCTCAGTGTGACGTGGCTCCGAATCAAAGGCATTGGTTGAAGGCTTACTTGTTTTTCATGTATCTTTGCTAAATGGCTAAGGTTGTTAAGTTTCCAATTCAGACTCCGGAGAAGTTCGGGTTCAGACCTGTACGGAAAAAACGCCCCACGCCTCCCCAGAAACCAGGCCAGCTCAACCTCTTCACGGGCGGCAAGGTTGTAAAGCTCAACCAGCTCACGACATTTGAGGAAGCGCTCATGTTGGACGAGCATGGCGACGAGCGGGCTAAAGACCTGTATCTCAAGGCAATCATTGAATTTGACAGCATTCCGGATGCCTATTGCAACCTTGGCATTATCGAATCGAGGGCGCGCCAGTACACAAAGGCAATCGACTGCTTTACCCTCAGCCTGAAGGAAGATCCACGTCATTTTGAATCCCACTATAACCTCGCGAACCTGTACGCTGAACTTGGAAACCTGCCTTTGGCAAAGGTTCATTATCAGATATCCATCAGTATCGAGCCCGAGTTTCCAAACAGCTATTTCAACCTGGGACTAACGCAGGCTATGAACAAAGAGGTTGAGGATGCAGTGCAATCCTTCATCGCGTACAAACACCTCTCCACGCAGGATGATCATGCTCAGGTAGACGAGTTGATTGATTACCTGCTCCGTACCGTTCGATAGGTCGCCTCTCAGCCGCGATCATAATATTCACGGTGAGCGCTTTGATTCTTATCCAAAGGATCTAAAGCGCCGATAAGGTGATGTAAAACAGGATAGCTCGATACACTTCAAGCGAAACTTTCAGTACACCGATCATCAGGACTGATTTGATGACGAGCAGCAATGTTCGTTCGCCGTAAAAGATCATGCCTGATCGTATGAGGAAATAAAGGTTGGTGAAAACGAACACAACCGTCAGCACCGTTTCGTCCACATAGCCGCCCAGGCTGAAAAGATTGACGACCAGCGTCAGCAGCAGTGCATTGATCAGCAAATTGAAGCATACCAGTTCCATTGAGAGCCCCACGTGGTCTGTGAAAAAGCGATTACCCGATCGGTAAATCAGGTTGAGTGGCAGGGAAGCGATCACCACAAAAACAATCACGAGCATTTTTGCCAGCCCGGCTGTTTTTTGGTCGTACAGGATTGAAAATGATGTGATGTCTGTGAATCCCAGCCTCGCCATTTTAGCCGCCGCTGCCTGCCTTGCGAACTTGCCCTGAAATGAATTGACCTGCGTGCGGAGGGAAGCATTGAATAGTTGGATCAGCGGGAAAAGAAAGTACACCAAATTGAGTAGGAAAAAGATCGAAATTGGCTTGATATACCTGACTTTCCGGCCTTCGGCAAATTCCTTTGACAGGAAGCCGGGCCTGGAAATAATAAGCCACAAGCCTTTTACAAACCGGCTGTCTGCGAGGGTCAAGGCCAGGAAGATGCTGTTCAGAAAAGCTTTGAATGAACGGTCAGCGGGAACGAGGACCTTCTCTCCACAGATGTTGCAGTAGTAGCCTGTGAAAACATTCCCGCAATTGGCACACGTGTGTTTCTGCTCAGCGGGGTTCGTCTCCATAATCAGCCCGCAATTTAGTGGCAGCACCCCACTTTAGCCCTCGCCGTGAGCGAATTAAGTTCCTGTGCCGAGTTCCTTGAGAACGCGCCGTGCCCGTGCGTTGAAGCCACTGGATTCGTAGGGCATTTCATCTCGTATGATGATCTCGAGTTCCTTGCGAAGGTCAGGTTCCTCCGCTGCTATTCTGCCCAAAACGGTCATTGCAAATGCCCGGATCGCAATCGCTTCCTTTCGATCCTCCAGAAATCCGAAGCAGAGGTTTGTGACCTCACCCTGAAGTTTTGCAGGGATGTCGACGAATTGTAATAGACGCAGCACATTCCTTTTGATCGAATCGTGTTGACCGGGCACCCGCAGACTCTTGACGATCTTCGAAAGGTGGGGCTTAACAAGTTCTGGGTGCTGGGTCGCACAGTGGCTAAGAGGGTGGGAGGCTCGTTGAGTTACCCGGTAGGGGCCGTTCAAAAACACAGACACAAGTTCCCCAAACCGTGCCGACGAACTTCCCACATACCGCTGGATCTGTAGTTGATTGGCTTTGGAGTTCCCTGACAAAAGCAATTCTACCAGATTCATTATCAATACTTTAGTTGATTATAAAAGTTATAACTAATTGATAATTAGGATATATAGATACCTTCAATTAATTTAGTACTCTACATTAACGATTAGTGGCTATGCTCATACTTTTTGCTATCGTTGCCGTTCTCATGTTTCAACTCGGACAATGTCTGCTTTTCTTCTACCTGATGGATGAAAAGCGTTATCGCCGTCTTGTAAACGAAGGCTTCAGTTCAGTTTTTTAAACCGAACACCGACGTAATTTCCTCCGTTACT
The DNA here is from genome assembly GCA_044227305.1 of Cyclobacteriaceae bacterium. Lineage (GTDB taxonomy): Bacteria > Bacteroidota > Bacteroidia > Cytophagales > Cyclobacteriaceae > ELB16-189. The sequence continues at coordinate 391,371 of JBGAFJ010000006.1, read as the reverse complement.
TTTTTGGGTCGTCCGCTCGAGGCGTCCAGTAAACACCATTCAGTACAGGCTGACGCCAGGGGTTTGCCATCACGTTGCCTTCGAATGGAAACGTAGCGTTTTTGCCTGGGTCCGTCCGGGTGCGCGATCCACGTGTACGCAACCACCGTATCGCCTGGCAAAGCAGGTGAATGGTAGTCGATCTCATGTCGTAGGACGACCCATCTGAATGCCGCCTTCAATTCATTAGAACCCAACGTGTCCCAGTGGGCATAGGCTACATCCTGTACCCATCTGAGGTAAACGACATTGTTGACATGGTTTTGGGTGTCGATGTCTTCGGGCTGAACCGCGATCACCAGTTCGAATACTCCGCCATCCTTTGGCACTTCCAGGGATACACTCATTTTACTTTGCCTGCTGCGGCATAGAATTTTTCTTTCACCATCTTCCTGAACCATGTGGGAGCCAGACGTTTGAGTCTCCATTGCTTTCGCGCCTGAGCTGGAAGAATGATGTACAGTTCACCTTCGCCTGCCCGGTGGAGAATCTCTTCAGCAACTTCTTTAGCCTCAAGACCCGAATGTTTGATAAAGAATTCGGTCGCCTTCTTGACAAACTCGCCCCCACGTGCACTTTGAGCGATATTGGTTTTGAAATAGGAAGGCTGAATGCACGAAACTTTGACCTGATGATCCATCAGCTCGCCATACAGTGTTTCACTAATGGCCACCACAGCCGCTTTTGTCATGTTATAAGCACCCATCGTTGGTGCACAGCTCACTGCCGCAAGGCTCGCCGTATTCAGGATGTGCCCGGATTTCTGTTTCTTGAAGGTGGGAATGAAATAGTGACACCCGTAGACCACGCTGAGCTGGTTGATCCGAATCATCCACTCCCAATTATCCAACGAATATTCTTCAAAATTACCACCATCACCTACGCCCGCATTGTTGATTAATAGATCGATACCACCCACTTTCGAAAGAAATTCTTCCGCCACTCTTTTATAGTCTAGCCGATCGGAGACATCAAGAACAATAGGGATGACTTGTGCCCCGGCTGCCGTGAATTCTTCGCACGCAGTGGCCAGATGTTCAGAGTTGATGTCGACCGCGCCGAGGGTCCAGCCATCCGCGGCTAATTCCATGCACAAGGCTTTGCCCAACCCCGATGCCGCGCCTGTGATGAAAGCTCTTTTCTTAGCGTGTTGAGCCGAGAGTTTATAAGTCATAATAGCCGCGCGTCAGATCGAGTTCTTGTCAATCGCCGATGCTGCGCGTGAAGCTAAATTATGAATTACGTGGATCAATTGCCCAAAACGGGGATCCTTCGAATGACCCTGTTTCCACCGCGCATAGATTTGCTGCGCGATCACGGCGTTCTTGTAAAGTCCGAAAACGTAATAATATAAAGGGTTCGCCGCTCTTCCACTTTTCTCAGAATACCTTTCTACAAACTCCTTTCGAGTCAGGTTACCCGGTAACCACGATACATTAAATACTTTGGCAAGCTCGCTGTCGCTGGCTTCGGCCCAATAGGCGAGCGAAGCGCCGATATCCATCCACGGGTCACCCACCGTTGTCATTTCCCAGTCCAAAACACCGATGACGCGCGATGGCTCCTGAGGATCCAGCACTACGTTGTCGTACTTGTAGTCATTATGCAGCAGAGTGGCCGGGTGTTCAGCAGGTAAATTGGAACCAAGCCACTGGATCACTGAATCCATCGACTCGATCGGATCGGTTTGCGCATTGATATATCGCTTTCCCCACCCGTCAACCTGTCGTGAGATGTAACCCTCTGGCTTGCCTAGTTGGGACAGCCCGCCTTGGGTAACGTCTATGGCATGAAGTTCAACAAGGTTGTCAATTAGACTCTCTGAAATTCGCCGCATATCGCTGAATGTCAGCTGTATATCCTTCGCTTGTGCCGGTCGCAGAATGAGCCCGGTGATCCTCTCCATGACATAAAATGGCGTGCCTAAAACTGTGATGTCTTCGCAAAGGATAACCGGCTTCGGGACTTTATTGTAAACAGGTTCGAGCAGCGACAGCACCTTAAACTCTCGGCTCATGTCGTGCGCCGACTTGATGGCAGCGCCGGCTGGGGGACGGCGCAGGATGTACTCACAATTTTCGGTTCGCAGCAGGTACGTGAGATTTGAATAACCGCCGGGAAATTGTTTTTGACCGAGCACCGGCCCAATCATTGAATGCTTGTGGAGATAGGTGTTCAGAGCCTGAAGATCAAGCTCTTCGCCTTTTCTCACTTCAACCGGTTGATCGATGGTCATCTACTTTTTCTTTTTGACATCGAGACCGTAGTTCTTGAGGATACTTGACGCGAGGCTCTGCTTGTGGACTTCGTCGGCGCCGTCCCAAATCCGCGCGCCACGTTCATGCTGATAGATAGTCGCCAGCATGGTGCCGTCGGAGAGGCCGAGGGCTCCATGAACCTGGATCGCGCGATCAACAACACGCAGCATCATGTTCGCTGTGAAGAATTTAATACCGGAAATTTGATCGCGTACCGCTGCCGCACCCAAGTCATCGATGCTTTTCGCAGTTCTCAAAACGAGTAATCGTGCCGCATCGATTTCCACGCGACTTTCGGCGATAAAACCCTGTATGAATTGCTTTTCGCCGAGGACCGAAACATCGTCTATTTCGCGCGTTGTTGCACGACGGCACATCAGATCGAATGCCTTCTCAGCTATGCCGATCCAGCGCATGCAATGATGGATCCGGCCCGGGCCGAGGCGCTGTTGCGCGAGGCTGAATCCTGATCCTTCCTCGCCTATTAGATGACTTGCAGGTACCTTACAATTTTCAAATCGTATTTCCGAATGGCTTGCCCATCCCGCGCCGGCCTCACCGAATACAGGAATTTTCCGGATTTGGTTGAATCCATTTACGGTCGTCGGGACGATGATCATGCTGGCTCTCTTGTGAGGTGCGGCCTCCGGATTGGTTACCGCCATCACAATGGCAAATGCCGATCCCTCGGCACTTGATGTAAACCATTTATGTCCGTTGATAATGTAGTTGTTACCTTCTTTAACAGCTGTAGAAGCGAGTCTCGTGGGGTTGGAGCCGGCGAACTCAGGCTCAGTCATCGCAAAACAACTTCGGATCCTGCCTTCAAGAAGAGGCTTGAGATATTCTTTCTTGTGTTCGTCTGATCCGAACCTGCTCAGCAATTCCATGTTGCCAATGTCAGGTGCCTGGCAGTTGAAGGTGTAGTGACCATAAAACGGTGTAAGGGCCAGGGCTTCGCTGATTTGACCGAATTCACAAAGAGAAAGTCCAAGCCCTCCTTCATTTTTTGGAAGATGGAGTCCCCAAAGACCCGCTGCTTTCACCTTTTCTCTTTTGACGTCCAGAAGTTTGTAGGTTTCAGCAGGTGGCCGTGTATGGTGACCTTCCTCCAAAGGAAGCAACTCATCGGAGACAAATGCTTTCACTCTGGGAAGCAATTGTTCGAGACGTTCTGTAGCGAATATTTTTTCCATTCGTTGAGCGGATAGGAGTTAGCGCCTAGATGGTGGTACCGCCGTCGGCGAAATAAATCCCGCCGGTGCAATATCCGGATGCATCTGAAGCGAGGAATAATGCCAGCGCGGCTATTTCTTCGACCGTTCCCATACGACCCATGGGAACAGCTTTCATAAATCGTTTCAACACATTCTCGTCCTGCCAGAGTGCCTGGGAGAATTTTGTTTTGATGAGACCCGGACAAATCGCGTTGACGCGGATATTGTCGACCGCCCATTCTTTTGCCATCACGCGGGTAAGCATATTCAGCGCGGCCTTTGAAACAGAGTACATACCCAACCCCGGATCCGGAGTCTCACCGGCGATTGAACTCATGTTGATCACTGAACCGCCACCACGTTGCTTCATATGAGGATACAAGAGCTTAGACAGTTCGAATGGCGCTTTCACATTTACGTTCATGATTTTGTCGTAAGCCCAATCTTCGGTTTGGATGACCGGCCCGAACGAAGGATTGGCTGCGGCATTATTCACCAGAATGTCGATACCCTTGTACTTGTCGAGGGTGCCGCCGATCACAGTTTTTATGCCAATCGGATCGCCTGCGTTGGCGGCAATACCGATTGCGTCGCCGCCTTTAGATTTTATTTCTGCAACAACCTTATCGAGTTCTTCTTGCTTCCGCGAGTTGATCACCACTTTTGCGCCCTGGGCTGCGAATACATGCGCTATGGCTTCACCGATGCCTTTGCTGGCGCCCGTGATGAGTGCGACTTTGTTTTTAAGATTGAAGTCCATAATTCGATTTTGATGAAGGAATTAAAAATATCCAGAAGGTACTGTAATTACTATATATTTTTCAGGAATGATCGCGTACATTGGTTCTCCCAACCAAACCGACATCAAGTGAAACGGTCCTTACTGGTAATCACGCTTTTTTTGGTCGCCGTTTCCTGCGACAAAAAGCCGACAGAAAAGAAAATAGAACTCCATTCATCGGAGCTGAACCTTGAAGCGCTCGCGGACAGGATCATCACACAATCGAAACCACAGAAAGGCGAGAAGGTGTTTATGATCGGCGCACCTAATGAATTTGATTCTTTGATCATTTTTCTGAAAGATAAGTTCGTCGCTGCCGGCGCTGTTTATCTCGGAACGTTCAATGTCGATACAACTCGTTGGCCTGAAGAGTGGAACACACCGTTAGTACTTGCCGGTAAAGGAAAATCTAAAGATGAACTCGTTCAATTGCTGGATACCCTTGACTTGGGTATCATGCTTCCGGGTGCCACCCCGAGTCACGCACCTTATGCCGCATGGCAGCAGGTAATGCGCGGTGGAAAAGGTCGCGCGGTACATTTTCATTGGTCTGGAGCAAATGATATTGCAGGGAATCCCATCCCGATGGATGAAGGTATTGACAAGATCTATCAGGATGTGATTCTCAATTCTGATTATGCTGCCATCGGTGCCATTCAGAAACAATTTGAGGAGAGCATGCGAGATAAACTTGTTACGATTACCGCACCGAATACGAACCTCACTTTTAAAATAGGTGACCGCCCGGTAACAAAACAGGATGGCGATGCCTCCAAAGAAAGGTCATTGATCGCACGCAACCTCATCGACAGAGAAGTTGAGCTTCCTGCTGGCGCGATTCGGGTGGCTCCGGTGGAAGAGACCGTTGAAGGCAACATGGCGATACCCGATGGTAAATGGGGCGACAAAGATGTGAAAGGACTTGTGTTGACTTTCAAAAAAGGCAAGATCGCTGACGTCAAGGCAACAGAAGGATCCGAAGCGGTAAAAACCGTCCTTGAGCCTTATAAAGACAAATTTCTTTTGCGCGAGTTAGGAGTGGGATTTAATCCATTGCTTGCAATCACTCCCGGGAACCAAAGAATTCTTCATTATGGATATGGCTCCGGTATCGTGAGACTTTCTCTCGGCAACAGCGCGGAGCTGGGTGGTGCCGTTGACGTCGATTTTGTCAGTATCTGGTTTTACCCGACAGCTACAGTGACTGTTGGGAAAGATGTTTGGGTGAAGGAGGGAAGACTTACACGTGGTGATGCTGGATTTGGAATCAGGAATTAGGAATTAGGGCTTAGGGATTAGGGATTGGGGATTGGGGATTAGGGCTTATTGGCCTCACGAATGATAACGAGTCAAAGTTTGAAATATGAAGATAGGATATGTTGGAGTTTGTCTTTTGTTTATAGTACAAAGTGCTGTTGCTCAAAAGCAAAAAGGAAAGCCGGTTGAGATTTATTATCCCGGTGGTGATGTTGAATGGAAAAAGAAATCATACGCGGAAGCCGGGTTCAACCAGTCCAAACTTCAGGAGGCGATTTCATTTTCGATCAGTCATGAAGTGAAGAACCCGCGCGATATGGAACAATCTCATTATCAAAGCTTCGGGCGCACGGAGCCTTTTGGTGATGGCATCGGCCCTTTCAAAACCCGCGGTGATGTGAGTGGTGTGGTGTTAAAAGGGGGCTACATCATTGCAGAGTGGGGAGATCCTTTCCGTGTCGATATGACGCATAGCGTGACCAAGAGTTTTCTTTCCACGGTGATCGGTGTCGCTTACGACAAAGGACTTATTCGCAACATCGACGATACGGTATGGCGTTACGTGCCGCCGATTCTGCCCTATGATCCTTCGCCGAATACTGATAAAGCGGGACAACTTGGTAAGTCGAAGTGGATCACACCATTTGACACGCCGCACAACAAAAAGATTACGTGGAATCATTTGCTGCGCCAGGTCAGCGACTGGGAGGGAACGTTGTGGGGTAAACCGGAATGGGCGGATCGGCCCAGCGCAAAACCTGAGGAGTGGCAAACGAGGGAACGCATTGAGCCTGGCAAAGTTTATGAATACAATGACGTTCGTGTCAATGTACTTTCCCTGGCTGGCCTTTCAGTTTGGAGAAAACCATTGCCTGTTGTGTTGAAGGAAAATATTATGGATCCGATCGGAGCCTCGAACACGTGGCGCTGGTATGGTTATGAAAACTCTTTTGTCATCATCGATGGTCAGATTATGCAATCCGTGAGCGGCGGTGGTCATTGGGGTGGTGGTATGATCATCAACGCCCGCGACATGGCGCGTTTTGGATATCTCACCTTACGCAAAGGAAAATGGAAGGACAAACAAGTGCTTTCAGAAGCCTGGGTGAAAATGGCAACTACGCCAACACCCGCGCAACCTACCTACGGCTTTATGAACTGGTTCCTCAACACCGACAAGAAACTACTTCCTGCAGCTCCCGCAAATTCGTTCTACCATTTGGGCAACGGAACCAACGCCGTATACGTCGATCCCGACAATGACCTGGTTGTGGTTGTACGATGGATCGACAGCGGAGCATTGCCCGAGTTTATCGAGAAGGTGCTCGCGTCTATTGAACGTTAGTACCTATAAATCGGAAGCCGTAAGCGGTGAATCCAGGATGCTTCCGGGGCCGACCACTTACGGCTTACGATTTACAATTTACAATCTCTATCAATATTTCGCCGGCTGTCCTTTCTTAGGTGTAGTCTTAATAATGAACTCACGAATGTCCTCGTTTGAGGAAACCAGATCTTCGGCGCGCAGATACATCATGTGTCCGCTGCGATAGCCCTTGAAACTGAATCGGTCTTTCATCTTTCCGCTTGGATCAATCTGCCACATCGTATACTTCGCATTGAAGTAATCACAGGCGCCATCGTAGTAGCCTGACTGAACCATGACGTGCATGAAAGGATTCTCGGCCATAGCCTGACGCAGGTTTTCACCCGTGCGGTCGTTGTCGCGGTTCCAGGGATGGACAGGGCCGAACATGTTGTATTTGATGTCAGTCTTGTATTTCAAAACGTCCCGCAGGTAATAGTTGATCGCGGGAGTGAATGCATGAAGCCAAGCGGTGAGTTCCGAATTGAAATCCGGACCATCGCCGCCTTCCACCTTATCGATTCCTTTGTATCTGGAATCTAACCGGCCCACGGTGAAGCCACCTTTTTCGCGCAGCAACTCTTTCCAGAAGAACTGTGTGGGCACATCGAGGTTGTACTGAAGGATTACTTTGTCTGAAATCCCGGAATAGCGCGCCATCTTCGAGGCCATTTCTTTTTTCTTTTGTTCCGACAGGAAGCCGCCGCGTGTAATGGCCGGGATCAGTTCATTGACCGTAAACTCTTCCACTTCAGGAAGCATGTCGTTCAGGTCTTTTTGTTGAAGATCAGCGGGAAGCATCTTGTGGTACCACGCTGTTGCTGCGAAGTAGGGAAGGCGCAGTGCCGCATCCACCGGACCACCGCGATCGATGCCGAGGTCAGTGGGCGACACGAGGATCACTCCATTCAGATACATCCAATGTGATTCTTGAAGTTCCAAAGCAAGACCGGAGACACGCGTGGTGCCGTAGCTTTCGCCGATCAGGTATTTCGGCGAAGTCCAACGGCTTTTCCGGGTGACGAAATTGTTGAGCCATTCTCCCAGGTATTTGATATCAGCATTGACACCAAAGAATTTTTCTTTCGGAGTGTCCTTGATCAATATCCTGGAATATCCCGTATTGACAGGATTGACATAGACAATGTCAGCGACATCAAGGATAGAATATGGATTCTCTTTGACGCCATACGGTTGGATTGGATAGCCTTCGGAGTCGATCTCCAGAATCCTCGGTCCGGTGTAGGCAATGTGCATCCACACAGAAGCTGATCCGGGACCCCCATTAAAAGAAATCACCAATGGGCGAGCCGACTTATTCTGAATATCAGTGCGCTCATAATAAGTGTATTCCAGAGCCGCTACGGCCTTGCCGTCGTCATCCCACACCGGTTGCGTGCCTGTGGTTGCGCTGTAAGGGAATTTCTTACCCTTCACAGTAACCTCCCAGGTGGTGGTGATGGTGGAGTCTGCGTTGAGTTTCCGGGTCTTTTGAGCAAGTGTGATGCTGGCGGTAATGACAATCAATACTGCCACAAGAGTTGTTCTTAACATACGGTTTGAATTGGTAGTAAAGTAAAACTAAAAGAAATTCAACGGCGGCCAAGGGTTAAGTTGGGTGAACGGCTGAGCGATTATTTTCTAAAATTTACATCGAATGAGTGCATGGCGCTGTGGCGGGGAATTTTACGTGTAAATTGATGACGAAACTCAATTTGCCATGATGGTATCAGGAGTTTACAGATGTGAAAATTTGAAGTCGTGAAAAAATGGGAGACAAAAAAATCAAAGTTGAGATTTCGTCGGGTATAGGAAAGACTTCGGCGATCGTTGACGAGGCGAAGAAATCGAAAGCTGTCATCGTGCTGGCACATGGTGCTGGTGCCGGTATGGATCATCCATTCATGGGGGCTTTGGCGCACGGTCTGGCAGCAAGCGGAATCACAGTGATCCGTTACAATTTTCCGTTCAAAGAAAACGGAAAAGGCAGACCTGATCCTCCCGCGGTTGCTGAAAAGACCGTGGAGATGATGTTGAACAAGGCACACGGGTTGTATCCGAAGCTGCCCATTTTTGCAGCGGGTAAATCATTTGGAGGCAGGATGTCATCACAACGTTTATCCAAAGATTCACCGGAATTTGTTAAGGGGATCGTGTTCTTTGGATTCCCGTTGCATGCGCCGGGTGCGCCCTCGATGGATCGCGCGGCACATCTCACCGATTTGAAAGTGCCTACGTTATTTCTTCAGGGTACCCGCGATGCCCTGGCGGACATCAAGCTCATGGAGAAAGTACTGAAGAAACTTCCACAGTCAACATTGAAAAAATTCGAAGGAGCAGATCATTCTTTCAAATCCGGAAAGAAGCAATTTCTTGAAGAACTTGTGAAAGAGACCTTGGATTGGATTGATCAGCAAGTAGCATGACAGTCCGAACGAACATTGCATTGCTGATATTCTCCATTGTGATTGTATCATGCGGAATTGAAAAAGACGGCGATGAGGCCAGTATACGTAGTCAGCGGAAAAAATCCAATAACGCGATAGCAGCCAAAGACACCGCAGCTATGTCGGCCATCTGGACGAGTGATTATCACATCATTTCGTCACGCAACGCGGAAACTTCCGGTCGCCGATCGAACGCTGAACGATTCGCTGCCGAATTCTCTGCGAAGCCGGACGTGATTTATGTCCGAACACCCGGAGAGATCAAAGTTTTTGCAAAGTGGAACATGGCCTCTGAGTTTGGCAACTGGGTGGGTCATTGGACTGAAGATGGGAAGCAGGTTGAATTGAAAGGAACGTATCTGGCGAAATGGCATAAGCTGCATGGCGAATGGAAGATACGCGCTGAGATTTTCGTGCCGCTGAGTTGTACGGGAGGGAAGATTTGTGAAGAAGGGGTGAAGTTGGAGTAAGTTGTAGGTCACCCTTCGACTTCGCTCAGGGTGACGCCCTTCGACTTCGCTCAGGGTGACCCTTCGACTCCGCTCAGGGTAGCCCTTCGACTCCGCTCAGGGTGACCCTTCGACTTCGCTCAGGGTAGCCCTTCGACTCCGCTCAGGGTAGCCCTTCGACTCCGCTCAGGGTGACCCTTCGACTCCGCTCAGGGTGACCCTTCGACTTCGCTCAGGGTGACCCTTCGACTTCGCTCAGGGTGGCCTTTCGACTCCGCTCAGGGTGGCCCTTCGACTCCGCTCAGGGTGACCCTTCGACTCCGCTCAGGGTGACGCTTCGACTTCGTTCAGGGTGACGCTTCGACGTCGTAGTGTGACAAAAAAATATCTGTTCAGCAGGGCATACTTCGCAATCGCTTATTCCACGATCGCTTCAACCTCCATCTCCACCAAATATTCATCTCCAATCAGATCTGCCCGCACCATGGTATTCGCAGGCTGGATATCCTTAAATCTCTCGCCATGAACACGCGCAATGACTTCCCAGTCATTGATGTTACGAATGAAGATGCGTGTACGAACCACGTCGTCGAGTCTGCCTTCGAGAGATTGAATTGCCCCTTCGAGCTTGTCGATTACGAAATGCGCCTGCGCTGCGGGGTCATTTCCGCCGATGGCATATTGGCCGTGCGTTGCAGTGGTTCCTGAAACGAGTATCCTGTTACCCTTACGGACGGCTCGACTGAAGCCGGCGATATCTTCCCACACTGTTCCACTGAGTGCCTTGGATCTGCCGTCCTTACCTTCATGACATGGGTAAGGCGCTGGAAAGCTCTTTACATGATGACTCAGATCACCGGAGGCAGTAAGGAATGGCGGCTTTCGGTACTCATCACCGCAGTCCCCCGGGATTTGATCCAGCGTCATCAACCGTTGGTGTATCGCCCTGACGTTACTTTCCGTGAGCTTGAAATTGAAAAGTCGTTCATCTTCCTTGATGTGTTCCGACTGACCCAACCGTGATCCGAGAATCACCGCGCCAACGGCCGGCTGGTCGAGAATAAACCGGGACGCGATCAAGGCGACGGTTACGTTATGTTCTTTGGCAATAGAATCAAGGGTGACAAGCAGCTCCTGGAATTTACCCCAGCCGCCACACGCATCGATGAATCTTTTGTATTTCATCTGAGACCAGGTTGTGAGTTCTTCCTGTTTGGGCTCCGGCTTATGGAGCCACCGCTCTGTCAGAAATCCTCCGGCCAGCGTGCCGAAGGCCAGGAGTTTCACATTTTCTTTTATGCAAAGCTCTGTCATGGCCTGCGATGCTCTTTGATCAAGCAATGAAAAGCAAACCTGATTCGTCACGACTCGGATTCCACTTTTTAAAACAATTCGCAAGTGAGCTGTGTCGAAATTGGTTAACCCCAGGTGAGCAATCAATCCTTCCTGCTTTAATTCCTGAAGCCAGAATAAGCAATCCAGCCAGCGCGGATCGGAATAGCTCCAAGCATGGAATTGCATCAGATCAATGCGATCCGATTGCATGCGACTCAATGCGAGCGTCACGGCGCGCCGGACATCATCTTTTGACACTGCTCCCGGTGCAGGCACCCACTTCGTAAAAAGCTGCAGCGGTTTGGGATACTTTTTTTTGAACGTTCCCGCAATTACCTCCGATGAACCGTAATGATCTGCCATATCAAAACTGGTGAAGCCCGCTTCCGCATAGGGCCTCATGAACTCGGAAGTCTTGTCAGGGTCGAGCGTATTGCCATTACGTTCCAGGTCGGCGATCTGCCAAAGCCCGGTGACGGCGCGGGAGATATCAAGTCCTTCTGCGAGTGTTATTCGTTGGATCATACTTGTTATTCGGGGGGAAGAATTGAAAAATGCTGCTTCATATCGACGCCGGACTTTTTCAGGCTGCTGGATTCTCTTACGTAGATACCCGATGCAAAAGCCATCACAATTACCCATGCCAGCGTTGGATGAAAATACCAGGCCTCTAATTCGCTGTTCAGGTCTTTGACCGTGTGAATGATTAGAAACCCTGCGAGCACGAGCGATCCCACCCATCCTACAAAAAGCTGAATGCTTCTGGATTTTGCAACTTTAATCTCTTTATAAAGCATGGGGTTTCTTGACGGCAGCATGAGTACCGTCACGCACATCAAAAGAAAATTCACCAACATCGAACTCACCATGATATCAACACCCAGGAAAAAGTTTCCGGCAAAATGACTTCCCAATACACCCATCGTTGCCATCAGTCCGCTGGCGAGGATGGCGAAATGAGGTGTCTTGTGTTTCGGATGAATCGAAGTCATACGTTTGGGAAATATTCCATCTTCTGACCATGCAAACATCAATCGCGACACAGACAAAAGCATTGCGGGTAAGTCATTGCAGAGCGCGACGGCGGCACCTCCCACAATGGCGATCGTCCAGAGGGGAGGGAGAAAATAACTCATCAGGGCCGGTGCGTAGATGTCATGCTGTGCTGCTTCTTCCGCAATGAATTTCCAGGGCACTGCATGATAAACCGCCGCAGTAAAAAGCATATAAAAACTGCCAACCACCGTTACGGCGATCGCAATCGCGAGTGGAAGAGATCGGTTTGGGTTTTTTGCTTCACCGCCAGCCTGTGCAATGGCATCGAAACCGATGAAACTCGAGAAGAGTACAGCGGCTGCGGATAAAAATGTAGTGATTTTGAATTCTGAAATGGCCGGGGGTACGGTCCTATTCTCACGCGACAGCAGCGTGTATTGAAAGTCTTCCTGGGTAAATGTGAATCCGGTTACAATCACCACACCACCCAGCACGAACATCAATATCATCAATGGAATCACCGTTTGTTCATAGATTTTGATTCCTTGTATGTTTATCCATACGAACAGCCACAGGATGCTGAGAGAGACGATTACGCGCACGGTTCCGTTGTCCAGTAAGGCGGCTGTTTGTTCCCAGCCAGCGGTGGCGGCTATATCTCGAATAAAAGGAACCATGACGTAAGCCACCACGCCGATGGCGATGGAAAGACCAAACCATTGTGAGAAACTTGCGGCGAAGCCGAGATAGGGACTCAGCCCACGGCTCGCATAAATATAACTGCCGCCGGCACGAGGCATTGCTGACGCCAGGATAGCATACGCAAACGCGGCAAGGATTGCCGGAATGGCTGCGAACATAAATGCGGGCAACACGTTGGGACCGATCCCCGGAACGCTGCGCTGGATCATGAACGGTACGATATAAATCGAGGCGCCAAGCATCGAACAGATTCCAGTAGATGCGAGACCAAGTAAACCCAGTTGGCGCGGAAGCGCTGGCGTGCTGGTGGTTTGTGGGCTATTCATCGGGTTGGAAAATAAGATATATGGTTCAAAGTTCAACGTAGGGGGTTCAAACTTCTGGATAGGGGTCGCCTGGTAGGGATATTAAGTCCGGTTCACCTTAAACTTTATGCGGTAGCGCTGGAACTTCCATTATCTTTGCGCCTCATTTTTACTAAGCGCTGTGAACTACCTCTCTGCTGAACTTATTTCAAAGGCCTTTAATGACAAATGGCTGTTTAAGGACATTTCAATTGGCATCTCGCAGGGAGAGAAGCTGGCGATGGTTGGAAACAACGGCGTCGGGAAGTCCACGCTGCTGAAAATCCTCACTGGTGAACTTCAATCAGATAGTGGCCAAGTCGTGATACGGGATGGCATCCGGGTTGGCATCCTGACACAGCAGCCCCAAGTTGACAACAATCTGTTTGTGAAAGATATTTTGTTCGATGCCTCGAACAAAGTGGCGCGTGCCGTCCGTGAGTATGAAGACTGCCTTCACCACCCCGAAGTGGCACCTGAAAGAATGCAGGCCGCCCTTGAAAAAATGGAGGAGTTCAATGCGTGGGATTACGACGCGAAAGTTCAGGAAGTGACCACCCGACTCGATGTGCCCGACCTCGACAAGAAATTCGGAGCGCTTTCCGGCGGGCAGAAGAAGAGAATATTTCTGGCCCAGCTGCTATTGGCAAGTCCGGATCTGATCATCATGGACGAGCCTACCAATCACCTGGATCTGAATGCGATTGAGTGGCTCGAAGAATATCTTTCGGGTCCTGGTATCACCTTGATCATGGTGACGCACGATCGTTACTTCCTCGACAATGTGGCGACGGAGATTGTCGAGCTGGATCGCGGAAAACTGTTTCATTACAAGGGCAACTATGCCTATTTCCTCGAAAAGAAATCAGAGCGGGAAGAGATGTTGAAAACGGAGGTGGCCAAAGCAAGGAACCTCCTGAAGAAGGAACTCGAATGGATGCGCCGTCAACCGAAAGCGCGGGGCACAAAAGCCAAGTACCGGGTGGAAGCATTTTATGAGTTGCAGGAGATTGCCAACCAGGATTTGCGCAAGGACAGGCTGGAACTCGACATTAAGGAATCAAGGCAGGGTGGGAAGATTCTTGAGGTGGAGCATGTCTCGAAGAAATATGGAGATCAGATTATTATTGATGATTTCTCCTGTGTGTTCAAAAAATTCGACCGGATCGGCGTGGTTGGAAAAAATGGTGTAGGCAAGTCGACGTTCCTCGATATCATGACACAAAAGCTGAAACCCGATAGCGGATTGGTCATGCCTGGATTGACAACCAAGTTTGGATACTTTACGCAGGACACGATGGCTTTGAATCCCGCAAACCGAATCATTGAAGAGGTCAAACAGATTGCGGAATTCATCACGCTTTCGGATGGCAGCCAGGTGTCGGCTTCGAAGTTTCTCGACAACTTTCTGTTTCCCCCTGAAAAGCAATACACTTTTATTGAGAAACTGAGCGGCGGAGAAAAGAAACGTCTGCAATTGCTTAAACTCCTGGTGACGAGTCCCAACTTCCTTGTGTTGGATGAGCCCACCAACGACTTTGATATCGACACGCTGAATGTGCTTGAAGATTTTCTAGAGAAATTTACCGGCTGCCTGCTGCTCGTGTCACACGATCGTTATTTTATGGATCACCTGGTTGATCAGCTTTTTGTCTTCGAAGGCAATGGACAGATCCGGAAATTCAATGGCAATTACACAGACTACCGGGACTCGTTGGCTGAGGAAAGTGAACCAGTAGTTCAATTGCCAAAAAAAGCAGTTGAAGAAAAGAAATCTGAATCCGTTGTAAAGAAGAAGATTTCTTCTAAAGAACGCATTGAGCACGAGACACTTGAAAAAGAGATTCAAAAGCTCGAACAGGAAAAATCTCTGGTTACAGAAAAGCTGAATGGTGGTGGAGATCACACCCAGCTACTGGAGTGGTCGCAGAGAATCAAAACGCTGTCCGAGGAAATCGACGCAAAAACGACAAGATGGCTCCAGCTGTCGGAGTTGCTTTGAGCTTATTTTTCGTCGACGTGCATAATCTGCTGATATCGATCGGTGTACCATCGCTTTGAATTCCCGTACGATGAAACGGGCCAATTTTTTTTGTAACATACCTAACGGTAACTTTAAACTCGCTACGTCACAATATTCTCCGGCTCCACACGACTACGGGTTATCGGGACAAACCTATGATGCGATTCATTAGCATTTTTATAAAATCGATCCTGGTTCTCGTTGTTGGGTTATCCATTTTTATCTGGCTGTTTATGCAACAAAAATCTTTTGGAAAGCTTCCTTCCGGTAAGCGCCTGGAAAGAATCAAAAGCTCGCCGAATTACAAAGACGGAAGTTTTCAGAATATCGACACGACG
Organism: Cyclobacteriaceae bacterium; assembly: GCA_044227305.1. Classification (GTDB taxonomy): domain Bacteria; phylum Bacteroidota; class Bacteroidia; order Cytophagales; family Cyclobacteriaceae; genus ELB16-189. The sequence goes on along the minus strand of JBGAFJ010000006.1, from coordinate 375,819 downwards.
CCGATGATGGCAGAAGGTACTTCTTATCCAAAAATGTTTTACAATTTCTTCTTCAGTCCGAGCGTCAACCGCGAGCCGTCCAAAACGTTACCTTCCATCCTTACCAATCTTAAATCATTGCCAGACGAGCCAACGATCATTTGGTTCGGGCATTCGTCTTATTTAATCACGGTGAATGGCAAACGGATTTTGGTGGATCCTGTATTCAGTCAGCGGGCGTCTCCGGTGCAATATGCAGGTGGAAAAGCCTACCCGGTCACTAATCCCTATTCTATCGACGACTTTCCGGACGTTGACCTGGTGGTTATTTCCCATGACCATTATGATCACCTCGATTATAATACGATTCAAAAACTTCGTTCGAGAACAAAATTGTTTTGTACGGGGCTCGGGATTGGATCGCATCTGGAACACTGGGGAGTGCCCGAATCGCAAATCCGCGAATTTGACTGGTGGGAAGGAGACGAAGTGGTTCCGGGGTTGGAGCTCACGTGTACCCCCGCCAGACACTTTTCCGGGCGTGGGTTTACAAGGGGACAGACGTTGTGGAGCTCATTCGTTCTGAAAGCTGATCGCTTCCGGATTTTCATCGGGGGAGATTCAGGTTATGACGCGTCCTTCAAAAAAATCGGTGAGAAGTTCGGGCCTTTTGATCTGGTGATGCTGGAGTGTGGCCAGTACGATACGCAATGGCCATACATCCACATGATGCCAGAACAAACCGTGCAGGCGAGTATTGATTTGAACTCTGCGGCGCTTCTCCCGGTACACTGGGGAAAATTTACACTTGCTCTTCATCCATGGGATGAGCCGATTCGCCGCGCCGCAAGGTCGGCAGCAGAAAGACAGGTGAATATGGCAACGCCACTCATTGGTGAAACCATGCGCCTTGACAGTGTGAAGCTTGGAAATAATTGGTGGGAGAAGTAAACGCGACCTGTTGGCAGTGGATAGTAACCCGTAAATTGCGGGGCACATGAAAGCTGCAACCATTCACGAGATCAAGAAAGAACTGGAGCACCGGGATGCCGATGCGATGTTGCTTTTGCTCCTGCGGCTCGCAAAATTCAAAAACGACAACAAAGAACTGCTGACCTATCTTCTCTACGAAGCTGAAGATGAGGCCGGGTTTGTAGCCCACGTCAAGGCGGATGTGGATGACCTCTTTGATGCGCTGGACGCCGGCAATAATCTTTATTACCTGAAGAAAAGTATCCGCAAGATCCTCCGGATTGTCAATAAACAAGTCAGATACTCCGGGAACAAACAGACGGAAGTTGAGCTGAGAGTTCACTTTTGTTCGCGGTTGCAGAATTCCGGAATCAAGTTTCAAAAAAACCCTGTTCTGGTAAATATGTATGCGCAGCAGCTGAAGAAAATCCACGCTGCGCTCCTGAAACTGCCAGAAGACATACAGTTCGACTTCAAACGCGCGGTAGATCAGCTTCATTAGTCTTCAATCATATTCTGGTGATCTGAAATATTGCCGATCTTACATTTTAAAAAGACAATCACCATGATACGAATTGCTATTGCCGCATTGTTCCTCTCGCTGCATACCCAGGCCCAGGTTTTGAAAGTCGGTGTTGCCGGTCTCACGCATGACCACGCCCATGGACTCATGCGTCAGTATAAAGAAGGAAAAGTGGTGATACTGGGAATCGCGGAACCCGACCAGAAGCTCGTTGACCGATACATCAAACAATACCAACTTCCGGCATCAATATTTTATCCGTCTCTGACGGCAATGCTTGAGAAGATCAAACCCGACGCGGTGCTCGCATACAACGCAATCTCGGAGCATATTGCTGTGGTTGAAGCCTGTGCACCGAAAGGCATTCATGTGATGGTGGAAAAGCCTTTGGCATTTTCGATGAAAGATGCTGAACGCATGAAGAGTCTCGCGGATCAGCATCGGATTCAACTTTTGACAAACTATGAAACGACATGGTACGCAACCAACCAATCCATCTTTACGCGGGTCAACAGCAATGAAATTGGTGCAATCAGAAAGATGGTTGTACACGACGGTCACAACGGACCCAAAGAAATCGGATGCAGTGAAGATTTTCTGAAGTGGCTTACAGATCCTGACAAAAACGGCGGAGGTGCCCTCATTGATTTCGGTTGTTACGGTGCAAACCTGATGACCTGGTTGATGAATGGAAAAACACCCATTGCAGTGACGGCTGTTACACGCCGATACAAACCCGATCTCTATCCGAAAGTAGATGATGATGCCACCATCCTCGTTGAATATGAAGGTGCAACCGGAATTATTGAAGCTTCGTGGAACTGGCCCTACGGCATCAAAGACCTCGAAGTGTTTGGTCAGAAAGGTTATCTCCAGGCTGTCAACGGCAAGACGATGCGCACCCGGTTTAAATCGGAATATGAAATATCTGAAACGCCGGCTCCTGCCTTTACCGATAATTTGCAATACTTCGCTGCCGTGCTAAAGGGAGATGTGAAATCCGAAAACGATTTGTCATCGCTGAATAACAACATGATGGTTGTAAAGATTCTCGAGGCGGCGATCCGGTCGGCGCGTGAGAAAAAGCGAATTGAACTGAAGTAGCGCAAATTCACTGCCGCGATCAAGCTGTCGATCCTCGCTTTTGACGATTGCTACGCGAGAAACCCTTTCAGGTCCGGTCGTTCTTCAGGAACAGTCTTGTTACCCTGTGAGATGCTGTTTGAAAATTTGATCGTAAGTCCCGAACCATCGAATAAAAATGTCAACTGGTCACTGTGTGGCGTTTCAATCATTCGCCGGGTTACGACAAGTGTATGCTCATCTATCCACGTGGCGCTGGCGGCCACTTTCGATGGCACATCGGTTCTGCCCCGGATTGCAAACGGAGGTACCATTGACTTCTCGCGGCTTTCATACCATTTGTGAAAGCCCGCAGCTAAAACCTGAGTCTTTGATTCATCCTTAAAACTGATTTTGACCAGATCTTTTGAAAACACGAGCGAACAGATCTTGAAGTTTGCGTTATTAACTTCAAGTTTGAATTCCTTACCGGAAAGAGTAGCGGCAAAAGGTGAGGAAGCACTTTGCTGGTCATGCTCCAGTTTCAAACCTTTCAATGTTTCTTTTAGCTGATCACTGTTGATCAAATCGTTCCCGACAAAAATATCTTTCATTGACGGCACCAGATTTTCCCACACCAGGTTCAGAGAAGCCTGGAGGTCGAAACTTTCTCCCGTGATCGCCACGACGGCATCTTTTTCCGGCAGCACCAGGCTGAACTGGCCAAATGCGCCATCCGCCCTGAATCCCATCGGCTTATTGATCCAAAATTGATATCCGTATCCCTGTGTCCAGTCGTTGTCTGGCAATGTGCCTCCGCTAAAGTTTGCAGGCGTTGAGGGGATCTTTGCGGTTGTCGCTTCTGCAACCCATTGTTCGGGAAGCAATTGCTTTCCATTCCATTGGCCTTTCTGAAGATAGAGCAACCCAAGCTTGGCAAGGTCCTCTGTTTTAATTCGAAGTCCGTATCCTCCCGTGTTGATACCCTGAGGATCTTTCTCCCAGTCTTCGCCGGTTATGCCCAGTGGGTCGAAAAGGCGCGGACGCAAGTAGTCGTGTAAAGTTTCACCGGTAACTTTTTGAAGAATCGCCGATAGCATGTAGGTCGCGCCGGTATTGTAGACGAAGTGTGTACCGGGTTCAAAATCAACGGGCAGATTCAGAAACAATTGCGCCCAAGATGCCGCGGATTCCGAATTACGCAATGTCGGGATGGTATCCTTGGCGTGGCCGGTACTCATCGTGAGCAAGTGTTTGATTTTCATCGCCGCGAGATTGGTACTTGCGTTCGCCGGCATTTCGGCGGGAAAGAATTTGCTCACGGAATCTTCGACGGTGAGCTTCCCTTCAGTGACAGCAAACCCCACCGCTGAAGAGGTGAAACTTTTGCTTACCGAATACATTTTGTGATGAAGATCTGCGGCGTAAGGAGCCCACCATCCTTCAGCAATCACGTGACCGTGTCGTACAATCATGATGCTGTGAAATTCGATCCGACTGTTGGCAATGGCATCCAGGAATTTGGCAATGTTTGTCGAGCGGATGCCTTGTTTTTCCGGCGTGCTTCGTGGCAAAGCTCCACCGGATGATTTCGAAGCCCGGGCAGGTAAAGCACCGAGAAAAGCGAGGCCTGCCGACCCGTATCCGATTTGTTTGATGAAAATTCTTCGATTGAGCCGCGACATCGTGCTAAGAGATTTCGATTTATTTCCTGAATTTAACAAACGCTTCCCTGAAGCGAAACTTTTCCAAAGCCCGTTGTTCAAAAAATCTGTGCCCATGAGCAAATTCGATCATAACCTTTCGGCCTCAAACTTTTGCCGTCTTCTGATGGCTATCGGATTGTCACTGGCTGGCTGTGCCGATCGGGGAAGCTCCAATCGAATTGAACTCGATGCATCAAACGACTCAGGATCGATTGTTGGCGAGTTTGTAAAGACAATTGTGTTTGATTCGCTCGCTGGTCTATACCCTGAAGTCACGGTTCAAAAAGTAAGGAATGACATGGTGAAAATCCGGCTGACCTATCAGATCAATAAACCAGTCAGGCAGGATGATTGGAAGGTAACCATCACTCCGGCATTCTCACCTGATTTTCATTATGCACCGCATCTTACTCCAACGAACAGTCACATCATAGCCCAGCATGTTTTTCGATCGCCTGCTCTGATCGTGGGCGACAAGGAAAAGCAGCTTGTGGTGATCCCGGATCTTGATTTAATAGGAAAGGATCGCTCCGTAAAATGGTATATGGACCTGGATGCGCCGGCGAACGAACTTACGCTGGGCATTAGCAATAATAAAGTCACGCAACATGTGCTTTTCTCTCGCGATACCGGAATGGTTATCCAGGGACCCACCTTCGAATTTGGGTTCTATGTGATGACCTCAAAAGACAAAGAGAGCCTGGCAGATCCGTGGAGAAAGCCGCTGGCATTTTTATGGGAGGGATGGGGAAAGAAATTGTTCGACAAGGGCGAACCGATCGCCGGCAGCCTCGAGCCTTATGTGAAACATACATACAACTGGGCGTTTGACAGCTGGAAGAAGAGTGTGTGGCAGGAATTTACACTAGGTGGGAAACGTGTAGGCGCTCCGGTCTTTATCGTGAACGTGACGCAAAGTCCAAATTACCCGGGCGACGTAAATGAACGGGAGTTTCGCTCCATCTGGAACCAGGCGTGGTTCAGTTCTTTGCGATCAGCCGGGGGGCTCTTTCGGTATGCACGTCGAAGCGGTAATAAACAGCTGATGGAAAAGGCAAACCTGACTAAAGAACTTGCACTCGCATTCCCACAAAAGGATGGATTATTTCCGGCCGTGATCGGCACCGAGATGGAGAAGGTGGAAGTGAATGGGAAAATGGTGTCCAGGTCAAAAGGGTGGGGCAAGTACTATTTTGGAAATTCCAACCGCAACCCTGTGAAAGCCTGGGGTGAAGCGTCTGTAGCGCCGTATCATATTCTTGATATGAGCTGGACCGCTTATCTGATGCTGACCTGGAACAACGAATTGGAAAAGGATCCACGTCTTGTGAACTATGCCAGGAATTACGCCGATAAATTAATCAGCCTTCAATCGGCTGACGGATTTTTTCCGGCGTGGTTGGAAAAAAATACACTGAAGCCCACAGGCTATCTTGACCGGTCACCAGAGACTTCGATGTCGGTCACATTCCTGCTCGCGATGTATGAAACGTCGAAGGACACCAAATATCTGAACGCTGCCAAAAAAGCGATGCAAGCGGTGATGCAAAACATCATTCCGGTGAGTCAATGGGAAGATTACGAAACCTACTGGTCCTGCAGTCGCGTATTGGATTCAATGCTGAATAAAAAAATCGTTCGCAATGATGCGTTCAAACAAAATACGCTTTCGATGTATTGGACGGCGGAAGCGCTATTTAATTTTTATAAAACAACCGGCGACCGATCGTACCTGGAAAAGGGTCAACGGGTTTTGGATGAATTGCTGATGAACCAGGCATCGTGGCAGCCACCCTTCATTGCCATCCACGCGTTGGGCGGTTTCGGAGTTATGAATGCGGACGGAGAATGGAATGATTCACGCCAGAGTCTTTTCGCCGAATTGATCATTAAGTATGGCGAGGAACTTGGAATCGAGGAATACCGGGAGCGCGGCATTGCTGCATTGCGTGCATCTTTTGTGATGATGTATTGTCCCGAGAATCCCGTGACCCGTGCTCAATGGGAAAAAGTCTATCCCTACTTCAATGAAAAGGATTATGGCTTCATGATGGAGAACTATGGTCATGGCGGAGTGACCAACGATGAGGGACTTGGCATTGGTGAGTTTACGATTTACGACTGGGGAAATGGGGCTGCGTCGGAGGCATATAATCGTATTTTCGATCACACCCAAGGCAAATTGTTCTAGGCTTTTGATGTAAATGCCTGATTTACAATCAAATAACCCAAAGGATTTTGAAAATAATATGATGCGTTAGGTCACTTACGAATCCTTGATTCCTATATATTCGCACCAGTTTTTTAATCCCCGAATTCGATTGAGACCTGAAGCTGGCTTGCGTTTATTAATTCCGTTTATTCTCTTGTTTGGTGTGGGAGCGCGGGTATGCGCGCAGGACTCGCTGACAGTTAGGACCGGAAAGAAAAAAAGAACGCTGTATGTGCAGTGGGGATACAACCGGGACTGGTATTCAGAAAGTACAATCCACTTCAAGAATACAACCACCGATAATTACGATTTTGTTTTCCGCAATGCCAAAGCCCACGACAGTCCAAGTATGGAACGGTATTGGCAGCTCGACCGGCTTACCATACCCCAGTATGATTTTACATTTGGATTGTTGCTCAATGACAAGCATGACCTCGGGCTGGAGATCAGTTGGGATCACCTGAAGTATGTGGTCACCGACGATCAGGTTATTCATGTCACCGGCAACATCAGAGGAAAATATATCGACAAGGACACTTTGGTTACCCCGGACTTTGTGCACCTGCAGCACACCAACGGCAATAATTACCTGCTCTTCAATCTGGTGAAGCGACAGAAGATTGTGCATTCGAAATATGTCAACGTGAGTGCAATCGGGAAAATAGGAGCAGGGCCACTGATATCTTACACGATCTCCACCGTTTTGGGCAACCATGACAGTGGTCACTTTCATTATCATGGCTGGGTAGCAGCCACCAGCCTTGGTGTTCGCGTCGATTTGTTTAAATATTTCTTTATCCAAACCGATATGCAGGGCGCCTATGCGGACTATACCAATACGGAGCTGGGAGCGGATCACCAGGGCCTCGCCACCCACCATTTTTATTCCGGTCAGTGGATGTGGTCCGGCGGCGTTAATTTCTTTCTCCACGAGAAAAAAAAGTGATTCTTTAATCGCTCGCTAGGGATATATTTGTTCTTTCTGAATTAAACGATGAAACGCAGAACCTTTATTGGCATGACCGGAGGTACACTGGCGGGTATCGGATTGTCCAATCTCAGTTTGGCTAAAGCAGATCACACCATGGCGAATAGCAATCGTAAGATCCTCATTTTTGGAGGTGGGTACAATCTACCCTTCCTGAAGTATTTTGCGTCCCTCACGGGCAAGACCACACCGCGGCTTTGCTTTTTGCCCACGGCTTCTGCGGATTCGCAGGCAAATATTATTAACTGGTACCAGACGTGTGCTCAACTGGAAGTGAAGCCTTTTGTTCAGCGGATGTTCATCAACAGCTATGAACAAAAGCAATCCTTTGAAGAAGTATTGCTGAGCATGGATGGGATTGTCGTAGGGGGAGGCAATACACTCAACATGATGGCGATCTGGAAAGCGCAGGGTGTTGATCAGGTATTGAAAACAGCGTGGGACCGCGGCATCGTACTCGGCGGCGGCAGTGCGGGTTCATTGTGTTGGTTTGAACACGGTACGACCGATTCGCGCCCGAAAGAGATCACCAAAGTAGAGTGCCTTGGGTTTCTGAAAGGAAGCCATTGCCCTCATTTTGATTCCGAACCATCACGCAGGCCGCGATATCATTCCTACATCAAATCGAAAGAATTCAAACCTGGATATGCGGTGGATGACAAAGCGGCCATCTATTTCGAAGACAATGAGGTGAAGAAAGTGGTCGCGATAAACCAGGAAAGCAACGCCTATTATGTTTACGAAGAAGGGGGCGAGGTCAAGGAAAAGAAATTGGATAAAGAGGTGATCGGCTGAGCCGGCTCACATTTCTACCATCGCCTTGATTGTTCCGCTCTCCGGATTCAACCAGGTTGGAAATTCAGAAGCCACTTCGCTGAATGCAGCACGATGGGTAATGTATGTTGATGGATTGACCTGCTTTTTCAGAAGACAGGACCGGACAAATTCGAAATCAGCTCTGGTCGCGTTACGACTGCTCATCAGGGTTCCTTCCCGCTTATGAAATTCCGGGTGACTTACCGAGATCATTCCTTTTTGCAGGCCAACCAGGATATAACGTCCTCCGTGTGCCAAAAAAGAAAATCCATCGTTGATGGCGTTCAGATTTCCGGTGGCGTCAATGACTACCGTTGGCATGTCTCCTTTCGTAATCTCTCTCACCTGTTGAATAGCCTGCTCACCGCCAGGTACAACGTGTTCGACATTTAGATTCGTGCGACAGAAATCAAGGCGAGTCTTGTTGACATCGATCGCGATTACACGCGCGCCGGCGATCCTTGCAAATTCCATGACGCCCAAACCTATCGGTCCGGCTCCAATGACCAGTGCGAATTCACCCGGGATAATCGACGCTCTTGTGATCGCGTGGGCACCAATGGCGAGCGGTTCCGTCAGCGCGAGCGAATCGGCATCCAACCCCTGCGACCCGATCAGGGAGTGATCAGGGACTGAAATATATTCTCGCATTCCACCGTCTATGTGTACCCCAAAAACCTGGAGGCTAACACAGCAATTGGGTTTACCGGAGCGGCATGCGATACATTGACCGCAGTTGAAATAGGGTACAAACGTCACAAGATCTCCCACCTGAAACCGGGAATCGCTTGTCTCTGCAATTTCAGCCGCGAGCTCATGACCAAGAATCCGTGGGTAGGAGAAGTAAGGCTGTGTTCCTTCAAAAGCGTGAAGGTCGGTACCGCAAATCCCGATGCGCTTGACCTTCAGAAGGCTTTGTCCAGTGCCACGGGACATAGGTGGCGTTTGATCATATTTAAAAACTCCCGGTGACTGACATATTAATGTGTTCATAAATCAAAAGCAGTGACGGATTGATTACTGTGCGACGGGCTTCAAAATAGACAGAAACTGTGAATCTGTCTTTGGAACGGCCATTATTCCGCCAGATTTTTAGTTAATTGCTGGTTGATAGGGTATCCCAAAACGTGATACGCGAATTACGTAGCAGATTTTTATGAGCACAGTAAAAATTTTCAGAAAATTTGGAATGGCGACTGCGATGGTTCTCATGTTGGCTTTTTGTGCCCCCAAGGCTTCTGATAACTCGTTCCTCAGTTGCACACAAATGCCTGACGAAGAGGAAGGGCCGTATCCGTATCCTGGAGGCGAGGGCACCAACCCATTGAACCGTTCGGACATTACAGGAGGACAGACTGGCGTGCCTCTGAATCTGCAATTCCTGGTTGTGAATTACGCGAATGGGTGTACCGTTGTGCAAGGCGCCCGCGTCGACCTCTGGCATTGTAATAAAGACGGCTATTTTTCCGGCTATTCGAACCAGGACGGTGGGGCAAGCGGCACCCAAAGTTTTCCCGGAGAGACCTGGCTCCGGGGGTTTCAGACTTCTGACCAGAATGGAATCGTAAACTTTACAACCATCTATCCCGGATGGTTGACCGGACGTGCCACCCACATGCATGTGGAAGTGTTCGTGAACGGTCAACTAAAGAAAACGAGTCAGATTGCATTTCCAGAAACCGTATCACAAGCTGTTTATGCATCACCCAAGTATGTAAACCATGGGAATAATCCGATTAAAAATACCGACGACCGCGTGTTTGGAGACAACGTTTTGAAACTTGCGGCGGAGATCATCCTGCTTACGGGCAACGTGAATGACGGGTATGTTGGTAACTTTATTATCGGTTTGAGTCTGTAGTGGTTGTGATCGCCAAGGGAATATGACAATAATTAATCACATTGATATGAAGAAAAATTTGACTCTTTTATTGCTGATTGGATTGGTTTCAGTCGCGTCAGCACAAACCAAGGATGAGAAAGATGTAGCGGCAGCAGTGGAATCCCTCCGTGCCGTGATGGTGGATCCCGACAAGTCCAAACTCGAAGGTTTGGTGGCTCCGGAATTAAGCTATGGTCATTCCAGCGGCAAGGTTGACGACAAAACTTCATTCATCGAGAGTCTGTTGTCAGGTGCTTCTGATTTCGTGAGCATCAATCTGCAGGACCAGACGATTCGGGTGGCAGGTAACACGGCGATCGTACGTCACAAACTGGTGGGCGAGACCGCCGACAAAAGCAAGGGAACAACGGCGCCTGTTAACCTTGGCGTTTTGACGATCTGGCAAAAGCAGGGCGGAAATTGGAAGATCCTGGCACGCCAGGCGGTAAAAATCTGAAGAGACCATGTGTGCAGCGAGATGGCTTCTGATGGGCTGCCTGGTGATGGGCGAATTGTGCGCAGTAGCCGCTCAATCTAAGAAGCCCGGATTTTTTGAGCTAAAGATTTATCGGCTCACTGGTACAGAACAGGAAGCTAAAGTGGACGCTTTTCTCAAAGATTCGTACCTGCCGGCGCTTCACAAATCCGGAATAAAAAATGTCGGGGTATTTAAACCTGTTGAAAGTGACACGACTTTCGGCAAAAGGTTGTACGTGCTGATCGCTTATTCCAGCCTTGACCAATTCGAACAGACTTCGAGACTGCTGACAGGGAACGTTGTGCAGGGAGGCGAGGAGTACCTGGACGCGGATTATACCAATCCACCCTACGTCCGGATCGAATCTATCATTCTTCGTGCTTTTCCGGGAATGCCGGGAATAGACGTGCCCAATCATGCAACGGCCCGTAAAGAGAGAATCTATGAACTCAGGAGTTATGAAGGTCCTACCGAAAGGTATTACCGGAGCAAAGTAAAAATGTTCAACGATGGTGATGAGATCGGACTATTCAAAAGGCTTGGATTCAATGCTGTGTTTTATGCCGACGTGATCGCGGGTGGCCGCATGCCGAACCTGATGTATATGACCACTTTCGCAACTCAGACAGCGCATGATGAAAAGTGGGACGCGTTCCGCAAAGACCCGCAGTGGGAAAGACTCAAGGCTATGCCGGAATACCAACACAACGTATCAAAAATTAATATTTTTCTGCTCCGCCCGACGGAGTATTCAGATTACTAAAAAGATAAACCGACACTTTTTAAGTGTGAATATTTGTTATGAAAAGAAAAGGAGGAGTTATGAAGGGTGACAAATTAATCATTGCGACAGTGTTATTGCTAATGGTAACCTTGGGTGGTTGTTCACTCAACAGTAACACCGATCCAAGACCCACCACACCGCAGGCAGGAGTAGCATTTTTTCACGCGGCACCTGCATCACCGGGTGTGGATGTGATTATGGATAACGTCACCATCTCGGCCACGGCTTTCACCTACGGCAGTTTCAGTGGTTACCTTCCGGTAACGCCGGGTTCACGGAGTCTGCGATTCACCTCGGTAGGCGACCATTCAACGCAATTGGACACTTCGATCAATGTGCTGCAGGACGTTTCCTATTCATTTGTGTTGTACAACAAGGGGTCAAAATGTAAATCAATCATGATTACTGATGTGCCCCAAACGTTCGCGTCCACATCGGCCATCATGATTAGATTCCTGCACGTGTCTCCCGATACGCCTGCTGTGAAAGCAGTGATCGTCGGTGAAACCAAACACCTCAGTGATGATACGGATGTTACAGAAGTGACAGACTTCACTGAATATCCCTTCAAAAATATTACGATCGAAGTGAGATCGCTGGCGGATGATCATGTGATCATCTCCACTACGTTTGAACCGACGACCCCGCATCAGTACTTTACGGTGGCGCTAACGGGGTATCAGAATCCGCCAGCAAATAACAACAACAAACTTGCGCTGACGGTGATCAACAACAACTGATGTCTTAGTGTTCGCGTTGGTAATGCTCTTTTAAGATATCCTCGGCGAAGTCGTTGGTGAGATCGCGCACAGTAGTGTGCACGTGGTTTCCATTGTTTTGTGTGTTGTCATATTCTATCAACAGCATCGGTCCTTGTATGCGGTAGTAGTTTCCGGCGGGCGTGCCGGGGAACTGGCTGCCTGCCCACGCAAACGACAGGTTTTCAATGCCGGAAGCCCGGATTTTATCCATCAACTTTTTGGCAAACCCCAGCTGATAGTCTTTGACGTAGACATCCAGCAATTCCAACAGTTTCTTTTGTTGCTCGGGAGTCAGGTCTTTATACGAAATGCCTGGCGCCTCTGGAAGAGTAGCTTTGCGCGAGTTGAAGGAAAGGATGTCGGGGTAGGCGGTCTCGGAGATGACGGCCTTCGCTTTCTGTTCAGCCGACAAAGACCCGATCAGCGCGAATCCGCCGTCGGTTTCCTGTTTTAAAATCTGTTTTCCTTTTTCAGCGCCCGAGGGAATAGTCCCTGGGTTGCTGCCGAAGAAGTGAGGAGTAGACGACACAATTTCGTTGTTGGCCGACGCGAAGTTGAAAGCCACATGATGACCCTCCAGGCGCCAGGCCCATGGTTTGTCTTTGGAAGGGTTGCCAAAAATTGTGATGTAATAATTCAGTGGATCACGACGCAGATTGTTCAACCCCAGTCCTTCGATCTCACGAAGCACGAGTTCAAGTGCCATAATTTGGGTGGCCTTGCTATAGCCTGTTTCACCCAAAGATGCCCGGATGAAGGCCAAGGCCGCCGCTCTTTGCTTTTCGTTGAAGTTCCTGAAGCACGCGCCTTTCCGCTCCCGCGGCACGAAATGCCAGTTGAAACGTTCGGGGTCGTCAAGGGAATAGCTGGCCGCAGCCTTTGAATTTGCATCCAGTGAAGTAAGAAATGTGTTTGCGGCGGTGACGACGTCCTGTGCAGCTGCATTAAGACTCAAGAGGCAGCACAACAAAATGAGTTTATTCATCATGGAAAGTAGCAATTAAATAAGAGGATTCCTTTTGTCGGGACGTGAACTTAGGCCTTGTCCCCTACATTCTTCGTAAACCACTCTTTCTCTGAAGCGGCCTTGGTCTCCACCAAAACGCTTTTGCTGATCTTTTCCTGCGCATTGCGAATGGCTTTCGTGACGAAGTTGTGTTCAATGTATTCTTCCTCATTCATCCCCAATTTTTCCATCAGGGATTTGATGTTCTCCGAACCAAACGTTGCAAAAAGTGCATCATCGAGAGAAAGGCAAAATGATATTCTGCTTCCCGGGAAATGCATTGCCAATGCATCAAGCGTTTTGTTCTCAACTTCGGCAATCGGGTAGTGCCCCAATACAAATATCACTGCATTGATTTCCGCATGAATGCCATTTGCATGATTTACATCAACGGCCCTCAAGACGGCGAGTGTATTTTTTTCAAGACGACCGATCTCCTCAAAAGAGAGAACTTCTTTGAAAGGAATTTTATTGGTCGTGAGAAATTCAACCAATGCACGCTGGGACTCTTCAAAAAATGTGACGACAAGCGGCACCTTCGACTCTTTTGATGCAGACCATGATTCTTTAGCAACTCCTTTCAGGCATGCTGTGCGATTTTTCCACACCTTGTCGGAGGTGGCCGGCGTGCTTGACTTTCGAGGTGAAAAGAGCCCCATATTTTTTTAATCAAGCCTTGCTGCGATAGGGGCAGAGAGGCAACTTTCAGGTATGTCGAATGCGTCTACGAGGGGGACGGCTTCCTGGCGAATATCCCAACAGAGCTGGTTTACCAACTTACGGATAGCTTTGGTCTTGCTGCCCTCCATATAACCGCTTTCAAGATACCATCCCTTATTTTTTTCCATCTGGGATAAGGCGAACAGCGCACACAGTTTTTTAAGCACAGCCTTGCAGCCGGCATCTGTGGTTCGGTCGACCTGTAAAATGAATTGTTCAAGAATCACCCGTTCGACATGGGCAAAAGCAACCTGCACCAGGTGGTGTTGACTGACATTGAATGCGTCAAAGGAATCCATGCCGCTGCTGATGTGTTTTCTCAGCCGCTTGGCCGCTGAAGTGAGGATGTCTTTCTCGCGGTAACGGAAAGCACTCAAATGGAATTCGGGATCCATCAGATGTTCGTCGTCTGTATTGCGTGTCGTGAATGGGTTCATCTCGGTGATCGATGTCGAAGCCTGTTCTGTGACATATCCTAAAATACCGAGAACGCCCATGTGACCGAATGCCTGCTTGAATTCTGTGAGCCTGCTCTTTGCAACCAACTGCATCAGCACGGTGTTATCTCCTTCGAACGTCGTATAGATTTCGGAATCGTTCTTTAGCCGGTCAATGCGGTTTTCGGAGAGATATCCCTTGCCGCCGCAACACTCGCGGCATTCCTGCAGGGTAGCTGTGGCATTCCAGGTGGCAAATGATTTCAGGCCTGCTGCGAGGGCCTCGATTTCCTGCATGTCTGCTTCGGTTCTTTTGAGGAACCGATCAGTAAGGTATCTCAGCGAAAAATGCAGTGCGTACGCGTTGGCGAGCAACGGCATAAGCCTTCGTTGATGAGTTCTGTAATTTAGAATGGGTATTTCCGTTTCTTCGTCAGGTCCGAACTGCTTACGCTGGTCACTGTAGCGGATAGCAATCGTCAATCCTGATTTGGAAGCACTCAGGCCGGAACGTGGAATTCCAATCCTTCCGCCAACGAGTGTGCCGAGCATGGTAAAGAACCTGCGGTTGTCGCTGGATATCGGACTTTGGAATTTACCATCCTCGGTAATGCTCGCAAACTTGTCAAGCAGGTTGTCGTAAGGTACACGCACATGGTCGAAATGAATCTTTCCATTGTCGACGCCATTCAGTCCCATCTTGCGACCGCAGTCTTCAATGGTTACACCGGGCAAGGTCTTGCCACTTTTATCCCGCAGCGGGACAATCACGGCGCTGACGCCATAATCTTTTCCTTCGACGATGAGTTTAACGAACGTGGTCGCGGCCTGCCCGTGAACGGCGGCATTTCCAATGTATTCCTTTTTCGCATCGGCGTGCGGTGTGTTGATCACGAGGCTCCGCGTTGCGTGGTCGTAGGTGGCAGTGGTCTCAATGCCTTTCACATTTGAACCATGGCCGGTCTCGGTCATTGCGAAGCAGCCGGGGAGTTCCAGGGTGCCGATGTCTTTGAGATATTTTTTATGGTGCTTTTCCGTTCCGAGAAAATAAACACTCATGCCCCACAGTCCGAATTGCACGCCGAACTTGATCACCATGCTGAGGTCGTGGTAGCTGAGCGCCTCCATGATGGCGAAATAGCTTGCCATGTCAGCCTGCCCGCCATATTCTTTCGGGTAGGCCATCGCACCATATCCTTGTTGCGCCAACACCTTGCACCATTGCAGCACTTTTTCGCGATACGCCGAGAGACTATCGGGATCGATGTATTTGAAGGCAGGGTCAGAGAGAAGAGTTTTTACCTTTTTGATGATCGGCGCTTCCGGCCCATCGAGTATGGCGGTGAGCGCGGCAATGTCAAATGTGGTGCGTGTCGCCCGACTCTGCGTGATGGTTTGTCTGCGTTCCGGGAAAAAGTGATAGATCGCCTCACCGCTGATCAGGCCAAGGCTCTCGTCAATATCTGCCAGTCCTTTTTGTGCTTGTACCAGCCTCTCATCGCCTCCATGGCGTTGCGCCACTTTAACTCCAATGTCCCCCAACCTGGAACTCGTAACCTGGGAATTGGCCAGAGCTTGACGGATTTCTTCAAGCCATTTTTTGAATTCGTCGGGAGACGGCGGCGACGCGGGATTCAGTTGTTCAAAAAGAAATTTTTTCTCGTCATCCTTAAGCCATGATTGCGCATTGATGATCTGCCTGATTGCGCTGATCTCTGTCGGCGTGAGCACGGCATCGGACCACACCATATAAAAAATGGGAAGGAAGACGTGCAGGTTAGGATTGGCTTTGAGTTGGGGGGACTGAAGCATAGGAAATGACTAAAGTGAAAGATCTGTTCTAGGCTGGCTGATCAACAATCACCACCTTCTCCATCACATCACCGGGTTTAATTTGATCGACAACTTCCACGCCTTCGTACACTTTTCCGAACACTGTATGATTGCGATCGAGGTGTTTGGTGTTGTCGCGGTTGTGACAGATAAAGAATTGTGATCCACCTGTATTTCTTCCAGCGTGTGCCATGGAGAGAACTCCACGGTCATGATATTGGTTCTTACCGGTAAGTTCACAATCGATATGATAGCCCGGTCCTCCGTTGCCAATGCCATTGGGGCATCCGCCCTGAATTACGAAATTGGGGATGACGCGATGGAAAGTGAGTCCGTTGTAAAAACCTTTATTGGCGAGATCGATAAAATTCTTTACCGTGTTGGGTGCGTCCTCTTCAAAAAACCGGATCTTCATGACGCCTTTTTTCGTGTGGATTTCTGCTATCTTCATTGGAATATTTATTTTAATAAGCAAGATAATTGATAAAGTGTATTAGCCATAAAAAAGTATTTGCTACGCAGGAAATTGCGGAAGAGGCCTTGATTGATGCCCGATCAAATTTTGAATATGGAACCCGCACGGGTCCGGTGGCAGTCTATCGATGCGACGATTGCGGATATTTTCATCTTACATCAAAGGGTCCGGTCAATCAAAAACTACAGGAGGCGATCAACAGCGGTAAGATCAAGCTCCAGCAGGAAGCAAACAAATGGATCGGCAAAATCCGTCGCCGGTGATCAATTGGTCATTAAAGCCTAACTTTGTACCAACAAATTGTTTAATCATTCAAGATGAATTGGATAGAAATATTCGGACATATCGGCGCCTTTCTGACTGCAGTGACTTTCATACCCCAGGTTTACAAGATCTGGAAAACAAAAAGCGCGCATGACCTGAGTCTCACCATGATCCTCATCGTGCTGCTCAGCACGATCGTATGGTTGGTTTACGCCGTGGCTTTGATGCTTTGGCCGGTAATTATTGCGAATAGCATTGTTTTCGTACTCGATGTTTTGCTTGTGTATTTCAAGTTTGCCTACGGGCGCAAACAGAATTCACCAAATTGACGAATTCTGTTCAAAAGCCATTCAAATGCATATTGAGGCGCAGTGCGTGATTGCGTGCTCACCTAATAATTTGATATTGCCTGCGGTTTAAAACCTCCCAGGCTATGACTGAAGTCGCATCTCAATCTCCGAAATTTGCCAAAGCCATCATCCTCACTGGCTTGCTTGCCGGTACTTTGGATATCACTGCAGCGTGCACACAATTTTATCTCAAAACAGGAAAGAGTCCGATACTCGTTGCACAATATATTGCCAGCGCGGTATTTGGAAAGGAGACTGCTTACTCAGGCGAGGTCAGCATGATCATTCTCGGATTTCTGTTTCACTATATGGTTGCATTCGGATGGACAATACTTTTCTTTCTGACTTACCCACGACTCGGCATTCTGCGCGGCAATAAATACGCAGTTGGAATTTTGTATGGCGCTTTCGTGTGGGTGATGATGAGTCAGGTGGTGGTGCCAACTACATTAATTGGTCGCGGGCCATTCAATATGATCAATGCTGCCCAGGCCATGGCGATCCTGATGGTATGTATTGGTACTCCTATCTCACTGATGGCCAACAAGTATTACAACGCAAAATGAAGCCTCAGCTTGCTTTTGTTGGTGCTCCTCAGCCTGTCTTGGTGCTTTTTGATATGTGATATGAGTTTGCCGGTCGGTGAAGAACAGCGACCGGGGCGAGGGGACTTTAATTTATATGAGATTGCATGTCAGTGAAGAACACCGACAAGGGCCCACAAACCGGCCACTGGTGACCGGCAACCGGTAACACTTTCGCTTCTAGATTTCTCCCAAGTTTTCGATACTTTTCAGTTCCCTAAGTCTAAAAACTCTATGCGGAACGCACTTATTCTAATTCTGATCAGTTCGGCTTGCTTTGGCCAAAAAATTACACAACAGGAAATCACCAAATGGCAGCAGCAGGCGAAAGGAATCACGATCACACGCGACACATGGGGAATCCCGCATATTTACGGTAAAACGGATGCAGACGCGGTGTTCGGAATGCTCTATGCGGAATGCGAAAACGACTTCGAACGTGTAGAACGCAATTATCTGATCGCCACTGCGCGATTGGCCGAAGCCGACGGAGAGGAGTTTATTTACAACGACCTGCGCCAGCGACTTTTTCTCGATACAGCCAAAGCGATCGAGATTTATAAGACCAGTCCAGACTGGATGAAAAAGGTCTGTACGGCTTTCGCAGATGGCATCAACTATTATTTATACACTCATCCACACGTTAAGCCCAAATTGATCAAAAGATTTCAGCCGTGGATGCCGCTGTTATTCAGCGAAGGAAGCATTGGCGGAGATATTGAAAGCATTTCGTTGAATGAGATTAAGGAGTTTTACGGCAAAGAGCCCGGAAATCTCAAAATGGAGATCAATGACGACGGTCTACACGAGCCCGAACCGAAAGGCTCAAACGGAATTGCCATCGGACCTTCTAACAGCGCCACCGGCAATGCGATGCTGCTGATCAATCCTCATACGTCTTTTTATTTCAGATCCGAACTTCATGTCAGAAGTGATGAAGGATTAAACGTGTACGGTGCCGCCACCTGGGGACAATTTTTTATCTATCAGGGATTCAACGAGCATTGTGGATGGATGCATACGACCAGCCAGGCTGATGTCATTGACGAGTATGCTGAAGTGGTTTCCCGCAAAGGATCAAAACTCTTTTATCGTTATGATAAAGAAATGCGCCCATTGCCCCAGGAAAAGGTGGTGATCCGGTACAAGAAAAATGGAAAGCTGGAGAAACGGGAATTCATGACTTACCGCACGCAGCATGGACCGGTCGTCGCGCAACGCGAAGGAAAGTGGATAGCTGTGAAGATGATGACCGAGCCGGAGAAGGCTCTTACGCAATCGTTCATGCGTACCAAGGCGGCCTCGTTCGAAGATTTCAAAAACACCATGATGCTCCGCACGAACTCATCCAACAATACCGTGTATGCAGACGACAAAGGGAATATTGCATACTGGCATGGAGACTTCCTTCCCAGGCGCGATACAAAATTCGACTGGAGCAAACCTGTGGACGGCAGTGACCCGGCGACCGAATGGAAGGGCCTGCATACAATCGATGAAATCGTTCATGTATACAATCCCGCCAATGGATGGATTCAGAACTGCAACGCTACACCCTTCACAGTCTCCGATGCGAGCAGTCCGGACCGTAAAGCGTATCCGACTTACATGGCACCCGATCCGGAAAACGCGCGGGGTCTGCACGCAATTCGTGTGTTGAAAGGGGAGTCGATGTTCACATTGCCAAAACTGATCACCGCTTCTCAGGATACTTACCTCCCGGGCTTTGAGAAACTAATTCCTTCGTACCTGGAAGCCTACGATGCGATGTCGGTTTCCGATGATACGGTGAGGACCAAATTATTGGAGCCGATAGAGGTCTTGCGCAATTGGGATTTGCGCTATGGTAATGGATCTGTTGCTACCACGCTGGCGATCTATACCTCGCAGCGGTTGCGTATGAATGTGGCCAAACGCATTGCACCTGGCACGGATCAGCTGAGCGTAATTGAGTATCTCGTGACGGAAACATCGCGATACGAAAAGATGACAGCCCTGTCGCAAACCGTCTACGAACTTCTGCAGGATTTCGGTACGTGGAAACAGCCCTGGGGTGAGGTGAACAGGTTTCAGCGCCTCACGGGAAAAGTCGAACCCACGTTCGATGATCACAAGCCAAGTCTTGCCGTTCCGTTTACGTCATCGTTTTGGGGATCGCTCGCTGCTTTCGGTGCGCGTAAATTTCACGGAACCAAAAAAATGTATGGTTATGTCGGCAACAGTTTCGTTGCCGTGGTGGAATTTGGAAAAAAGGTCCGGGCAAAATCGGTCGTGACAGGAGGATCCAGCAGTGATCCCGCGTCTCCCCATTTCAATGATCAGTCAGCGCTCTACGCACAAGGGCAATTCAAAGATGTGCTGTTCTATGATGAAGACATTCAGAAGCATGTAGAACGTACCTATCACCCTGGCGAATAATCGCATGGATCAGGAAGCGCACTGGAACAAGATTGGTAAGAAATACGACACGGAAATATTCGACGTCTTCAAAAGTGACCGCAACAAAAAGCTGGCTTCGTATTTTAAACGACATGCAAACAAATCTTTACACGCGATAGATTTCGGTTGTGGCACCGGGAAAGCATTTCCTTACTTGTCACCCGCGTTTTCAAAAATCCTGGCAATAGACATTTCTGATGAACTACTGAATCTGGCACGGAAGAGTCCTTATAGAAACATAGTGTTCAAACGTGCAGATCTCACCAGTCGCAATTTGGTGTTTCCGATCGCTGAATTTGTGTTCTGCTGTAATGTGATCATGTTTCAGGAGCAGGACAAGAATCGGGCGATGATTCAGAATATCTATCGTGCACTGCGTGTGAACGGCACGTCAATGGTGGTGGTGCCTTCGCTGGAGTCTGTTTTGTTCTCTTCGTGGCGGCTGATCGACTGGTACAGAAGAGAGAAAACCGATCTGGATGAGATTCCGGCTTCTGAACTTTCCTATTATAAATCGAAAAAAGACATTCTTCAGGGGGTGATCCAGATTGATGGCGTACCCACGAAACACTATCTGGAAAGTGAGTTGCGTGTGTTGTTCGAAGAGGCGAACCTGGTCGTCACGGCAATTGATAAAATTGAGTACGACTGGACGTCAGAATTTGATATGCCGCCGCCGTGGATGAAGGCACCTTACCCATGGGATTGGCTGGTCGAGTGTAAAAAAATTAAATCATCATGAACGCATTAACACTTGACAAGATGCTGGGTATAGAATATCCCATCATTGTGGCACCCATGTTTCTCATCTCCAATACGAAGATGATGAAGGCAGCTATGGATTGCGGTGTTGCGGGCGCATTCCCAGCGTTGAATTATCGCACCGATGGTGAACTCCGTGCCGCGATCCGTGAGCTCAAAGCCTATTCTTCAAAGCCTTTCGGAGTCAATCTTATTGTCAACAAATCCAATCCCAGGTACAAACCTCAACTTGAGCTACTGGCGGAGGAAAAAGTGGCGTTCGTCATCACTTCGTTAGGCAGTCCCAAGGAGACGATCGATCGTTGCAAACCGCTTGGCATAAAAGTCTTCTGCGATGTAGTCGATCTTGCTTACGCAAAGAAAGTGGAAGAGCTTGGTGCGGATGCTGTCATAGCAGTGAACAACAGGGCAGGCGGTCACGCGGGAAATATTTCACCGAAAGATCTCGTAACGATGTTAAGGGAGAATTGCAACCTGCCCATTATTTCTGCAGGGGGTGTTTCAAAAGGAAAGCACATCCGTGAGGCCATGAGTTGGGGAGCGGCAGGGGTTTCGGTGGGAACGATTTTTATCGCTTGCGATGAGGCGGACATTTCACCGGAGTACAAACAGGCCATGGTCGACTACGGTGAAAAAGATATTGTTCGCACCACCAAGCTCTCCGGCTCGGCGCTGACCGTGATCAACACGCCGTATGTTCAGCAACTGGGAACGAAAGCCAATTTCCTGGAATGGATACTGAACAATAATAAGACACTAAAAAAATACGCAAAGATGTTGATCGCCTTTCGCGGCATGAAAGCGGTAGAAAAAGCGGCGTTTGGTGCAACCTATAAAACCGTTTGGTGCGCCGGACCGGCAATCGAAGATGTGACCCGTGTTCGTCCGATGCGCGACATCATTCGTACCTTGACAAAAGAATTTGAAGAAAACGTTCACTAAACCTTAGAAATATGGCGCTGTCCATTCAGCAGATCGATGAGATGAATGCAACCATCGAAGAAATTGAGAAGAAGCTAAAACCGAAGCAGGAGATCGGCGCGCAAAACAAAGTAATCCTGAAAAACATCCTGAGTGCACAAAAAGGAAAGAAAGCGCCTGTGTTCTTTAAGACCCGGCGAGAATATGCGGATCAGATCGTCAATTACTTTGTGAATGAGAAACAGTTAGCGAAGAGCAAGTTTCACAAGAGCAACGAAGAGTTCATCTTTTTGCTCTGAACGAGCTAGACCGGAATCCATGCGGTTTGTTTTTGTTTTTGCGTGTCTGGTGACTTCTTTCTGCCATGCGCAGGACCGCGATGCAGTTTTAAAAAATCCGCAGCATGCGTCATGGATACAAACTGGGCCGTCGATATATAAGGTCAGGATCACCACGACAAAGGGCGACTTCATCCTTGAGATAAGCAGAGCATGGGCTCCTCTGGGCGCGGATCGTTTTTACAATCTGGTTCGCAACGGATTTTTTGACGATTCACGTTTCTATCGTATTCGTGCCGGCGCGTTTGCTCAATTTGGTATTCCTGGGAACCCGGAGATCGCGAAGGTTTGGCAGCATAATTCTTTCAAAGACGATCCCGTCAAAGAAAAAAACCTTCGTGGAACCATTGCCTATGCCATGACGGGACCCGATGCACGGACTACGCAGTTGTACATCAACCTCAAAGACAACCCGCAACAAGATGAACAAGGGTTCGCGCCCATCGGAAAAGTGATTGACGGCCTTGCTGTGGTAGATCAACTCTATTCGGAATACGCCGAGACTTCCGGTGGTGGTATGCGTGGAGGAAAGCAGGGGAGGCTGTTCGAAGAGGGCAATGTATACCTTGATCGTGAGTTCCCAAAACTTGATAAACTTATCAAAGCTGAAATAATTAAGTAACAAGACATGAAAAAAGTATGGTACGTCCTGTTGTTGATTAGTTACGCAGGATTTTCGCAAAACTATCCGCAACCCGTCGAAGGTGATTTTGTGATCGACAATTTTAAATTCTCGAAAGGGGAGACGCTGCCAAAACTCACGCAGCATTATCGAACGCTGGGGAAACCTGTAAAAGATAAGAATGGCAAAACGACCAACGCCGTGATCATTGTTCACGGAACGACCGGCAGTGGTGGTGCGTTTCTCAATGAACGCTTTGCCGGTGTTTTATTTGGCCCCGGACAACTCCTCGACGCTGAAAAGTATTTTATCATTTTACCTGACGCTGTGGGACATGGCAAGTCGAGCAAACCGAGTGATGGTTTGCACATGAAGTTCCCGGCCTACACGTATGATGATATGGTGAATGCGCAATATCGTCTCGTGACCGAAGGGCTCGGCGTGAACCATCTCCGACTCGTGATGGGGACGTCGATGGGAGCGATGCACACGTGGGTATGGGGTTATACGTATCCCGATTTCATGGACGCGCTCATGCCCCTGGCAAGTCTTCCCGTTGAGATCGCCGGACGCAACCGCATGATGAGAAAGATGATGATCGACGCGATCAAGAATGATCCACAATGGAACGGCGGGGAATATAAGACGCAACCGCAAGGACTGACGTATGCGATTTATCCACTGATCTTCATGACCAGTGTTCCGTTGCAATGGCAAAAGACCGCACCGACCCGGGAAGAGGCTGAGAAATTTCTTCAAACTTCGATCGATCGTTACCGATCTGCGCTCGATGCCAATGATATGATCTATCAGTTTGAAGCATCGCGATATTACAATCCATCGCCGCACCTGGGGAAGATCAAAGCCCCGTTGTTTGCAATCAATTCTGCTGACGATCAAACCAACCCGCCGGAACTGGGCATCATGGAAAAGGAGATCAAAAAAGTGGCGAAGGGGCGATATATTTTACTACCGATCACCGATGAAACACGCGGTCACGGAACCCATTCCCTGCCAAAAATCTGGGGGAATTATCTCGAGGAGTTAATAAGGGTATCTCAGTAATACGCACGTCCTACCTTACGAATGGTAGTCTCAAGCATTTCTGAAAGGCTGAATCTTGTGGAACCGTTTGCAGACTCTTCCAGTGCTTATTTGTATTTTGAATTTCATGACGAACCCATACGACTTAATCCAGGCGCCATTATATTTGCCAGCCATTAATCTTAAATATTAGAACCTTGGATCAACTTTTCTCGCTCGCGAACAAGAATGCTGTCGTCACAGGCGGCACAGGCGTATTAGGTACCGCAATGGTGAAAGGTCTGGCGGCAGCCGGCGCTTCGGTGGCTATACTCGGACGCCGTAAAGAAGTCGCTGATCAGCTGGCGGCAGAAATTCGTAAGGCCGGTGGCCACGCGATCGGTGTCAAAGCCGATGTCCTTGATCGCGATGCCCTTGTGAAAGCCAATGCTGACATACTCAAAGAGTTCGGATCGATCGATATTATTGTGAACGCTGCGGGCGGCAACATGCCAGGCGCTGTGATCGCGCCGGACAAAAACTTTTTCAGCCTGAACCTTGACGACTTTCAAAAAGTGGTGGATTTGAACCTGATGGGTACGGTGCTGCCGTGTCAGGTCTTTTCGGAGGACATGGCGAAAAGAAAGAAAGGGGTGATTATTAACATCGCTTCGATGGCGTCATTCAGGCCCATCACGCGCGTGGTTGGATACTCCGCTGCGAAGGCCGCCGTAGATAATTTCACCGGGTGGCTTGCAGTGGAGATGGCGAAAAAGTTTGGTGAGGGAATTCGTGTGAATGCCATCTCTCCTGGATTTTTTATTACTGAGCAAAACAGAAATCTACTCACCAATCCCGACGGCACGTATACAGCAAGAGGTCAGGCTGCTGTAAACCAGACACCGTTCGCTAGATTCGGAAGGCCCGATGAACTGATCGGCACGCTGGTATGGCTTTGCTCCGATGCGTCTGCATTTGTGACAGGCGTGAATGTGCCGGTGGATGGAGGGTTCAATGTGTTCTGTGGGGTGTAGAGGCTGTACAGGAATAGGCTTCGGATAAACATATAGTGCTCGTTTCGGGGTGATGATCGGATAGCCGTACAGATGGCTGTATGATTTTCAGGATTACGTTTACGTTGCTAGTTCATTCTTACATATTCCCTTCTTATTATTCGGCGCTATGCCGGATGTTGAATTGTCTCTCGAGCCCCTTGTGCACAGGGGAATGAATTGTATTGCGGTCAAAGGCAGATTGAATGCAACAATCTCCAAGATGATCAGAGAATATCCGGGGCGACTGTTCAGTAAGACTCACTCATGCTGGTACGTGTTGTATTCAGAGTCAGAATTGTCAACACTCGCAAAACGCATCGCTTCCGTTCAGGAGATTCAAGTGGGGGACTTTCGTTCCTTTAATTTGGAGAATAGTAAAAGTAGGGAAGAGGTTAAACTTCCAGAAGGATATCACGAGCAATTAGTTCGTGTGCGCTACAGCGAGGCGACCGTAAAAACCTATGAATCGCAAATGCGCGCATTCTTGATTTACATCCGTCCGCTGCCTGCAGACCAGATTACAGAAGCCCTCATATTGAAATATCTTGAATATCTGGTTGTTGATCGGAGCGTTTCGGTGTCGACACAAAATACAGCAATCAACGCGATCAAGTTTTATCTGGAGCACGTTCTTCGCGGTGAGCGGAGAACTTATTTCATTGACCGTCCCATCAAAGAGCATAAACTGCCCAGGGTATTGAGCGAGGATGAAGTAAAGCGTATGATTGAAGTTACTGTCAACGTAAAGCATCGATGCATGCTGCTCGTGATGTATTCGGCCGGCTTGAGAATGAGTGAATTGCTGAACTTGAAATGGAGTGACTTTGATGTCATGAGAATGCAGCTATTTGTAGATGGGGGGAAGGGTAAAAAAGACCGGGTTACGTTGTTATCCGGTCAGGTAATAAATTTTGTGAAGCACTATATAGCACTCTATCATCCAAAACAGTATTTATTTGAGGGCCCTTTGAGTGCTCGCTATTCACCACGAAGCGTAAATATGATCGTGAAAAAGGCTGCGAGGAAGGCGAATATTCTGAAACGTATAAGTGCGCATACACTCCGGCATAGTTTTGCGACGCATCTTTTGGAGCACGGCACCGATATTCGCTATATTCAGGCATTGATGGGGCATGAAAGCGGGAAAACTACCGAACGTTACACACATGTTACGACCCGGGGGTTTTCGAAGATTGTGAGCCCACTGGATCGCCTTGGGTTGAATTTATCCGGGGAGGCCCCATTGGATGTAGAATAAGGATATATCGGAAACTTTGTTTCCGATATACAGACGTTGTCGGTCATTTGCCGCGGGCTCGAAGAGTAATTTTCATTTAGAAAGTGTTTTTCGCCCGCTTCCCGACGCGCGAACGCCCGCATTTCATCTGATCGGGTAGGAGACGACGGAGAGACGATACGCATTTTATCTTAGCGTGCGTGCCACGGCGGGCCGACGCTGACAAACCGACCGACAACACTGTGTATGCGCCATAGCTGGGTGAAAGTGAATTCAAATATTTATCTTCGTTACTAATATTGAGTGTAAGCAAATTTTGCAACGGCTCAGGCTTGACATTCCGCTTCGCTGCATTTTCAAGCCCTCGCAGCCAGCTACGGACGCATACACTGAACGTTGTCGGTCATTTGCCGCGGGCTCAAAGAGTAATTTTCATTTAGAAGATTGTTTTCGCCCGCTTCCCGACGCGCGAACGCCCGCATTTCATCTGATCGGGTAGGAGACGACAGAGAGACGATACGCATTTTATCTTAGCGTGCGTGCCACGGCGGGCCGACGCCGGCAAACAGACCGACAACACTGTGTATGCGCCATAGCTGGGTGAAAGTGAATTCAAACATCTATCTTCGTTACTAATATTGAGTGTAAACAAACGTAGCAACGGCTCAGGCTTGACATTTCGCTACGCTGCATTTTCAAGCCCTCGCAGCCAGCTACGGACGCATACACTGAACGTTGGCTGCCATTTTCGGACAAGATTAACCCATGGACAAAAGGACAAAATTTAAGGTGACTATAATTACAATTGTTGGCGTGATTGTAGCATTTCTTTACTTCAACCGTGGACAAATTGCTCGTGAATTCAAGCTTGCTAAGACAGAAAAAGAATGGAGTAAAGAAGAACCCAAAGGACAGTTGATTAACGGAAGAAAGACTGGACTGTGGACTACTCTTTATAAAACCGGACAACTTGAAAGTAGTGAAAGTTACCTGAACGACACGTTGCATGGACCACAACTCATTTACTATCCCAGCGGACAACTATACATCAAAAGGACTTATTTGAAGGGAAAAGAGATAGATTCTACAGTGTGGTATCATGACAACGGGCAAGTTCACATTCAAGAGTTTAGAGACAGTTTGGGGCGGATGCAAGGACTTTTTAGAATTTACTACGACAACGGACAACCGAGCCAAATAGCATACAGTAAGGACGGTGAATTTGACGGGAAGTCACTCAGTTACTTTGACAACGGACAACCCTGGGATATCAGAGAATACAAATTGGGTGAAAGAGTTGGGACGTGGATAGAATTTTCGAAGAAGGGTGACACAGTAAGAGTCGAGAGGTATTGAAAACGGCAGCCAACAAAAAGTTTATGCAATTGCGGGGTGTAGTGCAAATTTGTAGTGTATGTTTCAAACACAGTTCGGTCACGGGGGACAATTTCGCAGCAGGTCGGGTTTAACATTCCGCTACGCTTCATTTTTAAACCCTCCTAATCCCGCAACTGCATAAACTCAAACGTTGTAGGCCATTTCAATGACAACTAGATTCAAAGAATTTACGGTAGACATAATTGACGACCCAACATTCAAACCTGGTTCGGCCGACAATTCATTTAAGTATGATACCGTGTATTATGACAACACTGAGTTTCAGCCGACATCAAAACATGGGATTAAGATTACTAAGGACGGACAAAATATTACGAGCGCAATAATTTGCGAGACAGGAGGAGCTACTGGCATTCATGACAACTCGTTCGTCCTGACAGACAACAATTTCCTTATTTGTTGCTGTGACACAGTTTACTCTTTCAAACTTCCGGGACTAACTTTGAACTGGAAAAAGGAACTTGACCCTGCGACATGCTTTTCAATTTACCCATTTAAAGACGACTTTATTGTTCACGGAGAACTTGAGATCAAGAGGATTGACATGGATGGCTATATAAAATGGAACTTCTCAGCGAAAGACATTTTTGTAACTCAAGACGGTTCGGAGGCAATGAAATTATTCGGAGACAAAATTGAAGTCACTGACTGGGACGGAGATACATATATTTTAAATGAGGAAGGACAACTGACAAGATGAAACGGCCTACAACAATGTGTATGTGCCATTGTGGGGGTTCACAGTAATTTGTAGTTTGTGTTTCAAAATAACGTTCGGTCACGGTGGACAGTGATGGAGCAGGTCGCCAAAATCATTCCCTTCGGTCATTCATTTTGGCTTCTAACCCCACAACGTCACATACACGAACGTTGTAGGGCATGTGCCAGGACTGACCAGAGACGACATCAAGACCAATTTATAAACGGTGGACTTTAAACCAATTAGAAACAAAATAAGAAAATTTACTTACGAGTCTTTAGTAATCCACCTACTGACAATTCTAAAGGAACAAGAAAACATTACCTCAAAACCGAGTCCTTTCTGGCACCCACTACTCCTTTTAAAGTGGACTCTAGAATTTGCCGAGGACAATCGAAATTCAAAAGTTGCTGAACGCAATGACGTTATTAAAATCATTCAAAGTCTTGAACAACTGGAACTAAGTCACGCGACATTCAACCTGAAAAGGAACGGAAGGCTTAGCAAGACTTTTACAATATTGTCATTTCAACAATTTCAATATCAAAAAAGAATCTGGTTTGACACTTTCGCCAGACAGATAAATCTCTTTACGGTTCTAAAGCACAAATACGATATTGAGAAATCATTTCAAGAAAAAACGGGAATAACAATAATTGAATTCTTAAAGACCCTTAACGTCTTTTGGGTTTCGGTTCTCAACTCTGAATTGACCAAAATACCATATGCGGGTTTTATCACTCAAGACCATATAAGCATTCTCAATTCATTTTTAGGTCAAGATAAAACCAACTCACTCATTAATCTATTGACAGTATCTCGAGAAACGATAAAGTCAATTCTTGAAAAAGACAGCAGAGCAATTAGAAACTATGACCTACAGATATTTGAGACATCATTTTTCTGTAAACGACCTTTTCTGCTCTTTAGGAACCGTTTAACAATTCCCCATCGAGACGTTCTGAATCATTCAATTCATTATTTCATTTATGAATTCATGAAAAATCATGACGAAAGATTTCCTGAAGAGTTTGGTGACCGAATGGAAAAATATATTCAACTCGGACTTAGTGAGAATAAAGTCGAATTCATTCCAGAAAAAGAACTAAAAGGCATTCTTGGAAAAGATAGCAAGGTTGTAGATTTTGTTATTGAGAAAAGCGTACTAATAGAAGCCAAAGCTGTTGAACCCAGACCAATTGTTAGTGTTAATCCGACAGATGAAAACCTAGCGAAAGAGTTATCCAAGAATATTGTTAAGGCTTACGCAATTCAAATGTTGACAGTTGCAAACAGCCTACAAGGAAGTGATGAATACTTCGGACTTATAGTAACCTACAAAGACTTATACCTTGGAGAAACAGAGGACATTTGGGAACAATTCCTTAGAGATGAAACAATGAAAATAATTGAGGATGAAAAACATCTCCAAAAATTACCCGTTGACAACTTATTCTTCATTGATTTAGCGACATGGGACTTAATGATGCAAATAGTAAAATCAAAAGGCGTGACAGTCAAGGACATTTTACTGAAAGTTAGAACCGAAAGAAGAACCACGAGACTATTTAGCCTTCACATGTATCTTGACAGCTATGAAATCAAAAGATTTGACCTCGACTACTTGGACAAGTCTTTAATACTAGATTCGTGAAGGCACACGCCCTACAACAAAATGTTTATGCAATGCGGGGGTTTGGTGTTGGTAGTAAAAGTAATTTCTTAATGTAGTTCGGTATCGGAGGACAATGACGTGCAGGTCGGGCAAAACATTTCGCTGCGCTACATTTATTTGCCCTCCTATTCCCCGCACTGCATAAACACAAACGTTGTGCACAATTTTTTATTGACGAGTAGACTTAACTATAAATGGACATTGACCACATTTTTATATTCACAGACGACAACGGGAAAATTGCTGACAAACTTGTAGAGTTTGGACTCGTTGAGGGCAGCAATAGAGTTCACGTGGGACAAGGAACTACAAATAGGAAGTTTTACTTCGACAATTTCTTCCTGGAAATACTTTGGGTTCACAACGAGCAAGAA
Organism: Cyclobacteriaceae bacterium; assembly: GCA_044227305.1. Lineage (GTDB taxonomy): Bacteria > Bacteroidota > Bacteroidia > Cytophagales > Cyclobacteriaceae > ELB16-189. The sequence goes on along the minus strand of JBGAFJ010000006.1, from coordinate 345,443 downwards.
ATAAAAAGTGACTTAGTTAAACCTATTGGACTTTGGCAACGCGCTGACTACAAAAAAAACCAGTTTTCACCGTACGGACTTTGCATCGTAAACAGTGACGACAATAACAGACTATTTGAAAATTCATTTAAATATCAGCCGGACTATTTTCCAAACGGTATGACAATTGAGATTCTTAAAAATGAGAATCAACCTCAGCTACCGTGGACTTTTAGACTGCCGTTTAAGGGACAAAAGAAAAACGAAACAGAACCAACAAATCATAAGAACGGAATAAGGAGATTGACCAAAGTGAATTTCAATTACAAAAGCTCGCAGACAGACAATTATCTTGACTTTTTTAGAGGAGAATCAAATATTGCCTTTACTATTTCAGAGGATTATGGAATGACGGTTACATTTGACAATAACAATCAAGGACAGAGAGAGTATTTTGCGGACTTAAAATTGACAATTGAGTTTTAAAAACTGTGCACAACAAAATGCTTCTGCAATAGCGCGGTGGCGTGTAAGCTATAAGTGTTATCTTCGTTCCTCGTTTGGTGTCGGGGACAGGACGCGGCTTCGAAAGCGCGCTACTGCAGAAGCACAAGCGTTGTGCGTCATGCCCTAATAAAGATTGGACCGATGAACAAAAAATGCCTTCTGACCTTGTCAATCGTATTCGGACTTTGGACAATTGTGTTTCCGCAGACTGACAAGAGAGACAAACAATTAATTAAGGAAATTGAAAACTACTTAAGCAGACAGTTTAAAAACAATGAACCTGGATGTGCCGTCATCGTAGTAAGGAGAGGACAAGTCCTATACGAAAAAGGTCTTGGACTTGCAGACATCGAGTTAAATGTTTCCAATCAGGCTATTACTGTCTTCCGACTTGGATCAATTACAAAACAATTTACTGCCATCGCAATTTTACAATTAGCTGAACAAGGTAAATTATCGCTGACAGATAGTGTTCAGAAATTTGTTCCCGACTTTCCGTTCAAAGGTTACGAAATAACTATTGAGCACCTCCTGACACACACATCAGGAATTAAGGAGTATCTATCAATGAGTCATTCAGACCCGTTTGTTTTAAGAAGGGACTTTAGGCCAAAGGAATTGATTGACTTTTTTAAAAATGAACCACTCGAATTCAAACCCGGAACAAAATGGAGTTATAGTAATTCTGGATATTATCTGCTCGGCTATATCATTGAGCAAGCCTCAGGCAAAACATATGGCCAGTTCATTAACGACAATATTTTTCAACCGTCAGGAATGACTGCCTCATTCTACGGCAACTATTCAGGGATAATTCCCAACCGGGCAAGCGGTTATAAAATGGAAGAAAATAAATATCAAAACTGCGACTATCAGAGCATGACTATCGCATATTCAGCGGGCGCATTATTGTCGAATGTCGTTGACATGTATAAGTGGCACCAGGCCCTTTATTCTAATAAGATAGTTAAAAAGGAAACTCGCGAAAAAGCGTTGAGTTCTTTTAAACTATTAGATGGGTTAAATTCAAACTATGGATATGGATGGTTTATCAACGCAATCCAAGTTCAGGGCAGCCCGACCATTACACACACTGGAGGTATAAAGGGGTTCAGTACGATTGAAATGTATTTACCCAACGAAGACGTGTTTGTGACGGTATTATCAAACTTGGAGAACAATCCAAAAGTTCAGGAGTCAGCAGTTTATATCGCTGCGTTGGCAATAGGTAAAAAGATGAATGATGAAATAGCTGTCGACAGGGCAACGATTGAATCTTACAAAGGAAAATATGAAATGACGAGCCAAGCATCGAGGATAGCACTGATTAAAGAAATGGACGGAAAACTGATTATTGAGGTGGTCGGCGAATGGAAGGCACAACTGTTGGCAATTACTCCAACAACCTTTAACATTAAAAATGTAAGACCTGCTATGACACTTGAATTTGTCAAGAACGAGACCGGTAAACTGACAAAGTTTACTATTAATCAAGGCGGCCTTACTGATTGGAAAAAGATTGAGTGAACGGGCACGAACGCACAACACTGTGCATATGCCATTGCGGGGTTAAGAGTTAATTCCTAGTTTTAATTTCAAACAACTTCCGGTGTCGTGGGATAGTTTCGGTGTAGGTCGCGCTAAACATTTCGCTACGCTTCATTTTTTAGCGCTCCTATTCCCCGCAACGTCATATTGTAAGCTTCCCCGAAAATAGGACAGTTTAGGATTAGACGGAAGTCTTAACTTTAAACTGTTAACCATGAAGAAAACCTCGATTTACTGAAGCCCAGATTTTCAACATTCTCAAAGAATTTGATGCTGGCAAGAACATCCTGGATGTGGCGCGCGAACATGGCGTTTCCAAGGCGACGATTTATAATTGGAAGGCTAAGTATGGCGGTATGGAGCTCAACGACCTGAAGCGAATCAAAGAGCTTGAGGAAGAGAACCGGAAGCTCAAGCACATGTATGCAGAGCTTGCCCTGGACAACAAAATGCTAAAGGACGTTCTGGGAAAAAAGTTCTAAGGCCCGCCGAGAAGCGTCTGCGCGTGCAGCATCTGCAGCAGACCTATGAAGTAAGTCTGGGTCGGGCCTGTAAAGTAATGGATCTGTCAAGGTCGGTCTATAATTACCAAAGTCATCGCGACGATCGCCTTGTGATTGATAAGCTTCAATTGATGGCCGAGCAGCGACCTACTGAAGGGTTCTGGAAGATCTACTACCGGATCAGAAAGGAAGGGCTCGTTTGGAATCATAAACGGATTCACCGGGTGTATAAGATTTTGAAGTTCAACATCAAAAGAAAGGGCAAAAGAAGGCTCCCAGCACGCATCCTGCAGCCGTTAGAGGCTGTTCAAACAATCAATACCAGCTGGTCGATGGATTTTATGACGGACTCACTTTTATCAGGACGTAAATTCAGAACGCTTAATCTTATGGATGACTACAACCGGGAGGCTCTTGCTATTGAAATAGATACATCATTGCCTGCAGAGCGTGTTATTCGCGTGCTGGAACAAGTTACCAGCTGGAGGGATAAACCAAAGCGCATTAGAGTTGACAACGGCCCAGAGTTTATCTCCAGTGCCCTTGGGTTTTGGTGCGAGAAAAAGGGCATTGCCTTACAATTCATTCAACCAGGCAAGCCTACTCAGAATGCCTACATAGAACGCTTCAATGGAAGCTTCAGGCGAGATGTATTAGATGCTTATCTCTTCGAGAACATCAGTCAGATCAAAGCCCTCGCAGAAGAATGGATGGAAGATTACAACAACCACAGGCCACATGATGCATTGAACGGACGCAGTCCCGTGGATTTATGGAAAACTCTTGAAGAGTTTCCCACAAACCCACAGAATATCGCGATGACAATTGAAACGAAAATGTCTAATTTAATGCTGTCCTAAAAATGGGGAGCTTACAATATGCACGGGTCGTTATAGCCCATTTTTAAAACGACAACAATTTGACACGAAAAGTAGTAATATTTGTAGCCACTTGCCTTCTGACAATTACTGCAATTGGACAAACCATGACATCCATTTTCAGACAACTTCCGTCTGAATGTACGCCACAACTGACTGCTACGGAACGAGACATTCTTTTAAAGAACGGGAGCTACACCATTCCTGGCGGAGACTCCATAGAAACAACACAGTATTCTATAGACACCTTAGGGGCAAAAGACTATTTGAGATACGAATTTAATTTTACGACAGGGCAAGCTGGATTTATCGCTTTTGAATTAAAATCACTTCGGACGACAGACGGTAGACGACTTATCATATTTTCAAGATGTGGTGGCATGAAAAGAGCGTACAACCAGCAAGAAATCAAAATTTATGAACTTAAAAACGCTACTCTAATTGAAGACAGCAAAAATAAATTATTGCCTTTGACTATCAGCATAACAAATTTTTTAAAAAAGGAAACGCCCGATAAGGTTAAATCAAAGATTGAGCAGTCTGTAAGCAGTTGTTACGACTTAAAACCCGAGACACCAAATGAATTAGAATTCGCCATTTTTCCTCAATCCCCATTAGGCAATGAGGATGAATGGATATTGGGTTATGCAATTACTTTCACATGGACTGGAAATTCATTCACCAGAAAAATAGCGATTGAAAAATAAAAACGGGCTATACCAAAATGTATAAGAAAAAGCGTGTATTCTCTAAAGTAAAAATGTTTTTAACTAATTTAGTTTGGCAACGTGAATAGTGAAGCAGTTTCTAAACACGCTTCTTCTTATACATAAACGTTGTGTGCCAGCATTGACAAAGATGAAACTAACGACAGACGAGAAATTAAAAGTTCAATGTTTTGTTTACTTCCTTTTCAAGGGGACAGTTGACCCACGCTTAATCAAAGCGGACTATAACTACTTGGACAAGTTGTTAGCCCATCCTCAGCTTCTTTACAATTGTTTTGAAATTTTTGCTTTCGCAGTACAGGACAATAAAGAAAAAGCAGAACAAATGGCCAGCGAATACATCATAGACATCCATAAAGACGGTGGCCGACATAGTGAAATTCTTGAGACAGCGAAAAAGTTTAATTCTCAACAGACTAATTACTGGAAAGACTTTTTGACTTTGGCTAGATGGTTTTGTTTTAACTCTTTCCCACGACCATTAAGCAACTTCCACCTTGACGACCTTGATGGAAACGGCTCAGACGCTGTTCCAGTTTTTGCCGTGTGGACAAACTCTTTAGAGGTGGACAACTTGAGACGCTCAACAAATTCCGAGCATGCATTGCACAGAGCAAATCAGAGACTCAAGCTATGGGACAATGAGAACCCACTAATAAAATTTGAAGAGTGGGAATTAGAGCAGGAAATTTATTAAGTGAACTGAATGCCAGCACACAACAATGTGTTTGCGCTATGGCCGGACTCGCAACTTTATTAACTATTGGGTTTCATAATTTATATTTGTCCAGGCGACAGGTCGCAACTGGTCGGGCTTGACATTCCGCTTCGCTGCATTTTCAAGCCCTCTTAATCCCGCAACTGCATAAACTCGAACGTTGTGCGTAACTGCCCTCCGACAAATTGGACTTCGATAGATGAAAATAAATCTGGCCGACCTAACAGTAAAATTTAATCACACCACGCCTGACAAATTAACGCAGGACTGGACTTGGTTAATTGGGAAAGACAAGATACCAATATTAATTTCTGCAATTGGCGACATGTTTTTACAAGCTGACAATAAGCAAATTTATTGGCTGTGAAAGCTATCCTTCCTTCGTCACATTTGAAACTATAAAATTCCAGTCATAATTGACATCCTGTTGGAATGTGGGAAACTCCTCTTTTGAAAAATTTTGATTGTGGAGTTTTCCATATTTCAACAGGAACTGATGAGGCGTCAGATAGCCTAAGGAACTATGTGGCCTTTCATTGTTGTAAACCCACATCCAGGCCTGGGTGGCTAAGCGCGCCTGGTTGAGGCTCTCGAAGGCGAACAGGTCAAGCACTTCATCGCGGTAAGTTCTGTTGAAGCGTTCAACGAACCCGTTTTGGTGTGGCTTGCCTTTTTGAATGAAGATGAGCTGAGTTTGATCTCCGCACCAGTCTTGTAAAGCTTGCGCGATGAATTCTGGGCCGTTATCCACGCGCAGTTGCTCTGGCCTGCCTCTCCAGTCAATAAGTTTGTTCAGCTCACGGACCACACGTTGACTTGTCAAACTCGTATCGATCGCAATGGATAAGACTTCGCGATTGAAATCATCAATAATATTGAATGCCCGAAAGGGCTTGCCTTGAAAGAGGCCATCATGAACAAAGTCCATTGACCATGTCAGGTTGTGCCGCAAAGGTTGAACTAAAGGCTGCTTGATTCGCATTGGAAGCCGCTTTTTGTATTTTCGGCGAAGATTTAGTCTCATGTCAGTATAGATTCGATAAACCCGTTTATTGTTGTCTTTGAAGTTCAGTGCACGAAGCCGATGATACATCATCCAGAAACCCCAACGGCTATGCAGGTCAGCCATCTGGCGCAGCTGAACCCGAATAGATTCATCGTCTTTCGGTTTTGGTTTGTAGCGAACAACTGAAGGGGTGGTACCCACCAGTCTGCAGGCCTTGCGAAGACTGATCGCGTAACTCTCCTGGGAGTACGCAACAGCCTGCCGCTTCTCACAAGGCCCTAGAATTTTTTTGAGTTAAGATCCTTCAGGATTCGATTGTCAAGTGTCAACTCCGCTACAAGCCTCTTGTATTGCGACACTTCGCCCTCAAGTTCCTTAACACGTTTGAGTTGGTTCACATCAAGTCCTGAATATTTGCTTTTCCATTGGTAAAATGTCGGCTGGCTAATCCCATGCTCCCGGCACAGATCGACCACCTTCTTACCCTGTTCCTGCTCTTTGAGAATACCAATAATCTGGCTCTCAGTGAATTTTGATTTCTTCATTTGATCCCAATTTTAACGATTAATCTCTATTTTTAATCGTGACGTTTTTTGGGATAGCTTTCAGACTCACTTATACTTCAGTCGGACAGCAGTTCAAAACTTGTGTTTAAGCGACTAAGCCCAAAGCTGAAGTCAAATAGTCCGACAAATAATTGTTTTAATGGTGCGTACACAATTGTGGGCCAGAAATACCAGGACAGTATTTGTTTTATTAATGATTCTACTCTTATTCACACGGGAGACAATGACATGAACTTCCCAACAAAAAAATGGGATATCGTGTCATACAAAGGATTTCAATTTCTGAACATCCATGACATTTTTAATCCCTTGACGGTAATTAAGTCATGCACTCCCGACAAAATCACCCTATTATACTATTATCAAAAGGAGTTAGAATTCGTGTTGAAACCAACTAAGACCTCAGTATCAAGAGAAAAACTAATTGGACGGTGGACAGAGGTTCGTTCAAATCTTAGACCACAGACCGCCCCACCTCTTAGGGAAGGCGACCAATACTATTATTTATCGTTTGACCAAGATTCAATTCAAATAATAATCTTTGGACGGAATAAAAGATTGAAATGGGACATAACGGCTGACGGGAAACGAATTTACTTTGCCGACAAAATATTTAAAGAAGAAGGTTCATGGAAACTGCTGGACATAACCGACAGCACGATGACATTTAGAGAAAGCAGATACAGCGGACTGGAAGAAAATATTGTAAAATTAAAGCGGGACTCAAACGGCAGGTAACAGTGTGCATTTTGCATGGCGGGTTCGGTGTCCTCATTACTTCCGTTATCTTTATGTGCATTTGTCACGGGGACACGTTACAACTGGTCGCGCTTGTAGGCCTATCGGCCTTAACAAGCGCTCCTAAACCAGCCACGACAATATGCACCAACGTTGGCAACCATTATTTTTTAGTGACGATGACGATTGAAGTTGTAGCAAGAGGTTTTTATGTATTGAGGTACCTGCTAGCAATAGCACTTGGAGTTTTTTGCACACTAGGACTTTTTATCTGTTTGACGTTTATCCCCAAAGACCAATTCATCTTGTTTCTGGGAGTATTTGGAGGGTTGACCTATTTAATACTAAAGGTAACGAAGAGACTTGACAAGGGGTTGGTGAATTTAACCATTGACAACGAGGGGCTGAAAATTGAATGGCTAAGGCAATTCATGTTTCATAACAAGCCAAATGAAAAAATTAAGTGGGTAGAAATTGTTGACTATACGTACATTCCAGATCAACATTTTGATATATTCCGAATTAGGACTGATAGAAAGAAGATAAAACTTTCATTGGCGGAGACGAAGGAGAGTTTCTATGCTTTTTATGGGGAACTAGAGGAAAAGGTCGAGATTTTGAAAGCGGTAGACAAAAATCTGAATGTCAAGCGGGGAAGGACTTTTTATGAAACTAAATGGGCCGTTGTATTCGCTATTTTTATTGTTTTACTACTTGTCGCTTTCGTAGGACTTTTAATTTTTAGACCACCTGAGAAGATTAATTATGGGTCCCTTTTTATTTTTCTTGGTGGAGCAATTTTTTACGTTTACACGGTATGGAGTTATCGGCAGAAAAAATAACGGTTGCCAACAGCGTGCATTTGGCCATTGCCGGGTTCGGGGTTATTTGTAGTTTCGTTTTTGAACAACGTTCGGTCACGTGGGACGTGAACGGAGCATATCGCCAAAATCATTCCCTTCGGTCATTCATTTTGGTTCCTAATCCAGCAACCTCATATGCACCAACGGTATGCACAATGCCGCGGGACAACCCGACAGGCGAAACAATCTGACAAATACCTAGAACATGAAAAACGCAATCCTCTTTCTCATTTCTATTTCTCTGCTAACAACATGCAACGAGCACCCCAAAGAGTCAGAGGACAAATACGATTTGACTAAGGAAATTGACAACTTTCTTGGAGAATCCGTGACCCGACTAAACATTCCTGGACTATCAATTGCTGTAACAAGGAATGACTCCATAATATATCAATCCGCATTTGGCTATCGGAACTTGGACACTAAAGAACCGATGAAGGTAACATATGATTTTCATTGGGCATCTGTTTCAAAAACATTTGTAGCGACTGCAATAATTCAACTAGTGGAGCAGGGCAAAATTAAGCTTGACGAAAAGTTGATACACTATCTACCTTATTTTAAACAAAAGAAGGGCAACTATCAGGATATCACAATGCGACAGATGCTAAATCATACCTCTGGAATTGGTGACGTTGACGATTATGAATGGGACAAACCTCAAAATGATGATGCAGCACCTGAGCGATTCGTTAAGAGTTTGGAAAATGATGATATGCTTTTTTCTGCAGGTAAGGACTGGTCGTACAGCAATAATGCCTTTGAGATACTTGGCGTTGTGATAACAAGGGTTTCTGGAGTTCCATTTGAGACATATGTAAAAGAAAATATCTTAAATCCGTTGGAGATGGAACACACAAGCTTCTTCTATTCCAAGATACCAGACTCACTAAGAGTGAAAGGCCACATTTGGAAAGGCAAGCCGATTGTTAGTGAAGTTTATCCTTACAATCGTATTCATGCACCAAGCAGTACACTGAATTCAAGCGTTCTGGAAATGACACACTATGGAATTGCAAATCTTAACAGAGGAAAATACAAGGGGAAGCAAATTCTTGCTGACTCCTCCTACAATCTGCTTTGGACCAACTCTGTTCATGTAGCAGACACGACACTGCCAAAAGTTGGCGTAAGTTGGTTTTTGAAAAACCACAATGGACTTCAAACAGTAAGCCATTCTGGTGGTGACACAGGATTCAATAGTTTTTTCCTCCTAGTTCCAGAAAAGGATATTTCAGTTGCAGTAGTTAGCAATTTTGAACAGACTAGAACCGATGAGTTTGCTTACGCTGTTCTGGATTGCGTACTGGGAAAAGACCCCAAAGTAATTACTCGTCCAATTGGATATGCATTTGCTGAGGTGTTGGTAAAAGAGGGTATTGAGAAAGCAAAGCAGTTTTACTACCAAACTAAGGCTGACTCGTCCCAGAGAAAGCATTTTAATTGGAATGATGATGAAGGTGCAATGATTTATCCGGGCAGACTTTTGTTGAATCAGGGGATGCATAATGAAGCATTAAATGTTTTTCAATTTGTGATTGAACTAAATCCATCAATAGGCCGTGCTTATGGCTTTTTAGGAGTGACATATGCTAAATTGGGTAATAAGGAATTGGCAATACAAAACTTGAGACATGCACTTAGAGTTTTGCCGCCTTCGCGCTTTTACGACTATTTTAAAGAGGAATTAAAAAAGCTTGACAACAAATAGAACGAATGGCACTGTGCATAACAGTGTGTCTATGCCCACTGCGGGTGACGTGTTAATATACGTCATAGTGTTGGTTCGTAGCAAATCAAAATAGTTATCTTCGTTAATCGTATCGGTCGGTGGAACATTTGGAGCGGTCGGTCTTTCCATGCTCCGCATTTAGCAAGCCCTCCTGATCCCCACCTACGCAGCATACACAAACGGTGGTGGCAATTGGGCTTGCACGCAGACAGGGACGACTAAGCCGTCAATTGATTAAATCTTTATAAATTATTTTACTGACAGTAATATTGACCATGAATAAAACACTAATCATTTTATCTACCATACTGACATTGACAACTTGTTCTGTTAAACAAGAACGAAACGACTCTCCAAACGACACAAAATCGATCATTCAAAAAAATCTGTTAGAGTTTGCAGCTTATGCTAAAGCCAAGAATTCCAATTCAATGCTTTCAATGTTTGACAGTTCTGATGACATCATGCTTATCGGTTCAGATTCTTCAGAGGTAAAACATGGTCACGAGGAAATAAGGGATTTGCTTCAAAGGACATTAAGCAAACCTTATATCATCAATTGGGACTTTAACAATGCTGAGATATTTACAAGTAATCAAGTTGCATGGGCTTTTGTAAATAGTTCAGTAATGTTACAAAATGAAAATGGTAGCGAGATTCGCATCCCGTATCGGTTGACTACTGTATGGATAAAGAGCGGGGAGAACTGGAAATTGAAATTTTTTAACGGTTCCATTCCGGGAAATGGTTAAATGACAAATGACCAAACCGATTTTAAAAACGTTGGATTTCGTTTACCACTGAGAAATGGAGGTTAGCGCAATGGAAACGAAAATGTCTAATTTAATGCTGTCCTAAAAATGTGAGCTTACAGTGGGACAAGAGTTAAAATAACCAAATCAAAAATGGTAGGACTAATAATTGGGGTGATAGTTATAGTAATTGCATTTTTTGTGGTTTACCGACTGGTGACGGTTAAACGACAGCGTAATAAACTAAACAAAAAACGGTTTGACCGCATTAAACCACTCTACGATAAACTTGAGAGCGGACAGACAATAACAACGCAAGATGTTTTACCATTCACTAGAAACTTGTTGACCCGACAGGTTGCCTTTCAACTTTTAAGTGATCACAACAGGGCCGACTTGTTTCCTCCGGAATATTTTGATATTGTAAAAGGTGCAGAGAGTAATCTTGCAAACTGGTTGGAATTTCCGACAGAGTTAGATGCTTGTCCAGATGAAATGGAACATATAAAAAGGGTAACATTTGATTTTGACGGACGAAACAACAATGTTCACTATGAGGTCTTCAAGTATAGAGTTAATGAACCACATTGGGCGGCAAAGAACGGTTGGATGCTTGGTGTCGTTGGGCCTTTCTTTGACGATAGCAAACCATATGACCATCCAGGTGCGACTTTTAGTAGGACAGGTAGCACCGTAGACAAAGTATCGCCTGACGAAGAGGCAAAATGGGTTCATGAGAATATTTCAATGAGACGGTGAGCAGACCAGCTGCTCAGCACGAACCGCTAACACGGGTTTTGCGTCAGCGGGGTGCAGTGCAAATTTGGAGCTTTGCTCTTATATTCAGGTTCAGTATGGGTTGATAGTTTAGTGCTCCGAAATCCGCCCGAACGGAAAACTGCGAAATGTTGGCAGCAAGCCTTTAAAATGAGTTGACCTTTGAAAACCGAAAGACAAGTTTCTATTTATTTTAAGTATCCATCCCTTAGGACATTAAAGACAATGACACCGAAGGACCGTGTCAGTCATATACAGACGAAATTTCAAAAGGACTATAAAGCAATTGCGGCAAAGCTTTCCGGACACGATTACGAACTTATTGGGACAAAGAAGAAGCCGAGAGGAATTAAATTGAAACGTGATGACAGGGTCATCAGCTCCATTTTAAAACTAAAGTTTGTTGACAAATCTTTGAGTTCTGGCCTTTTGACAAAACAAAAGAAAACCAAAAACAGACTTGAAGATACTTACTTCTGTTTCAAGACAATATTTCAAATACAAATTGAAGGTAAGGCAAAAGGACTTCAGACTTACGAGGAGCGATTTATATTGGTAAAGGCGGACAAGCGGAACAAGGCAGAAAAAAAGGTGCTCAAAACAATCAAAGACCAGGAAGACCCGTACCTGAACTCTGATGGACAACTGGTTCGATGGAAGTTTGAATCGATTGAAGAGAGTTATTCCACGTTCATTGAAACGAAGGACGACTTTGATAGTCCAGTTGAAATTTACTCCAACCTTAGGACGAGAAAACTAAAGAAGAACGATATTTGGAATGGGCTGTAAAGGCCAACAGCTAACAATGTTAACTCCCCGTTCGAACACGCAACACAGCACCGTGTTGATCGCAGATTTGTGTGCCAGAGAATAGCGGACCTAAGGCACATGTGAGAATCCATCCGACCCCTGAAACACGCACGATAGTGAACGCAAGTGTCCGTGATTGGCATATTTTTACCCCGGAAATGTAGAAATAAGCGATGATTTACGGGTATTGGCCAAAAAGAGCTGTTTGGTAACGTATTTGTATCCTTACCAGAAAATTCCCCCATGTTATTCAACTATTTCAAAATCATATACAGGAACTTAATCAGGAGCAGGACCTACTCACTCATTAACATTCTTGGACTATCTGTTGGGCTCTCGGTTTGCCTTATAATTCTTGAGTATGTGAATTTCGAGGAAAGCTATGACCGGTTTCATCCGGGCAGCAGTAACATCTACCGGGTTATTCTTGGCGAGGAATCTGCGGGACAGCTTAGTTGGGATGCTGCCAACTTTGCGCCTACAGCACGCGCACTGAAAAATGATTTTCCAGAGGTTGCTCAGTATGTTCGAATTACACCTGAATATTTTGGATTAGTGCTAAACCATCAGGAAAGGGTTTTTGAGGAAAAGAAGGTTTACTACGTTGATTCCACTTTCTTTGATTTTTTCGGCTACAAGCTACTCGCTGGAGATCCTAAGACAGCTTTGCGTGAGCCAAGATCCATTGTTTTGTCTGCGTCTGTAGCCGAAAAATACTTTGGTTCAAAATCAGGTTGGAAAGAAAGTCCGGTAGGTCAGTTAATTCTGGTTAACAACAAAGATGCGTATACCATTACAGGTATCATGGAAGACACTCCTGCCAATTCGCATTTAAAATTTAATGCACTTATCTCTTTTACCACCTTCATTCAGATAAAGGATCCTTCAAAGGAGTGGGGATGGAATGACTTTTACACTTACATAAAATTAAACCCGGGCGCAGATTATTCTTCACTTGAATCGAAGCTTGGTTCATTTATTGTTAAGTACAAGGGGAAGGATGCGAAAGATAGAATGCGTTTGCAGCCCATTGAAGATATTCATTTGCATTCTAATGTTGCCTATGAGTTAGAGGCCAACGGAAGTTCGCAGAGCGTTTATTTCCTTTCTGTTATAGCTCTCGTTATTTTAATCATTGCGTGGGTAAACTACGTAAACTTATCCACCGCCCGATCAGAGAACAGAGCAAAAGAAGTAGGTGTCAGAAAAGTGAATGGAGCCACTCGCGGGGAAGTCATGACTCAATTATTGTTGGAAGCTTTTCTGATGAATTTTATCGCTATTCTCATCTCACTGATATTTGTTCAATCAGCAATTCCGCTGGTAGGAAGTATCCTGGGAAAGCCACTGGTTTTTTCCTTATTCACCGACTCCTCATTTCTTCTTTCAGTGGGAGTACTTTATGTGTTCGGCAGCTTTGTATCCGGCGTTTACCCGGCATTTGTTTTGTCAACATTCAAACCCATTGACGTTTTTAAATCAGGAACACACAGTATTGCAAAAGGAAAGTCTATACTTCGCCAGTCGCTTGTTGTTTTTCAATTCATCGTATCCATTGGTTTAATTATGGGGACGATCATAATCTTCAATCAGCTTAGTTTTCTCAAGTCTAAGGAATTGGGTTTTCATCATGACCAGACCCTGGTTGTAAATTCCCCCCGCGTCATTAATAGCGAAATTGAATTTCTAGATCGTTACCGTCAGTTTAAAAATGAACTTGTCAAATACCCTGAAATTGAAAGCGTGACAATTTCCTCGTCGTTGCCGGGCAAATTGAGCAATGACCTTGACATGAATGGTCCAGTTAAAATGATTGGGCAGGACGATTCCTACAATAAATCTTTCGCCGTATTCAGGGTAGATCATGATTTTTTAAAGGTATTTGAAATCAAGCTGGCTGCGGGCAATTTCTTTTCCAAGGACAGGATATTGACTGACATCCAGCTAATCGGTGATGCACCTGACGATGTCGTAGTTATTAACCGAAAAGCATCGGAGCTTCTTGGATACTTAAATCCAAGTGAAATAATAGGCAGGAAAATAAGCTTTCAAGGAAATGCCAAGGAGGTAATCGGCGTGGTTGAAAACTATCATCATAAATCTTTGAAAGACAACTTTGAACCAATTATAATGCGCTGCAGAGTGGCTAATACAAACTTTATTTCAATTCGCCTGTCAAGTAATTCAGACGCATACGTCAGCCAAGCCATTGAGAGAATAAATGCTCTTTGGAAGGTTTCATATGCTGGCAGTCCGTTTCTTTATTCATTCTTGAATGAAGATGTTAATAATCATTATCAGGAAGAAGAGAGATTCAGTAAAGTATTCATAATGTTTTCTGCTTTTTCAATTTTAATCGGTTGCCTAGGGCTATTTGGTTTGGTCTCTTATTCAGTGATGGTACGTATGAAAGAAATAGGGATTAGAAAGGTCTTAGGGGCGTCTATTACCAGTATCATGATCCTGTTTTCCAAAGAGTTCTTTAAGCTATTAATAGTTGCATTTGTGATCGGTATACCACTAGCAATCTTTTTGTTCGACAGCTGGTTAGAGAATTTTGCTTACCGCGCTCCGCTGAGTACCTGGATGTTTGTTATTCCTATAGGTATGGTCTCTGTTTTTTCATTTGCCTCGGTAGCTGCTCAAATAGCCAGAGCGGCTCTCGCAAACCCGGTTGTCACTTTAAAAAGCGAATAGGCTATCACAATTACTTGTTGGTGGCAGTAGGCCGGCGCTTAATCAAAATACTGACTTGGCTACTGTGATTTCTGATCATTTGTTTGTCGCCTTATTTTTAGCGATAATGTTGTTGTATATTTCTCGCCGTTGGTAGCCATACCATTGTTGTTTCAGCAACCTGATCAAAAGCTAATCATCCCGTCACGGTGGAAGGAGTAACAAAATGTTTGTAAATAGAATAAATAACCTTTAAACAATGAGAAGCCTTATTATTCTGGTTTTGTCATTAGGTGCCATGGTTGCCTACGGACAGGATAAATACAATTTTGTTCACTTCAACAAATTGACGGAGGTAAAAGGAACAGACTATGTGATTGCCTCCTTTGAGAATTTGGGCAAAATGGTCGACGCAAAAGGGACGTATTTGTTGTTTATCAATACAAAAACAGGACAATCCAATCAAGTTGATTTTCCATCTGAAGGATACATTGAAGAGATCGTGCAAGTAAAGCTCGACACTTTGGGAATCAATAGAATTATCGTTTCCGCAAGGACCGTTGACTTGGATAATAAAAACGGAGTTGACTGGTTTGACCCGAAACAAATTATTGTTCTGTCGACTGATGGGAAAGAGGAAATTCAACTTACAGATAGCAAATTATTCGTGAGAACCTGGACGATCAATAGACGAAGTGGGACGGTAGTTGTTGCAGGTCATTATGATTCAAACAACAACAAGTACGACAAGGCGGACAAAAATGAAATATTGATTTACGACTTAAAGACTCTTAGGCTGGTCAGCAAGGTGTAGGCAAATCTCTAACCTAAAAACCCCAAGTATATGAAAGTCACAAAATTCTGTTTGTTGAGTGTTTTTCTGATAGGTGTAAACTGGGCGTTTGCCCAGGGTTCGTCAACCAAAGAGAAACTGATTATCCCAAAAGGTAAGGTGGGGCTCGTTGGCTACGGCTCACTCATGTCAGTCGCCAGTATGGAGCGAACACTCGGTCATGCTTACACCGACAAATTTCTTCCTATTCACATAAAAGGCTATCAAAGAATCTGGAATTTTGCCGTTCCCAACAATGGTACCCGGGGACCCAATTTGTTCTATTTCATTATGGCAGGGGATACGATCTATCCCAGGAGCGTGATGGCATTGAACATCCAGGAGCATCGGGGCGGTTCGATGAATGCTTGCTTGTTTATTATAGATACCCTTGAGCTAAAGATGTTTGATGCTCGTGAAATGGGATATAGTCGAATTAAACTGAACGATAGAATCAGGGAGTTTGAAATCGTGGGCGGTGATGTGTACGCTTACAAAGCTTTGCCCAGCTTTACGATTCAGGTTACAGACAATCCCAAAGACAACGTAATTCCAAGAAGCTATGTGAAAATTGTCGAAGAGGATGGTTTACTTGCTCTGGGAGAGCAATTCCGGGATGAATATTATGCGAGTACCATTCCCTATTCCCCCAAAATACTGATGACCAGAAATTCGAAACCCCTGAAGAAGTAACCTGGACCGCCGCTGTGATTCGTGAATTACTTCAATTATTTTGTTGCCCTGATCGCGAAGTATAGGACAACTGGCGGTGCTATGGAAATCCGCCCGGGTCTTTGCGGACGCGGTAGTGAGTGACCCTGATAAATCTTAAGATTGACTATTTATTAACTAACCGAATGGTACCGAAGGAAACGTTTGACAAATTGAGGCTTGAGCTCTCGATAAAATTAAAAAATGGACTTGATTTCACATTGGCCGCAAGTATAATCTGGCTGGCTATTGGGTTTGTGTGGACACTTCAGTTTGAACCCTATGACAAGTCAGTACTGACATTCATCGTTGGAAGTCTGATGCTTCCACTTGCCTTGCTTTTTTCCAGGATACTCAAGACAACGTGGACGCTTAAAGAAAATCCTCTGCAGCCCTTAGGCCTCTGGCTGAATTTTGCGCAATTATTTTATTTTCCGTTCCTGATCTTTGTGCTGATTAAGTCGCCGACCTATTTTGTCATGGTTTATGCGATCATAACGGGAGCGCATTTCTTTCCTTACTCGTGGTTTTATAAAACCATTTGGTTCGCAATCTTTGCTGGATTAATTTCATTGGGTTCTTTAGCAATAGGGTTAATCGCTCCGGCAGAAGAAATGTATTTTATTCCGTTTTTGATGAGCCTGGCTCTGTTCGTGCTGACTCTATTGTTGTATTTCGACAGCAAGAAAAAAAAGGCAACTCTGGAACCTTGAAGAATCGCCAGTGAAATAGAAAAAAAACAGCTGGCAACTGTAGTCGCAATGAAGTTTCTTGAAGAAATTGCCTGGCAAGTAGTTATCCTTGGGGCCATTGCGCCCGCAATTTCTTTCCTTGTTTGGAAACTAAAAGGTGGTAAGATGACCTTCGGAACTTTCCTGAGCAAATACGGGGAATTACTCGCTTATGCTGGGATTCTGATTATTGCATTGATTGTCGCAGTGTTTCAGTTTATGTTGGCGTCATAGGAGGGAATCAAAGGTCATCGGATAAGCCGGGAATCTCGTTCATCTCCGAGAGTTTCATTATTCGCTCCGCAGAGCCTTCACTGGATTGCTGACCGACGCTTTGAAAGCGTTGTAGCTTACGGTCAGTATCGCGATCACCACAGCCATTATTCCGGCAACACCAAAGAGGATAGGATTTATGTTTTCGCGATAAGGAAAGGAGCTAAGCCAATTGTTCATCGCCCACCAGGAAACAGGCACAGCCAGTACGAAGGCGACAGCCACTAACATGATGAAATCTTTTGTCAGCAGCACCAGCAGGCTCTTTTCGGAAGCACCCAGTACCTTTCTGATACCCACTTCCTTGAATCGCAGCTCCGACATAAACATACCAAGACCATAAAGTCCCAGGCAGGCAATCAGAATCGCCACTACGGCAAAGAAAGTGAAGATGGCCATGAACCGGTCTTCGGATTTATATTGCTTGTCAAACTCCTGATCGAGAAAACTATATTCAAAGATCCGCTCCGGGAGTATTTTATGGTAGATCTTCTCAATTTGACCGATGGTGGCATTCAGATCACCTGAACTCGTTTTAACCGACAGATAGGAAATGCTATGATTGGTATTCATCACAACGATAAAGGGTTCGATGGCCACGTTCGCACCCATGAAATGAAAGTCTTTTAGCACGCCGATCACGGTTCCTTTGCGATTCATCCAGCTCAATTGTTGACCGAGGATGTCTTTTGCATTTGAGAATCCTAATCGACGCATCCCGGATTCATTCACCATGAAGGACTCGTTTTCATCGGATGGAGATTCTTTTCTGAAGGACCGGCCATCGACCAGCGAAAGGTTATACACATCCATAAAATCGAAATCGACGGCGAGATATCGCATGTCACTCCACTTCGCGTTTTGATCCCAGCCAATGCGTACTACATTGTTGTTCATTTCACGACCCGGGACGGTTGAAGAAAGTGAAGCCGTTTCGATCCCGGCTACACCCAACAGTTCTTCTTTAAGGGTTTTGAAGTCCGAGGCCTGGATAGAGCGTGCAGGTATAAAGAGGACTTTGGACTTATCGAAGCCCAAATCGATGGAACGGATATAATCGAGGTGCCGTGTGATAATTAGCGTGCCGGCAATCAGAAATATTGAAATGGCAAACTGGAATATCACCAGCGCCTTCCGCAGTCCATTTCCTTTCGATGAATTCTTAAAATTCCCTTTCAGTGTTTCAACTGGCTTGAAGGCTGACAGGAAAAGAGAAGGATAACTGCCGGCCAGAAGAGCAACCAATACGGTGATGGCTGCAAGTGCCATCCAGAAGACCTGAGTATTTAGGACCTTCAGGCTCTTGCCTGAAAACTCGTTTACCATAGGGAGCATAAAGTACAGCAATACAATCGACACGGTTACTGCCAGGAACGTCGTAAAAAACGCCTCGCCCAGAAATTGTCCGATCAATTGTTGACGAAGGGCGCCTGCAACTTTTCTCAAACCAATTTCTTTCGCCCTCATCGCTGAACGGGCTGTGGCCATGTTCATGAAGTTGATGCACGCGATGACCAGTATGAAAATACCTACGATCAGAAACGTGAATACATACTCGGCTTTGGAGTTGGGCTCAAGCTCGCCGCGCAGTTGGGAATAGAGATGGATCCTTGATAATGGTGTCAAAGAGAACTCCTGTTTGTAACCGGAACCGTCTTCCTGATCCGGGATGTAGTTCCTGGATATATATTTTATCTTTTTTTCGAGCTCCTCAGCATTCGTCCCTGGCTGAAGCAGGAGGTAAGTATTGTAACCGAAGGACCACCATGTTTGAAGGTAGACGCGACCTCGGGCGCGAAGGGTCTCCAGGGAAGTGATCATGTCAAATTTGAGATGGGTGTTGGCTGGCGGATCTTCCATGACGCCGGCAATGCGATATGCGACGGTATCGTTTTGTATATGCAGCTCCTCGCCAACGACATCTGTTTTATTAAAATACTTAAGGGCTATCTTTCTGTTGATGACTAGCGTATTGACATCGTTTAGCGCGTTGTCCGGATTTCCGGCGATAAATGGAAATGTAAAAATTTCAAAAAAATTAGAGTCAACGACTTGAACTGTCTCGTAGATTACTTCACTGGCTCCTGGTTTTTCAAAAATCACATTTCTCTGACCATTGATCCTGACGGCCTTTAAGATTTCGGGAAAATCCTTGACGAGCACCTGGCTCACCATCGGTCCGGAGGCGGCATAGGATTCAAAGCCGGCTCCATTGGGCAGGTGATACGAATTGTTAAGCCGGTAAATGTTCTCGCCGTTGACATGATTCTGATCATAGGTCAATTCGTCGTACACATACAGGAAGATGGCCAGTGAACAAGTAATACCCAACGTGAGTCCGAGAACATTCAGCACAGAATAGCTCTTGTTCTTCCTGAAGGCGCGAAACGCGATGAGCAGGTAATGTTGGAACATAAAATGTATTTTTTAGAGGTACGATCGGTTACTCTCTACATACTCTTTCTGTTCCCTTTGGTTACACGATTCATCCGCCGGATATCCCGTTTCAGATTAAAAATAGGACCATCCCGGAAGTTTGTCTTAGGTTGAACGAAAATGACCGACAAAACCGGCCGATAAAACGGTAGTAAAGTGCAAGGTCACAAAGCCGTATAAGGACCACGTTCATGTTCGTGGCACCTGCCTGACCTTGTGCCCCTGCAACTAATAAAAATCATCAACTCTGCTTCCGCTTGCATCTCTTTATGCTATTCTCAATCATCAGACAATCCCATGTTTCCGCTGAACTGCCCAGCGCATCCCGATAGTATTCCAGCGCGCGATCATACTTCTTCTTGAGCTCATACGCCTTGCCTGTAAAATGCAGCAGTTGCGACTTTCTGGCTTGTCGGGCTTTCAAACCTTTCTTGAAAACTTTGATGGCCTCGTCAAGACGGTTGTCATCATACAGTAGGTTACCCAAATGCCAATAAGGATCTGCAAATCCGGGATCAAATTTGATCGCGAGTTTGAAATGTAGTTCTGCATGAGCGGCATTGTCTGCCTCGTAGCAATAAATGATACCCATCGTATTATGCAGTCTTCCGTAACCGGGTTCTTCCATCAATACATTGTGTAGCAGTTTCAACGCTGGTTCATACCCTTCGTCATAAGCAAGTTTAATGGCGGCCGCAAGATATTCTTCGACCCATTCTATTTTTTCCATACATTTTTTTAATGAAGGGAGCCCCCAAAGGACTGCGCCTTTGGGGCAAGCCGTCAAAGCATTGCGCCTTTGGAGCAAGCCCTCAAAGGATTGCGCCTTTGGGGCAGGCTCCCTAAAAAGTATACATCACAGTCAGTCTTTTCTTTCTGCACCGCTTGATGCTTTCACTCAACGCGTGAGTTTCCGCACCCGTGGTTGATACCAAAGCCTCTTTGTAGGCTTTGATGGCTTTGGCATAGTCCCTTTTCAGTTCATACGCCTGGCCGATGCATTCGTACAATGCCATCTTATTGGCACCGTTCTTTGTTAAGCCCTGCCGCAGTATTTCTACCGCTTCCTCATACCGGCCCAACCTTACGTACAGCGTACCCAGGTGCAGGTAGGGTGCGGCGAATTCCGCCTCAAACTTGATGGCAAGTTTCAAGTGTTGCTCGGCACGGGCTACATCCGCGGTGTAGTACAGGTACGCCCAACCCAGGTGATTGTGCAGGTTGCCGTAACCAGGCTCGTCGTATAACAGATTTCCCAAGGCAGTTAAACCTTCTTCCACTCTGTTTTCGTACATCATGCCCTCGGCTTCCTTCATGTATTTTTCTAACCATTCAATCCGTAACATAAGAGTCCAAAAGTTTAAAAGTTTAAAGTTCAACAGGGGAGAGCTCCAAACTTTCACTTTTGCTCTCCCTTAATCTTCCGGTGATGAATCATCGCCACACATCCTCACAATCTTCGGTGTGAATTCACCGAGCACTTCCACCAGGTCTTCCTGCTGCCGCATTACTTTCCTGATGTCTTTATAAGCCATCGGTGCCTCATCCAATCCACCGCCGAGCAAATCGACTCCGGATTTTGCAAGCTCCTGCTTCACCATTTTGTTGGTGATGCTTTGCTTAGCAGCACTCCGCGACATCAATCGCCCTGCGCCGTGCGAAGCCGAATTCAATGAGAGGGAGTTTCCCTTACCTCTTACGATGAAACCCGGCGCCGTCATCGATCCAGGGATTATTCCCAACACTCCTTCACCAGCCGGTGTCGCACCTTTGCGATGAACAATCACTTCGGTACTGTCGGCAAGCGTCTCTTTCCACGCGAAGTTGTGATGGTTCTCCACCGTCAACAGAGGCCGTTCACCCAAAGCAGAAGCGATCCGTTTGTGTATCTGCTCGTGATTCGCGGAAGCGTAGTCGCCGGCAAGATTCATCGCCATCCAGTATTCCTGTCCGGCTTCGGTATCGAGATCCAGCCAGGCGAGATTGGCGGCTTCTGAAGGCAAATGACAAAGTTGTTTGGCAACCTTTGTGTAGTGCCTCGCAATCTCCGCACCCAGTCCACGCGAGCCCGAGTGAGACAATACGGCAAGATATTTTCCTGCCTGAAGTTGCCACTCGTTTGCGGCACCTAGTTCAATCAATCCGAATTCGACGAAGTGATTGCCACTTCCCGACGAACCGATCTGTGCATACGCTTTTCCTTTCAGGTTTCTCACGACCGGCAGCTCATCAAAGACATTGCTTTCAAGTACTGCGTGGTCCATGGTCCGCTTGAAGGTCTCCGTTCCGAAGCGCGTATTATCAATCAACACTTGCTTCAGATTGGCGCGATGGCGCTCGAGGTGTGTCTCGCCGATGGCGTAGGCCGTCAAACACATTCTGCAGCCGATGTCAACACCAACGCCGTAGGGAATTACCGCATTACGCGTCGCGAGTACACCACCAATCGGCAGGCCGTATCCCTGGTGGGCATCGGGCATCAGCGATCCTGCGATCGTGACCGGTAGTTTCATCGCGATCTCCATCTGATTGCGCGCTCCTTCTTCGATTCCCTCAGAACCATAGATCCTGTATTCGATCCTGTTCTTCAGTAATTCGTGCGACCTCAATTTCTTTTCGGTCGGAAGCAACGCGAGCGCGACTTTATTCCACACGCCATCGTCGACGAATTTCTTCGGGTCTGCAAGGACATCTTTCAGCATAGTGAAAATTTCTTCTTTGCTGCTGCGCCTGAAGTATTTGAGTACCGTGTTGATGGCAAGCCCCACAGCCATTCCTTCCGGATAGCCGATCTTGATGAGGTCTTTGCCGCTTACGATCTTGCGTTTCATACAATATTCTCCTTTCTGCTTCGCCCATTAGGCAAAGCGATATCTTCTGTCCGCTTTCGCGAACACTTCTTATTTTCCTTTCTCTATTCGGGTGAAAATAAAAAACCCGGTCGATGCCGGGTTTTCAGAATTGATCGGTAAAGATCAACTGAAAATCCAGGCCGCTAGCCAAATATCACTACCTGGCTTTGCATTGAATCGATTTGACAGTTTTTTGCTGTGCATGGCACAAAGGTAAATTCATTGCTATTTTATTTCAAAGCAATGCGATGAAATAAATTTCAATTTAGACAGAATCTGATTTGTCAGGAATGGATACCGCTCAGCGTAATCATCTCGTTGCGCTCCGGATCCCAGAGCTTCAGACGAAGACACTTCCATACGGCTACGGGATTCCACGAGGTAGTGCGCACATCGGCAAGCTCGGGCATTTGCTCCATGGCTTCTTTGAGGCGATAGAAAGGGATACGGGAATTCAGGTGATGGACATGATGATATCCAATGTTGCCAGTGAACCAATGCATCACCGGGCTCATCTTCATGAAGCTCGTTGACATCAAAGCCGCTTCGTCATATTTCCAGTCATGGTTCTCTGCAAAGCGTGCTCCCGGAAAATTGTGCTGGCAATAAAATAGATAAGCCCCCATTCCAAACGTGATGAAGAAGGGCAGGAAGAAACTTAAAACCGCGACACCAAACCCATTGAAATACCAGATCACGCCGCCAATTCCAAAATGAAGCAGCAGAGCCAGCAGCGAATCGAGATGTTTCTTCGGACTTTCAGCGAAGGACTTGAGGTTGAGCCAATAAGTGAATAATGTAAAATATCCAAAAATGACCGTCAGTGGGTGGCGATTGATCAGGTACAATCTCTGCTGAGGTTTACTCAGGCTCATGAATCTTGCTTTGGAGATGGTCGGATACGATCCGATGCCCGACATGGTGAGCTTTGAGTTGTTGTTGTGGTGGTGTTCGTGCGAGCGAGTCCAGATGGTCTTTGGAGCCAGCACGTACATGCCCAAAAGATTCATCAGAATGTCCGCCGCTTTATCATTCCGTAGAATGGCCCGATGCGCGAAATCGTGGTAGATGACAAATACTCTGATGTACAGTAACCCCAGAATGATGCTGAACGTGATGCGGAGCAGCAGAGGCAGCTCGCTGTTGAGTGTGATATAAAGAGAGACGCCGCAACACAGGATGGTGAACAGGACCTCAAACCAACTCCTCAGCTTGTTTTCTTCTGTAAATTGTTTGCTTGCTGAGAGCAATTCTTTGCCGGTACGCATTCACATTGGGTTTAGTTACCAAGGGTGCGCAAAGGTATGAAAATCAGCCCAATTACGCATCTGGGTAGTCTTCCCTTTTGTACTTCCATCGCTTGTGTGACCACAGCCAGGTTACCGGATCCAGCAGAATTTCTTTTTCCAGCCTACGGATGAAAATTTCCGATATCTCATTCTCTACTGTTTTGGTAGGTTCTTCGACGAGCATCTCCACGAATACGTCATACCAACCTCGTTTCTTCCTTTTGATATAAAGAAACACAATTGGGTAGTTGAATTTAGTCGCGAGTTTTTCCGGCCCGGTGAACACACAGGTATCCTGGTTGAGAAACTTCGTCCAATAGCCTTTGTCTCCAAAAGCAGACTGATCGGCAATCAGTACGGTGGCAGTGGTTGTCTTCCGTCGTGCCACCATATCCCGCAACGTCAGAGCAACCGGTGTAATTTGGGTGTTCCATTTTGTGCGCATCCCTACCATCATCTTTTCGAAATAAGGATTGGAGAGCGGCCGGTAGATCACCACCAGTTGATGCTTGTTGTTTAGTGAAAACGAGGGTCCGGCCCATTCCCAGTTGCCCAAGTGGCCCATGGCGATGATGAAACTTTGCTTCTTTTCGTAGAGCCGATCGATAATCTCTTTACCATGAAACTCACAACGCTCTCTGGCCTCGCGTTCATTCATAGTCAGTGTCTTCAGAGTTTCCAGCGTGAGGTCGCATAAATATCTGAAGTATGAATCGGCCAGTGAGCTGATCTCCTGATCCGTTTTTTCCGGAAAAGAATTTCTGAGATTGCTGACGACCACATCGCGCCGATAGCCGGTGAGTTTGAGTAGTAAATAGAGAAAGTCGGAAAGAATATAAAGCAACCGAAAGGGAAGGCAGGCAACGAGGTATATGATGGGATAGACGAGATAAAATACTACTCCTTGCATGGCTGTTCAAAAACGGCGTCAAGTTAGCTGATTTCGCCGGGAAGCGCTGAAAATCGCGCAATCAAAGTGAACATTTTATCGGTTGGCACCTTTATCTTGCGTTTACAAAAAACCAATCCCTCATGAATTTTGTCAACCTACGAAAACTTGTTGCAGGAACTATGCTGGCCGCCGCGCTGGCAGGATGTTCGGGCAATAAGACCGAACAAAGCGCTGCCACGTCAGGCTTCAGCGTTCCGGTGGAATATTACAAATTGAAAAATGGGCTAAAAGTGGCTTTGTCCCAGGATAAGACTGCACCAACCGTTGCCGTGGCAGTGTATTATAATATCGGTTTTCGGATCGAGCCCAAAAACAGAACGGGGTTTGCCCATCTCTTTGAACATATGATGTTCCAAGGGTCTGAAAATCTGGGCAAGAACGAATTCATCAAGCTGGTACAGGCGAACGGCGGCATTCTCAACGGTTCAACTCGCTTTGACTTCACAAATTATTTTGAAGTGATGCCGGCGCACAAACTGGAGACCGCTCTTTGGGCTGAAGCAGATCGTATGAAAGGCCTTGCTATCACGCAGGAAAATCTTACGAACCAGCAGGGTGTTGTAAAAAATGAAGTGAAAGTAAACGTACTCAATCAACCGTATGGTGGATTCCCCTGGCTTGATATGCCGCAGTACGCCAACGAGAACTGGTACAATGCACATAATTTCTATGGCGACCTGGCGGACCTGGATTCTGCCAAGCTCGAAGATGTTGACAGTTTCTTTAAGACATTCTACGCTCCGAACAACGCCGCACTTTCAGTGGTGGGAGACTTTGAGATTGAGGACGCTAAAAAGTGGATCGAGCAATACTTCGCTGCCATTCCTACGGCGCAGCTTCCGGCACCACCGGACATTACCGAACCACGCCAGGAAAAAGAAAAAAGATTCACCAAAAAAGATGCACTCGCCACTAAACCCGCTCTTGCCGTGGCGTACAAAATGCCGGAAAGAAATACTCCGGAGTTTTATGCTATGGGGCTCATCGATCAGATTCTGGTACAGGGTAACGACAGCAGACTGCATCTGGCGTTGGCGCAAAACAAGGGTTACACCGACGCAGTGAGCGGCGGCATCAACTACCTGGGCAACATGTTCAACTACAAAGGTCCGATGACCTGGATGGCGGACTTGATTTACGATGCGAGCGTCCCTTCGGATTCTATTCTCGTGCAGGTTGACAAGGAGATTGCCAGGCTGGAACAAGGAGTCACTAAAGAAGAACTTGATCTGGCCGTCGTGAAGATTCGTTCGAAACTGTATGATGACCTGGGCCAATTCTTCGGAGTAGGGCGCGCGGATCTGCTTTGCAGTTTTGCGCTCTTCGACGACGATCCTAAAAAGATCAACAGCCTCGAAGGAGAATTCAGAAAGGTGACGCCCGAACTTATCCAGTCTACTGTAAAAGAATATTTGCGGTCAACCAATCGAACGATCTTAATTGTTGAACCTTCTAAAGCATCAGCACTGAAATGAAAAAGATATACATCCTGATCGCAGCCCTGGCATGTTTCGGCTTCGCTGCGGCGCAAAAGCAAACACCTCCCGCTGGCGGCACGCCGAAGGACTTTAAACTGCCTTCCAAAAAGCAGGGCAAATTGAATAATGGTATGGGATACAACCTGGTTCAGTATGGTGCTATTCCAAAAGTCAACATCGACCTGATCATCAAGACTGGTAATGTGCATGAAGGGCCTGACCAGATCTGGCTTGGCGACCTGACCGGGCAAATGATGGAACAGGGCACAACCTCCATGGATTTTGCGGCGATCTCAAAAAAGGTTGCGGGCATGGGAGGGAACATCACGCTCAACGTGGGCATGGACCAGATAAATATCAACGGTGCCGTGTTGTCTGAATTCGCGCCAGAGCTCATTCGCGTGATCGCCGACGTGGTAATGAATCCCGCTTTTCCGGAAAAAGAGATTGAACGCCTCAAAGCAGATTTGAAGAGACAACTGAGCGTACAGCGTTCCGTCCCTCAGTCGTTGGCGCAGGAAAAATTCTTCGGCACCATGTATCCAAATCATCCGTACGGCCGATACTTCCCCACTGAAAAAATGCTCGATTCTTACACCCTGGCATCGGTAAAAGAGTTTTATGAAAAGAATTTCGGGGCGAAGAGATCGGTGATGTATGTCGTAGGGAAATTCAATGAAGATTCGGTAGCCAGCGCAATCGACAAAGCATTCAGCATCTGGAAAGAAGGCCCTGCCATCGACTACCCGGCGGCGACGCCTGTTAAGTCAAACAACATTGCGATGATCGACCGCCCGGCCGCTCCACAATCGACGATCATGCTGGGTATACCCGTTCCTGATCCTTCGCAGGCTGACTTCCAGGCATTGCAAACTACAAACTCATTGCTCGGCGGCTCTTTCGGTTCACGGATTACTAGCAACATTCGCGAAGACAAAGGGTATACGTATTCACCATTCAGCACCATCCAATCCCGTCACCAGGTAGCCGTTTGGTATGAGCAAGCCGACGTGACCAGCGAATTTACGAGTGCTTCACTGCAGGAGATTTCCAAGGAGATTAAACGTTTGCAAACGGAGCCGCCGTCGAAGGAGGAGCTTTCCGGCATACAGAATTACGAAGCGGGAATTTTTGTGCTTCAGAATTCCACACCGGGAGGCATCATTAATCAATTGAACTTCATCGATCAACACGGACTTGATGATAGTTATCTGACTAACAAGGTGAAAAACATTTATGCTGTTACGCCTGAGAAAGTTTCCGAGATCACGCGGCAGTATTTTAAATATGAAGACATGACCTTGGTGATGGTTGGCGATAAGAAACTGCTGGAGAAACAGATGAGGGAAGCGAAGAACACATTGAAGGCGAAGTAAAAAAAACTTCTTCCCAGTCATCACAAAGCCACGGGCTGTTCTTTGCAGAGGGCCCGTGGTTTTAGTTTCTATCAATACCAGATCTTGTCGGAGCTCCCCGTTTGAGGGTCACCCATTTTGGTATTGAAACAAGGCAACAATAATTGGAGTGGTTAAACACAGAATATCATCCCAACTGCGGCATAGGTTGCCTCTAAAAACACACGTTACTTTCGGGGGTCTTTAACTTTTATCTCATGAAAAAATTCTTCACAGCTATTCTTTTCATGTACACCCTTCATCTTTCTTTTGGTCAGGTGAACGAGTCGCCAAAGGTGTACCTGCCCGGGTTTGTTTCCAGCGGCTACAATGAGCGCGACATGGCAATCTCACCGGACGGGACAGAAATGTTCTATACGATCCAGGCGTTGCGCAGTGGAGTGAGCGTGATCATCCGCAGAACTTCGGCAGATCAATGGAAGAATGGTGAAGCGGCATCTTTTTCCGGCCAATACTCCGATCTCGAACCGGCATTTTCACCTGACGGAGCAAAACTATTCTTTGTCTCCAATAGACCGGTTACTGCGGGAGCACAAAAAACAGATTTCGACATATGGTATGTGGAGAAGAAGGGCAATGGATGGAGCGAGCCTGTACATGCAGGAATGGAGATAAATTCTGCTGAAGATGAGTGGTATCCGTCTGTGACCAGTGATGGGTCGGTGTACTTCACCGGCGTGCGGTCTGATGTGTTGGGTAAGGAAGATATCTACAGAGCGCAATGGAAGAACGGCAAGTTTGAAACGCCGGTGAACATTGGCGGGGGCGTCAATTCCAAGCTCGATGAATTCAATGCCTATGTTGATCCGAAAGAACAATACATTCTTTTTTCAGCGGAAGGTGGGGAAGGCGATCTGGGCCGCGGAGATCTCTACATCAGTCATCGCAACGCGGATGGCTCCTGGGGTAAAGCAAAGAATCTGGGAGCCGGTGTGAACAGCAATCGACTTGATTATTGTCCCTTTGTGTATAAAGACGTTTTCTATTTTACCAGCGATCGCCCAGGCTCACCCGCTGAATCACGGAAAATGAATTTTTCGGAAATCAGAAAAAAGCTTGACTCTTGGGGGAATGGCTGGGGTGACATTTATTCAATGCCGGCAGCAAACGTTGTGAAGAAACAATAAGCCAAAAAAGTCCTCTGATCTTATGATTTCGGCCTGATTGGGCCCCGAAAGAAACCTTTTCGAATATCTGACGTTCCGTAAACAATGGCCGAAAACGTCATAAGCCTGATTTCGCCGCCTTTACGACCCAAACGGAAAATTTGCTTCCTGTTGATCGGGCACGTACATCTGATGGATCTGGCCGGCCCCTCACAAGTATTCTATGAAGCATCCAGTATCGGGGAACTGGGCTATGAATCGGTTTACTGCTCAACCCAAAAAGAGATCAGGTCGGAGCAAGGCATCGTGTTTAGTAATCTGACTTTGCTTGAAGACATTTCCCTGACCAAAGGAGATTTTGTTTTTGTTCCGGGTATCGACTTCAAGTCCTTTTGTGCCGGGGACCTTTCAGCTCAGATCAGGGAATTAACTCCCTGGTTAAAAAAACAAGCGGCTGCCGGTGTGCAGATTGCGAGTGTGTGCAGCGGTTCGCTGGTGCTTGCGGACGCCGGTCTGCTGGATGGAATGAAATGCACATCACATTGGAAGTGCATCGACTACTTGAAAAGTCATTACCCGCGTGTGACGATTCTCACCGACCGGCTCTATGTTCAGGATGGAAGTTTCTTCACGAGTGCGGGCATGACGTCAGGCATCGACATGTCTTTGTCAATCATTGAGCAACAACATGGGCCTGTGCTGGCGGCGAAAGTCGCGCGCGAAATTGTCGTCTACCTGCGCCGAAATAATTACGACAGCCAACAGACGATCTACCTCGACTACAGGACACACTTCAATCCCGCAGTGCACAAAGTGCAGGATTACATTATTTCAAATCCGGGAAAGAATCCGGGACTGGAAGAACTCGCCGCTCTCTCAAACACCAGTGTACGAAGCCTGACGCGCCTGTTCAAAAAGAGCACTGGTCACACCATCATAGAATTCAAGAATGCTGTGAAAGTGGAGCTTGCCGGCCGACTGATCCATAACGCTGACTTTACACTGGAAAAAATCGCCAGTCTTTGTGGTTTTGAAAGCGCAAGGCACTTCAGAAGAATCTGGAATCAGCATAAGGCTACCTCCCTGAAAGCTCATCGTGAAATGGCGGAGTCCTGATTACCTCATTTGGGAAGTGAAAATATGTACTCCATCATTTCGTCGCGACCCTGGCGATAGCTCTCAAAAGTCCTCTTGATTTCGTGATCGACTGGAATGAACTGGGCTTTGCCGAGGGTGGGGGAATGAATACGGGTTTCGTCCAGGCAGTCGAACTTAAGTCTGGAGTTTGGAAGAACATACGACTCGGCGTTTTCGGCCCAGTTCGGACGTGCGCGTGAAATTTCACCCACGATCAAAGCGCCTGCTTTTTCTTTCATGAAGAGCGTCAATACGGAGGCGGCAGAAAAAGTGAGCCTGCTGTTGAGTACAAATACACGATTAGGCTGTTGAAGCGTGGTTCGCTTCTTAATCTCTTCCAGAATGGGCTCTCCATTGTGGTAGTTGCCACCACGACAGGATCTCAGGTCGATAACCAGGCGCTTACCGTTTTGTTTGTCGAATTCTTTAAACGCACCCTGGATCAATTTGCGAACGGAAGGTTCATTGTCCGGATTGAACAAAGATCTGATGTTCACATACAAGGTGCCGTCCTCTGCAAAAAAGCGATACCAGTTGACCTGCTGTGTGTTTTCAAGATACAGCGGAGGCTTTTCAAATGCCCGAACCCTGCGCTGGTCGTTGAACTCTTGCAGCGTGACAGCATTCAATTTGATCTTGGAATAATTTCCATTTTTTCTCAAAGTCATCGTGAGCTCGTCCGGGTTATCGGTAATCTTTAGCGAATACAGCATCTCAGGTAAAGTCATGAATTCAGGAATGGTCGTGATGTATTCTATATCATTGTCACGATTGATATAAGGCTTGATTTTCTCAAACACCTCGGCGGTGGGCACGTCGTTGAAAGCCGTGACGAGGGAGCCCACATGTTCTTTATTCGCCTCATTGATTGCTACGATGTGTAAAGAGTCGCCGAAGTAGTACAGAGACACGGGGTAGCGATGGAATTGACTGGATCTGCCAACCAGGCTTATTTCCGTGTGACCGTCATGCAGCAAGGCCATTAACTTTGCCATGCCCAGAATTTTCTCCCGCGGCGGAAGACTATTTAACTCATTGCCGAGCCGTTGACTTTCGCGGTCGAAGGCTTCCCTGATTTCTGGTGTAAATCCGGCAAACGATTTATTGATCCTTGCCACGAGGAAATTGAAATCTTCCTGCCATTGCGCATCTGAAAGATTCGACAAATTCGGTTGAGCCGAACCGGTGCAGGATGCCATGAACATCAATAGGCATCCGGATATTTTACGAAATATTCTGTTCATGCTTTTTTTCCGCAAATGACCATCCGGTGCATCGTTCAATGGTACTGGTCAACAGAATTTGAGTTCTCTCCGGCCGGAAAAAACCCTGTCAAGCGTGTAGTTCACGGTAGCGGGCGGGAGTAGTACTCGTCGCCCGGCGGAAGGCCACGAAAAAAGCAGATTTGGATTGGTAGCCCAAGTCATACGCGAGGGCTTCAATCTTAATTTCCCTGGATTCAGGTCTGCTGAGGAGCCGCATGGCTTCGTTGATCCGATACTGATTGGCAAACTCGGTAAAAGACATACCCGTTTCCGTATTGATTATTTGAGAAAGGTGATGACTTGACAAAGACAGCCTGCGGGCGAGCAAATCGGGATTGAAGTCAGGTGAGGTATAGATTTTCTCTGTGTCCATGATCTGCTGTATCTGTGAAAGTTTTTGATTCCGTATGTCCGGGGGGACTTTTGATTTTGCATACTTCTTCTCCTTACGGGCTGGAAACGTTATTTGACTTAACCAAAAAACAGAAATGGAATAGACCAAAATGGTGCAATAAATATTGGACGCGATGGCGGGTAGCAGCGGGTGGAAAATAACACGGCCGTTCACAGTTCCCCCGGTCAATAGGAACACCAGACTCCCTATCAGTAGATTGCTTGTTAGAAACCTCGACCATTTCGTTTGGGTGCCATCAGCGGTTCGAAAGGAAACAACAAAGGCACTTACGGCATAGAAAAGTAAATGAATCGATGCTCCTTCTATGATGATCCAGCCTCGAATTTTCAGCGGATCAACAGGGAATATCCGATCGGTTTTCGGAAGTATGAAATCCGGATGGAAGTCGCGCATCACCACATACAATTTGTAAGCTGCAGGCTGAAAGTAGAAGAAGGACGAATAGATTAGAAATAAAACTGCGGGTAAAAAATGCCAACACCACGTTTTGTAAGTTTCAGCGGTTGGGTGGCGTAAACTCTTCGCATAAATGAAAACCAAAGGACCTAGCGCCAGAATCATGGGTGGAGACACATTCACCAGGTGCGGCAGATAGATGATCGCGCCGGTGTAATTGAGAAAGGACTCCAGTTCAATGATGCCTAGTGAAATCATCAGAAATCCAAGCCATTTTAAAGGATCCTGAAAACCATTCTTGAAAAATAAGCCAGCAAGCGCCAGTGTTTGAAACACGCCGAATAGAATGATCGCAGATTTGAAATCGAATACCATTGAGATGCCCATAGATTGAACAGACACCGGTCGTGTCAATTCGTTGCACTCTTAGCACAAGCGGTGAATGAAAAATTTTGCGATGGTATATTTGTCGATAGCATGCAACCGGCCCTAAAAGCGCACCGTAAAATCATACACATCGACATGGATGCGTTCTATGCCTCCATCGAGCAACGCGACCACCCTGAGTTGAGAGGTAAACCCATTGCCGTAGGCGGTTCTCCCGCAGGACGCGGCGATGTGGTCGCCACGGCCAGTTATGAAGCGCGGAAGTTCGGCGTCCGGTCCGCCATGTCTTCAAAAAAGGCACTCCAACTTTGTCCGCAGTTGATCTTTATCCGGCCGCGCTTTGATGCTTATAAAGAAGCGTCGCGAAAAATCAGGGAGATCTTTCAGCGCTATACGGATCTGATAGAGCCTTTGTCGCTCGATGAAGCCTATCTCGACGTCACAGAAGATAAGCAGGGGATTGGCTCCGCCCTTGACATCGCCAAACTCATTAAGTCTGCAATTAAAACGGAATTGAACTTAACGGCTTCTGCCGGTGTGTCCGTGAACAAGTTTGTGTCTAAGATCGCTTCGGACATCAATAAACCCGACGGACTTACGTTCATAGGCCCGTCGAAGGTCGAGGCGTTCATGGAGAACCTGCCGGTTGAAAAATTTCATGGAGTGGGAAAAGTTACGGCTGAAAAAATGAAAGCCAAAGGTCTGCATACGGGTGCCGATCTGAAGCGATTGTCGGAGGCCGAGTTGATACGGGCGTTTGGCAAAGCGGGGAAATTCTTTTTCCGGATCGTGCGTGGTATCGATGACCGCGCTGTGCAACCTCATCGTGAAACGAAATCGGTGGGAGCGGAGGACACTTTCCCTTATGACCTCACTGAGATGGAAGAGATGGTTCCCGAATTGGAAAAATTATCGGAAGTTCTTGCAGAACGTCTCAGACGAAATGAGTTGAAAGGGCGTACCATTACTCTTAAGATCAAGTACCACGATTTTAAACTGGCTACCCGCAGTTTTTCATTCGAGCAAGGCGTCAGCGATCAGGAAACGATTATTAATACAGCGAAAGAACTTCTCATCGCAAATGACGTGGTGGGTAGAAAAGTGCGTTTGCTGGGAATTTCCGTTTCGAATTTTGAAGGAGCGCAGCCACGCGCGAAAGATCATCCCGAAGATCAGCTCGAGCTATTCTGAAAGAACGGTATCTTCTTGAATTCTGCTGCGCCGCGGTTCTCAACCGCCCACATATAGCGTAGATCAAAGCCGGATTGTGAATGTGACTGAAAATCGTTAAAATGTAAGGCCCCTGACAAGAATCTGGTTAGAAACTGATTAACCTCACGCCGGTTTTGATTCGGTCTGCGAACCTCGCAATTGCTTTACATGTTATTGCGGATAATTTAATTGCCGACTGACCTCCAAACTGACTAACTTTTAGCCCTTATGTCGAATGTGCTAATGCTTGGATGGGAGTTTCCGCCGCTTTTTTCGGGTGGCCTCGGCATTGCCACGTATGGAATGGTGAAAGCGCTGAGTCCCAACGCCGCCATTCGCCTGATCGTGCCTGCTGGCGAAGCAACCGCAGGGTTGGAGGATGTTAACATCAGCGGTCTCAATAATATCACCGCGGAGGAAGTAAATCTCGAACGCCTGGCTCATAATCTGGCCACACTGGGAATTGATGTTGTTACGTTGCCTCTCAAGCTGAGTCCTTACCATCACGGAAACGCCTTGATCAGCGAAATTGACCATCTGGAACTGCTCAGGCAGGGTAAGGGTTCAATTGAAAATGTCAGGGCTATTTTTTCGGGTAAAGAAGTATATGGCCCAAACATTTTTGAGAAGATAGGACTCTACACGCACCTCGCTTCGGAAATAGCTCATCATAGTAAGTTCGATCTGATTCATGCTCATGACTGGATCACTTTCCCTGGTGGTGTCAGGATCAAAGCCGAGTCGGGGAAACCTCTCATACTCCACATTCATTCGCTGGAGACAGATCGTTCCGGCAGCGACTGCAGGAACAAGATCTATCACCTTGAAAAAGAGGCGATGCTTGCGGCCGACAGAATCATCGCGGTGAGTCAGTACACGAAAGATCAGATCATTCAGCATTATCACATCAATCCGCTGAAGATTTCCGTGGTGCACAATGGAATCGACCCTGTGGAGACGAAGCGAAATGCCCATAAACTCAACGACAAACTGGTTGTGTTTCTCGGCCGGTTGACCCATCAAAAAGGTCCGGACTTCCTGATCGAAACCGCTGAGAAGGTAGTGCGTGTATATCCCAAAGTGAAGTTTGTTGTGGCAGGCACCGGTGATCAGTTTGCTCATGCGCTTCAATCTTCAGCTTATAAGAAGCTGGGGAAGAAATTCATTTTTACCGGATTTTTATCCAAGACAAAAGTCAATCAGCTCTTGTCGATGGCCGATGTATATTTTCTGCCGTCGGTGTCGGAACCTTTCGGCTTGTCGGTGCTGGAAGCAGCACAGTTTAAGGTGCCCAGTGTGATTTCCAAACAATCGGGTGCCGCGGAAGTAATGAAAGGTACACTCCAGGCGGACTTTTGGGATACCGATAAGTATGCCAATTATATTTATGCGCTTTTAAAATATGGTGTTCTCAAAAAAGAGCTAGTAGAAAAAACACAGGGCGAACTGGGATTGCTCACCTGGAAAAATGCCGCAAAAAAGATCCTTGAGATTTACGACAAAGTACGAGTAAACTAAAAACTGTTTTCCTTTTGACCGATGCCTTCGATTTGTTTTTACTTCCAGGTCCACCAGCCTTTCAGACTCAAGCCGTACGACTGCTTTAAGATCGGTCATGACTCTGCCTACGACGATGATGCCAAGAACAAAGAGATCCTGGACCGCGTTGCAGAAAAATGCTACTTGCCTGCCAACCGCCTGATGTTGGAGCTGATCGCGGCGAATCATGGAAAATTCAGGATAGCGTATTCCCTCAGCGGCACCGTGATCGAGCAGATGGAAAAATTCAGACCGGATGTGTTGCAGTCGTTCAAAGATCTCGCCGCCACAGGCTGCGTTGAATTTTTGTCGGAGACGTATTATCACTCGCTGAGTTTCCTGTATTCAAAAAATGAATTTGTGCGTCAGATCGAAAAACATAAACAGGCGATCGCAAAGCACTTTAACCAGGTACCACAGGTTTTCCGGAACACAGAGCTCATCTACAACAATGAACTCGCAGTCTTTATCGCTCATCTGGGATACAAGGGAATTATCTGCGAAGGGCTTGATCACGTTTTGGGTTACCGAAGTCCTAATTTTGTTTACAATCCTCCCGGCACAGATCAGATCAAATGCTTGTTGAAGAACTATAAACTGTCCGACGATATCGCTTTCCGGTTTTCGAACAAAGACTGGACTGAGTGGCCGCTGACCGCATCGAAATTTGCGCAATGGGTACGTCAAACAGCCGGCAACGGTGAAGTGGTAAATCTGTTTATGGATTATGAAACGTTTGGCGAGCACCAATGGCCTGAAACCGGCATCTTCGATTTCATGCGCCACCTGCCGGGTGAGATTCTCAAACATCCGGACTTCAATTTTCTCACGCCGTCGGAAGTGATCGAAAGGTATCCTTCGAAAGGAGAGTACGACGTGCACAGCCTGAGTTCATGGGCCGATATGGAGCGCGACCTCTCTGCCTGGCTCGGCAACAGTTTGCAGCATGACGCCATGGAACGAATCTATAATCTTGAAGAACCCGTGAAGAAAACAGGTGATTCAGGGATGATTGACAATTGGGCCAAACTTCTTACCTCGGATCATTTCTACTATATGTGTACGAAATATTGGAACGATGGCGACGTGCACAAATATTTCAGTCATTATGAGTCTCCTTACGATGCGTACATCAATTACATGAACGTCGTCACCGATCTTGAACATAATCTCGAAATATCGACTGAGGTACAGTAAGCTCAGACTACGCCGGAATCGGTAATCCCGGACGTTCAACGGCATCCTTTTTTTCAGTGGTGTATCAAAGGCCTATCGTTGATCCTCTACATCGGTAAGTGAAGTTCTGATATGCAGAACTCGCAAAGCCCATGTTTTTCAACGCTAAGGCGCTAAGGCGCAAAGTTTTTTTTAAATTATTCAAAGGCTCTCAGCGGACCTTAGCGCCTCTGCGACTTTGCGGTTGAAGTTTGTGAGCTCATGTTTTTCACCGCTAAGGCGCTAAGGCGCAAAGACTCGCAAAGTTTCTTTAAATTATTCAAAGGCTCTCAGCGGACCTTAGCGCCTCTGCGACTTTGCGGTTGAAGTTTGTGAACGAAGTGAACGTTTTCAAAGAAATCCACCAATCCATTCACTTACCTGGTGATAAAACATCGGAATAGAGGCTGGGTAAATAACAATACAGAAGATCAATCCATACAATGACCCGTACAGGTGCGCGTCATGATTGATACCATCGTTGGCTCTCTTTCCCTGGTAATAGGAGTAGGCAATGTAGAGGATGCCCAGGATAAACCCCGGCATACAAAGCGCGAAGTATATGCAGATATATTGCATGGGCTGCAGGATGATGAAGGCAAAAATCACAGCTGCGACACCGCCGGATGCGCCGAGTGAACTGTACCGCGGATTATCTCGTTGCCTGAAGTAAGTGGGAAGGTCCGATACGATGATGGCAGAGAGGTAGAGAGCGACATAGTAGATTTCACCGCTCGTTCCGAAGATAGCGTCGAACACATTCTCAACGGCCTGTCCCAGGAAATAGAGGGAGAACATGTTGAGCAGTAAGTGAATGTGATCCTTGTGGACAAATCCCGATGTGAGAAACCGGTAATATTCGTGATGCCGCGCGATCCGATACGGTGTCATCAGCAAACGGAGCTGCAGGGCCGGCCGGGTGAACGCTGGAAAACTGACCACCACGGTGACCAGAATAAGAAAAACTGTCATTGACATTGCGCAAATATAAAATAAGAAGGTGACCGTACACCAGTCTTACCGATAACGCGATCATTTCGTGCGGTTCTAAACGGTAAAAGCGACGACTATGAGATTTTGATCAGGTGATATAACAGCATGTTGTATTAAGCTGTCTGCGGTATACTGACCGGTGAAGCGGATATCGAAGATGTGATGCAAGAGTTATCGGAAACACAGGGCGAATCACCAGCTGAAAAGCTACACTATTTCTTTAGGGGTCCTTGCCAAAGCACTTCTTCGATCAACCACTTGTTGTCCGATTTCGATAGAAGCAAATAGTCGACGCCCCACCAGGCTGTGATTTTCGCAGACGCAATCTGATCCATCACATCGAGCACTTCCACTTTTTTCGGAGCGTCCGGCTTGGCGAAATTCCCTTTTGCTTTTACGTTCAACGCATACTTGATAGCCTGTTGATAAGTCATCTGTCCATCGAACGCATAGGCGGATGCATCCTTGTCTTTCCAATAACCAATCTTATAAAGCGTGTGTTTGAAACTTCTCGCGATTTTTACAATGTCACCTTCATAGAAACCCTCGAGGTAATCGAGACACGCTCTTTCAACGCCGGCCTTGTCTTGAGCGCTTGAATGAATGACGATAACGATGAGTAAAAGAAGGGTAGCAATGATCTTCATACGTGTGGGCGGTTTAGAGCGGGGTTAAATTGCAAAATCCACACCACTTTCAACTCCCCCATTTGAAGCAAGTTGCAGTCCCCTGTTTACATTTTTTGTCCACTGGCTGTCCGAAAATGAAACAACATAGGACGCAAGAGATATAATCTCCTGCGCACCTATGTGAAAAGAATTCTATCGATTGGTTTTGTCGTCGAGAGAAAGCAGTTTTGCCTTCGTTTCTTTTTTGTCTTCGAAAAGTCCGATCAGCGTGAGAACGATTGCGTATCCGACAAGACATGAAATAACCACCAGTCCGACTATAAATTCCAGCCGCAGCATTGTATTAATGATTAAAGGTTAAAGGAAATTTCAAAGTGGCATACAAAAATGCCTTTCAGGAGATGAGCTGAGCGCTACATTGCAGTACTTCTTAATTTGACGTTTATACGCATAGAATTTAAAAAGTAACCTCGTTTTTGACCCGAAAAGGGGGTTGATTTCCTTCAAAATAGTGACCTTTTTTGATGCTTAGTCATCACATATCGTCCGCACGCTTTCTCACGGATGTGTAACAAAAACGACGCACGGGAGTCATTGCAACAACCCGCGGTTTATGATCAGAAAACTTCTCAATTCATTTTCACTGGCGTTTGCCAACATCCGTTCCAATCTTTTTCACACCATTCTTTCGGCTCTCGGCGTCGTGATTGGGGTGGGCGCACTGGTTTCGATCCTGAGTCTTATCGACGGCATGGAACGGTTTGCCAGGAACCAGGTGGCAACGACGACGTCTCTGAATGCCATCGTGATCCGTACCGAAATGTACCGCAAAGTGAATGACATTTTGATCCGCAAAGACTCTGCGGCAGTACTCGACTACGTCAACTTCAGAGAAATTTGTAACGCGATTTCTACTCCGGTCACCGGGTATTACAAGTATGCGGCTCCCGGCGCATTGGCATCTTATGAAGACATCCGGGTAGGAGTGCAGGCATTCGCCACGGACAGCGTACTTACGCCTGATCTGAAAATGAAGTCTGGAAATTTCTTCACCAGTTCAGCCATTGATAAAAAGGAACAGGTGGCCGTGGTTAATGAAAACTTTCTCAAAGCAACTGGAATTGAACCAACTGCCGCGAACGGTAAGGAGATCGCCTTCAACAATATGAAGCTGAAGATTATGGGAGTCATCGAGAGCAGGCAGGGCGGGGCTCCTCAGCTATTCTACCCCATAAGCCTCGTATCGACTGCGGAGTTGAAGAGTAACCCGCCCGAGCTCATACTTACCGTAGCACAGACAGAAAAAATTCCCGAGATCAAACTCGAGATGGAGCGATGGCTGAAATCCCGCTACACCCATGCGGCAGATGACTTCAAAGTGGTCACCAATGAATTCAGGGTTGAACAAATAGCAAAAGGTTTCCTTCTCTTCAGAATTATCATGGGATTGATTGTAGGCATATCGGTCGTGGTGGGAGGCATCGGAGTTATGAACGTGCTCCTGATTTCCGTGACAGAACGAACTTCAGAGATCGGAATACGAAAGGCTATGGGAGCAAATCGCCGCGACATCATCTACCTGTTTTTAACTGAATCAATCACGGTCTCGGCTTTTGGCAGCCTCCTGGGTGTCGCTTTTGGTATCGCTTTCACTTCAGTAGCCGTTCCTGTGGTGAAATCATTGACCAAAATTCCTTTCCAGGCAGATTATACAATCAACACCATAGCTGTTATTGCCGCCATTGCGTTGTTGGTCGGAATTGTGTTCGGAACCTATCCTGCCATCCGTGCTTCACGTCTTGATCCTGTCGAGGCGATCCGACACGAATAGGTGCGATCACAACCAATCGATTCGTCACCACTGTTGCTTGTATTTTCGCTAATTTAGAAGGCTCCAGCTATGGCCTTCAAAGCAATCCTGTTTGATATGATCGGTACCACCGTTCGCGAGAACGATCCGATGTTTATCACCAATTGCTTCATCAGAGCATTTGGAGAACAGAAAGTAAGCGTGAACGCATCGGCTATTCAAAAAAGACGTGGGCAGGAAAAAGCAGCCATGATCACCGATATTCTCAATGAACTCGATTATCCACAGGATATGGGGTCATCCATCCTACAACGGTTTCGTCGAAATGTGGAACAGGGCATCGACAACTTTTCTCCTGCTGAAGGAGCGCGTGACATTTTTGCATCCATGATGAGCCGTGGAGTAAGAATCGGAATTGGATCAGGTCTGCCACGTGAAGTTTTTGATCAGATAATGTGGCACCTGCAATGGAACGTTATAGGATTTGATTATACCGGCGTTGCTGAAGAAACCGGCCGCGGAAGACCTCATCCCGACATGATCTTCGATATGCTGAAGAAGTTGAACCTCGAGGGAAAGGATCTTTTGAAAGTGGGAGATACCGTTGCAGACATCCAGGAAGGAAAGAACGCATGTGTAAAGACTGCTGTTATCCTGGCAGGTACTCAACCCGAAAATATATTACGGGCCGAGAACCCAGATTATGTCATCCATAATCTTTCTGAATTAAGAGATATCATTAAGTACCAACCGTAACCGCCGCTTTATGCCCATCGAACAAACGAAAGACCTGCTAAAATTTCTGAAATCCTTTCCTGAAGAATGCCAAAAGAAGGCACTTTGGCTGCGCGAATTTGTCTGGAAGCTATATCCAACTGCCAATGAGTTGATTTATGACAATTATAACGCGCTTGCGTTTGGCTGGTCACCCACTGACAAGGTGGGCCACACTTTTTGTTCGATCGCTGTGGGGCGAACCAGTCATAATGTCCATTTCGGTTTTTATTGGGGGTCTGAAATAGCTGATCCTAAAAAGTTACTGTTGGGAGAGGGCAATCAATACCGCTATTTGATTGTCGAAGACGTCAACAACTTCCCTAAGGAATACATGGAAAAGCTGATCAAGGATGCATACGATAATTCCATGTCGAAAGTGAAAGATCCAAAGCTATTGCGGCAGGGTCTCACCATCACGAAATCTGTGTCACCCGTGAAGCGCACTCTGAAAAAGAAGACTGCCAAGAAAGTTGTGAAGAAGGTAAAGCTGAAGAAGGCGAAGAAGGTGAAAAAAGCGAAAAAGTAGCTGCTTGATTCCGCCGTTCAAATTTGAATAGCGCCTCTTACGATAAGAATCTCTGTTCAAGTTTATTCAACCACATCCAACGCATCCCGGGTTCAGGCAGAGCGCCGGATTAATCCGTTTCGGGAGTAAAAAATCAATACTCCATGAAACCTATCAGATTCCTTTCAGCAACCTGTATCCTCCTTGTGGCCTGCGTGCAGCTCCGCGCACAAGTTATGCCTTTGACCCTTGAGCCTGATGGCGGCAACAAGCGGGCATCTATATCCGAACAGGTTGGCATCGT
Source organism: Cyclobacteriaceae bacterium (assembly GCA_044227305.1). GTDB lineage: Bacteria > Bacteroidota > Bacteroidia > Cytophagales > Cyclobacteriaceae > ELB16-189. The sequence continues at coordinate 304,003 of JBGAFJ010000006.1, read as the reverse complement.
AAAAATTGAAATCAACTACAGTCGCCCGGGAGTCAAAGGTCGTGAGGGCAAGATATGGAACACCAATGTTGCCCATTATGGCTTTGTCGACCTGGGTCACGGAACCTCAACGGCTGCTCCCTGGCGCGCCGGTGCCAATGAGAACACCACGATTTCGTTCTCGCACCCGGTAAAAGTGGAAGGCAAAGACCTGCCTGCCGGCAAGTATGGGTTCTTCATTGCGTTGGGAGAGGATGAAAGCACGCTCGTGTTTTCCAGGATTTCAACTTCATGGGGGAGCTTTTATTACGACCCTAAAGAAGACGCCCTGCGCGTTACCGTTAAGAACAAATCGCTGGACAAAAGCGTGGAGTGGCTGAAATATGACTTCATTGATCAGAAGAACAACGGTGTAACCATTGCCATGTCATGGGAAAAGCGAATGATCCCGTTCACCGTAGAGGCCGATACGAAGGCTCTTCAGATGGCAGCCTTCAGAAATGATTTCCGTACCACACGCCCGTACTATGACTTCATTTCGGCGGCTCTTTGGTGTGTGAACAACGATTATGAACTGGAGCAGGCGTTAGCCTGGATGGACCGGGCAATCTATTTCCGGGTGATGGGAGAGAAGAACTTCAGAGGTTTGAGTACAAAGGCAACCATTCTTAACAAGCTGGGCAGGGCAGATGAAGCCAAAAAAGTAATGGATGAGGCCTTGCCATTGGGTTCGATGACCGACGTTCACTTCTATGCGAGGAGCCTGAGTGCAGCAAAGCAGGCACAAGAGGCATTTAAGGTGTTTAAGATGAACTATGACAAGTATCCAACTGAATTTACTACCAATGTCGGTCTGGGCAGGGGTTATTCAGGTATTGGTGACTATAAGAAAGCCCTGATCTATATGAAGGCTGCGCTTCCCAAAGCACCTGCAGACTTCCAAAGAGCCAGTGTTGAGTCGATGATCAAGCTGTTGGAACAGGGCAAAGATGTCAATTGATCCCTTCCATTAAGGTATCTGCCTTGATAAGCCATGCGATGAGTGTGGCTTATCTTATTTTATCGCTTATTGAAGCAATGACGTGAGTGATACAATAGATGATTGATACTAACATGCTAAGACACTTGCATTTATAAGAGTATCATTACTCATGATCAATGATGATGAGCACTGATGATCAACTCAAAGTATGTTAGTGATGTGATTCATTTCATTAATAAATGACGAAATAACTTTTATTTATGTAATGATTGAATCATTTTTGATTCATAAACATCCCAATCACAGATGAGCGCAAGTAAAGTCGAAAGAAAATTAGCTGACGCAAACGTTGTAGAACAGCGCATGGACCTTGTAAAGAACCATCGCGCACTATACGCGAAGAGATCTTTCAAGCCAGGCGATGTGATCTCAGAGTTTAAGGCAAGAGCGACCTTCTCAAAGCCCACGTATCTCACCGTCCAGATCAGCGATACAGCTCACATCGAGCTTTTCCCGGATCACCTTGAGTGTGTGAACCACAGCTGTGAACCCAACAGCTTCTTTGATACCAGTACTTTGGAGTTTATCGCATTACGCCACATCGAACAGGGAGATGAGTTCTTCTTTTTCTATCCCTCGTCGGAGTGGGACATGGACCAGGCGTTCAAATGCCATTGCGGTAATCCCACTTGCCTCGGTATGATTCAAGGCGCTAAATACCTTGATAAAGAGGCGATTAAGAAGTATCGCTTCACCGATTATATCAAGGGTAAACTCGGCATTTAGTCGTTCGGAGCCAACCGCCAACCGCCAAAAGCCAAAAGCCAAAAGCCAACAGCCAATACCCAACAGCCAAAGGCCAATAGCCAACAACCTTTTCATAATTTCGCCCCATGGCGCTGTTTGTCGCATCGTTGAATTCGGGGAGTAATGGGAATTGCTATTATATCGGCAACCAGGATGAGGCTATACTGATCGACGGTGGTATCTCATGCCGTGAGACTGAACGACGAATGAAGCGCCTGGAGCTGCCGATCAGTAAGGTAAAGGCGATCTTTGTCACCCACGAACATTCGGACCACATCTACGGGGTTCCACGCCTATCCAAAAGACATAAACTTCCGGTATACATTACCGATAATACCTTGAAGAATGGACGGCTGCACCTCAAAGCCGAGTATACCGTTCACTTCAAAGCCTATCAGCCTATCCAAATAGGGGGACTTACTGTGATGCCCTTCCCCAAGTTTCATGATGCCAGCGACCCGCATAGCTTTATCGTCTCCGGGAATGATGTCAACATCGGCGTGTTTACCGACATCGGGCGGTCCTGTGAGCATGTAGTGAAGCACTTTGAACAATGCCACGCTGCGTTCCTTGAGGCCAATTATGATGAGATGATGCTCGAAACGGGTTCTTACCCGCTGAGTCTCAAGAAAAGGATTCGCGATGGACAGGGTCATTTGTCAAATACGGAGGCATTACAACTGTTCATGAATCATCGCCCCCCGTTCATGAGCCACCTGTTCTTGTCCCACCTATCGCAGAATAATAACTCCCCGCGCATCGTACGTGACCTGTTCAAGAAGATCGCTGGACGTACCGAGATCGTCATCGCTCCACGCGACAAGGAGACGAGTGTGTATCAGATCAGAAACCTTCCCGGACGAGTATTCAAACCCATCTTACCCGATACACAGGCACAACTTTCCTTGTTCTGAAGATGAAACCGATAGGGTCTGTCCGGCCATCCAATCACCTCATCACCTCATCACCGAATTATCAAATTATCGAATTAACCTCCTATCTTTCGGAGTCTTAAATGGCTTATGCAGTTTGTCGATAGAAAGGATGATTACATAGTCTGGGTGCTTGCACCTTTCATCGAGACCGAAGACCCCAATCTCAAATACTACTACGATTACACGCAAAGCATTGAAGAATACACCAAAGTATTCAATGAAGTGGGCTGTGAATGGCGTTGGCTCAATGTCACCTTTGCCCAAATCGACGAGAAGGTCAAAGAAATAGCCAATTATCCCACCCAAAAGACTCCTATTGTCATCAATTTATGCGATGGCGATGAGCTCAACAGCATCCCCGGTGTGTCTGTGATCCATGCATTGGAAAAGCACGGACTGATTTATACCGGCTCCGACGATCACTTTTACCGGATCACTACCTCCAAGATCCCCATGAAGGAAGCCTTCGATAAGGCAGGAGTATCTACTCCCAATTGGGCAGTGATCGACCCCAGAAACGTCAATATTCCTGCTTTATTCAAAGAAATAGGGCAGACTTTGATCGTGAAGCCTGCTATCTCGGCGGGGAGTATGGGCCTTAGCATTAAGAACGTGGTCTCCAATGAAGCGGAGATGGAGGCCGTGATCAATGACATGCTCAATGGATATCGCGGATGGAAGCTCGATACCGGTGGAATCTTCGTCGAAGAGTTCATCAATGGCAGGGAGTTTACCACACTGGTGGTAGGATCTTCTACCGTACCGGATCAAATAAGTTTCTATCCACCTGCCGAACGCGTGTTCCATGCTTCTTTGCCGGAGAAGGAACAGTTCCTGTCGTTTGACAGGCTTTGGGAAACCTATGATAGTGAAGCGCCATTGCCTGATCAGAGTTTTTTATACAACTATAAGGAACCTGATAATGAGTTAATTAAGCATCTTCAGTTAATCAGCCTTGAAGCCTTCAAGTCAGTAGGAGGTATGGGTTACGGACGACTTGATATTCGAATGAAGCGTGAGACTAAGAAGCTTTATGTGCTGGAAGTCAATGCACAATGTGGCTTGAGTGAAGATGAAAATTATACATCTATTGGAGCAATATTGCGGTTTGCAAGAAAATCTTTTACATATTTGATTATTGAAATCATAGAAGACGCATTGAAGAGAAAGCATTATGGGGCAAAACATAAAGCATAACAAATGAAAGTCTGTGTACTTCAACCCGACTATTCAACAACCAACGTAGATTACAAACATTACGACCCACCCCGGGAACTCACCAGCTTACTCTCTGAGGATGATGTTGTTGACCACGTATTCTTAAACAAACTCACAACTTACCGCCAGCTCAAGGAACTGAGCCATCAGGGTTATGACATCTTCGTCAACCTGTGCGAAGGATACCTGGAATGGGAGGTACCTTCCATCGATGTGATCCATAGCCTTGAGCAATTGAACTTACCCTATACGGGTCCTAATCCAACACTTTACGATCCTCCCAAGCCCTTGATGAAGTATGTGGCTTACTGCGCAGGCGTAAAAACCCCGGCTTCCGTAGAGATATCATCGCTTGCTGAAGTGGTGGAAGTGCTGGACAAGCTCGACTTCCCGATGTTTGTTAAGCCCGCCAAAGCTGGCGACAGCCTTGGTGTAGACGAACACTCATTAGTCAATAACCAAGCTGAACTCCAGGAGAAAGTAACCTCAATCCTGAAAGAGTACAGCGAGATCCTCGTTGAAGAATATGTAGATGGCCGTGAATTCACGGTGCTGGTAGCCGCCAACAAGGACGGCAAGGGCTGTACTTCGTTTAAGCCCATCGAATACGTATTCCCCCAGGGAAGAACGTATAAGACCTATGCACTCAAGACCTCCGAGCTGCACCCCGACTGCAACGTACCGGTTCACAACTTCAAGATTGAAAAGAAGCTGAGGTCTGCCACCGAGCAAATCTTCACCGCATTCGGCGGCGTGGGCTATGCGCGCATGGACTTCCGCATGGACCAGAACAACGACATTTACTTCCTGGAGGTAAATTTCACTTGTTCAGCGTTTTACAAAGACGAATATCAAGGATCGGCTGATCACATTCTCAATCACGACCCCGCTGGTAAGGGCGGTTTCCTCAAGCACATCATTGCCGAAGGCATAGCCCGTCATAAGGCGAAGCAGAAGAAATACAAACTCAAGGGAAGTCCGGTAGCGGGTTACGGCATATTCGCCACCCAGAAGATCCGTAAGAACGAGGTCATCTTTGCCGGTGAGGAGATGGCGCAGCGCATCGTTTCCAAGCGCTTCGTGGAGTCCAACTGGAATGAGCGCCAGAAATCCGACTTCCGGCATTATGCCTATCCCATCAGCAGGGAAGTATATATTCTTTGGGATGAGAATCCCGTTCATTGGTCGCCGCAGAATCACAGCTGCAATGCGAACACCGCCTACGACGGTCTTAATGTGATCGCCACCCGCAACATTGCCGAAGGCGAGGAGCTCACCGTGGATTACGCCACATTCCTCGACGAGCACATGGAGCCGTTCGCATGCCAGTGCGGAGCCGAAAACTGCCGCGAGATTGTCTCCGGCAACAAAGACAACGCCATCAACGCCGCACGGCGCGTGGTGAAGGCCCCGACCTTCAGAAGACAAGATATCCTCGTGCCTGTTCCGAAGGCAAGTTTGGGAAGGAAGAAGGGATAAGGGACAAGCACGTCCGGTTTTTCATGTTTGATGTTGACTGAGGTACCGGTTAGGTAGCTTGGTATTCAGCGCGTTTCTGGCGGGTGTAAAAGGGATTTCAATTTAGAATAAGGGTATATCGGAAAGTTTGTTGCTGATATATAGACGTTGTGGGCAATAGCTCCTGGACAAATTGAATTTCAAACATGGACGAAATAACCAAGACGACACCACAAGACATTGTATATGCCTCAGTAAAGGGTGGCATTGGTTCTGTTCCAATTATTGGAGCGGTGGCTAGTGAAATACTTGGACTAATCGTAACTCCGCCACTTGAGATGAGACGGAATAAGCTGCTGACAGAAATCGGACAGCGACTAAAGGACCTTGAAGAAGCTAAACAACTCGACATCAACAGCCTGATAGAAAATCAACAATTCATTGACACTGTTCTCCTGAAAGCTATCCTTCCTTCGTCACATTTGAAACTATAAAATTCCAGTCATAATTGACATCCTGTTGGAATGTGGGAAACTCCTCTTTTGAAAAATTTTGATTGTGGAGTTTTCCATATTTCAACAGGAACTGATGAGGCGTCAGATAGCCTAAGGAACTATGTGGCCTTTCATTGTTGTAAACCCACATCCAGGCCTGGGTGGCTAAGCGCGCCTGGTTGAGGCTCTCGAAGGCGAACAGGTCAAGCACTTCATCGCGGTAAGTTCTGTTGAAGCGTTCAACGAACCCGTTTTGGTGTGGCTTGCCTTTTTGAATGAAGATGAGCTGAGTTTGATCTCCGCACCAGTCTTGTAAAGCTTGCGCGATGAATTCTGGGCCGTTATCCACGCGCAGTTGCTCTGGCCTGCCTCTCCAGTCAATAAGTTTGTTCAGCTCACGGACCACACGTTGACTTGTCAAACTCGTATCGATCGCAATGGATAAGACTTCGCGATTGAAATCATCAATAATATTGAATGCCCGAAAGGGCTTGCCTTGAAAGAGGCCATCATGAACAAAGTCCATTGACCATGTCAGGTTGTGCCGCAAAGGTTGAACTAAAGGCTGCTTGATTCGCATTGGAAGCCGCTTTTTGTATTTTCGGCGAAGATTTAGTCTCATGTCAGTATAGATTCGATAAACCCGTTTATTGTTGTCTTTGAAGTTCAGTGCACGAAGCCGATGATACATCATCCAGAAACCCCAACGGCTATGCAGGTCAGCCATCTGGCGCAGCTGAACCCGAATAGATTCATCGTCTTTCGGTTTTGGTTTGTAGCGAACAACTGAAGGGGTGGTACCCACCAGTCTGCAGGCCTTGCGAAGACTGATCGCGTAACTCTCCTGGGAGTACGCAACAGCCTGCCGCTTCTCACAAGGCCCTAGAATTTTTTTGAGTTAAGATCCTTCAGGATTCGATTGTCAAGTGTCAACTCCGCTACAAGCCTCTTGTATTGCGACACTTCGCCCTCAAGTTCCTTAACACGTTTGAGTTGGTTCACATCAAGTCCTGAATATTTGCTTTTCCATTGGTAAAATGTCGGCTGGCTAATCCCATGCTCCCGGCACAGATCGACCACCTTCTTACCCTGTTCCTGCTCTTTGAGAATACCAATAATCTGGCTCTCAGTGAATTTTGATTTCTTCATTTGATCCCAATTTTAACGATTAATCTCTATTTTTAATCGTGACGTTTTTTGGGATAGCTTTCACTCCGAGCGACTACTTACTCTTTAAAGACCAGTGACGATGAAAAAATAAAGGCGTTTAAAAATGCTATAATAAACACTGCATTATATGATACTCCTGACAAGACTATCAGTCAAATTTTTCTAAATCTAATCGACAGTTTTACGACTTGGCATATTAAGATTTTGCATTTGTTCAATGACCCAGAGGACTGGTTTAAGACAAATAAGCAACCGACTCCCAATTATGTGGCGGCCGGACTAAACAGCGTAGTTACAGACGCATATCCGGAGCTAAAGGGACAAGGAGAGCTCGTGAACATCATTTGGGCAGACTTGAAAAGAGCAGGACTTCATAATTCTGGCGAACTAGGTGCAATAATGACAGGTAACGGACTACTTGCCCAGCGGACGACTGATATAGGGAAGAAATTTTTGAAATATATACAAGAACCTAAAATGAATTGAAAGAAATGGCTGACGAAATAAAATCATTTACTACTCGAAGCATCTTATACTATCCAACGATTGAATTTCAGTCAGAAACTTGGGTTAAAGCCAGTCTACTTTTTTGGGATAAAATCTATCGAATAGTCCCAAGTGAATACAAAACTAATGACAGTGATGAAATAAAAATTGCTATCTCAAATGGGTTTATTGAAGACATAGAATTAACATCTAAGGATTTAAAACAAACTGCTGACAAGTTTGAGTCTTTTTGCAATCAGCTTGAATTCAATCCAGCCGGTTTTGAAAGTACTACTTATGAAGTAAGACTACATACCGACAAAATAGACGAACGACTTAAGCCATATTTTAAGCAATTTTCTGAAGAAATAGATAGGCAGGGGTTTTTAAGAATACCACAAGAATTAGCCAACGGCTATATGTTCTACTTATCGGATACTGTCAGTAAAAGGAGAAACATTGCAAAACTTACTGACAATCCTGATATGTATGCCGCCATGATTTATTTTGACGGGAAAGGAGATTTTGAGGAATTGTTTATTGACAATGACAACCCTGAAACATACACCAACCTGATGATTGAAAGACTTATCCCAAAAGATATTCGGTCAATCAGAATGGATATAATACTCAATCTTCACAAAGAACTGGAAAGAGAAAAAATAGAGTTCAGAAAGGCCATAAACGAATTTAGCGAAAAATTTTCCAAGATTGAGGACAAGGAATCTGCCATTTCTGAGTTAGAGTACTTTAAGAAAACTTTTCTAGAAAATGAAATGACGTGGAAAGAGAAGTTCGCCACACTCCGACAGGAAACAGAGGAATCACTATTATATGTTGGTTTGCCAATGTTGACAACTACAACAATTGCTTCAATGTACGGCAAAGGAACATACGACCTAACTGAATTGTCAAAGGGACTATTACTTTCTGGAGTAGCATCCATAACGTCAGTCGGTAAGGAATTGAGAAAAAAATGGACAGCGAATAAATCTAATTACTATTTACAAATTAAAAAGCACCTCACATCGGCCGAAAATTCTGAAATAAAGATTCAAAATATTTCAAGGAGACTAAATGAATTTGTAAATGATTAAGCTACTGCACACAACAATAGGTTTGCACAATTGCCTGGCTCGGTGTCCTCATAACTTTTGAGTTTCATTATTTATATTTGTCACGGGGGACAGGTCGCAACTGGTCGGGCTTAACATTTCGCTTCGCTCCATTTTTAAGTCCTCCATTCCGGGTGAAAGCTATCCCAAAAAACGTCACGATTAAAAATAGAGATTAATCGTTAAAATTGGGATCAAATGAAGAAATCAAAATTCACTGAGAGCCAGATTATTGGTATTCTCAAAGAGCAGGAACAGGGTAAGAAGGTGGTCGATCTGTGCCGGGAGCATGGGATTAGCCAGCCGACATTTTACCAATGGAAAAGCAAATATTCAGGACTTGATGTGAACCAACTCAAACGTGTTAAGGAACTTGAGGGCGAAGTGTCGCAATACAAGAGGCTTGTAGCGGAGTTGACACTTGACAATCGAATCCTGAAGGATCTTAACTCAAAAAAATTCTAGGGCCTTGTGAGAAGCGGCAGGCTGTTGCGTACTCCCAGGAGAGTTACGCGATCAGTCTTCGCAAGGCCTGCAGACTGGTGGGTACCACCCCTTCAGTTGTTCGCTACAAACCAAAACCGAAAGACGATGAATCTATTCGGGTTCAGCTGCGCCAGATGGCTGACCTGCATAGCCGTTGGGGTTTCTGGATGATGTATCATCGGCTTCGTGCACTGAACTTCAAAGACAACAATAAACGGGTTTATCGAATCTATACTGACATGAGACTAAATCTTCGCCGAAAATACAAAAAGCGGCTTCCAATGCGAATCAAGCAGCCTTTAGTTCAACCTTTGCGGCACAACCTGACATGGTCAATGGACTTTGTTCATGATGGCCTCTTTCAAGGCAAGCCCTTTCGGGCATTCAATATTATTGATGATTTCAATCGCGAAGTCTTATCCATTGCGATCGATACGAGTTTGACAAGTCAACGTGTGGTCCGTGAGCTGAACAAACTTATTGACTGGAGAGGCAGGCCAGAGCAACTGCGCGTGGATAACGGCCCAGAATTCATCGCGCAAGCTTTACAAGACTGGTGCGGAGATCAAACTCAGCTCATCTTCATTCAAAAAGGCAAGCCACACCAAAACGGGTTCGTTGAACGCTTCAACAGAACTTACCGCGATGAAGTGCTTGACCTGTTCGCCTTCGAGAGCCTCAACCAGGCGCGCTTAGCCACCCAGGCCTGGATGTGGGTTTACAACAATGAAAGGCCACATAGTTCCTTAGGCTATCTGACGCCTCATCAGTTCCTGTTGAAATATGGAAAACTCCACAATCAAAATTTTTCAAAAGAGGAGTTTCCCACATTCCAACAGGATGTCAATTATGACTGGAATTTTATAGTTTCAAATGTGACGAAGGAAGGATAGCTTTCACGGCAACTGTGCAAACCCCAACGTTACCGCAATGCCCCGAGTCCGCGGACAGTAACGACTAAATTTGAAAATTTAGGCTACGCACACAAAAATCAAATAGTTGACAGTCAGATAATAAAGACTCAAGCACGGGGACAAATTCGAGGTCGAAAAACAGCGAAATTTGATTAAATTTGAAGAATGATTGATGAAAAAGCACCCACCCAACCTCTCGCAGAAGTCTTTGGGTTTCCTATAAATAATGAGTCGGCAAGAGCAAAGCGTTATAGAGAGAATAAACTCTGCCCATTTAATAACATAGTTTCGAATTGCACTAAAAATAGCATCGAATTCCCTTTGGGTGTTTGCAGCTTAAATCATAAAGAAAAGCCAGTAATCATTTGTCCAATAAGATTTAGAGAGGACTGGAGTATAATCAGCGATGCAGCAGGTTTCATTTTTGACAAAAAAGCTACATGGACACATGTGGGTGAAGTTAGACTAAAAGACAAACATGGTAAATCAGCCGGAAACATTGACTATGTCCTTGTTTCGTATGATAATAAAGGTCGTGTAGTTGATTTTGGTTCGTTGGAGGTTCAAGCGGTTTACATTTCAGGAAATTTAACTGGGCCATTCACGGCTTACTTAGAAAAACCTTCTCCGGGCTTTGCATGGACCCAAGCATTCAAGTTCCCGAAACCAGACTATCTCTCATCTTCGAGAAAAAGACTCATTCCTCAAATAATAGCAAAAGGCTCTATTCTAAAACAGTGGAAGAAAAAACAGGTTGTTGCACTCCAATCAAGTTTCTACAAAACTCTTCCAGATTTACCAGAAGTTGAAAAAGCAGAATCTGATTTCGCTTTTTTTCTTTATGACCTTGTACTGACAAAAAGCAAGACGTTAGAATTAAAGTTACAAAGAGTAGTTTACACTAAGTTTGCAAAAGCGTTAGAACAAATTGCAAAGTTTGAAGCTGGCTCAATAAAAGAATTCACCGAATTGCTTCAGAAAAAACTGGATGCAAAACGAACTGGAAAGGCTGACATTGACAATGAAAATATTGTTGTTGAATGAAAAGCCAACTAACCATATTTGATATTGGTGAAAGTCCTACAGCCAATCCAATTGTAAATGTTGCTTCGGTACCTCAAAGAAGCCCCTTTAGGTATCCTGGGGGAAAGACATGGTTAATTCCTGTTGTTAGACAATGGTTAAAGCAGAAAGGAACTCCGACTGACTTATTGATTGAACCTTTTGCTGGCGGTGGTATTGTTAGTTTGACAGCTGCTTTTGAAAAGTTAGCCGACCATATCACAATGGTTGAAATGGATGAAGAAATTGCTGCTGTCTGGGAAGTGATTTTGACAGGAAAGAATAAGTGGCTCGCAGAGAAGATTCTAAAGTTTAACCTCAATCATGAAAATGTAAAAGCAGAGTTAGACAAAACAAACAAAAAGGTTCACGACATCGCGTTCTGCACAATACTTAAGAATAGAATTTTTCATGGGGGTATTCTTGCCAAAGGCTCAGGGATGATAAAAAATGGAGAGAACGGAAAAGGTATTTCTTCCCGGTGGTACCCACAAACTCTTCACGACAGGATTGTGGCAATTGATTATGTAAAAAATAGAATGGATTTTATAAAAGGTGATGCCTTTGAAATCTTAGAAGAGAATTTAAATAATAAAGGTGCTTACTTCTTTATTGACCCTCCTTACACAATTGCGGGTAAGCGACTCTATACTTACTTTGACATCGACCATGAAAAACTATTCTCGTTGACATCAAAGTTAAAAGGCAAGTACATGCTAACGTATGACGACACTAATGAAATAAGACATCTCGCATACAAGTACAATTTGGACTTCCGGACAACTCCAATGAAGACGACACATCATTTGGAGAAAAATGAAATCATAATCTCGGACAACTTTAAATGGTGGACACAAAATAACGGTGGACAATGAAAGGGGCACTGGCGGTAACAAAATGTTTATGCAATGCTGGGGTTCAGAGTTAAATTAAAGTTTATGTTTCATAATGTAGTTCGGTCACAGGGACATTTTCGGAGCAGGTCGGTCTTAGCATTTCGCGGCACTTAAATTTTCAAGCCCTCCTAAACCCGTAACTGCTTATGCACTCACGTTTTGGGTCATATGCTGGGACAATTTTAGAGCAATGAACAAATATCAAAGACTTGGACTTGTCGCGGGACAAATTTTTGTCGGACTCGGATTTGCGTTAGGTGGCGGTATTCTTGGAATACTCGTTGACGATTTAAGATCATTGATAAACGGAATGATGACAGATTTATACGGCAGCGTATTGACAGCTTTGATATTTAGTTACATTGGACTTTTCATTGGGATCTCTTTTGACGGTTACCGAATTTTAAAGCGTCTTGGACGACAAACTGAGTTTGGGAAATTCTGCCTTCAAAGTATCGGTGGATTCGTTGTCGGACTTCTGATTTATTCGATAATTGCAATCAGCTCGAGTGGATCTAAATTTCCTCACACCTTGATAAATTCATTAGCGATTGTTTTACCACTACTTGGGACAATTTTAGGGTTTGATTTCAGGTTGGACAAGACAGAAAAAGGAACTAGTGATCAGTGACGCGCACGACAGGCAATAAAAATTCTATTACATGCCGGGGCGAGCAGTTGATTCAAAGTCTAGTTTGCTTAACTTCATATGTGCGAGGGCAAGTCGCAGCCCGCAATAATCACAGACGTTAGCGTACATTCTCTTGAGACAAATTCGACTACTAACAAAACTTACGACGAATGAGTAAGCGAAGAACTGGAAAGACAGAATTTGTAAAATGGTTCGGCCCGGTATTGGAGGCCCTGCGAGCACTGGGGGGTTCTGCAAAACCGAGGGAAATAACTGCATGGATTGGGGAAAAATACAACGTACCAGACGAGGTGTTAAACGAGCGATATCAAAAATCGGGAGTGTTGAAATTTCAAAACCAATTGGCGTGGGCGAGACAGTACTTGGTTTGGGAAGAATTACTGGCATCATCAAAACACGGTGTTTGGACTCTGAGTAAAAAGGGCTGGGACACAAAATTAACCGAGGCAGAAGCGTACGAAATATTTCTAAAATGGGTTAAAATATTTCAAGAGCTCCGCGAGGACAAGGAGACAACGACCACTGTTGACACGGAGGCGGAGAAAATTATTCAAATTCAAGAGGAGACAGAACCTGAGAATGCGAAGAGCAATTTAAAACCCAACCTTGATCGAGGTTCTTCAAAATTTATCGCCAACTGGTTTTGAACAATTGTGTGGTCGACTTCTCCGTGAATATGACTTCGAGAACATAGAAATAACCCAGCGTTCCCATGACGGTGGAATTGATGGGTATGCGACACTCAAACTTAATCCATTTGTAAATCTCAGCGTATTCTTCCAGTGTAAAAGGTATTCCGGAACGGTACCTACCGAAAAAGTTCAAGCCTTTATTGGTGTAATGGAGACGAATAAGCGAAGTGTTGAGAAAGGACTATTAATTACGACAGGCAATTTTGCGAAAGCAGCCCTGGACATTGAGAGAAGCAATATAAAACTTGAACTTGTTGACGGTGACAAGTTGGTTGAGATGTTTGAGAAGGTTGAGTTAGGCGTGACGCCTAAGACAATTTATGAACCTAATATGGCATTCTTCGAGCCCTATAGGGACAAAGAGAACGCACGCTAACAATATGTATGTGCCATTGTGGGGACTACTAATTGTAATCGTGACAGCAATCTTTCTCTGCTCTTGCGGACAAGAAAAACCAAGAATCAATCACGATGTAGCCGATACGACATCTGTGGTTGATGACAGAATCAAAGACACGACAAAAATCTTGGTTTCCGAGCTTCCCGTAAAGTTTGACAGTACGGACGTGTTATTATTTGCTATTGGACTGGTCGACTTAAAAAAAAGGGGCGGCTATAGTAAGATTGTTTCGGGTTCTTATGGTAGCTCTGAAATCGCATCAGCATACTTCAACCGCGACAATCTGGTTGGTAATTTTATCAACATCGTTTTTCAGGACAAAAGTGGCAACGAGACAAAGCTGACCGACAAGAAATTGATGATCAGAAGTGTACACTTCCTGCGAGACATATTTAAGAGGACTAAGACTGGATATGTGCTTTATTCTATATCTGACAGAGACTCAAACGGGGACAAGAAACTAAATCACTCAGACTTAGAAGCACTTTATATCAGCAAAATTGACGGATCCGGCTTTAAGAAACTAACAAAGGAATTACATGAGTTTTATGACTGGAGTTTAATCAAAGGTGAGAATAGAATTTACTTTCGGACCTTGGAAGACCAGAATAAAGACGGAGAATTAAATAACAAAGACAAGTTTCACTACTATTTCATAGAGTTCTCAGGTGACAAATATTCGTTAACGGAATACAATCCTGTAAAAATATTTGAGTAGGGGAATAGTGTTTGCTGACAAAATGCATAAGTAATGGCAGGGTTCGGTGATATAGACCAGGAAATAGATAAATTAAAACGCGACATCTTCTCAGGCAACTGGGACACGATGAAACAATCTGCTAACCGTCTATTTGAAATTGGCGGCCAACAGAACCTTGACTACCTGATGCAGCTTCTTGACCAGTCAAACTCTGGAGTGAGGGATGCCGTGGCCTTGACTTTCAGGGACAACAAGTTCAATGAAGGACTTGAGCCATTACTCAAATCAATTCTGAAAGAAGAAAACGAGAATGCTCGCGGGACAATGGTCTACACCCTTCAGGCTCTGAACTGCAGCGAAAAACTAAAAGAATTGTTTTTCATCCTGTTCTCAGCGACAAAGAATTGGGAAGTGCAATCAGGCATTTTGACAATTCTGGAAGAACAAGAATTTGGATTCTCGGCAGATGACTTAAAAGAGATTCAGAATAAATGGAACGAAATCAGGGACACTTGGGATGAGGCAAACGGAATTGTAAAATCAGATTTGAAAAAGGTCCCAATAGATAGGGAATTAGTACAGGGTTTTGTTGATGGATTCGTTTCATATTTGGAAGTAGAGTAGGAAAACCTGCGAACGGGTTGTTAGGGGTAAGTTTTTCTAGATAACATGGGACATAAGAACATTTGTTTTAATCGTAGAAGGTCGTTCAACACGGGGACTGACTTTACTCAAACCCGCCAAAGTAATTGTCCGGAATGCGGACAACCCATGACATTAATGATTCATCGATTACGGCCGCCAAAAAAAGAGGACGAGAAGAAATGGATGACAGTGAAATATCTTGTTGATAATGGATTTACATATCAACACATCTACGACGAGGTTGACACGAAAGGCAAGCAAAAAGTTGAAAGGATTAATGTCGCGTACCCTGATAATTTGAAAGATGCCAAAGAGTTCGTGATAAAGTTCAAAGACCAAGCGATCAGAAGATAAGACGTTTAGAGGGCCAGCCGCTAATACTGGGTAAATCAATGGCGGGGTTTAGCGCAAATGTGTAGCTTTAGTTTTCGAAAAACACCGATTCCGCGAAACGCTTTAATCCACAAGTAAAATAATCTGTGTCGTCTATCAGGAATTTAGTATCCTATTTTGACCGCTATCTCTCTTTGGACGATAACGAAAGTCAAGCCTTAACGAGTCGTTTAACGGAGAGGAAAGTAAAACGCAAACAATACATTTTACAGGAAGGCGACATTTGTAAATATTTTACTTATGTTGTTGAAGGTTGCTTCAAGTTGTATGGAGTTGATAAGTCAGGGACGGAACATAATCTTCTCTTTGCTGCTGAAAATGACTGGATTACTGATTTGGACAGCTTACACAAAGAGCGGCCATCCAAGTTATTTATTGAGGCTATAGAGTCATCAACAATACTTCAAATATCAAAGGGCGACCTTTGGTATTTGTACACAAACCATCAAAAATTTAACAGAAACTTCCGCGTTATTATTGAAGACAGGTACATTGAACTTCAGAACCGATTGCTCCAAACTTTCAGTACAACGGCATATGAGCGATACGAAAGTTTTTTGGCGCAATATCCAAACCTGTCCAACCGGCTGCCCAACACGCAAATAGCATCCTATCTTGGCATTACCCCTGAATTTCTTAGCAAAATAAGGAGCGAGAGAAGCGAGCGATAGGGCACCCTTAACCCACTTTAAGGGTATTTCTTAAACTACCTTATAAGCGCTGGCTGTTCGTGTGCAGCACCTTTGTGTAGTCAATATTGACACAACACAATTCAATACAAGGTGAAATGAACACAGAAAGCGCGAAAATAGCCATCATAGGGCTTGGTAAAATTGGTCAAGCCATTGCAACTAATCTTGTCAAAGGAAACCATTCGGTAATCCTCGCTTCAAGAGATTTGGAAAAGGCCAAAACATTTTCAAAAACGTTTGGCCGGCTGGGAACAGCTAAAGAAATATCTGCTGCAATCAGAGAAGCAGATATAATTGTTCCGGCCCTATATTTCAACTCACTTAAAGAGTTTTTCCAAGCCTATTCCAAAGAGCTGGCGGGAAAAATTATTGTGGATGTTTCCAATCCAATCGCACCCGACGGAAATGGTGGGTTTAAAAAAATTGTGGGAGAGCATGAATCAGCCGGACAAATCCTTTCCAACTTAATTCCTAAAAGTGCCAAGTTGATTAAGGCTTTTGGCACGCTGGGCGCTGCCTCTCTGCTCGGGGCAGCGTTTAGCAGTCCTGAGAGAAAAGTACTCTTTTATGCCTCCGACAACACTAACATCAATCAACAAATTGAAGAACTTATTTCAAGTAGTGGTTTTGAGCCTTTCCATGTTGGAGGCCTGGACCAATCCATTCGAATTGAAGTTTTTGGTGACCTGCACGAATTTGGCCGGCTCGGCAAGACCGTAACACTTGATGAAGCAAGAGGAATACTAACCAACTCTTAATAAAAGAACATGAAACATCTGATCTTAACCGCTGCGTTGTTACTATCGGTCGCAGCCTGTCAAAAGAAAACCGAAAATCAATTAAACATCTCAGACAAAAGCGCAATGGAACATTCAAAAGAAAAAACGGCAATCGAGAATCTACTATTTTCTTACCGTGACGCACTTAATACGTCTGATGTGAATAAAGTGCTCCCGCTTTATACAAATGATGGAGTATTTATGCCATCTAATTCTCCTTCGGCAGTCGGGCAGGAACAAGTAAAAGCCGCTTACGAGTTTGTATTTTCGCAAATTCAATTAAACATTGAATTTTATATAGACGAGATAGTGGTCAATGGCGACTATGCTTTTGCGCGGACTACTTCAAAAGGCACCACATTAATCCATGCGAACAAACAAAACGTGGCAGAAGAAAACAGAGAACTATTTGTTCTTCAAAAAACAAACGGACAATGGAAAATATCGCGTTACATGTTTAACAAAATGAAATAAACTCAGGACATCAGTTAGCGCACTCTTTGTCTGGCATAAATGCTGTCCGCATCCAAAGCCTGGCAAAGAGTGTGCTGAGTTTAGTATAAGCCGACAATGAAGTCACGAAGATGCGCCACCGTGCGGCTGATGATAAAGAGTCGTGTGACATTAACGTGTGACGAAAGACAAGACTTCGAATGAAGTTCGGAGAAGGGCCCTACAGCTACCAACAAAATGCTTGAATTTATCCAACGCAACATCCTTTCGCCTTGGCGATCAGCTGAAGAAAATAAATGCGATGACCGTATTCGCACAGAGTAATCCATATGCGGACAAAAGCTCGGAAAATGGTTTGTTTAACAGAGTTAATCGACACACTTTTGCGCATGGCAAGATATTTGGATAATCGAACGCTCTCCTAAACATACCTATCCATGCTCGTGCACAACCTTCTCATCATTTACAGAAACTTTAGGCGTTTTAAAAGTACATTCTTCATTAATCTGATTGGACTATCCTCAGGTCTGGCATGTAGCTTATTGATTTATTTATGGGTTATCGATGAATTGGACTTTGATAAGTTTCATGAAAAAGGGGATCGACTTTTTCAGGTGATGGAAAACCAACACAACTCGGAGAGCATTGAAACCACAGAAGAAACTCCAGCCCTTTTAGCCGAAGGATTGGCTCAGGAAATGCCGGAAGTTGAGTATGCTTTGTCCACCACGAATCCGGCATGGCATGGAAAATTCAATCTCTCCGCCAATGACGATCAAGTAAAAGCAGCCGGGCAATTTGCGGGCAAGGATTTTTTTAATGTGTTTTCTTACGAACTGGTTCAGGGTGACAAAAGTCTGGTTCTATCCGATAAAAATTCGATCGTTATTTCTGAAGCGTTGGCGAAGAAACTGTTCAATACAGCCGAGAGCGCTGTTGGCAAAACAATAGAATGGCAAGCGTTGAATCGAAAAAATCAGGCGATTGTAACAGGCGTTTTCAAAGATGTTCCCTCGAACTCTTCTCAGCAATTCGAGTTCTTGTTATCGTTTGAATTTTTTCCGAAAAGCCGGATGACCTGGGGAAGCTACGATGCTTTAACCTATGTAGTACTAAAGCCAGGAACAGATGTAGGCGCGTTCAATGCCAAGATTGGCGATTTCGTCAAACGCAAAAGCGACGGATCGAACATTACGCTGTTTGCTCAGCCCTATTCAGAAAGGTATTTGCACGGCCGTTATGAAAATGGGTCACTAGCCGGAGGACGCATTGAATATGTAAGCCTGTTCTCAATCATTGCCATTTTCATATTGGCAATTGCGTGTATCAATTTTATGAACTTGTCTACCGCTAAAGCGACGCGAAGAATAAAGGAAGTGGGTATAAAAAAGGCCATCGGCGCTGCTCGCAAAACATTGATTGGGCAGTACCTGGGCGAATCGATGATCATGTCTTTTCTGTCATTGATTCTTGGTCTGATCGTCGTTGAGCTATTCCTTCCGGAATTTAATCAGATTACCGGTAAGCAGTTGGCTCTTCACTTTGACGCGCGACTCACGATATCAATTTTTGGGATTGCTTTTTTTACGGGCCTTATCGCCGGCAGCTATCCGGCTTTATACTTGTCTGGTTTCAATCCAGCCACAGTGCTGAAGGGAAAACTGAACACTTCCCTGGGTGAATTGTGGGCAAGAAAAGGACTGGTAGTATTTCAATTCGTATTGTCAGTTATTTTCATTGTTTCGGTGTTAGTCGTTTACAAACAAATTGAATTTGTGCAGACGAAAAATCTGGGTTACGACAAAGATCATATCGTGTATTTTGAAAAAGATGGGAAACTGGCTGAGAGCTTGGATGCTTTTCTGGCAGATGTGAAAAATATACCAGGAGTGCAAAATGCATCAAGCATCAGGCACAGTATGATAGAAAGTTACAGCTACACCACAGAGGTTGATTGGGAGGGTAAAAACCCGGATTCCAAGACTCAGTTTGAAAATGTGCGCGTCAACTACGATATGATCGAAACATTAAGCATCCAACTTGCGGGCGGCAGGACTTTTTCGAGAGACTTTGCTTCCGACACCTCTGCTGTCATACTGAACGAAGCAGCTGTGCAGGTGATGGGATTGAAAAACCCGGTTGGCCTGACCATGAAATTATGGGGTGAAGAGAAAAGAATTATTGGCGTTGCCAGGAACTTTCATTTTGAATCACTCCATGAAAACATAAAACCATTTCTTTTTCGATTAGCCCCCGGCGAAACAAGAACGATCATGGTAAAGATTGAACCCGAAAGCGAAACCGAATCGATTGCGAAAATTAAAAACCTATATGAGAAATATAATCCGGGCTCCGTTTTCGATTATCATTATTTAAGCACAGCCTATAAAACGCAATACGTTGCTGAAACAAGAGTTGCCGCCTTGTCTCGCTACTTTGCAGGTCTCGCCGTTTTGATATCATGTTTGGGATTATTCGGCCTTGCCTCTTTCACCGCCGAAAGACGGATTAAAGAAATTGGTATTAGGAAAATACTGGGTTCAAGTGAATTGGGAATTGTTTATCTTTTGTCACGAGATTTTTCGAAAATTGTTGTTGCAGCCATTGTGATTGCTTTGCCCGTAAGTTACGCCATCACAAGCTATTGGTTAGGCGGCTTTGCTTTTAAGATAGAGTTGAAAGTGTGGTATTTTCTCTCCGCTGGAATGATTGCGTTGTTTATTGCCTGGGTTACTGTAGGGACTCAGACAATTAGAGCTGCGCGGGTCAATCCTGTTAAGAGTTTGCGTTCAGAATGAAGAAATTATTGAGACTTTGATCAGCAACTAAATGAAATGACAATGACCTGGGCGTTAATTTCAAGTCTACTGACATTTTACGGGATACTTATTGTGGTCAACATTCCCGCACCATTTATCGGGCTCGAATTTGAAACAGGTGAAGCCGCTAGAAGACTTTGGTACGCACCACCGGGGTATATAATTCCAATTGTTTGGTTTATCTTGTTCACATTACTTGGAATAGGTAGATATACTCTCGTTCAATCAGAATCGACCAATTATCAATGGTGGCTTTATGGACTCGCTTTTTTATGTGCGACCTACGCGTATTATACATTGGGTTTTGCGAAATTGACTAATATTTCAGCTTTATGGTTTGGACTCATTGGAAATATATTGGTAATGCTCTTCGCTGCATTCGTTGTATATAAACTTTTGCCCATCAGTAAGACCGCTGCTTTATTGACCGTTCCGGTTATCCTTTGGACAATATTTGCAAGCGTCATAGTCGTTGGAGAAATGAAACTCGATAAATTGATTTAAGACTGGGCAACGAACCGCCAACGAAGTGTTTGCGCAATGGCCGGGTCGGTGTCCTCATTGCGTTCTGCTTCTCAGAAATGATCTAGCTGGCAAGATTCAGAATAGCGGTGGCGGGTTTGCCAGGATGGTGGACTTTCTAGAATGATTGTACTGACTATGGAATTATTCAACTTCTCCAAAAAATCGCCTGAGCAGGCAAATGGCCCCGCTGGACCGTATGTGGATGCAGCGACAAACTTGATTTATAATTTGCTCTTCTGCGACAACCTTGACTTGTTCAAAGCAAACATTTCACCTCCCTTGACTTATCCATTTGATGTTTTGTTCTCAGAGGCTAGTTCGGTGGCCGATTTACAGAAAATTATTGATGACAGCACAGCAGACCCAAGGGTTAAAGTCCTTGCGTATAATCGACTAAGAAAGAATGGACTTAAGCCGGATAAAAAAGAACTTCTGGCTGTAATTGTTGAAGTGGGGCTCGATGATGGTCTCGATGTTTTGGCTGCTTTTAATAATGGAACTGCCCGTTACATTAATCAAACTGGAAAAATGTTGATCTGGGAAACGACCGACTCAACTTCCAGTCAATTAACGGAAGATCTTTTTTCAAAAAGCACAGCAATCGTAAATAAAATCGGCCCTTGGGACAAACCAAGACGACCTGCGCCGACTAAAGGGAATGCCAGAATTACATTCCTTGTTTCAGATGGACTGTACTTCGGCGAAGGTTCAATGAACGTTTTGTTCAACGATAAAATGGCCAGACCCGCTTTGAATAGCGCCACTATGCTATTGAAGTACTTGACAGAAAAATCATCAGAAGATCAAAACTGAAACATAGCCCCCTAACGTAGGTTTTGTTTTAGCTGGCGACAAAGGGCTGCCCGCCTGGCAATTCTCGGACACTTGCATTTCCTCCTGTCGCCAACCAACTTCTCTCTCCCTGATTCACTGCCCATCTTCAAAAAAGCGGGATTGCCGCTTCATTCACGCAAATGACGGGTAAATGACGGGCGAAATTGAGGTCTGCAAATTCACCAACGCCCGTTAAACGTGTAACATTGTGCTTTGAAAAAAAGAGTATGCAGCAACCGGAATTAGGAAGGCGACTGACCGCTTTACGAAAAGAAAAAAATCTGACGTAGGAAGAGCTGGTGGAAAAAAGCCATGTGAGCGTGCGCACCATTCAGCGTATCGAGGCCGGTGAGGTATTGCCTCGCACAATTACTGTAAAAATCTTACTTCAAGCACTGGGAGAGAGCTATGAGTCATTTTCAACAAATCAAAACCAATTGATGAATAATCAAGGATATGCGGTGCCCACCCGCAACAGAAACACGGTATTGATGGCCGTACTCGCCGGAGCTGTTTACCTGGTGGCTGAAATTATACTGGGCACAATGGACATTGCCCGGTTCACAGATGGCCGTGAGTGGGGATTTCGGATGAATGCGATCTATGCCGGCCTGACTATAGTGATGGTCATTTCGTTTGTGCTGTTTGCGCGAGGATTCATCGTCCTGGGTATGGTATTCGAAAATTCACTGTTGAAGGTGGCCACCTACCTGCTGATGGCTGCCACGCTTGTCAAGGGCATTGTAGACGCGAATTCACTATGGGCGGAAGACGTGGAGAGCATTTGGATTCCGTATGTGGCAGTTGCCATAGTCCTGGGCGCGTTGGGTGTTGTGTTTGGATTGGCCTTGCTGCGACTGCAGGACAGTATGGGTGAACTTTCGCGCATAGCTGGAATATTGGAAATTGTAATGGGTTGCTTATTAATCACCGTGGTCCTGTTCTTTGTCGCATACCTGATCTTGGTGCCTGCGGTTGTCATAGAGATACTCGTGCTCTATCGCGGGTACGAATACCTTTCCCGATCCGAGTCTGCCCAGGTAGGCGTTGCATAAAGAGAGAACCATGAAAAGGTTTTTACGCTACACAATGGGCGCAGTTTTATTCATGCTTGTGTGGGCTGGCGTTATATTTTTTGGCACCCTGGATGGCTGGTTTCATCAACCTATCGCTAAATCAAAGTCAACGCAATCCTTTCTGGAAGCAGTTGATGTGAAGCTGGGTAAACTATTCGTGGGAAACTTTGCGATGGCAGTTATCGGCGGTGGATCCGTTGAACAAGAGAAATTCTATTCAGTGGGAAAACCCGTCGACAGAAATACCATTTTCCAGGTTTCGTCATTAAGCAAGTGGATTTCCGCTGTTGGAATCATGAAGCTTGTAGAGGACGGCAAGCTTGATTTGGATGCTCCTGTCAGTAAATATTTATCAAGGTGGCACTTGCCCCCCAGTGAATTCAACAACGAAGAAGTGACAGTCCGAAGACTGCTGAGCCACACATCAGGACTTACAGATGGACTTGGCTACTCCGGATTTGAAAAAGGCGCGCAGGTACAATCCATTGAACAATCATTGACTAAAGCTGCCGATGCCGATGAGGGTATCAGTGGAGTTGTGCGTGTTGGGATCAAACCCGGCAGCAAGTTCAAATATTCCGGTGGTGGCTATACACTTCTACAACTGTTGGTAGAAGAAGTCAGCGGACAATCATTTGCTTCGTATATGAAGGAAGCAATACTCGATCCCTTAAACATGGTTCAATCTTCCTACACGTGGGAGGAGTCGTCCGATGATAAATTGGCAGAGTTCTATAACCTCGATGGAAGCAAAGCAAGTCATTACCGCTACGCTTCTCTGGCCGCTACGTCATTATACACTTCTTTAGCGGATCTGGAAGTATTCTTTCAGGCTCACCTCGAAGGTAAAGCAGGGGAGCCCATCGGGAGAAATGTGGTTACACCGGAGACTATAAAAAGAATGAGAGAGCCTCATGGCCAATCCATGGGCGTAGACATTTGGGGTTTGGGTACGGTGCTCTACGCAACCACGGAAGGTAACGATTTCATCATAGGCCATGATGGGAAAAGTACGCCGCCGATAAACACAGCGGTGCGATTGGATCCAAAGACGGGTGACGGGATTATTGTGCTTGAAACAGGAAATCCTTCTTTGGCAACAAAACTTGCCAGTGAGTGGGTATTCTGGAAAACCGGAAAAGTTGATACTTTCCTTTTTCCGATGCTAATGAAGGAAATGATTTGGCCATTGGGGATAGGATGGGTAATGATACTCGTAGCTGCAATCGTCATTCGCATTGTAAGAGGCATGAAAAGGAAGTGATGACTCGCCGGGGGTTAGGACACTCCTAAAACAGGTGGACGCCTTAACATTTAGATCGTAAAAATCAGAGTCAAATTTGACGATGCATAACAGAAGGACATCCTACAAAAATCATTTGGATAAAATCAGGAAATCTGTCAACAGATCATCTTGCGGATCTCCTGTCAAGTAAGGCAGTGCAAATTCAACAGTTTATCGAGGATAAGGAGTTAAGTTGTCTGGAAATAAACGGTTGAGCGGCCACGCCTTAACGCATTGTGAATGGCGTCATGCTGCGAATTCCGTTTTGAAATTGATCACTAACATCGGTTCAAGCCGATGACAAATGGGGGAAGAGCGGGCAGGTGTCTGATATCATGGTATAAGGAGCCACACTGAAATCCGTCACATAGCAAAAATAAATCCTCGCTTTGAGCGATAAATTCAATCTATTTTGTAAATTCAAATCAGTCTTAGTCTTAATCAATCACAAAATCATTTTCTATGAAAAAATTAGTCAAACCGTTGGCTTTTCTCATGCTATTTCCATTCGTATTGAGTAGCTGTGGAGTAATGTTCGGAGGAAGTAAATTCAGCGGATCTATTATTGCCAAAGATCACCCCGACGCTCAGATCTACGTCAATGGGAATAAAGTGGGCCAAGGAACTGCGGTTGGCCTCTATCCAAGGAACAGACCTTTAACCGTAGAGCTACGTCAAAGTGGATGTGAACCGAAAACCCAAACATTTGATAACACCTTCAGGACAGGAAATTTTATACTGAGTCTGTTTATGTGGGGACTTGTTGGAATTGCTATTGACTTAGGAACAGGTGCGTCTTATAAACCGGATCACCGTAGCAACCCCGCCATTCAGAAGATGAGCGACAAGAATTTTGTTTTTACCGTGGAATACCCGGATTGTCCGAAGAATTGATATCATAGCCAACTGTGGGTTAGTATCTAAGTTGAAAACTACTCTGCCATAGGTGAATGCTGCAACGATCGTATATGCGCTATTAGATTGGTCTAGAACTTGAAGATCAATTCAGGCAGCGCATATCCTTTCGTTGTGAACTATTCAAAATCAAGTTGACGAGCCTTTTCTAAATTCTGCCTGGAACCAGCTATGGTTCATAGTCAAACGTGATTGTCATTTGCTTAAGCAATTATGATGAATTGAAATTCAATGCCCAATCTTTGAAATCTTCATGATTGAGGGTAAGTAGTGGAACTTGTTTGCATCGATTTTGTGGCGATCGCTGCCGAAAAAGAAATTATGATCGAAAAACCACTCGAAGGTCGAGCAACAATAGGCAAAGAGGGCAACTCACTGTATATCTCAATACCAACAAGAAAGAACTGGTTTGGTATTTTGTTCTTAGGTGCTTGGCTGGGGTGCTGGTACGTGGGTGAAACCTCTGCAATTGACCAGGTGTTCACCAAAGGCTCTGAATCATTTGAGTCGTTGTTTCTGGTATTCTGGCTTGTTGGTTGGACAGTTGGTGGAATCCTTTTTATCGCAGTTTTCCTCTGGAAAATTGGCGGCAGAGAGACGATAAGCATTGACGATGGAGAAATGACAATCGGGAAGGAGATATTCGGAATTGGAAACTACAAAACTTACAGAATCAGCGACATCAAATACTTGACGCTCAATCCTCGTCAGGACACGGACCAATGGGGACAAACCAGAGCAAGGAATTTATTTAAAAGTGGACTCATTGAATTCGACTATGGACTCGGGACAATAAAGTTGGCGTCAAACATTGACATGGCCGAAGCTCGACATCTCATAGAAATTCTGAAAAGCAATCCGAATTTCAAGGAAAGTAATTTCAAATAGGCGAGTGGGATTGCTATTTTTGAGAATTACCCAAACCCAAGCCTCTAAGCTCATGATTGTCCGCACCCTGGTCTTTGTCGTCGCTCTCAGTGTCTGCATCGCCTCAGCCGCCCAAGACAAAAAGACCTACATCGCCTTCAACTACATCAAAGCAAAACCTGGGAAGGCAGGAGCCTATACCGAACTGGTAAAAAAATATAGCACAAAGATCCTTGAGGTGGCAGTAAAATCAGGCGCGTTCCAGGGATGGTATTTCTATGAACTGCGGTTGCCCGTAGGTTCAGCGAACGAGTACGATTGGGTGGCGGTCAGCGTGGTCAACGATTTCAAATACCTGTTCGAAGAGCCCGGTACTTACCACGACATCATGAAAAAGCAATTCCCGGGTATCACCGACAAAGAACTCGAAGACATCGCCCAGCAGTTCGAAGACAGTCGCATTTCTGTGAAAAGAGAAATTCTGGTGCTTACGTCTCAACTGGCCCCGGGAGCAGCGCCCTCAAAATACGCGCGGGTGGATTATAACATGACTGTCGAAGGAAAAGAAAAAGACTATGTAAAAGCAGAGACCGAAGCATTGGCGCCCATTCATAAGGATATCATCGCTTCCGGTGCTTACAAAGACTGGCAGCTGCTGAAACGTTTTATGCCCAATGACCAAAAGGCAGACTACAACTACATCGCCATCGACTTTATTGATAACATCAGCAATTTCGTGAGCCTCGACTACAACGCGATCGGCAAGAAATTGTCTCCTGATTTTGACCCTGCAAAATTCTGGCCGCCTCTGATTTCTTCAAGGAAAACGAGCAGGAGCGAGGTGTGGCAACTGGTGACGTTCGTTAAGTAGCGAATACCATTCATCGGGCGTATCCTCCAGTTATACCCCCGAAATAGCGGACTGCCGTCTTTGCACAACATCCAGTCATCAAACGACGTTAGGAATACTTTACCTCGGTACTATTTGTGTTATTGGTGAACGGCGGGTGTGGTTGGGTGTATAAATAGTATTGGCGAAAACCCCCAAATGAAGTTCAGCCTACCTGTTACCGTGTTTGTTACGGCCTGCCATGTTTTCGCATATGGCCAGAACACATCTCTCAAATCGAAAGCTGATTCACTTAAATCGAAGTCTGATTCGCTCAAAGCGAAAATCGATCCCCAAAAGTCTTATACAACGGCACACGTTCAGGGTGAAGCGCCGAGGATTGACGGACTGATTTCCGATCCCGCCTGGGAACAAGTTCCATGGGGTGGCGGCGATTTTCGTCAAAATCAACCCGACCCGGGCGCTGCGCCGACGGTCCAAACGAAATTCAAGATCCTCTACGATGCAAAGAACCTCTATATCGCCATCCGGTGTTACGATCCTGAACCACACAAGATCGTAAGACGTATGTCGCGACGTGATGGATTTGATGGCGACTGGGTTGAAGTAAACATCGATAGCTATTATGATAAGCGTTCGGCATTCTCATTTACCGCTTCGGTATCCGGTGTAAAGGGAGACGAATACGTTTCCAACAATGGTGACATTTGGGATACCAGCTGGGATCCGATCTGGTATCTCAAAACGAGTATTGATGCCGAAGGATGGGTTGCCGAAATGCGCATTCCATTGAGTCAGCTTCGTTTTGCACACAAGCCCGAACTCACCTGGGGTATTCAGTTCACGCGTTTTTTCTTTCGCAATCAGGAGCGCTCAAACTGGCAATACATTCCACCCACTGCGCCGGGCTGGGTTCACTTGTTTGCAGACTTGAATGGACTCAAGGGCATTCACCCGCAAAAACAATTGGAGATACAACCTTATGTGGTTGCGAAGACGGAAACATTTCAAAAAGAAGAAGGCAACCCGTTTGCAACCGGAAAGTCATCGGCTGTCGATGGCGGACTTGATGCCAAGATTGGTGTCACCAGCGACATAACACTCGATCTGACTGTCAATCCCGACTTTGGACAAGTTGAAGCCGACCCGTCGCGTGTAAATCTATCCGCCTTCGAACTTTTTTTCCAGGAACGAAGGCCATTCTTTATTGAAGGAAACAATACATTGAATTTTCCCCTTTCTGATTTCAACAGCAATAATCTATTTTACTCCAGGCGTATTGGGAGACCCCCGCAAGGAACTGTGGATACAGACAAGTCAGGAGAAGATAACGTCAACGAATACATTCAGCAGAAAGCACGCACCACAATTTTAGGTGCTGCAAAACTCACAGGGAAAAACAAGAAAGGGTTTTCATGGGGTGTGCTGGAGACTGTGACAAAACCGGAGTTCGCCACAATCGATAGTCTCGGCTTTCGCCGCCAACAGGCTATTGAGCCGATGACGAATTACCTCGTAGGAAGGGTACAACAAGACATCAACAAAGGCAACACCCTGATCGGTGGTATGGTTACCGCAGTGAACCGGTCTATCGACGACAAAAATCTTGAATTCCTGCGGCGCGATGCGTACAGCGGTGGCGTCGATGTCGTGCACAACTGGAATCAACGGAAGTTCTACGTGAGCGGAAAATTTTTCGCCAGTCAGGTGCAGGGTAGTGAAGAATCCATCATAGAGACACAACGCAGTTCGGAGCGGTACTTTCAAAGACCTGACAACAACCACGCACATGTTGATTCAGCTCGGAGGTCTTTGACGGGCACGGGAGGCACCTTCAAATTTGGAAAACGAAGCGGACGCCTCACCTTCGACCTGGGCAGCAGCTGGCTTTCGCCGCAACTGGAGCTCAATGATGTTGGATTTTTGCTACAGACGGATCAGATCAACCAATGGTCATGGATGCAGTATAAAGTGCCTAAACCCATCGGCATCTTCCGCGCTCAGTATTATTGGATCGGGCAAAACCTGGGGTGGGATTTCGATTGGAAAAATACTTCGAAGCAGTATTGGGGCGAAGTCGATTTTGAGTTCAAAAACTTCTGGTTCCTCACTTTGGGGATGCAGGTAACGGATCATACCATATCAAACGCAGACCTGAGAGGCGGGCCGGCAATGCGTTATCCCGGAAGTAAAAATTATTGGATGTTTCTCAGCACGGACCGCCGGAAGAAATTGCAGGTGACTGTCAATCCGCAATGGCTCGTTGGCGACAATAACTACTCGAGAACAAGCGATCTCGACATCAGTCTGACGTACAGGCCGATAAATGCGCTCAATATTTCGATTGCGCCGAGCTTCAGTCACAATAAAAACCAGCTCCAGTATGTGACTACCGCGGAAGTGGGAGGTAGCGACCGCTATTTGATGGGCTCAATAGAGCAAACTACTTTCCGTGTGACCGTGCGTGCGACGTACATGGTGACGCCGAACCTTTCAATTCAATATTGGGGTCAACCGTTCGGCACACAGGGTATCTATTCAAATTTTAAATACATCACCAACGCCAACGCAGGCGAGTACTCGCAACGGTTCATGCCGATGTCAAACTGGATGACCCTCAGCGGTGACACGTACTCGGTAGATGAAAACAACAAGGGCGCCACAGACTACACGCTGAGTCAACCCGACTTTCATTTCGGGCAATTCCGGTCGAACATGGTGCTCAGGTGGGAGTACATCCCCGGTTCAACGTTCTTCCTCGTCTGGACGCAGGAAATGAACGGAAGTTTCTATGACCGGTCCACGGCTTCGCTGGATCAATATTCATTTGATTTCAATCAGCAGGCGCACAACATTTTTCTGATGAAATACACCTACCGATTCAGATTGTAAGATGATCAGGCCAGGTACGACTTGAGCAATTTGCTTCTTCTGCCATTGCGCAAAATTCGCGTCGCTTTTTCTTTGATCTGCCGGACCCTTTCACGGGTAAGGGAAAATTTGTCACCAATCTCTTCCAACGTCATCGCATTGGTACCGTTCAGGCCGTAATAGGAGATCATCACATCAGATTCACGTGCCGAAAGGGTTGCCAGCGCACGTACGATCTCTTGTTGAAGGGAACTATCCATTAAATTCTGATCCGGACTTCTTTCCGTGTCGCTCTTCAACACGTCAAGCAGTGTTCCGTCTTCACCCTGAGCGAAGGGCGCGTCGACTGAAATCGAACGACCCGATATTTGCTGATTGGTTTGAATTTCCTGTGTGCTTACTTCCAGCAATTCAGCCAACTCTTCAGCGGAAGGCTCACGCTCGTATTTTTGTTCAAGCGTCGCGGTTGCTTTTGCGATCCGGTTGAGAGATCCCACGCGATTCAAGGGAAGTCTTACGACGCGTGATTGTTCTGCCAGTGCCTGCATGATCGCCTGGCGAATCCACCAGACTGCATACGAGATAAACTTAAAGCCACGGGTCTCATCGAAACGGGAGGCGGCGCGTATAAGGCCAACGTTTCCCTCATTGATCAAGTCACCCAGGGTGAGGCCATGGTTTTGGTATTGTTTTGCGACTGAAACCACGAAACGAAGGTTCGCTTTCGTCAGCTTCTGCAGTGCAACCAGGTCGCCACTTCTTATGCGTTGTGCCAGTTCAACTTCCTGTTCGCTGGTGATCAGGTCAACTTTTCCAATTTCTGTTAAATATTTATCGAGAGATTGAGTCTCCCGCGTAGTGATTTGCTTTGAAATTTTTAGCTGTCGCATTCCCATTCATAGTATGTTAAAGTGCGGTACCCATCTTTCTCAGGTAAAACAAGTGTGCTGCAAAGGCCTGAGCCATGGATGCATATTCGTGATACGCGATGCCAAATTCCCTGCAGGTTTCTTTTACCAGGCGGCTTATCTGCGGATAATGGATGTGGCTTATTTTGGGAAAAAGATGATGCTCGACCTGAAAATTCAAGCCTCCCAAAGTCCAAAACAAAAACTTATTCGATGTGCCGAAATTACTGGTGGTATTGATCTGATGAATGGCCCACTCCGTATCGATTTTTTTCGACACCGGGAAGTCGTTGCCAACCACCACATGCGCCAACTGAAAGACAATGCTGATGAAAAGTCCGCACGAACAGCTTACGATCAGGAACCCGATCATGGCCTTGAGCCATCCAATCCACAGCACCGGGATCGCCAGGAAAATCACGACATAGAAAATTTTTGTGATCCAGAATATGATATGCTCCCGCACGGGCAGATTCATGGGCTTCATGTGACTGGCGATTCTACCTTTGAAATACTTTGCGAAGTCTTCGTAAAAGACCCAGGCGAGGTAGGAGATCCCGTACAAAACGAACCAATAAATGTGCTGATAACGGTGTATCCGATGCAGTGATTGATTGGGATGCAAACGCATAAAAGGCCTCACATCAATGTCTGAGTCGATTCCTTCGATATTGGTGAACGTGTGATGATTTACATTGTGCTTGACCTTCCAGAAATAAATGTTGCCGCCGAGGATGTTCAACGTATAACCCGCCAGGGAATTCAGCCAGCCGTAGCTGGAGAAACTTTGATGTCCTCCCTCGTGCATGATGTTAAATCCAAGCACCGCCAGGTTGAATCCCAACAATATGGCGAGTGGAATAGCAAGCCACAACGGCGGAGAAACGAACACCAGGACACTGTAGAGGGCTATTGCGCAGCCGAACTGCGTAAGCCCTTTCAAAAAGAGGTTGGCGTCGCCGGCAGGGCTGGTATTTTGAGTCTCAAAATAGTGGTCAACTTTCTCCTTGAGTCTGGCGAAGAAGGAGTCGTTCTGGTTTTTGAGAAGGTGGTTTTCTTGTTGGGTCATTGGCATTTGCTTTCACTAATTAACTGTCAATGCCTCCAGCGTATTATCTGTTCTCGTGAAAAGATAGTGCCACCCAGAAACGGTGCTCAGGATTTTTAGCCAAATGATTGGGCGGTGACGAAGGAAATTAAGACTCCCTATTGCGAAATGATCTGCTAAAAAACTCTTCAAGTTACGGATTAAACGGGCGCGAACCTAATGCCCGTTATGCGGTGTTACCCCGAATTCTAATCCAAAACGTGCATCACTACCCAATATTTGTATGCAATCAACGCCTTGTCTGCTTTTGAGAGCTTGTTCATATCAAGCTTGGCAAGACTGGGTAAGAAAACCTTGTTCAGTTTAGCGAGAACCTTGAAGAATGCTTTGTTCATTGAACTTTCAACCTTTAACCTTCAACTTTAAACTTTCAACTCAGTTCCAAGTTAGCACATTCACGAATATCATTCAATCCTGTAATTTTGTAGTTCATGCGTTACTTTTTTCACATCGGCTATCGTGGCACTCACTACCGGGGTTGGCAACGCCAACCGAACGCACCCAATGTTCAGGCAATTATCGAACAGGCGTTGGCACAAATATTCAAAAGGGAGTTTGTCATCACAGGTTGTGGACGAACCGATGCAGGGGTTCACGCCAGCCAGTTCTTTTTTCACGTTGATATCCAGCAAATGTGGGACTTTGATTTGCTCTTCAGACTGAACAAAGTCCTGCCCGACGACATCGCAGTTTTTGACATCCTCCCGATGGAAGGTGAGCCCCATGCGCGCTACGACGCGACATCGAGAACATACGACTACTACATTCACACTCACAAGGATCCTTTTCTGAACGAATACAGTTCACTATACCTCGAAAGGAATCTCAGCCTTGAGAAGATGAGTGACGCCGCCGGATTGCTGCTGCGTTACACAGACTTTACCAATTTTTGTAAATCACCGGCGAGCCACAATACAACTGTTTGTAAGATCAGTCAGGCGGATTTGCTGACCCATGGATCCGGAAGGATCCGCTTTACGATTTCATCGAACCGTTTCCTGATGAAGATGGTGAGAATTATTGTCGGCAGGCTTTTGCTCGTGGGCCGCGGCGTACTTTCTGTCGAGGAGTTTGAGAAATTGTTGGAGACACCCCGCACTACGGATGATCTTGACGCGGCTCATCCACAAGGCCTTCATCTTGTGAAGGTGGCGTATCCTTTTCTGGAATTGCCCTCGCAGAATCAATTTGCCATGGCAGGGAGTGAAATTGCATGGCAGCAAATTTGAAAATAACTTTCCATTCTGCATATCGTTAACAAAAGGATGGCCAATACCCTGAACATTTTTATTCTCTCATTTGGTGCTCTGCAAGGCCTGCTGCTGGCGATCCTGCTTCTTCGGAAGAAGGCATACCGCGGCGCGTACGAGTTTCTTATTGTGTATTTGCTGGTTCTGATCGTGCAGATCGTACTTAAAGTTTCCAACAAGACCTGGATGGTTCAGAATATCCAGTCACTTTATTTCAGTTCCTACCATCTTCCGTTTCTGTATGGACCCCTGGCATACTTGCTGGTCAGGCAGCTGGCAAATCCGGAGCGAAAAATTTCTAGCCGCGACGCATTGCACTTCCTGCCATTTGTCGCAGCGGTCGCCGTTTTGATTTCATACAACTACTTTTTTTTGAATGACTTGCTCCGGTTTATCAGCGATCCCTGGCTTACGGTGACTCTTCAATTGATCAGTATCGGAGTGTACCATACGATGACAGCAAAAATCCTTCGCGAAAGTCCGTTTGATGTGGCAGCGGCAAGAGGAAGGACGAAAGTGCGCTGGCTGAATAGGTTTACCATTCTTTCGGCGGTTGTCAGCACCGGCATTTCAGTTAGCCTTTTTGTGCTATACATCTCATTTCCTCACTATGGCGAGTGGCGATGGATATTCTCCCTGCTGACGGTTTTCATTTACTGGCTTGCTTATGAAGCTATCAACCAGCCCGAATTATTCGTTGTGATCCGGGGTGGTGCACAGAATGGGTCACCTCGTACGGCGGACCTCAGGCTGTTGGTCGGAAGGGCGCATGAGAAATACAGTACATCAGGATTGAAGAAAGAGGATGCAGCCATCATTAAAACATCCCTCGATAAAGTTATTGCTCTCGAAAGACCATACCTCGACCCGGAGCTTGACATCGATGGTCTCGCGCGTCGTGTTCGATGCAGCCGCCATCACCTGTCTCAGGTAATCAACGAAAGAGAGGGCGTTTCATTCAATGAATTAATAAACCGCCTTCGTGTCACCGAAGCGCAGCAGCAATTGGTCGGAACTGACCAAAAGATCGCATCCATAGCCTTCGCGTCAGGATTTACATCTTTGTCAACTTTCAATGATGTGTTCAAGCGCATAACGGGGGTCACGCCCAGTGAATACAGGAAAAATGAGCTGCCGGCTTTCCGTTCACGAAAAAACCTATTGTAAATAGCAGAATCAGTCCCGGACTTATCGGTTCGGAAGAAATGATGCGTTTGAATCGGTTTCTTGGCGTTTCAAAATCCATTGAAACCTATGAAACTGATTTTCCTTGTCGCCGTGACCGCACTGTCGTTTTGTTGCTATGCGCAGGACCCTTCTGTAACACCGCTCGTCGTTCAGATTCCAGCCATGGGAAAAGTGAAAGTACGTGAGAACATCACGTATAAAACGATCGGCGATACCGTCCTCCATTTCGACTTGTACTCGCCGCCGCCGGGAACATATTCGGGTGATCTGCCCGTAGTCATCCTGAATAACGGTGTCGGCAGCCTCGACCTTCCGAAATGGAGGCCGTACAGCGACTGGGGAAAGCTTATCGCCGCGAATGGCATGATGGCGATCAACTATCAAACTCACACTACGCATTCATTGGACGATGGTGAAGCGCTGATTGATTTCGTCACTCTTCATGCGAAGGAGTATGGAATCGACCCAAACAGAGTTGGTATGTGGACCTCGTCTGCCAATGTAAGAACCGGGATGAGGCTGGCGTTTGAGCGGCGGCCTTCTATCAAAGCGTTGGTAGCTTTTTATGGTGGCCCGGATTCGCTTGCTCTCATGCGTCAGGATTTGCCAGTGCTGATGGTGCGCGCGGCGCTTGACGCTCAATTTCTGAACAATGGAGTCGACAGATTTGTCGCGAACGCGCTCCGACAGGATATACGCATTGAGGTGATCAACTACCTGGAAGGAATCCATGCATTTGATATTTACACGCATACGGATGAAGCGCGTCAGATCATCTTGAGATCTGTGGATTTCCTTAAAAAAAATCTGACGGCACCGGCGCTCAGGAATGAATTTGTCCTCACCAACAGGAACTTCGTTTGGCTGATGAATCACGGACGGGTTGATGAGGGCATCCGGGAGTTTAGAAAGGTGCGTGAACGTAACCGAGCCGACCGGAACTTTCAACCGTTTTACAATGCAGTCATCCGTGAAGACGTGCTGAATGCAAACGCCTACGCCTTACTTACTGCGGGTCGCAAAGCAGACGCCCTTAAACTTTTTTTGCTTATGGTTGAGTCGTATCCCGCTTCAGCCAATGCATATGATGGACTGTCTGACGTGTATGAATCGATGGGTGACCGGGAAATGTCTTTAAAAAATCTGCAAACGTGCCTGTCCCTGCTCGATAAAGACACCACTCTTTTTCCCGAGTTCCGCGAGCGGATTCGTCAAAGCGCCATGCAGAGAATGTCGAGACTCAAATAGTCGTTGAATCGGAGGGGGGCACACCAGATTTATTGCGACTCCTGATAACCTGGATGATCGCTGGCATTACCGATACCACTATGATCAGCATGATTACGTACGTGAAATTTTCCCGGATGATTGGCAATCCTCCGAAGAAGTAGCCAAGAAAAAGGAAGCTCGTAACCCAGGCGATTCCCCCGGCAATGTTGTAAACTGCGAAACGGCCATAGGTCATCGTACCGATGCCAGCAACAAAAGGAGCAAACGTCCGGACGATGGGAATAAAGCGCGCATAGATGATCGTCTTTCCACCATGCCTTTCATAAAATTCCTGTGTTCTGTTCAGGTATTCGACCTTCAAAAATTTATATCGTCCGCTGAATGCCTTGATGCCGATATATTTCCCGATATGATAGTTGACCAGGTCGCCAAGCACGGCAGCTATCATCATCAGAACCCAAAGCACCAGAACGCTCAACCCGGATTCAGGTTTGGCAACGATCGCTCCGGCCGCAAACAACAAGGAGTCACCCGGTAAAATAGGAGTTACAACAAGACCTGTTTCGGCAAATATGATCAGGAATAACAGGAGATAAGTCCATGTCTGATAGTCTCTTACAATCTCGACCAGATGTTGGTCGATGTGCAGAACAAAGTCAATGAGGGTTTTGATAAACTCGATCATGCCGGCTAAAAGGCCGCAAGGTACACAAGGTTTCAGGAAGTAAAACGAACTTGCGCCGAGTGTATTCCAGGCAAGCGTGAATTGACTTTTTCTCGCCTTTCTGTCGTTAGGCCATTTAATAATCCGTTTTTAACGTGGACGATTTTATGCCATGTGCCTAGAGAGCTTTCACGACACGAAATGGAAATAGCAGAATGGCTTTCAGTAATTTAAATACGAGATCGATGCTGAGCCCGATGATTTTGAAAGGCAACAGCACGAGCCAAATGAAAGGAAAGAGGATCAGAAGGATCAGGGCAATCGGCCAGCAGGTTATAAGAAGAAAGGCCCAAAGGACTAAGGCGATGAAAGTGCGCACGGATTTTTGGTTTTCCCCAATCAGGCGAGTTTCCTGCCAGATAAATAAAATTCATATAATCAACGTGTTACAAATAACCTCGTCGAGAATGTATACGATTTTAATACAGCTAATTGTACAGAATCGAACAGGTAACAGGTGAACGAATCTTGGCAAAGAAGTCAGGCACAAGATTCACGACCTATATATACTGTTTATAAAGCGGGTTGTCTAAACCTATTCAGTGCATAACTCCGACATGCAAGCGGACACGATCAAACTTTAAAAGCATAAATCAGGCTTTTATAACAGCGCCTTGAGCTGATACGATTTGTTGTTGAAAGTGAATGACGCGCCCGCAGCCAAACCCATCATGCGCGAACCAATGGGAGATTGAGGAGAAATGACGAAACAGGGCGTACCATCGACCATTATTCGCCCGAGGCTCGTGGCGATGAAGAATGTACCTTCATTCGTTGTGACCAGACTGCCGGGTCGAACCACATCCGACTTGCCTGGAGAAATAGAAACGAGTGTTTGCAATTGCTTTTTCGCCTCGACCAATTGCTCGTTCAGCTTTTCCATTTCAAGCTGAGCCATCGCGCGAGCGGTCTCATATTTATCGCCGGCAGTGCTTTTGGTGTCTTCGTTCGCAGACTGCTGAACAAGTCGAACCGCCTGCTCGATGCCGCTGATGCGCACCTTTACGTCCTGGACGCATTGGTCCAGCAACGCCTTACGGAGATCATCCAAAATCAGGAAAAGTATTTAGTCACTCCGGGCACAGCAATAGGGTAGAAGCCGTCTTTATCGGGAACGACCGGAGGCGTTGCGTTCCAATCGAAAGTGGTGGGCATGATGGTCATTCCTGAGTTGAGCGCTTTTTCAAACTCAACCACGACGCCTGTATAGGTTGCGAGGCGTCCAAGGATTGCGGTCATCGTCGTGCGCGCGCCGTTGTCAGCATCAGCAAATTTATACTCACCTTTAGCAATCGCTTCAAAGAGCTCATCGTGCTCTGTCTGGTAAGGGTTGTTTTCTTTCGTCTTATCAAATTGATAAACCACTTTTCCGGACCGGTCTGTGATGTTCATGGCGCCGCAATAGATCGTCCCTTTGGTGCCCACGATTTGCTCATCCACTTTATTGAAGGTGCCTTTGATGTGACGGCACTGGCTATTCAGCACGGATCCGTCCGCATACTGAAACTCCACATAGTGGTGGTCAAAGATCTCACCGAACTCTTTTCCCTTCCGCACTTCGCGTCCACCCATACCTTGAGCCTTTACGGGATAACCACCTTTAAACCAGTTAATTACATCTATGTTGTGAATATGTTGTTCAACAATGTGATCGCCACAAAGCCAGTTGAAATAGTACCAGTTGCGCATCTGATATTCCATCTCCGTCTGACCTGCTTTGCGCGGATTTACCCAGACACCTTCGTTG
The DNA here is from genome assembly GCA_044227305.1 of Cyclobacteriaceae bacterium. Taxonomy (GTDB): domain Bacteria; phylum Bacteroidota; class Bacteroidia; order Cytophagales; family Cyclobacteriaceae; genus ELB16-189. The sequence goes on along the minus strand of JBGAFJ010000006.1, from coordinate 266,398 downwards.
TTCCACCAGGCTTGTGCCGACGTGATGTCGCCGATCATACCCGCCTTCATCTTAGCGTACAAGTCACGGTAGGAGTTCTGATAGTGACGCTGAAGTCCCACGACCACGTTGAGTTTTTTAGCTTTTGCAGTTGCGGCTGCCGACAGGACTCGCTGCACGCCGGCAGGATCTGTTGCTACCGGTTTTTCCATGAAAATGTGCTTGCCTTGTTTCACGGCTTCTTCGAAATGAATCGGGCGGAATCCAGGGGGCGTTGTGAGAATAACTACGTCGGCCAGAGGGATGGCCTTCTTGTACGCATCAAATCCAACAAACTTGTGCTCTTCTTTTACATCCACTCGGTTCTTCACGTTGCCGGAAACGCCATTGACATCCGATAGATCATCGGCGGTGATGTTCTTATAACACTCATCGAGGCGGTCTCTGAATGCATCCGCCATGGCAACAAGCTTTACGTTCTGCTTGGTTAGTAAAGCCTGAAGCGCAGCACCTGTACCGCGTCCTCCGCATCCTACCAACGCGATCTTGATCGTGTCGTCAGCGGATGAATTAAAGAACCCGGCGTTGGATATGGCAGGGAGTGCAACCAGACTGCCGGCAAGCAGTGAAGACTTTTTTACAAACTCGCGGCGTGATGTTTTATCGTTTTTCATGGGTTTGGAATTTTATGGCGGCCAAAAGGTTATGCATTAGGCTGAAAATATTTATTGTAGGCAATTCACAAGTACTAATTTATGATTTTGATTTCACTTCAGGTAGGCTGCGTAATACGTGTCGATTTCCGCGGCTGAAGGCTGCACAGCGGGTCTCACAACACGAAATCCCACAAACATCCCATCGGTGAGCCACCATCGGCTCTTCGGAATCTGAGGATCACGGGTGTTCCATTTGGCGTCGCTGGCAATACGGTTAGCACATCGGAGTTCTTTCGCAGGATCCAGATACGATCCACCTTTCGTCGTGCGCGGGTACCTGCCCGCCAACGACGTGCGCGGATCCTTGCTCTCGATCTTATTGTAATAGGAGGGGTCGTATTGATCGGATGTCCATTCACTCAGATTACCGAGCAAATCGTAGATGCCTAACGCATTCGGTTTCAGTTTTTCTACGTCATGAAATTTCCCGCCACTGTTATCAACGTAGTGCGCGATTTCACTCAGACGATTGGTTTCGGTCTTACCTGTCTTGCATGCAAATTCCCATTCCGCTTCCGTGGGCAACCGATAGAAGAATCCCGTTTTTGAATACAACCATTTACAGTACATGACAGCTGCCTGTTGGCTCATGCTATTGGTTGGTTTCGTTCCTTCTCGACCCATTCCCCAGGTCAGATCAATGTACTGCGGTGTCGGCCGGGTAATGCCGTCGATATTTTTGCTCTGCGGAAGATTCATGTCTTTGAAGAACAAATCCCATTCGCCAAATGTCACTTCATGCGCCTGCATCCAGAATGCGGATATCTCAATGGATTTCGTTGGTGCTTCATCTGCATCTCCTGATGTACTCCCGATTTGAAATTTCCCCGCCGGCACCGCCACCATTTTGAAACTCAGACCACCCACCTTTTGATCATAAGATTTGAGGTCTTGTCCCATGGTAGAAATTGCCGCCAACAAAATAAACGGGAGCGATTTTACAACCGGTGATCGGAGCCGGTTAGCCTGAGCGTACACGAAGGCAATTAAATAAGTGAAGTATCTGGCCCACAACTCGGTTCGGGCTGACATGCTTTGATGAACAGCGATATGCTTTGACAATGGCTCAGTGTGTAACAAGGCCATCAAAGTAGTGAAAATTCCCATTCAAACTTTCTATATTTCTAACACAGAAAACCCGATCATGAAACGAAGAAACTTTATCACCAAAAGCCTCGCCGCATCAGCATTGGCTTTTACACAATTTCCGTCTTTCGCCAACGACAATCTCGCGGGAAAGCCTTTCAAAATGAACTATGCACCGCACGATGGCATGTTCAAGAATTCCGCCGGCGCCGACTTCATTGACCAATTAAAGTTCATGGCTGATCAGGGTTTTAAGGCGGTAGAAGACAATGGATTACTCGCTCGCCCGGTGGCTGAACAGGAGAAAATCGGGAAAACGCTTTCGCAACTTGGAATGACCATGGGAGTGTTTGTCGTGGATGGTGGAGAAAACTGGAAAGTGTCGCTGACTACGGGTAAGCCTGAGTTCCTGGAAAATTTCAGGAAGACTTGCCTTGCCTGTGTGGATACAGCAAAACGAGTCAACGCCAAATGGATGACCGTGGTACCTGGCTTTTTTGACCGGAGCATTCCAGTGGATGTTCAGACCGCCCATGTGATTGAGGCGTTTCGCGTGGGTGCAGGAATATTCGAACCTCATGGATTGACGATGGTGATGGAGCCGCTCAGCGATACTCCCGATTTGTTCCTGCGCAACTCCTATCAATCATACATGATCTGTAAAGCGGTCAAGAGCCCTGCTTGCAAGATTCTTTATGACATCTATCACATGCAGCGCAACGAAGGCAACCTGATTAACAACATTGATCTGTGCTGGGACGAGATCGCCTACTTCCAGATCGGCGACAATCCCGGAAGGAAAGAACCAACCACGGGAGAGATCAATTATAAAAACGTATTCAAACACATCTACGACAAAGGGTACCGCGGCGTGATGGGTATGGAACACGGTAACTCAAAACCAGATAAGGCAGGGGAGCTGGCGGTGATCGCAGCGTACAGGGAGGTGGATAGTTTTTAGCTCGCATGCTCGCATTCACCACCGCAGAGGCGCGGAGACGCAAAGGCGCGCTAAGTATTACGAAAAATTCTAAGCCGTGAATGCAATGGGACTTTGCATCTGTGGGTTTTAACAACTAAAGACGAGCGTACCGAGTCTGGTGGGAAAAAACCTTTGTGTTTTCTTCGTGCCTTTGCGCCGTGGTGGCCTTGCAAAAATAAAAAACCATGGCCCCGTCTGAGCCATGGTTTCCCCCTTAACCCTAACCTGATTATTGTCTTTAGCTAAGCTCTTTCTCAAGCGCTTCGATTCGGGCTTGCGCCTCCTGGTTTCCCATCGAGAGCGCCAGCTTGTATAACTCAAGAGCTTCTTTTCGTGTTTCTTTCTTCTTCTTGGGAGCGAACTTCGTTCTGTTGGCGGCTGTCTCCAGGGCCTGTGCCTGTTGGAAATAAAGGTTCGCTACCTTCGTCTTGTTCTGGGCATTGATATCGGTCACGAGACCTTCGAGTGACGCCACATCAGACTCTTTTACTTTGATGATTTCGTCTTTGCTTGAGATCAAAGAATCTTTCTGTGCCACAGAACGTGTCAGCCCGGCGTTCTCTTCACGAAGTCTTACAACATCCATTTGAAGGGCAACGATCTCCTGCGACCTGAGTTCGAGGTCAGCTTTCAATCTTTTGATGGTGGCTGCTGAAGTGCGGTTGGATTTCTTCAGCGAAGCCTGTACTTCGTCAAGTTTGGCCTGTGATTCTTTGATGTGGTTGTTGATGTCCTTCAGACGACTGATATAGTCAGCATAGGACGTACCTTCCACCACCTTGGTGCGTAGCACATGACTGCTGGCATCGATTGAGTCGAGCAAAACACCGACGTCATTCATGGCTTGCTCAACCTGACGACTGTCGCGCAACTCAACAGAAAGAGAATCAACTTTACTCTGCAGCCTTGCTTTTTCTTTGGTGTCGCAGCTGGTTAGCAGCGTACCGGCAACAATGCTTAGTGCAAATATTGCGTTTCTCACGTTTTTCATACCTTATTTTTTTTGCTATACTATTAAATTACTTCGTCGCAATTTCGCGACCTTCCGTTTTAGAAGATAAGCTGCCGAAAATGCCGTTATTCTGCTGAAAATAGACTTTTCACAAGCTCGCAGGCGCCTGTTTCCCTTCTCAAATCCGCAATGATTTACTAGAGATTTTTTGTACGAAGAACGTGATCACGCTTCATAAAGAAGGGCGGTGATTATGCATCTTGGTCATGCAACTTTCTGCAACCGCTTCACGATCTTCTGAAATGAATTATCTTTAAATTCTATTATGCTTAAACAACAAAAATCCCATGAATCGACTCGTTAACCCCGCTATCGCGTTATTACTATTGATAGCCTTAGCGGCCTGTCAATCTAAAAAAACGGAAAGTAAGGAGGCAACCACCGCACCTGCAGACACTGTAAAGAAGGAACCTGTGGCCATCTCTGAACCTTTGATCAAAGAGATCTATACAGCAGATCCGTCAGCTCATGTTTTTGACGGACGGATTTATATTTACCCTTCGCACGACATTGAATCCAATGTACCTGAGGATGACCTCGGCTCTCACTTTGACATGAAAGACTATCACGTGTTGTCGATGGACAGCATCGGTGGGCCGGTGACAGATCATGGAGTCGCCCTTGATATCAAAGATGTTGCATGGGCAGGCAAACAAATGTGGGCTCCGGACGCGGCGTTTGCGAACGGAAAATACTACCTCTACTTCCCGGTGAAAGACAAGGAAGGTGTTTTCAGGATTGGTGTGGGCGTGAGCAGTTCACCAACGGGTCCGTTCAAAGCTTTACCGAAACCCATCTTCGGAAGCCATAGCATCGACCCCGCAGTATTTCAGGATTCAGACGGTAGTTTCTATATGTATTTCGGTGGCATCTGGGGAGGACAACTTCAGCGTTGGGCTTCGGGCAAGTATGATGCAAATGGTTCAAAAACTGATTTGCAAAAGGATAATGAACCTGCGTTAAGACCGAAAGTGGCTCTTCTCAAGAAAGATATGACCTCATTCAACGGCGCGGTGAAAGAAGTGAGCATCGTCGATAAAGACGGAAAAGAATTACTGGGTGGGGATCACGATCGCCGCTTTTTCGAAGCGTCGTGGGTGCACAAGTACAATGGTAAATACTACTTCTCGTATTCCACCGGCGATACACACTTCATAGCCTATGCCACCGGAGACAGTCCCTGGGGACCATTTACTTACCAGGGTGTGATCCTGAATCCTGTAGTCGGCTGGACCAACCACCACTCCATTGTGGAGATCAAAGGCAAGTGGTATTTGTTCTATCACGATAGTCAGTTATCAGGCGGACAAACCCATCTGCGCAGCATAAAAGTGACTGAATTGACGCACAATGCGGATGGCAGCATCCAGCCCATCAGCGCATATAAATAGGGTCTGCCTGTAAAGGTGTGGAAGTATGAAGGTGTTGGGGTTACCGACAACCTACACACTTCCGCACCTCAACACTTCCCCACGATTAGGTTTTTGAGCAGAATTGACTTATCTTTGCCATGCATTAAGTAATAGTGCGTTCCAACAGGTAGCCAATCCGGCTTTTAGTTGCTTCCCACCATCTTATTTTGTGCCTCATCGTCAAACCGGGAAACCGGAATGATTCTGGGAATTAATAATTTTTAACAAATCAATTAAAAACAATGCAAGGAACAGTAAAATTCTTCAATGATGCCAAAGGCTTTGGTTTCATTAAGCCCTCAGGCCAAGGTGAAGACATCTTCGTGCACTCTTCAGGCTTGATCGACAAGATCCGTGAAAACGATCAGGTTGAATACGAGGTAGAAAGAGGTAAGAAAGGGATGAACGCAGTGCGCGTTAAGCTCGTGAACTAAGAAGCAAACAATTGCTCCAAAAAATAAGGCCACCTTCGGGTGGTCTTTTATTTTTGTACCCACCGCATGTCCAACGCACGTACTTCGCTCTTCAGACGCTCTCGTCAGAACGGATACTCCGTTCATAATAAAGTGAAGCTGGTTCGCGGCGGAAAAGATTTTTTCGACATACTCATACACGTGATCGCCCAGGCGCGGCACGTAATCCATTTTCAGATTTACATATTTGATGAGGACGATACCGGGATGCGGGTTGCCTCAGCGTTGAAAGATGCGTCACGCCGCGGTGTCAAAGTCTTTCTGATGGTAGACGGCTATGCGTCAAAAGGACTCTCCAGGATTTTTGTAGACGATCTGAAAGGTGCGGGTGTGCACTTCAGGAGGTTTCAGCCGCTGTTAAAAAGCCGGAAGTTCTTTCTCGGCCGTCGCCTGCATCACAAAGTGGTGGTGGTTGATGATTTTTACAGCCTCGTGGGCGGACTGAATGTGAGCGATCGCTACAACGATACCCCGGCAGGAAAAGCGTGGCTCGACTGGGCGGTCCTCTGCGAGGGGGATATTGCAGCACAACTTTCACGCGTATGCACCCGGCGATACAACATGCGTGGAAAAGTGCTTACGGATCACCACCTTCCACCCACGGGCGCCCTGAATATCCGGCACCATGAATCTCATGTGCGCGTTCGCATTAACGATTGGATCGGTCGGAGGCAGGAGATCACGAACACATATCTTGAAATGTTCAAGACAGCCAACTCACGGGTATTGATTATGTCGCCCTATTTTCTTCCTGGTCGGGAGCTTCGTATGCGAATGAAACAGGCCGTTCAGCGCGGCGTGGCCATCAAAGTGATTCAGGCAGGGATCTCGGATATACCGATGAGCAAATACGCCGAACGTTTTCTCTATCGATGGCTGTTTAAGAATAAGGTGCAGATCTATGAATATCAGAACTCTGTCCTCCACGGTAAGGTGGGTATATGCGACGGCAAATGGATGACGATCGGATCGTATAACTTGAACAACCTCAGTGCCTACATCAGCATTGAACTTAATCTGGAGGTCGCCGATGGCTCATTTGCGAAAAGCTCCGAAGAACGTTTGCAGGAAATCATAGACCAAGAGTGTGTTTTGATCACAGAAGATCATTACAACAAGAACACCGGCTGGTGGTCCCGACTGTTTCAGATGATATCCTACAACCTGTTGCGATTGGCACTATTTGTTTTCACGCGCCGGCGCGAATGAGCGCCCGGGCTTTACCCCGGCTATTCTTTTCATCATCACCACTACGGTGTTCCAGTTCCAGTTTGCGAATCGTCCTTGCTGAACAACAAAGAGATTGGCATCGGGATGATGAAGATCATAATGAAACGAAAAGCGTGCGTGCGGGTCCACCCAGCCTGCCATCTGTCCAAACCGTAAGTCATAGAACATCAATGTTTCATCTCGCTTTTCAAGCGTGTAGAAACCCTGTGAGAATCTGACGAGGTTTTCGTAATCCCGGCGCTCGGATCCGGTCAAATCTTGTGATAACTGATCATCTTTCAAAAAGAATGCGAACCCGACCGAATCGGCGCCATCAAAAACTGACCGGTAGTTGACATAGTAACCTGAATCCGTCTCCGCGGCGACGAACCAAAGCCAGTTGTTAAGCGGAGAAGGAGTAGTGAGTAATCGCTTGAAGGTGATATGGTTCTTTGCAAGCTCGTCTTTCGTATTCTTCTCAATGATCGATTTATTAATCAATGCATAAAGAAGATAGCAACTAACAATCACCAATGGGATCCACGACCATTTGACTCTTACAGGCGAATCTTTTTTTAAAATGAGCAACACGACGCATGCAACTCCGGGCCACACAGAAAAGAACGGGTCAGCAACAAAAAGCGCATTGAGCGAGAATCGTTCGGAAGTAAACGGCTCCAGCAATCCGGTACCGTAGCAATTGAAGCAATCCAATAAGACGTGAACACTCAGCTCCAAACCAAACAGCAAGACCCAGCCGGAAATGGGTACTTTCTTTTTTCTATCAAGCGAAAAAGCTAACCATCCGATCAGTGCTGAAGCCACCACTATAAAAAGTATCGAGTGGGTGATGCCCCTGTGCGCCAGCAAATCGTCAACGGGCCGCAGCCAGATGCCATTGACGAAATCAATGTCAGGAATGCTCTGCGCGCCCGCACCTATCAGCATCGCCTTCTTACCCAATTTCTTTCCGAAACAGGCTTCACCGATCACGGCACCTAATACAACGTGGGTTATTGAATCCAAAAGAAGGTCATCAGTAGGGAGTGAACACCTGTAAACGACATATTAAATGAAGTCTGCCAAAGCTTACCTTCCGAAATCATCCTGCACCCGCACAATATCATTTTCATCTGACGGGTTTTCAGACACGGTGTGCTGCCAGATCTCCGCCAGCACGCCCCATTCCGAAAGTCCAATAAGCCTGTGACGCTGACCCTGCACCAGTTTCACCGAATCACCCACCGAGAGTTCTCGCTTCTCCTTTTCCTCATCAGTCATACTCGTCGCTACAGCCGCGCGCCCCGAGATAACGCGCCAGATTTCAGCCCTTCGGTGATGGTATTGCCACGAAAGTCGGGTACCAGGCTGAACCAACAGTATTTTAGGACTCAATTTTCCGCTGATCCTGAGACTTTGCAATTCAACACCAGGGAAGAATAGGGATGCAAATAGCTGTGCCTGACTTTCATCGATCACAAAGAATCCTCCCCACGGGCGATTCGAGTCTTTGTTGGCTATGTTCAGTTTGCAATCGTGCAGATATTTCTCGACTTCGGAAAAGACGGCGGTCTTATCCTGACTTTTAAGTTTTAGTTCCATTCGACAAGTTTATGCGATTGTCTTGATTATTGATAATGATCCAGCATCAGAATCATTTAACTGATAATGAAATTCACTTTACATTAAAGAACTTAAGTAATTGATATATAGATGAATATAATCCAATACAAATACACTTGTTAAAGATGCATTCCGATTGAATTCATTGTCGCGATGAATTGCAATCGAGTTCGGTAAAGCTCATTTCAAACATCTCTGATTCTAAATTATTTGACGGGTTTTATGGTTATGGAATGGGTAGAAAGCGATACTTTTATGATTGCCTGAACTATGGAAGAAGCTAACCTGATGCAGTATGCGCCCATCGCTTTAATGTTTCTGGTGGCAGCTGGATTTGTAGCCACCACGATGCTGGCTACGCATCTCCTGGGCCCTAAGCGGAAGACCAATATCAAACTCGACTCGTTTGAGTGCGGCATCGAATCCCGAGGGAACGCCAGGGTGCCTTTTAATATCAAGTATTTTCTCGTAGCAATACTCTTTGTCTTATTTGATGTAGAGGTTATATTCATGTACCCTTGGGCGGTGAATTTCAATGAGTTAGGATGGACTGGGTTTATCGAAATGGTGCTGTTCATTGTTTCTATGTTGGTCGGGTTCTTTTACATCATTAAGAAAGGAGCCCTTAAGTGGGAATAGCGTATGGAGCCGGTGAAAAGGGATATTGTTGTTGGTGAAAAACCAGAGGGACTGGAGGGTGCCGGATTTTTTGCGACCAGCCTGGAGAAGGTGGTAGGTCTGGCGCGGAAGAACTCGATCTGGCCTTTGCCCTTTGCCACGTCATGCTGTGGCATTGAGTTCATGGCCACCATGGGCGCACACTATGACCTTGCCCGTTTTGGTTCAGAACGGCTTAGTTTTTCCCCGCGTCAGGCTGATTTGCTGATGGTGATGGGAACAATCGCGAAAAAAATGGGGCCGGTGCTCCGGCAGGTTTACGAGCAAATGGCCGAACCACGTTGGGTATTGTCAGTAGGCGCCTGCGCATCGAGCGGTGGCATCTTCGATACCTATAGCGTGCTGCAAGGCATCGATAGAATCATACCCGTGGATGTGTATGTCCCGGGCTGTCCGCCAAGGCCTGAACAAATCATCGATGGCGTCATGAAAATTCAGCGCTTGGTAGAAACCGAATCCCTTCGCCGAAGAGATTCCCCGGAATACAAGAAAATGCTGAACACCTACGGAATCGAATAATGGAAGTAAGCGCCCAGGAAAGAATTATCGGTGTGATCAAAGAGAAATACGAAGGAGAGATCCTTCGCACAGAGATGCTTTATGATTTCCTGACCATTACATTGAAAAAAGAAAAGATCATTGAAATCATCCGACATCTGTATAATCATCCCCAGACCGGGTTTAAGTTTCTCACCACACTCTGCGGCATCCATTACCCGGATATAAATCAGATTGCCGTGATGTACCAGGTTCACAACATGGTCAGCAATGAGCGCTTGCGTTTGAAAGTCTACTTGCCTGCCGACAACCCAAGGGTGGATACCCTTACCGAGGTGTTCCCGGCCGCAAACTGGATGGAACGCGAGGCGTATGATTTTTTCGGCGTGACTTTCGAAGGTCATCCGAATCTCATAAGAATATTGAATGTGGAAGACATGATCATGTTCCCGTTGCGGAAAGAATTCCCGCTGGAGGATCAGGTCCGTCAGGATAAGAACGATACCATGTTTGGTCGCAAATAAAGGAAGATGCAGGCAAGTTCAGTCACCGATCATTTTCACGAAGCAGGAGAGAAGCAATACTCTTACCTGAACCTCGGGCCTACGCATCCGGCGACACACGGAATTTTTCAGAACGTACTGAAAATGGATGGCGAGATCATCGTCGACGCTACACCTACGATCGGGTACATTCACCGTGCCTTTGAAAAGCTTTCGGAAAGAAGACCTTTCAATCAAATTACACCGATCACCGATCGGATGAACTACTGTTCCGCGCCCATCAACAACATGGGGTGGCACATGACGGTTGAGAAATTGCTTGGCGTCCAGATTCCCAAGCGTGTCCAATATCTGCGAATCATTATTATGGAACTCGCGCGCATCACGGATCACCTGGTGTGCAACGCGGTCATTGGCGTGGATACTGGTGCGCTCACGGGATTTGTGTACATGTTCCAGCAACGCGAACTCGTTTACGAAATCTACGAGCAGATCTGTGGGGCACGTCTCACTTCGAACATTGGACGCATTGGTGGATTCGAACGGGAATTTTCGCAGGCAGCCTGGGATAAGATCAATAAGTTCCTGAAGGAGTTTCCGGTTGTATTGAAAGAGTTTGAAAACCTCCTCAACCGCAACCGGATTTTTATGGATCGTACGATCGGTGTGGGTGGTATCGCGGCCGATCGTGCGCTTGCTTATGGATTTACCGGCCCTAACCTGAGGGCCGCAGGCGTCGACTATGACGTGCGTGTTGCAAGCCCTTATTCGGGTTATGAGGATTTTGATTTTATCATTCCTGTCGGAACTAATGGTGATGTGTATGACCGGTTTATGGTCCGGCAGGAAGAAATGTGGCAAAGCCTGAAGATCATACAGCAGGCGATCGACAAAATGCCGGACGGACCGTTCCACGCCGACGTTCCAGAATTCTACCTTCCGCCAAAAGAAGAAGTGTACGACAAGATGGAAGCGCTCATTTATCACTTTAAGATTGTGATGGGAGAGACGGACGTACCCAAAGGCGAAGTCTATCACTGTGTTGAAGGTGGGAATGGTGAATTGGGATTTTATTTGATCAGCGACGGCGGACGCACACCGTATAGGTTGCACTTCCGCAGGCCATGCTTTATTTATTATCAGGCTTATCCCGAAATTATCCGGGGCTCTATGTTGTCAGACGCGATCCTGACCCTGAGCAGCATGAACGTGATCGCAGGCGAACTGGATTCCTGATATATGGAGATTAAGTTTTCTGACGAGACGATGCAGGTGGTCAACAAGATCATCAGGCGCTATCCTGAAGGGAGACAAAAATCAGCGTTGCTTCCTATTCTTCATCTAGCGCAGTCAGAGTTTGATGGGTGGTTGAGCACTCCGGTTATGGATTATGTGGCCTCCATCCTCAATATCAAACCTATCGAAGTATATGAGGTAGCATCGTTCTACTCGATGTACAATCTCAAACCGGTTGGAAAATGTCTGATTGAAGTGTGTCAGACAGGTACTTGCTTTTTGCGGGGATCTGATGATATCATAGCGCACATTGAAAAAAAATTGAATATCAAGGTTGGAGAAACAACCCAGGATGGAATGTTCACACTGAAAACGGTGGAATGTCTCGGGTCGTGTGGAACGGCTCCGATGCTTCAGTGTGGTGCTACATTCCATGAAGACCTGACCGAAGAGAAAGTAGATACCTTATTGGATAAACTGAGAGCCGACAACAAACGAAGCTCTTATATGAAGTAATAATTAAAACCAACAACCACTGACGAACTAAAATGGGCAAGAAATTTCTATTGGAGCATGTAAACGTATCCGGGATAGAGACGATCGATGTCTATCGCAGCAAGGGCGGGTATGCTTCTGTGGAGAAGGCCCTCAAAACCATGACGCCTGAGCAGATCCTGGAGGAAGTGAAATTCTCCGATCTGCGCGGCCGTGGTGGTGCTGGTTTCCCGACAGGATTGAAATGGAGTTTCCTCGATAAGAAATCGGAGAAGCCTAGATATCTCGTGTGCAATGCCGACGAAAGCGAGCCAGGCACTTTCAAGGATCGCTACCTGATGGAAAAGCTCCCTCACATTCTGATTGAGGGCATGATTGTATCAAGTTACACGCTGGGTGTGAAGACAGCGTACATCTATATCCGTGGCGAATACATGTATGTGCTTCGTATTCTGGAAAAGGCAATCGATGAAGCATACAAGGCCGGCTACCTCGGAAACAATATTTTAGGCACCGGATTCTCACTGGATCTTTATGTTCATCCGGGTGCCGGAGCCTATATCTGTGGAGAAGAGACGGCATTGCTCGAATCACTTGAGGGCAAACGCGGTAACCCTCGCCTGAAGCCGCCATTCCCGGCTATCGCAGGCTTATATGCTTGCCCAACCGTTGTGAACAACGTGGAGTCAATCGCAGCGGTGCCTACGATCATTAACATCACGGCTGATAAGTACAACGACGTGGGTATTGGAAAGAGTGCCGGTACCAAGCTGATATCGGCAAGCGGCCACATCAACAAGCCAGGTGTATACGAAATTGAACTAGGGCTTCCCGTAGAAGAATTTATCTATTCAGACGAATACTGCGGCGGTGTCTGGAAAAACAGAAAGCTCAAAGCGGTGGTTGCCGGCGGATCTTCCGTTCCCATTTTGCCGGCTGATCTTATACTCAAAACTGCGAAAGGTGAGAAGCGCCTCATGACGTATGAATCTCTCGCCGATGGAGGCTTTGCTACGGGCACCATGCTGGGTTCGGGAGGCTTCATCGTAATGGATGAAACAACTTGCATCGTTCGCAATCTCTGGACGTTCGCCCGGTTTTATCACCATGAGTCATGCGGACAATGTAGTCCTTGTCGTGAAGGAACGGGATGGATGGAAAAAGTATTACACCGTATTGAACATGGACACGGGCATATGCAGGATATCGATTTGCTGGTGAGTGTAGCTAAAAAGATTGAAGGCAATACAATTTGTCCCCTGGGCGACGCAGCAGCCTGGCCGGTAGCCAGCGCGATCCGTCACTTCCGGGAAGAATTTGAATATCATGTCAAGTATCCTGAAAAGGTGAAAGACCCAAAACATTTTGAGAAAGAACCTTTCGTTCCGGAAAAGAAACTCCAAGCAGTAGCATAACATGGCAAAGGTTACCATAGATGGAATAGAAATTGAAGTTCCGGACGGAACAACAATCCTCAATGCCGCGCGCATGATGGGTGGAAAGTCTGTCCCTCCTGCGATGTGCTACTACAGCTCGTTGAAGGATTCAGGTGGTAAGTGCAGGGTTTGCCTGGTGAAAGTGGCTGCCGGCTCTGCGAAAGATCCGCGACCGATGCCGAAACTCATGGCGTCTTGCCGTACGCCTGTTGCGGACGGAATGGTCGTTCAAAGCATTACATCTCCCGAAGTACTGGAAGCAAGAAAAGCGGTCGTTGAATTTCTGTTGATCAATCATCCGCTCGACTGTCCAATCTGCGACCAGGCTGGCGAGTGCGACCTGCAAAATCTCGCCTACGAACATGGTGCTGCCGCCACGCGCTACGAAGAGGATAGAAGGACATTTGAAAAAATCGACATCGGCGACAAGATCAAGCTTCACATGACGCGATGCATCCTTTGCTATCGCTGCACGTTCGTCGCTGACCAGCTCACGGATCAGCGTGTTCACGGCGTACTGAACCGCGGAGACCGCTCCGAGATCAGCACTTATATTGAAAAAGCGGTCGATAATGACTACTCAGGTAACATGATCGACGTTTGTCCCGTGGGAGCGCTCACGGACAAAACATTCCGGTTCAAAAGCCGCGTGTGGTTTACCAACCCGCTCGATGCGCACCGCAATTGCACGAAATGCTCGGGCAAGGTTATCCTTTGGATGAAAGGGGAGGAAGTGTTGCGCGTATCTGCCAGGAAGGACGCTTACGGCGAAGTGAAAGAATACATTTGCAACGAGTGCCGCTTCGATCACAAGAATATAAATGACTGGACCGTCGAAGGTCCGCGCCATATTGATCATCACTCAGTCATTTCGCAAGGTCATTATGAAAGGTCAAACCTGTTGACGCTGAAGAAAGAGATCGAACGCCAGATTGAGTTTGAAAAAGGACGCCAACTTCCAGAGCAATCTAAACTTCCCGCATGACCGAGTTCCTCATCTATAAAATGATTCTCATCGGTTCGGTCTTCGGACTCACGCTCTTTGTGGCGGCTTATTCTACCTATGCTGAACGCAAAGTGGCTGCTTTTTTACAAGACCGTGTCGGTCCGGATCGGGCAGGGCCTTTCGGCATTTTTCAGCCGTTGGCGGATGGATTAAAATTTATCATGAAAGAGGAGATCATTCCGAACGTCTCCAACAAAATGCTGTTCGTGCTCGGTCCTTGCATCGCGATGCTTACCGCGTTGATGGCCGGGGTGATCATCCCCTGGGGCGGCACACTCGAAATCGGAGGTCAGACGTATTCATTGCAGATCGCTGACCTCAACATCGGAATATTATATGTCTTTGGTGTCGTTTCGATCGGCGTTTACGGCATCATGATCGGAGGATGGTCTTCGAACAATAAATTTTCACTGCTGGGCGCCATACGCGCTTCGGCACAGATGATCAGCTACGAGATCGCGATGGGATTTTCAATCATTGCGCTAATCATCATGACCGGAACTTTAAGTCTTGGCGAGATCACCAATCTGCAAGCCGGAGGTACTGACGGTCACTGGAATTTCTGGAATGTGGTTTACCAGCCCATAGGGTTTATCATCTTCCTGGTGTGTGCTTTCGCGGAATGCAATCGTACGCCTTTCGACTTACCGGAGTGTGAGACAGAATTGGTAGGAGGCTACCACACGGAATACAGCAGCATGAAACTCGGCTTCTATTTGTTTGCCGAATACATCAACATGTTTGTTTCGTCCGCTGTGATATCAACGCTTTATTTCGGCGGCTATAATTTCCCTTTCATGAACGACCTGGGATTGGATCATAACACGATCACAATCATTGGCGCGATCGGATTGTTTCTGAAAATATCATTCTTCATCTTCTTCTTCATGTGGATTCGCTGGACGGTTCCAAGATTCCGCTATGATCAGTTGATGAACCTCGGATGGAAGATTTTGATACCGCTTTCGGTGATCAATATTTTTATCACAGGCGGAATATTAATACTGAATAAATAAATCAGATGCTGACGAACAGATCAAAGGTTGTAGTGCAGAAAAAGATGAGCTTCCTCGAGAAGATTTATCTGCCTGCAGTGCTGGGCGGCATCATGATCACCATCCGCCACTTGTTCCGCAAGGCCGCGACGGTAAAATATCCGGAAAAGGTACGCGAAATAAGTCCCGTATGGCGCGGTCAGCATGTTCTGAAACGCGACGACCATGGAGCCGAACGTTGTACAGCCTGCGGACTTTGTGCCGTAGCGTGCCCCGCCGAAGCCATCACCATGACCGCGGCAGAACGAAAGAAAGGTGAAGAGAAATTATATCGTGAAGAGAAGTATGCTTCCGTGTACGAGATCAATATGCTGCGCTGTATCTTCTGCGGCTTGTGTGAAGAAGCCTGCCCGAAGGAGGCGATCTTCCTCACCGACCGGATTGTTGAAACTGACTATGCAAGACAAGGATTTGTATTTGGTAAAGACAAGCTCGTAGAGCCGGTAGACAAGCGTGTGGATGTGACGAAGCGGCAAACCAAGGCGGTGATCGAATTTAAACAACACAAGCAATACAGCCACAACCGTTAAGATGACTCAAAACCTTTTCTATTTCCTGTCATTTCTTGCTGTGCTGTCAGCACTCATGGTGGTCTTTTCGAAGAATCCGGTGTATAGTGTGTTGTATCTTATTATCACATTCTTTGCGATAGCAGGCCACTATGTTCTGCTCAACGCTCAGTTCCTTGCGGCGGTACACGTGATCGTGTACGCAGGGGCAATCATGGTTCTGTTCTTATATGTGATCATGCTCCTGAATCTTAACACGGAAACGGAACCTCATAAAAGTAATTTCCTCAAGATCGCAGCAACCGTTTGTGCAGGGCTATTGATGGTGGTGATGGTAGGTTCACTCAAGGGCACTGAACTGTTGACGAAGCAGTCTGCACATTCGGAAGTAGGATTGGTGAAGAATCTTGGAAAGGTATTATTTCAGGATTTTCTCCTGCCGTTTGAAATCGCATCAGTGTTGTTGCTGGCCGCCATGGTAGGAGCAGTGATGCTTGGAAAATCTGAAACCCCAAACCCGTCACAGCAAAAATGATCCCCATAGATTACTACCTCTGGCTGAGTGCTACACTGTTTACAATCGGTGTGCTGGGTGTACTATACCGTCGTAATGCCATAATCATCTTTATGTGCATAGAACTTATGTTGAATGCGGTGAACCTGGTAATGGTGGCATTTTCAAACTATTTGAATGACGCCGCAGGACAGGTGTTCGTATTCTTTATCATGGCAGTGGCAGCAGCGGAAGTAGCCGTGGGACTGGCTATTCTCATTATGATGTATCGGAATACACGTACCACCGACATCAACGTATTGAACAGACTTAAATGGTGAGCCCCGATCTGATCATATCGCTGATACCGCTCCTACCCATACTTGGGTTTTTGATTATTTCTTTCAGTGGTAAGAAGCTCGGACATGGTGCAGCTTCATTCATTGCTTGCGGAGCCGTTCTTATTTCTTTCTTGCTCTCCGCCTGGATCTTCCTGTTCCTGTTGAATGCAGGCAGTGACGTCCACGCTGTAAAGACGAATCTCTTCACCTGGATTGCCGCCGGAGATTTCTCAGTCGATATGAGTTTCCTCATTGACCCGCTGTCGATCACGATGTTGCTTATAATCACTGGTGTCGGATTTCTCATTCATGTATACTCCATTGGCTACATGCACGACGATCCGGGTTTTAACAAGTTCTTCTCTTACCTCAACTTGTTCGTATTCTTCATGCTCATGCTGGTGATGGGCTCGAACTACCTGGTGATGTTTGTGGGTTGGGAAGGGGTGGGTCTTTGTTCCTATTTATTGATCGGATTCTGGTTTAAGAACCAGAATTACAACGATGCAGCTAATAAAGCATTCATCATGAACCGCATCGGCGACCTGGGATTGCTGCTGGGGCTGATCCTTATATTCATGAATTTCGGTAGCCTTGATTACACGAGTGTTTTTCCTAAAGCTCAATCGGTAGACTCAGCGACACTCACGGCCATCACAATGCTTCTGTTCGTGGGAGCGATGGGCAAGAGTGCGCAAATTCCACTCTATACCTGGCTGCCGGACGCCATGGCTGGTCCAACGCCGGTATCAGCACTCATCCACGCTGCCACCATGGTCACCGCGGGTGTGTATATGGTAGCCCGCAATAATATTTTATATACGCTTTCGCCAGCATCACTTCAACTGGTGCTTATTGTGGGTTTGGCGACAGCATTGTTCGCGGCAACCATTGCGCTCACACAAAATGACATCAAAAAAGTGCTGGCGTATTCAACCGTGAGTCAACTCGGATTGATGTTCGTTGCCTTGGGTGTGGGCGCCTACGCGAGCGGCATATTTCACATGATGATGCACGCATTCTTCAAGGCTTTGCTGTTCCTCGGTGCCGGTAGTGTGATCCATGCATTGCATAACGAACAGGATATCCGGCGTATGGGCGGACTTAGAAAATATCTTCCAGTCACTTACTTGACATTCCTCATCGGCGTGCTTGCGATATCAGGCCTTCCACCATTTGCTGGATTCTTTTCGAAAGACGAAATATTGGCGAATGCATTTGCCACAAACCCAGTGGCGTGGGGTGTTGCGCTCACCGCTTCACTGCTCACAGCATTTTATATGTTCCGTCTGTTTTTCCTCACCTTCCACGGGGACGAAAGAGCTGGCAAGGAGAAGATGGGTCATATTCACGAATCACCCAAAAGCATCACGATTCCTCTCATGGTCCTTGCCGGACTTTCTGTGCTGGGAGGTTTCTTCAATGTACCGGAAGTTCTCTTCGGTTCATCAAGACTGGAAGGATTTCTCGCTCCGGTGTTCGATCAATCAACAGCAATCGCCGAACGTGCAGAACTTTCTCACACGACGGAATATGCACTCATGGGAACCGTGGTCATTCTCACATTGGTAATTTTCGGCATTGCATACTCAATGTATGTTAGCAAAAAACAGGTTCCGATTTCGGAAGGACAGGAGAGCGGCGTACAAAAACTTCTTTATCATAAGTACTATGTCGATGAAGTTTATGATGCGTTGATTGTAAAACCATTGTATTGGCTGTCGGGAATTCTGGATCGCATCATTGAGAAAATGGGTATTGATAGATTTGTAAATGTGGCAGGCGAATCGGTGATCGACTGGAGCAAGGTATTCCGGTTCTTACAGAACGGAAGCATCGGGTTTTACATTTTTGCGATGGTAATTGGCGTAGTTGTGATGCTGGCACTTTCAATCTTTAAACTCAGCTGACCAAGATGATCCTTTTACTACTCATATTCTGGCCGCTGATCGTATCGATCTTCTTGTTGCTGACAAAGCCAAAAGCAGCAAAAGAGATCGCGTTGGTATCTTCTGTCGCCGAACTGGTATTATCGCTGGCCGTAGTTTTAATGTGGGACGGTACAGTCCTCCAGATCAATGTCCCCTGGATCGCATCGCTGGGAATCAGTTTTAGTGTGGCAATCGATGGCATCAGCTTATTGCTCGTGTTGCTGACAACGGTATTGGTACCATTTATCATCCTGTCTTCATTCACTGGACCAGAAGCACGACCTGCATCTTTTTATGGACTGATCCTGATGATGCAATCGGCGCTGGTCGGCGTGTTCCTGGCTCGTGACGGATTTTTGTTCTACGTCTTCTGGGAACTTGCATTGATTCCTATCTACTTCATTTGTTTGCTCTGGGGTGGAGAGGATCGTGGTCGCATCACACTGAAGTTCTTTATCTATACCCTTGCCGGAAGTTTGCTGATGCTAGTAGCATTGGTTTATGTTTATTTTCAAACGCCCGCAACTCACTCGTTCGACATTGCAGCTCTGTATCAGGCTGGCAGATCCCTTTCTGTTTCTGAGCAAAGCATCATTTTTTGGGGATTGTTCGCCGCGTTCGCCATCAAGATGCCGATTTTCCCTTTCCATACCTGGCAACCTGATACGTACACTGTTGCACCGGTACAGGGAACTATGTTGCTTTCAGGCATTATGCTCAAGATGGGCATCTATGGATTGATCCGATGGCTGATTCCGGTGGTTCCGCTCGGTGTTCAGGAGTGGGGTCAAGTTGCGATCATACTTTCTGTGATCGGCATCGTGTATGCATCCTGCATTGCCATCGTGCAAAACGATTTTAAACGAATGATTGCTTATTCGTCCATTGCCCACGTGGGACTTATTTCCGCGGGATTGTTTACACTCACGCCGACAGGGGTTCAGGGCGCAATGATTCAGATGCTGAGCCACGGCATCATCGTATTTGCCTTATTCTACATTGTAGATATCATCTCAACGCGAACCAGCACGCGCTCACTCGCACAATTGGGCGGCATCAGGAATCTTGCTCCGATCTTGTCGTCGGTTTTTCTGGTCGTCATGTTGGGAAGTGTTGCCTTGCCTTTGACCAGCGGCTTCATCGGAGAATTTCTGCTGATCAGTTCTTTGGTGCGTGTTCAATTTATCACAGGATTAATCGCTGGCCTCACGATCATCTTCGGCGCTGTGTACATGCTCCGGGCATTTCAGCGTGCTATGTCAGGAGAGTCGAATCCGGTGACGACCGGGTTTACAGATCTTACCGGACAAGAAAAACTGGTGTTGTATCCAATCGTGGTAATCATCGTGGTAATGGGCGTATTCCCAGGCCCACTTTTGGAGATTTCAGAAGCGGCAGTGAATGACATCCTATCCGTGTTTTCAAATTTAACAGCCACTGTGAAATAAAATGAACGCACTGTACATCGTTTGCGGGCTTGGTTTTCTTTCGCTGGTGGCGGAAATCATCAACTTCAAAAAGGGTCTGCTCTGGCTCATCGCTCTCGGTTTGCTCGCCGCAGCGGGAGGAGTTGCCATGGGTTGGAATCTCAACCTGCATTACTTCAACGACATGGTTGTCTTCGACAACGTCGCGATCGCATTTACGTCGTTGATAGCAATCACGGCGGTATTCTGGTTCTGGATGGCCGCCGACTATTTCCGCGGGCAGTCACACGAAACGGATCGCTCTGCGCTGGTATTGTTTGCATTGACCGGGGCCATGATCATGACGTCGTTCGGCAATATGGCTATGCTGTTCCTGGGCATCGAAATACTTTCCATCTCACTGTATGTGCTCGCGGGAAGCAACAAAGAAAGCCTGTTCTCCAACGAAGCGGCGTTCAAATATTTTCTGATGGGCTCGTTCGCAACGGGATTTCTGTTGATGGGGATCGCGTTGGTGTATGGTGCAACCGGCTCATTCCACTTAGCGAAGATCCAGGAAGTTATTGCAACAAATTCCGACCAACTGCCAGGATTTTTCTATGCGGGTGTGATCATGATGCTGATCGGAATTGGTTTCAAGATCTCCGCGGTGCCGTTTCATTTCTGGGCGCCTGATGTCTATGAAGGATCGCCGGTAACGGTTACGGCCTTCATGGCAACCATCGTTAAGATCGCGGCCATTGCGGCGTTCTGGAGAATCTTTGCTTCGTGTTTCGCGACAGTAGGAGGTACCTGGACAAATGTTATGCAAGGGATGATGGTCATGACCCTCGTGATTCCCAATGTCACCGCCGTCTTTCAAAACAATGTCAAGCGCATGCTGGCGTATTCAAGTGTCGGTCATGTAGGATATATGCTTCTTGCATTTGTCGCCAATGGACAACAATCAGTCGGTATTATTTTCTTTTACCTCGTATCCTATTCATTAACCACCATCGCATCATTCACAGTGCTTCATGAAGTGGAAAACGCACGGCAGCCCAATGGTTTTGAGGGTCTTTATAAGCAAAGTCCTTTGCTTGCCATCACCATGACGGTGTGCATGCTTTCACTCGCGGGTATTCCTCCCTTGGCAGGTTTCTTCGGGAAGTACCTCGTGTTCTCCCTGGCGCTGGATAATGGTCTGGTGGGGTCAGTGATCATCGCTGTCGTGACTTCGCTGATTGGCGTGTTCTATTATTTCAGGGTAATCATCGCGATGTATAAAGACAATCCCGGCAACACGCATCGGATATCGGTCTCCTTCGGTACAACCATACTGCTCATGCTGCTTTGCGCACTGATTTTTATCATCGGATTGTTCCCCAGTATAGTAATTTCAATTTTGGGCACATAGCTCCGGCCACCGCTCGTCAGATTCATTCTCAAATACGCGGGCAGCCCTTGCTTTTAAAAGTCCGGAATTCTATCTTCATTCGATTGAAATCAATTTAAGGCGAACATGGGCAAAGTGCGAGACATTCTTCATAGCAAGGGCAGTACAGTATTTTCTGTTGAGCCGACCGTCATGGTTTATAAGGCGATCGAACTGATGTGTGAGCGAAACATAGGCGGCCTTCTGATCACTGAACAGGGAAAGCTGGCGGGTATCTTTACTGAACGTGACTATGCCCGGAAACTTATTCTTAAAGGAAAATCGTCAAAAGACACGCCGATTAGCGAACTTATGACCCGGAATCCTTTTACCGTCACGCCTGAAAATACGATCGAGGACTGTATGGCATTGATGACAGAAAAGCACATCCGTCACCTTCCGGTAGTAAATGCGGAAGGTATTGCGGGCGTGATATCCATCGGAGACGTAGTGAAGCAGATTATTCAGGATCAGAAAGCGATTATCGAGCACTTGGAGCACTACATCACGCACTAGCTTGCAAAGGCAAACCCCTGGCCTGAAACTTGCTTGTAAATTTGCCGTTAAAACCGTCATTCTGCCGTAAAAGGCAAGAAATTGGCCCTGAATACTGATAGGGGTCCTTTTCACGTTGGGTAGGAAATGACGGCCCAAACCCAATACCCGGCCTGCCGGACTTTTTTGAACTTATTTACTTTAACAGTGTTGATTTAAGCATGAGACAATTAAAAATCGTAAAGCAGATTACCAACCGGGAGAGCCAATCTCTGGATAAGTATCTGCAGGAAATCGGAAAAGTGGACCTGATCACCTCAGATGATGAAGTGGAGTTGGCGCAGCGCATCCGGGAAGGAGACCAAATTGCCCTGGAAAAGCTGACGAAAGCCAACCTGCGTTTCGTAGTGTCTGTGGCCAAGCAATACCAAAATAACGGATTAACCCTGGGGGACCTCATCAACGAGGGCAACGTTGGCCTGATCAAAGCTGCCAAGCGCTTTGACGAAAAGCGGGGTTTCAAATTCATCTCATACGCAGTATGGTGGATTCGCCAGTCGATCATGCAGGCCCTGGCAGAGCAGTCCCGGATCGTAAGGCTTCCGCTTAACCGGGTCGGATCGCTCAACAAGGTGAACAAAACTTTCTCGGAACTTGAACAGAAATTTCAACGCGAGCCTTCGCCTGAAGAATTAGCAGATGTACTGGATCTTCCAATAGAAGAGGTAGTTAACACGCTGAAAATCGGCGGCCGCCACGTGTCTGTTGATGCGCCTTTTGCACAAGGAGAAGAGAATGGTTTGCTCGACGTGCTCGAAGATGAAACCGAACAGACTCCGGATGCAGCACTCATGATGGATTCGCTGAGACGCGAGGTGCAACGTGCTTTGTCAACCCTCACCGTCCGGGAGGCAGATGTCATCACGTATTACTTCGGTCTCAATGGTAACACGCCTTTGACTTTGGAGGAAATCGGCGAAAAGTTCAGCCTGACACGTGAGCGTGTGAGACAAATCAAAGAAAAGGCGACTCGTCGCCTTCGTCATAACTCCAGAAGTAAGGTGTTGAAGTCATATTTGGGATGAGTCTCGCTTTTACCCGATGCCGATCGACGATAGGGTAAGAGGTACTCACCTAAAAGGCAACTTAGACAGGAACCTGGCAACTGGAGCCCGGTAACTTTCAGAATGGGATTTCGGATTTGGTCCGGGGTCCCATTTCTCTTTTTTAAAAACTTCTTCTAGCATTCTCCTGACCGCACCCGGGTATCATTAACTATTTATTCTTAGTTAATTGATAACTATCAGTCAATTAGATAGTTGTATCCTATCCCTTGTGTTCGGAAATCCGGTTTATCATAATCACAGACCGCAATCGTTACCGTCAGAATTCCACTAGGCCAGCCTCTTATTTCTATTAAATTTACGGGTTCATTTTCGTATCGAGCTTAAACCTTCCTATGGCGCAAACAGATCCCGCAGACAAAATTCTTACTATAGACATCGGAGGTTCGCGCATCAAAGGCACGGTACTCGACATTGACGGAAAAATCATAAAAGACTACACACGGGTATCGACACCAGCCGGGGGCGATCCCCAGGATGTGATGAAGGCAATTGAGGGGTTAGCCAAAGGCTTGGAACCGTATTCAAAGGTCTCTGTTGGCTTTCCCGGATACGTGCGGAGCGGCATCGTCCATACGGCACCTAATCTCAGCACGGAAAAATGGTCCGGATTCAACCTGGCAGAAAAGCTTTCGGCAACTTTGGGCAAGCCGGTTCGCGTGTTGAATGATGCCGACATGCAGGGACTCGGAATCGCCTCAGGCAAAGGTCTTGAAATGGTTGTAACACTCGGAACTGGATTTGGAACGGCCATCCTGATCGATGGCAATCTCTTGCCTCACCTGGAAATTGCCCATCATCCTGTTTCAAAAGAACGTGATTATGACGAGTATGTCGGCGAAAAAGCCTATCAGGAAGTAGGCAGTGAACGATGGAATAAAAGATTGAAAAAAGTACTGAACATCATTAAGGTGGTTGTCAATTATGATCACCTCTACATCAGCGGCGGCAATGCCAAGAAAATAACTTTCAAAATGGATGATAACATCACACTGAAAGCAAACATCGACGGCATCAAAGGCGGAGCCAAGCTGTGGCAAAAGGAAAATTACTACAACGTTTAAGCAAAGAATTCATTCATACTCAACGACGCTCAACATGCAAACGAAAGAACAAGACCTGGTCCAACTCGCCATTAATACGGTAAGGATTCTATCGGCCGACGCCGTACAGAAAGCCAACTCTGGACACCCCGGTATGCCGATGGGTGCTGCTCCCATGGGACACGTCCTTTGGTCGGAGGCCATGAATTACAATCCTCAGAATCCCGAATGGCCCAATCGCGATCGCTTTATTCTTTCCGCGGGTCACGGTTGTATGTTCCAGTACAGTTATTTATTTCTGACTGGCTACGAATGCACACTCGATGACTTGAAAAAATTCAGGCAACTGCATAGCAAGACCGCGGGTCACCCCGAGTATGGTCTGCTGAAAGGTGTTGAGGTGACCACAGGCCCGTTGGGTCAGGGCTTTGCCAATGGTGTTGGTTTCGCAATCGCTCAGAAATATCTGGCAGCTCGTTATAACAAACCTGGGTTTGATCTTTTCAATTATCACATCTACGCCATCGTAAGTGATGGAGATCTCAACGAAGGTGTGAGTGCCGAGGCTGCTTCATTGGCCGGCCACCTGAAACTCGGAAATATCATTTACCTCTATGATGATAACCACATCTCGATCGAAGGTGACACACAAATCACTTTTACTGAAGATGTCGCCAAACGCTTTGAGGCTTATGATTGGCACGTACAGGTAGTGGCAGATGGAAATGATGTCAACGCCATTTCTGAAGCGGTGAAGAAGGCCAAGGCTGTTACCGACAAACCTTCCATCATCAAGATCAGAACGCACATCGCCTTTGGAAGTCCAAATAAAGTGGACACTCCAGGCGCTCACGGGTCGCCACTGGGAGAACCGGAACTGAAGCTCACGAAACAGAATCTTGGCTTCGATCCTGAGAAATCTTTTGTTGTTCCTGAAGAAGTTGAAAAATTCTACCGGAAGGCAGGCGAGAAAGGCATCGGCAAAGAGAAAGCCTGGAATGAACTGTTTAATAATTACAAAAAACAATATCCGGAACTCGCCGCTGAGTACGAACTGCTGAGCAGCGGGCGCTTGCCAGAGGGATGGAGGGAAAAGCTTCCCACGTTCAAAGTTGAAGATGGTAAAGTAGCAACTCGCCAGGCGTCTGGAAAAGTATTGAACGCAATCGCTGATTCACTTCCCACCTTGATCGGTGGAGCCGCAGACCTTGCGCCATCTACCGAAACCTGGTTAAAGAAATATGAAGCGTTCAGTCCGAAGAATTACGCGGGCCGCAACTTCCACTTTGGTATTCGCGAGCACGGCATGGGCTCGATCATGAATGGCATGGCTTTGACCAAAGGGATTATTCCTTATGGTGCCACATTCCTGATTTTTTCGGAATACATGAGACCTCCGATTCGCTTGTCGGCCATTATGAAAGTTAAGCCGATCTATGTGTACACACACGACAGTATCGGACTGGGCGAAGATGGAACCACGCACCAGCCCGTTGAGCAGCTTGCGTCGCTCAGGTCCATACCGAATATCGTTTTGATCCGTCCTGCCGATGCCAATGAAACCGCTCATGCTTGGCGTGTCGCGCTGGAACATAAAGGAGGCCCCGTACTCATCGTGCTTACACGTCAGGGACTTCCGGTTATCGATCAGACTAAATTTGGAAGTGCGGCGCAGGTTGAGAAGGGCGCTTACATTGTTTCTGATTCTGCGGAAAAACCGAAAGTGATTCTCATCGCAACAGGCTCTGAAGTTTCTTTAATTATGGACGCGCAGGCGAAGCTGAAGGAACAGGGTATTCCTGCACGCGTGGTGAGTATGCCATCGTGGGAGTTGTTTGAAAAACAAGACAAGACGTATCGCGAGTCGGTACTGCCACCCGCTATCCGCAAACGCCTCGCTGTGGAAGCAGCATCGACATTCGGTTGGGATAAATATGTTACCGATGAAGATGCGGTGATTGGCATGACTACTTTCGGTGAATCTGGTGCGATTGCAGACCTTATGAAATACTTCGGCTTCACCGTTGACAACGTTGTGAAGAAGGCGAAGGAGCTTGCAGGCTAATATGAAGCTCGGCATCGCCTCGGACCATGGTGGGTTCGCGCTCAAGCAAGAACTTGCCGCATGGCTGACCTCCCAAGGGCATGAGCTGAAAGACTACGGCGCGTTCTCTCTTGACCCTGCAGACGATTTTCCCGATTTCATTGTGCCACTGGCAAAAGGAGTAAGCTCTGGTGAAGTTGAGCGTGGTATTGCGGTATGTGGTAGTGGTGTGGGAGCATCTGTGGCAGCCAACAAAGTCAAAGGCGTAAGAGCCGCGCTTATCGTCGATACATTTTCGGCGCATCAGGGAGTGGAGGACGATGATATGAATGTGATATGCCTGGGTGGCCGTGTGGTCGGAAACAAATTGGCTGAGGAACTGGTGGGCGCATTCCTGAAAGCGAAATTTATTGGAGGGGAGCGTCATCGCAGGAGACTGGATAAAGTGAAGCGCGTGGAGGAGGGGCTTTGAAAGGGGAATTAGGGATTAGGAATTAGGAATTAGGAATTGGGGATTAGGAATTGGGGATTAGGAATTGGGGATTAGGGATTAGGGATTAGGGTGGGTATCCCAATGCCTAAGCCCCAATGCCCAAGCCCTAACCTACAGGTAACTCGAAGAAGCAGTTTGTTAAATCAAAGTTTATGAAAGGCGACGACTACGTATTTGGAATGATTGGTTTGGGTGTGATGGGCCGCAACCTGCTGCTCAACATGGCCGACCATGGTTTTAAAGTGACTGGGCATGACAAAGATGCCGCGAAAGTCGACGCACTCAAGAGTGCCAATGTAACCGGATTCACATCGGTCAAAGACTTTGTTGACAGTCTCAAGAAACCACGGGCCATCATGATGCTGGTTCCGGCTGGAAAAATCGTTGACGATGTCATCAATGAGCTGGTGCCTTTGCTCGACAAAGGTGATTTGATCATTGATGGGGGCAACTCACATTTCAGTGACACGAACCGAAGAGTAGAGTATCTCAAAGAAAAACAACTGCACTTTTTCGGGATGGGGATTTCAGGAGGGGAGGAAGGTGCGCGTCGCGGGCCCAGTATGATGCCCGGCGGTGATCCCCACGCATACAACGTTGTCAAAGATGTGTTCGAATCAGTAGCCGCGAAAGTCAACGGCGAGCCCTGTGTGACATACATTGGTCCCGGAGCGTCGGGGCATTTTGTGAAGATGGTTCACAACGGCATTGAGTATGGCATCATGCAGTTGCTGGCTGAGACGTACGAGCTCATGAAAAAGGGGCTCGGTCTTCCCGACGAAAAGATCCATTCGCTATTTGTCGATTGGAGCAAGGGACGGCTGCAATCTTTCCTCATGGATGTCACCCGAGACGTGCTGGCATTTAAAGAAAAAGGCTCCGATCATTTGCTGATTCACGATATCAAAGACGAGGCGAAATCGAAAGGAACCGGCAAGTGGACTTCCCAGGTTGGTTTCGATCTTCAAGCGCCCATCAATGTGATTGACACCGCCGTTTCGATGCGGGATTTATCTAAATACAAGAACCTGCGGGTGAAAGCTGCCGCGTTATACAACACCGGTAAGAATAAAATTCAAAATGCTCCGCCAGATTTTACAACTTCAATCGAAGCGGCATTGTACTTCTCGCAGGCAGTTGCCTATGCTCAGGGAATGCATCTACTCGACAAAGCTTCACAAGAGTTCAAGTATGATCTGAAGATGGATCGCATTGCTCGCATCTGGCGTGGCGGATGCATCATCCGTTCTGCGTTTCTCGAAGACATTTACCAGGCATTCAAAAACGATTCGTCTTTGCCGCACTTGCTCGTAGACAAAGGCATCCAGGCGAAGATGACGGCAGCGTTGCCCGGCATGCGATCCGTGGTTTCGACTGCGGTTAGTTCTGGCATTGCAATACCGGCATTTACTGCCGCATTAAGCTACTTCGACGCGATGACCAGCGAAAGAATGCCTTCGAATATCATTCAGGCACAACGTGATTTCTTCGGGGCACACACTTACGAGCTGATTGGCAAAGAGGGTGTGTTCCATTCACAGTGGGCGGCAAAATAAATTAACAACAACGACAACATGACTACCTCAAAAAGCCCGGTTCAATCGCAACCCACGGTGATCTTCATTTTCGGAGGCACTGGCGACCTGACTTCGCGAAAATTGATTCCGGCTCTGTACAATTTGTTCATCGATGGCTGGATGCCGGATCAATTCGCCATTGTGGGTATGGGTCGTACGAAGCAGAGCGATGATCAGTTCCGGGGATTGTTGCTGGACGACATCAACAAATTTTCCCGCAGTGGAAAAGCAGACGAAAAGAAGTGGAATACATTTTCCCAAAACGTCTTTTTTCAGGTTTCGGAAATAGGTGAGGACAAGGCTTACAAAGAGCAGGCCGACACCATTAAGAAATTTACCGCTGAATGGAAAACCGATCCCTGTGTGATCTACTACCTGGCAGTGGCTCCCAGATTTTTTACCACCATCGCCGAGAATCTTGCCAAGCATAAGCTTGCCACCGATCCGGAGAAGACACGCATCGTCATTGAGAAGCCATTCGGTCACGATCTGGAGTCCAGCAGACAACTCAACAGATTGCTCAACAGCATCTTCTCGGAAAAACAGATCTACCGAATCGATCACTACCTCGGTAAGGAGACCGTTCAAAACATATTAGCGTTTCGTTTTGCAAATTCTATTCTTGAACCGCTGTGGAATCGTAATTACATCGATCACGTACAAATCTCCGTTTCTGAAACACTTGGTGTCGGTGATCGCGGCGGCTACTATGATGAGGCCGGCGCCTTGCGCGACATGGTGCAGAACCACATCCTCCAGGTACTTTGTCTCATTGCCATGGAGCCTCCTGTGAGCTTCCAGGCGGACGAAGTTCGCAATCGCAAGGTAGACGTGCTCTTGGCGATGAGAAAGTTCGACCCCGAGGACATTCAAAAGAATGCAGTTCGCGGACAATACAGCCGCGGATGGGTGGAAGGAAAAGAAGTGCCTGGATATCGCGAGGAACAGGGCGTAAATCCCGAATCAAATACCGAAACATTCGCAGCGATCAAGTTTTTCGTGGACAACTGGCGCTGGCACGGAGTACCGTTCTACCTCAGGACTGGAAAACGCATGCCGCAGTCGTCGTCAATGATCACGATACAATTCAAGGATGTACCTCACATGATTTTCCCTACGGAAACCATTGAAGGATGGCAGCAAAACAGGCTGATCATCAGCATCCAGCCGGAGATGAGTATCAGACTTCAGGTGCAGGCAAAACGTCCCGGCCTTGATATGACGCTGAATCCCGTCGATTTGATTTTTGATTACAGCGGTACGTATAAGGGTGAAACACCTGAAGCATACGAAACCCTTTTGCTCGACACGATGATCGGTGATCAAACACTCTTTATGCGCGGCGACCAGGTAGAAGCGGCATGGGACCTCCTTATGCCGATTTTGAATACCTGGGCATCGAAGAAGAGCATCAATTTCCCGAATTACAAAGCCGATTCCTGGGGACCGGAGACCGCCGAAGCGCTCCTCGCACGGGATGGGTTCCACTGGTTCACACTTCCCACCAAAAATAAAAAGTAGGTGATTCGTTCCTTTCCGACACCAGATGAAACGTTAAAAGCGCTGGCTGACTGCATCGTCGAATTAAGCGAGAAAGCGATCGCGAAATCGGGCCGGTTCAATGTCGCGTTATCCGGAGGGAGCTCGCCAAAGAAATTGCACCAACTCCTGGTTTCAGCGGAGTATCGGAGCAAGATCGACTGGACGAAAACGTATTTGTTCGTTGGTGACGAGCGCTACGTTCCCATTGACCATCCCGACAGCAATTTCAGGATGGCCAGGGAGACATTGATCGATCCACTTGGCATTGATGCGAGTCATACATTTCCTGTTAATACCAAATTAAGTCCTGAAGATGCAGCAGCTGATTATGAGCGGGTTATAAGAAATCATTTTAACAATGATTGCAAGTTTGATTTGATCATTTTGGGACTGGGAGACAACTCACATACAGCTTCTTTGTTTCCTCATACCAAAGTTCTGTACGAAAAGACGGCACTGGTTAAATCTGAGTACATCGAAGAAGTGAAGATGAACCGGGTCACGCTTACAGCGCCACTGATCAATGCGGCTCATGCTGTCGCCTTCCTGGTCTATGGATCTGGCAAGGCGGAAGCCGTGAAGCATATCATTAAAGATCCGGTGAATATCGAGGAATACCCGGCGCAGTTGATCAAGCCGGTCGATGGGGAACTTGTGTGGTTTTTGGATGAGGCGGCGGCTTCGAGAATTTAAATTCGGTGGTGCGATGACTTCTAAAATCTAAAATCGCTATTCTTCATTCTTAAATCTGTATTCGCGTTTTAAATGCAGAACTACGATTGAAGAATGAAGTCCCGATTGTTATCGGGATAAGATTTAAGAAGTTTGGATGACCACAGAAACCCCTATTTGCGTGGCGAAGAATGAAGAAACTTCAATTTCCACTTACCATCAACTTTTTTGAAAGTGGCGCTTTCCAGCCACTCGGGCTTTCTCTGAAGCGTGTCGTTGATCACAAAGTCACCATGGTTGTAATAGATCATGTCGCCGGATTGGTTATCGATATCCGCCTTTAGAAATTCAAATGTCCAGTTACGTTGAATGGATTTAATTTTTGGATTTGTTCTCACCAGGCTATCATTTGTCCAAATTCTGCCATTTTCGAAAAGCACGAAATCACTTGTTGTGAGCGAATTCAATTTTCCCAGATCTTGGGTCTTGATTCCGTCGAAATAGTCCGTCAACACCTTTTTCAGCACCTCAGGATTTTCTTTTTTTGGCTGGCAGGTGGTCAAGAATCCCAGAGTGATTGCCAAGAAACTGAACGTTTTCATTTTTCTATTAATTTGCATACTTCCGTTCCAACTTGTCTCAAGGCATTTTGAAATTTCAATTAATCAATGTCTCAACTCAGGCTGCTCCATTAACTAATCTGCTTTGGACGATTAACTGATCACAACCCGTTTCCCTTCCTTCACACTCCGATACGCCGCTTCCACCACGCGTATATCTTTCATCCCTTCTTCTCCTGGTACCATCACTTTCATCTCGGGATTGATGATGGCCAGTGCATCGTCGTCCATCTGATAGGCTTGTTCGTTGATGTTTGCCACGGGGTCGATCTTCGTGCCGTCGCTGGTTACGCCGCCAACTCCGGTGTACGCCTGGAAGGGCTCGTACTTGATCCAGCCCTTGGAGCACGTTACCATGAGTTCATTCATGTTTTCGCCGAAACTCGCCTTACAATTTGCGGTTGCGCCGCCGCTGAACTCGAGCATGAATTCCATGGTCTCTTCAACTTCTTTATAGATCTCCGGCCGGGTCGTGGAAGCTTTTGCCGTAATGGCAATGGGCTCCAGGCCGGTGCTGTAGCGGGCTGCGTTCAATGGGTAGACACCCATATCGCCCATCACGCCGCCGCCCATGGCTTTCTTTTGTTTCCAATGGTCGGTGCGCGCATCGAAGTAGCCGGCTTTCACATCTACTTTGATCACCTTGCCATACTTCATGTCCTTGCGCATCTGAATCAGTTTCTTGGTATTGGGTTCGTGCTGAAGGCGGTAGCCAATGCTCAACTTCACCTTGTTCTTGTTGCAAGCTGCGATCATGCGCTTGCATTCGTCAACGCTGACGGCCATTGGTTTTTCACACCACACGTGCTTTCCGGTATTGGCTGCTTTGATCGCATATTCTGCATGCATGGAAGGAGGCAACACCACATAGATTATATCGATTTCAGGATTGCTGGCGACCGCCTCAAAATCGGCGTAGTTATAAATATTGCGATCGGCGATATTGTATTTCACTTTCCAGGCTTCTGCCTTCGACGGCGTGCCCGTTATGATACCTTTCAGGCTGCAAAACTTCGTGAGCTGTAAAGCAGGTGCCAGCAAATCGGTGCTATAGTATCCAAGCCCCATTAATGCCACCCCGAGTTTAGTCTTTCCTTGTGGTATGATAATGTTGGCAAACGCCGATGATCCGATGCTAAGGCCAGCAATGCCTGCTGCGGCCTGTTGAATGAATTTTCTTCGTGAGGACATAGTACTTTAGTAGTTGAGTAGTTGAGTATTTGAGTAGTTGAGAAGGTGAAAATAATCTAAACGCCATTTAGTTACAAGAGGCGCCTTCGGCGGGGTTTGCCACGGATAACACGGATGAACACGGAGAAAGCAATAAATTTTTTTGTATTCATCCGTGGGTGTCCGTGTCATCCGTGGCTTAAAATATTTTCCGACGAACAGCTTTTTATTATTTTACGCAAGTCAAAAAAATAAAAACGAGCCATAGGCTTCATAGACATGGATTTTGAAAAACTCAGCAAGGGTACTCAATCAGTTTGGGCAGGGGAGAACGAAACTTTTCCTTACGGAGCAACCACGTCCCCGATTGTCAACAGTGTAACTTTTGCGTATGACGACCTCGACAAATGGTACGACGTGGCTACCGGGAAAGAGAAAGGTTTCATCTATAGCCGGAATACAAATCCCACTGTGCGGGTACTCGAAGAAAAAATCCGAATCCTTGAGGGCGCCGAGGCGGCCACGTCATTTGCAACAGGAATGGGTGCCATTAGCAACACACTGTTCGCACTGCTGGCACCAGGGAAAAGAGTGGTGTCGATCAAGGATTCTTATGGCGGCACCAGCAAAATATTTCTTGAATTCCTGCCGGCATATCAGGTGAATGTTAAGCTCTGTGACACCACCGATCACGAACAGATCGAAAGCGAAATCGCGAAAGGCTGCGACTTGCTTTATCTTGAAACTCCCACAAACCCCACTCTGAAAGTTGTCGACATCAAAAGATTGAGTGCCGCTGCGAAAAAAGTGGGCGCAATCGTGGTGGTTGATAACACGTTTGCTACGCCTGTGAATCAAAATCCGCTGGCATTGGGTGCCGATCTGGTGGTACACAGTGCGACGAAATTTCTTTGCGGCCACTCCGATGCGATGGGCGGCTTGCTTTGTGGAAAAGCAGACCTGGTCGACAAGGTATTCCGCTTCCGGGAGATCAACGGCGCGAGCCTCAATCCTGATCCGGCCTACCTCATCGGCCGTGGCATGAAAACCCTCGAGCTCCGCATCGAACGACAAAATGTCTCCGCGTTGAAGATCGCCCAATATCTGAAATCACACGCCAAAGTGATCGATGTTTATTATCCCGGGCTAGCAAGTCACAGGGGACATGACATCGCCAAATCACAGATGAGAGGCTTTGGCGGTATGATGAGTTTCGCAATCAAAGGAGATTATAACGCGGTAAAGAAATTCCTTCCGTCGTTGAAGCTCGTGCATCTGGCGGCCAGCCTGGGTTCTGTAAGCACGCTCGCCGGCCCGCCCAGGACAACCAGTCATGTGGAGCTGTCTGAGGGACAGCGTAAACAGCTTGGTATTCCTGAAAGTTTAATCCGCTATTCCGTAGGAATTGAAAACGTTGACGACCTCATTAAAGATCTCGACGACGCACTTGCAGCGATATAGCATGGACGACCTGATTCTTAAAAACATCTCCAAACACATCACGCTTACCGACACTGAGAAGAAATTTTTTACTTCTTTTTTGACGGTGAAGAAGCTGCGTAAGCGACAGTATTTACTGCAGGCCGGGGATGTATGTAAGGTCGAGAGTTTTGTGAATAAAGGCCTGTTACGCGCCTTCAGCGTCGATGATCAGGGCGCCGAGCGGATTGTAATGTTTGCACCCGAAGACTGGTGGGTGTCGGATCTTTACAGTTTACTGAGTGAAACTCCTTCCACTTTGCACATTGAAGCGCTCGAGGATTCGGAAGTGATCTGCATTGAAAAATCCAACCTCGAAAACATATACATAGAGATTCCAAAGTTTGAACGCTTCATGCGCATCGCGTTTCAAAACGCATTTGTTTCACAGCAAAGGCGCATCATATCGGCGATGAGCCAGACTGCCGAAGAACGATACCTGGCATTTATTACGAAGTATCCCGCCATTCAGCAGCGTGTGCCCCAGGTGATGATCGCTTCGTATCTGGGGGTAACACCGGAGACGCTGAGTAGAATCCGCAGAACCGTGAGGTAAGCTGGCTCTTGGCTTTTAGCTCTTGGCATTTGGCAGATTGATATAGCGATTTAGTGTACCCAAAAACACAAATCGTCATCCCGTGGGTCAACGGCCAACAGCCAATACCCAAAAGCCAACGGCAAACGGCCGATAGCCAACAGCCACTTTCCCTTGATCTACATCAACGTTACTTCTTATTCCAGGTCAATGTGTACCGGGTCGCTCCAGCCCACCTTTGTGTCAACAAAAAAAACGACACATATGAACACACTGAATGAAAAAATCTCGGAACTGAACAGCCTGGTTCTGTCCGGAAAGGCGCTCAACGCTTTTGAAAAATTCTATCACGAAGATGTGGTGATGCAGGAAAATGAAGCTGCGCCAACCGTTGGCAAAGCGGCAAACCTGCTACGTGAAAAGGAATTTTTCGGCAACATCACTGAATTCCGAGGCGCGGAAGTAAAAGGTCTCGCGATCGGTGATAATATGACCGCCGTAATCTGGAGCTACGATTACACACACAAGGAGTGGGGTGTTAAAAAATACACACAGGTTTCTGTGCAGCACTGGCAGGATGGTCAGATCATCAAGGAGCAGTTTTTCTACGGAAATTAAAATGCCGATCATTATGGAAACGAATCATTCAACAAAACTGAATTTCACGCTTGCCCTCACACGCATGGTAGTCGGATTTGTAGTCCTCTCACATGGCGTACAGAAACTCTTCGGTTGGTTTGGCGGCTACGGATTCGAAGGAACCATGGGATTCTTCACCAACACGATCGGATTGCCTTATGCGTTCGGCGTCCTGATCATCATCGCGGAAACATTCGGAATGCTTGCACTCATGGCTGGCCTATTCACCCGTTTTCTTTCAATCGCCCATGGCGTTGATCATGCTTGGCGCGATCTTCACAACGCATGGGCAATTTGGATACTATATGAACTGGAACGGCGCTTTGAAAGGCGAAGGGTTTGAGTTTCATATTCTTCTTATCGCTCTCTCGCTCGTTAATATAGTCAACGGCGCCGGGGTCTGGTCACTCGATACGATCCTGGGTAAAAAAGCATTCAGAACGAAAAAATCCCTTCAAACAGAAGCGACCTGAGGGAACAAAAATCACCGCCCGAGCGGTAGCGTAAGAAGTTGAGAGTTGACTATTTTTCAGTCAACTTCTAACTGTTTTTTCATGCATCTCAGAATCCTGGTACTCATATCATGCTTCGCAGTCTTTCAGGTGCATGCTCAGAAAAAGATCAAAGTACTCTTCGTGGGCAACAGCCTCACGTATTATAATAACCTTCCTGAGATTGTAAAGAAAGTGGCCGCACTGGACAGCGTTCAGCTTACTTACGAAATGGTTGCTTTACCCAACTTTGCGTTGGTGGATCACCTTGCCGAGAATAAGGTGCAGTCCAGGATCACAGCCGGAAAATTCAATTTCGTGGTCGTGCAGCAAGGGCCTTCGTCACAGGCAGACGGGTTGGAATATCTGTTGAACGCTGCCTTTCCGTTATCGAAACTCTGCAAAAAGAAGAACTCAGAGTTGGTATTTTACATGGTGTGGCCTTCCAAAAGCCGGATGCAGGACTTTGCAGGTGTATATAGACACTACAAAATCGCCGCCGACACAACGCAGAGTATTTTTTCTCCGGCCGGAAGCGCATGGCAGGAGGCGTGGAAAATTTCACCGGGATTAATACTTTATGGCGCAGATAATTTTCACCCATCATATGAAGGCAGTTTGCTCGCTGCGATGGTGGTGTACGGAAGCATTTCTAAAAAGAAGGCGTTGACATTTCTGGACTACAAGCATTTCAAATCTGAAAATGTGCCGCAACCCGATTTCGATGCGATGGTTACGGCGGCGGAGATCGCGCTCAAAAGAAAGTAGTAGTACTGAATCTCCGCAACCCTGGCGAGTCATTTATAT
This sequence comes from Cyclobacteriaceae bacterium, assembly GCA_044227305.1. Taxonomy (GTDB): domain Bacteria; phylum Bacteroidota; class Bacteroidia; order Cytophagales; family Cyclobacteriaceae; genus ELB16-189. Next base: position 230,153 of record JBGAFJ010000006.1, on the reverse strand, counting down.
GCCGCTATAATATTCTCCGTGAAATCTCTTTTCATCTGTGTAATCCGTGGGAAACTCCTGACCGCTCATTTATTCTGCGTAATTATCCGACCGAAACTTTTAATTTTAACCATGGGTAAATTCTTCAAATGGGTCTTCATTCTTGGCTTGTTGAGTGTCGGTGGCTGGTATGCATGGAAATGGTATAAGGGGCCTGGTGTCGGATCAGACGCCTTCGCGCTGATACCAGCAGATGCTGTTTACGCCATCGCCACCAGCAACCCGATCAAAAGCTGGAAAGAAATTTCTGGTTCGGCGATGTGGCAGCACCTTCAGCGCAATGCGTATTTCGCATCGCTTACGGCTTCCGCCAATAGCCTTGATTCCCTGATCCGCGACAACGACTTGCTATTCGATATGCTCGGGTCCCGGGCGCTGCTCACGTCGGTGCACATGACGGGTCCCAAGAGTTATGACTTCCTCTTTCTGGTTGATTTGCAGGAAGTATCCGGTATCAAATTTTTGAACGACTACCTCACTGAATTCACTGCTTCGGGCTATAAGGTCCATCGTGAAAAATACCAGGATGAATCTTTGATCTCCCTCTATAATCCGGCGGACAGCAGCACACTGCATCTGAGCATGCCGGGTACCTATCTGCTGGCATCCTATACTAAGAAGATCATCACTTCAGCGATTGATTCACGCGATGGAAACAACTCGCTCGCCAACGCAACATTCAATACAGCTGAACATGTGCTGGAGGACAATGGCATCGTGAGAATGTACGTGAATTATGCCATGCTTCCGAGATTTATGAAATGTTATTCGAATGATAACAATGAGTACCTGACACGGCTATCACAGGCGCTGCATACATCGAGCCTGAGTTTGTCATTTCAGGATAAGTTACTTTCCGCGAAAGGGTACACCTACATCAACGATTCCATGGAGTCGTATATTAAAACTCTGGCGGTATCCGGCAAAAGTGGAACCGAGATCACGGAAGTCGCGCCGCAACGAACCGCGTTTTATCTTGGTTTTGGCTTCACATCCTTTCAGGATTTCTTTAAGAATTTTGAGAACAACATCAAGCAGGATGTCAAGGAATACGACGCGTACAAAGCGAACATGAAGCAGGTCGAGAATTTTCTGAACATCGATCTGGAGAAGAATTTTATCAGTTGGATAGGAGATGAGGTGGCCTTATTTGAGCTGCAGTCGTCGGGCAAAGGTCTCGACAACGAAGTGGCGCTGGTGTTCAAAGCGCATGATATTGAAGGTGCAAAAAAGAATCTTGCCCACATTGAAAAAATGGTGAAGAAGCGCACACCAGTAAAATTCAAGAAAATCGACCACCGCGGATATTCCATCAATTACCTCAGCATGAAAGGCGTGTTTCGTGTGCTCTTTGGAAAATTCTTCGATCGGTATGACAAACCTTACTACACCATACTTAACAATTTTGTGATCTTCAGCAATCATCCACAATCGCTCGAGAGTATCATCGACGACTACCTGGACCGGAAAACGTTGGTTCGGTCTGAAGATTTCCGGTCCTTTCGCAAATCATTCGATGACGAAAGCTCTGTATTTATGTACCTGAACACACCCGTGTTGTTCAATACCGTGAAAAAACTGGCTGATGCACCCACGCGGGCATCTATGGAAAAGAACAAGCCGTTCATTATCTGCTTCAGGCACATTGGCTTTCAGCTCGTTCCGGATGGCAGCCGGTTCAAGACGTTGATTCAGGAACAATTCGATGCACCGGAGCTGCCGCCCGCAACGGTTCTGGCCCAGGTGCCATCACACGTGGACAACCCGGAAGAGGACTCCGTCCAGGCAGATGTGATCCATCCAGATGATGTGGACGAGTCGGATGACACAGATGCAATGGCCTTACCTTATATCTATGTCCAGAACCTGAACGCAAAGGACTACACCGGCTATTATCCGGACAGCACCGTGATGTATACGGTTGAGCTGAAGAATGGCTTTAAGAATGGCGACTACATACAGTACTACAAAAGCGGAGAAGTGAAATTGAAGGGAAACTTTAAGAACGATATGCGCGATGGCGTGTGGAAGCTGTATGACGAAAACGGGAAACTGCTGTTGAAACGTAAATATGATGATGGCGCGGTGAAAAGAGAGAAGGTGAAATAATATATTTCCTAACTTCGCGCACCTAACAAACAAACCAGCTATGAAAAACAGAATTTTAACAGGATTGCTTTGTGCCGCAGCCGCGTCCGTTTTCTTTTCGTGCAGCAAGCCGGCGACCGAAACTGCGGTTGCTGTGGCGCCATCTACTGAACGGGTCAATCTCATGGTAAGCGACTGGGAGCGCGCAAAGAAGTACACCCAGGCGTACCTGGATACTGCCAACGACCAGTCGATTGCCTTTAAATCATCACCCAAAACTCCGAGGACCTTCGGCAACCAGATGCTGCACCTCGCCGAAGCAAACTACGGCCTGATCCAGGCTGCTACAGGCAAATCCACCGAGATGGGTTTCGGTAAACTGGAAGGCAACGACATGTACAAGACCAAGGCCGATGTTTCTAAAGCAGTGATAGACAGCTATGACTATGTGATCGCGGCTGTTAAGGAGATGAACGATGCTCAATTAAAAGACACGTGTTCCGTTCAACTGGGTCCGAACTTCAAGCCAACCATGAGCAAAGAAGCGATGATCAATAAAGCTTTTGAACACCAGACCCATCACAGAGGCCAGGCGACTCAATATCTGCGTGCACAGGGTTTAACCCCACCGCAGGAAATGTTATTTTAGTATTACCAAAACAATTCAGAGGGACAAGGCATCAGGATACTGGTGCCTTTTTTCTGATTATGGATCTAAATAATAAATAAATGGAACTCAGCTTTAAAAACCCCATCACTTCCGAACAACAATTGCGTGACGTCATGGGGCATCCCAGTGACATTGTAACCCGGAAGACGATCAGTTTTATTGATCAACATTGCCGCACCTTCATCGAAAAGTCACCCTTCATAACCATTGCCACCTCAGATCTACAGGGAAATTTCGATGTGTCCCCCAAAGGGGATCCGGCGGGCTTTGTAAAGATACTTAACGAAAAAACACTGGCCATTCCTGATCGACCCGGAAACCGTAAGGCTGACACGCTTCGGAATATTATTCAGAATCCAAACATTGGACTCATGTTCCTGATCCCCGGAATAAAGGAAACGCTGCGTGTGAATGGCTCGGCAAAAGTGGTCACAGACAAGGAAATACTGAGTCTGCTGGCCTGCAATGACAAGCAACCTTCTTTTGCGATCATTGTCACGGTGAAAGAGGCTTTCATGCATTGCGCCAAGTGCATGATCCGATCTAACCTATGGGCTGCCAACGAAAATATTCAGGGCTCGGTACCAACCCTCGCGAAGGTATTGATCGATCATGGAAAACTCGACATAAGTCACAGTGAGCTCGATGGTATGATTAAAGACGATGAAAAAACGAATTTATACTGACACACTTAGCTTAATGGCATAAAACTTCAGCACCTCAGCGTATTTCCAACTTCAATGCTTTCACACTTCAACACCTTAACACAATTCTGGTTAAATTTGTACTTGCATCAATCAGTATCGAACTGAATGGCTAAGAATAACAAATCATTACACCTCGCTATAAAACGCAACGATGGCATTCCACTGGATGTGAACTTGCTCAAGGGCTTGCGTGTAAATAAGAGCGCGGTTGAGCGCCGAACAGCTACCATGACGCAGCGCCGTTCCATAAAAAAAGAATGGCAAGCCGCCTGGCTGCTTCGCGCAATCTCCTGTATGGATCTCACGACGCTGGCTGGCGACGACACACCTGGCAACGTGATTCGTCTGTGCGCCAAAGCTCGAAATCCGGTACGGAAAGATATCCTGGAGGCATTGGATATGGCAGATGCAAACATCCATGTCGGCGCAGTGTGTGTCTATCACAACCTGATCAGCACGGCAGTCGAAGCGCTCGGCGATTCCGGAATTCCGGTGGCCGCTGTGTCAACGGGTTTCCCGGCGGGGCAAATCACGCTCGACCAGAAACTCCACGAGATTGAAAAGTCTGTGAAAGCGGGCGCCAAAGAGATCGATATCGTCATCAGCCGAGCCCATGTGCTCACCAGCAACTGGAAAGCGCTCTATGAAGAGGTATCCCTGTTCCGCAAGTCATGCGGTGAAGCTCACATGAAAGCTATTATTGAAACCGGCGAGCTTTCCACACTCTCAAATATCGCCAAAGCGAGTCATGTCTGTATGATGGCAGGATCTGATTTCATTAAGACGAGTACGGGTAAGGCTGCGTCGAACGCAACGCTTCCGGTAAGCCTCGTTATGGTGCGCGCCATCCGAGAATACCAGGAAGCAACTGGATATAAAGTGGGGTTCAAACCAGCCGGTGGAATTCAAAAAGCAAAACAGGCCCTCGACTGGCTCATATTAATGAAAGAAGAGTTAGGAAATGAATGGCTGGAACCTGAGCTCTTCCGTTTCGGCGCAAGCAGTCTTCTTGCCGACATCGAAAGGCAGCTTGAGCATTTTGTGACTGGTCGTTACTCGGCCGCCAACCGCCATCCGATGGCATAAACATTCAACCTGATGAACGTCAAAGAAATATACGAAACCATGGAGTACGGCCCGGCGCCTGAAAGCCCGGTCGAAGCCAACCATTGGCTTGCAGCCCACAACAAGAAATTTAAGTTGTTCATAAACGGCAAGTGGGAACTCCCTTCATCGGGCAAGTACTTCGACAGTGTGAGCCCAATGAACAAATCGCATCTGGCAAAGCTCGCAGAAGCAAATAAAAAGGATGTAGACAAGGCGGTCGCTGCGGCGAAGAAGGCGCTGCCCGCATGGGCCGGAGCTAGTGGACACGTTCGCGCGCGATACCTGTACGCGATCGCAAGGCAAATCCAGAAAAACTCAAGACTCTTTGCAGTCCTTGAATCAATGGATAACGGCAAACCCATTCGGGAAACACGTGACATCGACATTCCTTTGGTGGCTCGTCATTTTTATCATCACGCAGGGTGGGCGCAACTCAGAGACAGCGATCTGAAAGAATACAAAGAGGTAGGTGTGGTAGGACAGATCATACCCTGGAACTTTCCGCTGTTGATGTTGGCTTGGAAAATTGCACCCGCTCTGGCCATGGGAAATACAGTGGTGCTGAAACCCGCGGAGTTCACGTCACTCACGGCTTTGTTGTTCGCAGAGATCTGTGAACAAATCGCTTTACCCCCCGGTGTTGTCAACATCATTACCGGTGCCGGCGAAACAGGCGCTGCGATTGTTAATCATCCCGATGTCGACAAGATTGCCTTCACGGGATCGACAGAGGTGGGAAGAATCATTCGAAAAGCCATCGCTGGAACGGGCAAGAAAATTTCATTGGAACTGGGCGGTAAGTCTCCGTTCATTGTATTTGAAGACGCTGATCTCGACAGCGTTGTAGAAGGCATTGTGGATGCCATCTGGTTCAACCAGGGGCAGGTTTGCTGCGCAGGATCACGATTGCTGGTTCAGGAAAGCATCGCCGACAAGCTTTACAAAAAAATCCGCGCACGAATGGAAAAGCTGATCGTCGGCAATTCACTCGACAAAGGTGTGGATATCGGAGCCATCGTTGCTCCGGTTCAGTTGACAACCATCGACACCTTGGTGAAGCAGGGCGTGGCCGAAGGTGCTACGATGTGGCAGCCCAGCTGGTCGTGCCCCAAAGACGGATACTTTTACCCGCCAACACTTTTCACAGATGTGTCTCCGTCAGCAACCATTGCTCAGGTTGAAATATTTGGGCCTGTCCTGGTTGCGATGACATTCAGAACTCATCAGGAAGCCATCAAACTGGCGAACAACACCCGCTATGGACTCGCGTCAAGCATCTGGACCGAGAACATAAATTTAGCCCTTGATGTAGCACCCAAAATCAAAGCAGGAACCGTGTGGATCAACTGCACAAACACGTTTGATGCTGCTGCCGGTTTCGGTGGTTACAGGGAATCTGGTTTTGGAAGAGAAGGGGGAAAAGAAGGCCTCTATGAATATTTGAAATTGAAAGCCGACGAAAAACTAACCGACAAGCTTCCTGTATTGGCAAAACCAGCGAAGAAAAAGAATGGAGTTGCCACAGTACCTGCGATCGATCGAACAGCAAAACTGTATATCGGTGGCAAACAGGCACGACCTGACAGCGGATACAGCACAGCAGTGATGGATCCGGCTGGCAATGTGATCGGTGAAGTCGGAGCGGGAAACAGAAAAGATATTCGCAATGCGGTCGAGGCAGCTCACGCTGCAGAATCCTGGACTGGCATGACCGGCCACGCGCGAGCGCAAGTGCTTTATTATTTGGCAGAGAATCTCTCCGCCCGGTCCGACGAGTTTGCCGATCGACTGACCGCTCAGACCGGCGCGTCAAAAGCTTTAGCGCTGAAAGAAGTTACCCAATCTATTGAGCGAATCTATAGATATGCTGCGATGGCCGACAAATACGACGGCCATGTGCACCATACCATTTCAAGAAATGTGACACTGGCCATGCCCGAACCACTCGGCGTGATGGGCATTGTTTGTCCCGATCACGCGCCGTTGCTCGGGTTTATTTCCACTGTCATTCCTGCCATCGCCATGGGCAATCGTGTCGTGGTAGTACCTTCCGAATCGTCACCGCTGTCGGCCACCGATCTCTACCAGATCATGGACACTTCTGACGTGCCCGGAGGTACGGTGAATATTGTCACAGGCAAAAAAGAAGAACTTGCCGGCGTTCTCGCCAACCACGATGACATTGACGGTCTCTGGTATTTCGGATCGAAAGAGGGAAGCGCTGTGGTCGAAAAAGCATCTGCGGAGAATATGAAACGCACCTGGGTGAATTTCGGAAAACACCGCAATTGGTCCGATGTGGAACAGGGGGAAGGTGAGCAGTTTTTACGACACGCCACCGAGATCAAAAATATTTGGATTCCGTATGGGGAGTGAGTTGATGAGTTAATGTGCTGATGTGCTGATATGGAAATGTGAAGATGGACGGAAGTTTTGAGAACATTTTTTCAAGCTATCTTCCCATCTCCAAATCTCCACATCTTCACATCCAGTCAAATCCTCTCCAGCACCGACTCGATCAGTTTTTTCATTCCGGCATGATGATCCTCACTAAACTCCTTCCGGATACGGTTCGCAATGATGAGGCAGCATGTTATGCAATCATGTCCGAGCATTCTGCCGAGACCATACAATGCTGAAGTTTCCATTTCAAAGTTGGTGATCCTGTGATCCTTATAGCTGAAAGTGGTAAGGCTGTTGTTCATTCCTGGATTCCGCGGTATCAGAGACAATCTACGACCTTGCGGGCCATAAAAACCTGAAGCTGTTGCAGTTACACCTCGCACCATACCGTGTCCAATCGTATCCAGAAGCAATTTGGATCCTTGTGTTACATAGGGAGTCGAAAGATCTTCATTCCATTCCAGGTGGTGGTTGATGCGTTCCATCAACTCACGCTCTTCGGCATTGAATTCATAGTTGTAATAGAAGACGAGGCCATCCAGCCCAAGGCCGAATTGAGATATCACCTGACTACCGACAGGTATATCAGCCTGCAGCGCGCCCGAGGTACCGATCCTTACAATTTTCAATTTCCGTTTTGAAGACTTAAACGTGCGACTTACGGGATCAATGTTCACGGCGGCGTCCAGTTCATTCACCACGATGTCGATGTTGTCGGTCCCAATGCCCGTCGATAATACGGTGATACGCTTACCTTTGAAAGTTCCGGTATGGGTTACGAACTCGCGATTGCGTACCTGGTGTTCGACGGTATCAAAATATTTGCTGATCACCTCGACACGTCCCTGGTCGCCTACAACAATGACGTTGTCAGCAATGTGTTCTTCTTTTAAACGCAGGTGATAAACGCTGCCATCACTGTTAAGAGGAAATTCAGATTCAGGAAGTTCGTTGGCTTTCATGCTACTTGCTAGAGAACCAAATCTATCATAATTTGAACGGCATTTCAAATTGAACTGACATGAGTGTTCACATTGGCGCCAAAGCAGGAGATATTGCAGATACGGTTTTGATATCCGGTGATCCGCTCAGAGCGAAACATGCTGCAAATACGTTACTTGAAAATGTAACATGCTACAATGAAGTTCGCGGCATGCTCGGATTCACAGGGTATTACAAAGGCAAGCGTGTTTCCATCCAGGGTACCGGCATGGGAATACCATCGACGTCGATCTATGTGTCTGAACTTATTTCTGAATTCAAAGTAAAGAACATCATCCGTGTGGGCACCTGTGGCGCAATCCGCGAAGATGTAGAACTGGGACAGGTTATCATCGCCATCAGCGCGTCAACGGATTCAAGCACGAACCGGATTCATTTTAAAGGGATGGATTATGCAGCCACAGCAGACTTCAAATTGCTCACGGAGGCGTATCGTGTGGCAGAGCAGCTAAAAATGAATCCAATCGTCGGCAATGTCTTCAGCACCGACACATTTTACAGCAATGAAAAGAATCGATGGGATGTGTGGTCTGAACATGGAGTCGTAGGTGTCGAAATGGAGACCAGCATCCTTTATACCATCGCTGCACGCAGCCGTGTCAAAGCACTTTCTTTGCTTACCGTGAGCGATAACATCGTCACGGGGAAATTTTCTTCATCAAAAGATCGCGAAGTAAAGTACATGGATATGATGAAAGTGGCGCTTGAGGTCAGCGAATAGTTAATGGGTTACCGTGGTTTTTGCGGTCTCGATAATCGGATCGACCCCATTTATGGAATCGGCTTTAGTGATTGACATCCGTATATTCGGCGCAATGCCCTCCGTAATCGGAACTTTGTCCGCGCCCGCGACAAGCATACTTGACACGCGATAAGTCCACCCATTGGGCAGTTCACGCTGCAAAGGACGCGAACCGCTTCCACCACCCGTGTTGTCGCCGATTACCGTTACCTGACTGAAAGTTTTCATGGCAAGTATAAAATCTTCCGTCGCGCTATATGAATAACGATTGATCAGAAGCGCAACCTTTCCCTGAAACTGTTTTGGACCCGATGGTCCGATTGTCAATGTATAAAAATCGCTCATCGCCTTGGAGGTTGGGTTCTGCCGGAATCGCACGTATTCATAGTCGTGGACGCCGTCCGCAAATCGCGATGCAATCGTTTCGCCATTCCGCGAATTCCCGCCACCATTACTTCGTACATCGATGATGATTCCCTTGACGTCTTTGAATTCATTTAAAATATCATCGATGATTGTATAGTTACTGTTCTGGCCTGAGAAATTGGCTATGTAGATGTAGCCGATATCCTGGCCTAGAAATCCGTAAGCAAGCGATGAATTGCCTTTTATGGAAAGATGGTAATTCAAGCGCACCCATGAGAATCCAAAGTAATTACGGGGGAAAGCTCCATAGTATGTGATTGGATTGTAGCCTTTCGTTGGATAAATGCTGGTGTGTGCATCCTGCAATGCAGGGAGTATGTCTTTGAATATCTTCAGAAGCTGAACATTCGTAGTGGCATTTGTGATCTGAGGTCTGTAGGTAGTGTAAATGGAATCCCAATTCACACGTTTGGTTTCGAATTCAGGCCAAAGTTCATCGACTCCATGCCAGAATGATTCAAAGGTCTCCGCTGCGCCCGGCTCGGGATCCTTTCCGAGAAAGGTGTCGCTGCAACTGCCAAGCAGTAATATCACAAGGACGATACTGGTTCTCCGGATGCTCATAATTTAAAAGCCAGTGAAGAAATCAACTGCAAATTTGCCTGTGAGATCGCTTGCGGCGTCTGCAGACTGTAAAACTGGAACTGACCGTCGACGCGCGCGTCCCACCGTTTGCTGAGATGGCGCACGTAACTGAGTCTCGACTCAAAAGTTCTGTAGGTACCTGTGCTGACCACGCGCGACTCCGTGAGACCCAGAGCATATTTTGGATACGTCGCGTAGGCCAGCGCGCTGGCCCATATTTGCAGCGCAACCATGCCATGAGGTACTTCACGTTTCAATAATAGCGAGGGACTCACAGACGCGTAGTATTCCTTCACATTGTCGTTACCCGCTGATCCGTTGCCAGACGGGCTTGAGTAGCTACGGGCATAGAATTGAAGACCCAGGACAGCACCTCCCCAGATAGAGACCTTCGCGGAACCGGAACTGAACCGGCGATGATAAGCAACATCCATGCGATGGCTCGTCTGCGAAGCGATCAACTCTTTATACGCTGAGCTGAGCGAAATCGAACTGAAGGTATAGCGAACGAAAAACATATCGCGGTTACCTTCCAATCGGTAATAAACGTGCAGAGGCATCGCTGACCCTGTCTGTTTCAGCGGTGAGATGACGTCTGATCGTATTGCATTGTAAACGTAGCCGGTTCCAAGCCCTATCTGACCCTTGACCCGCACGGTATCCTGACCGCGCACCCCCAACGCAACAACCATCGTAGCCACCGTCAAGAGGTGTCTGATATAAAATGTCATTGCTGGCTGGATTTAATATTGAAATTTTTCTTTCGGAGATATCAGGAAAGCATGCGCCTCAATCCTGCTTTGATGATTTTATTCTGTTCAGCTGTCGCAATCTTGATTTCGTCGTAAGGGTTGTTCTTTATTCGCAGCTTGATGATCTCAAGAACTTCTTCAGCAGATTTGCCGGTATATTCTAATACAAAAGCATAACCGAATCTGCTTTTGTAGTCTTTTTCAAGGGCCGTAATCTTTGCAGCGATTTCAGGATTCGCACCTGTTTCTGCGTATTGGTTGAAAGCAGTTATCCACTCTGCGCGCGACCCGGCAAACCAGGTCTGCTGGGCCTGCTTCATCATTGCGTCCTCGTTTGGAAAGGGTCTTGCGCCTACCATCTTTTCAACCCACATCGGAGAGCCGCAGTACTTTCCAAATTCCTGTGCGGCATGATCGGGCGGAAGGTTGTTTAGATCATCAACGGACATATTCACGCAGTTTTTACACAACAAAAATAAAATTCCGTTATCATAATGATAAATTGGCGGTCAAAAATCAATCTAATTTAACCACAGAACGTCACGATGCGCATATCAGGCCATATAGTTGATATTCATAAAAAGCGGATCTATGACGGTGAGATCGAGTTATCGAATGGCTTGATTGTGTCGATTCACGAAAAGAACGGCGTTGAGGATCAGTTCATCATGCCGGGCTTTATTGACGCACACGTCCACGTGGAAAGTTCCATGGTCACACCCTCCGAATTTGCGAGGATGGCCGTGGTTCATGGCACGGTCGCTACCATCTCAGACCCGCACGAAATCGGCAATGTGATGGGCATTGAGGGAGTGGAGTATATGATTGGGAATGGCAAACAGGTACCGTTCAAATTCTATTTTGGCGCACCCAGCTGCGTGCCGGCAACACCTTTTGAAACGGCGGGTGCTGAAATCAACGACGCGGATGTGGATAAACTCCTGTCGATGAAGGAGATCAAATACCTCGCTGAGATGATGAACTGGCCCGGGGTTCTTAAAGGTGACGCAAGTGTGCTAGAGCGCATCCATGCAGCAAAGCGCAGGAACAAAACGGTTGATGGGCACGCGCCCGGTCTTCGCGGCCAGCAAGCAAGGAAATATATCGAAGCTGGAATCAGCACAGATCACGAATGTTCCACCGCTGAGGAAGCCCTTGACAAACTGCGTTTTGGAATGAAGATTCTGATCCGGGAAGGTAGCGCCGCCAGGAATTTTGACGCGCTTGTCGATCTCATTCCTGACCACTGGAAAGAAATGATGTTCTGTTCCGACGACAAGCATCCCGACAGTCTCGAAGCGGGTCACATCAACTTGCTTGTGAAACGGGCTAACGAACGCAACATTGATCTCTTCAAAATACTCACCGTAGCGTGCATCAACCCGGTACAACATTATGGTCTGGACGTTGGGCAATTGGAGGTGGGTGACGCTGCCGACTTCATCGTTGTCAAAGATCTGGAGTCATTCAAAATATTGAACACATTCATCAATGGGAACCTGGTTGCGGAAAGAGGCACAACTAAAATCGCGAGACAGCAGAATAATCGACCGAATCATTTCAAAACTTCATTCAAGCGTCCTTCTGATTTCGAAGTGACAGCAACCGGCAGCAGAATGAGGGTCATCGAGCCGTTTGATGGACAATTGATTACCCGCGAAGTAATAGTGGACGCAAACGCCAACGACGGAGCGGTGATGAGTGACACAAAAAATGATATTCTCAAGATCACCGTCGTCAATCGCTACGCGGACAAGAAGCCCGCTGTTGCGTTCATTAAAAACTTTGGACTGAAACGGGGCGCGATTGCTTCTTCGGTTAGTCACGACTCGCACAACATCATTGCGGTCGGAGTAGATGATGAATCTATTTGTCATGCAATCAATCAGGTGATTGACTCGAAAGGCGGCGTGGCTGCTGTTGATGGAGCAAGGTCAATGATCTTGCCTTTGCCCGTTGCGGGCATTATGTCGGATGACGATGGGTATGAGGTTAGTAAAAAATATCAGGCCATAGACAGGATGTCCAAAGAAATGGGGAGCAGACTCAGTGCTCCGTTCATGACCCTTTCCTTCATGGCTTTGCTCGTCATTCCCGCGATAAAACTTAGCGACCGCGGGCTGTTTGATTCCGTTAATTTCCGGTTCGTGGATTTATTTGCAGAATAAAATCACCACCCATTTCATTCGCTGCCTGATTTACCGGAAGTGCCGGAGTAAGTGCAGGTAAATTTTGCACTCGCCTGTTGATTTGACTTTTCGCATCGTTTGCGTTCCTTGCATTTGACAAAAAACAGGACCTTCTTTAAATCGCACACTTTGAACGTTACAATCAAATCCATCACGCTTCCATCGTTCGGCATGGAAGGTAATCTCCCGGAAATACCCGCTTCTGAATTTGAAGCCAGGATCGCGTCCACAATTCAGGAAATGTCGCAGAGAAATCTCGACTTTCTAATCGTATTCGCTGACCGCGAGCAGTTTGCAAACCTGGCTTTCCTCACGAACCTGGATCCGCGTTTTGAAGAAGCCATGCTCATCCTTGATAAGAACGGCAAACGAAAATTGCTGCTGGGCAACGAGTGCATGGGCTACACCGGGATTTGCCCGATTCCTTTTGAGTTTGAACTCTTTCAGGATTTCAGTTTGATGGGTCAGGACCGTTCTAAATCGAGAACTCTCCCTCAGATATTGTCGGCAGCAGGACTGAAGAACGGTTCGCGTGTGGGCTGCGCATATCATAAATATTTCGACGATCGAAGCCTGCTTGATATTCCGGCCTATGTCAGCGATGTGATTGCTTCCCAAACTGGTGATCGCGCATTGACCATCAATGCAGGAGACATCTTCATGGATAATGAAAAAGGTCTTCGCCATCACAACTGCCTTGAACAATTGGTTCGCTTTGAATGGGCAGCTACCCGAACTTCTGAAAGCATGAAGAATTTGCTGGCCGAACTAAAACCAGGCGCTCGCGAATACGAACTCGCGGCCAACTATAAAAGTGACGGACTACCGTATTCGTGCCATCCCATGGTGTCAACCGGGAAGAAAGCGTCCATGGGATTAAGCAGTCCTTCTTCAAACCACATTCAGCTTGGTGATCCATTCACATCAGCGATGGGCGTATGGGGAGCATTAACCGCGCGTGCAGGAATGGTTGCGTCAACACCAGCAGACTTGAATCCAGTCACTGCCGAATTCTTCGAAAAATTCTGGAAAGGGTACTTCAAAACCGTGGTCACCTGGTATGAAAGCATTTGCCTGGGAGCAAGCGCAGGAGCCATTACGGAAGCAGTGGACGAAGCACGACCAAAAGATATATTCGACTTTGCTGTTAACACAGGACACACTTTGCACCTTGATGAGTGGGTCAATTCTCCGTTTGTGAAGAATTCATCTGTTAAACTCTATTCCGGGATGGCCTTACAAATGGATATTATTCCGGTGTCGAAAAAAGAATTTGTTTGCGCCAATATGGAGGATGGAATTGCTCTCGCGGACGAGAATCTGCGCAGGGAATGGGCGTCGAAATTTCCGGAATCGTGGAAGCGGATCACCCAGCGTCGTGATTTTATGATTAATCAAATCGGAATCAACATCCGACCGGAGGTACTGCCCCTGAGTAATATTCCTGCCTGCTATACTCCATATTTGTTGAGCCGGAATACGGTGGCGGCCAAGATTTGATTTTGGAATCTGGCAGCCGCATCATCTGATCTGCAACCATTTGCACAACTACCGCGTCTGCACTACGATGAAATTCCTGATGTCATGTCTTCTGGTGCTGATTTCTTTCCGGACTAGCGCTTGCTTTATCATTTTTTTATCTGATGGCCGGCAGGTTTTAGTCGGCAATCATGAAGATTGGTTTGCCAAAGATGCGGCGATCAAGGTAAATGCACCGGCGCCAGGTAAGTATGGATCGGTCATTTTCACTTTCATGAGTGAGGGCTGGGCACAGGGCGGAATGAACGAGCACGGGCTATTCTTTGACGCGGCCTATACACCGTTTCAGCACGTCGACTTCGATTCACATGTGAAGGAGTTTCAGGGATACATCTGGCAGCAAGTACTGGATAAGGCGACCAATGTCAGGGAAGCATTTCAGATACTCAGCCAATACAAACTCGATCAACTCAGCGAATCGAACATTGTTATCGCTGATGCATACGGAAATGTTGGGTGGGTGGGAGTGAAAGACGGCAAAGTGTTTATGGAGGAAGGCCATAAAGCACAGCTGATCCAGACAAACTATAACCCAAAGCACCCTGAACTCGCAGAGGAACCCACTTGCTGGCGATTCGACCAAGCTACGAAACACCTCCAGTTGAGATCGGATGTCTCCGTCGACAACGTGAAAAGCATTTTGCAGGAAACACATCAGGACTCCCTGACCGTTTATTCAAACATTTATGATCTGAAAAACAGGATCATTCACACCTACAACAAGCGCAACTTCCAAAATGACATCGTTGTAAGCATGCCGGGTATCTTCAGTGCGGGCGATTGCATGCTTTCACTTGATTCCCTGGCGAAAGGTGTCTACTCATGGGAGCACTGCTCGAGTGGCAGCACATCGCGGAAGGGAAGAGTAAAAGGCAAAGTAACCGACAGTGAGACCGGCCAGCCCGTACCCTTTGTCAACATAGGGTTTATGGAGAAAAATGTGGGAACACTTTCAGATCCTGATGGAAGTTTTGAACTTGAATTTCCCGGAGCGTTGTCTCAGCTGCCGATTGTTTTCTCGGCGATTGGATACGGAAGACAATTTATCAAGCCTGATGATCTGCAGAATGGAACTGTCAGGCTCAAACCAGAAAGTAATATTCTAAAACCTGTGACAGTCAAAGCCAAAAAACTGAGAATCGCACGCCTCGGCTGGATGGGTGGACGGGATGGCATTCTTCCTTTCGATACAATTCAGGGAGGAGGAGCCGTAGCCTTATTGGTTGAAAGCCCCCGTACACCGGCATATGTCGATAAATTGCAGGTGAGATTGATGTATAACTCAAAAGACACGCTGAAGTTCCGTTTCCATATCTATGCTTACGATTCGACATACGATAGGCCAGGCGAAGAACTATTAACCAAAGAAATTATGCTCACGGAGACGAAGCGGTTTGGCTGGCTGCGCTTCGACATGAGTAAGCAGGATATTCGCATTGATGCGAAGCGCTTCTTTATCGCATTTGAATGGATTGATGACAGAGAAACCCGGGACACCATGCTGAAAGGGCTACGCGCCTGGGAACGTTGGAAAATGGAACAGTTCAATGACCACAATGAGAAAGTAGAGAAGATCATAACAAAAGATTCGGATGGAGCTGAACGAGTTCAGTACAAATACCATGGCAACATGATGAACTGGCCAGGCTTCAAAGACCTGCCGCCCTTTTCAGGACTCATGATTGAAACCGGAAAGAAAGATGAAACAAAAAAACTCCGCACATTCGAACGAAAAACCAGCTTCGGTGGCTGGAAAGAAGTTGATGCTACGCTGAACGCGGTGATCACGGTAATGTTCTGAATTCACTCAGGACACTTCACGGGCAGCCTCCTCGACGATCCAGGCGCCGATCTGGAAGAGGACTGTACCTAACAGGGCTTCACCAGCCATAATCGAGGGGATTGTCTTCACATATTCGAGCGGCCGGTTAACGAAAATTGACGATTCCCGCGGCTGGATTTTGCTACCTTAGTGAGCAAAACGGTTTTTATCATGGCACATTACACCTTACAGATCAACGGTCAGTCTTTTGAGACCGATGTGGACTCCGATACGCCATTGCTTTGGGTATTGCGAGACAGTCTTGGATTGGTAGGTACAAAGTTCGGCTGCGGCATCGCACAGTGCGGAGCTTGCACGGTCCATCTCAATGGAATCCCGGTCAAGGCATGCTCGCTTCCGGTATCTGCCGTTGGGAATAAACCAGTAACGACCATCGAAGGCCTTTCAAAAAATGGCGATCATCCTGTTCAGCTTGCCTGGAAGGAAGTTGACGTAGCACAATGCGGCTACTGCCAGGCGGGACAAATTATGGCAGCAAGTGCCCTTTTGGCCAAGACTCCCAAACCCACCAACGAGCAGATCGATGCCGCCATGACAGGAAATATCTGCCGATGCGGCACTTACCACAAGATTCGCGAGGGTGTCCTTCTTGCTTCTTCAAAACTTAACACCAAATAGCCATGTCAACATTACTACAGACCAATAGGCGTAACTTCCTCAAATTGAGCTTCACTGCCGGAGGTGGATTGTTGCTTGGCTTTAATATGCTGGACTCCGTCGCGACGCCGATGGAAGTGATTCCCTCAACGGGCGCCGATCTGGCCAGTGAGGACATTGCGTTCAATGCATACCTTTCAATCTCCCCGGAAAACGTCATCACGATATTCTCTCCCAATCCCGAGCTGGGACAAAATATCAAGACTTCATTTCCCATGATTGTCGCTGAAGAGCTCGACGCGGACTGGTCTAAAGTGAAGGTTCTTCAGGCGCCTCTGGATACGAAAAAATTTGAACGCCAGCTGACCGGCGGGAGCGGAGCGATTCCCCACTCATGGGAGCGGTTGCGTAAAGCTGGAGCTACGGCAAGGCAGATGCTCATTCAAGCTGCTGCTAAGAAATGGGGTGTTGACCCGTCCTCAATCCGGACTGAAAATGGTACCGTGATTGGCCCTGGCAATCAAAGACTTTCCTACGGAGATTTGGCCACTGACGCTTCCATGCTTCAGGCACCAGGTGATGTCAAGCTGAAGGATCCGAAGGATTTCAGGATCATCGGTACGGCGGTAAAGAATGTCGATGCCGATAGCATGTATACCGGCAAGCCTCTCTTCGGAATGGATTTTTATCGGGAAGGAATGGTTCACGCGATGATTCAGCGTCCACCTGCGTTTGGCACGAAGATCAAGTCGCTCGACGCCGCGGCGGCGAAAGCAATTCCCGGTGTGATCGATGTGGTTACGTTTAAAAACAATGTCGCCGTGGTGGCGAAGTCGACCTGGCATGCATTGAAAGCCAGAAAGCTGCTGAAGATTGAGTACGATGCAGATGGATCGGGTGCGTTGTTGGAAAGTACGGTGGACCACGATCGACGTTTCAAAGAACTTCTGGACAGCAAAGATGCCGTCGTTCGAAGGAAAGATGGTGATGTCGATACTGCGTTTAAGAACGCGACCAAGGTCATTACCCGCGAATATCAGTGTCCATTCCTTTCACATAGCCCGATGGAGCCAATGAATTTCTTCGCGCACGTCAAGGCTGACCACGTTGAATTGATAGGACCCACCCAAACACCAGATCTCGCAAGAAATGAAACAGCAAAGTTGTTGGGTGTTTCGCCCGAAATCGTCACCGTTGACATCACGCGCCTCGGCGGCGGCTTCGGAAGAAGACTTAAGGCGGACTATGTAGTAGAAGCCGCGGAGCTTTCTAGCATCATAAAACAGCCTGTTAAAGTGATCTGGACCCGTGAAGATGACATGACCGGAGGAAGCTATCGACCTGCAGTACGTTATCGCTTTGAAGCTGCGTTGGATTCAAGTGGCAACCTCGTCGGATATAAGTTGCGCGGCGTGGGCATTAACACCGCCAATTCAACCCGAGAAGACAACTTTCCATCTGGTGCAGTTGATCATCTTTTGATTGACTCAGTTGAATATAAATCACCGATTACCGTGGGCGCCTGGCGCGCACCAATCACTAACTTCCTCGCCTTTGCGGAACAATCTTTTTTGGATGAAGTAGCAGCCGCATCGGGTAAAGATCCGATTCAATTCAGGCTTGACTTGCTTGACAAAGCAAAGAAATCACCTGTGGGTGCAATCAAGTACGATATCGACCGGATGAAAGGAGTTATTAATCTCGCTAAGGAAAAAGCCGGATGGGGAGCCAAGAAAGGCGTTTCTCAGGGGTTCAGCGTTTATTTTTCACACCGTTCGTATGTGGCACAGATCGCCGAAGTTGAAGTAGTGAAAGGACGCCCCATCATAAAAAACATCCATGTTGCAGCTGACTGCGGCATCGTCGTAAACATGACGGGCGCCCACCAGCAGGTGAAGGGGGGCGTTGTAGACGGACTTGGCCACTCATTGTTTGGAAACCTGACCTTTAAAGGCGGTGCCGCTGAACAAAAGAATTTCAATTCATACAGGCTCATACGCTTTAAGGAAGTGCCTGATGTCAGTGTTCATTTCGTGAACAACGGCATGGATCCGACGGGACTGGGCGAGCCGGCATTGCCTCCAACAGGCGGAGCTGTCGCCAATGCAATCTTTAAAGCCACCGGAAAAAGGTTATACAATCAGCCGTTCACGGTTCAAGAGGAAATGAAATCAGTTCGGCTGGGCGAAAAATTGTAACCTGGTTCCCACCGCATTCCATCCGGCTTACCCTCCACGATCACGACTTTGTGTTGGAGCAGCCCATGGAATGCGGACAGGGGAAACTTCCTCCAACTACCTAAATTCCCACGATGCCATCCGAAGCATGTTTTAGTCCGGGTAATTCTTGCCGCAATACAATCATTCATTACCTCAGCTCGTCAAAGGCCAGCGTGAAAATATGCGTGTTTACGATCAGCGATGATTTGATTTCTGAAGCCATTATCAGCGCCAAACGGCGCGGAGTGGATGTTCTCATCGTTACCGACAACGACAAGCTCTATGATTTAGGATCTGATATTATCCGCATTGCGCGGGAAGGCATTTTAACCCGGGTTGACAACACGTCGAACCACATGCACCACAAGTTTATGATTGTGGATGGTGAGGTACTTGTCAATGGGAGCTATAACTGGACGCGAAGTGCTGCCAACTATAACCAGGAAAATATCGTTGTGTCCCGTGAAAAAGAGTTGATCAGGCTTTTCAATGGTGAATTCGAAAAACTCTGGAGGGACATGGTGCCCTTTGATGTCAACTCCGTGAAGAGCTGACTTTATTTATTCATAGCAACCGTTCGTTCTATCTCCCGGAGATTTTCAAGTTTCTTGTTTCTCAGGAATCCCGTGATATCCTCGAAATGCTCCTTTACGCGTTTGTTGCCAAACTCATACACTTTCGTGGCCAGGCCATCGAGAAAATCGCGATCGTGAGAGACCAGAATCATCGTTCCTTCAAACGCGCGAAGCGCATCTTTCAGGATGTCTTTAGTTTTGATGTCCAGGTGGTTGGTCGGCTCATCAAGGATCAGAAAATTAACAGGCTGAAGCAGAAGTTTGATCATCGCAAGACGTGTTCTTTCACCACCGGAAAGCATCTTCACCTTTTTGTCAATGGCATCACCGCTGAACATGAAAGCGCCGAGGATGTCCTTAATCTTGGTGCGTATTTCTCCTACAGCGATCTGGTCGATGGTCTGAAAAACAGTTAATCCTTCATCGAGCAATGAAGCCTGATTTTGGGCGAAATACCCGATGAGGCAACCATGCCCGGCCTGTACCTTTCCCTCATAATCAATTTCTCCCATGATCGCCTTCACGAGCGTAGATTTCCCTTCACCATTTTTCCCCACAAAAGCTATTCTCTCACCGCGACTTATTGTGAGTGACACATCCTTCAATACGGTATGATCACCATACCGTTTAGAAAATCCGTCCATGATCACCGGGTAGTTCCCTGATCTGGGGGCGGGAGGGAACTTGAGATTCAAAGCTGAAGTATCCACTTCGTCCACCTGCACAATCTCGATCTTCTCGAGCATCTTCACGCGCGATTGTACTTGAAGAGTCTTCGAGTAAGTTCCCTTGAAACGCTCTATAAACTCCTGTATTTCTGCGATTTGTTTTGCCTGATCATCAAACTGCTTTTGCTGCTGTTCGCGCCTCTCCCGGCGGAGTTGCAGATAATGGGTGTAGTTTGTCCGGTAATCATAGATCCGCCCCATGGTCACTTCGATGGTGCGATTGGTGATGTTGTCAACGAAGGTTTTGTCGTGAGATATCAGGATGACCGCTTTCGCGCTGTTGACCAGAAATTCCTCCAGCCACTGTATAGACTCAATGTCCATGTGGTTGGTAGGTTCGTCCAGTAATATCAAATCAGGTTTTTGAAGAAGGATTTTCGCCAGCTCAATGCGCATGCGCCAGCCGCCACTAAACTCGTTTGTCGGTCGCGTAAAGTCCGAGCGCAGGAAACCGAGACCCATCAGTGTTTTTTCCACTTCCGCATCGAAGTTGATCTCTTCGATAGAATAATATTTTTCGCTAAGCTCGGAGACCTGTTCTATGATCTTCGCATACTCGTCTGACTCATAATCCGTACGGGTTTCAAGCTGTCTGTTCAGTTCATCCATTTGTTTCTTCATTCCCAGGATCTTACTGAAGGCTTTCGACGCCTCTTCGAACACGGAGCAATTGTCTTCGGTGAGCAGGTGTTGGGGCAGGTAGGCGACGGTTGCGTCTTTCGGAACAGAAACCTTGCCGCGCGTGGGTTTGTTGATGCCGGCAATGATTTTTAAGAGGGTGGACTTTCCGGCACCGTTTTTACCCATCAGCGCAATCCGGTCATCGGGGTTTATGTTGAACGAAATATCGGTAAAAAGTGCCGAGCCGTTAAACTCAACCGTCACTGCATCAACTGAGATCATGTTCTTAAAATAAGGCGGCAAATATACTCGGAAATAAGGTTTTCCGCCGATTTTTTCCCGCTGATCTCAATAGCCATCAGGACGCAGATTAAATGCCCGCCGATTTCCTCAGACTAATGCACTGATCTGCGTGATCTGCGATATTCAATCTGCGTCTATCTGCGGGAAATTCTCACGAACTACATAGGATATCTTTTTTTCCCGCTGATCTCAATAGCCATCGGGACGCAGATTAAATGCACGCTGATTTCCGCAGACTAATGCACTGATCTGCGAGATCTGCGATAATCAATCTGCGTCTTTCTGCGGGAAATCTTCACAATCAAAACTCTTGCGTAACTGATTAGTTACATATATATATTTGTAACCGAACGATTACATATCGGTATGAGACGAGACGCATTTCAGGGTATCGCAGACCCGACCCGCAGGGCGATCATTAACCTGGTGGCCAGGAAACCATTGACACTCAACGCAGTCGCGGAGCAATTTGACATCAGCCGGCCTGCTATTTCAAGGCATATCAAGATTCTTCGTCAGTGTGGCTTGATCGTAGTCAATCAACAAGGGAGAGAGCGCCTTTGCCAGGCCAATCTCCAGCAGCTGCAGGAGGTAAACGACTGGATTGAGCCTTATAAAGAATTCTGGACGGAAAAACTCGGCGCGCTGGGTGTATTCCTGGCGAACGACAAAACGAATTCAACAAAAAAACGAAAACCACTTAAAACCAAATCAAAATGAATTCAGCGCCATTTGTAATTGAGCAAACCTACGACGCACCAGTCGGGAAAGTGTGGAAAGCACTTACCGACAAAAGCCAGATGAAGCAATGGTACTTCGATGTCTCAGATTTTAAACCACAAGTCGGATTTGAATTCAGTTTCGAAGGCGGCACGCCGGAGAAGTCGTATACGCATCTGTGCAAAGTGCTCGAAGTGATTCCGGAGAAGAAACTGGTGTATACATGGAGTTACCAGGGCTATCCGGGATTGTCGACGTTGACGTTCGAGTTGTTCTCAGAGAACGAAAAGACAAGACTCAAACTTACTCACAGCGGGCTTGAAACATTTCCCGCAGAAACTAATCCCGATTTTGCAAAGAAGAATTTTGAAATGGGTTGGACAGAGATCACTTCAAAAATGCTGAGAAGTTTCGTCGAGAAATAGTTCACGCAGCCTGCGTGAAACGAATGCCGGTTTTTATTGGCTATTTTTCGCAATGGCACACTGGGATTTCTGGAGCGTGGTGAGCATTGCCGGTATGTTACAGGCGGCACTTCTGCTAACCCTCTTTTCGTTGAGCAGAAAATCGCGAGCACCCGGCCACATCTTTGTCGTGGGTCTATTGATTTGGATCGTTTGGCTTCAGTTGGAGTTTATTGTACTGAGGCGATCATTGATGATCTCATACAGCTTCTTTTTTGGGTCGCGTCATGGAGCCTGGTTGCTGCCAGGTCCGCTGGTGTATCATTACGTGAGCTTGCGCCTCGGAAATGTTAAAAAGTTCACCGCCCCAATGCTTTTTCATTATGGTCCATTCGTTTTGTTTACACTTATCATTCCGATAATTGTTGGAACCACCATCCCCGAAAGGGTCATCAGCTATGGAATGCTCTCCGTGTTGAAGTTTCCGATGCTCGCACAGAACTGGCTGAATGCAGCGTATGGATACATATTTATAGCTCAGTTCATACATGCCGCGATCTACCTCGGCATATCCGTCCTGGCAATAGCCCGCTACCAAAAAAGAGCGCTTTCAGAATCATCTGATAACAGAATTGCAACCCTCAACACGCTGAATGGGATTGTGGGCACCACGGCATTTTTTACAATCCTCTCCATCCTGTTCATTGCTGTACTACTTAACAGTCAATGGTATGTGCGGGAACTCGACTATCTATACATTGTGCCGATGACCTTTTGTGTGTACTTGCTTTCATATCACACCATCAAACAATCATCAGCCTTTGTCCCTTCCCCAGGGGCTGCCACAAACCAACAACCGTATCAACAATCACGCCTGGCCAAGGAAGAGTCGCTGCGCTTGTTCAACAAAATGAAGCAGATCGTTGCAGATCAAAGACTCTATATGAATCCCGAACTCAGGGTCTCCGATCTGGCAGATGCGAGCGGGATGACGTATCATCAGATTTCAGAAGTCATTAACCGGGAAGCAGGCATTTCCTTTTTCGAATTCATTAATGATTTCAGGCTGAAGCACGCCACGTCTGATTTCGAGGCGTTGATCCGACAAAACAAGAAAGTCAACATTCTGGAAGTGGCATTCGCTGCTGGGTTTAACAACAAAGTGTCCTTTAACCGCCACTTCAAAAAATCAACAGGACTTACTCCGACAGAATTCCTGAGAAAAAAGGGTAAATCCTTATAGAAATTGCCGAATTGCATCCGGCAATCGTGCTTCTTGGATTAAAAACGTCTATGAATTTCCTAAAGTATCTCCTGATTTTTCTTCTGTTTGGCTCATCGGCATTTGCTCAGGGCAAGGTTGAACTCAACCAATTTTACCCGATTGATGCGGGTCACTCATACATTGAATTTTCAATCATTTACATGGGGTACGCCCGGGTGAAAGGGCGGTTCACTGATTTCAGTGGAATGATCCATCATGATGACAAAAATCCACAGACCACTTCGGCCACAATAGCGATCAAAACCGAAAGCATTGACACCGACCTGGAGTTTCGCGATAATGACCTCAAGTCTGCCAACTGGTTCGACGCGGCAGCTCATCCGGTCATCACTTTTATTTCAACAAAAATGACCCCTGAAAAAGAGGGATTTTCTCTAGTTGGCGATCTCACGATAAAAGGTGTTACCCATGAAGTAACAATGAGGTTGGCGAAGCCTTCGGGTGTGATCAAGGATATCAGAGGTGACACGCAGGTAATTTTTACCGGAACCACCAGCCTGGACCGCACCACCTTCGGTGTCGAGGGAAAAAACTGGAGCGCCGTGAAGGAAGGCATGACCGCCGTATCCAAAGAGGTGGATATTGAAGTAAGCATTCTTGGGAAACAATTCGAAGTTCCGAATTATCAGAACTTCGTGAAATTCACAAAAGGTGCCGCCGGCATTTACAAGACTGTTAATGAAAGAGGGGTTGACGCCGGGTTGACGTTCTTTAAAAAGTTTGTTGACGAAAAGACGGCTGATGTAAACATGCTGGGTATGGCTGGCAAATTGCTTCGCATGGAAGGCAAACTGCCCGAAGCAAAGAGAATCCTTGAAGCCAACCGTGAAGCTTTTCCGGACAAAGCAGAAGTGTATTTTTTATTGGGCGAACTCGCGCTTCAGCAAGATGACCTACAGACTGCAAAAATGAATTTTCAGGAAGTGCTGCGGATTGAACCCACTGATGTCAGGGCAGCCGAAATCTTAAGACATCTGTAAAGCCTCACCAATATTCTGATGTTCGTCTGTCAACACCTCGGCGTGGTATCCTGCCTTCGCAAGCAAGTCGATGACCAGGACAGGACACACCGCGGAAGCGTTGCTCTTCACGCGCAAAATGTGATCACAGTCCTGGAGATCGAAATTTGCCCTGTAGTCTTTGAACGACGCGTGGATCTGAACGAGCAATTTGCCCGCCTGATCAGCAGAGGTAACATCGGTCTTGAATACTTCTACCATGGCGTTTGATGTACTTATTTAGCTACCAGCATCGGTGCATAGTCCTTCCGGTAATGATAAGCCAGGAATAAATTCCCAAGCAGCAGGAACGCAGCAACAGGTATACCTTCGGGGGCTATCATGATGTGCACCAGCACGATATTCACGACAACGGGAAAGATTGCCACGGTCGCCAGGCGCACAAATCTTGCGGTGATAAACGCTAATCCGCAGACGAGTTCAGTCCCTTTGATTAAGGCCATCAGATAACCGGATGCTTCAACACCCTGATTGAACGTCAGGAGGGCGCCCTCAAGGACAGGCTTTGGAAAGAGATCAAAAAAGTATCCTATGGATGACATGAGAAACAGGAGCCCCATGAGGGAGCGGACGACAATAATTGCAATTTTCATATAGGTTGGTTTATGGTTGTTTATTCCTTTTCGATTTTCTTTTCACAATACAGTATCCAGTCTTTCTCAAATTTGTCGGTCAGCGTGCCCATGATACCCGCAAAGAATTCATGGAGCGGGTGCGCGACCTGACCACCGGAAGATAGTTTTCTGAAGAATGTCCTGATCTCCTGTTCTGAAGAGCAGCTCAGTGAAAGAGAAATCGTATTGCCCCGGATCAGTCTCTCTTGCCCGTTCAAGTCGGAGCCCTGCAAAGTAAGCTGACTGTTGGAAAGTTGAGCATGCAGGATGTTGTACTTTGCCTCAGGCGGAAATTGCGCCTCCATGGGAGAGCCGGCGACCGTTTGAAAGCTCAACTCCCCTCCGAAACAATCCCGGTAAAAAGTCATCGCTTCGCGGCAATTGCCGTCGAAGGTGAGATAAGCGCTGATTTGTGCCATGGCGTCGTTTTTGTCAATATCCGACGCAAACGTACCGTCGGCAAACTTCGGTAAAAAGGTGTAAAAACGGCAATATGAGGGGTTGATTGCGACAGCATGAGCCTGTAGTTTTGTTTTAACAAATGACCCAAGTTGTATGAAAAACATCTCAATCCTGGTACCCAAAGGTGACGTCGCCCTTTCCTGCATAGAGGGATCTTTCATAGGATTCAGAAGAGCAAATGAAGTATTGGAGAGCATGGGAAGGCGTCCGTTATTCAATGTTCGTTTGGTTGGCATCAACAAAGAGCCGCAGGTTTACGATCGGCTTTTTACCGTAACACCGGAGGCAACAATCGCGGATAACGTTCCCACCGATCTGATCATCGTACCGGCCGTGAATGGTGATTTCGCCAAGATCGTAGCAATGAATGAACCCTTCTTCCCTTGGATCACAAAGCAATACAGGAATGGGGCAGAGGTCGCAAGTCTCTGTGTGGGTACTTTCATTCTTGCGGCTACCGGCCTGCTCGACGGAAAAAAGTGCGCCACGCATTGGATGTTCGGCAATGAGTTCCGGAAGATGTATCCCAATCTCGACCTCGTTTCCGAAAAGATTATTACTGATGAGCATGGCGTTTATACAAGTGGTGGCGCGAACTCATTCTGGAACCTGATCCTGTACATCATCGAGAAATATGCGGGCAGAGATGTAGCGCTCATGTGTGCAAAGATTTATGAGATTGAGATAGACCGGAACAGCCAGTCGCAGTTTATCATATTCAGCGGACAGAAAGAACACCAGGATGAGGCAATCAAAAAAGCCCAGGAATTTATCGAGCACAATTTCCAGGAGAAGATAACCGTCGACCGCTTGTCTACCATGTTTGCCATCGGGCGCAGAAGTCTGGAGCGAAGATTCAAGAAAGCAACGCAGAATACTGTTTCAGAATATATCCAACGCGTTAAGATTGAAGCTGCCAAGAAGAGTTTTGAAACCAGCAGGAAGAATATCAATGAAATCATGGATGATGTTGGTTATTCAGATACCAAGGCTTTCAGAACAGTTTTCAAACGAACTACCGGACTTTCTCCGATCGAATACAGAAATAAATACAACAAGGAAGCTGCATAATGTGCTTCGGTCGTCAACCTGAGCGAAGTCGAAGGTCAACCTGAGCGCCTGCCTGCGCGAAGCCGCTTCGGCAAAGGCAGGAAGTCGAAGCTGTCAACCTGAGCGCCTGCCTGCGCGAAGCCGCTCCGGCAAAGGCAGGAAGTCGAAGCTGTCAGCCTGAGCGAAGTCGAAGGCTATTCGAAGGCGCCGCTCCATGCCTCAACACGCACACACTTCAACACATTCGCACGTCAACACATTCACACTTATACACTTAAAAGATATTCCTCCAGCTTATCCAGAGTCTGGTTGCCTCCCTCAACGGCGTGATTCTCTTCAATATTTTTTCTTAGAACCTCAGCTGATTTGAAGATCACTTTCATGGTGACCAGCGTTTTTTGTCCTTTGGCTTCAAAAGTGATTTCATTTTGAAACGTGTCCGGATCATTTTCCAGGTCCGCCACATCGTTTCCATGTATGAACACAATTTTCTCGGGTTTAATAATTTCCTGATAGACGATCTTGTTTGGAAAAACCTGGCCCCAGCCCTCCATGTCGAAGCGCCAAATCCCACCAGGGCGGATATCTATCTCGTGCACAATGTTTCTGAAGTTTTTTGGCCCCCACCAGTGCACTACATGATTGGGATCGGTGAATACCTTGAAAACAAGTTCGCGAGGGGCGTTGACCAGGCGACTTACTTTCAATTCACGGTCTTTGGTATCAGCAGGAGAGGGCACTTGTTTTGCCATGGCGATAAATTTTAGATACTATTTGGATTGTTTTGCAAGTATGCTTCGAGCCGGGTTACGTTCTGTTTCAGGCCTTCAGCGGCTCCGAATTTCTCTACAACCTGCTCTTTCAGCGCGACCGACTCAAAGGTCATACGCCAGGTCATGAGGGTCTTTTTTCCTTGTCGTTCGAACGTGACAGCAGCATGGAACTTGGGACCTGAAACGTGGTCGTATTCTATGCGGCGATACTTTTCGATATGGGTGAAAACACTTTTGTTTTTATAGTCCGTGCCGTCCGGTCCATGCATGATCAGATCCCATTCACCTTTTTCTTTCACGTCCATTTTTGAAATCGTGTTCGTAAATCCATTGGGTCCCCACCAATGTCTGATGTGGTCGGGATTGGTCCACACTTCCCACACCAGCTCGACAGGTGCATCCAGCAGCCGCTCAATTTCGAGTTGGCGCTCCTTCAGTGATTTCTCCATAACATGCTGCATTTATTTTTTCTTTTTAAGCGCGCGCTTCTTTTTTGTGTTTCCTTCATCCTGAATTTTCTTCAGATAGATCTCAAGACTGTCGAAACGTTCGTTCCAGATCCGCCGGTGCTCTTCAACCCAATCGGTTACTTCACCAAGTTTGTCGAGGTGACCTTCGCAAAATCGCTCCCGACCCTGCTGCGACACAGTGACCAGCCCGCATTCCACAAGGATCTTCACGTGCTTATAGACTGCCGTTCGGCTCACATCGAAATTGCCGGCTACGGCATTGACATTCAGTGTTTTGTGGGCCAATAGATTCAGGATTTCACGGCGCGTCGGATCCGCTATCCCCTGGAATACGTCTCGTTTGATCATATATAATATGCAACCTTTTGGTTCCACAAACATATATGAAACCTTTTCGTTTCACAACAAAAAACGGAAAATATTTTTGCCGGCTGTCGTGGCTGCGTGAACTAGTAGAGGTTGTAAAAGAAAATGGCAGCCACCGTCGCAGGAGCGACAAAGCGGATAAGGATCCTCCAGACCATAAAAATATTTTCATTGGGTGGGTCCAGCTCTGCATGGGTTGACTGGCGGGAGAGGAGCCACCCCGCAATCACGGCCATTAAAATCCCACCAATGGGCATGAGCAAATTGGATCCGAAGTAATCTATGATGCCAAAGATCGTCTTGCCTTCCAGCGGTTTAATGAATGACAAAGGAGTAAATCCGGACCAGATGTTGAACGAAAAAACAGAACCCAGGCCAACAAGCCATAGTACGACGCCTGCATAAATCGTTATCTTCTTCCTTCCCAACCTGGTCGTTTCTTCAAAGTGTGCGATGATCGATTCGAGTAACGATATCGAAGAAGTGAGCGCCGCAAAAACCAGCAGAAGAAAAAACAGCGCACCGATAACACCACCTCCTGGCATCTTTCCAAAAGCAATGGGCAACGTCATAAATATTAATCCGGGGCCTTCTGCAGGTGATAAGCCATATTGAAATACGATGGGAAAAATGGCTAGCCCTGCCAGCATCGATGCCAACCCGTCTGAAAAAGAAATGATCGCTGAGGAACGGAGTATCGATGAGCTCTTGGGCATATAGGCCCCATACGTCAACATAACACCCACACCAATGCCAAGAGAAAAAAATGCCTGGCCGAAAGCAGCCAGAATAACACGCGGCGTGATCTTGCTGAAGTCGGGGGCGAACAAAAACGAAACTCCTTCACCAAAACTTCCGGCAAACATCGCATAAAAAACCAGCGCCACGAGAATAATAAACAAGGCCGGGGTCATCCAACCCGTTGTTCTCTCCAATCCATCCTGCACACCCTTAGCCACGATCCATACAGTCGCGGCGACAAAGATGAACTGTGACAGCATCATGCGAACTGGATCTGCAAGGATACCATTGTAATAGCCGACCGCAGATACCGCATCGAGATTGTTCAGGAGGCCAAACAAAGAAGTGATCGTATAGTCAAGGGTAAGCCCGGCGATGACACAATAAAAGCTCAGGATGAGAAATACGCCAACCATCGCGATCCAGCCAAAAGACTTCCAGGCAGGACTGAGTCCATCGCGAAGGGCCAATGCCTGGAACGTTCCAACCATACTCTTGCCTCCGCGCCTTCCAATCAGAAGTTCTGCTGCGAGTATGGGTATGCCCATGACCAGCAGTGAGATCACATACATCAGCACAAATGCGCCGCCGCCATTTTCTCCTGCCAGATAGGTAAATCGCCAGATATTTGACAATCCAACCGTGCTGCCAATAGATGCAAGCAGAAAGAGATAATTCGAAGACCAGGTTTTGGTTTGCTTGTCAGCCATTCAGATTATATCTCATGATCGATCCATGCGGGCCTTCTTTGATGCGCTCGATGTCAAAAACATCTCCGTCGGGTGCTTTAGACTGTTTCAGGACCCCTTCTATTTCCTCCCTGTCGGTTTGATCGAGTTGCAAATCGAATACTTTCAGATTTTCTTCCAGGTGCGAGGTGGTTCTTGCCCCCAGGATGATGGCGCCCACGGCAGGCTTATCCAGAATGTAGCGCGTTGCCACGTTCGACAGGCTTGCGTGATTTTTCGCAGCAATCTTCGCTAACGTTTCAAGCAACGACTGAAAAACGTCCCACCCCCCAAACTCCTGGATCATTAATTTATACTTTACCAGCGATCGATTATCAAAAGGCGCAAAGGGTTCGGGTTGCTTTAGCCATTGCTCACCCAGGAAGCCTCCCGCTACGGTCCCGTAGCAGAGAAGTTTAATGTCGTGCTTTTCACAAACCGACACCAGCTGTTTTTCGGGCCTCGCATCGAGCAATGAATACTGGACTTGCATCGTTGAAAGTGGAATGCCTGCGTTGACTAGCTCAAGCGTTGTTCGGGCGTTGAAATTGGTCCCTGAAATCAAATCGATCTTTCCCGCTTGCTGCAGTTCTTTCAGCCAAAATGCGGTCTCTACATATCGGGGAACTGCATAATTCCACCAACTGAATTGCACCATGTCTAGACGTTCCAGGTTCAGGCGTTTCAAAGACCGGTCGATGATGCGTTCCACGTAGGTCTTGTTGATCGAAGCAAGCACATCATAGTCGGGAACAAACTTGGTGAGCACTTTGATGTCCGCGCTGGAGCCGAATCGCGCCCGCCGTTCCACCAGGAATTTTCCAATCAACTCTTCGACACCGGTATAGATATCGGCGCAGTCAAATGTGTTGATTCCTTTTTCTGCGAAGGTGAACATGGCCTGCACCGGATCTTCCTGAAGTGTCTGGCTGTGACCTTGTGAGAGCTGCCAGCCTCCTTTGATGATCCGTGAGATGGTGAGGCCACCTTTGACCGAAGTTTTCCAGGAGCGATTACTCAATCCAGTCATTTTTGTCGGGAAGAGGGACGATGGTCGTGGTGTCGCGATCAATGATCTGCTTACCAATGCGACTGATCCTGAATTTTGCACCGCAATGTGGATCGGGGCAGGCGATGATATGATCTGTCGCCATCCAGTCGTATTGATCGAGCGGTCGTTGCTTGGCCGGCAGGAGGGGTAGCAGGGCAGAGAGCGCGTATAGTGAAAAAGGCTTGCCCGAAGGGAAATGCAGATTTTCGCCGCGTACTTCAAATGCGTCGCCTACCTGGTGTGAACACACGAATGGCTTGTCTCCTTCGATGACTTCCACTTTGAGATCATACAACACGAATTTCGCAGAAGCCATGCTAAATTAATTTGAAGATGTGAAAATTTGAGGATGTGAAAATTTGAAGATGTGGAGATCTGAAAATGTGATGATGGTTGTTATTCGTTATCTACGATGAAGTCTTAACTGAGAGTCCCAGGAGATCGTGCGTTCTGTCACGCGAAGCCTTTACCATTTCATCGCTATCCCGCAGAAACTTCCTGTATGACGGAACCATTTCTTTCATTTTGTTCTTCCAGGCTGGCAGCTGAGAGGATTCTTTGAAACATTTGGGTACCAGCCCCAGCATGATGCCCACCGCAGTAGAAGCTCCCGGTGAAGCACCCAGTAGTGCAGCGATGGTTCCGTCTTCTGCTACAACCACTTCAGTTC
This sequence comes from Cyclobacteriaceae bacterium, assembly GCA_044227305.1. Classification (GTDB taxonomy): domain Bacteria; phylum Bacteroidota; class Bacteroidia; order Cytophagales; family Cyclobacteriaceae; genus ELB16-189. The sequence continues at coordinate 198,665 of JBGAFJ010000006.1, read as the reverse complement.
CAAATTCCAGTACACCTCCTTTGTCCTCATCCTTTTTTATCACCTGAACACGCTGTCCGGCATCCAAAAGCTCCCAGTCTTCCATTTTTGCATAAGGAACATATTCGCGCAAAGCGGCAAGCCGGTCTTCGGGTGATTGTCGCACTTGTTCAATAAGGTATTTGGTAAGAGGCACATTGTTCAAGCCCGCATACACCATCGGCACCACATTGTCGAGTTGGATCGACTTCGGCAAGTCCATGAATGAGCCATTCTTCAAAAACTTGGTGGAAAAACCGGCGAACGGCCCGAACAGTAATTCTTTCTTTCCATTGATCCAGCGCGAATCCACGTGCGGCACTGACATGGGAGGAGAACCAACAGAGGCCTTGCCATACACTTTCGCGAAATGCTTTTCGATCAGTTCCGGATTGAGACATTTCAGCCATTGACCACCAACCGGAAAGCCGCCATAGCCTTTGCCTTCACGCACGTCAGACTTTTCCAGCAAGTGTAACGAAGCGCCGCCGGCTCCAATGAAAACGAATTTTGCAGTGGTCGTTTTTTTCTTTCCTGCCTTGATATCCTCGATCTTTATTTTCCAGGTATTGTCTTTCTCCTGAGACAGATCCAGAGCTTCGTGTTCAAAATTCACAGAGACCCCTGGTTTGTTTTTCAGATACTCCAGCATAGCACGGGTAAGCGCTCCGAAGTTTACATCGGTACCAATATCCATTTTCGTGGCGGCGACGGCCTGGTTCTTTTTGCGCCCACGCATGGCAATGGGAAACCATTCCGTGAGCTTGGCAGGGTCCTCTGAATATTCCATTCCCTTGAACAGGGGAGTGGCAGACATGAGTTGATATCGCTTCTTCAGGAACTTCACATTTTCGTCGCCCCATACGAGGCTATAATGTGGTACACGGGTGATAAAATCAGATGCCTTCGGCAACAGGCCTTTCGTCATCAGGTATGCCCAGAATTCTTTTGACACTTCGAAAGACTCAGCGATGCGCGTTGCCTTCATGATGTCGATGCTGCCGTTTGAAGACTGCGGTGTGTAGTTAAGTTCACAGAATGCAGAGTGTCCGGTACCAGCGTTGTTCCACGCGTCCGAGCTTTCTGAGCCTGCGATGTCGAGGCGTTCGTAGATCTCGATGGTGAGTTCGGGTTTCAGTTCCTTCAGGAGCACGCCGAGAGTGGCACTCATGATGCCTGCTCCGATAAGGACCACATCAGGCCCGGGGTTGGGGGTTGACTTTTTGGCCATAATCCGCAAGATATGCCCCGCCGAGCGTTTATGAAATTTTTTTATTGCAAATTGGCTTCACCAACTCAGGTATTCAGCTTGGCGAAGCTTTAATATTCATGCATGGAAGATTCTGAAAAGAAAATCAGACGAGGGCTCAGTACAGAATTCGTTGTAGCCTTGTGTGCCGTGGCGATCAGTCTTGCCACGCTTGGCGTTTACATATACCAGGCCCGGATCATGCAAAGTCAGCAGCATGCGTCCGTATGGCCTTACCTTGAATGGACCTTAACCTTCAGCGCCATCGATGGCATCTTTCTTTCGGTCACCAACAAAGGCGTAGGTCCCGCCATCGTTAAAGACACCAGGCTCACGCTGGATGGAGAACCAGTAAATTCCGGGCGGGAACTCATGAACAAACTCACCCACGGCAAGGCTGACAGCATCTGGTCGTTTACTATGGCTGTGAATAAGCGAGTCATCGCACCTGGCGAAGAGATAAGGCTATTTCACATGAAAGATTCTTCGCTGCATACCATGGATTTTGGTGACATCTATCAGCGACTTAAATACGAAATCAACTACAGTTCTATTTATGGCGATTGTTGGGTCTCGGAAGGCCTGACTGTGAGAGAAGCCGATTGTAAGAATTAATTTTTCTTTATCAGAGGCATCAACCGCACAGAATCCCACGGCACCAGATATTCATTAAAGAAGCATTTCAATTGGGCGGGTTCACCTTTTTTGATGTGGGCCTTGAAGTTATGTTCATTGCGCTTCATACTTACCTTAAATATCTGGGTGGAATTCTCAGACATGTGCAGCGTCACGGCACCGTGTATGTAGAAAGGCCCTGCGTCCCGGGGTCCCGCCGGATTCAGTACCAGCACGGTCACGTAGGGGGGAAGAATCGGATCGTCGGGATCACTGGTTATTAGTTCTCCCACTCGCGCTTTTTTAGAATAATAAAGATCATCAAATGAATCGTTTTGTACTTCGATCGCGATTTGATAAAGATCCCAGGATGGTGCTTCCTCTTTCCTGAATGTGCGCGCGTACACAGTGGCATTTTCGGAACGGCACAACTCAATCCTGTCTTGTGCAATGCAGGATAAAGAACAACTCAGAATACACAGGAAGAAAGCGCACTTCATAATGTAATATCCCTAAGATAATCCTAAGCCTTCTTCTTTGACAGCGCGAGGATCGGTCGCGGGTCGAATATGAGCCTGATCGAAGTGATCTTGCCAGTCTCCACATGGTAGAGGCCACAGGATGCTGTCTTTGCCCCGGCCATGGAGAGGTCAAATATCACGCAGACGTCATTGCCTTCCGTAAAGACCTGTTTCACATCGTATTTGAGTTTCATCTTTTCCATGTCCTTGAAGTAGGCGTCCGCACCTTCGCGGGTGCCCAAAACGCCTAAAAACGATAGCTTGGTTTCTGTGCATTTGCGCGCTGATGCAAAATCTTCGGCATTCATAGCCTTCAAAAACGAAAGCACGGTCTGACGGGCAGTGGGAGTGGCCATAATGGTGATTTGAAAGATGGCTCAAAAATAGCATGCCAGAGCCATACATTAATTTTCAATATTTATTGAAAGTACTGAATCTTTTACTAGGTTTGTCTCGTGGAATACACGGAAGCGAAAAAACGGTTCATCCAGGCATGGGGCACAATGGGAGTAAACTGGGGCATCAACAAAGCCATGGCGCAGATTCATGCCTTGCTGCTGGTAGCGACCGAACCGTTGTCTGCGGATCAGATTATGCAGGAACTGAAAATGTCGAGAGGGAATGTGAACATGAACCTTCGGGCCTTGATGGACTGGGGAATCGTGGCAAAACACCTGAAGACCGGTGAACGCAGGGAGTATTTTAGTACCGGAAAAGATGTCTGGGCCCTTGCAAAGCAGATTTCGAAAGAACGGCGCAGGAGGGAGTTTGAACCTCTGGTGAAGGTTCTCGAAGAGGTAAGGCATGTGTCCGGCGACGATAAAAAATCAGTCACCGAATTCCGGAAAGTTGCTTCTGATCTGCATGAATTCACAGGAAAACTCGATGGCTTGCTTGAGAAGTTTGGCAAGTCAGACCAAAACTGGTTTTACAAATTGCTCATGAAACTGTGATTTTTTTTAATTACAAGTTTCAATAATTATTGAAAATTATGAAAGTTAGTTTTTGCAGCCAAAACAAAATGAATCATGAAAACGCTACACGATCACGTAATCCTTTACGACGACCAATGTCCGTTGTGCCGGCAGTACACAGACGCTTTTGTCAGGAGTCGCATGCTCGACCAGAATGGGCGGGAAGCCTTCAATACTCTGGACCGGGCGACGCTGCCAGGAGTTGATTGGGAGAAAGCACGCAACGAAATCGCGCTGGTCAACCGGAAGTCCGGTGAAGTGATCTATGGCGTAGCCAGCCTGACGACTATTCTTGGCAACAGCTTTCCCTGGTTTAAGCCGGTATTTGCCAAGCGTTGGTTCCAGCTTGCCGTGAGCAAACTCTACATGTTCATTTCATACAACCGAAAAGTCATCGCTCCCGGAAACACTTTTGAACAACCAGGCGCCTGTACACCAGACCTTAACTATACGTATCGCTGGCTTTACATTTTGTTTGCTGCCGTCGCGACAACATTTATCATGGGATCTTACGCCAGGTTGATGCCGTCCCTTCAATCTTTGTTGGATTATAAAACCGAATTTCTCGTGATCGCGGCACAACTTCTGGTGCAGGGATGCGTGGTGTGGGCTATTCGAAGAGAAAGAACGATCCATTACCTCGGCAATCTGATGACCATCCTACTGTTGTGTGCCCTCGCGCTGACGCCTGCCTTTGCGCTCTCGGTCTTCATCCGTTCAGAGTACTTCTTTTTCAGTTACCTGATGCTGGCGGTCGGCTTCATGTTCTATGAACACTGGAGGAGAGCGAGGATTCTCGGTCTGCCCATCGAAGTAACTTTTACCTTGTTTATCTATAAGGTTGCGGCGACGTGCGTCGTGTTGCTATGAATATCACCCTGTCAGGCGGCCATGGGTTCCTGGGGCAATCTGTGACCCAATACTTTTCAAAGTCTGGTCACCGTGTCTTGGTGTTACCGCGTTCGCTGGTTCTTGGGTACGATGAACAATCACGGCAGGAGCTAACACAAATCCTTGACAACACCGATGTGTTGATCAACCTGAGCGGCAAGTCAGTTGATTGCCGTTATAACGAAAAGAATAAACAGATGATTTATGCATCGCGGCTTGATACGACCAAAAATCTGGGCACCGCTCTCTCGAATTGCAAACGACCTCCGGCAGTCTGGATGAATGCCTCTTCAGCTACCATCTATCGACATTCACTGGACATGGAGATGGATGAGTTCAACGGAGAAATCGGGAGCGGTTTTTCCGTGGATGTTTGCCAGAAATGGGAAAAAGAGTTCTTTCATTTTGACACTCCTCGAACCCGAAAAGTCGCGTTAAGAACGGCGATTGTCCTGGGACGAAATCGAGGTGCCTTTATGCCACTGAAGAGATTGGTGAAACTGGGGCTTGGTGGCCGGATGGGAGATGGCAATCAATATTTCAGCTGGCTTCACGAAGATGATTTCGTTCGCATACTCGAATTTATTATCATCAATAATCAGTTATCCGGCGTTGTTAATCTGGCCGCTCCCAATCCAATTCCTAATGATCAATTCATGAGTGCCTTGAGAAAAGCGGCTGGCGTGTCCTTTGGCCTGCCAAACCCGCGCTGGCTGCTGGAGTTAGGCGCAATATTAATCCGCACGGAAACAGAACTCATTCTTAAAAGCAGGAGGGTTGTTCCCGGCAAATTGTCAAAGGCAGGGTATTCATTCCGGTTCAATACAATTGAACACGCATTTGCAGATTTGTTAAAGGAGCAGAAGTAAGAAAAGAAAAATCTATGCGTGTTCGTACGGGCGTGGTAAATTACCGGGATTTACCTCTAACCCATGAAGAAAGATTCACGCCGATTCACACCTGACGACGATAAGAACTGGTCCGTGCTTTTCAATACGCATTTTCAGAACATGCAGTCGCTTCAGGCTATCTGCACCCTGTGGATCAATGGATTTTCAAAGCTGGGCATGGATAACAGCAAGAGACCCCATGCGGAAGATCTGACCAGGGCAGTCAACCGGTATACGCCATTCACCTTTGTTCAGACCAACGAAAACGTCATTCTTGAGCAAGTGGACTGGTATGGAATGATCGCCGATTACAAGATGCCTCTGACGAGCTTTGTGCGCACACCCGAGGAGCTTAACTATTGTGATGAACCGGATCTTTGGCACGACGTGATGGGCCACATCCCTTTCCTTGCGGAAAAATCTTATGTAGACATGTATCACCTGCTGGCAACCACATACCTGAAAGCTTTTCAACAGAAGAATGCAAATCTGCTCAGGCAATTGGACTTCATTGGCGGTCTGATCATAGAGCTCGGGCTCGTTCGCGAAAGCAGCGGCATCAAAGCGTTCGGATCTACTTTCTATTCATCCGGTGAAGTCTTTGAAGCTTTCAAAAAGGAAAATCAAATCGCGTTTACCACGGATGCACTTCACTCCGGGGAATCATACGACCGGCACAGCTTCCAGGGAAAATATTACATCTTCGACTCTTTGGAGCAGCTCGTTCATATGATCGGAAACATTCGATCACAACTTTAGTGTTGGCCGTACCGGAACACATCCTGAAGCACACGATTATCAATTTGTGAAATTGATCGTGCCGTGTAAAACGCACGCATCAAATCGGATTTAAAGATTATATTTAAATTAAATCCCAACCTATCTGATTATGAAATGGACCTTACCTGCGCTGGTACTTGGCGCGCTGGCGCTCGGATCCTGTTCAAAGAAAGCCGCTGACAGTACTGCGGCTGAAAACAGTGCTCCGGCAGATTCACTCAAAAATTTTGTGAACTGGACTGAAGTTGGTCTTCACGAGACGCCAACTGAAAAAGGTAAGTATGTGACGTCCATTTACATTGGCGAGCAAATTACGCTCGTTGGCGACACGGCTTCAGAAAAATCAGGTGACCGAACCTATCATTATCATAAAATTCAATTGTCCGATGGAAAGCAAGGTTGGGTCCGCGACGAATTCATCGCAATAGAATCCCTACCGGCGGCGAGTATTGGGTCCGCCCCGATCTTCAAGCGTCCGGACATTGCTGCCGTGACCGGCAAAGAATTCGGTATGATGGACTTCGTTGCCGTAAAACCTTCGGCTACGAATTGGGTGGAAGTCACGGGCAAGGTCGCCGGCGAGAAATGGTTTACAACAGGATATATCCAAAAGTCTGACCTGACTTTTGATCCCATTGATATCGAATTTGCATGCCTCAACCGCAGGCGAAATGAAACCACCAACGAAAACCTTGCTGCCACGCTGCTCAAACAAATGGAGTCAGCAACTTTCCAGGGCTCGATGTTTTATGACGCCATGTTTGAGGAAGTGAGTGAAGGCGATGGAGGAGAAGGGGATGCCGATGCCAGGACGGAAATAATCTTTCAATCCCAGAATTACCCCACTTACTATATGACGGTTGTCAACAACACAGGCGAATTGTCGGAGCTGGATGATCCTTCAGGTACTCCTGAAGCTTCGTTCCACTTGCTGAAGGGGCGCAATCCCAATTGTGTTGACTGTATCATGCTTGAGGCAAGTTCATTTCCCGGCAATTACCTCTGCGCTACCCGCTTAGGTGACGAAACAAGAATGACGCTTATCAATATCAATGCGATTGCAAACGAAAAACGGCAGCAATATATCGATGCTGCCTCTTTCAGAATTGAGCCCGGCCAGACCGGTGCAGGTATTTCATTTGCAGCTTACTCGCAACCGGGTTATTATATCCGCCACAGGAATTTTCATTTAATCCTTACGCAAAACGATGGGGATATTTTTGCACAGGATGCATCGTTCACACAGATGCAGAAAGAGGATCGGAACTAAAAGAATTGCAACATGTCACCGGTTAGAATTAAATATCTGTTGCTGATTTTAGGATTGATTGCGCCGACGGTAGTCGCGGTTGCCCAAGCGCAAATCAATGTCGCTGCAAGCAGGGCTTTGCTTTACAAAACCAAAGATGATGAGGAATGGTTCGATTCTGAATTTCCGCTGATATCAACAGCGCGCCGCAACGTTGATGAACTGATGAACAACGCCCTGCAGGCAGAAGTGCTGGGGATGGTACTTAACGATAAGAATTTTAAGGTCGCGACCGCGAAGGGCAGAGATCCTGACTGGAATTTTGGTTACCGGGTGTATACAAATGTTCCCCGTCTGTTAATGGTCACGATCACCAGCCGGCATGTCTATTCCACCATGAGCATACGTTCCGATGACCGGAACATGGGATTTTACTTTGACCTTAAATCCGGAAAACAGGTTTGGATCAAAGAATTATTTTCTGAGGTTGGATATAGTCAACTCAAAAGCAAACTTTCGGCTGGATTCACCGAAGCAATTAAAAAGGAGGCGTTGAGTCTCTTCGCTGACAACAAAGGAAATATCACTGAACCCGAAGACAAAAAATCGGTTGACGAATGTGTGGGATCGGTTTCACAAATGATCTGCAACGAACTATTTGTGATGACGCCTGATCAGGGAAATTTCATTTTTAGTATGGGGAATTGCCGCATGATGAATCCCGGACCCAGGGATGAATATCGCGTGACGATTTCTGCAAAAGATCTAAAGCCCATGCTGTCACCGTATGGAAAATATCTCATGTTCGGGGAGACCGAAGTTACAAGCGGAACGGTTTATGGGATGTGGAAAGGCACCATCGGCACGTATCCTTTCACGTTTATCCTGGAGCCAACTTGTTCGCCAAATGAGTTGATGGGCACCGAGTTCTACGACCGGCAGGGAATCAGCCTTCATATTGATGGCAAACTGGATGGGGGCAAGATCGTGTTCAACGAATACGACAAGGGTAAAGTCGTTGGGACGCTCACCGGAGTTATTGAGGGAAACTCGATCAATGGCACATGGACGAAAGGAGATAAATCTAAAACTCTGCCTTTCAAAGCAACCATGGCCAGCGCAGACCGATAGCCCGTGGACGCGTCAAAACCCAGTACAACCAGGCTTCTTTCGCTGGACTTCATGCGAGGACTTATCATGGTTTTGCTTGCGCTTGAAAGCACACGACTATTCGATCATTTATCTGACGCCACGCAAGGCACTTCTTTGCATTTTTTCTTAGAACAATTCTTTCATCACCCCTGGCACGGACTGCGCTTCTGGGATCTCATCCAACCCGGCTTTATGTTCATTGCGGGGACCGCACTGGCATTTTCACTAAATCGTCAGCGGGACCATGGGATGAGTTGGCAGCAATCGTTTATCAAGACGTTGAAACGGAGCGGATGGCTTTTTTTCTGGGGCGTCCTCGACTATGCGGTGCGACCCGGTGGGTTATCTTTTGAACTTTGGGATGTACTTACCCAACTTTCATTCACGACACTGGTAGCATTTCTGATTTTTAGATTTTCATTCGCAACACAACTTACGGTCAGCATTGGGTTACTGGTATTGACGGAAATATTGTACCGTTTTACACACATACCGAACTTCGATCAGCCGTTTGTCGATCAGCATAATTTCGGGAATTACATGGACCTGATCTTAATGAATAAGATCAATGCTGGTGGCTGGGTTGCAATCAATTGTCTCCCGACGGCGGCGCATACGATTTGGGGAGCGCTGGCAGGTAAACTTTTGCTTTCTGATCGTCCAGGCGTCCAAAAAGTCAAGATTCTTCTGACCGCGTCTGTGGTTTGCCTGGTGCTGGGATACGCCCTCGATTTTACGATAACGCCTATTATCAAACGCATCGCCACGACATCCTTCACATTGGTTTCAGGAGGATATTGTCTCGCCGCACTTGCGTTGTGCTATGGGTGGATCGATACCAAAAATCATCGATCCAAGCTCACGTTTTTTTTAGTGATGGGAATGAATTCGATATTCGTTTACTTATTCTTCGAAATCGTAGGACATCGTTGGTTCAACAGCTACGTAGGCGCAGTAACCAATGGTCTGTTTGAGATCATTCATTTACCCAATCAACTCGCGATGATACTGACCTCACTGGCGATCTTTGCTTTAGAGTGGGGTATGTGTTGGTTTTTATACAGAAAAGGAATTTTCTTCAAGTTGTAGGGAGCTGCGGAATGTTGCCCCACAAGGGTCTGTATGTTGTCGAACGGCGTAGACGCCGAGCAGTATTCCCTTCTATATAAAAGGCATTTGATAATCCCCATCGACTGAATATGTTTGCGCACTTATAAAATAAACCGTTATGTTATCTCGTATTATTCTGTTTATCGCAGTTGCTGGTTTACCATTCACAGGCTTCTCGCAAAAAGAACCGCCGAAGGCAAAAGTGATTGACCCTGCCAACATGGACTTCACCAAAAAGCCTGGTGATGATTTTGAGATGTATGCAGGAGGAATCTGGATCAAGAACAATCCGGTTCCACCGAAAGAAACGCGCTGGGGAAGTTTCACGATTCTTCGCGACTTTAACGTGAAAGCCGTTCGCGACATCCTGACGGAATCAGCCGCGGACACGAAAGCTCCCAAAGGATCAATTAAGAAACGCGTTGGTGATTTTTATGCGTCCGGTATGGATAGCGTCACAGTGGAGAAGCTTGGGTTTGCTCCATTGCAGCAGGACTATACAAAAGCCGGATCGGTAAAAACGATCGATGATGTCTTAAATCAAATCACTTACATGCGCACCAATGGCCTCGGCAGCCCGCTTTTCGGATTCTTTGTCGGCCAGGATCGCAAGCATCCCCAGGTAATGGCGGTCCAGATATCGCAAGGTGGCACCACCATGCCCGACCGTGACTATTACCTGAAAGAAGATACCCGCTCGAAAAAAATTCAGGCGGCATATAACACGTACACCGTTGCGCTATTCAAACTGGCGGGTGATGCAGAGGAAACGGCTAAGAAGAAGGCAGAGGTAATCTTTGCGCTTGAAAAGAAACTGGCGGCGGCACAGATGAGTCGCGTAGAGATGCGTGATCCGTACAAAACCTACAACAAATTTGCGTTAACAGATCTCGCAAAAGCCAATCCCGATTTCCAATGGCCCGCAACCTTCCAAAGCCTTGGAGTAACGGGACAGGATAGCATCCTCGTGAATTCACCGAAATTCTTTCACGTAGCAGATAGCCTTCTAAAGGCAACCCCGGTTTCTGAATGGGCGGCCTACCTGCAGTGGAATCTCATACGCAACGCGGCACCGTTCCTCAGCAGCCCGTTCGTCTCGGCCAACTTTGCCTACAACCAGGTGATGAGTGGACAGAAAGTTCAGACTCCGAGGTGGCAGCGTATGTCGCAACTTACCGATCAAACCATCCCGGATTTGCTTGGTCAGCTGTATGTTGAAAAACATTTCAAACCATCAGCAAAAGCGCGCATGGATGAAATGATTAAGAATCTCGTCAACGCTTATGAGATCCGCATTAAGAATCTTGAATGGATGAGTGAAGCCACCAAAGCCAAAGCGCTTGATAAGCTGGCGGCGTTCACGCCAAAAATCGGCTACACATCAAAATGGAGAACTTACGAAGGCATGGAGATCACCCGGGAATCGTTCCTCGGCAATCTCAGGAATGCAAGCAAGTGGGGTTATATGGAAATGGTGAACCAGCTCGGCAAGCCTGTTGACAAAACACGATTCAACATGAGCCCGCCGACCGTAAACGCGTCTTACAATCCCGTGAACAATGAGATCACTTTTCCGGCGGGCATCCTTCAGTATCCCTTCTTCCATCCGGATGCAGACGACGCATTTAACTACGGTGCGATCGGGGCTGTGATCGGCCATGAGATATCCCATGGCTTTGACGATTCAGGAAGTCAGTATGATAAAGACGGCACGCTTCGCAATTGGTGGACTGCCGAGGATCTCACGAAGTTCAAAGCCTTGGCAAAACGATTGAAAGAACAGTACGATGGTTATGTTGTCAATGATTCCGTTCACGTGAATGGCCAGTTGACCTTGGGCGAAAACATCGGTGACCTCGGCGGGTTAAATGCCGCGTATGAAGCTTTCAAGATGACCAAACAGGGGCAAGGCAACACCAAGATCGATGGATTTACACCCGACCAGAGGTTCTTCCTCGCGTGGGCGCAGGTGTGGCGCAGCAACACGTTGTCTGATACAAAGGCACAGATGATTGTCACCGATCCCCACTCACCGGCAGAATATCGAACCATTGGAGCGCCTGTGAACATGGATGCCTGGTATAAGGCGTTCAATGTGCAGCCAGGAGACAAGTTGTATAAGAAGCCGGAGGATAGGATTAAGATTTGGTAGATGAGTAGTTGAGTAGTTGGGTAGTTGGGTAGTTGCCTTGTGTCTTACTTCCCGGTAGCAAACCGGATACTCGCGAGAATGGTGATGGCGCCGATCACTGCGCTCCAGGTAAGCTCCTCATCCAGTATCAACACACCCAATGCGATTGAGATGATGGGGATGATGTAGGTGACAAAGGAGACAAACGATGCGTCAGTCTGTTCTATGATTTTAAAATACACGAAGTAGGCGAGTGCCGTACCGAATACGCCGAGGAACGCGACGGGCAGCCAAAATGACGGGCCTGTGGTCATGACCCTGGCCGGTTCGCCGAAGATCAGCAGCACAGGTATCAGCAACACACCTCCCATGAAAAGTTGAAATGCCGGAGCTACCAGCGGCGCCAATCCAACAAGATTCTTCTTGGTATAGACGGTAGCCCAGCCGTAGCAAGCCGCTGCTGCGGCCACCATCAGTACTCCCAGGAGCGAGGCAGTATCGCCTTCGCGGAAGTGGGGAAATAAAAGAATGCAAAGACCCGCGAATCCGAGAAACACGCCGATAATCTTTTTTGTACTCAGCTTTTCCTCCGGGTTCCCCAGCGTAACAAAGAGCACTGCAAAAAAAGGAGTGAGGCCATTTAAAATTCCCGCCAACGCGCTGTCGATGTATTGTTCGCCGGAAGCAATAAGAATGTAGGGCAGCGACATGTTGAAGAAGCCACTGATGGCGAACTTCTTCGCGAGGTTCCAATTCATGTTGATTGCCGTCCCGCGGATTTTCAGAATCGCGATCAGTATGAAACTCCCCAGCAATATTCTGAATGTGGCAACCATAATCGGCGTAGCCTCCACCACGGCGAGTTTGATCAGCAGAAACGATGGACCCCAGAGGCAGGCAAGAAAGAACAATAAAAAGTAGTCGCGGGTTTTAATCATCTCTAAAGAAAATAAGCGGCGAATCTAATGAAAAGAAGAATAGCGAAAGCCATCGTTCACAACAGGAACTGTGGAAAATCTAATCGTGGCGTAAGATCCTGGCAGTCAGCGCTTGCGGAACTCAATGATGCCTTTCTTGATTCTTCAAACTAGACCTCCGGATGGATCCACGGTGCGCGATACTTCCTCTTCAGCAGCGCTGTTGCTTCTGCATCACCTTTGATCTGCTTTGTTACAGGATCGTATTGTAATGGACGTCCCAGTTGCATAGATAGATTGGCGATGATACAACTTGCGGTTGAAACGTGTCCCTGCTCGATGTCCGCGACGGGCAAAGTTTTCTTTTCAATCGCATTGAGAAAGTCGAGCATATGCTGACGCGTAGCCGGCGCGGCATTCAGTTCAATATCGGGCTCGGTGACATCTTCCGGATATTGGTCTTTCTCAAACTGCACTTCGCCATGTAGCTTCTTAGCGCCTGGATCAACGGGAATAAAATCCCATTTCATCGTACTCCCGATGAGTGTTCCTTTGTCACCATACAAACTGAATGACCAGGGATACTCGGGATTATCGGAAGTGCCCCAGGTCCGATGCTGCCAGACGCAGTCAAGTTCCTTGTATTCAAACACAGCCACCTGTGTATCCGCGATATTTGACTTAGCCTCCTTCTGAGAATAGATGCCTCCAACCGAATAGATCTTTTCAGGCCAGCCCAGTTTCAACAGCCAGCGAACGGTGTCCAGCATGTGAACGCACATATCTCCCGGAATGCCGTTGCCATATTCCATGAATGCGCGCCATCTGCGGTGCGGGAGTCCGTCAAAAGGGCGCAGGGGCGCAGGGCCACTCCACATATCATAATCAAAGAAGTCTGGAACCGCTTCCGTGGGCCGGTTGCTATTGTCTCGCATGTGGAAATAACAGTTCATTTCCACGTGAGAGACTTTCCCCAGCAAGCCGCTGTCAACGACTTTCTGCTTTGCTTCAAGCAGGTGAGGTGTGCTGCGTCGCTGCGTTCCCACCTGCACGACGCGGTTGTATTTACGCGCGGCCGCCACCATGGCTTCACCTTCCATCACATCTACGCTGATCGGTTTCTGAACGTATACGTGTGCGCCAGCTTTCACCGCATCGATCATCTGCAGCGCATGCCAATGGTCAGGCGTGCCGATGGTGATGATATCAAATTTATTTTCCGCCAACATCTTTCTATAGTCTGTATAGAGTGCTGGCTTCTTCCCGGATTTCTGGCGCTTGCTGGTCATCACAGCAGCATTCTCAAGCATTTTCTTGTCCACATCACACAAGGCAACTACTTCTATAGGAGCAACCTGGATCAATCTGAACAAATCACTTTTTCCATACCATCCCGTTCCGATCACGCCCACACGGTAGGTCTTGCTTTGATCCAATAAAGAAAAAGCACTCGCTTGGAAACCTGAAAGAGCCAGCGCGGCAGCCGAGCCTTTTATAAAATGGCGACGAGAGATAGGAGAGTTTCTCATTTACTTGTTCATTGAAAACACAATCTACTAAAATTCACCAGTCAGAGATATATTGCGAAGAGATAATCAATCCATCATGGTGCCAAGAGATTTTTCAAATGCATTCCACGGCTGATCGGAGCCGCGGCTGTCTTCAAATCCGAATGCTGAAGGATTTGCAGGGACAGCTAACCGTGATCGGAAATAATGGATCGATGCTTAGATCAAAATTGCCTCCGTTTCTTGATGACTTTACACAAAACGAACCTAAACTATCCATGCCCTTTAGTTTGAAAAATCCGCTGGCTGGGCAGGGAAAATGCATCCAGTAAGACTTCTTTTTTAATAGATAAGTTATTGATATAATGATATTTAATGCTATTTACATCAAGTGAAATTTGATTACTTCCAGAACTCGGTTCTTATCAAGTTTTCCACGAAAGTCTATATTTAACCCCGCACATTACCCAATCTGCTTAACCATGAAAATCTTAGCCCTGATCTTACTTCTACTAAGCCCTTCGTTTCTCGCAACGGGCCAGAATTTAGACTCCCTTTTCAAAGGAGTAAAATATCGCAATGTTGGACCCTTCCGAGGGGGCCGTTCCGTTTGCGGAACCGGTGTAGTTGGTGATCCACTTACATACTACATGGGGACTACCGGCGGAGGGCTCTGGAAGACAGAGGATGCCGGTGTTACCTGGAAAAATATTTCTGACGGCTTCTTTAAGACCGGTTCAGTGGGTGCTGTCGCTGTATCTGAAAGTGATCCCAACATCGTCTATTGCGGCATGGGCGAACATGCGCCCCGGGGCGTGATGACGTCTTATGGTGATGGCGTCTACAAATCCAACAATGGTGGAAAAACCTGGAGAAAGCTGGGATTAGAAAAAACCCAACAGATATCACGTATCGTCATCCACCCGAAAAATCCTGATATCATTTTGGTAGCCGCACAAGGCGCGATCAACGCACCAACCCAGGATCGCGGCATCTACAAGTCAACGGATGGAGGCACAACCTGGCGCAGGGTTCTCTTTGTTAATGACCTGACTGGCTGTGCAGAACTTTCAATGGACATGCATAATCCATTGACGATCTATGCCGCTATGTGGCATCACCAACGTCTTCCCTGGAAGGTAATCAGCGGAGGCCCAGGCAGTGGATTGTACAAATCCAATGACGGAGGTGAGACCTGGGAAAAAATTCACAATGGACTTCCCAAAGAGCTGGGAAAAATGGCCATTGCTGTAAGTCGGGCAAATCCTGAAAAAGTTTATGCGCTGATTGAGAGCGACACTGAAAAGGAACAGGGTGGACTGTTTGTATCTGAAAATGCGGGCAAGAGCTGGAGCAAGGTGAGCAGCGATCATCGTTTGGTTCAGCGCGCCTGGTACTACATCGAAGTTTTTCCAGATCCAATCAACGAGAATACAGTGTATGTGATGAGTGCGCCGGCTTTGCGTTCTATCGACGGAGGTAAAACGTGGGAGGGGTTGTCTGGTCCTCATGGAGACTACCACGACCTTTGGATCAATCCGCGCAACAGCAACAATCTTGCTATCGCCGATGATGGTGGCGTGGGCATAAGCTTTAACAAGGGTAAGAGCTGGTCGTCGCAGCGGAATATGCCGACAGCTCAGTTCTATCGTGTCAATGTAGATAATGCATTTCCTTACAGACTGTACGCCGGTCAGCAGGATAACACCTCCGTGCGCATCGCGAGCATGGCACCTGGACGTGGTGGAATCAGCGAACTGCACTGGACCAACTCGGCAGGAGGTGAGAGTGCTTTTCTTGCATTCGACCCCGACAGCCCCAATGAGGTCATGGGTGGAAGCTATCTCGGTACAATTGAATTGCTGAATTCCAAAGCTGACGCTGGCACCAACGTGATGGCTGCCCCGATCCAGTATCTGGCGCGTGATACCAAAGACATGAAATATCGCTTCAACTGGAACGCTCCGATTATCTGGTCGAAGCACGAACCGGGTACTTTCTACCATGGTGCGCAATTGTTGCTGAGGACCCGTGATAAAGGTGTGACCTGGGAAGAAGCATCTCCGGACCTCACACGCAATGAAAAAGATAAACAAGGAAAGGGCGGTGGACCCTATACGAATGAAGCCGTGGGTGCCGAGAACTACGGAACTCTGGCCTACGTCATCGAGTCTCCTACCGAAAAAGGAGTCATCTGGACTGGTAGCGACGACGGTGTAGTTTCTCTTACGCGAGACAATGGAAAAACCTGGAACAATGTTTTTAAAACATTGCCTGAATGTCTGGTAAACTCCATTGAGGTGTCACCGCATGCAGCGGGCACCGCTTACATCGCAACCACGCGATATAAGTTCAACGACTTTGCGCCGGGCCTTTACAAGACCACCGACTATGGCAAGACGTGGACTCCCATCAACAAAGGAATTCCGGTGGGCGCTTACACCCGCGTGGTGCGCGAAGACGTCGTGAAAAAAGATTTGCTTTTCGCGGGAACAGAAACCGGGATGTATATCTCATGGAACGGCGGCGTTAGCTGGCAGCCATTCAACCTCAATCTGCCCGTGGTTCCCATTACCGATCTGATGATTAAGCATGATGACTTAATTGTTGCGACAGCAGGTCGCGCGTTTTGGATATTGGACGACCTGGGGCTGATCCGCCAGGTAGATCCTGCCAAATCTGAAATGAAATTATTCAAACCTGAAGATGCAGTCATTGGAAACTGGGGCAGCCCGCTCAGCCGATCTTCTACCGCTGATTTTGACGGCAAAGACGATTTCGAAGGCGTGAATCCGGCGAACGGAGTAGTGGTGTATTACAATCTGTCACAGCTCGATACGGTATCCGATGTGACTATTGAGATTAAAGATGCGGCGGGAAATACAGTCAATTCATTCTCCTCCAAAAAAGATGCGAGTTTCAAGTCCTATGACGGCGGGCCTTCCGGCAATCCGACTCTTTCGAAAGCAAAGGGATTAAATCGCTTTGTCTGGGACATGAGGTATCCAACATTGACCGGCGCGACGAATGTGTACCTGGAAGGAAGTTATCGTGGCCACAAGGCGTCGCCGGCAAACTATTCCATCGTGTTGAAATATGCTGGAACAGAAAGCAAGAGCGACTTCAAGATCCTATTCAATCCGCTGTATGATGCGACCCAGTCCACTTACGATGAGTACCACGCATTCATGATGAAGCTCGAGACGGCCTTCAACGATATGCACAAACAAGTCAACAGCCTGATGAAAGCACGAACACAGCTTGATGAAATCCTGAGAGCGATGGGCGACGACGGAAAATATTCAGCCTTAAAGAAAGAAGGGCAGGAGCTTTCGAAGCGAATCAAGGCCTGGGATGACGACATGGTCCAGCGTAAGTCGAAAGCGTATGATGACGTCGACAACTTTCCGAACAAGTTCACGGCGAACTACATGTTTTTGATCAATCAGACGGAGAGCGATATTCCACGTGTCAATAAACCCAACCGTGATCGTGCTGCAGAACTTGATCGCGAGTGGGCCCCTCTGCAGGCGCGCGGCAAACAGCTTCTTGAAGTGGACGTGCCTGCCTACACCCGGAAATTATGGGATGCCGGCATCGGTGCCGTTTATCAGATCGGCAAATAACCTCGAGGCCCGATGCAATACAAGAGAATGCCCATTGAGATTGAGGCGCCGGAAGGATTCGGTTACGACAAGATCGACTGCAATTTATCCGAGAGCTCATTCACCGATCAAAGGCTGCGAGACCTGGGCATAAAGATCGACGACCTGGTCCTGCTGTATGGCGATCACATGGGGAAGAAAGAACTCCGCGAACTCATTGCTTCGGACATTTCATTTTCTCCTGATGAAGTGTTGGTCACAGCCGGAGCGGCGACAGCGTTGTTCATTATTGCCACTTTGCTACTCGAAAAAGGCGACCATCTGATTGTGGCAAAACCCAACTATGCAACCAATATCGAAACGCCGCGAGCCATCGGAGCAGAGATATCCTTCATTCAGCTGAGGTTTGAAAATCACTTCGAGCTTGATGTTGCTGAACTGGAAAAGCTGATCACACCGAAAACGAAGCTCGTGAGTCTTACTTATCCTCACAATCCCACCGGCGTGATGATCAGTGAAGAAAAGCTCAGGGCTATTGTGGACCTGGTTGAAAGGAAGAAAATATATCTCTTGCTGGACGAGACCTATCGGGAGATGTCGTTTGTGAAAAAATTACCAGTCGGGGCAACCCTTTCCGACCGTGTCATCAGCGTCACCTCCATGTCGAAATCATTCGGACTGCCGGGCATCCGGATTGGGTGGATGGTTTCAAGAAATAAGAAGCTCATGGAAACATTCCTGGCGGCAAAGGAACAAATCTGCATCACGAATTCGATTATCGACGAAGAGATTGCCTATCAGTATCTGAAGCGAAAGTCCGAGTTGTTTCCGGCCGTCGTCAACACGATCAAAAGCAATTTCCTGATCCTGCGCGACTTCATGAAAACGCAAAGCGTATTGGAATGGGTTGAACCCCAGGGTGGATGTGTATGCTTTCCGCGTGTGAAGAAAGATATTGATGTAGACATGAAGCGTTTCCACGATGTGCTGCTCGACCAATATGCTACGTATGTCGGTCGTGGGCATTGGTTTGAAGAAGATGCCCGACACATCCGGATCGGGTACAGCTGGGACAAACCCGAGAAACTGAAAAAAGGGTTGGAGAATATCGTGAAAACGGTGAATGAATGCCGAACCGCCTAAGCGGGTTATCCTCAAAAAACCAGAGCTTACTTGCTAAATGTGAAGACGTGCGCTCCTTTTAGCGATTCAGCTCTGCCGCCAATTGTTGTTTTAGACCAGGTCAAGCTGAGAACGAGATTAGACAGCGACGAACTGTTGATCGCAACCGATAAGCCATCATCGCGGATTATTCCCGTGCCGGCGTCATCAGAAAATTTCCACGTACCACTTGCAGGCCAGATTACTCGTCCGTTTGTGGAAGCGTAAGATGATGCTGTGAATGATAGAGTAAGCCCTGTATACGTGTCTGTTTTGTCGGTTCCATCCACGGTTACAGTTTGCAATTTCCACGTGCCCGAGAGAAGGCTCGCTTTTACGAGATCCGCAGGAGTAGGATCCGCCGTTGTCGAACCCTTTCCGCAGCCCAACAGCAGCAAGAGACATGCAAGGCTAACGGTTTTCCCGTAAATTCCGGTCATCGGTGTTTTCATAGATTATTTTTTTATAAAGCGGACGACATGTGTTGATTGGCCGGCATCAACCTTCACCAGATAAATGCCGGAAGCGTAAGAAGAAATATCAAATGAGACTTCATGAGAAATTGTCTCCTTTGAATCTGCGACACTCCCGTTTGGCTGATGGATTGTTACCAACTTATTCTCCGGGGTTTGAGGCAGCAAAACGGTGAGCTTATCAGAGACAGGGTTAGGATAAAGTATAATTCCCTGACGCGAATTGTCCATCGATAAGTCGCCAGTGATAACCAGCGTGGTGTTATCTGAAAAAGCGCTTGAGCATCCTCCCAGGGTCACTTGCACCTTGTAAACCCCCGCGGCAGCAACGGTATACGTTGTATTTACTGCAGAAGCAATTGCAGCATTGTTCAGAAACCATTGATTGCCACTCGCTGCACTCGACGTGAGCAGAGGTGTTTCTGTATTCAAACCGGTTATAGTGACTGTTGGCTTGGGTGGATTTACGCAAAAAGTCTGCGTGACCGCCGTAGCAGCATTGTAATTTGCGTCACCGGATTGACTTGCTGTGATTGTGACGCTGCCTGCACTTACAAAGGTCAGCACGCTGCCGCTGACAGTTGCTATAGCCGTGTTCGAACTGCTGTACGTGATCGCGAGACCTGATGTAGACGAGCCGTTCATGGTCAAAGGTGCATCACCCACCGTTTTCGCCGCTGCAATAGAGAATGTGATCACTTGATTTCCTTTGTTCACTGTTAAGAGCTGGGGAACGTCTGTTGCTGCATTATAGATTGCATTACCAGCCTGCTTTGCCGTAATCGTAGAAGTTCCCACACCGACGATAGTAACGGTAGATCCACTCACGGTAGCGACGGAAGTATTGCTGCTTGTATAAGACACACTCAGCGAAGAACTTGCAGTAGCGGTAAGGGCAAAAGTTCCGTCGCTGTATAGTTTTGTTGCGAGCGCGTTGAAAGTGATCGTCTGATTGAGTTTGTTTACTGTGATTGCCAGATTAGAGGGCTGGAAGTTAGCACCACAGGTATTGGTCGCTTCTACGGTGACATTGCCGCTCGTTCCGCTTGCTGTTGTACTGATAGAGTTTGTAGTGGAAGTTCCCGTCCAACCACTTGGTAAATACCAATTGTAGGAATCCGCACCGGGAACGGTCGTTACACTATAAGAGTTCACCGAACCCGCGTTGATGGTTTGGTTACCGGTGATCGCTCCTGGATTGCCGGGCTTACCGCACAGAACTCCATTTATGTTGACACGTTGCAAATAAACGTCGTAGGAGCTATTGCGATGATCTTTGTTCCATGTAAAGATAAATCCTTCGTCCGACTGGTTGTTGTTAATGTAAGCGACACTCACGCCGGATTGTTCATTCGTCGCGGTTGACACAGCCACTCCGTTTGTTGTCCACTGAATGGCGCCGCTCGAATTAAACCGTTGTGCATACACGTCCAGGTTACTGCCGCTTCTGAAATCATCCCAAGCCACCACCGCACCACCTGATGCATCAATTGCCATGACCGGATTGGTTTGATCCCCTGAAGCTGTCGATACGGCAACGCCATTCGCTGTCAGCTGAACTACGCCACTGCTATTTACCTTTTGGGCATAAATGTCATAGTTGGTTCCACTTCGATTGTCCTGCCATGCGATGAATGCCGACGTGCTGGAATTCTTCAGGATAACCGGATTGATTTGGGCGTCGGCTGCTGAGCAAATCGTAACTCCGTTAGCAGTCCATTGCGCCGCGCCGCTTCCGTTGAGGCGTTGAGCGAAAATATCGTTCCCATCGTGCCATGCGATAACACTTCCACTATCCCCTAAACCAAGTCCGATAGAAGGTTTCGATTGATTGCCTGTCGCGGATGATACGACAACACCGTTGGCTGTCCACAACGCTGAACCGCTTGCATCCAGTTTCTGGGCGTAAATATCTGTGTTGGAACTGCCATTACGTGCATCTTCCCAGGTAACAATAGTCTCGCCGCTTCCTACTGACACCGCCTGCGGAAGAATTTGATTTCCCGTGCCCGTACCCACGGCAACGCCCGCTGCCAGCCAGAACGTAGAGCCTGATCCATTGACAGATTGCGCATAGAGGTCGTAGTCAGTTCCGTTTCTCAGATCACGCCAGAAGATGGTTGCTGTATTGGGCGAAGGACCGGCGATGATCATGGGTTGCGCCTGATCGTTTGTGGAGTTGTTCACCACGACACCATCGGCAGTCCATTGTGCCACACCACTGGCATTAAGTCTTTGGGCATAAATATCCCCGGTCAACCCATTTCTATAGTCGTCCCAGGCAATGAAAGCGCCGCCGTTCCCATCTCCCACAATGACCGGGTTGGATTGGTCACCGCCAGCGCCACATACCGTTACAGTCCAAAGTACCGCGCCCGCGGCGTCGACACGGCGAGCATAGACGTCGTTGAAACCGCTCGCGCGATCCTGCCATGTTAAGATGGCTCCACCGTTCAGGTCCCAGATGATTTTGGAGTTCATCTGATCACCCGTTCCTGTGCTCACGGCATTGTTTACGGTCGAGCTTGTTGACCATTGGGCCATCGCTGGTTGCGTTGTTGCGAATAGCAAAAGTATCAGCACAACACGTGAGGGTAGACTGGTAATTTTTTTCATAGAGGGCGTTCTGGTTTGAAATTCAGGCGGTCATTTCAATGTGTTAAAGAAGGTCAAACTCCAATAGGGATCAACCCCATAAACATGGGGGAGTGGGTCTCAAAGATTGCGCAGGAGTTTTTGGGATGATGTGAATCATTATCTTCACTCTCATGAAATTTCTGGTGACTTTCCTGGCTCTCATCCTTACCGGCGCTACAGGCTTTGCGCAGAGCGATGTGAAATTCAAAAAGATCTTAAATGGAGACAATGCGATGCCAGGCACGCGCTCGATTTTTAAAGACAGCGAAGGATTTGTGTGGCTTGGGATTTCGGACCCTGGATTTATTCGCCTGCAGGGAAAGAACGTCAGAACCTACGGGGCGGAAGCCATTGCAGACAAGTATTTCAAGAGTGATCGCGCGACGCTGATCTTCGAAGACAGAAAGAAAAATCTTTGGCTCGGAACAAATGCAGGCGCTCTTTTTCGCTACGATCGCGCGCTTGACAAATTTGATATTGTAAACGACAGCACCACAAGTGCTGGTTTCAGCATAACCTGCCAGGTTGAGGATAGCAACGGCGGTTTCTGGCTCGGCACTGCTGGAGGAGGCTTGATGCATTTCGATCCGGCGTCACGCAAATTCTCCCGGTATCAGGCTGCTCGGGACGATGTCAACACGTTGCTTGACAACTACGTCTTTGGTCTCGTGATGGATCCCACCGGGAAGTTATGGATTGGGACAACGGCCGGTTTGTGTAGCCTTGATCCCACCAATCATTCGATCCAGCGTCATGAATTGAAAAACGTCAACGCCAACGACAACTATCGCTTTCGGGTGATCAGACATCTGCTCCTTTCGGGCAACAATCTTTACATCAGCACATACGGGGGGTTACAGATTTTTAACATTCAGACCCTTCAAAACGTGCACCTGTACAATAACGACCATGATCCTCATAGCCTTCCCCACAATTCTCTTTTCAACGCTGTGGAAAATCCTGATGGGTCACTATGGTTTGCTTCCTACGGGGGTGGGTTAATCCATTTTAATCCCGCCACTTTGAAATTTACTTCTTTGAAGCATGATGAATTTGATTCGGAAAGTATTTCCGGAAACAACTTGTTTGTCGTGTATCTCGACCGGGATGGATTGCTTTGGGCTGGCCCGGCAGATCGCACGGTATCGGTACATAATACACATGGGAAAAAGTTTCATACGCTGCGGCATCTTCCATCCAAACCGGATGGTTTGTCAGACGGCGTGCCCATGACGGTTTACGAGGAAAACGATTCTATCATCTGGGTGGGATTCAACGGAAGTGGCATGAACAGGATAAACCTCGTGAACGGGAAGGTGAAGAAATTCGTGAATGATCCTAATAACAAAAACACCATCTCCGATAACGCGGTCCATGTCATTCGGAAAGACAGCAAGGGAAGGATATGGCTTGGAACCTCGGGGCACGGACTCAATATGCTGGATCCTGCGACCGGAAAAATATCCAGATATGAATCAGCGCCGGTGAATTCGATTCGCGGGAATTCGATCGCTGACTTATATATCGATAAGAACGACACGATGTGGGTGATAACTATCCGTATTGGTCTTGATGTTTTTGATATTAATCGCAATAGATTCAAAGCGATAAGCGAAGATTCCGTTCGAAGGGTAAGCGGGATATCATTCGCATTCACAGCAAGGATCAAGCCCTGGAATGACAATGTTTTATTCAGGACATCGAATCAGGTCTTATTATTCGACCGGAAAAGGAAACAATTCGTAAAACTTGCCCAGTGGGGCAACACATTCACCGCAGTCGGTCCGAATGTTCGAATCAATCCTTACGATCAAGACGAGCTTCTGGTATTTACAAGAGATAGTATCCTTTCGATACGCTATGCAGATCCGGAGCACATCGTTCAGAAGGCTGTTCAATCCAGAAAGTCGAGCAATGATCCGATGGGGGATATCGCCATCGACCGACACCACAGGGCTTGGTTTGTCGTTGCCAATCAGCTTGTAAGATGGGATCGCGCGAGCGGAGAGGAAAAAAGTTATACTGCTTCAGATGGAATTCTTTCCGGAAACCTCAGGTCTGTTATCCCAGGGCGAAATGACCGAATGTTTCTGACCCACGGGGAGGGGCTCACCTGGTTCTATCCTGATGAATTAAGAGAGGACACCACAACGCGCCCGGTTTTCCTCACTGGCTTTAAGCTCTATAATCGGTCCATTATACCGGATAAAACTGACTCACTTACCGGATTTTCGTTACCCGCTGACATTTCACATCTCAAAGAAATCTCACTCGACCACAGCTTGTCCTTTTTCTCACTCGAATTTGATGCGCTTGAGTACATCGCACCGGAGAAAATACATTACGCATACAAGCTGGATGGATTCGACAAAGCCTGGGTGGAAGTTGGAAACAGAAACTTTGCCAGCTATACCAACCTCGATCCAGGCCGCTATGTTTTTAATTTGAAATGCGCCAATCCCGACGGATTCTGGAGCAGACCGATATCGCTCGTGATCGTCATCAATCCACCATTTTGGCAAACCTGGTGGTTTATCGCATTGACTATCACGATCGTTGCGCTGATCGCCTACTACATTCACAACTATCGTCTCGCACAATCACTAAAGATCGAGCGGCTGAGGAATAAAATTGCCAGTGACCTTCATGATGAAGTCGGCTCGAGTCTGACAAGAGTTTCCCTTTATTCAGACTTGTTGCAGAATGAACCAGTGGGAGAGGGTCAAAAAGACTACCTCACACGAATCAGCGCGTTGAGCCGTGAAATGGTGAGCACGATGAGCGACATCGTTTGGTCGATCGATAACCAGAGCGATACGGCTGGAGCGCTACTGATCCGCATGAAAGATTTTGCCACGGAAGTGTTGCAGGCGAAAAGTATTCCATTTGAATTTAAGATCACAAGTCTGCCCGAAAATGCGACCATGGATCCCGGATTGCGCCAGAATATTTATATGATCTTCAAGGAAGCAATTAATAACATCATTAAACATGCGAGTGCCGACCACGTAAGCATCGAAATCAACAACGCCCCGATGTTCCGGATGATTATTGCTGACAACGGCAAAGGGTTTTCGGCTGAGCGGCCCACGCGTGGTAACGGACTGCGAAACATGGAAAAGAGAGCTTCGGCGGCGGGAGGGACCCTGGTAATCAGTCATGAAGAAGTGGGGACACGCGTGACGTTCACCCGAACGCCGATCTGAACTCACTACTACTCCATGTTCATGGGATACCAGCGCACAAATTTTTAATGTATTATTGAATCTGATGGAATGGCAATGATCTTTATTGGAATAGTTGAAGATGATGTGGAGATCCGGACCGCGATTGTGAGATATCTCAGCCAGCAACGTGACTTCGTTTGCGAAATCGCTGTCGGATCTGTCGAAGAGCTGCTATCCGTGATTACGCCTCAGAACGCGCCTCAGGTACTTATCATGGACCTCGGACTGCCCGGAATGTCCGGCGTGGAAGGAATCAGTTTCATCAAAAAAAGATTTCCTGCGATAGACATTATCGTCTTTTCGGTATACAATGATTCAAAGAAAATTTTCAGTTCGCTGCAGGCGGGGGCCACAGGCTACCTCTTAAAAAACACGCCACTCGAAGAAATAAAATCCGGTATTGAGTTACTCGCAAAGGGTGGATCTCCGATGTCGCCACAGATCGCCAGAAAGGTGATCGAACACTTCAGCCCATCGCGGAAAGACGAAAAGCAGTCACCGCTGTCAGATAAAGAGAACGAGATCGTGATCGCGATTGTTGATGGCCTCAGTTACAAACTCATTGCTGACCGCCTGAACATCTCCATTGAAACCGTTCGGTTTCACATCAAAAGCATTTATAGGAAACTTCACGTCCACGGCAAAGCCGAAGTGATCGCCAAATCTCTACGAGGAGAAATCTGAGCCTTGTGCCGTTCCTGCAAAGAGAATTTACTTTTGTGATTCTGCGCGACTTTGCGACTTCGCGGCAGAAAAAATAGCCACGGAGGACACGGAGAAACACAGAAATTTTAACGTGATTCTTAGTGTCCTTGCGACTTCGTGGCCAACAGAATTTTCTTCGTGCTACTTAGTGCCATGGTGACTTTGTGTCCTTTTCGGTAGAAAAATATAGCCACGGAGGACACGGAGAACACAGAGATTTCTTTGTGATACTTAGTGCCATGGTGACTTCGTGGCCAACAGAGAATTAACTTTGCGATTCTTCGCGACTTGGTGGCTTCGTGGCTTCGTGGCGAAAAAAAGATAGTCACGGACTTCGTGGCGAAAAAAAACTTAGTAGCCTTTTCCATGAAAAGAACCTGGCTTATTCTTGGCGGTATTGCACTGGTCTGGTGCCTGCTCGTAGCGAATTTGCTTTACCAGCAAAGGACCGGCATGATAGCAGAACGCGAATGGTTTGCCCGGGAATTGCACTATGAGTTTTCTGCGCAGGTAGACAGCATTGTTATGCTAAACAAATACTCCGGTAAGTTGTGGTGCCGCGTCACGGGAGGTGACGATCCGCGAATCGAACGCGAAGACAGTTTGACGTCATCATTCAAAGAGCACGACATGCTTTATC
Source organism: Cyclobacteriaceae bacterium (assembly GCA_044227305.1). GTDB lineage: Bacteria > Bacteroidota > Bacteroidia > Cytophagales > Cyclobacteriaceae > ELB16-189. The sequence continues at coordinate 172,212 of JBGAFJ010000006.1, read as the reverse complement.
TTATCTTTAAGAAGTCCGGCGACATGATCATATTTATAACTCCATCCGGAGACCAGCTCGAGGTCGGCGACAGTGTTCACGTAAGTTCGGAGACAAACACCATTCAATTTTTTCGCAGTGGCAAATCGGTCACCGCCGATAAACTCAGCCGCACGCTCACAAGTTTCGGAAGACCTTTTTTTATGAAGCGCACGAGAGAATTATGAAATTATCCAATGCAATCTTTTTGTTTTTTAGTTTGATAACCGGCACCGTTCGGGCGCAGTCTTTTGATGTTGAGAAAGTGAGAACATCTGCTGACTATGTGCATAACAAAGACTCCATACTTCATGCGTTCAAAAACATCAAGCCCGGAAAGTTTGGTGAGTTTGTTAAAGGAGTTGACGAAGATATTGTCACCCTGGATAGAGTAGTGGCGCTCACCCTTGACGCCTGCGGGGGTAAACATGGAGGCGGCTACGATGCGGATCTGATCAACTATCTGCGACAACAGAAAATAGCTGCAACACTTTTTATCACAGGTCTTTGGATCGACCAGAATCCGACGCTGTTCCGGCAACTGGCTGCCGACACGTTATTTGAAATCGAGAATCACGGCTTGAACCATCAGCCATGCTCGTTGACGAAAGAAACTCCATACGACATTGCCGCTACCGACGGCGTTAGCGCAGCAGTCGATGAGATGGAGTTAAATGCAAGGAAGATCAAAGCGTTGACTGGCAGACGACCTGCGTTTTATCGGTCAGCCACTGCGGAGACCGATGAAGGCTGTACGAAAGTTGCCGCTGCATTGCGAATGACCATTGTAAGCTTTGATATTCTGTCGGGAGACGTGGGTGGTACGAAGAAAGAAATCGTTGCAAACAATATTCTTTCAAAGCTGAGTGACGGAGCGATTATTATCGGCCACATGAATCATCCTGAATGGAACACTTATGAAGCATTGCGTTTGGCAGTGCCCGAGATTAAAAAGAAAGGATTTAAGTTTGTCAAGCTGCAGCATCAGAGTTTGCGGGGGCGGTGAATTTTCTCCATGTTCTGCATCTTCCTAAATTTAATTGGTTTGACTGAGAACTACCTTACTAGAAGCGGGTATCAACTTTTTTTGCATTAGAGTATTTATGAGTAAAGTAAAGAACCAGCATTTCGTCTCGCGATTTTATCTAGAAAATTTCACTGACTCTAAGAACAGAATCTATGCTTTCGATATTATAAAGGGCGAATCGTTCAGTACTTCAACTGAAAATATTGCAAACCAAAAATATTTTTATGACTATGAGCCCCTCGACAAATTCATTGGGAAAGAGCAGACGATTGAAAAGTTCCTGGCAAGATCTGAAGCTGAGCAATCCGTAGTGTTTAGAAAGCTCGTGTCGGGTCTTAAAGCCAACGATGTTAGCATCCTCACTGAAGAGGATTATAGGCAATTGGCAGATTATATCCTCACACAACAGATTAGAACACCTGAAAGCAGAAAAATAGGAAGCCAACTCGCTAAAGAAGCGGAAAGACAGCTAAGGGCCAAAGGAGCCTCTGACGACTTTCTTGAAGAACAAGGGTTGGAAGCAGATAAATATGATGCTCAATTCCAGCAGGTTTATGGATTACTTCATCAGAATGCCTTAAGCGTTATTGAAGACTTATGTAATCGGTACTGGGTTTTTTGGAGCAATCAGACAAAGCACAACTTTTATACATCAGATCATCCTGTCGTTGGACACTTGCACAATGAGAACGCCTTTGAAATCTATTTTCCCATAACGCCTAAACACAGCGTTAGTCTTTTTATCAAAGATCAATTTCCAAACCTTGCATATAACCACCGAAGGATTAATGGGCTTTTAGATCCAGAAAATGTAAAGTTTTATAACGGTCTAATATTGACACAGTGTAATCGTCAGATTTACAATGCAGAAAATGACTTCCGACTAGCGAAAAAAATAGTTAAACAGAATCCATCTTTAAGTGATCCCAACCGGCAGCGGATTGCACATATTTGATTTGTTTGACGTAGACGCTGGTAATTTAACCCAGGAACCAGTTACATAATGGCATTGCGTTATGTTAAGTAGCTTTGGTATCCGGGCTTACCCAATCTTCATTGAAAGTTTTTTTTAGCGTGGGCTTTCAGTTCAGTACTCAATCTTTTCGTTCATACCTCGCTGGGGCAACAGCACTCTTTGGCAGGCTTTGGAAGTGGGAGGGAAGTGCGGACTGCACAATGTGTGGCGATGCTGGGTAGATCATCCATGCAAGGTCGTCCAAATAGATTTGATGGTAAATGTTAGTGGTAAACCTTTTCAATAGAGGAGATCTTTTAAGTAGCAGGAAACTAGTCCTCGCGTCAACTGTTCTCCGCGCTGACACAATTTGTAAATCCATTCATTACTCATCGCACCAAAATTTGTTGGATAATCAATCACTTCGCTTCTAGGAATAATTCCCTGAGTCGAAAATGGAAGCCTATTGTCTATTTGGCCTAAATATGGCATTACAAATCCCTTTAGTGAATTGTTGTACTTCAAATCGTGTAATCTACCCATAGTAGCATCTTGAACTTTCTTATGGACAACTTCAAAAGACTTTGTGACTCTAGAGAGGAAACCAAGCGGGAAAATGTTTCCGTCATCTTGGCCATGACCAGCATTACATGCGATTATATAATCACACGGAAAGTTGTGAACAGAAAATTTAGAGTCTCTCCCAGGTTCTAACACTTGCACTCCCAAATTGTCGTAAACCCCTCCATCCGTTAGAATCACCCTTTGCAAACTTTGTTTTTCTTTTTTCTCAAACAACCAGGTTTTATCAATTCCTGGTAAAAAAATTGGATAGGCAGCCGATGCTGTAACTGCAAATGAGACATTAATCCTGTTTTGAACATTTTTTCCATATCTCCAGCCACCTGATTCAGTGCTGCCAAATCTAAAGGCGGTGCCAGTTATTAAATCGCAGGAACCAATCACAATGTCAAGATTATTTCTCCTTTCGCTGTCGAGAAATAAATCTTTGAAGAGCTTCTTGTCGAGCACTTTTTTCATTGCATCTGTCCTTGACTTCTGTCTTTCAATTGTTGTTGGACGGTTTAAGAGCTGAGCCGTCTCATGAACCCCAGTCAAAATGAAATTTAATAGTGAAGGGAAAAATTGTTGTGGTTTTAGAATCTCGAGCAGGATGCTTTTTTGTATTCCGTCCTTTAAGAACGTGGTAATGTCCGCATCAAATTCTTCAAAAGATTTATGGGGCGTGTACGCATAGTAGGCACCAATCACGGAACCGCCTGAGATAGAAGACAAAATGTTTACTTTTTCAAGAATACCTAAGTCATTTAGAGCTCTTAAGCAACCAAGATGAAATGCTATCGCCCTTGACCCACCTCCAGATAATGCAAGTCCAATCATATTTCGAATTGCAGTTTTATTTGCTCGCTTTTAACCAAGAGTAATTCTGAATTTACGTTGCTCAACTTTGATTGGTAAATATAAATTCCTAAGGTTGGAGAACCCTTGGTGCGACCATAAATAAACATTAACGCCTTACCCTTTCCACTACCGAATTTCGAAACAACGTCTGCCATTCCTTCGATGTCAACTGCACTTTGCTCCGACCTAAATCCAGGGTGGGTATGCCAATAACCAAGAAAACCTTCCACGCCATTACTATTTTTAAACCGACTTAAGTGGTCTTCGACTATGCCTTGTGTCCCGCATAAAAAATGACCGGGGTTATGCACGCTGTCAGGAGGTGGACCAGAAACATCAAACACCCAGATTGCTTTAATTGCATCATCCCAAAGGCCCCAGATTAGTCCTCCGGTTTCGTGATCTTTTGACCTTATCCGAGAATTCTGTTTCACCCAAGCCTTAGATTGAATAAATACACTCGATGATATGATCATCTTGTAGTCACCAACCTTGAACACGTCAGTCTTAGAAAGGTTATATTTTTTAACATTGTCCTTTAAAATCGCTGTTCCGAAGAAAGGGAAGGAGCTATTAACCTGGAGGTTGAGATTTAACGACTTTGATACTAAGCTGACTAAATCCGCTGCTGACGCTGAGTAGGTTGGATCAGAGCACCCGGGTTCTGGCTGAAAAAGATCTTTTGTTGCGTCCTCCGAATAAAACGAAGATATTATCTCATGGAGACCATCAGAGCAAATTTTACTTTTAAGCTGGATAAAATGACTCCAAATACCAACCGGTGACTTGGCATCGATACCTACAGAGATGCAATTAGAAGCCTTGGCATCAATAACAGTAGATATTAGTTTCGGCATGACATCGCGCAAGCCTTCCCAATCTCTCTCCAGCTTCATCTGTAAAATTGACGATGCTGAAAAGTCTAAAACTAAATCATATCCAAATTTCAAATTGTCATGAGTTAGGAATGCGAAAGCATCCTTATCGAATCCTTCTATGGTAATAGTTGAAGGAACAGCTCTTTTCAGTCCTTCGGCAAGAGCTATAGCCTTGTTTTTTCCAATGTCGTCTCGTTGAAAGTTTTGCCTAACTAATAATCCTGGTTTAACAATGGAGTTATCAACCAAGTGAAGAATTTTAGGTTCAGATCTAGCAATTATATCGGCTGCCCATGAACCTAATCCACCGCACCCTAGAAGAAGTATAGCTCTGTTTTTAAACCATGACGTTGGTCGGCCTTTATCTCTTCTTACGATAATTTCATCCCTATCCTCCAAAACCCTACACCACTTTAAACTTGTCTCACTAAAGTATTTCAAAACAATGTCGAGCATGTCGTTTCGAAGAGCCTTTATCTGTTCTGAATCCGACTCTTTAGGAATAATTTGGTGCAGCTTGTCCTTAAACTTATCTGTAACCCAAATCGCTACATGGTGTTTAATTTCACCATCAGCTGCTCTTCTCATTGGCATGCACAGTATCAAATGAATAGGATCTTGATCGTCCCTAAACACGGATGCTAGCGCTAAATATCTAATAACAGAATGTTTATCAATATTTTGCTTTTCCAGTTCAGCAAAAAAATCAGCGCCTGAAGTGGGGAATTCCATTGGCAAAGAATCCTTAAGAATTATTGCAATGACCTGAGATTTTCCTTTATCAGTTGATTCTTTAAATTCTTCGCTCCAACCAGTCAACTCATACCTATTTTCAAATTTTTCAACTTCAGCAAACCCGAGCCAGAATTCGCCAGGCTCGACTGGTGTGTTCTTCCTTATGACAAAAGGAAGTCTTGAAAAATCAGTGTTATGATGAGGTGGCTCTAATGGGCCGTCAATGGGGTCCATGTCATTCAATGCAGCTCTTTCGATCCACAAATCCAATCTGTCAAGAAAGCCAAACATCCCATCACTAGGATTCCATTCCAAAACTGATTGATAGAGGCAAATGTATTTAGACCAAATTACATGGGGGAATCCTGCAAATCGGGTATGAAACACCCTTACAATAGGGTAGGAGAAGGGGAAATCCTCAGGGATGATTAAGAAAAAATACTCCCTCTCTTTGAATTCCAGTCCACCGCTTCTTGACTCTATGGGGCCAATTCGAATTCCAATTTCGATACCGACCACCCCTTCATTTTCAATTGGCTTGCTAAGCACAAGCTCATTCGGTTCTAAATTGTGAATTCTTTCAAGCTCCCCAAGAGCCCTTTCTTGCCCTGAAGTCATGAGCCAAGGCCTACTTGAGTTTTTGGCGGTTCACCGCCACCTCTAGCCGCAATGATTAGAGCTCCCAGCCCAGACGGCCCATTTCCTTTTTCTCTCCGGTCCCCGAAGCCAAAGCCACCTGATTCTATTTCGAATATTAGGGGTTCAGGCGATTTCTTATTCGGGTACTCATGTGTGCAAATAAAATGGCCAGCCTTAGCAATGTCTTCATATTTTCTTCTTGCCTTTTTGTGAGGTGGATTATCTCCACTGCCGTCAGTGAAATCCGAATGGGAACTCGAAACAAAATATCCTGATTTGTTTCTTGAATACTTATCAAAGTAGTCCAATATATCTTTCTTGAAAGTCTCTTCCTTCTCATCATCATTCTGCCAAAACATTACTGATTTAGAACAATGGTGGGAACATAACATGACATCCCAATTTAAGTATGCAGTGTGCTTATTTACAGCCTCCGTAGTCTCGAAAATTCTTTTGATAGTTGGATACTCCCTATCTCCAAAGAAGAAGAATTGGCCATAATTAGAACCCTCCCGAATAACAACATTAAGAGACAAGCTTGTGTTATTCTTATTCTTAGCCTGATCATCTTTAAATGGGGCATGAATAAAAACATGAAAATTATTACTTTCATCAGCACCGTCAACATACGAGACGATTTCACCAGGTCGAGATTTGCATACGGTTGGCAATTCCTTATACCCATCTTCCCCCAAGATATCGTCATAGCCTATAATTCTAATCCTGTTTCCAGATGTGATTGAATTTGGGTTCTTCAAAATTTCTTTTCGTCTCCGATGCACTTCTTTCCTAAACGCCTTGGCATCATCACAGAGGCTTTCTTGATCGGACTGGTCCCTAAATACCGCTGGTGTGTGCCACAATTCACCAATATGCACCTTGCTTAGCAATTCAGTAAATCCTTGTATGTGGTCTTTATCTGGATGGGTTAATATGAACAGTGCCAAATAAGGCTTACCATTTTTTTTCGGAAGGATTTTCACCAAATAGTCGATTATTGGCCACTCTGGCTCATCAGGATCATCAGCCTTTTCTAAATGACGAATGTCAATTTGAATGAATACTTCACTTGGCTTAATCACAAGTGTCGTTGAATCGCCAGTGCCAACAGGCCAAAAAACTACAGCCTTGTTGTTTAGTTTTAAATCTGAACTCATAGCCAACCAATCTTATTTAGACATAAAGCAAAACACCCATCATATAAAATGGTTTGGGTAAACGCGTATTCGGGAATCTTCGAATTTAGCGCTAAATCGCCACATATCACAGGAAGCCTCAAAATCAGCTCAAATTCAGTGCTTCTTTAGTTATATAATTTATATTATGTTAAGTGGATCTCTGGCCGACTAACCCCCTGACCTTTGCGATACCGGGGAAACCAGGATTCAAGCAGCATCACTAATTCAACAACTGCTCATAGAACCCACCGATCCCCTTCGCCTTATCAACAAACTGAATTTCCAGAACCCACTGCCTTGAATTTGCATTCTTGTCTTTAGACAAGATGCTCGCGTGATTATCAGGATGAATATCCAGACTCAGGTCGCCTTTCACATCGGGTTGCTCATGTGGAAAACGCCCAATAATGTGGCCGCCGATTTCTCCGCCAAATTCATAGCCGTAACGCTTTGCCAGAGCAACCAGATAATTCCAAAAATCCGCTCCGGTCAGGCTGGTCTGCCTAGAGTACCATGCCTTTGCCTCATTCGAAGCGGCCTCAACATCTCGCTTCAATTTTAGCTTCGAAGGATCATTTCCAATAACATAAGTCCGGCCCACGTCCGTTTCCCATCCTTGGTAGTTCGGACCAAAATCCAAGAATACAATATCATCCGCCTGGATCTTCCGGTCCGGAGGGTTCTGACTATACGTCTGAAGGGTGTTCACTCCTGCTCGCACAATCTTCTTGTGCCAATGCTCGGTCATCCCAAATTCGTCTTTGGCAAGTTTTACGATCTCGGCCGTGAGTTCGCTCTCCAACTTTCCCGGCACAATCAACCCGCGATCTTCAACGAGCTTGAACAGCGCTTTGGTTTTTTCGTCCGCGAGAAGTAGCATTTGTTTCGTGTCGTCTGTCATGGGTTCGTCGTTGGTTTGTGTTCGCATGCTGGTCAAGGTTACCAGCATCAAAGCGAAGGAGAATATCTTTTTCATAGTGAAGCGAAAGAGATCGTAAAAGTCATCACTACCGGCACAGGGTCCTACACCCCAGGAGTGGTAAATGGACGCATACCCAATAACCACATTCAAAAATCCGGGTAACCCGGTATTTATTGCCGACAACGCAGTAGCTATTCTTGAAACAGTTTTTAATCTCTGTTTCTTATGTACAAACTGGTTGTTCCGTTCTTGCTGCTCTGCGCATCCGAACTATTTGGTCAATCTGATCTTCCCCTCGCCTACCTTCAAAACTTCGATGGAAAAGCAACGCTGTATTCAATGGATGGCAGCGATGCCAACCTGATCTATCTAAAGGACGGTCGCTACCACATTGACCGCAAAAAAACGGACGAGGCGACCACGTACTATTGGGGAAATCCCATGATCTCTTTTGACAAGGACTACGACGCCGAGCTTCTCATCAGGCTCGAAGGTGGATCGGAAGACTATGGATACGGACTCGCGTTCGCTGCAAAAGACATCGACAACAACTATACGTTTAAGATCACTTCCAAAGGGTACTTCATCATCGGCGGCTACAAAGATGGAAAGTACTTTGACGTGACGGATTGGAAAAAGCTCGAAGGCATCATCAAGCCGATGGGTCAGGATAATCTCATTCAACTGCGGAAACGGGGATCGAAGCTGAACTTCTTTATAAATAAAACTTCAGTCCATGAAATGGAAGCACCTCCGGCATTCGGCACCTGGACTGCAATCCTCGCGTCGCATGCCATGCATATATCAGCCGACTACATACAATTCTTTCAAAAGGTGGAAGGCATCAACCTGATCGACAACCCTGTAAAAGGATACGTAAAAGAAAACCTCGGTCCGAACGTCAACAGTGCCACGCAGGAAAACATGCCGGTCATTTCAGCTGATGGCAATGTTCTGCTCTTCACCCGGAAAAATCATCCGAAGAATATCGATCCGCCTTACGAAGACATCTGGGCAACTGCGAAAGACGAAAAGGGCGAGTGGATCCCCGCCGTTCGTTTCAATTCACCCATTAACAACGACGGCAACAACTCGGTGTGCAACATCTCCCCTGACGGGAATTATATGCTAGTTACCAACGTGTATCATTCTTCCGGTAACTACATCACGGGAAACGGCGTGTCACTCGCTGTCAAACCCGACAATCGCTGGCGCGTTCCTAAGGAAGTCAAGATCAAAAAATTCAAACACAAGAAAGGCACGTTTTATAATTTCTTCCTCACCGCCACGGGCAATGAGTTACTGATCTCCAATGAAAGCGACGACGGACTCGGCGGCAATGACTTGTGGGTTAGTTTCAGAGAAGGTGATTCTTTCTCCGAACCAATGAACCTCGGCGACGTGGTCAACACCAAAGAAGATGAAGCGGCACCGTTCCTGGCTCCGGACGGCGTGACGCTGTACTATGCGTCGCGTGGCTTACCGGGCTATGGTGGCGATGACATCTATGTAACGAAACGACTGGATGAAACCTGGAAGAATTGGAGTCCGCCTAAGAACCTCGGACCCGAAGTAAACACGATCCGTCAGGATGTGGATTTCAAGATCGACGCGAAGGGTGAATACGCCTATGTGGCCTCCACTCAAAACTCCTACGGTGACAAAGATATCTTTCGCATTCGGCTCAGTGAGGGTGCGAAGCCGGAGCCCTTGGTTCTGATCACCGGAAAAGTTTACAACGCTGAAACGAAAGAACCACTGGGTGCCAACATTGAGTATTACGATCTGAATTCCAACAAGCTGGTCGGCCAAACAATCAGTACATCGCATGATGGAGTTTATCGTATCATCCTTCCGAAAGGAAAATTCTACAGCTTCTTCGCCAGCAGCGAAAAGTTCTATTCCGTATCTGAAAACATGGATCTCACGAAGCTCGATCAGTACAAAGAAGTTCAAAAAGATCTTTATCTCTCTCCCATCAAGGAAGGCAAAGCGATTCGATTGAACAATGTCTTTTTCGATTTCAACCAGGCCACACTACGCGATGAATCGAAAGCGGAACTGGATCGTCTCTTCGACGTGCTGCAGAATAACAAGTCCATTAAGATGGAAATCAGCGGCCACACCGATAATGTCGGGGAAAAGAGTTACAATCAGACTTTGTCAGAAAACAGAGCCCATGCTGTCGTTGACTATCTGGTCCAGAAAGGGATTGACAACACGCGCCTGACGTATGCCGGGTACGGTGACAAGGTTCCGGTTGCACAAAACTCTACCGACGAAGGTCGCCAGCTGAACCGGCGGGTTGAATTCAAAGTGACCAAGATGTAAAGGTTAATTATTCGGTCGTCCGAAATAGAGTACGTACCCATCAATATCCTGCACTTCGAATCCGCGGAGGTTGTCGCTGTTGTTGTATAACGGTTTCAAAAAACTGACACCGGCCGCTTTGAATTCCTCGGCCAGCGCATCCGGATCAGGAACATAGACATACGCGTCCCACGGTGCAGTTCCTTTACCCACCTCCCGTGTGTGATTGGCGACAGGGTTTGCGCCAATTGCTTTTAGCATGATCATCGCAGGCCCTCTGCGTACCATTCCGAAGAAGATATCCTCCGGAGTTGGCCCTTGGTACTCGATTTCGAAACCAAGCCGGTCGCGATAAAAAGCCAAAGCTGCAGGAACATTTTTTACAATGAAAAACGGGGCAATGCCCCCAATCTCCGCTTTGTTCATAAGCTAATGGTTGGATGTCTGAATATCCCTTCCATAAAGTAATTGAAATCTCCTATCTTTTCCCCGTGACCCATCTCCCCTGCCTGATCCATGAGGAATTTTTTGTTCGCCCTGCTTTCCGTATCCGTTTTTTCAGCCGCCTTTGCCCAGAAACAATCCGAGCCTGACAGCCTGCTGAGAATTTTCAAGTCGAAGGAGGCTACTGATCTTGAAAAGGTCAAATCGATCATTTCAATCTGTGAGTATTATAATCTGAATGATTTCAAAAAGGCTGCTGCTTATGCCGACTCGGGTATGAACATCGCAGTCAAATCATCTCAGCTGGCGTCGTTCGTGCCCAAGCTGTATTTTCTCAAAGGCGTTTCGGCGCATAAGCAAAGTCTGGACGATGAGGCAGTAGCGGCATTCAACACCGGTCTGGCAAAAGCACAGGAAATAAAAGACAAACTCATTGAGGCAAAGATCTACCTCGAACTCGGCATCATCTCTGAGATGACCGATCAGCTGGCACGGGGACTTGAGTACGATCAAAAGGCGCTGGACATTTTCATCGCCGAAAAAGATACGTTACACATTCAAACCGCCTTCAACAACATTGGCATTATCTACTGGACCCGCAAGGAATATCCACGGGCGATGGAATATTTTAAAAAGACATTAACCCTCACGAAACCGAATACGGGGGCGGTATTCAAATCACGAATCATCAACAACATCGGGCTCATCTTTCAGGAGCAACATCAATTCGACAGCTCGCTGGTGTATTTTCAGAATGCTTTGAAGAAGCTGGATCCTGAAAAACATAAATATGGATTCGCTTTGGTTAACAACAACCTGGGCATCAGCAACCGCGGTATGAAGCGGTATGATGATGCGTTAAAGCATTTTGAAATTGCCAGGCGCCTGCAAATAGAACTGAATGACCAGTTCGGACTGGGATTGGTTAACTACAACATCGGCAGAACGTACTATGAGCAAGGCAAATATAACGACGTTATTCCGGTGTTGAGAAAAGGCCTTGTCCATGCGACGCAATCGAAAAACAATGACATGCTGTTCACAATTTCCGAATTGCTTGCGATGACGCATGAAAAATTGGGAGACTTCAGGAGCGCGCTGACCGAACAAAAAGAAGCGGCGCGATATAACGACTCCATTCAATCGAAAGGACTGAATCGAGAGATTGCCGATCTCGAAGTGAAATACAAAGTGAAACAGCAACAGGCGGAAAACGACGTGTTGAGAATTGAGAACGAGCTGCAGCTTTCGGCCATTCGCAACAGGGATCTTACGATCGCCGCTACCGTCATCATTTCGCTACTGATCGTCACCCTTTTATTCATCAGCTATCGTGCTCTTCAAGGACGTCTCCGGGCCACCGCCACGATCGAGGAAAAAAATGTGAAGCTTGAGCAATTGAATCATGAAAAAAACAGCCTGATGGGTGTGGTTGCACATGATCTGAAGTCCCCGCTCAATTCCATCGGCGGCATCGCGCATATTCTGCCACGGCTGGGTCCTCTGAATGACGAGCAAAAACAATTTGTTGGAATTATCAATAACGTCGTAGAAAACAGTCGCAAGCTGATTCAGGACATTATGGATCTGTCTGCATTGGAGAACAAAGAGTTAAAAGTGCATGCCGCTCCCGTGTCAATCAATGAGCTGATCGCCAGTTGTCAATCCAATCACGCAGCACAGGCTCATCAAAAGGCAATCCGGTTGGTGATTGCCGAATTGACGAACGGAGACGTCCAACTCATTTCGGATTCCCGGCACATAGACCGGATACTTCAGAATTTGGTTTCCAATGCCATTAAGTTTTCGGAATCAAATACCACGATTACCATCGGTGCCCGCTCGTCCTCCGACAAAGTGATGTTTTATGTCAAAGACCAGGGCCCTGGCATCAGCAAAGAAGATCAGCGTAATTTGTTCAGGAAATTCCATCGACTGAGCGCACGGCCCACACAGGGAGAATCTTCGTCCGGGTTAGGCCTGTCGATTGTGAAGGGATTAATGGACGAGCTGCAAGGCACTATCACCATCGACAGCAAGATCGGAGAAGGAACCACATTCACCTGTTCAATACCCACAAAAATGAAATCAAACAAGGCATGAAAACACTATCCTCAGTCCTGCTGATCGCGGGTCTGGCTTTTAGTTCAGGAGCGTTCGCACAAAATCCACAATGGTCTCAACCGTACGAACCGTTTCGTGTCGTGGGCAATGTGTACTATGTGGGGACCTATGACCTCGCCTGTTATCTGATCGTAACGACAAAAGGATCGATACTCATTAATTCCGGGTTGGCTTCGTCTGCGCCTATGATCAAGGCAAACATTGAGAAGCTGGGATTCAAGTTTTCTGACATCAAAATACTCCTCACCACCCAGGCTCACTATGATCACGTTGCCGCCATGGCAGAAATCAAAAAACTAACCGGTGCCGAGTTGTGGGTAGACGAAAAAGATGCAAAGGTGCTGGCCGACGGTGGAAAGTCGGACTACGCCCTGATGGGTTTGGGCGGCTCTTCTTATAAACCAGTTCAAGCTGACAAGCTTTTGAAAGATCAGGAGATCATACAGCTTGGCGACACAAGACTCACGATGCTTCATCATCCTGGTCACACCAAAGGATCATGCAGCTATCTGCTGGACGCAAAGGATGAAAAAAAGACTTATAAAGTGCTCATCTCAAATATGCCAACCATCGTCACGGATCAGAAGCTCACCGCGATTCCTTCGTACCCCGACGCTGCAAAAGACTTTGCGTATTCTTTGCAAGCTTTGAGAAAACTCTCGTTCGACTTGTGGCTCGCCTCTCATGCAAGCCAGTTCGGGATGCACTCAAAGCACAAACCTGGCGACGCTTATAATCCGGAGGTATTTATTGACCGGGCCGGCTTCGACAAGTCGCTGGATGAGTTGGAGGCCACCTACAAGAAGAGGTTGGAGGAAAAGTGACCGCAATAAGCGAATCAAGCAGCGAAGAATCGGAATAGGATAATTCGGGTTTCTTGCTTTCATTGGGATATGCTTAAAAAAGTTGCAATTCTTTTCATTGCGCTTAGCTCCCCGGCTTTTTGTCGGGCTCAGCATGTTGAAATCCGGGAATCCGGCGGCATCATAAAATCTGTCTTGATCAGTAGTCATGAATTCGTGATTGAACGACCGCTCGTCTCATTCTATCCCAGTGCGTCGGAGCAATCACCCCTCATCGTTCAGCTCACGAAACAAAAAGATTCTTATCTGATTAAGTTCACCAACAGATCAAAGGATACGGTGATCTTAGGGGATGTAATTCCTTTGGGTCGCGACAAAGGGAACCACAATGATGAAGGACATGTCTTTATCGGATCACACGGCAACGACCGTTTGGCTCGAACTCATCTTTTTTTGCCTTCGCGTGACCCTGTGGGTGTGATCGTACCTGACAACGCCTGGGACCTGGGATATGCTTCGTTAAAGATCAACGATACGCTATCGGTTTATGCGCTGACCAGGAGAAAATCCGAAACTGCGATTCATGCAAAGCTCAAGCGTTTTGAGTCAATCCTTTCACCGGGCGGAAGCATCAGTTTTGAGATGCATGTTGAAACGTTCAAGGGCTCCTGGCAGGAAGGACTTCGAAAATGCTTTCAGGAAAGATTATTATATGATATTCCTTCCATTGATGAAACGCTGTACAATCGCGAAGATCTGAAATGGATACGAAAGGCCTATGTCATGCATCTGATGATGGCATGGGACAAAGATTTCTATGATGCGAAGACAGGCGGCTTTCAACTCAAAGCATTTCTTGAAAAAGGAAAAAAGTACTATGGCGGCGACGATGTCATTTGCATCTGGCCCACGTGGCCAACTTTAGGTCTGGACCAAAGAAATCAATTTGACCTTTATCGTGATTTGCCGGGCGGACTTCCGGCATTGAGGAAACTGGCGGACACCTTACGCGCCCATGGAACAAAATTCTTTATCGCCTACAATCCATGGGATGAAAGCACCCGAACGGAAGGCCATCTACAGGGTCTTGCCCATCTCATTAAAGAGACCACGGCGGATGGCGTCGTCCTCGACACGAAGGGCGAATCATCGCGCGAGCTTCAACAAGCCGCCGACCAGGTGCGCCCCGGTGTGATCATGTACAGCGAAGGTATGGCGGTTCCAAAGGATATGCCCGGCATTATCTCTGGCAGGGTTCACAATGCACTGTACCATCCGCCCGTGCTCAATCTCAATAAATTCATTAAGCCGAACTTTTCCATTTTTCGGGTTGCTGAGGTTTATAAAGAACCGATCCTGCGTGAATATGCCGTCTCATTTTTCAATGGCTACGGGACCGAGATTAACCAGTTCCCGTCCGGCCATCCTGATTGGGAAGATGAACAATATAAATTCCTCGGACGCACGACGCGCATCCTGCGTGAGTCCAGCGAAGTGTTTACAAACGGAAAACTCACACCGCTGATCCACACCACACAAGACGGTATCTGGGTGAACGAGTGGTCTACGAGAACAAAAACCATTTACACAATTTTCAGTCTTAGACAGGAAGGCTATCAAGGCGGAATGTTCAAAGCAGATGGTGATCTCAACAAGGTTCATTGGATCAATTTGTGGGAACACGTCAATACCAAACCGGTCAATGGCAACTTATGGATAAAAGTGGACCCATTTCCGGAATCCGACCTGGGAGGCAATAACGAGGGCCGTGTTTCCTGCATCGCACGTTTTGACATCGTTCTCAAAACGCAAATCCATGGTGACACACTGCTGATCTCCGGCGTTCATGGAAACAAAGTCAGGGTTTGGATGGGTGATCCCTCCTACGACAAAAAGTGTATTGAGCTTTCAGCCGATTCCAAATTGGCGTTGGGTAAAACATTTGGGCGGTATGAAGGAAAAATTGTCACTCAACTTTTCGATCACGATGAGTTAATTGACGAGACCATCGAGTACATCGATCCCGGCATGCCGAAGCTGGTCAGCATAAGTAACAAGACGAAACCTCTTTCAACGCCGTCGAAAGCAATGATTCGTATTCCCGCCGGTCAATTCACTTTCAATGCCACACATGGCGATAATTTCATTCCTTACCCAAAACAGTCCGTAGGCGAGAGATTCATGATGCCAACGATGTGGATGGATAAGCATCCTGTGACCAATGCTGATTTTAAATTGTTTATGGACGCTTCAGGTTATAAGCCACAGGACACGACAAACTTTCTGAAGCATTGGCGAGACGGGAAAATTCCGTCGGGGCAAGAACGTTTCCCCGTTGTGTATGTGTCTTATGAAGATGCTCAGCACTATGCAGCCTGGGCTGGGAAGCGGCTGCCCACGGAAATCGAGTGGCAGTATGCGGCGCAGACCGAAAAAATGAATGAGTGGCCCTGGAAGCAGGCGACACCGGTTAAAAGAAAGGAAGAAAAGATCACGGAGACCTTGACCGTCTTCTCATTGGAAGGCATTGACAAAAGGAATTGCAATCTTGGTGATGGAAATCTTTACGCAGTGGGCAAATACAAAGCCGGTGCGAACCCATTCGGACTCGAAGACCTCGTGGGTTGTGTTTGGCAATTAACCAACGACATCTACGAAAGCGGTAGCTACCGCTACATCATGATGAAAGGCGGCAGTTACTTCAAGCCTTCATCAAGCTGGTGGTATGTCCAGGGCGGTCCCAGAGAACTTCACTACCGGCAATATCTCCTCCGGGTCTCTGAAGGATTTGAAAGAAACGCGACAGTGGGGTTCAGGTGTGTGAAGGATTGAGGCTGGGTGCTGGGTACTAGGTTCTGGGTTCTAGGTGCAGCTGACATTTCAATAGTTTGTGATTTCTTTGTGAAACTTTGTGTCTTCGCGCCTTCGTGGCGTATAACCTTAGCGGCTTAGCTACCGGAAATTCCTCCCCTCCCCAAAAATCTTCCCCTGCACCATTTCCTTTTTTCTTGGATCAGGTAGGGACGTTTTTTCATCAGCACGAGAGAGGGTTTCAATGGGAGGATCTTCGTTGAGATGCGGCACAAGATTTCGAAGGAGTCCGGAAACATTATGGCACTTTCGGGCAATCACGTGTATCACTTCGCCCTCAACCTGCAATTGTCCTTCCACCATCAGCAGACGTGACTGGATGATCTCTTTCCGATACTTGTCAAAAAGCTTTTGAAAGACCACCACATTCGCAGTTCCCGTTTCATCTTCCAGAGTGATAAAACAAATTCCGTTGGCAGTGCCCGGCCTTTGACGTACCAATACCAACCCCGCAATCTTTACATAATCTCCGTTCTTCTTTATGGAAAGATTTTCGTTGGTTGTAATCCGGAGTGAATCCAACTGATCGCGAACGAAACCCACAGGATGTCCTTTGATCGAAAGGGATGTGGATGCATAATCTTGTACGACGTGCTCTGACAAAATCATATCCGGAAGATTAGCATTCTCCTCTTTGACATAACTTTCATGTTTACCTGTAAATACGGCAGGTGTTCTGTCCCGGGTAGTCACTTCCCATAATGCCTGCCTGCGATCGAGCCCGAGAGACCTGAACGCATCCGCATCCGCCAGCTTTTCAAGCGCACCATCCTGAAGTCCAAGTTCCCGCAAATCATTCACGGAAGTAAAAGCCTTACCGCTGCGTCCATTCATCAATACCACGGCATCTTCCTGCCTGAATCCTCCGATCTGTCTGAAGCCGAGTCTGAGTTTTCCCTTGTAATCGCGCGGTACGTTCAGATCCGGATGATAATATTCGAGGGTATTGTCCCAGTCAGAATGATTTACGTCGATGCCCACCACTTCAACGCCATGCTTCCTGGCATCGATTACGAGCTGAGCAGGTTGATAAAACCCCATAGGTAAACTATTGAGCAATGCGCAGGCAAACACATCGGGATAATAGCATTTAAGCCAAGATGAAACATACACCAGCAACGCAAAGCTCACGGCATGGCTCTCGGGAAAACCATAACTTCCAAATCCCTTTAGTTGTTTGAAGACACGTTCGGCGTATTCGCGCGAATATCCTTTGCTCATCATCCCACTGATCAGCTTATGTTCGAAGTGTGCGACCATTCCCTTGGCTTTGAATGTGGCCATACTTCGTCGCAGGGCATCCGCTTCGGCCGGCGTAAACCCCGCACCCACGATCGCGATCTTCATCGCCTGCTCCTGGAACAATGGAACTCCCAGTGTTCTGTGAAGTATGGCCCTCAATTCCTCCGATGGATACTCCACTTTCTCCAGGCCACTGCGTCTTCGCAGATAGGGATGCACCATGTCACCCTGAATCGGGCCTGGCCGCACGATCGCCACTTCGATCACCAGGTCATAAAACTCCCTGGGCTTTAACCTCGGAAGCATCGACTGCTGGGCACGGCTTTCAATCTGGAACACGCCGATCGTATCCGCGTGGCTCACCATTTCATACACGTTTGGATCATCCTGCGGAATGTTGGCAAGCGTCAGATCACGATTGTAATGCTTTTTCGCCAGGTCGAATGCTTTGCGAATACAGGTAAGCATACCCAGTGCAAGCACATCGATCTTCAAAAATCCAAGCGCCTCGATGTCATCTTTGTTCCATTCAATATTGGTGCGGTCCTCCATCCGCGCATTGAGAATCGGACACAGATCGGAAAGTTTTCCCGCCGTGATTACAAAACCGCCGGTATGCTGTCCCAGCTGTCGTGGGAAACCCATGAACTGTGAAGTCAGCTGCAGTACTTTGCGAACCGTTTTATCGTCAGGATTGATTCCCTGACTTTTGATCCGGTCGCGGTCAAATCCGTCATCCTCAAAATCCCAGATAAGGCCCGATAACCTGTTGATGGTGTCTACCGACAAACCCATCGCCTTCCCCACGTCGCGTATGGCGCCTTTGTGATGAAGTTCAGTTACTGTCGCAACCACGGCCGCCCGATGACGCCCGTACTTTTGATAGATATACTGCATCACTTCCTCACGGCGCTCGTGCTCAAAATCCACATCAATATCCGGGGGCTCATTGCGCGCCGCTGAGATAAATCTTTCAAACAGCAGATCGAATTTGGATGGATCCACGGAAGTGATTCCAAGGCAATAGCATACCGTTGAATTGGCCGCAGACCCACGTCCCTGGCAGAGGATGTTCTTACTACGGGCATACTTCACAATATCATACACGGTGAGAAAATACTCCGCATAATTCATCTCCTGGATAAACCTGAGCTCGTGTTCTATGTTCTTCTTAATCTTTTCAGGGATGTTCTCTCCAAATATTTCATGCGCCCCCTTCCAGGCCAGGAAGGTAACTTCTTCCTGCGGCGTACGCCCCTCACTGGTCACTTCCTTCGGGTAACGATATTTCAATTGATCCAGTGAGAACGTGCAGGCATCGGCGATGATGCGCGTTTGTTGTATCGCATCCGGATATTGCCGAAACAACCGCAGCATCTCATCATTGGGTTTGAGATATCGCTCCGCATTGTGATGAAGTCTGAAACCCGCGTTGTGTATGGTACATTTCTCTCTCACACAAGTCATCACATCCTGCAATTCCCGACGGTCTGGATGGTGGTAGTGCACGTCGTTGGTCGCCACCATCGGTGCCCTCAATTGTTTTGCAAGCTGGCTGATTCGAAACAGTTGCTTTGCATCATCGCCGCTATAACTGCGGGAAGCCGCTATAAAAAGCTGATCCCGAAGTGCTTCATGATATGCAAGCAGTGATCTTTTAAATCCTTCATCGAAGTCGAAGTTTTCATTGAGCGATTGCGGTGGTAACACTACGAACAATGATCCTTGCGCATGCTCAAACAGATCTTCCTTATACAGATCACATTTACCCTTTTCCGTTCTCAAATTGCCTTTGGTCAGCAGTGCTGAAATCTGAGCATAGGCCTGAATATCTTTTGGAAAAGCCAGCAGACTCGGACCATCAATCAAATCAAGGCGGCAGGCAGGGATGATTCGGATCTTTGAAGTTCTGGCTTGCACATGAGCCCGCACTAATCCAGCAAAGGTATTCCGGTCTGTAATGGCGATGGCATCATAACCATAAGCCGCAGCTTGCGCTACCATCTCCTGCGGATGGGATGCGCCGCGAAGGAAGGTGAAGTTTGTCGTGACCTGGAGTTCAGTGTAATTCATAATGTTACCCGTCGCCTGTTACCTGTCACCTGTCACCTGTTACCTGTCACCTGTTTCCTGTCTCCCGTCTCCTGCTCCACACGATAACCCGTGGGTACACCAACCGGCAACCGGCGACTGGCGACACTTGTATCTCAATGAAAGAATCCATGCAAAAACCATTGATACGTTTTATCATGATAGTGTCCCAGCCGGAATATCCAGTACCTTCTGCCCTCTCTGTCTTCGACACGATAGTAGTCACGATGCTGACCATCTTGTATCCACCATTCCTGCTCAATGCGCTCCGGGCCATCTGCTTTGGCAACCTCATGCTGTTCACCGCGATATACAAATAGCATGGGCGGATAATCGGGTATCGGTGCCGCAACATCGATCCGTTCCGGAACAGGCAACAGCTGCAAGGGTCTCAACTTGTCAGCCCGCCAGGGAGTGGCAGGTTGTTCACGTAGATCCGAAGCGGGCTTAAATGAGCGCTCCGGCCAGTAATGTTCATCAGGCAGGTACCGGTGTATGGCCTGCATCCCTACCCTCGCTCCCAGGCGGTCGATCAGCTCAGACAACCGTTCATCTTCAAGTCCGCCTGATGTTTCCCACATTTTCTCCTGCTGTGAGAAATGGTCTTCGATCTGAGTGGCTTCCAAAAGGAACAACTCGATGCCCATCGCAGGTTCTATGGTCGAGATCTTTAACTCAAATAATTTATATAAATGTGGTACGTGATGGGATGGTCGATTGGTGCCAATGGTGATCTGTTCCGTTTTTCCATCCACACGGTATCCCTTCAGCGTCGCAACACGAATACCTTTTTGCTCCTGCTGAAGTCGATAGCACAATGACTTAAGAAGCTGGTCCAACGCCATCTCAATCCCCGTTGCGGTCACGATGGGTTCGAGGCATGGCAACCTTTCCTGATAGGGCTCAACCGGAATTACCGGGTGAAGCAATTCATCCGTGGTACCCAATGCCATATCCAGGCGTTGTATAAAATGCTGTCCAAAGCGACGCCGCAAAGAAGGCCTTGGCATTTTTATAAACTGACCGATTTTATGAAGGCCCAGCTTATGAAGCCGCTGCACTACTTCAGGCTCGATCCTTAACGACTCAGGTGGAAATCTCATCATGGCTTCCATGTGAAGACCTTCGTCAATCACGGTGATTTTATTTCCGAAGCGCGCAGCTGCCCAGGCTGCACCTACTGTATCCGCCATGGCCGCATGAACATCATAGCCCCGACCCGTAAGTTTTTTAATGATGGATTCAGTATACGCTTTATCACCTCCCCAGAGATGTGAACAACCCGTAGCATCAAACAATAAACCGTCGGGAGCATCTACAGTAACAAACGGTGTGAACCGGATGCACCACTCCGCAAGCCTGCGAAGCAATTTGTCATACAGATCCGGTCTGTCATCCAGCACGTAAAGCTCCGGAACCACTGCACGCGCATCGGCGAGAACAGTTCCGGAGAGTATACCTTTTCTCTTTGCTGAATCATTGATAGCCGTAATGATCATCCTGCCATGAACGGGAGTTCTCAATACAAATGGAATATTCTTCAACTGGGGCTGGCGGAGGGAGAACCAGTCCGTGGCGAGATAGCGGAACCAGATGGATACAAAACGCTTCGACATGTCATCCCGCCAGTTGAATTTTCCGATAAGAGATACCGGCTTCAGATGGTTGATCACTTACTATATTAAAGCGATTGTTCTTGAACTCAACCTCCCACTTACCGGGCTTTCCATTCCTGATTCTCAGCAATTCCACGCTCCATTTTGGATAGCCAATTCCCGGGAGGTCTTCAATCGGTTCGCTGGGTAGTGAAGTGATCTTCCATCGCGAAACACACGCGGTTGTGTTCGGACTCTTGCTATTATTCCGGACTACAAATCCCGTAACCTCACTTTGTTCGACTGCCAGTTGAAGCCTTCGTGATTCTGTGAAGTTCAGATCCTGAACCTCACCGACTACCGCACTCAAGGAAGCGCACTTCAACGCTTCATCCATGGCCCAGATGACATCTTTATCTCTCCTGAGGTCCACAAAGACAAATCGGTCGGAACGGAGACCCAGGTTGGTAAGCGCCGGAGGGAATACAGTTCTTGAATTACTGATCCATAGAACCGCTCCATGGTTACCCATCAATGAAGACAGCAGCCCGCCGATAAAGCCATTCGTTGCGGCATTGGCTTCAGCCTCTGAAACGAGGAATTCATGTACCGCCCCTACCGGGAAGGATCTATTTGGAAAAGATTCGCAGATAGGCCATAATTTACTGTCAATCAGTGGATTATGGATACCTCTAAACCCTGCTAATTGCAGTATTTCCTTTTGCAGGGATGCGAAAGCACTATGATTTTTAGCCAGCATTGCCTCTTTAGTGTGAGGTCAAACATAGCTAATTATGTTAGTATAGTACTAATTATTTTAGTATTTTTATATATTCTATTAAAAGGTACAGACTGAGAATATTGAATAACTGGGGGAAGCTCAGGCCACTACTCCATCTTCGGTTTCTTATACAGATCATCCATGCGCTCAATACACCAATGATGCCCGAATGGATCACGCAGGTTTCCCTGCCGATAGCCATATTCATAATCGGTCATGGGACTCAGAACTGTCGCGCCGGCCTTCAATGCCTGGGCCATCAGATCATCCGCGCGCTGCGACAACAGGTGGATCACCACCGTAGTACCATTGAGCATCGGAGGGCCTAGTTCATGCGACTTCGGCGTTTCATCATGAAGTCGAAGCAACGTGCCATCAATATCAAGTTCTGCAACATGGACTTTTCCTTCGTGACCAATCCGCCAGCGCTCCTTCGCACCAAACGCTCTTGAATAGAATTCAATAGCTGCCGCCAGGTCACTCATATATAACATCGGCACCAAAACGGAAGTAACTGCTGTGTTCATGCGCCTAAGTTAGTCATAAACACCACCGAGGGAGATTTAATAATTTGAAGTATTTCAATGATCATCAAACTGGGATAACATGACTTGATTTGAAGTGAACACCTGATGAATATATATATTCGGTTTGTCCCGATGATCAATATCAGGAAGCAGTAAAGATCGAAATAACCTTGATCTCTCGAATATTTTCACAACTGGTACTTTTATTCAAAGTCTTATTCCACTTTTTTTCACTACGTTCAGGGTACCAACCAAAACCTGACTATGAACTCAATTCACAGACTGACAGTAATAAGACTGTTGTCATTTACCCTGTTTGTTCTTTTATCAATCTCATCTTTCGGACAAGACAACGCGCCCCGCGTGACGGCCGTCAAAGCAGGCCGACTCGTCGACCCCGCCACAGGGACGATTGCCTCCAACCAGATTATCCTCATCGAAAACGGAAAGTTTAAGGAGATCGGCCCTAACGTGACCATCCCTGCAGGGGCAGAAATTATTGATCTTTCCGATCTCACTATTCTTCCCGGACTGGTCGATGCGCACAACCACCTTGCGCTCACCTACAAGGTGACGCCGGAGCGCAATATCTATTATTACACCTATGTGACTGAAAGCACAGCGCTGCGGGCCATTCAGGCAGCTTCGAATGGAATGCAAATGCTGTCGTCGGGATTTACGATCGTACGTGACATGGGCAACAACGGTAACTATGCCGATACCGCCCTCAGGCAGGCTATTGAGCAAGGGTGGATTCCGGGGCCCAAGATCATCAACTCTGGAATTATCATCGGCAGTGTCGGTGGCCAATTCTGGCCCACGCCTGAAATGGGTGCACCGGGAAAAAACATCGTATACCCGGAATATATCGAAGCCGATACACATGATGAGATTATCAAAGCCATACGCCAGAATGAATTGTTTGGCGCGAAGGTGATCAAGATCTGTGTGGATTGTAAACCCTGGGGCTACAGCGTTGACGACATCAGGCTTGTGATCAACGAAGCGGCCAAAGCGGGTTTTAAAGTGGAAGGACACGTGCAAACGCTGGACGGTGCACGCCGCGCCATCGAGGCCGGTATCTGGTCCATCGCACACGACAGCGGCATGAACGATGAAATGCATAAGTTAATGGCGAAGAAAGGAATCTGGCGGGCGGGTACCGAAACGCCGATCACACTCGCAGAACATACTACACCCGAGCGTTACGCAAAGACGGTTTCTCTTCTAAAGAATGCTTTTGAAAACAAAGTGCCTCTCACTTTTTCAACGGACGCCGATTATTATGTGCCAGGCAAAACACGAGGTGAAGTCGCCATCGAATTTATCGAGACCTGGAAGGAAGCAAAAATACCCAACGTCGATATCCTCCGTGCGATGACCATCAATGGATACAAATGCAGCGAAACCGAAAATACGCGTGGTCCTATCAAAGTGGGGCTGGCCGCCGATCTGATTGCGATACCTGGCAACCCTCTGGAAAACATTGATGCCTTGCGCACGGTGAAATTCGTGATGAAAGACGGCGAAGTTTTTAAACGCAAAGGCGTCATGACTCCGGAGAAGTTTTTACACGGCGGACCCATCAACGGATGGAACATCCGCTAGCCTTCTGACTCTTCTCAGGACTTTTTGGCTTTCTTCTTAAGTAGCGACTTGGCTCGCTCCAGTTCTTTGGTCTGCTTCACACGAAATTTAACCATACGTGTGATCAGACTATACGGTATGGGCTTATCCATCGGAAACTGGATCGCTCCTTTAGAACCCTCGTACCCGGCCAGCTCTTTCTTGAATTCTTCTATGGCCCGTGGCGCCGGGTAAAATCCGATGTGGTTCTTGAATCCGCCGAAGTGGACGAGATTCCCATTGAGTGTGAATGTTGCCAGGCCGTACTTGATAGCTTCGCCAGCCTCAGGTGCGGCTTTCTGGATTGTCTCGCGGATCTTCTGCAATTTTTCCTGAACGGCCTTCGGATATTCGGCGATGTACTCATCGATAGACCCGGGGGATTTCATTCCTGATTTCATGGCAGTAGGTTGTTTATAATTCAAACATAACACACTGCCCGTTCATTGGTGCGGGCTGATCACGACAATTTCAAGGGTAGATAGCGACTTTCACCAAGGGACATAATTTATCTCATATGAAATCGTTTTGAATCTTTAAACATTAAACTTTTGAATCTGCATCATCTCCTACCCTCTTGTCTGATCGTAGTGGCTGCCTGTTCCTCTACCCGTGTGTCGCCGGACCCCTGCGGCCCAACCATGGACCAGAAATCGGTTCAGGAAACATTTGCGCCGATCATCGATTACCTAGACCTGAAACCCGGGCAATCCTTTGCAGATGTGGGTGCATCAGGTGGAGGTCTTACCATTATGATGTCCAGTTTAATGACCAACAACGCGGTCTACGTCCAGGACATTGACACCCGCTGCCTCAACGAAAAGCAGGTTGCAACGCTTGTCACTTACTATTCCAAACAAAGCAAACGCGACCTTCAAAAAATAAACTCCTATCACACAGTCATCGGCACAGTTCATCACACGAATCTTCCTGCAGGAGGCATTGATAGAATATATTCAAATGCAACCTTTCATCAATTCAGCGATGTCGACGGCATACTCGATGACTTCTATCACGTTCTGAAACCTTCCGGTACGATAAGCATCCGTGACAGCTTCAGTGACAAAGCTGAAACGGAGTATTGCAGCGATAAGAAATGCGCGATGCCGCTGACCAAAACAGATGTGTTCCTCGCAGCGATGCGGAAGCACAATTTTGTTTTGATCAAGAGTAAGGAATTCTTCGGCTACCCGATCTATGTCTTTTCAAAAAGCCTGACAGAAAACTAGATCTATGTCTTAAGATCGCGGCAGGATTATGACGCGACAGTCCACGTTTCGCGTGACCATCACTGGTCTGGCTTACTTGCTTGCCTTGAGTTCCGGCAAAAAGTCGAGGGAGATCGTGTTCATGCAAAAGCGCTTGCCCGTGGGCGGCGGCCCGTCGTCAAATATGTGACCCAAATGAGAATCGCAGCGCGCGCAGGTCACTTCGGTGCGGCTCATGCCATAGGAATGATCTTCTTTGTAGTTCACACTGTTGGGACGAATCGCTTCGAAGAAACTGGGCCAGCCGCATTGACTTGCGAACTTCGAGTCAGACTTGAAGAGCGCGTTTCCGCAGACGGCGCAGTAATAGGTTCCCTTTGTGAATGATTTCCACATTGTCCCAGTAAAAGCAGGCTCGGTATCCTGTTCACGCGCAACAGCGTACAGGCCAGGAGACAGTATTTTTTTCCATTCCGCATTCGTCACGTTCAGGTGTCTGGTATCGGTGGTTGAATAATAGGGATTCTTCTCATGCCCTTTATCTGTTTTAAGATTCTGGGCGCCCGCGCTCAGGCCAATGACTGCGAATAGTAAAACAAGTGTTGATTTCACGATGCGTTGGTTTTTCATGTACAAAACTACCAGATATACGAAGTAGTTCGCCAAACGGCTTTCGTGATTTAGGGGAATTGTCGCTTGGCGTACAAACTCACCGGGAAATAACAGGATTCGGCTGCGGTGGGATCCTGCTCCAGGCAAAACAAATTCTACGCGACCGCCAGTCCGTTGAGGCATCAGCCACGCCCTTTGTCATGCCGTTTAACATTTGATTCTCGAATTCACACTAACAAATTCATTTTCAGAAGATTTAAGTTCAATTATTCAATTCGAGGTAGAATATCATGCAATCAACGCCATAAAATATCACAGGGTAAAATGCTCACGCTCAGCGCAGAAAAGGCATTATTTACTCCGTTGGTACTATAATTGCATCGGGGTTAATTTTTCAACATTTTCCTTTGCTTTAAAGAAGGGATTGTCGGTTTAACGCCCCAAAAAGGTGGCCTGATTATAATATCTGTGCAGATGTTCGTTATTCACACTAAAAAACTCAAAGCGATGCAATTCATGAGAAATTCTCCGCGACTGGCCATCTGGACAGTCGCCCTGCTACTTTGTTTCACTGCCTGCAAGAGTAAGAAGAAGGCTATGGAAGCTGCGGCTGCAGCCGAGAAGGCCCGCATGGAACAGGAAGCCCGCCAGAAGAAAGAAGATGAGGACCGAAGAAAGCGAGAGGCTGAAGAAGAAGCCAATGCGAAAAGGCAGCAGGAAGAGGCCGCCCGAAAGGAAGCTGAAGCCAAAGCCAGCACACCCAAAGCAAAACTCAGCCAGTATTTTGATGCCATCGCAGGTTCATCCTCTGTAGCATCCGCCAACAGCAGCATCAACGAAGCGCTTTCGATGTTCTCCTCGCCCGATACACCGGTCCTAATCATCATAAGCGGTTCAGGGGACCAGAAAGATTACGACCGTCCTACCACCATCCGTAACTATCTGGATTATCTCAAAGATCAGAGGAAGAACATCAACAAGATAGAAACGCTCGAGATCAACGATGCCGGTAAGATCACCGCGGTGGAACTTCGTAAATAACACTCTAAATTATCAACAGCCATGACTCATAGCATCTCAAAATACTTCATCACGCTGGTTGCCTTCGCCTTCGTCGCATTCAGTGCATTCTCGCAAAAGAAAGACGATGACATCAGCCCACAGCGTAAGCAGGCGATCGACTCACTCGCGCTGGAAAAAGTACGTGACCTGAGCAAATACATCAGCATCATCGGAAATAAAAAGACCCCCTTCTCAGAGGCAAACCGCGTGATGGATCGTGCGGAAGAACTCTTCGCACCGGGCAGCGAGATGGGTGTATCCGCACTCAACCGCAAGGAGGTCAATTATTATAAAGTAAGAAAGTACTTTGAAAGACTGATGGCATTGAGCTATGACAAAGTAACAATCGAATGGTATGACATTCACTACATCAGTGATCTCGAACGCCAGCCTGATGGAAGATACGTCGGGGTTGTCACGATCTATCAGCGTTTTGAAGGCACTACCGGTGATAAACTAAAATACAAAGACACCACCAAAAAGGATATCACCATCTACGTGGAGCGTAAGAAAACACAGATCGCCGGACGCACCATCGAATTCTGGGACGTTCTACTCGGCGATATCAAAGTCACCGAAACCAGCGCTTAATTTGCGGAAGCAAACAAACTCGCCGAACGCTGTAATACGACGATCAGGAGTCATCGTCCTTTTCGGATTCGCGCTGCTTTTTTCCAGCCGTGCTAATGCACAAATCGTCGGCGACCTGGACGAATCCAAACTATATGCGCAGTCCAAACAGGTCAATCAATTCTTTCGTCGCTTCAACGGGGAAGAAGATGAGAAAGGCAAGCGCTACTACCCAGGCGACAAACCTTATCGCAATCCCAAGCTGCGCAAGAAGTACTTCGGTATACTCTTTGACGGCAACAACACCGGTATGACCGACGCCCTAAAGGGTGAGTTTACTAAAAGTATTCTCGACAAGTCAGAAACAGCGGTGCTTGACTTTCACGGTGGCAATTGGTTTGCAGAAGTGCAGGCGACATTTGCTTTCAATGGCAAAGAGCAAACGTTCATTTTGTTCATGGAGATCGAAAAAGATCACCTCGGCTATAAGTGGGCCATCAGCAAAGTATATGCAGACGCGTTCAAACCCTATTTTGTACGCGACACAACAAAAATCGGCAGATTTCTTCACCCCATGAGCCACGAACTGGATTTCATGAACCTCCGGAAAGCATTTGCCAACAGTGACAGCATCAGCCAGTTTACGGTGAAACGATTTACACCTGATCATTTACCGGTGTTCCTATATGAATTGAAAAAAGGCAATTTGACATTCAAGTCCGTGAGTGAAGTGAAATTTCACTTCTTCCAAATCGATGGTTGGTACTTTGAAATCTCAGATTTTAACCGGGCTGGCTATAATACCGGGTGGCTCATCTCAAACCTCGTTAAATTGAATGACGCCAGCGAAAAAGAGGTCATGCGAAAATATCTGTATCATGAGGGCAGGTAAGCTTTGGATTTGTGCCACGCTGCTGCTTTTCCTGTTTGTGTCTGTAGCCGACGCGCAGAAATCAACCAGTAAGAAATCAACGGTCAAGAAAACTACCGACACAAGAAAACCAGTCAGGAAAACGGTACAATTAAAAAAACAGCCAACACCTGTTAAGACCGCCACCAAAAAAGTTGTTGAAAAGAAACCCGTTGCCAGTGACCCAGCTCCTGACTCGGTAAAGGATGAGAAACAGGTAAGGAATATCGTGTCGGTTTTAGAGTTCATGCTGAATGCCCTCGCCAGCCGCGAGACGTCAACACGGGACAAAGAGGTGATTATCACCAGCGGATATTCGAAAATATTCCGCGATGCCAAAGTCCAGGTTGAAGACGACCTGGTGCAGGATCGGTTGGTGATTACCAATAAAGACATTCCTGCCTATCTCAAGGATGTTGATTTCTTTTTTGATGATGCCCGGTTTGAGTTCACCATTGATGGAATCACCGGCGGCGTAAATCCAGATAACAAGCATTTTTACAAAGTTTCACTCACGCGCAATCTAAAAGGCACCACCGCTGATGGTGTACCGGTGAATTCCACACAAGCCAGGTTCATCGAGATCAATTATGACCTCGACGCGCAGGACCTCAAGATTGTGAGCATGTATACTACGGAATTCAGTGGCAAAGACGCCCTGGCAAACTGGTGGAAACAACTTTCCTTTGAATGGCAATCGCTGTTCAAGAAGAAACTAAATCTCGTGGATAGTGTGTCTGCGAATGATCTCAAAAGCATCGCAGCGATTGAAGACCTCGATATTTCGCGCAACGACTACATCACCAGCATCGACGCGCTCTCATTCCTGACAAGGCTCAAAAAGCTGAACCTCTCCTACACGCTAGTCGCCGACCTTGTTCCGATTCGAAATCTTACCGAGCTCACGGAGCTGAACATCAGCCATTCAAAGATCAAGGATATCAGCGTGCTGAAGTATTCCGGTAATCTGGTCAAGCTGGATATCAGTCATACAAATATTTCTGTTGTCTCCGTTGTTGAAAAGATGCCTGCGCTGACGGATTTGAATGCCGGGAACACACCCGTGAGCGATATCTCCGCCGTGTCGTCATTGACCGGGATAAAGACTCTAAATCTTGAAGGGACCAGGATATCCAGCCTATCGGCGCTCGAAGAACTTGTTCAGTTGCTTGACTTGAATATTTCCGGAACGCAAATATCCGATGTGAACTCCGTTGCGCACCTCAAGAATCTGATTTCATTGGACATCGACAGTACACAGGTAGCCAACCTCACACCCTTGGCCTCGCTCGAAAATCTGAAAACCCTTCATGCCAATGCCACGCAGGTGTCAAGCCTGCAGCCTCTGCTGAAACTGAAGAACCTTGAGCGGGTCTATTGTGATCAGACTCCTGTTCGCCAGGAAAATGCAAATACCTTCATGGCGGCGAACCCGAAAGTGCTCGTCATTTATGATTCAAAGGACCTTCGGTTGTGGTGGGATAATCTTCAACCTACATGGCAAGAAGTATTAGCTAAAAATCTGAAAATCAGCCAGTCACCAAGCAAAGAAGAGCTGGCGCGGGTTACTGGCAAAGACTCGTTGAACATCGGTGGAAACAGCCGCATTCAATCGCTTGAGCCGCTAAAAAGATTTAACAAACTCACGGTGTTGCTGGCCAACAACACAGACATCAGCGACCTGTCACCACTGGAAAACTTCAAGGAGATTCGCTACCTGGACATCAGCGAGACCAATGTTGGAGATTTGTCGGTGGTACGGCAATTTTCAAAATTGAAAATTCTGAAAGCAGACAAGAGTAAAATCGAAAATCTGTCACCGTTGAATAAACTTACACAACTTGAACGTGTTTATGCCGATCAAACCGGCGTACAAGACTATATCGCAGGCGAATTTCTTGACAAGAACCCGAAGGTGCTGCTGGTTTTTAAAACACTCCATTTAAACCGTTGGTGGAAGAATTTGAATTCAAACTGGAAAGAATTAATGACGATGCAAATGCCAGACACCAGCTCAACCCGGGAAAATCTACACAGACTTGTAGAACGACCCTCCCTTCAATTGAAGGATGCTGCCGTGACCGACCTGTCTGCGCTTAGTGAGTTTGTACACCTGAAGGAACTGTCTTTTTCAGGTACCGCTATTACAGCAATACCTGACATGGAAAACCTGAAGTCGTTGAAGCTATTGCACGCGACCAGCAGTCCGATACAGGATATCTCTGCGGTCAATCAACTGAACAGCCTGGAGGATCTGGATATATCGAATACACCTATCGATGATCTCAAAACCCTGAGTAACCTTGATAACCTGAAAAAATTCAGCTGCGCCGGTACACAGGTCCGACGCCTGGACCCCGTCACGCAAATGATACATCTTGAAACGCTGGACTGCTCCAACACCAGGGTGGGCAATCTTGATCCTCTCCTGCCACTCGCCCTCAAATCGCTGAAATGCTACAACACAAAAGTCTCCACCCGTGAGATCGAAAGCTTCAGAAAGAAAAAGCCGGACTGCGCCATCGTGTACTACAAATAAAAATCATTTTTTGAGGTGATATTTGGAAGGACCGAGGCACTGGCTGCAAAGTGCAAAGTGCAAGGTTCAAGGTTCAAGGTTTAAGGTTCAAGGTTTAAAGTTGCATTCAATGGAAACCATTCTTCAGCCTCACGGGCAAGTTCATCTCAAAATGCAAGCACCGCTTATATCCCAGGATCTGTATGAAGCAGCCTTTCCTTCTGTAGCTGTATGGATCCGGAAAATGAACGGATCATTGGAGGATGCAAAAGATCTGTTTCATGACGCGCTGGTCTTATACCAGGAGAAATTGAACGAAGGTGTGGTCATCGAGACTTCGCCGGAAGCCTATATTATGGGAATCGTCAAACACCTTTGGGCGCGGAAATTCAGAAATAGGTCGGCGTTGGTGTCCTTCGATCAGCACGAAATGAGCATATCCGTTCCCGATGATTTCTATCCCACCATCAACGACTTCAAGCTGCTGCAATTCCTTGAAAGAGCGGGAAAAAATTGTCTCGAACTCCTTCGCAGCTTCTACTACGATCGACTGACAGCAGCAGAGCTCGCCGGGAAGATGGGATATCGCAGCGAACATTCGGCTACGGTTCAAAAGTATAAGTGTATCGAAAAGCTTCGCCATACCATAAAACAGAAATCACTGAACTATGAGGACTTCGTTGATTGAAATTCAAAAGATCGATCAGTTTGTATCAGGCGCCTTCCCACCGGATGAAGCGCTTGTGTTCGAAGCAAAGATGATCGTAGACCCGGTATTAACGGAAAACACACTATTGCACAGAAAACTTCTCTGCATTATTGCCTGTCTCCAGAGAAAGAAAATGAAAAAACAAGTGGCCGATCTGAGTCAGGATTTATTTGCCGACCCCCGAAAACAATCTTTCAGAAACCAGATCAATTCAATTTTCAAACACGAGTTATGATTAAGGCTTCCACCATCCCCATGGTCCTCGACGCCCGCGGTGAACGAGCATATGACATCTTCAGCCTGTTGCTGAAAGAACGCATCGTGATCCTGGGATCTGCGATCAACGACCAGGTTGCCAATGTCATCGTTGCCCAACTACTTTACCTCAACAGCGTCGATCAAAAGCAGCCGATCAGTCTCTACATCAACAGCCCGGGAGGAAGTGTATATGCCGGCCTGGCCATTTACGATACGATGCAGATGATCAAGGCACCTGTGTCGACCCTGGCGGTGGGTGTGTCGGCCAGTATGGGAACTGCATTGCTGACTTCGGGAGCAAAAGGAAAACGCTACGCACTTCCCCACGCAACCATCCACATGCATCCTACGGGAGGTGGTGCACAGGGCTACACAGAAGACGTGATGATTGCCTCCCACGAACAAGAGCGTCTGCAGACACAATTATTTCACCTGATGGGCAAACATTCAGGGCATTCCTGGAAAGAGATTGAATCCTTTTTCCTGCGCGATAAATTCATGAGCGCTCCCCAGGCACAGCATTACGGATTAATTGACGAGGTCCTGGGCGACGTTTCGGATGTCGTGGAACTAAATCGCACCGATTTCCGCGTAAGCTTCGGAACTCATGAAAAATTGATTAGCAGCTAGCGATATCCCGCTGCCTGCAGCTCAAACAGTTCTGCATAACGTCCTTTCGCCCGCATCAATTCCTCATGTGAACCTATCTCCGATACTTTGCCGCCCGCTATCACTGCGATTCGATCGGCGATTCGTACGGTTGAGAATCGATGAGAAATGACGATCCCAATCCGCCCTTTGAGATTTTCTTTTAGTTCCGCGAAGATCGCGGCTTCTGCTTCCGGATCGAGTGATGACGTAGGCTCGTCAAGTATCCAGATATCCGCATCGCGATACATGATTCTCGCAAGCGCAAGCCTTTGCCATTCCCCGCCGGAAAGATCGTGTCCTCCTTCGAACAGGCGACCGACTTTGGAGTCCAGTCCGTTCGGCATTTTTTTCAGAAGCCATTCACTGCGCGAGTCACGCAGGGATTCCATGACATGTTCGTCAGACACCGGTGCGTCGGGACGACCCATGGTCACGTTTTCACGAACGGTCAGTTCATAGTTTGCATAGTCCTGAAAGAGGACACCAATCCGGTTTCTCAAAACTTCCGGTTCGGTATCCTTTAGGTCCACACCACCGATCCGGATCGAACCATGGTCTGCGTCATAGAACCGAAGCAGCAATTTGATGATTGTACTCTTGCCAGCACCATTCTCTCCCACGATCGCCAACAACTCACCGTTGTTTATCTTCAGGTTGAATCCGTCTACCGCTGCTTCAGTACCTCCCGGGTATTTGAATGATACGTTGCTGAACTCGATCCCTTCGGTCAGACGGGCAGGCAGTGGTTCGGGCTTTTCCGGAATTTTAATCTGAGGCGGTATCGCGAGGAAAGAAAAATAGTCGTCCAGGAATGTGGTATGTTGATCGACCGCGACAAATGTGCTGGATATTTGTGCAAGGGTCGATGAAACAGAAGTGAATGCGCCGATCACAAGCACCACTCCGCCCGGGTCGATCGCGCCTTCAACGCCTTTGATTGCTACAAAGAGGTACGCTAAGGCCAGCGTCGTGCCGGTCACCAGTCCGGTAAGCAAAGACACGCGTGTTCCCGACCGGTACATCAGCTCACGCTGACGGAATAAAGTTTCTGACAAATTACGATGGCGCTGCAAAAGGTAGTCCGAGAGGACATAAGCCCTGATCTCCTTCGTTGTGCGAGGCTGCACCAGAAGATCACTGAGGTATCCGCGCTCACGCTCTTCCGGCGTCTCTTTATAATAGAAGGCATACAGTTTCGAGGTGACCCGGCTTTCCAACGCAAGTGACAATCCCGCAGCCGCCAGCGCCAGTATGACGAGCGCGTAATGTAAACTTGCAAGCAACGACGCCATGAGTATGATGGTCACGATGTTACCCGACAATCCAAGTACTGACCAAGTAAGATCTCCGGGTCTCCAGTTCACATCTCGTTTTGCCCGGGCAAGTCGATCGTGCCAATTGGAATTATCAAAGTTTCCAAGATCCACTTTAGATGCTTTTGCGAGCAGTCTGCGCTCCGCTTCCAGTTCGACACGGCGGACAAACAGGTTTCTGCCGTATCCCATATAGGCGCCGATTGCACGCTGTACGCTGACGACAATCCACAGAAAGACTACGATGGGCAGGATGTCGGAGAACCGGATGCTATGCAGCCGAGCTTCTGCTATTCGGTTTACCAGTTCGGCGCCAAGATAGACGGAGACCGGCAGCATAGTTGCATTGATCATTCCGAGGAGCGAATATCTGATGAGAGACTTTGGAGACGCTGCCCAGGCAAGTCCCATACCCTTCTTCAGGTTCTCGCGCACGCGCTTTGCGCGCGATGCTGCCTTTATTTTTTCGTTCTCCATGCTGCCAAAGTAGATGAAAACATCAAATCACAAAAAAAGGATCGTAGACCTCTTCCCTGTGAGCTGAAAATACTTTTTGTAAGTTATTTTACAAATACGAAAGATATATTAATTTCGGAGCTATCTATCAGCATTAGGAATGAAACGATCAAACCTCGGAGAACTTGAAGAAGTGATTTTACTGATTGTCGGTATTCTGTTTGACGATGCGTATGGCGTTGCAATTCAGGAGGAATTGCTGAATCGTTGTGGCCGCAAGGCATCGATCAGCACGATCCACGTCGCTCTCCATCGGCTGGAGCAGAAAGGTTTTCTTGAATCGCGATTTGATGGTGCTACCAGCGAGCGCGGCGGCCGAAGAAAGCTCTTATTTCGCGTAACCAAATCAGGTCAAAAGGCGCTCGCCAGTATGCGCGAAGTACGCAATGGTCTGTGGAAAGCGGTGCCGAAGCCAGCATTCAACTTTTAACCGATGAGGAAACCAGTTCCCCCACCCTGGCTCGCTCTTTTCCTGGAAAAATTCCTCGACAGCAGGACACTGGAGGCTTCCCTGGGCGATATAGGTGAAACGTTTCACAAAAGAATTTCGGGGGGAATGTCGTTGCGCAAAGCGAAACTGCTTTATGTGATAGAAGGACTCGGATTCGTTCGGATGGCGGGTTCAGGAAAGGGCTCAAAAAATCAGAGTTATCTGCTTGCTCACTCGATCTTGTTTTTTGTAAGGCTGGTGAAAAAAGACAAAGGCTACTATGCTGTGTCATTGATTGGGTTAACAATCAGCTTGTCTTCCTTTCTCTTCAGCATGATGTTTATTAACGATGAACTGTCTTATGATCAATTTCACACCAATGCCGATCGTATACAGCGTGTGTCGACTCACCTGAAACTAAGCGGCATCGACTACGACATGGCCACATCCCAATTTCCGGCCGCCGCGGCAATCAAACAGGAAATACCTGAAGTAAAAGAGGCGGTCCGCGTGTACCCACATGAACGTGCCATTGAATCCGGCGACTTGCGTTTTGAAGAACGAATTTTCTTTGCCGACGAAGCGTTTTTCGATGTGTTCACGTTTCGCTGGCTCACGGATGAACCCACCGCCGTCTTGAGCGACCCATCGAATATCGTGATCACTGAAGCCACATCAAAAAAGTATTTCGGTGCGGAAAATCCAATCGGCAAACTTCTGAAAATGGAAGGGCAGGAACTTGTAGTAAAAGGTGTGCTTGCCGACATTCCGGAGCAATCACACCTGCAATTTGATGCGATCATTCCGCTCGCATTCAAACTGAATCAGTGGAAAGCCGAATCAGGAATTGAGGGAAGAGAAAACAAATGGTTTTGGGTTGGTGCATACACTTACCTCCTGCTTCATGAAACAGTTGATGCAAAAGTTGTTGAATCAAAGTTGCCGTTGGTGGTCCAGAAGTATTTTCCGGATCGATACAAGGAAGCAGGACGCCTTGAACTTCAGCCGCTGACTGAAATTCACCTTCACTCCCACCTCGAAGCAGAACTCATGCCGCCGGGAAACATTCTGTACGTCAGATTATTTTCCATCGTAGCCTTGGTGATCATGGTAGTGTCGTCTATCAACCTGATAAACCTCTCCTATTTTAAACTGAGCGCACGGTTTCGCGAAGTCGGGATACGAAAGTTTCTCGGGCAAAGCGGATCACGGGTGGTCGCGCAACTGTCACTGGAAAGCGTGTTCATCGGATTGATCGCCTTCCTGCTTTCATTGCTCGTTTGCCAATTGCTATTGGGCCAATTCAATTTGCTTGTGGATAAGCACATTTCTCTCTGGAGCCGTCCTAACCAGTTTGTGATTGCCGGAACGTTGGCGCTGATCATACTGATCACTGTGATGGCGGTGCTGCCTCCCGCATGGCAGTATGCGAGCCGACCTTCCAGCTACCTGTTGTTACAAAAGAGCGGTCAGCGGGGATCGAACATCCGCAACCTGATGATAGGGCTTCAGGTCTGCTTTTCGTTTGTGTTGCTGGTGTTTTCGTTTACGGTGAACACCCAAATCAGCTTTTTCAGGAGCAAAGACCTGGGATTCGACAAGAGCAACGTGATTGTC
The DNA here is from genome assembly GCA_044227305.1 of Cyclobacteriaceae bacterium. Taxonomy (GTDB): domain Bacteria; phylum Bacteroidota; class Bacteroidia; order Cytophagales; family Cyclobacteriaceae; genus ELB16-189. Next base: position 135,650 of record JBGAFJ010000006.1, on the reverse strand, counting down.
CTTCCGATGAATCCTGATGTCCGCAAGCATTTCGATGCATTCCGCAACGAACTGAAAAACAGTGGCGTGGTCACGGAAGTCACCGGTTCGGTTAGTCCGGGTAGCGCTATATCGGGCTGGCGTTTTGTGCCACAAGGAGGTTCATACGAAAAGCCGGTGATGATTCCCTTTGAAAGCTGCGACTACGATTTTCTCAGTATGATGAAGATTCGCGTAGTCGCAGGGGAAAATTTCAGTAAGGAAATCCGGTATGATTCGCTTTCTCTCCCACCTCTGATGATCAGCCGGCGGGCGGCCACTGAATTGGGATGGCAGGATGATGCGATTGGAAAAACGCTGGAAGTGTTTGCACCAGGGCGTGAAGAGATCATGATGAAGGGTAAAGTCATAGGCATTTTTGAAGACTACCATTTCGAATCTCTTCATCGTCCCGTGAAGCCTCTTGTGCTATCTGTTGAAACTTTCTTTCCATCGGTGCTGATTCGCGTGGCGCATGTAGATGATACTTCGCTGGCCTACATTGAAAAACAGTGGAAAACCATTACGAACAAACCGTTTGATTACGAGATCCTCGAGAAGAAACTCGATAAGCTGTACGCCAATGAAAGAAACCTCGGCAACGTGGTGATATTTTTCACTTTCATCGCATTGTATCTCACCTGCTATGGATTGTTTGCAATGAGTTCACTGGTATTCCGCAGTAAACTCAGGGAGGTAGCCATCCGGAAAGTCTTCGGCGCAAGCCAGGGGCACATCATCGGACACTTTTACACACGCTATGCAGTATTCACTGCGGTCGCTATCGTCGCTGGAATTCCCGCAGGAATGTATCTCGGGAATTTATGGCTCGAAGGCTTTCAGTATCGTATCGACCTGACATATGACCTTTTTGCCAAGGCGGCGATTTGCATCGTTATAGCAGGTCTGATTTCGGTGAGCTTCTATCTTACCCGCATTGCTTATTGCAATCCGACCCTTCACTTACGTCAGAATTGACGTCGGTCACTGTCGGGTGAACAAAAGCTTTACTTGTCGGGTCCCATCGCAGTCCGCCCAGGTGAACGTATCCAGCACGAGGTTGACATCATTCACAAAACGGCCAGTCAGGGTTTTTTCAGCCACACAACCGCCTTTATGGCCAGGAATATGTTGTTGGAGCAAAAATGACAGGGTCTGATCGCCTGCAACCGTCATGCTGGTTGTAGCATCCTCCGTTCCCGTTCCGAATGGTTTGAAGTTGGCATTCGCATAAAACATGCGACCCGTGTAGTCCGCGTTAATGATCAACGACATGGGAAAAGTTGCGGGTCCGGGAGGACCAAGGTCTTCCCAGCTACCGATATAATTTCCCGCGAACACCGGCTGATCGGCCAGCGTGAAGCGCACGGCATCGGTGATCTGAACTGCTTTCCCAGATTCAAAGGTTACCACATAGGCATCATACGATGTGTTTTTGATGGCGTCGCCATCGGCATCTTTCAGTGAACTGGTTGCCTTTAATGAAATGGAAAACAAGGAAGGGTCGTCCGAGACAGAAAGTGCGACGAACGTTCCGCTTCGAAGGCTTTCTGCGGCAGTCAGAGAAAGTGCACTTGAAACTTTGGACACTACAAAACGAACTTCTCCAAGCTTGGCGGCAGCAGTGCCGCCTGAAAACCTGATCGACGCGCGAATGTCGCTGGCATCGGCAGCGTTGCCCACGTCGTAGACGTTTTCAATCTTGAAAAGCCCCGCGGGCAAACTCGGCGCGGAAACTCCCTTGTCTCCACAAGAGACGAATGTGAGAAGTACAAATAGAAAATTGGCATAAGTTGTTTTCATGGTCCGGTTTATTTGGCTCTGGCGCAAATAAAACTGGAACACAGCTGGACTGGGTCGGAGTTTATCACCTATGCCCTAACGCCCGGCAAAACATGCCTTTCAGTTGTCGCGCGACTGAACCAGGTGCTGCGATTGAACGCGAAACTCCGTTGGCGTCATCCCCGTGACTTTTTTAAACACGGAGTTAAAAGTTCCTTTATTATTAAATCCTACCCTGTACGCGATTTCGATCACATTCAATTCCTTCCTGGTGCTGGAACGAAGCAGGTCTTTTGCTTCCTGAATTCTTTTCATATTGACGTAATCGAAAAAATGCATTTTGTGTGTCTGATTAATCACTTGAGAAACGAAATGGCGGGTGGTGCCAAGACGCTCCGCCAGTGTCTCGAGCTTCAGGTCATTTTCGCGGTAAAGCCTCTCGTCATTCATTAGCTTTTCAAGATCGTGTGACAACTTTGTAGCGAGCGATTCCGGCATTTTCGACTTGTTGTATTTTTCAGGCAACCCTTCAAGCTGCCTGCGTTCGATGAGGAGATGTTCCATGGTGCGTGACTCTGGGGATTTCAGTGCGGCCGAAAGATTCATCCCGGATGTAACCTGGCCATAACTGCGCGCACTCCATCCTACCAACGCAATGGATGCGACGCTCGCCAACGACACAAAATAATCTCCGGATAAAGTATAAAACCCGGAGGCCGCAGATACCTCGTAGATCAATGTTAATAATGTGAATAAGAGGAATAGCGAACTGATCATGCGCGCCCACAATCTCATATGACCAACGCCAGATCTTTTGCTGATCATCACAAAAAGGACCACACAGTAGGTGAGCATATGTGCAATCTTAAACCAGGAATAATATGAAAGAATGTGCGCGAAGGGCACGTCGAGAACATGATTCAATTTTGTATCGGCATCGCTAAAATAAAATGGCGCTTTCAAAACAAGCACGGCCGCAAACGCGAGGAAATGGGGCCAATACTTGACCAGCGGTTTCTCATTGCCAAAGGCATCGTCAAAGAAAATATACAGCAAGGGTCCGTATAGAAGTGGAAATGTATACGTCACATCAATCATCCACGGCATGGAATGGATCAGATTGCTCCAGAACAATACGTACTCCAGCAACATCAGCGACTGCAGAACGAGGTACAATCCCATAACCCGATCCATCCGGCGCACACGTGTCGTTCCGAATAACCCCGCACCATAAAATAATCCGATGAACGCGAATCCGCCGAACAACAGGATCCAGTAGTCAAAAGTGGTATGCGGCAGATTTTTCAAGACACGAAGATAAAAGCAATTGGGCTAAGGCACGTAGGTTAGAAGCACGCCGCCTTGTCCAACGGCACAGGCTTTCCCATTGCGAACGGCTAGACCGTACAAATCTACAGACACTTCAGGGGCTGAAGATTTTTTCCAGGTGAGACCACCATCTGCTGATTCGATGATCGAAGCGGTGCCCACCGCGAATACTGTGCTCGCGTCGGAAAAATGGACAGCATACAGGTCCTTTGATATGCCACTGGTGACTTTCGTCCATGTCTTCCCCCGGTCTGTTGATCTCAGGATTGTGCCGCCCAAGCCTACGGCAATTCCGATATCGTTGAAGAAATGAAGACCGCGCAGATCCTGAGATGTGCCAGACGACAAAGGTGTCCAGATGATGCCGGCGTCCGAAGTGCGAAGGATCGTTCCGCCAATGCCCACGGCACAGGCTTCTGTGCTGCTGAGCATATAGATGCCAGGCAATTCGACACTCGTTCCTGTTGATGCTTTGTTCCAGGTCACGCCACCATCGGTAGTCGTCAGGATGACTCCTTTTTGCCCGGAGGCCATGCCTGTATCTTTATTCAGAAAATCTACATGCACCAGGTGTTCACTGGTCCCACTGGTTTGCTTGCTCCAGGTAGTGCCGCCGTTGGTTGTCCGCAGGATTATTCCTGATTCACCCGCTATCGTTCCTGTCACCCCATCACTAAAGTGAATGTCACGAAGAAAATTTGATGTGCCGCTCGACTGTGTCTTCCAACTGGTCCCACCGTCGGTAGTGATGATGATCGTTCCGTTCGTACCGGATGCAAAACCATGCAATTCGTCAGGAAAAGTTGTCCCTAAAAGGACCTGCGAAGTGCCGCTGGTTTGTGTCTTCCAGGCTGTTTGCGGCGACGGAGAAGTAGCGTCATTTGATTTGCAGGCCACACCGGCCGCTAACACGAGGATCCAAACCAGTCTCCTTTCCATAGTCCTTTTTTCGGAAAGGTCGTATTCGGGGACCAGGGAAGGTCACACCCAGCAAAAGCTGACCAATTTTTCAGAAATCGGCACTACTTACTCCACGTGAACTCCGGCAGCTTCATGATTTGTCCCCCTTTCATCGCCGATTCATGAGCCAGGATACCGACGCAGGTGATGTTAGCAGATTGTTGCGCGTTGGGATAAGGCTGACGTTTTTCAACCAGTGATTTTACGAATTCATTCGCCAGGTGAGGATGCGAGCCACCGTGACCGGCGCCCTGAATGAACGAAAGATGCTGGTGGCTGTCAGCGTCATAAACACCGCCTGTGGTGAATGATGCAATCTCTTTCGGGAGCAGATGGGCATAGTCCGGTGTTTTTACCCGTGCCGGCGTTTCCCCGGTATGGATCACATTGTCTTCATGCTCAATCTGTGTCCATTCAAACGATTTCTTTGATCCATAGACGTCAAAGCTCTCGCGGTATTGACGAGCGGTATTGAAAAGAGACCGAGTCACCTCAGCCGATAAATCCGAATTCCTGAACTTGATATGACATGATTCGATCGCAAAAGGCGAATTGTATTTAGGGATCAGTTTCTTGTCGATCGTTCCGGACCCAAAACAAGAAACATATTCCGCTTCATCTCGAGTCAGCGCCAGTACGGGGCCAACGCAATGGGTCGCATAGTGCATCGGAGGAAGTCCTTCCCAATAGCCGGGCCAGGCACCCATCTCCTGCTGATGCGACGCGCGCAGGAACTGGACCTTTCCTAACTCGCCCTTGTCATACATTTCCTTGACGAACAAAAACTCACGACTATACACAACCGTCTCCATCATCATGTAGGTGAGTCCGGTTTCTTTGACCGCTTCCACAATTTTCCGGCATTCATCAACGGTAGTCGCCATCGGGACTGTGCAGGCAACGTGTTTACCGGCACGCAAACCGGCCAGCGACTGCTCGGCATGATTGTGTATGGGCGAATTGATATGCACAGCATCCACATTCGGATCCTTCAGCAATTCCTCGTAGCTCGTATATCTCTTTTCGATTCCGAACGCATCGCCAATCTCGTCCAACTTGCTTTTGGTGCGCTGGCAGATGGCATACATGTTTGCGTTCGGGTGTTTTTGATAAATCGGAATGAATTCAGCTCCAAAGCCGAGTCCTACAATTGCAATGTTGATCTTTTTCATGAACTGTTTTAATCAATATGGTTATAAAAGCACACCCTGGTGCGCCTGAGCCCAGGATCTTAAAAACCTCAATCCATCGCTCGCAAATTCATCCTGCGAACCTGCAAATGATCGCCAGATACAAACCGCGCCCGCGAGTTCTTTTATCGCAGGAGTAAAGCTTTCAATGGTAATCACTCCGTTGTAACCGATCGATTCCAACCCACGCTTCAGCTTATCCCAACGGGTCTGACCAGTGCCCGGAACACCCCGGTGGTTTTCAGACACCTGAACGTGAATCAGTTTATTACCGACCAACCGAATCGCCTTCTCCAGATCATTTTCTTCCAGGTTCATATGAAACGCATCCAGCAAAACACAGGCAGCGGGATGGTCAATGTCGTTTACAAGCCGCATCACATCTGCCGCTGTATTCACCAAATCCGATTCAAAGCGGTTCAAGGGTTCAAGCGCGATCTTCAATCCCCGATCGCTGGCCATGACGCACACTGCGCTCAGATTTTTTACAGCCCGCTCCCACTCGATCTTTTTTTGATCGGCGGAAACCAGTCTGGCTTTTCCCACCGAGGAATACATTGGTCCAGCTACAAAATCAGCACCCAATGATTCCGCAATTTCAAAGCATGAATTCAGGTATTGAAAACAGGTGTTGTGAAATGCGGGATCGTCGTGAGTGAAATCCCGCGAGGGACCGAAAGCACCACATATCACCGGATTGAGTCCATTGTCCACGAGCGCTTTCTTCACAGCGTGAACGTCGATCAATGCCGGGTCTTCAATAGGAATTTCCACAACATCGAAACCCATCTTTTTAATTTTCGGAAAGATTTTCAGCGTATCCGCATTGAAGGGAGATGTCCAGAGCCACGTGCTTGCGCCAAACCTCACCTGCATCACGAAGCCGCAGTTTTTTCGTCGAGCATTACTACTTTATATCCGCCGCGCGCCTTAAAATAAATCAATAAGAAAATGTAAGTCGCGAGCATGATCACGGGGAAGATTGCCACGGTCTTTAAAGCCTCCTTCTTAGCTGTCTCCTGAATTCCTCTCACAACCTGTTGATCTTCAGCGGGCCCTGTGGCAAGCAAAGCCGCATTTACCGATTGATAATCTCCGAAGATGCTGTACTTCCGATCGGTGGCATAACTCTCATGCAGAGAAGTGGTATGTTCCTGATCATAGGATGTGAGCTTCGAATCAATCTGTTTGTCTTGTACAAAACCCAGAATCACTGCACCGATCACCCCCGCAGCGATCATTCCAACACCACCTGTAATATTAAGTGTGAGCGCACCGCCTTTAGGAAACCGTTCGGCAACGACACCTAACATGGTGGGCCAGAAAAATGTTTTTCCAAGGGCAAAGAGTGTGGCTGCCACCAATATCATCGCGCCACTTGAAACCGACAGCAGCAACAAACCGACACACGCTATCGCAGAACAGGTTGCCAGAAGCCCCAGCGCAGAAATTTTATGGATGATCGGGCCAGCGAACATCCTTAGCAAAGCCATGATCGCTGACGTATAGACGAGTATCCAACCTGCTTGCAGCCCGATCGATTTCATTTCCGGAGCCATCAGATCGGATATCCAGCTATCGGTACCCAACTCCGTGGTAGCCAGCGGAATCATCAACAGGATCAACAGAATAAAAATTGGCTGCCCAAAACTTTTGACATACGCACCAAAGCCGGCCACGATCAGCACGGTGATCCCCAAGTTGACCGTTGTTGGCCAACCGAATATGGATCCAATCTGGAACACCACGAGGGCAGTAACCACCGATATCCCACCGACTCCCACTTCTTTCAGCATGTCCAGGTAAGACACGCCCGCTTTGACTCGCTCGTTCACCGGGAACTTTCTGGCGAACATCATGAGTCCGTAAGATAATGTTGGAATCAGAATCAGAATCATTTTAATCTTCCAGCTGGCATCTTCGCCCAGCACGAGCGCCATGATGCCGGCGACTACCAGCCCCACGGGCCACGCCGCATGCAGGATGTTAAGCCATTTTGTTTTCTCTTTCGGAAAGAGCGTTGTGACCACCGGGTTTACCACTGCTTCAATTGTGCCGTTCCCTAAAGCCATGATAAACGTGGCGATGTATAACGACCAGTAGCCAGATGCGAACACCGTCAACGCGGCGGAAACCGTATGGCATAAGAAAGCAAAAATCATTGCGTTCTTATATCCTACTCGGTCGATGATCAGACTGAATAACACGATGCTGATCGCGAAGGGCCAGAGTCCCACGCCCGCGATCTCTCCAATTTGTGTGTTGGTGAGGTTAAACTCGCTTCCCCATTGTGGCAGGGTGAGCGCTCTTAATATGAACCCAAACGACGTGGTGCTCAGCGCGACAAAGCACGCGAGAAAAAGCTTTTTATCGGATTGCGTTTCAGTGCTTGTCATCAGCTTTTGGTTTTCCGGGGGCGAGTTGCTCGAAGTAATAGACTCCGTTTTTATTTCCGATCACAATATCCAGCCTGCCATCCTTATTCATATCATGGACAACAAATTGAATACCTACTCCGGACGTGTCATCGATCAGGTGTTTTACCCACACCGGTCTGTTCTTGCCATCTTTTAAAAGTTCAAACCAATACAACACGGCAGGTTCCATCCCGCCAGGCCCGCGTCCCTGGTGAGAGTAAAATCGTTTTCCGGTGACCAGATCCGGCAGTCCATCATTGTTCATGTCTTCCAGCACCAGCGCGTGTGTTTCCGAAAAGGTGCTGTCGATCGTATGAGTGGTGAACGAGCTGTTCTTGTTTTTATCAAGAACCTGCTCGTACCACCACATACCATACTGATGTGCCGAAGAGGAAACGACGTCGTTATCGCCGTCGCCGTCAAAGTCGTAAACTAACATCTGCGCACACGCTTCACCGAGGTCGGCTTCATGCCACTTCCACGGCGCAGCTTTCATGTCTTTAGGTGCCTCCCACCAGCCACCCCTGATCATCACGTCTTTGATGCCGTCGCCATTGATATCGCCCCATCCCAGGCCATGTGAAAACAATCCAACTCCTTTGGAATTCTGTTCGCTGATTGCATTCTTTTTCCAGGTGACTTTCCGGGTTGACGCACCTGCCTTTGCGCCTTTCTTTGCAGGAGCGATGGATACGGAAGAACTCCACCATGCCATTTGTCCAAGCTTTTCGTTTCCGAAAATCAGGTCTTGTCTCCCGTCACCATCCACATCTGCCATTAACGGAGATTCATTGGATGCAACAGAGTCGATGAGATACCGCGTCCATAGCATGTCTTTGCCGGCTGGGTTCTCAAACCAGTAAACTTCTTTCCCTGGAAAATCAAATGAGATCAGGTCGATCCATCCGTCATCGTTCACGTCTGTTGCGAAATTCAAAAATGAATCGCTGTATCCTTTCGTGTAATCAAACTTCTTGTGTTTCCAGATGTCGTGCGCCTTCCACTCGGGCGCTTCAAACCAACGGGCTCCTGCGATGATGTCCATCTTGCCGTCTTTGTTGACGTCTCCCACAGTAGCGCCCTCCGTGTAAAACTCATCCCACAAATGATATTTTTTGAATTTCACATCGTTGCCTGCCGTCTGCGCTACGGCTTGTATGCAGACAGTGAGCAGGAAAATGGTGATGGCTAGCGGATGATAAGAATATCTTTTCATGATCATGGGTTTAAGAATTTAGCAGGTACGCGAGCAGCGCGTTGAATTCATCCTGACTCAATGTGGTGCCAAAGTTGTCGGGCATCACACTGAAGCGCGATGCTTTTTGTTCCAGGATGTCTTTCTTCGCAACGGAAAATTCCTTTCCAGCAAAGTCAGCAAAGATCATCAGCGCGCCTTCTTCACGGCGGAACAATCCAGTCAAAGTCTTACCGTCCTTGGTTTTGATCGTATAACTCCGGAACGCTTCGGAAATATTCCGGTTAGGGTCCAGTATCTTCTCTGCAAGAGATTCCGCGCCGCGACTACCGATGCCATGCAATTGGGGGCCAATGCCAGTGCCTGTCGAACTCACGCGACGATGGCATATCGAACAATTACGGGCAAACACCGCTGCACCAGAGTCAATCGGGATTTTCGCAACAGCGACCGCCTTGAAATCTTTCAGGCGTTTCTCAATCAGCGCCTGCCGTTCACCATCAATGGGATCCAGATTTGAAGTCAGCGACTCATATTCTTTCTTCTGTCTTGGGAGAATGTTCAAGAGTATTCGCTCTTCTACTTTGGGATCAAGCAGATTGCGGGAAGCGAGGTCTCCTTTGCGTACCTGCTCGAAAACCACATCTATTCCACCCGGCGAACTGGCAAGCGCAGTCACCACAGCCACCTGCAGATCGGACGGTGCATGCTTCATATCAGACAACGCTTTGTTCAGAGGGTCGCCCTGAAACTCACCGGCAGCAGTAACTATTTTCTTTTTGAGATCGAGCGTCGCCGAGTCACTATGAATAATATGAGCGACGATCGGCATATTCTTAGCCGTATTTATCTTTAAAAGGGACGTTACCGCTGCTGTCTTCACTTCCGTCGCGGAGGTTGGAGCCTCAGCGTATTTTGAAAGCTCGGGCTCCAGCGATGCAAGTTTGTAATCTCCCACTAGCTGTACAGCGTATCGTTGCTGCGCGATGAGTTTTGCCGTCCTCTCGCGGCGAATGTCCTCGGCCACTTCTTTGCTCTTTTCATCGATCGTGCCAGTGTATTTCACGAGTACGCCGGGCGGATACTTCTTAAACATACCGGCTGCGATCTCCTCACTCCACTTGGCAAAGAATTTGGGATCCTTTTTACCACCTCTTTCTTCAATACCCGTCTGAATCCCCTGGAAGATCAACGTTCTCAATTCTACATCATTCTCGCTGTTCTTCATCGCTTCAGCCATCACTTGTGAAAGTTGCGCATCCGGAATGAATCGAGTGATGTGCTTGTATGCAGTTGGAATTTTTTCCGCGGCAAGCTGGGCACTGCCCATATACTTGGCCATAAAGACCGCTGCCGTTGGCGAGGGTACATCAATCATGACGAAAGCCATGGAAGCCGCATCTTCGGAAGTCCAGGTTTTAGCCACCGCTTCTTTCAGCACGGCCTCGTTGCGCAAAAGATTCCTGAGCACGAGTCTGGTAGTATAAATTAAGTGCGTATCTGAATCAGGAATTCTATGCTGTAACGCAAGCACTGATTCAACGGAACTCAGCGATGAATACTTCATCAATAATTCGGTGGCTGCGCGCTGAACATGCGGATCTTTATCATTTAATGCCGCGGTTACCAGCGGATAGAAATCGACGATATCACCCGGTTTCATTTCCGCAAGCACGCGCAGACTGTGCAGCCTGACCAAAGGGCTTTCGTGCGAGAGTGATGCCTTCAACGTTTCATTGGAAAGGGCATTGAGACGATAAAGAAGCCACTGCGCATGAATGTATTTTCGAGGGCTGGTCTTCTTGTCTGTGATGACTTGATTGAGTGCCGGCACGGCCGCTGCGCCGATCCGGTCAGCGATCTGATCCGCTGCAGTCATACGGACAGGCAGGTTGTCGGCATCCAGTGAAGCCAGAAGATCATCCAGCGTCGCCGTACTCAAATCCTTGACGGGATTTGCATCTCCTTTGTAGGTGATTCTCCAGATGCGACCACGCTGTTTGTCGCGCTTGGGGTGACCAAGAGGAACTTCATAGTGACCGATGATGGCATTATAAAAATCCGCGACGTACATCGCACCGTCCGGGCCGATCTTGATATTCACAGGGCGAAACCAGGGATCCGCACTTTTGATAAAGTCTATTTCTGATTTTCCCACGGGCGATGAACCATTCCATGTCGAGGTGTACCTGTGCACACGGCAATTCACTACATCCCCAATGAAGAAATTGCCTTGGAATTCTTTTGGCCATTTCACGTCCGCGTATTGGGTGATGCCGCACAATGCAGTCGCTTCGTTTTCCAACGACTTCATATCCGGGGCGAACGCCATGATCTCTACTTTTCCAAAGTGCGGGTAGTCAGCACCGCGGATCAATTGATACAATGGCGAACTGTGACTGTCGGTTGAATAAACATACCCGAGTGAATCGAAGACGAGTCCAAACGGGTTTACTTGTCCGAAGGTGAGTTGTTCTACCCGGCTGCCATCAAGCCTGAAGCGAAATGTATTTCCGGAAACCATGCGAATGGAATCGCCATCCGTTCCGGCTACCGTTGACCGGTTGGTGAATCCGTGGCAGGCATGCACCCATCCGTCATATCCCCGCATGAAATTGCTCACCATCCCGTGGGTGTCCTGATAGCCAAAGCGGCCGTACAAAACTTTTTGTTTGTCCAGCACGCCATCATTGTTCGAATCGGAATATTTGTAAACACTCGGAATGCTGAAGGTCAGCGCCTGATCATTCAGGGGAAGAATTCCGATGGGAATGTTAACGGTATCCGTTACGTCTATAAATTTATCGGCCTTGCCATCGTGATCGGTGTCTTCCAGGATCGTGATGCGATCCGTTCCCTTCGGAGTCTGCGTTGAAGGGAAGGGATATTCAAAGGAAGACGTCACCCACAGACGACCTTTCGCGTCGAACGCAAGATTGATCGGCTTGTCGATGTTGGGCTCGGAAGCGAATAACGTGATTTCAAAACCCGGCGGCACTTTCAATCCCGCAAGCTCTTCCTCGGGGGTACGTGCATCGGTTGAGCGGATGTTTTCAGTGAATTTTTCGCCACTATAAAGGCTATCATCATCAGGCTTATTTGTATCGCAACTTAAAGGGATAGTTAAACAGCAAATTGCCACTGCAATGCAGCGATACATGTTAGTCCTGGAATTCATCGACGGTAGTTTGGTTTGTAACTACCCGAATATCCTGATATCTGTCAAATCAATTGCATCGTTTTTTGTCCAATTCTGACTGTTTTTTGTCATTTAATCGGGAATTCATCCTATTTTGAAGTTATAAATCAGCAGTTCCCGTTATGGAGCGTTTTGTCAGAAAATCAGCAATACCCGAGTCCAAAACCTTTGTCATCAGGGATCTGATTGCTCCTCATTTTGATCCGAAATGGCATTTTCATCCGGAATATCAATTGTTCCTCGTGTTGAAAGGAAGAGGAACTCGATTCGTGGGCGACCAGATCAAACCATTTCGTGAGAATGACATGGTGTTTACAGGCCCTAACCTTCCGCACCTTTGGCGAAACGACGACTGGTATTTCAAAAAAAATGAGCCTGGGCAAACCCGGGGAATCGTCATCTATTTTCAGCCGGATCTTTTACTCAACTTGCAGAACAAAGAAGAGATGGAATCGATCCATCACCTGTTACAACTGTCAGCACGGGGTATAGAAATAAAAGGAGAAACCAATCGCCTCGTAAGTCGATGGATGATAGAACTGCTGGCATTGAAAGGTGTGCCTAGCATTATCCATCTGCTGAGGATTCTCGATGCCTTGGCCAAGTCAGGAGACTGTACGCCATTGGCCCATTCCGGTTACGTCAATCTCAACAAGGAATCGGAGACGGGACGCATGACGATGGTGTATGAACACGTGATGAAAAATTTCAAGCAGCGACTTCCATTGGAAGAGGTTGCATCGCTTACCAACATGTCCGTAAGTTCTTTCAGCAGGTATTTCAAGTCGAGGGCTAACAAATCATTCACCAATTTTCTCTCCGAAATTCGCATCGGGCACGCGTGCAAAATGCTGCATGAAGAAAATACCAGCATCAGCCAGGTCAGCGATGAGAGTGGGTTCCCTACCCTTTCTAATTTCAACAAGCAGTTCAAGGAGATCACCGGCAAAACACCGCTTCAGTATAAGAAAGCGTACCTGGAACAGTTCAGGAGTTAGTCATTTGATCTTTTAATTCTTGTCGCCGTTTATACACAACATACTTATAGCTACGCGGAGATGATTTGGACAATTCTTTTCTCACTATCGATCGCTCAGGGAATCTTTCTCCTTTCAGTAATACTTGTCCGGCCTTCCCAAAACAAGCTCGCGTCACTTTGCCTTGGGGCGGTGATCGCATTGATGGTAATTAGCAATTTCGGATACCTGGTTGCGAGAACCGACCTCGTGAACTACATCCCTCAGATGTTCGGAGTCCCGTTTGGGATGATTTTTCTTTTTGGACCTATACTCTACGGCTACAGTCGTTCGCTGGTGGACCCGGCGTTTAGATGGCGTTCACGTCTGCTCCCGCATTTCATTCCATATGCGATCCAACTGCTGATCAATATTCCATTCCTGACCACGGGCAAACACGAGTGGATTCTGTTTATTGAACATTTCCTGTCAGGCGAGCTTTCGGTTCGGTCTGTGGAAAAAGTGATGCTCCTGCTTCAGGATATTCACCTGTCGGTCTATTTGATGCTTACATTCAGACTTATCGCATCAGCAAAACGTGAAGAAGCCAGACAATATGTGATCCCTTTTGCAGAACGGATAAGGTGGCTTACAATTCTGAACTGGTGTTTCTTCGTATTTCTCGTTTGTGTGTTCAGCATGGGGCTATTCGTCGTAACAACGGAAAGGTATATTCCTGTGACGAACTACATTTACACGATCCTGTCATCGGGCATCATCTATCTCATCGCTTACAGGACCGTTTTAAATCCTGAAATAGTCTCGCCGGATTTTGTTCAAAAATATAAGGCGTATATGCAGTTTACAGGTATTCAAGGGGAGCAATATTTTCAAAAAGTAAAATCACTTCTTTCGGATGCAAAGGTGTTTGTGAACCCGGAGCTCACGCTTCAGTCCATTGCTGACAGCGTTGGGCTTCCCGCCCATCAAGTATCCAAACTCATCAACGAGAAATTTGGCAAGTCTTTCAATGACCTGATCAACGAATACCGGGTAAACGAGTTCATTGCGCGTGTCAACGATCCGCAATACAAAGCCTATTCCGTCCTTGGCGTGGCCATGGATGTAGGATTCAGCAGCAAGTCGGCGTTCAACAGCACATTCAAAAAAATGACAGGTAAGACGCCGAAGGAGTTCAGAAGAGGTTGAGAGTCCAACTGACCTGATCGTACACACTGTCATTGCCCAAGTCCTGGCCCTGTTTCTGCCAGCAAACACGTCCCGCTTTATAAAACAGGTCGAAAGACATCGACGTGGGCCACAATTTAGCGGCAAAAAACTACCTACATGTCAGAAACCGTTATCAGTTGGTTCGAAATTCCGACCACTAACCTCACCCGTGCGCAAAAATTCTACGAAGCCATTTTTGGCATTCAGCTCTCCGCCCTTGACACGCCCATGATGAAAATGCGAATGTTCGCGGCAACCGAAAATCCCGCAGACGTTCGGGGAGCGCTCGTCGATAGCGGCGGATTCCATAAACCATCATCAACTGATGGGCCTTTGCTCTACCTCAACGGCAATCCCGATGTCCAGCTTGTGCTGAACAAGGTAGAGGCTGCCGGCGGCAAAATTCTAGTTCCAAAAACCGAAGTATCTCCTGAATACGGGCACATTGCTGTTTTCATTGACTCAGAAGGTAATCGCATCGGCATTCACTCTGTTCCACCGAAAAAGTAGACTATGAATTATAAAGCAATCCTTTTGAGTCTTGCTTACATCCTGCTTTCATATCTATTAAAAGGTCAGGAGACCAATAATCTGATCCTGAAACCCGGAACAGCTACAATCGAGAATGGGCGTTTCGGTGAGGTTAAGAAATATGGAACGGGTCAAATTAAAATGATCCTCATTCCAGACGTCGGATTTGATTCAGAAATCTACCGGGATTTCATGAGGGTAAACAAAAGGAGATTTACATTTTACGCAGTCACTTTACCCGGCAGCAGTGGTACGAAGCCGCCTGCCATGCCGTCGCAAGGTGTCAGTTATGGCCAGCGAACGTGGTTGCACAATGCTGAGCTAGCCGTACTGAATCTCATAGAAAAAGAAAAACTAGATCGTCCCGTGATTGCGGGCAATCTGATTATCGCTACCTCAATCTCTTTTCACATGGCCATGAATCACCCCGACAAAATCAGTCGTGTGATCATCTTTGGTGGGATGCCCCGCGCTTCCTGGCCATCTCCGAAAGGTGGTCCGGTGCGTGTTGACGAGCGCACACCAGCCGTTGATCACTATATGGCTCCAAGATTATACAAAGGTATGCCTCGCGAGACCTGGAACCAGAATTTATATCAGGCGATACAATTCTCCGCAGACTCTGCGAAAGGAAAGAAAATATTCAAGCACCTGAGTTCCGAAAACATTTCCGTGATGGCTCGCTATCTGCTTGAGTTTTACACCACAGATGTCGCTACAGAATTTGATAAGATCAGCGTCCCTGTATTGGTGTTGCTGCCAGGATTCGATCAACGGTACCTCGACGAACATGCAAAGTTTATGGACACTGAATATTTCTGGAATGGTTGGGAGAAAGCCAGGGTCAACAGTAACTTTCAGTTCGAGACCATCCCGAACGCCAGAATTTTTGTATGGCAAGATCAACCTACACTTGTCAATGCTGCAGTAAACAAATTCGTTTCAAATCATTGAGAAAAAAAATAGGCGCATAGTTGATTTTTCTATGTGCCCATGTCAGAGAATTAGTTTAATCCGCCTTTTCTCGTAGCCTTACGTTGCTCGGGCCACGTATTCTGCTTACCGGTCTTTGGATCAATCGGCATCACACTTTTGTCGCGCTGCGTCCTCTGCGGGTCTTCACAGGCCTGGTAGGCAAGAATGGCCGCAAGGATCGCATTGTTGCGCACATCATCGAACACGATCTTATCATAGGTATCGCGGTTGGTATGCCATGTGTAAGTTCCATACGACCAATTGAGAGAACTCAGGGAAAATCCAGGTGCCCCCACCGCCACGAACGAAGCGAAATCTGAACCACCACCGCCGGGACTTCCGGGAAACCTGCTGTCGGTAATATTGGCGCGAATGGATTCCGGAACTTTGGTGAGCCATCGATTGATGAATTCATACGAATGAAGAAATCCCTGGCCTGAAATGTTAATCACGCGACCAGTTCCGTTGTCCTGGTTGAACAAAGCCTGAAGATTTTGAACGATATCCGGATGGTCTTCAACGAATGCCCGCGATCCATTCAGTCCCTGCTCTTCACTTCCCCAATGCCCCACGAGGATTGTACGCTTGGGATTGGGATATACTTTCTTAAGGATGCGCATGGCCTCCATCATCACCAAAGTGCCCGTACCATTGTCTGTAGCGCCCGTTCCGCCGTCCCATGAATCAAAATGTGCGGACAGCATCACGTATTCATCCGGCTTATCAGAACCCTTGAGCTCTGCAATGGTATTGAAGGTTGGAACGACGCCCAACTCTTTTGAATCAGTACGCACGCTGATCTTGGGTATGGTACCGGACTCTGCGAGACGATAGAGCAGTCCATAATCTTCCAGCGCAACGTCTATCACAGGAATTTTTTTTGTGTTGGCACTGAATATCTTATTCACTCCAAATCCTCTTGACCAAAGTGATGAAACGATACCTGCTGCGCCTGCATTCTCCAGAGCAATAGGCAGGTTGCGGGGGTTCTTCCCGGTCTTCCTGATCTTTTCTGTCCAGGCATCAGTCAAAGCGGTGCGTGCTGACTTCATTTTTTCAACGGATTCTTTCGTGCCGAATTCTTCCCAGTTGTAGTCGGGCCGCCCGGTGGGCTGCGGCATGGAAGTCATTACAAATTTTCCCTTCACCGCAGGGAGCCATTTCTGAAAGCCGATGGAGTCAGCGACGTCGGGCAGCAAGATGATTTCGGCCGTAATGGCTTTGCCACCCGTGCTAGGGCTCCATGCCAGCTGGGTAGCTTCTAAAGTTCGCACGCGCGGATACACCATGTCGATATGCGAAACGCCACGTTCCCAACCTCTCCATTCACCCCACTTTTCATTGCGCGCAGTGATGCCCCAGCCTGCGTATTTCGCAACGGCCCAGTCGTTGGCCTGTTTCATTTGTGGAGATCCTACCAGTCTGGGTCCGATGCCGTCGATGAGTTCGCGGCCAAGTTTCTCCAGCTGCGAATTTTCGGTTGCTTCTTTGACGATCGCATCGACGATGGGATCCTGAATCTGAGCGAAAGATGTGCCCGCAACGAACAGGAACGTCGCGAGAATGAACGTAAACGTTTTTTTCATTTGAGTCGGATTATTCAAAATCGGGATAAAGAAAGGGGAATATCATTCCCCGATCAAATAAAAATGATGAGTGGCTGGCGTGTAACAATCGAGGGGCAGCGGCAATCGCACAATTGATCACCGCGCGCCATAATACTTTCGCGGAGTCGTTACCGGAGTTTCCGGTTTCCACCTCCCTGACTCATAATCCAGCCAGCGCATCATCAGCGCATCGCCGATCTGCACACGCAGTTCTTTTCCGTTGGGCTGACTAGCGATCACTTCATTGGTAACGGTGACATAATTGGTGGTCGCAATACCGATGAGCGCAATTAATCCATCATAGGCTTTCGCAAAATTCTCAGCGGTAAATGTTGCCACGTTGTCCTTGTAATCGATACCTGGAAGGTTTTTCAATCGGTCCAGGCCCGCAGGCGGAACGACACGGAGCTGGGATTTGATAGGTTCTTTGATCTTCATCACCGACGCTGAAGTAATACTCTTGATCGCCTTCACCGCCTTCGTTTTCATTTCCGCATGCACTTCACTGATCGGTCTTAACTCAACCGTGGATGCACTCGTTGCTTTCTTCACACGCACATATTCGATCCACGGCATGACTTTCAGATCACCCTCCAGCTTATCATCACCGGTCACGAGGATCACGGGCACTCCCACTCTGCCCCACGAATAGCCGACCAGTTCGGTTTCCGTAATCGACTTGTCATTCAATATAAGATCAATACCCAATGTATAGGTGTGTGATGCGAACCCGCCGCTGCCCGTTTTTGCGTGCATACCTACACACACCACAGCATCATAGGTGTTTGCTTGAACGATATCTACATACTGACGGAAGGGTTCATCGCGCGAAACCATCTTCGCGCGGGAATCAAGTTTATCAAGAAGGATATCCGGATCGGGATTGCCGCTGCCGTGTGCATCGACCACATGAACGAGGCCTGCGCCACCCTGGAACAACCCATCAATTACCGCATTCACATCATTGGTCAGCAACTCACGCCCTTTTGCATATTGCTCGGGATGCGAAAAGTTGAACTGGCGGAAATCGTCTTCTCCCGCAAGGCCTTCCATATCATGGTAAATGAGTATGCGGGGCTTCTGTGACGACTGAGCCGTCGCAAATTCAATCACGGCAGCGAAGCAAATGAGAACGAGGGTCTTTTTCATCGGTGGATTATTTGATGGCTGAATGTAGTAAATATTGGAACGTCCGGTCACAAAAAAACCCTGTAGCTTCATACTACAGGGTTAACCTTAAAACTAAAAACCAAAACCTATTCTACTTGCCGCCTGTCCGGAAGCAACCTACTGAGGTGCCGTCGGTTGGCCAGCCAATCATATTTTTTCCTTTCGGAGCGTAGAACAGCAGCGAACTGGGCGCATCGACCAGATACATAGGCTCATTGTCGCGCCGGGCCAGCTTCACGGTCGACGTGATCTCACCATTGTCCTTGTTGATTCCCACCAGACACGAACGATCATCGATCTTTGTCATCATGAATATAGTCTGGCTACTTTGTGCCGAGGCTTTGAGACGACTTGTGACCTTGTCAAACTGTTTCAGGCCGGTTATGAATGCCGGTTTTCCATATTGACCATATGCCTGACTATATTTCGCATATGCATTCTTTTGCTGAGGTGTCGTGGCGGAAGTCGCGTTGAGCGATGTGCCGGTATTTAATGACAACACATCCAATAGGTATCCCTCCTTCATACCCACCGCCGTTGCGACTGACTTCAGGGTGCGGACACCTGGCTTGTATACAGCATATTTCACATCGCCAGACGGCGTAATCAGCATCGCATTCTGTTCGGAAAAGATGGCAATGCCATCGGCTCTCTGCTCCATGAACTGAGGCTTCTCCTTTCCTTGAAATTCAATCTTTGCTTTGTTGAGAATCCTGCTTGTTCCTTCAATTTTGTTGATCTGGTAGATCCTGCCTTCATCATCGGAATAGTAATAGAACATGTCGCCGGAATTTAATGTTAGAATCGGAACGTCCCCTTTCGATCTGGGCAATGCCAGCAAGGGTTTGTCATTCTCAAGTCCAAGAATATTTACTTCATTGTTAGACTTATACAAAAGCCCCTTCGGTGTAAGCTCGATATATTGAACAATGCCGTCAACATTTACCGGTTTAGGCAAAACAAATTTTCCCGCATCTACATCAACGATATTGATCATATTCTTTCCATTGGAATTCGCCATCACAACAGCCAATCCTTTGTCGGTGTAGAGATAGTCTGTAATCGCGCCGCCACTAAACTTGATTCCATCGCCCCAGTACTCTTCTCCGGTCTGAGGATTCACCAGCTTCAAATATCCGGAGGCAAGCGCTCCTTTCGTGTTGCCACTGCCAGGACAAAGAATCAATCCTTTGGGATCGTAGATGATGTTATCGATCGGTCCTGAAGTTTTCACCATGTTGCTCCAGGCCGCTTTGCCATCCGCGTACCGGCATGCGATCATGAACCCGGCTTTGATCACATAAAAGTTTTCACCGGGACCGTTGACAAGTTTTGCATAATTCGGATCTACTTCAACTTTGATTGCTTTGCCTTTATTCGGATCTGGGATTTCAGCCTCCCAGTCGATGTTTCCATTCGCTAACTGAACGTGAAAAACACCATTGCGTGTGGCCAGGATCATTGCTCCCGGGCCGTGATTGATGGGCCTGCCCAATAGTTTAACAGGCTGCGTATCCACAGTGCCGCCGCCCAAACCTGCCGACAGGGCATTGAATTTATTCAGTTTGGAAACCGCCTTGCTTTTCTCCTTGAGAAATTCCGAATTCGTCCATAGTTTTTTTCCATCACGCAAATCAAACAATGAGATGGACCGTTCGCCATTCACCGTGCCAGAGACCCACAGGTGACCGGACTCCAGTAAGAAGTCATATCCTTCAAGATTTGTAATCTGTTCTTTGCCAATATCCATCACCACATGCCCATCAGAAGGATCGATGATCACAAGCATGCCTGCCGGATAGCTGCAATCCAGTTTAATAAATGGCGTATTAGGAACGGGCGAAATGCCATCGATCACTACCATGGTGCCAGATCCGGGGGTCGCGACCGGGTATTTCCATCGCATACTGCCGTTCTGAGGATCCATGCCGACGATGCTGGTATAACGCGAACCCTGCGCGAGTCCAACATGAGATCCTACAACCAGGGTGCCGTCGGGTGCCATAGACTGCCACGACACTTCGTTACTGACTTTTGCTGTCCACAAAGAATCCGGATTCTGCGCCGACGCACTGCAGACATACAGAATGCATCCAATAAAAAGTAGTGTTGAATTTTTCATTTGAATAGGTTTTTTGAATGGGTCAAACCTATTCATGCGTGATGAAAAAGAACTGCCAATGCGTGGCACAAACCTGCCAATCGAAAGATTTCCCTCAGATTCGCATCCGAATCGTGGATTAATCAAACAAGGTGTTGGTGCGACTCATTTTTTTCTTCTGACATACGTGAGGTCGTAGACAGTCTGCCAGGTCTTCCCTTCGTCCGGAGATGTTTCATTCAGCTGCCGCACTTTGTCAGGCCCAAGATTAAAGAATGTAAACTTGCCGGGAAGCATTTTGCCCGTAGCATCAGGAGCTGAGAACGTAAAACGCATCGCCCCGTCTTCGTACCTGCCTTCGGTGAATCTTCCCAGGCCACCACCCGATCCCATCCATACTTGCTCCCATGCTTTTTTGCTCACATCATAAAAATTCATGCTTTTACCTGTGTTCGGAACAGGTCCGAGGGCCGTCCAGTTTTCCAGGATGAGACATTCACCCGCGAGATTTTGAATAAGGCTATGACCCACTTTCGGTGTTGTCGTTCCCGTCACATAAACATCCCACTCGCCTATCCAGAAATCAAACTCACGGGCTTTTAGATTCGAAGCGCACGGATAAACCGCATCGAAGACCAGCTTGTGGCGCGAGGCGAACCGCGGGTCTCGCCGCAGATTGTTATAGTCTTTAAGCGAGTCCAATTCATTGAGACTGAGGTACCCAAAACGAATTGCACTGTCGAGGGAAACGAAAGCTTTGTCAGCGCTATTTAACATTGAATACGAACGCGCAAACCGTGCATTCAGCTGGCCTTTCAACGGTGCAGCAGGCTTCAGTCCAAGGGACTTGGAATAATGCGAGACCGCTTCTTCGTGCTTACCCAGGGCTTGATAGCAATTACCCAGTCTGTACTCGGCAACCGCATCCACAGACTTTGGCTTTTTCTTAAAATCAGATTCATAAAGCTTTCGGGCGGCGTCCCATTGTGCACTCAAATACAATGTATCTGCCTTCCCAAACGCAGGCGTCTGCCCGTTTGCGGAGGTTATCGAAATCATGAAAACCAATAAAACCAGAATGCGTAAAGTCATATCAAATATTTTTTATAAGGAATTAACGGCAACGTTACGTCCCGAGCTGCCTTGAAAAATGGGCGAAGATTGACATTTCTGGTTTGCATATTCGCATCTTTGCGATTATACCCCCCGGTATGGTATTGGGAGGGCAAAGTGTTGTGAATAATTAGGGGTTCAATAACATGAAATCGGGACTCACACAAATCAAGGTAGCGCTGATGGATGAATTTCCGGACTTCACGGCACCGGGCTTCGATATCATCAAATACAATAAGCAGTTTTGCAATGCGAATGTGATCATCAAAGCGGCATCGACACGGGTTGGCTACCCTGAGCATTGGGGCGGACTTTCACTCAAATGCGCATTCGGGGGAAACGAGTACTATGAAAGTGGCCGTGAATTTTATGCCGTCAATGACTCGAGCTACCTGATCTTCAACGAAGGCAAATATTATTCAAGCTTTATTGATTCAAATACCGAAGTGGATTCGTTCACAGTCAACTTCACGCCCGAACTGGAGCGATTGGCCTTTCAGAGCATCATCGCGAAGGCTCACGAGTTACTGGACAATCCGCACCGCTTATCTGCTGACAAACTCCATCTCGACGAGAAATTATTCCAGCACGATAACATCATCAGTCCATTGATTCATTCCTTGAAGCAGTTCTCCCGGAACTGGACTGTCAACGAGGAGCGTATCAAGGAATACATGCTTCTTCTCCTGGACCGCATGATGCAGGCGCATATCGATCGCCACAACGGCACACGCCTGCATGCGATAAAAACTTCCACTCGAACCGAATTGACCAAGCGACTGAAGGCGTCGACGGAATATCTCGAGGCAAACTACAACAAACCTATTTCCCTGGACGATCTCGCAGACGTGGCGTGCCTGAACCCTTTTTATTATCTGAGGCAGTTCAAAAAAAGTTTTGGTGTCACACCTGGCGTGTACTTACAACGGATCCGGATGCATAACGCTGCCGCCCTACTAACCAGGGAAACAGAAACGATCTTGGTTATTTGCCACAAAGTTGGTTTTTCCGATCCGGGCTCATTCGGAAAACTCTTTCGACGTTACTATAATCTTACGCCAAAAGAATTCCGGAATATCTATACAAGAAATCGCAACTATTCCGTGACTTCACCGGAGCGTAGGTCGGTAAAAGGAACATTATAACGCCTGCCCTCCCGAAACTTCCAGTCGCTGGCCAGTAATCCACCCGGCATCCTGCGAACACAGGAACGCCACCACACCGCCTATATCTTCAGGCTTGCCGGTTCTACCTAATGCAGTCATGGCGATCATCATTGCCTTTCGCTCGGGATTACTGCGCAAAGCACCGTTGTTGAAGTCGGTTTCAATCGCGCCGGGAGCAACGACATTTACTGTAATCTTTCGCTGACCCACTTCTTTCGCCAGGTATTTCGTAAAAGTTTCAATCGCTCCCTTCATCGAGGCGTACACCGAATAACCCGGCACCACTATGCGCGTAGTACCGGTCGATATATTGATTATTCTTCCGCCATCGTTCATCAACGGCAGCGATTTCTGACAAAGGAAATAGACACTTTTGAAGTGAACATTGAGAAAGGAGTCGAAGTCTGCTTCCGTTACTGCTGGGAAAGGAAGCGTCGCGCCCATGCCGGCATTGTTGATCAGAAAATCGAATTTGTCAGTAGTCCAGTGGTTTTTAAGTGTCTCCTTCACCCGCAACATAAAACCGTCCAGGCCTTTTACGTCATTGCCATCAAACTGAATTGAAGCGGCTTTTCTGCCCCTTTCTTCGATGCTTCGAACGACCGCGTCTGCTTCTGCTTTTTTTGAATGATAGGTAATGATCACATCATGGCCGTACTCTGCAAGGCGCATGGCCATGTCTTTTCCCAATCCACGGCTTCCGCCGGTAACGAGTGCAATTTTGCTCATAACAGTATCAATGGGGGTTAAATGTAATTCAGCCGGCTCACCGTGTAAGAGCCGACTGAATAATACATACCTGGTCGCGGAAAAGTTCTTTTGATCTGAGATGAATGCAACAACTCGTCAAAAATAGAACTGCTCCCACACAATTTTGCCGTCTCTTACCTCATACACACATACCTCATCGAGTTGCATGCGACCCATGCCCTTGAATGTGACGTCGAGGTACCAGGCAATGCTGAAAAAACTTCCCCCCACGATTGGGTCGGATATTTTCTGCCCATGACTCACGTAGATCGAGTCGGCAAAAGCCTTTCCTTTTTCCGCAACGGCTTTCTTGCCCTTTGCAATTTTAACAGGCATTTGGGAATTGGCGGGCTCGTTGCTGACGATATCATCGCTATAAAGCTCCTGTCCTGCTTTCAGAATGTCTCCCTGGCGGCATAATGCCACGAGGCGATCGGCTACTTGTTTTGTTGTCATCATAGTGTTTGTTTTTGTGATGACGGTGGAAAAAACAGAATATGGACAGGTTTTTAAAACTTTTTTTTAGAAATCGAGAGTCATTTAGCGCGTTTGTCTAGTATTTTCAGAATTAACTCGACTAATTCACTGCTCTCGACCACATCTCTCCTGTTTTGTAGGATAATGATCGTGCGCTTCTTGTCAATATCACGAAATAAAATCGTGGCCACGCCCCACCAATCTCCTCTGTTAAAAATCTGTTGGGGCGCCATCTTCCAATGCCTCCAACCAAAGGCATACATGACTTCTGAGCCGCTATTGTCCCTTCCATTTTTAAAGCCATCGCGTAAGAGTTCCTGAGAAACTAGGGAATCAGCATAGAGAGCTTGATCAAACTTATATAAGTCTCCTGTTGTAGAATAAACACCTATCGCGCCTGTGTATGAATTCATATTCTTATCCGCGTTCTTCCAATTCTTGTCGTACGATAAAGCATGGTCCTTCTCTGTCACACTATCGATTATAAAAGACTTACCCATATTTAACGGCGCGAAAATCTTCGTTTGAACATAATCTGAATATTCGAGATGCGAGATCTTCTCGATGATACAGGCCAGAACTGCGTATCCTGTGTTACTATATTGAAATTTCGTGCCTGGTCTGAATGAGAGTTTCGGTTGCTTTGTGATGAGATATTTTAGTATGCCGGTGTGGTCAAACGTTTCGGCATCTTTAATAGAATGGTTCTCAAAACGTCTAAAGCCAGCTGTATGCAGAAGGAGATGCCTTATCGTAATGTCTTCATATGGAAAGTTCGAAAGATACTTTACCACCAAATCATCATAATCCAGCTTGCCCTCACTTTTCAGCTTCATAATGGAGGTGGCAGTGAAGCACTTGCTAACGGATGCCAGTGGAATGGGTGTCGATGTTTGTAATGGACGCTTCAGTTCGTAGTTCTGCCAACCAAATGCTCTGTCAAAAACGATCTCGCCATTCTCAGCGATAAAAACACTTCCACTGAATTCTTGCTTCTTGGCAAATGATTCAAACAGTGAATCCGCTGCCGGTAGATTTGATTGACTAAACAGTGGGGTCACGAAAAACACACCACAGACGTATAACCACGATTTGATTTTCATCTTTTCGCTTGATACACGCCAGCGGCTAAACGGTTCAGTCTTAATCGTTTGTATTCGGCTTCCCGTCTTTCAACCCTTCAAATGAAACGCCTTCGGCTTCGTAAACGCCCTGAGCCCTGCATGGCTCAAAGTAGCTCCGAAGCCTGAATGTTTTCGCCCGCTCCAGGGTACCGCTGCACTCACACGATCACAGCAGTTCCAGTATCCGGTTCCGACGTTCAACCGCCGTAAAATGTTCTCCGCACGGTTTTGATCCTGCGAATACACAGACGCAGTGAGTCCATATTCGGTGTCAGCCATGAGCTTAATGGCTTCTTCGTCATCTTTCACTTTCATGATGCCGATGATCGGACCGAAAGATTCGTCTTTCATCACACCCAGACGATGACTGACATTGGTAATCACCGTGGGTTCAAAATAAAACCCTTTCCCCTCCCTTCTCTTTCCGCCCGTGTTGACGGTCGCCCCGTTGTTGGTGGCTTCTTCCACCTGCTCCTGCAACAACTCCAGCTGTTCCTTCCTCGTGAGCGGTCCGATGTATACACCCTCTTCTGTGGGAAGCCCCGTCTTGTAACTCTTCACCTCCTTCACAAACTCTTCGACATACCGATCGTATACTTTTTCGTTCACGTAGATACGTTCCACCGCACAACAGCTTTGCCCGTTATTATAGAATGCGCCATCAGCGGTAGCAGCAGCGACCGATTTGATGTCCGTCACGTCATCGGCAACATACAAGGGGTCTTTGCCACCCAGTTCACACTGACAGGGCACCATCTTCGGCGCTACTTTTTCATAGATATACTTTCCGGTTTTGTAGGAGCCGGTAAAGAAGTAACCATCCATCGGCATGTCGAGGAGCTGATCGCCGACTTTCTTCCCACCGATTGCTACCTGGAAAATATTCACAGGCACACCCGCTTCATGCAAAAGTTTTTGGATCTCAAGCCCCGACAACGTTGAATACTCCGACGGTTTATACATCACAGCATTGCCAGCGAGCAAAGCCGGAACAAACACGTTCGTGCCTACCAAATACGGATAGTTCCATGCTGAGATATTGGCAACAACACCCAGCGGCTCATAGGCGATCTTTTCGTGCAAGCCAGTGGTGGACAACATGGTCTCATCCCCCAAAAATTTCTCCGCGTTGTCTGTCAGCCATTGAATTCTTGCACGCGATCCGTTGATTTCATTGCGCGATTGCTGCAGGGGCTTTCCCACTTCTGACGTCAGTACATTAGCCAGGATCTCGATCCGCTGTTCTAGCAAAGCGGAATACTTCCGGATGATATTGATTCTCTCACCAAGGGTCACAGCATTCCACACAGGTTGGGCAGCTTTAAGGCCTTCAAACTTTGCAAACAAGGTCTGAGCAGAGTCTTCTGTCAGGTCAGCGATTAATTCTTCCGTCGCCGGGTTGATAATATGCATATCACGCTTTTTTAATATTCATTAAAAATCTTTCTCTGATGTTTTTCGCAAGGGGGCTTTCGGGTGTCATTCGTTCCGGGTGCCATTGAACCAACAAAAGGAATGGATGGGCCTTATGATCTTTTAGTTCAAGTCCCTCAACGATATCCTCATCGGAAAGCGCATTGACAACAAGGTCTTTACCAATGATGGCAGCGCATTGGTGATGAGCGCTGTTTACTATCCCCGCATCAACACGAGTGATCTCTTTCAAAAAACTGTGGTCGGAAACTCTGATCTGATGTTGACGATCTTTGCCCTCCTGAAATTTGGTGTGGTCGGGCTTACCAGCCGCCACAATGTCTGGCACCAGCGTACCGCCGAAGTAGACATTCGCCAGTTGCAGCCCACGGCAAATCCCTAAAAGCGGCAACCTTGTCTGGCGAACGTGGTCGAGCACTCTCCACTCAAATTCGTCGCGCTTCTCGTCCAGGTCATCGAGTCCATATTCCTTCACGTACTCTGGTTTGCCATAATATTTCGGATGAACATCCTCGCCGCCTGACAAAACGATACCCTGGCACATGGCAATGCGATCAAAGTTTTTCTCCTCATAACTCAGTTTAATTACGCCTACATCAGTGTCTTGCGTAATCCACTTCAAGTAATTTTCATACTTCCTTCCTGCGGAAATGCCCACGAAAAACTTGGTCACAATGCTTTCAGGTAAAGTTGTTTAAAGTCCTCGCGGCTTACCGGCTTGGGATTGTTAGGATGGGCGAAATCTTCGAAGGCAAGGTTTGCGAGCGTTTCAATGTGTTCTTGTTTCACCCCAATCGCGGACAGTTTATGAGGGATGCTCACTTTTGTGTTCAGTTCGAAGAGATATTTTACTACCCCACTTCCCGATTCATCCTGCAGCTCCAATGCCTGCGCTATTCGCTTGAATTTTCCTTCAAATCCGGAGATGTTGTATTCCATTCCGTAAGGGATGTTGACTGCATTGGCCAGCCCGTGGTGTGTGTCCAGCAGAGAAGAGAGTGGATGTGCGAGTGAATGCACCACTCCTAATCCTTTTTGAAAAGCAATAGCGCCCATCATAGAGGCAATCAGCATCTTACTGCGCGATTCCAGATCCGGTCTGTTAACAGCTTTTTCCAGAGAATGATGGATGAGATTGATTCCTTCTAACGCTATGCCTTCGCAGATCGGATGCGGCATCTTTGCAAGGTAAGCCTCCATATTGTGCGTAAGGGCATCCATTCCCGTCGCCGCAGTTATGAAAGGCGGCAATTCCATCGTCAGCAGAGGATCTGCAAACACTACTTTCGCCAGGAGCTTTGGTGAGAACAATATTTTCTTTTGGTGGGTGATGTCGTCGGCTATGATGGCACTCCTTCCAACTTCACTCCCAGTACCTGAGGTAGTTGGTATTGTGATAAAATGCGGCACGTCATTCGTGACATACACATCGCCACCGATCAGGTCGTCGTATTTGAACAAATCTTCGCGATGATGAATGCGCAAAACGATGGCCCTCGCCACATCGAGCGCGGCACCTCCCCCAATACCGACAATGCTGTCCCGATGGTTTGCATCAAAAGCGTCACCACCTTTGTACACGTCAGACTTTACTGGATTTTTATGGATCTCGCTGAAGATTTCTACTGAAATACCTTTCTTCTTCAGGTCGTTAACGATTTCTCTTAAGAACCCGAGCTGAGCAACCGTCGGGTCGGTGACGACAAGCGGCTTTTTCAGGTTATTCTTTAAAAGATAATCGCCAAGTTCTTTCGCGGCACCAGCCCCGAAGCGTATGGTTGTGGGGAAATTATACTGATAGACTTTGTCGAAGGTCATGTGGTTATTGAATTCAACTTCAAAAATAAAATGGTTTCACGGGTGGTAAAATTCTTCATGAAAAGATAATACAACGGACGTTCTTCAAATGATTTCGAAGTAACGTTTCATCTCCCAGTCAGTCACTGACTTCAGATGCTGGCGCCATTCCCAGTCGCGGGTTTGGGTGAAATGCTCAACGAAACCTTTGCCAAACATTTCCACCGCCAGGGGTGAATCTTTCATGGCGGTGGTTGCGGATTCCAGCGTGCGAGGCAACGTGCCGTTGGAAAAATCGAGGTAGCCATTACCTCCCGTAGGCGCCTGTTTCAATTTCATTTTCTTCCTGATCCCATAGAGGCCCGACGCGAGTGATGCAGCCATGGCGAGATACGGATTGGCATCCGCTCCGATCACGCGGGTCTCGAGACGACATGATTTGCTGCTGTTATTCAAAACCCGAAGCGCTGACGTGCGGTTATCTACACCCCAGGTCAATGTGGTGGGTGCCCACGCGCCTTCCACCAGTCTCTTATAGCTATTGATTGTGGGGGCGTACATGGGTAGAATGTGCGGGAGGCAATGGAGCTGGCCGGCGATATATTGCCTCATTGTCTCGCTCATGTGGAGCTTGTCCTTTTGATCAAAGAAGAGATTCTTCTTTACGCTTTTATCCCAAAGACTTTGATGCACATGTCCGCCACAACCAGGCAGGTTTTCGCTGATCTTGGCCATGAACGTCGCCATGATCCCGCGCCGGTAGGCGATTTCTTTCACTGCCGTCTTGAAAAGCGTTGCGCGATCCGCCGCTTCAACCACATCGCTATATACAATGGCCGCTTCCAAAACGCCAGGACCCGTTTCTGTATGAAGACCCTCCAGCGGTACTCCGAACTTTCCAAGAAGTTCGAACAGGTCGGTGAAGAAAGGATTTTGCAGCGTGCTTCTGAGAATAGAGTAGCCAAACATACCGGGCGTGAGCGGTGTCAGGGATGTGAAGTTTTTTTCTCTTACCGATGCAGGGGTCTCAGCAAAGTTGAACCACTCGAATTCCTGGGAAAAGATCGGGTGAAATCCCTGGTCATTCGACTGGTCAACGACCCTTTTCATCAGCTGCCGTGGACAAACAACGGCGGACTCTCCATTTTTATCTACCAATTCACCCAGGAAAAAAGGTATATTATTTTCCCATGGAATCTTCCGAAATGTAGCGAGATCGATTCGGGCAGGAACATCCGGGTATCCGGTATGCCAACCTGAATATTTCACATTGTCGTAGGCCACGTCGCCGGAATCCCATCCAAAGATTACTTCGCAAAATGTCGTTCCTGTTTCTACAGCGGAGAGAAATTTTTCTGAAGAAATGTATTTACCTCTGAGAACACCATCTATATCAGGATAAGCGATCTTAACTTTCCCTGATGGATGGTTAGTTACGTAATCGAGGATGGTTTTCTTATTCATATCCTTTTGATCCCCTTAAATATACCATAGCAGCCGGCTACAATCAGTACGTACAAGGCTGATAATAGAAAATTATAGACGACCACTGCCGCCAGCGCCACCAGGGCTATGATCAATGCAATCAAAGGAAAGTAAGGATAAAACGGCAACCTGAATGGCCGGGCCAATTGGGGTTCTTTTTTTCTCAGCACGATCACAGAGACGGCTGATATGGCATACAGGGTGAGCGCCCCAAAAACTGAAATCGTAATCACTTCACCCGTGCGACCCGAAAACAATGCGACGATGCCAATGACCATATTCAAAAGCAATGCGTTGGCTGGCGTTTGGAACCGTGGGTGAACCCTGCCGAGCGGCCCTGCACCAAATTGTGTTTTGAAAAACTCAAAGACAGAGCGTCCCGCGGCAAGCATCAGCCCGTTGAGTGAAGCCGCAAGACCAAACAATCCGGCGACGATCAGGATTTTGTACGTCATACCCTCTGTTCCAGTAATCTGCTCAATGGCCATTGGCAGCGGTGAGTCAGATGAAGTGCCGTTATCCTGATAAACGATTGCCTCCCAGCCTCCTACTCCCACGGATGCCGTGAAGGTGAACATGCAAAGTATCACGAGTGTGAATAATGCTGAAAGAAATCCCCGTGACATGGTACGATGCGGATCTTTCGTCTCTTCCGCGAGATTGGCGACACCTTCTATTCCAAGAAAAAACCAGATCGCAAAAGGAACAGCCGCAAATATTCCTTCCACACCGCGCGGAAGAGAATTCCGCTGAAGGTTTACCGGCTCAAAATGTGGCACCGTAATTACACAGAAGAAAATCAATCCGGATACAGCCACCACGGTCACGATCAATTCAAATGTGGCTGCAGCCTGTATTCCATACATATTGAGAGCCGTAAAAATCACGTACGCTGCCACTGAAAATGTTACGGCAGGTATCGTAGGGAAAAACAGGTTCATGTACGAACCGACGGCGAATGCAATGGCAGGTGGCGCAAACATGAATTCTATATTCTGCGCCATCCCGGCAACAAAGCCCACATCCCTTCCTAGCGCCCGTGAGGCATAGTCGAATGCACCTCCAGCCTTTGGTATTGCGCAGGCAAGTTCCGCATAGCTGTATGTGAACGTTACATACATCACGATCACACAGCCCGTTGCAATGGCGAGACCAAGTGTGCCGCCTTGAGCGAGACCGAGGTTCCAACCGAAATAGTTCCCGGAGATTACATACCCTACACCAAGGCCCCATACCATGGTGGGAGATAGAATACGTTTAAGTTGGGATGACAAATGGAGTTTCGATTAATGTAAGATACGCATCGCAGCACTCCGGGTGAAAAAAAACCGCCCGAGGGTAGATCCACGGGCGGTTTCTGAAATCATGCGTTGCCTGGTTTAGTCGAGCAAGCCAAGAGTCTTCATCCTCTTCGTCACGCGTGCGATCTGCGGTTGGATGTCGAGGTCTGAGTAAATGGCCAACAGGTTGTCGAGTACTTTCGCATCGTCAGGGCCAAGCTTCTCGGCTGCTTCCCAGTACGGCAATGCGATCTTCAACTTCTCTACATACACTTTATCCAATTCAAAACGCTTCTTCTTGTCTTCCGCAGTAATGCCCAGTTGATTCATCTGTTGTTTCACCGCTTTGGCATCGGCATGAACCACTTCAGCCAGACTGACTTGGGCTTCAAAATATTTGGGATCGAGCTTCAGTGCTTCCTCAAAGGCAGCTTTGGCCGCGGGCAAGTCTTTCAATTCGGTATTGATAATACCAAGGAAATATCTTGCTTGGGCATCTTGCGGGTTGGTGGCCACCTGCTTCTCCATGTTCACCTTCGCATCAGGAAGTCTGTTAAGCTTCACCAACAAATCCAATTCGTATTTCGGAAGGTCTGCGTTATTCGGGAGTTTCTTAATGGCGTCCTGAGTTAGGGAAAGTGCCTTTTCATAGTCTTTTTTCTTGTCGCGATAGATTGAGATCAATTGCATGAAAGCGTCAGGATTCTTGCCGCCTTTGCTAAGGTACTGGGTGGTTAGCGCGATCGACTTGTCGTATTCTTCGGCAGCGGGTGCGAAATACACAGCTGTATTCATCAGGATGGCTGTATCCTCGGGAATGAAGTACAAGGTTTCTTCAGCCAATGCAAATCCCTTTTTGTAATCCTTTTTGTCCTGGAATTCTGTGACAGCTTTAGCATAGTAGGATTGCGCGAGATACGTCATGATGGCATTGTTCATCAAAGGAAAACCATCAGGGCCATTCACATAAGAAACCGCATCCGGTTCGATCTGCTTTGCCTTTTCAAACGACTCTTTGGCTGGCGTGAAAGGGTGCGGATCGAGATTCTTAAACTCAGCCTTCTTCGTAGTGTCCATGGCAGCATATATGAGGCCTCTCAGGAACCATGCCTTCGACGCATTCTTGCTGGGGTTGCCTTTCTTGTCTTGCATGAACTCCGCACTTGAAGTAGTGGCATCGATAATAGCCTTGGCATCATCAAGCTTGTTGGCACGCAAAGCCACCTCCGCTTTTGCGATGCTGGGTTTAATAGGCTTGGCCTGACCAAAAGCAAGAGCCGGAACTATGGCAAAAAGGACGACGACAATTTTTTTCATTTTTGTTTATTCAGTTTGATTTGGATTTAGACTTGAACTGGCATTATCAACTTCATCTATCTTTTGAATCTTTTCTACCGAAGAAATCGAGTCATCTTCATTGAGACGGATCACACGCACACCTTGTGTCGCACGACCCATCACCCTCAGCTCCTCGACTTTAATCCTGATGCTTATACCCGAGCGGTTAATGATCATCAGGTCATCATTATCGCCCACTTGCTTGATGGCAACAAGCTTGCCAGTTTTTTCCGTGATATTGATGGTTTTAACGCCTTTTCCGCCCCTTCTCGTGATCCTATAGTCATCGATCTGTGAGCGTTTGCCATACCCTTTCTCGGAAACGACCAGCAAGTTAGCATCTTCACGAGTTATACAAACCATGCCAACAACTTTATCAGAAGCGCCCTCAAGTGTGACCCCGCGGACACCTGCGGCCGTGCGACCCATCGGCCTCACGTCTGACTCGTTGAAATGCACCGCTTTGCCCTCACTCTTTGCTATGATGATATGGTTTTTGCCGTTGGTCAAGGCTGCCTCCAGCAATCGATCTCCCTCATGCACCGTGATGGCGGTGATGCCGTTGGCACGCGGTCTGGAATATGCTTCCAACGATGTTTTTTTAATGGTTCCCTGCTCCGTGCACAGAATCACGAAATTCTTATTCACATAATCCGGGTCCTCGATGTTCTTCACATTGAGTACGGCGGCCACGGAGTCTCCAGGCTCGATATTCAAAAGATTCTGGATCGCCCGACCTTTAGAGGTCTTGGTGCCTTCCGGAATCTCATAAACTTTTTTCCAGAATACCTTTCCTAATGCAGTGAAAATCAGGATATAATGATGCGCGTGTGCAACAAAGAGGTGCTCTGTAAAATCATCTTCTTTTGTGGACACTCCCTTCGATCCGACGCCTCCTCTACCCTGCGTGCGATACTCAGAAAGCAGGGTTCGTTTCACATATCCCTGGTTTGATATGGTAATCACCATCTCCTCGTTCGGAATCATGTCTTCGACGGTGATATCGTCGTCACTTGCAACCACGGTGGTGCGGCGTCCATCCCCGTAGCGCTCTTTCATTTCTGCGAGCTCGGACTTAATGATTTCCATCCGCTTCGCCTCGCTGCCCAATATCTCCTTCAACTGTCCGATAAGCTCCATCACTTCCTTATATTCCTGCTGGATCTTATCGCGCTCGAGGCCGGTGAGTCGTTGCAATCGCATCTCCAAAATTGCCTTGGCCTGAATTTCAGACAAGGCAAAGGTTTCCATCAGTCCTACTTTGGCAACCTCAGGATCTTTGGAGTTTCTGATGAGGGCGATCACTTCGTCGAGGTGATCCAGGGCAATAAGATATCCTTCAAGAATATGTGCGCGCTTTTCTGCTTCCGCCAACTCAAATTTTGTTCTGCGGATAACCACCTCATGACGATGTTCAACAAAATGAACAATCAAATCTTTGAGGTTCAGCGTCTGCGGACGTCCCTTTACCAGCGCGACGTTGTTAACGCCAAAGGATGACTGAAGCTGCGTGTATTTGAAAAGATTGTTGAGGACAATATTAGGGATCGCATCCTTCTTAAGATCATATACCACACGATATCCGTCACGATCTGATTCGTCGCGGATATCGGTGATACCTTCAATCTTCTTTTCGTTGATGAGCGCTGCCGTCTTCTCGATCATCATTGCCTTGTTCACCTGGTAAGGAATCTCAGTCACGACGATCTGGTCCTTGCCTTTGGCGTTGGTGACGATCTCTGCTTTCGCACGAACTACGACGCGACCACGGCCTGTAAGGTAAGCTTCCTGTACACCGGACATGCCGTAAATAATTCCACCAGTCGGGAAATCGGGCGCGGTCACGAGCTTCATGAGTTCAGGAATCGTGATCTCGCGATTGTCGATATACGCCACGATGCCGTCAACGACTTCCGTGAGGTTGTGCGGTGCCATGTTGGTAGCCATACCCACAGCAATGCCCGATGATCCGTTTACCAACAGGTTGGGAATCTTCGCTGGCAGCACCGTAGGTTCTGTCAATGAATCGTCAAAGTTGGGCTGAAAGTCAACCGTGTCTTTGTTGATATCGGCAAGCATCTCTTCCGCGATGCGGCGGAGACGCGCTTCGGTATATCGCATCGCCGCCGGAAAGTCCCCGTCGATCGAACCGAAATTACCCTGACCATCCACCAGAGTATACCGCAGCGACCAGTCCTGAGCCATACGAACCATTGTATCGTACACAGACGCGTCACCGTGCGGGTGATACTTACCCAGCACTTCCCCCACGATCCTGGCCGATTTCTTATAGGGCTTATTGTAGTTGACGCCCAGTTCCTGCATACCATACAGCACCCGGCGGTGAACAGGCTTCAGGCCATCCCGTACGTCCGGTAGAGCCCTTGAAACGATGACGGACATCGAATAATCGATGTATGCGCCACGCATTTCATCTTCAATATTGATCGGGATTATGTTTTGTCTGGCGGGTAAGCCACTGGTATCTTCTGCCACTGGAATAGGTGTCGATTGCTTAACAATAAATTAACGGGCGAAGATAGTTAAAAGCCCCTAATTACCAGCCTCAGAATGGGTTAAAAATCGGCGAATTTGACCCTAAAAATGAAGGTTTTGAAAGGTTTTAATAAGGGTTCAGTTTCTTCTTGTTTTTGCCCTTGTATTTGAAGAGTCGTGGGTGATTTTCCCCGTATTGTGGATTCTGTTTTTTGAAGAACGGATGCACCCTACTGCGGTACTCGCGGTCGCCATGGGCATGGTTCATCTGAATCTTGCAGTCACCGATAAAACATTTCGGCAATTCCGGGATGCTATAAGACAAGCCAATGTTCAGGTAGAAAGCGTTCAGATTATTAGTGATCGGCGGCCCACCTCCAGGAAGGTTAAGTTGCACGCTTTTCATTTCGAAGGACGGCCTCGCGAACAACCGCAGGTATTCAGACAGTTCGCGTTCAACAGTGACCCCCAGGTTGATGAATGTTCCTGCTTTCACGATGGAGCCGTTGAAATTGCCTCCAGGATTGAAGCCTCCTATTTGCAAGTCACCTGTAAACAAATAGTCATTCAATCTGTAAAACGACATGCCGGCCATTCCAAAATATTTACTCATCCATCCCGCGTTGCTGAAGGGCTGCAGGTCACGAATGTTGTTTGTGTAAGAAATCGAATGAAGGTTACCGATATTCATGTATTCGTAAGAGTATCCACCGCCGATCCGATACTTGCCCAGGAACTCATAGTGAATGGTTGCTTTGATCGGAATGTTGAATGCATTGCCTTTGAACCCAAGTTTTCCCGTGTCCGACAGTACAGTAAAATTTCCAGGTTCAATGGCCTTGGTGTCTTCTGCCGTATCGTTAATCCAATTGGTATATCTCGTCACGGGTGGACCCGGAGGAAGAAATACCTGCGGGCGGGCGCCGGCCGACTGAGCCTGGTAGATGCCATAACCATTCAGTTTGTTGCTGACAAACGTGTTCCCATAACCTGTGCTCAATCCAAACCTGAAGTTCCTCAACAAGGACCTGGGGCGGTGCTTGATCTTAGCGTAGAAATTCTCAAGCGGAAAGGTCGTGGCGTTCTCATCCTGCGCCTTGATTTCCATGGAAACCAGCAGCAGTCCGGTCAGGGTGAAGGCAGAAATGTAAAGCCGTCGCTTCAGAAGATCCAAATTTAAAAAGCTAACAAAAATACCTCGAAAACGGGTAAAGTTTACCCGATTTAATAATATCCGTAGGTCGGATAGCCGCTTTCGAGGCTGCTAAAGGTATGAAAAAGGGTCTGACCAGCCTTGACCTGGTAGGTGTACTCACGGGGCTGCTTCTTGCCCTGGGCGTCGGTGGTGGTAAATGTCACTTTATTCTCACCTACCTGAAGAGGAACGCGCGCATAGTATATCGTATGTGGCAGTGTTTGCCAATTGCGTGTATCGGCTTTTTCGGTGATCGCGTTGACTATGCCCAGAACTGACCCCAGCGCTTTATCTGATCGCCTCAACTCATACTCAGCAACCTTTTTCATAGCAACGCGCAGCAATGCCTTGCTCAACTCCAGGGTCATTCTTTCCTCCAAGCACTTGAACGCCACTTTGTTTACATTCTCCATTTCCTGTAAAAGGAAAATATCATCCGCCGTTTCAATCGTAGCGCTTCGAAAATACACGGGCCGTTCAATGTATTTTGGAAATGCCACGCGAAAGACTTCCAAGCTTGCAAGACCCTTACGGTCTTTTTCATCATAGCTGCTCATGTTAAAGGGAAAACTCAGTCCCAGATCGTTGTTGGTAAACACCACATAGTTGTCTCTCCTTATTACTGTAAAGTTGATACCCCATTCCGCCTTTACAGGACTTAATCCATTATGCCAGAAAAAAACAAGCTCCCCGCCCTGCGACGGCTGATAGGTGTAATCGGGCATACCTAATTCAATCTTGTATTGGTTGAGCTCATCAGTGAGTCCCGCTAACGTAGCAGTTCTCAGAAGGTCGAGTTTCAGCTGTTCCGGAGCTTCCACCTGAAAGAGCCTGTGGAAGTCGTCGTTGTAGATTTCCAATGCGTTTCGATACGCAATAAATGCGTTGTTATAATCCTTATCCGAGTCGTATATAATACCCATCAGTGTGTTTATAAACGCATCGCGGCGATACTTATTTTCAGAACTGTATCGATCAGTAAGCTGCTGGAGGCGAATATTCAGGCGGCGGCATTCAACCAGGGCATCCTCGGTATTGTTCATCTTCATGTAATTCAACGCCTTGAAATACAGCAACATAAGGTGCTCGTGATCTTCACCCTTGTAGGTTGCGAAATTGGGATTGGTCAAGTAGGTGGCAGCTTCGTTCAGGTAGTTGATCCGATAATCCTCGCCGTAGATGTACGCCTTTTCGAAGTATTCATTGCTCTCCTGGTATTTTCCCATCAGTGAGAGGATAAGGCCGTTGTTTACATCAAAAAGGAACTGGCGTTTGCCTGCGGCTTCCGACGGATGAGAACGCAACGTCGACAGTGCCTTGTCGAGATCTCCCTTTTCAAATTCCTCGTTAAAAGCAAAATTCGCCTGGTAGTACGTTGCGCAGGAACTGACCAGAAACAACGCAAGTATGAGCGACAGGATTTTTTTCATAAAGCCGGTGATCAGTTCCGGACATACTTCTTGATCTCGTTCTGACCATACCAAACACGACGGTTGGTCTCCATATCTGTCAAGAAAAGTGTAGTCGTATAGTTGACCACGCGCTTTTTTTGATAAACGTCAGTTTCAGATGTCATGTCGCCGAAAAGGATAAGATTCGCTCCAGTTTCCTTGCCCCATTTTGCAGCTGTTGCCGGATCGGAAAAGTCCTGCTGCTGCGCACGCTCCTCGCGGAGTTTATCGCGAAAGCCATCCGACTCAACCAGGTCCGCTACACCCGAATTGAAGATCGCAAGTTCAAGTTTTTTGATATAGGTATCCGCATCGATGTGTTCACTGGTTTTGTTCCGCACCAGCCCCACGATGATGGTGGGTTTCTTGCCCAAGCCTTTGGCGTACTCCTTAAACTTTTCGCTACCGAGTAAATCGGCCACCATTTTGTCGGCCACTTGTCTCGAATCGGTGTCATTCCATCGACCACTGAGGTCTACAGGTTCAGCCGGATTCATGCGGGTGACCGACCTGGCGCAACCCATAACAATTCCGATCCCGATCGCTATCGGGACAATCGGGATCAACAGACTAACAGTGCGGTAGGGTCTCATAAAAAGGGAGTTAATCCATCCAATTAGATCAAAATGCCTGCCAATAGTCACAAACCTCTAGAGACGCTTGAGCTGCTGGATGACGACCTTGGGATTTGGCGATGAGAAAACAAGATTTCCAGCGACGAGTACATCAGCACCCGCATCCATGAGCGGCCTCGCATTGTCGAGGTTGACGCCACCATCAATTTCGATAAGGGCCTGTGATTTCTTATCGCGGATCAGCGCCTTGATTTCCCTCACCTTCTGATATGTGTTCTCAATAAATTTCTGCGCCCCGAATCCTGGGTTCACAGACATCACATTCACGAGATCGACATTTTGAATTATATTCTCCAGATCAACGATCGGTGTATGGGGATTGAGAGCGACCCCCGCTTTGATTCCGAGATTCTTGATCTGCTGGATGTTGCGGTGCAGGTGGGGGCACGCTTCAATATGCACCGATATCTGATAGGCGCCTGCCTTATGAAAGGCTTCCACAAAATTCTCCGGGTGAACAATCATCAGGTGGACATCCAAGGGCTTTTTTGCATGGCGATGTACCGCTTCCATCACCGGGAGACCCATCGAAATATTGGGTACAAAAACGCCGTCCATTACATCGATATGGATCCAGTCCGCATCGCTTTCATTGAGCATGGAGATAGCCTGCTGTAGGTTCGCAAAATCGGCCGTAAGGATGGATGGGGCTACGATGGGTTTCATATCAATCGACCCAAAAATAGCATTTAAAGTTTCACGAAACGAAACGTCCTGGTCAGCGTGGTGGTCTTCACTTTCAACAGGTAGACTCCTGCCGAAAGGTTCTGCAGGGATATGGTGACGGGGTTGTTCAACCAATCGATCGCCTGAACAGAATTCGACAACTGCTGCCCCTGCATGTCATAAAAGAAAAGTTCAACATCGCCTTCCGGCAGCTTTTTAAAAGCCAGCGACAAAGACGAGTCTGCCGGATTCGGAAACAGGAATACATCGTCGCCATTCTGGTTTGATTCCAGGTAATTTTTAACGGCTGTGTAGTTTGGAATTCCATAACCGAGAAAATTATCCGGCGCGACTGATTTGCTGGCTGAAAGGCGCAAGATGTTAATGATCTCATCGGGCTTCAGAGATGGATATTTCTGAACCAGACCAATTACAAGGCTTGTCACCAACGGCGCGGCAAGCGAAGTGCCACTACCTTTGCCGACTGCACCATCACCACCTATCACGGTCGTCAACGACCCGACGGCAGCCAGGTCGGGCTTCGTGCGCCCGTCGGCGGTGGGTCCGATCGAACTGAAATTGACTCGCGTTCCGGCGAACGTAACTGCCCCAATGGCCAGCACCCCATCTACGTCGGCTGGTGGTGTGATGAACTTCCAGTTGTTGCTGCCTTCGTTGCCTGCACTCACTACCACAATGATGCCCCGGGCTCGTGCCATCGCCGCGGCTTTCGAAACGATGGCTGTTTTTCCATCCAGGTTGGTTGGTTTGTAATCCATGGACGGATCGTCAAACGTATTGTACCCTAACG
Organism: Cyclobacteriaceae bacterium; assembly: GCA_044227305.1. GTDB lineage: Bacteria > Bacteroidota > Bacteroidia > Cytophagales > Cyclobacteriaceae > ELB16-189. The sequence goes on along the minus strand of JBGAFJ010000006.1, from coordinate 95,772 downwards.
ATGAGTGGATAATGTCGGTGCCCGCGCTATCGGCCTTCTCAGCAGCAAAGAGCCAATTATATTCCTCAACACGGTATTCTGTTTTCACATCTTCGGTAACAAACAGCATGAAGCTCGCCTTGTATGCTCCTCCCTCAAATGCAGATTGCAGGTACCCTGCCATCACCGACAACACTTCGGTACCATGATCATCATATTGATATACGTTGCCTGAATTGGTGACAAAGTCCTGCGTCAGCTTGATCCTGTTTTCGGTTATAACAGGCTGAAACGCCGTCGCGACATTCACGCCGGGGAAGCCGCCATCAAGAACACTTACCAAAATTCCTTCGCCGAGATATCCATCGGTATGCATCTGGTCCAGACCCAGCATCTGAAGCTGATCTGAGGTGGCACCTGATGTGGCCGTTGATTTTTTTAGCTTGAAATTCTTTGTACGACCCCCCAGCAGCTTCTTGCCGGGGGCCACCAATTCTGACTTCAACACAAAGGGCATCGACATGATGGCTGCGAGCTGCGCGGCGTTGGCTTCGACGAGCACTGCGTTCATCCAGCGGGTCGTAAAGAATGTGCTGGCCCCCGTTGATTTTATCTCCGAGACATAAGAGCTGTTAACGGGCAAGTCCTCAGAAGTTATTGAGATCGCGTTCCGGTCTCTGCGGGCTATCGCTTTGGCAGAAAGGAATGCGCCGGGATTGCTGACACTGTAGGGCGAACCATTTTTGTCTTTGAATGAGATGATGTAACGATCCGATTGCGACCACGCGGAAAATGAAAACAGGCAAAGCAGAAGCGCTTGACTACAGCGAACCATGATCTTTTAACGTCTGTTTAACAATGGTGCCATTTTCTACAATTTGCTTTCCAATGCAGTCACCTTGTGTGCAATACTGCAGGTGAGTCGTCTCCCGATAGACCAGTCCGATCGTTCGCGCATATACCGCTGTCCTGACATCCTTTTCAACGATGGGATCATTCTCATTATTTTCCTGAATCGTGACGGTGTCATCAAAAAAGAGGTTAGCAAACTCGAACCGTTTGCGAAGATTGACGGAGACGTAATTATCGCAGTTGAAAGTTCCGTCGTCGCATTTGTCGGAGCCACCGAGGTTGTTGAGGGCATTCCCATTCCAGCTTTTTCCTTCCGACAAAGGGGAAGAGAGTTTTATAAAAGGTGTGTTCCCCTCCTGCTGGATAATCTGAAATTCGTCTTGCCGCGCGAACCATGTTGTTTGTTCAACCCAGGGGCTATTGCTGTCGGTTCGTTTGAATCTTTGGAGAACGTATGTCTCTGGCAGCGTGAATAAGACCGCGTCAGAGATTTGAACTTTCAATTCGTAGCTCACCGAACTCTGACCGCCCAATTGCGTGATGGTTGTTTCAGTCACGTCATACAACCAGTAGGTATCGGTTTTCAGCGGATAGTATTCACTCGCAGAAATTTTGGGACTAACCTCGCGTGACTGGCAGGCGACCAGCAGCAGGAACAGAAAAAATGTTTGTTTCGGCCTCAATACTCAAACTCGTTTACAAAGTTATTTTTTCTTTTTGATATTTGGCCATGATTCAGAGACCCGTCATTTACGTCAGACAGATCACCAACCTCAGTGATGCGAGGTATTGCGCAGGCATGGGTGCCGACATGCTGGGGTACGTGATTGATCCTGCTCATCCTGATTATGTAAGTCCGAAACTTTACCAGGAAATAAGCGGTTGGGTAGCGGGCCCGAAACGCGTTGTTGAATTGGCTAATGCTCATTACGATTATAACGAGCTCATCGCCAATTATAGTCCAGACCTCGTTCACATTCAGTCAAAATTTATTGGGGATTACCAACTTCAGGGTTTGCCTTTGATCGTGGAGGCCGATTTTTCTGATACGAGTCATGTTGTCAGGAAAATCGCCGAATTAAAACTCGATGTGGCTTTTTTATTGATTACAGGATTGAATGGAAAATCAGTCGAATCTACGTCTTATCCGATGCTGGTCGAAGTGGAAAGCGGAATAGCTTCGGTTATGGAACTTCTTGATTCAACCAAAGCGGATGGTGTTGCATTGCACGGATCCCGTGAGCAAGCACCGGGATTGAAAGACTATGATCATCTTTCGAGGGTTCTGGAGGAGTTGGATCGGTAATATCAAGCCATTGACTATTGAAGTTGGCTTCGGCTGTCAAAGAAATAACCGAAATTGCAGATAGCAATTTATTACATCATTAAGATATGGAAGAGTTTCAAACCAGCATTTTTGAGAAATCAAAGGAAAAAAGCAGGAGACGATTGTTGTACAACCTTGGGATATTTTCTGTGATCGCTGCCGTTTGGGTATATTATTTAATGGGACTCCCCTTTGTTGGAATAAGAATTTCAGTCGGAATCACAATCGTTCTCCTCGGCATTAAGGTTTATGATGATCGATACATGGGTATCACCGCTTATGGCGATAGAAAAGATAGACTTGTCATTTCGGAGGACCATCTTGAGATCAGAAACGTAAAGATTCCTTTTTCAGATCTCACCAATTTGGTCATCTATGTCGACGAATACCTTGGAATGCCGAGAGAGCTGTTTGGCATTCATCATGGCGGCAATAATAAAATTGAATTCAACCACAATGGCAGAACTGTTTCAATCAATTATGTGATAAAGAACAAACAGGACTATGATCGGGTTTCTCGTTTGGTGGATGCGATAGAAAAGAATCCGCATTTCAAGAACAATCTCCGGAAACTTGATTAAAAGCAGACCCGACCTACCGATGCAGGCTGTTAATTGCCATGCTTGAGCTGGTATCAAAGGTGCAACAGGCAATAGAAGATAGCCGAACTAATGCGGCAGCAACTTATATCTCCCCTCTTCCGTCTTGAACAACCAGGATTCTCCAAGCTTCGACACCAGTAACTCCAGGTAAACATCTACCGAGTTTCCGATCGAGAAAGTTTCCGATCCTCCAATATTTGACATCAGTGCTTCCGTCGAAATTGCTTTACGGGGATTCTGAGCAAAAAAGAACAGCAATTCAAATTCAGGTTTTGAAAGACTGATCGTCTTTTTGCCAATCCGCGCATGACCCGACCGACGGTTGATGTACAGGTCACCGATGTGTACTTCCGCGAAACGTTTACGGATCACGAGTTTTCGCTGGAGAACGGCTTTAATCTTTCCGGTCAGGGAACGAAGGCCAATGATTTTCTCTATGAAGTCATCTCCGCCTGTGTCAAGCGCTGCCTCCTGGTAGTAGCTCTCCGATTTGGCGGTGAGGAAAAAGATAAACGTGTCCTTAAATTCGTCCACCGCCCGAATGTGCTTACAAAGCTCAATGCCGTTCATTTCCGGCATCATGATGTCGAGGATGATGAGGTCGGGAGAAAATTCGCGACACGCGTCAATGGCGCGGACACTGTTGTCTTCGGTTCGTACTTTGAATCCTTCGCGTTCGAGGTTGTATTCCAACAGCTCAAGGATGTCGTGGTCATCATCAACAACCAGGATCCGGTGCTTGCCCATTGGCTGGCAAGGTGAGGAGAGGGTGTTACTGGAGTTTTATCGGGAGTTTGTTAAATGGATATTTTTTAGCCACGGATGACACGGATAAGCACAGATGAATTTAAATCTTCCGTGTCAATCCGTGTCCTCAGTGGCTAAGATCAAGTGCACTAGTCCGATTTTGATAAATATTTCACGCAAAGGACGCAAAGGAATTAACACGCAAAGGGCGCGAAGTGGAAGAATAAAATCCTTGCGGTATCAGAAATTTTTTAGCCACGGATGACACGGATGAATACAGAGGAATTCAAATCTTCCGTATCAATCTGTGTCCTCAGTGGCTAAGATCAAGTGCACTAGTCCGATTTTGATAAATATTTCACGCAAAGGACGCAAAGGAATTAACACGCGAAGGGCGCGAAGTGGAAGAATAAAATCCTTGCGGTATCAGAAATTCTTTAGCCACGGATGACACGGATGAGCACAGATGAATTTAAATCTTCGGTGTCTATCGGTGTCCTCCCTGGCTAAGATCAAGTGCACTAGTCCGATTTTGCTGAAAATATTTCACGCAAAGAGCGCAAAGAAATTTACACAGAAAGGGCGCAAAATGGAGGGACGAAATTTTTGAGGTTTTCGTTATTTTTTAGCCACGGATGACACGGATAAGCACAGATGAATTCAAATCTCCCGTGTCAATCTGTGTCCTCCGTGGCAAACATCAATCACTAATCCGATCTTAGTGGAAATATTTCACGCAAAGAGCGCAAAGGAATTAACACGCGAAGGGCGCGAAGTGGAAGAATAAAATCCTTGCGGTATCAGAAATTCTTTAGCCACGGATGACACAAATCAGATGAATTCAAATCTTCCGTGTAAATCCGTGTCTTCCGTGGCAAACACCACGGATAAATTCAAATCTTCCGGGGGGAAGTAACACGCAAAGGGCGCAAAACGCAGGAATGAAAACCTTCGTTATTTTTTAGCCACGGATGACACAGATCAGATGAATTCAAATCTTCCGTGTAAATCCGTGTCTTCCGTGGCAAAACATCAATCACTAATCCGATTCATATTTCTTCATCAGCTTCTCAACGGCCTTCCCTGCGACTTTAGGAAATGAAACATCAATCGCTTTCCCTTCATCGAGCCACTTCTCAATCTTTTTGAGGCTGCGTTTTTTCACTTTCTTGAGAACGGGGACACCCAGCTTCTTCAGCGCGACGGCATTGCATTTCTGTTCGTACTGGCTCTTCATCGGCACGACCAATAACTTTTTACCAAGCTGAATCACTTCAGCCGGTGTTTCAAAGCCCGCGCCGCACAGAACGCCGGTACTGGTCACGACACTCTCGATGAAATCGGCGCCGCTGACTGGATAGACTGAAATCTTACCCACATGATACGGCTGCTTGGTATGCTTTGAAAAAATGTGCCACCGGACTGATTTGAATTTCATGAACAGGGCCACCAGTTTTTTGTCGTCGTAGGCAGGAAGGTATACTGTATAATGCCCTTTGTCTTTCTTCTTGGCTTCAAGAATCGCAGACCGCACCACCGGCGTAAATATGTTCTTGTCGTATTCTTCAAAATGAAATCCGATATACTTATCGACCGGTGCGTAGTTACGAAGCAGCCATTCCCCAAAAGGATCCATCACTTTCGGCTTAGGGCATTTCTTCGACAGAAGCGCAGATTGATGACTTAATCCAATGATCTTCACTTCCTTTTTCCGGGCAGCCCAGGCGGTGATGGGCTCAAAGTCGTTCACGATGAGGTCGTATTTGTCAACCGGAAAATCGTTGATTTCGCGGATCACCTCTTTCGAACTGTTTTTCTGAAATGTCTTGTAAAAATTAATTCCGCCCGACTTACCAAAGTAGAAACTCAGTCCCTTCGACTTATACTTCACGGGATACGGCAAAGTAATTTCCGCTTGTGCTCCGCTCACGAACAGGTCGAGCTGGCCATATTGCTGCAGTTCAGGAATAATGTCTACGGCGCGGCTCAAGTGCCCATTGCCTGTTCCCTGGATGGCGTATAATATCTTCATGGAAGGATCAGGATGGCTTTTTCGTGGTCAGGAATTCGTTCACAAGATCCTTAAAGATCTCGTCATTGTCCAAATTGTTTTTGAACCGCTTGGGAATCTTGATAGACTGCGCGTAGACATCGTCGGCGTAATGATAAATTTTCCAAACGCCGCGTGTGAATTCCAGGGACGTAAGATTTTCGACCCAATCTCCTGAGTTCAGATACATCACCTCCCCTTTGTCGGTTACGATTCGTTTCATTTCAGGATGATGAATATGGCCGCAGATCACGTAGTCATAGCCCTTCGAGATGGCAATATCGGCCGCTGTTTTCTCGAAATCGTTGATGAACTTCACGGCTGATTTTACACTGTCCTTTACACGTTTAGACAAGGAGATCTTCCCCCTGCCGAAGAAGGTAAGAACCGCATTGACCGCAGTATTGAGAAGGATCAGCAGATCATAGCCCACCGCGCCAAGTTTTGCGAGCCATTTGGAATACTGCATGGTGACGTCGAACACGTCGCCATGAAAAATCCACGCTTTTTTTCCGTCTAGCGTTACTACTTTTTTATTATCGATTTGAAAGGATCCAAGCCTGAAGCCCGCAAACTTTCGGAGCATCTCATCATGGTTGCCGGTGAGGTAAATGATCTTGGTTCCCTTGGCGAGCAGGCCCGTGATGTGCTTCACCACCTGCATGTGCGACTTGGGCCAGTACCGTTTGCTGAACTGCCACATGTCGATAATGTCACCGTTGAGGATGATCGTTTTTGCCTTGATAGTTTTGAGATAGCGAAGGAGTTCTTCAGAGTGACAACCGTAGGTGCCGAGATGAATATCCGAGAGAATGACTAAATCCAGTTCGCGCTTTTTTCGCTTGCCCAAGGACACGGGAGTTGGTTGGCGAAAGATACGGGGAAATAGCGCGAGGTGAAATGGGAGGAGATTATGAAAATGTTAATGCTGAAATACCTAAGCCCTAATGCCTAATTCCTAATCCCCAAGCCCTAATGCCTAAACCTGAACCTGAGATATTTGATCTTCTCCCCTTTTGACGCAAACATCTCCTCGTAGCGGGTTTTGATGTCGAAGCACTCGGGACGAAGGGCAGACTCGTAGACATTGTCTGTAAACTGAAGGTCATCAATGTCATTGCGGCTTTGCAGTTCCTCCAGGCTGAACTGGAACAATCCTGTATTATCCGTTTTTAGACGGATAAAGCCGCCTGGTCGAAGAATTTTTTTGTAGCGATCGAGGTACCTGGAATTGGTAAGCCTCCTTTTTATGTCGCGTTTTTTCGGTCTTGGGTCGGGAAAAGTAATCCATATCTCATCGACCTCATTTTCTTCGAAAAAACTTTCTACGTTCAGGATGTTGGTACGAAGAAATCCTATGTTGGATAGCTTTTGTTCCACCGCCAGCGTACTTCCCTTCCAGATGCGGTCGCCTTTGATATCCACACCGATGTAGTTCCGTTCCGGAAATTTTGCGGCGAGTGCCACCGAATATTCACCCCGGCCGCAGGCCAGCTCGATGGTTATGGGGCGATCGTTTTTAAAATAGGTGGACTGCCATTTCCCTCGTATGGTTTCAAACAGTTCCTTGCCAGGTTGGATAACGTTGTCACGCTCAGAGACTACAGCAAACCGGTACAGCTTATTTTTCACGGCGCGAATCTACAATCCGTCCACCTCAGCAACAACAAACGTGCTGCCTCCGATGAAGACGAGGTCTTCCGGGGCTGCATTCCGTTTTGCGGCAGCGATTGCTTCATTCACGTCGGGGATAACTTCCCCATTCAATCCTTCTGTACGAGCCTTATCGGCCAGCACAGCTGCATCCTGGGCCCGTGGAATTTTCGCCTGGCAGAAATAGTAATGCGCATCTTTGGGAAGCATTTTTAATACATCACCAACGTCTTTGTCTTTGACCACTCCGAACACCATGTGAAGTTCTTGATGAGGAGTTTGATGAATCTGAGTGAGCACCTCTGCGATGCCCGCTTGATTGTGACCGGTGTCGCAGATGACGAGTGGGTTTGTGCCGATCTTCTGCCAACGTCCCTTCAATCCGGTAAGGGTTATGCAGTGCTCGATGCCGCGTCGAATAGACTCATCCGAAACGTTGTATCCGATTTCGCGGAGCTTGAATGCCGAAGCAACTACGCCTGGAATATTTTTCTTCTGGTAAGTGCCCTTCAACTCAGGGTTGATATTTTCCATCCAGATTTCTCGGTCTACCAGGATGTTGTATCCGTTTTGCGACGGATGTAGTTCCACCGAGTCAGATGCGAATCTGATTTCTGCGTTACAGGATTTTGCTTTTTCTATAAAAACCTTTTCGACATCTTTTTGCCTTTCACTCACTACCACCGGAGTGAGACCCTTGATAATGCCGGCTTTCTCGGCGGCAATCTCAGGCAGCGTATCACCCAGCAAATCCTTGTGATCGAAGCTGATGTTGGTGATCACGGACAACTCGGGTGAAATAACGTTGGTGGAATCGAGACGACCCCCCACCCCTACTTCAATGACGGCTACATCAACTTTCCTTTCCACAAAATACTGGAACGCCATCGCTACAGTCAGTTCAAAAAAAGAAGGCTTGATCTGATCGATGGCGGGTTGAATCCGATTCATAAAATCCACAACAAACTTCTGTTCCACTTCGCGACCGTCGATCCGTATTCGTTCCGTGAACTCTTTCAAATGGGGAGAAGTATATAGACCTGTCTTGTAGCCCGCAGATTGCAATATCGCAGCGAGCATATGCGACGTGCTGCCTTTCCCGTTTGTGCCCGCGACGTGAATTGAGTTGAATTTATTCTGAGGGTTACCAATGGCAGCACACAACGCGATGGTATTATTCAGATCCGGCTTGTAGGCTGCCGCGCCGATGCGATGAAACATCGGAAGAGACTGATATAAATATTCAAGTGTCTCGCGATAATCTCTTAACATTCAGGAAAGGGATGAATAACGTTCGGAGAAATCGCTCCGACAGTGAAGTTTTGATTGCGCGCCGCCGAATGGCATCGATCCGTATCAGGCGATGACATCATTTGCCGAACTTGAAAATTCTGTAACCGGCAGCAAACTGAAGCACTTCCAGATGGGCTTTGTCTGGATCAATCTTGCTGATGTTCATCAAACCGTAACAGTAACGCAGGTCAAAAGACAACCCGATGGGCAGTTCTAATCCAAGACCAATGATTGCGCCATAATTCATGTTGTGTATGCTGGTGGTCAAATCGGACGTACCGACCCCACTAATGGGCGGATCCAGTTTCATAGAACGGTTGGTTGTGAAACCAATGTGAGGGCCAGCCTGGACATTCAGTCGATTTAGAACGTACCATTTGACAACCACTGGAAATGAAACATAGTCAAGCATGGCCGTGTTGCTTTGACCTTGTATGGGCTTCAGCACCCCTCCTTCCCGGGAATACAACAACTCGGGCTGCAGCGCGATTTTATTCCACCGCACGCGACCAAAAATGCCTGCGTGATACCGTGTCAAAGACGCAATCCCAAAGTCAGGGGGAGCCTCATATTTCAAGGATGAAACATTCACGCCAAGCTTTACCCCGAACGTCACCTCAGGTTGGCCCCACGCCTGACTTGAAATCACGCTCAGCATTATTACGATCAAAGTTCTCATGCTCTTGTTCTCGAGTCAATGCCCGAATCTCTGCAAAATTAAAAAAGCCGCCCGGTTTAAGGAGGCGGCTTTTAAAATTGAAGGTCAGCAATTATTTGCCGAGTTTGAACAACTTATAGCCGGCAGAGATCTGGATCACCTGGTTTTTGGTGTCCTGATTGTTGCTACCGTCGTTCACTTTGTTAAGTCCGAGGTTGTAACGTGCATCGATTGTTAAGCCAAATGGCAAATCCCAGCCCAGACCCATTGCGAGGCTGATGTCGTTGTTCTTATAAAAACTCTTCACATCGGTGGTTGTGGTCACACCGGCGATGGTGCTCTTAGCTTGCGCCGATGAAAGAAATCCGATCTGAGGACCGAGCTGCAGGTTGATGCCGGCGACGGTGTAAAGTTTCAGGATGACAGGAATGTTGATGTAGTCGAAGTTCGCGTCGGTGTCCTGTGTATTGAAAGTATACTTCGTGCCTTGCTTTGAGAAAAGGAGCTCAGGCTGAAGACCGATTTTTCCAAACTTAAATAACACAAATGCACCTGCATGGTATCCGGTGCGGCTCTTGTATGTTTCACCGACACTCTGGCTCACGTCGAGTTTGGCGAAATTCAATCCACCCTTGATACCGATGGCAACTGAAGCCTGGCTATAAGCAGACTGCATTCCGACAATCGCGGAAATCGCAACAAGTAAAAGTTTAATTTTTTTCATAAGCTTTTGTTTTATGAAGCTGAAAGCAAAGTTAATGCCCCGAAATCAACTGACGAAATCACGACAAGCCCAGTTCCGGATTCTTTCCGTGAATGGTGCGATAAAACGCCAGAATTCTTTCCATGTCTCCCTTGAAATCCTCTGACGGATAGACGGTTGGACCGATCACCACTTCCTTTGTTAAAAAATCAAAACCCACCGGAACGATGGGAACATGGGCCCCTTTTGCAATGTAATAGAATCCCGTTCTCAACTTTTCTACCTTTTTGCGGGTACCCTCCGGTGCCATGGCAAGAATAAACTTTTCATGCCTGTTAAAGATATTGACTACTTGTTCCACCATATCCTGTTTGCTGGATCTGTCCACGGGATGACCGCCCAGCGCGCGGAAAAACCATCCGAAGGGCGGCTTAAACAGCTGGCTCTTTCCGAGAAACTGTGCGTTGGTGATCTTCAGTTTACTCCGCGCCCCGACACCTACTAAAAAGTCCCAGTTGCTGGTGTGCGGCGCAACAGCAATGATGTATTTTTTGAACGAAGGTAACTCACCTTTAGTCTTCCAACCAAAAAGTCTGAACAACGAAACATATAGCGGACCCAGCATGAATCAGGAGATCAGCTTGTCAATGAGTGAATCGTCCGCCAAATTGGGAATCGTTATCTGAATATTATACGATGATTCATTGGCTCTCCGGGCAGTGTGCATCGCACCTTCGTTGCGCGCCCACGACCTCCGTGCGATCCCATTGTTCACATCGAAGAACAACATACTTTCGATACGGCGGTCCACTTCAGCCGATCCGTCTAGCAACATACCAAAGCCACCGTTGATCACTTCTCCCCAACCGACACCACCACCATTGTGCAACGACACCCAGGTGGCACCACGGAACGAGTCACCGATCACATTGTGAACAGCCATATCGGCCGTGAAGCGTGAGCCATCGTAAATATTGGAAGTCTCTCTGAACGGGCTGTCCGTGCCGGATACGTCATGATGATCGCGACCCAGTACTACCGGACCGATCTTGCCTTCGCGGATCGCTTCGTTAAATGCAGCAGCGATCTTCATGCGTCCTTCTGCGTCGGCGTATAATATTCTGGCCTTGGAGCCGACCACCAGCTTATTTTCCCTGGCTGCTTTGATCCATGCAATGTTGTCTTTCAATTGTGAATGAATTTCTTTCGGCGCCGGAGCGAGTAATTTTTCAAGCACTTGGCGCGCGAGCGCATCCGTAAAGTCAAGGTCATCGGATTTTCCCGTCGCGCACACCCAACGGAATGGTCCAAAGCCATAATCAAAACACATCGGGCCCATGATATCCTGAACATAAGAAGGATACCGGAAACTCTTTCCATCAGGAGACATCACGTCAGCGCCGGCGCGAGATGCTTCCAGCAAAAAAGCATTGCCGTAATCAAAGAAATAGGTTCCTCTTGCGGTGTGATGGTTGATTGCCGCGGCGTGACGGCGCAATGAATCCTGGACGTGCTTCTTAAATTCCTGCGGATTCTTTGCCATCATTTGGTTGGCCTCATCGAAAGTCAATGACACGGGATAATATCCTCCAGCCCAGGGATTGTGAAGCGAAGTCTGGTCCGATCCAAGGTCAACTGTAATCTCCTCGAAGGCAAGTCGCTCCCACACCTCAACGATGTTACCTATGTAAGCCAATGATGCGGCGGACTTGGCTTTACGCGCCTCTGTAACTTTTCTGACCAGTTCATCCAGGTTGTCGGTTACGTCATCTACCCATCCCTGTTCATGTCTTTTGTTGGCTGCTTTCGGATTGACTTCGGCGGTGATTGAAATGCATCCGGCAATTTTCGCAGCCTTGGGTTGAGCGCCACTCATGCCTCCCAATCCAGACGAAACAAACAACTTGCCTTCGAGGCCTTCACCACGCTTTGAAATCTTCCTGCCGGCGTTCAGCAATGTGATGTTCGTGCCGTGCACTATTCCCTGGGGTCCGATGTACATATAAGAGCCAGCCGTCATCTGGCCATATTGTGTGACACCCAATGCGTTGAAACGTTCCCAATCATCCTGTGCTGAGTAATTGGGGATCATCATACCGTTTGTCACTACCACACGAGGTGCGTCGGGCGACGAAGGAAAGAGCCCCATCGGGTGACCTGAATACATGTGTAACGTCTGATGATCCGTCATCGTCGCGAGGTATTTCATCGTCAACAGATACTGAGCCCAATTCTGGAACACTGCTCCATTGCCACCATACGTGATGAGTTCGTGGGGATGCTGTGCTACGGCCGGGTCGAGGTTATTTTGGATCATCAACATGATTGCTGCGGCCTGCATGGATTGTTTCGGATAATCCACAATCGACCGCGCATGCATGTCATACGTCGGGCGCAAGCGGTACATGTAGATGCGCCCGAACTTCTGAAGTTCATCGAGGAATTCAGGCGCCAGGACCGCGTGATGTTTCGGATCGAAATACCGAAGTGCATTTTTTATTGCCAGTTTCTTCTCGTCGGTACTGAGAATGTCTTTCCGTCGTGGGGCGTGATTTACCGTCGGATCATACTCGCGGGGTTCGGGCAGCTCGTCCGGGATTCCCTGTAATATTTCTTCCTGAAATGTCAATGCGGTTCGGATCATGCGATCATTTTTTCGAATGTGCTTTGCTTAAAATTCTCTTTTGTGAATTTATATCCAATATCAAAAATCTCTTTGGCTTTACCGATGTCAAAAGCGCTGAACTTATCCAAGCCAGGTGGCTCGATCACTACGTCGCACATTCGCTTGCTGACGGCAGTATTGGCGCCGATGGCCATCAGCAAGCTTCTTTCAATCACCACCTTGAGGTTGGTCGCGTCGAAACTGCTGCTGATGCGGTTGCAGTGCGATCCGATAACGAACTCGCACTTTTCACGAATCGGGGTAACGGGCATATTGTCCAGAAGGCCGCCGTCGACGTAAAGATTTTCCTTAATGGCCTGCGGATGGAACACCGCAGGTATGCTGCACGACGCAAGAATTGCCGGAACAAGTTCTCCCTCGTGAAAATAGGCGATCTCCCCTTTCTTAATGTCGGAGGCAGCGACGGTCAGTGGAATCTTCAGACTACCGAAAGTGTTTTCCGGGAGGTATTTATTCAGAAGGGTCTCCACCCCTTCCATTTTTAAAAGTCCCACCCAGGTCCAGGCTGGACGCACCGATTTGAAGATGCTCACCTGTTGAATGATGTCGAATATCTCTTTGGGGGAATAGCCGTGTGCATACAATGCGCCCACAATTGAACCTGCACTCGTTCCGGACACCTGACTGAACTTTAGTCCCACCTCTTCCAATGCCTGAATCACACCAATGTGTGCAACTCCTCGCGCACCGCCGCCAGACAATACCAATCCAATTTCTTTCATTCTGAGGCGCTTAAAAATTCTTACAATGGCTGCATTTCAAAGCTCGCCAAGCCGAAAAGTTTTATCAAGTCTTATTCTACCGGCTATATCTTTCACGGTTGCACATTCGACCACAGGATCATGTTCGAAGAACAAAACGTAGTCGTTTGCCGCCGCCATTTTCAGAAACTTGTCCTTTTCATCCATGGTGATGAGGGGTCTCGTGTCGTACCCCATCACATACGGAATCGGGATGTGAGACGAGCTTGGGATCAAGTCCGCCATAAAACAGATCGTGCGTCCCTTGTAGTGGATCATCGGGATCATCATCATGTCTGTGTGCCCCGAAGCATAGAAGATTTCCATTTGAGGAAAAGGCGTCGATTCTTTCTGATGGATCATTTTCAGATGACCACTTTCCTTCATAGGGATTATGTTCTCCTTCAAAAAGCTTGCCTTCTCACGCGCATTGGGTTGCGTAGCCCAAAGCCAATGCTCATCATTAGACCAATAGGTTGCGTTTGGAAACGTGAGTTCAAATTGATCACCAGTCTTTTTTACACCACCACCGCAATGATCGAAATGCAGGTGTGTAAGAAACATATCGGTAATATCCTTTTCGGAAAAACCAGCCTTATGAATCGATTGGATCAAGCTGTCATCACCATGGAGATAGTAATGGCTCAGGAACTTTGCGTCTTGCTTGTCGCCGATGCCGTTGTCGATCAGGACCAGCCGCTTGCCGTCTTCAACGAGCAGGCATCGCATGGCCCAGGTACAAAGGTTATTCTGGTCGGGGGGATTCGTTTTTTGCCAAATGGTTTTCGGCACCACGCCGAACATAGCCCCGCCATCCAATTTAAAAAATCCGGTATCGATGACGTGGAGATTCATGCGCGACAATGGACTCGTAGGCGAAGACCGGCTATTCTTTGACTACTCCCATCGCACAGAATTTTTCGATGCGCTGGTTAATCATATCGTCGACCGGAATTTTGCTGAGTTCTTTGTAAGTGGCCAGGATAAATTTCTTTACCTCATTCGACATCCACTTGATGTCTGTATGGGCTCCGCCCAGAGGTTCCCGGATGATGCCATCGATCAGCTTGTTTTCCTTCATGTCTTTGGCGGTAAGCTTCAGTACTTCTGCAGCCTGCTCTTTATAGTCCCAGCTTCTCCAAAGGATCGACGAACAGGATTCTGGTGAGATCACGGAGTACCAGGTATTCTCAAGCATGTAAACGCGGTCTCCGATTGCTATTCCCAACGCTCCGCCGGAAGCACCTTCACCGATCACGATACAGATCACCGGCACTTTCAGCATGAACATCTCCTTAAGATTCCTTGCTATCGCTTCACCTTGTCCGCGTTCTTCGGCTTCTAGCCCGGGAAATGCACCGGGTGTGTCGATGAACGTAACAATGGGTTTATTAAACTTCTCGGCAATTTTCATCAGGCGCAGCGCTTTGCGATACCCTTCAGGGTTTGCCATCCCGAAGTTGCGCATCTGACGCTGCTTGGTGTTCCTGCCTTTCTGCTGACCGATGAGCATGAACGTCTGACCGTCGATGGATCCGAGTCCACCGACCATGGCTTTATCATCGGCCACATTGCGATCGCCATGAAGTTCTATGAAATCCGTGGTGATCTCATAAATATAGTCCAGTGTGTAAGGCCTGTCGGGATGACGAGACAAAGCGACCCGTTGCCAGCCTGTGAGATTCTCGAATGTCTCTTTCTTAAGGTCTAATATTTTCTTTTCAAGGGCGTGGATGGCCTTATTTACTGATTCATCGCTGTCGTCGGCGAGCTGTTTCATATCCTGCAGCTTGGATTCTAATTCTGCTATCGGTTTCTCGAAGTCCAACTGGTTCATCGTGTTGTTTTACGTTCTGGGGCAAAAGTACTCAGTTTTTTGAAATCGACCCTGAAAATGGCCTGAAACGGGCTGTCTAAGGGCAATGGGAGCCGTTTAACCGGCCCTTGTTGCTGTCTGTCGACAACCTGAGTATCGCATTTAGAAAGTTGCTATTTTGAACGATAAGCTGACGCGCGCCCGATCCCCTGCCCGCCATGCGTTGTTCTTGTCATCGCGCAATTCAACTTAACCAACATATGAAAAAGTACCTCTTTGCTTTGCTGTTAGCAGCATTTGTCTCATCCGCCATGGCCCAGGCCAAAGACGATGGCCAGGAACTGATCGATAACTTTTTCGATTACTATAAGACCAAAGGTTATCACGTCGCCTTGCGCTACGCACTCTCTACAAACAAGTGGATCAAACCCGAGGGATCTGAGCTCGATGGTCTGATCACAACGCTTTCCAAGCAAGTGGATGTCATGGGCGACTACCTGGGATATGAAGAGATCCGCAGCAAAACCCTCGGCAGCCGGTTTCGCATCGTGAGTTATCTCGTGTACTATCAGCGGGATCCGATCCGCTTCACCTTCGAGTTATACAAAAACAACATCGGATGGGAAATCTCTAACGTCGCCTTTGACACGAAGTTTGATGAAGAGTTGGAGGAATCGATGAAGCTGACTACGCACATGCAGGGCTACCGGTAATCTGACTATCGTTAGACTTATTTCTTTTTTAGAGCCTCGATCTTACCCTTCACTTCGGGGTCATCACGCTTTGCAAGCGATTGATTGTAGAAATCAATTGCCTTTGCTGTATCGCCTTTTGTCAGAAAAATATCACCCTGGTATTGGAGTACGCCCGGACTGCCTGGGTAGTTTTTCGCATTCAGATCCAGAAACGCCTGCGCCTTATCCAGTTTTTTTCCACGGATATAATAATAGCAGATGGCGCCGATGTCTGATTGAGGCGGTAAAACCTCATAGCCCAATCGTGACGAGATCATTTTGAAGTGCTCGGTATATGTTTCAGGAGTCGCATCACGGAAGTCTCCCGGAAATTTGTAATAATCGAAGATGAATCTGAAGGCATCATATTCTGATATGAACGGAACCGAGCCGTGATCGTCCCGATCATAATATTTCCACTGTGCGTTCAGTCCATTTTTCGTTTTGCTGGAAATTAATTTTCCCAACGCGATGATGGAACGAATGTGGTTATGTGTACTTGCAGTGTCCACGCCTACCCGAACAGTATCCATATCCTTGATCATGGTATTGGCCATCGACATATAAAGCGTTCGGCCGCCGAAGTCTCCGGCCTGCAGCGCAGAATCTGTCTGGCGCAACAGCTTCCGGTCATCCCACCACATGCTTGGGTCGATCGATACGTAGGCATTGAAAAGTTTGGGGTGATGTACGAGCGTATTGATCGTGAATAAGCCACCGAATGAATGGCCCACCAAAATCTTATACGGTGCCGTATGATATTTCGACTCAACCCAGGGCATCAGCTCCGTTTCAATGAACTTTGTAAAATTCTCTCCCCCTCCGGTCGACTTTAAGAAGTCGGGTTTGCTGCCGTCGGGTAATTCAAGAGAATTCGTTGGCGTAAGATCCCGCGACCGATCGGTATTCGGAATAGCGATCAGGATGGTGCGGGGCATCAATGAATTGCCAACCAGTTGGTCGATCATGCCCGAAACAGAATGAAAGTGCCAGTCTCCATCCAGCAAATAGACGACAGGGAATTTCTCGTCGGGTTTCAGGTCAGCGGGTTGATAAATCCAGATTTTGCGATTCTCATTGAGGATCGTGCTGTGGATGCTATCCTTCACGCCAATGGTGATCTTATTGTCTGGAGCGGTTTTCTTTTCAGCACATGCGAAAGCTATGATGCCGAGCAGGACCGCAGCTGAATACTTTATCATGACGAATGTTATATTCATCACAAGGTATAAAAGCCGTCTGAAGACTCAAGCCGAAACTGCTGAGAAATCATCCTTCAGCGGAATAGTGTGAAACCGAGAACACAATCGGGCGTTTCGTGGCAGAATCGCGTCACCCTTTATTCGCGATGCTGTATGACATCTTCTCCTTTAAGTTGAACAAAGGATCGTGGAGTCAGTCCTGCTTTTCATTTATTTAATCACCTGAAAGAAGTTGCCAAGGATAAAATGATGTTATATGCTTCCGTCAAATGAAAAAAACTATTCGACAATTGCAACAGGAAGGGCAAGCGCGGAACACACAGATTGGTGTAGAAAGATTTAAGAAAACATAACGTAATTACCATCGGATCGTTTTGGAAATATTCATCGCAAAACATCAAATCGTCAAAACCATTTCGAACATGTTCATGATTTCAACTTGCCAGATGTCCACAATCAGAATAACGAAAAGCCACGTTCTTGCGTTCTGTGTTTCACTCTCAGTCACAATGTTTTCGATTGCCCAAGTCCCCAAACGCAAAGCTGTCATGGGTGGCCAGGTAAGAGAAACTGCGAAGGGCATCCTCGTGGACACGGTGTTCCTCAATACAACCTTTGACTTAGCCGGACTACGAAAAGGTGACATCATTATAGCCATCAACAATAAACAAACAAAAACGCAGCAAGATTACCAGAAAGCAACATCCAACATCCGTACTGGTGAGATTATCAAAATTCAATACTTCCACCACGAAAAGGATTTCGCAAAGTCAATCGCCGCCGTAGAAAAGCCAATCGAGGTATCTGCCACTGAGGATATCATCTACGACTGGGTTCAATTCAGGACTGGCTACCTACGTGTGATTACCCGCAAGCCCCGGGGAAAAAATAATATGCCAGCTATTTTAGTGATATCCGGATACAATTGTGGCAGCATCGAGAACTACTCAAAAAGTTACAATGGTCCACTGATGGCAGCATGGAACAAAGCAGGGTTTACTGTGGTCACCATTGAAAAAAGCGGAGTCGGCGACAGTGACGGTTGCGCGCCATGCACGGAAGTAGATTTGGCAACTGATATTGAAAGCTTCGACGCTGGCTACCGCTACATGGAACAGCTGCCTTTCGTCGATAAGACAAGACTTTTTATCTGGGGTCACAGTATGGGTGGGACCATTGCGCCGGAAGTTGCCAAAAGACATTCACCTAAGGGAGTGGTGGTTTTTGCCAGCGTCTTCAGGCCGTGGAATGAGTTCCTTCTGGAAATGCATCGTGTACAGAAACCTTTGCTAGAGAATTTTACCTATCAGCAAACGGAAAAATTTGTAAGAGAGATACAGCCCGTTTATTCGGCTTTTTTCAATGAGAAAAAAACACCTAAAGAGATCATTGATTCCGAAAAATACTCCACCGAAGCAAAGCAGGAACTGGGTTACAAACCCGGAAGTAACGACATGTGGGGTCGACATTGGCGTTTTTGGCAGCAACTTGACTCGATCAACCTGGCTGAAAGCTGGAAGCAAGTAAATTGCCGCGTCCTTATAATACATGGAGGCGCAGACTACGAACAATGCAGTTCCGTTGAGCCGGCATTGACTCAAAAAACCGTGAACGAAGCGCATCCAAATACTGCAACGATGGTGACGATACCTGACCTCGACCATTTTATGATGAAAAGCAAAGACTGGAACGAAGCAGCCAGGAATTTCCGGGAACAACAGTACCTAAAAGGGAATTTTAACTATTCCATCGTGGATGAAACATTGAAATGGATGAATGAATTATAGTGCTCTATTATCTCTGTTACTTCAGTTCCAGGAGGCGTTTGTTGCCAACAGGGATATTAATTGGATGTAGCTTGGCGGTCATCAACCTGGATTTTACGGCAGGATCATTCTGCATGATTTTCCGAGCCTCATTTTCGGAATCGACTTCGAGTAGTACGAGCCCGAATTGGTCGGGATGATCGTACTTATAGTTGGTACGCCCCGCCAAATGCACCTTTCCATCAGCGGATAGCTTATCCAGGTAATCGATCATGGCGCAAACTGTCTGTGACTGTGTTTCAGTCCAGTTCTTTTCTTTTTTAAACTTTCCACTCAGTTTCAAAACATAGACGAAATGCATTTTTCCGTTTGATTCATTTTTTACCTGAGCGTTGCACATGCTGCTGGTTGCAAGGGCGATTATAATGGCAATGAATTTCATTTGACCGATTTTTTTTCGATAACAATGTAGTCGACTCACACACTCAATGAATCACTTGAAAATGGTGATACCAACCAAAAGTCAATGTAAACCACGTTTACCTTGCTATTAGCCAAAGCCCCGTCAGCATAAATATTTCAAAATGGCATCACTTATTTAGCGTGATGGACTGAACGGATGGATCCAGCCATCCAGGTATCCTGCCGTTTGACCTAAGTTGACGTTAATAAACAGCTGTTTACCGTTCTTTGAGAAAAAAATACCAGTGCGAGCGATAGTATTTTTTTCGACAAAAACCGGGTGTGTTTATTGATTTGATTTCGCCAAAAGCCTATGAACGGCAAATCATTTCTATCCTTCAACGGGCAATTTTCAGGCATTCGCCCGGCAACCATACACTTTTCGAATACGATTGATCAATGATTGTGCCCTCACTTCAAATACAAAATACATGACTATTAAGAATTCAGCCCTCATCATTTTTATCATCGCGGTCAGTCAAACGTTCGTCTATAGCCAGCCCGCCAAACCGATAAAATGGACGAGCGATGGGACATCATTTTATAGCGTTGAAAATGGCGAAATCATAAAGGTAACCCTGCCGGGAAATGTGAAGAACGTCGTCGTCTCGAAAGCCAAGCTGACACCTTCGTCAGGGACTGGCACTTTGACCATTGCCGCTTTTGATTTCACCAATGACGGGAAGAAACTACTCGTTTTCACGAATACCAAAAAGGTGTGGCGGTTGAACACGCGGGGCGATTATTGGGTGCTGGATCTTGCCTCCGGCTCCTTGACACAGCTTGGCATTGGTCTGCCCGCATCCAGTCTCATGTTTGCTAAATTTTCTCCGGATGGGTCCTCCGTGGCCTATGTCAGCCGACAGAATATTTATGTCGAGGATTTATCCACGCATCAAATACGACCCCTTACTACGGAAGGGAGCAGACGCAATATTTTCGGCACATTTGATTGGGCTTATGAAGAGGAGTTCGGTGCCCGGGATGGATTTCGATGGAGTCCTGACGGAAAAAAGATTGCATTGTGGCACATCGATGCGACAAAAGTCAGAGACATACCGCTCATTAATAACACGGACTCAGTAGCGCCTTTTGTGGTCCCTGTCGAATATCCCCTGGTGGGTGAATCTCCCTCTCCGGCCAGGATCGGCGTGATTTCCTTGACAACCGGGAACATCAAATGGATGAACATTCCCGGTGATCCTCAGCAAAACTATTTACCACGAATGGAATGGGCGATGAACTCGACGCAAATAATTGTGCAGCAGTTTGGAAGAAGGCAAAACGAAACAACGATCTATTTGTGCGACGCAGCGTCGGGCGAAGCAAAAAGTATCTATCAGGAAAAAGACGAAGCGTTTATTGAATGCAAGGGTCGATTTCCGGGTGGCGATTTGGTTGGCTGGGATTGGTTGGCTGGTGGGAAAGAATTTATCTGGCCGAGCGAAAAAGGTGGCTGGATGCAGCTATACAGAATTTCTGTTGACGGTGGTACGACAAAACTTCTGACACCGGGGAGTTACGACATTTCAAAAATCGACTACATAGACGAGAAAAATAATACGATCTATTTTACTGCTTCGCCGGATAATACGCGGCAGCGGGCATTGTACAAAACAACGATGGATGGCAAAGGACGGCTCGAGCCGGTCTCACCGCAGTATCAGGGCGGAACTCACAGCTATGATATATCGCCGGGCGGACTGTTTGCGCGGCATACTTTCCAAAACAACTATACGCCGCCGACTTCAGAATATATTCATCTCAAAGATCACAAGTCTGTTGATGGCACCAATTCCCTGGCACAAAAAATCAAACAGTCCGAAGCCGGAAAGAACACAGAGTTTTTTGAGGTTACAACTGCCGACGGAATCACTTTAGATGGCTGGGTGGTGAAACCCGAAAACTTTGATGCTTCTAAAAAATATCCTGTTGTATTTTTTGTTTATGGAGAGCCCGCCTACTCCACAGTCACAGACACCTACGGCGTATCTTACAATTTTGCTTACCTGGGAGATATGGCGGAAGACGGGTACTTCTATGTTTCATTGGATAACCGTGGCACTCCATCCCTGAAAGGAAGAGCCTGGAGAAAATCAATCTACAAAAACATCGGAGGAGTAAACATCCGCGATCAAGCCATGGGGATCAAGGAAGTTTTAAAATGGCCATACATTGAC
Source organism: Cyclobacteriaceae bacterium (assembly GCA_044227305.1). GTDB lineage: Bacteria > Bacteroidota > Bacteroidia > Cytophagales > Cyclobacteriaceae > ELB16-189. The sequence continues at coordinate 74,322 of JBGAFJ010000006.1, read as the reverse complement.
CCGGACCGGGTGGCGGTATGGGGCTGGAGCGGTGGCGCCAATACAACCCTTCATCTCCTTGGTCAATATCCTGACCTGTTCAAAGCCGGCGTAGCGGTTGCCTCCGTGGCCAATCAATTGACCTACGACAATATCTACACAGAACGCTACATGGGACTCCCCCAGGAAAATAAAAGTGCGTATATAAAAGGCTCCCCAATTACTTATGTAAAAAACATTAAAGCTGCCTTACTGTATATGCACGGCACCGGCGATGATAACGTGCATTATCAAAATGCGGAACTGTTGCTGAATGAGTTTATCCGTTATAACAAGCAAGTCCGTTTCATGGCGTATCCCAACAGGACTCACGGTATATCGGAGGGCGATGGAACACACCTCCATTTGTCAACGATGTATACAAATTTCCTGAAGGAACATTGCCCTCCGGGACCCAGGTGAACAAGGCAATGAATTGGCGAATCGACATTTTCCAAAACAAGGAAGCCGTCGACAACATCACCTTTTATGTGCGATGAATGACTTCTTTTGTTGCATTAACTTGAGCAGTATCATCAATTTCGCAACACAAGAGATTACCTAAAAAAAACCTGAACCTGCCCGAAATTTGAACCCAATCGATATGAAAGAAGTGTCTATTCTCATTTTACTGCTCGTTGTTTTATCAACCTCATCGATGTGCGGACAAACGCACTACCCCCTCAGGGAAGACGTCGCAACAATAGATGGAATTATCAAAGCCTATTACGAAGTGGTGTCTGGCCCCGAAGGACCGAAGCAGACCGAACGAGATGCCTCACTGCATCATCCAGAGGCCAACGTGATGATTTCTGGTGTCGACAAAAAAGGGCAGCCTTACCTGAAGGCCATGACGTTAAAAGAATATCACGCAAATTCCTCCAATGCGGCTTTTTATGAAAAAGAGGTATTCCGGGTGATGGAATCGTTTGGAAACATCACCCACGTGTGGAGCACCTATGAGGCGCGTACATCACCTGAAGGACCGGTCATCGCACGTGGCATCAACAGCATACAACTCTACCATGATGCTGACCGCTGGTGGATATTAAGCTGGGTGTTTGACAGCGAAAGAAAAAACAATCCCATTCCTGGCAAGTATCTGAGTCGGTGAATGCAAAAAAAAGACCGTCGGTGTTAACACCAACGGTCTTCGACTTTAACCACCTGATCACTACTTGATTTTCTTAAGTCCTTTAGCCCTCTCCTTTTCTTTGGACTTTTCACCTTTCTCTTTTTCTTTCTCCTTCACTTTGCTTTTCTCTTTAAACTTCTCTTCGTCTTTATCTTTATCCTTGTCCTTGTCTCTGTCTCTGTCACGATGGATGAAGATCACCCGCTCGTCATCCTCATCTCCAACGTCGATATCCATGTCCATGTCAACGTCTACGTCCATGTCCATATCAACATCTATATCGATATCAAAGGGCTCCATCGGTTCCATCGGTTCCATCGGCTCCATCGGTTCCATCGGTTCGATGGGTTCAATGTCCACATCGATATCATTCAGCACATTCAATTGGGCAAGTTCCTCGTGCAGATTATTTAGCTCTTCCTGTACTGCCTCGAGTTCTCGATTTACCTCGATCTGAATTTCGTCGATGTCTATCCGAACCGCTTCGTTAACAGCCTCGTCAATCTCCTCTGTCACATCCATATCCACTTCCCAATCATCGGCTTCATCGCGATCGTCTTCATCGTCATCGCTTTCTTCGACCTTTTCGCGGCTGCCTCCAATCTTCTTCAAACCCGCTGTAGAAGGTTCTGGCTTTTCGTCCTTGTCTGCTTTTTCAGACTTCTCGTCTTTGTTCGCTTTTTCAGACTTTTCCTTTGACGCTTTCACGGTCGATTTTTCCTGCTTTTCGGTTTTTGTCCTGGATTTCGTTTCCTGCGCGTAACCGGACACTGCGACACCCATGATGAGCAGCAATGCGACGAGCGGAAGGCGTTTATAAAAGTTCATAAGGGTTGGAATTTTGAGGTAATACCGTTCATTAACGATATGGTTACGGTAGTGGGATGAATTTACAGTGCAGAAAGTTGGGGGTTGAGGGCGGAAACTTGGTGTTTCGCGACCGGACTGCCGATTCTGCCTGGGGTGATTGACTCAAAACAACGACCCCGTCTCAGCCACCGGTGGCGGAGTATAAGGCTTGATCGCTGATGCGTTGTTGGTGTCAGCTTTGGTGTTGTTGATGAGACGGTTCACGGTCCAGTCGGTCATTTTTTCCTGGGGGAAAGGAACACAGAGTTCCAGAGCGTCTTTGCGCGTGAGTTTAGGATCTAACCACACGTGTTCGTGTTCGCGTGAGATGATCACCGGCATGCGGTTGGGATTGTCGCCGCCGTTGTGAATAAACTTCATCCGCTCGTTGGCCGGACACGTGACCATTGCAAACGTGTTTCTTTCAATCCCTTCCGGGCCCTTCCATTTTGAATAAATCCCCGCGATGGAATAGATAGGCTGATCTTTTAACGTGATATAATAAGGCTGCTTCGATTTTTGCTTATCTGCGAGGTGGCGGTTTTCATAAAAACCATTCACCGTGATCAAACATCTTTGCCCTCGTTCCAGACTCTCCCGAAAGCTGGGCAGATCAAACATCGTTTCACACCGCGCGTTCACACACGATCGCTGACTCTGCACCGCGTCGGCGGCGGAACGGACGTACGATGGAATCAGACCCCAGCTGTACAAAGCCAGTCCCTCCGGGGTGACCACCTGCGTAGGACTGTGTGCATAGGCGTTGTTGTTGTAAGTCCCGACATACTGGCGGGCAATCTCGAGCGTAGCGGCGAGTTTGGTATACTCCATCCACTCCTCGAGTTGATAATAGCCGGCAGTTCTTACACACATACGGGAGGAAAATTACGCGCGTGGCCTTAGTAAATCAAGGCGGGGAAGTGCAGGTTGCAAGTTTCAGGTCTCAGGTCTCAGGTTGCAGGTTGTACGGTTGATTCATTCTAGGACCTTAAAAGGTTTCAGATTGCCAATTGCCGTTACATGCTGCAGGTTGCAGGCTGCAGGTTGTCCTTTCGAGACGTTACTCGCATGCAGCTTAGCGAACCCCAAGACCAAGGCGACGGGCTGCATCCGACTAAAGTTTCCTTTAGTCGTTTCTTCTTATTTGATATGAAATAAGATGATTTTACGAGGACATAATCATACCATAATCAGTTGTAAATAATTTAAGACGTAGCTTCCGTGTGTAAGCCCTAGTCAAACCGAAACCCGACCTTAATATGGAAAAATTCGCGTCCAAACAAGGGGTCAGTGTGTACGCCTACAAAGGTGATGCTATGACCTTGCTGGCATTCGATCTGGACAAAAACCTGACAAAGAATTTTGCCGGGTTCACGATCAAAGGCCGCGCCAACAATCGGCCCTTTAACATCTATAATCAAATGAAGTTTAAGAAGTCGATCAAACTCCATCGCCAACCGAGTTATCCGAATGAGGCCCTGGCGTCGGAATTTTCACCGATACAGAAGTTCAGATGGATACACGTTCCTTCCACGATCGAGCACGTCGCGGACATATACTACGGCGACTACACCTACGAAGTAACGCCGCGATATTTTCAGGGAAGTCAGTTGCTTCCACCGGATCCGAACATGACCGTGACCGTGACGATCGACGTGAGTCCATTTCTTGATGGCGAAGTGCAGGTCGGCTTTACAAGGTCGTTCATCTCATCGCAGGCATTTGCCATGCGCTTTGGGAATCAACTTAACCTCAGGCCCAACGCCAAGGACTTGACATTCGACGTTGATAAAAAGGCAGGCTCGGCGCAGCGAATGAATTTTCAAACCGGGAAAACAGAAAGCGTCGATTTCACTTATCGTGAATTGCATGAATACCTGGGCTGGCAGGCGCGCGAGCGCGTATTAAAATTTATCGATGAAGTCCTCAGCAACACTTCCCTCAAGCTTGATGTCTTTGCTTATGACCTCAACGAACCCGTGATCGTCGATAAATTCCTTGAACTCGCGAAGCAAGGCAGGATTCGGATCATCCTGGACAACTATCCCGATCACAGCACACCCACCGCCTACGAAACAAAATTTGAGGCTGCATTCACGGCCGTGGCGAAAGGTGCCAGTGCCATCTTCCGGGGACATTTCACAAGCCAGGCTCACTCAAAAGTCTTCATCCAACGTAATAAAAACGCCGCATCGAAGGCGGTGAAAGTGTTAACCGGGTCAACAAACTTCTCCACCAATGGCCTGTATGTTAATGCGAATCACACGGTGATCTTCAATAACGCAAAAGCAGCGCAGGTATATGCCGACGTGTTTGACGCCTCATTCGGACAGACAGAAATGAGTGCATTTAAGACCTCGGCATATGCGGCCACAGACTTCAAGCCGAAAGTCACCGGCATCTCTGACATGACCATACGCTTTGCACCGCACAAGGCAGCTTATGTAGATGGTTTCTTTAAAAAAATAAAGGACAATATTCTCAACGCAAAAAGTGACGTTCTTTTTGCTGTGATGAAAGACGATTCCAAAAGTGACATCCTTGACGCACTGAAAACACAGGTAGCCAAAGACACGATCTTCACGGCGGGCATCACCGACGTGCGGGAAGGCATGACGTTGTACCGGCCGGCCCGGAAAACGGGCATCAGGATATCGGGATTAAAGATTGCAACCAAACTTCGTCCCCCTTTCAAAGACATCATCAAAGTCCCGGGTCTTGGGCACAGCATACATCACAAGTTTGTTGTAGTCGACTTTAAGGGCAATGACCCTGTAGTCTATTGTGGCAGCAGCAACCTGGCGTACACGCCTGAGCAAAACAACGGAGACAATCTCATCGAAATTCGCGACAAAGACGTGGTGACGGCATTCGCGATCGAGGCCATCAGGCTGATCGATCACTTCCATTGGCTGAACAAGCTTGTTGAAGAGAAGGCTACCGAAGAAGAGATGAACCTGTACGACGATTCGGATTCGCCAAAATGGTATGCGAAATACTACAATCCCAATGATTTGAAGTATCTGGAGAGGACGCTATTCATGCGGTAGTCTGCCGTGATCGGCGTTAGACAAACGTCAAAAAAACTATTGGCGAAATTCTCAGGTCTTTGCAAATTTGGACATGACAGAATCCCCCGCCGCCGACCAGCGCATCGCGAAAATGACCTTTGCGTCGGTCTATCCCTTGTATGTTGCCAAAATTGAAAAGAAAGGTAGAACACAAGCTGAGCTGCAGGAAGTGATTGAATGGCTCACCGGCTTCACTGTGAAGAAGCAGCAGGAGTTGATCAAAGAGAAAGTAACCTTTGAGACATTCTTTCAGCGCGCCAAAATCAATCCCAACGCCAACCTCATCACCGGCACGATCTGCGGCTATCGCGTGGAAGAAATAAAGAATCCGCTTACTCAACAAGTAAGGTATCTTGATAAACTTGTGGATGAGCTTGCTAAAGGAAGGAAGATGGAAAAGGTGTTGAGGGGGTGATTTAAGATTCAGGATATTAAATTTTTAAAAAGTCATTATGATAAGTAACCTATCCATTATCGTTGCTGTCTTTTGCACGCTTCCAGCCCTGGCCCAGGTTGTTGATTCAACTGAGCCTGCGCCATCATCGAAGAAAGCAGCATTCGGGATCAAAGCAGGCTTGAACGTCAGTCGCTTCAGCGCCAACGTGAATCAGGAGAGCCGTCCGCTTATTGGATGGCATTTGGGTATTTATGCAAGGACAACGGTCAGTCGCCAGATCTATTTTTTACCTGAGCTTTACTATTCGGTGCAAGGCCAGCAGAACAACTATTTGTACAGCCCTTCCGGCCCCTCGATTGGATCGACCACCACGACGTTGAGTTACCTGAATGTGCCGTTGCTGTTTGAATTCGGAGGCAAAGTCCGCTTCCAGATAGGGCCGCAGTTCGGTCTTCTGCTGAGCGGCAACGAGAAGGGCATCGTTGCGAGTGAAAATGTTAACAAAAGTGTGAGTGATGTGACCAGCGCGCTGGACCTCGCGGGAGTTGTTGGCCTCGCTATTTCGCCCATCGACAAGCTCACGGTAGGTGCACGATATAATATGGGGTTCAATGATATTTACACAGGTGATTCCAAATCAGTGGTAAAATATCCGACCATCTCCAATCGCGTATTCCATTTCTACATCGCTTATTCATTTTAGAATATGAAAAGGACCTTTTTCTATCCCCTCATCAGCCGCTTCTTTATAGGATGCACGTTGGTTCTCGTCGCCTGTAACGATCCATGGACGGCTCAGGCCGACGGTTACTTTATCCTCGATGGAGTCAGGTCCAACGTACATATTGCTTCCGTTGATGCATTCGGTTCTTTGCCGGATTTGTATTTCGTTGGTAAAGGCGGGTATTATGTTGAAATGTCGTTGACGACCGGATCCAAAAATATTTCTGAGGGCACCTTCCCTTTTGAATATTTCGCCACTTCCACCCCGAAGAAAATAAACTCCTTCCGCGTTCGCGCAGGTGGTGACGCGCAGGACTTCAGCGGCGACGCCAACAGCACGGGCTCAATGACCGTGAAAATCACCGGCAACAGCTACAATTTTGAATTCACCGGTAATGTGAAAGGTCATACGCTGGTTGTGCATTACACTGGACAGATTGTTGTGCAGTAAAATTATGTGAGATGCAAGGGATAGACTTTTTAAAGTCTCTCATGATTGCTGACAGGTTATCCTGACCAGCTCGCGACGTGTAAAGAGATCAATCCAACCGACAGCCATGTGCGTGAGAAAAAAGGCAGCATCGTTCCTGACGGCAAATTTAAGTCCCATAAACGAACCTAGATATTTCAGGGCTAAACTTGACCTCTGGTTTTCATGACGATTATTACCCAACCCCACCGCGCAAGTGTATTTCATATACTGTAAGGATCTGGAGATCCTCTTCCAAATACGAACGGGGTTCAAAATTTGGTCGAGGGTCGGAGACCCCGACCAACGGCTACCTATTTAGTGCGCAAGGCCGAAGGGACATCCGGACTAACTTGGGATCTCAAATCGTCGACTTGCAACCGAAGCTCAGTCGTTTTCGTGCCGGATCTCCGATCCTTCTGAGTTCATTTTGTTGGATCACTTTTCTTTGCTGCTATATTCAAGTCAACATTTACTCCAACACTAATAATCGCCTGCCAGCCACTAAATCCGGCAATGTCCCCGTCACCAAAATGGGTCTCAGTTATTTTTCCAAAAAACTTCCCTAATTCCAACTTAAAACCAACTACCGGGAATGATTTAAATGAGGTTTGTTCAGTATTCAAAAAATCTGTTCTTAATTTTTTATTTGCCTCTAAACTATAATCACCACCAAGGATTCGATTTTCAAACCCGCCAAACCAGGATATGTAAACTTTCTCTTTATCTTCTCCCAAGATTTGCAAACTCAAAATATTATAGGTAAGAAAGAAACCAAGAGAACTGATATAAAGTGGTGTTGTAATCTTGTCCTTAGTCCACACAGTGTTGTTGACCTGCCAAAACCCATAGGCACCAATTCTTTTATAGCTCACTAAAGGCACTGTTCCCCAATCATGATTTTCATCAAATTTGATAAAGCTCTTTACGCCGAGAGAAATATAAAAATTGCTTAGACCTTGTCCGCTGTTATCCGGAATCAATAAATTATTAGCAAATATTTTCTTTTCAGTAGTGTCCTTCGCAGACAAGTCCTTATTTCTATTCACTACGTTAAACAATATTGACCCATAAAAGTATTTGGATTTGAACGAGACCCCTAGCTTACCAGTACCCGTGCTATTCAATTCGTTGTTACTACTAGCTGAAGCTGTTTTGATGTCAGTAACTAAATACAATTTAGTGTCTCCATATTCTTTATTAGGGTCTGAATCACGAACCTCCTTCATTGTCTGTCCAAAAGATGTAGTTGTTGACAAAACCAGATAGATTAAGAAATGATTTTTCATACAGATAAATTGTTTTGATATACAGTATTAAAATAGTCCTAGTTGACCATCAAGGGTGCTGACCCTGTGTCAGTGGAGTTCATTTGGGTTTCCAATTGACCGGGCGCAGTGGAACTTCATTAAATGTCTCTTTCTCCAGATTATCCATTAACTCTTTCAATCGCGCTCTAACGTGGTCAAGTTGTTCACGTTCGTCGGCATAATTTCGATCTTGATAATAAGCAAGCAAAGTCGAATAACTATCGACCAAACCTGAAATGTTCATCGATTTAATCTGATGATCCAGCGCTCTCTCAGATTTTTCCGGTGCATCCGAACTCCTTTTGAGTTGTTCGCGGGTATCTTGCAACTCTTCCATTTGCAAAAACACCGTTGCAATCAGAGCTGCGAAAGCGAGTCCTGAAAACAATGGCTCAAGATCCGAACTCCATTTACAATACCATGCCGTGAATATTACGCCACTGATGGATATCCACAATGCAATTATCAACCAGCGATTTAGACTTTTCATTTCTAACTGGGCGATTTGCCAATTGCGTTCTCTGGCGACGTACTTTTCTTCAAGAAGCCAAGAGTTTCTTTTTGAACTTTCAGTTGCTCGTGATTTTGATTTCGGATGACTTTGAGGTGATCAATGACCTCATCGATCCTAAGCATCCATGAACCTATTGCTCTCATCAGGAAAACGAAACCTATTAAAAGCGCGATCACTATGATCGCTCCAACGATGCCGTCCATATTTTTGCGGTTTTAATGAATATGAGAAGGTAAGAATTGTCAATTCATGTATGGTGAAATCAAACCATCACTAGCCCCAAAAAGGGGTATCCAGTGCTGTTATTAAGGATTGTCTAAAGGATTATTTAGTCCCATTGTTAAGCTTCTATTCTTAATTACGCAGCTGATCTGGCAGGAAGTCCGCGCCCGCGGCAGTGACAACGGAAATAGAACAGTGACGTGTGAGAAGCTTAGCACGGATTGAAGACGATGACAAAGCCGGTCGCCTACAGTAGAACGCGGGTATCGGCTTTTTTACCCCGTCAACCTTTGGGCCTCATGCCGGCGCAGTGAGTTGCCTGGGTTTATTTTTGATTGCGTAATTGTATATTTAGATATGCTTCGACAGGAACGAGAAAAACTATTCCTTGATCGCCTGATCAAACATCAAGATGACTCAAAAGAAAAGAAATTCTACGCGATCCAACGTTTCGACTTGCTCGTTATTTCAATTAACGGTGCGGGGATTTACGGCGTACTTGAATTAATGAAGCACCTCAATGACGGGGAAAAATTGATACCCGTTAGTTTCTGGTTGCTATATCCGTGTTTCAATTTTGTATTTTCCATTATTATCAACCTAATGTCCCAATGGACGGGGTATAAAGCAAATAGTTTTGAATGTGATTCAGCCGAGTTTCAGATTGATGAAGCTAAAGGAGATGCTATTGATCAAGACAAGTTCAAAGCTGTAAGGTCCAAGGTTAAATTTTACAACACCATGACAAACAACTTAAATGTTTGGTCTGGAATAATTATGTTATTCGGAATAGCACTCCTTGGTACGACGATCTTAATACTGGCACCCAAGATTTGATTCCACTACGGATTTGGTCCGGTGTTGCTGCCGGTACCAAGAGGTTTGGAAACCGGTTTTGGTTTCGGTTTAACCATCAAAATGCTCATATCTATTTTATTGTTCCTTCCGTGGCCCGGGATCACTGCCGCCTCCCTTTCTAATATCTGGTTCCGGATCGGCAAGGGGCCTTTCACGTTCCGGAGTTTGCTCAGGCCGCTGTTGCGGTCTCGGATCGGGCCTCTGCTCAGGGCGAGGGGTCTCAGTTCTTTCTGTTTGCTTTCCCATAAAGTATAGTAACTATTTCGGTTATACTTTGGAGCCAACTCCATGCTGATCCAGAAAATGGGGTATGTCTTTTATTTCAATTGGTTGCTCCCGTCCATCTTTACAACAGAAAAAATCTGCCTTGTTAGCCTTAAATTTTGTTCTCGCCTGTTTGTCCGATAAGTTCATTAAGTCGTGATGACAAGGGTCACCAAGACTGTCATCTAATTTTAGACTAAGGTTTTTTTCGATTTTTTCGAAATCAAATTTCCAGTAGATAATTGGAGCGTACTTACCCGAGTTGTAGAATTCTGCGACGTGGTCACATACCGTTCTGCTCCCTTGCTTAATGCACTCGAAATCAATGACAGAAATACCACCGGTACCTGAGGAGTTTTTGAACGCGAGGCTTTTGAACTCGCATTTTTCCCGATCGAAGTGTGCCGGAGAAAGGAGCCGGATGACAGCCATGATTGCCTAATTTTTTGATTGAGAGTTTTCAAGTCAAGCCCCTCCTCGGAATCTACTTCAACGTCGTTTGATTCAAAAATGTAATTTATCTGCTTACTGGCTTCAATTGTTATTTCAACATAAGCCTTTTGACGGTATCCAGTTATCATTACTTCCCCGTTGAATCCTGGGAACGCATCTGTGTTGGTGTAATAATTTGAATACAAAATGTTACAGACTTTCAGCGCCAACTCCATAGTTTCTTCGGCAAAAGGCACACCCTCTCCAAAATGCCACCCTCTTTGGAGCACGCGAAATCCCAAAATCTTGTCAATCGTTGAATTACCCCTTATCAGGACATACTCCCAACGATTTTCAGCACACGCTAAACATTTCATGTTATTGATGTTTACCTGCCGCCATTAACTTAGCCACCTCGTCACTGGTGGGTACAGTTGTATTAGTTGCTGCCTCGAATCTCTGAACTAATTCAGTAAGCTTCAAAGCCATACTCTTAGCCGTAATCAGAGACAAATTCAACGATGCGACTGATTTCCCGTTCTGCTGTAATATTATAGTAACGTCGTTTATCCCCAAAGCGTTTATGAAGCTGTTACAATATAGCTTCGGGAGATCAGAACTCATCACTTCGTTAACTACGTGCAAAAGAGCTTTCTCGTCTGGGGGCACTTGTGGATGGACAGGCATGTATTAAGCAAGTAACGTAAATAAGTCAAGATTGATTCGACCACAATTCCTATTCCGCTTCGACGATCATTCGGTCCAAGCGTCGTTTTTTTAGTCTAATTGCGATCGACCTAAGATACACTGAAACCTACCAAAACTTCAAACAAACTCGCTCCTCAGATATATTTTTGGAAGCAAAATGGCCTGTAATTCGTTGATTTACAGGCCATTGAAAAATTTACATCCGCGGTCTGGACGGAACCGCGTCCCTTTTTCTAAGCCTTTGCCAAAGTTGCTCGATTTTTTTCGTTTGCGGGCTAAAAACAAGCCCTTGAAAGCAAAATTGGGTAAGTTCAATTAAGTAAAAGGAAAAAATAGCGAAAACGAAACCGAAAACGCTCCGAACATAAAATAGATAGTCCGTCAAGGTATTTCAATTCCCCTTAACAATTCGCGTTTTAAAGAATGTCGACTCCCACCTGTCTTGAAATGCAGTGAAGTCGCTTTTTGAAACACCTCTTGGGGTTCCACACTCAATTTTAATTACTTTGCCATCGCTTTTATCACACCGGAAATACAAAGTAATTTTTAATTCATCCGTTTTCGTCTTAGTACCAGCATTCTCATAAATGACCTTGTCTTGCAGTTCTTTTCTTGTCATCACTACGAAGGGCTTCCATTGTTGATCCAATCTTGTTACAAACACGTATCGCAAATCATTGCCCTTAGCGCTAGTATCATTAATTTGTTTGAGTGGAATTACGAATTGAGATTGAAACCCGTTGCTATTTATCCGTCCCGATGCAGTCTTTACTTGAACTTTAGCTAAATTGCTTGAAGCATCCTCAACCACTAATATATCCTCCCCGACATCGACCTCCGGAATCGCAACATTCCAACCTCTGCTCAGACATTCAGCCATTGAAGCCAAATGGCCTGCTCGGCCGACATATAAATGGTCATTTGTCTTTTTTCGTGCCAACTAAAAGATAGTTTCAATTTCCTTTTTGGTGATCGCATCAATCAAAGTAACGCCACCTAATTGAGTAAGCTGCTGTTGAGTTAAATCTGTTAAAGCCGGGATAATGTGTTGCTCAACTTTACCTCTGATCATTTCGAAATTGAATTTAACATCATGACCAACAAACACACTCCTAATCGGCCTAGCTTTAGCGAATTTGGATAGGATCAATTCCTTGCTCGAAGGGGTTAAACTAAAGGTATAGCCATCCAAATCTTTATTCAATAGAACCGTTATCTGTTCACCTTCAACTGTAGAATAAAATAGTCTGAAACTCACCTTTTTTCCAGCAGCCGCAACAATAGCCAAGCTGGTATAATTGCAATAATGAATGACAGAATTCATTGCAATGTCTGTACTTTTTCCTGGACGAGTATTTGAATAAAATGCGGTAGGATTAATAAAATACTCATATGTTTCCCCGGTTGGAAGCTTCGTGGATACCTTAATTGAACTGCTCACCAGATCAAAAACTTCGCCTTCAATCACCTCGACCTTGTTAACAATGATTTTATTCTCATTTAGGCTGTTGAGAGATAAAGGGGAAGTAGATTTAACGTCAAAATATTTCATCACGCAAAGCCTCTCAGCTAAGATTAAAAATTTTTAAACCAATCCTTCTGTATTGTAATTCGCTCGACCAATTCAATCGTAACGCCAATCTTTAATTCCTTTAGCTTTTCAGCCAATTCATTACCGTCGATTAAATCAATTGGTGTAGCTCCATCTCTTCCAGCCTCTTTCTTTGCCTCTCTTGTGAAAGAGCCTGTCGTAATAATAAGTCCTTTATCAGCCCGTCCCATCATGGCCCCCCTGAAATCTCTAACAATTGATGGTGAGACGCTTCCCTTGTAGCGTTTAGCCTGGAAAATTACGTGAAATGATAAAACACCACCTACTTTTAGCATTCCTTTTCCATCTATTCCCCCATCGTTAACTCGGCCAGTAATTTCAACGTTTTGAAATCCCAATTCACGAAGAAGCCTTTGACATAAACGTTCGAATGCTTTTGGTTCAAGTGTCTTTATTTCACCTATTAGTTCGTCCTGCCAGGTAAATTTCTCAATCTCTTCGCTTTGCGGCCGCTCATCGACATGTATAAGCTTGTCTTTTTCCTTAACCTTCCTTTTCAGTAACTCCTTATCGACAGCTTTGATTTTTAAACCCTGTTCTGTCAGTGCCCAAATCCCGCGAGAAGAATTTGTCACAAGCCCATATCTCTTTAGGTAGTTCCTCGCCCATGCCAGTCGGTACGTGAGTTTTGATGTATTAGGTCTATGAACTTCATTGACCTGTTCATCCGTTAACTTGAGAATTTCAATTACTTGTTCCTCGATCTCATCAACCGAACCTGACCCTCCTAATTTGTGCAATGCGGTCATCGTAGGATTAAAGAGGTCATCGTACTTATAGGTAAATAACTCTTTCATTTCTTTGCAAATTCATTTCACATCAACCAATGCATCGCCACAACTTTTGCAAATCCCATCCAATTCATCATGTTCTTCTTCATATTTTTCGCCACATTGAGTGCATACTTTATCCGCCATAATCCGGTAAAAAACATTCTCTTCCGCACCCTTCCTATCGATCTCAACTTCGATGAAATACGGAAGTCCACACCCGTCGCATTCCTTTCTCTCTCCGTATTCGCTGTCAAGTACTTCATTGAGTGATCCACACTGCGCGCACAGAAAGTGTTCAGTCCCACAATAGTCGCAATTGCCAACCAATAGAGTAGTGAAATACTTTGGTTGATCGGACTTCCTTTTTATGGCGTCACCATCAAATGGCAATTGAATTTGATTCCGAGGGGTTTCAGCCTTAATTCTTTGATCGTCAAGTTCAACCTCTGACAAATGAACGAGACTGTAGCGGTCTAAATTGTCATGGCAATTTATGCACTGTTCACCACTATCGAATTCATCATCTTGGTTTTCTCGAATTAGATTGAGCTCTTCTTGTGATACTAGATCCTTTTGAATTGTGTTAAGAGCTTCGCCAACAATTGTGAAAAATAGGCTCTTCGTCTTTATGAACTCCGGCTCCAAATCTGGATGGAGCAGTTTTTCGCCGTCTTTTCGTTCGCAGAAGTCTTCAATATTATACGTTATGAACATTGCACCCTCAACCTTGTTCTTACCGACATATTCCAGAAAAGCTAAAATTATTATCGCGTCGGCAAAACTATTTTTCTTTACGAAAGGCGCTTTCTTCTCCAGAGCTAACTTACCGGCGGAGATCATTAGCTGCTCACTGGTATTCAATATTTCTATTTCCTTGCTTTCAAAAATGCCATCAATAAGGGCAATATTCTCGTTAACCGCGTCTTCTATTTCCTTTCGCTTTTCCTTAAACTTCTTTGTTAAGTCATCGAAGTATGTCTTGCTATCAGCTTCATTCAAAAGAAAACTCAATGGATCTTTTTCACCACGCGAGCCAAGCAATTTTACAATTCTGTCAAAAGCATCAGTAACACCCTTAAAATGATTAATTGCTCCGTGTCTAACCGCTTTATCCTTGTTCTTATTCCACTCATCGATTACTATGCGAGGAACTAAAATCTTAATACTTCCTTTCTTGGATTCTTCGCTTAGGAACTTCAAGAGTTTAACCGGCTCCGTTCCATTGGCCAAGTAAATCCACGCATTAGTATCTAGTAACACGTAATACATAGGGTCAAATTATTTGCGAGGCACGCTAACACTAGGTTATCAACTTCTGAACAAGGCCTCTTGGAAATTTTTCTGCTGGAGCTCCTTAGAACCACGCAACGGGTATCGACCATTTACATATGGAACCCGACTGTCAGTGGAAAGTCTTTGGAATTCGAGAGGGAGAAAATTTCTGGAGTATCCTTACTTCAACGAAAGGCTGAACCAGATTGAAGGTACAGCGAAAAAGTCATTTACCAAATACCCTCTTGAGCATGATAATCGTCACCTTGATCTTGGAGCTAGGAAATGAATTAAACGACCGGATTTTTTGCCAATTCGGTCCGTCGTGGGGCTGGACTTAATCACGTTCACTCCAATCAAATTGAAGGGCCAGAATTCCTTCAGAGAAAATCCGTTACAACTTGGTGACCGTTACTTCCTTTACTAAGATTCTGCCTGCACCTGCCCTACAATGCAAGTGAATCCTCATTTCGTTTGTTTTAGTCGCTAGAAATCGAACAGAGTAGTCCTTCAGCTCTAAACCGGGAGTTTCAAACCCATCCTTTGGATCAGTAATACTAACAGCATTCGGTTGACCCTTGTCATGAACCCAAAGTTTGAAGCCCATGGTCGTTCCATTATCACTCTTTGCTTGACATTTCACTTGATAAGTGAATCCTTCAAATATTCCATTTTTTAAGTCTATTAACGCACCATTTTCATCGGGGTGAAGTCGGGTCCAATCACTACCGGGCTTCGCTGAAAAGACAATGTAACCACTTGCACGTTTGACAGTGTCAACATTTCCTCCCCAATAGGGGCCACTCCAATGGTAAGGTGACAAATCACTGAAGTCATCTGAAAACACAACCTCATTCACTCTGCGTTTGAGAAGGCTTCTAACTGAATAGTGATAGAGCGGGATAAATACAATGACCCCAACTATTACCGTCAAGAGATTTGTATTCACGGGGTAGAAAAGAAACGACAAAACAGCTTGACTAATGATTTGAATTGCCGACGGAACGGTTGTCATAGTCGAGTCAAAAAGATATTGTCCAAGACTTTGAAAGAAACCTGTGAGAACAATTAGAATGGCGGTAAAAATTGTAACAAGAAATATCTTAGGCCACGTGAGGCCCTCAAGCGAGTAGGCTTTCTTAATCCAGTCGAGGAACTTCATCCTGGTACAAACATCAAAATTAGCAAAGAATAGTAAAGAATTGTAAAGCGATTTCCGCTGTCACGAAATCGCGCCTAGTTTCGCCACGAAAAAATACACTAGTAATTGCAAAAAATGCTCACCAACATTTTGTTTTTTTGGTTGGGCCTTTGATTTAAAAACCTTGGCGAAGTATAACTTCAATCTTAGGAACCCCGGTAAATTGAGTCTTTGTCCGATTTACCTAATAATCAGGTACGATAACTTGAAGTTGGTTTACCCTACTCAAGAAACGATCCCTCCCGAACACTGGAATCCGGTAACTCAAAGAGCCAAGTCAAGTCGGAATTTTCCTGAATACCCCTATTTTAATGAGAGACTTGATCAGATTGAAGGCAGC
Source organism: Cyclobacteriaceae bacterium (assembly GCA_044227305.1). GTDB lineage: Bacteria > Bacteroidota > Bacteroidia > Cytophagales > Cyclobacteriaceae > ELB16-189. The sequence continues at coordinate 58,154 of JBGAFJ010000006.1, read as the reverse complement.
GCCAAAAAAGTTTTTACTCGCTTTCTCATCGAGCACAACAACAGTAAGCCCGGTATTTTCGAATTACGGAAGGAACTGAATAAAGAACTCTGTATCGGGACTGCCTCGAAAAGACTTGATTTCTTTGGATTCATTGAAAAGTTTATTCATGAATCCAAATCAAGGGCAAATGAACTGACTGGCAAAACTATTTCTCTTGCAACTCGACAGATTTACGATCGAACTTTCCTGTTCCTCAAGGAATTTGCAAATGCAAAAAGAACACTAGTTGATTTTGACACAATCGACCTCGATTTCTATTACAGATTTGTTGAGTACCTATCACTCGAAAGGAGGCTTTCGAACAATACCATCGGAAAGCATTTGAAGACCATCAAAGTATTCCTCAATGACGCAACTGAAAGAGGAGTCAACACTAAGTTATCTTACAAGTCGAAAAGATTCCAGATAGTCTCGGAGGAAGTTGAAAAAATCTACCTAAATGAAAATGAGTTATCGGATATCTATAACCTTGACCTGAGTCAAAACAAGAAACTGGAACGAGTTCGAGACTTATTCATCGTTGGCTGCTGGACAGGACTAAGGTTCTCAGACCTTTCAGCTCTAACCGCGGAGAACTTCAATGGTGATTACATCTACGTTGAGATGAAAAAGACGAGAGGAAAGGTCGTAATCCCCATACATAACAACGTAAGGGCTATCATGGCCAAGTATAAGGATAAGACCCACAATAGCCTTCCTCCGGTGATTTCAAATCCTAAAATGAATGCCTACCTCAAGGATGTTGTGAAGCTCATTCCTGCGCTCGAAGAGCCGATCTACCAGAGAAAAACCAAGGCTGGCCTCGAAGTTATGTCCAAGCATAAGAAATGGGAATTAGTTACCGTCCATACAGCCAGACGTTCATTTGCAACGAACCTTTATCTAGAGAACTTCCCTGTAGTTTCGATAATGAAAATTACCGGACACCAAACCGAAGCAGCATTCATGGGTTACATCAGAATTACGCCCACCGAGAATGCGGAATTGCTCCTAAATCACTGGGGAAAGCGATCTCCATTGGCCCTCGTCAAATAACTTAAAACAGAACCTTATTCATTAACGTATCTATTGATATAGACCTTGACTGAATTTCCCCTTAAAGTGGCGATACTTAGCAATAGCTCAAATGGCCGAAAATAATTCTCCTGATAATCAACTTGTTAGAAATATTCTCGGACGAGAGCGCATCTATGTTCAGTTTCTTGTCTTTTAGGTAAAAATTCCGATCTCTATGACTTGAGAAAGTATACAATCTGGACGCTGAAGAAGAACCGTTTAGGTAAGCTTGAACGACGCGGCCCGTTGTAAAATAAAACTAAGATTGATTCACCTCCAACGAGAGTTCCATCTCGCACTTGAAGTCAATCGCTGATTAAACTGACTCCTAAACAAATTCTAAACAAATGAAACAGCGAGGGAATCATCATGTCCTATCAAAAAATTCAGCTAGTCGAAATCGGAATGACCGATTTGATGGAAGCTATTCGGAGCATTATCCAGGCGGAGATCGCCAATATAAAAAAATCTAATCCGTCAACTGACGAAACACTACTAACACGGAAGGAGGCGGCTGCCAAGCTTGGCATTTCCCTCCCTACGTTAGCTCAGCGCGTTAAACGCGGAGATTTACCTGCCTTTCTTCTCGGAGGCAAGATCATGTTCAAGAGCTCAGAGGTCCTAAGCGCCCTCAAACCAATTCAAACTCAAAAAAGCAAACGACAATAACATGAATACATTTTGGTCTCACTCAAATGACGGTAAGGGCAAGATCACGGTAACAAAAGACCTGATTGTTGACTTCTTACAACACGAAGGTTATCGAAATATTAAGCTAAATGGCAAATGGGAAATCGTAAAAGTAACTGACAACGTTGTACGCTTCGTAAGAGATACGATTGAAGCCCGGCAAGCTCTTATCAACCAAATAAATCGCTTTGAGGAGCTTGATGACAAGCCATCAATTCGAGACAAAACATTGAGTCACTTCAAGGAAGTTCGCAAGTCTGGACTTCTTGATGCTCTTGAAGAACTCAACCTAAATTTGGTAAGAGGGGATAAAAATACGACATACAAGTTCTTTCGAAACGGCGCGGTAAGAGTGACCTGTGATAACGCCGAAATCGTTCAATATCGCGACCTACCTGGACACGTTCTAGAATCAGAAATAATCAACTTCGACATTGAGTTTGTCTCTCACGATCTCACGAGAAGCTCCGACTTCTCTCAATTCCTCTTCCGATGCATGAACGCAAATCCGCACAACTATCACTCTTTGATTTCGGTGTTGGGCTTTCTATCAAGCTCATTCAAATCGCCTAAGAATGAAAAAGCCATAGTATTTTGTGATGACATTCAGTCGGATGCAGCAGAGGGCGGCACCGGCAAGTCCCTTACAGCCAAGGCACTAAGCCATTTTAATCAAACGGTAATAGAGGACGGTAAGAATTTCCGTCAAGGGCAATTTGTATTTCAACAAGTCGATTATGGAACAAGACTGCTTGTGATCGATGACACCGTCAGGCAATTCAATTTTGAAAGCCTATTCTCTTCAGTAACAGGTGCGTTTCAGATTGAAAAGAAATATCAAGACCGTATTACAATTCCATTTGAGGACTCCCCCAGAGTATTGATAACAACAAACTACACAGTATTCGGTCGAGGATTCAGTTTTGAACGCAGGATCTTAGAAGTCGAGTTTTCTAATTATTACGGACGTGCCCGGAAACCTGCAAATGAATTTGGCAGGGAGTTCTTTAACGAGTGGTCAGTTTCGGATTGGAACCTCTTTTACAATTTTATGATCACCTGCATTTCTCATTTCCTTAAGCATGGTATCAGCGAGCCTATTATAAATAACAAGGACGTCAAACGTCTGAGAAGAGAAACCAGCCGCGACTTTGCTGAATTTGCTGAGGACTATGACTGGCCACACGAAATCGCTAAAGCGGAGTTGTTCAAAATATACAAAGAGCAATACTCTAATAACACCTGGCTTTCGATAAGAACCTTTGATTCCTGGGTCAAGATTTATTTCGAATTAAGGTCGATAGCCTATTCAGAAGTTAAGAGACATGGTGGTACGCGATTCTGGCAGATAGGGCCGAAGGGCGCAAAATCTCCAAAAGCTTCTGGCGGAAGTGAGCCCCAGCGCCCTCCCGTTGCTCAAAGTCGATCAGAATTGCCGGGGGGACAACCTTAATGCTTGCGAGGACACGTCTTAAACAACGCAAGTGCAATTATCTTTTCCGGGGCGGGCAAGGGCCCGGCCCGAAAGCTGGACTCGCTCCATCCTCTTAAAACAAATGTGGAGCATCGATAAGATTTACGAACTAACCATGACAATTATGAATACTGAACAACATGATATTGATCACAGCTATTGTTGGGTACCAATACATAAAGAATGCCGGTCGATTCTCGCGAAAAGGTTTGGAGGTGCAATAGGCTACAATAGTCACGTGAACCATTTTGATCTACCAATTCTGCAGGAATTATCCCACAAACCGGTAGCAGTACAAGATATACGTTCTCTTTACCTGACCAGGGACAACTTTGAATCTCCGAGGCGCTTGGGCGTCACTTTGTTCATAATACCGACATACGCAAAGTTTACGCTATGGCTTCCTGACCCTAATAGGTATGAAGCAATCAGAGGAAAGTACTGTTCTGTCATTGCCTTTGGGGATTATACGTGGGCGAGATTTTCGCTTTCGCAAGGATGTCTGTTAGAACTGACCGTCATCGAATGTTAAGCGACTTTTTTTCCTAGGGGCTTGCGATAGGGTTTAACAAGGCCTTCCCAAGCTGTATAGGCAATCCAAATTGTCCGGGCGGGGAACGGTGCCGGCAAGAAACTAAACTCTGCAAAACGTCTTAAAACAAAACTTATAAGAACTGTATGAAAACAAGAACTGAATCAATCGAACCTACAAACGAATTTCTTTACAGCCTCTATGCGGAAAACTCAAACTACCTCTGGTTGAGAATGCCAGGCTTTGAGAAAGTTCTTTACAAGAACATCATCAATGTGGGCCATATAACCAACTTCAATGACTTGGCAAAGCTTCAAGCCTTGACTACGAAAAAAATAGTGTTGGACGAGGTGTGTCTTTGGGAATTGAGCAAAGAGGATCAGGTATTTTTCGGAAGAGTCGGTCTTACTCTGGTGGTAATACCTAAAGGCGCAAGAATCCAATTTGGTGTAGGAAAATATTCGAAGAAAATGCCGTCGATAAGGATTTACTCTGAACATCCGTCAGCGATTGCTGTCGGAGATGGGTTGGACTTTTCAGTCAAGAATCTGAACAAAGGAGTGATCCAATATTTGGTAATAAATGGATAACTATTTGGTCTCAAAATCCAACAGTTTTTTGGGATGGACATCTAAGGCTTTAGCGAAGAGATAAAGAGTGAGAATGGTTGGAGCTCTCTCTCCCCTTTCAATCCTCCCAACCTGGCTAAGAGATGTGTTGGCATTTCCGGCGACATCCAACTGCGTAAGACCGGACTCCACCCGAAGAGTTCTCAAGTGTTCTCCGAATGCCTTCAAATATTTCCGGTTTTGGAATCTCTCCACACGACCAATAAGGCCAAAAGGCCTAAAAAATAAAGGAGCCTAAAGGCTTCTTTTGAAGATTATTTTGTTTTTTTACCTGGCCCCTCGTAAAAGCCCCACGATGAAAAAAGTATTAATTCTACTTGCAGCCTCTCTTATCTTTTGGCATGGACTCGCTCAAAGCACTCGAGAAGAATTGGAAAGGAATCACGTTAAACTGGTAACGATAACAGGGTGGATAAGGTCGAATGATGGAACATTGATTGAGAAACCTGACAAGATGAGAGTCGAGCACGAATATGACCAAAGGGGTAACAACACTACAACTGTCGTCTTCATTTCGTACAAAAATACAAAGCACGATAGTATCCACTATAGTTATGACCATGCGAACCGATGCACAGAAGTTGTCACGTACGAGTTTGCACAGACGAAAGCTCTTTTTATTGGGCGTGAAAAGAAAATCTATGATGAAAGAGGAAATATTTTATTCCATTCAACGGAAAATAGTCAAGGTTTAAACGAATGTCAGTATTCGTACCGCTTCGACAATTTACATCGACTGATTGAAAAGACTACGACGTGCAATGGCAAGAAAGAATCGAGTCAAACCATCAGCTACAACTTTGACAAAAAAGGAAATGTGATTATGGAAAGTCGCACTGGGTCAAGCCCTGTAAAGTATATTATCAAGTACTTCAAGGGCTCTGATAAAATCGAATCAAGACTCAACCTCTCAAATTCAAAACAAGAGTTCTTCGATCAAAATGGAGCATTGGTAAAAGTGACTGAGCCAGGCTTCACCAAGTCATACAAGTATGACCAGAGGGGCAATATCATTGAATTGACCGAGGACAACTGGCAGAGTTCGATCACGGGCGCTAGGGTCTATAAACAGGTCTTTGACCAAGGGAACCACTTAATCGAAAAAATGGAAGTATCGGGAAAAAGCGTTACCGACCCGCCCGAAAAATGGGTTTACAGTAGCGCCGGGCTCCCAATCGAATATGTTAAAGGGCAGGAAATAGAAAAATATGAATATCAATTTTACAACTAAGTCGAATTTTCGCTAACGTTGTCGATCCGATTCTTGTCCTGTCCCTTTTGCGGATTGGATTTTTGCAATCCTACTGTTAGCGTTGTTAGACTACACGTTCGATATCGAAATTCGATACAATCAGGATTTTGAAGACCTGGTGGATTTGCTCAAGGCAGAGGAAATAGACTATGAGCAGTTCAAAATAGACGGCAAAGCCGGATATATTATTCGGTTTGGCAGCGCCTACGGCGAGTATGAGCTAATCAAAAAGATCGAAGGAAAGTTTCATTTCTACGAAATGCGGACAGCGTTGGGTGCGAGTAGATTTGACATAAGAGTTCAAATTACAAGAAACAAATCACCAAATAGCGCGGATAGTTGGGGCCGAGATATCAACACTGAGAATGTCAGCGAGCACTTCTACCTTGTTATAGAAGAACAGGTCAACTTGTCAACCGTGAGGATACGTCAAATAGCTCCTACATCTATTGTCGCCTGTATTCAAGTCCAAGATTCGAAAACGAAAGAGCTTGGCTACATGCTGTCGGCCTTTTCGCCAAAAACGATTTTTAATGTCGATTTATCAAAAGGGCAAAGACTCTTTCCTCAACAATTTTTCAAAACAGAAAGCGACGCCTGGACAGCTCTAGAGACTGCAGCTAAGAAAAACAAATCAGCGCCAGAGAACGTCTCGAAATCAGAGTGATTAGTCACCCCTAAATCAATAACAAATCCAAACAATCATGGCTATGCAAAGCAAAAGGGCTAATGAGATTGATGCCTACATCAAAGACAAGCCATCGTGCGCCAAAGGAAAACAAAAGGTCGAAATAAAGGGAAAGATCGAAGCTCTTGAATCATACATGCTTCCCCTATCCTACCTTCAATACAATCGTGAAAACCGGAGATTCAATTTGGAGATTCAGGAATACGAAGCAAATGTTGGGCGAAAGCTCGATCCGACTATTAAAGAAGACGTGGAAAAAATAAAGGAACTACTGCTACAGGATGACACAGAGGCGACAAAACTTTACGATGATCTTAAGTTCCTCGGCGAACAACGGGAAGTTGCAGCAATCACGCATGATGGTGTCGTTGTCAATGGAAATAGACGGATGGCAACGATTGAGCGCCTGCATATAGAGAATCCGAAGAAGTGGGAGGAACTTTGGGTCGTGCGCCTTCCTAGAGATATTTCCGATAAAGACCTATGGAAGATAGAAGCAGGGTTGCAGCTTTCTAAAGAGAAGGTTGCAGACTACGGTCCTGTCAACAATCTCTTGATGATTCGAGAGGGAAAACGGGCCGGCTTGTCATCTGCGGAGATTGCAGCCTCCATGTATGGCTGGTCCGAAAAGCAGGTCGGGTCCGATTTGGAGCGACTAGACCTAATAGATACCTTCCTAAATTTCATGGGTGGCAAAAACAAGAATAATTACGGTTTAATAAAGAAGTTTCAACTAAGCGAACATTTTATCGACATTCAAAAAGGCCTCGTTGAAAAACTTAGGAACTCTGCGTCGAAACGCGAGCTCACCAAAAAATTAGAAACGATTTTCCTTTTCCTGAAAGCGCACATTGACAGCCCAAACGTTATGAAAATCACCCACTGGGATGTCAGGTCTATGTGCAAGATTTTGCTTGATGAGCAAACCGCTCTTACACTCACAGATTCCTTCGATAAATACAAAAGTGACATAAAAAAAGTGCCGGTCGAAAAACTTGTTGAAAACTTTGACAAGGCCACCGACATAAAAAAGGACAGAGAATTTGCTAATAAGCCAGTGAAATTAATCGATCGCGCAATTGCAGCTTTAAATAGCATTGATCGCAACGGAGCTTACTATAAAAAAGAGGATGTCAAAAAGAAAATTAGGGAACTCGATTCACTTGTTAAGACAATCAAACGAGAACTGGGAATTAACTGATGGCGAAAATATTAATTAAGGATAACGCTTTACTCATCCTCGATGAAGCCAATGATTTATTCGAGTGGAACCATCGGGCATTCTTTAACATAGGAATTGGTTTCGAGGTGGATGAAGAATCGGGCAGCTACAAATATACCAACACAAATAACTTTCCCGCTGTAGTTGAAGAGGTCTTGAACTACTTCAAAGAAGAAGCAATTGTTGTCGAAGTCGATCAAAAGGTGAGAGAAATTGCTGAAACCTTGCGTAAACAAAATGAAGAGTTTGAAAAGGTGAAGGAAGAGCTGCCGACAATACCTAATGTGCCCATTGCTTCAACCCTAGTGCGCCCATTAAAGCCGTACCAATTAAAGGGACTCGAGCACCTCATCAAGGTCCAACATGGCGCTAATTTCTCGGTCCCTGGGAGCGGAAAAACGACTATGGTATATGCCTACTTTGATAAGTTGAGAAAGGAAGGAGTAGTTGAAAAACTTTTCGTGGTGGGTCCGTTCAGCAGCTTTTCACCATGGGAAGATGAGAGTAAGGAGTGCTTCGGCAGCAGATTGAATTCAGCACGCCTTGTTGGGTCCAAGAGGCAATCCTATTATTTGCAATCGGAAGATTTTGATCTTTTTCTATGTCACTTCCAAACGGCAGCTAACGATGAAGATGAAATCATTCAGCTATGTCGGAAACACAAACTGCTTTTCGTTATAGATGAATCGCACTACATGAAGAGATTCGAAGGAGGGGCTTGGTCAACAGCCCTCTTGACAATATCACCATTTGCCACGAGGCGCGTGGTTCTCTCAGGCACGCCAATGCCTAATGGATTAAAAGACCTCTGGTCCCAGATGACCTTCCTTTGGCCTGGTAAGCAGTTACTTGGCGAAAGAGTCGCCTATAAAGCCAGATGCGAAGATGAGACGCAGACAGATGGTATTAAGGCTGACATTAAGCCGTTCTTCTACCGGGTCACAAAGAACGACTTACAACTTCCGAAACCAAAGTTCTATCGAACGGAGTATGACTTAAAGCCGATTCAAGCTCAGATTTATAATGCCCTTTCCGTGCGGCTACTATCTGAATTAAACATTCAGCCGCTAGATCGCATACAACTAAAACAGTGGCGCAAATCAAGAATGGTGCGACTATTACAAACTGCCTCAAATCCATCTTTACTGGCCCGGTATTCAGAAGAGTTTGAATTACCCCCTCTTTCCTCTGATGGCTCATCCCTAGTCGAATTGATCCAGAAGTATTCAACTTTCGAAATGCCCGCAAAATTCGCAGCAGCGCTCTCCCTTCTGAAAAAACTTGTTGGCGAGGGAAAGAAGGTGGTTATATGGACAAGTTTCGTCCACAATATTAAGATGCTCGAATCCTCAATGGCCGACGTCAACCACTATACGATCCACGGTGCAATCCCTAAAGATGACAAAGCCGATGAGGATTTCAATAGAGAGCGTCAGATTAATGAATTTAAGACGACAAATACCCCCTCTGTCCTAATCGCTAACCCCGCCGCATGTGCCGAATCTATATCTCTTCACCGAGTTTGCCACGATGCAATCTATTTGGATAGAACATTCAATTGTGGACAATTTCTTCAATCCCTTGACAGAATCCACAGGATTGGTTTGGGGCCGAAAGAACAAGTCAACTATCACATATTAATAGCAAAAAATACAATCGATGAGGTAGTCGATGAAAGGCTTGACGACAAGGAGAAGCGTATGCTTAGAATTCTCGAAGATGAGGTGCCGATAGGCTCGTTCGATGTTGAAGGGTCGGAAATGGAACTGACAGATCAGGAAGAGGCCTTAGATTTTGAAGCGACGGTAAAGCACACTAGGAAAATTGTTGAAGGCAGTCAAAAAACGAAAAGGAAGAAGTAATGGACTTGCCCGACTCAGGAATGTTGAACTTCTTCAACAAGGTCATAATCGCCCTTTCAGACCTTACACCGGACGGCGATCCATGCACAATTGAATCATTAATTGAGCAATGTGGAAATGTTGCATTTGGTGGCCACAGGGCCGAGTATTCTTCCGTTATAGAGCACTGTCAGCATTGCGGATTATTACAGCTCAAGAACAAGCACGTACGGCTATCGACTCTTGGACAAAAGTTTCTCGATGCCAACCGTGAAAGATATTTCGAAATAACAGAGGCACAAAAGCAACTAATAATTGAACGAATCTTATTTAGAGGCGCCTGGCACTCACATGCGCGTGAACTATTTCTTTCATTTTCCTTCAACCAGGCAAAATCAAGATATGAACTTTCCACTGTTGACAATATTCTGACACGAGCGAATCAGACCACTATTCATTTTTTAAAATCCTTAGGAGTCGTTCAGGAGGTTGAGTTTTTAATTCTAGTAGAAGTTAAGTACTCTGAGTTAGTCTATGTTCTAACTGCTGATAGCAAAACGATAACTGAACAACAACTTGAGAAAATTTGGGTCGAAAACAGAAAGCTTGGCGCTCAGGGAGAAAATGCCGTTGTGCTATTCGAACAGCAGAGGCTTAAGAGGTTAGGTAAGGATGCACAAGCGTCTCTCGTAAGGCGAATAAGCACTTCAAACGCCGCAGCAGGCTACGACATTGAGTCTTTTGATGGCACATCCGACGACATTTTTCCAAACAGGTTCATTGAAGTAAAAACCAGTCATGGAAGCGAAATTCGGTTCTATTGGAGCCAGAATGAAATGGCGGTAGCAAAAAAGAAAAGGGCTTCGTACTGGATTTACATGATGACAGAATTTAGGGAGGATAAACCCCACGAGTGTATTCCAATAATGATTCAAGACCCAGAGCAAAACATAAAGAAAAATAATTATTTGACAATAGAAGCACATTCATTTTTAATAAGAGAAATTGCAGTCGTAGAACTTAACGAATTCAACATAGAAGAAATTAAGTGGTATCAGCTAGCGTAGAGACATTAAATGAAATCCGAGGCAGTTAATAAAATATATTCAGGTGATAGCGCTCAAGTGCTAAAAAATGTCAATCGATTTCCAAGTAAAAGTGTTGACCTCATTGTCACCTCGCCACCGTATGCCGACAAGAGAAAGAATTCTTATGGAGGCATTCATCCAAAAAAATACGTAAAGTGGTTTCTTCCGATTGCCAAGGAACTTTTTAGAATTTTGAAAGATGACGGCTCGTTTATTCTAAACATTAAAGAGCACCCAAAGGATGGAGAAAGAGGAGTCTATACTTTGGAATTAATACTAGAATTAAGGAAACAGGGGTGGTTTTGGATAGAAGAGTACTGCTGGTTTAAGAAGAACTCGTTCCCCGGAAAATGGCCCAATAGATTCCGTGATTCCTGGGAGCGGTGTTATCACTTGACCAAGAAAAAGAAGTTCAAGATGTATCAGGATGCCGTTAAGGTACCAATTGGTGAATGGGCAGACAAGCGGTTCAAATCTATGTCCGAAAACGACTTTAAAAGGTACATCTCGAAAAACAATACACACATCGGACGAAAGGTCTCAAATTGGCTAAAGAAGAGAAAAGTTTTCCCGCACAACGTTCTCGTTTTCGAAGAGGAGCATCGCCTTTATAAAAGCAATGTTATCGAATCTGCAACGGATCATTCGCACAAGAGTCATAGTGCAATATTCCCAATAGAACTTCCCGTTTGGTTTATTCGGCTATTTAGTCAAGAAGGAGATGTAGTTTTGGACCCGTTCCTCGGATCAGGATCGACAGCCGTGGCTGCCTTACTCCAGAAAAGAAACTATTTAGGCGTCGAGATCATGCCTGAATATGTTACAGAGGCGAGAACTAACGTACAAAAAGTCAAGACTGAAATTTTTTCCAAGCAAAAAAGAATGGCTAAAAAATTGAGTGGAAAAGCGAAAAAGAAGGTTTCCCGAAAACCAAACCGAAAACGACCTAAAAACTAAGCCCCGTAGGAAGTTCTCCCACAGGGCTTTAGCGTTTTAAGTTGCGGTCTGGACGGGACTCGAACCCGCGACCTCCTGCGTGACAGGCAGGCATTCTAACCAGCTGAACTACCAGACCTTATTTTTACTCACCATTCGGGCTTTGTGGCCCAAAACGAGGCTGCAAATATAGTTTTAGACCGCCTTTATCCAAAAAATAGTTTTCAGATTGTAAAGATTATAATTCCGGCGAACTGGAAACGGAAGTTGGATGGAGAACCGGGCGCAGATTCACAGCTCCGAAACTGACTCGAATAGCTATTGAAATTGATTCACATTACTTTCGTAGTCGCCTCACTTTCACATCGCTATGACGCCTGAGCTCGAACAGAAAATCAACACCTGGAAGAAGAAATCTTCCGACAAAAAAGAACATCGCTCAGCGTCAATAAAACCGGACCGGGTGCGCCCCAATCAAGATGATATCCTGCTGAAAATTGAAGTTCGTGTCGTGGGCATCCATCAGACTGAGAAAGTCACGGTCAAGCGCAGGATGACTACGCAGGGCGGCGGCTCGGAGGCTGATCTCAAGACCTTTGATGACCAGGTGGCCATCCTCGAAGAAGATTTCCGCTTCCGGAGTGGCCAGGCATACAACCGCATCGAACAAATGGGCGGCGATTCTTTTATCGAACGGAATCCGTATAGCTAATTGCCTAAGAATTCAGGCATCGGAAAATTTCTCTGAAGAATTCCGGGTGGGCCTGCCACGTAGGCGCTGAAACCATCCTGCCATCGCGCACGGCGTTTTGTTCTATCCACGTCCCTCCTGCGCTCTCCACTTCAAAACGCACATGCTCGTAGCAAGTGACGTTCTTGCCTTTCACGAGTCCCGCCGCGGTAAGAATTTGTATGCCATGACAAACTGAGAAAATGTATTTGCCCTTCGCATCAAATTCGCGAACGATCTTGAGTACCGCGGGATTGTGGCGCAGATATTCGGGTGCGCGACCTCCAATGAGCAGGACTGCATCATATTGATCCACGATCACCTCCCCAAATGAGATGTCTGCTCGCGCCTTATAGCCAGGCCTTTCAACATACGTATCCCAGCCGGGTTCGAAGTCGTGCATGACCAGGTTCAGCCAACGGGCTCCATTGGCAGCGATCACCGGAACAAAGCCGGCTTCCTGAAAGCGGTGATAGGCGTACCAGACTTCATAGCCTTCTCCGGCGTCGCCCGTGATGAGCAGAATCTTTTTCATAACCAACGGAAGTGAAGTTACCATTTTCTTTTCTTCTCAACACCACGAAGTCTGCTTTCCGGAATTTTCAGAAGTGTGACCGAACGGTGCCGCAATCCTTCATAGCGCCACACAATTGTATTGTCATCCGAGCGTTTCATAATCATCATGAGATATGCGCTTCTGATTTTTATCTGCCTGATGGGAGAATATGCCGCGGCACAGCGGGAAATTTACTTCGGCTTCAAAGGCGGGGTAAACTTTCGGTCGCCCGGAGGAACAGGTGAGGATGTAGACAATCCAGTGGGCTTTCACTTCGGCGGAGTTGGTGCAATTCGCAAGGCGAGACACGCCTTTCAATTAGAACTGATCGTGTCTGAACATCAGCAAACGGTAAGTTACTACCCAAAAAAAACCAGTCACTTCTGGTATGTCAACCTGCCAGTGATCTACAAGCGCTACCTCGGTCGGAAAGGTTTTAACTTACAAAGCGGACTTCAATATGGAGTCTTGGCGTATGGATATGGCATCACAGGATATGAGTCCAGTACTCCTTTTGAGGCAATCATGGGCCGTGTCTCTTTGCCGGCATCTGCGTTGCTCTCGGCGGCACTCGGATGTGGGTGGGATTTTGCGAAGGGTCCCTCAATAGATTTACGCTATAATGCCGGGCTCACCGATCGCCATACCAATTCCCAGGGTTGGTTCAACCGGAATTTCACAATACAATTGTCAGTCGGCTATCAGTTCAGTCGCAAACGCCAGAACACTTAGTGCCTGACAACCTGCCAATCATTACAATTATTGAAGCGCAATCGCGACAGCAATAAGAGCAATGAGACCGGTAATGTGCATGAGCACTTTATTCCGCAAACGCTGTGTGTTGGATTGTTTCATACTCTTCAATTTACTCTAGATAACGTTGAAAAATTATGCCGTATTGCACGGGGGATTTCATTCCACACCCCTGAAACAGCATAACGTGCGTTGAATGGGCGTTGAGAATCGGTAAACGGTTCGTCGCATCATCGGTCCACATCAAAAAAACGCGTAAGGAGCGTTACCACATCCACGGTGATTATTTGCGGGTCATGATGTATTTCGTTATGTAAATACCTTCACTTACACCGCTTTCCACCCAACGGATTTCGAAGCCGAGACCTGTCATTTTTTTCAATGCGGTAACGATCGCACGTTCATTGCTCGCGACGTTTTCGAAATTGATCCCCACCATGCTTTTGTAGTTTTCGAGTGGCAGCTGTTCTTGTTTGCCATCCGGATACGTAATGACGAGCCGCGAGCGGCCCACACCACCAGATGCCTGGCTTTCCAGAACGGTGACATGCGCATACTCTGGCGCAGGACTGTCCTGGTTCACATATGCAGACGCGACCAGCGATAACACAAACAAAGCCAGGACGAACCCGGCCGCTTTCAGATTTCTCATAAAATGCGTTTTTCTGTTTTGAGCACCGCATGATCCAAAAGTCTCATTGTTTGGTAAAAAATGACAAAAAATTAAGGAGCCTTCGTTCAATGGCTGCCTTACTATTTTCTGTGGAGCAAAAAAAATGGCCAGTGAATAAGTTCACTGGCCACTGCACTTTGAATCTTATTGACTACGCTATCTTCGGCAACACGTAGCCATTGTTGTATTTGGCTGCGAGGTAGTTGTTCGCTTTCTCTTCGTTGAACTTCCCTTTGGCCTGATCCCAGGTCACTTTCTCTCCGGAGCGATAGGAAATATTTCCCATCTGGCATACGGTGGCCACATGAGCACCAGCCTGAATCGGACAATGCAAATCGGCCATCTTCCTGGACTTGATCACCTCAACAAAGTTCTGCATATGAAGATCAAGGCCATTGCCTTTGTTCTTCTGTATGGGTACGGCCTCCATTTTTCCGCCGTCGGGAATTACTTCCCAGCCACCACGGTCCAGCACGAGTGTTCCGTTGTTGCCGATATAAGACATGCCGTGATCACGGCCATAGTTTCCGTTGTTGATTCCCTGAGCCTGTTCCCACAAAATATTGAAGCCATCGAATTGATACACGGTGGCCAATGTATCCGGCGTTTCTTCCTGTCCATTCGGGTACGCGAATTTTCCGCCAAGTGCTATTGCTGATTTCGGGAACTTCGCATCCATGCCCAGCAAAGCATAGTCCATGAGGTGTACACCCCAATCGGTCATCAATCCACCCGCATAATCCCAGAACCAGCGGAAGTTGAAATGGAAACGGTTCGCGTTGAAAGGTCGTTTCGTCGCCGGGCCGAGCCACATATCGTAATGAACACCCTCTGGTGCAGGTCCATCGGCTTTGGGTTCAACGTTCTTCATCCAGCCCTGGTAGGCCCACGCTTTCGCCGTTCTGATCTGACCAAGTTTTCCGGTCTTAATGAAATTCAACGCGTCGACCATGTGCGGCTGACTGCGTTGCCACTGCCCTACCTGAACAGCCCGGTTGTATTTCTGTTGCGCGGCAACCATCGCGTTACATTCCGCAATAGAATTGCCAGCCGGCTTTTCAACATACACATCTTTACCTGCCTGACAAGCTTCTACCATCTGCAGACAATGCCAGTGATCTGGCGTACCGATGACGATCACATCGATATCCTTGTTCTCAAGCAACTTGCGATAGTCTGTGAAAATGGCCGAGGCTTTCAATCCATTCTTGGCCAACTCATACTTCCTGAAGTTGAGTACGTTTTCATCCACATCACACAGTGCAACACACTGCGTATCGGGAATTTTAAGGATGGATGTCAGGTCGGCCCAACCCATTCCATTGATGCCTATCGCGCCAACATTTATTTTTCCATTCGCGCCAACGGCTTTTTTCGCGGCAGCGATGGCCTCCCAGTTGATCATGGTGCTCAGACCCAGACCGGCCAAAGCATATGATGATGATTTCAGAAAACTTCTTCGGTCTTTACTCATAATTCAGGTTTTTTGGACTATCCAAGATCGTCGATTTAGCGAGGATTGCAAGCGAAAATTATGTGAGCGTATTCGGTTTCGTCTCCAGAAAGTGAGGTTCCAGGCACTCGAAATAGATCGAATACTTTACTTTCTGATGGTTGCTCCGGTCTGGCGGGCTCGCAGGTTATTTTGCTAGAAAGACTTCAGTGACGGTACGAATGAACGTGTGTCAACCGTCGCACCGAGCTCGTTGAGAATGCTGTACAATCCAAAGTACGTGCGATTGATGTACAGCGCATGTTTGAGGCCTCTCACTTTCGTGGAATTCCGGAGCTCCTTCATATTTGAAAGTCTTTCTCCCACGGCGTATAATGTCTGGAAGTATTCCGGGTTCGAAAAATCGAAAGTCGGCGTATGAAAAGGGCGTCCCAGCAATTCCAGCAACTCAATGAAAATCGCGCGGAAGAATTTTTTCTCCTTGGGAGAATCGTCCGGATAAAGGAAACGCATGGCATAGAAGATCTTCTCAAGTTTCTTTTCGTCCTCCAGTACTTCTTTGTGATGCAGTTGAAAGTACAGCTTGTAAAAATCCAAAGGGATTTCTTTCACGCATCCAAAATCGATTACGCCCAGTTTGTTTTCGGGCGTGATAATAAAATTGCCGGGATGGGGATCCGCGTGCACGGATTTGAGTTGATGGAACTGAAAGTGGTAAAAGTCCCACAGGGTCTGTCCCAGTTTGTTGGCCACGGCGCGACCTGGCTTTCCTTTTTTCAGAAACTCTCCCAGGGGCTGACCCTCCAGCCAATCCATGGTTAATATTTTTGGCGCGGAGTAAGCCGGGTAGTAATCAGGAAACACAAGATCACTGATCACTTTGCATTTTCCGGAAATGTCTACCGATCGTTTCAGCTCCAGCGAATAGTCTGTCTCTTCCATCATGCGCAACTCCACTTCACCGATGAATTCATCGTATTCGACCGGGTTGAGTTTGAACATTTTGAGAGCAATGGGTTTCACCATCGCGAGATCACTCTTCACGCTGTCGGATACGCCCGGATACTGCACTTTCACTGCCAGCGTTTTTCCTTTGAGTGTAGCGCGGTGCACTTGACCCATGGAGGCAGCATTTATGGCTGAGCGCGAAAAAGTTTCAAACATCTGCTCCGGCGATTTTCCAAAGCAGTTCTGAAATGTTTTAACTACAAGCGGATAAGATAACGGCGGCGCACTGTATTGTGCCAATGCGAATTGCTGCTGATAAGCTTGCGGCAATAAATTCTTATCCATACTCAGCATTTGCGCCACCTTCAGCGCGCTTCCCTTCAGTTTGCTGAGCGAGTCATAGATATCATTGGCGTTGTCCTGATGGAGTTGATCCGTGGACACGGATGGATCTACCAACTTCCTTCCGTAATGTTTGAGGTAATTTCTTCCGATGCGCGCACCGGTGGCAATGAACTTTGTTGCGCGTTGGACTTTCGAAACGGGAATTTCTTTTTGTTCTTTCAATTTCTGGCGTGTTGATAGAGGAATTTTCCAAAGTCAAGGGCGTTGTCGAGGATACCTTTTCCGACAAGATCAAACGCAAGGTTCACCGACTTTTCGATCGCCGCATCGGTTTGCTCGAACGCCGCACTGTCGTCGCGGCTCCAAAACTTCAGCACAAACATCAGGTGCATCCAGAACAGGGTATCGTAGCGGTCATCGAGGTAGGGTCTCTTGGCGATTTCACCGTTCTGCTTTCCTTCCGCCAAAACAGGTGCGAGCCACGTCGCAAATTCCTGCTTGAACACTTTCAGAAATGCTGGCGGCAATGCGGGATTTCCACATTCCTTTAAACCCACTAAAACAAAACTCCTGTCGCTGCGCAATACTTCGAACAGCGTGTAGTAAAACGCCAGGATTTTTTCGCGGACTGAGAACGAGGGATAGCTCTTATCGGATTGCAAACTCCCGGCAGTGCTTTGTATATAACCTCGCCAGATTTCCTTTTCCACTCCCTCGAAAGACCCGTAATGTTGGTAAAATTCATCTTCGGTAATTCCTGCAGATTCACAAAATGCATAAACTGACGAAGGATATTTCCCTTCCTTCAGTAAAGCCAGACGAAAAGCCTTCAGAATAGAGTCTTTTCCTTTGCCTTTGGCAGTGCGCGAGGATTTTTTTGTGGTTTCCATACCTTTTTTAACAAAAGAATTGAAAAGAAGTTTCGAATTTAACGTGAATATATGCGCATTGCTATGAGAAATATCCGTACCGCACTGGTTGTTCTCATGATGATACCGTTTGCGGTCCTTTCGCAGGTGAAAGAAAAGCACAATGCCACCTACTATTTCAACCTCGGTGAGGATGCGCTCAACCGCAAAGAGTACATTACAGCACAGGCTCATTTCACAGAGTGCTTGCGCCTTGATCCCTCCTTTGCCGAAGCGTATCGGCTGCGTGCCATCACGCGGGAAAAGCTCAACGACAATCAACGCGCGCTCACTGACTTCAATATTTACGTCGATCTAAAGCCCGATGACACGGAGGCGCTCTTCAACCGCGCTGTGTTAAGGTTTGAGTCCGGGCAGTACCCGACCGCGCGTCAGGATTTTTTGAATCTGCTGAAAATGCCTCACGGTGAGACGAACACAGTCTATTTTGCGCAGGAAAAATTCAAGGATGGCAATGGAAAGATATTCACACAGGTGAACGGCGGACGTGACCACATTTTCAACTACCTCGGTCTGATTGAAAGGAAGAACAAACGATTCGACAAGGCGGTGGTTTGGTTCGATTCTGCCTTGCGACTTTCGCCCGGAAACACCTCTTACCTGATCAATCGCGGGATCGCTTACATGGAGAGGAAGGAAATTCCATATGCGAAAGCGGATTTCGAAATGGTATTGAAGAATGAACCAGAAAATAGTCTGGCGTTGCACAATCTGGCGGTGTTGAAATCGTTCGAAGGCAAAGATGAGACTCAAAAACTGCTGGATTCTGCTATCGCAAAAAATAGGAACCTTCCGTATCCTCGTGCTGAACGCGCCTTTTATCGGATGCAGAACAATGATCTCGTGGGTGCTTTGGAAGACTATAACGAATTGGTAAGAATGGAGCCAACGGTCTCCGAACATTATTCCGCGCGCGGTTTGGTAAAAGAAAAATTAAAAGACCTGGAAGGCGCGTTACAAGATTATTCAAAAGCCATCACCCTCGATGAAGGCAGCCAGAAGGCATGGCTGGGTCGTGGCAACGTGATGTCTAAAATCGGCAAATGGAAAGATGCAACAGACGACTACACAGTCGCTATTAAATTGGATCCCTCCTACGGACTTGCTTACTATAATCGCGCTATGGCATTCAGCAACAGCCGGAAATCCGATGAAGCCTGTCATGACCTGAAGGCGGCTGAGAAACTTGGAGTGAAAATCAATCCACAGATTAAAGCCAAAATCTGCAGGTGATCTTAAGCGAAGAGGCTCTTATTCAAAAACTCTCGGAGCGAAACGAGATCGCCTTCAAGCAACTTGTGAATGAACAAAAAGACCGCGTGTATAACGTGGCACTTGGCATTGTTCAGAATCAGGAAGAAGCTGAAGATATCGCCCAGGAGGTTTTCATACAGGTCTTCGAATCGATTGTTCAATTCAAGGGGCAATCAAAACTTTCAACATGGATCTACCGGATCACGGTAACTCACGCCCTGGAGTGGCTGCGGAGCCGAAAGCGCAAGAAGCGTTTTGGCTACATGATCCGCCTGTTTCAATCTGATGCCAGTGAACCTGGAATTGACATTCCGGATTTTGTCCATCCTGGCGTCCAACTCGAAAACCAGGAAAAAGCACGGCTGTTATTCAAGGCCATCGATGCATTGCCTGAAAATCAAAAAGTCGCTTTCACATTACACAAGATCGAGGATCTCAGCTACGAGGAAATTGCCGCAGTCATGGAAGTGTCGTTGGGCGCGGTGGAGTCACTCATACACCGGGCGCGTGTAAATCTTCAAAAAAAACTCAAATCGCTGCGCAAGTTTTAGAATTCATAATCATCCAATACAATATGAAAAAGGTCCCAGGCGAACTTGATGATATTCTAAATAGCCTCGATGGCATCGAAAAAGCGGCGGCGAACCCGTTTCTATTCGAAAAAATTAAACACCGAATGGAAGCACGCCGCCGTCCACAGGGTTCGCGCGGCGCACTCAAGTGGGCCATGCTGCTGGCCGCCGTGATCGTCCTGAACGTTTTGACCTGGACTAAAGTGATGAGCACATCGGACCAAATTAATCCCGCAGAGACGATTGCTTCCGAATTGGGATTCGCGAATACATCCTACCAATACTGAGCTGCCATGAATTCAATAGAAAAACCGAAGGTGCTGGTTGCGATGATTGGAGCACTGCTCTTGCTGAATCTGGTGACCCTGGGGTTTCTTTGGTTCAGAAAGCCTCCTATGCCGCCGGGGCACCGGGGTGAAGCCGCTGCCGAGTACCTGATTGCCGAGGTGGGATTCACACCCAGCCAGGTTGCCGAATACAGAGTCCTGATCCAAGAACATCAAGTGAATATGCATTCTATTAATGATAGCATTCGATATCATAAATTGCTATTATTCAATAATTTAACTATCAATGATTCTACTGTTACTTTGCTGGAGTCCAGCACGATTGCCGCCTTTCAAACTGCATTGGAACGAAACACTTTTAACCACTTTTCGAAAGTCCGTGCACTATGCAGCCCGGATCAGGTAGTGAGGTTCGATAAAGTAATTGCTGATGTTCTGCAAATGATGGCCCCTCACGGCCCGCCCGGAAAAAGATAATCTGTCAATCACCGAAAGTTTCCGGGACAAACGGCATCCAATTACCAATGAAGTATCTAATCCCTCTCTTTTTACTGCTATCAGCCTGCGAGAAGCCAGCTGATACTTTGCCATTTTTTAACACGCCCGAATTCACACCAGAATGGATATCAAGTGACTCACCTTCATACGCTGCCATTCACCAGGTGCCTGGATTTGCTTTTGTGAATCAGGAAGGAGATACGATCACCGAGAAGACCATTGACGGACACATTACCGTAGTCGATTTTTTCTTTACGATTTGTCCGGGCATTTGCCCACGCCTGACAAAAAGTATGGGCGACATACAGAAAGCATTTGAACAAGATGAGGCTGTGAAGCTCCTCTCTCATTCTGTCACGCCTGATATGGACAACGTCGAGCGCCTTAAGATCTATGCGGAAGCACATCATGTAAACCCCAAACAATGGCATCTCCTGACAGGTGATCGCGCCAGGATCTATCACATCGCGCGCCACGGATATTTTGCGGACGAAGAAACCGGTTTGAAGAAAAGTGATAATGAATTCCTTCACACCGAGAATTTCATTTTGATCGATGGCCTTCGACGGATCCGGGGTGTTTACAATGGAACGAACCCGGCAGAAGTGGCGCGGCTGATCGAGGATATTCAGGTTCTGAAAAAAGAAATGCTGGATGAGAACTCTTAAGATGCACGGTATCCTTGTTGTCTGCTGGTTGATAACTGGTTGCAGCTCCAGGGTGAATGAACAAGTTGTTATTGAAGCGACCCATCCTTTGCTGTTACGGCAAGGAAAGTATCTCCTGTTCGACCAGCACCCTGTCACTGCGGTGATCGTCGAACATTTTGCGAACGGAAGGCTAGCGCGATCTTCTGCGTTTGAGAACGGACTCCAACATGGAATAACCCGCACGTGGTACGCTGATGGCAGCGTTGAATCGGAACGCACCTACCAACACGGTGAAAAAAACGGAGTCCATTACGGTTGGTGGCAAAATGGTAATAAGCAGTACGAATATCATTTTGCAAACGGAGCCTATGATGGCTTTTTCAAGGAATGGTATGAAAACGGTAAACCATTGCATGTCTTTCAGTACTCCATGGGGCGCGAAATATCTGCGATCGGGTGGCGGGATAATGGTAAAACCTATATAAACTTCGTGATGCGCAACGGCCGGAAGTATGGGCTTACCAATGCAAGACTATGTTATTCATTGAAGGAAGAGAAAGGCGTTTTTGGGAAAAGAAGTGAGCTAAGTAGTAAGTAGTGAAGCTTCTTGTCTTAGCAGCTTTGAGGCAAAAAATTAACAGGTTATTAAAATTAAAACATGAAACTAATTCATCGAACCATTTTGGTAGTATGCGCAACATTGATTGCAGGGTCATGCAAAAAAAGTGATCCTTCTCCTTCGTCGACGTCATCATTGCCTGACGTTTTTACCACGAAGTTTTCTTCAACCGTAACGATCACGCTCGAGGGCAGTACGATCACATTGAAAAGTAATGGTGTGCCGAACCACAAGAGCCCATATTTCGGAAAGACCGACAGCCGATATGAAGCATATAATGGAACCAATGCGAACTTTGCGATCAATCCAAACGCCATCAAAGAACAAAATCTTGTATTCAAAATCCCTGTAAGTCCGGCGGAGGCGAGCTCAAAGACCGCGACCTCTCTCGGACCAATAGGCATATCTGTCAATGGCGTACCGTTGTTCAATCAGTATGCAGGTCCCAATCAGCCGCTGGCAGGCGAGATCAATTCGTTTGATCAGTACAACGGTCACCCGCAGCAGACAGGACAGTATCATTATCATGTTGAGCCGCTGTATCTCACGGCCACCACAAGCAAAAGCGGACTCATCGGCTTTCTTTTGGATGGCTTTCCGGTGTATGGTCCTGAGGAGAATGGAAAGACCGTTACTAGCGCCGATCTGGATGTGTATCATGGTCATAAGACCGCTACTGCTGAATATCCTTCCGGGATCTATCACTATCATACCACCAGTGATTCGCCCTACATCAATGGTGGTCAGTTTTTTGGAACGCCCGGGACCGTTACACAGTAGTCTTAATTAGTCCGGAAAACAGAGTTGCAAGGAGCCAAGATGTTTACAAGCTTGCGAAAAGACGTCGGAATTCGCACGTGTCGGACATTTTAATTGTCCGACACTTTGAGTATCTGACACATTGCCAGCCTCTTACAAACCAATCTGGATATCAGGTCGAAGCCTTACAAACACTGGCTCCCGAAATATTTTGTCCGGGGTTAATTTGGAATAGCTGATCTCAGCTACCACCCTAGGCTCGATCCATTGTGTAATCTTTTCGTCGGCAACCTTGCCACCTTTCAATTCAGGTTGCTTCTTGGCGATCTTTTGCTTCTTTAGTTCCTTCAAAACCTCTTTCATCATGGCATCGTCGAAGCCGGTGCCGACTTTTCCGCGATACCAAAGATCGTCTCCCACTTTCTCAGCGATCTGAAGTGACCCAAATGTCTGCGCACGGTTGCCTTTACCCGGAGTATATCCAATCACACAACACTCGGCGGTGTTTCTCACTTTGATCTTCAGCCAAAGATCTGATCGACGCCCAGGAATATACTTTCCGTCCCTCCTTTTTGCCATGATCCCTTCAAGTGAATGTTCGCGGGCGGCTTCAAACAGGGAATCTCCGTCGTCAACAAATTCACTGACGCGATAAGGCGTATCCGCCTTCACGGCATCTTTCAACCACTCTTTTCTTTTCATGAGCGGCTCATTGATGAGGGCCCTTCCATCCATGTAAAGACAATCGAAAACATAGCAGACAACCGGACTGGTCTTACTGAGCTTTTGTATGTTCGTTTCGCCCGTACTCATCAATCTGTTGATCACATTCTTGAACTGAGGGCGCCCGGTTTTGTCGAGACACACAATTTCGACATCGAACAACGCGCAATTCGCACGAAAGGCTTTATCTGGTATCAGAAGTTCAGGAAACTGAGCTGTTATGTCGTTTTGATTGCGGCTGCGAATTTTTATCTGTCCTTCTTCAAGGGATATCAAAGCACGAATGCCGTCCCATTTCACTTCATACAGGTAGTCATCACCTCTGGGAACGGTCTCTGCTATGTCAGACAACATCGGCTCAATGGGATCACGCAGATAGTTAATCTGTGGGGTATCAACCCGCTCCAGAAGAAACTCTTTGTTCTTAATCTTATAGATGCGGTATTCGCCATTGACTTCGCGACTGTTGAGTCGGAAATAGAACCCGTCTTTTTTGTCTTTGGTGATCTGATACTTCCCCAGCGCGTAAATCCACATGTCGCCGCCGCCATATTGTCCTTTCGGAATTTTCCCATTGAAAGTAAGATACTTCATTGGGTGATCTTCGGTCTGCACAGCCAGCCTCTTGATGCCGGGATGAGGTGGCAGGCCGCGAGGGACAGCCCAGGATTTCAACACGCCGTCCTGTTCAAGGCGCAAATCATAGTGCAGGTGCGATGCGTGATGTCTGTGTACTACGAAATTGCTGCCGCCTGATTCAAGAATGCGAGGCTCGGGTTCCGAGGTCTTCTTAAAATCGCGTTTCTTTTCGTATGATTCAAGCTGCTCGGGTGTTTTGTGTTTCTTATTAGGAGGCAAAACCTTTGCAACTGATTTTTTTCTGTGGGTGTGAATTTCAACCGCATAGGCACCTATGCCCTCCCAAGCATCACCGTCCCGAAGTACTTTCTGTAATGCATTTTTGATATTGTGCTCCAGGGGCGACTTCAGGTTCGTCAATTCATCCCACGTCAAGGGCATGGACACGGGCGCACCCACGCGTCCACGCAAACTGTAAGGCGACACGATACTCTGCCCAGAACGAATGCGATAAATATCAATCAGAACTCTTCCTTTGCGCGCCTCCTTTTTTATATGAAGCGTAGTTTCATTGGGATACCGGTCAATGAAGGGCTGCGCGATCGCCTGTGCTGCTTCGAACACAACATGAAAATCCCATTTGGGCTCCAACGGACAACAAATATGAATTCCCTTTCCACCGGTGGTCTTCGCAAAACAAGTATATCCCAGATTCTCCACAGACTCCTTCAACGCCAAAGCGATTGGAACGACCTTTTTGAAATCGTACCCTTCCGGCGGATCAAGATCGAAGACCATGTAATCCGGGTTGTCAAAGACCGGTTTGCGGCTATGAAGTTGGTGGAGTTCCAGTGACGCGAGATTGGCTAACCACACAAACGTGGCTGGCTCGGTGGCAATGATGTAGTCCTTCTTTTCCTTGCCCAGGGTCGCAAACTCGATCCAATCGGGCGCCCACTGAGGTCTGTTCTTTTGGTAAAACATTTCCCCATGAATGCCATCGGGAAACCGGATCAGCGTGAGTGCTCGACCTTTGACATGGTTGAGTAAAGTCGGCGCAATGTTGAGGTAGTATTCAATGATCTCCGCTTTGAGCACACCATCCTCCGGGAAAAGTATCTTATCAAGATTTGAAAGTTCAATCTTTCTCTTGCCGATCGTTACCCATTGTGACTGCTTTTTAGCCATAGAAAATTACCCTGATTTTTGTCAAAAACATCTATGGCTGAAATGCTTGGATTTGCGTTCCAATTTCCTTTTTTTGCTTTTTAAAACTACAAAAAATCGAATGCTCCTATGAAAAAGTTGCTCCTGGCTTTTCTGGTTTCACTACTTAGTCACGCACTGTTTGCGAATAACGTGGTCGTATCCAACGTCACACTGACAGGTCAAAATACCGCTGCAGGAGTAAATAATCCGGCGAACTTCACGATGGTCCAGTTTAACCTGACCTGGGATAACTCATGGCGTGTCGCAGCAAACCCGGCAAACTGGGATGCCGTTTGGGTGTTCGTGAAGTATCAAATTACCGGGGGCACAGGATGCACAGCCTCAGCAAATTGGCGTCACGCAACTCTGAGTGCGGCGCTTAACCAAACAGCCCCGGCAGGAGCCACAATAGACGGAACGAACGGTGTGGGCCCAGCAAATGGTGTTTTCATCTATAGAAGTGCCAACGGCTCCGGTTCCAATAATTTCACCAATGTTCAGTTGCGTTGGAACTACGGGCTGGATGGTGTGCTGGATGCCTGTGCGATCACGATCAAAGTGTTTGCAGTCGAGATGGTCTATGTGCCTGGCGGAAATACATTCTACTTGGGAGATGGCGTGATCGGTGCTGGCGGCAGCGGAAGGTTTGAGGCAGCACCCTATGGTACAGGGGCAGTGTTTCCGGTCACAGCTGCGAACGTGCCCGCAACATTGGGCGGGGGTGGTGCTGGCTCACTGGGAAACAACAACAGCGTGGGCATGACAACGCCTGATGATTTTAATAATGTCACCAGTGTAAACTTCGCTCCTGCACTCGCAGCAGGATACCCGAATGGCTACAACAAATACTACGCGATGAAGTATGAAATCACTCAGGAACAGTACGCAGAATTCCTTAATACCCTGACTGGCCTTCAGCAAGTAAACCGAACACCTGCCACTACGGCCGGCTGGTACCATGGAAATACAACCGGATTGACTACCCCTCCGGCGCGAAACGGAATTAAATGCAAATCGGCTCCTTCGGGAGCAACCTCCGGCGAGTATGTATGCGACCTAAACAACAACGGCGTGTTTAATGAAGTCAACGGGGACGGAAGATACCAGGCCTGCAATTTTCTGAGCGGGCCGGATCTCATGGCATATCTTGACTGGTCCGGCTTGCGGCCGATGAGTGAATTCGAATTTGAAAAAGCTTGCCGTGGCATATTGCTTCCCGTTGCTAACGAGTTTGCCTGGGGCTCCACATCAGCCACTGCCGCCGTCGCGATCAGCAATGCGGGCGCCGATAATGAAATATCCACGACACCGAATGCCAACGTGGTCTACAACGGGCAGACAACCGGGCCATTGCGCGCCGGAATTTTTGCGACCGGAACGTCAACCCGCGTACAGGCAGGCGCAGGCTACTACGGCATGATGGAACTTACTGGAAACGTCTGGGAGGACGCAATCGGACCCGGCTCAGCGGCTGGACGCTCTTTTACAGGATTACATGGTAATGGGTCCCTGAATTCATCAGGGGCTGCTGATGTCGATTTCTGGCCAGGTATCAATGGCAACAGCTCTTTAGCCACTCCCAACTCCGCCTATGGCGGAACCACTGGATGTACTGGTTATGCTGGTCTTGGATTTTACGGAGGAACCTGGAATACCACCGCCTGGTCGCAGGTGTCACAACGCGATTATGCAACGGGTTGGGGCGGATTGGGGGGACGTGACAGTCGCAACGGAGGTCGTGGCGTGAGAACGGCCCCTTAGAGAATTTTGGAATCGCGGCTGCCGTCGACGTATGAGAAAACTCAACCAACTCCTGCTTACCATAACCATTTCACTGACTTGCGTTAGTGCGTGGGCTCAGTATTCGGGAGGAACCAACGATGGATATTCATTCGGCACATTCTGCGGTGGCGACCTAAATGGTGGGGCTCCCCCTGCGCTCACCCTGGGTGCAATATCAGGTTCATCGACCTTTTGTTCGTTTGGATCCGATGTGTATACGGTAAACCTTACCAGCGGCACGGCGAACACTTTTACCTGGTCGGTGCCTGCCGGGTCGGTTATTGTCGGAGCGTTCAATACCCTCACTTCTTCAACGGTGTCCGTTAATTTCGGAAACACGAACGGATCGATAACGGTCGTCGCAAGCAACTCTTGCACTACATCCGCATCCGGTGCATTCCCTGTCACCGCCACAACCTGTAACCAGTTTTTTGGTGGCACAAACGACGGATATTCTTCGGCAATCTATTGTGCGATCGATCTTTCTGGAACAATAAGCCCTGGCCTTACGCTTTCACCCATCACTGGCTCTGCGACGTTCTGCGGCAACGGTGCTGACTTATATACGGTCAGCGCGCTCACAAGCGTAGCTAATACATACTATTGGACTGTTCCAACCAACGCCACGGTTTCCGCCGCGACCAATTCCCTGACAACGAGCTTTGTGAATGTCAATTTTGGTGCAATAAACGGAACCATCAGTGTAACCGCTTCTAATGGTTGCACTTCGGACACGAAAAACCTTTCAGTAACTGGAACAACCTGTGATCAATATTTTGGAGGAAATGATGATGGTTATACGTCGGCTGCATTTTGTGGAAGTGACCTTGCTGGCGGCGCGGCAGCGCCGATCACACTAAATGCCATCAACGGCTCCGTGAATTTCTGCGGCAACGGTTCGGATCTGTATACTGTGAACTTGGCAACCGGCTCGGCTGATTTTTTCAGTTGGACCGGGCCTGCAGGAGCTTCCATCGGCCAGCGTAACGGAACCACGACAACCAGTCTTGTAAATCTGCAGTTTGCCGCAGCCAGCGGAAACGTAACGGTAACGGCAAGCAACAGTTGTTCAAACGACTCAAAAACTCTGGCAGTGACCGTCACCACCTGCGATGAATATTTCGGAGGCAACGATGATGGATTTTCCGTAGCCGCATTTTGCGGTAGTAACTTAAGCGGAGGGGCCGCAGCGGTCATCGCCTTGAATGCAATATCAGGTGCCACCTCAATCTGCTTCGATTTGGGAGACAATTATTCTGTAACAGTAGCCGGCGGATCTCCGACACAATATTCTTGGTCAGGTCCCACAGGGGCTTCCCCCACAAGCGTCCTTAGTACGTTTAGTTCCAGCCGCGCATCCATCACCTTCGCAAGCACCAGTGGCAACGTGAGCGTGACCGCTTCAAATGCCTGCTCGTCAGACACAAAAATCCTTGCTGTGACGGGTTCGGCTTGCGGCACTACGCTGGGTGGATCAAATGATGGCTTTTCCTTCGGCCTATTTGGAGTTGTTCTGCCAATCAAACTGGTTTCATTCAATGCGAAAGTTGTAGAGCAGGGCATTGAAACCGACTGGGTTACGGAAACCGAGATAAACAACAACTATTTCAGCGTCGAGCGGTCCACAGACGGAGTTAAATTCGAATCTATCGCCCGGATTAATGGCGCTGGAAACTCCACCAAACCTCTGTCCTACTCTTTCATAGACACAAAGCCTTATCGCGGCATTTCCTATTATCGACTCAAGCAAACTGATTTTAACGGCACGTTTGAATATTCAAAAATCATACGGGTGGAATACATTGTATTTGGCGATGAGTCGGACGTATTGGTATATCCAAATCCCGCTCCCGGATCCAACTTCAATCTTCGATTCAACAATTCCGTGGAGGGAACAGAGGCAGAACTACAGATCAGCGATATGGCGGGCAAGACGATCTCTTCCCAGCGGGTTATTTGTAATAACCCACTCACTATTCAGTTCCCCGCATCACAACCCATGAAGTCAGGTATGTATCTGATTATCATTCAATTCAACAATAAAAAAGTGGTGAACAAATTGATCGTTCCCTGATCTATTCCACGTCGGCTGCTGGTCTGTTCTTCAGGAAAATCATACCAATGATAAAGCTCATCGCAGCCACGCCAATGGGATACCATAAACCTGCGATGGGATCACCACCAGGGTTCGCTGGCGTCTTGCTCATTTCAAAAAAGGAAACCACCAGGAATGGCGTAAGTCCACCGAAAACCCCGTTTCCAAGATGGTAAGGAAGCGACATGGACGTATAGCGGATTCGCGTGGGAAACAACTCGACCAGAAAAGCCGCAATCGGACCATAAGCCATCGTAACGAAAACTACCTGAACAAAAACCAGCAGAATCATCTTCCAGAATGCATCCTGCGCAAGCTTCACTTCTTTCTTTGTCAGGGCAGCTTTCCCGTCTTTATCTTCTTTGGTGGTCTCAAATACCTGCGTACCATCGGTGTATATGCGTTGCACCGTGATGGTCACTTCATCGCGACCCGGCGAGGATGTTCGGGAAATATTTTTTCCGTCAGCAAACTCCGTCTTCAGATCAATGTTCGTGAGACTTAACATCTGCTGATACAAGGGTCTATAAAACACCACCGCCAGCAACAAGCCCGCCATCATGATATATTTCCGTCCGATCTGATCGGAAAGTCGTCCAAAAAAAATGAACAATGGTGTCGCCAAAGCGATGGCGATGGCAATCACCAAATACGACTGCACAAACTCAATGCTGCAGGTTCGTTGTATGAATGCCAACGCATAAAACTGTCCTGTGTAGAATACAACACCTTGCCCTGCGGTTGCGCCGAAAAGCGCCAGCAAAACGAGCTTAAGATTTTCCTTATTTCCAAAACTTTCCTTCAGTGGATTCTTGGAAGTCTTTCCCTGTGCTTTAATCTCAGCAAACAAGGGCGACTCCGACATTTTGAGTCGTATGTAAATCGAAATTCCGACAAGGACGGCAGAAAGAATAAAAGGAATCCGCCAACCCCAGCTATTGAAAACCTCAACACCCAGCCATTCGCGAACAATGAGGATTACTCCCAGCGACACAAAAAGTCCAAGCGTCGCCGTCGTTTGAATGAAGCTCGTGTAAAAGCCTCTCTTGCCCACGGGCGAATGCTCCGCCACATACGTAGCTGCCCCGCCATACTCCCCGCCGAGCGCCAGACCCTGAACGATACGCAACAGCAACACGATGATAGGTGCGCCAATGCCAATCGTTTCATAGCTGGGAACGAGTCCGATACCAAACGTAGCACCACCCATTAACACCAGCGTCACCAGGAATGTATACTTCCTGCCAACCAGGTCGCCCAGCCTTCCGAAAACTATTGCACCGAATGGCCTTACTACAAAACCTACCGCAAAAAAGGCGAGCGTTGAAAGAAATGCGGCGGTTGGATTCGACTTCGGAAAAAACTGCTCGGATAGTATCGTCGCGAGTGTGCCGAAAATATAGAAGTCATACCACTCGATAAGTGTGCCCACCGAAGAAGCGGTGATGACAAACCAAAGATTTTTTTTTGCCTCCGGGGCCGTTGTGGGTGTCATAGATCAGATTAGGAAGTGAAATATAGCGGATTGCAACGAACCCCAAAGAACCTTTACGCCAGCGCTCAAAAGAATATCTCCTGTGCCAGTCGAAAAGTGTTGGCATGTGCTTCTATGATGTCCCGGAAGTCAGGAGAATATCCGCCGCCCATGCTGGCGACTATGGGAATTTTATTGTGCTTGGCAGCCTCCATCACGATCCGGTCGCGCAGCTTACAACCTTCCCGGGTGACACTGAGCCTGCCTAACTTATCGGTGTCCAGGATGTCGACACCGGACTGAAAGAACATAAATCCAGGCTGCACCTGTTCGATCAGGTTATGCAAGTTACTTTCGAGGGTGCTGAGATAGAATAAATCGTTTGTGAAATCCGCCAGACCGATGTCGAGATCTGAATTCTCCTTGTGCAGCGGATAGTTGTTCGCACCGTGCATGGAGAACGTAAAAACCCGTTGCTCTTCGCGGAAAATTTGCGCTGTGCCGTTTCCCTGGTGGACATCAAGATCGACAACAAGAATCTTTTGGATCGAGGTTTCATCCAGCAGCCAGTTCGCAGCGATGGCGATATCATTCAACAAACAAAATCCTTCGCCCTTGTTTGTAAAAGCATGATGCGTTCCGCCGGCAATATTCATGGCTATACCATGTTCTATCGCATGTTGCGCACAAAGTCGGGTGCCATTTACGATCATCACTTCCCGGTCTACCAGCTCCCGGGTTAAGGGAAACCCGGTTCTCCTCACTTCCCTGGGCGTCAGATCCAGAGCCCGAAGTCGTTGCCAGTACGCGGGATCGTGCGTTCTAACAATCCAATGATCTTCGACAGCCGGTGGTGAAAAGAAATTACTCTCCTTCAGGGTTCCTTCATGCAAGAGCTGTTGAGGCAACACCTCGTATTTGCTCATCGGGAACCGATGATTGGGTGGCAACGGCAGCACGTAATCTGGCGACCAGGCGACTTTCAGCATTGCAAAACTCAAAACATCACCGATGCAAGACCGCTAATGCTTCTCACCATACCATGATTCCATGATCTTGTGAAAAGACTCGTGAAGGTTGGTTAATGAATTGCCCAGTTCTGTATCCGACACATTCGCCTTCACCTGATCGGCGAAAGTCCGCGATTCCATCTTGAGTTTTTCAAGTTGATCCTTCATATCTGAATTGTCAACCTTTGCCGGCAGAGAAGATTCCTGCCAACGGACTGCCTCAAGCGCCATTTCTTCAGCCAGCCTTTTCGCCGGTTCCAGATTTGCAGAATCTTTGAAAGGATGATAAGCATCTGACATAATCATGTGAAAGGAATCCATTTCTGGCCATTCATCGGAATCCGCTTCTGAACCGGATTCCTTTTTTGAACACGCTGCCAGCAATGCGAAGATCACTACGAGCGGAAATAAATAATGACGGAATTTCATAGGGTTAAAAATTTAATGTTCAGGTTTTCCTTTTCCGGTACTTCCAGCGTATCTCAAATGCGTGCACCAGCCTTTTCAAGGCATCGAAGTACAAAGCAAAATACAGCACGAAGGTCATCATCCAAATGACCGCGAGGTTAAAGTAAAATGTATCAAAAGTCGATCCCATGAAGTACTTGGTCGGCACAAAGAAATTCGCCTGGAAGTCGAAGCGGTTTCTGGGGCGGTGGTCATCAAAATAGATCGGGTAATACTTTTGAACGAGGCGTCCGCGCCACTCCACGATACGCAATGCATCATTGGAATTTTCCACCATGGCGGTGACGGCCTCGTTGGTGTATTTCAGCCGCGTTACATCGTATAACTTCTTCTTCTCAGGTGTATTTCTAAGTTGAGCAACCAGGGACTCGCGATCATTTTTTGCATTGTTTGAACGGATCGCATAATACTTCTTCAATACACTTAGAAATTCTTTGGTCTGATGATACACCGTGGAATCAAATTTCCCTACTTCTAGCCTGTCGGCAACTGGCAATTTTTCGCGGCCTACCTCATCAAGTTCATAATCGATTTCATTCTTCAATAATGAGAGGGCATCACCAACGGCAGGAAAATTCCGGTCACGCCAATGTTGCCTTTGATTTAAGACGTACGTCAGCTTGGACTCCAGAGCCGGCACCAGATAAGCCCGTTTGTATTCTGCTTCAGCCTCTTTTTGATCATACTTATAAAATTGCTTCTCGAAAGGATTGTCTTTGAACTGAGTGACCATGAAGGCTTCAAAAGCCCAACGCGACGCCATCATCTCCCCCAATACCGGAATCCCATTCGGCTTTCCAACCTTGGGATTGAATTTATCGAAGCTTATCACCACACCACTCATCAGCAATTGCGGAATGACCAACACGGGAATCAGAATATAAATCGTTACCGCAGAATCAAACGCCGCAGAGATGTTCAATCCCAGCATGTTTGCAAAACACGAGCATGAAAAAATAATCCACCAATAGCGCATCTCTGTAAAGGGAATTTCCAGGATGTAGTTTCCCACCAGGATAAAGCTCAGGGTTTGTACCGCTGAAATACCAAAGAGTATGATCACCTTCGAGAGCAAGTAGCTGCTGTGGCTCAGGTGAAGGAATTTCTCACGCTTCAGAATCTTCCGATCTCTGAAAATCTCCTCAGCACTCACGATCAAGCCCACAAACAACGCCACCACCACACTCATGAAGAAGTAAACCGGGATGTTGAAGTTGTTGTAAAATGTGTAAACAGGATTCTCTACGCCGATTACGTCATAGTATTTCACAAAGTAGCCCATGAACAGCGCGAGCACCGGGGAAAGCGATAGATTGACGATCAGGTACTGCTTGTTGGCAAGTTTTGAAAGAACATCCCGTACGATGAAAACACCGAGTTGTTTAAACCAGTTTGGAATCTTTTGTGTGACCGGAAGGGGATCTTTCATCTCTTCCGTTTTCGGTATCTTAATTCGCTGTTTGAAATACTGGTACCATTGTCCAGGCGAGACTTTTCGTGTGTGTGTGAATCGGCCAAACTCATTCACGACCCGCGTTTCAACGATGTTGAATACCTGTTCGGGATTTATGTTACCACATTCCGGGCACGCGCCTGGAGTCTTCATGGCCGCGTTGATAATATCCTGGAAATAATTCACCGACTCGATTGGGTTGCCATAGTAGATCTGGAAGCCACCCACATCCAGTATAATGAGCGTGTCAAACATTTTAAATATGTCCGACGACGGCTGGTGGATCACGACGAAAATCATTTTACCGCGAAGGGTAAGTTCCTTCAACAGATCCATGATGTTTTCCGAATCCCGCGAGGACAAACCAGACGTAGGTTCATCCACGAACAAAATGGTCGGCTCGCGTAAAAGTTCAAGTCCGATATTAAGTCGCTTACGCTGCCCCCCGCTGATCGTCTTCTCCAGCGGAGATCCCACTTTGAGGTTACGCGTTTCCGCCAATCCCAGGCTCAATAAGAGCTTCTCCACGCGTTCGGTCGTCTGCTCCACGGAGTCTTTGCCGAAGCACAAGCGCGCGGCGTAGAAGAGGTTCTCAAAAACCGTGAGGTCTTCCATCAGGAGGTCGTCCTGAGGAATGAACCCGATTATTCCCTCTACTTTTTCGGGATTCTGATGAATGTCGATCCCGTTGATCAGCACGCGCCCACTCGATGGCTTCTCAGTGCCGTTCAGTACATTGAGCAAGGTAGATTTCCCGGATCCGCTCGCTCCCATCAAACCGATCAGCTTCCCCCCTTTTTCAGAAACCGTTACGTTCTGAAGTCCTGCCCGTCCGCTTTTGAAGTGATAGAAGATATGTTCGGCAACAAAACTGATCTTCGTCTCAGACTCTTCCTGAAGGAATTTGCCCACGATATCACTGTAGTATATCGTTTCAACCTTGCTCCCACGGATGGTTGATCCGGTCGGAAACACGTCCACGCGACGGCTTTTCAGCGGCTGGCTGTTGAGGTATAGCGACGTAATTCCAAGGTATTTAATGAAATACGTCTCGATGTCGTGTAGCCGCAGTACGGCAATCAGACCCGTGAGATTTTTCGATACTATCCGCGGTCCAGCGTGATGCAGTTCCCCCGAACCCTCATCAATGATGAGAATGTTTTTCAGATTCAATTCTTCCGTATCCTGCCCCAGCACAAATGTCCTCATCGCCTGTAGATCCTTGAGCGGAATTTTCAGGGCTTCTCCAATGTAAAAAATCAGGTTACCCTGGCGTTCGGAAATCTGTCCATCCGCAAAAACCAGCTCGATGATCTTGGTGACCATGACCGCCTTTTGCTGCATCGTCAGCGCCTGGTTTACCTGCTTGGAAATCTGCATGATACGCGCCCAGTCATCAACGAACTGAGCGGTTTCTTCATCCACATTTCCCAGGTCAGCGGCGGCGACCGCTGAATTAGACTTTACAAACTCATCGAAGAGTTTGAGGTGAACGCGAACGGCTTCCTGGCTGAGGTGAAGCGACAGGAACTCTTTGATATTCGCCCGCTCATCATCCGTGATACGCTCTTTGGCGACGATCGCAAAGAGCTGGACGATAGCTTTCAATAGTTCCTCACTCATGAATGGTCACAAATCTGGGTTAAAATAGATAAAAATGTGCTGCCAGACTTATAACGTAACCAATCTTTCTTTGATCGGCCGCAACCGCCGGCTGACCTTCCATTTTTCCTCGAATTATTATTTATTTGTCCCACCAACTAAACACCTATGAAAAATAAATTCGGTATTGCTGTATTGTTATTTGTGTGCCAGGCCGCATTCGGCCAAAACTCCATTTTGTGGGAGGTGTCCGGCAATGGTATGTCACAGCCATCCTACCTGATGGGCACATTGAAATTCATAGGTGAAAAGGAATTTTATCTCCCCAAAGAGGCTGTAGAAAAGTTGAAGGCCTGCAGGATTTTTGCCATTGAAGACCAGGTCGATCACAAAGCACAACTGGAGCTCAATAAGGCGGTCCATTTCCCTCAGGGCAAATCATTGCAAACGGAGTTCTCGCCAGCTGACTATGAATCCGTGAGGACTTTCTTCGAAAAAGAATTCACGATCCCCAAAGCAAAATTCGATAAAGACTACGCACACCTGATCCCGCTCGCTCTTTCCATCAACATGACACGTATGGCGCTCGGCGAAAAAGTGAAATTCTATGACATCGAGCTGCTCAAACTCGCAAAGAAGAACAAATTGGAAACGTATAGTCTCGAGCCGATTGAGCGCGAATCCTCAGCGATCCAGGCTTTTCCCATGCGCGACCAGGAAACCGCACTCATGCACAGTGTAAATAATTTTGAAAAACAGAAAATGGAGTACAAGAATCTGGAGGACGCTTACGTACGCGGCGATTTGGACAAAGTATTCGAATATTCCCTTCATCCCACTGAAAACAATCCGGTGTTCATTGATGAGTTTTACACCAAAAGAAATCTGGAATGGCTTCCTAAGATTGAGAAAATGGTAAAAGACAAACCATCCTTTGTCGCCGTAGGTGTTTCGCACCTTGAGGGCGAAAAAGGATTGCTTAATCTTCTTAAGGAAAAAGGATTTAAGGTTACGCCAATACAGATCAGTCGTTGAAGGTTAACCGATGTGACGAGTAACGAGGTCTGCCAGAAGCAGCAGGCTCTCACGCAAATATTCGTCTTTCATTTTTGTCAGGTCGTCGGCTGTCAAGCCTTCTTTGGAAGTGATCTTGGTATCGAGACTTTCGTTGCGTGCTTTCTTCTTCTCAGCTTCATCCATCTCAATTTTCCGCTTGGCCTCGTTCAATGAGATCTTTGTTTCGTTCAAACTCTTACGGAGGTCCTCGGTATCCTGCACATATCTCTTCAGGGCCGGATCAGATTTGAGTCTCGCATTGTATGCACTTTGCAGGCTTGCGATGGTCTTTTCCGTAATGTCGGTTGTTTTCTGAAAGCCGCTCTTGCGAATCTCATCCCACGGAAGTGCACTGGGACTGGCGCTTTCACCGAATTGCTCTGGCTTCAGTGCGGATGGCAACAAAATATCCGGTGTGACACCTTTATGCTGCGTGCTGCTTCCGGTAACCCTGTAAAACTTTTGAAGTGTCAACTTCAATTCACCCACCTTGTCTATTTCACGGGCCAGGATGCTCGCGTTCCTTAGATCGAATACGTTTTGCACCGTCCCTTTCCCAAACGTTGACTCCCCTACAACCAGTCCCCGGCGATAGTCCTGGATTGCACCCGCAAAAATCTCAGACGCGGATGCGCTAAACCGGTTTGTCAACACGATAAGCGGGCCAGAGTAAAACACCTGCTTGTTCTCGTCCACCTGGACGTCAAGTTTACCATCGGAGGTGCGAACTTGCACCACGGGACCGTCCTTGATAAACAATCCCGTTAGTTCAACTGCTTCTGTGAGCGATCCTCCTCCGTTGTTGCGGAGATCCATAACAATACCGTCAACATTTTCTGCCTGCAACTCCTTGATCAGGTTTTTCACGTCACGGGTTGTGCTTCGATAATCTGGTTCATGCCTTTGAAACGCATCGAAATCCATGTAGAAACCTGGCAGGGTGATCACTCCGAGCTTTAGATTCTTGCCTGAAATAGAATAATTAACTGTCTTTTTCTTGGCAGCCTGATCTTCAAGCTTCACTTTGTCTCTCACAAGTGTAAGCACGACAGGAGGACCACTGACTCCTGTGGCTACGGGCAATACCTGCAACCGTACCGTCGATCCTTTTGGCCCTTTAATAAGCTTTACTACCTCATCGATCCTCCATCCCACCACATCGACCATTTCACCGTCAGTTCCCTGGGCAACCCCGGTAATCAGGTCGTTGGGATGAAGTTTGCCGGACTTCTCAGCAGGACCGCCAGGCAAAATCTCGGCCACTTTGGTGTAATCGTTTTCAGTCTGAAGACGCGCGCCAATTCCTTCCAAAGACAACGACATGCTTTGTTTAAACAGATCGGTAGCTTTGGGTGAAAGGTAGTTGGTGTGAGGATCATAGACCTCCGTTACACAGTTCATGTAGATGCTAAACACGTCTTCATCGGTCGCCTGCTCGGACGACTTCAAGAGCCTTTCATAACGTTTCCTCAGAAGATCGGTAATCTCTTCCTGTTTTTTGCCGGTGAGTTTGAGGCTGAGCGCCTGACTTTTTACAATTTTTCTCCAGGTTTCGTCAAGCTCTGCAGGAGTTTTTGCCCAGGTCGTTTTGTCCCTTTCGGTT
The DNA here is from genome assembly GCA_044227305.1 of Cyclobacteriaceae bacterium. Taxonomy (GTDB): domain Bacteria; phylum Bacteroidota; class Bacteroidia; order Cytophagales; family Cyclobacteriaceae; genus ELB16-189. The sequence continues at coordinate 20,624 of JBGAFJ010000006.1, read as the reverse complement.
TCATAATATTCATCCGTGGTGTAGTCAAAATTCTGTTCCACAAGTTTCGCGGCAACCGCTTTCAACCTGGCCCGATATCGCTCACGAAATACTTTGTAGATCTCAAAAGCAGGATCTACGTTTCCGGCCTTCGTCAGGTCGTCAAGTTTGGTCTTGTATTTTTCAAACGACTGTATATCCGACTCCAGGAAGTAAACTTTACTGCCATCAAGCTCTTTGAAATAAGCATTGAAGATCACCACCGAAAGCGAGTCATTAAAAGGCAATTTCCGATAATGATACATTGGCAAAAGTTCAGCAATCACTCTCGCTTCCTTTCCAAAAACGGGTCTCGGTTTTAGCTGAGTAGTGTCAATTGGCGTTGCCTGCCCGGCAAGGCAGGCAAAAAGTAGAAGAATCACACCCACATTCTTTTTCATCATCTTCTGTTTGTTAAGGTCATTGAATAATTTCCGTAGTAAACGGAATGGATACAAAATAGGTGCCTAGGAAGAGGATGATACTTTATCCACGTCAAATTCCTCCAGAAATTTCTGTGCCTGCTCAATAGTTTGGAATTCATAGAATCTCTTTCCCGAAAGGATCGAGTGAATTTCAACTTTCACCAGGTCGATATTTTTCGTATTGCGACGAATGGAGAACCGGTCTTTTTTATAATCGTCCGCCTCTTTGCGGGATATGAGGAATGCTGTAGCGCGCACATTCTTGCAATAAGCGCATTTGTAATGCTTGATCAGTTCTTTGGGAGAATCGTCTTCATAGCGCTGCGCGATTTCTTCTTTCACCACTTTCATAGTAAAAAATCCGCAGTTATTGCACTTGAGCGCGGTCAAGTGGCCTTGGTATTTTTCAATCCGGATGTCGTTCGATTTCTCATCGATCCAGACATCGTAGTCAATAGAGAATACACTTTCTTCAGCTTGCTTACCCATATCCAGGTGCACATCTTCCTCCTCTTCGCTGAGAAGCCGCATTTTGTTTCCTGTGGCCGGATTTACTCGTGGCATATATCGCCACTTCTTCAATTTCGAATTCAGCTTGGTCGGATAATAATATTCAAGCACCAGATTGGAGACGTAGGCAATCAGTGTTGCGCCTGCGATACCAAAAAATATCCGGACGAAAAACCAGACGCCGACGGTGTTCAGATTTGCGCCAGAGCCATACAGATTTATAAAAAAACCTACGCTGACGCCAAAGCAGATGTATACAAATTTATAACGCTTCACCTCATTTAACGTGATGTAGTCGTATTTGTCTTTGTACTCTTTTATGGTAGCTACTCTGAAATTGTGTAGCAGATAAATGATGATTCCGAGGGCGAAGAATACAATGCCGCCGACAATCATCGCGCTGTACCACAAGTCAAGGAAAGCCGATTGATCTCTATACATGTTGTAAGGTTTTAATCAACAAAACTAACGATAAAAACGGATTTTTAGGGCAATTCCGGCATTCAGCGGTTTAAAATAGATTCCAGATCGGCAGGGGAATAATTGATGGATTTTATCGTTTTATTATCCGCCTTCCGGTATACGAGCCAGGTGTCACCTTCTCTTCGGTAGTAACATTCGGTACCGTCTTTCTTAAGATAAAATTCCACAGTCTGGCGCGCCTCTTCTTCCGACTTGCAGGCTTTGCTCATGTTGGACCTTTGCACTTCTTCAAACAACTCTTTGAATTTATCAGCAAGACCAAATTCGAGGATAGCTCCTGACAACACATATTGAATATCACAAAACGCGTCGGCGGCGGCGACAAGATCGTGGTCCTTGATAGCCGCTGACAATTCATTCAGTTCCTCAGTCAAAAGATCGACCCGGAGTTTCGCTCTTCCAGGCTCCGGTATTGCCGGCTCAGTTAATATGGGATGCTTGAAAGTGCGATGGAATTGGGCGACCAACTCGAGAGATTCAGGTTGCTTCATAAGTATATTCAGATAAAGGGCCAAGAAAGGAAATCGCAAACAGCAATCAAAATCAAAAGCGATGCTGCCATCTAATTATAGGGCATCCAACGGCTGTCATGTTGCAACCTGTATGCTGTGACTTATATTTGCCATGTTTTTACATTGGAATGATTAAAAATTTCGTTCAGGAATTAAAATGGAGAGGCATGATCCACGATGTCATGCCTGGCACCGAAGAGCAGCTTCAGAAAGAGATGACGTCGGGGTACATCGGATTCGATCCTACCGCTGACTCGCTGCACATTGGAAACCTTGTTCAGATCATGACTTTGGTTCACTTTCAACGCTGTGGTCACAAGCCCTTCGCGTTGGTCGGTGGTGCCACCGGCATGGTGGGTGATCCATCCGGAAAGTCAGCCGAAAGGAACCTGCTCTCTGAAGATGTACTCAGGCACAACCAGTCTTGTGTAAAAGCTCAGTTGGAGCGTTTCCTGGACTTTTCGGCGAGGCCTAACTCGGCCGAAATGGTGAATAATTACGACTGGTTCAAAAACTTTCAGTTCCTGGATTTCATACGCGACGTAGGCAAGCACATCACGGTGAACTATATGCTGGCGAAGGACTCAGTTCAGAAAAGACTCGAGTCCGGGTTGTCTTTTACGGAATTCTCCTACCAGCTCGTTCAGGGTTACGACTTTTACTGGCTGCACCAGAATAAGAATTGCAAGCTGCAGATGGGTGGTTCCGATCAATGGGGGAACATCGTCACAGGAACGGAGTTGATCCGCAGGAAAGCCGACGGCGACGCGTATGCGCTCACTACCCCATTGATCAAAAAAGCTGACGGCACAAAATTCGGGAAGACCGAACAGGGAAATGTCTGGTTGGATCCCAAGAAAACGTCTCCTTACAGGTTCTATCAATATTGGCTGAATGTCTCAGATGTGGATGCTGAGTCCTTCATCAAAATATTCACGGAACTCACGCAGGAAGAGGTCGACGCGCTGATCTCAGAGCATGCAAAAGCCCCTCACCTACGTGTCCTCCAGCAAGAGTTAAGCAAGCAGATCATGACACGGGTTCACTCGAACGAAGACTATGAGGCGTCCCGCAAAGCGTCGCAGATACTTTTCGGCAATTCGGTGACTGAAGACCTAATGAAACTCGATGAAGAAACCTTGCTGGCTGTATTTGAAGGTGTACCCCAAGTGACGGTCGCGCGCGCTTCCTTCGAAGCCGCAGGCTCTGTCACCGATCTGCTTTCTGAACTGACTGGGGGAGTCATTTTTCCGTCCAAGGGCGAAACACGCAAGATGATCCAGGGTGGCGGCGTGAGTATCAACAAGACCAAGATCGAGGATCCGCAGCAGAAGCCTGACTTCAAGTTGCTGCAAGACAGGTACTTACTCGCTCAAAAGGGAAAGAAGAATTACTATCTCATCATCGTGAAATAGCGTGTTCCGGAACGCGCTTCCTGATTAGCAATGACCTGGACCGAAGCACTCAAGATACCGCGCTACAGATGGGCACTTGCATTCTGTGCTGCCACACTTGCGTGGATGATACTGTTTGTTCCTGGTTTCTACCGTGATATATTGACTCCTAAGCCGGGCTATTTGCTGAATGACTTCGTCCTCGGATTTTTTACACCCAGAGATCTTTCACTGTACATTTTCGTCATACTTTACGCAGCGACCATTCAAACCATCGCGTCGCATTTTCGCGAAGCCGACGTCCTGTTGCTTGGTTTGTGTGTCTATTTTGCCATGAACATTGTGCGTACGGCAACGATGTACCTCGTCACACTGGAGCCACCTGTGGGAATTATCCTGCTTACCGACCCGATTTCTTCAGCGTTGTATCCTGATCAGGGTTTTGCAAAAGACTTGTTCTTTTCGGGACACATCAGTTCGATCATGGTGACCGTGTTGATCGAGAAAAACAAGGCGGCGCGCTGGTTAAAAATTGCCGGCACGTTCCTGATGGCAGTTCTTCTTGCCTGGCAGCATGTCCACTACACGGTGGATCTTATCGTGGCTCCTTTGGCTACGTGGGGAGTCTTTCTAGTCGCCACCCGGCTACTAAAGTCTACTAATTTTGTAGGCAAAAATTGGCCAAACGGCAAAAAACCGTTGATTTAGGTTAAAACTTAACATTTAACGTAGATTTAATGCTTAACAATTCAATAAAATTCGAGTAATTTGCGGATTCCCAAACTAATTAAACCAGGAAACGGAATCATGTACGAGCAGGCAAAGAATGGCAAGAACCATAAGGTGAACGGCAGCTATCCTTTCTTTTCTTTAGAGGCTGGACTAACCCAGGAGCACAAGGACTTTTTTGAGGAATATGGATTCATTCATTTTAAGAATTTCGTAAGCAAAGAGGTAATTGCGCAGATGCTGGCGGAATCTGAAAAGATCCAGGAGCAGTGGATCAAAGAAGACCGCAAGTTGGTGAATGGCACGCCGATCAAATATGGGAAGGATGTAGATGGCAAAACCATCGTGCAGCGTTTTGCATTCCTCAATCAATTTGGGGAGATATTCCAGAATTTTTTGCGCGACCCCAGACTTCAAGGCTTGTTTGAATTGAACGGTGATGTTGAATCACGCATCGGTGAAACGGAAAAAGATGGTCTCGTCTTCAATCACTACGTGAACACGACCGATAGCAACTATACCCAACTCGGCTGGCACACAGACGCATTGCGCGATATTTTCTACGGTAACAAAGTGATGCCGATGTTGAATGTCGGTTTGCACATGGATCACTCGACCCCCGAAAACGGTGGATTGAGAATCTTGCCGGGAACCCACAACAAAGGCCTTGCTACACTCCTTTTCAGAAAGGTGTATTACCTCAGCAACAAAGCTGACAAGAAAGAAATTGGACTTTCGGTTGAACCCGGAGACCTTACCGTTCATGACGGTCGCCTGTGGCATCGCGTTGCTCAGTCTCCACACGTTGGGGAAAAGAGCCGTCGCCGCGTCATGTATGTGCCGATCATCACGGGCAAATTCCAACCCAGGACAGCACAAAGCAAGCCTCTCTTCTATCAGCGTTTCATGACGGTGACAGATAAGTAGTCATCATGGCTTTTGCTTTGATTACCGGAGCCAGCGGAGGAATTGGCTGGGCTTTGGCGAAAGAACTTGCATCACGCAAACACGACGTGCTTTTGCTTGCACGTTCGAAAGACACCCTCATCAAGAATTGTGAAGAGCTGCGATCACGGTTTCGTGTGAACGCAGATTACCTGAGCATCGATTTATCTCAGATTGACGCCGCCGTTCAGGTAAACCGTTGGCTTACAGAAAAGAACTACACCATTGACATCCTGATCAATAACGCGGGATACGGATTGTGGGGCAAGCTCACAGATATTCCGCGCGGAGATCTCAACCAGATGATGCAGCTGAATATGAATACACTGGCCGATTTTTGCCGGGTGCTTATTCCTGAATTGGCGAAAAACAAGCATGCATTCATTCTCAATGTAGCCAGCACCGCATCGTATCAGGCAGTACCCACGCTCACTACCTATGCGGCGACCAAGGCATTTGTACTGCTCTTTTCACGCGGACTACGGTGGGAAATGAAAGGCGGCCCTGTATCAGTATCTTGTGTTTGTCCGGGCACCACAACTACCGGATTCATCGAGCGGGCGAACATGAAGTTCATTGAAAAGAAGGCCGAAAAATTCAGCATGACGGCTGAAGATGTGGCCAGAATTTCAGTCAACGGCATGTTCTCGCGTAAAGCAGAAATTATCCCAGGTTTCCTGAATTGGATCACCGCCAAGCTGGTAGGTCACTTGCCAAAGATCCTCACAGAAAAGATCGCTGGTGATCTTTACAAGCGTGAGAATCAATAAATTAGCAATACGTAATTAGAGTAGAATTTATTTTATTTCTGGTGATATCGGCCAGGAAAATTGCAAGGCAAAACGATCCTGAAATTGATTCTATCTCGTCTTCAAAACGAAGACGATTCGTCCTTTCGACCGTTCCGGAGCCTGGCCTCCGGAAGTTTTAATAAGGGAATTTTTTCTGATCTCGGCTTTCAGTAACTGCTCCGACTTGGGGCTCAAACTTCTTTCAAGCGTATTGATGGCAACGATATCGCCGTTCTCATCGCATTCAATTTCAAATACCACCCTGCCGTTGTCATTATCCGGAAGCTCCGGTACCTTGGGTTGTTCCGCCCAGGACCATCCACTCATCTGCAGGTTTAATCCATCGCCACCACCGCCGCCACCCGGTGTTCCATAAAGGGCTTTGGCATCAAGCTTACCTTCGGGGCTGCCCTTGTCACCTGTCTTTCCATCGTCATCGCCCTGGCTGCCTGGCACTCCTTTCTTTGAAGCATCTTTATCGGCAACGTCCTTTTTATCTTCTTTTTTAAACTCGGCTTTAAGCTTCTCTTCGGGTTTCGCTTCAACCTTGTCGTTTTTCTTTGTCTCTTTCTTTACTTCCTTTTTTTCCTCTTTCACCGAGACGTCGCCTTCTTCCGTGCTGGTCACCTGCTCCGGATTGGTTTTCACAGCCGGCAATTCCTTTACCTCTTCCTTGACTTCAGGCTTCACCTCTTCAGTTTTATCCTCCTCGGGCTTGGACTGTGTGTCCTCTTCAGCCTGACCGTCTTCCTGGCCAACGGGAGTCTCGGGTTGAATGTCGCCATCGCCTTGTGTATCCAATCCAAAGTTCAACTCGATCCCGAATTCAGGCAGTGGCGGATCAGGTGCACGCCAGGCCATCATGAAAAAGAAAATAGCAAAGAGCACACCGTGCACCGCCAGCGACGTCACGATACCGATTCTCCTGTTTTTCTTTTCTTCAGCGCTCATTTATTTCGGTTTGGTCGCGATCGTTACCTTGGCTTTCAAAGACGTTGCGATACCGGCCACATTCACCAGTTCCTCAGTGGGGACGCTCCTATCGATATGTAATACCACTACACCGTTAGGGCTGGCCAGGTTCCGCTTCAATTCAGACTCGAGTGTGGCCCGGGTAACCCTTTTATCGTTTACAAAGAACTGAAGATCTTTGGTCACGGTCACTGATACTTTCTGTACCTCAATGGTACTGGCCACACTGGACGGCAGGTTTACCGGCAGTCCCGATGGCGTCACAAAAGATGAAGTAAGCATGAAAAATATCAGCAGCAGGAAAATCAAGTCAGTCATGGAAGCCATGCTGAAAGCTGCATCGATCTTATTCCTTGATTGAAGATTCATACTATCTGGGTTCCTGTAAGAGGTCCACAAATTCTATGGCAGAATATTCCATCTTGTTCACCACTTTGGAGACGCGTGTGACGAGGTAGTTATAGGCCAGGTATGCCAGAATGCCCACGATCAATCCCGCGACGGTAGTGATCATCGCAGTATAAATCCCGGACGAAAGGAGTTTCGGACTAACCGAACCCTCTTCCTGCGCGATCGCGATGAATGCCTGCACCATCCCGATAACGGTACCAAGAAACCCCATCATCGGCGCAGCGCCGGCGATTGTAGCCAGAATAGAAAGGTTTTTCTCAAGGCTAAAAAGCTCGAGCTTGGCTACGTTTTCAATAGAGGCTTCGATTGTTTTCAGTGGGCTGCCGATTCGGGAAACGCCTTTCTCAATCATTCGCGCAATCGGGCTGTTGAATTGGCTGCAGAGTAATTTTGCTGCATTGATGTCGCCTTTCAGTACCATTTCCTTGATGCGTCCCATGAATGCATCAGGGCTTTGATTCGCCTTGTTGATGGTGAGCACACGTTCCACGAAAATGTAAATCGCGATGAATGAGCTCAACACAATCGGCACCATCATGAATCCACCTTTGACCGCCAGATCAATGATCGACAATGCCTGCTCCGCTTCCGCGGGCGCAGTGGGGTTCGTTACGATTTGGGCAAACAGCATAGATCAAAAAATTAACAGGTCGAAAAAAATAACATCAGACCGGAGAAACCTGAGAACTTAGTACTTAAGAACCCATACAGCACCGCCATAGTCTGCCTTCGCTTCGTCGGCATTTTTCTGTGCCAACGCGAATGTGTCATGATCAGCGATGGCAAGCCTGTAAAACTTCTTATCGCCATACGGAGGAATGATTTTCGTGCTGATCCCCTTGGCACTCAGCTTCTTAGCGAAATCCATCAGCAGATCATCGTCGATATCGCTGGTCACTACAACGTAATAACGTTTAGTGCGTCCGCTTAGTGTTTCGATCGTTCCAACTGTGGGTTTGGCTTTAGCAAGTTCTTCTGCTCTGCGCCGCTCCTCTTCTTTTTCCTTTGCGATACGTGCCGCTTCTTCGGCTTCTTTCTGCTTGCGCAGGGCCTCTGCCGCGAGCTGCTCTTTCTTGATGCGCTCAGCTTCATTACGAGGCTTGATGACAAAATTATAAACGAGGTAGCCTGCTACGACGACCACCAGGGCAATGACTATTCCGAGAATGACGGGCGCCTTTGAACCAGACTCTTCCTGCACATAGGTTGATGAATAAGTGGATGCGCTTCTGCCGGAATCACTTTCCGATGAAGACGGAGAAGTTTCTGAAGTCACCTCTTCGGCAGGTTTGCTGCCACCATCCTGGTCAAGCGGTTTGTATTCAATGTTGGGCAACCCAAAGTCTTCTGAATTGTCCTGCTTGTTCTCGTCGTCCTTACTTGCCATTGTTTTTCGGGGTTAGTTAGTAAGCTATCAACAAAATTAACGTAAAATTCATAAATATTACTACTCTAAAAGCTCCAGCTTACCCCTCCTAATACCTGGAAGCCGCGCGCGGGGTAGTTAAAATACAAAGGATACTTGTTCGACAGCATGTTATTCATTGTGACAAAAGCGGAGAACTGTTTAGAGAAAAAGTAACGTCCCTTAAAGTTCAGGTCAAAAGCCGCGTCGATGTCAATGCTTCCCGTTGTTGTATAGAGTTTCATACCACCCTGCGCGATGAATCCTGCTTCGAGGGTTATTTTATCAAACATATTCCATAAAGAGGAAGTGCTCAACCGGTACGTCGGCCTTTGCGATGGCCCCGGAAGATCATCGGTTGAGTAATTGAAGTAGTCCCCTCGTACAGAAAGCTTAAATGTCTCCGCCTCGGCATAACTTACTTCCGCAAAAGGATTAATGCGACGGGTGTTTCCGTCATACACCGGATAGAATGTTGTGATGGGTACCGGCACCGACTGATTGACCGGATTTACATTCGCAGAATTGGTCCCGTAGAAATAGAAATTCTTCAATGCTGCCGCAGAGAATCCAGCCCCCACGGCCACCTTACGCCCGATCTTTCCATGAAGACCGGCTTTGAATTCAAGTGAGCGGTTTGTATTCAGAATACCGATATTCGAATTGACCCACATGTTCTCGGCGGAGATACTGTGGAGGTCAACTTTGTCCATGTCACCGGTAATAATTCCATACACTTCCATCGAAGGACTCAACTCATACTGTGCTTTGAAATTCGGGTACAGGTGAAAATCCTTCGAGCCCGGATAAACGTCACTCGCCACCACCACGTTGGCGCCCAAAGTCAATAAGAGCTTTTCAACAGGACTGAATTGATAGGCAGGTTTGAGTTTAAACAGGTGACGCGTGGTGTTCACCAGGGAATCTTTGCGATTAATGAGGTAATAGTCGGCGTTGATGAGCACTTTCGTCTTATCATCCAGGGCGTAGGCACTGCTGAACGCCAGCGACGCTTCTCCTTCACGCGCATGGTAAAAATCCTGGAGATAACTATAACCGCCTTTCAAAGAATAATTGAAGTCGCTGACCTTGGTGTTTTCGATACCCACGTTCAGCCCGTAGGTGGTATACACCTGTCTGATTCTATCCCGGTTCACTTCGATCGCGCCAGGAGTATAGCCATAAAAATATCCGCTCCGCACGTCATAGTTTCCGTCACCACTCACGGTAATCACTTTGCCAGTTGCTTTTCCAAAAAGCTGCAAATTCGTAGTAGAAGACGCAGAATTCTTATCCTGCACGGGTCCATTACCGAAACTCCTGGTATAGAGGTGAGCGCCAAAGAACTTATCCTTATCGCGCTTCGTGGTGACGCTTCCTTCGAGATAAAACGACCCGTAGTTTCCCAATCCGCCACTGATATAGTTCCCATAGATTTTGGAAAGCTCTTCCTGTTTGAGCTTGAGGGGTCTGATCGCAGGCCGGTAAGATGGTGTGGTAAATTGAAAATTTTTAAACTCGTAGGTGATCTCAGGTTTGATCGGCTCAAATGGTCGCGGCGGAATTTTCTCGAAATTTCTTGTTGCACGCGGCAGTGTAATCTTCCGGTCTTTGACAATCTCGATTTCCACATCGGTAATCTCACCTTGTCCGCCTTCCTTCTCCCAGGGTTCTTTTTCCTGTGCCTGAGTTGAGAAGCAAAGGCACAAGCACGTGAGGATGATCAGCCAGGAGCAGGCAATTGAATATCTGATATGGTATTTGCTTTTATTCATCAGTTGTTGCCTGTTGTATCTGCCTTTTCAAGCGCTTTCTTTTTCAGTTCGGCCTGCTCGATGGTTTTCAATTTTTCCCGGGCAAGATCTTTGACATTTTGCTGCGGAAAATTATCGATCAGAGATTTCAACGTGCCCTTCGCCTGGAACACATCCCCAGTGGCCAGGAAGTTATCGGCCAGCAGCAGGTACGATTTGCCCACCCAATTTTCGTATGAAGAAAAGTCGCTGTTTAATGACAGCAGGGTTTCGTAGCACGATTTGTATTCTTTGTTCAGATAGAATATTTCGCCTAACAGGTATTTTGCTTCTGCACCATATTCGTCACGTGCGGTATTCAATGTGGTCAGAAATTCGTCTTTGGCGGTATCATAGTCGCCACGGTTCATGGCATTTTTGCCCAAATACAGTGACGCTTTGTTTTGTGCACTCGCATTGACGTTTCCATGTTCCAGTACTTTGCGGGCATACACATCTGAAGAATCATATTTGGCGAGGAGGTAGTACGACTCCATCAACCCGTTCCACGCGGTATATTCATCTTTTTTGTTTCCCGCCTGCGCGGAGAGCCTTTGAAACGCCTTCACAGCTTTATCAAATTGCCCCTGTCTGAACTCCAGCTCGCCAATGCGCGCGATCACCTTGTTGATCATCTCAAAGGCTTGTTCATCTTCCAACTGAAGAAAAGTCTCAAGCGCCCTGGAAAGATCCTTCAGGCGGTAATAGGATTCAGCCTGATAATACTTTGCTTCAGGAATTTTCGCACTCTCCGGATAGCTTGCTACGTATCGGCCCAGGTTGTCAATTGCTTTTTGGTAGTTTTGATTGAAATACAAATTCTTAGCCGTTTCAAATTCCACCGACTCAATCCCTTTCGCATCCGGGTTCGCCTGCTTAAAATGGGCGAGGTACTGATCAAACTCCGCGGAGCGATTTGAAAGATTCAGGGATTCCTGCAAAGGCAAAAGCAGATCCTGCGCTACAGGGTGAGCCGGATATTCTTCAAGTACTTTGATATAGTCATCAGCCGTCTGCCCATAATTCTTCAAGTTGAAATATGCGGCAGCTCGCCGCGAGTAGGCATAAGGGAGCAAGCGCGATGACTTCGAGGTATTGATTACCCGCGTATAGTTGCTCACGGCGGATGTGTAGTTGCTTTGCTCAAAATCCATTTGTGCCCTTTGGAACAATGCGTCTTCGACATAACGCGATGATGCATTTCTGGAAACAAGCTCAAACTCCACTCCTGCTTCAGCGTATCTCTTGAGTATTGCCAGTACAATACCGCTTTGGAGATGGGCATAGTCAGCGTCCGGAGAATTCATCTGAATGACTTTTTTGTAGGAAGACAAGGCTTCTGAATATGCTTTCGTGGCATAGTAAGAATCTCCTAAACGCAACACGCCATCGGCATAGTTTGGATCATTCGCTGAAGATCTGGCCGCGAACTCTTTGAAGTTTTGCAATGCAATATCATAATGCTGCAGGTTGTAGTGGGCGTATCCAAGTGCATACCGTATGGCACGAAGCAATTCTGTTTTCGGAGACGAACCCAGCGAACGTTCATACTGTGGTATCGCCTGTTCGTATTTCCGGCCGATGGAATAGGTTTCGGCGCACCAGAACGCTGCGTCAGCCACATACGCCGGATCAACGGGATATTGAAGAGATTTCTCAAAGAATCCCACTGCCTCTGCGTATTCTTCTTTGTTATAAAGTTCAGTGCCTTTGAGGTAGGTCGCCTTCTGAAATGCCCTGTCGATCGCGGGCGTTCGTTTTGGTAAGGCCTCAATGTATTCGATCGCCTTGTTAAAATTATTGGCGTTCACATATGCCTGCGACAAGAGTTCCCGGGTTTCGCGACCATGGGGCGAATCGGGAAAGTCTTTGAGCAATAGTTCAAATTCGGTGATTGCGAGGTCGGGCTTTCCTAATTCATAGTTAATCTTAGCCGCCTGAAACGAACTCTCTTCCCTCAGCAAAGGATCTTTCTTCGATTTTTTCACAACGTCAAAAGCCGTCAACGCGAGTGGTTTCTCTCCACGCTTGAGGTAGGTTAATCCAAGGATGTACGAGGCATATATACCCACTGAATCCGCGTCAGAAGCAGAAGACTTCAGGTACTCGATCGATGCATCATTCTTACCAGTAGAATAGGCTGCAAAACCAGCGCGATAGAGTACTCCCCGATCAATGCCTTTTTCATGATTATCGAAGTAATCTTCATATCCGGCCAGGGCTTTTTTGTAATCCCCCTTTCTGAAATAGGTTTCAGCTAATAACAATGATATTTCGTCAACGGATGTGACTCCTTCCCGTTTTGCAGCGGGCTCGGCATAGGCGAGCAGTTCAGAATCTTTCTTTTGCTGGTAGTAGACATTCGCAATCAACACGGGTACGATGGTGGCGTAGGAAGCATTTGCTTCTGCACGTTTCAAATCAATGAGCGCGTTTTCATAATCACCAGACTGCGATTCGATGTAGCCGGCATAGTAACTCGCCGCAGGACCATACTGTCCGCCCGAAGCCTTGATCGTATTGAATTGGTCGAGCGATGATTTAAGGTTGCGCTGACTGAACAAGCTGTATCCCCACCTGAACCGTCCCGTGTTCTGTTGGTCCGAACTCAAAGCGGGAAAATCCACCCGGGAGAAATACCCCGATGCTTTGGGATAATTTTTTTCGGTGTAGAAGAAGTTTGCGAGGTCGTAGTACGCGGTGATCGCTTTCGGATAAAGTGGGTTGGCAGCTATGTAGTCTTCCAGAAGTTTCTCTCCGTCGGCATGGTAGAGGTTCAGGGCGCAAAACGCCTGATAGTACTTTGCGTCAGCATATCGGTAGTCTGTCAGCTGGCCTGTCCTGATGCATTCGCTGAAGGTTTGATAAGCTGCTCCGTATTCGTGATGAGACAGCAGGTCGAGAGCCGACTGGTAGAGTCGCTCGGATTTTTGCTGGGACAGTGTCTCCTGGCCATTCGAAATCAAATAGCCGAAGAGCATAATTATAAGTACACCTGTACTTCTCTTCATTCCCGATTTACACCCAGAACTGACGGATCTGGTATTTATTGTCAAAAACAGTTTAAAAAATTTATTTCGTGCTTTCTCAAAAAATAGGATTGACACGAATCCAAAAATAAACATTCTTACCGTATAATCCACTTCCCGGTGAGGGTTGCAATAACTATTCCATTTATTTCACCAGCCTGATCACCAGTTCTCGCAATATCTGCCCGTCATCTTCCGATCCCGCGTTTACACCTTTCAATCTGAGGTCAGTTTCCTTCAGTATGGATATGTTTTCGATGACCTTGTTCAGCGAATAGTAACGCAAAGCATTTATATAATCTTTAGCGGCAAACGGACTGATTTTAAGTATAGTTACAAGCTCTCGTTCATTCTTTCCGGGATGAGCCGCTGCCATCAGGAGTTTACTGTAAAAACTATAGAGAAAGGCTACAAGCATGATCAAAGGGTTCTTTTTAGTATTACTCGCGAAGTAGTCGGCTATGCGCGTGATGCGGTAGATATCCTGTGAAATGAGTGCTTTCTGCAATTCAAAGATGTTGTATTCCCGGCTCATCCCCACCTGGCTCATGACATACTCACCGTCCAGCTCGTCGCCAGAATTCCGGCCAATGATCATCTTATCAATCTCATTGGCAAGCCGATTTAGATCATTACCCACGGATTCACAAAGCACCTGTGCTCCCCGATCGTCGATTGAAAATCCTTTTGATCGTACATACTCGTCAACAAATTCCGGTAGCTGATTTTCATACGGTTTCTTGAAAGTTGCTGACAAAGTGAGTTGTTCTGCCTTCTTGCCTAGCTCCTTGCGTTTGTCGAGGGTTTTATACTTGTGGCACAATACCAGCAATGTGCTCGGCACGGGCCGCATAAAGTAGTCAAGCAAAAGCTTCTGGCTTGTCTCTTTGCCCAAGTCCGGTATGTCCTGCGCCTCCTTGACGATGACAACCTGCCGGTCGGCCATCATCGGAAATCGCTTCGCATGATTGAGAATCACATTGACCGGAGATTCCTTTCCGTACACTATAACCTGGTTGAATCCTTTTTCAGAGTCACTTAAAACATTAACTTCTATGTAATTGGAAATCAGATCGATATAATACGGCTCTTCTCCTTGAAGAAGATATACAGGTTCATATTTTTTAGCCTTAAGTTCGGTGAGTATTTTCCTGGCCGTTGCGTCCATGCTTACACTTTTGCTTTTTTGCGAAGGTCGATAGCCGTGGCCGATCCTACAATAGCCCCGGCCAGATGTGATTCCCATGAGACATACGGATCCGTTGGTAGTACTCCATAGAAAATTCCTCCGTACATCACGAATACCACCAGGGAAATAATGAGTGACCCGAAGTCTTTTCGTAAGAATCCGTATAGGATCAAGAATGCCGAAAGGCCATAGACGAGGCCGCTGGCGCCAATGTGGTACGACACCCTGGGGCTAAAAAGCCAGACGAGAATATTGGTGATCAGGTAGCACCTGAAAAAAACAGTGCCTGCAATGCGTCTGTAAAAAAAGAACAGCGTGGAACCGAGGAATAGCAGCGGGATGGTGTTTGAAACAATGTGTGTAAGGGATGCATGGATCATCGGGGCTGTGAATATTCCAATGAGTCCGGTAAGTGTTCTGGGCCGAATGCCGAGTGGACCGAAGTCGATGTTCAGAAAAACTTCCACACTAAACACAAGCCACATCAAAAAAACCAGGCGGAAGGGAACGACGGAACTTCCAAAGAAGGTAATGCGGTCGGTAGTCATCAGCCTGCTGCCGGATCTTTTATCATTGGAAGTGTGACCAACTCAAGTTCTTCGTCTCCGATCGCCTGCAATCCGAGAACGCCACCTGAAGATTCGGCGATCTGTTTTGCGATATAAGTGAGGCTTTTATAAAAATCGTGTCCAAACGATTTATCAATCTTGGGTAGGATGCCATTCAGCAGCGCAAGTTCGTCCACGACAGCACGCGTGCGTTGCTGCGGATCCTGAGGAAGACTTTGCAATACGATCTTCAGCTTGTCTTCAAAGTCCTCCGATACAATTTTGTAGAAGGGATATAGCGTTGCCTTACTTCTACCCTTTCTCGCAAGCTCCATCGCTGTTTTGATCTCTTTATTGTCAATCTGATTATCAGCGCCGGCAATGAGAATACAGACCAGCATCGGAGTTCTGAATACGAGTTCGTTCTCAGAAACAGACAGTTTTTCAAGTTCCTTTACCATCGCCACTTCACAATTTAAAAGTACAAAACGAAAAAGGGGTGTTTTGCGACTTTCAAAAATCAATTCCGATTCATCACCACGATTTTGCGATGAACAACCGACTTACCGGGACCTGATAACATGATGATGTAAATCCCGTTTGCTAAACCGTGTACGTCGATCTGCTTCGTATTGTTTACGAGATCATCAAAGTCCCCCGCACGCACAACGACGCCGCGTTCATCCTCGAGCTTCCAGGTAAAACCTTCTGCTGTGCGATCGTCAGGGAGCCCCAGATATACATATCCATTCGCAGGGTTCGGATAGATCGAAATTCCATTCAAGGTGGTCGGTATGACCTGCTCTTCCAGACCCACGGTGACAGCGCCCTGATGTGACCCGGCCGGAATCACCACACTTTGATAGATTTCTTTCGTGTTTTTGTCCTGTATATAAGCGACTAACTGTAGTTGACCGGGATTAATGATCGGGACATTAATGTCGACGTTGTCATACTGTTTGGTGAGTACGTTGCCTTGCGCAAAGGCGAGCGTGATGGTCTCTCCATCCGAGCCGAGCAGCTGTTTCCTCAACACATTTCTGAAGGTCCCGACTTGTTTTTCAATCAGTGCAATTTGAATGATCAAAGGAGAATTGAACGCCTTCTGAGCTGTGGCCGTCAACTTGACTGATATTTTTGTCGGTCCAGTAGACGTGAGTTCCTGTAACTGCAGATCAAACAGCGGATCGACTAGTGCACGACGGTCTATTTCTATGCCGTTTTTGTCAAGATCCGTGTATAATCCTTTGAACTTGTTGTTGAGAATACCATCCATGATCGTTGCCGGAGGCTGCGCGACGCCAAAGTAGATGGCACGCGCCGCCGGATCGGCAGGGTTGTCAAGGTTCAGTTGATCCGGATTTGGAATATTCACGTGATATTGGATTCCATAGAAATCTGAAACTCCGTGTGCTGTGATCGCCTGATCGTATAAGTCGTTGATCCATGTATCTCCAGCCACACTAGGGGGCGCGGTCGAATTGGTAAAGTGTTCCACCAGAACATTCCTCGTCTTCTCACCCACAAATACGTTGTCGAAAGCAAAGCCATCGTAGTTCACGCTTGGGGGATTTGTTCCATTACTTGCGAATGCAATTCTGAGGCGGACCTGATCTCGCTCCGTGACGGGTATCATATCAAGGTTAAAGCGTCCGTTTTTCCATCCGCCCGATTTATCAGTCCATCCATAGTTGCCGAGCGGCTGCATACCTGGATTCGAGGGAATGCCCTGACCATTAAACCAATTGATACCCTGATCACGGTTCGTCACACCTTCTGCCGGACCTATAATTCTCCAGCTCACGCCCCCGTCGACGGAGTATTGAAGCACGGCCCCATCAATGTTTGCTTCACTATCGCTCCAATAGTCGAGACCCACCATCGGGCGCTTCAATTGCCGCAGGTCAAAGCACGGCCCGTTTACAACCGATTGCTCATTCGGGTAATAGGTATTGCTATTACGCCCTGTCCACCAGACTTTAGTCCCCGCCGCCGCGGTGTTAATATTGGCACCTGAAGGCGCTTTCCAAATCCAGCTCGTGTCACTGGGCGATTTTGCTTCCGCGATCCAACCACCATCTGTTGTTTCGAAACCCTCGCGATACGCATTGGTTCCGATCGGAGTCACTGTTGAGTATGGCAGGATGAATACCTTTTGAGTGAGCGAGTTGGTACATCCGTCATTGGTATCTACAATCAGTTTGGAGTTGAATGTTCCGAACGCGACGTACTTGTGGTCAGGCTTCTTGTAGGTTCCTGAAGTTCTTCCGCCATTTGCGCCCGGCGGTATGGTGCCGTTGGCCGGCCCTACGAGAACATCTCCGTCGCCAAAATTCCATGTGTAAGTCTGGATTACACTGACGCTACCAGGGTTTGTAAGGTCTGAGAACTTCGTACTGTCATTGTTACAAATCGCAGACCAAGAGAAGTCCACAGTCGGCACGTCGCCCACGCGGATACTTTGCGTGGTCGTTGCGCGGCAGCCTTGACTGGTGGTGACGTCCAGCGCGATGTTGTACACCGAAGCAAGCGCATAAAAGTGATTCGGGTTTTGCAGGTTACTGAATGACCCGTCCGCAAAATCCCATTTCCAATTGGTGATCGTCGTTGGGAACGGTGTCGGCTGAACAGTTGAGTTGTCAGTAAAATTGATAGCGCTTGCGATACAGGAGTTTGCCACTGATATGGAGGCAATTGGACTAGCAAAGACCTTCACGCTTCGCGACTTAAACGTGATCGCACCCAAAAGATTCTTAAAGGTATAAGTGACCGTATAAGTGTCGGAAGGCAAACCCGTAGTACGTATGAAATAATCAACGCCGATCTTATCAATGATCATTACATTAGCAGCATTGAAGAATCCGGTTGATGCAGTGAACTGCGTTTCAGGTGGTAGACCTTGATCCGGGGCAGGAAACCCAATAAGTTGCAGCATACCAGTTTGCGAGCATATTTCAAATTCATTGGATGTGTTCACAGTAGCTCCCTGAACTGCAAAATCAATCACCGTAACCGGGTTGATAATGACTTGCTGCTCGTCAAAGTTTGTACAACTTATCGGAGTCGCAGTGTTATTGTGATTTTCAGTGTACGTGTAACGAATGAAGTTCGGACCCAGGGTGACAATCGAAGGGTCGAAATTCACATCGTCATGGCCCGCAAACGGGTAAGTGGGACCAATCACTGATGTCGGGGGACTTGATATGGTAAATACACCACCCAGCTTGAATCCACTTAGGACAATAGGAGCCTGGTTCTCCGCCATCTGTGGGGGTGCACCTGGTGGCAAACCCGTGAAAGTGACAGTTGGCCGTTGATACACGAACAGTTTCATGTCATCTGAAACGGTAGTACAGGGACCACCCCCATCGGGGTCGCCGCTCGTAAGTGTAAGTATTACCGGAACTGCGCTTGCGCTGATATCGGCAGCACCGTAGGTGTAGGTAGGCGTAGCGGTATGCGTATCAGAATAACTGCCGGCACCACCAGACCATGTAGAAGGTATTGCGATAGGATCAGGATACACGACCAATCCCTGCAGCGCAATATTGGTTCCGCCATTATCACAAATACCAAGATCCGGTCCCGCGTTAATTTGCGCTTTTGCGTTTACCATGACAGTAATGGTAAATACGTCTCCAAGGCATCCATTGGTTCCTGTCGGCGTGACAGTATAGGTTACAAGTTGGTTTGTCGTCGTTGTGTTCACCAATACATCTGTGATCACAGTCGAATTCTGGGCATTGATGCTTTCGCCGGTGATATTTGGCTGGGGCGAAGCAATCCAACTGAACGTAGCGGGTAAGACGTTGCCTAAAGAATTCACATTGGCCTGCAGATCATAGTTGACTGAATTATCACTGCATATAGTCGGGGCGGCAGCAGTGACGCCAACTGGTTCTGGCTTAACGGTTATCGTAATCTGGAAAGTTGATCCGACGCATCCATTCGTTCCCGTTGGCGTAACCGTATAGACAACCGACTGATGGCTGTTTGTGATATTATTGAGAACATCGGTTATAATAGGTCCGACCACTGGCGAAGTGCTCTCTCCGCTTACCGACGGATTCGACGCGGCAATCCAGTTAAATGTGCTACCAACGTTATTGCCCAGAATGGCCACATTGTTGATAAGATTATAGTTAGCCGCCACATCGCTGCAAGTCGCAATAGTCTGATCTAATCCAACGGGTCCTGGTTTAACAATAACGGTTACTGTGAAAGTATCCCCCTGACATCCCGTTGCAATGGCCGTCGGTGTGACGGTGTATACAACAGTCTGGTCAATGCTCGTGATGTTGACCAATGTATTGTTAATTGTTGATGTTGATTGGGTGGACGTACTTTCTCCTGAAACGTTGGGGTTGTCAACAGCAATCCATTGGAAGTTGGATGCTAATCCGTTGCCCGAACCCGAAATGTCTACGTTCATAGTCTGCAGATCGTAGCCCAGGGGAATGACGCCGCTGCTGCAGACAGTCCTGCTGTCGTTCCAGCCTTTTGGTTCTGGCTGAATAGTCACCGTAACTGTAAGTGCATCGCCAAGACATCCAATCCCTGAAACCGGTACTACGGTGTAAACTACATTCACCGGTGCATTGGTGGTGTTCGTCCAAGCATCATTAGTCAGCACATTCGCAGGTTGATTGTTACCAACCGCTGGTGATCCTGCACTTGCGATCAACCCGCCCGTAGCTATGTTAGTGATGTTGTAGCCGCTCGCCGCCGGAGCTGATGTCCCATTTGTTGATAATAGGAACCCGGCTCCCAGTGCCACATCACTGCACACTGGTGTATTCACCGGAGCTACTCCTACAGGCTCCGGATTTACCGTGATCGTCACTGTGAAAGGATCTCCCAGACAACCTGCGCTGCTTACCGGCACAACTGTGTAGGTTATGGTAGCATTAACCGCGCCTGTGTTGGTCCACGCATCATCGGTCAATACGTTCGCTGGCTGATTACTTGCCACCGCAGGTGAGCCTGCACTCGCTACCAGTGTGGAAGGATTGCCTATCGAGGTGATGTTATATCCCGAGGCACTCACGCTCGTGCCTGTCGTTGTCAGAAGAGCCCCACTGCCAAGGACTGCATCACTGCATACCGTCGCTGTGTTCGCTATGCCTACTGGCTCGGGGTTGATCGTTACCGTCACTGTGAACGCATCGCCTAAACAGCCTGTACCTGCTACCGGTACTACCGTGTAAACCACATTCACCGGAGTGCTGCCTGTGTTGGTCCACGCATCATCTATCAATACATTGGCCGCCTGGTTCGACGCTACTGCTGGTGAACCCGCACTCGCTGTCAAGCCGCCATTGTTGATGGCCGTAATGTTATAGCCTGTCGCTGCTACTGAGCCTCCTGTCGTCGACAACGTATACCCTGCACCGATCGCTATATCACTGCATACAGGTACGTTCACGACCGCTGTCCCTACCGGCTCCGGATTAATCGTCACCGTCACTGT
>JBGAFJ010000008.1:0-75709 GCA_044227305.1 Cyclobacteriaceae bacterium | reverse complement strand
TAACCACATGAACAGAACAGCCAAAATCAAAATACTCAGAATCTGATTTTGCATTATTTTTAATAACAGCTTCATGATGATTTCTTTATCTAAAGCAAGATAGCAATAAACTGCCAGCAACGCCAGCGAGTGCCCCCTCGACAAATCCGGCTGCTCCACCAAAAACAGCTCCACCAACTGCTCCGGTTACTGTACCTAACAGCGGAAGGGCTACAGTTCCACCTGCACCTCCAATAATCGCCCCTCGGACTGCTCCAACCCCAAGGCCAATAACTGCTCCGCCCCACACCCCTCTCCAGTCTACGGAGCAACCAAACTCCGAATATTGTGAATCTACATAACCAGCAAAAACGCTCCCTAAATCTCTGGCAGCGCTTCCACTAAAAACGTAGTCAGATAGTACATCACCAGCTTGAACTACAGCCAAGAGTTGAATTTGCTGATCATAGGAAAAACGGGATGAATAGATAATGTCATTTTGAAATGATTGCACAACATAGTCGGCGGAGTAGGAATCAGTAGCGTTGTACATCTGGCCAACGTAATCGTCCACCATTACCTGCTGTTCGGCGGAGTAATAATCGTCATCGAGCCTTAGGCTTTTACTTTTCGGAGCAACCGAGGCTTGTAAAACAGACAGAGGATTGAACATTCCACCAAAGAATTGACTATTCAATTTTTCAGCGGTTTTTTTATTTAGACCGTCATAATCAACCACTATCTTTCCGTCTTTCAATGAAGTAAAGTCTTTAAGGTTACTAACCTGAAAAGTGATGCCCGTTTTATACATGGAGTTCAGGTTTGCAATTACAGTCTTGAAATCATTTTTGGGCGTAACTGTTTCCTTGTTATTACAGGAGACGGCGATTGTCATACATACGCAAAGGGTAAGAAGTAGTTTTTTCATAAGTTTTTTTAGTTAGGGGTTTCCAGAAACTGCTGGTTCAGTTTGTTTTAATGACATCCTGATGGTAACGTTAATTCTTTTGTTTCCAGTACTGGCGCTGATCGAAAAATAGGCACCTGAATAAATGAGCCCAAAGGAAAATGAAAACAGTCTGGAAAACCGTACAAGAAAAGATTATGCCACCGGGAGACAATATTTCAATTACAGAAAGTACCGTGATAGATTCATGAGGAATAAAATGGCTGGCTTACCCATGTAATGTTTTCAATTTTGTTTGACCTTTTTGTTTCTGATCTGGCTAGCGAAGAAAGCCCTTCATCACTTCTAAAGAATCCTTTAGTTTTCTAAAGAATTATTTATTTGCCCAAATCCTCTTTTTTCACAAACTCTAAGAATTGCATCGTTTCTATCTTGAATTTCAGCCCGTCTATCGGTACGCCCTTGGCAGAATATTCTTTAGAGATATATTCAATCCAGGCTTCAAGGGCCTTTTCATGGTTCTCGAGAATTTCGAAAAATAACCGTTTGTCAAGCGCGTCAAGCTTGTTGAATTCATTGTCAGGATCCTGCGTGAAACTCCCCATCACTGCCGATATTCTGGACTTATTCTGTAATTCATAGGATGCCTGCCGGGTCGCTTCTCGGCAAGCGGCTGCTTTGTTGCAATGAGGAATTTCCGGAAAACAAGCGCTTGAATGAACTGCTGGAACATATTTTCACTCACTTTCACGTTGTTTGCCTTGAGTTTTTCCAATAGTTGCGGTTGAGTAAATGGCTCGTCGAAATTCAAGATTGCATGGTAAATGGACCGGCGTTGCTCAGAGCCCAGCAGATCTTCTATTTTTTTTGGAAAGCTGTCGATCATGAAATTGGTTAATGTTTGAAATGTTAAGAGGTCTCCCTAAGTCGCTGAATTAATTTTCAGATCGGGAGCGCGAAATAGTTTAATAAGTTCTTCCCGTAGAGAAATTATCTCGATGCCGACACGTGCCAGCTTTCGTGTGTTACCCGGTGAATTGTTTTCCCAGCAGATAAGATAATTGATTTTTTTGTTCAGGTATGCTTCAATGCCTCTGCCCTTCTTGAACGCCATCGAAGAGAGATACTTGAATTCAATGTTTACCCTCGAGTGATAAGTACCCCTTATGCACGTCGCCCGGCAGTCAGGAAATTCTTGTTGTGGTTTCTCTACAACAGGGAAACCGATTTGATGATGAACTTTCGCAAAGACGAAAACAACTCCTTGTTCATTCACCGGACCTTCTTTGAGTCCGATCGGTAAAGAGGACAGGTCCTCTCCGATCTTTTCGCCTCGGTTGACGTTTACATTCAGTGGGTAGGTTGCCTGTTGGTCGATACCCATGGCCTGGTACATGGCATCGACGGCCGTCATATGATTTCCAAAATGCCGGTAGACTGGATTCATAGAAATTCCGGATCGGGTGATATCCGTTTCAGTTGGTTGCTTTCCTGTCTTTTTATATAGTTCGATATAACGATCAATTATTTCCTGTTTGGAAAAGGTCCGTAGTGACGTATAGCCTAACTCCGTCTTAAGCTGGTTGAAGCCATCATTTTTTCCTTTGGAAGATGCAAAGCGAGTACGAATGGATTGCCGTATGCTTGTGCCGTACATACTTCGGCAAGCGGCGTCAAACATTGCCCCGGAAACATTTCCGTTCCTGGCCAGCGGAACAAGCTGATCCATGACCATCTGAAATTGTTTCTTGAGGACGTCAGCGTCTCTCTTTTCGTTACGCTTTATTCGCATAGGAAAGTACTTATCTGTTAATGACTGTCAAACCCTACGAGACCCTACTCCGAAGTGGAATCGTTCTTAACATCCTGATATTGAGCGCGGCCGCTATAATCCAACCTTGGATACGATTTACAAACTGACAGAGATCTTTAAGATAAAACCCAGTGAGCTGTTGGCCAGGATGGAAAAGAGCAAAAAGGAATAACCTTACAAATATAACATTGTAGGCAATTGCCTGCAAGATGCATTCCTGTGGCGAATAGCTTGCCATAGGTGAAAGGCGATCTAAAAACCGTATTCGGCAAGACCATTAAAGAACTCCGGGCTGCAAAGGGACTGACCCAGCAACGCCTGGCTGATTATGCCGGCATGGACCGGGCTTATATTTCTGAGCTAGAACGAGGGCTCCTGATGCCCTCATTGGAAACTGTTTTCAGGCTGGCGGAAGTCTTGAAGATCAAGCCAGAAAACCTGATTGAAAAAACCAACGCTCAGTTCAAATCCTCTTAGTAGATAATCTGTTGGGATGACTCAAAAAAAGGTATAGGTGCTTCTTCGCACCCTTCATCAGCAAAGCCTTTAACGCAATACGAGCTTTTTAAGAAACTCATTGAGTTTTTTTAGTGTCAATCTCTGAGAGGGGAAACTCGCCCCCAATACTGAATATTCCTCCTGATTATATTTCAAGTGCAAGAGAGACCCTATTTCAGGAATATTGATTTCAATCAACCACCTGTGACATCCGGGAATTCAGACAACATTAAGAAATTCGAACGTAGTTATTGAGCTTCAATCAGCTAGTTTGCTTCAGAAAAATTTTCGATTAATCAATCTCCAACTTGTACCAGTGTGAACATCCACTTTACGGGATTGTGCCAATCCTTTCCCTTGAAGTGATTAACGGGTAGCTTCACGAGTACCACATTCCAGCCCTTCTTTAGATAAACAGGGGAAGGCTGTCGATACTCATAGCCTTCATCAATTAGTGGAATTTCAGGATTCCCTTTTTGCCCACCCCGTTTCCACAACGGCGGTTCAATTGAAATGCCATTTATCCAGATCGCACTTCCTTTGTTGTCCCAGGCGCCTGCCGGTGGCGAGTCTGTTGCGGGTGAGCGCGAAAGATTGTTAAACCCTATCCAGAAATTTCCTACTTTGTTTTCATCACTCCAGATTTTAGTCCACGCATACCAGGTTGTGAACTCTTCAGGCTCATCTACTAACCCCTTGATTAATGGATGCCACCAGTGCCGCAAAACGTGCGTACCTCCAATAGCTTCAAACGCCGGAGTGTTGTTTTCAGCATCAAAACTTTTCATTTCCGGTTCAAATTTAGATGAGCTGTCGCTCTGCTGGTGAGAGTAAGGGCCGTAAAACCTCCAAACCTGGGATGATTGCCTCTGATACAAAAATGGCTTGTCCCGGAAATTGATTTTTTTGTGATCAAGCAGCCGGTTTTCAAATTCAGCGAAGGATTTTCCTTCTTCACTGCCAGGCTTGCCGATACCGGCCACCCATCCCTGGCGACCGCCGCCGCGCCAGCTTCGTTCGCCGAATGCAAGCATGGCAGGGTAAACGGGATTCATTTTCAACACGTCGTCTTGATTGGCGACCGCCCGATCGTGCCATAAGCAAATGGTTCCACCTAAGAGATTCTTGTCTCCTTTTACATTCCCTCCGATTCTTCGATTGAAAATAGTCACTACACTTTCCAGGGGATCCATGTGATTCAAATACAAATGCCGCGAATCAATAAACTGTATGGACGGGTCTTTTGTTTTTCCATTGTCATCCATCCACAATTGACGAACAGTTCCGGCGGAAAAATTTCCTCCGGGCTCCCATCCAATCACTTTCTTTCCACGACTTTCCAGGAGCGCGGTAATTTCGGGGATGAAATGTTTGTTGGAAATCTTTACTTCATCTGCCCCGATATGCACGTATGGGAACTGATAGGTATCACACAGTTCGGTGAGTATATTTTTTATTATTACCATACCGTCTGCACTCTGCATGTCCGTTTTCATCGCGCGCGTAAACGCCGCGCTGTGGCCAGGCATATCAATTTCAGGTACCAGTACAATAAAGCGCTCCGAGCAAAAGGCGATCAACTCTTTCAGCTCCTGTTCTGAGTAATATTGCCCCCTATGCCTAAGCATATTCTCCGGGGCTATGAGTTGCGTGTATTGTTTACTGGCCAGTCGCCACGCCAGATCTTCGGTTAAGTGCAAATGAAACACATTGAGCTTGTAGGCAGCCATTACTTCTATTTGCTGTTTGAGCAAATCAACGGATTGAAAGTTGCGACCTGCATCTACCATGTAGCCTCGCCATTCATAGGCAGGCCAGTCTGTGATTTCGCAGGTGTCAATCCAGTCGGTGTCACGGGCAAGCTGCAACAGTGTCTGAATGGCGTTAAAGGCACCGTGCGCTGCGTTGGCAGAAATGGTTATTTTCTGATTCGTGACAATCAGGCGATAGGCTTCGGATGCGCTTTGAGTAGTTCCTGGCGGATCGATACGCAGTTCAATGTGCGGCCCGCTGAAAGAATTTTCAATGGCAAGCAACTTGCCTCGTTCCCTGAACTTTTCTTTCAACAGCGCGGCGGGTTTGCCCAATAAAGAGTCCCTGACAACTATCGTTTCGCACAGGTACAGCGGAAAAAGGCCACCATTCCATTTTACTTCCTGGGGCTGGGGGATGATGGAGGGTTTTTCCTGGAGATCGAGCACCTGATAATAAATCAGGTGTTTCCAAAGTCGGTAACCTTCCCCCGTCAGGTGCAACCCATCGTTGGTATATTTCGGATCCAGCTTTCCGCTTCGGTTGCAAAAAGATGCATGCAAGTTGAGATAGGTGTAGTGGTGAACTGAGGCGCTTCGCTCAAGAAGGCCATTCACCCGCTTGATTAGATCTGACTTTGCCGCATGTCCGCTGAATTTCCTGAATGTGTCATTTACTGGTAAGATACTTTGAATGAATACCTTTGTTGAGGGGCTTTCCTGTTGAATGAAGTCAGCAATCCAGAGGATATTTTTTGCTACGCTGTCGGGAGGGATATTCTGTGCGAGGTCATTAATGCCGATCATCAGAAATATTTTAGCCGGCCGGCGTTGAGTCACCTCGTTAATCCTCTGTATCACGCCGGCACTGACATCACCGCTGATGCCCCTGTTTTTAATTCGCGGGTCACTGAAGAGTTCGCTCCATTCGGCGCCATCGGTAATACTGTTTCCAAGAAAAACAATGTCTCCGGATGTCAGGGGCAGACTTCGGAAGTGACTTGTCTTCTGAAGGTAGTAAGTCGAGAAAGAACTGTCGGGAATTGAGACTCTCTTGGATTGAGCCCACACACCATCAGCAGTAATGAATAGAATCAATACTAAAAACATCCTTCTCATAACCGGCTGTTGTGAATCACGGAGAAACTAAAATTTGTAACGTACAAAGGCTTCTATGGCCTCGTACTCTGCCAGGCCCAACTGATTATAGATTTCTGCTGTGGCATGATTCCGGTCTTCGGCGCGCACCCAAAATTCGCGTTGATCATTTCCGGGAAACAAAGCACTGTCCTTTTGGGACTGATGCTTGAATACAGCCCTTCGCTTACGCAATAGTTCATCAGGACTCAACGGCACAGCCATTTCAATCTGGTCCACGTCCCATTCCTGCCATGCTCCCCGGTACAACCACACGTAACAGTCCTTAATCCAGGGTTCATGCTTAAGCTTTTCCAATGCTTTATAAATTGCGGAAAGACAAACACGATGAGTTCCGTGCGGATCAGATAAATCACCAGCCGCATATATCTGGTGTGGTCGTATTTGTTCCAGCAAGTCGACTATGACCCGGATATCTTCATCACTTAATGGCTTTTTTTTCACCAATCCGGTTTCGTAAAATGGCATGTCAAGGAAATGTGCGCGACCATCCGGGATACCTACATAGCGGCACCCTGCCTTAGCCTCACCGCGCCGGATAAGACCCTTGATCCGCATCACTTCAGGACTATCCACCTGACCGGGACCTTTCTGGACAATTGATTTTACCACTTTATCATAGAACTTCGCTCCGTCTTCTTTGCTCAGTCCAAAGCTGGTATTGAAGTCACGTACAAAATCGGCAAAGCGTATGGCATCATCATCAAATACGGCAATGTTACCAGAGGTCTGATATGCCACATGTACCTCATGTCTCTGATCGACCAGGCGAATAAAAGTTCCACCCATGGAAATGACATCGTCATCAGGATGAGGGCTAAAGATTACCACCCGCTTCGGGAACGGATCCGCACGTTCAGGCCGGTTGGAGTCATCTGCTTTCGGTTTGCCCCCCGGCCAGCCGGTAATGGTATGTTGAAGTTGGTTAAAGATCTTGATGTTTACTGGGTAAGCCGACCCGTACTCAGTGATCACATCACCCATTCCATGTTCCATGTAATCATTGTTGGTCAATTTAAGAATTGGCTTCCTTAAGTTCTGGCACAACCAAATCACTGCTTTGCGTATCAGCCGATCATCCCATTGACAGCTGGTGACTAACCAGGGCGTGTTCACTGCTGTAAGTTTTGATGAGGCGGCGGCATCCAGAACAACCAATGTCTTAGGATGTTTCTGAAGGAACGTTGAGGGTATCTGGTCGGTCACGGGTCCTTCGATTGCCCGCTGAACAATGGCGGCTTTTCCTTCGCCCCACGCCATCATGATCACTCGCCTTGCCTTCATGATTGTGCCAACACCCATAGTGATGGCTTTGCGGGATACGTTTTCCTCTCCGAAAAAATCACTGGCTGCATCCATGCGTGTTACCTGATCGAGCGTTATCAGACGCGTGACAGAGCGGTCGGTGGAGCCAGGTTCATTAAAGCCGATGTGACCTGTGCGGCCTATGCCAAGCACTTGCACGTCAATGCCGCCCAGACGTTCAATGCTTTTTTCGTAATCGTCGCAAAATTGCTGAACATCTTCCCTGGCAAGCGTGCCATCAGGAATATGGATATTTTGTTTTGGAATGTTGATGTGATTGAAAAGATGCTCCTTCATAAAACGCACATAGCTCTGAAGGGCGTCAGGATTCATAGGATAGTATTCATCCAGGTTGAAAGTGTGGACGTTTTCGAAACTGAGCTTTTGTTCCTTATGCATTCGCACAAGTTCGGCATACATACGGGTTGGCGTTGAGCCGGTGGCAAGGCCAAGCACACAAGGCTTGCCTTCTGATTGTCGCAGTGTTATGAGGGCAGCAATTTCATTGGCCACGAAAATGGACGCCTCTTCTGAAGCGGCAAAGATCTTAACAGGGATTTTTTCGATTTCTTTTTGGTCGAGCATGTATCTTCAGTTAATGTGATTCAGTTTTTATTCCACAACAATCTCATCGGCAAACAGCCAGGCTGACTTACCTTCCCCGCTATGACCTTTTGGGCAAACACCCAGATTGCGGGCTGTCAGGCGAATGAATTTTACCTTTTGCGGTTTGATTTCTATTTCAAAGTTTTTGATTACTGGTTCCTTTTCTTCGGGCGATATGGTGTTCATCAGTTCACCGGCTGGCACATAGCTTTTTCCATCGACAGATAATTCGATGCTTACTTTTTGTGGCAGAAAGATCCAATCGTTGTAGCGCTGCAAACAACCTATGCTGACTTTATGGATGTCTTTTACCTCCATCATATTGATAGTGGCAACCAGGTCATGGCCGCTGATGCCATGCCAGTACTTTCCGGGCTGGGCAGTGCCCCGAATACCATCGGTCAACGAGTTAGGCCCAGTGGCCTGGTAATGGGAGCTTACCGGAAAGGTATAATTAACAGTTCCGCCATTGGCCTGATGCAATGAAAATGCCTGTTCGGCCGGGCGCGTGCTCATCATGTTTCCGTTTACGACGGTTATGGCTTTTAATGTGAGAGATGACTCAATCCTGACAGGCTCCGTGAATTTTTTGCTTTGCAGTGTTGGCGTACTTCCGTCAATAGAATAATAAACTTCTCCACTATAAATTTCGGTAGAGAGTCCCGCCATCAGGCTTCCGTTTTGGATAAATGGACTTATATCTACCTTAAAATTTCCTTTGCTGTAGCGCAAGCCTTTTTGATCAAATTTCCTGAAATGTTGTTGCAGACGCTGATTAAAACTTTCCCAATTCCTGGATGCACGAGGCGACCACACGACCTCGCTTAACGCAAGCATCCGTGGTAAGGTCATGTACTCAACGTGCTCAGCGGTGGTAACATACTCCGTCCACAAATTCGCTTGCGCGCCAAGCACATACCTGCCCTGCTGCTCATTCAGTTCACGCGGCACGGGTTCATAGCCATACACTGTTTTCAGGGTATTAAAGCCACCAATAGCTGCCGGTTCTGTTGAGGGGTCACCCTGATAGTGATCAAAATAGCAAGGTGAGCCAGGCGTCATCACAACAGTATGATTCATCTTGGCGGCCTCAATTCCACCGGACTCTCCCCGCCAGCTCATCACAGTGGCTTGTGGGGCAAGACCACCTTCCAGAATTTCATCCCAGCCTATCATTCTTTTGTTCTTTCTGACCAGGTAGGCTTCGATGCGTTTTATGAAGTAACTCTGTAACTCTTCTTCATTTTTCAGTTTTTCTGTTTTCATACGTGCCTGGCAACGAGCACAATTCTTCCAGGGAGTCTTATCCACCTCATCTCCTCCGACATGAACATAAACAGATGGGAAAAGCTCGATCACTTCGTCGAGTACGTCTTGGAGAAAAGTAAATACCTCGTCGCTGCCGGCACAGTAATTAGATGACATGTTGGTGTAGTCGCCACCCGTTAGAGGAAGTTGTGGTCGTTGATTGCAGCTCAGGCGCGGATAGGACGCAATTGCCGATGCCACATGACCGGGCATTTCAATTTCGGGTACGATCGTGATGCCGCGTTGTCTGGCGTAGGCAACAATCTCCTTAATTTGATCTTGTGTATAGAATCCACCATAGTTTGCCACTTCGCCTTCTTTCGCCTGTTCGCGTGAGGCCCATATTTTGCTCGTTCGATCCACACGCCATGCACCCACTTCTGTGAGTTTTGGGTATTTTTTTATTTCAATGCGCCAACCCTGATCATCGACCAGGTGCCAATGAAACGTGTTTAGTTTATA
Organism: Cyclobacteriaceae bacterium; assembly: GCA_044227305.1. Classification (GTDB taxonomy): domain Bacteria; phylum Bacteroidota; class Bacteroidia; order Cytophagales; family Cyclobacteriaceae; genus ELB16-189. The sequence continues at coordinate 65,922 of JBGAFJ010000008.1, read as the reverse complement.
GGTCGCCATCAGATCGATGTATTCCTTTACTAAATCGGGTCCAAAGAAATGCCTGCTTACGTCCAGATGCATACCTCGCCATGCAAATCGAGGATGATCCTCTATTTCCATGCAAGGAACCTGGAGCATCGCATTAGTGCGAATAGCGGGCAATGTTTGCAATAGTGATTGGATTCCATAAACGATCCCTGAATATTGATTTGCTGTTATGGAGATGCCGTCTGGCCTTACCAGCAATCGGTATCCTTCATTTCCAAGGCCTTCATCATGCATCAATATCAATGCAATCGAATTTTCCCCGGATGATTTTCTACTGAGTAGAATGCCGGAAATGTTACGGATGGCAGTTGATAGCAGGTCGGCAGCGTCACGCAAATTACTGTCAGTGTATTGAATCGTCGTCTTCTCATTTATGATAAACATGGAATTTTTCAAATCCAGTTTTTCCGGCTGGGGTATGATGCTCACCACGGGCTGCGCAACTGTGGTCATAGCAAACAACAAAATGGCGATGGAGAGGTATGGGTTTTTCATGTTACAGGTGAGGTTGGTCAAAAAGAGTTTGTATTTATTCATCCTGCCGTAATTGCAAGTTCCATTTAAGGAGACCCATTTCGAAGGAAGATCATCACCATTTCATACAATTGATGTCCTACGCTGTTTCATTTTGATTTCAGGTATTCATCCAGCACTTGCCAGCAATACCATTCTTGCCTAGGCAAATGAAATGGTCCCTTGAATAAATTTCCCTTCGCTGTCTGGGCCAGCGTCCCATCGCGATGCAGGTAGCCAAACCACTCGCCGTTAACCTTATCATGGAAGTGTGCATAAGCATATTCATGCACCTGTTTGTGCCACCGCGCGTATTTTTCGTTACCCGTCAAAAGGAAAGCCAGCAGTGTAGCAATAATTGCTTCATTGTGCGGCCACCACATTTTCATATCCTGCCAATACTCCTGCACCGGTTTATGGTATACATCCCGAAAATATAGTATCCCGCCGTACTCTTTGTCCCAGCCTCGCTCCCACATATAGTCGAGCATTCTGCAGCCCAACTCAATGAGATGCGGTTCGTTGTGCCGGTGTTTTGCTTCATGCAGGATAAACCATGCACCTTCTATGGCGTGACCGGGATTTAGCGTTCTGCCGTCGATATGATCGATAATACTGCCATCGGGAGCGACCTGCTCCATCACACATTGAATGTCATCTTTCACAAAGTCACGTTCAATTTCATTGATCCAGGATTGGATCCATTCATCGCAACGCGGATCGCCGATCGTGTCCCGAAGTTGCTGTGCAGTGTTGATCATAATCATAGGAACACCGATTCCCTTGGCAGGGCGAACATTCGAAAACTTGGCAGGCAATTTCTTCTCACCCGTTGCATATGCCAGGCAATCGCCAAATATCTTCCTTGACCATTGGGCCAGCTCGGTGTCTCCGCTGGCCTTTGCGCATGCAGCCGAAGAAATTACAGCAAACGTTTCTGAGAAGAAGTATCTTCTCTTTCGGATGGGTAGTCCACCGCGGGTAACGTGAAAAAACATCTGCCCGTCACCGTCAAAACAGTGATCGCGTAAGAAGCGAATCCCCGATTTTGACCAGTCCAACCATTCCTTATTTTGCTCGGCGGTATTATACAAGGTAGCGAGCATCCATGCGGCCCGCCCCTGAATCCAGACCATTTTATCGTCATCAATGAGTGAGCCATCACGATCTCGCATCAGTAAATACCCGCCATACTCCTGATCGAGTGATCTTGGAAACCAAAACGGCAGTGTGTCGGTAAGCAGTTGATTTGAATAAAAGTCTCTCAACCCTGCGAGTTCCTGATTGGAGTAGCTCATCGTTATTTTATTTGAAAATTTCACTTACTGGCACCTTTACGAAGTACAATTCTTTGGTGCCCTCATACAATAAGCCAAGGGTATTGTCATCAATTTTAGTGATGCATGAATATCCATAGCAATTGCGCTCGTCGATCAAGAGCTGATTGGCGGGGGCCCAGGATTCGCCCAAATCAAGACTGGCTTTAATTGTAATGTTGGCACGAGGGGCCGATGATTTATTGGCGTTACAGAAGAATAGTACGTTTTGCTGAACCCCTTTTATGTTAACGCTTGCTTTAATGAGGCTACCCATGCACACCGGGTCAGGTAACGCACTGTAAGAGGTTGGATGTTCAACCCATGAACTTCCAAAATCTCTGGAGACAGACACGCTTCGGAAATTACCGCGGTTATCCCTCATGTTAAGCATCAGCGTGCCAGGTGTAGTTTCTATCACCGTACTTTCGGTGGTGTTGGATTTTGCGCCTGTTCCTCGCTTCCAGGTTTTTCCGTGATCTTCACTATATATGACCGTTGAGTAAGGGATATGGTTGGCATCCCAATATTGGGCAGGGAAAACAATCTTTCCGTCCTGCGTGGCGATACCACTACCGGGTCCCTGAAAAAAGATATTCCAGACTGGATCCTTTACTTGTGCGGTAATGTTGTAAGGAGCACTCCAGGTTACTCCATCGTCAGCGCTGCTTGCCAGCATGAATTGTCCCGTCTCATCGGGGGATAGCCCCGGACCCGAGCCAGCGATCGAACGATTGCCCTTGCTCCAGAGCGCCGCCACCCAAAGCATTTTTGTAACCGGGTCGAAAAGAATTGCCGGATCACCGATACCATTGGTTTCATTAGGGAGACCCATGTCCATGATCACCTTCATCGGGCTCCATGTTTTGCCGCCATCGGTGCTGCGGTTCATGCCTACATCGATATTGGCCGGGAGGTCGGCGCTGTTGTTATATCGTATGTCATAAACGGCGATCAATGTGTTTTTATCGGTGATAATCAGTCCGGGTATGCGGTAGGTGTCCACACCATCCTCTCCCGCTCTTCGCAATGCAACTCCAATTCTTTTTCGGAATGATGAGTTGCCTTCCGTTACTGACAACTCCTGCCCGAGAGAACCAACCAATTGTGTCACGTGCAACTCAACGGAGTGATCAATGTCGGCTTCTTTTTTCAGTGTGATGCTTAACCATAGATAATGAACTCCGGAAGCTAAATTCAGATCCACAGGCAAGTCAAAGCTATCTGATGAGGGCGCCATTGAAGTGGAAAAGTTATTGGTCGAAAATCCTGGCGTGGAATCAGGAAAGTAGACTTCAATTTTTTGAATGTCAGCTAGGCTTCCTTCATTCAGTGTGCAATGGATCGATTTGTAGTTCATTCGCGAAATATTCGATGGAACATAGATCGCTACCTGCAACACGGGATTTGTCTGTACGCCAATCAAAAGTGGATTTGCCGAAGCTGTAACAGAAATTTTAACCAGATCTTTTGATTTGTTGCCTGTTGCATCGGTACAGGCAACGACGTGCAAAAACAGAGGGAGAATAAGTATTGCTTTCAGTTTCATTTTACAAATTGTTGAACTGTCGGTTTTAGAAATAGAAGCTGAAGGGCAAGTGCCAGAAGCGTCACCCCTCCAAGCAATGCAAAATCTTTGCCCAGCCGGCCAGCGTCGGTCGACTTTCCAAGCCAATCGGTGACAAGGGCGCCAAGACACACGGCAGCCATATTCATAGTCCCGTAAGCTGTAGCTCGACGTTTTGAGGAAACAAATTGACAAAGGATAGGCATGTTGTTGGCATCAAACATGCCATACCCAAAGCCAAAACAAAACCCTGCACCAACGACATTAAAAGGCGAGTGACCCGATCCAATCAGAATCAGAGCAGGAATCGTGAGGCTTAGCCCTATTGCGCTCGTGTAGACCCTCCCGCGTATATTTTTTTGAACCCAGCGATCAGAGGTCAAACCTCCAACGATTACACCAACAAGGGACGAAAGCGCAATTGTTATCGTTGCAAGGGGACCCGCGACAGCCATTTCCATATTCAAGTTTTCTGCAAATAGTGTTGGCAGCCAATTCTTCACAGCCCAACCCGGTAAGCTGGGGGCAGCAAAACACAATAGAATGATCCAAAAGGAAAAATTGAAAAACAGAAACTTAACATCTTTGATCAGAGATTCTTTGGCTATTGGCTGAACTTGCTCAGATCCATCTGGTTTTTTTTCATCGGCTACTTCATGTAAAAAAAATATCAGAATCAATGCATACGCTATACCGATCAACCCAAACCATTGAAACGCCGAGTGCCATGAAAAAGTTGAAGCGATCGTTGCGCCGAACCCTCCGAGCGCCTGTCCTGTGTAAAGGCCGGTCATGTGTACGGCTACTGCCAGCGATCGGGTGCTGGAAGTATGGTAATCGGCGATAAGTGACAGACCCGCAGGAATGTAAAACGCTTCACTCACCCCCATCACCGCCCGGAGCCAATACAGTTGGTTGAATGTGGTCGCAAAACCCATCCCGCAGGTCACAACGGACCACACAAACAAACTGAACACAATAAGCCATTTGCGGTTAACGCGATCTGCAATTATTCCCGCCAGGGGACTCATTAGCGCATAGATCCAGAGAAAAATGGCCATGAGGTAGCCAAACGTTGCCGCGGATTGCAATTCATCAATATCCATTTGCATGGACGGCCGCATGGTAGAAAGCATCTGACGGTCCATATAATTGAGCAGTGCAACCCCCCAAAGCAGCGCAACCACAACCCATGGATAAACTTTCGAACCCTTCATTTGGTTACAACTTTGCCTACATGGATTGCAGGAGTGCGTACCCCGGCCCGGATTTCTCCGCTGGGAATGATGACCAGGTCAAACCAATTCAATGCCCTTGTTGTCACTTGCCCTTCAAAAGGGAGCGTTCCGGCCGTTTGCCATTCATCAATACTGGTATTATACTGCAAAATATTTTTATTGAAACCGGGATGGGATGCAAGCAGCAGGTTTTTCCTCTCCGTAAGACTTTTCCTTTTGGTTAAATCGCTTTCGGCTTTAATTTCTGCCAGCAGCATTTCCACCTGGTGAAACGTTTCACCAGTATCGCCACTGATGAGTAAAATTAAATTGAGCCCAGCCGGAATGCCTGTGCCGGCGCTCATCGGACAAGGAAGACCTTTTCTTGGTAGCCACTTATTCCCCTTGAGGTCAAATTCATAAACAGATGAATAAACTGTACTGATCCCATTTTGATTTTTATTTCTCCCCCCCATCAGGTAAATGGATTCCTGCTTTCCATTGGATTGTACGATCAATACGGAATGTGACCGGCCCGAAGGAAGGGGCTTCATTGGCCTCCATCCGTCTTCAACATGATCCAGATCCAGGCTTATAAATTGATCAGAACAGCCAGACCCTGACTCACCGCCAGCCAGGTAAATTCTGTTTTTTACCCAGACCATACTGGCATTGGCCGATGCCACCGGGAGATCGGGAAGGGGTGTAGTTATAACGCGTTCTGATGGAGTGTCCCACTTAACGAGCACCACTTTATTCAGAATTCCGGTGTCATTTTCACCACCTGCGCTGATGATTCCAAAAGGCGACGAGCAGCTTGCACTGTATGCTACCGGGAAAGGGAGTTGACTTTCTTTAAGGAATTTAATTTCATCTTTTTGTTTTCTGTAGATAAACAGACCGGAGTGATATTTTTTCTTTCCGCCCGCCCACGGCATGCCCTCGGGAAAGTTGGCCCCGCCACCGACGATAAGCGTTTCTTCATGTACACCGCAAACCGGGCCGGCAACACCTATGGATTTTTCTTTTCCAACAGCGGGGAGCAGCAGATCTTCCTTGCGCCATTGTACGCGTGCATTCTCATTTTTTTGCGCCACCAAAGTCACACCAGCGTGCATGAAAGTGAAAAAAATTATAACTGTTCTGATCACATTATTTAACTAACTATTGAACCTGAGGGGATGCGTGAGCAAAAACTACGGAAGTTCAGATGTTCTGCATCCTTTTTAAAGGATTCGAATTGTGCAGGGTTCATGTTTTTTACAGGCAATCGAAATCCGCCACAGTCAAGGCCCAGTAATTTCATATAGGCTTTCCCTGTCGCAATCCCTCCATACTTGCCAAGCAACCTGATCATATCAATCGACTGTTGTTGCTTGCGCCGTGCAGTTTCAAGATCGCCGCGCTCAAAGGCATTGATCAGCTCCTGGTAAAGCGGAGCCGCATAATTAAAGGTACTTCCGACGCTGCCTTTGGCTCCGATAGCAAGGGCTGCCAGGATGTTTTCATCACGCCCCCAAAGCATATCGTATTTTCTGTTTTCATAATTCATGCACGAAAGAAAGTCCATGAAATCTTCGTGAGTGTATTTCACCCCCGCGAAATTTGAAGCCCGACCGTTCACTTCGCGCAGCAAATCATACATTGCGAAACCAACCCCCGTCAACACGGGAATATGATAGTAGTAAAACGGCATATCCGGCACTGCATTGGCTACCGCGATACAAGCATCAGCCAACGCCTGTACGTTTGCAGGTTTGAAATAGAACGGTGAGGTAAAAGCCACTGCATAAAGACCGCACTGCTGAGCATAAAGTGCCAGCTCTATACAGTCACTTATGCTGGTACCTCCCACCATGGGCATGACCTTAAAGTCCTTGTCACCTTTTGTCAGAGAGGCCCACGCCTCAAATACTTTCTTTTTCTCTGCCGTTGTCATGGAAACTCCTTCCCCGGTAGAACCACAGATAAATGCGCCCTCAATTTCATTCGCTTTCAACATTTCATAATATTTTGGTACGATCGAGAGATCAAGTGATCCATCGGATTGCATGGGCGTGAACGGAGCGGCAATCAATCCCTTCAAGTGTTCAATCTTCATAGTTAATCATGATTTTAAACGGAGTTACGACCCTGTCTCTCTTCATTTGAGTCAATTCAACGAACAGGCACGTAGGTCTTGTGAAAAAAGTGCTATAGTTCAATTTTCTTTTTCGCACCAGGACGGCTGATAAAAATCCTCTAAACCCTTAAAAGGACTTAAGCCAGACCGTCAAGGTGCAAAAGAAAAAAATAAGAAGAAACCTAGAAACTGGCATAGCCTGGGGTTTGTACCAGAGCCCTGTTATTTGTGAGCGAAGTCCTGTCGATCGGCCACAACAACTTATACGATTCCGTGGGCAGCACTGTCGTATGTCCATAAACATAAGTGTCACCCATTCTCCTCAGGTCATGCCAACGCTTGCCTTCAAAGGCAAATTCGAGTAAACGCTCTTGCAGTATTGCCTCTTTCGGGTTTGAATCGATGGGTTGGTTTGGATAGCCATTGATGGCCGCAGAATATGCAACACCATACGCGCGTTGTCTTACCGCATTGATTTCGGTCGCCGGACTTTGGCCTTGCGCTAATTTTGCTTCCGCCAGCAATAGCAAAAGATCAGCGTAGCGGTAGATCGGGTAATCATTGGTATAAAACCGCGCGCCCGACTGCTGCTCACCCTGAAATTTGTTGGCGAAGCACCCTGCGATTACATAGTTCGCGCCAGGTTTAGTGTAACCCGGCTGAACGGAAGCCCACTTACGTGTGTCAGTATCTTTGTACTTTCTGAAAGAGCTGATCTTCACCGGAGCCCGTAGTTGTCCGCCCCAGTTGTCCACTGTGGATGTGAACTTTCGGTTGCCAACGGAGTCGTAAAAATTGGCAATCAAAGCGCTCTGAGGTGTAAATGATGTGGAAATGAAATTAGCCGTTGCCTCCAGGTATTTGTAACGGATTGCAAAAATGATTTCACTATTTCCTTTGTTTGTAGAAGAAAACACGTTGGCATAACTTGTGCCCAGCGCGAGCCCGGCGGCTTTGGCTTGAATATCAGTGAGCGCAGCCTGGGCAATAGCCGCGTCCGCAGCAGCCCCACCGCGATAGCTGGTCCATAAATAAACTTCTGCCTTTAGCATCAACGTCGCTGATTTCGACCAGTATGAATTTGTATTTCTAAACGTATAATCGTTGCCGAAACTGGTTTCAGAGCTGGTTAAGTCCGACTTGATCAGCGTCATTACATCGGCCTCGCTCGATGCGGCTTTTGCAAGATTGGAAACACTAATGCTGGGGACGGGATCGGTCTGGATTACTACTTGCCCCCAGCTGCGAAGCAGCTGGAAGTAGTAAAATGCCCTCATACCGTAAGCGATGCCTAAATAGTAATTCTTGTTGGCGTCTGTTACAATCGTAGTGGCTTTTAACTTGCTTATAAGCAAGTTAATTTGGTCTATATTATAATAGAACCCTCCAAAGTTGCTCACCCCCGGGTTGTCCAGATCGAGGAGCTGCAGCCACAGGCGTTCAACTCCCTGCGTAGCTTCTCCGGTAAAAGTGCTTGCACTGGGCGGGTCTGTGCCAAAAATATCGGCGCGCATCTCACCCAGTGACTGGAATGATGCGTTGTCGGTACGGAACCGGGAATGAACACCTGAAACGAAAGCGTCAAACTGGTCAGGAGTCTTCCAAAAGTTGGCATCGGTGATGCTGCTCACTGGTGACAGATCAAGCTTATCGGCACACGATGCTGAAAGCAGCATCGAAAGGCCAAAAATTATTGTTTTGATACTCTTTTTCATATCTGTTGAATTAAAATGAGACACTTACACCGAACGCGTATGACCTTGGTGTGGGATAAGTACCACTATAAACGCCGGTTATGGCGCCGTTTGATGTGGGGGCCTCAGGCGTGGGACCTGTAAAGCCGGTAACATAAAACAGGTTGTTGGCGCTTACGTAGACGCGGGCGCGTGACAAGAATTTCGTTTTCTCAAGTATCGCTTTCGAAAATTCGTACGAGAGAGTTATCTCGCGGCATGCCAGGTAATCACCCTTTTCGTAGAAGCGTGAGTTGTTTCCATTTAGGTTTGCGACAGCGTTATTGATGCGGGTATAATTCTTCTTGCCATTAGGTGCTGCCACCTGGTCAGCAAAATACACTTTCGGAATATCTGTATTGGTGTTGGTGGGAGACCAGGCGTTTTTTTGCAAATCAATGTAGTTGAAAGTTCCCTGGTAGTTGCCCAGGGTTCTGGCCATCAGGTCATTGTAGATTGTGTGACCAAGTGCAAAATCAAAACGTGCAAACAGACTAAATCCTTTGTAGGCAAGATTGGAAGTGAAACCACCGGTCCACTTTGGAAAAATATTGCCAACGTAAACCATATCGCGGGAATCAATTATACCATTGTTGTCTACATCACGCCAGTTTACGTCCCCGGGGGTGATCTTGCCGGTGCCGGCCGTTGAGCCGGGGCCACTAATGTTGGCTACCTGGTCAACGCGTGTGTTGGCAATAGCGGCAACCTCAGCAGCATCTTTGAAAATAGATTCTTGTTTGAAGGCGTAGATATCGCCTAGCCTTTGGCCTTCCTGAATTCCAGCAACCCATACTAGCTGTCCCTGAACAGGGTCGTAAACCTGGAAGGCTGGGTACTGCGATGTACTGGCTCGGTTATTCTCGTTCCCGTTGTTGGGCAATTGCAATACCTTATTTTCTACATAGGCTGCGTTTACACCCAAGTTCCAGGAAAGTCCGTTGGGGAGCTCGAATATATTGGCGGTGACTGCCATCTCATAACCTTTGTTTTGCAACGTTCCGAAATTGGTGACCACGCTTCCAAAACCGAGGTAGCTTGGTAAATTTAGGTTGGTGAGCAGGTCGCTGGTTCTTCTGTCATAATAGTCGAAAAGAAAGGTGACTTTATTATTCAGGATTCCAAGGTCAAAACCAACGTCTATGGTATTGCTTTTTTCCCACCGCAGGTTGCTATTAATAATACCCGTATTCAAAAAGCCCAGGCTTCCGTTATAATTTCCTTGCGAGCCATAACTTCCCTGAACATCGTAAGGGCCTAATAAATTACTGTTTACGTTGCCGTTCACGCCGTAGCTGACACGTGGCTTGAGTAAGCTGATGTACTTGCTTACAGAACTGCGCTTGAAGAAGTCCTCGTTGTGCGCGTTCCATCCTGCCGACATGCCTGGAAAGAAGCCAAAGCGATTGGAAGTTGCCAGGCTCGAAATACCATCGTAGCGGTATGAAAGTTCGACCAGGTATTTGTCACCGTAGTTATAATTAAGCTTTCCGAAGTTGGACAGGATTCTGAATTCAGATGCGGTACTGAAGTTGGTGCCTGGGGCAAACGTAGTGGATGCGTTGGCTGTGGCAATATCATCGGTAGGTGCATTTTGCCCGTTCACCTGCATGGTTAAATTTTTCTGAGTAAAATATTCCGCCCCCAACATGGCCGTAAGATGATGCTTGTCTAGAAAGGTTTTGTTATAGTTTACGATTATGTTGAATTGCTTCTGGAACGTTCGGGCGAAATTGGCGATTGCATCTCGTGTGGTGGTGTAAACCGGAGGTGTTGCCAGGAGATTGGTGTACGTGGCGGTAGCCTTCTGAAACGACTGTCCTACGTTTTCAAGCAAGTAGGCATTTCCCGTGGCCTTCACAAATAAGTTTGGGAGGATGTCCCATTTCACTGCGCCGTTTACTGTAATGCGGTTTACTTCATTGGATCTGCTCAATTTATTGAGCCAGTATAGCGGATTTCCATCCGTAATACCATTGCCCGGATTAGGTTGGGTTTTTGCAGCATCAAGCCACGGATTAAATGTCGGCCAGATCGCAAGGGAACGGTACATCGTGTTGATGTCCGATCCGGACGCAACGCCATACTGCGAAGAGGTGCTTAGGTTGACCCCGGTGCTTACTTCGACATTATCGCGCACCTTGTATGAACCGTTGAAGAAACCGGTGTATCTCTGATAGGATGAACCTACAATGATTCCACCTTCATTGTAGTAATCAAAGCTTGCAAGATACGTACCCTTATCGTTGCCCCCGCTCACGCTGACATAATGATCTTGGGTAGAGGTGTTATTAAAAACCAGATTTTCGATTTCCCCTGAGTGGTCTTTAAAGATGATTTTGTTTGCAGGATTGTAAGGGTCCCCTACCGTGTCCCATGCTTGTTGCAGAAGCCCGCTGTTGGCAGGACTGTATGCCTGAATGTCAAACGATGCCAGGTTAGCCGGGTCGGTGAGCAAGCCATAGCCACGTGAGCTATTGACCTGTGCCAGGGTCCTTCCTGAGTTTAAGTTGCCAAGCCGGTTATAATAAATATAGTCACGGGCGTTCATATACTTATAACCCGCCCGGCGCACGTTGACACCGCTGGTGAATCGATATGTAATTTCGGCTTTCCCAGATTTCCCTTTTTTAGTAGTGATCAGCATTACCCCATTATTGGCGCGGGCACCATAAATCGCGGTAGCCGCCGCATCTTTTAATATTTGAACAGAGGCGATGTCTTCAGGAGCAATATCGTTGTAACTCCGGATGATGCCATCCACAATAACAAGAGGCGGAAGTGGGGAGCCATTGATGTTGGCGCCACCGCGCAGTACAATGTATGGTGAAGCACCCGGTGCACCACTGGTATTTATTACCTGTAGGCCCGGTAGTGTTCCCTGTAGGGCTGTACCAACGTTCCCGCGTGGGGCTGAGGCAAGAACCTGATTATCAAGTTTTGCGACAGCGTTCGTGATGCTGTTCCGCGATTGTTCGCCATACCCCACTACGACGATTTCACTCAGTTGAGTAGCGTCAGGCTTCATGTTAATGGTAAAGTAGCTCTGGCTGCCTACGGCCATTTCCTGCGGCACATAGCCAATAAAGCTAAAGACCAGGAAATTGTCAGAGGCTGCCTCGAGGGAGAACTCGCCGTTGGCATCAGTAACGGTACCGATCGTTGTTCCCTTTACCGCGATGTTAACTCCAGGCAAGCCGGTTCCGTCCTCGGCGAGCACTTTGCCTGTGATTTTGGTGCTTTGAGCCCACCCCGCGGTTGAGGTCAGGAGAAAGGCCAGCACCAGGGTCAGGTATTGGTGTTTCATAGGTATTAATTTGGTTGATTATTATGTATGACATAATAAAAGTAGAGGCTTATCTTTGAAAACCAAATAATTATCGGCTTTTCTTGAAATTGCCCTTGTTTTGTACTAATTAAGAGGTCTTAACTCCTATTTTTTGAACTATGCCACTTGCTGATATCAGGAAGAGTTTTAAAAAGGTCGACACCCGATCCCTTGTTGATCGGGTGGAAGCTAACCTGGTTGACTTGCTGCATCACCGGAAGCTAAAAGTCGGGGATACAGTTCCTAAAGAGATTGAACTGGCTCAAATACTCGGGGTTAGCCGCACGGTTATCCGCGAAGCGTTGCTGCGACTGCGCGTTATGGGTTTAATTGAGTCAAAGAAGAAGAAAGGCGCCGTCATTACCAGCCCCGACTTGTTCGGTTTGATGAGCAAGGGTATGAACCCATACATCCTGGATCAGGAGACGTTAAAGGAATTCTTTGAAATACGCCTTGTACTGGAAATCGGCATGGCAGATTTCCTTTTTCAGCGCCTGACTAAGGATGATCTTGAGATTTTGGAAGAAATCGTAAGCAAGGAGCCCAATTCAACTAAGCACTACATTTTTAATGTTGAACACGAGATCGCCTTTCACGGGAAGCTCTATGAAATTACTGGCAATGAGACGATGCGGAAATTTCAGAAAATGCTGCTGCCGGTGTTCGACTATGTCCATCATAGCGGTCTTCTCAAGAAGCAACCCGTTATCAAAAAATTCGTGTCACATAAAGGCCTGGTGAAAATTCTGGAGATAGGCACACCCGAACTTTTCCGAAACGCAATGCGAAACCATTTGGAAAATCATTTTACCAGGCTTTTTGCCTGAAAATACCGTTAAGGGTGTATTGATTTCCGCTGTGACCCATTTCATTGAGCCCGTCGCGCCCCAAAATATTGCAGGTTATGGCAAGACTGACTCTGGGGAAAGGTGATCTCACCCCCACCCCACTCGCTCAAGCAGAAATGTTAGGTTTGACACGATCAAGAAAAAGAATTTCTCAATTTTTAGGCAATGTCCTTTTGATGGTAGATTGTCAACCCGGCGATAGGTGTTTCGAGTACATTCTTTACCGTGACACCGACATTACTGGCCGCTTGCCTGAGGATATCACTGTAGTAAAAAGCAACTGAACCCACAAAGTGAACCTGCAGATGCTTGGATCCCAGGTAGGGTAGAACGTTGTTATCAAAAAATAACAAAAAGCTGTTATACACGAGGCGGTAGCAATACGGGTCTTTGATGTGTTGGGAAACAAATTTTGAAAAACTGGCCAGAAATGTACCAGGCTTTTCCTGCTGATAGATTTTTTCCAGGAATTCCTCACGGGTAAATTGATACCGCGCCTGGAATTCCTTAGACAATTCCGCCGGCATTTTTTTCCTCAAAAAATCAAAGAGTAATCGCTTCCCCAGGAACGTCCCGGAACCCTCATCTGCCAGTATCCACCCCAGGTTGGCAACCTGGTCTATGATTTTATTTCCATCATAGAGGCACGAATTTGATCCCGTTCCGATAATGCACGCAATTCCCGATTCCCGGCCGCAGAGTGCTCGGGCTGCGGCAAGCAGATCCCATTCAATTTCAATTATTGACTCATTGAAAAATTCTAGAAACAATGTCCTGATCAGAGATTGGTTTTTTCCGGAAGAGACGCCGGTACCGTAAAAAAATACTCTACTTACGGATTCGCTTGCCTGCGGAATTACAGAGCCTTCAATTATTTTTTTGAGGTCGTCAATAGGTTGGTAGTAGGGATTAAAACCAGTACTTGCGGCCTGAAGAATGGTGCCGTCCGTTTTCAGCAACCGCCAGTCAATTTTGGAGCTTCCGCTGTCTGCAATGATGATCATGTTCTTCTGGCTGGGTAGTTTTTATGCATTCTCAATTAATCAATTATTGCAAAATTCTTAGTAAATGCAAAACTGGCCCCTCGATAAATACCCTTCAAGCGAGTGCTGAAACAACCACTCCTCGTTTCGTCAACAGAGAAAGTCGGTCCTCCCCTGCCTCAATGACAACTTATCAACGATCAGGAGAAATCTTCAAAATGGCCTTTGGTAGTTGGAAGCCAATTGCTTCTCCGCACCCCTCAACATCACTCCATTTTAAACTTATCTTTTAATGTAGCTTTTCTTCAGAGCCGACTGATTTAGAGGCTGATCGACGATTGTGTTGCCAGCCGATTTGTCCTGTATTCCAAGCGAACAGCGACCATATTTTGATGGATTTTTTTACATTAGATACTTCTAAGAAACTTAGTTAACAAAATGAAATTGACTGACCTTCTTTCCCATTTTCGACAGGGCAAAAGTTCGGCCCGGAGTCATTTGAAAAACCTGATTGAGGTGGCAGCTGCTGATGGCGGCTTTGCGCCGGCAGAACTGAACCTGTTGAATGACATTGCCGCCAGAAACGGCATCACCGAAAAACAGCTGGCAGAAATCCGCCGGAATCCCACAGCCGTAGTGTTCGAAATGCCGTCCGAACCCGATGAAAAATTCAGCCAACTGTTCGACCTGGTGACGATGATGTTGGTAGATAAATCGGTGCACGCCGATGAGCGACGACTCTGCACACTCTTTGCCATAAAATTGGGTTACCGGCGCGAGAGCGTCACAGATCTCATTACCGCCATGCAGGCAAATATTAACAGTGGTCGTGATGTAGCGGAGACTATGAGGAGATGCTCTTCTTTGATTAGTTAGAGTTAATCGTTTTGCTCCGGCTGTGTGCGAGCGCGTTTCGTAATTTGCATCGAGAAAACAAGCGATAAGGCTATGGCCGCGACTATATATCTCATGGAACCTGATATATAACGAATTAATAGCGATTAGTCATATCTGACCCATTCTCTCCCCTCAAGCTGATAGCCGTTCTTGATCATGAAGTCTTCGTAGGTCATTCGGTCGTTCATTTTGCTTTCAACCCATAGCGGCTTCCAGTCAACTTCTGAGGCAACGAGTCTTTCTTTCACTGGTCCGCCAATAGGTTTCTCGTAGCCATCCACCGGCGTGACCACCGGTGCAGCAGCTGGTGTCTTGCCATCGACAGAATCTTTGACTTCTATGTATTCGGTGAACTGTAGCTTCTTCTGAACTTCGTTGATCAATTTGTTCTTGCGCCAGACAACGTAGTTGTTCCACTGGCCGACATTCAAACCATTATAAATCCAGCCACCTATATTTTGCACTTTGGTTTTCTTCGGGTCCTTCGCTTTTTCTTCAAGCTCTTTATGAGCGCCCTCGATTGAGAAGCGGATATAATCGGAATCCCACGAGAAACCCTGCTCGGTTTCCTGATTAATGTTCACGCGCTGACGGATCTCCTTCACCTTGTCTTTGGTAACGCCAAGCTGAATAAGTTTCTCTTCCCACGGATATCCCTGGCCAGCCGGAGCATCGAGTTCTTCCTTGGGTCCATTCTTGAAACGGAATTTGATTGCCGTCACTGCGCCACCTCTCCCCTTCTTGATCAGCTCGTAGCTAAACTCCGTGTAGGTTCCTTTGAATTCATCATGAGCAACGTCGAGTACGCGCCGTTTGAAATTTCCAAACGATGGATATTTATCCTGAAGCCCTAATGTTTCCTTGAATGATTCGAGATCTACTTCCCATTCGGTCTTCCAGACCTGGCGCGATCGGATAATCCAATAAAGTGTGTGTGAGACTTCATGCTCAAACTCCCGGAGCGTTTCGCTATCACCTTTCGTGAAGCCGAGCTCGAGCATAGTGAGGATCTTTTTGAACCGTGGCCAAAGATGAATCTCGAAATGTTTTTCGAAGTAGTTGATTTCAGGAAAAGGAGTCATCGACGCATCGGCTTTTTTGCCGAAGTGTTCCATCATGAATGTTTCATCAAAATGAAAAATGCGCTTTTGTAAATTCTCAGAGATCCTTCGAATGTTGGCAGCTTTATTTTTTGTGTCGCTTATGTCGAACACGTAACTGTATGGAACTTCGTACACGAGTTTATCAGGACTGGCCACATGGTTGTTGTCCAGGATCACATTGTAGGCACGAAGTTCCATGAGGTTCATGTTTAACTTCTTTGCCTTGATGAGCTCGTTGGGCTTGTAGATGGTGTAGAGCGCGGGGTGACGACTGACTTTTTTCTTCAGTTGTTCCTTTTCTGACTGTGAAGGCGCTTTTTCTGCCAAACTAAGGGACGTAAAAAATCAATAATTTCTTAATGTACAAATATTAATAATTTTTTGGATAACGTACATAAGTTAACATCAAAACCGCGATTTTTTGCTAAATTTGACTTGTGGACAAGCCGCTGTCATTGTACGAATTCAATGCTCTTCCCCAGCAGCAGCAGTTTCAGTATGTCTGGGATAAAGGGGTCTTCCTTACCAACCGGATCGAAGAGGGCTCCCGGTTCAATCTCTACACTGTGGGCGATTTCTTTGTCGAGGTCCGTTACGCAGCCGATGACATGATCAAAGGCCTAAAGTCCTTCCGCAGCACCAAGCCTTTGGATGGGTTCCTGGACGATATCAGCCTCTCTGAGGTAATTAAGGCCAAGCAGCGGTAAAACCTGCGATTCTAGCTCAATTTAGCTTTTAATGATCCTTTTAACGTACTGAATTACGGCGTATTAGACGCAAAACCTTCGATAGCGTAATTCTGTACACAAGTTCCTGCCTCTCTCGACCGTATTTTTGTACATATCTTTTTTCGCCATTCTAAGGCCGTATTTTGGTACATAACTTCAATTTTTGATGTGGACAACTCATATTCACGCCGTATTTGAGTACATGAGTTTTTTGACCCAGCGTAATTCAGTACACAACTAAACCCTCAAAATCCGTAATTCTGTACGCTGAGAGGCGTAATCAGGTACACAACTTGCGTAATTCTGTACATCAAAACCCCCTGTTTTCCACTGTAAATCAATAAGTTGCGATTTTTATAAGATTGTACTATCTGTATTAAAAATGTTTATCCAAAAGAAAGACAGTTAAAACCAGAAGCGGAGTTTTCAACATTTGAGTTGATCTGACCACCCGACGCACCAAATTTTATTTGGTCTGCGAGTTATCCACTGACGAAATGACTGAAAAAAAAGAAATGCAAAATTCACGCGAAGCGTGAAAAAACACTGAAGAAGAAAAGGTGAATGAAAAAACGAAGCGAGCTGAATACAACACACCGGGGCCGCGAATAACACTCAGTAACACTTAGTAATACGTCATTTTGCGGCAGATTAGGCCATTTAGATCAGTTTATTCCCAAGCTATGCTTTGCCTGGGATACCAACGCCACAGCCGCTCAAAGGCTACCCAGCTGGCAAAAGACTACGGCATAAACCCCCTGCCCTGCCCTTCAATGCCCATTTATTCCGTTTCCTTTTGGCCTGGTAGCCCCGCCAAAGACATTTCCCTTGCAGGTCGGGAAAAACTAATCCAATGGAAACAATCACCACTATCGAGAATTTACACGTCATTTCGGAAATCAGCGTCTCCTACCGGCCTCAGGTCCTCCCAAGTGAAAGACCGAAGATCTCCGCTGCCGCTGACGCCTATCAAATCCTGAAACAAAACTGGTCGGAAGACAGGATCCTGTTTATTGAGGAGTTCAAGGTTTTACACCTGAACCGTGCGCACAGGGTGATCGGGCTTCAGTACGTTTCAACCGGTACCCTGGATGCTACGCTGGCTGATCCACGTGTGATCATGGCCACCGCGCTCAAGTGCTGTTCCGTTGGATTAATCCTGGCTCATAACCACCCCTCCTGTAACCTCTCCCCCAGCCAGTCGGATATCAAGCTCACCGAGAAAATCAGCGGCGCCTGCAAGTTCTTCGACATGCAGCTGCTCGACCACCTGATCATTTCCCCGACTGGTTTTTACTCATTTGCGAACGAAGGAATATTACCGCAGTAACACTGAGTAACAGCCTGTAACACTCATTATTTCGCCACAAATAACGCGACCGTCGCTTTTCTGTTGCCCGATCTCTATAAAACACCCTCTTTTTGAGACACTGGTTGAACGATCTCCCCTCGCGAGCACCTGGACAGGCTAAAAGACAGATCGTGTCCTATAACGCGTTTAAATCGATTTTGGCAATTTCAATGTTACTTGGTATTATTGTATGAATATCGAGTAACACTCGGTAACATTTTTTAAACTACTTTTTCAACTATGGCGCGAACCATCGCTTTCTCCAACCAGAAAGGTGGAGTCGGTAAAACCACATCAGCGGTAAACATCGGAGCATACCTGGCCGGCAAGGACAAAAAGGTTCTGCTCATCGACTTGGATCCGCAGGCTAACATGACAAAGGCTCTCGGTATCGAGAACCCCGAAGTCACGATCTACGGGGTGCTGCTGGGAGAGCAGAAGCTTCAGGCCGTCCCTATTCTTGACAACCTTGTGCTGATCCCGTGCGGGTATGGCATGAGCAGTTTTGAGCGAGTGAAAGGAGGGGAGCTCGACAACGAGTACCTGCTAAAGGAGGTACTTGAACCACTCAAGAAGAAATTCGATTTCATTCTCATTGACTGCCCCCCGGCACTCGGGCTGATCACAGTGAACGCCCTGGCAGCTGCTGACGAGGTAATAATTCCGCTGGAAGCTCAGATTTTCGGTGTGGACGGCCTCAACAAGGTTCTTGACATCGTGGAAAAGGTCCGAAAACGGATCAACACCAAGCTCACAGTAGGGGGGGTGTTCTTCACGCGCTACAACAACAGGAAGATCCTGAGCCGCGATACGGCAGACGACTTGCGGGAGCTGCTGAAGAACAAAGTCCTTAAAGCCACTATTAGGGAGAATGTGCAACTGCAAGAGGCACCATCCCTGGGCAAGGATATTTTCTCCTATGCGCCGGGAAGTCCGGGAGCCAAGGATTACGCCAAGCTAAGCGAAGAAATAATGTCGATGTAACATTGAGTAACACTAAATAACACTTGATAACATGGGTAAATCATTTAGAAATACTACTTCAAAACCAGCGATCGACACCAAGAAGGATTTCCTAGATCTGCTGGAAGATGAGAACCCGGGAAAGAATACATCCAAGGATAATCAGAGAGCAGCGCAGCCGGTCACGGTCGAGCTCCCTGACACAGTGCGCCAGACATTCATTATTGGGACTGGTTATTTGGACAAAATGAAAGACCTGGTTTATACAAAGCGACGTGCTGGTGCATTTGAGTACTCACAGAAAGATGCTATTCACGAGGCGCTTGATATGCTCTTCGAATCGACAACGATCACAAAGCGCCCAGTGGAAGTTCGAGTAAAAGAAGAAAAGAGAAATTTGAAAATTAGAGAGGGAAGGAGATGAAGTAATGACAACGACAAAACAGTTTAATGTAAAGTCAGCATTCGAAAATTATAAAAGCACTGCACTTAGTGTGAGCAGCGATTTAAGTTTTTGGAAATCTTTTCTTGATTGGTCAATTAAGCGGTATCAGGAGCAAGAGATCAAACCAAAAGAAATTTATTCGGCGATGTTTGCTGCATACAACGTGTCGAGTAAGACCGGGCTTGCATATGCAGTCGGTTTTGAAGGCAACGAGGTTTCCATTAAGACGACGGATCTTGAAGAGCATCGCGCGAATCTTTTTTCCTGGGTAATGAACCTCTCGATTCTCAAGATTTATAATGTGATGGAGATTTTTCTGCTTCAAGGGATCTGGCTCAAATATTTTCCGCATTTGAATAACCCGACGCGAAGCAAGAGAGATAACGACACGCTAATCAATGAGATCAGAAATTTCCTCAAGGCTGCGCAGGTTCCGGTCGATGCAAAAAACAATCGCTATCTGATTGAATTCATGAAACTCAATTCACCGGCGTTCAAAGACTTTGCTGACGGGAGAACAATTTGGTATCCGGATATTACCTGGGCTCAATATTTTGAACTGACTTCGATCATCAGGAATATCGTTGCTCATAAAGGAACGCATATAAGTTCCGACACATTGAATGAAATGAAATCGAAGTATCGGACTGCCTTCGAAGCGCAATACGAAGTCGTTCAGGATGGCGATGGCGAAAGACATATCCGTCCATTTGAAAATCAGATCACTGGAATTTTCGACTTAATGAATGATTTTTCAATAAATGCGATAAAGTTTATCAATGACGAAAAGGATTTTAGTTTCTTGGAAGGATATTCCGCAATCGTAAGTAATTAACTGATGGCAATTTCCGCAGACACGCTCGAACAAGAACGAAAGACCATTTCCAAGGCGGTTGATTCGCAAAAGAAATCGTCACTTGGTCAGTACTTAACGCCCTCCAGGACCGCGGAGTTTATGGTGAGCATGTTTTCAAAGAAAAATTGGAAGGCTATAAAGTTGCTGGAACCAGGCGCAGGAATGGGATCACTCATTGTTCCATTCTACAAGGCGTGGTCGGAGGGTCTGATAAAGGGAAGGACACTGAAGGTAACGGCCGTTGAACTAGATCAGGATATCATATTCCCTTTAGCAAACAGCATCCAAAGGTTAAACGGAGCCAAGAGAAAATCATTCTCGAGCCAGATCCGCGTCGAGGATTACGTTAAGCTCGCCACATATTCAATTGCCCGCGGAGAGAAACCGGAATTCACGCATGCGATTCTTAATCCGCCATACAAGAAAATTAACATCGACTCTGATTACCGACGCAATTTAAAGTCTGCAGGGTTTGAAACAGTGAATCTGTATTCTGCATTTGTAGGCCTAGCGCTTCGGCAGCTGGAAAGGGGAGGGGAGCTGGTAGCAATTATCCCGCGGAGCTTCTGCAATGGTCCGTATTACAAATCTTTCCGGGAAAAATTGATCCAGGAAAGCGCCATCAAGCACATTCATCTGTTTAATAAACGTGATGCAGCCTTTAGTGACGACGATGTTCTTCAGGAGAATGTGATCATTCACCTCGTGAAGGGCGCCAAGCAGGGTAGTGTTATCGTATCAACTTCCCAGGACGATTCTCTTGTGGGCTTTGCCTCGCACAAGTTTCCTTTTGAACGCATTGTAAATCCGGCAGACAAAGAGAAATTTATTCATCTTCCCATCCAGTCCGAGGACCTGGTGATCCACTCACCGATGATCAGCACAACTCTCGAGGCGATGGATCTGAAGGTATCAACAGGGCCGGTGATTGACTTTCGCGTAAAAGAGCACCTGAAGAAACAGGTATCGGGTAAGTCGGTACCTCTTTTATACCCGCATCACTTCCGGAGTTTTGATTTGGAGTGGCCTGCCCTTGATTCAAAGAAACCCAATGCCATTGCTGTAAATAAGGCAACTGAGAAGTGGCTTTACCCGAACGGTTACTATGTAATCGTAAGGCGCTTTTCCTCAAAGGAAGAGAAGAGAAGAATTACTGCTAGTGTTTTCAACCCAAAAGAGTTTTCGAAGTGGGAAAAGATTGGCTTTGAAAACCACTTGAATATTATTCACTGTAAGAGGAAAGGGATTGATAAAAAAATCGCCTACGGCCTTGCGGTCTATCTGAATTCTTCGATCGTCGACCAATACTTCAGGCAATTTAACGGCCACACCCAGGTGAATGCCACTGACCTCAGGAACATGAAATTTCCAGAAGCTAAAGCTCTTTGCGATCTCGGGGAGTGGGTGATAGGGAGGAAGTATCGAGTGTCGCAGGCAGAAATTGATTCAGCATTACAACCCCTATGGCAGTGAGTGAACAAATACAGCAAGCAATTGAGATTCTCAAGGCGCTCGGAATGCCAATGCAATCGCACGGAGAACTAAGGGCGCATATTCTTTTGGCCTTGGCGAATATTACGCCCGGAAAGTCCTGGCAAAATGCAGAGTCACCAATGATCGGTACCCGCGCAACAAAAGATTTTGCAGGGACACACCATAAGAAGGTTTGGGCAGAAAATTCCCGAGAACAAATTCGCGACGAAGGGCTGCATTATTTTGTTGCTGCTGCGATAGCTCTGAAAAATCCTGATGAACCCACCAGGCCGACTGTCAGCCCAAAGACAGTCTATCAGCTTGAGCCAAGCGCCTTGGCAGTTATCAAGGCCTACGGAACGAAAGATTGGGAAGCTAAAGTAAAGGAGTATCAAGCATTAGGCACGTCGCTAGTTGCTAAGTATGCCAAAGCGCGGGAGCACTCCCTTGTTCCCGTAAAGATTGCTGAAGGAAAGGAGATAACGCTGTCTCCGGGTGGACACGGAGAATTGATAAAGAAAATCATTGAAGAATTCGGGCCTCGCTTTGCCCCTGGATCTGATTTACTCTATGTTGGAGACACTGCCTTGAAATGGGGCAAGGAGTTTGAAGAGGGTTTGGAGAAGCAAATAGGTTTTAAAGTTGGTGCATCCAGCAGAATGCCGGACGTGATCTTGTTCTTAAAAGAAAAGGGATGGCTGTACTTGATTGAAGCCGTGGCCAGCAGCGGGCCTGTGGACGGAAAACGGTACGATGAACTTAAAGCGCTGTTCGGAAACCTTGGCTTTGGAATAATTTATGTCACCGCGTTTCCTGATTTCAGGATGATGGGAAGATTTTTGCAGGGACTAATGTGGGATACCGAGGTGTGGGTAGCCAGCGATCCCACCCATCTTATTCACTTCAATGGTGATCGTTTCCTGGGTCCACGTGATTGAGGGGGGGGTTTCCGCGAAAAGGAAAATACCTGTTGTGTTATATGAAAGTTTACGTGAAAAATATGGTTTGTGCCCGTTGCAAGACGGCAATAAGGAATGAGCTAGATAAAGCGGCGCTGGAGTACATGACCGTCGAGCTTGGAGAGATTGAACTAACTGAGCAGCCGACCGACAAACAATTAAAAATTTTCAAATCTGGCATTGAGTCCCTGGGGTTCCAGCTCATCGAAGACAAATCAGCCCGACAAGTGAACCAAATCAAGAAAATCATTATTGAGCGGGTGCGTGGTCAGAACAGTCAAAAAAGAAAACTTAAGTTCTCGGCCTTTGTATCGGATGCCATGCATAAAGATTATACGTCTCTCAGTAATCTTTTTTCGGGCATCGAAGGCACAACCATAGAGCAATATCTGATCAGTCAGAAGATCGAGTTTGTCAAGGAACTGCTCGTGTATAATGAGTACTCCCTAGCAGAAATTGCAGACCAACTTGCTTATAGCAGCGTTCAGCATCTTTCGAACCAATTCAAGAAAATTACCGGACTTACCCCGAGCCATTTCAAAAAAATCGGTGCTCGAAAAAGGCAACCAATCGACCAAGTATAATTTTTCCCTAAAATTATAAAACCCCCTTTTCCATTTCAGTTGCGTTAAATTATTGAAATAGTCCCCGAGAATTTTATAACAATGGGTCCGATAGCCTCGAAATTTAATCTCACCGCACACATTACGTTTTCCGCAGGATGAATAGTAGCCGTTGCTGGTTTCCTCGTCTTAGCCATCGTCAGTTTGATGGAGCAAGACCCTCATTATTACATCAACGTATATCGGGCATAAACTGATAAGGAAATATTCAAATTACCTCAAGTCCGGTGCCAAATGCGAATACTGGGACTAATTCATCTTATTTATGGCTGTAGTTATCCGACATCTTTTCGGAATCAGCATAGGCCGCCCTTGAGCCCAGGGTTATAACTTTTTCCCAGAATTATGTAAAGACTTATCCCCGCGCCTTGCGTTATTTTGAATGATAATTAAATCAAAAAAATGACTCACTCATATACAGTCATGGGCATCACATGTGAAGGCTGCGTGGCCAAAGTTAAAAGTAAATTACTCATGCATCCCGACGTGCTTGCGGCCGACGTAAAACTGGAAGGACAGAAAGCGATCATCACAATGCATAAACACATCAGTAATGCGGAGTTACAAGAGACTATTGGTGTTAATACCAAGTATAAGATCAGTGAAGATGGTTCTGACCATTCTCATCACGGAAGCAAAGAAGAGACCGGTAAATCGTGGCTATCGACCTACAAGCCGCTCCTCATCATAGGATTGTTCATTACTACGGTATCGCTCATTACATCCGGCGGCAATCTTCATCATGGCATGAACTACTTTATGGCTGGGTTCTTCCTTGTTTTTTCTTTTTTCAAAATGCTGGACGTAAAAGGATTTGCATCAAGCTATGCCATGTATGACCTGTTGGCCATTAAGGTCCCTATATACGGATACATCTATCCATTTATTGAACTCGGACTCGGCCTGGCATACCTGACAGGTTTCAATCCATTCTTTACAAATGTTGCGACAATTGCAGTAATGGGTTTTAGCTCTATTGGCGTTATAAAAAGTGTGCTGAATAAGCAAAAATTACGTTGTGCGTGCCTGGGCGCTGTGTTTAACCTGCCAATGAGCACGGTTACGATTATCGAAGATTTGCTGATGGTTGCGATGGCTGCGACAATGCTGGCGCAACTTTAAGGTAAAAAATTCGTATTTTTAATTCTCTGATGAAAGCACTTCGACCCATATTATCCTTGTTCCTGGCGGGGCTCATGCTCGTTGCTTCTATCGGGGTGATGGTGAATTCACATATCTGCGGAGGTGAAGTTAAATCGGTGGCACTTTTTGTAAGGCCTGATCCGTGCAAACCCTGCGTCGGGGCTGAACATCATACCAGGAAAAACGGGTGCTGTGAAGAACAAACTGTCATCGTGAAAAGCGACGAAGTATCTTCAGCACAAAAAATTACAACACCAGCGGCACCAACATTCAACGTCATCGCTGTTATTCTCCCTGTTTTATATTCCATCGTTTACATTGATCCTACTGTAGCAACTCTAGGCTACACTATTTGTAAACCTCCGTTACCTGAGCGTGACATAACGCTCTTAGCTCACTCGTTCCTGATTTGATTTCTTAGCTGTCATCGTTTTCACCAATCAACTCATTGATCTGGTTGTAAACTTTTTTTGCTTACCGGTTTGGCATTGGCCATCCTGTTTCAAATGACTTTAGCTATGATTCAAAATTTAATTTCTCTTTCACTCCGCAACAAATTTTTCGTTTTGCTCATCGCAGCCGGATTATTTGTGTGGGGCATATTTTCAATTCAGAAAAGCAAGATCGACGCAATTCCTGATCTGTCAGAAAATCAGGTGATCGTGTTTACCGAGTGGATGGGTCGTAGCCCCCAGATCATCGAGGACCAGATTACCTATCCGTTGATAACGAACCTGCAAGGACTCCCCAAGGTAAAGTATGTTCGCGGCGCCTCAATGTTCGGCATGAGTTTCATCTATGTGATTTTCAACGACGAGGTGGATGTTTACTGGGCGCGGCAGAGAGTACTGGAAAGATTAAGTTCTGCCAATAGTGTATTGCCGGAGGGCGTCGCTCCGACCCTTGGACCTGATGGAACAGGAGTTGGTCATGTGCTTTGGTATACGCTTGATGCACCCGAAATGGATCTTGGTGAACAGCGCGCTATACAAGACTGGTATGTAAAGTTTGCGCTTCAAAATGTATCGGGCGTTAGCGAAGTGGCTTCTTTCGGTGGTTTTGAAAAACAGTACCAAGTGACGATCGATCCTAACAAGCTTACCTATTATGGTTTGTCAATACCAGAGGTCATTCAATCCATTCGAAATAATAACAATGAAGCAGGCGGACGCAAGTTTGAGCTAAGTGATATAGGTTACATTATCAAGACCACTGGCTACCTCAAATCCATACAGGACATTGAAAAAATTTCTGTCAAAACAGAAAATGCCACACCTGTCAGAATAAAAGATATTGGAACGGTTCAGATGACAGGAGAAACCCGTCTGGGAATTTTTGATCTGAACGGTGAAGGTGAAGCCGTTGGTGGCATTATTGTGATGCGCTATGGGGAGAACGCTGATGAAGTAATAAAATCAGTTAAGGCCAAGATGATGGAAGTATCCAAGGGACTTCCTCAAGGAATGAAGTTCAACATTGTTTATGACCGAAGTGGACTCATCGAGGAATCAATCTCTTCCATCAGGCGAACATTGATTGAGGAAATGATCGTTGTTTCACTGGTGGTTTTACTATTTCTTTTTCATTGGAGAAGCGCCCTCAGCATCATCATCCAGATCCCGATCACCATTGCTGCCAGCTTCATTCTATTGAATGTGTTTGATATCTCCTCCAACATCATGTCGCTTACCGGTATCGCTCTTGCTATCGGGGTAATCGTTGACAACGGGATTATTATGGCAGAGAACTCCTACAGAAATCTGGCACTGCGTCAGGAAGAGTTGAATAAACAGCTAAACTCCTAATCGTATGATCAGAAAATTATTCAATAAGAAAAAAGATTATGTGGAGATTCCTGCCGAAGAACGGGAAGCGATTATCGAAAAATCCAGCAAACAGGTTTCGCGCGGAGTATTCTATTCTACCATTATCATTGTTACCTCTTTTCTACCGGTGTTTCTGCTGACGGGACAGGAGGGAAAACTTTTTCATCCGCTTGCCTACACAAAGACCTTCATATTAATTGTCGATGCATTCCTTGTGATTACGCTGGCACCGGTAATGATTTCATTGTTCATGCGTGGAAAATTCAAGAATGAAAAGGCCAATCCGATAACCCGAACGCTCGAGAGAGTTTATGAACCCGTAATCCGTACCTGCCTCAACTGGAGAAAAACAACCATCGGGATTAATCTTATCGCTCTTGCCATCAGTATTCCCCTGCTGATCAGCCTTGGAAGTGAATTCATGCCACCTCTGGATGAACAATCAATATTGTTTATGCCGGTAACGCTTCCGGATATTTCCAATTCGGAGATAAAGCGCATTCTTCAGGTTCAGGATAAGATCATCAAATCTGTTCCCGAGGTTGATAAGGTGCTGGGTAAGGCTGGACGTGCCAGCACTCCAACAGATAATTCTCCGATCAGTATGATTGAGACAATCATCATGCTCAAGCCAAAATCTGAATGGCGCGTCGGTATCACCAAAAAAGATATAGTGGATGAACTGGATGCCAAACTCCAGATCCCGGGTGTAGTCAATGGATGGACGCAGCCCATTATCAACCGGATCAACATGCTTTCAACGGGAATCCGGACAGACGTCGGTGTAAAAGTTCACGGACAAAATCTGGATACAATCTATGCGGTATCGGAGCGCGTCAAAAAGCTGATGGAAGACATTCCCGGTGTGAAAGATTTGTATGTAGAGCCTATCACAGGTGGTAAATATTTAGTTATTGATATCGACCGTGACAAGATAGGACGATTCGGCTTGGGTATCCAGGATGTAAATATGATTGTTGAAACCGCTATTGGCGGGACGCCACTTGGGAATACAGTGGAGGGTCGTCAGCGATTTTCGATCAACGTAAGATTACCGCAGGATTATAGAAACAGCATTGACCGTATTAAACGAATTCCACTCAAGACTTCCTTTGGAACGATTCCTCTATCATCAGTGGCAGAAATTCGATTTGAGAATGGCCCACCTATGATTCAGTCAGACAACGCCATGCTCCGCGGAGCGGTGTTGTTTAATGTGCGTGATCGTGATCTTGGAAGCACCGTTGAGGAAGCGATTGAGAAAGTGAATTCCGATCTAACCGGTCTTCCCAATGGCTATTATATTGAGTGGAGTGGTCAATATGAAAACCTTATACGCGGCAAGCAGACGTTGGCTATCATAGCCCCGATCGTATTGTTGATCATTTTGCTTGCGCTTTACCTGGCATTCAAATCAATTCGTGAAGCTTTTCTAAGTCTCGTTACCATTCCATTCGCGCTCATTGGAGGGGCTTACATTATTTATTTCTATGGAGTTCACCTCTCCGTCGCGGTGGCGGTTGGTTTTATTGCCTTGTTCGGGATCGCTGTGGAGACCGGAGTCGTGATGGTGATCTATTTGAATGACGCAATGCAACAGTTGGTAACGCTCAAAGGAAATTCAAGGCAGACTATCACCAATGATGATTTGCGCGAGTATGTGATTCATGGAGCAGCAAAGCGCCTTCGTCCAAAACTGATGACAGTATGTGTGTCGCTATTTGGTCTGGTACCCGTACTGTGGTCGACCGGTGTTGGTAGTGACGTGATGTTACCCATTGTACTTCCAATGATTGGAGGGGTATTGACTTCTTCCACGCACATTTTGCTGGTGACGCCGCTCATCTTTCTGATGGCGAAAGAGTATGAGTTGAGAAAATTCGGAAAACTTGAAATACATGATGTTAAACATTAAAAAAATATTTATAGCCATTGCTCTGTTTGCCGGAGTAGTAAAGGCGAATGGTCAGGGACGTGTTTCCCTTGATAGTATTATCTCGGCGGTGAAAGATCGCAACCCCATGCTGAGGAGCTATAGCTCACGAGCCGATGCGATGACTGCCTATGCAAAAGGGGCAAAGGGTTGGATGGCTCCTGAAGTGGGTGGTGGACTTTGGATGTTGCCCTATAAGACGGTCGATGATCCCCGCGACAAAGGTCAGATTATGCTTTCAGTGCAGCAGAAATTTACAAATCCTGCGAAGCTTCGGGCCAATCAGGGTTATCTGGAATCAAAGGCAGCGATTGAGCAGGCAAGCGAGACGTATGTGTTCAATGAATTACGCGCCCAGGCAAAAACGGCATACTATCAGTGGATTGTTCTGGAGAAGAAGAAAACAGTTTTAAAGGAGAACGAAGAAATCATAGCGCTGGTATTGAAAATCGCGCAGCTGCGATATCCTTACAATCAAAGCAAGATTAGCAACGTGTATAAAGCAGAAGGAAGACTGCAAGAGGTTCGCAATATGATTTTAATGAATGACAATCAAATCATTCAGAAAAACATACTGCTTAACCAGTTGATGAATGTGCCAGGTGATGTGCGATTTTCAATTGATACCGTTATTCATCCAGTTGCATTCGTCCTGTCGCGAGCTGATACGAGCATATTCGCTGAAAGCCGGAGTGATATTCGAAGGATCGATAAAAGCATTCAGGCGATGAAACTTAATCAGGCACTTGAAAGCTATCAATCCAAGCCTGATTTCAATCTTAGCTTCAATCACATGATTGCACGAGGAAACGAAATGCCAAACCAGTTTATGCTGCTGGGTATGGTATCGATTCCAATCGCACCGTGGTCATCGAAAACTTATAAGTCGAATGTTCAGGGAATGAGCAAAGAAATCGATGCCATGAAAAGTGAGCGTGCGGCCATCCTTAATGAACTACAGGGGATGACTACAAGCATGGCTGCGGAAATCAATACACTGGGCAAACAAATTGAAAATTATGAAAAGCGAATAACGCCAGCGTTGCGCAAGAATTATGAAACTCTCATGCTGGCCTATGAGGAAAATAAGGAAGAGCTGCCGATTATTATTGATGCATGGGAAACACTTAACATGACGCAAATGCAGTACCTGGAAACGGTTCAGCGGTATTATGAAATGATTGTGAATTACGAAAAGCAACTTGAGAAATAGATGAAAATGATTCAAATAAAATCGTTAATCATTTTGATGATCGTGCTCCTGGTGGCGTGCAGCAAAAAGACTGATCATGCAGGTCACGACCAGTACACATGCCCGATGCATCCCACTATTATTCAGGACAAGCCTGGGACGTGTCAGGTTTGTGGAATGGACCTCGTAAAAAAGGGATTGCCGGGACAGGAAGTAAAGATCACCGCCGGGCTTAACTATTTGCTGAAGCCAACCAACGCAATGGTGACCTCGTCGATAAAGACGATCACGCCCCAGGAGAAAGTGCAGGATTTAAAAGCAGAAGCAAACGGCATTATCACGTATGACACCAGAAGATCTGCCTCCATTCCGATCCGGTTTGGTGGTCGGATTGAAAAACTTGCCATCAGGTATAATTTTCAACCGGTGCGAAAAGGTCAGAAGCTTTTGGAAATCTATAGTCCCGAGTTGCTTACCGCCCAGCGCGAACTTCTTTACCTGACAACATCTGACAAGGAAAATATTCAACTGATCGATGGAGCAAAAGAAAAATTACGCTTACTCGGAATTTCTGAATCACAAATTTCAAAGCTCGTTTCGAGTGGAAAAGAATCGTATTCATTTCCTGTTTATAGTCCTGTGAACGGCTATGTTATTGAGGATGGTCCATTGACTGATGGGGTTTCAATAGAAAACTCATCGGACAATTCTTCCATGGATGGGGGAATGACGGCGGGCAGCTCCACCGGCTCCATTCGAACCTCGGCTAATCAAAACACTGAATTATCGATCCGCGAGGGAATGTATGTAAATGCAGGTCAGGAAATTTTTAAAGTAGTTAATACTGATTACGTCTGGGCCGAGTTTGATGTTTATCAACGTGACGCTGCATCGATAAAAGTAAATGACCCGGTAACACTCATATCCGGGAACACATCTGAGAAAATCGAAGCGAAGGTAAATTTTATTCAACCTTTCTTTAAAGACGGCGAAAGTTTTGTGAAAGTCAGATGCTATTTATTAAACCCTGGAGAAAAGTTGGGCATTGGCCAGTTGGTCAGCGCTTCATTCAAATTATCCTCCGGTCCTTCACTTTGGATCCCGTTATCGGCACGACTGGACCTTGGTTCCAGTGAAATTGCCTTCACAAAACGACGCGGTGTATTTCGGCCCAAAGAGATCATCACCGGCAAGCAATCAGGAGACTGGATAGAAATTGTCAGTGGCCTGGAGTCAGGAGACAGTATTGCCTATAACGCGCAGTTCATGGTGGACAGCGAGAGTTTTATTAAAGTCAGAAATTGATATGAAAGCGATAGAATTTAGTTTTCTTCTTTTGATTGCGCTTGGAATAACATCCTGTGGTAAGAAAGACGATCACGCTGGGCATACAGCAACATCTGAACAGTATACCTGTCCGATGCATCCCCAGGTTATTCAGGATAAGGCTCGCACATGTCCTATCTGTGGAATGGATCTCGTCAAAATGAATGCTTCAACCAGCGCCGACGGCTCGATCATGCTTTCCGAAAGTCAGATCAAGCTGGCAAACATTTCAACAACACTAACCCGCACAGAGAACATGGGAGAGAACACACTGTTGACAGGTCGGCTAACGGTGGATGAAGAACAAACCGAAGTAATCTCGAGTCGGGTTCAGGGGCGGATTGAAAGATTGTTTTATAAAGAAGCGGGGCAATCAGTCAAGCAGGGTCAACCCTTGTATGAAATTTACAGTGAAGCACTTTTAACTCTTCAGCAGGAGTACCTGCTTGCCCTTCGGCAGTCAAGCGAATTGAAGGGAGATCGTTATCAGGGCTTTGTTACGTCTGCTGCAAAGAAGCTGATGTTGCTGGGAATGAGCCAGGGTCAGATTGATCAGTTGTCTAATCATAAGGTCAGCAGTTCGATCATTACATTTTTTTCTCCTGCATCGGGAGTTATTGCCCGCATTGATGCGAGCGAAGGCCAGTATGTATCGGAAGGAAGTTCACTGTACCGGATTGAAAAGCTTGACAGGATCTGGGTAGAGTCGGAACTGTATCCCGGCGAATCGGCCCTTGTGAAAAAAGGCGATAATATCAACGTGAAAGTTAATGGGTTTGAGAATGTTGCGGTGGAAGGTGAGGTAACATTTATGAGTCCCGAGTACAGGCAGGGTAGCCAGATTATAACCCTGCGTGCGGTGATGAATAATCCAAAGCATGCTTTCCTTCCGGGTATGCAGGCAACGGTGATCCTTTCCCATTCAGAGAAAAAAGTGATTGCGCTTCCTTCCGATGCTGTGATCCGTGATGCGAAAGGAAGTCATGTCTGGATGCTTGAAAAGGATGGCGCTTTCAAGCCACGAATGGTAAAAACAGGTCTTGAGAATTACGACAAGGTTGAAATCACTGAAGGGATAATGGAAAATGAGAATGTCGTCATTACAGGTGCCTACTTATTATACAGTGAACTGGTATTGAAAAAGGGAGGAGATCCGATGGCAGGCCATCATCATTAAAGCTTATGATAACTGATACTTACTAAACGATAAATAATTTTTAACCCAAACAATCATTACTATGAATACAAATCGAACCATCGTACAAATCCTGCTGCTAGTTTTCGCTGTTCTTATAGCGGCATGTTCCGGCAACAAGAAGGAGCCAAATCAGGAAGTTCCGGTTGAAAAAGTTCAACCAACTGTTTCGCAAGCAACGGCAAGTCAGATCAAGACTTTTGATAATGTAGACCCTTCCATTAAATCGCAGATCAATGGATTTTTAACCGATTACTTTATACTAAACAAAGCATTGATTGAAGATAACCAGGAGGGTGCAAAAACTGCTGCAAAGAAATTATCAGAAACAGTAAGCAAGTTTGATATGTCGAAGCTCGCAGGAGAGCAGATGGATTTTTATCATGAGCAATTGGCAAAATTGAATCAAGGCTTGCACAGTATCGATCAGAGCGCTGACATTGAAGAAACGCGGGTGGAATTATCAACGGTTAGTGAAGCAATGTATGCACTGGTAAAAGCCTACCATCCTAATGACAGCGAACTTTACCTTCAATTCTGCCCGATGGCAAAGAATGGCGAAGGAGCCAACTGGATCAGCAATACGAAAGAGATCATCAATCCCTATATGGGACAACGCATGTTGAAATGCGGCAATACGAAAGAAACACTATAAAAATATAAACCTTTAAAAACCAAAATCATGAAAAACTCAAGCTCTCTATTTAGGTGTTTATTTATCACTCTTTTCTCCACAACACTTTTGCTTTCAGCCTGCGATGGCAAGTCTGGAAAAACACACGAGCATGATAAAATGACCAACGACACTACACAAATGGTCTATGTTTGTCCGATGCATCCTGAAGTGACTGGTAAGGCTGGAGATGTCTGCTCCAAATGCAACATGAAACTGGAAGCCGTCAAAGGCTCGGACACTACCAAAATGCATGACCATTAGTGGAAATCGTAACACTAACCATTAAATCATATACTATGACAATGACCCCTTCGTTTCGAAAATTGGCGCTAACAACTCATATCACATTTTCTATCGGTTGGTTTGGCGCGGTCGCTGCTTTTTTTGCTCTTGCTATAGCGGGGTTGCTCAGTAAAGAAGCGCAGTTGGTGCGCGCATCCTACCTGTCTATGGAATTGATCGAATGGTTCGTCATTGTTCCCGCTTGCCTGGCTTCATTGCTGTCGGGAGTAATCCAGTCGCTTGGGACTCCATGGGGTTTGTTTCAGCACTATTGGGTGCTTGTCAAGTTCCTCCTGACGGTGGTGGCAACGATTTTCTTACTGCTTCACATGCAGCCGGTAGGTTTCATTGCAGACATGGTGTCGCAGCATACCATTTCAGACTCGCAGTTTAGTGGATTGCGGATGAGGCTGGTGGTGGATGCAGGAGCGGCCATGATCGTGTTGCTATCAGCCATTGTACTCTCTGTCTATAAACCCTGGGGAAGAACATCGTATGGACGAATGAGATTGGAAAACGCCGCCCGTGTCAACATTATTCAGACGATAAGCAGGAGAACATGGGAACGATACGCGTGGATTGCAGTCGTCGTCGTTATGGTTCTTTTTATTATCGTTCATCTTACTGGCGGTGGGCTGGGACATCATTGACAAGGAGAATATAATTCATGACTAAAATAATTTCATAATGGAACAACCGATTCAATATACCTGCCCAATGCATCCGGAGATTATTCTCAGTGATCCGGGTAAATTTCCCAAATGCGGAATGAATCTTGTCCCGCTCAAAGAAAAATCAATAGAGAGGACAAACGACAAGTCCATTCACTGGAAAGCTGTTTTAATCATCGTTTTAGTTTTTTCCCCACTCTTGCAGATACTCGCTCACAATGGCAAAAAACATAAACAGGATTCGGTTAAGGCTAAAGTCGATTCGGCAATTGTCGGGAATTCCTTGCAAGTGCCTGACAGCACGCATCATGATCACGATGTACGTTCCGATGAATCTAAAGTGAAAGCAGGCTTTGAAGATTTCCCAACACTTCATCCTTTAATTGTCCATTTCGCAATTGCGCTGATTATCATCGCGGCGCTACTTCAGGTGCTTAATGTTTTTCTGATGAAGCGTGAGGTGGGATGGATCATTACAGGAATTTTGTTTATCGGTGTGATGGCTGCCTGGCTTGCGGGCAGGAATTTTCACCCTCATACGCATGGTATCAGCGCTCATGCACAGCTTGTTTTAGACCAGCATGACGTTTGGGCAGATCGGACGATCTATTCCGGCTTTGCCGGGCTCCTGCTTTCCGTGAGTAATAAATTTTTCTTATCGACGAGACGTTGGTCTGCTGCTATTGTTGCCGTTGTGTTAATGCTATCTGCTTACAGCGTGGCATGTGCAGGTCATTACGGTTCTCAGCTTGTGCATATTGAAGGCGTCGGTCCGCAGGGAAAATTCCTTGAACTGGAACATCATCACTAAGGACATGGAAAACGAATTGAATGAACAGCAATACACTTGCCCGATGCATCCTGAAGTTATAAAGGATGCGCCAGGAAGATGCCCGAAATGCGGAATGAAACTAGCTCCGGTGAAAGCCTCCGAGGCTGGCAACCACCAGCGTGATATGAATCATCATGAGGAAGACCTGGCTGGCGTTAAATCATCAAGTGGGCAAGGCCAATATTATTGCCCGATGCTCTGTGAGGGAGATAAAAAGTATTCCAAGCCCGGTAACTGTCCTGTTTGTGGAATGCACCTTGTCAAGGAGATGAAACTTCAGACTGTGTCAAAGGAATACACTTGCCCGATGCATCCGGAGATCGTCAGGGGTGCACCCGGTAATTGTCCGATTTGCGGGATGGACCTTGTTTCAAGGGTAGCACAAAAGGATAACCAGGAAGAGGAGTCAGCATACAAAGCGATGTTGAGGAGATTCTGGATTGCAACGACACTGACACTTCCGATTCTTGTACTTGCGATGGGTGAGATGATCGGTGTTGAACTTCACAGCGTGGCTTCGCCTCAAGTCTTAGGCTGGATACAGTTTGGACTTGCAACAACGGTGATCTTTTTTTGTGCAGGCGATTTCTTTACACGAGGCTACCTGTCTATCCTGCGATGGTCGCCTAATATGTGGACACTTATTTCCCTTGGTGCAGGTGCAGCCTACCTGTTCAGCATCGTTGCCCTCGCATTTCCTCAGCTATTCCCCGATGAATTTAAAATGGACGGTTCAGTCCATTTGTACTTTGAAGCCGCTACCGTAATTCTTTCACTTATCCTTTTAGGTCAGGTGCTTGAGTTGAAGGCTCGGTCCCAGACTAACAGTGCCATACGTGCATTGCTGAACCTTGTTCCTCCTGACGTAATGGTAATCAGGAATGGCCGTGAAGAAATAATTCCACTTGAACAGGTTGTGATCAACGATATTATTAAGGTCAAACCAGGAGAAAAGATTGCGGTCGATGGGCAAGTAACGAATGGCACTAGTTCAGTCGATGAGTCTATGATCACAGGCGAACCCCTTCCGGTTGAAAAGTCTGCGGGCGATACAGTGACTGGGGGAACCGTCAATCGAACCGGCAGCTTCGAAATGAATGCGCTCAAAGTCGGTTCCGATACGTTGCTTGCTCAGATCATCGACATGGTGAACAAAGCAAGCCGTTCGAAGGCGCCAATTCAAAACCTTGCCGACAAGATTTCCAGGTATTTCGTTCCGGTCGTTGTGCTCATTGCAATTCTTTCATTCGTGATCTGGGCAGCGTGGGGACCTGAGCCGGCTTACATTTTTGCGTTCGCCAATGCAGTAACGGTCCTCATCATCGCTTGCCCTTGTGCTCTTGGACTGGCAACTCCCATGTCAATTATGGTTGGCACGGGAAAAGGCGCTTCTTCTGGTGTGCTAATCAAAGAGGCGAAGGTCATCGAGAGCATGGAAAAGGTAGACGTTTTATTAATCGATAAGACTGGAACAATAACCGAAGGCAAACCGTCGCTTAGGAGCATTCGCGTGTTGAATGGATCAAT
Organism: Cyclobacteriaceae bacterium; assembly: GCA_044227305.1. Lineage (GTDB taxonomy): Bacteria > Bacteroidota > Bacteroidia > Cytophagales > Cyclobacteriaceae > ELB16-189. The sequence continues at coordinate 30,255 of JBGAFJ010000008.1, read as the reverse complement.
TTCAGAAAACGACTTGCTCGCGTTAACAGCATCCATTGAATCCAGCAGTGAGCATCCATTGGCTGAGGCTATTGTTAAGGCCGCTAAGGAAAAAGGTATTCAACTCCGGCCAGTCAAAGGCTTTGAATCAATAACAGGGCAAGGAATAAAAGGATCCATTGGGAAAAAGAAAGTATCAGTTGGCAATGCTAAGCTGATTCAATCTATGAATATTTCTCCAGAACAATCAGTGCTTACAGAGATCGAAAGCAAGCAGTCCAATGGAGAGACAGTCATGTATGTAGTCGTTGATGAAAAGCTTGCAGGATATGTTTCGGCTGCCGATCCGATCAAAGAAAATTCAAGAAGTGCCATAAAGCAATTGCAACAGCAAGGACTTAAGGTGATCATGCTGACGGGTGATAACAAGAACACTGCTCGTCGTGTCGCTGAGGAGTTGCAACTGGATGGGTTCGAAGCAGACTATCTTCCAGTGGACAAGCTCAATAAGGTAAAAGATTTTCAAGAGCAAGGTAAGATCGTGGCAATGGCCGGAGACGGTATCAATGATGCGCCAGGACTCGCACAAGCAAACGTAGGAATTGCGATGGGAACCGGTACTGATGCAGCTATTCAAAGCGCCGGAATCACTTTGGTAAAAGGTGACCTGAAGGGCATTATCCGCGCCCGAAAGTTAAGCGTCAGTGTGATGAGCAATATCCGGCAAAACCTATTTTTTGCATTTATATATAATGTGATCGGTATACCCATAGCTGCCGGTGCGCTGTACCCATCCTTTGGTCTATTGCTGAGTCCAATGCTGGCGGCACTCGCGATGAGCCTAAGTTCAGTATCCGTTATTGTAAACAGCCTTCGTTTAAGGGCATCAAACATCGAGGCAGTATGAAAACGACTCTATTAAACATGTGTGTTTTCCTTATAGCAGTTACCGGGTGCAAGAACGCCGATATTGAGAAAGTAAGGATAACAGAGCTCAATGGGGATGAAATCAACCTTACCAGCTTCCAAGGCAAAACCGTGTTCATTAACCTCTGGGCAACATGGTGCGGTCCGTGCATTCAGGAAATGCCGACAATTGACAAGGCGCAGGCGGCTTTAAAAGACAACAACGTTGTATTCCTCTTTGCCTCCAATGAAGACCCTGATGAGATAAAAGAGTTCATGCAAAGGCGGTTATTCAATTTTCATTATGTCAGACTTCTCAATATGGAAGAACTGAAAATACCAGGTTTGCCAACCACTTACATCTTTGACTCGAATGGAAAACTCAAATTTTCCGAAACTGGCACAAGAGACTGGAATCAACCTGAGAACCTAAACCTGATCACTAAATGAAACTTTTACACTTCGTCCATTTATCGATAGCCTTTACCGCCATTTCTTGTTTGCAACGAGCACAAGAAACAAATAGTAAATTAAAAATGGAACAGCTCACCTTTCCATCCGTCAACGCCAGTGCTGAGCCATTCCTCTATAGTGATGACAGCGTGGTCTACTTATCCTGGGTAGAAAAAGGAGATTCAGGCACAACCTTTAAAATGTCCCGTCTGGATGACACCCGATGGACAACGCCGTCGACAATTGCTGCGGGCAGTTCCTGGTTTGTTAACTGGGCCGATTATCCAATGCTCGCATCCAAAGGGCAAAATCTGATCGCACATTTCCTGGACAAGAGTGACAAGGGAAAGTATGCCTACGATGTAAAATTCACTATGTCTAATGATGGCGGACATACCTGGAAAACGCCGACACTCCTTAATGACGACAACAAAGAAGCGGAGCATGGGTTTGTTACACTTCTACCCTATGGTGATAACTTTTTTGTCACCTGGCTGGATGGCAGGAACACAGCGATGGAAGGAATGGCCGGTATGGATCACCATGAAGGTCACCACGGTTCAATGAGCTTGCGGGCAGCCATTGTTGATTGCGCAGGAAATAAAATAAAAGAGTGGGAGTTGGACAACAAGACTTGTGATTGTTGTCAGACGACAGCGGCGATTACTCCTGCCGGACCGGTCGTGGTCTATCGCGACAGGTCGGACGATGAAATAAGAGATATGTCCATCGTTCGATACATCAATGATGAATGGACTTCCCCGAAAGCTATTCATAACGATAATTGGAAGATCTCCGGCTGCCCGGTTAATGGTCCAAGAGTTGCAAGCAAAGGAAACACTTTGGCGGTCGCATGGTTCTCGGCTGCATCCGATACAGCTCACATTAATGTTTCCTTTTCTGCCAATGCCGGTGAATCGTTCAATGAACCAATCAGAATGGACGAAGGAAATGCTATTGGAAGAGTTGACATTCATTTGATGGATGACAATACGGCGTTAGTAATGTGGATGGAGGGCGGTGATATCAGACTGGCCAAAGTGAAAAAGGATGGTACGAAAAGTCCCTCTATGACACTCGCAAGTTCATCCGATTCTCGTGCGAGCGGATTCCCTCAATTGACAATCTCGGGCGGTCGGGCAATCGCGGCGTGGACAGATGACAAGGAGAAAATAATTAAGACAGCATCAATTTTATTATAAACCATTTCTATGAAACCAATTCTATTTCTAACAGTCGCCCTGTTCCTCGCTTGTTGCGCTAAGAAGGATCACAAGAGCGAAAACAAATCGCCGCAGAGTGTAGCTAAGGAGCAAAGTGATTTTAAGATCATCGCTGATCAATCTGAACCGGATACTGTGAAAGGAAGCATGAAAGCGAAGGCGATGGGTACAATTGCAGATGCTGCAATAACGATCAACTATTATTCACCCGCGGTCAGGGGCCGGATCATCTGGGGCGGACTTGTTCCTTATGATCAAGTTTGGGTAACAGGGGCACATCGGGCCACCAACTTGGAAATTGAGCAGGACTTTAAAATTGCAGATAAGATTGTACCAGCAGGTAAGTATGGGTTCTTCACCATTCCGGGCAAGAACGAATGGGTAATCATCCTTAACAAAAATTGGGATCAACACCTCGTTGATAATTACGATGCAAGTCAGGATGTGGCAAGAGTCAGCGTTGCGCCCCAGGTTGGGAGTCGGCAGGAACGTCTTCAGTACACCATCAAACCGACTTCCGGCAAGGAAGGCGTGATCTCTATTTGGTGGGATAAGATGGTAGTCGAAATGCCTCTAACGATACAGTGAAAAGGCAAAGCGACAATATTAAGTTTTACGATGACTTCACCGTTATCGCAGTCGAGGAAACGTCGACCAGAAACCATTGTCACTATGCGCTCAAGCTGGTCATTGGATTGGAGAATTCATTTAAATTGCATCATCAGAATTCCAGACCAACCAGGGCGCGCGGTATTAGTCAAACCTAATACAATGCATCGTATTTCCACAGGTGGCGTCACAAGCATTTTTGTATTTATCGATCCTCGATCATCGCTCGCTTACCATCTTGTCAAGGCATTTAATAAAGGCGCAATTGTTGAGTTGGGTGACACAGCCACACTTCAATTAACTGCTTATTTCACGAAATACCTTACGCATCACTTTGGTGATAAGGAAATCACAAGGAGCTTGCTGGAAATCATTACGACAAGTCAGAATACAAATGACCAGCAGGCTGATAGAAAAATAACACAGATATTGTTGATGATAAATGGCGTTGAGCAGAAATCGTCATTGGATTTCAAGCAGCTTGTCATCGACTCGGGACTCTCGGAGAGTAGATTGATGCATTATTTTAAAGAGGAAACAGGAGTGACGATTCGGAAGTACATTCAATGGCTAAGATTGCAAAAAGCCATGAGGTCAATAGTGCTGGGGATTTCAATAAAAGACATAGCCATAAAAATGGGATTCACGGATGCAGCTCATTTTAACAGGGCTTTCGTCTCCACTTTTGGAATTAATCCCTCCCGCATCGCCTATTCCAGCAAGCGCATGAAGTAGAAAAAATTCTACAGAAATTCTCACGCGGGATTTTCCAAAATAAAAAAATGTACACTCTGGTTAAGCGAATTGTACATGCCTGCTGTTTCATCTCTTAGGACAAAGGGCATTCCTGTTGTAAGGAAGACACTTAACGAATGCCTGATCCAAAAATTCTTGATTATGGAACATCATAGCGACACTTCTCATCACCCTATGCACTATCGGCGACTTGCCCTTATGGCTGCCCTGTCATTTGTAGCCATGTTCATACTGATGTATTCGATGGTAAACACGTTTCAGAATGTTTTCATCAATGTGAACCAGTTCTACATGGCCGGATTAATGACCGCGCCGATGGTTCTGATCGAGATTGTTTTGATGAGTGTGATGTACAAGAACAAAAAACTGAATCTCACAATTATTTTTATAAGTCTTGTAGTTCTCATTAGTTGCTATTTCGGCATACGGCGGCAAGTAGCTGTGAGTGACAAACAGTTTTTGAGATCCATGATTCCTCATCACGCAGGTGCAATACTAATGTGCGAGGGTGCCAATATCACTGACCCTGAGATCAAGAAGTTGTGCGAGGCTATCGTGGCTGGTCAGCAAAAAGAAGTTGACCAAATGAAAGCAAAATTGAAAGAACTCGAATAAATATTTGAATTTCTAATTATGGTATTTTCTCCAATCACCCATCGAATCGTTTTTTACCTGGCATCAATGCTGTTAGTGATCCCAGCCATTGCACAGCATGAGCATCATGAAATGAAGGACAGTACGAAAATGAATGATAACATGATGATGGGTCACAAGATGGATTCTATGCCGCCTATGTCCCATTCGTTTTCACTTAACCTCCCAATGAATCGAAACGGTTCCGGTACTGCATGGCAACCCGATGCGACGCCTATGTATGGGTATATGTGGCATTCTAAAAAGTGGATGTTCATGGCTCACGGAAATATTGCCTTGCGATACAACAGTCAGGACGCAACGTCCAAAGGTAGCCGTGGCTCCGCGAAAGTAGACGCTCCGAATTGGTTCATGTTAATGGGGCAACGGAGAGTGGGAGCTAGAGGACTTTTCCACTTTAGTACAATGGTCTCATTAGACGCTATCTTCGGCGGGAATGGTTATCCTTTGCTGTTTCAAACTGGTGAGACGTATCAGGGTAAGCCGCTCGTCGACAGACAGCACCCTCACGATCTATTTTCCGAACTCTCGATTGGTTACACGCAATCGTTCAATAAGGACATTGATGCTTTTGTATACGTCGGATATCCGGGCGAACCGGCATTAGGCCCGACTGCATTCATGCACAGGCCCTCGGCGGCAAATAATCCGGATGCTGCGTTAGGACACCATTGGCAGGATGCCACTCACATTGCTTATGGTGTTGCTACTGTCGGCTTTAGATATAAAATATTTAAGCTCGATGGCTCCTTGTTTACAGGTCGGGAACCCAATGAAAACAGGTACAATTTTGACAAGCCGAGATTTGATTCTTATTCTTATCGATTAACGATCAATCCATTTCGGTCTGTTTCTATACAAGTTTCCAAGGGATTCATTAAAAGCCCAGAAGAACTCAATCCAGGTGAAGACATCAATAGAACTACAGCCTCTCTTACGCACATTCTTACGATATCTGGGGACAATCGCTATCTTACCACAACAGTGGCTTGGGGATGTAATGATACTGGAGAGTTAAAACAGAATTCAGTGATAGTAGAATCCAATCTACAATTGGACCGCTTTGCCTTATATGGACGATACGAAAACGTTCAAAAGTCGGCCAGCGAATTAGCATTAACACAGTTCGCTGCAAATTCCATATGGAATGTCAATGTCGTTACCCTTGGAACGAACTATACTCTCTTGCGACAGTTAAAGACCAATTTCTCGATAGGCGCGCAAGGAACGGTATCACTAGCGCCGGCTGCGCTGGATGGTACCTACGGCAATAATCCGATCTCCTTTGAGGTGTACGTGAGAATAAGTCCTACCCTGATGAGAATAAGAATGTAGCGTCATTGATTTTATCCACGTCACCTGAAAATATCCCCGGGGCCAAAGTGGGCAATAATTCTATCGAAGCAGTCTTTGAATACATCGTAAACGGATTTTCGGAGTGCTCCCTGGTCTGCTATAAGAATCTTCCAGCTGAGAACATTCTAAATATTCAGAAGGTGAGACGACCTAATGATCCGACGGGGTTCCAATTTTTTTAAACTTTCCGTGGATCCTCGATGAAATCCAGAAATGCCAAGCCCATTGTGGTTAACGAAGGTGTTGACGCCGCTTGATTCATTCCCACAGAGTTTTGGGAATTCCATTCTGTTTGTATGAGCCGGGTAGATTGAAGGTCATCCAGGATGAGATCGACAAATACTTCGCGTCCCGAACCCAAATCTTCCGGGTAATATTTTTTGATGACGTCTTCGGTTGCAGTTCGCCCATGACCGAAAGAGCCAATCCCGGCTTTGGCCAGCCAATCAGTATCATAGAAAATTTTCAAAACCTTTAAATGCCATTCCGTGAAACGATCAACCAAGTGAAGGAAGTGAACCTGCAATGACTCCGAGTAGGAGGGACCCGGGATTGAATTTATCACAGCGTTGTGGAGTGCTTTGAGTTTGTCTTCCTGATGATTGCGCGAGGCGATTTGCGAAGCCTGGATGAAAGAGGTTATGAAGCGTTGGTTGTCTTTGAGAGACTGGATATCGGAGACATGCTCATTGAGTGAAGCAGATACCGTTTCCATCCATTCCTTTATTCTTTCCTGAACTGGTGGCTTTATGATCTGGTCCAGGAGATAGGTAGCCAGGGATCCTGCCGGCATGATGCCGATAAAAGCTTTGCCACCGGTGAGGAACTTGTCAGCTGCATTTTCTTTTGGAGAAGAGATTTTTTTCATGGAATCAAAGTTAGGGGAAAGGCAGGGCCATACAGGGCCGTTATTAAATCAATAAATCACGTTCTAAGGATTGTTGGCATTTTATACAGGAAAGCGGTATTTTAGCGTAGGCCCTGTATTAGCGAGACGTGTTTTTGGCTGCCAAAAACTCCGCTTTGCTCCGTTTGTGCCAGGCCAAAAACAACAAATGCAGTCTCGGTTTTTGCTTAACGCTTCGCTACAAAAACAATACATCCATGGCACGTCCCATCAAGCCGATAAAGAGAGGTGAGCGCATCACGGTTCGTTATTCGAAAACTGAAGTCAAGTTCGTTGAGAAGATGGCCCGTGAGACCGGTATAGAGAAAGCAGAGTTTGTCCGTGGTAAATCCCTGGATCATGTTCTCAAGCCCAGACTCACTCCGGAGGAAGCAGCTGCGTATAAGCAGCTCACCGGGATGGCGAACAATCTCAATCAGCTGGCTAAGGCAGCGAACAACAGGGAGATATTGACGCGAGAAATTTTGAAATCGCTTGAAGGCATCAACGCAGCAATTACAAAACTATCATGATAGGGAAGGTCAGCATCGGTAAAACGTTTCGTGGTTGCGTCAACTACGTGATGGGTAAGAAGGGGGCCGAGGTGATCACCGCTCAAGGCGTTCGTGTGGAATCACCGTTTTATGCGACGCACGACTTCAATACGATCCGTAAACAGAACTCCGGGATATCAAACGCGGTGTGGCACACCTCGATATCCTTTGCCCACCAGGACAAGGTAACAGACGAGCTCATGAAGAAGGTGGCCTCAGATTATCTTGAACAGATGAAGCTAAACGATAATCAATACCTGATTGTCAAGCACACCGATACGCGCCACCAGCACATGCATATCATTTCGAACCGCGTCGGATTTGATGGGAAGGTTGTAAGTGATCAGTGGTGCAAAAACAGGACCGCGCATGCCTGTGATCTAATGGAGGAGAAATATAAGTTGACCGTCGCTCGAGAACAGGGCAACGCACGTGCTGTTGTTCAGGACAAACGCGAGGGGATACGTGACACAAAGGAAGATATCAAAGAAGCGATTGAGAGCAGTTTAAAGAAAGGGATATCCAACTATGATTCCTTGAAACGTGACCTTGCAAAGAAAAATATCGATCTTCAACTTCAGAAGCAATCTACCGGGCGCATTAATGGAGTAACCTTCCGGAAGGACGATTTGATTGTTAAGGGTAGCGCCATCGATAAAGATTTCAGTTACAAGAGACTTTTAAAAACCCTGGAAAAAAATCAGGATAAAGGATTACGTTATGAAAGATGAGCAGCTAGAGATTTGGTTTGAAGCTATCGAGACTCAACTTAAGGAGATTCAGAAGAAACTTGCGGCGGCGCCGGCAGCAAGCGCTGATCAGCAACAGGTTCAGGTTGCCCTGGATGAGTTCATAAACAAACTGAAAAACATCAAGGTCTCCGTTCCGCAGCAGGATCTAGGTCCCTTAGCTGCAAAGTTGGATGACCTTCTTAGCATAACGAATAGAATCAGCCAGCCAATAAAAGCAGAGATCGTCAGAACGGAACACTACTTTTTCTTTTTCCCTGACCTTAAGGATTGGCTGGGCAGAATGAAGCGGGCTAAGTTTATCTGGATCCTTGCTGTGCTGTTAACCGGGTCATTGTTTATCAATTTCTACATCTGGAAAGACTATGGTAGCTATAAAGATTCGGACCTGAAGTATAGGTATCTCAGAAACTTTGGTGGACCAGGGCTCGTAGATACGATTGGCAGGCTTGATTATTCGCTGTCTACGATAAGACAAAAAGTGGTTGATGCAGTTGAGCATCGAGAGAACCTGGTGAACGAATCGATTGATAAAGAGCGACGGATCCAGAATCTTAAAAAAGAACTTGACAGTCTCGAGCTAATGAAAAGCCAGAAATGACTCTAATTAATTTTCTTAAGGCATTGACATGGCAATCCGGAATAGGACTGCTGATAAATTTCATTTTTTCAGTGGGGATTTTCTACGTCTTTTTTTTACTTCTAAGGAGAGCTTGGAGGAAGGTATTCCCGCAGAAGAGGAGTAGTGAAAAAATAGAGTCAATAGAAAACATTGCAAAGCCACTGGCATTCAAGCTAGACATTAGAGGAAGGTGGTCGCTAACAAAAAGGTCCGATCCGATTTTGATCAATTATCCTTCCAGGGGGACGCTGATCACAGGCACTGCCGGTTCAGGTAAAACGAAGAGTATTGTTATCCCCATGATATGGCAGAGTGCAGAGCTCGGTTATTCCGGAATCCTGTATGATTATGAAAGTCATGTTTTGAACCGCCATCTTTATAGCGCCTTTAGAAAACACAACCCCAAAGTCAAAGACTACTACATTAATTTTTCTGACCCGACCAGGAGCCACAGAATTAATCCCCTTGATCCGCAGCAGATGGGAACAAGCTCACATGCGAGAGAATACACGCATTCAATCCTGGCGAACCTTGTTCCTGAGAGCGCATCGAAACCTGATTTCTGGACGCGTAGTTCGGAGAGTTTGTTTTCTTCGACCATGTGGTTTTTGAAGGAAGAGTATCCAGATTATTGTACCCTACCTCATGCCGTGAGTTTGATGCTTACCGATGAGATCCCCAAACTCGTAGACCTTCTTTCAACGAATGAAGAATGTGCCGGCATGGTGGCAAGTATAAAGTCCGGCTTAAATAGCAGCAACCAAACAGCCGGAGTGCTTGCAACAGTTCAGAATGCATTGGCAGTGATCAACAGCCCTAACATATTCTGGATACTCTCTGGAGATGATTTGAGTCTCGACCTCAATGATCCAGCCAACCCAAAGTTCTTAAGTATATCCAATGTGCCAGCTTTATCAGATACCTACAGTCCATTGGCAAGCCTTATTATGTCGGTGTCGCTTAAACTATTAAACCAGCCCGACAAGCATCATAGTATTGTCCTGGTCGATGAGCTTCCAACGGTTTACATACCCAACCTTGAGAGGATACCTGCCACAGCAAGAAAGAATAGGGTAGCCACAGTTCTCTGCATTCAGGATTTCAGCCAGCTTGAATTAAAGTATGGAGATAAGAAGACAGAGGTTATTTCTTCGGTGCTCGTGAACCAGTTTTTTGGTAAGACCACCAACCCGAAAACGGCCGAGAGGATCAGCCGCCTATATGGAAAGGTCGACAAAGAGTACTGGACGGAATCTCACGGGGAGTCTTCAACAGGATTTCTAAAGGGATCAAATTCTAAATCGATGAGCCAATCTATTCAGGAGCGACCAAAGGTAATGCCTCAGGAGATTGTCAACTTAGAACAGGGCGAGTTTTATGCGTCGATCGTTGACTTTTCACCGTCTGATTTCAAAGCAATTTTGAAGGAAGTCGACTACGAAACGATTGATATACCCGCATTCACCCAAGTCGATGACGAGGCGATGAGAGCAAACTACAAGCGAATAAAAGAGGAAGCAAGAATGATTTTGGCAGGTGCACTGTCAAAGGAAAAGAGAGCTTCTTTTCCAACATCCCAAAAACCGGAATCTGGCGCTACTGAATTTCAGCCTTTTAAGGATTTATAACTTATGCTTATAGATTTATCAAATAATCGACCGATTTGGCAGCAAGCCGGCGGAGACACAAACAGAAACTATGCTGAGACGTGTCTCTCCTGGGGAGTGATCCTGAATGGTCCCGGGGAATATGGAGCGTGGCCGGATTGCATCGTGGAAATGTCCAAGCACCGGAAAAGCAAAAAGGTGACAGATATTCGACGGTTCAGTGAAGAGATTCAGCCTGGTCATCTGGTGGTTCTCAGACTTGGCACTAACAACGTTGTGGCAGTAGGGGAGGTGCGAGAAAATTATATCTGGGATGATAGCTTTGGTGATATTGATGGCTGGGACCTTCAACATATCAGAAGGGTAAATTGGCTTTGGAGTGATTTAGCAAATCCCAAGATCTTTCCGGTTTATGCCCTAAAGCAAGGCGACACTACTCAGCGGCTAGATCCAAAAAGTGAGGTTAATAATTGGCTGACGACCCTGGACATCTCGGAGGCAGTGTTTAAGCAATCCCTTGTCCCAATGCCGCAGGGATTGAACTTTGACACGACTATAAAAGATGTGGCAGAATATCTTTATGGAAGAGGGGTTTCGGGAAATTCGGTAAACTTCCTCTTAGCAGAATTTGATGAACTGGTGCGAATTGCAGAATGGTACCACCAATCTCAAACCTGGCCCTCTGAAAGTGAAACGCTTGCCTACCTGGTAGTGCCCCTATTACGCGCCCTGGGATGGTCCCCGCAGCGCATGGGGATTGAATGGAACAGTGTCGACCTTGCACTGTTCGATGATCTTCCCCGGAGCGATGAAAACCTGAACGTGGTAGTCGAATGTAAGAAGATGGGATATTCATGTTTGACTGCGAAATCGCAGGCAGAAAATTATGCGAAGAACAAACCCAACTGCCAGCGGTTGATTGTGACCGATGGTCAGCGATACGGAGTGTTTCTCAAGGAGAACGACACTTTCATTCTGAAGGCATATCTGAACCTTATTCGGATGAGATCAGAGTATCCAGTCTATAACGCGCGGGGCATTCAGGAGGCTTTCAGAATAATGGCCCCGGAATTTAAACGACTTTAAACGACGACGAGATGGAGAAACTCGGGACTATCATTCCCATGGATGATGAAACCAAGCGACTGTACTCAACATATGATTTTGAGTACTTCTTGGACCGGCATATTCGTGCCGCGAATTATAACCAGAGCGACATTGACACCCTTCATAAGAGTTATCAGAAGGAGAAAGACATTGTGAGGCGTGACCTAAAAAAGAACAGGCGGCAATCGCTTCATTTTCTTGAGGGACATATCCGTAAATGCCATTCGGGTGGTTTGCTTCCTTCCTTTTTTAATCTTGACGAAACCCGCGGGTATGATCTCACCGACTTTGATGCTATGGGGAAAACCCGCGCTTATTTCGAAGCTTGGAGCAGGGCAGAGCGAAAAAAGATCCGATGGAAAAGCTTTTGGGGCGTGACGATAAAAATTGGAGCGATTCTGGGATTTGTTGCCACAGCTGCACAAATAATATCTGCCTTTAAAACAAGCACATGATTCAATCGATTGACCCACGTTGGGAGAAATTCATGAAAGGAGCTTATCTAGTTCTTTTGAAGTCTCAGGCACATCCATTTAGTAGCTTGAAGGGAAGACATATTCCGGAAGAGCCAGGGGTATACCTTATAACCCTGATGGGGAAAAGGAAGGAGGTACCGCTGTATGTCGGTCGATCGAAGAACATTCGGCGGAGGATTTATACCAATCATTTAATGGGTAATGTTTCAAATGCCCGGCTCAAGAATTATTTGATCAAAGACAAAACAATTGAGTTTATCAATGACCGCCACGAAGCGAAGGATTATATCAAATCATTTTGTCAGGTGAGATGGATAACAGAGGAACACTTTGGTAAAATGGTTCCGAAAAAACCACCAAGGCATCCCTACCAGGTCAGGGGTTTGCTCGAATCCTACGTGGTTGCACGACTGTTTCCGAGGTACGGCATCTACGAAGAGCATTAAGCTATCCGAGGATGACTTTCAAAAAGCGCATCATTTTCTTATCGAGCCCTGTGCCTTTGTACTTACATGCTCGGATAGCCTTTAAAGCGTCCTTTGTAGGTAGGCGTTGCGTGATGGAATCAGAAACTTCCTTCTCAAGCCAGGTGCGATCGCGCTGAACCCAGTGAATTGCAAACTCACCCTTTAGTTCAACCCCCTGTTTTAATTCTATAGTTGCGACACGCAGGTCTTTGTCAATAAGCGCTATCTTATAATAGTCGTCAGCCCGGCCGATAAGGAGACATTCCTTGCATTGTTTCAGATTTTTGATTTTTTGAAACACATCCTCGTAGATGACGGGGTTCTTTTTATAGCCCAGCTTTACCAAGAGACGGTTAACAGTGTCCAGGTGTTTGGCAGTGTGAGCGACGAATTGTGAACCACCCTTTTCCGCCAGGTCTGCATAATCCAGGTTTTTCAGATCTATAAAATTTTGATCATCGGCCAGTTCGCTCAGCCGTTCATTCAGGCAAGAGGTCAGCATTAATTTTTCCCGTGGTGAAATTTCCAGTTTCATGTTTGGATTGTTTTGAGGTTGGATATTATAAGGTTCTGATCAGCGAACCGGATTCTTTGCGTAATTCAGTCTTCCCGTTGTTTAACTGCACCCGGATATCGGCGCCCATGAACTTTGCACTGATGGCGTTTGTCGACACGATCGTACGGATCAGTGAGCCGCTCTCTTTCCGTAGTTCGACTTTTCCGTTAGCCGTAGTTACCAGTACAAGGGATCCATCGTCGCTGAGATCCGCGTCAATGGCGCCACTGGTGACAATTGTCCTGATAAGGGACCCGGTGCCCTTCCGGAGTTCAACTTTCCCGTTGATTACTTTCAGTAGATTCATAGGTGGGAGGTTATCGTTTTTATTGATGATTTTTCAATCCATACCCCTATTTCGTGAGTTGATTGAATTCATCCAGATCTTTTGAATTGATATTTTCCTTTAAATAGTCGCTGAGCCCGAAATCATGTTTTTCCATTACATACCTGGTGAAGGCTAAAATGCTTTTTCCTTTTTCAAATCCTTCTTTAATCATACCGCTCTTGAACGGTTCATCCAATCCGTCGATCCATTCTTTCCAATCGGCCTCTGATGGATCAAGATCTTTGGCTGCTAGGTGATAGCGGTAGGTGGCGTTGCCGACCATGAACATCAATTCATGGAAGCGCCGGTCCTCTGGTGCGCAATGGGCGAGGAATTCTGCCTGGGCCTTTTGCCGTTCCGGATCAGGGTGAGTCATTTTTCGAAGTTAAAAATTTGAATTTATGTGATTAAAACTGGGAGCCACGGCTAATCGGGGGATTTTTGTGATTATTCCACCCAAATGCTGTCCTCTTACGTGCAGAAATTGAGTTGCAGATTCATTCCGGTGCTGAGTTTAGTTTTTTGAAATTAGCTATCTTCGTTTTGCAATGTCGCAGGCTCCTAAAATATTCCTTTCAGCCCTTTTGGGTTTTTTCTTCTCTGTCGCAATGCTGGAGGTTGATGTCTTTGACTACGACAATACTTTCTTTGACAGCTATGATTCGTACGTTAAACTGGACAGCAAGCTAACACATAAGATCCTTGATGTCGAATTTGACAGATTTGCTTCGCCAGAAATTGTTCTGCCTGTATATGTTCCTTCTTCTATTGAAATAAATTCTTTCCCTGAAGAACCACGTTCTTCCAATTATTTCTACAGGCCAAAGTTGTTTTTGATCAAGTCCTCCCTGTTAATCTGATTTACTGATGATTTTTTTTGGTTATCAGGCCGCTTAATTCATAAGCGGCCTCACCTCTATTTGTTAAACTATCAAAACAGTTCAGAGTCATGAAATCACTTTATGGATTGCTATTTTTTTTCTTCGCGATATCTGTATCAGGACAAAACAACTTCAAAGCAAGATTGATCGATGAAGAAACAAAGGAAATACTGGCTGGGGCAACTGGCCAAATTAAAGGAACTAACGTGGGCGCAAGCTCAGACGAGAATGGAATACTTGAAATCAAGAATGTGCCTGACGGAAACCAAACGTTTGAATTCAGTTTCATAGGATATAAGAAAAAGGAGAAATCCTTTGTTTTCCCCTTGAGCACTTCTTCGGTAATTGAGATAGACTTGATCCCTGATGGTACAAATTTAAGTGAAGTCGTGGTTTCAGCCACTCGCAGCAGTAGATCCATCGATGATATCCCCACCCGGGTCGAAACTATTTCAGCGGGTGAACTCGATGAAAAAGCAAGCATGCAACCCTCCAATATAAAAATGTTATTAACAGAAAGTACGGGCATCCAGACACAGCAAACATCTGCCACCTCTGCCAGTACTAGCATCCGGATCCAAGGCCTGGACGGGAAGTACACACAAATGCTCCGTGACGGATTTCCGATATACTCAGGTTTCTCTTCCGGCTTAAGTATACTTCAAATTCCACCGTTGGACTTGAAGCGCGTAGAAGTGATTAAGGGGTCAGCTTCCACCTTGTATGGAGGGGGCGCCATTGCCGGGCTGATAAACCTTGTTACAAAAGTACCGACCGAAAAAAGGGAAATTTCCTTCCTTGCAAATGTGAATCAAACGAAGGCCTTGGACCTGAGTGGCTACTATGCTGAAAAGTTTAATAGATGGGGAGTGACTCTCTTTGCCGCCCGCAATTCACAAGAAGCCTTCGACAGAAATGACGATGGCTTTTCAGATATTCCGGAATTCACGCGATATACGTTCAATCCCCGCTTATTTTATTACGCTGGAGAGACTACAGTAAGTTTGGGAGTAAACACCAGTTTTGAAGATCGTACGGGTGGAGATATGAATGTCATCGCAGGACGAGGAGACGCCACTCATACTTACTTTGAAAATAATAAATCAAATCGCTATTCCACTCAATTTAAGATTGAGAAGAAGTTTGAGAACAATTCGATCCTCACGGTAAAAAATAGTGTTGGGTACTTTTCCAGGAATATTAGTTTATCAGACTACACTTTTTCCGGGAATCAGCTATCAAGCTATTCCGAGGTCAGCTATTTAATACCCGATGAGCGGAGTGAGTGGGTCATGGGTGGCAATCTATGGACAGACCGATTCACGCAAAGTCAACCTCTCACTTTTCCTTTGGATTATCAATTGACTACTGCCGGTATTTTCGCTCAAAACAATTTCAAGCCGTCGGAAAAAACTATTCTTGAAACCGGGGTAAGACTGGATTATAATAGCCAGCAAGATTTGTTCGTACTTCCCCGGATATCATTAATGTATAAGTTTACACATGAGCTTACTTCGCGGGTTGGCGGCGGGTTAGGTTACAAGGCTCCGACCGTTTTCTCGGAAGAAGCAGAAACACGAAGTTTTCGAAGCATTCAACCTCTTGACCTGAATACCGTCAAGGCGGAAAGATCTGTTGGAGGAAATTTTGATATCAACTACAAAACTGCGATTTCAGATGAAATGGACATTTCAATAAATCAGTTATTCTTCTATACCGTTTTGAATGATCCTTTGATTCTTAACACAGCACCCCTGCCGAATGGTAATTATTCATTCTATATTGCCAACGGTCAACTCACATCAAAAGGATTTGAGACAAATGTTAAACTCAGTGTTGAGGATATTTCTCTTTATATCGGCTATACATACATAGATGCTGACCGCAACTTCAACAAGGTCAATTCATTTAACCCACTCACGGCTAAGCACCGAATTAATGCCAATATCATGTATGAACTTGAAGGAAAGCTTCGGATAGCCTACGAGGCATTTTATGTTGGAAGGCAGTACTTGTCTGATGGAGAGCTGACGAGCGATTATTGGGTAATGGGGCTTTCACTGGAGAGGAAATTTGAACATTTTAGCCTCTTTGTAAACGGCGAGAATTTTCTGGATTCAAGGCAGACCCGATTTGACCCAATCTATACAGGAACTATTCAGAATCCTCAGTTCAAAGAAATATACTCTCCAATAGACGGGTTTATTTTTAACGGTGGTTTTAAAATCATTTTGTAGTTCAACTCATGGACGAGCGGAAATTTACCAAGACAAAGATCATAACTCGTACTGTGTGGGTACTGTCTCTTGTGAGTCTGTTCACGGACATTGCCAGTGAATCCCTTTACCCAATTATGCCGGTATATCTGAAGGAAATCGGATTCTCAGTTCTTCTCATTGGGGTCCTTGAAGGATTTGCCGAAGCGACGGCGGGCTTAAGCAAGAGTTACTTCGGGAGGCTGTCAGACTTAAGCGGCACTCGTCTTCCGTTCGTCCGGTTTGGTTACTTATTGAGTGCGGTCTCCAAACCCATGATGGCTGTGTTTACATTCCCTGTTTGGATTTTCTTTTCACGAACAATTGATCGGTTTGGTAAAGGTGTCCGTACTGGTGCCAGGGATGCTCTTCTTTCTGATGAGGCAACAGCACAAACAAAAGGTAGGATCTTTGGTTTTCATCGCTCTATGGACACTCTTGGGGCAGTGATTGGGCCCTCAATGGCGCTTCTCTACCTTTATCTGTTTCCGGGAAGTTATAAGTCTCTTTTTTACTTCGCTTTTATTCCAGGCATGTTAGCCATTGGTCTTACTTTTCTGATTACGGAGAAAAGAAGGGTAGGGAAAGGGGATATTGAATTTAAATCTGCGTCATTTCTTTCATTTGCGCAGTATTGGAAAAAGAGTTCTTTGCGGTATAAAAAACTCGTTACAGGATTGCTTGCTTTTACCCTAATCAATAGTTCGGATCTGTTCCTTCTTTTAAAGGTTAAGGAATCAGGACTAAGCGACACTGCGGTAATCGGGGTCTATATTTTCTATAATTTTATTTATGCCCTTACAGCGTACCCACTAGGAGGGCTCAGCGACAGAATTGGCTTTAAGAAGACACTCGTCATTGGCCTTTTCTTGTTTGCGACGGTATATGCCGGGATGGCAATAAGCCATCAGTTATATCAATTTATTGGTCTATTCTTTTTGTACGGGGTGTATGCAGCAGCAACAGAGAGCGTAGCAAAAGCATGGATCAGTAACATTTGTGACAAAGGAGATACTGCCACTGCGATCGGTACGTATACTGGATTTCAAAGCATATTCACAATGATGGCAAGTTCTCTTGCTGGAGGGATATGGCTGATGTTCGGGGCATCCATGACATTTTTCGTTTCAGCTATTAGTGCAATTTTGGTCAGCGCTTTTATAGCCCTGTATGTCTCTTCACCCAGGGAGAGTCGACCGGAAAAAGAGATACTCGGTTAGTGCCGTTCCAAAAATTGGTTCCCTATCCCAGTTTGCGTCTGTTTAGTATGTCATTTGAAAAATTCAGTTTCGTCGAAGTCCCCGTACTCAAGGTAGCTGTAACCCTCGCTGATAAGGCGATGAGAGATCAGATTACCGCTTGGTGAGTTTTCATGAACGACCAGAACAGCCTTGAGAGCCAGCGACAATCCGGTGATCGACCATTGGGTAGTTTCGGAAATCCCTGAGGTCGTTAAGTTTTTTGATCAAAGAAGAATTGTCAGCGAGCTCCATCGTTGGGATTTGAAGCGAAAAATTTTTGAACTCGTGGCTCATTCGTCTCTTTATTCGAAATTAAATATTTGCGGAACGGCTTTTAACACTTATCTTGTAACTAACTGTAATTCAAATAGTTACGTTATATAACATGGATTATGTTAAGTAACTTTCTGATTGTCAATGTTTTAGTAAACCAATTCCGAAATGACAAAAGCGTTCTCACAAGAAGGCAACTACGCCGGAGAAACTACTTATCTGATATCATGCAGTGCCGAGACACAGGCCGGTAAGAGTTACTTATACATTGGTGTGGATGCTTATTCGAAATATATCTTTCACCTGGGCACCTTCCAAAGTTTCGATGATCATGCATTTCGTCAAGCGGTTAATAATCTGTTAAACGATAAACTTTTTGGTAAGGCGCCCGGTCAATTCACACTGGTTCTCGGTTTTGGGAATGACATCATCGAACAGATTCAGCAGCAAGTTGAGTTAAGCGGCGGTTCAGCGATCTACGACCCTAAACGAGTTGTAAGCCACGCTTGGCCAATCATCGAAAAAGCTATTCCCCAGTCGCCACAACTGAAGTTACAACCTGCGTTATCAGCCTGAATTTTCAAAGAGGCTTATTTTGTGACTCCATCTCCTCGCGCAGTGCGTTGATAAGTTCCGCCAGGTGCTCGTATGGTTTAGAGTCAAACTTTAAATTTTGCTGCATAACTTCTTCTCGCCTACCATCCAGAATCATGGGAGCAACGGTCTCAAATGTTTTACGCATAGCTGATATCTCGGTCAGAAGATTCTTGTATTCTTGGGAGTCGAAGTCATATTTGAAAAGATGGCCGTACTTGACTTTGAATGTAAACAGGGTAAAGTAGAAATCAGTGTAGACGTGATTGATTTCAAGGAGGTCTGTCAAGGCTTTTTGCAGAACAGTGACCGTCATTTCCGGCGGTAGGTCTTTTGTCATCTTAAGCGGCGTCATTGCTCGCTCATAGTTAGGGGTCATCATGTTAATGTCCTTAAAATGCTTGGTGAGATCCTCGTAGGCGGCAAGTTGTTTTTCAAAAATGAACAGCCTTTTGCTTTCAATATTTCCTTGCAGAGCAACCAGGTACGTCAGGTAAGCCAGTACGATAAGGCTCAGAAGTGAGATTATGGGATTGAGCGTACCACCAATGTAGTCGCCAAGAATCCCCCACCCTCCTGGATCCTGGGCGAAATTGAAACCGCGAAACTTCCAAAAGTAAATCGTGGGAGGAATTGCGACCATGATAATGGCCAAACCCACGAAAGCCAGCACGTATTTTTTCTTAATCATGTCTTTTGATTGTTAAAGATCGACTTTTCCGGTTGACTAAGGTAGATGCCAAACCGGCTTTTCAATCGAGAGACTCGACGCAGACACCCCTCCTAATTTCCGGGAGTACTGATGACATTCCAGACATTTGTTCTATCAGATTAACCTGCCCAAAGGTGTTTCTGGTTTTTTGAAGTATTTAATAAATGAAGGGGGCAATTGTCCTCTGGGAATATACTTATGGAACTTAGTGAAATGTTGATTTGGGGAGTGCGCATCATAGTGATGGGCGTTTCCTGGTTACCCAAGTGCATTGCGTGGCTGAAAAAAAGAAAATGGAAATGGCCATGGGCGAAGCGTAAAAAAGTTAGGCGGGGAACTGCTGCACCGGTGTCACTGCGCAGAGGTCGGAAGCCGTACCCGGGTGGTCATAAACGAAGTAAGAAAGGAAAGAATGCCAAATCAGTCAAAAAATGATTTTTGGATTCTTTGTTAAGAGAATATCAAAAACGTCTGCTTTTCCTATATCGTACGGTTCTCATAAACTGGTTGAAGTTTATGTTGTCTTGTTGGCGCTGCCGTTCAGCGATCAGGTTTTTCAGCTCTTGAATATAGTTATAAGTCCACGGGATCAGCTTCCCATTGGTTGCTGCGTCGATAAATGCTTTGCGTGACAATACTGCAAATATTGCATCGCCTCCAATTCGGCTCGGAAACAATAGGATAAGATCATTTCTAGGATCTTTGATGTCGCCTATTGATTCGCTGGTGCTAAAGTCGAAAAGAACTGGCACCGGACTTTTGATCCACGCTGCGGGGAAACATTCATCCGGAAACATGGTTCGATAGATGCCTGAATTTATTGAGCCGCATTCACTTTTGCCTTTTAAGAAACGAGGATAATCTCTCTTCAAGCGATTACCATCGACAACCCAAACCATATTGCGATAGAAGGCCTCTCGTGTGCTACGTTCTTGTGGGTCAAGGTGTGAATGCTGAAATTCAATTACCATTCCGTGACTTGTTCGAACATCGGCAATGTGCTTTTCCCCTGTGCGCTGATCAGGTAAGAAGATCTCCTGCCATTCCACGGGGAAATGGTTTTTCCATGCTCGATGCCACTGCGTTTCCGGTTCTGACCAGGAGTCACACATCTTTTGTACATGCGCCCAGTGATGTACCCGTTGTGTTCCGCATTTAGCGACGACAGGCTGAGAGCAGCCGGGACACACCGCTTTTAATCCTGGGGACGACTCAATTAGTTTAGCATCGAGTATTGCGAAGCGCATGGGATTGATTTGAGAAATGCCTGTAGACGAATTTACTCGATATTTTCGCTCAGTCTTGGATCCCGATTTTTTTCTCTTTGATTTCCCGGAACATTTTGAATGCCAATAGAATCTTTGCTACTCCGTCATGCCAGTCGAACGGTAAAAGCATCTCGGGCATAGGCGACTCGTTTTCCTGGGCGGTCCTTACCTCGGAGAGTGCGAAGGCTAAAGACTTCAGAGACATCCACGGGTTATAGCCCTTAAAGTCTTCGAGCACTTTCTTTGTTCCGAGCTTGTCAAAGAGAAAACAGAGATCTATATAATCCTTTTTTTCACGGCGGCTAACTATCGCACTCAATTTGAATGCGGCCAGATCCTCGAGCGCCGCCAGCCTTATACCATCTGCTATGATCGCCGGCCGTTTAAAAGGCATCATCCAGTTATGCCACACCTCCAGCTTTATTCCATTTCCTTGGGCGGCAACCATTTCATCGGTAATAGCGACGTTGCCGGCAGGAAGCTTTGAGAGTAACAGCTTGGCGATCGCGGGTAGGTCCGCGGGTTCGGTGGAATATAAATCTATATCAGCCGATCTTCGATGACCCATTTGCAGTGCGATTGCCGTTCCGTCGACAAGCCTAAATGATGCAAGTTCCGGAGACGCCTGAAGCCAGGATAATGTTTCGATCAATTCAGGATTAACGGTGTCCTTATTGAGCATACCTTTTTTCCGGATCCATATCCAGGAACAAAAACGCCATCGCCCTCGACATTGCATTTAATTTTAAGGTACCGAGAACGGCTTTCACGCGGTCGCTTCCATAGAGCTGGATAACATCGCGGATGTCGTCCAATGAACCGTACTCGAAAACACGGGGAATCACCCACTCGTCAGATTCAATGAGAGCGCGATCAATGTCTTTTTCATTGATATCCCAAAACAAGGGCCTCCGGGATCGCAAATTCGTTTTCAAGTTTGGTGCCGTCATCTTGATTACAAAAGTAATTGATTAAAACAAGTGTTGAATTTCGCGCGCGTTATCCTTGAGTGTCCCTAACCGCGATGGCTTCAATAATCCGGTGCAATGTCCGACTCGCCGGGAACCGTCGCAAAATTCGACCCCTTTATTTCACTGTTTTCAGTCACGGGCTAAGAGGCGCTAGTGGTTTGAGTAACAATTAACATTTGTTCAGAACGGACTTATCAATTGGTAAGTCACATTATTTTTTATGCAAATGTCGTTTTTGCTCCCGGAGTGCAGCCAAGAGCTTCCGGCATAAAC
This sequence comes from Cyclobacteriaceae bacterium, assembly GCA_044227305.1. Taxonomy (GTDB): domain Bacteria; phylum Bacteroidota; class Bacteroidia; order Cytophagales; family Cyclobacteriaceae; genus ELB16-189. The sequence continues at coordinate 8,499 of JBGAFJ010000008.1, read as the reverse complement.
GGCGCCTGCCTACGGCCTGCCTTCCATTTATTCCTTTGCCTCTTGGCTTAACGCTCCACCCCTACCCTGCAGATTCCGCTCCGGGGGAAAGCCGATCAGAGGTTGAGCATAAAAACAATGTTCAACTTAATCAATCACATTTATGAAACATCTAAATCGAACTGCTACAGCTATCGCACGCAAACTTCTACAACTGATGGAGGATTCCGCAGATAAAACGTCTCTGAAGATCGACAACGCTCCTGGGTCTTTTATGCCTGTGCATCTTGAAATCCGAAATGAGATTCAAGGCTACGGACCGGTGTTCAGCATTGCCCATTATTACACTCAAAACGGCGACCTGATGTCAGATCCTTACATGGAATTTGTAATCCTTAAAGACAAAGAGATCTATGCAATACTCTTCGAACAGCACGGATCTCTCGAAGCCTACCAGGAAGCATTCATGTACCATGAAGATGGCTCGATCCGCGGCGTTATTCCCGGCCTTCAAAAAGACATGACAAGCTTTGCGAATGGCTGGCTCTTGAACATCCAACGTCAACAGAAAATTTCATTGGACAAGACAGCCAAGATCAAACTTCTATTGGTAGATGAAGCCCGCGAGGTTGCAACCGTAGAGATCGATGGTAAAGTTGAGAACTTCGATATTCAGGAAGATCAGGATGGAAAGCACTACCTGATCATTGAAAAGAAAGCAGTGTTCTTTAAAGACCTCCCGTAGGGGTCTTTTTTTGTTCTTCGAGGATCTAAAGTTTTAAACGTTTGTTTTTCCGTAACTTCGGTTAACTAATCATTTTTATCATTTATGAAAAATCTTGGATGGGTAATAGTAGGGGTGATTGTTGCTGTGCTCCTATTTGCACTGACCTTTCAGAAACAGCATGATCACGATGAGAGAATGGCGGATAAGTTTGCAGGCTTGGACCAACAGAAACATGCACAGGTGATTGAGCTCGCCCAGGTGGAAGAAACAATTACAGTCCGGGAACGTGTACGCAATTTCTTTAAATCTGTGGCTGGAATTTTCGGAGCTTTCTTTCATTAAAGATTAATCCCCTTCCAACCGGTTCCTCTTATGAGGTTACCAAGGCTTTCTCGGTCTCAGATGCGGTATTGTGATGCCGGTGGGTTCTGTCAAGGGTGACGAGGTACGAGGAACCCGACCAGGCCCTTGACAGGTTCTGCCGGCATCCAGATCTTTGCATCGGGACCGAAATGTTGTAATCATTTTAAAAAAGAAATGAGATTGATTATCATTTTGTCGTTCATTACTTTTTTCGGGATATCCTCCAATGGACAAAGTGTTGTCTCGTACAAGATCGAGATGCAAGATTTAAGCTATAAACCTGTCAAAGCCTCATTTGACATTAGGATAGCAAAACAACTTAGCAGGGATGAGATAAAGAAAATAGCGGATGACATCAAAAGCAAAAACCCTGGCTTTGAGAGATATTTTATTTTTTATTGGCTCCCTGATATGATAATTGGATCGGGAGCATGGGCAACGAGTCATTTCACACCGAATCTATCCATCAATATTCAAGGGGTAAGTGAAGCGAAGGAGAAGGAGATGAAAGCTTCCTCCGTCCCCACTGGTGAGATAATAGGAAAATGGTATGACAACCGGCCTTTGGTGGAAAGCACCATCATAATCTATAAAGCCAAAGGAGCGATTAAAGTCCGGCAAATCTATCCGGACGGTTCATTTGGAGATAAGAACCTGAAACAAACCGGAACGAAATTTACCTATCCCAACGACTTTGGAGAATTTTTCAAAATAGAAAGTAATGGCACTCTGGGGTGGTATAGTTCAAATGGAAAATTTGCGACTGCCACCGTAATAAAATAGATTTCTCTTGCGCCACGAATACGACGATCTTTTTCAATATGCTCTTCGCGATGGAAAACTCGTTTTCATCAATGAAGTAAAGAACGGATTGGAGTGTGGGTGCGTGTGTCCTCAGTGTGATCAGCCACTCGTTGCCTACAATGGCCTTAATAATAAGCGCGCTAAGCACTTCCAGCATCAGAGCTTAAAGGCTTGTGAAGGTGTCTATGAAACGGTGGTTCATCACCTCGCCAAAGAAGTGATCCTGAATCAAGGTTATTTAGATGTACCGGATGTAGACTATGCACTCTCAGAATATGCCTGGACTTATCAGGCTAGTGTTGTTCAATCGACGGAGAAGAGAATCCGCACGAAACGAATTCAGTTTGATAGTATTGAAGTAGAGAAGTCAGTGGGCAATTTTAGACCGGATCTTAGATGCCTCATTAATGGGAAGGTTCTTTACATCGAAGTAGCCGTTACTCACTTTGTCGATGAGACAAAGAAGGGTAAAATCTATAAGGAAGGAAATCCGGTACTCGAGATCGATCTGTCAAAAGAAGAGAGGATCATGACGCAGGACCAGCTGGCCAGCATTCTTTCAAAGGCGACTGATAAAATGACCTGGATAAATAATCCGAAAATTCAAGAGCGATATTTCAAAAGAGAAGCCACTGCCCGGGAGATTCGCAGCTTTGTTTCGTCAAATACTCGAGCTCTGAAGGTTTACGGCAAAGCTGGTGACGTCTATCAATGCCCCATGAATAAAGGGTTTGACAAACAAGACAAAATCAGCGTTGGAGGCATCTGTAATCGCTGTCGATACATGGTTGGCGAATGGGAAGGGGTTAGCAAGCTTGGGGATGATCCGCCGAGGTATCCGAGCAGAACCATTGAGTGCATAGGTCACGTTGCCTTTGAATACTGCCAATTATTGAAAAGTAGAAAAATTGCAATGCGTGACGGGTATTGGGCTACTCCGAAAGCGGAAAAAGTGCATTAAAAAAAATAGTATTTTTAATGAGTACCAAGTTACAGTTAGGATGAAAGTAAAGATTGAAAAAGTCGGCAAGACAGGCGACCGGGAACACTTCCGGATTATCACGCCGGTCGAGGTAAGAACAGAGGATGAACTGCGTTATCAGAAAGAGGTTGCAGCGCTGATCAACGATGATTACCACACCTTCGAGAAGGGAAACAACCCTGAATTTCCGAACACGTGGTTTCTGCATATCACTAGGCATCCGGAGGCTACGATCATCGAATAATAAATGTCGGATTCATTCGATCTAATGCCGGCAGGTCCTGCTCTCCCACCAGGGAAGACAATGAGTTTTGAAATAAAGCTTTTGCGGAAAACACTTATCAAGGTCCTTAATCAGAATGAGAAGATGGGTCCTGTGAGTGTTGACGGAATTGGCCAGATTGTCCCGGCCGCGATCGGCGCGTCCCCTGGTGTGCTGGATCTAAGCCGCAGGTCCTGGAATTTCGGAGGAAAAATTACCGTCAAGAATCAATGTGACTGGGTGCTGGCCGTCGAGTGTTGATTCCCTAAAATGGTTAATGTCAGAACATGGGTTACTTCCTTTTGTCCTTTATCATCGTCGCAATAGTATTGACAATTATTTTACCCGTTGTATACAATGTGTTCATAGGGGTAAGGGAGGTCGTCAAAAAATTTATTAGAAACTTCAGGGGTTAAAATTTCCATCGACATGAGCCACCCTGATTAATTGATCGTGTTCAAACTTATATGAAATATCAACTGTATAGGTGCAATCCGATTTAAGAACAAATTCAGACAACGACTGCTCGGAGATCCACAGATGAGGGCTCAGCTGACGAAACGAGAGATCCTCTTTCCCATTTAGCTTACCTGCAATTGTTAAAACAGTGCACCGGAAATACATTTCGATAAACAAAGACGGGCGCCGGCTTTCAGCATAACATAAGATATCGTCCACAACTTCCTGACTTGACGCCAGTAGGTAGTTGGGTACCTGGTAACCTTCAGTAAATCCGGTAACGAAATGTTTAACGTCGACCAGCATTATTTCTTTCCCTTACCTTTTTTCTTTGCCTTCGCTTCGGTGGCCCGGGCCTCATCACCAGCCTTGCCAATTTCATTCGTAAACTTCATCCAAGATTTTGCCATTGCACCCTTCTCCTTTGGGGTCAATTTGGAAAATAACTCCCGCTCAATCACCTTCTTTTGTTCAATGCGTTCGTACAGGATTGGCTGGATCAGCTTCTTTTTCATTTAACTAAGATAAGAAGGTTCAACAGGTGAAAGTATCGTAAACCAGACAACATGAATGTCTGGAATTCCTGATAATTTCAGAATCTAGGGAGAGTTCATGGGAATCTGATTCTATGTTCGAGTCATGAAACTCGATATCCAGAAAATCGACACTGTCGAAGACAAGGAAATTTTTACAATTGATTCACCGTCCCACATCGAGGACGATGAGGTGCTGCGACGCCATCCGAAAATTGCCGGTCTTCTTTTTGATCGCTATCACTATTTCGAGAAAAGTGAGGACCCCCGATATCCTAACCGGTGGATCCTCTTTGTTTCCAATATTTAATTCAAGCAAAAGGTTAATTAACTGGCTGGTCAGGCACAAAGTCACTTGTCGCTAGGACCAGAGCAGCGTGTGCCTGATTGTACTTTTGAATCGACATGAAGAAACGCTCGTTTAAAACAGGCATTAGATCTTTCTTTGTCGGATTGACCACCTCTTCCCTAAACGGTTGCAGTATATAGGAAAGAATGTCCGGATGCCCGGAGAACTTCATTTCGAAATTGTTCATCAGATAGTTGATGCATTGCTGACTTTGATCGTCTGGATCGATAAATGCTGCAATCTTGTAGTTATCACCAATCGGCTTTTTGTATTGGTGATAATACAGACCTTTGAAGATCTTCACATGATTGGCCAGGATCTTGTCTTTGTCGAACGAAACGCCAATCACGCCACCCTTTTCATCCAGGGTGAGCCTATCAAACTGTTTTTTCTTGGTGATAATTGCCGAGGCTGTTTTTTTTGAAATAACGCCAAGCTCTTTTCGTTCGCTTATCGTTCCGATTAAGTCTCTGAACTCTTCGTCGATGATCGATGATTCACCATTACATTTTTCACAGGCTGGGACAACGATCCTGTTTTTCTTGTATTCATCACCAAATCCCTCAAACAGGTTTTGCGCAGGGATGTGCTCCCGTGTCTCAGTGCCGTCTCTTTTGCTGACGGGCTTTCCGCAGTTATAACAATTTGCCATTGTGTTTTAAAAAACACAAAGGACACTATTCGGATTTGAAGTAGCAAGGTAGCACCGAAGGCAAGACCCTTACTATAAAGCTTTTGGTCGATTTCTCTTTATGGTGTGAAAAAGACATTAGTACTTGTGAAAAATATGTGGAGTGCATGGAGCATCTGACATAAAAACACCCTTTGATGGGCTTCGCGATGCTTCTTGGGTAATTCTTTGAATCTCTTATAACGCTTTCTGTTTTCCACATTTATCGTAAAATAATCGTAGATAGCATCGACCATCATGACTATTTCTAAATTGTTGCACGTTGCCGGCGGATATTATTCAATGTCGGTGATTTTATCAGTCCCGGACGCCGGAAGATAGATCAGTTCAGCGCAAACTGAAAACTATGCTTCCCTTGTCACGTTTGATATTGTGATTTTTTTCCGGTGAACATGGAGATGTAAAGGGCTAAGCGCCTTAAGCGCTATTTGCTAGCTTTGTATTAACTGATTTTCTATTAGTTATAACAAGGTGAACCCCTTCCTGGAAACGGACCTACTTTCCCGTTTTGTTTTGCCCGATCCCTAAACATATCCCACTTCGGTTTTGCTACTCCACCCTCTTTCGTATACACAACAAGATTACCGTCTGGGTTAAACTGTACCCATGCACCGCTTTGCCCATTCGTTCCCGTATTCCATAGCGCTTTATTACGACGACTTGAATCCTTAGCATATATAACGAGATTTCCATCATATTGAAAGATGCATTGATATGCATTTTGGTCATTAGTCCAAGTAGTGTACTCAACAGCGCAATCACTCATCTTATATATAACAAGATTTCCGTCGGATTGGAATTGTAACCTATATCCCCCGCTTCCATAAGCCGTACGAAGTGCGATCTCTTCGCCAGCTTGCCAGGATGTTTTTCCGTTCAATGTGGACGTGGGTGCTGCCACTGCTTGATCACCGACGGCAACAAAAATATCCACACCATAGAGATTGCCCAAGCCGGTATTACCGCTTACAATTGCCGAAACTGAATTAGCTTTCAAATTTAAAGGTTGAGTAAATTGACTCGAAGCGCCAAAAACTGTATAAGTAAAATCTACTTCCTGGCTTGTCGGATTCATGAACTGAAGATGCCAGCTGTCACCAGAACTATTTTTGATATAGGCTGCTCTTGCGGTTATTCCTTTACTCATTGCAACAAAGTTTGACCATTTATTGAAGCAATCATTAAATTTGAATTGGGTTTGGGCTTCTGAATAAACTGATATCAGTAATAGAGAGAGTATAACGAGCACGATGCTAGCGGGGATCGGAAAATTGTTTCTTTTTAGTTTCATATTATTTGCGATTTTGGATTGGCTACGGTTGATGAGATCGAAATTCTTTACTTGGTTCTCAAACTCATTAACAACGCTTTATTTTGCTCAACTAGAAGGTGTTTAAGGGTAGTTCCGTGACCAGCCAAAAGAGCAGGAGCGAATTTTTTAAAAAATCCAACTACGGATTTGCCTTCTTTAATCTTATTTCGGTTTGAACGATTGTAGCCAATAACGCAACAGTCCACAAAATCAGGATCCCTAATAGGGCAACCCGTGCTCCGAAAACAATGAATAAACTCGCCTGAATAACAACAGTCACCAAGGCATAGTCAAATAAGGTTTTAGAAGAATAACTGTTAGCTAGTAACCAAGCCTCTTTTGAAGCCATTGACCTTTTGGTTCTGTATCCAATGAGCGAATTTATGTCTTTCGGATAATTGCTTTTAAAAAGGTAAGAAATTGATAAGCACGTTATCAGAAAAAAGATGTTAATCGCTGTCATGAAAGCTTCCATCGTAGATTTTTTTTAATCAATGCCAATTTGTTTGCAAACACTCTGGTTTTGAGAGTCTTTGGAAATCAGATTTAGTGTTGCGAGATGTAGGTTGACAAATAGCTTTCAATCTCTTGTGGTTCGCTTGTCCCTATTCGGATTTTCATAGAGCTGTCTTTAAACGAGATCTCGACAGCCTTCAAGCTACTAGCGCTGTAGAGAGTATATTTCGGATGGAATCGGAGACCCCAACCGGCAAACACTGAGTTTTTGACTTGCTTAATCCGAGAAATAGAGTCTAGCGGAATCCTTTTCGTGATCAGGCCGATTCCAAAACTCATGAAAATTTCTTGCGGATTAATAACGATATCTAACTTATAGAATAGGAGGCCAACTATTGTTAAGAAGACGCTTGTCACGATAATCACTATGGACATGTTGGCGTAATTCATTTTCGCTTGATAAGCATTAAATATTAAGAGCGCTGACACAACCACTACAATCGGGGTACTAAACTGCGTAGTTTTCATATTGGCTTTCTTGCATTGCTCGACAAAGACGATTCCGTGGCCATAATATTGAGATCGGGAAAAGGGTAGGTTTGACTCTTATTTTTCTTTGATGTAACTGAGCCAGTACGCTGGCTGGGCAATGGCAGAAAAGAATAAAAACATAATCGCCCAAACTATTTTGCTACCCGCTTCCACTCTTGGGTTTGTGATGACATCCTGGAATAAAGTACAAGGCAAGCAATCGACAGTATTGCCAATACCATGAAGAAATACAACAAGCCGGTGTCAGCCAGAATGCTTTTCAGGTTAAAGAGTTGCGAAACGATCAGCACAGCGATCGGCAGCAGGGGTACGACGATCATGAAATATTTAATGAAGCGTTTCATTGGAACTAGTATTTATACCTAGTCATTCATCTACGCCTAGCACTAACGGACATTACCGAATTGTGCCTTTATAGTTCGAACATCAGCTGGTAGTAGTATTTGAATCTAATGGTCCCAAATACCTTCCAGAAGTCTTTGTCCTCCATCAAGCCTTTTTCCTTCAGCCGCTGAAAATCTATAATTGGCCGAAATACGAATGCGTAAAACATGAAAGTTGCCGCGAAAGTCCCCACACTGATATTCCGATAGACGTATAATGCGAGCAGCAATATCAACGGCGGGAGTGTTATGAGATGATATCTAAATAAGTTTTTCATTAGGTTCGTAGGGAAAAATAAGATCAGCTTTTCAATCGAACCGGTCGTTGTAGTTGGATAGTTTCCTAAATATTCGATGGATAAGTTAGGCTACAGGGTCGTTACTTTTAGGAGATTCCTTTACTCTATATTTCTTTATCAGCCAATCCGTTAATAATACAGTTCCAGTTGCCTGAAAGATTGCCAGATAAAAGCCAAGCTTCGTCGGCAAAAATGATCCAAACGGAGTTAACCACATGAACAGAACAGCCAAAATCAAAATACTCAGAATCTGATTTTGCATTATTTTTAATAACAGCTTCATGATGATTTCTTTATCTAAAGCAAGATAGCAATAAACTGCCAGCAACGCCAGCGAGTGCCCCCTCG